>CP060294.1 GCA_014302835.1 Pedobacter sp. PAMC26386
CTGGAATACCTCCTTTCTGGAGCAAGATAGATTACTCGCTACGTAAATGATATACTATAACACTACTCCATAGAGAAGAGTAAGTATATAAGTAAATGACAAAAAAATCTCAAAAGGAAAACCCATAGGATGAAATCACGATAGTGTTGTTCGCCTACTGAAAGTTAAGACAATCTAGTCCCGTAGCTCAGTTGGTTAGAGCACTACACTGATAATGTAGGGGTCAGCAGTTCAAATCTGCTCGGGACTACATTATATATTCTAAGGGGGATTAGCTCAGCTGGCTAGAGCGCCTGCCTTGCACGCAGGAGGTCAACGGTTCGACTCCGTTATTCTCCACAATTGGCCCGTGTTTAAGATAAAAGGCACGAGAAATAGGGTAAAAAAGTAGCGATACGGATTACCTGGGACAATAAAGTTCTTTGACATATTGGAAGAAGTTAATAAAGAAGAGCAAACAACAATAGAGACGTTGTTAGCTTTGAGGAATGAGATGTGCTTGCACATTGATTACCGAAAGGTTTAATAACAGATCAAAAAAAGCATTTCCATAGGCGCAAAAGGCTATGGAGAGAAGAAAGTAAGAAAGAGTACACAGGGGATGCCTTGGCTCTCAGAGGCGATGAAGGACGTGATAAGCTGCGATAAGCTCCGGGGATTAGCAAATATGAATTAATCCGGAGATTTCCGAATGGGGAAACCTGGCTAGTTGAAGACTAGTCGCATTACGATGCGCAAACCTGCCGAACTGAAACATCTAAGTAAGCAGAGGAAGAGAAAATAATAATGATTTCCTAAGTAGTGGCGAGCGAACGGGAAAGAGCCCAAACCAGTTATGTTACGGCATAGCTGGGGTTGTAGGACTACAATATGGCATTAATGAAATGAAGTGGAACAGGATGGGAAGCCTGGCAAAATAGCGTGAGAGCCGCGTACACGTAAGTAACATTAGTCTAGTAGTATCCTGAGTACCGCGAGGTCGGAGACGCCTTGTGGGAATCTGCCGGCACCATCCGGTAAGGCTAAATACTCCTGAGAGACCGATAGTGAACCAGTACCGTGAGGGAAAGGTGAAAAGAACCCCGAACAGGGGAGTGAAATAGAACCTGAAACTGTGTACTTACAAGCGGTCGGAGCGTCCAGGTGGCGTGACGGCGTGCCTTTTGCATAATGAGCCTACGAGTTACTCTTCTCTGGCAAGGTTAAGTGTTTAAGACACGCAGCCGAAGCGAAAGCGAGTCTGAATAGGGCGTATAGTCAGGGGAGGTAGACGCGAAACCTTGTGATCTACCCATGGACAGGTTGAAGGTGCGGTAACACGTACTGGAGGACCGAACCGATAAACGTTGAAAAGTTTCCGGATGATCTGTGGGTAGGGGTGAAAGGCTAATCAAACTGGGAAATAGCTCGTACTCCCCGAAATGTTTTTAGGAACAGCGTGGTGGTTAAGTTTATTAGAGGTAGAGCTACTGATTGGGTGCGGGGGAGTCAAATCCTACCAAATCCAGACAAACTCCGAATGCTAATAAATATACACTGCAGTGAGGCCCGGGGTGCTAAGGTCACGGGCCGAGAGGGAAAGAACCCAGACCATCAGCTAAGGTCCCCAAGTTACTACTAAGTTGAACTAACGAGGTGCGATTGCCTAGACAGCTAGGATGTTGGCTTGGAAGCAGCCATTCATTTAAAGAGTGCGTAACAGCTCACTAGTCGAGCGATCGTGCATGGATAATAAACGGGCATAAAGTAGTACACCGAAGCTATGGGTAATATTAAATATTACGGTAGGGGAGCATTCCAGCGGCAGCGAAGTTATGACGTAAGTTGTGGTGGAGCTTCTGGAAAAGCAAATGTAGGCATAAGTAACGATAAGGCAGGCGAGAAACCTGCCCACCGAAAGGATAAGGTTTCCTGATCAACGCTAATCGGATCAGGGTTAGTCGGGGCCTAAGGAGAACCCGAAGGGGAAATTCGATGGACAACTGGTTAATATTCCAGTACTTTTTATAACTGCGATGTGGGGACGGAGTAGTGACACTGCCGCGATCTGACGGAATAGATCGTTAAAGACTGTAGGTATTGGAGAGGTAGGCAAATCCGCCACTCTAGCTAAAGGTCGATAGTACCGCAAGCCTTCGGGTAAGTGGATAGCGCAGGTAATCAGACTTCCAAGAAAAACCGCTAAGCTTCAGGTTATAAAAACCCGTACCGCAAACCGACACAGGTATCCGGGAAGAGAATTCTAAGGTGCTCGAGTGAATCATGGCTAAGGAACTCGGCAAAATGGCCCTGTAACTTCGGGAGAAGGGGCGCTGACAGCAATGTCAGCCGCAGTGAAAAGGCCCAGGCGACTGTTTAACAAAAACACATGGCTTTGCAAAATCGAAAGATGAAGTATAAGGCCTGACACCTGCCCGGTGCTGGAAGGTTAAGAGGGGATGTTATTCGCAAGGAGAAGCATTGAATCGAAGCCCCAGTAAACGGCGGCCGTAACTATAACGGTCCTAAGGTAGCGAAATTCCTTGTCGGGTAAGTTCCGACCTGCACGAATGGTGTAACGATCTGGGCGCTGTCTCAGCCATGAGCTCGGTGAAATTGTGGTCCCGGTGAAGACGCCGGGTACCCGCAACGGGACGGAAAGACCCCATGCACCTTCACTACAATTTAACATTGACATTGGATACAGGATGTGTAGGATAGGTGGGAGACTATGAAGTGGCATCGCTAGGTGTTGTGGAGTCAACGTTGAAATACCACCCTTTTTGTATTCGGTGTCTAACCCCTGTATGGGGGGACATTGTTTGATGGGTAGTTTGACTGGGGTGGTCGCCTCCAAAAAGGTAACGGAGGCTTTCAAAGGTAAGCTCAATACGCTTGGTAACCGTATGAGGAGTGCAATAGCATAAGCTTGCTTGACTGTGAGGCAGACAAGCCGAGCAGGGTCGAAAGACGGATATAGTGATCCGGTGGTTCTGCATGGAAGGGCCATCGCTCAAAGGATAAAAGGTACGCTGGGGATAACAGGCTGATCTCCCCCAAGAGCTCATATCGACGGGGAGGTTTGGCACCTCGATGTCGGCTCGTCACATCCTGGGGCTGGAGAAGGTCCCAAGGGTTCGGCTGTTCGCCGATTAAAGTGGCACGCGAGCTGGGTTCAGAACGTCGCGAGACAGTTCGGTCCCTATCTGTTGTGGGCGTAGGAATTTTGAGTGGGGCTGACCTTAGTACGAGAGGACCGGGTTGGACTAACCTCTAGTGAATCTGTTGTTCCGCCAGGGGCATTGCAGAGTAGCTACGTTGGGAATAGATAAGCGCTGAAAGCATCTAAGTGCGAAACTAGCCACGAGATGAGAATTCCATATAGGACCGTAGCAGACTACTACGTTGATAGGTTATAGATGTAAAGCTGGTGACAGCATAGTCGAGTAATACTAATCATCCGAAGCTTTCAAGAGCAATAAACTGTTGTTTGTTCTTCATAACTAACTTCTTTCAATAATATGTCATCGTTTGACCGATGTGATCGTTTACCGTAAAAAGCAGCAATGCTAAATGCGGAATGATACTTGGATTAAACAAATTAAAATACTGATCAATGCAATATGATTGATAAAGACATTTAGGTGCCTATATCGGTGGTGTCCACCTCTTCCCATTCCGAACAGAGAAGTTAAGCCCACCAGAGCCGATGGTACTGCGGTAACACGTGGGAGAGTAGGTCGGTGCCAAATCTTAAAGAAAGCTTGTAGGAAACTACAGGCTTTTCTTGTTTTATAACCTTTCGGGTTTCACCCAGATTGGTTTCCCCTAGATCCTTTTCTTAAGTTTTAGCAGATAAAGATGCTTGTCACTCCCTCTTAATATTTCAAGTAAGATTTGTTTTCCATCGTGCTCTTTAAATAATTCTGTAAGATCATTGAGTGTATAATGCAAAACTCCATTGAAATTAATTCCTATAATTTCATCATTAGATTGTAGACCTGTTTCTTCGCCAGGGGATCCGGACTCAATCCGGCCAATATAAAATCTATCCTTGATTCCTTGTATCACATAGATCTCAAGTCCGGACATGTCATGTTCAAATATGGGTGGGTGATTATTGTTTCTTTTAAGGTACAATGCTTCCTCTTTATAGTCGAACGTAACTAAAAAATTTCTCAGTATATCAGACCCCAAGCTGCCATTTCTGGATTTTCCTTCCAAGGCTATACGTTCTATATTAAATTCTGGAAAACCTGTTAACACATTATCGAATGTATAGGTACCCAGGGTGAGCTTCGGAATTCTACCCATTGAACCATTTATTATCCCATTAATTCCAACACCCAGGTTTGCGGGAATTACGGGTGAAGGAAGTGGGAAAGGCTTCTCATCTATAGCTTCCATCATTAAAGGATGGCTGGACCCATTATCAATGAGAAGATCTACATTTATTTTTCCCATAGCGTCTGTTTCTATTTGGGTGGTTAAATAAGGTTTACCACTTGATATTTGAATAGGAATTCTAACGCCTTTGGGTTCTATTTTTGCTTTCGGAGTATAAAAGGTGAGCCTGTTTCCTGAATAATTGACCCTGACAATAAAACTGTTGAAGAAGTAATAACCTAGGATACCGTATATTTTAATACCGAGATAACTGGATAAATCGAAAATATCCTTTTTGAAGATGGCTGTAGGTATGTTTTTGATAGTTGCTTTGCCTACTTTAGCAGTGATATTTCTAGTTAAGATGGCTTCGATATTGTCACCAAAGCCATACCCCTGAACTTTCACGGTCTGCCCATTTTTCAGATCAAATTCTTTCAGGAACGTAGTATCTGTAATAATCATTTGAGCTACACCGGTATCCAATAAAAAATTATACGGCCCCTTACCATTGATATAGAGAGGAATAACGATTAAGTTTTTGACCAGCGTAAAACTGATAGTTTGTTTTTGGCGGGTCCCGCTAAATTCAAATTGCTGAGCATAGAGGTTGGTCGTGTAAGACAGAAAAAGTATAATTTGTAGCGCTGCCGTAAGCAATAATTTTGACCTGCTGGTTTGCTGATAGAAGCGTTGGATCATTATAGTTCTGGTTACAATTTCCAACAGAATATACTTTTTTGAAAAATATAGGACAGATCTGCGCCAACAAAAGCTGGGAAATGCTAAGTCCAGGAGTAAGAAGTATATTTGGTTACAAATTCTTTATATTAAATATACAAAAAATAATTGTTAAGCTAATTTGAATAATTTGTGTTTTATAGTAGTTATGTGCGATTTTTAACTATCTTTGAGCTATCAATAAGACATAAAGCATTCGAATACATCAGTATGAAAATGTTCAAAATATTTAGGTGTCTATATCGGTGGTGTCCACCTCTTCCCATTCCGAACAGAGAAGTTAAGCCCACCAGAGCCGATGGTACTGCGGTAACACGTGGGAGAGTAGGTCGGTGCCAAATCTTAAAGAAAGCCTGTAGTGAAAGCTGCAGGCTTTTCTTGTTTATGACAAATAAATCCCTGCGGAGTACCATAAATTTATCTTTAAAATTTAAACAGGATCTGTCTTTTATTTGATTGATGCGGTTTAAACTCTTTAAACCCTTGTCATTCAGGTACTCTATAAACTGGATGTAAAACAATGAAATATCATAAGTTAAGCCCAAAGAATATAGCTAGTTTTGTGCCGTCAATTGGAAATGAAATGAAATTAGCAATTAATGGTTTTGGTAGGATAGGCCGTATATTTCTACGTGCGGCACTAGATAAAAATATCAATGTGGTGGCTATAAACGATCTTGGTGATCCGGCAACTTTGGCGCACCTTTTTAAATATGATACTGTTCACCGTGGTTTTAAGGGAGAAGTAACATTTGATGAAGAAGCACTGATTATTAACGGAAAACGAATTAACGTTTATCGCGAAGCTCAACCTGAAAACTTACCCTGGGAAAATTTGGGAGTTGATGTCGTCCTGGAATCTACGGGTAAATTTACAACAAGGACTGGTGCCGGAAAACATCTGGTTGCAGGTGCTAAACAGGTCGTGATCTCTGCTCCCGCAGATAAAGAGATTCCTATGTTTGTACTGGGAGTTAATGATTCTGCACTTGACTTAAGTGCAGAGATCATTTCTAATGCTTCTTGCACAACCAACAATGTCGCTCCGATGGTTAAGATCCTGGATGATAAATGGGGGATTCTGGATGGTTATATTACCACTATACATTCTATGACAGGAGATCAGAACCTGCATGATGCACCACATAAAGATTTAAGAAGAGCAAGAGCGGCATCAGCCTCTATAATACCTACAAGTACAGGAGCAGCAAAAGCAATTACCAATATTTTCCCTCATCTGGAAGGAAAAATGGGAGGTGCTGGGATTCGTGTTCCGGTATTAAATGGCTCACTAACTGATTTTACCTGTATACTTAAATCAAAGGCGACTATTGAAGAAATTAATGAAGCTTTTAAATCAGCAGCGGCTAATGAAATGAAAACTGTGCTGGAATATACAGAGGACCCAATTGTTTCAGTTGATATCTTAGATAATCCACACTCTTGTATTTTTGATGCACAGCTAACCTCTATTGTTGGTGATCTGGTTAAAGTGGTAGGTTGGTACGATAATGAATCCGGATACTCCGCAAGATTAGTGGATTTAATACTTAAAATTTCTGCCCGTTATGATTAGAAGAATTTCACAGGAGCAGACACTGCCTTTAAGAAGCGCAGTCCTCCGTAACAATATGCCACCCGAAGAATGCGTTTTTCCTACAGATAGTAGGGAAGGCATATTTCATTTAGGCTGTTTTGTAGAGGAAAAGCTGGTCTGTATAGGCACATTTATGCCGGAAGATTATAAAGAAAGAGGCGCTGGAGGATTCAGACTACGCGGTATGGCTACAGATCCTGCTTATGCTGGTAAGGGTTTTGGTGCAGAACTGATTAATTTTGCGCTCAATGAGCTTAGATCGGTTCACGCTGCTTATATTTGGTGTAATGCAAGAACTGCTGCTGTAGGTTTTTACAGCAGACTGGGTTTTGAGGTCATTTCTGAAGAATTTGAAATTCCAGGAGTGGGTCCGCATTATGATATGTTTAGCCAAATAGCCGAGAAATAATATATAACATGAAAGGTTGTTATCGATCATTCATTAATGAGGATAATAACTCCATTTAACACCTAAAAAATAATAGAGAAGATGAAAACAATTGACCAATGTGATTTCAAGGATAAGAAAGCTTTAGTAAGGGTAGATTTTAATGTGCCTTTGGATAAAGATTTCAATATCACAGATGATAAAAGAATGCGTGCTGCATTACCAACGATCACTAAAATTTTGAATGATGGTGGATCTGTGATTTTAATGTCACACTTAGGCCGTCCAAAAGGAGGTCCTGAAAATCAATTTTCACTGAAACATATTTTAGGTGATTTATCAAGAATGCTTGACCTTGAAGTGAAATTCGCAGATGATTGTATTGGAGCTTCTGCGATAGAGAAAGCAAGAAACCTTGTTCCCGGACAAGTGCTATTATTAGAAAATCTGCGTTTTTACAAAGAGGAAGAAAAAGGAGATATAGACTTTGCTGGTAAACTTGCAAAATTGGGCGATGTATATGTTAACGATGCTTTCGGTACTGCTCACCGTGCACATGCTTCTACCTCAATCGTTGCCGAATTTTTTCCAACAGAAAAATACTTCGGTTACCTGATGGCAGAAGAATTGAAAAATGCAGAGAAAATCAATCATCATGCTGAAAAACCATTCACTGCGATTATGGGCGGCGCAAAAGTTTCAGATAAGATTCTTTTGATTGAAAGTTTACTCGAAAAGGTAGATAACCTGATTATCGGTGGAGGTATGGCTTATACTTTCAGTAAAGCACAAGGTGGCGAAATCGGTACTTCTTTACTGGAAGCAGATCGTATGGAACTTTGTCTGCAATTATTGGAAAAGGCAAAAGCGAAAGGTGTAAATATCATTTTACCAGTTGATACTGTTATTGCTGACAAATTTGATAACAATGCAACAAAGAAAAATGTTGATGCTGGTCATATTCCTGCAGACTGGATGGGATTAGATATTGGTCCTAAGTCAGTTGAACTTTTCTCCGAAGTGATTAAAAAATCAAAAACCTTATTGTGGAACGGCCCGATGGGCGTTTTTGAAATGGCTAATTTTGAGCAGGGTACGCGTGCAATTGCGAATGCGGTTGTTGCTGCTACAAAAGAAAATGGTGCCTTTTCATTAATTGGTGGTGGTGACTCTGCTGCTGCAATTGCAAAATTCAATTTGGAAGATGAAGTGAGTTATGTATCTACAGGTGGTGGTGCTTTACTGGAATACATGGAAGGTAAAGAACTACCTGGTGTAAAGGCTATTAACGTATAAGGTTAAAATCAATAAAATTTCCACAGTATAATTATCTTTTCAAAAGGCCGCTTTTTAAAGCGGCCTTTTTGCATATATGGTGGTAGAATGTGGGGGATAATTTATGTTGATAACTTTTTTGTGGTAGAATGTGGTAAAAAGTGGTAGAAGTGTCTATTTTTACACTACATAAAATGTGTAGATACTAAAATGGTTCAACTACTTGGAGAATTTGATTGTAAATTGGATACGAAAGGCCGCATGATGGTCCCGTCGAATCTGAAAAAACAATTGCCAAACGTTGAGCAAGAGGGACTTGTGATAAACAGAGGTTTTGAGAAGCATCTGGTCATCTATCCTAAAAAAGTGTGGGAAGGAATAGTGGAAGAGCTGAGTAAACTGAACCAATACGAGAAGAAAACTAGAGAATTTATTCGGTTTTTTACGCGTGGTGCGACGGAATTGACGCTGGATGCTTCGGGTAGAGTCAATCTTCCGAAGTCATTATTGGAGTTTGCAGGTATAGACGGAGAGGTAATTCTGTCTTGTCAGTTTGATAAAATAGAGCTTTGGTCCAAAACTGCATACGATAATTTACTGGATAGTGAGCCGGAAGATTTTGCAAATCTGGCTGAAGAAGTGATGGGAAATAAAAACAGGGGGGAAGATGGAAAATAATTATCATGTACCAGTACTTTTGAAAGAATGTATTGATGGTTTGAATATCAAACCAAACGGGGTGTATGTGGATGTTACTTTTGGCGGAGGCGGTCATTCAAGGGAAATCTTATCTAAACTGGGAAAAGACGGTGTGCTTATCGCTTTTGATCAGGACCCTGATGCACAAAGAAACAAAATTGACGATCCTCGTTTTGTATTTGTTGATCAGAATTTCGCTTTTCTGAAAAATAACCTTCGTTTATTGGGTTATAAACAGGTTGACGGTATTTTGGCAGACCTTGGTGTTTCTTCACATCAGTTTAATGAGCCTGAAAGAGGTTTTTCTACAAGATTTGAATCTTCTTTGGATATGCGTATGGATAAACAAGGTAAGCTTACTGCTGCCGATGTTTTGAATACCTATACAGAAGATAAACTCCATAAAATATTCGGGATCTACGGGGAGGTTAAAAATGCGAAATCATTGGCCAGAGCTGTAGTTACTTCGCGCGCAGGACAGCCTATTGTTACTTTAGCTGATTTTAAAGCTGCTGCTGGTGCACATATCCCTAAAGGAAAAGAAAATAAATACATGGCGCAGGTATTCCAGGCTCTGCGTATTGAGGTTAACGCTGAGATTCAGGTGCTGGAAAGCTTCTTATTACAAACGGCTGAGGTGTTAAATCCAGGCGGCAGATTGGTAGTAATGTCTTACCATTCATTGGAAGACAGGCCGGTAAAGAACTTTATTGCGAAAGGTAAAATCAGAGGAGAGGCTGACAAAGACTTTTTTGGCAATGAAGAAAAACCATATAAAGTGATTACGCGTAAAGCGGTGATTGCTGAAGAGGATGAGCTGGAGAGAAACAGCAGATCCAGAAGTGCAAAATTGAGAATTGGAGAAAGGATATGAATAACCAGTTCAGAGGAGAAGTAGAGGAAGAAGAGGAATTACCAGAAGAGCCGGTAATCCGCTTGAAAAAGCCAAAGAAAGAAAAGGAGCCTGAAAGTGCTAATCTTTTCTTTAAAAAGCTTTTCTTAGACGGTGTAGTGACCAAAGAAGCTGCTACCGCTATGCTGCCTTTTCTTATTTTCTTGTCACTGTTAACGATGCTTTATATCGCGAACAGTCACATGGCGGTTAAGAATATCAGAGATATAGATAAGTTAAATAAAGAAGTAAAAGAATTGAGTTGGGAATATAAATCGCTGAAAGCTGATTTAATGTTCAAAAGTAAGTTAACAGAAGTAGCTAAAAAAGTAGATACGTTAGGTATTAAGGAGCTAACAGAGCCTCCTAAAAAAATTATCATAAGTAATGATGAACATTAGAGCTAACATACTATTACGTGTTTATCTGTCCTTCGGACTGATTGTACTGCTTGCCGTGGCGGTATTGATCAGGTTATGCGATGTACAATTTGTAGAGGGGCATAAATGGCGTGCCATGGCCGATAGTCTCTCTACAAAGTATATCAATGTGGACGCTGCACGTGGTAATATTTATTCTAATGATGGAAGCCTGTTAGCTACATCTGTACCGGAGTATGAACTTCGTATGGATTTGTATGCTGGTGGAATAAGTGAAAACAAGGTTTTTTATGGTAAAGTGGATTCTCTGGCAATGAAACTTTCACAGTTTTTTGTGGATAAAACACCAAAGGAGTATTCAAGAATTCTGCGTACTGCAAGAGCAGACAGCGTAAGGTATTTATTGATTAAACGTAAAGTGAATTATCAGGATTTAAAGACTATCCGCACTTTTCCATTATATAATATTGGAAAATACAGTGGTGGTTTGATGGCGATTCAGCAGAACAAGAGGATTTTACCTTTTAAATCTTTGGCGCAAAGGACGATTGGGTATAAAAATGAAAACGTTTCAAACGGAGTAGGGTTAGAAGGTGCTTACGGCAATTATATTAATGGGGAAAGTGGTAAAAGATTAGTACAGAGGATTGCAGGTGGGGTATGGATGCCAGTTAATGATGAAGCTGAAATTGCACCTAAAGAAGGATCTGATATTATTTCTACCATCGATATCAATATGCAGGATCTTGCGCAAAGTGCATTAGAGAAACAATTGATCAAAAGTGATGCTGATCATGGGACTGTGATTTTAATGGAAGTTGAGACAGGTGAGGTCAGAGCAGTAGCGAATTTTACCAGGGAAAGTGAAGGTGTTTATAAGGAAATGTTCAATTATGCGATCGGTGGCAGTCAGGATCCGGGATCTACTTTTAAGCTGGCTTCTTATATGGCTTTGCTGGAAGATAAAAAAATTGATACGAATACTACTGTAGATACTGGAAATGGAACTTTTAAGGTCTATAACCATACCATTAAAGACTCACATGGAGGTGTGGGCGTTGTCACCGCTAAGAAGGCATTTGAAGTTTCGGCAAATACGGCCGTCGCCAAATTTGTTTATGGTGCTTATAAAGATAATCCATCACAGTTTACAGATCATTTATATAGGATTCATATGAATGAAAAACTGGGTTTACAAATTCCAGGGGAGACAAAACCTGTCATTAAGAATCCATCTTTCAAGTCATGGAGTGGCTTGACCTTAGCACAGATGGCTTATGGTTATGAAATGCAGATTACCCCACTGCAAATTTTGACGTTTTATAATGCCATTGCAAATGATGGAAAATATATCTCGCCAATTTTTGTAAAGGAGATCAGAAGACTGGGAAACCCGATTGAACAGTTTCATGCTAGAGTAATCAGTGAAAAAGTTTGCTCTGAGAGTACAGTAAAAAAATTGCAGGCTATGCTTGAAGGTGTAGTCACAGAAGGTACCGGTAAACTAATGGGCTCGCCTTTTTATAGGGTTGCGGGTAAAACAGGTACTGCACAGGTAGCGGATGGGAATAAGGGGTATAAAGCAAAGAGAAGCTACCAGGCTTCATTTTGTGGTTACTTTCCTGCTGATAAACCAAAGTATTCAATCATGGTTTCTATCAACGGGCCTAAAAATGGATACTACGGTGGAACAGTAGCAGGGCCGGTGTTTAAAGAAATAGCAGATCGTATTTATGCAAGCGATATGCAAATGTATAACAACGTAACTGACCATCTGGTTGGAAACACCAAAAATCCGGAAGCGAAAGCTGGACAGAGTAAAGCGGTGAAAAGTGTTTACAATGCCTTGGGTATCAAAGCCCTTTACGCAGCGAAATCTGACTATTTCAATAGTGTGGATACTAGCAACGGGATTGTTTACGAAGAATATAATTCTGTGAAAGGGATGATGCCTAATGTGAGTGGAATGGGCTTGAAAGATGCTCTTTACCTGTTAGGAAATGCCGGTTTAAAAACACAGGTTACAGGAAGTGGAAAAGTAATAAGCCAGTCGATTCCGTCAGGGATGAAAATTGGAAGAGGATTATTGGTACAATTAGAATTGAAATAAGATGCAGTTGCAGGATGTTTTATATGGAGTAGCGATTAAGAACCTGGTTGGAAAAACCAACAGGGTAATTAGTGTGCTTACGTTTGACTCACGTGAGGTACAGCAAAATGCTGTATTTTTCGCTATAAAAGGGACTTTATCAGACGGACATACTTTTATCAGCCAGACTATTGCTGCAGGGGCAACAGTCGTTATTTGTGAAGAAATGCCAACGGAGGTCAATGCTGACGTTACTTATATCGTGGTAGAAAATCCTTCGGTAGCATTAGGCATTATGGCTTCCAATTTCTATGGAAACCCTTCTTCAGCCTTAAAGCTGGTCGGAATTACCGGAACGAATGGTAAAACTACCATCGCTACTATCTTATTTAAACTATTCAGAAGTCTTGGTTTTCATACCGGACTTATTTCTACAGTACAGAACCAGGTTAATGACAAAATCATTCCTGCCACACATACCACACCAAATCCATTAGCACTAAATCAACTTTTAAAACAAATGGTGGAGCTGGGCTGCACTTATTGTTTCATGGAAGTAAGTTCTCATGCAATGGTACAGCACAGAATAGAGGGATTGACTTTTGCAGGTGGTGTTTTTTCAAACATTACGCATGATCATCTTGATTTTCATAAAACCTTTGATAATTATATTAGGGCCAAAAAATCATTTTTTGATGGACTTCCAAAAGGTTCATTTGCTTTAACCAATGCTGATGATAAGAACGGTATGGTTATGCTGCAGAATAGTAAAGCATCTAAAAAAACTTATGCCCTAAAACAACTAGCAGATTATAAAGTAAATATCATTGAAAACAGGTTCAGCGGGTTAAATCTGGAGATTGATCATACGGATGTGTTTTTTAAACTGGTCGGTTCTTTCAATGCTTATAACCTGGCAGCCGTTTACGGTACGGCTATGTTGTTGGGTCAAGACAAATTTAACGTATTGACATTATTGAGCAACCTGACTGGTGCTGAAGGCAGATTTGAAGAAGTGCCAAATACCAAACAGATTATTGGTCTGGTTGACTATGCACATACGCCAGATGCAGTCCAAAATGTACTGAGTACCATTCATGATATCAGAAAAGGCACTGAACAGGTGATCACGGTGATTGGCTGTGGTGGTGACAGAGATAAAACTAAACGTCCGGTGATGGCTCGGGTAGCTTGTGACTGGAGTGATAAAGTCATATTGACTTCAGATAACCCAAGAACAGAAGATCCGCATCAGATTCTTGCAGAGATGGAGGCAGGGGTATCGCCAACTAATAAAAGAAAAACATTAACTATTGCCGATCGTAAAGAAGCTATTAAAACTGCTTGTCATTTGGCCAGACCAGGGGATATTATCCTGATCGCTGGTAAAGGACATGAAAAATACCAGGATATCAATGGAGTAAAATATCATTTTGATGATAAAGAAGTGTTAATGGAACAATTAAACTTAATCAGCTAATGCTATATTATCTATTTGAATATTTAAACGCACATTACGAATTTCCTGGATTAAGGTTATTCCAATATATTACGTTTCGTACTTCATTGGCGATTATCATTTCTTTGATTATTACAACCGTTTTTGGAAGAAGAGTTATCAATTATCTGCACAAGATGCAGGTAGGTGAAACGGTAAGAAATTTAGGTTTAGAAGGACAAATGCAGAAACAAGGCACGCCTACGATGGGTGGTGTAATGATTCTGATGGGGATTTTGATTCCAACCTTATTACTGGCTAACTTGACCAATGTATATGTCTTATTAATGATTGTGACTACCGTTTGGATGGGTGCAGTTGGTTTTGTAGATGATTATATCAAAGTATTTAAAAAGAATAAAGAAGGACTTGCAGGCAGGTTTAAGATTGTTGGACAGGTAGGTTTAGCCTTAATCATTGGCTGGACGATGTATTTCAATCCTAATATTGTGGTTAGACAGACTGTGGATGAAACAGGGGTCAGTAAAAATACTGCACCAATGGTACTGAGACAAAAAGGAGAGAAATTTTATTATACACAGGATGTGAAATCAACGATTACCAACATTCCTTTTTATAAGAATAACGAGTTTGATTATGCCAAGGTACTTAAGTTTTTAGGTCCCGGATATGAAAAATATGCAGTTTTTGTTTTCATTCTTTTTGTGGTGTTCATTATTACTGCGGTTTCTAATGGAGCGAATCTGACCGATGGGATAGATGGCCTGGCAACAGGAACTTCTGCAATTATAGGAGTTACACTGGGGCTGCTAGCCTATGTTTCGGGTAATACAGTCATTGCAGATTATCTGAATATTCTGTATATCCCTAATTCCGGTGAGCTGATGATTTTCGCTGGAGCTTTTGTAGGAGCCTGTGTTGGGTTTTTATGGTATAATTCATACCCCGCACAAGTCTTTATGGGGGATACTGGGAGTTTGGCAATCGGAGGGATTATCGCTGCGCTGGCTATCATGATCAGGAAAGAATTGCTAATCCCGATCTTATGTGGTGTATTTCTGATTGAAGTCGCCTCGGTTATGTTGCAGGTGTCTTATTTTAAATATACAAAAAAGCGCTTTGGAGAGGGTAGAAGGATATTCCTGATGTCTCCGCTGCACCACCATTACCAGAAAAAAGGATACCATGAAGCTAAGATTGTTACCCGCTTCTGGATTGTCGGAATATTGTTAGCTATTATCACCATAATCACTTTAAAACTGAGATAATGGAAAAGCAAAGGATCGTCATACTTGGAGCAGGTGAAAGTGGTGTAGGTGCAGCAATGCTGGCACAGAAGCAGGGTTTTGATGTTTTTGTATCAGATTTCGGGGCAATTGCTGACCGTTATAAAGAAACATTGGTAACGCTGAATATTGCTTTTGAAGAGAAGCAGCACACAGTTGCTAGCATCGTGAATGCAAATGAGGTGATCAAAAGCCCGGGAATTGCCGATTCAGTTTCTATTATTAAAGAACTGAAAAAGAAAAATGTTCCGGTGATTTCAGAAATTGAATTTGCTAAAAGATATACAACTGCAAAAACTATTTGTATTACCGGATCAAATGGTAAAACAACAACTACGATGCTAACTTATCATATTCTTAAAAAAGCTGGCTTAAATGTCGGTTTGGCGGGAAATATAGGACACAGCTTTGCTGCACAGGTAGCTACGGAGAATTTTGATTGGTATGTACTGGAAATATCAAGCTTTATGCTGGATGATATGCATGAATTCAGGGCTGATATCGCTGTGCTTTTAAACATTACGCCTGACCATCTAGACAGGTACGATTACAAAATGACAAATTATGCAGCCTCAAAAATGCGTATAGTACAGAATCAGAGACCTGAAGATCATTTTATCTTTTGTGCCGATGATGATGAAACCCTAAAGGTTTTAAAAAGCACAAAGGTGAATTCGCAGAAATGTCCGTTCTCTATCCGTAAAAAGGTAGATGGGGGAGCTTATCTGGAAGGTAACAATATTCATATCAATATAAATCCAAAAGACCAATTAACCATGTCAATTTCAGAGTTAGCTTTACAAGGCAAGCATAATATCTACAACTCTATGGCTTCGGGCATAGTCGCTAAAGTGTTGGACATCCGCAATGCGACTATTAGGGAGAGTATGGGCGATATTAAAAATATTGAACACCGGTTAGAGCATGTCGCTAAGATTTCTGGTGTGGATTATATCAATGATTCAAAAGCAACCAATGTCAATTCTACCTGGTATGCATTGGAAAGTGTTAATGCTGACGTGATCCTGATTATGGGTGGGGTTGATAAAGGGAATGATTATGACATGCTGAAAGACCTGGTTAAGCAAAAAGTGAAAGCTATTGTTTGCCTTGGCAAAAATAACAAACGCATTCACGAAGCTTTTGAAGACGATGTGGATATTATAGTAAATACATTTTCTGCAAATGAAGCTGTACAGGTAGCTTATCACCTGGCAACAAAAGGGAATACCGTTCTGTTGTCACCAGCTTGTGCAAGTTTTGATTTGTTTAAGAACTACGAAGATCGTGGAAACCAGTTTAAAATGGCTGTAAAAGAATTATAAAAAATGACGGTACAAGCGCTTTTAGAGAAAACCAAAGGGGACCGCTGGATATGGCTTATCATCATCCTGTTGTCTTTGATTTCTATTTTTGCGGTTTATAGTGCAACTGGAACACTAGCCTATAAACAAGGCAAAACTGTAGAGAAAATACTGCTCACCAAACACTTGATTTTTGTGGTGATGGGTATTGGTATGATCTATATTGCGCATTTAGTGGATTATAAATATTATGCAGGGATTTCGAAAATTCTGATGATTATTACGATACCGCTGTTGTTTTATACGTTGGTTTTTGGAGCAAGTTTAAACGATGCTTCCAGATGGGTTAAGATTCCTATTATCGGATTGACATTTCAAACTTCCGATTTAGCTAAACTGGCTCTGATTACGTTTCTGGCAAGGATGCTGACTAAGAAACAGGAAAATATTAAAGATGTAAAGACTTCATTCATCCCGATTATGGGCTCTGTTTGTGTGGTCTTTGTTTTAATTGCATTAGCCAATTTATCGACAGCATTGATGCTGTTTGGCGTAAGTATTTTATTGTTGATTATAGGCAGGATCAGTATTAAGCAAATCATGGCTGTTTGTGCAGGTGGTTTTGTCTTATTGATGTTCGTAGTTTTTCTGGGACCTAGGAGAGAAACTTATAAGTCACGTGTGAACTCATATTTACATCCTGAGAAGCAACATTCAGATAAAACATATCAGGCAGATCAGGCAAAGATTGCTTTAGCAGCAGGTGGTGTATTTGGTAAAGGGCCAGGAAATAGTACACAGCGTAACTTTCTGCCTCACCCATATTCGGATTTTATCTTTGCGATTATCGTAGAAGAATATGGATTGTTTGGTGCGCTGATTATTATCATTCTTTACCTGGTGCTGCTGTACCGATGTGTCAGGATTGTCACGCAGAGTCCAAAAGCTTTTGGCGCGCTGCTGGCGGCAGGTTTAAGTTTTAGCTTAACTATACAGGCATTTGCAAATATGGCTGTTGCTGTAGGTTTAGGACCCGTAACTGGTGTTCCTCTTCCGCTGGTTAGCATGGGTGGTACTTCGATGATCTTCACGAGCATCGCTTTTGGAATTATCCTTAGCGTAAGCAGGGATGTAGAGGAGAATGGTAAAAAAGGGCTTGTTGAAGATGTCACCAAACCAGAAAGTAAGATGAATAAAGTGATTGTTGGTGAGTTACCAGCAATGACATAAAATATATAAAATGAGACCAACAAAAATAATCATTTCAGGAGGCGGTACTGGCGGACATATCTTTCCGGCCATTGCAATAGCCAATGCGCTTAAACGCATTGAGCCTGATTGTGAAATATTATTTGTAGGGGCGTTGGGCAGAATGGAGATGGAAAAGGTTCCTGCTGCCGGATACAAAATTGTAGGCTTAAATATCAGTGGAATACAAAGAGGATCAATACTCAAAAATTTGAGTCTGCCTTTCAAACTGATTGACAGTATGCAAAAAGCATTGAGTTTAATCTCAACTTTTAAGCCCGATGTGGTGGTTGGTGTTGGTGGTTATGCTTCGGGACCGGTTTTATTTGCTGCTTCCTGGAAAAAAATTCCATATCTGATACAAGAGCAGAATTCATATGCGGGTATGACCAATAAAAGGCTGGGAAAAAAGGCTTCTAAAATTTGTGTGGCATTCGATGGAATGGACAAATTTTTTCCTGCTGAAAAAGTTTTAAAGACAGGTAATCCTGTCCGTAAAGATGTTATAGATATTTACAACAAGCGTTTCCATGGTTCAGAATTGCTGAAACTGGATCCATTAAAGAAAACTGTTTTAGTAACTGGCGGAAGTCTTGGTGCTGCAACTTTAAATAAAAGCATAGAAAAGCATTTGCAGGATTTTATCGATCAGGATGTACAGCTAATCTGGCAAACTGGTAAATATTATTATGCGGGTATTGTTGGTCGTATTGGTCAGGATTTTCATCCAAACATCCGTGTGCTTGAATTTTTAAACCAGATGGATCTGGCTTATGCAGCTGCCGATGTCATTATTTCAAGAGCAGGTGCAGGAACAATTGCAGAGCTCTGTTTGATTAAGAAACCTGTGGTCCTGGTGCCTTCGCCGAATGTAGCCGAAGACCATCAAACCAAGAATGCAATGGCATTAGTGAAAAGAAATGCAGCGCTGTTAATCAACGATCGTTCTGCGGAAGATACTTTGGTTAAAGCAGCACTGGAGTTATTAAATGATAAAGTTCGTTGTGAAGAGTTATCAGTAAATATCGGTGAGCTGGCTTTGCCGGAAGCAGATGACCTGATCGCAGCAGAGGTATTTAAATTAGTAATAAAGAAGAAGGATATATAAAAATGGAACTGGATTTAATCAAACGCGTTTATTTTATTGGTGCCGGTGGTATCGGAATGAGTGCGCTTGCGCGTTATTTCAAGAAACGCGGCTGCCTGGTAGGCGGATATGATAAGACAAGTACTGTTTTAACCCGTACATTGGAAGAGGAAGGAATTCTGATTTCTTATGCGGATGAGCTGAGTTCGTTACCCATCGAATTTAAAGTAACTGCGAAGGACACATTGATTGTTTATACACCTGCAATTCCTGGTAATGCCGTATTGCTGAATTATTTCAGAGATCATGGTTTCAACTTACAGAAACGATCGCAGGTATTAGGGATTATCAGTAAGGGACAATTTTGTATTGCCGTTGCGGGTACACATGGTAAAACCACGACCTCCTCTATTGTAGCACATATACTGACTGACACCGGTTATGGATGTACTGCATTTTTGGGTGGTATTACGACAAATTACCAGAGTAACTTCTTGCTGGGAGACAATAATGTCGTGGTTGTGGAAGCAGACGAGTACGATCGTTCTTTTTTAACCTTACACCCGGATATTGCGGTTATTACCTCAATGGATGCTGATCACCTCGATATTTATGGTGATGCAGCACAATTACATGAATCTTTTCATTTGTTCGCTAAACAACTGAAAACAGACGGTATATTATTCTTTAAACAAGGTTTACCACTTGAGGATGGGATTACTTATGGGGCTGGTACAGATTCAGTCGTTCAGGCTCTAAATATCAGGGTAGTGGAGGGGAATTTTGTTTTTGATTATAAAGATGAAAAGGTGAGCATTACGGATATACCGCTGATGCTCCCTGGAAAACATAATATAGAAAATGCGACAGTTGCGATGGCAGCCGCAATCAGACTGGGGATAGATCCGGAAAAAGTAAAAGCAGCCATTGCTAGTTTTAAAGGGGTAAAAAGGCGCTTTGAATATATTGTCCGTGAGGATAAACATATCTACATTGATGATTATGCACATCATCCCGAAGAACTGCGTGCCTGCTTTGATGCAGTAAGACAATTGTACCCGGAGAAAAAAATGACTGTTGTATTTCAGCCGCACCTTTTTAGCCGTACACGTGACTTTGCGGATGATTTTGCGAAAGTTTTAAGCACAGCCGATGAATTGTTGCTGCTGGATATTTATCCTGCAAGAGAATTACCTATAGAAGGAATAGATTCGGCATTTTTACTGGCGAAGCTGACGCTGAAGAATAGTAAAGTTTATAAAAAAGAAGAAGTACTGACCTATATTAAAGAAAGCCAACCTGAATTGTTGGTTACTGTGGGTGCAGGAGATATAGATACTTTAATACAACCGCTAAGAAATATTTTAACCAATGCTTAAAAGGGTCAACTGGAAATCGGTGTTTAAATGTTTTGCCTGGATAGTTTGTCTGGGTGGAATAGTTACTCTGATGAGCTTTGTATCGGTGAAAAAAAACACGGTGAAGGTTACGAATATAAAAATTCTTATCCCTGGAGCAGATAATTTTATCGAGAGAGAAGAAATTGATGCGATATTGAAACAGAGTGAAGGCCAGTTAATTGGCCGAAATCTGGAAGGAATAAATCTGCATGCTATTGAAGATAAGATTAAGGCGAATCCTTATATCGCAATGGCTACAATTTATGCAGATATGGATGGAGTAATCCATATAGAAATCAGTCAGAGACAACCTTTATTGAGAATTATCAGCTCAAGCGGTCAGGATTTTTATATTGATAAAAATGGATTGAAAATGCCTGTGTCTCCGAACTTTACGGCGAATGTTGTGGTAGCAAACGGACGCATTTTGGAGCACTTTAGTGGTAAAGTAGATACATTGATTACCAAGATGGCTTCAGATTTGTATAAAACGGCATTGTTTTTGAAAAAAGATAGTTTATGGGACGCACAAATTGAACAAATATTTGTTAATGATAAAGATGATATAGAATTGATACCAAGAGTGGGTAACCAGCGTATCATTTTAGGTAATGCGGATTCTCTTCAAACGAAAATGACCAACCTGATGACCTTTTACAAAGAAGCGATGCCGAAGGTAGGGTGGGACACATACAAAACTATTAACATCAAATACACGAATCAGATTGTTTGTGAAAAAAACAACCCGGATCCCGTGTTGGGATCGGCAGGAAAGGCTAAGCCTGCCAAGCCAACTATTGCTTCTGCAAAGAAAGTAATGGATTCATTGATTAAAGTTGAAATTGCGGCAGAACTTCGCAATAATCCTGAAGCAGTGGCTGTGAGTAGCTCACCGGAGAAGAAAAATAATCCGCCGGCAGGGAAAATTGCATCAAAACCGGCAATGGCTATTGCTAAACATGTAATTGCAAAACCGGTAAAAGCTAAAGTAAGGCCAGCTATAGTTAAACCAAAATGGTCGGGTGTGAAACCAGTTAAAGTAACACCAAAGGATAAGGTAATACCAAAGGATAAAAAAATACATAAGACGGTTAAACCAGTCGTGCCCGCACAATAGGCGGTAATAAAATCAACGAAATAAACAAGATACCAGAAAAACAAAATTAGATAATTCGACAAATAAATATAGTTATGGGCAAAGAAAAAACCACCGTTCAGTCCCCAATAGTAGTGGGGTTGGACATCGGTACCACAAAAATCTGTGTGATAGTTGGTCGCAGAACACAGCATGGCAAGATTGAGGTTTTGGGTATTGGGAAAGCAGAATCTGCGGGCGTAACCCGTGGTGTGGTTTCCAACATACAAAAAACTGTACAGGGTATTTCACAGGCCGTTGAATTGGCCAGCGGTCAGTCCAATGTGGAAGTACGTGTAGTAAACGTAGGTATTGCAGGTCAGCATATCAAGAGTTTGCAACACCGTGGAATCCTGACAAGAAGAGAACTGACTAATGAGATCAGTAAAAAAGATCTGGATAAGTTAATTGATGATATGTTCAAACTGGTTATGCCCCCGGGAGAAGAAATCATCCATGTACTGCCACAGGAATTTACTGTCGATAATGAACCAGGTGTAAAAGATCCGATTGGTATGGCGGGTGTTCGTTTAGAAGCGAATTTCCATATCATTTCAGGTCAGGTAACAGCTGTAAAAAACATCATGAGATGTGTAACCAATGCGGGTTTGCAAACTCAGGAGTTGATTTTAGAGCCACTGGCTTCTTCTGAATCTGTTTTGAGTGATGAAGAAAAAGAAGCAGGGATCGCTTTAGTTGATATAGGTGGTGGTACTACCGATATTGCTATTTTCCATGAAGGTATTATCCGTCATACAGCGGTTATTCCTTTCGGTGGAAATAGCGTAACTGAAGATATTCGTGAAGGCTGTTCAGTGATGAGAAATCAGGCTGAACTGTTGAAAACGCGTTTTGGTTCTGCTTTAGCTGAAGAAAACAAAGAGAACGAGATTATTTGTGTGCCAGGTCTGCGTGGCAGGGAACCTAAAGAAATCTCCGTAAAAAATCTTGCTTATGTCATCCAGGCCCGTATGGAAGAAATCATTGAGCATGTTTATTACGAGATTAAATCTTCTGGTTATGAGAAAAAACTAATTGGTGGTGTAGTGATTACCGGTGGGGGAGCGTTATTAAAGCACCTTTCTCAATTGGTTGAATATGTAACAGGACTGGATTGTCGTGTGGGTTATCCAAATGAACATTTGTCGAAATATGAGGATATGCCTAAAACTATTTATGATGACTTGAAAAGCCCGATGTATGCGACCAGTGTGGGCTTGCTGATTAAAGGAATCCAAAAAGCTGAAGAGCTGATTGAAGAGTTAAAGCAACCAGGTGTTTATGTCGAAAGACCAGCGGTTGTTAAAGATAAAGTGAAGCGCCCGGGTGGTGGATTATTTGATAAATTGTTAGCAAAAACTAAAGATTTCATCAAAGACGACATGAATGTAAGCGATGAGGATTATATAAAACCGTAATATTTATCCACAATGAACGATTTTTCCACATTTTAAACACTTGTGGAAAACGTGTGTTGAAAAAGTGTTAATATTACAATGAGAGATGAACAGGTAAAACCAATTTTTAAGTAACTGATTCATAAATATATGTATTTTGAAATGTTAAAAGATAAGTCATCAATCATCAAGGTAATTGGTGTTGGTGGCGGTGGTGGTAATGCGGTTAACCATATGTACCGTCAAGGAATTGCAGGTGTAGACTTTATAATCTGTAACACTGATGCCCAGGCATTGGAGTTTAGTCCTATACCTAATAAAGTACAGCTTGGTGCAAGTTTAACCGAAGGAATGGGTGCAGGCTCAATTCCTGAAGTGGGAAAAAATTCGGCTATTGAAAATATAGACGATATCAAAAGCATGTTAGGCAGTACGACAAAAATGCTGTTTATTACTGCCGGTATGGGTGGTGGTACAGGTACGGGTGCTAGTCCTATCATTGCGCAGGCAGCGAAGGAACTTGACATTTTAACTGTTGCTATTATTACCACGCCTTTCTCTTTCGAAGGTAAAAGACGTAAGATGCAGGCTGAAGACGGTCTGGATGAACTGAAGAAATACGTAGATTCGTATCTCGTGATTTCGAATGATCGTTTACGTGAAATATTTGGTAATCTGACTTTAGGTTCCGCTTTCGCACAGGCAGATGATATTTTGACTACAGCGGCAAAAGGTATTGCCGAAATCATAACAGTTCCAGGTTATATAAACGTGGATTTTAAAGATGTACGTACGGTGATGAAAGACAGCGGTGTTTCCATCATGGGTAGTTTTGCCTGTGAAGGTGAAAATCGTGCATTGAGTGCCGTTGAAGGAGCATTAGCTTCTCCGTTATTGAAAGATAACGAGATTGAAGGGGCGAGATACATCCTGTTAAACATCAGCTCTGGTCTGAAAGAGGTGACAATGGACGAAGTTGCCATTATCACTGATTATATCCAGGATAAAGCAGGTTTAACTGCAGATCTGATCTGGGGTAATTGTATTGACGAGAATCTTGGGGATAAACTTTCTGTAACGATTATCGCTACAGGGTTTCAAACTACAGAACAGCGCGCACACGACAAAAAGAACGTAAAGAAAATTTCTTTACTAACTCCTGAAGAAGCACCTTTGGTAAAGCCATTGGAACCTGTTAACTCTTTTATTGAACCAAAAGCGGGTGCTTACACGAATGAGCCAGTTATGAAACTGAAAGATGACTTGAAACAATCTGATCTTTTTGGTGACATTTACAGTGGTAATAAAAATAGAAAAGAAGATTCTGACAGTGGTATCATCAGACATACCTTGGTAGAAGAGGAATCAGCTACAATTGAAAATAAGCAGGAAGCAGGAATAGATTTTGAATTGAAAGTATCGGAAACTGATTTCGTTTTTGAAGCGCCTAAATCAAACTATACCGAAACTGCTCTTCCAAAACAGGAAGAAATGGTTGAACCAGGACTGGATGATGATAAAAGCGATGAATCTATTGAAGATCAGCTGAAGAAATCTAAAGAACGGATCATGAGGCTTAAAGATCTGAGTATGAAATTGCGTACAACCAATGGATTACAGGAGCTTGAAAATGAGCCAGCTTATAAACGTAAACAAACTCAGTTACAGCAGGTTCAGCATTCATCAGAATCGCAGGTATCAAGATTTACACTGAGCAGTGATGAAGAAGGCGGTACTGAAATCAGACCTAATAATTCATTTCTTCACGATAACGTTGATTAATCAATCTATATAGAAATTAATAAAAAGCCTTAACAATCCTTTGTTAGGGCTTTTTTTGCGTAATAATCGTACTGCATTGAACAAGATTGCCGGTTTTTGGCCAATCTTGTATTTCAGCCGTAGAAAGCTTAAATTTGCATAAAATAATAAGACAACTTAAATACAGATACATTGGATATTTTTGAAAAGATAGCAAAGCATATGGGCCCGCTTGGGCAGCACCAAAAATGGTCACATGGATATTTTTCCTTTCCGAAATTAGAAGGAGCCATTGCGCCACATATGAATTTTCGGGGTAAAGAACATTTGGTTTGGAGTTTAAATAATTATCTTGGATTAGCAAATCACCCGGAAGTAAGAGAGGCTGATGCAAAAGGCGCAGCGGATTTTGGGATGGCTTATCCGATGGGAGCCAGAATGATGTCTGGAAACTCTAAATATCACGAGCAATTAGAACAGGAACTTGCAACATTTGTTGGTAAACCTGATGCATTCCTGCTTAACTACGGTTACCAGGGTATGTTATCTATCATTGACTGTCTTGTAGACAGAAACGATGTGATTGTTTATGACGGAGAATGTCATGCTTGTATTATTGATGGATTGCGTCTTCATTTAGGTAAACGTTTTGTTTATAAACATAATGATATTGAAAGTGCCCGTAAACAACTGGAACGTGCTACGAAATTAGTAGAGATCTCAGGTGGGGGAATATTAGTGATTACTGAAGGTGTTTTTGGGATGTCAGGTGCACAAGGGAAATTAAAGGAAATTATTGAATTGAAAAAAGACTTCAATTTCCGTTTGTTAATTGACGATGCACATGGATTTGGTACAATGGGTAAAACTGGTGCCGGAACACATGAAGAGCAAAATTGTATTGATGGAGTAGATATCTATTTCGGAACATTTGCTAAGTCAATGGCAGGAATTGGTGCTTTTGTTGCCTCGTCAGAAGAAATAACTAATTTCTTACGCTACAACATGCGTTCTCAGACTTTTGCTAAGGCATTGCCGATGCCAATGGTAATTGGTTTATTGAAACGTCTGGAGTTGTTGAAAAACAATCCTGAGTTAAGAGAAAAACTTTGGAACATCGCAACCGCGCTGCAAAAAGGATTAAGAGCACGTGGTTTTGATCTAGGTATTACTGATACAATGGTTACCCCGGTATTCTTAAAAGGTGAATTATTACAGGCGACAGCGCTGACTATGGATCTTCGTGAGAACTATGGTATCTTCTGTTCTATTGTAGTCTATCCTGTTATTCCTAAGGGCTTAATTTCATTGAGGTTGATACCGACAGCAATGCATACACTTGAAGATGTCCAGCTTACGCTGGAAGCTTTTAGCGAGGTTTCAGATAAGTTGAAAAGTGGCTATTATAATGACAATAAATTCAGCCCAGAATAGTTGATATCTATAGAAATAAAAAACGCCCTTTATATAAGTGTAAAGGGCGTTTTTTATTTTCTTTATTTCGTATCTTTCTGTTCTTCAGGTTAATGTGTTTTGTTTTGGTCGAAATTTGTGAATAACCATGCTTTTTGTGGATAAAAACAGGGTTTTATCGTTTTTAATTGTATTGGTAATTTTTCATTTATTAGAATAAACCGCTTACATTAGTGATTGAGTATTAATCAAACCTAATAATAAACCAAAAGGTAATTAGAAAATGAAAAAATTTGATGAGTTAAAAAAACTTGTTGCCACATTAGAAGCTGATGCAGACAAGTTTTACAACAAAGCCAACAGTGCAGCTGGAACTCGTGTCCGAAAAGGAATGCAGGATCTTAAAAACATAGCTCAGGCTATTCGTTTAGAGATTCAGGAAACCAAAAACAAAGAGGCTTAACCAATTTCTTGTTTCTTAAATCTATAGCGCCCCGGTAATACCGGGGCGTTTTTTATACCCGTTAAGGCCTGTTTCCAAGCTACAGTTTATAGATTTATTTGTTTGATTTGTGAGCTGATTAGCTGACTCAAACGACCTGATGCTGGTACCAATGGTAGACGAACCTGGTCACCACATACATTGAAATATTTTAAAGCTGCTTTGATACCTGCCGGATTACCCTCTTCAAAAACTAACCTGGTAAATTCGATCACTTTCAGGTGAAGTACCTGAGCGGCTTTGAAATCACCTTTAAGACATAACCTGATCATTTCTGAAAACAGCAGGGGAATTGCATTTCCAACTACAGAAATTACGCCTGCAGCACCCAATGCAATCATAGGTAAAGCAACAGGATCATCACCAGAAATCAACAGGAAATCTGTTGGTTTATCTCTCATAATCTGGTTGAACTGATCAAAATTACCAGAAGCTTCTTTTGTTCCGATAATGTTTTTGCAATCTACTGCCAAACGGCAAGTTGTTTCTGCACTCACATTACTTGCTGTACGGCCCGGTACATTATAAAGCAGTACAGATAAATCTGTAGCTTCACTAATTGCTTTATAATGTTGATAGATGCCTTCTTGTGTAGGTTTGTTGTAATATGGGCTGGCTGAAAGTATAGCCTCATAACCTAAGTTGTTAAAATCTTTGATTTCCTGAACAACTTCTGCTGTATTATTGCCTCCGATACCGGCGATAAGTGGTAGTCTGCCGTTATTTATTTCTGCTGTAAATGCCCAGATCTTCTTCTTTTCGTCCTTATTGAGTGTTGCTGTTTCTCCTGTGGTACCTAATGATACCAGGTATTCTACCTTCCCGTCAATCTGATAGTTGATTAGTTTTTTTAAACCATCATAATCTACCGATCCGTCTGCATTAAATGGTGTAACAAGAGCTACACCCGTTCCATGAAATTTGTTCATTTTTTTAATCTTTATTCAACATCTCTAATAAGTCGTTCTCTGAAATCAGGGGAACATTCAATTTTTGCGCTTTCTCTAATTTAGATGGGCCCATATTATCACCTGCAAGGAGGTAATTCAATTTGGCGGAAATACTGCTTAATATCTTTCCTCCATTGTTTTCGATCATATCTTTCAGCTCTTCTCTGCTATATTTTTCAAAAACCCCCGAAATTACGAATGTTTTTCCAGTTAATTTGTTACTATCCAGTGTGACCACTGTATTTATAGTTTCAAACTGTAATCCATGAGATTTTAGCAGATTAATCTGGTCAATATGTGCCTGTTTGCTGAAGTATTCTGTAATACTTTCAGCAATACGTCCGCCGATTTCGTCTATTGCGGTCAGTTCCTCCAGCTTAGCAGCAATTAAATGATCAATATGACCGGTTCCGATAGCTAGCTTTTTCGCTACTGTTTCTCCTACATATCTGATTCCTAAACCAAAAAGAACCTTTTCAAAGGGCATTTGTTTGGATAGTTCGATGCCTTTCAGCATGTTCTCAATAGAACGCTCTCCAAATCTTTCTATGTTTTTTAGTTCTTCTGCCCTGTCTTTTAAGGTATATAAGTCACTGATATGACCCAGCAAACCTTTATCGTAAAAAGATTCTATTGTTTCATCACCCAATCCGTCGATATTCATTGCTTTCCTGGAAATGAAGTGCTGAATTTTACCCACAATCTGTGGACGACATCCTTCGTCATTCAAACAGTAAAATGCAACTTCACCTTCTTTACGGACTAAAGTCGTACCGCATTCAGGACAGCTTACCGGATAAATAACTCTTTGCGCACCTACTTTTCTCTTATCGAGATTGACCTCGATGATTTTAGGAATAATTTCTCCGCCTTTTTCTACAAATACACTGTCTCCAACATGCAGATCCAGTCTTTCAATCTCATTTGCATTATGTAAGGTGGCCCGCTTTACGGTTGTCCCAGCCAGCTGTACCGGCTTTAAATTAGCTACGGGGGTCACTGCACCGGTACGTCCAACCTGGTAGCTCACACTTTCCAGAATAGTCTCTACTTCCTGAGCTTTGTATTTATAGGAAATTGCCCAGCGCGGAGATTTAGCAGTGAAGCCTAGTTCCTGCTGCTGCGTAAAACTATTTACTTTAATCACGATACCGTCGATATCATAACTGAGGTTGAAACGTTCATTTTCCCAGTAATGAATAAATTCCAGTACGTCTTCTATCGTGTTGCTGAGTTTGGTATGTTCTGAAACATGAAAGCCCCATTTACCCAGTTCCTGCAAACTTTCCCAATGTGTTTTAAAATACTCTTTTTCTGTATTTAATGAGTAAAAGAAGGCATCAAGCGGTCTTTTTGCCACTTCTTTAGGATCCTGCATTTTTATCGTACCTGAGGCAAAATTACGCGGATTCGCATAAGGTACTTCACCCAGTTCTTCTCTTTCTTTATTCAGTCTTTCAAAAGCAGCACTATGCATTAATATTTCGCCCCTGATTTCAAATAGGGCAGGTGTATCGGCCGTTTTTAAATGATGAGGAATATTGCTGATCGTTTTGACATTTGCAGTAACGTCATCTCCTTTAGTTCCGTCTCCACGGGTAACCGCTCTCAATAACTGGTTATCCTGGTAAGTCAGACTAATAGAGAGTCCGTCAAATTTCAATTCGCAGACATATTCAAAATTATCACCTATTGCTTTTTTTATACGTTCATCAAAATCACGGAGATCCTGTTCGTTGTAAGTATTACCCAATGATAGCATTGGCCATCTGTGTTTTACAGTGACGAAGTTTTTAGTGATGTCGCCTCCAACTTTTAAAGTAGGTGAATCGGGATCTGCGAATTCCGGATGCTCTTTTTCCAACTTACTGAGTTCTTCCAATTTCTTGTCAAACTCGTAATCGGCGATGGTTGGCATGGCCAGAACATAATAATTATAACTGTGTTGGTTAAGTTCATTAACCAAAGCGTCCATAGTGTCTTTAATAGTGGATTGCGACATAAGGCGAAGGTACTAAATCGGCCGATTTGCCTGATTGATTTTGTGGTATTTTTTTTAGATTTTTTGACGAAAACAGATTTTAGAAGATCTGCTTATCCAGCTCTTCATCGATGTAATCAAAAATAGTCAGAAAACCTTGTTGATCCAGCTGCTGTTTAAACTCTTCAAGCTTCTTTGTTAAGATTTGCAATTGCTCTTCTGTAAATGGATTAAGCCATAAACGCATGCAAATCCGGTTCAGTGCATATGTGATATTCTCTATTTTTTCGTAACTAAAAAGGTATTCGCTGGAGATGAATTTGCCAAGAAAATGATCAAACCTACCTTGGTCAGGCAAACCAGCATACTTTAAAAAACCAGTCAGAGATTCGGTGTGTGCGGCAGTCAGTTGCCTGTAAAAATGAGCAGTGTCGACCAAACTCTGTGTTAAAAGCAAGTGATCCAGGATAAGTTCCAGTCCGATATGTGCTAAGAAGAACGGTTTAACCGGACCGGTTTGTAGAGCAGGTAAGATTAATTGTTTCAGGTTTGCCGTTTGCTCTTTAAAGAATACCGAAGAATGAAATAACCGGTCTACTTCCAGATGTCTTTTCCATCCGCTAAGCAATGCTGCATAATCGGGTACGTCTCTGAAAAGGTACTCATCTTTCTGCGGATTGAGATTCCAGTCTTTATCTGCATTCTTAATCAGATCGGGCAATACCACACCCATCACCACATAGTCATTGGAGTTTTTCCGTTCAAAATAAAAGTGCGAAAGAAAGTTCATCGCTTTAAAAATAGAGATTTTTTAATGAGGCAGGCCTAGAAATGACCAAAATAACCTAGATTTATTATTAAGCTGACAAGAATCTGTTTAAACGGTTTCTTATCTTTGCCGAAATTATAAGATGATGACCAATTTTGTTGATGAATTAAGATGGAGAGGCATGTTACATGATATCATGCCCAATGCAGAAGATAAACTAAATGAAGGTATGTGCTCAGGATATATCGGTTTTGATCCTACAGCAGATTCCTTACATGTTGGTCACCTGACACAGATTATGACATTAATCCATTTTCAGCGTGCAGGCCATAAGCCTTATGCACTGGTTGGTGGCGCTACTGGTATGGTTGGTGACCCATCAGGTAAATCTGAAGAAAGAAATTTACTGACGGAAGAAATACTGGCTCATAATCTGGATGGGATCAAAAAACAGTTGAATCAATTTTTAAACTTCAGTACAGCGGATAATGGTGCTGTAATGGTTAATAATGCAGATTGGTTCAAAGGCTTCAGTTTCCTTGATTTTATCAGGGATGTAGGAAAACATATTACTGTGAACTATATGATGGCCAAAGACAGTGTGAGAAAACGTTTGGAAGGCGATACCGGAATGTCTTTTACTGAATTCAGTTACCAGCTGATCCAAGGTTATGATTTCTATTATTTATGGAAAAATAACAACTGTACAATCCAGATGGGTGGTTCTGATCAATGGGGTAATATTGTAACAGGAACTGAGTTTATCAGACGTAAAGACAGAGGAACTGCTTACGGTTTGACAACACAACTGATTAAAAAGTCTGATGGTACTAAATTCGGAAAAACTGAAAGTGGTGCAATCTGGTTAGATCCTGAAAAAACTTCACCTTATAAATATTACCAGTTCTGGTTAAATGCAACGGATTCGGATGCCAAATCATGGATACGTATTTTTACTTTGCTTACGCAGCTGGAATTGGAGAAATTAGAAGCAGAACATGATGCAGCACCTCATTTGAGGATTTTGCAGAAAGCACTCGCTACTGATATTACGATAAGAACACACTCTGAAGCTGCTTTAGAAACAGCTGTTAAAACTTCAGAATTCTTATTTGGTAATGGTTCATTGTTATTTTTAGAAAGTCTGAGTCCTGCTCATATTCTTGAAATATTTGAAGGAGTGCCTCAGTTTGTGATCAGCCGCGAAGAATTGGCTGCTGGTATTGACGTAGCAACTTTACTTGCAGAAAAAACGACTGTATTCCCTTCAAAAGGAGAAGTGAAGAAAACAATACAAGGTGGTGGATTGAGTGTTAATAAAGAAAAGGTAGCAGAGGTTACTGCCAGTTATACTGTCAGCAACCTGATTAATGAGCAATATATAATCGTTCAGAAAGGTAAAAAGAATTATTTTCTGCTGATTGCAGAATAGTTATTGAACCAGCAGATTACAACCTCTGATGTCTGCATTGTCAAAACGGCCAAGTACCTCAAAGGAACTACCTGGTAATAAACGGCCCAGGTCCTGTGTAGCGATAAATGAACAGGAGTTAATGTTGGCAAGATCAATGACATTTATTCCTCCTGTTTGAGTAGAATTGAGGAGTGTTAGGGGATCATTTGTGTCCCTTAACATAATCTTCATCCAGTTGGGGCAATCAAATACACCATTACCCGCAGAATAAGCTTGTGAAAGCAGTTCAGTCATCCCGTATTCACTGTGAATAGCATCTACACCAAATCCGTTTTTCAGAATTTCATGTAATTCTTCCCTGACCATTTCTTTTCTTTTCCCTTTCATACCACCAGTTTCCATGACAATTAATTCAGGGAAGTCTATTTGATGAAGTTCAAGAAAATCAAGCAGGGCATAGGTTACGCCAATTAAAATAGTTTTCTGTCCCGTTTTTTTTAAGGCAGTTAATTTATTGAAAAGCTCTTCATGATTGTGCAGAAAGTAGCCGCTGTCAGGATGTTTACTTTGTTTGAGTAAAGCATCAATCATGTAGATTAATGAAGAACCATCTCTTTCCAGGTAAGAAGGAAGTAAAGCCAGCAGACATGTATCTTCAACTTTACCATAAAATTGTTCAAAAGCTTTATTGAAGCTATCTTCATAGACTTGCAGGTCTGTGACTAAATGTTTACTCTGAATCTGTCCTGTAGTACCGGAGCTGCTGAAAATGATTTCCTCTTTATCCGTATTACTGACCACACGATGGCTTTTGAAAAAACTAATCGGTAGATAAGGAATTTCAGTAACCTGCTTGATCTGATCTACCTTGATATTCAAATTTGTTATGAACTGACGATAAGGTACGCAAAACTCCGCCTGATATTTAAAGATAGCCAGTGCGGCATCATTAAATTGTTTTTCATTGCGGATAGAAAATATTTGAGGGATTAATGGTTTCACATTGCAAAAATACACAAACAGATCATTAGATGGATTTTTAACAGCGCCTTAATTTTATGCCGTTACTTTTTTTAAGAGCACAGCTTTTCTGAACTGGTAACCACAATAACCACTCACTGCAGCTACAAAACCTCCTAGAAGTGAAGAAATCAGCAGGATTAACCACCAGGCATGAAGACCAAACATTTCAGCTATCCGCGAAACCAGCAGATTATGATTCGGCAGGCTTTTGTACAAAGCTACCCCCGTCCATAATAAGAGAATGGCAAAAAAAGGTTGCCACAATGATAGTTTTGCGGTTTTACCAATCAGCCCGCAAGTGGCAAATGAGATGATTACAATCACCCACCACGGTAAAATCAATTGTAATAGAAAAGAGGCGATAAGTATAACGAGAAAGACCATGTGCTATTTTTTAGAAATTTTTAAACGAGAAAGAACTTTACCTTGTGTATCATCAGCAGATTGCATCAGGTAGAGATCATATAATTTACCATTTGCCCAGGTATGAATCATGTCATCATAGAAAAAGCTGCCTGGATTACCGGATTGTCCACCGGGATAAACTCCGTGGGCTTTTGGTATTTTTCCAAGTTCGACAATCATCCTCCAGGATGGTCCATTCGTTTCGCCCAGAGCATTGATGGTACTTTTAGCTCCACCAATCATCAAATTTTCTGAACCTAAACCTGGGATATTTGCCAAATGTGGTACATGAGTTTGTTTGACATTAGCCCATTGCCAGTTTTTACCGATTGGCCCGTATTTTCGTTCCAGGCTGTCACAGGCATATTTAAATGCTTCATTAACCAGGTCATTTAGTGTTTCTTTCTGAGGCGTATTCACGTTATCGAACCATTTTGAGTCCGGATCTTTTAAAATTAGTTGTGTAGTCCGGTCTTTTGAGGGGTAACGCATCGGTACTGAGGCAATTGTAAATTCATCATCCCAGATATCAACGAACAAACGTTTAGTCCATAGGTCAAAAATACTACCGGCTACTGCTTTTGCCGAGAAAAATTTATCCCATTTAGTAGTGATCTCTAAAGCTTCTTTTTGTGTTGCATTTAATTTTATGGGGTCAACTTTTGCTAACAGTGTGGGCAGTAAATCCTGTGCAAGTATACTGTAACTATCGCTCTGCATAATTCGGATACTATCTGCCGTTGCACTTTTCATGGCTTTCAACCGGTCATTAATCCTTTTTCCTCTTTCATAAGAGCCAAATTCCCAGTTGATATAATAAGGGTAAGTTGGATCTGTAGAAGATTGATTTGCAGAGCTGACAAAGTTTCTTTCCGGATTTTTAACTGTAGGGTTCTGAGCAGCAGGTATCCATCCCTGCCAGTCATTTTTAGGATCAGAACCATCTAGAATGAATTTACCCTGATCTTTCCATTTCAAAGGAAATTTTCCATTCGCCGTGATGGCAATGTCATTTGCCGAAGAAGCAAAGATGAAATTCTGCGCCGGGGCAGTGTAATAGGTTAAAGCTTTCCGGTAATCATTGTAATTTTTCCCCCTGTTCAGATAATAGAAAGTCATGAGTTCGTTTGATTGATCATGAGCAATCCATCGTAAGGCATTTCCGGTAGGTATATTATTGGCCATTTTGAGTTTCTCAGGTTTCTGGAAATAAACGACAGGGCCATGATGCGTATAAAAAACAGTATCTATTTCGTTTTTAGTACCTCTGATTTTGATTGTTTCTAATCTTACCGTGGTGTTTTTCCAGGCGTTATTATATTTGTATTGCTGATGAGAATCATCTTTAAATGTAATCTGGTAGAAGTCAAGAACATCTGCCGCGACATTGGTTACTCCCCAGGCAATATCCTTATTGAAACCAATTGTGATTCCTGGTGCGCCTGGCAGGGATACTCCATAAGCATTTAGCCCTGGTGCATTTAACTGGATCTGATACCAGATAGAAGGCAAGGTTAAATTAAGATGTGGGTCATTGGCAAGAATCGGATAACCTGACGCTGTTTTTGCACCAGACAAGGCCCAGTTATTACTGCCAATACCATCTTCGAGTACTTTAGTTTTTACTTTGCCCGTAGTCATTTCTGTAAAAGGAGCGGAGGGTTGAGGTATGTTCAGTGGTTTGAAATCCCATTTTGTTCCAACAGGAATAATCGGGTCTTCACGGAAAGGATAGTCTGGAAATAAATCGGCAGTTATTTGAGGCCCATATTTTTTCAAAATGTTACTCATGTAAAACTCATCAGAACCCATGGCTAGTACCGCTGACATTTGCTTCAGCAATAAAGCACATTTAAGTGGTGTCCAGTCTTCTGGTTTAAAATCCAGTATTTTATACTCTAAAGGAAGCTGCGAGCTGGAAAGAGAATGGATATAATCATTGATTCCATCTGTATAAGCCTCAATCATCTCTTTTGATTTGGGGTCTGCCATCATTCCCTTTAATGAATTCTCCGCCCCATAAACCATGCCCATACGACGCTGGTACCGGTCTAGTTCAATTGCTTTCGCACCAACCACCTCAGATAATCTGCCGGCTGCATAACGTGTTTGGAAATCCATTTGCCATAAACGGTTCATTGCGGTGATATAACCCTGGGTATAATATACGTCATGATCATTTTTAGCAAAAACGTGTGGAATCATTCGATCATCAAAAATGACCTCAACTGCTTCTTGGGTGTTTTTTAACTTGATGGCATCATTTTTTGAAATGCTCATTTTTTCTGCATTCTGCCAAAAACCCGTAAATGGGTTAAGAAATTTCAAGAGTGGGGGAAGGCTACCAAATTTGGTATTTAAGACAAAGGCTAACAGTACTGGTATAATGACGCAAATAAATGCTTTGAATTTGTTCCTCATATAAATTGAATTGCCGGTTAATTGGATTTCGTGGTCTGGTATTCTTAGGCAATTTAATACAAAACTGGATTGATTGCTAATGTTAATCAGATTTATGTGTTTCATCTGAAGATTTGGCTAAGTCTGTTAAAGAAAATGCTAAATAGATTCAGCAAAGCGGATTATGAATGTAAAACTTTGAAATCTTGTGTGAATTATATCTGAAAAACCTTGTGTTTTGGCATAATAATTAACACTTTAGCTATACCAACAAGACAATTTACATAGATAAACAGATTACGGAAACCTTTTTATGGAAGAACTCGAAGAACAAGGAAACGAAATAAAGGACAACGAAAATATTAAGGAAATTGTTGAATCTAATATTCAACATTTAAATAATCCGGTATTAGCGTTAAAACCGATAGTTAAGAAATATTTGACACAGGTTTATGATGTACGTAAAGAAGGGAACAAATTTTTCTTTTCGGACGGAGAGGCTTGTGTGGAAGTGAGAGTAGTCAGTAATGAAATTATCCGGGTCAGACTGGCTCCTCACAGTGTTTTTCTGGAAGATTTTTCTTACGCTGTCCCGGTTGTGGACCAGAAAGTAAGCACGTTCAATTTAGATGAGCAGGAAGATTGCTATGCAATTGCGACTAATACTATTACCTGTAAAATCAGAAAATCCGATTTTCATATCTCATTTATAGAGAATCTGACACAAACAGTCATGAGTGAAGATGCTTCTCCGATGCACTGGGAAGAAAATGCAGATTTTGGTGGCTATTATGTTTTTGCTACTAAAAAATGTTTTCCGGAAGAGAATTTTTTCGGTCTGGGCGATAAGTCGGGGAATATGAACCTGCGCGGCCGGCATTTTCAAAACTGGAATACTGATGCTTATTCTTTTAGCTGGGATCAAGACCCATTATATAGAACAATTCCGTTTTATACAGGCGTTCATCAGAAATCTGCTTACGGTATTTTCTTTGACAATACCTTTCGTTCTTATTTTGATTTCGGAAAAGAAGATAACGATAAGACCAGTTTCTGGGCAGACGGCGGTGAATTGCAATATTATTATATCCATGGACCACATATGATGGATGTGGTTAAACGATATCAAAGTTTGACAGGAACACACCCAATGCCTCCTAAATGGGCTTTAGGTTATCATCAGTGCCGCTGGAGCTATTATCCGGAAACCAAAGTAAAAGCAGTAGCAGAAGGATTCCGTTCCAGAGAAATTCCGTGCGATGCGATTTATTTTGACATCGATTATATGGACGGTTACCGTTGTTTCACCTGGAACAAGAAACACTTTCCAGATCCAAGGAAAATGATCAAAGAACTGGCCGATGATGGGTTTAAAACCGTAGTGATGATCGATCCGGGAATTAAAGTCGATGATAATTACTGGGTATTTAAAGAAGGAAAAGAAAATAATTACTTCTGCAGAAGGAGTGATGACTACTTTATGGAAGGCCATGTATGGCCTGGCAGATGTCAGTTCCCGGATTTCACGAACCCTACAGTAAGAGAATGGTGGGGTGGGCTCTATAAAGAATTGGTGGATATGGGTGTAGCAGGGGTATGGAATGATATGAATGAGCCGGCAGTTTTTGGTGCAGGAACTTTCCCTAACGATGTTCGTCACAACTACGATGGACACAGAGGATCGCACCGGAAAGCACATAACGTCTACGGGATGCAAATGGTTCGTTCAACCTATGACGGATTAAAAAAATTGATGCGTAACAAGCGTCCTTTTACCATCACAAGGGCAGGATATGCCGGAATGCAGCGGTACGGTTGTGTCTGGACAGGTGATAATGTGGCGAGTTGGGAACATTTGAAAATTGGAAATATTCAATGCCAGCGGATGTCTGTTTCGGGAGTTCCGTTTTGCGGAACTGATATCGGTGGTTTTAGTGGAGAACCCGATGGAGAACTGTTTACCAGGTGGATTCAGCTAGGTACTTTCTCTCCATTTATGCGTGCACACTCTGCGGGCGATACCGCTGAAAGAGAACCCTGGAGTTTCGGGGAACCTTATACCGCTATCAACCGTAAGTTTATTGAGCTGAGATACCGGTTAATGCCTTACCTGTATTCTGTTTTCTGGGAACATCACCGTTATGGTTTTCCAATTTTAAGACCGCTGGTGATGCTGGAACAGGAAAATGTGAGCAATCATTTCAGACAAGATGAATTTGCCTTCGGCGATAAAATCCTGGTATGTCCTATTTTAGAACAGGGAGCCGTTTCAAGAACCGTTTATTTGCCAAAAGGGCAATGGTATAATTTCTGGACACATGAATTGCTTGGTGGCGAAAATGAACACTTAGTAGCTGCACCATTAGAAGATATGCCTATCTTCATCAAAGCTGGTGCTGTGATTCCGGAGTATCCGGTCATGCAGTATGTAGGCGAGAAAAATGTAGAGGAAGTATTGTTGAATATTTATTATTCAAATTATGAAGTGAATTCATTTTTCTTTGAGGATCACGGAGACACCTTCGCTTATGAACAGGACATCTATTCAGAGAAGAAGTTTACTGTGAAGGGAAATGATCGTCGTTTACTGATTCAGCAGAAACTGGAAGGCTTATATACACCGAACTACGAGACTTACAATTATAATTTAATTGGTATTCCATTTGGTGTCAAAAAAGTCATTATCGACGGATTGGAAATCAAAGATTACCTGACCGACGATAGAAATTGTTTACGTTTTAAAACCAATAAAAACTTCGCTGTGATCCAGATCCAGGGAGAGTAAGTATGCGGGTATTTTCCTGAAAGAAGCATTTTGAACTAAGCGAGTGTTTAAACACTCGCTGAATATAATCCCTTAAAATAATGGCTAAAGCGAATCAGGGTAAACCTGTTAATGAAATTATTGCCGTATCTGCAGATATACCTGTCTGGGTTTTTAGTTTACTGACAGATTTTGATGTTGCCTTGTTTATTTCTGGCAAACACTTTCGTTTGTATGAAAAAATGGGTGCACATCTTTTGACAGTGAAACAGACCGAAGGGACTTATTTTTCAGTATGGGCACCAAATGCAAAGGATGTTTATGTTACTGGTGATTTTAATCAGTGGCATGCAACTACTCACCGGTTGTATAAAAGACTGGATGAATCCGGAATTTGGGAAGGCTTTATTCCAGCTTTAGGAAAAGGGACAGTTTATAAATATTTTGTCAAAGGATTTGACGGGAAGGATTATGAGAAGGGAGATCCTTTTGCAACCAGGTGGGAGCATCCGCCGCAAACCGCTTCTGTAGTTTGGGATACAGACTATAAATGGAAAGACAAAGCATGGCTGAAGAAGCGTCCTGAATTAAATGCATTAGGCCAGCCAATGTCTGTATATGAAGTCCATTTAGGCTCTTGGCAATGTGATCCTTCAGAACCTGACCGTATTCTAACCTATAAAGAAATAGCGAATACGCTGGTTCCTTATGTTGTGGAAATGGGCTTTACCCACGTGGAGCTGATGCCAATCATGGAATATCCTTATTATCCTTCATGGGGTTATCAGATTACCGGATATTATGCTGCAAGTTCCAGACACGGGACACCACAGGAGCTGATGTACCTGATAGAACAATTTCATCAGCATGATATTGCTGTGGTATTGGATTGGGTTCCTTCACATTTTCCTGGTGATGCACATGGACTGTTCCATTTTGACGGGACACATCTGTATGAACATGCCGATATGCGTAAAGGCTTTCATCCCGATTGGAAATCATATATTTTCAATTATGACCGGAATGAGGTGCGTTCTTTTCTAATCAGTAATGCTATGTACTGGCTGGATCAGTTCCATGCTGATGGTTTACGTGTGGATGCTGTAGCATCTATGCTATATTTTGACTTTTCCAGAAAAGCAGGAGACGCAGCGACTAACGAATTTGGAGGTTCAGAAAATCTAGGTGCTATCCAGTTTCTTAAAGATCTGAATGAATCAATCTATACTAATTTTAAAGGCGTACAGACAATTGCAGAAGAAAGCAGTACTTATCCGGGAGTTACACATCCTGTAGCTCAGGGAGGATTGGGATTCGGTATGAAGTGGATGATGGGATGGATGAACGATACCCTGAAGTATTTTAAAACTGATCCTATAGACCGGAAGTATAACCACCATCAGCTTACTTTTAGCATTACTTATGCTTTTTCTGAGCGGTTTATGTTACCTTTTTCGCATGATGAGGTAGTTCACGGTAAATCGTCCATGATTTATAAAATGCCGGGTGATGAGTGGCGAAAACATGCCAATCTGCGTCTTTTATATGCTTATATGTTTACCCAGCCAGGCACTAAACTGCTGTTTATGGGAAATGAATTTGCACAGAACGGAGAGTGGAACTTTACCCGCTCACTGGAATGGGATTTATTGCAGTATAAATCTCACTTGGGAATGCAGACTTATGTGAAAGCACTGAATAAATTGTATCGTGCAGAAGCTGGCTTATATGATTTTAATTTTTCTGCGGAAGGATTTGAATGGATCAGTGCTGACGATAAGGATCATTCTATCTTTGTTTATACCCGTAAAGGGCATAAAGCAAAGGATACACTGATTATTATCCTGAATATGACACCAGTATACCGACAGAATTATAAGATTGGATTACCATTTAAAGCTTCATGGAAAGAAATATTTAACAGTGACGCTACTGAATTTTTTGGAAGTGGTAAACTGAATGCCACTGTTTTTCTGCCTGAGGCTATAAAAGCAAATGGGAGAGATTATTCTATTGCGATCAATATTGCGCCATTAGGGGCGATGGTACTGAAATCAGTATAACAACAAATGGAAATCTGGATAGAGACGGAAAGGTTAATCCTCCGGGAATATAAAGAATCAGATTGGGAAGCTATTCACGAATATGCACAACAGGAACATATTTTGATCTATGAAGCCTGGGGGCCAAACAATAAAGCCAATACCAAAGCATTTATTCAGGAAGTACTGCAATCTCAAAAAGCAATACCAAGAGTTAGTTTTGAATTAGCAATTATACTTCAGGAAGAAGACAAACTGATAGGAGGATGTGGTTTTCGTTATGATGCATTAGAAAAAGATAAAGGGAATTTAGGTTATATTATTAACCCTGAATACTGGAGAAGCGGGTATGCGGTAGAAGCAACTAAAGCCTTAATTCGGTATGCTGCTACTGAATTGGGAGTGAAAACGATTGAAGCTACTTGTGATGTCCTGAATCTGGCCTCTCAGGCAGTCTTAAAGCATTGCGGCTTTTTCCGGGTTAAGTTAATCAGGAAGGATTTTGAAATGAAAGGAAGACTTCGTGATACCTTTGTATACGAGATGAATACTTGAAATAATCTGGGGATGTTCTCTGAAAGACACATCCCCAGATTATTTATTTTATTTTTCTCCACCAGAGCATAAAACCAGTTACCGATAATAAACCGGGAAGTAAACCAATCAATACATAGAGAATTTTAACAGGAATACCACCGAAGTTGCCGGTATGCAGTGGGAAAAAGGTCGTTTCTATTTTATCCCACAGACTCTTTTCACTGAATCTTTTTATGGCTGTCAGCTGACCAGATACCACATCAAACGATACCGAATTACCGCCTTGAAAAAGTGGATTCTGATTTTTCAGCGTTCCGCTTACTTTAAAATCTACACCAGGCTGCGTTGGCAGGTAAACACTTAAAGGTATTAAACCGGGCATTTTTTCATAAGCCTGAGATAACAACTTGTCTAATGGTTGTACAGCTAGTGTATTTGCAGGGCAGGGGATAGTCTGTTTCTGCCAGTAAGCTGGGTCAAAAGCAAAGATATTCATCCAGAAACCTGTGAAAAAGATGATCAGGTTAAAAGCCAGTGCCCATACCCCAACTACACGATGCAGACCAGAAGCTATCGTATTCCTGTTTTTCCAGTTAATCCCCGTCCGGAAAGTCAATACTTTCCAGATATACTTCCGGTAAATAATCAGGCCGGTTGCAATAGACACTAGCATCGTTATTCCAAATACAGTAGCCATTAACAAACCTGGGAGTCCTAACTGGAAACTCCAGTGAAACTGGATTAACCAATGTATAAAACCTGTATTGAAATCCTTCAGATTCCCTTCTCTCAGCACTATCCCTGTATAAGGGTTCATGCTGACCATACCCAGATCATATGTGCTGATTTTACCGTCATTCTGATACAGCCTGAATTCATAGGCTCTGTCTGGGGCTGCATCCGGATTAAGCCAGGCTATCCCTTTAATATGGGGATGGCTGCGGGTGATTTTGCGATAAAAACTATCCAGAGGTAAACGTTTATCCGCCGGTTTTACCGTTAACAATTCTGCGTGAACAGCCTGATCGATTTCCTTTAGAAAGACCAGACCAGAACCACTTAGCCCTAACAGGAGTAAAAATATACCAGTAATCAGGCCCAGCCAGCTATGTATCGAAAAAACCAGGACACGTGTTAAATTTATCTTTCTCATTGGATCAGATAACTTATACCTAATCTGTAACTTAATGGATCACCTAATCCACCCGTTACCGTACTAGACCGGCTGCCTGTGAAATAGCGTTTGTCGGTCAGGTTGTAAGCATTCAGCTGGATATTGTATTTTCCTCTCCGGTAATTCAATGCCGCATCAAAAACGGTATAAGAAGGGAATACAAAATTCTGATTAGTAATCTGGCCAACCTGATCACTCACGTATCTGACTCCGGCGGCTACACCCATTCCTTTAACTGTTCCTTTTGTTACATTATATTTCAGCCATAAATTAGCGATGTGTCTTGGTGCATTATTAAAACGATCACCTTTCTTGCCAAATGAACTGGTAGACAGGATGACGTGATTGTTATAAGCATAACCAGCAATAATATTGAAATTCTGAACTGTACCTGTAGCGGAAAACTCTATACCACTGCTTTTTGTTCCTTTAAGAGCTTCCTGGCGATGAGAATTCTCTTCTGTCGGTGCCGAAGCCAGGATGTTGGCATATCTGATCTGGTAAATGGAAACACTGGTAGAAAGTGCATTGTTAAAGAAATCGCCTTTGTAACCAACCTCATACTGAGTAGCTCTTCTGGTAGGAAAGGGACCTCCGGATAAAGCATTGTTAGAGGTCTGCGGGTTGAATGACTTTAAAAAACTAGCATAAACAGAAATATTAGTTGCTGGTAAATAAACCAGGCCGGCGCGCGGAATCAAGCCTGAAGCTTGCAATTCATCACCTTGTTTATTATCTCTTGCCGAAAGCGGCGTTTCTTTTGCATTGTAATTATCATAACGAAGAGAAAGCAAGGCTTTTAATTTTTCTCCCAGACTGATCTGATCCTGAACATATACACCTATAAGATTGGTGATTCTTTTATTATCATCCGATTCCTGAGCTTTAACAGATTCAGCAGGCGGATCATTACCGTAATCAGGGTTAAAGATGGAAATGCGTGTAGCTGGCTTGTATTGATAATCATTTTTAGTCCAACCATAGCGGTTATAATCAATCCCTGTAATAATATTATGTTTCAATAAGCCTGTTCTGGTCTGATAAGACAAATAGGCTGTAGTCTGCAAGCTGAAGCGGCTGGTTTCCCAGTCCTGAAAACCGCGGCTAATGGAATCATTCCTGATTTTTCCAACCGGAATATGATCCGTATAATCCAGCTTACTATTTACTGCCCGGTGCACAGCAGTTAATTTCAATTGATCATTAAATTGATGATTAAAAGTCAGTGTAGCAGACACGTTATCAGTTTTTCCATAATCTGTAGGACTTTGCACCGTTAGGTTATTGGGATAATAGTTGAAGTCAAAAGTTCCATCAGTATTGGTACGGATATAAGTACCATTGTCATATTGCTGATTGGTTTTTTGATGTGCATAATTGATCTCTAGGTTCAAATCAGTTCGTTCGGAGAACAAATAGGTCAGCGAGGGGGCAATAAAAATATTCTCCTTATCCTGGTAATCTCTGAAGCTTTTTGATTTGTCATAACCGATGATAGCCCGGTAAAGCAATTTCTTGTTTTTAGACAAGGAACCAGTTAAATCTATTGATAGTCTTCTAAAGTCCCAGCTACCCATAGACAGATCAAATTCATATCTCTTTTTTACCTGTGGTTTCTTAGTGACAAAGTTAATTACGCCCCCTGGAGAACCTTCACTAAATAAGGCACCCGAAGGCCCACGCAGCAACTCTACGTTTTCAATGTTATAAAGCAGCGGCTGCTGACTCCACAGATATAAATTTCCACGGATTCCATTATACAAAAGAAAACTTGCGTCAGAAGGTGAGTAAGCAGTAAATCCACGGATACTAAAAGAACCACTTCCATTATTCGCTTTCATCCCGGTAAATGAATTTGAAATCTCATTCAAGGTAAATGCCTGGCGGTCTTTGATCACCTGGTTAGAAATAACCTGAACAGATTGAGGAGTAGTTAGTAGTGGGATATCCATCCTTGTTGAAGTACTAGAGCTTTTTACTTTATAGTGGTTTTTGACCCCGCTGATGGCCACTTCGTTCAGCTCCTGCCTACTTTTTGAAAGTTGAAAATTGAGCCTTAACTTCTTCCCTGGCTTAATGACCAGGTTTTGTTTCGTCGCCGTATAACCAATGTTGGAAACGATTAAGATATAAGTGCCTGAAGGGACATTTTTAAAGCTGAAATTTCCATGCTCATCTGTAATCGTTTTAAGATTCGTATTTTGGAAAACAACGTTTGCACCAGGAATTGGTTCATTGTCAAATGATATAATATTACCGTGTAAAGATCCTGATTGGGATTGAGCGGATAGTTTATGAATAGAAAGCAGTAAAAACAAAAGAAGGAAAACCTTGATTTTCATGATGATTATTATTTTGACCTGGTATAAGCTTGCATGCAAATACCAAATCATACGTATATAATTGGAATAGATGACCAAGACTAAACCGGCCATTTGTGAGATCGCGAAGACAGAATTGAGATATCCCTAAAAAATATTGCTTATCCGCAATACAATAAAATCCCGCTGATGAATCTTATTCGTCCAGTAGAGATGGGGTATACCAATAAAAATTAAGCGAATTGGCCCTGAGGCGGTTTGAATATATCGTTATGAAAAGAAGAAGGTTTGAAGTGAAGATAGAATCTGTTGAAGCTATCTTTTTGTCCTGCTAGGAGAAAACCAGTGAACTTCAGCTTGTTCAGTTTGCAGAAAAACAAAACATTTGTATTTTCCTGATTTTGATTTCTCTGTTTTTGCTCATTTTCTTCAGCCTGTTTTAGTTTTTTAACTAAAATACATCTGCCGTTGCAATGCATTTCAGGTCTGTTTTTATTCTCACAGAGAACAGTTGAAATATAGCGCTCATTCATTTTAAACGAAACCGTTACCCACAATTTGTTAAACGATTGTGAAGCAATGATCAAGAATAATAAAAGGCAGACTGTTCTTTTCAATTAATGGGTGCTGAATATGGCGCAAATGTACTATTTTTTTGCCAGACCGGGAGGGGGACTTAGGAATTGTTTATTTAAAACGATTGATGAAAAATGTGATTTTCAGATGTGATGTTGTCCGTTTCGCAGTTAAAATGCTTTATAGCCTGACAGCAACTCTGCATTTTCGTGTAAAACCCAGTTAAATGAAGATTCAACTATTGTGCGTATTCCTTGTTCAGTTTGCGTTTTCCGCTACTGCTCAGGATTCTCTTTTAAAAAGCAAACCTGCTCAGGAAAGTTATCCTGTTCGTAAATTAGTCACTATTCAAAAGGAATACTACGGTAACTCCAATTATAAACTCAGCTCTAAAGACGATGTACAAAAAGGGGAGGGGGAGTTTTCGGGTGAGCGCCTGAAGATTTCTGCTTTATTTCCTGTTTACGAAAAAAATAATTTTAAGCTATCTGCCGGTGCAAATTATACAAGAACATCGTTCTCTTATTATGGCAAAGAAGCTCCAGATGCACTTTATAATAAAGGTAAAACAGCTAAGGACGACTTTGATGCTTTGTTTTCTGCAGGTTATCAAAATACCTTATGGGGCAAGCCTATCTTTTACAATGCGACTGTAATAATGGGGAGCTCCAATTTTTTTAATATTAAAAAGTTAAGTGGAAGTCTTTCTTCTTCCCTTGTCCTGAAACGGGGTGCAGCTACATTTTCTACTCTAGGGCTTTATGTGAATCTGGACAGGTCTACTATTTTACCTTTCTTTCCTGTATATTCTTACTGGCATAAATTCACCAATAGTTTATGGGAAATAGATTTGGTATTGCCACAAAGAGTAATGGCAAGAAGATCCGGTGTATTAGGTGGTTGGTTAAGTACTGGCGTAGAACTAACGAATAATTCGTTCTTTCTGAAACAAGATGCCGAAGGACAATATCGTGCAGGTAATTATGAATGGATTTCTAATGAAATTAACAGTTATGCAGGATACGAACACCTACTCGGAAAAAACTTTCTGCTGGGTATCAAAGGAGGGTACAGAAATGCACTTACGACCCGATTAATCAAGGTAAATGATAATTTCAATGACTATAAATCCAGAACTAAAATAGCATCTGCATTTTTCAATATGAATGTCTCTTATGTGATACCAAATAGTAAACGGAAGAAAAAATAAATGAGAAATCCTTTTTCGATCCTGACTATATTTGCTATGATGAAAACGAAGCTGCCTATAAAAAAATTGTTTAAAGTAAGTTGCTGTTTTTCTTTGGCAATCAGTTTATTTTTATTTAGTTCTGCCTTTATGGAAGGTGAAACGATCAGGGGAGCTCTGGGCAGGTCAATCATGTTCTTTTTTCTGATTAACTTAATTAGTGCCGGTGACATTGGTTTGTTAGTTTTTGTGAAAAATAACGTGAAGTCAGATCGTAGTTGCAGGATTTGGTTTTACATACTAAGTTTTCTTATGGGGAGTGCTGTAATGGGAATTATGTATGTTTTTCAACAACATCTGATTGAGCTGGGAATAGCAAAAAAAATATTGGGGGAAAGGGTTCGTGGGAATATTATAATTTTTTACATATTCATACAGGGACTATTTGTGAATGGGATTTTGCTGCTGCTTCAAAATTTCATCATTGTCCAGGAAGCTAATAATAATGCACAGCTGGAAAACTCCCGGTTAAGTGCTGCCAGTTCAGAGGCCGCGTATCAGTTATTACAACAACAGATACAGCCACACTTCTTGTTTAATGCGCTTAACATTCTTAAATCGCTTATTAAGAAAAGTCCGGAAAGGGCAGAAGATTACCTATTGCGGTTATCAGACTTTTTAAGAGTTTCCGTTTCCGGAAATAAAAGAGGACTTGCAACTCTTAACAATGAAGTGAAGTTATGCATCGATTATCTGGAAATGCAAAAGGTTAGGTTTGGGGAAGCTTTGCAGTTTTCGTTTGATATTACAAATTCGGATGGGCTATTACCAGTTTTTTCCTTGCAGCCGCTTTTAGAAAATGCAATTAAACACAATGAACTCACCGATGCAGATCCCCTTACCATTGAAATTAAGCAGACAGGACAGAGGATCAGTGTAATCAATAACATTCAGTTAAGATCAATAGCAGAATACTCTACAGGCAGCGGATTAGCGAATCTGGCTGAGAGATATAAGTTGTTGTCGGGCGGTGAAATTGAAATCAAAGACAACGGTCAGGTTTTCTCCGTGAATTTAAGAATTTTGACTAATGAAGATCGTAATTATAGAGGATGAAAGGATAACGGCTGAAGATTTGGCGGATGTGATTTTAAAATTGCAACCCGATGCACAGTTGGTTACCTCATTGAGATCCGTAAAGGAGGCAGTCGAGTATTTTGAAAATGCACCATCGCCAGATTTGATCTTTAGTGATATTCAACTGGGTGATGGGGTAAGTTTTGATATTTTCAAGATGGTCCATGTTACTGCGCCAATAATTTTCTGCACTGCTTATGACGAGTATGCATTAAACGCATTCAAAACCAACGGTATAGACTATATCTTAAAGCCGTTTACAGAATCTTCTATTGCTCAGGCTTTGAATAAATACCATGCTTTATGCAGAGGTTTTTCAACTGAGAGAGTATCCTATGATGCAATTTTTGACCTGTTTATGAACAAGATGCCTCAAAAGACATCTTCTATACTCGTTGCCTATAAGGATAAGATCATTCCCATTAAAACAGATCACATTGCTTTATTTTATATCATTAACGAAGAAACTAAACTCTTGACTTTTGACCAGCAGACCTATGGGTTGAACAAGAAGCTGGAAGAATTGGAAAGGCTGTCAGGTGATGATTTTTTTAGAGTAAATCGTCAATACCTGGTCAATAGAAAAGCTGTGAAAGATGCGGCTCATTTTTTTTCCCGTAAACTGGTGATCAATCTTTCCATCTCTTTCAAAGAACCCATTACCATCAGTAAAGAGAAAACGCCTCAGTTTCTGGATTGGCTGACCAGCAAATAACAACAATTACAATTTTTGTTTACCGGTCATTTTTTACCGTTCACCGCCTGTTTTGGGTACTTCGGCTTGAAATCCCTTTGGATATTTAACCTGATATCACATCTTTATATTAGAGGTCTCCGTCCTGCTATAGAAAATAATAGCCGGCTATTTATTCCTCTGCTATTTTTGATCAATCTTGAACTATTTAATTATAAATGATGAACGTGATTATTTTTAGAACATCAGTCCAGGACGTTGAAGATCTGGATTGTCTGAGGCCAGAATTAAATGCTTTCCTGGGGGAGAAAAACTGGACGTTTGATTTAGAAGATGTAGATAAGATTCTTAGAGTAGTGAGCCCTGATTTATGCACTATAGCTGTAGAACAGCTTTTACTTGAGCATGGTTTTTTGTGCATAGAGATGCCGTATTCACTGGATGAGTTTAAAGTTTAAGCAGGTTTATCATGAAAAAAAGGATGCCTCCATACGGAAACATCCTTTTTCATACCTGTAAGAACAGGTTTTATTTTAAGTTTCCGTAATATTCTACGAACTTAGCTAAAGCTGAAGAGTAGCCCCATTCGTTATCATACCATGAAACAACTTTTACGAAGTTGTCATTTAATGCGATACCAGCATTTGCATCAAAGATAGAAGCGTGATCATCACCGATAAAGTCGGAAGAAACTACCTCATCTTCAGTATAACCTAAAACACCTTTCAATTCACCTTCAGAAGCAGCTTTCATTGCATCTTTAATCTGTTGGTAAGTAGCAGGTCTTTCTAAACGAACAGTTAAATCTACTACTGATACATCAGCAACCGGAACACGGAAGGCCATACCAGTCAATTTACCTTTCAGTTCAGGGATAACCTTAGTTACTGCTTTAGCAGCACCTGTAGCGGAAGGAATGATGTTAGAGAAACCACCACGTCCACCTCTCCAGTCTTTCGCAGAAGGACCATCAACAGTTTTCTGTGTTGCAGTAACTGCATGTACAGTACTCATTAAGCCTTCAGCAATACCCCAGTTGTCATTTAATACCTTTGCAATTGGAGCAAGACAGTTAGTTGTACAAGAAGCATTAGAAACAACAGTTTGATCCGCTGTTAATTTGTGATGATTTACACCCATTACATACGTCGGGATTGAATCATCTTTAGCTGGAGCAGAAAGAACAACTCTTTTTGCACCTGCAGTAATGTGTTTTTCTGCATCAGCCTGAGTTAAAAATAACCCTGTAGACTCAATAACAGTCTCAACACCTACTTCATTCCATTTTAAGCTAGCTGGATCTCTCTCTGCAGTAATACGGATAGTTTTTCCATTTATTACTAAGTGTCCGTCAACTACTTCAATAGTTCCGTCAAAACGACCGTGTGTAGAATCGTACTTCAACATATAGGCCATGTAATCTGGCTCTACAAGATCATTTATTGCAACTATGTCTAGACCTCTTTTTAACGCAGCTCTAAAAACTAATCTGCCGATACGGCCAAAACCGTTTATTCCAATCTTTGTCATTATTATTAATTTGAATAGTAATTAAGTAAATTATATATTGGTTCTTTGGTAATCGTTGTAATTTCAAAACCATTCTTTTTTGCGACATCACGCAAACGGTCCTGAAAGTTCCCTGCTACTATACCTACAAAATGAACTTCCTCTCCGGGATGAAGTTTGATTGTTGGCAGCAGGTAGGTATCTATATAACGCTGAAAAGCGTCATCTATTAGCTGTTGGATATATTCATGTTCCCTGTTTTCTATAAAGAAATCCAGGAAAGAGCTCAAAAATTGCTGAGCCATAGTTTTTTTATAAACTTTATCCAGTATTTCTGACCGGTTCAAGTCGTACTTTTTACTGAATTTCTTCATCAAATCGGCAGGTAGCTTTTCCTGAAGATAATATTTAAGGATCATCTTGCCCAGGTAAGTAGCTGAGCCCTCGTCACTGAGAATAAAGCCTAAGCCATAGTTATTCGGTTCGGGTTTAGTACCATCAAAATAGGCACAGTTTGCTCCACTTCCCAGGATACCCACTACGCCGCTTTTATTGAAACAGGCAGCAATAGCAGCACCATATAAATCATCCTGAACAGTGATTTTGCTGTGTTTAAAGAAGATCTCTAAAGAAGCCGCCAATTCATTTCTGCGGTCTAAAGAGGTTGCTCCGGCAGCAAAAACATGGATCTTTTTGATCTGTTCAGCATGGTTGATTAAAATCGTCTTTTTATTCAGTTGCTGTAATAACGATTTTTGATCTACAAAAAACGGGTTTATACCAGGCATAGTACATTCAGCAATTGTTTTGCCGTCTTTAGCTATTTTCCATAGTGCAGTTTTTGAGCCGCTGTATACTACCGCTATCATGTTAAATTGATAATACTTTAGTCATTTCCAAAAGGTCGCTTTCTAATTTAAAACTATGTTCTGTCAACGCTTCGTCTAAACTAGTTAACCTGATCTCATTACCCCTTAAGCCAACCATTTGCTGCGTACTGCCTTTCAGCAGTTCATTCACGGCTGCATATCCTAAACGGCTTCCTAAAATCCTGTCAAAACTACTTGGACTTCCACCACGTTGCAAGTGCCCTAATATAGTGACCTTTGTGTCATAATGGTTGAACTTTTCTTTAACATGTTTTGCTATATCGTAAGCGCCGCCTTGTTTATGTCCTTCAGATACAATGACAATGCTGGAAGATTTCTTTGTCGCTGCCCCGACTTCAAGCTGCTTAATCAGCTCATCAAGACTTGTTGCCTTTTCTGGTAGCAATACAGCTTCAGCTCCGCAAGCAATTGCACTTCTTAAAGCAATACAGCCGGAATCCCTACCCATCACTTCAACAAAGAATAAACGATCGTGCGAATCAGCAGTATCTCTGATTTTATCTATGGCTTCAATGACTGTGTTAATGGCAGTATCGTAACCCAGGGTAAAATCAGAACCATATAAATCATTGTCGATTGTTCCAGGAATGGCAATCACATTGATATGATGTCTTTGTGCAAAACGACGGGCACCTGTAAAAGTGCCATCTCCGCCAATCACTACAAGTGCATCAATCTGATGTAACTTGAGGTGTTCGTACGCGAGATCCATGCCTTCTTCAGTTTTAAACTCTAAACAACGTGCCGTTTTTAGTACTGTTCCGCCTAAATGGATAATATTGCTCACTGAACGGGCATCCATAGGAATAATATTATTCGTTATTAATCCTTGATAACCTTGCAAAACTCCAAACATATTTATACCATTGTAAATACCGGTACGTACAACTGCTCTTATGCATGCGTTCATTCCGGGAGCGTCACCCCCAGATGTCAATACAGCGATATTTTTGATATTTGGTTTCATGTGTTTATATTACGAATATACCGTGTAGATATTACACTAAGTAATTTATTTTGATTTATTTTATGTAAATCGCAAACAAGTATATTAATTTGCTTTAGTTTTTAAAAATTTAATGTTTTGAAAGAAGTCTTACCTCAGCTTAATTCCACCTTCTCAATAGATTGTGTTTTGTTCGGATTTGATGAAGGAGAATTAAAAGTTCTGCTGATTGAAAGGAATGAAGAACCTTTTAAAGATTGGTGGGCCCTTCCTGGATATCTTGTAAACGAGAATGAAAGTTTGGATCAGTCAGCCGCGCGCATTTTACATGAACTCACTGGTATAGAGAATGTTTATATGGAGCAGTTTTATACCTTTGGTGATGTAGGACGTCACCCTCAGGGGCGGATTATTTCCGTAGCTTATTATGCAATGTTGCGTTTGGGGGGGGATAAAGCCCTGAAACCGATTAGCAATTATGCAAAACAAGCGCACTGGATTAATGTTCAGGAACTGCCCCCTTTAGCGTTTGACCATCAGAAGATCTTTGATCAGGGACTGGAGAAAATTAAAAGAAGAATCAAACATCAGCCTATAGCTTTTGAGTTACTTCCGGAAAAATTCACCTTAACGCAATTGCAGAATGTGTATGAGGTTATTTTGGGCAAAAAGCTCGATAAGAGAAATTTCAGGAAAAAGATGCTAAGCTTTAACGTCTTAAAAGATTTGAACGAGAAGCAGAAAGGAGTTTCCTTCCGGGCGGCTACCCTTTACCGTTTTGATAAAAGAAAATATGGAAAGCTATTTGGAAAAGAAATCTCTTTTTAAACTGGAGTAAATCTATCCAGTCGCATTTTAAATAAAAAAATCCCGGTTAAGCTTTAACCGGGATTTTGTATTTGCGTATTTATTTTTTCTATTTCAGACTTCTTGCAGGCTGCATATGGTAGTCCACAAGGTCATCTATAGGTGAACGGATAATTTTACCAACACCCATTTCGTATCTGTCAGCAACAATACTCAGAATATCTCTGAAACTATAACCAACAGAACCTACACAGTTTAAAGTATGGTCTTTGTAGTTAGGGTAGTGAATAACCAGATTTTCAAAAAATGCAGTAAATGCATATTCGACTGTAGAGAATGCGTAATCCTCATAGTTGTCCTTGAAATCATATAAGAACTTACTGAATCCTGCACAAAAACGGTTTGGAAGGGGTTTGTTGTAAATATGATCGAAGATATCTTCGTTCGTCAATGCGAAATTATCATAAAAACTTTCTCTCAGACCTTTCGGCATGTAACCTTTCATGTAATCGCCAAGAATACGTTTACCAATATAACAGCCGCTGCCTTCATCCCCAAGGAAATAACCCAGAGAATCAATGTTTAAAGAAATGTCACTTCCATCATAAAGACAAGAGTTGGTTCCTGTACCTAAGATTGCCGCGAAACCAGGTTCATCACCCAATAAAGCTCTGCAAGAAGCGAGTAAATCATGTCCTATAAAGATGATTGCATTTGGGAAAACCTGTCCCATCGCATCTGCTACAATTTTTTTATTTGCGTCAGTTGAACAGCCTGCGCCATAATAATATACTTCTGTTAGCTTATCTGCCTCTAAATGATCTGGTAAAGATTTTTTTAAAGATTCAACGATATAATCAGTACGGGAAAAATACGGATTGTAACCTTCAGTATTAAAATGAATTTTTCTACCAGCTTCATTAATTAAACACCAATTGGTTTTGGTTGAACCACCATCTGCAATAACTATCATCTTAATTTGTTTTTTTTGGGGTAAAAGTAAATATTCCTGACAACTTGTTTTTTTCCATTTTCGGTCTTTTTTAATGGTCTGTTTATGGTGTTTTTTGCCTGCTCAGTTTTTGTTTGCCTGAGACCAGCGTTTATCTTTATAAGTTATTTTCAATTTTATTATTAATCCCTGTATTTAGTGGCTTTTCTCCTTCTCAATTCAATTATCTTTTGCTTATGGCTGATTGTAAACAGCAAATATTCAGGTAATAAGCCTGTTAAATTAAGATATTGTTAAATTAACACTAAGGATAAAATTACACTAGTTATTTTAAATTCCAAATTTTAATATTTTATCGCAGTTGATAAATGTGATTATATTCTTTTAAAATACCCAGATATTCAATTTTAAAACGCTCATAACGAGCAATTAAAGAATTTTATATGGTATTTCCTCAGCACACGAATAAAAATACTTTGATGTAAGCTGTAATTGTGATAATTTCACCATTAATCATTAAAGGAAGCACATAAAAATAAAATTGTTGTTATCCTGTGAACTATTCCATGCAGAAAAAAATAGATTTTAGAAGTGATACTGTAACAAAACCCACACAAGGGATGATTGCTGCAATGATGACAGCAAAAGTTGGTGATGATGTATACGGAGAAGATGAAACAGTTGCGGAACTTGAAAACAGACTTTCTAGCCTTTTCAAGATGGAGGCTGGGTTGTTCTGTCCTTCGGGAACAATGACTAACCAGATCGCGATTAAATGTTTCACCCAGCCTATGGATGAAGTAATTTGTGATCAGACAGCACATGTTTATCGTTACGAAGGCGGTGGTATTGCTTTTCATTCATGTGCCTCTGTCAGACTTCTTAATGGCCCGAGAGGGATTCTGACTGCGGAAATTATCAAACCAGAAATTAATGAAGAAAACATTCATTATCCTAACTCAAGTTTAGTCGTTTTAGAAAATACCGTAAATAAAGGTGGAGGGGCTTGTTATACACTAGATCAGATAGCGCCGATAGCGGAATTGTGTAAAAGTAACGGTCTGAAGCTTCACTTAGATGGTGCAAGAATTTTTAATGCACTTATCAAAACCGGTGATCTGGCAGGAAACTACGGTCAGTATTTTGACGGCATCTCAATTTGTCTTTCTAAAGGACTGGGGGCACCGGTGGGCTCAGTATTACTAGGCTCAAAACAGACCATCCATAAAGCAAAGAAAATCCGTAAAGCATTTGGTGGCGGTATGCGTCAGGCAGGTTTCCTGGCCGCTGCGGGTATTTATGCGCTGGATCATCATATAGACAGGCTTGCTGAAGATCATCATCATGCACAGCAGCTGGCAGACGCTTTAGAAGCAACCAGTTTTGTAGCTTCAATAATGCCGGTAGAGACTAATATTGTTATTTTTAAAGTTGCAGCAGGGTACACCGCTGCAAGTATATTGGACAGTCTAACTGAAAAGGGGATTTTATGCGGTGCTACCGGTCCTGATACCTTAAGATTTGTGACACATCTGGATACAGATGCGGAGCAGATTGCACAGGCTATTCAAATTATTAAAGAACTGAAACCGGTCTACAGATCCCAAAACTAATTCATATGAAGAAGATTTTAATTGCCAATAGAGGTGAGATTGCCTTACGTATTATGCGCTCAGCAAAGGAAATGGGTATTTTAACGGTCGCTGTATTTTCAGAAGCAGATAGAGAAGCTCTTCATGTGCGCTATGCTGATGAAGCGATTTTTATCGGACCAGCTCCAGCAAGTCAATCTTATTTAGTTGGCCAGAAAATTATAGATGCCTGTTTACTGACAGGCGCTGAAGCCATACATCCAGGATATGGATTTTTATCAGAGAATGCTGAATTTGCCAGGATGGTGAAAGATGCCGGTCTGATTTTAATCGGCCCGTCGCCAGAAGCTATGGCAATTATGGGCAATAAATTGTCCGCCAAAGCAGCGGCACTAAAATATCAGATTCCAATGGTTCCCGGAACGGAAGAAGCGATTACAGATATTGAAGAAGCTAAACGCAGAGCTGTAGAAGTTGGTTTTCCAATTCTGATCAAAGCAGCCGCGGGTGGTGGTGGAAAAGGAATGCGGATTGTAGATGAACTGGCCGTTTTTGAAGAACAAATGCAATTGGCTGTTAGCGAAGCTAAATCAGCATTTGGAGATGGAGCTGTTTTTATAGAAAGATATGTTTCCTCACCCAGACATATTGAAATACAGGTACTGGGAGATAATCATGGAAATATAGTCCATCTTTTTGAAAGGGAATGCTCCATTCAGAGAAGACACCAAAAAGTGATTGAAGAAGCGCCATCCAGTGTACTTACCCCAGAAATCAGGGAGAAAATGGGTAAGTGTGCTGTAGATGTAGCAAGATCTGTGAATTACACTGGAGCAGGTACCGTAGAATTTATTCTGGATGAAAATCTTGATTTCTTTTTTCTGGAAATGAATACCCGTTTGCAGGTAGAACATCCTGTTACAGAATTGATTACCGGACTTGATTTGGTTAAAGAACAGATTAAAATTGCCAGAGGCGAAAAACTAAGTTATAGCCAGCAAGATTTAAAAATCAATGGACATTCGATAGAATTAAGAGTCTATGCAGAAGATCCACAACATAATTTTCTTCCTGATATTGGTGTGTTAAAAACTTACCGTACCCCAAAAGGTAATGGAGTCAGGGTAGATGATGGATTTGAGCAGGGAATGGAAATTCCTGTGTATTATGATCCTATGATTGCTAAACTGATTACCTATGGGGCGAACAGAGAGGAAGCGATTGCTAGAATGCACCGGGCGATTTTAGAATATGACATTACAGGCATTCAAACTACTTTGAACTTTGGTAAATTTGTCATGGAACATGAGGCTTTTACCTCCGGAAATTTTGATACCCATTTCGTAGGTAAATACTTCAACCCTGAAAATAAGGAAAATACTGATGAAGATGAGGCTTTGATTGCGGCTATAGTTGCATTGAAAAGCCTAAAGGAAAAAAAGAGTTCTGCGCTTATAGAAACTGCGGAGAGAAAAAACAGCAACTGGCTTAAAAACCGGACAAAATATTAGAATTTATGTTTACAGGCATTATTGAAACACTCGGTACAGTTAGAGCAATCAGAGAAGAGGGCACAAACCTTCATTTTACAATTGAATCTGCACTGAGTAATGAATTGAAAATTGATCAAAGTGTGTCACACAACGGTGTATGTTTAACCGTGGTTGCATTGAATGATACTACACATATCGTTACAGCGATTCAGGAGACACTGGAGAAGAGTAATATGCAGTATTTACTTGAAGGTATGAAAGTTAATCTGGAACGCTGTATGCAGATGAATGGCCGTCTTGACGGGCACATTGTTCAGGGGCATGTAGATCAGACTGGTGTCTGCATATTGAGACAGGAACTTGACGGCAGCTGGGAGTACCGTTTTAAATATGATAGCAGCAAGGGGAATGTAACTGTAGAAAAGGGGTCTGTCTGTATAAATGGAATCAGTCTGACAGTGGTTAATTCTGCTGACGATGAATTTTCTGTATTTATTATTCCTTATACTTTTGAACATACCAATTTGCAGGAAGTAAACATTGGGGATACCGTAAATCTTGAATTTGATATTATTGGTAAATATGTAGCCCGTTTAATCAATAAATAGCCTCAGGCTATTTATTGATTAAACAAATAACTATTTAGAGAGTGTACTGATTCGCTGTTTAACGTAATCCAGTACTTCTTTATACTTTTCCGCATCAGGCTTGCTGCTTAAAAACTTTTGATAATATTGAGCAGCGGCCTTTTTATTTTTCAGCTTTCCGTCATTCAGTAAAGCAAGGTTATAATAGACATCACCCTTATTTTCATAATCCAGACTTTTATGATAACTCTGATTTGCCATTTTGAACTGTTCAGTTTTTTCATAAACCTCGCCTAAAATTTTATAATAATTGGCCATATAAGGAGAGATACTTTCTTTAATCGATTTATTCATATAATCTGCGGCAAGCGGATAATCTTTCAGTTCACGGTAGCAAAGGGCCGTATAATATAAAGTAGATTCATTTTGCTGCTGCATTTTCTCAATAATCTTAAAGAATTTCAATGATTGGGCATATTGCTTCAGTATAAAATAAGTCTTGCCCATATTATTCATCACATAAGTGGAGCTATCACCATAAGCCATCAGTCGTTCACCAGTTAAAACTGCTTCTTCTAACTTTTTTAAGGCAATAGATACCGGAAGTTTCGCTTTTAAAAGCATCATGTTGGCCGTATCTGCTGCTAAAGCTGTTTGTAGTACAGTATAAGCAGAGTCATTCTTTTTAGATAGATTGAAACTGCTAGCCAGCTCAAAGGCAACATCGGCATCTGCCGGATGAAGTATATTAGCCTTTTTCAGGTAGAACTGTTTTTCGGAACTCATAGGATTGTTGATTAAGCTGGCCAGTTGTCTGTATACATTAAAATTCAAACTGTCTATCTTAATGATCTCTTTATAATAGAACTTTGCCTGACTATCGTTGCCTCTTCGGCGCTGAAGACTTGCGAGGTTAAATAATATGGGTAAGCTGGCCGGTTGCAGCTGATAAAGCTTCAGATAATTTTTCTCTGCTACGGGTAAATTCCCTGCCATCATATTGGTATAAGCTACTTGAGAAATTTCTTTAGGATCTTCTGAGTTTTCCTTGTAAACGGATTGTAAATAGGTTGCAGCTTCACTGAAACGTTGATTTTGATAGAATTCAAATAGTTTCTCTTTATCTAAAACAGGTTCAGACTGAGCGTATGCTGTAAATGCGACAATACATAAAAGCAGGAAGGAAAGGAGTCGTGTCATAATTCTAAATGCCATATAACTAATATATTAGTTATATGGCATTTATCCTAATTATTAACTTTATATTTTAAGAAATGGCCCTGTTTTAGTAGAGAAATGAAATCTATGGCAAGGTAATTGGTTGATGATAATTGTAAATATTTACAGAAGAATATTAAAATATAACCATATGGATACTTTAAAAAAATTCGAATTGATGGAGAAGATTGTGAGAGAATTGGAAGATTTACAACACTCACAACAAGCAATTATTCAAAAGATAGGAAAAATTGAAGTAGATAATATAGAACTTGGTGATAAAAAGCTAGATAAAGATTTACCAGACATGCACCAGCGTGTAGCCGACAATTTAGATACCATTGTTGAGATTCTAGCTTACTTTGCTGATAAAACTCAAAATTTCGGGAATAAGAACAACGTTGATGTGCTTAAAGAAAGACAGATTATCAACGATGCAACTAAAGGATAAGGGGTATGAATTAATTGTTGCTTAAAAAGGCTGTTCTTCAAAGGACGGCTTTTTTTTTGCATGGTGTCTTGGAATTCGCATTTCGAATGTTGTTCCTTTACCCGATTCACTTTCAATATTGATGCTGCCCTCATTTCTTTCCATAAAATCCCAGCAAACCATCAACCCAATTCCAGTACCTTTCTCGTTTTGCGTTCCTCTGCTGGAAAAATTCTCTCCATTAAAAATTTTTTGAATATTCTCCTGCGCAATACCAACACCGTTGTCCTGAATCCGTAATTTGATGAAATCCTTATTTAAATAGGATGCAACAATGCTAATTATACAGTTTTCGTGACAGAACTTGATGGCATTAATAATTAGATTTCTGATGACAATTTGCATCATTAGCAGATCGGCATAGACCATCATATCAGCATCCAATTGTTGGATAATGGCTATTTTTTTTCCCGATGCCGCTTTGAGATGATAATTGACTTCCGAATTAATCAGTGTATTCAGGTCGAAAAGCTCTTTGTTAATTCCATAGCCTTTCAACTGGCTTCTTGACCAGTGTAAAATATTCTCTAATAAATCAGTTGTATAAGAAATGTCTTTAGTCAGCGTAGGAGAGAGGTCTTTAAATTCTTCAGCACTGATGGTATCATCGGAAGTCATTTTTAAGACTTCTGCAAGATTTAACAGTGGCCCCCTGAGGTCATGTGCCATTATAGAGAAGATCCGGTCTTTTAACTGATTCAGTTTTTGCAGCTCTTCTGCCTGACGTTGAGATTTCAGGGCTTCCTGTCTGACATTGGTTAAGTCCTGTAGCTTAATAATTGTGGCATTGCGGTTAAGCTTATTTTCATTTAGAAAGCAAATATCTGCTTCCAGATCAAATACACCATTTGCAGTATGCACTAATAATTCAACTTTTCCGGATTCCTGCTGATTAAGCAGATCAAGTAATTCTGGCTGATACTGTAATAATTCATTAATATCTTTACCGATGATTTTATTCGAGTGATAAACGCTGATGTATTTTTTAAATGCTGAGTTGTAGTCAATTACCCTGTTTCGGTGATCCAGTACAATGAATCCATCTCCCATTAACTCCAGAACCTTTTCTCTTGCTACGGGTAAAACATTCAGTAATTTAAATCTATAAATGGCAATAAATATCAAGGTTAAAGAAATCTGAAAGGCAAAAGGAGTGACATCCAGATTAGGGATTGGTCTTAACCCAATTAGGTAGGAGAAATTTGCCAGCCACGGAATTATTGCTGCAGTGAGAATTACCTGGTTTTGCTTTTTATAGACCCGGTCGGAATTTCTAAACTTTTTAATCAGGAAATAATTTCCGATCAGCAGTAGCGTATAGAAATAGCCGATGAAAAAATAGAAACCTATTCCCGCAGCAATTTTTAGCATAGGGAAACTACCCGTGTTGTCGACACTCAGTGATTTATAATGCAGGTGATGCAAATGATTGGTCCATACTAGTAGCAGGGAGAGTATTGGCACAGCGGTAATCAGCAATTGATTTCCTTTTTTCTTGAGCCATTTTTCCTTGCCAGCCAGATCCATACAGAATAAAAACCAATAGAAAGGAACGGCAACAATACCTAAGTACTCCAGGTTGATCAGGAACTTCATCTGTTCCAGTGTGTTGCTGGCCAGTTCAAAGCCATAGCTAACAGACCAGATCGAATTTGAAAGCATCAAATAACCTACCCAGCGAACTGCTCCTTTTTCATTTCCTAATATATATCCTGAAAGCAGTAGAGTAATAATACCAGAAATAATCAGGCTTAATGCATAGAGGTTGAAATCAAAATCCATTAGAATACTGAATGTTGCATTTGTTTTGAGGGCATGAGCAAATCTATGAAATAAGGTTAAATTAATTTAAATTGACGTAATTTAGTTTGCAAAAAAAATATTCCTAATTTTACTGCACATAAAAAGCAGATTATGCTTTGATTATTATCAAATAAACAAATAAAAACTTATGAAAAAAATAATCCTATTCTCATTATTTGTCTGCTTTAGTGCAGTTGCCTTCGGCCAGATATTACCATCTTTCCAGTTTGGTGTTAAGGGAGGAGCTAATCTTTCTAAACTAAGCAGTCACAATACATTCAGTAGTGATAATTCAGCTGGTTATTACGCGGGTGTTTGGGCAAGAATCGGTGCGGCAGGTATACACTTCCAGCCAGAGCTTTATTTGTCAGGAAAAAACACAACAATGGTAAGTAATGATGCTGCAAGTGCGGGTGTTGAAAACAAAGTGAAATTTACAAGTCTTGATGTGCCCTTATTGATTGGCACTAAAATCGGTGCTGCGGGTGTAGGTCTACGTTTAAACACTGGTCCGGTAGTGTCATTTATTTTAGATAATAAACAATCTTTTGGTGCTGCAACTACCAATATTTTTAGTGGGGATTTCAAAAAACAAGCTGTTGCATGGCAGTTTGGTGCAGGTTTAGATCTGGGTAAATTGGGTGTTGACCTGAGATACGAAGCCGGTATCACCAAATTAGGAAAAGATGGTTATGATGGTCAGCGATTGAATTTATTCACTTTAGGACTTGCCCTTAGACTTTTCTAAAAAACAATTCTTAAAATATTCTCTAAAGGGGTGAGCCATATTGGTCTACCCCTTTTTTTGGCGTTAAATTTGCAGGAGCAATCTTCCACAACCTTAAATAGTTCAGCCATGGGTATCAAAGATTTATTATTGAATGGAACAAGCTTTTTATTGCTAATGAAAGAGTATGCGATCGATATCGCTGATATTAAAATTAAGGACGAAGAGGTCCTGACTGAACAGTTTTTGCAACACCCCCAGGTCAATAAAGAAAGCATTTGTATTGAAGGTAAAAATAAAGATGGAATAATTAATTTTTTTGGTACCCTTCATTATAATATGCTGAACAAATTAGCTGTATTTGAAATGCATGGATTTGAGCGGACTGCATTGCAGGAACTAATTTAGGATGTTTTTAAACCTCTTTGAGCTCATAATTAAACGCACCTTTGATGGGGCGTATGGGAGTCTCTTTGGCATCACTTAATATCTTTACGAAACAGGCTCCGAAGTAAAATATGAAAGAAGAGTAAAATACAAAAAGCATAATCAGGACAATAGAACCGGATGCTCCATATATGTTTCCTATGTTGCTCATAGGTAAAGCAATACGTAGAATGTATTTTCCGAGTGTGAACAGTATTCCGGTCAGTATACCGCCTCTGATAGAAGATTTCCACGTTGGTCTTCCACTTGTCAGGAACCGGAATAAAACACTGAACCAGGTAGTCACAATCGCAATAAACAAGAGCTGGTTTAAGATAAGCAAAAACACCCGGCCAAAAGTAGGGGCGGTTGAGTTCAGATAAACACTTATAATGGCCTGAACACTATCGGTAAGCAGGCCCACAAAAAACAGGATACCTGCCAGCAGGATAATCACCATAGATCTTACCCTTATCTTTAGTTTAAACAAAAAGCTGGTGTGATCTTTCATCCCGATAGACCAAATCTGATCCATAGAGTTCTTAATCACAGCAAAAAGTGTGGTCGCTACAAAGAGGAAAAAAATGAAACTCAGTAGTGTCGCATACCATTTATGGTCCATTCCCCTGATGTTTCTCAAAGTTTGTCTGATCTGCTGTGTACTGCTGTCATCCAGAAGGGTTCCCAGACGTTCAAAAATTCTGTTAACCAGAGTTTTTCGGTCTATGAAAAAGCCAAATAATCTAATCAGAATCAATAAGATGGGTGGTAAAGCAAAGTTGGCAAAAAAAGCAGTTGCTCCAGCCAGTCTTAGCGGATCGTTTTTTTGAAACAGTTTAAACGCTTTCCGGAAATGTATAGTGAAAATATGAACTCTCTGGATTGTATAGTTAAACATGCCTCTCTGGTTGCCGATGAAGCCCGAAAGTACTTAAATTTTCTGAATGGGAAGAGAGAAAAAAATATTGTATAATAGAAAAAATACAGAAGAAGGGGGTTGTTTACCAGGGAAAGCTCGCAGGAGACCTAAAGGCATTCCCACGAGTTATACCTGGTTTTTTGTAAACAATTTAGCTAAACACACCACATAATTAACTAAACAACACACCATACAGTGGTAAACACTATATAAGTAATATTAAGATAAGAACCCCTGGTACAGTTGAAACTTACCCGGTATAATAGACTATAATATTTAACAGATAAAGCATTGAATTGTTATTCGTTGCCGTTGTAAAAATATAGTCCGTATAGGTAAGACGCATGAAACTGTAAATACCCCTACGTTGTTTTTAATTTTTTTTAAAAGAAATGTGCTTATGTGATGACATCGTACTCCTTACCCCCTCAGACAAGATTATACGGCCAGAACACAGCACATTTCTTTTGCAATTTTTTTTATTTAAAGATTTCCTCTTAATTCTTGTTCACGTTCTAATGACTCAAACAACGCTTTAAAGTTTCCGGCACCAAAAGATTGCGCACCTTTTCTTTGAATAATCTCAAAAAACAAAGTTGGACGATCCTGAACTGGCTTAGTAAAGATCTGGAGTAAATAACCTTCTTCATCGTAATCTACTAAAATTCCCAGTTCCTGTAAAGGCGCTATATCTTCATCAATTTTTCCAACACGTTCCAGTAAAGTCTCATAATAAGCCTTTGGTGGTGGGCTCAGAAATTCTACTCCACGTACTTTCATATCTCTGACTGTTTGAATAATATCATGCGTAGCTACAGCAATATGCTGTACACCTTCACCCTCGTAAAACTCTAAATACTCTTCGATTTGTGATTTCTTTTTACCTTCAGCAGGCTCATTGATAGGAAACTTCACATAACCGTTTTTGTTGCTCATTACCTTACTCATCAAGGCAGAGTATTCAGTGTTGATCTGTTTATCATCAAAAGAAAGTATATTTTTGAAGCCCATTACATCTTCATACCATTTCACAGCCTCATTCATTCTATTCCAGCCTACATTTCCTACACAATGGTCAATATATAAAAGACCCGTGCCTCCTGGTTTATAGCCACCTTCTACAGCAACATAACCTGGCATAAATGCACCTTTATAGTTTTTGCGCTCTACAAAAAGGTGAACAGTTTCACCATAAGTATAAATACCTGCAGTGCGAACTTCACCAAACTCATCTGTTAAGGTTTTAGGCTCCTGATAGGATACTGCACCACGTTTAACAGTTTCTTCGTACGCCTGGTAAGCATCGTCAACCCATAATGCAAGAATTTTAACTCCGTCACCATGTTTTTTGATGTGGTCTATAATTAACCCTTCAGAGTTCAGTGGGGTAGTTAGTACCAATCTTATTTTTCCCTGTTGCAATACATAGGAAGCTCTATCCCTCAGGCCAGTTTCTGGTCCTGCATAAGCTACAGTTTCGAAACCAAAGGCCGTTTTATAAAAGTGTGCAGATTGTTTTGCATTACCTACATAAAGCTCAAGATGGTCTGTGCCATTAAGCGGCAGGAAATCACGTACATCTGTGTCTTTTTCTACAACTAGTGTTTGCATGTTCTTGTTTTTTTATTGATTTAAAAAAATGGTTAGGTATAAGAGTCAGTTTTTTATTATTCAACATTGATTTGCCAGCTCTTGTGATAGTTTTCGTCTTCAATTGCCAGAGCATCCTCAGTTAGCATAAGTGGACGAAAAGGGTCAATCATTACTGCCAGTTCTTCCGTACTTTCCTTGCCAATTGATTTTTCTACTGTACCAGGGTGCGGTCCATGTGGAATGCCTCCAGGATGCAGTGTAATCTGGCCTTTAACAACACTTTTTCTGCTCATAAAATCACCGTCAACATAATACAGCACCTCATCACTGTCTACATTACTATGGTTATAGGGGGCGGGGATAGACAAAGGGTGGTAATCGAATTTGCGTGGCACAAAAGAACAGATCACAAAATTGTGGCCTTCAAAGGTTTGATGTACAGGAGGTGGCTGATGAAGACGGCCTGTAATTGGCTCGAAATCATGAATAGAAAAAGCCCATGGATAATGGAAGCCATCCCAGCCTACAAAATCAAAAGGGTGCGTGCCATAAGTATAAGGATACATTAACCCTTGTTTTTTGATCAATACTTTAAAATCACCGAATTCATCAATTGTTTCCAGATCGGCTGGTTTTCTGATATCACGCTCACAATACGGAGAATGTTCCATTAGCTGACCATATTCATTTCTATAACGTTTTGGAGATCGGATAGGGCTGAAGCTTTCCACGATGAAAAGACGGTTTTTCTCATCATCAAATTCCAGCTGGTAGATTGTACCGCGTGGTACAACCAAGTAGTCGCCATAAGCGAAACGGATTTTACCAAAACCAGTTTTTAAAGTACCAGATCCCTGGTGGATGAAAATCACTTCGTCGGCCTGACTATTCTTATAAAAATAATCTGTCATCGATTTTCTTGGTGCAGCAAGAGATATATGCAAGTCGCTGTTAACCAGTACTGGTTTTCTACTTTTCAGATAATCGTCCTCTGGTGCAATATTGAAACCGATTAGCGAAGTATGCTTTAGGTGTTTTTCTCTGGCAATTTTAGGCTCAACAGAATACGGTTCTCCAAGTGATTTAACAATTGTAGGTGGATGGCAGTGATAGACAAGCGAATACAGGCTTGAAAATCCTTCAGTGGAGACCAGTTCCTCTGCATAAAGCTCACCGTCTGGCTTTCTAAAAACGGTGTGTCTTTTAGGTGGAATGGTTCCTAAGGTATGATAAATAGGCATATCTATAGGTTATATAAGGTTAAAATACGGGATGAATAAAAAACGCGAGAACGTTTAATATACGCTGGCTTTAGGAAAAAGCTTAAATGGAATACTGCGCAAAAATGATCTTCGAGAGCATAGAATACCTGAATCCGGCCAGTACTTGGCTGGCAATACGATCCTGATATTTTAGTTTGCTCTTTGTCATTGTTGCGAAGGCTAATTTAAGAATTATATTGTTAGCTATCAAATTTATGCCATATATTCTATTGTCATTTATTTTTAACCTTTGTGAATTCGTAAAGTGCTTAAAAATAAATATTGGGCATGCTCCTGTTCATTGTGAGGTAAATTATCTAGCTTTGACCAGCTGTACTATACATTGTCCTACCAAACATAAAACTATATGAAATTAGTATCCTACAAAACAGAAGACAGAGAACATCTTGGTGTTTTCATCAGCGGACATATCTACAACCTGAATTCCTGCGATAAGCAAATTCCAAATGATATGAACGAGTTTTTAAAAGATTCAGAAGTACTGATGGAGCGGGCATTAGCGATCGATGCTAAAATCAAATCTGGTGAAATTGAACCTAAAGAAGAAGCGTTTTATGAAGTTGTAGCTCCGGTTCCGCACCCAAGCTCATGCAGAGACGGCTATGCCTTTCGTCAGCATGTTGCAGCTGCGCGCAGAAACCGAAAAGTAGATATGATTCCTGAATTTGATCAATATCCAATATTCTACTTTACAAACCACAATGCAATTCAGGGGCCGGGAGAGATTGAGTGTATGCCTGACCATTTCCAAAAACTAGATTTTGAGCTGGAAATAGCTATTGTAATCGGTAAAAAAGGACGTAACATTAAAGCTGCGGAGGCCGATGCCTATATCGCTGGTTATATGATTATGAATGATATGAGTGCCAGAACATTGCAGATGGAAGAAATGTTATTAAACTTAGGCCCGGCAAAAGGAAAGGATTTTTCTACTGTTATTGGTCCATGGTTAGTAACACCGGATGAACTGGAAGAATATAAAACAGCGCCTAAAGCTGGCCACTCAGGAAACAGCTATAACCTGGAAATGACATGTACAGTTAATGGAAAGCAAGTTTCTGCCGGTAACACAGCAGACATGGACTGGACATTTGCAGAAATCATTGAGCGTTGTGCTTATGGCGTAGATATTTTACCAGGCGATGTAATCGGTTCCGGTACAGTAGGTACAGGATGTTTTCTTGAATTGAATGGTACAGGTCTTTTAAACGATCCAAATTTCAAACCACAGTGGTTACAGGATGGCGATGTTGTCGAAATGGAAATCACGGGTCTCGGTCGTTTAAGTAATACCATTCGTAAGGTGGATACTGATTTTTCTATTCTAGCCCTTAAAAAATAATGCTGACAGTTAAAACTTCAGATTTGAGTCCGGCGCAACTGCAAAATTATTTGCAATATGCAGTTGCGCCAAGACCAATATGTTTCGCTACCACGATTGATAAAGAAGGTAATATCAACCTGAGCCCTTTCAGTTTTTTCAATATGTTCAGCACCAATCCACCAATGTGTATTTTTTCTCCCGCAAGGAGAGTGCGTGACAATACTACTAAACACACCCTGGAGAATGTTCTGGAGGTCAAAGAATGTGTAATCAACATTGTGAACTATCCAATGGTTCAGCAAATGAGCCTGGCAAGTACAGAATATGCAAAGGGAATCAACGAATTTGAGAAAGCCGGTTTTACCATGCTTCCTTCCCAATTGGTGAAACCGCCCCGTGTAGCGGAAGCACCTGTTCAAATGGAATGTGTGGTTACAGAAGTTATCCATCTTGGAGATAATCCTGGTGCAGGTAATCTGATTCTTGCAGAGATCAAACTCATTCACATTAAAGAAGAAATCCTGGATACAGATGGTAAAATCGATCAGGCAAAGATAGATCTTGTTGCCCGTTTGGGGGGAGACTGGTACTGTCGTGTCACAGCTGACAACCTCTTTAAAGTTGCTAAACCATTAACTACTCTGGGGATAGGTGTTGATGCTTTACCGCATGGCGTTAGAAATTCTTATGTACTGAGTGGTAATGATCTTGGAATGCTGGGTAACATAGAAAAAGTCCCAACCGAAGAAGACATAGACTTAATGCGAAATCAGGCTTCTGTAAAAGAAGTATTAGATGCAACAATAGGTGATGGTGTAAATCGTCAGCGCGAACTGCATGAACTAGCCAAACAAATGCTGAAACAAGGTGAAGTTCTTGAGGCACTGAAGGTTGTGTTGCTGGAAAGTTGAAAGACCTAAAGAATACTAACCGCTTTCATTAGCCGGCTTTTATAATAGGGGTTAAGCGTTGTCACAGTTACCCCATGTGCTTTACCTGAAGTGGAGTGGATAAATTTTATTGTGTCTCCTTCAATATCAGCAATAATGCCAACATGTCCTACCACACGTCTTCTAGGGTTGGTCCCTGTGAAAATAAGCACATCACCAACCTTTGCATTTTCCAGTTTAACAGGAGTTCCCGCAAGGTTAAATTCTGTAGAGGATCTTGGTACGTTGAAACCAAAATTATGGAATACATAACTCACAAATCCTGAGCAATCAAAACCAATTGAAGGATTATTGGAAGCATAATGATAAGGAATGCCAATCAGGGTTTTTGCAAAATCTATTAATTTATTAGAGGTTTTATTAGCAACCATCTTTCTAAGGATTTCCTGATATTTAACAGGTACGGTCTGCGACTTGCCAGAAGGGGCAAATAGAATTACGAAGCAGAATAATAACAGGCTTTTCTTCATATATCGCCTGCTAAGTTATCAAAATATTTTACAAAGCAACAAAAAAGGTCTTTGCTCGTGTTTTGTTACCTATTGAAGCGGTGTTGATACGATGCTGATACGCTTGTGAGCACTTCAATAGCATATCTCAACACCACTTCAACAGCGTGTTAACAGGCAAGAGAACCTTAATTAAGGAGTAGTCACCGCTACCGGAAGTATCTTTCCATTGAAAAATTTATGTCCGGTCTTTGCAAAATCGGCCACATATTTTCCCATTTCAAAAGCCATAACAGGCGACTGATAACCAGGAAACGCTTGTTCCAGCATTTCCGTTTGTGCCGACCCTAAAGCCAGACAATTTATTTTAATCCCTGTATCAGCCAGTTCAAAAGCCAAGCATTCCGTTAAGGTATGTAATGCACCCTTGCTAGAGGAGTAGGCAGCAAGGCCGGGAAACTTGATACTTCCCTGAAAACCACCCATGCTTCCAATATTGACAATATGTCCGCCACTTTTCATCAGCGGCAGCACATTTTTGATCATATTAAAATGCCCGACTACATTACTCTGAAACATCCCATTTAAATCTTCCGCGGAAGTCTCTAAGAATGGTTTGTTAATCAAAGAACCTGCATTATTGATTAAGATATCCACAGTACGCAATCTCTCTTTCAAAAAAGGGATCAATGCAGCATAATCATCATTTACGATATCAAATTCGACTGGCAACAATGTGCATTCCGGATTAATTCCCTTTGCAATTTCCAGTAATTTTCTCAGTTTATCGGCAGATCTTGCAATGCATACTACCTTATTCTCACTTTGCTGTGTAAACTCTAAAGCAGCTTCAAAACCTATTCCGCTGCTTGCACCAGTTAATATAATATTCATTCTTAATCTTCTTCTGTAATTAATTGTGTCACCGGATTTTCAATAACATGAAGCCCGTCATGAATCAGTTTTTCATGCTGCGGTTCAACCGAAGCTTTCCCTTCTAAATAAACTCTGATCTCCTGTTCCAGTTCATAGTTAGACCCTTTGTAATGTACTATTTCCAATATTTCCAGGGCACAAAGCCAATCCAGAGGATAATTAGTTTTTAAAGACTCAAATAAAGCAGGTAAACGGTCTTCACCATTTCCGCCCTCTCTGATTTGTCTTACAGCCCTGTAGACATTATGCAATTGATTCGTTACTTCATCATAAACAATCTTTTCTGTTTGTTTATCGCTTATATAAGTAATTTCCTCATAAGCTTCTTTATCGGCTGCGCCATTAAATACAGAGACAATTGTGCTTCCTACGGCCATATCATAAGTACCCCATTCCGGTTGGAAAAGAATATTTCCATTACTTTCTTTCACTGTACAATCTTCAAAAGCAATCAGTATAACCTGATCTTTAGCTTTATAAACAGCTTTGATCACACCATTTACCTGGATACCACTTTCAAATATCAGCTCTGTCGTATTCCCTTCTATAATGCCAAAAGTAAACAATTCTTCGCTACCGAAATTTTCCAGTGGCAAAGTAGCACCTTTCAATTGGCCAACTGGTGACGAAAATCCATCTTTATGGTAAACTTTGCCATGACCTTCCAGTTGTTTGTCAGCTACAGAAAGTGCTGAAGGTCCCGTAGTTTTGATGAAAGTTAGTTCACCAGACTCATTCATCCCCATATCACTAAACACTCCGGTTACCTGCAAGCCTGAACTATAAACCGCTGTAGCGGGGTTTTTAGAATCCATTGCCTTAAGCACACTTTCAGCTCCACCTTTTCTAAAAGCCATGGTATCCGCAAACTGTTCCAATACATCAATCAGATTTTGAAAAGTTTCTGTTACGAAAAGTTGTGGCTGCGTTTTAGTAATATCGTAGGCGTATTTAATGGTATCGATTGTATAAGGGATCTTTTTTACATTCTCCTTCATGCAGCTTGAACTCTCTCCAATGGAAGAAAGCAAGCCAGCACCATATATTTTAGGATCATCTAAACTGCCGATCAAACCATATTCTACCGTCCACCAGTGTAATCTGCTGAGTAATGCCATTTCTGAAGGCTCACCCATATTTGCGGAAATTTCCTGTAACTGCGCTTCGGCTTTAGTAATTTCAAATTCAGGTACATCGACCGCTTCTTTTAAAATAGATAAAGCACGTATAGCTTCATATAGTTCAAAATCTTTGGCTGAAAACATAGCTTTCGCACCGATGGAACCGATATAGCTCAAGTAATTATTATAATCAATATCGGCTATAATAGGAGCGTGTCCTGCCGACTCGTGGATAATATCCGGAGCGGGTGTATATTCAATATGGTTAATCTGACGAATGTCTGCCGCAATAACCAGTACACGGTAAGCCTGGTATTCCATAAATGCAGCCGGTGGAATAAATCCATCAACTGTAACTGCACCCCATCCCAGTTTACCCAGGTTATCATTCATCGTTTGCAGGTCAGGGATATATTCAATGCTTAATCCCGCACGTTGTAAACCCTTGATATAAGGATAATAGGCAACATCCTTTAAATAACTGTAATTCTGACGCATAACATAGCGCCAAACCGCCTGATCAACTGGCGTATATTTAGCATAGTTCTGATCTACAATAAATTGCCTAAGATGTTTCGGGAGCTGGGCTACCCGGGGGTTGTTAAAGTCATTAAAATCGCTCATTGCCTTTTTATATTTGTGTTTGTCTAAAGGTAAGGTAGACCATACGATTTATCAAGAAAACCGTAATGCTTTTACTTCAGCGTGATTTATTTTTTTACTTTGAAAGAAAAATGCTTTTGAGTGAAATAGCTGAAGACAGCAAGAATCGCTGTACAAATGATTTTAGCTATTGTAGGATAAAGATGAAAGGTTTCTACCAGCACTTTAAGCATAGCGAAATTGAGTAGAATATTAGTTGCCACTACAGTACCGTAGCGGAATAGCTGGATTCTTCCCTTTAATTGTGATTGTGTAAATACCAGGTATTTATTCAGAGCAAAGCCGATGATAAAAGTAATCACAGACTCGATAATCAGCGCAGCAACCGGAGCTGTAATCATTCCCGGAGGGAAAGGCAGGTTCACATGTTCCTGATGCAGTATAAAATTGTAGACTATGTAATAGACTATAATCCCTGTTGCAGCAGTTGTACCGCCAGAAATAATATATCTGAAAGTATGAATAGGCACCCAATGTGAAAATGGAGGATAAAAAAAGTCTATAAATCTGAGTACGGCTTTACGCATGTGGGTTTAGAAATCAATAAAAGCTAGCAATTTAGGGATTGATATCCAATATCAAAAATAACCGCCTATATTAACGGCTGGCGGGTGTAGAAATAAAGTCTATCACTGCACAGTATTTATAACCAGGGTGAGTGCTGATATTTACACCGACGAGGCTTAAATTATAACCCGTACCTAAAATTGTTTTTCTGTGTCCAAGGTCTGGAACATTTTTATCCAGTAATAACATACATACATTGGCCAGCCCTTTAGAAAAACCAAAGGCAATATTTTCTGCCATGGCCAGTTTTGGATAGTATTTAGAGATCCGATCTGATACTGATCTGCCGTCACTTGAATTATGACCGGCAAGATTATGGTTTTTCAGATCTTTGGCATGTTGCTGCGAAATCCAGGTCAGTGTTTCATCCGGACTGAATAAGGTTAAACCTTTAATTCCTTTAAGATCCTTTTCCAGACCTCTGTAGTACTTGTCTTTCCGGTTAACTTTCAGCTCATCATAATTGCTGTACTGCTGCATGTCTATATTATAGGCCTCCACAAAATCCTGAAAATAAGTGTTAAAGAACTTCTCGCCATCAGTACGTGAAAGGTTCATGTAAAAGATAATTTTCTTTTCCTCCTCATTCAGATAGCTGGTATTTTTTGCTGTATTGGCATTTTCGAGTTCTTCGGTTGTCCAGTTCTTTGAGGAAGCCTGTGCTTTGGTCGTATTGATGCCGAAAATAAGAAGAAAGAAGGCGATAGGAATGAATTTCATGTTACAGTTAACGTATATAGGTAGAATTTAATATGCTATCGTCAACAATAATGAGACCATCCCTGCGGAGAAATAATAATTATGCTAGTGCGTACGCAATTATTGCAATCGCAATCAGCAGAAATAAAATTCTTTTGTTACCGAAATTTATGGTCGCCCCGGTGTCGTTTGGTTTCTTGACAAAAAAAAGGGGGTCAGCCGGATTATAATAGATAAACCCAAATTTCCAATTCTTGATATTTGTTTCTTCCATTTGTATTCTCGTTAAGAATTTGTTTCGCTAATTTAATAGAATTAAATGGCTAAATAATATTTTAGACTAGCCTGGTTTTACCTGTTTAATGTGTAGATTGATTTTTCACTTAAATTCACCTTATGTGTTTAAAAAAGATAGTCTTTTTTTTATTTTGGTTTTTTATTTTGGCGTATAGTGTTGTGAACGCACAAGAAGGTCCCTCAGGTAAGCGCCCTAAAATTGGTTTGGCCTTAAGTGGTGGTGGTGCAAAAGGACTTGCATATATTGGACTTTTGCGAGTAATAGACTCTCTGGGAATCAAGATTGATTATATCTCGGGTACGAGTGCTGGTGGAATTTTTGGAGGACTTTATGCAATGGGGTATTCTGCTGACAGTTTAAAAAAGATAGCCATGAATATTAACTGGCATCGTGTATTAAGTAATACTGTACCATTGAATAAAATTAATATTGAGGAAAAGGACGAGTATAATAATTATTTTATTGAATTCCCTATTGTTAACGGCAAGCCTACACTGCCAAGCGCTTTAATTGAAGGACAGTATATGTCTGAAGTTTTAAATATGCTTACTTATCCTGCGAGGAAGATCAATGATTTTGATAAGTTACCTATTCCGGTAGTGATTACATCTTCTGATATTGTTAATGGAGGGTTGGTTTTGCAACGTAAAGGATACCTTCCTATGGCTATACGTGCTACTTTAGCAATACCAGCTGTATTTTCCCCGGTTTATATTGACGGAAAATTATTGGTTGATGGTGGATTAGACAGGAATTTTCCTGTTCAGGAAGTGAAGGATATGGGGGCAGATTTTATTATCGGTGGTTATACTGGTTTTAGGCTTTTTACCGAAAAAGAAATCGCCAATCCCATGAAACTGATTTATCAAACCCATGCTTTTAAATCGGTTGAAGATTCAAAAAAACAAATGGCAATGACTAATTTACTAGTAGATTTCACAAAAGCGCTGGTCGATTTTACTACAGCTGATTTCTTTGAATATAAAAAGATTATTGCTATTGGCGAAAAGGAAGCTAGAAAATACTTGCCTGAGCTAATAAAAATAGCAGAAGACCAAAGAAAGTACCCTGCTGAACATATACAATTAGTGAAATCTCCAGAAGATCCGATAAAGCATATCCGGTATCAGAATGATAGGGGTGAAGATATTAAAAACCCTATTATTGAACATTTTGCTGAATCCTATTTAAAGCTGGATACAGGTAAAGTTTATAATGTAAACGCGATTTCTGATGGGATTACTAATCTTTTTGGAACGCGTTTCTTTGATAAGGTTTACTATACTTTTGAAGACAAAGGTCAGGGAGAAACTTTAAATATTCGACTTAAAGAAGGAAAAGCCGGGACTTTTAAAGCTGCATTGCACTATGATACAGAACAGTCCGCAGGAATTTTGGTCAATTATACTTATAGAAATATTTTTCTCAGGAAGTCGAGATTGCTAGCTACTGTAGATCTGGCAGAAAGAGTGAAGGTCCGGGCTGATTATTATAAGTTTATCAATAACGATAATAACCTTTGGTTGAAAGGAACGTTTACTTATCTGAACTTGCAGAGTAATGATATTTTGTACAGATATGCTAATGATAATAATTATCTAGATAATACGCTGAAAGTAGATCTGAGTTTAGGTTATAGACTTAACCGTTCTTCTGCATTCTTATTGACTTTAAGTAGGGAAACAGAGGCTGTAAAGCGGGGGAAAAATGTATTGGAACAGTTTCTTGACGTATCTATGAACAGAACTGTTTATAAGCAGACAAATGAGGCAATTACGTTTGCTTTTAATCAGAATAACCAGAATGAAGCTTATTTTTCCAAAAGAGGGAATCTTTTAAATGTGCAGATGAAGTATTTTTTTGATAATAAACTTACAACAAAGCTACCAGAGAGTAATGATGAAGCCGGACAAGCTATTTATAATTATCTGAATCCCACACCTGATCAGATTCCTGGCAATGTATTACGTTTCTTCCTTAATGAAACTTTTATTCAGCCAATTAACCGGCGAATTTCGGTCCGGACTAATGTGTTCTGGGGCTTTAACCTGACGGGGAAAAACAAAAAGGAAACTTCCGAAACCTATGTCTACTTAAATAACCGCTTCCAGGTTGGTGGAACAGATGATAGGCAAAATCCAGCACAACCAGGGTTTATTGGTTTGCGAAAAGGTGAGCTGGCAGGTGTTAATATTAGTGCATTCAATCTTTCAGTACAATATAACTTTATTGATAAACTATACTTAGCTCCTCAAGTGAGTATAGTTAGCAATAATGCCAATGCTAATCCATTTCAAGGAATTTCTTCTGATCAATTAGCCTGGGGTTACGGAGTGAAAATTGGGTATCTATCTATAATTGGGCCGATCAATTTTAGTTTAGGGAAGACCAGCAATATATTTGAAAGAGATCCATTAAGAGCTTATTTGTCTATTGGTCATAAGTTTTAATACCACTATAAATACTGAGCTATGCTTAATTTTTCTACTCATAAAAATGCCCCAAAAAGTGTCTAACTTTTTGGGGCATTCCATTTCCTGAAGCGGATTTTCTTTTTATGGTTGATTAGACTATTCTTAATAAATTTTTCCAGCTTACTTTATTTGAAATCAGTTCTTCCAGATCCTTGATGTCAATTCTTTGCTGCTCCATACTGTCACGGTGACGAATAGTTACAGTATCATCTTCGAGTGTCTGGTGATCAATAGTAATACAGAAAGGAGTACCGATTGCATCTTGTCTGCGGTAACGTTTTCCGATTGAATCTTTCTCTTCGTAAACAACATTATAATCTAATTTCAGATTATCCATAATAGTTTTTGCTTTCTCCGGCAAACCATCTTTTTTAGTTAATGGTAAAATAGCTGCTTTTATTGGAGCTAGGCAAGGGTGTAAATGCAATACAACACGGCTATCGGTTTTTTCACCTTCGCTCAAATCTTGTTCTTCAAAAGCACCGATCATCGTCAGCAAGAACATCCGGTCTAAACCGATTGAAGTTTCAATTACATATGGGATATAGTTACCATACGGTTTGCCATCTTCATTCAGATCATTATCGAAATATTGCATTTTCTTACCAGAAAATTCCTGGTGCTGCGTTAAATCGAAATCTGTCCGGCTATGGATACCTTCCACTTCTTTAAAGCCAAATGGGAATTCAAATTCAATATCAGTAGCTGCATTTGCATAATGTGCAAGTTTAGCATGATCATGATACTTGTATTTTGCAGGATCTGTACCTAAAGCTGTGTGCCATTTAAGACGTGCTTCTTTCCAGTACTCAAACCATTTCATTTCTTCACCCGGACGCACAAAGAATTGCATTTCCATTTGTTCAAATTCACGCATACGCATGATGAACTGACGTGCAATTACTTCATTTCTGAAGGCTTTACCAATTTGAGCAATACCAAAAGGGATTTTCATCCTTCCTGATTTTTGAACATTCAGGAAGTTTACAAAAATACCTTGTGCAGTTTCAGGACGTAAATATACTTCTTCGGCACCTTCAGCCATTGCACCAAACTGTGTACTGAACATCAGGTTAAACTGACGTACATCAGTCCAGTTCCTTGTTCCACTTACAGGACAGGCAATTTCATGTTCTTCAATCAGTACTTTAAGCTGTGGCAGGTTTTCAGCTTTAAGAGCCTCGTCCATGTCAGCTTGTAATTTTGCTGCTTTATCTGTTTTACCGTCTTTTTCATAACGGGTAATTTTATCTTCTAATAACTGGTCTGCACGGTAACGTTTGTTCGAATCTTTGTTGTCTATCATCGGATCGCTAAATCCGTCAACGTGGCCACTGGCTTTCCATACTTTCGGATGCATAAAAATTGCAGAATCAATCCCTACAATGTTCTCATGCATCTGGACCATAGATTTCCACCAGTAAGTTTTGATGTTATTCTTTAGTTCAGCACCTAACTGACCATAATCATAAACGGCACTTAAGCCATCATAAATTTCGCTGCTTTGAAATACGAAACCATATTCCTTGGCGTGGGAGATCACATTTTTAAATTGTTCGTCGTTATTTGTTTTGGCCATAATACTGCAAATATAGAATTTGGGGGGTAATTTTAGTGTATATTAAATACGAATTATTACTTTTGAATTGATAGTTATCAGCTATCAATCACAATTAAAATTAGCCCATTGAGTATAAAGGTAGAAGGACTGTCAAAAACATTCGGTCAGCAAAAAGCAGTAGACAGTATAAGTTTCGAGGCTATGCCAGGTAAAATCCTTGGTTTTCTAGGCCCAAACGGTGCGGGTAAATCTACAACTATGCGGATGCTGACGGGTTATTTGCATCCAACTTCAGGTAAATCCAGTTTAGGAGGGTATGATGCACAGCTTCAAAGTCTGGAAATGCGTCGTATTATGGGTTATTTACCTGAAAATACACCATTATATACAGATATGTACGTTCGGGAGTTTCTGACTTTTGTAGCCAATACTTATCAACTGGAGCAAACCGAAATTAAAGTAAGGGAAGTTATCGAAAGAGTAGGGCTCGGCGAAGAACAGCATAAAAAGATTTCGATGCTGAGCAAGGGATATAAACAGCGTGTAGGACTGGCACAGGCAATTATTCATGACCCGAAGATTTTAATTCTGGATGAGCCTACGACTGGTTTAGATCCGAATCAGTTGTCAGATATTAGGGAACTGATCAAAAATCTAGGCAAAGATAAAACTGTAGTTCTTTCTACTCATATTATGCAGGAGGTTGAAGCGCTTTGTGAACAGGTTGTGATTATCAATAAAGGAAAAATTGTAGCAGATTCGTCATTAATTGATCTTAAAAAACAACATAAAACTGACTCTTTGGAGGATTTGTTCAAATTGTTAACTATTTGATATTTAGGTTATTAGTTATGTTATATTACTTTGGCAGACTTTTTGTTTGAGCTAGTTAGGATTATATCCACTAACTTAAATTAAAAATTATGAAAAGGTTATTTTTACTAACAGCTATAGCAGGAGTTTTTGCATTTTCAAACGTTTCGGCTCAGAAAAAAGATCCTGCTATGTCAGGTCAGAAATTAGGAATAGGTGTTGATTTTGGATTGCCAACGGGCGATTTAAATAAAACACATAAATTAGGAATTGGTGGATCTTTGTTATTCCAGACTCCAATAGCGCAAAGTCTGAATTTTACTGCTAGTGCAGGTTACCTTAGTTTTGCTGGTAAAGATATTATCTCATCAGGATCCAGCAGTATTAAATTTGCTAATTATGCTGCTATTCCAGTAAAAGCAGGTGTAAGATACTTTTTAGCTGAAAATATATTTGTTGGAGGTGAGCTGGGTGCCGCTTTTGGTACTAGCTCGGGTTCTGGTACTTCATTTATTTATACACCAAATGTAGGTGTTGAATTCCCGGTAGCTGACAAGTCGACTATTGAATTAGGAGCAAGATATGAATCATGGTCTAAAGGACCTGCAAGATTTGTAGGTTTTAGATTAGCTTATAACTTCGGTATATAAGTAAGAGATAATAAATCAGGCTTTAAAAGTCTTAATACTCAGGAACGCCTTAAATGAAAATTTGAGGCGTTTTTTTATAATCGTATCGGTTAGTTATTCTCTGTGTTTTATACGCATCAATGATTTTTTCATCTAGCCTGCCTGATTTTTATTGCATTAAGAATTGATCGTTAATAGTCTGATTTGTGTTTTGTATGTTTTTTATTTGACCTTGTGTGTAATTAAATGTCAATAAAATTAAAATTATAAAAGGTTATTTTTGCTAATGGTTATTGCCGGAATTTTTGCAAGTTCAAACTTATCGGCTCAGAAAAAAGATCTGGCTATGTCTGGTCAGAAGCTTAGTATAAGTGTTGATTTCGCATTACCTACAGGAAATGCAAAGGAAATTTATAGAATTGGATTTGGAGGCTTATTACAATTCCAAACCCCAATAGCACAGAATTTAAATTTCACTGGTAGTGCAGGATATCTGAGCTTTGCTGGTGAAGAATTTCCTGTTGCTGATAAATCAACGATCGAATTGGGTGCTCGTTATGAGGTATGGTCAGGCGATAACAGAGTAATACCTATATGACAATTAAAGGTTTTGTTGGTTTGAGACCTGCTTATAACTTCGGTATATAAACGTAGAATAGTATTTAGTAATAAGCCTTAATATAGGAATGCCTTAAATGAGAGTTTAAGGTTTTTTTTGTACAATAGCTTTCGGAGTTGAACTTTTCTGTCCTAATCTGTTTTTTTTAAAAATAGATTAAATATTAATCACATGAAATTAATTTATTGTTATTAATGTCTGCTTTTGTGGTTTTTTTGATTAATATAGCAGACGTTTTAATATCTAAAAAGTAAATTATGAAAAAATTATTTCTATTGACGGCAATTGCAGGTGTTTTTGCATTTTCGAATGTATCTGCTCAAAAAGTTAAAGGTTCAAAGTTAGGTTTGGGAGTTGATTTTGCTGTACCAGTGGGTGGCTTAAGTGATGGTTACAAGTTTGGTTATGGGGGATCTTTATTATTCCAGACTCCGATTGCGGAAAAGTTGAATTTTACGGCTTCAGCTGGGTATCTGAATCTTGTCGGTAAAAACGCACAATATCTTTCATTTGGTTCAAACGGCGTTTATACTAAAGAATATCAAGTTCCTAATGCAGGTGTAGTTCCTGTGAAAATAGGTGCGAGATATTTTATTGCTCAGAATTTTTATGCGGGTGCTGAGATTGGTGCTGCTTTTATGACTGGAGATGGTGGTGGAACTGCCTTTGCTTATTCACCAAATATCGGATTTGAATTGCCACTTGCAAATAAGAATTCAATTGACTTAGGCATTAGATATGAAGGCTGGTCAAAAGAATCATCGGTGGGGTTTTTTGGTTTGAAAGCTGCTTATAACTTCGGTTTATAGGCTTGATCATTGAATTAAATTCCAAACCTACTCTATAAATAAAATGCCTTAATGTCTTATTTAAGGCGTTTTATTTTATACAATGAAAGTGTCCTGTTATTTTCTGCTTCTTATAGAGGCTGCATTATCTTTCATATTTCCAGTTCCTGGACTTTCCTTCAGTGATCCATTCTAGCGCATTGTCCATGCGTTTGTTCTTTGTCGCTTCTGTTTTTGCTTCAGCAAACCATTCCAAATAATCCTTTTTTTGTGAATAGCTAAATTTTTCAAAATTTATCCCTGCGACAGGGACTTTGATCAGTCTTTCTACAAAGTCATCAGGTACTTGCAAGTTCAGCTTAGGAAGAGCATCTTTCTTGGGGAGTTTAATCCCCTCTTTATTTAAAATTACAGCATTCTGGATATAAGTGATTAAGACATCATCGCCCGGCAAATCTTCAACAGAATAAATTTTACCAAGGTGTCCCATAGACTGTGGCTTGTCTTCACCGGTTAGGTGATGCAGGTCAGGAAGGAGGGAGGCTTTCCAAAAACTAAAAGCGCAATAGCTTTTGAAAGCGGCCATACTGCATACTGTACCTTTATAATCGAAATGAGGAAATCCCCATTTGATGGTTTCTATAATTTCAGGACAGGCTTCATGGACCAGCATTCTGAGATGGTTTAATATCGGCTGTGCAAAAACAGCAGCGTTATCAATGTAGATGTCAATACGATTATCGAATTTTCCCACGGCCAATATATTTAATGAAAAATGTCTGACACTAAATTAAGCATACTTTTTCATTCTCCCGATATTTACTAACTTCGGCATCATTATAATTTTTCATGTACGCAGTATTTAAACGCGAATTATTCAGTTTATTAAATTCATTAATGGCATACATCACTATTGGTGTATTCTTGTTAGTTTCCGGTCTGCTTCTTTGGTTTTTTCCGGATACTTCGATTCTTGAATATGGTTATGCTGAGCTGAACGGCTTTTTTAGCCTCACTCCATTTTTATTTATGTTTTTAATCCCTGCAATGACTATGCGTTCGTTCGCAGAAGAGCGGAGGGAGGGGACTTATATTTTATTAGCCAGCAGACCGCTAACTGACTGGCAAATTATTCTGGCTAAATATTTCGCTTGTCTGACGCTGGTTTTTTTCGCACTCATCCCTACTTTATTATATTACTATTCGATCACACAGCTTGGTTTGCCCAAAGGCAATATTGACGGGGGTGCAGTTGCAGGTTCTTATATCGGTTTATTATTATTAGGAGCAACCTTTGCTGCTATTGGCATTTTTGCTTCATCGGTCACTAAAAACCAGGTTATTGCATTCGCAGTAGCTGTTTTATTATCTTTTATTGCCTACAGTGGTTTTGATTCTCTGGGTAAAATATTTGCTTCCACCATACTTGAAGACATATTTGTCTGGTTAAGTATCAATGCGCATTTTCAATCAATGAGCAGAGGTGTACTCGATACCCGGGACCTGGTTTATTTTATCACTTTTATTTTAGCGTTCCTGGGGATAACCCGTATGGTGATAGGAGGTAGAAAATGGTAAATAAGAAAGTTTTTCTTTTTGCTGTCCTGCTGATTGTAGCGAATATAACAGCCAACTACTTTTATACACGTTTTGATTTTACGAAAGAAAAAAGGTTTACACTTAACCCCAAAACCAAAACAGTTTTAGACAAAGCAAAACAGCAGGTTACGATTACTGTATTTTTAGATGGCGAACTTCCTGCCGCTTTTAAACGGTTACAACGGGCGACAGCCGATTTGTTGAATGATTATAAAGCTAATTCTGCTGTTAAAATTAAAGTTGTTTTTACAGATCCGATAATTGGGCTGGCACAACAGGAGCAGGATACCGTTTTAAATCATTTATACCAGATTGGCATTGAACCAACGAATCTGAATATTAAAAACGATGCTGGTTTTACACAGAAAACAATCTTCCCGATGGCTATTGTACAAGCAGGAGACAGGCAGATTTCTGTTAAATTGCTTCAAAATCTTGACGCAGGTGGCAATTATGAAGAGAATATCAATAACTCAATTCAAAATCTGGAATATGTTTTTACCTCTGCAATTAAAAAAGTAAGTACAGGAGAGAATCCACGAATTGGTTTTACGGAAGGAAATGGAGAGCCATCAGATTTATATTTAAGTGATGCCATGAAATCTTTAGCTGATAGTTATGAAGTGGGGCGTGTAGACTTGAATCAGATCAGTAAAAAAGGGTTAGATAAACTTAAAATTCTTTTCATCACCAAGCCCCAGCAGGAGTTTTCGGAAGCTGTAAAATACAAAATCAATTATTTTGTAATGAATGGAGGCAGGATGGTCTGGAGTATTGACCAGGTAAGCGCCAGTCTGGATAGTTTGCGCGGTAAAGGAGAACAACTGGCTTTTAACAATAAGCTGAATCTGGATGATATGCTGTTTATATATGGCGCAAGGATTAATTATAACCTGGTGGCTGATTTAAATTGCGCAGAGATTCCAGTGGCGATGAGTGGCGGGGCGCAGCGCGATGTCCAAATGGCACCGTGGATTTATTATCCTGTATTGCTGCCAGATACTTCCAATAATATAGTTAGAAATATTGATGGAGTTAAAACTGAGTTTTTAAGTACGGTAGATACTATTGGGATCAAAGGTGTACGTAAAACTCCACTTCTTCGTACTTCTCCTTACCATATCCTTTACAATACACCAAAACTTTTATCCTTAGGCGTTGTTGCCGAAGTACCTGACCAGAAACTGTATTCGAACCGTCCGCAAAATGCGGCAGTGCTACTGGAAGGGACATTTCCTTCTGTGTTTGTAAACCGCGCTGTTCCGGCGGGAATTACAGAGAGTTACGGCACCGCAGCGCAAAGTAAAAACACCAAAATGATTGTAATTGGTGATGGCGATATTTTTCTAAACCAGGTAAGTGCACGCGATGGATCTGTTTTTCCGCTTGGTTTTGACCGGTACACCCAAAGGAATTTTGGGAACAAGGCTTTTCTATTAAATGTTGCAGATTATTTGTCTAGTGACGATAATTTGATCGAATTAAGGAATAAAGAGGTCAAGGTCAGGCTGCTGGATAAACAGCTTTTAAGACAATCAAAAACTAAATGGCAGTTTATTAACCTTATATTGCCATTATTACTGTTAATATCGTTCGCAATTTTTCAACATTATTACCGCAAGTATAAGTATGCAAGGTAATTTTTATATTTTTGAGAACTGACAAGATCATATTATGAGATTTATTGTATCCACATCAACGCTATTAAAACATTTACAAACGGTTAATGGTGCTTCAAGCAGCAGTACTGTTTTGCCGATACTGGAAAACTTCCTTTTCGAGATTAAAGACGGAAGTTTAACTATTTCTGCTACAGATTTGCAGACAAGTATGACTACTTCTTTACCAGTTGAATCTAAAGAAGGCGGAAAAGTTGCTGTACCTTCAAGAATCTTATTAGATACTTTGAAAACACTTCCTGATCAGCCTATTTCTTTCAACATTGATGATGCTACATTTTCTATTGAGATTAGTGCGGGTGATGGAAAGTACAAACTGAGTGGTGAAAATGGAGATGATTTTCCTAAAATTCCAGTAGTGGAAAATGCTTCTTCGGTAAACTTGCCTGCTTCAGTTTTGACAGAAGCGATTACCAAAACTATTTTCGCTGTAAGTAATGACGAACTTCGTCCGGCAATGACTGGAGTTTATTGCCAGTTATCTGATCAGTTTATCACTTTTGTTGCTACTGATGCACACAAATTGGTAAGATACAGACGTATGGATAGCAAAGCAGATAAAACTGCCTCTTTTATTCTGCCTAAAAAAGCATTGACTTTATTAAAAGCGGCTTTACCTTCAACAGATATTAATGTGTCAGTAGATTATAATGCGACCAGTGCATTCTTTAAATTTGAGAATATCAACCTGGTTTGCCGTTTAATTGATGAGCGTTATCCTGACTATGAAGCAGTAATTCCTGCTAACAATCCTAATAAATTGATTATTGACAGGGCTTTATTCCTGAATACATTACGCCGCGTGGTTATTTTTGCAAATAAAACAACACACCAGGTAAGATTGAAAATCAACGGAAGTGAGTTAAACATTTCTTCTGAAGATCTTGATTTTGCAAATGAGGCTCATGAGCGCTTAAGCTGTCAATATGAAGGTGAAGATCTTGAAATCGGTTTTAATGCCCGTTTCCTGATTGAAATGTTAAGTAACCTTTCTGGTGAGGAAGTAACTCTGGAGCTTTCAACACCTAACCGTGCTGGTTTATTGATTCCTCAAACCAATAATGAAAACGAAGATGTCCTTATGCTGGTTATGCCAGTTATGCTGAACAACTATAATTAATTTTATATAATAAATTATCTGAACGTCATTATACGCGAAAATAAACACGCTATAATGACGTTTGCTATGATACACTATGGACATCATCAATCAGCTGATACAATTTATTCTGCACACAGATGTAGAATTGGTTAAGCTGGTAAGTAATTACCAGACTTGGACCTATCTTATTTTATTCCTTATTATTTTTGCCGAAACGGGATTTGTTGTAACTCCGTTTTTACCTGGGGATTCTATGTTGTTTGCTGTAGGCGCATTGATTGCAAAAGGGAATACCGGCCTGGATATCTGGCTGATGTTTCTGATTCTGGCAATTGCTGCTATCTTAGGTAATAGCTTAAATTACCGTCTGGGTAGCTTTTTTGGAGTGAAAGTCTTCAAAGAAGGGAATAAAATCTTAAAACTTGAATATTATAATAAATCACATATGTTCTTTGAGAAACATGGCGGTAAAGCAATAATATTCAGTCGTTTTCTGCCGATTTTCAGAACGATAGCTCCTTTTGTAGCAGGTGTAGCAAAAATGCCATTTGGCAGGTTCACTTATTACAACATCATTGGTGGTATAGGATGGATTGCCAGCTTATTGTTTGCAGGATTTTTACTGGGACAGATTCCCGTAGTCAGAGATAATTTCTCTATCGTTATCCTGTTTATTGCAGTTGTAACGTTTGCACCAGTAATCTTTGCAGCGGTAAAATCAAGATTCAAATCAAAAGACATAGTAGAGAGCTAGTTCTCTCTACCTATAATTTTTCCAGAGCTGAACTTCTTGTTCAGCTCTTTTAATTCCCGCTCTGCTTCCTTTTTTGATAAGCGCTCTGGTTTTCTTCCTGCCGTATCCGGTAATATTTTAATCATCTTTTCCAATACTGGTTGTCCGGCATCCACCCATGCTGAATACCAAAAAGAACCTATAGTCAATATGGAAGCACGCATTTGCTGTTCGACCATTTTATTCATCCCGCTATGATAAGCGGTTGCATAAGCTAATGCATATTGTCTGACTACTTGTTTATTCCTTTTAGCGTAGCTGTATTTCCGGTAAGCGGGAAAGCTGCGGTTTAAATCGGCTTCTATAGCCAAAACACTGTCAACGAGCAGATGAGTATGACTGATTATTTTCCAGGTTTCTTTGAGCGGATCATCAATGTAAACGGCTCTTCCAACTAAGAAACTATACTGTTCCGCAAATAATTCTGGTAACTGGCTTTCCCAGAATGCATGAATACCGATTTGATTACTGAGTTGTCCGTTATGGTTTTCGGTAGTATGTAAAGGGACATGAGCATCTGCGAGGTAATGCCCTAGAAAAGCAGCATTTGTCAGAATTCTTATGGAGTCTTTTTCTTTAAAAGCTTTGACCAGTTGATAATAGGTGCGTTGAATCTGCCAGGGTAGTATGCCGTTTTTAGCTAATTTGCTGATTCCGTATTTTTTTACGGCATCGTTCCATTTCCGGGGGATACTGTCAATCTGATCTTCATATACTTCTACATCCAGATAATGTCTGGGGGCTTCTGCGGTATCCGCATAACGCCTTTTATCTGCATCAATGGCATGATCTGCAAGATATCTGATATTGGATTTGTAAAACCTGCTCATTCCAGGGGGGAGAGTGAACACAGCGAGCCGGTTAATGCGGATATGTGCAAAGAAGCCCCATGAGCTTGTCAGCTGGGTGAGCATTAAAAGAACTACGAAAATGAAAAGACCTTTCATTTTCGTAAAACTAGTTCTAATCTGGAATTTCCAGGTAATTAATCTATTGCTTTTCCTTTCATAGCTTTAGAAACAGCCATGTCCATTAACCGCTCCGCAAAAGGGCGGGTAAATTCATTCAGCTCATCTGCTTTTTTAAGGATAATATCTTTATCGCCCGTGACTAAAGTATCTTTTAAAGCAGTGATGTATATTTTTGTATTCTCTAACTCTTCTGCGGTTAGTACAAAGCCATTTTTATCAATAAAGCGCTCTGCTGTATAAACCAGCTGTTCGCCTTCGCCACGAGCTTCAATCAGCATTCTTTGTGCTACATCGCTTTTAGCATGGGTAATACTATCGATCAGCATTTTTTCTACTGTATCATCTGTAAGACCGTAACTTGGGGTAATGTCTATTTCCTGTTTCACACCTGAACGTAATTCAATAGCCTGAACAGTTAAGATTCCATCAGCATTCAGGATGAAGTTAATATCTACTTTCGGTAATCCAGCTGGCATGGAAGGAATCCCTTTTAAATCAAATTCTGCTAATTTCCGGTTTTCCTGAACCAGGTCGCGTTCTCCCTGGTAAACGGAGATTTTCATGTTCACCTGACCATCAATAGAAGTGGTGTACTGTCTGCCGGCTTTGGTAGGTACCTTTGCATTTCTGGCAATGATGACATCCATTAATCCGCCCATGGTTTCAATTCCAAGAGAAAGTGGGGTTACGTCCAGTAAAAGTATATCTGAGCGGTTACCTGCGAGGATATCGGCCTGTATAGCTGCACCCAAAGCAACCACTTCATCCGGATTAATCTGGTCGTGCGGCTGACGACCAAAGAATTCTGCTACCTGTGCTTTGACATAAGGTGTACGGGTAGATCCGCCTACCATAACTACTTCGTCAATGTCTGCTATTGTTAATTTAGCATCTTTTAATGCTTGTTTGCAGGAGTTCAGGGTTTCCGTGACTTTTGCTTCAATTAGCTGCTGAAAGGTATGTCTGTCAAGGGTGTACCAGATATCTCCGGATTTTTCATTGAACAGGTTTTGGGTACTTAATGCTTTTTTCGCTTCTTCAGCTTTTAAACGAAGCGTTTGCATCAGACCTGAGTCTGCGGCTAATGCAGCCGTATCTAAATTATTTTTCTCAATCCAGTAATGAACAATTGCACGATCGAAATCATCGCCACCCAGGAAAGTATTTCCATTGGTGGAAAGCACTTCAAATATGCCGTTTTGAATAGCAAGGATCGAAACATCAAATGTTCCGCCCCCTAAATCGTAAACTGCAATCGTTTTTTGAGTTGTAGGGTCAAGACCGATTCCGTAAGCTAAACTTGCAGCGGTAGGCTCATTCACAATTCTTAAAACATCTAATCCCGCTAAACGGCCAGCATCTCTTGTTGCTTGACGCTGGCTATCATTGAAATAAGCGGGAACGGTAATTACAGCGCGGTTAACCGGTGTTTTTAGCGCATGTTCTGCCCTGGCTTTCAATTCTTTTAAAATCTCTGCTGATAATTCAATAGGGGTGTAAAATTTATCGCCTGCCTGGATTTTAACTAGTGCATCGTTGCCTTCATCTATTAGTTTGTAAGAGAAGGTATCCTGATGACCGGCAATGTCTTTATAGGAACGGCCTAGTAAACGTTTAACAGAAAATATGGTGTTAGCTGGGTCTGTAATCAGAAATTCTCTGGCTTCATTACCCACCAAGGTATCACCTGCAGCATTAAAATGAACAATAGAAGGGACTAACAGTCCTTTTCCAGTGTCATTGATAACTTTAGGATTTTTGTCAGGGTCGATAAAAGCAACCAGACTATTGGTTGTGCCTAAATCAATACCTACAATGATCTCTTCTTTTTGTAAAGAACCTGTTGCCAGGTTGATGGATATCTTTGCCATAATTACGGCAAATCTAGGAATGTTTTGTCCTTTTTACTGTATTAGGGTTGTAATGTTTTATCCAATTCCTTTTTATGCAGGTTAAATATCCATAAAACGATGTCCTGATAACTGTCCATCCCTTTTTTCTGGTTGTTGATTTTAAGGAATTTGTCAAAGGCAACACCAAAATATCCCGACATATCTGAGTTGTATTTTTTCCAGAATTCCTGCTCCTGAAGGAAATCAGTAAGTGTAGCCTTATTTATTTTTTTAAAGAGCAGGGCAAAGTCTTCAGGAGATTTAATCCTGATTTCGAAAAGGACGTTGCGTAGGATATTATAATACCCCGAGTATTGAAAATTGAGATCTGCACTTTGGATACTGACCAAATAACCTACCAGATTGGCTTCATCTTCACGGGCAACCCCCAATTCATGAGAAATTTCATGACAAGTGATAAAGGGTAAGTCTATATTAGGAATGCGCATATTAACATTAGCTTCACCCGATGGGGGAGCAAAGTAGCCTTCTACGCCCATTTTAGTAATAATCAGGTCAAGAATCACGGGCTTTACCGCTGGAATTCTGTAAGTGAAAAGGGAATTGGTTCTTGCTAATTTATCGTAAGCAGATTTAGAGCCACTTTCAAGTTCTTTAATATTGAATTCTTTTTGAATGCCTTTAAGTTTGATTTGCTGCTTAATCGTGTTTATTCGTTTAATGAGGAAATCGCCTAGCAGCACAAGTTCTTTTGTGGTGTATTTTTGATTGCTTATCCCTAATTGGCCAGAAATAGATGGACGGGAATAATTCAGACCCCAGAGTATTTTAAATACAATATATAGGATAAGCGTGAAATTAATCAGTTGCAGTGGGAAGAAAAAATGTAATTGCTGTCCGGGCTTACGGTTCTTTATTTTTCTGACAGCCTTGAAGACGGACCAGACACAGTAAATGATTAAACATAAATAAAGAAAATCGCCCACCGCAAAAGGAAACGGTGAGCTGATGAAGCGTTGTGCGACCGAAGTCAGCTGGTAAATGCCACCGGAATAAATTGATTCAACCAGTTTGCTGCTTAATCCAAAAAGAAAGATCAATAAAGCAATACAGCTTAATATAAATAAAAGGTGGATTTTTGACTTGATCGCTGGATTCATTTTATCTGTTGAAAGCTAATCTTTTTCCGGTTTCGTTAGTCATGAACTTCCCTTTATGGTAAGCTAGGTTTCCAGAAATAAAAGTATGGGTGATATCGGCTTTGAAAGTCTGTCCTTCAAAAGGAGACCAGCCGCATTTATATAATATATTTGCTTTGGTTACTTTAACAGGGTCATTCAGTGCAACTAATACTAAATCTGCCCAGTAACCCTCTCTGATAAAACCTCTTCGGTCAACTTGAAAACAGGTAGCCACGTTATGTGCAGTCTTTTCAACTATCTTTTCCAGTGATATTTTTCCCTGGTGATACATTTCCAGCAGGGCCGAAAGTGCATGCTGGACTAAAGGACCTCCTGCAGGAGCTTTCAAGTAAGATTGTGCTTTTTCTTCGCTTGTATGCGGGGCATGATCTGTAGCAATCACATCGATATGGCCGTCTAATACTCCCTTTAGTATCGCGTCTCTGTCTGCTGCGGTTTTAACAGCCGGGTTCCATTTAATCAGGTTTCCTTTTTCTGCATAATCCTGATCGCTGAACCATAGGTGATGTATACAGGCTTCGGCAGTGATTCTTTTGTCTTTTAAAGGAGTAACCGCATCGAATAATGCAATTTCTTTTGCGGTAGAGATGTGAAGAATATGGAGACGGGTATTGTGTTTCTTAGCTAGGGAAACTGCAAGTGAAGAAGATAGGTAACAAGCTTCTGCATTACGGATCAGTGGATGCATGTTTATCGTAATGTCTTCTCCATATTTTTCTTTGAAAGCAGCCATGTTGGTTCTGATGGTCAGCTCATCTTCACAATGCGTAGCAACAAGGATAGGCGCTTCTCTGAAAATATTGTCTAATACCTGTTCGTTATCGACGAGCATGTTTCCTGTAGAGGAACCCATAAATACTTTGATACCGCATACTTGTGCCGGGTCTGTTTTCAGGACTTCTTCAATGTTGTCATTGGAAGCACCCATGAAAAAGGAGTAATTGGCAAGGGAAAGTTCTGAAGCAATCTGATATTTGTCGGCGAGTAAACTCTGGGTTAAAGTGTTGGGAACTGTATTGGGCATTTCCATGAAAGAAGTAATCCCTCCTGCAACAGCAGCCATGCTTTCTGTAAAGATGTCTGCTTTGTGGGTTAAACCAGGTTCTCTGAAATGGACCTGGTCGTCAATCATGCCGGGTAACAGATGTAACCCTTCGGCATTGATTTCCTGATCTGCAGGCCGATTGATCTCCGGACTGATTTCTTCAATTAATCCGTCTTTGATAAATACATCTGCAACATAGATTTTTCCTTCGTTAACTAAGGTTGCGGCTTTTATAAGGATGGTGTTCATATTGCCAAATCTAAGAATTTTGGAGCAATATTTTTAGGCATGATTCAGATCATTTAAGTGAAAGCCAGTGTTAAATATACGATTTTTTTTGTACGTGCAGGGATCTTAACTGATTTAAAACCAATTAATATGACTAATTTTGGAAATGATTATTAAACACGCACTAACCAAGACACAGGAAAGCTTTATAAAAAAACACAAAATCCCAGCGGATTTGCTGTTTGACGCACAAGGAGAGGGGATGACAGAAGAGCTAAAGCAGCGTATGTCTGAGGCAAACACAGTTTTTGCATACAACACTGTAGGTTGTGTTAAAGATGATAATCATACTTTTAAAACTATTGGTGGTCATTGTCCACAATGTGAAACGGGTAAAATTGCACTTTTATTGAGAGAGCATGTAGCTGGATATATTTACATAGCGGGATCGAGAAAAGGTACTTTAATTAAAGTTGGTTCTACAAGTAATATTATTGACAGAATCAAAAGTTTAAATATGCCTAAGACCAGATATGCTGGTTTTGATGACTGGGTACTTTTATATGATGCAAGAACTACAACACAGGGTAGAAGCGAACGTAAAATTCAGCAAAGACTGAGTGAGAACAGAGTAAATTACCTGATTGAAAAAAGCGGAAAGGCAACTGATACAGGTGAATTATACAGATGTTCTTATAACAAAGCTAAAGATGCAATTACGGCTTTGGAAACTGAAGAATCCTTCGAGTTTACCCAGATACATGAAAAAAGAGATTTAATCCCTGATTATCAATTCAAGAATTTAAAAGCAAGAGTACAGGTTCCAGTTGTTGAAGCGTAACCTTATATAATTACTTTCTTTTTTTACAATTGCCTTTAACAGGCTGGTCTGTTTTTCTGGCGGATTTCAATCCGCAGATCTGAAAAATGTAATTACCGGTCCTGTTAATTATATTATATTTGCAAAATGCCAAAAACATTCGAAGAGTTCAACCTTAACAGACAGATTTTAAATGCTGTAGCTGATGCAGGGTTTACGGTTGCTACTCCAATACAAGAAAAAGCAATCGCACCGGTTTTATCGGGACAGGATATTTTTGGTATCGCTGAGACGGGTACCGGAAAAACGGCAGCTTACGTATTGCCTATATTAATGCAGCTGAAATATGCGCAGGGTGATGCTGCCCGTGCTCTGATTTTAGCGCCAACACGCGAATTAGCCATGCAGATTGCTGAACACGTGACTATATTTTCAAAATATACAGATTTACGGTCGGTAGTAGTTTTCGGAGGAATTGGTCCGAAAACACAAATCGAACAAATAAAAGCAGGTGTAGATATTATTATCGCTACGCCTGGTCGTTTCCTTGATATCTATCTTTCCGGGCATATCAATACACAATACCTGAAATTTCTGGTACTGGATGAAGCGGATAAGATGATGGATATGGGCTTTATTGGTTCTATTCACAGGATCCTTGAAGTTGTGCCGCGTAAAAGACAAAATCTGCTTTTCTCGGCAACAATGAGCGACCTGGTACATAAAATTGCTGGTGACTTCCTGAAAAATCCGACTATTATTGAGGTGGGCCAGCAGGCAACTCCCGCACAAACGGTTACTCAGGGTTTATATGAGGTTCCGAATTTTAAGACTAAAATCAACCTTTTACAACATTTACTAAAGAATGAAATAGACTTTAAGCGTCTGATCATCTTTTGTAAAACCAAAACTGTGGCTGATAATATATTCAGTTTTATTGAACGCAGATACGGTGCTGATGTGGTGAGAGTCATTCATGCAAATAAGGGGCAGAATACGAGAATTAATTCGATCAATAGTTTCAAAGAAGGGAGTATCCGTGTGCTGGTAGCTACTGATGTGGCCTCACGTGGGATTGATGTGGCTGAGGTTAGTCATGTAATTAACTTTGATGTACCTATTATTATTGAGGATTACGTTCACCGTATTGGCCGTACTGGAAGGGCTTATGCTAAGGGGGATGCACTTACATTCTGTACTGAAGCTGAAAAATATTATATCAAAAAGATTGAGAAATTGATGCGTCAGACTATTCCTGTTGTGGAGTTGCCTAAGGAAGTTTTCGTAGAGGAAACACCTTATGAGGAACGTCAGTATATTGCCAGGGAAATTGATAATCAGAAGAGGAAGGATGATCCTGATTTTAAAGGCGCTTTCCATGAGAAAAAACACGCTGCTGCAATTGCTGCTGCTGCTGCTGCCTCTGCTAAGAAAAAGATGGATAAAACTCCGGCCTGGAAAAAAAGAAAATTCAAAAAAACCTAGTCTTGAAACTAACTCCGTTAAATATCGTTACTTCGAGCTGTCTGGTATTGGCTTTGCTGATGGTTTTTAGCCCGGGTGAGCATCTTCCAATACAAAAAGGGGTGAACGGATTGTTAATCGGTCTTTGTGTTTTAACTGCAATTATTGCTTTCATTTCAGATCTGATTTTCCGGAAGTTTATACCTTTGCTTCGCAATTTATGGATAGTGGAGTGTGCTCTGATAATTTTTACTGTGGTTTTAATGCTTATTCTGAAGGTTATTTTAGGATAAGATAAGATGACAGAATAAGGGAGTTCTGCATGAAAGAAATAGGAACAACAAAAAAACACGAAAAACAACAATTACATTGTAATGAAAACAGCAGAAATTAAAATAACGGTTGAGCTAGATGATAATAATGTCCCGGAAAATTTAATGTGGGAATCAACAGATGCAGAAACTCAGGATAAAGTTCCTGTAAAATCTATGATGCTGGCTTTATGGGATCATAATTACAAGAATTCTATGCGTATTGATCTTTGGACTAAAGATATGCCGGTGGACGAGATGAAAAGGTTTTTTTATGAGACTTTGCAGACGATGGGTGATAGCTTTTTGAAAGCAACAGGTGAGACATTGATTATTGAGGATTTAAGAGATTATTGCGCACATTTTGCGGATAAAATGGGGATAGACCCAGGGAAGTAATTTTCAAGGTAAAAAAGAAAGGCGTTTTTTTCTGGTATTTGTTTTCTATAAGAGACTGATATACAGATGTAAACGCCTTTTTTTTGTTATCTGGCCTTGATTGAAGTAGGTTATTGGCTGGCTTATAAGAGGACGTTACATATATGAATGTGTTTTTAAACTTAAATTATTAATTTTTAGATTAAATGAAGTAGTTTTACTGCTAGAGACATAAACATATGGAACAATTAAAGGAACAATTAACCGGTTTAGAAAGAATTATTCGGGTATTAGTTCGTAATACGGAAAGTATAAATGCCGGTATTGCTGGGATTAATGAAAGACTGGATAGGATTGAGGTGAGGTTGGATGGCATAGACGCTAGGTTAGATCGCGTAGAACAAAGACTCGATCTCGTAGAACAAAGGCTAGATCGTGTAGAACAAAGACTGGATCGTGTAGAACAAAGGTTGAATCTGGTAGAACAAAGGCTGGATAAATTTGAGTTAAGACTTGACCAGGTTGAAGCTCAGCTAAATGAGTTGGTCAAGAACACTAAGGCTGGCTTTGATGCGATAGAGGAGAAATTCAAAGCAATCGATGAGAAATTTGCGATTATAGATCTAAGATTTGCTGAAGCAGATTGTAGCTTTGACAGGATTCAGTTTAACTTTAATAAGGTTCACCAGAAGCTGGACTTTGTCATAGAGGAAATTGTCAAAATTGATGGTGTAACCCGTTATATTGATATGGATAAAAACCTGAAAAGGATAAAATCTTAACGTGAGCTCAGGAATTCTCCGGAAGAATGGAAGCCTCAATCCGGGGCTTTCATTCTTTAATGGGTTACAGAACGTATTTATGTGTTATCTTAAATAGAATTCTGAAAATAGATGATACTTTTGTTTTATTAATTGTGTTTTTTATGAAAGTTCAAGGGGTTATTGGAGCCTTATTATTAGCTATTGGAGGAATGTGTCCTTTAGTTCATGTACCTATTGTTGGAAATTGGAACTATTTTGGGATTGATCAGTCTCTTGGGATTATTTTTTATGTGATAGTTGTGCTCGCTTTTCTAGGTGCGTTTCTAAATAAGACGGGTTTGTTAAGGGTTTGTGGGTGGTCTGCTATTGGGATGGTTATTTTGACACTGGCTGCTGTCTGGTTTAAATCGCATGACTATTTTAGTTTTATACATTTTAAGAAACTAATCAACCTGGCCTCTGGCATGGTGAAATATAAATGGGGATGGTTTGTAATTCTGGCCGGAGTATTACCCCTTATTACAGTGAGAAAGCCGGTTGTTGTTCGGCCGAATCCTGAAGTTCAGCTCTCAGAACTTTAACTGGAGCTGTCCCTGCTGGGAAATTTCATGTTCGTGGTTTAATAACCAGTGTTTGCGCCAGAGACCACCAGCAAATCCTACGAGTTTTCCGCTACTGCCGATTACACGGTGGCAGGGTACAATAATAGCAAGATCATTTTTGCCATTTGCACTCGCAATGGCGCGAATGGCAAGCGGATTTCCCAATTGTAGAGATTGGATGGCATAGGAAATGGTTGTACCGTAAGGGATCGTTTTTAGAACCTGCCATACGCTTTGTTGAAATTGAGTTCCATCTTGCTGATTAGGAAAAGTAAACGGTTGTGGTGAACCATCAAAATAGGCAGATAATTCTGTTGCTGCATGATGGCTGAGCTCATTTTCCCGTAAGGTGGGATTGGGTGGGTGATGAAAAGAAACCTTAAATACAGCATTGTCGCTGGCATAAATGCTGATCTCCCCAATGGGGCTGTGAACCACAGTGCAGTACTCTTTTATCATAGAAGTACAATATAATCAATATTTGATCGGGAAATAAGTCTCCTTCGAGAAAAAAACGATCCATAAAATTATCTTTGTGGCGAAATGCAGTTAATAAAAGAAGTTAAATATTTGATTGGGAAAGAGTTGCTATTGGAATGGCGCTCAAAATATGCGTTAAATGGTGTGGTACTCTATGTTGTGTCCACTATTTTTGTCTGCTTTCTTTCTTTTGTGTCACTAAGAGGAATAACCTGGAATGCTTTATTCTGGATTATCATGTTATTTGCATCTATCAATGCGGTCTCTAAAAGCTTTCTTCAGGAGAGTAAAGGCAGGCAGTTGTACATTTATACCATAGCAAGCCCATTAGCACTGATCATTTCTAAAACTATCTACAACATCTTGCTGATGTTGTTGCTGACACTGATCGCATTAGGATTTTATACCCTGGTATTTGATTATGTCCCTGAAGATATGGGCTTGTATCTGGTTGCCGTAATATTGGGCAGTCTGAGCTTCTCTACTATCTTTACAATGATCTCAGCGATTGCTTCAAAAGCGGGTAATGGTGGTATGCTTATGGCAATTTTAAGTTTTCCGGTGATCATTCCGGTAATTACTGTATTGATCAAGCTAAGTAAAAATGCAATTGATGGACTGGACAGAAGTGTGAGTCTTGATGAAATAGGAATTCTTTTGATTATCAATGTATTGGTGGCTGTATTTTCTCTAATGCTGTTTCCTTACTTGTGGCGGGACTAGGGGATTCATAAAAATTAACTAAAATATATAAAGCTTTGTTACCTTTGAACTCGCAAAACTAAGCTGATCATAAGAATTGTGATTTGTTTAACAAGCGACCTTAAATCTGAAATAAATGTATAAATCCTGGTGGAAAATTTTAGGAGCGATATTAGTAATATATTCAACAGTCTTTGGCTTCCTGTCTTCAGTTCCTGCTCTACCCATATTACACGAAAGTATTAGAAATTTGTATTTCCATGTGCCAATGTGGTTTAGTATGATTGTGCTTTTCAGTGTTTCCGTATTTCATAGTATAAAATATTTGAGCACTAATAATGAAGTGCATGATATGAAGGCAGTACAAAGCGTTAACGCAGGGATAGTGTTTGGTTTGTTGGGAATAGTAACAGGAGCTATCTGGGCTAAATTTACCTGGGGTCAGGCCTGGAGTTTTGATGTGAAGCAGAACTTTGCAGCTATCGCGTTGTTATTGTATTTCGCTTACCTGGTACTTAGAAATGCAATTGACGAAGAGCAAAAAAGGGCGAAGATTGCAGCGATATACAATATTTTTGCTTTCCCGATGATGGTTGTATTGCTGTTTGTTTTACCAAGGTTATCAGATTCATTGCACCCTGGTAATGGCGGTAACCCCGGATTTAATTCCTACGATCTTGATCGCCATATGAGAATGGTATTTTACCCTGCATGTTTGGGCTGGATATTAATTGGCTACTGGATCTATACCATACTTTTCAGGGTCTCTTCATTAGAGAAAAATAAAATAGTATAAATCGTTAAATATTTGATAAAATCTGTCTGGGTTTACAATTCTAATAGTGGATTAGGTTCAGGCAAATTTCAGTATCATTAAAATGCAAATTTCAGATGAAAAAATTAATTACTACAGTCCTGATGTTAATGGTTGTGATGCAACTTTTTGCTCAGGATCAGGGTTCTTCGGTTGTTAACACCCTGGCCGGATCAGAAAAAATTTACGTGGTTGTTGTTTGTGTAGCCGTTATTTTGTTAGGACTGCTCTTTTTCCTGTTCTCAATTGACCGAAGATTAAAAAAACTGGAAAAAAAATCTTAAGGTAAAAAATTATTTTAAACCCTTTAACACAGGTTTTTGGGTGATTTTTAATGAGGTGTTTCAGTTACACTAAGCAATTATTAATTTGTATTAATCATTTTTTTTAGTGCAATTTTGCAGTTATAAGAATAAGAACATAATTCAAATTCATAAAAATCAAATAATGGCTACTACAGCAAACGAGACAAATTTTTTTACAGACGTATGTAAAAACTTTGATAACGCAGCACAATTCACCGGTCACCCAGAGGGTTTACTTTCCCAAATTAAAGCTTGTAACAGTGTTTATCGTTTCCAATTCCCAATTCGCAGAGGAAATGGCTTCGAGGTAATCGATGCATGGCGTGTTGAGCACTCTCACCATATGAGCCCTACCAAAGGAGGAATTCGTTACAGTGAAATGGTTAATGAAGATGAGGTAATGGCATTGGCGGCGTTAATGACTTATAAATGCGCAATCGTGAATGTTCCTTTTGGTGGTGCAAAAGGTGGAATTAAAATTACGCCAAAAAACTATACTACCGGGGAATTAGAAAATATCACCCGTCGTTATACTACAGAGTTAATTAAAAAGAATTTTATCGGTCCTGGTATTGATGTTCCTGCTCCTGATTATGGATCTGGTGAACGCGAAATGAGCTGGATTGCTGATACATATATGACTATGAATCCAGGTCAGCTGGACGCTTTAGGTTGTGTTACTGGTAAGCCAATCGCTTTACACGGTATCCGCGGACGTAAAGAAGCTACTGGCCGTGGTGTTGCTTACGCAGTAAGAGAGTGTGTAAGAGTAACAGAAGATATGCAGAAAATTGGTCTTAAGGCTGGTTTGGATGACAAAAGAGTAATCGTTCAGGGATTAGGAAATGTAGGGTACCACTCTGCAAAATTCCTTACTGAATTTGGTGCTACTATTGTTGGTCTTTGCGAATTTGAAGGTGCTATCTACAATGCAAACGGACTTAATGTTGATGAAGTTTTTGCACACCGTAAATTAACCGGTTCAATCTTAGGTTTCCCGGGTGCTACAGAATTTAAGAATTCGATGGAAGGCTTAGAGCAACCATGTGATATCCTTGTTCCTGCAGCATTGGAAAATCAAATTACTTCAGAAAACATCAGAAACATCAAAGCGAAAATTATCGCTGAAGGTGCAAACGGGCCATGTACTCCGGAAGCAGAAGAAATTTTCACTGAAATGGGTGGTATTATTATTCCTGATATGTACTGTAATGCAGGTGGTGTAACTGTTTCTTACTTTGAGTGGTTGAAAAATCTTTCTCACGTAGCTTTTGGCCGTATGGAAAAACGTTATGCAGAAAACTCAAATGCGAACTTAATCAACACACTGGAAAGTTTAACGGGTCAGAGTATTCCTGCTGAACACCGTTTAATGATTGTTAAAGGTGCATCTGAGCTTGAACTAGTAAATTCAGGATTAGAAGATACAATGATCCACTCTTATCATGAAATCAGAGAGACCTTGGTAACTAAACCTGGTATCCAGACTTTAAGAACTGCTGCTTTTGTAGGTTCAATCGATAAAATTGCTGTTTCTTACATGAACTTAGGTATCTGGCCATAAGCCTTTACAAACTAAATATTCGATCCGCAACGTGTAAAACGTTGCGGATTTTTTTTTGAGAGTATATTCTGTAAAATACCTCCGTTTAATGGATTGTCATTCAATCAATATGACAATCCTGTTGAAATCCCCGCCGTAGTATTTTCGTATATTGGTATAGGAGAATGATGCTTATAATCAACTCAAATATGAGAACAGGAATATATTTATTACTAATCAGTTTATTATTTGTTTCCTGCTCCGGAAGAGAACAAAAAATAGCCAGTCAGAATGGATTCGCTGTATTACCCAAACCTAACTCTAATGAAGCTGTAGCCACATTTGCAGGAGGGTGTTTTTGGGCGATGCAGGAAAGTATGATCCAGTTGAAGGGTGTGAATACTGCAATCAGCGGTTATGCGGGTGGGAGTACTGTAAACCCTACCTACGAAGATATGAGGAGCAAGGATACAGGTCATGCAGAGTCGGTTCAGGTTTATTATAATCCCGAAGAGATCTCTTATGAACAACTACTCCGTGCTTTTTTCTTTGCACACGATCCTACTGAATTAAACAGGCAAGGGCCGGATGTAGGTAAGGATTATCGGTCTATTGCATTTTACCGTAATCCTGCAGAAAGAAAGATAATTGCTAAAGTAATGACGGAGATGGAAGCTGCTAAATACTATCCCAGTAGTTTTGTTACAGAGCTGGAGCCCTTTGAAGCATTTTATCCGGCAGAAAGTTCACATCAGAATTATTATGAGCGAAATTTATGGGATCCATACATCAGAAACGTCTCCAAACCAAAAGTCCTTCATGTGAGGAAAGAACTGCCTCAATTGATTAAAAATGAATATCTTAAGTAGTGTTTGTCCCTTCGCTTTGAATCAAGTGCCTGATAATATGTAGTTTATTTGTCAGCCAACTATCAATATTTTGTCATCTATAGTAATAGGCGGTCTCTAAGGGATATTAGGTACTTATATTTTTTATCTTTGTGTACTCTTTTAATTGGTTAGGAAAGGAGGCTCGTGTAAGCAAGCTATATCCTGTTTAAACTGGCGGAGCTGGTTTAAGTTTTAACCATAAAAAAAGCAGCGTACTACATTTCTTAATAATGTACAGCTGCAAACATCAATTTTGACAAAAACGATATATTCTCATGAAGAAAAGTGCAATTATTGGCTTAATTACAATAGCAATCTGTGTTTGTTTCCTGGTCAGCTTAAACGCTGATACCAGTAACTATTCGACTTTTACAGAAGCAGCTAAAGACTCCAGGGAGTTTCATGTAATGGGACATTGGGCAAAAGACAAGGGAACTTATTATGACGCCTTAAAGGATGCCAATCATTTCTCCTTTTATATGAAGGACGAAAAGGGAGATGTTAAGAAAGTAATTTACAGTGGTACTAAACCACAGGATTTTGAGCGTTCTGAAAAGCTGGTACTAATCGGTAAGATGAATAGCGACACTTTTTACGCTTCTAAAATATTAATGAAGTGCCCCTCTAAATATAATAACGACCTAGTAGAGATTAAGCAGGACGGACAGGTTAAACAATACAAATAATTTTAATGGACATACAATTTACAGGAGAAACTCTCCTCCCCGGCAAAGTTGGGCAGTTTTTTATTGTTTTAGCGTTTGCCGCTGCATTACTTTCAACGATTTCTTATTTTTTTGCAACCCGGAATAAAGACCTTGCTGATAAATCCTGGCAACGGTTGGGAAGAATAGCATTCTTAACTAATCTGTTTAGTGTAATTGGAATTGGGGTAACACTGTTTTATCTGATCCTTAATCATTATAACGAATATTACTACGTTTATTCGCACTCTTCAAAAACACTTCCTGTTTACTATATCGTTTCTGCATTTTGGGAAGGACAGGAGGGAAGTTTCTGGCTTTGGGCATTCTGGCAGGCAATTTTAGGTACTATTCTGATCTGGAAAGCCAGAACATGGGAAAATGGTGTGCTGACGGTTGTTTCCTTCTCCCAGGTATTCTTAACTTCCATGCTATTGGGTGTTCAGATCTGGGGCGAGCGTATTGGTAGTTCTCCTTTCATCCTTTTAAGGGATGCTGTAAATCTGAAAGATATGGCTCCGGTAGTATTTGCCGATGCTGAAAATTATAAAAACTATCTGAAATTCATTACTGACGGAAGGGGGTTGAACCCTCTTTTACAGAATTATTGGATGGTTATTCACCCGCCAACCTTATTCCTTGGTTTTGCGAGTATGGTGGTTCCTTTTGCCTACGTGATCACTGGATTATGGCAAAAAAGATATAAAGAATGGGTGAAACCTGCTATGCCATGGGCTTTGTTTGCCGTTATGGTTTTAGGTACAGGTATTATTATGGGGTCTTTCTGGGCTTATGAAGCACTAAACTTTGGTGGTTTCTGGGCGTGGGATCCGGTTGAAAATGCATCCTTGATTCCATGGTTAACCTTGATAGGTGCTGTCCATGTCATGATTGCCTTTAAAAATACAGGTCATGCTTTCTTTACTTCTATTGCACTGGTTTTAGTCAGTTTCATCTTAGTATTATATGCTTCTTTCTTAACCAGAAGTGGTATTCTTGGTGAAACGTCTGTACACTCGTTCACAGATTTGGGGATGTTTGGTCATCTGATTCTTTACAATGTAGTTTTTCTTGCAATTCCAGTCATTCTGATCATTTTACGCTGGAAAGAATTGCCGATTACAAACAAAGATGAAGAAACTTACTCAAGAGAATTCTGGATGTTCATTGGTGCGCTTGTTGTAACAGTAGCTTGTATCCAGGTTATTTTTTCTACATCAGTACCTGTATTCAATAAAGCATTCGGAACTAATTTTGCCCCTCCAATTGATGCGATCAAATATTATAATCAATGGCAGGCTCCGTTTGCTATTCTGATTACAATGATCTCTGGATTTTCTCAGTTCTTAAAATACAAACGTACCGATACCCGTAAATTTTATAGCAGCCTGGTTGCTACTTTAATTATTGCGATTGTAGTTACAGCAGGTTTTGTTTACATAACAAACGTATATAATAACCTGATTTATATCTTGTTGTCATTCAGTTGTATGTTCGCCATTCTATCTAATGCACGGATTCTTACACAAGGGTTTAGTGGTAAGGGTAAACTGGTCGGTGCTGCTGTTGCGCATATTGGGTTTGCATTATTATTAGTAGGTGCTTTAGTTGCTGCTGCAACGAGTAAACCAGTCTCTATAAATGCAACCAACTTTATTCCGGTAAAGGATTTCGAAAAGGTAGAAAAACCAGGTGAGAACATGGTATTGTACAAAAATGAGCCTAAAAAAATGGGACGTTTTACAGTTACCTATACAAATGATACTACAATAGCTCCTAATACTTATTATACGCTGAATTTTAAAGTGATTGATGAGAATACCGGTAAGCTTAAAGAAGACTTTAACCTGAACCCGCGGGTTCAGATTAATGAGAAAATGGGCTTGATCGCATCTCCGGATACGAAACATTACCTCACTTATGATGTGTATACACATATTACCAGTGCTCCTGATAAAAAGGATGCACATGCGGATAGTGATGCACAGAGTGATGAACAGAATTATAAAAAACCAAGAATAGCCACTGTAAGTACTGGTGATACTTTACATACCAGCAGCGGTATTATCACGGTAAAGGATCTTAACTTCAAACCTACAGCAAAAAGTCTTGCTTTGGCTGAAGGCGATATTGCAGTAGGTCTTCCTTTGGAAATTGACCTGAATGGTAAGATTTATAAAACTGAACCTATTTTCTTAGTGAAAGGTAATAATACATTCGATTTCGCTCGTAATATCCCTGAATTAGGATTAAGACTGAGATTTACCAAGATACTTCCTGATCAGAAAAAAGTAGAACTGCAGGTTTTTGAAAAGCCTCAGCAGTCTAAAGACTGGGTTGTATTTAAATCTATTGAATTCCCTTACATCAATTTATACTGGGTAGGTTTAATTGTCATGGTGATTGGATTTATTATTTCTATCATCAGAAGACAAAGAGAGATTAAGTCAGTATAATTGTTTAATATATTTTATACGCTGTAGATTTAAACTCACGCTCAATGAACATTGTTTGTATAGGTTCCGGAAACGTGGCAACACATCTTGCTATTGCTTTGAAAGCAATAGGTGCAGACATTGTTCAGGTTTGGAGTCATGATAGCAAAAATGCAGAAATTCTTGCCGCCCTGACCAAAGCAGAACCAATCGGTAACTGGGACGATCTGGATCGGACGGCTGATTGTTATCTGATTGCAGTAAAAGATGATGCAATAGCTTCAGTTGCCGCACATTTAACAGATGTGAAAGGAGTAGTTGTACATACATCAGGAGCAACACCGATGAGCGTACTTTCTGGTGTTAAAAATGGCTCCGGTGTAATTTATCCTTTACAAACCTTTTCTAAATCAAAGGCTGTAGACATGACTGCTATACCGCTATGTATAGAAGCAGATCGGGAAAGCACTTTGGAAAAGATCAAAGTAATTGCACAACTATTAAGTCCGAATGTTTCTGTCATTACTTCTGTACAGCGTAGTATTTTACATCTTGCAGCCGTTTTTGCCTGTAATTTCAGCAATCACCTCTATCAGTTAAGCAATGAGTTACTAGAGCAGTATAACCTTAATTTTGATTTATTAAAACCACTTATCCTGGAAACTGCCGAAAAAGTGCAGTCTGCAACACCTGCCGAAGCTCAAACAGGCCCGGCCAGGAGAAACGACCAGGAGACTATAAAAAAACATCTTGATTTGCTAAATGGGTCTCCCGAATTGCAGAAAATCTATGAAACTTTAAGTAATAGCATTAAAAAAACATATCTATAATAGGATTGCGGTTTTTGCTGCTTATTTTTGAGAACAATTATGAATATTTATCAATTAACAGTCAATTTTGAAGAAAAAGGTAAAGCGCAGATTCAATTACCAATTGCAGGTGGAGAATCAGTTCTGGATGTTTGCCTGGATAACGGAATAGACCTACAACATAACTGCGGCGGTGTTTGCGGTTGCAGTACCTGTCATGTTTATGTGACTCAAGGAATGGATAACATTCAGGAAATATCTGATAAAGAAGAAGATTTCATAGACAGGGCAGTAAGTCCAAAGATTTCTTCCAGATTAGGTTGCCAGTGTGTAGTGATCAACGGAAATATAGAAGTCACTATCCCTAACCAATCTGAATTTTTAGGCCATTAATTAATATAAAATAGAAGAACATGCAGGATAAGTTTGCTTTACCAATTCACTGGCAGGATCATGAAGATATTGCTCAGGAATTATATGAAAAATTTGGTGATGATTTTAATGAATCTAAAATCTACCGTATCAGGTTTACTGAGTTGGTAGAATGGGTTCTTTCACTACCTAATTTTAAAGGTACAAGAGAAGAAAGCAATGAAGGCCATCTGGAGCAAATTCAGTCTGCCTGGGTTTACGAATGGAGAGATAACCAGAATTAAATGTTACTGCAAAAACTTAAAGGGATCACGACATTTGTCTTTGATGTCGATGGTGTTTTAACCAATGGCGATATTCAGGCTACAGATTCCGGAGAGCTTTTGCGTACTTTCAATATTAAAGACGGCTATGCTTTACAGCTAGCCGTTAAAAAGGGATACCATGTGTGTATCATTTCTGGTGGCAGGGGGCAGGCCATGGAAAAACGCTTTGAAGGACTTGGTATTCCTGATGTATTCTTAGGGATTTCTGATAAAGTTGAGGTCTTCAACGATTATCTGGAGATCTACAATATCAAAGCAAAAGAAGTCTTATATATGGGGGATGATATTCCCGATCTTAAGGTAATGAAACTGGTAGGTATTCCTACCTGTCCAGCTGATGCCTGTTCGGATATCAAGGCGATCTGTGCGTATATCTCACCTTTTAAAGGCGGGAAAACAGCCGTAAGAGATGTGATAGAAAAGGTTCTTCGGGTACAGGAGAAATGGTTTGATACTAATCCATCGGCAGCTGATTCCAGCAAGTAAGTTACACAACGATTTTAAACCTTCTTCTGATTTCGAACTCTATCTCTAAAAATAGAATAGATATGAAGAAATTACTGATGATTTGCGGAATGTTATTCAGTGTAATAACATTTGCACATGCACAAGGTGGTAACCGCAATGGAACACCAGAAGAAAGAGCAACTAAAGCCACAGCTCAGCTTACTGAAAAACTGACTTTGAACGCTGACCAGCAAACTAAAATTCATGACATACTTTTAGATCAGAATACTCAAATGAACAAAGCACGTGAAGAAGCGGGCGATGACAGAAAAGCTATGCGTACTAAGATGATGACACTGATGCAGGGTAACAATGAAAAGATCAAAGCAGTATTAACTGATGATCAGAAAAAATCTTATGATACTTTTCTGGAAGAAAGAAGAGCGAGTATGAAAAAAAGAGCCGAAGGGCAGGGCGGTGGTCAACCTGCTGAAAACTAAATAGAATAAATAATAGGAGCGGCTTTGAGCCGCTTTTGTTATTTTTGCACAAAAAGCAAATATGTACAAGCAAACAATTCCTCTTATTCTAGCCTCTAAATCGCCACGCAGGCAAGAACTGATGCAGCTAATGGGACTGGACTTTAAGGTTTTATTGAAAGATGTAGATGAGAGCTATCCAGATCACTTATCTACAGAAGCAATCGCGTGTTTTATCTCAGAAAAAAAAGCAATGGCATTCGTTGAAGAGCGGTTATCCAATCTGGTAATCACTGCCGATACTATCGTAGCTTATAATGGTGAAATTTTAGGTAAACCAGCAGATGCAGCACATGCAAAAGTGATGCTTAAAAAGTTATCTGGAACCAGTCATCAGGTCTATACCGGAGTGAGTCTGGCCTATAAAGATAAACTGAAGACCTTTTATGACCAGACTGAGGTACGTTTCAGGGTGTTGAGTACAGAAGAAATTGAACATTATATCAACAAATACAATCCCCTGGATAAAGCAGGTTCTTATGGCATACAAGACTGGCTTGGATTTATTGCAGTAGAGAAAATTGAAGGATCTTATACCAACGTAATGGGGCTGCCAACAGAAAAACTCTATTTAGAGTTGTCAAACTTCTGATCTGTCCAAATCTGGTATAACACGCCCATTTTCAAGTCATAATTAGATAAACTGATTGCTTTTAATTCCATTTCGCTGAGTATATAATTAGTCAGAATGGCCGCAACGACAATCATATCCACTCTAAGTGGAATAAGATTAGGCATTAATGTCCTTTGTATATGGGTGGAGGTAATCAGTTTTTCGGCAAGTTCGAAATAGGCATCCAGATCCAGAGGGGCTGAACTAATCGTTTTCATATCAATACCCTCTATTAACATCGCTGCAAAAGTTTCAAATGCGCCGGCCGAACCTATTAAAACTTTAGGTTGAAATTGTTGACAGGCTATTTTCAGATCCGCAAGTGTTGTCCTGATATGTTTTTGTATAGCAGACTGATCTGCTAAACTAATTGGATCTGTATGAAAATAGGCCTGCAATAATCTTGCAGCACCTATATTATAACTTTTCTTCCATAATGGCCCATCTGAATTACAGATAACGAACTCGGTACTACCTCCGCCAATGTCCATAATCAGCGATTGCTGCTTAATAATACCAGTAGCTTCTACCCCATTAAATATATAGGCAGCTTCCTCTTCGCCGCTGATTATTTCAATAACAATTCCGGATCTTTCAAGCGCAGCGGCAACAAAGTCTGTCCCATTAGCCGCGCTGCGTACTGCAGAGGTTGCTGTTGCCCGTACTACCTGTACCTGGTGGCTGTCTATTGTAGCTTTAAACCCCTGAAGCGCCTGTATCCCGCGTTCAAATGCTTCGGGTATAATGATGTTCTCATTGAGACGCCCCTGTCCTAATTGCACAGGTAAATCTGTTTTGTAAATAACCTCAACACCTGAAGGAGAAAGATTTGCTATAATCAGGTGGAAAGTATTCGTTCCCATATCAATAACCGCTGCTTTCATTCTTTTTAATTCTTATAGGTAAACCACTTGAGCATTTCCTTGAAGCTGGTCTTCTTGCCATACATCAGAATTCCAACTCTGTATATTCTTGAAGCAATCCATACTGTACCAATAAAGCCAATTACTAACAACGCCATCGATAAAGCCAGCTGCCAGTCAGGAACACCATAAGGGAGTCTGACCATCATGGCAATAGGAGAGGTGAAAGGAATCATAGATAACCAGAAAGCGATCGTGCCATAAGGATCATTAGTGACTACACTTAAAGATAATACATAGCCAAGCGTGAGCGGCATCATGACGGGCATGATAAACTGCTGTGTCTCCGTTTCACTGTCTACAGCAGAACCAATAGCTGCATAAAGGGCGCTATAGAATAAGTAACCACCAATAAAGAAAAATAGAAAGACCATAATAATTTTGGTCAAGTCAAGATTGGCTATGCTTTTTTGTACATAAGCGATAGGCCCGTCATCTGTTACCTGCTTTTCTATTGAACTGCCAACCTTAGCTTTCAAGGTAGAAACCGCACTTTGTGGTATATCATTTTTATTTACAAAAACTTTGACGGCTACTGTAGAAATTGTTGCAGAAAGTAGAATCCAGAGTACAAATTGGGTAAGTCCAACTAAGGCAATACCGATGATTTTACCCATCATCAGCTGAAATGGTTTGACAGAAGAAATCATCACTTCAATGATTCTGCTTGTTTTTTCTTCGATCACGCCACGCATCACCTGGATGCCATAGATTAAAATAAACATGAACATTAAAATTCCGGCAGCAGAACCAATAATGGTAGTCGCACCAGCACTAGAGTCTTGTTCTTTTCCGGTTTCATCTATCTTTTTGTTATCTATATTGACAGATGACTTCAGTTTATCCAAATCTTCCTGAGCGATACCACTTTCTTTGAGTTTCTGAATCCGGATCGTATTTTCTACATCATCGACTACTTTGCTGTTCATAGCTAATCCGGCCTGTTTAGTGCCTAGAAGCTGGATTCCTGCCGGCGCATCAAGACTGAATTCTGGCAGATAAAGAATATAGTCGAAACCGTCTTTTCCAAGATTAGACTTCATTTCTGCCAATGATTTATTGACATAAACGTAAGAGGTATTCTTGGTAGAAGCTAGTTTTTCAGTCAGCGTTTTATTCTCACTGACTACCGCGATTTTGTTATTGGTTGACGAAGCACCTTGTATAGAGAAATAAATAAGCAGACCATAAAAACAACCGACAATCAGGGGTGTTAACAAGGTCATCAGGATAAAAGATTTTTTTCTGACCCGGCTTAGATATTCTCTTTGTATAATGAGTAGAATCTTATTCATAACGTTAATTTTTTTGTTTAACCTGGTCAATAAAAATGTCATTCATGGTTGGAATTACTTCATCAAGACGGTGAATATTTACTATTGGCAGTAATGCAGACAAAAGCTGGTTAGCTGTTTTTCCTTCCTCTAATTGAACTTTAAGTTTGGTTATATCTTTCAGCTCATCTTTTTGCACTACTTTAAAAATGCCCGCTGCCTGTTCAAGGTTATATTCCCCATCGTACTCTACCCAGTAAGTATTATTTCTATATTTCTCTTTGATCTCAGCTACTGTACCATCCAATATCTTTTTGGAGTGATGAATCAGAGCGATGCTGTCACATAATTCCTCTACAGACTCCATGCGGTGAGTGGAGAAAATAAATGTTGCTCCTTTCTTATTCAATTCCAGAATTTCATTCTTGATGATATCCGCATTGACCGGGTCAAAACCTGAAAAAGGCTCATCCAGGATAATCAATTCCGGTTCATGCAAGACAGTGGCTACAAATTGTACTTTTTGCTGCATCCCTTTACTTAAATCTTCTACTTTTTTATTCCACCAGCTTCCCATCTCTAGTTTTTCGAACCAGTATCTCACCTTTTTCGTGGCCTCGGCACTACTCATTCCTTTCAACCTGGCTAAGTACAAAACCTGTTCACCAATTTCCATTTTTTTGTATAAGCCTCGTTCTTCGGGAAGGTATCCGATTTGAGAGATATGTGAAGCGTTCAAGCGCTGCCCGTTAAAAATTACTTCACCACTATCTGGTGCGGTAATCTGTGTGATTATTCTGATCAGAGATGTTTTTCCTGCTCCGTTGGGGCCCAGCAAGCCGAAGATTTTGCCTTGTTCTACGCTCAGACTTACGTCGTCCAGAGCAAGATGCGTAGCATATTGTTTAACAATATTATTTACGTTAAGCATTTGTTCTTTTAATTTAGTTTTTAGTTAGTCGTTAGACCGAAATCCGGCAAATTGTTACAGATTTTCATCTGGAATCCGTTAATGTAATTAGTTGTCTGGCATTGGCTAATGCTGCCGTACCCCAGGTATTGTTGAAATATACGAATACTTGTTTAGCTATGGGCATGACCGACTTTGCGAATTTAATTATTTCCTGTTCAGGATAAAGAGATTTATAGAGGATAGGTTTGCCGTGAAAACGATAATAAACGGGGTCATTAAACTGTATAACTCCATCTGACAAGGCTGATGGATAACTTAGTCCGCTAAAAGTCAGCTTGTTTTTTTTGAATTCGCTCATTACCTCATTATTCCACCAGCTGATATGGCGGAACTCTATTACATTCTTAAATGCCGGGTTTAAGTTTTCAAGAAGGAGTGATAATCTTTCTGCAGTATATTTAAAAGCAGGAGGGAACTGGAACAATACGCAACCTAGTTTTTCTTTAAGCCCATGGGCACATGTCTGGTAAAGAGCGATGATTAGCTTTTCTGCATTTTCAAACTTATTGTAATGTGTAATTGTGCGTGGCGCTTTAATGGTGAAAAGAAAATCTGGTGGACTGCTTTCATACCATGTATGGAAACTTTTTGGAGATGGTAACCGGTAAAAGGAAGAATTGATCTCTATCGTGTTAAAATGCTGGCAATAATAGTTGAACCACTGTTTTGGAGGTAATGCAGGCGGATAGAAGATGTCTTTCCATTCTTTATAATAGAATCCGGAACAACCGATTCTCCAGTCTGTTTGCAGATGTAATTCTTCCATAGCTAGTTTCTAGTTTAAACAAGGACCATGGCTTAAAGTTTTTGCATAAAAATAGGAGTATTAATCTGAAAATGGATAGTATTAAAACAAAACAGGCCATATCAATTAAGATACGGCCTGTTTTGTTTATTTATTAATCTTTACTCAAAATATTCTTTCATTTTTTCGAAGAAACTCTTATCATTTTTACCTGGCTGAGGTTTGAAGTTAGGAGATTCCCGTAGTTTCTCCAGCATATTGCGTTCTTCGCTGCTCAGTGCTTTAGGTGTCCAGATATTTACATGAATGATCTGATCACCACGGTGATAAGAATTCACTTCAGGAATACCTTTAGCTTTCAGACGTAATAATTTTCCACTTTGTGTACCTGGCTCAATTTTGATTTTAGCTTTACCATCAATTGTTGGGACTTCTGCACTATAACCTAAAGCAGCATCAATGATACTTAAGTGTAAGTCATAAACGATATTGTTTCCTTCACGTTTCAAGGTTTCATGAGGAATTTCTTCAATCAGAATAATCAGATCGCCTGGTATACCACCATTAGGGGCGGCATTACCTTTTCCGCTCATGCTTAATTGCATACCATCACTTACACCAGCAGGAATATTGATGGTAATCGTTTCCTCACCACGTACCGTTCCTTCACCGTGACATGAGGTACATTTAGACGTAATCTGTGATCCGGCACCATTACAAGTAGGGCAGGTAGCAGTAGTTTGCATTTGTCCTAGAATCGTATTAGTTACTCTGCGAACAGAACCGCTGCCACCACAAGTTTTACAAGTGCTGATAGACGATTTATCTTTAGCTCCCGAACCATCACAGGTTTTACAAACAATCTGCTTATTAACCTTTATTTTTTTCTCTGCGCCATGCGCGATTTCTTCAAGGGTAAGTTTGACTTTAATACGAAGGTTAGAGCCTTTAGCTACACGTCTGCCACTGCTGCGTTGTTGCTGCCCGCCAAAAAAGCTATCGAAAGGACTGCCACCGCCACCGCCGCCGCTGCCAAAGATATCGCCAAACTGGCTAAAGATATCTTCCATATTCATGCCGCCGCCGCCATAGCCGCCACCGCCACCTGAAGCTCCACCAACGCCTGCATGGCCATAATGGTCATACCGTTGTTTCTTCTCCGGATTGCTTAATATTTCGTAAGCTTCAGCAGCTTCCTTAAATTTATCCTCAGCAGTATGGTCATCCGGGTTTTTGTCCGGGTGGAACTTTATAGCCAGTTTTCTATAAGCTTTTTTGATCTCTTCCGGAGAAGAACCTTTGCTTACACCAAGGATATCGTAATAATCTCTCTTACTCATAATTAACTACCTACAACTACTTTTGCAAAGCGTATAACTTTGTCATTTAAAGTGTATCCTTTTTCTAATTCATCTATAACTTTTCCTTTCAACTCTTCAGTTGGAGCAGGAACTTTAGTGATTGCTTCATGGAGGTCTGTATCAAAAGCAGTATTGATGCTTTCCATTTCCTTTAAGCCTTTCTGATTCAGAATGCTTTTAAGTTTAGTATGTACCAATTGAACTCCTTCACGAACTGAATTGACATCTGTAGCGTTTTCAGTTGCTTTATTTGCCCGATCAAAATCGTCCAGAACAGGAAGCATAGAAATAATTACATCCTTACCAGCAGTCTGTAAAAGCTCAACACGCTCTTTTTGTGTACGTCTTTTGAAATTGTCAAATTCAGCAAAAAGGCGAAGGTATTTATCGTTCAATGCTGCATTATCAAGCTTTAGTTGCTCTTCAGCAGAGATTTCTACAACAGGTTCTGTGATAGTATCCGCATTCGCGTCATCTGTAAGCTCTTTGTTCAACTGCTCTTCAGCAGTATTTTCCATAATAGGATTTTCTGTATCGTTTGTTTTCTTCTTGCTAAACATGGTATAGTAGAATTTTATGATGCAAACTCAAAAGGTTTGCCAATGAAATATATCAGCCATGCTGTCAGTTTTGTTTGAACAAGACTGTACAGAATGGCTGAAAAGGAATTATTTTGTCAGGAATGGTCAGGGTTTGCCTGAATTCAGTAAACGCTTAGTTTATCGTTGCATCATCATGCACAATACCCGCTTCACATTTAATGATACGGGAAGGCAGCGTGCGGATAATATGGTAATCATGGGTAGCCATTAAAACAGCCGTACCACTTTGACTGATTTGTTTTAGCAGCAGAACGATTTCTTCAGAAGTTTCAGGATCTAAATTCCCTGTAGGTTCATCTGCAAGGATAATATCCGGGTTGTTTAATAACGAACGTGCAATCACCACACGCTGCTGCTCACCACCAGAAAGCTCATGTGGCATTTTTCTGATTTTTGAGCGCAGGCCTACCTTTTCCAATACGTCTTTAATCCGTTCTTCAATTAGTTTTTTATCTTTCCAACCGGTAGCTTTCAATACGAAATCAAGGTTCTTCTCAATTGTTCTGTCTGTTAGTAACTGGAAATCCTGGAATACGATACCTAACTTTCTGCGCAAATAAGGAACATCTCTTTCTGCGAGTTTTTTAAGATCGAAACCTGCAATTTCCCCTTCACCATTACCAATATGAAGTTCGCCATAAATGATTTTCAATAAGCTACTTTTTCCAGATCCGGTTTGTCCGATTAGAAATACAAATTCACCTTTATCTATGTTAAGATTAACATTAGAGAGTACCAGGTGTTTTTGTTGAAATACATCTACGTTTTTTAAATTTATAACTGCGTTTCCTGCCATGTCTTAAATATCTAATTTTGCAATCTGACCAAATGGTAAATCTTTTACCATATCCATAATATAAGGCAACTTGTCACCCAGACCTAATTTTTCAAGTGATTTATCAGGCCGGTCTACCCTAAAATAGGCCAGTAAGGTGAATTTATCATCCCTCAGCTGAACATAATCCGGGATTTTGGCAATACCTTTTACTTTGATTACATACATTTTTGTTCAAAAATAGTGTTTCAGAATGAGAAAATAGGAACGGATAGTATCTTTATAACTTATTTAAAAATTCAATAGTATTAACATTATCCGCGTAATCCCATAACTGAGGATGCTGACTTTGACCGAAAGTCACCGTATCCACATCCAGTTTTACAGTTGTATTGGTCACTACACATTGTATATTATCCTGCATCGTGATCAGTTTCTCTGTCAGCTGGTCTAGTGTTTTGTATTTTTCAAAATATAAAACAGCAAGAGGAGAGGATAAACCCTCATCTTCTTTTAATAATAAAAAGCCATTGTCAAAGTGCTGAACTGTATTGACCAGGTAAATAGATTTATTATAGTCGTAATTGTTATTGAATTTGAAATGGTTAATGATATCCTGGTATTGTTCCAGTGGTTCAAAAAAGTTTTTGATCTGATAATCTTCCGGGATATACATTTTAGAAACATTTCTGCAACCCAAACCGAAATAATCAAAAATATCATGGCCCAGCAATTTGATATCTTCAATGCTTTCCTGACCATTTAATATCGCAATGCTGTTTCTGTTTTTTCTGATGATGTTAGGTACTTTGCCAAAATAGTAGTCAAAGTATCTGGATGTATTGTTACTTCCTGTTGCGATGATCGCATCAAAATCTTTCAATCTTTCTGCATAAACGATTCTGTCAGACAGTAGCGGTTCAAATACAATCAGTTGTTTAAGTAATGCCGGTAATAACTGGCTATCTGACGAAGAAAGTTTGATTACAGCTATATTTCCCGTAGCCAGTACAGATAAGATATCGTGAAAACCGACTAATGGAATATTTCCTGCAAGAATTAATCCTACACTTTTGGGATTCTGGCTCACCGTAATTTGTTCAAACCATTTTTCCAGGGCAGTCAGATTAAGCATTTCCTGTAAAGAAGATAAAGATCTTTTGACCTCATCTACAGTGAACCATGCGTTATGGTTGGGTGCTGAATCAATCGTATTCCTAAATTCATCACTCGGGTGATTTAAGAAACCACTTAGTTTATGGAATGCAATAATTAACTTTTCAGCGGTAAGGATTGGCATGTTTGAAGTAATTTTAAAGTATAAATGTTATATTTGCAAGGCAAAGGTAACTTTAGCAAATAGATTTATACGAAGACATGGCTATTAAAATAACAGACGAATGTATTAATTGCGGAGCATGTGAGCCTGAATGCCCAAATAATGCAATTTATGACGCAGGTACAGCCTGGAGATTTTCTGATGGAACCAATTTAAATGGTATCATCGATTTTGGTGATCAGGAGATTGATGCTGGTGCGGCTCAGGAAGCAGTTTCTGACGAGGTTTATTATATCGTTTCAGATAAGTGTACCGAATGTAAAGGTTTTCATGACGAACCACAGTGTGCGGCAGTATGCCCGGTAGACTGTTGTGTAGATGATGAAGATATCCGCGAAACTGAAGAAGAATTATTAAAGAAAAAAGCCTGGTTACATCAGGAAGGTTAATTCTCTAACAGAATCAGGAAAGATAATTCTCTGGGAGAATATAATAAAAAACAGGCTGATTTTGTCAGCCTGTTTTTTTTGTTTTAATCCTATTGAATTGAAATTATTCTATTTACGGGGAATGACCGGTCAGACTTCAGCTTTATTAGGGATAATTAATACCGGGCAGGCCGACTTTCTGGCAACATGTTCGGCAACACTACCCATTAAAAAGTGATAAAGACCGGTTCGGCCATAAGTACCAATTACAATCAGGTCAGATCCCCATTCATCAGATTGCTGAATAATACCATGAGCTGCTGTATCAACTACAGATAAATAAGTTGTTTTTATTCCATTAGCATAGGTGTTTTCCATTTCCTTCAATAGCTGATGACTATTCTCTTCGCTGTTATCATAACTTTCCAGGAAAACCGGGGCCAGCGTAAGATCCTGATTCATTGTTGCTGGCATCGGCTCAATAATATTGACCAGGGCTACCTCTGCATTAAAATTCTGAGCCAGCTCGTAGCCTATTTTTGCTGCCTTTTCTGAGCAGGTGCTATTGTCTACTGCGATTAATATTTTCCTGAGGTTCATAATTTTTAGCGTTAATGAATGTAATACCTATATAACAATTTTATGAATCAAATGTTTATGCTGTGTTTTATAAATCACTAATCATTACTTTAGCGGTGCTTAGCCTTTAGGAGAGAACAGGCAATACAGCAAGATTATTATGGAACAAATATTCGCAGTTTGCAAGGTATCAGTAGCCCCTCTAAGGGCTGCACCATCTGATAAAGCAGAAATTACAACGCAATTATTATTCGGTGATCAGGTAGAAGTATTAGAAAAAGCAGAACCCTGGTGGCGGATACGTAACGCTTATGACGAATATGAAGGCTGGGTAGATTTTAAACAGCTGGCAGAAATTACGCCACAACAATATGAGGAATCTCAACATCGCACTGCGATAGTACCTTTAGGTGTTAATAACCAGGTTGTTGCAGTAGATGGGAGTGCTTATTATTTAGCTTCATCAAGTAATTTGCCTTTTTATAAAGAGGGGATTTGTGAACTTGGTAAAGAAAAATTCCAGGTATTATTTACTCCACAAACCGTGTCTACGGCAGTTAACGGAACTACACTCGCAGAATCAGCTTTGTTTTTTTTAAACACCCCTTATTTATGGGGAGGCCGTACGCTATTTGGTATTGATTGTTCAGGCTATGTACAGGCTGTTTTCAAATTAGGTGGAATCCTGCTGAAAAGAGATGCCTCACAGCAGTCCGAACAGGGAGAAACTGTTAATTTTCTTCCGGAAGCTCAAACGGGAGATCTTGCCTTTTTTGATAATGCAGATGGAAAGATCATTCATGTAGGCTTGATGCTAAATGCCAGTCAGATTATTCATGCTTCAGGAAAAGTAAGGATTGACCCGATAGATGACCAGGGAATTTATAATCCTGAACTTGGACGATATAGTCACAAACTCAGGATTATTAAAAGATTTATAGATCCCATTCCCACACCATAACTAATTTATCGTCGCCTGTGGTTAATAAATATTTACCATCTTCACTCCAGACCAGTTTATTAATGGAATGGGTATGACCATGGGTATTTTTCTCGATGCTTAGAATTTTATACAATTTCAAATCATCACTGCCCCATAATTTGATGCTTTTATCCTGACTTACTGTAGCAAAATAAGGTAGGGTAGGGTGAAATGCAATTCCATAAACACTAAATAGATGCGCTGGAATTGTATGTTGAAGCTGATAATCAGGCAAAGACCAGAAGTTCAGCTGTGCATCTCTGCCGCCAGAGACCAGGTACTTGCCATCTGGCGAATACTGAACTGAAGTAACTGGTAAAGTATGTTGCTCGCGTATAAACAATAAACTATAGTCGCTCAGGTCATAAATACGGACTACCCCATCTTTACAACCAAATGCCACTTGTTTATTGTCAGCACTGACAGCGATCGCTCTTACCGTATCAGCCGAAACCCAGATCCGGTATAGTAAAGACTGATCGGCTAATGACCATACCCCAACTGTTCCATCTTCACTTGCGGTTAAGAATTCCTGCTTTTCAGGTATAGTAACCACATCAAACACTGGTTTTTCGTGTGCCTGAAAGTGCGCTGTTACCGTCTGTTTATTGAGGTCAAATATGCTCAGTTCGCCACTTCTCTGACCCACAAAAAGTAAGTTATTATACCCATGAAGACTATAAACCGAGGTTTTTACAGGCATCAGCACTTTTGAAAACGACATCTTCTCCAATGACCATTCTACTACTCCTTTATCATTTCCTCCGGTAAAAAAAACATCGGGTTTTCCAGAATTTGCTAAGGCATAAATGGGGTTTTGATGACCGCTGAGCGATCTTAAATGTTTCAGCATAGTAAATTAGCGATGTCTGCTTTCCAGGTTTACACCGATGTCAGCAAGCGTTTTTCCTTTTTCTCTTAGTAAAATCAATAAGTGGAAAATTAGATCAGAACTTTCGTTTACAAAATCAACATCTGTTTCATTCAATGCAGCAATAACCGTTTCAACCCCCTCTTCGCCAACCTTCTGAGCTATTTTATTTAACCCTTTTTTACGGAGCTTATTGACATAAGACTCTTCTGTAGGGTTATCATATCTGTCATGGATTATCTTTTCCAGTTCAAAAATAAAGTTCTGATTGAAATTGGTTTTAAAACAGCTTCTGCTTCCTGTATGACAAGTTGGACCAACGGGAGTAACCTTAATCAGAATCGTATCCTTGTCACAGTCGATATGTGTTTCTTTTACATGCAAAAAGTTACCGCTTTCTTCACCTTTAGTCCATAATCGGCTTTTAGAGCGGGAGTAAAAAGTTACTTTTCCTTCCTGCTGAGTTTTTGTCCAGGCCTCCTGGTTCATATAGCCCAGCATTAACACTTCCAATGTTTGGATATCCTGAATGATTACAGGAACCAATCCATCGGTTTTTTCAAAATCTATATTCATAACCTTACTGGTATGTTGTGTTTTTTTAATTCGTTTTTCAGGTAGGGGATAGGAATTTCACCGAAATGAAAGACCGATGCTGCTAATGCCGCATCCACACCTGTGGTGGTAAAAACTTCAGTGAAATGCTCCACTTTCCCGGCACCGCCAGAGGCGATAACAGGAATATTGATCATTTTGGTAATGCGATCCAGCAGTTTACAATCAAAGCCCTGTTTAGTCCCATCGTGGTCCATTGAGGTCAATAAAATTTCTCCTGCACCTAGTTCTTCCGCTTGTTTAATCCAGTGTTCGGTTTCAATTTCCGTAGTTAACCGGCCACCATTTAAATGCACCATATTTCGGCCTGCAATCAGTTTCGTATCTACAGCGACAACGACAAACTGTACGCCAAATACTTTAGCAAGATCGGCAATCAGCTGTGGGTTTTTAACAGCCGCAGAATTGATGCTGATTTTGTCTGCTCCTGCATTTAAAAGGGCTTCTGCATCTGCAATCTCAGTAATTCCTCCACCAATAGTAAAAGGGATGTTGAGCTGTCTGGCTACCGATTTCACCATTTCTATCATCGTTTTACGACGTTCGTGGGTAGCAGTAATGTCCAGAAATACGAGTTCATCGGCACCTTGCTGTGCATATTGCCAGGCAAGTTCTACCGGATCACCAGCATCTTTCAGGTCTACAAAGTTAACGCCTTTTACAGTCCGTCCGTCTTTGACGTCCAGACATGGAATGATACGTTTGCTTAACATCCTTATAAAGATGTCATTGCTTTGAGATTCCACTCTTTAATCTCTTCAATAGAGATCCGGTTTTCATAAATGGCCTTTCCAACTACGCAAGATCTGATTTCCAGCTTTGCCAGGTCTTCAATATCTGCCATTGAGCTGATACCGCCAGAGGCAATGAGTTTAATAAACGGAGAGTGTTCCAATAGTTTCTTATACAGGTCTATTGCTGCACCACCTAGTTTACCATCTTTGTTAATGTCCGTACAAAGGAATCTGAAGAAACCTAACTGAAGACATTTGTCTACATAGTCCATTAGCTTGATTGGAGAGCTTTCCATCCATCCTGAGTATTTAATGACTTCATCCAATACATCAATTGCAATGACGATCCGGTTTGCGTAATCGTATTTCTTACCGACTTCTTTACTTAAATCAGCCAGAAAATCAGGGTTGGTAATAGCCTGTGTACCTACAATAACTCTGTGGATACCCGCATCAAGCAGGTTAGTTACCTGTGCAATGGTACGAATTCCACCACCGTATTGCACGCGCATATCTGTTTTTTTGATAATATCAAAAAGTTCAGTTTGATTGCTGAAATCTCCTTTAGCACCATTTAAGTCAATAATATGTATGAATTCTGTACCGTTAGACCGATAAGTCTCAATCATTTCAGCAATTGACACATCATACACTGTCTTTTGGTTATAGTCACCTTCTCTAAGGCGGACAACTTTACCATCTAAAATATCAATAGCGGGAATAATGTACATTTTATTGTTTTATTTTGAAAAAGTTTAATAATAATTGTTCTCCTGCAGCACCAGACTTTTCAGGGTGGAACTGTACCCCGTAAAAATTGTCTTTCTGTATCGCTGCGGAATATTGCAGGCCATAGTTTGCAGTTGCTATCTCAAAAATAGCGTTATATTCAATAAAGTACGAATGCACAAAGTAAAATTGTGTCTGATTTTCAATACCTTCGAATAGTAAATTGTTTTTAGTCTCAATGTTATTCCATCCCATATGAGGAATTTTAATGCCGAGATCTCTATCAAATAGTTTCGTTTCCAGTGGAAAGATATTCATCAGCTGTGCATCACCTTCCTCAGAGTGTGAAGTAAGCAGTTGCATCCCTACACAAATGCCCAGAACAGGTTTTTTTAAATTCCTGATTGATTCTACAAGCCCAGTATGGTTTAGTTTCTCCATGGCAGCCCCCGCATGTCCTACACCAGGAATGATGATATGAGAATATTGATGAAAATCACTTTCTGTATTGATCATCCCATAACTCAGCCCAAGTCTGGATAAAGCAGAAGTCAGAGAGAAGATATTTCCTGCACCGTAATTAACGATTCCTATCATTTTATAATAAACCTTTTGTACTTGGTAAAACTAATTTTTCTGCATCTCTTTTGATGGCCATCTTAATTGCTTTTGCAAAGGCCTTAAAAATAGATTCAATTTTATGATGTTCATTATCTCCCTCAGCTTTAATATTTAAATTGCATTTTGCAGCATCACTGAAAGATTTGAAGAAGTGATAAAACATTTCTGTTGGTACATCTCCTACTTTTTCACGTTTAAATTCTGCGTCCCAAACGATCCAGTTTCTGCCTCCGAAATCGATAGCTACCTGAGCCAGGCAGTCGTCCATCGGTAAACAAAAACCATAACGCTCTAAGCCCAGTTTATTTCCTATGGCTTTGGCAAAAGCCTCACCCAACGCGATTCCTGTATCTTCAACTGTATGGTGTTCATCAATATGTAAATCGCCTTTGGCAATAATATTCAAATCTACTCCACCATGACGCGCAATTTGATCGAGCATGTGATTAAAGAAGTTTAAACCTGTTTCTATGTGTGCTTTTCCAGTTCCATCAAGGTTCAGCTCAATATCAATATCAGTTTCGTTCGTCTTTCTGATATGATGAAATTGTCTGCTCCCCGCACTCAGGAAAGTATAAATATCTACCCAGTTTTGAGTTTGCAGAGCGATGACACTTGTCAGCGTTTCTGCTTTATCCAGCATTTCTGCAGATCCTAACGCATCATTGTTTCTTAACCAGATTGCTTTTGCACCCAGGTTTTTAGCCAAAACAACATCATTAATACGATCACCGATTACAAAAGAACCGGCTAAATCATATTCGCCACTAAAGAAATGCTGTAACAAACCAGTATTTGGTTTACGCGTAGGGGCATTTTCATGTGCAAAAGTTTTATCGATAATGACTTCGGAAAAAACTACACCCTCACCGGCAAAAGTGTCCAGAATGAAATTGTGGACTGGCCAAAAATTAGGCTCAGGATGAGAATCAGTACCTAAACCATCCTGGTTAGTGACCATAACCAGTTCAAAATCTAGTTCTGCGGCTATTTTAGCCATGTAATATAATGACCTTGGGTAAAATTTAAGCTTTGAAAATGAATCAATTTGTTCATCCTCTGGTTCTGTGATCAGTGTGCCGTCACGGTCTATGAAAAGTATCTTCTTCATGCTTAGCTAATTAACGATTTTAAAGCGGTTAATAGTATCTCATTCTCTGCGGGTGTACCCACAGTAATTCTCAGGCAGCCTTCACAAAGTGTTACTTTTGCGCGGTTGCGGACAATGATGCCCCGATCTACCAAAGCGTCATAAGTTGCATTGGCATCGTCCACCTCAACCAGGATAAAATTCGCATCTGAAGGATAAACCTTTTTGACCATCGGTATAGCCAATAATGATTTGCTGAGTAATTCTCTTTCGGACACGGTAGATTTAATCCACTCATTCACCTGCCCGATGTTCTGAAGTGCAGCTAAAGCCAGGTCTTGTGTCGATTGACTAATGTTATAAGGTGCTTTAACTTTGTTCAGAATGTCAATAATAATACTGGAAGCAAATGCCATACCCAGACGCAATCCTGCAAGTCCCCATGCTTTGGAGAAAGTCTGTAAAACCACTAATTGCGGATATTCTGTCAATTCCTGTATAAAAGTGCGTTGTTTGGCAAAATTAATATAGGCTTCATCAATGACAACTAAACCGTTGAAATTGGCCAGTACGGTTTCGATGTCAGTACGGATAATAGAATTGCCTGTAGGATTGTTCGGCGAACAGATAAAAATCAACTTTGTATTGGCATCAATAGCCTCAGCTATGCCTTCCAGATCTAGCTGGAAATTTGGCAATAAGTTCACTTTACGGATTTCTACATCATTGATATTTGCAGACACCTCATACATGCCATAAGTGGGAGGAAGAATAATGATATTATCCTTTCCCGGATTACAGAAAGCACGAAACAGGAGGTCTATAGCCTCATCACTGCCATTTCCCAGAAAGGTGTTTTCGATCGGTACACCTTTTATTTTACTCAGTGCATCTTTAAGATCCAGCTGTAAAGGATCAGGATAGCGGTTGAAGTTTTCTGGCAGCGGAGAGCCGTAACTATTTTCATTGGCATCTAAAAACACACTTGCCTGACCTTTATACTCATCCCTTGCGGTAGAATAAGGGCGAAGGGTTTTGATGTTTTCGCGTTGTAGGTTTTTAATATCCATCTGATGATTTTAAACGAATAGTGATTGCATTTTTGTGTGCTTGAAGGCCTTCAGCGGCAGCAAGAATTTCAACAGTGGGGCCAATAGCCGCCAAGCCCTGTGGACTGATCTGCTGGAAAGTGATTTTTTTGATAAAAGAATCAATTGACACTCCTGAATATGCTTTAGCAAAGCCACTTGTTGGTAAAGTGTGATTGGTCCCTGATGCATAATCTCCGGCACTTTCCGGGGTCAAATTCCCTAGAAAAACAGAGCCCGCATTGATAATCAGCGGGATCAATTCCTGAAAGCTTTCTGTGGCCAGGATTAAATGTTCCGGAGCATAAATATTACTGAACTCCATAGCCTGTAGCTTGTTTTCTACTAGTACAGCGTATGAATTAGCAATGGCCTGGGTCGCAATATCTTTTCTTGGCAAAGCATTGAGCTGAAGTTCAATTTGCTGAAGGGTTTCAGTAATTAGGTTTGCTGAGGTAGAGACTAAAATTGCCTGGCTATCGGTTCCATGTTCTGCCTGAGCTAAAAGATCTGAGGCTACAAATGCCGGATTAGCAGTTTCGTCTGCAATGACCAGTACTTCAGAAGGACCGGCCGGCATATCGATAGCGGTGATACCTGAAGCTAAAACCTGTTGTTTAGCCTGGGTTACATATCGGTTTCCGGGGCCAAAAATCTTGTAAACCTTTGGCACTGTTGCTGTGCCAAATGCCATAGCAGCTATTGCTTGTGCACCACCGGCAAGATAGATTTTTTCAATCGCTAAAAGCTGTGCACAATAGGCCAGATAACAATTTGTTTTTCCGTCTTTCTGAGGAGGTGAACAAACTACAATTTCTTGGCATCCAGCTAGTGTTGCCGGGATAGCCAGCATCAAAAATGTACTAGGTAGAACAGCCGTCCCGCCTGGGATATATAAGCCTACCCGTTCTATTGGTCTGGGCTCCCGCCAACAGGAAACACCGGGCATAGTTTCTACTTTTGCCTCTATATAAAGCTGTGCTGTGTGGAATTTTTTGATATTGGCATAAGCGGTATCAATAGCAATTCTGGCTTCCTCAGGAATGGTGGCAGCAATCTTTGTCAGTTCATCTTTTTCTATGAAAAGCTGATCCAGATTTACCTTGTCAAAAGTTAAGGCATAATCCCTTAAGGCCTGGTCGCCCACTGCTTTTACTTGCCCGATGATCTCTTCTACTCTTGCTGCAATCGTCGTATCATCAGCTAGTTGTCTTAAACAGAGTTCTTCAATATTCTGTTCAGATAAATCAGTATACTTATAGATTTTCAATGTCTTATGTTTTTGTGTTAACTAATAGTTAACGGTAAAAAGAAGTTTTTGTTGATTAAAACAGGGGTTATGAAATGATTTTCTCAATTGGCATCACTACAATTCCTTCTGCACCAGCGGCTTTCAGACTGTTGATTTTTTCCCAGAAATCCTGTTCTGCAATTACAGAGTGAACTGCTACCCAATCTTGTTCAAATAGTGGTACGATAGTAGGGCTTTTAACTCCCGGAAGTAAGCTCACTACTTTTTCAAGATTTGATTTAGCCACATTCAATACTACATATTTTGTCTCTTTGGCGCGCAGTACCGAACGGATTCTCTGCAGTAATTCGATGACATCTTCGTTCAGTTCCATGCCTTTACTTGCAATCAGAACTGCTTCAGATTTCATCACTTCACCGAAAGGTTTCAGACCATTACTTTTTAAAGTTCCGCCTGTTGAAACGATGTCGCATATGGCATCACTTAAGCCTAAACCAGGACCAATTTCTACGGAGCCGGATATGGTGCGGACTACGGCATTTACCTTATTGTCGTCCAGGTATTTCTGAAGGATGACCGGGTAAGAAGTAGCGATTGCTTTACCTTCTAATCCGCTGATGTCGCTGATGTCACTTTCGTTGGGAACAGCAATTTTTAGCGTACATTTTCCGAAGCCTAGTTTTTGAAGATAGGTTACGTCTGCGTTAACTTCAGTGATCACATTTTCACCAACAATACCCAGATCGGCAATGCCATCCTGAACATATTCCGGAATATCATCATCTCTAAGGAATAAGATTTCCAAAGGGAAATTAGTTACAGTTGATATTAATGAGCTTTTGTAGTTTTCGAAAGATAAACCACAATTTTTAAGAATCTCTACAGATTTTTCGTTTAGCCTTCCAGATTTCTGGATAGCAATTTTAAGTGTTTTCAATTGATTGAAATTATTGAATGAAACAGGAAAATAATTCGGAAACAAGTTTTGAAGTACAAAACATTACATATCTATCGCCATAACTGGCGATGGTACAAATGTGAGTGATGGTTCAAAATATTGTTCATAATCTATGTCTCTATTCAATAATGCGTTGCACACTGAGGTGCACAAATATATAGATAGAATTGACAAATCAAAAATATATGGCATTTTATTTGATTAGGATGCTCATATAGCATATTAACGAAGCTCGAATTATTTAAATACCGCTCATTTTGAAAAAAATACTAATTCTTATTTTACCCCTTTGCCTCTTTTTATCGTCCTGTAACTGGTTTAAAACCACACCGGAGGTTGGTGTAATTCTATCTGAACATTTTAAGAATAAACTTTATAAAGATTTTGATACCGCTGCCTATAATGTAGTATTTAACCGTCACCTGGATTCATTACAGTCTAAATTAAGTAATCCTAAAGTAATTGGTAATTTTTATGCAGATAATGAACGCAGAAATTTACTGGTAAAACGTTTCTATATAAATGGGGAATTGGATACCCTAAAAAATTACCTGGAAAACAGCAAGATTCACGGATTTAATCCTGAAGTATTCCACTATAAAGAACTTGCCGGGCAGTTGACATTGTTATCAGATAATAAATTTAAAACGATCAGTGAGGTTTATCCGGTATTGGCCGATCTGGAACTTTATGCCGCTTCGTCTTTACTTAAATATGATACATTTATTGGATACGGAAGTGTTAATCCTAAAAAAGTACTGAATAGATATTATGTAACTACCAGCAGACCAGATAGTGTAACGATGAATAAGGTTCTGGAGACTAAAGATCTGGCTAAACTATTAACAGCTATTCAGCCTGCAACAGAAAACTATAAAGTATTGCAACATACATTGGCTACGCTTCAAAAAGATCCTTCGCGTAATGCCGTAGCGATTAAAGCTGTCGAGGTGAATATGGAAAGATCAAGATGGAAAATTCCTGGTTTAAGCTCAGAGTATGTTGAGGTGAATATTCCTGATTTTTCCCTTACCTGGTTTAAAGAGCAGGATACGGTGACACATATGAAAGTTTGTGTGGGTGCGAGACGCGAAAAGGCTTATGAAGAGAAAATGAAGACTTATTTGAAATCTCATTCATTGGATGATAAACCTAAGAACCATCAGACACCAATTTTATTGAGCAAGTTTAGTGCGATCGAGGTGAACCCGGTTTGGAATATTCCTGTTAGTATAGCGAAAAACGAAATCTATAACCAGGCCAGAAGAGATCCTTATTATTTATCAAATAATAACATGAGGGTTTATTATAAAGGTAAACTGGTGAATGATACGGATACTATACAATGGGAAAAGTACTCAAGAGAGAATCTGCCTTTTCAGTTTAAACAAGGCTCAGGCTCTGGTAACGCATTAGGGAAATTCAAATTTATGTTTGATAATGGAGCGAGCATCTATCTGCATGACACTAATAATAAATCGGCATTTAATCTTTCAAGCCGTGCAATCAGCCATGGCTGTGTCAGGGTAGAAAGACCGCTGGAGTTTGCACAGAAGATGGTGAATAATAACTATGAGTATGATCAATTGAGAATGGAAGTGAATTTGCCTCCTGTGGACACGACTAAAATGGGGGGTTACAGGAAGAAGCTGGCAAAGAAAGCGGACACCTTGAACGTATTTCAGTTAAAGCCTAAATGGTTTGGCACCAGGAAAAACATTTCCGTGTTTATCAATTATAAAACAGCATGGGCTGAAAATGGAAGAGTTCAATATCGCAATGACGTTTATGGTCTGGACGATGCATTGTATTCAGCCATGAAGAAATACCTGTAAAATTTTATTGGGGGGCAGAAATACAGTTTGAATAAAGCCGTATTGAGCTCGTAGTTAATCCATAATTAATCCATGTTGGGTTCATGTCGAGTCCACGTATTGATAGTAAAACGTGGACTCGACGTGGACTGGATGTGGACTAGACGTGGACTAGATCCGACCCGTTTTCTGCCCTAAAATAACTATGCCTACCAATCTGTATTTTCTGAAATATTTTTTTTGCAGAATGATAGTAATAATTTATACCTTTGGTTTTTAATGAATTTCCTCTACCCAGGTTTTCTTTTTTCTCTGCTGGCAGTAGCCATTCCTATCCTTATTCATTTATTTAATTTCCGGAAATTTAAGAAGGTATATTTTAGTAATGTTGCTTTTTTAAAGGCTGTTACGGTACAGCATTCTTCACGGGAAAAACTGCGTAATTTATTGATACTTGCCTGCCGGATACTGGCAATCGTGTTTTTGGTTTTTGCCTTTGCACGCCCTTACTGGTCTTCGGGATCGGCAGGAGCTTTTGAAAATGGAAATCTGGTCAATATTTACATTGATAATTCTTACAGTATGGAAGCAGTCAATAAGGAGGGATCTTTATTGGATGAAGCCAAACGTAAAGCAAAGCAGATTGCTAAGCAGTTTCAGCTGAATGATAAATTTCAATTAACAACTAATGATTTCGAAGGACGCCATCAGCGTTTAGTCAGTTTAGAGGAGTTAACTAATTTAATTGATGAAATTAAAGTTTCTCCGGTGGAGCATAGTTTACAGCAGATTATTAACAGGCAAAATACCACAGTTGCAGGAAAACGGAATCAGTACAACTACGTATTGTCTGATTTTCAACAACAGTTTGTAGGGAAATCAGTAATTCATACTCCTGCCGATCAGATACTCAACCTGGTTAGGTTAAACGCGAATACAATACCGAATGTTGCTGTGGATTCTGTCTGGTCATTATCTCCTGTGCATAAACCCGGAGATCAGGAGAAATTTGTAGTACAGTTGCGTAATTATTCGGCCGAAGCCAGTTCTGGAGTTCCGGTAAAGCTGAGTGTTAATAATCAGCAAAGAGCATTGGCTACACTGAATATTCCAGCGGGGAAATCAGTAAGAGATACTTTACGTTTCGGTGGGTTATCGGCCGGTTGGCAAAAGGCGAAGGTGAGTATTAAAGATTTTCCAGTCACTTTTGATGATGATTTGGCTTTTACGTTTAAAGTGAGTACGGAATTGAAAGTTTTACAGCTTACCGGAGGAGTTTCTGAAAAATACATCAGTGCACTTTTTGGTGCTGATCCATATTTTAAGCTCAGCACATTGCCAGAATCGGGAATAGTTTACTCGGGATTTCATAATTATAACCTGATTGTACTTTCCGGATTAAAAATACCTTCCAGTGGTTTAGCCCAGGAATTGAAAAACTATATGAAAAATGGAGGTACTGTAGTTGTTTTTCCTGATATGGAGGTGGATCCAGCTATTTATTCCTCTTTTTTACAAGCGCTGGCCATTCCACAAACCGTCTCTTCGAGTAAAGACACCCTTAGTGTGAGTACAATCGCATTGAAAAATAAAGTCTTTAATGATGTATTTGAAGAGATTCCTTCAAAACTGGATCTGCCTAAAGTAAACCGGCATTTTGTCTATACTGGAAATAATACCAGCGGGAGGGAAGATTTAATGGGATTTCCTCTGAATCAACCATTCTTTAGCAAATTCCGCTCAGGTGCCGGGCAATTATATTTATGTGCGACCTCATTAGACCCAAAGGATAGTAATTTACCTCAGCATCCTGTATTTGTACCTTTGCTTTATAAAATTGCCTTAACCAGTGTACAGGAACAACCTTTGTACTATACTATTGGCAAAAGTAATTTCCTGACCGCTGCACCAGTCACTGTAAATCCAAATCAATCGCTGCGGTTAATTTCTGGTAAACAGGAAGTTATTCCCGAGATCAGGCAGGTGCCGGGTCAAACCTTATTGTATGTTGCAGATCAGATTAAGACACCGGGTATTTATGAATTATTTAAATCTGATACCTTGTTAAGTACTTATGCGTTTAACCAGGGACGTGCGGAATCAGATCTGCATTATGCTGATGATAAAGCTCTTCAGTCAGTTTTTGAGGATAAAAAAGTGAACCTGACAAAAGCCGGGGGCGATTTGTCATTTAAAGCTGTGGAAAATAACCACACAGAGTTATGGAAACTTTGCCTAGTTTTGTGTGCTGTTTTTTTAGCCGTTGAAGCCCTATTGATTCGATTTTTTAACAAATTAAAAATATAAAAAGACATGAACCTTCTCCTCACAGGCGTAACCATTACCGATCCGAATAGTCAGCATAATCAGAAAATCTGTGATGTTCGTGTGGTACAGGGAAAAATCGCTGAGATTGAGCCTACTTTGAAGCCACTCGAACACGAAAAAGTAATCAATGGTCAGGGAGCTTTTCTTGCGCCAGGATTTTTTGATCTGAACTGTTCTATTGGAGATCCGGGTTTTGAGACCAAAGAAGATATACAAACAGCAACCGCTGCTGCACAGGCGGGAGGATTTACAGGTCTGGCGGTTTTACCGCATACCAAACCTGTAGTGCATTCCAAAGCGGAAATAGAATATATTATCAATAAAGCGAAAAATAACCTGGTTGACGTTTATCCGCTAGGAGCGATTAGTCATGATCTGGAAGGCAAAGAACTGGCCGAACTTTTTGATATGCAAAATGCAGGTGCAATCGCTTTTACGGATGGTACTAAACCGATCACTGATGATGGGTTTATGAGCCGTGCGTTGCAATATTGCAAAGGAATTGATGGTTTACTGATTGTGTATCCTGAAAATAAAGCGATCGCAGGTAAATCACAGGTTAATGAAAGTAAGACCAGTGTATTGCTGGGGATGAAAGGAATGCCTGCCCTGGCAGAGGAAATGCATATCTCGAGAGATATCTTCCTGGCTACCTATCACCAGGCTCCGGTACATATTACCAATATTTCTACAGCAGGTTCGGTGGCACTGATTAAAAAGGCGAAAAAGGATGGCTTGCAAATCACCTGTGATGTTGCAGCGCATCATTTGGTCTTCACTGAAGAGCTACTGAATGATTTTGATAGCAATTATAAAATTAAGCCGCCATTACGTGGAAAGTCAGATATCAAAGCCCTGCTGGCAGGACTTAAAGACGGTACTATAGACGCCGTTTCTTCACAGCACCGCCCGCACGAACCAGAATTTAAGGATGTAGAATTTGAGATTGCAGCTTATGGAATTATCGCTTTACAGACTGTATTGCCTTTATTGGTCAAAGCAGGTCTGGATGCTGCGCAGATTGTGGAAAAACTGGCTGTTAATCCCCGTAAATTACTTAAACTTCCAGTACCTGTTATTGCAGCTGGTGAAAAGGCAAATTTTGTGCTTTTTGGCCTGACAGAGAAATGGGAATATAACCGTACTAATAACTTTTCGAAGTCGAGAAATACCCCCTTATTAAATCAAACCCTAACAGGGAAAGTTCAACTCGTTTATAACAACAATAAATTTCAAGTATATGGATAGTAAAGTACAGAGTGCTCTTGTAGCCTCATTAGATAAATTTGCAGCACTTTCAGGTAATGATTCTCTTAAATTACAACAGGATTTACTGGATGTTTTTAATAAAGATCTGGGTTTCCTGGAGAAGGTAGAAGAATTTGATGGTGTATTTGATGAATACCCGGCTTTTGATGAGCTGAGAGAGGTTTATTTTGATTTATTGATGATCAACTTCTTTGCCAGTGATATTAAGAAACTGGAAGAAGATTACCTGGATACTGATGAGTGGGCAGATATCGAAGAGGATACGATTGACCGTGGAACAGAGTTACTGAACCTGTTGTTATACATCAATGAGTGTCATGATGAGCAGATTAAACCTGAACTGGGAGATTTCTTAAGAGAATTCTTATTAGTAGAGGAAGATGAATTCCAGGATGAATTCCATATCTATGAAGACTTGATCAGCAATCAGCAGTTAGCAGACAGCAGTATTGAAGATATTATCAGCCATAAAGCGATGATTGATCTTGGAGAAGAAATGGAAGAATTATTTGTTCCGTTTATGAGTTTCTTCAATCAGCCAAAAGCAAATGAGCAAGCTTATAAAGATTTGGAAGAATTCAGTGCAAATAAAGAATTTGATACTTCGGTTTATACTTTAATTGCTGTTTTCAACGAAAAAAACTAATCATGTTTTATGGAACAAGAACTAAGAGAAGCAGAGATTAAGCCAAATAAGGTTGCCTTCAGGGCTGCTATTGCTTTTTCTTTGTATACGCTGGCATTAATTTTTATATTTAAATTGCTTCATATTGATACAATGCAGCAGGATACGAATCCGGCCACTAAAGTGATCACAACTTTAGCATCGTATGTGCCATTTATTCTGGCAATCATGTATGCGCAAACAACGCACCGTACCGATCTTGGAGGGTATATTACTTTTGCAAGAGCATTCTCTACAGGATTTAAAGTTGCGGCCTATTCAGGTCTTTTTATAGCAGTTTTATTAGTCCTGTATTATAAAGTGCTGGATCGTGGTGCAATGGACCATATTCTTGAGGTAGCTAAAGATAAAGCTAATGGAAATGAACAGCAAATTAAGGGAATAGAAATGACCAGGCCATACATGGCTGTTATTACTGCTTTTTTTGGTGCAATTACTTATACTATTTTAGGTATGATCCTGAGCCTTATTGGTGCTTTGATATTCAAAAAACAAAGACCTGAATAGTTGAATAGGATCAGCCAAATCACAAGATAAATTCTAAACGTGCAGGTTTTATCATTTTAATTGATAAAATTTGCACGTTATTTTTATTACATTTTATACCTGCATGGATATTTCTGTTGTCATTCCCTTATATAACGAAGACGAATCATTGCCCGAACTGACCACCTGGATTGCCAGGGTGATGGCTGACAATAATTTTTCTTATGAAATTCTTTTTGTTGATGATGGCAGTACGGATACGTCATGGCAAGTAATTGAGGAATTGAAAAAGACTTACCCTGCTGTCAAAGCGATTAAGTTCAGACGTAATTATGGAAAATCTGCCGCACTGAATGTAGCTTTTGAAGCTTCGCAGGGCGATGTGATTATCACCATGGATGCAGATTTGCAGGATAGCCCGGACGAAATTCCAGAGTTATACCGCAGAATCAGGGAAGAGAAATTCGATATCATCTCTGGATGGAAAAAGAAACGTTACGACCCGATTACCAAAACTATTCCTACTAAATTATTTAATGCGGCAACGCGTAAAATGTCCGGTATCCAGTTGAATGATTTCAACTGCGGTTTAAAGGCATATCGCTCTGATGTAGTGAAAACTATAGAGGTCTATGGCGAAATGCACCGGTATATTCCCGTTATTGCTAAATGGGCGGGATTTAAAAATATCGGAGAACAGGTTGTAGAACACCGGGCACGTAAATATGGAGTGACTAAATTTGGCTTCAGCCGTTTTATCAATGGTTTCCTCGATTTGCTATCTATATTTTTTGTTGGCAAATTCGGTAAAAGACCTATGCACTTTTTTGGTTCACTTGGCGTACTGAGTTTTCTGGTCGGGACTATTATGGCTCTATGGATTATTGGTGAAAAACTATATCATATTTCTATGAGCCTGCCAATTAAAAGAGAGGTTACAGAGCAGCCCGGATTTTATATCGCATTGGTTGCTATTATTGTAGGTTCACAACTTTTCCTTACTGGTTTTGTAGCTGAGCTGGTTACCCGGAATGCAACTGAACGCAATCAGTATCTGATAGAAAAAGAAATACTTTAAGCATGTTTTTCTCGATCATCATTCCTTTATATAACAGGCCACAGGAGATAGATGAACTGCTGGCTACGCTATGTTTGCAAACTTATACGCAATTTGAAGTTGTAGTGATTGAAGATGGTTCTTCGCTCACTGCAAAAGATATTGTAAGCCGTTATGCAGACAAGCTGGATGTTAAATATTTCTTTAAGCCAAACGAAGGGCAGGGTTTTGCAAGGAATTATGGTTTTGAAAGAGCAAAAGGTGATTACTTTGTCATCTTTGATTCTGACTGTCTGATTCCGCATGATTATCTGAAGATTGTTAAAGATTACTTAGATGACCATCACCTGGATGCTTACGGCGGTCCGGATGCGGCTCATGAAAGCTTCACTCCAGTACAGAAAGCGATCAGCTATGGAATGACTTCTGTTTTTACTACTGGTGGAATCAGAGGTAATGAAAAACATTTAGGACAATTTCATCCGCGCAGCTTCAATATGGGGGTTTCCAGAGCAGTCTGGGAGAAAGTAGGTGGATTTAAAATAACCAGGCTGGGAGAGGATATCGAGTATAGCATTCGTATTCATCAACATGGTTTTAAGATCGGACTGATTCCTGGTGCTAAAGTTTTTCATAAAAGAAGAACGAGTATGACTCAGTTTTATAAACAGATCCACTTTTTTGGCCGTGCCAGGATTAATATCTATAAACATTTCCCTTCCGAACTAAAATTAATACATTTTTTTCCGGCTGTATTCACTTTAGGAATTATATCGGTCATCTTATTGAATGTTTTTTACCCGCCATTGGGTTATATCGGAGATAGTTTACTTCTGGTATACTTTATGCTGATATTTTTTCATTCCCTGGTGCTTAATAAATCGTTGAAAGTTGCATTTTTGAGTATTATTTCCTCATTTATACAATTGACAGCTTACGGATTAGGATTTATACAAGATTTTTTCAAAAGAATAGTACTTAAAAAACAATGATAAACTTTTTAAAGGAGAGCACGTTTATAGTGAATGTAGTGATCCGCAAAGCCTGGGAGGTAACTAAACGGAATTATTTTTCCATTGCTACTTTATGTTTTCTGATGTTCATTACTTCTAATGCGTCGAGTTTAATGGCATTTTTTTTGAAAGATGTCAATAAAGGATTGAGTGTATTGATGGCCTTCTTTTTTGCCTTATTGTATTTTACAATCAATCTTTCTATGCTGAAATACATTTTTCATCTGCTCGATAATGAGGAGCATGATGTAAGTATTGTCAGCACATTGCCTACCCGACAGCAAATCATCCGGTTTATTATGGGGATGTTTTACTTTATGCTGGTTATTATTGGGGTTTATGCAGTAGTTATCCTGGTTGCATTTCCGTTCATTTATACCGGAATAAAGTTATCTGTTATTACCAATATTGCGGTATCTGTAGGTATAGTAGCGATATTTATTACCTGGGTACGTATTTCCTTTTTTCCATTCTTTATCATTGATAAAAATCAGCCGCCTTTTGGCTCTTTAAAATTCAGTTTGGCCATCACTAAAGGGAATTTTACTAAAATATTAATGCTGTTACTGGTATTGGGTGGATTTCATGTTTTGTATTTATTCCTGAATTATCTGCAATGGCCGGTAATTGCTTTTTTTGTTAATATCTTAAGTTCATTTATTATTGTTCCTTTATCCAGTGTGGCTTTAACTATCGCTTATAGAATGATGATGGGAGCCTATAAAGGAGATGAGAATGATATAATTCATAATATAGTTTAATAACGTTTATGGGATTAAAAGCGGCATTAAGTAAACCGTTTGCGGCCTTTATTGTAAAAGGGGTAAATAAATGGAAAAAAGATGCGGTAGCTGCACAAAAGGAAACTTTTCGGCAGCTGATCGATTCAGCGAAGGATACTGTTTTCGGTAAAGACCATCAATTTTCGACGATAAAAAACTACGAGGATTTCAAAAAGCAGGTTCCGGTGCGGGATTATGAACAATTGAGACCTTATATTGACAGGGTTGTAGCGGGAGAGAAAGATGTGATGTGGAAAGGGAAACCTGCCTACTTTGCGAAAACGTCTGGTACGACTTCGGGGGCAAAATATATACCTATTTCCAAAGAATCAATGCCTGAGCATCTTAAAGCTGCTCGTAATGCACTATTGACCTATATTCATGAAACTGGGAATGCTAGCTTTGTAAATGGGAAGATGATTTTTTTACAGGGGAGTCCTATAATGACCGAAAAGAACGGAATCAAAGTAGGTCGTTTATCTGGTATTGTAGCGAATCTTGTGCCTGCTTATTTACAGAAAAACAGGTTGCCGTCTTATCAGACTAACTGTATTGAAGACTGGGAAGAAAAAGTTGACGCCATTGTGCAGGAAACTTATCATCAGGATATGACCTTGATTTCTGGAATTCCACCCTGGGTACAGATGTATTTTGACCGGCTGATCGAGAAATCTGGCGGTAAACAGATCAAAGATATTTTTAAAAACTTTCAGCTGTTTGTTTATGGTGGAGTTAATTATGAGCCTTATCGTGCGAAAATCGAGACTAGTATAGGTAGGAAAATAGATTCAATAGAAACTTATCCTGCCTCAGAAGGATTCATTGCTTATCAGGATAATCAGCAGGATAAAAGTTTACTGCTTCTGGCTAAGGCAGGGATGTTTTATGAATTTATCCCTGCTGATGAATACTATAATGATAACCCAACCCGTTTATCTCTGGAAGAGGTGGAATTGGATACAAATTACGCATTGATATTAAATACGAATGCAGGTTTATGGGGTTACAGTATTGGTGATACGGTTAAGTTTGTCTCTAAAAATCCTTATAAGATTTATGTTACCGGCAGGATTAAACATTTTATTTCTGCTTTTGGCGAACATGTAATCGGAGAAGAGGTTGAACAGGCGCTTTTATCAGTCGCGAATGCAGAGGGGGTAGGCATTACAGAATTTACTGTGGCACCTCAAGTGAACCCTTTACCGGGAGAATTGCCTTATCATGAGTGGTTTATTGAGTTTTCCAAGGCCCCGGGAGACCTTGTCGCTTTTAGTAAAAAAGTAGATAAAGCATTACAAGAAAAAAATATTTACTACTTTGACCTCATTGAAGGCAAAATTTTGCAACCACTGATTATTCGGACCTTACAAAAAGATGCATTTGTTACTTATATGCGTTCGGAAGGTAAGCTGGGAGGGCAGAATAAAGTTCCCCGTCTGTCTAATGATAGAAAGATTGCAGACAGCCTGATTAATTTGACGAATACGATTTGAAAAATATAGCTATACTGGGGTCCACTGGCTCTATAGGGACCCAAGCCCTTGACGTTATCCGCGTAAACCCTGAATTATATAAGGTGTGTGCGCTGACGGCTAATGCGAATGCTGATTTGCTGATCCGGCAAGCGCTGGAGTTTAAACCTGAAATTGTTGTTATTGGTGATGAAAGCCAGTATGCAGTAGTTAAAGGAGCGCTGTCAGGCCAGGGAATGACTATTCTTTGTGGCGAAGAAGCCTTAGGTGAAGCAGCCTCATTACCTGCAGCAGATTTTGTACTGACAGCAATTATGGGATCTGTTGGTTTAAGGCCAACTATTGCTGCAATAAAGGCAAAAAAGACCATTGGTTTAGCGAACAAAGAAACTCTTGTGGTAGCAGGAGAACTAATTACACAATTAGCCATAGAAAATGGGGTGACTATTATACCCGTAGATTCTGAACATTCTGCTATCTTCCAGTGCCTGGCAGGCGAGGAACTGGATACGATAGAAAAAATATATATCACTGCCTCTGGAGGACCATTCAGAGGAAAAGACCGTAGCTTTTTAGAGAAAGTAAAAAAAGAACAGGCTTTAAAACATCCTAATTGGGTAATGGGGGCAAAGATCACTATAGACTCTGCTTCCTTGATGAACAAGGGGCTTGAGGTGATTGAAGCTAAATGGTTATTCAATCTGGATATCAGCCAGATCGATGTGATTGTACATCCTCAATCTGTGATTCATTCTATTGTGCAGTTTAACGATGGATCAATGAAAGCACAAATGGGGGTGCCTGATATGAAATTACCTATTCACTATTCTATGGCCTATCCAAAGAGAATAGAAAGCAAATTTCCACGTTTTAACTTCATGGATTATCCTGAACTAACTTTCTCTAAACCTGATCTGGATACTTTTCATAATCTGCGGCTAGCTTATACAGCCCTTGAAAGAGGAGGGAATATGCCTTGTATTATTAATGCAGCAAATGAAATAGTGGTAGAGGCATTTTTAAACGACCAGATTGGATTCCTCGAAATGAGTGAAGTAATTGAGCAGTGTATGTCTGATTTGACTTTTATTCAAGCTCCCAGCCTGAATAATTATTTAGAAACTGACCACCATACGCGTATATTTGCCCGTCAGTTAGTAACAAAAAAACATTTAACGATCTAATATTCAAAAGTAAAAACACTAGATAAAATATGAACGGATTAATTATGGTTGCCCAATTGTTATTGGGATTATCAATATTAGTAATCTTGCACGAATTAGGACATTTTCTTGCGGCGCGTGCCTTCGGTATTAAAGTTGAAAAATTCTATCTGTTTTTTGATGCATGGGGTGTGAAATTATTCAGTATCAAACGTGGTGATGTAGAATACGGAATTGGCTGGCTGCCTTTGGGTGGTTATGTTAAAATTGCTGGAATGATTGATGAGTCTATGGATAAAGAGCAGATGGCATTGCCTCCTCAACCATGGGAATTCAGGTCTAAACCAGCATGGCAGCGCTTGATCGTGATGCTGGCAGGTATATTTGTAAACATTGTAGTTGGGATCTTTATTTTCTGGATGCTGACTTTCAAATTTGGCGAAACGTTTATCCCAAACAGTTCAGTTAAGAATGGGATCAATCCTGGAAGTATAGGAAGAGGAATCGGATTAAAACAAGGTGACCATATTATTGCGGTAAATGGTAAAAAAGTTATCCGTTTTGATGAGTTAACCAGTTCAAAAGTATTATTAGATAACACAAATCTGACTGTTGTCCGTGAGGGGAAAACTCTGGATATTAAAGTTCCTGATAATCTTTTAAATAAGGTTGCTGATCTTGGCCTGGAAGAGTTTATCAGCCGTGCTCCATTGCTGAGTTCAGTTGTGGATAGTGTTGTTGCCGGTCGCTCTGCGTTTAAAGCGGGCATGAAAAAGGGTGACAGAATTGTAGCTGTTAACGGTGTACCTGTGAAGTTTGATGCGGATATACGCAGAGAATTGAAGAAAGAGAAAAACAAGAAGTTTACTGTGGAAGCTTATCGCGGAACAGAGAAAATGAATTTTGAGGTGAATACAGATAGCCTTGGAACGATTGGTATGGGCTTCAACTTAAACGAAATCAAATTTGAGACGGTTAATTATGGCTTTTTCGAGGCTTTACCTATTGGTATAAACCAAGCCTGGGTTACTTTCACTGATAATGGTAAAGGGATCTGGAAAGTATTAACCGGTAAAATCAAGGCTAATAAAGCTTTTGCGGGTCCTGTTGCTTTAGCACAGAAAGTTTATGGAGGGGTTTGGATCTGGTCTCATTTCTGGGCTTCTACGGCTTTAATTTCGATCGCGCTGGCATTTATGAACTTATTGCCGATTCCTGCACTTGATGGTGGCCACGTGGTCTTCCTGATCGTTGAAATGATTAAGGGTAAACCGGTAAGTGATAAGTTTTTGGAAGGGGCACAAATGGTTGGTTTTGTGATCTTATTGTCTTTAATGGTCTTTGTGCTCGGTAACGATATATTCAAGGCCTTTATTCAATAGTAAGGATGAACTATTTTGAGTTTTATAATCTTCCTGTATCATTTAATCTGGAGACTCAGCTGGTGAAACAGCAGTTTTATGCGTTGAGTAAGAAGTATCATCCTGATTTTTTTATCAATCATTCTTCAGAAAAACAGGAGGAGATTCTGGAATTATCTACGCTCAATAATAAGGCTTACCAGGTATTGAGTGATTCGCAGAAGCGTCTTCATTATATTCTTGAATTAAAAGGAGTATTGACGGAAGGGGAGAATTATTCTCTTCCTCAGGATTTCCTGATGGAAATGATGGATGTGAATGAAGCTTTGATGGAATTGCAGTTTGAACCTGATCCTGTCAGGCTGGAGAAGATCAAAAAAGAGGTGGCGGGAATTGCTGAAGGTATGAAGCAGGAACTTGACCGGCTAGTCGTTGCATTTGATATGCAAAATAAGGACGAGGAAGGTATTACTCTGGCTTCTATTAAAGATTTGTACTATAGAAAGAAATATTTGAACAGGATCAACGATAGCGTGCTTAAATTGGAGTAGGTGTTTGTTCAATGTAAAAAATAAAGATAACCGGGCATTGCTGTCCCGGTTTTTCTATTTTTGGACAAATCTGAAATTATGAGCACTTTATCCCTTTTTAGAAAAGTAGCAGTTGCTGAAGGTATTTCCTATATAGCACTGATTTTTATCGCTATGCCATTGAAGTATTTTGCAAACATGCCCTTAGCAGTAAAATATACCGGATGGGCACATGGTGTGTTATTTATGTTCTATGTAGTGATGGTGATCATGTGCTGGATGGAGTATAAATGGAAAATTGGAAAGACAATTTTGGTGTTTTTGGCTTCTTTATTGCCATTTGCTCCGTTTTATGTAGATAAACGTTTAAAGGAAGAGTCTGTAAGTCAGGTTAAAGCGGAATAATAAGATTTATTGTGAAATAAGTCTTGGATATATTGGCTTGAATATATAGATTTGCATCCCGCTAATAAGGGAACGCCCGGCTGGCGGAATTGGTAGACGCGCTGGTCTCAAACACCTGTGGGAAACCGTGCCGGTTCGACTCCGGCGCCGGGTACTGACCGAGATTGAACACTTCAATCTCGGTTTTTTAATGCCTTTTTCTATCTTAAATCGGCATGAAACGGTGTTCAAAGTATTTCTGCTGAACCGAATTTGATTTGAGCATTTTAAGCGGGCTGTTTTTGAACCAAATTATTGCATAATTAATTGATCCCAATCGGCATAACAAGAAAGTTTCGGGGCTTGGCGATTTTGCGGAAATCGAAGAACAAAAGTTCAATAGAATACCTAATGTTGAATCTTGAACAAACGTTTCAGAGAAGCACTTCCACCGCCATATTGTCAAGCCAATTTTAGTGGCAAGTGGCTTTTATTCATTTGCTTTATGCCGTCTTTAATTAAACGAATGTCTGAACTCCAAAGGCGAAACATTTGTCTTTGTCTTGAAAAGTTTGCTAAACGATTGTGAATGTTCAAAGCCCAATTGATAAGCAATTTCCGAAACGGAAAGATTTGTAGTTGATAATTTTTCTTTAGCTTTTTCTATGATTGCGTTCTGAATGTATTGTTGTGTGTTTAGCCCTGTCAATGAACTCAACATGTCACTCAAATAGCGTTGTGATAGCTTTAATTGTGTACTGGTATATTTCACTGATGGCAAGCCGTTTTTCAGACTGTTTTCTTCTTCAAAATAACTGTTTAAAAGTTCGTCCAAAGAAGTTATGATGTCGTGATTGATTGCTTTCCTCGTGATAAATTGCCTGTTGTAAAAACGATTGCTGTAATTCAATAACAATTCTATTTGCGATACCAAAACATCTTGGCTGAAACTATCAATATTGTTGTCTAATTCATTGGCTATTGTAGCAAATAAATTGGTTATGATTTCTTTTTCCTTTGCCGATAGAAATAAGGCTTCTGAAACATCGTAAGAGAAAAAGCCATACTGATTTATTGTGCTTCCTAACGGATAATTTCGGATAAAGTCCGAATGGAAATACAAAGCAATCCCTTCATAGCTTTCTTTGTCTTCCGGTGGAAAAACGATTTGTTTTGGCTTCAAAAATGCTAATCCGCCTTCTTCAAAATCATAATATCCTTGTCCGTATTTTATCTGTCCTGTGAATGTAGGCTTAAAGGAAATTTTGTAAAAATCAAGACTTACTTTTTGCCCTTTTGGAAACATTTCAATCGAAACATTATTATAATCAACCAATGCAATCAGTGGGTGCAATGGTGCAGGAACTCCCAAGACACGCACAAGTTGCGATATACTTTTAATGTGATTGATGTTAGATTGTTGTTGCATTTTTCGTTTACGAATTTAATCAATTTTGTTTTGACGGGCGAATAACTATATCTCCAATTTCAACATCGTTAGGTTGGCTTAATGCATAAATCACAGCGTTAGCAATGGCTAAGGGATTTATGGCAATTTGTTCCATTCCTTTTTGAATAGTTGTTTTTATTTCTTGGTTTTTTATGTTGTTCGCAAAGTCTGTTTTCACAAATCCGGGCGAAATACCAGTAATGCGTATATTTCCTTCTGACTCTTGACGAAAGGCTTCTGCAATAGTGCGAATGGCATTTTTAGTTCCTGCATAAACGCCTTGCATTGGGACAATCTTTATTCCTGAAGTTGAAATGATATTGACGATATGTCCTGATTGTTGTTGTTTGAAAATAGGAATTGCAGCTGCCATCCCATACAAAACGCCTTTGAGGTTAATGTCAATCATTTCTTCCCAACCATCTATATCCAATTCGTCTATACGGGCTAATTGGCTGACACCTGCGTTGTTTACAATGACATCTAATTCTCCGTATTGCTCAACTGCTGTATTTACCAACCGGACTAAATCGGCTTTATTCTTTACATCAATTTTAGCACAGGTGGCTTCACCACCTGTGCTTTTAATTTCTTCAACAATTTGTTGTAATTGTTCTGTTCGCCTTGCACCCAAAACAACCTTTGCACCGTTTTTTGCTAATTCTATTGCAATGGCTTTACCCATTCCACTACTTGCACCTGTAATAGCAACTACTTTTCCTTTAATATTTTGCATTGATGTTAGCTTTTTATTTGTCTATTTGTTTTTCTAAAAATTGAGGATAACGGTCGCCTACAAGTGTAATTCCATTTACCGTTGTATCAATTTTTGCAAGTTCATCGACTGTTAATACAATATTTGTACTTCCAATGTTTTCGTCTAAACGGTGCAATTTTGTAGTTCCTGGTATTGGTGCTATCCACGGCTTTTGAGCTAATAGCCAGGCTAATGCTAACTGGCTGGTTGTAATGTTTTTTTGTTGAGCAATTTCTGAAAGCGCATCTACTAAAACCAGGTTGGCTTTTATGTTTTCTTCGCTGAAACGAGGAATAATGTTTCTACGGTCGATATCCTCTAATTTTTTGTTTATTATACCTGTGAGGAAGCCTTTGCCCAAAGGACTGAAAGGAACGAAACCAATTCCTAACTCTTCTAAAGTAGGTATGATTTCATCTTCTGGCTCACGCCAAAACAAAGAGTATTCGCTTTGTAATGCTGATACAGGTTGAATTGAATGTGCCTTGCGAATAGTTTTAGCACTTGCTTCCGATAAACCGAAATATTTTACTTTGCCCTCTTGTATCAGGTCTTTTACTGTTCCTGCAACATCTTCTACTGGAACATCAGGGTCAACTCTGTGCTGATACAACAAATCAATGTAATCTGTTCTTAGTCTTTTTAGAGATGCTTCGGTTACTGCTCTTATCGTTTCGGGTCTGCTGTCTAAACCTACTGCTGGTCTAGCATCTTTACAACCAAATTTTGTGGCGATTACTACATCTTTTCTATAAGGCTGTAAAGCCTCGCCAACAATTTCTTCATTGGTGTAAGGTCCGTAGGCTTCTGCGGTATCAAAAAATGTGATACCTCTTTCAACTGCGTTGCGTAGTAGTGTTATGGCCTCTTTCTTATCAAGACCTTTGCCGTCCAAAAAGTTTAAACCCATACAGCCAAAGCCTAATGCGGAAACTTCCAATCCGCTATTTCCTAATTTTCTTTTTTGCATAATTCTATTTTTAATTGTTTCTTAAACTCACTTAAATTTCAAGTACAAAATTCTTGATTGTCGTTCTATAAAAAGTAGTTGAATTGGTAATTGTTGTAGTCAGATTTTCAAACGATTTTTAAACAGTATAAATAAGTCCTCTACCTTTATCTAACGATTTGATGGCTGTCAGATCATCGGCAGACAACTCAAAGTCAAATGCATTGAAATTTTCATTCATCCTTTTCATATTTGCTGATTTCGGGATAACCACGATTTTTTTTTGGATTAACAATCGTAGAACCACTTGTGCGATACTCTTGTTATATTTTCTTGAGAGCGCTACTAAAAGTTTCTGATTAAAAAGATTATTTCTGCCCTGGGCTAAGGGTGCCCAAGACTTCCAGTTGGATGCCCTGAGATTTCAAAGCTTTCTGCATTTCTATTTTTTGGGAAAATGGATGGGTCTCCACTTGATTGACTACAGGCACCACGCTATGCCGCTTCAGTAAATTCTGGATCAGATCCGTATTGAAATTACTTACACCGATAGCCCTCACTTTACCCTCCTTGTATAATTCTTCCATTGCTGCCCAAGAAGAATGTACATCTTCCCTGCGGAAGATGAATCAAGTATAAATCAATATAGTCAAGACCTAATTTTTTTAGCGATGCCTCAAAGGCACGCTTTGTTTTTTCATACCCGATATCCGCGGGCAAAAATTTTGTGGTTATAAAGATTTCGTCTCGTTTGACATTACTTTTTTTAATCGCTCTGCCCACCGAATCCTCATTTGTTGTATACTGTAGCTGTGTCTATGAGTCTGTAACCGATATTTAAGGCATTTAGCACAGACTGTTCACACTCAAAACCGTCTCGAAGCAAGTATGTGCCAAAACCAAGCAGGGGCATCTTTAACCCATTGTTTAATATTACATTTTCCATTTTTGCACTGACTTAAATATCAAGTTCTTAAAGCAGTTAAAAAAGAATGCCAACATCGCTGTTTTGTATTTATTAAACATCCTCTTAAAGTTGAAAGCGGTAGCTGCAGGCATAATATTGATGTTGTCACCAAAGATTCCTTTATAGAAGTTACGAGTTAAACGATGATCTGCCTTTAAGTGGCCAATTACGGGTTCTATGGCTGCCCTTCGTTTAAAACCTTTACTAGGTTTGATTTGTCTGTATTTAATTACCTTTTTGTCGTTGAATGGCTTAGGTATAGCTATTTGTGTTTCTCCAATCTTGGACTTACCCTGATAACCACGGTCCAGGGTGGCGCTTTTCGCCCGCTTTGCTGTTAATTTCTCGTGCTGGTTTAGCGCAGGTTCCGGTGTATGTCCATCGTATTCATTTCTAAAACCCATTGCACCTACAATTACTCCGGTATTCTGGGTATAAACAATAGATACCTTGTTGCCAAATTCATACTTCTTATGTTCTTTACCTTTGGAGATACAATATAGATGGATCGCTCTTAAATCGGGATAGAAGCTCATTTAACTAAAATCTGTTCAAAACGGTTCGACCTTACCACGACCGGGGGTACATACCGGGATTTGAATTATTCAAAGCCCGGTTTTTTTATGCTTTTTATGAGCTTAAAGATGCTACAAACGGTGTTCAAAGTATTTTGCTGAATTATGTTTTGCAAGCTTATCTATCAAAATATTAATTTCTGTCTTTTTATGTTAGTCAATATATCTGAACATTCCGAAGAACATTCTAAGTATATAGGGCTGTGATTGAACTTTCCTGTGATTTTGGCGTAATCAGCCTGTTAATTTGACGTAGACACACCCTATCAAAATCAAACTTTACTGTCATCTTTATAAAGTCAAAGTTGAGATGGGAAAAAATCAATACGACAGGGGAGCTGGCACCACTACAAAAACGGGCGAAACTGAAAAGCCAAAAGAGTAGGAGCAAATAAAAATTAATCTTATGTCAGACAACAATGTTTCTTTACACAGAGTTCTTAAAGCGTCACCAGAAAAGGTATATCGTGCATTCACAGATGCCCTGGCGCTTGCTTCTTGGTTACCTCCATATGGTTTTCTTTGTACTGTTCATGAATTGACAGTACAGGAAGGAGGTTCCTTCAAAATGTCGTTTCATAATTTTTCAGGCGGTAAGAGCCACTCTTTCGGTGGAAAATATATTGAGGTAAAACCAAATGAATTTTTGAAGTACACGGATATATTTGATGACCCCAGCCTGCCGGGTGAAATGATTACTTCTGTTTGGCTCCGAAAAGTTTCTGTAGGTACAGAAATAAAAATTTCACAGACAGGAGTTCCTAATGTTATTCCCGTTGAAATGTGTTACCTGGGTTGGCAGGAATCTCTGGAAAAGCTGGCTAAGCTAGTTGAACCAGAAATACCAGGTGCTTAATTAGTATTTTGTTTTGGGCTCTACATGTCTATGATACTTTCTCGCTGTAAGTAATTGTGAATGTCAATTAACAATTGGAGCATAAAAAAGTCTTCGGTGAAAATCGTGGACTTTTTTCTGTCTTAAATCCGAGTTAATTTTTCTTTTTTTTCTTTTTTCAGGGAACTTCTTTCCTAGGGTTAAAAATCCATCTGTCTACTCCATTACGTTTTGTTTGAAAATAAAAGTTGTTATAACAGCTTATTATCAAAAAATATCTTGACTATTTTTTGATAATAAAATATCTTTTATGATAATATGAGAAATAATGACAGTTCAAAAAAATTTCCTTGTTTTGACTTTAAAACTGAAAATTATTATAAAATATATATTTGAGTTAATTTGTTTAAACGGTTATGAATTCAATGAAATTTATTAAAAACACGGTTTAAGTGTGTTTTAGTGCAGAAAATAGGTGCTTAAATGTTGTTTTGGATCGAGTTAAAAGCTTTTAACGAAACTATGTCTTGTTTAGTATATTACAAAAAAAATAAATAATGGCTGTTTGATAACAAATACTATATTGGGATATAATTATTATCCAACTTAAACCAATTTTCATGAAAAAACTTCTACAAAGTTTGTTCATATTGCTGTTTGTTGCCTTTTCTGCAACAGCTCAAGAAAGAACAATTACAGGTACAGTAACAGCTAAAGAAGATGGCCTTCCTCTTCCAGGTGTTACTGTTAAACAGCCCGGCACAAAGGGTGGAACAATCACTGATGCCAGCGGAAAATTTACTATTAAAGTTACAGCGAATGCATCTCTTCAGTTTGGATCCATTGGGTATACCACAAAAATCGTTAGAGTAACAGGTGCTAGCTTAAATATTTCTCTGGAAGGACAGGCACAAGAACTTAATGATGTAATTGTGGTTGCTTATGGAACCTCTACTAAAGGAGCCTTTACTGGTGCAGCCTCTAGTATAAAAGCAGGCGATATTGCAAAAAGAACACTGACTAACGTAAACAGTGCATTAGCAGGTTCTGCTCCGGGAATTCAGGTGAATTCGGGCAGCGGGCAACCAGGAGAGGGCCCAAACATCCGTATACGTGGTTTTGGTTCTGTTTCCTCTTCTAATTCTCCATTATACATTGTTGACGGGATTCAATATCCTGGAAACATTGGTGATATCAGTGCTGATGATATTGAAAGTATCTCCGTATTAAAAGATGCAGCGTCTTCTTCACTTTATGGATCCAGTGCTGCAAACGGAGTAATTTTAATTACTACAAAAAAAGGTAAAATTGGTAAGGATCAGCTTAATATTAAAGTGATACAAGGTTTAAGCTCTAGAAGTATTCCTGAGTATGACAGAGTGAATGCAATGGAGTATTATCCATTGGCATGGCAAGCTTATAGAAACAGTTTAGTTTATCCTACAACCGGTGTTGGAGTTCCTTTGGCAACAGCCAATACTACTGCAACGAATGGTATTAAGGCACTTTTATTTAATAATCCATTCAATGTAGCTGATAATGCTATTGTAGGTACTGATGGCTTACTAAATCCAAATGCTTCGTTATTATATGGTGAAGATCAAATGGACTGGAGAAAACCACTTTCCAGAGTAGGTTCAAGGGGTGATTATAATATGTCTGTTAGTGGTGGTGCTGATAAATCGGATTATTATATCTCTTTAGGTTATCTAAATGAAAAAGGATATGTAATCAGATCGGATTTTAATAGAGTAAACGGACGTGTGAGTGTAAATTCAAGGCCGACTACCTGGTTCAAAACTGGTTTAAACATTACAGGTAATATTAGTAAATCTAACCAGGCTGACGGCACGGGATCTACTTCATTTGTGAATCCTTTTAGTTTTTCTCGTTCAATCGGGCCGATTTACCCTGTGTATGCGCATGATCCAACTAATGGGGCATTACTTTATGATGCAAACGGACAGCAAATTTATGATACAGGTAACTTAAGCGCTAGTTTAGGAGTCCCTAACAGACCTGCAGGTGCTTCTCCGGGAAGACACATTTTAGAAGAAACACTGTTGAATAGCACTGTTATCAAAAGAAATGCATTAAGTGGAAGAACTTATGGCGAAATTTCCTTCTTAAAAGACTTTAAATTTACTACAAATGTAGGGGTTGATGTGTCTAACTACCAATTCAATGATTACCAGAATAAAATTGTTGGAGATGGTGCTCCAGGTGGTAGAGCAAGAAATACTGAGCAAACCACTACTTCTTATACAATTGAACAGTTATTAAACTACACTAAAATTATCGGAAAAAATACATTTGGTGCTATAGTCGGACATAATAACTACAACTATCAATTTAAATATCTGACGGGTGCACGTAACACCCAGATCCTTGATGGAAATACAGAATTAATAAATTTCGCAACTACTACAGATCTTAGCAGCTACCAGAATAATTATACAAAAGAAGCCTACTTCGGAAGATTGAATTATGATTATGATAACAAATATTATGTATCAGGATCTTATCGTCGTGATGCATCATCTAAATGGGCACCTGGGAAAAAATGGGGCGGTTTCTGGTCGGTAAGTGGTGGATGGATCTTAAGCCAGGAAAGTTTCATCAAAGATATTTCGTGGATTAATTATCTGAAAGTAAGATCTTCTTACGGATCCTTAGGTAATGATGGTATTTTAAATACAGACGGAACTTTCAATTACTATCCTTACTTAGGACAATATAGTCTCGGTCAAAACAATGCCAGCGAGCCAGGTGTATTGTTATCTACCTTGCCTAACCCTAATATTTCATGGGAAACTATTACTCAGACAGATGCAGCTGTTGAATATGCATTGTTCAAAAACAGACTTCGTGGTAGCATCGAATTTTTCAATAAAAAATCTACAGATTTATTATTCAATGTACCTTTACCGCTTTCAAATGGTTTAGGCATTGGAAGTGCTACCGGAATTATACAGAAGAATATTGGTGATATGTACAACAGAGGTATTGAGATCCAGATTGGTGGAGATATCGTGAAAAACCGTTCATTTAAATGGGAAATGAACATCAACTGGACAAAATTCAGTAACAAAATCACCAGAATGCCGGTTGAAACGCCAACTATTATTCAGGGAACTAAACAGTTAGCTGAAGGCCATTCTATCTATGATTTCTGGTTGCGTCAATGGGCTGGTGTAGATCCTCTGGATGGAGCAGGCTTATATTTAATGGATCCTAAGAACCCAGCTTCTGCTGCGGACACAAGAACAGTGAATGGACAATTGGTTACTGTTAATCCAGGTAATGCATTGTATGCTTATACGAATTCGGCTATCCCTAAATTTATGGGAAGTATAACCAATACTTTTACTTACAAAAATTTTAGTCTAAATGTTTTGGTGAACTATTCTGTTGGAGGTAAGTTTTATGACTCAAATTATCAGAATCTAATGGCATTCTCTAGTTATGGGTCATCAATAGCTAGTGATGCTTTAAATTCATGGAAAAAAGTCGGTGATGTAACAGATGTTCCAAGATTGGATGTCGGCAGATCTGCATTTAATAACGCAACGTCTAGCCGTTTTCTAATTGATGCATCTTATCTAAGTATGCGTTCTGCTACTTTATCTTATGCAATCCCAAAAACTGTTGTTCATAAATTAGGAATGAGTGTGATCAATGTGTTTGCAACTGGTGAAAATTTATTCCTGCTTTCAAAACGTAAAGGTTTAGATCCAACAGAGGGTTTCAATGGAACAAACTCAAATGCCTACATCCCAAGTCGTTTAGTGAGTTTAGGTATTAATGCAACTTTTTAATTACGGAAATTATGACATTCAAAAATAAATTATTTATTCCATTGGCAGCTTTTGCTCTGTCAATGGGAGCTTGTAAAAAAGACTACCTGGTAAAGTCACCTACCGATGCGGTATCAGATGAAGCTATTTTTTTAACAACTACAAATGCAATGGCTGCCTTAAATGGTATTCACAGATCAATGTTTCTGCAATACTTCAACCAGGATCAAGGAGGACAAGGTTCTGTAAACCTTAACGTTGATTATATGGGTGAAGATCTTGTAAATACTGTGAGTGTTACAGCTTATGGAAATTACAAATGGATTAATCACCGTACAGCGATTACTGCTTCTTCCACAAATAACTTTGTATATAGTTTCTATTACAGGATTATTGCGAATGCAAATGCAATCATTAATAATATTGATAAAGCGACTGGTTCTATAGCAGATAAAAATCAGATCAGAGCAGAAGCATTAACATACAGAGCTTGGGCACATTTTGCACTTGTTCAGCTTTTTGCTATCCGTTATGATGCTAACGGCAATAATACACAGTTAGGCGTGCCATTGATTACTGCTACTGTAACAGCAAATACTCCTGGTCAGCCAAGAGCAACCGTAGAAGCTGTTTACACACAGGTGAATGCAGACTTAGACGCAGCGATTGCAGCTTATGCTAATGCAACTCCGCGCCAGTTTAAATCACATTTCAATATCAATGTGACTAAAGGAATTAAAGCAAGGGTGGCATTGACACAAGGTAAATGGGCTATTGCAGCTCAGAATGCTTCTGAGGCTGCATCGGGTTTTAATTTAATGACTAATGCTCAGTATTTAGCAGGATTTAATAGTATTAGTAATCCGGAATGGATGTGGGGGACCTATCAGCAGGAAGATCAAACGACCTACTTTTATTCTTTTTTTGCTTACATGGGTACTTTCAACTCTACAGCTAACAGAACTAACCCGAAACGTATCAATTCTGTATTGTATGATAAAATTGCTGCAGCTGATGTCCGTAAAGGTCTTTGGGATCCAACAGGAAAAAATACGGCTTTCCCAGTTCCTGCAGGTGGCGTTAGATCTACTTACATGCAAAGAAAATTCACAAATGCTGGTACAACCAGTGTGGGGGATGTTGTGAATATGCGTGTAGCTGAAATGTATTTGATCGAGGCAGAGGCGAGAGCTAATGCAGGAGAAACTTCTAAAGCACAAACTGTTCTAAATACGCTTGCAAGCGCACGTAACCCGAGTTATGTATTATCAACAAACACAGGTCAGGCTTTATTGGATGAAATATATATCCAGCGACGTATTGAATTATGGGGGGAAGGCTTCAGATTCTTTGATTTGAAACGATTGAACTTACCATTAGACAGGACAGGTGGAAATGCAACCGTAGCTATTGCTAATACATTATCTGTTCCCGCTGGTGGACCGATATGGCAGTGGGCATTCCCTCAGGATGAGATTAATTCTAATCCAAACCTAGGTGGACAGAATCCATAATGAATATGAATTCGAAGTAGAGGCTGTAACATAATTGAGCTGACACTTAAGATTTCATTTAAAATGCAGTAGCCTCTATGGGGCTGCTGCATTTTTTATATAAGGGTTTAGGCAAACTTATTCTCTTTAGTCATTTAACCCTTTTCCATTGAGAATCTGCTGCATATACTTTTCAACTCTTGACTCCCGGGTTTTGGATTGTTTAGGTTCAGAAAAATAAAGATAATACCCCCTTTGCCTTCCTGGTGTTAATGCCTCAAAAGCAGTTTTTAAGATAGGAATCTCGATTAATTTCTTTTGAAATTCTTCGGAAATTATGAATTCAGCAGTCTTTTTAAAATCTACTTTCAAACCTACTTTTTCCACCTCAATTGCTTCATAAATATAGGCTTTCAAGATAGGTTCCATTTCAATTATTTCCTGAATATTGGTGAACCGGATCTGGCGTGCAGACTGTACATTCTGGGTTTGCTGGATTAGAATACTGTTGGCATCGTTTAGCAAGGCACCTTTAAAAAATAAAAGCGCACAGTATTCTTTAAACGCATGTATTAAAACTATGTTACTTTTTTGAAACGAGTAACAGGGAACGCCCCATTTTAGCTCCTCAATCAGCGGGCAGTTGAGAACGATCATTCTTAATTTCTCCTGTTCTTTTTGCCATTTTTTAGCTCTGCTTAAATATTTATCTACTTTAGGATTCATGTTATTCGCTTTATTGATTAACTGAAATGATCTTTTTGTCTGCCGGTCTGAAATACCATGATATCAATGTCAGAGTTAGCAGTAGCAATGAGGGAAGTATGTCAGTAGTTGAATTGCCGGATGCGATATGTGAAACTGCTGCTCCCGACATGGCAAAGAAAAAACCTGCATAAGCCCATTCTTTTAGTAAAGGAAATTTAGGTATAAGGACTGCTGCAACTCCCATAATTTTCCAAATGCCCAGTATGGTTAGAAAATAGATGGGATAGCCTAAATTTTTAATAAGATCGACTTCCGACTTCGCTTTCAATAATTGTACTGCCGCTGTGGATAGCATTCCTAATGCAAGCCAGAGTGTAGAAATCCAATAAATGATTTTATTTAATTTCGTGGAGCCCGCAAGCCCGGTTGTCTTTGCCATGGTATGTTATTTTAATTTGTTTACAATGTCTTGTAATCGGTTATGTGCCATGTTCATACCTTGACGCATACCCATTTTTAACATTTGGTCTCTGTGAGCAACTGATCTATATACAGTATGTATATAGAGTTGGCTAGTGTCGTCAGTAAGTTTTTCAAATTCTAGGAACTCTAGCTGGACACTAAAAGGCATATTCTCCATTTCAAATGTACGTATGATTCTCTGATTCGGGATAAATTCGTGGATCGCCCCATTGAATCCGTACCTGTTTCCTTTAGCATCGGTTGTTTCAAATTGCCAGCTGCCATGTTTTTTATTTTCAAGTTTCAGTACTTTCGCCCCCATCCATTGCTCAACAATTTCAGGCTCTGCATAGGCTTTGAAAAGTAATTCCAATGGTAAATCAAATTCCCTTGTTATAAGCAATTCTTGTTTGCCATCTTCAGCATTGATTTTTGTTTCCATATCATCCTATTTTGTTGATTTGTATTTTTCCATTATGGCTTCCAGCTTATTAAATCTGTCATCCCACATTTTTCTGAATGGTTCGATGAAACTGGCAACTTCTTTCATTTTCTCAGGGTTTAAATGATAGTAAACTTCTCTGCCTTTTTGTTCTTGTTTCAGTAATTCGCATTCTGTAAGTATGAGCAAATGTTTTGAAACAGTTGGCCTTGCAGTATCAAAATTTGCAGCTATTGCTCCTGCTGTCATAGTCTGTGAGGCCACCAGTAAAAGAATGGCTCTTCTTGTCGGGTCAGCTATAGCCTGAAAAACGTCCCTTCTTAAATTCATTATGTAGTTATTTGACTACAAATATATGTGTAGCTATTTAACTACTCAAATATTTCGTGAAAAATAAAATATATTTTTAGCGTAACTAACTACTCTTCATGGTGAAATGAGCCCGATGTTAGCGGGAAGGCTTCTTTTGAGTATCTGGCGATTGAATAAAAATCAGCGCCATTAACGAGGCTAAGAAACCAAGTCCAGCAGAAATTTTCATGATCTTCCCATAGGCATTGATAAAACCGGAATGATAGGCTGCAGTTATTTTCTTTTCCTGAATTGCATTGAATCCAATTGGAACCCTTGCATTTCCAAGATTTACCGTTTGAGCAATTACAGCTTGTTTTTGCTGTTGAGTAAGCGAGAGTTCTTTGATCTCCTTTTGTAATGCCGCGGAAAATAGCAGGACAGCAAGTGAACCAAGAACTGCATTTGCAAAAACACCAGCAATTCTGGATACAGCATTGTTAATACCTGATGCTGCACCTGTAAAATGATCGCTTACTGAACCCATGACTGCCGCGGTAAGGGGCGCAACGGTAAGAGACATTCCAAAACCGAAAACAAGAATGCCTGGTAAAAAAGTAGTCCAGTATTCTGAAGGTCCTTTTGTTTGTTGGATATAAGACAAGAGGAGTAGGCCACCACCAGCTAAAAAGGGACCCAAGATGAGAAATAATCTTGGTCCGTGTCGATCAGCGAGGCTGCCAGCAAAACGTGCATTCACGACCATGAAAATAGTAAATGGAAGAAAGGTAAGCCCAGATTCAAGTTGTGTATAACCCTGTACTTGCACCATGTTCAAAGAAATAAACAGCATTCCTGCGCCAAGTCCTGCATAAAGGAAAAAAGTCAGCAGATTCGTCCCTCTGAAAATGACATTGCTGAATAAACTTAATGGCATCATTGGATGATTGCTTTTACGTTCTATTACAATAAAGGCAAGGAGAAGTGAAATTCCTGCTGTAATAGAGCCATAACCCTGAATATTGCTAAAACCAACAGCTGGTAAACGGAGAAATCCAAAGGTTAGCATTGCCAAACCAAGAGCTATAGCAATTGCACCGTAGATGTCAAGCCCTTTATTGTTGTTATCATCTTTGATTTCTTTAACTTTTGTAGCTAAGAAGAAAAGGACAATAATCCCAATGGGCACGTTAATAAAAAAGATGTAACGCCATAAACCAGCATCGGCCAGAGCGCCACCAAGTGCAGGGCCACCCATTGTAACTAAAGTGGTAGCAGCAGACCAGGTTCCAATGGCCTTTCCGCGCTCTTTTTCATCAATAGAGGAAGAAATCAGGGATAAACTTCCTGGTATCATCAATGCACCGCCAACACCTTGTATTACTCTAAAAATGATTAGGATAGTAGCACTGGTAGAAAAACCGCAAGCGGCGGAACCCAGTATGAAAATAAAAATCCCAATCATGAATATTTTCTTGCGGCCGAGTCTGTCACCCAATGTGCCACCAATCAAAATGAGAGAAGCCAGCATCAGCAAATAGGCATTTAATATCCAAAAAAGGTCTGGCCCGGAAGCTTTTAAGTGCTGTTGTAAGGAGGGAAGGATTACATTCAGAGCGGTGGCGTCAATAAAAGCCATTGCAGAAGCCATGATGGTACATGCCATAATCCATTTGCCCTGAATGCTTCGGAGTGCTACTGTTGCCATAAAATTTAATCACCTATACACTTTAATAAAATTAACTAAAATCTTCCTGATTAACACGGAAATTAGATAAGACGTAGGTTACATCAATTATTAGGATAAAAACAGTGATAGAGGTAATCTGGAAAATGGGCTGAAGTAATTTTCTGAGATTGGCTATTTGAAAAGCCTACGCATTTTAAATGCGTTTCTGTTGTTGATTACTGCCTTTCTGGAGACTAGAATTTACTCAATAATTCCGTCCAATCAATCTTTATTATTTAGCACTTTTACAATATTTAAATAAAATCGTTGTAGCAGAGAACTTTCTTGAGTTATAATTTCTGTACTGGCCAACATTCCGTTTTTAAGCACGATCTTATGGATTTTATCTTTGTTCTCAAAGCTTTGAAAGTCTATTTTAGCCATAAACACACTATCTTTAAACGCGACTTCAGAAATATAACTTATTTTCCCTCTTATCATCCCATATTGCTCATAAGGGTAACTTTGCATTTTTATCAGGGTACGCTGACCAAGTCGGATTTTCCCCATATTGTTTTGAGGGATCTGGACTTCACCAAAAAAATTTGTATTGCCGGGGTTGACGATAAATAGTTCTTGTCCCTGGGAAACAGTTTGTTGCTCTTGAACAATACCTGCATAGTTTAAAATGCCAGAAACTGGAGCTAATATCACATATTTATTAATCCAGGAATCGGTATCGCTAATAATGCTATTCAATGCCTGCAAGAACTTAGCTTGCTGTTCGGTGATAGTATTATCCAGCTCTAATATTTCTTTTTCCTTTGTAGCATAATTCGTTGAATTGTTTAACAGATCCGTTTCAGTTTGTTGAAGTGGATATTTGCTGGATAAGTACTTATTCTCCTGATCTTTGAATTCATTTTTGGAAATCACATTGTTTGAGCTTAGCTTTTGATAAGACTCATATTGTTGCTCAGCATTGGCAAATTCCTGTTGCTTTATTTTTTGTTGTACTAAAATATGTCCCTTTAGTGTCTTTATTGATTGCAAATCTTTTTCTAAGGAGAGTCTCTTTTTAGGATAATATCCGCCTTCACGTGTAGAAAGATATTGAATATACTGCTGATAGAAATTTTGGTATGCTGCTTGAAGTTCGCCGAGATTGTCGTTTGTTGGCAGTAAATTTAAATTAAGTGGTTTTGCTTTTAAAAACATGTCTCGCACTATTTTGAGTTCTTTGGACAATTGAAGTACTTCACCATGCGTGGCAGTACTTTCAATAAAAGCAAGAGGCTCATTCTCTCTTACTTTTTTGTTTTCGGGAACAAGTAAAGTTGTCAATTTGCCGGGAATTTTAGCATAAATAGCTTTAGGCGCATTTAAGGAATTTATTTTAAGGTTGGCATTTATGACATCCGGATATCGGATAAATGCAGCAAGAATAAGTATTGCCCCTATCACCAACAAGATTAGAGTAATCCCATACCTAAGAATCCAGGATGGAACAGAAGTAATAATTTCATTTACTTCTTCGGTGTTGTTTTCATTATATCTATTTTCTTCTGGCATTTATATTTTTATTTAATTGATCAATTACCAAGACCCAGTTGATTTTTTACCAATTGATAATACTCCCCTTTATTGGATGTCAATTCTTCGTGCGTGCCTTGTTCGATAATATGGCCCCTATCCAATACCACAATATGATCTGCATTTCTAACAGTACTTAATCGATGTGCCACCACTACGACAGTACGTCCTTTGAAAAACTGTTCCAGGTTTTCCATGATTACATTTTCGTTCCGGGAATCGAGGGCATTTGTTGCTTCATCAAAGAAAATATATTGAGGGTCTTTATAAACTGCTCTAGCAATGAGTATACGCTGACGTTGTCCTTGGCTGATGCCATTACCTTCGGCACCAATTTTGGTATTCAATCCCAATGGCAGGCTATCAATAAAATCATTAATGTTCGCCATTTTTATAGCATGCTGAAGTTTATCGTGGTCAGGGTATGGGGTACCTATGGCAATATTTCGAGCAATAGAATCTGAAAAGATAAAGCCATCCTGCATCACCGTACCACACTGATTTCTCCAAAATGCAAAGCCCATCTGATTCAGGTAGCCATTACCAACACGGATATCTCCTTTTTGCACTTCATAAAAACGGAGCAGTAGCTTTAAAATGGAGGTTTTACCACTACCGCTCATGCCTACAATGGCAGTAGTTTTTCCTGCTGGAATATGTAAATTAATATGTGTCAGTATCGGTTCGTTTCCTGCACCGGGGTAGGTAAATGAAACATTGTCTAAAGTAATACTATGATCAGAAGGAAGAACATTGATAAAAGATTTCCCGGCAGGTTCTTCATCATTCATTTTTCTGATTTCGTTTAAACGCTCCAACGAAATTTTCGCATCCTGCATTTGTTGTAAGAATCCCAGCATTTGTTCTATCGGACTATTCAATTGACCAATAATATATTGTACGGCCATCATCGCTCCAAGTGTCAACTGGCCATCGATCACCGATTTAGCTACCAGAAAAGTAATCAGAATATTTTTGCCTTCATTTATAAAAAAAGCGCCTGCTTGCTGATATTGACCAAGTGCAAGACTTTTGACGTTAAAACGGAACAACCTGGATTGTATCCTTTCCCATTCCCAGCGTTTTTCCCTTTCACAATTGTTCAATTTAATTTCCTGCATCCCATGAATAAGCTGTATGATGGTACTTTGATTTTTAGCGGAAATATCAAAGCGCTTAAAATCAAGCTGACGTCTTTTTTTTAGAAATAAAATCACCCAGATTGTATATAAGATTGTGCTGATAAAAAATACAGCTAAGATATTCAGGTTATAATAGGCCAGGACAACTGTAAAAGTGACTAAATTAAGCATTGAGAAGATAATGTTTAACGTTGGGCCTGTCAAGAATGTTTCGATACGCTTCTGATCCTCCATGCGCTGTAAAATATCACCGGTCATTTTTGTGTCGAAAAAAGACATCGGAAGTTTCATTAGCTTGATCAAAAAGTCTGTTAAAATGGAAATATTAATTCTAACACTAATATGAAGTAGTATCCAGGCCCGAATAAAATCAATGCTCATTCGTCCAATAAACAGCATGATCTGGGCTAGCAGAATAATATAAATGAAATTGAGGTTACGGGTATTGATTCCAATATCAACAACGGATTGCGTTAGGAATGGTAAAATCAGTTGCAGTAAACTTCCTACAAGCAGGCTAAGGAGAAGTTGTATCAGGAGCTGCTTATATTGAAAAAGATATTTTAAGAGGTAACTTAAACTTAGTCCGTCAGCTTTATCTTCTTCTATTTCATAGAAATCAGGATTTGGAGATAAAAGTAAACCAATTCCTTTACCATGTTCACCTGTATGTGTACTGAGCCAATTTGCTGCAAACTCTTCTTCTGAGTAAGTCACCAAGGCCCTCCCGGGATCTGCAATATAATATTGCCCCTTATGTATTCGATAAAGAATCACAAAGTGGTCCTGGCGCCAATGTAAAATTATAGGCAGGTCCGTTTGCTTAAGATAACTTAAAGTAAGTTTGGCCCCAACAGTGCGAAAACCGATTTTTTCTGCTGCCTCACTAATACCAAGTAGGGATACTCCCTCTCGATTGATACCGCAGATTTCCCGCAAACGTTGTAAGCTGAAATTTTTACCATAATGCTTCGCAACCATTCGAAGGCAGGTGGGCCCACAATCCATTCGGTCAGCTTGTTTGTAAAATACGAATTTTTTCAAGGGTTATAATAAGTAAATAATTGTCTGGTGATAAAGTAGGCTCACGATAATTGCAAAAGGCCCATGCTTGTTTCATCCTGGGATATTTGATTTATGTCGGAAATTTACGTTTACTAACGTAATTTATCACTTACTCTGGGAATAATTCTTTCAGCTTCTTAGTCAGGTCTTCACCTCTCAAATCAACAGCTATTATTTTACCTTCAGCATCCAGTAAATAATTAGCAGGAATAGCATTGATTTTTAAATCCCGGGCAATATCCGAGGTTCCGCCTGGGTTAAAAAGATGAGTGAATTTCTGAGTTTTGTCTTTCTCAATAGCAGCTACCCATTTTTCTTTGTCTTTTAATTGATCAATGGAGATCGCAATGACATTAAATCCTTTCTGATGATATTGATCAAACGCAGTTTTAATAGTAGGATTTTCAGCCCGGCAGGGAGCGCACCAACTGGCCCAGAAATCAACCAGTGTATATTTACCAAGCAAGTCTTTACTTTGAAGGATTTGATCATTTAGCCCGGCCAATTCAAAAGGAGGCATTTTTTTGTTAATCATATTCGGTTTAACCATCGCCAGATCCAGTTCCGTTAAAAACCTCTCTAGTCTTTTTCCATATTTGGATTGCCTGATACTTTGAGAAAAGCTATTGAAAGTGGCACGTGTACGTCCATCTGTGAAAAGAGGCACGAGAGTAAATACGGTGAAATTGGACAATGCTATTTCAGAATTAGGATACTTTTTAATAAGATCTAAAACACCGGCTTGCTCCTCAAAATATAAGGCACGTCTGAATTCTCTTTTCTTTTCGGTTTTTTTATCAGAATTTAAATTTTCCAGATCAATAATAATATAAATACTGTCTAGTTTATTTAAATAACGTTCATAGTGTGCAGAGAATACACTTTGAATCTTGTTTAATTCCCCTGCGTTAACCTTGGTTACTTTTTTTTGTAAGTCAAACACAATATCTATTTGAGGCTCCATTACTAGCCTCCGCATTAATGTCTTTTCTCTAACCAGACTGATATAGTCGTCCCACTTTTCTTTATTTGTTAGAAAAACTGTCTTACTTGTTATTTCTCCTTCTCGCTCATAAGAGGAGTATTTCCCGGAGAAAGCAAAATGATTATTCACAATACGCTGCACCTCAAAACGATTATCACTGCTGGCTGTATATAATAGAGCATATTTAAAATCATTAGAACCTTCAATTTCCCCTTGAATTTTAAAAGATTTTTCTTGTGCAATTAGATTCGAGAAAAGACTGAGTAGTATTATGATTAAGAATGTTTTTTTCATATATGTAAATTAAACAGACTACGGATGTAAATTCCGTAGCCTATTCGTTTTATTTAACTGCAAGATTTATCACAGGCACCAACTTTTGCATCAGTATCCGATTGGCTATGTTTAGTTGAGTCAAAGCCAGACATACAAACATTGTAACAATAAGCATAATCACCACCTACAACATTTTTTAATTCATTGCGGCTCAATTTTTCAATACCATTTGAGTTGTTCAAATTTAAGTTTTCCATTGTTTTGTAATTTAAGGTTAATTTTTTAAGATCCTTCCTCGCCGGATCTTTTTAGCGGCATCTTTTTATAACGTGATGCTTGTTATTCGGCAACCGTTTGCAACCGGAGACCTGTTTTGGTTTGATATTTTATTATTAGAAATTATGCATCCTTTTTGTTAGTCAATTAAGTATCTGAGGTCTTCTAACTGATATGCAGTAGGTAATTTATATCCATTCAATAGAAAAGTTGGAGTAAAGGTGATCTCAGCCATCTCACACCATTCCTTTTGATTATAGGTGACCACATTCAATTCTTCATTCAGCGTTATAGGGTAACTTTTCGCCCAGTTGTCATATATCTTGGTTTTGTTTTTATACCAGTCATTTAAAGCCTTTGATGCAAGCGTACTATTATTCATACTTAACGCACTTAAATGCTGCACAACTTTTGTGCGCGGATCATGGTCATTATTTGCAGTAGTAAAGACCACATTTAGTCTAATATCATCCCCACTTTCGAGCCACTGTTCAAGAAATTGATGTGATTTGGCACATGGGGAACAAAAAGGATTACTCACCATAGTGATGATCGTTTTTGAATCTCTATTTCCTAGTACAATAGGCATCAACTCGTCATTAATTTGGTAACGGGGTTGGCTCCTTAATGCTTGATTAAACAAGTCCCTATTGTATTTGAATTTATTTAACTGTCTTTTTAATGGTCCCAATTGTACTGCATCTGAAAAGAAAGGTTTTAGAAATGCCCAGGTTACTAATGGCAGCATAAAAGCTATACTTATTTTCGGAAAGTCATTGAACTTTAGACTAAGTGGCTGGTAGACCACTGAATTAAGGTTGACTATCAATTCAGCCACCAATAAAACTTGTACTGCTAAGCATAACAAACACCAACTTCTGTACTTAAATTGATATCCGATAGAATAAATTGTATAAGGAAGTGCCAGTATATTTAGCCAGCTAAGTAAATTGATAAAGGCAGGGTTCAACAGTAAACATATTGCAGAACCAGCAAAGTAGAAGAATCCAACCTCGCTCCAACTGAGCCAGGAATTTATTTTTGCAGCATCCGATTTTAAAATGGCATTACAATTATTCCCACCTCCCAGGCTACATAGATTCTGCACCACTGGATTATTAGCATTAACACTCTGGATAAGTAATAATATTGTAACACCGATTCCAATAAATTTAATGAGACATAAAATCAAGTAGGGCCACGTAAAGGAATACTGATGAAATATAAGGTAAGCAATCGCTATTATCATAACCAAAGAAAGAGGCATCAATGATCTTCTTAAGGTAGATTTTATAAGGTTCTCTAAATACTTTTCTTCTCCACTGTTTTTTGTCGCAGTAGCATGTAATATAACTCCATTCCAACGGGTCAGGAAGTTTTCAACTGACAGCTTAATATTCTTGTTGTTTTCATCAGAAAAATATATCTCATTTCCTGTTATCTTGTGTATGAGTACAAAATGACCACCTTCTTCGTTGAAGTAAGCAATAAATGGAAACGATAGATTATCCTGATTAAGATGCTCTTTTGCAACTCGATATGCTTCATTATTTACTCCCCATAGTGTTAAACAATCACTTATCGCCAATAAACTTGGGAAATCAGGATGATTTTCCAAACCTAAACGTATAGAAACAGAATTTACTTTTACTTTGAGTAAATTAAGTAACTGACTTGTTACTACAGTTATATTATCTTTGTTCATTTGAAAAAAAAATATTACTAGCAATCGATGTGTTTCTTGTTGGCATAAGAATATTTCGTATTTTGACGCTTGCTGTAATTTCAAGGTTTAATAGTGGTCATGCAAATTTATTACGTGAAATAGGTTGTTACGTAGGTAAACGATGAGATGTAGATGGTTTAGTAAATCTATTGCAATTTTTATTACCCCCAGACTTCCATCGTGGTAAGAATAGGCAATAATTTAAGTCCTGATTCGGTAAAGAAATATTCTACGTGTAATGGGATTTCCGCATGGGCTACTTTGTAAATAGCTCTTTGGCTAACTTCTTCTTTCCATTTTCCTCCTAATACCTTTACCACAATGCTTTGGCCACAATCAAGCACTTTAGGGATTTTATTTTGATATAAAAATGAGTAATAAAATTAATCAGGACTGCTTTATTTCCTGTTCTGCTGTAATGAATGATTGCCGAGCAATTTTTGCTGTTTTATGATCACCTGTATGGCTCCAGCCCGGAGGCATTACGATATACAACAATTTATTCTTCAAACCGGGTGCAGAGACAATATCTTTTCCTAAACAAATAAATTCGCCGAAATAAACATCCCACAGACTATTGGGATCCATTTCCCTGGTGATGCCATATTCTATTTTAATATCCATTCTTTCATCCTGGTAAGTGTTGAAAATTCGGTCCCAGACATTCAAAAGATTGCAAAAGTTGGTGTCCATATACAATGGGTTTTTTGCATGATGCACCCGGTGATGTGAAGGTGTAAGTAAAATGTTATTTAAGAACCCTAGTCTTGCGTCCTTAATAATATTATCTCCTATATGTATAAAGGACCCCCAAAAACCATCGATGAACATAATGAAAAATAATAAAGCCGGATTAACGCCTAAAAGTATACAGATTGAGGTCCGAACCACATCGGCATAAGGCGCTTCTAAAAAGAAATGGGCAAAATTGACAGAGAGGTTCATTTGCTGCGGCGCATGATGTGTGGAATGCAGACACCATAGGATTCTAACTTTATGCGCTAAACAATGATATACAAAATGTGAAAATTCCCAGATAATGTAACCGTAAATTAACCAGTACCAGGTAAAGGTTGTAGTAAAAATAGCATGGTTTTCAAGCAGACCGATAGAGAATGCTACAGCAGCAATCGATATAAGCCTTGAGATAAACCGATTTACTACAAATACCAAAAAAGGAATTCGATATTCGTCTATTTTAAAACGTTTATAGAAAAAAGCCCGCATTATTTCCAGCAATAATAACAAAGGTATAATCGGAGCCATCAAACTTTGTATACCTTCAAATGTAGCTAGTGATCCATAATTACCGGATTGTATCATTCTTATAATACCGTCGATACCAAAGAAACCGGTTATTTCATTGTATAGTGTTTGCAAGACGCTCATTAGCTGATATAATAATTAGTGAATCATAAATTACAAAAAATCTTCCTTTTTTTACAAGTATCTGTTCTTCCAGATCTGCATCATATATACATTTATTGCCCACTGGTCAGCAACGGGCTGATTGGTAAAAGGAATCGTTGGCATATAGGAAGGAGGACCAAATTCGGTTAACATAGTGAGTGTTTTACCCTGTGTTTTTTTTATGGCAACTATTTTATCCCACCAGGCAAAATGTGCCTGCACTGCTGCCTTCCATTCAGGTGCACGAGGATCACTAACCTGTGGGCCTTCTTCATGACCAACCCTGGAGTGGACGTGGTCTGTACGGGAAATAGCCAGTTCTACAGTAGTAGGCTGATCTTCAAGTAAGCTTTCACTCACATTACACCAGTGAGAAATGTCAAGGGTGAGCCTCAGATCTGGGTTTTCTTGTAAATAACGCAAAGAGGCGGGTGCTGAATAGAGCATACGTGATCTGTGAGTTTCATGATAAATGGGAACACCTGTTTTTTTTGAATACTCAACAGTAAAATCAATAAATTGCTTGTTTTCTTCGTATGTGAAGAAATCCTTTCCCGAATGGACATTTATATATAATGGTTGCTGATACGTATTTCCGATAGCTTCCTTTAATACCTTTTTAAAAGTGGCAAAATTGAGATCTGGAAGTGGTTCGTCACCCCGGCAAAGAAAGCCTACCGCTAAGTGATACTCTTTTAGTGCAAGGAATAACTCTTTTTGTAAGGTAATATCAGAGGGCCATAAAATTTCTACCCCATCATACCCATCTTGTCTTGCCTTTTTGCAAAAATCAGTTACAGATCCATTGAATCCCCAGTAGGGGGCCATGATTTTTAATGCAAAGCCTTTTGTTTTATTTTCAGTGATGAGTTTAGCGGATCCGAATATATCTAATGTGGGTAAAAGCAATGCTGTTGTAGCCACAAGGCTGTTCCCTATAAAATGTCGTCGGTTGTATCCCATAAGATTAATAAGTGGTTAGAAAATTCAAATTACATATTTTAAATCTCTGTTTATATTTATTTCTTATAATGTATGTTTTTGGGGAAACTGTTAAGCTGAAAAGAGGGGCAGTTTATGAAAAAAAATAGCTGGATTGTGTAAAATAAACAGTACTTTGTAATGCATAGTACCTATTGTATTATAACTGTTATATGATCAATCATATATCTCAGTCTTTTTAAGAATTCAATGTCAAGCAGCAGTTATCATGTACAGGGAGAGGCACCCCATGCTATTGGAAGTATTGATTCTCTGGAGCAGTTCAGTTTAGCAAAAAAATACGAGAAAGATAGCAAGGGATATTGGCAATCAGGGATCTGGTAACAGTACAAAAAAAGCTGAATATTGCCCCCAGAATTATTGCAATTTTAGAACAGATAAAAGAAAAGCGCAGTGAAAAAAAAGATTTTTCTTCTATGCGCACTGTTGATGAAGCAGTTGAAGCCATTAAAAAGTCTTAGTCTTTCTTCCATTTATTACTTAAATATCGTCTGATAGGAATATCATAAAATACCATGACTAAATATGCGGTCGCCAGCATGGCAATCATTCCAGTCGTGATGACCAGGGATAATTGGGCAGTTCCTGGTTTGTGGCTATTGTAATAATTTAAAAAGATCCATATTGCTGCATAATGGGTCATGTACAGGGGATAGGATATTTTTCCTAGAAACACACAAAGTTTCTTAAATCCGTCTGTAAGTACAGCTCCGGCTCCTAATGCAATAAGGAAAGGAAAATAGAATAGCACAACCACCGGTTCGGTCAGCCAGTTTAATTTAGTAAAGGGCATCAGGAATGCTAACATTAACAATATAGACAGACCGATAAAACCGATCCTGGTTTTAATAATCCAATTGGAACGATAAACAAGCAGTCCTGCCAAAAATGAATAGGAAATCCGTGCCCCACCATCCCAGAAATTATCTTTGCTCCATCCACCCATAAATGATCCCGCGCGATAGCCAACATAACAGAGTGCTCCTGCTGAAAGTATTGTTAATAAAAGCAAGTATCTGCGGCTGATTCGGTAAAGGATAAAAGCATAAAATAGATTAGCAACATACTCCCAAAATAGTGACCAGGAAGGAGCATTTAAACCAAATAGGTTGAAAGAACGCTCTGTGATCACCGGAAAAGGAATAAGAAAAGCCGAAGTAAGAAATATCAGGATGATTTTGCCGGCACTATAGATTTCTGGATGTCCGCCGAAGGGATCAAATATGAAAGCTAATAAGCCTAATACTGTACCTAGAATTACTAAAGGATGCAATCTGATTAACCTCGATTTAAAGAATGCTGCAAGTCCGATTTTTTCAATACGGTCATCATAGGCATATGCAATTACGAAACCGGATAAACAGAAAAAGAAGTCAACGGCCAAGAAGCCATGTGCAATAAAGTTTTTAGTAGGTTCTGAATAGACTATTTCCATAAAATGGAAAAGTACAACTGCTAAAGCTGCTACTCCTCTTAACCCATCAAGAATTTCAAAATGTTTTTTAGATTTTAGAATTTTAGTGGCTGGTAACGTTGTATCCATGTATTACTGGTATTATGCTAAAATATGATTGTAAACAGTCCTAACAATACCAAGGTTACCAAATAATAACTATTCTATCAAATTTCAAGATACGTTCTGGTGCCAGATTAGCCTATAACAGTGCTAATCTGCAAATATTCGTGTATGCGTATCACTAATATTACGCGTGGGTATATTTCTTATGAATTCAGAACTATTAAGCTGTTTTTTATTGAGGCTCGATAGCGTTTTTTGGATTAAGTTCCTTTTGTTTATTGATATTAAACTTAAAGAGATCTTCAGTCGCTACTAATTTTCGCTTACATTTTTCAATATCAGTCCCCTCCTCTGTCCAGAGATAAGGGCGGAAACTATAAGATTTATTTCCATCGAGATTAGCAATGAACTGGTTCCATGTAGACCATCTCAAACCCTTGTAAAATGCAGTAAGGTCGCCATCAAAACAGAAAAGAATAAACTCGCCATAACCAAGACTAAGCGGTTCCCATTTCAGACTGTTAGGAGCGAGGTAGTAAACATTTTTTAAATCCGAACCAAATGCCCCGTAATTTATGGCAAAGAACCCCCCAGCCGCATCATCGGCAATTAAAAGGTAAGCTGGTTTATCTCCATATTCTTGTATCGTTTTCCCTTTATTCCATTCCGAGATGGACCGGCTTAATCTTTTGCTTCCTGAACCCAGAATTCTTAGCCAGCCATTGTCAACCATAATGCCTCCTGTATTGTAAATCACTGCGCCCAGGGTAGCATAAGTTGAAACCTGAGCATCAAATAATGCGGTTTTCGCATTAGCTGAATCAACTTCAAGAACCTCGACTTTATTCTTTGCAGAATCGACCCATTTTTGAACAAGCGGCCACGCAGGATCTGTTTTGTTAATTAATTCTTCCAGGCTTTGCATCTTATTTTGTGCGTAGGTGGCCGAAGAAAGTAAGACTATACTTAGTGCCAGGAGACTTTTAATTGCGCTTTTCATAGACATAAAACTTATCTTTTTCAAAGATAGAATGATAAACTGAATTAATTCAAAAATCTTTAAGCGGCTTATTATAGTGTAATTATTCAGAAGAACTGATATATTTGCATCAATTATGGGTTACGCAAAAGAAAGAGGAAAGCTTGAGAAGCTATTAAGAATAGTTGGTCTGAATAATTACGATGAGAAGAGCTTTGCGATTCTTGTTGATAGCCAGGAAAAATATTCACATACGGTTAGAATATTAAAGAATAAAGAACCAGAGCTATTTACTGATTTATATAAAAATGAATTACAGGAAATAAAAGACAGTAGAAAGCTTGTTAAAGAAGCAGATACAGACGAAGCACGCCAGAATAATTTCATTGCTTATAAAAATACAATACTGCGTGCTTTAGAGAATACTATCAAAGTGACAAACGAGACTGTATAATTACAGCTAGCAGGCAGGATATAAATTATAAAAGAAGCGGCCTTATCATTCATGAATGATAAGGCCGCTTCTTTTATAATCGGAAAACATAGAATCTGGTTAGTTGTCGTATCCAGCCCCTAAAATTGTCGTTTTAACACCGTACTCTTTCTTGATTGAACCGTATATTTATATTGTTCAATAAAGTAATGAAATAATGAAAGCCATTCCTGCCAGAAACGTCGACGAATATATTTTGGGTTTCCCCGAGGATATTCAGCAAAAATTGCAAGGGCTTAGAACTGCGATTAAAAAGATAGTTCCAGAAGCTGAAGAGACAATTAATTATGCCATACCGACTTTAGTCCTTAAAGGAAATCTCGTTCATTTTGCCGCTTTTAAGACTCACATAGGATTTTATCCTACACCATCTGGAATTGAAAAGTTTAAGGAAGAGTTAGCTGTATATGAAGGGGCGAAAGGATCGGTAAAATTCCCAATCGATAAACCGCTTCCATTAAACCTAATCCTTAAAATTGTGGAATTTAGAGCAAAGGAGAATATAGCGAATGCAGAAGCTAAAATGAAAAAGAAGGGATAGCTCATTCCATTTAAAATTGTGAATGCGATAAAGCTATTTTCTGTAATCTGATCTGGGTTTTATATTTTGTGCATATTTGCATCAAATCCTGAAAATGATCAAACCGATTACTATTGACGACTTTATCTGCTTAGTGGAACCTATTCCATTAATTGATGTTAGAACCCCCGCAGAGTTTGAACAAGGTAGAATACCGGGCGCATTCAATATACCCATATTTACAAATGAAGAACGTGTTCTTGTCGGTACAACCTATAAACAAGTGGGGAGGGAACAGGCCATTTTATTAGGGTTTGATCTAACTGGTAACAAGTGGTCCGACTTTATCAAACAAGCTTTAGAAATCAGTCCAGGGAAAAAGATTTGCGTGCATTGCTGGCGTGGAGGAATGCGGAGCAGAGCAATGGCGTGGGCACTTGAACTCTATGGCTTTGAGGTCTATCTTATTGAAGGAGGGTATAAGAACTACCGCAGGTGGTGTGTAACGCAATTTGAAATACCTTACCAGCTCACTGTGTTAGGAGGAATGACCGGATCTGGCAAAACCAAACTTCTGCATCAGCTCCAGTCTATGAATGAGCAAATTATCGATTTGGAAGATTTGGCTCAACATCAGGGATCTTCGTACGGAACTATGAATAAGATGGTACAGCCCACACAGGAACAGTTTGAAAACAACCTGGCTTTTCAGCTTAAATCTCTGGATCATAAGCGCCGTATATGGGTAGAAGATGAGAGCCTGACCATTGGAAAAAGATGTATCCCAAATCCGTTCTGGCATCAGATGCGCAATACAGTGATGCTCAATCTCAATGTTCCTCTGGAACAGCGTGTCAAAGTATTAGCTCAAGAATACGGAGTTTTAGATAAAGACTTTCTAATAGAATGTACGGAGCGGATCTGGAAAAGGTTGGGGCCGGAACAAACTAAAAATGCTATTCTTGCTATTCAGGAATATCGTATGGAAGAATTTGTCAGAATTGTATTAGTTTATTATGATAAAACCTATAAAACAGGCTTAGGTAAGCGGAATGCTGAGCGTGTTGTTTTAGTTGATATAGCTGACAATAATTTAACAGTTAATGCGATGAAAATTCTGGAATCAGTCAATAATATCAATGCAGAAAGACCCATATAATTAAAGAAATGAATTCGAAAGATATAAAACTTACACAATATTCCCATGGTGCAGGCTGTGGTTGCAAGATTAGCCCTGCTGTCCTGGATAAAATTCTGCATACTTCTGTTGCTGCAAGCAATGACCCCCGGCTTCTGGTTGGAAATGACAAAAGAGATGATGCCGCAGTATTCGATTTGGGCAATGGCTCCTGCTTGATTTCTACCACAGATTTTTTTATGCCCATTGTGGATGATCCATATGATTTTGGCAGAATAGCTTCTGCAAATGCAATCAGCGATGTTTATGCGATGGGTGGTAAACCTGTTTTAGCCATCGCTATATTAGGCTGGCCAATTGAGAAACTACCTCCGGAAATTGCTCGGAGGGTTCTCGAAGGAGCGCGGGCAATCTGTGCTGAAGCAGGAATTACACTTGCCGGAGGGCATAGTATCGATTGTCCTGAGCCTGTTTTCGGTTTGTCGGTAAATGGAATTGTGAATGTTCAGCAATTAAAACAAAATTCGACTGCAACTCCTGGCTGCAGGTTGTATTTAACAAAGGCGTTGGGCGTAGGTATATTGTCTACAGCACAAAAGAAGGACGTCTTACTTCCAGAGGACGCTGCTATTGCACTCAACAGTATGGTCACGCTAAATAAACTGGGTGAAATATTCGGCCAGCTTGAAATGGTTAAAGCAATGACAGACGTAACTGGTTTTGGATTGCTGGGACATTTGAGTGAAATGTGTGAGGGAAGCGGTTTATCAGCAGTTATAGAATTCGATAAAGTGCCGGTAATTTCTTCTTTACCTTATTATCTTGATCAAAATTGCTATCCCGGAGGGACTCAGCGAAACTGGGCCAGTTATGGAAATAAGATTAGCAGTTTGACAGATGAACAGAAATTTGTACTGGCTGATCCTCAAACCAGTGGTGGGTTATTAGTTGCAGTTGCAGAAGATGGAATTGAAGAATTTGAACGTATCTTACAGGAACAAGGATTGAGCGGGAATTGTTTAGCTCCATTTGGCTGGTTAAAACAAGAACATAGTGAAAGCCTGATCCAGGTTGTTTAATATAAATTACTCATTATGATGAAAGCGATTTTATTCAAAGTATCCTTGTTTCTAATCTTTGTTATTGGAACAATTACTTCTTCAAATGCACAGACTACAAAACACTTCCCACAGAGTAATCCATGGAACGAGGAGCAGTTAATTCTGCCCGCAAAATTAGCTGATATGATTACCAATAAGGTAAATGTTAAAATCTATAATATTGGAGTTGTTCAGAATATTAAAGGAGCAGTTAAGATAGGTGCAGCAAGTGACAGTGAAAACTTAGAAAATCTTAAAAAGCAGCTTAAAAATTCACCTAAGAACGAACCTATTGTAATTTATTGCGGCTGTTGTCCAATGGATAAGTGTCCGAATATCAGACCTGCATTTAAAATGCTTGCCGAACAAAAATTCACGAATGTCCGTTTATTGGATCTTCCGGTCAATATCAAGATCGATTGGATTGATCATGGCTACCCTGTAGAATAGCGATTTAATAATTTTGAATTTAAGGTCGTAAGAAATATTTATTAATCTTATGGAAACCTGACAGAATTAGCATCCATACTATAAATGAGCAAAATGCCATTTTATTGTATTTGTTAACTTCTAAATTCTAAAGCAATGTTAGGTTCAAAAATCGATTTATTTGGCAATGAGTGGCTTGATGTAGTATTTGATCAGAAAAATAAAAGCTATGGGGCATATATGCTTCGCCGGCAGAGTTCTTCAGATACAGTTAAAGCACTGTTTATTGCAGGAACACTTTTTATCCTGCTATTCTTATCACCTAAGATCATTAGTTTGATTAAAGGAGGCGACGCAATTGCGGATGTTTATGAGCACAAAATTCCCGTAACCATTCAGCCTCCTCCTGTTGTTAATCCAAAGACACCGCCCCCCCCTGCAATAGAGCCACCGCGGGCAAGAACCGATATCGTTAAATTTCCACCCCCGATAGTGGTTGATAAAGTGGTTGAGACAGATCCTCCGCAACTTAAAGATCTTGTGTCCGCAGATCCCGGACAAAAGAATATCATTGGTGATCCTGAAGGAGAGGTAGTTGTTACCGGACCAACGAGTGAAGGGATCAAACAAGCTGCTGCAACCGAAGATAACAAGGTTCACGCTGTATTTGAAACTTTGGAGGTTCAACCGATGTTTCCCGGTGGAATAGCTAAGTTTTATGCTTATCTGTCAAAAGCTATAAAATATCCCGAAATGGCAATGGAAAACGGTGTGCAAGGGAAGGTATTTGTGTCTTTTATCATAGAAAAAGATGGAACGCTCAGTGATATTAAGGTGGAGAAAAAGTTGGGATCAGGTACTGATGAAGAAGCCATTCGTGTATTAAAGGCTAGTCCACAATGGATTGCTGGTGTTCAAAATGGGAACCGTGTTCGGGTAAAGTATAATATCCCAATCAGTTTCTCTATGTCTCAATAAACAATAAATATAGAAGAATAACAAAGAGGCTGCAATTTCTATGGAATAACGGATTATTTTCATAAAAATCACAGCCTCTTTGTTATTTTATCTAATATTTGGTTAATCCGACACGCGACAACCTAATATTTTGAGACTCTTTTCTTCGCCATCAAGCACAGCTATATTGGGCAGTGTTCCCCAATCCTCAAAACCAAAATACCTGAATAATTTCAAACTGGGTTCATTATGAGAGAATATAAACCCTAAAATAGTTTTAATTCCCAGTTCAGTACACTTCTCCAGTGAATAAGACAAGACTTTTTTGCCCAGACCTTTGCCACGCTGATTTTCATCCAGATAAATACTTATTTCTGCCGTTCCGTTGTAAGCTGGTCTACCATAAAATGCCTGAAAACTTATCCAGCCTATAATCTCCTTGTTTTCATTTTCAATTACCCAAAGCGGATGTTTGTCTGGTGAATGCTGTTCAAACCATTTTATTTTACTTTCTATACTTACTGGTTCGGTGTCTGCAGTTACCATTCTTGAAAATATCGTCGAATTATAAATCGATACTATGGATTCTAGGTCAGATGGTGTTGCATTTCTATAGCTTATTTCTGTCATTTATTGTAATCGGTAGTAAATATTCGTCTAATTTATGCTTTTTGATAGGTAAAATAGAGAATGTGTGCTTAATTGTTTCGATTTTTTTATTTATTTTATTGATGTATTTGTCTGGGGGTGATTAATAGGTTATGGTAATTCCACCACCATATCCCATATCACTATCATAGTGTGTCGATAAGGAGAAGTATTTAGTTATCGCATATCTGAAACCAGCCATATATTCTCTATCCGTATTTCCCGAAAGATTTAGCCTTAGTCTGTTAGTGATCGGAATATCTTCACGTTTTAATTGAAAACGTAATTTTCCTTTACTATCAAGTCTTGCCTCTGCGGTAACCAGCATAGGAAGTAAATATTGTACACCTATAACCAAGGCTTTTCTATTGGATTGATTGCTTAACTGTCCAAACATGTTTTTCTCCACATGGTCTTCTCTATTGTTATAATGATAATCGAAACCGATGAAAGGCATCAGCCATTGCATTTTATCAATATATCTTCCAAAATAAGTTTCACTTTCGAATCCATGACGTGAGTTCAAACCTAATCTCCATTCAGTAGAAATACTGTAACGGGTATTTGCTAATCTGGCTGTACCATCGCTACCATTGCTTTCCAAGCCAATATTTGCCATCAGGTGCATCTTCCGGTCATCACTGTAGAGTTTTTGAATCGCAGCTTTAGGGTCAGGAATCTGTAAATTGGGTGGTGAGTTTTCATAACTGAATATTCGGCCCATTCCACTCATCATATGGTATAAGATATGGCAATGGAAAAACCAGTCTCCACTTTCCGTTGCTGCAAATTCTATAGTATCAGTTTCCATAGGCATAATATCAAGCACATTTTTTAAAGGTACATATTCGCCTTGCCCATTTAATACACGGAAATCATGACCATGCAAATGCATAGGGTGACGCATCATGGAATTGTTGTACAATATGATCTTTACATTTTCTCCTTTTTTAATGAGGATTTTATCGGTTTCTGAAACGGTCTTATTATCTATTGTCCAGACATAACGGTTCATGTTTCCTGTCAATTCAAAACGCAATAATTTTTCCGGCCCTTTTCTTAAAGTGGTTTTTTCAGTAGCTTTTAACATTCCATAATTGAGCGTTTTCAACTCACCAGAAGTTGCCATATCCATCCCATTCATGTCCATCCCTTTTTTATCAGACATGTCCATTTGATGGGCAGTATTGGCTGGTTGATGTGCGGCGCTAGCTGGTTTTTTCTTTCCATAATTATCCCCGGTAATTTCCGGATACATCACCGTGTTCATGTCCATTTGCTGGTTGCTCATTTCCATACCCATCGATTCCATATCACCATTCATTTTCATCATGCCGTTCATCATTTTCATCCCTTCAAAGTATTTTAACTTTCCTAAAGGTTTAGCCGGTACTTTTGTTCCGCTGCCCAGCCATAAAGAAGTGGAGCCAGTACGGTCTTCGGCAGTAGAAAGGAACTCGTAGCTCTTGTTTTCAGCTATAGAGACAATAACATCATAGGTTTCCGAAGGTGCAATAATCAGCCGATCGACTTCAACCGGCTGCACATCATTACCATCATTGGCAACCACAGTAATTTTGCCACCAGCATAAGTTAGCCAGAAATAAGTAGAAGAGCTCCCGCCAACAATTCTAAGTTTTACTTTTTCGCCAGCTTTAAACTGAGGTTGCTCATTGGTCTGTTTTCCATTCGTTAAAAACTTCTCGTAGTAGACATCGCTCACATCCATCGCATTCATGCGTTTCCATTCGTTAGCTACTTTAGTTTTAAAATATCCCTTTTGTACAGCCTCTGCATACCCCTGTGTGGTCTTTTTTTGAATGGCAAACCAATCATTAGCATTATGCAGGGAACGATCTACCTCTTCAGGTTTCATATCGGTCCAATCACTTAATACAATGGGAATTGCAGGGATAGCCGGTTCATTTTTCTTGTTGAAAATCAAAGCCCCATACATACCACTCTGCTCTTGTAGCATGGTATGACTATGGTACCAGTAAGTACCATTCTGGATCACTGGAAACTTGTATAAGTAAGTCGAATGTGGTTTGATTGGCATTTGTGTCAGAAAGGGAACGCCATCCATGTTATTAGGCAGGAATACCCCATGCCAATGGATGGAAGTTTCCATATTCATCAGGTTATGAACATAAATTTCGGCGGTGTCACCTTCTGTAAAAACCAGTGCCGGGCCTGGGATACTGCCATTCACGGCCATTGCCATTTTTGATTTTCCCGAATAATTGACTGTCGTATCATTGACATACAGATCATAACGGACAACTTTTGGCTGCTGGCTATTTCCCCGGGTCTGTGCAGATGCAAGCCCATATATGCTCATGAATACTATATATATGATTAATCTTTTCATTCTTTTTTTAATAAGGAAAGACTGTCTTTCGTTTTTTCAATCCAATTGATAACTAGTGTCTTATCCGTTTCAGATAGTTCAGCTTTTTTATGGATGAACAGGTAGGATACTAAAGGCATCGTCCCATCATGGATACTGTTGATTATCGCTTTTAATTTGCTTTGTTGTTTACGTAAGGGATAGCTGCCTAAATCACTAAAATTCAGCTCTTTTTTTCCTTTATTGATATGTGATGCCATCCATCCGCTTATAGGTTGCAGGTTACTATACCATGGGTACCTTGTATAATTGCTATGGCAATCATAACAGGAATTTTTCAAGATCGCCTGTACCTGTAAAGGTACAGGGTAGATCCTGTTTAGATCAGTAGCTTTGATCTGCACATCCTGGTTACTGTTAACCGGAATAAACTGTATGGCTATCAATAGAATCAATCCCGCAGTCAGGACTGTCTTAACCCGTTTCATGAGCTTAGTTTAATTCTTCTTTGATACTGCCGCATGTGACCATTTCTTTTCCCAGGTAAGGATTTTTGATAGTCTTGGTTTCGCTGATCCAATTTCCGCCTTTTTTATTATTATACATTGGACAATGGTCATAATATAGCTTTTGGTCTGATTTTCCACTTGCTTTGGCCAGATCATAGATCTCCTGGCTCAACATCTCAAAATGTTCGCGCTGATGTTTGATGTTTCCAGCATTTGAAGCAATATGTTCTCCATGTTCTTTGACATCGTCTGCAATATCATTAAATACTTTCGCCTGTACAGGTGTAAGGCTGGAAGGCATTACTTTTTCCACAGCTTGTTTTAAAGTATTACCTGCGGTTGCAGCAGCCTGATCATTATCCATTGTCAAAGCATTTTTGAGCTGTAAGTAAGCTGTTATAATAGCTGCGGTTGCAGAAGGTGGTGTTTGATCTGCAGTTTTAGTGACAGCAGAGGTATCCTTTATCTGGGCCTGAATTTTTGTGGTTTGATTTGAATTGCTATTGCATGCACTTAAAAAAATAGTGGCTATAGCTATGCTTAACAGGAAAGTTTTCATGTTTTTTTTATTAAAGCCTTGACCTTATGCAGATCAAGGCAATTAAAGATAAGTTATTTTAAAGTCTCAGTTACTTTACCACAAGTGAGCATGGTACTGCCATAATAAGGGTTTTTAATCGCTTGCTGGCTACTTAACCAACTGCTTTTTCTCATTGGGCAGTAAAGCTCATAAACCGGAGTGGCTGATAATTTTGAGCTCTTTGCAAGTGCTATCATGTGTTTAGAAAAAACAATAAAATAATCACGCTGACTTTTCAGCTCATTACTGGCTGCAATTTTGCCTGCATCTTCAGCTAATTCTTTTTGTTTGATTACCTCTGTTATTTTAGTATCTCCGGCGTTTAGTGCTTTGATGAATTCAGCGGCTTTGGATGCGGCTAATTTAGCATTGTCAGCTACCAGTGCATCTTTAACAGCATAGTAGGATGACAAAAGAGAAGATTGATCTGTGTTTTGTTGTGCAAATCCAGTTTGCACGAAGACTGCTGCTAAAAGCGCAATCATAAAAAATATCTTTTTCATTTCAATTGATTCTAATGGTAAATATAATTACGACAGGAAAAACCTGTAAAAACTAAAGAACCGTATAAGTCAAATTTGAAAACTCTGTATGGCAATACGAACATCGGGGACAGGAGCTCTGCTATGTCTTGCAATGTCAGTTCCAGGGATATTTACAGAAATTAAGTACACTGCATCCTGAAAGAAAACAGGTGTTTGTAAAATAGCTGGTGCTGACAATTGAAAACTGAAAACAGAAGCAGACAAAGATTCTTTATCAGCAGTTGTCAGTTTTGAAACCTCGTCTTTGCAGCAATTGTCTTTCGTGGTTTTTGCATCGTGATGAGCTGAAGCCTGGTCTGTATGTTGATGAGGAGCGGTATATGCATGCTTATGTTGTGCAGCATTTTCGGGATGATGGACCTCGTTAAACCCCATATTAGTTCCAATTGCACAAGCAAAACCTACCGCTGTATTCAACAAGAATGCAAGGATCAGTAATACAGCTTTAAGCTTTGTGGAACGATGTGGTTTCATGCTATCCAAATGTAGTTCAATATCCGTTAATGAATTTACATAATTTGAATAAAAACATTCAAAATTCTGTCGACTATTCATTTCTTCTTCTTTTAAACGTTTATAATCTTTTAATGAAATTATTCACTATAATGCAGTTATGACGGCTGCTTTTACCATTGACAATGGGCTTGACTATCTATCCCAATTGCCTGCTTTATCATTATGGCTGTTTTTTTTGTAGAAAATCTATTGATAACTTTTATAGTTCTTATTTCTGGTCAGCTGATAGATGAAAAACAGGTGAAGGGTGCTTATATCTATTCAGCTAAAGAATGGTGTATCTGTACCCCTTACATACTATAGTGATTCGGTTTTAACTGACCAACTCTTTATCAGGAAAGAAATGCAGGTTAGCTGAACAGTGCAAAGAATACAGACTGTCTGAAAAAGTCTGCTATTTGAACATCAGCTCATCATCGGATGAATTTAAATGAGCACTTAAACAATCAATCGTCCCGGTAGTGAAGCTGGATTATTTAACCAGTACGTTTTTCTCAAATTTACCAGATATAGTAGGCTGAGATACTGTATCTGAGAAAAAAGACTGGATGCCTTTTCTTAAGGTACAAGACGATAGTAAATAAATCATAACCAACAGGCAAAATGCTAAAGGTCTGAGTCCTTGAGCTGTCAACTTACCGATTGTATATTTGATTTGTTTATGCATCGGGGCTAAAGTACTGTTTTTTCTCTTTTAGCAGGAATGCGCTCCATCATTAGTGCAAATCTTGACTTATTGAGTATCTATTTTAGATAAAAACATTACTATTTATGTAACTTAATCGCTACAATAGTTGTGTTGTATTTAGTCAACACGTTTCTTGAGTTTAATTTATATACTTAGATTAAACCTTTAGAAGGAGGCTATGTCTCAAATAGACTAAACTCAACTAATATGATTAAGTACTTACTTTACATTGACCCGGGAACTGGTAGTCTTTTATATCAGGCAATTTTATCAGCTGTTCTTACACTATCTGTTTTTGGAAGCAGGATAAAGGTATTTTTAGTACAGTTTATCAGAAGTGTTAAAGCAAAGAAAGGGAGCGGGAAATAATGGAGTTAAAGCAAGCTATTTCTTATAAAGACCCTGCTGGTTTCGTTGTTAAGTTAGAAAATGGTTATTACAGATATATTGCTTCAGGTTATGCCCGTGAGTTTGATCATTTAATTGATTCAGGACTATATCAGACACTGATTGATCAGAAGCTGATGGTGTCACATCAGGAGATTATTGTTAATCATGAATTTCCGGGTGCTTACAAGAAAATTTTTCCTCAGCAATTGCCATTTATATCTTATCCTTTCGAGTGGTCTTATACACAGTGGCAGCAAATGCTATTAACCCAGGTTAGAATTAATGAAATCTCATTAAAACACGGGATGATTTTAAAAGATGCTTCACCTTATAATTTCACCTTTAGTAATGAGAAATGCTTATTAATTGATACCTCATCTTTTAGTTTTTATACAGATGGAGACCCATGGATTGCCTATCGGCAGTTTTGCGAAGAATCATTGTCTCCATTTTTATTAATGTATTATAAAGACCCTTTGTGGGCAAAATTGTTCAAAGGGAGTATTAATGGGATATCTCTTTCTTTTGTTAGTGCGCATTTACCTTTGAAGACACATTTCAATGTTTTTTGTTTGATGCATATTCATCTGCATTCGCGTTTTAAGAATGGAACGGCAAAAACAAAAGTGGCTGCTCATGGATTTAATAGTGAAAAATTAAATATCCTATTGAATACTATCACAAAGAATGTAATCAGAAGAAAACAGCCATTGCTCAAAAACAGCATTTGGGAAGATTATTATGAAAAGGATATTGAAAGTGAGCAGTACATAGCAGATAAGATAAAAATTGTCACCAAATGGCTTTCTGAAATAAGACCGGAAATAACAATTGACTTAGGGGCAAACACAGGTAAATTTACTAGAATTGCTGCCACTTTATCCAGGGCTGTTTACGCGGTAGAAAGTGATAGCTATTGTGTGGATGAAATTTATAAAACTAATGTACAGGCAGTAGATAACAATGTGACAGCTATTGTTGCCGATCTAGCTGATCCTTCCCCTGGTCTGGGGTGGAATAATCAAGAGAAGTCCCCTCTTTTACAAAGATTGAATGGAGATATGCTAATGGCTCTTGCACTTATTCATCACTTATGTCTGAGCAGGAACCTGCCAATTCCTTTTGTGGCCCAGCTTTTTTCAACTATGACCTCACGTTTTGCTATCGTAGAATTTGTTCCAAAGTCAGATCCAAAATCAAAATTATTGCTTCAGCATAAGGGCGATATTTTTGAAGATTATACAGAGGAATGTTTTCTGAATTCATTTAAAGGCTACTTTAAATTAGTCTCCTGTTATGAATTTGATAATTCATTAAGAAAATTATTTTTATGGGAAAAACTATAACTGAATGGCTGAAGAGTCCGGTATATGTCTATACTTTTGGGCTGTTTTTTTTGGTTTATAAAAGCTCTCAATATTTTCCATCGTTTAATTTGTTGCTGTTTTTAATCTTTTTTCTGAGCTATTGTTTGATTAATTACCTAATTATATTAATTCAGAAAAAGATTGGGTTTTACAGGTATGGTGTAAGCTGGCTTGTCTTTCTTTGGATGGCAATTTTATTCTATTCTCCAATTCTTTTATCGGTAAGTGAAACTATTGATCCGACATTTGTTCGAGTCAGATATTTATTAATAATTGTTCTTGTACTGTCTTTACTTATTTATCAGATCAAAAGGTATATTCATATTGATAGATTAGCAATACTGAACTATTTTCTTAATATTTTTAGTCTAATTTTTATAGGTCTGACCGTGTTGTCTGGTTTTCAGGTTTATCTTAAAGAAGGAAGGCGTTATTCATCTTTGCAAAGTAGCCCCGCCAGAGATGTATCAATAAAAAATAAAAATGATGTGATTTGGATTTTGTTAGATGAGTATGCATCTCCGGCTAGTTTAGAAAGCCAGTTTAATTTTAAAGACCCTTTGGTGGATTCTCTTAAAGATAAGGGGTTCTTTGTCTTTGATGGCCTTCACTCACGTAGTGATGTTACAATTTATTCGGTCAACTCACTTTTTAACCTCGATTATAGTCCCCCTGTATCTAATTTTATGTATGCTACTGGTTATTTAAACAAAAGTATATGGGTAAAACGGATGAAAAACCTAGGTTTTGAATTTATTAGTCTGGATTTTCAGAATATTGGAAACCATAATAAAATAGAAAATTTAAGGATATTTCCGGATAATTATAGTGACCAGGTTCTGCGCGGGATTTTATTTGTAGATATTTTTAATAATCTATTTGAAAAATCAGCGATGCCTTTTGATGATTATAATCAAATGGTGATTAAGCAGTTTTCCAGAGTGGTTCGTGTCAGAAGATCAAAATATGCTTTGATGTGGGCACATTTACTAATTCCTCATCCACCTTTTTACAGACGTACAAATGGAGAGATAAATAAATCACCCATATTAGATCTTAATACCGCACCCGCTTTGGTGGTCACTAAACAATATACTGATTATCTTTCCTATGGAAATTCGGTAGTTCTGAAAATGCTGAATGAAATTCCTGACTGGAAAAGTAAAACGATAATCATTTCTGGTGACCATGGCGCAAGAATGTTGATTTCTCCGGATGATCCAAGAAGAAGACAGCCATTTGGTGCAATATACTACCCCGGTATGGACAAAAATAAATTGAGTAAAATTAAATACATGCAGGAGATCCCCTTTTACTTGCATTAATAGAAAATTTACAGGACGTCTGCACTAAATTTCTTAGGGCAGTTCGCAAAGGTCCCGGACGCTGTTGTATTCACAGTGGAATATTCATTACGTACAGCTCAGACAGCGTTATACGAGTTACTTGGGTTAGATAAAAGGTCAGGATCTATATAAAGGTCAGGATGATGTTAAGGTGCTTTACCAGAGAATGAAAACCATGCATGCTTAAACAGGGGCAAGTTTATAACAGTTATGTTTCGGAAATCTGTAAATGAGCTGACATAAAGCAGAGAGGGGAGTCCGATATTTGCGGCACGTATAAAATTAAATCATCATATGAAATTATTACTTACTTATCTTACTGTTATCTTTTTCTCTCTTTCTGCTTCAGCGCAGGATATAGGTTCTACGATGCCTAATGCTATTTTTTACAATAGAGATAATACCACTTTTTCTACTTACAGTATCCCTAAAGGGAAGAAATCACTCATTGTCTTTTTTGATGCAACTTGTGAGCATTGCCAGAAGGTAGTAGCACAAATGAGCAAAAGGACCAAAGAACTGAAAAATGTAAATATTTATATGATCTCGCAGGATGAATACAGGTCTATAGATTATTTCATGACCAATTTTGGGAAACCATTTTTACAACAAAAAAATGTGAAGGTTGTTCAGGATCGCGATCATGTTTTTATTATGGCTTTCCATCCAAAACAATACCCGGCAATATATTTATATAACCCGGATAAAAGTCTGGTGTTCACTTCAAGTAATCAGAATGATGTACCTAAATTTTTTAAACTGATTAATCCCTAGAAGTAATTTTTGATATCCGGATTATATTCTTGTAGCCGGATTTAATCTTAACAGAAAAGCCGTCTCTTATGTGAAAATAGGAGACGGCTTTTTATTGAATAGGGTTTTACAATCCTTTTTACACATAGGTGAAACGTACGTGATCCGGACTTTCTCCAGACTTGATTCGGCTCGAATCGAATGATGGATGAAGAATGTCCAAACCATGTCCGAATGATCTCCGAACGAAGTCCCTTTACTTACTGTTTTTCAGTTGGTTACAAACTGTTGTTTTCTACTGTTTTTTCACGTTTACGAGAGGCCATAGTAGCGCCAATACTTGCACTTATTGCACCCAAAACTAAACCAATAAAAGCGGAGATTGCTAGTTTAGAAAGACCTGAAGTTATAGCATCACCTACCTTTTTAGCTTTTTCTATAGCTTGATCTTTAGCTTGTTTTACCTTTTCTTTAGTTGTTTTAATTGTGCTAACCCAATTGTCAACAATTTTTTCGGATTCTACTTTAGATTTGCCAGTTCTGCTGCTTACTACATTAACCAATGCATCACGGTCAGCCGACTCAAACGCGGCATCGCCACTATTAAACAATTTTGAAACCAAAGAATCCAGTTTCTGTTGGGCTAACTGAGGATTTTCTAAAACTGATTTTCCAGTGTTTTCTGCTTTACCGGCTGCTTGCTGTGCTTTGTTTTTCAGGTTTTCAGGTTGTAAATCTTTTTTGCCAGTTTGTTTTAACAACAATTCTGCTTCTTCTTTCATTTTTTCAATAGAACCGCCATCCATATGGTCTTTAATCAGGCTACCAGCTTCCGGAGCAATATTTTTAATGCCTGCTCCTGCAATTGAAAATCCTTTACCAATCACTGAGCCTACGCCACTAACAATATTGCCAACTGATAGTGCTGTTACATAAATATTCAGGAAAGTAAACAAACACCAGACAATCAAACCATGCAGCACTATGTCAGTCTTCTGTATTTGGTTAGAAAGCCAGCCAGCTACCCATCCGCCAGAAAATAATGAGATTAATAAGCTGATAATCAGCCAGATTATTGTGCCTGTGCCTAAGCCACTAAAAGGAGTTGAGTCTTCTACAGGATTGATACTTCCAAAGCCAATACTAAGGCCTAATAAACTCAATAATAATTGAACAGCAATAGCAATAAATACACCCGCAAATACTGCGGTCCAGGATAAACGATTCATAAACCCCAGTGGAGATTGCACAGGTATTGTTTGAACAGATTTAATCATAATTTTTGTTTTTTAATAAATAAATAGATAGTTGTTTACACCTAAAGAGCTTGAAACGCTCATTTTCTTTAGTTACTGACAGACAACATTATAGTTGTGATAATGTTTGAAGGTTCTCAAACAAATAGGGAATGTCAGTACAAGTTTATATGTTTACATGATGGAAGTTAAACTTGACAAAACCACGCTGCCGCAACATGGACAGCAAGTAGTATTTCAGACGTTTATTGATGAGGAATATGGAACCTGGCAAGAGGGGATTTATAATGCAAAAGACGAATATATACGTATCTCCGCAGGTAATATTTATGACATGTGGGGAGACGTTATCAGGTGGGAACCGTCAGCTTAGGTACTTTTGCTCCGAAAGTTTGTTCACTATCCTGAAAGGATAAAATTAACTCAACTTAAAAAGCGGGAACTTGGCCGAAGAGCTATTGCATATAACCAATCTAATTTTCGCTTTACCAATAAATAAACATTAATGTTGTGAAAAAATACAGCCACCATAACTCTATGGTGGCTTTTTTTATGATTAATGTATTCATTTTTAGGGTTTTACTATTTATGTTTGACTCTTGTTTCTCTACTCTTGTACGGAGTACACAGCGTCGGTTGATTGCTGACTAACAGTCATTCGCTTAATTTCGTTTCATTTTGTTTGATTAAGATTTTGGTTTTTATTTCTTTCATGTTATTATATCATGAATAAATAATACCTGTTTTATTCTTTTTGTTCATTCCTCTTTCTGAGGCAGAAACCTATGCACAGAGTCGTAATTTTGTTTTATTGAAAGAATTAAGACTCACCTCGATTATTGTTTTTTCGATTAGGCTAAAATATTAGCTTCATTATAACTTTTAAGGCGATTGCCGAGGTGTATTCTTTGACATACTATTTTTTTTGTAATTGATGTTTTTGACAGAATAATATCTATAAAGTTTAATATTTATCTACCTAATGATATGGAAAATCTTAAGATAATCGGAATAACCCCATTTGAGAAGCCAGATACCGAACTTGCAATTGCTTTAAAAAAAGCGGGAGTTTTTCCTGTGCTGAACCTTGGATACAGACAGTCTGATGCGATTCAGGCTATGAATAAATTAGTGCAAAGTGGTGTGACAGATTTTGGAATATGTTTTCCTTCTTCTGATTTTACCTCAATCGAAATACCTGAGCAGGTGAGCTTGGTTATTATACCACATGGTATAGAAGTTCAGTGTAAACCAGGAGTTAAACTGATTCGCCAGGTTTATGATATTGAATCGGCAAGGCAGGCGAAAGCGGCATCGGCTGATGGAATTATTGTTAAAGGTAACGAAGGTGCAGGTAGAGTTGGACAAGAATCTTCCTTCGTTTTGTTTCAACGGATTATAAAGGAAATTAAAGATGTACCTGTTTGGGTACAGGGTGGGGTAGGTGTTCATACTGCTGCTGCTTTACTGGCTCAGGGTGCTGCGGGAATAATTCTTGATAGCCAGTTAGTCTTATTTCCAGAGTGCGGTGCACCAAAAGCAATTAAAGATATTTGTGCCAAGTTGAGTGGTACAGAAACGAAGTTAGTGGACAACTGTCGTATTTTATCTCGCCCAAATTCACCAGTAATTGCACATAATATATCATCTAAAGAACTTACCGCCTATTTTAATGATTTCGATCTGGAAAAGAGCTATCTTCCATTAGGGCAGGATATTTCTTTAGCGATTGATCTTTTTAGCAGGTATAAGAAGCTAGATAAACTTGTATTTGGTTTCATGGAGGCTATTTACGGGCATCTAAACCAGGCAAAATCATTAAATGTAATCAGTCCTGAAAATCCACTGGCTAAAGAATTGAACTTGTTGTATCCTATTGCACAGGGCCCAATGACAAGAGTAAGTGATGTGGCACAGTTTGCTGATGCCGTTTCTGGCGCAGGTGCTTTATCTTTTATTGCCTTATCCTTATTAAGAGGAGAAACAGCAAAAAATCTGATTAAAGAAACAAAAAGACTTGCCGGTACTAAAACCTGGGGGGTAGGTATACTTGGTTTTGCACCGCAAGAATTACGTGACGAGCAGATGCAGTATATTCTGGAAGAAAAACCACCAGTAGTACTCATTGCGGGTGGTCGTCCTTCGCAGGCTAAACCTCTCGAAAAAGCAGGTATAAAAACATTCCTGCATGTGCCCTCGGCATCCCTGTTAGATATGTTTTTAAAAGAAGGAGCCAGAAGATTTGTCTTTGAAGGAAGAGAATGTGGCGGTCACGTTGGTCCGCTGTCAAGTATGGTACTTTGGGAAAAACAAATTGAACGTTTGCTGAAAGAAGATAACCCGGAGCAGATCAGTGTGTTTTTCGCGGGAGGTATCCACGATGCTTTCTCTGCTGCATTCATCGCTATTATGGCAGCTCCTTTGGCTGCAAGAGGTGTAAAAGTTGGGGTACTGATGGGAACTGCTTATTTATATACGAAAGAAGCAGTAAGCACTGGAGCTATTCAGAATAAGTTTCAGGAACAGGCTGTAAATGCCAGTGATACAATCTTATTGGAGACGGCCCCTGGTCATGAAACCAGGTGTCTTAAATCGCCGTTTTCTGATTTCTTCAGTGAAGAAAAAGAGAAATTTCAACAAGCAGGGATTGATAAAAAAGAGATCTGGGCAAAACTAGAAACGTTGAATGTAGGACGTTTAAGAATTGCGGCCAAAGGGATAGAACGCAGAGGGGATGAGCTGGTTACCATTAATGAGACCGAACAATTGACCTTAGGGATGTATATGATTGGCCAGGTTGCTGCTATGCAAAATAAAGTAGTTTCACTGCTTGATCTGCATCAGGATGTAGCAGAAGGTAATTACAAGCATATCCAGAATGCAGTACTTTCTTCACCCCCAGAAAAAACAGGAAAATCTCTCGATATCGCTGTAGTAGGTATGGCTTGTATTTTTCCAGGAGCTAAAAATATCGAAGAATACTGGCGCAATATTATTCTAGGGAAAGACAGTGTAACTGAAGTTCCAGATGAGCGCTGGAATAAAGAATTATATTATAATCCGGAATCTACGGCAGGAGATATGTCACATTCTAAATGGGGTGGCTTTATTCCGAAAATAGATTTTGATCCGCTTGAATTTGGTATTCCTCCACAGTCACTTGCCGCGATTGAACCCACACAGTTATTAACGCTGATGGTGGCTAAACAGGCAATGGAAAATGCAGGTTACCAGGATGGTGGATTTGATCAGGAAAATGTATCTGTAATTATAGGTGCGGAGGGTGGTAATGATTTGGCCAACAGCTACGGATTCAGATGTTACTATAAACAGGTATTTGGAGAAATGCCGGCTGAGATAGATCAGGCATTGCCAAAAATGACAGAAGATTCATTTCCGGGTATTCTGGCCAATGTAATTTCAGGAAGAGTTGCCAATAGGTTAAACTTAGGTGGCCGTAACTTTACGGTTGATGCGGCCTGTGCATCATCTCTTGCCGCTGTTGATCTGGCCTGCCAGGAATTGTTTCTTGGAAAGTCTGATATGGTACTTGCAGGTGGTGCCGATTTACACAATGGAATCAATGATTATCTGATGTTTTCGAGTACTCACGCACTTTCCCGCAAAGGTAGATGTGCAACTTTTGATGCTGAGGCAGATGGAATTGCACTGGGTGAGGGAATTGCAATGGTGGTTTTAAAAAGACATGAAGATGCACTGAGAGATGGGGATACCATTTATTCAGTGATCAAAGGTGTTGGTGGTTCCAGTGATGGTAAAAGCTTAGGTTTAACTGCACCACGTAAAAATGGACAGGTGCAGGCACTGGAACGTGCTTATGATCAGGCTGGTATTACACCGTCAGTGGTTGGGCTGGTTGAAGCCCATGGAACAGGTACCGTTGTTGGTGACCGAACAGAGCTTAGCGCTTTGACAGATAAATTTATACAATCCGGAGCCATTGTCGGCCAGTCACATCTCGGGTCTGTAAAAACACAGATCGGGCACACTAAATGTGCTGCAGGTTTAGCTGGTTTGATTAAAGCCTCATTAGCCGTTTACCATGGTATCAAACCGCCAACTATCCATTTAAATAATCCAAACAGTTATTATAATGCTAAAACAAGTCCTTTTGCTTTTCATACAGAAGCGGGATTGTGGATGGAAGACAAACGTTATGCTGGAGTTAGTGCATTTGGTTTTGGTGGAACGAATTTCCATGCTGTGCTAGAGAATAGTAACCCGGTAAATAACCAGGTACCAACTTTGAAATCATGGCCATCAGAGCTTTTTGTTTTCAGAGGTGATACTTATGAAGAAGCAAAATCTAAATTAATAGCAGTCAAAACGTTATTGGATAGCAATGCCCAGATCGATTTAAAAGATATCGCCTATAGTCTGGCAGTAGCTGATAGCAAACCGGTACAGTTGTGTATTGTTGCAGATCGTGCAGAAGACTTGAATATGAAGGTTGAACTCACGCTGTCAGGAATCGAAAGCAAAGATACTTATGCTACTAAACAAAGAGATGGTAAAGTAGTTTTCCTATTTCCTGGACAAGGAAGCCAGCGTATCAATATGGCGAGAGATCTTTTTGTCATCTTCCCGGCTATGCGGAATTTATTAAAAGACCTGCCGGAATATGAAAAAGTGTTATTCCCTAATACGGTGTTTGATGCTGCTTTACAGAAAGAACAAAAGGAAAATATTAAAGATACCCGTATGGCACAGCCCTTACTGGGAATTGTGAACCTGGCTATTGCGAATTTCTTAAGAACGCTTGGCATTGTACCTGATATGGTTGCAGGACATAGTTATGGAGAGCTGCCAGCTTTATGTTTTGCTGGAGCTTTTGCCGAAGATAAACTAGTAGAACTAAGTTCAGCGAGAGCAAAAGCTATTCTGGATGCTGTTGAAGGTGGCGATACCGGTGCTATGGTTGCTGTGAATGCCAAACAAGAAGATTTGCTCAAAGTTATTTCAGGTTTAAATGATATTTATGCTGTTAACTATAATTCACCAATACAATGTGTACTGGCAGGATCAACAACAGCTATCCAGCATTTAATGGAGGTGCTTAAAACAGCGAAAATATCTTTCAGACAATTGGAAGTTGCCTGTGCATTCCATAGTCCTTTGGTTGTTAAATCAAAAGAACTTTACCAGCAAGTTCTTGAAGGTGTACAGTTTAATGACCTGAGTTTACCTGTATGGTCAAATACAACAGCACAGGAATATCCTTTACAAGCCGACCAGATTAAAGAAAGATTGACGGATCACCTGATCAAACCGGTGAAATTTGTAGACCAGGTGCAGGAAATGTATGCTGCTGGGGCAAGAATCTTTATAGAAGTAGGTCCAGGCAAGGTTTTATCTGGTTTAACCAAAGCTTGTTTAGGAAAAGAAGAGCTTTTGATGCATGCAGAAGATAACGGTCAGAATAAACTGACTCATCTGTTATGTATGCTCGCAACTTACATCTCTACAGGACGTGATATCCATATTGAAAAACTATTCGAAGGCCGCGGCGCAAGATTATTAAATCTTAATGAACCGGCATTGTATAAAAAAAGCCCTACAGTCTGGTTCGTCAATGGCCAGCATGCAATTCCTTCGAATGGGAAATTGCCAGCAAATGGGGCATTACCTATTATAGAACCTATCCAAATGAAAAATAAAGAATTAAGATCAGAACCTTTACAGGCAGTACAATCTGCCAGTGACCTGATGATGCAGGAATATTTGAATAGCATGAAATTATTAATTCAGGCACAGCGGGATGTCATGCTTACTTTTCTGGGACAGCACGTTCCATTTAACAATGGTCTGGCTGCACCTCAACCTGTTTTTGCGCAATCAACACCTCATGCTGAACGTTTTGTAGCAGCTGCGGCACCTCAATCACTGGCCGTATTACCAGCACCACCAGTAGCAGCTGTTCAAGCTGTTGCTCAGCAAAAAGATGTAAAAAAGGCCTTATTGCAGATTGTAAGTGATAAAACCGGGTATCCACAAGAAATGCTGGGGATGGAAATGGATCTGGAAGCTGATTTGAGTATTGACTCTATCAAACGCCTGGAAATTATAGGTGCTTTACGAACAGAACTGGGTGGCTTTAGTAGTACACACAGTGAAGATACGGTGATGGAGCAGCTAGCTGGTATAAAAACCTTAAACGGACTGGTCAACTGGATTACTGAAAATGCAGGATCAGCAATAGTTAGCAATTTAAACACCACAATTAATATAGAAGTTACTGTAAAAGGCAATCAGCCTAAGTTTTCTGCGGAAGAGGTGAGAGCAGCTATCCTGTCTGTAGTGAGTGAAAAAACAGGTTATCCAGAAGAAATGCTAGGTATGGATCTTGATCTGGAAGCTGATTTGAGTATCGATTCCATTAAAAGAATGGAGATTATCGGAGAATTGAAACTGAAAATAGGCTTTAATCAGGAACAGGAGCAGGGCGATGATTTAATGGAGAAACTTGCTGCTATCAAAACCCTGAATGGTTTGGTTACCTGGATCTCAGAGATAGAATCAGGAACAGATGAAGTACTGACGGAAGCCAAAAAAATCATTGAAGAGGGGGTAAGCGACCAGACCAGTTTAGAAAAACTGTCGAGACTAAGGTTTGAGCTTACTCCGGCAGCATTGACAGATATTGAGGCTGCGATCCTTAAGGGACAGCATATTGCAATTACTGATGACGGTAACGGACAAGCAACTAAAATTAAAAACCTGTTTAAAAAACATGGCGCACTGGTGACTATCGTTTCTGCCGGAGACGACCTACAAAGCTACCAGGGCTTGATTATACTGAATATGTTCACCACGGAAAAGAAATCGGGCATTATAGATCATTTTGAAATGATCAAACAGCTGAATTTTGACTCTGCGAAATGGGTTTATATGATTTCTGATGTCAGGAGTTACCTCGAAGGTAATACAGATGTAGAATTGCTTAGGCTTTATCAAGGATATTCCGGATTCTTCAAAAGTCTGGACAGAGAGTATGAAAATACTAAATGCAGAATTGTGAGCCTGGAAACTAAGATGACAGGAGAAGAAATCGCTAATATTACATTAAATGAGATCTTAAACCCCGATACCCCTTCTGAGATTATCTATCATGGGGATAAAAGACAAGTGATGGAGTTGATTCCTGCCGAATTGATTACTGGTCTGGAAGATTCCCATATTCAACTCGATAAAGATGCTGTGGTACTGGTATTAGGCGGTGCACAGGGAATTACAGCAGAGCTGATGATCCACTTTGCAAAAGACTATCCTTGTAATTACATCCTTGTTGGCCGTTCGGCTGACCCAAAATCAGCTGTTCAGGGCGTAGCGGCATCGCTAAAAACAAAAGATGAAATCAGGGGCTACCTGGTTCAGCAGGGAGAAATTAAAAAACCAGCAGAAATAGAACAGGAAACGGCCAGGATTTATAAGAATAATCAGATATTGAATAGTATCGCTATGCTTGAAAATGGTGGTTCTAAAGTATTCTATAAATCATTGGATTTGCGGGATGAAAAAAGCCTGGGTCTTTTTGTTGATAGTGTCTATAAAAAATACGGACGCATTGATGGGGTGGTACATGGTGCAGGACTATTAGAAGATAAATTATTCCATAGCAAAACATCTGCATCTTTTGAAAGAGTGTTTGATACAAAAGTTACTCCATTAAGAGTATTGGCTGAAAAACTGAGGCCTGAAACCCAGTTTGTGATTCTGTTTTCGAGTATCGCTTCTGTCTATGGTAACCGTGGACAAACAGATTACGCGGCTGCAAATAGTGTAATGGATAGATATGCTTGGGCTTTGAAACAAAAGATTAATGGAAAGGTATTAGCGATTAACTGGGGCCCGTGGAAAGGAGCCGGAATGGTTTCTCCAACCTTAGAAAAAGAATATGAAAGAAGGGGTATAGCCCTTATTCCACTACAAGATGGCGCTGAAACTTTCTTAAATGAGCTGAAATATGGCAAAGAAAGCCAGGTACTGATCATGGCAGGGAATAATTGGTAGCTAATTTTTTAAATAATATACCCAATGAAGAAGACGGATGTAGCTGTAATTGGAATGTCTTGCATTTTCCCGGGTGCGGGGGATCTGGATACATTCTGGAAAAATATAATAAATAAGGTTGATTCTACTCAAGTAGTGCCACCGGATCGTATAGATCCTGTACACTTCGATAAAGATTCTACTGGTGTAGACAGGTTCTATTGTAACAAAGGTGGTTTTATTCCTGAATACAGCTTCGATCCACAACGTTTTGGAATTCTTCCTGTAGCGGTGAATGGTACAGAACCCGATCATCTGCTTACGCTGGATTTGGTTTACAGCGCTTTGGAAGATGCTGGTGTCTTTGAAAAAAACACTTCACTGGAAAAGACGGGTATCATTATCGGAAAAGGTAATTATGCAGGTCCGGGAGCAACAAGAGCTATTGAAATTGTAAGAACCGGAGAACAGATTGCAGCAGTATTGAAAGATTTACTTCCACATCTGGAAGAAGCAGATATAGCTAAAGTAAAACATGAATTTCAGTCACGTAAAGGCCGTTTCGGACCGGATACGGCAATGGGACTGATACCGAATTTAGTTGCCTCACTGGTTGCTAACCGTTTAAATCTGGGTGGAGTAGCATTTACACTGGATGCGGCTTGTGCAAGTTCATTGATTGCAATTGATCATGCTGTTCAGGAATTAAATAGCGGACGTTGTGATATGGTCATTGCTGGTGGCGTACATGTTGGACAAAATGCAGCTTTTTGGAGTATATTTTCCAATTTAGGTGCCTTATCTAAACAAGAAAAAATAAAGCCGTTTGATACGCATGCCGATGGTCTAATTATTGGCGAAGGTTGTGGATTTGTTGTTTTAAAGCGTCTGGAAGATGCTGTAAAAGATGAAGATAGAATTTATGCTGTTCTTAAAGGGGTAGGAGTTAGTAGTGATGGAAGTGGTACAAGTGTGATGAGCCCTTCTGTAAAAGGACAGCTCAGAGCAATAGAACAGGCCTGGGGGAACTCTGGTGTGTCTCCTGAGACTATTGGTTATATTGAAGCCCATGGTACAGGTACCCCATTAGGAGATAAAACTGAACTGGAAACGTTAACACAATTTTTTGGCTATAATGCGGAGTTGCCAAAAGCTGGAATCGGGACGGTGAAGTCAAATATCGGCCATGCTATGCCTGCTGCAGGAATTGCTGGTTTGATTAAGACTTGTCTAGCCTTATACCATGATATTATACCACCGACATTGCATTGTGAAAATCCATTAGCTCAATTGGATAAAACTCGGTTTCTGGCCGTACAGGAACCATTAAGCTGGGAAAAATCAGGTTTGCCTAAAGTTGCGGGTGTCAATGCCTTTGGTTTTGGCGGGATTAATGCGCATGTGGTACTGGAAGGATTCAAGGCGCCTAAGAAGGATGAAGTCTTATTACTGGCACGCCCTACATTGGAAGAACTGATCGGTGCCTTAGAAAGTCATGATTATAGTGCAGGAATCGGTAATTACCGGATTGCAGTCTTCGATCCAACACCTGAAAGAGTAAAAAAGGCCGTTAAGATTGCGTCAAAAAATAACCCATGGCGTAACAAGCAGGATATTTGGTTTACCAATGAACCATTAATCAGCAATGGTGGAAAAATAGCCTTTGTATTTCCTGGTTTAGATGGACTAGCTGGTGGCGAAGTATCAAGTGTTGCTGATTATTTTAAGATTGCAACAGATCAGCAGATTAAAGTGGATGGCTTACTTAGTGAAGCCTTAAAGACACTCAGCAAAAGTAGTGTACTGGATATTGCGCTGAAACAATTAGGTGTACAGCCAGATATGAATGCGGGGCATAGTTTAGGCGAATGGCTGGCCGCAAGGTCATCTGAATTGGCGGAAGAGAGCTCCGTTACAGCCTTGCTGAAAGTACTCAATCCGGAAACTTTTGAACTGAAAGACTCCAGGTTTATCGCAGTTGGCTGTGGCATAGAACAGCTTTTGCCAATCATTGCAAACATCAATGAGGTATACTTGTCTAATGATAACTGTCCGCAACAGGTAATCCTGTGCGGAAGTAAGAGTGCGTTAGAAGAACTGACGCCTATTTTAAAGGTGAAACAGATTTTTCATCAGATATTACCTTTTCAATCTGGATTTCATTCTCCATTTATTGCTGATAAACTGGAAGTAATTCTGGAAGGTATGAAGGATATGCAATTCCGTAAAACAACTACTCCATTGTGGTCGGCTACTACTTTAGAACTTTATCCTGAAGGCTTTGAAGCGATCAGACAATTAAGCGCAGAACACCTGATTAAACCGGTACGTTTCCGTGAATTGACGGAAAAGCTGTATGAGGAAGGTGCAAGGGTATTTATCCAGATTGGTTCAGGTGGGTTGGTCGGTTTTATTGATGATACGCTGAAAGGAAGAAACTTTAGTACCATCTCTTCAAATGTGCCTATCAGGTCAGGGATAACTCAGTTGCAACGTGTGCTAGCTGCTTTATTTGTGGAAGGTAAAGAGGTTGGAATGAATTTTATCGGTCAAACGAGGTTAAGCTCTGCTTTTAATAGTAAGGGAATTAAGTTAGAATTAGGTTTACCGATAATTACGGGGTTAACTACGCTTCAGGGATTGGTTAAGCAACCTTTAGCAAAGCCAAATCCCTCGGTATATGCCAGAGAATTATTAGAAGATGTTGCTGACCCTGTGATGCAGGCTTTCAATGAAAATATTCTGGAAATGGTGAATATTCAGTCAGAAATTCAGCAACTGTTTAAAAAAGGGGTTTTACAACCTGCTAATTATCAGATGTCACCTGTGTCACCTATATTATCGCCTGCACTAATGTTATCACCAGTACCAGAGTTATTGCCAGCGGTGTCTGTACAAAGAATGCCTTTTGCTAAACAGCTGGATATTACATTGGAAAATTGCCCTTACCTGATAGACCATGCTTTGTTAAGACAACCTAAAGGCTGGCATTGCGTAGATGATATGGACCCGGTTATTCCGATGACGATGATCTTTGAATTATTTGGAGAGATCGCTGAAGAACAATCTCCAGGAGAACAGGTGCAAAAGATTTTGAATATCAAGGTATTTCAATGGATGAACGTAGTCAAGCCTTTCCGCGAAACCATTACTGGCGAATGGAAAGATCAAAAAAAGGTATATCTCAATTTGGAACGTTTTGCAAATGCTGAAGTTATCCTGTCAGAAAAATTAGGTCAGCCCCTGCATCAATCTTTTGATATTGGTAAAGTGCTGGATATCAAAAGAACTCCGGAGCAGATTTATGAAAATCATATGTTTCATGGGCCGGGTTACCAGGGAATAAAATCTTTGGAGGCGGTTGGTGAAAAAGGAATCACCGGTATTATTGAAGGCGGTGCCGGAAAAGGTTCTCTGCTTGATAACGCCGGTCAGCTTTTCGGATTATGGTTGCAGCTTATCCTGACAAAAGACAGAATAGCGTTTCCTGTAAAGATACAGGAGATCGAATTTTTTGGAAATATGCATGATCAGCGGGGGGAATTTGAATGTACTTGTGTACTGACAGAAATGAACGGAGAATTTGCTACGGGTGATTTTATCATTAAGCGGGATAACTGTGTCTGGGCAATTATCTCTGGTTGGCAGAACAGGAGACTGGAAATCGATGATGCTTTATGGAGTGTATCGATGTCTCCGCTTCATAACAGGTTGTCGAAAGAAATTGCTCCGGGTATTTTTATGTTCCATAATGCTTATTCAAGAGTCGTTTCATGGGACTTTATCCTGAAACGCTATTTCAATCAGGAAGAGAAAAAACACCATAATTCATTGCTTCCAAATCAAAGAAAAACCTGGATGATTAGCCGGGTAGCCGTAAAAGACGCAGTAAGAAATCTGCTGAATAAAGAGAGACAACATGCATGCTACCCGATTACGTTTGAGATCAAATCAGACGAGTGGAAAAAACCTTACCCTCACGGTGGTCAAACTGCTGGTATTCATGTTTCTTTAGCACATAAAGGAACTGATGCCGTGGGGGTTGCCCGTTTGGACAGACCTGTAGGTATTGATATTGAAAGTATTGAAGAACGCAGTGATGGTTTTTTTGAACTCGCATTTGCCGATACAGAAATTGCTTTACTGGAAGGAAAAGATAAAGCAGAATGGGCAACCCGGTTCTGGACAGCCAAAGAGGCATATGGTAAATACCTGGGTAAAGGGTTGCAGGGAAATCCTAAAGCCTATGTTGTTGAAGAGATCAGAGGCGACGAATTACGCATTAAAGACATATTTATAAAGACCATTAAACACCATAACTATATAATCGGATGGACACAATAGCGACGACTCAGAAATTAAATAACGACGAAATCTTTGACCTGATGAAACAATTCATCACAGAGGTCATAGGAGAAGAATTTGTGGAAGAAATGGATATTACACCTAAAAGTTCTTTTACCAAAGATCTTGAAATGGACAGTATAGAAATTGTATCCTTCTCTGAAAAAATAAAAACACACTTCGGTGAGCAAATTGATTTTACAGGATGGTTATCCGCTATGGATCTTGATCAGCTAATCAATCTGAATCTGGAAATGATTATTAATTACATACAGGAATGCCAGTCATCAAAGTAAATAATAAGGATGTGCACATTCAGGAACTGAATAAAGGAGCGGCCGAAACCGTTCTTTTAATTCATGGGATGTTCAGTAACCTTTCTGTTTATTACTTCAATATAGCCCCGGTTTTGGCCTTGCATTTCCATGTGGTGATGTATGACCTGAAAAGCCATGGAATGAGTGAACGTACATTGGAAGGGTATGACCTGAATAGTATGACAGACGATCTCTACGCTTTAATGGAAGTACTGAATCTGGATAAGGTGCATTTGGCTGGTTATAGTTTTGGTGGTTTAATTGCTTTGAAAATGGCCGTTCGTTTCCCTGAAAAGTTAAGGAAACTGGTTTTGATAGAAGCTCCTGACCCTAATGACGATAAAACCCGTGGTATTATCGAAGAATACAGCCGGGAATTTCTGGAACATTATGTAGCTAATTTTACAGATACGACTAAAGCGAAAATGGGTAAAAGACAGATGGACCGTAACCACCGGATGTATGAATATCTGTTTTATCAAACTAGTATCAAAAAAGATATGATTCAGGAAAGTGATTTTTTTAATGCGCCTGAAATCAATACGATGAAAAAGGATACCCTTTTATTGTATGGATCAGCTTCTAATTGTCTGGAAGCAGGTAGACAGCTCCATAAAAAGATTAGCAGATCTGATCTGATCCCATTAGACGGGGATCATAATATCCCAATTCAGGAACCAGTGATGATTGCAGAACTGGTTTCCGGATTTTTTAAAAATTAACTGTCAAATAATCTACGTGCTATGGCAAAATTTGTATTTATTGTTCCTCCTTTAACCGGCCATATCAATCCTACGTTAAGTATGGGAGCCGTTTTAATCCAGCGTGGACATCAGGTTGGCTGGATTACACTCGATCCTGATCTGGCTTTTAAATTGCCTGAAGGTGGGGAGTTATTATTGATTAAATATAACGAGAGCGATCAGCAGAAACAGGATAGTGAGCAGTACCTGGATATCATCACCAAAAAAATTGTCTACGGCATAGACAGTATTAAGTTTTTATATGAAGAAGTATTAATTCCATTAAATCGTCATAGTTATGATGGGATTGTGGATTGGCTGGAAAAATATAAGCCTGACCTGGTGATTACTGATCACCAGATGTTTGCTGGAGCTATCGCTGCGGTCAATCAGAAAATACCCTACGCGACCTCTGTTACTGCACCCGCAGCTATAAAAATAATGGATGAGTTACCTAAAGTCCATGAGTGGGAGGTAAATCAGATTGTGGCATTGCAAAAAGAATTAGGCATGGATAAATTAACTTCTATAGCCTGTTCCGGTCTTTTGACCATGGTTTTGACTTCGAAAGAATTCTTCGGAGAACTGGAATTACCAGCCTGCTACCATTTTGTAGGACCGGTGATTAATCGCAAGCCTGTAAATGCATATTTTGACTGGGATCTGCTGAACAAAATCAACAGACCAAAAATATTAGTCAGTATCGGAACCACTTTTGACCATGAACATAAAAAGAATTTCTTTGCAAAGGTAATCGAAGCCTTTGGGGATGAAGAACTGACAGTAGTTGTGGTTTCGGAGCCTTCTCTTTTTGAAATGTGGCCAGAGAATTTTATCGTACAGCGGATGGTTCCGCAATTGGAACTACTGCCACATTTAGATGCGGTAGTTTGCCATGGCGGACATAACACGGTCTGTGAAACTTTAATGAATGGCTTGCCGATGGTGGTTATTCCAATCGCCTATGATCAGTCACATGTAGCGGGCAGAGTGGTGCGGGTAGGTGCAGGGCTGCGTTTAAATTTCAATCGTTTTAAAGCCAGGCATCTTCAGGAAGCGGTCTATGAAATTCTTCAGAAGGAGGATTTCAAAACCTCTGCATTGGAAATTAAACGATCTTTTATCGCCGCTGGCGGTACTGAAGCAGCGGCTACTTTACTGGAAAAGTTTAGTGTCAACGAACCTTTGTTTTTATTAAATAGTTAAAACAGGAATTATGTCTAGATTTTTATTTGTTGTACCCCCTTTTTTTGGCCATATCAGCCCTACGCTTAGTATAGGATCCAGTTTAATCGCCCGTGGGCATGAAGTAAAATGGATCGGAATTACTCCGCTTGCAACTAAACATATACCTGAAGGTGGTGAATTTATTTATCCCGAAGCCGATCTGGCAGAATATCAGGTAGAGATCATCCGGATTTTAAAACGTCAGGATGATGGCCCTTCCTGTTCTGGTCCTGAAGTGATGAAACTGGCCTTAGAAGAAACTTATGTTCCTTTTGCCCGCATGATGATGATGGGGCTGAACAATTTTGTTGACCAGTGGAAACCAGATGTGATTGTCAATGACTGTATTACCTTTGCAGGTGCACTCTGTGCGCATTTGAAGGGGATTCCATCGGTCACAACCACACCGGTGCCACCCGATGTGATGGGAGATACGGCAACTAGTGCGCCTAAAATCTTTGAATGGCAACAGCGGTTAATCAAAGGTTTACAGCAGGAACTGGGTATCCGGGAAGATGGTATTTTTATCCATTCTGCTAAACTTAATCTTGTTTTCACTTCGCAGGCTTTTGCCGGATTTGAGGAAATACCCCCACATATGAAATTTGTAGGTCCGGTAAAAGGCAGGCCAAATCATGCCGCTTTTGACTGGGAAAGACTGGCAGCAGCAAAAACGCCAAAGGTTTTTGTGTCTTTAGGGACTTTACTGGTAGATATCAGAGCTGCATTTTTCCAAAAACTAATTGATGCTTTTGCAGATCAGCCGGTCACTATTATTGCAGCGACCAATCCTGATATTTTTGCGGTATGGCCTGATAATTTTATTGTTAACGGTTTTGTTCCGCAGACTGAATTAATGCCCCACATGGATGCCGTCATTTGTCATGGAGGTTTTAATACGGTTAACGACACTTTTACCAATGGTTTGCCAATGTTGATTACACCTATTGCCTACGATCACTTTCATACGGCTAAGCTGATTGAAAATGCAGGGTGTGGAATCAGCATCCGCTATAAACGCTTAAAAATCTCAGACTTGAAAAGCAGTGTCTTTGAATTACTGGAAAATCCAAAATACCGGAATGCAGCGCTGAAAATCAAAGAAACATTTATCGCTGCTGGTGGAAATGATAAAGCAGTACAACTGCTGGAAGATTTCGCTGAGGCAGAGCAATTAGTTGAAAAACAGAATTAAGGCCAATGAAAAGAAAACTACTATTTGGGGAAAGACTGATGCTGGGAGATGGCCATACACCGTTTAACGGAGTCGTGCCAGTAAAGATCCGCGGAGAGTTCGCTGCAGCGAGCTTACACCATGCTTTGTTAAGGTTACAGCAGAAGCATCCCTGGCTCAATGCCGTGATCACTTATGATAAAAATAATCGCCCGAGTTTTACAGTAGATAAAGAGCGTCCGGTTAGAATTCCTGTGCAGATAGTTCCCCGGCATAGCGATGACGATTGGAAAAGTGAAAACGTTAAACAGTGGCTCATTCCATTTGACACAAATCAGGAGCCGATGATGCGGATAGTCTGGGTTAAAGGGGAGGGCGTTTCGGAATTGCTTATGGTGATACATCACTGTTTGATTGATGGCGGATCTTTACTTTCTCTTTTAGCTAGTCTATATAAATTGATTGACAATGGTGATGCTGAGGTGGGGGTAGAAAATCCTATCAAAGGACTTACAGATATTGTTCCTGCTGAGATCCTGGAAGACAAGAAGAAAAGATTTAAAGCAAGTCTGATAGGTGGTGTTGCAGTTTTGGCGCTATGGCTGATGCCAGTTAGAAAGAAAGCGATAGAAAGACAAAAGGATTATCTGATCAACTGGAAACTTGATAAGGAGCTCACTGCCAGTATTTCCAGCTACTGCAAACGTTCAGGCATCACTGTAAATACGATGTTATGTACGGTACTATTACAGGCTTTTAAAGAGGTTAGAAGAGAGAATGCGCATAATAAAATTTCCTGCCCGGTTGATCTGCGTAATCTGAACAAGAGGATAAAGAAGGATAATATCTTTGCTTTTGGTTCCATGTTCGTTGCCAGCGCTTATCCGGAACTGGATTTTCTCAGTAATGCGAAAGCCATACAGAAAGATATCAAAGAAAGAGTTAAAAAACTGGACCCTTATCTGATGCTGATGGTTTTAGAGAAAGCACATCCGATCATCAATAAATTCCGCCGTTTTTGAAGCATGGTAGATCAAGTAACGATTGTATGTTTTCTAATATGGGCAGAATGACAATTCCCCACCAGTACCAGACCTTCGAAATAGAAACTATTTATGCGCCTTCAGTAATCGGCCCATTGGGCAATACAACCTCACTGATAACTTCTACTTACCGTGGGCAAATGGATTTCTCCATGGTGATAAGTGAAGGATTTGTACCTTATGCCGAGGCGCAGGCCATACAAGAGCGAATGATGTCAATTATCAATGAACAGTTAGCTATACAGTTTCAAACAGCCTGATACTATGAAAAGAAAGTTGATCATTGGAGAAAGAATTATGTACGTGGATGCATTAACGCCAGTTAACTGTATTTTCGCCGTGAAAATCAAGGGTGTGATTAATCCGGATGTTTTACGTGCAGCATTGAATAAAATACAACAGAAGCACCCTTTGTTACGGATGCAGATTGATGATGCGCAAAAGAATTGCCCGTATTTCATTTTAGATGAAAATATAAAAGAGATTCCATTACGCATTACCTCCCGTGATGGAGAGGATGACTGGCTGAATGAATCTAAAACAGAATGGAACAAACTCTTTGACGGAGAAAATGAACCATTAGCAAGAATAGTCTGGTTGAAGTCTGAAGAAAGCTCAGATTTTTTATGGGTACTTCCGCATTGTATCTGTGATGGAGCTACGATAGTGACACTCATGCAGGAAATGTTATACCTGCTGGATCAGCCAGAACTGAAATTGACACCTTATGCTTCTTTTGACTCGGTAAAAGAACTTTTGGGCCCCGCTTTTTCTGCTTCTCAGTCCAAAATTTTTAAAGCGCGTATGTTCTCTTTATTAGGGAAGGCATTTTTCTATTTTAAACCGACCCGGCGTAAAGTCGCGGCAGGAAATAATTATGCACTGCACTGGAGTCTTGATGAACAGCAGACAGCCGAGCTGGTTAGTCTGAGTAAAGTAGCAGAAACTACTGTTCATGCTACTTTGTGTATTGCTTTTATGAAAGCCTTTCAGCTCGTAAAAGGGACTAAAGCTCATGGGAAGGTAATTTGTCCGGTAGATATCAGGCAGTTTATTCCTGAAATTAAACAGGATATGATGTTTGCCTTTGCACCGATTGTAGAGCTGACTATAGAAAAAAAGGCTGAAACTGATTTCTGGACAATGGCGAGAATGCTGAAAGCCGATCTGAATACCAAAGTGAAAGCATTGAAAGTGGATGAAATGTTATGGATGAGCGAGTATTTTCATCCAGTAGTTAATAAGATGGTTAGCTTTTTAAAAGCTACAGATGGTACACATGATGTTACGCTTTCCAATATGGGCAGATTGAGAATTTCGGAGAACTATCAGTCTTTTGAAGTGGTTAATATTCATAGTCCAACAGTAGCTTTTCCATGGCGGAATCCAAATACGCTGGTGGTAAGTACTTTTAAAAATAAAATGGACTTTACGTTTATGTCTAATGATACTTTTCTGACTGAGGATGAGGCGTTGCGTATCAAAGCGGATGCGATGAATTTAATATTTGAAGACTTAAAACAATTATCGGTTGCCTGATATGCTAACTACTGCTACGAAAGAAAAAGAAATTACTCTAAAACGTTTTTTGCGTAAGAACTTGCTATACTATATTATTCCGAATGTTGTCTTTAATACCATTATCCCATATTTCAGTTTTACGGATCTGCATGCGGTTCATTTATTTGAAGGAGAACAGAACCTGGCCAGGTTCATTTTACCAATGGCATTTTTTTTACCTTTTATCATCACCTTTGATATCCTGAAAAAAACTATCACCCTTTCAGAAAAGGGACATTCAGAAATTATACTACCTGAAGGGTTCAAGAAGATCAGATTTATCTTTCAAATGGCTGGTATCAATGGATTCTGTACAGTATCATTTGTTTTCGCGGTCATGATGGTCCTGCATTTCGGTTTCCCTGAACTATATAATTACAATGGAGCAATTTTAGCTGTTCTTTTGGGGTTAACGGCGGGGATATTCTCTATTCTTTTTACTTATCTGCCAATTAAAAAACTGAAAAAGTATCACCTCCCCGAAACTGAACAGGATATTCTGCTTAAAAATGGCGTAAAATTAGAAGAGCCTGTTTAAATTTTATTTGATGAATTTAAATAGGCTCTAAAATATCCAGATCAAATACTTTCTGTTCTTTTGGTCTGGCATCTTACCCTCAATTTGCTCAGTCCTTTTTTTACAGCCCATTCTTTAACCAGATCTACTAATTTTTTTCCGGTCTGCTGGTTGCGGTAGTTTTCATCTACTACTAATCCGCCAATCTCAATAAATGGTTCTGTTTCTAGCCTGATGGTCTGAAAACCATGAATCCATCCAATGATTGTTTGTCCCATGACTGCAACAAAGGCACAATGATCCGGATACAGGAGTAAGACTTTAATTCTCAGCACTGTTGCTGAATTTGTACCAGGATAGCCCAGTTGTTGTGATAAGCGAGTGATGGCTGCTGCATCTTCTGGTTGTAGTGTTCTAAAACTGAGCTCCATATATGGTCGTGTTTTTTTATAATGGATAGGGCTTTTCTATAATGGATAGGCTGTTTCGCTCTTGGTTTCGGATAAAACAAAAAAGCTCTGGACCGTGCTGATATTTGGTAATGTTGCCAGTTTATTCCGCAGAAACAAATGGTAAGTATCCATGTCACTGGTAGCAATACGAAGAATAAAATCAAAGGCTCCTGTCATTTGAAAACATTCCATGACCTCACTGAATTTAGCGATTTCATGCTCGAATTCGTTTAAAGAATCGGCCGTGTGCTCTTTTAATAAAACTTGCGAAAAGGCGATCAGACTTTTATTAATCTTTTGTCTGTCTAAAATGGCTACAACTCTTTTAATATAACCCTTCTCTTTTAACTTTCTTATTCTGTCGTGAACGGTAGCAATAGACTTGTTCAATTGATAAGCGATCTGCTTGTTCGTTAGCGTTGCATCTTTCTGTAAAATTCTTAAAATTTCCAGATCAGTCGGGTCTAATTCTGCGTGCATATTCTGGCTATAAATGGTGAATGGAAAAATACAACTTAATTCACTGAATAGAAGAGACTAAATGAAAAAATATAAGTTTAGTATATCTTTTTCTGTAAAATTTCCGGATTTATAGAGATGTGTTGTTATTATAATTTTCATTCTAGAGTTTTACTGAAATATCAAAGTAAATTAAATAAGCTAATTATGTCAGTGAGTACGGTAGAAGTTAATGGTTTAGCAGCAGATCTTGAAAAGAAATTTGAGCATTTATGGCACTTGGTCGGGAATACGCCCATGTTAGAATTGCACTATACTTTTAAAGGGAAAGCCGGGAAAATATATGTGAAGTGTGAGCATTATAACCTAACCGGAAGTATCAAAGACAGGATTGCTTTATTTACACTTTATCATGCTTATAAAAACGGGATGATTAAACCTGGTGATGAAATCATTGAGGCAACCAGCGGCAATACTGGAATAGCCTTCGCTGCTATAGGCAAAGCTATGGGGCATCCTGTAAAAATTATTATGCCAAATTGGTTGAGTAAAGAGCGGATTGATATTATCAGGAGCCTGGGTGCTGAAGTTGTTTTAGTGAGTAAAGAACAAGGCGGATTTCTAGGCAGTATCCGAATGGCAGAAGCTATGGCCTTAGAAAATGACCATACTTTTTTACCGCGTCAGTTTGAAAATACAGATAACCCAAAAGCTCACCAGGAAACTACTGGTGTAGAAATCTGGGAACAGCTTAGGTTGAATAATTTAATACCTGATGCTTTTGTAGCCGGGGTAGGGACTGGCGGAACGATTATGGGAGTTGGACGGTATTTAAGAACTAGAAATCCGGATATCAAAATTCATCCACTGGAGCCAGCAGAATCTCCAACACTGACTACAGGATATAAAGTAGGTAGCCACCGGATTCAGGGGATCTCTGATGAATTTATTCCGGAGATCGTTAAACTGGATGAAATGGACAGGGTTATCCAGGCGAATGATGGGGACTCTATCTTAATGGCACAGAAATTAGGTAGACAGTTAGGTCTGGCAGTAGGAATTTCTTCTGGAGCCAATGTCATCGGAGCGATCAAGCTACAACAGGAATTAGGAATGGACAGCTGTGTAGTCACCATCTTTTCTGATAGTAATAAAAAATATCTGAGTACAGATTTAATGAAGGAAGAGCCGGTTAAAGAAGGCTATTTAACACCAGAAACAGAATTTATTAATTACCACCCAATATGCAGGCTGAAATAAAATAGCCAGCCTGATCAAAATCTATTCAAACCAACCGACCAAACCAAAAATGAAAAGACCAATTTTAGTAACCATTATTCTCTTATTCATGCTGGCTGCGCATAGCCAGATTTTAAAGCCTGTCACCTGGAGTTATGCTGCAAAGCGAACCAGCAAGACAGAAGCCACAGTTTTTATTAAAGCGGCAATTGAAAATGGCTGGCATCTATATTCTCAAAATATCAAAGAAGGTGGGCCAGTTAAAACCACTTTTACTTTTCCTGAAGCTAAAGATTATACTTTGGATGGGAAAACTATTGAACCTAAAGCTATTCACAGATTTGAAGACACTTTTAACATGGACGTCAGCTTTTTTGAGAGCAGCGTTGTATTTCAGCAAAAAGTTAAACTAAAAGGCGCAAAAGCAGTTGTTAAAGGAAGAGTAGAGTTTATGACTTGTAATGATAAACAATGTCTGCCTCCTGAGCAAGTTGAGTTCAGCATTCCTGTAAAGTAAAAGGTTTATGAAAAGACTTACTTTGAGCCTTGGTTTATTTCTGGCAGGAATATTTATACTTTTATTAACAGGTCAAAACCCTGGTTTTGCAGCGGAGTCTGCAGATACTTCTTCTAGTTCAGGATTGGAATTTACAAGTATTGACAATATACACGAAAATGTAGAAGTACCAGTAAGTGAGCGGAGAAATGTAAAGGAAGACACTGTAAAAACAGCAGCAGCTAATAGTGGGGTAAGCAGTATCGTTGCAAAACCCGCTGTGGTACAACAATCTTTATGGGGGGTCTTTATTGCTGGTTTTGTAGGCGGCCTTGCTGCCTTACTGATGCCTTGTATTTTCCCGATGCTCCCGCTGACTGTTAGTTTCTTCACTAAAGGCTCTGAAAAAGGAAAGGCATTTGGAAGGGCAGCCCTTTATGGATTTTTTATCATACTGATTTATGTTGTTCTTGGCTTATCGGTCGCTGTACTATTCGGGGCTGATGCACTCAATAGTTTGTCAACCAATGGGTTGTTTAATCTGCTATTTTTTCTGCTCTTGGTAGCTTTTGGAATTTCTTTCCTTGGTGCTTTTGAAATTACGCTCCCTTCATCATGGGTAAATAAGATGGATGCAAACTCTGATAAAGGAGGAATAGCCGGGCTTTTCTTTATGGCAGGAACGCTGGCCCTGGTTTCTTTTTCCTGTACTGGGCCAATTATAGGGACGTTATTGGTGCAGGCCGCTACCAGCGGAGCTTTATTAGGCCCCGCAGTCGGGATGTTCGGATTCTCTTTTGCCCTGGCTATACCCTTTGCCTTGTTTGCTCTTTTCCCTTCAGCATTAAACTCTTTGCCTAGATCTGGTGGCTGGCTGAATAGTATAAAGGTGGTTCTGGGTTTTCTGGAGCTTGCTTTTGCATTGAAATTTCTGAGCAATGTCGATTTGGCCTATCATTGGGAATGGTTTGACAGGGAAATCTTCCTGGTCCTATGGATTATCATTTTCGGCTTGATGGGATTATATCTTTTAGGTAAGTTGAAATTTGCGCATGATAGTGAACTGAAGTATATCAGTGTTCCGAGGTTGTTAATGGCGGTCATTGTACTGGCATTTACTATTTATATGGTTCCCGGATTATGGGGAGCACCGTTAAAATCAGTTTCTGCTTTTCTCCCTCCGCAGCAAACACAAGATTTTGATTTGTATACGCCAACTTTATCAGGTGGTCAAACCAGGACTCTTACTCCAAAAACATCATCAGGAACGCATAAGTACGCGGATATTTTCCATGCTCCGTTACATCTTGACGCATTTTTTGATTATGAAGAAGGTATTGCCTATGCTAAGGAGGTCAATAAACCTGTACTGATTGATTTTACCGGGCATGCATGCGTTAATTGCAGAAAGATGGAATCTAATGTATGGCCGGATAAAGAAGTCTATAAACTGATTAGCGAAGACTATGTTTTGATACAGTTATATGTAGATGATAAAGCAGAGCTGGCTGAAAAAGATATTATTACAACGCCGCAAGGGAAGATACTGAATACAATTGGCAAAAAATGGAGTGCTTTACAGGCTTCAAAATTTCAAGCTAATTCGCAGCCGTTTTACGTATTGCTGAACCCTAAAACGGAGCAATCGTTAGTGGAACCGCAAGGGGCGGATTATGAGGTGTCTCATTACTTTACATTTTTAAAAGGGGGCCTTCAGGCTTACCATCCATAAGAATTTTATCATTTTGGCGTAAGCCAAATGGTAGAAATAAGTTAAATTAGGTGAGAAGGCCGGCAATGCGCCGGCCTTCTGTTAATTTTCCGTCTCAGCAAGCTTGAATTTTATTAATTGATTAATTTACAAATGCGGGTTCATGATCTGGATAGCCTGGCGTGTGCTATTGAAGATAGGAGTATGGTTATAATCCCTGCTCATCCGGTAAGTACCTACACCAGCCGTTCCATTTGTTTTAGTCCATTTTGCAATATCCCATAACCATTTAGTCGCTTTGGCATCTCCACCTGGAGTATCCTCGCCACCATTAGGATATTTGAATTCATCGCCATTGGTTAATGTGATCAGTTTTGTTTTATCGAACATGGTTAATAGCGGGCTTAAATCGGCAGTTGTGCTGCCACCCCAACGACGGCTTCCTCCTACATAAGATTGAAAATTCACATAGGTATAATTGCTTTTAAAAGGGGTGTAAATGGTGTTATATCCCAGGCTGCCACTGGCAACATCGACATCAGTATCATAGATGAAAAGTGGTTTTACGCCTGCTTGAGTTAAATTACCAGTAAGCGCATTGGGGCCAAAATATTTAGCTACAGCTTGTAACACTGCTTTAGCATTACTGGCTGGTGCATCACCACCAAAAGTGCCGGTTTCAATATCTACATCAATTCCGTCCCAGCCCATACCGGTAATAAATTTATCATACATGGCCTTAGCCCAGTGGTCATAAGTACTGTTTGCACTCAGAACGGTTTTTTGCGTAGTTGTGGTGTCTTTTGCAGATCCATCATAGAAAGCGTCGTTTCCAGGAAATGTACAGGTTAGTATTTTTGTACCTTTTTGCTGTAATGTTTTCCAGTGCGAAGCATCTTTATCCCATCCGGCAAATGCGATAACAATATCTACGCTATCTGGTACATTTAGCATTGAAGAAGCTTCTACCGGGTCATTGCCATCGGCAACAAGATAACCCAGGTATATCTGATGTGCGCTTTTTTTGTAGGCTAGTAGATTTTTCAGATAATCTGCATCTGATTTGGTACCGCCAGAGGTGCCACCTGTTCCATCTGTGAGTTTTTTGCAGGAACTAAAGGCGATCATAGAAATAACAAGGATAAAAAAAACCTTGCTGAGGTTGATGAATGATTTTGTTTTCATGGTGAACGAAGTTTATATTGGTTGCTTGCTGAGAGTTTGATCTCTAAGCTAAAACAATTTAGTATAATTATTCTTTATTACCAAGTGGTTGATCTTAAGTCTTTTGCTGTTGATCATGTTTTTCGGAATCCAGAGCCAGAAGGAGAACTTGTACTTAAGAAATCAACCTGGCTATGGTAAATGCAGCAGCAGCGGCAATAAGGCCGATCGCTGTAACTTTGACTGCCCCTTTTAAAGGAGGCTGGCCAGTAACTTTGCTTTTGAAATAACCAAAAATAAATAAGCAGAAAGTTGTGATTACAGCTGAAAGTAATAAGCCATTATGCGGTTCTGTGGTTAGAAAATAAGCAGACAATGGTAACAAGCCACCAACACAATAGGCAAGACCAATAGTTAATGCGCTATTTCTGGCCCTGTTAATATCTGGCTCTTCTAAACCAAGTTCAAACTTCATCATGAAGTCTACCCATTTGGTTTTGTCTTTTGCCAATTGATTGGCAAGAACCGTTTGTCCCTGCTCATCAATCCCATATTCTGCAAAAATCTCTTTGACTTCCTGTATTTCCTCCGCTCTGAAATTCTCAATTTCGTTATATTCTCTTAATTTTTCACTCTGATAGTGTTCCTGCTCTGTTTTACCTGCTAAATATCCACCAAGACCCATTGCGATACAGCCTGCAACAATTTCGGCGAGTCCGGCAGTAATGATGATTCCATTATTTTGTACTGCACCGCTTAATCCCGCAGCAAGAGCAAAGGGGACGGTTAGGCCATCACTCATCCCGATGACAATGTCAGAGATGAAGGCCGAACTTTTTAAATGTTTTTCTTGATGTGTATGCGCCAAAACAGCTATTTTTAAAGGTTAGTTAATACGGAGCAATTTTCTGGCCAGCTAACCAGTTCAAAGTCTTTTAACTCATTCTCCTGACCATTGAGGATAATAGACAACTGATGTTGTCCAGGATAGAATTTTCTGGTGGTGATGATTTTGAAACTTTGTTTCCGGTTGACGACAGCCGTTTCGTTTGGCTGATAATCGCGCTCACTGATTTTAAATACTTTTTTGGAAGACTGACCATTTAGCCGCTTATAATAAACTGCATATTCTAAACGGATTTTTTGTACAGTTTGGGCTGTATTTTTAACTGTTATTGTAAATCCAAGACTATCTCCGATTGCAGTAAATGGAGGCTGTATTTCAAAATGCTGTAATTCTAGATGTGTACTTTCCAGGCCATAGTATGCTAATATTTTTGAATATCCCTGTTTTAATAAACTGCGGCAACCGTGTTTAATAATTGCATCGGTTTCTTTACTGAAGCTCTTCCATCTGCTGGCAATAGTAATAATTGTTTCGGGATGATCTTTAGAAATATCATTTAAATTATTAGCTACACTTTTACGTACCCATTCTGAGGGATCATTTTTTAGATTTTCAAGGATAGGAAGTATGGGGGATGGATCTTTTTTTAATCCGGGTACCGCCATTGCCCAGGGTAATCTTGATCTGCTGCCTTCGCTGGCAAGCCGTCTTACTTTATAGTTTTCATGTAGTGACCATTTTTCCATTTGTTTCATCATCTGACTCCCATACTTTGCTAAAAATGGACGTACAGCAAATTCACAAGTTATGAATTGCGTAACAAATTCTATGGCTGTGATGGAGGTTTCGTAATCCTCCAGTCCATAGGTCTCTATGTAATCCGGCAGAAAAATAAATGCCAATTTATCTTCTCCACTTTCGGTTTTTCTGAGCTGATTAATTAGTGAAAACAGATGCTGGATGGCTTTGGGGTATCCATAAGGTAAAAACTCATGGATGACTAATGTGGTGTGGTGCATCCGTTGCTTTAATTCCATCAACTGAAAATCTTTCGTATAGATTTGTTTGATGAACCGGGTCTTGTTAAACTCAGGGTTTAACTGAATCAGACTGTCTGCTAATTTATCATAAAATGGTATCGAATATAGATCTTTTAATAAGCTCATTTAGTAAGGGCATTAACATATTTATAACCTTGATCTGGGTTAAATATAAGGTCTTTCCTAAGTAGAAATAACATAAGACTAATCTTCTTTTTTCCGGATGCCGGTAAGATCGAACTGGTTATTAATCTGGCCTGTTAAATTATCATTATCTTTTTTGAGCAGGTTCATTTCTACTTCACCACTGCTATGGTCAAATTTAACGACAATGGTAGTGTCTTTTAGTGTGATGGCTGTAAAAAGCATATCCTTTTTCTCTTCTTTATCGGTTATGCTTCCGGTAAGTTTACCATCTTTCAGTTCAAACTTGACCAGGGCTTCTGTGTCTCCTTTAGGAAGCCCTTTGATGAGTATATCCCATTTACCGACAAAATAGGTGTCACTCTGCTGTGCTTGCGCAGCATTTGTAAATAACAATAGAAATACGAAAGAGAAAATAAAACCTACTTGCTTCATAATTGTCTGATTATATGGTTTACACTGACGTAAATATAATTAATAATCTAAAACGAATGAAGCCGGTTCTATTGTTTTTATAAACAATAGAACCGGCTTCATTTAATCGGACTCTTAACTTATTAACTGATCGTTAATATTAAGCAATAATTTTTATTTTATTAAAGCAATTGCTTTGTTAATGGTACTTAATTCATCCATGCTCAATGTGAAGTCCATAGTTTTTGCATTATCAATTGCTTGTGCAGTATTTCTTGAACCGGCCAATACAATACTTATACCTGGTTGCAGGGTAGTCCATCTTAAAACTACTTGTGCTAAAGTTGCATTTTTCTCTGCTGCAATTGGTTCAATAGTATGCAGAAGTGCTTTTACTTTTTCAGGATCAAACTGACCAAAATAACCGTTGCGGTGATCATTTGATTTAAGTTTGGCATCTTTAAAATACTTACCTGTTAGCAGACCTCTTTCAAGTGGGCTGTAAACTATGATACCGATGTTGTTTTCTACTGTGTATGGGACAATTTCTTTCTCAATCTCTCTGTTCAGCATACTGTAAGAAACCTGGTTAGCAGCAAGGCTTAATGTTTTTTGTGCTTCTTTTAACTGATCGAGGCTATAATTACTCAATCCCGCTGCTCTGATTTTTCCTTGTTCGATCAGTAGATTAAGCGTCTCCATAGTCTCATCGATCGGAGTTGTTTCATCTGGCCAGTGCAGTTGTAACAAGTCGATATAGTCAGTTCCTAACCGTTTCAATCCTTCTTCAACTTCTTTGATAATATTAGCTTTAGCAGCATATTTATATACAGGTATACTTTTGCCATCGGCACCCGCGTCAAAGAAGAATTCTCCTTTTCCATTGTTACTGCCATCCCATACCAATCCAAATTTAGTCAGTAACTGAATTTTTGAGCGGTCTCTTCCTTTGATGGCTTCACCGATTAATTCATCGCTTAAACCGAAACCATAAAATGGTGCAGTATCGATACTGGTCACTCCATGATCCAGAGAAGCATGTATAGCATCAATTGAATCTTTTTTCTCGTTTCCACCCCACATGGTCCCACCAATAGCAAAAGTACCGTGAGTAATGGTTGATAAGTTTAATTCTGTACTTCCTAATTTCCTGTATTCCATGATTAATTGTTGTAATTCAAAAAATGTAAGTTTTTAGCTTACACTCTTTTTGTAATATGTATGATGGGTTTACCATCTAGTATAGCTGCAGATTCTTCTGCAAATTTTTTGATATGAGGGGTTACATTGTGTAAGTCCCAATCTTCCTGAGAAACCCATTCTTCATGGAAAATAAACACGGTGGGATCTTCCTGAACCTGGTGCAGGTCGTATTGCAGACAAGCAGCTTCACTTTTTGATCCCGTAACTAAGGTTTTTAAAATCGCTTTTAATTGTTCAGCGTTTCCTGGAGTACTTTTAATTATAGCTGTTAGATAGAAACTCATTTTCTTGTTCTTGATTAATAAACGTTTTAGTTAAATGTTCCTGATATAATTTCATGTCATTTACAATATCAGCATTCTTCTCCACATCATGGAAGTGGATACCTTCCAGAGGTATCATTCCAGTGAAGGCATTCATCCGGTGAAATCCGAATAATACGCCATCATCTACACTGCGTTCGTTGAAGAATTCACCTGGTAAAGTGAAAGCAGTAGCTGGTGCATTCCATGAAGAAGTTACCATATATTTTTTACCATGCAGTGAACCACCTGTCCCATAATTAATATTGGGATTGGCTGAAGAACGACCGTCACTTCTGTAAATGCCTTTTTGATGACCTTCTGTGAATACCACATCAATATATTTTTTTAAACCGTTAGGGACTTGAAACCACCAGATAGGTGTATGATAAATAACCACATCGGCCCAAACATAGTTTTCTACTTCCCCAGTTGGATCGTAGTCTTCGTTGATATTCGTAGACCTGATTTCAAAACCAGGCTGACTTTGAAAGAAATTTATTGTTGCATTGAAAATTGTATGGTTAAAACGACCTCCAGAGTGTCCAAAGACTTGTCCTCCGTTAATCACAAATATTTTTTTAGTTTCCATTTTGCAGATCTTTTAATTGCTGCAACAAAATTAAGTCTTCTGATTTGCCTATTAAAATAATATGAATCATAGATATGTATCATAATTATAATAGATTAGGTGCGCGTTTTAAAACCCTGTTAATAAAGAGAATGTGATTGGAGTATCTTTTACATCATGGTGTTGATCCGGATACTTGCTTTGATCAGTGCCATTGCTTTGACATGTTGTATTTGTATGTCCTTTGCTGCATAACTAGTATTGTAGCTAACTAGTTTGATATATTCTTCTCCTTTTTCTGATTGCTGAACATATCTGACTATAGTTGCATGATCTCCATCAATATTAATTGATAGCAAGTACATCTCGCCATAATAAATACCCTCTTTCAGATTCGTTATCTTTTTATAAATAGCAATATCACCACTTTTTAAAAGAGGGTACATTCCATCTCCCAGAATATACATTGCACCATCGCTTTTAGGTAGTTTAGGGATATTGATATAATCAATGATACTTTGCTGCTGATCAAAAAAATTAAGAGAATTGATGGAAGTATTCATTTCGTATAATGGAACGGCTCCGTTTACTGGTTGATTAGTAGTAGAGGGCAGTGATCGATTGGATAAAGAAATGGAACCATTTTCACTTGATTTTTTCATTTCTCCGGAATCGTTAAATAACCATTCGAAACTAATTTCAAGATCATTGCATAGTTTCACAATGAAATCAACTTTAGGAACGATTTTACTTCTGTAATTTCTGATGTTCGCTTCATTTGTACCTAATGCAGTAGCGAATTTTGAATTGTTGTCGTCAAAAAAAAGTAAAGCTATTTCATTGATCTTCTTGGTTATATCCATTTTGTTGAAAGGTAATTAGCATAGGGTAAAGATTGCATAAAAAGCTGAATAAGATTGAATGCTTAATTAATAATATGCTTATTTCAATCGTTTGAAATTGAATATCAAACGATTGTGTAGTTGTTTTTTCTGAAGAGCAACAAAACGGTATTGTTGATCAGATTATCTTAGATTATAAATCTAAACCTTTATCTATGAGACTAATTAAGAACTTAAATGTGAGCAATGCACTCTTGATGATTGCGTTATTATTGAGTTGTATTTCCTGTAAAAAAACTGAATCAAATAGCTCTCCGGATTCAGGAGGGGCTAAAACGAATGGGATTTCAGATTACACTTCTGATTCTCCTTATAGTTTGAATGTGATCTACTTTATAGGAAAAGACCGTACGCCTGATACTGCTTATCAGCAACGTATCAGTTCCTATATGCTGCAGTGTCAGGATTTTTACCGTACCTGGATGGATAAGAATGGTTATGGTAAAAGTACTTTTGGCTTATTAAAGAATAGTAGTAATCTGATCAAAATCACGACTATTACAGGTGTGAATGACCAGGCTTATTATGTTTCAGCAAAAAGCGGAGTCATCAGATCAGAAGTGGATGCATATTTCGCGTCTCATCCCTCAGAGAAAACAAGTGAAACCTTATTAATGATTATGGGTTGTAAAGATCATGATGATGCGAACGGCAGAGCATTTTTTGGGTATGTTGGAGGAAATTCCTGTTTTGCAGTGGATTATCCTACTATGTTTGAAGATGCAAAAGCAGGTAAAACGGCCTATATAGGCGGGCTCTTCCATGAGCTTGGTCATGGTCTGGGTTTAGCACACAATGGGGGTTTAAAGACTGATTGCGCTGCTAATGGAACTTCTTTAATGGGAGCAGGAAATACCAGCTATTTGAAATCACCAACTTTTCTGACCCTCGCTGACTGTGCTACTCTAGCTAATAACCAATGTTTTAGTTCCACGACCAAGACGGGCTGGTATGCGTCACCCACAACTGTAATTGGTAAGATTCATGCAAAAGTAGAGGATAACAGTATTATTGTTTCTGGCAAATATACGACCAATGTGGCAGTAAATTCATTGAATTTCTACAATGATCCCGGTACCTATGATGCCAACGGAAATATTCAGGATATCGGAACTAATAAAGATTATGATACGTCCGTATGGACTAAACCGCCGGTTGGGGTAGATAGTTTCTATGTCGCCATGCCTTTTAGCGAATTCAGAACAAATCATGATGGACCTTATCAGCTCCGCATCCGTTTGCAGCAAGTCAATGGAAGTTTCCAAACGAAATCTTATAATTATAAAGTTGTTAGTGGAACACCAGTTTTTGATCTTCCATAAAATGAACCATGCTGTCCTGTATGCCCCCTTAAATTGACTTTTTAGGCAAGCAGTACTATCAGAGTTATCTTCTATCTTAGAGTTAATTAATATTTATATCAGACTTGAATTAATTAATAAGCTATGGAGACAATTCTGTTAGATACCGATCAGACATTTACTAATCTTTTGCAGATTGTTTCCGCATTTGATGATAAGCAACTAAATGAGATTCCATTTAAAGGGAGCTGGACTGCGGGGCAAGTGTTACAACATCTGATCCTTGCCAACTCAGGGTTTATTGAAGTTATGCAGGGACCTGTTAAAGAAACAGAAAGAAAACCAGATCAGCAGGTTGCACTGATCAGAAAAGATTTTTTAAACTTCGATAGTAAAATGGAGTCCCCTGATTTTATCCTGCCGTTGCCCATCAGTTACAGTAAGCAGAGACAAATAGGAACATTGGAAAATATAAAAAGTGGGTTACTTCATTTAGTAGATACAGCTGAACTGGATAAAACATGTTTGGCGTTCGAACTTCCCGGATATGGTTTTTTAACTCGGTTTGAAGCGGTGTATTTTGTTAATTATCATACACAAAGACATAGTCACCAGTTAAAAAATATTTATCAGTATTTATAAAATTGAGGAACTAATCAGTTTACCTGGTCAGAAGTTCTTTAACCCTTTTTGATCAGAATAGGTAGCTCTAAAAAAGGTCTTCTCTTAAAGAAGGCCTTTTTATATTAATAATAGTCTCTGTTAAACTCTTTATCCTATCTGCATAAAGGGAATGATCATTTCATTCTAACAAGCTTCTTATTCTTTTTATCTTTAACAAGTGTATTAAAAAGCAAAAACAATGAATAAAACTGAGCAATTGTTAAAGCAATTAAAGATAGATTACCCGGTAGTTCAGGGGGCAATGTTAGGTGTGTCTACACCAAAAATGGCTGCTGCGGTATCCAATGCCGGTGGATTGGGCTCTTTAGCCGTAGGAGGCTTATCTCCTGAAAAAACAAGACAGCTGATTAGTGAAACTAAACGGTATACTGCTAAAAATTTTGCTGTTAATTTGTTTGCTCATGAGGTGCCAAAAGAAATAGATGTGCTGAAATTCAGTAAAATGCAGAGTTTTATCCACTTATTTTGTACAGCACATCAAATCCCTTTTGAACTTAGGAAGGCTGAAGAATTAAAGTTCTATAGTTACGAGGAACAGATTGATTTGCTCATCGAGGAAAAAATTCCGGTAGTGAGTTTCACTTTTGGAATGCTGAGTACAACGGTTATTGCGGCTTTAAAGAAAAATAACTGTTTACTCATTGGTACAGCAACTTCAGTGCAGGAAGCTATTACGCTGGAACAAAATGGGATTGATTTGATTACTGCGCAGGGTATAGAGGCAGGTGGGCATCGGGGATCATTTTTAGATCCGGATCAATTGCCTCAGATTGGATCTATGTCATTAATCCCCTTGGTAACTGATGCTGTTAATACCCCAGTTCTGGCAGCTGGTGGGATCTCCGATAATAAGGCTTTAAAGGCAGCCATTGTGCTTGGCGCGGCTGGTGTACAGGTTGGCAGTTTATTTATTCCGGCAGAGGAAAGTCTGGCTGCAGAAAGTTATAAAGATGCAGTGATCAATTCAACTGATATAGATACGGTTATTACACGTACTTTTTCTGGAAGGTGGGCAAGAGGAATAAAAAATGCATTTATGGAAGCCGTAGGGAATTCCGGTCTTGAAATTCCTGAATATGTGGTGCAAAATAGTCTTACAGCAGCAATGCGTGTTTATGCGCAACAAAATGATCATAAAGACTTTCTTTCGATGTGGGCTGGTCAATCTGCTTCAAAAGCAATCAGAGGGAAAACTGAAGATATATTTTTAAAGCTGATTCGTGAGGGATGGTAATTAGTCTTTTACACTAAAAGAATAATTCAGGTTACAAAATATTTAAGTAAGGGATGGGGGTGATCCTCTCTTCAGTAGTCTTTACCTTAGTAGCGGTGAAAACTAATTCAAACATAAACTTATTTTGCAGATTGATCATATACAAAAAGAACCTTTTATATTGGAATTAAAAGCGGATGATAAAGAGTTTGATTATCTATACCTGGAACATTATAATGGGCTGCATCAATATGCTTATACCATATTAAATGATAGTACAATGGCTGAAGAAATGGTTCACCAGGTGTTTTTAAAAATATTGGAGAAGAAGGAAAAAGTAGTGATTCAAAAATCTATGGTGTCTTATCTGTATCGCGCTGTTCATAACGAATGTCATAATCATTTTAAACATATGAAAGTTAGGTTGATCCACCAGAATTACAAAACACTTGAACCCGATGAATTATTAGAAAGTGTTGCAGAGAAAATGCAGTATAAAGAACTTGAGCAACAATTAAGGCTTGCTATTAATGCCCTTCCTGAGCATTGCCGTACTGTATTTCAGTTAAGCCGTTTTGAAGATCTTAAATATAGTGAGATAGCCGGACGATTAGGGATATCGATAAAAACAGTGGAAAACCAAATGGGTAAAGCTCTAAAAAGACTCAGGTTAGAATTAGTAGATTATCTGCCCTTTATTTTGTGGTTATTTATAAATGGACAATAAGATTAAAAGCTCTGAAAATGGAAATGAATGACGATTTACTAATTAATTACTTGCTTGGAGAAGTTACGCCTGCAGAAATTAAAGAAGTCGACCAGTGGCGGGAACAGAATGTAGCTAATCAGCATCACTTTGAGCAGTTTCAGCTAATCTGGGAGAAAAGCAGGCTGCTTAAATTTGAAGGCGAAGAGGAGGCTCAGGCCTCTTTGCAGAGGTTGAAATTGAAAATAGAGCAGGAGAAATTGCATAGAAAAAAAATATTCAGGCTGGGCTATCAGTTCTGGATGAAAATAGCTGCAGTATTTTTGGTGCTTGGCGCAGGTGCATGGTTATACACCAGCCAGCTTTCTACAGAAGAACTGTTATTTTTAACTAAGGAAGCCGTGCAGGCCGATACACTGTCTGATGGTTCGGTAATTGTCTTGAATAAGCACAGCTTGTTACGTTATCCTGAAAAATTCAGGGGATCGCAACGCCGGGTATGGTTAAGTAAAGGAGAAGCATTTTTCACCATTACTCCAGACAAAACAAAGCCATTTATTATTCATACCGGGAGTACGACGATTAAGGTTGTCGGAACATCTTTTAACGTGAAAAACAGGAAGGGCAGTATAGAGGTGATTGTGGAAACAGGGATTGTCCAGGTCAGCAAAAGTGGCAAAATGATATCCCTGCAGCCCGGAGAGAAAGTCGTAGTCAAACAGAGTGCTTCTCAATTGATTAAAGAGGTGAACCCGGATCACTTGTATAATTATTACAGAAGCAAGGAGTTTATCGCCGATGACACTCCATTATGGAGAATGGTGCAAGTTTTAAATGAAGCTTATAATAGTAATATTATCATTGGCAGAAAAGAGCTAAAAAATCTTCCTCTGAATACAACATTTAAAAATGAATCACTTGAAGATGTTCTGCAAGTGATTAGTAAGACTTTTAAAATATCGGTTAAAAGGAAAAATCATCAGATTATTCTTTATTAAGCACAAGCTTTGCTCTTAATTATGCGAATTTCCAATTTTTATAAACTGTTCCTGCTTCTATTTTTATTTTGCAGTTGCTTCGGTGTGGTTAGTGCACAAATTACTCTCAATAAGAAGGTTACTGTACATTTTCAGCAATTACGTTTGACAGATGTATTGAAAGACATTGGTCAGAAAGAAAGTTTCTATTTTTCTTATAATGGAAATTTGATAACTAAAGATAGCCTGGTTACACTAAATGCTGAAAATCAGCCGTTAATAGTTGTGCTGAATCAGTTATTCCAGTGAAACCGTGAGTTTTCGGCGCAAAATAATCATATTATTATCTTACCTGTTTTGCCGCATCTTTCCTTAATTAACACAGATATTACCAATGATAATGACATCTATTCCATTACTGGTGTTGTTGTTGATGAGCAGAGTGGCAGGCGTTTAATGAATGTAAGCGTTTATGAAAAACAACAGCTTGTTTCCACGTTGACCGATGAGCATGGTTATTTTAAATTGCGATGCAAAGCTGATGTTCGTGGTGCATTAAGAATTACTGCGAGTAAAATTTTATATAGGGATACATTCCTCAATTTTTTACAGTTTGTAGCGATAACAAACAGATCGTGCGCAGCAGATTATAACCGAGCGGCTAAAGGAAATAAAGTGGAGGGAACTGGAATTGGGCGGTTGCTGATTTCTGCCAGACAAAGAATACAAAGTCTGAATATCCCCGACTTTTTTGCTAAAAGACCTTTTCAGGTCTCCCTGGTACCAGGACTAAGCAGTCATGGAATGTTCAGTTCGCAAGTGGTTAATAAAGTCTCCGTAAATTTTATAGGAGGTTATACTGCAGGAGTCAGCGGGCTGGAATTAGGGGGGATTTTTAATATTAATAAAGATGATTCTAAATATTTACAACTTGCTGGTGTATTCAATCTAGTTGGCGGTAATTTTACCGGATTGCAATTAGTAGGTGTAAATAATAGAGCGCTTGATACGGTTAAAGGAGTACAGCTGGCTGGTTTTACTAATAAAGCTGAAAGTCAGGTTAATGGTGTGCAAATTGCATCATTACATAATGAAGCGCATCAATTGCGTGGTGTACAAATTGGATTGATTAATACAGCTGATAGTTCTCAGGGTATAAGTATTGGGTTGTTGAATATCATTCGAAACGGATTTTATAAAGTATCACTATCTGCTAATAACCTGATGAATACTAATCTTTCGTTAACAACGGGTACACATCAGTTTTACAGTACTTTACATCTCGGTGCAAATATATCCCGGAAGAATAAAGTGTACGCTTTCGGCTTAGGTATAGGTCATGATTTTATGCTGACTGATAAAATATACTTATCAGCCACAGGCGACTATCATTTTGCTTATACCGGAAGTTTTGATGATCGCTGGGCGCAAGGGAAACTCCTGCTCAACGTACAGCTTTCTAAAAAGATGAGTGTATTTGCTGGAGCTACTTATAACATCTATGCCTATAACGGTAGTGGTGATGGGTATCAGTCTAAATTCCGTAAAGTATGGGCTAATGACCAGCAAGGTGGAACTTATGTAGTTAATCCTGTCAAAAAATGGTTGGGCTGGGAGGCTGGAATCGCATTTAATTCCATATTTAAACCCAAAACAAAAATTAATGATGACTCCCGGAACTGGTACTTGGGAATTGCGGCAATTACAGGTCACGGACTGGCTTCCCCTTTTGGTTTTACCTATGGTGGAGAGTTATTGGTACAGCGTGATCTGAGTGGAAGAGTTGCAGGTACATTTTCTGTCGGTTATGCAAAAATTGCACTTCCTTCTAATGATGATGACGGAAATATAGGTTCAATATATTTTTATAATCCGGATGGAATGAAAATAATCCCTGTTAAAGCCGGTGTTAGAAGTTACATCAGCAGGAAAGTCTTTTTTGCTGGGGAGTTAGGTGTGGCTATTGTCCCTGAAAGTCCTTTTTATTATAATAAACCCGTCTTCCCTAGTGATAATGCCGGTAAAAATGCATTTATTTATGCTGGCTCTACGGGGTATAGTTTTGATAATGGACTGGAAGCAGGAGTCAAATTTGAAGGATATACAAATTACGGAACCTTGAAACAGCTTGTTTTTCGCCTGGCTTACCGCATTAAATTGAGCAAATAGCCTCTTAACTTGTCTTGTCTGCCCCCTTTTAAACTCATTAATTAAGTGCAACTTAGATTAAGAGCCCGTTTATATTCATGATTAAAATTAAACAGGGGGTCTAATGGATTACGTGTGAAATTAATGAGTTTAAAAAACGAAAGATGATGACGATGTTCAAAGAAGTAAAGGCCTTTAGTGGCTTTTCAGTAAACGATATACCTGTATCAAAAGAATTTTACAGCAAAACACTCGGATTGGAGACTTCTGAGACTATGGGACAGCTAGTATTGCATATTGCAGGCGGAGGGACGGTGTTCGTTTATGCCAAACCTAATCACGTGCCGGCAACCTATACCGTACTTAATTTTCCTGTTGAAAATCTGGAGGAGGCGATGGATGCGCTAAGTAAAGACGGCGTACAGTTCATCATCTATAAAGAAAAAGATTTTGAAACTGATAACAAAGGGGTATTCCATGGTGGCGGGCCAAAAATTGCCTGGTTCAAAGATCCTTCCGGTAATATTCTATCTGTCCTTGAAAAAGAATAAAGCCTTTATTGATAAAAGAGGAAAATCATTTTTCAGGATGTAGGAGTGCTATTAAATGTTTATCTGATATTAAATCTATTTAATATCAGATAAACATTTCGGCTTCTTAGATTGAATCGTATATGATAACTTTTTCAAACAAGCTTCTGAATTCATCCAGGAAGGCTACATGTATACTATGTCCCTGATAAATATCATGTCCAGCCAGGTCTTCAAAAGACAAGACTAAAGAAAAGGTATAGGTAGTATCAACGACAGAACGCTCAATTGGAGCAGGAACTCCAACATGGAAAGAAGTTACAACCTCTATCTTCTCTAGAGTTTGAAGACCTTTTCTAAATGCATTTTTTTGATCTTCTGTAGTATCGGCTTTTAACCAGAATAAAACGTGGTGAGCTATCATATTATATTTTTTTAATTTTCTTGTGCAAATGTAATAACCTCTATGCTTTTAGAAGAAAACATAGCTCTCAAACAAACAGTAATATTGATTAAGCCGGAAGAAACACACACGCTACCCACCAGTACCGCCTTAAAAATAAGGAGACTTGATTATGGGTTTTTAATAGTTATATTTATGTATTAAAAAAATAATCAAATGATAAAACTTGGTCTCCTGCTTACCAATCAATACAGATTATTAAGTGTAGCCGCTATATTAGACGTTTTTGAAACTGTAAATAAGTTATATGTCCAGGAAGGCCATCCGGCTCCCTTTCAAATTGACTTATTTTGTAGTGACGACAGTTTGCTAAGTAAACCAGGTACTTACTTTTATGGTTATCAGCCATTGTCTATTCAGGTTCCTGTAAAAGAGGATCTGGTTCTGATACCTTCGTTCATCAATGAAGATATCAAACATGCTGTTGCCGAAAACTATCCAGCTGTTAGCTGGTTAAGCCAGCAATATAAAGAAGGTGCAGAATTGGCGAGTTTTTGTACCGGTGCCTTTTTATTGGGTGCAACAGGGCTTTTAAATGGGAAAATCGCAACTACGCACGTAGATGCCTGTTCAGAATTTGCCAGCGCATTTCCTGAAGTTAGCCTTCAGGCTGATAAAACTGTTACGCAAGATGGCAGATTATATACAAGCGGTGGGGCTACTTCCAGCTTTCACCTCATGCTTCATCTGCTGCAGATACATTGTGGTAATTTGATTGCCATTAAAATTGCGAAACTATTTGCGATAGATATGGACAGACATACGCAGTCTTATTTTAATACTTTTCAGATTTCCAGGAAACACAATGATGACCTTGTAGCAATGGCGCAACAAAAGATTGAAACAGGTTATCATAATACGGGAACTATTGAAGAAATGATTAAAGATATTCCTGCGAGCAGGCGAAATATTGTGCGTCGTTTTAAACAAGTAACCGGAATTACTCTAATTGAGTATTTACAGCAGACCCGTATTGAGGCTGCGAAGAAATTATTAGAACAAACTGTTGAACAGATGACAGAAGTCATTTATAAATCCGGGTATAATGATCCTAAAGCTTTCAGAAAGGTTTTTAGGAAAACAGTGGGGATGACACCCAGTGAATACCGGGATAAATTTTATTTGGGAACAAGAGCCTAAGCTTAATGAACTGGAACCAGAATAAGGTCATCGCGCATCGCGGTGCTTATAAGAAAAATAACTTCCCTGAGAATTCAATTGCTTCTTTAAAAGAGGCGATCAGGCTAAAGTGTTATGGGTCTGAATTCGATGTGCATCTTACTAAAGATAATTTTATTGTCGTTAATCATGATGATGATTTTCTGGGTATGCCAATTGCCTCTTCAACTTATGGAGAATTGAGGCAAGAAATGCTACATAATGGGGAACACCTTCCAACGCTTGAAAATTATTTGAATGAAGGAATGAAGCAGGATCACACAAAACTGATCCTGGAGATAAAAGTTGGACAAAGTCTGCTGGCTACACTGACCCTTACTGAAGCTGTGCTTGAAATGGTGAAAAAACTAAAAGCTGGTCCATGGATAGAATATATTAGTTTTAGCTATGAGGCCTTATTAAGAATCCTTCAGCATGATCCAATGGCAAAAACAGCTTTCCTTGCTGAAATTAATGATGAGCTACCTGTTGAAACGCTGAAAAAAGATCGTATTCAGCAGGCTGACTATGACTTCAATATTTATGAGACAGGGGATTGGTTTAATAGGGCACATCAGCTTGGAATGACGATCAATGCATGGACTGTTAATGATAAGAAAGATATGCTAGCATTGATAGAGAACAAGATTGACTTTATCACAACGAATGAGCCTGAGTTACTTCTGGATTTATTGAGAATAGATAAGAAATAGGACATAGCGGGGGGTGTTTTTTTCACATAGAGCGAAAAAAAATCAGCGATTAACAGGTTTCTACAAAAATAGGTGTTTCGGTAATGCGTAATTTTATTTTTCCTGAAGGTACAGCAATAGTTTGAGTTTTCATTTGGTCAGATCCAGGTACCAGAAGATGAATTTTGATTGCTTTTGAACCACCTAAGTTCAGTTGATAGATTGTCTTTCTACCTGTTTCATCTGGAATATACAAGACATACATCTTTTTATCACCGGTTTTATAAATATCGATGATTGGATCTTTCCTTATAGTCTGTTCGTAACTATATGATCCTATTAACTGCTTTACTTGCAGGAAATAATCAGCCACAGGTCTTCTTTTATTTCTGTCAGCAAAACCAGAAGAAGCATAGGGGGTAGGGTCGTTTACATTGACATCATCCAGCATATAGAAAAATGATTTTTTTAAACCATGCCTTGCATATAGAAATGATGACCTTAGTATCCAGTCTGCCTGTGTTATCAAGGCAGATTTAACTTTTATCCGAATAGCTCTTTGTGGACTTTTTGGATTAATATCGTACCCGGATTCTGTTACCCAGACATCCATGTTTTTTGCGTATTTTCTTGACATGGCAACAAAGTCATCGGCTATTTTCCCAGCTAATGATAGTTCTGGGGCTTTCCCTACGGTACGTTGATCGTGTTCAGGCGTTGCATCGTTCGCATAAAAATGGTAGTTGATGATGTCAAAACATAGGTTAACTGATCCGTCAGCATGATATCCGCGTTTCTTTTTGCACCAGTTAATCATTCTCATTACAAATTTCGGATCAGGAAAGGCAAGTCCGGTCATGACCACCTTCATTGAAGGATCAGCAGCTTTTACACCTGCATTTTTACCTAATTTTCCTTTATGCCCATCGTAGAATGCCGACAAATTCGCTGCATATTCTTCTGGACTCTGGTGACCCTTTGGCCCTTTCCAGTCTTTATCCCTTTCGTTATCACATTCGATATAATTTACATAACCTAAACCAATTTTTACCTGGTTAACCTGATCACTGTGCCATCTTTGTTTAGGATAAACTTTTACCAGGCCGCTATCTATATTTTTGTTGTTACCATATCTTGCTGTAAATTGAAAAGCGGCCTTTGCCTGTTGGATATAAGATGCCGGATCAGATCGGTTTAAGCCATAAGGTGCGGGTACATTATCCACATCTCTTTGATTTTCGGGGTAAGTATTCACCAACCATGGTGGACAATTCTTTAAGCAGGTTAGTACGTCAATATTATTTTCTTTGCAGATCTGATATACTTTGTCATAGTCAAATCCGCCGGAATGCGTAGGGTTAAAGGTGTATTTTCCCTTTTCTGACTCTATGCGTTCCCAATCCATATAATGACGGAAACCACCAAAGGATTGGATGATTTTAACTTTATTAGCATCAACATCAGACTGGTTATCTTTAAAAAAGTCCCATTCAAAGCCATTTATGCCCAGAAAATTTTTAAAGGAAGAAGTTTTTTTCTGTACTGTGTTTAATATGATAATCTCTTTGGGTAAATTCTGCTGAAAACAGGTGAAAGGACTAAATAAAAGGAGTATAAAAGCATAAGACTGAATTGGCAACTTAAACATATGGAACAGTATTTGATTATAGCCTACTATATTAAACAAATTATGAATTAATAATTGTTTTTTTTCCAAAACTTATTTTAGTCCGATGATACAGCTGGGGAAAACATTTATAGTTTACATTATTTAATAATATACCTTTGAGATATGAAATAAATAAAGCTTATATCTTTTTTTGAATAAATAATATTTTAGTATAAATCTTTCAATAATTACTTACTCTGATTTAAAAATGAATAACTTCTCATTTGAAAAAAAGCAAATCTTACTCGTGGATGATGAGCCAAGCATTCTAAAACTGCTTCATTTCATTTTATCAAAAGAATATCAGATTCATGCTATGGAGAGTGGATATAAGGCCCATTTATGGTTAGAGGAAGGTAATTTTCCTGATATTATTATTTTGGACCTGCATATGCCGCACTTTGATGGTACATCTTTCTTAAAGAGTATTAAGATCAGCGGTTTTTACAGAGAAATTCCTGTGATCATCTTATCTGCTGCTGAGGATCTTGATAAAATTGTATTAAATATACCTTTTAAAGTAGAAGGGTATTTTCCTAAACCTTTCAACCCTGAGACATTGATGAATAAAATAAAAAGTGTTCTGAATGAATCCAATACCTTGCTAAAAAAATAATGGACTATAACTATAAAGGATTAAGATTAGTATACTCGGGTACTGAACTTACAGAAGAATCTTCTGCGACGCTTGGTCAGGAATATAATATCGTTAATGTGGGTGATGTTTCTAAGCTGGAAGCCTATCTGAATACGCAGTCTCTTTTTTCTACACCTGATGTGATCATGATAGAAATAGAAGATGAAGAACGTGTCTTTTCAGTCATTCATCAAATTAAAAACAATCCTCTTACCAGCGGATTGATTATTGTCTTGTTAAGTAAGACTGCTGATGCCCGGTTAAGAACACGTGCAATCAAGGCAAAAATACATGATCTTTATTTTTATCCTTACAATATGGAGGATTTAAAGGATAGATTGAATTTTCTGATTAAATTTAAGCTGATCAAACCAAATATTGAACAGCTTTCTGTGATAAAGAAGCAAAAAGAATATCAAACTCCCAGACCAAAGAGATTTTTTGATATTGTTTCTGCAGGAGGTATTCTTTTAGTATTATCACCTGTATTGCTGATCATTGCGATTTTGATTCGTTTGGATTCCAAAGGAGCAGTAATTTATAAAAGTAAGCGTGTCGGAACTGGATACAAAATTTTTGACTTTTATAAATTTCGCTCTATGAGAGCGGGGGCTGATCAGCAGCTGAAAGATTTATCTGCACTTAATCAGTATGCAGATGATGGAAGCGGAACAAATGCATTTGTTAAAATTAAGAACGATCCTAGAATCACGAAGCTTGGTAATTTTTTAAGGAATTCAAGTCTTGACGAATTGCCTCAACTGTTCAACGTATTGAAAGGTGACATGTCACTTGTTGGAAATAGACCATTGCCTTTATATGAAGCAGAAATGCTGACCTCAAATGAATGGTCTATGCGTTTTTTAGGCCCTTCGGGTTTAACTGGATTGTGGCAAATCAGTAAACGTGGAAAAGGAGAAATGTCAGATACTGAGCGTAAAAAACTTGATAATTTTTATGCAAGAAACTATTCGATATGGTTTGATATCAAAATTATTCTTGGAACCTTTCCCGCGCTTTTTCAGAAAGAAAAAGTTTAATCACTTCTAATCAACACCTAAAATTAATAAATAAAATGAAAAAAATATCTATACTCTCATTTCTGCTCATTGCTTTATTGAGTTTTGAATCTTCTGCACAAGACACTATAATTGGCGAGGTTAATTATGGTCTTTTGGAGAAATATATACAGGCGGCCAAAGAATACTTTCCAAGGAGAAAAATATTCGATGCTAAAGTTGAAGGTGCTAAGACGGCAATACCTATAAATGCAGTTTCTTACTTAGATATTTTTAACGCTTCTTATTTTTACAGACCAGGTGAAAATACCGTTCTAAATGCTGCAAACCCTTATTCTGTAAATGGATTTCAGTTTGGTGTAAATATTAACCTGGGTAATTTCCTTCAGAAACCTTATTTGGGAAAAAAAGCTAGAGCGGAATATAAAGTGGCAAAGCTAGAAGCTCAGGAGTATGATACTTCTCTTGCGATAGAGGTGAAAAAAAGATATTATAACTACGTTCAGCAGATTAGCCAATTGAAAATCAACACTCAAAGTGTTCAGGATAACAAAAACGTAGCTGATAATTTGAAATATAAATTTGAAAAAGGCGAACTTTCTCTTGATGTTTATAATCAGTCGAGGATAAACCTGGCATCTGCTAATACAGCAAAAATCCAATCTGAAGTAAATCTTTTAGTAGCTAAAGATGCGTTAGAAGAGATAGTTGGCAGACCGTTATCAGATTTTAAATAAATAAATAGGAGTAATTTTTTTCAGATGGATTTTAAGGCATTTTTAAAACATATTAACAGATATAAGTGGATTATCATTATAGTTCCACTTGTGACATTATGTATTACATATTTTATGGTGAAGAACCTGCCTAAGCAGTTTAGTTCTGAAGCACAGATATCAACTGGTCTGGTGGATCAGTCTAAGCAATTAGCTGCTGGACAGAATCAGAATATGGATTACTTTAAAACCAGTCAGCAATTTGCTAATATCATTGAAAAGATAAAGATGAAAAAAATCATGAGTATCCTTTCATATCACCTTATTCTTCATGATTTAGAAAATCCTAAGAGCCCGTTTAAAAAATATAGTGATAAACTGGACTCTCTTCCATCTGACAAAAAAAACCAGCTGATTACTCAGTACCAGGAAAAACTGCTTAAAAAAGAAACCCTGGCACTTTCTGATAAAGGGAATAATGATTTATATAATTTTGTGGCTTCTATGGGCTACGATGAAACCAGTATTAATAAAAATCTGACGATTAACCGTGGTGATGGCAGTGATTTTATTAATGTGACTTACGTTTCCCCGAACCCTGCATTATCTGCCTTTCTGGTGAATACACTGACTACTGAATTTATTGTGAATTACGGTCAGGATGTTAACTTTAATCAAAATAACTCTATTTCCTTACTGGATTCATTGCTAAAGAAAAAAGAAGGCGTGATGAACCAGAAGAATGCTGCACTGAAGAACTTTAAAATGGCTAATGGTGTACTTAATTTGGACAAACAATCTGAGATTGCCTATACACAGATCTCTCAGAATGAAGATCGCAAAGCGCAGGCAATAAGAGATATACAAGCAAACCAGGGAGCCATTTCAGCTATAGAGTCTAAATTAAGAGGTAAAGATGCATATATTGGAGGCAATGTCGGTTCTGAAAACAGAGAGATTGTTGATATTAAAAATCAACTGAATGTTGCTAATGCCCATTATATCGATGGCAACTTTAAAGTGAGTGATAAGAAAAAAATGGATTCACTAACGAGTATACTCAATGCAAAGACTTTACGTAATTCAGATAATAATATTGTGGATCCTACAGCATCTAAGCAAAATCTGATTCAACAAAGATCTAATTTGGAAGTAACCATGAACCAGGCGAAAAGCAGTATCGTTTCTATTGATAGAGAGTTGTCACAATTAAAAGCGAAATATAATACAATGGTGCCTTTTGATGCTGGTATACAGAATTTTGAAAGAGATGCAGATCTGGCAACAAAAGATTATATGGATGCTTTGAACCGTTACAATCAAACGAGAACTGAACAGAACATTGGAGTAAAATTAAACATTGCACAGGTAGGATTGATAGGAACTCCGGAGCCTTCTAAGCGTTTATTATATATTGCGCTTTCTGGTTTTTCAAGTTTTTCTCTTTGTTTTATAGCAGTTGTAGCGTTATTCTTTCTGGACAACACAATTAATAACTCTAAGCAGCTGATCAATGCTACAAATTTACCTGTAATTGGTAATTTAAGCTATGTGAATACAGATGGTAAGTCATTAAAAAGTATATGGAATGATACTGAAAAACCAAAATTCATAGCCTTTAAGAACTTGCTGCGTTCTCTTAGACTTGAGTTGACCAATTTCATGGATGCTGATGAAAGCAGGATTCTTGGAATTACCAGTCTTGGGGCTGGTGAAGGAAAATCTTTTATTGCTTCCAGTCTTGCTCATGCTTTTGCTATGACAGGAAGGAAAGTCTTACTGATAGGCGGAGAAACTCAGCAGGTTGAAAACGCTGATACCAAGGAGCTGGCTGTAAGGGATAATTTTGAAACTTTCCTTATTAAAAGAGAGATTCAAACCCAGGATTTGATTACAGTTCTTAACAAGAACAAAGACAATACTTCTCTTCTGGAGATTCAGAGCTCCAAAAATCTTAAAGCTGGATTTGATGTGTTAAGAAAGGGATTTGATTTGATAATTATTGATATTAACAGTTTACAGGATATTAGTGTGGCAAAGGAGTGGTTGATGTTTACCGAAAAGAATATTGCTGTTTTTGAGGCTGGAAAGTCTTTATCAGATGCGGATAAAGAATTGTTAGTATATTTAAGAGAACAGCCCGGATTTATTGGGTGGGTATTGAATAAAATTAAACTTAACGAGAAATTTAAGTCGTAATTTTATGAGGGAAGGTGTTTCGGCACTTCCTTAGAATTCGGTTTTCTTATTTTATAAATAAAGAATGGATAAAGCGGCATCGTTTTATAAAAGCAATAAGCTAAGCATCATTATATTATCAATAGTAATAGTAATTTGTTTAGGCATTTGTTTATTCGTCGTTGATCTTGGTATTCTTCTACCTGTTGCAGTAATTGGTGTTTCCTGTTTGATTGCAATTCAGATTTCGTTTATCAAAAACCCTAAACTAATTATCTGGGTACTTGTATTCTATTGTTTTACTTTTGGTATTCTTGGGAGGGAAATCGGACATTTCCCTTTCGGAACTTTGCAGGACGGAATGCTTTTACTGGGATGGTTAACATTGATTTTTACAGCCGATCAGCACGATTGGAAGCTGCTAAAAAATGATACCGTTATTTTGATGCTGATCTGGTTTTTGATCAGCGTTTTTGAAGTGGCAAATCCTGCAGGGGCAAGTGTCCAGGGATGGCTTCAGGAAATTCGTGCTGCAGCTTTGTACCCCTTTATGATTGTTCCTCTTGGTTTCATGCTCTTAAAAAAGAATAAAGATCTAAACGTATTTTTATATCTTATTATAGGTCTTTCTCTGCTTGCTTCACTGAATGGTATCAAACAACTATATGTAGGCCCGTCACCAGGTGAACAACGATTTCTGGATGAGGGAGGTAATGTTACACATATATTATGGGGCAGACTGAGGGTGTTTTCGTTTTATAGTGATGCGGGACAGTTTGGTGCATCTCAAGCACATATTGCACTAATAGCCTTAGTGCTGGCTTTGGGACCATTTAAGATATGGAAACGGGTACTTCTTTTTATTGCTGCAATGATTATGATTTATGGAATGCTGATTTCCGGTACAAGGGGAGCATTATTCGCACTCGTAATTGGCGCATTTCTTGCTATTGTACTGAGTAAACAGTTTAAGATTATTATTATTGGCGGATTAATCGCATTTTCTCTTTTATTTGTCCTTAAATATACAACCATAGGTAATACTAATTATCAGATTTTTAGGTTAAGATCTGCTTTTGATCCAAAAGAGGCTTCTTTAAATGTACGTTTGATGAATCAGCAGATTTTGCGCGAATATTTAGGAAGCAGACCATTAGGAGGCGGACTTGGAGTTATTGGAGTCTGGGGAGAAACCTATAACAGAGATAAGTTCCTTTCCACTGTGCAGCCAGATAGCTACTGGGTAAAAGTATGGGCAATGTACGGAATAATTGGTTTTACTATCTGGATCTGTATCATGATGTATATTTTGGGGAAATGTTGTGGTATAGTATGGAGGATAGAAGACAAAGGGTTGAAAATAAAAGCAATGGCTTTGACATCAGGTTTTGCGGGGATATTAATTTGCAGTTATGCAAATGAGGTAATCAATACAGCACCTTCTTCTTATGTCGTCTATATCTCCTGGGTTTTTGTATTAATAAGCCCGAAACTGGAAGAAGAGCTCAAACAACAGAAAAATAAAAACTTAAATTTAGTATAGAAATGCCATTTGAAATTTTTGCTGTTCCTGCTTTAATTTGTTTTCTTCTTGGGGTATTCAAGGGATTCAAAGTAATGAATAAAAATTAGTTACCTATCTATCATGTCTCTTGTTTCGAAAATAAAATCTAATCCTGCCTTAAAGCAGTTAGTACTTCGGTTAATGATTCCGGCTAACGAACATCGTCCCAGATTATGGGTGAGATTGCTGATTAATCCTTTCATTCACAAGAGAGGAAAGGACTCTATTATAAGAAAGAGGACAAGGATGGATGTATTTCCCTATAATAAATTTAGCCTGGGTATAAAATCTGTTATTGAAGATTTTGCGACGATTAATAATGGAGTAGGAGATGTGATTATTGGTAGCCAGACGATTATTGGATTGGGAAATGTGATTATCGGACCTGTTGTAATTGGTAATGAGGTAATGCTTGCTCAGAATATAGTTGTTTCTGGTTTGAACCATGGTTATGAGGATATTCGTATTTCTCCGCGGCAGCAAAAAGAAACGAGTAAACAGATTACTATTTCGGATGATGTCTGGATAGGTTCAAATACTGTAATTACTGCAGGAGTAACTTTAGGTAAACATTGTATCATTGGAGCAGGAAGTGTAGTTACGAAGGATATTCCTGAATTTTCAGTGGCAGTTGGTAATCCCGCAAAGGTAATTAAACAGTATAATCATGTCACTGGTATGTGGGAGCGGGTAAGTTCTCCGAAAAATAATTAATAAGTTATGGTGGAAAGAACTGACCACTCAGGTGATCGTAAACTAAATAGAAACAGTATAAAAGGCCGGGATATTATTGTCGTCGGACAACAGCCCTGGGATACAGAAATAGGGAGCAATTGTAAAAATATAGCTTTAGAATTCAGTAAAAATAATAGAGTACTTTATGTTAACTCGCCGCTTGACAGAATTACTTTATGGAGAAATAAGCAAGAGCCTAAGACTAGTAAAAGGCTGGCGATAATTAAGGGTAAGGAGGATGGGTTAGTCCACATTCAGCACAATATCTGGAATTTCTATCCTGATTGTATGGTGGAATCTATCAATTGGATCAGTAATACTAAAATATTCAATTTTTTTAATAAGTTAAATAATAGGAAGTTAGCCTATTCTATTCAGAAGGCGATCAAGGAGCTTGGTTTTAAAGATTTTATTCTTTTTAACGATAACGAGATATTTAAAGGATTTTTTCTAAAGGATTTTCTAAAACCTGCTGTTAGTATTTATTATTCGAGAGATTATATGGTAGCCGTGGATTACTGGAAAAAACACGGTGTACAGCTTGAACCAGAATTAATTGCTAAGAATGACCTCTGTGTTGCCAATTCAACATTCCTTGCTGAATATTGCGGGCAGTTTAATCCTAACTCCTTTGATGTAGGTCAAGGTTGCGATCTTGATATCTTTGTTGAGAATAAGGTGAAGAAAGCTCCCATGGACCTGACTACCATTAAGGGGCCTGTAGTTGGTTATGTGGGCGCATTACAAAGTATAAGATTAGATCGGGATATTATTGCTCACATTGCCTCATTAAGGCCGCAGTGGACAATAGTGTTGGTGGGGCCGGAAGATGAACTGTTTAAAATGAGTAATTTGCATCAGTTCGAAAATGTTTTATTCACGGGATCTAAACCAATCAGTGAATTGCCAGACTACATTAATTTTTTTGATGTGTGTATCAATCCACAACTGATCAATGAAGTGACTATCGGAAATTACCCGCGTAAAATTGATGAATACCTGGCTATTGGTAAACCGGTAGTGGCGACGGCAACAAAGGCTATGGAAACCTTTAGTGATTTCGTTTACCTTGCACAAAATAAGGAAGAATATATTTTACTGATTGAAAAAGCATTGAAAGAGAATTCAAAAGTGAAAGAGCAGGAGCGGAGAGAATTTGCTCTGGAACATACCTGGGAAAATAGCGTTGCTAAAATATATGGTGCTTTAAATAATTACAATAATAAATACTCTTTTTAGAATTATATGGAATTTGTTTTTGTCTTTTGGGTTGTTTTTCAGGTTTTAGTCGGTATAAATTTAATCCTTCCACTAATACTGTACATCCTTCGTGTTTTCAAAAAGAGAGCTATTCTTAATCCTATAGCGGAACATGTACATGATTATGCAGTAATTGTGACGGCGTATGAGCAGACTATACTCTTACCCTCAGTTGTAGACTCTATTTTAAAATTGAACTACAGCAATTATATGATCTATGTAGTTGCTGATAAATGTGATATATCGGGTCTGAACTTTAATGATGAAAGGGTGATTTTGCTTAGACCTGAAGAAACACTGGCTAGTAATACTAAATCACACTTTTATGCAATCAATAATTTTAAAAGGGCACATGATTACCTGACAATTATTGATAGTGATAATTTAGTAGATCCTGAATATTTGAATGAGCTGAATAAATTTTTTGATTCACAATTTATAGCAGTGCAAGGTGTTAGAAGTGCTAAGAATTTGAATACCAGTTATGCCTGTCTGGATGAGGCTGGTGATATGTATTACCGTTTCATTGATAGAAAACTTATGTTTGATGTTGGTTCTTCGGCATCTCTTGCTGGCTCAGGGATGGCATTCAGTACGGCTTTTTATAAAGAATGTCTGGAGTATCTGGATATTGAGGGAGCTGGATTTGATAAGGTTTTGCAGATGGAGATTTTGAATAGGGGGCATCGTATTGCTTTCGCTGAAAATGCGGTAGTATATGATGAGAAAACTTCTAAGTCAGGACAGCTTGTAAATCAGCGTGCAAGATGGATTAATACTTGGTTTAAATATGCAGGTAAAGGAGTGAAACTGGTTGGCACGGGATTGAAGAATTTAAATAGAAATCAGTTTTTATGCGGATTGGTTTTTTCCAGACCACCTCTTTTTATTGTCGTAAGCTTTTCGGGTTTATGTATATTAATTGATCTGTTGTTTTTTCCTCAACAACTGTTTTTTTGGTTATTCGCGGTTCTGTCTTTCTTTTATATATTCTTTGTATCGTTAAGCTATTTTAAAGCGCCAAAAATTATTTATCAATCACTCATTAGAATACCTGTATTTATATTTTATCAGATTTTATCGCTTCTAAAAGCAAAGAAGGCCAATAAAATTTCTACCGCAACACAGCATTACTACGAAAGTAAAATTGATGATGTGGACAAAACGGCGCATTAATTTATCGGGGATACTGGGTTTTAAAATTTATCAAACATGGCAGAGCAAAGAAAGATCAGGATATTACAAACCATCAGGCAGGGTAAGGTTGGTGGAGGAGAAACACATGTACTGGATTTAGTAAAAGAACTGGATAAGGGCCGTTTTGTATCTGTGATCTTATCTTTTACCGATGGCCCAATGGTTGACAAACTAAAAGCTGATGGATTTAAAACTTATGTGGTACATACGGAAAAGCCTTTTAATTATAAGGTATGGAAGGATGTTAAAAAGATTCTGATAGAGGAGAAAATTGATTTGATACACGCGCATGGTACCAGAGCCAATTCAAATACGTTTTATCCGGCAAAACAACTAAAAATCCCCATAGTATATACTGTTCATGGCTGGTCATTTCATCCAGACCAGCAACCTTTCGTCAAGTTAATCCGTACTTTAAGTGAAAGGTTCCTGGTTAAGGTTGCTAATCAGACAATTTGTGTTTCTGAAAGTAATTTCAGGGAAGGCAGAAGTAAATTTCCAATGCATGATACAAAAGTTATTGTGAATGGAATTAACCAGGTTAAGTTTAATCCTGATCAGGATTATAAGGATATAAGAACAGAGTTTGGGATTCTTGAAGATGAGATACTGGTAAGCTATATTGCACGGATTACTGCTCAAAAAGAACCACTTACCTTTTTGAATGCTATAGCTAAAATACCTTCTGCTGTAAAGGTGAAATTTCTGATTGTGGGGGATGGGGATCTTAAGATTCAGATGCTGGAGCTTGCAGAAAAACTAAAACTGGGGGCTCGTGTGATTTTTGAGGATTTTCGGGATGATATTCCTGCTATTTTAAATGGAACAGATCTTTTCTGTCTGCCTTCTTTATGGGAGGGGCTTCCTATAGCCTTACTTGAGGCTATGGCTATGCGGAAAGCGATAATTGCAACAGCAATTGATGGAACCAGGGATTTGATTATTGATAAGCAAAATGGACTTCTTATTCCTGTATCAAGTCCGGATGAATTAGCTAAAGCTATTCTATTACTGCTATCGGATGAGCAATTACGCAAAACTCTTGGACAGGCAGCAGGAGCTTTAGTAAAGACTAGTTTTAATATTGAAACAATGACAAGAAAAGTAGAGGAAACTTATATTGATGTTCTGGCAGCAGGGAAGTAGACTAGTTTCTCTTTTTAAGATTGTTGAAATTCAAGTTTTTTACCAGCCTGTCATAGGTGGCTTTATACAAGCCTCCGTCTATCTGAATTCTTCTATCGGTCGTCCATACAATACTTCTGGTAAATTTTACCCAATGTAGCTGTCCATAGCCTTTTTCTCTTAACTTAATGGCTAGCCAACCGTCTTCATTCGTGCCAGGAGGGTGATTGAATCCATCTACACTAAGACATTGCAGTCTGCGGCATGCTGAATTAAATCCATAAACATTCAATGCTTCTTCCTTAAATAGCTGACAAATAGTTCTGTTGAAATCTGAAATATATTCATAGAAGAAATAAACCAGCCTTGGGGTTTTTGCAATTGGGACAAAAGAAAATTTACCATAAGTCAGAGAAATTGACTGATTTGCAATTAAGGGACTAACCATGTCATCTATCCAGCCTTGCGGATAGATTGTATCAGCATCGGCATTAATTACATACTCACCCCTGGCAATTTCCAGTCCCGCGTTGCGCGCATTGGTAATTCCTTGTTTTTTTTCATTGATACAGGTCACACCACATACATTGGCAAGAGCTTCTGTATCGTCAGCAGAATTATTATTAACCACAATAACTTCAAGGGAATGTTTGCTAAGAGTCTGTGAAAGAGAGTAAAGTGTTTTCAGAATATTTTCTTCCTCATTATAAGCGGGAATGATGATTGAAATTAAGGGTTTCTCACTCTTTAATTGATTAAATCGCGCTGCGATACCTGGGATTTCAGGAGACAGCTCTTCTTTTCCCTTATTGTATTTCAGTATGTTTTTCGGTATGGTTATAGGTCTCATTTAGCTTGTTTTCTTTCTGAAAATTTGACTAATATAATAAATGCTGCAGGATTACTGAACTAATCTTGTTTATGGCAGGACTTTTGAATAAGATGTTTTGTCTGAATTCTTTTTGAATTCATGTTTTATATATATTTATGGCATATTTAGCTAACTTGAATTTTAAATGGATAGAAGGACTACAATAAAAGGTCTGGTTGTCTTTGTATCTGTTGGATTTTCTTCCTTTTCGTTATATAAATGGGTAGCTATTAATTCTATTGCTGATGTAAATCAGCTTTATCGGAAAAAAGCTCTCCTATCCGAATTGGCAGAGGTAATAATTCCACGGACTGATACCCCTGGTGCTAAAGATGCCCAGGTGGAAGATTATATTATTGATATGATCAAATTTTGTACGGAGCCCAAAACCCAGCATAAATTTTTAAATGGTCTGGCTGATCTTGAGGTGTATGTCTCTGAAAATTATAACCGTGATTTTATAGCTTGTTCAAAAAGTGAAAAGGTAGAAATACTTAAATATTTTGAAGCCAAGTCTTTGTATAGGATGGAGATTATAAATAAAGTTAATAATAGAGTTTTTGGGATGCCTTTCTTTATTTTACTTAAGCAACTGACTGTAGAAGGATATTGTACTTCTCAGCTTGGTGCGACAAAAGGACTTGCCTACGATTATATTCCAGGTATGTATGCTTCGTGTATTCCATTAACAAAAAACCAGAAATCCTGGGCAACAAAATAACCATTTATGTATAAAACGGGGAATTTGGAAAGTAAATCTACTTATGATGCAATAGTGATAGGCTCTGGTATTAGTGGAGGCTGGGCTGCAATGGAATTGTGTAAAAGAGGAATGAAAACTTTGCTGCTTGAAAGAGGGAGGGATGTTAAACATATTATAGATTATCCTACAGCAAATCTTAATCCCTGGGACTTTCCTCACCGTTTAAATCATACGATTAAAGAAATTCATGATAGTCCGAGGCAGAGCCCGCATACGAATGCAGGAGATCAATTGTTTTATGTAAATGATAAAGATCATCCTTATGTTGAAACAAAGCCTTTTAGCTGGATCAGAGGCTATCAGGTTGGGGGGAGATCGCTTACCTGGGGAAGACAGTGTTACAGATTAAGTGATCTTGATTTTGAAGCGAATTTAAAAGATGGAATTGCTGTCGACTGGCCTTTGAGATATAATGATATTGCACCATGGTATGATTATGTAGAACGATTTATTGGGGTTAGTGGTCGGAATGAGCATCTTGCACAGTTGCCAGATGGTCAGTTTTTACCACCAATGGAATTGAATTGTATAGAAAGTCACCTGGGAGATGCTATCCGGAAAAATGATCAGAGCAGGTTACTAACTATAGCCAGGGTGGCAAACCTTACAAAAGGATGGGATAGCAGAGGGCCTTGTCAAAATCGTAATTTATGTTCCAGAGGATGTCCGTTTGGTGGGTTTTTTAGTAGTAACAGTTCAACTATTCCAGCAGCATTTCAAACAGGTAATTTAACCCTCAGACCTTATTCAATTGTTGCTGAGATATTATATGATGCAAATAAACAACAGGCAAAAGGAGTTAGAGTAATTGATACTCTGACAAATGAAAGTTTTGAATATTATGCGAAAATAATATTTGTCAATGCTTCTACTATTGCAACTGCTGGTTTGCTTTTAAACTCAAAATCAGATAGGTTTCCTAATGGTTTTGGTAATGACAGTGGTGAACTGGGGCATAATTTAATGGATCATCATTCTTCTGCTGGTGCAAGTGGTGTGCATGAGGGGTATCAGGATAGCTACTATAAGGGTAGAAGACCTTGTGGATTTTTGATTCCACGCTATAGAAATCTCAAACCTGATTCCGGACTTAATTTTATCAGGGGGTATAACATACAAGGTGACGGGGAAAGGCAGGGATGGAGTGATCTTGGAACTATGCCTGGTTTTGGAGGTGATTTTAAAAAGCAACTAACTACACCCGGTAAATGGAGTATCTGGATGGCAGGTTGGGGAGAGTGTCTTCCTTATCATGAAAATAAAGTGAGCCTTCATTCTTCTGAAACAGATAAATGGGGCCTGCCCCAATTGGCAATTGACTTCTCATTTAGGGAAAACGAAATAAAGATGATGGAAGATATCAGAAAATCATCGGAAGAGATGTTAGTTAACGCTGGATTTAAAGAGGTCGAGACTTTCAATTACCATAAACCTGGTGGGGCCACTATTCATGAAATGGGAACTGCTAGAATGGGCAGAGATCCTAATACATCTGTATTAAATGGATATAACCAGATGCACGCTGTAAAAAATGTATTCATAACTGATGGTAGCTGTATGGCATCGTCTGCTTGTCAGAATCCTTCTCTGACTTACATGGCATTAACCGCGAGAGCTTGTGATTATGCATTAAAGCAGTTAAAGAAAAGAAATATCTGAGATGGATACAGCAAAAGCAATAAAAATAAATATTATTCTAAGATAAGAATTACCTTAGATAAGTTTTTTGATCCTTATTTAACTGATACATTCAGGCAGATTTTTAGTAACGTATGCGTATAGCCCATATTATTATTGCTCATAAAAACCCGGCACAATTAGAAAGACTGATTAGGGCTATGAGACATCCCCAGTTCGACTTTTATATTCATCTGGATCAAAAGGTAAATATGGCATCGTTTAAGTATTTGGAACAATTAGAACAGGTTTATTTCATTATAAACAGAACTGTATGTACCTGGGGCGGGTTTTCTATAGTAGAAGCAACTATCAGGTCTATTGATGAGGTACAGCAAAAGGGGATAGTTTATGATTTTTTAAACCTCATCAGCGGGCAGGATTATCCGGTTAAACCTACTGATGTGATTTATGATTTCTTCAATAAATATCAAGGTTATTCTTTTATATCCTTTGATAATTCAAATGATACCTCATGGTGGAATGAAGCAGTAGGACGATATGAAGCTTTTCATTTCACGGACATGGATTTCAGAGGGAAATATTTTGTGCAGAGGGTTGTAAATAGTATTGTCCCCAAGCGCAAATTCCCTGTCTCATTAGACTTATATGGAGGCAATAAATCCGGCTGGTGGACGGTTACGTCGGACTGCGCTGCTTATGTATCTGCTTATTTTAAAGCAAACCCAAAAATGATAAGCTTTCTGAGAATGACCTGGGGTTGTGACGAGTTTGTTGTTGCTAGTATTTTAATGAATTCACAATATCAGGATAAACTGATTAATGAGAATCACAGATATATTGACTGGACTGAAAACGAGGCTCATCCTAAAATTCTGACTACTGATGATTTTCCTCAGATAATTGAATCAGGAATGTTATTTGCTAGAAAGTTTGATCTGGAAGCTGATGCCAATGTCCTTGATCTCCTTGATTTGCATGTTATTGATGCTAACTAATTTGTTGAATCTTGATTTTTCAAAGATGGAATTTAATTACTCATTTTTTTATTGCATATTATCCTAACCGGGCTGCAAAATAATTTATAACTAAACTATGTCATTTATCAAAAAGATACTTTCTCTGCTTAAGAACATACACTTTCAATCTCTTCTGGGTAATGGAGTAATGGCAGTTTTTGGAATGGTTACCATTGCAGTTTTATATCGTGCATTATCAGTTAGAGAAATTGGGATTTATGTGTTTTTTACAACTATACTTGCGTTGATCGATACACTTCGATCAGGCTTTTTAACCACTTCATTTGTTAAATTTTATTCAGGAACAAGTGTAGATAAAGCAAAAGAGGTAGCAGGTTCAGCGTGGTGTCTTGCACTCTTAATTACCGCAGGTTCGATCGTCCTGAATTTACTTACTTTCTTCTTATCCTCTTACATCAGTAATGAAGGAATGATTTTATTCCTTAAGTATTTTTCGTTGATATCACTTGCTACCTTACCTTCATTTATGGCAAACCTAATTGTACAAGGGGATAAGAGATTTGACCGCTTGTTATGGCTTAGACTGATTAACCAGGTATTATTTACGGGTACAGTAATTACACTGACGGTCTTAAATAAATCAACGCTGACCTCGATAATTATTACTTATATACTTTCAAACCTGGTGGCAAGTTTAGCTGTGATGTTTCTGGGATGGACAATGATTGGAAGTGTCAGAAGTGTCACAAAAAAGATGTTTCTGGAACTGTTTCATTTTGGAAAATATAGCATGGGAACAAATGTAAGTTCAAACTTGTTTAAAGTTACAGATACCTTTTTTATAAATTTCTTTCTGGGGCCGTCAGCTTTGGCTGTTTATAATCTTGGTGGAAGACTGATACAGATTGTTGAAATTCCATTGCTGAGCTTTGCAGCCTCTGGGATGCCCAGTTTAGCAGGATATTATAACAATAACCAGAAAGAGGAAATGATGCACGTGATGAAAAAGATGGTTGGTATGCTTTCGATAGTTATCGTTTTAATAGCCATTCTATCCATCATATTTGCAGAGCCTGTTATTCTACTTATTGGCGGGGAAAAATATATTCATACAGAAGCTCCTAATCTCTTCAGGATTTTTATGAGTATTTGCATTTTATATCCTGCAGATCGTTTCTTCGCGTTAACGCTTGACGTGATTCATAAACCAAAGATAAATTTCTATAAAATACTGGTTATGCTTGCTGTAAATCTATTAGCTGATTATATTGGATTACGCCTGTTCAAATCAGTGTACTCTATAGCTATTGCGAATGTTTTCCCTATTTTGACTGCAGTAATTATAGCCTACAATCCATTGAACAAGTATTCGAAATTTGGATTCTGGAATATATATGTTATTGGTTATAAAGAGCTTGTTTTACTGATTAAACAACTAACTACCACTTTATTCAATAAAGAGAAGGTAATTAAGAATTAATTACCTTCTCTTTATTTTGGCTGTTATGGCTGTATAGTCAAGTTAGCTGTATTTGGTATTCCTGCACTGGCTGCAGTTGAATAATAAACATTATTGGAAGCAGCAGGGATAGTTACAGACTGCTGGTTAACAATATTACTTGTCATACTAGGAGCAGGGAAATTAAAGCCGGTATTGTTATATACATCACATGTTCCTCCAAAAAGATTATAAACATCAACGACTACACCTACCCAGTCCTTACTGAGATTCAAATCTCCACAGATATTATTGTAAACTTTGCAGTTGGCATAAGTGGTTACGCCAGATATAATTTCTGTCTGGAAAGACTGTGTTTCAAATGCTGAATATTTTCTTGAATTAACTACTGTATTGTTATAAATTAATACCTGTTTTGGTGTTGTACCCAAGCTTCTTACCCATGCTCTAAGCGCATTTCCCTGATGATTGTGAATCAGGTTATGGTGGAAAGATCCAGTTCCCTTAAGTGTGAAAATCCCATTATGATTGTTGTTGTTACTGTTGATGTTTGTTACCGTATTATGATGGATATTATACCCATCAGCATTATCAACTATAACAGCCGCTCCACAATCAGAATTCTGGAAATTCAAATAGGCTATTTCCAGATTTTTGATAAGGCCAGTTATAACTCCGTTATCAACCCCGCCCAGCATTTGTAAAAAGGTTCCAGTGTTATCACAATCAATATTAAGGAGATGAATCTGGTCAGAAAAGGAGCTCTTACTTCCATTATATACAACTTGTGCGCTATTGAAATAAATTACATAATCACCGATGTTTTTGAAAGCGACATTTTGTATAGTTAAATTCTGAGCAGTACCATTAATGATTATTGATCTGTGTTGAGCATTATCTCTTGAGACAAATCCTCTGGATATACCTGGTGTGCCTGTTCCGGATATGGTCAGATTACTGACATTGTTCAATAAAATATGGTCATTACTTCCTGCTATTTCTACCAGACCATCATTTTGTATGGTCACTGTGCCACTGGCATTGATGTTTTTAATATTGATACTCGTATAAACGCCACCTCTGATCTTGATTAGATCATTGGCCTTTGGATTTATGGTGTTTCCATCAATCGTCAGGTCACCGGAGCCGTTTCCAAGGACCAATACATGGCCAACAATGGGTGGGACAACAACAGTGTCAACAGGCTTAGTTATTACTGGTAGTGATGTAAGGGGATCTGTACCATCACCTTTTTTACATGCAGTAAAAGTGATAAATAATACAATAGAAAGAACCAGTATCTGTGAGTTTTTGATCATTTTATGACTGTTAGTTGAGCGCCTTTTTTTTTCTTAATGTGATAAAATATATTTTATATAACTAACGCACAGTTGTTTGAAAATCGTTTGCACCGCTGTGAAAAGTGTTTGCCAATGATAATGAAAAAAAATGATTTAAAATATGGTTTGGTGAAATGTGTAAAATATATAATACAAAACGAGTAATAACGGGGATTGTAATACTCACTAAATGCTAAGTTGTTGGGCAGTTCGTGTTTTTTTATTGTTATCAATAACAATGCCGTAATTGTTGGTATTTTCGGTTGGGGCTTTTTTTTTATCAATATTTTTGTTCCTTCATAAATTTGTAACTGATAGTTGATTTTGATTTTAGAGATAGTCGCTCTCGGAAAGGAGTTTTAAATTCTTTGTATTAAACGATTTGAACAGGTGTTCGTTTTAATATTTTTATTGAATTTATGCAGGTAAATTGCAATTTGGTTTTTGTTTTTGGACCTTATAATTTTATAAAAACGTCGTGTTTTTTAAAATTGCTGAATAAGGCAGTTTCGAAAAAAAGAATTTTAAAGTTTAGTCTGACGAAAATAGCCTATCACATCTTTTACAGCAAAAAGTGTTTTTCGTGGAAATAATGAGAGGTGGAAACAAAGAACCGACCAGCCATAGGGGTGATTCAAACTTAAAGTGAAGAGTAAAGACAAAGGAAAGAAGACAAGGTAATAATCATTCATTAACAGCTGATATGGTGCGTTGCGGGGTGTAATAATCAGACATATTTTATGGCTTAAATACCTTTTTCTTATCTAGATCAATATCAGGTATAAGCCTATTGAACAGGCTATCCATAGATTAAAGATAAAGGAAACCACTCCTGAAAAGGCAAGGATCTCTACGCTAAAAATGCATACCTCCTGAGTTCTGAAAAGTTCTGGTTTGATATGGCTGGCAAAAGTTGTTGTACTTGATCTTCTATCATTCTCTCTGTCGTAAAACTGATGCCATAATATTCCTCTCAGGCCGTAAAAGAAGGCCCAGAATCCTATTAACACAAACCAAAGCACATTTTTGTCTGCATGAATGAATTCCAGAAGACTGGAAGTTATAAATAGGGCAGGAAAGAGATGTGCTCCCATGGCGTCACAAAGTACCCCCCATATTCCTCTTTTTTTTAGTCTGACAGGAGGAAGAGAATAGAGACTAAATACAATCCATGCCATGATGTAAAAAAAGAGACTTAACACGTCCGGATATAAAATAGCCATTGATAATTCCTGCAATGAGACATAGACCTACAATGGTTATTTGCAATAACTGACTTATTTTGGCCATTCTGTTATTCTTTCCGGCTATTGCATCCTCTGTGATATCAGAAAGATCATTGATTACACTGACATAGACTGCACCGATAATAATAGCTGATAGCAAAAATAATAGTTTTAATATAGCAGGAGCGATTGGGGAGTTATTAAGCAAAAGGGTTGCATAACCAACTGATAGTAATGGAACAAGTTTATACTCCCACTATTCTGAAGATCTTGTGAATTCTAAAAACTTCATCTGTTCTGATTAAATGTCAATTTTCAGTTAGTAATCTCCGGTAACTTGCCAATGCCTCAAGACAATAGCCGGTAACGATTTCTTCAGATCCCCATCCAACTGTTTTTTTGTGCCCGGAATAAAAAAACAAATGTCTTTCCCAGCATCCGTATTTACATTGTGCTTTTAATAGAAAATTTACTGCTTTATTCATTTGTTCATCCCTATTATTAAGATTAGCCAGTGTGGAAATAGCCAGTGCGGTTTCAAATGCGGAATTACCAAAGCTGCCATTTTCTCTTGCTGTTTGGTATATACGTTTGATGATAGGTTCTTTGGCGGGTTCCAGCTCCTTTACGGTTGTGTAATTTCTGGATAAAAAATAATAGAAGGTGGCGGGGTTTTTATACCACTTATCTGATTCGCTCTCTTTGTTCTTCTCTACTATTTCCAGGAGATAATTGACTACAGCTTTTGTTTGATCATTCAATCCAAAGTAGAAGAGAATATTTGCATTGACAACTGAATCAATATCGTTTCTATTGCTTTCATGTTTAAACCAGAAAAGAAGTGATTTTAGAGGGCGTTTCAGTTCTCTTGACATAATCTTCCAATAGTTGGAACTGCAATTTATAGTAGGTCTTAACACGAACCAGGTATAAAACAAACCGCTCTGATTCCTGTTAGATATTAATAGCTTACTGTTATCTGTAAAATCTACTTGCAAAGCCTTCAGGACATAGGAGGCAAATACGGTATCATCAGTATCAGCCGGACTATATTTAAACAGGGGATTCCATTTAGTGAAAAAATTCCAAACTCCTCCGCGCATAATCTGGTAGCTTAAGAAACCTGCAGTTAAAGAAAGTATCTCTTTAACTTTTGCTGAATCCCTGAGCTGCAGTAAGCATGCTGCTATTAATGAAGCAGGAAATACGGTACTATCAGGCACACACCATTCTTTCATTTGATCATCTGGGGCATAATAACAGTAAAACTCTCCATTAGGATACTGATGCTCATACAGATAATCTATACCGTGATCAATATAATAAATCTCCAAAGCGGATGTTATCCTTTACACTTACATTATATTTATAGAAGTCCTGAAATACTGTACTTACCTGTTTACGGTACTCCGTTGTTTTAAATAAACGAATATCCTTTCCACCAAGAGTTATTTCACCTTCAGTAGGATCATATAACCTAGATAATAATTTAATAAGTGTACTTTTTCCGGCCCCATTGAGCCCCACAATGGCGATTATTTTTCCCGCCGGTATTTTTAAGGAGATGTTTTTTAATGTAGGCAACAAGCTATGAGGATAAGTAAAAGAAACATTGCTCAATTCCAGATCAGATAATCCTTCAGCGGGAACAGGTATTGGAAACGGGGTATCTTCAAATTTGTTTTTTAAATCGAATAGCTCAAAAATGCTATTTACGAATACATTATTTTAGTAAACAATTGAAATACCACCTGAAATATTTTGCATTAAGGAGAAAGACTGAGGGAAAGCCACCAGAAACAGTGTAATATCACCTACACTTGTACGTCCGTTAACAGTTCCTACTGCTATTACACCAATGCATGCAAAGAAACCTATGCTTGCAATACTGGTAGTGAGTACTTCACCCTGATTTCTTTGGCAGCTGTTTCGGAAGTAATTAATGTGCTGAGATAGCCAGAGTGGCGTTCCATAGCGGTATGATTGATTCTCCAGTTGTTTAGTTTGTTTGCATAATGGATTCTGACCAGTAATGTGGGAAATACAAAAAAGGCAAGCAGAGGTAATAAATAGCAGTCTATAGTGAGTAAAATTGAACCCACGGCAAGGAGGTTTAAACTGTTTTTTGTGAGTTCGATTAAAGTAGTGATAATCAAATTTGGTTTGTCGGCTCCAGCATCTTTGGCTCGTTTTAAAATATCAAAATAGTCAGGACTTTCGTCGTAGGCATAATCAAGATTTACTGCTGCCTCATGTATTCTATCGTCCATATAAGCGGCAACTTTAGAGGCCTGAACCTCTATAATATAACTTGATAAACCTTTTACCATTGCATAACAAACTGCTGCTACACCAGCAGCAATGACATAATTCCGTATTAAATGTTCATGTTCAAGAGACGGTAGATTTCTTTTTGATACGGTATCTACTAGTAATTTTAATAAATAAAAAGAGATGAAAAATAGTAAAGTCTCGGCGATAATTGCAATGATAGAGAGTATGGTCCATCCTTTAGCAATTGACCAGATAAGACCAAGGGTTCTTTTTATGTTTAAGTTACTTTTGAAATTTTTGGTCGATCTCGTAAACCATGAAAATAGTAGGTGTTTCCCAATGTTCAGTCCATAAATAACTCTCGTTTTTTGAGTTATTTATTACAGATTTAAATTTATGCAATTTTTTCTGCAAACCATTAATCTGTATTTTTTAATAGATAATTAGATTGTTTCCCATACTTATTTTTAGAGATAAGATAAGGAAAGGTGTTTTTGGATCGAGTTTTGAATATTGCAATAAGAGATTCTATGAATATATTATTATCTTTCTAATGTTCAATTTTTTATTTTTTTTGAAAAAAACAATGAAATCAATTGCCTTAACCAAATATTTTTCCTTGGTCGTAATCGCTGCCCTCTTAGTTTCTTGTCGCGCTGATCAGCAAGAAATACCTGTAAATAAATTAAAGTATAAACAGATAAAAATGAAAGACCTGTTTGGGATCAATGCTTTCGAGTGGGATTTCTTACAAGACCCCCACAACCCTAATGATGGGAGTAAAATTTACGAACCGAAGTTGGATCTGATGAAGTCATTTTCAGGGTTGCGTCATTATATGGACTGGGAAAAATTAGAGGATTCCGAAGGGCTTTACTCTTTTAACCCAACGACAAGAGGAGGCTGGAACTATGACGCTGTTTATGCACGTTGTAAACTTGAAGGTATAATGGTTGTTGCATGTTTGAAAAATACACCTGACTGGTTATTTAAAACTTATCCTGCGGGTCAGCGTGATGCAGATAATATTCCTATTAAATATGGTGCAAAAAGAGATGATCCTAAATCTTACATCGCACAGGCCAGGGCCATCTATCAATTTGCGGCCAGATATGGATCTAATAAAAATATAGATACTTCATTATTGATTTTAAATCATAAACCAAGATGGACAGGTGATCAGGTAAACACCATTAAGGTAGGGCTCAATCTTGTTAAATATGTAGAATGTGCGAATGAACCTGACAAGTGGTGGAAGGGGAAGAAACCTGAGCAGACCGGCCGGGAATACGCAGCTAACTTATCCGCATTTTACGATGGTAATAAAGGAAAACTGGGAAAAGGTGTTGGAGTGAAAACTGCCGATCCTACAATGCAGGTGGTGATGGGTGGCCTGGCAAAACCAGACGTGAAATTTGTACGTGAAATGGTCGAGTGGTGCAAAGAAAACAGAGGTTACAAACCAGATGGAAGTGTCGATTTGTGTTTTGATGTGGTTAATTTTCACATGTATTCTAATGATAATACAAAATGGTTCGCAAAGTTCATTTCCGGTAAAAGGGGAGTAGCACCTGAAACTAATAATAATATGGGTGAAATTGCAGATGTTTTTGTGAAATATGCGGCAGAACTGGGGAAAAACATGCAGGTATGGACTACTGAGACGGGTTATGATCTTAAAGAAGAGAGTATTCAGGGGGTAAAACCAATAGGGGAGAAAACGGTATTAATTACTCAGGCAGATTGGATTTTGCGTACCTCGTTAATGTATGCACGACATGGACTTAACAGGGTGTTTTTCTATGAGGCTTATGACTCTGATGCACCAGGTACAGATTCAAAGAATCCATTCGGAACTTCCGGGCTGTTAGGTGATGGCAGAAGAAGGCCTGCTGCGGATTATTTACTGCAAGTAACTAAATTAATGGGTGAGTATGTATATGATAATACAATCTATCAGGACCCACTAGTAGATGTTTATAAATTTCGCGACAAAAGTATGTATGTTTTAGTAGTTCCTGATGAAAAAGATAGAAGAGAAGATTATATACTTGATTTGCATAAAGCTAAAAAAGCGCGCATTCATTATCTTAAACCAGGTGCTGATGAGATGACTTACAAAGATTTTGGAACTGATAATGGTAAGTTGACAGTAAATGTGACTGAGACACCTGTATTTGTCGAGGCTTTATAATAAGAATAATATAGAATGTAAATTATGGAAGGAGCTCCCAAAGAGCTCCTTCATAACGAAATGGTCTTAGCTGAACATAGTATTTTTCATTTGCAGAGATGAAATCATATTTCTTATCATAATTCTCTCTTAATTTGCTTTCTACTTTTTCTCTGTTCAGAAAATAGCAAGGGTAACAAGCTTCGACACCATAAAATACTGGAGGAACAAATTGTATTGTTATTCTGTCACTGTTTTGGTAATTGTAACCAACAAAGTCCAGCATAAGATAAGGTATCCCTAAATTTTTCGCCTCATTCAGGAGTTCATAAGGCTTTTCAAGATATTGAAGGACATTGCAGATTAAAAAAAGCTGTGGATTGTTTTCAGCCATACATTCCTGAATATTGGAGTAGAATTTAACATGCTCATTTTCAAAATATTGTTTTCCTGCTTTTACAAATTTTGGCTGTTCAATAATACACCAGCGTATTTTCTTTAAGTGTTTCAGATAAGGGATATTCTGATAATAAGTGGTACCCAGAGAACCGCCAAAGTCAATAAGTGTAAGCTCATTGTTATTCTTTGAGGCTATGTAAAGGAGTGTCTTTAATAGAGGGAAATTCATTTGTACGGAATCATAAGCAATTCCATCACGTTCGTAGGCTATTTCTTTGTTCTTTACTTTAAGTGTAGTCTCTATAATACGGTTTAAAATATGTTCTTCATCATAGCCTGTACATTTCTGCTGGGCATCTTCGTAGCTTTTATACGCACCCTTCCATCCATATTTGAAGCTATACCATCTTAAGTTAAGTAATAAGGGGGGGGCTAGCTCTTTCAATAAATAATGTAACATAGGCAGACTGTTTTTTTATGCTTGAAACTGATTCATTATTTTGGTTACTTGAAGGATGTCGTCCTCTGTATGAGCAAATGAGCAAGGAAGACTTAAAGTTGTCCGGTGAATTTCTGTGGAAATAGGATAGTGCTTTCCAGCCAGGTGATTCTTCATAGCCACTTGATTGTGCGGGGCAATTGGATAATGAATTTCAGTAGCAATTTGATGATCGGCTAAATATTGCTTTAACTTTTCTCTTTCCGGATGCAGAATATTATAAATATGATAAACATTATAAAATTGGGTGTCAAGCTTAGGCTTGATAAAAGAATCATTTAAATGTGTAAAATAAATATCTGCCAGTTTTCTTTTATGCTGATTAATTTCATTCAGGTAAGGAAGTTTAATTCTTAAAAATGACGCTTGTAACTCATCAAGTCTCGAATTATAACCTACTACTCCATTATGATATTTTTTTTCTGAACCATAATTCCTTAATTGCTTAATTTTGAGATAATCTGACTCAGATTTGCAGATAATAGCTCCTGCATCACCTAATGCCCCCAAATTTTTTGTAGGATAGAAGCTGAATGCGCCGAAATCACCAAATGTACCAGCCATTTTATTTTGGTATTTGGCACCATGTGCCTGGGCACAATCTTCAATTACCTTAAATCCGTGCTGATTAGCAATTTCAAGAATAGGAGCCATTTCACAACATTGGCCATATAAATGAACAACCATAATTGCTACGGTATTTTTTGTAATTGCCTGTTCGATTTTTAAGGGGTCGATATTGTAAGTTCTACTGTCCGGTTCTACCAGGACAGGGACAAGATCACAATGAATAATGGCTAATATCGTTGCTATATAAGTATTTGAAGGGACAATTACTTCTGCACCTTTTTCAAATCCGCAGCATTTCAGAGAAAGAATCAGTGCATCCAGACCGTTGGCAACACCTACTGTATATTTTTCAGCGTGATAATCAGAAAATTCCTGTTCAAATGACGAAACCTCCTCACCAAGGATATACCAACCTTTAGCCAGGAAATCTGAGAACTTGTTTTTTAGTTTTTCTTCAAAAGATCTGTTGAGCGTTTTTAGATTTTCATACGGTATCATAAGGCTCATAAATATAATCTTTTGGATCAAATGCGGTTGAAGCTAATACTAAAAGGATAGCATCGGCAGAGAAATCGTGCATTACATGCCAGTCTTCAGGCAGTAAAATTAAGCATTTTTCGGGGGTGTCCAAATCAAAAACCTCAGTGGACTTATGGTTGTTATTTGTGATTTTACAACTTCCTTTAATACATATAGCCGCCTGAGAAGTCTCATGATGCCTATGCCCCCCTCTTTCAGTGTTATCGACAGAATAAATGTAGAATAAACGTTTAATTTCAAATGGTATTACCTGATCAAGAACTGTTAAAATTCCTCTGCTATCTTTAAAAGTTTGTATGTTAATTATATATGCCATGTGTTAATAAATTTTTGTCTATCAGATCAAGGATCTTGGGGCTCTCAATCATACTGAATTTTCTTGCAAACAGCATTTCTGAATTTGTAATTTTCGTGATATCAGTTTCGTCTAATACTTTTGGGTTTGCACCTCCAGCAGACCAATCTATATATCTGTAGTTATTATTGATGATTTTATTTTTATATGGAGAGTTTAGTAATATTGTTTGAAAGACAAATTCATCACTTGCCCAGCATAAAGCAAAAAAGTCCTTTAGTTTTCTGTCATTCTCTACTTTATTTACTACATATAAAGCTATTTCCGGACTTAACATCCAGAACATAGATTTCCCATATGGATGAAGACCATAAGGTAGTCTTCTTTTGGGAAGAATTTTATTAATCAGTTTTTCCAATGTATATTTTCCAGGAAAATTATAGCTGGAAAGGAAATAATTTTCCATCCTGATCAGTCCTTCTTTCCAATCATTTTTTATATCTCTGAAGCTTAAAAACTCTTTTCCTACATTATTTTCGAAAAAATTATTGATATAGGTGGCAGGTTTAATTGGATAATCCTGACCACTCAGAAAATTTATAAACTTATATTCTATCCCAGTTGCAACAATTTCTTTAATACTTTCAAAGGTAGCTTTGACCGTACTAAAGCCCGCCCATTTAACATCAACCCTATTGTTGATGAAAAAAACATTTGGAAGTGTGCCTAAAAAAAGATGCGGATTGATATCGAACTTTTTATCAACATGTATATAGAAATCAAAATTCTCATGATACATTTTTTTGATCATCCTTTCCGTCTGTCTTGGGTTTGTATAAGTTAGAATCAAATGGGCAATGCGCATATTGGATTTTGTTTTTTCTTATACTGAAAATATAGTGCCAGAAATGAGTATATTAAGGATTAATAGGAATTATATTTTATAATTTGTAATTTTCCAATGATATTAACAGGGAAAACGAGCACTATCGGTCGCAGCAGCTTTTGAGAATTGGAAAGGAACTTTCCAGACTTAACGCTTAATCGGATTTCCAATATAAGAACAAACACGTGATAAAGGTTTGTTCATTTGTTTTGCATCGCCCAATTGTATACGGTAAAAAAAGGTTTGTGCAGTTCCAACAGGATTTTGCATCACGAGTTGCCAATCCTTGCCTGAACCTTTTAATTCTACTATTTTATTTCCTGATACTTCATAGCCCTGTTTTTTTGTTTGTATAACAGGTTTATCATAACTAAAAGAAATGAGATTACCTTTTGCAGTAATACTTACGATTTGAGGAGGAATCGGATCTTTAAACGGGTTGATCACTTTTGATCTATCTGTTTTGTAAAGATTGATTAAACCTGTTGATGGATTAAACGTAACTTCATTGACTCCTTCTGCCTTTACATTACTTATAGTTCCTTCCTTTACTTTTAAACTCAGATTACGGTAAATTACGTTCGAATCAATACGATTCATATCAAATACAATTTTATAATGACCTGTCTGCTTATTATAGTTTTCGGAGGCAACTATGATTTTGGCTTTTGTATTTTCATAATCCATCAATTCTTTAGATGAAGTAATCCATGCACTGTCATTATTGGCATGATGGTGTTTAATATACATCATGAACTCGAAAAAATTATCAGCTGCTTCTTTTTTGTCTCCAAAAGGCCCATGACTGAATGCGGCCCCAACTAGTTTCTTGTTCCTTTCAGGGTGATTAAATATATAATCTATATAAGCTTTTGAGGTTTTCAGTTCTGCTGCATTCCATTGATCGCCCAGGTTTGTTCTGGAAATTAAAACCCTGTTGAAATTCTGTGTTAACATAGGAATATAACTTCCCCAGCTCACATTTTGATTGTCAGGATTATTATTTCCATCTGGCACTGGTTCACCAAATTCAGAAGACATCAAATGGTATCCTAACTGTAGACCATTTTCCACATATCCCTCATCATTTCCCGGTGGTACAATTTCAGTCATCCGGTAATGTGTATGTGCCCACATATTTTTTTCCGCGTTTTTAATTGCTTTATATATGTCTGTGCCACCATGGTTCATAGAATGATTCATGTAAGCATGTCCTTTTGCTAAGATCTCATTAATCTGTGCCCAGCTCGCCGCATTATTCGTATCTGTAGTATGTCCTTCATTTGCATTAATGGCAAATGAATATTTATAATTGATGTTTTTACCTGTTCCATCTGTATAATAGAACCCAGGGTACCTTTTTCCATTTACTATTCCACCACTTAAAATCTTAAAGACAATAGTATAATCAGTTAATAAGGCATCATCTTTCATTAACATAAGTCCCTTGTTTTTATCGAAGGGCAAATCAGTAAAGTAAAAGGAAGGATGTTGTCCTTTATTCACATCCATTTCAAGAGTTACATATCGTGCAGTATTGCCAGGATCAATTTTTGGCACTACTATAGCTAAGGGGGTTACTGTATCCATTGTTTTTACAGAATGATTGCAATAGGGAATAGTCATTCCGGCAAGTATTCCAATGTATTTCAGGACTTTGGTGAATATGTTGATTACTAACATTTTTTATAAACTCAGGATATTTTCACAATTTGTTAAAAATATGAATAATCGGCGGAATTGAGGAATAGTTAAAATAAACCAATCAAAGCATTACTTTTACATTAGATGAGTCTCACTTCCATTATAACAGTTAATTTTAATCAGCCGCTTGTCACCATTGCATTTTTGGAGTCAATCAAGGTGAATACTAAACAGAATGAGGTAGAAATTATTTTAGTTGATAATGGCAGTAACGAAGACTGTCATCAGAAATTTAAAGATACTTATCCAGATTTGATCTATATCAGGTCTGATAAAAACCTGGGCTTTGCTGGGGGAAATAATCTTGGAATTGGGATAGCGAAAGGAGATTTTTTGCTTTTGTTAAACAACGATACAGAAATTACTCCAAACCTGGTTGCCATATTGAGTACAGAACTGGAAAACGATGGAGAAATTGGATTAATTTCTCCATTATTGCTTTATTACGATCAACCAGAAATTATTCAGTATGCTGGTTTCACTGAAATGAATTATATCACCTGCAGGAACCAGGGTATTGGCAGTATGGATATCAATAAAGGTCAGTATAATGAGATCAGCAGAGAAACAGGCTTCTGTCATGGAGCAGCGATGATGTGCCGCCGGGAAGATTTGCTCTCTATTGGTTTAATGGAAGAGCAATTTTTTCTGTATTATGAGGAATTGGATTGGTGCGAGAAATTTAAAAGAGCAGGCAAGAAGATTTGGTTTACTGGCCGTACTCAGGTTTTTCATAAAGAGTCTATGAGTGTGGGTAAGGAAAGTATAATCAAGACCTATTTCATGACCAGAAACCGGATGTTATATATCCGTAGAAATACAAGCTCGATCAATACACTGATTTTCAGTCTTTATTATATAGGTCTTGCATGTCCTAAACAGATCGTCCTGTATCTGAAAAAGGGGCGAAAAGATTTAATTAAATGGGTGTTTCGTGGAATAACCTGGAACCTTACACATTCGAAAAACAGTAAAGAACTGGGTTTTAAAATTTAAATATAGATGATTATAATTTTTTGGATCAGTATTTTCCTGATCGTATATACATTTGTTGGTTATGGCTTTGTACTTTATATACTCGTCAAAATTAAGAGAATATTCAAAAAACCTTTTGTTTTCAAAGCAGACATTCCTTTACCGACTGTAAGTATACTCGTGGCTGCTTATAACGAAGAAGATCTGATTGAAGCTAAAATCAGAAATACCCTGCAGCTGGATTATCCAAAAGATAAGATCCAGCTGATCTTTATTACCGATGGTTCATCTGATCAAACCGCGGCTAAGGTTAGCCAGTTTCAGGAAATCACATTGCTGCATGAGGATTTAAGAGCGGGAAAAATGGCCGCCATTAAACGGGCTATCCCTTTGATTACCGGAGAAATAACTGTTTTTACGGATGCAAATACTTTTTTAAATGAAGCTGCTATTCAAGAACTGGTTAAACATTACCAGAATCCTAAAGTAGGTGCTGTTGCAGGAGAAAAGAGAATTCTTGTTGAAGAAAAAGCTGATGCGAGTTCAGCAGGAGAGGGGTTTTACTGGAAATATGAATCGAAGTTAAAAAAGCTGGATTATGAATTATATTCGAATGTTGGTGCAGCAGGAGAACTTTTTAGCATCAGAACTGCGCTTTATCAGCCTGTAGAAATTGATACAATTATTGATGATCATATGATCGCTATGCGGATTGCTGAAAATGGGTATATCATTGCCTACGAGCCCGGTGCATATGCAATGGAAACTGCATCTGCAGATATTAAAGAAGAGCTTAAAAGAAAGGTCAGAATAGCTGCCGGAGGTATGCAGTCTATTCTACGTTTGAAGAAGGCTGCAAATCCTTTTCATCATCCTGTTTTTACATTTCAATATATCAGTCACCGAGTTTTACGCTGGACTATAGTACCGTTATTATTATTTGTAGCTTTTATACTCAACGGAATTATCGCTTTTAATACCCAAATTGCTTTCTACCAGATATTGTTTGCTTTTCAGGTATTCTTTTATTTATTGAGCATGACAGGTTTTTATTTTGAACAGCGGAATATCCGGGTGAAAATATTGTTTATCCCATATTACTTCTGTATGATGAATTACGCTGTTTTAGCTGGAATCGTAAAGTATTACCAGAAAAATCAAAGCGCAGCATGGGAAAAATCGAAAAGAAAAGTTTAAACACATTCCTGAATGGCGTCATGCAGGAGATCTTCGTTGAAATTAACCAGTAAACTTTGTAATGGTTCGGTAGTAACGCGCGCAGCTATACTTAGTAGATACTCCTGTGAGAGCTCTACTGTATCGAGGTTCCAGTCTGCTTCTTCAGCTTGCAATTGAGCTGGAATCAGTTGTCTGCCGTTTAAACAACTGAAGTGTTGGAGATGATCATTCAGTCCACTGCCTGTTGCTTTTACAAAAGCCTCCTTTCTGGTCCAGGTGATAAAGAAATCTTTTAAAGGATTGCTGCTACCGGCTAGAAATTTGAATTCGTCGGCGGAAAAAGAGAATTCTGCAACCGGAATTATATCAAAATCAGGGTTTATAAATTCCAGATCTACACCGATCTGATGACGTGATAAGGCGATTATTGCATGGTTATTACTGTGAGAAGTATTAAAATTCAGCTCATTATTTCCAGCCAGCTGTGGTTTACCATTGGTACCACGAATATATTTAAGATGCTTTATTCCACAGCCCTTATAAGCAGCCAGTAGGATTTTAAGGATGGCCCTACGGACGATAAACCGGTTGGAGTCTCTCTCGAAATGGAAACGATCAGCACGGTCTTTCTCTTCAATGGACAATACTTTTTTTAACAACGCTATTCTGGTCAGGTAAAGATCTGTATCAATATCCCAGATCAGAATCTCATTGCCGGTTAATTCCGGATGAAAAGTGCAAATGGGAAGACTATCATTAAATTGACAAAATAACTGACCTGACATCTTTTAAAAGCTTAGGAAACACTATCTAATACATCTTGTAACGTCCTGGCAAATTCCCTGTCATTAGGTGCAAGCAGCATTGTTTTATGATCACCAGGAACGTCATGTACTTCAACTCCTTTCAATGCATATTTTTGCCATCCCAGGTATTTGAAATCCTCCACAAAGTAAACATTATCTGTTGCTCTGAACAAATGTATTTTATCATCAAAAGGGGCCAGCTTATAAGCTTGATAAGCAATATCATATTTGTTATCAATTCTTCTCATAATTTCATATATACTGCCAGATTCTGCTTCTGTTTCATTTCTAATTCCAAAAACCTCTTTTAACCTGGTTGTAATAATGAGTTTCTGATATTTAATAGTAGCCCCAGGATTTTTGAAAAATGAAGAGATGATCCACCATAGTTTTGGTAATTGTTTTTTCACCCTTTCTTTGAAAATATTGAAATCATTTCCATGAAAATCAAGATTTTTTGCATTGGTATCGAAAATGCCCAGCATTTTAATTTCGTGACCCAGTGCTTTTAATTGTCTTGCCATTTCTATCACCACATAACCTCCAAACGAATAACCAGCTAACGCATAAGGACCATGCGGGTTTTGTGTCAGGATACTTTCTATATAATAACGGGCTATATCCTCCATGTTATCCATTGGCTCTTCCACACCATCCAATCCTTGCGCCTGAATACCAAAAACAGGTTGTTCCTGGTCTACATGAAGTCCTATTCCGCTAAAATTAAGTACATTATATCCACCACCATGAACAATATAGATGGGCGTTTTAGAACCTGAAGGTTTAATTGGAACTAAAGAAGTATAAGTAGTAGGCCGGTTTTGCCCATCAAGTAATTTCGATAAAGTCCTGATAGTTGGATATTCAAATAGAGTTGCTAAAGGCAAGCCATGTCCATTCGCTTTTTCTATTTGTATCATAAACTGAATAGCAATCAGTGAATGTCCGCCAAGTTCAAAGAAATTATCATCAATACCAATCTCTTTGACATGGAGCAGTTCTTCCCATAACTTAACAATTACCTTTTCAGTAGCCGTTTGAGGTGGAGTATATTTACTCTGATCACCAGAATGCAGATGGTCAGGTGCAGGCAAGCGTTTTTTATCTATTTTACCGCTGCTCGTTCTTGGGAATTCCGTTACCCATACAAACACAGACGGGATCATGAAAGCAGGCAGCCTGGTTTGTATTTCACTTCTTATATGACCAGTATCCTGACTGCCAGTAGAAGAAGCCAGGTAAGCGACTAATCGTTTCTGTCCATTATGATCTTCTTTTGCAGTGACTACCACCTGGGCGATACCTGGAATTCGGTTTAATACGGCCTCAACTTCTCCAATTTCAATTCTGTAACCTCTTATTTTAACCTGATCATCATTACGGCCTAGAAACTCGATATTGCCATCTGTTAAGATTCTTGCCAGATCACCCGTGCGGTAAGTTCTCACCTGATTTCCATCTGGTAAAGTCAGGCTAACAAATTTCTCGTCCGTAAGCTCTGGTTTATTCAAATAACCCGCAGCCAGGCTGGCGCCAGAAACACATAACTCACCTGTTTCGCCTGGATTTGAAATTTCCAGATTCTCATCGGTAATATAAATGGCAGTATTGGAAACCGGGCTTCCAATATTTGGTAAAGCCGGCCATCCCGAGGGGTTGCCTGTTAGTTTCAATTGTGTCACTACATGACATTCTGTAGGACCATATTGGTTATAAAGAATACAGCCAGGAACAGCCCGGAAAAATTGTTCAATCTGAGGGGTGATCTTTAATTGTTCCCCTGCAGTCATTACCTCTTTTAATTCCTTTGGAAATTTACGCATACTTGCGGCTGTTTCAGCCAGGAATTGTAATGCAACAAAAGGTAAGTAGATTCTGTTGATCTTTTTTAACTCAATTTTATTCAGCAGATTGTCAGGATTTAAGCGGAGTACATCATCGATTAAAATCAATTGTCCACCGGTACAAAGTGTGCAGAATATCTCCTGAAAAGATACATCAAAAGTTAATGGTGCAAACTGCAGTGTTATACTTCCCGAGGCGGCAATTGAATTAGCCATTTGCCACTGAATCAGGTTAACCAGGGCAAGCTGTGTCATATATACCCCTTTTGGTTTTCCTGTAGAACCTGAAGTGTACAAAACATACCCATTTGGATTTTGGGAATCCATGGCTTGAACCGGCAAGCTATAGGTCAGATCAAAATCTATAGTTTGTAAATCCAGTTGCTGAAAAAATTTGTTTTCTACAGCTCCCGCGATGCAGAAATGAAGATTTGAATCATTGATAATCTGACTTAACCTGATTTCAGGATAAGTAGGGTCAAGTGGCAGATAGGCTTTTCCTGCCTTAAGAATGGCAAGAATGGCTACAATCATATTGATCCCGCGTGTTGTACTAACACCAATAATAGGTTGGTCCGGAGCCCGGTTTAAGATTGCCCTGCTCAGGTTATCTGCTCTGATATTAAGATTACTATAACTGATAGATTCATCCTGAAAAGTAATTGCAATCTGATCTTTAAAGATCGTTGCTGCTTTCTCAAATAATCCCTGTAAGGTTATCCCTTTTAAGACAGCAATTTCTTCACTAAAATCAGTTGTCTTTATTTTAGAAGTTTCTTTGCTTCTTTTAAAAACAGCGCTTGAAAGATAATTTGCATTATCCTCTGCGACCAATTCTTTAAGCTTCTGATCAGGATGGACAGTGATGAATTTTAAGATACTTTCAAAACCAGTCATCATCTGACGAATAGTCTGTTCCTCAAACAACTGTGTATTATAAGACCATTCCAGTACAAAGGAGTTTTCCGATCCGCTGGCATTGATAAATAGCTCAAAACTTTCAAATGCTCTTGGATTGCTAATTAATTGATAGTCAATGTGTTCAAAGGAGACTCCGTCATCCAAACCCATGTCTACATTAAATACCACAGGAGCTAGCGGGATTCTGGAAGGATCTCTTGCAATTTTAAGATTCTTTAACAAATTACCCCAGGTAATCTGCTGATGATCAAAAGCATCCAGTACGGCTGATTTTCTAAGTTTCAAATACTCTTTGAAACTGTATTTCTTACTGGGATAACTCCTTAAAGGAAGAAAATTCACACAATGCCCTACCAGGTTATAATGACCGGTGACCGATTGTCCGGAGGCCGGTAAGCCCACAACGATATCTTTTTGCCCTGTTAAAAAGTGAAGAAACACTTCAAAAGCGGCAAGAAAAGTAATAACCAGGCTGCTGCCTTCTGTTTTCCCCGTTTCTTTCAAAGCATGAATCAGTTCCTGAGAAACCCTAAAATCTAACCGCTTACTTTTAAACGTTCTGAGCTGTGGGCGTTCATGGTCTGTTGGGATGTCCAGTACAGGTATATTATTGTTGTATTGATCTAGCCAGAACTGTTCATTTGTTTTGCGTTCCGCAGACTTTGAAAAGTCAAGTTGTTCATAAGCAAAATCTGTAAGTGAGGTTGCTTCTGCTAAGTCTGGCTCAACTCCTTTAACTAATGCAGAATAGATTTTACTGATATCCTGCAGGATTATCCCAAGCGACCAGCCATCACAAACAATATGATGCCCGGTAAAAGTAAAGTGATATTCCTGAGCTGAAAGCTTTAGTAAACCAGTCTTAAATAATGGGCCGTTTAAAAGATCAAACAGATACAGCGCATCATTATCAATGTGCTTTTTTATTTCTTCAGTTTGACCATCAGCTGTTAACTCAGATAAATCGGCATAGGTAAGCTCATCTTTCACCTGGTCAAAAACAAGAATGGTTGACCCGTCTCTGCTAAAAGCAGATCTTAAGGCTTCATGCCGTTCTGTTAGTTTTTTGATAGCCGTTTTAAATAAACTGAGTTCTATATTTCCTTTCAAATGGAGCGAGATGGACTCATTATATGCCCTGCTCGCATCATCCCCACCCAGCATACAGGAAGTCCAGATTTCTATCTGAGGCTCCGTTGACGGTGCAGTGCGAATAATTTCTCCCTCAGAGAACGGATCAAAATCAACCTGTTTATAAATTATATTTTGTGTACGATCTACCATGCTAACTATTTGACTCAACCTGAAGATATTTTTCCGGATTTTCCGGATCTGTAACAAACCAGGCAGGATTTCCTGACTGATCTCTTCCCAGTCTTGCCCCAGGAACAGGGGGTTGCGGTACAGCTGTTCCGGTTGAGCGCTCAGCATCAGTTAATGCAGGGGAGTCGTTTAAAGGAATCAAGCCAACTTTCATCAGCTCAGTTACACACTCTTTAAAGCATACTGCGATCTGTTTAATCTCGTCCAGCGTATGGGCCTCAGTAAGGAAACAAGGAAAACCGTCCCAGATATGAATTCCTTTATAACGCATTAAAGTAAACAGCAATTCACTATATGGATATTCCGTTGTAAACTTAATTTTCCATAAAGAACCGAAATGAGCAACAAATAGTGGAAGTCTTAATTCTTCAATAGTTTTATTTAATAACTCAGCCAGCCAGGTTGTGTTTTTGTTTAAGTTAGTCTGGAATTCCGGGCCTTTAGCTTTCATATACTCGAGGCTTGCTTTGCCAGCTGCGAGTGCTAATGGATGTCTTACAAAAGTTCCGGCAAAATAAGTTACGCCCACTTCCGGAAAAGAAGCATCGCCATACTGCCAGAAACCACCATCCAGTGCATCCATATATTGTTTTTTACCCGCAATAGCACCAATTGGTAAGCCACCACCAATCACTTTTCCATAAGTACCGAGATCAGCTTTAATTCCAAACATGGCCTGAGCTCCTCCCTGGTGCGCACGGAAACCAGTAATTACCTCATCGAAAATCAGAACAGTCTCAGATTTTAAAGTGATTTCTCTGACTTGCTTAAGAAATTCTATAGGCTGAAATTCCGGTCTTCTGCTTTGTACAGGTTCCACTAGAACGGCAGCAATCTCATTTGCCCGCTCTCTGATAATATTCAGCGCTTCTTCCGTTCCATAATCCAGTATCAGCATATTTTGTACTGCTTCAGGCATAATTCCTGGAGCTGCAGGAAAGCTTTTTAACTTTTTAGTTCCCCTGATAATAACCTCGTCATTGATTCCATGATAAGAACCTGAAAAAGCAACAATCAAAGCGCGCCCGGTTACTGTCCGGGCAATTCTCATTGCACCTAACACAGCTTCGGAGCCTGTGTTACACAAAGCAGCCCGGTCAAAACCAGTGAATTCACAAATCAATTTACTAACCTCACCAGCCAGTTCATGTTGTGGCCCGATCTCATATCCTTTCTCCACTTGTTCCAGGATTGCATTTTTTAGTACAGGGTGCTGGTAGCCCAGTAAATTTGACCCAAATCCATTTAAAGCATCTATATATTCATTTCCATCAATATCCCATAAATGGCTTCCAATAGATTTATTGGCAACAATAGAATAAACGATTTCTTTGGTATAAGGCTTAAATCCTGAAACTACCCGCGGATCTGCCATATATGAGCGGTGTTTCTGAGTATATGCTTTACTGGCGGCTGTTTTCTGGTTATATCGTTGCGTTAACTGCTTTAAGAATTCCTGCTGTTCAGGCTGTAATTCGGTTGCCTGTTTCTCAATACGTGCAGTAGCTCCAAATGGTTTTTTAATCTCTGACAGTTCTTCTGCTGAAAGCTCTGCATCTGCTTTAACTGTTATTGGAGCAGACAAACCTGCATTACGGAAAGCCGAAGGAGCAGAACCGCTCATTAATTCCACCTGTTTAGTTAATAATTGTAATTGCTGTGCGATTAAGCCTAAAGCAGTATCAGCAGGAGCAAAAACAGCAGACTCTGTAGCAGCTGTAACAACCGGAGCAGTTACAGTTTCTTTCGGTAAGTTCTTGTCAATATAGATCGCAAGTGCATCTATAGTTGAATATTCTTCATTCAATTGTCTGAAACTAATAGGAAGTAAGAACTCTTTTTTAAGTGTAATCGCTACCTGTGTCAGCAATAAGGAATCAAGGCCAATCTCAATAAAGCTACTGTTGGCAGTAACGCCATCCATTTCAATTCCGGAAGCATTTTCCAACAGTTGTTTTATTTTTTCAATCAGGGTGTCTTTCCTCATGGTAATAAGGGTGTTTGTATGTTGTTGATCAATAGGTGTCAGTTTTTGTTGTGTTTTACTATTCCGGGGTTCAACCCAGAATCTTTTTTTATGATAACTATAAGTAGGTAAATCAATTCTATGTCTCTGCTGATTACTGTAAAATGATTTCCAGTCTGGATTTAAGCCTGCTAACCATGCTTTACCTAAAGCCGTAAAAAGTACATCATATGAACCTGTAATTTCTTTTTTATCCAGGCTGGCGATAGCAGTAAAAGTAGTTTTGGCTTCATGTTGCCAGGCAAGGGTTGTACAAGTATTTCCCGGACCGACTTCAATCAATACCGGGTTATCCATGGAAAGTATTGTATCCATTGCTGGAGAAAATCTAACAGTTTTTCTCAGGTGTTCAGTCCAGTACGCTGGACTTTGTGCTTGTGCATCCGTAAGAAATTGCCCAGTAACTGTAGAAATAATTGGTTTTTGCGGTCTGTTTAATTTTACCTGGTTAACAATTTCACTAAAATCTTTCAGGATAGGGTCCATCATAGCAGAGTGAAAAGCATGACTGGTCAGCAGTTTTTTATGTAAAATCAATCTTTCATCAAGTTGTAGCTGAAAAGTATTGATATCTTCATCCTTTCCGGCAACAACGCATAATTTAGGACTGTTAATCGCTGCAACTGATAAAGTTTCCGGCAGGAATTTTTCAATTTCCAAGACAGAAGTACGTACACTTAACATACTTCCAGCGGGTAGTTCGCTCACCAGAGCTCCGCGGGTAGCAATCAGCTTAAGGCCTTCTTCAAGTGTGAAAACACCAGCCAGATGTGCAGCAACATATTCTCCAATACTATGTCCGCAGAGAATAGAAGGCTGAATACCCCAGCTCATCCATAATTGTGCAAGTGCATAAGAAGTAATAAATAAAGCAGGTTGTGTATATTTTGTATTATTCAGCAGAATACCTGCCTGCAGGTCATCAGTCTCAGCGTACATAATTGCCCTGATATCTTTATCCAGATAAGCCATTAGAATTGTTGCACAGTCATCAACAGCAGTTTGATAGACCGGCTCATTCTCATATAATTCAGCACCCATTTTAAGATATTGGGCTCCCTGACCGGGAAATAGAAATACCGTTTCACCCGGTAGTCTCTGAAGTTTATTGGTGGACATTGCTGTCTCAGTAAGAGCATCCAGAAGTTCCTGTTTTGTGCCTGCTACAATGAAACTGCGGTGTAAGAAATCAGCTCTTGTCGTTTGGAGCGTATAAGCAACATCGGTCAGGTTAAGCTCAGGCTGATTGATCAATTGTGTTTTTAAGGCTAACCCATAAGCTTGTGAACTCTCCTCAGATTTAGCAGACCAGGTAAACAGATTTTTTAATCTGCCATTGTTCCGGTTACTTTCTTCTAAATGATCATGCTCTTCTACAATCACATGAACATTTGTACCGCCTACGCCAAAAGAACTAACACCTGCTCTTCTGATCGTGTTAGTCTCCCATGTTTTTAACCGGTCATTCACGTAAAATGGTGACTGATCAAAAGATATATTCGGATTGGGCTTTTCGAAATTTATAGAAGGTGGGATTTCCTTATGATATAAAGCAAGAGTAGTTTTAATCAGACCAGCCACACCAGCAGCAGCAGTCATATGTCCCATATTGCTTTTGATAGAACCAATGGCGCAAAACTGTTGAGTTGTCTGTTCGCCAAATGCCTGTTTTAACCCTTCGATTTCAATAGGATCACCTAAAGGCGTTGCTGTTCCGTGTGTCTCCACATAAGAAATCGTAGCTGGATCAATAACTGCATCTTCAATAGCCATTGCAATTGCAGCAGCCTGGCCATCTGTACTTGGTGCTGTGAAACTTCCTTTAGCACCACCATCATTGTTTACCCCAACACCTTTAATCAGTCCGTAAATTGTATCTCCATCCCGCAAAGCAGCAGATAAAGTTTTTAAAAGTACAACTCCGGCTCCATCACTAAATACAGTTCCTGTTGCATTTTTATCAAAAGAACGGCAATGTCCATCTTTACTTAACATCGCACCTTCCTGGTAAATATGTCCACTATGAATAGGAGAAGTGATGCTTGCACCACCGGCAATAGCTACATCACATTGATTTTTGCGTAGACTTTCAACAGCTTGCGAAACAGCAAGCAGGGAAGTTGAACATGCTGAAAATACACTCACTGCCGGCCCTTTTAAATCCAGCTCATAAGCAGTTCTTGATGAAATATAATCCTTCTCATTGACTGTCATTACCTGGAAACTTCCAACATGATCAATCAAATCTGTATTCCCTGCTACATTATGAGGATAATAACTGTTATTTCCAGAACCGGCAAATACACCAATAACCCCGTCATAAACCGCGGGTAAGTGTCCGGATTTCTCCAGCACATCCCTGCTGATTTCCAGAAACACACGTTGCTGCGGGTCCATGAGTTGTGCAAGTTTAGGATTGATTCCGAAAAATGCAGCGTCAAATAAATCGGCATCTTTAAGGATACCTCTGGCTTTTACATATTGAGGGTCATTTTTTACCTCATCAGCTATAGAATAATCCAGTTCCTGATCTTTAAAAAATGTAGTAGTTTCCTTACCGTTACGTAATACTTCCCATAATTCAGTAATTGTATCTGCACCTGGGAATTTGCCAGCCATGCCAATAATCGCTATAGGCTGTCCCGGGTCTGAAACAGGTGCACTGCTGCGTTGTTTTTTAGGCACAGCCGATGCAGCATTCATATAATTAACCAGTTGACTGATTTGTGGAAATTGATAAAGTTTGGTAATCGGCAGTTCTATATGATTTTCGTGTCTTAATAAGGAAACTGTTTTTAAAGCCAGCAGAGAGTTCCCCCCCAGTTCAAAGAAGTTATCATTGATGCCAACCCTGTCTAGTTCCAGCACCCTTGCCCAGATTGCTGCTATGTTCTTCTCCAGACCAGTCTTTGCCGGGTTATAAAGTACAGCTAACTCAGGTCTTTTACGTTCAGGTACCGGTAATACTTTTTTATCCACCTTACCGCTGGTCGTTTTAGGGAAATCTTCCATCCAGATAAAAGAGGAGGGGATCATATAATCCGGTAAATTATCTTCGAGCTGTTTTCTGATCATAGCCGTATTGGTACTCTTATGATCCGCAACAAGATAAGCAAGTAGTCTGTTCTGACCATTTAAATCAGGTTTAGCAATCACTACCGCCTGTTTTATTCCGTCAATATGATTCAGCTGCACTTCAACCTCACCGAGCTCAATTCTATATCCCCTGATTTTAACCTGATCATCTTTTCTTCCCAGAAATTCCAGGGTGCCATCTTTTTCATAACGGGCAAGATCACCAGTCAGATAAACCCTGGTTTGAATACCGTTGACACTGATCTGAATAAATTTTTCTGCCGTTAACTCAGGTCTGTTCAGATAACCTGCAGCAAGGCTGATTCCTGAAATTCCTAATTCTCCGGTCTCTCCATAGGTTAACAGGTTTTTATCCTGATCTAAAATATAAATTGTCGTATTCGAAATTGCTGTACCAATATTTGGTAATAATGGCCAGCTTGCAGGTTCGCCCTTTAATTTAAGTTCAGTTACCACATGACATTCGGTAGGGCCATACTGGTTAAAAAGAACACAATTGTGAAGTCCTTCAAAAAACTCCCTGAGTTGCGGGGTTATTTTTAACTGTTCACCAGCGGTCATCACCTCTTTTAAACTTTGTGGGAATTGCTTGCTGCCGGTTGCTGCCTCAGCGAGGAACTGGAGTGCTACAAAAGGAAGGAAAATACGGTCTATCTGAACTTCATTGATGAAGTTTAGCAAGTTTACCGGATCCAATCTTAAATCATCATCGATCAGTACTAAAGTTGCACCAGTAGTCAGCGTACAGCAGATCTCCTGAAAAGAAACATCAAAAGTTATGGGTGCAAATTGTAAAGTTTTGCTCCCGGGACCCGTAGAAGAGTTTTTCTGTTGCCATAAAATAAGGTTGCACAATGCAGCCTGCGTCATATATACACCTTTTGGCATACCAGTAGAACCTGAGGTATACAGCACGTAAGCATTGGGGTTTTGTGCAGTGGCCCTAATATCAACAGCAGGGATTTCAGTTAAAGAGCTGGAATTATCCGATACCAGATTTAATCCCATAGTATAGAAAAAATCATTCTCCATATCAGGACAAATACAGGTTTTGATACCTGAGTCTGTGATGATTTGCTGTAGCCTGTGTTTCGGATAAGCAGGATCTAATGGAAGGTAAGCTTTTCCCGATTTGAGTATAGCCAGCATGGCAATAACCAAATTCGCGGACCTGGTTGTGCTTAAACCAATGAGCTCTTCATTTATAGTTAACTCAGTGAGTTTTTGACATAAGCCGGTAACCCTTTGAAGGAGTACCTCATAAGTGATCTGCTCATTTCCTGAAATAAGGGCAATAAGTTTTGGGAAACTTTTCGCCGTACTTTCAAAAAGTGTGTAGACCAGGGGAGTTGTTACCGGGTCAATAAAATCCTGTTTAGTAATATTATGCATTAACTTCTAATTTTTTTAACTGATCGTAAATGTCCGTCCTAATAAACAAATGTTTCATAGCAAGAGTGGAATGTGCCAGTACATAGCCGGCTTTCCTTAATTTAGCGCAGCTTTTTTTTATTCTGAAAAGGAAGCTTTTATACTTCGTGTTATAAAATTCGTCAAATTTCACTAAGATAGCCTTAACATTTAATTTGTCCTCGATAATAGTGTCAATTACTTTATATTCAGTGCCTTCAATATCTATTTTGAGTAGGTAAATATGTGCATGATCCAGCTGCTTCATCAGCTCATTTAACGGGTTTACAGGTGTATCAATAAACTTCTTTGGTGCAGTGAACAAGAAGGCAGAGTGGGAACAATAATTTTCCTTTTCAGGATCATAAAATCTCGGAATCTTTTTTTGATCCCAAAGCCCAACTGCAATAAATTTTATTTCAGAGAATTGTTTACTGCTGATATTATATTCATAAGGAGCAAGGGGTTTGTCCAGTGTTAAAGGAACCCCATAATTCACATCATCTTTTACTTGGTGAAAGTCATTGATTCCAGATGACGAAGGATCAAAAATATCTTCTCCCGCACTCACACCATAATAAATCGAATCTGATTCTGAAAAATTATCAGTAACCAGATATCCATGTCTGAGGGAGCCGAAATAACTTAGATTTTTCAACGGTTTTACGTGGGATTGATGATGAATGCCAAGCATTCTTTTAATAAACTGAGTTGCCATTCTGGGAGTGATACTTGAGTTTGCGTTAAATTTTACCTTCTGATTAGTATTATTTTAATTTAAGAAAATCAAATGATATTCTATTAAATGCTGACTTAATCTCAGGGTGGTTTTTTGTAGGATATTTACATGATTTTACGGATTATAGTATTGGTGACCTGTTCTTGTTTCTACTTAAATTTAAGAATTCGTTTATTTCTGCTATTCTAAAGAATAATTAACAAAGATCGTTCCTCTTATTTCTATAAGAAATAGTAGTTAATGATAACCCTTGGTTTGCCTCAGTTTAAAAGATGTTGTCATTATTTTGTTACCGTATTCTATCATTCCTCGATAAAGGAGGTGGAACCTTTTTTATTTAAAAGGGTATTATTTTCCCCAGTTAAATTCAATACTTTTGGAATGTAAACGAATTTGGGTCTGTTTTAAACAGGTTCTTAATAAGATCTCAAAGTGTTAAATCTGTTGTTATGGATAAAGATGAAATTGTAATTAGTGAGATCTTAATTGCCGCCAAATCTTTGTTTGGGAAATTTGGATTGAAAAAGACAACAATTGAAGACATCTCCGCTGCTGCCGGAAAAGGAAAAAGTACCCTTTATTATTATTTCCCGGGTAAAAATGAAATCTTTGCTGCTGTTGTCAAAGACGAGATGAAAACTATCATTAAGAATTTGCGGAAGACGGTCAACGGACTACTGTCTGCTGAAGATAAGCTGAAGGCCTTTTTAAATTTTCAGAGCACTGCAATTCAGGAGTTCAGAAATCTTTATAAAGTTATTTTTGAAGACATGATTGAACTCAGGAAAATGCTGCTGCCTCTGAGACTAAAATATGAACAGACACAGCTGGGTATGATTAGCGAAATTATCCTTGGTGGAACACAAAGTGGTGAATTCAGGGATCTTTCAGCAGAAAGTATTCATAAAATGTCTTTTGTGCTGATCGTTGCTTTCAGAGGGCTACATTTTCCGTTATCTATTAACCCGTCTGAAGTACAATCCCATGAATATTTTGATGAGCTCGTAGATATGCTCGTTGAAGGCATTGGGAATTAATAATTTAAACCTCCATATTTATATGATGAATTACCTGGATATATTAGATCAGGTCAGAGCACATGTCTCGAGCTTGTTTCACAAAAGAAAGGATGAGAGATTAATCTATCATAATCAGCTCCATACTGAGCAGGTGGTTAAAGCCACGGTGAAAATAGCCAATCATTATCAATTGTCTGACCATGATTTTTTTATTGTTAACGTTGCTGCCTGGTTTCATGATATTGGTTATTTGACCAGCTGCGAAAAGCATGAAGTACGCGGAGCTGCATTAGCAAAAGAATTCCTGGAATCAAAAGGAGTAGAACCGGAAGTTACCAGTTTGGTGATGAATTGTATTCTGGCTACCCAAATGCCACAGCATCCGGTAGGTTTATTAGAAGAAATTGTTTGTGATGCGGATCTTTTTCATTTAGGAAGTGATGACTTTAAAGAGCGTAATAAACTGATTCGTAAAGAAGCAAGCGCTTTTGCCGGAAGAGAAATTGATAAACACGAATGGCGTTTAAAAACAATTATACTTTTTGAATCACATCATTACCACACTGATTATTGTCAGGATTTGCTGTCTGCGAAAAAAGAGATGAACCTGAACGAATTGAAAGAGAAGTTGGTTAAAGATAATCCGGAAAAAGAAAAGGAGGAGCGGGCTGATCATTCTAACCAGGTAAATACAGTGCAAAAAGGAGAACAAAACACCGAAGTCGCAGCGAATCAGAAATCTTCAGGCAAGGACAAAAAAGAAGATAAGAAAAGGAATGACCGGCCGGATAAAGGGATAGAAACCATGTTCAGGATTTCTTCCGGGAATCATCAGCGGTTAAGTGATATGGCAGATAATAAAGCCCATATCATGATTTCCACTAATTCTATCATTTTATCTGTCATCTTGAGTATCCTCTTGCGCAAGCTGGAAGATAATCCTCATCTGATTATTCCTACATTAATATTGCTAATCATTTGTGTGGTTACTATGGTGTTTTCTATCCTTGCGACCAGGCCAACAGTACCTCCCGGAACCTTTACTCCCGAGGATATTCATGAAAAAAAGGTCAACTTATTATTCTTTGGTAATTTCTACCGGATGGCTTTGCCTGATTATGTAGAGGGGATGCAGAAAATGATGGAAGACCGCGATTTTCTATACGGAAGTCTGATCCGGGACTTATACTCTCAGGGTGTAGTTTTAGGACGTAAATACCGCTTGTTGAGAATTGCCTATAATGTGTTCATGTTTGGTATTATTGCTTCCGTTCTGGCATTTCTTGTTGCCAGTGCGTTAGTCACGCTATAAATATACCATGAAAGAATACTCCTATTTTAATCGTGATCTGAGCTGGCTGAATTTTAATGAACGTGTGCTGATGGAGGCTGAAAATGAACAGGTCCCTTTATTGGAGCGAATTAGATTCCTGTCAATTTATTCTTCCAATCTGGATGAATTTTATCGGGTACGTATGCCAGTATTAATGGCTATTGATAATTTTGACGATAGTACTGGATTAAATAATAATTATTATAAAGCACAGTTTTTAATCAACCAGCAGCAGCAAAGATTTGGACATTTACTAGCCAACCAGCTTTTACCTGCACTGAAGACTGAGCAGATGCATTGGTTATATAATGAAGCGATACCAGAACTGATCACAGATCAGGTGGCCCGGATTTTCTTTAACGAAGTTCTGGCTTATATAAGGCTATTCTCTGTAGCGAAGGATGAAGATGGTTTTTTCGCAGAAAACAATAAGTTATACCAGGCGGTGATCCTATCTGATGCTGCTGGTATAGAACGATTAGAACTGATTACAATTCCATCCGATGATTTACCACGATTATACGCAGTCAATAAGGACGAGCAGAAATATGTGGTATTTCTGGATGATATCATCAGAAATAATCTTTCTTATCTTTTCCCTTCAGAAGTGATTAAAGGAGTTTTTAATATAAAAATCACGAGAAATGCGGAGCTGAATCTTGAAGAGGAGATCGATGATCTGGATGAAGATATTACGATTGCTCTTGAAAAGGAATTAAAGAAGCGTGATTTGGGGACTGCTACACGATTTTTATGTCAGCCAGGGATACCACTCAGATATCTTTACAAGATTATTTATGCGCTTAATTTGGCAAACTCTTCAGTTGTTGAAGGGGGGTATTACCATAATATGAAAGATTTAGGCAGTTTCCCACTGCAGGAACCTGGCTTAAATTATCCTAAATGGCCTGCGCTGCCTAATCTGCTACTCAAAAAAGAAGAGACCCTGTTTGAACAGATCCAGAAAAAGGACCTGATGATCCACGTTCCTTATCAAAATTATGATCCGATACTCAGGTTTTTCAATGAAGCAGCAAATGACAGCTTCGTAGAAGAAATTCATGTGACCCTTTACAGGGTAGCTGATAATTCAAGAATCGTTAATGCATTAATGACTGCGGCAAAAAATGGTAAAAAGGTTTCGGTGATGGTAGAGCTGAAAGCGAGATTTGATGAAGCCAATAACATTAAATGGGCTTCCAGAATGAAAGCTTCCGGAGTTAAGATTATCTATAGCAATAAAGAGCTGAAGGTGCATGCAAAAGTTGCACTGATTAAAAGAAAGATCAGAGATCAGCATCATTACCTGGGTTTACTGGCTACAGGAAACCTGAATGAATCAACAGCAAGATTTTATACCGACCATATTTTACTCACTGCCAATCAGGAGATGTTAGCAGAGCTAGAAAAGCTTTTTGGTTTCTTAAAAAAGAAAAAGAAAAAACCATTACTGGAGGATGCCATCAATTTTGAACATTTGCTGGTTGCACAATTTAATCTTCAGCAGAAATTCATTTCACTGATTGATCAGGAGATAGCTTATGTCAAACAAGGACTACCCGCTGGCATTGTGATTAAAATGAATAATCTGGAAGAACGTGTATTGATTGCTAAACTATACGAAGCCTCAAATGCTGGAGTTAAAATACAGTTGATTGTACGCAGTGTTTGCTGTCTGATCCCGGGAGTTGAAGGACAAAGTGAAAATATTACGGTGAAACGTATTGTGGACAGATATTTGGAACATGGAAGAGTTTTTCTTTTCCATAACCATGGGAAGCAAGACGTTTTCATGGGGTCGGCAGATTGGATGAACCGGAATATCTACGGAAGAATAGAAGTATGTTTTCCAATCTATGACCACGAATTAAAAATTAGACTGATAGAAATTTTAAATTTACAGTTAGCGGATACAGTCCAGGCAGTTGAATTAAACGAAGAACTACAAAATAATTATTGTGCCGGAGCGGTTCAGATCCGTTCCCAGCAAGCTATATATGATTTCCTTAAAGAAACGACTACTCATACCATTGAACATAACGCATCATGAAAGCACTTTTAAGAAAGCTGGGTTATCTTTTCCCACTACTGATACTTATCGGATTTTATGCCTGTAAACCAGCAAAGCAATCTTATACCAGTCCAAAAGGATACGATTTAAGTCGTCCGGAAAAATTTACGATGCCAGAAAGTCTGCAGGAGATTTCTGGCATTGCTTTTTATAAAGGTAAAAGTGATACCATTTATTCTATACAGGATGAAGATGGGCGGCTTTTCAGACAGGCATGGGGAAAGAAGAAACAACAGCACGTTATCTTTGGTAAAAAGGGCGACTATGAAGATCTGGCGATTTTGAATGAAACGGTTATCATTTTGAGAAGTGATGGGACACTTTATACTTTTCCTTTTAGCGAGGCCGTCAAAGATAAAGTAAGTGACATCAAAGAATGGAATGACCTGCTGCCAGATGGAGAATACGAAAGTATTTATGCAGATCAGCAAACCAACCAGATTTATCTGCCTTGTAAAAACTGTAAAGGAGATAAAAAGGGAAAAACAATGTCTGGTTCTATTTTTACTTACAATTCTGTAAAAAAGGAATTAATTGCCTCCGGCCATTTTTCAATGGACCTGACCTCGCTAATTGAAGGTGGTCAGATTCTGAAAACTGGGTTAAAGGCATCGGCAATGACCAAAGACCCGCACTCTGGAGATTGGTATATCCTTTCTTCAGTGAACAAGCTATTGGTTGTGGCCAGTCCGGACTGGAAAGTTAAAAGTGTACACCGATTAAATTCTTCTACTTTTATACAGCCTGAAGGAATAGTTTTTGACAACGAGATGAATCTATACATCTCAAATGAAGGTGATGAAATCAGTTCGGGAAATATTCTGAAGTTTAAAATAAAGAGGCGCTAAAATAATTAAGATTCAATGGCCAGGACCTGTTTATAATTTATAATTTATAAATTTAAGCAGCTTACGAACAGTTGAATCTATAACGCTCATAATTGAAAAATACAAAATGCAGGCAATAACTATTGACTTTAATAAGTATGTATGCGGTAATGAAGAGAATGGGATGAAAGCTGATATCCGGCTCTCATTAAAACCGTTTATCACATTTCTTACTGAAAAGATCAAAGTAGAAAAGACGGCCAAGATAAATTTCTACAATTATATGCTGGAACAGTTTTCTGCTTTTCCAGAACTCATGGACCCTATCCCTGCTGAGAATGTAAAGAAATACCATCATCTGTTTGAATTGATTTATACTGCGCTTTCACCAATCATTAACGATGAGCGCGAACAATTATGGGCATTGAGTAAACCCATCTGTCCCTGTTTTTACTATGGAACGAACTCGTTTTATCATGTTTTGCTGGATGATAAGGGGGAAAGGATAAATACAGATTTAGCTTTACCTTCACAAAAGGAATTGCAAAAAACGATGATGACCAGTCTGTATAATCTGGTTCTGCAAAAGTTTTACAATTTTAGCCTGGCAACAGACCAGCATATCATAAAATCTATAGTTGACCATAAAACCAATTTACTTAAGTATTACAAACTAATTGTAGATACCCGGTTTGTAGAAGTTACCAGTAAGACTACTTTGCCCGAATTAACTTTACAAAATGTAAAAGAATATATGCAGGATGAAAGCAGTAGCCTGGAAACTCTTGCTACGCTGCTGCCTACAGAGATGTTTCGTGTTGAAGGAATTTCTATTGTAAGTTTAGTAGATATTACTGAAGATTATGCACTTGAATCTATTAAAAATGCAATCATTTCTCATAATCAATGTCAGATTGGGTGGAGTACTGCTGCGATAGCCACAGCACTCAAATCCTTAGTTGGTAGTGATTTAATAGATTTTGGATTACTCCCTTATTTAAAACTGAACAATAAGATCTTACCTTATCAGCATGAAGGTTTTCAAAGTGTTATCATTCAGCAGGCTATACGAAACGGGATAGAAGAAGAGGCATATGCTGCATTGATTAAAAACTTTGTAGCAAATCCACGCCGACTGATTTTTCCAGAAATAAATATAGAAGAATATTCAACCTATCCAATGCTGAAACTGGTTGCAGATGCTGGGATTAAGGCTTACGCTATATTCCCGTTGTATTATAATGCTAAACTGATAGGTTGTTTAGAACTGTATACCAAAGACAGCAGTGCTTTCAATGGTAATACATTGTCCAAAATTGAAAGTGCGTTCCCTTTACTGGCTCAGCTTTATCAGAATATTATTATTGATTTTAACAATGAAATTACCACTATAGTTACGGATAAATTTACAGCACTTCAGTCTTCAGTAGAATGGCGTTTCAATGAGGCCGCTTATAACTATATGCAGTCTGGTGGCTGGGATAGAAATGCGCCTATTGAACCCGTATATTTCAAAGATGTTCATCCTTTTTATGGGGCAATCGATATAAGGAATTCGAGTATTGAACGAAATCTGATGATCCGAAAAGACTTGTTTGCTCATTTTGAAATCCTGGAAACCACACTGGGGAATCTGAAAACTATTATACCAGAAGTTTTGGAGGATGATTTTCCAAGACAGGAGTCTGCCTGGGATCATAAAGGATTCGATGAAATATCTGATCGGGAGATTATGAAAACAGATGACTATCTGCAACATCAGCTACCCCCATATTTGAACGTACTTAAAGAAGTTTATCCCGAAGCCGAAAAAATCATCACGGAATATTTTGAATTGACGCGCCATGGTGGAAAGATCTTTGAGAATAGAGATAATTATGAAAATAGCATGCAGACGATCAACCGTGCAGTAAATAAACACCTGGATCAGTTTAATGCAGAATTACAACAAGAATATCCATGTTACTTTGAAAAATTCAGAACTGATGGCGTAGAGTTTGATATTTATTTAGGGCATTCTATTGCACCCGATATAGATTTCAAAGATGACCTGGTGGCCGATTTCAGGTTAAGACAATTGAAGGCAATTGCAGAGATTACCCGGATTACAGACCATCTAAAACCATCGCTGGCTATTCCTATGGAGACCACACAACTGATCTTTGTTTATGAAAAAATTATAGATATCAGTTTTCGGATCGATGAACAGAGGTTTGACGTGGAAGGAAGTTACAATATCCGGTATCAGATGGTCAAGAAAAGAATTGATAAGGCCCATATCAAAGACAGTACAGAACGTCTTACACAACCGGGGAAGATTGCGATTGTCTATTTTAACAATTCAGAAGCAGATGAATATATGGAGTACATCCGTAAATTACAGGAGCAGGAATTGCTGACTAATGTGGTTGAATATCTGGAAGTAGAAGAATTACAAGGTGTTGAAGGACTTAAAGCATTGCGGGTAGAAGTCGCAATAAAAACAGATTAAATGTTCATAATTTCAAGAAAAAATAAAATAGAAGCAAGCCCGGCAGTATTATTAATTACCCTGTTTTTTAGTTTTCCATTCCTGACAAATGCGCAGCAAAACCGGACAAAGGATTCTATTACAGTAGCGATTGCTCCTGCCTATGACTCTGTTTCCAAAACACACCGGTTCTTTCTAGGGGAGAATTACCGCAGGTTATGGGCTACTCCTGTACGAATGCGGATAGTTGATTTACAAAAAGAACATGGAGGGATGAAAGTATTGCAGCTTGGAGGAGGTATGCAGACCAGGTCTTTGCGTTTAGAAGATGCTTCTGGTCGTGAATGGGCACTCCGGACTATCCAGAAATACCCTGAAAGAGGTTTACCTCAGAATCTCAGGGCAACGATTGCTAAAGATATTGTGCAAGACCAGATTTCAACAGGACATCCTTTCTCTGCCCTGATTGTTCCGCCTTTAGCAGACGCTCTTGAAATCCCTCATGCCAATCCAGAAATCATCTATATCGGTGATGATCCCGCTCTGGGAGAATACCGGAAGGATTTTGCTAACGCGGCTTACCTGCTGGAAGAACGAATGCCCAGCGGTTACGAAAAAAGTGATAATACCCTGAAAGCACAGCGAAAAGCTGAAGAAGATAACGATACCCAGATCAATCAGAAGCTCGTACTCAGAGCAAGACTGCTGGATTTTATTGTGGGTGACTGGGACAGACACGAAGATAATTGGCGATGGTTAAAAATCTCTGACGAAGACAAAGATAAAAAAGAATATATTCCTGTTCCCCGAGACAGAGATAAGGTGTTTTATAAGACCTCTGGTGTATTTCCCTGGGTACTTTCTCATCAATGGCTGAAAGCCAATCTTCAGCCGTTTGCCTCAGAAATAAGGGCTGTGGATCAGTGGAACTTTAACCAGCGTTATTTTGATAGATATTTTCTAAGCGGGCTGAGTGAGAAAGACTGGAAAGAAGAAATAAAGTATGTACAGGAGAAGCTAACGAATGCAGTCTTAAGAAAATCAATGCTGCTTATGCCAGCACAGATCTTTGCGGAAGGGGGAGAGGAAACCTTGAAGATCATGGTTGACAGAAAAGATAATCTTGAAAAGAGTGCAATGGCATACTATCGTTTCCTGGCTGTAACAGTTGAAATTCCTGCTTCCGATAAAAGAGAGTATTTTGAAGTGAAGCACAAGAAAAATGGGAATATAGAGCTTACCGTTAATAACATTAAAAAGACAGGTGAAAAAGGAAGAAAGCTATATCATCGTACCTTTGACCATACCCTGACTCGCGAAATCAGACTCTATGGAATGGGGGGAGATGATGTTTTTGAAGTTTCTGGAGATACGAAATCATCCATCGTCGTTAGAATGATTGGTGGGGATGGTAAAGATCGTTTTGAAGTTAATAAAGATCTGAACAACAGATCAAATACTTATATCTATGATCGTTCAGACCAGGAGAATGAAATTCCTTCTGCTTCACTGGCCAGGCTTCGTTTATCAACTGACACCACTGTTAATCAATACAATAAAAAGAGTTATGTATTTGATCAGTTTGGACCATTATTTCACCTCAATTATAATATTGACCAAGGAATACAGGCAGGCGTGGGGCTGATCCTGGAGAAACAAGGCTTCAGAAAAACTCCTTATGCATCTCACCAGGAATTCTGGGTAGATTATTCAACCGGTAGGAAATCCTTTATTTTAAACTATGCCGGGGATTTTAAGAAGGCTATTGGGAATACCGATTTCAAAATCAATGCAAACCTTTTAGGTCCTAATAATCTGAGTAATTTTTTTGGTCTTGGAAATGAAACCGCATTTATCAAAGAAGAACCCAAAGGGATATCTTATTACAGAAATCGTTACGATTATTTGACTGCAGATTTTCAACTTTATAAAAAGGTAGATAAATGGACAATCGGAGGGGGGCTGGCCACAGAATATTATACCAGCAGCCGTAAAGGAAATGAATTTAGATTCCTGAATGATTTCAATCAGAGTAACCCCGAAGAATCAGTTTTTGCAGACCGTTTATACGCTGGTCTGATTGCCGAAATTAAATATGATTCCCGAGACAACATCTCCATTCCAAAAAAAGGAATATACTGGAATACCCGTATTACAGCTAACCAGCAAGTAAATGGAGATCATGAACGTTATGGGAAAGTTCAAACCGAATTTCGCTACTATGTGAACCCGGGGCATTCCGGTTTCGTAATTGCGAATCGTCTGGGTGGTGGAACTACCCTGGGTGATCCGGAGTTTTTCCAGCAAATGCAATTGGGAGGTGTACATAATCTTCGAGGTTTTCATACGAATCGCTTCACTGGTAAATCCATGTTGTATTATAATCTTGATCTTCGTCTGAAGTTATTTGATTTCACTTCTTATATCGTACCTGGTTCATTGGGCCTGCTCGGCTTTAATGATGTCGGCCGTGTATGGATGCCGGGGCAATCTTCAAACCAATGGCATCACGGTTATGGAGGTGGAATTTACATTGTTCCAGCAGACTTAATTCTCATACAGGCTGCCGTTGGTTTCTCTAAAGAAAGCACAATGCCTTATATTTCAGTCGGGTTTAATTTCTAACTCGTAGGTATATCATTCAAAAAGGGCTGCCGAAAAAAACAAACCGGCAGCCATGAAACATATCAGGATAGTTTACCTGATCTCTTTATAAACCACCTTAGCACTGGTTTTTAGTCCATTAACAACCGCATTGATGACTTCTGGATAATTATTGGCATTATACTCATAACTAAAACTTTGCTCAATTGCCGGTACTGAAGGATTACTGTAACTCAGTAAATTATTAATCCCGGAATGGAAAAGACTATTCTCTTTCTCCAGCGTCAATAACCAGGCATAATTAACCTGTTTAAACAATCCATTTTTAAGATCATAGCTATAAACTGAGGCAGAGTTTTTTATTCCACCTTTTTCACTAGTCAGGTTCCCCCCTTCATCGTATAACCTTTCCTGTTTGTCGAGCAGATTGTCTTCGGCGTTAAAATAGCTGATACCAGCCGGCTTATTCAGCGCGTTGTACCTCAATTCATAAGATCCTGCAAAAAGAAATCTATCACCTTTGATTGTAAACATTTTAGCTTTGATTACCTGTCCGTTTTCATCCAGTCCATAACTAGTGGATGACACAGCTTCATCATTCCTGAACCGCAATACCTCAAAAGGTTTGCCCTGTTTATCATATGTAAATTCAATCTTTCTCCCGTCCCCATATTCAATTTTTGAAAAAGCCATTTGTTCCGTATAGCTAATGACCATTTTCGTTTTTCCTGTTCCCAGCTGAACAGGAATTAACTTTTTATTCCCCGCTTCAACAACCGGAGGAATAATTTTCTCCGGAGCACCTTCTTTTTTTTCTTCTTTTTTGCACCCGGTAAGACCAGCAATTAGCAGGAGCCAAACCAACAAACCTTTTTTGTAAATTTCCATAACCACAATAAATTCTAGATTTAATTAAAACCTAAAACTAATCCCATTATTAGGAATAATGTTTAAATAATTAATAATATTTCCACACAATGACTATACCTCCCCTTAACGGATAATCTGCGGTAGGAACCCAGATACATACGTTGTTACGGTAATCCATCAGGGGGGTACACGATGACTAAAGTCCGCGTTATTATTTTTAACGATTGGTGTATCAGAAAAAAAATAATACAATTTAATGAAAAACAAAGTGCGTTTATTTGGGTTATAACTCATATTTTAATAGAAAATTAGAAACAACCCCCTTTATCCAGATACGCCAAAATAATTTATGGAAATAATTCATCTCAGTGCAGAATGTTATCCGATAGCTAAAGTTGGCGGATTAGGAGACGTTGTAGGCGCATTGCCAAAGTATCAGAACAAGCTTGGTCACTTTTCTAAAGTAGTGATGCCTGCGTACAATAATTCATTCTTGATTCAAAATGAATTTGAAGTCGTTTATGACGCATGGGGTAACCTTGGAACTCGTCATTTTCCGGTACGTATTTTTAGAGAAAAAACGAATAAACTAGGTTTTGATCTTTACCTGGTTTACATAGCCGGATTGACAGATCGCGACCGGGTATATGGTTATGAAGATGATACCGAGCGTTTCCTTGCTTATCAGATTGCTACCTTAGACTGGATTAGTCAATGGGAACATCGTCCGGATGTAATCCATTGTCATGATCACCATACCGGTCTGGTTCCATTCATGACTGGAAACTGTGAGAAATATAAAGCCCTTAGAGATGTTCCTACTGTACTAACTATTCATAATGCGCAGTACCAGGGACAATTTGGATGGGATAAATTACATTATCTACCGGCTTTTGATCTTTGGAGATCGGGCTTGCTGGAATGGAAAAAAGATATCAATCCACTGGCATCTGCAATTAAGTGTGCCTGGAAGGTAACAACGGTTTCTCCTAGTTATCTTGAGGAAATCAGTTATAATGCTAATGGGCTGGAAAGTCTGCTGGCCACCGAAAGAGGGAAATCTGCCGGAATTTTAAACGGAATAGATAATGAAGTGTGGGATCCGCAGAAAGATCCTATGCTAGAGAAAACTTACAGTATAAGGACAGTAGAAAGTGGAAAAAAAGCAAACAAAGCAGCCTTATGTGATGTTTTTAATTTAGATCCAACAAAGCCATTGTTTACTTTTATCGGTAGGTTAGTAGGGGAGAAGGGAGCAGATTTATTACCTGAAATTTTTCATAATTCATTAGCGCATAGTCATGGGAATATCAATATTCTCGTTTTAGGCTCCGGGGACCCTGCTGTTGAAGGAAAGTTGATTGAACTGAAGAACTGGTTTCCCGGAAATTATAACGCTTATATCGGTTACAATGAAAAGCTATCCCACCAGATTTATTCGGGAGCTGACTTTTTATTGATGCCTTCAAGGGTAGAACCTTGTGGCCTGAATCAAATGTATGCTTTGCGTTATGGTACTATCCCGATTGTAAGAAGGATTGGCGGACTGAAAGATACCGTGGTAGATATAGGAGATGGTGGATTTGGTATTTGCCATGATCAGACTAGCGTAAGTGATGTTGGACATGCTATTGGAAGAGCTTATGACCTTTACCAGAATAAGAAACATGTTAAAGAAATTTTGAAGTATATAATGCAACTGGATCATTCCTGGGATAGAGCAGCCCAACAATATATAGATCTGTACCAAATGTAATTTAACCATATGACTGAAAAAGTACTAGGAGTTATCCTTGGCGGTGGCCAGGGCTCCAGATTATCACCGCTTACGCAGACCCGTTCCAAGCCAGCAGTTCCAATTGCAGGTAAATATCGTTTGGTAGACATTCCTATTTCTAATTGTCTGAATTCTGGTATTCACCGCATGTTTGTACTTACACAGTTTAATTCGGCCTCTTTAAACAAGCATATTAAAAATACTTATCATTTTAGCCATTTCAGTGATGCCTTTGTAGATATTCTTGCGGCTGAGCAAACGCCGGATAATCCTACCTGGTTCCAGGGAACAGCGGATGCAGTCCGTCAGACTATGCATCATTTATTACAGCATGATTTTGAGTATGTACTGATTTTATCAGGTGATCAGTTGTATCAGATGGATTTTAATGAAATGTTAAACGCGCATGAGGAAAGTGGTGCGGAAGTTACATTGGCTACAATTCCAAGTACAGCGAAGGATGCCACTAGTTTTGGAATTTTAAAAGCCAATGAAGAAAATATTATTACTTCTTTTATTGAGAAGCCAAGTGCGGATCAATTGGGTGACTGGGCCTCAGATACGGGACCAGAAATGCAGGCTGAAGGACGTAATTATTTAGCTTCGATGGGGATCTATATTTTTAACCGTGATTTACTGGTGAGGATATTTGCTGAAAATCCAGATGAAAAGGATTTTGGAAAGGAAATTATTCCACGTGTACTGCAAACGCAAAGGGTACTGAGTTTTCAATACGAAGGATATTGGACGGATATTGGTAATATCTGCTCTTTCTTTGAGGCGAATCTGGGGTTGACCGATGATATTCCTAAGTTCAACTTGTTTGATAGTAACCAGAGTATTTTTACGCGCCCAAGAATGTTGCCTCCAACCAAGATACTAAGTACTTCCCTGGTAAAGGCGGTGATTGCGGAAGGGTGTATACTGAATGCAGATTTGATTAAACATTCTGTGATTGGTATCCGATCAAGGATCGGAAATGGAACGTCTATAGAGAATACATATCTTATGGGAAGTGACAGGTACCAGACGCTTGCAGAAATTGCGGAAGAAAATGCTGCGGGAAGACCGCTGATCGGAATAGGAGACAGGTGTAAGATTATGAATGCAATAGTTGATAAGAATTGCAGGATCGGAAACGATGTTACTATTAATGGCGGGACACATTTAGAAGATGGAGATTTTGAATGTTATGCGGTCAAAGATGGTATTGTGGTGGTGAAGAAAGATGCGGTAATCGCTAACGGGACAGTGATCGGGTAGGTTATCCTATGCTATAAAATAATACGGAGCTGTTTTTCGGGCTGGGTTTCTTTTGCAAAGAAACATGCCCGAAAAACAGCTCCGTATTATTTTATAGCCGGCTTTCCTGATCCGTATACTGGCCCGTTAGGATGAGAATGCAATCTTGTTGACCATGAGGGTTGCTGGGGAGATGTAGCTGATAGCAGGACTGTTAGGAGATAAATTTAAGGTGAATTAAGGAGATAACTTTTGGAGATAATAGAAGGATGTCTTAAGTAGGCAACTTTTGAAGATAACTTAAGGAGACAATTAATGAAGACAACTTAAGGAGGTAACTTTTGAAGACAACTTATGAAGAGAATTTTTTTTGGATATATGTTTTTTGCACTCTTAGTTTTGCTGGTTAAACAGGGGAATGCACAGCTTAAAGAAAGGAAAGGTACCGATTTTTATGGGAAGATGAAAGATTATGATCTTTCTACAGTTTTAATGGCGGATAGCTTTTTAGTGATGAATAATGTAGATGATGAGGTTAGTAAATATTTTTTGAAGAGAGAACCGGCTCTGGGGTTTATTGGTGAGAATTATCAGAGGCTCTTTATACATTTTATCTCAATTGTTAAAAATGCGCGACAGCCTTATGTGTATACTGTTTATGGTAAGACCAGGGTAAAGGAGAACATTTGTTCTTTTCGGGGAACATTGAAAATTATCAGGGCTTTGCTTTTTGAAAAGGATAATATTCCAGGCTATAAACAAGGGATGACTATCTGCGAGCTTGTTTTATACGAGGATAAAAAGCAGTCTGCTACCGGGGGTTTTAAAGGAAAACTGACTAGTAAGTTCGTGATTGACAAGAAGGGCAGTTTTAGTTATGATGGGTTAAACTTTGCCTCGGATGGTTATGCTAATAACGGGTTTGAAGGGAGCTGGACAAGTTATCAAACTAAGGTGTCTAAAAGATGTGACTGGGGCGATTTTCGGATTCCCAATTCTCGTAAACTGGATATTGGCGCGGGAGAATTTAGTGTTGATGAAAGGTATCTGAAAAATGGCTGGCAGAGTTATAGGGATGCAAATTCTAATCTTAAATCTTTTGGTTATACAGAAGAGATTATTGCTGAAGCCCGGGCAAAAGAAGAGGAACAGTGGTGGAAATAACTCACCACTTTAAATCACGATTTTGGTATGGTTAGCGGTTGGATGTCCAGTGCAGATTAATACTCTACCCTGGGCAATTTCTTCGTCCGTTAAGACCTCGTTATAATCCATTCTAACACCTCCTGCCGTACAGGATGCTACACAGGAACTACAAATTCCGGCTCCACAGCTATAGGGTACATTGATATTGTGGGCAAGAGCCACTTCCAGGATTCTTTTATACCAGGGAACTTCTAACTGGTAAACGTTTTTGTTAAATTCAAGAATGACTGTATAGGTGTTTTTGTCTTTGATGACCTTTTCAGTCATATCATCATCGTCTGCTTCGTCTTCGGGGATGAAATAGGTTTCTTTTTTTATCTGATCTAAACGGAACCCCATTCCTAAAAGAGAAATTCTGCACATGACCATGTAATCAATTGGACCACAGGTGTAGCATAAGGCATCAGACAGATCGTATTGAAGGTTTGCATTGAAGAGATCGTGAATCAGAAAGCTATTTAAACGGGCAAATTGCAGATTTTTGGAATCACTGAACAGGTAAATCAGTTTAAAACGTTCAGGATATTTTTTCTGCCATTCGTTTAGTTCTTCGTAAAACAGGGTGGTAGAAGCTGAGCGATTGCTGTAAATCAGTACTATTCTGGAGTTTTCTTCTTGGAGCAGGGCTGTTTTTAAAATGGAATAAACTGGAGTTACACCTACACCAGCAGCAAAAAGGAAGACAGTACGTTTGATTTCCGAAACAGGTGAATAGGTGAAGATGCCAGTTGGTGGCAGTACCGTCAGGATATCACCTACGGCAGTTTTATGATGCAGGTATTTAGATATTTCTCCATTTTCTACCAGTTTTACGGCTATACTCAGCGGTTCATCAATTGCCGGAGAACTGCAAATCGAGTAGGAACGTCTGATTTCTTTGCCATTGACCTGGAAAAGAACAGTCAGAAACTGACCGGATTCGTATACAGGAAGGCTACCTTCTACGGGTTCAAACTGGATGAAGACGTTGTTTCCGGGACGCTTTGAAATTTCAGTAATACGTAATTGCAGGGTAGTCATAGAGTGCAAAGCTATCGATTTCCTTAAACATAGTTGAAAACGAGTGAGAAGATAGTTTTCTGATAAGGTAAAGAACTCATTTCCAGACTACCATAATGCATTTTCATAATGTTCCTGGTAATCGTTAAACCTATGCCTGAACCGGTTTTACGGGTAGTGAAAAATGGGACGAATATCTTTTCCGCCAGCTCAGGCTCAATCCCTTTACCGTTGTCACTTACATCAATAAATAGTTTGTTTTGTTCCAGACGGTAATCGATTTCTATAAAGGGTTGGTCTATATCTTCCAAGGCATGGATACTGTTGGTCACCAGGTTGATTAATGCCTGCTCCACTAATTTTAAGTCTACGCTGATGGTGATTTTGGAAGAGGTCTGCCCAATAGAGAGTTTTACATTTTTTACAGCCGCGAAAGGCTGCATCAGGATTTGGATATGCTGTAAGATTTCACCAATACTGTGTGATTCAAGTTCCGGAGTCGGTAATTCAGCAATCAGACGGTAATCCTTTACGAAATCCAATAAGCCGAGAGACCGCCTTTTGATGGCCTGAATTGCAGGTTTAAGATCTTCCAGTTCCTCTTTGTTTAGCGAATCTTTATTCACCACCAGGCTGTTTACAGTGTCAGAAAGGGAACTGATAGGGGTGATAGAATTAAGGATTTCGTGAGAAATTACACCGATCAGTCTGTTCCATGCTTCTGTTTCTTTCTGCTCAATTTCATCCTTAATGTTCTGGAATGAAATGATTCTGTAATTGGTATTATATAGGTTAATAGGGATGACTTCAGTCGATAACTGAATGAGCTTCTCCTGGATTTTAAGTTCCAGGAATCTCTTGCCTCCTTTTTGTATGCTTTCAATTTCAGTGGTGAAAACCGGCAGATGTTCTTTCAAACGATGCCAGTATTTATAGGCCGGTACTTTCAGCAGGGCTGCTGCTGCCTCATTAAAGAAGGATATTTCCGCCTGTTCCGGTGCGTTGCTGTCATCTTTCAGAACAATTACACCAACGGGAACTTGCTGAAGAATAGTTTTGATCAGTTGAAACATGGCATCCTGCTCCAACTGGATATCTTTATGTGTTTTGATAATTTCATCAAATGATCCATACAAATCAGGAAAGCTGCCACTCGTACTCTTATTTTTGAAGTTTAAGGTGTGGTCACGGGTTTTGATAGCCAGAATAAATCGTTTGATATCTGCCCTGATCTGGTTGATATAATTATAGAGTGAATAGATACTGATAAGCAGGATACAGGAAACACCGGCAATGGTAAACCATAGTTGGGTTTTCAAAGTCAAATAACCAAGCAGTACAGCCAGTGAGTTGATCAGTAGTAGTTTAATAATGAGCCTGAAAGTAAAGCGTTGATAAAACATATTTATAATCCAAATTTTTCTATCCTGCGGTATAGAGCTGCCCGGGTAAGACCAAGCTCAGCTGCTGCACGTGAAATATTTCCTTTATGGTTTTCTATCGCCTTTTGTACCATCATCTTTTCCATTTCTTCCAGATCTAGGGTTGCGGGAAGCGGGGCCGATCCACCAAATCTTTGCGGACTCAGCTGTAAATCATTTTCGGTAATTTCTGTACCGTCTGCCATGATAATTGCTCTTTCTATCACGTGCTGTAACTCACGGACATTACCTGGCCAATGATATGTTAATAAGGTGTTTCCTGCTTTTTCAGTGATATGGCTAATGTTTTTATGATACTTAGTACTAAAAGTATGTAAAAAATGATTAGCAAGCAGTAAGATATCCTCTGCCCGCTGATGCAAAGGCGGAAGTTCTAATTCTACGGTATTGATCCGGAAAAGTAAATCCTGACGGAAGGTCCCCTTGGCTACCATTTCATTCAATGGCATGTTGGTCGCAGTAATCAATCTGACATTTACTTTGCGGTCTTTGCTTTCCCCCAGACGGGTAACTGTCCGATTCTGTAATACGGTTAGCAATTTTGATTGTAAGGGTAAAGACAGATTGCCTATCTCATCGAGAAATATGGTTCCATTATCGGCAAGCTCAAATCTGCCTGGCCTATCATCACGGGCATCCGTAAAGGCACCTTTAGCGTAACCGAAAAGCTCACTTTCAAACAGGTTTTCATTTAATGAACCCAAGTCAACGTGCATGAAAATGTGATTCTTTCGCAACGAGTGTTTATGCAGCTCATAAGCGAAAACTTGTTTCCCAGTCCCATTTTCGCCTAGAATTAATACATTCGCATCTGTAGGTGCTACCTTGATCAAGGTGTTCTGTAAATATTTTATCGGACCTGATGTGCCAATAATATTTTCAAATTTTCTGGCCTGATCTGTTTGTATGGAGGTGTTTATTTTCTCTAGCTTTTTAACCTTTTTGTTGGATTGTCTTAATTTTGAAGCAGCCGAAAGGGTAGCATATAATTTCTCATTTTCCCAGGGTTTAAGGATGAAATCAGTAGCCCCTTTTTTTATTGCCTGAACAGCTAATTCCACATTTCCATAGGCAGTCATTAAGATAACTACATAATCTTTGTCAATAGATAAAATATGCTCCAGCCAATATAACCCCTCGCGGCCGTTGCTTGCTCCTTTCTGATAATTCATATCCAGCAGGATAATATCTATATCATTATGGCTTAGTAGTACATTAATCTCTTTAGGTGATTTACAAGTGACAACCTGGTTGAAGTGCTGTTTTAAAAAGAGTTTGGCACTTAAAAGAATATCATCGTCATCATCTATTACTAAAACGTTTGCTTCTGTCATTTTTCTAAAGATTTTAAGCTTTGCTTAAGGTTATTTATTTGGCCAGCTTAAATAGCTGCTGAACAAAAATAGCGGAATTGTCCGTTGCTGTACAACAGGTGTCCGATAATGAACGGTGTTTTTGTGTTAAAATGTTTTAAATTACTGATAAACAGTTGTTTAATTTGGTTTTTTGGCTTTGGCATATCCTTAGCTTAAGGCTGAACAGATATACTACATTACTATCATGGATAAGATCATTGCAAAAAAGAGATTCAGTACGAAAAAGATTTTAATGCTTACAGGAGGCTTAGTGCTGGTTGCGCTTGTAGCCTATGGATATAAATTATCATTGAATAAAGTTTATAAAGCTGATGCAGATAAACTAACGATCAGTAAGGTTCAGTATGGCGATTTTGAAGATGTAGTCTTATTGAACGCAAGTGTCGTCCCTTTAACTTCAGTGATCGTAAGTTCATCGGAAGGTGGAACAGTAGCAGAAATTTTCACGGAGAATGGTGCCTCTGTAGTTAAGGGTACACCGCTGTTACGAATTGCAAACCCGAATGCACTATCCAATTATACTTCAAGTGAAACCAGCATTATAGAACAGATTAATCAATTGCGTAAGGTACGTTTGGATTTAGAACAGAATCAACGTGTAATGGCTCAGGATATGATGGTGATTGAGAATACGCTGAGAACTGCGAGCCGGAAATATAAAATTGATAGCGCGCTGTTTTTAAACAAAGTAATTACCAGAGAAGAGTTTAATAACTCCAGTCAGGATTATGAGTATAATAAAGGCAGGAAAGATATTTTAAGACAAGCAGTTAAACAAGAAAATCAGAGCAGAACAATGCAATTGCAGCAGATTGATGTTTCTGTAACCAGGATGAATGAGAGTCTGGAGACAATCAGAAAAAATATTGAGAACATGACGATCAAAGCACCGGTTTCAGGTAGATTGTCTTCTTATGATCCGGTAATAGGAAAATCTTATACAGCAAATGAGATGCTGGGGAAAATAGACGTGATGCAAGGCTATAAATTACAGGCTGGCGTAGATGAATATTATATCAACAGAGTAAAAGAAGGACAGTCTGCCAGCTGTGAGTTTAATGGGAAAACCTATCATCTTACAGTTAGAAAGGTAATTCCAGAAGTAACAGCCGGCCAGTTCCAGATAGAATTAGTTTTTGAAGGGAAATCACCTGATGAGTTAAGAAGAGGATTATCTTTACAAGTAAAACTTACACTTTCGGATAATAGTAAATCGCTTTTATTAGCACAGGGACAGTTTTTTCAAAGTACCGGAGGGTCATGGGTATTTGTCCTGAAAGACGGAAAAGCGCAAAAAAGGAATGTAAAAATAGGACGTAAAAACTATTTGTATTATGAGATTATTGAAGGGTTACAGAAAAATGAAGAAGTAATCACTTCATCTTACGACCAGTTCAATCAATACGATATTGTAGAAGTTAGCCGGTAACTAACAAAAGATCTGGCGGTAACTAACAAAAATGTAAAGCAAAAGATATAAAAACATAAATCATCATATCATGATAAAAATTGAGAATCTGGAAAAGGTATATAAAACTGAAGAAGTAGAGACTACTGCTTTAAACGGAATCAATATGCACGTAAAAGCAGGAGAGTTTGTCTCTATTATGGGCCCCTCAGGTTGCGGAAAATCCACTTTATTGAATGTAATGGGGCTTTTGGATAAACCAGAAAGTGGCAGTTATAAATTCATGGAAACAGAACTGCTGACCATGAATGATAAAGAACGTTCCAACTTCCGCAAAAGAAATATGGGTTTTGTTTTCCAGAACTTCAACCTGATTGATGAACTGACCGTATTTGAAAATATAGAATTACCGCTGATTTATAATAAAGTTGCAGGTCCTGAACGTAAGCGTCTGGTCAACGAGATGATCGAAAGGATGAATATTGTAAACAGGAGCGGGCATTTTCCTCAGCAATTATCCGGTGGTCAGCAGCAACGTGTTGCTGTAGCAAGGGCATTGGTGACTAAACCTAAACTTGTACTGGCAGATGAGCCTACGGGTAACCTGGATAGTTCTCATGGAAATGAAGTCATGGAATTGCTTTGCGAATTGAATGAGCAGGGAACCACTATTGTAATGGTTACGCACTCCTCACATGATGCGAGTTTTTCTAACCGGATTATTAATCTGAAAGATGGTCATGTGATCTCAGAAAAAGTGAATAAAAATCGTACTGAAGAACTGATTTAAATTGTAAAAGAACAGCCTGAAATAATTGTAAAAGAACCAAGTGCAATGTTTAAACTCAACCTGAAAATAGCCTTACGGAACCTCTGGAGAAACAAAACTTCTTCTCTTCTCAATATATGCGGACTGGCTATTGGTTTAGCTTCCTGCCTGTTATTACTCTTATATGTATCCTATGAATGGGGGTATGATAAACAAGGAAAAGATTCGGCAAATGTATATCAGGTATTGGTGAATTCTACTGGAATAAATGGAGAAAACCAAGGTACAGGTAGGCAAACACCTGGTATTCTAGGTCCTGTAATGAAACAAAACTATGCAGGGATTAGTGCCATGATAAGAACTGGTGAACCCGAAGCACAATTAATCGCTAACGGAACAAAAGGTTTCAAAAGACAAGGTCGCTATGCAGATGCTGATATCCTGAAAATATTTGAGTATAATTTTATTTCGGGTGATCCAAAGACTGCATTGAGCAGTCCTGGAAATGTAATTGTTACAGAATCCACTGCCAGAGCATTATTTGGAACCGCAGATGTATTGAATAAATCAGTTCGTTTTGATAATAAATATAATCTTAAAGTTACTGGTGTGATCAAGGATTTGCCAGGCAATACCTCTTTTGGTTTTGACTACCTGATGCCGTGGACGCTATTTGAAAGTATCTCCAGCTGGGTCAAACTTCCAAATTGGACAAATAATAGCTGGACAACATTGGTGAAACTTGATCCCACTGTAAAGGTAGAGTCTATCAATCAGTCTATTAAAGGATTGATTAAAAGGAATGAGGCCGATACAAGGTCTTCTGCATTTCTCTTCCCGTTAAGCAAACTGCATTTATATGACACTTTCATTAATGGTGTCAGTACAGGAGGTAGAATTGAGCAGTTAAGACTATTTATGGGACTTGCTATTGGTATATTACTCATTGCTTGTGTAAATTTTATGAATATGGCAACAGCCAAGTCAGAAAAAAGAGCAAAAGAAGTGGGAATTAAGAAGACTATTGGTGCTACAAAAACAAGTTTAATCACCCAATTTTTACTGGAGTCACTGATTTTGACTTTTTGCAGCGCACTAATGGCTATCGCTCTTATCGAATTATGTCTTCCCTTATTTAATAATGTATTAGCTATTGAGTTGACTATCAGTTACTCAAATCCATATGTCTGGCTCAGTATTTTTGCAGTTGTCATTCTAACTGGTTTGATTGCAGGGAGTTATCCTGCTTTTTATCTATCCGCATTCAATCCTGTCCAAATCCTGAAGAAACGAAGTTTTAAGCGTGGCTTATTAGCTGTAAACCTGCGCCATATACTGGTGGTAATACAATTCAGTTTTGCGGTTATCCTGATTATAGCGACTGGTATTATTTATAAGCAAATACAATTCATTAAAAACAGACCCGCTGGTTACCAGGTTAACGAATTAGTTGAATTACAGCAGGAGGGAAATTTAATCGGAAAATTTGAACTGCTGAAAGATAAATTATTACAATCTGGAGCGGCGAAATCTGTATCCCAGCTATCAGGCAGTATGTCCAATTCAAATTCAAATTTCTGGGGTTTAGAATGGGAGGACGCTACAGAAGCGGGTAGACACGAAATTTTTAGTCAATTGTGCACTACATACGATTTTGTTAAAACGACTGGAGTAAAACTATTGGAAGGCAGAGATTTTTCTTCTCATTTGGCTTCTGATACATCGGCAGTGATGTTAAGTCAAACCGCCATTAAACGAATGAATCTCAGTAACCCGATAGGGAAAATAGTGAAGTACCAGGGGCAGGACTGTAAGATTATAGGTGTTTTTGAAGACTTTATTTGGGCATCCCCATTTAAAGCGAACCTACCTATGATCGTTGCTTTTAATAAAAGAATGGGTGGCTATGTAAGCATCCGCTTAAATCAGGCTAATAGCTCGTCAGCTAATATAAGTACTATTGAGCGCGTTGTTAAAGAAATTAATCCTGCTTATCCGGTTGAAATTAGTTTCGTGGATCAGCTTTACGGGGAGAAGTTAAAATCACAAAAAATCTTAGGCATTTTGTCGAATCTCTTCGGTGGACTGGCCATTTTTATCTCCTGTCTGGGATTATTTGGATTAGCCTCTTATAGCGCAGAGCTAAGAACTAAAGAAATTGGTGTCCGAAAGGTTTTGGGCGCTTCAGTATTTAATCTCATACAGCTTCTTTCTATGAGCTTTCTGAAAATGGTGCTGGTTGCTATAGTTATTGCAGTACCTATTGCCAATTATATGATGTCTAACTGGCTGAAAGGTTTTGAGTTTCATACTTCAATAAGCTGGGTAATCATAGTGCTCGCAGCGGCAGGTACTTTAGGGATTGCTTTATTCACAGTTAGCTTTCAGGCATTTAAAGCGGCTAAAACGAATCCGGTACAAGCACTGAAATATCAATAATTTAACAGATTAAAAATTAACCTCAAAGCTGATTCATGTTCAAACTCAACCTCAAAATCGCCTTAAGAAACCTCTGGAGAAACAAAATATCTTCTTTCATGAATATTAGCGGATTAGCTATTGGTTTAGCTTCCTGCCTGTTATTACTCTTATATGTATCCTATGAATGGAGTTATGATAAACAGGGAAAAGATTCAGCAAATATTTATAAAATACTGACAAGTTTTGAAGATATCAATAAGAACGTTGAATCGACAGGCGAGAATACAGGGAACATAATAGGGCCATTTTTGAAGGAGAATTATCCTGCTGTCAAAGCAATGAGCCGTTATGAATGGGGAGGTCCAAAATTAATTGCTAACGGAATTAAAAGCTTTAAAAAGAGAGGGCGTTTCGCAGATTCGGATATTTTGAATGTTTTCGACTATCAATTTATTGCTGGTGATCGAAAAACAGCGCTCAATGCACCCAATAATGTGATTGTTACCGAATCTATGGCTAAGATACTGTTCGGTACGACAGATGCGCTTAATAGATCTGTACGTTTTGAAAATAAATTGAATCTTAAGATTACTGGCGTGATCAAAGATCTTCCAGGTAATACATCTGTTTATTTTGACTTCCTTATGCCATGGTCACTTTATGAAACTCAATTTGATTGGGTAAAATCGCCGGCATGGACTAATTTCAATTGGTCAACAGTCGTTAAACTGAACCCAGCTACTGATGTTGAACAGTTTAATCAAAGTATCAAAGGGATAATGGAGAAAAATCATCCCGGAGCAAGAAGTTTTGCATTTGTTTATCCGTTAAGTAAACTCCATCTCTACGGCACATTTACCAATGGAAAAAGTACCGGTGGTAAAATTGAGCAGGTGCGATTATTTATGGGATTGGCTATAGGAATTCTACTAATTGCCTGTGTTAATTTTATGAACCTGGCCACAGCGAAATCAGAACGCAGGGCGAAAGAAGTAGGCATCAAGAAAACTATAGGAGCGACTCGTGTAAGTCTGATCAGCCAGTTCCTAATGGAATCACTTATTTTAACTTTTTGTAGCGCAATACTGGCTATTGTGCTGATCGAATTAGCACTGCCATTATTTAATAATCTCCTTGGAATTGAACTAGGGGTTAGCTATTCAAATGGATATGTATGGTCAGGGCTGATTTCAGTTGTTCTTTTAACAGGTTTGATTGCCGGAAGTTATCCTGCATTTTATCTGTCTTCTTTTAATCCGGTGCAAATCCTGAAGAAAAAGGGGCTTAAAGGCAACGGGCAGTTGATCAGCCTTCGTCAGATACTGGTGATTGGACAGTTTGGTTTTGCTGTGATTTTGATCATTGCAACTACGGTCATCTATCAGCAGATACAATATATCAAAGACAGGCCGGTTGGTTACAAAGTTAACGAACTGGTCGAAATGACGCAGGATGGTGATTTATTTGACAAATTTGACTTGCTGAAAACTAAATTATTACAATCTGGTGCAGTAACCGCTGTGACGCAAACGTCAATGACCATGAGCAGAGATGGTTCAAGTTTCTCTGGAATGAAATGGGCGGGATCCAACCATGCAGATGAACTCTTTAGTTTTAACCAGATCGCTACTACCTACGATTTCATCAAAACTACTGGTGTAAAGCTATTGGAAGGAAGAGATTTTTCTAAATCTTTTGCTTCTGACAGTGCTGCGGTTATGGTAAGCCGTTCAGCTGTGAAGAGAATGAATTTGGTTAACCCAGTAGGGCAAACTGTAGTTTATCATGGAGATAAACGAACTATTGTTGGTGTTTTTGATAATTTTGTTTGGGGCTCACCTACGCAGACAGAGCGACCTATGGTTGTTGCATTTTATAAAGAGTGGCGAGGAGTTGTTACCATGCGTTTAAATGGAGCGAATACCCCAGCTGCTAACCTGGTATTGATTGAGAAAATCACTAAAGAAGTTAACCCTGCATATCCGGTAGAAATCAACTTTGTAGATCGTCTATATACAGATAAGCTAAAGTCACAGAAAATATTAGGCATTTTATCCAATCTTTTTGGCGGACTGGCCATCTTTATTTCCTGTCTTGGTTTATTTGGTTTAGCATCCTATAGCGCAGAACAAAGGACAAAAGAAATCGGGGTTAGGAAGGTGCTTGGTGCATCTGTAGTAAACCTGATAGGTCTCCTTTCTCTAAGTTTTATGAAAATGGTTCTGATCGCTATCATTCTAGGGGTGCCTATAGCTAATTATATCATGTCTGGCTGGTTGAAAAGCTTTGAATTTCATACCACAATTAACTGGCTGGTGATTGCAATGGCGGCAGCAGGTACCTTAGGAATTGCTTTGCTGACGGTAAGTTTTTGCACTTACAAAGCAGCTAAAACTAATCCTGTACAAGCGTTGAAATACGAATAATCAAAATATTATGTTTAGACTCAACCTCAAAATCGCACTTAGAAATCTTTGGAAAAACAAAAGCTATACTTTTATCAATATAGCAGGTTTATCTATTGGAATGGCAAGTTGTATTCTCATTTTTATCTTCATCAGATATCAGTTGAGCTTTGATCAGCAATTTGTAAACAAAGACAGAATTTACCGCGTGGTTTCTTATTGGAAATATGCGGTTGGCGAGGAGTTTCAGGGTGGAGTTCCAAGACCCTTAGCTCCTGCTATGCGGAATGATTTTGGTATGCTGGAAGAGGTGGCTACACTACAGCGAAGTGGAGGAATCTTTAAAATTAAAGATGCCAGTGGTAATATTCGGTTGAAAACAGCAGAAGAGGCTTTTTACGTGGAACCATCTTTCTTCAAAATTTTTGATTATTCCTGGCTGCAAGGCAATCCGCAGAAAGCTTTGAATGAACCAAATACCGTAGCTCTTTCAAAAGAAATGGCCACTAAATTCTTTGGTGACTGGCAGAAGGCGGTTGGACAATCTATAGAATACCGCAATAAAACCATGCTTAAAGTAACTGGTGTATTTGATGATATGCCGGAAAATATGAGCAACCCGATCAAGATCGCGATTGCTTATGCAGGATATGAAAATAAGTATATAAAAAGCTGGGGGGCCGTTTCGTCAGGAACCCAATGTTTTATTCTATTAAAAAAAGGAGTGAATGTAGCTGATTTGGAAGCTCCAAAAAATGCCTTTCTGAAAAAGTATTATGTAGAAAAGACTGCAGGAAAAGAAGATCATTTCTTTCAGCCTTTAAGCGAGCTTCATCAGGATGAGCGGTATAGTAACTTTTCTCATAAAATCACCAGTAAAAATGAGCTGACAGGTTTAACAGTGATTGGTGTGTTTTTACTGCTCACTGCCTGCATCAACTTTGTCAATCTGGCTACTGCGCAAGCTATAAGCCGGTCTAAAGAAATAGGGGTGCGTAAAGTAATGGGTAGCAGACGTAAACAACTGATTGTTCAGTTTCTGACTGAAACAATTACAATTACAGTATTTGCTTTATTAATTGCCTGTGCATTAACAGAGGCTGCGTTACCAGGAATGAATGGATTATTCAGAGAGAAAATTTCATTTAGTCTGCTGGAGCATCCTGTGATTTTTGTATTCATGATTAGTCTGGTCTTGTTTGTTGGTTTTGTAGCTGGTTTTTATCCAGCAATGGTCATGTCAGGATTTGATCCTATTCTGGCCATCAAAAACAAAGTCAGTATTGGTAACACTGGGGGAGGAATGTTACGTAAAATATTAGTTGTGCTGCAATTTGCTATTACGATTATCCTCATTACCGGTACGCTTGTTATTCTCAAACAAATGAAATATCTCAGAGAAAAGCCATTGGGATTTAATCCTTCAGCGATTGCTTTAGTAGATGTTCCCAGTGATAGCCTGAGCCAGTTGAAGTACAAGATGTTAAAATCCAGAATATTGAGTGAACCTGGTGTAATCGCTGCAAGTTTGTGCGGTGAAGCACCTTCTTCTATGGATATCAACATGAGAAATTTTGCATTTCAAGGGGCAAAAGATGCAGATTTTGAGGTGAGCAATAAATCTGCAGATCGGGATTATTTTAGAACGTTTGATTTGAAACTGGTTGCAGGTAAAGTGTTTTCCAAAACGGATAGTTTGAAAGAGTATATTATCAATGAGACTTTGCTGAGAAGAATGAACATGCAGCGTCCGGAAGATGCGATTGGGAAATTACTTCGTTTAGGAGGGAGTGATATCGGGTATCCAATTGTTGGTGTTGTGAAAGATTTCAATAACACGACGCTGAAAGAAGCCATCGTCCCAATTATAATTGATAAAAACAAAGCAGTTTCTACCACTATTGCAGTGAAAATGGACAGTAAGAGTATCATTAATGTCATGAGAAATGTAGAAGCGATCTGGAATTCTGTCTATCCGGAACATGTCTATGGATCTACATTTATGGAAGATAATATCAGCAAATATTATGAGAGTGAAAAGGTGATGGGAACTTTGTTTAAAGTATTCGCAGCAGTGATCATTTTTATCTCTTTTATAGGGTTATTTGGCTTGATATCTTTCGTGGCCACCCAAAGAACAAAAGAAATGGCTATCCGGAAAGTATTGGGTGCAAGTACAATGGATCTGGTTAACATGCTGAACTCTTCTTTCATGATCATGGTACTTTTAGCGAATCTAGTGGCCTGGCCGGTTGCCTATATTTTTATTGATAAATGGCTATCACGATATGCTTACCGGATTGAATTGAGTATCTGGCCTTTTGCAATCGCGATGCTTATTTCTCTGGGGATAACACTGGTTACGGTTAGTTTCCGCTCTTTCAGGGCGGCAACTACAAATCCAGTCAATGCATTGAAGGATGAATAAAAACAAATACAATTAACTGATTAAACCTTATATTTATCAAAAGATGATACAATTACAGAATATAGAAAAGTACTATGCAAACAAGGGACTGAAAAGTTATATTCTCAGACATGTAAGCACGACAATCAAACAAGGTGAATTCGTCTCCATTATGGGGCCATCCGGCGCGGGAAAATCTACTTTACTGAATATTTTAGGGATGTTGGAAGAACCTACTTATGGAACCTACGAGTTTATGGGTGAAAATGTAGTTTCCTTAAATGAACGCAAAAGAATTGAACTTTATAGAAACCATATTGGCTTTGTTTTTCAGGCTTATCATTTGATTGATGAGATGACGGTTGCAGAAAATATTGAAGCTCCGCTATTGTATAAAAAGGTAGGGAGTGCCGAACGTAAAAGCCGTGTGGCAGAAATGCTGGACCGCTTTAATATGGTCGCAAAAAAAGACCTGTTCCCGAATCAGTTATCCGGCGGTCAGCAACAGTTGGTAGGGATTGCAAGAGCTTTAGCTGCACAGCCACTAATTATCCTTGCAGATGAACCAACCGGAAACCTACAGTCTGCCCAGGCCTTGCAGATTATGGAACTTTTCAAAAAACTGAATGAAGAAGAAAACATAACGATTATCCAGGTAACACACTCTGAAATCAATGCTGGCTATGGGACAAGGATTTTGCATTTGCTGGATGGAGTAATCAGCGAGGATCTTCAGGTGCTTGGATAAAAAAGTATCTTTGCTTTATGTTACGTCAGTTTACCGATCAGCTTGATCATACCATTACCATTAACTATCCGCCAAAGCGAATCATTTCTATCGTGCCTTCGCAAACGGAGTTACTATTTGAGCTAGGGCTGAATGAAGAAGTGATAGGGCTTACTAAATTTTGTGTTCATCCTGCGCAGCAGTTCAAAGCAAAAACAAAAGTAGGAGGGACGAAGAAGTTAAACATTGAGCTGATCAGAAGCCTGAAGCCGGATTTAATTATTGGCAACAAGGAAGAAAATACAAAGGAAGAGATAGAATTGCTGCAAAAGGAGTTTCCAGTATGGATGAGTGACATCTTTACCCTGGAAGATGCGATGAAAACAATCGCACAGATCGCTGAACTGGTAGACCGGCAGCCAGAAGCTGCCTATCTGAATTACTTGATCAATGCGGGGTTTACAGACCTACAGACTTTGGCTTTGGAACAAGGTATTGATAAAAAGGTAGCTTACCTGATCTGGAAAGGGCCATATATGCTGGCCGGTAGAAATACTTTTATCAATGATATCCTGGCCAAAAACGGACTGACCAATGTGGTCAAAGCTGATCGTTATCCTGTAATTGAGCTGGAAGCACTTGCTGTATTAAAGCCAGAACTGATCTTACTCTCTTCTGAGCCCTATCCTTTCAAAGAAAAGCATATTGAAGAGTTGAAAATGGCAGTTCCAGAGGCTAAAGTTATGTTAGTAGATGGGGAAATGTTCTCCTGGTATGGAAGCAGACTGGTAAAAGCAGTCCAATATCTGTTCCAGTTACAAAAAGAATTAAAATAAATTCGCTTAGAATGAATGCTTTAGCTATTTAGGTGCAAAATAAATGCAAAAGGTTTTTGAGAATTGATAACTATCTCTATCTTTGCAGTCCAAACAAAAACAAAAAACAAATCCTATATGCGGATGTGGCGTAATTGGTAGCCGCACCAGACTTAGGATCTGGCGCTTCACGGCGTGGGGGTTCGAGTCCCTTCATCCGCACAACAATTAAAAGCAGTCTTAACGACTGCTTTTTTTTTGGTCTTATAATTCTATTCGAATTTTAACCTTCCCCCCCTGACCCTTTTCTCCAATTTCAAACATTCTGGTAAATGATTTTAAAAAAAGGATGCCCCAAAATAGAACACCCTATTTTTAAAATGCTAAACGGAATTCTTGAATACTATTGTAATTTATAGACCAGTACTTTAAAAGTTCCTGGAATAGCATTTTTTGTTCCCTTCTCAAAATCTGCCACACTAAAGTATATTTTATGTGTATCTGTATCCAAAGCCATTGTTTTAGCTCTGTATTGTGTGGTTAGTGTTTGTATGGGGCTATAGCTATCTGGTGTATCCTGTTTAAATATAGAAGTTGTACCATCTCCATTCGAAACCAGGACAATCTTGTTTTTGGCATCATAAATAACCGCATCTACGCCTGCTCCAATAGATAGCGTCTGCACTACCTTACCAGTAGCAATATCCACCACACTTAAACCCTTGTTTTGACGGCAAACAGTAAATAAGCGCTGATTAGTTTGATCAATTGCCAAACCCGTTGGGCCACCGCAAGGAGCTAATGCGTAATTCTGAGTGACTTTTAAAGTTTTGGAGTCGATGACATTCAGGCTGTTTTTGTCTTCCAGGTTGTTATATATTAGTCCCTTGCCATCGGCAACAGCAAATTCAGGTGCTCCGTTTAAAGCTACCGTGCCTGATTGTTCCATACTGGTCGGGTCAACTACTGAGGCATCATTACTATCGCCATTGAAAGTAAATACTTTTTTGGAGAACGAATCGTAAATGATCGCATCCGGGCCTTTGCCAGTGATCGGAATAGTTTTAATGATTTTTAATGTTTGGGTATCAAAGGCAACTACAGCATTTGCTTTACCGTCACTTATAAATCCGCGGTTCAATTCATTGACAATAGCGATTCCGTGCACACCTTTCATATTGGAGATGATTCCTTTTACTTTTTCAGTTTTAAGATCGATCACATTGACTGCTGTGCCATGAGATAAATATAAAGTATGGTTAGGCTGATCAAGATACAGGTAATCATACCCCCCGTTTCCGGGTACCTGGATAGTTTTGTCAAAAACGTATTTACTGTTTTGTGCCAAAACCTTTGGGGCATACATACCGATACAAACGGTTATAGCCATTGCGAATAAGATATTTTTTTTCATGTTTTAAAATTGTTTTTTTGAGCGTAAATATTAATCGTCGTCTTTACCGGAGAGTTTCACTGGATAAGGTCTTTTACCTTTGGCAGCAAACCACAATATCCTGTTCATTACCTCGTCGTTTCCACCGTCGATATGGTCATATTCAGGTTTAGAAGATTGTTTAGCGTAATGCAAAGCCATTCCTTTCAGTGTAGTTAATTGAGGACTGATTTTGTTCAGGGGAATTTTATTGGCTACACATTGGTAAGTATAAGCTGAGGGTTTACTGCTAAAACAGTCAAACATAGGCAGGGCAGTTGCATCAATGATATTCATTGGAGGCAGACCTAAAATTTGCTCAATAGAACGCACCATGCAAGTTTGATTGTAGTTTTTACTCACCTTATTTTGTAATCTGCTATAAGGACTGATGACAAAACCGGTTGTGCGATACGCGGAAACATGATCCCATCCGGCCTGTGAATCATCCTCGGTCACAAAGATTACGGTGTTTTTCCAGAAGCGGCTTTTTGATATTGCTTCAACAATACGACCGAGTGCCAAATCATTATCTGCAACCATGGCATCTGGTGTCGGATAGCCGGGTCTTGTGCCTACCGTGTGATCGGCTGATAAGGCCATAATCATTAGCTGAGGTAATTGATCTCCAGGTTTTTTTTCATAATCGTTCAGTTCTTTGATAAAAGCTGAGGCCCTGAGCTGTTCATTAATTTTATGTTCATCAGACCCCGGATAATTTGGAGATAACAGCGGTCTGACCCGGGATATAGTACTGGTATTCTTAAATACAAAGGGTTTACCAGTCTTATCGTTATTGTAAATATCACTCCAGCTCAGTTTATTGTCGAAATGAACCGCGCAAGCCTCTCCATATATTCTCACTGTTTTACCATGATCTGCGGCATTGTTCCAGATAAAACCATTGCCATCATAAACCAGCGCATCTTCCTGTACATGCGGATAACTCCTGAACCAGGATCTTACACTCTTTTCAACATAATCGGTGACCATAGCCGCATCTGTCCACTGATGTCCTTCAGCAGAGCATTTCCCTGCTGCATAGTAATTATCCAGTAGTAAGAAGTTATTGGCCAGCTGATGTTGATTAGGCGTAACACTATCTCCGTAAATACACAATGATTTAGCGCCGTTGCCATTGGGCATATCGCCTAAAACCTGATCATAAGTGCGATTTTCCTTAATAATATAAAGCACATGCTTAAATACGGAAGGCTCTCCGATCCGTTCAGGTATTGGTTTTGCCGGAATATTTTTACGAGGTAGTAATCTGGAAATCTGTTGTCTGAAACTCAGGTTAAGGTCTTGTACCTTTTTCGTGTAGCGTAGTAACTGGTTGTCATCCGGGAGGGCTATAATAGAAACGGTTGCTTTTTGGTGATGAGAGTTAAAGGCTTTGGGGCTGTGTTCATCCAGTTCTCCAGCTAAATCTGCCTTGTTGATTTCCTGATTGCTCACCCTGGCGCCTTCGCCTTCCAGGTTAGTCACAAATAGCGTATTTTCATCGATTTCAAGACCACCAGGATAGGCTTCTGTAGGGATGAACCCCTTAACCTGACTATTGCCAATTCCTTTATCCGCTGCCTTTTTACCTAATTTTACTACGCAAACTGCATTGTCAAGTCCGTTTGCTACATATAAAATTGTGCCTGCGGCATTAATGGCCAATGCATTAGGTGTATCCCCAATATAACTTTTTTTGCCGGGGTTTAATTTCACATCAATGGTCTCCACGGTTTGGCGCGTACTTACAGCAATCACAGAAACCTGGTCACTATTTCCATTAGCCACATAAACAAAAGCCTCATCAGCACTGCTGATAATGGCATTAGGATGCAGACCAACCGGTATTTCCTGAATTAGATTACCTTTTTCCAAGCCAAACACAGTGACAGAACCTTTTGCCGTTGCCCCGGTTTTAGGATCGATATAAGTTTTACCATAAGGTACACCAGCGGTTTCATGGCCAACTGTATTTACTGGTTCAGGGCCAGCCCAGTTGGTGATAAAAATCTGATTTTTGGCTATAGTGATACCATAAGGTGCCACACCTGTAGCTTTTGTCCAAATGGTTTGATGGGTAGAAAGATCGATCTTGATCAGTTGATTATTGCCATTCAGCACCACGTATAAATAATTGGTGCCATTCTCTTTATGGATGGCCAGATCATTTGGTAAAGCCAGGGGAGACTCTCCTTCAGCTTTAAAACTAAAAGCGTGGCTGATACTGATTTTTGTTCCGTCAAAAGTTGCCTGGAAAACATAGGATTTAGAATCTTTCCCTTTACCGGCTGCAGCGCTCCAGTAAATTTGTAGCTGATTGCCGGTTTTTAAAACTTTTAATCCTGAATACGTACTTGAAAGACCTTTATAAAGATTATTTTGCTTATAAGTCCAGCGGGTAATCACTTTTTTTACTACAGTATCAATTATGGTGATGCCGTACCTGTCTTCCACTGCGATCAGTTTACTCCCCGGTATGAGTTTCACATCCATACTGTGGTTTTCCTGTTCAGGGTCGCCAAATGAAACCACTGTTCCTGCTGGTTCAATGATCCTGTTATAGGGCATTAAAACAGGGAGTACGCTCCTGTTAAGCGTACTGTCATCATAAGCACTGTGCATATTTTCCTGCTCGTTCCCTGTTGTTTGCTGATTACTACCCAGGTTATGGCAGGAGGTCAGCGAGATCAGTAAACAGCTAATAAAAATAATTGGTAACCCTATCTTGTTCGTCATATTTGAGAAAAATGTTGTTTAATGCTGATTGCCTTTTCCATCAGTGGTATAAGCCCCCAGGTCCTGGTTATATTTGTTGTTACCTGTACCGTACGCAGGAGAGCCATTTTGTAAGCGGAAATTGTTAAGATTAGGAAAACCATTGGGAGCGGCTACAGTACCATCAAATTTAACGAATAATGGGTCGTAATTTCCTATTGTATTTGAAATCAAGTCGGTAGCTTGTGGAGTTCCCGAAGCGCCGGCCGGATAAAAGTTATCTCTTATATTGATTTTGATTGTTGGAACAACCAGATCTGTGAAAGTATCTACCGTTGCATAGAACAGGTTATTACCATAATTGGTATTCTTGACATCTGCATCATTAAAAATTTCAAGTCCGTGGTAACAGTTGACAAAGATGTTGTTGTAAATATGACCTATCGCATTTACACCGACAGAAACAGAACGGCCGGGTTCAGCAGAGCCTCTTCTCCATCCAACAGAAACGATGGTATTGTTATATACAGCTACTTCTGTTTGTGGGAATGGAATAGTTTTACTGGTTTCGAGCTTAATTCCACTGCCAGCCTGGCTAAAGATGACATTATAAGCAACTATACCCGTTGCGCCCGATTTCAGGTTAATACCTTCTCCATCAGTACTGCCAGACGAACTGATTGTATTTCTAAGAATGGTTACTTTAGCACCAAATAGCCCCATCAAATCATCCTGTCCGTTAGAGAACCAGGAATCTTCTATATCTACGGGAACATTAAGTTTACTGACAACTAGTGTTCTGCGGGGATTCCCGGCAAGATCAGGGCCGCCAGTATTGTCAATATGTGTCCACTTGATATTTACCGCCTGTGCAGTATCACATTGAAAACCTCCCCAGGTACCCGGCTTATTGGTATCTGAATTAAACGTTACTGGTTTGTCTTGTGAACCTAGCAGGTTCAGTACACCATTTATGTTGAACTGTGCATTGTTTTTAACCACTATAATCGCACCCGGCTGCGCGGATAAGGTGTCGCCTTTTTTTACGGTAATATCACCGGTCACCGTATAGGTTTGACCGGCTAGTAAAGTCCCCTTTGTAAAGCCGCTGATGTCACCTGCACTGATCGGGCTTGACGTTGGTATTTTGACTTCATTAAATGTAGTTACTTCTGCTTTTTTACAGGAAGAAATAATGGCTGCCAATAAAATGCCAGCTATCATTAGATAAATACTTTTTGTGCTCATGTCGATCGTTTTTGAATTATAAAGCATAACGGAAACCCAGGTTAAAACTCACATTATAAACATCCTTAGCTTGTACCAGGTTGTTGATTTTAATCGTTGTTGGGGTATTCAGCAGGTTATTGACTTTGCCGGTCAGGGTAAAGTGCTTACTGACTAATTTTTCGCCTGATAAAGCCAGAAAGGACTGTGGCTGGATATAATAATCATAACCATAACCATCGTAAACAAATGGAATCGTTTTGCTGGTAAAAGTATAAGCCAACTGAGCAAAGGCCCTGTGTTTATCATTTTTGTATAATAACGATACATTCAGTACATCACCTGTTTGCCCCTGTAAAGGCCTGTCCTGCAATTTGTCAACAGTAACTGTATGCAAAACACCCTGGGCATCTGAAGTAGTTGAATTGAATGACTTTGTCGTTTTAATGTTAGAGTAAGTGTAGGTATAATTACCAGATACCCCGAAATCACCAAAGTATCTGCTATAGACAATTTCGGCTCCCAGAACTTTAGCTGTACCAAAGTTTTGAGGAGCAGTTTGTGCCTGACCCCCTGCGTCCAGATTCTTTAAGGCAAATTCTATTGGGTTTTTTATATTCTTATAAAATGCACCTACAAAAAACTGTTCCTCATTTTTTGGGAAAAGCTCATAACGTAAATCGAAATTATTGGCTTCTGAGTGCAAAAGATCAGGGTTCCCCGTTACATCAGTAGCCTCTCCACGGGTTGGGGTGGGTACGAGTTCATACAAAGCAGGACGTGAAATCGATTTGAAAAATGAAGCTCTCAGATTAGAAAGCTCATTAAGCTTGTATTTTAACTGTAGACTTGGCAGCAAATCGGTATAGGTCTTTTTTGCATTACTTCTTTCATCGGGTATTACAGGATTTGTATTATAGCCTTGTTTAGTGTCTTCTACACGTATGCCACCTATGATATCAAGTTGATGCAGTTGCAATCTGAATTGTCCATAACCTGAAGTGATGTTTTCATATGCCGTATAATTGGCTTTATCATGCAGGTCAGTTCCGGTCGTATTATATACGTTCCAATTGGTGCTATAAATATCTGTAAAGACACTTTTAACACCATTTGCTTCGGCTGCAGCTTTTAATTGATATTCATTTTGGTTATTAAAACGTGTACTATGGCGGTAAAGTCCTCCGGCTTTTAATTGCAAGGAATTATGTGCATTCAGGTCTGTCGTGTAAGTCAGGCTACCGGCTGCACTTAAATCTTTATTGCCGTTTTTTTGCCATATCCTGGAAATGTTATCATAATAATCTGGTGTGCTTGAGTGATCTGGATTGATCAGGCGATTTAGTGTCAGGTCGGCTCTGTCAGGAGAGTTTGCTGTTGCATTCGAATATACACCTGTCCAGTCAAACTGAAAATGATCAGCAATGATATGTTTACCACTCAACTTCAAATTCTCAGTATATTGATTTTGAATATAAGAGCGGCTATCATTGTATACTGTTCCTGTTCCAGGACCAACGCGGCCCCCATTATTTCCAATAATCGAAGTATCAATGCTCAAACGGGTCTGGGCTAAATAAGTATAAAGGAATACGTTGTCTAAGGCTATCTTATTTTTGTCATCAATTTTATAATCCACATGTGCTGATAAACCATTATTTAATTGCTGCGTTGAATATGTCCGGTTTGCGATATCCGAGATCACTGGTTTATTGTCGTTTTTCGGATCGAAAATGGCAATATTAAATTCAGAATTGGTACCATAATACTGATTCTGATAACTGTCAGCAATAATAATCCCCAGTTTATTGTTTAAGAATCTTTTTCCAAAAGTAAAACCTGCCAGTGAGGTTAGCGGTGCATTGTTTTTAGTGAAGTCAAGATTGGGTCTTGTAAAATATCCTCCGGGCACTTTATAATCGGGGCCAAATCTTTCAGTTGGACTTTTCCGCAAGACAGACCCTTGATTAAAATTATCGTATTTACGGCCAAAAAAAATTGCACTATAGCCGACAGAAGCATTAGCTTTAAAATACTCATGCTCAGGGGCATCTTTAAACACCAGGTTAACTGTACCACCAATGGCATCTCCTTCCATATCTGGGGTAAGGGTTTTACTAACTTCTATGCGGTCCAGAAGATCAGAGGGAACTACACTCAGTGAAATAAACCGCGAAACTGGGTCGGGGCTGGTTACTTTAACCCCATTAATCAGTGTATTGTTATAACGGGGCTCCATTCCTCTTATAATAGCATAGGCATCATCCGAACCGCTGTTGCGTTGAAGAGTTACTGCGGATACCCTGGTGAGGGCATTGGCCGCGTTAATGTCAGGAGAGCGTTCCATCGCTCGGACCGACAAAACATTTGTAATATTAGCTGCCGTTTTTTCAGATTTTCTGGAAGAGGATTCATTGCTTTCATTGAGTTTGCCGTAAAGCGTTACTGTTTTTAAATTTTGACTGCTTTCTGCTAAAGGAATCGTGATTTCCAGCACCTCATTGTCTTTAACCTTTACTTCTTGCTCGAACTTTCCAAAACCAATATATTTAACCTTGATTTTGTATTTGCCAGCACTGAGCTTATTAATCTCGAAATTTCCGAAGGCATCGGTAGTGGCGCCTTTGTTTAAACCATCCAGATGTACATAAGCTCCAGGTAAGGGCTCCTTGCTTTTGCTGTCTGCTATTCTCCCTTTGATCACAGCGGTTTGCGCTGAGGCAACAGTAGCGCTTAGGGTAAAAATAATAATTGCGTAAAATTTGCTGATCATACAATTTTGTTTTTTTAGCAAACTACCAGTTGAATTTTGGAGCAATTCTGATTAAGTGGTTAGTATTCAGTTTGTTAATATAATGGTAATGTTGGTTTAATAATCAGCTAGTTGTGATGTCTGAATGAGAGACTGGGGATTTGTTGATGAAACATTAGCTTAACATATCTTCTTTAAGATGCAAACACCTCAGTATAGAACATGTTGTGTCTGTTCCTGTCCTGAGATGGGGTTACCTTGGGGTTAAGATGGGGTTGGGATGGGGTTGGCTTGGGTCGAAGCATCCCAACCCCATCCCAACCCCGTTTCAAATACGCTTTAAAGTCAACGCAAATAGAGCCGATAAGTGGCTCTGTTAATAGGTTAACCGCATCTTGAATCAATCTATTCAATTGTCAGTTCCAAATCTGTCAGGTCTTTTTCATTTTTTAATACTTGGTCCTATTTGGTAAATCACCCTTATACTTGCCCTGAAGGCGTAATTTTATAATTAACTATGTCTTATTCAATAAAATTAATATTTTTGGCACCTCTATTGAGGAGGCGGTAACCAAGAGATAATACCTCCGCACAAATAATCCTCCGGTAATTCGGTGAGGATTTCAAGAAAAAGACATTTTAACACATTGATTTAGAAAGATGAATATTACACAGGAAAAAATTGACAACCTAAATGCAGTTGTAAAAATTAAAATTTCGCCTGAAGATTATACTGAAAAGGTCGATAAAACTATTAAAGAACAAGCTAAAAAATCAACTCTTTCAGGTTTCCGTAAAGGAATGGTTCCTGCGGCCCATATCAAAAAAATGTATGGTAGAAGTATCCTGGTTGAAACAATAAACGCTTTATTAAGCGAAAATCTGAATAAATTTTTAACTGAAAATAAAGTTGAAATCCTTGGTCAGCCAGTTCCGGTTGTAGATAACACTAAAGATTTCAAATGGGATGGTGCTGATGCTTTCGAGTTTGACTATGAAATTGGTTTAGCTCCAGCTGTTGAAGTTAACATTACTGCGAAAGATAAATTTACGCAATACAACGTTAAAGCGGATGAAGAGACTTTAGCTTCCCGTATCAAAAACATCCGTCGCAGCTATGGCAAAATGACAAACCCGGAAGTTTCGGCAGACGATGATGTACTTTATGCCGAATTAGCACAACTTTCTCCGGATGGTTCAGTTTTTGAAGGTGGAATAACTAATACAGGTTCTATCCGTTTAGATCTGATTAAAGATAAAGCGATTTTAAAATCGTTAATCGGTCTTAAAAAGGATGATGTATTTGAATTAGATCTTCAGAAAGCATTAGGAAACAACGCAGCGGTTATTGCTAAATTGTTGAATATTGGTGAAGATGAAGCTAAAGATTTACAATCTAAATTCCAGGTTACGGTTAAAAATATCAACCGTTTAGAGGAATCGGATTTGAACCAGGAGTTCTTTGATAAAATATTTGGTGAAGGTATCGTTACTGACGAAGCTGGTTTCAAGCAAAAAATCACAGAAGAAATTGAAGGTATGTTCAAACAGGATGCGGATCGCAAACTGCAAAACGACATGTACACTCAGTTAACTGAAAACGTGAAGATGGATTTGCCTGATGAGTTTTTACGCAAGTGGTTAAAAGCTACGAACGAAAAATTATCTGATGCAGAACTGTCTGAAGGTTATAATGATTTCGCGAAAAATCTGAAATGGACTTTAATTGAAAATAAAATCATTAAGGATAACAGTATCGAAATTAAATACGAAGATGTGTTCCAAACTGCTAAACAACGTTTAGATGCACAATTCAGAATGTACAGTCCGGCTCCTATGCCAGAAGATCAGTTGTCTCAATACACTGCTACCTTCTTACAGGAAAAAGACAATGCAAACCGTATCTTCGAAGAAGTGAAAGCAATCAAAGTTTTTGAATATATTCAATCGGTTGCTACATTAGACCAAAAAGATATAGCTTATAATAAATTTCAAGAATTAGTTGAATCTGTATAACAGGTTTCTCAAATTTCTTTAATCTTATTTAAGGCGGCTTTAACAAAGCCGCCTTACTTATATAATCTGCTGTTTCTGGTCTGCTTAATTTTACCTGCCGAATTTAAACAGGTGTTTAATTTTACAATAACCAAATAATTTGTCAACTTAGTTTGACTAATTTGGATTTGAATAAGAGAGGTCCTTCTAAAGAAAAAGGGCTCAGTCAAACAATTTTAAAAACATATACAGATGAACCGAGCTCTTCGCGAGCTCCATCTGACAATTGAAAAACAGAAAAACATATACAGATGAATATAGATAAAGACGAATTTAGAAAATACGCAGTTAAACATCACCGTATAAACGGATTAAACGTTGATCGTTATATTGGTCATACGAATAATTCACCAAAGAGTATGACCCCATACATCATTGAAGAACGTCAGTTGAACGTTGCTCAGATGGATGTGTTCTCCCGTTTAATGATGGACAGAATTATCTTTTTAGGTGATGCGATCTATGATGGCAATGCAAATATCATCCAGGCGCAGTTATTGTTTTTGCAATCGACTGATAACAATAGGGATATCCAGATTTATATCAATTCTCCAGGAGGGTCTGTTTATGCAGGGTTAGGTATTTATGATACCATGCAATACATCACACCTGATGTGGCTACTATCTGTACAGGTATGGCAGCGTCAATGGGTGCGGTTTTACTGGTAGCAGGTGCTAAAGGTAAACGTGCAGCTTTAAAACACTCACGTGTGATGATTCACCAGCCTTCAGGAGGTTCTCAGGGGGTTGCTTCAGACATGGAGATCAACTTAAGAGAAATGCTTAAATTGAAAAAAGAATTATATGATATCATTTCAGGTCATTCAGGACAGACTTACGAATGGGTGGAAAAAGCTTCAGATCGCGATTACTGGATGAAAGCTGATGAAGCTAAAAGCTTTGGAATGATTGATGAAATATTAGGTTCGGATAAAAAATAGATAATGGCTAAACAAACTAAAGAATCCCGTTGTTCTTTTTGCGGTTCAAGTAAGCAGGATACTTTAATGCTTATTGAAGGGCTTGATGCATACATTTGTGATAAATGCGTGACACAGGCTCACCAGCTGGTGCTACAGGAATTTGGCAATAAACAAGCTAAATCTCTTGATGCAGCCGGTCCCCTCTTAAAGCCAATGGAGATTAAAGCACATATTGACCAATACGTTATTGGGCAGGATGATGCTAAGAAAGTACTTTCTGTAGCCGTGTATAACCACTATAAGAGGTTAGGGCAGAAGATAGATACAGTGGATGAAGTGGAGATTGAAAAGTCTAACATCATGCTGGTTGGTGAAACTGGTACAGGGAAAACTTTGCTGGCCAAAACCATCGCTAAAATTCTGCACGTACCATTCTGTATCTGTGATGCTACGGTATTAACAGAAGCAGGTTATGTAGGTGAAGATGTAGAAAGTATCCTGACCCGTTTGCTTCAGGCTGCGGATTATGATGTGGCTTCTGCAGAACGTGGAATTGTATACATCGATGAAGTAGATAAAGTTGCGCGTAAAAGCGATAATCCTTCTATTACCAGGGATGTGTCAGGAGAAGGTGTACAACAGGCTTTATTAAAGATCCTGGAAGGTACAATTGTAAATGTTCCGCCTCAGGGTGGACGTAAACATCCGGATCAGAAAATGATTCCTGTAAACACGAATAATATCCTGTTTATCTGTGGTGGTGCATTTGATGGTATTGAACGTAAAATTGCCAACAGATTACGCACACAAGCAGTAGGTTATAAAGTGAAAAAGGATGACACTGAACTTGACCTGGACAATTTGTATAAGTATATCACGCCAGCCGATTTAAAATCGTTTGGTTTGATTCCTGAGCTGATTGGCCGTGTTCCGGTATTGACACACTTGAATCCTCTGGATAAACAGGCTTTACGTAATATATTAACAGAACCAAAGAATTCTTTATTCCGTCAATATGTGAAATTGTTTGAATTTGAAGGAGTAAGCCTGATATTCGAAGATGAAGTTTTAGACTTTATTGTAGATAAGGCAATGGAATATAAGCTAGGCGCAAGGGGATTAAGATCTATTTGTGAAGCGATCATGTTGGACGCGATGTTTGACATCCCGTCAGATCCGAGTATAAAGGAGTTAGTCATCTCGCTCGAATATGCGGTGGAGAAATTTGAAAAAGCAGATTTTAAGAAGTTAAAAGCTGCATAAGAATTTAAAATCCCCGTTTTAACGGGGATTTTTTTTAACTTGTTATTTATGCAAAACCAATATCAGGAGGTTTGTCCTGAAAAAATGTCCGCTCTGGCTGCATTGCAGTCAATAATTAATAATTGAAGATATGAACGAAGAAAAAGAAGTAAAAAAAGACGAGGCTATTGTAGAAAAATCGAAAAAAAACAAAGAAGTAGATTCACCATTAAAACCGGGTTTGAAATCTAAAGGAGATATAGTTAAGAACTGGTTACCAAGATATACAGGCCGTCCGCTGGAAGAGTTTGGAGAATATATCTTACTGACTAATTTCAGTAAGTATTTACAAATGTTTTCGGAATGGAATGACAATGCACCAATCATGGGCTTAGATAAACCTATGCAAAGTGTGACTGCCAATGGAATTACAATTATCAATTTCGGTATGGGAAGCCCGATGGCGGCAACTATGATGGATTTGCTAACAGCAATTATGCCTAAAGCCGTTTTGTTTTTAGGGAAATGCGGTGGCTTGAAAAAGAAAAATCAATTAGGAGATTTAATCCTTCCAATTGCTGCAATCAGAGGAGAAGGTACATCAAATGATTACCTGCCTGCCGAAGTGCCTGCTTTACCGTCATTTGCATTGCAGAAAGCGATCTCCACAACGATCCGTGATCACTCACGTGATTACTGGACAGGAACTTGTTATACGACTAACCGCAGGGTTTGGGAACATGATAAGTATTTTAAGAAATACCTTAAAACTTTGAGAGCAATGGCAGTAGATATGGAAACAGCTACAATTTTCACTACAGGTTTTGCTAATAAAATTCCTACTGGCGCTTTATTGTTAGTTTCAGATCAGCCAATGATTCCTGAAGGAGTTAAAACTTCAGAAAGCGATAGCAGTGTAACTACCAATTATGTAGATACGCATCTTAAAATCGGTATCGACTCATTAAAACAACTGATCAATAACGGTTTAACTGTTAAACACCTTAAATTTTAATTTATTCCTAAACAGCACCTGTGTTTTTAGGGTAATCAAATAACAATAGACTTCCAGTATGATGACTTACCAGAGACCAGTCATCAAATGGGAAATCTATGTATACTACACTTGCTGTGGGCATATTATAAATATGTGCATCAGCAAGATAGTTTACAAATTCTGTTAATCCGGGATTATGCCCAAAAAGTGCTACACGGTTATATTGCTGATCGATTTTATTGATTACCGCAAGTAAAGCTGTGGTATTCGCCTCATAAATTGTGGGTTCTTTCAGGATATTCTCCTTCGGTATATTCCAGGTTTCTGAGAAATGTCTTGCAGTGGTGATGGCTCTTTTAGCCGGGCTGCTGACTAACAGATCTGGTATCAAATCCAATTTACTCATGCGCTCCGCCATTTCAGGGGCATTTTTATTACCCCTATGATTTAACGGTCTTTCGAAATCAGTGGTTCCACCTGCTGCCCAGTCAGATTTACCATGTCTTACTAATACCAGTTGTTTAGCCATAATATTGCTGTTATTCGTTTGAGAAATTAACAATTATCTGGCCCGGAAGTTTTTCCATACAGTCGAAATGTCCAAGTGGACACTTTTCCAGCCCAAATTTAGAGCATGGTCTGCAAGGTAAATCTATGCCTGCCAGCAAAGAGTTTTTTATTTTATAAGGGTAAACACCTAATAATTCTGGAGTTGTACCACCCCATACAGAAGCTATTGGTTTGTCAAATGCTTCTGCAATATGGGTAAGTCCGGTATCAAAACCGATAACTTTATGTGCCTGAGAAACGATGAAAACAGACTGATCTAAATTCGTTAAACCACAGGTCGAATAAATTTGTTCTCCTATAGCCAGTTTAATCTCTTCTGCATTCGCTTTGACATCATTACCACCTAATAATACTACTGGAAGATTAATTCCCTTACAGATCTCAATGATCTTGTGGTTGGGTAACCGCTTGGTGAAATGTGTTGCGCCAATTACAAAAGCAATGAACTTGCCCTGATGTGATACGGGGACTAAATCTGAAAGCAGATATTCTTTAGCAACGTAATAATCAATAGGTTTGTTGTCATTTTGTACACCCAGAAATTTAACGGTTTCCAGGTACCGGTCTACCAGGTGGTCTTTAGAAAAAAGGGTTGTCCACTTGAATTTAAGCGCAAGCCATTTACGGATACTGTCTTTTTTATAAGTAGAAGAGGGGATTTGGGTAGCTAATTTGATCAGTGTAGTCCGCAGGTTATTATGCAGATCAATGATCAGATCAAATTTCTCGGCCTTAATATCCTTAATCGTTTCTGATAAGGTTGGTTTTAAGAAGTGTAATTTAGTGAGATATGGATTTTGCTGATAAATGTATTTAAACTGCTCTTTGGTGAGAAAATGAACTTCACAGCCAGGTATTTGTAGCTTTAAACAGCGGATCACAGGAGTGGTATAAATAATATCACCCATTGAACTGAATCTGATTACCAGTATTTTTTTAGGGATTTTCAAAGGCTTGATGGGTTAATAATCCTTTTAAGAATTTTTTATTTTATCAATGATAGCAGTAGAAGAATATCCGGGTAAAAAGCTAAGTACTTGTACAGTACCTCCATTTTCAATAGTTTCTTTTGCACCTGCAATATTTTCTATCTGATAATCTCCTCCTTTGACTAATACATCTGGCAGTACTTTTTTAATTAGCTCTAAAGGGGTGTCTTCGTTGAAAAATACCACAGCATCTATAAAAGACATCGCTCCCAAAACTACTGACCGGGTGGTTTCGTTGTTAACCGGTCTTGAAGGGCCTTTAATCCGGCTGACAGAATCATCCGAGTTGAGTCCGATGATCAGTATATCTCCCAGACTGGCTGCTTCGGTTAAATAGGTAATATGGCCGGCATGTAACAAATCAAAACAGCCATTGGTAAACACAATTTTCTTGCCTTCCGCTTTCCAGTAATTGACAAGCGGGGTTAGTTCCGGTAAGGAAACAATTTTATGGCTTACGGTATGATTGATACTCATGTGCTTCGGGTTAGAATAAATTATCTAAGGCTTTACAAAAGATATGGCCGATCAGGATATGCATTTCCTGAATGCGGGCAGTAACGTCATCCGGTACAATTAGATTAAGATCACATAAATTATTCATTTGTCCACCATCTCTGCCGGATAATCCGATAGTTTTACAGCCGAGTTCTCTCGCAGTATGGAGTGCCTGGATAATGTTCGGGCTGTTACCGCTGGTGGATATAGCTATAAATAAATCGTTAGGGCGGGCATAAGCTTCAACTTGTCTTGCAAACACTCTTTCAAAGCCATAATCATTACTGATCGCTGTTAAGGCAGAGGTGTCTACGGTTAAAGCGATTGCTGGTAAGGCTTTACGGTCTTTCACATATCTTCCGGTTATTTCTGCGGCAATATGCTGGGCATCGGCAGCACTGCCTCCATTACCTGCAATCAATATTTTTCCTCCGGCAAGCAACGTTTCTGTAAATAATTTACAGCCGTTTTCTATTGCAGGAACCATTTTGGCAATGACCTGATCTATAGTGTTTTTATGATGATTAAGTTCTTCTAATACCATTAGTTGTTGGTTTTGATGGCGGTTAAAATTTCATCAACCGTTGTAGTGGCGCTACCAATGTGTTTGATTACAATGGAAGCAGCATAGTTTGAAATGTGACAGGCTTCTTCTACAGTAAGGCCTAAAGTTAAGCAATAGGCTAAGGTCGCAATCACGGTATCTCCGGCACCGGTTACATCATAAACCTCGGTTGCCATTACTGGTAAAATCTGATGATTATCCGGTGTAATGATCGCTATTCCTCCTTCAGAAAGTGTAACGATTAAATAGGCAGCGTGTGTGGTGTCAAATATAACTTCTGCAGCTTTTACCAATTCCTGCGGACTGTGTATTTTTTCTGTTTTGGCTGCTTCTGCGAGTTCTTTGCGGTTAGGTTTAATCATAAACGAACCTTTGTATTTGGTATAATCCAGCCCTTTAGGATCAACGATTATTCGCTTTTGCAAATGATTACAGTAATTAATAACCGCAAGACAAAGATTTTTGGTCAGCAAGCCTTTATTATAATCGGACAGGATAATAATATCACTGGCTTCAATAGGTTTATAAAGGGATTCCAGAAATTCTTTTTCGAGCGGCTCTGCTATATCGTGAGTATCTTCATGATCAATTCTTACAATCTGATGATTGGAAGCTATGACCCTGGTTTTTACAGTTGTGGTACGCGACTCATCAGTTAGGATCAGCTGGGTGTCAATATTTTTTGTTTGCAGGATTGCTTTGATTTCTTCGCCAAAACTATCATGGCCAATGATACCAGCTAAAGATACCTGTGCACCTAAATCGATCAGGTTACTGGCAACGTTGGCAGCACCCCCAATTATTTTATTTTCTTTTTTGACATTGACAATGGGTACAGGTGCTTCTGGTGAAAGTCTGGACGCACTACCAAGGATATAATGGTCAAGCATCAGGTCACCTATAACAAGGATCTTAGGCTTTGGATACTGATGGTGTGCATTATATAGTTTTTCTGCAAGCATGCTAATGTGTTAATTTTCAAAGATAGGTATAAAGGCTTTTACTCTACTCATATGCGAGTTTTTAAGCCTTAAAAAATGCAGTAATTTCAGCTAATGAGAATGCATTCAGACATTGTTTAGCCTGTAATCCACCTTTTCTGCCAATATAGACACCATAATGCATGTCTCTGAAGCCTTCCATCCGGTGCGCGTCCGGGTTGACGGAGAGTAATACTCCCTTTTCAAGCGCATAACGGTGCCATCTCCAGTCCAGATCTAAACGCAACGGGTTCGCATTGATTTCTATCACGACATTATTGGCTGCACAGGCATCAATCACTTTGGCGTAATCTATCGGATAACCTTTACGGCTAAGTAACAAGCGTCCGGTAGGGTGACCCAGAATTGTTGTGTAAGGGTTTTCTACAGCTTTGATTAATCTTGCGGTTGCTTTCTCCTGATCCATCCTTAAATTGCTATGCACTGAGGCTACGACAAAATCGAAAGTCTTCAATACTTCGTCACTGTAATCCAGTGAGCCATCATTCAGGATATCACTCTCTATGCCTTTGAAAATTTTAAATGGAGCTAGTTTTTCGTTCAGGGCATCAATTTCTTTATGCTGTGCGAAAATTCGCTGTTCGTTTAATCCATTGGCGTAAAAGGCTGACTTAGAGTGATCACACATGCCTAGGTATTCCAGGTTAAGTGTGTCTTTACAGTAGACAGCCATTTGCTCTAAAGTATGTACGCCATCACTCCAGGTGGAGTGATTGTGCAGACTGCCTTTAAGATTGGTATAGGTGATTAGCTTTGGAAGCTGATTTGTCTTTGCCAGTTCTATCTCATCCAGACCTTCTCTGAGTTCTGGTTCTACAAAGGCAAGCCCTGCTTTTGCATAGATAGCTTGTTCATCTGTGAAAGGGCCATTTCCTGCTAATTTTAAAACTTCCTGTACGTGATCTGGATTACCAGTAAGCGTAAACAGATTCAGATAAAAATCAGCTTTTGGATAAATATGCAATTGTATTTTTAGTCCAAATGGACTCATTGCGGTAAACAGATTTTCTGTTTGCGGTTCAAATATCAGTTCTTTAAGCTGGGGCAATTGTGCAATTACCACTGCCGGGTCTGCTGTTCCGATTACAAAATCAAGTTCTTCGATGATTTCCAGATACCTGCGATATTCTCCAGCAATACTGACTAATGAAGTTGCGTCTATAGTTTTTAACCACGATTCCAGTTCTGTAGAAAGACTGTTAACCAGGGTTTCTGCTTGTGCATAAAGGAACTTACCCTGGGCAACCATTTTAAATTCTATGACTTTTCTAATTTCATCCTGTGTTTTCAGACCAAAACCTTTAGCTTCGATCAGTCGGTTTTCGTTACAGGCGTAATAAAGTTCGCCTATGTTTTCGATTCCAAGGTCTTTCCAGATTACAACGATTTTTTTTGGACCAATCCCTTTGATTCCCAGCATCTCAACAATTCCTTCCGGTGTTTCTGCAAGAATATTTTGCAGTTCTGCCATGGTTCCAGTTTGAAGTAATTCCCACACTTTTGCGGAGGTACTTTTGCCGAGGCCATCGATCTGCTCAATTTCCTCCATGGTTTTACTGTTGATTGCATAGGGTAGCTTATCTACTTTAAAAGCAGCATTTGCTATCGATTTTATTTTGAAAGGGTTCTCATTGTGAAGCTCCATCAATTGTGAAAGGAGTCTGAGACTTCGGGCTATGGTTTTGTTTTCCATTGCTGCAAAAATAAATAAAAAGAAACGGTTTTTCGGAACAATGTGTTTGTGGTACTGTTATTATATCATGGACAAATTAAATTATATAGGTCTGATTCTGGTTGGTCTGGCCACTGCATGTCATTCTCCTGCCGATCAAAAAAAGGATCCCTTTTCAACTGAGTATGCAATCACTGCGAAAGAAGAGAAGAAAATTGATTCTGCCAAATTAATTATCGCTGGTAAACAAGCTGGGAATATCTACCTGGGTCAGGATATGACATCTGTATTTAAGCTGTTGGGAAAACCTGATGATGGTGATGCGGCTATGGGAAAAGCAATAGGTATATGGCATAAAAAACAACCTATAATTATTTTTTCTACTTATCGGGATAGTAACATGGTGATCAAAGATGTCAAACAGATCTCTATTTCTTCTAACAGCTTGAGTACAGCAGATGGGATTCATACCGGTGTTAGTCTTGCATTTTTGAAAATGGTCTATCCAGAGCTTAAAAAGGTGGCGTCTTATAGTAATCTGCAAACAAAGGCACTGCTCGTCGTTTATGATGCTGTCGCTAAAGGGATTGCCTTTGATATACAGAAAGATACCTGTACTACGATTACTGTACATCCAGTAAATCAGTCTGTAAATGACGTATATTTAACGATGTATCCGGCTTGGAAAAAAAACTGAGATAGTGCTGATTATGAAGGGAAACATTTGTATCAGCCTTACCTGACAAAAAGGGCAGTATCATCATGATGATACTGCCCTTTTTGAGTTATATAGTATTGCCCTTTACCGGGTATTATTGAATCTTAATTTCAAATGGCATTCTTGCTTGTATACCGCTATTGATAACTACTTTTTTCAATTGCTGATACAGCATAAAGTTATCACCGAATTCCTGTTTTGCATAATACATTCTTACGTTATCACCTGCATCAGATAAGAACGATTTTAATGGATCAATTTTTTCTGGATATTCAACAATTTTATATTCGCTTAGTTTGGCTTTTTTACCAGCAGCAACGATGGCATCATTGAAACTACCAATCCTATCCGCTAAACCATTTTTAACCGCATCTGTGCCCACCCAAACATGTCCACCGCCGATTGAGTCGATATAAGCTTTTGATTTCTTACGTCCATCTGCAACACGCGTGATGAAGCTGTCATAAACATGATTCACATCAGTTTGAATAATTAATCGTTCTCCTGGTGTTAAAGGACGGTTTGTACTCATGATATCTGCATACTGACCGGTTTTTACGCCGTCGAAAGTAATTCCTACTTTATTGGTCAGCAGATTTTGGAAATTAGGGATGATTCCAAATACACCGATAGAACCGGTAATGGTATTTGGCTGTACGAAAATAGAGTCGGCTGCACATGCGATATAATAACCGCCAGAAGCGGCTACATCACCGAAAGAAGCAATCACTGGTTTTACTTTTTTGCTCAGGATAATTTCTCTCCAGATCACATCGGATGCTAAGGCACTCCCACCACCTGAATTGACACGAAGCACAATAGCTTTGATTTTATCATCCAGTCTTGCTTTTCTGATGGCACGGGAGATGCGTTCTGAACCAATAGACTCATCACTGCCTTCTCCACCTGTAATATCACCATTGGCATAAATGACAGCTATTCTGTTTTTACTTTCAGTTTTATCTTCTTTTTGACTGATTGCATAATCATTGATACTTACGGTAGCAATAGTTTCTTTTTTACCTGTTCCGCTTAATGCTTTCAATTCATCAATGACCTCATCTTTATACTTAAGACCATCAATCATTTTATACGTCAGTGCATCTTTGGGCGCCTGAATTCTATAAGAATCAGCCATTTTATATAAACTATCTTTCGGGATGTTTCTGGAAACAGAAATTCCTTCCAGGAAGGTGTTGTATAAGCCGCCCAGATAAGCAGTGACCTGCTTGCGGTTATAATCACTCATTTTGTCGTTTGTGAAAGGCTCTACCGCACTTTTATAGTTTCCAACACGGATAATCTGAGCTTCTACACCAAGTTTTTCCATTGCACCTTTGAAAAAGGTCAGTTGTGAGCTAAAACCTTTGAATTCTAAAGCACCTTGTGGGTTCAGGTAAACTTTATCAGCTACAGAGGCCAGATAATAAGCATCCTGTGTATATACTTCGCTATAAGCGATGATCTTTTTCTTACTTGTTTTAAAATCAATTAAAGCATCTCTGATTTCTTTTAAGGTTGCTTTTCCTGCTCTGGGAGAACTTACATTCAGATAGATACATTTAATATTGTCATCTGTCTTTGCTTTCTTTAATGCTCTCATCAGATCATTGAAACCAATGCTTTTACCTGCATTTGTACCAATTATAGGAAGGTTTTCCAATGACTTGTTTGGCGTACGCTCTTTAATGTTCTGGTCAAGATTGAGATAAAGAACAGAGTTGCTAGCTACATCCACAGTCTTATCGCTGTCGATTGAGGAGACTACCGCGACTATGAAAACTATAAAAAACAGGAAGATAAGTACTGTGGAGATGATGATCCCTACAACGGTAGCAAAAACATATTTAAAAAATTCTCTCATGTGGATGTTTAATATTTAATTTGTAAATATATTAAATGAATTAGCTTTTTATATGGGATTGGAGTGCAAAATGGTTTATTTGTTACTGGGAAGTAATTTGGGAGAAAGAGAAGCGTTGATTAATGGTGCAATTTCACTGATTGAAGAATGTATTGGGGCAGTTGTCTCAAAATCAGCTTTATATGAAACTGCTGCTTGGGGAAATGAAGATCAGCCTTCATTTTTGAATGTTGCAGTAGGGGTTAAAACGAAAATGACTGCCCATGAGGTTCTGGATGCAGCATTGGGAATAGAAGAAGAGCTGGGGCGGGTAAGACTGGAGAAGTGGGGTGCAAGGCTGATCGATGTTGATATGATTTTATATGGTCAGGAAATAATTGATGATGGTGAAAGGCTTCAGATTCCGCATCCCAGAATGCAGGACAGGAAGTTTGTACTGGAGCCACTGGCTGAAATTGCTGGTGAAGTAGAACATCCTGTATTTAAGCAGAACATTCTAAAGTTATTGTCTTTATTGAAAGATAATTTAACTGTGTCAAAAATATTATAATTTTATTAGTTTTGTTTTCAAATGATTGACGAAGAAAAAAATAACAGCCCTCTTGATTTATCGTATCTCAGAGATATGTCTGGTGATAGTGCCGAGTTTATGATTGAAATGATCGATATGTTTAAGGTTCAGACACCTTTATATGTTGCAGATCTGGAACATTCGTTCGAAGCTCAGGACTGGGAAAAGATGGCAGGGCATGCCCATAAAATAAAACCGACATTGTCTTATGTGGGAAGAGAAGATGCCCGCGGACATCTTCAGCTAATTGAAAACAATGCACGTGATAAGAAAGATCTTGCTGCGATGCCACAGGCATTGAAAGAACTGCATGATTTTGTGAAAATTCTATACAGACAGCTGGATGAAGCGAAAGCTGAGCTAGCGAAGAGACTTTAAACCAACTAATTTTTTGCTTATAAAACAGAACACCCTGCCAGAGCTCTGGCAGGGTGTTCTGTTTTATAAGCAATTTTATAGTGAATACTACAGTTTCGGAAGTTTTCTGAAATGTAGTATGGATAAACTAATGTAAAGCACCAGGACAAATGGGATGGCAGCGAACTTCAGAAAAGCAATCAGCACTGCTGACAACAGCAGAAATATGAACTTCACTTTGTTATGCTTCCATTCCAGTGAGCCGAACTTCAAAGAGAAAATTCTGATTTCACTGGTTAGTAGAAAACTCATGATCACTGTGATTGCCACTAAAAGAATAGAGGAATTAATTAATCCCGGGTAATCTTTCTGAATAAAAGGCAAAGACACGATAAACAAGGTGTTCATCGGTGTATTTAAACCGATAAAGTCTTCTGTTTGCCTGGTATCTATATTAAACTTAGCCAGTCGCAATGCCGAAAATATGGTAATTAAAAAGCCAAGATATGGCAAATACGGTGAAGAGAAATCGCTCTGTGCAAGTAACTGGAACATGACCACGCCTGGTAGAAATCCGAAGCTTACCATGTCTGCCAGAGAGTCCAATTCTTTGCCTATAGGAGATTTAACATGCAGTAACCTGGCTACAAAACCATCAAAAAAGTCACATATGCCGGATATTAAGACGGCATATGCTGCGATATTTAACTCTCCTTTAAATGCAAAAACTATCCCTACGCACCCCGAAAAAAGGTTGGCACAGGTTAATGCATTGGGAATGTGTCTCTTCATATCTGACTAGCTGTTCATAGAAATTAAGAACTCTTCGTTAGTTTTTGTGTTCTTTATTTGCGCCTGAACAAACTCCATAGCCTCCTGTGCATTCATATCTGCAAGGTGGTTACGTAAGATCCATACTCTTTGTAAAGTATCTCTGTCATGTAACAGGTCATCTCTACGGGTACTTGATGCAGTGATGTCAATAGCAGGGAAAATACGTTTGTTAGACAATTTACGGTCTAATTGTAATTCCATATTACCTGTTCCTTTGAATTCTTCGAAAATTACCTCGTCCATTTTAGATCCTGTATCTGTTAAAGCAGTTGCCAGAATAGTTAACGATCCACCTCTTTCAATATTACGTGCAGCACCAAAGAAACGTTTTGGTTTATGTAATGCATTTGCATCCACACCACCCGATAAAATTTTACCTGATGCCGGAGCAGTTGTATTATAAGCACGTGCAAGACGTGTAATGGAGTCTAGTAAGATCACAACATCATGTCCGCATTCTACTAAACGTTTTGCTTTTTCCAATACGATATTGGCAATCTTAACGTGACGCTCTGCTGGCTCATCAAAAGTAGAGGCGATGACCTCAGCGCGTACGCTTCTTGCCATATCAGTAACCTCTTCAGGACGCTCATCGATCAGTAAAATGATCAGATAAACTTCAGGGTGGTTTTTAGCAATCGCATTAGCCACTTCTTTCAACAGGTTAGTTTTACCAGTTTTTGGTTGTGCAACGATCAAACCACGCTGACCTTTCCCGATTGGGGTAAATAAGTCAATAATACGGGTAGAGTAGTTATTAGTTTCTGTGAAAAGATTTAATCTTTCAGTAGGGAACAAAGGAGTCAGGTAGTCAAATGGAACTCTGTCTCTTACATCAGCAGGTAAACGGCCGTTGATAGTTTCTACTCTGACAAGTGGGAAATATTTTTCACCTTCTTTTGGAGGGCGGATACTTCCTTTAACTGTATCTCCGGTTTTTAAACCGAAAAGTTTGATTTGAGATTGTGAAACATAAATATCATCCGGTGAAGAAAGGTAGTTGTAATCTGCCGATCTGAGGAAACCATATCCGTCCGGCATAATTTCCAGGACACCTTCGTTGGTAATGGTATTATCGAAATCCAGATTTGAATAGCTGTTTTCGTTTTGTTTCTGATTATTGTTGTTACCGTTGTTGTTATTTTTAGATCTGTTGTCCTCTCTTACAGGTTTTGCCTTTTTAATTTCGCTGTGTGCTGTAACAGGTTGCTGAACAACTTGTTTTTCTTCATTTCTAGATGCCGGAGCAACGTTTCCTGATTGAACATTGTCTGAAGGAACTTTTTCTGAAGAGACATTGCCATCTGGTGCTGTAACAGGTGAAGCTTCAGGTTGTGCCTGTTCTTCTTGCTGCTGTGGGGCATCAAATAGAGAAGCTCTGTTGAAATTCGTATTGTTTCCTGCTGGCGCTGTTTGCTCAGCTTCGTCTTTAGGAATACGTGTACGTTTTCTAAGTGGCTTTTCAGCAGTATTGATTTTAGGGGCTTTTGGTTTAGCCGTTTTTGCTGGATTTTCCTGGATAGTATCAGCACTAGCTGCTGTTTCCGGAGCATCATTGGCAGACGTAGCTTCAGGTTGTTGTTCACTAATTTGATGAATAACTTCAACCAATTCAGCTTTACGCAAATCATCAGCATTCAAGATCCCCTGAGATTTTGCTAACTCCCGCAATTCTGCAGTAAGTTTTTCATTTAATTCTGTTTTGTTAAACATTATGTGGGTGTAGAGAAATTTTTATAAACGTATTTATCAGCATATCAAAGCAAAAAAAATGCAATTATGAACTTGAAATTAGAACAAATTATTGTGAGATTTTCTGGAATGATCAGATAAACTTTTGAGAATTATGCTGCAATTGTATGTAATTGTATCCTAATCTCCAAGTAAAATTGCAAAATGTTATAAATATTTTACTTAAGATGTTTAAAACTCATCTTTAAATAGCTGTAGAAATTTTGGCATATTTGCGCATAATCTAAGCCCAAATGAATAAGAAGCAACTATTTGAACAAATTCAGTCGAAAAAAACATTTTTATGTGTGGGACTTGATCCGGTATTGGAAAATGTTCCAAAACACCTGTTGAGTTTTGAAGATCCAATATTTGAGTTCAATAAACAAATTATTGACGCGACTCAAGATCTGTGTGTTGCCTATAAACCGAACACAGCATTCTATGAATCAAGAGGTTTGAAAGGTTGGGAGAGTTTATTGAAAACTTGGGCCCATATTCCTAAAGATATTTTTACTATTGCGGATGCGAAAAGGGGAGATATTGGGAATACTTCTGCAATGTATGCGGATGCTTTCTTTAACGAAGAGAAATCCGGAATGAGTTTCGACGCCATTACTGTCGCTCCATACATGGGAAAAGATTCTGTAGGACCTTTTTTAAAGTTTGAGGATAAATGGGTGATTTTGCTGGCACTGACTTCCAACGAAAGTCACAGCGATTTTCAATTATTTGAAAATAAAGACGGTAAACTTTATGAAGAAGTAATCCGGGTGTCTTCAAAATGGGGAAACAGTGATCAGCTGATGTATGTTGTGGGAGCAACAAGGGGAGCTGAATTTGCCAATATTCGAAGATTGGCACCTGATAATTTTTTACTGGTACCAGGAGTTGGTGCACAGGGTGGAAGTTTGGCTGATGTCTGTGAATTTGGATTAAATGAGACTTGTGGATTACTGGTTAATTCATCAAGAGGAATTATCTATGCGGGTAAAGGCGAGGATTTTGCTGAAAAAGCAAGAGAAGAGGCCTTGAAATTGCAGCAGGAAATGCAGGTAATTCTAGAGAAATCAGGATTATTGGGATAAAAAGAAGTTTTGATCTGAAAAAAAATGTTTAAATTGCTATTGGCATTTGATGTGGATAGCCATTCCTATTTAGGGTATGATTATTGCACCTGGTCATTATTAAATAAAAAGCATGTTTCAGAGCATCGTTACCTACTTCGAGAAGCAAAGTTTTGGGGTCTGTACTTATATCGCAGACCGTTTTGACATGTCGATCAGTAAAATCAGATTATTCTTTATCTATTCTTCTTTTCTGGCAGTAGGTTTTCCTATTGTATTTTATATTATGGCAGCGCTTATTTTAGACGTTCGCCATTATATAAAACGGATCAGACAGCGGATTTGGGATTTATAATAACAGACTCATACAACTATATTTTATATTTGTTGTTTATTAATACAGTTACGAAAAATGTCGTTAAGGGGAAACCAATTTAAATCTAATTCATTCAAAAACGAATACGGGGAGAAGCCAGGTTCAAAAGCATCATCCAAAGAACCAAGAGCAAGATTTGAGCGGATGCCCTCACTGAATTTTCAGGATGAAAGGGTTTTGAAGATCGCGGGTTTATTTTTCCTGATTCTGTCTATCTATTTCCTGGTGGCATTTACTTCCTATCTGTTTACCTGGCAGGAAGATTACAGCTATGTAATTGATGCAAATGGCGGGTGGAGTAATCTTTTCAAAACAATGGAAGAGCTGCAGCAGCATAATATTCCTATTGTTGTACAAAACTGGCTGGGTAAATTTGGTGCGTTATTATCACATCAGTTCATTTATGAGTGGTTTGGGGTAGCTTCGTTTTTATTCGTTTTCGTTTTCTTCGTCATTGGCTACAGGTTATTGTTTAAGGTGAAAATCTTTGCAATGGAAAAAACTTTAGGCTATAGCTTGTTTTTCCTTCTTTTTCTGTCTCTTACTTTTGGATTCTTACATTCTTTCTTTTTAGACTCTCCACATTACCTGGAGGGTGAGATTGGTTACTGGACAAATAGATTACTGGTTGCCCAGATTGGCGTAACAGGGGTTGGGGGGCTAATTGCCTTTTTAGGATTGACGATTTTAATCATCGCCTATAACATTGACTTTAAATTTAAATTCCCGGAAAGAGTACGTGAGGAAGAGGAAGAAATTATGCCGGAAAATCATGGCAATTCTTTTTCAGACTTTAATGAGATTTCAGAGCGGGGTATTCCTGCAGAACGGATATCACCCCTGGCTGCCCAGGAAAATGAAAGACGTAACGATCAGGTTGAGTTTACACTGAATGACAGACTGGCTGGTGAACGAAAAAAAGAACAGCAGAATATCACAATTACCCCAAGTCGTTTTGAAGAAAAGGAAGCGGAACCTGAGGTAGTTCTACCAAAAACTCCGGTATTGAATGTGATGAATGCCCCAATTATTCTTTCGCCAACGGTAGAACCGATTAAGGAATTGATTTTTGAAGAGGTAAAAGCTGATCCGGTACTGACGATTCAAAAAAGTGAAGAGGAAAAGAAATCTGAAGACCTGGTAGAGCAGTTTGGTAATTACGATCCTACATTGGATCTTGCCAGTTATGTTTATCCTAATCTGGAGTTACTGGAAAATTACGGATCGAATAAAATCTCTGTCAATGCTGATGAGTTAGAGGCGAATAAAAATAAGATTGTTGAAACACTTAATCATTATAATATTGAGATCGATAAAATTAAAGCGACTATCGGTCCAACGGTAACACTTTATGAGATTATCCCCGCTCCGGGTGTTAGAATTTCGAAAATTAAAAACCTGGAGGATGATATTGCGTTAAGTTTAGCGGCATTGGGTATTCGTATTATTGCGCCAATGCCAGGAAAAGGTACAATTGGTATTGAGGTTCCGAATATGCATCCGGAAATGGTTTCTATGCGTAGTATTCTGAATACTGAAAAGTTCCAGAAAACGGATATGGATCTGCCAATTGCATTGGGTAAAACTATTTCTAATGAGGTCTATATTGCCGACCTGGCAAAAATGCCCCATTTACTGGTTGCCGGAGCAACTGGACAAGGTAAGTCTGTTGGTATTAATGCAATCCTGGTTTCCCTGCTTTATAAGAAACACCCTTCACAGCTTAAGTTTGTATTGGTGGATCCAAAGAAAGTGGAGCTGACCTTATTTAACAAGATTGAAAGACATTTCCTTGCTAAACTTCCAGGAGAGGCTGATGCAATTATTACGGATACCAAAAAGGTAATCCATACTTTGAACTCTTTGTGTATTGAAATGGATCAGCGTTATGATTTGTTAAAAGATGCGCAGGTGAGGAATTTGAAGGAATACAATGAGAAATTCATCAAACGGAAGTTAAATCCGAATAATTCACATCGCTTCTTACCTTATATCGTATTAATTGTAGATGAGTTTGCTGATTTAATGATGACGGCGGGTAAAGAGGTGGAAACGCCGATTGCGCGTCTGGCACAGCTGGCACGTGCGGTAGGGATTCATCTGGTTCTGGCTACACAGCGTCCGTCTGTAAATATCATTACGGGTACAATAAAAGCGAATTTCCCGGCCAGGCTGGCTTTCAGGGTATTGTCTAAAATTGACTCAAGAACTATCCTGGATAGTGGCGGTGCAGATCAGCTGATAGGACGTGGAGATATGTTGTTATCTACCGGGAATGACCTGATCAGGCTACAGTGTGCGTTTGTAGATACACCCGAAGTGGATCGTATTTCTGAATTTATTGGGAATCAAAGGGGATATGCTGAGGCTTATCAATTACCTGAGTATTTGGATGAGGCTGCAGAATCAGCTAAGTCTGACTTTGATCCGAATGACCGTGACTCTATGTTTGAAGAAGCAGCGAGATTAATCGTACTGCATCAGCAGGGTTCTACTTCTTTGATACAACGGAAGCTGAAGCTTGGGTATAATAGGGCAGGTAGAATTATCGATCAGCTGGAGGCTTCAGGGGTCGTAGGTCCGTTTGAAGGAAGCAAGGCAAGGGAAGTATTATTGCCGGATGAGTATGCTTTGGAACAGTTCTTGGACAACTTGAAGAAATAACACAAAAGAGCAGATGAAGAAGATATTAGGTGCATTACTGATTTTATCAGGAATAAGTTTCGGTACGTATGCTCAGCAAGATGTTAAAGCAAAGGGTATTTTAGCAGAAGTAAGTAAGAAATACAGGTCTTATGATGTGGTAAAGGCAGAGTTTGCTTTTACGTTGGAGAGCCCACAAAATAAAGCTAAAGAGACACAGCAGGGGACGTTGATTGCAAAAGCTAATGCCAATAAGTATAAAGTGATCATGACTGATCAGGATATGATTAGTGATGGTAAAAGCCAGTGGACCTATCTTAAAAAAGATAAAGAAGTACAGGTTTCTGCAGCAGACAATAGTGGAGATGCGTTAAATCCTGCAAAAATCTTCACACTTTATGAAAAGGGGTTTAAGTACCTTTATACAGGAGACCAAAAGATAGGAGCTAAGGTTTATCAGCTGATAGATTTATCGCCGGTAGATCCTAAGAAGTCATACTTTAAAATAAGATTGTGCATTGATAAAGCTGCGAAGCAGGTTGCCAGTGTTTTGATTTTTGATAAAAATGGGAATAAGTATACTTATGCTATCAAATCGTTTGTGGCTAATGCTAAAGTTCCAGAATCAACATTTGCTTTTGACGCGAGGAAATATCCTGGTGTTGAAGTAGTTGATTTGCGATAAAATATTTAAATTAAACCAGGGGTTTAGACAAGCTGTCTGAACCCCTTTTTTTTGTTATTTTTGGTCACAAGTAGTGTATGTTTGGGTTTTAAACATACGCGTAAAATCATCTGCTTTTGAAAATTACATTTTTAGGTACTGGCACCTCGCAGGGAATTCCTGTGATTTGCTGCAATTGTGAAGTTTGCCATTCCGATGACCCAAGGGATAACCGCTTGCGGGTATCTGTATTGGTAGAAACTGGAGACAAGACGATCGTAATAGACAGTGGTCCTGATTTCAGATACCAGATGCTGCGTGCCGGTGTAAAAGATCTGGATGCTATTGTGTATACGCATGAGCATAAGGATCATGTTGCCGGACTGGATGATATCCGTCCGTTCAATTATTTGTTACAGAAGAACATTGATATTTATGCGACAGAGAGAGTTCAGGACGCTTTAGAAAGAGAGTTCTCTTATATTTTCGCGGAAAAGGTTTATCCGGGTATTCCGCAAATTGATGTACATACAATTAGTACAGAGAATTTTTTTATTGGTCAAACGGAACTGATCCCTTTGCCGATTATGCATTATAAGTTGCCAATTCTAGGGTTTAGGATCAATGATTTCACTTATATTACGGATGCGAAGACTGTTCCTCAAACTACGATCGATAAAATAAGAGGGACTAAGGTACTGGTAATAAATGCTTTGCAGATGGAAGAGCATATTTCACATTTCACATTAGCAGAAGCAATTGCTTTTGCGCAAGATATTGGCGCGGAGATGACTTATTTGACGCATATTAGCCATAATATGGGGAAGCATGCGGATGTAGAGAGGGAATTACCTGAGAATATCAGGTTAGGATATGATGGCCTGGTTATAAATCTATAGTTTTTTAAAATATCTATTTGAAGTAAGCTGAATAAATATATATTTGCAGCTCAGAAATACCCGGGTGGCGAAATTGGCAGACGCACCACCTTGAGGGGGTGGCGCTTGAAAAGGCGTGGCAGTTCGAATCTGCTTCCGGGTACAAAAAACCGCATCTAATGTATTTTAGGTGCGGTTTTTTTTGTGCTAAATCGGTGTTTTAACGTGTTTCAGCTTCGTTCAAAGTATTCCTGCTTAGGGTTTAGTTTGGTAAGGGGGGAATAGGAGATTAGTTTAGAACTATTTTTTGATAGCAAATTTTTGAAGTTAAAGTGAAAATAGATGGGGACTTATTTTTCTGTAAACACAGTTCTAAAAATGGTCCGATTTTATTTTCCGATTTCTTTTTCTATTTTTAAAAGCATTTCTTTTGCATTCTGGTTTGACTTATCTAGCTCTAAAACTTTTAAATAATCGTTTTTTGATAGTGAATATTTTTTTTTATTGAAATAGGCTTCACCGCGGCTATCATATGCATTTGCTGAATTAGGAAATGCAGCAACATTTAAACTGAATATTTTAATGGCTGATGCTACTTTTCCATCTTTAAAAAATTGATAACCAAGCATGTTCAATTCGCTTTCATTAGAAAAATTATAGTCATCATTGTTATTCTTTTTAAGTTTTTTGTAGAGCTCAATACCTTTGTCGATATCTCTATAGCATTCTTTTGCTATGGTTAAAGAGATAGACTCCTTTTGTGGTTCTAAGGGATAATTTTTCCAAGTATTTAAACTTGCAATACTAGAAACAATTTCTCCTGAAAGTTTTGTACTACTACCATTTGTCATTACTACAATACCATTTCCGCCTTCCATACTCGCTATGTAATGGCAAACAAAACCCTCATTTCCACCACTATGCTTAAAATATTTTGCGCCATCAAAATTATATAAAAATACCCCTAAATTATTTTCAATTCTTTTTACAGATATTTCTTTAGAGAGTACTTTATTTGATTTTCCTAATAAAGATAGTTGTGTTTCGATAACATATTTTGCTAAATCCGTTGGATTTGTCCATAAACCAGCCGCTGCCTTTTCGGGATATATATGATACTTTCCATTAATTTCTTTGCCACTAGCGCTGTATCCCGTTGCAAGTATGTTTTCATTCATTTGCATAGGAGGTTGATTAAAAGAACTGTTGCCCATTCCTAATGGGATTAAAACATTCTTTTTCATATAATCTTCATATTTTTCTCCTGTTACATTTTCAAGAATTAATTGTGTAATTGTAATTCCCCCACCAGAATATTGGAATTTTAAACCAGGTTCAAATATAGATCGAACGGGATTTGAGTTGGAGGGTTTCAATCCATTAAGCGTTTCTATTGTGGTTGGTAAATCTTTTCCTTTTTCGTAACCAGCAAAACCGCCTACAGACAAGCCAGCCATATGAGATAATAAATTTGCAATTGAGATTTTTCTCTCTTTAGCAATCGAATCGTATGGAAATTTCCATGTTTTTAAATAATTATTGATATCACCGTCTAATCCTATTTTTCCCTCTTCAACAAGTTTTAGTACCCCAAGACTATTGATAGATTTGCTAATTGAAGCGGCTTGAAAAAGTGTTTGGGGAGTTGCTAATTTCTTTTCATAAATATCTGCATAACCATAAGCTTTTACCCATTCTACTTTATAATCCTTAATTACTACAATACTTACCGCATTGACGTTGTAAAAGGCCATTCTTTCTTTTAATGTCCATTTCTTGTTTTTAGATTTATCCCAATGGTTTAAATCGTTTTCGAATAATTTTATTTTATCATTTACAGTTTGCGCAAAAGTGCTCAATGATAAAAACAGCAGGATAATTAAATTTACTTTTTTCATTTTTGAATAGTTGGTTTCATTTGCTGCAAATATGCTCCTTGATGACTTAAAATACGACCGACTAAAAAAAGTCAAACCCTTTTTTAAAAGAAATCTCAATTAGTTTGAACTTCTTCTAAAATCGGTAGGTGTTTTTCCTGTATGTTTTTTAAAAGAAGCACTGAATGAAGATTTTGAGTTGAAACCCACCTGATATAAAACTTCTAAAATAGTTTCCTCTTTTTGTAAAGGATCTCTTAATATTTGCATGGCTTTCTCAATGCGATATTCATTTATAAAATCAAAAAAATGCTTATTCATATATAGATTAATCAAAATTGATAAATCTTTGGCAGGCATTTTAACTTGCTTTGCCAATTCCTGAATAGTAAGAGTTGAATCTAAATAAGGTTGTTTCGAAGTCATAAACTCCTTCAAAGATTCTATTCGTTCGTTTGTTTCGTCATCAATTAAGATGGGCGCTTTACGTTTTTGAGCAATATCTTTACTAGATTCTAATTTAGAATTCACCCCTCTGAAAAATTCCGGGCTGCTCAGTGCAATTAATAAATACCAACAAGTTGAAAGCAAAAAACTAAATCCATCCACAGTAATGATCCAATCTCTTATTTCTCCAAAACCAATGGTATAGGTAACCAATCTTCTAAAGAGAACTAGTAGATGCAGGAGATAATATACAATGGTGATTAGGTATAGTGCTCTGATCAAGGAGAGATTAGGATCAGTATAATTCTCAAAATAAATGGTCCTTGATCTTTTTAGAATTAAAAAGGCCGCAATAAAATAAATCTGAAACAACGTCTCAAAAAGTATTTCAAAGAAATGGATTTCAGGCATATCATTCATATGCCGGAGGAAATACAACTTTTCAGTTGGAGTTCCTAAATATAGACCAGGAATTAAAATCAGGTTAAAAACAACAAATGGAAGCAAGTGTAATAACTGTTTTGGCTTTAACCGAAAATCAGTAAAGCAGATTGACTTTACATACAAATAAAATATAGCAGGAACCAACAAAGCAATGCTCCATCGAAACGCCTCTAAGTTTATCAGATTTTCAGGTATATCATGAATCAGGTATTTGCATGCATCAATTGCGTTGGTTATCAGGAAGAAGGCAAAAAGCAAGTTTCCTAATTTGTGTTTTGTTTTCACTGTAAGCAAAAACAAAGCAAGAAATAACATGACAAAAATCCCGATAAAAGCAGTTATATCTAAAAAAGTATATTTATTCATTTTTAAACAAAAGCTAAAATTACTTTTTTTAGGTGAAGTTATTCATATATTCTGTTTGTATTAAATACCACCAATTACTCCACAATAAATTAATTTCTGTAAAGACTAAATTTGACCTCCCCCCGAAAAACCAGACTGCTGAAAACTCGAAAAAATCGAGGCAATTACTTAACTTAAACATACAGTAATTGTTATGGAAAAAAAGCAAGTTTACAGAAGCGCAGATTGCCTTTGCGTTGCAACAAGCAGAGACGGGAGTCTCTGTGGAGGAAGTTTGTCGGAAGATGGGGATTCATCAGGCGACCTATTACAATTGGAAGAAAAAAATTGGCGGTTTGGGCGTCACTGAACTTCGTCGTTTACGGCAATTGGAGGATGAAAATGCTAAACTCAAACAACTGGTAGCAGATTTAAGTCTTGACAAATATATGTTGCAGGATGTACTAAAAAAAAGCTTTAGTGGTCAGTTACCAAGTTTCTGTGCACCGGGCTTGTGCAGTCACTCAATTTTGTCGCTCGATGTGGTATTACAAGAAAATAGGTGGCGATGACAAAGTGATCAGAATGCGAATGAAGGAAATTGCAGCGACCCGAATCAGATATGGTTTGAAAGGACCTTTATACTGCTTTGTAGGGAGGGCTTTAAGGATAGTTATAACAGAGTTTACAGGCTTTATAAGCTCGAAGGATTGAACCTGCGCTTAAGAGACCCAGAAGAAACCGAGCTGGTGCACACCGTTTAGAAAGAGTACCGCCTTCGCAATTACATGAATGCTGGAGCATGGATTTTGTATCTGATCAGCTGTTTGACGGACGAAAATTTAGGGCCTTAACTATTTGGATAATTATACAAGATTTTGACTTGATATCTACCCGGAGCAAGGCATTAAGGGAGATCAGGTCGTGACCGTATTGGAAAGGTTGAAAGAAGAATGTAATGCTATGCCTGAAAAATAAGAGTGGATAATGGAAGCGAATTTATATCAAAGGCCCTGGATCGATGGGCATATGATAATCAAGTGATTCTTGATTTCTCCAGGCCGGGAAAACCGACTGACAATGCATATATTGAATCTTTTAATGGAAGCTTTCGCGATGAATGCCTAACTGGTTCTTGTCATAGGAAGATGCGATTGAAAAAGTTGAAGCATGGAGAACAGAATATAATACCTTTAGACCTCACAGTTCTTTAGGGGATTAACCCCTCAACAGATGTGGGAAAATAGCCAGTTAACGCCCTGATTTTCGAGTTTAGCGTGTCTGAAAATTGGGGGGAGGTCACTGGGGAATTCGGCGATTACACCTCATTTGGCACTTTTGCAAACTTATTTCTATACTCAATTGGAGTAAGCCCCGTAATCTTTTTAAATATATCCCTAAATGCTTTCGTATCCGTATAGCCTACATCAAACATGATTTCTGATATATTCTTTCTTGATGCTTCAAAAAATTTTTTGGCGGCTTCTATTCTTACTCTTTGAATATACTCTATAGAGGTATTGTTGGTAGCCTCTTTAAATCTTCTTTCAAAGGTTCTACGACCTGTATTAATTAACGTTGCCAACGTTTCTATTGTTATTTTATCTTCATAGTGTTTTTCAATATGATCCTGTATTTTTTGAATTTCCAGATCACTATGGTTTCTTTGGCCTCTGAAGATAGCAAATTGGGATTGGCTATCTCTCCCAATATCCAAAGCAAAATATTTTGAAACCATTATTGCTGTTTCTCTATCAGCAAACTTTTCTATAAGGTATAATATTAAATTCCATAAACTATTTGCCCCACCACTACTGTAAATATTATCGTGTTCAGTTATTATAGCTCCATCTTCTACTTCCACCTCCGGATACCTTTCTCTAAAATCATTAATATGAGCCCAGTGTGTAGAGCATTTTTTACCATTGAGTAAACCTGTCTCGGCTAAAAGAAAAGCCCCGATACACAAACTGGCAAGACTTGAACCATTTTCGTATAGTTTTTTAAAATAGGGTATTGCTTCTGCATTGGCCCGTATTCCTTTGGTGGTATCGCCGAATGTAGGTGGTATAAAAAGTAAGTCAGTTTCAGTAATATCTTTGAGCAACCTATTGGTTTTTATAGTGTATTCTCCACTGTTGGCTGGCACATATTCGTTTAAACCAACATACTCTACCTCGAAAATAGGTTTCTTACCAAATGTGGTTAAAAACTCATTGGCAGTATGAAAGCTTCTAAAAGGTGGAGTAATTGCTTCAATTACCCCATACTCAGGTACAAAGACTGAAATTCTCATATCATTATATAGGATTAAAATACTAAGCTACGAAAATAGTATTGTCATAATCTACCCCTAAAGTTGTCATTTTCACAATAGATCTGATTTTATGCCCTACCGTATCTTTGAATAGTAAAATTTAAACAAGAACAGCAATGATACAAGGAAAAAAAATTATGGTAGAAGCATCAACACATGTTCCCATAGCAAAAGTTTGGAAGGCTTGGAATACACCAGGTGACATTATGCAATGGAACACTGCTGACCCAAGTTGGCATAGTCCAAGTAGTGAAAATGACCTGATAGTAGGAGGTAAGTTTAAGCATCGAATGGAAGCTAAAGATGGCAGCTTCGGTTTTGACTTTGAAGGCATTTATGATAAAGTGGAATTACATAAGGAAATTACCTATACTTTGGGTGATGGAAGAAAGGCTACTACCTTGTTTGTAGAACAAAATGGCAAAACCAGCATAGCAACGACATTCGATGCTGAAACAGAGAATGACCCTGAATTTCAGAAACAGGGATGGCAAGCTATCCTGAACAACTTTGTGAAATACATTGAATCAACTAATTAATCTTTGCCTTCCTCAGTCATGCCTATGTAGATAAAAACATTGGGTTTATGTTAACACCGCTGCTGATATTGGGTATCCTTACCGTTTCTTATCTGTATAACAATAAAATTCAGGTTAATAGCAGTAGAACCTGAAATTCCTGATGCTTAATTTATGCAATTATGATTGAGTATAATCATGACAACTTGATAAGTGCAATTTTTATAACATTTTCGGGGAATTGTAAAAAGGCTCTAACCTTTTACCAAATCTGTTTTGGAGGGCTAGTGCAATTTGAAACTTTTGAAAAAAAAATAGAAGGTTACGCAGAAACTCCTGTTATTACTGGGTCGCTGGTTTCTGACAGGATAATTATTTACGGTTCAGACTTGGTACAAGACGAAGGAAGAAAGCTAGGGAATTATATTTCTATTTTTTTGCAGTGTAAAAATACTTATGATAGAAAAGAGCTTATGGAAAAACTGGACTTTGAAAAAAAAGCTTTTTTTGTAAACGATTGTGACGACCAAAAACTAATTGAAGTAACTGATGCTTTTGATGTGCGGTGGATATTGGGTATTTAACAACAGTGACTCAGGCAGGAAGTTGATTTGATGCTTCTGTCAGCCTAAACCTGTCAGAACATAATCGTATATTTAAGTCAATGAGAATATTGTTAACGGGTTCTACTGGTTATGTTGCTCAACGCCTGCTTCCTGTTTTGCTAGAAAAGAAGCATCAGGTAGTTTGTTGTGTTCGGGATAAAACTCGCTTTGATAATGATAAATTTAAGGCGTTTGATTTGGAAGTTATTGAGGTTGATTTTTTAAAAAAAGAGAGTCTTACTGCTATACCTCTGGATATTGATGTAGTTTATTACCTAATGCATTCGATGTCCTCAGCAAAGTATGATTTTTCAGAAGCTGAACTGATAACCGCCAGTAATTTTAAAGAAGTTATAGAGCGTACAAATGTAAAACAAGTTATTTTTTTAAGTGGAATTGTCAATAGTGAGTATCTATCGAAACATCTACTTTCACGTTTGAACGTAGAAGCGATATTGGAATCACATAAATATGCTTTAACCACTTTACGTGCCGGTATTATTGTTGGGTCAGGAAGTGCAAGTTTCGAAATTATCCGTGATCTTGTAGAGAAGTTACCTGTGATGATTACTCCAAAGTGGCTGAATACTCGTTGTCAGCCAATAGGTATTCGTGATGTACTTCATTTTCTAGAAGGTGTGCTGATGAAGAGTTATACTTTCAATCATGCTTACGATATTGGTGGGCCGGAGGTGATTACTTATAAGAATATGCTGTTACGCTTTGCTAAAGTAAGAGGTCTGAAACGTACGATTTTTATAGTTCCTGTAATGACTCCCAAACTCTCTTCCTATTGGTTATATTTTGTAACCTCTGTTTCTTATTCTTTGGCGAGCAGTTTAGTAGAGAGTATGAAGGTTGATGTAGTTGCGAAACCAAATGATTTGGGACAAAAATTAGGGATTGATCCAATAACTTATGAGCAATCTATTGAATTGGCTTTTGGGAAAATAGAACAAAATCAGGTCATATCAAGCTGGAGGGATGCCATGAATGGAGATGCATACCAGGATAGGTTTAACAAGCTCATTGAGGTTCCTCAGGAGGGCTGTTTTAAAGATGAAAGATCAATGACCGTAGATGATCCAGAAAGGGTATTGCGAAATATTTGGTCTATAGGAGGATCTACCGGATGGTATTACGCAGACTGGCTTTGGGATATCCGGGGTTTTCTTGATAAGCTGGTTGGTGGTGTGGGGCTGCAAAGAGGGAGGACAAACTCCGATACATTATCCACTGGTAGTGTTATCGATTTTTGGAGAGTGATTCTTGCTGATAAAAAAAATAAGCGCCTATTATTATACGCTGAAATGAAATTGCCTGGTGAGGCCTGGTTGGAATTTAGAATCGATAATAAAAATTTATTGATGCAAACTGCCACTTTCCGTCCATTGGGTATTCGGGGTAGATTGTATTGGTATTCAGTTTTACCTTTTCATGCTTTTATCTTTCGGGGGATGATGCAGAATATTGCCCGGTATCGTCAACCTAAATAACCGATTACTCAAAATAGCTGGTTTTCATGAATTTTAAAGTTCGGTTCAATAATGCTATAATAAACTCTTTTTTATGTAGGGTTTCGAAAATTTGTATTTCTTCTATTATGGATGTTTCATTATCCAGGAACTTGAATATTTGCTCAGGATTATTCTTCTGGAACATAGTCGAAAATATTTCTTCGCCCGAAAGACGCCCGCTGCTCAGTAAATGCAGGAGAGTTCCATCATAAGTACAAAATCTTTCTGGTGATATAGATGGGATGCAGGGATTCCCGGATTTTAATAATTGTTCAACAATTGCTGCTGTATGTTTCTGTATAAAACGGAAGGTATAGCCAGTAGATCCTTTAGTAAATCCTCCTGCAGCACCTAGATAAATAATGCAGTTTTCCTGTTGTTGGATAGGATGATCCGACATGGGAATAACTCCTTTTTCTACCTCTTTGACTAGGTAATGGTTACAGTGCAGTTGTTTGCTGATATATTGTTTTAGAGCCGCTGTATAACATTCAGCTGGTAATTCTTTCTCAGAGAAGACTGTATATTCTACTAGAGCACGATTTGGGCTTAAAGGCAGTAAATAGATGAATGATGTTCCTGCTTGCTGAGAAGTATTAAAGTCCATTAATGTGGCACATTCTGGGTCAAACGAGGGGCTTTCTGTTTCAATCATCCAACCTTCGAAATGCTGTAGCAAGTATTGGTAACGTTCGGGTCTTTTTTTTTGGATTTTCGGAATGCTGGAGAAAGCATAATCTGCGCTGAAGGTCTCTCCATCAATAACTACATATGCTTGTTCTTTTTCAGTATATAGATATTCTACATTTCCATATTTTGTGACGATTTGATTATTTCCTGATAATTGTTCATTAGTATACGCATAGAAGTCCATTGAACGAATCATTTTGTATTCATAGGGATTTATATCTAGTTCCTGATCGATAAAGGAGCTAGAGAAGGATAAGCGTTTCCATTTTCTGTATACCGTTGATTCAAATATGTCTGGATGTTTCTCCCAGAAACACCATGTTTTATCATTACCTGTTTTAGGGAATTTGTCTACGAGCAACACTTGCTTGTTTGTTGCCTTAAGGTAAGGTAACATGCGTACAGCTAAGCTTCGTCCGGAACATCCTCCTCCGGCAATAATATAATCAAAGTGTTTCATGTTTGTTTTTTTGAGATTGTTGCCAGTATCTTCGGGCTGCAAACAACATACCGAACGATTCTCCATGATGTCTGTCCAGGTGCTTATGATGCATTTTATGTGCCCTCTTAATCGTTTTAATATACCTGTTTTCGCTTCGTGAAAACCATTTAAATCGTTGGTGGATCACCACGTCGTGTATCATGAAATAGGCAAGGCCATATAGAAAGATACCCAATCCTAAATAAAACATCCAGTTGAACCCTTCCTTTGCACCAAAAAAGAACAGAAGAATGCTTGGGGTGGCGAATATCAAAAAAAAAGCGTCATTTTTTTCAAAGAAGTGAGGTTTTTTCTGGTGATGATCTTTATGCAGTACCCATAATAATCCATGCATTACAAATTTATGCGTAAACCAGGCAACACCCTCCATAAAAATAAAAGCGCCTAATGTAATGAGTAAACAATTAATCCAGTTATTCATCGGTGTTTCTTCTTTTGTAATGATCCATAACTTCTTTAAAACATATGATTAACCATTCTGTATATTGATCACGATCTTCGATCAGGCTTGACTGCAGCTTTTCCATCTTTACATATTTGAAGTCTGCTACTTCTTTCGGGTTAGGCTTTGGCAAGACATCAGATAAGCCGAAGTAAACATGATCATATTCATTTTCTATAAGACCATTTCTAAATTCAGCCTTATAAGAGAAACTAAAAATATGATTTAGTTCGCATTCCATATGCATCTCTTCTTTTAACCTTCTTTTTGCAGCAGTGATGGTCTGTTCTCCAGGTCTGGGATGACTACAGCAGGTGTTTGTCCATTTTCCTGCAGAATGATACTTATCCAAAGCCCGCTGCTGCAATAAAAGTTCTCCGGAATGGTTAAAGATAAATACGGAAAATGCCCTGTGAAGTTTACCCTCCATATGAGCCTCGAGCTTGGGCATTTTACCTATTGACTGATCTTTTTTATCTACAAGTATTACTTCTTCTATCATGCAGTTAATCTTCTTTTTTCTTGCGCTGTGCAATGTTTTGAAAGGGACAGATATCTCAATATATTTTCCCTTAGTTTTTTATCTTTTGTAGTTTTTAGATTGGCGAGCAAATAAATTTTATCTTTATGTATGTCATCATTGTAGTGGAGGAAAGCGGGAAGACTAGTCTGAATAGCAAATCTTAAAAACCGTATTTCTATATTGCCCAAATCTTTTTTTACTGCTTCTTCAATCAGAATTTTTCCTTTTTTAAATCTTCTAAATTTATTTATTGGGTTAAAACTATATTTGGCTTGCATCATCTCAGCAACTCCTTTGTAGCAGATAAAAAGCGGTGGAGAAGATTGCTCAATGTTAGACAATAACTTTAAAAGCTGATCTGCCGATGCTTTACTGTATGCAGAGGCCTCAAACAGATTTCTTGTTTCCTGAATTTCCGGTTCTGCTGAATAGGATTTTGTTACAAACAACAGCATAATGAAAAACGCAGCTATCTTCATATCGTATTTGTTTTGTAGCGAATGATAGAGTCAAACATCAATCCAAATTTATGAGCACTGGATATTCTGATTCTTTCAGACATGATTTTCTCAGCAGTGCTGCGTTTAATCTTATGGAATAAATTTTTGTAATATACATATGCTAGGTAAACGCCATTTCTGGAGGTATCAGGCAATTGCCTGATACCAATTAATGCCAGTTTGAATTCAGCTTCTATCTCTTCTTCTATCAATTCTTTTTCAACATTGGAAAATCTGGATAAGGTCACATTGGGGAAATAGTTGCGGCTTAATGTATAGTAGTCAGCTTTTAAATCTCTGAGGAAATTTACTTTCTGAAATGCAGAGCCTAATTTCATAGCTGAATCTTTTAGTTTTTCGTATTGTTTTCTATCTCCCTCGGTAAATACCTGCAAACACATTAATCCAACTACCTGAGCAGAGCCCAGTATATATTGATCGTACTTCTCAGGAGTATAAAGCTCTTGTTTGAGATCCATTTTCATGCTTTGAAGAAACAACTCTATCAGTTCTATTTTTATATGATATTTATTGACAACGTACTGGAAAGAATTAAGTACCGGATTCAGGCTGATTCCTTCTTCAATAGCTTCAAAGCAGTCTCTTTTGAATTTGGAGAGTAAAAGGACTTTATCATAATCGTGGAAGCTATCGACAATTTCATCTGCCAGTCTTACAAAACCATATATAGCATAAATAGGATCACGAAGTTTTTCGTTTAAAAAATAAATACCTAATGAAAAGCTTGTACTGTAACGTTTAGTGACCATTTTACTACATTCTGCTGAAAACTTGTCAAATATTTCTTTCATAGGTTATTTATTAAAGTACTTAATGAGTTGCTGAGCTGATACCTTCCCAGAGATGATAGATGGAGGAACCCCTGGTCCGGGAACAGTAAGTTGTCCAGCATAAAAAAGGTTATCTATTTTATTGTTTTTTAAAGAAGGCTTTAGATTGGCAGTTTGCATCAGGGTATTTGCTAGCCCATATGCATTTCCTTTATAAGAATTGTAATCAGCAATGAAATCACTAACACAATAGCTTTTTTTAAAATCCAGATTTGCGCGTATTGAAGTTCCTGTGTAAACTTCAAGTCTGTCCATTATCAATGTGAAATATTCTTCGCGGATCTTTTCTGGATCCTCGATGCCTGGTGCAAGTGGCATTAAAATAAATAAATTCTCATGTCCGCCGGGTGCTACTGATGAGTCAGTGATACTTGGGCAACAAACATAAAACAATGGTTTTGAAGGCCATTTAACATCTTTGTAGATCTCCTTTGAATGCTGTTTTAAATCTTCATCAAAGAACAAAGTATGATGATTTAAACGATCTACCTTAATACTTACGCCTAAATAGAAGATCAGGCAGGAGGGAGCAAAAATTCTTTGGTCCCAATACTTCTCTGAATAATTTCTATAGGTTTGATTCAGGAGCTTTTCTTCCACGTGATGGTAGTCGGCGGCAGCGATAACACCATCATAATCTTTTGTTCCTTTTGTGGAAGTTAGTTTTGTAATACTTTTTTTCTGTACTTCAATAGCAGTTACAGCAGCATTTACATGAAATTTTACACCTTCTTTTTCTGCAACAGTCTTCATACCCTGGATAACTTTCCCGAAGCCACCTTTGGGATACCAGGTGCCTAGTTTGAGACCAGCATAGTTCATCAGGCTATATAATGCAGGAGTATCTTCAGGCATTGCACCAAGAAAGAGCACTGGGAATTCCATTAAAGCAATGAGTCTGGGGTCTTTGAAATATTTTTTAACGTGTGAGCTGAAGGAAGTAAATACTTGTAGCTTAAACATACCCTTTATAAGATCTGTGTCTGCAAACTCCAATAATGAAAGCCCAGGTTTATAAACCAGTTTGCCAATGCCTATTTTGTATTTATATTCTGCCTCAGTTAGAAAGCTCTTTAGCTTTTCAGCACTTCCAGTTTCTATCGATTCGAATAATTCACATAACTCTACAAAATTAGCTGGGATGTCCAATACATCATTTGCACCAAAAACTACGCTAAAACCTGGATCAAGTAATTCGAGAGTATAGAAATCTTCTACCTTATGACCAAAATCATTGAAAAACTGTTCAAATACTTCTGGCATCCAATACCAACTTGGTCCCATGTCAAATACATAACCATTATCGGTAATTAGTTGGCGCGCCCTTCCACCAATCTCTGAATTTTTCTCGTAAACATCTACTTGATAACCTTGTTTAGCAAGGTAAGCTGCAGAACTAATTCCTGCAAATCCTGAACCTATGATTGCTATCTGTGGCTTTTTTTGTTTAAATTTAGTGTGCATTCAGGTTTTTATGTTATTATTCTTTTCTTGATTTCAACTCGTGAAAATTTTCAAGCTTTGTAAGCAACCTGATCAAATCGATTTTTTCAGGGTAGGATAATGGCTCAGTTACATTCATTGATGCCTTTTTTATATTTTGCATACTTTCCTTTAAAAGCTCAGTTCCTTTTGAAGTAATGTGTATCATTCTGTTTCTTTTATCACTATCCAACTCAGCTTGAACAACTAATCCATTATTAATTAATCTATTCACGATTTGTATTCCTGCAGATTTTTCATGAATATTTAATTTAATGAGCGCTGTTTTAGTCATACTACCAAATGATGTCAGACTGATTAAATAGATAAATTCATCAGGAGTAGAAAATGATGTGTTTGCTATTGCTGCTTTTGCATGCAATTTCGCATACCTATAAAGATGTACTAAAGAAGTATTGATTACGCTATCTGCTGAACGTCCATTTGATTTTCCAGTCCATTCGGGCTCAGAAAGTGTTGAATAACTATTTTTCTGATCATACTCGTTCAGCCATTGTAAAAATAAGTTCAAGTCCTGGTTACCAGGATCAGCATCTTTTTCGTAAACTTTGACTAAAGATACCAGCTCAGTTACTAAATCGTAATACATTTTTTTAATTGTTATGCTACAAATGTACACTAATATAGTGTTGTTATGTACTATTTCAATTAAAATTCGGCTTTCGATAGTCTGTTTTTTATTGTTTAATTAGTTTTTTGATGTTTTTGTTGGAATTTTAGTGTAAAAAAATACTAAATGTAAGCGCTCAATATTTTAAATTACTATTCAAAAAGTCTCTGTCTTTAAATAATTTTGAGAGCCCATATTTCAGGTCATATCTTTCTATACATAAATTGTATTGATAGAATATGTGAATGGTATATAATCTGCTTTTTTATGTCATAGAATCGTAACTTGGTTATCTGCTTAAACGAGAAAAATGAAAAGAATAATTATTAGTGTGTTTTTTATGGTTTTATCATACATAAGCTTTGCACAAAGCACGGTGTATACTTTCAATAATGGCAGCTTTCAAATGAAAGCGACGTAAGATCATATTTTGACACAATGAAGAGAACATTGTCATCAGAGATTATAACTCCGATAATTTATCATAGGGTGACTAAAAATGATACGATTGTGAATTTTGTTGAATTCCATATGGAGAAGAAAGTTGCCGGAAAGCAACAACCTGAATTCAATTTATCATATGTACAGAAACCAATTTTTTTACTTCTAAATAAAAAGCTCCCATCTTTTAGTTTAAAGGATTTGGATGGAAATGAACTTTCTTCTGCACAACTTTTAGGAAAGCCCACGCTCATTAATTTTTGGTCAATTTACTGTGGTCCATGTATTGAAGAAATGCCTCAATTAAGCAGATTGAAAGAGAAATATAAAGATCAAATGAACTTTGTGTCAATCACGGAGAATAGTGCTATTGATGATGATTTGAAAGGTTTCTTGAAAAATAAAGGATTTAATTTCCAGGTTTTGGAAAATGGAGAGGACTATAAAGGCAAACTGAAAATAGCTGCATTGCCAACTAATCTTTTCCTTGATAAAGACGGAGTGGTAAGATATATACAGAGAAATTATCCCTTAACAGCTCAATCAACACCTTTGGGAATTGATGATAAAGACAACTATTTTGTTAAAATAATTGATCAGCTTATCAAAGATGTTAAATGAATTGAGAATTCTTCAGGAAATAGCTAGCTAATCTGCATTTAAATTTAACTGTGTTATATCACAATCTTAAACTCAGTCCATTCACCGCTACTTTGCAGAGAAAACTTAAAACTATGGTTATAGAGTATCTCTCTTGTTAACATGAGTCCAATACCTTGCCCATTTTTCGTCGTGCTAAAGAAAGGCGAGAAAAGCTGATGACTGACTTCATTCGAAATTCCGGGACCAGTATTGCCAATGGAGATTGTTTGAGCAGCTGATGAAGTTTGGATACGTAATGTTCCAGATGGATTCACTGCTTCTATAGCATTTTTTAAAATATTAATAAAAACTTGTTCCAGTTGCTGGTAATCGGCGGATGTTTCAAATATTAAAGAATCGGATTCCCATAGCCAGTTTACCTCTTTTTTACTGGCTTCGGGTTCCATCAACAAAGCCACTGAACGAAGTAGTGAGACTAATTCTACCTCATAGCGAATAGGTTCTGGAATCCGGATTACCCTTGCGAAATTTGACATCAGATCACTTAAACTGTGGTTGCGGCTTATGGAAGCATTTAAAACAGTCTCATAATCTTCCTGGTCTTCTTCATCCAGCTGGTTCTTATAGTTCAAACAGCTTTTTAAAATGGAGTTGATCGCACCTATTGAATTGTTCACTTCATGAGACATTATTTTTATGACCTTTTCGTAAGCATTTTTTTCTTTGATATAGATTTCGCGGGTTAATTCTTCGATGACAATAAAAGTTCGGTTGTACCCACTGTCTGTAAATGTGGCCTTATGGCATTTGTAAGATTTTATTCCATTCAGGTTAACTATTGTAGAGTGTTGATCTTCCAGTATATATAGTTCTTCTGCCAGCCTTCCACCAACTTCGTTTAATGATTTCCCTAAAACTTCCGCTTCTGGTAAACCGATCATTTCAATTGCTGATGAATTTGCAGAAGCGATGTGTCCGTTGAAATGAAAAATAATGATACCTGAAGGAGAGGCTTCAATAAGTTTCCCCAGGAACGAGCTTTTCTCTACTTGAAGTAGCCTTTCCTGCCTTAACTGATCAATCATCAGGTTATACACGTAGATCAATTCATCCATTTCTGGATGACCAATGGTATTTAATTTTGCACTGAAATCTTTATCTTTAAGAGATTCTATGCCCGAAGAGATCGTGTCAAAAGGCCGGCTTATTGCATTATATAGCAAGTAGGTGAATCCTAGTGAGATGAAAATTAAAGCTTCACCAATCAGGAATTTGGTTCTGTTTACCGTATAGAGATCGGTAAGCAGATAGATAAATACCGCATGAATGGCAATTGCCAATAGCAAAACTTTAGTTTTGAGTTTCATAAGGGATATTATATTTTTCTAGTTTTCGATACAATGTGCTTCTACTTAACCCCAACGCTCTGGCCACTCTACTGATGTTGTTTTGATGGAAATTCATGGCATTTCTAATCATTGAAAGTTCCATTTCATCTATTGATAGCGACCCTACTGCGGGAAGCGTTAATGAAGTATTTGACAATTTCTGTTCCTCCAGGTGCTGTTCAAAGTCTTTTATTTCCAGCAGGTCAGCCTCGCTTAGCAACATGGTACGTTCAATCAGGTTTTTTAATTCGCGAATATTTCCTGGAAGGGGGAGGGACTTTAACCAATTATAAGTTTTTTTATCAATCTGTAATTTGGGTCTGTTATAAATTTCCTTTAGGTTTTTCAGGAAGTAATTTGCCAGAATTGGAATATCCTCCGACCGCTCCCTAAGCGGTGGAAGGCGGATAATAATTAAGTTTATGCGGTAATACAAATCTTCCCGAAACTTATTTTCGGCTATCATTTCGCGTAAATCACGGTTGGTTGCACAAATTACGGGAAGGTCGACCGCACGCGTTCGGCTATCACCCAATACCTCGTACTTGCGGTCTTGTAAGACCCTCAATAATTTTACCTGGCTATTTAAGTCTAAATCACCTATTTCATCTAAAAAAATAGTGCCTTTATCGGCTAGTTCAAATCGTCCAACTCTATCGTTGCGTGCATCAGTAAAAGCTCCCCGTTTATGTCCGAACATCTCACTTTCAAATAAGCTGGAAGAAATTCCTCCAAGATTCACCTTTACAAATGATCTATGTTTACGGGGGCTATTTCCGTGAATAGCTTCAGCAACCAGTTCTTTGCCAGTGCCGCTTTCACCAACAATCAGTACAGAAGCATCGGTACGACTAACTCTTGCAATGGTTTGGAGGACTTCTAAAAGTTGGGGGTCTTCACCAACAATATTCTCAAATCCATATTTTTCGTTCAGCTTTTTCCGGGTTAGTGCTCCGGGGGTATCCTGCTCAGCGGATAAATCCAGGGCAGTTCTTAATGCGCGCATCAAATGGTCGTTGTCCCATGGTTTATTGATGAAATCTGTTGCGCCAAATTTCATTCCTTCAACTGCTAGCTTTATAGTACCCCAGCCAGTCATTAAAATTACTGGTAGTGTGGGTCTCGATTTTTTTATTAGCTGAAGCATAGCCAGACCGTCTTCTCCTGTAGTTTCCATGGAAAAATTCATATCCAGCAGTACGGCGTCTACAGGTTTTTCTTTAAGATGTTTGAGTGCTTCTTCTGGTCCATTAGCCTTTATAGATTTGAAACCTTCCTGTTTTAACAGGAGGCTTAATGAAGCACATACAGTTACATCGTCATCAATAATAAGAATCATATAAATAGTTAAATGGGGTTATTCTTCATGTAATGCGTCGGATGGGTTAAGCCTGGCTGCTTTTAAACTGGGATAGAAGGCACAGCTTAACATCAGCAGGTACAAAAATGCGGCTGCGCACACAATACTTATGGCACCATAATATCCATTAGTATAGGGTTCTAAATATTGCATAATTAACAATTGAACAGCGATCAGTACGCCCGGTAAAATGCCTAAGGTAGTAAGAACCATAGATTCTCCAAGGAATTGCTTTAATATATCAAATGGACTGGCTCCCATAATAACCCGCAAGCCAACCTCGGCTTTACGTTTAGACAGGTTGTAACTAAACACACCAGAAATTCCAAGGAATACATTGATTAATAAAAATGAGAATACAATCAGCGTTATACATAACTGAATGTAATCTGTTTTTTGGGCAAATTTTTTGAATAGGGTTAACGATATATTCTGCTTAATCAGAATTTCTGCAGGACCAACTGACGTGATAGCTTTCCTGATTCTATCTTCCATTAATTGGAAATTATTAGTGCTTTTTGATCTAAGAAGATATTTTCCTGGATTCGTCTGGAGTGGAAGGAAAAAACCAGGGCTCGGATCAGCAGCAGTATTTTCCTTAAATGTATCCGAAATACCGATGATCAGGGCTGGCTTGCCAGCCATCAGGATAGTTTTACCTACGGGATTTTCATTTTTAAAATCCCGGTCGGCCAAATCTTTGGTAATTACTATAGGAATGGTATTTAATGCATAATCTTTAACCGTAAACCATCTTCCTTCAAGTAATTTGATATCGAGCACATTTTGATAATGTTCATCTACTTCAAATCCTAAAGCATTGATGACTTGTTTGTTGTGTTTTATTTTTTCCTCTTTACCCCATTGATAAAAAGGAATGACTTGTGTGGCACTTACCATTTCTATTTCTTTAATGGACTGTAGTTTGTGTTTGATCAAGTCGCTATATTCCAATTTCTTTTCTTCAGTCATGTTTTGAAAATCAAGTTCGACTAGCCAGGTGTCTTCATATTGATATCCTAATGGCTGGAAGTAGTTACTGAACTTCTTTAAATTCAATCCTATACACAGAAATAGTACAATAAAGGTAACGAACAACTGAAGCAACAGGAAAAAATGAGCTTTCTTCCGGTTCATAATCATTTTAAACAGATGCAAAATCATTGGTTATTTCCTCCTTTCAAAGCATAAATTACGTCCATACGTGACATTTTCCAGGCGGGGTAAACTCCGGATATCAACCCCAGTAAAAGACAGCTGAAAAGGCAAAAGCCAAATACCCGCCAGCTAATCATAAAACTGTTAGTCTCCATTTTGAATAAGGGGTCAAATGTGTTGATGAGATTGACTAGCAATGGTGAAGCATAAACAGATAAGCCCAAACCTATAAGTCCACCAATTAGAGTGATAATGATATTTTCGATGACCAGTTGTCTGACCAGGGTTCCGGAAGTTGCTCCAAACGATTTACGTATACCAATTTCTTCTGCGCGTTCGCCTATGCGGGTAACATTGATGTTCACCAGACTAATTGCTGGAATGAGCATGAAGAGGGCCAGAACGATCAAAACAACTGTAGCTGTCTTTCCATATTCTGGTTCGTCATCGTTAAAAGAGCTGGTTTTAGAGAATTGTTCTAAAGAGGTAAAGGCATGCACTTTTATAGAATCGGCATCTGAGACCGTAATTTTTCTTTTCAAGCGGAATTTTAGTTCAGCGCGAACCTTCTTTACATCATTTGTTTTTGCCAATAGCATGGCGCTATATGTTCCTGAAATGGCTTTATCAGTTTGTTGAATATTGATATCAGTGGTATAGGGAACATAAACATCTGAATAAACTTTACTGAAAGGAGTAGCCGATTTTACCACCCCTATGACTCTATAGGTTATTCCCTGTATATTGATTGCTTTACCCATGGGATCATTTTCGTTAAAGAAATAAGCTGCTGTCTTTTCGTTGATTACTGCAACCCGGGCGCCTTTTTTTACCTCGTTGAGATGAAATGCTTTGCCTTTGATGAATTTAAAGTCTGTTATTTTCCAAAAGTTTTCATCCGTAAATTTCAACGCATGTCCTGCGGTTTTTCCATGGAGAAACGAAATAAATTCTTTAGTAGAAAAATAGGAAATTGTTTCAGTACTCTCCAGATCCCGGATGTTTTTTTGAAGAAAATTGATACTTGGTATTGCATCTGTTTGTTTACCATTCTTATAAACTGATACTTTATCGAGGATCAATGTTCTGTCCCGATTAAGTTCCGGTGGGTTTGCACTGATGATCTGGTCGATAAAAGAAGCAAATATTGTAATAACGATAATGGTAAGGCTTATACCCACCAAAGTGAGTGCTGTGTAATATTTCTTTCGAAGCATTACTTTAAAAGTGAGTTTTATATAGTTTTTTAGCATAGTTGTTCGGTCTGGATTGATTAACTGATTTGCTGGCCGTCAAAGAAGTGGATGATTCGCTGCGTTTTTTTTGCCATATGCTCGTCGTGAGTAACCATAACTATCGTCGTTCCGTCGGTTTCATTCAAGTGTAGCATTAGACTCATGACTTCTTCTCCCATTGCACTATCAAGGTTTCCAGTAGGCTCATCGGCAAGCAAGATCTCTGGATTTCCGATAATGGCACGGGCAATAGCTACGCGTTGGCGCTGACCACCAGAAAGCTGATTTGGATAGTGTTTAGTACGGGCACTTAAACCTACTTTGTCTAACGCTTCTAAGGCTCTTTTGCGTCGTTGGGCGCCCGAAATGCCATTGCGATAGAGTAATGGAAGTTCTACATTGTCTATGACCGAAAGATCATTAATCAAATGATAGCTTTGAAAAATAAACCCAAGTTTAAGGTTCCTGAAAACGGCGAGCTTTTTACGGCTAAGGGAGGTTACAGCTTGATTATCCATAGTAATAGTACCTGCAGTTGGTACATCCAATAGTCCCATGATATTCAATAGGGTACTTTTACCACAACCAGAAGGCCCCATGATGGCTACAAATTCCCCTTTCTTAATGTTCAGATTGATGTTGTTAAGAGCAGTCGTTTCGATGGTCTTGGTACGGTATATTTTTTCAATGTTCAATAATTGTATCATCTCAATTGGTTTAAGGGTTTATTATTCAATAATTTTAAATTCAGCATTAGAAATCAGAGCTGTATCCCGGTGGGTTAAAGATTACCATTAATTTTTTTATTTGTTGCAAAATCATATAATGTCAGTATCCGCAGGTTGAAGTAGGTGTTCCAAAAGCTTTTTAAGGAAAAGATATAATCGCGGCGTGCCTGATCTTTTTCCTGCAAAGCGATGTTCAGGTCAGTGATACTTAAATCGTTAAGAAAGTATCTTTTTTTTGCTATTTCAAAGCGCTGATTTGCTGTTATATCGGCTTCAGCATTGGTTTGTATCTGCTCTTTAATCATAGCCAATTGTCTAAGGGTAGTATAGATTTCCTGCTCAAAATTTATCTGGGCCTGTTTAATGGTCGCTTCTACCAGTTTACGGTTTGATTGTGCTGTTTTAATTTTTGAAGCCGAACGGCCCCAGTCCAGAATTGGAATTTGAAAACCCAGGCGTATTTCTTGCTGGTCTTTGGGGTTGTTGTAAATTCCCGGGAATTTGTCTGCTACATTGGTTAAACCGAAGGTTCCGTATAGGTTTACTTTTAAGCCATTTTCGCCTTTAGCTTTCGCAACATCTCTATCTGCTTCCAATAGGGCACGTTTAAATTCCAGGGCCTTCTGCCGGTTATTCTTCGCCTGGGCAATGGCAATGTCTTTATCAACTTCAAAAGTCAATAGGTTTTCGGGAAGTATCAGCTGAATTTGATTATTGGAAGAAAAACCAATAAAGGATTTTAACTGAAGATCTGCAGTTTCGGCATCTACATTTGCCTGAGCCTTAGCTTTTCTAGCGTTTAAAACGCTAAGTTTTAAACGTAATAACTCATCTCTGGAAAGCCTTCCTAATGCTGATTTTTCCTCTCCAATTTTATAGATTGTCTCATTATTGGAGAGGTTTTTGGCGGCAATATCTTTGTTGATTTGGGCAATAAGCAGGCTGAAGAATAGTTCTGATGCATCACGGCCTATTATCTCCATATCCTCCTTAAATCTCTTTATGGATTCTTCATAACGCAGCGGTTCGATTTTTTTATCCCATGACAATGCATTAAACGCAAACAAAGGCTGATCCAGGCCAATGACTAAAGGGTTGCCATTGTATCGGGTTTGCTTGCGGTCAAAATCCGAAAACCGCAGTACATTAGAACCCAGGAATACTTGTCCACCAGTTAAACCAATATTTTGGGTCAGACCTAAATTTAATTGTGAATTATCGTTGGTAACGGGTTTGAATTCCACTGTTCCATCAGGTTGGATAACCGCTATATTGGTTTTGCTGAATTGTGGGAGCGTTCCATTCAGATTTAATTGTGGGCTATAATTCGATTTGAAGGTTTTATATTGCCAATACTGATTTTCAAGAATGGTGGCCGCTTGTACAGCTGCGGTTGAATGCACTTTCGCAATAGTGATGACGTCATTCAAGTTTAGTTTTACCGTATCGCTGAGACTTTGGCTTTTCGTAAATGCAGGCATAACGATTTGGGCAAGTAATATCATAGACTTAAACATGGCTGTATTTTTGTTCGTGATTGATTATTTGATCTTAACTTTGCTGAGGTGAATAAAGTCTTGCATTTCAGACGTAATTACAGTTTCTCTAGCTTTAATACCCGATAATATTTCTACATAATCTGAATTACTTTCCCCGATTTTTACCTTGCGGGATACTGCATTTTCTCCTTCCAGAACAAAGAGTTTTTGTTCTTGGGAGCCGTTAAAGGCAGCTCCATTCTTTACTCTTATGGTGTGCTCTTTGTAGGAAGTAATGACAAAAACATCGACCTTTAAATTAGAGCGAAGAAGTTTTGAGCTTTTGTTGTTTAAGTTGATGGAAAATTTTACTGTGCCATTTTCAACTGCAGGCTGTACATTACTGATATTTCCTCTCAGGTCGGTTTTGTTGATCCGAATGATGGCCATTCTGCCCGCCTTTACTTCATCAGCATAGGTGTCAGAAATGCTTGCGTCCGCTTTAAAACTGCTTAAATCTGCAACGCGCACTATTTCTTCGCCTTCGTTAACTTCTGCTCCGATTTTATTGTTAACCCAGGTGATTACACCGTTTCGGGGTGAGGAAATTGAAGCATTTTTTAGTTTATCACTTACGCCTTTAATATCTTTTTCACGTATATTGATTTCATAGCCCAAACTTTTCAGGTCGGCCTGCATCATAGCCTTCTGATTCTCAATCTGATTTTTGATTTGTGTTAATTCCAGTTGTGCTACATTCAAGGTTAAGCGAGCTTGTTTTACATTTTCATCTGTACTTCCACCAATATTTAACAGCGACTGTTCGTGAGATAATGCGGTTTCTAAGCTGCTTATCTTCATTTGCTTGATGGAATATTGTGTCTTTAATTCATTCAGGATTTTCTGGAGCCCAAGAAACAGTTGGTTTATTTTATTCCGGTTTACATGCTGCTCTTCATTTAACTTTTCAAATGCCAATAACGAAGATTCTTTATTCAGCCGCAAAACAGATTGACCAGCAAGTACTTTTTCGCCAGCATTAAATAGTACCTGCTCAATTTTGGCATGTACTGGAGAACTGATCGTAACCTCATACTCAGGGGTAATAATACCGGATGCTGGGACAGTTGCTTCGATCACACCATTTTCTGCGACTGATGTGGTGAAGGCGCCGCGTTTAACAGATGGTTCAACTATACTTCTGAATTTGATAAACCCGAAAGCAATACTAGCTAAGGTTATAGTTATAAGGAGGTATATTTTTGTTTTTCTCCTGGCTTGCTGTTTAGGTGTGATTTCTCGGTCCATTATTTTATATGTCTATATGAACCCTGTATTTCAAGGCGAGTGCCAGATTTAAGTTATTGATATTTAGTGTTTTGTGAGTTTTATTGAAGATTGAACTGTATCATTATGGACAGTGTGTTTTAAAGTGAACAAGAAATGGAAACCAGTATACCACCCGCCAAGCGGTGCCGGGATTCTGTCAAATTTAATTTTATGTATTGTGAGGAGAGGAGTTTATTGGGTGAAAACATCTATAAGATTAAAATGCAATAGATAAATATAATGACGCACAGTGCAAACTTTATTTGTAATTGAAAAAGTGTTTTCGTAATTGTTATTATTTAGACTAATTACATATTGTGATGAAATTAATTGTACTTTCGCCCCTTGTCAACGATAGAGAGGGGTAGTATCATAAATCATTATTGTATAATATGTTTAAAAATTTAAAAATTTGTCTGGTCGTTATTGGAGTGACCCTGATCAGTATCAGTTCTTTTGCACAAATCAATACGGGAATCATTAAGGGAAATATCAAAACTTCGGACGGGATTTCAGCAGAAGCTGTTGAAGTCTCTATAAAAGGCCTCATCAATACTACAGCAGATAAAAACGGCAGGTATATCTTAAAGAATATTCCAGCGGGAAACTATACTGTTATTGCCAGATTAGTAGGACTAACTCCAAGTTCTGCTCAGGTGACTTTAGAGGCGGGAGCTACAGTCACACTGGATCTTTTGTTAAAAGCATCAAATCAGCAACTCAAAGAAGTGGTAGTCAGCGGAGGAAAGAAAAATAAATTCTTTGTTAAGGAAAGTGAATATGTTTCAAAAATGCCATTGAAAAATCTGGAGAATCCTCAGGTTTATACAGTTATCCCAAAGGAATTGCTGGCAGATCAGCTAGTAACATCATTTGACGATGCTCTTAAAAATGCACCAGGTATTGATAAACTCTGGTCTTCAACAGGCAGAGGTGGGGATGGAGCAGGTTATTTCTCACTTAGAGGATTCGCAGTCCAGCCTACGTTGGTAAACGGACTCCCGGGGTTAACCAATGGAAGTCTGGATATATCAAATGTAGAAAGAATTGAAGTAATTAAAGGCCCTTCAGGTACTTTGTTTGGGAGTAGCTTGATATCGTACGGAGGTTTAATCAATACGGTAACTAAACAGCCATTCGATCATGCTGCGGTTGAAGTAAATTATACTGCCGGCAGTTATGGACTTAACAGGATTACAGCGGATGTGAATACTCCATTGGATCAGGATCACAAAGTGTTGCTCAGAGTAAATGCTGCCTATCACGATGAGAGCAGTTTTCAGGATGCAGGCTTAAAAAAAACAAGATTTTTTGCACCGTCCTTATCTTATAAGGTTAATGATAGGATGTCTTTCTTGTTAAACGCACAATTCCTAAGCTCAGAGGGCACGAATCCAACCATGTTGTTTTTTAACAGAAGTGCTCCCCTGAGAACGACTACACTTGAAGGTTTGGGTTACGATAACCGAAAGTCGTATACAAGTAATAATCTGACGATGAAGAACCCGGTGACCACTTTCCAGGCTCAGATGAACTATAAAATATCTGATCAGTGGAGATCACAGACGATCGTTTCAAGAGGTAAAGCAAAATCAAATGGGTATTACACCTATTTATTTGAGGGTGTTGACACCACAAATCGTACGGCTATTAAGGGCAACGGTCTTTTTCAAAGATTTATCACAAATCAAAATTCTACATCAGAGACTACTGATATCCAGCAGAACTTTATCGGAGATTTTCATATCGGCAAAATTCGTAACCGGATAGTGGGTGGATTGGATTACTATAATAACACCTCGATTAATAATAGTTCTAATTATGCTGCTTTTGGATTTGTTAATCCATTAGTGGAAAATACCGATAATTTAACTTCGCAACAAGCAGATATTGCAATAGCAGGTGCCGGTTATGGTGGAAGTACAAGAACGACACAAGAGGTTTACAGTGCTTACATCTCTGATGTGATTAATATAACTCCGGCACTTTCTGCAATGGCCAGTTTGCGTATTGACCATTTTAAGAATGGTGGATTGAGTACCGCTGCAGCTGATAAATATGGACAGACTGCTTTATCCCCTAAATTTGGGTTGGTATATCAGGTACTGAAGGACCAACTTTCTGTTTTTGGTAATTATATGAATGGATTTTCAAATGTTGCTCCTGTAAATCAGGAGATCAAAGGTGCTAATGTAGTTACAACATTTAAGCCTGAACATGCCAATCAGATAGAGGGTGGTATCAAAACAGATCTTTTTGATGGGAAGTTGTCTGGCTCATTGAGTTATTATGATATTAAGGTCTCTAATGTTGTTCTGAATACTGGGATGAATGAATATACTCAGGGTGGTAATAAGTATAGTAAGGGTTTTGAATTACAGGTTGTTGCAAATCCATTTACTGGATTTAATATTATTGCTGGATATTCTAAAAACAAAAGTAAACTGACCAATGCTGGCGCCAATACGCAGGGCAGAAGGCCGGTAGAAGCCGGACCGGAAGATCTGGTAAATCTATGGTTAAGTTATAAAATATTATCGGGTTCAGTTAAAGGCCTTGGGTTTGGTTTCGGCGGAAATTATGCGGGAAAAAACAGTATTATGAATGATGCAACAGTTGGTGTATTTACCTTACCTGCTTATACTGTTTTGAATGCCTCAGTTTCTTACGGGAAAGGGCCAATTACCATTGGTCTAAAACTGAATAATCTAACTAATAAGGAATATTATAAAGGATGGACTACAATTGAACCAATGAGTCCACGTACCGTTGCGGGGAGTATTGGTTATAAGTTCTAGTTTATGCTTTGCCGATAAAAGAGCTGCATAATTTACTGCACTGCTCCAAATAGCGTCTGACTTTTTGGAGCAGTGCAGTAAATTATGCAGCTTTTTTTGTTAGAATATTTTTAGCTTTATTCTAATACAGAAAATCTCTAAAAGATATGGACTCACAGATATTTGAAAAAGTCGACCAATACATTAGTAATCTCCTTGCACCTGAAGATCAGGTATTACAGGATACCATTAAATCTCTCGACGAAGAAGGATTTCCACAAATCAGTGTAACTTCAAATCACGGGAAATTTTTGCAAGTTATGGCTGTACTTTCAAATGCTAAGAAGATTCTGGAATTAGGAACTCTTGCTGGCTATAGTACCATTTGGCTTGCAAGGGCTTTGCCTGAAGACGGAAAGCTAATTACTATAGAAGTAGAAAAACAGCATTCAAATCTGGCAAGAAAAAACATCGAAAAGGCTGGGCTATCAGATAAAGTAGATTTTAGAGTTGGTAAAGCGATAGAGATTTTACCGAGGCTGCTGGAAGATAATGAAGGTCCATTCGATCTTATTTTTATCGATGCAGACAAACCACCTTATACGGAGTATTTTGAATATGCATTGAGGTTGTCACGGCCAGGAACAGTTATCATTTGTGATAATGTAATTAGGGAAGGAAAGGTGTTAGACGAAAATACGACCGATGAGAAAGTAAAAGGTGTTCAGCGTTTTAATAAAATGCTTCAGGGCAATAAAGATGTGACCGCAACGATTATACAAACGGTCGGTGTGAAAGAGCATGATGGTATTGCTATCGCAGTGGTAAACAGGTAGGTTATTTAATTGTATGATTGTTCAGAAAGAGATCTTGTCAAACTTAAAAAGAGACACATTAATGAGAAATAACTGTTTTGTTTTACTGGCGGTTATCAGCTTATTGTTTGTCCAGAATTGTGAGGGGCAGGTTAAAGAGAACCCAAAATATCTGGGTGTTAAATTTGGTGATTTTGACTTGGATAAGATTACTTTTAAAGAAGATATCAATACTTTATTTTCTAAGGTAAAATACATTAAGCTACCGCGAAAGGATACTTATTATGATGAAGTCAAAAAACAGGAAGTGATCCGGGACACTTTGGCTTTCGAGTACAAGATAGATCCTGATGATCCAAATAGAGAAACTACTTACTTTCTGGATAGGGCTTTAAGGGGAGATCTGGTTTTCTTTTTTGTAGATAAAAGCAACCGTTTGAAGGCTTTCTCATTCTTTATTTCGGGGACTGAGGATTTGTCAAAGAAAGTGGAGCAAATTGATAACAAATATAAGCAGTACAGAGTGAATCTTGGTTCTGAAAAAGAGAAGGCTTTTGTTGGTAAAACATATCAATGGGAAACACCTGATAAGATCATTAGTGTTACTGTATCTTCAAAAAGTGAAGATGGACAGTACACTTTTGGCTTAGCTGTTGTAGCTAAAGATACTGATTTTAAAAGATTCCCTATCAATCGTTTTATTTTTAGTACTACTTTCTATCTTGATAATTCCTGTAAAAAATAAATCGAAATCTCAGGGGTCTTCATGCGCATCAAAGAGCTAATTAAAAGGTAGTCTGGATTTTTATTGCTTTTTGATTGGTCTTGCAAGATTTGGTATTAGTATTGTGCAGCTTGTGTTTTAGTCAGTTTAGAATTCGGTTCAAAATCTGAAAATATGGAAACTACGAATAACAACAATGAAGGCAATATCTTTCCAATAGGAGAAAGAGGTCCGTCGGATTACTTCACAGGTGCCACATGGATTACGCCTTTGGTTCAAAAGGGCGGGGATATAGATTATATGGTAGCCAGTGTATTATTTGAGCCTGGAGCAAGAACTACCTGGCATACTCATCCGGCAGGACAAATATTACTAGTAACTGATGGTCAAGGTTTTTATCAGGTAAAAGGGATGTCTGCTCAATCCTTAAAAAAAGGTGATGTCGTAAATATTCCTGCAAATGTAGAGCATTGGCACGGTGCCTCTAAGGATAACCGCCTTGTACATGTTGCTATCAGTAACTATAAGGGTGATATAAATGTAACCTGGCTGAACCCGGTTACGGAGGAAGAATACAGTAGCGTTTCCAAATAGTATCCATGATGCCCTGGAACTAAGAGAGAATAATTCCCTTTCGGTATAGGTGACTTCTGTCATATTTGATTTTATTGGATGTTATATAGGTATGAAGAAAATGATCGTATTGTTCTTTAATCTATTCACCTTATCTTTTTGTTCTGGTAAGGATTTCCAGACAAGAAATGCAGATCCAGAGAAAGCTGAAGTTGTCTCTAGTGATATACCTAATTTTTGGGCTGCTTTTGATTCTTGTAAATTGTCACCTCAAAATAATGTAGCTATATATAATAGTCCGTACTTCGATAAAGGTTCGCCTGGTCTGAAGCTATTTAAAACAGCTATTATAGGAACAACCGAAGATTTTGTTAAGATCCTTGAAAAATATGGGCTTTACTACGAATCTATCAGGAAAAATACCTTACAAATAGCACAGTTGAAACCAGTCGTATTAAAGTCGCTGATTCGGTTAAAGAGATTATATCGATCAGCTATATTTCCTGACATTTATATTGAAATGGGGGATTTAAGTTCTGACGGAACATCACTTACGGAAGGATTGTTTATTGGGGCTGAGGTAAATTGTGCTGATTCGGATTCCAATTTTGCGAATATTCACCCTTCGTTCGTCAAAGTTTTAAAATCCCTGACTTTATCAAATATTCCAGTTATGCTTTCTCATGAATTTGTTCATTATCAACAGAATTATGCAGATAGTAGCAAAAAGATGCTGAGTCAGGCCATTAGAGAAGGTAGTGCAGATTTTATCTGTAAACTGATAACTGGTTTGGGTACGAGTGAATTACTGCGCGAATATGGCGAGCAGCAGGAGAAGAATTTATGGAATGATTTTAAAAATGATCATTACGATAAGAAGGTAAATAAATGGTTTTATTATCGTGCGACAGATGAACGACCAACCGATCTGGGTACTATACGGGATTTAAAATTGCTCAATCCTATTGTCTTCATAGCAAGAACAAAAAGGAGGCTATTAGTCAGGTACTTAATGTGAAAGATTTCACCTCATTTTTGGAGCTGAGTAAATACGCAGAGAAATTCAATTGATCTTGATATCACTTGTTAACTACTCCATATTTAATGCTTTTTCTCAACTTCACGTAATTATTGATATAGTTGCCGTAATAATTTAATCTCGTAAATATTATTGAATTACATTTCCATTACAAAGTCGAAACGACTAATTTTTAACCTAAAACCAGAGTAAAATGGAAGCAAACAATGATTTATTCCTCGACATAGTTGAATTTAAAGCCAAATCGGCATTTGTTTCAGATGAACTCAATTCACTCATCAATGACCGAAGAGGAGCAATTTCAATGGAGTATATGGCAAATTTACTTAAATGTAGAATTCTTGAACAACAATTGGTTGAGTTAGCTGTTCTACTGAATAAGCACGGTGCATAGAAATTTGCTGTTTTCTGGCTTATTTTAGAGTCATAACCAAACAATAAATTAACGACTCAATAAACGGATACTTTTTTTTCTCTTATACTATCTTTCTCTAATAAATTCCTTCACTCGGTTTACTTTTTTCTTTCTTCATTCTCCTAAATCTGTAGCTGATTTTAGAAATAATTAAAAGGTCTCTTTATGTTATTGTTATAATAACATAACTAATTGTTGTTAACAATTTGATAACTTCAAGATAGACCCGTATTAAACTGAGACACACATCTTTGTCAGGATTTTAAAGCTTTAGATAAAACGATTTATGAGAAAAAACTACAAATTAATTTTCGTGGTTACCCATTATTTTCAGTGGAAAGGAATCCTTTCACTGTTATTGATGCTGGCCATCTCAGTCTGTTCTTTTGCGCAGCAACAGCACAGAATTATTAAAGGAAAAGTAACCGACGAAAGTAACGGCGGTTTACCCGGCGTCACAGTCAGGGTAAAAGGGACAAAAATAGCCACTTCTACTAATCAGGATGGAAATTTCTCTATACAAGTAAATAATTTCCAGGATATACTTGTATTTAATATGTTGGGAACCATTTCCAAAGAAATAACAGCTGGAAACAATTCTGATTTAAATATCACCTTGGTTACTGATAGTAAACTACTAAAAGATGTAGTTGTGATTGGTTATGGTACTTCGAGTAAAAAGGATTTGACAGGAGCAGTCACTTCTATTAATTCTGAAGAGTTTAACCAAGGGGTGATGACCAGTCCTGCCCAGTTACTTCAAGGTAAAGTCGCAGGATTAAATGTGACCAAAAGCGGAGACCCAAATGCTAAAGCTTCTACTATATTAAGGGGGCCATCAACTCTACGTGAGGGGGCTGCTCAAGAACCTTTTTATGTAATTGATGGTGTTCCGGGTGCATCGATTGATCTTTTGGCCCCAGCGGATATAGAAAGCATAGACATTTTAAAAGATGCTTCTTCTACAGCTATCTATGGATCCCGAGCAGCAAATGGTGTAATTATTGTAACAACCAAAAGATCAAAGGGAGGGCAGTCCAGACTCTCTTACAGCGGTTACGGAGCGGTAGAGAGTGTCTCTAAAAAGTATGATATGCTGACTGCGCCGGAATTACGTCAATATTTAAAAGATAACAATCAAAAGCTAAACCTTATTGATGATGATGGTTCAGATACGAACTGGCAGAAATTGCTGGAGAGAACTGGTTACTCACAAAATCATAACCTTTCTTATGGTGGATCAGGGCAGTCATCAGAATATGGGGCTAGTGTTAATTATTTTGACAATCAGGGAATTCTGAAAAACACATCTTTGAAAAGGACCATTGTCAGGGCATATGTCAATCAGAAATTCTTTAATGACAGGTTGAAACTTGGGGTAACGATCACTAATAGTTCTTCTACGGGGAATGATATTTATCAGAGTACAGCACTTTCAAATATGCTGTTCTATTTGCCGACAGTAAGCCCATTCAATGCCGATGGCACTTACAAAGAAAACTATGACAGAACTGGGAGCGGAACAAGGAATCCACTTTCAGTGGTGGACAATAACTCAGTCAAAAATGTGAATAATAAAACGCTGATCAATGGAATTGCCCAGGTAAATATTTTATCAGGTTTAAAGTTTACTGCCAGCCTGTCTACACAAAAAGATCAGAACAATGCGAGTTCTTATTTAAATAGTCAATCTGGACTTGCCAGAGGAGTAAGTGGACAGGCTATTAAAGCGGATGTTTTAAATAAATCTGAAGTGATAGAAGGATACTTTAATTATGATAAAGTATTTGGTAAGCACAATTTGAAATTACTTGGAGGGTATTCATGGCAGGAGGATCGTACAAATGATGGGTTTGGGGTAACAACTCAAGGTTTTTCTAATGATAATCTGGCTGCAAACAATATATTTTTATCTAATCCTTCATTGCTTTCGCAAATTACATTTGCTAATACACCGATTTCTACGCTAAGACTGATCTCATTTTATGGAAGAGCGCAGTATAATTATAATGAAAAATACTTGTTTCAGGCATCACTTAGAAAAGACGGTTCTTCTGCCTTTGGTAAAAACAATAGATGGGGATTGTTTCCTGCTGTTTCTGCTGGATGGAGAATTATTAGTGAAGACTTTATGAAGAGTTTACCTGCGATCAGCGATTTAAAACTGAGAGCCGGCTATGGTAAATCTGGAAATAGCTTGGGTTTTGATGCTTTTTCCGCTTTATTGGTTTATGGAACACCTACAATCGGAAGTAGCAAATACCTGAACAATGGAGTCATCAGTAATGCAATCGGTCCTGTAAGAAATGAAAATCCAGATTTGAAATGGGAAAGTACTTCTACAGCCAACATCGGATTGGATTTTGGATTACTTAACAATAGAATCACTGGTTCAGTAGATTATTATATTAAAAAAACATCTGATTTGATCTACTCCGAATATGCGGTTTCTACTACGCAATTCGCTTTACCTATAATTACAGCCAATGTGGGTAAAATTAAGAACACTGGTATTGAACTCGCTTTAAGTGCCCTAGTTGTCAAGACAAAAGATTTTAGCTGGACCACTTCACCAAATATTGCGCATAATAAAAATGTTGTGGAGACTTTATCTGACGATTTTTATAAAATCTCTTATATCCAGACTGCACAGTTGGGTGGTAAAGGACAATCTGGAAACTATAGTCAGGTTGTACAGCCAGGGGAGGCACTTGGGACATTTAAACTATGGAATTATGCGGGAAAAAATGCTGCTGGCGTTAGTACCTATATCAATGCTGCAGGACAAACGATAGCTACCCAACCCTTAACTTCCGATGCCAAAATAGCCGGTAACGCACAGCCGAAGTATATCTATGGCTGGAATAACAATTTTACCTATAAAAAATGGGATCTTAGCTTCCTGGTACGTGGTGTGTTAGGTAATAAAATTCTGAATGCAACAGCGGCAGGTTTAAATACACCTGCTGATGCTAAATTACAGAATATTCCGAGATCTACCCTAGGTGAATCTTTCAATGATGTCAATGCTTATCTGATCTCTGACAGATATCTGGAAAGTGGTTCTTACTTACGTTTGGATAATGCAACATTGGGGTATACAATCAAACCGAAAGTACAGGCAATTAAAGCAGTAAGGTTGTATTTTACAGCGAACAACTTATTTGTGATAACTAAATACAGTGGCTTAGACCCAGAGATTAATATTGGAGGTTTAACACCAGGTATTGATAATAACAATTATTACCCTAAGACCCGCACATTTAGTCTTGGTGTTAATGCATCATTTTAAGCAATCATTCTAAATTCGACGAATAATGAAAAATATATTTTTATTAACGGCACTATTTGCTGCAATGTTAACCGCTGTATCCTGCACGAAACTGGATGTTAAAGTGGAATCTCAATATGTAAAAGACAATTTTCCTACAACCGGTGCAGATTATGATGCATTATATGGTACGATGTATTCCAATCTTTCTTTGCAGTTTGGTGTGCCTTATTTCAGAATGCAGGAATTGTCTACTGATGCTGCAATTTTACCTGCAAGAGATGGTAATTTTGATGATGGCGGACAATATAGACAATTGCATTATCATACCTGGAGTTTTGATCATCCGAATGTGAAAACGGTTTGGGAGTGGGGATTTGGTGGGATAAACAACTGTAACCGGTTGATTTCGGTAACGACTGCCTCTACTATATCTGATGCGAAGAAAGCATCAGGGATTACAGAAATTAAAACGATGCGGGCTTTGTATTACTATTTAATGATGGACCTTTTTGGAAACATACCGGTCATCGATAAGTTTCCGGTAGAAGCGGGTGCATTACCAGGTACAACAAGCAGGGACAAAGTATTTGAATTTATTGAAAAAGAGCTATTGGCAGTTATTCCTAATTTACCACAAAAGACAGGAGCGAACCAGACTTTACTTTATGGTAAACCGACTCGTGGAATGGCTTTTGCCCTGTTAGCAAAGATGTATCTCAATGCCCAGGTATATACTGGGAAACCAAGATATACAGATGCCGTAGCAATGGCTGATAGCGTAATGAAGAATACAAATTATCGGTTAGATGCAAAATATGCTGATATTTTTGATGTAAATAACGGGCCTCAGATCACTGAAACTATATTTGCGATTCCTTATGACCAGCAGATCCCTGGTAATCAAATTACCAGATTTGGATTTTATCCGGCATTAGCTGCTGCATATGGTATTCCAGGAGTAGGATTTAGTATTTCGATGAGTACCACACCAGAGTATTACAACAGGTTTACAATGGATAAAGGCGATATAAGGACATCTTTCTGGTTGGTAGGTCCGCAATTTGCACCTGATGCAAACAGGAAGCCTGATCTAACAAAACCTGTTTTTATAGCAGGGACAACTTCACAAATTGTAATTACACCAGATCTTGTTCTTAAGCCCGGTAAACCAATGGATGTTGGAAATACAGTAGCCGATCAGGCCAAGGGCATTCGCTCTGTTAAGTACTGGCCGGATGTGAATGCAATTCAGGCTACACGTTTAAATGGTAATGACATGCCTTTTTTACGTTTAGCTGATGTGATGCTGATGAAAGCAGAGGCTATATTACGCGGTGCACAGCCAACAATAGTTAATGGTGAAATGCAGACACCCCTTTTATTAGTGAATAAAGTTCGTGCAAGAGCAGGAGCTTCTGCGGTAGCCAATGTGGATTTAGATTTTCTACTTGATGAAAGAGCAAGAGAATTAAGCTGGGAGACCTGGAGAAGAAATGATCTGATCCGTTATGGTTTGTTTGAAAAGGAATATCCCTTACAAAACGATGTATTGTCAATGAATAAAGATGTGAACAGAAGACTTTATCCAATTCCTGCAACGGAATTACAGTTAAACTCCAATCTGAGACAGAATCCAGGATACTAATTTTCACCAAACAGCCGGTAATTACCGGCTGTCCTTATTTTATAATAATGATAAAGACAATTTCAAGTACCTTATTAATATTCTTATTTCCATTATCAACACCTAAAGATAGTGACAATGTACATATCAATAAAATACAGGTTATTGGGTCACATAACAGTTATAAAAAAGCAATTGATCCACATTTGTTCAGCAGGTTTAAGCTAAAAGATTCTATATCAGCCAGCAAAATAGATTATGAGCATATTGGTGTAGCAGAGCAACTTGATATGGGCCTTCGAAATCTTGAAATTGATGTGTATGCAGATGTAAAGGGAGGCAAGTATGCGCATCCCAGGGGACTTGACTGGGCAAAAGATCAGGCTCCTTATGATGTAGATAAAGAAATGAATGCCCCCGGCTTTAAAGTTTTTCATATTCAGGATCTGGATTTTCGGAGCGATTTTCTGACTTTAAAAAAGGGGTTGGAAAAATTAAAAAAATGGTCGGATGCTCATCCAGATCATAATCCGGTGTTTATCACACTGGAAGCGAAAGATAATAAAATGAAAGGTGAGGGGTATAGTGATCCCGAACAATTTACAGCAAAAACATTCGATCAGCTGGATCACGAAATACTCCAGACGCTTGGTGCAAATAAAGTGATCACACCGGATCGGGTCAGAGGAAAGTATAAAACACTGGAAGCGGCAGTTTTAAAAGATAACTGGCCAGCTCTGAAAGCAGCCAGAGGGAAATTCCTTTTTATTCTGGATCAGAAGGGTGAAAAAATGGAATTGTATATTAAAGGACACCCTGCGCTAAAAGGAAGAGTTTTATTTGTTAATGCTGGCGCCGGAAGGCCGGAAGCAGGAATGATGATTATCAATGATGCTAAAGATCCAATGATCCCTAGGCTCGTTAAAAAAGGATATATAATCCGTACCCGTGCAGATTCTGATACGCAGGAGGCCCGTCACAATGATCGGTCTAATTTTGATTCAGCCTGTGCTTCGGGAGCACAAATCATAACTACAGATTATTATTTGAAGAGTACTCATTTTAAATCTGATTATGTGATAAGTTTTGAAGGAGGCAAGTATTTTAGACTTAATCCTTTATTTTTTGCAAACTAGTTTTGGGTTGTATTCCAATGATTTTTTACCAGAATAAGTTATAGAGCAAGAGGTTGTTATTCCATTCTTGTTATAAATGCAATCATGCTTGTCATCTCCTTTATTGCTGAAGCTTTTTTCATGCAGTATTTGCCATACAAACTCAGGATAGTCGGTATTTATTTTTGGTTCAGTTCAGATTATTCGTAATAAGTTATGATCATGGTAAAAATCGTGTTGTTTTCCTTTGGGATTAATAGTTAACGCACCTAATCCAGCACTTAATATTCCTCCGCTAATACCAACCTAAGTTTGTGTACTTTTTTTGTGATTACCGTAGTCGCAACCGTTGTGAGTGCACCTACGATTACACATCCCACTGTTAATTTTGTATTTCTTTTACTGATAGTTAAATAAGGAATATATGGGCGTAATATCTCTTGAGGGTTTCTTTAGATGAAATCTCGCTATTTATTTTGAGAATTGTCTTAACTGATTGATTACAATTGATCAATATAATATATTTAATTAGAATTGTTCTAAATTAGTTTGAAAATCCAGGAACAGATACTTTCTTTGCGTCATATTTATAATTGATCTAAATAGTATGAAAGAAAAACTACTCTTAATAACGGTGCTGATTTTCGGATTTTTTAACGGAAATGCGCAACAGCCCGGTGGGCAAATCATAGGAAGAATTATTACCCAGGATGGCAGCGGAGCGTCCAATATCAGTGTTGTTTTAAAAGGAGCTGGAATGGGAACGTTAAGTGAGAAAGATGGCACTTTTATTATGAAAAAAGTAAAGCCAGGCACCTATATAATTATTGCAACCGCTATTGGCTTACAAAAACAAGAGCGTAAAGTTACGGTTACTTCTGGTGTGAATCAGAATGTGAATTTTACGCTGAAAGAGAACTCTTCAGAGCTGAATGAGATTGTCATTTCGAGTTCAAAGAAGAATAAGTTTACAAAGAAAAAAAGTGATTATGCGGCTAAAATGTCATTGAGCAATTTAGAAAACTCACAGGTATACACCTCTATTACGAAAGAGCTGTTAACTGATCAAATGATTTTTTCTGTAGACGATGCGACCAGAAATGTGCCTGGCTTGCAGAAGATGTGGGATGCTACTGGACGTGGTGGAGACGGTGGAGCGTATTACAATTCAAGAGGTTTTATTTTACAGAGTCAGTTAAGAAACGGAATTGCAGGAAATGTTACAGGTCGTATAGATGCGGCAAACCTGGAAAGTCTAGAGGTGCTTAAAGGGCCTTCAGCAACATTATTCGGCAGTACCTTAACTTCATATGGCGGACTGATCAATAGGGTGACTAAAAAGCCATATGATCATTTTGGTGGTGAAGTTGCTTACTCTACAGGTAGTTATGGTTTCAATCGTATAAGTGCAGATGTAAATACGCCATTAGACAGTGCAAAAAATGTATTGTTCAGAGTAAACACTGCATATAATTACCAGGGATCTTTTCAGGATAGCGGTTACGGGAAGGACTTCGTCTTTGCACCAAGTTTTTCTTATAAAGTTAACAACAAGCTTTCTTTTTCTCTGGATGCTGAGTTATACAGTGGAACAAGTGTTGGAAAGCAGATTATTTTCTTTTATGCCCCTGTTTCTGCTTTAGGTGTTGACAGGGCAGATCAGCTTGGACTTGATTATAAAAGATCTTATCATAGTAACGATTTGACTCAAACGTCCAGAAGTAATAACTTTTTTGGGCAGATGAACTATAAGATTTCAGATAAATGGACTTCTCAAACTAACTATACAAGTACCTATAGTTTCTCTAATGGGCGTGCACCTTATTTTTATTTGGTTCCCAACGCAATGGTTCTTAAAGATCCAACGGCTAAAGGAAGTGATTATCTGGCACGTGCTGATCAATCAACGGCTAACAGTCAGATTAATGTTTCTGAAATTCAACAGAACTTCAATGGGGAATTTAATATAGGAAAAGTAAAGAACAGAGTTGTTATCGGTTTAGATTACTTCAGACAAAACTCTAATCAACAGTTTTATTCAATTGATAGTTTAGATATTGTTCCTAAAAATGGAAATATACCTAACTATGGATTTTTTAATGAAAATAATCTGGAAGCTTACTACCAGAAAAATCCTAAAAATGTTTCGCTTTATCCTATTCGTTTTATCTCAAACACTTATAGTATATATGTTTCTGATGTAATTAATCTTACTGATAACTTAATAGCATTAGCAGCTTTGAGAATGGATCGTTTTGACAATAAAGGTAATTACCAAGTGAACACCGGATTGTCTACTGGTGCGTATAAGCAGACTGTTTTCGCACCTAAATTTGGGTTAGTTTATCAGCCTGTTAAAGACCAGGTTTCCCTTTTTGTCAATTATCAGAGCGGGTTTACAAATAAAACCGGACAAGATTATAAGGGAGATGGCTATAAACCAGAACAGGCCTTCCAATTTGAGGGTGGAGTGAAATTGAGTTTATTTGAAGGTAAACTGAATAGTACAATTTCTTATTATAATATCAAGGTGCAAGATGTAGTGAGAGGCTATACACCTCTATTAAAACCAGGGGAAAGTGCCCCCTCTACTCCTCAGTATATACAGGATGGTACAAAATTGAGTAAAGGTATCGAAGCTGAGGTTATTGCAAATCCGGTTGAAGGATTTAATATTATAGCTGGTTTTGCATACAATGATAATAAGTTAACGAATGCAGATGCAGAAGTCGAGGGGCGAAGGGATGTTTATTCTATGTCGCCTTATTCCGCAAATCTTTGGATAAGTTATAAATTAAATGAAGGTAAATTAAAAGGTGCAGGTTTGGGCTTTGGTGGAAATTATGCTAGTGACAATAAAATTGTTAATGGCGCTGCGGCCGGAGTATTTATACTACCGCATTATGTAACTCTGAATGCATCTGCATTTTATGACCAGCCTAAATACAGAATAGGTCTTAAGGTAGATAACCTGACTGATAAACAATATTGGATTGGCTATGGAACAATGAATCCTCAGCAGTTAAGAAGTGTTATAGGAAGTATAGCCTTTAAATTTTAAAATTAGCTTGCCAATTGACCCTATATAGGGTCAATTGGCAAGCTTCTATTGCACGACAGCTTCATTAAGAAGATCTTCATGTAAAGTTACATTTTGAAGAGCCTGGTTGTGGTCAAACCAAAAAGAATTCACATAACCATTTTCCGATAAGTTTCCTGTGGTCATATTCGGCCCACCTGATTTCAGCACTACAATGGTGCCTGCTGTAAATTTTGCCAGAGGTTCAGTTTTAATATTTGGTTTATAAAGTTATATGCTATGGATGAGTGCTGAGATAGCCGAAAATAGAATTGGAACTACAATTAAACATCCAATAATTATCAATCCTGCAAACTGCCATACGGGTACTTTTGCATTTATGTTTTCCTGAGCTATAGCCGCTTTATATTCCATAGGCATTTGGTTTTCCGCTAATGTTTGTCTGCAATGGCTGCAAACGGTAAATTTCTTTTTTCCAACAGGAAAAAGAGGGATCCAGAACAAGTGGGCATAAGTTGAGATAATATTCAGAAAGACCGTATCAGTTTGTTTACAATATAAACACTCTAAATTCTTTAAGAGTATGGTCAGTATGGCTTTGCTTCTTGTTCCGAAGAAAAATATCATGATGATTTATCTATTAATAATTTTGCCTACTCTTTCAAAAAACAGTTTTCAGCTTCGCCGTTATAAGTTGTTTCTACTACAAATGTAATATACTACTATTGAAAATGAAATAGTTATACAATTTTGAAATATCTATTTGATTATTAAACAATACTGAGTTAACATGGAGTTGACAGTGTATCCGTTTTTTTGTGAAAATGTAATACATCTCTTCTATGAAAAAAGTTATACTATCTTCCTTTCTTATGCTTACAGCTTCCATGTATTCCTGTAAAAAGAATAATGGAGAATCAGTTATTGGAAACATAACCTATCCGGATATGGCTGAAGCTTCAGATCCTGCAGTGCTTTTTACTGCAGCAAATGGAGTTAAGGTCTATAATGGAGGTTTTGGATCTGCTGTCGCTTCTGACCCAAATGATCCTGCTGTTTTTTATATGTTAACCGATCGTGGGCCAAATGCTGATGGACCTGCTGATAATATCAAGGTTTTTGGAAAACCTGACTTTACTCCTCAGATTGGAAAGTTCAGGTTAAAAGAAGGAAAACTAATCTTAGAACAGACCATTTTGTTGAAAAATGCTGCCGGTGGTAATTTAAATGGTTTACCAAACCTGGTAGGTGCCGGTTCCAGTGAAGAAACGGCGGTTGATTTGAATGGTGTTGTTTTAGCTCCAAGTGTAGACGGGTTGGATTCCGAAGGGCTAGTTCGTGCCTCTGATGGCAGTTTTTGGGTAAGTGATGAGTATGGGCCGCATCTGGTTCATTTTGATCCTTCCGGAAAAACGATTGAGCGTATAAATCCTTTCGGTGATGGAACAGGCGGACGTAAAATCCCTGCTGTATTTGCAAAGCGTAAACCAAACCGTGGTATGGAAGGGTTAGCGATTACTCCAGATGGAAAAACTTTGGTTGGTATTATGCAATCCCCAATGTTTAACCCATCTAAGGCAGAGGTCAAAGGATCGGTAGTTTTGCGTATTCTGACCTTTGAAATTGCTACTGGTGCCACCAAGCAATATGTTTATTTAATGGATGATGCCTCTCTGACTGGGGTGAGTGAAATTCTGGCAGTAAATAGTACTACGTTTTTAACATTAGAAAGAGATGGGGAATATGGCGGATCATCAAAGACTCCGGCTACTTTTAAAAAGGTATTTAAGATTGACCTCTCTAAAGCTACAGATATTTCTGATAGTGCTAATGGAGCAAATGGCAAATTATTTGGTGGTAAAACTCCAGAACAGTTAAAAGATTTGGCTAGTATTCAGGCTGCCGGAATAGTACCGGTGAGTAAAACTGTTGTTCTTGATCTTTTAAAAGATCTTCCATCTATCTATCCACATGATAAAGCTGAGGGGCTGGCATTAGTAAATGGAAACACATTGGTGATCTCCAATGACGATGATTTTGGTGTTATCCCTGGGGAGAAGGGCTCATTTGCGGCGAAGATTCTGCCTTATACAAATACAGTTGACCATAACAGGTTGTATTTTGTGAAAATAAAATTATAAATATTTTCATTGTAAAATTACAAAAAGACCCTTAGCTAATCAGCAAGGGTCTTTTTGTAATTTGCAGATTTTCAATTTGTAACGAAGATTGTAATTACATTTTGTTAAATCCAGCGAATCAATCGGACATAGTCTGATCTTAAAAAGAGTGTATCTGGTGTGAACAAATTTTCTGAATGTTTATATCATTTCAGAAATAATGCTACATTTGTCGCCATAGGGCGGATATCCATAGTTTAATGCCCGGATGGCGAAATTGGTAAACGTTGCGGTCTCAGAAGCCGTTGGAGTAAGATCCTTGAGAGTTCGAGTCTCTCTTCGGGCACACCAATATCAAAGCTCTTTATAGCCTGTAAACCGAAAGTTTACAGGCTATCATGTTTAGCAGCAGATTCAGTGCTGTACACTTAAAATCATAGAATTTAACTCTTTTCTAATTAAGCTTAGCAACACTTCTGTATATAAAGTCAAATCTTTCCGTACAGAAGTTTTTGCCATTACTAATCTCTAATTTTATAAAACAAGCAGATATTCCTGCATTTTAGAGAGCTCCATAATGGTAAATGAAAAAAATAAAAAGGGATTATCAACTATTCCTTATTCAGTATTAGACCTGGCTACAGTTGTAGCAGGAAAGACACCCTCAGATACTTTTCGCAATAGCCTTGATCTGGCACAGAAGGTGGAAAAATTTGGTTACACCAGGTATTGGCTGGCAGAACATCATAATATGATTAGTGTAGCAAGTTCAGCAACTTCTCTGCTGATCGGGCATATAGCCGGAGGTACGCAGACAATCCGGGTAGGATCGGGAGGAATTATGTTACCCAATCACTCCCCTCTGATTGTTGCCGAACAGTTTGGAACCTTAGCCTCTTTATATCCTGGAAGAATAGATTTGGGGCTTGGTCGTGCTCCGGGCACCGATCAAACCACCGCAATGGCGATAAGAGGAGAAAGATTTAATGCAGTGCATGATTTTCCGCAGGATATTATCAAATTACAAGCATTCTTTTCAGCGGATAATGCAAGTAGTCGTGTCAGAGCAATTCCGGGTGAAGGGTTAGATATTCCAATCTGGGTATTAGGATCCAGTACAGATAGTGCTCGTTTGGCTGCCGCAATGGGACTTCCCTATGCTTTTGCAAGTCATTTTGCCCCGGCTCAGTTCCTGACGGCAATTAACCTTTATCGTCAGAATTTCAAACCTTCGGAACATTTAAAAACCCCGTATGTGATTTCCTGTATAAATGTAATTGCTGCGGATACAGATGCTGAGGCTAACAAATTATCAACTTCTTTAAAGCGATTTTTTATGGGGGTAGTAACTGGCAAACTGGAGCTGTTACAGCCACCGGTTGATAATATGAATGGCGTGTGGACGGATTATGAAGAAGAAGCTGTTAATCAAATGATTGCCTGCTCTTTCTTTGGTGGACCAAAAACTATCAAAGAAGATATGGAGTTATTTATTCAACAGACACAGGTGGATGAAATTATGGTTACGTCTCACATTTTTGATCATCAAGCGAGAGTTCATTCTTACGAACTTTTTGCAGAGATAATGAAAGGTTAATACGAGTCAAAAACAATTAGCGAGACCTTCTGTTTTTCTTGTAGAAGTAGAAGTAGAAGTAGAAGTAGAAGTAGTGAAAAATAGAATTAGATTATAACAGATATAGAATGGAATATAGACAATTAGGCGCTTCGGGTCTTAAAGTACCCGTATTAAGTTTTGGTACTGCTACTTTTGGTGGCGGAAATGAGTTTTTTAAAGCTTGGGGAAGTACTCAGGTAGATGAAGCCAGCAGATTAATTAATCTTTGCCTGGATGCTGGAGTTAACCTGTTCGATACCGCAAATGTGTATTCTAATGGACTTTCAGAAGAAATTTTAGGTCAGGCCTTAAAAGGACTTCGGGATAAAGTACTGATATCTACCAAAGCCACATTTGCTATGGGTGACGGACCGAATGACCTGGGATCTTCCCGGTTTCATTTACTTAAACAATGTGAAGACAGTTTGAAAAGACTGAAGACAGACCATATTGATATCTATCATATGCATGGTTTTGATGGTAATACACCCGTAGAAGAAACTTTAAAAACATTGGAAAACCTGGTTGAAAGTGGTAAAGTCCGTTATATTGCCTGTTCTAATTTCTCAGGGTGGCATTTAATGAAGTCTCTATCAGTCTCTGAAAGGTACGGATGGTCAAGATATATTGCTCATCAGGCCTATTATTCTTTACTTGATCGTGAATTTGAGTGGGAATTAATGCCGCTTGGAATTGATCAGAAAGTAGGAACTATTGTTTGGAGTCCGCTGGCCTCTGGTCGTTTATCAGGGAAATACAGACGTAACCAGCCGCTTCCTGAAAATAATCGTGTTCAGCAAGGTGGTGGTCATGGGCCAGCTTTAAATGAGGAACGTCTTTATACAATAATGGATGCACTTGATGAAGTATCAGCTGAATCTGGTAAATCTGTTGCGCAAATTTCTCTTAATTGGTTATTGCAGCGGCCTACAGTGTCCAACATTGTTATAGGAGCGAGAAATGAAGAGCAACTGAAACAAAATCTCGAATCGGTAGGCTGGAACCTTACTGTTGATCAGGTTAAAAAACTGGATGAGGCAACTAAACAGGAACCGATTTATCCTTATTGGCACCAAAGACAAAGTGAAATGTTAAATCCATTGCCTGAATTTTATAAAGGATAGTATTCTTTTTAGCATGTTTAAAAAAAATGACCGTCTTTCAGTATCGCTGGGAGACGTTTTTTTATGCGCTGACAGTACTCATGCCAAGTTTTTCGAGAAAACAAGGAGATTATAACTCGAAATAAGTGGAATAATCGATTTAACCGTTTTTTACGTTATTCGAATTAGTTTTCAGAACCCCTCCGTAAGAATTATTATCTTTATTTATTCTAAATTGATATTGCGCAGATCAAATAGTCTTGTATATTTGCGTTTCTTTAAACCAAATCTAAATAACATGCATAAAATCTCTACCAGATCTTTTTATTTCACCCTTATATTAATGATGCTGATTTCCGGAATGGCAATAGCCCAATCAAAATCTGGATCTATTAAAGGAATAATTAAGTCCAGTGACGGGCAGATTGCTTCATTTGTGAATGTTGGGCTGAAAGAAATTCCTAAATCAACAATCTCTGGTGAGGATGGTCAATTCTTATTGAAAAATGTCCCAGCAGGCAATTATACGCTTAAGGTTTCTTTTGTTGGATCAAAAGTACAGGAACAAAAGATAAATGTTTTAGCTGGACAAGTATTGAAAATAGATTTTACACTTAAAGAAAGTGCAGATCAACTTAATGAAGTACAGATATCTGGTTATACGACTGGTAAAAGACCAGTGACCATAGGTAAATCAAATATTAAACCAATGGATTTGCCGCAAAGCGTTCAGGTTATCGGTGCTCAGGTCATTGCAGATCAACAGATCAACCGTTTAAGTGATGCATTGAAAAATGCAAATGGTGTTGCAGTAGGAGCAAGCAGAGGCTCAACATCTGATAATTTTTATGCACGTGGATATAGCCTTGGTGCTAATAACATTCTTAAAAATGGAGCGAGAGTTAATACAGGTGCAATGCCAGAGGCTTCTACTTTGGAGTCGGTTGAGATTTTAAAAGGTAGCGCTGCACTCCTTTATGGTGGGGTAAGTGGTGGGGCTGTGGTCAACATGGTTACTAAAAAGCCTCAGTTTGAATATGGTGGTGAAGTTTCTATGCGGGCTGGTAGTTATGATTTTTACAAACCTACAATTGATTTGTATGGCCCGATAAATAAGAATCTTGCTTTTCGTGTAATTGGTACTTATGAAAATGCAGGTAGTTTCCGGGATAACGTAAAATCAAATCGCTTTTATGTAAACCCTTCTTTGCTTTATAAAATTGGGAATAAAACGGAGATTTTATTTCAGGCTGATTATTTGAATACAGATTTTACGCCGGATTTCGGATTTGGAACAGTGGGTAATGTGATTCAGGAGAATACACCGCGTTCTAAATTTATCAATACTCCCTGGGCTTATAATAAAGTAAAACAAACCAGCGCACAGGTGAACGTAAATCACAAGTTCAACGAAAATTGGAAATTGACTGCTTTAGCTACTTTAGGCAATTTTAAGAGAGATTATTTTTCTACTGAAAGACCAGCTGCAATAGCAAATGGAGACTGGTACCGCTCACTAACCCGTTCAAGAACAAATGAAAATTCATATAATGAACAGGTTAATCTAACAGGAAGTTTTTATACTGGTTCTATAAAACATGATGTCCTGATTGGTGCGGATGCAGATCAGACAAATTTGCTTACTTACGGATATAATAATCCAAATGACAAGTTTTTTAAAGGCACGAATCCTAATCCGAACACCCCATTTTATGATGTAATCAACCTACTTGATCCGAATAAATTTATTGCCCGCACAGACATTCCAGATACCTATGTAATAGCTGAAACAAAGGCACCTGTCTATCGCATGGGGACTTTTGTTCAGGACCTGATTACGATTACTGATAAATTCAAAGTTTTAGCGGGTATTCGTTGGTCATACCAAAACTCACCGAGAACGAGTATTGACTCTACTCTTGTGAATAAGCAATCCAGAGGTGCAGCTATTCAGAAAGATAAAGCATTTTCACCTAAATTTGCACTGATTTATCAGCCTGTTAAAAGTACCTCAGTTTATGTGAGCTACTCGAGCAGTTTTGTACCTAATACAGGTACGGATATCTATGGGTCTGCTCTTCCAGCGTCTACTCTGGACCAGTATGAAGCAGGTGTGAAGAATGATTTTCTTGATGGTAGGTTGTCGGCTAGTGTAACCGCTTACAGGATCATTAACAACAAAACTGCACAAACTGCTCCTGCTAAACTTGGTGGCGCACCAAACTCAAACACAGATTCTAATATAAAAGAGATTACAGGTAAGACAGCCAGTGACGGAGTAGAGATTGATCTTACAGGTAAAATAGTTGATGGATTAAGTTTCCTTGCCGGATATAGTTATAATTTTATGCGGTATACTAAGACAGTAGCTGATATTGGTCTTGTTGAAGGAAGACGTTTGGTTGGAACCATAAAAAATACAGCCAACGGAACAGTATTCTATACTTTTAATGAAGGACAGTTAAAAGGATTGAAGCTGGGAACATCTGTATTTTATGTAGGAGCACGTAACGGTGGCCGTGATGATAACAAAACTGCTTCGAAATCTACCGGTACAATTCCTCTTAAACCTTTTACAACCGTAGACTTCTCTGCCGGATACAGCTTCAGTCAATTTTCTATTCTTGCTAAACTATCAAACATAGGGAATACTTATAACTATTATGTACATGAAAACTATAGCATTAATCCAATTCCACCGCGTCAGTTCATGACAACGTTGTCTTATAAATTTTAGAATTAAGAACTCAATAGATAAGAAAACCAGGTTCTGTTTAACAGAGTCTGGTTTTCGCTTTTTTAAAAATTAGACTATTAACCAACTCTATAAATTAACGCACTCACATTATTTTTATGGTAAAAAAGAAAAGGACAAAATGGGATATAACCCGTAAATTATTAAATGATATCCATTTGTGGATTGGTTTGGCTAGTGGATTAATAGTCTTATTAGTTTGCTTTAGCGGAACAATTTATGTTTTCAATACGGAAATCCGGGAAGCAGCCAATCCTGAACTTTTTAAAATAATTGAAGTAAAACATACCAGGTTAACCCCAGAAGGATTGGCCCTGAAAGTTGAACAAGCCAGTCTTGGAAAGGTAGTCGCAATGAAAATTCCGGCCAATCCGCAACATACCTGGCAATTCAGTGTGCGCAAGAAAGAAATTGATAAAGGCGGAAGTAAAGTTGAAACTGATATACAAGGACAAAGGCCAGCCGCTCAGGAAGGTGAAAAGAGGCCTCACAAAAAGGAGCATAACAAAGGTAGAGGGAAAGATGAAAAGAAGGGTAAATCTGCTGAAAAGGGTGGTGGAAGACCGGTCATTTATTATGTAAATCCTTACACTGGTGAAATTCTGGGGAACTCCGCGTCACTTAAATCGTCAGCTGTCAATTTTATGGGCTACATGTTTAGTCTTCACCGGTGGTTATTACTTGATAAAATCGAAAAGCCGATTTTTGGCGAATTAGAAAATCGTAAACTAGGCAGTTATATTACAGGTACTGCCACTATCATATTTACCTTGGGCGTAATTACAGGAATTGCAATCTGGTTCCCACGTAAAATGAAATCGTGGAAACAAGGTCTAAAAGTGAAATGGAGCGGGAGTTGGAAACGTATAAATCATGATTTGCATAATACACTTGGATTCTATTCTTGTATCTTTTTATTTCTGATGGGGATTACAGGCCCTTTATTTTCCTTTAGCTGGTATAGAGATGGGTTGAGAATGACTTTAGGTACTTACAAAGCAGAAGGTAAAGGAGAGGAAAAAGTTCTTTCTTCAAAATTGATATCCGGGCGTACAAACAGACTGACTGTTACGGATTACCTTACTGTTGCAAATAATATATTTGACTATAGTGGCGATTATTCTGTTAACTTACCGAAGGATTCTGCTGGTACAGTAAATGTGATGAAATATAAGAATGGTTTTTTTGCCCCATCTGCTGCTGATAAACTGACACTAGATCAATATTCTGGAAAAGTGCTGGATGTTGTGAAGTTTAGTGATCTTCCTTTTAACGAAAGAATTTCAGGATCTCTTAAATCTCTTCATCTGGGAGATGTTTACGGCATGTTTACTAAACTTATTTACTTTCTCGCTTGTCTGATCGCAACCAGTCTGCCAGTTACCGGCACATTGATCTGGCTTAATAAAATGAAGAAAAAGAAAAAACCAATGAAAGCCTTAGTTATTTAATGACTGTCAAGTGCTAAACCTGTTTAAATGATAAATTTAAACAGAACTTAAACTATTTCCTTTTGATTAGGAACTGTAATTTGTAAATTAGCCTAAACTAAATATAAACTTATGAGATATATTTCACTTCTATTACTTTTCACGGCAATCTCTTTTACAGGTTTTGCGCAGAACAAAGATGCTATTCTAGGTCAGTGGGTTAATTCTACAGGAGAGGCACACGTTGAGATCTTTAAAAAAGAGTCTAAATATTTCGGTAAGATTGTATGGCTGAAAACCCCTAAAGATGAAAAGGGTAGTCCAAAACTAGATGTGAAAAATCCTGATGCAGCTTTAAAGTCAAGACCTATTTTAGGATTGGAAATGCTTAAAGATTTTGTTTTCGAAGACAACAAATGGACTGATGGTAAAATTTATGATCCTAAATCGGGCAAAACCTATAGTTGTAACATGAATCTTAAAGATAACGGTGATTTGAATATGCGTGGTTATATCGGCATCTCAATAATTGGAAGATCTGAAGTTTGGAAAAAAGTTAAATAATGCGAATACTCCTGTACCTTTTATTGCTGACGCCCTTTTCTTTATTTGCACAAACCTATGAACTGAGTACTATCAGTACTGGAACCAACACCAGTATCAGAGGAATGTCTGTTGTATCTGACAGTATTGCCTGGGTAAGTGGAAGTAATGGATTTGTTGGTAAAAGCACCAATGGAGGCAGGAAATGGACATGGACAAAACCCAAAGGGTATGAAAATCTCGATTTCAGAGATATTGAAGCCTTTGATGGAAATCATGCAGTAATCGTAAATGCAGGTTCTCCTGCTTATATTCTTCGGACAGAAGATGGAGGGAAGAGCTGGACTGAAACCTACAAAAACCTGGATTCTGCTATATTCCTCGACGGAATGTCATTCTGGGATAAAAAACATGGGATCATCTTTGGTGATCCCATTCAAAACCATTTGCAGCTATTGATTACTGATGATGGTGGATGTACCTGGAAAGATGTCACCCCCAGATTAAAACAGACCACAGCGACAGGTGAAGCTGGTTTTGCAGCAAGCGGTACTGGAATTAAAACGATGGCAGGAGGAAAAGTCTGGATCGCTACAGGTGGTACTAAATCAAATATTTATGCTTCTGATAATTATGGATTGAGCTGGAAAAGGTATGATTGCCCTATTTTGCACGGAAAGAGCAGTACCGGAGCCTTTTCTATCGATTTTTACAATGAAAATCAAGGAATAGTAGTTGGTGGTGATTACGAGAAAGATAAAGAAAACAGCAATAATGTCCTGTTAACCGATGATGGTGGTAAATCATGGACGAAACCTTCCAGACCAGTTTTTGGCTACCGTTCTGGGGTCATCTGGTATGACGATAAAACTTGTTTTGCTACAGGTACTTCAGGTACAGATGTTTCCAGAGATGGAGGAATGAACTGGTATCACCTATCTGAAGAAAGTTTCAATGTGATACAAAAGGCGAAAAAAGGCAAGCTGATTCTACTTGCCGGTAGTAAGGGGTTGATATATAGCTTGAAAATTAAATAAATCTCTAATCTATTTCAAGAATCTCTTTAGCAAGATTAATCATTTTATCATTTCCAGTATACTTACCATGTTCATCAGATAATTTGATCACGTCTGTCCACACTTCATTCTGGGGCTGTGCCTGTGTCATTTTAATCACAATATTCATTGGTGCAGGGCCTGCATCATTAGTCAGGTTAGTGCCTATGCCAAAGGAGATACCAATTTTATTGTGACAATGACCAGCAATGCGGGATACCTTCTCATAATTAAGCGCATCAGAGAAAATAATAGTTTTGGTTTTAGGGTCTATACCCATGCGTTGATAATGCGCAATCACTTTGTCGGCAAACAGTAATGGATCACCACTGTCATGTCTCACCCCATCAAATAACTTGGAAAACATCTTGTCAAACTGTCTGAAGAATACATCAGTTGTATAGGTATCGGATAAAGCAATCCCCAGGTCTCCGCGAAAAACCTGTACCCAATGTTCTAATCCTAATGAGTTGGCCATTTTAAAACCATAACGCGCTGCATGGAACATAAACCACTCATGAGCATGTGTACCGATTGGTTTGGTCTGATTTACCATGGCCATATGAACATTACTGGTCCCTATAAAAGACCCTTCCCCATATTTTTGGAGTGTTTGTAAAACCAAACGATGGATTGCATACGAATACCGTCTTCGTGTACCAAACTCAGCAACAGTAACACCCAGATCGCGGTAATTTTCAATCTTTTTCTTTGTCCGTTCAATGACTTCTTCATTGCTGATCCTTACTGCATGAGTCATTTCATAGAATAACTCGCAGATGAGAGACATTATCGGAACTTCCCATAAGATAGTACGATACCACAGCCCCTCGATATGTACTTCCAACTGATCACCCTGTTGTTCAATGCGTACTTCATCTGGCTGATAACGGTATCCTTCCAGAAAATCAAGATACAAAGGATCAAGATACGGGCAATTTACTTGTAAGAATTTTTTCTCTTCCCGGGTTAACCGCAATAAAGCCATTTCATTTACAGCCTTGCGTAGTGCATCACCAAATCCAGCAGGATAAACATGTTTTCCACGGTTTATGAATTTATAACGAACCTTAGCATACGGAAATAAACGGATAACGCCCTGTTGCATGGTGAACTTATAAAAGTCATTATCAAGGATGGAAACTATTGTAGGGATAGGCTGTATAGTCATATATTAAGGTATATATGAGCTACTATAACATAATTCGGGCCAGTAGCTCATTTAATTACCTTAAATATTTTTTATTTAGCGTCCAGCAAAATTGCCAGTTGAATACAATGTGTCTCCGACCGGTTACTCCATGCGTGATTTGTGCCACGCTGGACCACAATATCTCCAGTTTTCAAAAGTGTTTCTTCCTCATCCAGTATCATGTAAATTTCTCCGGATAAAATTATAATGTAATCCAGCGTAGCAGTTTTATGCATTAATGGATGAACCTGTCCCTTTTCAACTGGTTTAATTCCAAGCTCTTTATCAGGAGGAATGCTTACATAGCGGAAATAGGACCCATGAACAGGGGTTTCAGGGATAGCAGTATTCTCTATACTGATCTCTTTTGATAAATTTACAGGCATCTGATCTGTAGCCCAGATATCAGAGATGATCAGACCAGGGAAATGTTCAGAGACAGTGCTTACTGTAGCATCTTCAGTAATTACTGATTTACCATTTTTAATTCCTGTGACTATACGGCGGGGTATTTTTGGTATTTGTGACATAGTTGATTTAATCTATTTGCATTACTAATTTTCTGCCTTTTGTCATATTATCCTCTAAAAGCTGATGCGCTTTTTTGACAGTATCGACAGTTAGCGGACCTACAATGAATACATCTGGCGGGGCTAGCTGGAATTGAGCCGTTAACTGCATAAATGCATTCAGCCTTGCTCCATAATAACCATAATTCTTTTGTAGAGAATAGGCGTAATTGGAAATATTTACAATGACTGCTCCTTTATGGAAAAGATCCTCCCTTGCGCTATCTGTCGTTAAAGCTGTTACATCCGTATAAGTACCATTTATAGCAATGACCTGCGCACAGATCCAGGACATTTGACCACCTACCAGGTCTATACAATGATTAAACAAATGACCTTGGTTGCTGTCTATGAGAATCTGTGAAAGGTTCCCGGCTTTATAATCGATAATTTGTTCTTTTTTCAGCCCAGCTTTAAGCAATTGTTTTTTGCTTTCTTTATTACCAGCAGTAACAATTATCTTTTGATAGCCCTTAGCGATCAGTATTTTGACAAGAGCCATACCCACACCACCAGCTGCTCCGCTGATAAAAACCGAATCATCTTCTTTGATAGTCAGACGGCTGTAACATTGAAATGCAGTAAGGGAGCCACTCGGAATAGCAGCGGCTTCTTCAAAAGTTATGCTTTCAGGTTTGCTAACTAATATAAGCTCTGGGACACTAATATATTCCGTATAAGTGCCATTTGAGCCCATACTTCCTGAGGCAGCAAATACGGCCTCACCAATCTTGAACTGATGTGCCGATGGACCATTTTTAACAATCACTCCAGAAAACTCGCGCCCCAAAATAGGGGAGTGCATCCGCTTTCTTTCTGTTTTACCCTGTCTCATTTGATAATCGATAGGATTAAAAGCCGTTGCTTTGATTTTGATCAATACTTCATTATCTCCGGGCTCAGGTACAGCATAATTATTTTCAAGTATGAAATTATCACTGCTGCCGGAATTGTTTAATATAATTGCTTTCATAGATCATCTGATTTAAACTCTTAATAAATGAGCAGGCTAAATTAATTGGTCAATAGTTTATATTTGCTATTAGTTAACTTTAGGTAACTAGTTACCTCGAATAAACTATCAGCACATGGGCACAGTGAAAAATAAAGAAAATGTACGTGAAGCAAGTTGTAAGGAAGAGCTTACCGCTATGCGGGATAGTATAGACATACTCGGAGGGAAATGGAAATTACTCATTATGCGTTATCTGACCAACAGGACTACTGAAAGTAATCACTTCAAAAAAATACAACGTGGAATTGATGGGATTTCAGCGAAGATGTTATCAAAAGAATTAAAAGATCTTGAGCTTAATTTGATGGTGACCAGAACGATACAGGATACCAGGCCAGTTACAGTTAATTATTCCATTACCGAATACGGGACAAGCATTATACCAGTCACTGATATGCTTGTACAATGGGGCCTGAACCATCGGGAGAAAATCAGAGATTGATAAAATAACCATTGTAGCTAAAGTTTAACATCTCTTAACAGGATCTGTAATCTCTAAACACTACATTTACAGCATTCGATTTAAACAGGCTCTTTATTAGTCGCAACGGGGGAACACACACAGGATGACTAAAAAAGTCAAGTTTATTAATACCAATCAGTCCGCATTTTATGTTACAGTACGAAAAAGGGTAGATGCTTATTTTACTGAAAACAACATCTCTATTCATGCAAATGGCGCAATGTGGTTTAAAGCCGCATTCTTCTTAACTGGATTAACAGGACTGTATATCTTAATTTTGTTTGGTGGCTTTGGCCCGCTAATTTTACTGCTGCTAGCCATTTTACTCGGCGTATTCGGTGCGTTTGTTGGCTTTAATGTTTGCCATGATGCCATTCATAAAGCCTTTTCAGGTAATACAAAGGTCAATCAGGTTTTTAGTTTTGTTTTTAACCTGATCGGAGCCAGTCCATACGTATGGAATATTTGCCATAATATTGTACACCATACTTATACAAATATTGCCGGTCATGATGAAGATATTGACGTAGCACCCGGACTTATCCGGTTTTCTGATACAGAGACAGTGAATAAATTACAGCGTTTTCAGCATTTCTATGCATTTGTATTGTATAGTTTTTCTATGCTATCATGGGTTTTCAGAAAGGACTATAAAAAGTTTTTTCAGCATAAAATTGGTGAACACCGTGTGGTTCATCCCAGGATAGAATACTTCAAACTTTTCTTTTATAAAGCGATCTACTATTTTCTTTTCATAGTCTTGCCTTTATGGGTTCTGCCAATCACATGGGGGCAGTTCTTAATTGGTTTCCTGGCGATGCAACTGTCTCAGGGGTTGGTTCTGGGGCTTGTTTTTCAGCTTGCACATGTGGTGGAAGGAACAGATTTTCCTACTCCGAATGAAGAAGGAAATATGGAAGAAGCATGGGCAGCACATCAAATGAGAACCACTGCTAATTTTGCGGGTGGAAGTACAATCGCCGCATTTTTATGTGGAGGATTAAACCGCCAGATAGAGCATCATCTTTTTCCAAAGATCTGCCATATTCATTATCCTGCAATTGGTCTGATTGTTAAAGAAACAGCAAGGGAATTTAAGCTACCATATATTGAAAGTTTGACTTTTACAGCTGCGCTGCAATCCCATTACCGCACATTGAGAAAATTGGGTAAAGAGACCTATAAATCAAACAAGAATATTAACCGGGAAATTTACGTTATTCCGATAACTGTCAGTATTCCGGCAACGGTTGAAGCAGTACTTTAATGAGGGACCCTGGTTAGCTGCTGGCCTTCAATCAACATATTGATACCATAGGCTATCGTCGCACAGGCAATCCCTATGCCCAGAAAAGATGGAGTATTTGTAACTGATTCGGCTGCCCTGTAAGCCTCCATTGGCTATTCCTGCCCACACGGTCGTGAAAAAAGCCATAAGTAATAATCCAGTCGCTATTCCAGTGACAGCCATCCTGGGGATGGGGCTGATCTCTTTATTCATTATCTTAATCTATTGATAAGTAAGATGTAAGATAATGAATATAAATGATTGTTTTTACTGATTCTTATGGATCCGCTTCCACATTTTTTCATCAATTTGAGCAGTATCAATATCTTTTATCCAGAATAAGCTCGAGGTGATATAATTTACTTTGCAAGTCTTGTAAATAGGATAAATACCTTTTTCCGGACCACAGCTTTTCCTTCTTAAAACTATTTGATTATTGGGGTTGTCTTTGTACTCGAATAAGACATGGTCTGTATTCCATAAACACATACCAGAAAAAACAGATATAAATGCCACAAAACAAGCAATAGCTGCAACCACACCCGTAATCAATATTTTTCCAATCAGGAGTTTCTTACTGTCGTTTTGTTTTAAAGTGCCGAATAATGTAAATATAACTGCAGTTTGAAGCCCATAGAAAACAAAAAGCATATAAAAACCTCCGCTTTTTCCAATTTTGATCTCCAGCGGGATGATTTTTCCAAAAAGCGCGATAATTATCCAGCTAATAATTGTGAGGATAGAAACCCAGAATATTACCCTTTTGAGTATTTGTATCATTTGTTATTCAAATAATCTATCATATTGGCCAGGACTTTTTCTGAAAGCCTTTGTTTAGCCTCAAGTGTAAAACCACCAAACTGATCTGATAAAATAATATTATCATGTGCAGCAAACTCATGTGCAAAATATCCAACACCATCAGCGTCGAAAATAGCGAAGTTTTTTTGATCAGCAATCCAATTTAAAAACGCTTCTTTCTCAAAAGGAACACCTAAAGAAGTATTGACAAGAATTGAATCTGGTTTTTTTAATTTAAATTCCCGTTCCGACAGAAGGACTGTGTTTTTAGGTAAATGAGTTGAAATGATATCACATGAAGCCATTAATTCATCCAAAGGTAAATAAGTAATACCATTTTTTTCCTGTTCGTATTTTCGGCTTCGGCCAAAATAAAACACCTGCATTCCAAAATGTAATGCAGTCTGGGCAACCATCAGCCCCAATGTTCCGAGACCGATAATACCCAAGCTTTTATTCTTTAATTCTACAGGTTCATCTTTCCATCTCACCCGAAGCAGGCCTTTCAAGAGAAAAATCAATTGTGCAAATATAAACTCTACAGCACCTTCATCTCCATAATCTTTAACTCCTTTTACCTGAATACCCTTTTCGCGGGCAGCCATAATATTGACATTAGCTGAGGCTTCATCATATAAACTACAACACATGCCAACATATTTTAATTGCGAAGTTTTTACAATAATTTCGGCAGTAATCTTTGTTTGCCAGCTGACGAGCACACAGTCTGAATCCCCGATACGGGCAAATGTTTCACTATCAGTTTCCGGATAATCATTATATATGGTAAGCTTAGCTTTTGAAAGTTTAGCAATCTGGTCAGTAATCTCTTTTGTAAGACCACAATTGTCTAGAATAGTTATTTTTTCGAACTGCATATCATATTAATTAATTAACAGGAATGCGAATATATTAATTGCTTCTGATTAGATATGACCTAATGAAACATATTGAAGTGGTTTTTTTGAAAAAAGACATTTTTAGCAGGTAATTGAGTAGTGGTCATTTCTTTATCGCATAATCAGGTTAAAGTCACAATTCACCCAGGTTAAAATGATCCAGGTGTTTCTATTGAATTTTGAGAAATACTGATGAATTCCTATCAATAGATGAGCTTTTTGATAAATAAAAAATGAGCTTTTTAACAAAGCAAAGGCGCCAAATACTTTCGGACTTTATCTAAATTAAAAACATAGATAATGACAAATTCAGAAAACATAAGAAAAGTTTGGTTCATAACAGGAAGCTCCCGAGGATTGGGAAGAAGCCTGACCGAAAAGGTACTTGCTCATGGTGACCAGGTGGTTGCGACAGCGAGAGACACAGCACAACTTAAAGACCTTTTAACAGCTTGTCCGGATCAGTTATATCCAGTGCAGCTTGAGGTGACAGATAAAGAACAGGTTGCTCAGGCAGTGCAGCATGCTGTTCAGCATTTTGGGTGTATTGACATTCTGGTAAACAATGCTGGTTTTGGAATTACCGGAGCTGCCGAAGCTTTTACCGATGAGCAGGTACGTAGCCAGCTGGAGACAAATTTATATGCACCAATAGCAATCACTCGTGCTGTATTACCTTATATGCGTAAACAAAGATCTGGTCGTATCCTGCAAATCAGTTCAGTCGGTGGTAGGGTAGGTAGTATAGGGTTATCAATTTACCAGGTTGCTAAATTTGGTTTAGGAGGTTTTAGTGAGGCACTGGCTAAAGAAGTTGCTTCTTTAGGAATACACGTAACCAGTGTTGAACCAGGAGGATTCCGTACCGATTGGGCTGGTAATTCTATGAGTTATGCTCAACAGGTAGAGGGGTATGAAACTACAGTAGATCAGCGGATCGAACTTTTTAAATCAGGTAATTTTGTTCCGATGGGCGATCCTGATAAAGCGGCGCAAGTAATGATTGAATTAGTTGGACATCCGCAACCTCCAGTGCATTTAATCTTAGGCAGTGAAGCAGTAGGCATAGTAAAACATGCGGAAGCAGTCAAAATGGAGGAATTTGAAAAATGGATCTCCGTATCTGTTTCTACGGATTACGTAGACTCCGTGAATTTTCTGGAAACCCAAGCAGGGCAAGCCTTGTTGAAAAAAGGATAAGCGTTTGTTTAAATTTAGAGGAGAAATTTAAACAGGATTTAAGACGAAAAAAATGAAGCACCGGTCTAGAAACCGGTGCTTATCCTATATATTTGGGTTGATATGTTCAAAAGAGAGGAAGATCGGAAGTTAGTGCAAATATTGCACTCCTGTTATGTAAACAGGAGCAGAGAAGGCGAGCAATTTATTGCTGAACATGTTTTCAGTTACCAGATATCCGGAACACTCCATATGGATGACGGGCATAAAACACATGTTTTTCAGGAAGGAGATTTCAGGTTTTGTAAACGGAATAATCTCGTTAAATTTAATAAACTGCCTCCTGAAAATGGAGAATTTAAATCTATTTCTGTTCGTCTTGATCAGCAAACACTTCGTGATTTTAGTATAGAATACGGTTTTGATGCAGTTAAAAAGCAGGATAGTGAGATCATACAATTGTTAAAACCAGATCCACTTTATAAAAGCTATATGGAGTCCCTTGCTCCTTATCAGCTTAAACGACCAGATGAAAAGCTATTGTCCTTAAAACTTAGAGAAGCAATTTAATCTTACTGCAAACCAATCCAGAGCTGGCGGGTACCTTGTTTGATTTTACAGAACCTGGTAAAATAGATTTGGAAGCCTTTATGAGTAACAATTTTCATTTTAATGTAGAAATGCGGCGGTTCGCTTATTTAACAGGCAGAAGTCTGGCTACTTTTAAAAGAGATTTTGACAAGATTTATCAAACTTCACCAGGCAAATGGTTACAACAAAGAAGACTGCAAGAAGCATATTATTTGATTAAAGAAAAAGGCAGAGCAGTCTCTGATGTCTATCTGGAAGTCGGTTTTGAAGACTTGTCACATTTTTCTTTCGCTTTTAAGAAAAAATATGGACATGCACCTTCGAAAATAGGGTAATAACCAACCAGACTTCCCCGCCTATAGCTTTCATGTCATTTTGAATAGCTGGTATTACCCTCAAAATATCAAACGTTTGCGCAGTCTAGAATTCGACCTCAATGTAACAAATCTATTATCTTAAGAATAGAAAGTTAATCTGTGAACCAAAATGTGGGTTAATTGATACAGAAAGGAGGATTATGAACTAGATATACTCAAAGTGGTAACATCTGCCGGAAATGAAATTAACCTAAATATTTATTGAGCCTCAACCTGGGCATTATATAAATTAACCTAACCAAAATAAATCATGAACCATTACGACTCTAATTCGTATGGGGCCTCGTGTTTGAAAGATAAGATACTTCTAGTAACAAAACTGACCACTTTGCTGCTCGTGTCCAATTTCTTACAATTGAGCGCCTCTAGTCATAATTATGACCATTCCCCAATAGAAACAGCTCTTTCAACTCCGGGAATTAACTTTGCTAAAATAGACATCGGTGGAAAAATCCTGGATGAAACCGGACAAGGCCTGCCCGGAGCAACAATTAAAGTCAAAGGTACTACACAAGTAGCTGTTACTGATCATAATGGAAAGTTCATTTTGAAACAAGTAGATCAGAATGCCATACTCGTAATCTCTTATGTAGGCTATATTTCTCAGGAAATTAAAGCCCGTTCACAGGTCAATCTTAGTCTCGTTGCCGAAGCCGGTAACTTGGAAGGTGTAGTTGTTGTTGGCTTTGGTGTACAGAAAAAGGTCAGTGTGACCGCATCTATTGTAACCATTTCTAATAAAGAATTGCTGCAAACCCCCGCTGCTAATATTAGTAACGCACTGGTCGGCCGTATGCCTGGATTAATTGCACAGCAATCGTCCGGAGACCCTGGTGTTGACGGCTCTTCCTTATTAATCAGAGGGAAGGCAACATTGAATTCCTCCGCTCCTTTAATCCTTGTAGATGGAGTTGAACGGCCTTTCAATAGCATTAGTCCATTTGAAGTAGAATCAATCAGTGTTTTAAAAGATGCGGGTGCTACAGCAGTATATGGTGTACGCGGTGCAAATGGAGTTATTTTAGTGACAACCAAAAGAGGAGTTGAAGGGAAAGCCAGAATAAATCTGACTTATACCACTGGTTTACAAGAAGTGACCAGGGTAGCGAAATTCGTAGACTCTTATAATTTCGCAACTTTAATGAATGAGGCATTGGGCAACGAAGGTAAAAGCCCTATCTATGACCAGACCGCATTAGACGCTTACAAAAATCATACAGACCCGTATCTATATCCTGATGTTGATTATGTAAAAGAATTTCTAAAACCTTTTGCTCCTCAGCAGAACATTAATATCAATGCAAGTGGAGGTACTAAACTGGTTAAATATTTTGTCAGTGGAGGTTATTTATCACAATCAGGCTTATTTAACCACACCAATGACAGAGATTTTAACGGATCGATCAATTATAATCGTTTCAATTTCAGATCAAATGTTGATGTAGATGTAAACCCAGATTTTCGCTTAAGTGTGAATCTGGCTGCAAGAAATGAAGTCAGAAATGGCCCTAGAGGAGGGACTGGGCGTCTATTTAGTTTGCTCATGCGTACCCCGCCTAACAATGGCCCACTTTTAAATCCTGATGGAACTTACGGAGCCGGCCCATCTCTTACAGATAATGTACTTGCTGAATTCTCTTACCAGGGATACACAAAAGATTATACTAATCTGATGGAGGGAACTTTTACAGGAGTTTATAAATTGGATAAAATACTAAAAGGATTAAGCGTAAAGCCTATGCTAGCCTTTACCAACCAGTTTCGTCAGCAAACTTCGCGTTACAGAGGATCCGGATCTGGTGATTTTTATACCCGTTATCAGCTCAAAGGAAAAGATGCCGATGGCAACTATATCTATGGAGCGCCAATAGGTACAGATAACCCCATTTTAAATTTTGCACAAACGTTTGTGTCAGATGCAGATAACTCTTACAGAACCATTCAGTTTGAAGGTTCAGTCAATTATGCAAACTCTTTTGATAAACATAATGTTACCGGACTTTTACTCTATAACAGGAGCCGTAAAACGCTAAATCGGACACAAACATTTGACTGGCCATTCTCCTATCAGGGCCTGGTGGGCAGGCTGACCTATAACTGGGATAACCGTTATCTTGTCGAAGCCAATATGGGATATAATGGCTCTGAGCAGTTTCCGGATGGTCATAAATATGGTCTGTTCCCCTCGGTTTCGGCGGGGTGGGTAATCACAGGTGAACCTTTCATGAAGAACTTAAAAGCGATCAGTTTCTTAAAACTAAGAGCTTCTTACGGACAGGTAGGAAATGACAAAGTTACCGGAGATCCCCGTTTTTTATATTTGGATAATCCTTATACCACAGGTGGGGGATATTCTTTCGGACTCAACAACAACAATAATCCTGGTGGTATCAATGAAGGTGCTTTTGGAAATAAGTTTGTGCAGTGGGAGAAAGCAAACAAGACTAACATCGGTCTGGAGTCAGCCTTTTTTGATAGCAAGCTGACCTTTAATGCAGATGTTTTCTATGAACGAAGAAGTAATATTTTAACTCTTCCAGGCACAATTCCTGCCACAGTAGGAGCTGCTTTACCTATCGTCAACCTCGGCATTGTAGAAAATAAAGGTTACGAACTGGAAATAGGCTACAAAGATAAGGTGGGTACTTTTAGTTATTTCGTAAAAGCCAATATTTCTTATACCAGAAACAAGGTACTGTTCCGTGACGAACCTGAAGCCAAATATCCTTGGTTGCGTACTACCGGACAGAGTCTGGATATGCAATATGGTTTACAGACTGCAGGTTTCTTTAAAAATCAGGCAGAAATTGACAGTTGGGCGAAATCGAGTTATGATCCCGGACCACTGGGCAAATTACAGCCCGGAGATTTTAAATATGTAGATCAGAACAAAGACGGTGTGATCGATGATTTTGACAAAGTACCATTACGCAATCCTACCACGCCCCGATATATTATGGGCTTTAATTTGGGGGGCTCTTTTAAGAATTTTGACTTCAGTATGCTATTGCAGGGTGCAGCAGAGACCGCTATGGTTGTTAACCTTGAAGCTGGTTATGAATTTTTTAACACGGGGAAAGCAATGGATATCCACCTGAACCGATGGACACCAGAAACAGCCGAAACAGCTACCTATCCAAGATTGAGCTCTGCCCCAAGCAGCAGCATGCACAATTATATCAATAGTGATTTCTGGGTTAAAGATGCGAGTTATGTCAGGCTTAAGCAAGCTGAAATCGGCTATACCTTCAGCCAGGGATTTTTAGATCGTATTAAAATTAGTTCGCTGAGGCTATACCTAAACGGTTCAAATTTGTACACCTGGAGTTCGATTAAATATCTGGATCCCGAAAATCGCAACCAGCGTGCCTGGTATTATCCTCAGCAGCGCGTATGGAGTGTTGGTGTAAATGTTACTTTTTAATTATTAGGACAAAGGATCATGAAAAATATAATAAAATCAGGATTAATACTTGCAGTCACGGCTGTCTTATTAACTTCTTGTGATAAAAGAGGCTTTTTAGCTCCACCTCCGTTGACTAATGCCCTGGACAAAGAAAAGACCTTTACCGACCCGGTAAATACGGATAAATTTTTGGCGAATTGTTATAATGGACTCACCGGTGGGCTTGATGATTTTGGTAACGGACAAAACTATGCGCTGATTAGTGATGAAGCTGAAGCAGGCCCGGCTTACCTGGCAACTAATGGAGTTAATTTTGGTTCAGTCGATGCCTCTAATAATCTTGATAATGCCTATGGAGGATTATATACCTATATCCGTCGTACCAACGTCTTGTTGAGCAATCGTGAACTGATGAATGGTTTTGATAAAACCATAAAAGACAAATTTGTTGCTGAAGCACAGTTCCTGAGAGCATTTTTTTACAGTGAATTAATTAAGCGTTATGCAGGTATTCCAATTGTCACTTCGCCGGTAGCCTTCGAAGATCTGAAAGATGCTGCTGCGCAAGCGAAGTATAAAGCAAATCTGAAAAGAGCAACTTATGCCGAATCTGTTGATTTTGTAGTAAAGCAATTGGATTCTGCGGCTGCAATATTGCCCTGGGCGGTAACATCCGATTCTGATCGCGGAAGAGCTACGGCAGCAGCCTGCGTGGCCTTAAAAGCCAAGGTATTACTGTATGCAGCGAGTAAATTGTTTAATAATAATCAACCTGCGGCAGGGAACGAGCCTGGTAATTCTTCAAATCCAGTTACAGGCTATCCCAATTATGATGTCAACCGGTGGAAACTGGCTGCCGATGCCTGTCGGGAGTTCTTGACAAAAAACCAGGCAAACAGTAACTGGTATTATCTATATACAGGCGGTTATGATAAACTGTTCACAGAATCAAGAGATGCTTCAAATCATGAATTGATCTGGTATCGCCAGGGAACTTCTAATTCTGCAATCTACTGTAATCCTGCCGGTCGTTTGGGTGGATACGCCCATAGTCAGACGCTGTTAAATCTGGTAGATAAATACGAAATGACTAATGGAAAGCAAAAAGATGAAGCGGGATCCGGTTATGATGAACAGCAGTGGTGGGTAAAGCGTGACCCCCGTCTGGGAATGAGTTTCGTTAGAGATGGCGATACTTATAAAGGAGTGACGCTTGAATTCTGGCCAGGTGGTAAAGATTATAATGATACCCATAGAACAGCTATTTTCTTTCGCAAGTTTCAGCGGGCAGATGAGAATACTGGGTTGCAAAAATGGCATTATATCAGGATGGCAGATATTTACCTGATGCTTGCAGAAGCAGAAAATGAAGTTAGTGGTCCAACTGCAGAAGTATATACCAATATAAACCTGATCAGATCAAGGACAGGGGTGGGAATGCCAGGTATTGCACCAGGCCTGAACCAGCAGCAAATGCGGGATAAGATTCGTAATGAAAGGGCCGTAGAATTCGCATTTGAAGCTCAGCGTTATTTTGATGAACGCAGATGGATGATTGCAGAGCAAACTGAAAATGCACCTGTATATGGTTTTAAAGTGAGTAAATCGGGAAATGTAATTACACATACCCGGTACCTGATAGAGAACAGGATTTTCAAGAAACGAATGTACCTGACTCCAATACCCGTTGTAGAGATCTATAAAGGGGCAAGTATCGAGCAAAACCCAGGTTATTAATCTCAATCATTAATGAAATTCACCATGAATTATATATCAGATCACAGACTTAAAAAGCACTGTTTACTCTTGGCTTTTCTCGTAATGATTTACGGAAATACAGCCGGGCAACAAGTGAAGCAGGCAAAAAATGATACCATTATTATAGATACCTTAAATCTGCCATGGAATATCCGTGTTCCCATGAAATATTATACAGGAGCGGTAAGTGTAATTACCGGACAGGAGATGGCACGGTTCAGGGTGGCAAACAACACCAACATGCTGGCTGGCAGACTTGCAGGTTTAATGACAAATATGGGTTCGGCGGAACCTGGAAGTGATAATAGTAATCTATCGGTCAGAGGAAGCAGTTCATATTATAGTGGTTCCCCGAAAATTTATGTTGACAACATGTCCATTGGTTTTGATCAGCTTGATCCTTTAGAAATTGATCAGCTGGTTGTTTTAAAAGATGCCGCTGCGAATGCATCATATGGAATACAGGGCGCAGATAAGTCGATAGTGGTAACCACCAGACGAGGTGTCCCTTTTCAGAATAAGATTAGTTTTTATTCTCAGTTTGGTTTTGTTACCCCCAGTAAGGGGCCGGTGTTTTTAGGAGCCAAAGATTATATGACGCTTTACAATGAGGCTAACATAAATGACGGAATTACTCCTTTTTATCCACAGGCTACTATCAATCAGTACGATAATCCCTCAAGGAATAAAGAACTTTATCCTGATGTAGACTGGCAAAAGGAGCTGATCGCTAAACAAGCCATGCAACAGAAATACAATATCACTTTTTCTGGTGGAAATAATGATGTTCGTTATTTCATTCTGGGTGGTTATATGAAACAGGGCGGCCTATATAAATATGGAGATTTAAATGAAAAAAGCCTTGGCTTTAATACAAATCCTGGTTTTACACGCTATAATTTCCGTTCTAACCTGGATTTTAAGATCAACTCTACCTTATCTGTCTCATTGAATCTTGCAGGCAGACTGGAATCTAAGAATTACCCTGGCGCAAGTGCTTCGGCTATCTGGAGTAATATTGCAATCTATCCCCCAAATCTTTTTCCTATGTTATATGCTGATGGGAAAATTGGTGGTTATAATCAAGGCGGGTTGGATTATAGAAGTAATCCGTATGGATTAATTACTCAAAGTGGTTATAACAGGGAGGTTCACCGTAATCTGACAGGAACTACCAGTATCGTTCAGAAACTGGACAAGTGGGTTCCGGGATTATCAGCTTTTGGTAGTTTCTCCTATTATAATTTTAATTATAATAACGAAGGTGCCTCGATGGCCTTTGCAACCTATAACATGCAAGCTGACGGTACTTATCAGAAGTATAATAATGATGTTCCCTATGCTTTTCGTGGCCGTGGCCAGGATCAGGACAGGATGACCACAGTGGTGGCAAAGCTGGATTATCAACACGCTTTTGGTAAAAATCATGAAGTAAGTGCAAATCTGGGTTTCAATCAGACTGTTGAAAATGCAGGCTCAGGATTTATGGCGTTATCATCGCTGATTCCAGGACTGCCTTCCGGAGTTACTATCGGAGATAATTTCCCTTATGCAACCCAGGGTTTCTTTAGTTATTTGCATTATGCTTATCAAAAGAAATACATTGTAGATCTGAATATGAGCTATAATGGGAGTGAAAACCTAGCTCCCGGTAAGCGTTTTGGCTTCTTTCCAACGCTGGCAGCCGGATGGATAATCAGTGAAGAGGACTTTCTGAAAAAGACTAAAGTAGATCTCTTAAAACTTCGCGCTTCTTATGGCTTATTAGGAAACTCTGACTTCTCCTTTCTGGACCGCGCATTCGGTGGACGCAACCGTTATCTATATGCCAGTGCCTATACCTTTGGATCAAATTATGCATTGGGCCGTAACCCCATATTTCAAAGCTCGCGAGCTGAAGGCGCTATTGCAAATCCGGATGTGACCTGGGAAACCTCTAAGGTCTTGAATATTGGAATTGACGGAGCTTTTTTTGGGAATAAATTAGGCGTCACAGTAGATGCATTTCAGGAAAGAAGAAGTAACATTCTTGCTTTTCCTTCCTCACAATCCAGTTTGATCGGTGTAGCCTTTAAACCTTTAAATGTAGGAAAGGTTGTCAATAAGGGAGTGGAATGGGATGTGAATTATACGGATAAAATAGGCAATCTGCATTATACCGCCCATGCACTAGGATCCTATGTAAAAAATAAGATCATCTTTCAGGATGAGGTAGTCAGACCTTATAGTTATATGAACCGTACCGGACTACCTATAGGAACCATATTTGGTTTAGAGTCTATAGGGTTCTTTAATAGCCAGGAAGAGATTAATAACAGTCCTTTACAAACTTATGGGCCAGTACAACCTGGTGATCTTAAATACAAAGACCAGAATGGTGACGGACGTATCGATCAGAATGACGGGGTCGCTATTGGGAAACCCTTTAATGCACAATTTACCTACGGTGCTCAAATTAACCTGAAATATAAAAGTGTTGATCTTACGGTATGGTTTCAGGGAACAGGTAAAAGAAGTGTGAACATCATGAATGCTGCAACCTTTGGTCTTGCTGGTGGCGCGAAACCTTCCGAGTACGTATTGAACAGATGGACACCTGCAACAGCTGCAACTGCAGATTACCCGCGGTTATCTAACTCGGCAAAACAAGGAGATAACAATTATGTTTATTCGAGCTTCTGGAACCAGAACGGACAATACTTAAGGATAAAAAATGTGGAGCTAGGCTATAATTTTTCGCCTTCCATTTTAAAAAGCCTGCGAATTTCCAATGCCCGTTTTTATGTAAGTGCAAACAATCTGGCTACCTGGACCAAGCTAAAAGCAGATTACATAGATCCTGAATATACTTCAGCAGGTATCAGTGATTATCCGCGTACAAGAACATTCGTGATGGGTTTAAATGTTGAATTTTAAGATTAGAAGATGATGAAATCAATCCAAATAATAACAAAATTCCTGACGCTCGCTTTTGCAGGATCAGTAATCCTGGTTTCCTGTAAAAAAAGCGTTCTGGACAGGCCTCTTGACTTAGATGTACAGGAAGCGACCATCTTTGCAAACATCGTATATACAACAGATTTTGTGACCAATATTTATGGTGGTTTACCAAATGGCTATACTTATTTTTCGAGCACACTAAATGAATGTGCAACTGATGATGCCAGAAATTCAAATCAGGCAAATAGCAGCTACCGTTTTACCAATGGAAGCTGGGGATATACAGCGAATGCAGATGATATTTATAAAGCTACTTACGGCAGTATCAGAAATTGTAATGTATTCTTTGAGAATATTTACCTGGTTAAGGTTAAAGATCATTCCAATGATATTATTATCAATAACCTGAAAGCGACCGAACAAAGAGACCGGCTTACCGGAGAGGTTTTTTTCTTAAGGGCATTTTACTATTTCGAATTGCTAAAGCGTTATGGCGGGGTACCTTTGGTGACCAAAACTCTAACTACAAAAGACAATATCGATCTTCCTAAAAATACTTTCGAAGAGATTACAGCGCAGATTAGTAAAGATTGCGACTCTGCTTTTAAGCGTCTGCCCGCAACCTATATTGGTACTTCCGATAATTATTATGGCCGCGCAACAAAATGGTCGGCCCAGGCATTGAAAGCTCGTACTTTATTGTATGCCGCGAGCCCTTTAAACAATCCGAACCGCGATGTTACCAAATGGAATGCAGCAGCAAATGCAGCAAAACCATTTTTTGATGGAACGGCTCCTTTTTCACTTCCTTCAGGAATATCCGGATATGAAAGTGTATTTAAAGGGAACACATCAACTAATACAGAAGTGATCTGGAGCAGACCTGAAGCTAATGCCAACTATGTAGAAAGAGCAAATTATCCTGTTGGTGAATTTAATGGGGGCGGGGGAGTTTGTCCTTCACAATATCTGGTAGATACTTACGAAATGAAAGACGGTTTACCGATCACTCAATCTCCTTTGTATGATGCTGGTAGGCCCTATGATAACAGAGATCCCAGGTTTGCTTCAACCATCTTATACAATGGAGCCTCTTTTAAAAGCAGGACAATTGAAACGTTTACCGGTGGGGCAGATGGGCCGCAGAAGCAAAATGGAACAAGAACCGGATACTATATGCGGAAACACATGGATCTGACACTTGATTTAGGGGCGAACAGTCCCGGAAACAGTCAGCATAACTGGGTGCATTTTCGGCTGGCAGAAATGTTGTTAAATTATGCAGAGGCACTCAATGAAAGCAATGGGCCAACCGGAGATGTTTATCTGGCCATCAATAAAATTCGTAAAAGGGTAAATATGCCTGATTTGCCAAATGGTTTAACTCAGGAACAGATGAGAGATCGGATCAGAAATGAACGAAGAATTGAATTATGTTTTGAAGGTCACCGTTATTGGGATGCAAGAAGATGGAATATTGCAACTACCGTCTTTAACAGGTCTTTAAAAGGGATGAAAGTTGAAAAGAATGGAACAACCATTTCTTATACTCCTTATGATCTGGATAACCGGATATTCACTGCGAACATGAACAGGTATCCGTTTCAGCTCTCAGAATTACAAGCTAATCCGAATCTCATTCAAAATGAAGGATGGGGTAAGTAAGCAATAGGATAAACAACAAAAAAGGCTCACGTAATTTACGTGAGCCTTTTAGCAGTACTCAGAGCGGGAATCGAACCCGCACGACTTTTAAGGTCACAGGATTTTAAGTCCTGCGTGTCTACCAGTTCCACCATCTGAGCAGGTGTTAAACCTTTTAAAAATAAAAACCTTCTGTTAAAGGAAGGCTTTAGAGCGAAAGACGAGATTCGAACTCGCGACCCCGACCTTGGCAAGGTCGTGCTCTACCAACTGAGCTACTTTCGCATTGGTATGGTATTACGGTTCTGTATAACTTTATACAGTTGAGTACTCAGAGCGGGAATCGAACCCGCACGACTTTTAAGGTCACAGGATTTTAAGTCCTGCGTGTCTACCAGTTCCACCATCTGAGCAGGTGTTAACCTTTTAAATAAATACCTTCTGGTAAAGAAGGTATTTAGAGCGAAAGACGAGATTCGAACTCGCGACCCCGACCTTGGCAAGGTCGTGCTCTACCAACTGAGCTACTTTCGCATTGGTTTTAGTAACATCATCCGATGTTTCCCCCACTTCTATAAGGTTTAAAACTGTATACCTTGTTTCCGTTTGGGATTGCAAATATAAGCACATTTATATTACTGTCAAGTTATTTTTAATAAAAAAAACAAGTATTAACTTAAGTTATTGTCCTTCAGTACTTCAGAAACCAAATTATTTTCAAACCCTTTCCCCATAAGGTAGGTAATCAGCTTGTATTTCCGTTTATAGGCATCTTTTTCTACTAAAACTGCTGATTTTTTCTCTGCGGCGGCGAGGATAGTTTTTAAATAATCGTCATAATCGATCGTCTTTAATGCTTTTAAAATCATCTTTTCCGGAATTTTTTTCAATTTAAGCCCCTGCTTGATCTTAATCTTTCCCCATTTTTTGATATTAAACTTGCCGGATACATAGGCCATGGCAAATCTTTCTTCATTTAGAAAATTAGTCAGAATTAATTCAGTGATTATTTCTTCCACTTCATCAGACCTCAGTCCCCAGTCGTACAATTTATTTCTGATCTCTTGTTGTGCGCGCTCCTGATAGGCGCAATAACTTTCGGCCTTTACTAAAGCAGTTCTTTTATCCAGGGCAGGTTTTGAGTATTCTTTTTCCATAGCTAAGTCAGCGACAAATATCTGCATTATTATCCTAAACAGTTTCTTAACTTTAGCCCCAATAGATGATCCCGGTAATGAGTGAAATTAACTACACTATTCAGCAGCTTGCTGAACTTTTGAATATAAAAACCTTCGAACTAAAATATCCGGCTTTAATCAATAGTCTGCTTATAGATAGCCGTATTGTTATCAATCCGGAAACGTCCCTGTTTTTTGCGATCTCCGCAACCAGGGACGGTCATGAATTTATTGCTGAAGCTTACGCAAACGGAATTAAAAACTTTGTCATCAGTAAACCTGAATACCTTCCTGCTTTTCCTGATGCTAATTTTCTTTTGGTACCTGATGTACAAGCAGCTTTACAGCAGATCGCAGCAGACCATCGTAAAAAGTTTGATCTTGAAGTTATCGCTATTACAGGCAGTAATGGTAAAACAGTTGTTAAAGAGTGGCTATACCAGTTATTGTCAGCAGACTTCACGATTGTCCGAAGCCCGAAAAGTTTTAATTCTCAGCTAGGGGTATCATTATCTGTATGGCAGATAGATAAAGAACATAACCTTGGGATTTTTGAAGCCGGTATTTCTAAAAGCGGAGAAATGCAAAACCTGGCCGGTATTATTCAGCCTACTATAGGTATTCTGACTAACATCAGAGAAGCACATGCCGAAGGTTTTAGCTCATCTTCAGAAAAACTAAAAGAGAAACTGAAGTTATTCACAGGCGTAAAACTTTTTATTTACAGCCCTGAATATACCGGAACGATTGCTCCCGAAGATTTACCCGGGGAGAAAAAGTTCTCCTGGAGTACACAGACCGATGCAGATTTATCTATCCTGTTCGTAGAACCGATCAACGGCCAAAGTTATATCAAAGCCTTATATCAAAAAGAAGAAATTGAATGTCTGATTCCTTTTAGTGACAGGGCTTCAATAGAAAACGGAATTATCTGCTGGGCTACGCTATTAGCTATGGGATATACTCCAGAACAAGCTGACCTCCGTTTAGAGCGGCTGACGGCTGTCAATATGCGTTTGGAATTGAAGAACGGTATCAATCAATGCTCTATCATTGATGATTCTTACAGTGCCGATATCTCCTCTTTGTCTATTGCGCTTGACTTTTTAAACCTGCAAAACCAGCATCCGGTAAAAACGGTAATTTTGTCAGACCTGTTGCAGACCGGTAAAACTGATATAGAGCTGTACACCGAAATTGCAGTATTGTTGAAACAAAAACAGATTAACAGGCTGATAGGAATCGGACCGCACATCTCTGCTTTGGCTTCACTCTTTGATATGGAGCAATCATTTTATGAGAGTACACAAGAGTTCATTGATGAATTTCCGACTATAACTTTTAACAATGAAACTATTCTGGTTAAAGGAGCAAGGCGATTTGAGTTCGAAAGAATCAGTAAACTCCTGACACAAAAGGTTCATGGAACAGTGATGGAAATTGATTTAAATGCACTGGCCAGTAACCTGAAGTTTTATAAATCCAAACTAAAACCCGGAGTGAAGGTGATGGCTATGGTGAAGGCTTTTTCTTATGGAAGCGGAAGTTTTGAGATCGCAAATCTGCTGCAATACCATCAGGTAGATTACCTTGCCGTCGCTTATACAGATGAAGGGATTGCCTTAAGGAAAGCAGGAATCACTTTGCCGGTTATGGTCATGAGTCCTGAGCCCTTCGCTTTTGAAGCTATTCTGAAGTATAAACTGGAACCGGAACTTTATAATATTGATATCCTGAAAGCATTTATTGCTTTCTTGCCAGATACACAAAAAGCTTATCCTGTGCATATTAAAATTGATACAGGAATGCACCGACTGGGGTTTGAAGAACCAGATTTGCCAGAATTGTTATTTCTGCTAGCCCAGACAAAAAAGATAAAAGTAGTCTCTGCTTTCTCACATCTTGCAGGTAGTGAAGACGAACAGCATGATGAATTTACTGCCTACCAGGTGAAAACCTATCTTCACCTGAGTGGAGAAATCCGCAAGGGGCTGGGCTACGATTTCATCAGGCATATTTCCAATACTTCAGCAATTACCCGGCATCCGGAGGCACAGCTGGATATGGTCAGATTAGGGATAGGTTTATACGGTTTTGATAGTGGACTGAAAGATAAAAGTGGTTTGCGCACCGTAGCTGCCTTGAAGACAACCGTTACACAGCTAAAAACATTAGGCCCAAAAGACACCGTAGGTTATGGCCGCTGGGGAGTTTTGCCAGAAGGCGGAACGACTGCAACAGTTAAAATTGGTTATGCTGATGGCTATCGCAGATCGTTTGGTCATGGGGTAGGGAAGATGCTGATCAATGGTAAGTTAGCCCCTGTATTAGGCGTGATTGCGATGGATATGTGTATGCTGGATGTAACAGGAATTGAAGTTAAAACCGGAGATGAAGTAATCGTCTTTAATCATGAGCTGACAGTTGCCGATTTAGCCACACAGATTGATACGATTCCCTATGAGATTTTAACAAATATCTCACAAAGGGTAAAACGCATCTATTTTTATGAGTAGTTTTGTGTTATGAATAGGATTGGGAAGGCACTGTTAAATTACCTGATTAAGGGTTTATTGATTGTATTGCCTATAGCGTTAAGTATTTACATTGTAATATGGGCTGTGACGACAGTTGATAGCTGGTTGAATGTGAATAATATTCTGGGTGTTGATCCAAGAACAGGAGAAAGCCGCAATATTCCCGGTTTAGGGCTTGCTCTGGTTATTGCATTGATATTGACAGCAGGGATTTTTGTGACGAATTTCGTGACAGAACCTATGTACAATTGGTTTAACCGTTGGATGAACCGGCTACCAGGACTGAATTTTATCTATTCCTCCATTAAAGATCTTACAGAAGCATTTGTTGGGGATGAAAAGAAATTTAATCACCCTGTTTTAGTAGAGATGACGGCTGATATTAAAAGAATTGGATTTTTAACGCAGAATGATCTGTCATCGATAGGGTTACCCGGAGATTGTGTCGTTTATTTTCCTTTTTCCTACTCTTTTGCAGGACAGGTTTGTGTAGTCTCTAAAGACAAAATAAAAGAATTGAAGATGAATGCTGCTGATGCTATGAAACTGGTTGTATCAGGAGGGGTTAGTCATATCTAACTAACCCCTGCTAAGTCATCTTCTAGAAATTTGGTTTCAGAACGTATTTATCGTAGAATCTGAAGATATGTTCTGTTGCTTCTTCTGCGGTATCCGCTAATCTGAACAGATTTAAATCTTCTGCATGGATATTATGTTCTTTCTCTAGCATCGTGTTTTTGATCCAGTCAATTAAGCCACCCCAATAATCTTTACCTAATAGAACGATAGGGAAACGTGCAATTTTACCAGTCTGAATTAAAGTAATCGCTTCAAATAATTCGTCCATTGTGCCCATTCCACCAGGTAATACGATGAATCCCTGTGAGTATTTCATGAACATAACTTTTCTTACAAAGAAGTAATCAAATTGCAGCAATTTGTTATGGTCAACATACTTATTGTGGAACTGCTCAAAAGGCAGATCAATGTTAAGTCCTACAGACTTACCACCATTGGTATGTGCACCTTTATTACCAGCTTCCATGATACCAGGACCACCACCAGTAATTACCCCATACCCACGGTCAGTCAGTAATTTACCGCAGTCAACGGCCATCTGGTAATACTTATTGGATTCAGCAGTTCTTGCAGAACCAAAAATAGATACACAGGGGCCAATCTTAGCCAGCTTCTCAAAGCCGTCTACAAACTCAGCCATTATTTTGAAGATTTGCCAAGAGTCCGTAACTTTGATCTCCTGCCAGTTTTTGTTTTCAAACGCGCTTCTTATTTTCTCTTCACTCGTCATTATTATGCTTATTTATATTTTAAAATTTAGTTTGGTCAACAGTACTTTTTCCTGTGACCCAAAGTAGTAAAAATGTAATCAAACCGTTTAGTACAATGAGTTCAAAACTCATCGCATAACCAAACCATTTCACACTGTGTGTATTGATTACAAAACACAACACAGGGGATGCGAGACACAGATAAGGTACTAATTTATCTGTAACTGCCCTTTTTGTCAGCATCCCAAAGGCAAATAAACCTAACAGAGGGCCATATGTATAACCTGCTGCGGTAAATATAGAATTTACAACTGAATCATCATTTATAGTCTTAAAGACCATAATGACCACCACCATAACCACTGAAAACCCAATATGCACCCAATGACGCTGGTTGACCAGTTTAGGATCATTCTGGTCCTTCTTTTTGTCAAAATGCAGAAAATCTACACAAAAGGAAGTGGTCAGGGCTGTCAATGCAGAATCCGTAGTAGCGAATGTTGCAGCGGTTAAACCCAGCATGAATATGATTCCTGGAATGATATTCAAATGGTTTAAAGCAATTTCAGGGTAAAGATGATCTGGTGTTTTTAAGTCAGCAACTGCTATGCCATTTTTTGCAGCATAGAGATAGAGTAAGGCCCCTACACTCAGAAAAAATATATTCATGATCACAAATACACCTGTAAAAGTGAACATATTTTTCTGTGCTTCCCCAATAGTTTTCATACTCAGGTTCTTTTGCATCAGGTCCTGATCAAGTCCTACCATTGCAATGGTAACAAAAATACCCCCCAAAAACTGCTTAATAAAGTGAGTCTTGGTTCCCATGAAATCTTCCCAGAAGAATATTTTTGAATAACTGCTGTTCTTTACTGCTTCAAAAGTACCTGCAATATCCAGGTGCAGGGATTTGGAGATAAATATGATCGAAAGTACGACAGATAATAACAGAAATACGGTTTGCATTGTATCAGTGATAATGATAGTTTTAAGACCGCCTTTATGTGTATAAACCCAGATCAGTATGAGGCAGAGTACTATGGTGAGCCAGAAAGGGACATTCCAGGCATCAAAAATGAATTTCTGTAAGACGATGGCTACCAGGTATAGTCTAAAAGCAGAGCCGATGGTTCTGGAAATCAGAAAGATTACCGCACCAGTTTTATAACTGTAAGCTCCTAACCTTTTTTCCAGGTAAGTATAAATGGAAATCAGGTTCATCCGGTAATAGAGCGGAAGCAGGACTGTGGCTATAATCACAAAACCCACCGCATTACCCAATACAAACTGGAAATAGCCAAATTCACTTTTCCCTACAGCACCAGGCACAGAGATAAAGGTTACCCCGGAAAGGGCTGTCCCAATCATTCCAAAGGCTACCAGGTACCACTTTGAATTGCGGTTTGCAATAAAAAATGAGGCGTTGTCAGACGAGTTTCTGGAGGTGAAATAGGCTACTCCTATTAATAGGGCAAAATATCCTAATAGAAAGGATAAAAGTATGGCGGGAGTCATATATAATTATACTTTAGGAGCTAAATGTAAGAAAATCATCCTCTAAAAATCAAAAGCCTGTTTAAAAAAAATCCAATAATTTTTAAACAGCGGTCTTTTAAGAGCGGTCAAAGTTAAATATAATTTAAGCTTCGATATAATAAATACGACATATTATCCTTATATTTAGTCAAAATGTCGGTTATGATTTATGAGAACAACCTGGTCTACCTATTAGGTGGGACAGATCTTATCCTTGAAAAAATTAAGTCTGCATTTGATTTAATTACGCTGAGTAATAAAGGAATAAAAAAAGCATCTCTGGATGCGTTAGTCGGACATATGGGGATGACTAAGAAAAACTTTGCCGAAGATATCCTCAATCTATCTGTTAAAACTCTGGAGAGAAAAAAAGCAGATGATCTGCTGGATAAATATACGACTTCGCATGTGATAGAGGTTGCAAAAGTGGTTGCCCATGCACTTGATGTTTTTGAAGATGAGGAAAAGGTGAAGAAATGGTTAAATACACCAAATAGAGCGCTTAATCAAATGAAACCCCTGGAGTTGTTCTACATTCCAACAGGACTGGCTATGGTGAATAATGTTTTGGGCAGGATTGAAGAAGGAGTTTACTCTTAATGATTGTCTATCGGATTGCAAAAACAAAAAAGCGGGCAACTGACTTGTCAGGGATGGGAGCCTATAGGGAGGGGGGGCGGTGGAATAACTCTGGTACCTATATGTTATATGCCAGTGAAAACAGCTCCTTAGCCTATCTTGAAAACCTGGTTCATTTTGAAGCAGGAATTATTCCTCCAAACCTTTATTTGATGAGTATTGAAATTAAGGCAGATGACGCGCTGATTTATACACTTCCTGATCAAATCTATCCAAAATCCTGGCAGGAAATAGGTAGTCTTCAGAATAAGAAAATAGGGGATGAGCTGATGGATCAGCGGAAATATATAGCCATTAAAGTTAGGTCTGCTATCAATAAGCTGGAACACAATTATTTATTGAATCCACTATTTCCTGGATACCACGATCTTGTTGTCGTTAGTCTGATTGAAGAACTGGATGTCGATATAAGACTTGTAAGATAAAATTTAAACACGCTTAAAATAACAGAAGATAAATATAAATTTGTAAGATGAACTTTTCTTCCAAGCTTCTCGAAGATGCTGTTAATGAATTTTCTAAATTACCTGGTGTAGGCCAAAAGACCGCGTTGCGTCTGGTACTGCATTTATTGAATCAGGAACAAGAGGAAGTTGATACTTTTGGCAATTCCATGATCAGGTTAAGAAGAGATATTAAACACTGTAATATTTGCCATAATATATCAGATTTGCCAGTTTGCGGAATCTGTTCTGCCCCGAAAAGGGAAAAGGAAGTGATTTGCGTGGTAGAAGATACTCGAGATGTCATGGCTGTAGAAAATACCTCTCAATACTTTGGTGTCTATCACGTATTAGGTGGCTTGATTTCTCCAATGGATGGTATCGGGCCCTCAGATCTGTTTATTGATTCACTGGTTCAGCGCGTTGCGACAACCCCTGTAAAAGAGATTATCCTGGCATTAAGTGCAACTATGGAAGGAGATACCACACTTTTTTATCTCTATAAAAGACTTAAAGATTTTCAGATACCTATTACCACGATTGCCCGCGGAATTGCTTTTGGCGGTGAACTGGAGTATGCAGATGAAATTACACTAGGCCGCTCAATCGTAACAAGAGTACCCTACGTCAACTCAATAATCAAATAATCACGATGGATTTTAAGAATAAAGTAGTCATTATTACCGGTGCATCATCGGGGATAGGAAAATCATGTGCTGAAGAATTTGCTAAACGCGGTGCAAACTTAGTTTTGGCGGCCAGACAATTTGTGACTTTATGTGAGGTTACAGCAGATCTGGAAAAAATATATGGGATTAAAGCTCTGGCCATACAGGCCGATGTAAGCAAAGAAGCAGATTGTGAAGAGTTAATTAAACGTGCCTTGCTAACCTTCGGAAGAGTTGATGTGCTGGTCAATAATGCAGGATTATCTATGCGCGCATTATTTAATGAACTGGATTTATCAGTGCTGAAAAACCTGATGGATGTTAATTTCTGGGGCACCGTTTATTGTACAAAATATGTATTACCAGAAATTCTTAAGACTAAAGGAAGCATAATTGGCGTTTCTTCTATTGCAGGCTATCGTGGTTTGCCTGGCAGAACAGGTTATTCGGCATCGAAATTTGCGATGAATGGATTTATGGAAGCGTTGAGGACCGAGTTATTACATACAGGTGTACATGTGATGGTTGCTTGTCCAGGTTTTACAGCTTCAAATATCCGTGTTGCTGCTTTAGCAAAAGATGGTCAGTCTCATGGGGAGACCAGTATGGAAGAAGGTAAAATGATGTCATCAGCGCAAGTTGCAATCAATATCGTGAATGGGGTAGCTGCACGTAAGCGCACGCTAGTCATGACCGGGCAAGGAAAGCTGACTGTATGGATCAATAAACTGTTCCCTGCATTGGCTGATAAATTGGTGTTTAATCACTTTACAAAAGAGAAAAATGCCTTAATTAAATAAGGAATGGTCCAATTAAAAAACATATGCATGCTATTCGCTTTTCTGGGTCAGTTCTTAGTTTTATCTGCAAAAGTAAAAGTAGAGAAGAATATAAATTATACCAGTGCAGACGATCAGTACAGGCAACTGGATGTTTTTTATCAGAAGGACATTGCTCAGGCTAAAGATGTAATTGTTTTTATCCATGGAGGTTCGTGGAGTAGTGGTAAAAAGGATACCTATTGGTGGCTGGGTAGGAATCTGGCACGTAAAGGCATAGTGACCGTAAATATTAATTACGGATTAGCACCAGAGAATAAATTTGTCAGAATGGCTCAGGATTGTGCGCTGGCTGTGAAATGGGTGAAAAATCATATCCATGAATTTGGGGGGAATCCAGGCCGGATATTTTTAATGGGACACTCTGCTGGAGGTCATCTTGCCGAATTAATTAACGATGACCCTGAGTATTTTAAACAAGCTGCTATTTCTAACCCGGTAAAAGGCGTGATTTTGAACGATGCTTTTGGTCTGGATATGAAAGAGTATATGAGTAAAGCAGAAAAGGATAATAGCTATTATGATTTTCTCCGGACCTTCTCTTCAAATGTGGAAACCTTGGAAAAGGGTTCTCCTTTACATTATATAGCAAATAGTAGAAATCCTCATCTGATCTTTTATGGGAGTAAAACTTATCCTGCTATACAATTGCAGTCTGAGCGGCTCAATAAACTATTGGAAGTCGCTAATGTGCCTTCAGCACTACATGTGATCCCTGGGAAAAAGCACGTGGGTATGATTTCTCAAATGATTTTTGGTAGTAACCGGTTGTATGATTTTATTCTTGATTTTTTAAAGCATACCGAATAGTTTTATGGATCTGACCGGATTTTATTATGTTTACAATTCACAAATTGAACCTTTAATAAGAAAATTAACACAAACATGAAAATTCAAAAAACACATTTATTGTTAGCTGGTATCGGATTATTCGCTTTCTCACTTCAAGCCTGTAAAACAAAGAAAATTGTTGCAAAACCAAACCCGCCGGTAGTAGTTGAGAAACCTGTAGAAAAACCAGCAGAGAAGCCGGTAGAAGAGAAGGTAGAAACGGCTCCTGTAGTTGAGAAAGCAGACTTTAATTTTAGTAATGTCCAGTTTGAGTTTAACTCAGGTGTTTTGAAAACGGCTTCATTCCAAATCTTAGACCATGTGGCTGGAGAAATTAAAAAAGACCCTTCAGCTAAATTTGTATTGAATGGACACTCCTCAGCAGAAGGTACTCCTGAGCATAATATGTCTTTATCGGTAGACAGAGCAAATTCTGTAAAATCATATTTAGTGAATGCAGGCATTAATGGCGGTAACCTGGAGGTCAAAGGTTTTGGTGCAACTCAACCGCTTAAGCCAAATACTACTGAAGAAGGTAAAGAACTGAACCGCAGAGTAGAGATCAAAATAGCTCAATAATTAATTCATATGGAGAGCCTGTTTAAAATTATCAGACAAATTTAAACAGGCTCTGAACTTGTGTAAAAAAAATAAATCAATAAATAGTTGTTCTTTTCCAAAAACAATTCCATATTTGCTTTACAATGATACAAACAAACGGACTTAACATTTGGTGGTGGCACAACGCGATAGCGTAGTGTAACCCTATTTTGTACGTTTTATTTTATATACAATATTTTGAGGGTTGCTTTTTAAGCAGCCCTTTTTTGTTTTATCCCCATGAAGAAAATACTCAACCACTTATTCGAAAATAAATCTTTTAGCAGGGCAGAAGCTCAGCGGATTTTAACAGCAATTGCCTCCGGAGAATTTAATACTTCGCAGATTGCAGCCTTTATTACGGCCTTTGGGATGCGTAATATTACAGTCGCTGAACTTCAGGGATTTCGGGATGCAATGCTTGATCTCTGTGTAAAGGTAGACTTATCCAGTTATGAACTGGTAGATCTTGCTGGTACTGGCGGTGATGGAAAAGACACCTTTAATATCTCTACATTAGCTTCTTTTGTAGTGGCGGGAGCAGGATATAAAGTAGCAAAACATGGTAATTACGGAGTCTCCTCTGGCTGCGGGTCATCCAATGTAATGGAATATCTGGGCTATAAATTCACAGACAATCAAGATGAATTGAAAAGAAGTCTGGATAGGGCAGGGATCTGTTTTATACATGCCCCTTTGTTCAATCCTGCGATGAAAATTGTTGCTCCCATCCGTAAAGATTTAGGTGTTAAAACCTTTTTCAATATGCTGGGGCCAATGGTTAATCCGGCGCAGCCGAAAAACCAGATTGTAGGGGTATTTAGTCTGGAGCTGGCACGTTTGTATGCTTATCTTTATCAGGATACAGACAAGAACTATACAATTATACATGCAGTAGACGGCTTTGATGAGGTTTCATTGACCTGCGATTTCAAAACCTTCAGTAAACATGGAGAAGCTCTTGTTAAAGTAAGCGATCTGGGTTTTGAACAGATTGATGAAAATGAGATTACGGGTGGAGATACCATCCAGTCATCTGCTCATATCTTTACAAGTGTATTACAAGGTACAGGTACTGATCCACAGAATAATGTAGTCTTATGTAATGCCGCTATTGCGATCCAGACTATCAAACCAGAACAATCTTTTGCTGATTGTTTTTATGAAGCGGAATCGTCTCTGGTAGGAGGTTTGGCTTTGAAAAGTTTCCAGAATCTAATCAGATGAGCACAAAACTAAAAATCTGCGGAATGAAAATACCGGGCAATATTGCTGAGGTTGTTGCTTTACAACCAGCTTATATCGGTTTTATTTTTTACCCTGGTTCTAAAAGGTTTATTGGTGATCTGGACTCCTTACTCCTCAAAAACATCCCTGCAACGATAAAAACTACAGGCGTATTCGTGAATGAGGAGCTGGAAGTTGTGAAAAATGCAATTGCTCAGTATAACCTGAAGGCCGTACAGTTACATGGTCAGGAAAGTGCAGCCTATTGCGCGCAGCTGAAAGGGCTTGCAGAGGTGATTAAAGCTTTTGGTATTGATGCCGGTTTTGATTTCAATACTTTAGATGAGTATGTACCACATGTAGATTATTTCCTTTTCGATACGCAAACCCCAGACCATGGAGGCTCAGGCAAAACTTTTAGCTGGCAACTCCTGGAGCACTATAAAAATGATAAACCTTATTTCCTGAGCGGAGGAATAGGGTTGGAGCAGCTTGCAGATCTGAAGAACATCAAAGACGAGCGTTTATACGCAATAGATGTAAATAGCCGGTTTGAGATTTCACCCGGATTAAAAGACATTGCTTTGCTGAGTGTCTTTAAGCAAGCAGTTATTGAAATTTAAAAATTACGATTTGTTGTATTTACAACTCATTAAAAGATAAGACTATGAATTATTTTGTAAATGAAAAAGGATATTACGGAGATTTCGGAGGAGCATACATTCCTGAAATGCTTTATCCGAATGTAGAAGAACTGAGACAAAATTATCTCAAAATCATTGGTGATGCAGATTTTCAAAAGGAATTTCATCATTTACTGAAGGATTACGTCGGCAGGCCATCTCCGCTTTATCTGGCCGAACGGTTATCGAAAAGATATAATGCAAATATCTTTTTAAAGAGAGAAGACCTGAATCATACCGGAGCACATAAAATAAACAATACGATTGGTCAGATTTTACTGGCAGAAAAGCTGGGTAAAAAGAGGATTATCGCTGAAACTGGTGCAGGACAACATGGGGTAGCTACAGCAACTGTCTGTGCACTGCGTGGTTTGGAATGTGTCGTTTATATGGGTGAAATTGATATTCAGCGTCAGGCACCGAATGTAGCCCGGATGAAAATGCTGGGTGCTAAAGTTGTTTCAGCCGTTTCAGGGAGTAAAACCTTGAAGGATGCAACCAATGAAGCTATGCGTGACTGGATCAATAATCCTGTGGATACACATTATATTATTGGATCTGTGGTTGGCCCGCATCCATATCCTGATATGGTTTCTATTTTTCAATCCATTATTTCAGAAGAAACTAAAAAACAACTGATCGAGCAAACCGGAAATGATCAGCCTGACTATGTACTGGCCTGTGTAGGTGGTGGAAGCAATGCAATGGGTATGTTTTATCATTTTATCAATGATGAAAACGTGAAACTGATTGCTGTAGAAGCAGGAGGTAAAGGCGTTGATACAGGGTTTTCTGCGGCGACAACTTTCTTAGGGAAAGAAGGTGTTTTGCATGGAAGCAGGAGTATTTTGATGCAAACAGCAGACGGACAGGTCGTAGAACCACATTCGGTCTCTGCCGGACTGGATTATCCTGGAATTGGTCCCCAGCATGCACATCTTTTCAAAACAACAAGAGCAGAATATGTTTCTATCACAGATGATGAAGCATTAGATGCAGGTTTACTATGTACCCAGATGGAAGGAATTATACCTGCCATTGAAAGTGCACATGCCTTAGCCTACTTAGAGAAAATGAAATTTACAGGTGGAGAAAATGTAGTCGTTTGTTTGTCCGGCAGGGGAGATAAAGACATGGATACTTACATGAAACATTTCGGGTTTTAGGATAAACTATATAATACAGATCAAATGAACAGGATTACTAAAGTATTCAAAGAGAAAAAGAACAATATACTATCTATATATTATACCGCAGGTTATCCGGGTTTGGGTGATACCATTGCGATTGCCGCTGCCTTGGAAAAAGCGGGAGCCGATATGCTGGAAATCGGGTTTCCTTATTCAGACCCGGTAGCAGACGGACCGGTGATTCAGGCCAGTAGTAAACAGTCACTTGACCAGGGGATGGATTTGAATCTGTTATTTGAACAGTTGAAAGAACTGCGCAAAACAGTAACTATTCCGGTTTTATTGATGGGTTATGTGAATCCAGTCTTACAATATGGTGTAGAACGGTTTTGTAAAGCCTGCGCTGAAGTCGGTGTGGATGGTTGCATTGTGCCCGATTTGCCAATGGTAGAATATGAAGAATTTTACAAAGACACTTTCCTGAAATACGGATTGAGTAATATATTTTTGGTTACTCCAGAGACTTCTGTAGAGCGTATCCATAAAATTGACTCCCTGAGTAATGGATTTATCTATTTACTGTCTTCTTCAGCAACGACAGGGCAGAATCTCCAGGTATCTGATACCACGGCAGCTTATTTCTCCAGAATAGCAGCAATGGAATTAAATAACCCAACTATGATCGGATTTGGAATCAGCAGTAAAGAAACTTTTGATAAGGCATGTAATTATGCAAATGGAGGGATTATTGGTACTGCATTCGTCAAATCCCTGCCATCTGGCAACCTCGAAGAAAACATTGAAACGTTTATGGCCAAATTCAGGGCATAACACCTATATTATAGGAGTACTGGTTAGCTACAAGTAGTTTTCCAGTATTCCTTTTCCCTGACGGATGATTTCAAAATCTCCCTGCGTACAGTCAACTACAGTTGAAGCTTCATTATCTCCATAACCTCCATCGATTACTGCGTCAACCAGATCCTGATATTTCTCATAGATCAATTCAGGGTCTGTAGAGTATTCAATCATTTCATCATCATCTTTAATGGAAGTCGATAAAATCGGGTTCCCTAACATTTCTACGATTTCCCTGGCAATGCTATTATCCGGAACCCGGATTCCTACTGTTTTCTTATTTGAGCTTAGTAATTTGGGAACATTGTTGTTTGCATTAAATATAAATGTGAAAGGGCCGGGAAGGGCTTTCTTTAACAAGCGAAAAACAGTCGTGTCAATTGGTTTTACAAAATCAGAGATATGTCTCAGATCTGAACAGATAAAAGATAAGTTTGCTTTTTCTGGTTTTATGCCTCTGATCTGACAAATTCGCTCAATCGCCTTCTGATTGGTGATATCGCATCCTAATCCATACACAGTATCAGTGGGATATATGATAATTCCGCCCTTTTTAAGGACATCCACCACCTGTTCAATCGCTTTTGGATTCGGATTTTCCGGGTATATTTTGATTAACATATGTAAATTTACAGATAATTTTGTTGAGTCGTTGAGAAATGTTCGTACTATTGCCCCTGATTTAGTAATTACAACAGTATGAGAAAAGCATTTATTGCGATTGCCGCATTTTTAGTTACGGCAACTTTGATGATTAGCCTGGCCTGGCCACCATTTTATTGGGCATTTATTTTTATAGGCCCTATTATTTTATTGGGCATTTATGACCTTTACCAGCCAAAACACAGTATTGTTCGAAACTACCCCGTTTTAGGTCGTTTAAGATATCTTGCAGAAGATTTACGCCCCAAAGTATATCAATATTTTGTAGAGAGTGATACGAATGGAAAACCTTTCAGCAGGTTAAGCCGTTCCCTGATTTATCAGCGTGCAAAAAAAGAAAATGATACCATTCCATTTGGTACACAGCTTGATGTTTATGAAAATGGATTTGAATGGTTAAGTCATAGCATTGCGGCAATTAGCCATCATGAATTGAACGAAGATCCAAGAGTATTGGTAGGTGGACCTGATTGTGCACAACCATATTCTGCCAGCATATTAAATATTTCGGCAATGAGTTTTGGTTCACTGAGCCAGAATGCTATCCTTTCTTTAAACGGCGGTGCATTTATGGGCAATTTTGCGCATAACACTGGAGAAGGAGGGATCAGTGATTACCATTCTGCTCCAAAAGGAGATTTAATCTGGCAAATTGGAACCGGATATTTCGGTTGCCGAAACGATGACGGTACTTTTAACTATGATGCTTTTGGCGTAAGGTCGAAAACTGAGCAGGTTAAAATGATCGAAATTAAGCTTTCACAAGGTGCTAAACCTGGACACGGCGGTATTTTACCAGCAAAAAAGGTGACACCAGAAATTGCAAGAATCAGGTTAGTGAAAGAAGGGTTTGATGTAATTTCGCCTCCCGGACACTCTGCCTTCTCTACGCCTTTAGAAATGCTTCAGTTTGTGAAAAAACTAAGAGAGTTATCTGGAGGAAAACCAATCGGCTTTAAATTATGTATTGGCCGTAAAAGTGAGTTCTTCGCCATTTGCAAGGCGATGGTTGAAACAGGTATCCTGGTTGACTTTATTACCGTTGACGGTAGTGAAGGTGGTACTGGTGCTGCACCACAGGAATTCTCAAACGCAGTAGGTATGCCATTAAGAGAAGCAGTTGCTTTTGTATACGATGTGCTTTCAGGTTTTGATTTAAAGAAAAACATTAAAATTATTGCTTCCGGTAAAGTTTCTTCGGGTTTTGATCTGGTAAAAAACATTGCATTAGGTGCAGATTTATGTAATTCTGCCAGAGCAATGATGTTCGCTTTAGGTTGTATTCAAGCTTTGGAATGTAATAGCAATACCTGTCCAACGGGTGTAGCCACACAAGATCCAAGTTTGATGAAAGGATTAGTCGTAGAAGATAAAAAAGTACGTGTATTTAACTATCACCGTTTAACAGTGGCTAGTGCAGTTGAGCTTTTAGGTGCTGCGGGTTTACGCCATACCTACCAATTGAGCAGGGCTTATATCAATAGAAGGATCGCACCGAACGTGATGCAGTCTTATATGGAGTCTTTCCCTTATATCCCGGAAGGAAGTCTTTTAAATACGCCTTATCCGTTAAGATTTGAATTAGGAATGGCATTAAGTACTTCGTCAAGTTTTGCCCCTACAGATTACAGAGTGACTGCGATTGATTATGCACATGCAAATTCATTTACAGATACACAACCGTCAAATAACTAAGAAACGGTTTTTAAGCTATACAAAAAGGGGGATGTGTCTTTACAGATACACCCCCCTTTTCTATTCCGGATAATATAGTACTACCAAACGCCTACACGGTTAGCGGGAGCAATATACATTTTTGCTGTAGCTGGTACATTGAATGCTTTGTAAAAAGCTTCCATGCTATAAACAGCACCATTAACTCTGAACATTTCAGGAGAATGCGGATCAGTTTTTAAACGTACGCGCATAGACTCATCCCTGCTTTTTATACGCCAAACCTGCGCAAAACTTAAAAAGAAACGCTGATCAGGAGTAAAACCGTCAATTTTCTTATCACTTTTTCCATCAGGAGTTAATTTGAATGCCTGATAAGCAATAGCCAGACCACCTATATCTGCTAGGTTTTCACCTAAAGTCAGCTCACCATTTACATGCTGGTTGTCGAGTAAAGTAAAGCCATTATAAAGATCTACAACCTTTTTTGCTTTATCTTTGAATTTCGTAGCATCTGCAGCAGTCCACCAATCTCTAAGGTTTCCGTCTTTATCATACTGTTTACCCTGATCATCAAAACCATGTGTCATTTCATGACCAATAACTGCACCAATAGCACCATAGTTGATGGCATCATCAGCACCAAAATCGAAGAAAGGAAACTGAAGAATTCCAGCGGGGAAAACAATCTCATTAATAGAAGGGTTGTAATAGGCATTTACTGTTGGAGGCGTCATTCCCCATTCAGTTTTGTCTACAGGTTTTCCCATCTTTTCTATCATCTCTTTATAAGCATGTTTTTCTGCCGACTGAATATTGGCAAAATAAGCGTCTTTAGAAATTTCTACATCATCATATTTTTTCCACTTGTCTGGGTAGCCAATCTTTTTGATAAACGCATTTAATTTTTCAATTGCTTTCTGTTTGGTTACAGGACTCATCCAGTCTAATTTCTCGATTCTTGACTTGTAAACTTTCTGAAGATTGTTAACCAGTTCAAGCATTCTTTTCTTAGCCTCCGGAGTGAAGTGTTCCTTCACATATAACTGTCCAAGTAATTCACCTATGTTTTCATCTGTGCTGCTTACAATAGCTTTCCAGCGTTCTTTTGGCTCTTTCAATCCCTGGATAGTTTTGCCAAAGAAATCAAATCTTGCTGTACGGAAATCTTTACTCAATGAGCGTGTTGCATTGTTAATTGCATCAAACTTCAACTTTTGTTTCCAGACAGCAATTGGTTCTGTTTTCAATAGATTGTTTAAAGCCTGGTAGTATTTTGGCTGTCCAACCAGAATTGTATCGGTTTTAAGCTCTAGTTTGCCCAATACTGATTTCCAATCAATTTCTGGAGTAAGTTTTTGAAAATCAGCTACATAATATTTATTGTAGTTTTTTTGTGGATCGCGTAATTCAACAGGAGTAGAGTGTGATTTGGCAATACTTGTTTCTAGTTTGAGAATATTATCTGCTGACTTAGCGGCATCTTCTTTTTCAGAACCAGTTAAAACGAAAAGCTGTGTAATATAGTTCAGAAATCCTGCTCTGATTTTTTTTGTTTCTGCGTCAGTATTGAAGTAATAACTACGTTCTGGTAAAGTAATACCCGTCTGGCTAAAGCCAACTATGTTTTTGCTGCTGTTTTTATCATCAGCACCCACACGAAAGTCTAATAAATCTCCATTGCCATTTTTGTAGCCTTCAGCAATGTAGTTGATGAGTTCTTTGTAATCTTTTAAAGCATCAATCTGGGTAAGAACCGGTTTTAATGGAGTATATCCTAATTTTTCAATAGAAACTGTATCCATGCCACTAGCATAGAAATCTCCAACTTTTTGTTCCAGACTCCCTTTACTACGGTCTCCTTTTGCAGCTTCAATAAGAATCTGGTCAAGAGCTTTGATATTGTCATTATATAAGGTGTAAAAAGAACCCCAGCCCGTTTCTGTCTTTGGGATCTTTGTGTTTTTTACCCATTTGCCATTGGCATAAAGGAAAAAGTTATCTCCAGGGGTAACTGTCGTATCCATACCAGCCTTATCGAAGAACTCTGTCCTGACTTCTTTATTCGCTGTATGGCCTTTGTCTTTGTTCTGACAAGCAGCTAGCAGTGCCAACCCTGCTAATGGTAAAATTATTTTTGCTTTCATATTTGAAATTTATGGACTAAAACTAAGCAAATAGACAGTTAAAACTGAACTATTTCGACATAAAAAAAGGATGTCTTTTTGCTGTGCCCGCAGAAAGTGTCTAGCTTTTTTTGGCACGGCAAAAAGATATCCTTTTTACTTTAGGATTTCTGTAGTTTAAAACTCTGCGTTTTTAGGGAAACGAGGGAAAGCAATAACGTCCCTGATATTAGTCATACCAGTAACAAACAGAACTAAACGTTCAAAGCCTAATCCGAAACCAGCATGGGGAGCGGAACCGAATCGTCTGGTGTCTAAATACCACCACAGTTCTTCCTGAGGGATATTCATTTCGTCCATGCGCTGGGTTAATTTATCCATTCTCTCTTCTCTTTGCGCACCACCGATCATTTCGCCAATTCCAGGGAATAAAACGTCCATAGCGGCAACAGTTCTTCTGCCTTCAGCATCTGGTTCGTTCTGACGCATATAGAAAGCTTTAATGTCTGCCGGGTAATCTGTTAAGATTACCGGTTTCTTAAAGTGTTTTTCTACCAGGAAGCGCTCATGTTCAGATTGCAAATCAGCACCCCATTCATTAATCAGATATTTAAACTGTTTTTTCTGATTAGGTTTTGAAGAACGTAAAATAGCGATTGCTTCTGTATAAGTTAAACGTACAAAGTCGTTGCCTACGCAGAAGTTTAGTTTTTCTATCAATGATAATTCACTGCGTTCGTTCTGAGGTTTAGTTTTTTCGTCTTCTAATAAACGATTATTTAAGAATTCGATCTCTTCTTTACAGTTATCCAGTGCGTAAGTAATGATGTACTTCATCATATCTTCTGCAAGCTGCATGTTGTCTTCCAGATCCGCAAATGCAATTTCTGGTTCAACCATCCAGAATTCTGCAAGGTGACGTGTAGTATTTGAATTTTCTGCTCTGAAAGTAGGGCCGAATGTATAAATCTGACCGAAAGCCATTGCTGCTAATTCACCTTCCAGTTGGCCAGAAACCGTTAAATTAGTTGCACGGCCAAAGAAATCTTCTGAAAAATCTACTTTTCCATCTTCAGTTCTTGGTGTCTTGTCAAAATCCAGCGTTGTTACCTTGAACATCTCTCCTGCACCCTCAGCATCAGAAGCTGTAATAACTGGGGTATGCATGTACACAAAGCCTCTTTCATTATAAAATTGATGTATAGCAAATGCCAATGCATGACGCACTTTAAAAACGGCATTAAAAGTATTGGTACGGAAGCGCAGATGTGCAATTTCCCGAAGGAATTCAAGACTGTGTTTTTTTGGCTGCAAAGGGAATTTTTCTGCATCACTATCGCCTAGAATTTCTATTGAGGTAGCTTTTACATCAACACGCTGACCTTTGCCCAGTGATTCAACCAATTGGCCAGTCACAGCAATAGCTGCACCTGTGGTGATTCTTTTTAATAAATCCTCCGCTGTATTTTCAAAATCAACAACTATCTGAATATTTCCCATGCAGGAACCATCATTGATGGCAATAAACTGGTTGTTACGGAACGTTCTTACCCAACCCATTACGGTTACTTCTCTGTTAAAATCAGTCGTTTCTAACAGGCTTTTTATTTTTTCTCTTTTAATCATGATTTTTTTGTGGAGCGCTCAAAAATAATGATTTCAATTTAGAAATAACAGGGATAACAGAAGGAGTTTTGAATTTTCGGTTTCAGTTCAATGAAGTTATCAGGAAAGAATGGGTAGGTTTAAATCTGTAATTTATTGTATTATTATGTTTTTAATGGTTATTTTTTGATTAAATTGTATTTTATTGAAGTAATTTGTGATAATTATCACTGTTTTTGTTTTGTTTTTATTGTTATTTACGATTATGTTGTTTTATTTATCTGTTTTTGTTTGTTTATTGTAGTCTTTTTGTAGTTTATTATTGATTATATGTTTTATTATTGGTTTATTATTTGTTTTTATTAGTTTTTATTGAAAATTACATTAAAATAATTGTATGAATAGTTGTTTTAGTAAAAAATTACTCTATATTTGTATTGCTCGTTTAAATTATATTTGGTTAAAAACCTCCGGCATTTTTGCTGGGGGTTTTTTGTTTGTAAGAAAAACAGATATTCAAAATATTATCCATAATTATTTTGGAGGCCGAGGATGTGAAAATAGCTTTTGCCGCAGGACTTGCAAGACTGAGATTATATCTCAAACTGCACAAAAAAACTCAAACTGCACAAAAAAAGGGGTAATCATTAGATTACCCCTTTTTGATATGATATAAGGTTTATGGCTTAAGCTAAAACTTTAGTAACTAAGGCAGCAGCATCTTTCAACGCAATTGCTGAGAATACTTTCAAACCAGACTCATCAATTAGTTTTTTCGCTTCTACAGCATTTGTACCTTGTAAACGGCAGATAATTGGAACAGGAATATCTCCTATTTCTTTATAAGCGTCAATAACACCTTGTGCAACACGGTCACAACGTACAATACCACCAAAGATGTTAATTAAGATAGCTTTAACATTCGGGTCTTTTAAGATGATGTTAAAACCAGCTTTTACAGTTTGTGCATTTGCAGTTCCACCTACGTCAAGGAAGTTAGCTGGCTCACCACCTGCAATTTTGATAATATCCATAGTTGCCATTGCAAGACCAGCTCCGTTAACCATGCAACCAACGTTTCCGTCTAATTTCACATAGTTTAAGTTAGACTCACTTGCTTCAACGTCAGTTGGATCTTCTTCCAGTTTATCACGCATTGCTGCATAATCAGGATGACGGAATAAAGCATTCTCGTCTAAATCTACTTTCGCATCAACAGCAATAATTTTATCGTCTGATGTTTTTAAAACCGGGTTGATTTCAAACATTGCAGAATCAGTGTTGTCATAAGCTTTGTAAAGCGCAGTAACAAATTTCACCATTTCTTTAAATGCTGCACCGCTTAATCCAAGATTGAAAGCAATTTTACGTGCCTGGAATCCTTGAAGACCAACTTTAGGGTCGATTTCTTCTTTGAAAATTAAGTGAGGAGTGTGTTCTGCAACTTCTTCGATATCCATACCACCTTCGGTAGAATACATGATGATGTTTCTTCCGTTAGCACGGTTTAATAAAACGCTTACATAGAATTCTTTTGTTTCAGAAGCACCTGGATAATAAACATCCTGAGCAACAAGAATTTTGTGAACTTTTTTACCTTCTGCACTAGTTTGAGGTGTGATCAATTGCATACCTAAAATATCGGTAGCTCTTTGTTTAACCTCGTCAAGGTTTTTAGCCAACTTAACACCACCACCTTTACCTCTTCCACCAGCGTGTACTTGTGCTTTAATTACTACCCAGTCAGAGTTGTAGTCTGCTTTCATTTTTTTAGCAGCTTCTACAGCCTGCTCAACAGTTTCGGCAACTATGCCTTCTTGTACGGCAACACCAAAACTTTTAAGTATTTCTTTACCTTGATATTCGTGTATATTCATTTGCTGAAAAAATTTGATCCAAATCTACAATTTCATATTGGTTTTAAAAACTTAGAGCCAGTTTAAATTTATAAATTAACCTTGTTTTTGGCTTATTTTGACTGAAACGGGGCAAATAGGATAGAGGTGGCATTTTCAAAAGCCTCAATTTTGAGGTTAACTGAAATTAATCTCAAAATTTGTAAGTTTGCTGCATGCTAAAAGCCACAGGTATTAGAAAAGCTTATGGAAATCTGTCAATCCTGAAAGGAGTAGATTTTGAAGTTGCCAAAGGAGAAATTGTCAGTATCATCGGGGCTTCTGGTGCAGGAAAGAGTACACTGTTACATATATTAGGTACACTGGATAAACCGGATGAAGGTGCAGTGGAATTGAATGGTACTAAACTAGCGTATCTTTCTGGTGAACCGCTTAGTGTTTTCCGAAATCAGAATATCGGTTTCGTTTTTCAATTTCACCATTTGCTGCCTGAATTTACTGCAGTAGAGAATATCTGTATCCCTGCTTTTATTGCTAAAAAAAGTAAGAAAGAAGCAGAGAACCGCGCAATGGAGCTTTTAGAATTACTGGGTTTAAAAGATCGTGCTTCGCATAAACCGAATGAACTTTCTGGTGGTGAGCAGCAGCGTATTGCTGTGGCCAGGGCTTTGATTAATAATCCTTCGATTATACTGGCCGATGAGCCTTCAGGAAACCTGGATTCAGCAAATGCTGAGTCATTGCATAATTTTTTTATCACACTGCGTGATAATTTTCAGCAAACATTCGTAATTGTTACCCATAATAAAGACCTTGCCGGAATCAGCGACAGGGTAGTCACCATGAAAGATGGTTTAATTGTATAAAATTTGAGAACACTAATTACCGGTGGCAAATCTGCCCAGGCACTAAAAATATTAAAAGCATTTACTGAAGACCAGGTTTTATTGGGCGATTACGGTGAAATGCCTTCTTATGCATCGGCACAATATCAATTTGTAAGCCTTGGCGAAAGAAACGATGAAACTATTGCACATACTTTACTGAATGCCTGTTTAGATCAGCAAGCTGACCGTTTACTGCCACTTTATCAATTCGAGCTGGAAGCGGTGATGCGGTCTGCTATCTTATTTGAAGAGTTCAAGATTCATGTTTTACTGCCCGATTTGCAGCATTTTCCGCTTTATTTAGCAGAAACGGTTTCAGATAAACAGAATTGGGCTGTATTTGACCAGGGAGCACTGCTTTATGCAACTAACCCTTCTGATAATCTTGCTGTTTTGGGTAGGGAAAAAGCATTGAATGGCGTTTTTTATATGAATGGAGACGAAAACGAACAGGCGCAAGCATTATTTACTATTGTCTAATGAAGTATCAGGAACATATCAATACTAAACAGGCCTTTGTTTTTGGTCTGGATGATGTTTTATATCCCCAAAAGGATTATCAATTACAGGTTTATTATTTGTTTGCCCAGTTTATAGAATACGGAGAACAGATAGATGCCCAGCAGATCATTCAGTTTATGAATGAAACTTACATGGAAGACGGGGGCGATGATATCTTTGCTAAAACGGCGGCAAAATTTGCCTTGCCTGAGAAATATATCGTCAACTTTGACCTGCTTCAGCAAAATGCTAAGCTCCCTTTAAAATTATTACTGTTTGCCCCGGTACTTGACTTTCTTAAAGAAATCAATGCAGCGGGGAAGCCTATCTTTTTATGGGTAGAAGGAGATCCTGTTCAGCAGTTAAATAAAATCAGGCAAATGGAGTGGAATGGTTTGGAGAAATCTCTGATCGTTTACTTTAGTGCTGAAACCGGAACTTTTGAGCAGACACTTGACATGCTTATAATGAAGCATGATTTAAAAAGGAAAGAAGTTTTAGTAATAGGTAAAAAGCTGTATGACAGTGTAGATAAATTCGAATTTTTAGCTGTGGATCAACTCTGATCCACATTCTTTATCTACCTTAATCGCATAATCCATACTACCTAATTATGAAGATTAATTTACTCAGCAGCCGTTTAGCGGTTGCCGCCTTTTTTCTGATAGCGCTGACTATCAGTTCCTGTAAAAAAAGTCCGAATCCGGAAACTACCAATAACAATAATGGAGGAGGAACCCCAAGCGGTACAAGAACTCAGCTCACGCTTGACTCTTTGTATTTATATGCTAAACAAATCTATTACTGGAGTGATGCACTTCCTGCATATGAGCAGTTTAACCCGAGACAATTTTCCAGTAAATCAAAGCCGTTAGACAATTATAACGATGAACTGTATGCAATCACCCAGCTGAAATTAAATCCTGCAACAGGTAAGCCTTATGAATATTATGGTGATGGTTTTCCTAAGTATTCGAGAATAGATGATATGACCCTGGCTAATCCAAGTGCATCATCTTCCATAAAGTTTGCAGATGTTGATGTGGATGGTAATGGTTATGATGTAGGAATCAGACCAGTTGCTTATATTTTTCTTAATTCTGATAAATATGAGCTATTTGTCACTGCTGTTTACCCAGGGTCTCCAGCAGCAGCAGCAGGGGTAAAGCGTGGCTGGATTATTACCAAAGTTAATGGAACGGCTGTCGGTGCGAGTTTTAAAAGTGAATCTAGCTGGGTATTTGATGCCTTTAATGCCTCATCTGTTACCATAGAGGGGCAAAATGCGATTGATAAAGTTCCATTTAAGCTAACGCTTAACAGAGCTTCCTATAAAAGCAGTCCTGTATACGCGACTAAAGTCATTGCCCGTGGGGGGAAAAAAATCGGTTATTTAGCCTTTGCCAGATTTGCTGCGCTATCGGGCAGTGACGGTTTAAGTGATGCGAGTTTAGATCCTGTGTTTGCTGATTTTAGTGCGCAGGGGGTGACGGATCTGGTGATTGATTTAAGGTACAATGGGGGTGGATACGTTAATTCAGCTACCTATCTGACTAATCTGATTGCTCCATCCGGCGCATCCGGACAGGTCATGTTTAAAGAGACTTATAATCCTTTAATGCAAAGTAACCAGGCAACAATTCTAGCCAATCAACCCTTAGTCGGAGCTAACAAAAAGATTTTATATCAAAGCGGTAGGATGCTGACCGCTGCTGATGATGATTATTCTGCCGCTGCAAATACAACTGTCTTTAAGAAAGCAGGAAGTCTTTCTGGTGTGAGTAATGTGGTCTTCATTGTAACCAGGAATACTGCCTCTGCAAGTGAAATTGTAATTAATAGTCTCAAACCGTATATGAATGTTAAATTGGTAGGAGATACGACCTATGGAAAACCTGTTGGTTTCTTCCCGATTACGCTCGAAAACAGGTATCAGGTTTATCTGCCAAGCTTTGAAACACGGAACTCAAAAAATGAAGGGGGTTATTATACTGGTATACTGCCGGATGTGCTGGATGAATATGATGATCCTGCTTATGTTTTTGGCGATGAAAGAGAGAATTATCTGGCTAAGGCACTGAATGTACTGGCACCATCAGTTACTGCAACACAAGGCCTAGCCAGCACTGGTAATAGAAGAGCAAATACAGAGAGTTTTAAAAGTCAGCAGATCAGGCGGATTAACCCTAACAGTGAATTTGTAGGGATGATTGAAAGAAGACATACGCTGAAAAAATAATTCATTTTATAATTTATTAAACCAGATTTGTTGGTTTTTCTGACTCCTTTTTCAGCATTTTAAAGCTAAAAAAATGGAGTTTGTAACTGGTTAATAGTCAGTCTGTAAGCTGACTTCCTTCGGAGATGGTTCGGACATGATTCGTACTGTCTTTGTACCTGCTTCGTTCCAGGCCGAACGAAGTCCAGAGTATGTCCGGAAAAAGTGCTTTTCATCTGTTTATTGAAAGAGTTCTCAGACGCAATTAAAAAGTAAAGACCTGTTAGTTATATTGTTATAACCAACAGGTCTTTACCCTTTGTTTTTATAGTTTTGATACTGCTTATTACTGTGAATATTAGAATAGAAATAAGCCTTTAAAGAATATTATCTTTTTTTAGATTGAAGTCTGTCACGCAGGATCTTCTCTACAGTACGCTCCTTATCAAAGTTATCAGTAATCTCTAAGATCCCATTTGCAGCATTGATGAAAAATGCCTGGTTGATGTTTTCAAATTTGTCTGAAGCTTTATGGTAATCCTTGTGGTCTTCTACACCGAAATAGATAAAAGGGATGTTTTTCTCATTAAAAGCAGCCTGGTCACTTTGATTTGTCCAGTCATCAGCTGCTAATCTTGAATTGTCATGGCCAAAAAGAATCTTTAGATCAGGAATCGTTGTGGCTATATAACCTTTCAGTTGAGGGTATTTATAAGTGCCGGCAGCAAATAGCTCTCCTTTATCATTATGACTGATCATATCAAGGTTAAGATTAAGCTTAATCTTTTTAAGGTCTACCGGAGGATGATTCACAAAGTATTCAGAACCTTTTCTTCCAAATTCTTCGGCATCAAAGGCGGCGAAGATCATGGTGTAGATGGGTTTATTCCTGGCATAATGTGTCGCTATTTTTAATAATCCGGCTACACCAGAAGCATTATCATCGGCACCGTTATAGATTTTTCCATTAATAACTCCGAGATGATCGTAGTGCGCAGAAATCACAATTACTTTACTGGTTGTACCTTTGATATAACCAATCATGTTTTTACCATTGATTTTGGGGTCATCAATACCCGAAAAGTTGAAGGACTGCTGATAGCCACTATTAGATGTGTAGGCCCTCAGGCCAATTTCTTTGAACCGTTTTGCAATATAGGTTCTTGCGAGTTCTGCACCTTTTGTGCCTGTCTTTCTTCCCTCATAGGCATCCGAAGAAAGGATCCTTACATCATTTATTAATTGATCGGCGTGTGATGGTTGGTTTGATGTTTTTACTGCATTGCAACCCAGAGTAAATGCCAGGGGTAATAGCAAATATAATTTCATAGCACCAGGTTTTTGTTAATCGGTTTGTGTGTTGAATATCCTAATATATTACAAATTAGTGACACATCAATACGCTATCGTAAAAACTTAAGGAAAGTACTCCTGTTCTTATTTAATACATTTAGCTTATTAATTAAAGAGATAATCGGCATATCGGCCATACTGCCGACGTCATTAAAAATGATAACTACTATACAATATACAATTTAAAATTCATACAAAAATGGAATACAGACGTTTAGGGAAATCAGGATTACAACTGAGTGCTCTTTCTTTGGGAAGCTGGTTGACATTTGGTCAGCAAATCAGTAATAAAGTTGCAGATGAACTGATGGGAATTGCTTACGATGCTGGGGTTAATTTTTTTGATAATGCAGAGGGTTACGCTGAAGGTAGGTCTGAAGAAGTGATGGGTAAAATCATTAAAGCGCATCAGTGGGAGAGAGAATCTTATGTGGTTTCCAGTAAAGTTTTTTTGGTACAGAGAATAAGGGGCCTAATCGTATAGGTTTATCAAGAAAACATGTGATTGAAGCTTGTCATGGGGCACTAAAGAGATTACAGGTTGATTATCTTGATTTATATTTTTGCCACCGTCCGGATAAACAAACTCCGATTGAAGAAACGGTTTGGGCAATGAATACGTTGTTGCAGCAGGGTAAAATTTTATACTGGGGAACTTCAGAATGGAGTGCTGCCGAAATCATGGAAGCAATCCGCGTAGCACGTCAGTATAGTTTGATTGGCCCAACAATGGAACAGCCTCAGTATAATCTGATCGAAAGGAATAAACTGGAAAATGAATATTTGCTACTATTTAAAGAATATGGCCTGGGCACAACCATCTGGTCACCTCTAGCTTCAGGACTGCTTTCTGGTAAGTATACAGCAGGGGAAACGAAAAATACACGTCTGGATATGAAGGGAATGGAATGGCTGAAAGAATCGGCGCTGGCAGAAGCGAAATTAGCGAAGGTTAAAAATTTACAAACACTGGCAGATGGACTAAATGTACCTCTGGCTAAATTATCATTAGCCTGGTGCTTGAAAAACCCAAATGTAAGTTCGGTCATACTGGGCGCTTCTAAGACCGAACAATTGAAAGAAAACCTGACTACTTTAGAAATACTACCATTATTGACAGATGAGGTGATGAAGAATATTGAAGATATTATGCAGACAAAACCAGTATTATCTCCATTTTAAGCTGGTTCAACTAAATTTTAACAAAGGTGTTAAATCAAAAAAGCGGGAAATTAATCCCGCTTTTTTGGTGCTATAAATTTTTATATTGTTAGTAATAAGTTAAACGTACTACACCAGCTAATTTTTTAGCCAGGCGTATTACCTGCCTTGTATAGCCATATTCATTATCATACCAGGTATAAATCACTACCGACTTGTTATCTTTTGCCATGATTGTAGCTGGGCCATCAATAATGGAAGCATGACTGTTTCCGATTAAATCAGAACTTACCAATTCATTTGAAATAGAAAACTCTATCTGCTCAGATAAATCTCCGAAAAGCGAAGCCTGTTTAATAATATCTATAACTTCTTCTCTTGAAGTAACCTTATTCAATGATAAGTTCAAAATAGCCAGTGAAACATTAGGCGTAGGAACACGCACTGCATTTCCTGTTAGTTTTCCACCCAAATGAGGGATCACTTTCGCTACTGCTTTATCAGCACCGGTTTCAGTGATAACCATATTTAAAGCCGCAGATCTGCCGCGACGATATTTTTTATGGTAGTTGTCTAATAGGTTCTGATCATTGGTATAAGAGTGAATTGTTTCGATATGGCCTTTTTCTATGCCGAATGCATCGTCAATGACCTTTAATACAGGAACAATTGCATTGGTGGTACAGGAAGCGTTTGATACGATAGTTTCTTTAGTAAAATCAAAGTCAGTATCGTTGATTCCAGCAACAATGTTTGGAATGTCTCCTTTGGCAGGGGCGGTCAGTAATACTTTAGCTATGCCTTTAGCTGCAAGATGACGGCTAAGTCCTTCACGGTCACGGAATACGCCTGTATTGTCAATTAGCAAAGCGCCTTCAATACCATAAGCTGTATAATCTACGTCTTCAGGATTGTTAGCTACAATAAAGTAAATGGTTTGTCCATTGATAATTAATGCTTTATTAATAAAATCTTCAATGATAATTCCGTTAAAAGTACCATGAACGGAGTCTGTGCGTAGTAATTCTGCACGTTTAATCAGCTCTTCATCGCTATAAGTTCTGGTGACAATGGCACGCAGTCTAAGCTGTTCACCTTTACCAGCCTGAAGAATTAACTCTCTGGCAGCAAGTCTGCCAATTCTTCCAAATCCAAATAAAACTACATCTTTTGGTAAAAGGCTGATTTTGTCTTTGCCTATGTGACGGCTCAGTTTGCTGATTACAAAATCATGCATCGTGGCAAAATCATTGTTTTCATCCAGCCACTCAGCTGCTAGTCTTCCTATATCAACACGTGAAGGGGCAAGGTTACATTTTGAAATTTCAATTGCCAGTTCCAGTGTTTCATAGATGTTAATGTCCTGACCTGAAATTTCTTTGGCGTATTGGTGGTGAGCAAGGATTTCACTGCTACCTACATCGAATAATGGTTTGCGAAAAAGCACAAGCTCAATAGATCTGTCGAACCATAACTGGCCAACAACATTTAGTAATTCAACTGCTTTTTTCTCTTTTTCAATCCAGTTCTGAAATTCGGATTGGTATTTATTAAACATATCGGGCTTATTTGGTTAGAGTGCCACAAAAGTAAAAAAGATTGGGTGGAAACCCAATCTTTTTCTATCCGATTATTTAATTAAATTCTATTTAAAATTTAGACGCCGGTTAAAGAATTAACCCAGGTATGATTTTAATATTTTACTACGTGAAGTATGACGTAAGCGTTGTAATGCTTTATCTTTAATCTGACGTACACGCTCACGGGTTAAGTTGAACTTCTCACCGATCTCTTCCAGAGAAAGAGGGTGGTTAGTGCTTAAACCAAAGAAAAGTACAATGATTTCACGCTCACGCTCAGTTAATGTAGACAGAGAACGTTTAATCTCTTCAGAAAGTGATTCGTTAATTAAGCTGCTGTCTGTATTTGGCTCATGATTTTCTAAAACATCCAGTAAGGTGTTTTCTTCACCCTGAACAAAAGGAGCATCCATAGACACGTGTCTTCCGGAGTTACTTAAAGTATCAGAGATCTTATCAACAGTTGTTTCAAGCATGTCAGCTAATTCTTCAGGAGAAGGCTCACGCTCAAATTCCTGTTCTAATTTAGAGAATGCTTTACTGATTTTACTCAATGAACCAACCTGGTTTAATGGAAGACGTACGATACGACTTTGTTCAGCGATAGCCTGTAAGATTGACTGACGGATCCACCATACAGCATAAGAGATAAATTTGAAACCTTTAGTCTCATCAAAACGCTTGGCTGCTTTGATCAGTCCAAGGTTACCCTCATTAATTAAATCACCTAGAGTTAATCCCTGATTTTGGTACTGTTTAGCTACGGAAACGACAAAACGTAAGTTTGTCTTTGTCAGACGCTCAAGAGCGGCCTGATCACCTTCGCGTATCTTTCTTGCCAGTATTACTTCTTCTTCTGCGGTGATTAAATCTACTTTACCAATCTCATGAAGATATTTGTCTAGAGATTGACTCTCGCGATTGGTTATGGATTGGGTGATTTTGAGTTGTCTCATTTATGTGCTTTGGTGCTCTTTATGTGTTAGAACGTGCAAAAGTAAGGATTAAAAGGCAATTTTAAAACATAAATTCCTGAAAATGTTACAGTTTACACTGGTTATTTGTACGATAATTTAATAGCAATAATTATTCCAAAGTACTTTTGACAGTCCGATTGTCGTATATTGATAAATGTACATTATTTATTGTTTCTCAATGATAAATGCTTGTTTTTTAATAATTCATCTTTTAGAAGTATTAATAATTTGAGTGCTGAGGATGGCATTTTATTGGATTTATATGATAAAATAATGAAAAATATGTTTCTTAGCTAACATATGTCAGCTATCATTTTTTGATATTGTCTGTCTTATTTTTTTGAGTTTTTTCTTAAAATTGTTTGATTCCGGGGAAGGATGTCCGTAAAAGCCGACAATTTTACCGATTTTTATACAAATGAATCCAGGATATGGATTGATGATTTTCTTATTTTTGATAAAAGATCTGTATATGGCTATAGTTATTAATCTGGATGTCATGCTTGCGAAACGCAAAGTATCGCTGACCGAATTGAGCCTTAAAGTAGATATTACCTTATCTAATCTTTCTATTTTAAAAACTGGAAAAGCAAAAGCTATCCGGCTGGAAACGCTGGAAGCTATTTGTAAGGCACTGGACTGTCAGCCGGGAGATATTCTGGAATATATTCCTTAAAAATGGTGTAAGCTAAAATTCCAATGCCTGGTTAGTTAAAATTCTTAGAGCTCTGATAACTTCAAAGTATCTTTCAGTCTGATTCCCTTTTCGGTTTGCTGTACAGTGCAGCACTCATTAACGGAATCATGTTCTAAATACAGAATATAGTTTTTTGCAGCTGCTTCTTCCAGAAATGCTTTCTTCTCTTTTAAAGTTTGCAGGGGAAACATGTCATATGCCATTACGTAGGGTAGGGGGATATGACCGGTTGATGGGAGTAAATCTGCGGTATAAACTATGGTATGATCTTTATAAGTTAACTGAGGCAGCATCATTGCATCGGTATGTCCAAATGCAAAACGCACTTTAAAGCCTGGCTGGAATTCAACTCCTTCCTGATCGTCAATAAATTTCAATTGACCGCTTTCCTGAAGAGGCAGTATATTATCTTTCAGAAAGGATGCTTTTTCCCTGTCATTTGGATTGACCGCCCAGTTCCAGTGTTTTTCATTGCTCCAGTAAGTAGCCTGTTTAAATGCAGGAACTAGTTTTCCGCCTTCACGGACAATCGCACCACCGCAATGGTCAAAATGCAGATGGGTCAGGAATACATCGGTAATGTCATCTTTACTGAAACCTTTTGCTGCGAGTGATTTTTCCATGGTGTCATCGCCATGCAGATAATAATGACTGAGGAATTTTTCATCCTGTTTATTGCCTATACCAGTGTCAATTAAAATCAGGCGGTTGCCATCTTCTATTAATAAACAGCGCATGGCCCAGGTACACATATTATTGGCATCTGACGGGTTGCTTTTTTGCCAGATAGATTTAGGTACAACGCCAAACATTGCGCCGCCATCTAATTTAAATAATCCTGTATCTATAGTATGTAAGTTCATGAGGATAAAAATTGGTCTGCTGTAAAACTAAAAAAACCTGCTGAGTTATCAGCAGGTTTTTAGGGTATTCTATAGATTGTGACCTTACAAGTGAATTACTTCTCCGTAAGCATCAGCTGTAGCTTCCATAATTGCTTCACTCATAGTTGGGTGAGGATGTACGGCTTTTAACATTTCGTGACCAGTGGTTTCTAGTTTACGGGCAACAACGATTTCTGCGATCAATTCGGTTACATTAGCACCAATCATGTGAGCACCTAATAATTCACCGTATTTTGCATCGTAGATCATTTTGATGAAACCATCTTTTGCACCTGCTGCACTTGCTTTACCTGAAGCTGAGAATGGGAATTTACCAATTTTCAGTTCATAACCAGCTGCTTTAGCTGCTTTTTCAGTATAACCTACAGAAGCAATTTCTGGTGAGCAGTAAGTACAACCCGGGATATTGTTATAGTCTAATGGCTCAGGAGACTGACCTGCGATTTTCTCTACGCAGATAATTCCTTCAGCAGAAGCAACGTGTGCTAAAGCTTGTCCGCCAACGATATCGCCAATTGCATAATATCCTTTTACAGAAGTATTATAGAATTCATCTACTACTACTTTACCTTTTTCAGTTTTGATACCCGTTTCTTCCAGACCTATGTTTTCAAGGTTGGCAACTACACCAGCAGCAGAAAGAACGATATCACATTCGATAGTTTGCATACCAGCGGCAGTTTTAACCTGAACTTTACAGCCTTCGCCAGTGGTATCAACAGATTCTACGCTCGATGAAGTCATTACTTCAATACCTGCTTTTTTGAAACTGCGTAATAATTGTTTAGAAACATCTTCATCTTCTACAGGAACGATGTTTTCCAGGAATTCAACTACGGTTACTTTAGTACCCATGGTTGCATAGAAATAAGCAAACTCTACGCCGATAGCTCCAGAACCAACGATAACCATTGATTTGGGCATTTCAGGTAAAACCATTGCTTGTCTGTAGCCGATTATTTTTTTACCATCCTGTTTTACACTTGGCAATTCTTTTGAACGGCCACCTGTAGCAAGGATAATGTTTTTTGCAGTTAATTCAGTTTGAGAACCATCTGCTCCTTTAACTTCAACCTTATTACCCGGTTTAACTTTACCAGAGCCCATTACTACGTCAATTTTGTTTTTCTTCATTAAAAACTGAACGCCCTTACTCATTCCTTCAGCTACGCCACGGCTGCGTTTAATAACAGCTGCGAAATCTGCTTCAGCTTCGGCCGTTTTGATACCGTATTCTGCTGCATGATTGATATATTCAAATACCTGAGCACTCTTTAATAAAGCTTTGGTTGGGATACAGCCCCAGTTAAGGCAGATCCCACCTAAGGATTCACGTTCTACAATCGCAGTTTTTAAACCTAATTGTGACGCTCTGATTGCAGCAACGTATCCGCCGGGACCGCTACCTATTATAATTACATCGTAGTTCATATCTTTTAATAGGGGACTTTAATAGTAAAGACCCAAAATTAAAAAAAAATGTTCGTTAAACAGCGAAATTGATTTTTGTGACTCTAATTTGTATCGGCTGGGAGGAAAAACCTGGGATTCAGGAAATACTGTTATTTGGGGGTATTTCAGATAGTTATCTGATAAACTGTAGGTTAAGCTTGTATGTTAAATGTTAAATGTGGATAAAAAACATATTTAATTAATGATTTATTAACATTGAAAGCTAAATCGTTGTAATATTTATCTATACTTTTGTGGTTGTAAACTATTATTTACCCGAACCCTCGCGTTCAAAACTAAAAATTCATTAAAAAAGAAAGTATGAAGAAATCTCTACTATTTAAAATTGTAGTTATTATGTTGGCTTTTGTGGGAATTATATTCTCCGCAAATGCGCAGGTGACTACTTCGGCAATGACTGGTGTCGTTAAAGATGCAAAGGGACCGTTGCCAGGAGCGAGCATTAAAGCTATCCACGTACCGACTGGTTCTGTTTACACAACGACGACCAATGGTGATGGACGTTTTACTATTGCCAATATGCGTGTTGGTGGACCTTACTCGGTTACGATAACTTTTATTGGATTCCAGGCTGCTAAATATGACAACCTTAATCTTAAATTAGGTGGATCTTATCCATTAAATGTTGTTTTATCAGATGGCACACAGCAATTAAGTGATGTGGTAATTACAGCTAACAAAAGCAAAGTAATTAACAGCTCAAGAACTGGTGCTGCGACTAACGTTTCACAAAAACAAATTCTAGAGCTTCCTGCAGTTTCAAGAAGTATCACTGATTTGACGAAATTAACTCCTCAGGCAAATACTAAAGGTGATGGTTTCTCTTTTGCTGGTAGAAACAGTTTGTTCAATTCGCTGACATTGGACGGTGCTCAGATGAATAACGTTTTCGGTTTATCATCATTACCAGGTGGTGGAACTGGTGCTCAGCCCTTCTCTTTAGATGCATTAGAAGAATTACAAGTTAACTTAGCACCTTATGATGTAAAACAAAGTGGTTTTACTGGTGCTGGTGTAAATGCAATTACTAAAGCAGGAACAAATGATTTCTCAGGATCGATCTATACTTATTATAAGGATCAAAATCTTCAAGGATATAACGTTGGTGATACTAAACTTGATAAATCTAGTCAGGCCTTTTTAAATAAACAATTTGGGTTTAGATTTGGTGGACCGATTATTAAGAATAAATTATTTTTCTTCGTAAACGGTGAGATTTCTCGTCGTAGTTCTCCTGGTACTAACATTCTTGCGAATCCAAATGCGAAGGCAAGTACTAGTGATCCAATAAATGTTTCAAGAGTATTAGTTTCAGATCTTGATTTGGTTAAAAATACTTTGATTAAGAATTTTGGATATAATCCTGGAGTATATTCAGGTTATAGCAATTTACAAAATGCAGATAACATTACTGCACGTTTAGATTGGAATATCAACGATGCGAACAGATTAACTGTAAGATATAACTACCTTAAATCTTTCAAGGATCTTAACCCAAGTTCGTCAAACTCTAATAGGGGGCGTGGACAATCGCTGACTTCTATGTTTTATGATGGTATGAGATATACTCAATATAATAACATCAATTCAGTTACTGCAGAGTTAAACACACGTTTCAGTGAGAAATTTGCAAATAACTTACAATTAGTGTATACTGGTTTCCGTGATTACCGTAAAACAGTAGGGAATCCATTCCCGGTTGTAGATATTGAAGATGGAGCCTCTGGTAACTATATTTCTTTAGGTACAGAACCTTTTAGTGGGTTAAATACATTGAATCAGGATATCTATACATTAAATGAAAACTTCAACATTTTTGCAGGTAATCATACGATCACTATTGGTGGTTCTGTAGGGTATCAAAAATTCAATAATGCTTTTGCTCAGTTCTTATACGGTCAGTTCAGATATAAATCGATGGATGACTTTATAGCTGCTGCTAATGGAAACAAATCGATTAATCCTTCTCTATATCAATTGACTTATTCAACTGATAAAAATAATCCTGCTCCTGCTCCTGCTATTTTCAGTCAGATGCCAGTTGCGGTTTATGCACAGGATGAGTGGTATGTTAAACCTAACTTTAAACTGACTTATGGTTTAAGATTAGATATGCCAATCTATACTTCAAAAATTCAATCTAATCCATTAGTAACTGCGGCGAATTTCCGTGATGGTGAAAAATTAGATGTTGGTAAATTGCCTAAAACTCAGATCTTGTTTTCTCCTCGTGTTGGATTCAACTGGGATGTTAATGCAGATGGTACGGTTCAGATCCGAGGTGGTTCCGGTATATTCACTGGAGCTGTTCCAGCGGTTTGGTTAACTAATCAGGCTGGAAATACCGGATTAGGTAGTGGTAACGATTTTTTGACTAATCCAAAAAACCGTCCTTTTAGCCCTGATCCTTCAACTTATATACCAGCTAATCCAGCTAATCCAGCTACCTTTGCTATTAATCAGGCTGTAAATAACTTCAAAGTGCCTCAGGTATGGAGATCTAGTTTAGCTGTTGATTATAAACTACCTGGTGGAGTAATTGCTACAGTTGATGGTATGTACACTAAATCAATCAATGAAGTATTCCACAGAGATGCTAACTTAGTTAATCCTACTGCTAACCTTACTGGTACTGGTGATACACGTCCTTATTTTCCAGGTGGTAATTTAAACAGAATCAATCCATTCATAACTAATGCAATTGTATTTGATAATACAAATAAGGGATATGCCTGGAATATAACTGGACAATTACAAAAAAGATTCGGTAAATATGTAGATGTAATGGCAGCTTACACTAGAAGTGATGCACGTGATATTACTTCAACTCCAGGATCACAGGCTGCTTCAGCTTTTAATGGTAACCAAATTGTTGGTGATCCTAATAAACCAGTATTGGCGTATAGTAGTTTCTTAGTTAAAAACAGAATCATTGCATCTGTTAATGTTAACTTCTCTATCATTCCTAAATTACCGACTTCAATTGGTGTGGTATATGAAGGATCTCCTTATGGTGATACTTTTGGAAACACAAGATTCTCTTATGTAACTGCTGGTAACGTTAATAATGATAATTCAACTTTCAACGATTTAATGTATGTTCCAAAAGATCGTAATGATATCATCTTAAAGGATATTGCTGCTTCGAAGACGACCTATGCAGAAACAGCTGATCAGCAATGGGCTAGATTAGATGCATATATTAACCAGGATAAATATTTAAGCAAACATAGAGGTCAGGTTACTGAGAGAAATGGTGCGGAATATCCTTGGGCAAACCGTTTCGACGTAAGAATCCTTCAACAGTTTAAAACCATTTTTGGTGAAAAAGCAAATAGTAGATTTGAAGTTTCTGTAGACATTATCAACTTTGGTAATTTATTGAATAGAAACTGGGGGCTAACAAAAGCACCTGGTATGACTAACTTTTTGCAAGTTCAAGGTGTAGTAAGGCCAACAGCATTGACTCAACAGTATACTGTGAATCAAGGTTTGACTACTTCTACTTTTAGGAATAATACTGATATCTCTTCAAGATACCAGATTCAGGTTGGTGTAAGATATAGCTTCAACTAATTTTAAATAACAATTTATTCGAACCCCGCTCTGATTCGTCAGAGCGGGGTTTTTTATTTTAAACGGTTTCTATGGTTGCGTTTCTCTGTCTCTACTTTGATGTTACCGCCTCCATGAGCTCTAAATCACTTTTTTGTCATATTAGTATAAATAATTATTTCATATATTTAATTTGTGTTTATTTGTAACCGAATGAACGTTCAATCAAAAGATAATTACGGAAAACGTGTAGCTGTCCTAAACAGCACACTTGCTCTCCTCAAAGAGCATGGGTTCCATGGTACGCCCATTAGTTTAATTGCTAAACATGCAGGAGTTGCTGCAGGAACCATATATCATTATTTCGATTCCAAAGAAACCCTCATACTGGAGCTTTATGTCCATGTGAAAGATCAGCTGGTAAAGGCTATTTTGGTCGGTGATGACCCCGAAAAACCATTTAAAGATCGTTTCTTCAACCTCCTGATCAATCAGTTTAATTTCTACATAGAAAATGAGAGTGCTTTATTTTTCCTTGAACAATATATGAGTTCTCCCTTTGCGAAAAACTATCCTGAGAAGGATAGTCAACTCTTTATCGATAAGGTGGTTACATTTTTCCATTATGGCATAGAAAATGAGCAGTTTAAAAATATTGATCCGAGGCTGCTCGCTCCGACCATAAAAGGGACGCTGGTTGCGGCTGCAACTTTCCAATTATCAGAGCATATCGTGTTTTCTAAAGAAGATATTATCCAGGTTATCAATGTGATCTGGGATGGGATTAAAAGGCAATAACATGAATAGTAAAACAAATACCCTTAATATATATATGAAACCTCACAAATTGATTTTAATTATGCTCGTCTGCATACCGGTTCTGCTGCCAGGGCTCCTATATGCCCAGACGACAGTTAGAGAGCAGCAGACGTTGAGCAATGCTACCTTACAGGAATGTATTGATTACGCTTTAAGCAACAAGCCGGGGGTCCAGCAGTCACTGATTGACGAAGAGATAGGTGAAAGAGATATCAAATCGGCATTATCGGGCTGGTTGCCTCAAATTAATGGTACTGGAACAGTAAACCATAATTTTAAACAGCAATCTCAGATTCTGACTAATAATGGCGTATCTTCTTTACTTACTTTTGGCGGTAAGAATACTTCTGCTTTTGTTTTACAGGCTGATCAGCAGTTTTTAAATGCAGGATTAATCCAGGCGTCTAAATCTGCTAAATATTACAGACAGCAGTATAAACAAAGTACAGAAAATACGAAGATTAACACGATTGTTGATGTGAGTAAAGCATTTTATGATGTCCTGACCAGTAAAGAGCAATTGAATATCATTGCAGAGAATATTGCCAGGCTGGAAAAACAATTCAAAGATGCAAGCGCACAGTATGATGCTGGTCTGGTTGATAAAACAGATTTTCAAAGAGCGCAGATCAGTTTAAGTAATTCTAAAGCTGACAGAAAAAGAACTGAAGAATTGTTAAAGTATAAATATGCTTACCTGAGAGAATTAATCGGGTATAGTGCAGAGAAACAATTCGGTTTATCTTTTGCTAACAGTGACATGGAGAAAGATGTGATGATTGATACGGCTCAGTTGTTAAACTATCAGAACCGTATAGAATACCGTTTGTTGGAAACTCAGCGTGCTTTGCAGAAAATTACAACAAGCTATAACAAATGGAGTTATTCGCCTACACTTTCTGGTTTTATCAATTACGGATGGAATTATCAGAATAATACGCTTGGTAATTTATATGATCAGAATTATCCAAGTTCAGTTGTTGGGTTAAAATTGGTTGTTCCGGTATTCCTTGGTGGAAAACGTACACAGGAAATTAAAAAATCGCAATTGCAGGAAAGAAAGATTGATCTGGATTTAATCAATACAAAAAATAAGATCAATACACAGTATGAGCAGGCAATTGCTACTTATAAGGCTAATCTGAATGATTTACATACGAATAAAGCGAATGTTGACATTTCAAAACAGGTGTACAATACGATCAAGCTTCAATATGATGAAGGGATTAAAACTTATTTGGATCTGACAACTTCAGAGACAGACCTTCGCACTGCACAAATCAATTATCTGAATTCATTATATAATCTTCTTTCGTCAAAATTAGACGTAAAACAAGCATTAGGAACAATCACCGTAAACCAATAAAAGACATGAACAATAAATACATAAAACTAGGCATCTTAATCCTTGGTTCAGTAACATTAGCATCTTGCGGTGGTAAACCTGCTCCTCAACAAGGACCTCCTCCGGCAACTCCGGTAACAACTTATACTGTTGATGAACAACCAGTGACTACTGTGGATACTTATCCTGGTGTAGTTATCGCGTTAAACGAAGTTGAACTTCGTGCACAGGTTGGTGGTTATATTACTGCGATCTATATTAAAGATGGCCAGCGTGTAACTAAAGGACAGAAATTATATGAAATTGACCGTACTAAATATCAGGCGGCTTATAACTCAGCTCAGGCTAATGTAGCAGTTGCGAAAGCAAACCGGGATAAAGCAAAGAAAGATGCGGATCGTTATACTAAACTGGCGCAACAGGAAGCTATCGCGAAACAACGTGTGGATTATGCCTTGACTGACTTAGCGAATGCAGAATCTCAAATCGCCGCTGCAAAGGCAAATCTGGCCTCTGCTGCAAACGATTTACAACGTTCAATCATTGTTTCTCCATTAACTGGAACAATTGGTATTTCACAGGTTAAACTAGGAGCCTTGGTATCTCAGGGTACTACGCTTTTAAACACGGTTTCTACAAATGACCCGATCGCTGTAGATATTCCGGTTAACCAGGCAGAGATTCCCCGTTTTATTCAATTGGAAAAAAACACGGCTGCGGTTAAAGATTCTCTTTTCAGCATTCAGCTTCAGGATAACAGTATTTACAAACGTCAGGGTAGAATTATTGCGATAGACCGTGCTGTGGATCCTCAGACCGGTACAATTAAAGTAAGAATCAGTTATCCTAATGAAGGTGGAAGATTGATTTCTGGGATGAACGTTAATCTGCAGGTCTTAAACAAACAAGTAGGTAATCAGCTGGTGATTCCTTATAAAGCTGTAACTGAGCAGTTGGGTGAGTTTAATGTCTATGTTGTTGGAGATAGCAGTAAAGCCGCTCCAAGAGTAGTTAAGGTTGGTACACAGATAGATCAGAATATCGTAGTGACGAGTGGTCTGAAAAAGGGTGAAGTTATTGTCGTTGATGGTGTTCAGAATGTAAGACCAGGTGCAGTAGTACACGCAGGATCGTTAGCAGAAGCAAATGGACAGCAGCCGGCAGCGGGTGCACCAAAAAAATAGTTATTATAAGAATTTCAAGAATATGATATCAGAAGTATTTATAAAACGACCGGTCACGGCGATCGTCATTTCCATATTAATTGTACTGATAGGAGCGATTGTGATTACCACATTGCCGATCAGTCAATATCCGAGTATTGCTCCTCCTACGGTTACTGTTACAGGTACGTATACTGGAGCTGATGCGCAAACGGTAGAACAAACGGTAACTACACAAATTGAGAGTCAGATTAACGGTACGCCGGGGATGAAATATTTGTCTTCAAACAGTACTTCAGATGGTCGTTCTGCGATTACTGTAACTTTTGATGTAGGTACAAATATTGATATTGCTGCATTGGATGTGCAGAATAGGGTAGGTATTGCGCAGCCAGGATTACCTGAAGCGGTTCAGCGTTTAGGTATTACGACTAAAAAAGCGAACAATGATATCCTGATGGTTATTGGCCTATATTCTCCAAATGGAACATATGACCAGAAATTTATTTCCAACTATGTCAACTTATATGTAAAGGATGCGTTATTACGTATCAAAGGTGTGGGTGATGTGCAGGTATTTAGCCAGCCGTTTAGTATGCGGGTTTGGCTTGATGCGGGTAAACTGGCAAGATTAGGTTTAACACCGGCACAGGTTTCGGCAGCAATTGCAGAACAGAACACGCGTGCCCCAGGGGGTAGTGTAGGTGGGCCGCCTCAGCAAAATTCACAGACTTTTGAGTTCTCTGTGGTAATGGATGGTGATTTAAATTCTGTCGAGCAGTTTAAGAATATCGTTGTTAAAACTGGTCAGGATGGTTCTCCTGTTTATCTTAAAGATGTTGCACGTGTGGAATTAGGCGAATTTGCTTATTCTACTACAGCGAAGGTAAATGGTAAAGTTGCCTCCTTAATGGCTGTCAATCAGACTCCGGGTGGAAATGCTGTTCAAACTGCTGCTGGTATCGATCAGACCATGGCTGAGTTAAAGAAATCCTTTCCTAAGGATTTAGATTTTAAAATTAGTTATGAGACGGTTTCTATTATTAAAGTATCGATCAGTGAGGTAATTCATACCTTGGTTGAAGCACTGATCCTGGTAACTATTGTTGTATTCTTCTTCTTACAGAGCTGGAGAGCAACACTGATTCCAGTATTGGCAATCCCGGTTTCTATTATTGGTACTTTTATCTTCTTTACACTATTAGGATTCTCTATCAACGTATTAACGATGTTTGGATTCGTCCTCGCCATCGGTATTGTGGTGGATGATGCGATTGTGGTAGTGGAAGCGGTCCAGCATTATATGGATCATGAGGGGCTTTCAGCTCCCGATGCGACCCGTAAAGCGATGAAAGATATCACAGCACCGGTAATTGCAATTGCATTAATTTTGGCGGCGGTATTTATTCCGGTTGGTTTTATACCAGGAATGGTAGGTCAGTTGTATCAGCAGTTTGCAATTACAATTGCGGTATCGGTATTGATCTCTGCATTTATCGCTTTATCACTGACTCCGGCATTGTGTTCGTTGTTATTAACACCAATGAATCTGACTAAAGATTCAAGAGGATTGAATAAGTTCTTCTTTAAATTCAATACCTGGTTTGCGAATGTAACTCATGGCTATTCTAATGGCGTTAGGTGGGCTTTGAAAAAAGCACCTTTAGTGATGATCATCCTTGCGTGTATTTATGTAGGTACGGTTGGTCTTTTTGTGAAAAAGCCATCAGGGTTTATTCCGAATGAGGATGCTGGTATTTTTATCATGGGTGTGACTTTACCAGAAGGTGCATCAGCGGTTCGTACTAATGCATTTATCAAACGGATTACAGATTCTATCCAGAAAAATATTCCTGAGGTAGAGAATATCACTTCTGTAAGCGGGATTAACATTCTGAACAGATCATTCAAGTCTAACGCGGGTACATTCTTTGTACAGCTGAAGAATTGGGATGAGCGTAAAAAGGATGTGGCTACTGTGCTGGCAAGTGTATCTAAAACGTTTGCCGGTGATAAAGATGGAAGTGTGCTTGCCGTAACTCCGCCTCCAATTCCGGGATTAGGTATTAGTGGTGGTTTCTCGATGCAGATTCAGGAAAAACAAGCTGGTGATATTAAGAAGTTTGAGGGTATTGTAGGTAAATTCCTGGCAGCTGCTAATCAGCGACCTGAAATTGGATTTGCGTATACCTTGTTTAATGCGAAAACGCCAAACTATCAGCTTCATGTAGATCGAGATAAAGTGAAACGGATGGGGGTATCTATTGGTGCTGTTTACAGTACGATTTCTGCTTACCTGGGTAGTAGCTATATCAATGACTTTACTAAATACGGACGTAGTTTCCGCGTAGTTTCACAGGCGGATACAAATTTCCGTAGCAGTATTGAAAATCTGAACCAGATTTATGTAAATAATAGTGTAGGAACTCCTGTTCCGTTAAGTTCGTTTGTCACTTATAAGATGACCGAAAATGCCTCTATTATTAATCACTATAATATGTTCAGGTCAATCGAGATTGGTGGAGCGGCAAGACCAGGAAGAAGTTCTGGGGATGCATTACAGGCTTTAAGAGAGGTTGCTGCACAGACTTTACCACAAGGTTATACTTATAACTTCTCTGGTTTGAGTTTGGAGGAAACTGAGGCCGGTAATAGTACTACATTGATTTTTGGTTTAATAATTGTGTTTGTATTCTTGTTACTTGCTGCATTATATGAGAGCTGGTCGGTTCCTTTCTCTATTTTACTAGCAGTTCCTCTTGGTTTGTTCGGGGCTATTCTTGCCTTGATCTTCCTGCCAAAACTGGATAATAATATTTATGCACAGGTGGGGCTGATTACGCTGATTGGTTTATCTGCTAAGAATGCGATTCTTATTGTCGAATTCGCGAAAGAGCGGGTTGATTGGGGAATGGAATTAATTTCAGCGACTATTGAAGCGGTTAAATTAAGATTACGTCCAATCATCATGACATCTTTAGCATTTATTCTGGGAGTTATTCCTTTGATTATTTCTTCGGGTGCGGGTGCTGTATCCCGTATGACTATTGGATGGACTGTGGCTGCGGGTATGCTTTCAGCAACTATTCTTGCTTTGTTTATTGTTCCGGTACTATTTGTACTGATCACCAAACTGGCTTATGGTAAAAAGAAACTTGCCGAATTAGAAGCAAATTATAAACCAGAAGAGCATACTGATACGCTGCATGCGGATTAGTAAAAAAGGATTGTAAATCTAACAATGGGCTGTACCGGATTCGGTACGGCCCTTTTTGTTGTAAGCTTGTTTTATAAATTTATTCTTTTTAAATCTGAGAATGCCGTTATTTTACCTCAAAACTATAAGTAGCCCCTTGCCAGATGGCTTCATAAGATTTGCCTTGATGTTCACCTTTTACTTTTTGGAATTCAGTGACTTCAACGACATATTTTCCAGGCCATAGTGGGGTAAACTGAACTATGCCATTTTCATCTGTTTTAGTTTCTTTTGCCCATCCAGAAGGAGAAAGTATGGCAACAGTTTTCGCTTTTGCGGCTGTATTGTTTAATGATGCTGCTAATTTAACAGTTTGATTAACTTTTACCGGTGAAGCAGTATTCAATTGTAAATTCAATACATTGGTACTTGATGCTGTTAGACCTTTTCCCACAATAATATTTGTACTTGCCAGGAAATGGTATTTAGTTGTACCACCCAGCTCTTTTGCTTCATGACTGACTTCTAAAGCATATAGTCCATTTTGATCGGGTGTGAAATTACTGGTGAAAGAATTGCTGTCTGCACTCAGCTTTAACTGAGTCCTTATCTGATTTGGGGATACAAGCCATAATGTAAAGTCTTTTACATCAGAATACCATTTAGATACATTCTCTTTTTCGTTTGCAGCATATTCACCATAATAGATTTTTACTGTTTGCTGTTGTCCGATTTTTCCTGTGTTATTGGTTTCTATCCAAAGTGCGTGCGCATACAGATTGGTTGTGATGAAGCAGAACAAGATGCTTAAGGTAAGAAATACTAGTTTTTTCATTATTTTATATTTTAGATTAATTGATAGGGTTTTCTTTGAATTTGGTGATTTGGGTTAAAGTATCACTTCTTGTAATTCAGATTCTAGCGATTGCCTGGTTTTAATTTCCTTAGCAGTGGTTAATTTTGTGTTTTTTGTGCCTTTTTTCTTGAATTTGCGCCCATACCAGATTAGAAATCCTGTAATTGGAAGGGACGCGCCAATTAAGGAAGCAAGAAAGGCCATAACTTTTCCAGGAAAACCGAGAATACTGCCTACATGAATGTCATAATTCATTTTTCGTAGCTTACCACTAAAACCAGACTGTTCATAAGGGACGGAGTAGATATCGTTAGATTTTAGCTCTTTTATGGTATGCTGGTCAAATGTATAGCCCTGATTATTATAGAACTGTCCTTTGTTAGGATAAACGGTTATACCTATTGTTGATTTAACTTTGGAAGTATCGGGGAAACTATAATAGAATCCTGCCGATTTCGGATGTTTAGCAATGACTTTTTGCCAGGCTGCATCCATAGCCCGTTCTGGTGTGTAAAACTTTTTTGCCTGTAAAGAATCAGATTCAAGACGACCGGAATTGATCATTTTCTCTCCTCCGGAAGTTACCCAGTATAAGCCTTCACTATACCAGTTGATACCATAAACCATTCCGGTAAGGGCAATGGCAAGCAGGAAAAGTAAGGAGTAGAAACCAAGGACATTATGCAGGTCGAGATTCACTCTTTTAAAAGAAGCTCCCCATTTGATTTTGAAGCTTTTATCTCGTGTAGAGTTATTCCATTTTTTTGGATACCACCAGATCATTCCGGTAATGAGCAGTACAACAAAAACAAGTGTTCCGTAATTGACAATCGGTCTGCCAATTTCATAAGGCATCCATAAAAAACGATGTCCGTTGAGGATGAATCTAAAAAAGTCGGTTTCTCCTTTTTTAAGGACCACCGAACTAATCACTTTTCCTGTGTAGGGATTGATTTTCATCATAATACCGCCACCTCTTCGGCCTTTCTCTTTTGGACCTTTGAGTTGTAAATTGATTGCCCGTCCCTGCTGATAGGTTGCATAGGAGATTACTTTATCCGGATATGTTTTTTTTGCGATTATACTTAATTGAGAGGGGGTGAGTACAGCTTTATTCTGCTGTTCAATTCTTGTTTCTGGTTCCAGTAAACCCAGTATTTCTTCATTAAAAACCCATATGCATGCGGTGATGCAAACAATTAAAACAATGATCCCAGAAATAAGTCCTAGCCAAAGGTGCAGCCATTTATTGATTCTTGTGAAAAGTGAATATGTCTTTTTCTTTTTTTGCGGATTTTGCTTCGTTCCGTTGATCATTATTTGCAGTGTTTTTTTATAAATATTTGTCTTTAATTGAATAGTCTGATGCATTTCTACTCTTAAAGCAAAAGGTTATGTCCTGAAATTTGCAGGTGTTATTTCTTTTGTGTTTATTTAGACTTGTTATTGACTGTGGGCAAAAATAAAGGATTTGAACTACGAGTTTTGCAGCAAAGTATACGGAATCAGCAATAGGTATGATAGAAATCAATATTAGAAGGGGCGAAGGTGTTTTTATTGAGGGAATTAGTATAACCAGGAAGCACCATACGATAGTCAAAAAAGCAAGCATGAAATCAGTTGATTCGGAAATTCTACTCTTGCTTCCGGATGGTACTTTCGACAGTAATTTCTCTGTTTCGTTGCCTATTCATTTAGATGGAAAATATCTCTATAGTGTTTTGTATGATCTTCAAAAGATTTTAAGCACATTAATGCAGCGTAGTCCGGGTAAATACACTGATTTTTTTATGCAGCTTAAAATTTGTGAGCTTACTGTACTGCTCCTGGAAGCACAGGAAGATTCTGCAAATCATTTGATTAAATGGAGTAAGCAGGAGGTCACTATATTTGAAATGATAGCACAAGTAATCAGTCAAAATCTTTCTAAGAATTTTTCTATTGCTATGCTGGCAGAGAAAGCTGGGATGAACCGTACAAAACTCCAGGCTGGTTTTAAAGAGATAATAGGACAGACAATTAACAGTTATGCTTCTGAACTCAAAATGCAAAAGGCAAAAGCGTTATTGGGCAGCACACCTGGCTATAGTTTGAAAGAGATTGCTGCTATTGTGGGTTATAGCTGTGGTAATCACTTTTCATCGGCATTTAAGAAGAAGTTTAGTTTTTCCCCTTCGTCTTTTAAACATACCATTAATATGGTATTCTCTATATTGTTATGGGATTTGATGATAATTTGATTGTATAAAAAAAGAGCTTGTTTTTGACAAGCTCTTCAGAATAATATGATATTTTTATAGGGTTATTCGTAATTGAACTGACCTTTTTCACTGGTAATCGTTACTTGTTTATGTGCTGATTCTTCCACACGACCGATGATCTGTGCATCGATATTGAAGCTTTTAGAAATAGCGATAATGTCATCAGCAATTTCCTGAGGTACATATAACTCCATTCTATGGCCCATATTGAATACTTTGTACATTTCTTTCCAGGCTGTTCCAGATTGTTCCTGAATCAATTCAAAAAGTGGGGGAACCGGAAATAAGTTGTCTTTAATCACATGAATGTTATCATTGATAAAGTGAAGCACCTTAGTTTGTGCACCACCGCTGCAATGTACTAAGCCATGGATCTGACTTCTGTGTTTCTCTAATACCTTTTTAATGACTGGCGCATAAGTACGGGTAGGAGAGAGTACGAGTTTGCCAATAGTAATTTCTGTGTTTTCATCAATCCTGATTTTATCAGTCAGCTTTTTACCACCCGAGAAAACAAGATCATAAGGTACTGCTGGATCAAAGCTTTCAGGGTAGCTGTCCGCAACTGATTTATCAAATACGTCATGACGTGCTGAGGTTAAACCATTAGAGCCCATACCACCATTGTATTCTGATTCATAGGTTGCCTGACCTGAAGAAGATAATCCTACAATCACATCTCCCTTTTGAATATGATGATTGCTGATTACCTCATCGCGCTTGATGCGGCAGGTAACTGTTGAGTCTACAATAATGGTACGTACTAAATCACCAACATCAGCAGTTTCACCACCAGTAGAGTAAATGGAGATTCCCATTTCTCTCAATTCGGCAAGAATTTCTTCTGTTCCGTTGATAATAGCGGCAATAACTTCTCCTGTAATCAGGTTTTTATTTCTTCCGATAGTAGATGATAGTAAAATATGATCTGTAGCGCCTACACAGATTAAATCATCAAGATTCATAATGATTGCATCCTGTGCAATGCCTTTCCATACGGAAACATCACCGGTTTCTTTCCAGTAAACGTAGGCTAAAGAGGATTTAGTACCTGCACCATCAGCGTGCATTATATTACAAAAAGCATTGTCATTACCTAGTATATCAGGGATAATTTTACAAAATGCTTGTGGGAAAATACCCTTATCTATGTTTTTGATGGCTTGATGCACATCTTCTTTCGAAGCCGAAACGCCACGCTGGTTATACCTGTTATCACTCATATTGCTGCAAAGATAGAGAAACGCCCGAATGTAGACGATTCAAAAAAAAAATAACCTCTGTTTTTTAAGGACAGAGGTTATTTCAATAAATTAATGGAATTCTATTTTAAAAATAACAACTCTCTAAATTTTGGTAATGGCCAAACGCTGTCATCTACAATCTGCTCTAATTTGTCAACATTGTAACGAATGGTATCAAAATGAGATTTAACCTTCTCATCATAAGCGATAGCTTTATCTCTTGAGTCCTCAATTGTATTGGCTAATTTACGAGCCTCTAACATGGCATCAATTGTAGTTTTTACAATTGATAAGTGATCAGATAACTTATTGATAATAGCTAATGGAGCAACTAATGCTTCTTTGGATAAACCTAGTTCTTTAATGCTTTTTGCATTTTCTAATAAGGTATTCTGATAAGCGATACATGCAGGAATAATCATCGTATTCGCTACTTCGCCCATAACTCTGGCTTCAATCTGTAGTTTTTTGTAATAGCTTTCTAAAAGAATATCATGACGGGCATGTAATTCACGTTTAGAAAAGATATTAGTTCTCTCAAATAATTCAGTAGATTTTTCAGAGATATAAGCGTCTAAAGCTAAAGGTGTAGTTTTGATATTTGCTAAACCACGTTTTGCTGCTTCATCTTCCCATTCCTGGCTGTATCCATTTCCTTCAAAACGGATATCTTTTGATTCTTTGATGTATTTTTTGATCACTGTTAAAAGAGCGATATCTTTTTTCTCTCCTTTTTTGATCAGTTTATCAACTTCAATTTTAAACTTAACCAGCTGATCTGCCATGATTGAGTTTAAAACAGTCATCGGTGCAGATGAGTTAGCTGATGAACCTACTGCGCGCAATTCAAATTTGTTACCTGTAAAGGCAAAAGGTGAAGTACGGTTACGGTCAGTATTATCTAATAAGATTTGTGGTATTTTAGGAATGCCTAACCATAATGCATTATCTTCTTTGATTTTTTTGCTGATACGTGAGTGTTCGATTTCGTCTAAAACTTCGTTTAACTGCTGGCCTAAAAAGATAGAAATGATTGCCGGTGGCGCTTCGTTTGCACCCAAACGGTGATCATTGCTTACTGAAGCAATACTTGCTCTTAATAAATCTGCATGTTCATGTACTGCTTTAATTGTATTGACAAAGAAAGCTAGAAACATCAGGTTGTTTTTAGGCGTTTTACCCGGAGCGAGTAAGTTCTTACCTGTATCTGTAATTAAAGACCAGTTATTGTGTTTTCCTGAACCATTGATACCAGCATATGGTTTCTCATGTAATAACACTTTGAAATTATGACGGCGGGCAACTTTTTCCATCAGATCCATCAATAGTTGATTGTGATCGATAGCAAGGTTAATTTCTTCGTATAGTGGTGCACATTCAAATTGCAATGGTGCAACTTCATTGTGACGTGTTTTTAAAGGGATACCTAATTTAAAGGCTTCATTTTCAAAATCTACCATGAATGTGAATACACGTTCAGGAATTGATCCGAAATAATGGTCATCTAATTGTTGTCCTTTTGCAGACATGTGGCCAAATAAAGTACGACCAGTTAAAGCTAAATCCGGACGTGCATTATACAAAGCAAGGTCAACCAGAAAATACTCCTGCTCAATACCTAAAGATGCGGTTACTTTGTTAATGCCTTTATCGAAATACTGACAAACATCAACTGCAGCTTTATCTAATGAATTTAATGCTTTTAATAAAGGAGCTTTATAATCTAAAGCTTCACCGGTGTAAGCAACAAATACAGTCGGGATACATAATGTTTTTCCAGCTTTACTTTCCATAATGAAAGCAGGAGAAGAAGGATCCCATGCAGTATAACCTCTGGCTTCAAAGGTATTTCTGATACCACCATTCGGGAAACTTGACGCATCTGGTTCTTGTTGTACTAATGCACTACCTGCAAATTTCTCAACTGGACCATCGATGGTTGGTTCGAAAAAGGAATCATGTTTCTCAGCTGTCGAACCTGTTAATGGTTGAAACCAGTGTGTATAGTGAGTGGCTCCTTTAGACATTGCCCAATGTTTCATCGCTGTAGCGATCTGATTGGCATCATCCTGGTTAATTAATTCACCCTGATCAATTGCTGAGATTAGTTTTTCATAGACTTCTTTTGATAAGAAATCTTTCATTTTCTTTTTATCGAACACATTTGAGCCAAAAAACTCAGAAATTTTGGCTGATGGAGCCTTAACTTCTGGTGAAACTCTGGTTTGTGCTTCTTTTAGTGCGTTTGTCCTTAAGCTTTTCATTAGTTTCTTTGAAATTTGATCAAAAATATAATTTTTATAATTAATTATTCAATAATTGTTAGTAAAAAATCAAATGTCAATATGTTATTGTATGTTTTCTGATCTGTTTTTGTTCGCGTGATGAAGCTATGGCTTCTTTAAACCTGCTTTTAAGGCTTCAGTACTGATTTGCTGATCGGATTATTTTATTTAATTAAACTAGCCTTAGTGATGGAATTTAATCATTTATATCATGATAACGCTAAATCAGGTTTAAATTTTATATAAAATAATCACTGAAATAGTATTTAATATTAAAGGGTTTGATGATGGTTAAATTATTGAATGGGGCTCATTTTTTTTACCTTTGAACGGAATTAAAATACAAAATAACCTATGTTAAAAAGAATTCATCACGTTGCTATTATTTGTAAAGATTACGAGGTTAGTAAAAATTTCTATGTAAATATATTAGGTTTAGAAGTTGTTCAGGAGGTTTATAGAGCTGAAAGAAAATCTTTTAAGCTGGATTTATCTGTAAATGGGCTTTATCAGATTGAATTGTTTTCTTTCGAAAATCCACCTGAAAGGCCATCCAGGCCTGAGGCCACTGGTTTGCGTCATTTGGCTTTTGAGGTGGGCGATGTTGCTGCTGTAGCTGCAATACTGAATGCTAAGGGCGTAAAGACAGAAGCATTGAGAATTGATGAGTATACTGGTAAGCAGTTTACTTTCTTTTCTGATCCTGATGGCTTGCCGCTTGAAATATATCAATGTTAAATGGGGAGTGTTTTTAAATTTAAGCACTTTGAAGTGAATCAGGTTGGTTGTGCGATGAAAATCAATACGGATGGTGTTCTTTTGGCTGCTATAGCTAATCATGCATCGCCAAGAAACATCTTAGATATAGGTACAGGAACGGGTGTGATCGCGCTAATGCTTGCACAGCGTTTCGGTGCAGCACAGGTGAAAGCTGTGGAAATTGATGAATCAGCTGCGCAGGCGGCTTCAAAAAACTGTTTGAATTCTCCTTTTTCAGCTAGAACTACGGTAGATCATTCTGCTTTTGAAGAATTTAAGTCGGATTTGAAATATGAGATGATTGTTTCTAACCCTCCTTATTTTGTGAATGATTTAAAGAACCAGGAAAAAAGAAAGGAAATTGCCAGACATGCTGACGAGGATTTTTTTGAGTTGTTACTCAGGAAAACTGCTGGGTTATTAACTGAAGACGGATTGCTCTGGCTTATTCTTCCAGTGAAACAAGCTGAGGAGGTTGTGGTCAACGCGGTTCTGCAAAAGCTTTTTCCGTCTAAAATTATTCATGTTTATTCAGATTGTACCAAAGCTCCTTTCAGACAAATTATTTGCCTTGGATTTGATGACCAGCCACCTTTGCAAGAACATGTATATATATATGAAGCTCAAAATCTGTACACAGAGCAGTATAAGTATTTGCTAAGAGATTTTTTACTGGCATTTTAGATGGGTTTCAGGGTTGAAAAGAATGGTATTCAAATTACAGTCTCTGTTTAAATTTGTAATTTCAATTAAACAGGCACTAACAGCTAAATTTTAATGAGCTTTAAATGAAAAAGATTGGATTAATTTCAGATACGCATGGTCATTTGGATGATGCAGTATTTAAGCACTTTGAGGCTTGTGATGAGGTCTGGCATGCAGGCGATTTTGGCCCTGATGTTGCGGAAAAATTAAAAGCATTTAAACCACTCAAAGGTGTGTATGGAAATATCGATGATAAGGTAATCAGGGCGGAGTTTCCAGAGCATCTGCGTTTTAACTGTGAAAATGTAGATGTTTGGATGACACATATCGGCGGATATCCGGGTAAATATGCTCCGAATGTAAAGTGTGAAATTTACACTAACCCACCGAAGTTGTTTATAACTGGTCACTCACATATTTTAAAAGTGATGTTTGATCCTAAAATCAATTGTCTGCACATAAACCCGGGTGCAGCGGGTAAATCTGGCTGGCATAAAGTTAAAACTTTAATTCGTTTTTGTATTTCGGAAGAAAAAATCCATACCTTAGAGGCCATAGAAATAGGTAATAGGTAACGTATAAAGTACACTAAGTATATATGTCGGGTATAAAAACATTAGGACAGTTCATTATTGAGAAACAAGCTGATTTCTCTTACGCAAAAGGAGAGCTTTCAAGATTATTGAGAGATATCGGAATCGCTGCAAAAATCGTTAACAGGGAGGTAAATAAAGCAGGTTTGGTTGACATTCTTGGGGATGCCGGAACTGTTAATATCCAGGGCGAAGGCCAGAAAAAACTAGATGTTTTTGCAAATACACAATTTATAGCCGCTTTAACCAGCGGGGGTGAGTGCTGTATCGTGGCTACTGAAGAGGAAGACGATTTTGTTCCTATAGATTCTCCAGTGTCTAAAAATGCGAAATACATTGTATGTATTGACCCTCTTGATGGTTCTTCAAACATTGATGTCAATGTAGCAGTTGGAACAATTTTTTCTATTTACCGTAGAAAATCCATTGAAGGTATGGCTACATTGGCTGATGTACTGCAAAAAGGTACGGAGCAGGTGGCAGCTGGTTATGTGATTTATGGTTCTTCGACTATGTTGGTTTATACTACTGGTAAAGGAGTAAATGGATTTACGCTCGATCCATCGATCGGTGAGTTCTGCTTATCCCATCCTAACATGAAGGTGCCAAAGGATGGAAGTATTTATTCAATCAATGAAGGGAATTATGTCCATTTTCCAGAAGGGGTAAAGAAGTATATTAAGTATGCACAGGTGCATGACGAGGCTTCTAACAGACCATATACTTCAAGGTATATTGGTTCTATGGTAGCTGATATTCATCGTAACCTGATTAAGGGTGGTATTTATATCTATCCGACTACTGCGAGTTCTCCAAATGGAAAATTGAGGTTATTATATGAATGTAATCCGATGGCCTTTATTGTTGAACAGGCTGGTGGTACTGCTTCTGATGGTTTCAGACGGATTTTAGAAATCGAGCCAGTTGAATTGCACCAGAGATCTTCAATTTTTATTGGTTCAGAAAAGATGGTAAAGATGGCGGAAGAAATGATGGCAACTTATACAATCGCAGAAGCTGAAAATAAAAGCGCTTAAGTATTGATGAAATAATAAGCGGGATAAATTTATCCCGCTTATTATTATAATAATGTGCCTCTGCTTTTTTCTGCTTCAAATTCAATGTCAATTTTCTGGTTGACTTTATCTCTCGAAGCTGCCACAGCTAAAACATCACATCTTTCGTTTTCAGGATGATCATTGTGTCCCTTTATCCAGATGAATTTTACATCGTGTAATTTATATACTGCAAGAAAACGAATCCAGAGATCTTTATTCTTTTTGTCTTTGAATCCCTTTTTTACCCATCCAAATACCCATTTCTTTTCTACTGAATCTACAACGTACTTTGAATCGGAGTAGATAGTGACCTGTTCGCCTGGTTTCTTAATAGTTTGGAGACCTTCAATAACAGCTAGTAACTCCATCCTGTTATTGGTGGTCATGCGAAAACCTCCGCTTAATTCTTTATAATGACTACCTGAACGCAAAATGACTCCGTAACCTCCTGGTCCGGGATTTCCACTTGCTGCACCGTCAGTGTAAATTTCAATCATAAATCTTTTAAATAAAGAAAGCAGGCTGCCTCTTTCGTAAGTTAATTAATTTGTAGCCTATCTCCGCTAACGCGAGGATTGCAAAGTTAACTTTTGCTTTTACAACTGTAGTGAGTTCTTCCGGATTCTTTATGGAATGAATGTTTTTATTGAAATTCTTTGTTTTCTTCCGGTTGATTTAGTTGGTGTTGGCGTTCAGGAAAAGAGGATGTGTATTGTTTAAATTATTTATTTCAGGTGTTCTTTTTTTGAGTTAATATGAACAATATAAATGATTTATGTGTACGTGTGTCCTCGTAAATTAGTTAACCGATTGAAAGGCGTAGCCCGAAAAGCCTTTAATGAGTAGGGAATTAACTTTAATAATTAATAGGATGAGAAAATTAGAATTATGTAATCTGGGTGTTGAACAACTGGATGCAATCAGTATGGCCAAAATTGAAGGCGGGTTTACGTTTGATTCCAAACTTGTTCAGTTCGCTATATCAATTCCAGGTATAGGAGGAAAAAGTTTATCTATAAGACTTTTTGTGCCTGTATCATTCGGAATCGAATACACCTCATAGAATTCTCAAATGTGAAGTCGCTAAATATCTATGGTGCGGAGGCCTATTGTAGGTCAAGATCTCGTTAAATTCAGTAGTTTTACGTTTTCTCGGCCTTTTAACTAAAGAAAGCAGCCTATTGAGGCTGCTTTCGATGTTTTACTGCTTTTAAACAATGGGGTGGAATATGGGGCTCGAACCCACGACCCTCGGTACCACAAACCGATGCTCTAACCAACTGAGCTAAAACCACCGTGTTTTTCAGTTTGACAAAAGTACAAATTTTAATGTTCTTAGCAAATATTTCTGTACTTAAATTTGAATTATTCTTTAATCTATTCAGATACAGTATTTTAAATTTTAATAAAATTTAGGCGTATCTGATGAATTTGTGTGTTACAGGACTAAAAAATGATTTCTTGGAAGAAGTGAATCCACTTAATACTTGATTTCTTGATCTCGATCTCCATAATAATGATAAACTTGCAAAGTCTCCAAATAAAATATGGGCCTTTACGGTAGTGTAAAAGATACAATTAGCATAATTGTATCATAATATCTTAAAAAGTGTTAAAGTTTTCTTTTTGTTAGAAAAGAATATTACATTTGGGCTTACCCTTTCGAGGGTATGTTTTTCATAGGTAGATGTAGGGCCGGAAATTTATTTTCGGCCCTTTTTTGTTTCTATAGGTTCCGTATCTTTATACACTCATGAAGAAGAAGAAAATCATCGTTGCAATCACAGGTGCCAGCGGATCAATATATGCCAAACTTTTATTGAATAGCCTTGAGCAGTTAGCTGATCAGATAGAAACTGTTGGTGTTGTGATGTCTGACAATGCAAAAGAAGTCTGGCGTTTTGAATTAGGGAATAGTGATTATGGCAGGTATACTTTTGATTTTTATCAGAAGATGGATTTTAATGCGCCTTTTGCTTCCGGATCTGCAAGATTTGATACGATGATTATTATTCCTTGTTCTATGGGAACGCTTGGCAGAATCGCCCATGGCATTTCCAATGATCTAATTTCAAGGGCAGCAGATGTAATCTTAAAAGAACGAAGAAAACTAATAGCTGTGGTCAGAGATACTCCTTTCAGTTTGATTCATATTAATAATATGAAAACGGTTACTGAAGCAGGTGGGATTATCTGCCCAGCGAGCCCATCATACTATAGTATCCCAACAACTATTGAAGAAGTAGCGCAAACTGTAGTGAGCAGAGTTATAGATCTGGCAGGATTGGAGCAGGATAGTTTTCGCTGGAACGAAAACAGAGCATAGTATCTTAAAATAAAGAAAATAACAATTTCATCTGCATAATTTGACAATGAACAAATGTTTTGCCCTATGCAAACATTAATCTAAAAAGTTATCTTTGCAGCTCAAATGAATGCTGACATATTCTATACGATATGAATTTATATCGGTGTTTTTTAGCCTCATAACAATAAATTTCAATGAAAAAAGTAGCATTTTATACACTGGGTTGCAAGTTAAACTTTTCAGAAACTTCAACTATTGGCCGTCTTTTTACTGATGCAGGTTATGCTGTAGTAGATTTTACAGACGCTGCAGATGTATACGTCATCAATACCTGTTCTGTTACAGAACATGCGGATAAAAAATGCCGTAAGGTAGTGAAGGAAGCACTTAAATATGCACCAAACGCATATATTACTATTGTAGGCTGCTATGCACAATTAAAACCTGTTGAGATTGCTGAGATTGAGGGTGTAGATATGGTATTGGGCGCGGCCGAGAAATTCCGTATCGTAGAATATATCTCAGATCTGACGAAATTACCAAAAGCTGTTATTCATCAGCAAAACATAGAAAAAGTTAATCATAATTTTATTGCTGCCTATTCTATAGGTGACAGAACACGTACGTTCCTGAAAGTTCAGGATGGTTGTGATTATCCTTGTACATATTGTACAATTCCCCTTGCAAGAGGTGGAAGCAGAAGTGATACCATTGAAAATGTAGTGAATCGGGCAAAACAGATTGCTGAAAGTGGTGTGAAAGAAATTGTACTTACCGGGGTGAATCTTGGTGATTTTGGAATTCGCAGCGGACAGCGTGAGGATAAGTTTTTTGATTTGGTGAAAGCCTTGGACGAAGTAGAAGGAATTGAAAGAATCCGTATTTCTTCTATTGAGCCAAATTTATTAAGCAATGAAATTATCAGCTTTGTAGCTGCTTCAAAACGATTTGTACCACATTTCCATATTCCTTTACAGTCTGGCTCTGATAAGATTCTTGGTCTGATGAAAAGACGTTACCGCAGAGATTTATATACGGAACGTGTGGCGACTATTAAAAAACTTATTCCGAATTGCTGTATAGGGGTTGATGTAATTGTAGGTTTCCCTGGTGAAACTCATGAAGACTTTTTAGATACTTACCAATTCCTGAACGAACTGGATGTTTCTTATCTGCATGTATTTACTTATTCGGAACGTGAGCAGACTGAAGCTGCAGATATGACTGGTGTTGTTGCAGGAAGTGCGCGCGCTGACAGAAGTAAAATGCTTCATATTTTATCGGATAAGAAAAGGAGAGCCTTTTATCAATCACAGATTGGGACTATTGGAGAAGTTTTATTTGAGGATGATCAGAAAAATGGTTTCATGCATGGTTTTACCAAAAATTACGTAAAGGTAAAAGCTAAGTATGATCCTGTAATGGTTAATGAAATTAAAACTGTCAAACTAATGGAATTAACTGCTGACGGTGAGGTAGAAGTTATGGAAACTGAAGAAGTTTTAGCACATTAATCTTATATTCGCGTAAAAAAAATACGCATATGTTTCCAACCGTTTCCCATTTTATAGAATATCTTTTTGGTATCCAGGTTCCATTGCCGTTTAATACTTTCGGTGTATTTGTCGCATTGGCTTTTATTGCCGGTTACTGGGCATTTACGCAGGAACTGAAAAGGAAGGAAGCATTGGGGTTACTGCATCCTGTCAAGAGGATTATAACTATTGGTAAACCAGCTACGACCACAGAACTGTTATCTAACTGCATATTCGGATTTCTGATTGGATATAAATTAGTTTATGCATTATTGAATTACCGGCTGTTTGTCAGCGATGCACAGACCGTACTCTTATCACTGAAAGGAAATATTCTTGGTGGATTATTTTTCGCTGGATTATTTGCTTACTGGGATTATAAAGAAAAGAATAAATTCAAGCTTGAGCAGCCTAAAAAAGTAGAGGTTACAGAGCATCCTTATGAATTAATGGGTAATATGATTGTCTGGGCTGCTGTATGGGGTTTTCTTGGCGCAAAGATATTTGATAACCTGGAACATTGGGATACTTTTGTTAAGGACCCGATAGGTGGTTTACTCTCATTTAGCGGACTTACCTTTTATGGCGGATTGATCTGCGGAGGAGCAGCTGTATTATATATTGCAAAGAAAAATGGAATCAAGCCTTTACATATGCTGGATGTGGGCGGCCCTGGAATGATGCTGGCTTATAGTGTCGGCAGAATTGGCTGTCATCTTTCTGGTGATGGTGATTGGGGAATTGTAAATATGAATCCTAAACCATTTGGCTGGTTACCTGACTGGTTGTGGGCTTATACTTATCCAAACAATGTAGCGATGGAAGGGATTCCTATTCCTGGTTGTGTAGGCAAATTTTGTAATGTATTACCCTTACCGGTATATCCTACACCTATTTACGAAGTAATTGTATGTTTTATCCTTTTTCTTATTCTTTGGCGTATCCGTCATCAGATTAAGCTACCAGGAATGATGTTTGGTATTTATTTAATGATGAATGGAGTGGAACGATTTTTTGTCGAGCTGATCCGTGTCAATTCAAAATACCATGTTGCAGGTCTTTCTTTTACTCAGGCAGAGTTGATTTCTTCTCTTTTGTTTATTTGTGGCCTGCTACTTGTCATATTCTCTATCAGGAATAAAAAAAAACACACAAGCTAAATTTTACAATTTGAATTACGAATTACTGAGTTCACAGGTCATTGCAATTGCAAGGTTAGCAGGCAATTTTATACGGAAAGAATCGATGCGTTTTGATGCCGGCACCATTGAATTCAAGGGATTAAATGATATGGTTTCTTATGTAGACAAAACTGCGGAAGAGATTATAGTCGAAAATCTTGATCAATTAATACCAGATGCGGGTTTTACGACTGAAGAGCAAACGATAAATACAAAAGGAAAAACATACAACTGGATTATTGATCCACTGGATGGTACGACAAATTTTATACATGGTGTACCAACTTATTCGATTAGTATTGCTTTATATGAAGAGGATAAGCCTGTTTTAGGGATCGTTTACGAGCTTAATAGAGGTGAAATGTTTCATACTTATAAAGGTGGGCTTGCTTATCTTAATCATAAATCTATCCAGGTTTCACAAAGGAATACGCTGGCAGATTCTTTACTGGCTACCGGTTTCCCTTATTATCAATTTGATAAACAGGCACAGTACATGCAGTTGTTGGCAGAATTAATGCAGAAGACTCATGGCCTAAGAAGAATCGGTTCTGCTGCTGTAGATTTGGCTTATGTTGCCTGTGGTAGGTTCGATGCATTCTTTGAATACAATCTTAACTCTTATGATGTGGCTGGCGGTGCCTACCTGGTTCAGCAGGCAGGAGGGAAGATTATGAACTTTAGCGGCGGTGATGAATTTATCGAACGCAGAGAAATTCTGGCTACCAATGGTTTAGTAGATGTAGAAATGCTGGCAGCTATTCAAAGACATTTTGAAAGTCAGCATTAAAACTGATCAAATTCGCTGTATAAAAAAAGAGGCTTGTTTTTACAAGCCTCTTTTTTTATGATTGTATTTTTTATAAAGCGTTTGAAACAACTTCCTTTACTTCAGGAACCATGCGTTGCAATAAATTCTGGATACCAGATTTTAAAGTGATGGTAGAGGAAGGACAGCCACTGCATGAACCACGGAGTTCAACCGTAACAACACCTTCTTCAAATGATTTATAACTGATTGCACCACCATCCTGTTCTACAGCAGGGCGTACGTAATCATGTAATATCTGCTGAATTTTCACTTCAAGATCAGATCCTTCAAATGCGGGAGCTTCTTCTGAAGTAACTTCTTTAATTTTATATTCTGATTCTACGGCGCCTTTAACAAATTCCTTTAAAATAGGTTCGATATCTGGCCATTCTGCATCTTCAGTCTTTGTAATGGTAACAAAATTGCTCGCAAAAAATACACCATTAACAAAATTAAACTTGAATAATTCTTTTGCAAAAGGAGAGTGTTCAGCACTTTCTTTTGTAGCGAAATCCTCGCTTCCGTTAATCAGAAGCTTATTAACCATAAACTTCATGGTGGCTGGATTCGGGGTTTGTTCTGTATATACGTTAATAGTCATTGTCTCTTTTTTCTTACAAAAATAAATAATTCGAAATTCAAATGCAGATATCGATGTCTGTTTTAGGTCATTATATATTAAAACACGCCTGTGTAATTAAATGGCGTGATTTGTTTCAATTCCTGCTTTAAATCTTCGTTAATCTGAAGACCGTCGATAAATTCGGCCATCGTATGTGCGGTGATTTTTTGATTGGTACGTGTCAGATCTTTCAAAGCTTCGTAAGGATTAGGATAAGCTTCTCTTCTTAATACCGTTTGTATCGCTTCTGCAACTACTGCCCAGTTATTTTCCAGGTCTGCAGCAATCATTTCATTATTTAATAAAAGTTTGTTCAACCCTTTTAAAGTAGAAGAAATAGAAATGATTGTATGGGCCATTGGTACGCCTACATTTCTCAGTACTGTAGAATCTGTTAAATCTCTTTGTAAACGTGAAATAGGTAATTTAGCGGCAAAGAATTCAAACAATGCATTTGCAACACCAGCATTACCTTCCGCATTTTCAAAATCAATAGGGTTTACTTTATGTGGCATGGCCGAAGAACCAACTTCTCCTTCTTTAATCTTTTGCTTGAAATAGTTTTTTGAAATATATGCCCAGATATCTCTGTCAAGATCAATAATAATAGTGTTAATCCTTTTTAATGCATCACATTGTGCGGCAAACTGATCGTAATGCTCAATTTGAGTAGTGTGTTGTGCACGATTTAAAGTTAGAATTGTATTGACGAAATGGTTAGAGAAATCTACCCAGTTAATTTCAGGATAAGCGATATGATGTGCATTAAAGTTTCCTGTAGCACCACCAAATTTTGCACTATGGGGGATGTTCTTCAGGTTATTCAATTGAATTTCCAATCGCTCTGCAAAAACTAAAAATTCTTTACCCAGTTTAGTTGGGGATGCAGGCTGACCATGTGTATGGGCTAATAAAGGAATATCTTTCCATTCATTAGCTAATTCCTGAAGTTTAACAATCAGTAACTGGATATTTGGATAATATTCTTCATCCAGTGCCAGCTTAAAAGTATAAGGAATTGCTGTATTATTGATATCCTGAGAGGTAAGTCCGAAATGGATGAACTCTTTAAAGTCTGTAAGGCCTAAATCATCAAATCTTTTTTTGATAAAATATTCAACAGCTTTTACGTCGTGGTTAGTGATTTTTTCTGTTTCTTTTATTTCCTGAGCATGCTCATCACTGAATTGCTCAAATATATTGCGGAGTTTACTGTAATTATTTTTATCAAAATGGCTTAAACCTGTTAAACCAGTTTCACATAAAGCAATGAAATACTCGATTTCAACGTATACTCTATATTTAATTAAAGCCGATTCCGAAAAATATTTAGCTAGATTTTGAGTGGTATTTCTATAACGACCATCAACTGGTGATATAGCTTGTAAAGGAGATAAATTCATGAATAGGAATATTTTTTCAAATGCAAAGGTAGCATTTTACTCAAACCTATGGGCACAAAAAAAGGCTTTGGAGAACCAAAGCCTTTCTGTAGATTTTATCTAGCTTATTTTTTAGCTTCAGAAACTGGTTTAACTTCAGTTGTAGTAACTTTAACTGCAGTATCTTTAACAGTTGAATCTTTAACTGTAGTATCAACGTTAGTAGTGATTGTTGAAGAATCAGTTGCTGCAGTATCAGTTGCACCAGCTTTTTTTTCTGAGTTACAAGCTGCTACTGATAAAGAGATTGCTAAAGCTAAAAAGCCAAATTTGAATAAGTTTTTCATTTGAATTCTGTTTAAAATAATTAATTAATTTTACAGATTAATACCATAAAGATTAAAAGGTAACCCACTGTTTTAAAAAAATATTTAAAATAAATTTTTTGTCTAATATTGGGTTACCATTCACGTATAAATGTATTAATTGGTGAGTAACAAGTTAAGCGATTCAGTTCCAACAGATAGAGAGGTAGTTTTAGGGATACTAAATAACTCAGAAGATGCTCTTAATAAGCTATACGTCGGGTATTTTCCGATGATTTTGCAGTTTATTATTAATAATAATGGTGATGAAGACGATGCAAAAGATGTCTATCAGGAAGCAATTATTATTTTATATAATAAAATTAAGAGCGGAGATTTTGAGTTAAGCAGCAAATTAAAGACTTATATATATTCAGTTTGCAGACGTATTTGGTTAAAAAAGCTTGCACAGCAAAGCAAAAAAACAAATAATGTCGCTGATTTTGAAGACGTAGTGTCTGTTGAAGTAGACTTAGAATACCATGAAGAGAAGGATCTTCAGTTTGAGAAGATGGGGGCAGCATTAGAAAATCTCGGGGAACCTTGTAAAACTATTATTCAGGACTTTTATATAAACAATCTCTCCATGCAGGATATCTGTGAGAAATTTGGCTATACCAATACGGATAATGCCAAAACTCAGAAATATAAATGTCTGCAGAGGTTAAAGAAACTTTTTTTTCAATCTTAAATACGGTATGAGGAACGACATAGAATTAGATGCAATCATTGAAGATTACCTTCAGGGTAAACTTACGGCAGCAGAAGCGGAAGCTTTTGATAAACTGCGTGCCAATGATCCCGTAATTGATCATAAAGTAGTTGCACATAAAGTTTTTATGGACGCAATCAAACAATATGGTAAGGTCCTTTCTCTGAAAGAGCAGATGGACAGGGCGCATGCTGGGATAGATGTAGCTTCATTGAGCGAGCAGCTCAAACCGCATCCTTCGTTTATCGTTAATATGTGGCGCAAAAATAAGTCTGCTATGGCTATTGCTGCTTCATTTATCCTCTTAACGATATTCTCTATTTATTCTATACAGCATAATACCTTGCAAAATGGCACTTATGAGGTGATGCGCAGAGAGATTACTAATATCAAGAACAATCAAAATAAACTGGTCAGGACAATTAACTCAAGCCCTAAAGTTGAAAAAGGACATGTCAATGCTGCTAAGTTTGGTGGAACCGGATTTGCTTTAACTGCTAATGGTTACTTATGTACCAACTACCACGTGGTAAGAGATGCCGATTCGGTATATGTGCAGAATAACAAAGGAGAATCTTTCAAGGTTAAGGTTGTTTATCGTGATCCACAATATGATATCGCTATCTTGAAAATTATTGATGAATCATTTACACCACTTTCCGCTATTCCTTACAAACTGAAGAAAAACAGTATTGGAATGGGAGAGAACGTATATACCTTAGGTTATCCAAAGGATGATGCAGTTTTAGGTGAAGGTTATATCAGTTCAAAAACTGGTCATGTTGGTGATACTACACAATACCAGGTTTCTATTCCAATTAATCCAGGTAATAGCGGTGGCCCATTGTTAGATAACTATGGAAATATTATCGGTGTAATCACCGCTAAAGAAAACCAGGTAGATGGCGCAACCTTTGCCATTAAGTCTAAATATATTCTGGAGGCTTTAAGCGCAATCCCTCAGGATTCACTGGGTAAGAAAGTAGTTTTTGCTAAAAAGAATCCTTTACAAGGTTTAAACAGAACAAAACAAATAGACAGGATTGAAAACTATGTTTATATGATCAAAGTATATAATTAAGCACGACGCTTTTTTTTTAAACCCCGAAACATAATGCTTGTTTCGGGGTTTCTTGTTTTAAAGCCAATGCTATGGAATTTGGAAAAGTAGATTCAGAAAATGTTAAAACAATAGATTTTGCTTTACCAGAAGATGGGGAGCAAACGCTGAAGGTTCTAAATGGGGAATGTATTAGTAAACCTGATATTTTTATAGGATGTGCTAAATGGGGCAGAAAAGAGTGGGTTGGATTAATTTATCCGCCTAAAACCAAAGAAGCTGATTTCCTCGATCAGTACGCTAAACATTTTAACTCAATTGAGTTGAACGCGGCTTCCTATCGTATACCATCTGCAGATTTAATTCGGAAATGGAAGGAAAAAGCAGCAGACAATGCTGTTGGAGACTTTCTTTTTTGTCCCAAATTTCCATCTACGGTTACCCATACCAAAAGACTTAAGGCAGCACAGCACGATACGGCAGAATTTATCAACGCAGTTACTGGATTTGAGGAACATCTTGGCCCTTGTTTACTACAGTTAAGTGAAAGTTTTGGTGTGAAAAGTTTTGATGTATTGAAAGATTATCTGATGTCACTGCCAAAAGACCTATCCGTTTTTGTTGAGTTAAGAAATGAACAATGGTTTAGTGACTCCGTAATCAGACAGGGGCTGATGGGATTATTGACAGAAACGCATAAAGGCATAGTAATCACAGATGTAAGCGGTAGAAGAGATGTTGTTCATATGGAGCTTACAGTGCCGGAAGTTTTTGTCAGGTTTGTCGGGAATGGAAGCAAACATAAAGCAAGTGATTTTTCGCGTATTGAACAGTGGGCTGTCCGGCTTAAATTATGGCAGCAGAAAGGACTTCAAAAGATTTATTTTTTTCTGCATCAGCATGATGAGCTGGATACCCCTTTATTAGCTGCACATACTATAAAAGTGTTTAATGAGCAGTTAGGAGTCAATATTCCTGAGGTAACATTTCAACCTGCATTGTTTGGTTAAGATCATTAAACTCTTGAATGTTGGAGGTTGTTTAAATATCTACTATATTAGTAGTGTTTGTAATTAGGTATAATTGTTCGATTTTAAATCAAAAAAATAATAAGATTATGAGTATCAGAATAGGGGATATCGCTCCAAATTTTAAAGCTAAAACATCAATTGGTGATATCGATTTTTATGAATTTCTTGGTGATAGCTGGGGAGTGATTTTTTCACATCCGGCAGACTATACACCAGTCTGTACTACAGAACTTGGACGTACAGCTTCTTTAAAAGGGGAATTTGAAAAAAGGGATGTTAAAGTTATCGCACTTAGCGTTGACTCTGTTGAATCTCACAAAGGCTGGATACAGGATATCAATGAAACACAAAATACCAATGTAGAGTTCCCGATTATAGCAGACGAAGATAAAAAGATAGCAGATCTATATGATATGATTCACCCTAATGCTTCTGAAACATTGACAGTTCGTTCTTTATTTGTGATTTCGCCAGATAAGAAAGTGAAATTAATGCTGACTTATCCAGCTTCGACCGGAAGAAACTTTACTGAGGTATTAAGAGTAATTGATTCTTTGCAACTTACCGCTAAATATAGTGTTGCTACTCCGGCAGATTGGAAGGATGGTGATGATGTAGTGGTTATGAATAGTATTAAAACTGAAGATATTTCTGCTAAATTCCCTAAGGGACACCGGGTTATCAAACCTTACTTAAGAACTACACCTCAACCTAATAAATAATTTTTAAAACTAGAATATTTTCTTTAAATTTGATATAAATGATAATATAAAGAAATATTAATTTTTATACCTACATATTATGAGTGCCGGAAAAGTAAAATGGTTTAATACCCAGAAAGGTTATGGATTTATAATCTATGAAGGGAATAAGGATATTTTTGTCCATTTCAAAGACGTTATAGGCGGCATTGAAAGTCTTCAGGAAAATGATAATGTTGAATTTGAGGTTACTGAAGGAAAAAAAGGTTTGCAAGCAGTAAACGTGAAAAAGGTATAGGTTTTTAGTCTTTCTGCTTAATGCAAAAGCCTCTCTGTTAAGAGAGGCTTTTGCATTAATTTTGTTTATACATTAATAGGACAGTGTGCGTTTAATAATGCTGTATAATCGTACTTCTGATGATCATTTTACCTTCTGTACTGCTTTGCGTGAAAATCATAAATTGAGTGTCATCAGCTTTAATATGATATTTGTCAACCAAGGTGGCAGCTTTGTCGGGATAATTCCGGACAATCACATTTCCAACCAGGTTTTTCTCTTTCTTAATTTTTGCTGCGGACAGAATTTCTTCAATCTTAAAGATTCTTCCTGGAAATTCAGGATGAATCACAGCAGAAGTATATAACTGTGTTTGGTGGTGAAACTTTTGCAGTTGATATCTTTCAGCGATCAGATTAAAAGCACCACTTTTTAAGAGTGCTACATCCGGTTCATATAAATACTGCCCTGGAGTAATGATACCCGTAATAGCTGTTGATCCTTCTTCGCCCATTACAAAACTAAATTGCTTCTGTACTGTATTTAAAGTCGTACAAATAATTTTAGTGGATGCTTCAAAACCTTTTTCTATCACCCAAATCAATTCCTTACACTCGTTTTTGACACTGACAATGTGTATTTCAGCCACATGATTTAGTTCTTTTAAACCAGCACTCAAATCTAATAATGGAGCCGTTTTAACCAGGATTTGGTTTGCTTTTGACAATAACATGCTGAGGTTTTCTACTACATTGGGTGTACAGTCCTTCAACATAAAAACTTTTCCAGAGCTGCTTCTTCTTGCAGGATCGATATAAACGCAGTCAAACTCTTTTGTGGTGTTCTTTAAGAATTCAAGACCATCTCCACAAATAAACTGGACGTTTTCTTCCTGAAGTAAAACACTGTTGTAGCTGGCAATCGCGGACAGTTCTTCGTTGATCTCGCAATGTATAACAGTCTGTGTATTTTTTGCAAAATAAAAGCTATCTACTCCATATCCACCTGTAAGATCAATTAGCGTATTCCCTTTGACCAATCCAGCTTTATATGCCGCAGTAATTTCAGATGAACATTGTTCCACAGATAGCAAAGCGGGATAGTAAATCAGTTTCGTATTAAACCAGGTAGGCAATTTGCGTAAAGACTTTTTTCTGGAAGCGATTTGATTTGCCAGTTCTTTCCCCGTAATGCCAGGAAATGGGCTTTTCGCCATCGAAATTTTATGCACATCTGCATTTAAATTCGCATGGATATATTCCTGAACAGGCTGTTCTATAAGTTGCTTATTCAATAGCTGATTTATCTTTCATTACAATCTGGCAGGTATGGCGGCTTTTTACTTCCAGTAAAATATCTTTATTAACAGTTACTCTATTAATCGTGTCCTGGTTATAATAACGGATGGTTACCAGTTCTAAACCTTTGTTATACTTTACCTTATACAGGAAAGATAGATCCTTGATCAGGTTTTCTATTTTTTCCTCATCATGGTCCACACTTACAGAAAAGCTAAGTGCTGAATTCAGCATCGTATTTACCTTTACTTTGTGTTTATGGAACAAGCTGAAAATATCACTCAGATTTTCTTCAATGATAAAAGAAAAATCTTTGGGTAAGATAGAAATCAGCACCTGGTTTACCTTGAAAATAAATGAAGGTATAGGCAATGCGCTCTTGATATCATTGATCACTGTCCCCTCACTTATTGGATGAAGGAATGATCTTACATACAACGGAATGTTTTTATTTTGCAGTGGTTTAATCGTTTTTGGATGGATAACTGTAGCTCCATAATAGGTTAGCTCAATTGCATCATGGTAAGAAAGCTGGGGAATACGTTCGGTTTCGTCAAACCATTTCGGATCGGCATTTAGAACACCAGGGACATCTTTCCAGATCGTTAACGAGATCGCATTCAGACAAGAACAGAAGATCGCAGCAGAATAATCAGAGCCTTCTCTTCCAAGTGTAGTCGTGAAATTCTCACTTGTGCTGCCAATAAATCCTTGTGTAACTACTATATTCTTTTCTAATAAAGGAACAAGGTTCCGCTGAATTTCCAGTTCCGTTTTATCCCACTCTACCATGCCTTCACGGTAGGTGTTGTCCGTTTTGATGAAATTTCTTGCATCTGCCCATATTGCAGGTAAACCACTTTCATTCAGATAAGCAGCTACAATTTTAGTAGATAGAACCTCACCAATAGAAACGATCTGATCATAAATGTAATCAGGTGCATCACTTGCTTCTTCTTCTAGTAGCCACTCAATTTCTACAAAAGTATTCGCAATATCATTGAATACAGGGTGATCATGATTACTGAAAAGATCATTTAAGATATTAAAATGATAAGCTTTGATTTCCTCTAATAACTCATGCGTATTGTTCTTTCCGGCTACGTATGCGTTAGAAAGTGTTTCTAGTTTATTAGTTATTTTACCCATCGCAGAAACTACGATCAATAAATTTTCTTTTTCAGCCTGCTGAATAATTGCAACAAGATTCTTTATTGCCTCTGCATTCACTACAGAAGCGCCCCCGAATTTAAATACCTGCATTTTTTATTTGAAATTGTTTAAAATAGAACTTGGCTTCAATATATCTTTGATTTCCGTAAAAGGGATAATCAATGTAGTTGTTCCGGCAGCATAAGCCTTAATTTCATAAGGATTATACAGGAACTTTAATCCTTCTTTGGTTACTGTAAACGTTTCTGCTAAAGTGAACACATTATTGGCAAAGAAGTACCCTTCAGAGAGACTTGCAGTTGCACTTAGTTTTTCGTTTTTTCTGAAAATCTTTTCTGCTACCGCTCTTAATTTTGGCATGCCGTCAGCCCTGATCAATGAATCTAATGTGATAGTCTGATAGGTTTTTGGGTTATAATTAAAATAGGTAAACAGCGTATTTGGATGTGCACCGCCTTTGAAATCAACATTAGTATAAAGTACTGACAGATAATTCGGATAATTGGCTACAACTTTTAAATTCAGATCCTCAAACCAGGTGGCTTCTGACTGCGCAGCTGTTTTTTTGAAATTATCGAATTCTTTAATAAATCCCGCAGTCAGCTCCTGATACGTTTTATAATGATCCTGTTTACCAGCCAGACCAATCACACGGTCTGTCAGGAATTTATTTACAGCTGGATCTTTAAAAACCGGGTAAACGATTATAGCTTTAGCAGTATCAGTCTGCTGTTTAATTTTTGAATCCTTGACTTTACTGTAAATCTTAATAGAATCCATGGTAAAGCCTAAGGTATCTGTCTTGGTTTCGGTTAAAGCAGAATTCGTAGAATCAATCGCTTTCTCTGTCCTTTTTGGATTATTATTGCAGGCATAAAGAGCTGTCAACAATACAAACGAGGCTAAATCTCTTGTTTTCATAACTGAATCTTTTTGATGATCATTAATAAGCAGCTTATAGCTGGTCTTTATTAAAGGAAGTATTCAACCAGCCGCTTTCGATTTGCGCATCATATTTCTTATAGAAATTAATAGCTGGTTCGTTCCAGTCAAGCACCTGCCATGTCATTCCATTATAACCCCCATCTCTGGCTTCTTTTATTACTCTTTCAAACAGCAGTTTCCCTAATCCTTTTCCTCTTTGACTTTCAGTAACAATAAAATCTTCTAAATATAAACGACGGCCTTTCCATGTGGAGTATCTGGTATAGTAGAGCGCGAAACCAAGAATTCCTGTTTCATTTTCTGCAACAAAGGCTTTCCATACTGGTTCCTTTCCAAATCCTGCATCAGCAAACTCTGCCAAAGTAACCGTTACTTCTTTAGCCGCTTTTTCATATTCAGCCAATTCTATAATCAGCTCTAATAAACGAGGACAATCTTCTTGTACTGCAAATCTGATTTCCATGAGGTTATGCTTTATAATGTTTTATTTTTCTAACACCAAAAATACTACTTCCTATTCTGACCATGGTGCTGCCTTCTTCAATCGCTAATTTATAATCTCCGGACATTCCCATAGAGAGTTCTTTGAATGAAGGCTCTTTTCTGAAAAAGCTTGTTTTGATACCATGAAAAAATACGTTGAGTTCCTGAAACTCATCTTTAGTTTGTTTTTCCGGGGCATTATTCGTCGCAATACCCATCAAGCCTGTAATCCGTATATTTTTCATTGCCAGATATTCTTCTGATCTCAGCAGTTCGATTGTCTCCGCGTGATCCAGGCCAAATTTAGTATCCTCATCAGCAATATAAACCTGCAAAAGACAGTCAATCACCCTGTTGTTTTTTAAAGCTTGTTTATTAATTTCTGCAAGTAATTTCAGGCTGTCAACCGATTCTATTAATTGAATGAAAGGAGCAATGTATTTTACTTTATTAGTTTGCAGATGGCCAATCAGGTGCCATTGAATATCTTTAGGCAGGGCTTCTTGTTTTTCCACTAATTCCTGAACGATATTTTCACCAAAAACCCGCTGCCCAGCATTATACGCTTCTAAAACTGAGGCTGCATCATTGAATTTTGATACCGCGACTAATTCGACATTTTCCCCTTCTAATTCCTTTTTATATTTTAATAAGTTATCTGCTATGCTCATTTATCAGTATTTTTGGTAAAATTAACAACCTTAGCTCAAATAGCTACGGAAAAAATAATGTTTTATACACAATGAGAAACTTTTTGTGCATTTGCCTGCTGTTAATCAGTATTGGAGGATGTAAGCCCGGTATGCCATCCAATATTATTAAGCCAGACAAGATGGGAGAGATTTTATATGATATCCATATGGTTGATGGATATATTACCTCTATTCCAGATCCTGATTCGGCAAAAAATACCGGTGCTGCTTATTATAAAGGTATTTATAAGAAATTTGCAATAGATTCTGTGCAGTATACCAGGAGCATGAATTATTATTATGATCATCCCGATGTGATGAATCTGATGTATGAAAAGATTACTGCTAAACTAACGAAGGCAAAAACGAAAGAAGATAATATCAATGCGAAAAGGTTAAAGAAAATTGCAGCGATTGAAAAGGCAAAAAAAGATAGCCTGGATAAAGCTGATCCTAAACGGGTTTTAAGAGCAGCAGCAGCTAAAAAAGATAGCCTGGCTAAAGAAGCGGCCTTGATAAAAAAAACCAGGGCAGAAACAGCAAGAAAGTTTAAGAAAGATAGTCTGGCTAAAATAACCGAGTTGAAAAAGGTGAAAAAAGCAGAGGCGAAAAAATTAAAAGAGCGCGCAGACCAGACCAAATTCTCCAAAGAGGGAAACGATGGCAGCGCTGCTAAAAAGATTCAATAAAAATGATATATCCCGATAATTGTTTAGATAGACTTGGCTTCACTGAAGTCAAACAACTCATCCTGAAGCATTGCCTGAGTCCGATGGGACAATATATGGTCAGTAAGATGCAGGTGATGAATAAATTTGATCAGATTAATAAATTTTTAAGACAGACTAAAGAGTTTAAAAATATCCTTGAAAACCAGGAACCATTACAGATCAGTACCTTTTTTGATATTAAGTCACTGGCAGAGAAAATCAGAGTAGAAGGCAGTTACCTGATGGAAGACGAGTTATTCCAAATTTATCTATCTCTGCAAACTGTCTTTTCAGTACTGCGTTTTTTTGAAGAGAGAAAAGATATTTATCCAAATCTGGAGGCACTGTTTGAGCATTTACCAGTTGAAAAAAATATTCTGAAGAAAATAGAAACAGTACTGGATGCTAAAGGTAAAATCAAACCGAATGCATCTTCCAAATTACAGGAGATCATTGGAGATATTGCTAAAGGAGAGCAGGAAGTGCGCAAACGCATGGATGTGATTTACAAACAGGCAGTGGCCAGTAACTGGGTTGCAGACGGTAGTTTAACGATCCGTGACGGTAGAATGTGTATTCCTATCCTGGCAGAAAATAAACGGAAACTCAAAGGTTTTATTCATGATGAATCTGCAAGTGGGCAGACTGTTTATCTTGAACCAGAAGTGGTGTTTACCCTGAACAATAAAATCAGAGATCTGGAATTTGATAAAAGGCGGGAGATCGTGAGGATTTTAATAGCTCTAACAGATGATTTAAGACCTTATACCCCTTTATTGCTTTCCTATCATGGCTTCCTGACCAAGCTTGACTTTGTAAGAGCTAAAGCTTTGTTTGCGATTGAAGTAGAAGCTGATATGCCTGTACTGGTAGCTGAGCCGCGGCTTAAACTGATCAATGCAACGCATCCACTTTTATACTTATCCTTTAAAGAAGATAAGAAAACGGTGGTTCCTCTGAATATTCATATGAATGAAAATTTAAGGATTGTTTTGGTTTCCGGACCGAATGCGGGGGGGAAATCTGTTTGTATGAAGACAGTAGGCTTATTACAGCTGATGTTACAGTCAGGCTTATTAATCCCGGCTCATGAATCCAGTGAGGTCGGAATATTTGATAATATCTTTGCTGACATTGGTGATGATCAAAGTATAGAAAGTGATCTGAGTACTTACAGTGCCCATTTAACAAAAATGCGTTATTTCGTAGCGCATGCAACGCCTAAATCATTGGTCATGATTGATGAGTTTGGTACAGGAACGGATCCGCAATTTGGTGGACCAATGGCCGAAGCGGTGCTGGAAGTTTTGAATAATAAAAAAGTAAGAGGAGTGATGACTACGCACTATTCTAACCTGAAATTATTTGCTGGTAATACTCCAGGGCTTGAAAATGCTTCCATGTTATTTGATAATGATCAAATGAAGCCATTATATGTACTGGAAATTGGTAAACCAGGAAGTTCTTATGCTTTTGAAATTGCACAAAATATTGGTTTGCAAAAAGAAGTTCTGATTCTGGCCAGGGAAAAAACCGGAACCAACCAGAATAGAATTGATAGTTTGCTAGTCGATCTGGAAAGAGAGAAAAAGCAAATTTATGATACCAAAATTCAGTTAGCTAACCAGCAAAATAAAGTAAAGAACCTTGTTAAAGAAAATGAGGAGTTACAGCAGTTTCTGGAAGAAAACAGGAAAATTCTGATTAAAGAAGCCAAACTGGAAGCACAGGAGATTATAAAAAATGCCAATAAACTGGTAGAAAATACAATTGCAGGTATCAAAGAAAACCAGGCGGATAAAGAAGGAACCAAACAGCTCAGACAAAATCTGCAGAAGGTTCTGGTTCAGCATCAGGTTAAAGAAGAGAAAAAGCCGGAAAAAGTAATTCCAGCAAATTTAAATACACCAATTGTAACTGGTGACTGGGTTCAGCTGATTGGTACTGAAACTATGGGACAAGTGATGGAAGTTAACCGGGGTAATTTAGTATTAGCTCTGGGCGATCTTCGTTCCGTTGTAAAAAAAGACCGCGTACAAAAAATCAGTAATAAACAAGCTAAAAAGGTGGTGCAGAGTAACTCGTTTTCTGGCAGAATCTCAGAAGCTATTGGAAACTTTACAGCAGAACTTGATCTGCGTGGAATGCGTGGAGAAAATGCCATCCAGGAAGTAGAAAAGTATATGGATAAATCTATCATGCTGGGCTTTCCGTTTATTAAACTGATTCATGGAAAAGGAGATGGTATTTTGAGAAAATTAATCAGGGAGTATCTGCGTAAATACAGTCAGGTCAATAGAGTAGAGGATGAACATGCAGACAGAGGAGGAGACGGTATAACTTATGTATATTTCAATTAAATAAACATAATCAGTTCAGGATTGTTTACTTAGTAAACAATCCTGTTATGAAAACAATTTTTACTTCAATTATTATCTTGTTTTTTTTATCAGCTTGTGAAAAAAGCAATAACAACAATAGTCCGGATATATTACCCGACGTTGATATCAAGACAGAAGTACTTACTCAGTCTCTGAAATTCCCATGGGAACTTATATATGGGCCAGATAATTTTATATGGTTCACCGAAAGGGCTGGTAAAATCAGCCGGTTAAACCCACTCAACGGAGTCATTACTTTAGTCCATACCATTACTGAAGTAAACAGTCTAGGAGAAGGAGGATTGCTAGGTATGGCCATGCATCCTCAGTTCAGCACCAATCCATATTTATACGTTGTTTACGATTACGGAACCTCAAATAATTATAAAGGAAAAGTAGTCCGTTACACTTTTAATAACGGAGTATTAAGCGCGCCGTTAATTCTTCTCGATCAAATTCCGGCCTCCTCCATTCATAACGGCTCCCGGTTGTTGATTACCCCGGATCTTAAATTATTGATTACCACAGGCGATGCCAATGCCGCTGTTCAGGCACAAAACACAAGGAGCTTATCCGGTAAAATACTAAGAATCAATCTCGATGGTTCTATTCCAGCCGATAACCCTTTACCGAATAATCCCTTATGGAGTTACGGTCACCGAAATCCGCAAGGACTTGTCATGGCAAATAATAAGCTCTATTCTTCAGAACACGGACCTGATAATGATGACGAAATCAACCTGATTCAGAAAGGCCGGAATTACGGATGGCCAAATGTTGAAGGCCTGTGTAATACCGTTGAAGAAAAAGCATTCTGTGCTATCAATGATATTGCCGAACCGATGATGACCTGGACACCAACAATTGCCCCTTCAGGTTTAACCTATTATAATTCAGATAATATACCACAATGGAAAAACTCCTTGCTGGTTGTCGCACTTAAAGGCTCCAGGTTATTGCAGTTAAAACTTGACGAAGGCGGTACTCAAATCACCGGTACCAAAGACTTTCTGCAAAATCAGTTTGGCCGGTTAAGAGCGATTTGTCAATCACCGGATGGAAAGGTCTATGTTGCAACCAGTAACGGTACAAATGATCAGATTATAGAGCTATCGGCCCGTTAAATTATTTAGTTACCTTTTTGATCCATTTTATACAATCCTGAGGGTCTACGATAGACCAGGAGTGAGGATGCCGCGTTCCATCGAGTCTGTATCCTTTTCCAATTGCTGGTATGAATTCGGCCTGGTTATTTCCCTGTATTCTTAATAAATTGATCATTGCAGATGAACTGGCAGCATTCATATCAAAGTAATCTCGGTTTCTTTGATTTATCGCCCATGATATATCTGGATCAGCATATATTCTTATGGGTATTTTAAGCAAATATTTAGCATTGCCACCATCTTTTTGTGATCTTGAAAACATAGAATGTTTAATATACTGTTCTGGATACTGCTGTGGCGAACCTCCAAATGCTTTATTATAAGAACTGATGATAGATTTTGCCTCTCTCAATCCATTCAATTTGGCTGGAGTTAAACCGGGGCTTCCTTCATTTATTAATGAATCTCTGGCCGATGCATTATAAAGCTCTGCAAGATCAACTGGCGGATCAACACCTAAAACAGCACAGGGTACAATCGTTGTTTTGCTGCTGTCTTCTCTTGCGATTTCAGCATATCTCAACCCAATCATGCCGCCATTAGAAAACCCACTGAAAACGAATTTATGTTTTGGAGCCTTATATTTAGTAATCACCTCTTTGAAAACCGTATTTAAAAAGTTGAATGCCAATTGATCATCGTCCATTCCCTTGTCATTATTAATGGAAGGTACAACTACAAGAATATGATTGTGAGCGGCCAGCTGGATTAATTGCTTATTGCAGTTAATTACATCTTCTAAAGTTTCACCACGACTTGGCAGTAGAACGACTGTACTTTTAACATCGCCTTCCGGTAATAAAGTATAATAGAAAAGTGGTCCCGAATTCCCCTGGTTTGCATAAATTGCTGTGCTGTTCATCAGCGTAGTTTTATTGGTTTTCAATCTGCTCAGATAAGGTTCATCCAGAGTGAAAAATTTATTATCCAAAAAAGAGCCATCTATTTTAAGACCTGTGTCAAAAGTAATTTTGCCTTTACCTTGTATAATACCATTCACAAAATTACCTTCAAGCGCAAGTTTAGTCTCCGGAAATGTATATTTTCCTTGCCCATTCAGATTGCCCTTATGCATGTATCCTGTATATTTGGAAATCTCCTTACCTTGCTCATAAGTCGTTAATACACCTTTTCCTTCTGCAAAATTATTTTCGCATCCTCCTGTCCAGGTGATACTGACGTAGAAGGCTTTATCCTCATGCAGAACACGGCATCCAGTTTTCTTATCCTTCAGATAAAAAGGTTTCTTTTGTTGAGAAAACGTTTTAAAAGAGAGCAGACTAATAAATAAAACCAGGAGTAGTTTATTACATTTCATTTTTGTGTTTTTGGATTGCAATGATATCTAATTACTGAAACAAGTCAGTCAAACAAAAAGACTTTAATATAGCATTAATATTTTGTCGGGGCTGTTTTTATCTATAATTTAGCGATCAAACCAAATATATGATCAATAAGAGAGTAGCGGATGCCGATGAAGCAATTCGCGATATTATAGACGGACAAACGATTATGCTTGGAGGTTTCGGACTATGTGGTATTCCTGAAAAGTGTATTGCTGCATTAGTGAAAAAAGGCGTGAAGGATTTAACCTGTATTTCTAATAATGCAGGTGTTGATGATTTCGGAATTGGCCTGATGCTGAAAACCCGCCAGGTAAAGAAAATGGTTTCTTCTTATGTAGGAGAGAACGCTGAATTTGAACGCCAGTTACTGAGTGGAGAATTAGAAGTAGAACTTATTCCGCAAGGTACATTAGCAACCCGCTGTATGGCTGCTGGTTATGGAATGCCCGCAATTTTCACACCAGCTGGTGTAGGTACCGAAGTTGCAGAAGGCAAAGAAATAAGGAACTTTAATGGAAAAGATTACCTGATGGAATATGCATTTGATGCAGATTTTGCCATTGTGAAAGCATGGAAAGGTGATACTGCAGGAAACCTGATTTTCCGTTCTACCAGCCGTAATTTTAATCCTGTAATGGCTATGGCAGGTAAAATTACAATTGCCGAAGTAGAAGAGTTAGTAGAACCAGGTGAATTGGATCCGGACCATATTCATACTCCGGGTGTTTATGTACACCGCATTTTTCAGGGTTCAGATTACGAAAAAAGAATAGAACAGCGCACGGTAAGACCGCGTAGTTAACCAATCAAGATTATATGTTAGATAAGAACGGAATTGCGAGACGTATCGCTAAAGAAATAAGAGATGGTTACTACGTGAATTTAGGAATAGGTATTCCTACACTGGTAGCGAATTATATCCCGGAAGGTGTAAATGTTGTACTGCAATCTGAAAATGGCCTGTTGGGGATGGGACCTTTTCCTTTTGAAGGAGAAGAAGATGCAGATATGATTAATGCCGGAAAACAAACTATTACCACCTTACCAGGTTCTTCCATTTTTGACTCTGCAATGAGTTTTGGAATGATTAGAAGTCAGAAAATTGACCTGACCATACTTGGAGCGATGGAGGTTTCTGAAAACGGTGACATCGCCAATTGGAAAATACCAGGGAAAATGGTGAAAGGAATGGGTGGTGCAATGGATTTAGTCGCTTCGGCCAAAAATATCATCGTTGCAATGCAGCATGTAAATAAAGCAGGAGAGAGCAAGCTATTGGCTAAATGCAGTTTACCTTTAACAGGTGTGAATTGTATCCGGAAAGTAGTTACAGAATTAGCCGTGCTGGATATTTTACCAGAAGGTGGTTTCAGATTAATAGAAAGAGCACCAGGAGTGAGTGTTGATTATATCAAACAATCTACCTCAGGAAAGTTATTTGCTGAGGCAGATGTGAAAGAAATGGATTTAAACTGATCTGAGAACAGATTCTTTTAATTCGTCTGATATCTCTTTAGAAGTGGCGATAATATCTTCCGCCACATGTTTATTGTTAATGATAATTTTCTGGCAAGACTCCTTATAAGGAAGCAGAAATTGTTTGTAGGCAGGCATAACGTGGTTAACCCATTGGTACATAATCATATCACGGGTATAACCACGTTCTATCTCATCTCTTGAGATTCTGCGGTTAAGCGTAATTTCTTCATCTGCATCCATAAAAATCTTCAGGTCAAATAACTGAGACAGTTCAGGGTAGTGGAATACAAACAACCCCTCCACAATGATAATCGGTGCACTCGTTATATTCATTAAACGAGCACTTTCCTCATTAATATTAAAAGTATACTCTTTTCTAGAGATTGAACCACCATCAATAAGCAGTTTTAAGTCCTCCAATAATTTGGTGTCATCAATCCCTTCCGGCAGGTCAAAATTAACCCATCCGTTCTCATCTACCTTCTGTTCACCAATTGGTTTGTAATAATCATCCTGAGAGATTAAACATACCTCCTCTGTACTGAAATGGTGGAGAAAACATTTTAGAAAAAATGTTTTACCTGAACCACTACCTCCAGCAACACCTATTATATAGGGTTTATTATTGTTCATTCGCTTGTCCACTGTACGTTAAATTGCACAAAAACCTTTTATCCAATGCGCCTAATGCATCGGCTACCGCTTTTGTGACTACAATAATAACATCTTTTGTGGACTCATTCTCTGTAAATTTACCAACAACCTTTGCAAAAGTAGATCTGTTGCTCATCGGGTTGGTAATTTTCATGATCGTTCCGATAGGTGCAGTACGGTGAAGAACAAGCATTTTTGAAGAATCCAGATCCTTATCAGCAATCCATACTCCAGCGCCTTTTTCGTCCATCTGGCTGAGTCCGTAACGGCTTGCCGGAAGTCTTAATGAAGGATTTTTAACGGACTCTATTGTATCAGTTTCTTTAGCGTCATCGTTGTTATGGTGCTCATTTTTAACAGGATACTGTCCATTTATTAATAATTTCTGACCAATGTTAAGGGAGTTAGTTGTTAGATTGTTTTTGGCTTTTAACTGATCAAGTGTAAGGCCGTATTTTGTCGCGATGGAGTACATCGTTTCATTAGAAGCGACCGTATGTACAACCAATTCATCCTTTGCCGGAGCTGCCGGTTGTGCCGGAACTACAGGTTCAGATTTAGTAACAGGTGTATCTGCTTTTTTTACAGTTTGCTGATTTTGAACAGGAGCAATAGGAGCAGGCGTTGTGGTCACAGGTATCTTCACCGGTGGAGTAGCAACCACAGGAGCTGTCTGTGCAGTTTGAACTGGTGTAGCAGAAGTAGTTTCCGCTCCAGCTTTAACTGGCATTTTTAAAACCTGTCCAATTTTCAGATTAACTGTCTTCAGGTCATTTATCCGTTTAATGTCAGCCACGGTAGTACCGTATTGTCTGGCTAGCATATTCAAATTTTCTTTGGGCTGTACCGCATGTTCCGTAAATTCTGAACTCTCTTGCTCATGAGCTGGTTTATTAACCGCTACAGTTTGTTTTGCAGGTTCAACATGTTTCTCTAACGCTGTTTTTACAGCAGCAGGGGGGGTAGCCGGTCCTGAAAAAGGAATGTTTGTCGGTACTTTGACTAAAACCCCGATAGAAAGGAATTTATTTTCATTGTAGGCGATGATATCCTTCGGACTTACATGATATCTTCTCCCTAGAGAATAATAAGTGTCCTTAGCTACAACCTGGTGTAAAATAAGTTTTTTTCCATTTAGATTCTCAACACCTATGGAATCTCTTAAGTTATTAGCCTTTACTGCAGATATGTTGAGTAAAAGGCCAAATAATAACGGTATATAATATTTTTGCATTAACGTTCTTGTGAATGATTAATTAGGCAATTATACGAATAATATATAAGAGCCTCAATTCTGAATATTAAACGACAATTGTATGTCTCTATTGTATCATATAGTTTTTTTTCAAAACCATTTAAGGTCAGTAATTGTTCGTCTATTATAGATTAACAACCCCAAATTAAAGAAAAATACATTATGGACGCAAAAGAAATTAGTTTGAGTGAGAAACAAGTGAAACCAGTAGTAGACCTGTTGAATGATTATCTTGCAAACTATCATATTCATTATCAAAAGCTAAGAGGATGTCACTGGAATATTAAAGGGCAGAATTTTTTCACACTACATCTTAAATTCGAAGAATTATATACCAATGCACAATTGACTATTGATGAAATAGCTGAGCGTGTTTTAACTTTAGGAAAACCGCCTCACAGTCGTTTTGTTGATTATATTAAAGAGTCGGGTATTAAAGAAATCAATACAATAGGTTTACAGGATTTAGCTATGGTTGATGCTGTATTAGAAGATATGGCACATTTAATACAATTAGAACGTGAATTACTGGATGCAACTTCTGCCGCAGGCGATGACGGTACGAATGATATGGTGAATCGTTTTATGCAGTTCAAAGAAAAAACGACCTGGATGCTCCGTTCATTTGCCGGTAAAAAATAATAGGGCATATGCTCTTCATTTATATTGGAAAAACCATGCGCAAGCATGGTTTTTTTCTGTTTTAATGAGGTCTACAAACCATAATTCTTAATACCTTTGAGCCAGATGGGATATAAAAGCTTAGCCGAATGTGTGGCTGATTTAGAAAAACATGGTCATTTACTCCGGATCAAAGAAGAGGTAGATCCTTATTTAGAGATGGCTGCTATACATTTACGTGTATATGAAGAAAAGGGACCAGCAATCTTCTTTGAGAAGATTAAAGGCAGTCCTTTTCCAGCAGTTTCTAATCTGTTTGGTACTTTAGAAAGATCTAAATTTATGTTTCGGGACAGTTTGCCCCGTGTCAGTCAGCTGGTTGATCTGCGTTCCGATCCAATGAAAGCGCTAAAGAATCCATTTAAATTTGCCGGTGCCGGTCTTACAGCACTTTCGGCCCTGCCTATGCAGCAGCACTTATTTAAATCGGCATTTAAGAAAACAACCATCAGTCAGTTACCGCAAATTGTGAACTGGCCTATGGATGGTGGTCCATTTGTGACCATGCCACAAGTTTATACCGAAGATGTCAGCAAACCCGGAATACTCAGTGCTAACCTGGGTATGTACCGGATTCAGCTTGCCGGTAACGACTATATAAAAGATAAAGAAATTGGATTGCATTACCAGATCCACAGAGGAATAGGTGTACATCAGTCTAAAGCGAATGCTAAAGGAGTACCATTAAAGGTGAGTATTTTTGTAGGCGGCCCTCCATCACATCCGCTTGCCGCAGTAATGCCTTTACCAGAAGGCCTGTCAGAAATGACATTTGCAGGTGCGCTAGGTAACCGCAGGTTCCGTTATTTCTATGATGAAGAAGGATTTTGCCTGTCGGCCGATGCAGATTTTATCATTACCGGTACCGTATATCCGCAAGAAAATAAGCCAGAAGGTCCTTTTGGAGATCATTTAGGTTATTATAGTCTGACCCATCCTTTCCCCTTAATGAAAGTGCATAACGTTTATCATAAAGAAGACGCTATCTGGTCATTTACTGTTGTTGGTCGTCCTCCGCAGGAAGATACTAGTTTTGGAGCCTTGATTCATGAAATTGCAGGATCGGCATTACCACAGGAAATTCATGGATTAAAAGAAGTGAATGCTGTTGATGCGGCTGGCGTACATCCTTTATTATTTGCTATCGGAAGTGAAAGATATACACCTTTCCTTAAAGAGCGCAGGCCACAGGAAATTTTGACTATTGCTAACCATATTCTAGGTAAGAATCAGTTGAGTCTGGCAAAATATGTATTTATTGCAGCGCGCGAAGACAACGAAGAATTGGATACCCATGATATCGGATTTTTCTTAACGCATATCTTATCCCGTGTTGATTTTAAAAGAGACCTTCATTTCCATACAGAAACAACAATTGATACACTTGATTATAGCGGGGGAGGTCTGAATAGTGGTTCTAAGGTTGTAGTGGCTGCGGCTGGAGAAATCAAAAGAACACTATCATCAGTATTGCCGGCAGGTTTTAGCTTACCAGTAACTTATGGAGCTTATAATTTTGTGATGCCGGGAATACTGGCAATTACAGCAGCACCATATTCTACTCCAGAAGCAGCAGCGATTTCAATAGCTGCGTTGAATGCTGAGTTGCAAAGCCAGACACTGGATGGTTTAGCACTTATTGTGTTATGTGACGATGCGGCATTTACAGCAGAGACTATCAATAATTTTGTTTGGGTAACCTTTACCAGAAGTAACCCTGCTGTTGATATTCATGGAGTAGGAGAGTTTACGACAAATAAACATTGGGGATGTACCGGGCCAATAATTATTGACGCAAGAAAGAAGCCACACCACGCACCTGAGTTGATTAAAGATGCTGCGGTAGAAGTAAATATTGATCGGTTTAAGCTCAAATAAGCTATAAAACAAGACCCTGTAATCTAAGAAATAATGGCGAAAAAAAACTCCTTGCAAATTATGCAAGGAGTTTTTTTTATGTAAATAAACTTAGAATCTTACACCAACTGTCATGAAGATATTGTTTCTAGCCACTTTCGTTGTTGCAACTGGCTCAGATCCATTATCAAGATAGTAAGGATTGAAGAAGTTAGTAGTCTCAAGACGCTGATAAGCTAAATCAACATAGTATTGATTTACTCTGTATCCGATACCACCCGAGTAAGATTTAATCGCGGACATATTACCTTGGTCAACTTTATAAGGAGTACCATTATAACCATAACCAGCTCTTAAACTAAAAGCGTCGATTTTGTATTCTCCACCCACTCTGAAGTTAAATGCACCAGCATAATTTTTCTTGATGAAATCATTGTTCTCATTAATTGCATCTCTGCCACCATCACTTACTGATAGTTTGGTAGAAGCATAGTCTACATAGTCAACGTCAGCAGTCAGTAACGCATTCTGACCAATGATTGCACTTGCACCAACTGTAGCTTTATAAGGAGTTCTAAGATTATAGTTGAAATTAGTATTCAAATAATCACTCTGGAAATTTCTTGGGTTACTTCCGGTAAAACGAGTATCCAGTATTTCGCTTCTGTCTACTTCCATGTGCATCCATGTTGGTGCCTGAAAAGTGGCACCGATTCTCACCTCATTGATTGGCTTATAGATTAAACCTAATCTTCCTGTGATACCTGCTCCAGTAGTTCTAGTATCAACCGCATTAACCAGTTGATACTGATTACCAACAAAAGGATTCGCATGATTGAGAGTATCCGGAGAAGAATTATCTGAAGGATTCTTGATAATTGTTCCAGATTCATTATATGTTGAACTGGATTCATAGCGTACATTTACAAAACCGATACTTGCACCAAGATAAAGGTTATTGGAAATATTCATTGCACCAGCAAAGTTAAGTTCAGAAGTTGATCCTCTGCGTACTTCATTTGAGCTTTGCGTATTATTGGTACTAGAAGTAGATGCTAAATACTGGTCAGTAGTACCTAGTTTTCTATCAATTAAATAGCTGTTAAAGGCTACGTTTTCAACTGTGTTTCCTAGGTTTTTTACTGTTGCACCGTTAGCGCGCTGAGCCCAGTCATTTGCGATAGAGCTTTGATTGTTTCTGCCAGAGTAGTTATTCTCTACATTGAAATCGTTATTTCTGTTAAAACCTATTCCCCAAACAAAACTAAGCACTCCTTTATCCAGATTAGTACCTTTAGGTCTGACTACAGGATTGTACCAGACCATGGCAGCCTGGTTGAAGTTAAGTTTGTTTTTGGTCGTTTTTGTATCCTGACCAAGAAAATTTGAGTTGGCCTGGATGCTGTTAAACTCAGGAGTTAAGCTGAATTCAGAGCGGGTAAACATACCCAAACCTGCCGGGTTACCACCGATAGAACTGATGTCTCCACCTAAACTTGTCTGAGCATTTCCTAAACCTTTGAAACGTGCTGAACTTCCATAATCAGTTCTTGAGAACCTTAAGGCATCGCCGGCGTAAATGTTTTGGGCATATATATTACCTGTAGTGCCTACTATAGCCACTACTAAGACTTGTATGAATTTTTTCATTTAGATATTAAATACATGTAAAATTAGTTTCTGCCTGAACGGCCACCACCGCCGCCGCCTGATGATCTGCCACCACCACCGCCGCCACCGCCATAGCTTCCGCCTGATGATCTGCTTGGGCTTGAAGGAGTGTAAGACGATCTATCACTTCTTTGTTGAGGAGCATAATTCTGAGACGATCTGTCAGGTCTTGTAGACATCTGGCCAAAAGATCTGTTAGAGCTTCCCTGAGATCTATTACCACTGCTTCTGTCGTAACCTTGTCCCTGGGCTCTGCTTCCATATGATCTTCTACCGTTTGCGTCATAGCTAGTTACACCTGACCCATTATAGCTACCTCTTCCGTTACCATTATAGTTGCCTCTGCCTCCTGCATAACCAGAACGATCGTTACCTCTGTTTCTTTGAGGAGCATAAGTGCTATTAGACCTGTAGTATCCGCCACCGTAACCTCCGCCATAATAGCCTCCGCCGTAGTAACCACCACCCCATAGACCGCCGCCATAGTACCCGCCGCCCCAAAGGCCACCGTAACCACCGCCCCATCCCCATGGAGAATAAAATCCACTACCCCAGCCATATCCAAAGCCTAAACCCCATGAACTGCCGTAGTAACCGTTACCGAATCCCATTCCAAAGCCTAATCCTGAGTAATAAGGAGAGTAACCGCCGCCATAAAATCCGCCACCATAAAATCCATCATAATAAAAGGGATCATAGTAACTTCTATAAGGGCTGCCGTAATAAAATCTATTGATACGTGAAGAATAATCCATGTCAGCATATAAATCGCTGCTGCCATAGTAATCATCATTATCGTTATATCCATCATTTACTGACTGCGATGAGTACGTGCGTTCAGGTGCGGTATACTCTACCGCTTTCGCTGTTGAGCCATAAACATCGTCACTATGACGAGTTTGCTGGGCCATTTGAGGAGCAGAGCAGGACGACACGGCGAGAGCCGCAACGACCAGCATGCTGGAAAATAAATGGTTAGGTTTCATAATATGTGAGTTCTTTGTGTGTGTAAACAGTTTTTTTGTAGGCATAAATTTATAAATTTGTAGCCTAGCATGCAAGTTATTTAACACAATAAACGTTCCAAACAGTTATGAGCAAAGGTATTACAAGTAAAAACGAGGATTATTCCCAGTGGTATAACGACATTGTTATGAAAGCCGATCTGGCAGAGCATTCCGCTGTAAAAGGATGTATGGTGATAAAACCCTATGGCTATTCCATTTGGGAGAAAATGCAGGCGGTTTTAGACCAAAAATTTAAAGATACCGGACACAGTAATGCCTATTTTCCTTTATTCATTCCTAAGTCATTTTTTTCTAAAGAAGCAGCACACGTAGAAGGTTTTGCGACAGAATGTGCAGTTGTGACACATTATCGTCTTAAAAATGATGGAGAAGGCAATATTATTGTTGATCCGGAAGCAAAATTAGAAGAAGAACTGATCGTAAGACCAACGTCTGAAACTATTATATGGAATACCTTTAGAGGTTGGGTGCAATCTTATCGTGATTTACCATTGTTGATTAACCAATGGGCAAACGTAGTCAGATGGGAAATGCGTACGCGTCTTTTCCTGCGTACAACAGAATTCTTATGGCAGGAAGGTCATACTGCGCATGCAACTTCAGAAGAAGCGGTAGCGGAGACTAAACAAATGCTGGAAGTATATGCTGATTTCGCAGAGAAGTGGATGGCATTACCAGTTGTTAAAGGAGTGAAAACAGCCAACGAGCGTTTTGCAGGTGCATTAGATACTTATTGTATCGAAGCGTTGATGCAGGATGGAAAAGCATTACAAGCAGGTACTTCTCACTTTTTGGGTCAAAATTTTGCTAAAGCGTTCGACGTTAAATTTACCAACAAAGAAGGTAAGATTGATCACGTATGGGCAAGTTCATGGGGAGTTTCAACCCGTATGATCGGAGCATTGATTATGGCACACAGTGATGATCTTGGTTTAGTTTTACCACCGATGTTAGCACCTATCCAGGTTGTTATTGTACCTATTTATAGAAACGACCAGGATTTCGACAATATCACAGCCTACGTAAATGAGCTGACTCCAAAGTTGAAAAAACTAGGTATTTCCGTAAAATACGACAACAGAGATTCTCAACGTCCAGGATTCAAATTCGCAGAATACGAATTGAAAGGAGTTCCGGTTCGTTTGGCAATAGGTGGCAGAGACCTTGAAAACGGAACTGTAGAATTAGCAAGGAGAGATACCGGCGAAAAGAAAACAGTTAGTCAGGAAGGGTTGGACAACTATATCTTTCAGTTATTGGATGAAATTCAAGAGAATATCTATAAAAAAGCTTTTGATTACAGAAAAGAGCACATCACTGTTGCAAACACTTACGACGAATTAAAAGATCTTTTAGACAACAAAGGTGGATTTATTTCTGCACATTGGGATGGTACACCAGAAACAGAGCAAAAAATAAAAGAAGAAACAAAGGCTACAATCAGATGTATTCCGTTAGATAACCAGTTGGAAGACGGAATTTGTATTTACTCAGGTAAACCATCTATTCAACGCGTTTTATTCGCCCGTGCTTACTAAGTAAGATTATCCGGTATCAAAATTTAAAAAAGAGCAACATGAAATTTGCAACTAAAGCCATACATGCAGGTCAGGAACCTGATCCAACAACAGGAGCAGTAATGACTCCAATTTATCAGACCTCAACTTACTGGCAAAAATCGCCGGGTGAGCACAAAGGTTTTGAATATTCAAGAGGAACAAACCCAACACGCCAGGCCTTGGAAAACTGTCTTGCTGCATTGGAAAATGCTAAATACGGTATGGCATTCTCGTCAGGTATGGGTGCTACTGATACTGTTTTGCGTTTATTGCAGCCAGGAGACGAAGTTATTACTGGTAACGACCTTTACGGAGGCTCTTACCGTATTTTTACTAAAGTTTATGCGAAATACGGTATTAAGTTCCATTTTCTGGATTTATCGAAACCAGAAAACATGTTGCCATATATCAATGATAAAACTAAGTTAGTGTGGATTGAGACGCCAACAAATCCAACAATGCAGATTATCGACATTGAAGGCGTAGCTAAAATCACTAAAGAAAAAGGCTTAATTTTAACCGTAGACAATACCTTTGCTTCACCTTATTTACAAAACCCAATTGATCTGGGGGCGGACATTGTGATGCATTCGGTTACCAAATACATCGGAGGTCACTCTGACGTAGTTATGGGTGCTTTATTATTGAACGATGATCAATTGTACAAAGATCTTTGGTTTATCTACAACGCTTGTGGAGCAACTCCGGGGCCTCAGGATGCTTTCCTTGTATTAAGAGGGATCAAAACTTTGCACCTTCGTATGAAAGCGCATTGTGAGAATGGTGAAAAAGTGGCTCGTTTCCTTAAAACCCATCCTAAGATTGATAAAATCTACTGGCCAGGTTTTGAAGATCATCCTAACCACGACATTGCTAAAAAGCAAATGCGTGGTTTTGGCGGAATGGTTTCTATCACCCTAAAGGGAGCTGATTTAGCAGAAACCTTCAGAGTGGCCTCATCTTTCAAAGTATTTACATTGGCAGAATCCTTAGGCGGAGTAGAATCACTGATCAATCACCCAACTACAATGACACATGGTTCTATCCCAAAAGAAGAGCGTGAAAAAGTAGGTGTAACAGACAACCTGTTACGCTTGAGCGTTGGTGTAGAAGACATCGATGATCTTTTAGCAGATTTAGCACAAGCTTTAAGCTAGTAGTTTAGCCAAGCGACTGCATATCACTTGTCATACCGGGTAAACCCTAAATAATATCAAACACAGAGCCTGTTTAAACTTATTCCAAGAAAAAGTTCGAACAGGCTCTTTTAAATAAAAAGCATTGGAATTTTTAGAATTAAAGGACTTTCTAGACATTAAAGTTGCGCAATACAACCGGCCTGACTTTATCACTAACGACCCAATTTGCATACCCCATCGATTCTCCAAAAAGCAAGACATAGAAATAGCAGCCTTTTTTGCCTCAATTCTGGCATGGGGTCAAAGAAAGACCATTATCAATAAATGCACTGATCTTTTCGACCGGATGGATAATGATCCATATAACTTTATGCTGCATCACAGTGATGAAGATCTGCGTCGTTTATTAAACTTCAAGCACCGCACCTTTAACGATACCGATCTTCTCTATTTCGTCTCCTTTTTTAAACACCATTACAACCTTTCAGACAGTCTGGAAACAGCCTTTCTACCCACCAACTTTACCCAACTCAGTAACTTCTCTGCCGAAGATGCCCTCAATCATTTTCGTGCCTATTTCTTTAGCCTGCCAGACTCACCGCGCAGAACCGTTAAACACATTTCGTCCCCATTACAGAAATCTACCTGTAAGCGGCTGAACATGTTTCTTCGCTGGATGGTCAGAAAAGATAATAAAGGTGTTGATTTCGGTGTATGGACAACAATCTCCCCAGCCAATCTTATTTGTCCCTGTGATGTACATGTTGATCGTGTAGCCCGTAAACTGGATCTAATCACTAGAAAACAAACCGATTGGAGAACAGCAGTAGAATTAACAACAGAACTCCGGAAATTTGACCCTACAGATCCCGTGAAATATGATTTTGCCCTATTTGGTCTTGGCGTAGAAGAGAAATTTTAGAAAAGAACTATCTTTAACTCAACAAATAAGCCCTGGATGGTAGTTTTCGATACAGAAATAGAGCGTTTTTCCCAAATGGGTGAGAAAACCGGGTGGACCTATATCGCTATCCCCAAGGAGATAGCCATTCAGTTAAAACCCAATTGTAAAAAAAGCTTTCGTGTTCAGGGCCTTCTCGATGGTCTGGCAGTATCCGGTTTGGCATTGCTGCCGATGGGAGAGGGAGACTTTATTCTTGCGTTGAACAGTAATCTCCGTAAGCAATTAAAAAAAGAAGAAGGAGCGAAGCTACGTATAGAACTTGAAGAAGATAAAAACTTCAAAATAGAAATGCCCGAAGACCTCGAACTGTGTCTGATGGAAGAAAGACATTGTCTCGACAGTTTCTTCAAGCTCCCGAAATCCCATCAAAACTACTACATCAACTGGCTTAACACCGCTAAAACAGAACCTACCCGTATTAAACGCTTAACTCAGATTGTCATAGCAATGGATAAAAAGCAAAACTTCTCAGAAATGATGCGGAGCAACAAAGCCGATCAGTAAGCCTAACCAGCAATCCAATAAACAAGTTTCTTCAAAAAGCAATCCACTAAGCTTCGTCTAACCAGCAATCCAACAAACAAGTCTCTTCAAAAGCAATCCACTAAGCTTCGTCTAACCAGCAATCCAACAAACAAGTTTCTTCAAAAAGCAATCTAACAAGTTTCTTCTAATCCGCCAACAAGCAACCACCCTAGATTACAAAATCAAGCTAACCTCCTTTACATGGTGAAAAAACCGGTGAAATCAAAAAGAAGACCCTGTAGTTTTCAGACCTTATTCATTCTTCATGAATAAGGTCTGAAAACTACAGGGTCTTCTTTTTGATCTATATTTTTTCTCAGTGGAAAGGCTTAGTTTCTTTTGTAGTCCCTAAACCAACTGGATATCTTCATTTGAATCACCCCTAAAAAAGCCTCTCTGAAAATCCTTGTACTCATTTTAGACGTTCCTTCCGTTCTATCTGTAAAAATAATTGGAACTTCAACTACATTGAATCCAAATTTAATTGCAGTAAACTTCATTTCAATTTGAAACGCATACCCAACAAATTTAATCTTGTCAAAAGGAATAGTTTCCAGAACCACTCTTCTATAACATTTAAATCCAGCAGTAGCATCCTGAATACTGATCCTTGTAATCAATCTTACATACATCGAAGCAAAATAAGACATTAACACCCTGCTCATAGGCCAGTTCACTACATTAACGCCTCTTACATAACGCGATCCAATAGCAACATCTCCACCATTTACACAAGCCTCACGAAGTTTAAATAAATCATCCGGATTATGAGAGAAATCCGCATCCATTTCAAAAATATAAACATAAGAACGTTGCAATGCCCATTTGAAGCCATGGATATAAGCAGTTCCCAAACCTAATTTTCCACTTCTCTGTTCCATATGTAAACCAGGAAATTCCAGTTGTAATTTTTTTACAATATCAGCCGTGCCATCCGGCGATCCGTCATCGATAATCAGAACTTCAAAAGAAAAACTAAGACTGAAAACCTTGCGGATAATCTTCTCAATATTTTCTTTCTCATTATAGGTGGGGATGATGACTAAGCTATCTGACACGAGTATAATATAAATTGTAAATTATCCGCGAAAATATTGATTAAAATCGAAAATCTGGTAACTATACTATGATTTAACATCACTTAACATTTTGATCCGTTTATAATTCATCGAATAAATTTGAACAGATACAATATCTTTCAAAAAAAAAGGCCGTAATTTTAAAATTACGGCCTTTTTAGTAATTAAATAAACTTAGCTAGTCGCGTTCATTGTTTTCTGTAACCACTTTGTGATGAAGAATAAAATGAAGGAAGCGATACCAGCCATAACCACGAATAACATGAAGAAATCATAAAGATTTTTTATCGTGTATCCAAGGAAAGTAGGTTTCTCAGGATTAAGATTATAAACTTCAACTACTGAAGCAGTTTTGTCGCTACCCTTAACAATATAGATTTCTGTTTGAGCCGCATTGGTACCCAATAAGAATTTACCTTCTTTTTCGCCAGTAACCGCAAGTTTTGCAACATCCTCAGCACTTAATTTCTTAGGAGAAATCCGGTTAATTTTGTTCGTATCAATTGTAAGAGCAGGTTGAGCAGCAGTAATTGAAAGACCAACTAAAGAATCCGGAGCAAGAGAATGTGAATTCTTTTTAACCGTACTTAAATCCCATTGCTGGATATTTTTTTTGCTGTTAGCGACTTGCTGCCAGTCTATAACACTGTTTGTCAAGACCAACGGGCTAACTTTGTATTCAGCTATTTTAGCTTCTTCTTCAGGGTATTTAGAACTTAATTTTCCGGCCAATACATTCGCACCCGCATTGGCAAGGAACCATACCGCCATTAAAAGAGAAGAGAGTTTTAAAGGAGAGAGTTTATTTACCAATGATAAACCAATTGGTGAAAGACATAACTCACCCCATGTGTGGAAAGCATACATACCAATCAGGTAAATCATACTTACTTTGATACCAGCACCTACATCCTTAACACCTGTAGCAATGACAAGGTATCCCAATGCAAGTAACATTAAACCTAAAGCCATTTTAGTAGGAGCAGAAGGCTCTCTTTTACCTAATTTAATCCATAGCCACGCGAATATCGGTGCAAATACAACGACGAAAATAGAGTTTAAAGACTGGAACCAGCTTGAAGGAATCGTAAAGAATCCTAAGTTTCTTTGAGTCTGCTCTTCGGCAAAGAACGTTAATGAAGCTCCCGCTTGCTCAAAAGCACTCCAGAAGAATAAAACGAAGAAAGCAACGATAAAGATTACAGATATCTTTTTCTTCTCAATCTTAGTTAACGTTTTATCCATGAAGATCATAGCTGCGATACCCACTACAGCAACCAGCAGCAGGTAACTCAAATAGCTCACAATTTTAGCATCAATATATAACATCCCTACACAAAGTGCAGAAAAAGCAAATAAGCCCAGATAAACCAGAACTGGTGATATTTTTTTGTCACCAGGATTAGCAGGTGTTAAACCTAAAAGATCTCCATTCTGATCACGTACGTACTTATCTCTGAACTTGATGAAAACGATTACCCCAATGGCCATTGCTATTGCGCCGGCAAGGAATGCCCATTTAAAATCAGCAGGATTACCTGTATCTCCAAAAAAACCACAAATAAATGGACCCAATGCACCACCAACATTGATCCCCATATAGAAAATCGTGTAAGCAGCATCAATCCTGCGGTCATTTTTCGGGTAAAGCTGGCCCACCATTGAGGAGATATTTGGTTTAAAGAAACCATTCCCCGAAATCATAAATCCTAAACCAGTAAAAAACAGAAAAGTAGAAATGTCAGGCATTGTATGATAAAGGGAAGCACAACCGAACATAATCAGTTCTCCCAGTGCCATTAGTATCCCTCCGGTTACAATAGATCTTCTGTTTCCCCAATATTTATCAGCGATAAAACCACCAATCAATGGAGTCAGGTATACAAGTCCTGTATAACTTCCGTATAGATTTGACGCAAATGCTTTGTCAAACAATAGGGCTTTGGTCATAAAAAGCACCAAAATAGCCCGCATACCGTAGTAATTGAAACGTTCCCACATCTCGGTAGCGAACAGTACATATAATCCTTTTGGATGGCCTTTTTGAGCAGCGTCTACTTGCCCCGGCTTAAGGATTTCAGATTGATCCATAAAAGTTGTTTTATAGTTTAGTTAAATTTAAAAGTTTGCAAATTAATTCTAATTATCGGTTATTCCCCGTAACTATTTTATTCCTTTTTCCTCCATAATGCCATTCAGCCATTTTAAAAGGAAGAATGCAATTACCGCAGAGAATAGAAGAAGGCTGAAATTTACCCAGAAAAAGTTGGCTTTATTTTCATAAGTATCCCAAAGCGTAGCGAGTACGCCAGATAATTTATTTCCAATAGAAGTAGCCAGGAACCATCCGCCCATCATCAGGGAAGTGATTCTTACCGGGCTTAATTTCGAAACAAGGGAAAGTCCCATCGGACTCAAAAATAGCTCTCCGATTGTAATTACCCCATAACCAGCTACCAGCCAGAGAACAGAAACCTTTTCCGCACCATTGCCACCAGAATAAACTGCCCCAATCATCACCAGTACGGAAAGTGCTGAAATGAATAAACCGAATGCAATCTTTGTAGCCGTACTAGGTTCCCTGTTCCTGTTTCGGAGCCAGGTGAAAAATGCCACCACTAAGGGCGTCAGTAAAATAACCCATGCCGGATTAATGGATTGGCTCAGGTTAGTTGCCCAAAGCTCTACTTTACCACCTTCTTGCGGAAGTTCAGCAGCAGGTATATTTTTGAAATAAGTTGGGTAATTGTATTCTTTGAGTACTATTCCATCTTTCTTTTGAATGCGGAAAGCATGGTCATATAAAGGTATAGAGTCTTTCGAATAAGTGAAGTTTTGTGAAAAGTTAAGTTTAGAGAAGGTTTTCTCAGCAATAGGGTTTTTTAAATGCCTGTCTGTATACCGGTCAGCCCAGGTAGTTAGCGCAGTACCATTTTGTTTGAACACTGCCCAAAACAAGATTACTACAGCAAATATCGTCAGTAACGCAGCGATTGGTCTTTTTTCATCCTTATCCGCTTTTGCCAGTAAAGAACCATAAAAATAAATTACAGGAACACAAGCGAAGATGAAGGCATCAGTAGAGGCAGAGCCTACTAGCGCATGCCCCATTAGTTTAGTAGGAAGCACCCAGCCAATTACCCCAGCAATTACAGAAGGAACCAGGATCACCAATACAATTTTCAAGAAAGACATGTCGCCTTCTTTTACGCCTTTTTTAACATCGAAAGCTCTGTAATGCTTCATGCCATACATGAAAATGGCAACGCCGATAAACATTCCCACTCCAGCAGCGATAAAAGCATAACCCCAGCCCAGCATAATATACAATGCAGCACCAAAGAAATTGCAAATAAAGGCTCCGATATTGATCCCCATGTAGAAGATGTTGTAACCCTCATCTTTTTTATCCGAATATTCAGGGGTAGAATAGATATTACCCAGCAGGGTAGAGATGTTTGGTTTGAAAAAACCGTTTCCAATAATCACAAGGGTCATCGAAAGATATAAAACAGGTAAACTATGTACCGCCATCATGCAATAACCAACACCCATTAACAGGCCGCCGAGAATGATAGATTTGGCATAGCCTAAATACCGGTCAGCAATTAATCCGCCTAAAAAGGGAGTCAGGAATACCAAGGCGATGAATGTACCGTAAAGATCGGCAGATTCAGCTTCGGTCATTGAGAAACCGGCTTTAACGTCTTTTAAATATAGGGTGAAAATCCCTATCATCAGGTAATATCCGAAGCGTTCCCACATCTCGGACAAGAAAAGAAAAGTCAGCCCTTTGGGGTGCTTTACTTTAATGGTTTCATTCATCAATTTCAAAAATTAGGTGTGTGTTAGCGATTGACGCATCGCGCAATATAAGGACATGACCCCATAATCACAAATCTGAACCCTATAGGGGCTGTTTTTTGCTTAAAAGTTAATTTTTTACTGGTATCTCTTTTGGTTTTGGATCTATATAGAAATCATCCTTAGCATTTGGATCATTCTTTAATTCAATATTTTCCATGAGCTTTAATTGATTACCAAGTAAGCGGTAACCATCAAAACTGGAGTCGGAAGCATAATATTCAAAATTTCCCTCCATATTGGGGTCAAAAGGGGCCAGGTGATCAAAAACAATCATCTGTTCCTTCTTGTCCAGCCTTAAAGTCATGGAATTCAGTTTATTGTATTCGAATACTATCCTGTTCTTTACTTCCGTGTTTTTGGCTCCCTGAAAAATGGCCTTTCCAAACTTAAGTTCATCATTTGCAAAAGAAAGGACTTCAATTACTTTTTTAGAGGTTTTATTGGTGTTGCCTTTCCAGCCCAAAAGGACATAAGAAGTCTGCTGACCACTTACAATCAAGGGCACAATTTCATAATAACGGGCGCCATACCATTGCTTATTCGTGGCAATGATATTTGTATCCTTGAATTGATCTGTTTCATCAAGCAGTGGATATAGTTTTAACTTTCCATCTCTTGTAGCCATTTGGACTGTGCCAAAAAAGCGATAAGTACCTTCTAGAGTGGGCACATACCAGGAAAAAATTCTGAAAGTACGGTCTGGTGATTGTATGACAGAGATCATTTGCAGGGAATCAAAGCCAAAATCAAAAGAGGAGGGAGTTTTTAAAGCGGTAACCAGCATTTTGATGAATTTTGCATTCTGTGCAAAACGATCTGCATTACTGGGAGCAGAAAATAAGGTGCTGGTAATTTTAACCAGTGAATCCTGGTATTTACTCAGAGTTTCTGTGCCTGGATTAAGCTGCGCAGAGACATTCGTCACCGCACAGCTCATCAGGAATAATATTAACAAAGTTTTAACCCTGTTCATTAATTTAATTTTTCAATCACTAATGCGCTTGCTCCGCCACCACCATTACAAATTCCGGCAACGCCGATTTTGCCATTATTTTGGTTTAGAACAGAGAGTAAAGTAACTACAATACGCGCTCCGGAAGCACCCAGCGGATGACCCATTGCTACCGCACCACCATTCACATTCACCTGCGATTCAGCTAAGCCCATTTCCTGATTGTTAGCTAAAGAAACTACTGAAAATGCTTCATTGATCTCAAAGAAATCTACATCGGCCAGACTTTTTCCAGCTCTTGCTAAAGCCAGAGGTATAGCTTTTGAAGGAGCAGTAGTGAACCATTCTGGCGCCTGTTGTGCATCAGCATAACTTAATATGCGTGCCATTGGTTTTAAACCCAGTTCTTTTGCTTTATCAGCACTCATTAATACTAATGCTGCTGCGCCATCATTTAATGCTGATGCATTCGCCGCAGTTACTGTACCGTCTTTTTTAAATACTGGTTTTAAGCCAGGCAGTTTGTCAAAGTTAACAGAGAATGCATCTTCGTCTTTATCAACGATGGTCGTGTTTCCTTTACGATCCACAACTTCAACCGGGATGATTTCTGCACTGAATTTACCTTCATTGATTGCCGCTTGTGCTCTTTTATAAGAACTAACAGCATAATTATCTTGTGCCTCACGGCTGATATTACAAGTTGATGCGCATAATTCAGCAGCAGAACCCATATGGTAGTCATTATAAACATCCCATAAACCATCCTTAACTAAGCCATCTGTAATTTGTCCATGTCCTAATCTATAACCTGTTCTTGCTTTATCAAGGTAATAAGGTACATTACTCATGCTTTCCATTCCGCCGGCAACAACAATATCATTTTGTCCTAAAGCGATACTCTGAGCCGCAAGCATAATTGCTTTAGTTCCGGAAGCACATACTTTATTAATTGTGGTTGCAGGAACATCAGGTAAACCGGCAAATTTAGCCGCCTGAGTAGCTGGAGCCTGACCTACATTAGCAGATAAAACATTACCCATGTATACTTCCTGTACATCTTCAGGTTTAATTCCCGATTTCTCAACAGCAGCTTTAATGGCAAGACCGCCTAACTGGGTAGCAGTAAAACCTGACAGCGACCCGCCGAAACTTCCAATTGGTGTCCTTAATGCTGATACAATAACTACTTCTCTCATTTGTCTCTATTAAATTTGGTTATGGGCAAATCTAATAATTTTAAATTTGCTCTGGAAGGTCTTTTTTAAAACCTACAATAAAAATGACTTATACATTCCTTTTGCATATTCGCCCCACCCCTTTAAAGCATTGGTTAGCGTTAGTGTTAACCCCTTTTTATCTGTAGCTTTTCCTTTAGTTGGAGGAAACAGCTTATTTGCGCTTACTGGTCTGTCTGATACTGACTTAGCAAACCAGGTAACATTCTCGTGAGGCATTGCTAGTCCGAGTATCATTCCAGGTAAACCACTAAAGGATTCCGGACCGCCAGAAACAGGAATCTGATCGGTATAAAAAGCAACAACATAAATGGAGTCCATCACTAGTGCATTTGCTCTGCGGCAGTTAAAACCTGCGATTTCTCTGGTTTCATCTGTTATTTTCCAATTGATAACTCTGGCACTATCCTTAATCAGGAAAGTTTCTTCGAAGACTTTTTTCTGGGTAATCTGCTGATTGGTATTTAAATCTGTATAAGTTGTATTGATCTGGGTTACACTTGGATCTTCCCCGAAAAATTGAGAAGGAGGGGTGTCGTCAGCTATTGGTTTAAACAAAGTAATCTGGTTCGAAAAAGACAATGTACTTTTGGTGAGTTTAAATTGTGGCGATGTCTTTTTAAATTGTTCAAAAAATTGTGATAGATAACCTTCATTATCTTTATTGATTCTTTTTTGAATAATCGCATACATATTTGTACTTCTTTCAAATTGTATTTCTCCTTCGGTTGTAAATCTTGCATTCTGTGCAAGTAAGGAGGTACTGAAGCCAAATAACAGGCAGGTCAGGATAATTATTGTGCTTTGTTTCATAAGTTATTTTTTAGCGGATCCTCCGCCCATTTTATTAAAATCCCAGGTAATTGAAGCCATGAAATAGCGTTTGATAGTTGTATAACTAGTTTGAGTGATCATATTCCCATTTGCATTTCTGTTGAAACCAACATTCTGGTTCAGCAGGTCATTGGCAGAAAGTGAAAATTTAAGTCCTTCTGATTTCAGGAATTTTTTGCTGATGCGTGCATTTAGCAACACCAGGTTGAAATCTGAATTAAAGGATTGGGTTTTACTTCTGTGTTCATAGCTGACATCAGAACCAACCTCAAACTTGCCTGGTAAATAGATGGTGAAATATGCTTCGCCATTTAGACCCCAACCATTATCATTGACTGACTTTTGCAAAGAAGACTGACCTGTTGTATAAGTTGGCCCAAAAGCTAAACGGCTTTCATATTTTTTTTCCTTGTACTTTGAGATCGAAAGTTGTCCTGAATAACTGTTAGAATTGGTTTTATTGAGTGAACCGTTTATATAACTATAATAGATACGCCCATTGGAATTGAAATTCACGCTGCCATATAATTCATCAGCATTCAATTTCCGTGAAGCTCCAGAATATAAATAATAGTTACTGGTTTGATGATCAGTTAGATTGATTGATTTATAAACACTTTTTCCTGTAGGATCGGTATCCACACTACTTACTATTGCATCGGAAGTGAAGTTATATCCCCCACCAAAGTAAATACTCTGACCGCTTAAAACTTTATATGAATTATAGTTTATATCAATCTTATTGTTAAATGAGGATTTCAAATCCGGGTTTCCAATCTGTATGTTTAGCGGATCCGTATTGACCCTTACTGGTTGAATCTGATCAATGTTTGGTTGTGTCGTATTACCTAAGTAGGAGACACGAAGATTTTTTTGCTGGCTGAATTTGTATTGATAGCTGGCCTGAGGATTCCAGTTGATGAAGGTTCTTTTAAACGAGGAATTATTAATTACATCCTGCTGATCAAAATTAACACTGGCAATTTTAGTTCCGAAATTGATGATACTTTTATTTTTTTTGAAGTTTAGGATCGCGCCTGCAAGATTAGAAACCTGATCCAGTTTATAATTGTTACTATAAAGAGGATCTAAGGAACTATATTTTCCATCAGGAGACCGATTAAATGACTTTCGGTTTGCACTGCTATTGCTGAGTCCAAACCCATAATTCAGAATCAGAGAAAGTGATTTTGTCAATGGCTCGGTATAAGCCAGGTTTGTCGAAAATACAGAAGATTTGATTTGATTTGTTTTATACTGATCGATCAACTGAATGCTGTCCGGAACAGTTTTAGCATTAAAGAACTCAATTTCAGACTTTAAAAATCCAGTGCTTTCACTCTCTTTATAAGCTTGGTTGACATTTAAAGATAAAGTACGACCGATCTTTTTTAGTTTTTTTGTCCAGAAGAGATTCGAATTAAATATTTTATCATGATTATCATTTGATACCTGTCTTGAAGTGTTGTTTAATAACAGGTTATTCGAAAAACTGCTACCTGTATAACTTTTATGACTATCACCATTTTTTGCCGTACCGTCTGCTGAAACTTTGATGGTTGAGGTTGAATCAAGTTTCACCTGGTAAGTTGCATCTAACTTCTGTCTGAACATATAGCTATCGAAAGCCAGGTCCGAATTTGAATTAATGATTCCTGAAGGCAGGTTATTCTGGCTCAAAGTGCTTTTTGTTCCATCGACGGCTAAAGAACCAATTTTGTAATTTGTATTGATTGATTCTTTATCACTATTCCATTTGGTATCATAATGTAGACCTCCTGTTCTTGCTACCGGGATACCTTCACCATTATATTGTCCATTATAAGAATCCAATGGGTCATCTCCGTTTGATGAAATGAAAATATTACCGCCATCTTGGAATTGAATATTATCGCCTGCCCCATACTTGCTGTTGTCTTCCCAACCCAGGCCTATTTTTCCAGTGTTTCCTAGTGTACCATAAGCAGAAAATTTCTGTTTCTTTTTAAAGGCATTGAACATGCTCTGTGCCTGGTAAAATTTATCTGTTGCTCCACCTATATCCAGTTTACCAAAATATCCATTCTTTTTATCCTCTTTCAATTTGATGTTGATAGTTTTTTCCTTTTTTCCATCGTCAATACCTGTAAAAGTAGCTTGATCACTTTTTTTATCGAATAGCTGAACTTTATCAACCATATCAGCTCTGATGTTTTTAGTCACCAGGGTAGGGTCATCTCCAAAAAACTCTTCACCATCCACCAATACTTTATTTACCTTTTGTCCCTGGGCTGTGATCTTTCCATCTTTGTCTATTTGTATACCTGGTAACTGCTTCAATAAGTCTTCAACCTTAGAGTTTGGCTGGATCTGATAAGCCGAAGCAGTAAACTCTGTCGTATCTCCCTTTATTTTTATTGCTGCGGCCTTGCCTTTGATAATCACATCTGCAAGCAGGGTAGCTTTAAGTGTTAATTTTATTCTGCCAAAATCAATGTCTTTTTTTGAACTATCCAAATTAAACTGTTCCACATAATCTGCATATCCTGGATAAGTGACTAATAAAAACAATTTCCCTTTTTGGATGCCGGAAATATTAAAGGTGCCATTTTCACCAGCTCTTGTAAATTTCACCAGTGTCGAATCTTTGGCGCGCAATACGCTGATCGTAGTATAACGCAAGTTAGCACCAGAGGTATGATCGCCGACAGATCCTTTTATAGCCCCGGAATTTTGCGCAAATGCACAATGGGAAAGGATACAAAAAATAGTAAATAGATATAATTTCATAAAGGAGTAAGTATAAGTCGAATATATAACTAAATTATCAGTAGTTGAAATGAAATGAGTGTTAAATAAGGTTAAAGTTTGTTAAATTAACTATGGATTATTTTGTAGTTAATCTGTTCGCACTTTAAGATTTTATAAGTTATTGTTGAACATATTTGGCTATAATTTCCATTTTCTGAAATTTTCTCCGTGTTACCTCTCTGAAACTAAATCTTGTTTTTTTGAAAAAAAAATATGCCTTTTTATTAGGGCAAAAACGTTTTTGTAAATTCATTATTGTAGAATTACATTCAACAGTATTGTTGAATCAAAAAAAAGTATTTAAAATTGAATATTAATTAGTTATGTATATTTAATGGAAGTATTGAACGGTAATTTAATAAATAGTGTAGAAAAAATGTCGTGGGCTGAAGATGAGTTGTTCAGTCATATCAAGGCGGGTAATAAAAATGCTTTTGAGCAGCTCTACAGGGATCACAGCGGAGGTGTCTATTACAATTTAAGAAGGCTGACCAGGAATGATGAGCTAGCTAAAGAACTTCTTCAGGATGTTTTTACCAGGGTATGGGAAAAGAAAGCTGCATTAAATCCTGAAAAACCATTTCATTTTTATCTTTTCCGGATGGCCAGGAATTCAGTTGTGAATTTATACCGGCAAACTAAAAGAGATAAGCAGTTGATGGACAATCTTCGGCTCCTGACTTCTGAGGTTACACATCAGCCAGTTGAAAGTCAGGTAAGCGAGGCCGAGGAAGAGGCCTTGATTCGGGCGGTACAAATGCTTCCTCCACAGAGAAGGAAGATATTTATGCTCTGTAAGCTGGAAGGAAAATCATACGAAGAGGTCAGCGGTCTTTTGGGAATAACAACCTCTACAATTGGTGATCATATTGTGAAAGGAACAAAGGCAATCAGAAATCATTTGATGAATTCTGATAGAATACTTTTGTTATTTGGGTTTTCCTTGTTGATTAAAGGAGATTTTTAAGGAGAAGAGCAGGGGAGGGTAAAATTGATAACCTCAGGGGGACGATTCGGAGTGAATCCAATTGAAGTCTAAAGTGAATCCACAGTGAGTCCACGTATTTACGTAAAAATGTGGACTCAACGTGGACTAGATGTGGACTAGATGTGGACTAGACGTGGACTAGAACCGAGCAGAAATAGGGGGTTGTCTTATCCTCGTATAGCTATACAGGTTATTGAATTAATTTTGAATTGACTATACAAGCAAATTTGTAATTCCTGTTTGACTTATACAAGTTGTATTTTCTTTTAGTTTGTATTTTTTGGGTTTCCATCTTTTTTTAAGCTCTCCTTGTTTAAGATGAGCCTGTTCGGGTGTTAGATAATCGCAACTAGCATGTGGTCTACTGTGGTTATACGTCTGAATACTCTCTCTTATCCTTCCATTAGTTTCTCTCAGTCCAGCATTAGATCCATAGAGATCAAACTCTGCTTTTAAGATCCCATTAACGCGCTCTGCAATAGCGTTCTCATATGGGTCTCCTTTTTCTGTCATACTAACTGCTATCTTACTATCTGTCAGCAGATCTATATATCCTTTGCTGCAATATTGCGATCCTCTGTCGGAATGATGTATAAGGTCTTTTTGAGGGTACTTCCTATTGCTTATTGCCATTTCCAGTGCATCTATGCAGCCCTGAGCCGAAAGATCTGTCCTGAAGGCCCATCCCATGATTTTTTTAGAATAGGCATCTGTGATCAGGCTGAGATAGCCCCATTGTTTTTTAAGATGTATATAAGTAATATCGCTTACCCAAACCTGTTCAGGATGATTGATGCTCAATTCTTTGATCAGATTATTGTATTTACGCATCCAATGCCTTGAATTGGTGGTTACCGCATTTCTTCTTCGTTGTCTGATATGTAGGCTATGTTCCCGCATCAGTCCGAAGAGATAGTCCCGGCCAATTTTGATACCGTGTTTTTCTAAGGGCTTGTGCAACATAAAATGTAGTTTTAAAGTACCTATTCTTTTTTGCGTTTTGCGGATATCAATCACATGCTGCAAAACGATCTCATCTTTTAATCCTTCATCCTGTAGCCTCCATTGATGATCATAATAAGCATGTCTTGTTTTGCCAAACAGTCTGCACAGCAACTTAATCCCAAGCTTAGGGAAGTCCTGTTTCATTTTGATGACTGCCTGGCACCAGACTTTTTTCTGATATCGATTTTAAGCTGTTCTTCAGCGATATCGATCATGGTGTCCAGGGCTTTGATCTTCAAATTGGCCTCTGCAAGGGCTTCTTGCAAGGCTTTGAGTTCTGTGTTATCAGATTGATTTGTTGTCTTTTTAACCACCTCTAAAGATTTGATATCGCTAATTTCGACATTTTCTTCTCTAAATTTCTTTATCCAGCCCCGTATTACACTCGGGTAAGAAATATCAAAGGCAATTTGAGCTTGTCTGACGCTCATTCCTGCTTCTACAGCGCGAAAAACAGACCTCTTTTCTGCCAGTGTATAGCTTTTGTGTTTCACTATACTTGAACCGTACCGATCTATCCAATCCTTTAGGGTGCAGCTGGCCATACCATATTCCTGTATAAGGTCTCGGCGGGGGACTCCTTGTTCTGCTAATTGAACAACATATGCGATTAAGCGCTTATCAAAGCGCTGTTGCTTGCCAATCCGATCTGAGTAAATAAACTCTGTTTCTTTTGTTTCCATACACTGTTTTTAGTGTATAGCTCTTTTAGGAATCGACAGGTTGTCTTATCCTTGTATGGCTGTCTTATACTGGTTTTACTTTACAAAAGTGGAGAGTTTTTACTGATTATGGTTTACAATAGTATTAATTTCCTGTATATACTTTACATGTGTTGACAAATTTTGCGTTTTGTGCTTCACTGAGCTATTTTCCTTGCCTTGAAATTCGGCATGCCTTTGCTGTGGCGTTAGTAAATGACAACTAAATGTGGCCTTAATTTATTATACTTATCAACGGTATTGACTAGTTTTCCCAATGCGATGCTATAGGTTTCAAATGTTTCAGCGAGGCCAAATTTACCTTTAAGGATTCTATTTACGCTTTCAGCAATAGCATTATCATAAGGGCTTTGTCTTAAACTGGTTTTAATGATGCGAAAAGGAGGGGGATACTGATTATGATTTGCCATTTAAAGTCAAGAATGGACACTGGTTTTAATGACTGAAAAGAAAGAAGAGAAAAATATTTAGAAAAAAAATGAAAATAGAGCAGATGAAAACGGAGGTCTGTGCGTCTTTACAGTATAGAATGCCAAATTAAAGATATTGTCAACAACGCCAGTTGCTCTGACAAGTTTAGGTAAATAATAGTTAATAAGCCAAAGGATGGCTGTGGATGCACCATCCTTTGATTTTAAAATCGCTATTTTTTTGAAGGTAAATATTTTTTGCGCCACTTTTACGCAAATTTGGTTCTTCTTTATTCCTTCATATATTTTCAAATAAACAGATTATATTGTGTGTATTTAGATAAAAAACACTACAACTGCGCTACAGTGAAAATAGCATATAGCAACGGTAAACTTTAAAGTTGACAAGCATCATCTCAAAGAAGATGGTACGATCAACCTAAAACTTGTTATTTATCATAATATAAAGATTGTTTTAGATAACAAAAATGGGATCTAAGTTTTACCCCAGATCCCATTTAATTATGTTTTAATGATTAGTTTTGTTTTTTATAAATCAGGCTAATTTAATAAATTCTATCGTATATATCGTATTTGGTGAAGAATGCCATTTGCCATCTTTTTGGAACTGCATACCTTCAGGCTCAGTAGTCCATACCATCTGGTTTTCACTTACACGGACTGTGTAAACCTCAGTTTCTTTACCGAAAGTTTGAATCATATAGAATTCATTGCCCTCATTATGTATTTCGTAAGTTGCTTTAGAAGGAAAAGTTTCATTTTCGTTAGACTTCATGTTTTGACCGTCTAATCCTATAGTGATATTTAGTTCCGTATTGATCTGATCAGGATGTATTGTCTTTCCTTTTTTATCATTAAATACATATTTATCTGAAACAGCTTTCCATTTTCCTATAAGCTGTGCGCTTATCTGTTCTTTATTATTCATCTATAAATTATTAATATTGTTGATCAACCCTTAGAGTCTGTTATGCTACAAATATGCTATAAAAAAGACAGCTGATATGCTATAAAAAGATATCAGCTGTCTTTAATGGATATTCCACTACAAATGGGACCACCTAATGGTGCAATGTATCCCACCAAGTTCGGGGCCTAGCGTAACAGTAAAAAGGTTATAATTTGATCAATTATTCCGCTGGAAAGTACCCCACCAGAAATAGTTGAATTTGTAAAGGACTGACATTCCGGCACAAAGTACCCCACCTTTACGCACCTGTTTCCACTAAGAGAGAGTTAAGGGCTAATACCTAGGTTTGGTTAGTATTACCTAATCCGAAAGTATGGCCAACAAACTGCTTAGTATGAACAAAATAAGACAGATACTCATTTTTTTTGAACGGGGGGCCTCCCTGAGGTCCATAGAGAATGAGCTTAAGACAAACAGAAAAACGATTAGGCGTTATCGCGATAAATTTCAGCAAACAGGCCATAGTTTTACTGCATTACTCCAATTAAAGGACCATCAGCTTGATGAAATCCTGGGGCTTAGCAAGCCAAAGGTAATTGAATACCCTGAGCCCCGTAAAGCTTACTTCTCTAGTCAATTAAGCTATTATCATGAAGAATTAGCCAGGGAGGGTGTAAGCCGTCAATTGCTGTGGGGAGAATACATCAAAGACAATCCTTCGGGCTATAAATACTCCATGTTTTGTGAACTTTTACGGGAGCATAATAAAGTTCGTAATGCTGTAATGCGTTTTGAACACCGTCCAGCAGAGATGATGCAGGTTGATTTTGCAGGAGCCCCGCTTCATTATGTGGATACTTTAACCGGAGAGCTCGTAGCCTGTCCTGTTTTTATCGCTGCATTGCCCTTCAGCAGCTATGGTTATGTGGAAGCCTTACCGAATGCAAAACTTCCCCAGGTAGTAAAAGCATTGAATAATACCCTGGAGTATCTGGGTGGGGTACCATTAGGTGCCAAATCGGATAACATGAAGCAATGGGTAACCAAGAGCTGCAGGTATGAGCCAACCTTTACAGATATGTTAGCACAATGGGCCAGCCACAACAACATTGCTTTATATGCCTCAAGGCCCTACAAGCCAAAGGATAAGCCAGCCGTAGAGAACTCGGTGAAGATTGCTTACCTGCGTATTTATGCTACGTTACGGAACCAGACTTTCTATAGCCTGGCTGAGCTGAATAAGGCCATAAAAGAGAAGTTGGAGCTGCATCATAAAATGAACTTTCAGAAAAAGACCATCAGTCGTGAAGAATTATTCATGGAACAGGAAAAGTCACATTTACAGGCACTTCCCCAATCGAGCTATACGATCAAACACTATACAAAATCAAAAGTTCAGAAGAACTACCATGTAATTGTTGGTGAAGACTGGCACTTTTACAGCGTTCCCTGCCGCTATATCGGTAAAGAGGTGCGTATTACATATTGTGCTGACACCGTTGAGATCTACCACGATAGCCACCGGATTGCCCTGCACACCAGAAGTTACCGGAGCCATCACTATACCACTATTAAGGAACACATGCCAGAATCCCATCAGGCATTCTCAGCGCAGCGTGGCTGGAGCCCGGAATATTACCTGCAAAAAGCAACGGATAATGGCCCCAGCACTTATGACTTCATGATGAAAATCATGGAAAGCAAGCAGGTTATTGAGCAGGCCTATTCCTCTTGCATGGGCATACTCCGGCTGATCAAGGCCTATGGTCCCATTCGTACCGAAGCGGCCTGTAAAAGAGGATTAAAAGGATCAAAGTTCCGCTATACAGTTATAAAAAACATCCTGGAGAACAATATGGATCAGTTGGAAGATCAACCCTGTCAGGAATACCGTATTCCGGTTCATGTCAACCTAAGAGGTCCGGAAACCTATCATAACAACTAAAAAACACTTTAAAAATGAATACACAAAACACATTAGGGCAGTTAAAAACGCTCAAACTAAATGGGATGGCTAAACGTTACGAGGCCATTCTTTCACTTCCTGTACACGAGCTGCAGGATGTGCACTCCCTGTTAGGGATAATCACCCAGGCAGAGGTAGAGCACCGGGACCACACCCGCACAAAAATGCTGCTTAAAGTGAGTAAGCTCCGTTATCATGCCCTCCCTGAAGACATACTTTGTAATGCGGAAAGGGGAATTACCAGGGAACAGGTACTGAGATTATCTGATGGAATGTTCATTGAAAAAGGACAAAATGTACTCATATCCGGTGCGACTGGTTGCGGTAAAAGTTTTCTGGCCTGCGCTCTGGGACGCAGTGCCTGCCTGCTTGGATACCGAACCTTATACTTTAGCATGAACAAGTTTCTGGAGGCGCTGGCCCAGGCCAGGCTGGATGGAACTTACCTGAAGTGGATAAAGGGTATTTCAGCCAACCGCTTGCTCATACTGGATGACTTTGGACTCAAAGAACTCACCAATGATGCTCGGATTGCACTGTTGGATATCCTGGAGGACAGGTATGGTAATGGGGCCACCATCATTACTTCTCAGCTCCCTACAGACAGCTGGTATACTTTCATTGATGAACCAACGTTAGCCGATGCAATAATGGACAGATTGTCAGCTTCTGCACATAGAATTACTTTAACTGGAAAGTCTCTGAGGAATAAAAAAAATCATTAGGTTTACACACACCATTCTCGCTTAATAGCGACAGGTTCCGACCCCGAACTTGGTGGGATACATTGCACCATTAGGTGGTCCCATTTGTGCGGAATATCCATTTAAAATGCTTATTAGCTCACAATGAACTGGCTAATCTATTTTTGTCCCCTGTTTAATTTCGTCCGTTGCATGAAGAAGAATTTGATCACCAGGGTTTAAGTTTCCGAAAACTTCTGTAGAATCAGCACCTTCTAACCCCACTTTAATATTGGTCAGTATTGCTTTTCCCTGCAGCACTTTAATTACAAATTGTCTTTCAGTAGAACGGACAATTGCGTGGTTCGGTACCAGTAAAGATTTTGCTGCGGAAAGCAGCGGGATTCTAACTTCTCCGTACATACCAGGTTTTAACTTTAAATCGTCATTCTGTACATCGATTTCAATTGCCTCGGACCGCATATTACCCAGCGAATTTGCAGATCTGCTAATCATTTTCTTTAAGTTTAGTCCAGGAATAGCTGTTAAGCTTACATTGACGGGCTTTTTTAAATCAACTTTTTCTACATAGGCTTCTGGAATCTGTACCTCTAAACGTAACTTTTGAAGATGCTGAATCATTAATAAAGGTTGCTGACCATTTTTAGAAGTACCGGATAGTGCTCCCGCAGATACGTTACGTTGTACAATTACACCATCAAATGGAGCCCGGATGGTCAGATAACTTTGCATATTCTTTACCGAATTAACGTTAGACCGTTGCCCGTTAGCCGTAGCCTGATCACCTTTCATTTTTGCTAATGCATTGTCAAGGTCAAGCAAAGAAACAGATCCGGCTTCTTTTGACGCATCTTTTAGGCGTTTATACTTATCCTCGCTAGCTCTTGATACTTCCAGTGCCTGTAAATATTGCGATTGTGCAGCCTGCAGCTGAGATTCGATTTCCGGCGCTTCAAGGGTAATGAGCAAATCGCCCTTTTTAACTTTTGAACCCCGGTCTACATAGATGTTTTTCACAAATCCATTGACTTTAGGATAAATAGCAACTTCTTCAAAAGGTTTAAGTTCAGCAGGAAGTTTGACCTCACTTGCCAATCCCTTTTGTGTCACAGTACCAATTTCATACTTTTTAGCTGCTGAACCAGATTTTTTTGACAGATCATTTGGTTTCTCCTGATTAGAACAAGCGCTCAAAAAGAGCAGCAAAATAGGTAGTAAAGTACCACCAAAGGACAGTTTTGATAATTTATATGTTTTCATTGTTTTCGGGCATTAAAGAAGGTGATTGATAAGTTGTTTTACGTTGTATAGCTGCAAATACTTGCGGAAGGATAAAAAGAGCAGCTAGTGTAGAGGCAAATAAACCGCCTATAACCGCTATACCCAGAGGAGCAGTTTGTTCACCTGCTTCTCCCATACCGGATGCCATCGGGATCATACCCGCTATCATAGCCAAGCTTGTCATTAAAATTGGTCTTAAACGGATAGATGCACTTGTAATTGCTGCTTTAGCCGAATTATGATAATCCAGTCTTAGTTTTTCTGCATTAGTTACAATCAGAATGGCGTTGGCTACCGATACCCCGGTAGACATAATCATACCCATATAAGATTGTAAGTTTAACGTACAGCCAGTCAGCAATAAGGCTAATAAAGAGCCCAGTATAACAGCCGGAACAGTAGAAAGCACTGTTAAAGAAAGCTTAAATGACTGGTAGTTGGCGGCAAGCAACAAAAAGATCACCAAAATTGCATAGAGTAAGCCATTCTGAAGACTGGCCAGGGTTTCAGTCAGTAAAGTTGACATCCCTTTGATTTCTACCAATATACCTTTAGCCGGTTTCCCCATCTGCTGCACTGCTTTAGAAACGTCTTTAGTTGCTGTTCCTAAATCTGTACGGTTAATATTAGCACTTACGGTTAAAAATCTCCTCGGGCCGGAACGGTCATATTCTCCGGGTACATGGTTGATTTTGAAAGTGGCAATATCACCCAATACGGGGCTTGCCTGTCCTTTTACCAGTGGAATTTCTTTCAGTTCGTTCATCGTGTTCATCACAAATTCGGGAACTTCAACCTGTACCTGGTAAGTATAAGCAGTTTTGGAATCCAGCCATTGGTTTTTCTGAGTAAACCTGCTTGAAGAAGTACTGGCTGTAACGGAGCGAGCAATTTCTTCAACATTGAGGCCAAGCTGTGCGGCTTTAATTCTATCCAGCTGAATGGCGATTACCGGAAAATTAAGTGGTTGTGCAATCTGAACATCGCGCAGGTAACTTATCTTTTTCATCTTTTGAACCAGACCAGTCGCATAGTTTTTAATCTGATCCATATCTTTTCCTGCTACCCGGACTTCTACTGGAGTCGCAGCACCCTGGCTCATAATCTTCTCGGTCATATCTATAGGCTCAAATGATATCCTGAGTTCGGGTAGGGCATAGCCGATGTTTTTACGTAAAGCATCTTTTAATACATCCATGTTTACCTTATAATCGGGATCAAGATTCACTTGCAATACAGCTTCATGTGTACCAGTGTTGAAAATATAAAGATTACTTGTTCCATAACTGCTTGGAATTAAGCCTACATATCCGGAACTGATCAGCACTTTATGATCTACAGTTTTGTCTATAATGTTCAGTACTTTTTTTAATTCTTCTTCCGTACGTTCCAGCCTTGTTCCGTCTGGTGCTTTTATTCTAATTTGAAACTGACCGTTATTTACCTTTGGCATCATATCTTTTCCGATCAGCATAAAGCAAAACCCGGCAGATACCAGTACTAAAATCAAGTAAACAGGAATCATGAATTTGCGCAGGTTCATTAAACGCTCACAAATTTTGATATACCTCATTTTTACCCTTTCAAACAAATCATTTTTTTCAGGATGATTGGTTTCCTCTTTCAAATGTTCTTCAACCTGTAGTTTCTCAGCTTCATCCAAAGCTTCTCCGGCATGGGCATGAATTTTCTGATGGTCATAGTGCTGATATTGCTCTGCTTTAATCAGCCAGTTACATAAAATTGGGACAAGAGTCTGCGCAATGACAAAAGATACGATCATGGTAAAACCGATAGAAAGAGATAGCGGCAGGAACATGGCTTTCGGAATGCCATTCATCATAAATGAAGGGGCGAATACTGCCAGAATACATAACAGGATCAACAATAGTGGGAAAGCAATTTCTTCACAGGCTTCATAAATAGCTTCCCGCTTGGGTTTTCCCATTTCCAGGTGCTGATGGACATTTTCTATCGTTACGGTGGCCTGGTCTACCAAAATACCAATTGCTAATGCCAGCCCGCTGAGGGTCATGATATTGATGGTCTGACCAAAGAAACTAAGCAGTAAAACACCAATCAGGATAGAAACTGGTATAGTGATGACCACAATCAGACTGCTTCTCCAGTCTCTTAAAAATAGTAAAACCATCAAACCAGTTAACAGTGCGCCTAATCCACCTTCTGTCATTAGACTTTTAACAGCATTGATCACGAATACTGACTGGTCAAATTCATAGGAAATTTTAACATCATCAGGCAGTAAACTCTGCATTTCGGGGATTTTGCTTTTCACTGCTTTAACCACTTCCCAGGTTGAAGCGTCTGCTGTTTTTACAACAGGAATATAAACTGATCTTTTACCATTAATCAAAGCATAGTCTACAGTAACGTCTGCGGCATCTGCCACACGTGCGATATCCTTCACTAAAATTGGCGTACCATTTTTTACTGCCACAGGGATATCTTCGAATTCCTTTACCTGATCAACGAGTGAATTCAACGTAGTTATATACATGGTGTTATCTATACGCAGGTTTCCGGAAGGAGACATCACGTTGAATTTTGCCAGTGCTTCTACAACTTCATCTGGTGTTAAACTATAACTTCTCAGCTTGTCGGGATCTACACTTACAGTAATAGAACGCGAATTTGCTCCAAAAGGAGGGGGCGCAGAAAGTCCGGCAACTGACGAAAACATAGGGCGTATTCTGGTTGCGGCCATATCATAAATTTCTTTCAGACTTTCAGTTTTACCCGATAAAACCAATTGTCCGACGGGGAGCGACGAAGCATCAAACCGGACAACTTGTGGAGGCAAAGCACCGGGAGGGAAGAATTTCATCGCCCGATTAACCTGTAAAGCGACTTGTGCAGAAGCTTCGGCCATATTTGTGCTCTCATAAAAGCTCAATTTGAGCATGGTTAAGCCTTGGATGTTTTTAGAAGTGATATTTTTAACACCATTTACATATAAAAACTGATCCTGTAAACGGGTGGAGAAGAAGCCTTCCATTTGTTTGGGAGACATTCCCCCATATGATTCTATCACATAGATAGTAGGCTGGTTGAGCTGAGGGAAAATATCAATAGGTATTTTCATAATACTCAACACCGAAAATATCAAAAGGCTCATGGTGATAACTACTGTAGTTATCGGCCTTTTTAATGCAGAGGTGACCAATGACATAATTAATTTTTTAAAGCGGTTAAAAGAGACTGGACTTGGTTCTGGGTGATTGCTTTTTCAAAAATGGCGTGCAGATATGCATATTTTGCAGTTGCATAATCGGCTTCGGCACGGTAAAGTAGATTTTGTGCAATATTGAGCTCGATGAGGTCAATCAGTCCATTTTTATACAGTGAATATTTCTGCCGGTAAGCTGCATTTGCAGCTGAAAGCTGGTGGGGTATTTCAACCAGCCGGTCCAGAGAGGTTTGCAACTCAACATCGGCTTGATGCATACTAGTTTCCAGATTCACTTTTTGGGCTTCCAGTCTTTTTTCTTCGTAAATACTCGTATTTTTCTGGGTGTTGAGTTTAAGCTGTTTTCTTTTGAGATCGGTTAAGTTATAACTCAAACCTATTCCGACCAGGTAATTACTGCGGCTAAATCCCCAACCCTGGTTTAAAGCATCAAATTGATTACTGGCTGTTATGGATGACCCTCTGCCCCAAACTGCTCCTTCGAGCATTATTTTAGGCAGATATGTTTTTTTGACCAGGTTTTCTTTCTCTTTACTGTTTTGATAAAGTGATTGATAGTAATTGATGAGCGGGTGGGAAGTAGGGGCTGGTATTGACAGGTTATTGATGTTTCGTAAGGGCATCATTATCGTGGTATCTGCTACTATGTTTTGATACGGTATGTTACTTAAAGCGGAGAGTTGCAATTGTATCTGTTTGAATTTATTAGTCAGTTCAATGAGTGTTAACCTCGATTTAGAAAGTTCTGCTTCCGCAATACTTGTATCTACACCTGCACGAATACCACTGGTTGCCAGTGATTGAATTGAATTGCGGATTTGCTGGTTTCGTTTGATATTATCTTCCTGAATATGCAGTAGATTTTGAAAATGGAAGAGTTGCAGGTAATCTTCAATGGCAGATGCCTGTAATTGGTATTTTGATAATTTGTATTGTTCCTGAACTACTTTTACAGCAGAACCGGCAACTTTATTCTGAGCTTTATAACCTCCGAAATTATAGATTTCCCAGTCCACTGAAGCGATACCCAGGTTGGATAACGCTGCGGTTGATACATTTGAAGGTCTGATTCCTCCAGAATTTGAGGGAACTATTCCGAAACCGAAATAGGCTCCTGGTACGCTATTATTTGTACCTATATCTGATTGGTAATTTAATTTTATTGCCGGTAACCAATTGTATTTTGTATCGGCTGCGATAGATTGGCTGACACTAATCGCTGAAGAGTCTGCGCGTAAAGAGGGAGCCTGAGTCGAAACCCGGGTCAGCAGATCTGATAATTTCAAGGGGGGGTAATGTTGCTGTGCGGATAATCTTAAGTAAGGAAAAAGCAAGATTATGATGCCCGCAGTCTTTTTTAAAACGTGCATAAAGCTAGATTTGAGAAATTATAAATTTTTTTAGTGCTGCACATAGAGCATGGCAGAACGTAATAAAAAAAAGAGTCCGTTTCACCTTGTCAGATGAATTTTCAACAGGCTCTAAAATGTAAATCTCAAATAGTCAGTTTTCCTATGGAAAGGTAAATTGCCCTTTCAGGGTAGAGCCGTAAACTCAGCTCGCGCAGATAACGTTGTGTTGCTTTGCCAAAGGCAAGCAAAGGGATGATCATGCCGATAAAAAAGCGGCATATTTTCCAGATGAAAGTTAAATCAGAATCGGTTAATCCCTGCTGAATAGCAAGGATTTGTGTCAAATCATCATCCAGATAGTCTTGTTTCCTTTTACTGAAAAGCTTTTGAAGCAATTCTATGTTCAGACCACCATCTGTTTTGGCATGCTGAACTATACCGAAACCAAGAATTGGTTTAGCACTAAGGATCATTCCGGCAAAAAGGAATAATATCTTTAGATACTTAGCATATTTCATAAGACCAAAAACAATAAATTGATTTACAAAGATGTCTATTGGGAATTAAAGGAATCGATGCGTATCTAAAATATTACAACAAAGAAATGTTATTTTAACTGTACGGGGTATGAATTTTTTCCGTCATTCCAGCTTCCTGCTAAACTACCGTCTGCCTGCACTTTTAGTTTAAAAAACTCCTGTTTCTTTTTAGCATTCTCTTCATATGATGGTGCTTCTTTTAACAGCAGAGAAGAGTCTTTGTCAAATGAACCGCTTAAGCGAATTTCTTTACCCTGTTTATCATAGAAATAGGAAGCCTGAAAAGAATCTTTATCCAGGTAAGTAACTAATAATGTTATCGGGTAAAGTTGATTGATTTTGCCTTTAAAGACACCTAGGTGTAAGCTTGCTGCTGGATTAGTATAAGTGCATTTCGTATTTGGAACGGCTAATAAGCATTTACCATATTCATTTAAATAAGGCTCCAGGAATTTGATACTTAAGAGGTTCTTATAAATATTTATTTTCTCTTCAAAGGCCTGAAAATAATGAGAGCCTGAACAAGATCTGCGGGTTAAGTGCAAGCCTGTCTTTTGAAACTTAAGATCGTCAGGATCCAGGTTATCTTTATCTTCTTCTAATAAGCATCCCGAATAGGTATCTATAGTTGAACTTTCTTTTTCGCCTGAATTTTTCAGGGCTTTCAAGTGACTACTCAGTTTTGTTTTGCGGCTTTTGATGACGAACTTTCTAATCGCCTGATAACCTTCTTTTGTCACCAGGTCACTAAATTGGATGAGTTTGCCTGTTTGCGCATCAAAATTATAAGTTGTTGAATATTCATTAAGCGATGCACTGGTATATTCGTTGTTTACCTCTACAGAAAATAGCTTTGAATTATTAACCAGTACTGTATAATTCAATTGCGTGATGCCTGTTGTTGAGCCAGTTTTTGGTCTTATATTTTCAAAAATATCATGTTTTTGTTTTCCTGGCAGAATTTCCAGCTCTTTACCTTGTAAATAGGTATTGATTTGGTTTTCTGCAACGGTTGTCCCGGTTAATGCAAGGAACTCAAGTTCGGAATCACCTACTACGTCTTTTATTTTTTTTACTTTGAAATGTTGTGCATTTGCATGAAGGGAAAGTGTAACAAATAACAAGGCTAATAACGGTTTTGCAATAAGCTTAGTGATGTTCATCTTTTAATAAATCTGGTAATTTAATTACTTCTTTTTTTCTGTAAAGTATTTGGTGTCTTTCTATAAAGGTAATCAATTATTCCTTTTTATGTTCTTCATATTTATTGGTTTCATTGATGATTATGTATTTATCGCCCTGTGTTTTATAGATTTTTATATGCTTTTGGATTTGACTATCCTTTTTAGTGAACCGGGTAGTTGAAAAGGTTTTGTTTTTTGAATCAAATTCAAGATTAGGCAAATTAGAAAGGGTCGTGTCTATTTTGAATAAACTGGCAGCGTGATCGTACAAATAGTAGTTTTCATACAAATTTCCTGCTTCGGCATCATCTCTGCTGCTTGTTCTGAGCGAAAAATCAGGATAACCATCAAAGTTATAGTCATCCGGGTAAAGAGTATTATTTGTAGAATCTACACCATCCACTTCAGTGAGATATTGCATAGTTTTTCCAGATGCTTTTGTGTTTATTTTAATAGCAACCGGGTTTGATTCATTGTCTTTAATTAATTCAAAATCGTATAATGGTGTGCTTTCAGTATACCTGGATTTAGTTTGTGGCAGGAAGTTTTCTTTTTTAACCCATCCCTTAATGAATTGATTAGCAGTGGTCGTAATTTCAGTATAGAAAAATAGTGCATTTTCATCTTTAATTAAAGCATAGGATCCTTTTGAGACCGTATCAACGGGAGCCTTTAGTTCATCGGGGTTTTTATAGACAGGTACTGCGTTGAATAGTACTTCTGCACCCTTGAAATTATGCTCCACCCATCTTCCATTAACCAGCTCTCCACTGCTTTCCTGAGCAAAATACCCTGTCAGTGCTTGTTGGTCCCAATCTGCTATTTTAGTGAGCTGCTGATTGATGAAGACGTATTTTTCTCCGCCATGATGTGCTGCACCGTCGCGCCAGTCGCTTCTGATCGTTTTGGTTTTGGTATTAATCTGTATTTGGGAAAGCTGAGATAATTCATCGTTGTAGTCAAAATTTCCAGTTATGGGATTATATAGATAGAAGTTATCTGTATAATTCGGGCCTGCACCACCGGTTTGCATCAGGAAGGTCATATCAGGATAGCCATCAAAGTTACAATCAACCACTTGAATCACATTAACCGGATTTGATTTCAGTTCTGCCCAAATATCAAGTATTACCTGTTGTCTGCCAGTTTTTTTATTGATGATTTTTATGGCTTTCAGGTATTCATCCTCCACTGAGATTTCGAAACGGTATAATTTAGTCTGTTGTTTTTGTTTGATCCAGGGGGACACTGCGAGGTCTTCTTTTTTAATCCAGCCACTGGTGGTTTGAAGGAAAGTGGTCCCTTCTTTCATCCCATAGTCCATTGTATAATATTTTTGATTATCCTTTCGCACTTCAATTCTATCTACGCCATACCACTCCTGTGAATCATTTGAGGTGATGACGATGGTTTCTCCTTTTCTGAAATAATCTTTAACGGCCGCTTTAGGTTTAGGTTGATCGTATATAAAGACCTTATCATTATGATCATTAGTTCGCAAATCCAGATAGGGCTTAGGCATCTTACCCCGCCATAGAAAAAAAGCCTGCTCAAACTGATAATTACTGCCGTTTTTATAGTTTCCTGAAAGTGTGTCTTTTATCGATTGGGTTTTGACCAGTGGTGGTTTATAAATTCCGAAATAGTCATAGCCACTTTTACTAAAGAACCAACTTCCAGGTAAACTTCCAGAACCTGCAAGGGCACTTTCGTAATTACTGGTCACATATACACTGTCTTTGTTAATCAGGAATTCCTGGCTGAAATAGGGACTTCCGGGCATTTTTGTTTTTGCATTTACGGTATCTCTCAAGAAGGCAATTTTCACTTGTTTATTTGTTTTGTCTACTGCAACTATGGCATATTTCAAGTGAAAATCTGCGACTTCTTTATAGGGGACGATTTGCATGGAAAGAAAGTCATCAATTGCATTAAAGAAACGAGCATAGTGAATACCACCAAAATAATTTTGTTGTTGATTGTTGAATTGATATATGCCGGGTTGCGGAATTTGTGACTTTAATTGAAAAGTGCTGATGCTAAGGAGCAAAAATAGGATTATACGGCGCATAGATAGTTGTAATTCTCAAATATAAGCATTCAGCTAATGGTATAACCAGGTACTATTGTTGATTGTTTTTGTATCATTTTATTACAATCTTAAAAGTCATTTGAAAAATAAGCAACATAATATTTGTATCGTACGAAAAATATCCTACCTTTAGTTTATGAAAATGGAAAAACCTAAAAAAAGTATACCAGAGCCAACAAAGGCGGAGCTGGAAATTCTACAGGTTTTGTGGGAGTTCGGGCCTTCAACTGTCCGTTTAGTAAATGATAAGTTGAATGAACAAAGAGAGGTGAACTATACATCAACATTAAAACAAATGCAGATTATGGCTGAAAAAGGGATACTTAAACGCGATGAAAGCCAGATGAAACATATATATATACCAGTGGAGGCAGAAGAAAAAACAAAGGGTTTGCTGCTAGATCGGTTTGTTAATACCTTATATAAAGGGTCTGCGTCTAATTTGGTGATGCAATTGATGGGGAATAAAAAAACATCAAAAGAAGATATTGACGCTATCAAAGAATTGCTGAACAAGCTGGATGACTAAATAAACAGGGCCTAATCGAGTGTCCTGAGAGATAATACTAAGCTAGATAAATAACAAAAATTCAAAATAATTTAAGAACCACGATTATGGAATTTCAATTTATTACGTTACTTCCTTCAAGCTGGGTACATGCGCTTGGACTAACCCTTTTTCATTCTCTCTGGGTAGGAACGATCCTGGCTTTGCTCACTGGTCTGATCATTATTACAACGAAAAAAAGTACAGCTTTAACAAGGTATAATCTATTAATAGCCATGCTTTCTTTATTTGTTGTAGTAATGGGTGTGATATTTTATACTTCATTAGCTGATTCAGGGGTGAGTAGCGGAGCAAATCTCAAAAATACTAGCGGAGCAACGCTTCCTGCCGTAAAATCTGAATTGCAGGGAACGACAGATTCCTTTGTTTTGAATAGGGTGACCAGCTTCCTGGATTTGTGGAGTTCTTATTCAGCTCAGATTGTATTAATTTGGTTCAGTATTATCTGTATCAAAGGAATTCAGCTGATGGTGGGTTTACACACCGTTTACTATTTGAAAAATACGAAGATTTTTAGTGCAGGGGAATTCTGGGAAAACAAAGTTAAGGAGCTTTCAGAAAAGCTGGTAATCAAAAAAAGTATTAAAATCCTGCAATCTGGAATAGCGAAAGTACCGATGGTAGCAGGGCATTTTATGCCTGTGATTTTATTGCCTTTAGGTATGCTGAATGGTTTGACTTTAACAGAGGTTGAAGCGATATTAAGCCACGAACTGGCTCATGTCAAACGGAGAGATTATTTGGTTAATATGCTTCAAAGTCTGATTGAGATTGTCTTTTTCTTTAATCCGGCAGTCCTCTGGATATCCCGCCTGGTCAAAGAGGAGCGTGAAAACTGCTGTGATGATCTGGCGCTGTCTTGTACCAGTGATAAAAAAGAATATATCAAAGCATTAATCTCCTGTCAGGAATTTCAGATGAATGTTCCGGAATACGCAATGGCAATTACGGGGAAACGCGGTCAGTTGTTGGAGCGTGTAAGCAGAATGGTCTTTAATACTGGCTCTTCACTAAATAGAATAGAGAAAACTATGATGACCGTAGCGCTGATTTCTGTATTAGTTTGTACAGCCGCCTTTACAAATATTGCTAATTATATCAATCCGGTTCAGGAGAAGTATGAGACTAGTAAATTAGTTCAGGATACGCTGAAAAGAAAGAGGCTACAAATGATTAAAAAGGAGGTAGTTGTTTTTAATAATGAAAATGGAAAGGAAGTTCCAGCCCCGCCAATACCGTTAGGCCCTCCGATATCTCCGTCGCCATCTCCATACCAGATGACTTTAATTGCCCCGGAACCTAAAGTTTCTGTCTTTGCAGGGCCTCTGGAACCGATAGCTCTTGTTGCTCCGGCAGAACCAGTTGCTCTTGTAACACCTGTAGAACCAGTTACTCCTGTCGTACCGGTTACACCTGTTGCTCCGATCAAAATTAAAGTACCAATTACTCCGGCAGAACCTAAAATGCCGATTATTCCAGCAACACCCAAAACACCTGTTACTCCAGTGGTACCAAAAACTCCCTTAACTCCTGTAATCATTAAAATACCTGCTGATCAGTTGTCTGGTAAAAGGAAAACTTCAACTAATAAAACTTCAAGGGTAACTATTACAACTGACCGTGACGGCGATATGACTGATGAAACCGAGAGTATTAACCAAAAATTACTAAATGACAGGATCATCAGTCAGACTAAGAGACTCAATTATCAGCTTAATGAATATGAGTTGATTGTGAACGGGGTTAGGCAGCCAGATAATTTACACAAAAAATACAGATTAAGGTATCTTAAAGGAAGTAATAGCTCAGTTAGTTATAGCAATCAAGAGCTGTGAACCAGTTTATAAATTGCCTGAAATATTAGCCTGAAATACAGCAAAGCCCAACGCACTTAAATATCTAAACTTAATTAGAATGAAACTTAAATTAATGGTTATTTTAACCATATGGATGACTTTTGCCTCAAATTTAATCTACGCACAGCTAAAAAATGCTATTATTTCCGGCCATATTGCTGATGCAGATGGTAAAACTTTTGACCTGGCTACCGTAGCTTTATTCACCATAAAAGATTCTGTTCTGGTAAAAACATCTTTTACACAAGCGGATGGAAAATTCAGTTTTCCAGGGATAGGACCTGGGGTTTATCAAATCAGGGCTTCTGCAATGGGATATGCAAATTATCGTAGTGCGATACTTCAGGTGGATGGTTCAGGAAATCATATAGACCTGCCTGAAATCAAACTAACCGTAATTTCTAAAAATCTGAAAGAAGTAAATATTACTGCTCAAAAAGCATTTGTAGAACATAAAATAGATCGTACAGTAATCAATGTGGATGCGTTAATTTCCAATGCAGGAACTTCAGCTCTGGATGTCCTGGGGAAATCGCCGGGAGTAAGTGTAGATCAGAATGGGTTAATCAGTTTAAAAGGGAAACAAGGGGTTACTATTTTTATCGACGGTAAACCTACTTATCTTTCTGGTGCTGATCTGGAGGCTTACCTGCGTGCTATACCTTCGTCTTCTCTGGATCAGTTAGAAATTATGACTAATCCTCCAGCTAAATATGATGCTTCAGGAAATGGGGGTGTCATTAATATCAAAACTAAGAAAGGGAGCATTAGAGGTTTTAATGGCGGACTGAATCTTAGTTTAAGTCAGGGAAAGATGACCAGATCATTAAACAGTATGAATTTGAATTTTAGAAATAGCAAGTTTAATTATTTTGCGAACCTGAGTTATAACCGGAATAATAGTTTTACTGATCTTGATCTTAACCGTACTTATAAAAATTCAGATGGCAGCCCGGCTTCTTATTTTAATCAAAACTCTTATATCAAAAGAAATACGAATGCATATAATATAAAAGCAGGAGCTGATTACTATCAGTCTGATCAAACTACATGGGGAGTTGTTCTGACCGGAATGTTAAGAAATGGCGGTGATAGTAACAACAATACGAGTAATCTTTTCAATTCTTCCAGACAGCTGGATTCTATTATTACAGCAAAAAACATCAATAAGATTGATTTCAAAAATGGAGCTGTAAATTTAAATTACCGGCATCAGTTTGCTAAGAAAGGGCAGGAAATTACAGCAGATGCCGATTATCTCCGTTATAAAAATCAGACGGATCAATTATATGATAATGCAAGCTTCTTTGCGGATGGCAGAGCTAAATCAAATGATATACTGACCGGATTTTTGCCCTCTAATATTGATATCTATTCTTTGAAGACTGATTATTCTGATGAATTAAAGAATGAATGGAAATTTGCTGCGGGTTTAAAAAAAAGCTATACCAAAACAGATAATATAGCCAACTACTTTTATACACTTAACGAAGTGACCAAGCCTGATTATGATAAGAGTAATCACTTTTTGTACAAAGAGAATATCAATGCCGCTTATGTCAATATCAATAAAGATTATAAAATGATTGCTATACAAGCCGGTCTGAGGGCGGAGAATACGATTTCTAACGGACATCAGTTAGGTAACCTGCTCAAACCGGATTCTTCATTTAAGAGGAGTTATACAGGGCTTTTTCCAACGTTATATGTACTCTATAAGTTGGATACTGCGGGTAATCATAAGATCGGATTGAACTATGGACGACGGATAGACCGTCCTTATTATCAGGATTTAAACCCTTTTGTCTCACCGTTGGATAAATTTACTTATTATGTGGGGAATCCATTTCTGAAACCGTCTTATACGCAAAGCCTGGAACTTTCACATAGTTATAAGAACAGATATACCACAACTTTAAGCTATTCCAATTCTAAGGATGATGTCAATGAAACTATTGAGATTTTAAATGGGAAATACTTTAGCCGCCCGGCCAATATCGGAAGGAAGATTGTGAAAAGTCTCTCTTTCAATGGGACCTTCGATCCTTTAAAATGGTTAAATATCAATTTATACTCTGAGCTAACAAATCTTACCAGTAAAAGTGATTTTTATACAGGAAAACTGAATACCAGCGGGACCTATGTATATGTCAGTTCTATTTTGAAATTAACAATTGGAGATGGATGGGATGGGGAATTGAATGGTAATTACAGGAGTAAATTGCGTGATGCGCAGTTTGTAATGAGTAGCCTGTGGCTGGCTAATGCAGCAGTTCAAAAAAAGATATCGAAGAAAGCTACATTGAAATTAAGTATCAATGATATATTTTACAGTAGTATTTACAAAGGGGTAATCAATAATCTGGCGCTAACTGAAGCTAACTGGATTAATAAGGGAGATTCCAGAAGAGCTGTATTATCATTTAGTTACCGTTTTGGAAAAGACTTTTCTACGCCGGCTAAACATGAAGGAACAGGAGCCGAAAGTGAAAAGAGCCGGGTTAGGAATTAATGAAGACCTTTTACTTTAGGGTGACCAGTAGTTCCTGAAGTTTTTCTTGTAAATCACCTCGGTTAAAATAGACAGTGATATGATAGCTTCTTAGATAGGAATCATAGACATAATCACTTTCATCGGCTTCATAATAGGGACTATTGATAGTTCCATGGACTTTTTTATCTCCGAATTTTTCTATTAAAGTCAGTGAGTTGTCATTGAATTGCAAACCAAAGGGCAGTAGTATAGGGGGGAATGCAATAGCATTGGCTGATTCAGGTTTGAAGAAAGCAATATTGTTCAGATAAATTGAGCCGTTTTCTGCAGTCTTATTAAGTTTGTCTTTTTCAAAGTTTAATGTAAACCCCTGTTTGAACACTTGGGTTGAAAAATTTGAACCTTTTTTCTGTAGGATATTTGGGGCTTGTAATAGTTTGGTGTCTATTTCATGTGCTTCAAGAAATGCAATAAATTCCGGATGATCTATGGTATAGCCTAAAAACTGGATTAACTCTTTGCCTTTCATGAATAGGTTTCTTTAAATATTATCTTTGGAAGTTACTAATCCGGCAGCACCGGCTCAAACAAAAATATAAAATAATGAAACAGTATATAGCTCATATTGCATTAGTGGTTGAAGATTATGACGAAGCCATCAGGTTTTATACGGAAAAATTGAATTTCATCTTATTGGAGGATATTGTTTTAAGTGAAACGAAGCGATGGGTTGTTGTTGCTCCTAAAGGAGCAAAGGAATGCAGTTTGTTGCTTGCAAAGGCTGCTAATGAAGAACAGAAGAGCAGTATCGGGAATCAAACTGGCGGCAGGGTTTTCTTATTCTTATATACGGATGACTTCTGGAGAGATTATAAAAATATGCGGGAAATCGGTATCAATTTTGTCAGACCCCCTGTTGAAGAAAGCTATGGAACAGTAGCTGTATTTGAAGATTTGTATGGAAATCTCTGGGACTTACTGGAGATGAAAAAGAAATAAAGGTTACTTTTTCGCAAAATCCTAATTTCTCTTAATCAAATAAGTTCCTGTTGCATAATTCAGCATTTTTATGTTCTTGTTTTTATCAATAGAGAAACGGATTGTATTTATTCTGAACGTGACTTTGAAGTTTTTCGTTTTTTTAGTGAAACTCAACATTTCTGTGGGTAGAATAAATTGTGACGGATCGTCGGTGTTAGATTTTTGCGCATAAGGTTTCAGTTTCGATTCATCCTCCACTAAGCCTTTTATTAGCATTTCAATATGGAAATTAGCCGTGTCATTACCTAACCTGATCTGTAACAGAGCTGCTTCTTTAGTATCGACCTCAACTAAGGTCTTGCCAATTATATAATGATCATGCGTATTAGCATAATCTATATTGACCTGGTTGATAATGAAATCATATCCGGTAACTTCTACAATGTCTGATTGCCTGCTGCTGAAAACATAATACTTCTCTTCATTCTGGTCAATTGGAGTTGTATAATACTGGTATTCTGAAAATTTCTTTAGCCCAAAATAGTTAGCAGTCCACTTTACCTTTTGATCTAACAGGTCATACTTTGAAGTCCGTAAATTGCCCGAGCTATCTTTGACTTTGCTTAGAGAGTCTTTAACAGCTTTCAGGTCTTTAGCTATATACGGTTGAAGGATATCAAAATCATGGTGACCAATCAAGTATTCTAAAGTAGCGACGGCTTTTTTACCATCTTTATTGGAGATTTTATGAATTCGGGTAAGTTTGCCATCTGCAAAGGCATGATTCCGCTGGAAAATATGGAGTAAAATCGTTTTTTGGGAATATGCTGAAACTGAGAAAGCACTCTGAGGCCCATAGATTGAAAGTAAGGTCAGTATAAACAATGAAGTGGGAATCACTTTTATATTCTGCTTTTTTGATAACAAAAAATAGATTGTAATAAATAACAGCCAGCATGCAAGCAGCAGTAGAAAGTAACGAGCCTCTGTAATGCCATAAAGCGAAATTCTTGTGCCTAGTGCTATAAATAACAAGATGAGCAGTGGTAGCATTAAAAAATAAAAAGTACGGGCAAAGGTCTTGATCCATTTGTTCTCTGCTTTTTCGCGTATAGGGAAAATGAGCAACAGAGAGAGGATTCCGAAAACGGCATAGCCTAAAACTAAGTTGGAAACCAGTCCTTTTGGCAAGCGCCATTGTACCAGAATTTTAATTTCATAGGCCAGTAGAATCACTACATATATGGTAGCAAGCGGAATCAGGACATATTGTGTGAAAACTTTTAATCCTTTAGGATAGTTGAAGTCCCGGTTTAGTTTTGAAAAATCGATTGGTACACCTGAAAGAAAAAACAGCGTATTAAACAGACCTGTAATACAAACCCAAAGAATATAAAAAGTATCCTGTTTGAAATCGACACTAAATAAGAGATTCATCGCACCAATTGCTGCAGATATTCCTGCAAAAAGTGCTGTGCTGTAAAGCATACTTGTTAAAAAATGTAGAAACAGGGTTTTGTTAAATTGCCAGAAACCCTGAATATCATCAGTTTTAGTAAATGCAGAGAAGGCGACTAATAAATGTGCGGCAAGAGCGAGCAGGAAAAACCTGATGATATCGGCAGCATTTAAAAGTGGACTAAAGGTGAAAAAGAGTCCGATAGCCAGGATAGCAATGGTCAGTTTGAGAACCAGACGTTGTGGTTTTTGTATCAGCCTGCTTTCGCAAAATAGAGTGGTAGCCAGGCTAAAGACCAATCCCAGGCAAGAGGACATCAGTACCCTCATGCACCAGCTTTCTTTCAAAAAATTCAAGCTATTTAGTTCGATATAGGCTATATAGGCAAGGGTTCCTGTAAATGCAAACAACATTTCCAGAGGAAAACGTTTACACACATCGGTTACACTTTGCAGTAAGTTTTTAAGAGAAGGAAATGTCATAGGTTGAAATATTCTTTCAAAGATATTTAAAATTCGAGAGAGTCTATTTCTATAACTAAATAAGAATGTCTAAATTGGATTTATCGAATATAAAATGATCACTTATGGCTAAGACACATCAGTATAAAACAAACCTTGTATGGACAGGGAATAAAGGTTCAGGGACTATGGATTACAGGTCATATGATAGAGAATTTACTATTTCTATAGCTCAGAAAGCAGATATATTGGGCTCATCTGATTCAGCTTTCCTGGGGGATAAAACAAAACACAATCCGGAAGATATGCTGGTCTCCTCTCTATCATCATGTCATATGCTCTGGTATCTTCATTTATGTTCAGAGAATGATATTATTGTCATGGATTATACGGATGAGGCTATAGGCATAATGACCGAGAATGCAGATGGAAGTGGTCAGTTTACAGAAGTTACCCTGCAGCCGGTAGTGGTGATTATAGATGAAGCAAAACATGAAAAAGCATTAAGCTTACATGCAGAGGCGCGTAAAATGTGTTTTATTGCCAATTCCTGTAATTTTCCAATTAAACATGCTGCTACTTGTATTGTAGAACCTAAACGTTAAATATCCTTTGTTTATTTATCTAAAAACCTAAATAACACTAATGAAACTAAAGCTAATTCTTTCTGTTTTCCTATTGACCGCAAATCAGCTATATGCTCAGGATGACTCATTGACCATCCGTAAAATTTATGATGAAGCCCTGGTTAATGGCAAAAGCTATGAAAACCTTCGTTACCTCTGCAAAAATATTGGTCCGCGTTTAAGTGGATCGGATAATGCTCAAAAAGCAGTTGTCTGGAGTAAAAAGCTGATGGAAAGCTATGGATTTGATAAGGTGTATTTGCAGGAAGTAATGGTTCCGCACTGGATAAGGGGAGCAAAGGAGATTGCTTTTATCATTGATGGTAAAAACCGTATTCCGGTGCCAATAGCTGCATTAGGTATGAGTGTTGCTACGCCTAAAGAAGGGCTTACAGCTAACATTATTGAAGTGCAAAGTATTAAAGAAGTTGAGGAATTGGGCGAGAGTAAGATTAAAGGAAAAATTGTTTTCTTTAACCGCCCGTTTGATCAAAAGCTGGTGAACACGGGGCATGCTTACGGTGGAGCAGGCGATCAGCGTTTTATAGGACCGTCAACGGCTGCTAAATACGGTGCTGTGGGTGTTATTGTTCGCTCGCTTAGCGGAAATCTGGATGATTATCCGCATACAGGTGCCACATTATATACCAAGGATGGGAAAAATATTCCTGCTGCTGCTATATCAACTAACGCAGCTAACCAGTTGAGTTCGATGCTGAGAATGCGTAAACTGCCACTGGTTAGGTTTTATTTTAAACAGGATTGCCAGATGCTTGCAGATGTATTGTCTTATAATGTGATCGGTGAATTAACTGGTACTGAACATCCTGGTAAATTTATTACAGTTGGTGGCCATCTTGATTCATGGGATCTGGCCGAAGGTGCTCATGATGATGGTACAGGTGTTTTGCAGTCGGCAGAAGTGCTGCGTATTTTCAAAGCTCTGAACTACAAACCAAAAAATTCTGTTCGTGCCGTATTTTTTATGAACGAAGAGAATGGCCATAATGGAGGGACCAAATATGCTGAACTTGCTGTTCAGAATAAAGAGGAGCATATTGCTGCTATTGAAACGGATGCGGGTGGTTTTACTCCACGTGGTTTCAACTTCGATGGGGTCTCCAATGACTTCATGCAGAAAGTTAATGGTAAATGGAAGGCTCTTCTTGCCCCTTATGATGTTGACCGGTTAACTGTCGGTGAGTCGGGTACGGATATTGAACCGATGAAGGAAAAACTTCCCGGAGTTATTCTGATAGGTTTTAAACCTGATTCGCAACGTTATTTTGATATTCATCATGCGGCAAATGATGTTTTTGAAAATGTAAACAAACGTGAGCTTGAACTAGGTGGCGCGAGTATGGCTGCATTGGTATATCTGATAGATCAGCATGGTTTTTAATCTTAAATAAATATTAAAGATGAAACAGTTAATTGATGTAGCTAACAGGAAAGTTGTAAAGGACTTGTTTCTTGCACTTGATCCTGCTGCTAAACCTCTTTGGGGGAAAATGACGGCACAACAAATGGTGGAACATCTGATAAGCCAGGTGCAATACACTAACGGCAAAAAGGAGCCTTCTTGCCGGGTGCCTAAAGAGGAAGCTGAAATGGCGAAACAAGATTATATATATACTGATCTTAAAATACCCCGAAATGTGGTATTGAGTGGGATTCCTGAAATATTCGTCTACCCGGATTTAACTACTGCTGTAAATCAGCTTATGATAGAGCTGACTGATTTTGACCGGTACTTTGATAAGCCAGGGACTCTGGTTATACATGGTGGGTTTGGCGCTATGGATTATAATGAATGGCTGATTTGGCATGGCAAGCATTTTACACATCATCTAGAACAGTTTGGGCTAATTGGGGAAAGTATTTAGAGGTTGATTTTTCCAGGACGTGACAAAATAAAAAAAAGCCTCTGAATATTTTTATTCAGAGGCTTTTTAGATGTGTTTGTGTCGGGGTGGCAGGATTCGAACCTACGACCTCCTGCTCCCAAAGCAGGCGCGATACCGGGCTACGCTACACCCCGAACATGATCAACATTCTAGTTACAAGTAACCTTCGTTGTTGTTGGGATTGCAAAAGTACAATAATATATTTGTTATGCAAATATATCAGACCTTTTTATGAATAAAAAAAAACATATATTTTGTTCGTCTAATTTTGTCCTTAGTAAGTGTTTCATTAGTTGTTTATTACAGTTTTTAAAGCGACTTTCTTAAAGTAACTTTAAAGGGTATCCGGATGTGTTCAACCGAATTATTCAGTAATAATTCTGCAGCTTTTTCTCCCATCATCTTAAAATCGGTTGAAATTGTAGTGATTCCGTCCAGAATAATCTTCTTGATTGGGGTCTCATTGTAGCTAATTATGCCAATATCTTTTCCTATTTTGAAACTTCCCTCAATAATTTTCTCAATTAAAATAATCAGATCGTCTTCCGCAAGATTTATGTAAACAGAACCAGGTTCAATTTTATGATGGCCAAGCCCATTAATGATCTCATTCTTATAGGCATACTTTTGGCAGAAGTGGAGGAAGCCTAACATGATTTTCTTTGAATAATAAGTGTTTTGAGGGAAAATCAGCCTTAACGTATGATATCTGGATAGCCTATCAGTCAACTGTTCAAGTGCAGAAAAGATATCTTCTTCAAAATTTTCATAGACTGCCCCAAATTCACCTGTTATTCCTTCAGTAAGTTTGTCCATTAAAATCAGTTTTTCTTTGGCTATCGTATTGATTAGTTTATAGCCCAGTTCCTTATTCTCATAAAAATGGGGGATAATGACACATTTAGCATAGTGATCAATCTTCTCCATAAGTAATTTCTTAAAAACATTAAAATCATTGTTGTAGATATAGAAATCAATGGCGGCCTCACTTCCCAGGGTTGCGGCGAAAGCATCATAAATGATCTTCTTATGGATACTTAGTTTATTAAAAAGCAGTAATACTTTCAGGGGTCTCTGGAACTGTGTATGGACAATAAAGAAGCCTTTACCAGCAACAGATTGTACTAATCCCATTCGTTTTAATTCATTATAAGCACGTTCAATCGTACTTCTGGCTGTTTCTAAAACATAACTCAGCTCATTGATGGAAGGAAGTACATCGTTATTTTTGATCTGTCCGGATTGAATTCCCTGAAGTATTGAATTGATTAGCTGCAAATACTTCGGTGTAATGGAGTACGCATCAATCCTTGCAATTTTAAGGATTTTGTTCATGTTTAATGACAATTCTTTAGACTAATAAATCTACAGAAATAGAATTCGACTCAGAAATTTAGAAAATAATTTTGCTTTTGTGAGATGGATGAATCCCTTCGGTTATATAATTTACACCTGCTCTTTCTCTACTATGATCACCTGGAAATATAGGCCAGAGATTAATCCTTTAGGCAGGATCTATGTCTATATCGATATAGGTTATAAAATTAAAAAGGTTAAAAACTAAAACACACAGTAATGAAAACATTCAGAAATTTAATGCTACTACTCGTAGTTACATCGTTATTTAGTTCTTGTATTGTTCAGGATCGTGGTGAATACAGGTATCACAGACATTATCACGGAGGGTACTGGAGAGGATATTAAAACATAGCATTTTAGCCACTTCCTCTTAGAGGGAGGCTGATTGAGTTGAAAAAAAGAACGTAGATATAGTAGTCTTTATAGCCCTTGAGAGGGGAATAAAGACTACTATATCTACGTTCTTTTTTTTTATTTTAAACTATGCTGTAACCTTTTATCAGATGCGTCATCTTAAAGACATATCCTTTAATAAGATGAAATCACTAACCACCAGTATTTTGGCTTGCATGATAAGCCTTCTTACATTTTTTACAACAAACGCACAGACTAGCAATGGCGAAGGTAAACTTAGCGGCAAAGTTCTCGATGAGAAACATATTAATCAATCTTATGTATCAGTAAGTTTACTGGCCGCTAAAGACTCTACCCTGATCAAGGGATCTATTACAGATGATAACGGAAGTTATTCTTTTGAACGTTTGCCAGAAGGAAAATACCTGGTCGCCTTTAATATGATGGGTTACACAAGAGTCTTTAAAGGACCTTATGCAATCAATGCAACACGTAAAACCTATAACATAGACAACGTTGAACTAGCACCTACCTCTAAACAATTAAATAGTGTCAACATCGTGGCCCGTAAACCTTTGGTTGAAAGACAGATTGATAAAACAGTCCTGAATGTAGAAAACAGTGTTTTAGCAGCAGGGAATACGGCATTGGAGATCCTGGAAAAAGCTCCGGGCGTAAGTGTTGATAAGGATGGAAATGTGAGTCTCAGAGGGAAAACTGGAGTAACAGTTATGCTTGATGGTAAACCTACTTACCTTTCAAGTGAGCAGCTGGCTAACCTGTTACGTTCCACAGAAGGAAACGCGATACAGTCCATAGAATTGATTACCAATCCTTCTGCTAAATATGATGCTGCCGGTAATTCAGGAATTATCAATATTAAATTAAAGAAAAACCGCAACTACGGTACTAACGGTTCAGTAACTGCAGGAGCTGGATACGGTAGGTATTATAAAGCAAATGGTGGATTTTCACTCAATCACAGAGAGAAAAAATTCAATGCCTTTGGTGAATTTAACTATGGTAAAAATAAAAGATTCCATGATCTGAATATTGACCGTGTAAACAATACAACCACGGATCAGACTTTTTTCAGACAGACAAGTACCCAGGTAGGACTCAGAGATAATTATAATTATAAAACAGGGATTGATTATTTTATCAATGATAAAAATACAATAGGTTTTGCCGTGAACGGCTATAGAGCTTCCGGAAACAATAATGATACGAAGGTTTTAACACTGATAGGAAGTCAGCCATTGAAGACAGACTCTTCAGTTCTCGCCTATAATCCAAGTCAATACAAATATACAGGTATTACGTATAACATGAATTATAAAGGTACTATTGATACCACAGGTCAGGAGATTTCGGCCGATGCCGACTATTCAAGGTATCGAGGATTTCAGAATAATGAATACGATAATACTTATCTGGACGCTAAAGGGCAGCCTTCTAAAGCACCCTATATATTTAGAAACAGGACGCCATCCTTAGTGAAGATATTGGCCGCTAAGGTGGATTACACTTTGCCTATTAATAAAAAAACGAAGTTGGAAACTGGGCTGAAAAGTAGTAAAGTCAATACAGATAATGTTTCCGATTTTGAGAACTTCCTGAACAATAACTGGCAGAGCGATATACCCCGCAGTGATCATTTTATTTATGATGAGAATATAAATGCTGGTTATGTTAATCTGAATCGTGAATTTACTGGTTTAACTGTACAATTGGGATTAAGAGCTGAGCAAACTAATTCCAAAGGGAACTCAGTCCCTAGTCAGAAAATTTCTAACCGTCATTATTTTGATCTGTTTCCTAGTGTTTTTGTGAATCGGGTACTTTCAAAAAATCATGAGGTTGGATTCTCTTACAGCAGAAGAATTGACCGTCCTGATTATGAAGATTTAAATCCATTCATCCACTTTGTTGATTTATATAGCTACAGTGTCGGAAATCCATTTTTGAACCCTCAATACACTAATTCTTTCGAAGTTTCCTACTCCTATAAAAAGACAATTAATGCTACTTTGGGCTATAGCCATACGAACAATGCGATTTCAAGGGTACTGATTTCTGATACACTGAAAAAAACACTATTTATATCTTCCCAGAATCTAGCAGAGAAGAAATCATATAGTCTGAACATCAATTCACCTTTAACACTGTTTAAGTGGTGGACTACCAATAATAACCTGACAGTTTTTTACAATGAATTCAGTACGCCTAACCTGTTAGGAATGCCTTATAAAGGAGGTAAAACAGCATTCAACTTTAACAGTAACCAAACAATTACCTTGAACGGTACCACTAACTTTGAGTTGTCAGGGTTTTATCGCTCTCCACAGGTTGATGGAACATTGTCAGTGAAACCAATTTATGGCATTGATTTAGGGGTGAGCAAGTCATTTATGGAGAAAAAACTAAGTATAAAGTTAGCGGCCAATGATGTGTTCAATCTACAAAAGTTCCGTATTACCAGTGCTTTACCATCTCAGAATTATTCTGTAAATGAAAAAGGGGAGAGCCAGGTTTTTCGTTTAACCTGTAGCTATAGATTTGGTAGTTCATCGATTAAAGGTGCCCGTCAGCGTTCTAAAGGCTCATCTGAAGAAGAAAATCGTGTTAAATCAGGAGGGTAATTGAGTCTTTTGTCAAATGAATTATAAAGGTAATCCGATTTCAGCCTTTGCTTGTGAAATGACCAGTGAGCTATGCACATTGCCAACATTTTCAAGCGGGGCGATTTTCTGACGCAGGAAAGCATTGTAAGCATGCATATCAGGAATGATAATTTTTAACATGAAATCATATTTTCCTGTGATATGATAACACTCCAGTACCTCGCTATAAGAAACGACTGTTTTCAGAAATGAAGCCAATGCATCTTCACCATGGCAGATCAGTGCAATCTGAGGAAATGCAGTCAGGGATGTGGTTATTTTTTCTCTATCCAGTACAGCGATATATCTTTTAATATAGCCCAATTCCTCCAGTCGTTTTCTACGGTCAAAAATTGGAGAAATTGTTCTGTTCAACTGATGCGCAAGTTCTTTATTAGTTAATCTTCCATTCTCCTGCAAAAGATTTAATATTCCCAAATCAGTTGGATCTAAATGCGAATTCATATATAGAATTATTTGGCTTAGTGTCGGTTTATAAGCAGGTTGGTGCTTAGCCAAATATAGCGTATTTCAGGTATGAAAGAGGAATAGCAAATGAAAAAATACGGGTAGTATGTGTCTCTATCTGGGATTATAGGCTGATAAAACGATTTTAAATACTTTAAACTTCCCCTCTGGCAAATGATTTAGCGACCAGAATTTTTCTGCAATATGCGTTTGCAACTCGCTTAAAGTATTTATACCTAACCAAGGTAAGTTTGTTTTATATCCTGAAGTTCATGGACAACGTAATTCTGTTTTCCTGTTTTCTTAAATCGGGTTTCCAGGTCGGGTCAATTGGATCATTACTGAAACCTGTTTGTGAAGTAGTGCCTCCTGGACCAGCAAAATACGGTACATTGGATTTTCTGAAACCATACTCTAGTCTGAAGGTCATAAAACCATTTGGCATATAATCTAAAGTCGTTGTCAGCTGAGTAATCCGAAGATTATTCCCTGCGGCTATAGCACTGTCATAAGTATTCGGTATTACATTGCCCGTATTATCCGAAACTGTAGCAGCAGGAGTGAAGGCCAGGTATGCGCCTGGATTAGTTACATAATCTCCTCTTACTGTCCATCCGATCTTATTTTGTGCAAACCATAACCGGCTTGATAATGCACTTCCGGTCATGTAATTTTTGCTTGCTTTAACACCATCTCCAGATTGAAAACCATAATGATTGTTTAGACTAAACGCAGCCTGGGACAGCCCTTTAGCGGTCTTGTTTTGGTAATAACGATAAACAATGCTATTATCATGATGAAATCTTTTTGTTTTTGATAAGGTAGTCGTACCACTTTTACTATCAGTACCATAGTAGAAGTTTGCTGCTAATTGAATATTATCATTTGGACGATAATAGTTTGAAGACCCTAAACCTGGGTTTTTACTCCAGCTATTGTAAGTTTGCCATCCATTTAAAACCCAGAGTTCAGTTCTGAAATTTTTAGTAGGGAAATATTGCAGTCTGGCACCTTGAAAATAGAATGGGGTAAAATCACATACCATAGAACGCTGATAGCTCCAGTTTTCTTGCAGGACATAACTTTCAAGACCTATGTAAGACATGAATATCCCCATTTCGACATTCAGACCATAATTTACATCAAAATGGTAACCTGCTGCTGCCTCCCGGATCAGCTTTAAGTTGCCTGTCCCAGTATTTCGTCCCCTGGTTACTGAGCCATCAGTTTCCTGTACAATGTGCAGCATACTCCCTGTTTGCAACCATAATCTTCCAATAATGTTTTTGTAATTACTTTCTATACCAATACTTGCTTGATTGAGGGAGAACTCATTTGTACGTCCCATAGAAGCAGATATGGTTTGGGTATTATCTTTAGGACGTGCAAAATTATAATTGAAATAGCCATCAACCAATGCTACCCCTGTAAGAATAGTCTGACCTGATTTGTCTTTTAGGGTGAGCGGGAAATCAGATTGTCTGTTTTGTCCATTGATCCAGGTGAGATCATAATTTTCGAAAGGAATTTTTGCACTTGCAGAATCCTTTTTCACCTCTTGTGCTCCAGCGTTGGAGCAAACATGCGAAAGTATTAGCAAGCTAAATACTTTACCAATAAATAGTCGTTTTTTCATTTTAATTTTTGGTGTGTTGTTTATGCCGTCCGCTGAGACAACAATATGACCAAAAGCTAATTGTGTAATGTAACTCGTTGTTTATTAGTTGTTAATGTTTTATTTTTGTGTTGTCTATATAAATTTGGGTAGGTAATACCTTTCCATTTTGGATGGCTCTTTTTCTGAAATAACAGGGTTAGCAATTAACCAGCACATGATCGGGCCTTGACAAGATCATGTGCTGAAATTTAAGTTTTATGGCTGATTCCACCAAACAGGCGTTAATAACCTGGTCTTTTCAGAATTATCACCCACATTTTTTGGATTTCTTGTTGCTTCGTTAGTTTCATAGACCATAGCCTGAATCCATGGATCGGTGTCACTGGAAGAAAAAATGGTCGTATTGATATTAAGCGGTTTTTTAAGACTTGGACCATATATATCTTTACTATAATCCATCCTGCGCATATCCACCCAAGTTTCATTATTTAAGCATTGTGTAATATATTTCTGGCGGAAAATATGACTTAATCCTTGAGTCTGGTTGGCAAAATGAGCAGCAAGGCCATCATTAAGCTGTGCCGTCCAGTAGAAATTGATATCTGACGCAGTCACTCCTAGTTTCCGCATATTAGCTTTAACTCCAGTTTCGTAGTCGGCTAAAGCACCTGCTACATTACCGGAACGTAATTTGGCTTCAGCTTCAATGAGTTTCACTTCAGAATAAGTGATAAAAGGAAATGGAGAGGTTGTACTTGTATAATATCCACTTTTGCTGAAAGCACCATAATCTGTAAATGCGGTTTTAGTAGCATCACCATTAGATCCATCGGCTAATAAACCCTGTCCGCCAGCAAGGGCGCCGCCCGATCTTAGTCCTCTGTATTTTCCATCAGATGCTGCGGGAAGCATAATTTTTATAATACGAGGATCCTGGTAAGTACTGTTAGTAACCGGGAAACTGGTCAGCATATTCACAAAGAACTGACTCCACGTAAAGTAGCGGGGGTCTGTTGTACTCGTAAAGCCACCCCAGCTTGACCATGGGTTTTGATCTGTGTCCAGTGCACCTGCGATATAATCGAATTGTGCATCCATTCCATCGGCATTGAAAGAGTTCTCACAAGCCTCAATAATTTTTGCCGGATTATAAAGTGCAGTCTTTTTGGTTAGATGGTTTAGATATCTTGCCTTTAAAGCATAAGCAAACCGTTTCCATTTATTAATATCGCCCTGGTACATAATATCTCCATTTTTGGAATTTAAGGTGGCCGTTTTATTAGTTCCGTCAAAAGCAATAACAGCCTCATCCAGTAAATTTTGGATGCGCTGATAAGCCATTTGCTGATCGTTAAATGCTGGGACAAGATTAATACCTGAAGCGCCGTTATAAAAATCATCAACTACAATTGATCCGTATTGATCTGTTAACATACCCAGATTCAAGGCAAGTAATGTTTTACCAGCACCTGTAAAATGAGGATTCCCTTCAGACTCACCCAGATTGATTAAATCCACGCAGTTTGGCATCGTATATACATAGGCATTTTGCCAGAAAAAGTAGGAAGCCGTATAACGCCATTGTTCTGCATTTCTGTTGGTGCCTGTGTTGAGTTGTGTGGTTCCGTATTGTACTAATCCGGCAATTTCTCTCGATCCACGCCACATAGATGCCCCGCTTGTCGTTGTTATAGCACCAACTAAACGATTTGCAGCAGAAACCGATGTAGGATTATTTGGGTCTGTATTGACGTCCAGATATTTTTTACACGAGGTGTTTAATGTTAAAGCAGCAAGGCTTAAAAATGATATAACTTTTATATGTAATGTCTTCATGATTGATAAATATTAAAATGATAACCTCAAACCTAAATCAAATCCCTTTGTTGCAGGGATTCCTAAATTGTCAAAACCAAACGATCCAGAACCACTTACTCCGGCTCCACTGCCTGAAACTTCTGGGTCTACACCAGAATATTTCGTGATCAGGATTAAATTGCGGCCAGTTAATGATACTTGTAAATTGGACAGCCCAATCTTCTTGATCATTGGTTTCGGGAAATTATAGCTCACTGTTGCGTAGCGTAAACGATACCAGCTGCCATCTTCTACAAAATCATATCCTTGTTTAGCATACAATGACTGATAGTAGTTCTGATCTAATTTTACACTTTTTGTATTTGGAAGACCTGTAGATTCTATAATTCCATCAAAGACTTTTGTGCCCCGGTCTATTGTCTTTTTGCTTGTGCCAGAATAAACCATCGCATTCTCAGTATTGTTGAAAATATCACCACCTCGTCTAATGTCTATCATAAATGATAATGACAGGTTCTTATAGGTGAAAGTATTGGTGATACCAGCTGTGAAATCTGGATTCCGGTCTCCAATTACACTCAAAGCAGGAGCTATTTGCGGATAACCATTATTATCCAATAATAACTTTCCACTACTATTGGTTTTCCATACCATACCATTGATTCCGAAAAGGGAACCATTTAGAAATGCTGCTGCCTGTGCTACATTTGCGCCTCCGGCAGCTACCCAGGCATCAGATAATTCAATTCTATCTAATTCGCCGGGTAGTGATTTTACGATTGATTTATTCTTTGCAAAATTGATGTCAACTGACCATTTGAAATCCTGATGAACAATTGGCTGGATATTTAATATGGCTTCAACTCCGCGGCTATTGATAGATCCACCATTTAAATAAGCCAGAAATGCACCGGATGATGGGGGAGTGCGCGTCGCAAGAATCTGATTGTCAGAAGTAGAATTGTAATAAGTCACATCCAAACCGATCCTGTTTTTGAAAAACCTGATGTCCATACCCAGTTCAAAAGAGTTAGTGAATTCTGGTTCAAGTAATGGATTCCCGTAATAGGCACCCGAGTTGATGATAAATCCTCTGGGATTAATAGTTGAGCTGTTCGTTGTTGTTCCCAATGTAGTGGCCAGTACATAGGGTGGTGCATCTTTACCAACCCTGGCCCATGAGGCCCTGAATTTTCCAAAAGAGAAGGTCTTGTCATCAGATTTAATCCCCATTTCTTTTAATATTTCAGAGAATAGGATAGAAGTGCTCACAGCCGGATAAAAGAAAGAACGCGCATCTTTACGGACGGTGGAAGACCAGTCATTACGACCACGGACATTTAAATAAACAAGATTTTTATAATCTAAATTCAGATCTCCAAAAAGGCCCGTTATTCTTCTTTTGGAAGTATTAATGATGCTTGTTCTGGAAGTTGGTAAAGTATTGTTTAACGAAGTAAATGTAGGGTCAATGAAACCTAATCCAGTAGTGGTTACCCCTTCATACGAATTAGATTCAAGATTATGGCCAAGAGTCAGGTTGGTATTAAAATCATTCCAAAAGGTTTTCTTTCCTGTAACTAGTAAAGTTGAAGTCGTTATCTGGTTGTTAGAGGCCACTTCAGCGATGGCTCCTTTTTCTTCACCTACAACAGTTGTTCCTGCTCCTCTGATACTTTTAAATTTCTCATTATAGAAATCAGTACCTAAACGGTAAGTCACATTCATAAAAGGAAATGGATCATATACTATATTTCCATTTGCAATAACCCTGTTTACTTTGTCGGTAACAGGCTTGTAATTTCTACTCCAATACGGATTATCTATTCCGGTAAGTGTCCGCTGGCTTCCGTCTGTATTTAAATAATTACGCATATCGTCGCTTGTTGGCCAGAGAGCTCCCCCCATTACCCCGTTGCCGCTTCCCTGTAATACATATTTCCGGTTAGACTCTACATAGTTTATAGTGCCACCAACTTTCAGTCTATCTGAAATTCTGGTGTCACCACTAATCCGGAATGATTTACGGGTGAAGCTGGTGTTTTCTACAATCCCTTTCTGATCCAGTAAACCTGCTGAAGCATAAACTGTTGTTTTTTCGTTGCCGCCGCTCGCAGAGACATCATGAGTTTGTGAAAAACCATTTTTAAAGAAATTGCCCAGATTATTATAAACAGGATCTCCGGGGTTTAATAAAGAACCCCAGGAACCAGTGGCCACTGCATTGGATACCCCTTGTTCTCCCTGTTTAAAAACAGATTGATACGCTGGTAATTTATTAATCTGGTCAAAAGAGAAGTTATTAGAATAGGTTATTTTACCTGCTCCGGAAACACCCTTTTTTGTGGTAATTACAATTGCACCTGAAGCAGCTCTTAAGCCATATAATCCTGCTGCTGCGGGGCCTTTTAATACAGTAATACTCTCAATGTCCTCTGGATTAATATCTATTGCTCTATTCGAAGCCGGTGCTACACTAGCCACTAATCCACCCTGAGAAACAGGTGTACTATTGTCAATTGGAATACCATCTACAATAAAAAGCGGCTGATTATTTCCACTCAATGAAGATCCGCCCCGAATATTGATGCTTGCAGAAGAACCAGGCGCACCACTTGAATTATTGATTTGTACCCCCGCAACTTTTCCCTGAAGGGCGTTTACAATATTGGCCTGATTAGATTCAACGATTTCTTTTGCTTTTACATTTTGTGTTGCGTAACCCAACCCGCGAACTTGTTGTTTGACACCAAATGCAGTAACAGCAACTTCATTTAGCCCTTTTGAATCCTGTTTAAGACTAATATTTAGGGTTGTTGCCGCTCCTATTACCTGTTCCTGGTTAATGGAACCAATAAAAGAGAAGACCAGAATTTGTCCGGTTCTGGCTTTGATGGAATAATTTCCATTTTTGCTTGTCATGACTCCAGACGGTGTCCCTTTGATTTTAACGGTCACTCCAGGAAGTGGTAGTCCATCTTCTGCTGAAGTCACTTTTCCGTTTATTGTCTTTTCCTGTGCCATGGTATGGAAGGATAGGAGTAAAACAGAAATGAAGAGTAAGAGTAGATTTTTTTTCATTTTCTATTGATTTAAGTTGATTTTCAGGTTAATAGTTGATGTAAAATAAGAAAATTTTCTTTTGCAAGATTCTGCTGACATACTGTTGTCATCTATCGCTTTTACCTTTATATAAACCAAAAAGAAAAGCTATGTTACAAGAAAAATCAATTACAGAAACAGTAGAGTCGTCGTTAGTAGTTTTAATGAAAAACTATGTAAATTATAATCTTTGGGCAAATACAACCCTTGTTAATTGGCTTAAAACAAAGACAGAGGATTTGATAGAGCAGATGATTCCCTCAAGTTTTCCAAGTATAAAATTGACATTAGTTCATATCAATGCCACAGAAAATTACTGGCTTTCTATTCTGAATAAAAGTAAATATGAAATGATTGATAAGGCTAACGAGCCCCTTGAAGATATATATGGTGATTTTCTGAAAAGTTCGGCGGCACTAGCCGATTTTGTGAATACAATGGAGATGGGAGATTTACAGGGTAATACACTGATTATCAGTCCTTGGTTTCAATGTGATCTTCAGAATTTTGACTATATCATGCAGGTGGCCAATCATAGTACTTATCATCGTGGCCAGATTGTTACCATTGGCCGTAATTTGGGATTTACGGATGCACCAATGACCGATTATAATTTTTATAACGTACATGGTAAATAATATAAATTGCAGAACGGATATTTTTATCCGTTCTGCAATTTATATTTTAATATTCTACAAATACTTCATCGGGATAACACCATAACCAGCGTTCACCTGGTTCAGCAGATGATATAACCGGATGTTTAGAGTGTTGATAGTGTTTTGTCATATGTTTTTGCGGTGAATCATCACAACAAAGAGTTAGTCCGCATGTCTGACAGGTACGTAAGTGCATCCACTCCGTATTTTGTTTTATACATTCTTCACAAACATAATCTTTACTTGATTTGACTTCTTTGATAGCAGTGATATGGCTGCAAAGCTCTTGTTCATCCATTTCTTTGTATTTATGTTATTTAAATATATTAATATTTATGAAGCCGCCATTATCAGGAGTTTGAAATTTTCTCTATTTATAGTACAATCTTGCACTTTTAAACATGCGTCCGCTATCATTAGAGAAGTTTGTTCTGCTATGAACAATACGATGGTTATTGATGACTAAAAAATCTCCTTCATTCAGGACATGTTGTTCACCGATTTCGTTGATAATGTCTTCCAGTTTTTTGAGTACATCTTTAGCAATATGTAGTAATGTAGTGGTGTTAATATTTTCTCCATTATACCGAAGCTGATGATGATTTTCATGTTTTGTAAGCACAGCTGCTTTGCCGGAGCTAAATTCAAAGATAGGAGAACTTAGGATGTCTATATCTATATCAGACAGTTTGGCTAGTATTTTATCCACGTTACACAGCACAGCGCTACCGTTTTCTGTCGTGTCTGAATTCAAACATAAGTGCGCGATTACGTCATGCGTATAACTGTCCTCGCTCGATACATCAAAATACTGCTCCGTAATAGGTGAGCCGACTTTGTCACAGATCGATTTAAAAAGATCAAGTGAATTTATAGGAGCATTTTTAATGATACAGCCGAAATCGTTTTTATGTAGACTCTCTGATACTGATGTTGAAATGGCTTTGACATGTTTGTTTTGAAGTTTCTCATTTTGTAGGTCGATGATATGCATGATGGTAGATTTAATAAATAGGTGCGGAAATAAAAAGATAAACTTTGTTTAAATCATTGAAATAGTTTAAATAACTATAAAAGAGTGGTTTAAGAGGTTGTTGTTCATAGATTGAACCTTCTGTGCAAGATTAATTACTATTTTTTGATATTCCAAAAATATTTCACCTATTAGTGAATAATAACAATAATAACTGATTGCGAAGATCCTATGGTACGAATGTTTAATTGATTCTATAGAACTTATAATGGGTAATAATGCCGATGATTTAGATAAGAAAAAGGTGGTTGGAGAGAAGGGTAGAGGTGGGCTGATTACCTCTGTTATAAGTCTTTCTTTTGTTTTTTAGCTTCAGAATAACTCCATTCCACCACCTGTTTAAGGCTTTTAATTATTCTTTGCTGGCCGTCAGATTCATTGATGTCGATGCCGCAAAAAGTACTTCCATTGGACTTTGCATGTAAAACGAGATAATAGATTCCTCCAATTAACAGTGCTTGAATCGCTCTGATATCCACATCCGTATTTTCAAAATGCGGGTCTGTTAACTTAAAAAGTTCATTGCCTAAAACTTCTCTAGCATCAGCGATCTCCCGCATTAATTCATTTTTTTCGCTAATCTCCCATAGAATGACTTTTTGCATTTCTTCGGCTTCCAGGAAAAAATTAAACTGATCTACGAGTATTTTACTAGCAAGGTCTTTTCCGAAATTACCCTGATGTTCTTCAATTAATATTTGTATACCTTCGGTAAAGGTACTCCAATAGTCTTTCTGCCTGATATATGCTTCCACAAGTTTATCAACACTTTCAAAATAAAGATAAATCAGTTTCTTATCAGCCTTGGCTTTAGCAGCAATATTATTAACTCCTAATCCTTTGTAGCCTTCGGTTCTTATGATTTCACCGACTGCATTAAGCAATTTTAGCCTGGTTTTTTCCTTATTTCTTATCGGTCCTTCCGTAACTTTTCTGACCATTCTATACTCCTTGTCCAACTATATCAAGTTTTTGGTTTACATATTCAAACGCGTTCAGGGCTTTATCTAATTGATCCTTTGTATGTGTTGCCATCAAGCTCATACGAATTCTTGCATCTTTTTTTGCGACAGCAGGGTACAATATTGGGTTAGTATAAATACCTGCTTTTAACAATAACTTACCTGCATCACCTGTTTTGTGCGGATCTCCGATTTTAACAGGCACAATTGCGGATTCAGAGTTACCAATATCCAATCCCATATCAATTAATCCTTTCTTAAAATAATTGATATTTTCCCATAATTTTAATTGCCATTGAGGCTCTTCATCAATTAGTTCAATAGCCTTAATAATACCCGCTGCTGCAGGTGTGCTCGTGGCTGAAAAAATCTGTTGTCTAGACTGGAATTTGAGAAAGTTAATCAATTTGGGATTTGCAATCACATAACCACCAATATTTGCAAATGTTTTACTAAACGTTCCCGAAATAAGATCCACCTCATGCAGTAAACCGCAAAGCTCTAATGCTCCTCTTCCTGTTGCTCCTAAAATACCAATCCCATGTGCATCATCTACCATTATATACGCTCCATAGTGCCTTGCTAGCTCAATAATTTTCTTCAATGGCGCAAGATCACCGTCTTGGGAATAAACCCCATCAACAATTACCAGTTTAGTTCTGTATTTATCTTTAGCATCCCTCAATATTCGTTCCAGAGACTCGATATGGTTGTGGAGAAATGTTTTAGTATTGGTTAATATGCAACCTTCATACACGCTGGTATGTACCGCCATATCTACAATTGCTAAATCTTCTTTTTGCATCAGACTCATTAGTGTTGCGCTATTTGCCGTGTAGCCAGTAGTGTAAATTACTGATGAATCTTTGCTGCGTTTGAAAAAGCTTGCGATTTTCTCTTCCAGAACTTCATGATAAGAGAAGTGTCCGCCTATTAAAGGAGATGCCCCGGCTCCGGTACCAAACTCCATTATGCCTTGCATTGCGGCAGATTTTACTTTTGGATGCTGTGTAAAGCCCAGGTAATCATTTGATACAAAACTTACATAATTATAGCCGTTCTGGTGTATAGAAGTTTTGACAAGCATCTCCGGGCCGCAGCCACTGAAATTTTGTAAACGATAGTTCATATGACCGTTATCCTTCATATACTGTAAGAAATTACCAAAAACTTCTGCTCTGTCATAGATGTCATGACCTTCTATATTCTCGAAATTTTTAAATGTAGCCGTTGCAAAGTCCATTTTCAGGGTATTTTAGGTAGAGGTATGGAAGAAAATAATACAACGCAATTGTAGGTAATGTTGGTTATATTTGCAAATATTTTTCATTAAATGATTATTTGGCGCTGTTCGTTTAAATTTTAACTTAAATACTGTCTCTTTTTAATTTAATAATTACTTTTTGTCTGTTGTTGTTTTTTTCTTTACGTCAGCTAATAGGCCATGTTTATAGTGAGTTAATTATTGTTTTGTTAAAAGGATGATTTCATTCTATATTTGCTTCGGGAAAGCTACTTGATACCGGTAAAATTAAAATTATCAACATAAAATAGATGAGTACACTTCGGCAAATACTTTCCAGAAAAACAGATAAAGAATTGTTGTTTTATGTTCATAACGTTGATAAGCATATCGATGAAGCGGTATCACTTGCACTTGCTGAATTACAGAAAAGGAATGTTGAACTGGCCGAGAATATAGAAGAGGATATCAAAAATCAGGTTGGTGCAAGGGCAATAAGGCAACTGGAAGGAGAGAAAAACGTATGGACAGGAGATATGGAAGAGTATCTAGGTGCTCCAGAATATTATTCTCAAAAAGCTATTTATATTTTTTCGATGTTATTTTCAGTTTTATTAGGTTCATTTATGCTGGCGGTGAATTGTAGAGCTGCAGGCAGAAAAATGTGGCCAGTAATTTTGTTCGGTGTCTTGTATACAACATTCATTTTGGATTTTTCAGAATATTTGCCATGGACTAGCACCGCTTATCTTTATGTAGTTAACATCGCAATATCATTAACTATGTATGAATTGTTTTGGAACAGATATCTTGAGGGGAATGTTAAGTATAGAACTAATCCTATATTGATACCGCTGATCATTGGATTAGCAATGACTATTCCATCTGCGATTATAACATATCAGGCTATTCATAAATAATTACATAGAACAATAACAATTGAACAAGCTAAAAACATATTTCAACTGGAGTACCGGAAAAGATTCCGCACTTGCCTTACACTATTTGCTAAAGGACAAAAATTACAATATAGAACATCTGCTCACTTCAGTTAATAGACAACACAACCGTGTCAGTATGCACGGATTACGAAGAGAATTGCTACAAGAACAGATCAAATCTCTTAATCTCCCTTACAGTACCATAGAATTGCCTGAGCAGCCATCCATGCAGGAATACGAAGGTCTAATGGAGAAAGAAGTTTCTCAATTACAGCAGCAAGGATTTACACACGCAGCTTTTGGAGATATCTTTTTAGAAGATCTGAGAAAATATAGGGAACAACAATTGTCAGCTTTAAACGTTAAAGCTGTTTTTCCACTTTGGAAAAAAGATACCAGGCAGTTATTAACTGAATTTATTGACCTTGGCTTTAAATCTATACTGATTTGTGTCAAGTCAGATTTACTGGACTCAGCGTTTGCGGGTAGAATTATCGATAAAGATTTTATTAAAGATCTGCCTCCGAATGTAGATGTCTGTGGTGAAAATGGAGAGTTTCATACCTTTTGTTTTGATGGGCCGATCTTCAAAAACCCAATCCCTTTTGAAGTAGGAGAGAAGGTTTACAGAGAATATAAAACCCCTAAAAGTGACTCTTGTTCAACTGAGCCTGTGAAAAGCAATAGTGGATTTTGGTTCTGCGATTTATTACCAGTAAAGAATAACCAGTTTTAAGAACATGAACCGAAAACATTTCATTTCTTCTTTGGTTGCTTCTGGTGTTCTGCTACCAGCTGTAAAAAGCTGGGCCAGTCTTTCTGAAAAAGAAGATTCAGTTAAACTTAAAAGACCTCCATACTTAAACCCGGGAGATACCATTGGTATTACAAGTCCCGCGGGACATATTACTTTAGCAGGTATTCAGCCCTCTGTTCAGTTGATGCAGAGCTGGGGATTTAAAATAGAAACAGGTTCAACTATCGGTAAAAAGGTTTTTACATATGGTGGCACAGACGAGGAAAGAAGAGACGATCTTCAGCAGATGCTGGACAATCCATCTCTTAAGGCAATTATGTGTGCCAGGGGAGGATACGGTCTGATCCGGATTATTGATCAGTTAAATTTCAGCAAGTTTGTGAAGTATCCTAAGTGGTTAATTGGTTTTAGTGATATTACTGTGCTGCATAGTCATGTTAATCAGAATTTTGGTATTGCGACGATACATTCAAAAATGTGTAATAGTTTTCCGAATGACTGGGCTAAGGCAAAGCCGATACAGATCTCTACAATCTTATCTATCAGGAAGGCATTGACGGGTGAAGACCTTAAGTATACAGCTCCGATAGCCGTTGCAAACCGTGTGGGAAAGAGAGAAGGGGTATTAGTCGGAGGTAATTTAAGTATCATAGCCAGTAATGCGGGGACAAAATCGGACATCGATACTAAAGGGAAGATCTTGTTTCTGGAAGACACCGGAGAATACTTATACAGTGTGGACAGAATGTTCTGGAATTTAAAACGGACTGGTAAGCTGGCACAGCTGGCTGGTCTGGTAATTGGTGGATTCAGTTTGAAGTCAGATGATCCGGAAGATATTTTCGGTAAATCCATTTATGAAATTGTAATGGAAAAGATAGCCGAATATGATTATCCTGTTTGTTTTGATTTCCCGGTTGGCCACCAAAGGGATAACTTTGCGCTTAAATGCGGAACTCCGCATAGGCTTGAGGTTGGAACGGAAGGCACAGTGCTAAGTGCATTGAAATAATCAGTCTTGTCTTAATAATGGATACAAAAGACATCCGGCAGTTTTTTGCAGGACGTCTTTTGTTATTTTAACTGGTTATTTTTTAGTCACACGGATATCGATACGACGATTTTGCGCCTTTCCATCCGGTGTATCGTTACTTGCAATAGGATGCTCAGCTCCATAACCTTCGGCCTCTAAGCGCTTAGGATCCAAACCTAATTTTACCAGCTCCTGCATTGCTGCATTAGCACGTTCATTTGATATTTTCTTGTTCACAGCAGCATCACCTGTATTATCAGTATAGCCACCCATTTTCAAGTTTACATTAGGATATGCTTTTAAGATAGCAACTATATTTTTTAACTGCTCTTGTGATTCTGGCTTCAATGTGCTTTTTCCAGTTTCGAAGTATAGTCTGTCAAAGGTAAACCAGGTAGTTTTATCAACAGGTTTGTCTTTATCTTCAATAAATGTAATCAGTCTATTTTCAACAGAATTTTCACCAATACTAATTTCGGTGCCGTCGGCTAATTTTTTGTTGATTTTGGCGCCTAAGTCGCGCACAAAATCGCCAGCTTCATTCAATTTTCCAGCAACGGAACTGGTTACTGCGGCAGCACCAGCTTTCATTGCACTACCGGCAGAGTCCATTTTACTGCCCATTGAATCAACTTTAGATGATAAAGAGTCAGTTACGCCGCCGACAGTTGATTTATTGCATCCAGACCGGCCCATTATCCACCAGGCTCCAATCAAAATAATAAGTAAGGGGATAAGCCATTTTAAAAAGCCGCCACCCGATTTAGGTTCCTGAATTGCGCCATAGTTTACCGGAGGTACTTTAGGTAAGTCAACTTTAGGAACCTCTACTTTAGGTATTTCTACTTTTGGTAGCTCAACCTTTGGCAAACTTAGGTTCGCTAAGCCCAAAGAATCGCTCAATCCTTGAGGCAGTGCAGCAGTGATTTCTGATTTGCTTTCAAATATTTTGCCTAATAAATCGGAAAAATTCCATCCTTTACTAGCCATTGTCTTCGTGATGAAGCCCATAACCAAGGGGGCGATCATGGCCATAAGTCCAGAAGATTTTTCAGCACTTAATCCAGTAGACGAGGAAAGTGCACCGGTTATTGCATTTGAGTCATTTCCAAATAAACCACCTAACAATGATTTCCCTTTCTCTAATAAAGAATCATCATTACCACTTAGTAAATCTTCAGTTTTACTTTCTGCACCAGCACCGTTGAAACTTGGTAATATCTTGCCCAAAAAGCCAGGATCTGACCCAGTTCCGTTTTTCATGATACCGGCCAGCACGGCGGGAATACCAGCTGAGAAACCAGTTTTTACCTGATCCTCGCTTACACCAGCTTTCTGGCTTAGAGATGAAATTACATTGTCACTCACCTCATTCTTTAATAGCTCAATTAAATTCATGTTGATAGTTTTTAGGTTAGAAATTTTAGTTTTATATAGATCTTTTTTATAAAAAAAAAGATGCATTAACTTTTAATATTCAAACAATCACTATACACCCTCTCTTTGAATTTCAATTCAGTACTTGAAAAAAAAGTACCTGCACATACATAAATATAAGCTTAAGCACTTATATCTGCAAATCGTAATTTCAGTAACCTGTTTAAAAACAAGTTATTGATAAATAAATTAAGTCTTTGAACCAGTATGAAGTAGGGTAATAATTGTAGACTGAAATTGACAGATGGAGAATAATAATACTGGACTGCTGAGCGCATAAGATTTCTCTGGTCGTTTTTTTTGAACGAATGTTGCGTTCATGTAGTCATTTTTTTGTCATAAATGCTAAGTTGGTATTGACTGAATTATTGTATTGTATCTGAATTGTTATATTACGGTAACCACTATTAACTAAACTAAATTAAATTTTATGAAGAAAATTCTAGAGATTTTTCTCGTGATCCTGCTATGCGCAAATTATGCGATAGCTCAGGAGCGAACCATTACAGGCACGATCACAGCCAAAGAAGACGGATTGCCTCTGCCAGGTGTAACTATTCGTTTTAAAGGTGCTAAAGGCGGCACACAAACCAGAGCAGATGGAAGTTTTTCTATTAAAGTACCATCCTCAGTAACAGTTCTTGAAATTTCATCCCTTGCTTTTATTACACAGCAAAAGATAATCGGTAAATCAACTGTACTGAACATCGTATTGGAAAATAGCGCACAGACGCTTAGCGATGTCGTTGTTGTTGGTTACGGCACGCAAAAAAGAGGAGAAGTCACAGGAAGTACTTCTTCGGTAGCCGGAGCAGCAATTGCGCAAAAGCCGATTCAAAGTCTGGAAGCTGGTTTAGCAGGACGAGCTTCCGGGGTTCAGATTACTGTTCCCTCCGGAGTGTTGAATTCGCCACCAGTATTCAGAATCAGAGGAACAAATTCAATTACATTGAGTTCTCAGCCTTTGTTTGTTATTGATGGTGTCGTCGCTACTTCAGGAGATGCTTCTGATCAGGCTTCAATAATAGCAGCGGGGACTAACCCTTTGGCAAGTATTAACCCAAATGATATAGAAAGTATAGATATTGCAAAAGATGCGGCATCGACCGCTATTTATGGAAGTAGGGCAGCAAATGGGGTTGTGTTTGTGACGACAAAAAAAGGTAAAACCGGAGCACCAAGAATAACTTATGATAATTGGATTGGATGGTCTAGTCCTTATCGTTTGCCGAAATTATTAGATGCATTTCAGTATACAGATTATAAAAACGAGGCCATAGCAAATGCGGATGCTATTCGTAAAGGGAGTGTGAACATTCTGGTTAATGGGGTTTCACAGTTACCGAAATTCGCTTTGACTAACGGTCCTGATGGGCAGCCAATCAATACCAGGTGGTATGACTATGCTTATCACACCGGATTTTCTCAGAATCATAATGCGAATATTTCAGGTGGTACAGAAAATACTAAATATTATATGGGCGCTGGTTATTCAAATCAGCAGGGTATTTATATCAAAAATAGTTTTAAAAGATTAAATGCGCTATTTAATATAGACAGCAAGATCAATAACTATTTAACGATTGGAGGTAAATTATCTTATTCGAATGAGAAAAATCTTGCTGGTATCAATTCCGGATCTAACTATGGGGATGCCTATGGCACTTCTGGTGTAGCAAGAACGGCATTGGTAAACTCGCCTAATGTTTCTCCTTATAATAATGATGGGAGTTTTAATCTGGGTCCTACTTTTGTAGGTCCAATGAACAATGTGGTAAACGGTGGGCAGGTTGGCTTTTACAACTATGCGCAAGTACTTTCTCAGAATAGGGAAAACAATGAGGTAGACCATATACAGTCTAATGCTTATGTCCAGGTTAATCCTGTCAAATGGCTCTCCTTAAAATCTATGTATGGAATTGATAACTTTACTACCGATAATGATATCTTTTATAATCCTACACATGGACCAGGGCAAGGCTTAAATGGTCAGGCCTATGGTATTTTCAGAAAACGGAAAAACTGGGCGTGGACAAATACTGCTCAGGCAAATTTGACTACCGGCAAACATAACTTCAATGCATTATTAGGACAGGAGCAGCAAAGAAATACAGTGACCGGTTACGGTATAAACCGTCAGGGACTAGCCGATCCTAATTATGAGGTGGTGCAGGGAGGTTTTACCCTGAATAGTGCCTCTTCAATGATTTATGGTGAAAACTACCTATCGTCTTATTTCGGTCGTTTAAACTATAATTTTGACGGAAAGTATTTCCTTAGTGGAAACTTAAGACGGGATGAATACTCAGCTTTAGGACAAAAGAAAGGAACTTTCTGGGGTGTTTCTGCTGGATGGGAAATCACTAAAGAAGATTTTTGGAAAAACAGTGGCTTAGATAATGTTTTCAGCAGTTTTAAATTAAGAGGTAGTTATGGAAAAGTCGGCAATATTGCTGGTATAGATGATTATGTCACTTTAACGACTTTCAATTCAGGATTATATGGAGGTACCGCAACCAATATCTACAATGCTACTGGTAACAAAGAATTGAAATGGGAAACGAGTAAAAAAACAGATATAGGATTCAATTTTGGAATTCTAAAGAACAGGTTAACTGCTGAGGTTGCCTATTATAAAAATAATATCGACGGGTTAATCATTGGTGTTCCTCAAGCTCCTTCTGCGGGTGTACCAACCAGTATTTTATTGAATGCAGGTTCGATGTACAACAGAGGTTTTGAATTTTCACTGAATGCAACTCCGGTTCAGACTGCAGAATTCAGCTGGACAAGTAACTTCAATATTTCATTTAATAAAAATGAAGTTACTTCTTTGGCACCAGGTCTGAAAGAAATCATTTTTGCAACAGGAAGTAGTGCAACAGGAGAAAATGTAAACAGAACAGCTCCTGGTTATTCATTGGGTTATCTTAATGTGGTAAGGACAGGTGGGGTAGATCAGGCCACTGGGAATAGGATTTTCCTAAATGCTGCTGGTAGAAAAGTGACTTATCAGCATATCGTACCAACAGGACAGTCTAACTGGAAATATCTTGATGATGGAACCGCGGCACCAGCAATTACGCAAAGTGCTGATGCGGTAATGTATAAAAACTCTTCGCCAAAAGTATATGGTGGGTTTGACAATACTTTCCGTTATAAGGGATTTGATTTAAATGTGATGTTAACCTATCAGTTAGGTTTCTATGTGTCTTACGGAACCAATGCTGGTTTACATGATCAGCGTTTTTGGAATAACGCAGTAGATGTACTGGGCCGCTGGCAGAAGCCGGGAGATATAACCGAATTCCCAAGAGCAGTTTATGGAGATAATGTTTCTTATGGTAATACTATTCCATTAGATATTAACGTGTTTAAAGCTGATTTTGTTAAATTGAAAAATCTGTCTCTCGGTTATACTTTTCCTAAATCGTTTTTAGAAAAAACAAAGATTAGTAACCTTAGAGTTTTTGTAGCAGGTCAGAACCTTGCGATCATCACTAAATATCCTGGTCCTGATCCAGAAGTTGCTTCTAATGGTTTAAATTCTGCCGGACAAGGATCGGACAGGAACTCAGGTCCAAATTCAAGGACCTATACCATGGGACTTAGTGTAAGCTTTTAATTGATCAAAACAGAAAATCATGAATAAAAAATATATACTTATAACGGCATTATATAGTGTAATGCTTCTGGCTGGTTCCTGCAAAAAGGACCTTCTTAATCCAATTTCTAAAACGACTATTGCGAGTGATAATGCATTTGATACACCTTCACGTATCGAAAATCAAGCATTGTCATTGTATGGGTCTTTGAAACATGGTAACCTGTATGGTGGCAGATATGTAGTCTATGGAAATCTGAGAGGAGAAGACTTTATCAATGAGACCAGCAACCTGGTCACTGCATCAGATGTTTGGAGTATGAATGTTGCCAATAGTACAACTTCTGTAAAAACATTATGGTCGCAGGGCTATCTGACTATCAATCGGTGTAATGTCTTTATTGATGGGATGAATGCGAAGGGGGCAGCAGTGGTAGGTGCTCCTGCAACGGCTAAATATATTGCTGAGGCCCGGTTAGTCAGAGCTTTGACCTATTATAGTTTATTGCAGGTATTTTCAAGACCTTATACTGATGGGAATGGAAGTAAACCTGGGTTGCCACTTCGGTTAACCGGGATTACCTCCCCTGGTTCTTCTGATCTGCTCAGGAGTACCGTAGACCAGATATATACCCAGGTTCTCGAAGATCTGAATTTTGCGGAGACTAACCTCGCTTTAACAAATACTAGTGGTACTACTAACAACAATGTGACCAGGGCGCATCGAAATACGGCAATTGCATTAAAAACCCGCGTGTATTTAAGTATGGGCAAATATGCCGAGGTAATCACTGAAGCGAATAAAATAGTTCCAGCTGTTGCACCTTTTAAGGCTACAAGTGGTGTTCCGAATGAGATGCAGTCAGATCTTGCTTCCGTATTTAAAACTTATATCACTGCAGAATCTATATTCTCATTGCCAATGACTACTTCAGCATCTCCGCTTGATTATCCTGGTACGCAGAATTCTTTGGCATCCTATTTTTATTTTACAGGAAGTGTTGCTGGAACTACAGAATATTCTTTGAATCCATCAGGTATTATAGCTAATACACAGTGGAAAGCAACGGATAAGAGAAGAGCCCTGGTATTTAACAAAGCTGATGGTAAAAAGTTTATTGCTAAATACACCACTCCAAGCCCTTATACAGATTGGGTACCTGTAATCAGGTGGTCTGAAGTTTTGTTAAATCTTGCCGAAGCACGCGTACGTAGTACAAATTCTATTGATGCACAGGCACTTTTATTGATTAACGCAGTGCGTCAGCGTTCTGATGCAACTACAGTAATAGCTCCGGTATCAGTTACTGCTTTTACGGATGCTTTATTGTTAGAAAGAAGGATAGAATTTTTAGGCGAAGGTTTAAGGGGGCCAGATTTAACCAGGTTACTTTTAACTATCCCGGCTAAAGGCAGTGCACCATCTAAAGGACCAACTGAAAGTGGCTACATCTGGCCAATTTCTTCAGATGAGCTTTCTTTGAATAAATTAATGACCGATAATTAATCATTAATCTTTATCAATACCTGAAATGGGTTTACCATTTCAGGTATTGTTTATATAAGGTCTTTTAAGTCTTAAATTATCCGTTTCTCCTGTTTATCATTGGATTCACATTTACTTTAACCAGAGCGAATGCAGGCTTTCTAAGAGCCTGAGTTGAGTGTTTTTTACCGAAAAAGAACACCAGAATTTGAGCAATTAAATTATTCATAATTATCGAATTTATAACTGGCTTTAAATACCAGTACTCTTAACTAACGAATAGAATCATTTTAAGTTTTTCTTTTAATCAATATAGAGTGAAATTGTTAATCAGATGACAAAGTCTCCATATAATCTTTAGCTTTATGGTCAATGAAATCTATACTAATAGGACTTACTTTGCTCCTGATACAGGTGCATTTATTTGCACAAAAAAAAGAACAGGCTTCTGAAGCTGTGGTCACTTATGGGTTCCGTGAGAATGGGAAAGAAACTCAGGGAGAACAAAAAATATTCGTTAAAGGTAGCCAGTCACGACTGGCCTCACAAGGATCTTCCGCCAAGCAACAGCAATATCTCCAGGCAGAAGAAAAATCAAGTTACCAGGTATTGAACAGTAAAGGTATTACTTATACATATAAGAAGCCATTTTCAGAAGCTATTCAGGTAGAACTCCTTACTGGTACAGATACTATTTTGGGTATTCTCTGTAAAAAAGCCAAACTCTTTATTCGTTCTAATACTATTGAAGTCTGGTATACTAATGATCTGATCATTAAAGGAACACCAAATTTGTCCGTGGGTCCGGGTCTGGGACTCATCTTAAAAATCATTAGGAATGGAAATTCCGAAACCTTTGCCAAAAATATCATCTATAGGAAGGTGACTGATCAAGAGTTATCCTGGCCTAAAACGTGGGGTACTATGCTCGATGAATCAAATTATCAGCGGCAGGTTATTGAAAGCAGGTATACTACGCTTACCATTTTTAATGATGAACAGCTTAGTTTTGGCAATAAAATAGAAAATCCTGCGGGAGAACAATCCGATGTTACTTATCATTTTTCCGGCGGGACAATTATTCTTAAAAAAGTGAAACTTCCGGCAGTAAAACCAGGGCAGTCTTTGTTTGCAGAACTGGTACAGCATTCAAATGGGGATGCATATGACCGTACCGGATCTGTGTTTATGATTCCGACAGACAAATCAATCTCTTTTTTAAACGCGCTAAAGAGTGGCTTGCAAACCTTACCCGTATACGCCGCCAGAAATGGTAAAAAATACCAAGGTGTTACTGCTACCGATAACTACTTGCCGCCATTGGAACTCATGCGTTTCTTTACTTCTTTTGGAGTCAAACATTTCAATGCCCAGGCTAAAATCAAAGGTTACAATTGGGCAGATTCTGTTATCTACAAGCAAGATATTTCCCTGCTTTTACCACGTTTGCAAGGGGAGGTTTGGATTGGGGTTTTTATTGGTAATTATGATAAAGGTGGTCATATGGCAAGTCTTCATTTTAAGTACTATGATGGGGAAGAACCAGATACAAAACCTAAAACCAAAACCTGGACTATGCCTATTTTTAATACAACGAACCTGATGGAAATGAGTGGTCAGGAATATGGGACTATGTTTGACCAGGATTCACTTGCCGTTACGGTTGACATCCCATCTGGCGTAAAGAATCTTAAATTGAGGTATCTTACTACTGGACATGGTGGCTGGGAAGGCGGAGATGAATTTGTACCAAAAATGAATGAAGTTTTTTTAGATGGTAAACGTGTATACCATTTCATCCCATGGCGGGAAGATTGTGCAACTTATCGATTGTTGAATCCGGCTTCTGGAAATTTCCCCAATGGATTATCTTCTTCAGACCTCAGCCGTTCCAACTGGTGTCCGGGTACGCTTACATTGCCTGTAGAAATTCCTTTGCCAGAGTTGAAACCAGGTAAACATACCCTTCAGATTGCTATACCTCTGGGTAAGCCTGAAGGAGGGAGTTTTAGTGCATGGAATGTTTCAGGAGTATTAATTGGTGATCAGATTTAAATATTAATATTAACGCTATACAAGACAAAAAAGCGGGGAAGGATAATGATCATTCCCCGCTTTACTATCCTTCCCGATGATAGAACTTAGCAGCGATTGTCCACTTCCCTTCAACTTTTAGCAGATTCAGATAATCGACCATAATATGCTCGTTTAAACGCAAACGTACTTTTGCGAAAGCAATTTCTGGAGATAAAATGTCAATCATTAAGACCTCTTCCTTACGGAGAGAACCTAATTCTTGAGGCGATTTTCTACCTGCTATTATTTCGCGGTATTCTGCAATAGGGCGAACAACAACACTACCTTCCTGGGCAGAATAAAGCACACAACCCTGATTAAAAACCTGATCGAATTTCACTAGATCTTGTGTATACAAAACTTCAAAATAATCTTTTAGCATTAACTGAACTTCTTCTGTGATCATAACCATTGTTTTGATTCTTACTGGTTTTAGTAAAAATATTTGTACAAATATGAAAGTAATAGAATCATTGTACAATAAGTGGTTAATTAATCACTTAGGGATTAATTAACCACCCTTCATTAAACTGGTAGTTTATGCCTATTTTTATAAATCTAAAGCGTGAATTATTACCTATGTATCAACGAAAAATTCCAATGAATTATAATTGTGGTCTTAGCATTGCAATGGAAGTGGTCGGTTCAAAATGGAAATTTTGCATACTGGATGAAATTTCAAAAGGAATAAAACGGCCCAGAGATCTGGCTAATTCTGTAAGTGGTATTAGTAAACGAGTACTACAAAATCAGTTAAGAGAGCTAGAGATGCATGGAATTGTGGAAAAAACAATCTATACAGAAGTTCCGCTACGGGTAGAATATCATCTCACTGATTCGGGGATTTCTCTCTTGCCTTTAATTTCTGCTGTTGAGCAATGGGGGTTAGGCTTTGCTCAACAGTTGAAAACAATCTTGATAAGAGGAGAGGGATAATCCGAATAAAATCAATCAATTATTTATCGAATAATAATCCCAGATCTCTTTTGAAATCGCAGCAATTACGTTGATACCTCTTTCTTTGGGTGCCTTAAAATCGGACATGAATACAGAAATAGCAAGATGTTTACCATTAGGTAAAGTAACGATGCCAATATCATTGAAAGCAGCCATTTTACCCTGTTTGTTCACCCCCGATGCACCAGTTTTATGAATTAATTCAGTTTTAGGTGGTAAAAGGAGTGTAATCCTTTTGCCCCAATCTGGCAATTCCCTCATAATCCCGATCAGGAAATCATTACTCGGTTTTGAAAGTAATTTCTGATCATATAATAGTTGGAGTAATTTTAGTGAGGCAACAGGTTTACACCAGTTTTTGTATTGTAGCTCCCAACTCTTTTCCATTTCTCCTTCTGTATAGATTATAGAAATATCTTTCACACCTTTATTATGGAGATACTTATTTACTGAAGCTGGCTTGCCAGCTACCTGGTTATATAGAAAATCACAAGCATTGTTGTCACTTTTTGAAACGGCATAGGTCAGCAGATCAGCTAAGGTCATATCAAGATCCTGATTTGGGAAATCTTTCAACATAGGGCTCCAGGTACTGGTATCCAATTTTTCTTTAGGCATATGGAATTTTTGGCTGAGCTTTAATTCTCCTTTATCCACCCTGTGTAAGATGGCAAATGCAAGCGGGAATTTGAAAACGCTCATCATTGGGTAGCCATGATTTCCGTTAATGATAAAACCACCATTGAAGTCTAATCCTTGTACACCTACACCAATTTTCCCTCCAGCAGTATCAATGATGTGCTTAATCTTTACTTGTAATTGTAAAGTTGACCTGCTCTGCTGAGCAAACATAGCTTGTGGTATAAGAAATAATACTATAAAAATAAACTTAAGGTTTTTTGATTTTTTCACGCAGCGAATTTAATAATTCAAGATTACTTTAATACTAAAGGCCAAGTAATTTATCTGCATTTCCATGGGCTATTTTTGCTATTTGTTCAGCAGGAAGTTGAATCTCATTCAGAAAGTCGATGCCCATCTGATTGCTACTAAAGGGATAATCTACAGATAGCATAATATTGTCTATACCGATAGTGTCAAGAGCAATCTGAAGTGGAGGCTGTGTGAAAAAACCACTTGTAGTGATATAAAGCTGTTGTCGAAAAGTCTCTATAAGCGTGCGCTGATTTTGTCCGCCACTGCCGGGCTGAAATGCTTTGTTTGATCTTTCCCACATCATTGGCAGCATTTCTCCCATATGACCTATAATTATCTTTAATTGCGGGTAGGTGTCAAATATACCAGCGGCTAAAAGACGTAACACGTGGACGGCAGTTTCCGAATGCCATCCCCATCCCCAACACGCAATCGCATCATAAGGACCGGTATTATTTCCTATATTACTATAATAAGCATCCATTACTGCATTGGGTGGAAGTCCTGGATGAATATAGATTGGAACTCCCAATTTTTCGGCTCTTTCAAAGATGGGCGCGAATTTAGGGGCATCAAGAAAATCGCCATTTGTAAGACCTCTAATCATCGCACCGCGAAAGCCGTAAGCTTTAACAGTGCGTTCAAGTTCATCGGCTGCTGCTGCTGGTGTGGTCATCGGAAGATGAGCAAATGCCGTAAACCTTTCAGGATGGTCTTTGATTTTTTCAGCCAGCAGATCATTATATCTTGAAGCAAATTCGGGTGCAAGTGTGCTGTCTAACAAGTTCACATCAGTGTTTTCGACAGAGAGCACCTGCATAGATATGCCAGAATCATTCATAGAATTCAAGCGCTCACCGGATATATCCGCCAGTTTTGGCATCATTAACATTGTGGCGCTTGATGTCTTTTTGTTTCCCAATACACCAGCTGGTATAAGACTTGTCATCTCGGGAAATGATACGTGTTCTTCTAGTGTTACAATTCTCATCTTCATGTTTTGAATAAAATGTAAAGGCACAACAATAAAATTAGGTATTTCATAATGAATTTGCGGTAACAGCTGTGCTAAACCAAAGATCAGCTGCTTGTCTGATTGCTTGTTCATTAGGTTCATTGTCAGCAGCCCAGACTATATACCCATCAGGGCGTATCAGCAGAGCATTCAAACCTAATTGCTCTTTCGCTTGTGCTGAAACATACTTCATTTGATCGCCATATTCATCGGCCAATGCTTTTAGTGTGGCATTCCCATCGAAGTCAAGCAGCAAACCTTTACCATCCTGCATTAACTCGCCAATCGTCGTATTGTCTTCCAGCTCAAAGTTGGGAACACTGTGGCCTGCCAGGGGGTGATTGCTACCAAGATCGTAGTGTGTTAAAATGCCCCATACCCTTCCTGCAAAATAGGTAGCACCGTCAGGCGTATCCATAATGTCTTTGATAATTGCATACAGGGCGCGGGCAGAAGGGGTTGGTTTCATGATTGCAACCTGGGCGCGTGACCAATCCAATATCTGCGCGCCAATAGGGTGTCGTTCAGTATAATAGCTGTCTAATAAACCTTCTGGAGCTTTCTTTTGAATAGTAGCGGCCAGTTTCCAACCCAGATTCATGGCATCGCCCAGTCCAAGATTAAGTCCCTGGCCTCCAAGTGGCGCATGAATGTGTGCGGCGTCGCCAGCTAAAAGTATCCGTCCGTTGCGGTAGGTTGTAGCCTGCCGGGCGCGGTCAGTCCAGGTAGTTGCAATATGCAGCGCATTTATGGTCACATCGGTGTTTGAGATACGGCGTAGAACCTCCTGGACGTGTTCAAGTGTAATAGGTTTATCTGAATTATGAAATGCCCCACCATCAAAGTCTTGTATCACCACATAACCTGGTTGCGATTGCAAGTACATGCCTGTTGGGGTCACAATTCGGCCCGGGCTGAGTTTCTCAGGATCGGCAATGTCAACCTGGGTAGTGTAGCCGGTAAACTCCGGTTCTGTACCCGCGAATTCAAAACCACCTGCCTTGCGAACAGCACTACGACTTCCATCACAACCTACGAGCCACTTACATTTAAATGATTGGTCACCTGACTGAACAGTTACCTCATCTTCGGTTTGATGAAAGCCGCTAGCAGCAAAACCGCGCTTAATTTCTACACCCAAGGCTTCTGCGCGGCGGGTCAGCACCATTTCAAGCTCTTGCATTTCAGAAATCAAACTGGTTTCAGTCGAACCTGGCAAGCGATACTTCCACTGCGAGGTGTCAATATCATCATTATGAAATGGAATGCCGGCGAAGTGCCCAGCCTGACGACGTGGTCCTTTCATAGCATGTGAGTGCGGGGTTTTAATGCGTTTATGTAGCTCAAGTTCCTTTAGTAATCCACGTCGGTAAAGCGCTTCAATAGTTGGGGCGGATAGTCCTCGTATCCCGAAAGGAAGTTGTTTTAAAGGCGAGTGCGAATTCTCCGCTTTTTCCAGTATCAGAACCGAGCATTTGGCTAAGGCTAGCTCACAGGCTAGGAATAGACCAACTGGCCCTGCTCCGGAAATAATTACATCGTGAATAGAATGATTAGATGTGGATTTCATGTTTTTAAGTGTAGTTTTCATATTGAATGATTGTAACACAAAATTCTGAAATGCTCCCGCGTTAGGATTGTATAAACGCGACAAAATCATTGCTTTGCTCCCGTTCCTTTGCTTTTCGCGCGAATGCTGCTGGTGTAACACCGCTGTAGCGCTTGAATTCCCTGCTTAGGTGGGATTGATCTGTATAGCCCAACTCATGAGCTAAGCCGGCAATATTTGAATTTGGATAATGCCATAATTGATTTCGTGCCTGTTCGAAGCGCATCAGACCGGACACGTCTTTAACTGAATAGCCAGAAGATTGCTTGAACTTCCTTTCCAAAGTGCGAACCGTTGCATGAGCCGCTGCCGCTACCTGGCTTACCGGCATGTTACCATTTGCTTTTCTCATGGCTACTCCCGCTTTGAATAGCATACTGTTGGCAGCAACCTGCGACTGGGCATCCAAGAGATACTCTTTTACCAGAGTCAGTGCTTCATCTATCCGACCAGCATGAATCGATTTACTCAACGCGGATTGAAGCGCGGCGATAGGGTGTTCAAATAGGTGTACCCCGTCTTTACCCGATGGCAATCCAAGCAAATCGAATACGGTCCAGGGAAAGCATCTGATACCAATGATTTCTAAACGATTTTTCGTGTTTAAAAGAACAGGTTGATTAAGCAGTCCCATTATAAATGGTGATGGTAATGGCTGCATGACTCCGTTATAAGAAATGCTACAGTTGCCTCCGAAATGAAAAATAATTTCAGCATAGCCATCAGGGAGTACCTCAAAATTCGATTGTACGTTTCCAGATTCTCTTCTGTTGTACCAAAAGCACTTGATGATATCCCGTAGTTCTTCAGGAGGTTCAAATTCTTGGTGCTGCATTTTGAAAGATAGCATATTTGATAAAACTAGTTAAATGATCGTCTGAATTCCAGCGGCGAAAGATTAGTTTTTGTTTTGAATAACTTACTGAATGATTGCGGATGTTCAAAACCCAGTCCATAAGCAACCTCACTTACAGATAAGTTGGTTGTAGATAATTTTTCCTTCGCTTTTTCAATGAGTTGATGATGGATGTGCTGCTGGGCATTTTGCCCGGTCAGGGAACGCAGCATATCACTTAAATAACTTGGTGATATGTTTAGTTTTTCCGAAAGATATTGAACTGTTGGAATTCCCCGGGTTAATGATTTTGCATTGTTAAAATAGTCATTTAAAATTTCTTCCAGATTTTGTAGCAGGTCGTTGCCTACTGCTTTGCGGGTAAGGAACTGGCGTTTGTAAAAACGGTTGGCGTAATTTAATAATAACTCTATCTGGGAGATCATAACATCCTGGCTAAAATCATCTATCCTGCTGTTCAACTCCTCTTCCATGATCTTAAAAATGGAAATGATTGTTCCTTTTTCCTGGTCAGACAGGTGTAAGGCCTCATTTGCTGAATAAGAAAAGAAGCCGTAGTTTTTGATGTTTTTTGCTAATGGATAGTTCCACAAAAAATCCGGGTGGATCAGCAAGGTATATAGGGAGCATTCTCTAACTTCGCTCTCCTTGTCGCTGCCAATTATTTGGTTCGGGGCGGCAAACAACAAACCACCTTCGTCAAAATCATAATAATTCTGCCCATACTTTAATTTCCCGCTCAGTTTTGGCTTATACGATATTTTGTAAAAGTTAAGCACGTGGGAGTGGGGAGTTGTATTAAATTCGATCCGGGTATTTGCACTATTGATCAGACTGATCAAGGGATGTAAGGGTTTAGGTAAACCAAAGATCCGATGTGCATCTGATAAAGAATCAAATTTATGAGGGATATTTTCTTCCTTTTTCATTTCGAAAATTTAATACAATGATAACCGATAATAAGTGTAATTACAGGTTATCATTGATTCTTTACCAACGGATTACTTTAATTGGCCTTGAGCTGAGTTGGAGATAGATTCCCACGCTTCCCAGGTAGCTAGTCGCTCAGCATATACCGCGCGCACCCACGGTAAATTTTGGTTGCCGAGATTAAATCGCAATGGCGGATGCTCTGCATCCACAATTTTGAAGATGGCTTCTGGCGTCGCATTTGGGTCACCTCTTTCCATGTCTTTTAAACTTCCGAAAAATTGCGTTTTAAAGTCTGCGTAAATGTCCAGGCTGGCTGCAAACTTCAAAGACTCCTGACTCCCGAACTCGGTGGCATATGCACCAGGCTCTATGATCGTAACATTGATACCGAAAGGTTTAACTTCAGCAGCAAGACTTTCATGAATAGCCTCGAACGCCCACTTTGAGGAACAGTAGTAGCCTATTACTGGCATTGTTACATGGCCAAGGCCGCTTGATGTACCCAATATGTGGCCACCTCCTTGCTTTCGGAGCAAAGGCAAAACTGCTTGAATAACTGCCAATGCACCGAAAATATTAGTTTCATAGAGTGTGCGAACATCGTCTGCACTGGCTTCCTCAATTGTGCCGACAAGCGAATAACCAGCATTATTGAGAACGATATCGAGTCTTCCGAAGTGAGCATGTGCTTGTGTCACGGCAGTTTTAACCTGATCAGGTTTGGTCACATCCAGTTCCAAAGTCAGTACATTTGCGCCATACTTTTCTTTGAGATCGGCAATACTTGCTAATGTACGTGATGTAGCTGCAACCTTATCGCCACGTTTAAGTGCGGCATTCGCCCAAATGCGTCCGAAACCCCGGGAAGCACCTGTAATAAACCAAACTTTATTTGCACTTGAATTATCATTTTGATGTGTCATGATTTTATGTTTTAAATAAATAACACAACAAAGATCCGTAGATGCCAATTGCTAGTTGTAGCCTGATTGAGGATTTTTGTAGGCAAAATGAGAAAATAGAATGCTAACTAATTATCATTATTTTGTTGGTCAAGTTTGCAACAAATATTAATTCCGATTAACAATAGATAGGCAAAAATACCACCCAACACTGAAGCCAGAATATCTTGTATGTCGAAAACTCTTCCAGGAATAAAAATCTGAACAAATTCATAAAGGACCATCGACATCGTTGCTGTTGTCGCAGTTCTAAATAAGGTAATATTATCTTCCTTATCTTTAATAAATGTAAATAGAAAACTTAGTAAAAGTACAGCTATGAAATTTGATAACGAGTCAGCTATAAATGAAGGCTTAATTGCATGTTTGTAAAGGTAGGATCTGAAGTAAAGTTCATAGTAAGCCGTAAACAATAATATAATAAGAAAAACAGTGAGCTGAACAGGTCTTCTTTTCATAGGTTAATTTAACTAAAGATCTTCGATTCTTGATTTATGTAATACGATTAGGTAAAATAGTGAAATTGATCCGATTTATCAGACGAAATTAATGGGCAAAAAAAACCTTCAATTTCTTGAAGGTTTTTTAGGGGTGGCGGGACGCTTACTTAAAATAGCTCAATTCCAAACTTTTCCCTATCATACTGTTATAATAATCCCCTTATAGCAGAAAAAGCCGAGTGCGTCATGGCAATCATTTTGAAATCAAGAGGAGTAGGTTGTGATGAAAATTTTGCAACAACGATTTCGTTTTGCTGATCTATAAAGAGGTTCTGCCCGTAAATACCCATAGCAAATTGGTACTGTGGTTCGCTTTGTATAATATACCAATTACTCCGGTAATTCATTGTTAAATTAGCAAATCCCTGAGCAAACGCTCCGTTTTTCCAGGCTTCATGATCTCCATTTGTTATGATATCAGTTAACAAAGCCGCGGGAATAATTTCTACACCATTCCGCTTGCCGTTTTCCAGAATCAACTGTCCAAACATAGCGAGGTCACGTGAAGTGGTACTCAAGCCCCTGGTGGATTGTGCTGCGCCTGTGCTGTCTACATTCATGTGAGCATCGTCGGCTGAACCCATCGGTTTCCAAATTAGCTCGCTAACAAGTTTGGCGAAGGATTCACCAGATATTCGCTCAATCACCCATCCTAACAGATCGGTGTTAGCAGATATATAATTAAAAGAACCCCCATGAGTTGAACTATTGTTTGGTAATTGGGCGAAAAATTGATGAAGATTTGAGGGGGCGGTTTCCAATGATTGTGGCCGCCAGCCTACCGCATTTTCATAAGCATTTTCCTGGGTTTTATCAAGAACGTTTCCAACTCGCATATCCATCAGGTGCCTGATTGTAGCACGCTTATAGGCAGTTTTGGCAATCTCAGGAATGTAGTCGGATATTAGCTTGTCAAGATTTATTAAGTTATTGCTGGCAAGCATTCCGGCAATTAGCCCCGTAAAAGATTTGGTAATCGACATCAGAATATGAGGCGTATGGGCTGTCATCCCATTATCGTAAAATTCATAAACGATTTTGCCATTCTTTAATACAACAAAACCATCAGTAGATGTGGCCTTAAGAAATTGGATCAGATCGAGATCTGGCCCACCGGTGTCCTTGAGGCGAAATTGGTCAAGTAGTGAAGATCGATTAAATGACAGCTCCCGCATATTTTGGGGATCATTTGCTACTTTTTTACATGTCAGGAGCTTATCTACATTGTGAAAGGCCCATTGATTAAAAGGCGATTCCAACCAATTTGAAATATTAACTTGTTCGGCGTTGATCCGGAAAGAATTCTCATTACTCATCATTTGCAATTTTTAATTCCTCAAAATTGAGAATCTCCGCTCAGATAAAATTTGTCAAATGGCAAAAAGTCAATCAACTGATATTTTTTCTAATTCTGCTTAACGATGATTGGGTAATCCCAAGGTAAGAAGCAATTGTTGATAGCGGTATCCGGTTGGCAAGGCCAGGATAGAGTGTTAGAAAATCTTCATAACGGTTTTTTGCATCCTGTATAAGCATATTGGTACTGGCTTTCAATTTATGTGTAAGTGAAACTGATGTTATTCTGAAGAAAATATCACTAAAACCTATAATCGAATCCGAAAGCTCAGAAAAAGAGGATTTGGTTAAAGCCAACAGTTTACAATCTGTAACCGCTTCTAAATAAACGGCAGAGGGTGTTTCGCTATAAAAGCTGTTAAAATCCAGCGCGAACTGGTTTTCAATTATGAACAACCTGGTTATATCTTCATGTTTGTTATTGTAACAACAAACTCTTAAAACGCCACTTACTACAAAACCTACTTGCTTTGGTATTTTTCCAGCTTCAGAAAAATAGGAGCCTTTTTTAATATCAATAAATTGAACTTTGCTTTTTATGAAGTCGATCTGTTGAAGATTTAGTTGCCCAAATCTTAGCAGATGGTTTATGAACTCTTCCATATTTAAAGGTAGCGGACTCTTTTTATGATTTATCACCAATTGACAAAAAAAATTACTTCATGATTGTCCTGTTAAATGAATGTTTTCTGTATTTAGTTGGAACGCTAGGAAATCGAGACAGAAGTAATCCATGTTCTTTTATTTCTTTTTTTACAAGAAAAGAAGTAAAAGGGGGCTTTATCCCCGTTTTATTATGTTAATTATTCCGCTTGATCCAATTTTCCTTGATGTCGATTTATCAGATGAAATTAATAGGCAAAAAAAACTTCAATTTCTTGAAGGTTTTTTTTAGTCGGGGTGGCAGGACGATTATCCGGCCATTTAAATCTATAATATTCAATATGTTATATCGAAAACAAACAGGAACCGAATAGGGCACATATAATGTGCTTTTATTTGGTGGATTTTGAAGCCTGTTTATCGGTATAAGTGATAGTCAATGAGCTTGTTATACAAACATAATGTTTTTTTTGCATTAAAAAAGCACTATTTTTAGGATGATAGGGCTGTTTTTTTTGCGTCATGCTATACGGCTGAAAGTCAAGAATACACCATCGCATTTTCACCATGTGAGCAACCAAAAGCGGGAGTCGGGTAAATAGTCAAGGCCGGGCAAACCGCTAAAAACAAAACACAACTGCCCGCTTGTGTAGCCTTTACTTTTTATCCAGCGCGGGCTATCTTTGCTTCACTGGTAGAATGGGTTGCATGCAATCGTCATCTTGTAATTATTTAGGCTGATGGCTATTATCCCTAAAAAATATCGATGTTATTAATCCGATCCCAACCACTACATCAACCATATTCCAAACGTATCGACCCAATGCTATTTTAAAAAATGGCTGAAAGAGAAAAGCTAGTGCACTATAAATAAAAAGCATTGCATATTTTCCTGATTCTTTTTCCTGGTACACTAAATATATAAAACCAACCAGTTCAGCAAATCTTACAAACGCATAATCGCATATGTCAACTTAAGCAAACAAAGAAAGAGCAATGTGGATAAAACTAACTTTATGGCTTTATGTAACATTTTTTACCGGATTATTATAATTCAACTTTTGTGCGATACTTTTTATAATAAACACGGAGCTGAAGAAAAAACAAATCCAAGTGTAAATAATCCGGCTATAAAACTAAAAAGATAAATCTGGCTTTGTGTTAATGTGAAAAAGTACAACATGAATTTTGGTATTTTCCAAACCATTATCCAAAGCGCAAATAAACCAGCAGATAGAAAAAATAAAATTTGCAATCTCTCTTTCGATTTCTCGCTAATCTTATCAGAAGAATATATAAAAGCCGAAAGATCTACGTCGATTGCAGCCTGTGCATTGACTAAACTTTGCGTGCCTCAATTGGCGATAAAATTTCCAGTGCGGCACCGGGAACATTTAATGCCCTTAAAAATTGCTTCACTTCCCGGGAAATAGCCGGATCTTCTTCGAATGATAATTCGGAGGTGTTTTTCATAAATTTATTATTTAGTTAAAAGGCGAAAAGAAATTGCTTTGGATAAAACTATGTTAGTATCCCGTTACACAGAAAATTACCTTGAATCAGCGAAATGTAAAGTTGAATCGGGCATTTTACTGTGTAATGAGGATATTGTTCTTGTTAGTCACTACGGGTATTGTTCCCTGATCGTTAAATAATATTTGCCGGGGTGAAGAAAGCGTTAACGCCTTGCACATCTGATAAATGGGTATTGATCGCTGCAATTTTTCCATCTCTGAGTACACACACCGCCGCCAGGTATTCATCAAGTACAAGGCCGTTTCTCGTTGCCTGATTATGGATGGAAATAGCCACCCCATGTAAACCATATAAAATATGATTGAGTTGCAAGCTTACACCAAAACTTACTATTGTTTGCCCTCTTTCAACGACGGCGTCCGCACCTATGGCTTCACCGGATATGATACTTGTGCCAGGAAGTGTCCATACACAGTCATCGGTCAAAATAGACCGGAATAAGTTCCAATCTTGGGTTCTTAAAGCCGTTAGGAAGTTATTCGCAATTTGTAATTTGTGATCTTCAGTTGATTGCTGAATTGTTTGATTTGATGTGTTCATTTTTAATTATTTTTGTAAATTAATTTGCTGAACAAAGATCAAATGCATGTTGTTAACTTGCAATATGAGCCAAAATTGTCCCATATAAAAAGCGGCATTAAAAGGATGTAATGACATTAAGATTATGTACGAGAAAAAAATTCCTAAAAATTTCGAGTGTGGTATAATTGTGACCATGGAAATCATTGGCGGCAAGTGGAAGACTTGCCTGATCAACAGAATTAACAAGGGGACTAAAAGGCCTGGTGAAATTCACAAGTTTTACAAAGATGCCCCATTGCGAGTGATAAACAGGCAATTGGCAGAGTTGGAGATGCACGGTATAATTACCAAAGATATCTACGCGCAATGGCCCAAAAAAGTCGAATACAATCTCACAGAATTAGGCAAGACCCTGCTTCCCCTAATCGCGCAAATTGAGCAATGGGGAACCATTCATCAGGATATAATTTATCATTCACTAATATAATTCAGGTCACAGATTAAAGAAAATTCAATATCTCTAACCGCAAGATTGACCATTTTGAAAAACCTTTCTATGTGTTTCATCAAGCCATTGTTATTTAGGGCTTTTTGGCCTTTCTCCGGCGTTCTATTCCGTAGGAAGTACTCGAAGTCCGTAATGAACTTATAACTCAACTCGGACAGGTATTTATCGCTGGTCTTAAACCGTTCTTTAATGAACTCTTTAATATACTTCTGCTTGGTATAATAGTTCTTTATCGTGCCTGGCTCCAATATTTGCCCTTGATCGGAATTGTGATACTCCATCAGTTTACAGAGTGTAAACTCGGCTTGATCTTCCCCGGTAAACTTATCCTTTACCAGCTCTGCGGTAATCAACTTCTTTTGCAATAAAAGTTCCTGATAGCTTTCTACGATGCCGGAACGGTATTGCTCCAGATACTTGTTAAGCTTTACAATTTCTTCCCGGCTGCCTCTTGCCATACCTTTGTTGGCATTCCAGTTATCTTGCTCGATGGAACGTTTAACTGATAAATCAATCCTGCTGCCGTTTACGGTAATTCTTGCATAGATAGGGGCTTTTCCGTCATTAGTGGCTTTATACTTTCTAAGATAAAAGATAACGCCAAAGGTGTTGTTCGCTGTTTTCATATTGTCAATTATTAAGTTATAAATAGCAATAGATTGACGGTCTTTAGCGGCTTTTGCAATGGGGGCAATCTGCCGGGGTTTTAAAGGCACTCCAAAGGGCACTAAAAACCATCAAAATAAACTAAGTAATCAATTGACTATAAAATACTTAGTACGCTATTTGTGCCCAAATATAAATTTTAAATTTGGGGCACCGAATAGGGCACATTTTCCGGATCAAGACCAAAAGTTGTGGGACCTGCGAAAATTTTTAGCTTTGTTTTTTTGAATTTTGCCAATGTCATCAAGTTACGAAGCCTTATTAAGTTTATTACTTCCAGGATTTATATTAGAGAACTTTGAGTTGAAATCGTCTCGTAAAGAAGCGGATGTTTTACATATTGATCTAGAAGAGATCAATTCTGTTCCTACGGTTTTGGAAAAGGATAAATTAGAGTCAAAAGGTTTTTTTCCTACCATAACCGTTCAAGATTTTCCTATCCGTGGCCACCAGGTCTATTTTCATATTAAACGACGCAGATGGCTGAATCACAGTACAGGAAAAGTGGCTTACAGAGATTGGACATTAGTAGCAGAGGGAACGCGAATGACAGTGGAATTCACGGCTTTTTTAAAACAGATCAGTCAGTACAAATCCCAATGATGTTCAAACTATAGGTGGTTTTTATGGGGTTAAAGGCAGAAATATCCAAAGACAGTATCGAAATTTCCTGAGTGGTTTCAAAACATGGGATCAGCGATCCCATGCAAAAAAATGGGTGCTGTACCCAAATAATCTTGGCGAGCATCTATCCATTGATGAAACCAGTGTCTCACATGGGGAGCTTTATACCATCCTAACCAACAAGTCTGCTAAGGGAAGAAAGGGAGCCATTGTAGCCATCATAGCAGGCACCAAGGCAGAGACAGTAATAGCAGTCTTGAAAAAAATACCAGAAAGGGCGCGACGAAAAGTCACTGAGATTACTCTGGATATGGCCGGAAATATGGAATTGATTGCCAAACGATCATTCCCGCTAGCGGTTCGGGTAACCGACAGATTTCATGTGCAGCAATTAGCGACAGAAGCGCTACAGGAAATGCGAATTAAATATCGTTGGGAAGCTCTGGATGCTGAAAATGAAGCAATAGAATATGCCAAGAAATCAAAACGGGGTTTCCAAAATACATTATTAACAAACGGAGACACGCTTAAACAACTGTTGGCCAGAAGCAGATATGTGTTGTATAAACGTGCTGAAAACTGGACCACAGATCAAAAAGAGCGGGCTGATTTACTTTTTGAATATTATCCTGACTTGAAGCTTATGAACTTAGTATCGATCTGAGCAATATTTTCGAAAATACAACTGATAAAATATATGGATTGGCAAGACTTGCCAGATGGCACCAAAAGGTAAGACAGGCTGGGTTTAAGGCATTCAATACAATCTCTAGATCAATTCAAAATCATTACCAAACCATCTTAAACTACTTCGATAACAGGTCGACAAACGCATCTGCAGAATCTTTTAATGCCAAACTTAAAGCATTTAGATCTCAGTTTAGAGGAGTTAGAAATATTGAATTCTTCCTGTACAGATTAACTCAGATCTATGCTTAGAAAACAACTATGCCCCACAATTTTTGGTCTTGATCCATTATTGCCCTGCTTTGATTTGATAAAAACGAAAAAACCCTCTAAATGTGATATTTAGAGGGTTTTTGATAGAGTTTGACGTCTATGTGGTCGGGGTGGCAGGATTCGAACCTACGACCTCCTGCTCCCAAAGCAGGCGCGATACCGGGCTACGCTACACCCCGAAAAAATGGTATCACCTTTGTCCCTTTTTCAAAGGGGCTGCAATCTAATTAATTATTTCGCAGAGACCAAATTTTGATTAATCATAAATGATTTTTCTTATTTGGTGTGCAACAAAGGTAAGCAAAGAGTTGACATTTTTATACCTCAGGGTTATTTAAAACGTAAAAAACTCTTAATGCCTTGCTTTTCAAGGAGAAAAAATTTCAAGCCTGATTCGGGCATATCGTAAATTTGGAGGATCAGGCTTGAAATTCAGTTATACCGTCAATTTTTTTCTGCGATAATACCTGAAAATAAAGTATACAGCAGCTGCAAGTGGTATAAAAACCCACAAATTTGCCAATACCAGGATAAATTCTTTAAATATACTCCAGCCACTTCCAAAGTTTAACCATAATCTTCTGAAAAAATCAGGACGAAAGTCCGATAAATCATCATTCGGCACAATCATTTTTTTAATCGTATTGTTCTGGTAAAAACTTAAGGTAATTGTACTGTATTTTACATTACGGTCAGTAAACAGGTTATTCACCTTATTATCTATATAGTCATCTTTTATCGCCAGTGATTTTTCTACAGCGCTGGTCTTTTGTTTGGGAACCACCTTATTCAATTGAGTTACTGCATCCACTTTATTCTGGTTCTTTAATTTATTACTCAGATAAGTCAAACTCACATCATCCTGTTTTAAAGATTGATTGTCAATAAAAACAGCCATTCTGGCTATCTGATTAGTGAAATCATCCAGTTTTTCAGCCGGGATTTTGGCTACAATCATACCCTCCACCCGGTAGGATATCAATTCCAATAAAGAATCTGTTGAATATTTCACTTTTTCATCACCTGTGATATTGCTGTGTGTATTGAATTCGGCAATTGTACCACCTTCAACTTTCAGGATGCTTCCTAATTTTTCTTTAGTAGACTGCACATCCTTTACCAGGAATTTCATGTCCGCTGTCTTAATGATTTTTTCAGTTACTGAAGTATCTGAACCTATCGTCATCTCTTTTTGTTCATTAGCGGCATTAGCACCTGTTCTTTTCTCACTTTTGCTACAGCTTAAAGCAGTGACTGCCAATATTCCATAAATCAAATATTTCTTCATCATGTTAAGGATTAATGTTTCCCTTAATACTAGTACTCTTGGTTAAGTAACCCTTTGTAACGACGTTGATATCCTATAGGCACTCACATACTGTTAAAGGCCCATTGCTAATGCAAAACGTTTCATAACGATAATACACCCTTCCAAAATGGAAGGGTTTTCTTACTCTGTATTTCCCTGTAAATTTTGTTTAACACCTTAAATCATTGAAAAATAGCTGTTTGCACGCTATAGCTTTTCTTTGGTATATCTATTGGATAAGGCCATAAAAAATAAACACCATGATGACTGTATTACTATTAATCGCTCTGCTGGTCCTGACATGGATCTGTTACAAATCAATCGACTGGTTCGAAAAAATCTAAACTTATGATCGCACTATTTATTATCGCAATCGCAGTATTTATCTATATGATTTACGTGCTGATTAAACCCGAAAAATTTTAATTGAACGCTATGAACACTGAATTATTTGGAATCGTCGCTACCTACCTGCTAACACTGGTTTTAGCTATTCCTTTAGGCAAATACCTTGCAAAGGTATTTGCCGGCGAAAAAGTCTGGACTGACTTTTTAAAACCGATCGAATCTGGTATCTATAAACTTTCCGGAATTAACCCAAAAGAGGAGATGAATTGGAAGCAGCACATGAAAGCGCTGATGACCATCAACCTTGTCTGGTTAGTTTACGGGTTTTTCGTTTTAATGTACCAGGATAAATTACCACTGAATCCTGACGGTAACCCGGGTATGACTCCGGATCTTGCCTTTAACTCTATCATTAGTTTCGTTGTAAACTGTAACCTGCAGCATTATTCAGGAGAAAGCGGTGTTACTTATCTGACACAGCACTTTGTAATGATGTTCTTGCAATTTGTCAGTGCCGCAACAGGTATTGCAGCTGCTGTAGTTTTCTTTAAAGCCTTCAGAGACAAGACCTCAACTAATCTGGGTAACTTCTGGGAGTTCTTTGTGAAATCAATTACCAGGTTATTATTGCCGCTATCATTGATAATGGCAATTATCCTTGCATTTTCAGGTACACCAACAAGTTACGAAGGAAAAGATAAACTTATATCCCTGCAAGGCGATACAGTAAATGTATCCAGAGGCCCTGCGGCTGCATTTGTAGCCATTAAACACTTAGGAACAAACGGGGGAGGCTGGTTTGGTACCAACTCAGCGCATCCACTGGAAAACCCTTCTTATATTACTAACTCTGTAGAACTGATTGCCCAGGTACTTATCCCTATAGCAATGGTAATTGCATTTGGTATTTTTATCAGACGCAGAAAATTATCATGGATGATATTTGGTGTCATGACAATTGGTATGCTATTGCTGCTGATTCCAACAGTGAGCAGCGAATTAGGAGGTAATCCTGCCATTGCAAAAATGGGCGTTTCGCAGTTGTCCGGTGCCATGGAAGGTAAAGAGGTGCGATTCGGACCAGCAATTTCTGGTTACTGGAGTACTGTTACCACGATTATTTCGACAGGATCAGTTAACAGTATGCACGACAGTACGATGCCATTAACAGGTTTCTGGCAATTATTAGGCATGATGATCAACTCATTTTATGGCGGTTGTGGTGTCGGGATGCTGAATTATTTTATCTACTTAATTATAGCTGTATTTATATCAGGTTTAATGGTGGGGCGGACCCCAGAATTTTTGGGACATAAGGTAGAAGCAAGAGAGATTAAAATTGCCGCATTGATTACCCTGTTAAGTCCTTTTCTAATTCTGGCTGGTACAGCAATAGCAAGTTTTGTGGTGGTGAATCATGCGGATGCAGCATGGGCTGTACAACCAAAATCATGGTTGAATAATCCAGGTTTCCACGGTTTCTCAGAGATGTTATATGAAATGACTTCTTCTAACGCAAACAATGGTTCTGGTTTTGAAGGCTTGGGTGACAATAATGTGTTCTGGAATGTGTCAACCGGATTTGTTTTATTCCTGGGCAGGTTCTTACCAATTATTGGTCCTATTGCTATCGCCGGATTACTAGGTGCTAAAAAACACATCCCTGAATCGGCTGGTACTTTAAAAGCAGATACGCTGACTTTCAGTCTAATGACTTTTGCGGTGATTATCGTGTTAAATGCCCTTTCTTATTTTCCTGCCCTGACTTTAGGCCCGCTGGCAGAATATTTTACCCTGATTAAATAGATTATCATGAAGTCTTCTAATAAATTATTTGAACCTGCATTGGTTCAAAGCGCACTAAAACAATCCTTTATAAAACTTGATCCAAGGGTAATGGTGCGTAATCCAGTGATGTTTACTGTTGAAGTAGGTACATTGGTGATGGCATACGTTACGGTTTATTCTTTCAGCCATGCTGGACAAGGATCACCACTATATAACTTCTTTATTTTCTTAATTCTGTTATTAACAGTACTGTTTGCCAATTTCGCAGAAGCAATTGCAGAAGCTCGTGGTAAAGCTCAGGCTGACAGTTTGAGAAAAACAAGAGAAGAAACTCCTGCTAAAGTTGTATTGGCAAATGGAAACATAGAGATGCGTTCATCCAGTCAATTGAAAAAAGGCGATGTTTTCTTTTGTGAAACAGGAGATACTATCCCTACGGATGGAGAAATCATTCAGGGTATCGCCACGATTGACGAATCAGCAATCACAGGAGAGTCTGCGCCAGTAATCAGAGAATCGGGTGGTGATAAATCATCTGTGACTGGTGGTACAAAAGTACTTTCGGACGAAATTAAAGTGATGGTAAGTACTGAGCCAGGAGAAAGCTTCCTGGATAAGATGATTGCACTTGTAGAAGGTGCTTCACGTCAGAAAACACCAAACGAAATTGCTTTAACGATCCTTTTAGCAAGTTTCACCCTGGTATTTATCATTGTCTGCGTGACCTTGAAACCATTCGCAGATTACGCAAATACACCAATTACTATTGCCGCATTAATCTCCTTATTTGTCTGCCTGATCCCAACCACAATTGGTGGCTTACTTTCAGCGATCGGGATTGCTGGAATGGACCGCGCATTACGTGCAAACGTGATTACCAAATCTGGTAAAGCAGTAGAAACAGCAGGTGATATCGACGTATTACTTTTAGATAAAACAGGTACAATCACTATTGGTAACCGTAAGGCTACTAATTTTTATCCTACCGCTTCTGTAGAAGCCAAATTGTTTACCAATGCCTGTGTACTAAGTTCATTAGCAGATGAGACTCCAGAAGGAAAGTCTATCATTGAGCTGGCGCATGCACAACACAATTTTGCTTTACCAAGTACACCAGAAGGCTCTGTATTTATCAAATTCACTGCCGAGACAAGGTCTAGTGGTATTGACACACCAGATGGAAGACGTATCCGTAAAGGAGCTTTTGATTCTATCCGTAACATTGTGCTGAAAGCAGGTAATGATTTTCCTCAGGACATAGAAAACGAGGTTAAGAAAATCGCTTCTAACGGTGGAACACCATTGGTGGTTTCAGAAAATGAAAAAGCATTAGGTGTAATTGAGTTACAGGATATTATCAAACCAGGTATCAGTGAGCGTTTTGACCGTCTGCGTAAGATGGGTGTCAAAACAGTAATGGTTACCGGTGATAACCCATTGACAGCGAAATTTATTGCAGAGAAGGCAGGTGTCGATGATTTTATTGCTGAGGCTAAACCTGAGGATAAAATGAACTACATCAAAGACGAACAGGCTTTAGGTAAGCTGGTTGCGATGATGGGTGACGGTACAAATGATGCTCCGGCTTTAGCACAGGCAGATGTTGGTGTAGCGATGAACAGCGGAACACAAGCAGCAAAAGAAGCTGGAAACATGGTCGATCTGGATAATGACCCAACTAAGCTGATTGAGATTGTAGAAATCGGTAAACAGTTGTTGATCACCCGTGGTACACTGACAACCTTCTCTATTGCCAATGACGTTGCTAAATACTTCGCTATTGTTCCAGCCTTGTTTATTGGTTCGATACCAGCTTTACAAAGCTTGAATATCATGGGGTTACATTCTCCAGAAAGTGCGATTATGTCGGCCGTTATTTTCAACGCGATTATCATCCCGATCCTGATTCCTCTTGCTTTAAAAGGAGTGGCTTATAAACCAATAGGAGCAAGTGCATTGTTGCGCAGAAACCTGCTTATTTACGGGTTAGGAGGTGTAATAGCACCTTTTATCGGGATCAAAATAATTGATTTACTAGTTGGATTATTTGTTTAAAATATTAAAATCATGAAAAAGTACATCTTACAATCTCTACGTCTTACCGCAGTATTATTAGTGCTGCTATGCGTAATATATCCTTTGATCGTTGCCTTTGCCGGAAAATTAACAAAAGGCAATGGTGGTGGCGAAAAAATCACCAAAAATGGTCAGGTAGTTGGTTATGCCTTATTAGGCCAGTCATTTACCAAACCTCAGTATTTCTGGGGCAGACCATCAGCAGTAGGTTACAAAGCAGATGGATCGGGTGGTTCTAATAAAGGTCCATCTAACCCTGATTATCTGAAAGAAGTGAACAGTAGAATAGACTCACTGCTTAAATATCACCCATACCTGAAACGCAGTGATATTCCTGCCGATATGGTTACTGCATCAGGTAGCGGTTTAGACCCGAATATTTCTGTAGAAGGGGCAGCTATCCAAATTAAAAGAGTAGCCATGTACAGGAAATTAAATGAACAAGACGTAGCTGACCTCGTTAAAAAAACAGTTAAAGGACCAGTATTAGGTCTTTTTGGTCCAAGCTCAATAAATGTACTGGAGCTGAATATTGCCCTGGATAACCTGAAAAAATAATTTACAAGCCCTTACCAATTTAACCAACGCAAACCAATTTTAATAATAGTAAATAAGATGAACAAATTTTTGATGACAGCTGCCACTGTTTGTATAGGATTTGGTGCAAGTGCACAAGACGAGCCGAAGATTAAGCTTAGCGGATATGCAGAAGTCTATTATGGATACGATTTTAATAAACCAACCAGTAATAACAGACCTGGTTTTATCTACTCGCATAATAGAAGTAATGAAGTGAATCTGAACCTGGGTTACATCAAGGCGGCTTATGACTCTGGAAAGATCAGAGCTAATATGGCTATCATGGCCGGAACCTATGCAAATGCTAATTTAGCCGCCGAGTCTGGCGTGTCAAAAAATATACTGGAAGCAAATGTTGGATTTAAAATATCTAAAAAAGCAAATCTATGGGTAGATGCTGGAGTTTTCTCTTCGCATATCGGGTTTGAGAGTGCCATTTCTAAAGATTGCTGGGTACTGACCAGGAATATCTCTTCAGAGAATACTCCTTACTTTGAGTCGGGAGCTAAGGTGACTTACACCACTGACGATAACAAATTCAGTGCTACAGCTTTATATTTAAACGGCTGGCAGCGGATTGCCCGTCAGGATGGTAACAGACAACCAGCTGGAGGTGTACAGTTAACCTGGAAACCTACAGACAAAATTACAGTAAACTATAGTAATTATTTGGGAACTGAAGGTGTAGATTCAGTTCGTGTAACCCGTTTTTACCATAATGTTTACGGTATATTCCAGTTAGCTGATGCCTTTGGAGTGACTTTAGGATTTGATTATGCTACGCAGCAAAAATCAAGAACTGACCATAGCAAAAATGAGATTTTATCGCCTGTGGTGATAGCCCGTTATACGATTAACCCTAAATGGGCACTGGCTGGAAGATTTGAATATTACCAGGATAAAAACGGAGTACTGATCGCAACAGATACACCAAACGGTTTCAAAACTAAAGGTTATTCTTTAAACATTGATTACGCACCAATATCAAATGCTGTAGTTAGACTGGAAGGTAAAGTTTACGATAGTAAAGACAAGATTTTTAAAAGAGAGATGAGCGCAGTAAACTATAATGCAGCGGTGACTGCGAGTGTAGCAGTTTCGTTTTAAATTGATTAGCCGGGGAGAACATCCCCGGCTTTAAAAGCTATAAACATGGAAACATTTTTAGAATTTTTATTTACGGCATCAATTACTGTTTTAGCAGGATTTTTGTGCTTAAAATACGGACCGAAAACAAAAAGAAAGGCTAGGATAATGAGATTAAAACGTGCTCAGGAGATGCGTCTGAAGGATCCGCAAAACGGAAAGCTCATCAAAGAAATTTACCGGAATTATTCCGCTAAATTTATACTGGTTTTATTACTGGGCGTGACCTTTTTTTCTGGCGTATTTTACTTAGTTGATATTGGATATGTAATTATTACATGGTAAACTGAACCCATTGTGGAAGATAATAGTAAAGAACAATCTGTACGTCAATTCCTTGATCTGGTAAAGAAATCACGCCGGGGTAAGTTCAAGGTGTATATTGGAATGAGCGCAGGCGTAGGCAAGACCTACAGAATGTTACAGGAGGCGCATGCCCTGCTTAAGAATGGGATCGATATACAAATCGGTTATATCGAAACGCATAACAGGGAAGAAACGCATGCACTTTTGGACGGCATTCCACTAATCCCCAGACGTAAACTGTTTTACAAAGGAAAAGAAATGGAAGAAATGGATGTTCAGGCCATAGTGAGCAGAAACCCTGAGGTGGTGATTGTCGATGAACTTGCACATTCTAACATAGAAGGAAGCAAGAATACAAAACGCTGGCAGGATGTAATGGACATTCTCGAAGCAGGAATTAGTGTGATCTCTGCGGTGAATATCCAGCACCTGGAGAGTATGAACGAGGAAATCGAAAAGATTACCGGGATCCCGATTACTGAGCGAATTCCGGATAGAGTATTAGATATTGCGGATGAAATTGTAAATATTGATCTGACGGCGGACGAATTGATAGACCGCCTGAAATCAGGGAAAATATATGATAAAACAAAGATTGAAAGAGCCTTAGGGAACTTCTTTCAGTCGGAGCGAATCTTGCAGCTCAGGGAACTGGCGCTTAGAGAAGTCGCTCACCATGTAGAACGAAAAATAAGTGTAGAAATACCTAAGCAAATAAAGCTGAGACCGGAGCGTTTCATGGCTTGTATTTCGACCAATAATATAACAGCGAAGATCGTGATCAGGAAAACTGCAAGACTGGCTTCCTATTACAGATCACCCTGGATTGTACTTTATGTGCAGAATAATAACGAAAGTAGTGACAGGATTAAGCTAGATTTACAGCGGCATTTGATCAATAACTTTAAGCTCGCCACAGAACTCGGTGCAGAGGTCATCAAGGTTAAGAGTGATGAAGTGACAAAGACAATTATAAGGATTGCGCAAGAAAAAGAAATTACAACAATATGCATTGGGAAGCCTCACCTAAACCTTTTTCAGGTCATCATGAGAACCGCAGTTTTTAATGAATTGCTGAGAAACATCTCCTCGACGGAAACAGATTTAGTGATACTATCCTAAAGCAAAAGAATAATAAAAGAATGAAGTTCGCAGGCTTCATCACAAATGAGAAACAATAAATACGGTAATGAAAATAAAAACAAAACTCCGCCTCGGATTCGGATTCCTATTTGTGGTGGTACTGTTGTTCGGCTCGATTTCACTATACTACATGAACCAAATCTCGGTAAGTGCAAAAGTGATTTTGAAGGATAACTATGAAACATTAAGTTATACCAGGGAGATGAGATCGATTCTGGACCAGAACGACTTACCACTATCACCAGTATTACAGGCTAAGTTTGCACAAAAACTGGGCTTAGAAGGAAAGAATGTGACCGAGAAAGGAGAAGGTGAGGCTGTGACAGCTTTGAAATCTGCTTTCACGCAACTGAGCAGTCCAGTATCGGACGTTGCACTACAAAAATCGGCCTTAGCACAGGTCAGAGCTCAGCTCATGGTTATCGATCAGTTGAACATGGACGCCATTGTCAGGAAAAATGACAAAGCGCAAAAATCTGTGGAGAAAGCCAGTTTATACCTGGTCACTACTGCTTGCTTGTGTTTTCTCGTATTATTCTCATTTATAATCAACTTCCCGGGCTTCGTAGCCAACCCGTTAAGAGAGTTTTCAGAAGCCATTCAGGAAATCGGGCGCAAAAACTACAAACAAAGATTACAGTTTGACGGTACTGATGAATTCTCAGAACTAGCCAAATCATTCAATGAAATGGTTGAGCAGCTCAACAAATGGGAAAATAGTAATCTTGCTAAAATTCAATCAGAAAAACTCAGGATCGAAGCCATTATTGAGCAAATGCAGGATGCAATTATTGGATTAAATGAAAAACAGGAAATTCTTTTCATGAACAAAGTTGCCGCTCAGATTCTGAATCTGGATGAACACAAAGTTAACGGTTTGAATGTCAAAGATCTGATGAAGAAAAATGATTTGCTAACCCGAATCATGAACAATCAAGGGAATGATCAGCCTATCAAAATTTATGCAGATCAGAAAGAATCTTATTTTCAGTTACAAAAAAGAGAAATTATCGTACCTGTATTTGATGACCAGGAAACACCAATATTGCAGACGGGAAAAACAGCAGGTACAGTTTATATCCTGAATAATATTACCCAGTTTAAAGAACTTGACGAAGCGAAAACCAACTTCATTGCCACCGTTTCTCATGAACTTAAAACGCCAATATCATCTATAAAAATGAGCTTGAAACTTTTGGACGATGAAAGAATCGGGCAAATGAACGAAGAGCAGAAACAACTGGTAGAGCATATCAAAGACGATTGCAGCCGCCTGTTAAAAATTACGAGTGAGTTACTCGATCTTGCGCAGGTAGAAACAGGAAATTTGCAATTGAATTTTGTCAAAGCAGCCCCATTAGAGATCGTCAATTACGCATTAAATGCAGTCAGATTCCAGGCAGAACAAAAAAATATTCAACTGGAACTGATCAGTAAGGAAAAGCTACCTGTTGTAAATGCAGACGTAGAAAAAACAGCATGGGTATTGATTAATTTCCTCTCTAACGCCTTGCGTTATAGTGCTGAGAAGTCAAAAGTGCAAATAGAAATACAAGAGAAAAATCGCGGAATAGAATTCTCTGTAAGAGATTTTGGAAAAGGAATCGATGAACAATATCAGAAACGTTTGTTTGACCGTTATTTTCAGGTTCCAACAGATGGAAACAATAAATCCGGCTCTGGACTAGGTCTTGCTATTTCCAAAGACTTTATAGAAGCAGAGAACGGAAAAATATGGGTGGAAAGTGAAATAGGGGAAGGAAGCCGCTTTTGCTTTTTCCTTCCCGCAGCTGAATAATCTTTTGGTTAGGTGATCATGCTAAAGGCCAGCGCAGCAGCTAATTTAGCGGTGCGCTGGTCTTGATCAAAAACCGGGTTACATTCTGCAATATCCATACTGATTACCTTTCCGCTTGCGATCACAGACCGCAAACAAGCAAAGAAAAACGCATCAGGGATTAGTCCGCTAAAAGCAGCGGCACTTACACCAGGTGCAAATGAAGAGGAGAACACATCCATACAAATTGTCAGATAAATATGTGTTGACCCAGCAATAAACTCATCTATCTGGCTTCTGATTTCCGCTTCTCTGGAAACCAGAAACTGCTCAGCAGGAACATAACTAACCTTCAATGCTGCTGCTGTATCAAACAGATATTTAGTATTACTATTTTGCTGAATTCCTACAGGCATATACCGGAAAGGTTTGCCACTTGACTTACAATCATTTGCTATCTGTAAAAATCCAGTACCAGAATTTGTACCGTTTTCATTTGGCTCACGTAAATCAAAATGTGCATCAAAATTAATAATGCCAATACTCTCTTCCGTTTTAACATGTTGATTGATACCTGAATAGTGTCCATAAGCAACCTCATGCCCACCACCAATGACTAAAGGCTGAAAACCATTCGCAAGCGCAAATGCAACCACTTTTGCCAGAGAACTTTGTGCTTCTTCCATATCCTGACCGGTGCAGATAATATCGCCTAAATCAAGAAAAACGGCATCTTCAGTCAAATGAATGGGTAAATTACAACAAGCCTTACGGAAATGAGCTGGGCCATCTTTTGCACCAACTCTACCACCATTTCGTCTTACTCCTTCGTCACAGGAAAAGCCTATTAAGGCAATTCCCTTTTGACTAGCAGGAGGCAAGACCAGGTTGTCTTCTTCCAGATCAATGAGAATGATGCGCTGATGCCAACGTTGAACAGCAGGATCTGTCCCATCATTCCGACCATTCCAGGTCTCAATTGATGTTTTGTGATAAAATGAAGAATTGATCATATTTTTATATTCTTGTTCCATTTTTCCATACCATTTCGGGTTTAATTTTTCCTTGATGATAGAGTATTTCTCTGTAATCATTACAAGGGTAAGCCTGCATATCTGCGATCATACCTTCAGCTAAAATACCGCGATCTTTGATATTTAATGCTTTTGCAGCTCTGAAAGTCAGTCCTGCGAATACTTCAGCAGTACTCAATTTCTCAGCAGCACTCATCACGGCAGCTTGCATCAGCAAATCTCCCATTGGCGCAGAACCTGGATTCCAGTCACTTGCAATAGCAAGACAAGCACCAGCATCTAATAATTTTCTGGCTGGTGCATACTGCATTCCTAAACCTAAAGAAGCTCCAGGAAGTACAACTGCAACAGTTTCAGCATCTTTTAACAAGGCAGCTTCTCTTTCGGTACTTGCTTCCAGGTGATCGGCAGAAACAGCACCGGTTTCAATAGCCACTTCCAGTCCACTTGTCGTAAATTGATCTGCATGTACAGTTATTTCAAATCCCATTGCCTTTGCAGCCAGTAAATAGGGAACAGCAGCAGTACGATCAAACGCACTTTCTTCAATGAATATATCTACCCGGTTAGCCAGATTCTCTGTTTTAATCAATGGTAATAAATCTGCCAGGATATGATTCAGATAATCCACCTGTGAACCTTCAAAATCCTTTGGTAAAAGATGTGCAGCTAGACAAGTAGGAACAAGATCAGCTTTAGAAGTCAGGGAAACTGTTTTTATAGCCCGAAGCATTTTCAGTTCATTGGCAACATCCAGTCCGTAACCACTTTTAATCTCTATTGTGGTAATCCCATCTGCTAAATGTCTTTGTACTCTTTGTTTTAACAAATCGACCAGTTTAGCTTCTTCAGCAGCACGGGTTTGCTGAACAGAGTCCCAGATGCCACCGCCACTTTTCGCAATCTCGAGATAAGTTTTACCCTGGATACGAAGACTGTAATCTTTAGCCCTGCTTCCTGCAAAGCAGATATGGGTATGGCAATCTATAAAACCAGGAATTAAAACCTGGTCTGTTTCGATTTTTTCTATTTCCAGCTCAGGGTTTGCCTTACGCAAAATCTCGAAATCATCAGCAGCGCTGATCATCCCGTCTTCCACCACAACTCCGCCATTGCGGATCACCTGAAGCTGACTGTCGTCTATTGCACCATTCAGCGCTAAACCCGATAAAGTCAGGATTTCACTGAATGGTCCGATTAGTTTTCTCATATTCAAAGAATTATACTATCCTATTTTTAAGCCGAATTTTTCAGCCCATATTTCTGCCTGCTCGTATCCAGCATCCGCATGACGGAAGATTCCCATAGCAGGGTCATTGTATAAAACACGGCTGATACAGTTTGCTGCGCGTTCAGTTCCATCTGCCAGTACAACCATACCTGCATGTTGCGAATAGCCCATGCCTACGCCACCACCATGATGGAAAGATACCCATGTTGCACCACCAGAAGTGTTCGCCATCAGGTTCAGCAATGGCCAGTCAGAAACTGCGTCAGAGCCATCTTTCATAGCCTCAGTTTCACGATTTGGAGAAGCCACAGAACCACAATCCAGGTGATCACGACCAATTACAATCGGTCCTTTTACCTTACCGCTTGCAACCAGTTCATTGAAAATCAGACCTGCTTTTTCACGCTCACCCATCCCTAACCAGCAAATACGAGCCGGTAAGCCCTGGAAGCTAATTTTATCCTGTGCTTTTTGCAACCAGTTAATCAAGTGCGTGTTTTCTGGAAATGCTTCCATTAATGCGCGGTCTGTTACATAGATATCTTCAGGATCGCCCGATAAAGCTACCCATCTGAAAGGACCTTTACCTTCACAAAATAACGGTCTGATATAAGCAGGAGTGAAGCCAGGGAAGTTGAATGCATCTTTTTCACCACCTTGTCTAGCAAATTCTCTTAAGTTATTTCCATAATCAAAAGTAACCGCACCTAGTTTTTGCAATTTTAGCATGAAACCTACGTGACGTGCCATACTTGCTAATGAAAGTACTTTATATTTTTCGGGGTCGCTTTTTCTTAAAGCAAGTGCTTCAGATAAAGACAAACCATTTGGTACATAACCATTCAAAGGATCATGGGCGGAAGTCTGGTCGGTCAGAATATCCGGAATTAACTGATCTGCGGTTAAGCGCTCCAGTAAATCTCCGGCATCCATTACTATTCCGATAGAAATAGCTGCTCCGGAAGCTTTAGCCTCATTTACCCATTTGATCGCTTCTTCGTAAGAATGCGTAATCCGGTCAATATACTGTGTGTCTACTCGTTTTTGTATTCTGGTTTCGTCGACATCGGCGCCTAAGAAAATAGCACCAGCCATAGTTGCTGCTAAAGGTTGTGCACCACCCATACCACCAATACCCGCACTGACAATCAGTTTTCCGGTTAGGTTATGGTCGAAATGCTGACGGCCGCATTCTACAAAAGTCTCATAAGTACCCTGTAAAATTCCTTGTGTACCAATATAAATCCAGCTACCGGCTGTCATTTGACCATACATCATCAATCCTTTACTGCGCAGTTCATTGAAATGCTCCCAGTTAGCCCATGCAGGTACTAAATTGCTATTGGCAATTAAAACACGCGGAGCCTGTGGATGACTTCTGATAATTCCTACAGGTTTCCCTGACTGTACTAATAAAGAATGGTGTTCATCCAGTTCCAGTAAAATCTCAATGATTTTGCGCAGAGATTCAGGATTACGTGCAGCCTGGCCAATACCGCCATAAACTACCAGTTCTTCTGGGTTTTCTGCTACTTCGCCATCTAAATTATTGAGCAGCATACGCAAAACAGATTCTGTTTGCCAGCTTTTAGCATGCAATTGCATCCCTCTTGGAGCTTTGTAAAATGGGTGTTTGGCGTAGGTGTTAATAAATTCTGAAGTCGTCATCGTTGAATAGGTTAATATGGTTAGAAAGGGCAGTTTCATTAGCTGTTTTTAGTAATGAACCATTAGTTATCAAATGATGTAATTGATTAATATCGTCTGCGAACAAACGGTCTTCTTTGATATAAGGTACGTGTGCTCTGATTAAGTCATAACAGGCTTCTATTACCGGTGTTGATTTCAAAGGACGTCTGAATTCTATTGCTTGTGAAGCATATAAAAGTTCAATTGCCTGGATAAATTCAAGATTATCAATCACCATATGTAATTTTCTACCACTGATAGAACCCATAGAAACATGGTCTTCCTGTCCTAAAGAAGTAGGTACGCTGTCTGCACTTGCCGGGAAACATAAAGTTTTGTTTTCAGTGACCAATGCTGCGGTTGTGTATTGAGGAATCATTAAACCCGAGTTTAAGCCAGCATCAGCAATTAATAGCTTTGGTAAATCATATTTACCTTCATTCATCAGATAACAGCGGCGATCTGCTATGTTTCCTAATTCGGCAGCTGCTACAGTTGCATAGTCAAGCACCATCGCCAGAGGCTGACCATGGAAATTACCACCACTGATAGTATCTTCAGCACTAAAAATAACCGGGTTATCCGTTACTGAATTCAGCTCAACTTCAGTTAATTCTTTTAAATGGAGCCAAGCATTACGTGAGGCACCATGTACTTGCGGCATACAACGGATAGAGTATGGGTCTTGTACACGGCTGCAATTAACGTGTGAAGTGCCAATTTCTGATCCGGCTAGGATCGCAGATAAGCGATGTGCAACCAATTTAGTCCCTTTGTATGGTCTTAAATTATGTAAACGTTCATCAAATGGACGGGTAGATCCTGTCAGTCCTTCCAAAGACATTGCGCCACTTAAATCAGCAAGATCAAGCGCGTCATTTAAACGCTGTACCGCTTTAACCGCAAAAGCAAGAATAAATTGTGTACCGTTAATTAAGGCTAATCCTTCTTTTGGACCTAATACAATTGGTTTTAAACTAAATTGTTCCAGCATTTTTGCAGAAGAAACAAGCTTTCCCTTAATATATACTTCACCTAAACCAATTAATGGAAGGAAAAGGTGAGATAGGGGAGCAAGGTCGCCAGAAGCGCCTACGGAACCTTTTTCCGGGACAAAAGGGATAATGTCGTGATCAATATGCCAGATAATCCGTTCTAGTGTTTGGGGTGCAATACCTGAAAATCCTTTGGCTAAAGCTTGAACTTTAGTAATCATCATGATTTTGGCAATTTCTAAAGGAATCGGTTTACCAACGCCAACGCTGTGACTTTTAAGGATGTTACTTTGCAAAAGTGAAGTGTCTTTTTCAGAAATATGAGTATCGCACAAAGGGCCAAAACCTGTATTTACACCATATACTGGTTTTTGACTACGAACAATTTTCTGTACTTCTTCCCACGAAGATTGAATGTTTGCTGCTGCTTCTGGATTGATCTGACCTTTGAGTTCTCCTGCGGCGATTGCAAGACAAATTCCACTGGTCAGGTGGTCAGTTCCATAAAAAAATGAGTTATGCATTTGATTGAGATTTAACGGTATGATGTATTTTATTTTGAATATTTTTAACGATATCGATCGATTTGAATGTTGTTTCCAATTGAGTCAGTGTCTCTAAGATGGCACCGGCCTCAGGACTGCTGCCGGCTACTTCTTCCATAGTTTCATTGATCGCATCCCAAACGGGAAGAATCCGTTCTAAAAGCGCTTTTCCTTCGTCACTTAAAGTGACTAATTGTTTACGTGCATCTTCAGGACTGGTTGTGCTGATCACCAATCCTTTGTTTTTAAGATTGGTGACCAATTGACTTGCTGCCGGATGAGAGACTTCAATCTGTTCGCATAATTCCTGAATAGTCAATGTTTTGTTTTCTGAAAGCAGATAAAATACAGGAAACCAGGTGGTCTCGAATACGATACCTTCTGCGCGGTACGATTTATTGATTTCTGAAAGAAAAAGTTCACTTAACCGTTTTAACCGGCTGCCTAAAACCAAATAACCTAATGACTGATAGTAATTCATGTCTAAATATATAAGTAATTATATAAGTACTTATATAAATTGTGTAAAATAATATTTACACTAGGTTTTCGTGGCAATTTTTATGAAAAAAAAAGGTGAAAATAACGTGTTTGTAACTATCTCATAAACAGTAAGTAAGGGGACTTCCTTCGGAGATGGTTCGGACATAGTTCGGAGATGATTTGTACATGATTCAGTTCTGACCGAATGATGTCCGAATTATCTCCGTATGGAGTGCGTATTTGTAATAAGCCCTTCTATACTTGATTCATTTGTATGATGAGTGAATTTATTGGTCTAGCGATAGTCAGAGCAATAATAAACTAAGAACTTACGAACCACACGGTCATTTTTTCTAATCAGTATAGGCGGTAATTCTTTGACTGACTTGAAATATCGGAGCAGGTATTCGGGAGATTGATCCCCCATTTCATTATTGGTGAAACCGGGTTCTGAATCAATATAGAATGCATTTTTGCCCTTAAGTTTAGAGAGATCCGCGTTCACATAATCAAATTCCAATGCATGCTGGCCAAGGATATTTTGAGAATAGGTAAAGCCAGTTGTAAGTAGATTCAGTTCTGCTGAAGTTTTATAACCGTCCGCAGAGAAGACAAATGCGTCGGGATGCTCTTTTTTGAGTGTGGTCACTTGTTGAGCTAACTGTTCCCATCCATACCAGGTATCATCAGAATGAACTGGGAAAGGATAAAAGACCAGTTCAACGGCTAGTAAAATATGCAGGGACAAGGAGAAAATAACTTGTCGGGATACCCATTTCTGCGGGATATAAATACTAATTAAGATAATTCCTGTGAGGTAACCAGGCATCAGCCAGTTTAATTTTACCCAGCAGACAAAAGATAAGAACGTGAAACTACCAATGATGGGAAGAAAGAAACAGAGTAAAAAGAGTTGCTCTGGTGGAAGCTGAAGGATATTGAACTTATACTTTTTAAGGATACGAAAAACAAAATAGAAAATAGCGATTAGAAGTACCGGAATAATAATAAAGGATTGATGTCCCAGCAGGCCCAAAAAGTATTTGACTTGCAGGTGCATTTCTGAGGCAGAATTCATTCTGGATGTTCCTTGAAATTTAAAGGAAGCGAAATTATTATCCAGGTTCCAGATAAAAACGGGAAGAACCATGACTAAAAATAAGGCCGCAGACAGCCAGAGCCATTTTGAAATAAGTTGCTGACGGTATTTATTGGAAAAGAGTAAAAATAAAATCAGGCCTGCAGGAAGGAAGATACCCGTATACTTACTGTCAAATGCAAGCCCCATAGCTATACCTGCCCAAATCCAATAGCTATTTTTATGCTTAAAAATAGCCTGGTAAAGTAAATAAATTGAAAGTACCCAGTACATCAATAACGGCGTGTCCGGGGTAGCGACCAGTGACAGAATCGTCACCATAAAGGTAGAGAGCAAGAGTAATACGGCTTTTGTTGCTCCTTCTGTACCTAGAAAACATTTGGCCGCATGGTAAAATAAGATGACAGTGAGGAGCGTAACGCATGAACTGGCAAGTTTTATCGCAATTACATTTTGACCAAAAATGGTTGTGAATAGCCTTAAAATAACCGCGATCATCGGGGGATGATCAAAATAAGAGAGCGCCGGATGCTGACTATAGAAAAAATAATAGGCATCCTGAGGCATGGGACCCATGATAAAGATAAATAATAAACGCAGCAGCAGGATGGCAATAACCATCGTCGTGATTTGATTTGTCTTCATGATGTTCGCCAGATGATCAGCCTTTGTATTGTTTAATAAAAAACATTAGCTAAAGTTAGCTATGAATGCTGAAGAAAATCTGGAGCTTGCATTAAAAGGGGATTAAGAGGCTGTTAAAAAATAGGTTCTAAGACGGTATAGATGTTGTTGATCATTGAAGTTTTGATAATCAATAGTTTGTCAATTAGACAGGTTTTTCTTTTTTATGTAAATTTCTGACTTTACCACTTAAACCTTATAGTATTGTTTGTGTTTAACTTTTTTTAACAATTTTTTAATGATAGGTTTGGAGTCTTTTATTATATAAATATGTTTCAAGCAATTTTTAAGGGCAGGTATAGTGTTTTATTTTCCTTTTTTGCCGTTTTTCTGTTTAGTTCTTTTCTAATCAGAACAGGATTACTTGCGGTTTCAATAGGTAAAACAGACTTTTCTTTTTTATCTGTTCTTCAGCTTTACCTGATAGGCTTTTGCTATGATTTTGGTGTAGCTCTTTTTCTGGTTACGTTATTTAGTATTTACCTATTGCTTTTGCCGCAGAGATGGACAAACACGCTGACTAACAAAATTGTGACCTATGCTTGGTTATTTCTCATCCTGCTGATCTCCTTTTTCTCTTTCTTTGCAGAACTTACCTTTTGGCAGGAATTTGAGAGTCGTTTTAACTTTATCGCAGTAGATTATCTCATTTATACTTATGAAGTGGTTAACAATATCAATGAGTCCTATCCACTGCCCCTTTTAATAGGCGGGGTATTGTTATTCGTGCTTGTGGTTATGTTTCTATTTGCTAAAAGAAAGGTTTTTACCAATTCTTTTCAGTCAAGAACCTCTTTTCGGACGCGATTGATGATTTCAGGTACCTTATTCATCCTGACAATCCTTTATCCTTTATTCCTTAGTAATTCGTTTGCTGAAAAAGGGACAAACCGTTATCAGAATGAATTATCTAAAGCTGGGATTTATTCTTTCTTCGCTGCTTTTAAGAACAATGAGCTCGATTACAATGACTTTTATACTTTATTGCCTGAAGATCATGCTTACCAGGTAATCAGAAATGAATTGAAGGAAGCGAACAGTAATTTCTTAGCCAATGGTAAATCTATTAAAAGAGAAATCAAAAATCAGGGGATTGAGTATAAACCTAATGTAATTATGATTACCGTAGAAAGTCTTAGCGCAGATTTTATGGAGCATTTTGGTAATACCCAGAAGTTAATGCCGGTACTTGATTCTCTGGCTACAAATAATCTGTTGTTTACTAATATGTATGCCACCGGAACCCGGACAGTTAGAGGAATGGAAGCTTTGACTTTAGCCACACCACCTACACCTGGAAGCAGTGTTGTTCGCAGACAGGGAAATGAAAAATTAACGACTGTAGGTCATATTTTTGAGAAAGCAGGCTACAGCAGAACTTTCTTCTATGGAGGTGACGGCTATTTTGACAATATGAATGAATACTTTGGAAGTAATGGATTTGATATTACTGACAGAGGCAGAAATATCAAATTGGGTGATTCTTATGAAACCAAAAGAACAATCATTCAAGATAACCAGGTTCATTTTGAAAATGCCTGGGGTATTAGTGATGAAGATTTGTTTGCTGCTGTGATTCGTGGTGCAGATGCTGAATTCAAACAAGGGAAGCCTTTCTATAATTTTGTGATGACCACTTCTAACCATCGTCCATTTACTTTTCCGGCAGGCAAAATCAAATATGCCTCTGGTAGTGGAAGAGAAGGGGCAGTCCGTTATACTGATTATGCTATCGGTGAGTTTTTGAAAAATATGAGTAAAAAACCATGGTATAAAAATACTGTGATTATTATTGTAGCTGACCATTGTGCAAGCAGTGCTGGTAAAAATGAAATTGATATCAGTAAATATCATATCCCATGTTTGATTCTTAATCTGCCGCAAAAAGGTGGTCAGGTTTTAGATAAAATGTGCTCTCAAATTGATATCTATCCTACATTATTCAGTTTACTGGGCTGGAAATATGAGAGTAATTTATATGGAAAAAATCTTTTTGATCCTTCTTACCAGCCTCGTGCAGTATTGGGTACCTATCAGAAGCTGGCTTATCTGAAACAGGATAGTCTGGTGATTCTGGGGCCACAGCAAAAGATGGAAACCTTCTTATATAATAAAGCAAAAAACGAACAGGTTCCTGCTAAATTATCCAAAGTGGTAACTGATCAGGCTGTTGCCAGTTACCAGACTGCATACGATTTATTTAAAAACGGCGGAATGCACCAATAGCTACAAATTTCCTCCAGTTTTGAATAGTTTCTTTGTCCTAGTAAATGGTGGTTAAGCCCGTTATATTTTATAACTTGTTTAATCATCTAAATCTATTTTCTAAAGAAATTATTGCATGAAGTTTTTCAGTATTATATTAATAGCATGTTTACCCGGGTTAACTTTTGCCCAGCAAGCAGATTCTTTAAAGAGAGATTCAAGTATGAAAGCTCTTAAGATATCTATTGTCAACAGCCGCGGGGTAAACCCTCCTCAGGTAAAATCTTTTATTGTTCCGGCAGTTTTAATCACTTATGGCCTGGTTTCCTTGGGGAATAATGCAATCAGAAGATTAGATATAAGTACACAGGCAGAGCTGCACGAAGATCACCCTACATTTGGTTTGCATGCAGATGATCTTCTTCAATTTGCACCCGGAGTTGCTTTTTATGCCTTAAATCTGTCAGGTGTAAAGAGTAAACATAGCTTAGTAGATGGAACGGCACTTTATGTGTTATCAGAAGCAATTATGGGTGGTTCAACCTTTAGCGTTAAACACATTGTAGGCCGTGAACGTCCTAATGGAGCAGATAATTTCTCTTTTCCATCCGGACACACCGCAAATGCATTTGCTGCTGCCGAATTTCTAAATCAGGAATACAGAGATGTTTCTCCATGGATCGGTTATGCAGGTTACGCGGCCGCTACGGCAACAGGGGTTTTAAGATTGTATAACAATGCACACTGGTTAAGTGATGTTGTAGCCGGAGCAGGATTTGGTATTGCTTCTACTAAACTTGCTTATTTGATTTATCCTCATTTAAAAAAAATGGTGATGGGTAAACAGACCATGAAATATTCACTTGTACCTATGTATCAGCAAAAAGCAGCGGGGCTTTCATTCAGTGGGACATTTTAAGAAATATATACTTGTTCTGGTACTTACCGGTTTAGGGCTTGGGTCGGTTAGGGCCCAGCTTCCGGTAAGGAATCTTCATTATTTTTATGAGGAAGCTGCGAAACGCAGTCCTTTATTAAAAGATTATCAAAATCAGCTTCAATCAAACAGAATTGATAGCATGCGGGTTAAAGCTGGGTATCTTCCGCAGGTAACCGCTATCGGTAACGGTCTGTACGCACCAGTAATTAATGGTTACGGTTTTGATCAGGTTTTAACTAATGGTAAGGCACTTGAGGCTGCTCTAAATGTAAATTATAGCCTGGCCAGCAAAAAGAATATCAATAACCAGCTAGAAGGGATTCACTTACAATCAGATTCTATCAGATTTGCTAAGGGGCTTTCTGTACTTGATTTGCAAAAAGCAGTTACAGATCAGTATATCACTGCATTTGCTAGCCAGCAGCAAGCGGCATTTAACCGGGAGGTTTATGAGCTGCTGCATCAGGAAGAAACAGTACTCAAAAAGTTGACACGTGCAAATGTCTACAAACAAGTAGACTATCTGACTTTCTTAGTCACTTTTCAGCAGCAGCAATTGCAATGGAAACAGGCAGAACTACAATTGAAAAATGATTATTCAACTTTAAATTATCTGACTGGCATCGCCGATACAATAGCTCATGAATTAGAAGAACCAGGAATTGAACCGGTATTACTCAATACAGAGGGTGGTTTTTTTATGCGCAGGTTTGGCATTGATAGTTTAAAACTGTTGAATCAAAAAAGGGCTGTTGATTTTAATTATAAACCCAAAGCCACTGTATTTGCCAATGGGGGATATAATTCTTCTCTGGCGCTTCAGCCTTACAAGAACTTCGGGACGAGTGTTGGTTTTACCGTTTCAGTACCCATTTTTGATGGACATCAGCGAAAAATGCAATACAATAAACTCTCTATTGCACAGCAGACTATCAATGGTTATAAAGAGTTTTTTCAAAACCAGCATACCCAACAGTTGAACCTGCTCAGACAACAGATTTCTGATCAGAACGGATTGTATAAACAAGTTTCTGAACAGATAAAATTCACCAAAAGTCTGATTCAGGTAGACAGCAGGTTATTGCAAACCGGAGATATTAGAATTGCTGATTTTGTAATTGCAATTAACAATTATCTGGCCGCACAAAATCTGATGAGACAAACAAATATTACCCGTTTGAAACTGGTTAATCAGCTGAATTACTGGAACCGTTAAAGAAATGTACATCATGAGAATGATGAAGCTAAAAATATATGTAATGAAACAAATCGTAATTAACGCCTTATTTCTCGCTTTATTGAGCGGATCCCTGGTTTCCTGTCAGCGAAGTGCTAAACCTGTAGCAGAAGAAACTGTTACTCCAGAAACTCCTGTACAGGTTGTTTCTATCTCTAACTCTACTTTAAGTGAGGATGTGGTGCTGAATGCAACCTCTGCTTACCTGGAAAAGAGTTTTGTAAAAGCGAATACGAATGGTTATTTACAAAGCTCAACTATACAGGCGGGTACTGTAGTAGGGAGTAACCAGGTTTTATTTAAGCTCATAACGAAAGAAGCACGTGCGATTGGTAATTCGATTAACCAGCTTGATCCGGGATTTAAATTCTCAGGGATTTCTACAATTCGTGCAGAGAAAAGCGGTTATGTAATTCTGGTGAATCATCAGAAAGGTGATTATGTCCAGGATGGTGAGGCTTTGGCAACTATTATTAACCAATCCAGTTTAGTTTTTTTGCTGGATTTGCCTTATGAAATGCGTGGGGTTATCCTTCAGAATAAAATACTGGAATTGACACTCCCAGATGGCGAAAAGCTAAAAGGAGAGATCATCTCTTCTTTACCGGCAGTTGATTCTTTAGCGCAAACACAGCGTATGGTTATCAAAGTAAATGCGACACATCCGATCCCTGAAAATCTGGTTGCCAGGGTAAAGATAATTAAGTCGGCGGTTTCTAATGTACAGGTACTGCCTAAATCGGCTGTGCTGACTAATGAAACTGAAGATGAGTTTTGGGTGATGAAAATGATTAATGATTCTACGGCTGTGAAAACGGTAGTCAAAAAAGGAATGGAAGATGGGAAATCGATTCAGATCGTCTCTCCGGTTTTTAGTGCAAAAGACCGGCTCATTACCGTAGGAAATTACGGGTTAGCAGATACAGCGAAAGTTAAAATCACAAGATAATGAAGAACTTCTTTATTTCCCACAAGAATCCGCTGATTGTTGTACTGATTCTGATTCTGGCAGGCGGGTTATTCTCCTATCAGCGTCTAAAAACTTCTTTGTTTCCTGAGATTACCTTTCCTAAAATAAAAATTATTGCCGATGCTGAATTACAGCCTGTAGCTCAGATGATGATTACGGTGACAAGGCCTTTAGAAAATGCAGTTAAACAAGTGCCTGATCTCCATTTGATTAGAAGTACAACCAGCAGAGGAAGCTGTGAAATCTCTGCTTATATGAACTGGAATGCTGATATTGATTTAAGTCAGCAAAGAATTGAATCTCAAATACAAAAGATTAGAAACAGTTTGCCACCGGGAGTAAATATTTCGGTAGAAAAGATGAATCCTTCGATTCTTCCGGTCAGCGGTTACACTTTGGAAAGTCATACAGAGTCTCCAATAGCTTTAAAAAAATTAGCGACTTATACCATCAAACCATTTTTATCCCAGGTGGACGGGGTCTCAGAAATCAGGGTAATCGGAGGTAAGGATAAGGAATATTGGATTCAGCTGGACCGGCAAAAAATGAGTGCTTTGTCTATCAGTCCTGATTTGCTGAATACAGTGCTTGCACAGACAAATTTTATTAAATCGAATGGTTATTTATCTGATTATAACTATCTCTATTTATCAATTACAGATGCCACTATCAAAACAAAAACAGATCTTGAAAATCTGATTGTCAGTAAGAAAAACAATAGAATAGTTAGGGTAAAAGACATTGCTGAGGTTAAAATACAGGAGGGAGTTGCTTATACCCGGATCAATGCAAATGGTAAAGATGCGATCCTGGTAGCGGTAATTAAACAGCCGAATGCGAACCTGGTGGATCTGTCTACACAAATGCAGGAGAAAATTATTGAGCTAAGAAAAATTCTGCCAAAAGGGGTAACTATTAAACCTTATTATCAGCAGTCTGATTTTGTGGAGGCGTCTGTCAAAAGTGTGAGTGATAGTTTATTGATCGGTCTGGCTTTAGCTATTGTAGTTGCGATCATTTTTTTGCGCTCTGTTAAAGCAAGTGCAACGATATTGATTACAATTCCAATCACTTTGTGTTTGACAGTGATAGTGCTCTATGGGATTGGATATTCTTTAAATATTATGACTCTGGGTGCTATTGCAGCAGCTATAGGACTGATTATAGATGATGCAATTGTAGTGGTAGAACAGATACACCGGACCCATGAGGAGCATCCGGAAGAGCCTACTGTTAACCTGCTTAAAAAAGCGATAGATTATTTGTTCCCAGCTATGCTGGGTTCATCAGTGAGTACGATTGTAATTTTCATTCCCTTTATTTTAATGACCGGAGTGGCCGGCTCTTATTTCCAGGTGATGACCAATACGATGATCATTACTTTGGTCTGCTCATTTTTCGTTACCTGGATTGGGCTACCGGTAGTATACTTGCTTTTAACCAAGGATTCTTCTGCTAATTCAGTAAAATCGGCTACGCATCAGGTTCATCAGCAGAACTGGGTTTATTATTTTATTCAGAAACCGTGGATCAGTTACCTGGCAATGGTTATTTTAGCTGTAGCTATATTCGTTATCCTACCGCGTCTGGAAACGGGATTTTTACCTGAAATGGACGAAGGAAGTGTGGTGGTTGACTATAATTCTCCTCCGGGTACCTCACTTCAGGAAACTGATAGAATGTTGAAAGAGGTAGAGAAATTAATCGTGAAAATACCAGAAGTACAAACGTATTCCCGCAGAACGGGTACGCAGATGGGTTTTTTCATTACGGAACCCAATACCGGAGATTATCTGATTCAGTTGAAGCCAGACAGAACAAAAACCACAGAAGAGGTTATTAATGACATCAGGTTAAAAATACAGGCTTCTCAACCTTCTTTAAAAGTAGATTTCGGACAGGTAATCGGAGATATGTTAGGTGATTTAATGAGTTCTACGCAGCCTATTGAAGTTAAAATATTTGGTAATGAGCAGGACAAATTGAAAGCCTTGTCAAGGCAGGTTGCTGAATTGGTCGGAAAAGTGACGGGTACTGCCGATGTGTTTAATGGAATTGTGATAGCCGGTCCTTCTTTAAGTATCCAGCCTAACTTTGCTTTACTAGCGCAATATGGAATTACACCAGGAGATTTCCAATTCCAGCTTCAAAATGCTTTGCAGGGAAATGTAATTGGCAATGTTTATGATCAGCAGCAGCTGACGCCAATCAGAATGATTTATCCCGGAAGTAAACAATTTGGGGTGGCTGATGTGAGTAAATTACAGTTGTTTTTGCCGGGCGGTGGGGTTGTTCCTATTCAGCATCTTGCTGAAGTGAAAATCAAAGCTGGTGATGCTGAAATTAAGAGAGAAAATTTACAATCAATTGGTGTGGTTACTGCGAGGCTGGAAGCAAGAGATTTAGGAAGTGTGATGGCAGATATTCAAAAGGTTATTCGTGCTAGAGTCAATTTGCCTGCGGGTTATCATATTGAATATGGTGGTGCTTATGCGGAGCAGCAACAATCGTTTAAGGAACTTTTAACCATCCTGGTGGCTTCAAGCTTACTGGTATTTAGTGTAATCCTGTTTCTTTTCAAGGACTTTAAGATTGCGTTTATCATTTTGATTATTTCCCTATTGGGGATTTCGGGAAGTTATCTTGCCCTATATTTAACGCATACCCCATTGAATGTGGGGAGTTACACTGGGTTGATCATGATTGTGGGTATTATTGGCGAGAATGCGATCTTTACCTTCCTCCAGTTCAAAGAATCGCTAAAAGATAAAACTGTGGACGAAGCCATTGTTTATTCTATCTCTACAAGGCTAAGACCTAAACTGATGACTGCATTGGGTGCTATTATTGCTTTATTACCACTGGCATTGGGGATTGGCGCAGGTGCACAGATGCATCAGCCTTTAGCGATCGCGGTAATTGGAGGTTTTATTATCGCCCTGCCTTTATTATTGATTGTGTTACCAAGTATGGTGAGACGGTTTTATCATTAAAATTCTTTGGCAAAAAAAAGCGGCAGATATAAATATCTGACCGCTTTCCATCTGCGTGTACTAAATTGGTGTGTATTAAATTGGTGTGTTTGTTGTTCTTATATATTATTTACCATAAGCCAATACTCTGAATGTTCCTGGAATACGATCTGGTCTTTTACCTTCAACGGGTTTTAAATCTGCTGTAGGTAAAAATATTTGGTGATTGTTATAATCTAAAGCTAGTGTACGCGCACCCTTTTGTGTTTTAACATGCTCAAGCAAGACAAACTTATTTGCGCTTACTTCTTTGATCACTGTTAATGTTCCTTCCCCGTTAGCACTGTAAATCAGTTTTAATTGCGGATCAAAAGCAACGCCATCACTACCTTCACCAATAGGTAAAGAACTGATCTTTTTACCGGTAACTGCATCTAAAACTTGTAATACTTTATTGGAACAACCCACAAACAAACGTGAGGTAACACGGTCGATGGCCAGACCTGATGGCTCATCACCGCCTTCTAATTTGTAACGTTTGGTTACTTTAAATGTGTGGGCATCAAAAGCCACAACTTCATTTTTATCTTCCAGATTGACGTAGATATTTCCCTTTCCGTCTGATACACCTGTTTCTGGTTTACCACCCAAAGGTATGGTCGCAATAACCTCATCTTTTACAGGATCAATCACACTTGCATTTAAGCTATGACCATTAAATACAAAGATCTTTTTTGAAAAGTCATCATAGAAAATCGCATCTGGATTCTCTCCAACTTTTATTTTTTTCAGCACTGCATTGGTGCTGATGTCAAAAACTGTGCATTCACCTGTACGGCCATTACTGGTATATCCCTTTTTTAAGGTGGAAACGATGGCTATTCCATGGACCCCTGGTGTATTTTGAAGAATAGCGATAGGCGCTCCTGTGGTTTCATTCAGGATGTTTACCTGTGAACCATGCGCAACATAAAGTTTATTTTGCGTATGGTCAGCAAGGAGATAGTCCCAGCCTTCATCACCGCTTACTTTATGGCTATGCAGTAAATGAATTCCAGTTTTTGTTTGTGCTTGCAGCGCTGTTCCTGCACAAATATTGAAGAGGATTAAGGCTAAGGTTGCCGTCTTTTTCATGATGAATTTTTATACAAAAAAACACATAGAGTCTGTAGCAATTCTGAAGGAAGAAAGATTTCGTGTTTAGCGGTTAAATGGCTGCTCACTAATCCAGTTAAATTCTCTTTTGGTGAGTTCAAATTCTTTTTTTGTCAGCTTAATAATTATTGAATCGCCGTATATATGGCCCTGTAAAATCAGGTGATTCTGATCAGGAACCTGGTAACGCAGATGATTAATGTTTTTCTTGTCCTCATTAAAAACAATTGATAGTTTTTGAGTAGTCGTATTGGCTATTGCCTCCACATAATCTGTTTCTTCGTTCATATATTGAATAGCAGAGTTTTTTGTCCCCTGCATCATTAAGTATTTCCATCTCCAGGTTTCTTTGCTGTCTTGTGGAATAGTGTCTTTGTTTTTGATGAAGGTATCTACAGTATAAACCCCATATAAAGGTGATTTAGGAGCTCTGTCTCCATATTCCCTTGAATTTGTTACGAATATGATGAAAAGGAATGAATAACAAATAAATAAATATTTAAGACCATATACAGCTCGGTTTGCCCATTTGTTTTGTAGCTGCGGGAAAGTTAATACCTTTAAAACTGCGGCCTTTCCTTTGATGAAGAAGTCAAACAATATACGGAAATTTGGAGCGAGCAGAAATATACACATGACAACTAGTGCTGTAGATAAGATTTTCACGGGGACATCATAGAAGTAATTGATAGCCATGACATTGGCAGTGGTCATTAATGCAATGATCGAACCGATTGTTATAGTTTTCCTAAAGAGTAACAAGGCTCCCAGTAGCTCAGCAATACCCATAAATAAATTGTATCCTTTGGAGAATCCTAAAAATGTCCATGCTAATCCCATAGGAGAAGAATTACCATAAGCCTGTATCAAACGATAGCTACCGGGAAAAGGAAATTGTAACTTAATTACTTTGACCATGCCGTAATTAATAAGTGTAAAGGCCAGGTAAAAACGTACGGCAACAGTTAACCAGTAATATAAAGTGTTATAACTGATTCTTTTTTGATCTATTAATGTCCAGATAAGTGTACCAACAAGAGAAAAGCTTGTGAACAAGAGTAGCTGGAGGTAATGAAAAGTGGTGTCCCCACTACCAGTAGGTGAAACATCTATTCGATAATGTATAGAAAGATAGTTTTTGGCTATCCATGGAATGAATTGCTGCAATAAAGATAACGGATATTGGGTAACAAGATACAATAACGGGAAAATTCCGTTATTGATTATAAGCACGAAAGGTATTAAAAACAGGAACACAAACCTGAACAATATTTTTTCTGAAAAACTCCATTTCAAGGTATTTGTCTGTGTCATTTAATATATAGGTTTTGAGAAACCTAATATACTTAGAGTCTGTTTAAAATTTATTAATTAACACAAGTTGCCAGTTAAAAAATAAAAAATAGCAGTATAAATATTGATAGTTTTGAGTTACCACACAAAAAACTACCATACAATGCTCAGTGATGCTAAAATTATATCAATTTTCTGTATTGTTGACCACATGCTAAAAGCATGTGGTCATAAGGAAGACATCCGTATCAGGGTTAGTGACAGCGAGATAATAACAACAGCGATAATATCTGCTCTATATTTTGTGTGCTTTTAAACTAAGGTCCATGCTCACAGCATGATTTGTAATAGCGCCGCATGAGACGTAATCGACACCAGTACGGGCATATGAAATAATGTTATCGAGATTGATACCGCCCGACGCTTCGGTCTCGTACTTACCGCCAATCAGCTCAATTGCTTCTTCCAATAGTTCCGGCGAGCAGTTGTCGATCATGATGCGGTGCACATTGCCCACAGCAAGCACACGGCGCACATCATCGAGATTACGGGTCTCGATCTCTATTTTCAGGTTTCGGTTGTTGGCCGCAAGGTACTCATTGGTTTTCTGTATGGCCTGCTCTATGCCGCCACAAAAATCGATATGGTTGTCCTTCAGCATGATCATATCGTACAAGCCCATGCGAAGGTTGTAACCGCCGCCAATGCGCACTGCCTGCTTTTCGTATTCGCGGAACAACGGCGTGGTTTTGCGGGTATCGAGTATTTTGGTTTTGTAGCCTTTTATTTTATCGGCGTACTTATTGGTTAGCGTTGCGATGCCGCTCATGCGCTGCATGCAGTTAAGCACAAGTCTTTCTGCTTTTAATATGGTATGCACGCTGGCTTCAACGGTAAACGCGGTTTCGCCATTATTTACAGCATCGCCATCTTTTTTATAGAGGGTGAATTTTGCATCTTCTTCCAGATGATGGAAAATATCCTGCGTCAGCTGCATGCCTGCCAGTATGCCTTCTTCCTTTATTTTAAGGACCGCCTTACCTTTCGCATCGGCTGGTATGGATGCCAGTGTAGAGTAATCGCCGCTGCCCACGTCTTCGAGAAATGCTGCGGCAATGAATTCCTGTGTTGTCATAAGCTCTGTATTTTCGGACGCAAAATTAAGTAAATACTACCAACTTAACGATAATAATTACATATGCCTATTAGTTCGATAACTAATTAACTCAAGTTGCGGGTAAAAAAGGGATAAAGATGCTTACAAAGAATAAAATTATAGGAATATTTTGTTTTATATAACAACTTGAGTTAGTTAAAAGATAAGGATTATAGTTCCCCCAATAATTAATAATACAGCAAGTCCTGTTTTAACCGTAAGCGGCTCACCAAGAAAGACAACGGATAATAAAATTGCAATAGCTACACTTGCTTTGTCAACTGGGGCAACCTGCGAGACTTTCCCTAACTGGAGGGCCTTAAAATAGAAGATCCAGGACAAGCCGGTAGCCAGCCCTGACAAAAGTAGAAAAGTCCAGTTTTGTTTGGTTAAACTGGCGATACCATGATGATCATTCCTGAAAAATACGATAGCCCAGGCTAATAATAAGATGACGACAGTTCTGATTGCTGTGGCCAGGTTTGTATCGATTCCTTTAATTCCGATTTTAGCTAGTATTGCTGTTAATGCTGCAAAAAAAGCTGAGAGTAAAGCATAAATCCACCACATATCATCGTTTTTAATTCATGTATTTATCCAGGTTTGTTTTTCTTGAAAAAAGGGAACTTAATCAAGTTAAAGAAACTGGAAGGGGGATGACCTTCATAAACATCCAGACCAAATTTGATTTGCGAAGCATCCATTTCCTTATAAGTGCCAAATAATCTGTCCCAGATACTAAATACATCACCGTAATTACAATCTGTATAAGGTAATTCAAAGTGATGATGTACGTGGTGAAGGTTAGGGGTGATAAATAATAGTCCGCAGATTTTTTCTGTTCTCTTAGGCAACTGAAAATAGGTGTGTGCAATTAGGTTAGCAAATGTCTGTACGGTTTGTCTGAGTAATAGCAGGCCTATAGAAGCTCCAGCCAGAAACACCCAGATAATCTGGAAACATACTCTGATAAAAGTTTCACCTGGATGCTCTCTTACTGTAGTAGATACATCCATTTCTACATCTGTATGGTGTACAAGGTGAAAGTTCCAGAAAGGCCCTACTTTATGCATGATTACATGATAGATATATTCAAAGAAATCCATTAGAAAGAAACCAATTAGATACTTTACCCAGGCACTCTGGCTATGTGGAAGTAAATACAAAATTCCCCAATGATGAATACTAACCCAGCCTGAAACAAAAATAACAATCAGTGTCATGGCCAATTGAATAGGGAGGGCAGTCATGATAAACATCAGGTTTACCCAAGTGTGCTGCCATTTCTTTTTTAACGAGTGAACCGCAACACTGAACTCAGCAAGCCAGATTGAGACAATGACAACGAGGTATAAAATAATCTGTATAAGTGTTCCATGATCTTTTAACATGGATGATATCGTATTCATGAGGTGCTATTAAAAATTTGTTTTTTAATCTAAACAATGATAAGAATTAATACTGTAGCAAAACTAAAGTTAAAATTTGTTTTAAAAAATATTGCATCAAAATAACTAATTTGTGATCTCCTATTGTCATCTGCTTTATTATAACCATTCTTGTTTATGTTTCACGAACAACTTCTAATTGTACTCACACTGCTTTTTTCTGTTTTTATCCTGACTATGCTTGGACAAAAACTAAATATATCTTATCCCATATTTTTAGTGCTGGCTGGGTTGGGAATCAGCTTTATTCCCGGAATGCCCCGGATTGAAATAGAACCAGATCTGATTTTTCTTTTGTTTCTGCCACCACTTTTATATGAAGCGGCATGGTATACTTCCTGGAATGATTTCTGGAAATGGAGAAGATCGATCGCTATGCTTGCCTTCGGATTAGTGTTTTTAACCTCCATCATTGTTGCATTTGTTTCTAAGACCATGATCCCAGGTTTTACGCTGGCCATGGGTTTCTTGTTAGGAGGGATTATATCCCCTCCTGATGCGGTAGCAGCAAATTCAGTATTAAAGACCTTGAAAATCCCTAAACGCCTTACTGCAACTTTAGAAGGGGAAAGCCTGATTAATGATGCCTCCAGTTTAATTGTATTTCGTTTTGCATTAGCTGCTATATTGTCTGGATATTTTTCTATGGGTCAGGCAGTTGGTCAGTTTTTCCTGGTTGCGGGAATGGGTATTGTGGTTGGACTTGCGATTGCACATGTAATGTATGTGGTTCATCGGTTTTTACCCACTACGGCAAGTATAGATGCGGCTTTGACCTTGATGACACCTTATATCATGTATATCGTAGCTGAACAGTTTCACTTTTCAGGAGTGATGGCGGTGGTGAGTGGAGGATTGTTTCTTTCTTACCGTTCACATGAATTATTCACCTCTGGGAATTCCCGCTTGCAAGCGATGGGTGTCTGGGCTACTGTCATTTTTATTTTGAATGGGGTAGTTTTTATTCTGATCGGTTTAGAACTTCCGGTAATTATGGCCGATATGGGCGGATATTCTATTGCTGAAGCGATTAAATATGGATTGGTGATTAGTTTAATCTCCATTATAATTCGGATTATTTATGTCATGTCTCTTGCTTATATACCCAAATGGGTGGGGAGCACCAAAAGAATGGATCGTTATAATCCGACCTGGAAAGCCCCGCTGATTGTCGGTTGGGCAGGCATGAGAGGGGTAGTCTCCCTGGCTTCTGCACTTTCTGTTCCGGTATTGATGACTAACGGACAAGCTTTTCCTCACCGCAGTCTTATCTTGTTTATCACTTTTGTGGTGATTCTAGTGACTTTAGTGTTCCAGGGATTAACTTTACCATTATTAATCAAATGGATTAAAATCAAAGACACGGGTGATTTTCTGCCGGACGAAGAGCAGGAGGCTGGTATTATTATCAGGTTAATGAAGGTTTCGATTAAAGAATTGGATGAAAAATATGGGGATGATATCAAAGGTAATGTGCTGGTCGGCTGTCTGAGAGACCAACTCGGGAATGATATGGAAGTGATGGCGCAGCGTTTGGATTCTTTTGAATGTGATGGGATAAAAAGAGAAGAGATTGAACATTACAATCGTATCTTGCTTCAGCTCTATAATGTACAGAGACGTGAACTCCATGTTTTACGTACAGAGAACTTTTACAGTGATGAGGAAATTCGTAAACAGGAAAGCCAGATTGATCTGGATGAGGCCAAAATTGTAAAAGCAGGACATTAGGGTTGTTTTTTGAGTCTTGTACGTAAGCGGACATCAATTGTTCATTTTCGCACAAATTATAAATGGGGGATGCCTTTTTTTAGTGTTGTGGCTTGCTTTTACAGGATGGCATCACGATAGCTATAGGCTTACCGGAAATTAAAGACAATTATGTTTCAACATCATTTATTACTGATTTACAGGAATTTTAAAAAGTATAAAAGTTCATTTTTCATCAATCTAGTGGGGCTTACAGCAGGGCTTACCTGTGCCTTGCTGATTTACTTATGGGTAAATGATGAAACTCAAATGGATAAATTCCACAGTAAGAGCAGTCAGCTTTTTCAGGTTATGGAGAATGAAAGAACCGACGCAGAAATTAATACGACCGATCAGACCGTAGGAATTTTGGGTGAGGCTTTACAAAAGGAAATGCCAGAAGTAGCAGAAGCAGTGGTTGCTTCACCTACTTACTGGATTGCGCAAAGTAAACTCTCAGTGAAAAATAATACAGGGATTAGTGGTGCTGGGATTTTTGCAGGAAAGAACTTTTTTAAGGTGTTTTCTTATCCGCTGATTTCAGGGAATATCAACGAAGTATTAACGGCTAAAAATTCGGTGGTTATTTCTGAGCAAACGGCAATGAAATTATTTCATACTACTGATGTTCTGGGAAAAGAATTGGTCTGGGAAAATTCAGATATGGTGAAAGAAAATCATGCGCTGATTTCCGGGGTTTTCAAAGATATGCCTGCTAATTCTTCTACCCGGGTTGATTTCGTCGTTTCTATCGATTTATTGATGGGGCCATCTTCTCCCTTTTTGGAATGGAGTAATCATGGGCCAAATACATTTATTGTGTTGAAAAAGGATGTTAACCTGGAGAGTTTTAATGCGAAAATTAAAAGCTTTCTTCACTCAAAAGGTGAGAAAACACGAGAACTATTTGTCCGTCCTTATGCGAATGCTTATTTGTACGATAAATATGAGAATGGTAAACAAGCAGGTGGCAGGGTTGAATATGTTAAACTGTTTTCGCTCATAGCGATATTTATTCTGATTATTGCTTGTGTGAATTTTATGAACCTAGCTACTGCAAGGGCTTCTGTCAGGATGAAAGAAGTTGGTATCAAGAAAGTAATGGGGGCGAGCCGTGAATCGCTGATCTTCCAATATCTTGGTGAATCTCTTTTCTTAACCTGCCTATCCGTGTTTTTTGCTTTGCTTTTTGTAGAGTTGCTACTGCCTCAGTTTAATGAAATTACAGGCAAACATTTGTTTTTACATTTTAACTGGCAGCTTATTTTAACCTTAGCGGGTATAACCATTTTTACCGGGTTGATTGCAGGTAGTTATCCGGCTCTGTATCTGTCTGGTTTTAATCCTTCAGCTGCATTAAAAGGAAAATTAAGCCATAGCCCGGGAGAATTATGGACGCGGCAAGGATTGGTGATTTTTCAATTTACGCTTTCTGTAATTCTGATTGTATCGGTATTGGTTGTCTATAAACAAATTGAATTTGTACAGCATGCACAGATTGGTTATAAGAAAGATAACGTTTTGTATATTGAGGCGGAAGGGAAATTGAAGAATAACGGTGGTACTTTTATTACAGAAATTAAAAAAATACCTGGAGTAATTAATGCTTCCAGTATGAATAAGCGGTTTATTGGTGATTTAAAAAACACAAACGGTAATTTTAACTGGGAGGGAAGAAATCCCAAACAGGTGATTACATTTCAGCTTGCAGGTATTAACAGTGGTTTGATTGAAACCATGGGAATGGAAATGGCCGATGGCCGTGCCTTCTCTAGTCAATTTGGTGCCGATAGTACTAAAGTGATTATGAATGAGGCCGGAATCAAGGTAATGGGATTAAAGAATCCTGTAGGTAAAATATTTAATTTATGGGGTAAGGATTTGCAAATTATTGGGGTGGTCAGAGATGTTCATTTTGAATCGATGCACGAGGTAGTAAAGCCTATGTTTTTCTTATATGATGCGAAGAATACCAACAGGATCATGGTCAAGATCAAGGCCGGGCAAGAAAGAGCTACTATTGCTGCTCTTCAGCAGACTTACAAAGTCTTTAATTCTGGAGCCAGCCTGGAATATAAATTTTTAGATCAGGACTTCCAGTCGCAATATGTTGCTGAAAACAGAATCTCTCTTTTATCACGTTGTTTTGCAGCGCTGGCTGTGATTATCTCTTGTTTGGGGTTGTTTGGCCTGGCGTCTTTTACAGCAGAACGTAAACTGAAGGAAATAGGGGTTAGGAAAGTATTAGGAGCAAGTGAATGGGGAATTATTTATAGTTTATCTAAAGACTTTGTCAAACCTGTACTCATAGCTATTCTGATTGCCCTTCCATTAAGTTATATCGTGACTAAACACTGGTTAGATACTTTTGCTTACCGGATCGATTTGCAGTTCTGGTATTTTGCCGGAGCGGGGTTTCTTGCTCTGTTTATTTCATGGGTTACAGTTAGCGTTCAGGCTATAAAAGCCGGTTTTAAAACCCCGGTTGAGTGTTTGAGAGCTGATTAATTACTAAAGAGTTTTAACAAAAACCGGCTGTCATATTATGACAGCCGGTTTTTGTTATTTGCTTCAGCAAAAGAATTAGTCCAGTAAAGTCCAGGTTCTCTTGGTTTGAACCTGTTGTACCATTTGCTGCTCGGCAACAACGATATTCTCTTTACGCTGACCTATGTACTCTAGCATACTTAGTTTATTCCATAAGGCAACCATCACTTTTAAAAACTCTTCTATGGTAGACATGGTTGCATTGATATTCTGATGGTCGTAAATCATTTCAATATTACGAGCCAGCAGTTCTTCAAAGTTTCCTGGTGTTACGTCACGCCATTCGTAGAAATATTTAAGCATTTCTTCTCTTTCGCGGGGCTCAATCAATTTGATTCCGGTAAAGAATACATGAGCCAGGTTTGAACAGTATCCTGCAATATAAACTGGGGATTGCTGATAACCCAAGTTTCTATAGTTGAAAAAGATCTGAGCAATATAGTCCAGCAATTTTTCCGATAATAAACGAATATTTTTCCCGAGAGGGGTGATTGAATCTTTTGCCGAAGTTTTATCTATGATTTTAAAAGCGGCCAGTTGCAAGTCGTTAATCAGCGAACTAAACAATTCGTAATACCTGATCAAACCAGGATGGCTGATCACAGAACTGCTTGGCGGAATATAGTTGGTATTGATCGATATCCTGCCATTCTCCAGCACAAACTGACCGATTGTTAAATGATAACTATCGGATGCATTTGGGGTCATCTCTGATGCCGGCAGGATAGAAATACTATATTTCTTTGCGATGTCAGGATATCTTGGCGGATTATCCTGAGGATCGGGATTTCCTGAAGGTACCCGCTCAAAAGGATTAACCAGCAATAAGATATTATAGATCGTAACTTTAGAATAATCTGTGTTTTCATTGCTGAAAAACTGACTGTAAGAAAGTTGATTATCGTAACTTGAGGTGTTAGGAATATCGATTCTGCATCCTTCGGCTGTAATTGCATTACAATGTCTTACTTTGATCTCAATGTGATTTGTCGCTTTTTCAGTAATTTCTATCTCGTGTGATACACGCTCACCGGAAAAGGGAGGGAGAAGGCCATAGTTGAAATTATTTAGCGCTATTGATGTGGCATCTCTCACAAAGTCCTGGTTAAACTGATCTGTAGCAACAAAATGGTTGCTGGATAGTTTCATTCCATCCACCCAGTTAACGGGTTTGTATTTTAATGGTGAAATCATAGTATGTTAATTAGATGAAAATAGATTCGTCTCCGATTGATTCAGGCTTATTGGCATTTTCAGATACTCTTTTTGCGTAAATGGTCATTTTCTCTGTAATCCGGTTATTGATAATATCATGATCCGGATCAATGAAGATATTCTTCTTGAAGAAAGAGGTTTTGATGAAAAATATCCATTTATAAGATTCACTATCCTCTCCTATATATTTAACTGGACTTTTAGGGAATTTTAAGTTGTAATCTTCAATGAATTTGTAAAACCAGTTACCGAATATGATGTTTTCGGGTGCTTTGGCTTTTACACGTAAAGGTTCAGGATCATCTGTATTTTTATATAATTCCAGTTCCAGCACTAGCATACGGTCAAAATCCAGATGATCCATTTCAATATTAATTGGAGTTACCGGGTATTGCCAGATCTTGTAAATCTCTGTCGGGATACTGATCAGGGCTACATAGGCCCACCAGAACAACAGGGGAACTATAAAGGTCAGAATACTTGTTGCGGCCCATAATCCAAAGTGAATCTCGCTCAGCCAGTTGAATGCCAGCTGAAATAAATAAAAGCTGAGCAGTGAACCGACTAATATGCCGAATATGATGAAAATTTTTCTGTCCAGTAATTCTTCAGGGTATTTCCTGGTAAATAAATAAACAAAGAGCGTACCTGTAATTACATAATATATTTGGCAGATAATATAGCCCCAGGGCATAAAATCAAAGCTTAAAAATCCGAGGAATCCAGGCAGGGCCAAGACAAGACTTAATACCAGGATGCCTATGATCAATCTTTTGTTGTTAAGAAACTGATTTTTCTTATTTACAATCGAGAGTAAAGCTGCTGAGACTACGAAGATTAAAGGGAATAATAAATATCGAATAAAGAATGATTGAACGTCCATTAAATTGTACTTGATGTTTTTGTTTAACTGTTAACAAATATAATACCTTAAATCTATCAAAATAAGAATGGTATAGTTATTAGTGTATATTAGTTTAATTATATCGTAAATAAATATATGAAACAGAGGCTGCATTTAAAGAATGATCTGAATACGGATTTTGAAGCTATCACAAAAGTTGCAGAGCTAATTGAAAATGGCGATTTTCATTCTGATCAGATTGCAGTGCTTCCTGTAGGTGCAAAACAAAGAGCCTATGCAAAGGATATTGGCAATTACTCGTTTTATTATTCTGATAGTAAACGCAAGGATTGTTTAAATATTGAGGTTAACCAGGAAGGTTTTTACGATATGCTTCCTGAAGGACTGTTCCATACTCCGCCAACTGGCAGCTCAGGAATGTCTGAGCAGGAAATGGTAGAGGATGTACAGTTAAGACGTACAGAAGAAAAAGATGCAAGGAAGTTCTTTATGCCTTTTGAGGCAGAGGTTAATTATCTTAAAACTGTATTGCAACTTTATGAGAACAGATTAGATAAAAGAACGACTTATAATGATCTGACTAATATTTTTGCTGCCGAATGGAAAGAATTTGAATTGCTTGATAAGGAGCAGAGTATAATTTGGATGCATTTTCTGCCGGTTATTCATCAAAAGAGGAATGATCTGAAATTTCTTGGGCAATTATTGACTGTACTTTTCAAAGTGCCAGTTGATGTGGTTTTAAAAAGCACAAATGTAAAGGCAGCCCCTATTGATGAAGGATTACAATTCAGGTTGGGTTTTGGAGCTTTGGGGATTAACTCGATCATTGGTAGCACCTTTATCACTGACGAAGAAGAGATTTCGATCAATGTGGGCCCCGCAGACATGAGAAAATTAGTCAACTTTTTGCCTGGAACTGCGCATGCACATTTAATAGATCTGGCGGTATCTTACCTGGTTCCAGTTGAAACTGAGGTGACAACCAATTTAATTGCAAACCAGCAAAATCAGATAGGAACATTGGGTTCAGAAAGTGCTAATTCCTATTTAGGATATACTGTGTATCTTTAAATAGGAATAGCTGAATTTTAACTCAGTAAAAGTCTGTAATGGATATTCATTGTACTGCGGATTTCCAGTTTTGATTTAGTCAGACTGAGTATTGATTTCCATTCTTCTTCATTTAATCCGTTTTGCTGCGCCGGAGTGATCACAATATCAGTGGTCTTAAGAAAACCTTCTTTTGGATTCTGTGCTGGCATTAGCCCTTTTCTGATGTTTACGGTCTGGACCTTGTTACCTAATTCAAAGAAACAAAAATTAATGATATCTGATTGGGTAACTAGTCTATTGCCTGTAGTTAGGCCATATTTATAGGCTTGAACCCTGTTTGTTGCATTTAATCTTGACCTTCCGCCTTTTGTATTACTTAATAAAAACAGGCTTTCTGGTATTGTTTTACTGCTCTCAAATGATTGCAAGTGACTGCCGGATTTGATCTGATTTCCCATTTCTGCATTGGTTGACCAGAATTCAAGGAAGAGGATGTCTGCATTGTTCAATGGTTTGACAATGATGTAATTAAGCAGTTCTTTGATGGTGATTAACTGTGCTTTTGTCTTTTGTTCAATGATAGAGATATTCTGTTCCAGTTCCTTTAATGAACTGTTTAGAAAATCAGATCCATAGGCAGAAAACGCAGCTTTTTCGTCTCTTAACAACTCAAAAAGATAATCTACAATCTCTTTTGCGTTCCTATTGTCAAAACGTTCTGAACCGCCATAACGAATGGAGAATGAGCCTGCATTAGCGTCGTCATCGTGACTGTGCGGAATTTCTGTATAGGAGTTTCCTGCTTTATCTGTTAGTGAGTCTACACATAAAAACTGATCGTGATCCTGAAGTTTGATGGGCATAATATTGGTCATCATTTTCAGCCGGTGTTTAAAATCGTGTATTCTCTTATTGACTACCGGGAAAGCGTTTATGGAGACGTGTAACTCGTCTAGCATAGCTTCTGTAATAGCCGCCGGAAAGACAACTTTTAGCCAGAGTATGGGTTTCTTGAAACTGGTTAGGCTGCCTGTTTGAAAGGCAGTATCAAATTCTTTTGGATAGAGTTGTAAATACGATTGCTGCGGGAATATATTCTCCTGATCTATAGTTAGAAATCTATTGGCATAGAACGCATTAACGTCTTCTGTGATTAAGTTTAAAACATCCTGATTCTCAAAAGGAGATTGTATGTTCTTTTCTGATTCTATATAGAACTTGTTTAGAGAAAGGTTAACGGGTAAGTCGTTTAAAAACCACCTGGTAAGCGTAAGAAGGTCATAAATGCTGTCGTTTACAACGTAATTACGCCAGTCAAAATAGAAGCTTAAACCGGGTAATAGGGCAAGTACTGGCGGATTTTCAATTCCAATATAAAGGGTGTTTTTATCCAGTCCTTCGCCTGGATTACTGTGTGTTAGTAAAGACTTATTGTGTTGTGTGTCAATTTTAAAGATATTGCTTCCGTTAGCGAGGTAAGAGATTTCTGATTGGTATACTTTTACTGGCTTTAAAGGACTAAAAAAGATATCTGATGTATTTTCACCACTGTTTTCATTTTTATCTTTCAGCCTCTTTCTGAAGAAGAATTGTGTATTAGTCTCAATAATTTCAGTGGCTTCAATGGCACGGGCGTGTAGAATGGCGTGTGCGGGAAGTGCTGTTGTTAGGGTATCCGAAGCCAGAATACGGGATATGCGGTCCAGGATTCTGTTCTCAAGGTTTTTTACGTCATTAGAAACATTGAAAAGTTCGGTACTTAATGCTTCAATAAGTAATTTAACCAGCGGATCAAAATCATTTGTGTTTTTTATACCCCAATAGTCGAGCGCATTTTTTAAAATTCTATTTCTTATTTCGTCTTTGGAAGAATAAAATATGTTTTTCATCTAGTATTTATATTTTTAATTGTGATGAAGCTGTCATTAAGGATGACGGTTTCATCTAGTATTTATATTTTTAATTGTGATGAAGGATGGCGGTTTCATCTGGTTCTTATGTTTTGTTTAGGTTTTTATTCGGTAAGCTTAAATAAATTAATTTCAAATTGTTGCTTATAAACCCACTTTATCGTCTTGTAACAGCTTTGTTAGGTATCTGTCTGTCTATAAATTAGTTCAGTGTTTCCTTAAAATAGAACACTACGACCTAACTTGATAGTGGACTTAAGAATAAGCCTGTGTTAAAATAATATTTTTCTCCTGTAATGTTCATTTTACCCCAGATGGAAATATCAACTTTCTTCTTGATTTCTGTTACATTTCGCATAGAAAATTTCTTCTCCACTTCAGTCATATTAATTTCTACCTCTACCTGATATAGTCTGCGCTCATATTCTGTGATAGATCTAAGCAGGGATTGCCTGAATTTTTCTTCCCATGTGGTCTCACTAACTATTAATTCAAAGTCCAGGTCCCATATTTCACATCCAAAGTTCCTGTTGTGCCTGTGTTCACCAAACCTTGTGAAAATGATTAATTCGATATTCTGTGAGATAGATTTACCCAAGTCCGCCTCCAGGAGATCCTTATTCTCGAGAATGTTTTTTAAACGAAATGGTTTGTTGTATAAAGAATCGGACATACGTTAATGCTTAAGTGGAACAATAATTGGTAAATGCATAATCAATATTACGTCCAGAATTTATATATTGGAAGATAATACTAACGCACCTTTAATAAACATGTTATTATAATTAATAAACATGTTATTATAATTAAAATTTTACACCTCTCAAATCTGCTTTAATGAAACCCATAAATGCTCAGGAACTGAATAAGTCTTATCGGCTCTTTGTTCTGAATTTTATTTCCCTTATTATTTTCGCAGTCTTATGCGTATATCTGTTTTTTGCAGCCTCCAAATTTGAATATGCACTTTTAGAAAAGGAGGTCAAACAAACCGATCAGCTTCTGGCTAAACGAAAAGATATCAATACCAAATTTGATATGATCCTGCTAAGATTTAAACAACTTTCTAAATACTCCTCAATAAATTCTGAGGAGATGAATAATCAGGCTATCATGCTTGAAGATATCCAAAATACAAATTTTAAAATCAAAGACATTATTAAAAAGGAAAATACACCGGTCAGCAGTTTTTTGCTGTATAAGAAAATGACTGAGGACGTTTCACAGATGGCGGGTATACAGGACTCTTTATTTACCACCAGGTTTCAGATCGAGAACGTTAAAACGCAACTGGATGCTTGTTTTAAAACAAATACTACTGCGGCCAAAAGAATAAGGGGAGGAAGATTTAACAGGTAATTATGATCAAATTAAGTATAAAAGAACGAAGAGACCAGTTCCTGTTTTTTATAGGAATATTCTTGTTTACGACTGCGCTATTAAGCTTCGGATTATTTTATGATTATGGCAAAGGAAGAATGGTTTCTAAACAGGACTTAGCCGATAAACTGGAACAGAACGCAGAATTTGAAGCCACTGTTAAAGAACAAAGGGCAACTATTGATACCGCTTATAAAGATATCATGACTTTTGATCCGGGTGTACAAGCTGTTTTTCTGGAGAATGATATCAAAAACTCTGTTGCGTCCATTAAATCGAATTATGAAAGGAAAGCATATGACCAGCGCTATAAAACCTTTCTTCAGGCTTCTACGCTTTACAGTGCTTTGTTTTACAACAGGAGAGAGTTAAAAGGAAATAACAAGGATATAGACAGGTTAAACAAATCATTAGAAGATTGTAAGTTATCTACACGCCAGTTAAGACAAACAATGGGCAGTCAGCCTGCCGCGAGATAACCCGCACAAATCAAAATTAATAAAAACAAAATATAAACCTATGGCCGACACTAATACTACTAATGGAAAATCAGTGAGCAGCAATTCGCAGGGATACATTTTCCTGTATATTTTTATTGCAATCCTGATTATAGCAGCACTTATCTTTTTGCTGAAAAGTTCTTTTTTTGATAAACGTAATGTTGATGCAAGGATTTTGAAGGATGAAATGTATCTGAATGAAGACCTTGTGTTTACGGATAATACAAGAAGTGCTAAGAAATGGCTTTGGGAATTTGGTAATGGTGCCAAATTAACTACCCAAAACGGAAGTTACCGGTATAACAGAGCAGGATCGTATATTGTGCGGTTGACCGTTGATGGAGAATTAAAAGAGCAATTCCCGGTTACTGTCAGAGACACTGTGATTGCCGCCTTAGATACAATGGTGACGATAAGCGGGCCTACCTCTGGTGTCGTGAACGAAGAGGTCAGGGTAGAGGCCGAAGGGAAGGCTAATCAATTTGAATGGTCTTTCGGAGAAACAAATCGTGTAGATGTGAAGGGTAGAACTGCTTTGTATACCTTCCACACCCCTGGTAAATTCATGGTTAAATTAACGACTGACAGAAGCCACAGACCTATTTATCATACCATTTTTATCACAGATCCAAATGCGGAACTGGATGCGGATATGGTTGTACCAGGAGAAGGTGAGCAAAAAGTTATTGATGATATCAGAGCACGCTTACAGGCTATTGCGAATGGAGCAGACTTTAATTCAAATTATTACTACTTGATTCGTAGGTATATGTGTAACAATGAGAAGGTTACCGTGGCTGTAGACCAGGATGGAATTAAGAAATCGAGTGATTTTTATTCTTACTGTATGGGATTGACTTTCGGGGGAGAAATTGTTGTTGATGAAGCTCAATTGACTATCAGCCCTAATTCTACCTGTGCAACCCTGGTAAATATCAAACAACATTCAGCGAATACAGTAAAAAAATAACCAAATATGAAACGAATTATATCCCTCTCTATATTGATTGCTCAAACGGCTTTTGTCATGGCGCAATCGCCTGCAGCGTTTGGAAAGAAAGTAAAATATATGCCTAAGGCTTATGCTAAACCATCTGCCTTTACTAATGTGAATGAAGATGGTGGCAAAACGAGCTTGCCATGGATTGTTTTCTCTGATAGAGACGAAAACTATACGACCACTGCACCAGGCGGAAGTTTGATTATGAAAAAACTGAACTTTATGGAACCTTTTTATGTTTCCAAAGAGGAAAATGGGTATTTAAAATTGATTAAATACAAATCTGGGATGATCAGGGGAAGAAAGATTAATGATAAGAAAAGTGCAATTAGTTACGGATGGATTCCGAAATCAAAAATGCTGTTATGGCAAAGATCATATTCCAATCAGAAATCAGGTTATCCCGAAAAATCGATTGCAATCATCACAGGTAAAGTTCCTTTGACAGAGTCTAAATTCTATTATGATAATACGGATTCTGCTTTTGTTTATAGTTCTCCTGAATTGAAAAAGAAAGTGTCAAAGGTGAGGTTACATGAATTCAACTATATCTTTAAAAAATCTGAAGATGGTAAGAAATACCTGATCGGAAATGAAGATCAGCTGGTTACTGACAGTGCAAGGAAAAGTATCTATGGCTGGATAGCTGCGGATGCGGTTCATAGTTATGGTGACAGGTTGTATATCACACCAACGCGGATTGATTCTTATGACCAGAGCGATTCAGTATCACTGGTGCTTAACGGGGTACATATGGACCCGCTTTTATCTGCAAATGATGTGATCCTTAGAAGTGCACCAGTTGTGAATGATGATGGGGCTGGGAATTATACTTTAGGGGTAGCTAGTGATGTTTATAATAAATCAAATAATAAGTTAATTACGATCAACGGGTCAACACTGTCTTACCTGACTTACCTGGAACTGAGAAAAAACATCCACCAAATCAATGTGATTTTTGTGGTAGATGGTGGTAGTCCGATGTCAAGGTATTTCTCAGGGCTAACTAATACTATTCAATCATTCGAAAATATCTTCAATGATTATGGTAAAAAGCATAAAGTGAGTTATGGTGCTGTGGTTTATAGAAATGAGGCTGCGGGGTTATTAAGCACGCCTTCTGTATCCCCGGATTACAGAAAATTAATGAGTTTCCTTTCTGCTGAAGCTAAGAAAACGGAAAGATATAATGGTAGAATCACTGCTGAGCCTGTTTTTGATGGGGTAAGGGCTGGATTAAACTTGTTAAAGAGTCATAAAAATGAAACCAACCTAATTGTTTTGATTGGTAGTACGGGAAATGAGACGTCTTCAGCTTATAAATTAAGCCAGCTGACGGAAGAATTTGCACGTGCAGATGCAAGATTACTAGCTATTCAGTTATACAGTGATTATGACCAGTTATTCAATAATTTTGTATTACAATCAAAAAAATTAGTATCTGAATCGGCAATCTATTCGGCAGATAAAAAGAAGAGATTTTTAGTAAAGGGTGAAGGACTGAATAATACGCAGGCCTACAACACCAGCAGACTGGATTCAATTTCTTATTACCTCGATTACCCTAAAAATAGTTTAATTCAGGGTGGGGTAGTTTTCCCAACTAAAGGGTCTGTAAATTCAGCTGAATCTATGAACATCGCTATGCGACGTTTCATTAAAGAAACTGACATGGATATCAATAACCAGGTCAGTTCTTTAGACAGTGCTTTCAGATTGACAGGTATTGAACGTAAAAATTTATCTCCGATTGTTGAAAGTAGATTATCTGCACCAGTAGGTGATGATGTGGCAGATAAAATGCCGCATAATGGGTTTAAATATTTCATAACTTCTTCTGTTCATTCTGATATTGTTTCTAAAAACAAAGATCTGTTGCAATATGCACTGGTCTTAAATACAATGGAGTATAAACAGATTAATGATATATTTTCGTTAATGATTGGACAGAATCTGCAGCCAGATCAGTCTTCGTTCAGAAAAAAATTGCAGAAAAATTATTTTAATATTATGCGCAATTTACTGGATATAGATATTTCTAAAGGCCATATTAAACCGATGACGTTGTCCAATTATATTAAAGCGGTAACAGGTTTGCCTGTTGCGAATCAACTGCTGAATAAATATACCGTTGCTGACTTAAAAAGCCAGAGTAAAATGCCACAGGCCGATTTTGAAGCTTATTTGAAGTTTCTGATCAGCTCAAGTGAGCAGATTAAAAGAGGAACGCAAATAGGGCAGCAGTTTAATTCCAATGGAAAAACTTATTACTACATCACGGAGAAGAATTTTGTGCAGGCTGCTACGAATGAGAATGCAGTGAAAAATGAGAATGCAGTAAAAGAAACCCCTTAGTTTTAGATATTATGAGTCTTACAAACATTAGTGAATCAGTAAAACTAGCGATCAGGGTTGCGCAATCCCTCGCTAAAGAATACCGTAATCCTGAATTTACTGCTGCTCACCTTTTAAAAGGTTTAATGCATAAGGAAGTTGGATTGAGAGGTTTTTTATCTTCTATAGGAAAAGATGAGGAATATATCAGTGAATGGGCTGAAGTAAGAATTGAAGAACTGGAGAAAACATCTTCTTCGGCTGAGGAAGTAAAAGGCAGTCCGGAAATTGCTAAGGTTTTTGAAGAAGCTGACCTGGTAAGAATTAAAGTTGGATTGGATCTAATTACACCTATTTGTGTACTAACAGCTTTGTGTAAGCCTACAGTTGGGTTTAAACCAGATCAGCTGAAATCATTCCCGATTAAGGAGAAGGAATTACTGGATCTTTATTTGAAAGATGAGGAATTACAGCAAGTTGTTGCACCTGCTTCGGGTTCTGGAAAAGCTGATAAAGGTGGGGTAGGAACTACTGCTTTACATAAATATTGCATTGACAGGATTGCACTGGCCAGAGATGGTAAAACTGATCCTATCATTGGAAGAGACAAAGAGGCGAGGATGATTATGGAGATTCTTTGCCGCAGAACTAAACCGAATGTAATTATTACCGGAGATGCTGGAGTTGGTAAAACAGCTTTAGTGGATGGTTTTGCGCAGGATATAATTGCAGATAACGTTCCTGAATTGTTAAAAGGAGTTCAGCTTTTTGAGCTTGACCTTGGGTCGTTAATTGCGGGAGCTTCTTATAAAGGAGAGATTGAAGATCGTCTGAAGAATATTTTAAAGGAAATCAAACAATTTGATAAGGCTGTATTATTCATTGATGAGATTCATACCTTATTAGATAATAAAGGACCGATTGGCGGTGGGGTTGGTAATTTATTGAAACCTGAACTGGCCAGAGGCGAAATCACAGTGATTGGTGCAACCACGATTGATGAATATCGTAAAATTATAGAACCAGAACAGGCTTTCAGCAGAAGATTTGAAGTCTTACAGGTCAACGAACCAAATGAGGCTTCGGCGATAAAAATGCTGGAAAAACTGACGGTAAAATATGAGGAACATCATCAGCTGAAAGTTCAGCCGGATGCGATTCCGGAGTGTGTGAGACTGGCTAAGCGGTATATGAAAGACCGCAGGCTTCCGGATTCTGCTTTTGATTTGCTGGACCGTTCTATGGCGGCAATGAAAATGATGAATGATACCTCAGAAAAAGTACTGGAAGAATTAACACAGACACTGGCTGAATTAGAATTGTCCGATATTGATGAAGTAACGGAGCTAACGGATTATAAATGGTTATATAACCAGTTACAGGACAAAGTAAGCCCTGTGTTGCTGGGGCAGCTGACGGATGAGACACAGGTAGAGGCTTTTGAAACTGCCGATGAATACCATCAGTATATTACCAAAAATCTGGATGCGTTAAAGGTTTTGACCGAACGTAAATCGGATGAGGTTACTAAACAGGACATCGCTTCTATTGTTTCTTATAAAACGGGTATTCCTTTAGGGAAGATCCAGGCCCAGGAAAAAGAAAAGTTGCTCAATATGGAGCAGTTCCTGAAAAGAAGGGTAGTAGGACAGGATCAAGCATTGAAAGCTGTTTCTGATGCAATCCTTGAATCCAGAAGTGGATTGAACAAAAAAGGACAGCCGATTGGTTCATTCTTTTTGTTAGGCCCAACCGGAACTGGAAAAACAGAACTGGCAAAATCTATTGCTGAATTTTTATTCAATGATGAAAAGGCAATGATCCGTTTTGATATGTCCGAGTTTAAGGAAGAACATTCTGCAGCTTTGCTGTATGGAGCACCTCCGGGATATGTGGGTTATGAAGAAGGTGGTATGCTGGTTAACAAAATCAGAGAACAGCCCTATTCTGTATTGTTATTTGATGAAATTGAAAAAGCACATCCATCTGTATTTGATACTTTTTTACAGATACTGGATGAAGGACATATGCATGACAGGTTAGGTAAAGAGGGAGACTTCTCTAATTCCCTGATTTTATTTACTTCTAATATTGGAAGTGAGTGGATTGCAGAGCAGGTGGGGCAGGGGATTATCCCAACTTCGCAGCAGCTGATGGAGATTATGTCCCGTCAGTTCAGACCTGAGTTTTTAGCACGTTTATCTGAGATTGTACCATTTGCTCCGATTAATAAGAGTAATGTAGTCAGGATCTTTGAAATTCAGTTAAAAAGTCTGATCGATGCTTTACAAAAACAAGGCATAGCTTTTGAGATTGAAGAAGAGGCAACGAAAATGCTTGCTTTAAGTGGCTTTACACCAAAATATGGTGCGAGACAATTATCAGGTGTAATCCGGAATGAGCTGAGAAGACCAATCTCAAAATATATAATTTCAGGAGAGCTGAAAAAAGGCAATACAATCGTAATTAAGAAGCACGAAACAGAAGAGCGGCTGGAATGGGAAATTATTGAGCAAAGTCCTGTTACTGAACTAGAAAACAATTTGTAGGTAAATACTGTTTTTTAGAATTAAATTCAATATTTTTATTATTAATAGATCTTAAACCCTTAAATATCAATACTATGTTTAACTATGAAATTGGCGGAAATGAAAGAAAGATAGATACTTCAGAATCATTCGCAGATATTGCCCATAATAAAACACTTTTTATACAAAAATTAACAGATAACGAACCAATCAAGCCTGAAAAAGTAGAGGGTTTAAAAACTGTTCAGGAGGTTTTTAATCATTATAAACCGAAAGTAAATGTAGGTTTTGAAAGACAGGATGGTCTGCCGGTATCAGAAACTCTTCATTTCAACAATCTTGGTGATTTTTCTGTGAAAAGCATCATCAATCAAAGCACTCACCTGAATAATATCAATATTGAGCGCGAAATGTCTTTGAATGTTATCAAACAGCTTAAATCAAATAAAACGTTAAAGTCTACTCTTGATGATGCAGAAACAAAACATGCATTTATCAGTGCTTTGAAAAATTTCGTAGCGGAGTTAGAAGAGAATAAATAGATCAGGTATTACATAGGTAGATAATAAAATATATTATGGCGACTCCAGAAGAACAAAAGATAGCACAAGATAACTCCCAGGCAGCAGGATTTAAACCCGCAGAAAAAGAAGAGAAGGTAAAACTTTCACTCCAGGAGAGTTTAGATAAACTGGCAAGAGTTGGTGGTTTCGATTTATTGGAAGCAACTGTAGATGGGCTGCAAAATTTAAATCCTGAAAGAAAAGCCAGGAAACAGATTTTCCTGACCGGAGATGAAAAGAAAAAAGAAAGAGAAGAGTTGAAAAAGAAAATCCAATTGTGGATTGATGTATTGGAAGATTCGGATTCTGTAGCGTCAATGACGACAAAGAGTACGGAGAAATTACTGGCTGCAGAAGAGAACTTAAATAAAAATATTGCTTCGGCACTGGAAAGCACAAGAGAGCTGGAGCAGGCTTATCGTTCCGTTAATTTGTTCTATCAGAATACTGAAGCAGACAAATTGAAAAATGTGGTCTTGCTTAATGCTTCTATGGATCAGATTAAAGATCTGGATAATCCTAGATTTGTGGATTTTGTAAGTGATGAGCTGAAACAAAAATATGACCGTCTTGATTTACGTGAAAACTATTCATTGATGGTTATCCCAGGTTATATGGGCTCTAATAAAGTGGTAGAGAAGTGGGGTAAGGTAGCTTATGAAAATAAAGCGATGCTGGTTACTGATTTTGCCGATTTAGATCAGCCTGATGATGTAATTGACTTATTTACTGCAGCTAATTTAACTGGTGCTGATGCATTCAGATCAAATGTGATCATGACTTGTAACTGGTTAGTAGGCCGAGGTAAAGTGAGTGAAGTGGGGGAGGAAGATGATTTGACTATCCCAGGATCCGCCGCATTAGCTGGAAAAATGTACTATACTTTGATGTCGCAGGTAACTGCTGGTAAAAAACATGGTGCAATTAATGACGTGGACGGTGTTAAGTTTGATCTTAAGAAAAGTGAAATTTCACACCTTGAGCGAATTGGTTTAGTACCAATGGTAAATGAGTATGGAAAAGTAATGGCTTTCTCTGCTAAAACATTGTTTAATGGTGATAACATTGGCTTACAGACTTATTCTGTAGTACGTGTGTTTGATTATGTGACCAAAGTACTTTTCGATTTCTTAAACAGAAGAGCTTTTGAAAACTGGACTTCTAAAACAGAACAGGATTTACGTGGACAGATCGTTAAATTCCTGGACGGAATTCAAGGACCTGAACGTTTAATTGAGCGTTTCAAAATCATGCGTTTTGAGCGTGATGAGTTACAAAAAGATAAAATTCACCTGGATATTCACATTACTCCTTATTTTCCTGCAAAAAGTTTTGTTGTAAAACTTGACGGACAAAAAGGAGAGGATGAAGAAACAACGTGGAGTTCAGAGTATGCACAACAATAGACAAGCTATTCGTTGTTGACTAATTTTCCGTTAGTAAAGATATCCGGGCAGATTTGAGAAATCTGGACCGGATATTTTTTTTAATATCATTTCACATTTCCTGCCTTAACAATTTCTTCATATTTTAGCATCTGAATCTTTACATAGGCCCCTCAAATAAATGAAACAACTATTGATCATAAATGGTGATCCTGAAAAAACTGCTGCTACAAGTTATTTGATACAAGCATATGTTAAGGGGGCTAAAGAAGCCGGAGCACATATTAAAGAAATCGCTATTGTTGATTTAATCTTTAATTCGAACAAGCAATTCAATAACAGGGTGACTGAACTGGAGCCTGATTTGAAACGTGCACTTGATTTGATTATGTGGGCAAACCATGTGGTGTTATTTTGTCCTGTTTATTTATCCTCTATTCCGACCAGGATCACAGGATTCTTTGACAGGCTGTTTATGCCTGATCAGGTTTTTCAATCTACACAGCAAAAAGTCAGTAATAATTTTAGTGGTAAATCGGCAAGAATAGTTTCTATTCTGGACCAGGAAACATTTGAGTTCTGGAAACAAGACAAAAAAATCACCTACTTGTCTATTAAAAGAAACGTTTTCGAAAATTGCCGCTTTCATCCTGTCTTAACGAATACCATTGGCCAGTTATATTCTCTGGAAAATGAATATAGTAAGAAGTGGCTGAGGAAGCTCGAAGCCTTTGGATCGAAGATAATCTAGGTCTGATACTTTTTATTTTGGTTATTTGAAAAATATCTTTTATCTTGTTGATTATAAGGGAATAGTGGCAACGTATTTGCACTTATCCTGATAATTATAAATAATAACCCTAAAACAAAAAGTTATGGCTTTCAAAGCAAGATTAACCTTTTCGGGCAAGGAGTACGATGTACTTCAGTGTGCCTATTCTCTAAATCGTGATGTGGATGCAAAAGGAAGACCCTCTTCCGGAGTGTATGGTGGAACAATCGATATTGAACTCGAATCTACCGAAGATACCTCAATTGTTGAAGCGATGGTAAACAATCAGTACAAACCGTTAACTGGTACTCTTCTGATCAAGAAATCTGAAGAAGATGCCAAGATGAAGGAAGTTCATTTTGAAGATGGATACATTGTTAGGTATTCAGAAGGAATCAATATCACTGGAGCCAATCCGATGACATTAAAATTCCAGATCTCTGCCCGTAAATTGAAACTGGGTAACGCAGAACACACTAATGACTGGCCTAAGGCTTAATTGTAATTGACTGTTTAACCAATTTTAAAAATTATCATGGCGTTTAAAACCAGACTGAACTTAGGTTCAAAAGAGTATGATGTGTTGCAGTGCAGCTATTCACTTAACAGAGACGTAGATGCAAAAGGTCGTCCGTCGTCAGGAGTTTACGGTGGAACAATTCATCTTGAAGTTGAATCTACTGAAGATACTTCAGTGATTGAATCCATGGTAAACAACCAGTACAAGCCGCTTTCAGGAACTATCGTGTTCAAAAAAGGGGAAGAAGATGCAAAGATGAAAGAACTGTCATTCGAAGATGGTTATATCATTCAGTACAACGAGGGAATTGCCGTTAACGACAATACACCAATGACTTTAGGTTTCGTAATTTCAGCACGTAAGTTGAAAATCGGTAATGCCGAGCATACGAATGACTGGCCTAAAGCTTAATCAGGTTTTTTAGCATAAAATTATTCTGCTGGCAGCTTATGCAGCCAGCAGAATTTTTTGTCCCAATCTCTGAACAAAAACTAAACTAATTTGTAGTTAAATATATGTACAGCCCTAAAATAGGGCTTGACTCTGTATTAAGGCATTATTGACGATAGTGGCAAACTTTTTGTTATTGTCTGTATAGTAAATGATAAAAATTTCACCCAATAATTAAAGTTATGGCTTTCAAAGCAAGATTAACCTTTTCTGGCAAGGAGTACGATGTACTTCATTGTGCTTATTCCCTAAACCGCGATGTTGATGCAAAAGGAAGACCTTCTTCCGGAGTGTATGGCGGTACAATCGACGTAGAAATCGAATCAACTGAAGACACTTCTATTGTAGAAGCGATGGTAAACAATCAATATAAACCTCTTACAGGTGTATTGCTCATCAAAAAAACAGATGAAGATGCAAAAATGAAAGAAGTTCATTTTGAAGATGGATATATCGTTAAGTATTCAGAAGGAATCAGAATCACTGGAGATAACCCAATGACTTTAAAATTCCAGATTTCGGCCCGTAAACTAAAGCTCGGCAACGCGGAGCATACTAATGACTGGCCAAAAGCGTAAATTTAACCATTAAAATTCTACTATCTTTTGTGTACGAATTCATATATATCACGATATTTAGTCTTAATGCGTTAATCAATTAACAAATTTTATAATAAAATATTCCCATGGCTTTTAAAACCAGATTAACTCTAGGATCAAAAGAGTTCGATGTACTGCAATGCAGTTTTTCATTAAATAGAGATGTAGACGCTAAAGGTCGTCCATCATCAGGTGTATATGGCGGAACAATCCACGTTGAGATTGAATCAACTGAAGATACTTCTGTTATTGAATCAATGGTTAACAATCAATACAAACCTTTGTCGGGAGTGATTGTTTTCAAAAAAGGAGAAGAAGATGCAAAGATGAAGGAATTGTCATTTGAAGATGGTTACATCATTCAATACAATGAAGGTATTGCTGTTAATGACAAAACTCCAATGACTTTAAGCTTTGTATTATCTGCACGCAAGTTGAAACTTGGAAATGCAGAACATACTAACGACTGGCCAAAAGCCTAGTTCATTAATTAAGGCCAGCCTATGTGAAATAGGCTGGCCTTAATTATTAAATCTTATTAACGCTGTTTATGTATATTGAACCGATACATTATCTGTTAGGCTTCTGCCTTTTTTTTGCTGGATTTTTATACCAGCATGAATTCTTCTATAGGATAGCGACCCCACAAAATTTTTCTGAAAAAGATCTTTATTTCCTGGAATCAGGGATTAAAAATATAATCAATCTATAAACCGAAGAATTCCAACCGATGGAAAAGAAAATTAATCTGGAAATACATATTGATGATAAAGAGATTATTCATTTTAATTCTCTTAAGATTAGCCAGGCATTCAACCGTCATCATGAATTTGAACTGATTATAAATCAGGATGTAATCGAAGAAACGGGATCTTTCAAAATTGATCAGTCTAAATCATGGATTGGTAAGAGTTTTATCATCAGTATTGATCATGGTAATACAGCATTTAAGGGGTTGGTCTGTGAGGTAAACCTTTCTCAGAGCCACGGTCTAAGAGGAAATCTCATTATTAAAGGGTATTCTCCAACAATTTTATTGGAGAGTGGCGGAAATATGCTTTCTTTTAGTGATATGCAGTTAGATGGAATTGTAAAGAAGGTTACTTCGGGGCTTGCCAGTAACGATCTGGACCTATCGGTAAAACCTGTTTACAAGGAAAACCTTAAATATATTACTCAGTTTAAGGAAAGCAATTTCAGCTTCATTAACAGGTTAAGCTCTGAATATGGGGAGTTTTTCTATTACGATGGAAGAACACTTCATTTTGGTAAACCGTCTGAACAAAAATCTGTGAAACTTGTACATGGCCAGAATTTGAATGTCATGAATATGGCGGTTCGTATTTTGCCTATGGGTTTCTCTTATTATTCGTACCGTTCTGAAGAAAACAGTACGCTGGATGCACAGGATCCAGGACATGTGGAAGGACTAAATGGTTTTTCTCAGCACGCGTTTCAGCAATCTTCTTCTGTTTTTGATAACAATGTAAACCATCCGGTTAAGCCGAGAGTAGAAAATAAAAATCAGTTGGACAAACTAGCTGGAAAACATAAGGCTGCAATGGCTTCTAATTTATCAGATATTACAGGTGAAAGTACTAATACAGCATTGAACATCGGAAGTATAGCTGATGTTTATGTCTCTCGTAAAAACGATTCCGGAGTATTTAATCAGGATTCTCTGAGTAAATTTTTAATTACAGAAATAACGCATCATATTGATGGTTTAAGCAGGTATACGAATTCATTTAAAGGGGTTCCTGCAGACACTGAAGTGTTAACTGTTAATCTGGTTAATGTGCCTCAGGCAGAGTCTCAGGTGGCTATTGTTAAAGATAACAATGATCCTTCTCAAACGGGCAGGATTAAGGTACAAATGTTATGGCAAAAAAATAATGCAACTACTGACTGGATCAGGGTACTGACGCCTGATGGTGGATCAAGTGAGCCTTTTTCTAAGAACAGGGGATATGTATTTATTCCTGAAGTTGGTGATCAGGTAATTGTCGGATTTAGGTATAATGACCCGGACAGACCATTTGTAATGGGAAGTATTTTCCAGGGTTCTACTGGAGCCGGTGGTTCTGATGCGAACCATTTGAAAAGGATTGCGACAAGAAGCGGGCATTTAGTTGAGTTTAACGATGGGCCGTCTGGTCATGGGATAACGATTACGGATATCAATAAAAATATTATTCATATCGATACTGCGGGAAATAATATTACGATTACGGCAAATGAGAATCTAAATATCAATGCCAAAAATATTTTCATTAATGCGCAGGAAAATATCACAATCGTTGCGGGGATGAATATAGATACAAATGCGGGGCAGAATATGTCTGATGCTGCGGGTAAGAATATGAGTAAAATAGCGACGCATCAGTATTCTGTCATGGCTTCTGAAATTTCTGAAGTTGCTACTGAATCTTTTAATACAGAGGCTACAAATATCAGTAAATCGGCGGCTGGAGATCTCTCTTACGGAAGTAGTGGGGGAAGTGTAACCAAGCATGCTGATAAATTGATTAATAATAATAGTGGAGAGAAAAGTAACCTGCATTAATTATGATAAAAGGGAACATAACAAAGATTTCTTATGGTTCATTTAAAGAAATTGCTAAGGCTGAACATGTTTCTTTTGCCAAGAATATCAATACTGATGCTGCGGGTAAGATAAACGAGACAGCTAAAGAAGGGATCGTTTATGGAGAACCTATCAAAAGGGAGGGAGCCAAAAGTGATTACATCAATGTGGTCATTGGTTTGTTCTTTGATGGTACGAGCAATAATAGGACAAATGTTGATGCGAGAATGAAGCAGACGGATGCTTATCTGGCAAAAACGGATTGGTTGAGTAAAAGGGATGGGAGTAATTCCAGTTATGAGAATGACCATACTAATGTTGATAAGCTTGAAAAGATTTATCCGAAAATCAAGAGTAAGTATTTTTCTATCTATATAGAAGGGATTGGTACAGAGGATAATAAAGGGGATTTTACAGCTGGTCAGGGTTTCGGGATTGGAGGCACAGGGATTCCTGCAAAAGTTAAGATAGCTTGCAGAAAGGCAGTTGATAGCTTACTGGAATATGCTGAAGGAGGCGGATTAAAAATTAATGAAATCTCGATAGACCTTTTTGGATTCAGCCGCGGGGCAGCTGCTGCAAGATATTGTGCTCATGAATTGACTAAACCTGAAACTGAAGAAAGACTATATTTTGCGGCTAAGGGGAATAAACAATACTATATTTCACCCAATGATCATAAACCGGTTTATTTAATCAACCCTCCAGAATCCTATTTTGGTGATCCTAAAAAACATTTAACTACAAAAAATCCAGCAAAAGGTTTTTTTGGTCAGTATATGGCAGCCAGTCGAATTGAATTTTTAAACTTTAAACTACGTTTTGGTGGATTATTTGATTCAGTTTCAGCTTATGGATGGGATCACACTGATGATGTAGAAGAACTTTTCCAGAACTCAATAGACCGGATGGCTCATGTTGTTCATCTTACAGCAGCAGATGAGCATAGAAAGAAATTTGAATTGACTCATGTTGGTAAGGGAATTGAGCTCTCATTTCCTGGGGTGCACTCTGATATTGGAGGAGGTTATGTAAATAATGCGATAGAAAAGGATGTTGCGCTCATAGAAGAGAGGGACAATACCATAGAAGAATTAGCTCGAATTATCAATAAGGAGAAGCATAGACTAATTGAACAGGGTTGGTATAAGGCAGAGCAGATGAGAAATTATGGTTCTTATAAAGTGTTTGGTACAAGAAAACTAAGCAATCAATATAGTTTAGTATCACTTCATATCATGAAAGATTTTTGTGTTTCGAAATGTAATATTCCCTTTGATGAGGGAATATTAGAAGATGACTATTCTATCCCTACCGTTGCTGATGACTCGTTGCTGGATATGAGTAAGGTTTATGAAAGGCTTAAGTATTATGCCCTCAAAAATAATAGGGCGTCAATGATTTTTTATACCAATAAAGAATTCATGCATTTCAGAGCGTTACTAGATAGTAAGCAAATGTCTGTTGATGATTTTAATAGACGTGCTAATGATCATAATATGTTATTGCAGCTTAGGAACCGTTATCTTCATTGGTCTGCTAGCTGGGATGGACTTGGAATGGAGCCAAGGATAAACAAAGAGGGAAACAGAGAACGAGTTGTTTTTAATCTCTCCCAAAAGAAATAGACGATGAGGAAATGTTTAATATTAATATTATGGTGCACTTTAGGTGTCACCTTTAGTTCCTGCCAACAGAAAATGAATAAATACGAATGGATACCTACAGAGTGTGCGCCGGAAAATTACCCAGTAAGAGTTTATGATGGTAATTTCTTTTATGGGGATAATAAAAAGATCTATATTCCTAATGGCAGATTAGTTAATTATGGATGGGGGGAAACGGGCTCTATAAATATTGCTGGTGAAGAGATGAAAGAGGCGCCCGATAGGTTGGAAATTACCTGGATTTCTTTTACTGAAAATATAACTTATACTGGGCAGTTTAAATTGGATAGAGAAAAGATAGATTCCTTATTTAAGAAAGGTTATGGCGTAGCTGTTGAGGATCAAAAGCATAAAACCTTTGATAAACTAAAAGTGGGAATGGCTCCTGGGGGATTTGTTGTGGTTTGGATTTCGGGTGGTGCAAGACAGGTAGAGGTGGGGAGTTTTCAGGCTCATGCAACGACCAATGTGAATTGGAAAAGAGAGCTTCCGGATATGAAAATTTCTATGGAAGAATATGTCGCTCACCGTGTTGCAGCTTTGCCTGTGGAGATTCAGGAACAAGTCAAAAATCGCACTATACCTTTTGATCCATGGAAAAATTGGAGAAAACGTTATAACTGGCATGCAGTAATTAATGAAGAATGCCGTCCGGAGACCTTGTTTACTGAATATTTTAATGAAGAGCAGACACTAAACGCAGCAAATGGAAAAGTAGATCCTGAAATCTCTGAGCTTGCTGTACCAAAGCGGATGTATATTTTCTGGACGAATAAAAAGAACGAATCCATGCGTACCGATTTTAATTATGATGAGCAGGAGGTTACTGCTGCTTTTGCAGAAATTAAAGATCATGCAGAGTTGAATATTAGTGTCAATCCTGAAGATTATGAGGTATTAATCAAGCTTAAATCAAATAACAAAGAAATTATCTTAAATAAAACAAAGACTAAAACTGTACTCAGGTAATAAGACCATATAACAATGGAAACCAGAAATGTAGATGAACCCATATTAGTTAATTTCTCAGCTAAACATTCTTTGTTACTGAAATTGATTGCTCCTCATTTTAGTAGGAAATACGGGTTTGCTGTTTCTTTCTTGGATGGTACTGAAAAAAACAGACTCAAATATGAAGTTGAGGTATCCTACCTGAGAACCATACCAGAGGAGGCAAGAATATTTAAAATAGACAGGTTATCGACCGTTTATATTGACGATACTGAACCGGATTTATTGGTTGATCAACTTGCGTATGAAACAGGTAAAGTGTTCTATCCCCTGATCGCAGAAATAGATTTTGATGGTAAATTCATAGGTATTGGTAATATAGAAGAAATTCAGGAAAGATGGATCAAATTAAGAGAGGAAATATCAGAATACTTTGTTGGAGAAGAAGTAGAAAGATATCTTGAATTAATGGATGAAGCTATAGCTGATGAAGAGCTACTACATGAGTCTATAGAGAATGACTTTTTTATTCATACTTATTTTTCTAATATCTATAAGTCTTACACATCATCATTGGTGGTTGAAGAAGACATGTCTTTTCCTATCGCTGGTAAGGGGGAACCTGTGAATTTTAAAGTGACAACAGAAGCCGCTGGCATCTTAAATAGCTTTGACACTATTGAACTTAATTGTACAGGGGTAACAAGGGACGAAAGAAGCGCTCAGGATATTGAGCAGGAACAGTGTTTTCCTATTCACAAATTAAATGAACCTTCAGTGGATTCAGTGAAGGGTTCATATGAGGCATTATATATTTTACATAAAGATACAAAAGCCATTGAATCTGTAGTTGCAAAATGGAAGCTGGAATTAAAAGTTGTTAGGGAGATCGAGGTTAAGATTTTTGAGATAGAAACAGAAGCCTCTATGGTTGCACAGACAATTAAGGTTAAGAGTGATGAATCTCCATTATTTTATATTGATGGTGGGAATTATTCTTCGGCTCCCAAAGAGGGTTTAATAGATAAACTAAAAAAGATAATGCCATGGCAGAGAAACACATAATTGTACAGGGCGCTACCTGCAGGTGTATGTTTGGTAATGTACCTGATAAGCTAAAGGTTTTGACCCATAAAAGGGAATATGCTAATGATAAGGATTCTGCAAAGAAATATATTGCAAGTACAAAAGACATTGGAAGCACTTTTGAAAAAAACACTTTCGGTTCATGTTCTAAACAGAACAATAGACCGTGTACTGCTATCGTGACAGAATGGAAAGACTTTTATGAGAAAACTACCCTGACAAACGGAGGGAAGATCTTGTTAGAAAATAGTACGGCTACCTGTCCTATAGGAGGAAGCGGTTGTATTTTGATTATAAACCATGGCCAGGTTGCTGAAGTTGGAAAGAAAAATTTTCAAAACGCTAAACCTGTTATTGGAAATTCACTTAACCCAGCCGTAGATATCAGAAAAGTAAAAGATACGACAATTTACGGGGAAGGTATTATTTTAGAATAAACGGGAATGACTAAACACGTTAAGCAGACAGCTAAAGTTAAGCGAACACGCAAAAGCGCCAAACCTACCTCCAAGGGTGTTAAAAAGGTGGAGTACGCTGGTAATGAAAATTATCCGTTAATGGGTGGGGGCCGTATTGTGGTCATTGATGGCGACAAACCTGAGCCTTTTAAGGTTTCCGAATGGGTTGAAGGAACAACAAAAGAAGATCAGAACCGCACAACCTGGTTCCTTCACAACAGTAAAAGAACCCAGCTTATTAAAACATATGAAGTTAAAGGCTGGATTTTATCATTGACTATTCCGAAAAAGTTATGCGGAAGTGATTCTGTGTATTATCTGGAAGCTGCAGTTTTAGGAAAGCCTGATAAGAAAAATCCATCGGGGTTATTAATCAGAGGTTATTGCCCTCCCGTAATTAAAACTTCAAAATGGAGTACACGTTTGGGCGGAGATAATATAAAGAACGGCACCCCTGTTAGCTATGGACAGGATGTATTTCTTCATTTGGAGACAGAAGGCATCAATAATGCATCACTGATTGTTGAGATTTACAATAAACAATTAGGTGAGGATAAGCAAATTGGTGTTTATACGGGGGTTCAAGTTGAAGAGGGTGAAGTAAACTTGCAAATCAAAAATACTTTTTCCTGGATGGGGAAAGTTACACGTCTTCAGAAATCTGAGAGTTTTTATATCAAAGTGAAAAATGGAGACACTTATATACTGGATGAAAAAAAACAGGCGCCACATGCTGTTTACTTGGTTTTTGATAATAATATTGTTAGTAAAAAGGATGAGCCAGCTTCTAATAATAGCCCTGTTAAAACTGGAGAAGTTAAAGTAGCAAAGAATGAATTTGACCATTGTAAATATACTTCTATTGTAATCAGAGAAAACAAAAGAGAAGTGCCAGTATTTGAAGAAGGAGCAGAAGGTAATGGTGTAATTCCTGTCTTTGAAGTTGTTGCCGGTAATAATGAGAAAGGATTGAAAAAAATCAGTATTACACTAGAAGGTGCGGATGTAACCAGGTGTAAGGCGAAGCCGAAACATGATGCAAATACCATGTTTACTTTTGATGAAGATATTAAAAAATGGGTACCTACAGCAACTACTAATGTATTGTCAATGAATCTCGGTTATGATTATTCATGGATGCACAGAATTGCCGGGGCCACGATGATTATCTTTTTATGGCCAAAAAGAGAAGGTGCAGTTCAGAAGCACCTGATTAAAGCAAATACTTGCCGCTATAGTTATGTAATTCCTATTCATGTTTATCCAGATATAGAATGGGAACTCAATTTTAATTATAATGCCGCAAATCCACTTTATTATGGCGATTCATGGCAGAAAATGACCCAGCACAGGGTAGGGGATGCCTTTAGTAAAACTCAGGCCGCAAGCGTTGAAGGGTACGATGGTAAATTCGTTTCGCAGTTTAGTCTTGTATTGGCCGGAAAATTCAATGCTGGGCTGATTAAGGTCGAATTGGGCTATCAATATGAAGCTACAATCAGATCCTTCCTTAATGTTTTTATGAAAGCTAAACGTATTGCAGATGCTGTATCTCACAAGGATCTGTCTGATAGTGTTATACTTAGCGGGCTGCTTAAAAACCCATTTACGCTGGAAATTGAGTATCCGAAAATCTCTATCGGGATTGGATGGAAACTGGAGGCTAATGCAGCAACCAAGGAAAAAGTCGTACTAATGGCAGAGGGCAAGATAGGTTTTTACCCACTTTTAGCAGGAACTGGAAAACTTGATCTGATCGCGCTTGCAGGGAAACTTCCAGTTGTCGGACAGGTCATAAATCTATTGGAGTGGACAGCGAAGATATTGAGTGCTAAACCTGTTTTTGAATTGGCAGCTGTTGGTGAGATCAATACCGGAATAGAACTCAAGAAGAATTTCGACAAGGCAGGGACTGATTTTGAGATAGCAGTTTCTGGAAAATTTGGACTAAGAATTGAGATTTCTATAAAAGCCTCAGGAAAAGTTGATGCGGTTATCTTTTCTGCAAACTATTCTTATGAAGGATCAGGCGTAGCAGAAAGCTATTTTCTACCGAAAGTATCTGGAGGTACAGATAATCTTGGGGCCTATCTCAATGCTAGCATGGATTTTAGTGGAGTAACCATTATATTAGTGATCAAAGGTACTTTTGGAAAATCGAGCAGGGCAAAAGAAGTTAAAATTGACCTGATAGATAAGAAGGAAAATATCCTCAAAGGACAATATTATTTTATAAAAAACGATAAATAGTTATGTTTATTAAACGATTCTTTATGATTTTATACGGGAGTTTTTTTCTATTAAACTCAGCCTGTACACAAGAAAATAAAACCAATATTAAAAAAGAACAAAAAATGACAAATGAAGCTCCCTCTAAAGTAAACAGTTATAGTGTACATCCTTATTATGCTGTACAGATAAATAAAGGTGGTTGTACTTTTGAAACGCTTGTGAATGACCTTCACCATTATAGTTACATGAAAAAAGGGGGATTCTCTTCTTTAGTTCCTCTTAATCTTAATATTCTTAAATCTGGAAAACAGACAATGAAACTCAAAGTTTTTCCTGATCAGGGAAAGACTAGGTTTGATGACGAAAGTTATATGGATATAGAAATTCGCTGTTTTAAGGATGTAGCGGATCAGACAGGTGACTTTACTTCCGTTTTGAAATTTTCTCTGCCTAAAGAGGTTAAAGAAAAGGGATTGCCATATTTTGAAATTGAACTTCCTTTTGTAGCTTCTGTGCCCTATGATCACAGTGAAAGATTAGTGAATGCTGAAGTTTTAAAGAAAGATAAGGCTACTGAAGATAAAATCATTGCAAAGTATAATGAAGTTAGAAAGCTAATAGAGAAGTTAGATGCCGGTGCTTTGAATAAACTTACCGCAGATAGGGATAATATTCTTGCAGATGTGTTTTACTATACACCTGATCAGGTTAAAGAATTGGCTGCCTCTACCGCTGGTGATCTTGAACCTGATGCTAAAGTTCAGCCTGTTGCAGATTATCAGATCGTTTATTATGCGGGAGGTAAGGTTGTTTCACTGGAACGCAGATCGGATAAGGGACCAATATTACATAGCATATTAAATGCTGGAAAACCAAATAAGGAAATAATTAGTTTTGATATGATGTTTTATCAGCCTAAAGGAGCTGCGGATCTTAAGGCCTTTTAGGCCTTTGTTTAATCTTTTCTGATGCATTATAAAAAGATCGTATGCATGTTATTTCTTCTGGTATTAGGGATGGAGATCTCTTTTGCACAGCATTATTATACAGTTCATCAGATTCCTGATCCTAAAATTATTGGAACTGGCTATATAAGTAATCCTGATATGGTGCTAAGCAGTAATACTGCTGATTCCCTTGGGCATACAATTTCTATGCTGGAGAATAAAACTAAAGTAGAAATAGCAGTTGTAGTTGTCCGAAACTTTGAAGAGAATGAAGACATCTTTAATTTTGCACTGAAGCTGTTTAATAAATGGGGAGTAGGTAAGGCTCAGGCAAATAATGGCCTAATGCTTTTTATAGCTGCTGACAGAAAACAATATCGCTTTGTTACTGGTTATGGTCTGGAGGGGCTGCTTCCTGATGCTGCGCTGAAAAGGATTGGTGATCATTATCTGTTACCTGCTTTTAAGAAAGAAGATTATGGTACGGGTACTACAGAGGCACTTATTACAATAGCAGAGTATTTGGGGCAGCCGGCTAATAAAAAGGAATTGGATCAATTGCTGGGAAAAAAAGGAATGACTGCTTATCCCTGGTTTGTCACCATCATTCCATTCCTTGTGATATTGCTTCTGTTTGTTCTAGTGCTGGGAGATCTGAAAAAAATGACCCCATTTATTTCGCAGGAAAAAGCAAAAGAGATTATTGGTTATGATAAAGTAAATGGAATAGGGTGTGCGGGATTGTTATTCTCCATCTTTATACTCATTATTACTCTGGGATTTGAACCTGTAATTTCCTGGTTTAAACATTTAGATACTTTTGATATTGCCATCACACTATATGTTGTTTTCTCATTTTTCTTGCTTTTCAGATATTTCAATGCGCTGAGTGCGATCAGAAAGGCTAATGTCGATGATTTAAATTTCGTTACAACTGTAAAAACATTGAATAGCAGGGCCAGATGGTACCTTATTGCCTCTCCCTTGATTCTGCTTGGCCTGATTACAGAAAGCATCCGGAATAAAAGATCTGCCGGTCGTTTTAAGGCCGTTTTAGATTCGCAAAACAGGGAAATGAGCCGGATTGATCGCAATGAGAATAAATCGGGTACTCCGTATTTAGATCCCGGTCAGCTTGCTGAAGAAAAATTTGAGGTTAACACTTATGATATTTGGGTAAGTCAGGATCTGAAGGAGCAAAAAATCGTTAGTTATGAAGGTAATCAGTTTAAATCTTTTGAAGTATGCCCTCAATGTAATTTCAGGACATTCAAATATCATAAAGTTATTCCTGTTATCAAACCAACTTACTCTAAAGAAGGCGAAGGAAAGGAAGCACGTACTTGTGGAAATTGTGGTTTTGAAGAATTGATAAAAATGATTGTACTTCCTAAAATTTCTCTAACGGGTAATGACTCTGGTTCTTCAGGTTCTGGCGGTAGCGGTGATAGCAGTTCTTCTTCAAGTAGCAGTAGCTGGGGTGGTGGTAGCAGTGGTGGTGGTGGTGCAGGCGGTAGCTGGTAAGAGAAGATTTAGTTTTTACCCCCTTCATATGTCGTGCGTTTTGAATAGATGAATATAAAATATGAAGATCATCTTTGTTTTATTTGCTGAATCGATCATGATGGGCTGTAACAAACAGCCTTTAGATTTATCAAAGGTTGACTTTTAATCAACCTGCCGGGCAATACCTGAACAAAAAGAGTGCATATGTAAAACTAACTTTCAGCAGGAGGCATAGCCGGAGGACTTCCATCTCGCATAGCCCGGTAATGAGGCGACATAATTTCTATTCCGGCAGCATTAAATTCATTCTGAATGTTTTCAAATAGCTTACTATAAATCGTGGCTTGTTTATTTGCCTCCCTCGTATAGGCATTAATCTGGTAAGAGATATAGAAATCATCCAGACTAGTTTGCAGTACAAAGGGTTTAGGGTCTTCCAGGATATATTCGGTCTTTAATGCAGCGATGGTTAACATATCATAAATATCCTTGTAAGGAATATCATAACCCAAAGTAAGTGTCTGGTGTATAATCAAACCCTGATTCTCTTTTTTTGTATGGCTGGAATAGTTGATAGTGCTGCTTGAAAGTACCATGGAATTGGGAACAGTAATATCTTCATTTTTAATGGTCTTGATGCGCGTAACCAGCATTGTTTTTTCCAGTACATCGCCCACAACATCTCCAATTTTAACCCGGTCTCCAATCTTGAAAGGACGCATGTAAGTAATCACCAACCCCGCTACAATATTGGTAATAGCACTGGAAGAACCTAGTGAAATCAGAATCCCCAAAAATACAGATACTCCCTGGAACGCAGGAGAACCAGAACCTGGTAAGTAAGGGAAAATCAGGATCAGCATAAACGCATATAGAACAACCTTCAGAATATTGAAGGTTGGGATTGCCCAGTCTGAATGAAAACCACGCACCTGAATTTCTCCAAGCTTAATTTCATAAAAGAAATATTTTATTCCCCGGATTGCATATTTGAAAATTAAAAAAATCACAACAACCGTAAACAGGTTGGGAAGATAATGAGCTATCGCATTTAAGGCTACTTTCATCGGACTCAAAATCCAGCCTAGCAACATGCCTGTCCAGGCTTCAGTTTCAGGAAAAATACTGAACAACAAAGGAAGTGACAGGTAGATGATCAGGATAATGACGGCTATGCGAAGGATATTATTTAACCTTAGTAACGCTTTTTCAAAATGTTCGGGGGTAAAGATCTTGATGTTGTTGATCTTTAAAACACGAAGATAACTCTCGCGTTTAGAGGATAGAAATGCCGCTGTCCGTTTAAATAGAAAATTAATTACTGAAATGATTACCGTGAGAAGGACAATAATTAATACGACAAGTCCAATTCTTTTCAACCAGTTGACCAGACTGTTTGCTTTTCTTTCTGCTGCAATGCTTTGTTTGATTTTTTGCAGATATTCTTTAGCTAACTGTTCGTTACTTTTAGCAAACCATAAACCGTCAAGATTCCCAACCGACATTAAGATGTCAATGTTTTTATAGGCTAGATCATAGCTGTCTTCATTCGGGCTAATAGCCAGTGAGTCTGCCTTGTAAAATGGATCTTCGTAGAGTTTCTCTATCTTTTTGGAAATTGCATCAGCTCTTTCCTGTGCAGTAAATGAACCCGTTCTGACGTAAATGTGGAATAAAGTATCCGCATTTAAGATGACCGGATATCCTTTAGCATTTTTCTTCAGGACTTGTATTTTTTCCAGCTGATGAATTTTCCTGATAGAATCACTGACAGCAATCTGACGGAGCTTATTTTCAAGTTCTATTGTTTTTTTACTATTACCCGCGGCAGATTGAAGTTCATTCTTTAATTGGATTTTGACAAGCGAGTCAATTTTTTGTTGTTGCTGATCCTTTAGTAATAGAGCTTCATTAATATTTTGCTGATCTTTTTTAACTGTATCCAGGGTGTCTTGCGCCTGGACAGAAAAAGATAATGCGGTTATAACAATAAAAAGGAAGGTTTTAATTCGGGTCATAAAGATTTGAGCGATAAGTCAACAGGGTAAATATAGCTAAGTCAACAAAATAAATATACTTAAATAGTATAAAACATAGCAACTGCTGCTGCACCCATAGCAATAAAGGTGAACCAGACAAAAATATTAGATAGGAGCCCACTTTTATACTCACCCATTATTTCTTTACTCATGGCTATCCTGCCAATAAGAAATAACAAGGGAACCGCTGCTACGCCATTAAGTACAGCTGCATAAACCAATGCTTTTACAGGATCTATACCTACGAAATTGATGGCTAAACCTATTAGTGTAGCTACGATGATTACGCCGTAGAAGCCTTGTGCCCGTCTCAATTTGAGATTTAAGCTTGCTTTCCATTCAAATGCTTCAGATACCGCATAAGCTGCTGAACCGGAAAGAACAGGAACAGCAAGAAGACCTAATCCAATAATTCCGATAGAAAAAATAAGTTTAGCTAGAAAACCGGAGTTTGGAAAAGAGTGTACCAATGGTTCTAAGGCTCTTGCAGCATCTGCTGCTGTATTAATATCTCTTACCCCACTTCCATGTAAAACTGTAGCACCAACCAGTAGAATGCACCAGGTGGTAAATTCGGAGATAATCATGCCTGCTGTATTATCTATACGCATGTTTTTGATATGCTGCCAGCCGACTAGTTTTCCAGGCCGGGTTGGATGTCTGTCTTTTTCTTCTTCCACTTCCTGGGATGCCTGCCAGAAAAACATGTAGGGTGAAATTGTGGTTCCCAGTACACCGGTGATAATAAATACGAATGCGAAATTGAATTCAAAATGAGGGATGATTGTTGCTCTTAAAACAGTTGGCCATGGCTGATCTACAATAAATACCGTAATAGGGTAGGCGAGCAGAGAAATTGCCAGCCATTTAAGAATTTTAGAATAGGCTTTGTAACTGGTGAAAATTTCTAACAGAAGGATAATTATAGTGAATAGCAGCGTTAAGACCACAAAATGTACAGGTATTAATAACTGTGCTGCGGATGCCATGGCTCCTATATCGGCTCCAATATTGATCGTGTTAGCAACCACAACTAAACCGACTACAGCATAAAGTACCGGGCGGCTGTAATGCTCTTTAACTACCGCTGCAATGCCTTTTCCTTTGACCATTCCGATTCTGGCACAAGCTTCCTGTACAGCGATCATGAATGGAAGCATATAAAGAGCTGTCCATAATTGTCCGTAGCCAAACTGGGCACCGGTTTGAGAATAGGTTGCAATACCTGACGGGTCATCATCCGCTGCACCAGTTGTTAAACCAGGGCCTAATACCGTTAAAAATTTCCAGAATTTCTTTTTTTTGACTTTTGGCTTTGGAGGAAGCTGCATATTTAGCTATGTATCTTATAAATATAGATAAATATGCAGCTTTTCTGGTAATTGATTCTGTTTAATCAGATTGCAATCTGATTGCATACTTTTATTAAATGATGCAATTAGAAAATTTCTTTGTTACCTTCGCTTCACAATTATATGAGATTATTATCATTCATAGGGATCGTATTAGTGCTGGCGCTGAATTTAGTGCCATGTGGTGATGCTATGTCTGTTTTGAATCGAAGTACTCAAATTGAAAAAGCACATCATTCAGAAAGAAATAATGATAATTGCAGTCCTTTCTGTAACTGTGCATGTTGCTCCACTGCTTCTATAATTAAAGATGTCTTAGTAATTGTTACGCCGTTTGCGGACCATATTCCTGTGCTTCCTGCACATTTATCCGGAAAGTTTATCACTGTAGATCTTCCGATCTGGCAGCCACCACAACTGATTTCTTAGAATTCTTCATTTTTCTATACGTGTCTCTGACATGATATAGCTCATTATTATTTAATAATTCCATCAATGCTTTTATCAAAGGATTAGGTTATTCCATTTGGGAATTATTCTTTGATATCTCATTATAAATAAGATATGCTAAGTAAGATCATAAAATTTTCTATTCAGAATAAATTGGTGATTGGTCTGTTTACCCTGGCGCTGATTGCGTGGGGGGTATATTCACTGAAACAATTACCCATTGACGCTGTACCGGATATTACAAATAACCAGGTACAGGTTATCACTTTAAGCCCTTCACTTGCTTCAGAAGAAGTAGAGCGGTTAATTACTTTTCCCGTTGAACAAACGATGTCTACCATCCCGGAAATTGAGCAGGTACGTTCTATTTCACGTTTTGGTCTTTCTGTAGTGACCATTGTTTTTCATGATGATGTGAACATTTACTGGGCACGGCAACAGGTGAATGAAAAATTATCGGAGGCTAAAAATAATATCCCCCAGGGAATCGGAAATCCTGAGATTTCGCCTATTTCGACTGGATTGGGAGAAATATATCAATATGTAGTTCATGCAAAACCAGGATTTGAGAAAACCTATGATGCAAGAGAATTGCGAAGTATTCAGGATTGGATTGTCAGACGTCAGCTTTTAGGAACACCGGGAATTGCCGAAGTGAATAGTTTTGGTGGATTGTTAAAGCAATATGAGATTGCAATGAATCCAGATAAACTGAATAGCTATAATTTAAGTATAAGTGACGTTTTTAAAGCACTTGAACGAAATAATCAGAATACTGGAGGGGCTTATATTGATAAGAAACCTAATGCCTATTTTATCCGTAGTGAAGGATTGGTTGGGAATATTGAAGATATCAATAAGATTGTAGTTAAAAATACCACAACAGGTGTTCCTGTTTTGATTCGTGATATTGCAAATGTCCGTATTGGAAATGCAATAAGATATGGTGCTTTAACCAGAGCGACTCAGAAAAGTCAGGGCGAAGCTGTAGGTGGTATTGTCATGATGTTAAAAGGTTCAAATGCCAATAATGTTGTGAAGCAGGTAAAAGAGAAAATTGCCCGTATTAATAAAACACTTCCAAATGGGATTGTTGTAGAGGCATTTCTGGACAGAAGTGCTTTAGTAGACCGTGCAATTGGTACTGTAGCCAAAAATCTGATCGAAGGTGCATTGATTGTTATCTTTGTACTGGTCTTATTCCTGGGTAATTTCAGGGCTGGTATTGTGGTTGCTTCGGTTATTCCTCTTGCGATGTTATTTGCTATTTCGCTGATGAATTTATTTGGTGTTTCTGGTAACCTGATGAGTCTGGGGGCCATAGATTTTGGTTTGATTGTAGACGGTGCGGTGATTATTGTGGAGGCTACCATGCACCTGCTTGGGGCTAATAAGCTAAATAGACTGATGACACAGGGTGAAATGGATGAACAGGTAGAACAATCTGCTTCCCGGATGATGAGTGCAGCAGCTTTTGGACAGATTATTATCTTAATTGTATATCTGCCGATTCTTGCTTTAGTTGGTATTGAAGGTAAAATGTTTGGTCCAATGGCTCAAACTGTTTCTTTCGCTATTTTGGGTGCATTTTTGTTGTCACTTACCTATGTGCCAATGATGTCATCACTGCTGCTTAGTAAGAAACCAGTAACTAAAAAGAATTTTTCTGACCGGATGATGGACTTCTTTCAGAAGTATTACACCCCACTAATTAAAGGTGCTTTAAGCAAACGTATCACGGTTGTTGTTTCCTCTGTTGTCTTGTTAATCATCAGTATAGTTATCTTCATGAGAATGGGGGGAGAGTTTATCCCTACATTGGAAGAAGGAGATTTTGCAGTAGAAACCCGTTTATTAACAGGAAGCTCACTCAGTCAGACTATAGATAAAGTTAACCAGGCTTCCAGAATTTTACTCAAGGAGTTTCCTGAAGTTATTGAAGTGGTAGGAAAAGTAGGTTCTGCTGAAATTCCAACTGATCCAATGCCAATGGAAGCTACCGATTTAACCATTATCCTGAAAAATAAAAAGGATTGGGTAACGACAAATTCCAGAGAAGAGTTAGCTAATAAAATGGCTAAAGCACTGGAAAAGATTGCGGGTGTTACATTTGGTTTCTCACAACCTATACAGTTGAGATCAAATGAATTGATTTCAGGTGTGAGACAAGATATAGGAATCAAAATATTTGGTGATGACCTGAAAACACTGACTGAAATCTCTCAGAAAATAGGGAAAATAGTTACTACTGTTCCCGGAGCAAAAGATCTTTATTTGGAACAGGCAACAGGTTTGCCTCAGATTGTAGTGAAAATTAACCGTGATCAGTTAGCCCGTTATGGAATAGATATAGAGACAGTGAACCAGGCTATTAATTCTGCATTTGCAGGGCAGTCTGCAGGATTAGTTTATGAAGGTGAAAGACGCTATGATATGGTGGTTCGTTTATCTGAACAAAACAGACAGGGGATAGATGATGTGAAAAATATCTATGTCTCAGCGCCTAATGGCAGTAAGGTGCCTTTAACACAATTGGCGGCTGTAGAATTCAAGATTGGACCAAACCAAATTCAAAGAGAAGATACGAAACGAAGGATCATTGTAGGATTGAATGTTCGTGGTCAGGATATCGCAACTGTTGTTGGTGAGATTGAGCAAAAAGTAGAAGAAAAAATAAAATTGCCTGCTGGATATTATATCACTTATGGTGGACAATTTGAAAATCTGAAAGCAGCAAAACAACGCTTGTCAATCGCTGTTCCTGTGGCTTTACTTCTTATTTTATTATTACTGTATTTCTCTTTTGGATCAGTAAAACAATCTGTGCTGATTTTCTCTGCGATTCCTATGGCAGCTATTGGTGGTGTATTTGCCCTATTACTAAGAGGGATGCCATTTAGTATCTCTGCGGGAGTAGGTTTTATTGCATTGTTTGGAGTAGCAGTGTTGAACGGAATAGTTTTGATAACGGAGTTTAACAGGTTAAAGGCCAGTGGGATCAAAGATCTCAAAGAGATTGTACTAAAAGGTACAGCATTGAGATTGAGACCCGTTTTGATGACAGCAACAGTAGCTTCATTAGGTTTCCTTCCAATGGCACTTTCTACTGCTGCGGGGGCTGAAGTACAGAAACCGCTGGCGACAGTTGTAATCGGTGGGTTATTAACGTCTACTATTTTAACTTTACTCGTTTTACCTGTGTTATATACTTATTTCGAAAATTTCAAAAAAGGCAAAAAGGAAATTGCAACTGCAACAGTTATATTCCTGATGGGATTGTCATTCCTGCCAACAAAAACGATGGCCCAAAATTCAGTAAACGGCAGACCAGTTACTGTACAGCAAGCTGTTGAAATCGCACTGAATAATAACCAGGGTGTCAAAGCTTCTCAATTGCAAATCAATAAGCAACAGGCTATTAAAAGTACCGCTTTTGATTTAGGGAAAACGAGCCTGAATTTACAATACGGACAAATCAATAGTATAAACAGGGATAACAATATTTCAGTACAACAGAATATACCTTTTCCTGGTTTGATTAAAAATCAGCGTAATCTGTATGAAGCACAGACACGTAGCAGCGAATTAAATCTTGCTGTTACGCAAAATATGCTGGTTCGTCAGGTAAAGAGTACTTATGCTCAACTAAGTTATTTCAAAGCACTTCAGAAACTATATAGGAGTCAGGACTCCATCTTTAGTAATTTTCTGAAAGCTTCCTCTTTACGATATAAGACAGGCGAAACGAATATGCTTGAACGTACTACAGCTGAAACTCAGTTGAATGAAGTACGTAATCAATCTGAGAAGAATCAGGCTGATATTTCAATTTACAGTGCGGAATTACAAAGATTGCTGAATACAAAAGAGGCAATTGATGTCAGCAATGAAAAATTACATAAAGAAAGTTGGAGCCCATCGGCTCCTGACAGTCTGGGAAATACCTCTCTGCTGGCTTTACAACAGCAGCAGATAGAAATTGCTGACCGTACATTAAGGCTAGAGCGTGCCAAGGCGGGCCCGGATTTTACTGTCGGATACTTTAATCAGTCTATTATCGGTAGTCAGAATATCAATGGACAAGACCGGTTGTTTACTGGCAGTAAACGTTTTCAGGGAATTCAGGCAGGTATTTCTATTCCTTTATTTTATAAACCATTTGCTGGAAGAATTAAAGCTGCCAAAATAGAAAAGCAGATTGCAGAGACTGAGTATGGTTTATTTCAAACGAATCTGCAAACTCAATATAAACAGGCGGAACAGGATCTATTAAAGAATTCACGCAGTATCGATTATTATGAGAAAAATGCTTTGCCCAATGTAAACCTGATTCTGAAGCAATCACAGATTGCCTTCCAGAGCGGAGAAATTGGTTACCTGGAGTTTTCACAAGCTTTAAGAACCTATTCTGATATCAGGTTTAGCTACTTACAGGCAATTAATCAATATAATCAATCAGTCTATACGCTCCAGTATCTGATAGACTTAAAATAAGCTAAAAACAATGTACACTCATGAAAATTGCATAAGCATATCTCTAATAAACAGTAACGAATATGCTTATGCCAGCTTCATAACCGATAAAAAATAATCATGAAAAAAGTAATTGAATTCAAACAGGCCATCTTTATACTTTCCATTGCCACCTTATTCCTTGCATCATGCGGGAATAAAAAAGAAGCGGAAAATAAAGCAGCTACAACTGAAACCCCGGCAAAGGAAGAAGAAAATACGGTAGAGCTAACGGCAGCACAGTATGCTGCCAGTGGTGTCAGTCTTGGTAAAGTAGAGAAAAAAGCAATCAGCGGTGTACTCAAAGTTACAGGCGCCATTGATGTACCACCAGAAAACCTGATTAGTATTACTACTCAGATGGGGGGAATTGTAAAATCAACTCCTTTATTACAGGGGTCGACTGTGAGAAAGGGGCAGGTAATTGCTGTTCTTCAAAATCAGGAATATGTGCAGTTACAGCAGGACTACCTGGAGAATAAAAGCCAGCTTGAGCTTGCGGACTCTGAATATAAAAGACAGCAGGAACTTGCCAGACAAAATATAAATGCGCAAAAAGTATTGCAGCAGGCGAGGTCACAGTATCAGACTATGTTATCCAGAGAGAGTGCTTTAAGACAACGTTTGATGCTGATTAATATTAATTCTGCGACTTTAACTCCGGGAAATATTCGTAGTACCATAAATATTTATGCACCGATAAACGGATATGTAACTAAGGTAAATGTAAACTCAGGAAAGTTTGTAAGTCCTAATGATGTGATGTTTGAAATTGTGAACAGTGCCAATTTACACGTAGAGCTGAAAGTATTTCAAAAAGATGTAGATTTAGTTAAGAAAGGGCAAAAGGTTCGTTTTTCAGTGCAGAATGAGACTGAAGAGCGTGTGGCAACTGTTACTCTTGTTGGTAGAGAAATAAATGAAGATAAGACTGTTACCGTTCACTGTGTTGCAAATACTCAGGGTAGAAATCTGATACCTGGTGCTTATTTGAATGCATTGATCGAAACTGGAACAGAAGAGGTAAATGCTTTGCCTGAATCGGCGATTGCAGATTTTGCAGGTAAGAAATACATTTTTATACAGACTGGGGAAAGTAAAGCAGAAAAGACAGTGAAGGCAGATACTGCAACCCAGGAGAATAAGTATCATTTCCAGCTGCTGGAAGTTACTGTAGGATCGGCGGACGCTGGGTATATTGAAGTTAAATTGCCTCAGAGTATGGATCTTTCAACCGCTAAAGTTGTAACCAAAGGTGCATATGATCTGATTTCGAAAATGAAAAATAGTGAAGAAGAGTAAATAACTGGTCAATTGAATAACCTAAATAATTAATATGGAACGTGAGGGAACTATTTCGCAGGCCAGTAAGAACAAAGGCCGTTTAAAAATTGTACTTGGGTTTACACTTTTATACCTTATTGTAGAAGTAATTGGGGGAATTATGACCAAGAGTCTGGCTTTATTGGCAGATGCGGGGCATATGTTAACCGATGTAGGTGGTTTAGCACTAGCATTAATTGCGATAAACTATGCGGAACGGAAAGCAACAACAGAACGTACCTATGGTTATTATCGGGCAGAAATATTAGCAGCACTGGCCAATGCAGTAGTTTTAATCGGTATTTCTCTTTATATACTTTATGAAGCTTATTTGCGCTTTCTTAACCCTCCAGAAGTTCAGAGTAAGGAGATGATCATCGTTGCTGCGGTTGGTTTATTAGTTAACATCGCTGGTATGGTTATCTTAAGGAAAAGTTCGAGTGAGAGTCTGAACATGAAAGGAGCCTATTTTGAAGTACTTTCAGATATGTTAACTTCTATTGGAGTAATTGCTGCGGGTGTCATTATGCTCACCACAGGATGGTATTATGCTGATCCGTTATTGTCGGCTGGTATAGGCCTTTTCATCTTACCAAGAACCTGGATTTTACTTAGAGAATCTATAGGTGTTTTATTGGAAGGTACACCTAAAGAAGTTAATATAGTCGAATTGCGCGGTTCAATCCTCCAGGTAGAAGGAGTGGAGGAAATGCATGATCTTCACGTTTGGGTTTTAACATCGGGCGTGAATGCAATGACAGCACATATTGTTTTAAAGGATGGGGCTACTGGCAAGTTAGTCTTATCGGCACTTCAGAAGCATATCACTGAGAATTTTAAAATATCACACACGACTCTTCAGTTAGAGGAGGCTGGGTTTAAAGAAGAACGAACTCATCTTTAGTATGATAAATTATCCAATATATCTCCATTTATATGGGGGTATATTGGAATGATTCTTTATAGTGGTAAATAATTCGATACATCTTATTGAAAGTCAAAATGTTTTTTAACTTCGGTTATGTAATTTGAATGTCATGAGATACAAAGCGATTATTACCCTGTCTGTACTGTTATTAACGGTTATTGCGTTAAGTGGATTTATGGCACCCGAACAAAAAAAAGCTATGAATCTTAAAGTCCTTCCTAAAGACATTAGTCATGAGGATCTGGACAAAATTATGGACGGGTATAAGGCAGCACTTGGTGTCAAGTGTAATTTTTGCCATGCAGCCAGTAAAGATGATCCTAAACATCTGGACTTTGCCAGTGATGAAAAACCGGAGAAAGATATTGCTAGAGCAATGATGAAAATGACCTATCGTATTAATAAGAAATCTTTTCATGTTAAGGACGCAAACAAACCAAATGCTATTCTTGCTGTAAACTGTATTACCTGCCACCGCGGACAGGCGCATCCGGATGACAAGAAGTAATACAGGTTATAGATTTATATTGCTGACATCAAGTTTGGGATTTATAAATTCCCATTCTTTGATATGCGCATCCTGATGCTCTTTTTTGACAATAGCTTCAAATTGCCTGATGATATCCGGGTATTTTGAAGCAATATCATTTTGCTCAAATTCATCCTTCTTCAAATCGAAGAGCATCCATTTTTTTTCTTTCTTATGTCTTACCTCTAACTTAACACCTTTCCAATCACCCATTCGTATAGCCAGCTGACCGCCTTTTTCAGGATATTCGAAGTATAGATATTTGTGTTTTTGCTGTTCTTTACTTTTACCAAATAATTCAGGAAGCAGTGATATTCCATCTGTAGATTTAATTTTCTGATGTGTCAAATCTGCAAAGGTCGCCATCATATCATACTGTACTGAAATAAGATTGCTTGTTGTACCTGGTTTTATTTTTCCTGGCCATCGGACGATGAAGGGTTCGCGCAATCCTCCTTCAAAGACATCCATTTTTAACCCCTTGAGCCCAGCTACACTATTGAAGAACCGATAATTTACCCCTCCGTTGAAGGTGGTTCCATTGTCACTTGAAAACATAATAATCGTGTTTTTATCCAGACCAAGCTTTTTGATTTCTTCCATGATTATGCCAACCTGCGCATCCAGAAATGTAATCATCGCCGCATAAGTGGAATAAGGATATTTACTGGCTGCATAACCTTGCTGACCATAATAGGGCTTCTCATTGAATTTACCGATATACATCTTTACATAATCGGCAGGTGCCTGTAAAGAAACATGTGGCATTGTATAAGGGAGGTATAAAAAGAAAGGCTTGTTTTTATTCTGGTCTATAAAGCCCAATGCCTTTTTTGTCATTCTATCACCAGCATAATCTTTTCCTATGTAATAATCAAAATCTTTGTCAGTTGTTTTGGTAGAATCAAGCCGGCGGTGGACATTAATCAATGGATTATCAAGCGGATCCCACTTCCCATTTTCCCATAAGTGAGAAGGATAGTAGTTATGAGACTGTTTTTGATCCAGGTAACCGTAAAAATAATCGAATCCTTGTTTTAATGGATCTCCGGTAGTGTTGGTCATCCCCAATCCCCATTTACCAACTGCACCGGTTGTATAACCCGCCTGTTTAAGCATTGCGGGTATGGTAAAGGTGTTTTCGGGTAATGGCATTTGGCCACCTTCCAGGCTGTCTGGGAAGCCACCGAGTTCATAATTACCCCGGATATAGGAGTGACCACCATGTTTACCAGTCATTAACATGCATCTGGCTGGTGCACAAACAGGGGTACTGGTATAGTGCTGAGTGAAACGCATTCCTTCTTTAGCCATTCTATCCAGATTGGGCGTTTTTATCTTTTGCTGTCCGTAACAGCCTAATTCTCCATAACCGAGATCATCCGCATAAATATAAATGATATTCGGCTTCTGAACTGGGTTTTGTTTCGGTTGTGCGGTTGCTGTATGGATAAAAAAAGGAATTATGAGCGTTGCGGTTAAAACGAAACTGACTATTTTCATCTGATAGTTTTTATAAATGATAACCGTGTTCATTTTTTACTTGCCTTAGCTTTTCTGATAACAATTTAACTTTATCAGGATATTGTGCGGCAAGGTTCTTATTCTCATGGATATCTACAGAGAGGTTGTATAACTGAGGTTCTTTATTGTTCCCCAATTCGGTTTTGGTCGTGCGGTCATAGGCAGCAGCATTATTTGGCTCAATATACTTCCAGTTATCTATGATAATTCCAAGGCCTGCAGCATCTTCGACCAGGTAAGGGCGGTTCGTCACAGATTTACCTAAAATCTGGCTGATCATGTCAAAACTATCATAGGCCTGATCTGTATTGAGTTTTTGATTCAGCATACCAGCAAAGGATTTAACCAAATCTACCTGGCTGATCAATACACTGCTTGTTCCGCTTTTTACCACAGAAGGCCAGCTCACGATAAATGGAATCCGGGTTCCGCCATCAAAAGCACTGTATTTGCCCCCTCTTAACGGACCTGCTGGTTTATGTCCACCTAGTAATGCTTCTGCTTCATCCTGATACCCATCATCGACAACAGGCCCATTGTCACTACTTAAAACGATGATCGTGTTTTTGGTCAACCCAAGGCTGTCCAGCGTTTTCATAAGCTGACCCACACTCCAGTCAAATTCTAGAATAACGTCTCCGCGGGAACCCATTCCACTTTTACCGGCAAACATTTTATTGGGTGTTCTTGGTACATGAATATTAGGTGAGGCGAAGTACATGAAGAAAGGATTTTCCTTGTTCTTTGTGATAAAGCTTTCTGCCTGCTTAGTCAGTTTTTCTGTCAAAGTATAATCGTCCCAGATTGCAGCCTTGCCTCCGGTCATATAGCCGATCCGGCCGATCCCATTAATGATCGTATTGTCATGACCATTTGATGATTTCATCGTTAATAATTCAGGATGGTCTTTGCCCGTTGGCCAGTCACCTGTTTTTTGATGATAATCTACTGTGATTGGATCGTTTGGATCAAGATTTTCAACATGATGATTGTCAACGATTACAGTTGGAACTCTATCCAGCGTTGCAGGTATGATGTAGGATTTATCAAAACCTAGTTCCTGAGGACCGGGTTTGATTTCGCCATTCCAATCAGGGCCGCCTTTTCCGCCTAAACCGAGGTGCCACTTGCCAATGGCAGCAGTGGTATACCCGGTTTGTTTAAAGATTTTTGCGAGTGTAATTTGTGCCGTATCAATTAATAAAGCCGCGTTTCCGGGAGCAATTCCTGTTCCTTTTTTGCGCCAGGCATATACACCGGTTAGAATTGAGAAACGGGAAGGGGTACAAGTTGCACTTGTGGCATGTGCGTTAGTGAATCTAAGCCCTCTTTTTGCCAATTGGTCTATGTGAGGGGTTTTAATTTTAGTTGCGCCGTAACAGCTTACATCGCCATAACCCAGGTCATCGGCATAGATAACAATTACGTTTGGACGTTTTTGCTGGGCAAAGACAGGATAACAGGACGATATGGCTAGTAAAATACTTAAACAGGTTCTTTTCATTTTTGTCTTATTTTAAATTAGGATTAATGCTGACTTCAGATAAAGGAACAGGCCAATATTCATCTACTCCCTTACGAAAGGATTTAGAGGTTACGAACCAGCGGCTATTAGGGTCATTTGTAGTCCCTTTTTTACGCAGATTTTTTGCGTCGGGGAAAGGGGCGCCATAAAAGTCTCCGTTTAATACCTCAGCTGCTATTTTCCATCTTAATAAATCCCATAAACGGATTCCTTCTAAAGCTAGCTCATTTCTGCGTTCACGACGTAAGATCATTCTTAATTTTACAGGATCTGTTTCCGTTACTTTTGGCATATTGACTGAGGTTCTGCCTCTTACCTTGTTGATGGTTGCATCCAGCAAATTCTGGTCTATCGCGGTTCCTGCTTCTAGTTTGGCTTCAAGATAACTCAATAACACCTCTGCATATCTGATAATCGGCAGATCGATGCCTGTGTTTTGTAAATCTCCTCCTAAAAATGCTTCAGAGTTGAACTTTCTGGGTGCAAAACCGGTACGGGTTGCTTGTTTGGTTGTTGTTAACTGATCGGCAGAAGTGGTGGCATCGGGATTACTATTGTAAATTATGTTTTTAAATGACTGACCATTGTATAAGATTGTGGCCTTTAAACGTGGATCACGGTTTTGACCAATATCGGTGGCTTTGTATCGTGGGTCAGCAAAAGAAAATGGTGTTCCATCATTAAATTCATAAGATTCTGCTAAACTTCCGAGTGGGTTGGAAAGATGATAACCTCCTAATGCGGCAGGGTAGGTATGTTGTAACATTGCATTTGGCGCAAGATCTTGTAAATACTGTGTTGCAAAAATAATCTCTTTACTGCTTTCATTGGTGCCATTGAAAAGACTGGTGTAATCGGGATCAATGATATTATCATTGTAATCTATAATTTGCTGATAAGCAAGACTGGCATCTGTCCATTTTTGGCCTGCCAGGTAAAGTCTGCCTAAAAAGGCTAAAGCAACTTGTGCACTTGCTCTTCCTCTTTCTGCTGGCAGGAGTAAACTATAGCGCGGTAAAATGGTTGCAACCTCTGTAAGTTCCTTTTCTGTAAAAGTAACAATGTCGGTTCGTGATGCTTTTGTAACCGTATTGGCTTCACTGGTCGTTAACGTTTTAGTAACCAGAGGTACTGATCCGAAATATTGAGACAGATAAAAATACTGACAGGCTCTGATAAAACGTGCTTCTGCGCTATAGCGTTTCATTTTTACCGGATCGAGGGGGGCCTTGGATATGTTTTCAAGGAAATAATTACATCTCGCAATCCTTGCATAGCTCAGGGTCCAATAGTTGCTGATACTACCGTTATTAGAAGTCAGGGTCCCATTTGTTAAGGTGTTGACAGTCGAATTATCTCCACGTCTATCGTAGGCATTGTCGGTAGCAAGTTCTAAGAAAAGCATCCCATTATAAGACCACCAGTCGGTTGCTGAGTACTCTGCACCAGTTGCAGGACTTACTGACATTTGAATCTTGCCTCGGTATACGCCGGTTAGTGCAAGCATTACGTTTTGTTCGCTGCTCCAGAATGTCTCGTCCGAAAATTGATCCAGAGGTGCTTTGTCCAGTGCTTTACGGCATGCACTTGTATAGAGCATGACGATCAAAAAAGCGAGGGAAGATATAAATTTGAATTTCATGATTCTTAGGATAAATAACAGGTTATAGATTTACGTTAATGCCTAATGTATAATTGGTTAAAATAGGGTAGTAGTTTCCACGAACCTTTGTTACCTTATTGTCTTCAGTATTTGTTTCCGGATCCCAACCTTTAGGATATTTATTGAATGATAAAGGATTCTGTGAACTTACATTGATTCGTATGCCTTTAATTCCAGATTTAGCAAAGAGACTTGAAGGAAGAGAATAGCCTAGTTGTATACTTCTGATTTTAAAATAACTGGCATTCAATAAATAAAAAGAAGAAGGTAACGTGTTTGGAGTACCTGAATTGGAAATAACTTCCAGTCTTGGATATTTGGCATTAGGATCTGGGTTATTTGCCGACCAGTGATTATCTGCCATATATTGTTGAATACTTCCATTGTTATAAAAAGCATACCCTGCATAATCATTTAATATTCCTGACACCTTAGCAACCCCCTGACCGACAATGGCCAAGTCAAAATTCTTATAATTAAGTCCAATATTGATTCCGTAATTGTATTTAGGAATAGAACTCCCCAGATAAGTACGATCATAAGCAGGGTCTACTTTGCCGTCTGGAACTCCGTTAGGACCACTGATGTCTTTATAACGAATATCACCAGGTTTCGCTACTGGATTGATAGCCGTCTGGTTTGCATATCTGGCAATATCAGCAGCGTCTGTAAATAAACCATCTGCCTGATAACCGTAGTATAAGCCTATTGGGTATCCGATAAAAATATCACTTCCATTACCGGTCAGGCCATTTGGCTGTAAAATATTTCCTACGCCAAGATCGAGAACTTTATTATTGATAATACTCAGGTTTCCACTTACATTATAAGATAGTGCACCTATATTATTTTTATAACTTAAACTGAATTCCCAACCCTTATTGCTGAGTTTACCAGAGTTCTCTATACCAACGTCAAAACCAAGTACCTTAGATACACTACCAGCAGGGGCAACCAGAATATCATAAGTATATCTGTCAAAATAGGTAGCTGTAAAACTCAGGTTGTTAAAAATCGTAGTTTCGAGTCCAATGTCTTTGGTACGGGTAGATTCCCAATGAATATTAGGATTAACCAAGGTTTTATTTGCAACTCCGGTTGATATGGTATTTCCAAAAGGATAGTTAGAATCTTTTGTTTCCAACACATTTTGATAAGTGTAATTCCCAATATTTTGATTACCTAGTACTCCATAAGAGGCTTTGATTTTTAGTTCATTCAACCAGTTGAATTTATCTTTGAGGAATTTTTCCTGGGAGATACGCCAGCCTGCTGCGACAGCCGGAAAAGTTGCATATTTATTGTTTTGAGGAAAGCGGGACGAACCATCGTACCGTACCGTACCTTCAATCAAATACTTATTTGCAAAGTTGTAGTTTAATCTTCCAAAATAGGAGTCAAGTGCAAATTCTGCACCTGTACCTGAATTGCTCTGTGTACTGGCATCTCCAGCATTTAATTGGGTAAGGGTGTTTGTGCTATATCCACCTCTGGAGGCAATGAAAGTATTAGATCCTGTATATTCATAAGTATGGCCAGCTAAAATACCAAACTGGTGCTGCTGCAAACTTTTTTTATACTCCACTAATTGCTGTAGTGTTTTGTAGTTGTTTTGAACATTCCCTTGTGTAAGACTTCCGGGGCCAATTGTAACCAAATTGTTTAAACGCTGATTGGCCAAAAAGCGCTGGCTATTTTCATTGAGCTGTGTATAGGCTGCAATTAAAGAGATTTTCAGATCAGGAATTGGTGTATAATCCAAACGCTCATTAATTAATAGGTCAGTCTGTTTCTTTTTATAGAAGGAGTCATTATTAAAATAGGAGTAAGGAGTTCCTTTGCCAACAACCCCAAGGCCATAGTCTCCATTACTTAGGATATTGGGATAAATAGAAGGAACCCTGATCACCTGGCCAATATTAGTCAGCATATCATTCCAATCTAGTGTCGCTGGTGGCGCAGATTGATTATCAAGATATTGCGCGCCTGAGATTCTCGAGGTTAAACTCAGGTTTGGCAGTATTTTATTAGTCATGTTGAACCTCACATTATACCTGGTGTAATCATTTTTGATGACAATACCATTTTGATACATATATCCAAATGATAAGAGATATTGTGTGTTTTTAGTGTTATTGGATATGGATAAATTATGCCCGGTTTGTATGGCAGATTTTTTATAGGCCAGGTCTATCCAATTGGTGTTAGGGTAATTGTCCGGGTCACTGCCATTTCTGAATTTTTCTATCTGTTCCGGACTATAAGAATTGGGTACGGCTTCATTTAACAAGCGTGCATAATCTGCGGAATTTACAAATTTGGGATAGGCGGTTGGTTTTTGTATACCCACATATCCGCTATAATTGATATGTAGTTTTTCATCTGTACCCTGACCGGTTTTTGTCGTGATTAATACAACCCCATTTGCACCTCGGGAGCCATATATAGCTGCTGTTGATGCATCCTTCAAAACAGAAATACTACTGACATCATTTGCATCTATATCATTGAATGAGTTAACCGGAATACCGTCAACCAGTATGAGTGGGGTTGTGGTTGCACCAAATGACCCGACACCTCTGATTTGAATATTACTGGCATCATTACCTGGCTGGCCTGAACGCTGAATAAGTGTTACCCCTGACAATTGACCTGTCAGCACATTAGACAGAGAAGGGGCGGTGCGGTTATTGATGTCTTTAGCAGAAATCTGGGCGACTGAACCGATCAGGTTTGCCTTTTTCTGTGTGCCATATCCAACAATGAGGACTTCTCCAAGTTTGGCAGCACTGAGTGCTAATTGTATATCACCCATATTTTGCGTTGCAGCCACTTCTTTAGGCAGATAGCCGATATAAGAAATGATCAGGGTAGCATCATTGGCTACATTTTTTAAAATAAACTCTCCCTTTGTATTGGTAGACGTAATTTGAGTCGTTCCTTTTACCTTGACAGTTGCGCCTAAAAGGGGCTGATTTGTCTCGTCCAGAACTTTACCCCGAACATCAATAGTGGAAGTCTGATCTTCAGTATTAAATGGCGTTTCTACTTTCTTTTTTAAGACAATAGTCTGTCCGACTAGTGTATAAGTTATAGGCTGGTTTATAAAACAACGATCTAATGCTTCTTTGATAGTTGCATCCTTTAGCGTAAGTGTAATTGGATGGCTATTCTGAAATAGCTGATCTTTATAAAAAAACGAGTAATTGCTTTGTTTTTTTATTTTTTTAAGGACTTCATTAAGGGGAGTGTTTCTCTCCGAAAGATTTATCTTTTGCGCATAGAGAGCGGCATTAGCCTGTATACAGTTCAGGAATAGCAATAGAACTATTAATTTCATTCTACAGAGAATTTTAGCTGGCAGAAAATCTGTTATATGATTTTCTTTACCATGAAAATTAAATTTCATACTTTGTTAAGGTTTTTGGTTAGAGGAATAGGATGACCTGATTAGAATTCTGAAAGTCCTAACCCAAAAATCACGCTGTGTAAGCAGCTGATGCCGGTATTGTTAGCGCAATCCGGCATTTTTTAGATTAAACTTTTGATGATTATAGTATTTCTTTTAGCATAGACATATTTTTAGGATATCATTATTAAGGAGTTATAATTACTTTCTTACCATCTATTTTAAAATTAACATCACTGAATTGTAGTACTTTCAGTACTTCTGATAATTTAACATTTCTGGATATTTCACCAGTAAATGAGCCCGTTGGGATATTCCCTTCAAAAGTGATTTCTACATCATACCATCTTTCTAACTGACGCATCACCTCCTTGATAGAAGACTGGTCGAAGATGAAAAGGTTGTTTTTCCAGGCGATGGCTTCAGCAACATCTACTTTACTGATTTCTATCTGCTGATTAACTCTGGCTTGTTGTCCAGGAGTAATGATGCTGCTATGATGCTGGCTACTCACTTTAACAGATCCTTCTAACAGGGTGGTAATCATTTTGGGCTCATTTGTATAAGAAGCCACATTAAAATGTGTTCCTAGTACCTCGATATTTCCCTTTTCTGTATGTACAATAAATGGTTTGTCTTTATTTTTAGCGACCTCGAAATACGCCTCACCTTTTAATGTTACTGTCCTGTTTTTTCCGGTGAACTGTACAGGGAAATTGAGGGAGGATGAAGCATTCATATAAACTTTAGTACCATCAGCTAATAAGAGTTGATATTGCCCTCCCTTTGGTGTGGTCAGGATATTTACTCCTAATCTTGTCTGATCATTCTCACCTCTTTTTTGATAAGATAATAATCCATTATTCTGTTTAATAATGGCTATACCTGACTGTTGTACAAGATTACCAACCTTAGCCTCGTTTAAAATGATAGTGGACCCGTTTGACAGGGTGAGTCTGGCTGCATTGCCGCCCGGACCGATATCATGCGAGTAAACCTTGTTGTTTCGTGTGTAAATCTGAGTAACAGGTTTCGTTTGATAAAAGATAACTATTGATAATATACCAGTCAGGATTGCTGCTGCGGTATAAAGCCACTTTCTTTTAAATAATGAAGTGGTTTTAACTGAATGATCATGATGAACCTGAAGCAGGATTTTCTGAAGCATTTTTTTATTCAACAATTCCTCCTGGTCACCAAGGTCTAGCGGTAATTGGCTGTTTTGATTGTACCAAGTGGCAAATTGTATCTTTTCATCAGCTGTAATTGTACCATTCAGCCATTTTTCTGCTAACTGATACTGAGTCATTTCTTTGTCTTTCAATAGTCTGGATTTACGGTCTCTATAATTAAGTCCGTTGAAAAATCGTTATCCCCTAGTGCAGCGGTAAATTTATTTTAAACAGGTTTTAAAAGGAAATGAAAAGGTAATTGATATTGGTCTTTAGATATTTCAGTGCCTTATTGATGTGGGACTCAATAGTTTTTTCAGAGATATTCATTTTCTCTGCTATCTGTTTATAACTGTTTTCTTCTTCACGGCTTAGCTTATAAACTCTCTGGCATTTAGCTGGTAACTGATCCACAAGTTTACTGAGTTGTTCTTTCAGGTCGTCAAATTCAAGCAATTCCTGGGTAGAGTTATCATGAGTACTGTTGACATGTAAGGTTTCTTTGGAGTATTTATGCTGGTGGTTTTGTTTAGCCAGTATTTTAATCACTTTATATTTAACTGCTACAGCAAAATAGTTGTTGAGGGATGATATCAACTGAATACTTTCACGTCGCTTCCATATATCAATGAATATATCCTGAACAATTTCTTCTGCATCCTCCGTTATTTTGAGCTGATTATAAGCTACTCTATAGAGTTTTGACCAATATCTGTTATATAGCTCTGTAAATGCAGCTTCGTTATTATCTTTTAATAAGATAATAAGTTCTTCATCCGTATGTAAAGAGGCAGACAACATTAGGTTATTTGTGATAATATTTCTCAATCTAGCTATTTCCCCCAAAAAAAATAGCTGTAACATTGTGCAAACGTTTGCGTAGTCTGTCTCTTTATCTTAATTATTTCGTTTTAGCTGAACTAAGATAAAAATAACAGAGAATGTTTGATGTTTACCTAAAAATTTAGTTGGTATTGAAGGTAATGTATATATATTTGTAGGCAACGTATTTTTATCCTAAAGCACTTGTATTATTTTTAATGTTCGCATTGTATAACTGTTGTAAATTATTAATCTATAAAGGAAATTTAATAACGTGATAAAAACAGAGTTGAAGGATAAGACTGTCGTTGCTGATATACTCGCAAAGTCTTTTGATGAAAACAGAAGTTTTAATACCACCATTAAACAAGATAACGATCGGGTAAAGAAGACTAGAGAAGTCTTTGAATACTATCTTGAAAATTACCAGGAGAAAAATGTAATTCTTTACAAAAAGGCTGGTTTTACAATTTACAATAAACTGGATCTTGGATTTCCTGTGTTCTGTAGGAAACGAGCACTTAATTAATGATGTCATGACGTTCTTTAATACCAGTATGCCCGTTATTATCTTCTTCATCATCATAATTGAAGTGGCGTTGTTATTTCATCAGTGGATAGGTTATCTGACCAGGCAAAGAGAACATAAAATATTATATCATTTGTGCATTGTTCTCTTTCTTATTCTGTACAATATCTTTGAGGGTTTCTTCCCAGATAAAAGAATAACTTATGTACCTGAGAAATGGCAGAATTTTTTAGGCTATGGCTTTGGTTATATTTTTTGTGCTTACTGTCCACTTTATTTTTATAAAGCAATGGGATTGAAGTCACTAAGGTTTCATGGCCGGTATGGATTTCTTTTTATCCTTATCCCATTATTTGTTTTTTATGGGATTTTATATCCAGTAAATAATGATATTTCTTTTACTAGAAAGTATGTATACATTATTCCGATACTCTATGCTATAGTTTTGTTCTCTACTGCTATTAAAGGGACGTACAAGGAATATCATTTGTATAAGGACAAGGTGTTACTTGTGGAGCGGTTATGTATTTTCTTTGCTGTATTTCCTATCAGTATAACCCCGGTCTTTGGGGCTTGGCTAGGAATTGATAAATGGATTATAACCTTCATGTGTAATGTGGGGTTTTTAATTGTCAATGCAATATTAATGAGACAATTCGTTAAACAATCTAAGCTTGAACAGGATAAACTAGCTGAAATGAAGATTGAGCTTGATCAGATGAATATTTCGGCGAAAAGAGATGTTATTGTTGGTTTTGCAGAAAAATGCAGCCTCTATAATTTAACAGCCCGTGAAATAGAGATTGCTGAATTAATCGCTGAAGGATTAAAATATAAAGATCTCGGTGAAAAGCTATTTATATCTGAAAGAACGGTCGCCAAACATGTCCAGAACATGTTTCTGAAAACTGGTGCGGAAAATAAAACCATGCTGATCAAATCATTAAAAGGATGATTTTTTTATTGACCTGTTGCCCCCTGTAAAATGTCGTATTGGCCCCTCACAGCTCTATTGATTATAGTTTATTTTTGTTATAAATCGATAATTAAGGAGAGGTATCATTTTATGGAAAATACTCATGTGACTGGTCATTATGCGAATGTAAACGGACTGAAAATGTACTATGAAATTCATAGTAATGGGAAACCTTTGGTATTGATCCATGGGGGAGGGTCTGCTTTGAACAGGATGCGGATGACGTAGCAGCCTTACTTGTTCATTTGCATATTCCTAAGGTATGTATAATCGGTTTTAGTAATGGAGTAGGCACTGCTTTGCAAGTTGCGATAAGACATCCAGGGTTGGTTGATAAGCTTGTCGTTATTTCTGGAATGTATAAAAGAGAGGATATGTACCCATGGTTTTGGGAAATGATGGAAAAAACGACTTTTGAGGGAATGCCGTCTTTATATAAAGAAGCTTATTTAAAGATAACTCCTAGTGAAGAGGGGGCTGTTAACGATGTATCACCGGGATAGCCAAAGAATGATTAATTTCAGCTCATGGAATGAGGAGGAAATCCGGTCAATTCAGGTTCCTGTACTGGTTTCGATTGGTGATCAGGATGTGGTACGACCAGAAGCGGCGGTGGAATTATATCGGTTATTGCCTAAAGGAAGGCTTGCCATATTTTCGGGGGGGCATGGGGAGTGTTTAGGCAAAATTATGACAGTTGGACCTGGAACTAAGGGAAAGGCAGATTTTTTTGTGACTATGATCAGGGAGTTTTTAGGGTAGATTAAGTCTGATCAATAAATTATTTAGAATTGATCAATCCTTTTTTGCTATAAATGTAGGCTACCCCAACGCTATCTCCTTCGGGAAATTTAAAACCTGGTAATTCTGCGCCTCTGATCAGATTATCTTTAATACGCATAAACTGAATTTGTCTTTCGGCAAGGTCGCCACCTCTTGAAAATGAATATTTATATTCTAGCTTGCCGCCCTTGTTGATGAAGATTGCATAATGAGTATCCCAATTATTCCCACCACCACGTCCTTCAATGGAAAAAGGCATGATCGCATCGTCTAAATGATCACCATTTATATCACCAATCAAGATGGGGCGCTCTGAGTCGAATATTGATCCGCCATCTTGATCCATCTCCAGTTCTTTAATGAACCGGGCTGTTTTTACTGTTTTTTTAAAGGAGGAAAGTACGGTAGTGGTATCAATTTTTGAAATGATGGTGTCTGTTAATGTGGTGTCTTTGGAGACTGTCGCGATACTTTTATTCACTACTTGCAGGCTTTGATGGAGCTCATGGTGACTTTCGTTCTTCATTTTGTTTTTGCAGCTTAAAAACAAGAAGATGAATATGATTGGGAAATAGTTTTTTAAAAGATGCATAATTCCTAATATTGAATGGGAGACAAATATAGTTTTGGATTATTCAAATTAATGTAGATATTTTGTTACATTTTTTAAATGAAAAGTATTTATGTTTATTGTTTAATCTCAATTAATAAACGACTGATTTGAAGGTTTTAACCTTGAAAAGATGACAACAAAACTAAATAGTAATATTCCAATAAAAACAGTGCATCTCTTTCCGGTATTAGACAAGTTACTCTTGGAACTTTTGCCGGCGCTAACAGCAGAAGAATGGAATTTGCCTACTATTGCCAAATTATGGACGGTTAAGGATATTACTGCACATTTGCTGGATGGGAATTTAAGAATGTTATCTGCCTCAAGGGATCATTTTTTTTGGAGAAACATCAAAGGACACTGCTATTAAATCGAGCGCTACAGTTAGAATAGAACCATACGATGCATGGGCTTTGTTTTCAAAAGGAATTACGCCTAAAGAAGCTATCGGAAAGGTCTGGGTTACCGGAAATCAGGAAATGGGAGAGGTCGTTTTACAGCTGGTTGCTGTTATGACATAATCGGAGTAAGTCTTTCATTAGTCTATCGATTCAGAGAAGAAAGAAAATTTTTATTGAACGAAACAATTACGATTAAAGTACAAGATGTATCTTTGCAAAAAATATAAATAATGATAGAAGTTAAGGAATACAAAGTACTGGAATATGTTGTAGGTATACTTAAGAAGGCGATAGCAGATTCGAAAGTTGAAAAAAAATCAGAGGGAGTTTCAGTTATAAAGGATGGTAACGATACAATCCAGTTAGAGCAGATATTTGATAATATTGGAAATACCGCTTCAATTTTGATAACAGATAAAAAAGAAATCATCTTCAGTGAAGATTTACTAGAAACCTTATTAGACATACAAGAGGGGGGATCTGATCTTAACCAGCAAATTTCTAAAATCGTTATCAACGATTTAAGCGTTGAGACAGAGATTATATTACATGCTGTAAAAGATTGCTTTGATAACCTGAGCAGTAGCTATGAATTTGTGAAAACAAGTGAAAAAGAGATTCATAAATTGGCCATTCAATTTAAATTTGGTGATCATAAATTCAGCTTAAATTTGATAAATGAGCCTGCTGTAATTAATCTGACAGCAGATTTCGCTGCAACATTGGACCCTGCAGTAAAGAAAACTATTGAAGGAGACGTAGTTAAAGCACAAAAAGCTATTAACATGTTATTTAAGGAAGGTAAATAATTTAAATTCTAAGCCTGTTTAGAATAGATAGCAGATAAGAATTGAAAATAATAAAGAATGCCCTGTTTCTTTGTGGAACGGGGCATTCTTCTATTTTATAAGATTTGCATTCGCTTATTTAGTGCTGCCCGATAGGCATCGGAGACCGGAACAAAGTAATTATGAATAATCAGTGTTCCTCCCTCTAAGGTGTCAATCTTGCTTACATTGATAATAAAGGATCGGTGAACTCTTAAAAAAATACCATGCTTAAGCTTTTCCTCCACGGATTTTAGGGAAGAATAAATGGAATAAACTTTGTTATCAAGATAAATTTTAACACTACCACCCATTGCCTCCATATATAAAATATCACTCAGTTTCAGCCGTCTTACCACGTTTGAATCCCGGATAAATATAAATTCATCTTCTTTATTTACAAGGGTGATGTTTTTATTTTTAAGTAAAGTCTTTGCTTTTTCAACGGCTTGTAAAAATCGGATTGGAATGATTGGTTTTAAAAGATAGTCAATTACGCTAAGGTCAAATGCTTCTGCCGCATAGTCGACACTGCCAGTTGTAAAAATGATCATGGGTTTTTTCTCCCCTAAGGTCTTTACTAGGTCTAATCCACTCATACCTGGCATTTCAATGTCCAGAAACAATAGATCTATCTGACCAAGGATGACTTCCTGATAAGCTGCTGTTGCATCCTCACATTCCTTAATCAAGGTCAGAGCAGGATCCATACGCACCATTTGTTTTAAGGCCGTAAGAGCGATTTTGTTATCGTCAACAATTAAACAGTTCATTTCAACAGGTAGTTGATCTCTACTAAAATAACGATAATTCCAAAGAAAAAAGAATCTAATTATTTAACCTCTTCTAAAAATTCAAGGGTTAAAAAACCTTATTTGTCGGGTGATAATGCCTGTCTGTCAAGTCTTTGTTCTATCGCATTTGCAAGACTGGTACTTTTGGGCATTATTTAAAACCAAAAACTATTTTAAGAATAACTTATGAAAACAGTAAAAACAATTTTTGCCTTAATGATCATTCTTTTTGCAGCTCAATATACAAAAGCACAAACTGGACTGATGAGCCCTGTTAGCTTTAAACTAAAAAACGGTACCTCTGTTATTATTGCAGAAAATCAAGTTGCTGAAAAGGTGTATACTAAATTCACTACTGAAGATCAGGAAGGTAATCATAGCTACACTAAAGGTACTACAGAAATTCTGAATGCGATGTTAAATAAAACTGTTGCACCTGCAACTCAGGTAAATTTTGATAACGAAGGTGGACACATCAATGCTTCATCTGCTGATTTCAATAATGCATTAACAGCACTCTCCACTGCTATACAAACAGCTGATTTAAACAAAATATTATTTGAAAAAGCAAAAGCCGGATTAATTGCACAAACTAAACTGAAAGGGCATAATGCAGGAACAGCTTCTGTAGCTGACCTTGAAGCTACCAGCTTAAAAGATGTAAGAGAGTTTTATCATAAAAACATGATTCCTTCTAAAACCTTTATTACAATTGCAGGAAACATCAAATCTTCTACAGCAAAAGCTATGGTACAAAAAGCTTTTGGTAGCTGGACAGAAGCTACTTCCACTAAGGAATTGTCTAAATAATTTTTTAAAAAACTAAAAAGGGCTGTCTCAATTAATTGAGACGGCCCTTTTTAGTTTTAAGGTTATTAAAAGATAAAGTCACTCTCTTCCTGGAGGTAGATGAATAGGCTTATGGTGTGATATTGATGTTTTTACAACTGCTTATTCTGCACCAGGGGCGATACGTTTCGGTATGGAAGTATACAGGGCTTTTGATCAGGATGTAAATGACAACAGAGAGGTTCTAAGTGAAAAGAGACCACTTTCTATTCCTGTCTTAGCTATTGGAGGTGAGATCAGTACCAGTGGCTCTATTATGAAAGATATGATGCTGGAAGTTTCTTCAATAGTTCGTTATGTCTCTTGTTAATTGTAGACCCAATGAATTTTCATCCAAATAAGAAAGTCGTGAAACCGGATCGAAAGTCTGTACATCAGTATAAAAAAGTTTAAGCCACATTTAATTATGGTTTAGTTTACTCGGAATCGAAAGACTAAAACTTAATTAAATGAAACTACTTTTTTACCTCATGCTCTTATTTCCTATGGCAGGATATACTCAGATCTCTCTTTCTGGTAAGGTGTCAGACCAAAATAAAACGCCAGTATCTTATGTGAATATCATGGTTAAGCATGACTCCTTACTTGTCGCCCAAACGATAACTGATAGCCTGGGAAATTACCGGATAAAAGTAGGGGGAATCGGGTCCTATGAAGTTTTCTTTCAGGATATCAATTTTATCCGTCAAAAAGTGTCTTTACATCTTATTAAAGATACTGTCGTGGATGTGAAACTGGAGGAGGTCAACAATAAACTAAGCGAGGTAATTATTAGCTCAAGGAAAAATATCATCGAGAGGAAAGCTGGGAAATATGTGATCGATATCTCCAATAGTGTAATTGCTATGGGTAGCGATGCTTTTATTTTGCTCGGTCAAACACCAGGTTTAAAGGCTTCTTCAAAACAAATTGGCCTGGTGGGCAAAAGTGATTTAATTGTAACTGTAGATGATAAAGTTTTGCAGCTAAGTGGCGAGGATCTGGTCAGTTTTTTGAAAACTATTCCCTCCAACGATATTGCCCGAATTGAAGTTATTACTAATCCTTCTGCAAAATATGAAGCACAAGGAAGTAGTGGGGTAGTGAACATTGTTATGAAAAAAAGTAGTAGAGAGGGGTATAATGCAACCGTTAATGTGAGCTATAAGCAGTATCAGCATGCGAATTTTAATGAGAATGCTAGTTTGTCCATTAATAAAGGTAAATGGAATGTCAACGCGAATGTGATCTTTGCTACTGGGACGGATTTGGAAGAACATGCTATTGACACCTATTATCCAAACCAAACCTGGTATGTGCTTGGTGATGGTATTGACAAGAACAAGAGTTTCAATTCAACCCTTGATATTCAATACCGCCTTTCTGATCAAACACAAATTAATTTAACAGTTTTAAATACAAATAAGAAGTCTGATAAGAAATCTGATTACAAGACTAATATTTTCGATCTTAATCATCATCTGGATTCAGTAAGTAACAGTAGCAGTGATCAGGAGAATAAAAATGTACAATCTTTGGTCGGTTTTCAATTGAAACATAACTTTAATACTGAAGGGAAATCACTAATAGCAGGGGCTGAGTGGTTAGACAGGGGAGAGGGCAGCAATCAAGATTTATGGAACCAAAACTATCTTCCGTTTGCTGTTCAACCGATTACCGTCTCTAAAATCAGAAGTACAAATAGAACTGACTTAGACGTTTTTACAGTTAATAGTGAATTAAAATTGCCTGTAGGTGGATATGAACTGTCTGTTGGAGGAAAAGCCACTTTTGTCAATTTGAGGAATGGATCGAAAGTATTTGAAGGCGTAAACGGTGGATATGTTTTTGATGCTTTACAATCGCCCGTTTCTATTTACAAAGAGAATAGGCAGGCATTGTTTTCTGATTTTAAAAGGACATTTGATCAATGGAAACTTCAATTGGGTTTGAGAGTGGAGTATACGCAGACCAATGGCACCTTCCAAAAAGATTACTTGCAATTTTTTCCTTCGCTGAATATTGGATACAGCCTGGATGATAACAACAATTTTGATCTAACTTACGGAAGACGAATAAACAGACCAGGTTTTAAATTGTTAAATCCGTTCAGAGCATATATTAATGCTTATGATTATTGGGAAGGGAACCCTTTTCTTAGACCATCAGTAACCAATAATCTGGATGTTTCTCATACTTTTTCTCATACTTTTACTACTACTTTCTCTTATTCAAATACGAAAGACAATTTTGAACAGATTGCGGTTTTCCAACCTGGTAATGTTGTCTCTCATCAGGCGTTAAATTACATGAATTCTAATCTTTACCAGGTCATGTTGACCCAATCAATTAAGAGCGGGAAATGGCTGGTGACTAATCTGCAATTGCAGGGGTTTTACAAAGAGTACTTGGCTAAGATATCTTCAATAGCAGATAATAGGGCAAAGGGATGGTATTTTATGGCGAATAACCAGGTTCAGTTAAACGAGGGAAAAACGGTTTCAGCAGAAGTGAATTTCTGGTATCAATCTTCAAATGCGGAATTAGAATCAACTTTTGAGAAACAATATAGCCTTGATTTTGGACTGAAATTTTTACTGCTTCAAAAGAATCTTAGTGTGGGATTAAATGTCTCGGATATCTTAAAGTCTAATCAGGAGAGATTTTCTACTCAGGTGAATAATATTCGGCAGAATTTTTATAACTATTGGGAGCCCAGATCCTTTAGAGTTTCGTTGCAGTATAAATTTGGTGACAAAAAAGTCAAATCTGAAGGAGCCGGTATGCTGAATTCAGAAGAACGAATAAGGTAAGTAGTTTTACTTTATTCATATTTTAAGAAATCAATGGTATGGGCAACTGCAGCTTTGTAAGACCTGATGCTAACGGTAATTAAAGTAATTATCATAGAGATGAAAAAAGCAAGACCAAAGGGCCATATGCTCAGTTCTATTCTATAGGCAAAGCCAGACAGCCACTTCGAAACAAATAAATAGGCCAATGGCCATGCTGCTAGGTTTGCGGTGAATACCAAAAGTAAAAAGGAGCCATTCAGCATCTTCACTAATTTGAGTGTGGATGCACCTAAGACTTTTCTGATGGCAATTTCTTTAGTACGCTGACTGGTTACAAATGAAATGAGACCAAAAAGACCAATAAATGAAATGAAAATCAGTTCGTTATACAAGAAAATGGAGGCTACCTAATGACCATGAGATGTTCCGTTTGTAGAGATGAAGCTATGAGATCACTTTTTCTGGGCATATGATCAAGATTGACAATCTGGTAGATATAAATCATAAAAAAACGGCCTTATTTTACTCGATTCGAGTAAAATAAGGCCGTTTTAATCTTAAAACTTGTAAGCGATACCTATTCTGTAATTTCTTGGTGCTTCAGTTTGCCACGCGTATGAGGTGACTGTACCAAAATTATAAATTTCGCCATCATATAGATACTTATTTAATATATTGAATATGTTTCCAGTGATTTTAATTGGGCCTGATCCCCAGAACAGTCCACCATCCAGGCGGAAATAATCTGGCAGTGGTTTATTGTCAGTTCTGCTCCATGAACCAGGTACGCGGCCAATTTGCCATGAAAAGCCGGTTGAGATTCCGGCACCTTTCAGCAGCCCATTCTGCAATGTATAACTTAACCAGCTGTTTGCGGTATGTTTTGCGAAACCTGGTATCACATCTCCCACCTTAATGCTTTCTACATCAGGATTGACTTTGGTAACTTTTCCATCGGTATAAGCATAATTGGCAATCAGCTGCAGCCCTTTGGCAATTTCTCCTCTTAGATCAAACTCAATCCCCTGAACTCTTTTCTCTCCCAAAACAACACTGAATATTCTTTTTGGATCAGTAGGGTCTGCAGTCAGTTCGTTTTGTTTTACGATGTGGTAGAAGGATAGGGTAGTATTGAACCTGCTGTCAAACCAGTCTTTTTTTATACCAAATTCTGTATTAACTCCGGTAAGTGGCTTAATTTGAGCACCGTCTCGTAGTATTCCGCTTTGAGGAATAAAAGCCTTATCATAAACGGCATAGAAAGAAGTTTTATCATCGATAGAATAGCTCAGACCAAATCTTGGTGAAAACTGGTTTGCCTTGTTCGGATCTTCCTTGGTTTTACCCCAGCTGTACTCGCTCAAGTTTGTATATCTTCCAGCAAGGGTCAGTCTCAGTTTATTGTTGAAAAACCCAAGCTCTTCCTGCAAGTAAAAGGAATGATACTTAGAGCCTATTAATCCTCCTGCATCTACAGCTCTTTCACTCAAAGGAGTTAATCTTCTGATGTCAAAAGCTGTATAGGCTGCATTATTAGTGCCATAAACAGGGTGTTCACTGTCAAAGGGATTTGCATCAGTATCCAGGTTAACACTTGCATTCCAGTCAGCCTCATATTTTTTGTTGCCGGCATCAAAACCAGCCAGAATCCGGTGTTGAATGCTACCAGTATTAAAGTTCCCGTTTAAAAATATCTGAGCCAGTTTCATGTTACTGGCTGCGTCCCATATCCCAACATTACGGATGAGTGTTCCATCTGCGTTCACTTTTGATGGCCATGCACTATTCCCCCTCATCTTATAATCGTAATAAGCTCCCTGAGCAGTTAGTTTCCAGTGCTCATCAAATTTATGCTGCAAGTTTACTGTGATGCTTTGATCAGTGATGGTGGTGGGTGGAATTAAAGGGTCGGACTGTGAAAAGCCAATAGGAAAAGTACCGTAGCCCTTCACTCCAAAAACATAGGAAGAACCGACCTGACTGGTTTTTGCCTGTTGTAGTACATATTCGGCAGTGATTTTTGTATTTCCACTCTGATAAGACAGGACAGGAGCAAAGCTGTATCTGTCATTGTACTCAAAATCCCGGTGTGATTTTTTGTTTTGTGCTGCAGCATTGAGTCTGAACAACAATTTACCATCGTCAGTGATTTTTCTGTCAAAATCTACAGTTGTACGGTAAAGGCCATAACTTCCCGTCGTAAAAGATACTTCTCCTTTGTTAATGCCCGTTGGTTTTTTGGTAACCACATTATATAAACCGCTGGGATCGCCGCTGCCAAGCATAAAGCCCGCCGGACCTTTAACGAATTCAACATGGTCAACAAAACTCATATCTTCTGTTAGTGGGCCCCAAAAAGAGTTGACCACGTTAAAACCATTTCTGAAGGCTTGAATCTGCGAACCCCGCATTTTGATATTGGCATACATGTCGGCCCAGTGTTGTGTGCGTATGGCACCGCTTACATTTCTAATTAGTCCATCGCTCATACTAGTGATTTGCTGGTCTTTGATCACCTGATCAGTAACGATCTGAATGTTCTGGGGGGCTTCCAGTAGAGGCTCATTTAATCTTAAAGATGCAGAAGGCAGGCTGGTCTTATATTTGTTTTTGATTGCTGCTATGTTGACTTCCTGTAAGGCTTCATCGTTTTCGGTTAAAACAAAATTGACTGTTTGAGTTTCTCCAGCGCTTACAGAGATGTTTTTTTCAGCAGAACGAATACCTATTGCAGAGGCTTTAATGGTATAAGTTCCAGGTTTGATATGTTTAATGGTAAATGTCCCTTTTTCGTCAGTCATAGCTCCAATGCCTTTACCTTTTAAGGTAACGGAGATATGAGGTGCAGCTTTTCCGTTGACTATTGTAACAGAACCTTTTATATCGGCATGTTGCTGTGCAAAGGTGATTAGACTGCTAAGCAACATCACTGCTGTTAGTATTAATAGTTTGATTTTATGCATATATATTATTTAGATTAATTAAAAATAAAGGCGAAATTAAGAATAGATCTTTAAAAACCAAATTATTTAACCTATAGAAATAGTATTCTTTACCTCAGCCAAATGGCTTTTGGTGTAATAATCAATCGATTTAGCTCAACTAGTTATATATTGAGGGATCTACCTAAACAATTAAATTTTATGAAAAAAGTATTTAACAAAAAAGCATTTTATCTTTTTGCTGCAATGGGAGCAACAATTTTTGTGACCACAATTACAGGATGTAAAAAAAATGATTCACCGTCAACTGACCCCTCGGTGAAAACTGCTACTGGCGATGTATCCCTGGATAATGTATTTGCCGACATGAAGAAAATTAAGAGTCTTGGATTTGATCCCCTTAGTGTGGAAGTAATTCCTGGTGGCTACAGAGTAGAGGGAGATATCAGGCTGACAAAGAGAAACCTTGATGCGAGTTTTAATGCCTTATCCAAACAGCAGGGGCAATACTCTACGAGGTATCCAATCACAGTTACTGGAGGAACAAGAACAATTAATTTAGCACTTTATGATGAAACGAACACGGCTAAATTCAATGAAGCTTTTGATTCAACAGTAGTTGCCTTGAATAATTTGAAGTTACCTTTGAAATTTGTAAAGGTTACAGATACCACAACAGCAGACATTATTACTAAGTTTACTGATCTGGGGGGTGCAGATGCGAATGGTCTGGTAACACTTGGTCAGGATGGGTCGTTTGTTGATGCTAGCGGAAATCCTGGTAAAAACGTTTCTCTGAACAGTAATCCAGATGCGGGCTATACTACTGCCAGTAGAGCATTTATTTCAAGTATCTTAAACCACGAATTTGGACACGCAATTGGTCTAAGACATACCGATTATAAGAATAGACTCTATTCAGAATTGCGCTCTAGTGGTCAAAGCACCAGTACAGCAAATCAGGACAAAATAATCACCCAGACAACAAAAAAACTGGTTGATGGTCAAAATGGTGTTGGTACGTGGGACAAACAGACTGCCGCTAATCAGAAAAAGTTAAAGGAACAAGTTTTTAATGCCTATTATAATGAAGGTGATGCAACAGGTACTGATGCTCAGGCAACACATATTTATGGTACACCACTTACACCTGGTTATGCAGTTAACACAGCCACAGATCCGCTTTCTATGATGCTATCCGTTACAGGTACTAAAGGAAATCTTGTCTTTAGTTCATATGATAACATTGCATTCTTTGGCTTATATGGTAACACAGATCAGGCTTCTTTAATCAAAAAATCGCTGAGTGAGACTGGAACTGTTACGGCCGCAGGACAGACCTTACAGCAAGTTGTAGACGCGGTTAAAAAATTGGCTAAATAATCATTCGATAATTCCTTCTAACAGAACAGTGAATTGTCATTCTAATTGATAAACCCAGGCATCAGTGTCGGGGTTTATCTTTTTTGACTAAAATAACTCCCATATTGAAAAATAACTTTTGGTTTTTGTTGATAAATGTTTGCCGTCCGGCAGGTGTCCTATTCTTTTTACTTGTAGCTCCTCTTTTGATGAAGGGACAGTTGAATATTGGTATTAATGGTGGTATCAGTAGAAATTCTTTAATCAGTAATCGCGGATACAGACCATTTACAACTGGGGAGAAAATAGGTGGCTATACCGCTGGAATGATTTTGCAATATCCTGTTAATAAATTTATTACGATAGGGGCGGAACCTTCTTTTGTAGGGAAGAATTACAGAATAGCACGCAGTGATTATTATCAGGGCGTTTATGAAACAACTTATAATAATTATATCCAGCTGCCAATATTACTTACTTTCTCTTTAAGCAATGAAAGAATGCTTGGTGGGATTAGTGCAGGTGGCTATTCAGCCTATTGGGCTCATAGTAGAAAAAAAGGAGAGATTCCCAATCTTTCAAATCTTAGTTTACAGGATGGGGATTATACAAATGTATTCCAGAACATGCAACGTTTCTCTTATGATGCAACTTATCATTTTAATTCTAAATTAGATAATCGCTGGGAATTTGGATGGGTAGCAGGGCTTGATTTTCAATATACTCTGGTTAAGCGGATAGCCTGTTTTATAAATGCCCGTTACTATTATTCATTAACGGATCAGGGGAAAGATTACTCAGTTAACCAGCAGCAGCGGTTTAATGAGACCATGGTGGTAACTGCTGGTCTGTTATTCAAAACTAACAGAAGTAAAAAAAACAAATAAGTCGGTATGAAAAATAGGTGGAACATGGCAATGGCATACAGATCTCAGAAAACTTACCTGATTAAGGTATTAGTTTTTATTGTTTTACCATTGACAATAGGATGCCGTAAGCAACTGGATCAGCAAGTTAATCCTTCAGTCACTTCAGCAAATGATTTCAACGAAGTATTCAATGCTTTTTGGAATGGAATGAACCGAAATTATGTAATGTGGGACATAGATAAAACTAACTGGAATGATATGTACCGTATCTTTTCGCCAGCTTTTTCTAAACTTCAGATCAAAGATCCGGCAGATCGCTTAAAGGCCGCACACTATTTAAGACAAATGACTATTGGTCTTACGGACTCCCATTACACTTTAGAATTCAACGACCCTCTTTTAAGAGACTCTTCGATAGTACCGGCTAATATCCGGTTACAACAAAGGCCAGATTATCATGTACCCTATACCGCTGATTACTTTGACCAGATCGCGAAACACTACCTGGATCAGCCTTATTATGACGCGGCTTACAATACTGATCTGCAACATCCACTGCGGTATATAGCGGGTACTATTCATCACAATATCCTATACATTCGTTTCAATTCATTTTCTATCTACAGAGCGTTTATTAGTGGTAATACCAGGATGAATACTTTATTGAATTTTGTTTTCAATGGTATAAAAGACAAGAGTCTGGCGGGTGTCATTCTTGATCTGAGAGATAATACAGGAGGAGATTTGCAAGACCTTAATTTTTTTTCCGGACAGTTTATCAGTGCACCTCTGCAATATGGTTCTTCCCGTTATAAGAGTAATAATAATCCCTTTGATTATACCCCCTGGATGCCAGCAATCATCACACCCGCAACTGGTAGTCAGCAATTCACAAAGAAAATAGTTGTACTGGTGAATATGTATTCTATCAGTATGGCAGAATTAACAACGATGGCCCTAAAAGCGTTGCCCAATACTACTGTTATTGGAGAAAGAACTTATGGAGCAAACGGTCTGTTTACTTCGGAAACAGACCTGAATGGGGGTTCATTTAATGTTGGAGATTTTGCTGTTGTCAAAACGGCATCTGCTCTCTTTAGATTTAAAGATGACCGCATTTTTGAAGGTGTTGGTTTTCCTCCTGATATTCAAGTCCCTTATGATGAATCAACGGCTAAGATATATGTAGATAAGCAACTCGAAGAGGCTACTAGTCTTTTTGCGCCTTAAGTCTTTTCCTTTCTAACAACAATGAGATAATCACCCAACTATAGGCTCCAAAAATTAAGAATACCTTTACACTAAGTTCATTCTAATGTATTATTGTTTCCTTTTATTTGCAGATCTTTTTACATAGATTCACTTAACAGATTACAATAAAATGAACTATAAACAGCGTTCGGACTATGAACTAGTTGCCTTATTAAAGCAGCAGGATCATTGTTCGTTTACAGAAATCTATAGGCGCTATTGGGCTGTTTTGTTTCGTCACGCAAGGAGAATGTTAGCTGATGAAGCAGAAGCCAGTGATATTATTCAGGATATTTTCACGTTAATTTGGACAAAATCTGCTGATATAGAAATCAGTACGAGCCTTTCTTCTTATCTCTACAGTTCGGTGAGATATAAAGTTTTTACCAGAATAAACAGGAGTAAACTGAAAAATGCACATTTAGATTCATTGGAGGAGTTTATAAGCGGAGGTGTTTATTCCACAGATGAATGGATGCAGGAAAAAGAACTTACAGCGAGTATTGAATCTGAAGTTTCACGCTTACCTGCAAAAATGCGGGAAATATTTGAACTCAGCCGTAAAGAGTACCTATCCTACCAGGAAATTGCAGAAAAACTGAGTATAACCGATCATACGGTTAGAAAGCAGATCAGCAATGCGCTTAAGGTTCTTAGAACCAAGTTTGGAGTTTTTCTAAGCCTCTTGATTTAACCACATTCTCTCCTCAAAAACTAAGATTATTTTTTTTCTGCAGAAGTCTCTTACACTTTGACCTGAGCTATTAGTCTTATACATATCAGCCTAACAAAAGCAGGTATGGAAAATCAAAAAGCGAAGGACTTAATACAAAAATATATAGACGGAACCGCAACACAAAAGGAGCGGGATATACTGAATGCCTGGTACATTCAGAGAAGTAACAGCACCATTGACGAAATGCCGGAACCGAATTACGCGTACTGGAATAAGAAAATTGGGGACCAGTTGCCACGTGCTGCCAAAACAACTCCTATCTGGTCTAGATACAGTGCAGCGGCAGCAATCATATTGATTGCATGGGCGAGCCTGTTGTTTTTAAAACAATATCATCAAAAAACAAATCAAATCATTAGTGCCGTTACCGCTGATATTACCCCAGGTAAAAATTCGGCAACTTTAACATTGGCAAATGGGAAAAAGATCATCCTATCTGACGTGACTAGCGGTGCACTTGCTGAAGAAGCAGGAGTAAGTATCTCGAAAACAAAGGAGGGACAACTGGTCTATGAGATAGAGGATTCAAATTCCCAAACCAACCAGATGAATACATTGACTACAGCTAACGGGGAAACTTATCAGGTACGCCTGCCTGATGGGAGTTTAGTCTGGTTAAATGCCGCATCTAGTCTGACTTATCCAACATCCTTAAATAAAGGTGATGTACGAAGGGTAGAATTGAAAGGGGAGGGATATTTCGAGATAGCCAAAGATAAAAAGCACCCTTTTGTCGTAAAGACAGCAGAGCAGGAGGTTAAGGTTTTAGGTACCCATTTCAATATCAATGCTTATCACGACGAAAGGAAAACGGTAACTACACTGCTAGAGGGCTCTGTGAAGGTTAGCAGCAGCAAGGAACAAAAGACATTATTCCCAAATCAACAATCTTCAATCACAGAAGATGGTTTTTTCATAAAAACAGTGGAGACAGATGATGTGATTGCCTGGAAAAATGGCCTTTTTCTTTTTAATGATGAACCACTGGGAAGTATAATGAGAAAGCTTTCCCGTTGGTACGATGTGGAGGTAATTTATCATGATGTTGATCAGGATAAACTTTTCTTTGGAGGAGTTTCAAGATACGACAATGTCTCTAAAGTCTTAAAAAAGTTAGAGTTGACAGGGGGAGTTCACTTTAAAATTGATGGAAGGAGGGTTATCGTAAATAAATAGAACAATTACTCAGGTTAATAAAACCAGAAGTGCTTGAACACCTCTGGTCTATGGCCAGTCATTAACAATAATATCAGATTACAAAAACCGCAAAGTGCTTGAAGATTCGAAGCCAAAGGCACAATGCAAAACCTGCGGGTAAGCCAGCGTAAGATATGTTAGCCTATCACGTGTTAAAACCAAACTAAGCAAATGTATAAAAATTATACTAAAAGAATAGGTACATCCAAAAGGTGCCTCGATAAGATATGGACGGTTATGCGGCTTACTAGCCTGATGTTACTCGTTTCCTTGATTCAGGTGAGCGCGTCAACCCTTGCTCAGAGCATTACCATTCAAAAAGAGAACATCAGCTTAAAAAGTGCTTTCTCTGAGATCCGTAAACAAACTGGTTATCTTGTACTTGCCCAGTCACAGCAAATCAATAAAAATAAACTGATCAGTTTAAATTTAAAGAATGTTTCTCTGGAAGTTGCGATGAGTAAAATCCTGCAGGGTGAAGATCTAGTATTTTCGATTGAGGATAAATCTATCATTTTGTCTCACAAACCAATACCAGTTACTCCTGATTTAATTGAACAGATTCGCTTATTAGAGATCAAAGGTCAGGTTCTCGATATATCTGGAATGCCAATACCGGGGGTTACTATAGTTGTAAAAGGTAGCAAGAAGACTACAGTTACAGATAGTGGAGGTTTTTTTTCGATCAATGCATCTGGTAATGATATTCTTTTAGTCAGAATTATTGGATACGAACCAAAAGAAGTTGCCATTACAGCTGATAAAAAAATGGTCATTACCTTAAAAGAGGCTACTACCGAACTTGCGCAGGTAGTGGTTACTGCTCTTGGAATTAAACGAGAGGAAAAATCACTAGGTTATGCAGTACAAAAAGTAAAAGGAAGTTCTTTAACTTCTGCAAAGGGAATAAACATAGCTACTTCGCTGACTGGTAAGGTTGCAGGTTTAAATGTTCAGAACAGTACGGAATTTGCCGCTAATCCTACAATTAAACTTCGCGGTGCAGACGCATTACTAGTTATCGACGGTGTACCCTATTCCAATTTATCATTGGATAACATTGCTGCAGACGATATTGAAAGTATTGATGTGTTAAAAGGAGCTACTGCATCAGCGCTCTACGGAAATCGAGGCGGAAATGGAGCTATCATGATCACTACTAAGAAAGGGAATAAAGATGGGACACTGGATATTTCCTTTAATAGCAGCAATATGTTCTCATCTGGTTTTCTCGCATTTCCGAAAGTTCAAACCTCCTATAGTTCAGGAGGAGGTAGCAAATATGGAGTTGGCGATTACGTATGGGGAGATAAGCTGGATATCGGACGAACTGCCAAGCAGTATAACCCTGCTACTTATCAATTTGAAGACATGCCTTTGGTCTCAAAAGGTGCCAATAATTTGGCGAATTTTCTGCAGCAGGGATTGTTACTTAACAACAATTTAAGTATTACTCAAAGCGGTAAAAATGGAAGTTTCAGAGCGTCATTAACGGATGTTTATAATCGGGGACAATACCCTAATACCAAGTTGAATAAGGTAATTGCAAGTATTTCAGGAGATATCAAGGCCGGTAATTTCAGTCTGGATGGAGGCTTTACATTTAACAAAAGGTTCTTTCCAAATAATATAGGAGCAGGTTATGGAGCAGGCGGGTACTTGTATAATCTTTTAATCTGGTCGGGTACGGAGTACGATATTCGTGACTACAAAAACTATTGGGTTGCAGGCAAAGAAAATATCCGCCAAAACTGGATGGAAAATACCTGGTATGATAACCCGTATTTTATAGCTAATGAGATTTTACGTGGGGAGAATTACAACCTGACCAATGGATATATCAATGCAAATTATCAAATAAAGCCATGGCTGAAGGCCGTGTTTCGTACGGGAATGGATACCTATTCTCAAACCACTCAATGGCGAAACCCAATAAGCGCAGTTGGTGGATGGAGTAAAAAGGGATATTACAGTATAACTAAGAAAGATGCATTTAGCAGTAACAATGATTTGATATTGCTTGCAGAAACTAAGTTGGGTAAGTTCCAGGTAAACGGTTTAGTGGGTGGAAGTATTTACTACACAGAATACTCTTCTCTGAATACCGAAACCCAGAATGGAATTACGGTTCCCGGATTTTACTCCATTGCTGCCTCTGTAGATCCGGTGAAAAGCACTCCTGATAATAGTAAAAAACAAGTAAATAGTCTATACGCAAAAGCTGGTGTTTCATATAGGAATTTTGCTTTTATCGATTTAACCGGTAGAAACGACTGGTCATCTACTCTAGCTGCGAACCAGCGATCTTATTTTTATCCATCCGTATCTGGAAGTTTTGTTTTTTCAGAACTCATCAAGCTCCCGTCCTGGGTTGATATGGCTAAATTGCGTGGATCATGGACCAAGACCAAGTTAGACCCGGATATATATGCTATCAACAATAGTTATACTATTAATACTAATGTTTGGAACGGCGCAAGTTCAAGCCGTTTTCCAACTACGATCAGAGGTGCAGATATTTTGCCTCAAACCAATAGAACTTATGAATATGGTGCTGCATTCTCCTTTCTGAAAAACAGAATACGTTTTGATGGCGCATATTTCAATAATTTATACTATAACCAGATTATTTCATCTGTCGTGAGCAGTGCTTCAGGTGTAAATAAAGTCCTGATCAATACCCAGGAAGAGCTGGAAAGAAGAGGTATAGAGTTGACACTGGATGGAACGGTCATTAAAAACAAAGACTTTAGCTGGGATCTTGGGCTGAACTGGTCTACAAACCGTCGCTATTACGCGAAATTGGATCCTGTCTATTCCACTAATAAACAATGGGTAAATAAAGGAAGCCGTTACGATTGGGTGAGCGATAATTCATGGGACAGAGCACCTGATGGTCAGCTCATTCTTCAAAATGGTTTCCCAGTTCGCAGTCAGCAGGAAACAGTGCAGGGTTATTCGGATCCTAACTGGATTTGGGGACTAAACAGCACCTTTAAATATAAAAACCTGAGTCTGGCGTTCTCATTTGATGGGAGAGTCGGAGGTACGGCCTATTCAAACATGAACTCTTATATGTGGAGTTCAGGAACACATATTGACAGTGATAATCAGTGGAGATATGATGAAGTGGTTAATGGTAAACAGTCCTATATCGCTGACGGGGTCAAGGTAGTGTCCGGAACAACCACCAGAGATGTATATGGAAATATCATTACTGATACCCGGACTTTTGCCCCAAATACCACTGCTGTATCTTACGAAACCTATACCCGGAATTCACAGGGTACGCAGAACTACTTTAAGCAAACATTTTTTAAATTAAGAGAACTGTCCTTAACCTACGCGCTCCCTGCCAGCCTGGCTAAAAGTGCTGGAATGAAAAATGCATCTATCGGGTTTATTGGCCAGAATATGTTGCTATGGACAAAGGACTGGAAATATTCAGATCCTGATGTAGGTGGAGATAATCTGAACTCACCTTCAGTGAGGTATATGGGTTTTAACGTAAAAGCGACCTTTTAAAATTGTAAATATGAAAACATTATATAAAACCATACTGGTCCTTACAGTAATTTCCATCATGCTTCAATCCTGCAAAAAGTTTGATGATATTAATACCAATCCTAACTCTCCGATAAAGACTACAGCATCTTTACTGGCTACCAATCTGATCCTTAATATTACCACAGCAAGTGCGGCTAAAACTTTTATAATGCCTGTATTGACTAGTAAACAGTTGTCGTGGGGCGAGTCACCAGAGGCGCCTCAATATAATAATTTTGGAAGTGCCAGTTTTAGTGGTTTGAGTGTATTGATCAACGTACAGAAAATGATTGATGCAGCAGCAGAAGGTGATAAAAAGGCATATACCGGACTAGGGTTGTTTATTAAAGCCTATAAACTGTATTACCTGTCTTTAAGCGTTGGAGATATACCTTATGCTGAGGCGCTGAATGCAGAGACAGGCAATGTTAAACCGAAATACGACACCCAAAAACAGGTTATGCAACAGGTATTAAGGGATTTGGAAACCTCAGCAGCGTCTTTTTCGGGAGCTGGAAACTTCTCTGGTGATCCGATCTTTAATGGCAATACAGATACATGGCGGAGGGTAGTCAATTCTTTTCGCTTAAAAGTACTGATGAGCCTTTCCAAAAAAGAAGCAGATCCGGATCTGAGGATAAAAGAAAACTTTGCTAAGATCTTACAAAGCGAGCCTTTATTGAGGAGTAATAGCGATAATCTTCAATTGGTTTATTCTGATAAGGCAAATCAGCTATATCCGTTTAACAATACCATTAATAAGTTTGTAACTTATGGTATGGTGTCTAGTGTGATGATCGATACACTTAGGAAATATGGAGATTACCGGTTATTTTATTATGCTGCTCCATCCCCTTTTAAATTACAGTCTGAGGGTAAAATACCGGCAGACTGGGATGCTTATCAGGGCACAGATCCCTCGGCAGAGTTTACCTCAGTTGTAAATCTTTTTAATGCGAAAAAATATTCGCAGCTCAATATAAGATATTCTGCTTATGCTGCAGGGGAGCCCCTGATTAGAATTGGATATGCTGAGCAAAATTATATTATTGCTGAGGCCATTGTAAGAGGCTGGGCAGGTGGTTCGGCTAAAACTTATTATGAAGATGGGATCAGGACAGCTATGAATTTTGTGGCCAGTGCAACACCTGATGACGCAAAATATCATAGCGACAGAAAGATTACATCAGGTTATATTACTGATACCTATTTGAAAAATGATAATGTCTCTTTTTCTTCCTCACCAGAAAGACAACTAAAACAGATATGGATTCAAAAATATTTGTTGTATTTCATGCAGCATCCTTATGATGCTTATTATGATTACAGACGTACAGGTTATCCGAATCTGCCTGTGAATCCTTTAACAAGTACAAACCCTTTTGATAAAAACCAAATACCGGTCCGTTATACTTATCCGTCGGAAGAGTATAGTTATAATCTTGAAAACCTGAAAGTGGCATTGGACAGGCAATATAAAGGTAATGACAGAACAGATGGTTTAATGTGGATTTTACAATAATCATTTACACAAGAAGCTGGATGTCTGTACAATCTTTTGTATAGACATCCGCTTGTTTAGTCTTAAATTTTAAATAAATAAGATGAAAATCAGTTTCTTAGTAATTTTTACAATTAAATATTTGGCAGGAGGGCACCCAGGGGCCTGATGGTTATGGGGAAATAGTAACCGAAATAGCTGCAATGGAACCAGACCTGGTCACTTTAAGCGAGGTCCGGAAAGTATTGAGTATCTTCTGTTTGTCGAAAGAATCTTTCTAGAGATTATTTATTACAGGTGAGTGTGGGTTCCATTAATTATTTTACAAGCTCATCAGGAAAAGGAACTTGTTTTCCTGATGAGCTCTCTACAGGCATTTGTGCACCACGTTCCTTTAATGTTTTACCCAAAAGTACAGCCAATCTTTTAACCTCCTCAGGATTCTTATCTGCCAGATTATTTTCTTCACGGATGTCATTGTTGATATTATACAATTCAAATTGACAGTTTCGCATATGATATAATAATTTCCAATGACCGAGGAGAATGGCGCTGTAATAATTTATCCCCAAATGCTCAATAGCTGGCTTATTGACCCACTTATTAGGGTAATGAAAAATCAATGGCCTTTCTGTTGCAACTATTGAGGATTTTTTAAGCAAAGGAACAAAACTCTGACCATCTAATTTCTGTAGGATCTTTGGTTGCTTTACGCCTGCCATTTCTAAAATAGAAGGAAAAAAGTCATCTATAATTACCTGGTTTTTATTAATTGAACCGGCTTTAGTTATACCAGGCCATTTTACGATCATTGGTTCTCTGATACCACCTTCGTAAACTGATCCCTTACCCGCTTTTAATGGTGTGTTATGCGTATTAGGTTTGCCTCCACGTAAATCGAAACCACCGTTATCACTCATGAAAATAATAATAGTGTTTTTATCAATGTCTCTCTTTTTCAGATAGTCCATAATATCTCCAAGACTTTTATCCATCCCTTCCAGCATGCTTGCATACTTTGCTTCCGTACTATCAATTTTTGCATCATAATACTTTTGTACAAAGCGTTTATCGGGCATGATTGGCTCATGAACGGCATAATGGGCCATATTTAAGTAGAAAGGCTCATTTCTATCTATTGGTGTTTGAATAGCTTTAATTGCTTCCAGCGTTAATGCTTCAGTTAAAAAAGTCCCGGTATCATAGTACTCTTCCAGATCAGGTACGGCTTGTGCCTGTGCTTTACCTGGCATGTTTCCATAGTGCTGTTCGGATAAGTAACTTTGAGGATGTCCGGCTGCATGTCCGGCTATATCCACCATAAAACCTAAATTATAAGGACTTGAGCCAGGTGTTCCCATTGAACCCCAGTGTGCTTTGCCAATATGTATGGTGTAGTAACCAGCGTCTTTCAAGATCTTTGGAAATGGGGTTGCGTTTACTGTATGTTCTGTAGCCGGATCAGTGCTTAACCCGTTTATGTTCCAGTTTAACGGTTCAAATTGATCATCGCGGGCATCTGAATTATTGTTTTTAGTAGGTGATGTCCAATTTGTAACATGTGTACGGGATGAGTTCATACCAGTTAGTAAACTTACACGGGTAGGAGTACAAACCGGTTGAGCATAAGCACTGGTAAACTTTACTCCTTCTTTTGCTAAACGTTCCATATTTGGCGTATGATAACGTTTATTTAATGGCATAATGGTGTCGTAAAATGGGAGAGAGGTGTCCATCCATCCCATGTCATCCACTAAAAAAAGAATAATATTGGGTCGTGAAACAGGCTTTTGTTTTGCTGATTTATTTTGTGCTAAAAGACAAACCGGGAAAAAAAATATAAGAACTGGCAGTAGCATTTTTTTCATAGTATGATTAATTATAGTTAGCACTGCACTTGTTAGCGTGTAGTTGATTGATTAAATCCTAAATTAGTAAACAATCATTTCACATTCTTAAGAAAGAGTTGTGAAACAATGCACAAACGTTTGTTCTTGTGTAAAATAAAAATGATATTAACCGGTGACTATCTTTGATTTTATACCATAGCTAAACTTCTTTTATGCTGAATAATCGTAATAAAAAAATAAAAATATGATTACTGATCATAGACGAAAGGATGGTTTTGATGGACAAAAAATGATTAGTCTGCCGGGAGGAATTTATAAAAATATTCATTTAAGTAACCCTTTTCTTAGTCAGCTGTTTATTACATATATTGGTTATTTTCCTAAAGCCGAGCATCATTATCGTGAGCGCAGGAAAGGTTGCGCTGATAATATTCTGATTTATTGTCTAAGTGGAAGAGGTTGGGTTATGATAGGTGATAAGGAATATAAGGTTGGACCCAACCAGTTCATACACTTGCCCGCTACTACAACTTTTATGCGTTACGGTGCTGATATTAACGAGCCATGGACTATCTATTGGGTACATTATAGTGGCCAGGAAATAGCTGTTTTTAATAGAGCTTTGGGTATAAAAATACAGAATGGTGCAGTTAACATCCCTTTTAACGATAAGGGAATAGCTATATGGGATAACATGTACAAAAGTTTAGAGATGGGGTATAGCAGTGATAATCTGGCTAATGCTAATTTTTGTCTCTATCATTTTTTGGCGACCTTCTTTTACCCCGAGAAACATCTGAGATCTTTAGAGGGTGTAGAATCAGATATGATTACAACTACGATAAATTATATGCGGTCCAATGTGCCAAATAGGATGAAAATTGATGATTTTGCCGCATTACATGAGTTGTCTGCTTCACATTTTTCTTACTTATTCAGGAAATCTACTGGTATGCCGCCAGGTGATTATTTTATACAGTTAAAAATACAAAAGGCTTGTCAAATGCTTTATAAACCAGGCTACAAGATCAAAGAAATAGCCCTCGCAACAGGCTTTGATGATCCCCATTATTTTTCTAAGCTCTTCAAGAAGTTGATGGGAGTTTCTCCTGAACAGTATCGTGTTTTAAGAATTAAGGGTTGATTTTGCTTGGTCTTTAATAGAATAGTACAATAAAACAATTGTATTGTTTATTGTGCAGGTGTAAGGGCTATCTTATTTTTGATTTACCTAAATACACTGTCAATGAAAATCCTTTACAATCTTTTTTTCTTTTTAGCATTGTCTGTGCAGCTATATGCGCAGAAATCTATAATTGACCCTGCAATTAAAACAACTAAAGTAGTAATGGATGATTTTATGGACCAACGCTTTGGTATGTTTATCCATTGGGGGCCGGTAGCACTTCGTGGGACAGAAATAGGTTGGAGCAGAGGTGTTACTGTACCAACCGCAGAGTATGATAATCTTTATAAGGAATTTAATCCTGTGTTGTTCGATGCCGATAAATGGGCGAAAACGGCTAAAGATGCAGGGATGAAGTATATTACTATTACTTCAAAACATCATGATGGTTTCTGCTTATGGCCAACAGCCTACTCAACATACAATATAATGAACTCTCCGTATAAAAAGGACATTATAGCTGAACTGGCTAACGCCTGTAAGAAATACGATATGAAATTTTGCATTTATTTTACAGTGCTTGACTGGCATGATCCAAATTACCCAATGCATATATCGACGGCAAAAGAACAGGATCCGAAGGCTGACATGAACAAATTTGTGTTAACCATGAAAAACCAGCTAACCGAGATTATCAGCAAATATCACCCCTATATGCTTTGGTTTGATGGAAACTGGGAAAGTCCGTGGAAAAATGAATATGGGGTAGATATTTATACCCTATTAAAAAAGCTTGATCCTAATGTGATTATTAGTAATAGGCTTGGAGCCAATGATAAGCATACGGAGTTGTCGCCAGCCATCATTGGAGATTTTGCAACACCAGAACAAAAAATCGGAGAACTTAATATGAATATTCCATGGGAAACCTGTATGACTATTGCTGACCAATGGTCGTGGAAACCCAATGATAAAATGAAAACACTAAAGCAATGTATCCAAACAATTGCCAAGACAGCTGGTGGTAATGGTAATCTGTTGTTTAATGTAGGACCAATGCTGGATGGACGGATAGAAGAACGTCAGATAACGAGACTGAAGGAAATGGGCGATTGGCTAAAGGTATATGGTGAAAGTATTTATGGAACCAAAGGGGGGCCATTTAAGCCGAATGAGATTTTTGCGGCTACCCGCAAAGGAAACAAGCTTTATCTACATGTTTTCGAAAGAAAAACAGCTGATTTAATTCTGCCGTCTTTATCGGGCGCAAGGATTAAGAAGGCTTATTTTATAAAAGGTGGTCAGATAAAATATACTCAAAAGCGTAAGTGGGCTATTACTATTCAGTTACCTAAAGTACTTCCTGATAGTATTAATTCAGTGATTGTTCTTGAACTGGATACTAATGCGGAAAAGTTACCTGTTCAGTCATAAACAATTTTTCTCCTTTTTTTGACTCCTGACATAAGGCTGTCACACCCCTCATTTAGATTTGTAGTATAGATTTAAAGAATAAGGTCGTAAGTGTTATCTTAATTTCAATGAAATAGGAGGGAATGATGCAAAAAAAAGAGGTGAGAACTTTTTGTCCGGCAAGCCAGAAGGAATGGAGACAATGGCTGGAAAAAAATCATAAATCTGGGCAGTCTGTTTGGCTTGTCTGCTATAAAAAAAAGACTAGTGTTCCATCAATAACACATAGCGATGCTGTTGATGAAGGACTTTGCTTTGGCTGGATAGATAGTACAAGGAAATCCATTGACAGTAAGATGTTTGTCCAGTTTTTTTGTAGACGAAAACCTACTAGTGTCTGGTCAAAGGTTAATAAAGGAAAGGTGCTGCGGTTAATTGAAAATGGATTAATGGCTAAGGCAGGTTTTGATAGTATTGAGATTGCAAAACAAAATGGATCCTGGCTAATTTTAGATGAGGTAGAAGAATTAATAATACCTGAAGACTTAGCTGATGAATTCAAAGGGAAATCTGGATCAATGGACTATTTTCTAAGTTTAAGCAAGTCTGTAAGAAAAAGTATCTTGCAGTGGCTTGTTCTTGCCAAAAGACCAGAAACCAGGCAAAGAAGAATTGCCGAAATAGTAGTACTCGCTGCCCAGAAATTGAAACGTAAGCATGTTTTATGAAGTTAAAGGTTGTCGTTACCTGCTGATATTTCATGATTATCTTTAATGTGTATTTCTAAATGCGGTTTAGGTTGTCAACTAATCTTAATTATTTTTTTTGACTTTTTTTATTTTGAATAAAAACAGTAATTATTTTAATGTGTTATTATTTAACTATAGATAATGATAGTTTATTAATAGTTTCGTCCGTTATTAAGTATGGGACTTATCTCCTTCGATATTACTTCCTGTGTATAGAGCTTAATGACTTGAAGGACATTGAGAATTTTTTACTTATATAATTAATTGTGAATCATGAAATTTTTACGCAAATCGTTTATTGTTTTTTTATCGTTACTAGTACTGGTCATGATAACCGGTTTAGTTTACGAACAGGTGTCACGCTGGCAGGCACATAAACGATATAACAAAGAGCAAACTTTTGCTGATGTAGGTGGCTATAAATTACATTATAATTCGGCAGGTACTGATACACCCACCGTAGTTTTTGAATCAGGCCTTGATCTTGGTGGGGGGCTTAGCTGGTATAAGGTACAACCAGAAATAGCTAAATTTGCAAGTACTTTTTCTTATGACCGGTCAGGGATACTATTAAGTGAACGTGGAAATAAGCCCAAAACCGGTTATCAAATGGCGGTTGATTTGCATACGCTGTTAAAAAAAACAGGACACAATGGCCCTTATATTTTTGTGGGACATTCGATGGCTGGTATCATTCTGCCTAGTTTTGTGAAATTATATCCTAAGGAAGTAAAAGGTATTGTTTACGTTGACTGCTCGCATCCTTTACAGGTAAAACGCTTTGCCAAATATCCGGCATTGACTTTTCCTACTCCACCCTTATGGCTGGTCAGATTATCAAGTGATTTTGGTTTAACCCGGTTATTATATAGGGAGGCCTATCCTTCAACCAACCCTAAGGATAGTGTTAATGTTGAAATGGATTTATTTAAGTCAGAAGCAATGCCAGCTGCGATGGAAGAACTGTCTGCGTTTAACTCCATTGCAGATAGCGTGGCTGCATTTAGAAATTTTGGTGATATTCCGCTTACTGTGATTACCGGAACAAATAAAAGTCGTATTGCTAATTTTGATGCCAATACTGCCCGCGCGTTTATGAAGATATGGATGGAGCTACAGGTTGATCACCTGAAACTATCTACGAACAGCAAGCAGATTCTTGCGATCAAAAGCGGACATTATATTCAGTTAGAAGAGCCAGAACTAGTTGTCAAAGCAGTACATGAAATGATAACACCGTAACGTTCATTAATTGGAAATGACTTTATTCCCCCAAATTCGGTTGATGAATCTTCGGCTAGGACGTTCTACCCACTGATAAGTGATATAAGAAATGAGAATGAGTAGAATCAGATAGCCAATGCAATACATAACTCCACTGGAAAAATCAATATTCTGTTTACCTCTTCCTATCCCCGTAATTCCCGGCAGATATATATTATGCGAAAATGGTTCCTGCAGAAAGATCTGCATAAGATAAACGGAATAAGAAATATCTCCCAAAAATTGCAGACTTTTCCGTTTGCAGAGTTTATAGAACAGACCATTATTAGCGGTAAAGCTGAGCACAAGAAGTGCAAACAGGAAAACTGTTATTCCATCATTTAGTGAAAAGTGCATAGACATTGTGATCGCAATAATTATCAGCAGGGATACGATATCATGGGAGAAAGCTTTTCGAATAAAACGCAATTCGTAGGTTATATATACAAGGATACCAGCTGTAAATCCGGCAATTCCACGAAGGTAACCATAATCGAATGTTGTATTTAAATTATGAGGAACCGGTATGGAAGAATGCAGAGGGTTCTTTCGTGGAAGCAGGTACATGATGGCATAGTAGGCAACTACTATAAGTATGATTAACAGTATAACAGAAAAAATCTTTTTCTTATTAATACTTAATGCAATTATTGGAAACAGGAGGTAGGCTGCCCATTCGGCACTGATACTCCAGGAAGGAATGTTCCAGGAATAGATCTTTGTAACTCCAAAGGATTGAAGCAAAAAGATATTTGGCAGAATGTCGGCTGGTTGTTCAAAGACAATTGGCGGATTGCCCCAATTAGTAATCCAGCGTACAATTACCACCAGCAACAGGAGTGAAAATAGATGCAGCGGATAGACTCTTGCAAATCGGGCAACAAGAAAGTTTTTTAGCGACTTTGGTTGTATATTATTTTTAAAGTGGGTGCTATATACATGCATCATGATAAAGCCGCTCATGATAAAGAACAGATCTACCATGAGGTAGCATTTTTCAAAAAACATGGACTGCGCAGCAGGAACAAACCGGGCAATAGCCATTTCAAAATGAAATACCGCCACCAGCAATGCAGCAATACCACGTAAGGCTGTTAATGAAGAAATATACTCAACTTGATGTGCTGTAACGTGATTGGATTGATCATTCGCTATTGTTGCTACGTTCCAGGAGGGAGTCGGATAATGGGGTGTGACAGGCTTACCGTTCATTTTGTTTTTTTCTTATAGCTGGTTTTATTTTTGCTTTTTCATGAGTCAGGAGATCGTAAAAGTTACGATATTTTTTTTCTAAAATAATAGGAGTATTGTGGGGTGTGTTTTCAAATCTAAGTCTTACAGCAACTGAGCATTGTTAGTCAAACTTATTCGGTGTTATTGTTACATTCAGGTATTTTTTTGTAAAATTTTTTAACTGTGTATTCCCTGGGATGTTCCGGCACCTCACTTAATCTTCTCCGATTTAATAGGAATCTTTTATTGTATGCAGTCAGATTTTATGACAGATTGGTTCGAGAATATTCATTTCAAGAAATACATGAAGAAGAACTTACAAGGATCGTTGAGCCTGTCTTATTTCGGGCTACAAGAAAGATAGATTTGGCTACACGCGTTTCTGTGCTTTAGGAGAAGTTTGTTGTATCAAAAAACAAGTACATGAAAATTATCATTACAGGTTCTCTAGGGAACATTAGTAAGCCGTTGACCACATCATTGGTACAACAAGGTCATGAGGTTATTGTAATCAGCAGTAATCCCCAAAAACAAAACGAGATTAAAGCTTTAGGAGCTAGGGCGGCAATAGGGACACTAGAAGACCTCGACTTCTTGAAAGAAACCTTTGTTGGAGCAGACATTGTCTACAGTATGGTCCCACCGAATAATTACTTCGACCATAGCCTTGATTTGATCGGTTATTACAATAGAATAGGCCAAAATTATGCACAGGCGATTGAAAAATCAGGTATAAGGCGATTAATCAACCTGAGTACAATTGGTGCGCATCTGGAAAAAGGTTCTGGGATATTATTGGGAGCTCATTCTGTGGAGCAGATTCTCAATAAGCTTTCCTCAGCAGTGACAATCACACACATGCGTCCGGTCTCTTTTAACTATAACCTCTATTCGTACGTAGATATGATAAAAAAAGAGGGCATTATAGCAGCCAATTATGGTGCTGACCGTATGATCCCATGGGTATCTCCAATAGATATTGCTGTAGCTATTGCTGAAGAAATGGCCATCCCTTTTGAGGGAAGGAAAGTGCGCTATGTGGCAAGCGAAGAACTCACTGGGGATGAAACAGCGAAAATTATAGGTGCCGCAATTGGAAAACCAGATTTGAAATGGGTTCTTGTCAGTGATGAAAGAGTACTGAATGGATTAAAATCAGTGGGAATGAATCCTTCCATCGCCGCTGGTTTGGTTGAAATGTATGCGAGTTTGTACAATGGGGTTTTGGTTGGTGACTATCTCCAAAACAGGCCACAGGAGCTTGGGAAATTAAAGATGAAAGATTTTGTAAAGGAATTTGCTGCGGCATTTCAATAAGAATTATTATATTATATCATGGCTAATACTCATCATAGAATAACAAGCATCAGCGAACTACATCGGCTCAGGGGGCTGCCTAAGCCAGAGCATCCGCTAATCAGTGTGATCAACTTTAAGGACTTCAAATACCTGAATGCTGATGAACCGAAGAGTATTATCAATGATTTTTATTCAATTGCGCTTAAAAGGAGCCCAAATGCCAAAATGAAATATGGTCAGCAGAGCTATGATTTCGACGAAGGCATCCTGTTTTTTATTGCTCCAGGACAGGTGTTCTCGGTAGAAGGGCACGGTGAGCTTCAACATTCGGGATGGAATCTGGTTATCCATCCTGATTTTCTTTGGAATACTCCTTTGGCAAAGGCGATTAAGCAGTATGAATATTTCAGTTACGCTGCAAACGAAGCCTTACATTTATCGGAGAAGGAGGAAGATATTATTATTGGCATCTTCATGAAAATTGAACAGGAATACCAGTCCAATATTGATAAATTCAGCGCGGCATTGATTATTGCTCAGCTTGATTTGTTGTTAACCTATGCCGATCGTTTTTATCATCGCCAGTTCATTACCAGGAAGATAACGAATCATCAAATTCTCAGCAGGCTTGAAGAATTACTCAATACCTGGTTCGGCAGTGATGATCTGGCTAACCGGGGTCTGCCTACCGTTCAATACATTGCGGATAGCCTTCATGTATCACCTAACTATTTGAGTGGTCTGTTAAAGGCGTTGACGGGGATTAGTACTCAACAGCATATCCATGATAAATTGATTGAGAAGGCCAAAGAGAAATTATCAACTACGGAACTATCCGTAAGTGAAATTGCGTATGATTTGGGCTTTGAACATTCGCAGTCATTCAGCAAGTTATTTAAGGCAAAAACCAATCTTTCACCCCTGGATTTCAGACAGTCATTCAATTAAGCAGGCAATCAATTCACGAGGTTGGTGCCTGTTTTCTATAAAATAAGGACTAAGATGTTCATTATATAAATTGTACAACGCATGATAATCTTTTATCTTCGGGCCAAGTTAAGGAACACCCAAACGGATGTAAATCTTCTCATGAAAATATGAAATTAAAAAAGATTAAATTCATTTTATTGCTGGCAATTTGTATAGTTGCAACAAATACAAAATCCTAAACAATTGCAGGATATTCTTTCGAGAATTATAAAGTGGACAAACATCCCTTTACCAGGACTGCAAAAATTAATTATTCAAGTAATCCAACAGCAAAAAAACAAGACAATTCTTACTGAAGGATACAGAACTGGGGAAATTGCTTTTGGCGGGTATTATGTTACAGTCATTTGGGGTTGTGGATCTGATTGTATAAGCGGAGTAATGGTTGATGTTAGAAATGGTAAAGTTTATGACCTGCCATTAAATGAGGAAACATCATTTAATGATTGCCACAATTCTTCTGACTTTAATAATGATGATAGGTTAAATACAAACCTAATAGCAGATTGCTTATAACAACTACTTGTGCGGAAACAATAATTGAAAATTCTAAATATAATAAGCAAGAAAAATTGTTTTTTATTAATATCTGGAATGTAGCCAAAAAGAAATTTGAACTAATAGAAAAAACGAATAATTCTTTGAGAATTGAAAATATTTTATAAGATGCGAAAAATACACTTAAACACTGGAAATTTAAATTTGGAACAATAGTGTATCAGGCTATGTTATCAGAGTATAATATAATTTATAAAAAATGAAAGCAGTTATAATTACCTCATTTGGAGACTCAGAAGTCTTAAAAATACAAGAAAGGGAGATTCCTTCATATAATGAAAATGAAGTATTGATCAAAGTTAAAGCTGCGGGAGTTAACAGACCTGATGTATTTCAACGACAGGGTAACTACCCACCGCCTGCAGGAGCTCCCGTCGATATTCCTGGTTTGGAGATATCCGGTATCATTGAAAAAGTAGGGCATCTAGTTACACAATGGAAAATTGGAGATAAGGTTTGTGCTTTAATTGCCGGAGGTGGTTATGCTGAATATGTAAAGGTAAATGCTGGTCATTGTTTGCCAATTCCGGATGGATTTAGCTTTGTAGACGCCGCCGGACTTCCTGAGACTATATTTACAGTATGGAGTAATATTTTTCAAAGAGGAAAACTACAGCAGGGAGAATCTATATTAATTCATGGTGGGAGTAGCGGGATTGGTATTACTGCTATTCAGCTGGCAAAATATATTGGTGCAAAAGTAGTGGTAACAGTGGGTTCAGAAGATAAGGGGCGATACTGTATGGATATTGGTGCCGATTCGTATATTAATTACAGAGAACAGGATTTTGAAGACATCTTATTAGAATCACCAATGGATGTAATTCTTGATATGATTGGTGGTCATTATTTTGATAAGAATATAAACATACTTCGTCCTGATGGAAGATTGATCTACATTAATGCAATGGAGGGGAATACAGTAGAACTGAATATCATGAAAATGATGCGTAAGCGGATTACAATAACCGGAAGTACATTACGTAGCAGAGAAGTGTCTTTTAAGACGGCTCTTGCAGCCGATATCCTCGATAAAGTTTGGCCTGCAATAAATTCAGGGCAATTTAAACCAATAACTTTTGCCGTTTTCCCACTTCAGGAAGCAAACAAAGCTCATTCATTGATGGAAACTAATCAACACATCGGGAAAATTATTCTGGAAATAAATTGAGCGGTATGATCCCTGAGCTCTAATTACCCTAAGTATGTTATGTTGTTCATTTTTTCTTTTTGAAAAAACCGTCAAAATGTTTAACGTAAGAAATCTGCATATTTATGGTCGCTAAATTCAGCATATTGTTCCTGATTGAATATGCGGATTTATTATTAATTAAAGTCAAAAAAGAGACTCCCCAATCAGACTTATGGTATCCAACAGATCCGCGGGCAAAAGCCGTAGGATAGACTTGTATTTTTCCATTTCTCAATAACTCAGGTTCGTTTCCGAAATTGGCACCTACCGTTGCTATCCCCGACATTAACCAATATTTATTAATCACCCACGAATAGGCATAACCTGCACTTGCTCCCAATTGAAAATTAGTGATATAGTTATTTTCAGAGAGCGTTGTATCTGTCCCCGATTCTATCTGGTAGTGATAAGCACCTCCACCTATCACAAAGCTCCCTACAGATTTAAGTTGTTTCTCACTTTGTTCAAAGGCTGCTTTAGCTGAAAATTTACTGCCATTAAAAAGATAAGTTCCTTCAGCACCAATCTGTCGTACCATAATATCAGGATGTAATTCTACTACTGGTCCATCCATATAAAAACCTTTATACTTCTGATAAAATAGGTCTAACGAAAAATGTTCGCCATAATGATGAATCTGGAAATCTGTGTAGGTAGTTTTTCCATATTTTTTATCTTTTAGTGGTATCAGGCCGTAGGCATATCCAGCATTAACAACTGTATTTTTTATTGCAAATCCAGCCCCTATATTCAGCCGGTTGTTGGGGATGTAATATTTATTTTTCTTTTGTATTTGGATAGAATTATTGGCAACAAATCCAGTTATCATCATTTTCTGTTCATAGGGTGCTATATAACTGGTATCAACGGCTTGTGCATAGGCGTTTGTTGTAATCATACCTAGTATCACTACATAGAGGCTAACTTTCATTTATAAAAAAAACAGATTTTTGATGGAGAAAAATTGCCTAAATGTACTATTATTTGGTTAAGTCTATTCTTCAATTGAATTCAATAATGGATAAATTAAAATATGTGTGGTATGTTTGAACATTGATTGTACCCAGTATTAATAGATTATTTATTCGCTGATCACAGCCTAAACCACGTTAATGAAAAAGTATCTCACTATATTTTTTGCCTTTTTTCTCTTTCAGGCTCATGCTCAATCCTTAAATAGTTATTTGGAGAAAATCAGGAATAATCCGGCGAAGCTTACCGCTTTTTTTTCGCAGATGCCAAAAGGAGGGGATCTTCACCATCATTATAGCGGTTCTGTTTATGCAGAAACTTTTATTAATCATATTATACAAAAAGATTATTTTATCAATAGAGAGACACTGGAAGTTAGCGCGAAAGCCCCGTCAAATGACGAGAAATGGGCAAAGCTAAGTGTTATAGAGAAAGAAGGGCAACTGGGGGAGTACAAATTCAGGTTATTACAAAAGTGGTCAGTTAAAGATTACAATAATGTCAGTATCCCTTCTGATAAACAATTCTTTGAAACCTTTTCACATTTTGATATAGCAAGTGAAGACGATATGGATTCCGGCTTGCTTGAGATCAAGGAACGTGCAATCAAAGAGCATGTGAGTTATATAGAAACGATGCTTTCTTCTGCAAAATGTGGTAAGACAGAGGATTTAAGTTTAAGATTCAATCCGCAGTTTCAGCTATTGCAAACACAAAAAAATGGGCAAAAATGCAAGGTCTTACTTGATACGCTGTATAACGAATTAATTAAAAAAGATATTATTTCCTGTGCTGACAACTTCAGTGTTAACACGGTTAATAAACTTCATAATTCATTACGTATTGATGATGAGAATTTTACAATGAGGTATCAGACCTATACGGTTAGAATTCTTGAGGCCAGTGATGTTTTTAAAAGGTTATTGATTGCTTTTGATGCTGCCAGTAAGGACCCTTTAATCGTTGGTGTAAATATCCTGGCCCCCGAAAATAATGATATAGCTATGCGGGATTATTGGCTGCATATGCAAATGTTTAAATACTGTCATAGCAAATATCCTTCAGTTAAATATGCTATGCATGCAGGTGAACTGACATTGGGGCTTGTCAAACCTGAGGAATTAACCTGGCATATCAACGCGGCTGTACGTGATGCTGGAGCTTCCCGGATTGGACATGGTGTTGATATGCCTTATGAATCCGACAGCTATGGTCTGCTGAATTATATGAAAGAGAAGGAGGTGGCAGTAGAAATTAATCTGTTCAGCAATGAGTTTATTTTAAAAGTAAAAGGGGATCGTCATCCTGTAACGCTATATAAAGAATTTAAAGTACCTATTGTCATCGGTTCAGATGATGCGGGAGTTCTGAGAACTAATTTAACAGAACAATACGTACTGCTAGCTAGCAGATATCCTGAATTTACTTATGAGGATATTAAGAGAATTGTTTATAACAGTATTAATTATTCTTTTATAAAAGAACCATCAGTAAAGCAGAAACTATTAGCCAGGCTGAACAAAGATTTTGGACAGTTTGAGGAATTAGTTTTAAATACATATTCTAAACGCTAGATCTAAGAATTGGCAGTCGGTATTTCAATAGATTTTAACTATCTGATATAGAATTTATTGATTATAATTATTTGATCTAATGTTATAAATTTATATTGCTTCACAACTATCGGGAACAAGCATTGTTTACTATATAAATTTATCAATATGGAAAGAGACTCAAATGACATCAGTAAATGCCCATTTCATAACGGCACTATGAAGAACAATGTTGGTGGGGGTGGCACCCGAAACAACGATTGGTGGCCAAACCAGCTAAAATTGAATATTCTGCGTCAGCATTCCTCTTTATCAAATCCTATGGGTGAAGATTTTAATTATGCCGAAGCTTTTAAAAGCCTTGATCTTGCAGCTGTGAAAAAGGACCTTCATGTGCTCATGACTGATTCGCAAGATTGGTGGCCTGCAGACTTTGGTCATTATGGCGGTTTATTCATTCGCATGGCATGGCATAGTGCAGGGACTTATCGTGTGAGCGATGGCCGCGGTGGGGCAGGTGCAGGTCTGCAACGTTTTGCACCGCTGAACAGCTGGCCGGATAACGTAAGCCTTGATAAAGCCCGTAGATTGCTATGGCCCATTAAACAAAAATATGGGCGCAATATTTCGTGGGCTGACTTGTTGATTCTTACTGGTAACATCGCATTGGAGTCTATGGGCTTTAAAACCTTTGGCTTTGCAGGTGGGCGTGTAGATGCGTGGGAGGCGGATGAATCTGTGTATTGGGGTTCTGAAAATACCTGGCTAGGAGGTGACCTGCGTTATGCAAATGGTTCACCTGGTGTGGAAGAGGGGCATGGTGTATTGGTGTCAGACGATAAAGGCGGTGACATCCACTCCCGCAATCTGGAAAAACCACTTGCAGCCGTACAAATGGGATTGATCTATGTGAATCCAGAGGGGCCAGATGGTAATCCTGACCCTATTGCTGCCGCTAAAGACATCCGTGATACATTTGGCCGAATGGCTATGAACGATGAGGAAACGGTTGCATTAATAGCAGGTGGTCACAGTTTTGGAAAAACGCATGGCGCTGCATCTGCAGATCATGTAGGGAAAGAACCTGAGTCAGTTGATGTCGATATGCAGGGTTTAGGCTGGAGCAATAGTTATGGTACTGGTAAAGGTGCCGATGCAATTACCAGTGGCCTGGAGGTTATTTGGACCAAAACACCTACGCAATGGAGTAATAATTTTTTTGAAAATCTGTTTGGTTTTGAGTGGGAATTGTCTAAAAGCCCGGCCGGTGCACATCAGTGGGTAGCTAAAGACGCAGAAGCTATTATCCCCGATGCTTATGATAGCTCAAAGAAACATCTGCCGACGATGCTTACAACCGATCTTGCGCTGAGGTTTGATCCAGCCTATGAAAAAGTATCACGACGCTTTTTTGAAAATCCAGACGAATTTGCGGATGCTTTTGCACGTGCATGGTATAAATTGACCCATCGCGATATGGGGCCTGTTTCCCGTTATCTGGGACCTGATGTACCACAGGAAGAATTGCTCTGGCAAGACCCTATTCCTGAACTTAACCATGCACTGATAAATGAAAGTGATATTGTAGCATTGAAAGCAAAAGTATTGAATTCAGGTTTAAGTATATCTGAATTGGTTTCTACTGCATGGGCTTCTGCTTCCACCTTCCGTGGTTCTGACAAGCGCGGAGGTGCTAATGGTGCCCGCATTCGTTTGGCTCCGCAAAAATACTGGCAGGTGAATAATCCGGCTCAATTGCAAAAAGTATTAAACATACTGGAAGGCATTCAAAAGGAATATAATGATGTACATACGGATGGCAAAAAAGTTTCGCTTGCAGATCTGATTGTGCTGGCTGGTTGTGCAGGTGTTGAAAAAGCAGCTAATGACGCAGGACATACCATCACTGTTCCCTTTACACCTGGACGTATGGATGCCTCGCAGGAACAAACCGATGTGGAGTCATTCGGTTATCTGGAGCCTGCGGCTGACGGTTTCCGTAACTACCGCAAATCAAAGGCCCCAGTGTCTACAGAAGAGTTTCTGATAGATAAGGCTCATTTACTTACACTAACAGCTCCTGAATTAACGGTATTAGTGGGAGGGTTGCGTGTACTAAATGCGAATTTTGATGGATCAGGATCTGGTGTTTTTACCTCACAGCCTGGTCAGTTGACCAATGACTTCTTTATCAACCTACTCGACATGAATACTGTATGGAAAGCTGTGGCGCAAGACAAGGAAGCTTACGAAGGGCGTGACCATGGAACCAATGAACTCAAATGGACGGGCTCCCGTGCAGACCTTCTTTTTGGCTCTAATTCAGAATTGAGAGCTGTCGCTGAAGTTTATGGAAGTACTGATGGCCTAGGTAAATTTGTAAAAGATTTTGTAGCTGCCTGGACTAAAGTGATGAATTTGGATAGGTTTGATTTAAAGTGATTGCAACATAGCTAACCATTGACCTGAATAGCTTGTTGCAGTATAGGGAAGTGGTTGGTAGATTTGTTTAGGGATAAAGAATGTATAAGCTAATTCATTCTTTATCCCTAATTAATTTGTGCTTGGCCTATAAATCAGTTTGTCCAACTCCTGATATCAAACCAGTCTGATATTTTTCACTGTTGCAATGATTTCCTGCTAACTGATATGATTACTGTGGTGCTCCATGTGCGTCAAGAAAACCGCGGGTCTCCATGTTTCATCAGACGGTAACCAACTCCTGTCCGATAGTGCATATTCAGCAGAGCACTCCGGCATCCTTAAGCCAAGTATTCGTTGCAATTTGTTTACGGCTGCTGTCATTCTGCTGCTGCAAAAGAGTAATATATCTTCGATATTGGCATTAACATACTTTTTTACAATGGTTTTAGCTTCCTCATAGGCTTTAGGCATCACAAACTACCTGTGGATAGGTGGTCGCCATATGGGCATTGCCAATGAAAGGAAGTCTTTCCTGTTGTATGTGATTTTAAATAGGCTCTTAACCTCTAACGCTTGCAGACAAGTCGGCGTAAATTATTCGTTTGATTCCGAATGGAGATTCAAAATGCTGCTGATAGCTGAATCTTCCTGCGTCTTTCCTTTTTTAATTTGATTGTACTTATTCCTGGTTTCCCTGAAAGTGTCTGAGCGCCCCATGATCCAGGTCCATAGTGGAATAATCTGGATCAATAACCCACGGCCCAACTCTGTAAGATCGTATTCTACTCTGGGAGGAACTTCCATATAGGAGGTTCGGGTAATCAGCCCATCTCTTTCCAGTTTGCGCAAGCTTTTCGTCAACATTTTTTGGCTTACTTGGGTTACTCGTTCCTGTAATCTTGAAAACGGATTCGGCCGTCAACTCCAAGGTTATGAATAACAAATAACGACTACGTATTCCCGACATGATTCAATACATCCCTTTTAAGGCCATACTGTTCTTCGCTGAGCGCTTCGCATATAGCCTGAAAAGCGCTAATAATTTCTTGATCTTCATGTATTTGTCAGTTATGAATATAATTTAAAAATAATGTTTTAAAGGTCAGTTTACTAACCTTTAGGTAACAATGGGACATTAAAGTGCCTTATCACTAAATAATATTAAGGAGTTTACATTTGCTTCAAATATAAGCTTAATCGAAAAAAATATGGTCAATACTTCAATCCTGGTTTTAGGTGCTGGTGAGCTTGGAATGCCAGTTCTTTGCAATTTGGCTAAGTAAGCCGCTCCGTTTTTCAGGTACAACCATTACGGTGCTTCTTAGTCCATCAACAATTGATTCTCATGATCTTGACAAGCAACGGACAATTGCCAAACTTAATTCTCTTGGCGTTAAGATTCTTTCTGGAGATCTTTCGGGTTCAACTACCGAACTCTCTGCTATTTTCAAAGATTTTCATACCATTATTTCTTGCAATGGCTTTGTTACAGGCAGTGGCGGTTTCTAACTAAAGCTCACCAGTGCTGTTCTCAATGCAGGCGTGAAGCGTTACTTTCCGTGGCAATTTGGAGTAGATTATGATCGTATCGGCAGAGGCCATGCGCAGGACTTGTTTGATGAGCGGTTAGATGTTCGCGATCTTTCGCGTCCGCAAGATCAAACGGAATGGGTTATCGTTTCGACAGTAGCGTTTACTAGCTTCCTGTTTGAACCTTCTTTTGGCATAGTAAATTTGGCGGAAAATACCATATACGCGCTCGGAATCTGGAGCACCTCTGTGACTGTAACAACTCCTGAAGACATCGGTAGGTTAACTGCAGAAATATGTTTTACTGAACCGCGGATAGTAAACAGTGTGGTGTATACGGCTGGTGATACTATCCCTTACACGCAGTTGGCAGACATCGTTGATACAGTATTAACCAGGAAAGTGAAGCGGATAGAATGGAGTCTGCCAGAACTGAGAAACGAACTCATGAAAGACGCTGATAACACTATAAAAAAATACAGAGTAGCTTTTGGAGAGGGCAATGGAGTGTCCTGGGATATTAACGAAACTTTCAACGTAAAGCAGAAAATAGAAACAGTTGGCATTGCACAATGGGTCCAGGAAAATTTGTGATAGAAGTACCTATTTGAAATGGATACTTTTATCTTGGTCTTATTGGTATCCAGATTTCTTCTTCGGATGTAGGGTCATTATTTTTGTATTTGTCTCCCAAAACTTCGAAATGTGGTCTGTCTTCTAATTCGTAAATAGAATTTGGTAGCCAGGTTCCAAAAATATATTGAAAAATAGAAGTGTCCGTGTTTAGGCCTATATAGTTAAAAACAGCATATAGACCCTTGGGTAAATTAAAAAAATCGAAGCCGTCTGGTATATTGTTAAAGTCTGATACTTCAATAGTTGCCCATCTTTCAAATTCGTTCGTTGGTTTAAAATCTTTAAAATGAGTTGGCTTATAAATTACCATTGATATTAAATCGTTAGATAAATTGTTTGCTATCTCTTTTTTTCTTGGCATAAAGTTCTTCCAAAGTTCTGCTGCTCTATAATCTGCATAACTCATTGTGAGCCGTTTTCCTGTTAATTTCTTTTCTTCCGAGATTTCGATTCTTGGGTCCATTTTTCTATATTATTTTGTGCTTGCCTAAATTCTTATAACATTGGAAAACTTAGTTAAGTATTAAAGATAAATAAGTTATTCATCTCTTTACCTCTGTCTGAACAATTCACCAAATTACTTGGAAATTATCAGATAGATCCTCCAATTCTTTTAGACACGTTTCTGGAAGTTGTAAAATTCACAATGATTTGACTCATCTTTTTGAGATTTTAAAATATCGATATAGTAAGAAATAATCATATTTATTATTTACTGTTTAATTTTTGAACCGCTAAATAAATTTATTAGTGACATTTTTTATATATATACTAAAAATGATGTCATTATATAATATTTGAATGAAATGAACAGCTCCTCTTCTAGAATTTAAAGAATCATGTTTAATTATTGTTTAATGCTGTTTTTTTTATTTTAATGTTCTTATTATCAGGTGGTAACATGTTTTAAGATTGTTTTTACTGGCATTACATGGCACGCTTATAGTTGTTTATTAATCTTGTGAATAAAAATGTAATTAATTTGAAATCTTCATTGTGATTAATTTTAATACTTACCCTATGGCCATCTCAGATTTTCATTCAAAAGTTAGATATCCTATCAGTGAGGCTAGTCTTAAAGAAAAACAACTAGTAGATGATCTGATTAAAATGGATATACATGCATTTTCGTCTTTATATCTTCATTACTCTTCTGCGCTTTTAAGAATAATTTTAAAAATTGTTAAATCAAGAGAATCTGCTGAAGACGTTTTACAAGAAACTTTTATTAAAATATCAAGTCGGATTTATCTATATGATAAAACTAAGGGGAGATTATTTACATGGATGGCATCCATTGCAAAAAACATGGCAATCGATCATGTTAAAAATCGTAAATCAATAAACAGCTGTAAAAATATATCAATTGATGAAATTATGAACTTACCTGAAGCTTTTAATATATTTGATTATAACCCTGATGTAATTGGACTTTTACAACTTACACAGAACCTTCTGCCTGAGCAGGAGAAGGTTTTAGATTTAATCTACTTTAAGGGGCATACACATTCTGAGGTCGCTAAAATTCTTAACATTCCTTTAGGAACAGTTAAAACCAGAAATAGAATATCAATTTCAATATTGAGAAAATATTTTAATGAATTTAAATTCCGCAATGACTAGAAGTTGACCGTTCTGTATTAATCAAAAAATGTTATGATTTTCTACTTTTGTTATATTGTATAATTGTTTTTTGCAATTTGAATTTCTGCTGATTCAGTTTAAATGGGTATTCTATTGGAAATCCTAATTTTTTATAAAAGGTGTATTTTATAGAATAGATGTCTCCAGGTAGATTGAGCATTGCCTCTTTTCACTATCATTGATTACGTTTTTACAAGCGTCATTCTGCACTTTTACTTTTTGCTGCAATAATTTAAAACTTATTTCTTAAAGAAATTTTATGTGTTAATTAGTTTGTAATCAGTGTGTTAATCGAATATTGTGGGTTGTTATCCCCGTTTGTTTAAGGAAGATCATCTATGGTAGGCTCTTGATTAAATGCTGTTGGAACAGCTCAGGTAACATTGCAGAAAAAAAACAGGAAAAATTGTAAGGTATCTGGAATTTATTCGACAAAGCAGTAAGAACAACGAAGTGAAATTTATTTATGAGATATTTTATCGTTTTTATTGCGCTGCTACCATTGCTTAGCGCTTGCAAAAAAGAAAGTAGCCCTACAAGGCAGTTGGATGAAACCGTAGATTTAGCTAAGGTTGAAAAAAAAGCGTCGGGAGAGTTTAGTAACGGTCCTTATGGGCAGGTTATCGGACAGGTAAGAGTTTATTCTCAGGAACAAGATCTTATCCTGGCACTTGAAAATTTCTCTTCTTCTAATGGTCCCGATTTAAAAGTATATCTAAGTAAGGAAGAGACGCCCGTAAATTTTTATAATCTTGGTTCACTGCGATCCACAAGAGGTAATCAGATCTACAAAATTCCCCAGAACGTAAATTATAAAGACTATAAATATGTACTTGTCTTTTGTCAACAATTTAAACATGTATTCGGTGTAGCTGCCATAACCTTTTAAAAATCAAGTAAAAATGAAAAGAATATTATTATTTACAATTGCAAGTTTTATCTATTTACAGGGTTTTAGCCAAGGCTGTAGTGATGCAGGGTTTTGCAGCCTGGGAGCTTTAAAAGAGGTGGGACAAGAAAATGCGCAGTATAAAAATCACATTGATTTTGGCCTAAACTATGGCTTGGGTGAAGCCAATACCTCTACCATAAATCCCTATGTTCAATATGGAAGAAATTTAGGCAATAGTTTTTCGATATTAGGAAAACTCACAGGTACTTATGCTTCTGGATTTTTGGGTTCTAAATTTAATGTCGGCGATTTTTATGCAGTTGGTAATTATAATTTGAAATCGAGTAGAAATAATTGGAATTTTATTGGTGGGCTTAAAGTCCCGCTTACTACAGCAAACGATAAAAATAGCAATGGCAAACCACTCCCTTTAGACTATCAGTCAAGTATAGGCACGTTTGATCTGATACTGGGCTCTAATTATATTTATAAAAATAGCCTGGAAGTAGATGCTGCCTTACAAGCGCCGTTGGCACAGCATAACAAAAGCACGTTTTTTACCGATGAATATACCGATGAGCGAATAAACAAATTTACCTCTACAAATAATTTCCGCCGTCGTGCCGATGTGTTGTTGCGCATAGGTTATTATATAAAATTAGCAACTGGGGTTACTGTGAAGCCTAATTTGCTTGGAATATACCACCTAGGCAAGGACACTTTTGAAGATAGAACAGGAAACGACGTGATTATCAGCGGTTCGGAAGGCTTCACACTCAATGGCGGTTTTGTTTTGTCGAAGACTTTCAGAAAGTCTTCGCGGCTGGAATTAATAGCAGCCACACCATTTGCTGTACGAAAAGTGAGACCTGATGGACTTACGCGCGAATTCGCGGTTAATATTCAATACTCCATACCATTTTAGATCTCGGATTCAGTTCATCTGTTGATGTAGCGGTCATGCTTAAAGTGTTTTTTATACTGACTAAAATTTTTGAAATAAGATTTCATATGCATGACTAGAATATATTTTTATTTAAATAATTTGAGACATGAATCAAAATCAAATCCCGATATATAAACAAAATCCAAGAGCAAGAGAAATTGGAATTCCTTTTAATGGTATTATAGGAAAGTTTAATGCGATAACAGATGTAAAAGGTGTGAGGTTGGCTATAGTACAATTCTTTCCGAAAACGAGGGAAACCTACAAGGAAAAGATCCTGTTAGAACTGGCGTGACAGCCATATTGCCAAGAGGTAATAACAATAGTCCGGTTTTTGCAAATTGGTACGCGCTGAATGGTAAGGGTGAAATGACTGGGACGACATGGATCACAGAATCAGGTTTTTTAGAAACACCAATTATGATAACAAACACAAATAGTGTTGGTGTTGTGAGAGATGTTGTATTAAAATGGTTTATAAAAAAGGATTGGTATAAAGATGATTCTTGGTATACTTATCCCGTTATAGCAGAAACTTATGATGGACTCTTGAATGATATTTATGGATTTCATGTAAAAGAAAGTCATGCATATGAAGCACTAAACAATGCTAGATCAGGCGCTATAGAGGAAGGAAACGTTGGGGGTGGAACAGGAATGGTATCCTTAGGTTTTAAAGGGGGAACCGGGACTTCATCTAGAATTGTAAAAATCGGAGATTCAACTTATACCGTTGGGGTTCTGATACAGTCAAATTTTGGAGAAAAATGACATTTGACAATTGCAGGTGTCCCGGTTGGAAAGGAATTAATTGATACGATGAATAGTGAAATTAACGCTCGATCATCGTATACACAAGAAGGAAATGGCTCAAGTGTCGTTGTGGTAGCTACCGACGTACCATTATTACCCCATCAATTAAAAGGAATAGCTTCGAGGGTAAGCATTGGCAATGGCGTGGTTGGTGGATATGGGAACAACGGTTCGGGAGATATTTTTATTGCTTTTTCGACAGCAAATCCAATGGCATTTCAAAGAGAGAATCTTACAAAGGTTGATGAGCTGCCTAATGATTTAATGAATCTATTATTTGAAGCAGCCGCTCAGTCTGTTGAAGAGTCTATTATTAATGCAATGATTGCAGCAGAAACTATGGAGGGGGTCAATGGAAATAAGGTATATGGATTCCCTCATAATTTAGTTACTGACGGTTTAAGAAAATATAACAAAATCTTATAATTTCATGAGTGCCATATTTACCACAGTATCCGAGGATTGGGTCAGAAAACCATACTTTGATTATTTTTACTATACCATTAAAACCAAATATAATATAAATCATCAGATCGATATTACAGCTTTAATAGCTGAAATTAAGGATAGGAAACTGAAATTCTATCCAACATTTTTATACGTAATTATGAGAGTTGTCAATCAGAATGAAGAGTTTAGAATGAGTTTCGATGAGAGAGGAAGTTTAGGTACCTGGAATTATGTAGTACCTTCCTATACTATTTTCCACGATGATGATAAAACGTTCTCAGATATCTGGAGTGAATATAAGCCGGGTTTTAACGATTTCTATGAAACAGTTACTGAAGATCTCCTATTGTATAAAGATGTTAAAGGCATAAAAGCCAAGCAAGACCGACCTCAAAATTTCTGTCCTATTTCTGTCTTACCGTGGTTGAGCTTCTCTGGGTTTAGCCAGGATACCTATACAGAATCTCCATTTCTTTATCCAATTATAAGATTTGGAAAGTTTTATGAACAGGGTGGAAGAACTTTAATTCCATTTTCTGTTTTTGTAAATCATGCAATTGCAGACGGCTACCATACTTCAAAACTTATAAATGAAGTGCAGGGTTTGGCGAATGATGTGACAAACTGGGTTAATCTTTAGGGGTTGATGAGTATAGTTTTTTGGATGTTCCAAACAATAATGTGGCTATTATCATATGATATGATCTAGCAAATGTGGGATAGACAAAAAGCGGTGCTTTATCTAGGATTTCGTGAATTAAATATAGCATCAAAAGGTTTTAATTAGGTCACCAGTGCATAAGTGATAGGTGTTGAGAAGGGGTTGGTAAGGGTCAGATCCTTACCAACCCCTTCTCAACACCTATCACTTACACATTGAAGAGGGATCTAAGGCGGTTTTTACCAACTAATAATTGCTGTTTTTTTGAATGAATTATGAGAATAAAATACAGTCTTGTTGAGAAGGAATTCTAATAGATCATGGGTCAGTAAAAGAAGATTTTAATCAACCTCAATGCTATCAATTGCTTTTTCCATAGCATATTCTTTTACGCCCGGCACTTTTAGTCCTTCAGCACGGAATACCGTCAGATCTGTCATGCCTAAAAATCCAAGAAAAGCCTTCAAATAAGGAGCAACAAAGTCGTTGGCTTTACCTGGACCTTCTGAATAAACACCCCCGGAAGACATTGCCACATAAAGTTTTTTTCCTGTTACTTTTCCAATGGGACCATTTTCACCATACCCAAAAGTTATTCCAGCTCTGGTAATATGATCAATCCAGGCCTTTAACACTGTAGGGATAGTAAAGTTGATAAGTGGTGCACCAATCACAATGATATCCGCGGCCAATAACTGTTTAACCAGCTCATCAGAAAAGCGAATAGATTCTTTTTCTTCTTCAGTCAGCTGATCTCCGGGAATAAAGAATGTACGAAGCACAGCAGGGCTAAGATGCGGAATTTCGATATTGACCAGGTTTAATTCTTCCAACGTACTACCCGGGTACTTGTCCTGAATTTTTTCGACGATAGCGTGCCCCAGCTTAATGCTGTACGACTCTTTACCTTGTATGCTTGATTTTAAATGAAGGATGTGTTTCATAATAAATTTGCTTATTTAATAATATTATCAATTTTAAGTTCCGAGATCGCCTGATTTCCTTTTGTGTTCATAATGAAAGGTTTCGTTCGCTCGAATTATCTTAAGCAAAAGTATGGTAACCAAGTGATCAAAAGTTAGTACTTACCCAAAGGAAAGCGGTTACATTGAGGTAAGTGATTATCTTTGTCTCTATGAAAAAGATTGAAAATGAGATTCTTCCAAGCAATGACGAATGCGCAGACTCGCTCAAAAACGTCCTTGATGCGCTGTATGTTCTTAATGGAAAATGGAAACTGGCTTTGATCCTTTGTCTGGTGCAATCATCAAAGCGTTTTAATGAGATTCAGCATGAAATGACTGGCATATCCTCTAAGGTATTAGCTAAAGAATTGAAAGATCTGGAATTGAATGACTTTATCATTCGTAATGTATATCCAACTACTCCTGTAAGTATTATTTATGAAGCGACCGCATATAGCAGAACGCTAAAAAAGGTGATAGGTGAACTAAGTGCCTGGGGGGAACAGCATAGGGAAAATATTAAGCAAAGTATGCGGAAACAAGCTTGAGCACGAAAAGAAATACCTTTTCAGAGAAGATTCAAATTAAAAGAAATGTTTTTTGATTATTTAGGTCTTAAAGCAAATATATCTGATGTCATAGATTTTTAATATCATTTTTGTAATCAAATTACTATAAATAAATTGTTGACCTCCTTCTAGTAAACAGGTCCCAACGACTGCAATTTTTTCTTCTATTTGTTCGGAAATTTCAAGTTGTACATCGGTATTTAAAACAAAATCATCTGTATAAGATCGTTTATTTAAGATAACGGCTCTTGGATTTGTAAAAAACAAATTCATCATGAAGACATTCGTTCATAAATGCGCCATCCTTAATAAGCGATGCATTATAAAAAGCATCTTGTCTCAGTTTTATAAGTTTTCTTTCGTTCTGTAAATTTTCTTTTTTTTTTTTTCACAAAATTACCTTACTTGTTTAAGTTCGCATAGTAAAAATGGAACATGAAATTTTTATCCTGTAAAAAATGGGAAGGTGTACAATTCATGAAATTTTTAAACTCTTTAATAAAATAATTTTGGTCAAAATATCCTTTTTCAAGCACAGTGGGGAGGGGTGAGTGTTTAACTTAATAATGAATTCTTCCATGAAGAAGATAATAATGCTGAGTAAGTTAAATTCAATAGATTTATTGTTCCCTTCATTACTTGGAATACTAGTTTGTCTTGTATGGAGGTAATGAACTTTCTTTAAGGTAACTTAGGTGTTACAATATATATAGTCAAGACGCGTTTAATGTGTACTTGAAACATGGGCTATGATTAGAATAAAAGTGATTACCTTTTTAGGTTTGCTAGTTGCTTTGGAAGCATGCACAAAAAATTCTCCTGTCGAGGAACAAGATAATACATCGGTATTACCTGGCGGACCGGCAGAAAATAAAACAGATTGGTGGAAACCAAAAGCAGGTATTTCCTTTGATTGGAATTTAGAAGTAGCTAATCAAAGTGATGTTTATACCACAGATGTGGTTGATGTGGATGCATTTGAAACCACAAAGGAGATGGTTACTGCATTGCATGCCAAAGGAAAAAAAGTGATTGCATATGTTTCTGTTGGAACGCTTGAAAATACCCGTACAGATGGGAATTTGCTTCCGGTTGAGGTTATTGGGAATATTTATCCTGAGTGGCCGGAGGAGAAATGGCTGGACATCCATCAGCTAGATAAAATGAAACCTTGGCTGATCAACAGGTTTACCATGATACAGAAAAAGGGATTCGATGCAATTGAACCAGATAATATTGATGGCTATTCTGCTACTAATACAGGTTTTTCAATCAGTTTAGATGATACTAAGAAATTTTGTGATTATATAATTACACTCTCTCACCAGATGGGGCTTGGCATTGGTCAGAAAAATGTTGGCGAACTAGCCATTGATTACAGTTCGAAATTTGACTGGGCGCTAACTGAAGATGCTTTCAATCAAGGATGGCAGGATAATATGAAACCCTATATCATACAAAATAAGCCTGTTTTTGCTGTTGAATATACGGATCAAACTGACCAACAGTTCTTTAGTTCAGTCATCTGTCCAAAAGCGAAAGCGATGAAATATAGTGCTATATTAAAGAAGAGACATATTGATAAATGGGTTGTTTTTTGTAATTAAACTAGACTCTTTGCTTTCCTGGGGGAAGTGGGGTTCTAATAGAAGACTTTGGAGATTTTCGCAGTTTTAAAGCAGATTTTGGATGTCCACTAACCTGTTTTATAGAATAAATATTTCTATAGTCCTGCCGCCATAAAACCTTATCAATAACGCTTTTTTATTTTACCCTATTTACAATTCCTGCTACGTCATGGCCTAAAACAAACGGTGTTTATAGGGCAAAATAAGTTTGAATTCTCCCGATCTGATTTTAGAATCCAGGAGGTTTACACGGGCAGCGTGTACTTCTATCAATACATCGTCTGCCCGTTGCCTAGGATCAGGTATTTGCTTGATGCGTCCGCCATCTTTGCTTTTGTATTTATCAATGATGAATGCTTTCATTTTTCTAATATTATGATTCTAATACTTTGTAACTTGCCTTCGGATTAACTAAACCAAAAGCAATTTTTGGGAAAAAGCGGCTGACCACATAGAGTGCTTTTGTATCGCCTACACGGATGATATACTGATCCTTCCTGAGAGCTGAAATAAGGACTTCTACCAGTTCTTCTGAACTAAGTTTTTTGTCATTCCTTCCGGCTGTCATTTCTGTAGCAACAACGGGGGGAGTAGTTCAAATATTTTGAGATCACTGTTTAAAATTTGCAGGTGCTTGCGTAATGCTTCTGTGTAAAAGCGTAAGGCCACTTTAGATGCAGAATAGGTTGCTTCGAGTAACGAAGGGACATAGCTCAGTATTGACGTTGTGTTGATAATGGCACTTTCTTTTCTTGCTTTCAGCATATCCAGAAAAATGTTGTTAAGACGAATTACCCCAAGGTAGTTGACATTCATTTCGTACGCCGCATCTTCAAAATGCTGGTCGCTTGTTATGCCAAGGTTGATCCCGCTGGTTAACACACCCGCATTATTGTATAAAATATCTATCCCACCTAAGTCTTTTACCTGGTTGAAAAGTTTCAGTGCATCATCCTTATCTGACACATCGCTTTGAATAGCAGTCAGTCCCGGATACAGTTTCTTTGCTGCGTCTAATTTAACCTGATTTCTGCCAGTGATGATTACATTAGCTCCATTGTCTAAAAATTGCTTTGCTGCTTCCAGCCCGATCCCTGATGCACCACCTGTGATCAATACCGTTTTTCCTTTTAATTGCATGATTGAAAATTTATTTTGTAATATTTATCGGTTTGTGTTAGTAAGAGGGCTCTGTAGCCTGAGGTACTTTATTTTAATTAAATATACTATTTAGTATATTTTTAATTCGAAAAAATGCTATGGTGTATAGCTGTTTAATTCAGCTTTCAAGTTTTTAATCAGCCCATGCATGGGTTTTACCGAGTTTATGGTCCTACACATTATAAGGCCCCCCTCAACAGCAGCTACCGCTTTGAAAGCAAAAACGACTGGATCTAGCCGGTCAGAAAATTCACCATTTTTAATACCTTGGCTTAAAATGCTGACAAACAATTCCTGTCCCTGTCTAATAATGCCCGCTACCTTCTCTTTGATGTCAGGGAAGTTATCATCTGATTCCACGGCAATATTAAATACAGGACAGCCTCCGCAAAGGTAAGTGTTTAAGGGATCCTTATAAAAATCAAGAAAAGCGAACACTTTTGCCTTTGCTTTTTTTTCTTTACTAATGATTGCCGTTATTTTGTCGCCGTTATTTTGTAACATAAAATCAACAACTTGTAAAGCTAGATCTTCCTTGTTTTCAAAATGGCCATAAATACTACCCTTAGTAAGCTTTGCGGCTGCAAGCACGTCGTCTATATTAGCGCCGGATATTCCTTTTTGATTAAAAATTGGGGCTGCTGTTTCCAGTATAAACTGTTTTGTTCTTTCCGCTTTGGTTAACATATCATCAAATTTGATACTACAAAAATATACTTAAAAGTATATTTTAAGATAATTTAAATGTCATAAATAATTTGTGTTCTGTAAATGGAATTCTTAAAATTAATTGACAAGAAGTGCTAGATCATTAAGCTAAAGGTGGAGAAACCATGTGCAGAACTTATGGAAAGGAGTTGGTGATTTCATAATAAGACAAAGAAAAACGTTAGCAATGTATATTGCAATTTGCGAATGTTTGTGGGGGGAGAGGGGGATAATAGAACACTTAGAGGGTGTTTTTGCCATTTTATGACAGATTCCGGATGAATAGTAATACTAGGAAGATATACCTGCCAACTCTTTACGCCTTGACCAGAAATAAATGGCGAGAAGAAAGCTGATGATGGGTAACACTAAACCAAACTCTCCTGTAAAATACTTAGTATTTTTATTTTCAATAGTAATGGGATTAAAAACAGCCTGAATAAATAAATTATGACTGGCATGCAGCATTACACCGGTCCATAGGCTGTTTGATTTTAAACGGAACCATGTAAAGATAAAGCTTACACTTATTATCCCTAAAGTGAAAGTGATAAGTGAATACCAGCTGGGGGCGCCGGCATTATAATTTCCGAAAATTAATAAGGGGTAATGCCATATTGCCCAAATCAATCCCATTATCAATGATGTTTTGGTATAACTGTTTGTGCTTGTAGCGATTTCAGGTAATAAAAATCCCCGCCACCCGATTTCCTCGCCTAAGGCAGTTGCGATACTTGGTAGCAGACCTATACTCCCCTCTAGAATACAAAATAAAATAATAAAGAGACCACTGGGAATGTTGTTCCTACCTAAATCTTCTTGCATCTTTGCCAGGAAAGTTTGATTATAAAAGCCCCCGCCACCGAAACTCCACACTATAGTATAGGCTGCCAACGCATATAATAAGGGGATCAGATAAGACCACAATATGTATTTGGATTTGCCCCACTGCCATGCCAAATCAGAAATATTTCTGCCTAATATTTTACAAGTGATATAGGCTGCTAGTGCTGGACACCACATAATTCCATACCCGTAGACCCGGTTGCCAAAACTTCCTGTTTTTACACCAGCATGTATAGTAAGTACCCATACAACGGAACTTAAAAGTAGTATGAAAAATAAAAAAGTGAATATTGCTTTGCGGCTTGAGGTTTGTACATTTTCCATATTTATAATGATCAGATTATATATTAGTTAAGGATTCATAATAATGATAGTCACCATGGATACCGTGACAAATGTATGCTGACTTTATGTAAAAGATAGTTATGTTAGGTTAAATAGCGTTAAATCGGATGTAATAAGAGTTGCTTGCCTGAAAAAAAAGCGGACATTTGGTAGATGAACCGGATGCCGGAAAAATATGTTTATCCTTTAGTTGTTTTGTCTATGCTCATCTGCGTTTTGCTTCAGTTTGCTTGGCTTAACCAGCTGTTCAAAGAGGAAAAGCGACGGACGATTGATGATATTGGAAATACTATTAATGCAGTATCCAAAAATAATATCTATGTCACATTAGAGACGAAATATAAGGGTAATGCAGCGTTAAATAGATTTTTTCTTTCTCCTGAATGGCTTGGGATCTCGCAGGGATTCGAGGGTGCCAAAGATGACAGGCTATACAAATCATTTGATATAAATCTACAACCTGACTCGACCGTACTGGATCTGCGTTTAGTATTTTTAAAAGATCCTCCGGTACATCGCCTAGCCCCTAAATACGGGATGGGATATTCTCTTCAACAGATGAAGACAATGGACAGTTTATCCCTAATCAGCTTAAAACGTTCAGTTATTAAAGAATTGAATAAGCAGGGAATCCATTCCGGTTATTTTTTCTTAGTCCATTCTTATGGTAGGGATGATTTTCATTCAACTTCAGCGATAACGTCATCAGATTTTATAAGCAGAAGATACACCTATAACCTTATGCACCTCCATACTGTTCAGCTTGTTGTAGATTCAGTTAAGAAGGTAGTATGGTTTAAAATGCGCTATTTTTTATTGTCCTCTATTTTGATGGTTGTTTTAACAGGAATTGCATTTTACTTCATATTTAAGTTGATGATTAGTCGCCGCTTATATGCCGATGCCCGGATTGCTTTTACCAGCAACATGACCCATGAAATCAAGACTCCAATTGCTACAGTCGCGTTGGCACTGGAATCTATTAGTAAATATGAGCTTACAAAAGACCCTGCAAAATTGCAGCGCTATCTAAATATGGGGAGACAGGAATTACAACGACTTACACTTATGGTAGAGAAGGTATTAAGTTTAAGTATGGAGGATGGTAAAATTATACTTAGCCCGGTTTTTTATGATGTTCAGTCGGGACTGTCAGATGTTATCCGCTCCATGGAATTGCCACTATTAAATGCAGGTGCCGTTTGCAAGCTGATTGTATCTTCTGAGCCCTGTTTTATTGAAGGAGATGCAATGCACCTCACAACCGTGTTTTATAATCTGATAGAAAATGCGATTAAACATGCGATTAACCCACTGGAATTGCTGATCACTTGTAAGTGTGACCGAGAATGGGTAACGATTAGTTTCAAAGACAATGGCCCGGGGATTCCAGATATGTACAAGGAAAAGATTTTTGACCGGTTTTTTAGAGTTCCGCAACCGGAAAATGTTCACCAGGTAAAGGGTTCGGGCCTGGGTTTAAATTATGTTTTGAGCGTAATTCAAAGTCATAGTGGCACGATCTCCGTAGACAGTGATTATGGCGTAGGAAGTACATTTACAATTAAACTCGCCGCAAGTAATGAATTCTAAAATTTTATATGTCGAAGACGAGCCATTCATAGCACAAATCGTTAGTGAAGGCCTTATCAGCAGTGGTTATATGGTGAAAACTGTCACTGATGGAAATTTTGTGATGAAGGAGTTTAAGCAATTTAGACCTGATATCTGTATTATGGATATTATGTTACCTTCTGTGGATGGTTATTCATTAACGACAGAAATACGTAAAATTGATGCTCATATTCCGATCATATTTGTGAGTGCCAAATCAATGACAGAAGATGTGGTTAGAGGTTTTAAAACCGGGGGAAACGATTATCTTAAAAAGCCATTCAGCATGGATGAACTGTTAGTGCGGATTGAATCCTTATTATCCAGATTTAATAACTTATCAGGGATTGGCTCCAAAGATGAAAACGGAATGTATGAATTCGCGAATTGCCAATTTGATGCGGCACATCAACAATTGATTACCCCTCTCTCTACTTATCTTTTATCTTATAAGGAAGCCGCTCTGCTTGAGTTATTGCTTGATCGAAAAAATGAGGTACTGGAGCGGCAGGAAGTACTGCTTAAAATCTGGAAGGAAGACACCTATTATAACACCAGAAGTTTGGATGTTTTTATGGCACATTTGAGAAAGCTTCTCAGGGATGATCCGGCGGTGCAGATCCTGAGCCTGCGTGGGGTTGGGTACAAATTGTTTTGTTAACTGCATGAATGCTTTTCAAGGAAAATTGATATTGCCATCTGCTGAGTTGGTTATCAATCCAGCTCTTCGTTGTACCATCTGTGGCCTTTTGAATATCAGTTAAAGCCTTGGGAAAGAATTAGTTTTATAAACCTGCATTTATGATTTAAGATTTTTTGATATAGTAATCTAGCCCTGTAAAATCTCTGAATTAGTCTTGTATTCAATAATTCTTTCATTGACAATATCCTGGTGTTCTAAAAGAATATCTATATTCTCGAACCAGATCAATCGTTGAGTTCCAATTTTTCAGGTGATGATAATTGTTTCAACGTATCTATTAATTGTTTGAATGATAATTCTACGAAGATCATGATATCTATTAAATTAATGAAGAATACAAGGTTAATTTGTAAGAGGTTCTTTTCGGTTTGGAACCTAACTAATCCGTTCAATACTTAAATAAATACAAAATAATTTTTTATTAAATGAATAATCATTTAGTTTTGAGCGATTATTAGATTATGCGGATTAGGGATATTAATAAAGAGCAATTAGTAAAGGAAAAAGCTATAGAAACTATCGTAAAATACGGCTTGGAAGGCTTTACTATTAATAAACTTGCGAAAGCCTGCGGTGTTTCGGTAGGAACACCTTATGTTTATTACAAAGATAAGGACGATCTTATTTTAAAGATCGTATTGGAAGAGGGTGCAAGAATGGAAGATGCGATAAATGAGGATTTCGATCCGGAGGCTTCATTAGAAGAAGGTTTGCGGATCCAGTGGCGCAACCGGTTCGACTATATGATGAAAAATCCTTTGCTGGGACAGTTTTTCGATCAGATCAGCAGCTCAACCTACCATCAGCAATTCCTTGAAATGTTCACAAGCAATAGAGGCTCATTCTTAAGTAAGTTCAAAGAAAATATGGGGAGTTTCATTAGTAATGTTGTAATGCGGGGCGAAATGGAGGACTTGCCTATTGATGTTTACTGGTCGATTGCATTTGGCCCATTATATACTTTAATGCGCTTTCATCAACAAGGGCGCAGTATAACAGGTGCTTCGTTTCAAATCCGCGAAGAGCTTATATGGGCCACGTTTAAACTTGTACTGAAGGCTTTGAAAAAATAGCCACTCTAATAATAGGTAGTATAAATATAAAAAATATGATAAATTCTTTTTTGATGTTAGGCCAATCAAATATGGCAGGGCGGGGATATTTGAGTGATGTTAAGCAGATCTATGATGAAAAGATCAAAATGCTGGTGAATGGCCGCTGGCAAACGATGACAGAACCAATTAATTTTGACAGGCCTACATCCGGTATAGGACTTGCAGCATCATTCGCGGGTGCCTGGCGATTAAAAAATGATCAGGAAGAAATCGGTTTGATACCGTGTGCTGACGGGGGCACGAGCCTGGATGATTGGGCTGTTGGGGGTGTACTCTTTGAAAACGCCGTTTTCCAGGCAAAGCTTGCCCTAAGGTCCAGTAAGTTGAGCGGGATCTTATGGCATCAAGGCGAAAATGATAGTTTTGGTGGATTTTCCACTCTTTATTACGATAAACTGAGTATTATCGTTGATGCATTTCGCCTTGAGCTTGAAGTACAAGATATTCCTTTTATTGCAGGCGGCCTTGGCGATTTTTTAAGTGGTGGCAGGTACGGAAAATATTTTACTGAATATAACCAGGTTAATTATGCTCTTCAGAAATTCGCTGAAACTAAGCCGAACTGCTATTTTGTAACGGCAAATGGATTAACGGCTAACGAGGATGGGCTTCATTTTGATGCGGTATCGCAGCGTAGGTTTGGAATCCGGTATTTCGAATCATTAGTCGAAAAGAAAAATATTTTGGTACCACTTGCTGGCGAGGATGAGTTAATCGAGATCATACAGGAAAGGCCTTTAACTAAAAAAGAACAGGGTACATTGTTAGAAGTTGATTTTGCCCGCGGTAAAATGTCCCTAGGTGATCTGGAAGAAAAACTGAGCCTGCTGAACGACTAATTAAATTGATATGTTCCCTGACCAGTTGAATGAGATCAATAAGCATAATGATAAATCAAAAACGCAAGATAGTTAGTCATTATTTTTAAGTCATAATCTTATGTTTTAAAATCGGCATAATTTCTCGATCAGAGTTTTCTGAGATGGGTAAACATTGCTCAACGAACTTTTAGTTGCCATCTCGAACTCTGAAAAATCGAAACCAGGTGCGACTGCGCAGCTGACCAACGCAAAGTCCCGTTTTGATGAAACCTCAGCAGCAAACCAGCAATTTGGTTCGATGGAAACTTGTAGATTACCAGTTTCTGAATCACTAAGTTCTATACACTTGTAGCCCCCGTCTGCATCTAAAACGTGGATATTTATTGGCTGACCAATATGGAAGTACCAAAGCTCATCAGACTTTAAGCGATGAAAACCGGAGAAATCACTACCTTCAAGCAAGTAATAAATTGATGTGCAAGCGCGTCTTAATTCACTTTCGTTATCACGATTAACTTCGGCATGAGATCTGAAAATTTCTCTATAATAACCACCTTCGGGATGTGATTGAAGATCTAGGCGATCTATCCAGTAGCTAGCTTTGTTTTTCATATTATTTTTTTTTTATTTGATGACTATCTTTCTTGAAAACCTAAGTATTGACAACTATAAAATAACGCATTTTTATCTGGATAAATTATATGAAGAATATGCTCTTTTTTGAGACAAGAATCGAACACGCGCTGACTAGTAAGACATTCCTCTAAAAAGGACATTGATCCATTGTCAGAAAATTTTCTTGCTCCGCTCGTCAGTTGGGTTAGGTTTTTCTGTTTGGGGGGAGGGGATTCTAATAGACATGCTGATCTGATTTGTAATTACCAATTGGGCAAGAAGATTCAGCAGTATGGTTTCTTTTCATATGCAGTAAACGAGGCATTGTTTCTTTCAGAAAAGGAAAAGAGCGTGGTCACGACACTGTTTGAAAGTATTGCAATGGAACCGGAGCACAATATTGATAAATTCAGTCAGGATGTTCTCGTTTCTCAGATAGAGCTATTACTGAATTATAGCAACCGTTTCTATAACCGGCAGTTCATCACCCGCAAAGTGTTGTATGTTGACTTAATCGTCCAGTTGGATGCATATCTGGCAATGCACCTTGAAAATGAGTTGAAAGGACTGCCAACGGTACAGCAGGTATCAGATCATCTTAGGGTATCTCAAAGATATTTGACCGATATGCTCAAATCACTGACAGGCCATGGTACTCAGCAATATATTCACTACCGGTTAATTGAAAAGGCAAAGTCTCTGCTGGTTATTACTGACCTAAGTGTAGCAGAGATCGGGTACCAATTGGGGTTCGAACATCCTCAATCATTCAATAAATTATTCAAAATGAAAACAAAAACAACACCTTCAGAATTTAGGGATTCATTCAATTGAAAGATATTCTTCAGAGAGGCGCCAGGTTGTTACTTTATAGGTAATGCATCGATAAGGGCTACCGCTTTTTCGATTCCATCTCAATATCTAGCCCGGCTTCGTTTATCAGGACATCGGATCTAAGGGGGCAAATCCCTTATGCCAATCTCTTTTTGATAAATACATACTTGTTGCACTAAAAAAAGAGAAGATATTATGAATTGTTTCCTGGATTGGATTGACTTTTATCCTGTCTCTGTTATAGACTTTGGCAGCATCAATAAAAATGGTAAAGCCATGGTATAATCCAAATCAGGATATTCTAATTCCAATACCCTTATATTGCTATAGTAAGTTTCATGTTGTGTATAGTAGTATTTTTCAGACTGGACAAACCATGCTTTGTTTTCCAGTTTCTGAGCAAGGAACCATTTCTCAAACATGCGTGCACTACGACCATTACCATCATTCCATGGATGTATCTTTACAAATACAAGATGTATCATGCTGGCAAAAAAGAAGGTCTCCAGCGGTGTCAGTTCAGTGTTAATTGGCGTTTCCATATCAGCATACAATTTATCCATCTCAGAAGCTACTCCAATAGGAGAGGCCGCCACATACTCAATGCGTTCAACTTTTGTCGTAACAAACATATTCTGATTTCTGAACTTGCCTATCCAATTTGTAGATACGATATACCTTGCTAAAATGGTATGCATCTCTGCAAATGTTTCTTTTCCTATTCTATTTTCTGAAGCAAATTGATAAGCAAGATACAGGTCATCTATTTTACGCGTATAATCAGGTTTAAATTCAATATGAAATCGCTTATGCTTAATATAAGAATCTAATTCTATGGTTTCTCCTTCAATTTTGCTTGAATATACGGAGGCTACAGAAGTATAAAAGCTAAACTCATCTGTGGAAATGAGAGCATCTTCCAATTCGTTAAATGCAGTTAACAATGCCTCATTTGAAACCACACTTTTGTATTGCCCAAGCAAATCAGTAGGTATGATTTGTAAGTCCTCTATTGTTAACATTGTTCCTAGAGTTAGTTGTAAACAAAAAAAGCTTTAAATCGAAATTTAAAGCTTTTTAGTGAATTCAGCGGGGGAGAGGGGATTTTAATAGAACACTTAGAGGGGGGGGGGGACGTTTTAAGGCAGATTTTGGGTGAATAGTGTGACACTTCTTCTTAATCTTTTTTGTAGTTGGCGTTTGTAGCCTTTTAACTCTTTAGATGAAGTATATTCGCTGAATTAGTAATCATTCGAAAGTTTTGTATATCCTTAGTCAGTTCGACTCTGGCAAAGGGAGAGAATAGCCTTTTTGTTTTCATCCGTGCACGGATATATAAATAATTCGTTGTCATCGAGATGATTCACTTACTTGTTGTTAACTAATAAGAGTTTAACGTTTTTTTGTACAAAAAAACACCCTTCATTGAAACCATAAAAAACAATTAAAGACAATGAAATGATTTTATTTATCTTTAGTGCAAGGTTAGGCTGAAGTGCACTGATTTCCTCCCACTTCTGCAAGACCAAAACCGTTAACAATACTGTTTTATGACAGACAATAAAGGAAAAAATATAATAAAGGATGTCGTCGAAACGGGTTCTGGAATTTCGGGGATTAACATCGTGTGTATATTTATACAGTGCCAGAGGTTTTTTTACACTCTGCCGTTGTGCGTCAGCTATGACTGAAACCTCCGAAAATAACACAGAGAAAAAATGAAAGCATTATTTACTGCAATCCGAGAAAAAGACACGAACAAAATAACAGAACTAATTACAAAAAAACCTGACCTCGTAAATAGTGTTGCTAAACAACCTCCAAAAAAGGATGATGGACAATCTCCGTTACAAATTGCATTTAAGGCAAGGAATTTTTGGGCAGCAAAGTACTTGCTTGAAAAAGGAGCAGATGTAAATTTCATAGACGCTACATCAGTTAATGAATGGAAAATGCCAGTACTACACGATGCGGTAATGGCAACAGTATCTTTGGCGAGATTTGAATTTGCTGTCGACCCGTGGAATGAAGAAAAAAAACATCTTTATGAATTAAAGGGAGTAAAAGAACACTTCGAAAAAACATTCTCTTTGCTGAAAATTATGGTTGAAAAAGGAGCAGATGTAAATTCTGTTGACAGTTATGGAAATTCTGTATTAATGCGTGCTTGTGCTGATGTTGAAAATCGTTGGATGGCTAAAGATAGGTCTATACCCAAAGAAACTACTTGGGACTTAAAACAAATTTTCGATTTGTTAATTTCTTCGGGTGCTGACGTTTATAGAACGACACCAACAAGAAAAGCAATTACGGAAATGAATAAAAGACTTTTGAAACAACTAAAAATTGAAATTTAGCCGAACGCACAACAAGGTATATTGTCAAAAGCGGAGCTGAAAGGACTTTTTGTGCAAAACCCAACAACTTTACTAGCTACTTTTTTGAAATTCTTACAAATACTTATTTTTAGGTAGTAACCCAAGTAGTTGGCAATATGGGGGAAGAGGGATTCGAACACTAGATGAATTAATGATTTATAAAGATGCTGAAATTCTTGTTTTACTCGTTCCGCTCGTTGGCTCGATTATCGGTAAGTTTATACCCGTGGATTTCCGCTAATAGGGATTAGCTCGCTGCGCTCGCTGATCCCTTGAGGGGGAGGCTTCAAACAAACTGCGCTCGCTTCGCTCGTACGCATTTTTTTGGTTTAAAACCAGCCTTGCACTGAAGGAGTGCAGAACTGGCTTTAAACCAAAAAATGCTACTTATCTTCGATAAGCAGCATTTATGTTTGGCGGAGGAAGAGGGATTCGAACCCTCGGTACCGTTGCCAGTACGACAGTTTAGCAAACTGTTCCTTTCGGCCACTCAGGCATCCCTCCGTTTAAATTTGTTACCCGTTTTCCGGGGTTGCAAATATAGTAATAGAATCATTAATTCAAAAAAAAATTAAACATTTTGTAGGTAATCTATACGCACATGATAGATGCTCATAAGCATTGTCTTGAATATCAGCTTTATAGTTTCTATATCTTTTAACGTTAAATCGCAATTATCTAACTGGTTTTGTTCCAATTTGTAATTAATGATGCGTTCAACCAGATCATTTATGTTTTGAGCGTTCGGATTTTTGATACTTCTTGAGGCTGCTTCGACCGAATCGGCTAGCATTAACACCCCAGTTTCCTTAGAGAATGGGATAGGACCAGGGTAACGGAAGATATTTTCGTCTACAAATTTCTCTGGAGAATTTTTAAGGAAAGACTGGTAAAAATAATCTACACGCGTATTTCCATGGTGCGTTCTGATAAAGTCAATTACACTTTCCGGTAACTGATGTCTTCGGGTAATTTCAATTCCCTTATGCACGTGCTTAATGATGATCTGCGCACTTTGTTCATAAGGCAGTTTATCATGCGGGCTTAAAGTTGTATTCTGGTTCTCAATAAAGTATTGAGGGTTCTCAATTTTACCAATATCATGATACAAAGCACCAGCTCTTACCAGTAATGAATTTCCACCAATCTTGAAGATCGCTGCTTCGGCTAAATTGGCAACTTGTAACGAATGCTGAAAAGTACCCGGAGCTTTGAATGCTAGTTCTCTTAATAGCTTGTTATTCGTGTTTGTAAGCTCAATCAACGCTACATCAGAAGTGATACCGAATACACGCTCAAAAGCATAGATCAGTGGGTAAGCCAGTAAGGATAAAAGTACACTGATAATGAAAGGTACAAAGTTGATCCATTCAATCTCTTTAAAAGAACCGTCCCTTAATAAGGCAATTCCAATAAAACAGATAAAATATGCTGTTAATATAAATAGCGCAGATAAGAGTAATTGCTCTCTTTTGATCAGGTTTCTGATACTATAGATGGCAACCATACCCGCAGTCACTTGGTAAAATACAAATTCAAAACTATTAGGGACAAAGAAGCCGGCTATCAGGATAACCAGTAAATGGAGGTACAATGCCAGACGAGTATCAAAAAGTATTCTGATAATAATCGGAACAATACAGAATGGGATATAGTAAAGACTAGGCATGTTTAGCTTGATAGACCAGGTCAGTGCAAGCAGTAGCATGGTGATGATTAATAATAATAATGATAATTGTCTGTTATCACTAAAAATGTCTTTTCTGAACATAGAAAGAAATACCATCAGCAGACTCAAAATAAATCCGACCAATAAGATCTGGCCCAGGTACACAAGTTTACTATCACCAATAGTTTTAGTCTGTGCCTCATAGGTTTCTTTGAAGGACTGGAGTTTCTGGAACACTTCATCATCAATCACGTTGTTCTTGGCAATGATCAATTCTCCTTTCTGCACCATCCCTCGGGTAGTTGAAAGGCTGTTTATCGTATTATTCTGGACAATTGCAGTCAGTTTTTCATCAAAAACGATATTAGGTTGTAAATGATCCTCAACCAGATTTATTACGACTTCTTTCTCTTTTACTTTAGTAGAAGTGAAAGTTGTATTGAAGTAATCAAGCGCAGTCTGTACGGTGAAAACATCTTGCGTACTAATTGTTTTGGTGATATTGTTATTCAGTAAGGAGATGTCGTAATATTTGCGTCCTTTCTGATGCTTAGGGTTGATAGCAATAATCCCTTTTTCATAAATGCTTTTCAATAATTTCAGTGAAGCTATTTTATTTGGAAGTTTCTCTTCTTCAGGAAAAGCATTTCCGCGCCATTTGACATCAAATTCATTCGTATAAGCATCTTCTACAGCAGTATACAATTCAGGACTGTATCTGTATATCGGAAGAACATTTTCCAATGCATCTTGCTTATCCGTATTTACCTGCGGACTGGTTTTCAGAATAGCAAAACTAAATGGAGAGACGAGGTCTTTATTTAACCATACTTTACCTTTTTGGAACTCATACCGGAAGCGCGGTTGCTTAGGTAAAAAAAAAGTAATGATAAGCACAGTAAGCACCATCATAATATATTTAATATTAGAAGAGTACTTTCTGTAAAGGATTTTATGAGAATTCTTTTTGATTTTAGCCAAAATGGTGAAGATTTTTATTGTACAAAAATAGGATTTTTGATCGTGTGTTTTAAACGCTATTTCTGAGCCGTTTTTATAAAAGGGAAATTTAGATAGAAAATCATGTCATATTTTCGATTTGAAGAATTAAAATTAAGCATGGAGAATAATCCAAAATAGTAATTTCTTATACCATTATTCTACTAAACCACAATTAGGTTGACGCAAAGTTACGCAATATCAAAAGGAATACAGTGGGAATTATAATATCGGGCTGAATGACTTTGATAAGAAATTAAAAGGTGCAAAAAATGCTAATGTATTGCTACCCAATATTTCCGAAGATTTTAACCTTGAGCCCAACTCCATTACTGAATCAATAGTGGGAGGTTTATTTGTGACATAAAGGATTGCAATAAATGAAGGTATCGCAGTACAAAAAAGAAGGGTGCCATGAATGTCTATCGACATATAGCAACATAAAATTAAGCATTAAGCAAGAATAATCCGATTGATGTGAAGGCTAATCTATTTGCGAGAGAGAGTTTATTTCTCATTTATTGGAAATCTTTAATCTAAAAGTAGTTGTATCTACTGCTACAGCATTCATTTGTTTATTCAGTTCCTTAACGGCTTTTCTGAAAAGCGCTTCGTCCATTCCAGTACCAGTTCGTGCAGCGAGATATAATTTAAATGTTTTGGGTCTCAATTTAGCATTGGCAAGCATCATATTCATTCCTGGAAACGTATGTGATATATCTTTTGCGAGTGATCCAGAATGATGTATTCCAATGCCGGTGCTTACGTCAAATACTTCAAAAGTTTTTGCTTTTGTCTGGTTTTGGGTCTTTGGTTGCTCAATTGGAGCATGTATTGTCGTATCGCAAGCCCTGAAATATAACTAGGTCTTAGTGGTGTCACCGTTATTAAGTATACTTTTTGTTAGCTTACTGAAATTATCTCCCTTGCCGATTACATATAAGTCCAGATTAACTGAGTCTGGATGGGCAATGAACTTTTCCAAATTGGTACTGGCGTTCGTATATTTAAATGCACTGATACCTGTTGGATTAGTCATGTCCAGATCTGGCAGCAGTGTCAGCTTCACTGTGGTGTCATTGCTGTAAAGAAAAAGGGGACCTGATCTTTGAACTAGTTTTTTTAAAACCAGTTTTGCTTGTGAGGATCTTCTCTCAAATATTTCTTCTGAATTTTTGGCTGCTTCCTTATCGAAAGGATTTTTTTGTTTAAACCAAACCGGACCATAAACACGTACAAGTGACGCTATTGCTAGTATCAAACCTACAGGTATGGCCCATGGTTTGATATTGTTTTTCTTTTGAGCAATATCAAACTGTTCAGTCAAAGAGAGGCTATCCGGATCTTCAAATGAAGTATTGGATTCCGGATATGTTTTTTTTGTTAATTGAGTAAGGGTAGGTTTAGATAAGGAGTCTTGTTCCCTCTTTTTAAGTTGTTGTTGTAGTGCTATAGTAAAATGTGAATAGGTTAATTGATCCTTTTTACTTTGCATCTTATAATTGGTGGACCAGGTTACCTTTCGGCCATCGCGTAACTTTAGCCGTATAGCCGGAGCATACATGGCTGGTGAGGAAATCTGTAAAATATCGTCATAAAATATCTTTCCAAAATAGTTGGAATCAAGATAAGTGTCTGTGATAGTGATAGTATCACGGGTACTCATTTTGATGAACATCATTACAATAGCTAAAATCATTGGGGCGAATAAAATGAACATAAATATCCATACGTTTACATTCGGTCCCAATAAAAATATAAAGGGAAAACCCAAAGGAAGCAACAACATGTAGCGAATACCTTTGATATTCTGAAATTTAAATGCATAGACCCCCTCTTCCATTTTTTTGTTTTTTTCTGATATTCCTTTCTCAATTTTAATGCCAGCAAGAATAATATGAATTCCAACGGATTTGCTGTGCTTTAAATAAATACAAGCTCAAAACAAACATTTTATAATTCTTAGTTTTCATTACATCTGTCTTTTTATAACTATTTTTGTTGAAAATTTTAACCATGCAGCAAAGTGTTCTGATTATTGATGACGAGAAAAAGATATGTAGTCTTTTAGCGAGAATTATAGAATTGGAGGGGTTTACTGTGTTTCAGGCTAATACTGGAAAAGAGGGGCTTAAGGTGCTTGCAAACCAGGAAGTTCATGTCGTGATTAGCGACGTGAAACTACCGGATATTAATGGGGTAGAGCTGGTTAAACAAATCAAAGAAATAAAACCTTATGCAGAAGTCATCAATCTGACTGCTTTTGGAACGATCCAGGATGGTGTAAAAGCAATGCGGAACGGGGCATTTGATTATATCACTAAAGGAGATGATAATGATAAGATTATCCCGTTGGTCTATAAGGCTATGGATAAAGCAAAACTGCAATACCGGGTTTTTGAACTGGAATCTAAAATACAAAAACAATATGATTTCACTTCGATATTAGGTCAGTCCAAACCAATTTTAGAGGCGATAGATCTTGCCAGAAAAGTTTCGCCTACAGATACAACAGTTTTATTATTAGGTGAAACAGGAACGGGGAAAGAGGTTTTTGCACAGGCTATCCACTATGAAAGTCAGCGGAAAGCTAAACCTTTTGTTGCTTTAAATTGCAGTGGTTTCAATCCTGATCTTTTGGAGAGTGAGTTGTTTGGATATAAACAGGGTGCTTTTACGGGAGCTCAGAAAGATAAAAAGGGGTTGCTGCAAGAGGCGAATGAAGGAACCCTCTTTCTTGATGAAATTGGTGAAATGAATCTCGATCTACAGGCTAAACTTTTACGAGTACTGGAAAACCAGACTTTTATCAAGGTAGGGGATACACAAACGACAAAGGTGAATGTCCGTATTATTGCTGCAACGAACAGAGATTTGAAAACAGAAGCTGATGAAGGTCGTTTCAGACTGGATTTATTTTATAGATTATCTGTTTTTTCTATAGAACTTCCTTCTTTAAATGAAAGAAAAGGAGATGTGCTTTTGATCGCTAAGTTTTATCTGAAACAGTTTGCGGCCAAAGTCAATAAACCGGATTTTACAATGGATGAACAGTTTAGTGCAAACTTGCTGAGCCACGTTTGGAAAGGGAATATCAGAGAATTGAAAAATGTTATTGAAAGAGTTGTGATCTTGTCTGATGGTCAGGTTCTCCATGCAAATTTACTTCCTTACGAGTTTCATCATGGAACAGTAGAAGGAGAAGGGATGAAAATGGAGACGGTAGAAAAAATGCATATTATTAAAGTATTAAAGTATACTGGTAATAACAAAACTGAAACTTCCCGCTTACTTGGCATAGGATTAACGACGCTTTATCGTAAACTGGAAGAATACCATATCTCCTGATCAGCCGTTTTAATAGGATGATACTTGAACATGCCATATTAAATATTTTACCAGGTAAGACGGCTGAATTCGAACTCGCATTTAAAGAAGCACAACAGATCATTTCCAGAATGCAGGGTTATGTTAGCCATGAACTTCAACGGTGTATAGAAAATCAGGATCAATATCTTTTATTGATATACTGGCAAACGCTGGAGGATCATACTATTGGATTCAGAACATCTGTTGACTATTTAAAATGGAAAGCATTACTTCATCATTTTTATGATCCTTTTCCTAAAGTGGAGCATTATGCAAAGATATTTTAAAAGCTAATTGAGATTTATATATGCTCATTTTGTTATTTTAGCTTATCAAACAATTATCCATGGAAATCACCAACAAAGAAGAACACGCTTATCCAATCGGACGTTTTGTCCCAGCTGAGACTTATACGCCACAATCGCTGAATTCCTGGATAGGTTCTATCAGATCTATACCACTATTACTTGATTATTGCATTGAAAATCTGGATGAAGCGCAATTGAATGTTCCATATAGAGAGGGGGGGTGGAATATTATACAGGTTATCCATCATGTTGCTGATAGCCACATGAATGCTTATATCAGGTTGAAATTAACACTGACAGAAGACCGTCCGACAATTAAATCTTATGAAGAGCAATTATGGGCGGAGCTTCCTGATGTAACGGATGTACCTTTAAATGTTTCAATTACACTGATCCATGCTTTACATCGCCGCTGGACTTCTATGTTAATGCAAATGAATGATGAAGACTGGACCCGCGAATATTATCATCCAGTCAGTGAAACCTATGTTGCCTTATGGCAAATGACCAATTTGTACAGCTGGCACGGTAAACACCATGCTGAACAGATTCTATCATTGCGTCAGAGAATGAACTGGTAACTAACATTTGAATAAAAATCCGCAGGTGTCTGCGGATTAAATCTGCGGATAAATTAAAAGCTTGGTTTGAGATTCAAAAAGATGTTCAAGTTTACGTTGGGTATAAGTCAGTGAAAGGAGATATGTAGTTTCCAGTTTCCTGTCTAATACCACAATCATAAAATCATCTGGCATTATTCTTGCCTTCAGGATTCTCCAGTCTTTCCAGATTTCAGTTGCTTCAAATTTAAAAGTAACACTGGCTTTCAGCGTTTTTAACGCATGTTCGATATGAGCCCGTGTAGATGCATCACAAAAACAGTTTACCGAAAGACTCAGTTCTGTACTTAGTTTACAAACTTTTGCCAGCCATACTTTCATGTCCTTTTCCATTAAATAAGCCGGTGGGCAAACTAATTGGATACTAGTATGAACTGTAATCGGTTTATTGAGATGCAGGATAAACAAGTTGGCTGGAGATTTTTCAATCAACGCAGCAGATTTATCTCCTAAAAACTTATCAAAAACTGTTGCTTTCCTGGGCCATCCGGTAATGATAATATTAGAAGATTTTTCTTTTGCAATCCGAAGTACACCACTCGAAACGTTGTGATCCAGTGTGGCGATCACCTTAACCAAGGTGTCATTTCCAGAAGCATATTTTACGGAGTCATTTAACTTTTTACGTGCGATTAGTAAATTGGCTTGCGCATTATCACTGTCTGGTACAACAGAAAGCAGACTTATCGGCTGTTTTGAGTCTTTATCTTTAAACAATACGGCCAGATCCAACATGGTCTCCATATTATTGAAATCTGCAATTGGAATGAGGATGTTTTCCTGGTTCTGGGCAACTTCAGGTCCAGTCAGTTCTTCTTCAGAGACAATGTTCCGGCTCGCTTTCTCGGTCGCAAAAGAAGCAAATACGCAGGTAATCAGAATCAGGATAATTGTTCCGTTCAAGATATTGTCATCAATAATTTTTGCCTGATAACCGACTAATATAATTGCCAGGGTAGCCGCCGCATGAGCACTGCTCAATCCGAAAATCAGTAATCTTTGGTTTTTCGAGTATTTAAAAATCCACTGTGTTAAAGTTGCTGAAAAGTATTTACCTAAAATAGCGACAAGCGTTAATGCACCTGCAACAATCAATGCCTCGGGTCCTCTGAAGAGAACTCGAAAATCTACGAGCATACCCACACTGATCAGAAAAAAAGGGATGAACAAGGCGTTCCCAACAAATTCAATTCTGTTCATTAGAATGGAAGAATGCGGTATCAGCCTGTTTAAAGCTAAACCGGCAACGAATGCCCCGATAATAGGCTCAATACCTGCTAGCTGTGCTAAGAAAGCGGAGAAGAAAACAACAGATAAGACGAAAATATAATGGGAAGTTTTCTCACTTTCCAGTTTGGTGAAAAACCATTTGGCAATTCTGGGAATGACAAAGAATACTGTTGCTGTAAAAATGGTGAGAGAAATGGCCAGTCGTATCCAGAATGAACTGTTCAATTCACCTTGGACAGAACCCATAATCACTGCTAAGATAATCAGTACGGCAGTATCAGTCAGAATTGTACCTCCGACAGTTACAGCTACCGCTTCATTTTTGGCAATCCCAAATTTATTGACAATAGGATAGGCCACTAAGGTATGTGTAGCAAACATACTTGCTGTCAGAATTGAGGTAAGCAAAGAGTAGTGCAACAAGTAATAGCAGACTGGAAAACCGATCATTATCGGCACTGCAAAGGTTAGAAAACCAAAGACAAAACTCTTATGTTTCTTTTTCTTGAACTCTGCCAAATCTAACTCAATACCCGCGATAAACATGATATATAGTAAACCGATAGTTGCGAAAAGCTCTATAGCAGAATTCTTTTGAAGAATGTTGAAGCCATTTGGGCCTACGAAAATACCCGCAATAATAAACCCTACAATCCCAGGTATTTTTATTTTTCCCAGTAAAATCGGTGCAATAAGGATGATAAACAGTAATAAAGAAAAGATTAGTACTGGGTTGGTAAAAGGAAGATGGAACTGCTTGGTAATATGGTCAAATATGTTTGTGTGCATGTATTCAATTTTATTTTACCAATTTGTTAACTACCTTATTTAAGGTTAATCCCTGCACGACAATCGAAAATATCACAATGATGTAACTGGCAGAAACAATAAGAGGCTTATATGGCGATGCTGGTAAAGATAAGGCTAGTGCAACAGAAATACCTCCTCTTAAACCTGCCCAGATCAGAATCCCTAACCGGTTATAGTCAGTTTTTAATGATCTTTTCATGAGTATAGTTGGTGCCGCAATACTTAGTCCTCTGGCAATCAGTACGAAAAATACGGAGAGTAAACTAATCAGCCAATAATTCTTAAAGAAAGGAATAATCACAATCTGCAAACCGATCATGACAAACAGAATCGTATTAAGCAGATCATCAATTAGCCCCCAAATCTTATCCAGGATATCTTTAAGGTGTGCTGAGTTGGTGTTTTCGCCTAATTTCATATTACTCAGCATTAATCCGGCGGTTACAGCTGCCAGTGGAATAGATACATGAAGTAAACCGCCCGCTACAGAAATTCCCATGACCATAGCAAGTGTGATCATTAATATAGTTTGAAGTTCATCGACTTTTTTAACTAGCCTGGTACAGAAATAACCAGAGGCGACACCTAGTAAAATCCCACCAAAGACCTCTTGTGCAAAGAGGAATGACGAATGCGACCAGGAGAAAGCCATTCCTGTGTTTTCTGTAAGCTCCCGAAGGGTGACGAACAAGAGAATACCGACACCATCGTTAAACAAGGACTCACCACCAATTATGGTCTCGAGTGAAGGTGGGATTTTTGATTTCTTTAAAACTGATAAGACGGCAACCGGATCTGTAGGAGAGATTAATGCACCAAAAAGAAAACAGTACATCAGCGGGATTTCTATATGCAGAAATGATGCCGTCCAGTAAAACAGGAATCCGAATATAGTTGTACTGCCAATCACACCTACTGTACTTAAGACCAGTACCGGCCGTTTTTGTGCCTTCAACTTTTCAAAATCAAAATGTAGCGCACTGGCAAAAAGTAAAAAGGCCAGCATCACATCTAACAGGGTTTTTGTGAAATCTATACTTGAAGTAAGCTCGGATATGAAATTATAAGCTGCAGGAAATGTTTTTCCGGTAATCAGAATGAGTACAGAAAGACTAATGGCTATGACCATAATCCCGATGGTACCAGGCAATTTAATATAGCGGTGATTCAGGTAGGAAATGAGCGCGCTGATAGTTACCAAAATGGTAATCGTAGTAAAAGTATCCATTAATTAAATTAGAGATTTCATTTCAATTTATAGTTTAAACAACAAAATAGGTTAAATTGTTCATTCTCGTTTGTAGATTATGTTTTAATAAACATTGAGGCAAATCTGTTGCAGAAATAAAAAAACAATTAATTTAGACAGAATGCTGGTTGGTTATTCAGTACAAAAACCGGAGTTCATTACAAAATAAATCAGATGCAATATTCAAAACTTGGAAAGTCTGACCTTGAAGTTAGCAGAATTGGATTCGGTTGTATGTCCTTGTCTGGAAATGCTTCTGAAAATGAGCTAATCATTGAAAAAGCACTCGATCTTGGAATCAATTATTTTGATACGGCAGATCTTTACGAGCATGGTGAGAATGAAATTAAAATAGGCAAACTGTTAAAGTCAAAACGGGATCAGGTTATTATCGCCACTAAAGTTGGAAATCAGCATAGAAAAGACGGGAATGGTTGGGACTGGAATCCGGCAAAAGAATACATTTTGTCAGCCGCGGAAGAAAGTCTGAAAAGATTACAAACGGACTATATAGATCTTTATCAGCTACATGGAGGGACTATTGATGATCCTATGGACGAAACGATTGAGGCCTTTGAGATCCTAAAACAACAGGGAAAAATCAGACATTACGGAATCTCATCTATTCGGCCAAATGTGATCAGGGAATATGTTCAGCGTTCTGGAATCGTTAGTGTAATGATGCAGTACAGCTTGTTAGACAGAAGGCCGGAAGAAGAATGCCTGGAATTGCTTAAAAAAAACGACATTGGCTTATTAGGACGGGGAAGTATTGCGCAAGGATTATTAGCAGATAAACCAGCAGTACCTTATTTAAACTGGTCGGCGGTAGAAGTTGGGCATGCAGCAGAAATAGTCCGGTCTATAACTCACAGACACAATTCTTCTGCACAGACTGCGGTTCGTTTTGTTCTGCAAAACCAGGCCATAAATAGTGCAGTGATGGGGATACGGACGCTGGCGCAGTTAGAAGATATTGCTTTGGTAGCAGATTTTCCGCCGCTGAGCATACAGGAAATGGAGTTACTATTAAGAGTATCACCTGCACAATACTATACAGTTCATAAATAAATGTTACAGCAACTCATAGATAAATATCACAAGATAAAATGAAATTATCATTCGGTACAGAAGTCAATCATCAGCCTAATTATTTTCTGGAAAAGATCTGGAAAGGTCTACTGCTCGGTCCGGGTGACTTGGAAGGAAGCTATCAGGATTACCAGCGTCGCCATCTGGAGAAATTTGGCAAATGCTGGGATGGAGATACTTTTGGAGAATTCCTGGAAGCAAAAATCCATACGATCCGTAGAGATTTAGATAATGAATGGAGGGCAGGGATGGAAATTCAGTTGGTTATTAACCTGAACTCGACCTATGAATTTCAATTTGCACCCTTGTTAAGGTGTCAATCTGTTCAAAGAATCCAGATTGACTATTCTAATTTAATTAATGATGACGGGCCTGCTGTTTTTGTAAATTATGAACTCATTGATAAAGAAACACTAGTGCGTCTTGCGATTAATGATGGCTTTGGAACAGTAGAAGACTTTTTCCATTATTTCAACGAAGAATTTACTGGAAATCTAATCCACTGGACTCCTTTAAAATATGGTTAACGTAAACTGTGTTTATCTGTACCCCATAGCCTGAAGATTAAACAGTTCTGCATAACGACCGTTTTTATCCAGCAGCTGCTGATGACTTCCTATTTCTACTAGTTCTCCTTTTTCCAACACGAGAATTCTATCAGCCATTCTTACTGTAGAAAAACGGTGAGAGATCAGAACTGCTGATTTTCCCTGTGTCAGTTCTGAGAAACGCTGAAAGACCTCATATTCTGCTCTTGCATCCAATGCCGCAGTAGGTTCATCGAGAATTAGTAATTGTGAATCTTTCATGTATGCTCTGGCTAAAGCAACTTTCTGCCATTCGCCACCTGAAAGTTCTACTCCTTCAGAGAATCTTTTACCTAACATCTGATTATAATGTCCAGGCAGTTTTTCTGCAAGCTGATCTGCCAGACTTTGATGAGCAGCAGAATGTATCAAAGGGTTATTTTCTTTCTCTTTGATATTCCCAACCGATATGTTTTGAGAAAAACTCATTTGATAACGGATATAATCCTGAAAGATAATTCCAAGATTCATTCTTAAATCGGCCAGATCATAATCTTTCAAATCTATCCCATCTAATAAAATACGGCCTTCCGTAGGATCATACAATCTGGCCAGTAATTTAACCAATGTAGTTTTTCCGGCTCCATTTTCTCCTACCAGTGCTAGTTTTTCACCGGGTAATAGGGTGAAACTTAAATGCCTGTTAGCCCAGCGTTCAGAATTCAGATAACGGAAACCGACATCTTCAAAAGTAAAACCGGTTCGAATAGGTCTGGGGAAGGGTATGGGTTTTGCCGAAGTCGTAATCTTTGGATTAATCTCGAAAAATTCAAAGAAATCACGGAGGTAAATAGCCCCCTGTGAAACTGCAGTAAAACGGGTCAGGATTCCTTCCAGTAATGCTCTTAATTGTCTAAAAGAACCGGCCAAAAATGTCAGTTCACCTATGGTCACTTTTCCGGATACAGCGTCCAGAATTATAACTATATAAGCGCCATAATATCCCGCTGTGCCCAATAAAGCGAAAAATGTACCCCAGGCAGAGCGTTGTATAGCGAGTTTTTTATTTGCATTATAAAAGCGGTCTGATAAAACTGAAAACCGGTCTATGACAAAACCAGAAAGGTTAAATATTTTGATTTCTTTGGCTGTTTCATCACTTGCCCCTAGAAAACGAAGATAATCGAGTTCTCTTCTTTCAGGCGTCTGTCCTCTGGTTAATGCGTAACTCTGATCATTAAAATAAGATTCACCTAAAAAAGAAGGGAGGATAGCGATAAACAAAAGGAGAATAAGCCATGGATTAAAAACAATCAGTCCTGCTGCAAGGAAGCCCATTGTAATCAGATCCTGTAGCTGGCTCAATACCTGTGAAAGTAAAATAGTACGGCCTACAGTTTGTTGACGGGCACGTTCCAGTTTATCATAAAAAATTGAATCTTCGAACTGATCCAGATCTAAGGTAGCTGCATGCGCCATAATCTGGACTGAGGTGTGTTTAGAAAAAAGATCTCCAAGCAAACTGTCTATCAGTGAAATCGCCCTGCTCAGTAAATCTGATGAAACCGCAAGGGCAAATTCAAGAGTTATCAATTCCCATAGAAGGGTTAAATCATGCTGTTGCGGTGTTTTACTAAACAGGATTACCTGGTCAATAATCAGTTTACCGACATATAACATGGCCAGGGGAGTTGCTGAACGTGCTATTCGCAGCAATAAGTTACCTATGGTCATGCGGGGGCTTGTTTGCCAGACCATTTTAAAGAATGCTGGCAGGTTTCCTAATGCCTGCATTCTTTCTTTTAATGTTAAACTATCTTTTTTAGAATTCTGTAAAGAAGATTTATTGAACAACCTGTTTGTCGCCATGATTACAAAAATACGTAAACTCTTCGAACAGTGTGGCATCTTCTCCCGGCTTCAATCCCTGGTGAGGAATCGAGTAATATTTACCGCTAATCTGATGTCCTTCTTCTGTCTTCTCAATTTCCAGATTTAAGAATCCATGCTGCATTGTACATGCATTTTCAAGGGTAACTGTATCAAAAATCTCACTTTTATTAGTATACAGTATATCGTCACTTTCAGCTAACCAGTGTAATTCATCAAATCCACCTGCTCCGCAAACAATAAAGGGAACTGTTTTTCCATCTGCATATGTTTTATTAAAGCGCTGATAATTATGGACATGCCCACTTAAGACAAGATCTGGGGTTACCCCGGCTTTTTGAAATGAATCTTCCATGAAATTAATCATTGGCAAGCTGGAGCTGTGGTTGAAATCTGCTGAATAGGGTGCATGGTGTACACAAACGATAATTGCTTTGTCCGTGTGCTCAGTTGCCGCTTGTTTAAGCTCATTAATAAACCATGATTTTTGTTCTTCAGTAATGACTCCAAATTTTGGAACATTACTGTGCAGGCCTATAATATTAGCCAGCGGAGTTTGCAAAGTCCAGTAGACATGAGGCTGTACTCCGCTCATACGATTTAGTTTTGTGCCAAAAGGGACTGGTCTGGGTGTCTTGCCACAAAACACACTAGTAAAAGGGAAAAGACTTGAATAAGGGACTTTTGCATTTAGATTGACATCACTGTCATGGTTGCCGGCAATGGCATATATTGGCAGGGGGTAATCCTGGTAAGGAGTAAAGAACTGGCGCTCATATTGATCAGCTTCCCCGAAATGATAAACGATGTCTCCTACATGATATAAAAAAGAAGGTTGGGCAGCCTTGTTTTTAGCCTCATCATATTGTTTGCCCATTTCTTCTGCAATTAGCTTTTGAAAAGCCGGAGATTTTATTCCTCCAGTATCCCCAGCGACCTGGAAAACCATTTTATGCGGGTCTGGCAAGGATACTTCCGGTTTTAAGCGGTATGGATATTCTCCAAATGGTTCCGGTAGCGGCTGAAATTTATAGGTGTCGTCTGGTTGATTTAATTTGAATAAAGGTGTTTTTTTGTTTTCTGATAACATGCTTATTTATGCGTTTTTAATCAGGATAGCTTCGAGCACATTCGCTGCATCATCACATTTATCGGTGGCCATCTCCAGGGTCTGGAGAATCTCTTTTTGCTTGATGAGCTCGATCGCATCTGTTTCTGATATAAACAAACGGGCAATGGCAGTGTTGCAAAGAAAATCTGCCTGGCTCTCTCCTTTGTTAATTCTTAAACAAACATCAGCAATAATTTTGGTATTCTTAAAATTACGAAGCTCCATTATCGCTAATTCAAGATCTTTGGACATTTCTGTGATTAACTTAGCAAGATGTACAATTTCCTGACTGAAAACTTCGATTTTATACAATTCTATATTCAGGGAAGTAGCATAGACATAATCCGCTATATCATCTATTGCACTCACTAAAGCGTGGATATCCTCCCGATCAAAAGGAGTGATGAAATTCTTGCTCAGTTCCAGAAATATAGAGTGCGTAATATCATCGCCGGCCTGTTCTAGTCTTTCTGTTTCCCTGAAAAGAGCAATGCGTTTTTCATGATCTTCAGTGGTTACTATATGCAGCAGACTTTCAGATATTTTAACCAGGTTTTTGACATCCTGTTCAAAGAGTGGCTGGAATTTTTTATCTTTAGGGCTGAAGAAATTGAATACAGAGTTCATCGTAAGCTGGGGTTTCTGTAAAAATAACCAGCTAATGTTAAGCCTTCATCAAATCTGTATGAGATTAGCAATTTGATAGCATTGGCTATTTATAGGCAGCTATTTTCAGGCAATCAGTTGCTGAAGATCTGTTTCAGGAATCAACGTCGGATCTTTAAATTGTTTATTTAAAATTGCCCTGCGGATTCTGACAGTTCGGGTGGTGGTGATAATTACGGCCCCGGTTTTAGTATAGTTATGAGAGACATAAGAACCAACAGTAGGGTCAAATTGATAAATTCTGATCAATAATTCGTGGAAAATGAAAATAGGTAATGGCACGTTGTAAAGGTAAATTAACCTTTTGGTAATATGTAATTATCATTTTGTTAATACTGTTTATGATTTAACATTAATTTAATATTGGAAGAGTGAATTAATTACGGTTTTTAGTCGTGGGGGTATCGTTTTTGTTTGAAGAAAATTGTAAGATGTTTAAACAGATTGGATTAAATATGATTTTTTTGGCATTTTAGTGCCCTTCAATGTAGAACAATCCCTACATTTGCGCCACTCAAATAAAAAAAATGGCAAATCATAAAGACGTCAATAAGCTAACCGCGGCAGGTTTACTCATTAGCTTAGGGATTATTTACGGAGATATCGGTACTTCACCACTCTATGTTTTTAAAGCAATTATTGGCGATAGGTTAATTACTGCTGATCTGATACTAGGAGGTTTATCTTGTATCTTCTGGACATTAACACTTCAAACTACTATAAAATACGTAATCATAACACTTCAAGCAGATAATAAAGGTGAAGGTGGTATCTTCTCTTTATATTCTTTGGTTAAACGTAAAGCAAAATGGCTTATTATTCCTGCAATGATCGGTGGCGCTGCGCTGCTGGCTGATGGAATTATGACTCCTGCAGTAACGGTCTCTTCTGCAATTGAAGGACTAGGGATTATTTATCAGGATCTGCCAACTGTGCCGATTGTTATTCTGATTATCACTTTTCTTTTTGGGATTCAACAATTTGGAACTTCATTTATTGGTAAAGCTTTCGGACCGATTATGTGGATCTGGTTTACCATGATAGCAGTTTTAGGGGCTGTTTATGTAATGCAGTTTCCAGAAATTCTTAAAGCGATTAATCCTTATTATGCTTACCATATCCTGACTACCAACCCAGAAGCATTCTTGATTATTGGTGCTGTATTTTTATGTACAACTGGAGCAGAGGCATTATATTCTGATTTGGGTCACTGTGGACGTTCAAATATCCGGGTGAGCTGGGTATATGTTAAAATCTGTTTGATTTTAAGCTATATGGGACAAGGTGTATGGTTATGGCAGTTACAAGGCAAACATTTAGGAGAAATTAATCCTTTCTTTCATATTATGCCAGACTGGTTTTTGATCTACGGTATTCTGATTGCAACTGTTGCGGCTGCTGTAGCCAGCCAGGCATTGATTTCAGGTTCATTTACCTTGATTTCAGAAGCAGTAAGATTAAATCTTTGGCCTAAGGTTAAAATCAATTATCCAAGTAATTCAAAAGGACAATTATATGTGCCTTCGATGAACTGGGTCTTATTTATCGGTTGTATCCTGGTTGTTTTGATTTTCCAAAAATCGGAACATATGGAAGCCGCTTACGGTTTGTCTATTACTGTAGCGATGCTGATGACCACGATTTTAGTGTCAATCTTCTTAATGCGTAAAAAAATTCCGATGTATCTGATCGTGATTTTCTTAACTATTTACGGTGTAATTGAATTGACTTTCCTTGCAGGTAACGCGGTGAAAATACTTCATGGAGGATGGTTTACACTAATCCTGGGTATGTCGCTCTTCTCCATTATGTGGGCGTGGTCTAATGGCCGTAGAATCAGAAACCGTTATATGCGTTTTGTAGATATAGAGAAATATTTTCCTATTATCAGTAAGATTAGTGAAGATGAAACGATCTCCAAATATGCTTCGCAATTAGTTTACTTGACGAGTGCCAATTTCAATTTTGAAATTGAATCTTCTATCATGTATTCTATCATTCAAAAACATCCAAAAAGGGCAGATGTATATTGGTTGCTTCACGTTGATGTAACAGATGAGCCTTTTACAATGGAATATAAAGTTGAGCAGTTAGTTGATAAAAAACTGATCAGAGTTGATTTCCGTCTTGGATTCCGCGTAGAACAACGTGTGAATGTATTGTTCAGAAAGGTAGTGGAAGAGATGGTGAAAAATGGAGAAATTGATATCACTAGTAAATATGCTTCCTTAAAAGAGCATAATATTGCAGGAGATTTCAGATTTGTTGTGATTGAAAAAGTACTTTCAAACGCTAACAGTCTGCGCTTTATTGAACGTTTCACCATGGCTTATTATTCGATCCTTAAAACGTTTTCTGTACCGGAAGAAAGAGGCTTTGGTCTTGACCTGAGCTTTGTTGCGGTAGAAAAGGTTCCTTTGATTGTTGATATTCCTACCGATTTCTATTTAAAAAGGCTGGATTAATCCTTCTTGCCAAAATCTGACGGCCTGATATTAGTAAGCTGAAAAAATGCTTTGCTGAAGGCCGCCAGACTATTATACCCTGTTAGATATGCTATTTCTGTCGTAGTTTTATCGCCCAGCATAATTAATTCTATAGCCTTTACCGTCCTTAATAACTTAAGATACTGCAAAAAAGAGATACTCATTGTGGATTGGAATAAGCGGGAGAGCGTACGTTCACCCATTCCGAAACGGCTGGCCAGATTTTCTAAAGTCAGTGGCTGTGAGAAATTTTGAGAGAGATACAAAACAATCGGCCTTAATCGTGTATTAGAAGTGGTTGGTAAGGCAATCGGAAAGGATTTTGTACTCAGCTTTGGTAAGATATCTTTGATCGCCGCTAGGAAATGATAACCCGAGTCTTTTTTTTCTACTGTACCCGTCCAGTTTTCTGCAAAAACCAGCATTTCAAATAATAAGCTGTTGACCGGATAAATCCCTAGCTTTTGATAAAAAGGATTCAAATGATCATCATCAGTATAAAAGTATAAGTTATGGGTAAGCGTAGCTGCGTTCCTGACATTCAGGAAATGTTCCAGGCCTGCTGGTATCCATACATAGTGCCTTGCTGGTATGATATAGGTCTTATTTTCGATATAAATATAAGCAATACCACCCTCTACATAAGTTAACTGGCTTTTTGTATGGGAGTGTTTAGGGAGGCTGCGCTCTAGTTTTTGATGTACAATAAATATACTTTTTGACTTAAAATCAATACTTTTTAGGTAGGTGGCAGTGTCTAAGAGTTGCATTGGCTGGAATGGACAAATATTTGGTAATATAGATAAAATTACATGTATATCATAGGTGTAATTTTGTATCATTCTTAAAGACATGTACTACAATAATAAAAAACTCGTTCTGCTGTTCTTCGCTATTTTCCTGTTTAACACGGTTAACGCGCAACAGACCAGCCAGATTCCAATGTCCCTTACTCAGATCTGGGAAAAAGTAACCGCAAATAATAGGACTATACAAATGCAGGACCTGAAAGTAAAAGGAACTGTTGAAGGTATTAAAGATGCTAAAGCAGAGCGGCTTCCTGATATTTCAGCCGAAGGCGAATACGCAAGGGTTAGTAATCTTCCAATCTATGAAAATGGATTGTTTCATACGCCAACTCAGTTTGAAGTTGTGCATACCTCTTATAGATTTGGTGGCGATGCCTATTTTAATCTATATAGTGGAGGGAAGACTAATATTAAAATTGCGGAAGAAAAAAAAGAAAATGAGATTGCTATTGAACAGCGAAACCTCACTACTTCAGAAATGAAATTAAGAGCTACCGCTTATTTTCTGGATCTTCAGAGAAGTAATATCTTCAAAACATTGTTATTAAAAGATATTAGTGATCAGGAGAAACAATTAGAAGAAATCAAACAGCTGCTTAAAAATGGAGTAGTTTTAAAGAGCGATGTACTGAGGGTAACACTAAAATTGTCCAGACAAAAAATGGCACTTGTTCAGTTGAATAATGATTTGGCGATTGCCAATCAGAAGCTGGATATTCTTACCGGATTGCCAGATGAAACAGTTATTCAACCTATTGATAATACAAAAGCTGACTTACCGGTATTAAAACCTTATACTACTTATTTGTCTGATGCGATGGCTCATTCCTTTGCTTATAAAATCTCAGAAAAGGAAACTGAACTGCGTAAATTGGAAGTGAAAAATGTAAAAGCAAATGTCTCTTTTAAGCTAGACTTGTTTGCGAATTATGCTTATTCTTATCCGCAGATTTTGATTTATCCCTATTCAATTGCAATGTATGGTTTGGGAATGGCAGGTGTGAAAGCAAGTTTTCCAATTTCTGCCTTTTATCACAATACACATAAAGCAAGAGCGGCAGAATTAAAATATCAGCAACAGGAAGTAGAACATTCAGCTACAGAAGATAAAATCAGGCAGGAAGTGAATGAAGCTTATCTGAGATATCAGGAATCGCTGACACGAATTGACGTGGCTAAAGAAAATATTAACCAGGCTACAGAGAACTTAAGGATTGTAAATAACACTTATTTCAACCAGCTTGCTTTGGTGACAGATTTGCTGGATGCTGATACTCAGTTGCTTCAAACTCGTTTCGACTATGCAGCGGCTAGAATCGCAGCACAATTACAATTTTATCAATTACAAAAGGCAATAGGTAACCTCTAAAATGAAAACAAAGAATAATTATACAAACACAGATCAGTTAATTACTAAAATAACGGCGTGGATAGCTGGAATCATTGCTGTGGGCCTTGCCATCTGGGGAGTTGTATCCCTAGTTCAGCTTTACCGTTATGAAGATACGAACGATGCGCAGATAGAAGAATATATCAACCCGATCACTTCACGCGTAGGTGGTTTTATCAGGGAGATTAGGTACGAAGAGAACCAGGACGTAAAAAAAGGAGATACGCTGTTAATTATTGATAACAGTGAATATCAATTACAGCAAGAAGAAGCTGAGGCTGCACTTTCAAATGCACAAGCGCAGATTAATGTGTTAGAAAGCAATGTGACGACTACTTCTAAAGTTTCTCAGGCCAGTCAGTCTCAAATTGCTTCTGCAAAAGCAAAATTGGTGAAACAACAGCAAGATTATGATAGGTATTCAAAACTGTATAAAGTGGAATCTGCTACACAGCAGCAATTAGAAAATAGTAAGGCAGCTTTAGATGTGGCTACTTCGGAATATCGTTCTGCTGAAGAAAACTATCAGGCTTCTTTATCAAAAGTAAACGATATCAGATCGCAAAAAGGAGTTTATGAAGCAGAAATTAAACGCCGTAAGGCATTGCTGAGCAGAGGTAAACTGGATGTGAGTTATACAATTATACGTGCACCATATAATGGGAAAATGGGCAGAAGAACAATCCAGGAGGGACAGCAAATCCAAACAGGGCAGACACTGGCTTACATTGTGGATCAGGATGCTGGTAAGTGGGTGATTGCTAATTTCAAGGAAACACAGATTGCAAAAATGAAAATCAATGGTGAAGCAGAAATTACTGCTGATGCATTTCCTGGTAAAATATTTAAAGGAAGAATCGTATCGCTATCTCCTGCTACAGGGGCAAGGTTTTCACTACTTCCTCCAGATAACTCTACTGGTAATTTTGTGAAAATTGTTCAGCGTATCCCCGTTAAAATTAAACTTACTGAAAGCAGAGCAGTTGTAGATCAGCTGCGTGCTGGTATGAATGCTAATGTGAAAATAAGAAAAGACTAATGAGTTTAGCTTTACCTGTATTTAAATCGTGGGTGCCTGCCTGGTTAATCAGGGCGACGATATTTCTAGTCATTTTTCCTGGACTTTTGCTCTTTGGGTTATCTACAGCCAGTGGTGCCGGTGCTGCGGGTTATTATGGGATAGAACCAGCAGATGTACAGTATTCAATGGTTGTTTTTTATGCAGCTGTTGCCGGTTTCTTTGCCCTGGAAAGAAGATTCTTTATTTTTATGGCTACCAAAGAGTATTTTATCCTGAGTATTCTAATTCAGATGGGTACAGCATATGTTTGTTTTCATACGCAGAATTTATATATATTATTAGTGTTTAGGTTTTTGCAGGGAATGTCCAACTGTATGTCCACCAGTATTTGTATTACGCTTATTTTTGGAAGTCTGCAAAATGAAAGAGCTAGAGAAGTTGGTTATTCCATATTTTACTGTTTATTACTCTGTATAACTCCAATTTCTACTATCATTACGGCGCCTATATTAAATGCTTTTGATTATAATGTATTGTATAAGTTTATCATTTTCGCCTACATTCCAGGGGGGATTTTACTACTGGTGATCATGAATGACGTCAGGCTGAACAGAAAAATGCCGCTTTATCAGCTCGATTTTTACAGCTTTATCATTTATTCATCAATACTCTGTTTATTAGGTTATACCTTGGTTTACGGGCAGCAATATTACTGGTTGCAGGATTTAAGGATTGTCTGGAGCTTATCAGCAACTGTGCTCTTAATTGGATTGCATATTTTTCGTCAGCTCCATTTGAGACGTCCTTATTTAAACCTCGAGGTCTTTAAACACCGCAATTTTAATGTAGGGATGTTTCTGATCTTCGTCCTTTATCTGATTCGTGGTGCACTGGGAATCGTTTCTATCTATTTTGCTTCTATTTTAGGGATGGACCCGATTCATATTGGCTATATTATGGTTGCAAATATCATTGGTATTGTAATCAGTGTACTAATTTCCTCCCGTCTTATTGTTATGAAAAGGCCAATACGCCTGGTTTGGCTTTACGGTTTTGTGTTGTTATTGATTTTCCATGCTTGGATGTGGTTTCTTTTTACCACACAAGCTGACGCTTCAACCTATGTTATTCCTTTAATTATCCAGGGAATGGGGGCGGGGATGCTCATGACCCCGATTATTGTTTTTGCGATCTCTTCTGTACCTGAACACTTAGGCAGTTCAGCATCAGCTACTGGTGTCTTTTTCCGCTTTACCGGATTTTGTACTAGCATTGCACTAATCAATTACTTTCAGCTTCATCAGAAAAATAACCATGTCAACCGTTTTCAGGAACATTTGAGCGGACTGAATACTTTAGTTTCTGAACGTTTGGCGCAATATGTCAGAGCATTAACTAATAAGGGGATGGCGCCAGATCTGGCGGCTAAAGCTGCCAGAGGTTTATTGAACAGAACTGTGGATAGCCAGGCACAATTGAGGGCTATGATGGATTATTACTTGCTGACTAGTATTGTGCTGATTGTCGTCCTTTTGGTTATTGCATTATTCCCTAAGCTGAACAGGACAAAAATTGATTTAAAATCTAATCAACCTTCACCGGCTGTTTATTAGATTATCTTCTGTTTTTCGAACAGATCCTCGTCTCTTTGGTCTCCATAGAGATCTGTTTTAAGGTTTACACCGTGGTATTTTGTGTTATTTTTTGTCACTAAACTGTCAGAATCTTTGTTTTTGACGTTCTTTAGCTGATCTTTTAATCCAGCCAGTTGATTTAAATTTTCTATAGCAGGATGCTCAGATCCTTCCTATCGTTCAGTAGCGCTATTATAGGCTTGTATGGTCTGTTTTTGTGGTTTATTTTAGTTAACATTTTGTTTGTCAGTGTGTTATTGTTTTTGTTGTTTGTAGTCTTTTTTCATGGTTCATGACTTCTATGAATTACAGTATAGTGAACAATACCTCACGGAAATGGTTTTAAATAAACATACAGACATATTAAAACCTAATTATCGTTCGTTAATGATTTGGAAGAAAACAAACAATTATTAACTTTAAGCCCAGAAATCAAATTTAATTAACAAAATATCATGGAAAAATTCGCAAAATTAAAAGAGTTAATCGCCGGAGTTGAGGCAGATGCAGACAAGTTTTACAATTCAGGTAACGGTGCTGCCGGTACTAGAGTACGTAAAGCAATGCAAGATTTAAAAACACTTGCTCAGGACATCCGTACTGAAGTAACTGAAAAGAAAAACAGCGACAAATAATTATATTCTGCTCTGCGCAAGCAGGCTTTATAAAAAAGCCGTCTCCCTTTATTGGAAGGCGGCTTTTTATGTTTTGTTATTTTTTCAATGCTAGGATATTCTGTTCTCCTGGGTTAAACTCATTCTCAGTTTTCGCAATCACAATAGTTGCCACCCCATTTCCAATGATATTGGTAATTGCACGTGCTTCACTCATAAACTTATCTACCCCTAACAGAAATGCAAGCCCCTCTACGGGGATTTTATGAATAGCAGTAAGGGTTGAGGCCAATACAATAAATCCACTGCCAGTGACCCCTGCTGCACCTTTAGAGGTAAGCATTAAAATACCTATAATACTCAGCATCTCTGGAAATGATAGATGAATGTTATACAGTTGTGCTAAAAAGATAATAGCCATTGATAAGTAAATTGATGTCCCGTCCAGGTTGAAAGAATAACCAGTTGGAATAACCAGGCCGACAACAGATTTACTGCATCCCAGCTGCTCCAGTTTTTTCATAATAGAGGGGAGGGCGGACTCTGAAGAGGAAGTCCCTAAAACAAGCAGTAATTCTTCTTTAATATATTTAAGAAAACTAAGGATACTTAAATTGAAATACCGCATGATAGAACCCAGAATCAGGAAAACGAACAAACCCATAGTCAGGTAAACAGTGCCCATCAGTTTCGCTAAAGGAATCAGCGTTTGTAACCCAAATTTACCAATGGTATAAGCCATTCCTCCAAAAGCACCCAAAGGAGCGAGGTACATGACATATCTTAATCCGCTAAATACCAATTTTGAAGCTTTACCCAACACACCAATAACAGCCTGTCTCCTGGAGTAAAAGTTCAATGCAACACCTACAATAATAGCAACGACCAAAACCTGTAAGGTTAGGTTAGACATAAAGAACTTGCCCCAGTCAAAACCAGCACCAGATTCCGCAGCTTTTGTGTATTTTGACGGATCCTGTATATTCAGACCTGTACGGTCTATGTGACCAGGTCTGATCATATAGGCAACGAATATCCCAATGGCAAGGGCAAAAGTGGTCACCACTTCGAAATATAAAAGTGATTTGACACCGATACGGCCTACCTTTTTGAGGTCGCCCATACCGCTAATCCCTAAAACAATGGTCAGGAAAATAATCGGAGCAATAAACAGTTTGATAATATCGACAAAGGTTTTACCCACAATTTCCATTTTTATCGCCACTGCGGGATTTACAGTTCCCAGTATAACACCGGCGATAATTGCGATTAAAACCCAGAAAGTGAGATTCGTAAATATTTTTTTTGCAAAGCTTTTCTTTTGCGTTTGAACAGTGGCATTTGAAATAATTTCCATATTGTTGGTTTAAAAATAATGATAATTACCTCAGGACATAGAATCTGGGTGTATCATTAGATGAATTTTTATATTTATTAGTCAATTGATATATGATACATTAGTACATACATCATTTTTCTACTGATATTTGTAATTTTCCCGTCTGGTTGTGCCATAAATATGGGCCTGCTTTGTGCATTAAAAACTAATTTTGAAGCATGTCCTTTCAATAACAGGCTGACTCCGGCATCATAAGTCACCATCGGATCTGCAAATCTTTCAAATCTGGAATATTGTATTCCTAAAGCAGGAAGCAATTGTGCCCCCTTCTTTTTCTGATTGAAATAAGGGAGCAAAAAGCCGGTTTGTGCACTGATACTATTTCCTGTACCAATGACAGGGTAGCCATTTCCAGAACCATTAAAAGAAGCACTACTAGGGTCTAAACCATTTGCTGGATTACCAATTGCGAGTATGCGGGTATAATTGGGGCCAAAATCGTGGTGATGGTAAGCTGCGTAAAAGGTGAAAGCCGTACCTTTTTCTTTATTGATGGGGGTATCATAAAAAATATCTGCAGCAAATTGTTTGAGGTTATCTGAAATAGTGTCTTTGGCTAGGTTTTTATGCCATAAAGCATCTTTTTGAAATTCAAAACCGGCACCTATATTTAATACTTTCTTTTTACCAAGATAGGCACCTTGGTTCTGCGCCATTACATTGCTTTCTTTATCAAAAAACTGCCATTTGATATATCCGGACCAATTTGGTTTGATAACTCTGGTATTAAAAACTGCTACATTTTCTAAAGGAGCTGATCCTCCAGTATTATATGGAGTAGCATAAGCAAAGCGATAATCTAATTTTTCGATTACACCTTTTACAAATAAACCTAGTTTACGCTGCGTAATATCTGTCCTGTTGATGTCTCCAAGATTAATTAAGGGAGTTTCATAAAGTAAGGTTTTAGTATAACCAGTAGCATATCTTGAAAGGCCAGTCCAGGAAGAACGCCCTCCTCCAACAGAGATATAATTGTTAATTTTATAGTCTGCATAACCATCCAGAAAATCTACATAAGTATCTGTTTTAGTTAGATTATTGACGTTTGTTGGCCCTAATTGAAGCACTAGCATCAGCTTATCTACTGGCATTGCTGTGATTTTTAACCTGACCCGTCTTAAAGTCACATCAGTTACAGAGTTGACCTGTGAATCATTGATTTTACTACCGGGATTAAGCTGTGTATTTCTGAACCAGACCTGCATATAACCACCGAATTTTAAGTAATGAGTTTTTTCTTTGTTCAGGTAAAGTGTGAGGGGGTCGGTCGGTGGATCTTGATTTTGTGCCTGCACAATTGCAGGCATTATAGACATAAAGCCTAACAGGTAATAATAGAATCTCATATTAAATATTTGGTTTGTAATTAGCTAAGAGGATGCAGCCAATTTTTTTACCCCACATTTTGAAAATAAATAGAATTAAAATTTGACCTGCAGACTCGTGTAGTAATTCATTCCATTGAATCCGAATTGGTTAGCTGTTCTGCTGTAGGGGATCTGTCCACCAAATGATAAGTTGGTATTGAGTGCATTGATCTCTTTGATTTCGTCCGGATAAATATTAAAAAGATTATTGCAGCCCGCGGTGATGCTTAGTTTTTTACTGATCTTCCACGAAAACTGAAGATCAGTAATTACTTTGCTGGCAAAAGTCTGATCATAAATCGGATCGTTTTCCCATGCGGCCACTTGTCCAAAATAGGTATTGCGTAGCAGGAAGTTTAATGCCTTAACCTGGTATATGAATGATAATATCAATTTACTATTTGGCTGTGATTTTTCGATAATACCCAAATCCACACGTGGTAGCAAACTATAACCTGGTATATTACCACCGGCTGAAAGAGGTAGATTATCTATTCTCATTTTAACCCTGGTTTGGCTAAAAGAGGCGGTTCCATTAATGGTAAGAGATTGTTTTTGTGCAAAAACTGCTGCATAGTTAGCGGTAAGCTCAACACCTCTGGTATATGTATTTAAAGCATTGATGAAAAACTGCATATCTGTCACCCCCGCATTAGCCAGTACTGGTTTTAAAGCTGAAACAGAACTATCTAACCGACCTGAAACAACAATTCGGTTACGAATGGGGATATAATAAAAATCGGCCGAAAAAGAAAAATAAGAGTTAATACTGCCCGCCAGCCCGGCACTAAAATTGAGCGATGTTTCTGGCTTGAGTTTAGGTACGCCCAGCTGTTGTAATACAGGGTTGTCATTGCGGAAATGCTGTACCAGGTAAACGCCAGACTGCCCACTTTTTTGAAAGAACTGGAATTGTTGCTGCTCATAATATACCTGTTGTAAAGAAGGAGCTCTGAAATTCCGACTCAGTGAACTTCGTAGCGAAAATTTTTCACTTAATTTATGTCTTAGAGCCATTTTACCAGAAATATTTCCACCAAAGTCACTGTAACGCTCATAACGAATCGCCGCAGACAGCAAGGTGTTTTTAGATAAATCTATATTTGATTCTGCATAAAGACCCACGTTTGCACGGTATTTATTTAGTCTTTCCTCTGGTTTAAAGCCAGGTCTGCCATTGGTTCCAGGAAGCTTTAAAAGAGCTGCGGGTGTGCCCGGTAAATTTGCATCCAGATAAGAAGACTCTTCTCCGCCAATAATTTGATAATTTTCTAGACGAGATTCTGCTCCTGCTGCCAAGGTAATATTTGGGGATATTTTTTTGGAAAAATCAATATTTAAAATCCCTTGCTGCAGCGTGGTGCCGCCTGCATTAAAAGCCAGAGGAGATAACCCGCCCATAGAAGCATTCACCGTATTTACTGCCTGACTTTTGATACTATTATAACCGTAAACTGCACTGAAATCCATATTCCATCCATCTAAACTCGTTTTTCTAATCCCAGCAGCCAAAGATCGGTTAGATAAAACTGCCGGGAATTTAGGTAGGTAACCGTCTGGGAAAATTACAGAGGATGCGGGGTAGAAATTTGGGAAGCGGTAAAATCCAAAGGTTATTGCTCTTCTGCGGGAAAAGCCACCAAACGAATAAAGTTTCCACTTTTTATTTAATGGAGTTTCCATATTGAACCATAAAGCGATATTCTTAATTTCTGCATCGCCATATTGCCCTTGTTTGCGCTGAAATCCATTTTCCTTAACGAGTTGATCATCTCTGCGCTTATTCTCATTCAGTTTATCGGTTGGCGTTGGGAAACTAATACTGCTTAATTTTGAGGTGTCAGCAGCATTATTGTAAACAAGACCGTTATAAGCCCGGGCTCGGTTAGTAGCCTGCTGATACTGATAATTCAATGTGAAATCCAGAAATCCTTTTCCGGCAGCAAGAGGAATCCCGTAACTTAAATTATTTTGCGTGTAAACGCCGTCTCCTTTTAAGGTTTGTCCCAGTTGAGTGGTGAAATATCCTCCTGTATCTTTTTTTAATACGATATTGATAATTCCGGCAATTGCATCAGATCCATATTGAGCGGCGGCCCCATCTCTTAATATTTCGATTCGCTCAATCATAGCAGCGGGAATTGCACTGAGATCTGTACCTGCAGTACCCTTTCCAACTGTATTGTTCAGGTTTAGTGCAGAGATATTATGTCTTCTTTTACCATTAATTAAAACCAGCAGCTGATCGGGACCAAGCCCGCGGATGGTTGACTGTTCCGCATAAGAGGCTACATTATTAATCCCATATTTTGAAGAGTTGAAAGAAGAAGAGGTATAGTGCAGCATTTGCGCTAATTCTACCTGACCAGTTTGCACCAGGGTACGCTGATTGAAAATGTCTACAGGTAAAGCTGTTTGCAGTTTGGTACGTGGCATCATGGTATGGGAGCCTAAGATAGCAACCTCTTCTAGGTTCAGGGTAACCGGCTTTATATTCTGTTTTTGATTGTTTATAGCAGCTTTAATAATATACTGGCTGTCTGAAATCTTTTTAAAAGATAGATTTAAAGGGGGGAGTAACTTATTTAATATGAAATCTAGATTGGGTACGGCTAAGCGTTTATAGCTGATCAGTTTTACTTCACTGATCAATTGGGCTTCATAAACGAAACTGACCTTGAACCGATTGGAAAGAAAGTCTAGCTCATTGCCCAGCGTCTGATGTTGGGCAGTAGTTTTATCCTGCCCTTTTATTTGTTCGCAGCAGATATTAAATATAGCAAACAGGATAATACCTGTTATCAATTGATTAATTGCCGATATAGACTTCCTTACCATTCTCTTTTACCGTTGTATTCAGTAAGGCTGCTAAAGTCTGGATTAAAACAGCTTCGTCTTTAAGTTCCAGAGTTCCAGAAATTTCCTTTTTAGTGATTAATCTGTCTTTGATTAAATATTTTCTTCCATAATAGGCAGATAATCTATTGCATACTTCAGTTAAGGTCGTTTTCTTGAAAATGTATTGACCATTTATCCAGGAAGTAACCTGTTCTATATCGTTGATTTGTTTTCTGACAGCAGCTTGTCCTTTCTTACAAACAGAGTATTCACCAGGAGATAAGGTAAGGGATTGGTTTTTCAATCTTAAGGCTACTTTCCCGCTAACTAAGGTAACCTCTGTACTATCAGAACCGCTATTCACATTAAACACGGTTCCTAAAACATTGATATCTGTCAGATTTGCATGTACAGTAAAGGCTATGGGCGATTGATTTTCAGGTTCAAAATGTCTGATTTGAAAATGAGCTTCGCCGGTTAACCAGACTTGTCTGTCTTTTTTATCCCAGTTTTTTGGATACTTCACCGAGCTGTTTGCATTCAGTATTACAGTAGAACTATCTGGTAATATTAATGTCTTTGTTTGACCATAAGGGACTGAAACTGTTAATAAAGCCATATCTTTAGGCTTGTTTTGAAAATAAAATACTACACCCGAACCGATAACCAGTCCAGTAATCATTGCCGCTATTTTGAAAAAAGGAAAGCTACTTTTAACAGGGGCGAGACGATGAGTCCCTTGGCCAGCAATTGTACTTTCTATTCTGTTTTTAAGGCTTTCATAAAACTCTTCCTTTAAAGGACTTTTACCTGAAGAAAGTAAAGCAATGATTTCTTTAGCCTCATTTACTTTTTCCAGGCAAGCAGGATTATCATGAATCCATTTTTCCCAGAATAGAACAGCTTGCGGATCAGTCGCATGCACGTAATTGGTAAAGCTCTCGTCATTTACAAAATCGGCTGTTGTATATTCCTGGTATGACATTTTTATCGATTATAATTTATTAGAGGCTTTTCATGAAGTAATTACCCCATATAGCCAAAGTAAAAATAAAATAAGAAGATGTTTTTGTCTCAATCCGTCTATCGCCCTGGCCATTAATTTATAACACCCTTTGATACTGATATTTAATAAGGAAGCAATTTCTTTAAAGCTAAGCTCTTGATAATAACGTAAATGTATCAGCTCCTTTTGTTTTGGAGAAAGCGTTTCCAGCATCGCTAAGACCATTTTTGCTGTAGATTTATGACTTTCTTTTAATATAAATTCAGACTCGACAGAATTATAGGAAGAAGAATCATTTAATAATTCTTCTTCAGTGTCTACAAAATCAGTACTTACATTTTTTTGTTCTTTTTTTAATTTATGAATAATAGTTGTTCTCACTGATTTGATTAGGTAGCTCTTTAAAGAATACTGGATTTCAAATTTATGCCTGTTTGTCCAGATCCATACAAAAACATCGTGGAGACTGTCTTCAATTATTTGTATATCATCCGTAAGACGCAGACCATAGCCAGTAAGTGTTTTTACAAACCTTTTATAAAGCTCATCAAAGGCATGTTTGTTATGTTGTTTAATCTGATTAACCAATTCGGCATCATCAAGCAAGGACATGGCATTATTGCTATTATTTGCCTGCATAAAAATTGTATAAAAGAATTGGTTAGTTCTTACGCGTAAAAATAAGGTTAAACTTAGATTTTTTGTGTTGTTTTAGTCTTGGTTCTGCTTTGTATGATAAGTGTGTTGTTGTTAAGTCGTTTGTAATAAATAGGTTACGTTGTAATTTTGATATATAAATATTTTTGAGCTGAAAATATTTATGTAGCAACACGTTTGATTGGGGAGAATAAATTAATTATAACCTATTGTATTTAATTTACAAGACCGGTGTTTGCCGGTTATGGAAATAAGCCGGAGCGGAGAAATGGTTGGAATATAGAGTGCGAATGCTGATAGGCACTAAGGTCTGTACATTGGCAGGAATATAGGCAGAAAACTGCGTACTGTTTAACAGTACGCAGTTTTTATGGTTTTGGACGATGTGTTCTCATCCAGTTATCTACAGAATAAGGGCCAGAACCTACTATCCAGAATAATACAAGCAATAGCAGTACTATAATTGACAGCCACAATTCTGAATTTAGAAAGGAGAACCCTTTAGAAATATTTACAAAGAAAATAGCACCTAAAAGGATTGGAATCTGGATCACTGCAGCAAAACGTGTGACTAGTCCAATAAGAATTAGTAAACCGCCAGCCAGATGTGCAAAAGCAACAGTATGTAAAACCACGACGGCCATTAATCCTGAAAATCCAAGTGTGTTGTGCTGGATTATCCATTCTTGCTGGACTCCGGTATCACTGACAAAGGCAATACCTTTACTTAATATCAACAAACCGAGTCCAATCCGGACTACGTCGAGCCACTTAGTATGATGGATATCACCCCAGTGCTCTATTTTTTGAACCATGTTCATATAACCTCCTTTTTAAGATAGATTGATTTGGTTATATTAAGTTAAGAATAAAATATATTTAAACTGCTAATAATTGTGTGTTAATTCGTTACGGTTTAAAAATTAAGAAAAAATCAGCTCATTGTTAATGGAAGCCCCCGCAAAAGAGCCTGCGGCTACAGCACTTGAAACAGATCTCATTATCTCTGTACAATCTCCGGCAGCAAAAATGCCTGAAACATTGGTTTTTCTGAAATAGTCTACCACTATCAGACCCTTATCATCGATTTGACAACCCATGGTTTCAGGAATGGGGCAATGCTGTATAAATGGTGGCCTGGTATAGATGGCCTCAACTTTTTGAAGGGTCCCATCAGCAAAAAGTATTTCTTGTAAGTGACCTTCTTTATGTGTTAAACTGGCTATTTTTTTCTCAACGATGGCTACATTCTGTGCTTTGATCTGTTGTTCCTCTTCTGCATTGAACAGTACTTTTCCATTGGTGAATACGGTAAGGTCCGTTGTCCAGTTTAAAATCAGTTTACTCAAATGAAGAGTGGTATTATCATTTGATAAAATTCCAGTTGGTCGTCCTTTATATTCATAACCATGGCAATAAGGACAATGAATTACTGAAATTCCCCAGCAGGATGAAAGACCTTGAAGATCGGGAAGAAGATCTTTTACACCAGTAGTAAAAAGGACTTTCTTCGCATTAAGCCGTAAGCCTGTTGCCGTTAAGACAGTAAAATTATTGTTTTCACCAGTTACCTGCAGAACTATGTCTTCCATAAAGTTTACAGTTGGATATTCTGATACCTGATCTCTTGCAGTTTTTACAATTTGTGAAGGGCTAAAACCATCCTGAGTGATGAAATTATGTGAATGTGGTGTTTGCCGGTTACAAGGAAGACCACTATCTATGACTAGTGTTTTTCTAATGCCTCTGCCTAGAGACATAGCAGCTGATAAGCCACTATAGCTACCTCCAATTACAATTACTTCAAATTCTTGTTGTTCCATACGATTATAAAAGATTAATTCCAATACCTTTGCTGAAAGAGAACCATGCAAAATTTTTAATATCATTTATTGCCACAGACCCGGTCGTCGCAGAAAGAATAGTCGTGGTTATTATTCCTCTCATAAATAGGATTATCCAGCCTTGCGTTAAGTTTGAACTGATAATTCCTTGTTTTTGAAGGGTGAGAATTAGTGTTGTTGTTTGCAGAAAAGTATCATCATATGCTGCACAATCTTCATCTTCTTTTTGATGCTGATGATCCTGTTGCTGGTGTAATTTATGTAAGAAAGAATATTTTGATCCACAGTCTATGCTTGCATATAAAACCTGTTCCAATTGGATTAAAGGATCGGTAGAGCTATTGACTGCAGCGGTAATATTCGCCCTGCAATTTTCCTGCATTTCTTGCTTGCAAGCTCTTAGTAGATCATTTCTGTCGGTGAAATATCGGTGAAGTGTTCTCCTTGTAACTTCGGCTCGCTCAGCTATTTTTTCGAGTGAGCTCGAATAGTCGTCGTTAAAGATTTCTATCGCTGTATCAATAATTTTTTGTTTCGTATTTTTCATAATAGGTAGCGCAATTATAGGAATTATTTCCCAATTGTGAGACATTATGAAGGGCTTGTTTTAAGAAAAAAACATAGAAAATAGTTATTTGTCTGATTATGAGTTTATTATGTGTGTCTACTGATTAATTACCGGGTCTATTTTTTAATAGACCGTTCAGGAAGATAATCAAGAAGCTTTTCCAGTAATTCACTTTCCTTATAAGGCTTAACTAAATAGTCATTCAGGCCAGAAGAAAAGTAGTTCTGATGAGATTCAGGTGAAATCTGGCCAGTAATGGCAATAATTGGTGTCCTGCATTTTTGAGCATCGTGGTGTGCTCTGATCTTTTTTGTAAGTTCAAGGCCATCCATTCCAGGCATCTCAATGTCTGTTAGGACCATATCATAATAATGTGCATCAAATGCTTTTAAGGCATCTTCGCCATTAGTTGCAGTGTCAAAACTAATGTTTAGTTTATTAAAGATCATTTTAATGACCAGCAAGTTCATATTCACGTCATCTACAACCAGTAAATGAGTGTTTTTAAAAGCATCTGCATGTGAAAGCCGGTTTTCTTTGTCTGTTAAATCTTCATGTTTCTGTTCTGCAATTGGGTATGGGAGTTCAAGATAAAAGATGGTTCCTTTGCCCGGTATACTGTTTACAGCTATTTTTCCGTGATGCAGATCTACCAGTTTTTTGCAGATTGGCAAGCCCAGTCCTGATCCTTTTTGCCAGTCCATACGTTTATTGTTGATCACCTGCGAAAATTCATCAAAAATAAAAGGCAGTTCTTTTTCAGAAATTCCAATTCCAGTATCACTTACTTCGATGAGTAATTGAATATGATCGGCATCTGTGTTTTTTGTACTCACATTTACATTAACTTCTCCCTTATCTGTGAATTTAATTGCATTTGCAATCAGGTTAACCATAATCTGTTTAAGACGGTAGGGGTCTCCCGTAATTAATAGATCTGGTGCGTCTTTTTGGTTTAGTTTTAATTGTAATCCCTTCTGATTTGCCAAAACAGCAGTAGCTGCAACAATTTCATGTAAAATACTTTTATAATGGAAAGGTGTTTTGGAAAGAGATAGTTTTCCTGTCTCCATGCGTGAAAAGTCAAGAATCTCATTTACTGCAGACAGAAGCATCGAAGAGGAGGTTTCTAGTAAATTTGCCATTGCTCCCTGTTCAGTATTCAAAGGAGTACCCTTGAGTTGTTCAGTGGCCCCCAGTATAGCATTTAGCGGAGTACGCATTTCGTGACTTATGCTGGTGAAAAATCTGGATTTTACAATTACTTGTTCAGAAGCCAATTTATTTGCTTTAACTATTTTACTATAGGCACGATAAAGTGTAATTAGTAAGGATACAATGATTACAATTGAAAATGCATTGATCAAAAAATTGATTTTTCCTGAGGTACCAATAATCTCCAGAGAATGCACAGTCCTGTCTCTGAGAGTGAGTTTTCTTGTTTCCTGAAGTGAATGTTCACGATCACTGAATTCATGGAACATAATTTTGATGTTTTCCAGGATGCGCTCGTTCAATTTCAAAATTGAGCGTTCATTAGTTGTCAGCAGTTTATGGTTCCCCTTTTGATTTTCAAAAAGCTTCCGATAGAAGTTTTCTATCTCATCGAGCTGTTTTTTACTATAGAGATTATCATTTTCAGAAGCCTCTATGGTTACAGTTTCTACCTTATTAGTTTTAGCTGTGTCTTTTTTCTCTTCTTTATTTAATATGGCACTTTTTAAGCGTTGAAAGAATTTTGTCTTTTTGGGTTCCGGAACGGGATTGACAGTCTCTGTTTTTATAACTTTTTTTATTGTTTTTCTTGGTGCTCTTTGGAATGAACTAACCGGAACAGCAGTTTTTGTAGTATCTACTAACAGGTTAACAGACATCAAAGAGTCAGTCATTTTTTTTATACTGGCATAAAGCAAAATCTGCTTGTCTCTTTTAGCCAGATCATTTGAAATATCAGTTGAAATACTATTCAGATCTTCTTTAGAGAAGCTTTCTAATAGTGCAGAAACACGTTGTATCCCTTTACTATACTTGATGAAATATTGTTTTTCCCATAATGAGGTGTACATTCTGAAATTATTCTCTGCCTCTTGGAGCCCCATATTAATAGTATCCAGTTTGTAGATCTGTTCATTGTTAACATCCCTTTGCTCGCTGGCGACCTGAAGTATTTTTTGTTCAGTGTATTGGGAAAAGGATGCTCTTAGCAGCAGTATAATAAAGAATGCAATAATTACCAGAATGACTATAAAGGAGATTTGCTTATTCTTCATTTTGTTTTTTCAATCGTGTTTAAAGGTTTCTAGCAATACGCAGACCTTTTATGTTCATGGTAAGAACCATAAAAGTGGTTTAGATTATATACAAATGATAATCATTCGCATGAGCAGTAATTAAGAGTGCAAATGTAGGGGAAAATTTTGTTAGAAAAATATATTGTCAGGAGAGAGTGTAATTTGAACGGGTCAGTTATTTCATTTATTGCTGTTTTATTAAGACCTTGCCCGTCTATGTCAGACTTTCGTTTAGAAGTTTTTTATACTGTGGCCAGACGCCTTAGTTTTACTAAAGCAGCTGCTGCTTTATTTATCACACAACCAGCAGTAACCAAGCATATTTATGAATTGGAGCAGCAATATGATAACAAGTTGTTTGAACGTAAAGGCAATAAGATACAGCTTACTCCGGCAGGGGAGCTATTATTGAACCATACTGAATCATTATTTGATATCTATAGGAATATTGATTTTGATATGAATGCACTTGTACATAAAAAAGAGGGAATCTTATATCTGGGGGCCAGTACCACGATCTCTCAATATGTGATTGCGCCGATACTTGCTAGTTTCAGGAGTAAGTTCAAGGCCATAGAAATTAATTTGATCAATGGTAATACCGAGCAAATAGAGAAGGCTTTACTGGAAAAAGAAATTCAGCTGGGTATCATAGAAGGTCGGTCTAAACATCAGGAAATTAGCTATACTGAGTTTATTAGGGATGAAATTGTCCTGGTTTGTAGCAAAGATCACCCGCTGGCTAAAAAAACTGAGTTGAGTAAAGATTTGCTACAGGAAAGCTCTTTTGTGATGCGAGAGCAGGGATCTGGAACGTTGGAAGTTATTGATTACGCATTAAAAGAAATCGGGATGAAGGTTTCTGATCTTAAAGTAGAAATCCAGTTGGGGAGTACTGAAAGTATCAAATCATATTTAATGCATTCTCAATGCCTTGCATTTATTTCTATTCATGCTTTAACAGACGAATTGCAGCGCGGGACATTAAGGGTGATTGATGTGGTTGGATTAAATATAGAACGCAATTTCTATTTTATTCATCTTCAAGGTAAACTAGATGGATTATCAGAAGTTTTTCTACGTCATGCACAATTAGCTCATAACCTGAAGTAATGGCAGATTAATTTTATCAATTTGACCCCTGTGGCCATTCTGGACACCTTTGTATTACAAAATACAAAGATTATGCAAATGAGTCTGACTACCCGTAAAATTATATTTATCCTTGCTGCAATAGGGTGCTTTTTCCCATTTATGTCCCCGCCTGTGGCCTTGCTAATGGGCTTAATCATGGCCCAGGTTATGGAACACCCTTTTCTTCATTTGAATCATCAAGCCACTAACTGGTTATTGAAGCTTGCAGTAATTGGACTAGGGTTTGGGATGAACCTATCTTTTGCACTCAAAGCTGGTAAAGATGGTTTCTTATTTACAGTAGCTTCAATTTTTGGTGTACTTACTTTAGGCTTCATTCTGGGTAAATTCTTTAAAACTGAACGTAAAACTTCTTTTCTGATTTCTTCAGGTACAGCTATTTGTGGTGGAAGTGCAATCGCCGCCTTATCTCCGGTAATGAAAGCTGGTGAAAAAGAAATCTCAGCTGCACTAGGAATTGTGTTTATCTTGAATTCGGCCGCTTTGTTTATATTTCCTAGCATTGGTCATGCTTTACATTTGTCGCAAAGCCAGTTTGGAATGTGGTGTGCAATTGCTATTCATGATACCAGTTCTGTAGTTGGAGCTGCTAGCAAATATGGAGAGCAAGCTTTACAAATTGCGACAACGGTTAAACTTGCGCGTGCGTTATGGATTATTCCTGTTGCTTTTGGGACTGCTTTTCTCTTCAAATCTGATCAGAAAAGGATTAAGATTCCTTATTTTATTGGCTTATTTATTCTGGCGATGTTAGCCAATACTTATTTACCAGCTGTCAAACCCTTTGCCCCATATCTGGTCAGTCTGGCCAAAGTAGGATTGACCTTGACTTTGTTTCTGATTGGCAGTGGGTTATCACTTGAAGTAATCAAATCTGTTGGAGTTAAGCCTTTTGCTCAGGGTGTTATACTCTGGATTGCGATCTCCTCGGTTTCTTTATGGGCAATCATGATCTTGGTCTGATGATAAACGAGTGAATTAAAATTTGCGCAAACGTTTGATATTCTTTTTTAAAACGATATAGTTGACTTTTTTAGAGTAAATACTTCGTGTGTAAGCAGTTTTTATAGCTTAGCTAAGGGAGTATGTCATTCTTAAACTTAGGTAAGCCCATCAGATAATATGTTTAATGGACTTTTTTATCGAAAAATGAGAAATTCTGCTGGGATTTAATCATTGTATTGTCCTGTGATCAAACGTTTGTGTATCATTTATGATGCATATTTTTTTTAGATATCTATAGATTACAGTTGTGTAAGGCGTTGTGCTTTAATATAATATCTTAATCTAACCAAGAAACCTATGAAAACGAAACTATTATTATTAATCCCGGTACTAATCAGCTTTATGGCTTGCAAGAAAATTGCAGATGGCGGTGCTGGAGGGGGGACTCCAACAAATCCCATTACAACTGCAGATGGATACAGCAGCGATCACATCCATAATCTTAATCTTGTTTATTTTATACCAAATGACTTGGATACGCTGCCGGGGTATCAGAAGCGCTTAAGTGATCTGATGCTTTGGGGACAGAAGTTTTATAAAGATGAGATGGCCCGTAACGGTTATCCTGATAAAACTTTTGGTTTGTTTGTGAATAGCGCTAACCGCGTAAAAATTATTGTAATCAGAGGAACCAAACCTAAAGCCAGCTATCCGTATTCTGGTGGAAATGGCGCCGTTTCTACAGAGATCAACGCTTATTTTACAGCACATCCGACAGAAAATACAAGTGCACATACACTGGTTATTATACCACGTTACGAATTTAAACCAGATGGTACTCCAAGTGGCGGGCCATTTTATGGAACTGGGAAATGGTGTTATGCCCTTGATTATGAAGGTATGGATATTAAGAACCTTGGTAAAACTGATACTGACGGTAAACGCTTTAGTGTTTGGTTTGGTGGGATGATGCACGAATTAGGCCATGGTTTAAACTTACCGCATAACTGTCAGAAAGTATCGGAAAATGAAACGCTGGGTATGGCATTAATGTGGGCAGGTAATGGTACACTTGGGATTTCTAAAACATTTTTAACGGCTACGGATGCAGCAATATTAAATGTTAATCAGATTTTTAATAAAGATGATCAGCCTCGTTACGGTGCGGTTAAGGCATCGATCAATAGAATTCATGCAGATTACGTTGCTGCAAAATCATCGATCGTTGTTTCTGGTAAATTTACTTCAGATATTAAAGTTAATAGTGTTGTATATTATAATGACCCGAATGTAAATAACGAAGGTATTGGTGTTAACCGTGATTATAATGCAACTACCTGGGAATCTAAAGCAATAGGAGTAGATAGTTTTTATGTAGAGATGCCAATTTCTGAGCTTAAATATAAAGATGGTAATCCATATGAATTGAAAGTGAAATTGGTTCATGATAATGGAAATGTTACTGAAACAATTTACAATTATGAATTTGTGAATGGTATTCCGGTCTTAAAATTCAGCACAAGGAATGAACTGAGTAAAGTGGGTTGGAATGTAATTAATGTGAGTTCACAGGAAACCAGTCAGGAAGACGGTAAAGCTGCAAATCTGATTGACGGAATGGCAAATACTTACTGGCATTCTCAGTATTCGGGAACAACGGCGGCTTATCCACATTCATTCACTATCGATATGGCAGCTGCTAAACAGGTTACTGGAATTAGCATTGCACAAAGGAGTGGCTTATCGAGAGCTATAAAGGACTATGAGATTCAATATAGTACTGACGGATCAAGCTTTGTTTCTGCAGGATCTTTTGTACTGGCCAATGTAAATGGTGCCCAGTATGTTAATTTACCTACACAGCAGACCTTCCGTTATTTTAAGATCATTGCTAAATCTTCTTATGATGGCCAGGCATTTGCCTCCTTGTCGGAAGTTGGTGCATATTAATTTGTTTTTTTAATTTTTGATATAAGCCCTTGATCTGTTTTGTAGCAGATTGAGGGCTTTTATTAGTGGTCAGGTCTCAGTGGACTGAATTCTGTCAAAGCCCCTGAATTTAGTTTTCAGGAGCTTTGATATGGAATAGATTTTTAAATTAAAAAATTCCCTTCTTGTGTTTTGATAATGTTGATGTCTGAGCAGGAGTTATGCCAAAATGATCTTCAAGGAGCTGAGCCGGATTTGAGGACAACCAGTCATTAAGTGATATTTCCTGATATTCACCTGCATTGAAAAGTATAATCAATTTGAGTGTTTCTGTGCCGGTGTTTTCAATATAATGTCCATAACCCTGTTTGATAAAAGAGACCATTCCTTTTTTGTAGGCCATCGTCTTAACACGTCCGTGTGAACCGAAAATACTGATGTTCCCTTTCCCGCTCATTACATATTGCCATTCATCAGCGTTTGGGTGCCAGTGTAGTTCGCGGATTGCACCGGGTTCAATGTCCATGCGCAATGCTGTTAAGGTGGTCTGAATTGGAAATTCTTTAGCAGACACCTTTCTTGTGAAACCACCAGGGAATTTTTGAAATACGCCATCGGCCTCCATACGGAATTTATGAGCAGAATCGCTGGTTGGGATATTCGGGTCTAAATTTTGTGGTTTTGGTTCGGTTGCTATTTTCCCAGTGCCAATATAAAGTTCTTTGTGCGGAAAAGATGCAAATGTACTGGCTGGTAATCCTGAGTTGCGTGCTAGTATTTCAGGAGAGATATGACTGATCCAATCCGTTGAACTAAAGGTTCCAAATTCAGAGAAATGTCCGTTGTCAAAACCAAGTAAAAACAAACAGTGCTGATCACCCAAACACTGTAAACAATGGCCATGGCCTTTTGGGAAATACCAGATATCACCTTTTTCAAAGTCATCTGTTGATGTGGTTCCATCCGGAGAAACTACTGTGGTGCGTACTTTGCCCTCTAAAATATATGCCCATTCTGCTGCGATAGAATGCCAGTGTAGTTCGCGGAAGCTACCCGGGTTAAGACGCATAATTACAGCTGCGATGCTTTGTGATACTGGAAATTCTTCTACGGTGGCTTCTTTGGCAGTCCCACCGGCGCCTGTCCAGCCCGTACTTCCATTTTCAATGTCATAAACAAAATCTTCCAACTCTGCCTGTAGGGTATCTGGTCCATTTTTTTTTGGTGATTTTACTGCTGCGTCCGCCTTGCTAGGGATTAATAAATTTAGGCTTGTTGCCGCTGTTACCAAACCAAAGGTTGATAAAGATGCTGCGGAAATGAATCCACGTCTTGTAGTTGCCATATTTTTTTAGATTAATATAAAGCAAATATAGATTTGATATTTTATATTTAAAAATAAAACATCATATGTTTTATTTAACATCATATGATTGTGGTGAACCAGTAAAACACCGTGGTGAACATAATTTAATGCCATATACAAGTTCAAATAGGGTTAGCCTTACTAAAATATGTCTTTATTTTAGTAATGTTTAATAGAAACATCGTATGTTTGTGTCAGAGCAATTGTTTTGAGCATTTCTATGAAACTTTACGAAAAAGTAATTAGCCTGATAAAGGATGATATTTCCCAGGGAAAATACAGTGCGGGTGAAAAAATACCAGCTGAACCTGAGTTGATGAAGTTATATGATGTAGGCCGTTCAAGTATCAGAGAGGCAATTAAGACATTAGCTATTTCTGGACTTTTGAAAGTACAACAGGGGTCGGGTACTTTTGTCAATACTAATTTTCAGGAAGTAAGTATTGAACAACGGTTAAGGCGTGCTGATTTTGATGATGTAAACGCTGTAAGAGGGTTGATGGAAAAGGAAATCGTAAAACTGGCGACGCAAAACCGTACAGAGGAGCATTTGACGGAAATTGAAGAATGCCTGGAGAAACGCAAATTAGCTATTCAGGCAGAAGATTCTCAAAAATGTACTGATGCAGATATTGCATTTCATATGGCCATTGCCAGGGCCTCTTTAAACCCTGTATTATCTGATTTGTACTATAGTTTCACTTTGATTATGCGAGATTTCTTTTTAGCAAGGGAGAAGCAGGGAATTAGCCGTTTTGCGATGAATCATCATTTGCATGAACAACTATTTAAAGCGATTAAAGGTAAAAAACTGAATCAGTCACAATTAGTGCTTGAAAAGATTCTCGGTAATAATTATTGATTTTCACAAAATCAAACCTGTTATAGAATTAGCAGGCTTGATTTAAATTGGTGATTGGTAATTTCATTATCTGAAGAACAATCTACTATTGAGCAGCGTCCGAATAAGTTGATGCAATACGTATTTTCTTTACAATATGGGTTACTAATGAAGAATCACCACCGTAAACACCCCATTTTGGATCACAGTAATCACTATCCAGCGTTCTGCATTTTAATTTTTTACTCCCATTTGATAAGGTTTGCTGAACACCGTTGTACCAGAATTCTATAAAACCTATCGTATCATCTTTTGATACTTTCATATGGATGACAAATTTTTGCCAAATTCCTGATGACAATGCGATCGACCATGGAACTGTAGCTACATGGTTTTCATCGAAATGCTGTAATTCCAATTTGCCATTAGATGTGCGCAACATTAAAGGGTGATTCGCACTTGCCTTTGCAGTAGGGTAGGCCTTCCATTGAAATATGGCCTCAGTTTTTAATGAAACAGGAATGTTTATATTACTGGTCCATCCAATGTAAATATCAGATCCTTCAACGGCCTGGTAGTTTTTTGCCCCGTGGCCTTCAGCGCGGTGGCTGCCAACAGGTTTGTTGAAACTCCAGCATAAAGTTCCAGTCTCATCATTTACTGTAGTAATAGTTCCATTTTGCTCTACATTGATCTCTTTCCAGACATTACTAGAGCCATTTGATGCATCTCCATTGAACAAAACGGATAGTGCATTTACAGAATTCATTTGTGCATTGGAATTAGGAGCTTGTTCTTGCAAGCTGCTGTCTGACTGTTTTTTACAGTTTGTTAGTAAAAAAAGGCAAGACAGAGCTAATGTAATCCCTGTAATTTTTGTTTTTCTCATGAGGTAGTATGTTTTATGTTTAGGTTGTTGTATTTCAATTTAATAAGCTTAATTTGATTAATTAAATAAACTTATAATAAATATAGTGATAACTATTATTTATTATAGCAAAATAAAATATTAATTTGCACAAATGGACTTATCTGTTTTTTCGGGCAAGTAGCTAATCGCATAATATTAATAACCCGGGTGAATGATGAGTATCACCCTGGTTATCTATTTACAGAAAATTGAAGACAATTGCAGGTTTAGGTGGTGACCGTAGCAATTTTTGATTTTAGAGGAATATTATTGGAGTCAAGACCAGGAGTCTGTCCGTGCATATCAAATACAAGTTTAACCTGAGGGCCGAAGAATAGGCAGTGAGTAGAGCCACCAAAATGAAACATACCTAGCTGGTCGCCTTTTTTAACGTGCTGACCTTCATAAACTGTAATCTGACAGGAGGAAACTTCTGCCATTCCCACAGGCATAATACACATTAAGCCTATGGACGGATTATCAGCTTCAATAAAAATCAGTGCTCTGGTGGCCAGTTCTGTGATATAGCCTTGTGAGTCATTGGGGCCAGACGGATCAAAACCCTCTGATAATGCCTCTGCATAATAGGTACCGTCCTGTACATATGCTTTTACTATTTTACCGCTTACCGGACTATGCCAACGATGATAACTTAAAGCACTTAAAAAGGCCTGGTACACGGTTCCTCCAATAAAGTTATCTAGTAAAGGATCATTAGCCATCATATGTTCAAGAGAATAAGGCTGTGCTTTGATCCAAAATTTATCATGTTTTTTTACCTTGTGTGCAATTCTGTAAGGAGCAGATTCACATGCATTTGCAATAATAGCATCATTGTCTGGGCCAGCTAACGGACGTTGGCCATCTCTGAATTCCCTGGTAAAGAAATCATCCCATGATTTAAATCCGTGATGTGGTAAGGCAGGGTCACACTTAAACTCCTTGTCAAAATCTGGCATGGCTTTTTTTCCATCAACCCCAAACCAGCCTGTTCTGGGGTTTTCATTCAATACATATTTGGAGTCCGCGGAGCATAAAAAAATAGCCCATTCATTCAAGATTCTTTTTAATTGCCAATTGACTTTCTCATTTAAAAAAGCGGCATAACCTGCAGTTGTTCCCATGGACCAGTCTAGTATTGCATTGATGGGGAAACCAACCAACCCAGTTTTATTAAACTCTGGTGCTTTGGTCATTATTCTATTGATCAGTCTTAACATCAAATGATAATTTCGTACTTGCGGCTGACCTGCGGGATTCTTGTTGAAGGGTGGCTTTCGGGGAACTTCCTCGAACATGAGGTGGAACCACATAAAAATCTCGGGGTCATCCTCAATGAAATCCTTAAACTCTTCAATTACAGGCAACAAAGGACTTTTATCCTTCTCCACCTCAGTAATTAATTCATCTAACCATTTTTCCAGGATAGTTTGATCGGAGGGAAGCCACTTGCCAACACGGAAGGGAAGTGACTCTTCATTAGCTGTTGTTTTCATAAAGGTTTTTTTTGCTTTATGAAATTAGGTAAATGAGGAAAATTAATGCAGTTTATTCACATTCATTTTTTGTTCATTTTCTGAAAGTGTGTTGAGCGTTTATGTCTTGTGTGTCAGTGTGGTATGTTCTGTTTTGAGTGTATCTTTAACCTTGTTTTAAAGGAGGTGTTTTATGGGAAGTGATTTAAACAAAAATAGCCCACGATAATTATCGTGGGCTATTTTTGTTTAAATGTTAGCTCAATGCTGACTATGTGTTTGAGTTTAATCGGCGTCAAATAGATAACCGCTATAAGCCAGACCTTTTGCAACACTGGTGAAATTATCTCCTGAATTTACAGAGATATGAGGGAACTTGGTTTTGAACAAATTTTGTACACCACCAACTAATGAACTTCCGCCAGTAAGGAATAAACTATCAATCTCATCTGCTTTTATGTTGTTTTTTAATATAAATTCGTCAAGATAAACACTGATCTTTTTAATGTCTTTTTCAATTACAGCAGCATATTGTTCTTTAGAAACTTCTTCATTAATCTCGATTTCCATATTTGAATAGGTGAATTGAGAAACCTGCTGATCTGATAAAGTAATCTTTGTCTTTTCAATTGACCTGAATACAGAGTAGCCCAGGTTGTTTTCGATCAGAGTGATTAAATTTTTGAACTTCCGGTCTTTTTTGGAATAATGATAATAATCCTGCAGATCTTTCTGTATCCTCAGGCCATTGAAAAAGTTCATCTTGTCCCAGGTACATATATTCGCGAAAAGTGACATCGGCACCGTCAGGAGCTTTCCTGGTGTAGCTTCGTACAATGTGTTTTTTCCAAAGTATGGAGTCCCTTTATCCCACATAAACGCAGAATCAAAACTATCTCCGCCAATATAGATACCACCAGAGGCAATCATATCATTCCGTCTATCTTTATTACCTACATTGTCTGGGTCAAGTATCAGATAAGTAAAATCTGTTGTTCCTCCACCCAAATCGGCAACAAGTACCTTCTCTTTCTTTTGAATTGTTTTTTCGTAAGCGAATGCAGCACCGATAGGTTCAAATTGAAAGCGAACTTCATGGAAACCTGCGTTCTCTGCCGCTTTACTTAGTCTGGTTTGCGCCAGGGTATCTTTAGCTGCACTGTCATCATCAAAAAATACAGGTCTGCCAATCACTGCTTTCTGACAATCGTATCCAATAATTTGATCTGCTTTAGCCTTCAGATCTTTAAGAATTAAAGCCACCAGGTCAGAAGCATTATATCTTTTGTTGTGTATCCGGGTTTCTATGAAACTGCTTCTGGATAAGATTTGCTTGATAGATTTGATAAACCGGCCCTTCATACCATCGCTTAAATAGGCGTCAATTGCATGCTCACCTACTACGCAGTTTAATGGCTGGGTTGCACTTTGTTCTTGCTGAAAATACAGCAGGGAAGGAACTGTTATCGTACTAATGATTTCATTTTTTTCTTCATCATAAATAGATAGTGCAGAATTGGTTGTTCCAAAATCAATTCCGTATAGAAACTTACTCATTGTAAAGGGGAAATATTGTTTTATACTTATTTTTCTGTGGGCAATTCTTCTTAAGATCATTAATAAAATGATCTTAAGAAGAATTTACAGGAGTATTAAGACCGGTATACTCTGTTTTAGCGCGTGCAAAGGTATATTTATTAAGATAATAATCAACTATATCGCAGACATATTTGCTAGCTTTTTGGGTCTGGACCAGATGAACTTTTTGTAGTTACGTTGATAAACTTGGTTTTACCGGATGAATTTTGCTAAGGAATATTGATCCCTATGCTGTGTTGACGGTCGTAGATTTTGGTTTTTAAGATGAAAAGGAAAATTTAATGATTATATTTCTTTTAGAATTATCTCCTGTCCGAAAAAACATAATGATTCAGGTTCATATCTGATGAATTTGCTTTATCTGATCAGAGTCCTTTTTATTGTATAATTTAAATACCAGATCATGAAAACACAAACTATTACTACAAAAAGAGCTGCACAGGATGTGGGTCAGCGAATTAATGAGGAGCTGGCTGACTATCTGAAAAATGAATTTAAGCAACAATTTCCGGCGGAGAAATTAGTCGTATTCCTTACCCGGGAAACGATTATGAAATCTTTCGACCATCTTGGTGATGTTTCTGGCATACGGTTTATGTATGGGCTTGAAAAGGCCGGTGATTCGAGGTCAAGAGTGCTTTTGCTGATTCCCTGTAACACAACTTCAACAAATCTGAATATACCTAATATTATAGTAGACCCTAAAGGGTATATAAACGATCGTGGTACGCAGGTGAATCTGGAGAAAAGCTGGGAAATTTTATATAACCATACGGCACATTTTACCAGTTATTATCCCGAACATAACTACCGTAAAATTATGCGGGGTACATTTATTGGGATCAGAAGCTTGCTTTCTATGCTGGAGATAGATGGATGCGAAGGTATAAACTTCCATTTTGGTTATGATAATACTGTTTCAGATATTTCTGAAAAGAACAGACCTGTTTTTGAAGCTGTAAATTCGTGGGGTGATGGATTAGATCTTTTCGATTTTACCTCGCCATGTCCTGTCTATTGTGATATAGAAACGCTGAACGGATCTCAGAATCAAAGTGAAAAACATACAAACCTGAATGGTTTAGTCCTGAATCCCCATTTTCGTGATGAGTATCTGCTAAAGTATAAAGAGATGGGCCCCCTGGTAGAAATGTTTTATTCCGTCGGCCCTGCTATCGATGAAAGGATAATAGCTTCAAAGTCTAACAGTAAAACTGAAGTAAATCCTTGTCAGGTACAAATAAAAGCCCTTGATAAATTAGTTAATGCTGGTAAATATGAAGAGGCCAAAGATGTTTTTGAAGTAATCGTTAAAGATATGATGGATACTTATTTATTCCAATAAACATCCTGGACTAGCTAGTATATTACTACTGGTCTACAAATGATTTTGGCTTGCAATTAAATTTGTATCACCTTTCTAAAGGTCGAGTACAAATTTAATTGATATGATACAGGACGAAACAATTGTGATTAATAACCTGTTCGGATTTTGGACCTTTGCAGGCAATCATTCGAAAACCATTTTATCAGCCTCTGATTTTAAAGCGGTTTTTCCTAAGGATTCAGACTGGCCAAAAAGAATATTTGATCTGGGTAATGGAGCTGTGCCAAAAATTGGTTTGTTTAAAAGAATATCCGCTCAAATAGGTCAGGGTGACTTACCTGATATGCTCACCCTCACTGAATCCATGAGTAGTCATTACAATCAATACTTATCAGAAGCCGGATTTACTCCAAAGATGAAACAACTAGGGATGATCATTGACTTATCAAAAGTAGGTTTTATTCCAGTATTAGCAGCTTATTAGTTTAAAACTGTAAGTGATGTTGCTGATTGCTGACTTATTTGCTGCTATTGCTTCCCAGTCATTTAAGTACAAGGTTGATAGACAAATCATAAAAGTACTCTCAAATAATGATCGCAGTATGAGAATGTTTATCTGTTTTTATAATGATATACCAGCAGCCTGCGGTCTTATCTTTTATGATCAGTATGGATATGCAGGGTTGCATATGATCGGTACACTGCCCGAATTCAGAGGGAAGGGACTGGCTCATCAGATGACTATTCATCTGCTCAATGAATGTATAAAGGATAAAAAAATGCGTGTTGTACTTCATGCCTCTGAGGCAGGGGAACGGGTCTATTTAAAACTTGGTTTTACTCCCTTAAAGCAAATCGTTACTTATTCGTTATTAAACTGACCAGGTGAATAGAACGGAAAGTGGTATCTTGTACTAAACTAATTTTATACCTATGAATTCAGGAAGTATTCCTTTCCAGAACACAGATTGGGAAAACATCCCAGCAACCCAGCACAATGGAGAAACAGGTGTTGCTTATTGGAAAACAATAAACTATGATAATCTGAGAATAAGGATTGTTGAGTATTCGAAAAATTATAAAGCAGATCATTGGTGTTCCAAAGGCCATATCATTTACTGTATTGAAGGTGAAATGATTTCGGAATTGTCGGATGGAAGTCAGCATAAACTAACTAAAGGAATGTCTTACCAGGTTTCAGACGAATTGAGCTCTCATCGTACATTTTCTGAACAAGGAGTAAAACTCTTTATTATAGATGGGTTATTTCTGGGACAGAAATCCGAAAAATAATCCTTTAACTTATTCTACAGCCTGTCAATGGCCTCTTCATTCCCTAGTTTTCTGGTCGGTTTTTTAATTTTTGATTGGCCAAAATTATAGGTGAACCCAATACTTGCCCTTCTGCTATCAAAGTACCTGTTTCTTTGTGAACAGTAAACTCCAAAGTCCTGTGCCGTGTAGTAGTTGTTTCTCTTCAGAATTTCTTCAGCTCCAATTCGAACCTGTCCCTTGTTTTTAAGGACACTAATGAGCAAGCCGGCATTTATATTTCCATTACTCCCATTATAGGTCAGCTCAGTTTTTTTTATGGATCGAAAATAGCCGTCAATTTCAAAAGTGACATTTGGCGATATTTTGAAAGTCTGGTTAGATTGTATCGCAAACCAGGTTCCACTTAAGTTGAATGGCTGATTGAGTACTTGTCCTGTTGCACTGGACCACCCCAATACCGTTCCGCTATTTTGAGTACTCCACCACTTAGAAATTTGTAATGGATAAGAAATGCCCACTGTAAAGTCTGTTGACTGATCAAGATTTTGCAAGGCAGTGTAAGTGATTTTATTTTTAAAATCCTGTCGGATAGGATACTGTGCCAGCATTCCCTTACTGGAGATATAGTTAAAAAGAATATTGAGTTTCCTGATTCTTGTTGTTAATGAGAAGATGTTATCATATTGTGGCTTAAGTAATGGATTGCCTTCAAATATAGTATACTGATTGATATATAAAGTATAAGGGACCAGTTGATCATAAGGAACTCTGTTAATTGTTCTTTTATAAGAAAATGATACCTCATGCATATCATTAAAATTATGCTGATACAGGAGAGTAGGAAATAACTTGAAATAGTTTTGTGTAAAATAGGCGATGTTCTTAACCTGGGTGTATTCGGTCCGTAAACCCACTTGTAGTTTATCTTTTTTCCAGTCTTTAGTCAGAATTGCATAACCAGCTGTAATAGATTCTGATAGATGATTATTACTTGATTGATCAGGTTGTTTGATTAGTTGACCCACTGCTTCTTTTTCAAAATCTATCAATTGTTTTGAATCTGTATGCAGGTACTTTAGTCCGGTTTCTAACTTCCACTGTTTTTTGAAAGAATGACTGTAGTCTAGTACCCGTAGTGATCATCATATAAACAGTCTTGACGATAAATTCCATGGCTGGCTCTTGGCATCTTAGGCGTATCAATTGTGTTGTGGTGGGGCTTTTGGCACGATATTTTATTAAATGGATACTTCGAATTTTTAAGGATAAGAAGGAGACCAGACGGCTAATGGTTGGAGACATACGCCGGGATGTAAAGATTTTAAACAGCACAGATATCTCCAAACCTGAGTCTCAATATAATGCCTGCGAGCTCAATTTGTTAATTAAAAATTTGGCAGATACAGAAATAACAGAAAAAATGACTGTAACTATTCGTTTTAGGCTATAAACAAGTATAGAAGACGCCTTTTAATTATCCTTATAAAGTAGTAAACTCTGGTTTTCCTCCTTGTGCTGTGCTTCATTTTGAAAGTCCGGGAACGACAAGTACAACCACAACAATTACCACTTGTGATAAGATTAACGAAACGTATACGTAACACATACTCGTCGGCGGTATAAGGAGAGAAAGAATACTGGATTTTTAACAGATACTACTGAGAATTACTCAAAGCTGAAACTGCATTGAAAAGACGGCCTTGTTAATGCAGATAAGGTAACTAAAATCTACAATGAGAAGGCTTTACAAAGGGGCGCGGACAACAAAAGATAGCTGTTTTATGATCTGGAAAAATGAGACACATTGGTGTCTGGTAAGTATTAGCGGTAGTCGTGAGCGATATGCTGCGATTGCATTTAATGCAAATGGAAGTTTAAAGACGTTTAAACACTATTAGATATTTAACTAATGGCGGAGATGATAAATCTTCTCCTTTGCCATTTTAGTTATTGCAGAACTAAATATCTCTTTTTATTATTGTTTGTTAACAAAGATACCTCTGAAGGCAGACCAGCACGCATTCTTAATGTCTATAGGAAGTGCATCTTTTACGTAAAACTGAATACCATTTTCGTCGTAGAAATAACGGAAATAATTACCAAGTCTGTCTGGTTTTTCACCTGTATGAATATTTTCGCGATTAACCAACCAGCGAGAGTAAGTTACCTCTACGCCATCCAGAGCATCTTCAAGGTCCTTAATTTTGCCAGAGTTTTTGTCGCTATTAATCAAATCACTATAGTCTTTCATATCAAATATTCATTTAATTGGCAAAGATACGGATAATAAAAGGGTTAAGAGATTATTCATTGGATTACGCGTTATCCGGCTAGAGGTAGTAGATAGCCGTCCGGATTCATTACCTTGTTTCAATGCACTGGATAATGCCAATATCTAGAATCGTTTATTCTGGCATAGATTTTTCTTGATCTTTACTCTCTAGCTTGTTAAATCAATAAAACATGATGCTGAATCAGAAAAGAAAACTCAAAAGAACCGTTTCGTTGGTCAGAATATTTGTAAAATACGGATTTGAGGAATTATTAATCAGGAGCAATATCGGAAGTTTACTGCCCTTAGATTATAATAATGATGAAGCAACAGAAGCACAATCCTCTCTCTCTGTTTATGAACGTATCAGGATGGCACTTGAAGATCTGGGACCTACTTACGTGAAATTCGGACAGGCATTTAGCAACCGGGAAGATCTTTTGCCAAAAGAGATGGTCATTGAGCTTCAAAAATTACAGGATAAAGTAGAAGTTGAGGTTTTGGATGTAAAAGAGCGGATTGAAGCTGAATTGGGGTTTGATCCTGATGACTATTTTGAAAGTATTGATCCGGATCCTTTTGCCTCAGCTTCTATAGCACAAGTTTATAAAGCAAGATTGAAAAATGGATTGCCTGTTGTACTGAAAATTAAACGTTCCGGAATACGGGAGGTCATTGCTTCAGATATGCTGATCATGAAAGATGTAGCAAGGCTTCTGACTAATTATGGTGAATTATTCCGGAAGATAAACTTGAACGAGGTACTGGAAGCATTTGAAAAATCTATTTTTCAAGAACTTTCCTTTTTCAATGAACTAGCTAATATTGAACGTTTTTCCAGAAATTTTAAAGGAGTTGAATCTATTTATCTTGCCAGGGTTTATCCGGAATTTTGTAACGATAATATACTCTGCATGGAATTTGTGGATGGTGTCAAAATAACAGATAAAGAATCTATTATTTCTTTTGGATTGGATCCGGAAACAATTGCATCCCGAGGTCTGGATCTTTACCTGGTGCAGGTGCTGGAGCATGGGTTTTTTCACGCAGACCCGCATCCCGGAAATCTTTTGGTTCTAAAAAGTGGTAAAGTTGCTTTTATTGATTTTGGTTCGACGTGTAGTATTGTTCCAAAAGAGAAGGAGCTACTGGAAGATTTTATCTCGCACTTTATTGAACAAGATGCCAGAAGGCTGATCTCGACTATAAAAAAAATGGCAATCCGTTTCAATATTAATGATGAAAAGAAATTAGAAAAAGATATTTATCATTTTTTTGATTTGCTGAATAGTACCTCGCTACAAGAAATTGATGTAAAAGAAGTACTAAGTAGGTTTTCTGCCATTTTGAACGAAAATGAAATATTGATGCCCGATCATCTTTACCTATTGGTTAGGGGGATTGTTTTGATTGAAGGTATCGGAAGAGCACTGATCCCGGATCTTAATATTATTGAAAGCCTGAAACCATATATCTTAAAAATTGCACTTCGCAAACTTAGTCCTGAAAACCTGAAAATTAGTGGGATGAAATTATTAAGAACGCTGACCGATGCTTTGAAAACAATGCCTGATGAATTGCAGTCTGTTCTCAGCAAGCTGAATGGAGGAGAGTTGAAGATTATACAGGAAATAGAGGGTTTATCCCTGATCAAAAAGATGTTAAACCGATTCATAAACAGGCTGGTATTTGCGATTATACTCTCTGGATTATTTATAGGTTCAGCCATATTGGTATTAGCAGATAAGCCACCTAAATTTAATGGAATACCTACGTTAGCAGTATTTGGTTTTCTGATAAGTCTTGTTTTTGGGATTTCACTATTGATTTCCTGGATGTCTAAGAATAAATAGGAAATGCCTGATCAAAAAAAAGCTCCTAACAGTTAAGTTAAGAGCTTCTAATGTACACCCAATAGGATTCGAACCTATGACCTACGGTTTAGAAAACCGTTGCTCTATCCAGCTGAGCTATGGATGCGTTTTTCCTTGTTGGAGCGACAAAGGTAGGATTAAAGTACTTTAAACGCAAATCTATTTTGAAATAAATCTAAAATCAATTGGATTTAAGGAGGTCAATTCTTTGCTGGGGATGCGATTCCGCATAGGAAAGAACCATATTTAGAATATAATCATTTGATGTATAAGGAACTATACAGGACTTTAAACTTTCATGATTAGTGACATCAGCATAAAAAGAAATATAACCCATGCCATAAAATCTACCTTCTTCGACCCATAAACAGCTCTGTTCATCATCATTTCTTCCCAAATCTATCAGTACAAAAGAAGGAAGAGCTGACTTTAAATGCATGATTGCCTCACTTACCCGGTTATTATAATCAGCAGAATCCTCTAAACCAAGACAAGCACCTTTGCATTTACCTTGTTCATGCGCAGTACAGGCTGACCTGTTTTTTTGGATAAAACATAGTTTTTCGCATAAAGTATGTGCTGTGATCATGCCCTTTAACATGCTTTGTCCGGAAAGTAAGCTATTGAATGTATATAAAGCATTGCTGTTCTTTTTATACTTATCTATGCCCAGACGGATATAGCCATTCTGATCTTCAAAACTATATAGTGCATATTTCTGCTCAAAACGTTTTAAAGCCTTGTTTTTTTCTGGCCAGTGTTTCTGTATTTCCGAAGCTTCAAGGATCAGCGCCATCAATTCAGTACCACAAATAGTAAAATCTACTTCAAAGATATTTTTAAGAAAATCCTGTCTTTGCTGATTGATATTGTTTCCCGAAAAATGAGCGCAGACTCGTTTTTTGATATTAACAGCTTTACCAATATAGATGATTTTTCCTTTTTGATCTTTAAAATAATATACACCGGGATTAGCGGGTAGGATATCTATACTACTTTTGGATAGATTTGGTGGTAATACCTGTTCTTTGGAACTTTTAAGTAGAGAGAGTGGAATTACACCCTGAATATCTTTTTCCAGCAGTAAGGTCAGCAATAGTGCAGTGGCCGCAGCATCTCCTCCGGCCCGGTGACGATCATTTAAAGGGATATGAAGGGCTGTGCAGAGTTTTCCAAGGCTATAGGAACTAAGTCCGGGGATAATTTTTCTGCTCATTCTGACCGTGCATAGCTTTTTTGACTGCAATACAAATCCCGATTGAGCAAGCTGATGCCGCACAAAAGAAAAGTCGAAATTGACATTGTGCGCCACAAAAATCTTATCATTTAACAGCTCATAAATTTGAGCAGCGACTTCTTCAAATCGGGGGGCATCTCTAACCATTTCATTGCTGATACCGGTTAAGGATTGTATATAAATGGGGATATCTTGCTGGGGATTAATCAGTGTTTCAAAATTCTTGATAACTTTATTACCATCATGAATAAGAATAGAGATTTCTGTAATCCCATTTCCCGAAGCAAAACCACCGGTAGTTTCAATATCGACTACTGCATATAACATCAGGCAATAGTAGTTTCTATTTGTATAGGATTACTTAGTATCTTGTGAATAGGGCATTTATCTGCAATTTGCATCAACCGGCTTAATTCTGCTTCGGATAAATCTCCGCCAAACTCAATTTTACGCGTAATTTTTGTTGTTGTTCCCATTTCTTCTTCATTACATATAGCCAAATGGATTTTTATGGTCTCTAAAGCCATGTTCTTTCTATCTGCATACATTCTGATTGTGATTGCCGTACAGCTCCCTAAACTGGCTAAAAGCAATGCGCCAGGATTCATCCCTTCATCACTTCCACCAACATCAGCAGGCTCATCCGCATAAATGAAGTGTCCGCCTGCATAAACTTTAGTCAGGTAATGTGAACGGCCCAATTCTGTAATTGCGGTGATTTGTTTCTTATCCATAAGGTCGTTTTATTTGCTAGATTTAAAATTAGAAAAATTCATTCATGGAACAATCAGAAATACACGAGCGATTGCTTTTTTTACAATCTTTTACAGGAAAACAACTTTCAGGTTCACCATCTAACTATATGAACTGGTTAAAACCAACCGTTCTAAATGCTGAAGCTGGTGCACTTACATTCAGTTATATTGTTAGAAATGAAATGACAAACCCTTACGGAATTTTACACGGAGGTGTAACAGCAGGAATTATTGATGATCTGATTGGAGCTACAGTTTATACTTTGGGATTGAATGATGCATTTACTACAGTGAATAACTCTATTGACTATTTTTCTCCGGCCAAAGAAGGGGATCTGATTCTGGCTAAAACTTCAATTATCAAACGAGGTCGGAAAATCATCAATTTACAATGTGAAGTATTCCTACCCAAAAAGGATAGGTTAATTGCTAGGGGATATTCTAATATGCTGAATGTTAGTTAGAAACTTAACAAAAAAATGTTGTCAACTTAAAATTAGTTAAACATTTCATACCCATATTTGTTATGATTGATGAACTAACCAGGTATGACTATGTTAAGTAATTATCTCAACTTCCAGTTTGATGTACAGGGTAAACCTGTCAATGGTTTCTGTATGAGAATTCAGGATGATTTTCATGAAACCTATGCCGTAATAGTGGATGGTTATCATTCATTTTGTATCTGGCTTGATCAGCCTTCTTCTACCTGGCGGTCATCGAAATATACAAATGTAGAACCAGGAGTACTGGAGAAAATTATCAGTCATTTAGATATTCATAAATTAGCTTAGGCTAAATCATCATAAAAAGGCCCCCAAATAGTGCCTAACTTTTTTTTGGCAGTGTAATTAATCAGAAGGGACCTTTTTTGTAGCATCAGGAATTGCTAATGAAAAAACAGGTACGCCACAAATACTGCCGCAATGATTCCTGCTAAATCTGCAAGAAGTCCAAATGTAATAGCATAACGTGTACGTTTAATACCTACAGAACCAAAATATAAGGCTACAATATAAAAAGTAGTATCAGCAGAACCATTAAAGACACAAGACAGACGGCCCACAAATGAATCTGGTCCATACGTTTTCATCGTATCCACCATCATTGCTTTTGCACCACTGCCACTGAGGGGTTTGATCATTGCTGTAGGCAGGGCAGGAGTAAAGTCTGTATTGATACCCATATGTACAAAACACCAGGTAAAACCGTCAACGATATAACCCAGTACCCCGGAGTTTCTGAGTACACCAATAGCAACCAGCATACCTACCAGATAAGGAATGATTGTGATACAAGTTGTAAAACCGTTTTTTGCACCTTCTATAAAAGCATCATATACATTTACTTTTTTACGTAAAGCACCTAAAATAAATGCGATAATAATGGAGAAAAGGATAAAGTTAGAAGCTACCCTTGATACGATTTCTATCTGTTCTTTAGTCAGGAAATTGGTGAAATAATAGATCATCCCAACCAGAAATAAAGTGATTCCACCTAACCAGGAAATGACCACTGTATTAAATAAATTGATTTTTTGTTTAATCGATACGGCGATTAGCCCAACAACGGTAGCTACATAGGTAGCAATCATACATGGGATAAATATATCTGACGGATCTGCAGCACCAAGGATTGCCCTTTGAGCCATAATACTTAAAGGAATCAGTGTCAGGCCTGAAGTATGCAAAACTAAAAACATGATCTGTGCATTACTGGCTGTATCCTTATCCGGATTGATTTCCTGTAAACTTTGCATGGCCTTTAAACCAAAAGGAGTAGCAGCATTATCCAAACCGAGTAAATTGGCAGAGAAATTCATCACCATATGGCCAGTAGCCGGGTGGTTTTTTGGTACTTCAGGGAAAATACGACTGAAGAATGGTCCGATAATACGTGATAAGAAATTGATTGCACCAGCTTTTTCTCCAATGTTCATGATCCCTAGCCATAAGGTCATAATACCAATCAATGGCAAAGCGATATCCATCACACCTACTTTGGCAGATTCAAATGTACCGTCTACAATTAATTTGAAGATTTCAGTATCACCAAAAAATATTAACCTGATCAGTGCAACAACGAACGCGACCACAAAAAACGCAATCCATAAATAATTTAATGCCATATTTTAGTTTGAAGCCATGAATGTAAAAAAAAGGATCTGTATTCATTAGAATACAGATCCTTTTTTATGATCAAAATGAATTATGTGTTTTAAGGCTTTTCGTCAGTTAGCTCAAAACCCCATGTTTTACCTTTTTCTGTAGCGGGTATTCCGCCAGTCATCCATACCGGTGCTTTAGCACCTTTCAGATAGTAATCAAAGAACTGTTGTTCGCGGATCTGGATATCTTTTCTGTTCTGACGCAGCACAAGATTATGTGCTTCATTATTATAGTTTAATAACCATGCTGGTTTACCTAATCTTTTTAAGCCAGTAAACATTTCAATTCCCTGGTACCATGGCACAGCTCCATCAGCATCATTAGCCATGATAACCACTGGTGTGGTTACTTTAGGTAAAGAGAAAAGAGGTGAGTTTTCGATATACAATTCTGGTTTCTCCCATAAAGTCGCACCAATTCTGCTTTGTGTTTTCTCATATTGGAATTGTCTGTTCATTCCCGTTTCCCAGCGGATACCACCATAAGCAGAAGTCATATTGACTACAGGTGCTCCAGCCCATGCAGCTGCATACATATTGGTGCTTGTAATCAGGTGTGCAACCTGGTAACCGCCCCAGCTCTGGCCCTGGATGCCGATTTTTGTACCATCAACCCAACTGTTCTTTTTCAGTGACTCAACTCCTGAATTGATATATTCTTCAGCAGATTTTCCAGGATATCCTTTTTCATAGCTAATATCCGGAGCAAATACCAAATAGCCATTACTGACAAAGAATGATATATTCAGTCTTGAAGGAGTAGGGGCAGGAGCTTGATAATTGTAAAGTCCATCCGTAAGTTTCTCATAGAAATAAGCGATCATTGGATACTTTTTGGCCGGATCAAAATTTTCTGGTTTATATAAGATACCTTCCGCTTTATAACCTTTAGGTGTAGTCCATTTCACTAATTCTGCTGTACCCCAGTTATAATTCTGTTGCTGCGGATTCGTATTGCTTAATTTAACTTCTGTCTTAAAATCAGTGGTTACATAAACATTTGGTGAAGCCATATAACTTGCTTTATCATAAATAAGACGTTCTGCACCTTTTGCTTTAGTGAGCGATGAATATTTGAATTTCCCAATCACTGCTAATTCCGGATTCTTATTCTCACCAACACGGGTTTTATAAAAACCTTTCTCTTTAGTCAGGTTATTATAAGCACTTAGCCACATGTCATCTTTCTTGCTGATGAATTGTGTTAGTATAGAATCTAGTTTTTCGTAACGGAAAGTAATGCTGTTCTGTCTGCCAAATCCATTAGTCATATTTTTTGGTGCAGATTTACCATCTGGTGTAAAACTCCAGATATCATATTTATCATAGATTAAAACCTGTTTGTCTTCCTCAGTCCATCCGGCAGTACCGTAAACTTCAGGATCAGCGGGCATATCATTATCTTCATTCGCGAATTTTACAGTTGTACTCGTATTCAACGTCGTTACTTTTCCTGTAGCTATTGCATAAGTAGACCAGATTGAAGTCTTGTTGTCATAGAAAAGGATGTAATTCCCACCAGGAGAAGCAGAGGCCTTACCGTTCAGCGCAGATATGATTTTCTTTTTTGAACCAGTTTTTGTATCAACCAGATAATAATCACGGATCTGAGAACCTGTCCATTGTGTTTGGGCACGATTTCCATAATCTGTAGAAACTAGTACGAAATTAGCATCCCCTTCTTTTATAACACTTGCTTCAGGAAGTTTAATGTCTGTTAATGGAACGATTTTAGGATCACTGCTAAAAATATCAATTACTGATAAATAGCTTCTTTTACCTTCTTTATCTGCATTTTTCAACTGAATAGGTTGTACATAATCATCTTTATAACCCCAGATATCCAGTTTAGCATGTTCGAAATCTACTAGTGTAGTATCCTTCTCTTTTTTTACCGGTGCGATACCAAAAAACAACTTGTTACCATCTTTACTGAAGGTTAACTTTCCATCTCCGCTAACTGCCCATTTTGCTGGCATACCGTCAATTTCATGGTCAACTAAAGCTTGTGCAGTATCCAAAGTAAGCGAGTTGAAGTAAATGCTGTAATCTTTGATTTCTTTTTTCTCTGGAGATGTTTCTCCCAAAAAGGCCACTTGCTCACCCGCTTCGTCAAAAATAAATTCTTTAAAATTACCTTTAGCACTAACCAGTGTTTTGATTGTCCATTTTTCAGTGTTCAATAAAAAGACACCAGGTTTAGCTGTTTTGTCTTTCTTAGACCCAACGCAGTTAAAGACTAGTTGTTTGCCATTTTTACTGAATTCATATTCAGTTACATATTTAAAAATTCTTTCAACACCAGTAAGTAAGTTGCGTATAATTAGGTCTGAACCTGCTTTTTTAGCTGCATCTTTAGTTTCTTCTTTAGCCAGGAAATCATTTGCGCTGTCTTCTTTTTCTTCAGCAGCAGCCTTTGTTTTCTTAGTGGTATCTAAAAGAGCTTCCTTTTGATAAGCCAGGTAATTTCCAGCATTCAGAGGAATTCTAAATGATTTTACTCTTGGCACCTTAATGATTGCAGCAGAAGTCAGGTTTACGAATCCTAAAGAATCCTTAGTCATTTCATCTGCTTTTTTCTTTTTGATTTTTTCCTGGCGTGTAGTTGCGAATAAAGGTTTAATCAGAAAAGCAGCAAACTTTGAATCTGCAGTAAACTTTAGTTTTTCTCCTCTTGGTACATTTATTTTTGTGGTATTGGTGAGGTTGTTTAAATATAAATTTGCATTTCCTTCCTGTTGAAGGATGGAATAAGCTGCCCATTGTCCATTGTCGGATAATTGTTTAACGCCAACACTCTCCCATGTATCATAAACCGTATGGTCTAACGGTTTCTTCTGGGCGAAAGTAGCTGTCGCAAACAATAAAAGAATAAGAGTAAAGTTTTTTTGCATAATCGGGAGTCGAATTTAAATGAGAATATTCTTAAGGTTTAAAATTAGGATACAAATCTAAACAGCCTTAAATGTTGTAATTTTTTGCCAATATATACCATTTGTATATTAAATTTTACAAAAATCATGAACAATTGCAATTTGCTAAAAGGTATTAGAACAGAAAAGGCTGTCTTTCAATCAGAAAGACAGCCTTTTGCAAGTATAAAAACAATACTTATTTATTCTTTTTTTCTTGTGTTTTAACTTGTTGTTGTTGACGCATATAGTCATCTAAACGAGTCTGGAACTTAGATTTTTTCTTTTGCTCTTCAGGTTTCTTTTTGTTCTCCTTAAGAATATTGTGAATTTTCTCGTCGTTAACCATTGATTTAATCAGGAACTGCTGACCGAAGGTTAGCATATTCGCCAGGAAGTAATAGTAGTTCAGACCAGAAGGGTAGCTGTTCAGTACACCTAAGAATACAACCGGCATAATATAACCGATGTATTTCATTTGTCCTGTAGCACCTGATACCTGGTTATTGAAATACGTATAAATCAAGGTAGAAATAGTCATCAATACACACATTAAACTTAAGTGATCACCGATAAATGGAATTGTAAACCCAAATTTAATGAAGTCATCATAAGTTGAAAGGTCATGCATCCATAAGAAACTTTGTCCTCTTAATTCGAATAAATTCGGGAAGAAGAAGAAGAACGCCATTACAATAGGCAATTGAAGTAACATCGGTAAACAACCGCCCAGTGGATTTACTCCGACCTGTTTGTAGAGTTTAAGATATTCCTGTTGTAATAAAGTAGCATTATCTTCACCCACTTTGGCTTTGATCTCATCCATTTCTGGTTTTAAGATTCTCATTTTAGCCATAGAGATATAAGACTTGTAGGTCAATGGTGACAATACAACTTTTAAGGCGATAGTTAAAACCAGGATAATCAGACCATAATTCCAGCCAAAACCTTCCAGGAAGTTGAACACTGGCAATACAACAAATCTGTTGATGTATTTCAATGGCCAGTAACCCATTTCTACCAATTTCTCGATTTCTTGTCCTTGTGCTTTTAAAACCTTGAACTGATTCGTTCCGAAATAGAACTTCATCTTGTAGGTTTGAGCATCAAGCTGGTTGAAAGGAAGATTTACTTTAGCGGTATAGCCTTTCACCTGACCCGGTGTAGTCAATATTTTAACACCCAGGTTAACCTTGTTAAAAGGATCAGCAGGAATTAGAACAGCTGAGAAAAAGTGTTGCTTGAACGCAATCCACTCAATTTTAGCTTTAGATAAATTCTCCGTTTCATCTTTTGCTATGCTTAGGTGATCAGGGTTTTTCTCCGCATACTTATAATAAGGTGCAGAATATTGCTGCTCGTTTTTCAACGATTTTTCCTGTTGAAGTAAGATAGTTTCCCAATCCAGTGAGACACTGTCTCTCTGGATAACCTTGTTCATCCCTTTTAAGTTGATGTTGAAACCAACGTTATGAGATTTAGGCTCCAAATCATAAACAAACTCAATGTATTTATCCGCACTGTAATTAGCACGCATCACCATTGAATTGTTAGTTTTTGATGCTATAAAATAAAGATCATTGGTTTTTACCAGTTTACCGTCAACGTTTAAGGTTAAGCCGAATATATTTTCGTCACCGTCAAACAATACAACCGGTTTTTCAAGGTAAGTTTTTTCACCTTTAATCTCTACAGCCTTGATTTTACCACCTTTATTAGTGAAAGTTAATTTTAAAGCTTCATTTTCTAATACGCTTGTAGTTGCAGTACCAGAAATACTTGTGCCGAAAGGACCTTTCAGCGCCGCTGAGTCTAATTGAGGAGCTGGTGCGTTTTCAGCAAGAGCAGCCGGCGTATGTTTAACACCTGCTTTACTAGCGGAATCAAGAGAAATCCGCTCCCGTTCTTTCTTCATTTCAGCCTCACTCGGCTTGAAGAAATAGAAAGAACCCGCCAAAACGATCATGATCAGGAACAATCCTGTGAATGTATTTTTATCCATTATTGTTAATTAAACGCGTATTAGTTTGTTTTTTTCTTCGCATACTCCATCGCAGCGGCGACAAATTTAACAAAAAGTGGGTGAGGATTAGCAACTGTTGACTTTAATTCCGGATGAAATTGTCCACCAACAAAAAACGGATGGTTTTTTAACTCTACAATTTCCACTAAATGGCTGTCAGGGTTAGTACCAGAGGCGATCATACCCGCTTCTTCATACTGATTTAAATATGCACTGTTAAACTCATAACGATGTCTGTGACGCTCATTAATGTGTTGTTTACCATAAGCAGCAAAAGCTTTAGTCCCTTTTTTAAGATCACAAGGGTAAGAACCCAGACGCATTGTACCACCTTTAGTTGTTACTGTTTTCTGATCTTCCATCATATTGATAACCGGATCAACAGTTAATTCATCAATTTCTGTTGTATTTGCAGTTTTTAAGCCTAGTACATTACGGCCAAACTCAATAACCGCACACTGCATACCTAAACAAATACCGAAAAACGGAACATTATTTTCACGAACGTAACGAATAGCATCAATTTTTCCTTCAATACCACGGCTACCAAATCCAGGTGCAACAAGAACAGCGTCAAGGTGGCCTAATTTTTCTTTTGTGTTTTCAGCATTAACCTCTTCTGAATGAATATACTCTACTCTTACTTTACATTCGTTTTTAGCACCAGCATGAATGAAAGCTTCGATAATCGATTTATAAGCATCTGGTAGTTCAACATATTTACCTACTAAACCAATTCTAACCTCAGAAGTCGGGTTTTTAAGTCTTCCTAAAAAGTCTTTCCAGCTTTCCATATCCGGCTCATTTTTTTGGGCCAGTTTAAGTTTGCTCAATACTGTTTTATCCAATTGTTCCTTCATCATTAACAATGGAACAGAATAGATTGATGAAGCGTCAATAGATTCAATTACTGCATTTACGTTTACATTACAGAACAAGGCGATCTTTTTACGGATATCCATATTGATATGCTGTTCTGTACGGCAAACCAGGATGTCTGGTTGAATACCATATTCTAACAATGCTTTAACAGAGTGTTGAGTTGGTTTAGTTTTAAGCTCACCAGCTGCAGCAAGATAAGGAATTAGTGTTAAGTGAATCACAATTGCGTTATTCGCGCCAGCTTCCCATTTAAATTGTCTTACAGCTTCAATGAATGGAAGAGATTCGATATCTCCAACGGTTCCACCAAGTTCAGTAATCACAATATCGTAATCACCTGTTTCACCAAGGATACGCATGTTGCGTTTAATTTCGTCAGTGATATGTGGGACAACCTGAACTGTTTTTCCAAGATATTCACCCTGACGTTCCTTGTTGATTACATTCTGATAAATACGACCAGTGGTGATATTGTTTGCCTGTGAAGTAGGTACATTTAAAAAACGTTCATAGTGACCTAAATCTAAGTCAGTTTCTGCACCGTCTTCTGTTACGTAGCATTCGCCATGCTCATAGGGATTTAATGTTCCCGGATCAATATTGATATAGGGATCGAATTTCTGAATGGTTACACGGTAACCTCTTGCTTGTAAAAGTTTGGCCAATGAAGCGGAGATGATGCCCTTACCTAAAGAGGAAGTAACACCGCCCGTAACAAAAATATACTTAGTCATGTTTGTGAGTTTGTGAAATAAAAGCCGCTTTTAAGGGCGTTTTTATTGTTTTTGTACGGGATACAAAGCTACGGAAATATTGTGAAACTGGGAAACTAATTATCAATCTAATCGAATATGTATAATCAGATGACCCTATATTCGAAAAAAAAGACCAGGTAAATTACCTGGCCCTTTTCAATTTTATATTTGGTTAGAATATGCTTGGTTAAATAAATGCTAAAACGTTAAGCTATAACACTAAGGTAAATCTAATATTAATTTTAGAAATTAGTATACACATTGTTGAATAAAATGAATTTTTAACATAAGTAGTTGATATACAGATAAATTAATTGTTAGTTTGGTCCTGTGTTTATCAGGTTTGAGTAAAAATACAGATGAAATAAGTTGTTTTGATAGAAACAGAGCAAGGAGAACTATTTAATGGAATATACTCATCCTTACACTAACATTCCCGTCTTATTTACAGCATTCGTAATAGTTTTTGACCTTTTTATCCTGGTCAGACCAGGCAATATATACTTTGCTTTCTTTACCTAAACGGTACTTGAAACCATTTACACCAGTTTTTTTTAATTCTTCAAAAAAGTTTTTGTCAGGCGTATTGTTGTCAGGTTTTTCTGTTTCAGTAACCGCGGGCTCAATAAAATTCTCTTCTTCAAAGAAAAGAGAAAGTTCTTCCCTCATAAATTGCAGCTGCTCTTTCTTTTTTCCTAAATCAATACTCTCCTTATAATTATCCAGCAGTGCAGTGGCTTTCAATGTTTTCGTGTAAATCTGGTGGCCATTCTGCGGGGTAATTGTGAAAACAAGCTCCATGTTTTTTGGTTCGTCTCCATTCAGTACAATTTTAAAAGTATCCAGTTTGGTTGTGTCGCTGAAGGACCGTAAAACAGTTTTGGTATTAGAGGCTGGATCCAGTATTTTTGCAGGCCCTGTGGAATTACAAGCAGCTAAAAACAAGGGTAAAACTAAAAGGTAAATATAAGCGCTTTTCATGTAGAGGATATTTTATCCCTAAGATAGGAAATTAATTGCCCTTGATTCTAATGATCTTCTCCAGGTCTTCGGGAGTATCGATGGCAATTGTCTCTAAATCAGTAACTCTGGTTTGAATTTTGTATCCATTTTCTAACCATCTAAGCTGCTCAAGACTCTCTGCAAGTTCTAAAGGAGATGGTTTTAACCTGGTGATTTTTAACAGGGTTTCTGTCGTATAGCCGTAAATCCCAATATGTTTATAGAATTGAAAAGATTTTATCCAGTCTTGTGGAGCAGTATTCCTTTGAAAAGGGATGGTCTGCCTGCTAAAATAGATAGCCTCCAGGTTAGCGTTAAGTACTACCTTAGGAATATTCTGATTGAATAATTCTTCTTCAGTGTAGATTTTCTTGACCAGAGTTGCCAGTTTTACTTCCGGACTTTCAAAGCAGGAACATAATAAATCAATCTGGACAGGGTCGATATACGGTTCATCCCCCTGGATATTGATGATTACATCGAAGCCCTTGATGCTCGTAGCCACCTCTGCACAACGATCAGTGCCACTCTGATGATCAGGTCTGGTTAATGCGTATTCACCACCAAAACGTTTTATTTCAGCTATAATACGTTCGTCGTCAGTCGCGATGACTACCCGGTCAAGGCTTGCAGCACTGCAAGCTTGTTCATAAACCCGCTGAATCATACTTTTACCGTTGATATCAATCAGGGGTTTACCCGGAAACCGTGTAGATGCATACCGGGCAGGAATAATTCCGAGTTTAGCCATTTTAAAAAAGTCCGTGTATTTCTGCCTCTATCGATTGTATTACAGTACCCAGATCTTCAGGATTATTTGTGAAATCTAATTTGTCTTTATCCAGGATCAATAATTTACCTAAAGAGTAGTTTTTAATCCAGGCCTCGTACTTTTCATTCAGTTTTGATAAATAATCTAAACGGATACTCGCTTCATAATCACGTCCTCTGCGCTGGATATTGTTAACTAGTGTTGGAACAGAAGCCCGCAAATAAACCAGTAAGTCAGGAGGTTTGATGAAAGAAGTTATGTTTTCAAAAATATCTCTGTAATTCTGGTGGTCCCTTGTAGTCATTAAGCCCATTTCATGCAGGTTTTCTGCAAAAATATGTGCATCCTCGTAAATGGTCCTGTCTTGGATAACGTCCCTTTTATTGGTTTGAATATCTACAATCTGCTGAAAACGGTTATTCAGGAAATAAATCTGCAAGTTGAAACTCCATCGTTTCATGTCGCTGTAGAAATCTTCCAGATAAGGGTTGTTATCTACTTCTTCGTATAAAGCTTCCCAACCGTAATTCTTAGCCAACAGGCTTGTTAAAGTTGTTTTACCGGCGCCTATATTGCCAACTATTGCTATATGCATATGAGTGATGTGATGAGCTTAAATTAATCTAATGTATTAAAATGGTTTGAAACCTATCAGTTCCCTAACGTCTTTTATTGTTTTTCTTGCGCTTTCTCTTGCTTTTTCTGCACCATGATTAGCTACTTTACGCAAGTAATCATGGTCCTTTGATAATTCTTCAATGCGTTCCCGTATCGGAGAATTGAAAACAATCATATCTTCTGCGAGTTGTTTTTTGAAATCACCATAACGGATCTGGCATTTATTGTAAAGTTCGTCAAAATGAGCGATTGTGTCTTCAGTTGAAACAATTTTCATCAGATCGAACAGGTTTTGAATCGCTTCTGGCTTCGGTTGATTCTCTTCAATTGGGCCACCATCAGAAACTGCCTTTAACACTTTCTTACGAATGATTTCCGGAGAATCAGACAAGTAAATACAATTCGCGTCACCTTCCGATTTTCCCATCTTTCCTTTTCCGTCCAAACCCGGAACTTTAACCAGATTTGCTGAATAGCTAAAAGCAAAAGGTTCAGGGAAGTATTCTGAGTTATATAAACGGTTAAAGCGGTTTCCGAAAGTACGGGTCATTTCCAGGTGTTGCTCCTGATCTTTACCTACAGGTACTTTAACTGCTTTATGGATTAAAATATCTGCCGCCATCAAAGCAGGATAGGTGAGCAGACCTGCGTTTACGTTGTCTGGTTGAGAGCGGATTTTATCTTTGAAGGAAGTACTTCTTTCCAGTTCGCCCATATAGGCATTCATATTCAGGTATAGATAAAGCTCGGTTACCTCAGGTACATCAGACTGTATGTAGATAGTTGCAACTTCAGGATCAATCCCGCAGGCAAGATATTCTACCAGTACATGTTTAACATAGCCGTGCAAGTCACCAGGAGTAGGGTGGGTAGTTAGTGAATGTAAATCAGCAATAAAGAAATAACAATTGTATTCATGCTGCATTTTTATAAAATTAGCAACTGCGCCAAAATAATTGCCCAGATGTAATTTTCCTGTTGGACGTATACCACTTACTACTATTTCTTTCATTTTCCTGGATTTGTTTTTGTTGAAATCTGTAATGATAGATTTGGTTGGCGGGCATAAACCCGGCCAGTACAGATTTCTGAGGGGCAAAATTAATAAAAAACCCTTATCCGAAGGTTTAATAATTGATTTTTATGTTTGAACCGGCTGTGTATGACCTATATAATATTATGTCTTTCCGATCCTAAAGGATAAATTCCTGCAAGAATAATTTCGCTTTGAAGGCTGTCATTTATTTAAGGAGGAACTTTGCGGGTAAAACAGTATTTTTGGTTTGATTAAAATATGCTTTAAAAGATGAACATTGATAAAGAGACGATTTATAAGGTAGCGGACCTTGCAAGGATTGAGATTGCGGAAGAAGAAGTAGAGACTTTGCAGGCTGATATGAACAAAATCCTCACCTTTATGGAAAAATTAAATGAGCTGGATACTGAAAATGTAGCACCACTTGTTTATATGAACCCTGAGGTGAACGTATGGAGAGCGGATGTGGTTCAACAGGATCTTACAGTGAGCGAGGGGTTGAAAAATGCAGCTTTACACAATGAAGAATTCTTTCTGGTACCTAAAATACTCGATAAATAATTTCGTTTGTAACAACAGGAGCCAGTTTATGTCTAAACCAAAAGCTAATAGCAGCTTGTCATTGTTAAAATATTAGGTACAAATGGAAAAACCGTTAATAGATATCAAGGAAATAGGACGTAAATATGTGATTGGAACTGAGGTTATCCATGCCCTGAAATCGGTCTCTCTAAATATTAATAAAGGTGAATTTGTGGCCTTAATGGGGCCTTCAGGTTCAGGAAAGTCGACCTTGATGAATATTTTAGGTTGTCTGGATACACCCAGTAAAGGCGATTATATCTTAAACGGGATCAATGTCAGCCATATGACGGATGACGCACTTGCTGAGGTCAGAAATCAGGAAATAGGCTTCGTATTCCAAACCTTCAACCTGCTGCCAAGATCTACTTCACTGGATAATGTTGCTTTACCTTTAATATATGCCGGGATTTCTAAAAAAGAACGTGACAAACGTGCGATGATAGCTTTGGATAACGTTGGTCTAGGAAACCGGGTTACACACAAGCCAAATGAGCTTTCGGGTGGGCAGCGGCAGCGTGTAGCAGTGGCAAGGGCATTAATTAATAATCCATCCATTATCCTGGCCGATGAGCCTACAGGTAATCTGGACACGAAAACTTCTATTGAGATCATGGGGCTGCTGGAGGAAATCCATAGTAAAGGAAATACGATCATTTTAGTTACGCACGAAGAGGATATTGCTTTACATGCACACCGAATTGTAAGAATGCGTGACGGGCTGATTGAAAATGATTATTTGAATACTGATATCAAGACTGTTTCTCCGCGACTTTCTAAATTAATAGAGACAGGAGAGGATTTTGAGAAAATGGGACATAATTAATGAAAATATATACCAAAACCGGTGATAAGGGGCAAACCTCATTAATCGGCGGGACACGTGTCCCAAAATTTCATTTACGTATTGAATGCTATGGTACGGTAGATGAACTCAATTCTTACGTCGGCCTGATCCAATGTCAGGAAATCGACAATCATGCAAAGCAAGTACTAAAGGAAATACAGGATCGTTTATTCACCATAGGCGCTTCACTGGCAGCAGATCCGGAAAAATCAAGAATGAAGATTCCTGATTTAAATTTGACGGATATTACACTGCTGGAAGAGGAAATGGACCAGATGAATGAAATTCTTCCGGAACTTAAGCATTTCGTGCTGCCGGGCGGGAATACCGTTGTTTCTTACTGTCATATTGCAAGATGTATTTGCAGAAGAGCAGAAAGATTAACAGTACAACTTGCAGCGGATAGCTTTGTTGATGATAAAGTCACAATATACTTGAACAGATTAAGCGATTATCTGTTTGTTCTGGCAAGGAAGCTTAGTTTAGATGCAAAAACGGATGAAAGTATCTGGTTACCAAGGCTATAAAATGGTGGAAAAAAAATTTGTTTTCATCAGCTTTTTTAATATACTTTTGCAAAATAAATAAGAACAATAAAATAGTATAGAATATGTATTGGACATTAGAATTAGCATCGCATTTGGAAGACGCTCCATGGCCTGCAACAAAAGACGAACTTATTGATTACGGTATCAGATCAGGTGCACCTGTAGAGGTTATAGAAAACCTGCAAGCATTAGAAGATGACGGTGAACCGTATGAAACTATTGAAGAAATTTGGCCGGATTACCCGACTAAAGATGACTTCTTCTTTAATGAAGACGAATATTAGAAGCTGTTTTAATTTCTAAACAGTATTCTTGAATACGCATAATTAAAAGCTCCGGTAACGGGGCTTTTGTTTTTTTGGAACGATGATTGTTTAATAAATGTCATGAGCTTTGTCTAAGCTTTCAAATTATTTAATTAACAAACCAATAAAAATTAAAATTATGGGAAATTTACTTTATTTAGTTGCGGTAGTATTAGTCATATTATGGGTAATAGGCTTTTTCTTTCATGGCTTCGGTGATGTAGGAGGTTTAATCCACGTATTACTGGTAATTGCAGTCATCGCAATTATCTTGAAAATAATTAACAAGGCGGCTTAAAAGATCAACGCCGAGAATATATGCAGAAAGAGGCTTCTGAGAAATCAGGGGCCTTTCTTTTTCAACAGGAAGGAAGCCATTTCCAGATCCTGCGTATAAGTTATTTTAATATTACTCCGTTCTCCCGGAAGTAAATTAATGCTGAATCCGGCTCTTTCTACAACCGAAGCATCATCGGTAAATTCATTCCTGTAAGGTTGAAGGTAAGCCTTCTTTAATTGCTCTATCTGAAAGGTCTGAGGGGTCTGGATCAGAAATAGCTCATCTCTGTTTAAAGCTTCAGAGTCTTGTCCATCACGTTTTATTCTGATAGAATCAACTGGTTGTATCGCTGCGATTGCATTACCTTTTTCTTCGGCCATTTGATAGGACTGGTGAATTAGTTCTGCGGTGACAAGCGGACGGACTGCGTCATGTATAGCCACAATAGCTTTACCTTTAATAGGTTTCAATCCATTGCGGACAGAATCAAATCGCTCCTGTCCACCTTTAATCACCTGGTGAGGGATTTTGAAATGATGTTGTACACATAATTCTTCCCAAAACAGATGCTGGTGAATATTCAGGACTAAAATGATTTCTGGATTTAGGATACATTGATGAAAAGCTTCCAGTGTATGCATTAAAATAGGTTTGCCATCCAGTTCTAAAAACTGTTTGGCAATAGCCTGATTCATCCTGTTGCCTTTGCCGCCTGCAACAATTATAGCGTAATATTTCATCTTTGTTTTCTTATAGGGTAGTTTTTCATCTGTTTAAATTTATACATTTTAAACATACTCTAAGCAGTTTTCAGCCTTTTCAGGCAAAAAAAATAGGAGAAATCAAATGATCCTCCTATTTCGTATAATGTTGGTTTACTGTAATTAGATGATTAACATAGCATCACCGTAACTGTAGAAACGATATTTTTCTTTTAATGCAACTTCATAAGCATGTCTTACGTAGTCATAACCTCCAAATGCACTAACCATCATCAATAGTGTAGATTCTGGTGTGTGGAAATTGGTGATCATTGAGTTTGCAATACTGAAATCGTATGGAGGGAAAATAAATTTACTTGTCCAGTCATTTGCTGGTTTAAGCATTCTTCCTGAAGAAACAGCTGATTCAATTGCACGCATAGAAGTAGTACCTACAGCGCAGATACGTCTTTTCTCTGTTAATGCTTTGTTAACGATATTAGCTTGTGATTCTTCAATAATGAATTGCTCTGAATCCATTTTGTGTTTCGTTAAATCTTCTACCTCAACAGATCTGAAAGTACCTAATCCTACGTGAAGAGTTACTTCTGCAAAATTAATTCCTTTCAATTCAAGACGTTTCATTAACTCACGGCTAAAGTGCATACCTGCAGTCGGAGCCGCAACCGCACCTTCGTGTTTAGCGAAAATAGTTTGGTAACGTTCTTTATCCTGTGCAGTAGCTTTACGTTTGATATATTTTGGAAGTGGAGTTTCTCCAAGAATCTCAATATTCTTTCTGAATTCTTCGTCAGTACCGTCAAATAAGAAACGAATAGTACGGCCGCGTGATGTGGTATTGTCAACAACTTCTGCAACAAGCAAATCATCATCACCAAAATAAAGTTTGTTTCCTACACGAATTTTACGAGCTGGATCTACTAAAACATCCCATAAACGTAATTCTTTATTTAACTCACGTAGTAAAAATACTTCAATTGTAGCACCTGTCTTTTCTTTATTACCGTATAAACGCGCAGGAAAAACCTTGGTGTTATTCAAAATCATTACATCTTGATCATCAAAATATTCTAAGATATCTTTAAATATTTTATGTTCAATTTTACCGGTGTCTTTATGCAAAACCATTAAACGGGCTTCGTCCCTGTGTTCTGAAGGATTATTGGCAACTAATGATTCAGGTAGATTAAACTTAAATTGAGATAACTTCATGTTTTTTATAAAATAATTAAGGCCGCAAATTTACGAAATTTAATGCTTATTAGTGTATAAATATTTATTCTGATAAATTTATGTTTATTTTTCGTAAGATTTCTACAAGGATACCCTGCAGGTAAAGATATTTTTAGAATAAACTGATTTTAACTGTAACCTTTTTACCCTTTTTTAATCTAAAGTGTAATTATGATGATATTCAGACTTATAGGTGAAAGTTTTAGGTTTGCTGCCGATGCACTCCGTCAGAATAAACTTCGGACCATGCTCTCTTTATTAGGGATCACAATTGGTATATTCACAATCATTGCTGTTTTTTCGGGTGTAGATACACTTCGAAACAAGTTGCAGGAAAGTGTCGATAAACTAGGTTCTAATACGCTTTTTGTTCAGAAATGGCCATGGGGATTTAATGATGATTATCCATGGTGGAAATATATAAACAGACCTAATCCAAGTTTAAGAGATTACCAGGCACTAAAAGAGCGGATGGGAAATGTGGATGGGATTTCTTTTGAGGCTTCTGCTGGTAACAGAACTATAAAATACAGGAGCGGCTCTGTAAGTGGAGTAACGCTAAATGCCGCGACACAGGATTATAATAAAACCTGGACACTGGACTTTCAGGAGGGAAGGTATTTTACAGAAAGCGAAGGCAAATCTGGTTCTCCGGTTACTATCATCGGTGCTGAAGTTGCCAACGGATTGTTTAATGGAGAATCTGCTGCAGGTAAGCAAATTAAAGTAATGGGACGCAGGTTAACAGTGGTTGGCGTGTTTAAAAAAGAGGGGGAAGATATGATGGGGATGTCTCAGGATAAAAATGTATTGATCCCTATAAATTTAGCCAAAGGATTGTTTGATATTCAAAATGGTAATTATGGGCCTCAGATTACTGTGAGAGGGAAACCAGGTATTCCTTTGGAAGAAGTAGAAAGTGAGCTTGAAGGAGCTATGCGTTCTATTCACCGGGTTAAACCAGGTGCTGAAGAGGATTTTGCACTCAACAAGACAACCATGATCTCCAATCAGCTGGATATGATGTTTAAAATGGTCAGAATAGCGGGTTGGGTAATTGGTGGTTTTTCTATTCTTGTGGGAGGATTCGGTATTGCTAATATCATGTTTGTTTCTGTGAAGGAACGGACTAATATTATTGGAATACAGAAGTCACTTGGCGCCAAGAATTATTTTATTTTATTGCAGTTTATGTTTGAAGCCGTTGCACTTTGTATTCTGGGGGGCTTGTTAGGTTTGTTCCTGGTCTATAGTCTGACACTGGTGTTTACTTATGTGGTGAAGATAGAGGTGGTTTTGTATATGAAGAACATCGTCATGGGGATAGGTATCTCCGTGGTCATCGGAATGATATCTGGTTTCTGGCCGGCTTATGCGGCTTCAAGGCTGGATCCTGTTGAGGCAATCCGGTCTTAGTAAAAAACGTTATACTACATTTATAGCGGCATTACGGCGCCCTGAAGGGGGCTTGAACGCTATGCTATAAATGTAGTATAACGTTTTTTACCATTAAGGATTTGGGATATCCTACTGGATCAAGCTTCAAAACCGCATGGCTTTTACAGAAAATAGCTATAGCTTCTATGGGCAGGAAATCCTGCATAATTGGGGCAGGGAGGCTATCAGGGACTATAAGTTACTTGTTTATTTTGACGGTAATGGATCAGCGTTGCAAGAATAAAACCTATAAATACTACGGTCATACTAAATGGGAAAATATACAGCATCCCAAAATGACTGGCTACTCCGCCTACTAATGGGCCTGTAAGCCCAAGGGATAAATCTATAAATAAGCCGTAACCTCCAAGCGCAGCGCCTTTATTGGATGCGGGTACCCGTTTTACCGCTTCTACACCAAGGGCGGGGAAAATTAATGAAAATCCAAGACCCGCAATACCTGCGCCCACTAATGCAAGGTGAGGGGTGGTTGCCAGGGAGAGAATAAACAGGCCCATGGATTCCATAGCAAGACAGGCAATGGCTGTTTTCATTCCACCATAGGTTTCAATGGAACGGCCAAAAATAAGGCGCCCTATAATAAACAGGAGACTAAAAACAGAAAGGCATAAAACTGCTCCCGTCCAGTTTAAGGAAGCATAATAGAGCGTGATAAAGGTAGATATTGTGCCAAACCCGAGCCCACCAAGGGCAAGACAAATGCCATATGGAGAGACTGTCTTCAGTACCTGAAGAAATGGTTTTCTAGGTTCTTTGTGATTTCCTCTAAGGGCCTTTTGGCTCCGGGCGTATAAAAATCCAGCTGTTCCGACTACAATGATAAGCAGACCGATGCTGCCAATTCCATAAGCGTTATGAAGGATAACTCCTAAAGGAGCTCCAACAGCAAGAGCACCGTAACTTGCAATTCCATTGAAAGAAATCGCCTTGCCGGTATGTTGATCACCGACTGCGAATATCGCCCAGTTAACAGGGCTTGCTCCAATCAGACCTTCACCAAAACCAGTCATAAAACGGGTTAATACCAGGATACCTAGACTCAGAGCAGGAATATGTTTCAATTCATAGGCCACAAATAGTAAAATTCCACTTAAGGCAAATCCGGCCATTCCCAAAAGTACTGCTGGTTTTGGACCTTTTTTATCTACTATATTTCCGGCATATCCACGAAAAAGAAAAGTAGTCACATATTGTAAACTGATGACAACACCGGCAACCATTGTACTATAACCTAATTGCTGATGGATGAATACTGGTAAGACTGCCAGGGCTAATCCTATGGTGAAGTATCCGAAAAATGTGAATGCGACGAATTTTGTTATTGTTAAACGAACGCCTGATGAAGTGTTGTTCGTGATTGTATCTGCTTGCATAACCTGTAAAAAAACTATTTCTCCTCAAATGCTAAGATGAAGCTGCAAAGGTACGAGAGATTTAAATGGGGGTTGTACTTAATGAGTTACAAAATCAGATAATTACTTTAAAATGAAATTGAGCAGGGCGATGTTTTAAAAAACTATAGTCAAAAAACCAGGTTCATAAAAAAGGTATGCTATCAGTTAGCATACCTTTTGACTATATAACGACTCTTGATATAAGAACCGTATGATAAAATTAGCTTAGTTTAGAAAGCGCTTCTTTGATTCTTGAAACTGCTTTAACCAATTGCTCTTCTGCTGCTGCGTAAGAGATACGGATACAATTTTCGTTACCGAAAGCTTCACCTGTCACAGTTGATACATGTGCTTCATTTAATAGGTAAAGACATAATTCTTCAGCATTACTGATTACTTTACCGTTCACACTTTTTCCGAAGTATTCTTTGACTTCTGGGAAGAAATAGAAAGCTCCGTCCGGAAGATTCACTTTGATACCAGGAACTTCTTTAAGTAAGCCATATACTAAGTCTCTGCGTTTTCTGAACTCGTTTTTCATCGCTATTACAGAGTCAAGGCTACTTTGATAAGCACCAAGGGCGGCACGCTGTGAAATAGATGAAGTTCCTGAAGTAATCTGGCCTTGTAATTTATCGCAAGCATTTGCGATCTCAGTATTGGATGCCATATAACCAACTCTCCAGCCTGTCATTGCATAAGCTTTTGAAAAGCCATTGATAATAATAACACGGTCTTTGATTGCATCAAAAGAAGCGATTGAAGCGTGTTTGTCAACAAAGTTAATATGTTCGTAAATCTCATCAGAGATGATATAGACGTTTGGATGTTTTTCAAAAACAGCAGCAAGGCTGGCTAATTCTTCATGACTGTAAACTGATCCCGTTGGGTTACAAGGAGAGGAGAACATGAAAAGTTTAGTGTTTGGGGTAATAGCAGCCTCAAGCTGATCAGCTGTGATTTTGAAATCATTTTCTACTGTTGCATTGATGAATACTGTTTCACCTTCAGCTAACTTAATCATTTCTGAGTACGATACCCAGTATGGCGTAGGTACAATAACTTCTTCTCCAGGGTTAACTAAACACATTACGGCATTTGCTAATGATTGTTTCGCACCAGTTGATACTACAATCTGATCAAAAGTATAAGTTAATCCATTTTCATTCTTTAGCTTTTCAACAATAGCCTTACGCAGCTCAGGATAACCGGATACAGGAGTATAATAAGAATAGTTCTCATCAATTGCCTTTTTTGCGGCCTCCTTAACATGTTCTGGTGTAAAAAAGTCCGGCTCTCCGAAACTTAAATTAATTACATCAATTCCTTTAGCGGTGAGTTCTCTCCCCAGCTTTGCCATTTTAATGGTCTGTGATTCTGATAGGTTATTGATTCTTTTCGATAAAAATGTCATGATTCGCTTATAAGAAAGCAAATATAAAAACCTCGGGCAATTTGCGGCTATAAAAATGAAATTTTAACTCAAAAACTATTTGATGTTTTAGATCCTGTTTAAATTTGTCCTCTAAATTTAAACAGGATCTAGGTTGGGATACTATTTATAGAGGCATTACATGAAATAAACAAAACAAAATATGAGTCTGAAATTGTATTTTTGAGGGCTAAATCAATTCCTTTGCAGCCCAAAAAGAAAGCAATATTCATTTCACTTTGCATTAGCGTTATTCTGATGCTTGCCAAATTCGGCGCCTATTTTATAACGCATTCCAACGCCATTTTAACAGATGCTGCAGAAAGTATTGTAAACGTACTTGCCAGTAGTTTTGCCTTTTATAGCATTTATCTGGCCACTTTACCTAAAGATGAAAACCATCCATACGGGCATGGTAAGGTTGAGTTTTTTTCCGCTTTCGTAGAGGGAGTACTGATCGCCATCGCAGGATTAATTATTATTTTCAAATCCAGTTATGATTTAGTTGTTCCAAGAGAAATCCATCAATTACTTGATGGAGCGATCATTATTGGAATTACCGGACTGATTAATGTATTAGTTGGATATTATTTGATTAATACGGGTAAAAAACATAAATCAATTACTTTAGAGGCTGATGGTAAACACCTTTTGACAGATGCAGTAACAAGTGCCGGTCTGGTAATTGGTATTTTATTGATTAAAGTCACCGAGATTTATTGGTTGGATAGTGTGATTTCTATACTTCTTGGTTTCTATATTGTATATAGCGGATATAAACTGACCCGTAAATCGGTGGGAGGTTTAATGGATGAGAGTAATGTGGAGCTTGTCAAGACCATTGTTGATATTTTGCAGGATAACAGGCATGATTCCTGGATTGATGTACATAATCTCAGAGCACAGCAATATGGTTCAGACCTGCATATCGATTGCCATATTACACTCCCTTATTATTACGATTTGAACAAGGTACATACCGAGATTTCATCTATTGATCATTTAATTAATGGCAATGCTGATCGGAGCACAGAATTGTTTATACATGCTGATCCCTGTTTGCCAGAGTGCTGTAATTACTGCAAGGTGAAAGATTGTCCTGTAAGACAGGAAGCATTTGCAGGAGAGATTGGATGGAATATAGAAAATGCAACTAAAAATAAAAAGCATTTTAGTCATTAAATATGGTGTTTTAATGACCAAAATGCTTTTTGGTAGCAAGAATTCGACTAAAAATTATCATTTATTTTATCGCGCGAATTTAAATCAAAGGACGATGAAAATTCGTTGTTAATATATATGATCGTTTTTAAACCCTGATTTGATTTTGTAATCAAGGGTTGTTTTATTTTAGTTAGATACATCTCAATTGGAACATCATGTTTTACGGTATCACCAACACTTTTAAGGATGATATTAGATATGGTAACTCTATATCTGTTTTCTTTCACCTGAATAATGACATCAGCAGTGATAGGGTAGCCCAGAATACCACCTATTCCAGTTTGGTTTACACCATATTTATTGTAATTAATAAAGTAAGTGGAAAGCTTTCCGCTTAACTGATCAGTAGTTTGATTTGTTTCATTGCCTAATTGAAAACTCTTCACCGCTGGGAGGAACACTTTAAGTTTCTTCAGTAGCTCCTCTTTATGGAGGATTGAGGAATAGACCTTCTGAAAAATCAGTGAATTGTTTCTTAAAATGATCGATGTTTCTGCTACGCTATCCTGAACCCCATTAGAAGGGAGGGCGTCTTGTATATCTGTTTGCGCGCATAGCGCAAAAGGATACAACATAAAAAAGAATAATAATTTTTTCATTTGCTGTAATATTTAATAACCTAACCTGATATAAATATAACTATTTTCCAATAATCAAATTAATTTGTTAGATAATTTAAATAATATTTGAATTGAATTAAAGAGATGCTCTTGTAATTATATTAAAAATGCTTTTATCATAGCATGGGTGAGATGTTTGTTTATATTTGTCCCCTTATTAGTTAGCAGCATAAAAAACATTTTAGATCCATGAGTTATTTCAATGTAAGAGTTTACGGTTTATTAATCAATGCAGACAATCAAATATTGGTTAGTGACGAACAATCAGGAGGACGAAGCTTCAGCAAGTTTCCCGGTGGTGGATTAGAATATGGTGAAGGCCTTATCGATGCACTGAAACGTGAATTCATGGAAGAATGTAATGCTGGAATCGAAGTGTTAAGTCACTTTTATACGACAGATTTTTATGAAAAATCTTCTTTCAATGATAGTCAGATCATCAGCATTTATTACCTGGTAAGGGAAGTTGATGCCTTAAAAATGAATTTTAAAACAGCGGTGTTTGATTTTGATCCGGAAACTTTACAGTCTTTCCGTTGGATTCATTTGAATGAACTTGCAGAAAGTGATGTGACTTTTAAAACTGATAAAACAGTGGTTAATATGTTACTTTCACTGATCGCTGAGTCCGCAGAATAACCGGCTTCTGCTTAAACCAGTATTACTTTTTCAGGTGTTATCGCATAGAACAGATCGCCCTTTTCTGCCTTTATTTTACTTAATCCGGTAAAAATACTGAAGGCAGGCAGGATGGCGCAGGTTTTTCCAAAATAAAAGCAAGGTAACCTGATCACTTGACGTGCTTTACCATACATCGTTACGCCAGGATGAATATGTCCTGTAATATTGTAATACTCGTCGGTAACAGTTGGCCGGTCATGTATAAATCTGAAGGGTCTACACAGAAATTCTTTAGGGTAGGTTACGATGGCTAAATTTGCATAATCTTCGGCGTTAAGCAGATCATGATTTCCTTTAATCAGCGTTATCTTTAAATAGGGGTAGTTCATTCTCCAGGCTCTGAAAAGCTCAGCCTCACTATTCATTTGATAATGAAACATGTCTCCGGTAATCAGTAAATGATCAGGATTAAATTCCCGAATGAGTTCAGTCAGGTGATTCAGGTCTGTCGTATTTAGCGTCACAGGAATCTGGATACCAGCTTTTCTGAAATGAGCTCCTTTACCGAGATGAAGGTCACTGATAATCAGTATTTTTTTTGTTTCCCAATAAATCGCTCTGTTTTTACTCAGGATTAAATTCTCTCCTTTACAATTTATGTTCATTTTTTTTTCTGCGTTGTGTTTCTTTTTTATCAGCATCGGCAGTCATTCTTGCGATCCTGTCGCCTAGCTCCTCGGTACTCATGTTTTCTCTTAAGCTATCTACTTTGATCGGAAAACACAAAGGTGTATAAGTTTCTGCTTTAACAACGATTATTTTACTGGCTTGAATTCTACTCAAAGCTGCCGCCAGTCTTGGTTCTTCAATCTGTTGATAGAAAGCTTCATCATAGGCCTGGCGCAATAATAAATTATGTTTATCATAATCGCTAAAAACGTTAAAAAATAAAGATGATGATGATTGCAAGTATTTGTTCGCAACATATTTACCCGGATACCCTTGAAAAACCAGTCCTGAAATACAAGCGATATCCCTGAATTTGCGCCTGGCCATTTCGGTAGCATTAATACTGGCTACGATGTCTTCTCCCAAATTAATCGGGCTGAATAATAACTTGATATTTTCTTCATCCAGAGGAATGGGTTGTTCACTTAGCAATTCGAAACCATAATCGTTCATTGCAATAGAAAAACTAATAGGTTTAACTTTACCCAGACGATAAGCAATCAGTGCAGCCATAATCTCATGTACTTGCCTGCCTTCAAATGGATAAGCGAAAAAATGATAACCATCTTTTGTTTTGATCAATTCTATCAGAAATTCATCATCTTTAGGAACATGAGAAATCTGGGCCTGATGCTCAAATAAGGGGAGTATGATATCCAGTTCTTCATCCTCATGGGTTTGATCGAGCGTTTGATTGTATTTTTTGCGCAAAATTGCCCCCAGGTTAGCTGATAACGAGATTCTTCCGCCCAACCAACTTGGAGTAATCGCACTTTTTAGTTTACTTTTACGCACCAGAACAGTCATTTCTTTAACCATGATAAACTCTAGTACCCTGCCAGCTAAGGTAAAACTGCCACCCGGTTTCATCTTTGAAATAAAAGATTCTTCGAGCATACCAACATAGCCACCCGTCAGGTATTTGACTTTTAACATCGCATCGCTCACAATAGTGCCGATATGTAACCGGTGACGCATAGCTACCTGTCTACTCTTAACTTTCCACAAACCCTCTTCTTTTTCTACTTTACTGAATTCAGTATAAGCTGTTAAACTATCTCCACCCGTGGTAATAAATTGCATTATCCAGCTCCATTCCGAAGGCTCCAATTCTCTGAATGCAAAGGTGCTTTTTACCTCATCGTAGAGTTTCTGATCATCAAAACCATCTCCAACAGCAAGGGTAACCATATATTGAATCAGCGTGTCAAAGGCCATCACTATAGGTTCACGGCTTTCAATATTTTGAGTTCTTGCGGCTTCTTTAATCGCTGCAGCTTCTACTAGTTCCAGGGCATGGGTAGGTAGAAAGTAAATTTTTGAAGTTTCAAAAGGGGAGTGACCGCTGCGACCAGCCCGTTGTAAAAATCGGGCAACCCCTTTGGGTGAGCCAATTTGAACTACTGTATCGACCGGTTTAAAATCTACGCCAAGATCAAGAGATGAAGTGCTGATGACTGCTTTTAATATCCCGTTATGAATCGAATCCTCAATCCAGTTGCGCAATTCAAAATCTATAGAGCCATGATGAATAGCAATTTGCCCTGCCAGATTTTCGTCGAGTTTCAATAAATTCTGATACCAGAGTTCGGCCTGGCCGCGGGTATTGCAAAAGATTAAAGTAGTTTTACTTTTTTTAATAATGGGTAATAATTTATGGGCAAGTTTATGTCCAAGGTGCCCTGCCCATGGTAACATATCAATATGATCTGGTAAAATTGATTTGATAACGATCTTTTTTTCTACATCAGCAACAACAGTGGTTTTTAATACTTCCTGATAAGGGATAAGAACATCCAGCGCTTCTTCCATATTTCCTATAGTTGCAGATATTCCCCAAATTCTCAAAAGTCTTTCCGGATGTTTTTCCCTGACCAGACCTCTGATTCTGGAGATCGCCAGTTCTGCCATAACACCACGTTTACTACCTAATAGTTCATGCCATTCGTCGGCTACGATACATTTTAATTCATCAAAATAACCTGAGGTGTTTTTTTGTGCCAGTAAAAGATGCATGCTTTCCGGCGTAATAATCAATACCTCCGGCATTTGTTTTTTCTGCTTTAGTTTCTCATTTTGAGGTGTATCTCCGTTACGTACACCAATTTGCCAATCAATTTCCAATTCTGTACAAACTTCACGCATTGCTCTTGCCAAATCTTTTGCTAAAGAACGTAAAGGGGTGATCCACAATAGTTTTAACCCATTTATTTTTGACTTCGGGTCGTTTTTTGCCGTTCTAGTTTGAACGGATTGGCGGTTATTAAGTTCATCGATTACTACAGCAAGGAATAAGGAAAATGTTTTCCCAAAACCGGTAGGTGCATTGACTAGTCCGCAGTAGCCCTCAGCGTAGTATTGCCAGGCATCAATTTGAAATTTAAAAGGCTTTTTCTTTTTGCCTTTTAACCATTTGACAACGTATTTATAACCAGTGGTTTTTTTGAGAATCATAAGATTTTGGTTTTCAGTAGCTTATAGGGTTGAAGCTAATAATTGTCTTAGATCTTCCAGCGTATTGATTTCTGTCGCATTTTTATCTTTTCGCCAACGGGCAATACGGGGGAAACGCAAAGCCAGTCCGGCTTTATGTCTTTTACTTTCAGCTATTCCCTCAAATGCAATTTCAAAGACCAGTTCGGGTTTTACTGTTCTTACAGGACCAAATTTTTCAACCCCATTCCTTCTGACAAAAGAATCAACTTCTTTAATCTCCAGGTCAGTTAGCCCTGAGTAAGCTTTTGCTATGGTGATTAACTTTTCGCCGTCTCTGACTGCAAAAGTATAGTCTGTAAAGTGATTTGCCCGGCGGCCACTCCCTTTTTGTGCATAGATCATCACCGTATCAACCGTATAGGGGTTGATTTTCCATTTCCACCAATCACCACGTTTACGGCCACTGTGGTAAAGAGAATTAAGCTTTTTAAGCATAACGCCCTCACTGTTATTTGCTCTTGATTCTTTTCTGATTTCAATAAGCTGTTCCCAATTTTCGAAATTAATTGCTGGTGAGAGTACCACAATGTCTCTGGTAGTTAGCAAGGACATCAGCTCAACCAGTTTTTTTCTTCTTTCAGAAAGAGTTTCGTTTCTGATATCAATACCCTGAACTTCCATGATATCATAACAGAAAAAACCAACGGGGGCCTCTTTTAATTGTGATTTGTTAATCGTCTTTCTGTTTAACCGCTGTTGAAGGATACTGAACGCCTGAATATTTCCATCTTTTACTGCAAGTATTTCTCCGTCGATTACTGTTCCGTCCGGTAATTCATCCCTTAGGAAATGTAATTCTGGAAATTGCTCAGTTACGAGTTCTTCGCCCCTGGACCAAATAAATAATTCACCATTCCGTTTCACAATCTGTCCGCGAATACCATCCCATTTCCATTCTGCCTGCCATGCAGTAGTTTCTCCCAGGTTAGCGGGTTCAGTATCTAATGCGTAGGCCAGGCAAAAAGGGTAAGGCCAGGAATTATCTGTATTTACATGAGCACCGTCAATCAATTCTTGATAAGTAATCTGGTCTGGGGTCCATTTACCCATGATACTGTGCATAATTTTGTTGCTGTCTGTATTGCTTTGTCTGGCTATTGCATTGACCAGCGTTTTATTTGAGATGCCAATCCTGAAATTTCCAGAGATCAGTTTGTTAAAGATGAAACGTTCCTGCGTATCCATACTGTCCCAAGCCCTGAGAATAAATTCTTTTTTCACAGAATCTTCCTGACCGTTCAGTAAAGCAAGGTCCGTAATCCATTCGTTTAGTTTCCGATCTGCGGTATGGTTCGCAGGGGGAAGCACTAATGCAATGGTTTCACTTAAATCACCAACGTTATGATAGCATTCAGCAAACAACCATGCAGGGATAGCACTTAATTCTATGGCCCATTCTCTGATTAATGCTGTGGTAACAGGTCTGCGCGGTCTTTTGCCAGTAAACATTGCAATCACGTAAGGTTTATCCTTTTCATCTGCAGTACTGAAATAACTAACCAGTGCGGCAATTTTATCGTTAGTCTTATTGCTTGTTTCCAGCTGCTGTATTAATTCTGTGAATCTTTTCAAATCAGGCTCCTTTTAAAATTTCTTCCTCCTCTTCATTTCCATATTGCGTATTAACCTCCCAGGCGGTTATACCAATTTCATTCAGATATTTAGAAAATGTGGAAACGAATCCATGGGTGATAAATACTTTTTCAGCTTCAGTAGCTTTGATGGCAGATAGAAGCCCGGACCAGTCTGCATGGTCACTTAATGCAAACCCGGCATCTGCAGATTTCCACCTGCGTCCTGCTCTTACTTGCATCCATCCGGAACAAATTCCAGTTGAAGCACTCATTAAACTTTTCATCCATTTGCCGTCTGCCAGTGCAGGAGGGACGATAACTATACCTTTCTGCAATTCTTCTTTTTTGATATCAGATGTAATCCGGATAGTTGGCGGAAGTTCAACACCAGCCTTGATAAATCCATCATTCAGATTGGCTATAGACTGATGTACATAAATCGGGGTATCCCCCGCAAGATTTTTAATCAATCGTTGTGCTTTTCCTAAACTGTAAGCTATTAGTACACTGGTTTTTGATTGTAAATGATTATCAGTAACCCATTTTCTGATTTTCCCAAAAATCTCTTTCTGCGGCTGCCAATTATAAATGGGGAGGCCGAAAGTGCTTTCTGAAACGAAAGTATGACATTTAACCGGTTCGAAAGCAGTACTGATTCCGTCGTATTCTATCTTATAATCTCCTGATATCACACATATTTCTCCTTTATATTCCAACCTTACCTGTGAGGAACCGATCACATGGCCAGCTGGAAAAAGACTCAGCTTAACACCATTAATAGTGATTTCTTTGTTGTAAGGTAAGGTTTGCACAGGTAAATCAATACCTAATCTTTGCAGTAAAACAGGTTTAGTGAGCTCATGACATAAATAGGCCTTATTGCCTGCTTTAAAATGATCCGCATGCCCATGTGTCGTTACGGCCAGATCTACTGGCTGCCAGGGGTCGATATAAAAGCCTCCCTGTTTACAAAATATGCCCTTATTGGTGAATGAAATCAGTGCCATAGGACGTTACAACAAATAGTACGCTGGAAAGTTTGATTTTGGGCTGTTAAAGGAGGTTGATCTTTTAGGTTTATAAAGATATGTTATGATAAGGTTAAGCTTTGCCAGACAGCCTTATAGCATATCCACTTTTAGTATTTTAGCCGAACCTAATCAGGTGTTAAACATGAATATAGTTTTGGCAAAAATTAAAGATGGAGATCATAAGGCATTCAAATCCTTATTTGAAACTTATCATTATAAAATTTACCAATTTTCTTTACGCTTTACCAATGATAACGATGCTGCCGAAGACATTGTGCAGAATGTATTTGTTCATATCTGGAACAACAGGCATAAATTAAACGAACAGGTAAGTCTCGATGCTATAGTCTTTAAAACTGCGAAACAGGAGATCTCAAATTGGTTCAGAACCGTAAAAAGCCGGGAGCAGCAGATTGAAGATATTAGTTTATTTGCTGAGGATGACGTAGATGAAGATGTCGAGCTGATAGAATCAAGAAAAGTACAGCTTTATAAATTACTGGAAACTTTGCCAGAAAAAAGAAGGGAAATTTTCATACTTCATCGTTTTGAAGGGCTTACCTGCCAGGAAATTGCCCAGCATCTCCATATTTCTAAAAGTGCAGTAGAAAATCAGGTCAGTCTGGCTTTAACCTATCTCCGTAAGCAAGTCGAGCTATCTAAAAGCCTTTAGTGACTTTAAATCTATGTTAACTCAATATTAAATAATCGTTATGAATTAAAATGGAGGTGGTAGTTTGAATTAGCCATCCGTAATAGCCTATGAAAGAAAAAGTGGAAAATAAAAACATAGAAAATATAGAATTTGAAAAGTTGTGGGATGAGTTACCGGTAAACGGAGAACTGGAACCTTTACAGAAGAAGCGTTTATGGCAAAATATTGAAGCAAAGACGAACAGGTCTCCGAAGCAGGAGTACAAGCGGATAGTTTATGCCGCCGCCGCATTGATAATTGCTGGTTTCTGGATTGTATACTGGAACACCAATCAACTCGTCTATCAGGAAGTTACTTCACAAGAGACTTCAAAAACAATATTGCTGAATGACAGTACTGAGATCATTTTGGGCCAGTATAGCAAACTGAAATATCCTTCAGAATTTGGCTGGTTTAACAGAGATGTTTTCCTGGATGGAAATGCAATTTTTAAAGTAAAACATAATGGTAAATCATTTACTGTAAACTCAGGAGGTTTTAAAACTAAAGTATTGGGAACCTTTTTTAAGGTCTCTATGTCTGCAGATCATCTTGCTTCAAAAGTTTCTCTTTTTGAAGGAAAGATAGAGGTGAGTTATCATGACTTGAATAAAAAGATACTAAAACCTGGTGATCAGTGGTCTTATGTGGTTAAAGATGGTCATCCCAAATTGGAACATGACAATGAGCTTCAACGTAAAAATCTAAAGCTGGATTATAAAAATACGGCCCTGACTGAAGTATTGAAACAAATCTCCATGATTTATGGCGTGAAAGTAAAGGTGGATGGAAAAGTTACACAGGACATGAAAATTACCGGTACTTTTTATTACAGTTCTCCGGAGCAGTCCCTGGCAGAAATGGGATTCCCATTTGGTTTAAAAGTTGAAAAAATAAATGAATCCACCTATGAGATAAAGTAATTCGGACTAAAAGAAGAAGCACCACATAGTGCGGTGCTCTTCAATCTTTTCAATATATGCATCTGCGAAATGCCTATATCAACTAATATTAAGATTTCAATTATCAAAAGTATGCAAAAATATGTTACTATTAGCTTGCTGTGCTTTGCTTTTATGTTAAATTATGCAACAGCCAGTCATGCTTATTCCCAAGTAAACAATCAAACAAAGGGAATAACTATCATTTCTACTAAAAGAATTGGGTTAGCCAATATTTTTAAGGAAATAACCAAACAATCTGGCTACTCCTTTATCTTTTCAGAACAACAGGTCAGCGATTTTTACATGGATGATATCAAAATTGACCATTTAGAACTGAGTGCGGCTTTGAAATATCTTGAAAATCATTTCTCTGTAGCTTTTAAAATAGGAACCCGCAGTATTTCTGTTATTGTTGTCCCAAAAAAGCAAGAAGAGACTATCATTAAAGGTAAAGTCACAGAAAACAATAGCGTACCAATTCCGGGAATATCAGTACGGGAAAAAGGCACGAAAAGAGTAGGTATAACTGATGTCGAAGGACGCTTTAAAATTACTACAGAACATAGCGAAGGGATTTTAATATTTTCTTATATAGGTTTTAAAACCATTGAGAAAAATTTTGCAGGCTCTTTATCTGGAATGGCTGTTGAAATGGAAGAAAATCAGAATACCTTAAACGATGTGGTGGTGGTTGGTTATGGAACGCAAAAAAAATCAAGTGTTACAGGAGCTATCACTTCTCTAAAATCAGAAGACCTAACTGCTTATGCAGGCTCAACATTTGCTGAAGCGATGGCTGGTAAAGCTGCAGGTGTCCAGATTGTTCAGAATTCTGCTATTCCTGGTGGAGGTAATCAGATTAAGATCCGCGGTACAGGTACATTGACAGCGGGGACAGCTCCCCTTGTTGTGGTAGATGGTTTTCCTTTATCTGAAGGAACAGGTTTTAACACGATCGATCCGAATGTAATTAAATCTATTGAAGTATTGAAGGATGCGGCGTCAACTGCAATTTATGGGTCAAGGGGAGCTAATGGGGTAATCATGATTGAGACCAAACAAGGAAGAAATGGCAAGACCACAATTAACTTTAGCTCTTATTATGGGCTTCAGCAGCGTGCAGATAAAGTAAAATTAGTAGATGCCTATGATATGGCGCAATTTATGCTGGAATCCAGGAATACAGGCTATGTCTCTAAAGATCCGGCAAGGCGAAAAGAATCAGATGATACCCCAACAAGATTATTGAACGGGGCCTCCAAAAGAGAGTTGATTCCGGATTATATTCTACCTTACCTTCAGAAACAACCCGGTTTGCAGAATACCAACTGGTTGAATGAAATATTCAGGACTGCACCTATAAGCAGCCATACTTTAAACATTTCTGGTGGTGATGACAAGAGTAAATACTCCATAACAGGGAATTATTTTAAACAGGATGGGATTGTCATAGGATCAGATTTTACAAGATATTCTTCCAATATCAATATCACTTCTTCATTGACAAAGAATATCAAATTTGGAATCACAGCAAATCCTTCTTACAGTAAACGTAATCTGTTTAATAATAATGGAGACTGGAGTAGCGACCCTTTAGCGATTGCGATGATCAGTTATCCGTTTTTTGCGCCATATAATGCCGCTGGTGGACTGAATATCTCAGAACAAATCAGAATGAATACCCCTACAGATGGTGCACTTGGAGAAAATCCAGTGGCGATGATCAACAAAATAGAAAATAAAGCAGATGAATTTAATTTATTTGGGAATTCTTATTTATCCATTAATTTTTTGAAAGACTTCACCTTCAAAACTTCTGTTGGTGCAAATTTTTCTACTTATAATTTCAATCAGTTTGATCCTTCAGATGTCGGGAGGTACCGGCAAGCTGCACCAGATAAAACACAGGCAACCAGAATTATTAACTCAACGAGAAATTATTTGAATGAAAATGTACTTTCCTTTAATAAATCTATAGGTAAACACACACTGGATGTCATTGCAGGGCAGTCATTTCAATATGAAAAATTTCAGGGAAATGTGGTGAATGCATTTGATTTTCCTGATGATCAGCTCAGAAATATTTCTGGTGGGACAAATTTTTCAGCGAAAGAAAGTCAGTACGAATGGACATTAATCTCTTATTTTTCGCGGGTTAACTACAATTATAATAACCGGTATCTCCTGGCAGCATCCCTACGAAGAGATGGCTCTTCGAGGTTCGGTGATAATTCTAAATGGAGTTATTTTCCAGCTGTTTCAGCAGGATGGGTAATTAGCGAGGAGAGTTTTTTCAATAAAGATAACAAATGGCTGAATTATCTGAAATTCAGAGCCGGTTGGGGGAAAACAGGGAACAATCAAATCCCTAATTATGGATCCAAATCTTTATTGTCCAGTGCTAATTATGTTTTTGGTGGTACGCTGGCTGGAGGTTATGGGGTGAATACTTCGCCTAATCCCAATTTGTCTTGGGAGGTTGCTGAATCCATTAATCTGGGGCTGGACCTGAATCTGATTAATAATTATTTTAATCTTTCGGCAGATTATTATGTGTCCAATACAAATAATTTGCTGCTGAATGTACCTGTGCCAGCACAATCAGGTTATACAGAATCACTTCAGAATATTGGAAAGGTAAAAAACTGGGGTTTTGAGATTCAGTTAGGACTAAACAAGGCTGTTATGCTTGGGGAAGTGAAGTGGAGACCATCTGTTAATCTTTCGACCAATAAAAACAAAGTACTTGCTCTTGGGAATGGCCAGAATGAAATCCTTACAGGAGATAGCAATTTTGCCAGAACAAGAGTTGGCGGTCCAATTGCCGAAATGTATGGTTATAAGGTAAGCGGAGTCTATAAAACGCAAGAACAATTAAATAATTCACCGCACATGGCAGGGACTGTCGTTGGCGATTACGTGATAGAAGATTTAAATGGAGATGGGGTTATCGATACCAAAGATAAGATGGGTTTTGGTACGGGAGCACCAGAGGTGACTTTTGGTTTTTCAAGTACTTTAAGCTATAAAAACTTTGACCTGAGTTTTTCATTAAATGGTGAGCTAGGTAAAATGATTTACAGCCGGCCGCTTTCTACAGTACTGGGATCCGGAGAGGGATTTGCAGTTCCTTCACAAGATTATTTTGATAACCGGTTCCATCCGGTAAATAATCCTGGGGGTATTTATGCTTCACCCAATCTCGGTAACTTTTCAAATGACAGAAAAGAAGCGAGGGCATCTAACCTCTATTTTAACAATGCTTCTTATCTACGTTTAAGGAATATAAGGTTAGCCTATAATTTTCCGGTACACTGGATCAAAAATCTTGGATTATCGGGCTTACAGGTATATTTATCGTCCAATAATCTATTTACAATTACCCCTTATAAAGGGTTCAGTGTAGATGCCTCTACTACTAATCCCTTAACTCAGGGCTATGATAATGCAAATTATCCTGTCGCAAAATCTTACTTACTGGGTTTAAATTTAAATTTTTAAGATCATGATTAACTTTAAAAACTGCCTGAGAAATACGGTATTAAGTATAGCTGCTTTTTTGATCGCTGGTTGTGCAAAAAGTAACCTCGATAAGACACCAGAAACAGATAAAGTTCTGACTTCTTTTTATAAAAACGAAGCGCAAATCAATGAGGGTGTAAACGGTGCTTATGCCATGCTTCAGAATGCGGGGCAATATGGGGCAAATTACCTAGTGTTTGGAGAGATTCCATCAGATAATACCTTTGATGAGGTTCCTGCAAATGATGGAGGGAATTATGGACAGCTGGATCTTTTTAGTGCGATAGCACTGAATAGTCTGGTTGATGCTACCTGGAAAGATGCTTATAAAGGCATACAGCAATGCAATATTATATTGAACCGCATAGATAATATTGAAATGGCACCAGTCTCAAAAGATAAAGTTAAAGGAGAAATGCTATTTATCCGGGCATTGACCTATTTTAATTTAGTCAGGATTTTTGGTGATGTGCCCTTAGTTATCAAAGAGACAACCAATGTAAACGATTATTTTGGACAGGGGAGAACGGCTAAGGCAGATGTCTATAACCAGATTGAGCAGGATCTGACCAGGGCTATTCAATTATTGCCTGCTTCGCGGTCATTAAATGGCCGTGTAACGCAAGGAGCCGCGGTCGGTTTGCTGGGTAAGGTCTATCTTACCTTGAAAAAATATGATCAGGCGATCACTCAACTCCAGAAAATCGGGCCATTGGGTTATAAATTACTAACAGATCTGACCCGAATATTTAACCCTGCCTTTAAAAATAATGAAGAGATAATTTTTGATGTTCAATTTGCATCCGGGATTAATGGTAATGCTGAAGGCAGTAATGCTTTCCAGTTGTTCAGTCCTTCGGGGACAGTGGCTGGAGCTAAAGGACATAATTTACCAACCAGAGATGTTTATAATTCTTTTACTGAGAAAGATCTTCGCAAAAATGCTTATCTGGGTATGACCAAAGATGGAGTTCCTTTTACTAGAAAATTGGTGCAAACTTCCTCTACTGTAGAAGATGGTGGTAGCAATATTGTGGTGTTAAGGTATGCAGACGTGCTTCTGATGCTGGCAGAATGCTATAATGAAACAGGCAATGCGGCTAAATCCCTCGAAAATTTAAATCTGGTTAGAGATAGGGCAGGCATTGCGCAGGTTGTACAAACAGACCCTGCTATTTTACGTCCGGTCATTGCGCAGGAAAGACGGTTAGAGCTGGTCACCGAAGGCAGTCGTTGGTTCGATCTGATCAGAACAGACAGTGCTATTGAGGTGATGAATAGCTATTTCGCCCGTACACCCGGTTACCAGGGTGTTAAAATTAACGAGAATAATCTGGTACAGCCGATACCTCAGAGTCAGACCAATACTGATCCGGCAATTCAACAAAATAAAGGATACAATTAGATTTTAATCAGATGATATTGATCAAAAGGACAATAATATTTAGTGCGGTATTAGCCTCATTATGCTATACCTGTGTTGCTTACGGACAGTCAGCGACACTCAAGAGCAAAAAGAATGAAATCAAGGTTGTAATGCATCGTGGAGATTGGCGCAATGCACCAGAAAATTCGTTGTGGGCTATTCGTAAGGCTGCTGAAATTGGAGCGGATATGGCCGAAATAGATTTAGAAATGACCAAAGACAGTGTATTAATACTACTGCATGATAAAACGCTGGATAGGACAACTACAGGGAAGGGCAAACCAGGTGACTATACTTTACAGGAAATTAAGCGCTTTTATCTGAGGGACGGACTAGGAAGTCCTACTGAGATGCAGATTCCAACATTAGCACAGGTGCTATCCTTGGCTAAGGATAAGATTACACTAAATCTGGATAAAGGTTTTGACTATATAAATATGGTTTACCCAATGATCAAAGCGAAAGGTATGGTTGATCAGATCTTATTTAAGGGCAGTGAAGATTATCAGCATACCAGGGCCAGTCTGGGCAGTATTCTTGATTCTATCTACTATATGCCAATTATCAGGCTGAATAAAGGAGAGGGAATGGAAAGGGTTAAGGAATTTACTGAAAACTGTAAGCCCTTCGGCTTTGAATTTACCATAGGCGAGACTGAAGCTCATTTAATTGATTTCGGAGCGCTGCGGGCAAAAGGTTATCATGTATGGATCAATTCATTATGGCCTGCACATAATGCGCATCATAATGATGATAAAGCACTGGATGATATTGGTGTTTATCAGTGGTTTTTAGATCAGAAGGCAGATTATATTCAAACTGACCGTCCAAAAGAGTTATTACAGTTTTTGAGAAAACACACTAAACATATTTAAACAGATGAGACGATTTATAAAATTTAAAATAGCAGTTATTTTATCTGGCTTATTGTTGCCGGCAATGTGTTTGTTCGGGCAACAGTCACCTGTTACACATGAAAGTATCATGCAGCAGTTTAAGCACCCTTCAAATCAACACATCCTGGTTGTTGCACATCGTGGAGATTGGCGAAATGCACCTGAAAATTCAATTCGGGCAGTGGAATATGCAATGAAAAGTGGGGTAGATATTGTAGAGATCGACGTACAAATGACTAAAGATAAAAAGCTGGTTGTGATCCATGATCAATCTATTGACAGGACAACTACAGGCAAAGGAAAAGTTAAAGATCTTTTGCTGGATTCGATCAGAAAGGTGCATTTGAAAAATGGTGCTGGTATGCCTACCAGGTATAAAATGCCAACATTGGAAGAACTCATGTTGGCTATACAAGGCAAACCCGTACTTGTGAATATTGATAAAGCATGGGATTATATACCGGAAACCTATAAGGTATTGAAAGAGACCAACACGGTAAACCAGGCTATTTTCAAAGGAAACAGATCACTTAAAGAATTGCGTTCTGCAATTGGAAGCCTGGTGGATAGTATTATTTATATGCCTATGGTCTGGCCGGATAATTATAATATTTATAAACCAGCCCAAAGTGAGGGGCCAGTTAGCTTTACGAAAGAGTACATCAGTAATTATAAGCCCATCGCTTTTGAGGTAATCTATAACACGGAAAATTCTCCTGTTTTAGATGCTGTTAAGTTCATGAACCAAAAAGGAGTTACCGTTTGGGTAAATACACTGTGGCCAGAACTATGTGCGGGACATGATGATGAAGCAGCAACGGACAATGCAGATGCTAACTGGGGTTGGGTAATTGACCACGGAGCAAATGTGATTCAAACAGATAGGCCAGCCGAACTTTTAAAATACCTAAAAAACAGGGGATTACGATAGAATTTTAAAACTTATAAGCCTTTTATTCGTTAATTCTATAAAAATACTTCATGAAGAAACTGGAAAACAAAATTGCACTGGTAACCGGGTCAGATTCTGGGATAGGGCGTGCTATTGCTATTGAATTCGCTAAAAATGGAGCAAACGTAGTGGTTTGTTACCATAGCAATGAAGAAAGAGGGCAGGAAGCACTGGAAAGTGTACAACAACATGGAGGAAAAGCATCCTTAATCAAACTGGATGTGAGTAGTGAACAGGATGTTGAAGCACAGCTGGAAGCTATCATTCAACAATTTGGCGGGATTGATATCCTGGTGAATAATTCGGGTGTCAACGGTTCTGGAATTCCAATTGATGAAATGGATACCAGTACTTTTGATAAAACTATCAAAACGAATCTATATGGAACTTTTTTTTGCAGCAGGAAATTTATCCAGCATCGTAAAGCGGTAAAGAAACCGGGGAAAATTATCAATATATCTTCTGTCCATGAAGAGATCAATGCACCGGGTAATGGTGATTATAATGCTTCTAAGGCAGGTATTCGCAACCTAATGCGGACAATTGCGCTGGAAGTAGGTAAATTTGGGATTAATGTAAATGATATTGCCCCGGGAATGATTCTTACTGCGATGAACCAAAAAGCTGTGGATGACCCGCAGGTCAGAGAAAAAGCAGAACAGCATATTCCGCTTGGAAGGGCAGGCAGACCTGAAGAAATCGCCTATTTAGCCTTGTTTCTGGCTTCTGATGAAGCGAATTACGTCACCGGAAGTACTTATGTAATGGATGGTGGTTTGATGATTAATATTGGTCAGGGAGCCTGATCGAATCTCTGTTTTTTGAATAAAAGCCCCCTTATTCAATAAGAATAAGGGGGCTTTTGCGCTTCTTTTAAAGACCTATTTGCCTCCTGCAGGGCAGTTCGCTTTAAGGTATTTAGTGTAAGTTTTAGAAAGATGTTGTCTTGTTCCTTCACCTTCAGAGATACCGTGAGTACGGTTAGGATAAGACATCATATCAAATACTTTCTCGTTTTTGATCAGTTCATTAATTAGCATTTCTGCATTTTGATAATGTACGTTATCATCACCAGTACCATGGATATACAATAAATTACCTTTCAGGTTTTTTGCATAGCTAACTGGTGAACCTTTGATATAAGCCTCTTTAGTCTTTAAAGGAGAGCCCATATAGCGTTCCTGATAAATATTATCGTAAGTAAGCTGGTTACCAACTGCAGCAATTGCAATTCCTGTTTTGTAGATTTCAGGGTATTGGAACATCAGGTTCAAGGTTGATGAACCACCTCCGCTCCATCCCCAGACTGCAACTCTGTCCTTATCCACAAAAGACCATTTCATTATTTCTTTAGCAGCCATTGCCTGGTCGCGGATATTTAGAGTACCTATCTTCTGGTAAATAGATTTACGGAATTCACGTCCCTTAGCGGCTGGTGTACCACGGTTTTCTATAGAAATATAAATATATCCGTCTTTAGCCATATCACCCTCATATAAGAAATTGTGACCGGCTCCATAAGTATCAAGAACAGTTTGTGAGCCAGGTTCTCCATAAACATAGAATACAACCGGATATTTTTTAGTCTGATCAAAGTTGTCTGGTTTTTTCATCCAGCCGTCAAGTTCTATTCCGTCTTCGGTTTTAACTTTGAAGAATTCAGTTTTATTCTTTGGCTGGCGAATTTTGGCTAACTGGTTGGTCAGGCTTCCTTCCATTGTAAAAGGATTACCTGTATCTAATTTCATCCACTCGCTTATAGGGTAAATATTTGCACTTTGATAAGTGTGCTTGGCAAAAATACCATTAGGAGAGATATCATATTCATGAGATCCAGGGAAAATAGTAGGAGTAACTTGTTCTAATTTGCCTTTTCCATCAAGTCTTGTTTTATACAAGTATTTCTGAGTTGCGTTTGCTGGTGAAGCAAGAAAATAAAAAGTGTTGTTTTTTTCGTCTATCAAACTGCTTTCGATGATGTCATAGTCTCCCTTGGTGATCAGTGTCTGCTTTTTGCCATCTTTACTGATTCTGTAGAGATGACGCCATCCGTCTTTTTCACTAGTCCAGATAAATTCTTTTCCATTGTTGATCCACTGCCATTCTGGTGCTGCATTTACCCAGGCTTTATCGGTTTCTGTATAGATATTGGTTACAGATCCGGATTGTGTATTGCTTACAAATAAGGTGGTCGTATTTTGTTCCCTGTTGATCTGTTGTAAAATCAGGTCTTTTGTATTGGGAACCCATTCCATTCTGGGAATATAGTTTTGTATCGCGTCCCCAGGAACTTTTACCCATGCAGTTTCTGCTGTATTTACATTGACAACACCAATCTTACAGGCAGATGGGTTTTCTCCAACAACGGGGTATTCAACAGGTACAGTAAAAGGATAGATCGAATCGGTATTGTTAATCATGAGAAAGTTCTTGATTTTACTTGCATCAAGTTGCCAATAAGCAATGGAAGTGCCATCGGGGCTCCATCTGAAGCCATCTCTGCAATCAAATTCTTCCTCGTAAGCCCAGTCAAAGGTGCCATTGATCAGTTTCTCTGTACCATCTGTTGTCAGTGCCTTAGTAGTCCCGTCAGCAATGTTTTCAACATATAGGTTATGTCGGCTTACATAAGCCACTTTGCTTGCATCCGGAGACAATTTGGCAAACATCAAAGAAGAAGCGGGTTTGTCTTTTCCAATTTTTACCAGTTTATTAGCTGTTAAGTCTGCCAGCCAGTAATCCCCCCTGGTTTCGTAACGCCATACTCTTTGACTGTTGGTATAGATCAGCGCTTTAGTTCCGTCAGGAGAAAGAACAAAGTCCTTGATTGCTAATGGCTGGTATTGCCCGGCAGGTGTCAGTAATGCCGCACTGATTAGTGTTTTGACCTCATTTTTTGGTAGAGTTACTATTTCAATCCCCCCATTTGAATTCTGATAATAACCATTACCATCTTTTGTCCAGTTAATCTTGTCTTTATCGTACTGCGCAGATGCTGTCAGCGTGTAAAAGGAGGTAATAAATAGGACAATAGACAATTTTGAAATAATGAGTTTCCGCTCCATTTGATTTTAATAATTTAATTAGTTCAGCATATATAATAGTTCCAGGGCTTTGCTATTTATCCTGTTTTTTTGCAGTTATTCTGCTCTTTACTACAACTCAAATGTAATACATTGTTCGTTCCCGTTATCAGGGTCTGTTTAAAATTCATCAAATAAAATTTAAACAGACATTAAGAATAGTTAAAAAAAAAGCCTTCTGTCTCTACATCATCAAAACGCAGTTAACAGAAGGCTTGTAATTAGTTTTTTGTTTTATTGACCGCCCATTGCTTTTAGCGCATCCATAGTAGTTACTTCGTAAGCTGCAGGAACATCAAGTGTGATCGGACCAACTTTATCTTCACCAACTGCTTTAATCGTTAAAATCGCTTTTACACCATTTTGTACCCGTGTAAATTTGATCGGTGTTCCTTTTAATGCTTTAAACTCTTCCCCAATGATTCCTTCTGGTAATTGAATGTCATTAGTTGCCCAAAGTTCTAAAGCAGCACCTTTATCGTCTTTGTAAGTGTATTTTTCAGTATTGTAGTCTCCTATTTTCACTTTTTCACCAGTAGCTTTGAAATCGCTTAACACAGGTGCTTTACCCATTGTTTGCTCAGTTTCTTCTCTGGTAGTTTTTACTGCATATTGTTTCTGGATAGGAGGTATGTCAACCAATACCAGGCCATTTCTTTGAACCCCGTCAGAGATGATGGTGATTTTTGCTGGTCCCTGCTGCATCTCTATTTTTAATAGATTTCCGTTAAATTTTAATTTAGTTTCAGCAGGAAGCTGTGCTGCCATTGACTGTTGCTCTGGGGTTAGCTCATAAGTGATACCGTAAGTAAGCGTACCTTCATTTACTTTTTTCTGTGCATGTGCAATCACTGCCGTACTGATTAATATTACAGCTAATACACTTGTTTTAATCGATTTTAACATATTCAGTTTTTGTTTAATAGTTTACCATTTAATTTTTTCCTTGCTGATAAAAGAAGCGATGCCTTTTTTAAAGTCTTCACTTTCTCTAACCCGTGCATTGATTTGTACGGCTAAATTTAAGCTTTTATCCAACTCAGGATTAGTAGTCTGACCAATCAGTTGTTTTGTTACCATTAAGGAGTTCCCTGAAGCCTCATTGCAAAGCTTCTGCGCAAAATCCCGTACCTTTTGACCAATTTCTTCTTTACTTGTTACATAAGTAATCAAATTATAAGCCAGTGCTTGTTCTGCTGAAAATAAATCGCCGGTCAGCAGTATCTTTTTTGCGATTGTTTCACTTGTTTTACGCATTAAAAAGCAAGAAACTATAGCCGGTACGAATCCTAGTTTTACTTCAGTATATCCAAAATTCGCTTCCGGAATGGCAAAAGTAATATCGCAAACTGTTGCTAATCCGCATCCTCCGGCAATTGCATGACCTTCAACCTGTGCAATAACCACTTTGGGTAAATAATAGATTGTCGTGAAAAGCGTTTTCAGGTTTTCGCTGTCCTGTACATTTTCCTCATGTGTATTGTTTTGTAATTGCTGTAGGTAGGCAAGGTCAGCTCCAGCACTGAAAGTAGTCCCTTCGGCCTTTAAAATGATCACTTTGACCTCTTCATTATCGGATGCTTGCAGTAAGGTCTTTGTTAATGTACTCACCAGCTCCGGACTAAAGGCATTACGCTTGTCTGGACGGTTCAGTGATATTGTAGCTATTCGATCGGTTATTGTATATAATACCAGGGGTGATGTCATGAAATATGTGTTGTATATTGGTTTTTTTTAGTGGATAAAGAGTACTTGTATATTTGATTTTACCTGACCAAAGGTATATAAAGATGACGAAATTTTTCGTTTACAATGATGGAGTTTTGAGATAAAATTTTCAAGGAAAAAATGAAATGAAAACAGACGAATTAAAATTATTTGCAACACATGATTTATATATTGATTATCCATTAGAGGAGGTCATGTATCGGTGGGATCCTATAAAAAGAGAAGCTTATGTTAAATTTTATGGAGCGCAAGAGAGCGTTGGTCCTGTAGTTCAAAGTAATAGATTGTATAAGGATACGATCTTATTTGGTGATCTGATCTCTGCTGAAGAATACCACATTGGTAAACTAAGAACATAAATAACTGAGAAGTATTTCCGGTATCACAGTGTTCGTTCCTGCCCTGAGATGGGGTTATCTTGGGGTTGGGATGGGGTTGGCTTGGGTCGAAGCATCCCAACCCCATCCCAATGTCGATTCCTAAAAGAGCTATACACTAAAAACAGTGTATGGAAACAAAAGAAACAGAGTTTATTTACTCAGATCGGATTGGCAAGCAACAGCGCTTTGATAAGCGCTTAATCGCATATGTTGTTCAATTAGCAGAACAAGGAGTCCCCCGCCGAGACCTTATACAGGAATATGGTATGGCCAGCTGCACCCTAAAGGATTGGATAGATCGGTACGGTTCAAGTATAGTGAAACACAAAAGCTATACACTGGCAGAAAAGAGGTCTGTTTTTCGCGCTGTAGAAGCAGGAATGAGCGTCAGACAAGCTCAAATTGCCTTTGATATTTCTTACCCGAGTGTAATACGGGGCTGGATAAAGAAATTTAGAGAAGAAAATGTCGAAATTAGCGATATCAAATCTTTAGAGGTGGTTAAAAAGACAACAAATCAATCTGATAACACAGAACTCAAAGCCTTGCAAGAAGCCCTTGCAGAGGCCAATTTGAAGATCAAAGCCCTGGACACCATGATCGATATCGCTGAAGAACAGCTTAAAATCGATATCAGAAAAAAGTCTGGTGCCAGGCAGTCATCAAAATGAAACAGGACTTCCCTAAGCTTGGGATTAAGTTGCTGTGCAGACTGTTTGGCAAAACAAGACATGCTTATTATGATCATCAATGGAGGCTACAGGATGAAGGATTAAAAGATGAGATCGTTTTGCAGCATGTGATTGATATCCGCAAAACGCAAAAAAGAATAGGTACTTTAAAACTACATTTTATGTTGCACAAGCCCTTAGAAAAACACGGTATCAAAATTGGCCGGGACTATCTCTTCGGACTGATGCGGGAACATAGCCTACATATCAGACAACGAAGAAGAAATGCGGTAACCACCAATTCAAGGCATTGGATGCGTAAATACAATAATCTGATCAAAGAATTGAGCATCAATCATCCTGAACAGGTTTGGGTAAGCGATATTACTTATATACATCTTAAAAAACAATGGGGCTATCTCAGCCTGATCACAGATGCCTATTCTAAAAAAATCATGGGATGGGCCTTCAGGACAGATCTTTCGGCTCAGGGCTGCATAGATGCACTGGAAATGGCAATAAGCAATAGGAAGTACCCTCAAAAAGACCTTATACATCATTCCGACAGAGGATCGCAATATTGCAGCAAAGGATATATAGATCTGCTGACAGATAGTAAGATAGCAGTTAGTATGACAGAAAAAGGAGACCCATATGAGAACGCTATTGCAGAGCGCGTTAATGGGATCTTAAAAGCAGAGTTTGATCTCTATGGATCTAATGCTGGACTGAGAGAAACTAATGGAAGGATAAGAGAGAGTATTCAGACGTATAACCACAGTAGACCACATGCTAGTTGCGATTATCTAACACCCGAACAGGCTCATCTTAAACAAGGAGAGCTTAAAAAAAGATGGAAACCCAAAAAATACAAACTAAAAGAAAATACAACTTGTATAAGTCAAACAGGAATTACAAATTTGCTTGTATAGTCAATTCAAAATTAATTCAATAACCTGTATAGCTATACGAGGATAAGACACAACCCCATCCCAACCCCATCCCAACCCCATCCCAACCCCATCCCAACCCCATCCCAACCCCATCCCAACCCCGTAGCAACTACGCTTTAATGGGTGCGAGAAGTAGTCTTATCACGCTGAACAGCAAAATTTCTATTACTGGTATCTATCCATATTCTTTTAAAACTGATATCTTCCCTCAGTTCATTCATTTTTACTTTAGTTTCACTACGAATCCATATAGCATCAAATACAGGTTTGCCCTTTACTCTTTGATGGTTGAATGAGGAATCCAGAAGCAGCATCTTGAAATTTCCAAAAACCAACTGATGATCTTTAATCACCAGATCATTTGTATTTATATCTTTATTCCATTGCAAACAGGTAATGGTATGAATCTTCATTTTATCCAGCGCAGGCTGTATATGAAATTTAAATGCTTTATCGTTCGGCAGTAAATCAGTTATTAGTACCGCTTTATTCGATTTGATAAATGCCAATGCATAGCTTCTGTTGATTATAAAAGGAATGATTTTCTGTTGCCGTTCTGCCCTGAACTTATCGCCAGCAAGTAAGCTCTGAAAAGAAGAAAAAGCAACTAAAGAAACAGCAAGTGATTTTTTGCTTTTCAGCGATATCGCTGCGAAAAGGAAAAATAGGAAAGCGCAAAGTAAAAAGAGTTCTGTTTTAGTATACCAAATCGCATTGATACTGGAGTAGGGGAGAGTTGCGATCTTTTCTAATCCGCGGTTCATCAAAATAATCAACCATTCAAATAGAGGAGATATCCAGTATAAACGAAATATAATGAGTATAATACCTATGTACATCAAAAGAATCACTGGAAGTGTAATGAACAGATTACTAAGGATGAAATAGACAGGAAACTGATGGAAATAATAAGCGCTTAATGGATAAGTAAAGACCTGTGCTGCGATAGAAACTGTGATCAGGCTCCAGAGTTTCTTTAGCCATAAGGACTTAAAACTAACTAATTTTTCCAGTCTAGGCTGCAAATAAATCAATCCTAAAATAGACAGATAAGAGAGTTGAAAACCCACATCCCAGAGTAGAAACGGGTTGTAGATCAGTAAGCAGAAAGCCGAAAAATATAAGATATGATAGCTATCTGGATTTTGCTGAATAGCCCTGGCCAGTATAAACATGGACAGCATAACTGCAGAACGTAACACGGAAGCAGAATAACCGGTTAACAAAGCATAACTCCAGATGAGCGTGAGCAGAATAATGACCTTAACCCACTTTAAGATTCGTTTTCTGTCCATCCATTGGAGTGCCCGGTTTAAAACGAAATAGATAATCCCCACATGCATGCCAGAAACAGAGAGTGCATGGATGGTACCTGTTTTTGAGTAAGCGGCCAAAGTTTCTGCATTTAAATCTGTGCGGTAACCGAGTATTAATGTAGAGGCTACAGCAAAGGCATTATCGTCTTTGATCAGCCTTCTGTAAAGTTCAACCTGCTGTTGCCGGATATCCAATGCAAAGCTGGTCAAGGTTGACCCTTTATTCGCTTTTGAAGAGACGAGTTCCTGAGGTTGAAGGAATATTTGATAGTGGATGTTTTGTAATGCCAGCCAGGCTTTGAAGTTAAACTCAGCGGGATTATAAGGAGGATTGACCATTTTATAACCTGCCGGTATAAAGTAGACTTCTCCGTAATTGAGCAAGACCGGGTGGCGCAAATCTGAGGGGATAGTAACCAGTAAATAGCCAGTAGTATGCTGTTTTTGATGGCGGACATAAGTAGCATGAACCCTTGCTTTGAATTGGACTGTCTTACTTTTTTGCTGTGGTTCACTAGTAATAGAAATGCAAAGGAATTCTGCTGTATAAAGCGAAAAGTTGTTGGGATTTGAAGCTTGATTTGCCTCCATATACCTGAGATAACCTAAACAAAAAAAGAACAGATTAATTAGAATTGCAATTTTAAATTTGTGATTGTAAACTTTATATAATCTATATAATAAATTGATTACTAATAATAAAAGAAATGTAAAAACAGCAATAAATAGCATTGGCAAATTTAATTTGGTATTCTCTGCTCCATGCAAAACCCATATTCCTATGCAAAATGGAAGCAGAATTTTGCCGAAAACACCAGGTGTATGCTGCATGAATATTTAGAATTGATAGCGTATTTGAAACTTGATGTCGGACCTTTTATTACCGCTGATTTCTTCTAGTCCGGAGCCTGTATTTGTCTTTCCCGGATAGAGGTAAACAGCATATCTCCCCCAAATGCGAAGGTGTCTGGATAAGCGGTAACTCAGATTTAAAAATGTCCGGATTCCTTTGTCGCTATAAATCCCGGAGCCGGCTCCATGAAGTACATCGTCTTCATAAGCATAGATCCTGCTATTATAAGAAGTGGTGCGGAAAAATGCGAACCTGAAATTACCTGAAAGTCTGGAAGACATGGGTTGATAGTTCACATCCTGGTAAATCATATATCCATATTCAGGTGTGTTTAACCCCTTTTCATAAGCCGTAAATTCAAACCTGTTTTGCAGCTCTATTTTTTTTAGCGGCTTCCAATGAACTTCTAGTCTGTAATTATCTTTCCTGACATCTATAGTGGGGTTAATAGGCTGTCCGGTGCTTTCGTTCTGTTCGCTATGTTTAATTCTACAGCTCAGTATAGTTTTAAAGGTCTTATCCGGCTTGAAACTAAGGCTGCCCCTAAATTCATACCCTGAAGAAGCTTCATCAATTCTGTACTTTGCCCACGGAAACCAGAAAAGGTCTCCATAAACGGAGATTGTCCATTTTCTGGAAGGACTGATATGGATACCGGCATAAATACCTTTCTCGTTTGCAGCAGTGGTTCCTTCACCGGTTGCTTTGTTATAAAAGCTAACATGTTCTTTGGCGTAATCCCGGAAAAGAAGCACGGTCGAAATGCTGGGCGAGAGGCTGGCCATTGCCCCATTGACTAAAGCCATACCGCCAGGGATACTCTGGGCAAGCTCACCAAACCAGTAAATGTTTTTAAAAGTATAATTGTAGTGGAATCCAAAATTAGTAAGCTCTTTTCCGCTGAAACTGTACTTTTTATAACGTTGATTACCGGTCGTAAATTCATGCTGATAACTCGAATGATATGCGGTAAGACCTAAGTCTAATCGCTGTTTGTGGTAAGTTACAGCCAGTCCATAAAGAAGTAACCCCAGGTTTCCTTTATGTTCGGCTTCAGTAGCTGTCCGGTGTAGGCCGCTCGTGTTTATAGCGGAGAGACGCTCAGTTCCATCATCCTTCTTTGTAAGTGCAGCATCTAGACTTCTATAAGAGATAAATGGAGTTAAATCAATGTTTTTTAATAAACTATATTTTGCCCCTATTCCTCTGAAAAACGAATATTCATTCGCTGAGGTATAGGGTTTTAGTCCCGTGTCTTTTTTTGCTATTCCTGCTACATCGTCTCCTTTGCCAAAAGACGAACCCGACCAAAGACTTAAACCCTGACCGAATTGTAAGCTGTAATCTCCGGCAATTATTTTTTTTAACCGGCCAGGTTTATAAAAGGCGAGACTTCCGGAAATAAAGTCAAAACCACTTTTATTGTTGAAAAGTATTTCACCTGCATCTTTTTTAACAACGATGGAAAGCGAAAGCTGATCAGGAAGTACATACCTGTATTTGAACAAGATTTTTGCCGGGCTACCCAGGTACCTGCTTCCCGGAAGGATTTTGTATCCCTTTTGTTCTTCCAGCAACTGTCCGTATCTCCAGGTGAATTCGCTGGTGCCTGTCCTGATTCTGGCCAAATTCAATTCGCCAGCTTCTTGTATGGTCACAAAAGGCATTAACCTGGCAATTGTCGTGACATCAAAGCCATCCACGGATTGCAACTCTAATACATCTTTTAGTTTTCCGTTGGTCCGGAGATGGGTGAAAAAGGAACTGATCTGCAGCGGAGACAGGAAGAATAGCTCCTTCAGCTGTTCAGAACTAATTTTATTGAGGTTTAAAGGGTATTTGAGGTGAAAAGAAAGTTTTTCAGTGAATTCCGAAAGATCTTCTTCTTCGGTAAAACCTTCTGCCAGGGGCGAAATGATTTCTTTCATTTGGACCTCTTCCTGTGCAGATACAGTGCTGGAAGGATAGCAAAATACAAAAGGGAGCAGTAGCAGACTGCATCCCGGCAAACAAACTCTGACACTTTGCCGGCCGGGACACTGGGTAGAGAAGAACGTTAGCTTTGACATCATGATGCCAAATTAATCCCGTTCTGATTAATTAAGTTAATTTATTAATTAAATCTCGTCGTTTAATTTTAATAAGAAGTCTTTCAGTTTTTCCAGAGAAGCGATGATTTTCTGATTCTCTTTAACATCGGAACTATTGTTTTTTAAATGGTCTTTTGCACCCTTAAGTGTAAAACCTTTATCGTCTACCAGGTGAAAAATAATCTTTAAATTTTCAATGTCTTCCGGAGTGAAAAGACGGTTTCCTTTCTTGTTTTTCTTAGGCTGGAGAACGTCAAATTCTTTCTCGTAAAAGCGGATCTGTGAAGCGTTTACATTGAACATTTCAGTCACCTCACCCATCGTATAATACATTTTATTAATTTCCCGTTCCTTGTAAGGCATACTTCTTTGTTGATATTTAGTGGTTTATGGCTTTTATATAAAGCATTCAAATGTAAAGGGATTTTAGTAGAATACCGCAATAAAATTTTAATTTTGTTGGATAATTTCTACTAAGAATGACAGCAAAAGAAATCAGACACGCATATTTAGCTTTTTTTGAATCGAAACAACACCATATCGTTTCATCCGCACCTATCGTTGTAAAAAATGATCCGACACTGATGTTTACCAATGCAGGTATGAATCAGTTTAAAGATATCTTTTTAGGCGAGGCGCTGGCGAAGTACCCAAGGGTAACCGATACACAACGTTGTTTACGGGTTTCCGGTAAACACAATGATCTTGAAGAGGTGGGGATAGATACCTATCACCATACCATGTTCGAGATGCTGGGTAACTGGAGCTTTGGTGACTACTTCAAAAAAGAAGCCATTGCATGGAGCTGGGAATTATTGACAGAAGTTTATGGTATCCCTAAAGATAAATTATATGTTTCCATTTTTGAAGGAGATGAAAAGGAAGGTCTTCCAAGAGATACTGAAGCCTATGAATTGTGGAAGCAGTATGTTCCTGAAGACCGGATCATCTTAGGAAATAAAAAAGACAATTTCTGGGAAATGGGAGACATGGGGCCGTGTGGTCCATGTTCTGAAATTCACGTAGATTGTCGCTCTGAAGCAGAACGTGCTGCGGTAAGCGGAAAAGAATTGGTCAATGCAGATCATCCGCAGGTGATAGAAATCTGGAATAATGTATTTATGCAGTTCAACAGATTGAAAGATGGTTCTTTACAACCTTTACCTGCACAGCATGTTGATACAGGAATGGGCTTTGAACGTTTAGTTCGCGTACTGCAAAATAAGGCTTCAAATTACGATACAGATGTTTTTCAGCCATTAATCCAGTTCATCGCTAAGAAGTCTGGTATAGTCTATGGGACGGACGAGAAAACGGATATCGCTATGCGCGTTATGGCCGATCATATTCGTGCAATTTCGTTTGTAATTGCTGACGGACAATTGCCGGCAAACAATAAAGCGGGGTATGTGATCCGTAGGATTTTAAGAAGAGCAGTACGTTATGCTTATACTTTTCTTGATCTTAAAGACCCATTCTTAAATCAATTGGTGCCTGTACTGGCAGAACAGTTCAAAGGTGTTTTCGAGGAATTGGTTTTACAGCAGGATTTTGTACAGAAGGTAGTACTGGAAGAAGAGGTTTCTTTCTTAAGAACACTGGCTACAGGGATTCAGCGTTTTGAAAACTATACGGCTAAACAAGCAGATTTCTTAATGTCTGAAAATGCGATTGACCTGGAGAAATCATTTGATGATCCATGGGTTTACAGTATTCTGAAAGACCAGATGGTTATTTCCGGAGACTTCGCTTTTGAATTGCAGGATACTTATGGTTTTCCGATTGACCTGACCGAACTAATGGCAAGGGAAAAAAGATGGACCGTGGATATGGATGAATATCATAATAGTCTTCAGAAGCAGAAAGCCAGATCAAGAGCTGCTACAGCAATCGATACAGGTGACTGGATTACGGTACATGAGGATCCGGAAACAGAATTTGTAGGTTACGACTTCCTGGAAATCGAAACTAAAATATTAAAATACAGACAGGTTACTGCAAAAGGAAAAGAACAATATCAGATTGTATTGCAAAAAACGCCTTTTTATGGGGAGAGTGGTGGTCAGGTAGGCGATACCGGCCGTCTGGAAGACCATAGCAGAATGTTCTCTGTGGAGATTACAGATACCAAAAAAGAAAACGGGGTGATTGTGCATTTCGCAGATTCACTACCCGAGGATATAGATGGTCAGTTCTGGGCTGTTGTGGACGAAGATAAGCGCGCGCAAACGAATAACAATCACTCGGCGACACATTTACTCCATGCAGCATTAAAAAGCGTCCTGGGGGATCATGTGAATCAAAAAGGATCATTGGTGAATGCAGACTACCTGCGTTTCGATTTTTCTCACTTTACAAAGATCACTGACGAGGAGTTAGCAGAAATTGAACATATCGTTAACAAAAGAGTTAGAGATAATATTTCCTTGAAAGAGCAGCGGATGGTTCCTTATCAGGAAGCGCTTTCCAGCGGAGTGACTGCTCTGTTTGGAGAGAAGTATGGCGAAGTGGTTAGGATCATCACTTTTGATGACAATTATTCTAAAGAGTTATGCGGTGGTACACATGTACAGGCTACTGGTCAGATCGGGTTCTTTAAAATCTTATCAGAAAGTGCTGTAGCTGCTGGCGTAAGACGTATTGAAGCTATTACAGCAGATCGGGCAGAAGAGTTTATTTTAGATCAAAACAAGGAAATCAGTCAGTTAAAGGCGCTACTTAAAGGAAATAAAGATGTGACTGCTGCGGTAACGGCTCTGATCGAAGAAAATGCCAGGCTTAAAAAAGAAGCAGAAAAAGCGGTCACTGAACGTTCGGGAAATCTTAAACATGAAATCGTTCACCATATGAAAACGATCAATGGCATCAATATGATTGCTGTTCATGTGGATCTGCCAAATGCAGATGCGGTGAAAAATCTGGCCTTTTCAATTAAGGATATTGTAGATAATTTATACCTGGTTTTCACGACATTGATTGATGATAAACCTGGAATCAGTGTGATGTTATCAGACAATCTGGTTACTGAAAAGAAACTCAATGCGTCGAATATGGTTAGAGAATTGGCTAAAGATATTCAGGGTGGTGGCGGCGGTCAGCCTTTCTATGCTACTGCGGGTGGAAAAAATAAAGACGGATTAGCTAAAGTTCTGGAGAAAGCGGCAACGTTGATCCAGTAAGAATTGATATAAAAATGGGCTATCTCTGCAAGAGATAGCCCATTTTTATATTGTGCCGGGCTTAGTAAGCCGCTAATAATCGCTTGTTACATGCGTACTCCTGGTAAATTGAGTTGGATAAACAACAACCAATCCCAGTTCATCCACTGTGAGTAGTGCCTCATAACCATTGTCAATATTTCTGTATTGATAACAAAAATCGGTGAGTCCGATATATTCCTGCAGATTTGGCCTGACCACCTGATTTAAAATATCAAAATAGATTACTTTGATTTCCTGTTCTGTTTTTAGCTTTGTTCCAAGTCTTCTGATTGGTAAAGTGTTGGTAAAAGGAGTGAGGGAAATATCAATATCAATACAGCCTTTAAATCCTTCTAATGGCTTTCCATGATCTGTCCAGTTGCCTTTCCCATCACTTTCAAAGCTTAATTCTACTTTTTTGTTGTCAAACTGGCTCTTGATATCGAAAAATATCGTTTCCCATCTTTCATTCGTTCTGATGGTATAATCAAGGCGAAAAGGCTTTTCCCCGGAGCTTCCTACGATTACACTTTCTATCTCAGCTCCTTTTTCATAGATAGACACCACACAATTCTCTGTTGAATTGTATTGGTGTCCCTCCCAAATTAAATTTATCTGTTTCAGTTCAGGTTGTAAATGCTCCATAGTAGCTAAACAAGTAAATTCAAAAAGTGTTTCCTATAGCCTTTAAATAATCATTCTATTTTTATGAAGGTAACTTAGAACTTCACTCTTTGTATTCTCACTGCATTTAAAATAGCTAGTAATGCAACGCCTACATCTGCGATTACAGCCTCCCATAAGGTAGCTACTCCGCCAGCGCCAAGAATTAACACAATAACCTTTACGCCCATTGCCAGTGCAATATTCTGCCATACAATGTTTTTAGTTAGCCTGCCGATTTTAATCGCTGTAACAATTTTTGAAGGCATATCGTTCTGAATGACAATATCTGCGGTTTCAATGGTCGCATCACTACCCAGTCCACCCATCGCAATCCCTGCATCGGCCAGTGCCACAACCGGGGCATCATTAATTCCGTCTCCAACAAAGGCGATATGTTTGCCTTGTTGTTTCAGCTCTTCTACTTTTTCTACTTTATTTTCTGGTAACAGATCACCAAAAGCACGGTCTATGCCTAGTAATCTGCCTATTTTGTCAACCACAGCCTGTTTATCTCCACTGAGCATCACGGTCTGGATTTTCATTTCATGCATTTCTTTTACTGCCTGTATCGCGTCTTCTTTGAGTTCGTCGGCAATGGTAATAAAGCCGGCAAACTGACCGTTTATGGCAACTACAACCACTGTGTCTTCTTCCTGAGCCACTTCATCTGGATGACTGATGTTAAACTGATCTAGTAATTTTGCATTTCCGGCTAGTACTTCTTTGCCATCAATCAGTCCTTTAAGTCCTTTTCCTGGCACTTCTTCTACTTCACCAATTGTTATGCCTTGTAATACGTCGCCTGCGTGTAAAGCTATTGCTGTAGCAATAGGGTGAGTCGATTTACTTTCAATAGCGGCAGTTAAGCGTAATAATTCTTTTTCATCGCCATTAACAGCTACTACTCTCTGTACTTTGAAAACTCCTTTAGTCAGGGTTCCGGTTTTATCCATTACTACGGTATTGATGGTAGTCATCACATCCAGAAAGTTTGAGCCTTTAAACAGGATGCCGTTTTTAGAAGCTAAGCCTATTCCGCCAAAATAACCAAGAGGGATAGAAACAACTAAAGCACAAGGACAGCTGATGACCAGAAAAACAAGTCCGCGGTATAACCATTCAGCAAAAACATAGTTTGGAACAATGAAATAGGGTAGGCCAACAACTAAAACTGCTAAAGCAAAAACGACAGGAGTATAGATTCTTGCAAATCTGGAAATGAACAGCTGTGTTTTTGATTTTCTTGCAGTAGCATCCTGTACCATTTCAAGTATCCTGTTCAGCTTGCTATCTTTAAATAAAGAGGAAACTTTGATTTCAACTACAGTGTTCAGGTTAATCATTCCTGCAAATACGCTATCACCTTTAATTTTAGAATCAGGTTTGCTCTCTCCAGTCATTGCCGCAGTATTAAAAGTTCCTTTTTCAGAGGTCAACTGACCATCTAAAGCTACTTTTTCTCCCGATCTGACCTGAATTAACTCGCCAATTTCAACTTCTTCTGGTTTAACAGTACTGATTTTTCCATCTCTGATGACATCTACGGTATCCGGACGGATATCCAGTAAAGCTTTAATGCTACGTTTTGCATTGTTTACTGCCGCATCCTGGAACCACTCACCAATAGAATAAAATACCATGACTGCAACTCCTTCACTATAGGAACCGATTGAAAAGGCACCCAGTGTTGCTACGCTCATCAGGAAAAATTCATTGAAGAAATCCAGGCGCATTGCTTTCTTGAAAGCCAGTTTTAATACATTATAACCCGCCAGTAAATAAGCTGCTCCAAAAATAGGGAGTGCGATTAGATTAGCCGGTACAAATTTGAAACCGTATTCCAGCGTCAGCATGACTGCTAATATCACTAAAGAGCCAATCAGAGGAAGCTGTCCTCTCCAACCAGAGTCTTCACCATCTCCATGGCTATGTCCGTCATGGTCATGATCATCATGGTTGTGATCATCATGACCTTTTCCATCATGAGTATGACCTTCATGACTATGTGAATGTTGGTTTTTGTTGTTTTTTGTCTGCTCTGCAGCTGGTTTTTTCTCTGCAACTGTAACTGTATCACAGCAGTTGCCTGTGTTTTCTGAGCCCATAGTTTATCTTAAGTCTAAAGATATTCTTTAAATTGAATTTCTCTGTGACCAAAGGTAACTAAACAGGAAGCGCAATGGTATTGCAAACTAGTGAACGCATTTATTACACACGCCTTTTACGATCAGATTTACTTCTTCTGATTTAAAGCCATCTGGCAAAGGAATTTGCGGAATATGATGTTTAGGTAAACAAGATGTTTCCCGGCAGGTATTGCAGAAAAAATGAACATGAAGATCGTGATGATGGCCAGCCTCGCAGTTATTTTCACACAGTGCATATTTTGTTGCGCCAGAACCGTCATCAATACTATGAACAAGGCCTTTTTCTTCAAATTTCTTTAAAGCACGATAGAGCGTGATTCTATCTGAAGGATCCAAACCCTTTTCTAGATCCGTTAAACTGATAGCTGAAGACTGTTTTAGCAGGAAATCCAGTACCAGTAACCGCATTGCAGTAGGGTTGATGTTTTTCTCTGTCAGCATTACTTCTATATTCTCGGTCATGGCGGTTTGGTTAATACAAAAGTTATGCTTCGAAAACACAGCTGTCTGTATAAAAATAAAGTATCACAACCCAAAGGTCGTGATACTTTTCAAAAATATCTTAATTTATATGTAATATCTATTAATTCCGGCCGCCTCGTCCGTGACCACGATCGCCTCTGTCTCCATGATTCCCTCTGTCTCCGTGATCTCCTCTATCTCCGCGGTTTTCACCTCTGCCCCAGCCGTTGCCTCTATTATTCTCTCTACCCCAGCCATTTCCTTTATCATGGTCTCTTCTCTCGTAACGGTAATTATTTCTTACCACAACTCTCGATGGTCTGCTGTAATAATCATTCCTTACATATTGTGTTCTGTAATAATCATGTCTGTTCCATGGATTTGCATAGTTATTGATGACTACTTTTCTGCCTCCGTATAAATCATAGCCGCGATATCTTGAAGGAAGAGAACGGGCATGAATCCATCTGTTACCACTTAAATAAACAAATTGTCTGGTAGGAACATAATAATAACTATCTACATCAGGTAAATAATAATAATCTACATGATTGTAACCTCTAGGGCCCCACTGTGGCTGTGATCCAATATTAATACTTAAACTCACCTGCGCCTTGGCTGCGGGTGCAGCTGCAAGGGAAACAATCCCAATAGCAGCTATTAAAAGTAATTTTTTCATAACGATTCAAATTTGTGTGTGTATGTGAATTGTCAAAGTTTATGCCATTTTTATAAATACCTCCTAAACCCATGGTCATAAACTTATTTGGTTATATTTGTGAGACAGTAATTCATCAAATTAGTTTAATTTATTGCCCTTAAATGAGTACGGAAACTGCTATTTCTCCCACAGCATTTGAATTGGTATCAGGCTTAGAGATTCACGTTCAGTTAAATACAAAATCGAAAATATTTTCTTCAGACAGCGCGGCGTTTGGTGCAAAACCGAATGCGCATATTTCTCCTGTTTCATTGGCTTTGCCTGGGGCATTACCGAAAATGAATAAAGAAGTGGTTGGGAAAGCAATCAGGATGGGTTTAGCCCTTCATTGTACCATTAACCAGACCAACTACTTTGATAGAAAAAGTTACTTCTATGCCGATCTGCCTAAAGGTTACCAGATTACTCAGGACAATAAACCGATTTGCCAGAATGGATATATCGACCTGGTTTTAAGTGATGGTACTGAAAAGCGGATTGGGATCAACAGGATCCATATGGAAGAAGATGCAGGTAAGAGTTTGCATGACCAGGATGATCGCTATTCGTTTGTAGATCTGAACAGGGCAGGAGTGCCTTTGATTGAAATTGTAACTGAACCAGATATCCGCTCTGCCGAAGAGGCTTCTGTATTGCTTACCGAAATGAGGAAGCTGGTCAGACATCTGGATGTCGGTGATGGAAATATGGAAGAAGGAAGTTTCCGTTGTGATGCTAATATCTCGATCCGTGAAAACGGAACTACTGAATTTGGTACACGCTGTGAGGTGAAAAATCTGAACTCTATTCGTAATGTACGCAGGGCGATGGAATTTGAATTTAACCGTCAGCAGGAAATTATTACGCGAGGTGGAACTATTATTCAGAGCACGCTGACTTTTGATGCCGACCAGGGAACTACTGCACCGATGCGGACTAAAGAAATGGCAAACGATTACCGCTATTTTCCTGATCCGGACCTTCCTCCCATATATATATCTGATGAATGGCTGGCTGCATTGAAAGCAGAAATGCCGGCATTACCTCATGAAATTACCGCAAAGCTGATGACGGACTTTGGAATTAACAATTCTGAAGCCTCGATTTTTACGGAGGATAAAGAACTCCTGAACTACCTGAATGCCGCGTTAGCTTTAGTTAAGAACTCTAAAAACCTGATTAACTGGTTAACAGGACCAATCAGAGCTTTACTGAATGAAAAGCATTTAACAATTACTACTTTTAAGGTTAACCCTGCTCAGCTTGCTGCGGTTGTGAATCTGGTAGAAGAAAAGAAGATTACCCAGCAAATTGCGTTACAACAGTTATTGCCTGCTATTCAATTAAGCCCTGATACTGATGTGGTTGAATTGGCTGGGCGGCTAAATTTGCTGATCATTGAAAACGACGATGAGCTGTCTGCTTTTGCAGATCAGGTTCTCGAGAAATTCAAACCGCAGGTTGCCGCCTATAAAACCGGTAAAAAAGGAGTTTTAGGTTTATTTGTCGGTGAGGTAATGAAACTAGCCAGAGGTAAAGCTGATCCTGGGAAAATTAATGAAGTGTTACTTGAAAAATTGAAATAAGAATTCTATAATCTATATACTCTATAAATATGAACAAAATAGCCACCCTTTTAGTCGGATGTATTGCATTTGTCGCTTGTAGCGATAAAAGTAAATTTGAGATCACCGGGAAATTTGAACATGCGAAACCTCAAACGAAGGTTTATTTATACGGAATTAATAAAGCAAGTGAAATACCATTAGATTCTACGGTGTTATCCAATAAAGGAGAGTATAAATTTAGCAGAAGCACACCTGAAGTAGATTTCTTTAGAATAAAAATTGACAACAGTGAATATATGCTGATTGCTAAAAACGGCGATCATATCAATTTAGAGGCAGATCTTGCAGATAAGACCCTTGCTTATAAAATTTCCGGAGCAGCTGAGGCTGATAAGCTGGAAGAGCTGAACAAGAATAAAAACCAGTATGTGGCAAAATTAGCTGCTTTACAGGCGCAGTTTGAAGAAAATGTAGCTAACCAACCGCATAACAGAGATGCGATAGCCAACCAGATGAGACCAGCACTGATTAAAGAAAATGAGGCGCTGGTGAGTTATATCCTGAAATTTGCAATGGATAACACCAATTCTCTTGCCGGTTTTTACGCAATCAACTCCCTTAATCCAAGTGATTATGAGAAAGAAATGATTGCTTATTCGGAGAAAATCAAAAGTAACTTCAACAAAAATGAAGCGGTAACTGATTTCCTGGTTCGGATGACAAAATTGAAATCTGTACAAATCGGCCAGATTGCACCAGATTTTACGATGAATACTATTGACGGTAAAACGGTAAAACTATCAGATTTAAGAGGTAAATATGTTTTGCTTGACTTCTGGGCTTCCTGGTGCCAGCCTTGCAGACAGGAAAATCCAAACGTTGTAAAGGTATATAACAAGTATAAAGACAAGAAGTTCACTATTCTGGGAGTATCCTTAGATAAAGACCCTGTAGCATGGAAACAAGCTGTAATTGCGGATGGGTTAACCTGGACACATGCAAGTGAATTGAAGGATTTTGAGAGTCCTACGGTAAGAATGTACCAGGTAGAGGCTATTCCAAGCTCATTTATATTAGATCCAACTGGTAAGATCATCGCTAAAAACCTTAGAGCTGAAGAGCTGGACACATTTTTAGGCAGGACTTTACGTTAACCCTAATTCAATGTTAAACTAAGGGGTGTCATTAACAATTTGTTAACTTATGTTTAACCTAGTTATGCAAATGATTGTCTAATTTCGTAACAAATATTTAAAGACATGAGCGCCGTAAAACAAAAGATACTGATAGTTGATGATGAACCTGATATCTTAGAGTTAGTAGAATATAACCTTAAAAAAGAAGGTTATCAGGTTTACCTGGCAAGCAACGGACAGGATGGGATAGCAGTGGCAAAAAAAGTGCATCCTGATCTGATCATTCTGGATATTATGATGCCTAAGATGGACGGGATTGAAGCCTGCCGTCTGATGCGTGCTATTCCCGAGTTCAAGAATACTTTCATGGTTTTTCTTACTGCAAGAAGTGAAGAGTATTCAGAAATTGCTGGTTTTAATGTAGGCGCAGATGATTACATCGCTAAACCAATTAAGCCTCGTGCTTTGGTTAGCCGTATCAATGCCATCCTGAGAAGAAATGTAAGTAATGACGAAGTTTCTGAGAATAAAGTTGAAATCGGAGATTTAGTGATCGACAGAGAAGCCTATCTTGTTTATCAAAGCGGACAGAAAGTTGTACTGGCAAAGAAAGAATTTGAATTGCTGTACCTTTTAGCTTCTAAACCGGGTAAAGTATACACCAGGGAGTCAATTCTTAAAAATATATGGGAAGATTCTGTTGTGGTAACTAACCGGACAATTGATGTACATATTCGTAAATTGAGAGAGAAACTGGGTGAAACTTACGTTGCAACTGTAAAAGGAGTAGGCTATAAATTCGAACTTTCTTAATCATTTACATTCTTATTTCAAATGGTAAGGGATGAAATTGTACTTTTGTACTGTTTTATAAATCCACACCATTGAAATATCCTTCATTCAAAGACCTCATTCTATTCGAAGACGATAACCATATCGTTGTTAATAAGCCGCCATTTGTTGCCTCATTAGACGAGCGTGGCGGCTCAGGCGAAGTAAATATTCTTCGCCTTGCTAAGCAGTATTCAGCTGATGCTCAGGTTTGTCACCGTTTAGACAAAGAAACCTCGGGCGCGATCATCATTGCTAAAAATCCTGAAGCTTATCGTTCTGTTTCTATGCAGTTTGAAAAACGTAAAGTTAAAAAAACGTATCATGCCGTTGTTGATGGATTGTTTACGTTTAATGAGCTTTTCATTGATCTGCCAATCTTAAATGATGGAAACAGGAGCGTAACCATTGACCGTAAGGAAGGAAAACGCGCTGAGACCATTTTTAATTCCATTAAATTTTACAGACATTATACTTTAATGGAGTGTAAGCCAATTACAGGTCGTATGCACCAGATCAGGATTCACCTGGCTACACAGCGTGCTGCTATTTGCGGAGATACACTTTACAAAGGGAAGCCTGTATTTTTATCGAGTATTAAAAAAGGATACCGGATTGCAAAAGATGACGAAGAACAACCAATTATGAAGCGTTTTGCGCTGCATGCTAAACATGTTGTGTTTAAAGGGCTGGATGGTGAAGATATCGAAATTGATGCTCCATATCCAAAAGACTTCGCCACACTGATTAAATTGTTAGATAAATTCGATTGCTAAATTTATAAGAAATGTATGTAAGACTAGTCAACTATCTTGATGCCGTAAACCAGTACCGGAGAACAAAAATATCCAATCGGAATTTCCTCGTTATAGCGGCCATGATAGTTGGTGTTTTAGCTGGACTTGCCGCGGCATTGCTCAAAACAATTACACATCATATAGAAGATTTTCTACAAGATGGTTTTCACTGGCAGTACAAGTATTACTTATTCCTGGTCTTTCCATTTATTGGTATCCTGCTTTCTGTGATGTACGTGAAGCGGTTTATAAGAAAAGGCAAATTTGAAACGGGTTTAACGCCTTTACTCTATACTATTTCTAAAAAATCGAGCCGGGTAGAGCCGCATAATATCTATTCACAGATTATTACTGCAGCATTAACTGTGGGTTTTGGAGGATCAACCGGGCTGGAAGCACCAATTGTGACCAGTGGTGGTGGGATAGGTTCTGTCGTAGGGCGGTTTTTAGGCCTCTCTTACCGCGAAACTACGATGTTGCTGGCCTGTGGTGCAGCGGCAGGCATAGCGGGTGCATTCAACAGCCCAATTGCGGGAATAGTTTTTGCCATTGAGATCCTTTTACCGGAATTTACCATTCCTGCATTTATTCCGTTGTTACTTTCTTCAGCTACGGCTGCGGTGGTAGCGCGGTTCTTTTACAATGAACAATTATTCTTCCTGGTTACTGAAGGATGGAAGTTCAATTCCCTGATCTGGTACGTAGTGCTGGCAGTATTGATCGGCCTGTTTTCGATGTACTTTACAAAAGCCAATTATTTTATCAAAGGGCTGTTCTACAAAATTAAGCACCCTTATCAAAAGGTTGTTGTTGGTGGTGTGGTATTAGGAGCAATGGTTTTTCTTTTTCCTACGCTATATGGAGAGGGTTATGTGACCATCAAAAATCTTTTGGGTGGAAATTACAGCAATGTAATTACAAACAGTATCTTTTCCTCTTATAGCAACATTCCTTCAGTGATTATCCTATTCACTGCGATTACTGTATTTGCAAAATCGGCAGCTACACTGGTTACTTTGGGCGCAGGTGGCAATGGTGGTATTTTTGCACCCAGTTTAATAATGGGGGGGTTGATTGGTTTCGTGCTGGCTTTTACCATTAATACCTTAGGTATTGCGAATGTGAATGTTTCCAACTTCATTGTTGCAGGTATGGCAGCTTCTTTAAGTGCAATTATGCATGCTCCATTGACTGGAATCTTCCTGATTGCAGAAATTACCGGGGGTTATATCCTGATGGTACCTTTAATGATCACTTCAGCAATTGCTTACCTGATTAACAGAAGCACGAATAAATATTCTATCTATACTAAACCTCTGGCAGAAAGTGGTGAACTGATGTCTCATGAAGACAAAGACACGACTGTTTTGCATATGATGAAGTTGAAATACCTGGTAGAAAAAGATTATCTGACTTTAGATGAAGAGGAAACAATTGCCGAAAAATTATCGGAAATTCTTCAGTCTAAACGAAATATATTTCCTGTATTGGCTGAAGATGGAACTTTCAAAGGATTAATCTACGTAGAGGATGTCTTGAAAAAAGCGATTAACAATCCGGCTAATGCTGATTTAACCGTTCATGATTTGATGCAGACAGCTCCTTCAATTGTATACATTACTGATTCTCTGAAAATTGTACTGAAGAAAATGGAAAAAGAGAATGCCTGGTTATTACCTGTTTTGAACGAGCAGGAAGAATATATCGGCTTTGTTTCCAAAACCGCTGTATTCAATAAATATCGTGCTTTACTAAGCCGTCAGGCTGATTATATGGAGTAAGATTTGTGTGGCTCTTGTCATTTTATGAAGCCACACAGATTAAAATTCTTCTTTCTGTAAATGTTTTAATACAGTTTTAATTTCCAGAAGCTTCATTATCAGAACTATTCATTCGGTAACCCTTGTTTTTGCTAATAAATTGATTATCAACATTAAAATTCTTTAATGTGGGTTAAAAACGGTTTTGTTCAGGCTATCTTTGATTAAAAAAAGAACATGAATATTTTAATGATTGAAGACGAGCCGAAGGTTGCTGCATTTATTAAAAAGGGGCTGGAGGAGCAACTCAATACCGTGACCGTCGCTTATGATGGAAACATGGGTTGCAAAATGGCGCTGGAAAATGATTATGAACTGATTATACTGGATGTTATCCTTCCTTATATCAATGGAATGGAGGTTTGCAAACAGATCAGACAACTCAAAAAAGAAGTGCCTATTTTAATGCTTTCTGCATTAAATACAGTCAGTGATAAAGTACAGGGATTAGAGAATGGGGCGGATGATTATCTGACTAAACCATTTCATTTTGCAGAACTGCTGGCGAGGATTAAGGCTTTAGGCAGACGCAGAGAACAAGTGCTGCCAGGAACAATTTTTAAAATTCATGATCTGGAAATGGATTGTTATAAAAAAACAGTCACTCGGGCCGGTAAGCATATTATCTTGTCTGCTAAAGAATTTATCTTGCTGGAGGTATTGATGGCTAATAAAGAGCGTGTGCTTTCCAGGGTATATATTGCTGAAGCGGTATGGGGAATCTCATTTAACAGGGGTACAAACCTAATTGATGTTTACATTAATTATTTACGCGCAAAGATTGATAAAGGTTTTGATCAGCCGCTGATACACACTGTGATTGGAATGGGGTATGTAATCAAAGGGTAATTAAATCGTAACCATTGAAAAACAGTATGTCCTAATGAAAGTTAAAAACAGATTGTCTTTGCAGTTTACGTTGATGTTCGCCATTTTACTTTTGGTGGTCTTGACGGGTATTTATTTCCTGGTAGAACATAACCGGTTGAAATCTTTTATGAATAAGCTCGATGAAAGAGCAGTCATCGTTGCACAGTTTTATCTTGCTGAAGATAACCTTTCAAAAGATATATTTAAACAGGTAGCCAAGAAGTTCCCCCAGTCGCTTACTCATGAATCTATCCGGATTTATGATGATAAGTTTAATTCCAAATTTACCCGTGAGGATTCTATTAGCTGGAAGCATGAATTTTTGGCGCAGATTGTTAAAAAGAAGTCGATTCATATCAACCAGGGAGAAACTCAGATTACTGGTATTTATTATCCAGACAATTCAGGTAATTTTATAGTTGTAGTTTCGGCAATTGATGATAGAGGATTACATGACATGGAACAGCTGAAGCTGATTATGTCTATGTTTTTTGTCAGTTCATTGTTTATCACCTTTTTTATAGGTCGTATTTTTGCCAGTATTTCTATACAACCAATTGTTTCCATTACGGGGAACCTCAAAAGAATAAGAGCATCCAGCCTGCACCATAGATTACCGGTTAATAGTGTTAAAACTGACGAGACAGATAACCTGTCATCAGCGATTAACCAGTTGCTGGAGCACCTGGAGCAATCTTTCGAAAGTCAAAAGTCTTTTGTCGCCAATGCCTCACATGAACTAAGGACACCAATAACTTCTATTTTGGGGGAAGCTGAAATCACATTAATGAAAGATCGCAGTCCGCAAGAGTATAAACATGCGCTGGAAGAGATTGTAGGCAGTGTAGAACGATTAAATTATATTATCAATAGTTTAATGGAACTGATGCAGACCAATTTAGACAACAAAGATTTTCAGCATATCAGAATAGATGAACTGATCTGGGAAATAGCAGATGAACTGGCTTTTAAGAAAAATGCGGATAACATTAAGATTGTCTATGATCTACCAACTGATGATTCGAAACGTACTTTGCAAGGAAACAGGCAATTGTTATTTATTGCGGTCAGTAATATCCTCAAAAATGCGATTAAGTTTTCTCAGGGGCAGGAAGTTTTGTGTACGGTAAGTTATCATCATAACAGCATCGCAATTACGATACGGGATCGTGGTATTGGTATCCATGAAAATGATCTTAAAAAGATATTTCAGCCTTTTTACCGCGCTGCAAATGCCTTGAACTTTTCGGGATATGGAATAGGGCTTTCGCTGACCCATAATATTATCCGCCAGCACAATGGTTCTATTGAGGTAAAATCTATTTTGGGGCAAGGCACAGTTTTCTCTCTTTATTTCCCTTTAGCGTAATTGAGTGACACATTAGAGAGTTCTAATGAACTTCTAATGCCTGTGTAACCTCGAATTAAGACGCTCCTAATACGCGTAACATAGCTTTGTTATTCAAATAATAAAGCTATGCAATCTAAATTTGTGCTGCCCATATTTCTGGTTCACCTCTGTTTTTTTGTGAATATAGGTTCATTGTATGCCAGAGATGATGGACATGAAATTAAACGTGATACCTTAAGTATAACCATCAAAGAAGCAGAAGATCTGTTTATCAAAAACAATTTAAGTCTAATCGCCGGTAAATATCAGATCGATAATGCCAGGGCAGCTGTAATTACTGCCCGTCTTTTTGACAATCCACAGTTTGGATTTGAGAATATATTATATAACCCCAGATCGAAAAAGTTTTTTGATACCAGTAAAGAGGAGGGACAGCAGGCCGCAAATATTTCACAACTTTTTCATACTGCCGGGAAACGCAATAAAAATATACAGCTGGCCAAAATAGGGGTAAAGCAGGCAGAATATCAATTTTTCGACTTGCTGCGCACCTTGAAGTATACGCTGAGAACTGATTTTTACAAAATCTATTTTCAGCAGCAATCGGCGAAAGTTTATGCAAAAGAGATTAGTTCGCTTGCTAAAACATTGGTTGGTTTTCAGCAGCAATATGCTAAAGATAATATTGCGTTAAAAGAAGTACTCCGTATTCAATCACAATTATACACCCTTCAATCTGAATTAAACGAAGTGAAGGATGGGATTGATGATGTGCAAAGTGAATTTAAGCTATTGATTCATGTCAATCCAAAACTCGATATCGTTCCCAGGCTGGAGTTCAATTTAGATGGTAAGAATGTTTTACAACAAGTAACCTATCAAAAATTGCTGGACTCTGCTTATACAAACCGTTATGATTTGATCAATGCAAAATCTGCGGTTGATTTCAGTAATGTAAACTTAAGGCTGCAAAGAGCAATGGCTATACCTGATATCACGATGTCGGTCACTTATGATAAACAAGGGAGTTTTGTCAATAAGTATACTGGTTTGGGAATTAGTATCCCTATTCCACTATTTAACAGGAACCAAGGAGCTATCAAACAAGCTAAAATTGCTATTGATGCCACTAAACTTGCGGTTACGCAGCAAGAAGATCAGATACAAAGTGATCTGGATAATAGTTATCAAAGTGCAGACAGGCTGGAAAGATTGTATAATAGCTTTGACCCTAAATTCAAGACAGACTTTAATCACCTGATTGAAGAAGTCTTTAAAAACTATCAGAAGCATAATATCAGTTTACTGGAGTTCCTTGATTTTTATGATTCGTATAAAACCAATACTATACAACTTAATAATCTCCAGCTTAACCGGATCAGTTCACTGGAACAATTAAACTTTATCACCGGGACTCAATTTTTTAATCAATAATCATCTTCGCCATGTACAAATATAAATTATTAGCTCTTGCAGCTGTTTTGGGGACTGCTGCATTCCTGTTCCCTGGTTGCACCCGTCAAATGGAAGATAAACCTTTGGATACGAAGTTCAAGGTAACAGATACCTTGTTAAACAGCTTACTCATTGATACCGTTAAGGAGGCGAGTGCTCTATCTGAAATTACACTAACCGGATCTATTGCTCCGGATGAGAATAAAATGGCCAAGATCTTCCCAATGGTTAGCGGGATCACTGAGGGGGTACATGTTTTACTGGGTGATGTGGTGACTAAAGGACAGACACTAGCTACCATGAGAAGTACAGAAATAGCGGGTTTTTCAAAGGATATGATCAGTTCAGAAGCTGATTTAAGGAATACTAAACGAATTTTGCAGTCAACACAGGACCTCTATAAAAGTGGTCTTGCCTCTGGTAAAGATCTGGAACAGGCTAAATCAGATTTTCAGAAAGCCCAGGCAGAACATAACCGGGCAAGTTCAGTGATGTCTATTAACCATAGCAATAGCCGGGGTTATGTGATTAAAGCACCAATTGGTGGGTATATCGTTGAAAAGAACATTACCAGTAATATGCAGGTACGTGCCGATAATGGTCAGAACCTGTTTACCATCGCCGATTTATCTTCTGTCTATATCCTGGTTAATATTTATGAGTCTGATATCACTAGTGTGCAAACTGGATATCCGGTTAAGATCACCACGCTTGCTTATCCTGGTAAAGTTTTTACCGGTCATATCGATAAGGTTTACAATATGATTGACCCGGATATGAAGGTGATGCGTGCAAGGGTTAAAATTGAGAACCCAGGTAATTTGTTGAAACCGCAGATGTTTGCCAACGTAGTAGTGAGTGCAAAGTCTAATGAGGATTTACCGGTTATCAATACCCGTGCTATCGTATTGGATAATGACCGTAATTATGTAATTGTCAGAGATGGAAAAGCGGGTGTGCATATTCAGCCGGTTACTGTGAGCAAAAGGTTTGAAGACCGGGCTTATATCAGCGAAGGTCTAAAACCTGGTGATCAGATTATTGCGTCCAGACAATTGTTTCTGTACGAATCGCTGAAAAAATAATTGATCTTTTATCCCTCTGTATAAATTCAACGCAATGAATAAAGTAATTAAAACAGTACTTGCATTTGCCTTAAAGAACAAGTTTTTCATCTTCTTTATGACATTTTTACTGCTGATAGGTGGTTATTTCAGCTTTAAAAGCATCGCTATAGATGCATTTCCGGATGTAACAAATACATCTGTTACCATTATTACCCAATGGCCCGGCAGGAGTGCTGAGGAGGTCGAGAAATTTGTAACCCGTCCACTGGAGATTTCGATGAATCCGACCGAGAAAAAGACGACAATCCGTTCTTCTTCTCTTTTTGGACTTTCGGTTGTTAAAGTGACTTTTGAGGATAATGTTGATTATGCTTTTGCGCGTTTGCAAATCAATAATCATTTGGGTGATGCGGATTTACCCGATGGGGTTAAGCCAAATGTATCGCCACCCTATGGGCCTACGGGTGAGATTTTCAGGTATACTTTAAGCAGCAGCAAAAAGTCGGTACGTGAACTTAAAACATTAGAAGAGTGGGTTGTGGAACGGGAAATCCGCTCGGTGCCTGGAGTGGCAGATGTCAATAGTTTTGGTGGTGCAACTAAAGCTTATCAGATTACTATAGATCCTGAAAAGGCTGTACAATATGGTGTATCGGCTTTGCAGGTCTATGATGCGGTGTCTAAAAGTAATATTAATGTAGGAGGCGATGTCATTGAACAAAGCGGACAGGCTTATGTGGTGCGTGGTATCGGTCTGCTGAATAATATCAGTGAGATTAAGAATATCATTGTTGACAATGTAAAAGGTACTCCGATTTATGTAAAAAACATCGCTGAAGTTACAGAATCGAGGCTTCCTGCCTTGGGACAGGTTGGCCGTGATGGTGACCCGGATGTAGTAGAGGGAATTGTTGTGATGCGGAAGGGGGAGAATACAAGTGAGGTAATCCAAAATCTGAAGATCAAAATCAATGAATTAAATAGTACTATTTTACCGGATGGGGTGAAAATAGATACTTTTTATGACCGTGAAGACCTTGTGAACTTTGCAACGCATACAGTGTTGCATAACATGGCTGAAGGGATTGTATTTGTAACTGTGATTGTGTTTTTATTCATGGCAGACTGGCGGACTACAATTATTGTAGCTGTAGTGATCCCATTAGCCCTGTTATTTGCCTTTATCTGTCTTAAGTTAAAAGGAATGTCGGCAAATTTACTCTCGATGGGGGCGATTGACTTTGGAATTATCATAGATGGGGCCGTCGTGATGATGGAAGGAATCTTTGTGGTACTCGACCATCGGGCTAAAAAGGAGGGGATGGAGAAATTCAATAAGCTGAGTAAGCTTGGAATGATCAAAGAGGCTTGTCTGATCAATGGAAAGGGAATCTTTTTTGCTAAACTGATTATTATCGTTGGACTGTTACCTATCTTCAGTTTCGAAAAAGTGGAAGGGAAGATGTTTTCTCCACTGGCATGGACGCTAGGTTTTGCCTTATTGGGTGCTCTGATTTTAACTTTCACACTAGTTCCGGTAATGGCAAGTGTTCTTTTGAGAAAGAATGTGCGTGAAAAACATAACTTCTTTGTGGAGTGGATTACAAGGAACTCCATGCGCCTTTTTAATATCTGTTTTAAGAGGCGTAAAATAGCTTTCCCAATAGCAATTATCATTTTGGCCATCAGTCTGTTCTGTTTTAAATTTTTAGGAACAGAGTTTTTACCACAGTTGAATGAGGGGTCTATCTATGTTAGGGCAACCGGACCTTTAAGTACTTCACTTGGAGAATCGGTCAAACTGGCTAATGATATGCGTAAAACATTCAGGAGTTTTCCTGAGGTCAAACAGGTTATTTCCCAGACTGGCCGCCCTGATGATGGAACTGATGCTACTGGTTTTTATAATATCGAGTTCCATGTGGATTTATATCCGCAGGACCAGTGGAAGGAAAAGGAGAGTAAAGCCCATCTGATTGAGCGGATGCAGGCAAAATTGGCCTTCTATCCTGGTATTGATCTCAATTTTTCTCAGCCGATATCCGATAATGTTGAAGAAGCTGTATCTGGTGTTAAGGGATCCATTGTAATTAAGCTATTCGGAGATAACTTTAAATTCATTGAAGAGAAGGAAGAAAAGATCTTCAAAATCATGAAAGGAGTAAAAGGGGTTGAAGATTTGGGGATTATGCGTAATCTGGGCCAACCTGAATTGCAGATTAATCTCAACCAAGAGAAAATGGCACTCTATGGAGTGACTACTGCGGATGCGAATGCGGTGATTGAAACTGCGATTGGCGGAAAAGCAGCTACCCAGATTTATGAGGGTGAACGTAAGTTTGACCTCAGAATCAGGTATCCGGAAAATTTCAGAAATAATGCGGCTGCTATAGGCGATTTACGTGTGCCAACTTTGTCAGGTAACAAAGTTCCACTTCGTGAAATCGCAGAAATCAAGAAATTGGTTGGACCAAGCATGATTTACAGGGATAAGCACAAACGATACGGAGCGATTAAATTCTCTGTACGCGGCCGTGATATGGGAAGCACAATTAAAGAAGCACAGGGTAAAGTAAATGAACAGATCAAACTGCCTAAGGGATATACTTTAGAATGGGCAGGAGATTTTGAGAATCAGCAAAGGGCGACAACGCGTTTAACACAGGTTGTACCAATTAGTATCCTGCTTATTTTCTTCATCCTGTTTATTCTGTTTGGAACTATAAAAGATTCTTTGCTTGTTTTAAATAACGTGCCATTTGCCATTGTAGGAGGGGTATTTGCCTTACTCCTGACTGGCATCAACTTTAGTATTTCTTCAGGTATTGGGTTTATAGCTTTATTTGGTATCTGTGTACAGAATGGGGTGATTCTGATTACTAAGTTTAAATCAAATATTAAAGAAATGCGTCATAATCATCCCGAATGGACATTTATCGATGCGCTAAGGATAGGAGTAGAGTCTCGTATCCGTCCTGTAGTGATGACTGCGATGATGGCGGCAATTGGATTATTGCCAGCAGCGATGTCTACGGGAATCGGTTCTGAAACTTCGAAACCACTGGCTACAGTAGTGATAGGAGGGTTAATTTCGGATACAGTATTCAACCTGTTTATCTTTCCGATTGTATTCTACTGGGCCTATCGTAAAAAAGTAAGCAGGCAAGATAAGCCTTATGCTATTGCTGAATAGCTCGCAATCCATATAAATTAATAAAGAAGACCCCTGTAAAAGCAGGGGTCTTCTTTATTTTCAGAAACCAGTAGCTATCGCTTTACTGTCTATAGTTCATGTTTTACTTTCCGGGTACACTACTGTAGCTAATCTAATTACAAAAAACAGATTATATCATTAACTTTGCGGCGAAAATGAATTCCAATAAGTCCATCACCATACCACCAATACCCGCAGTTCTTTTAGCAATCATCAGTGTACAGGGAGGAGCCGCAATTGCAAAAGGGTTGTTTCCTATTTTAGGAGCTGAAAGCACTGCTTTTATCCGGATTGGCCTATCAGCTATCATCCTGATGTCTGTTAACCGTACCAAATTAAAAAATCTAACTTCTGAACAATGGAAAGCTGTTATTCCTTATGGTATCTGCCTGGGTTTAATGAATTTGATTTTTTACATGGCAATTAAAAGAATACCTCTTGGTCTTGGTGTTACACTTGAATTTGTGGGGCCTTTAATTGTTGCTATTTTCGGATCTAAGCGAATACAGGATTATTTATGGATTTTTCTGGCTGCAATAGGAATCGCTTTAATTGCACCATGGGCTAACCAGGGAATTGATTTAGTAGGTGTTTTACTTGCGCTGGCAGCTGGAGGTTTCTGGGCTGGCTATATCATTCTGGGAGGTAGAATCTCTAAAATTATGAATGGGGGAGATGCAGTCACTGTAGGAATGCTATTTGCAGCAATAGTTGTTGCTCCATTTGGAATCGGCAGCGGTGGTTTGATGCACTTAACACCAGTTCTGCTCTTATTCGGAATTGCATTGGCACTTTTATCAAGTGCGATTCCTTTTACGCTTGAAATCAATGCGTTGCGACAAATGCCCGCCCGCACATTTAGTATCTTAATGAGCCTGGAGCCAGCAGTTGCAGCATTAAACGGGCTGCTTATTTTACATGAAGTTCTTACTTTTTATCAATGGGTTGCAGTTACCTGTGTAATCATTGCCAGTGCAGGAGCGACTTTGACGACAAGAAAGGCTTTAGTTTAATTCTTTATTCATTCTATTAATTATGAACAGGGCTACCAGTAAATTAGGTACCCAGCAAAGCCACGCTACCAACCGGTAGGCAGGTAAAAAGTCATGATATAGATAAGCCAGTATCGGAAGCCATAGGCGAAGAGTTACTGCTGCAAAGCAGGCTGCATAGCTTAATATCATCATCTTTTTATGCTGGGATACTTTTTTCTCAAGGATATAGCTATAAGCTTTCCACGTAGTTATGAGCCATATGACGCCCAGACAAGTAAAACCAAGCTGGCTGATAATTCCACCAGTTGCATGGTAAGCAATATTCAGACTGGTCAAGGCACTCAGCAAACTTGCCACGACATAGATTTTTCCTATTTGTCTGTGCAAATTCAGTTTTTTTTCTCTGAACTTTGGACTGAACTGACTCCATCCGATTAATAAGGCGATTCCACCCAGCACAATATGGATATAAAAAGTTATGTTCCAGAAAACATTACTTAGAAGTTCTGCATCCTTGTCTTTGAGCAATCCAAACTGCCGGTCCAGGAAAAAGTATACGGATGGATAGAGACCAATAATAATAGCAAGTGAAGCAAATAAGGTCCAGAGTATTTTTTTAGTCATTGCTTAGATTTTTGAGTAAATCAAGCTCAAATATGTAAGTTAAAAATAAAATATTTTTATTTTTTGCGGTGAATAGTAGTTTTCTGCCGGTGAACTTCTCCTGTAATCAGGTTAAACTTTAAAAAAGCCAGGTTATTGAACCTGGCTTTTTTAAACAGTGTATAAAGTCACTTTGGTTATTTAGACAAGCCGTCTTTTTTAGCTCTTTCTAAGATTTTTGCGGCACGTGAGCCACTGTCAGGGTGTGAGCTTAGCATCTTTTCTGTTTTAGTCCTTTCTGCACCAGATGATTTTTCCATATCAGAAAATTTCTGGAACGCACTTGCTAAAGCAGTTACCTTATAATTATGTTTTTTCATAAACTCATAAGAGTAGTCATCAGCTTCACTTTCTTGTTTACGGTTATATTTGCTATCCAGAAGTGCATTAGCGAAATTGCCTAACTGACTTTGTGAAAGTGAGTTTACAACTCCGGATTGAGATGAAGCAGCATCCGATATGGCTTCTCTTTTATAAGCACTTCTTACTGCATCTCTGGTGTCTTTATTAGCAACATGTCCAATTTCGTGCCCGATAATACCTAATAGCTCATCATCAGTCATGATATCCATTAAAGAAGAAAACACACGAACACTACCGTCAGCGCAGGCAAAAGCATTGATATCTTTAACTTTGTATACTTTATAGTTTAGTTTAAGCCCGTCTTCATTTTCATGTTTTGAAAATATCTTGTTTAATCTGACAGTATAGGGGTCCTTAGCAGCTGCAACAGTATTATGTGTATCCATGTATGCTACAGCTTCGCCAGCAAGTTTTGCTGCATCAGCATCCGAGAAAGTGACTGCTTTTGCACCTTTTTGCAAAGCACCAAGACCTTTACTATTCAATTTAATTTGTGCTGAAGCAGATTGTACCCCAAATGAAAGCGTTAAGCCCAGCAGAGCGAGAGGTAAGATAGTTTTTTTCATTTTTCTATTATTTAGTTATTATTTGTTTTTGCTATCTGATCAGTTAATTTTCTGGTCAGCAGCCAACTATGTCATCAAATAGTCATGCTGTATAAGCATTAAACAAATACAACTAATGAATTGTTTGCGCTATAAATAATAATTAATTCTTTTAAATTAAGATATGCTGGAATGGCGGCTGTGCTTTATCGTTTGTGCTTTTTCTTAAGAAATAGGGCCTGTTTCTGTTTCAAGTCACCGGTATAAGCTTTATTTACATATTCATCGTTAATATGTCTGTTGGCTTTATAATATTTTTTCAGAATTTCCTCTCTGCTTAACAGGGAAAGTGTAGCCATAGAAACAGGCTCTTTCTCTTCTTTACTGTATTTATTTCTAGGGAAGACCATAGTGGACAGGCCTGTAAAATAAATAGTCCATTGCTGATCTTCTAAGGCTCCATAGAGTACATACACGTAATCTAGTTCTGCTTTTGGGCTCTTGTCCTGAATTAACAATAACAAATAGCATTTGTCTTTTTTTTTGTTAAAGAAAACCGCGTCATCCACTTTCCATTTGCAATCTTTAAGTATATGAATGCCTTCCAGATCTTCTGAAATCCAATTTTTAAGTGTTTTATTGGTGCTTAACAGTACGTCATTGTAGATTGTGTTTTTCTTGTAAACATCCAGCTGTGCATCAAACAAAGCTCTCCTGTGATCCATATTTACACAAGCTGCCAATCCTGTAATTGAAATAAATACCAGTAAGTACTTTAAATATTTATTCATGATGAGCTCCTGAAATTATACTTTATCAAGATACTGATTTTAACAGTACTTTTGATAAAGTATAATTTCGGGGAGAGAAGAACAGTCTTGTTAGATAAAGACAATGCCAGCATTTTTATAAAAGTCGAACTCTTTGCAGTTAACATCTTCCTCGGTAATCACATAAGACAGATCCTCTAGCCGGCACACGGCATAAGGATCTTTAGTATCTAGTTTATTGAAATTACAAAGAACCACCACCTGATCAGAAGAAGCTATCATAGCCTGTTTTAGCTCTGCTTCTTCCAGATAAGTTGCTGTAACGCCTTTTTCATCAATTGAGCAGGGGGCAAGAAAGAAAACGTCTGCCCGGAATTTTTCTGCACCTCTTACCGCTTCCAATCCATATAATGACTCAGTAGTCTTCATATATTGTCCACCTAATACAATAGTTTTGATTCCATTGTAAAGTGCCAGAAGAGGAATAATTGCCACATTATTGGTAATTACAGTGAGTTTAATATCTGCCGGAAATAAAGACACAAGAGTATAAACTGAAGTCCCTCCATCCAAAAAAATGGTTTGTCCATTCCTGATCAGCCTTAACGCTTTGAGTGCAATAACTTCCTTATCTTTACTGAGGTATCCGATCCGGTCTTTAAAAGTGAGTGGGTTTTCAGACCTTGGTATTGCTCCTCCGCGTACCTTAGAAAGCAAACCGTTTTTCGCCAGTTCTTCAATATCACGCCTTACGGTGTCTTCAGAGATGTTTAACTCAATGCTTAATGGATTAAATTCCACCATTTTTTCCTGGTCCAGTTTACCAAGGATATAATTAAAACGTTGTTCCTTTTTCATTTAATGATCAATGATATTCATTTTTTATCATATTTTAAACAGGTTCTTATTTTTGGCGATAAGAAAAGCTTACGAAAAGAAGTAATACTGCAATACAGCCAAATGCGATAGGAAGTGAGCTGTAATAGGCTATTACCCCAATTCCCGCCGGCCCCGCAAGAGAACCAGCATATCCCATAGTAGTTACTGCAGGTAAAGATACAGATGCAGGTACATCTTTAAGTTTACCGGCTGCACTAAATAGAACAGGGACAATATTGGCTGCACCAAGACCTATCAGTATAAATCCAACTAAAGTAAGCCATGACCATGGACTAAATATGGTAAGAGAAAAACCTGCTGCTGAAATTACAGGTCCAAATAACATAATTTTTTGAGGACTCAATTTATCGACAAATTTATCGCCTGTTAAGCGCATCACTGTCATCGCAATTGAGAATGCGGCATAGCCTGCCCCAGCTATTGCAGGGTCAAAGTTTTTGATATCTTTTAGAAATACAGCACCCCAGTCCAGTATTGATCCTTCTGCCAGGAATACGATAAAACACATCAGGCCAATTAAAACTACTGCCCGGCCAGGCCAGGAGAATTTTACTTTTTCATCATTTCTTAATTCCTGATTATAAGAAAGCAGAGATTTATATTGACTGATGGAAATTAGCAGAAGCAATACAGAGATCAGGCATGAAGCAATAAGGGGTTGTAGCCCGAATTTGATCATCCCACCCATAAACAGCGGACCAAAGATTCCGCCTAGACTAAATAGTCCATGAAAAGAAGACATAATATGTTTGGTATAATGTCGCTCTATGTTGATAGCCTGAGCATTCATGGCGACATCAATAGTACCAATTGCACCACCAAATAGGAACAGGGTTATCCCCATGGTAAGTGGTGTATCCATAATTAAAAGTAAAGGAAGGATCAAAGCCACAAGGAAAGATGCGGTAAGCATCACCTTTCTACTTCCATGTTTTTGGATTAAAATGCCAGTTACAGGCATCATTATAAGTGCTCCTGCTCCCATTAGCAACAAAAGGAGCCCTAAATTAGCATCATTAAATGCAAGACGCTCTTTGGCATAAGGCACCATAGGGGCCCAGGTCGCTATGCCTAAACCACAGACTAAAAAGTAGAGCATATTTGACCTGCGTGCCGCAGTAACGTAATTGGCTGGTTGTGTAATTGTATTCATATTTATGCAAATAAAAGCAAATTTGCATAATATCGCAAATAATAACCAGGCATACTGTTTACTTTCTTAAGATACCTTAAGTTTTAGCCTACTGTGAGATGCTATGGTTTAGTTTTCCAGAGGGGATAATTCCTTCGCGATTAACTTCAGGGCATGTAGCGAGTTAATCTCTGTAATGATAAATAAGAGTAAAGACATTTTAATGGGGTCAGTTGGTTTTTGTAGACCAGCCGCCTTAAAATGGGGGAGTTGATGATCGTTGATTACTCCATGATAATGCTCATAAATCCCTATACTGTTTAGATTCAAAGTGGTTAATAATTTGAGTATTCTGTAATTATTTGTTTCATCATCTTTTCCTTGCAGATATACTAACAATTCCCTTTGTACTTTAAGTACATAGGTGTAAACCGCAAAAGAAATCTCCTCATTAGGTTGCTGGTCTTCGAATCTCAAAACGGTGATCAAATGGGTGACAATAGTGGAATTGATACCTCTTTCGAGTAATGCTTTTTCAATAAAAATATGATGCTGTTCTTCTTGATATTGATGTTGTTCAATAAAACTATAAGGAACTTTTCCATCTGTTTTGAAAAAAATCTTTAATTGCGTCTGCATGAATTGAAGGATGCTCACTAAAGCATTATATAGGCGCTGTAAAGATAATTCTCCATCATTATCTTCATCTTCCTCATTGGTATGAGTTTTTAAAAAGGTATAAACCTGGTCTACCATTATAACCAGCGCATGTTGATGCTGATGGAAATATTTGGTAAAGAGTACTGCATCTTTTTCCGAACTGACGTCTTTGAATGTTTGACAAATACGTACAGCTTCCATGGCCATATTTTCAATAGGATTACGCTGCTCAGTCATCCAGCTTTCAAACCCATCACTTTCATGGAGGGCATCGACCATCGACTTGAATTCCTGCAGTTCATATTTCATGTATTTCTATCGTTTGTTGAAAAATTGAGTTTTAATTTCTTTTAGACTTCTTTTTTGGTGCCTCATAGGCCCATTCAATAATCTGGCGGATGGTTTTTGTGATTTCCTGTCTTCCCGCAGGATCATTAATATCTATATCGCAAATGGTTCCACCGTTAATTTTGGCTTGTAGAACCAGGTAATAAATACCTGATACGAGTAAGGCGCTTACTGCTCTGAAGTTCACTTCAGAATTTTCAAAATGAGGATCGGTATGTTTTAAAAGACTCGCGCCTATATTTCCCCGTATATTACAGATACCGGCCATTAGTGAGCTTTTAGCAGTTAATTCTTCTAAAATCAAACGCTGCATGGCCTCTTCCTCATAGAAGAAAGTAAATTGGCGTTCTAATATTGCAGATATAATTTCTTTTGCTTTATCCGGAGTTTGAATGTCGTTGAATTCCTGTAATCTATTCGCAAGACTAAGCCAGTAATCCTTTTCGAGAATATAAGTTTCTACCAAAATATTTCCATCTCCAAAATAGCGGTAAATGAGTTTTTTGTCTACACCAGCTTTATTGGCAATTTTGTTCACACCTAAGCCCGCATAACCCTTTTCAATAATAATTTCACCTACGGCCTGAAGAAGTTTTCTCTTGGTCTGTTCTTTATTTCTGTGTTTGACGTTTTCTTTACTTTCCATAGCCGGCCGGTGAATAATCCTTTCTTATTTTTTGATAATCTTCAGCTTGGAACTAATGTACAAAAGCTACAAACTGCCCGTTTCAAATTAGCTATAGGTAAAATAATTTTCATAGGAAGGGGTTAATGATGTTTCCTAAAAGGCAATATAGTAGATATTTTATTCAAAAGTGGTGACTTAGCTTTTTTTTTAATTTTCGGACATTTTATTGACCTATTTGGTATAAATACGAGATTTTTACTACTTAAGATCTTAGAAACAGACATTAAAAAAAAGAAGACTGATACAATAAACAGCAGACAAAATTTACCTGAAAAGTCCTATACACTAAATGGAAATTATTCGTTATTTTGTATTATGAAACGATATTTTACACTTAAAAGGATGATTTTAGGATTTTTTTTACTGACGATGTCGGTAAAGGGTTTCGCACAGCAGAATGGCTTACGAAAAAAGCTTCAGACTATAGCGAGTAGCCACGTTGCAACAATTGGCTTTTCATTGGTAAACTTGGAAAATGGAGATACATTAACGCTCAATGGCACGAAACATTTGCCTATGCAAAGTGTATATAAATTTCATCTTGCTTTAGCGATTTTAAATCAGGTTGACAATGGTAATTTACGGTTAAATCAGATGATTCTGCTTAAAAAGAGTGACCTGTTGCCCGACACATGGAGTCCTTTGAGAGATAAATATCCAAATGGTGAGGTAGAAATACCGCTATCACAAATTTTAAGTTATACGGTTTCACAAAGTGACAACAATGGTTGTGACATCTTATTCCGGTTAATTGGTGGTCCTGCAAAAGTTAACCAGTATATCCATAGCCTGGGCATCAAACAAGTAGCGATTACCGCTACAGAAGAACAAATGCATAAAAATGAACAGGTTCAGTTTACAAACTGGACTACAGCAGAAGCGGCGACCCAGTTGCTGAAGTTATTTTATAGTAAAAAAATATTATCTGAAGCTTCTCAGGAGTTTTTGTGGAAAGTAATGACCGAGACTACTACGGGGCCAAACAAAATCAAGGGTTTATTACCAGCAGGTACTTCGGTTGCTCATAAAACAGGGAGCTCAGGTATGAATAAATCCGGTATGACAGCAGCTTCAAATGATATAGGTGTGGTTACACTTCCAAATGGAAAACATTTTGCAGTAGCTGTATTTGTTTCTATGACTAAAGAAGATGAAAAAGTAACAGATTTAATCATGGCAGAACTGACAAAAGCGAGCTGGGATCACCTGACCGCAGGGAAGTAGTAAAATCAAAACTGTAAACCTATAGCCGTATAAGACCGAAGGTAAATGCAAGAGTTAAAAAACCATGTTATGAGATTGAATTCAGAAGAGAGAAAGCTTTTAATATGGTAGTCCTTGCAGATTAAAATCCGGTTACGATCAAGAGATATAAATTAGAGTATTGTTTAGATGGAGTGTGGAAGACAATTTTCTCAAAGTAGAATGATCATAAGATTAAAATTCATCGTTTTGATACAGTATATGGTGATCAAGTGAGAATACAGGTTGAAAATATAGGTTCGACGGTTGCAATCGCCGAGTTCGTTGTGTTCAATGAAAGAAGAAAGTAGTATTTTTAGCTTATGGAAAGAACATTCAGGACGATAAGGCAGTTGATAGCAGACAAGCAATTTGAAAAGCTAAAAAGTCTTGAAATTCTAAAACCCGAATACTTTAACTGGGCAAATGATATTTTTGAGGGAATCCATGTAAAGGAGACACCCGACGCAAACGCATTATTATGGACGGACGGAAAAATCGTTCTCCATTTTAGTTTTCTGGAAATAAGTCAGCAAACTAATAAGTTATTAAATTTTCTCAGACACAAAGGAATACAACAAAATAATATCATCCTGACACAATTATCTTTGCAGCCATTAAACTGGTTTAGTTTACTCGCCACTATTAAAGGTGGTTTTAGAATGATCCCTGCCGCTAATATCTTAGGTGTTCAGGACTTGGTTTATCGGTTTGAAAAATTAATGCCCGAAGTTGTTATAGCAGATGCTGCTAACGCTGCTAAAATGGAAGAGGCAGAACGTTTGTCTGGAAAAGAAATTCTGGTAAAAATCATTGCTGAAGGGGAAAGAGAAGGTTGGCATACGCTTGAGGATATTGAAAAGGAAGACATAAACGCAGTTGGAGCTGTCACTAAAGCCGACGATTCTTTATTCTTGTTTTTTACTTCAGGAACAACTGGGATGCCTAAAGTAGCTATCCATACACATCTCAGTTATCCTTTTGGTCACTTGACCACAAGTTCATGGATTGGGTTAAGAAAAGAAGATATTCATTATAATATATCACAGCCAGGTTGGGCAAAATTTGCCTGGAGTAGCTTTTTTGCACCTTGGAATGTTGGTGCTTCAATTTTTGCTTTCCATCAAACCGGGCGTTTTGAAGCGAAAGAAACCCTAAAACTGATGGAAAAATATAAAATCACAACTTTCTGTGCACCTCCAACAGTTTTACGGATGCTTATTCAGGAAGATTTGAAGTCTTACGATTTCGATTTAAGAGAATGTGTAGCCGCCGGAGAGCCCTTAAATCCGGAAGTGATTGAGACCTGGAAAGAGGGGACAGGTATATTGATACGGGATGGATTTGGGCAAACAGAAAGTACATGTCTGGTTGCCAATTTACCAGGTCACGCCATTAAATTCGGCTCTATGGGTAAACCCACTTTCTTATATGAAATAATAATTGCCGATGAACATGGACTGGAATTGCCAGTTGGGGAGGAGGGAAACATCTGTGTCAAAATGAATACGGGAAAACCAAATGGTATCTTCAATGATTATTTTGAAAATCCGGAAAAGAAAAAGGAAGTTTTTAAACATGGTTTATATTATACTGGCGATAAAGCATTTCAGGATGAAGATGGTTATATCTGGTTTGTAGGCAGGGATGACGATGTAATCAAGTCATCCGATTACCGCATCGGGCCATTTGAAGTAGAAAGTGTTTTGCTTGAACATGATGCTATCCTTGAATCTGCGGTGGTTGGTAGCCCGCATCCGCTTAAAGGTTTTGAGGTCAAAGCATTTGTGATTTTAAACTCAAATTACGAAGCTGCAGAGGCATTAGCCGATGAACTGTTTGCTTATTCAAGAGAAAAGCTATCCCCTTATAAAATGCCTCGGATTATTGAATTTGTAACGGAACTGCCCAAAACGATTAGTGGAAAGATACGAAGAATGGAATTAAGAGTGGTAGAGGCCGAACGTAAGGCAAAAGGGATTGTCGTGGATCAGGAACATTTCTATGTTAGAAAGTCCTAGGCAAACCATAATATTTATCTTGAAAATGGTCAAAACAATTATTAGCTGCCAAGGATTTAACGAAATCAAAAGAAGACTATACTGATACCTCTTATTTAATAACTGGACAATCCGCTATTGTGAATAAGGACAAAATTTACATTTCCGCCAGAAATTGTCAACTATATGCACTTCATAAAAACGATGGTAAAATTTAAAACAGAGCAATTGGGATTTTATCTTCAAGATGCTTATGTAAAGGATTGGATAGATAATACAATGGTATTCTTAGAAGTTGAAGATGCCAGCAGTTTTTGGAACGACTTGTTAGCTTTAGACCTGACAAGTAAATATGAAAATGTAAAACTAACTCCAATCCGGGTAAACGATTGGGGGGAAAGAATGCTTTTTGCACGACCCATCTGGAATCCTCTGGCACTTGGTGAGTTTCTTCGGTTATAACAATATTAAAGGATATTTTAAACTGGCCAGATTGTATCTTAGCAGAAATGCCATCAGTATTGTGCTTATGAACATGAAACTATTTCTTTTACTATTTTTTTTAACGGGTACTGTAGCAGTCAATGCTCAGACATATAGTATCTCAAAGCGTGTAAATGTTTTCGGAGATACAATTGAAACATACAAAGATCGGAGTGGAAAGATTACTGCTGTGATCACACATTCTACTGATGTTTTTGGAAGTAAAATAAAGCGTATTACTGATTCCAATGGTAAGGAAATGAGATCCATAAAAAAAAATACTGACATTTTCGGAGATGAGACTATTGCTATTTCTGATGGAAAAGGCCAGTCATAAGCCACTATTAAAACTTCCAAAGATATATTTGGCGACGAAACGAAAAATGTGACCGGTCTCGGTGGAGAGCCTATAGGCTCTATTAAGAAATCTAAAGATATTTTCGGCGAAGAGACAATCGCAATTCGTAATAGCAAAGGGCAAACAACCGCGACTATAAAAACTTCAGTTGATATTTTTGGAAATGAGAATAAAAGTATTGTCAATCAACATGGCCAACAGTTATTATCCATCAAAAAAAGTAATGATATTTTCGGAAATAGCGTTGCCTCTGTCAATAGTGATGAAGATCCTGAGTCTGTAAATTTATTAATGAAGTTGCTGCTTGGGTCCGAGCACTAAGCTTTAATCAGTTAAATGGAGTGAGGACCTTCACTCCATTTAACTGATTACTTTGTCTGCTTAACGATGGTATTTGCTATATCATAAAGCTTGGTAGAAATATTGGTTTTACCCTCGACTTCCTGTATTTTTTTTCGAAACAAAGTAATTGCATTTGATACCGAGCTATTAGGATGACGTTTAATTATTGTATCAAAATCTGTCTCAACTTCCGGGACAATTTTGTTCGTTTCTGAGTCTAGAGTCGGCGTGTTTTCTAAACCAACTAATAGATCGCACATATAACTCTGATATATGCTTTCAGCATGGTTCTGATAATGACTTTTTGGATATTTTTTTAAGTACTGCTCCCATGAAAAAGCCCAGTCACCTAGTGTTACCCTGTCTACCGCCAGACCGGCATCATAATCAACCACGGGATCATTTTCAAATGCTCTCTGATTCCAGTACTTCTGATCACTTTCTGTTAAAGAGGAAGCAAACAAATCTTTCCAGTAAGCAGGTTTTAGCTTATAGACCGAACCTACTTCTTCGGCCTGAGTGATCTGAATCTGATGATCAGTTAATTGCTTGTACAATGTTTTTTGATAGAAAGTCAATTTTTCCGGTAATTCTCTATCCATTCTCTTTCCATAATCTGCTGCACTTTCACTATCCACATAACTGCTGCCAGCCAAATTGTCATAAATAGTCAAGACTTTTTTCTGTTCTGGATCTAAACGACTAATCATTGGAGTTAATGCTTTTTCCCATTGTTCTAATAAAGCATATCGCTGCTCTATACTTAATGATGGAAGCTGTTGTCGTATGCTATTTTCTACTACATTCAGTGTAGCCAGAGATGGTTTTTTCTGAAATGCGCTAATCGTTAAATTGATGCTATCTGTTTGTTTAGCTGCGGGGGCTACAGCAGATTCAACTGAATCTTTTTTTGAACCTGTTTGAACAGGTTTTACAGCCGTTAATGACTGAACTGGCTTTTTTTGAAGTAAATGGATGGTGACACAAAAAACTGCTATGACTGCAAAAACTGCGAGAATAATTAATGAAATTTTGCCTTTACTCATTTATAAATAATCTTTATGATCAAATGTAAAGCAAAATTTCACATCTTTTCAATGCTAATATATACTTCTGAATAATTAATAAGCCGCTTCAATAAATATTTCATTATAATTGTTGAATAATCATTCAACAATTATATCTTTGTATCATTATGGCACGGAATAAAGAATTTGACGTAACAGAAAGACTAGGTAAAGCTAAAGATCTGTTTTGGGAAAAAGGCTACAATGCTACATCTATGCAAGACTTGGTAACTGCAATGGAATTAAACCCTGGCAGTATCTATGGGACTTTCGGTGGTAAACATCAATTATTTATAGAAAGCTTAAAGATGTACAGCAAGGAAAAACTGGATGAATACGAAGATGCAGCAGCAGCAGCGAGTTCGCCATTTGGATCAGTAAAGGCAATTATTCAGAGAGCTGTGGAACGTGCTTTTACTGAAAATAAAGCCTGTATGGTGGTGAAGTCATCCTTTGAACTGGCAGGTGTAGATCCCGATGCACATCGGTTGCTGAAGGGACAGACCATTGAACTGATCGCCTTTTTAGAAAAGCTATTAAAGTTGGGGCAGATCACCGGAGAAGTTAATCCAAAGAAAGACGCCAAAGTGATGGCCACCTTTATCGTTTCCAGTTTTGCAGGGTTCTGGCATATGCAGGTACTGCTTGATGACATGGATATATCAGCTGCAATCAGTAATTTTTTAATAGAAAGTCTTCAGTAAAAATTTTTTGCTCTATTGTTGAGCGATCATTCAATAATTTAAATATGAAAACAGCACAGAAAGTATGGTTAGTAACAGGCGTTTCCGGTGGATTAGGAAAAGAACTGGCAAATGCGATTTATCAGTCTGGGGATATTATCATTGGGACGGTAAGAAAAAAAGAAGATAAAGAACGCTTTGAAAGTGATTACCCTGAACGCAGTAAAGTGCTTATTCTGGATTTATCTGACACCGAAAAAATCTCATCAATTGTCGCAGAAAGTTTGAATGCATTTGGAAGAATAGATGTTCTTGTCAACAACGCAGGCTATGGACTTTTTGGCTTTATCGAAGAAGCCAGCGAAGCGGAGTTAAGACATCAGATGGATGTCAGTTTTATATCAGTCTGGAGGTTAATCAAAGAAGTCCTTCCTTCAATGAGGAAACAAAGGAGCGGGCATATTATTCAGATTTCATCTAGAGTAGGCATTGCAGCGGGCACTGGCGGCGGTTTATATGCCGCAGGGAAATTTGCTATTGAAGGAATGAGTGAAGCTTTAGCACAAGAAGTGGCACCATTTGGCATCAAAGTTACTTTAGCAGAACCTGGTCCGTTACGTACAGATTTTTTTGGAAGATCTGTTGTTTTCGTTGAGCAGGAGATTGCAATATATCAATCTACTGTGGCCAATATCCGGGAAAGAAGTAAGCAAATAGATGGAAAACAGGGTGGAAGTGCCGCAAAAGTAGCAGCAGTTATTGTAGAAATCAGCAAGCTGGATAATCCACCTTTAAGAATCCCTTTTACACAGGCAACAATTGACAGTCTGGAGCAAAAGATAAATTCCTATCAGCAAACTATCCTGGACTGGAAAGAAACTGCTATTAATGTAACCTATTAATTTCTTTTTTTAGGATCAGATAGCTTCTAGTATCAGCTATCTGATCATTCTTGACTTCTTAAGATGAATAAAATTAAATACATAGCTGCTTTAGGTATTTTCGGTATTATCACTACCGAGTTTGGGGTGATCGGCATCCTTCCTCAAATTGCGAAGCATTATGATATTGGTATGGATCGGGCCGGCTGGTTATTAAGCGGGTTTGCTTTGGTTATCGCAGTCTGTGGCCCATGGATAACATTGGCAGCCTCACGTTTCGATAGAAAAAAGATGATGGTCATTGCTTTATTGTTATTTGTCGTATCAAATATATTATCTGCATTGGCACCACCTTTCTGGTTATTATTACTGGCGAGAATACTACCGGCATTTTTGCATCCATTATATTTTTCTGCCGCTATTTACGCTGCAGTGACTAATGCGCCTGTAAGAGATAGACATAAAGCAACTGCAGTAATTTTTGGTGGAGTAAGTATCGCTACTGTTTTAGGAGTACCTATGACCACCTACTTTGCGGAGGTTTTTAACTGGCAGACAGCCTTTCTCTGTTTTGGTGTAATTAATATACTCGCGGTTATTACTGCTCTCTTTTTTATTCCTCCAATGCACTCCATTAGAGAAACCTCCTTCAGAACACAAATCGGTTTGCTGGGGAAACCTGTTTTTCTTCTGCAGGCAATCACGACCTCTTTGATGATTGCTGGTATGTTTGCTGTCTATGGTTATTTTGCTGAGTTCATGGAGAAAGTTAATCACTTAAATGGGGTTCAGATTAGTAAATTGCTTCTATTGTTTGGTATTTTAGGTGTTGCCGGAAACTGGGTTGCTGGTAAGTTGCTCAGTAAAAGTTTAGCAGGCACATTCATATTCGCATTACTTCTGCTCGCCGTTATCTATATCCTGCTTTATTTTACAAATGGCTACAATATTTATACGATCGCACTGACTGCAATTTGGGGATTTGTACATACAGCTTGTTTTATTATTGGTCAGTCATGGATTAGTTCTGCAGCAAAAGGAGCTGAGGAATTTGCCAATAGTCTTGGCGTCGCTTTTACTAACCTGGGGATTGCATTAGGAACAACAATTAGTGGCTGGATAATTATCAATTCAGGAATTCAATATACAGTATGGGCAAGTATCGGATTCATCGCTGCGGCATTATTGCTAGCTATGGTCAAATTATCTTTCTTTCGATCCTAATATTTTCGGAGCACATTTGCCAGAAGAAAAAATAGAAATCTGTAGCAAAAATCTGTAAACTACTAACCAGGCAAGCATAACAAGCAATCAGGGCAAAAGTAGTTTAGCTCTGATTGTTTCCGCATACGAATAAGCGCTTTTTATTTTAGAGTTCTTTATATCATTCATGTACAGGATATAAGTCCCCTTAAAATACTTTTGAATTTCCTTGATTTTCAATTTATTAATAATAAAGCCCCTGTGAACCTTTATAAATTGAGCAGGAAGACGGTCTTGCAGATAGGTAAGAGAGTATTCGATTAGCTTTTCTTCGGCTTGGGAATGTATATAAACATACTTATCTTTTGCTTCAAAAAAACAGATATCATCTATAGGAATCAAGTTGATCTTGTTGCCAATTTTGACAGGTATCGTACTGATCGTCTCAGCTGTACGACTTTCTCCGATCATATTTTTGATCTTCGTCAGGATATTCACCTCTTCGTTTTTTTGCGTGGTTACTCTTTGAATAGTCAAGGCAAGGCGCTCATCTTCTACCGGTTTTAACAAGTAATCCAGTAAGTTTTTCTCAAAAGCTTTGATTGCATATTCTTCGTAAGCAGTTACAAAAACGATCAGGGATGTATGTTCTAAATGGCTAAGTACCTCAAATCCGTTAAATTCAGGCATTTGTATATCTAGAAAAACAAGATCTGGTTTTTGATGATTAATAAATTCAATGGCCGATTTCCCATCTTTTATTTCTCCGATAATCTTAATGTGCGAATAAGCAGATAAAGCTTTCTTCAAGCGGTGTATCGCAATATCTTCATCATCAACTAACAGGGTTCTAGTTTCTTTTTGGAAGTGTAAGCTGGACATATTTTTCTGAGATATTATTGAACTCCATTTTGAAATCAGCAGCATAAAGCAGCCTTAGTTTATTCATCACGATTTGTAGCCCCATACCCGTCACGGGCTTATCAGGGAATTCGGCGCCTGAGTCTGCAATTCTGATAGTTATATTTTGCGCATTCAGTGCTATTTTTATCACAATAAAACCAGGAGCACTACTAGTTTCTATGCCATGTTTTACCGCGTTTTCTACAAGAGGCTGTAAAACAAATGACGGAATCTGTAGGTTTAGGACGTTAGGGTCTGTATCTATAGTGTAGCTTAACCGGTCATCATAACGGATATGCTGCATATGCAGGTAGGTGGTGACGATCTCAAGTTCATCGCTTACAGTGTGGAAGTCTGGGCTGTTTTTTTTTAAGGTGAACCTGAAAAATTTGGATAAAAGTACAACCAGTTCCTCGGCTTTATGTGGGTCTTTTGAGATCAAACCAGCAATGGTATTATGTACATTGTATAAAAAATGGGGGTTTATCTTTGCTCTTAAAAGTTCCAGCTCAAAAACTGTTTGCTGCTGCTCTAACTGCAAAAGACGGTATTGTTGACCAGAGATTCTGGACTGAAGTATATTTTTCCATTCTTCACTCACATAAATTGGGATGCCAGTAACCAGTACAATCAACAGATTTAAAATATAAATATTGCCTCCATTGAACAGCTGGTATTGATGGCCAGGCAGTAGGAGTGAACTTAGCATAAATGTGAATTCTGATCCTAATAATGCAGCGATTATTAATAAACCAATCATGATCATCGCCTTTAAACTTTGGTAACCGGTTATCATCGTGAAATAGTGGCGGTAATTTATGGAGAGCATCATCAATGACCCGATACTTACACAAGACAGCACAGAAGTAAAAATACGTGCCGGTTTGTGGTCGTAATTAAAATACAGATAAATGCCAAAAGCTAATCCTATAAGAATACTGATTAACAAGGTTTTTATAATTGAATGCATATTAATTTGGTAGCTGCGGTATAACATCTCTTTTTTTAAGATATCGGTTATTGTTTAACCTGATAAAAATAACAATAATACAGGTCATACCTATTAAAGACGGCAGAAATTGACTATATGGTTTATACTGAGGAAAAACGGTGCCACAAAAAGCTGAAGTTATGGCACTTAATGCGCTCAACATTTTGTAAGTATGTTCATACATCACAGCCTTTTTTAAGAGATCTACTGATAGCATCATTTTAAAGAGATCATAGATAGTGACGAGAAATAAACTACCTATTGTGGAGTAAACAATTACACCAGACCAGTATAAACCTAAAGAATTTATATAATACAGATAATATAGGGCCGATACAATGGCGATTATTGAAAGTAAATAATCTATCCACTGTGGTTTTTGACCATGCAAGCGGATTGCCCGGATACCACTAAAACAGTTGTAACCGCTCAGTAAAGTGATTACGAGTAAAAAATTATTACGTTTAAAAACAAAGACACCAATAAGACCAGTGATGATAACAATTAAAATCATCCACATAAAATTTTTTCCAAACTGAGCGTGCTTTTTACTGTGTTTATTTATAAACGCAGCTGCCAAGCCTGTTAAAAGAGCGATTGTACCTGCAGTTACATGTACAATAATATTGAGATGATGTGTAAATTCCATGCGCCGTGAGCTATTGCTTTCGTATTCAAATCAACGGTTAAAGCCGCGAATAAAAAATGGAATTCTGACGAACAGGGATATTTTCTGATGGAATGGATCTTTTGTATAGCTGGTTCCGTCCAGGGAATGATTTTAAATTTTTAAATGGGCTCCAGTGCTCAATACATTTCTCTGAATGCGTTGAACACTTTATCTTTTACCCTATTTTTTCTATAAACAAGGACAGTTGTAGAAGTTCCCAGCTCTTTACCTATAGAGAACGTTTTTAATTTTTTATGCTGATAGTATTGTTGGATTAATTCTGCAGGTAAAATTGTTATACCCAAGTCTGCTTCAACAAAATTGATTATTCCTTCCAGAGAATTGACTATGGTACTTTTATAGTTGATAATACCTTTAAAACTAAGCCACGATTCTAATCTTGCCCTATAATTACAACCTTGATCAAATACGACTATTTTAACCTGTTTACCTTGAATAGTATCATTGATTTTAGCATACTTATCTGAAGTGACCATGACCAGTTGTTCTTCTTTGATTGCTTGTTGTGCTAATTCAGGAATAGATACGGGGGCAGATACAAAAGCTGCATCCAATTTATACTTTAGCACATCATTGATCAGGTTTTCTGCCATATCAGCCTTAAATTCAAGCTCAATTTCCGGATAGGTTTCGTTAAATCTATTAATGATTTCCGGTGCCTTTAATGCCATGGTTGTTTCTATACAGCCAATTTTAAGATGACCAATTAATTGATTGCTTTGAGATAACTCATGCTTTGCTTCCTCTATTAATTGTCCAACTTGTCTGAAATAATGCATTAATGTTTCACCTGCGGCAGTTAGCTCCACCTTTCTTGATGTTCTTGTAAAAAGAGAAACAGCAAATTCATCTTCCAGACTCTTAATTCTCGCTGTCACATTAGATTGGACTGTATACATAGCTTCTGCTGCTTTAGTGAAACTACCATTTGCAGCTACTGCCTCAAATATTTTGAAATCATTTGTATTCATCTTGAATTATTCATTTGGGTTTCCATTAAACCAATTAGTATAACCATTACAATTATTGCTTTTTAATCACTAATTATGATTCTTTTAATCTTTATTAATCGTTTTTAAAGATTAAATGTATGCATTACTTTTGAATTATAAAATCACAAAATGAAGATTAAAAGTTATTTATACTTTCTGTTAACGGGCATTGTTTTGATACAGACAAGTCAACTGGAAGCGCAATCACTCACTCAGACAAATTCAAAAAAACAATTTATGAAAACAGAAGAAGTTCATTATCGCAACATTAAAGCAAACGGATTGAATATATTTTATCGTGAATCCGGACCAAAAGATGCTCCAGTGATTTTGCTATTGCATGGATATCCCACTTCATCATTTATGTTCAGAAATCTGATCCCTGTTTTAAGTGAAAAATATCATGTGATTGCACCAGATCTGCCAGGCTTTGGCTATTCAGATGCTCCAGATCATAATCATTTTCAATATACTTTTGATAATCTGTACAAAACTATGCAATCATTTGTTGATGAGCTGGCTTTAAAGCGGTTTGCTGTTTATGTTTTTGACTATGGAGCTCCGGTAGGATTCAGATTGATGCTGGCCAATCCTGAAAAAATAACAGGCATTATTTCTCAGAATGGGAATACTTATGAAGAGGGTTTGAGTAAAGGATGGAGCCCAATCCAGCAATACTGGCAAAACCCATCTACTGAAAACCGGGAAGCACTGAGGGAGTTTGTGACTTTAAAAGCTACGAAATTTCAATATTATGAAGGGGTGAATGATCCCTCTTTAATTGCACCAGAAACGTATACTTTAGACCAGTATTTTCTTGATCGTCCTGGTAACGTTGAAATACAATTGGATCTATTAAAAGATTACAGCACAAATGTTGCTCTTTATCCAGAGTTTCAGGCTTACTTCAGGAAATATAAACCTCAATTGCTTGCTGTATGGGGGAGTGAAGACCCTTATTTCTTACCAGCTGGCGCAAATGGATATCAAAAAGATGATCCAAATGCAAGAGTGAAATTTTATAAAACAGGACATTTTGCGCTAGAAACACATGGCAAAGAAATTAGTCAGGATATACTAGGCTTTTTAGCAGGTTTGCTTCAATAAATATATCGTGTGAAAAAAGCGGGATATAACTAAACCAGCCAGAGATACACTATGGTATCCGGCTGGTTTAGTTTCACGGGAAATAGAATTTTACTGTATTTATTCAAATATTGATCAGAACTATAGTGCTGAACTAAGGGTTGTCGGCAGTTTTCGTTTGTGCTAATTGTGCTTCATCAGGGGCTTTTTCTAAATCCCGGTCCAGTTCATAAAGTGCATCTCCGCTTGCTTTTATTCCTCCGGCTATTTTAATTTTGTCTAATAAATTCAAGGCTAATGTTTCTTCTTCAGTTTGTTCTTTTACAAACCATTGCAAGAAATTCCAGGTAGCCCAGTCTCCTTCATCAAAACTCATTTTTACCAATTTATAAATAGCATTTGTATTGTCGATTTCCGATTGAAGTACTTTGTCAAAACAATCTTGTACGCTGGTGGGATCTGCAGGAGGGGCAGGGATGGCTTCAATTTTCACTTTTGCACCACGTTTCAATATATATTCAAGAAACTTCGTCATGTGATTGCGTTCTTCGTTCGCATGTCTGAAAAGAAAATTAGCAATTCCACCATAGCCTTCACTATCAGCCCAGGCACCATAAGAAAGATAGATTTGTGAAGCGGCTGCTTCCTTTGTCATTTGTGAGTTTAACCCATCACTTAATGTTTTTGAAAGACGGTTCGTATTCATAATTATGTTTTTATATATAACAATGTTAATTGCACAACATGTTCGGCCATCATTTGATCGTAAATGATTTTTATCCAGATAACAGCTAACCAGTAAGATTGATTTTTATCAGGTTTAAAAAGAACATGTTTAGCTACCAGTTGCAACAACAGAATTTGAGGACAAAGGTTTTATTTGTTTTGAATCATAATCAATCCTAAGGAAAGAGGGATAGTCGGAGTTAAAAATAATACATTTGTGGCGGTGTCTAAATAATGATCAGTTAAAAAATGAATAATAAGGTAAAGAAACTCAGGGAACTGAATGTAGAATTGCTGAGGATTGTATTAATGATTATGATTGTGTGTCACCATTTTATAATGCGGGGCAGAGGATTACATCTATTATATACCTCCGGAAGTACAAACATCAATGATGATGCGCTCCAGGGGCTTTTTATGGATAGTTTCCTGATCATGACGGTCAACTGTTTTATATTCATCTCTGGTTATTATGGAATAAAATTCAGAATAAAAACAATACTCAGTCTGTTAATACAGACCATTACTTACAGCATTGGAATTGATATCCTATTTGATTTATTTACTACTCAGCATACATCTTTTGATACTATTTTGGATGGGGTATTATCTATTGCCAATGGGCAGTGGTGGTTTATAACTACCTATTTTTTCCTCTATTTACTCTGCCCCTTTCTGAATCTGGCTAAGAAAAACCTATCGAAATTTCAGTTTCTATTCATTCTGGGTGTATTCACAACGATAAATTTTATAATCGGCTATACGCTAGATCCAAACCCGCTGGGCGTGCTAAACGGGTACTCTTTATTCAGTTTTATCTGTATCTATTTTTATGGGCAGGCATTCAGCGCGCATCTGGATTTTAAGAAGGGAAAACTCTTTTATTTGAGTTTATATGTGATTTGCTCACTTTTGATCTTTGGACTATTTTTTATAGGATTGAAATACGTCAGCGTAGGTTTTGCCTGGAAAGCGTTTTACTATAACAACCCTTTAGTTTTAATTTCAGCAATCTCTTTCTTTTTCTTCTTTAAAAAGCTCAAAATCTCTTATACCGGAATTTCCTTTTTCTCTTCTTCGGTATTAGCTGTTTATTTAATCCATGAACACCCAAAGTCAGCAGATTTTATAACTAGTAATCTGAATAAATTTGCAACAGATTATAAGGTAGGAAGTGTATATCTTACCTATCTTATAATTGCTGTCTGCTTATTTTTATGCTGTACTTTCATAGAAAAAATACGTTTGGCAGTTACCGGGCCATTTTTAAACTACCTGATGGCAAAATTCAAATTGGACAGATTAGATGAAAAACTGAAATAATTACTGTTCCAGATTGATTTCGCGTTGCGGATATAAATACAACAGGCGTATATTACCATAGACTCCTGCGCTCAAATAATGTTTCTGCTGTTTTTCTCTGGCTGCATGTAAAGTCATCACTTCAACAGCAGTACCTGTCCGTAACAAATCAAACCAACGCTGATTTTCAAAAGCTAATTCCATTCTTCTTTCCTGAATAATAGCCTTTCGCAGATCCGTCTGATTCGTATTGTTGAACGTTGGTAAGCCCGCTCTGTTCCGTACCTGGTTTAAATATTGCAATGCTTCACCAGAAGCACCGGTTTCATTTAAACACTCTGCCAGCATTAACAATACATTCGCATATCTGTAAACAGGAAAATTATTTCCAGAGATTTCTCTTACTGCATGCGGGCTATTGTATTTTTTGACATAGGGCACCATTTCTCCGGTTTGTTCAGAAATAAAGTTCTCTCCAACAGAGACAGCTCTTCTCAGATCACCAGTTTCATAAGCTTCCAGGAAATCGCGGGTGGGAATATTCCAGCCATTAAACAGGTCGTGATTGATTGGGAAGCCCGTAATTAATCCATCAGGTGAATCCCATGGTGCAAACCGGTCTGCTAAAACACTATGTAATCCATTTGGTCCTTCCATATACTGGATTTCAAAGATTGACTCCGGTCCATTTTTTTTCTTTACATCAAAGTTATCCGCGTAATTAGCGTTAAGCTGATAAACAGAAGTAAGCAGAGGCCTGAGCTGTTGGATAGCCAGATCATATTTTTTTGTAGTGAGATAAATATCGGCGAGTAAGGTTCTTGCAGCTCCTTTAGTAGCCCTTCCTTTGGAATTGTCCTCGGTGTAAACTTCTGTTAATGTATTGATAGCAGCGGTTGCATCAGTAATAATTGAGGCATAAATATCTGCAACAGGTTTCCGCTGGTTGATTTTAAATGCATCATCTTTTGAGGAAACTTCCGCCAGTACCAAAGGTACATTGCCAAACATTCTTACGAGGTTAAAATAATAATATGCCCGTAAGAAACTGGCCTGCCCAATAATCTGGTCTACTGCCTTCGGATCATCAATTTTTGCTTTGGGCAGACGGCTCAAAATGATATTGCATCTCCCAATACCTGTATAATTGGACTGTAGGAATTCCTGTACCTCATCATTCATACTGATTTCTTTGAACTCATCTAATTCCTGAAGGAGAATACCAGAATGATCCTCATTATTTAGTTGGTATGAAGTGTTATCTGACCGCATTTCTGCCATTTCCCAAAAGGATTTGTTAAACAATGCTTGTAAGGGTGCATAAGCACCATTGACGGCTTTGATGAATTGATCCTTATTTTTATAGTAATTGGCTCCGTTCTGATTAGTTTCGGGTTCAACAGTCAGATAATTTTTTTGACATGCAGATAGTCCTGTGGCAGTAATTAATAGGATATAGTAGATTTTCTTCATTGTAATTAGAGTGTTAAGTTGATTCCCATCGTGTATACTGCAGAAACGGGATAGCCGATAAAATTAATACCGGGTGCCAGTGAATGACTTGCCAGCTCTGGATTTATAGCAACTTCTGGATTACCACCTTTATAACCAGTGATCAATATGGCATTCTGTGCACTGACATATACCCTGAAATTGCGGCTGAAAGTTGTTTTGAATTTATAGCCAAGGGTGATATCCTTAAAGGAAATATAAGAGTTAGACTTTACCCAGTAGGAAGGATAAAGATCTCGTGCGAGATTTGTATTCGCATTTGTTGTTGGTAAGATCCCAGCTCCTGGATTAGATTCTGATCTCCATCGGTTTGCAACCTCTTTCTCTACATTAAACACCCCATCAAGATTTGTGGTAAATTGTTTATAAAGATCAAATACGTGCCCACCCTGGCTGCCTGCCATTACAATATTCAAATCGAAATTTTTATAAGTGAAATGGTTACTTAAACCAAATGTGAAATTTGGATAAGGGCTACCAATGATGGTCTGATCACTAGCATCGATTACACCATCCCCATTCACATCTTTATATTTAGTTGTTCCAGGGGCTTGTCCTTCAAAATGTGGACTGGTGTCAATTTCATGTTGATTTTTGAATATTCCGTCGAAAAGATAACCATAGAACATACCCAACGGCTGTCCTACTTCGGTAATACTAGTTGGGTTCTCAAATAGAGGGGCAGCTAATATTCTTGTTGCCTTGCCTAAACTGAGTACTTTATTGCGATTGAAGGAGATATTAAAGTCAGTAGTCCAGCTTATATTTTTTTGGCTGATGTTTTTAGTACTCAGCGTAAACTCCAGGCCACGGTTTCTTACATTGCCTGCATTTGTTAAAGTGTTATCGAAACCGGACGGAGAAGGGATGGCTATATAACTCAGCATATCCTGGGTAGATCTGTTATAGTATTCTGCAATCAGATAAATCCGCCCTTTAAGCAAAGAAAGGTCCATTCCGATATTCAGCTGGTGGGTAGTTTCCCAGCCAAGCTGATTATTTCCCAGTTCATTTATACCAACGCCTGGAGCGACTTCCTCACCAAACACATAGTTATGCTTATCTAAAAGTGGGATATAGGCATAATTTCCGATGTTGTTATTTCCAGCAAGACCATAACTGAAGGTGAATTTAAGCTGATCAATGGCTGCTGTCTTAGGGAAAAATGATTCATTGGAAATTTTCCATCCCGCAGATACAGAAGGAAAAGTACCCCAGCGACGGGCTGGTGCAAAACGTGAGGAACCATCTCTTCGAATAGATGCAGACAGCAGGTATTTATCCTGATATGCGTAATTCATCCGGCTAATCAGGGATAAAAGCTTCCACTGCTCTTTACCCGCATCAGCAGTGACGCTTGTTGCTGTATTTAGTGTATAAACGTTATCATCTGCGAATCCGACACCCGTTGCTGATCTGTAATTACTATTCTCGTTTTGTACCGAAAAACCACCTAGGATAGAAAAGGAATGATCACCCCATTGGTGGTTATAATTAATCACATTCTCATTTAACCAGTTCAATGAGTTACTTGATAGGGTAGAACCAGTGGCTAATTGTGGCGGTGCTGCACGGAAGCCACCAACAAAAGAAGGTCTGAATGTATCTGCATTGCTATTGCTGTAATCGACTCCAGCAGTCGTTTTTATACTCAAGCCATCTAATATTTTCCAGCTCGCATAAACGTTGGCCAGCGTACGGAAATCGGTTTGCTTATTGAGTGTATTGGTCAGTACATTAACCGGGTTGCTGTTGATAAATACCCCCGGCGAAGTAATTCTTGGATTAAATGATCCGTCAGGTAATCTGACGGGCGATAAAGGGCTGTCAAGCAATGCCTGGGTTAATACACCGTTTTCCGCATGGCCGTCTGTTTCCTTTCTATTTCTGATATTATAAGAAGGAGCAAGGTTCAATCCGATGGTTACATTTTTTGCAACATCAGCATCAATGTTTGCTCGCAATGAATACCGTTTAAAACCACTATTGATCACCAATCCTTCCTGGTTGAAATAGCCCATAGAGAATAAGGATCTGACTTTACTTGTACCATTGGCAACTGTCAGGTTATAGTTTTGCATTAACGCCGGTCTGGTTATTTCGTTATACCAGTTTGTTCCTTCTCCCAGTAACGAGGGATTCTTATATTCCTCAGGCAGCGTTGCCGGATCGAATGCTTTTCCATTGAATTTGGCAAGATCTTCGGCAGCTTCATTTCTGAATTGCGCAAATTCTGTAGCATTCATCATTTTTAATTTACTTTTTTCCAGGATCGTCTGAATTCCGGTAAAACTGCTGAGTGACACTGACGACTGGCCCACCTTAGCCTGTTTTGTTTGAATCAGCACTACTCCATTTGCTCCGCGCGAACCATAGATGGCAGTAGAAGCAGCATCCTTCAATACACTGATAGATTCTATATCATCCGGATTAATTGTGCTTAATTGGTTGACCTGTTGGTCAAAGCCTGGAGAAAGGGGGAAACCATCAATAACATATAAAGGATCATCTCCGGCACCAGTTGAAGCAGAACCCCGTATGCGAACAACAACTCCACCTCCGGGAGTTCCGGTAACCTGGTTAACTGTAACTCCTGCCAGTTGACCAGCAAGCTGTAAATCAACACTAGCTTTTTTGATTTCCTGGATATTGTTCATTTTTACCGTACCTATAGCACCGGTCATATTTCGACGTTCCTGGTTTCCATAACCAATCACCACAACTTCACTGAGATCCTTGTTATCTTGTTCCAGTAGAATATTAACGCTGTTCCGGTTATTTATAGCTTCTTCTTTTGTTAGATAACCAATAAATGAAATCAGGAGTATAGCGTTTGGCTTGGCCGAAATCATAAATTTACCCTCACGATCAGTAAAGGTTCCTTCAGAACTTCCTTTAATCCGGATGGTGACCCCTGGTAAAGGCTGATTTTTTTCGTCTTTAACAAAACCAGTGAGCGCGACTTTTTGTTCAGGCACATTGCCTGAAGCTGAACTACCAGGCTTGATAGTGACAAGTATATTCTTATCGATTATTTTATAAGTAAAAGGCTCATTTTGGAAGCATTGAATCAGCGCCTGTTTCAATGAAACATTTTTCAGCTTAACGGTCACCGGTTTAGCCTGAATGATCTCCTTATACTTATAGAAAAAACTATAATCACTTTGTTTCTCTATGTCTTTAAATATTTCTTCAAGACTGGCATTGGTCGCATTTAAAGTTATTGTTTGTGCATAACCCGCTGCACTTAAGTATAAACAGCAAATGATTAAGACTATGATAAATTTTGCTGACAGTATAGGTTTGTAAATGGAACGGCATAAATCTTTAAAATGAGAGCTTAAGTGCATGTTTTTTGAATATATATTGATTATTTAGGAGTTATGGTGAGCTGATGACCCGTTATTTCAAATCTAAGACCGCTGAATTGTAATATATCGAGGGCTTTGGAAAGTGGAGCATCCCGTTTAATTTTACCTACAAATTCTTCATCTATTGGAACTTTTCCTTTGTATATCACATCGACATTGTACCATCTTGAAAGCTGTTTCATAATCTCTTTTAAACTTGTTCTGTTGAAAGAGAAATAACCATTTTTCCAGGCTACTGCCTGTTCAGGATCTACAGTTATCAACCTGACATCACCATCTTTATTTACTATAGCTTGCTGTCCAGGTTTTAACGTGTTGATTTTGGTGCCATTCTCCAATTGAACTGAACCTTCCAGTAAAGTAGTTTTGGTAACCTGGTCATCGGCATAAGCCATCACATTGAAATGAGTACCCAGGACCTTCACCGTAGTCGAATTTACAATCACTTTGAATGGTTTAGCTGCATTTTTAGCGACTTCAAAATAAGCCTCACCTTTAAGTTCAACCCTACGCTCATTCGCTGTAAACAAAGCAGGATATTCTAGTGAAGAAGCAGAGTTCAGCCAAACTTTTGTGCCGTCAGGAAGAACAATTTGATATTGTCCGCCACGAGGAGTAAATACAGTATGGATGGCCAGGGGATTTTCAAGAGGTAAATCAGCCTTACTTGTAGAGCGGTATACCAGTTGTCCTTCTTTTGTATTGAAGAGATTAAAGCCTTTCTGGTGAACAAGTATTTGATCGGGTACTTCCTTTAAATTGACTTTTTTGCCAGTATTACTCACAAAAGTAGCCATGTTAGATCCAGGATCTACATCACGTACGCTAGAAGGCGAGGCCGTATTTGTAACGTTTGCACGTGGTTTGGAAACATAAAAATAAAGTCCTAGACTAAATAGAATCAGAAATGCTGCAAATGCTGCAAAACTGTAATTGAAAGGATGTTTTTTGATATTTAGTTCGAGGTCTAGTTTCTGATCGAGATCTTTCAGGTTCTTTGACAGTTCCGCGTTAGTCAGATTAAAAGGGGTAGCTTCTCCAAGATTGAGCCATTTTTCTACAATCGCTTTTTCCTGGTCAGTACATTTTCCTGACTGATATTTTAAAAATAGTTCTTTAGCTTGGTCCTGTTGCATATCTGATTATTCCCGGTTCAACTACATAACGTTTAAAAACGCAGCAGGGGTGCAATGTTTTTTTTCAGATTAAAAAAATAAAGGTCTAGGCTAATCGTGTCTTTAAAATTGCTAAAGCGCGGTGTATATGGCTTTTAACAGTTTGCTCAGAAAGATCAAGCTCTGAGGCTATCTGTTTTCTATTTAGATTAGTCTTTCTGCTTAGTTCAAATACCTTACGCATTTTGACTGGTAATGCGGCAATTTCAGATTCAATCAGCTCTGATAGATCATGATGACGAATCAAGTGATCTGTATCTTTTTGATCAGCTATAAGGTAATTTGAAAAATGTTCCAGATAACGGTCTGAAACTTTTTTGTGCCTGAATAAGTCGAAAATCTTATTCTTTAATACAAAAAACAAGTATGCTGATAACTCGGATGAAACATGCAGTTCAGCACGTTTTTCCCATAACATAAAAAACAATTCATGAATTAGGTCCTGAGCTTCTTCTGCATTAGCAGTTTTTTTATAGGCAAAAATAAATAAGAGGCCTTTGTATCGCTGATAGATCTCCGTATAGGCATTTCTATCTCCTGTTTTTAGCAGGTGGTACAATTCGCTATCGCTTGTTTTAGAATAGGAACTCATGCCATTCAATTTTGTTTATGACTTGGTTTTAAATAGGAGGTTGTTAATAAGTAGCAAATATGGTGAAATATTTGCGTTTCAAAATTAAAAATAGCCAATTATAAAGCTTTAAATCAATTTATGATCAAATAATCTTTGACTAGTTGAAAATAAATTTCAGCTGCGGGTGTAATAAAAATCAAATCCTCTTGACTAAAGCTTCAAACAACAGCTTATGAAAACATTAGTCAACTTATTAGCGCTTTTATTAATTAGCGCTTCGCTCTTTGCACAAAGTCCAGTAAATAAGGCTTTTCAGGTTACCGTAACTGGTAAAGGGCAGCCCATGTTATTTATTCCAGGCGCCACCTGTAGTGGAGAGGAGTGGAAAGAAACCGTTGCCCGTTATAGTAAGAATCACCAGTGCCATGTGTTTACGTTGGCTGGTTATGCCGGTGTTGCACCTATTAATTCCTCTGCTTATTTAGATACCTATAAAACTAAAATCATTAAGTATATCAATGAGCATAAACTAAACAAAGTAATTTTGGTTGGTCATTCTATTGGCGGTTTTATATCCCTATGTATAGCGGCGGAATTAAAAGATCATTTACAAAAAGTTATCATTGTTGATGCGCTGCCATTTTATGCTGCGGTTTTTAATCCAAATGCTAAAGCTGGTTTTGATGAAGCTAAAGCTAAATCCAGACTGGCGAATTATGATAAGATGGACGAAACAAAATTGAAAACCAGTCAGTTGTTAATTACGAGTTCATTATGTGCAGATTCTACCAAATGGGATATGATAGCTGGCTGGGGGGCCAAATCTGATCATAAAACGATGGCTTATACGATGACTGAAATGCTGGGGCATGATATGCGTGAGCAGATTTCAACAATTAAAATTCCAGTACTGGTTATGGCTGCATTTAAACCTAAGCCTGGTTATCCGATGTTTACTAAAGAATATGTATTCTCGCTCTATGCTCAACAGTATCGGCTATGTAAAAGCTGTGTCGTACATATAACCCCATCAGCAAAACATTTTATTATGTATGATGCTCCCGAATGGTATTACCAGGAAATCGATACATTTATAAAAGCGGGATAAGCATATATATGTTTGATCAACAAGAACTTTTATTTAATGAGCTGGTGAAAACTCATCATGGCAGCATATATCGTATTTGCAGGGCCTATCTCTATGACGTGTCTCTTGCTGATGATTTATACCAGGAAATTTTGTTCCAGATCTGGAAAAGTATTCAGAATTTTAAAGGGGAAGCAAAGGTTGGTACCTGGATTTATCGGATTGCTGTAAATACAGCTATAAATTTCAATTTAAAGAATAAGAGATACCAGCATATATCCCTTCCCAATTTTATTCAGATCCCGCAGGAGGATACGCTTTTGGAAAAACAAGAACAGGAGTCCGAGCTTGATCAGCTGTGCTATTGCATCAGTCAGCTGGAAACATCAGACCGGCTAATTATTTCGCTGGTACTGGAGGATAAAAGCTATAAGGATATCGCCGAAATTACGGGTACAAATATTAATAATATTGGGGTTAAGATTAGCCGTATCAAGGTACGTTTGCTTAAACTCATGGAAACTAAATCAAGAGCATGAATTTTGAAGATCTGCAGAAAAGCTGGCAGAATCAGCCCATCAATGTTAATACTGATCTGCTTAAGTCCACTTTGCAAACTAAGTGGCAGCAATATCAGCGTAAATTGTTTTTCAGGATAATACTTTCCAGTATCGGACTCTTTATTGCTATGGTAGGCATAGGATGGGTATATCTGTCCTTTCATCAAGAATTTGGATGGCCATTTACACTCAGCATTGCTGTAATGTATACTTTAATGTTAGTTTATGTTTGTGCGTATTGGAAAAGTTATGCTTTCAAGAAGGAGAATCTGGGTACTTCAAGCGGGACTTATATCAGTTATCAGCTGAAAAAGTTAAACTGGCAGCGCAAAATTATCACTTTATATAACTGGGTATATCTTGCTTTACTCTGGCTTGCGCTTGTCCTGTATCTGTGGGAAGTTACACGGTCTGGAACTCTTATTTTCAGGTGGACAGCGCTGTTGGTTATTACCGCCTATCTTTTTAGTGTTAGTTTATGGAATAGGTTTAAAAAACAGAAGAAACAGCTGATTGAAATTGATGAAATTATAACTGATCTGCAGCACATGAAATCGCAGTTAATTGATTAAAATCTGATACTCCCGCCAAAAGGGGAATTTGACGGGAGAGTCAGATTTTTAGTGCAGGCCATTAGAAACCAGTTGAAGTGATCATTTCCTTCAAATTTTCAAGATCTCCTTTTACGGCATCCATCTTTGCATAAGCCAAATCATAAGCATCCTGACCTAAAAACAAGTGAAGCGGAGGATTTTCTTCTGTTGCGACTTTAATAATTGCTGCGGCAGCTTTTTCCGGATCTCCAGCTTGGTTACCATCTATCAGATTTTGATGCTGATCTAATACTTCGCGAACTTCTTTATAAGCTTCAATCGGATTTTCCGGGACGTGTAAAGAGCTTGTAGAGAGAAAATTAGTACGGAAATAGCCCGGTGAAACGATAGTTGCATGAATCCCAAATGGTTTAGCTTCTGCGGCCAGTGATTCTGTGAAACCCTGTACGGCAAATTTTGTAGCACAGTAGATTCCGAATCCAGGAAAATATCCGGTGAAACCACCAATCGAAGAGATATTAAATACATGACCGGATCGCTGTGAACGTAAATGCGGCATAATTTTACGAATTACATTTAAGGAACCAAATACGTTGATTTCGAAATTTCCTCTTGCTTCTTTATCGCTCAGTTCTTCCAGGCTGCCTGTAAGTCCATAACCAGCATTGTTAACCACGATATCAATGCGGCCAAACTGACGGATAGTCTCTTCAACTGCTTTTTCAACACTTTCTTCTACGCTAAGATCAACATTTAACGGTAAGTAGTTTTCAGATGGTTTAGCACCTACACCAGCATTTAGCTCTTCAATGCTTCTTGAGGTAGCGGCTACTTTATGCCCCTGATTTAATAATTGTTTGACTAAGGTAAGTCCTAGTCCTTTGGAGGCTCCAGTTACGAACCATACTTTCTGATTTTCCATAGTTGTTTTTTTATACTACAAATGTATCTCAGTAGAGGAGGTAGAAGTTTGCATAATTCAACCCATTAATTACGAAATTCAAACCGTAGAAATCTTTCTTACCATAAATGCATATATTCAAATCGATTTATGCTTGCCTCAGAAGACGATAAGAAATATTGGGAACAAATGCGACTTGGAGACAAGAAGGCATTGTTTGGGTTATATAATAACCTGTATTTCCATCTGATTCGTTTTGGTTTGAAGATTAATCCGGATGATGAACTAGTCAAAGATTGCGTGAACCAGGTATTTCTGAATTTGTGGGATAAGAGAGAAAGACTGAATCCTGTAGAAAATGTAAAATCATATCTCATGACTTCTTTAAGGAGATGTATGCTGGATCAACTGGCTTATATTGACCGGACTAATATTGCCGTGAATAAAATGGAGGCAGCGAACGAACTTTCCTACGAAGAGATCATGATTGGCGTACAGCAGGACGAGGAAATCAAGAATAAGCTAAGAGTTGCGATTGCACAGCTTACACCAAGACAGGTTGAATTAATCCAGCTTAAATTTTTTGAAGGATTAAGTTATGAGCAAATCGCTCAGCGGACTTCTCAAACTGTGAAAACGGCTTATAATACGGTTTATGATGCGATAAAGATGTTGAGGAAGATTCTTAAATGATTGATTTATATTTTATATATATCTATAGTATTAGTGACGATTCTTCTGCTATGCTTTTATTTTTAGATACGACCAGGATTTAAATTTTCGCTATTGGTCTATCCATGCTTTTCTCAGTGCAAGCTGACCTATCGAAGGGTTATTAATTTCGACAACAGTCTTCGCTGATTCATCGTAATCAAGTCCGGCCTTTAGTAAACTCTCTTTCAAAGGAACTGGCCGTCCTGCTTCAACATAATCCCTAAAAAACTTACGAATCTCAGGAAATGTCAATGCTGTAATTACATTAAATAAATCTTCATCTTTAAAAGCTCTTTCAGGGCCGTATTTTTTAACCAGCTTTTGCATTAAGTCTTGTGCCCCAAACTTTCCATTGGAAAGTTCTCTTAGCCGAATATCAAGACATAAACATAACAAAGCTCCTTTTTGGTAAAAATTCATATATTGGTCCTGCATGTTAATAGCATTAGTACTCATCTCAGTCATGGAGAGGCTATTATTGAATTTTTCCATAGCTTTAATTTTTCCTTCAATATTTTTAGCAAACTCCTGTATATTAATCATATGTTGCTTTATAGGCATATGTATTGTAGCATATTCAGTCATACCTTCATAAAGCCAAAGATGTCTGGATAGCCTGGGATTAAGAAAATTAAAATTCTGTACTTCTTCGGAATGCACATTGAGCGGAGTCAAAATATGAAAAAATTCGTGCGAAGCAACACCCATCAATGCTTCTGGAAGTCTATCTAAAGTTTTCGAACCATACAGACACAGGGTTGAATTGTTGTGCTCGAGACCATCACCAGTCATCCCTTTTGGGATTTTTTCCTGATAGATCAGAAACGCATATTTATTAACGGGCAATTTACCTCCCAGGTATGTCTGTTGATTACTTAAAATTGTTTCTATTTTTGTAGCCAGGGTTTTTGAATAAGCCCGATGCTCTTTTGAATAAAAAGAAACCAGAACCTTTGTATCCCCAACTTTTATCCATGTAGTATCAGGTACACAGAAAAGTACAGGGGCGTCGACCAGTTGACGGTAATTTTTTACTGAAAGAATATCAGTTGTATCATTTTTACAGATATAATCCAAAGCAGACGAGGGATAGAATTTCTTGTTTTTCGTTATTGTTACATCGTAACCTCTATTCTTAATCTCCTCAAAATAACCTACCAGAGAATTATAATTAATTACAAATACACTATCCTTTTTATACATGCTTGAGGTAGATTTTCCACCGGGAGGGTTTTGCGTTAGCTGATTCCAGCCGCCAGATACCACATAGGCTATTTTGGCTATATTTTTTAAGTCAGATATGACCCAGGTGTTTGTATCTAGTCTTTTAGCCGCGATATTCTTTCCCCTTTTGTTAAAAGCCTGAAATTCTGAAATATATTGACCAAAATTAAGTGCGTCATAATAACCTGGAATTAGCTTAGGCATCACAAACTTACCCTTTTGCAGATTATTTTTAGGTGGTACAAAGGAAACACATATCTTGTTGTTTTTCTCGTTCAATAAATCAATTTTATATTGATAACTATTAGTTTGCGATTGTGCAAGTAATCCTGATGAAAATACTAGCATTGCAATGAGTAGAACAAATTTATTCATTACCTTAATTTCTTTTGTTTGAACATTTATTTTGCACAGTCCTTAATTGTAATTGACATGCATAAACATAATAATACGATTTTGTTATAAATAATATCATTTATACTTTTTTTAATATATCACAGAAAATCCTCGTTAACTGCCGGCCCTTGTCTTTCGGTCGGTAAGTTCAGCTCTTCAAGGCAGTGGCCTATGCTTATATATCACTTTATTTTTGACTAGATCAAACGGTTAGAACAGGGTTTAAATTACGTTTGTGTGTGGTGTAAATCTATGTTGACTCTATGGTGACTCTATGCTAACTCTATTGATTTTAGCTAGTTGAAGTCGATGGAGTTAGCGTAGATTAAGATCGGTTTTAGCTTAGATTTAAACCGCACACAAACTTAACTCAATAGTACTCATTACCTATTCGAAAATCGCTTTTCATACTTGGCTAATCAATCCATTTTTCTGAATATTCGTTAATATGGTGGACAATGGCGGACATATCCGGACAATAACGGACATCGGGTACGGATCATACCATGTATCTAATGGTAATGATTTACATTACAAAAAAAACAAATGTTATGGCAATACTTAAAGGCAAATTTTTAAGCGGGATTCTAGGTAATCTCATTTTTAAACCTGTAAAGGGCAGACTAATCGTCACATCAAAAGTTGCTTCTGGTCAAATGAAACAGACGGTAGGAACTAAAAAGGCTTCTAATACTTTTTGTATGAGCAGCAGGTTTTCGAAGAATATCAGATCGGTATTTGAAGGAATGATAGCAGGTAGAGAAGAGGGGACCTGTCAATCCAGGTTAACGGGAAAACTTACTGCTTCGCTGGGCGCATGCCGGGATTCAGAAACCCGCTTATTTCATTTTGAGCGAAATAGTTTTAGTAACCTTTCCGGATTTGACTTTAATGCTGATTCACCAATAGAAAAAAATCTAAGTTTAATGCCTTTGGTCAGGCTGAAAAATAATAGAATTGGCGTATCCTACCCAAAAACTGTGAATGAACAGAAACTACGTTTCCCGAAACACGCCACAGCCTGCAAGTTGACTGCTACGGTTGGATTAATCCGCTTAAAGGATGGTAAAAAAGTTCTCAATCCTGATCAACAGTTCATCTACCTTCAAAAAGATGAGTTATTAACTGACCAGCTGAATTTTTCCTTTAAAGTTCCGAGTGGTTGTTTGTGCATCGTTGTACTTTTTCTGAGTTTTTACAAGAAAGATGTGCTGTTAAATAGTAAGATTTTTAACCCTGCTGTTATATGTGATGCATTGATAAGCCCTGGTGTTTTTCAGGAAGATGGGCAATATACATGGGAAGATATGCGGAATCTAAAATTTAATTAAAATAAATATCATATTTCCTTAGGAAAACTAGTCCATTTCTCTGTCTATAAGATAAAATGATACTATGCAGCTCCCTGAAAATGATTTTTTAGTTGAAGAATTGATTTGTAATGATTCTTTTCAGCAATATTGCCTGGGAATGAGTCTTGAAAATCATTTGATATGGGAAGATTGGATTAATACTTTGCCTGAAAGAGCTGCTGATGTAGAAACTGCCAGAAAAATGGTCAATATTCTGGCAGTTAAACAAGGCAGCAGGTTAGCTCAGGTCAAAGCTTTGAAAGATGGGTTTAAACAGAAAGAAGCTTTAAGTCTTTTACTGAATCCAATTCCTGAAACAAAAGCCGTAATAAAAGTCTGGTCTCGTTTTTATAAATATGCAGGTTTTGCTGCGGCGGCAGCGATTATTCTGGTTGCGCTTTATTTTATTCAGCAAACCTATTTACCTTCAAAAACTACCTTATCTGAAACTACTATAGCAGCAACCATTTTTTCTTCGGGCAATACCTCAAGAAAAACCGTAATTCTGACAGATGGTACAGTAATCACACTGAATAAAAACAGTGAAATTAAGCTTGCTGAAAATTTTAATCCTGCGCAAAGAGAGCTGTGGCTTAAAGGAGAGGCGTTTTTTGAAGTTAAACACGATGCAAGGCATCCTTTTACGGTGCATACTAGGTTGAACGATATTAAAGTATTAGGAACGAGTTTTAATGTAAATGCCTATCCGGATGCTGCATTGATAGAAACCTCTCTGATTCATGGAAGTGTGCAAGTTGAATCGAAAAAATATCCTGGTTATAAAGTCTTGCTTAAGCCAGATCAGAAACTATCATTCAAGGAGACACCCGCAGATAAAAATGCAAATCTTAAAAAGATATTTCTTGTTTCATCGCTTGGTAGCAAATCTGTAAATCACCAGCCTGAAGAAATTAAGTGGGTTAGAAACCAGATGGTTATCGACAATGAGCCGCTTTCTGCTATCGCTGAAAAGCTGCAAAAATGGTATGGTATTGAAATTTATATCGCAGATAGTGAAGTCAAAGATTACCGTTATTCCGGGACTTTCGAAAATGAGAGTGTGATTAAGACACTCGAAGCTTTACAAATTGCTTATCCATTCGAATTTAAAGCCGGACAAAATAAAATTATCATCAGTAAATAAACACCGAACCACCAATACAATTTATATCAACAAACCTTAAACCAACCAATATGAGAAAAAACTTACTCCTGGAGAAATCTGGTAAGTTCTTGTTAAACAGTAGAATGCTGCTGTTTACGAAGCTTACTGGGTTCATTTTACTGATGATGTGTGTGCAGGTTTCGGCCTCCGGATTTGCACAGCAGAAAATCAGTATCAACGCAGAACATATTAGTATCAGGAATTTGCTCAAGACCATTGAGCAGCAAACAGATTATCGGTTTGTTTACAGTGATCATACTTTATCAAAAGATGAAAAAACCTCATTAAATGTTCATGAGGTCTCACTCGATGAAGCGATGAAGTCTATCCTAAAGGATACTAAACTGACCTATATGCTGAAAGAAAGTAACCTTGTGGTTATTTATTCAGGGACAAAACCACTGGCCGATCTTGTGATTTCAGGAAACGTTGTTGACGAAGCGGGTTTGCCTTTACCGGGTGTATCAGTTAAACTAAGCGGTACATCTGTAGCTACGACAACAGATACTAAAGGTAATTATGCGATTCATGTTCCAAATAATTCTGCAACACTCGAATTTTCTTATGTAGGTTTTATCAAACAAACGATTTCCGTGAGTGGAAATACGATGAATGTAATCTTAAAAAGTGACAATAGGAATTTGCAGGAAGTAGTGGTAACAGGTTATACAAATTATAAGCGTACGCAATCAGCGAGTGCGGCAACTTTAGTGAGTGCTGAAAAAATTAATGATGTAGCAGGATTAACCTTTGACCAGATTTTACAAGGCAGGGTTGCTGGAATGAGCGTGATTTCCAGTTCTGGTCAACCAGGAGCAAGTGCTGCGGTAGTGATTCGTGGGGTAGGAAGTATCAACGGTTCTACAGCACCATTATATATTATGGATGGAACGCCAATTGAATCTAATTATTTTCAGACGATTAATCCGGCAGATATTGAAAATGTAACCGTATTAAAAGATGCTTCTGCCAAAGCACTTTATGGGTCAAGGGGATCGAATGGAGTCATTGTGATTACTACTAAAAAGGGTAAAGAAGGTAAGGTACAGGTACAGTATACTTCTCAGTATGGTTTTTCTAAATTGACAGATCCTAAGTTTACGATGATGAATACCACGCAAAGGTTAGCCTTTGAAGAAGGGGTAGGTGTTGACTTTGGAAGAGATCTTGGGCCAGGATGGACCTATTCTCCTAAAAATCCTGATTATATCTCAGGAACCCAAGATTTCAGACAAAGAGCAGATCATATTTTAGATAGTATCAGAAATATTAACACAGACTGGAGAAAAGAATTTTATCAGCAAAGTAAGTTTCAGGAGCAGCAAGTGAGTGTGAGTGGTGGAAATGAAAACGTTCGCTTTTATAACTCTCTGAACTATTATAAGCAGGATGGTGTAGCCAGACGTACTGGTCTGGAAAGATATGCTTTGAAGAGTAATCTTGATTTTAAATCAGATAAGTTTTCTGGAAATGTCAATTTGAATATTGGTTATTCTAACCAGAGTTTTACTGAAGGAGAAGGTAGCAGTAGTGGTGGTACAGCGATGTCGGCTGTTTACTATGCGCTGCCTTATGAGAATCCGTATGCTCCGGATGGTACGCTGATTCATCCGGGTAATAAAGATCAATATTTTATTGTCGATCAGCGGGAAGGCAGCCAGGCATTGGAGCGTTTATTTAATTCGTCAAACAAAACTGATCAGTTAAAATCTATCATAGGTATTGGTTTGGCTTATCAAATTATACCTGAATTGAAAATTACCACCAGGGCCGGGATTGATTATAGAAATTCAACTGATCAGCGTTATATCAATCCGGACTCTTATTACGGCTCAACCAACGATGAAAATACTTTAGGTGGAAAAGGAAGATTTGATGAAGGAACAAGAAGGAATTTCAATATCATTTCTACCACTGGTTTGACTTATGCTAAAACATTTAATGAAAAACATGATTTTGAAGTTTCTGCTTTTTATGAATATGTTTATAATAATTACAATTCATTTGGTTTTAATGGTTTCGGAATTGATGGCCGTTTGCCAGAAACACCAGCTGGAGTGACCAGTAGCATTGATTATTTACCCAACATTACCGGTTCAAAATCAAGCAGTGCATTGGCTTCATTGATGAGTGTGGCTAGATATACTTATGATGGTAAATATACCCTGACTGGAAGTTATCGCTACGATGGGTCAACGAAAGTTGCCCCTCAAAATAAATGGCATGGCTTTTATTCAGTTGGCGCTAACTGGAATGCGAAGCGTGAAGATTTTCTGAAAAACAGCGACTTGATTTCTGATCTGAGTTTCAGAGTAAGTTATGGCACTTCCGCCAGTCCTTTTTCCTCAACAGGAGATTTCCTTTATCTGCCAACCTATGTGACACAGCCAACTTACGGCGGGAAACCAGGAATTATCCCTCTTGCTGCCGGTAATCCGAATTTTGACTGGGAGTATGTCAATGAATTTAATACTGGTTTTGAGCTGACTTTATTTAAAAGTCGCAGGTTACGTCTGTCGGCAGATTATTATAACAAAATTACCAATAACATGTTTATTGATCAACCGCCTTCAGCTACAGCTGGCTTTCCTCTGTTGAGTTTAAGTACTGGAAAGATGAGAAACAGGGGAGTTGAATTTGATTTGAGTGGCGATATTCTGAAAACGAAAGATTTTACCTGGACAGTAGGTGTTAATGCAGGGTATAATAAAAATGTAGTGTTGCATGTAACTGATGTGACTGATTCTTATCCAGATGGAGATACGCGGATTTTGAAAGTTGGATTGCCTTATGGATCCTATTTTGCACCACAATGGGCAGGGGTAAATCCGCAGACGGGTGAAGCGCAATACTATAATCTGGATGGAAGCATCACCACTACTTATAATTCCAATACACAAAGCGTTGCAAAATCAGGAAGTTTATATCCTTCATTTACTGGTGGATTTAATACCAGTTTAAGCTGGAAAGGGATTAGCGCAAGTGCATTGTTCTCCTTTGTTTCTGGCGTTTCCCGTTGGAATAATGAAGATTTCTATAATGAGAATCAGCGTTATGCAACCAGTAATCAGTCTGTTAGAATGCTCGATGACCGATGGATGAAACCTGGAGATGTGAAAACCTTACAGCGCTTCGATATCCCAAGAAATTTTACTTCTAAAGATATTCAGGATGCTTCATTCCTGAGATTAAGAAATGTGAATATCAGTTATACCTTGCCAAAAACTCTAATTGAAAAAATAAAGTTTGTCAAGAACTTCAAAGTTTTTGTACAGGGGCAAAACCTGGTAACCTGGACCAAATGGAGAGGGCTGGACCCTGAGAATAATGGGGTTTCGGGTCGTTTCCAATATCCTAATGCAAGAACATATACCGCAGGAATTAGTGTTAACTTCTAAAATTACAGCAATGATTAATCCTATAAAATATACACTTATACTTTTTCTGCTGATCTTATCGTCTTCCTGTAGCAAGCTGAATTTAAAGCCTACAGATGTGATCGATGCGGAGAAAGCTTACCGGAACCTGAATGATATTGATTTAGGTCTGAACGGAGTTTACGTAGCCTTAGATAATACTTTGATAGGTATTAACGCAATTATTTCTGATGAGGTTATGTTACCAACAGAAAATACAGTTAGTAATACAGATGCACACCGATGGCTTTACACTGGTGACAGTGATTCGGTGACCGGGTCATATTATACCTATTATACGGCTATAGATCGGTTAAATAGGGTGTTAGCTGGCCTGGATGTGATTACAGTAGCTACGGTAGACATCGCTACAAGGGATCGTTATCGTGGAGAATTATTGGCCTTACGTGCGTTTTGTCATTTTGAATTGTTGAGAATGTATGGTTCTGTTTATCAGAATGGAGGTTTAGGAGTTCCTTATATGAAAGCTTCTAAGGTTGGTTATCCCAGCAGAGATGCGTTTGAAGTTGTCGTAGCTGATGCTAAGGCCGATCTTGTTGCAGCTAAATCCTTGATTCCTTTGTCATTTAATGATAAAACCAGGATTACAAAAGTTGGTGTATCCGCTATACAAGCCAGACTGGCTCTCTATGAAAAAAATTGGAGTGAAGCAATTACTTACGCTACTGAGGCTATCAATTTAATGCCGCTGGCTACAGCGGCTCAGTTTCCTGGAATCTGGACTGATGCGACTGATAACGAGGTGATCTGGAAATTGAAAAGGGGAATTGAAGTGGAGCGCACTGGTAATTTGTTTTATCGCCAGTCGGGAAATATAGTTTTATATGCACCTTCTTTTAAGCTGATCAACTCATTCGATAAAGATAATGATGTCCGTTATACAGCTTATATCAAATTTGACGATACAAGAGGAGAAAAAAAATCTCAGTATCTGGTTAATAAATATGCGGGTACTGAAGCTTTTCCAGGTTTAGCAGATATTAAATTATTCAGGACAGGAGAAATGTATCTGATCAGGGCGGAAGCTGAGGCCGAAAGTGCTGGGGATGCAGCGGGAGATCTGAATGCTTTACGTAAGGCAAGAATCAAGGGTTATGTTTCGGTTAGTTTTGCTGGTAAAGACGATCTGGTCAGCGCTATTTATACTGAAAGGTTTAAAGAATTAGCCTTTGAAGGGCACCGTTTCTTTGACCTCAAACGTAGAAATTTACCAGTGCAAAGATTGCCGGAGGATGCGATAAATACTTCAGGGGCGGTTAAATTATTGCCCACTCAGGCACAGTATGCACTTCCTTTGCCGGCATTGGAGATTTCTGTGAACAAAAACACATTTCAGAACCCTAATTATTAAGTGCCCTTTTAATACTTATCTGATAAAAATTTTTATCATCTGAATTTAAACTGGCGCTAAAAAATGTGATTATCTTTCTGAAAGCTAAGCGTCTGTTTAAATTTTAAAAAGACGCTGATTTTTAACCAAAATTTCAACCCAAATAAAAAAAACAAAATGATGAATAGGAACTTTAAAACAATAGCTGTTTTGCTGTTATGTTTTGCAGCTAATATAGCTTACGGACAAGAAAAATATGTAATGGTTATTCATGGTGGCGCCGGAACTATCACCAGGAAAAATATGAGTGCGGAAAAAGAAGCCGCTTATATCGCTGCTTTAACTAAAGCACTGCAAACTGGATATAATGTTTTGAAAGCTGGGAAAACTAGTTTAGATGCAGTTGAGGCCACAATCCATATCATGGAAGACTCTCCATTATTCAATGCAGGAAAAGGTGCTGTGTTTACCCATGATGGTAAAAATGAAATGGATGCTGCAATTATGGATGGAAAAACACTGATGGCAGGAGCTGTAGCAGGAGTCACTACTATTAAAAATCCTATTTCTGCAGCCAGGGCGGTTATGGAAAAATCTGAACATGTGATGATGGTAGGTCCGGGAGCAGAATTATTTGCTAAACAGGCCGGTATTGAAATCGTTAGTCCTAAATATTTTTATACCAAAGAGCGTTGGGATGGCTTACAACAAGCTATTAAAGAAGATGCTACGAAAGCTGTTTTAGATCATGGCAATAAAAAAACGATGAAACTGGGTACTATAAACCACGATTACAAATTCGGTACGGTGGGAGCAGTTGCATTAGATCATGCAGGGAATCTGGCAGCGGGGACATCAACTGGTGGGATGACTAATAAAAAGTATGGCCGTATTGGTGATTCTCCAATCATTGGCGCAGGTACTTATGCGAATAATTTAACAGCAGGTATTTCCTGCACGGGCTGGGGAGAATTTTATATCCGTAATGTCGTAGCGCATGATATTTCTGCAATGATGGAATATAAAAACATGCCAGTAGCTGAAGCTGCAAAAGCAGTTTTGGATAAAGTAGGTAAAATGGGTGGTGACGGAGGTCTGATTGCGTTGGATGCAAAAGGAAATATAACCATGCCTTTCAATACCGAAGGGATGTACAGAGGAACAGTTACCGAAAATGGTAAGATTGAAGTATTGATTTATAAATAGGGAGGGTAATCATGAATTCTAAAATTTGTTTGCGTATTCCGTACGCCCTGTTTTTTGTTGCCTTTTTTTTCGTAAATCAGTCCTTTGGTCAATATAAAACTAAGCCTGTAATACCAGTTTTATCAAAAGGCAGTCTATTTATTATTGGAGGTGGTGACCGTTCTCCCGAATTAATCAGATCGCTGATTCAAACGGCCAACCTCAGAACTACAGATTATATCATTGTGTTACCGATGGCAACTGCTGAACCAGAAGCTTCATTTGAGGCGATTAAAACGCAGTTATCGGCTGCTGCCAAAAATAGTATTTACAATTTCAATTTTGAAGGAGAGAAAGTTCATGACCGGAAATTGCTGGATTCTCTGGCAGGGGCAAGACTTGTTTTTATCACTGGAGGAGATCAAAGCCGGTTTATGAAGGCGGTATTGAATACACCGGTATATGCCGCAATTCATCAGGCTTATCAAAACGGAGCGACTATTGCCGGTACAAGCGCCGGAGCAGCGGTGATGAGTAAACATATGATTACTGGTAATCAATTGCTGGATACCAATTACAGGGAGACTTTTAATAAACTAAGGGCAGATAATGTGGAGTTTGAAAGTGGAATGGGCTTGCTGGATTCTGTCATTATTGATCAGCATTTTATCAAAAGGAGCCGGTATAATCGATTATTATCTGCGCTTACAGCTTATCCCGGATATGATTGTATAGGTATTGATGAAGGAACAGCTATCATTGTCAGGGGTAAAAAGATTACCGTGACAGGGGTGAGTCAGGTACTCAGAATAGCTGATCCTCAGAATGTAAAGGTCAGGGGAAATCATCTGATTACTTTTGATAATTTGCGATTTAGCCTATATGCTGAGGGTGATCAGTTTAACTTAAAATAGGTTATTTCTCTAGGAGGAATCATGTATTTTGTTAAATTTGAGTATGGAGATTCTTGCTGAAACTGAAAGGTTAATTTTAAGAGAGCTTTTATTGACAGATAAACATGGAATGTATGAACTGGATACTGATCCTTTAGTACATCAATATATTTACAATCAGCAGATTGATAGTCTGGATCAGGCAGAAGAGATGATCAGATTTATCAGGCAGCAGTATGCAGAAAATGGAACCGGCCGCCTTGCTATTGTGAACAAGGATACGAATGAATTTATGGGTTGGGCTGGCTTGAAATTGGTGAGAGGAACTTATAATAACTATTCCAATTACTATGAAGTAGGTTATCGGCTAATCCATAAATACTGGGGAAAGGGGTATGCCACGGAGGCTGCACATGCGTCTCTGGATTATGGCTTTACTGGACTCAAAATTGATAAAATCTACGCGATGGCAGCTATTGAAAATGAGGCTTCCAAAAATGTGCTGGAAAAAATCGGTATGCGGTACATCGAGACATTTGATCTGGACGGTGAGGAGCATAATTGGTTTGAAATTACGGTAAAGGAATGGAAGAAGAGGAAGTTATAGTTAAATCAATAAATACTTCAGTGTATTACAAATGGGGTAATGATTGGAGCAAATGATGCCAGCCGGTACTGATGAGGCCTTACATTATCATTCAAAGGCACAGTAGGTGTTTTATATTCTGGGTGGAGTGGCAACATCTTCACCGAAATCTCACGGTGACCGGGTAAATGTAAGTGTTGAAATCCGGTAAATGCATTCACTCAGATAAGTATTAAGACTATAATATACTAAATATCAATCATTATATGAATCAAATTGAACTTCGGAAAATACAGTTAATAGGTTTATCTCTGAAAGGAAAAACAACAAATGAGAACGATCAGTCTAGCATAGACTGTGGTCATTTATGGCAGGAGTTTATGAGTAAAGGAATTGCTGCTCAGGTACGAGGGAAAATTACTGATGAAGTACTGGCTGCTTATCATGATTATGAGGGTGATCATACTCAGCCCTATTCTTTTTTTATTGGTTGTAAAGTGAATCCGGGGAGCGAGGTTCCAGAAGGACTGGAAAGTTTAACCATCCCATCGGGAAGCTATGAAAAGATTGTAACCAGGGGTAAATTTCCGGATTGTATTGCGAATACCTGGAGAGAAATCTGGAAATCTGATACTCCGTCAAGAGCTTATCAGGTAGATTTTGAGGTCTATGATGAAAGAGCAGCAGACTGGAATAATAGTGAGGTTGATATCTTCCTTTCTGTAAAATAGGGTATCAATGCATAAATTGAATTAGATTTCATTAAATCTGTATTAACAAACGGCTTTTTGATAAAAGCAGCAGATCAAACATTATCTTTGTATTCTAAATCATAGCTATCTTATCTACAGACGTTTTAAGCGCAGTCAAAAAAAATATGCAATTCGTTTTTTTATACATTTTTATAATGTGAAATTTTCTACATTGTGTTTTTAATCCATAAGATTTTGGAATAAATACGAACCGGAATAGGGGGATTGATAGTCATAGACGTCTATCAATAAATATTCAGGATTAATTTAACAAAGTAATATCCCGGTTTTAAATTTTTTATCATTCTATGCAGGTTAAAGAATTCACTTTCTTTTTATTTCAGTTTTCCAGTGAAAGGCGCAATGTGCGTGGTATATTTCTTTTCTTAATACTTACTGTTTTAAGCGCTAATTTTGTAAATGCACAGCAGGCTCATGTCATTACAGGTAAAATAACAGACGCACAAACTGGTGAAGCCATCCCTTATGCTACCATCTTTGTCAAACTTAAAAACGGGACGGTAAGGGCTACGGCTTCAGATTTTGATGGTTTATATCATTTGGCTATACCTACTGATATTGCCAATGATTCTATTTATACGGCTTATGTCAGCTATTTGCCGGGTAAAAAATTATTACCTAAACCCCCTAAAACAATTGTTGATTTCCAACTGGCCGTAAATGGCCGCATCCTAAACGGGGTAACTATTTCTCCTAAAACTTATGTGAACCCGGCTTGGGAAATCATGGATAAGCTCGTTAAGAATAAGCCCGTAAATGATCAGAAGTATCTGAAAAGTTATCAGTATCAAAGCTATAATCGTATTGAGATTTCGGTAACGAATATCAGTGAGAAGATGAAGAAAAATAAGGTAATCAAACAGGTTTTACCACTCATGGAAAATCTGCAAAAGATTGCTGGTGAAGAAGGAGCACCAATTTTACCCATATTTATGTCTGAAACAGTTTCTGATTATAAGTATACCACCAGTCCTGAAAGAAAAACAGAGTATGTGCTGCGGACTAAAGTCAGCGGCGTGGGAATAGAGGATGAAACGCTGATTTCTCAATTGGTAGGTTCTACGTTCTTACAATATAATTTTTATAATAATTTTCTTAAGCTGGCTAATAAAGACTTTATATCGCCTACGAGCGATAACTGGAAGACCCATTATAACTATGAATTGATTGACGCTTATGATAAAATAAATGGCAGGGAATGCTATAAAATTGAATTCAAGCCAAAACGATCACACGATCTGGCCTTTGATGGGGTCATGTGGATTACACGGGATAGCTATGCTTTATATCAGATTGACTGTAAAGTTTCTCAGGATGCAAACCTGAATTTTTTGAACAAAATCAGGATACAGCAAGCGATGGTACAGGCTCCGGGTACAACGGCCTGGTTACCGGGACAAACCCGTATTGTGGTAAATGTCGGTACTACTCAAAAGAAATTATCTGGATTTATCGCAAAGTTTTATCTCTCTAATAAAAATATAGAGGTTAATAAAAGTTACCCGGTTTCAGACTTTAATGAGAGTCTGGTGATGAGTAAGGATGTGAATAAGAAAGATGATCAGTACTGGATTAAAAACCGTGCAGATTCATTGACTGCTGCTGATAAAGCAGTTTATAAAATGATAGATACTGTTAAAAACCTGCCTTTGGTTAAAACTTATGCGGATATAGCAGGAATGCTGATTAATGGGTATTATAAGGTTGGAAAGGTGAGTTTTGGACCTTATCCTTATACCTATAGCTATAATGATCTGGAAGGTAATGTTTTAAGGTTAGGTGCAACAACGAATACTAATTTTAGTGATAAACTGATTCTGAGTGGCTTTTTAAGCTATGGTTTCAGAGATGAACGGTTCAAATACAATGCTGCTGTAGACTATATTTTTTCCCGGAAACCATGGATTCAGGCCGGAGTTTCTTATCAGCATGATATTGGACAAACTGGCTATCAGTTCGAAAACTTCATCAATAGGGCTAACAATGTATTTATGGCATCTATCCGTAATGGAAAGGTGATCAGAAGAGGGCCCTTTACTCAGAATATTGGACAGGCTTATATCCAAACTGATATTACTCCGACCATCAGAGGTAAACTGACACTATCTCACCGGACTTTTGATCCGCTGTTTAATTTTCATTACTATGATCAGACCGCTCAGAAAATGTATAACCGCTATGAGGTTTCTGAAATTGGAACTGAGCTGCAATGGACGCCTGGAAGACGCTTACTGGAATCTTCTAAAATCAACAAACGATTAATTATTGGTAATGGAAACAGTAATCCTATTCTGACATTCAGATATATCAGAGGCGTTAAAGCGGTGCATGGTGATTTTAATTATAATAAGTTCTATTTTAATATCAGTCAGAGACCGCGTCTGGGTATTTTTGGCGTAGGTGACTATTCTTTGACTGCCGGGTATATTCCAAGTGTAATACCTTATCCTTTACTGGAAAATCACAGGTATAGTTTCAATACCATGCGGTTTATGGAGTTTACAAGCGACAGGTTTGTTTCGTTGAACTATACGCAGCATATGGAAGGCTTGATCACCAATAGCATTCCACTGTTAAAATCATTAAACGTACGTACTGTAGCCGTTTTAAATGTTCTGCAAGGGAGTCTTTCCAATAGAAATAATGAGGCGTTTTTGAGAGGGAGATCTACGCTTAACCGGAGCTTGAATAATGTTCCTTATGTGGAGGTAGGATATGGTGTAGAAAATATCTTCAAAATTATCCGTATTGATTTCCTCCATCGTTTGACGCAAAGAGAGCATTTAAATGAACCGGGGGCAGAACCCTCGAATTTTGCAATCAGGACGACTTTACAATTCAGGTTGTAAATTATTGGCAATACCCCAGTCTGAAAGGGACTGGATGACCTGATCAAGTGATTTTCCTAATGGCGACAATTCATAGCTGCAAACCTTGCTTTTTATGACAGATTCCTTTTTGATCAGAAGTCCGCTTTTTTCCAGTTCTTTGAGCTGCAATGCTAATACGCGTTCGGTAATCATGGGAATCTGGGCCTTTAACTCTGAAAATCTTTTGTTGCCTTCTCCTAGTTTAACCAGCAGGGTAAGTTTCCATCGGCCACTTAAAATGGATAAGGTATAAGCCGCATCACACAATCCGTGCAGTGTCTGCGCATTGAGGTAATTGGTAGAAGTGGTTTTTCTCATCGGGTTAACAGGGTTTTTCGGCCGATCGCTTACAATTTTGTAAGTTCATGGTTCTGCTGGTTTCAGGCTGTAAATTTGCCAATAAATTCTTAAATTATGACAGCATTTAAAAATGAGATTGGCGTATCCGGTTTACACCATATTGCTATCCGGGCGGAAGATTTTGAGCGGACGGTCAGTTTTTATACTGAAATTTTAGGCTATACGATAGGTCATACCTGGTCTTTACCGGAGTTTAATTTGAAACAAGCGGCTATGTTAAAATCGGCCGATGGCCAGAGCTATATTGAAATCTACGACCAGGAAGCTGATATTCCAGCACAGGGAAGAAAAAAACAGGCGCAGGAAGATTTTGTTCAAACTGCATTATTGCATATCTGCTTAACTGTTGAAAATTCGAAAATAGCTTATGAAATGGCCATTGCCGGGGGGGCAACTTCTTGTCACGAACCGATGGTTCTTGAGCTGGGTAATCCAGCTATCACAGTACATAATTCTTTAGTTTACAGCCCAAATGGTGAGGTTATAGAGTTTTTGGAGTGGGTTAATTTTTAATTGATTTTCTATAAACTATTGGTATATTTAGAGTTATATGTGATTACTTTAAAAGGATATTATATTTCTAAAAAGTACGAGCGGACAAATTTAATTAACCAAATATTTATTGAAAATCTTAGAAACTGATAGATTAATGTTGAGAGCATTTGCTGTAAGCGATGCCCTGAATTTTTATTATCTGAATCTTGATCCTGAGGTTATTAAATATACTGGAGATAAGCCTTTTGATAGTATCGAAAAAACGGAGGATTTCCTGAGACATTATGATCATTATTTACAGTATGGCTTTGGAAGATGGGCGGTGATTAAAAAGTCTAATGAAGAGTTTTTGGGTTGGTGCGGATTGAAATACACCGATGCGAGTGAAGAATATGATATTGGTTTCCGCTTTTTTAAGCGGAATTGGAATCATGGGTATGCAACTGAAGCAGCGAAAGCTTGTGTGGCTTTAGGTTTTGAAAGGTTTGGGATGGAAAGAATAGTAGGCAGGGCGATGAAAAAAAACACCGGCTCAATTCGTGTATTGAAAAAACTTGGTTTTACCTTTTTGAAAGAATTTAACTTTGACGGAGAAGAAGGAGTCATTTATAAGCTTGATCAGCGCGAATTCGATTTACAAGATAAATAAACCCTACCATGGTCATTGTGAATTTCAAACCACCAGGATAGGGTTGCTATTTTGTTAGGGAGGCCTCTTATTTGTGCTCTTTTAAATATTCCAGGACATCATCAATGTTTTTATCAGGTGGGAAAACAGGATAAAAAGATTTAACAATTACACCATCTTCAAAAATTAAGGTAACTCTTTTTAGAAATTTCAGTTCACCGACCAGATGAAGCGGTAAATTTAATGCTTTTGTAAAAGCAAGGTTTTCATCACTTAACAATTCAAAGGGCAGATGCAGGCGCTGCTTTGATTCTGCCTGATCTGCTGTTGACTGTGTACTCATCCCATAAACACGGGTATGAAGTTGTTGTAGCTCCAGAAAATGATCGCGGAATGAACAGGCCTGAGGCGTACAGCCTCTGGCACCCGGAATGGCATCCCAGCCTTCTGGAAGGGCAGCATATGCAGGACCGGTCATTGGATAACAGTATATTACGAGCCTTCCTTTGATTGTAGATAGGGCGATGGCTTCTCCATTGGTCGCGGTCAGTGATAAATCCGGAATGGTTAAGCCTTGTAAATGTGCACATGCTCCGTCATCGGCAGGAACAGGTAAATTTTTTGGTAAAATTTCTAAATTCTCCATATAACTGCTGCTTAATTAATTCAATGGGATTTCAAATAAACTGAAAGAACCATGCTGGTAATGTGCTGGTAAACTGCTGACGTCATCCAGTTGGGTAACACCCAGGTAGTTAAATCCACAGCTGATATAATAATTGTTTAATTTATCATTGCCGCTTCCAGTATCTATTCTGATAAAAGAACGCTGATGGTCTTTTGCAAACTGGGTAGCCCAGGCCACAATATGTTTGACATAGGAATTACCTCGTAATAGTGGATTGGTTGCTATGCGGTGTATATAAACGGCAGAATCCTGATCTTTTTCTTTCCAGATTGCAGGATCATGATGAGCAATGCAAAAAGTGCAGGCCAACTGCCCGTCTACAGTAATCTTATAGTGTCTGTTTTCTTCAATTTCCTTTTGAATAAGTGATCTTTCAAATCCTTGCCAGTATAAGCCACTGCCAATATTTTTTTGATGGATAGTTGCCTGATCATAAAGGTCAAAGATTGCGTCAATGTCTTTTGTTGTGCTGTTTATGATTTCCATAATAAATTTTCTGTCTGCGTATTTTTTTATATAAATGATTAAAACAAAGTTAAGTTATATACAATTATAAAAGCAGATGCAGTTTTGATATATTTGAGCATAGCAGTTGAGGATTATGCAAACTAAATTAGTTAAGAAGCATTACTTGTATCAAAGAATAGCAAGTGGTTTGGAGCAGCAGATTAAAAATAATGTATTAGCGATTGGAGACAAATTACCTTCGCTGCGTGACTTTTGTAAACTATATGGCACGAGTCAGACTACTGCAATTAAGGTATATTATGAGCTGGAAAGTAGGGGGTTGATTGAGACCAGGCCAAAGTCCGGATATTTTATCAGTGGTTCTTTAAAAAGAATTCCTGCATTACCTAAAACAAGCCAGCCAAGCCCAGAAAGCGGCCAGATTATGATTGAAGAATTATTGGAAAAGGTCTATAATAATCCTGCTCCAATTGGTATTACACTGGCTCATGCAGTGGTTTCAGATGAATTATTGCCCATAGCTAAGCTGAACAAAGGATTGGTTCAGGCGATGCGTGAATTAAAAGGAAGTGGTACTGCCTATGGTGAAATTCAGGGAAATGAAAAATTAAGAAAGCAAATTGTCAGACATGCTTATACGATGCCAGATTTAAGCCATGAGGATGTGATCACTACTGCGGGTTGTATCAATGCAATCTCGTATGCAATGATGGCTTTAGCGAAGTCTGGCGATACAATTGCCGTAGAGAGCCCTGTGTATTTTGGGATTTTGCAGTTAGCCAGGAGTCTTGGACTCAGAGTTTTGGAGCTGCCTACACATCCGCAGACGGGAATAGAAATTGGTGCATTGAAAAAAGCTTTAGAGGCTAATCAGATTAATTTGTGTTTACTGGTTAGCAACTTCAGTAATCCTTTAGGTAGTTTAATGCCGGATGAGCATAAAAAGGAGGTGGTCAGACTCATTCAAAAACATAATATTCCCTTAATTGAGGATGATATCTATGGGGACATTTATTTTGGTGCCAATAGACCTAATACCTGTAAAACATTTGATGAAAGCGGCTTAGTGCTCTGGTGCAGCTCGATTTCCAAGACGCTTGCACCTGGTTACCGGGTGGGGTGGATCTCACCAGGGAAGTTTAAATCGGAAATTCTCCGGATCAAACTGTTCCATGCAATTGCTTCTACAAATATTACGCAGGAAGTAATTGCTAATTTCCTGGAAACTGGTCGTTACGAGCATCATTTGCGTAAATTGAGAAATACGTTACAAGCCAATAGCCTGCAATATATCCGTGCTATCAATGATTATTTTCCGGAGGGAACAAAAGTCAGCAGACCGCAGGGGGGGATGGTTTTATGGGTTGAATTTGATCAAAAGATAGATACTATTGAATTATATGATCTTGCTATTAAAAAGGGGGTTAGCATCGCGCCTGGGAGGTTATTCAGTTTGCAGGATCAATTTTCAAACTGTATGCGGTTAAATTATGGTACCCCATGGAATGATGCATTGGAAAAGGGTTTAAAAGATTTAGCTGCTATAGCGATGCAATTAAATTCTATTTATTGATACACAGCCGACGAAATTATTTGAAATTTATTTTCTATTTGGTAAAGCTGATTTACCTGGGAGATTTCGTAGCTTGAAAAAAGAAGATGGTTCAGCTTCGGTAGGGGTGAACCATCTCTGTTTTTTCTTTTATTCCAATTCAAAAATTGCCTGTATCTCTACAGCAGAGTTCATGGGTAAAGAGGAGGCTCCAACGGTTGCTCTGGTATGCATTCCTTTTTCACTAAACAGTTGTACTAAAAGATTAGATGCTTCATTCATTAAGGCTGCATGTTTAGTATAGCCAGGTGAAGTGTAAAAATAACCCGTCAATTGTACAGCTTGTTTTACATTATCTAAATCGCCACCTGCAGCTTCTTTTAAAACAGCAAGAACGTTTAATAAGGTCTGACGGGTAGCTAATTTCGCCTGTTCTTCGGTTACTTCTTTTTCAATTAAACCCGGATGATCTACTTTACCATTATTTAGCGCAATCTGGTTGATAAAAACCTGCTTACCAGAAATACGGTATGGTTTATAATTTCCGACCGGGGCTGGTGCTTTAGGTAAAATGATATTCAGTTCTTTCAGTTTCGCTTCTATAACGCTGGTTTTTTGTACTTCTTTTGACATTGAAACAGGCTGTTCACCTGAATTTTCTGCAGTCAGCTGATAACCTTTTGCTGCTTTAGCCAAGGCATAACCTTGTAGCCTGGCGATGTGTAATTCTCCTTTTGATGGTCTTGCACTACCAGGTATACCGGCAAGTGAAGAGGCTCCGAAGGCGGTGTTTCCTTGCGGAATGGATTTATCTATTTCAATGGTTCCCTTAATTCCTGTGGGTACAATCAGCATTCCGTGAATAGCTAAAGTATTCCAGAAGGATAAGATTGCAGCTTCTCTGCCTGCTCCACTACCCGCAGACATAAATACAGTGGCAGGTTTTCCTTCTAATTTATGGGAGGTCCATATACTGACAGACTGATCCAAAAAATAACGCATATCTGCACTCATATTACCAAAATGAACGGCAGATCCAAAAGCAATAGCATCATAACCTGGTAATTCATTGATATCTGCATAAGGTACATTGCCAAAGGGCTGTTTAACCTCGTTTTCCAGTGGCTTAATTCTTGGAACTTGTTTGAGTATCGCTTTTACGCCGGGGAAATCTTCAATTCCGGCAGCAATTTCTTTAGCCATTTTGTAAGTTCCGCCATTGACAGTATTGAAGAGTACCAGGACTTTTATAGTAGGATGTTCATCTTTCATTTTGCTTTGTGCTTTTAGAAATGAGGTGCTAAACAGACATAGTAGCATAAGAAAGCCCGTTTTTACACGCATTAAATTTATTGAATTCATTTTGTATTATTTTTTATGGATTATCTGTTACAAAGGTATTGAAAGCAGTGTGTCTTTAAATGTCTATATTTGCCAATAGCATATTCTAATACGACAAATGGAGAGATCGAGGTTTTGTCACTTAACGGTGGATAGTGTACAAAAGGAAGCCTATGTATGGCATGAGGCAGACTGGAAGTTTTCTGACGAATGGCATTCCCATCATATGGGGCAATTGATTTTTGTAGAAAAAGGTGTGCAGTATTTGCATACGCCGGAACGAACTTATTTATTGCCTACACACCATTGTGCATGGATACCTCCAGGGCTTTTGCATAAAACCTCTGCGCCTGTGAGCCCTGTATACCTGCGTTGTATCTTTTTAAGCAGGACGGCTGATGATCAGTTTTTCAAGGAGCTTAATATTTTTCATACATCTAAAGTTTTAAGGGAGATGATCCTCTTTACTGAGCAGTGGTCAAGACTGGAGGAGGAAGATACGCTGGAATTTGATTTCCTGAAAGCATTGATCGGTATCCTTCCATTAACATTTAATACTTCATTACCGCTGGTTCTGCCAGTCCCTCAGAATCCAAGGATTGCGAGCATGATCGATTACCTGACGGAAAACGTGGCGAACGATATAAAAATACCAGATGTTGCGGCTAATTTTAATCTTTCTGCGCGGACTATGGAAAGGTTGTTTAAACAGGATATTGGCATCACGGTAGCTGGTTATATCAAATTATATAAGATCATTAAGGCAGTTGAATTACTATCTGTTTCCGGAGAAAACGTGAAGAGTGTCGCGATAAAAGTAGGATATGATAGCGTTTCTACTTTTAGCAATACGTTTTTCAACGTGTTAGGGGTGAGGCCACAGGAGATGATTGTAGCCTGAAAATAAGGGCAGTTCCTAAGGTATAGGCAAGCATGTCGATCCAGCTGAAATGGTTACCGAAAATTAAGTTGGCCATTTTTGAGTCATCCAATCCAAGGTAATGAACCAGTCTGAAATACTGACCGACCTCGATGAGGTAAGAAAACAATAAGACGGCTATCGCCACTGGCTTTACCGGTGCGTTGATGAAAGTCTTTACCAGGCAATATAGAAAAATGACGATGAGAAAATCTCCGCCATAGGGACGGATAATCCGGTCATGTGCATAGCAGGCAATCAGGACTTCGGTTATCGATAATAACAAAGTAAATCCAAAGTAGTATTTGTTAAAGCTTAATGTCATGGGGTGATTTATTGAATAAGGAGACCTCTTTTGAAGGCCTCCTTATAGAATGAATTGTTTTTATTCTTTGATTTCAGCTAAAGGATTTTTATTCCAGTCTATTTTTGCTGAGAGGTACATCAGCGCGGCAACAATAACAAACAGACCAACACTTCCGAAAAGTAAAGCAAGGTCTTGCAACTGGATAATCACATAGATAAATGCGTAAAATATAGTTAGGATACCAACAAAGATCATTGCTGCTTTTTTGTTCTTCAGCAAGGTGGCAATAAAAGTGCCGACTAAGGCAACCGTAGCTATGGAAGCAATCAGATAGGCAATATCAAAACCGACACGTTCACTAAATGAAAGTAACAGGGTATAATAGATAATCATTGCAGCACCTATCAAAACATATTGTAAAAGATGTACTTTCTTTTTGTTCAGCAATTCTGTAAAGAAAAGAGAGATAAAGGTCAACATGATGATCAGGATTGAATATTTGCCGGAACGCATCGTTTTTTGATACTGGTCTACAGGGAGAATAAACTGCACGCCAAAAGTGGCATCTTTTGCCGCAGATTTAACTGAGGTCTGCTGTTTAACTGGTGCATTGTACTCCAGTGTTGAATTTTCATTCGTCCACTGTTGTGAGAAAGGTCTGTTAAAATAAGGCATTTTCCAGGTTGCTGTAAAGGCCTTCTCAGAGATTGTTCTTTGCTCAGGAAGATACCGTCCGGTAAACTTTGGATTTCCCCAGCTTCCATCAATTTTTACAGTCGTGCTTTTTCCGATATGCAGAAAAGTGAGCGCATTACTTCCTCTTAAGTCAAGATCAAAGCTGAAATCCAGCCCTGTGTTTTTATGGGTGCTCAGGTCAGGCTGGATGATTAGGTTATTGGTAAATAAAGCCAGATTAGCAAAATCTGGTTCAACTGCGTAGTCTTTATGATCCAGTTGAATGACCGGGTTGTTTTTTAAACCTTTTAAGTCACTGAGACCAATATCCACTTTGGCTTTATCCCATTGTACCATAGCTGGGTTGATACCAGATTTTATCAATTCCAACGCACTGAATTTTCCTTTCACCTTGATCTTAGCGTTGTAAACTACGGCATCAAAGATTCCACGATGGAGCAATTGCGGTTCTGCTTTACCGACAATATCCAAGGTTTCCGGCAGAATGTAAATATTAGTCAACGCCTCTTTGTAACTAACTTTGCCAGAACTGTCTTTATGATTGACCATCGTCTTATAAGGAATGACTAGAATAGGACCTTCTACCAATTGACTACCCGACCATTTGTCGGATATTTCATCATTCACATCTTGCTGCCTGGCCTGCCTTTCTACAATTAAGTTCTCTATCAAATTGGAAGGAATAAGGAGGAGTAAAGTTAAAACCCCTATAAGACATAGTTTTACAATAATTGATTCCGAGAACCAGGCTCTGAAGCCACCTTGCTGTGTTGTTTGTTGATTGTTCATATCTGTAGTTTAAAAGTACTTTGAATTTCAAAGTGTAAGTAGAAAAAAAATATTATCTCTTTTGTTGTTTAATTAAATTTTCAAGGGCCTCCAGATGTTTTTTGAATGCAGTAATCCCTTTGGCTGAAGCAGCGTATTGTGTATTGGGTTTACGACCAATAAAACTTTTATTGACGGTAATATATTCCTCTTTTTCCAATGCTTTTAAGTGGGAGGCAAGATTCCCGTCTGTTGCATACAACAGTTCTTTCAAGGCATTGAAGTCGTAATAGTTATTGGCAACCAGTACGCTCATAATTTGCAGGCGCAATCGGTTTTCAAAGGCCTTATCAAAGGATTCTAAAGAGATTTTCACTGGTTGTATTTAAAGTGCATAATTGAACCATAAAGGATATGCAGGATACCAAATCCAAGAATCCAGAATACAATTCCATATCCGGGTAGGAGTGCAGCAATTAACCCCAATATAATCTCACTAAATCCAAGCCATTTGACATCCGAAAGAGTGTAATGACTACCAGCTATCAGAGCAAGGCCATAAAAGATCAGGCAGGCAGAAGCTATAATCCCATAATCACCACGTAACAATAAGATCAAGATGAATAAACCACCCGTAGTTAAGGGGATAGCCATGTTAACAAGTAAACGTTTACTAACCGGGTTCCAGAATTTCTCGCCTTTTTTGCGTGCCTGTCGGATAGTTAACCAGATGCCGGTAATTAAAGAAAGTACTAAAACAAACACGGCAATAATAGCTAATTGCCACAATACTTGAGGATCGCTGATGTAACTACTTCTGTATTGTAAGCCACCATGTTCATTGTAGACAATTTTGTAGCCTATAAAGGCTCCGATTATTGCATAGACTCCGGCCATGATTCCTGACAAACCACTTAGGGAAATGAACTTGGTAGAGCGTTCCATCAAATTACGGATAGAACTGAGCTCTGAATAAATATCTTCTTCTTGCATTTTAAAAGAACTTTGAGTTGCAAAGTAAAACATAAAGATTTAATTGTGCAAGAATTATTTGATAGTTTTTTGCTTAGGTTATATCTGATCTAATTGATGTATTTGAAATTCTGTTTATAAACGATTAGATTTAGGTTTTTTAATTAAAAGAGATTCTGTATGAACAAATTAATCTGCCTGATATTTTTAGGTGTTTCTTCCTCAAGTGTTGCTCAGGAAGTCTCAAAACCTGTAAAATTTTTTAATCCGGCTACTGTGTCAACTGCAAAAGGATATAATCAGGCAGTTGAAATTGATTTGGGTTCAAGTAAGATGATCATGCTCTCCGGTCAGGTTCCTTTAAATGAAGAAGGAGAATTGGTAGGAAATAATGATTTGTCTAAACAGACGGAACAGGTTTTTGTAAATATCAAACATATCCTTGAAGAGGCAGGTGGATCAATGAATGACCTGGTGAAACTTAATTATTACCTGACCAATGTCTCAGAGATCAAGCTGCTGCGTGAAGTCAGGGATAAATTCATCAATATCAAGACTCCGCCTACCAGTACGCTTGTAGAAGTGAATAAGCTTTTTAGAGCTGATATTCTCATTGAGATAGAAGCTACAGCGGTTATTCCTAAAAACAAATAGATTTTTATTGTTAAGGTATACTGTTTTTGATTAAGTCTATGGAATTAGTGGACTAATAACTACATTTGTGGCATATTTAACAAAGCGTTCAAATGACGTTACTATCAATTCCTAATTTAATAAGCATGAAATCCGTTTTATTTCCTCCTCTTAATGCAGCAATTCGTTGTTGTCTCCAGTAAATTCTTTCTGCCCATAAGGGCCTGATTTCCTTTATTCTTAACCATTATTGAATCAGCGGCATGATGACCGGAGGAATCTCTATGTCAAAAAAACCGGGATTTGATTAGTTCTGAGTGATGGCTTTCTTATCATTAATTAATCAAACACACAATTGATCATGAATCTAAAATTTACTAAATTTTTATTATTTGCCGTACTCTTATTATTTGTGCCGCGGCTGTTATTTGCACAAAATATCAACATTTCGGGCCAGGTTAAATCTGTCATTGACGGATTAGGAATACCTGGTGTCTCTGTTTCTCTGAAAGGTGGAAAAGGAATCACCACTACAGACAGCAACGGAAATTATACGGTCAGTGTATCAGCTTCTTCAGTTTTAATTTTTCGGGCAATCGGTTTTTTAACCCAGCAGGCTGAGGTCTCCAAAAATGGCCCGCTGAATGTTCAGCTCGCCGAAAATGTCGCTTCTTTAGATGAGGTAGTGGTTTCCGGACTGGCTTCGAGTATTAAAAGGTCTAATCTTGCCAATGCAGTAACTACGATTTCTGCGAAAGAATTAACAGGTACTACACCACCGCAAACGCTGGACAAGGCATTATATGGAAAGGTTCCTGGGGCCAATATCAGGGCAAACAGTGGAGCACCTGGTGGTGGTATTTCTGTTCAGTTGAGAGGAATAAGCTCTTTACAGGGGGCTTCTCAGCCTTTATATATCATTGATGGCGTTTATTTAAACAATAGTACTTTGAGAACGGGACGTGGTTCATTGACCGGTGCAAGTCAGGGTGAAGATGATGGCGCAAATAGAATTGCGGATATTAATCCGGATGATGTAGAGAGTGTAGAGGTATTGAAAGGGTCATCGGCCTCTGCTATCTATGGAACAAGAGCAAATGCTGGGGTAATCATTATCACGACCAAAAAAGGTAAAGCGGGTAAAACCCGGGTGAGTTTAAGCCAGGATGTTGGTTTCTCTAAAATACAGCGTTTTGTTGGTAGTGCACCATGGAATGAAGATAAGATTAAGTCGTATTTTCCTGCTTCGGCACAGCCCGAAGAATTAAAACGTTACCAGAATGCGGTAACGAATAATGGTATTACTGATTATGAAAAGCTGATTTACGGAGAAACACCTATTCTGTGGAATAGCAATTTAAGTATCTCTGGCGGAAATGATAAAACTAAGTTCTATGTTTCCGGAAATGCAGCAAAAGAGAATGGTATTATCAAGTATACAGGTTTTGATAAAAAATCTATTCGTTTAAATCTTGACCATAAATTCAATGACTGGGTAAATTTCTCCATTACTTCTAATTATCTGAATTCAAATAGTGACCGTGGTTTTACGGGCAATGAAAATGAGTCAGGAACCAGTTTAGGTTATATCATCGGCTATATGCCCAATTATTTTAATCCAAGGCCTGTGAATGGGGTTTATCCGGATAATCCGTATTCGGAAAATCAAAACCCATTGGAGTTGAGAGATAAAGCGATTAATAATTCTAAAATCAACAGATTTATTCAATCGGCAAATCTGAATGTTTTCTTATTGCAGAAAAAGGATGCGAATTTAAAGCTGGCTTTGCAGGGTGGAGTAGATTACCTGGGCAGCCGTAGTAAGCAGTATTTTCCGGATAATATACAGTCTCAAAAAAGTCTGCCTAATCCTGGGGATATCGTATTGGGTAATGAAACTGATATTAATGCGAATGTTCAGGCCTTTTTAATTTATGGCCAGCAGGTCAATAAAGTACATTTCAATACACAGGTTGGCGCCGTGTTTTTACAAACACAGTCAAATTCGGTACTTAACAGGGGGAGAGGACTGGTTGCTGCGCAGCAAAATATTCAGCAAGCGGCTATACAATCGCTTTTGCAGCAATGGGACCAGAAGGTTAAAGATTTTGGTATGGTAGCCCAGGAGGAGATTAACTATGATGATAAAGTGATTACTACACTGGGTGTTCGTTTTGATAAATCTACATTGAATGGGAACTCGAATAAGTTTTATGCTTTCCCTAAAGCATCGGTAGCGGTTAACCTGACAAAATTTGATTTCTGGAAATTGCCAGCGGTGAGTCAGTTGAAATTACGTGCGGCTTATGGCCAAACTGGTGGTGTACCTAGTTTTGGAGATATTTATACTTCACTTAACCCTATTGTTAGTGGTGGTCAGGTTGGTTCTGTGGTTTCTTCTACGGCTGGAAATCCGGATATTAAACCAGAACGTGCAGGTGAACTGGAATTAGGTGCTGACATTGGGTTTTTGAATGATCGTATCGTCCTGGAAGGTACTTATTATAATAAAAAAGTAACTGATTTGATTCAAACACTTACGCTTGCTGGCTCGGGTGGGGTGACCACTAAAAAGGTTAATGCCGCAGATTTAGTAAACCATGGGGTGGAGTTTGCACTTAGTGGTACGCCATTCTCCAGTAAGAATTTTACCTGGAGCAGTCGTGTACTCTTCTGGAAAAACACGAGCAAGATTACTAAATTGGAAGTACCATCTTATACGACCGGGGTTTACGGACCAAGCTATGGTACTTACCTGATTAAAGAAGGATTTTCTCCAACCACCATTGTAGGAGTACCACAAATAGGTAAAGGTGACTATACGATTTATGGGAACTCTCAGGCCGATTTTCAGGCTTCGTGGAGTAACACGATTTCTTTCCTGAATGGATTTACTTTTTCTTCACTGATTGACTGGAAAAAAGGGGGGGATATTATGAATATCACTTTATACAATACGGATAATGGTGGAACTTCTCCAGACTGGAATGAGGATTATAATCATAATGGTATTCCTAATGGAAAAGACAGACAGGGAACCGGAGCTGGGGTCTATGTTCAGGATGCTGGTTATGTGCGTTTGAGAGAGGTTGCATTAAGCTATAACTTACCACAGGCATTTACACAGCGGGTTTTCAAAAAGGCAATTCAGAATGTTCGTTTTGGGGTTTCTGCCAGTAATTTATTCCTGATCACCAAGTATAAAGGCTATGATCCTGAGGTTTCAAGTTTTGGAACGAATGCAATTAATACAGGTACTGATCTGTTTAATTATCCTTCATCAAAACGGTTTTTATTGAATGTAAGAGTAGAGTTTTAAAATTAAAAATATAATCAAATGAAGATTCAACCTATTATAACTTATATAACATTTGCGAGTGTTTTATTAGTCGCTTCGTGCAAACTGGATAATATTCCTGATCCAAATAATCCATCGATAACGAGTGTAACCAACAATGCGAATACAGCACAGTTACAAAATCTGGTTACTGGCCTGGAATCCAGAAGTAAAGATTATGTTGCAGCAGCCCAGAATGTGTTTGGTACATTTGGCAGAGACGTCTGGTATTTTAATTCGAGTGACTCCAGGAATATTCAGTTCTGGCTTGGACTGGATGGTAGAAAACCAGACGCGGATTTCTATGGCGTAAATAGTATCTATGTCAGTCCTTATCAAACGATTAAACAAGCTAATGTTTTAATCAGTGCAGTGAATAATACTTCCGTGGTGAATGCTGAACAAAAGCTTGCTTATACTGGTTTTGCTAAAACTATACAAGGTTACCAGTATCTGATCCCGGCCAATTCGCAATATCAAAATGGTATCCGGATAGATGTTTCCAATGAGTTGAAGCCGGGTCCTTTTGTGTCTTATGAGGAGGCTTTAAAGGCTATTCAGGGGGTTCTGGCTGCGGGTTATGCAGACCTAACGAAAGCGGGTACAACTTTACCATTTAAACTAAGTTCGGGTTATGCGCCTTTTAGTTCACCTGCTGGTCTGGCTAAAGTTAACCGTGCACTGGCTGCAAGAACTGCGATTTATCAAAAGGACTGGCAAGTTGCGCTGGATGCGTTAAACCTTTCGTTTTTCAGCTTAACTGGTGATCTTGACTTGGGACCTGCTCATGTTTATGGTGCCCCGCCTGAACCATTTAATCCGTTTTTCTATGTATTAAATGCGAATGTGAGTAATTTACCTGTTGTACATCCTTCTTTTGTTCAGGATGCTTTGCCTGGTGATTCAAGGATTACTAAAAAGATCTTTGTGCGGACTACACCTTTAATTAATACAGTGGGGACAATACCTTTATCCAGTTTATACCAGGATAAACGCTGGGCAAATAATACTGCACCGATTCCTTTTATCAGAAATGAAGAACTGATTTTAATTTATGCAGAAGCATCTGCCCAGTTAGGTCATTTTGAGGATGCGGTAACGGCCATCAACAGAATCAGAATCTCTGCTAACTTAGCTCCATACACAGGCGAAAAGAATCTGGATGCATTGATTCCTGAAATTTTGTTCCAGAGAAGATATTCTTTATGGTTTGAACCTGCTGGTCACAGATGGTTTGATCTAAGAAGATATAATCGTTTGAACGAAATCAATGTGAAGCTGGATGCCGGAAGTGTATTCACGCAATTAGAAAGACCTTCAAGTGAGGTTAACTGGGATGCTTTTAATAAGTAAGTACTGAGAGGACTTAATCGTTTTGGAGAGAATTATGATAGTAATTCTCTCCAAAACGATCTTTTTCTTCGGGAATTTCATCATAAATGTGACCTGGAGCAGGACAGTAAATAACAGTTGAAAGATTTTAAAAGCTTAATATCGTTTAATTATTCTAACCAGATATTTAAACGTTTATGCAAATTATTTTTGGAGTTATATTCCATTTCACCGGGGGCTTCGCTTCTGGAAGTTTTTATATCCCCTATAAAAAAATTAAGGGCTGGGCGTGGGAAAGCTACTGGATTATCGGTGGTCTCTTTTCCTGGCTGATTGCTCCACCTTTAGCCGCTTATCTCACTATCCCCGGTTTTGGGGAAATTATCAAACATACAAACGGTGCAATCATAGGCCTGACTTATTTCTTTGGAATTCTCTGGGGAATAGGAGGGCTTACTTATGGTTTAGGTGTTCGGTATCTGGGTGTTTCACTAGGCAGTTCAATCATTCTAGGTATGAGCTCTGTATTTGGTGCATTACTTCCCTCTATCTATTATGATATTTATCCGAAAGCGGGAAAAGATACTTTTACTGATTTGATAAGCAGTTCCTGGGGCCAACTGGTAATTCTGGGTCTACTGGTCTGTATTGCTGGCATTTTTATCTGTGGAAAAGCTGGGATAATGAAGGAAAAAGATCTGGCCGCACAAAAAGAGACTCAGGAAAGTGCCGAATTTAAAATAGGATTGGGATTAACTGTAGCTGTTATTTCAGGAATATTGAGCGCTTGTTTTGCTTTTGGTATTGACGCTGGTAAGGATATGGCTCATGAAGCTAATACGTTATGGAAAGTTCATCATTCCGGACAAGGGGAGTTTCTTTACCAGAACAACGTAACGTATGTGGTGATCTTATGGGGCGGGTTAACTACTAATTTTCTCTGGTGCATGCTTCTGAATGCACGGAATAAAACATTCAAAGATTATTCAAATAAAGAAGTGCCACTGCTCTCCAATTATATTTTCGCAGCACTTGCCGGGATCACCTGGTTCTTACAATTTTTCTTTTATGGAATGGGCGAAAGTAAGCTGGGAAACGGGGCTAGCTCCTGGATCCTGCATATGGCATTTATTATTCTGGTAGCCAATGTATGGGGACTTGTGTTCAAAGAATGGACGGCTGTGCGTAAGAAAACTTTCAGGACAGTATTGCTTGGTATTGTATTTATTATCGCTTCTATTCTGATCGTAGGTTATGGAAATTCAATTAAATAGTCACAAAAAATATCAAATAATATGTTCGACGAAAGAAACCGTTTTAAGCGCGTAAGTTATTTATGGGATGAAACTGAGGCTGCTAAGTTAGTAGGGGATGAGGTTGCTTTATTACTTTACCGTTCAAATTTACTGGGAGCAGATTTACGCCTCACTAATTATGGTGGTGGAAATACTTCTTGCAAAACAGAAGCATTAGATCCGCTAACCGGTGATCTTACCGAAGTGATGTGGATCAAGGGCTCTGGTGGGGATATAGGCACTTTAAAACGAAATGGTCTGGCTGCTTTATATGTAGAGCGTCTGAAGAGTTTGAAGAAAATATATACGGGTTTGGATCAGGAAGATAAAATGGTGGAGCTTTTTAACCACTGTATTTATGATTTAGATTCGAAGGCACCATCTATTGATACGCCACTGCATGGTTTCCTGCCTTTTAAACACATTGATCACTTACACCCTGATGCCGCTATTGCAATTGCAGCAGCAAAGGATGGTCAACAAATTACATACGATTTATTTGAGGGCACGATTGGTTGGGTAGACTGGCAAAAACCGGGTTTTGATCTGGGGCTGAAACTGAAGAAATGTGTGGATGAGAATCCAGGGATCAGGGGGATAATGTTAGGCTCGCATGGATTATTCACCTGGGGAAAAACGGCTTATGAGAGTTATGTCAATACCTTAGAAGTGATAGAAATTTGTGCTACATATCTGGAAGAAAACTATAATAAGAAAAGGCCTGTATTTGGTGGTCAGAAATTGTCTGGTCCGGATCAGTCTGTCAGAGAAGCTCAAGCAGCACTGTTATCTCCTATTTTACGTGGTTTTTGTTCCAGTGAACGTCATATGGTAGGCCACTTTACGGATGATGCAAGGGTACTTGAGTTTATCAATTCAAATGATCTGGCAAGACTGGCTCCGTTGGGTACAAGTTGCCCTGATCATTTTCTACGTACTAAGATCAGTCCGCTGGTATTGGAACTGGAAGCTCTGGCTGATCTTTCGGATGCAGACAAAATTAAAGAATTATTGGCTCCGGCTTTTGTAACTTACAGGGAAATATATGCTGCATATTATGAGCGTTGTAAGCATGAAAATAGCCCGGCTATGCGTGATGCTAATCCGGTTGTTATTCTCTACCCGGGTATTGGTCTGTTCTCTTTTTCAAAAGACAAACAAACCGCAAGAGTGGCCGCAGAATTCTATATCAACGCTATAAACGTAATGAAAGGCGCAGAAGCAATCTCTGAATATACTTCATTGCCGCGTCAGGAGGCTTTCAATATTGAGTATTGGTTACTGGAAGAAGCTAAACTTCAACGAATGCCTAAACCTAAAGCACTTTCTGGTAAAATTGCTTTAATTACTGGAAGTGCGGGTGGGATTGGCAAAGCCATCTCAAAGAAATTTGTGGAAGAAGGTGCAGTGGTTATTTTAAATGATAATGATGCAGGACGCCTGGCACAGGCTGATCAGGAATTTGAAAGTTTATATGGAAAGGATGCGTACACCACTGCATTGCTCGATGTGACGAATGCTGAAGGTATAAATAAAGCATTTAATATTGCTGCCCTTGTTTTTGGGGGGCTGGATATCGTGGTGAACTGTGCAGGCTTATCAATTTCCAAACCTATTGAAGCACATACAGATAAGGACTGGGATCTATTGTATAATGTATTGGTAAAAGGGCAGTTTAAAGTAACGCAGGCATCTGTTGGAATTATGCGTAAACAGGCAATGGGGGGTGATATTTTGAACATTGTGAGCAAAAATGCATTAGTTTCCGGGCCTGATAATGCGGGATACGGGTCTGCTAAGGCTGCACAGCTTCATCTGAGCAGGTTAACTGCGGCAGAATTAGGGGCTGATAAAATTCGTGTAAACGTGGTAAATCCGGATGCGGTAATTTCAGATAGTAAAATCTGGGAGGGAGAATGGGCCGCAGGCCGTGCGAAAGCTTATGGCATCAAGGTCGAAGATTTACCTTCATTTTATGCGAAACGGACTTTACTGAATAAAATTATTCTTCCGGAAGATATTGCAAACGCCTGCCTGGTATTTGTAGGCGGACTTTTAAATAAATCGACCGGTAATGTACTCAATGTAGATGGCGGCGTAGCTATGGCATTCGTCAGATAAATTAAGAAAGATGGAAATAGAAAAATATCAGATAGCTGCGCATAACCAGCAGCAGGGAAATGAACAGAAACACAGGTTTGGTTTTGCAGCGTCAGAACATCCGCAAATTGAAAATATCATTGACCAGTTAATTAAATTCCAGATTGGAATTCCCAGTTGGGCACTGGGAACGGGAGGTACACGGTTTGGTCGGTTTTCTGGCGGTGGTGAACCACGTAGTCTGGAAGAAAAAATAGAAGATATAGGATTGCTGCATCAATTAAACCAATGCAGCGGTGCAGTGTCATTACATATTCCATGGGATACGACTCAGGATTATGAAGCCATAAAGAAGCTGGCAAAACATCATGGTCTTCGTTTTGATGCGATGAATTCCAATACTTTTCAGGACCAGCCAAATCAGGCTTATAGTTATAAATTCGGCTCTTTGCAGCATACCAATAAAGCGGTTCGTAAGCAGGCTATTGAGCATAATATTGAAGTGATCCGTCAGGGAGTGGCCCTGGGGTCTGAAGCATTAACAGTTTGGCTTGCAGATGGATCATGTTTCCCGGGGCAATTGAATTTCAGAAAGGCTTTTCAAAACACTTTAGAAAGCCTGGAAGAGATTTATGCGGCACTACCAGCGCAATGGAAAATATTCGTTGAATATAAAGCTTTCGAGCCTAATTTTTACTCCACCACTGTAGGAGACTGGGGTCAGTCTTTATTGTATGCAAATAAATTAGGGCCTAAGGCTTACACTTTAGTTGATTTAGGACATCACTTGCCTAATGCGAATATTGAGCAGATCGTATCTTTATTGCTTATGGAGGGTAAATTGGGCGGTTTTCATTTCAATGATTCCAAATATGGAGATGATGATTTGACTGCTGGCAGTATGAAGCCTTATCAGCTTTTCCTTATTTTTAATGAGTTGGTAGAGGGAATGGATGCCAAAGGAATAGATCATGCTACAGGTTTAGGCTGGATGATTGATGCTTCTCACAATGTAAAAGATCCTTTAGAAGATCTGTTACAATCTGTAGAAGCCATTATGCTGGCTTATGCCCAGGCTTTGCTGGTAGATAGAAAAGCTTTGGTCATTGCGCAGCAAGAGAATGATGTAGCCCGTTGTCAGGAAGTTTTACAGCAGGCATTCCGGACAGATGTAAGAGCAATTGTTCAGGAAGCAAGGATAAGAAGCGGGGGAGCTGCAAAACCAATCCAGTTGTACCGGGAACTAAAAGTAAGAGAGAATTTGATTGCAGAGCGGGGAATGAAAACCATAGCGATAGGCTTATAATGAGTGCGATCCCAGTTATTGTCATTTTTGATGTCGGGAAGACTAATAAGAAGATTTTCTTGTTTGATGAGAACTATAAAATAGTTTTTGAGCGCGCCGCCCGTTTTATAGAAACACAGGATGAAGATGGTGATCCATGTGAAAACCTGGAAAGTTTAAGATTATCAATATTTGACTCTCTGCGTGAAGTACTTAAACGAAAAGAGTTTGATATTATGGCCATTAATTTCTCTGCCTACGGAGCGAGCCTGGTGTATATTGACGAATACGGAAAACCACTGGCACCTTTGTATAACTATTTGAAAACCTATCCTCAAGAGCTTCAAACAAATTTTTATCATACACATGGTGGTGAAGGAAATATTTCTGCTGAAACCGCATCACCTGTTTTAGGCAGTTTGAATTCTGGAATGCAGCTGTATCGCCTCAAAATTGAAAAACCAAATTTGTATAATCAAATCAGGTATGCTTTACATCTGCCTCAATATCTCAGTTATCTGGTTTCTGGCGTTGAATATTCAGATCTTACCAGTATCGGCTGTCATACGCAGCTTTGGGATTTTGCCACTCATAGTTATCATGATTGGGTGAAAAAAGAAGGTTTGGATCAAAAACTTGCGCCTATAGTGAATGCAGATAAAGTATTTCCTTCAGAATTCCCAGGGAATCATTACCTGGTTGGCATCGGTTTACATGATAGTTCTGCGGCTTTAATTCCATACCTGATCAATTTTCATGAGCCATTCGTCCTGATCTCTACTGGCACCTGGTGTATTACCATGAATCCGTTTAATTCTGCTCCTCTTACGATAGAGGAGTTGGAGAAAGATTGTTTGAGTTTTATGCAGTTTAATGGAAAACCAGTAAAATCTTCGCGGATTTTTGCCGGTTACGAGCATGATCAACAGGTAAAACGGATTGCTGCTCATTTTAAACAGAGTTTTGGCAGGTTTCGGAACATGGAATATGATGCCGATCTTATTCAAGAACTATTGAGGGGAATGAAAGAACGGAAAGAATTGAATCCGCCATTGTGTAAAGAGTCTGCTTTTGCAGGGCGTGATCTTTCTTCGTTTGCATCAGATAAAATTGCTTATCATCAGTTTATGCTCGATATCGTCATGCAACAATACAGTTCTTCCAGGCTAGTCATGAATGCAGGACTTGTAAAAAGGATTTTTGTAGATGGAGGCTTTAGTAAAAATGTAATTTACATGAACCTGATAGCTCTGTTATTTCCTGAACTGGAAGTTTTTGCGGCTTCAATGGCTCAGGCTACTGCTATTGGAACTGCGCTGGCTATCCATAAATGCTGGAATACAAAACCTGTTCCAAATGATCTTATTGAATTAAAGTATTATGGGACGAATAACGATATTATCAGCGAAAAGCGGGGATTTAATTAATGGATTTATCAACAATTATGAATATTATTTTGAAAGGAAAGAAGAGTCTCTATCTGCTGTTTCTATTGATTTTGATTTCAGGTCAGCAGGTACTAAGCAAGGAGATTATCTCTCCTTACGGTTTACAATGTGAACATCTTGTTAATCCGATAGGTATCGACGCGCTGGAACCCCGACTTTCATGGATGCTCTCTGACAGCCGTCAGGATGCCAGGCAAACGGCTTACAGGGTCACTGTTGGGACGGATTCTTTAGCACTTTTACAGCAAAAAGAAATCATATGGAATTCTGGGAAAATCAATTCTTCTGCCTCATTGATCTTTTACAAGGGGAATGAATTAAAACAATTTACTAAATATTTCTGGCAGGTAGAGGTTTGGGATAAAGATGGAAAACCTGCCTCAGTAATAAAAACAGCTAGTTTTGAAACAGGGATGGTTAAAATGTCAAACTGGAAAGGAACATGGATCAGTGACCGGAATGATATAAATGCATTGGCTGCCCCTTATTTCAGAAAGGTATTCAGGGTAGGGAAAAAGATAAAGTCTGCGAGGGCATATATTGCAGCAGCTGGATTATATGAGCTTTATTTAAATGGTAAGAAAGTAGGTAATCATCGTCTTGATCCAATGTATACGCGCTTTGACAGACGAAACTTGTATGTGAGTTATGATGTGACTGCCAATTTGCAGCATGGTGAAAATGCAGTGGGGGTTTTATTGGGAAATGGCTGGTATAACCATCAGTCGCTCGCAGTATGGAATTTTGATAAGGCACCCTGGAGAGCAAGGCCGGCATTTTGTCTGGATTTGCGGATTACCTATGAAAATGGGGATGTAGAGGTTGTGACTTCTGATCAGCGCTGGAAAACACATAGTGGGCCAATTATATTTAACAGTATCTATACGGCTGAGCATTATGATGCAAGGTTGGCGCAACCAGGGTGGAATACTGTCAGTTTTGAGGATAGCAAGTGGAGTGGGGTTATCTTAAGGGCTACCCCATCTAAAAATATTGTAAGTCAGGCCATGCATCCTATACGAAATGTAGAGACGATAGCTGCGGTATCCATGAAACGGTTTAATGATACGACTTATGTGTTCGATCTTGGAAGAAATATTGCGGGGGTAACTCAGCTTCAGGTTAAAGGAGAAAATGGCACCGTGATTCAGATTAAACACGGAGAACGTTTATATGCTGATGGCCGGCTTGATCTGTCTAATATCGATGTATATCATCGCCCTGCCGATAAAAAAGATCCTTTTCAGACTGATATCTTTATTCTGAGTGGAAATGGGTTGGAAGAATTCATGCCTAAGTTTAATTATAAAGGATTTCAATATGTAGAGGTGATCAGCAGTAAGCCTGTTCAGCTCAGCAAAAAAAGCATTACAGGCTATTTTATGCATAGTGATGTTCCGGCAACCGGGAAAATAAGCTCTTCTAATCCTTTGATAGACAGGTTGTGGTGGGCAACAAATAATTCCTATCTGTCTAATCTGTTTGGCTACCCGACTGATTGTCCGCAAAGGGAAAAGAACGGTTGGACGGGAGATGGTCATTTTGCTGTGGAAACGGGCCTGTATAATTTTGACGGGATCACTATTTATGAGAAATGGCTGGCAGATCATAGAGATGAGCAACAGCCTAATGGGGTATTGCCAGATATCATTCCTACTGGTGGATGGGGTTATGGAACAGCAAACGGTACAGACTGGACAAGTACAATAGCTATTATTCCCTGGAACATTTACCTTTTTTATGGAGATACCAAACTGTTAGCAGATTCTTATGATCCTATAAAAAGCTATGTAAACTATGTGGAGCAAATTAGTCCAAATGGATTAACAACCTGGGGCAGGGGAGATTGGGTTCCGGTTAAATCGTCTTCTCCACTAGAATATACGTCTTCTGTTTATTATTACGTGGATGCTTCAATTCTAGCTAAAGCTGCGAAGATTTTTGGTAAAAAAGCAGATAGTGAGTATTATACATTGCTTGCAGAGAAAATTAAGAAGGCTATCAACGATAAATATCTGGATAGGTCTGCTGCCATTTATGGTACCGGACTACAGACTGAGCTAAGTATGGCTTTACAGTGGGGAATCGTGCCGGAAGAGCTTAAAGCTAAAGTAGCCTCAAATCTGGCAAAAAAGGTAGCTGCCGATGGAATGCATCTAGATGTCGGTGTATTAGGTGCTAAAGCCATACTCAATGCATTAAGTGATAATGGTCAGGCAGAGACTGCTTATAAATTAGCGGCACAAGATACTTACCCTTCCTGGGGATGGTGGATTGTGAACGGAGCAACCACACTTTATGAAAATTGGAATATTAAAGCGGAGCGTGATATTTCTTTAAATCATATGATGTTTGGGGAAATAGGCGGATGGTTTTTTAAAGGCTTAGGAGGAATTAAAGTTGATGAACAATATCCTGGCTTTAAAAATGTGCGTCTGGAACCGAATTTTGTAACTGGTTTATCTCATTTTGAAGCTAGCCATGATGGGCCTTTTGGTACAATAGTCTCGGCCTGGAAAAGGAAGGGTAAAGCTGTGATTTATGACGTAACTATACCGGCAAACAGTAAGGCTACGATTCGTTTTCCTGTAGCGGAGGGTGAATTTGTTTATGAGGGTGGGAAAAGAATCAGTCCCGTTTATGAGCTTGATGCTGGTAAATACCAGTTTGAAATTAAATAGTCAGTTAAAAAAGCTGAAAGAAGGGCGACAATTAATTTTGTCGCCCTTCTTTCTTATAATCCCATTTCATTTATAAATAAAACGGTTTTGCAGGATGGAGCAGGTTGCCGATCAGAAGTGGTTAATCTACTTTAGAACAACCAAATATAAATACATATGACAACTGAAAGAAATTTTCAAAAATTCTTTTCCGCGGTGCTTTGTGTCCTCTTGTTCACACTTTACAACAGTACAAATGTTTATTCCCAGCTGAAAACTGTGACAGGTAAAGTAACAGATAAAAGCGATGGTAGCCCGCTGCCAGGAGTTACAATCAAGGTCAAAGGTACAGCCAGCGGAACCACAACAAATTCAAATGGGGTTTATACCTTAAAAGCAGCAGCGAATGCTATTCTTACCTTCAGTTATATCGGTTATAACGAAATCCAATTAACTTTTGATGGTCAGACTAATCTCAATGCCGAACTGGTTTCTAATAACCAGCGGCTCGATGAGATTGTGGTTATCGGATATGGAACAACAACTAAAAAGGATGCGACAGGCTCTGTAGCTACAGTTTCAGCGGCACAAATCAAAGATTTGCCCGTAAGCTCCGTAGACCAAAAATTGAAAGGGCAGATTCCTGGGGTGCAGATTAGTACAACCACGGGTACTCCGGGAGGAGGGACATCAATCAAAATCAGGGGTTCAGGATCAATTGGTGCTGGAGATAACCCTTTGTTTGTAGTGGATGGGTATCCGATTTCAAATACATCCGGGCAGGTTTCTAATCCGCTGAATGTGATTAATCCAAATGATATAGAATCTATTACGGTTTTAAAAGATGCATCCTCCACTGCAATTTATGGATCCAGAGGCTCTAATGGGGTAATTGTAATCACAACTAAGCAAGGAGTAAGGGGAATTCCTGTAGTGAATGTGAGTGCTTATACTGGTATTCAGCAAGTGCCTCAGAAAGGCAGGCCACAGATGCTCAATGGAACTGAATTTGCACAGTTTAGAAAGGATATTATTGTAGATGATTTTGCTTCCAGAGGCTTAGTTGCCACAGATGCTGATATTCCTGAAGCCTACCGTAATCCTGCACAGTACGGTGCGGGTACTAACTGGTATAATGAAATTATCCATAGTGCACCAATGAGTAATCTTGATGCGAGTATAAGTGGGGGGTCAGAAAATACAAAGTATTCATTTTCATTGGGCTATCTGAATCAGGAAGGTACTTTGCGTTATACAGGATTTGATCGCTATGCCATCAGAATGAACACCGAAAGCAAAATAGGTAAGAAATTAAGAGTGGGTATCAATATGGCGCCGACCAATTCTGTACAGCGTTTGAATAGTTTTGAGAGCGATTTTGTCGATGTATTAAGCAGGAGTCTGTGGCTAAGCCCGCTGATTCCGGTAAATGATGCAAACGGTAACCGTACGCCTTATGTGATCTCTCCTGGAATGTATGCAGGCCCTAACCCGTTAAACAGCCTGGAATTTGCGGGTACAAAATCAACTAATTTCAGGGGATTGGGAACTGCGTTTGCTGAGTATCAAATTCTGGATGGTCTGAAACTAAAGTATAGTTTCAATGTGGACTATACGAATGCTTCATCCTTTGTATTTAATCCTTCATTTGTTGGGGGGGTAAATTCACCACCGCCAACCGTTCCAAACTCCAGTACAAATAAATCGACAAGTTTTAACTGGTTATCTGAGGCGATTCTGACTTATGACAAGACTTTTGCTAAAGACCACCGGCTCAATGTGGTGATGGGATACAGTGCGCAGAAAGAACGTGCATAAAGTTTATACTTATTTGCTGATAATTATCCGGATGATAAAATAAAGACGATTAACGCAGCTGCTAATATCAGTTCTTACAATGCTGATGTGCAGAAATGGTCTATTATTTCTTACCTGGCCAGGGTAAATTACAGTTATAAGGAGAAATATTTATTTACAGGTACAATCAGAACAGACGGATCTTCACGTTTTGGGAGCAATAAGCGCTATGGAACGTTTCCTTCGGCAGCAATTGCCTGGAGAATTTCACAAGAAGATTTTATGAAAAAGGCAGACTGGATCAGCGACCTTAAATTGAGGGCGACTTATGGTTTATCTGGTAATTTTAACATTGGAAACTACACCTTCATCACGAATATAGGTTCTTCAAATTATGTGTTAGGCGGACAGTTATCTGGCGGCCGGGTTCCAACTTCTTTAAATAATCCAAATCTGACCTGGGAAGAATCCTCTCAGCTTGATGCCGGTATAGATCTGGGTATCTTAAAAGATCGTTTATATTTTAACCTTGATTATTATAACAGGATTACGAAAGGGATGTTATATAATAGTGAGATACCTTTATCATCAGGGTATTCAAATGCGATCATTAATTCTGGTAAAATTCAAAACAAAGGATTTGAATTTGGTCTGAACTCGAAAAATCTACAAGGTGATTTTACCTGGAATACGAGTGCAAATATTGCCTTTAACAGAAACAAAGTTCTGGCTTTAAATGAGAATAATGACCCCATTTATAGTGGACGGAGCGGAGAAGGTTCTTATCAGCATATTACCCAGGTGGGCCATCCTGTTGGTGAATTTTTTGGGTATATTCTGGAGGGAGTTTATAAGAACCAGGCAGACCTGGATAATTCACCCAAACACGTTACTTCTGTTATTGGCTCTGTGAAATATAAGGATGTAGACAACAATGGCATTATTGAACCGGTTAAAGATTTCGCTGTCATCGGTTCTCCTCAACCTGATTTTACCTGGGGCCTAACCAATACATTCGGGTATAAGGGGTTTGATTTAAACATTCTGCTGGTAGGTTCACAGGGCGGACAGATCCTGAAAACGGCCAACCAGTATCTGTTAAATATTGATGGTATTTTTAATGTCGACAGAAAGGTACTGAACAGATGGCGTTCTCCAGAAAACCCCGGTGATGGATTTACACCAACCACCAACGGGTCAAGAGTAATCTATCGGGATGTGAACTCTTCGTGGGTAGAAAGTGCCAGCTATATGCGTATTCAGAACATTACACTGGGTTATCGATTTAGTGAAAAATTTCTCAGGACTTCTAAAATTATCAAAGGGGCAAGAATTTATTCCAGCATTCAGAACCTGACAACTTTCACTAAATACAGTGGTGCTAATCCAGAGGTGAGCAGGAATACAATTTCTGGAAATGCAGTGAGCAATGCATTAGTCCCCGGAGAAGATTTTACCAATTATCCTTTACCAAGGACCTTCACCCTTGGTGTAAACTTAACTTTTTAAATTTTCGGTCATGCGTAATTATTCAAAATATATAATTGTCGGGATGTTTTTTATCAGTTTGTCTATATCAGGCTGTAAAAAAAGTTTCCTGGATCAGACTCCAGAAGCTTCTCTTCCGGGAGTTAATTTTTACAGAACTGAAGCAGATATTAAACAGGCTGTCAGCGGTGCTTATTCTTCTATAAGTGATATGGGAAGAGTAAGTTATTGGTTGTTTGGAGAGATGAGGTCAGATAATACGACCAATCAATACAATCCATCAGACAGAGGATTTGAGCAACGTGAATTTATTGATCAGTTCCTGGTGGGTGCAACTGCAGAGCCATTGCAGCTGTATTGGCAGCAAAATTATACGGGTATTTTGCGTTGCAATGAGATTCTGATTAGAATAGATGAGGTACCGATGTCGGCCGAACTCAAAAATCAGTATAAAGGGGAAGCTTTGTTTTTAAGAGCTTTTCATTACTTTAATCTCGTTAGACAGTTTGGAGGAGTACCTTTAAGGCTTACTCCAAGCCAGTCTCCGGCCGATGCCCGCTCCAAAGGAAGGGCTGCCCCTGAGGAGGTATATGCCCAAGTTATTATTGATTTAAATACAGCTGCTCAGAATCTGCCAGCAAAGTATAGCAGTGCGGAGATTGGGAGGGCCACACAAGGGGCAGCCCTTTCATTATTGGCAAAAGTTTATATGACTCAGAAAAAATTTAATGAAGCCCTGACTGTACTGAGAAAAGTACAGAGCCTGGGTTACAGTCTTGTATCTGTTTATGGTGATATATTTCTTCCTTCAAATAAAAACAACAGCGAATCCGTTTTTGAAATCCAATATCTGGGTTCACAACCAGGATTGTCCAGCAATTTTTTGTATCAGTTTGCCCCATGGAGTTCTGGTAGTATTGTAACTGGGGACCCTGGAACGACACTCGGTGGTGGTAACGGATGGAACATTCCTACGCAGGATATGATCGATGCTTATGAAGCTGGAGATTTGAGAAAAGATGCTTCATTAGCAGAAGGTTATACCGATATTACAGGTGAATTCGTGAAAATTCCTTATGTTAAAAAGTATAATCATGGGATAATTGAAAGAGGGCGTACAAATGATAATTTTCCTGTAATCAGGTATGCAGATGTGCTGCTGATGATTGCCGAATGTTTAAACGAACAGGGATTTATTGCCGGAGGGGAACCTTTTGTATTGTTAAACCAGATTCGTACCCGTGCAGGTTTACCTGTGAAAACACCTGGAAATGCTATTGCTGCTTTAAGTGTAGATAATCAACAAGCTTTCAGAGATGCTATTTTACAGGAAAGAAGGGTGGAACTGGCTTTTGAAAATCACCGTTGGTATGATCTGGTACGTTCAGGTAAAGCGGTTGCAGTGATGACCGCGCATGGGCAATATGAAATTGCACATAAAACAACTATCCCAGCTGGTTCTTATCTGCTGAATACAAATAAACTATTACTACCTATCCCTCAAAAGGATGTGAATCTGGATAATCTGACTCAAAACCCTCAATAAATATTTATGAAAAATTACTATTTAGGAATTGCATTAAGTTGCACATTGTTTAACCTATCTGCTGTGGCTCAACAACTTCAGGTCAAAGATCTGAAAACTGAATACCGAAAAAATCCGATGGGTATTGAAGCTGCAGCACCACGTTTAAGCTGGAAGATTAGTTCGTCGCTGCGGAATGTCAGACAAAGTAGCTATCATGTAAGAGTAGGGACAGATTCAGTTGATTTATTAGCTGGCAAAGCGACCGAATGGGATAGTGGAGATAAGAAAAGCGAGGTTTCTGTGTTCTTACCTTATGCAGGGACTGCGTTAAGATCTGATACGCGTTATTACTGGCAGGTTAAAATATCGGATAATCATGGAAATGAATCTGAATGGAGTGCCGTTAACTCCTGGCATACAGGGTTACTCAAAACTACTGATTGGTCAGCTCAATGGATCACCAGTGCGTTGAGTGATACTTTAGCTGGCCCAAGCCCTGTTTTTAGAAAAGTATTTTCTACTGATGGGAAGATAAAATCTGCAGTACTTTATATTTCTGCGCATGGTTTATATGAAGCACAGCTTAATGGAAAACGCATAGGAAGCGATCATCTCGCACCTGGATGGACAAGTTATCATCAGCGATTATTGTATCAAAGTTATGAAGTGACAAAGCTGTTGAAGGATGGGAAAAATGCAATTGGATTTACGTTAGGTGATGGGTGGTACAGCGGCCAGATGGGATTTGAGGGTAAACGAGGTTATTATGGGAAGCAGTTGAGCGGTTTAGTACAATTACAGATTGAATATGCTGATGGGACAAAAAAGATAATTAATAGTGATGGCAGCTGGAAATTTGCCACAGGAGCTATCCGTTACTCAGATCTTTATAATGGAGAGATTTATGATGCAAGATTTGAAAAGCCAGATTGGGCAACAGTAAATTATAACGATTCGGGCTGGAAAGCTGTACAGGTAGTTGAGGCGGGTAAGGAAAGACTGGAAAGTAGCATTAGTCCGCTTGCCCGTAAGCATGAACAATTTAAGGTGATTAAAATAATTAAAACGCCAAAAGGTGAAACTGTTCTTGATTTTGGTCAGAATCTGGTAGGGTGGGTTGCATTTGAACTGAGCGGTAAACCGGGCTCCTCTATTCAACTTGAACATGGTGAAGTACTGGATAAAGCGGGTAATTTTTATGATGCGAATCTGAGGAAAGCTAAGCAGCATGTAAAATATATTTTTAAGGGAAAGGGGGTAGAAAGTTATGAGCCTCATTTTACTTATCAGGGGTTTCGTTATGTGAAAGTTACAGGATATACAGGCAAGCTTGATCCTGCAGCTTTTAAGGGGATAGCCGTTTATTCTGATATGGACCAGACTGGTACATTTACGACCTCTAACCCCTTGTTAAATCAGTTGCAGCATAATATTCAATGGGGGCAAAAAGGCAATTTTATGGATGTACCCACAGATTGCCCGCAACGTGACGAAAGGTTAGGCTGGACGGGAGATGCACAAGTGTTCTTTCGTACGGCGGCTTTTAACATGGATGTAGCACCTTTTTTTACAAAATGGATGAAAGATGTTGCTTTAGATCAGCTGCCAGATGGCAGTGTCCCATTCGTCATCCCGAATGTACTCGGTGAATCGGCGGCAGGTTCAACCGGCTGGGGTGATGTGGCGACGATTATTCCATGGAATATGTATCTGGCTTATGGGGATAAAGAGATTTTGGCGACCCAATATCCTAGTATGAAATCCTGGGTTGATTATATGAATGGCAAGAGCCAGAACAATCTTTGGAATACAGGTTTTCATTTTGGTGACTGGCTGTTTTATCGTCCGGATGACGATAATGACGGGCGTTCTGCAATCACAGATAAATCCCTGATAGCACAAGCATTTTATGCGCACTCTACTCAATTGCTGATTAATACGGCAAGGGTTCTGGGGAAAAAGGCAGACGAAGATAAATATGTCACATTGCTGGACCAAATTAAGAAAGTATTCCTGAAGGAATATATTACGCCTAATGGCCGGTTAATTTCTGGTTCGCAGACGGCCTATGTGCTCGCTTTAAATTTTGATATGCTGCCTGAAAACTTAAGACAACAGGCAGTAGATTTCCTGGTGAAAAATATAGAGAGCTATGGCAATCATTTAACTACCGGTTTTTTAGGAACACCTTATCTGTGCCATGTTCTGAGTCGCTTTGGCCGCACTGATGTTGCTTATAGATTGCTTTTACAAGAAACTTATCCTTCCTGGTTGTACCCGGTAAAAATGGGAGCAACAACAATCTGGGAACGTTGGGATGGAATTAAACCGGATGGCAGCTTTCAAACTACAGGGATGAATTCGTTTAATCATTATGCCTATGGTGCTATTGGTGACTGGATGTACAGAATAATGGCAGGTCTGGATACGGATGGGGCTGAACCTGGATATAAAAAGATAATTATCTCTCCACAACCAGGTGGAAAAATCACACACGCAGCTGCTCAGCTTGAAACTTTGTACGGATTAACGGTAAGCAGCTGGGAAATAGAAAACGGAATTTTTAAATTGGCGGTTGTTATTCCACCCAATACATCTGCTTTAATTAGGTTACCTGGTGCGGCAGCGACGAAAGTGACTGAGAATAGGAATAGCTTAAAAGAAGTCATAGGGTTAAGCAAGATCTCAGATCAGGGGAACGATATAGTAATAAATGCTGGTTCAGGGGCTTATCGATTTGAATACGCTTTAAAATACTGATATTGACGGGTCTAATGATTGATAATACTAAAAGGTTTTAATATTTATTTTTTTTAAGAGAATGAAAACAGCCGATTTTTTGAAGTTTATACATGTAGATGAATATTCTGCTACCCCTAAATATTTGCAGTTAAGTGATTCTATTGTTGAAGCTATAGAAGACGGAATACTGAATAAAAATGATATTTTACCTTCTATTAACGAATTGAGCAGTGTATTGGAAATATCGAGGGACACAGCAGAGAAAGGATATAAATATCTAAAGAAAATGGGGGTAGTATTATCTGTTCCCGGAAAAGGGTTTTATATTGGTAATACTGAATTCAAAAAGAAGATAAAAATATTTCTGTTATTTAATAAACTGTCTGTTCATAAAAAAATCATTTATGATTCCTTTGTCGCGGCATTGGGTGAAGATGCAGTGATCGATTTTTATATTTATAACAATGATTTTTCCATATTTAAGAAGCTGATTCTAAATAAGCGTACCGAATATTCTCATTATGTTATTATTCCTCATTTTGTAGAAGGGGGGGAAGACGCGCACAAGATTATCAATACAATTCCAACAGAAAAATTAATACTTGTTGATAAAAAAGTACCAGGGGTGGTTGGTAACTATTCCGCAGTGTATGAGAACTTTGAAAAAGATATATACCGGGCATTAATTCAGGCAAAGGAGCAATTGGAGAAATACCATACTTTAAAATTGATATTTCCTCAAAAAAGCTATTTTCCAAATGAAATAATAGATGGGTTTAAAAGGTTTTGTCAGCAATATGCTTTCAATTATGTAATAGTGAGTGAGGTGGTTAATGAACCTATCTGCACTGGTGAAGCTTATATAAATCTGATGGAGGATGATCTTGTTGTATTGATCGAAAGAATTATTTCGATGAACTTACAAATGGGTAAAGATGTGGGGGTAATTTCTTATAATGAAACGCCGCTAAAGAAGTTCTTATTAAATGGGATCACTACAATTTCAACCGATTTTAAGATGATGGGAACTATTGCAGCAGAAATAATCAAAAGTCAGAACCACCAGGATCAGGAAGCTCCATTTTATCTTACGTTAAGACCTTCATTATAGAGATTAATGGCTAATCAATAAAACATTTATTGATTAGCCATTGTTATTATTTGTTAGGGGTGAATATCCATAGATCGTCGAAATGGCTTCCGTTTTTACCTGTAGTTACATAACCTTTTCCATCTACTCCAAAACCAATTGCAGCTTCACGTGCTACTCCTGCAAAATCCTTGTGCTGTTCCCATAAATCTATTTTAGGATCGTACGCCCAGGTCGTTCCGGTTACTCCACTTGAAGTTCCTCCGGAAATATAAGCTTTCTGACCAATGGTAAAGGTTGCTGCAGACCTGCGTCTAAGGTCATAATGATACTTTTTATTACTTTCAACTTTGTCATCTCTGAGTAGATCATTTAAACCTGACCAGGTATCATTTTTGGTATTATAACTCCAGAAATCGGGCAGATTTGCACCGTTATTGCTACCTCCGCCTACATAAGTAATTTCTCCGATGGTAAAAGTAAAGGCATACGCTCTTTTTGAGCCTGGTAAACTGGTGACTTGGGTCCAGCTGTTTAACAGTGGGTCATAGCTGTAGAAATCTTTGAGATCACCATTGATTGAGGTTCCTGAGCCAACAAATCCTTTACCATTACCAGAAAATGCAATTGCCCCGTATCTTACTTCGCCAGGGAAATCTGCAATTTTTTTCCATGTTTTGGTTTCAGGTGTAAACTCATAAAAATCTTTTAGTGAATTTGTGCCATCTGTTCCCGTGCCTATATAACCCTTTCCGGCTACACTAAAACCTACTGCGTAATTTCTTCCTTCACCGGGGAAATCTGCACCAGCAATTCTAAACCAGTTGGTTAGTTTAGGATCATACATCCAGAGATCATTTAATCGTTTTTCTCCGTTGAACCCACCTGTGATGTAGATTTTTCCATCAATGATGAAGCTAGCTGCTGCGCTGCGGGGAGCTCCTTCAAAGTCTGACCCCTTTGCCCATTCGTCTGGACCATTATCTTTGTCTTTCTTGCAGCTTCCTAATAGTATGATGGCGATAACAAAGGAAATAGATACTAATCTTTTAATCATGTTTTTTGTTTTAATATTTAGTGTATGTAATTACTAATTTGATAGATGGCGCTTTTTCGCTGGTTGACAGCAGTGCTCTGTTCACAGAACTTAAGAGCAGATCTTTTGGGCTGCTTAGCATTAAAGAAGTGTTTTTATAATTGCCTTTTTTTAATTCGCTGGCATACTGTGTGAGTAAAAATCGATATTTACCGGTAGAGCCTGCATCATTACCCGGTTCAAATGTGGCGATTTGATCCCCTTCTTTATAGTTGCCTTGCAGGATGTTTTTTGGCACATTTGCTGAGTTTGCAATAAATAGGAGAAGTGATGGCGGTGCTTTGAAAACTGAATAATAAGTGGGCTTCGTTTCAATTAGCAGCTCTACTTTGTTAACGACTTTTTTTGTTTCATTCAGAAAATGAACCAGGGTTGGAAATTGTAGCTTTGTGACTAAACCTGTGCCTGCCTGTACAAATAGTTGTTGATTAGTAAGGGTTGAACTGAGTTCTTTGTTGGTGTGATTCAGTGCCTTGAGTTTGGTCTGACTTCTGTCTGTATCAAAATGATTAAATTGATAATTTATAGATTTTGTAGAAAAAATAACTTTGTCTTTTTTTGCAAAACCTTCTGAATTAGTATAGTTATAGTTCACATACATCTTTACTGCTGCGGCCTGAAATCCAGTAATTGCATTAGCTCTTGTCGTTTTGAAGACGATTCCTTTGAAATATTTAAGGAATTCTGCCTCGCTGGTAAAGCGGCTATCATTTTTAGCCATTAGGTCTAAAAATTCTTTTCCTAAGTTTTCATTCAGGGGAATAACTACACTATCGGGGCTTAAAGGTTTGACCATCAGGTCTAAATTTCCAAATGAGTTAGCTTCATGTTTGAATGTACTCGTATTATAGAGTGTCTCGACGGTTGCATATAAGGGTACTTCCTCATTCTCTACAGGCCCTGGAATTTTACGTAGCACCATATCTGCTGTTAGTCGGTGAACGCTGAGGTTTTGCTGAGTTAATGTGTCTCCCGAATAGTATTTATTATATTTTAAAACAAGTGTGAAGGAGTTAAATGTGGCACCTTTTGGAATAGAATTTGGTTTTAATGCAGGGGGAATCATTTGTAAATAAGAGGAGGCGAATAATTTCCCAAAGTTCTGATCGACTGTTTGTCCTAACAGAATTACTCCTGTATTTGAGGTGGGTAGTGAATCTAGTAAATAGGTTGAAGCTTTAACTTTTACAGTATCAACAGTTTCGACATAGAGTTCATCCTGGTTTTCAAGGCCAATATTCTGACCTTTTTTACAGGAAGTCAGCAGTAAGGCAGTAGTGCAAAATGCCAGGCAGGTTAACCTGTAAAGAGTAGCAGTATTTCTCATATTTAACTAAAATTATTTGGTCAAATATGAGTTGGAATAGTGTTAATGAAGGTTACAATATGTTAAAAATAGTTAAGTGATAGTATTCCTTACCATATGAAAATTACATTTGCTGACATGGATATAACGAAAAGAAGATGACAAACCGTATAAAGTATATCTTAGGTTTGATGACTATATGCATCCTTGGTGTGATCGTCACTCAGGGCGTTTGGTTATACAAAGATTATCGTTATTACAGCGGACAGCCCTTGTTCTCAACAGATTTTGATGTGTTTCTGCCTACGCAGACTATGGCAATTCAAAAAGGAGCGAAATCTATTCTTGCCTTTTCTACAACGGTTAATCGTTCGGGTGTGGCGGGTGTAGCTTCGTCGAGCCCATTAGGAGCTACAACGCCCCGTGTATCAGCTATTTTGGCTTATCCTGTTGCTTTAGCTACTGCTGTTCTGCCCTTCAAAATTAAAGGTAAAGACAGTTTGATCAGGATATCGCCCAGAATTTCGAATTCACTTTCAACTCCAGCCGATTTTGAATTAGATGGGCCTGGTGGAAATTACAAAGTTACAGAAAAGGGGAAGGCACAGGTTTTTCAAGCGGTACCCTATAGAGCACCTGTTCTCTATGTGCTGCAAAAAATGAAATGGCAATTTGGAGCTTCAATTTTATTGATCCTGTTTACCACTTCTTGTTTCATTTATATGCTGATCACCATTTTTATGCAAAGAAAACTGTCAGCAGTTAAAAATGATATGATCAATAATATGACTCATGAGCTAAAAACCCCACTTTCCACTGTGTCTGTTGCCATTGAAGCCATGAGAAACTATAAAATTCTGGAGGACAAGGAGAAGACTAATTTATATTTGAATGTTTCTAAAAATGAACTGGATCACCTTTCAAGGTTGATAGAAATGATTCTGGAACTATCAGTTTTTGAGCATCATAAAATGATCCTGTTTAAAGAGCCTGTAAACATTAATCGGCTGATCAAAGGAATAGTTAAGAAATATTCGCTGGTGGAAGAAACGGTAGATATACAGTTGTTTTTGGACGAGATTCCTGAACTGCTTACAGATCCGGTTCACCTTGGAAATGCGATAAGAAATCTGATAGATAATGCGATCAAATATTCCTTGTGCAAACCACAGCTCATCATTACCAGCAGCATAACCAAAAAGGGTTGGGCTTTGACAGTAAGTGATAATGGGATTGGAATTCCTGAAATCTATCAGAAAAGTGTATTTGATCAGTTCTTCAGGGTCCCTGATAAGAGGTTGTTGACAGTTAAAGGGTTTGGCTTGGGATTATCTTATGTGAAACAGGTCGTTGAGCAGCACAACGGGTCCATTTCGCTGTTGAGCAATGGAGACACCGGTAGTTTTTTTACCATTGTAATCCCTGTTAAATCGTTGAAAGTATGACCGATATCTTATTTGTTGAAGATGAAATAGATTTGGCTCAAATCGTATCGGACTGTCTTGAATTTAAAGGGTATACGGTAAATCATTATGGAAATGGGATGGATGCATTTCATCATTTTAAGAAATCCAGACCAGATATTGTGGTTTTAGATGTTATGGTTCCTGAGTTAGATGGTTTTGACCTGGCGAGAAAAATCAGGGAAATTGATGAGCAAATCCCCATTATATTTGTGACTGCGCGAGTTCAAACTGCTGATGTGCTAAAAGGATTTGGTATTGGGGCAAATGACTATATGAAAAAGCCTTATAGTATTGAAGAACTGATTGTCAGGATGGAAGCTCAGTTAAAGCGTTTGGAGAAAGTTATCTCTACTAAGTATACGATTGGTAATTATAGTTTCGATGCCATTTATAATATGCTGTCTATTGATGGCAAAGAAAAAAAGATTTCATACCGGGAATCAGAGTTGCTCAGAATGTTGGTTGAACACCAGAATCAGATTGTGAAAAGATCAGCTATCCTCTGTGAATTATGGGAATATGAAAGCTTCTTTACAGGAAGAAGCCTGGATGTTTTTGTATCCAGGCTTCGGTCTTATCTCCGATCAGATCTCAGAATTGAAATAGTAAATATCAGAGGGGTAGGGTATATGCTGATTATTCATTAAGCCAGACTACTTTTTGTGTTGATTGATGCGGTTTACTAAGAATAGAACTGTAAAGTTCCGGTCTTCTGGCCTGAATATAACGGTGACCTCCTGCCTGTGTTAACTTTTCGGGTGTCAGGGTGGCTATCACATAATCATCACCCAAGGTCTTGCATTCGCTCAGTACATCTCCAAAAGGATCAATAATCATCGCACATCCATTTTTTAGCTGATCATCGTCCATCCCGATAGGATTTGAGAAGATCGTGTAAATTGCATTGTCGTAGGCTCTTGCGGGCAACCATTTCATTAACCAGTCGCGGCCCTTCATGCCTTCAAATTCTAAACGCAGCGAGGTAGGATCAATTTCCCTGTTTTTCCAGAGTTCAGGGTTTACAAAACCTGCTCCTGGCCTGGTTGAGGGGGTGCACATGGTTACATGTGGCATAAAAACAACATCTGCACCCAGCAATTTTGTGGCTCTCACATTTTCAATGATATTGTTGTCGTAACAGATCAGAATACCACATTTCCATCCATAAAGTTCAAAAATGCAGTATTCATTTCCAGGAGTCAGGAAAGGGTTTATAAAAGGGTGTAATTTTCTGAATTTAGCGACAAGGCCATTTTTATCTACGCATACATAGGCTTTAAATAAGTTGTCTTCAGCATCTTTTTCAAAAAGACCTGCTAGAATTGTAATGTTATATTTAGCGGCTATGGCTGTCAGACTTAAAATACTTTCTCCTTCCGGGATAAGTTCTGCCAGTTGAAGCATTTGTTCTCTGGAGAGATTTCTGGCAAAGGTATAACCTGTTATAGAACATTCATGAAAGGCAATTACCTGTGCTCCATCTGCGGCGGCTTTGCCGGCAAGATCTTTTATAACAGCAAGATTGTAATTCTTATCTCCGCTTTTGTGCTCGAATTGTGCTGTAGCTATTTTAAGTTTTTCCATCTTTATCATTTGTTTTAACAAAGATAGTAGGGCAGGATTTTTAAAAAATGTACAAATCCGACAAACCCGGATTGATTAGCACTCCAGAAAATTGATAGCAAGCGGATCTGTAATACTGGTATATTGACGAGGGGTGAGCCCGGTATATTTTTTGAACTCGCGGATCAGGTGGGGTTGATCGTAATAGCCAGCTTCATATCCAAAGCTGGCAAGGTTATCCTGGACAGACCGGTCTCTGAGGTGTTTCAGAAACACATGGAGTTTGATAATATTACTAAATCTTTTAGGGCTGATTCCTATAAATTCTATAAAAGTCCGCTCTAATTTTCTTTCATTGTGGCCAGTCAATACAGCAAGATTGCTGACAGGAAGGAGTCCTTTATTTTGTGCGATGAAGTTGACAGCGGCAGTGATTAGTGAAGGAACCGCTTGATTTTTCGCGGCGATTATCTCTCTGAAAAAGTCTTCGGCTAATGAGATCATATGCTGGATAGTACTGCTCTCAAACATTTTCTCATAGAGTTCGGCTGCTTTTGAGCCTAACAATTCATCAGTTTTTATGCTTTTGTTTTTGAGCTCATCTGAGGGAATAGCTAAGAGATTGCTTAATCCATGAGGATGAAAAACAACAATCATCAATGCGGTCTGTCCAATGCAATACAAGTCCTTAAAAGAGTTGAGCTGTCCGTATATAAAAGAATCTGGCAGGTAGCAAGGCGTACCCAACGCTGTAAATCCGGAGATCAGCCGGTCCTTAAAAGAGAATACCATTCCTGTATTGCCATCAGAAAATAAACGCAGTTTCTTTACCTCCTGATTGGTGGTGGTTAAAAAGAGATAGTGCTTAATATATGCTGAAAGATCTTTGGATGGTGAGACTTGCATATTTAGGGTTGAATATGAAATGCTATGGTATAGAGTAAAAGATCCTTTTCTGTAGCCTCCAGATCTCTTTCATAAGTTAAACCTAGTTTCTCCAGTAATTGTTTGGATTTTATATTATCCCTGAGTACCGTGGCTTGAATATGCGTGTGAGCAGGGTCCTTTTTTAATTGATCGAGCACTATTTTAGCTGCTTCGAATGCATACCCCAGACCTGCATAGTCAGGATGAAAAGCAAAACCAATATCATGATGATCCAGATAATCCCGTTTCATCAATGTGATAACCCCAACTGGGATCTGCTGTTCACGTATTTTTACGAGAAAGTAGTTTGTACCCGGACCTTCTTTTATTTTTAAGATATAATTGGTCGCATCTTCTATTGTTTTAACATTCCTGTCCCCAATAAATTTGAGCCACCCTGGCGTATTCACTAACTCAAAGATGAAAGGAGCATCCTTTACAGTTACTGCTTCTAATAAAAGTCTGTTGGTAGTCATATGGTCTTGCATCGTCGTTTATTTTTTAGCGTTTAATACCTCAAAAGCTTTGTAGGCACTATTATGAAGAATGGTCAAATGACTTTCTGCGGGCATAGGGTTGAAGGTTACATGAAGATTTTTATCTGCTGATTCTTTCAGAACTGAAGCTAGCTTGCTGGCATCAGCTTCCATAATTTCACCTTCTGTGCCTACAGAAACATATACATTGATATTACTATCTGCAAGGGATTTTAAGAGTTGCGGTGCCTGCGCGAGAAGAGACTGATTATTCCACCATAAACTTGGGCTTACAATAATATAGTTGTTGAAAAGAGTCGGCTTTTTCAGTAGTGTTTCTGTTGCAAACAAGCCTCCTAATGACTGACCAATGATTGTTTTTGTTGCATTGGTGCGATATTTTTGCTGGATATATGGTTGTAAGTCCTTTTCGATAAAGGCCATGAATCTTTCTGATTTTCCTGCAGTTGGAAAATCTTTAATATCTTCTAGAATGGTCGTAGGGAAAGTGAAATCCCGTTTTCTATCAATATTTGCGATGCCTACAACAATAGACTTAGGCATTGCTTGTATCATGGTGCAGAACTGAACTAGTCCTGCTATATGAATAAAATCTTCATTTGCTGACCCATCTAAAAGATAAATAACCGGATATGTGGCTTTAAGATCCTGGTCATAACCTTCAGGCAGATAGATATTAAGAATTCGTTTTTCTGCTAATTGGGAAGATTGAATTTCAGTGGTTATACCGAGTTCAAATGGTTTTGCAACTGTAGGTTTACCCTGAATCTGGCTTCTTGAAACGTTAACAAACAGAATAAATAAGACTAAAAATAGAGATAAATGCTTCATTGGATAAAGCTACTATTTTTAATTATTATTTAAAAAAAACGAGATAAGATAGCCAGGAATGAGCTCATACGAATCTCATTTCTGGCTATTATTAATCTTGCTTAGCCTGGTAAATTGGTGTTGGCTGGTATAATATGTATCTCACGTTGTGGATATGGAATACCAATGTGATTTTGATCAAGTGCTTCTTTAATCAATTGAAAATTACGGTGATAAGTTGGCCAGAAGTCTGCATTAGCTGACCATGATCTGATCGTTAAATTTACTGCGTTATCACCTAGGGAAGCTACAAGAACTACAGGAGCAGGTTCTTTAAGAACTACCGGATCATTAGCTAGTGTACTTAGAATGACTTTTCTGGCAGTGTCTATATTCGCCTGGTAAGAGATTCCAATACTGTATTCCTGCATGCGGTTTTCATTGTCTGAAACGTTATTGATTACTGCATTTGCCAAAGGACCATTTGGTGCGTATAAGGTTGTTCCATTTCTTGCTTTTAATGTGGTATAGAGGATGTCAATCTTAAGTACTGTACCTTCTACGTTATTTGTTGATGAAATAAAGTGACCTACTCTGAAAGGTTTGAATAGTAGAATCAATACTCCACCTGCAAAATTGGAAAGACTCCCCTGAAGAGCTAGACCAACGGCCAGACCGGCAGCACCTAAAATTGCAACAAAAGAGGTGGTTTCTATTCCCAATGTAGAAGCAACTGTAACCAGTAAAAGAATATAAAGTATAACTTTTAGAATACTGATTAAAAAATTGGAAAGAGAAATGTCAATTTTGCCTTTGTGAAGGTGGTTATTTAAAAAGCGGACTAGAAATTTGATTAACCAGAAACCAATTAATAAGGTAGCTAATGCGAGTAAAAGAGTTGGGACTTTGCTGATAAATGTGTCCATTAAGCGTGACAGATTGAGTTCTAATTTATTCATAAGATCATGTTTTTTAGCCTTGAGGCCATTTGTGTCTATTGTGCTGGATTTAGCATTTATAATGCCATTATTTCATTTTTTATGGAAAAAAGCCATGTGTTTTGATGAAAAAGAGAAATGTTTTGATAAAAAGAGAGAGAGAGCGAAACCTTTGCACTGCAGTTTTTGTTTCCTCTGAAGAATATGAAAAACAATTATTATTTAAATCTTACCTATGAAAGCAGTTGTAGTAAAAGCATTTAAGGATGCTCCGGAATTAATAGAAAGTTTAAAACCTGAAATCAAGCCAGGACATATACTGATTAAGCTAAAAGCAGCAGGTCTTAATCCTACGGATTGGCGTATAGCGGATGGAATGCTTGATGGGAAGATGGCGCATGTATTTCCATTGATACTTGGTGTTGATGGCGCAGGGGTAGTGGAAGAAGTTGGAGCAGATGTTAGCCGCTTTAAAGTGGGCGATAAAGTGTATGGGCAAATGTTGCATGCTCCGGTTGGAGAAGGTACATACGCGGAGTATATTGTTGTACCGGAAAAGGTTATTTTAACAAAAATGCCTCCCGGATTATCTTTTGAGCAGGCTGCTGCATTTCCGGTAGCCGGTATGACCGCTTTTCAACTGATAAAAGACCTTGGTTTGGGAAGAGATCAAACTGTGCTGATTGTAGGAGCAACAGGTGGAGTTGGCACATTTGCTACTGTTTTTGCGCACTTGAATGGACTGGAGGTTTTAGCAACGGCAAGGGGTGAGGACGCAGAAAATAGTATTAAAAAAGCAGGAGCGTCAACAACATTTGATTATTCAAAAGGAGACCTTGCGCAGCAGGTTAAGGACGCTTACCCTGAAGGGGTAGATGCTTTGATAGACCTGGCAAGTAATCCTGAAGCATTTGAGAAAATGATTACTGTAGTGAAACCCGGAGGTATTGCTTTTACAACAATATTTTCTGCTGATGCAGAAAAGTTGAAAGCAAAAAATATCCGCGGTGGTAATTTTGAAGTTAAAGGCAGCATCGCTTTGCTGGAAGGCGTAAGTGAAATGATTGAGGCTGGAGATATTGAAATTCCGATTCAAAAGATCTCTTTAGCAGAAGCTCCACAGGCCATTGCAAAAAGTAAAACAGGGAAGGCTCTGGGTAAAACTGTGATTATTATTTAAAATTATCATTTCATCCATTCTGGATATTTTAACTGAACCGCGGTTGTTTTTTGTCAGAAATAACCGCGGTTTATTGTTGTGTAAATTCATTTTCGCTTTTTGCGATAACTAAAGTGCAAGCTGCATTTCCAATCGTATTGGTAATTGAGCGCGCTTCATTTAGAAATCTTTCAACTGCTACAATGAAAAGTAACCCTTCAGAAGGAATCTCAGGTAAAATATAAATAGCGGAACTTAAGGCAATAAATCCTGCACCAGGTACACCAGATGCTCCTTTTGAAACCAGCATCAAAATCATTACAATTTTCAAATAGGTATACATATCTACTTGTATATCATAAAGCTGGATTAGAAACATGGTGCACAGGCCAAGATAAATAGAAGTGCCTATTAGATTAAAAGAATAGCCTATAGACAGCACAAATCCTGTTACGGGTTTACTGCATCCGTAATTTTCCAAACGTGCAATGAGTAATGGAATAACTGTCCGGGAAGATGATGTACCAAAAACTATCAGTATTTCTTCTTTGATTAACACGAGTAATTGCCAGATGCTGAATTTATAATAGCGTAAAAGCGAACCCAGAAATGCAAACACAAAAATGATAACCAGCAGATACATTACCGCAACCAGTTTACTCATCGGTAAAATAGAATGTAAACCAAAACTAGCAATGGTATAAGCCATACCACTGAATACAGCTAATGGAGTAAGACTGAAAAATAGAGTGATGGCACGAAATATCAGGTCTCTTATCTTTTCAAGTTTCACAATATATTTGTCTTTCTGAGGAAGAAAATGGAGCATCAGCCCGATGATTACTGCTGATGTTAGAATCCACAACACATTCTGCATAGGAAGAAAAATATTCCAGCCTGTAGTGGTTTCATGATAGGGTAATTGGAAATGTGTTTTCATGATTTCCTGGAGATTCCCTTTATTAATTGTTCCTGGTTTGAGTAGTGCAGCCATCGCTAAACCAAAAACAATAGCGATGGTGGTGATTACTTCGAATAGTAGGATTGATTTCAATGCAATACGTCCGAGTTTTCTTAAACTGGTAATCGCCGCTATACCAGAGGTAATGGAAAGGAAAATGACGGGAGCAACAAACCATTCCGTTACACTGATGAAATAAGTTCCTATAAAACGCTGTTTGATTGCAAAAGCTGGGAAAAATATCCCCGTAGCTATTCCTGCAATTAAGGCGACAAGTACCTGGAAAGCCAGGTTGGAAAATATCTTCCTTAATCTATTGGGCATGTAAATCAGAATCAGTCAGTCTTTTGTTATATATCTATGGAGTTCAAATCTAATGAAATTATCAGGTTTATAAAGAGATCACCCCAAATAGAAATGCTCCTGCCAGCATGACTAAACAGGTAATACTAGCCCACTTCAAGGTAAAATGCAAATGGTCTGCAAAACTTACTCCGGCAAGGCCGACTAACAAATAGGTAGAGGGAACTAGCGGACTCAGTAAATGTACAGGTCCTCCAAAGAGTGCTGCTCTTCCTACCTCCGCAATAGGTACATTTAAATGTTGTGCAGTTTGTCCAATCAGTGGGAGTATGCCGAAATAATAAGCATCATTACTCATAAAGAAAGTAAGAGGAGGGGTTGCCAGACCAGTAATTAAGGGTAAATGACTGCCCCATTGTGGTGGAATAGCACTAATCATTGTCATTGCCATCGCATCCATCATCTTGGTTCCGGATAAAATTCCTGTAAAAATCCCTGCTGCGAAAATCATGGCTGATACGGATAAGGCATTATCTGCGTGTTTACGTATTCTGTCGTGCTGCTCTTCCAGACGTGGGTAATTAATAATGATAGCAATGGCGAAAGCGATCATAAACATGACTGTCAGAGGCAACACGTTCAGAACCATAGATATCAGCAGGGCTGCGGTAAGTAGAAAATTAAAAATTAATAATTTAGGACGTTTTAAACTTTGGTCACCTGATTCCCCAAACCTTAAATGGTTATCATTTTCTGTGGCAAATTCTGCGGAATTGATATCAATACCAGCAAGCTGCATTCTTTTTCGTTCTTGCATTCCGAAAATTCTGGCCATAAATAGAACCCAGATAGCCCCCAGAACAAGGGAAGGTAGAACAGGAATAAAAAGCTCGACGGAACTGAGGTGTAAAGAAGTCATGGCCCTTGCGGTTGGTCCGCCCCAGGGTAATACATTCATGACACCACCCGCGCACATAATAATTGCGGTGAGTTTGAGTGGGTTAATACCCAGTCTTTTATAAAGCGGAAGCATGGCCGAAACGACGATCAGATAGGTTGTTGCGCCGTCACCATCCAATGATACCATCAGAGTCAGTATAGCTGTGCCGATGGTTACTTTCAAAGGATCGCCTTTGACAAATTTAAGAATCTTTGAAACGAGCGGGTCAAAAAGACCAACATCGATCATGATACTGAAATACATAATACCGAAAATCAGCATGACACCTGTAGGTGCTATTTTTTTGATTCCGTCCATCATCATTTCGCCGAGCTGATTTCCAAAACCGCCAATTAAACCGAAAATAATAGGGACAATAATTAATGCTGTCAATGCATACATTTTCTTGCGCATGATCAAAAGCATAAAGGTAATGATCATCAAAAATCCTAAAAAAGCTAACATATAATGTGTGTGTTTTGGTTCTTAATTCTTGTTTTTTCTAGTGAAATCGAAGCTTTTACGTAGAGTGAGGACTCCGAAATTGAAGATCCCGCCAGATTCAAACTGACTCATCCAATAGGACTCTACTTCAAAAGTTTTGGTTACTTTATAGCCCGCACCGCCCCATAAACGAAAGCTGTCAAAGGCCGTTTCTTTATCGAGATTCATCCTGATTTCATTTTTTCCAATCAGGGTCCATTTACCGGTCTCCAGGTTACCTAATTTGTAATTTGCAGTTACCAGGTGTCTTGCACGGAGGATGAAACGGTCAGAGAAAAGAAAACGTTCTTCAAACCGGTAGCGCTGGGAAAGGTCAAGTCGTTCACTTAATTTATGACCAATGGTGACTTGTTGAAAAACGCGATGTTCGAGTATGGTCTTTTTTTCTGTTCCTGTTTCATCATAAGGAGAGATTTCAAGGTACATGTAACCGCCACCGAATTGTACAGGTGCGTTTTTTAGCTTGTAATCTGCGTAAGTGTTAATCAAAAAAAGCCTGCTGTCGGTAATGTCAACGTCGTAACTTCTGTATTGAACCAGCGAGGTAACTGTCCATTGGGGGGCCACTTTGGCTCTGGTGAGAAACATGTAGAACTGATTGAATTTCCCAGGTTGGGCATTTGCAATGGTATAAACTGATAGGTTGAATATCAGTGATACTATTGTTTTTAATAGTACTTGCCTCATAATTTTAATTTGGTTAGAATTAAGCGAACAGCCAGTTGTGGTTGATGAATAAGCTGGGCGCGGATTCTAAGATGATAGTATAAGTTTTAGTTAGGAAATAAACTCAGCGAACAACAAGAAAGTCAGGTGAACGACTGCGGAGGTGTTTTAAAAATAACCCTGTTATGTTCGGCCGGCATTACCCTGCCCTGAAAAGGAGGAAGAAACCAATTGGACAACACTTAGCATAACTTCTGTTGGACTGGAAAGATGAAATGGTTTTTAATTATAACTTTGGATGGATGATCATGCTGATAAATATTATTTTCCTGGTGCTGATTTTAAGGTTGTCTTTTGAGAAAAGGATTATTGAATCAGTACTCAGGAAGGACTGGCCCGTATTACTCCTGGTACAGCATATCTTGTTTTGGGTGATCTTCTCTTTTGTAAATGTGTATTTCTACGTCTCCTTTGTAGGATTCCCGTATAATCTATATTGTGTTTTGATTGCATTGGTGAGCAATGCTTTTATCTATTATATCAGTTTTAATAAACTGGTTCCTGAGTTTTACATTACAAAGAACTACGCGCAGTATATCCTGTATACGATGTTGCTATTTGTCGTTTTCAGCCTCATGCGGATACTGATTGAACCGGGTTTGACTGCTGGGCCGCCGGTAAGAATTGAACAGGGACTTTTGTTTATTTTCATTTATACGTCACACGGAATTTGTATTTTGGTTTCTAGCTTGCTAGGCATATCAAAACATAAGTTTATGATTGAGAATGATTTGGTATTACTGGAAAGAATCAAAAAAGAAGCGGATATGAATTTGCTGAAATCTAAGGTAAATCCACATTTTTTACTGAATACACTGAACAATATTTATGCAATTGGGGATAATATCAATGAGCTTCAATCGCAGTCAGTTTTGAATCTGAGCCAGTTATTACAGTATACAATTTATGAGACTGATCATAAGAAAATTAGTATCTCCAAAGAACTTCAAATGATTATGGCTTTGACGGGATTGTATCAGCTCAAACATGGCGGGGAACTTGATATTCAGTTTGATTTTACGGAAGAGGAATGGATGGATGAGGTGGAAATACCTCCGGCAGTTTTCCTGACGTTATATGAAAATGCATTGAAACACTCTGCAATTGGGAATAATCCGTTGGCGTGGATTAAAGTAGATCTGGTTATGGAAGGGGATAAACTGCATTTTGTTATCCGGAATAGTATCTCTGACCTTGGGGAGATTAATGTACATTATGAATACAAGGGGATAGGGCTGACGCTAATCAGACAGTTGATGAACATTGAAATTGGTATTGATAATTATTCACTGCACACAGCAGCGGAAGGAGATATTTACCGGGCAGAACTTATATTGAATTTATGATCAGATTAAAGACCGTTTGTGTTGATGATGAACTTCCCTCTTTAAAATTGATGAAGGAATATTGTGAAATGGTATCCGGTATTGAGCTGGTCAAAACGTTTTCCAACTCAAAGGAGGCTATTGCTTTTTTAGAGAAAACTAAGGTCGACTTGTTATTACTTGATATCAGAATGCCGGGATTTACAGGAATTGAGTTATTACAGCAAATTAATTATAAACCGCTTTGCATTTTTATTACGGCTGATCTGGATTCTGCGGTGCAGGCTTATGAACTGGATGTGATAGATTATCTGATTAAGCCGGTTCCTTTTGCCCGTTTTGAAAAGTCAGTAAATAAAGCAATGGAATATAAGAGATTTACTGCTTTCAATGATGCAGATGAAAAGATTATCATGTTTAAATCGGATTATATGATTCAAAGGATGCGTCTTGCCGATATACTTTGGGTAGAGGGTTTTGGAGAGTATATTAAACTGGTTGGAAGATTTAAGAATTTCACTTTATTACAAAGAATGACTGAGTTTGCGGAACAATATGCTTATTTGGGGTTTATCAGGATACATAAGTCGTATCTTGTTCTTGCACAGGATATTGAGTCTTATTCTTCAAGTATGGTTAAATTAAAAATGGGTCATGAACTACCTGTTGGCAGGGTCTATAAGCAAAATGTACAGCTCAGAGGTTAATCTTATTTCTGGGTTAATTATTCAAAGGATAATTTGGTCATAAACAAAAATATATCGAACAAAACGCCTGCTCATTTTGTATTTATAATCGTTGTAACACTAAACTAAATAATTGAAAAACGATGAAAGCAATAAAATCTTATGCAGCGCATAGCGCAGATAAACCACTTGCTCCGTACCAGTTAGACCGTCGTGAGCCGGGAGCTGATGACGTAGAAATCAAGATCTTATATTGTGGCGTATGCCATTCAGATATTCATACTGCAAGAAATGAATGGGCTGGAACGATGTACCCGGTTGTTCCCGGACATGAAATTGTTGGTAAAGTAACCCGTGTTGGCAGCGGGGTAAGCCGCTTTAAAATTGGTGATACTGTAGGGGTAGGCTGTTTTGTAGACTCCTGCGGTCATTGCAGAAATTGTGCGGAAGATAATGAACAGTATTGTGAAAATGGACATTCACAAACCTATAACTCCCTTTTACAGGATAAAAAGACAATTACCTATGGTGGTTATTCCAGCCATATCGTGGTGACGCAGAAGTTTGTTTTGAATGTGTCTGATAAATTGCCTCTTGAAAAAGTGGCTCCCTTATTATGTGCTGGTATCACCACTTATTCTCCCTTGAAACACTGGAATGTGAAAAAAGGAGATCAGCTGGCCGTAGTTGGTTTAGGTGGGTTAGGACATATGGCGGTGAAAATTGCAGCTTCTATGGGGGCAGAAGTAACGGTATTAAGTCGTTCTAAAAGTAAAGAGAAAGATGCGCAGGAGTTAGGAGCGCATCATTTTGAAATTACGACAGAAAAAGAGACCATGAAAAAACTGGCTAACAGGTTTGATTATATCATTGATACAGTTTCTGCAGAGCATGATTACAATGAATACCTTGCTTTGTTACGTACCAATGGGGTTATGGTGTTGTTAGGCGTACCACCGAAACCTTCAGATGTACATGCATTTCAATTGATTGGTGGCCGCCGCAGCCTGGTTGGTTCATTGGTTGGAGGAATCAAGGAAACTCAGGAGATGCTGGATTACTGCGCAGAACATAATATTACCTCGGATGTGGAAATGATCAATATTGACCAGATCAATGAAGCTTATGAGCGTACGCTTGCGGGTGATGTTCATTATCGTTTTGTGATTGACATGGCATCGCTGAATTAAGATCAGGCAGATTGAATATTTATTGAATAAATAAGCTTAGATTGGAATAAAAATAAAAGAGGCGCTTTTTTTTAAAAGTGCCTCTTTTATTATCCGGCTGACAGTTAAAGTCTATAAATATGATAGACTATTGATGATTATTATTACTTTTGCGGCGAACATGATTGTATTAAAAAATATAACTAAACAATTTCATCAGAAAAACAGGGAAATTACAGCCTTGTCGGACGTCTCATTAACAGTTCCCAAAGGTAAAATATATGGGGTAATTGGAGCCTCAGGTGCTGGTAAAAGTACGCTGATCCGCTGTGTGAATTTGTTGGAAAGGCCTACCTCGGGACAAGTTATCGTTGATGGACTGAACCTGATTAATTTATCACCTGCTTCATTAGCTAAAGAAAGAAGACAGATCGGAATGATTTTTCAGCATTTCAATCTTTTATCATCCAGAACGGTTGCTGAAAATATAGCCTTTCCTTTAGAATTAGATGGCGTTCCTAAAGAACAAATACAAAAAAGAGTAGCTGAACTACTTGCCTTAGTTGGGCTGGAAGATAAAGGGAAAGATTATCCTGCTAATTTATCTGGTGGACAAAAACAACGTGTCGCCATTGCAAGAACATTAGCTAGCAACCCAAAAGTGCTGTTATGTGATGAAGCCACAAGTGCTTTAGATCCTGCAACGACCAAATCTATTCTCACCTTATTAAAGGATATTAATAAAAGATTAAACATTACCATTCTATTGATTACCCATGAAATGGATGTCGTGAAAAGTATATGTGACGAGGTTGCAGTGATCAGTGCCGGAAAACTAATTGAACAGGGAACGGTTAGTGAGATTTTTGCTCATCCTAAAGCAGATCTTACACGTGAGTTTATTGCTTCATCTTTAAAAATCAATATTCCGGAAACTTATCTAGAGCGATTAAGTGATAAGCTTACAGCAGATAACAGGCCATTGTTAAAGCTTGAATTTACTGGGCAGTCGGTAGATGATCCTGTACTTTCTGAAGTGAGCAGGTTGTTCAATCTGAATAACAATATTATTTACGCGCAGATTGAATATGCCGGAGGAGTAAAATTCGGGGCAATGGTGATTGAAGTTTTCGGAACACAGGAAGATAGTCTGAAAGCAATAGCATATTATGAAAAGAAACAAATTAAAGTGGAGGTTTTAGGTTATGTCTGAGTCAATGATCTTAATGATGTTCAAAGGAACATGGGAGACTATAGTCATGACCTTTGTCTCAGGTTTTTTTGGTTTTGTGATTGGCCTGCCTACCGGTGTAATGCTTTATCTAACCCGCAAAGGACAAGTGCTTGAAAACAGGACTTTGAATAATGTGGTCTCAGTTTTAGTGAATATTTTTCGCTCTATTCCATTTATCATACTGATTGTCTGGATGATTCCTTTTACCCGGATGCTGGTTGGAACCTCTATTGGTATTGAAGCAGCTTTAGTACCTTTAAGTATAGGTGCTGCACCTTTCATCGCCAGAATGGTAGAAAATAGCCTGATAGAAGTTCCGGGAGGACTGGTTGAAGCTGCAAGAGCAATGGGGGCAACTCCATTTCAAATCGTTTATAAAGTTTTACTGCCCGAAGCTATGCCCTCACTGATTAATACCGCATCGATTACTTTAATTACACTTGTTGGTTACTCAGCAATGGGTGGTGCCGTTGGTGCTGGTGGATTAGGACAGATCGGTTATCAATATGGTTATGTAGGTTATGATGTATTGGTGATGAACACGGTATTAGTCGTGTTGGTTGCCTTAGTATTCTCTATACAATTTACCGGGGATTTGATCGCTAAACGTGTGGATCACAGAAAATAATTACCTTTAAAGACTAATACAAGCTAATGAAATCAAAAATTAAATTACTGGCAGCTGTTGCTGTTATTGCATCAGCTACCTTGTTCAGCTGCAACAGAGGCGCCAAAAAGAGTGACCCGAACCATATTAAAGTGGGTGTAGAATCAGGACCTGAATATGCTGTAGCACAAGCTGCGCAGAAAGTTGCAAAAGAGAAATTCGGTTTAGAAGTCGAACTGGTACAATTTAATGATTTTGTGATGCCTAATGAAGCGCTAAGTCAGGGTGATTTAGATGCGAATGTATTTCAAAATAAGCCATATCTTGATGTTCAGACTAAACAACGCGGTTATAAATTCGTTATTCAAGGGAACACTTTTGTTTTTCCTTTAGCAGGATATTCTAAAAAGATTAAGAAAATAGAAGAATTAAAAGAAGGAAATACCATTATCATTCCTAATGACCCAACTAATGGAGGCAGAGCTTTGCTTCTTTTACAAAAATCTGGATTACTGAAACTAAAAGATGGTGTTGGTCTGTTACCTACAGTAAATGATATTATTGAAAATCCTAAAAAGATAAAAATTCTGGAACTGGAAGCACCTCAATTGCCAAGAGCGCTTGATGATCAGAATGTGACTATAGCAGTGATCAACAATACTTTTGCTACTTCCGTAGGTTTAATAGCTGACCGTGACGGACTAATTGTAGAAGATAAGAAATCACCTTATGTAAATATTATTGTATCCAGAGAAGATAACAAGGATGAAGAAAAAATAAAGAAATTTGTAAAGGCTTTTCAGTCTGATGAAGTAGCAGAAGCTGCTGCTAAAATATTTAAAGGCGGAGCTGTTAAAGGCTGGTAAAATAGTAATAACAGAAAGCGAAATAACAAAAACCGGCTGTTCTTATCAAGAGCATCCGGTTTTTTTATGTCAGCTTTGCTGAAAGGCTTTACAAGCCATTTTCATATGCTTTTTTCATATATGACCTTACTTCTTCATTCAGATCTTTTTTAGCATAAATACGGATATGATGATTGTAATCATTACTGCCCGGTACAGGTTTAATTTTACGAAAGCATAAATTATCTTCGTAAACCTCTTTAAAAGGAAATACGACATCGATGAAATCTTTCCCCATTTGTATGATATAAGCAAAGTTAATCCTTGCAGAAAAAGCAATCATGGTTTTGGTTGAATGGACATGGATTTTCCCTATTTGTTGAAATGTCGCATTCAGGTCTTCAAAAAGTGCAATTGACTGGGCAGACTTTTTTAATAGAAATTCTTTGAGTAGCTGATCTTCGTATTCCATTAGTTTTAAGTGCTGTGTGATGATGTTAATTAAGATAGCTAATTTTACAAAAATAGGTTAAAAAGCTATTCATTTGCAAAACATTGATCTAGATCAAAAAAGGGTTTATTAGAATGCATTTAACAATAAATCGTAAATTAGACTATGCAAATGGACTCCATACAGCGGTTCTCGATTATAAAAGTGACCGGTCACCATGCTTTGCCGGTAACTGATGAACTTGCCGTCGAAGAACCTTTAGAAATAAGGGTTGGTTACGTTGTTGATCAGCAGTTGGTTATGAAAAATATTTCCGTAACCATGCGCACGCCCGGTCATGATGCTGAACTCGCCACCGGTTTTTTATTCACAGAAGGAATTATTCAAAGCAAAGATGCACTAGCCGACGTTAGTCATTGTTTTATCGCCTGTGCGGAAAATAAAGAAAACGTAATTCAGGTAAATTTAAAAGAAGGGTTTACACCTATACTTCAAGATACAGAGCGGAATTTTTATACCACTTCAAGTTGCGGTGTCTGTGGCAAAGGATCAATAGCGGCAATCCGTACGGTCAGCACCTTTCAACAATCAACAGAAGATAACCTTTTTCTGAGTCAGGAAATACTGAATCAATTACCTATAACCTTACAAAAAGAACAAGAAGTTTTTGCTGTAACCGGTGGTTTACATGCTTCAGCATTATTTACCCTTTCGGGCGATTTACTTTTGCTGAGAGAAGATGTAGGACGGCATAATGCACTTGATAAATTAATAGGCGCTGCAATCAACAAAGACTGGCTACCCCTAACACAAACAGTTTTATTATTGAGCGGAAGAGTCAGTTTTGAGCTGGTTCAAAAAGCAGCTATGGCGGGTATCCGGATAATCGCAGCAGTGGGTGCCCCATCAAGTCTGGCTATCCAATTAGCAGAAGAATTCGGAATTACGCTGGTTGGTTTTCTGCGAAACCAACGGTTCAATATTTATGCTGGCGCACACCGTATTGCTATTCACACTAAAGAAACACAAACCTATTCCAATGAAGATAAGAATTAAAGGAAATTCACTGAGGTATCGTTTAACAAGATCAGATCTTGCAACCGTTACTAAAGAAGGATATATAGAAGAAAACACTGATTTTGGTCAGCAGACCTTAATTTATGCGCTGAAAGTTACCGAAACAGAAGAATTGAAAGCTGAGTTTATCAATAGCCAGCTTACCTTGTTTATTTCTGCAGCTATGGTTAAAGAATTTGCAGATACTGATCAGGTCGGATTTTCCCATCAGTCAGGGCCATTACATTTATTAATAGAGAAGGATTTTACCTGTTTAGACAATGTCGAAGAAGATCAGAGTGATAATTTCCCTAATCCACTAGCTGTAAACAATTAAACGCTTTACTGGCGCAAATCTATTCCCTTATGGAAGAACAAAGCAAAACACAACCGGACGCAGAGAATCCTGAAAAACTGCTGAACTTAAAAGTATCTAAAGCGAAAACATGGGCAGCAGGTATCCCAGCTGTAGTCGCGGCCTTATTGGATGTTGTAGAAGAAGGTATTCCGTTTAGGGGAGTAAGGGCTTTATTCTCCATGAACCAAAAGGGTGGGTTTGATTGTTCAAGTTGTGCCTGGCCTGATCCCGATGATGACCGTTCACCAATTGGTGAATACTGTGAAAATGGTGCTAAGGCCCTGGCAGAAGAAGCAACCACGAAAAAGGTTACTGCGGAGTTTTTTGCGCAATATTCGGTGGCAGATATAGCTAAACTATCCGACTTTGAAATCGGTAAAAAGGGTCGGTTGACTGAACCTGTTTATTTACCAAAAGGAGGGACGCATTACCAGCCAATCAGTTGGGACCATGCATTTGAAAAAATAGCAGAACATTTGAATGCGCTGGAATCACCTGATGAAGCTGCATTTTATACTTCAGGCAGGACGGGTAATGAGGCCTCTTTTGTATACCAGTTATTTACAAAAGAATTCGGTACCAATAATCTGCCGGATTGCTCTAATATGTGTCATGAAACAAGCGGGACAGCTTTATCGCAAACCATAGGAATTGGAAAAGGAACGGTAAAACTGGAAGACTTCTACGATACCGATGTGATTTTGATTATCGGACAAAACCCTGGAACAAATGCGCCCAGAATGATGAGTGCGCTAGAGAAAGGAAAAAAAAACGGCGCTAAAATTATTGCGATTAATCCTTTGCCGGAAGCGGGTTTAATGGGCTTCAGAAACCCACAAGAACTCAATGGAATTCTGGGGACAGGTTCCAGGTTCGCTGATCTTTTTCTTCAGGTAAAAATAAACGGAGACATGGCTATTTTTAAAGCACTTGAAATTCTTTTATATGAAGCAGAGCTGAAGTCTCCCGGAAAAGTATTTGACCATGAATTTATTGCGAACCATACCGTGGGCTATGGGGATTTTATCAACCACCTGAAAAACTATCGGCTCGAAGAACTGGCTGTACAGGCGGGGGTCCCACTGGCACAAATCAGGGAAGCAGCAGAAATTATCGGCCCTAAAAACAGACTTATATTTTGTTGGGGAATGGGTTTGACCCAACAAAAAAATGGAGTAGATATGTTGAAAGAGATCGTTAACATTACATTATTAAAAGGTAGTATCGGGAAACCAGGTGCCGGTTTATGCCCGGTTCGTGGACACAGTAATGTACAAGGAAACCGGACCATGTTAATTTCAGAGAAACCGACACAAGCACAACTGGACAGATTAAAATCTGTTTTCGGCTTTGAGCCGCCAAGAAAAAATGGCTATGATGTGGTCAATGCAATCAAAGCGATGCATGCGGGCAAAGTCAAAGTGTTTTTTGGAATGGGTGGTAATTTTCTTTCGGCTACGCCGGATACCAATTATACTGCTGAAGCAATGCGCAAGCTGAAATTGAATGTACAGGTATCTACCAAACTTAACCGCGGTCATTTGATACACGGAGAGGAGGCCTTAATTCTGCCTGCACTATCCCGGAGTGATAAAGATCTGTATGATGGTATTCCACAGTTTGTCAGTACGGAAAATTCTATGGGGGTGGTCCAATCTTCCAAGGGGATTCTAGATCCCATATCCAATCAGATGAGGAATGAAACCCGGATTGTCTGTGAAATGGCGAAAGCTACTTTAGGCAGTCGGTCTGTAATAAACTGGGATAAATATGCCAATAGTTATGATGAGATCAGGGACGTCATTGAACAATGCATTCCTGGTTTCGAAGATTACAATAAAAGAGTACGTATACCCGGTGGGTTTTACTTGCCGAACGGTCCGCGTGAAGGAAAATTCATCACGGAGAAATTTATTGATAAAGCACCATTTACCTTAACAGATTTACCGGTCCATCATTTAGCTGATGATGAATATATGATGGCCTCTGTTCGTAGTCACGATCAGTTTAATACGACTATTTATGGTTTAGAAGATCGTTACCGTGGTATAAAAAATGAACGTCGTGTGATCTTTATGAATCAGCAGGATATGGATAAGGCAGGTTTTGTGGAAGGAGAGCATGTTGACCTGTTCAATTACGGAGATAACATTGAAAGAGTAGCGCGGTTATTTGTCGTTGTACCTTACAGTATACCTGCAAGTAATACCGTAACCTATTATCCGGAAACCAATGTGCTGATGCCTATTAACAGCGTTTCTGATCAAAGTAATACACCAGTTGGAAAGCTGATTGTGATCAAAATAAAAAAACATGTCCCGGATTCCTAAACTATACGGTTTAGTACTGGCTGGTGGCCAGAGTACAAGAATGGGGCACGATAAAGGGCTGATCAACTGGCATGGCAAACCTCAGCGGGAGTACATGGCTGATCTGCTGATGCCCTTTTGTCAAAAGGTACTCATCTCCTGCAGAGCAGATCAGCTGGAAGAAATTGAAAAGAGGAATTACAAAGGTCTCCCGGATATCTATCCGGATTCAGGCCCTTTGGGTGCTATATTGTCTGCTTTCACACAAAAAGAAAACGTAGCCTGGCTTATTGTGGCCTGCGATTTACCTTTAATAGACAGTCAGCATTTAGCCTTTCTATGTGCACACCGAAATCCAGCTAAATTTGCTACTGCATTTGCAGCGGCAGATGGGCTGCCAGAACCATTGCTAACAATATGGGAACCTGCCGCTTCTCCTGTTATGCGTGCTTCCTTTACTGCTGGTTTTTCATCCGCACGTCAACTGCTTATTGAAAATGGAATTATTTTATTGAAGCCTATTCGTGCAGAGGCGCTTTCTAACGTCAATAAACAGGAAGAAGCAGCAGAAATCAGGAAAATTATTTAAAGAATGAACACAAACGTTTGCGTAACATTTTTTTGGCTTTCAGTTTTTAGCTTGCCTGAATAACTATATATTAGATATAAATCAGGACAATGTATGAACGGTATCTGGTAGCTGGAATTTATTGATAAGTTAATATTCAATTAATTGCGGGATGCTACTTTTGCGATCTGAAATTAACCTCTTTAAACCACCTGCAGTATGTCTGAAATGTTTGAAAGTGATTTTTTTTCTCTTCTTGATTTAGATAAAAATAAAGCATTCGAAAAACTCTTTGATGAATTCTGGGACCCTTTATATAGAAGGGCTTATAGTAAAATCCAATCTGAAGATCTGGCTAAGGATCTTGTACAGGATGTTTTTATCGCTTTCTGGGATAATCTGGACAAACTGACAGAAGATCTTAATATAGCAGCTTATTTACATGGTATTTTGAGGAATAAGATTCTTAAGGTTTTCGAAAAGGATGCCGTAAGATTAAAACATGCTTTGGCAATCTGTCCGGTAGATGCTGTCTTGGATTTTTGTTCTCATGAACTGCTTTTAGAAAAAGAGCTGAAATCAATTATTGAAGGTGAAGTCAATCGGATGCCTTCGCGGATGAAAGAAATCTATGCTTTAAAAAAGGAAAGTGATTTCTCTATTAAGCAGATTGCCGAAGAACTGGATCTTTCGGAACAAACTATTAAGAATCAATTGCAAAATGCATACAACCGGTTAAGGTTGAAATTAAAGGAATACAACCCCAATTTAGCGGGACTTTCAATTATTTTGATTAAAATCTTATTTTTCTTCAAATCCGTATAGTACTTTTCTCTTCCTGAACGGATAGATAAGAAACAAAGAAATTTTGAATCCGGAACAATTCAGGGCAATTATTGCCAAATACAATAATAATACCGCAAGTGCAGAAGAAAGAGAGCTTATCGAAAATTGGTATGCTCAACTTGACGGGAGCGAAGTTTTGCCAGAAGTAACTGCGCTGAAAGAGCAGTTATATGATAGGGTTAAGCAACATGTTATTGTTAATCAGCTTGTTCCGGCAAAGAGGCTGAAATTATATCCCTGGATAGCGGCAGCGGCAGTTCTATTCGTTTTATCTGGTGTCGGCCTGCTTTATTTCAAACCAGTAATTCAGCAGGTTAAAAATTATGCCTATTCAGTGCATAGTGATAAAATCGTTCCTGGTACAAATAAAGCTGTATTAACTTTAGCAGATGGGCGCAAGATTAGTCTTTCAGATGCCGGGAATGGTCAGCTTGCCCAGCAGGCTGGGGTTGTTGTTACCAAAACAAAGAATGGTGAACTGATTTATAAAGTCATTGGTAACGATCAGGCTACAGCAAAATACAATACAATTGCGACTCCGCGTGGTGGACAATATCAGCTGCTGCTGGCAGATGGCACAAAAATCTGGCTTAATGCGAATTCCTCTTTGACTTTTCCCACCGCATTTCCAGGCAGCGAGCGTCAGGTGAAACTTACTGGCGAAGCTTATTTTGAAGTTGCAAAAGATCCATCAAAAGCATTTATTGTAGAGACCACTCAAACTGAAATCAAAGTCTTAGGAACACATTTCAATATTATGGCTTATGCTGATGAAAAATCTCAGCAAACAACCTTGTTGGAAGGAGCTGTGGAAATCAGTAAGGGAATCCGGAAATCTGTATTGAAACCGGGGCAGCAGGCTACAACAGCAAGTTCTTCTGGTCTGATCAATATTCAGGATCTTGAAAATGCAACAGAGGCAATTGCCTGGAAAAATGGTTATTTCCAATTTGAAAAATCAGATCTCCATTCATTAATGCGGCAAATATCAAGATGGTATGCGACCGATGTCGTTTACCAGTGTGAGATTCCAAAAAAGGAATATTCGGGTAAAATTCCAAGAAGTGTGAATGTGAAAACACTAATAGAAATGCTGGCTTATTCTGGTATACACTGTCGTGTAGAAAACAATAAAATTATCGTTAGTCAACGATAAAATCAAATAATCAGGAACCTTTAAACCCATTTCTATGAAATAGTAATACTCTTAATCTTCTGAAAAAACGGTTAACCAATAAAAAACGGGAAGTGTTCGAACCACTCCCCGTCTAGGATAGGGTTAAATTCCTTAAGGACTGTTGTCCGGGATCCGGAAACAAAAATTATCTAAGCAATAATATTTTAAAACCCACTGCAATTTATGAATTTTAGTGCATTCTTTAAGACTGTACCACAAATACAGTTTAAATCTTCTCAATTTTTATTAGTGATGAAACTATTTGTAATCCTGTTGTTTACAGGTCTGATGCAAGTTCACGCCAGTGTGTACAGTCAGAAAATCACACTCAGACAAAAAAATGTTTCCATTGAAACAGTGCTGAAAGCGATAGAAAAACAAAGTGATTATCTGTTTTTATATGATAATCTGGAACTGCAGGGTGCAGCGAAAATTTCTGTTGATATTAACCAGGGTACTATTGAACAGGTGCTTGTACTATGTTTGAAAAACCAACCTTTGACCTACAAGGTTTTCGAGAAAAATATTGTGCTCAAAAGGAAAGTAAACACCGTTGAAAATGCAGTTTCAGACCCGATAAAGGGTAGGGTTCTGGATGAAGGTGGTTTACCGATTATTGGTGCTAGTATTTTAATTAAAGGTACTAAAACGGGTGCAGTTACTGATAGCAATGGTAATTTCAGTCTGAACGCTCCGCAAGGTGCAACGCTTGTAATCTCATTTATTGGTTTTGGTGCCAAAGAGATTACCGTAGGCACTGATCGTCAATACACAATCTCTTTAAAAGCTGAAGAGAATAAGCTGACAGAAGTTGTGGTAACTGCTTTAGGGATTAAACGTTCTGAGAAATCTTTGGGTTATGCGGTGCAGAAAGTATCCGGTAAAGAATTGCAGACCGTTAAAGGGGTAGACGTTGGAACCTCATTAACAGGTAGAGTAGCTGGTTTGGTTGTTAAAAATTCCACTGAATTTAATGGCAAACCAACTCTTGAATTAAGAGGTGAGACCGCAATTCTGGTGGTTGATGGAGTCGATTACGACAATTTATCACTTAGAGATATTCCAACAGACGACATTGAAAGTATCGATATTTTGAAAGGCCCAACGGCATCAGCTTTATACGGAGCTAGAGCAAAGGGGGGAGTTTATTTAATTACAACTAAAAAAGGAGCAGCGGGAAAAGGCTTTTCTATTGATGTGAATAGCAATACGATGTTCCAGTTAGGTTACCTGGCTATTCCGAAAGTTCAAAGCTCTTATGGACGCGGAGATAATGGAGTTCTGAATAATGATTATGTATGGGGCCCTCGTTTGGATATGGGAAATACGGCCAGAGACTGGAATCCTGTTACTAAACAATTTGAAGATAATATGCCATTACGTTCTGTAGGGAAAGATAATCTAAAGAATTTTACAAGTACAGGGATTATTGCCAATAACAATATCACTATTGCACAGACCGGCGAAAATGGGAGTTTTAAAATTGGGTTAAACCATATCTATAACAAAGGACAGTTTCCTAACCAATCATTGAACATGATTAACTTAACCTCAGGAGGTGAAATCAGAATCAATGATAAATTTAAAATAGAAAGTCATTTTGGTTTAAGTCGCCGTACAGCACCGCAGGTATGGGGTGGTGGGTATCAGAACCAGGGGTATTTATACCAGCTCGTGATGTGGACAGGTTCTGAATATGATATCAGAGATTACAAAGATTATTGGAAAGTACCTAATCAGACACAAAACTGGATGTATACCAACTGGTATGATAATCCATATCTGATTGCGAATGAAAAACTAGATGCTATTCAGGAGAATACTGTGAATGCTAGTGTGACTGCTAATTATAAGATCACACCTGATTTGAATTTAATGCTTCGTTTAGGCTATGATAATTACAGCAATAGAGAAACCATGCGGAATCCAACTGCAAATATTTTCTCTACCCGTGGCGGCTGGGATGCGAAAGGAATGTACAGCATTAATAATACAAAAGGATATAGCACAAGTAATGACTTAATCTTGTCCTATAATAAAAAAGTAAATAAATTCTCTTTTGAAACTTTAGCAGGGGGGAACTTTTTTCATAAGGAGGATGAAGGGTTAAAGGCTACAACTAAAAACGGGTTGATTTCGCCTACTTATTTCTCTTTGAATGGGTCCATTGAACCTCCCAGAGTAACACCCTATTTTTCACCAAAAGAATCAAGTAGTCTATACGGAAGGGCTGCGGTAGGATGGAATGATGCTGTCTTTCTTGATTTTACTGGCCGTAATGACTGGATTTCTACACAACCTAAAGCGACTGGGTCTTATTTCTATCCTTCAGTTGGGTCAAGCGTGGTGATCTCACAGCTTGTCAAATTGCCGGAAGTAATTGACATGCTAAAAATCAGAGGGTCATTTGCTGTTTTTAAAACACCTGCGGGTATTTTTGATACCAATACTGCTTACAAAACTACTAGCGCTGCATGGGGCAATCTAAATTCTGCGAGTTATCCTTTTAAATTAGCAGGAGCAAGTGATATACAGCCAAGTTCACAGCGTACCTGGGAGATTGGTACGGCTGGTTATTTGTTTAAAAAGCGTTTGCATTTTGATGTCGCATATTTTAATAAGTATTACTATAACCAGCAGACCAATGCTCAACTACCGGCATCTTCAGGATTTGCAACCACATTGGTCAATACGAAAGAAACCTACACACGCAGAGGTATGGAAATTACAGTTGATGGCTCTGTTCTCAAAAACAAAGACTTTGAATGGTATTCTACCATCAACTGGTCTTATCAGCATCGGTATTATGATCAGCTGGATCCAGTTTATTCTTCTGATGAACTATATGTAAAAAAAGGGGAGCGCTTGGATACTTACATGGCAAATTATTGGTTAACGGACCCGGCGGGCGATGTTATTCATAGCAATGGAATACCTGTGAATAGCGATTATAAAAAGAAATATGGCTATAGTGAACCTGATTTTAGTTTTGGTTTCATTAACAACTTTACCTATAAGAACTGGATGCTGGGTGTCAATATAGACGGCAGAATTGGTGGATTGATGTACAATTATATCTATGATAAAATGTGGGATTCAGGTACTAATCCAGAATCTGATAATCAATATCGCTACGATCAGGTTGTAAATGGACTGAACAATTATGTAGGAAAAGGAGTAAAAGTTATTTCAGGAAAAGCTACTTATGATAAATATGGAAATATTACAAGTGATAATCGTCAGTATGTAACAAATGACGTGCAAGTAGGTTATCAGGATTATGCACAGAATTTCAGAGGTGGTGACAAAGGAATACAAAAAGAAACCTTTATTAAATTAAGAGAGATTTCATTAGGGTATAAATTGCCAGCTGATTTTACGCGTAAACTAGGTGTGAAGACGGCTTCCTTATCCTTAACCGGACAGAACCTGTTTATGTGGACGAATTTCAAATATTCCGATCCTGATATAGATAAAGAAGATCTGAATTCACCTTCTATGCGAATGGTAGGGTTTAATCTTAGAGTTGGATTTTAATTAGCGTTTTTAAGAAAGAATTATTATGAAGATATTAAAATATATTTTGTGTCTACCTGTGTTAGCTGTTATCATCAACGGCTGTCAGAAGTACGAGGAAATTAATACAAACCCAAATGTAACTACACAGGTAAATTCACCATTACTAGCTACGACTTTGATTCTGAATATTACTCGTAATGCGGTCGGTACGCAAAAATCCTTTATGCAGCCGTTTTTGCTTGGTAAGTATCTGACCTGGGGTGAAAATCAGGTAAGTTATCAATATAATAAATTGGGTAGTTCCGATTTTGACTCGGTAAAAGTATTGAGAAATATCCCGCCAATGATCAAATATGCTACAAGCGATAATCTAAGGAAGTCATATGAAGGTTTGGGACATTTCATGAGTGCCTGGCAGTTTTATCTGAATACTATGCAGGTGGGTGATATGCCTTATTCCGAAGCGAATAAAGGAGAGTCTGATCGTATTTTACAGCCGAAGTATGATACACAGAAAGCTGTTTTTTTAGGTATTCTTAAAGAGTTGGACCAAGCAAATGACTTGTTCGCGGCTGGTGCTGATTTTGCCGGAGATCCGATTTACGGAGGTAAGGTTGACAACTGGCGCAGGCTAACCAATAGTTTTGAACTGCATGTTTTATTGAATTTGTACAAAAAAACGGGTGATGCAGATTTAAAAGTAATTGAAAGATTTAAGGATATTGCAGCAAACCGTCCGCTGATGCGTAGTTATGCAGATAATTTTGCACTGGCTTATACAGCAATGGCTGGTCAGAATTATCCATGGTCTGATATTCCTGCCGGATCTGGAAATGCATTCGTGAAGTCAAATTATACGATGTTGTCTGGTGTATTGCTCAATCCGTTGAAAGCTATGAAAGATAAGAGGCTGTTCTATTTTGCTAAGCCCTCACCTGTTAAAATTAAAGCCGGTGCAAATCAATCTGACTATGATGCCTATGTTGGCGTAGAACCATCAGACGCTTTCACAGCCTTGCAAAAGATCAGAGGAACTACAGATTATTCTGACTTGAATAACCGCTACGTACAATTGGTAAATGCAGAACCTGTAAGCGTTTTTAGTTACTGGGATTTACAATTTGCGCTATCAGAAGCAACGGTAAGAGGTTGGATCGGCGGTACTTCTGCTCAGGCCTATTATGCTGCCGGAATTACAAATTCAATGAAGTTTATTGCAGCTTATACACCAGATCTGGCAGATTATCATCATAACATGAAAATGGAAGATGCTTATATCAATGCTTACCCAACTTCAGAAGGTGTGGCTTTAAGTGGTTCCAGTGAGCAGCAGATTGCACAGATTATTACGCAAAAATATCTGGCTAACTTTTTACAGGGAAGTCAGTATCTCTCCTGGTTTGAGAACAGAAGAACTGGCTACCCGGTATTCAAGTTGAATACTTCCACAAGTTTAAATATTCCATCTTCTAACTTCCCGGTTCGCTGGTTTTATCCATCTGCAGAACTGAATTATAATTCTGCCAATGTTACGGCAGCTATTGCTAGTCAGTATAATGGGAGTGATGATAATAATCAGTTGATGTGGATCTTGAAATAATAGATTGAAACGAAAATAATAGATTGAAAGGGCTACCAGAAATGGTGGCCTTTTTTTATGAGATCCTTCTGTAAATTCATTTCTTGAAAAAACTTTAAACTGCTATGATTTTTTAAATAAACATTGGAACTAAAATTGTAGTAATTTTACCACACACAAGCGTTGAATTAACTTAAATGAGTAAAGTATTTACGATTACTGAAGGTCTGGAAAATATGGGTGCCTTGCGTACCGGTGGCCAGGGGTCAGTTTACAAGGGAAGACGTTTTGGCCCTATTATCACAGCAGTGAAATTACTGCCGACACCTGTTCATACCGAAAGTACGGACGATAAGAATTTCAAGAGTTTTCTGAATGAAGTAGAGAAGCTGAAAAAGGTAAATGAAGAACCCAATCCTAATATAGTTAAGATCTTAAATTCAGGAATTACAGAAAGCGGATCGTTTCCATTTATCGAAATGGAATTTATTGACGGTCCTGATCTGGAAGAATTATTGAAAGAACCGCATGATCAGATATTCACAGTAAAAGAAGTCATTAAGGTTGCAGATCATTTAGCTAATGCTTTAGCACATTGCCATAAGGTGACTGTAAAACATGGAGATATCAAGAGTAATAATGTAAAGTTTAATGTCCATACTGGTAATTATGTACTGCTTGATTTTGGCTTATCAGCCATGTCTGATGAGCAGCGCAGAACCAGTATCCGCCATGCGGGAGCTATAGAATTTATGGCACCAGAGCAAAGTGAGGGGCAAATGCTGCTGGAAACGGATATTTACAGCTATGGAGTAATCCTCTATGAATTGCTGGCAGGCCAGGTCCCTTTTCCTTTAACAGATAATGGGCAGAAATCCCGAAACGATGTATTGGTTGGTCACCTGGAATTACCTGTTCCTGATTTACTGACCCTCAGGAAGCAGAACATGCCTGGAACCTGGCCGGCAGATAAAGTCTCGCATGAAATGCAGGTTCCCGGATGGTTATTGACGGTCATCAGCAAATGTCTGGAAAAAGCACCTGAATTACGATACAGGAGTGGAATGGAATTACAATACGCTATTGTACACAGCAGCATAGCTGATGGTGGGAATACGGTAGCAGATCTTACTGGTACTTCTTTACTGCAAACAGAGAATGAGCGGTTGCAGACCTTGCTTATGCATTATCAGGAGGGAACTGGAGTTAAAGATCCGGGAGTAGTAGTCATTTCTAAACCAGTATTTTATGTTTTCCTGACAGGTGTGGTTTTTATGATTGCCCTGCTCAGTTATTTCTTGCTGTTTAAAGAACCAGTTAAGGCTGTGAAAAAAGAAGTAACCCCCAAACAAGTAACAGCTCCGGATACAACAAACCAACAGGAGAAGGATAAAGGGTATAGTTGGGATAAAGAACAGGATTCATTAAAAAATATAGGGGCAGCAGAGCAACAGCCTGTACAGATTAAACCGACTCCACAGCTTCCGCGGGATACTACCACGATGAATTTAGATACTACGCTACATTTTTAACAGATAAATAAGCATAAAATGGCAGAGAAGTCGACTTTCTGGAAAAAGACTGGTCTTCAGGACTGGTTTCTTCCTACAGAAAAAAGTAAAGCAAAAAAGGCAATCAAAGGATTAACACCCGACGAAGTTTATAAATATATACTGGATAAATTCAAAGAATCTATTGGTCAGCTATCTTTTGCAAACCGGGTAGTTTTCTATCATGAGTACATTATTTGTTTTAATGAAGAAGATTATAAAGAGTTTCTGGAGCATAAACAGGGATTGTTCGGAATCATTGTTCATGAATCTGTAAACCAGTTTTATGAAGTTTTAAAGGAGTACCGTAAAATGGGTAAAACCGTTGAACCTTCCAGCTCCAAATGGGTTTTTAGACTGGCTTCTCATCCTGATTATCAGCGCGGAGATAAAGGTTTTATTGGGAAACTACTTCCGGGAAATGCTAAAAAAGAAGAAAATTTAAGGGTTACGTTTATTCCAAGACAAACCGGGATTGCAGAAACACTGGATGTGAACCAGGATATTTTAAATGGCTTCACCTATTATAGTGAGGGGTATTACGAATTGCCTTACGCAATGGATCTTGAAAATGCACAATTGGTGAAAGGAAAATCTGACAAGATACTTGCGCGTCTGGAAACGATTATGCCAGATCAGAATTTCAGGGGTAAAAAACTGGAATACCTGATGACCACCCAGGAAATTGTGGTTTCGGGTAAAGAGGAGAGTAGAAAAGAACCATATATCTTTAGTATCCCATCAGACTGGGTGAATACTCCACATTTGAGTATCCGTTATAACCAGCCAGAGGGTAAATTTTATCTCGCTTCTTTTGGTGAAAAAACAATGGTGAATGAAGTAGAAGTTTATCGGAGTGAGGTGAGTGCGCCAGACTGGGTAGAACTTCCATTTAATTCAAAGATATTGCTCAATGGTATTATTGGGATTAACATCTTTAAACCGTAGATCGGGATGGGTAACTATTTATCAATTGGGCTGTTAGCCATAGGAATTTTATTGCTGATATGGCATTTTACAGATATTAAAAAATCGCAGAAATAATGGCTGACCGTTTATTTGGAATTACTGATGCTGGCAGGGTAAGAGAGAATAATGAAGATGAATTCATTACACAAGAGGTAATGGATAACAAATTTATGATAGCTGGTGTCATTGATGGTGTCGGCGGATATGCCGGTGGTGAAATTGCGGCGGCTTTGACTAAAGAGGTGATCTTAAAAGAGCTGACTTTGATTGAACCTGAACTGATCAGTCAGCTGATGCGGGTTTTTTACCAGGCTAACGAACAGATTGTCACCCATAAGCAGGGCGATCTGGAGCTGATGGATATGGCCTGTGTAGCAACACTAGCAGTCGTTGACAGACAGAACAACCTGTTCCATTATATCCACGTAGGAGATACGAGACTCTATTTATTCAGAGATCATTCTTTAATTAAAATTTCTCATGACCAGTCTTTTGTTGGTTTTCTGGAAGATTCAGGACGTTTGACAGAGGAAGCCGCTATGCAGCATCCAAAACGGAATCAGATTAATCAGGCACTGGGGCTGGCAAGCCGTGAAGGAATGACAGATGTTTATTTTGAAACGGGATCTTCTCCTTTTTTACCGGGTGATGTAATTTTGATTTGCAGTGATGGGTTAACTGACCTGGTCGATGTCGCCTTGATTACCGCAGTATTAAATGGTTCGGAGACGCTGGCTGTCAAAGCAGAAAGATTAATCGAAGAAGCAAATCGTGCCGGTGGTAAGGATAACATCACCGTTGTACTGGCCAAAAATGATAAGGCGCCGGTAGTTTATGCTATTCCCGGGGTTGAAACAAGAGTGAAAACTCAGCATGCTGGCAGTTCATCTTTAGCAGTACCTGTAGTTAAAACTGCTCAGCCTTTGTCTGAGCAAAATATAACTAAACCAAAGAGTCCTAAGGGATTGATTTTTTTACTATCTGCTTTATGTCTGCTGTTTCTAGGAACCACTATCTGGTCGTTCCTGTATCATACTGCTGAAGGAACAAAGCTGGATCAGCCGGATACAACAGTATTGGTGACACCGATCAAACCCGGATTAAATTTACAGGAAAAAATGATCAGAGATACCCTGTTAAAGTTGAAAGGGAATACCTTATTGCTTTCTGATACGGTATTTAAACAACCTGTTCGTTTGAGTCAGGCTTTGCTGATTGACCGGGATACTTTGATTCTGGAAACTAAAGGAAACATTGTGTTTCAAAGCGATACTACTTATAAAGGGCCAGCTTTGATTCTTTCTCCAAAATGTAAATATGTGAAGATAGATCAGCTGGTACTGGAGAATTTTGAAACCGGAGTTATAGCTTATAACAATGCTTTAGACTTGAAAAATATACGTTTTAACAAAGTTAATTATCCGGTACAGGTCAGGTTTGTTTTTCCGGATCAGTTTTATGTAAATGGCAGAATTTCTAAACGTAACTATGCAGCCGACTCACTGGCTAAAAAATAATTATGGATAAAGGGAAGACTGAAAATAAGGGAAGAAATCAGGAGCGTTTGTTTTTAGGACTGATTGCTGTATTGCTGGTGGTTTTATTTGTACGGTTATTTGGGGTACTTCAAGGGAAGATAAAGGACGTAGATCAGCGATTGAAAGATGGAACTGTAGTAAATTTAAATGCACCAGAGCCAGCTAAAGCAGTTAAAGCACTGCTAACTAAAGGCTACTATCTGGAAGATCCGCTAGATATTGATATCATTAATAATGCTATTGCTGCACAAGAATCCAAAGGACTATTTTTTACAAATATTGGTGATCTGAATAAAAGAAAGTTTAATGTCCTTGCCGATGATGCGGCCTTGCATGGTGGGGCTGCATTTAAGAAAAGGGTAGCGGTGTCCCGATCATTGCTTGGATTTACCGGAGCTGATGAAGCCCGGTTTGAACAAGAGAAAACGAATCCTCCGGCTATGCCAGCGATCAAAAGTCTGGAGCTGGGCAGTGGTAAAATTAAGGGTAGGGTAGAAGATAAAGGAGAAGCTGTTTCTGGAGTTTTGGTCAGGCTGTCTACCATTCTTCCTGCTGATAGCATCGATGCCAGATCGTTTACGGCTTATGCACGTACAGATGCGTCCGGTCAATATGAATTTAATGGATTACCAGAAGAGAAGGCTTATGAAGTTATTCCTTTAAAACCAGGTGCCGAATTTGGTCAGGTTAAAGGTGTTCAGGAGTTAAGCGGTTCTAAACGACTGAATTTTACGGCAAAACCACACGTAATCAGATTGCTTTCTTCGCGTGAATTTAATGTGCTGAAGAACGATGGGGCATTAATTGTACGCACACCTGAACAGTTTGAATTTTGGTACGTTATTGTCACAGGTGGGTTTTTACTAGCTTTTATTATCGTTCACTTCGTGTTATCTTTCAAGTTTCCTGAGGCAGATCAATTGATCTTACCGTTATTAATGTTGCTGACAGGATTGTCTTTTTTGACTTTGCTGAGTTTGCAGGATCCTGTACGGGATCGTTTTCTGGCAGTTGATTCCCTCTGGTTTTTGTATCTGGGGATTGCCGGTCTGTGTATTTTATTATTTCTGAATATCAAACGCTTCACCACTGATTCTAATTTATACCGTTTATTAATTTTCAAAGACCGTTCTGCTGCAAATGGATGGCCATGGATTGCAGGAGCTATTGCGTTATTGGCGGGTACACTTTTATTTGGTGCAGGTCCGGAAGGCAGTGGGGTAAAAGTGAATTTGTTAGGCGTACAGCCAAGTGAAGTGGTTAAATATATTGTCGTGTTATTTCTGGCGGGTTTCTTTGCACAGAATGAACAGTTTATTGCCACCTATTCGAGTTGGAAAAAGCGATGGTCGTTTTTCTCTTTTGCATTGGCAGCGATTTTATTTACACTGTTCCTGTTTTTATTGTTAGGTGATCTTGGTCCTGCAATTGTCATCTGCTTTACATTTATCCTGCTTTTCTCGTTTTCAAGAGGAGACTTTATGGAAATGGCAGCTTTTGTCATTCTATATGTACTGATCTCCTGGATGCTGCATAACGTGTGGCTTGATGCCTTAATTACTTTTGGATTTTTAATCCTTTATCATGTCTTAAAGAGGAAATCAATGAGTGAATCAGCAGTGATGGCTTTAATTGTCATTACCGCATTTTTAACGATTGATAAAATTCCATATCTGGATAAAATTGTTCCAGGGCCGGTAGAAAGGCTATCAGACCGGAAAGCAATCTGGCAGGATGCCTGGAATAATGAAGTTTATGGTGGTGATCAGGTTGCAAATGGTCTCTGGGGCATTGCAACTGGTGGAATTAGCGGACAGGGAACCGGAAAAGGTTTCGCGAAAACTATTCCGGAAGCACATACAGATATGATACTTCCCGCTATCGGTGAAGAATTTGGATGGACAGGGATTACCTGTATTTTTATCTTGTTTTTAATCTATTTGCACCGCTCTATCATTATAGGGAGGCGTACAGGTACACCTTTCCTTTTTTATATCTGCGCGGGTATTGGAATCTGTACTTTTATTCAATTTATATTGATCGCCGGAGGGTCTATTGGTGCTTTGCCTTTATCTGGGGTGTCTCTTCCTTTTGAGAGTTATGGCGGATCATCGCTGGTCATTAATTTACTAGCTGCCGGATTCCTTTTATCTGCATCTTCGGTCAAAGGCACGGCCGTACAGTTGAAATATTTGACTGCACAACAGGATAAGAACCTGGTTCCGGCATTGATAGCTGCCTGCGCTGCTATTTTGTTATTGGTGATTAATGTATCCCGTTACAGCTTTAACACTCCTTTATGGATAGTGAAACCAGCCCTTGTTGCAGATAAAAGCGGAAGCAGAATGTTCAGCTATAATCCGCGTATTGGAATCTTAATGAAAAAATTGGAAGCTGGAACGATCTATGACCGCTCAGGCCTAATACTGGCCACCAGTAATCCCGAGCTCGTTCAAAAGCAAATGCAGCAACTACGTGAAGCCGGTGTAACTGATTATAATCTTGATTCTGCCCGGCATAAACGGGTAACACGTTATTATCCTTTTGAAGAACAGATGTTCTTCTGGACGGGGGATGCGAATACCGGCGTATTTAGTGGTGGCATCAATGGTTATTTTGCAGAGTACGAACATGCTGCAGAGTTAAGAGGCTTTAAAATGCCCCTAACGAGTTATAACCTGATTGCCTCCCGTTATAAGGAAGATCGTTTTCTGCCCAGCGGACCAAAGGAAATGACAGTGCTGAAGAAAGATTATACTGCATTGACATCGTTGCTGATCTCTGGATTGGACAGTGCAGAAATTAAGACCTTTAAAAAGCGTAATCGTGAAGTGCGGTTAAGTGTAGATGCAAATTTGCAAACCCATTTACAAACGCGTTTAGCGAATGATCCTAAATTAAGTAAAAACAGAGTTTCTGTAGTCGTGATGTCTTCCAATACAGGAGATGTACTGGCTTCTGCAGCATTTCCATTGCCACCAGTGAAAAACTGGGAACAATTGACCATGAGCCTTGCAGATCAAAATAAACTGGACTCCTGGACTACAACGGCCGATCCAGGTTTTGCGATTGCCACTCAGCCTGGTTCTACTGCAAAATTACTAACTGCGATGGCAGGTTTCAATAAGCTGGGGCTTGCTGCGGCACATCAAACCTACCTGGTAAAAGCAAATGAGCGAATTCGTACAGGCGGTGCTGAACCGGATGAAACTGGTGAAATTGATATGGAAAGAGCGATCGTGAAATCGAATAACGTTTATTTTATCAAACTAGCCAATCAGCAGCATTTACAGGAACAAATGGGAAGTCTTTATTTGAAAACAGGAATGTTCCTTCATGGAGTTGGCGGCTATTATTATGGCCGGAAGTCTGTGAATGAAGTGCAGGAAAAACGTTGGTTTGACCTATGGCGCAAGACTGAATTCAATAGCACTTATAACCCAAATAATATTTACAGAAACCGTGCTGCTGGGATATCCGGAATGGCCTGGGGACAGGGAGAGTTAATCTCGACGCCAGCTGCAATGGCACGTTTAGGTTCTGCAATTGCGAATGGCGGGGTTTTAGTTCCTAACCGTTATGTACTTAAATTAAGTGACTCCACAATCAGGGAAAAACAAGGAGTCGTGTTGGCTAAAGATCCTGCTGCTGCGGCTTTGCTGAAACAATACATGATTGAACAGAGTGCTAGAAAGGCAGATGTCTTTGGAATTGCTGTAGCAGGGAAAACGGGTACACCAGAAAGAGTTATTAAAAAGAAAAAGGTGAACGACGGGTGGTATGTCTTTTTTGCACCGAATGGAAAAGGGCCGGGATATACCGTAGTCTGTATCCGGGTTGAAGCAACCAAAGGTTCTTCGGAGGCATTAAGAGTAGCTGGTGAAACCGTAATCCCTTTACTGGTTCAAAAAGGATATATGAAAAGCATAAATTAAAAAATAGAAGGATGTTTGATTTTTTTAAAAAGAATAAAACGGATAATCCGTTGGATGCTAAAAGTTTAAGAGAAGTTGTTTTGCAGTTTATCAAAGAAGAACTGCAAAAACTGGATGGTGGAGAAGGGAAGCATTTAAAAGCATTACAGGTCTTTGTAAATGCGGGTGCCGAAGAATTATTCCTTTATGAAACTGCTTTGTACAGCGCTGACCCTGAAAAATTTCAGGAAGAGGTGCAGCGTATTGCCGATAATTTTGCATTGGATCTTCCTGCTGACTGGAAACTGGAGGTTCGTTATGTGGCTGAACTACCTGTTGGGATTATTCAGCACAAAGACATCAAATTAGGATTGATCTTAAAGAGTGCAGCTTTGCCAATTAGTAATCAGACTAGGTCAACGGCACGTTTAAAGGTGATTACCGGCAAAGCTGAACAGGAAGAATATATTTTGAAGCCTGGCACCAGCCGGATAAATATTGGAAGAGAGGGCAGTGTACAGGCCAGTGATGGTAGTTATAGGGTTAATACGATTGCTTTTCTAGCTGAAATGCAGGATAGTAATAAGTACATTAGTAGACAGCATGCCCATCTGGAATGGGATAAAGAGGCCGGTTGTTTTAAACTATATGCTGACGAGGGTGGGGTTCCTCCCGGAAATAAAACGAAGATCAGAGCGGCTCATGATGAAAATACGCACAAATTAAATTCGACACAAATAGGTTATGCTTTAAAAGAAGGGGATCAGATTATTCTCGCTGATGTAGCTGTGCTTGAATTTACGATGGACTAAAGCATCTGTTTAAACAGGTACTAATATAAATCTGCCGGTTTAACATATTCTGCGTACATTTTTATTTAGTTTAGCGGATATATCCAGAAACTGATCAAACTAAATGACGATAAAAGCGCTGTACCTGATGCCCTTACTGATTTTTCTGACCATTAGTGAAATCAATGCACAAACTAAACATACCATCAGTGGGTATGTCAAAGACGCCCGGACAGGTGAACAATTAATTGGTACAACAATCAAGGTGGAGGGGATTACCAATGTATCCACAAGCTCTAATGAGTATGGATTTTTCTCCCTGACTACCCAAAGCGGCAGTTATAAACTACTAATTGGCTCTATTGGTTATATAATCGATACGAGAACAATAAACCTGGATAAAAATATTCAGCTCAAAGTTGCTTTAGTCCCACAGGATAATAACCTTTCTGAGGTCGTTATTTCCGGGGCAGCTAAAGATGAGCATGTTAGCTCGGCGAAAATGGGAGTTGAAAAACTGAGTATGAAAGAGATTGACAGGGTGCCGGTACTTTTTGGTGAAAGAGATCTGATTAAAGTGGTGCAACTTTTGCCGGGAGTCAAATCGGCCGGTGAAGGTAATAGTGGTTTCTTTGTAAGGGGGGGGGCTGCCGACCAGAATCTGATCTTGCTTGATGAGGCTATCGTATATAATCCTTCCCATTTGCTAGGTTTCTTTTCCACTTTTAACTCTGATGCAATTAAAGATGTCACTCTGTATAAAGGAAATACACCAGCACAGTATGGTGGCAGGTTATCTTCGGTCATGGATGTAAAGATGAACGATGGAAATAACCAGAAACTCAGTGTCAATGGGGGGATTGGAATTATTGCTTCAAGATTAACGGTAGAAGGACCTATTGTAAAAGATAAAGGTTCATTTTTGATTAGTGCAAGAAGAACCTATGTAGATGCTTTTCTAAAAGCAAGTAGTGACACGGTGGTTAAAAAGAGTGCATTATACTTTTATGACCTGAACCTGAAAGCAAATTACCAGTTTGGAGAAAAAGATAAGGTCTATTTGTCTGGTTATCTTGGCCAGGATAAATTAGGATTGGGTGGCTTGTTTGGTCTGGATTGGGGCAATAAAACGGGTACTTTAAGATGGAATCACCAGTTTAGTCCAAAATTGTTCTCTAATACATCATTGATTTATAGTGATTATCGTTATAATATTGACCTGACTAATTCTACTTCTTTTAACGGGAGAATAACATCTCAGATTAAAGACTGGAATCTGAAGGAGGAAATCAGCTTTTATCCAAATACAAAAAACACCTGGAAAATAGGGGTGAACTCTGTTTATCATACCATAAAACCAGGACAGTACAGCGGCGATTTCACCCTGGAAAGCCAACCTTTTACGCACAGCTGGGACAATGCAGTTTACGCAGGTAACGAGTGGAAAGCTTCTGATCGTTTGAAAGTTGAATATGGCTTACGCCTGAGTGCTTTTTCTGTTTTAGGCGGTGATAATAATTTTTATAACCTGAATGCTGCCGGCGCAATTGTAGATACACTTCATTACGCTAAAGGTAAAATTGTGAAAACTTATTTCAACCTGGAACCAAGGGTTTCTGCAGCATATCAGCTGAATACGGTTTCTTCTTTGAAAGCTGCGTATTCACGCAATACACAATCACTCCATCAGTTGTCTAATTCTGCGACAAGCAGTCCAACGGATAAATGGGTGGCGACGAATAATATTATCAAACCGGAAACTTCTGACCAGGTTTCGTTAGGCTATTTCCGTAATTTAAAGGATAATGCTTTTGAATTCAGCGTAGAAACGTATTACAAGGTGATGAATAACCAGGTAGATTACAGGGATGGTGCTAATATAAGAAGTAATGATCCGATCGAACCACAGCTTTTATTTGGCAAAGGAAGAGCCTACGGACTTGAGTTGTTACTGCGTAAAAAGATCGGGCGTCTAACTGGGTGGGTAGGTTATACTTTATCCCGCTCAGAGAAAATGATCAATGGAATTAATGAAGGGAACTGGTACGCTGCGAGACAGGATCGTACACATGATCTGTCAATTGTAGGGATGTATGAAGTGAATAAAAAATGGTCACTTTCGGCAACTTTTGTTTACTATACAGGTAATGCGGTTTCTTTCCCAAGCGGGAAATACTATACGGATAATCAGGTGGTTTTCTTGTATACGAACCGTAATGCTTACAGAATGCCTGCTTACCACAGATTGGATCTGAGTGCTACCTGTAAATTGAAAGAACGTAAAAACTTCTCTTCCGAACTGGCGTTTGGCCTGTACAATGCCTACGGACATGAGAATGCTTATGCGATTACTTTCCGTGATAATCCTGATGATCGCTCACGTACGCAAGCAGTGCAGACTTCACTGTTTAGATTCGTCCCTTCAATTTCTTATAACTTTAAATTTTAAAACGATGAAACTTCTTTACTTATTGATATTTACACTGCTCTTTAGTGCTTGCGAAAAAGTTATTGATGTTAAACTGGATGGGTCGGCTACACAGATTGTAATTGAGGGACAGGTTACTGCGAATAGGGGGCCTTATCGGGTAAGTATCAAGGAATCAAAAAACTTTGAGGATGATAATAATTTTCCGGGACGTAATGATGCGGTTGTAGAGATTAAAGATCTGACAAGTGGGTTTGCTGAAACATTGAGCAATAAGAATTCTGGTGTTTATGAAACTTCAGCCATGCAGGGAGTTGGTGGACATACTTATCAGTTAACGGTTAAATTGAGTGGTAAAACTTATACGGCTACTTCTACGATTCCGCTAAAGATGGTCAAGGTGGATAAACTTTATGCGAAACGCTTTGAGCTGGATGCGAATAAGATATTTATGGTCCCTGAATACACTGATCCGGTTGGTAAGGGAAATTATTACAGGATAAGACAGTGGGTAAATAACGTGATTATCAAAGGGTCTTTTGTACGGAATGATGACGCGACCGATGGACGGACCTATGATAACCAGCTTTATTATGAGACAGATGCGAAATATGGGAATCCATTAATCAATAATGGCGATTTGATGACGGTTGAATTGCAGTGTATTGATAAGGGAACTTATGATTATTTCCGGACGCTGAATGCGACTATTGATCAGAATACAGATACGCCTTCAAATCCATTAACCAATATTTCAGGAGGTGCTTTAGGGGTATTCAATGCTTGTCAATCCAGTAATATAACTTCTCAAGCTAAATTTTAATTGTAATTTCGCCCGGCAGACTGGGCGCCTGTTTAAATTTAAACGGATTTTAAAGGGTCTGGTTGTACTATAAAGGAGAAAAAATGGATAAGTCTGAAGTTGAACAGGTATTAATCACAGTGAAGTCGGGAACGGAAGAAGCACTGAATATAAAAATTTATAAGAATGGAATTCTTGCACGCAGGGGTTGTGGAGGATTACCAGGAGTGAAAGTCTCTGGTATGAGTTTTACAGGTGATTCTAAATATTTTGATCAGTTGATGAATAGTGTCTCGCAGCAAGTGCTGGATCAGGATATCAATCATGAGGAAAAGATTATTACGGGGTCTTTAGAGTATCTGGTTGCTTTTTATGGCGTGAGCAGTAATGGTGATCTTGGTGAAAGAGCTGAATGGACTAAATCCACAGGCTTAAGGTTTTTTATGGATGAAGGTACAAGCTTCAGACATAATATGTTAGGGTTTGTAGATGGGTTGGCTATTGAGGCCATGAAGCTGACGGATTCATGGTACTTTGATATTATGATGCTGGGATTGGATAAAATGAAATCGTCTTCACTTCCTGAACAGACGCTGGCTACTGCTCCGAAAACTGAGGAAGCATTGAAACAGGATTTTCAGAGTTATTTTGAACAGGTGAGTAAGAAGGAACTAGCAGGATTTGCTAAGGGAAAAACATATTTAAATGGAATGGGAGAGGCTTATCAATTGACATTCTCGGGCGATGAGAAATCATTGACTTACAAGTTCGAGGCTGCTTCTTAGTCTCTTCTAAATAAAAAAAAACGATACTAAGTAATTTCAGGCCGGAGTTTATTTGAAGGAATAAACAATGCCTGAAATTACTTAGTATCGTTTTTTTTAGGTTTATCTGAACTGGCGAAATGGTTAAGATGTTATTTGTTGGTGCGCTGTAGGATTGCTATTGATTATACTGTTTGGATTGCTTGTTGATATTCTACAAGATTGCGCTATTGATTATACTGTTTGGATTGTTTGTTGATATTCGATAGGATTGCTTGTTGATATTCGATAGGAATGCTATTGATTATACTGTTTGGATTGCTTGTTGATACCCTACAGGATTGTTATTGATTATGCTGCTTGGATTGCTTGTTGATACCCTACAGGATTGTTATTGATTATGCTGCTTGGATTGCTTGTTGATGCCCTACAGAATTGCTATTTGGATTAACTGAATAGCTCGATGAGGTCAGCTTTTGAAAGTGACTTCAATAGAGAGGTATCAGTTTGTATGATGTCGTTAACGAGCTCTTTTTTTGTTTCCTGAAGCTTCATGATTTTTTCTTCTATAGTGTCAGGACAGATTAATCTGATGGCTACAACATTCTTTTTCTGACCGATACGGTAACAGCGGTCTATGGCCTGGTTTTCAACAGCAGGGTTCCACCAGGGGTCAACGAGGTAGACGTAATCTGCCTGTGTAAGATTGAGACCGGTTCCGCCTGCCTTCAAACTGATCAGGAAAACGCGGACGTTGTCGTTTTGCTGGAAGCTTTCTACACGCTTTTCTCTGTTAGTGGTTTTGCCACTTAGGTATTCAAAAGGGATTTGCTTGTGCTCAAGCTCTTTTTTAATGAGGTCAAGCATAGAAACGAATTGTGAGAAGACCAATATTTTATGTTGGGAGAGTGACTGTCTATTTCTTCCATCAGTGTTGTGATTTTGGAAGAAGAAGCTCCGTGAAGGAGGTTGTCTTTGAGCAGTGCCGGAGAATTGCAAATCTGTCTGAGCTGAGTCAGTCCTTTCAGAATGTGGAGGGTATGCTTCTCTGCATGGTCTTCTTTTTCGGAAAGTAGAAACTTTTTGTATTCGTTTTTGCAGGCATCGTAAGCGTTTTTTTGGGTAGTCCCCATTTCACAATAGATTACCATTTCAGTTTTGTCAGGAAGCTCTGCCGCGACTTCTTTTTTTGTTCTGCGAAGAATAAAAGGACTTACTTTCTTTTTGAGGGCAACTGCGGCTTTGCTATCCTTGAATTTATCTATAGGTGAGGAGTAATGGTCTCTGAAATATTGTTTACTGCCCAACAAACCCGGACAGGCAAAAGAGAGTTGTCCGTACAGGTCAAAGGTATTGTTCTCAATTGGAGTTCCGGTAATCGCTATTTTATTCCTGGATTGTAAAAGTCGAACTGCGTTGTAGCGTAAGGAATCCGGATTTTTTATGGTTTGGGATTCGTCCAGAAAGATATAGTTAAAGTAGTATTTTTTTAGCCATGTTATATCATAGAGCAATGTGCCATATGAGGTCAGAATGATTTCATAACTGCTGAAGTCTTCATGGTCTTTGATTCGATCAGCCCCATAGATAGTATGGATCTTAAGGTCGGGCGCAAATTTGGCAATTTCTGCCTGCCAGTTAAAAATCAGGGTAGTCGGAACCACAATGAGATTGGTGTTTTGATGTCCCTTTTCGCGTTGGGATAGTATAAAAGCTATAATCTGAATAGTTTTCCCCAGACCCATGTCATCTGCAAGACAACCACCAAAGTTAAATTCATCCAAGAAGTTCAGCCAGTTCAACCCCTCTTTCTGATAGTCACGGAGGGTGGCATTCAGGGCTTTTGGAACTTTTATTTTTTCGATATTTTTAAAGTCTGCAATCTTTGCTTTATAAGTAGAAAGCTCTAGTTTTACGGTCGCTGAAAGAATTTCCTCTGCGTACAGGTCTGTGATTTCTGTGAAATTTACCTTTGGGGTACGGATAGATTCGTCTACAACTTCTCCGGCATTGAAATATTTGGTTAGCCGGTCAATCCATTCTTGAGGAAGCAAGCCCATTGTGCCATCACCAAGTTTTACAAACTTACTTTTGTTTCTGATAGATCGGTGCAGGTGTTTAAGCGGAACTTTCTGCTTGCCAAAGGATACTTCAAATTGAGTATCAAACCAGTTGAGACCGCTATTTACTGCGATTGTTATTTTTGCCTTGTTAGGGTTGACGTTATTTCCTTTCAACTGATTGAAACCGAGTATGGTGATGTTTTGCTGATGCCATTCTTCAAAGGCAGCTAAAAACCAACCTTCGTCTAAAAAGCGTTTTTTATGGAGATAGAAGTATTCTTTATCCAACTGCTCTTCAAAATGAGGATGCTGACGGATCATCGAAGAGGTGAACTGAAGCTCTTCTTCTTCGTTACGGCTTACAGTAAATACATTTCCCAAGTGATCTGAGGCATGGATTTGTTTTCTGGACAACACAGGGACTTCGACGGTTCCGTATCTCATTACAGGAGTAATCAGTACGTAACTTTCCGAATCTGAGAGATAGATGATTTTTTCTGTCGATTGATCAAAATGTGCCTCCTTTAATTGCTCAGGAGTAGCCGGTTTCAGATAGGAGTAGTTGATGTGAATCTTATTCTCGAGCTTAGAAAGAATGTCTTCCTTAAATTCGGCGAACTTTGACTCGTGAATCACCAGGTGATTGTTGTTTTGTCTGAAGAAATCAAGTACCCGTATAAAGTCAGGATTATCAATCAGGTACATCGTACCGTTATAGAAGATAAAGTAGCTGAACTTGATATTCAGTAGTTTCAGGTCATAGGCTTTGCCTTCTAATATTAACTCACCGGAAACGGTATAGAAACCATTGGTCAGGTTAACAGCCAGATGGATATCCAGACGCAGGTTTTTGACCATAACCGGAATAATCGAACTTACAGTCAGGTTAGGGGAGATTTTTGGATCGTGATAAAAAACATCAAGTTCCAATGGATTTCTCACCAATGCCCTTAACCCATTAATATCGGCCTCTGCTTGTGTTGTCTCATAATTCTGCTGGAATTTAGAGATGGCGGTATAGAATTTTAGTTCTTCAGGGCTTTCTGTTGCCCATATATAATCCATTGCGTTTAACTGCTTCAATGGATTCCTTATTTTGCCCGTTGCGGTAGTTGTACACTCCAGAAAATCTGCCTGGAAATGTGAGTAATAACGGTGCTGTTTTAGAATGAGGATCTTTTTTGTATGCGTTTCTTCCGTATGATGTTTTAAAAGGGGAATACTGGGTTTAGGTAAAAGAAGTTCTTTGAGAAGGGTGTTTCTCTCTTTTGTAATGGGGAAGAGATCTTTGATCACTGGAGCGATTTCGAAGTTCTTATTACCGTATTCAATCGTAAACAGGTCGTCCGGACTTTCGTTTTCTAAGCCATAAGCCGTGGCAAATAACCTTATTTTTTCATGACGCAGTTTATGGTCAAAAAAAACACGAAGCTCGGTGCGTTCCATGATGTTAAACAGAACCCGCATCTGGTGTTCACATAATCTGTTTTTAATTGTAGTGCACCGGCAAGACAAAATCAGCTCATTTTGATGATGACGAATCGCTACTTGAGGGAACTTAATTGAACTACGGCTATCTTCAAATGAGGCATAACCGATTGAAATATGTTGCGGTTGAAGATCAAAATAACCAGGGGTAGTAATATCCGCCAAACCGGAGCTGTGTTTTAATATAAAAACAGTGTTGAAAAGAGCAGGCTTAAAATCACTGATTATGTAGGTGTCAGGGTTGTTTTTTACCGTTTCAAGTGGGTTTTTTGGTTCTGCCATAGTATCGTCGCTAAAGATAGTCCTTTCCGATGAATGCTAAAATATGTGCAAGAATAAAAAAAGTTAAAATAAATACTACTATTTAAGTAGACATTATTATATTTGCTGTCAGTAACAACGTTCTATTAGGAATTGTAAAGGAGAAAAGGAGGTTACGCTGCTTCTCTAAGTTAAATAGTCATGTGGCCGAGTGGTGAGGTGTGGGTCTGCAAAACCCTTAACGGCGGTTCGAATCCGCCCATGACGTCAATTGTATTGCGGGCTAAGCATGCAAAAAAGTACTTGATTTTGGTTAGATCTAAGTTTTGTTTTGTTGATACTCCAGGTTGGATGACCTGGAGTATCTTTTTTTAAACGTTTTTAGTCTCTGAATAGCGGAGAAGGAATAAACATAAGAAAAGGATTAATGAAAAATGGACATAACCAGGGGAAATTACTTTTTGCATCAATTGGGCTAATTAAAATAAGCCGTAAACTGATGTTTGCGTAAGTAAACGAGCTGTTGACGTAAAAATATTTAAAATTGAAATACTCTTTCATAAATTTAGCATTAGGCTCGGTTTAATCAGGTTACTAATTGTACATCTGTATTGAATTTTGCTCTCAAATTGGTGTGTTTGATATACTAAAGGGGAATTTCGATTCCCCTTTAGTTATTTATAGGGTTTTATAGCCTCCTTCTGCAATTTTGTTAGCTAAGAAAATAGTGATCTTCCAATTGTTTCTTTTGTTTAAAAGCCTGTTTAAATTTTGTTTAAGTTTTCTGGAAATAAAACAGACAAATGTGTATGCTTTTAGGGACACTTGTTTTGATCTCTTAAATTTCACACCCACTATCATATATGTATTAATTTCAGATAAATATCCTGATCAGCATATCGTCAGCTAAATGTCACTGAAAATGCGTATTTTTTGGTATGTAATTTGTAATTGTGTTTATCTATAAATGAAAAAAGATAAACACTATGGGTAGCAACGATTTTAATTTTAGACTTTACAGTTACAGAGATTCTTTACAATCATTCGCTATTTCTTTCACCAGAGATATGGAAGATGCAAATGACTTAGTACAGGATACTATGTTAAAAGCCATTAACTACTCCTCTCATTTTAAGGAGGGTACAAATTTTAAAGCCTGGTTATTTACCATAATGAAAAATACCTTCATTAATAATTACCGCAGGACAACCAGAGCCAATCAGATTCTGACTGTGACTGATGAAATCACTTCTGATAAGTTGCATTACAGTGCATCTGTAAATGATAGTGATGGGAAGTTTGTAATGGATGATATCTATAAAGCTCTTGGTAAATTACAGCCTGAGCATTATACGCCTTTCCTTAAGTATTTTGAAGGATTCAAATATCATGAAATTGCAGCCCAGTTAGATATTCCAATCGGGACTGTTAAAACAAGAATACATATCGCCCGACAATTGCTGAAAAAGAGTTTGAAAATGCACAGCGATAATTTTCCTCATAGAAACTCTTAGTCTTTATTGATGAGCAAAAGCAGCAAAATTTTGTTGCTTTTGTTTTAATTTGATTACAATTGTGTATTCATTTTAAAACGTTTAACATCTTCATGAAGATCTCAAGACTGGATGCCCATCATAAACTTTATTTTTCGTTAGTTGTAGCTTTGGTTGTTTTTGCAGGATGCTATGGACGAATGTCCGCTTCGGTACAATTCATCCTGGTTTGGATCGGGTATGCATTAACCCAGTTAGGGCTTTCGTGGGCAACAATTCTGTGTGTTCATCCTCTGGAGATGAAAAAAATCTCAAAAGTTCAGGATAATAACCGCACATTTATTTTCATGTTTGTTTTGATCGCGGCATTGATGAGTCTTTTTGTTGTTGTTATCTTGTTAAAATCAACTCAGCAGCTTACTGGAACAGCACTTACACAACATATTCTTTTATCTGTCGCGGCAGTCATGTGCGCCTGGGCTTTGGTGCATACGATCTTTGTATTTCGTTATGCCCATCTTTATTATGAAACTAAAGGTAAATCTGCAGTTAAACCTGCTAATGGGCTTGCTGAGGCTAAAGAAGATGCTGATGTAAAGTATAAAGAAGGGCTGGAGTTCCCGGAAGAAAAAACACCTGACTATCTTGATTTTACTTACTTCTCCTTTGTCATCGGGATGACTTTCCAGGTATCAGATGTTGAAATCAGTTCCAGAAGAATCCGTCGTCTTGCCCTGATGCACAGTTTAGTTTCTTTTGCTTTTAATACAGTAATTGTTGCATTAAGTATTAATATCATCTCTGGATTGATGACAAAATAGCTAATCTACAGGTATTGCTCCGCTCTGTATATCATTTTCGGGCCTCTTCTTTATTTGTTGGTTTTTAGGATATTTTATTAATTAGAATAGAACCAGGTGTTAATCGCACTGTTAATCAATTAATAGTTAATAAGATATTGTTTTAATTTGATGATGTTTTTTATAGTTAAGGGTAACAAAAAATTAATTTTAAGTAGTTAACCAGTTGTTAACCTTGACTTAATGTACGACATTTACCTTCGTTCTGCTTTTAATTCAGAAAGCTAAAACCTTAAAATAAAAACAAGACTTGCATCAGCTTAGGTTTATCTGATTACAGGCACAAATTTGTGTAAGTCTCAATTCATTCAAAACAATCCTTATGAAAAAAACTTTACTTTTATTATGCATGCTGATGACTATGGTCTGGGCTGGTCGTTCAGCTTTTGCCCAGGGTGTAACAACGGCTTCCATTAATGGTGTGGTTACCGATGGAAAAGCCCCGATACCTGGAGCTTCAGTGGTATTAACACACATCCCAACAGGAACAGTTTATGCTGTTGAAACGCGGAGTAACGGCCGTTACAACCTGATTAATGTTAAAATAGGCGGGCCCTATACACTAAAAATATCTTATATCGGTTTCAAACAATACGTCCAGGAGAACTTAACACTTTCCATCGGACAGGATCAGGCCATCAATGTAAAAATGGACGACAGTGCAACTGATTTGAAAGAGGTAAAGGTAGTTGGCACACAAGGTAAAGTGATGAACTCTTCCCGTACTGGAGCGAGAGAAACGATTACCAGGGCGCAGATTGATGCTTTACCCACAATTAACCGGTCTTTAACAGATTTTACTAAACTAACACCTTCTGCGAGCTCAACAAGTGCAATGAGTTTTGGTGGAAGAAGCAGTACTTTCAATAATATTACTGTCGACGGTGCTTTGTTTAACAATTCTTTTGGTCTTTCAGGAACTCTTGGCGGACAATCGAATTCGCAACCAATTTCTCTGGATGCAATTGACCAGATACAAGTTGACCTTGCACCTTATGATGTACGTCAGGGATTTTTTACTGGTGCGGGTGTAAATACCGTGATCAAGTCGGGTACTAATGAAATCAAAGGTTCGGTTTATTACTACGGTCGTGGTACAGGTTTAACAGGCTATAAAGCGGGAACTTCAGATGTTGTGAAAGTTCCTTTTGACTACAATACAAGAGGAGTGAGTATTGGAGGGCCAATTATTAAAAATAAATTATTCTTCTTTGTCTCAGGTGAGCAGGAGCGGATCAGTAATCCAGGTACAACCTTTGTTGCTTCCAGACCAGGTATAAGTGGCGGAACAGTTTCAAAAGCAGACGCCGCTACGCTTGATGCGATTTCGAATACGCTGAAATCCAGATATGGTTACGATCCAGGTGCTTATGAAGGATATAGCTATAAAACACAGAGTGATAAAATCACAGTGAAGTTAGATTGGAATATTGACAGGAATAACACTTTAAGTGCGAAGTATTTCTATCTTAAATCTTTCAAAAATCAGCCACCAAATTTTAATGGTGGAATTACTGGTGCAGGTACAACACGCTCTGCGGGTGTGAATTCTTTACCATTCTTTGGCTCAGGATACACCATCAACAACAATTTCAATATTGGAATGCTGGAACTTAATAGTAAAATCAGTAACACCATCTCTAATAAATTGACAGTTGGTTACTCTGCTTTACGCGATTTCCGTGAACCGCTTTCGAGTAAAAATGTACCTATGGTAGATATCGATAATGGGGTTACAGATGCAGCAGGGAATATTGTTAAGGCTCCGGGAGGTATTTTAACAAGTTTTGGATATGAACTTTATACCGCTGGTAACTTATTAAATTCTAACATTGGTCAGCTTTCTGACGATTTAACAATTTTTGCAGGTAAACATGAGATTACAATTGGTACAAGCAATCAGTCTCAAAGTTTTAAGAATGGATTTGTACCTAATTATAATGGTTTATATACTTATAATTCTGCTTCTGATTTTATTAACAATCTACCGGCGGCATTTTATACTTATCGTAATGCTGCAAAGGGTGGTGACATTCCGCTGATTAGCATAAAATCATATAATTTCAGTTTATATGCGCAGGATAAATTCCGTGTAAGAGATAATTTTGTACTGACCTATGGTTTAAGAGCAGATTACAATTACTATCCTACAAAATTGGATGCAAATCCTAATGCAGCTGCTTTAACTTTTCAGCAGGGGATACAGGTTGATGTTTCTAAATTACCTAAAAGCAGAATTCAGTTATCTCCTCGCGTAGGGTTCAACTGGGATGTGAACGGAGATCATACAACACAGATTCGTGGGGGTACAGGCTTGTTTGCTGGTTTAACTCCGTTTGTATGGATTTCTAACCAGGCATCAAATACAGGAACATTGTTTAGTTCAGGTACGGTTGATGGCACTAAAACTCCAAATGATCCACGCTTGATTTATAACCCGGATGTGAATGCGAACCGTCCTTCAGGGGCAGTGGCGGCAAACACTTCTTATGAGTTGGATGTAACTGATCCTAACTTAAAGTATCCGAAAATCTGGAGAACTAACCTGGCAATTGACCAGCAATTACCATTCGGTATTATCGGTACTTTAGAAGGTTCTTATACAAAGGATATCAATGCTATTTATCATCAGAACCTGGTTCTTTCTGATACCTATGATACTTTTGCTGGTCCCGAAGGACAAATTCGTTATACTTCTAAAAACAGAACTTCAGTAGCTGGTGTTCCTGCCACTGCCACTAATCCAAATATCACGGCTTTATACTACTTGACCAATACCAATAAAGGATATTCTTACTTTGTTACCGCGCAGTTACAAAAAAGCTTCCTGAATGGGTTTTATGCAAATATCGCCTATACCCATACGGAATCTAAAGATGTGAATGATGGTGGATCAACTGCTAGTATTATCTGGGCCGGCAGACCAACTTCAGGTAATCCGAATGACCAGACTTTATCAAATAGTACCTATGTAATGCCGAATCGCTTTATCGCTTCGTTGGCATACAGAAAAGAATACCATAAAAACTATGCAACCTCAATCGGTTTGTTCTTTGAACGTTCTAATAATGGTGCTGTTTCGTATATTACTGGTGGTGATCCAAACAATGACGGGGCAACTAATGATTTGATGTTTATTCCGAAAAATAAAGGAGATATCAACCTGGTAGCTGACTTTGCTGGTGACCCAAGAACGCCAGATCAGATCTGGAATCAATTAAATTCATTTATCAGTCAGGATAAATATTTGAGTCAGCACAGAGGAGAGTTTACCAAAAGAAATGGGGTAATCTTACCTTATTTCCAACGCGCGGATTTAAATATCACTCAGGATTTCTTTGTGAGATCTGGGAAATCCAGAAGCCAGAAGAATACCATCAGAATTGAGTTTAATATTATCAATCTGGGTAACTTCCTGAACAGGAACTGGGGATTGTATGAAAGTACATTCAATGGATTCAATACGGGTTCAGTAGCTATTCTTAAATACCAGGGTAAAGATCCGGCGACAGGTAAAGCGAATTACTCGTTCCCATACCTGGATAAAGATAATTTAGTTCCAGTAACCAATTCAACACGTGTAAATACTGACCAGATTTCGCGCTGGCAGGCACAAATAGGATTAAGATACATCTTCAACTAGGTTATATCTCTTTCGAGAAAAAACAGGCTATCGTCAAAAGATAGCCTGTTTTTTTATACCCAGCTCTTGAATTGACTTGTCATGAGGGGAATGACCAAAATGATTTATTACGTGAAATAAAAATATCGGGTTTTTGTAGACAATTAGCTAAGTTTACGTGAGTAAAATAACCTGTTTAATATACCTTATGGAAAATTCGGAACCTAAGATACTTTTCTTTGACATAGGTGGCGTCTTGCTAACTAACGGCTGGGGGCATGATTCCCGTAAACTGGCCGCAGAAAAATTTGGTCTCAATTATGATGAACTGAATACACTGCACAACTATATTTTTAATGTTTTTGAAATCGGTAATATTACTCTGGATGAATATTTGGATACTGTTGTTTTTAATCATCCAAGAGATTTTACCAGGGAGGACTTTAAAGAGTTTGTTTTTTCCAGATCAAAAGAACTTCCAGGCTTATTGCAATGGATGAAAGAATGGAAAAAAGACTGTGGTTTCCGGATGATTTCGATTAACAATGAAGGAAAGGAATTGAATACCTACAGGGTGAAAAAATTCAAATTGCATGAATGTTTTGATGCTTTTGTTTCCTCTTGTGATGTGAAAATGCGTAAGCCAGATCCAAATATCTTTTTGCTGGCTTTAGGTATTGCACAGGCAAGACCTGAACAATGCTATTATTTTGATGACAGGATATTCCAGGTAGAAACAGCAAAGAGCCTTGGTATGCATGCTTATCACCATACCAGTTTTGAAGAAACGAAGGCTATTCTGGAAAAAATAAAAGAGGATATTGCTAAACCGCAATAGTTCTTGATGTGGATCTTCTCTAGGATTTGAGGTGTCTGTATTGGGTGCCTCAAATCTTTTATTTGATCACCCAGTAGCCAACGGCCAGCCAGATCAATCCTTTCACGAGAAAAAACAGAAAGCCCCAAACGCCTAAGCGTCCAATCCACTTGAGGAAGATGTCCTTTCTTGAGTCCTTTTTCTCCTTGTTCATGATGATGTAAAATTAAACAATATCTTGAAAAAGAGCAATCGTAAAAATAATTTGACTCTTTTTTGTCATATAAACGTTTTAGTAAAAGATTTATGTTTTTTTGATAAACTTTATGGCACAACCGTTGTTCTTTATTTGAAAAATCACCAGTATTATGAAAGATCAAATTAAAATTCAGACTACCAGCGGCAAGATTAATGAAGGAGGTGTTTTTACCGGAGATCAATTGCAACATCAAGGAAATGTTGCACCGGTTTCTTTTAAAAACCAGGAGAATATCAAAAGGAATCTGCCTGCCGGAATGCAAAAGAAAATCAATCCAAGACTTTTGATTTTGTAGCGATTGTAGTTTTACTAATCTAAATATAAGGTTCTCGTTAAGCTTTTAATAGAGAAGGAAAAAAGGAGTTTCAAAAAGGAAGCTCCTTTTTTATGGGATAATGTTTCTAAATAGAAATGAGATTTCCCGCTTTCCAATCATACTTCTACTTTTGTCAGAAACAAACAAACCAATGTCGAAGACAAAACTTACAATCAATAATAATGGATCTGTGAAGATCGAAGGCGATTTTGAAATCGTTGACAGAAATGGCAATGTATATGGCTTGCAAGGCAGAGAAGTTCTTTCAATTTGCCGTTGCGGAATGTCAAAAAATAAGCCTTTCTGCGATGGTGCACATAATGGACATTTTGAACATGAAGCCATTGCATTTGATCTTCCTCCTAAAAAAGTTTAAAGATTTAATTACGATGGGTACTATACCCATTTCAATATTTATCAAGCGGGATTTTTCCGCTTTTTATAACGCTGTTTTGACCTGATACAGGATTTGAAACAGCGTTTTTTATGTGAAATTAGGGTGTTTGTAACTCGTTGATAATCAGTTTGTATTGCCACTTCCTTCGGAGATGGTTCGGAGATGGTTTGGACAGTCTTTGGACTTCATTCGATTCGGACCGAACCATCTCTGGAGTAAGTGTGAAAGATGACCGTTCAATCTGTTTATTAAGAGGCTTTTTAACCAGAATTGAAAATGTCTAAAAAAACAGGGGTGCCAAATATTTATTTGACACCCCTGTTTTTTTAGACCTGTTTGTTTTAAGTATATTGTTTTTAAAGCTCTCTGATCCAGATATTACGGAAGCTAACCGGCTCGCTTTTATCTCCATGCGCCTGAAGTTTGATTGGAAGTGGTCCATGCGCTTTTCTGTAAGCAGCTTCACCTACATATTGTGTCGGTCCTTTTAATTCAAAATTATTCTGAACTAATACGCCGTTATAGAACACCGTTACTTTGGCAGGTGTATTTACCGTACTGTCGGCTTTAAATGTTGGTGCAGTCCAGATCACATCATAAGTTTGCCATTCACCTGGTTTACGGGATGGGTTAACCAACGGGGTTGTTTGTTTATAAATACTTCCAGCCATGCCGTTGGTATAGGTTTTATTGTCATAAGAGTCTAGGATTTGCAGTTCATAGCCTAGATCACCCTTTCCCATAGAAGCCAGAAAAAGACCGCTATTGCCTCTTAATTGTCCAGTTCCAGTGATGTTTTGTGGTATCTGCCACTCAATATGCAGCTGATAGTTACTAAAGGATTGTTTGGTTTCAATATTACCGGTTGTTTTATTCACTGTCAGTTTTCCATTAGCCACGATCCATTTTGCAGGTTGTGTTCTGTCATCGGTCATTACCCATTGATCAAGATTTTTGCCATTGAATAAGATTACGGCATCAGAAGGAGCTTCAGTAGTTGTTTTTCCTGAAGTAACCTGTTTTGGAACTGGGGTATAGAATTCTGTATCCTCATGTTTAGCTTGTGCATTTGCATTGGCCATCGCTAATCCGGTAAGGAGAACAGAGGTGATAATTGCTTTGTGTAAATACATGGTTGTAACGATTTAGTTTATTGTTAAAAGGCTTTTGATGGCTGAATATACTGAATTAATGTTTACCTGATCTTTTATCACGAAGTTGTTGCTTGATGAACTTCTCCAGGTCGGCAGTTGTATAGGCAGGACAGGCACCAATCTTGCTTGCAATAAATGAACCCATTGCCAGGGCATAATCCAATGCAACTGTCACTGCTTCTCCTATCAGTTTCTTATAGAGGAATGCAGCAAGGAAAGAATCTCCTGCGCCTACTGTATCTGCAACGGTTACTGGATAAGCATTGCCGTAATCTGCTTGGGTTAAGGTATGGTAACTTGCTCCCTGATCCCCTTTAGTTAGGATGACCTCTGCTATATTGAAAGTTTGCTGTAAGTAAAGGATACTATCAGATTCTGCTGCCCCGGCTTTATAAAACCAGTCATTTAGTAAGGTCAGTTCATCGCTGTTTAATTTCAAAAGATCAGTTTTAGAAAGTAGAAGCTGGAGAACTTCTTTGGAGTAATGCGGGGGTCTGAGATTGACATCAAACACTTTGTATTTTGCTGAACTCAGGATTTGTAAAAGTGTTTCCCGAGATACACTGCTGCGCGCTGCCAGGCTTCCAAAAACAAAAGCATCAGCTGTACCTGCCTGTAAGCTATGGCTTGGGTTAAATTCAATAAAATCCCAGGCCACATTTGGTAAAATATCATAAACCATTTCATGATTGTCCATGACTTTTCCAATAACTTCACCAGTAGCATGCGGTTCATCAAACTGAATCAGCTCTGTGGGCAAACCTATCTGACTGCAAAAGGATACCAGTTCAGCACCGGCTTTATCTTCGCCCACCTTACTAATCAATTTACTTTCAGCACCTACACGATTGAGGTGATAGGCAACGTTCATTGGGGCCCCTCCGGCCATTCGGCCACCAGGCAGGTTGTCCCAAAGGATTTCCCCGTAGCAAATAATTAATGGTTTTTTGTTTTCGGCAGACATTTGATCTTATGGTTAGGTATTTACGGCTATTTGTTTTTTATAAGAGGACGGTGTACAATTATATTTTGATTTAAAAACGGTAGAGAAATAAGTAGGGGAGGAAAACCCTACCTGGTAGGTGATTTCTGAAATTGATAAGTCTTCATTGATCAAAAGGTATTTGGCTTTTTTAAGTCTTCTGTTCAAAATATAATCATTAATTGTACAATCGAGCAGGACTTTTGTTTTACGGTACAGCTGAATTCTGGATATTCCCAGTGCATTAGCGACATCGTCTACATTAAATTTATCATTCGCGATATTCTCTTCGATTACGCTGGTGAAATCATTCATGAACTTTTTGTCAGATTTGCTGAGCATGGCCATATTGCTTTCTGAGGATTGATCGCTTCTAAACTTCCTTTTAAGCAATTTCCTGTTCCAAAGCAGATTTTTCACACTCTCTTTAAGCAAGTTAAAGTTGAACGGTTTAGTTAGATAGAGATCGGCCATTTGCTTAATCTCGTTTATCTTATGTTCTTCATTTCCATTAGCGGCTAATATGATAATTGGAATATGAGAAGTTCTTTCATCATTTTTTAGGGTGGGGGTAATTTGAACCGTTGACTTTTCAGTCAGAGTGATACCTGTAATAATCAGATCGGGTATCATTTCGACGGCCAGTTTCAAGCCCTGAGCATTGTTTGTGGTAGTAAACACTTCGTATTCTCCTTTAAAGCTGCTTTTTAGATATTCAAGAAGCTCCTCGTTTTCTTCAATAATCAATAAAGATTCCTCGTTTAAATAGCTATCCTGCTCATCGTTTAAGGAGGTGACAGAGCTGTCTTGTAGAATTCCAGCTGTATATTGGTTTAAGTGAGCAGCACTAATCGTGAAATCTGGGGCGTTTTTCGGCTTTTCGGGAATACTATACCCTTGTTTTAGAGGGAGCTTAATGAGAAAAGTAGTTCCTTCCTGTTTTTTACTTTGAATATTGATGGTTCCATGATGCAATTCAGTGATCTCTTTAGAAAGAGAAAGGCCAAGACCTGAACCAAAGAAACTGCCTTTGTCGGCCTGATAAAATAACTCAAACACATGTTTAACCTCTTCTTCGGTCATTCCATTTCCATTATCTGATACGCTGATTTCCAGGATCTGGTCAGCTTGATTGTTTTTCAGGCCAATTTGTATCTTACCGTGTTCAGGACTAAACTTAATAGCATTAGATAATAAATTAAACATGACCTTATCAAACATGTTTTTGTCAAACCAGATCATAATCTCTTTATCAGAACTGGAGAGTTTCAAGTCTATGTTTTTTCTTAAAGCGAGGGCTTTAAATGAGGATATGATGTCTTTTGAGAAAGCAACAAAGTCTTGAGGGGTAAGGTCAATCTTCATTTTATCGTATTCTATCTTTCTGAAATCTGTCAGTTGGTTGACCATCAGTAATAGCCGCTGAACATTTCTGTGGATCAGGTTGAGCTGGTGTTTAGATGTATGTGATGGGTTTTTGTTCTCCAGCATCTCATCCAGTGGTAGCAGGATTAGTGTAAGAGGTACTCTGAATGCATTAGAGATATGTGTAAAGAAACTAAACTTTGCTTCGGCTGTTGCTTGAGTAGCCGTAGATAGTGCAACTAATTCTTCCTGTTGTCGCAGTGCTTCTTTATTTTTCAGCTCTAACTGGTTGCTTTTTCTTCTATTCTGATAAAGTAAATAACATGCAATGAAAGCAAAGATGATGGCCAGAGCTAATGCGGTGACCAGGAAATTCAGGCTATCCTGATGTACTGTGTGCATTGGCTTCTCCACCAAGGATACTGAATTTGTTTTTTTGTCTGCTTGCATAGGTTAGGTAGTGATAAGCTGATAACAATATATATAATTTTTTGGTCATACTGTATTCAATACACTATGTCTGGTCATAATTAATGAATTTATCATTATTGTATTCGTCTCTATAATGTTACAATTTCTAAATAAAATCAGCAACGCTCAAACAATTTGACCTATTTAATTTTTAAATTATTATTTAATGTATTGTTTAGTAGCGCTTTGTGGTTTAAATCGGCATAAATTGATTTTAGTTTGAATTGATACAGAATCAATAACTAGGGAATTTATTTACACATATATTGCTTTTACTAATGGGCCAAAACTGGTCTGTGAAATTGCAAATTGAAATTGTCCAATGTCTTCTTCAAAACCTAAAACAAAAAACAGAAAACCTTTCTAATCAAAATAAACTAAACCAAATAATTATGAACGAGTTTTTACCCAAAAAAAAATGGTTTGTCTTTTTAGACAAACCAAAATCTCAGCTGGTGCAAAGAACAATATTATGTTGTCTTGCTTTACTCAGCTTTAACCTATCTTCTTATGCACAGTCGGTTGTCAAAGGAGTCGTATCCGATAATGATAAAAACACCTTAATTGGCGTGACCATCTCCGTTGCTGGTACAACCGTGAGAGCAATGACTGATGCGAATGGTAAGTATGCTATCAATATTCCTGCAACAGGAAAACAGCTGGTTTTTAGCTATGTCGGTTTGCAATCACAAACGGTAGATATTGCTGGCCGCACTACGGTTAACATTACCTTATCTTCAGGTACTGATCTGGAGGCTGTGACTATTGTCGGTTATGGATCTGTAAAAAAGAGCGATCTGACAGGTGCAGCGACTACAATTTCTGCTAAAGATTTTAATAAAGGACCTTTAATTGCCCCAGATCAACTGATACAGGGAAAAGTAGCTGGCGTACAAATGATTAATAACAGCGGGCAGCCTGGAGGAGCCTCTACGGTTAGAATCAGGGGAAATACAGCCATGACTGGTTCCGGACAACCCTTATATATTGTAGATGGTGTGGCACTTGATGGCCGATCAGCAAGGCCAACGGGAAATGGAGGAACAGCTACGGCTCCTAGAGACAATAAATTAACAGCTTCAGGTACTTCATCTCAGGGAAATCCATTGAATTTCATTAATCCTTCCGATATCGAGTCGATGGAGATTCTAAAAGATGCATCAGCGACTGCAATTTATGGTTCAAGAGCAGCTTATGGTGTAGTTTTGATTACTACAAAAAGAGGTAAAAGCGGGGAAACAAAGATTGATGTGAGCGCATCGGCAGGGGTGAGTACCTTGGCCAGGAGGCTTAAGACGCTGGATGCTGGTGAATTCCGCAATGCATTAAATAAATATGAATTAAAGGGTTTGGATTATGGGGACAATGTTGATGCAATGAAAGCAATTACCCGTACTGGCTATAACCAGAATTATTCTGTGGCGATCAGCGGTGGGAATGATGGAAATGTTTTTCGTGCCTCTTTAGGTTATCAAAATCAACAAGGTATTGTTAGAAGTAGCGATTTTAAAAAATATAGCGGATCATTTAATGGGAATTTTAAATTTCTGGAGAGTAAGAAATTAGGATTGGATGTCAACCTGATTAGTAATCAATATCTGGAAAGTCTCCCTCCAATATCTACTGATGCTGGTTTTACAGGTAGTTTAATAGGACAGGCGCTGTCATGGAACCCTACGCGTTCGATGTATAATCCAGATGGATCTTTATTTATCGAGCCGAAATCGACAACAATTAATCCAATGGTCATGTTAGCGGCTTCAAGTGACAAATCGAAAGTAACTACCATATTGGGAAGCGTATCCCCTTATTATAAAATTACTCCCTGGTTAGAATTCAGAATGTTAGCCAGTATAAATTACAGTACCGGTATCAGAAGAGCTTCTACCCGCAGTTTTCTGAATCTGGATGGCGTAAAACCAGATGGTTCATTTACTGGTGGTGTGGCTAGTTATTCAAATACGGAACTGATTACTCAGCAATTTACCAATACTTTGAACTTTAATAAAGAAATCGCGAGTAAACTAAATCTGAATGCGATTGTTGGTTATGAGTTTACCAATTATATTAATAAGGGTCAGAATTTGACTGCCAAAGGTTTTGGTGATGTTGCTGTAGATTATACGGATATCTTCCATGCTGTTGCACCTGCTAACCGCACTGCGAACTCTTATAATGATCCAACTACACAATTGCAATCTTATTTTGCCAGAGCGATTTTTAATTATGATAATAAATACTTACTAACTGCAACATTCAGAGCGGATGGTTCAACCAAATTCGGTTCGGACAACCGCTATGGTTATTTCCCTTCATTTGCAGCAGCGTGGAATATTAAGAATGAAAGCTTCATGACCAATGTCGCCTGGTTGAACCAGTTAAAGCTGAGAGTAGGATATGGTAAAACTGGTAACCAGGAATTCCCTTCAGGATCAGCTCAGCAACGTTATGACATTGTTTATTCAGGAACCAGTCAATCATTGGTTGGTGTAAATAATGAAAATAAAAAATTAAAGTGGCAATCAGACAAGCAGACAAATATTGGTGTTGATTTTGGTCTGTTTGGTAATAAAATTACTGGATCTGTAGATTATTTTAATAAAACAACAACTGATCTTTTATTTCCGCAAATTCCATTGCAGCCAGCAAATCCAGGAGTTACTGTTACATGGGTTAATTTGCCGGGGCAAATCTCTAATAAAGGGGTTGAACTTACATTGAATGCCAATATTATTGATAAACCAGATGTTTCTTTCTCTTTAGGAGGTAATGCTACTTTTATTAAGAATAAAGTAAAAAATATTGTTGGTATTATTAAAACTGGTTCACTAAGCGGACAAGGATTGAGTGATGTTACATTGGAGGTTATTCAAGATGGGTTACCACTGTTTGCTATGGTAACCAGGGAGTATAATGGCTTAAGTCCTGCTGGAATATCTCAGTATACTCAGGATGGTTACAAATCTTTTTATCTGGGCAATCCGAATCCAAGTGTTATCCTGGGATTTAATATGAATGCGCGGTATAAAAAGCTAACATTCGGAGCGAATTTTAACGGATCATTAGGTCAGAAGATTTATAACAATACAGCGAACTCAGTATTACCAATCTCTAATCTTGGAATTGGTAAAAATATCGCCTCTAGTTTATTAAATTCTCCTATTCAGGAATCTCTGGCAAATCCAATTGCAGCTTCCTCAAGGTATATTGAAAATGGAAGTTATGTGAAATTAGCCAATGCGACAATCGGTTATTCGATCGGTAATATCGGGAAATCAATCAAAGGCATGAACATTTTTGTAAATGGACAGAATTTATTTGTAATTACTAAATATACTGGTTTCGATCCTGAGGTGAATGTTGATAAAAGTATCAACGGGGTACCTTCAGCGGGAGTTGAATATATTCCTTATCCAACGTCCAGAACGTTTAATTTAGGTGTAAACTTTTCTCTTTAACTAATGAAAACTGATATGAAAAATAAATATATAACCGCTTTGATGATACTGACAATAGCATTGTCGGGCTGTACAAAACTGGATGAGAAGTTAAATGGACAAATTGGTAATGGTGGGATTAATAGCGGGAACGTTGCCGACTTGTTAAATGGGAGTTATAAGGCTATGCGCAGTCCTTATCAGGGGCCATTTGGCTTCTGGTCATTGCAGGAATTTCCTTCGGATGAGGCCATTGTGCCAACGAGAGGGGGAGACTGGGATGATAACGGAGCCTGGCGTGCTTTACATTTACACCGTTGGGAAGCGGATCATACCCGTGTTTCAAGTAGTTTCAGAGATTTAAACGGTGTAAGTTATGCTTCTACAAACGTATTGTTATATAAACCTACACCTACACAGGCCGCAGAAGCAAGATTCCTTCGTGCATTTGCGCAATTTTCTATTCTGGATGGTTGGGGACAGGTTCCATACCGTGAGCCTGGAGAAGATGTTAGTTTACCTTCAAAGGTCAGGAAAGCACCTGAAGAAATTGCCTATCTGATTGCAGAATTGACAGCGATTATCCCTTCACTTACTGATGGACCTAATTACCTGGCAAATAAAGATGCGGCAAAGATGTTGTTGATGAAGTGTTACCTCAATAAAGGTGCATTTTTAAATCGTGCTGCACCTGCTTTTGATGTAACTGAAATGGCAAAAGTGATTGCACTGGCTGATGAAATTATCAACTCTGGTAAGTATAAGCTGACGCCAAATTATTTTGATAATTTTGCCCCCAATAATGATAAATTATCGACGGAGAATGTATTCACAGCACAAAATATTGGTGGTTCTGATGGTGGAGATGTGAAAAGTATGTGGGTGCCACCTTTGCATTATAATCAAAATCCAAATGGTAACAACGGGTTCACAACATTATCTGATTTCTATAAAAAATTTGAAGCATCTGATCAGCGTATTGGTGGTGCATATGCTGGTATGACCAATATTTCTGGTGTTAAAGTCGGCTTTTTGATTGGCCAGCAATATGATCAGAACGGTACAATAATTAAAGACAGACGTAATAATAATCTAATCTTTACGCCAGAAGTAAGTAATATTGAGACTGATCCTAGCCACCTGGAAGTTGCAGGTATCCGGGTCATCAAATACCCTATTGATTATGTCAATGGTTCAACCGGTAAAGCAGACAATGACTGGGTTTATTATAGATATGCAGATGTACTTTTAATGAAAGCTGAAGCGCAGTTAAGAACAGCCTTAGGAGGCCCTGCGTTGATTATTGTCAATGCACTTAGAGCAGTCAGAGGAGCTAGTGCTTTAGGTAGTTTAACACTGGACAATTTACTGGATGAACGCGGACGTGAGTTCTTCTGGGAAGGTGTAAGACGACAAGATTTGATTCGTTTTGGTAAATTCCTGAACCCTTGGCAAGAGAAACAGGTTGATGATCCAAGGAACCTGGTGTTTCCTATTCCTGATAATCAGCTGAGCAATCCTAATTATATTCAGAATCCAGGCTATTAATTAAGGTTTGGACCTATTAAAAAAGGTTAATCTGCGTATTGCAGGTTGACCTTTTTTTGTGTTTACGCCAATTATTCTGATTGTTAAGAATAATGGTAAAGGAATTAATTTGTAGCTAAAATTTAAAAGTTTTTTTTTACTTTAGTATCGGACGAAAAAACAATTTAAATGATTTTAAATCGAAAGAACCTCAGATACATCATCATAACAATTTTGTTTTTAGGCGTCAGTTCGTTTGGGGAAGCACAAGAGCTGGTTAAAGCGAACTTCAGAATCTCACCAGAGACTGCAACAATTAGTACTGTAGTTTTCAGACTTGGTGAGCTTGATTTCCGGATTGATCAGCAAGGTGAAATCTACTTTTTGAATAAAGGTACAAAGAGAAATACAGAATGGAGCGATTATACAGATGATGAGTATTATGATGATAATTCTGGTGAGGAGACCAAAGGGAAGCCGAAAGTAATTGGGGGCCTGAAGCTGGAGTATTACGATCGTTATGCAGGTGATGGTATAATTGGGAAGATTAAATCTATTGGAGCTACGCGAATGGAGTATTATGATCGCTATGCAGGTGATGAGAAAAAAGGTAAGATCAAATCAATTGGCGGTTTTAGATTTGATTATTTTGACCGTTATGCCGGTGACGAGAAAAAAGGTAAAATGAAATCATTTGGTGATAACAGGATTGAATATTTTGACCGTTATACAAGTGCTGAAAAACAAGGAAAACTAATTTCCATAGGTGCTGCTAAAATTGAATACCATGATAAAAACAATGCTCCTGCAACCAGAATCGGTAAAATAAAATCGATCAAAGGTAATACACCTAAATTGTATGTAACTATTGATTGGAAAAATAGAATGTCAGACTTCAATGACTAAAAATGCGAATTACTGCTTGCTGAAGACTATCTCCACTATCCTGTTTTTATTTACCATTCAGGTTGGAAAGGCACAGAAAGCCTTTACGGTTGACCAGGTTCCTGACCAAAACTAATAATGGGCTTCTGCTATTTATTGTGCTGATTTTACTAGCTATCCGGATTGTGGCGCACAAACCTTAGGCAAACAGAAACTGGTAATCTCTTTTTATAGTTTAATTAAGTCATTTCTAAGGGCAAATAAAACTAAGCCTGTACGGGATTTAATCTCGAATTTTTGAAAAAGCGACTCTCTGTAATTGTCTATGGTATGCGGACTGAGGTTCATTTTATCGGCAATTTCTTTGTAGGTGAATTCTGAGCAGCAGTGTTCCAGGAATTTACGCTCATTTACAGAGATTTCCTGCAGCAGATTTTTGGAAGAATTGTTTTCTTGTAAGGATCTGATTAATTTGCCTGACACCTGGTTATTCATGAAATAGCCATGTGCAGCTATAGTTTTGATTGCAGTAATCAGATCTGAGGTTTTAGATTCTTTAAGTAAATATCCTCCCGCTCCGCTTCTGAGCATTTCGATAATGGGTTTATCTTCGTCATGCATGCTTAAGGCCAGAATTCGTATTTGCGGATGGTTACTGGTCAGCCATTTTGTAGAATCATATCCATTCATTTGCGGCATATTGATATCCATTAGAATGACCTGAGGCAGCGCATTGATCTCAAGCATGCTGATCATTTCTACTCCATTGGAAGCATCAAAAAGAATGTCGATTTCATCTGACTCATCTAGCAGGCTGACCATCCCTTTTCTAAATAAAGTATGGTCATCAACAATTGCAATAGCTATTTTTTTATCTTCCATATCTGAGCGCGCGCTTAAATTTATAAATTAAAAATGTTTATTACTGGTTTTTTAGCGAAACAATGCAAATAACGCTGATAATCCCTTTTCTGCCTTGTGGAAAATTAGCCTGAAGTAGTAAGTGAAACGTAAATAATTTGTAAAAATACTTTATTTGTAAGGTATCGAAACCTGAATTTCAGTACCTGCGCCAGGATTAGAATTGATTATGAAATTTCCATCCATCATTAATGTCCGTTTCTGAAGATTAAATAGGCCCAGGCCATCGCCAGCTGTTATCTTTTCTTCCAGAACAAAACCTTTTCCATTGTCCTTTACACAAAGAGAGAGAGAGTCCTTTGTTTGATCGATCGTGATTTTAATCTGGCTGGCTTGCGCGTGCCGGAGAATATTGCTGAGTATTTCCTGAAATAACCGAAACAGGATTAACTCTTTATCGGCATGTGCCGAAATTGAATGTGTCGTGTTGTCTTTGAACTGAACATCGAAGGCAAGGCTCTTACTTAGCCAATCCAGTTCATAGGCAATAGCATGCCCCAGACTTTTTTTAATCAGCTCCTGTCCATTCATTTTCTTTGAAAGCTGTCTTAACTCTTTAATTGCACGCTGAGTTAATTCTGCGGCAGTATTGATTTTTTCTTCTCTTAAATGGTCAGCTTTAATGGAGCTTAAAGTCATGCTGGTCAGGCTAAGTAATTGTCCGATATTGTCATGCAGATCACTAGCAATAGTTTGCAGGATATGCTCCTGCACTTCTATCTGACTTTTTAATAATTCCAGTTCAAATGTTTTCTTCAATACTTCTTTTTCTTCCAGGTGTTTAGCCTTCTTTTTATTATATAAAAAGATATAAATAATCAGAAAAAGTGGGGCAATCAGAAAGATAAATGTGATTATGAAAATCAGTATGATTAATTCCTTTGACGATATCTGCATATGAAGGCGTATGACCAGCAACTGTATAAAAGTACATTCAAAATATTAAAAGTAATATATCTTGTAGATAAGCTCAGGGAGTGGGCCCGCTCATGTAAAAGGTAGTCAAAAAACACGTTGCATGCAGTACTGCCGAAATAGAAAAATAAAATACCATTGACTATCCAGAAAGGAGGATAAGATTCCAGTTTTCTGAAATGTTCATCTTTGAGGATAAGCATGTAATAATACAGGCTTGCGATTACAAAAACAACCGACATGAAAGTGGCTGTTTTGGAAGCAAAATTGCTGAAATTATTATTGAATAATTCTGCGGTATAAATTAAAAGGAATAAACCCAGCCAGCTATAAAGCAGGCTGGGTTTATGGTGATATTTTTTATATAAATGATAAAAAAAACAACTTATCATGGTACATTCAATCACCAGGAAACAGGTATAGAGAGTGTAATTCTGTTTGTGTGCAAGGCGTAAATAGATACCACCCATTTCTACAATGCAGACCAGAAAAAGATAGAGCACAAGGGCCCTCCAGTATTTGTTTTTATCTCCGATTAAGCAAAAGACGCTGATCAGCAAACAAATGAGTTCTGCAGTGGTATTAACAGTGAAAAATGCCTGCATCTTATTTATGTAATGGGTTATCTAATAATGTTGCCCCTATTGAGCTGCAATCTGCTGGTGGCGGGCATAATTCACCTCTGTTTTCAGGAACAAAAGTTACGATGAAACCGGGGCTCTTTTTCTCTTGTTTTTTTGCTGCGTTAAGCTGTTGATTATCCGAATTCTGGTAGTAATCTAAATGTATAGGAGTTCCAGCTTTGTTATGATCAGGTTTGGTAGAAACCATTAATAAGGTATTGTATCCCCAATACTCTTTTTGTGGTATTGGCTTTTTCTTGTCTACTACTGTGGTGTCATATTTCTTGTTATAAGTAATCAGGTAGAAACGGACCCCGTCTCCTTTCTCATTTTCCAGCTTGTCCAACATATCTTGTAATCTCTTTTTACTAAACCAAACACAGCGCGTATCTGGTTTTTTAGGTAAGCGGGCTCTTACATCTTCGTTGGTCTGATCTACATAACCTGCGTGTGGAGCATAGTTTTTAACGTATTCTCTTGCTGTACTTTCATCAACTAAAACTGAATCAGGAATAACTACGTCTTTGTTGCTGGTAGTTCCAGCTGTTGTAGTTTCGTTTTGCTTGCATGCAATCATACTTACGGCTATTAATGCAGTAAATAGAATGGGGGATTTTAATTTCATAATAAGGGCGTTTTTTTAAGCTAACCTAAACAAAATATTTCTTACGGCAAACTGTGTTTTGCCTTTTAATAAAGCTGAAATGCTGAAGGCAAAAAGCTGTTTTCACCCTGCCATTTCTAATCGGCCGGATGGATATTTGAGTTATATATTGTTCTCAAATAATTAGATGTTATGTGTACGCAAGGCGTTATTCAACTTATTGGAAAAGCGGTAAATGAAAAGCAGGCGGCTGTTTCGTTTCATTTGTTGCCTGGTTCAAACCCCGAAGCGATGGGGTGTTTTCTGGCGATCTGGGAAGGAAATCGTAGTCTTTCTACTTCAGAAGCATTATCGATCAGAAGAATAAAAAGTAATGAATTATTCGGTGAACATCTGTTTGATCAGCTTTCTATTGGAAGAAAAAACTATACTATAGGTTTAGGAATAGATAAAGGAAGGGAAACTGAAACAATTGTAGCCACACTGTCTTTGGCGGTTTCGGCTTTATTAAACCACCCACTTCCTACAGTTTGTAGTAATATACGTGTGAATGCAGATAATATAGGCACTGATTTTCTGATTGCACATTTTAACAGTCCGTGCTGTAATCAAATTAAAGCAAACAAAAAATGGATTGCATTGTTTCATGGGGAGTTTAACCCCAGTCTCTACAATGAAACAAATATGATTGCCACTAGTAAAGCTGCTCCCTATCAATATTCCGGGAGTATTATTATGAAAAATATACCAAAAGGACTGGCTCGTTTTGAAACCTATACCTTGATTTTTGGACAGGGGCTGGATAAATTCGGAAATCTTGATTATAATAAGTTGATAAGCAGTTGTACATTCATTGTTTGGAGATCGAAAATTTATATTGGCACATCAGCCACCAGCCTTCTTTTAGCTCCCTCACCTATTTTATTTAACGCGATATAACCTATTTATTATGGAACTGGAAACATCACTTCGTTTTCTTTTGATCATCTTTCTCTTAATCCCTCAGAATGTAAGTGCGCGTAATCATCATAAACAGCCTGTGAAAACATTCCAGGTTTTTAAATGAGGTCTTTGAAATAATTTTCCTAAATTTCAAGCCGTCTCTATCAAGAGTTTTTTTATGATGAATATTAACGAACTTCAACTCAGAACCGTTAGTGTAACGCGCTATGTTACACCGTTACGTGAAGGAGGATCTATGCCTGCTATTGCGGAGGCCGATGATGATTTTCTATATGTCCTTAAGTTCCGCGGAGCAGGGCAGGGGGTCAAAGCATTAATTGCTGAAATTATTGGTGGTGAAATTGCCCGCGCGCTTGGATTCAGGGTCCCTGAAATTGTACTGGCTAATTTGGATGAAGCTTTTGGCCGTACAGAACCAGATGAAGAAATACAGGACTTGCTGAAAGCCAGTGTTGGTCTTAATCTTGCGTTGCATTATCTTTCGGGTGCCATTACCTTTGATCCAACGGTAACAACTATAGATGCTAAACTAGCCTCTCAGATTGTTTGGCTGGATTGTCTGTTAACAAATATGGACCGTACGGCTCGTAATACAAATATGCTGATCTGGCATAAAGAGCTGTGGCTCATTGATCATGGAGCCTCACTCTATTTTCATCATTCCTGGCAAAATTGGGAAGAACAGGCACAGCGGCCATTTGCACTGATCAAAGATCATGTTTTGCTGCCCTGGGCTTCAGAACTGGAAACTGTAGATGCTGAATTTAGCTCAATGGTTACGAAAGAACTTATTCACGCTATCGTAACTCTTATCCCAACTGCATGGTTATGTGAAGAGCGGTCTTTTGATTCGGCCGAAGAACATCGCAATGCTTATGCACGGTTTTTGGAGCTAAGAATTGCAAACTCACATATTTTTGTAAAAGAAGCACAAAATGCAAGACAATCACTTATTTGAGTATGCAGTAATTCGCGTTGTACCAAGGGTGGAACGTGAAGAATTCATGAATGTTGGCGTTATTCTTTATTGTGCTAAACAGAAATTTATGCTGGCAGAGATTATCGTTGACAAAGAAAAACTTGGTGCATTTTCCAGAACGCTGGATATCGAAGAAATAGAAAACAATCTCCAGGCCTTAAAAAGGATTTGTGCCGGAGGAAAAGACAGCGGGCCTATTGGTCAGCTGGATGCTGCTTCACGTTTCCGTTGGCTTACTGCTATGCGGAGCACGGTACTTCAAACGTCAAGGGTTCATCCTGGTTTTTGTAAAGATGCTGGTGAAAAGCTGAAGCAATTGATTGAAGAACAGGTTCTTTAATAGCTGTATTTAATTTAATCAAAAAGGCCCCTTTCAAAGATTTATTTCCTTGAAAGGGGCCTTGATATTTTTAATAGTTATTTATTTTTTGTCATTGATCTGTTGCTGGGCTTCTCCAATCAGCTTGACAGAAGAACTGTCATTCTGTTCCTGACGCACTTTTTTAATCTGGTCAAGAATACCAATAATCATAGGGGCGGCTCCCTGGGACTTGTATTTAATCCCAATTTCTTTTAAGTGATTAATACCTTGTTGTGCATACTCAGGGTTTTTAACATGAGCGGTCATGAACATGAAATCCTTTAACATGTCAATTTGTGCCTGCGTATCACTTTCCTGGTAGTTCTTATAAACAAAAGGCCACTCTGCATCGCCACCATTTTTCGCATAGACAGCCAAAATTGCCTTTGTTAACTCGCCTTTACTGTCTTTTTCAAAAGACTTGGCCATATTCAGAGCTTCGGCTGGCTGTAAATTCATCATTGCAAATAATGAAGCACCCTGCACTGCATATGATGAGCTTTTTAAACCTTCTTTGAAAAGAGATAACTGCTGAGCAGCATCATGAGTTACACTGATGATTTTTAACGCTTCGGCTTTTGCCAGGTTATTATCATCTGTTTTTGCGATTTTAAGGATTAACGGTATTGAAGGAGTTGTTAAGGCCAGGTTGTTCGGATCAATACTGTTCATCGTTTTTATACGTAACCCATAGTATTTATCTTGCAAAGCAGCTAACAATATTTGCTGTGCAACAGGATCTTTTTGCTGAGCAGCTGCGGCTTCAATTGCTTCCAGCCTATCCAAGTATAATGGTGCATGCTGATATTGGAATAGCAATTCGGTTAGATTTTTGTGATCTGTTTTTTTAGTTAACATGATTTTATCAGCATCTACGTTAACGAGTTGAGGTTGAGCAGAAACTTTAAAAGTCAGTGTATCAGATTTGCTTCGCATCCAGATTTGATGACGCTGCTTTTGAGTGCCGTTATAGATATCTACAGCCATCGGTAACTGAAATGCTTTTCCTTCCTGTGTTTGATTCAGGTAAACAGTTTGGGTCTTAGTAGCCTCGTCCCATTTATACTTGATGTCAAGCAAAGGATGTCCTGCACCGAAATACCATTGATTAAAGAACCAGTTTAAATCCTTTCCACTAGCTTCTTCCATGGCTAAACGCAATTGCTGAGCTTCTCCATTTTTAAATGCATTCGTTTTCAGGTAAATATTCAATCCTTTGAAAAATACTTCAGGAGTCAGATAATTGCGCATCATATTCAGAATACGACCACCTTTTTTGTAAGAGACTGCATCAAACATATCCTGTGCATCGTGGTAATGGAAACGAACCAGGTGTTTTGTTGCGTCAGCAGGGTTTTCCAGGTAAGTCTCCATCGCGTCATGGTTGTGGTCATCACCGGTATCCTGTCCATATTTATGTTCTGCCCATAGTGTTTCACTAAAATCAGCGAAAGATTCATTTACAGTAAGATTGCTCCAGCTTTCTGCGGTCACATAATCTCCAAACCACTGGTGAAATAATTCATGGACAATTGTAGCTCTTCCTTTGTCATAATACCTGTCAGCCAATTCACGTGTTGTGCCCTGTACATAAGCACCATGTAACGTAGCAGTTGTGTTTTCCATCGCACCACTTACATAATCACGTACTACAATCTGCGAATACTTGTTCCATGGGTAATCTACACCTAAAGTTTTTGAATAGAACTCGATTGCCTCAGGAGTAAAGCTAAATATATCCTTCGCATAAGGTGCATAAGCAGGTTCTAGATAATAGCTAACCTCTTTATCGCGCCATTTGTCCTTGTAAATCTTAAAATCTCCGACCGCCATCATAAACAAATAAGGAGAATGTGGTAGCTCCATTTTCCAGGTATCTGTTCTTGTGCCATCGGCATTTTTTTTCTGCGCGGCTAGTCTGCCATTAGACAAAGTCACATATTTGCCTGGAACAGTCATACTGATTTCGTCCGTAGTTTTCTGGTTGGTGCGGTCAATGGTAGGGAACCAGGCGGAGGAACTTTCCAGTTCACCCTGCGTCCAGATTTGTACTGGTTTTCCTTTTTCTGTGCTGTCTGGATTGATGAAGTAAAGTCCTTTAGCATCTGTTATAGCTTCGCCAGCTGCTATTTTTAATTCATCAGGCTTTGCTGTATAATCTATATAAATCGTGTAATTCTCCGTGTTCTGGTAAACTTTATCCAGTTTAATTGCTAGTGAAAGATTGTCATAAGTATATTTAAGCGGAATATTTTTACCATTTCTAACTATGGCTACCGTTTTAATATCCATGCCCTTTGCATCCAGCCTTAAGCTATCTGTAGCATAAATATGTGGTTTGATTGTCACCCATTCTTTTCCATATAAATAACGTTTTTTATAATCAAATTTAACATCCAGCTTTGTATGAATCAGGTCGTTAATTTTTTCGGCGCTGCCTCTGTAAATTTTCAGTAAAGGATCTTCCGTTTTCTGCTGTGCAAAAGCAGGGAGCGCTACTGCCGTGGCAATAAAAAACAGTGTCTGTAAAACAGCATGTTTATAAATTTTTGGTTTTGTACTCATTTTAAGGTCTTTAAAATATCGTTGTAAATCTAAGTGGAAAATGATAAACTGCATGAATGTTTTTGATAAAAAATGGGCAGAATTTCTGCTTAAACTCATTTGTTTGTAATAAACAAAGTAATTCCTTTGTTTATTACCTTCATTACTTATCTTTGTTTCCTGCTTTATCCATCAGCCATCCGAACGCTGCTGATAAAGTTTTTAAACTGAATAATGATGGAAAAAGATGATTTGATGCTCGAACAACTGGCAAACCGTGAATACGAATTTGGCTTTGTTACAGCGATTGATATGGATATTTCTGAAGTCGGACTTAACGAAGACACCGTACGATTCATATCTGCCAAGAAAAATGAACCACAATGGTTACTCGACTGGCGCATGAAGGGTTTCAAAGCCTTCCAGAAGCAAGAAATGCCACACTGGCAAAATTTTAAAATGCCTGAAATTGACTTCCAGTCTATTTCTTATTACGCTGCCCCAAAACAACAAGCTAAATATGCATCATTGGATGAAGTGGATCCTGAGTTGCTGCGTACTTTTGAGAAGCTGGGTATCCCGATGTCAGAACAGAAACAACTGGCAGGGGTAGCTGTAGATGTTGTATTTGATAGTGTATCGGTGACTACTACCTATAAGAAACACTTAAACGAACTCGGAATTATATTTTGTTCTATCAGCGATGCTGTAAAGGACCATCCTGAGCTGATTCAGAAATATCTGGGTTCAGTAGTTCCGCATACAGATAATGTTTTTGCCTCCTTAAATACGGCGGTATTCTCAGATGGTTCTTTTGTATACATCCCTAAAGGTGTAAGATGCCCGATGGAGTTGTCTACTTATTTCAGAATTAACGCTGAAAATACTGGACAGTTTGAACGTACACTGATTATTGCAGATGAAGATAGTTATGTGAGTTATCTGGAAGGTTGTACTGCCCCAATGCGTGATGAAAATCAATTGCATGCCGCGGTAGTAGAATTGATTGCAATGAAAGGTGCAGAAATCAAATATTCTACAGTACAAAACTGGTATCCCGGGGATAAAGAAGGAAAAGGCGGGATCTTTAATTTTGTAACTAAAAGAGGTGCCTGCCGTGGTGAACGTGCTAAAATTTCATGGACACAGGTAGAAACAGGATCTGCAATTACCTGGAAATACCCAAGTATTCTATTACAGGGTGATTATTCTTCAGGAGAGTTTTATTCTGTGGCTGTAACCAACAATATGCAAATTGCTGATACGGGCACAAAAATACATCATATCGGTGCGCATACTAAAAGCAGGATTATCTCTAAAGGAATTTCGGCAGGTCAAGGACAAAATAGTTACAGAGGTTTAGTACAAATGGGGGCTAAAGCCGCTTATGCGCGTAATTTTACCCAATGTGATTCTCTATTGATTGGTGACCGTTGTGGTGCGCACACTTTCCCGTATATCGAATCTAAAAATAATACAGCAACAATAGAGCATGAAGCTACGACCTCCAAAATAGGGGAAGATCAGGTGTTTTATCTTAATCAACGTGGAATTGATGCAGAACAAGCCATTGCATTAATCGTTAACGGCTATGCAAAAGATGTACTGAACCAATTGCCAATGGAATTTGCAGTAGAAGCTCAAAAATTACTTTCTCTTACACTCGAAGGCAGCGTAGGGTAGATCATTAAAAAATATAGAAACAATATGTTATCAATAAAAAATCTTCATGCGAATATTGAAGGAAAAGAAATACTAAAAGGAATTAACCTGGAGGTGAAAGCCGGTGAAGTACATGCAATTATGGGTCCTAACGGATCGGGCAAAAGTTCACTAGCCTCAGTTCTTGCAGGTCGTGAAAATTATGAAGTTACCGAAGGTGAAGTTTGGCTGGATGGTAAAAATCTGCTGGACATGAAACCTGAAGTGCGTGCGCGCGAAGGTGTTTTTCTTGCTTTTCAGTATCCTGTAGAAATTCCTGGAGTATCGAACATTAATTTTTTAAGAACAGCATTAAGTGAAATCAGAACTCACCGTGAACTTCCTCAGCTGAGCGCTAAAGAGTTCTTGAAAATGACTAAAGAAAAACAAGCTCTGGTAGAATTTGAGGCAAAATTAGCTAACCGTTCTCTGAATCAGGGTTTTTCTGGTGGAGAGAAAAAAAGGAATGAAGTTTTCCAGTTAGCAATGCTTGAACCTAAATTGTCAATTTTGGATGAAACAGATTCAGGATTGGATATTGATGCTTTACGTATTGTATCTAATGGGATCAATAAATTACGTTCTCCAGATAATGCCTTTATATTGATTACGCATTATCAACGTTTGCTGGAATACATCGTGCCAGATTTTGTACACGTATTATACAATGGCCAGATTGTTCGGTCAGGAACAAAAGAACTGGCATTGGAATTAGAAGAAAAAGGGTACGACTGGTTGAAAGAAGAGTTCCATGGCAGTGAATCAATAAACAAAATTTAAGATGGCAGATCAGTTTACAACTCCATTTTATAACCAACTGGTTGCTGAGTTTGAAAACGCCCCAAAAGGTGAAGAGACTAACAGTGAGCTGTTAAAATCAAGAGAAGATGCTTTTGAGCTTTTTAAAGCTAAGGGTTTTCCTACCTCAAAAGACGAAGATTGGAAATTTACTAATCTGACTCCATTTTTAACGGATACATTTTCTCTGACTACCGGTAAGGTGGATCAGGATCAGGTTAAAAACGCAGTGAACGCAGCGGTTATACCCGGTTTGGATGCCTGGATGCTGGTTTTACTGAATGGTGAAGTTCAATTCGATTTATCTGTTTTGCCTGAGGCGGATCAGTTTAATGTACAGCCTTTAGAAGAGGTGATTTCTACGGAAGTTTATAAAAATTACATTACTTGTAAAGAAGCAGAAGGTAATAGAATGTATGCGCTGAATGCCGCATTCTTTACGAATGGATATTTTCTGGAAGTTCCGAAAAATATAGTCGTAAATAAACCAGTACAAATTATTCATTTGTATACAGCAGCTGAAAACATGTTTTTTCAGCCACGCCATCTAATTATTGTGAATGAAAATGCAAAGGCTGAACTGATTGAAGTCTCTGTCTCCCTTGGAAATGCACAACGCGTATTAATGAACAGTGTTTCGCAGGTGACAGTTAAAGAAAATGCAAACTTGATTCAGTATACTATTCAGGATAATGCTGCAGAGGACAGGTTAATTAATTATAACCATGTTACTCAGGAGCGTAGCAGTCGTTATGATAACTTCACATTTAACTTACCAGGCGCTGAACTGATACGTAATAACCTGGAAATCGTCTTGAACGGGACTGCTACGGAGACTCATTTATTAGGTTTATACCTGGTAGCTGGCCATCAGTTGACAGACAACCATACTGCAATACACCATAGATTCCCGCATTGTGATAGTAATGAGATCTATAAAGGTGTCTTATTGGACAAAGGGAAAGCCGTATTTAACGGGAAAGTATTTGTAGAGCGTCCGGCTCAGAAAACCAATGCTTTTCAGCAAAATAATAATCTTTTGCTGAGTGATAAGGCACAGGTGTTTGCTAAACCTCAGTTAGAAATTTTTGCGGATGATGTAAAATGCAGCCATGGTTGTACAGTTGGACAGTTTGATCCTGAATCATTGTTCTATCTGCAATCCAGAGGGATATCTGAAGAATCTGCGCGTAAATTATTGGTAGAAGCATTTATGTTTGATGTTACTCAGAAGATTGAAAATGAGGTGGTTAAGGGTTATGTGCAATCTTTAATTTACAAAAAGATGGAGAATTCATTAGCAACAATCATTTAAAAAGGAGTGGAAATGGGCAGATCAATAGCAGAAAATATCAGAGAAGACTTTCCTATACTGAATACCAAGGTATATGGTAAAGATTTAGTTTATCTTGATAATGCAGCAACCACACAAAAACCTTTGTTGGTTTTAGCTGCTGTAGAGGATTATTATAAGACTTGCAACAGTAATGTACACCGTGGTGTTCACCTGCTTAGCCAGCAGGCTACGGCGGCCTATGAGGAAGCGCGTCAAAAGGTAAGTAAGTTCTTAAATGCTGCTTTTAGCCATGAAGTTATTTTCACTAAGGGTACAACTGATGGGATTAACCTTGTTGCCTCTTCGTTTGGAAAGAAATTTCTTCATGCGGGAGATAGTATTCTGGTTTCTGCTATGGAGCACCATTCAAATATTGTGCCCTGGCAGATGATCTGTGAGGAAAGAGGGGCAACTTTAAAAGTCATCCCTATGGATGAAAATGGTGTCTTACAACTCGATGCTTTATCAGCACTTTTAGATGAAAGTGTGAAACTGGTATCGGTTACTTATGTTTCAAATTCTTTAGGAACAATTAATCCGGTCAGAGAAATCATTAAACAGGCGCATGCGAAAAATATTCCTGTAATGTTAGATGCTGCACAAGCTGTGCAACATTTACCCATAGATGTACAGGAACTGGATGTTGACTTTCTTGCTTTTTCCGGACATAAAATTTACGGGCCTACTGGAATAGGTGTGCTTTATGGGAAAGAAAAATGGTTGAACCTGATCCCTCCTTATCAGGGCGGAGGCGATATGATTAAAACGGTGACCTTCGGGAAAACTATTTATAATGATTTACCTTATAAGTTTGAAGCCGGTACACCAGATATTTGCGGAGCAATTGGATTAGGTGCGGCCATTGATTATGTCAATGCGATCGGTCTGGAAGCAATTCAGGAAAAGGAGCATGAATTATTAAACTATGCACTGGAACAATTGGCTGAGATTCCTAATCTGAAGTTTATTGGTAAAGCAGAGCAGCGTGCCAGTGTGATTTCATTCCTAATTGATGGGGTACATCCATATGATTTAGGTGAATTACTGGACAAACAAGGCATAGCTATCCGTACTGGTCACCATTGTACAGAACCAATTATGGATTTCTTTGGTATACCTGGTACATGCCGTGCTTCTTTTGCTTTTTACAATACCCGTGCAGAAGTGGATTTACTGGTAGCAGGAATAAAGAGAGCTGCCACTATACTCATTTAATTTTTACAGATGACGATTAACGAACAACAGGACGAGATTATTGAGGAGTTTGAGCTTTTCTCAGACTGGATGGATAAATATGAGAATATCATTGATATGGGAAAAGATCTTCCCCTGATTGATGAAAAATATAAGATCCCTGAAAACCTGATTAAGGGATGTCAATCAAGTGTTTGGCTGCATCCTGAATTTAAGGATGGTAAAATCTGGTTTACTGCCGATAGTGATGCTATAATTACTAAAGGACTGATTAGTATGATGGTATTAGTTTTATCTGGCCATACGCCACAGGAGATAGTTGATGCAGATTTATATTTTATAAATACAATAGGCTTACAAAATCATTTATCGCCTAATCGTTCTAATGGATTATTGTCGATGTTAAAACAAATGAAAATGTATGCCCTGGCTTATAAATCGCAGGGTTAAAAACGGACGATTATGAATGAACCATTGTTGAGAGATAAAATTGAAGAGGTATTGCATACCATCTTTGATCCGGAATTGCCGGTCAATATTTTCGAATTGGGTCTGATCTATAAGATTGAGATGCTGGAGAATAACAGCGTGCATATTTATATGACTTTAACCGCACCTGCATGTCCGGCTGCGGGTGAGATTTTAGGTGAGGTAGAGACTAAGGTGAAAGCTATTGAGGGCATTAACGAAGTTGAAGTACGGCTTACATTTGATCCGCCATGGGATAGAAGTATGATGAGTGATGAAGCTAAATTAGAATTAGGATTTTTATAATGGAAAGTAAAGTGCCATTTCGGGAAGGTGCTGTGAATCTGCTGAAAACCAGCGGACCACAGTCTCTGTTATCGCTTGCCAGGGAGTTGAAGGTGACGGTAGAGGGTGCGCGTTTCCAAATGCTCCGCTTAGAAAAAGAAGGCCTGGTAACTTCAAGTAAAACGGTAACAGGAAGGGGGAGACCACAACAGCTATGGTCGTTGACTCATATGGGGCAATCACGCTTTCCTGATACGCATGCGGCATTGACTGTGAAGCTTATGGAAGTGATGAAGGAATTGTTGGGTGAGGGTGCCGTTTCACAATTGATTACTGCAAATGGCGAAAAAGGAACCAACAAGTATCTGAAAGAACTGGATGGTGTTCATGATCTGGAAAAAAGGATTAATAGTTTTGTCTCTATCCGGACAAAAGAAGGGTATATGGCCCAGGTCATCAAAGATGAAGAAGGATTTATTTTTATAGAAAACCATTGTCCGATAGGTGCTGCAGCTCATGCAAATCCTGCAATATGCAGTGCTGAATTTAAAACACTGCAAACTGTTATTGGTGAAAATGTACCTATCAAAAGGATAGAGTATATCGTTGACGGAGGCAGAAGATGTGCTTATCGTATTTCTGCCGAAAAATCATAATTTATTCATATTTAAGTGCATCTGCTGCATTTGCTTTGGCTACTTTGAAGCTTTGTATGCTCACGGTCAGTAAAGCAATAGCAATAGACAGGATTGCTGCAGTGAGGAAAGGCCAGACGGTTAGACCAGCACTGTAATCATATTTTTGAAGCCAGTTATGACATAAAACATAAGCTGCCGGGAAGGCAATTATATTGGATAGGAAGACAAGCTTGATAAAATCCTTATTGAGTAATATCAGAATACTTTTTAAATCAGCGCCCAGTACTTTCCTGATACTAATTTCTTTGTTGCGTTGCTCTGCCATATATAAAGCTAGCCCTAGTAAGCCCAGGCAGGAAATAAGTATTGCAAAACCACCAAAGAGATTGGATAAAATACTTAGTAGTTTTTCATTTATCAGCTTTTCATCCATTGTTTGTGAAATAAATTGCAGATCGGGAGGAAAGGCAGGATTGAGTTGCTGATTAATTTTTTTGATAGATTGAACGGCTGTACTCAAAGATTGATGAGGGTTGAGTCTGAGTAGTAATACACTGGTCTGGGTCAGGTTCACATAAAAAACAGTCGGAACAGATTTATTACCCCAGGCTTCATTTGAATAATCCTCTACGATACCGATGATCTTGACTGGTGGATTCTCAGCCCATCTGATTACAGTTCCAACCGGATTTTTGAGAGACATTACATTTGCTGCAGCTCGGTTCAGGAGGATAGAAGTAGAAGTGTCAGCTTTGAATTCAGGGGAGAAATCTCTTCCCATTAAGATCTTAGCCCCAGTAGTTTTAGAAAAACCAAAGCCGGTACTCCGGTAATCAAATAAAGTATTGTCATTGACGGATTTTCCCGGCCATATTAAGTCGCTTGTCATACTTCCGCCTTCGGTAAATGGGCCCGAAAATTCTGTTGCGGAAATTACTGATCCCGAACTGATGAGCCCTTTTTTAAATAACTCCAATTTCTCAGTTTTTGTTAATTCCCCTTCAATATCCAGTTGGACAAGATTATTCTGATCAAAACCCATAGGCTTGTTTTTCATAAATTGAATTTGTGTGTAAATCACAATGGCGCAGATAATCATGCAGATGGAGAGACTGAATTGCACAATGACAAGAACCTGACGGATAGAGAGTGATCCTTTTCCTACGGTCCCATTTAATACCTTGATTGGTGTAAAGGATGATAAATAGAATGCAGGATAACTTCCGGCAAGTAATCCGGTAAATAAAATGAGCAATATCAGAAAAGACCAGAATATCGGTGAATGATAAAGAAGCTGCATGTGTATATTGAGAATTCCGTTAAAATAGGGGAGGGAATATTCTACCATTGCAAAAGCAACGAACATGGAAATTGTAGAAAGCAGTAGAGATTCCATCAAAAACTGCCCTGCCAGTGTACTTCTCTTTGCACCAAGTACTTTACGGACTCCTACTTCTTTTTTGCGTTTTTCTGACCTGGCTGTGGAGAGGTTCATGTAATTGATACTGGCAATGATTAATACGCTAAAAGCCAGTAAAATAAATAGTTTTACCTGGTCAATTCTTCCTCCGGCAGGCTTTCCATTTTCAAATTCATTATATAAATGATACTTGCTGAATGGGAAAAGAAAAGATTCATTAGTTACAGTTTTATCATTTGATTTGAGCAACTTTCTGAGGGAAGCATCTATGTTGGCAAAATTTTTAGATGCTTTTAACTTAAAAACAGTCTTAATGGTAATACTACCCCAGCTATCTTGGAAATGGTCGGGGTTTTCCAGTACATAAAAATTCCAGTTTTGTAAGGCTTCAAATTGAAAAGTTTGATTTCCGGGAGGGTTTTCAATGACACCGCTAACTTTTAACTGTCTTCTATTATCCCATTTAAGTGTTTGACCAATAGGATTGATGTTGCCAAAAAGTTTCTTTGCGGAAGAGGTCGTGAGTACAATCGAATTGGGTTCTGTTAAGGCCTTTTCTGCGATTCTGTTCGTGGTGTAATCTTCAGTTTTTAGCTGTCCATTAATAACTAGGTTTGTTTTTACAAAATAAATGCGATCTATATCCTTAAACTGCTTATCATAACTCCATTCATAATTAACATAAAGAAGCAACAGGAGGCAGCAAGCTAATCCAATGGAAAGCCCGCCAATATTAATTAACGAAAACCCTTTATTCTTTAATAAATTCCTTCTGGCTATTTTTAAATTAAGCAGTAACATACATCACAATTTAGCTTAAATTGACTAATTATATGCCAGTATGCTTTTATTTGTTAATGCATTGTTTATCAGTACGTTGTTTTTGTTTGCTTGTCTGTGTCGTTCGTTATCGGACAAAATGTGTGCGTAAATGTACAATGTGAGTGTATTTTTTTATAAATTTCACCGTTAGGGGAATTGTTTTTAACCAAATATATTAAAGCGCTCGAAATGTCAGAATTTGTTGTAGACTCGTTTTTACTTGTTAGATCACCAGCTTATAGCTATGAGGACTTTAATGAGATATTTTTACGGCAGGTATTAAAAACAGATTTCTTTAGGGCAAGTTTGTTTTTTGCCAGCCGGATATTGTATCTGGAGCTGAAGAAAAAGGATTTTGAATATGATCAGTTTAGTGAGCATGCTAAATTAACGCTCTGGAAATATTTAAACAGGATGTGTTTCAGGGCTTTACCATATGGGTTATTTTCTTCATTTTCTTTGGCGAAGTGGACGTCGGAGCAAGATAATCCATTGTGTTTTAATGGGCGAGGTGGATTAACCGCTATCCCTGATTTTGTGACCACGCTGGATTATATCAATACTTTAAACGTACAAGACTTACCATCTATTCTATATTATACTAATAATTCGATGTATGAGGTAGCAGGAGAGTTGTATTTTGTTAGTCAGGCTTATTCTGAGCAGGATAAGCATGTTATTGTACATTTGAAAGTAATTCCGGGTTTGAAAAAATTGTTAAAATTTATTGACCAGGGACAGACAAAAGAGGCAATTCTTAATTATTTGGCGAAGCAATATGGGGAAGATGCTGGTGCAGAGGATTATTTTAATCAATTGGTTGAGGGCCAGGTAATCGTTTCAGAGCTGATGCCAAATGTTACCGGTATATTATATAATGAAAGATGTCTGGCTTTATTGAAAGCATATCCTCAGCTTAATTTGGATGGTCTAAAAACCTTTTCTATCCCGATCAATGATCAAAGTAGCTCATTTCCTGGCCTTCTTACCCATATTGATGAGCTCAATCGTCGGAACGAAGAGCGGGCCCCTTATAGTTTATACCAGCGCGGAATTTCTGGCGGGTTAAATAATGAGGTTCATCCTGAGTTTATCTCACTGATTAAAAATTTGGACAAGTTAACTGCAGATCGGAGTGAGGAAGTGATGAATGCATTTAAGACTGCCTTCAAAAAGAAATATGACAGGCGTGAAGTTCCATTAATGGAAGTGATGGATCCAGGAGTTGGTATTGGATATGATAACTTAACTTCGGGTTTTCATAAAGAGAAGGAAGAATTTACAGAGGGTTTGAGGACGCGGAAGGAACCAGAAATTAAGATGGAATGGAGGGAGGCAGAAAGAATGATCTTTAAGAAATGGAATAACCTTTCAAAGTCAGGGGTAGGGAAAATCGTGCTGACCCAGGAGGATATTGATTTACTGCCCGAAAGTAAGTCTTTATTGCCACCCGGCATGTCCATTTTATATAAAAATGTTGACCAGGAATTGTGGATAGATCAGATTAGTGGTGTATCAGGAATAGAGTTAGGGGCAAGGTTTGGTGTTCCCAATGTGGTTATTGAGCAACAGCTTAGAAATATATGTGAACAGGGGATGTCCTTGAATGATGATTTTATATTTGCTGAAATTGCTTTTTCACCTGCTGATAAGACTTCAAATATCAAGCAAAGAGGGCATTTCTATCCTTATGAAATTCCTATACTGACACATTCAACCCGCTCAGAAGAAAAATCGATAAAATTGAATGATTTGGTTATATCTATGAGTAATGATACCGTCTTATTAAGATCAGTTAAGCTCAATAAATATGTTATACCAAGGCTTTCTTCTGCTTATAATATTCGGCTTACAACGATTCCAGCATTTAGATTTCTTTGCGACTTACAACGTCAGGGAGTTAAATCAAATTTGGCTTTTTCTCTTGAACGGCTTTTTCCAGGTTTGGATTATTACCCACGTGTACAGTTAGGTAGGGCTATACTATCCCCCGCAAAGTGGATTTTAGATGAAACTAAAATTAAGAAGATAGTGGCGGGGCACAATCAGGGTCTTCAGGAGGAATTGCAGCTGCCACCATATTTTAGCTGGAATGAAAGAGATAATTTTCTTGTCTTTAACGGTGCTCATCAGGATGATCTGGATATGTTTAAGAAATGTATCAGAAACAAGAAGTCGGTCACATTAGAAGAATATGTTTTTCCTGAATGCTCAGACCTCCATAATACAATTAAAAAAGCTTATGCAAGCCAATATATAGCTTGTGTGGTTAATCAATCTAAATCGTACGCTCCACCTCAGCCAATGGCTGGTATAATCGGGAATACTAAAAAGCTAAAAACCAAACGTGCATTTTTTTTGGAAGATGAATGGTTATATCTTAAGTTGTATGCACATGATTCATTAATGGATGGTATTTTAATTCATATTATTTTGCCACTTCTTCGAAAGTATAAAGAGAATAATCCTGGATTTAAATGGTTTTTTATTAGATACAATGATCCAGATCATCATATAAGGTTAAGATTTTTTATGGCTGAAAAATCGGCTCATAATTTATTGACTGAGCTCAAAGGAAAATTAAAACCCTTGTATCAATCAGGAAAAATATCTGAGGTTTTGCTGGATACTTATCAAAGGGAGCTGGAAAGATATTCCGCAGAGTTAATAGATGAAATAGAATCTATATTCTATAAGGATAGTGAGTATATTCTCAATGAATTATATGAAAATGGATCAGAAACGCGATTTAAATTAAACTTTGCGGTGCATTCTGCATTGCAGATGGTAAAGTGCTTTATTCACGATAAAAAGCAGCGTCTGGAGTTTTTCAATTCTGTTTTAGCCAGCTTTTCAATAGAGTTTAATAGTGGCGATAAAGAAATTACACGTAAAATGGATCTGAGGTACAGAAGGTTTCGGGCTGAGTTGATTGAAAATGAGCAGTTTTACAGGCAGATAAATAATAAGAACTATCTGCATTTGAATCAATTACTGATTGCAATTAATGAGAAAATATCAAATTGGAAATCTGCAGATAAGCGAAGCCTGATTTCGAGTTTGATACATATGCATATGAACAGAATATTTGAAAACGATCCTCGCGCTTATGAATATCTTGCCTATCACTTTATGAAAAAGCACCAGGATTATCTCAATTATACTACTAACGATGAGTTTTAATTATGTTACTATTTACTCTTTTTAAGAGCTGGTCTTTAAATGAAGAGCCTATTGGTAAAGTTATTTTATCAATCATGATTTTGTTTCCTTCCATCATCGTTACTTTATCAATATTGATGATATAGGATTTATGTATTCTGATAAAATTACCTGTAGGTAAACCTGCTTCAATTTCCTTCATTGTCAGATAGATAATGTGTTTGTTTTGAGGCGTATTTATAACAATATAGTTATTTAACCCTTCAATATATTCTACATCATCATAGTTAACTTTGAGCATTTTACCCTTTATACCTGGATTTACAAAAAAATAACTTTCATTTTTAGGCTCGGTTTGTACTTTTTGCCCTTCTATTTTATCAATAACCTTTGTTACAGATTTTAAGAATTTTTCGAAGGAAATAGGTTTTAGCAGAAAATCTGAAATATTTTTTTCGAACCCTTGTACGGCATATCCTGCATGACCAGTAGTGAAAATGATAGCGGTATTTTTGTATATTAAGTCAGCTACATCCAAACCGGACATCTCGGGCATATCAATGTCGAGAAAAGTAATGTCTATATCTCTATGCTCATTAATATATTTAACTGCTTCCAGTGGATTTTGTGAAGTAGAAACAACCTCCAGTTGTGCGCTGTCTGCTGCGTATTTTTTCAAGGTTTCGATGGCGTGTGATTCATCATCTATTATAAAGCATTTATACATAAAGGTTATAAGGTTATTTGAAGCTTGAAGGTATAATCATCTGCAGTTTCTATTATTTGGATTTCATGGGTATTAAGATAATATGCATCAAGCCTTAGCTTTAAGTTTTTAAGACCTATACCATGACTGTGAATGGGTTTTCTGGTTCTTATTTTTCTGTTGTAAATTGTAAATTGCAATTCATTATTATTAATCTCAATATTGATCTTTACCGGGTGTTCAGTATTTTTAAGGTCAGCATATTTGAAAATGTTTTCTACCGGGGTTAATAAAATCAAAGGGAGTATCTGTAATTTAGCTGTATTTCCTGTAATAGTGAAAGATAACTGTAAATTGTGATCGAACCTAAATTGATTTAAGTCTATAAAGGAAGAAATCTGTTCTATTTCTTCTGAAAGGTCAACTTTTCCACTTTTTGGTATTTCAGTTAATGCATAACGCATAATATCAGAAAGTAAAAGAATTGGTTTAGTCAGTTGAGGAGCATTTTTTATAGCAGAATTATGCAGGAAGTTTAGGCTGTTAAATAGAAAATGAGGATTGATTTGTGATTTTAAATAAGCTATCTCAGAATCAACCAGTTTTTTTTCTAATTTTTGTTGATGCAGTTGGTCTAATAGGATGCCCTTCTCTAAATCTGTAATTTCTTTTCTTTGGGTAATAATGTTTAGAGCGAACCAATAACCTGAACTTAAGCCAACAAAGTAGATAAACCTATAAAGAGTTCTGGCTATTGTATCTTGAGTAATAACAGAAGAGGGAGCATGGGTAGAAAGCTCTAGTTTGAAGTAAATCCATATGAAAATATATTTTATTGCAAGGTAGGCAGCAAGCTCAAGCAAAATTAATGCTAAACCGATATGTATAGGTTTTTTATAAGCTATTGGCCATGTAATATGTGACGTAGCATAAAAAACAACTATATTCAGGAAATATCCTAAAATGTAATCTGCTGCTGTTGCAGTAGGTACGTGAAGTAAAAATGATAGGAGCAATTCAAAGAGAATAAACAGTGCCCATGCGAAAATATGTGCACGGAAAAATTTGATTTTTTTTGAGGCGAATTCGGAAATCATTATTTCAAATATAAGGGAATATATGCTAATTTACCCCAGTATTATAGTTGTTCGTGTAATAAATTTTCAGCATGAAGATGAATTCTTTATCATTGATATAATTAAACGCTATTGGATATGAAAAAAATAAAAACTAATTTTTTAAAACTAAAATTAACTCCTGTCTATCAAATTTCTGTAATAAATAAATTTGAGAATGGATTAAGGGTGCCTCCTCCAGTCGTGACTGACTCTACGTTGACTCTTACTTCTTTGGGCGGCGGAAACGGGAATCTAATATAGCAGCGGCTAAGTGGTCTTTAATAAATTTTTAATGTGGAGGTGAATTGTTTTTTTGTTAAAATCAAATGCGAACATTATGAGGAATAAAGACTTTTTTTGCTCTGGAATTGATTCGTTTTTACCAAATTTCTGTAATAAGAAAAATGAGACTTGCCAAAAAAAACTCCTATAATACTAGATACTATACCCAATCCCTATACTTCAAACTAAATAGGATGATGATTGTAATCTTGGCTTTGAATTTGATTAACATTTAGTAGTTAATCAAATTCAAATAAAACCAGGACTATTATGAAAACGATGAAATTACCGAAATTAAAAATTGCACTTCTTTTATGTGCAGGCTTATGCTTAAGCGCTTCGGTTAATGCACAGGAAAAGGAAGAAAAGAAGGTCGAAGCCGCAACAACAGTACTCTCTGATTTTAGTAAAATGAAAGAGTCTATTCCATCAGAATTACTGGCTGTTACACAAGGGATTATCGTAGTTCCAAAATTAATCAATGCTGGTTTTGTCATCGGTGCTAAAAGAGGTAAAGGTGTTGCCATGGTGAAACGAGCTGATGGTACCTGGAGTAATCCAGTTTTCATCACAATAACCGGAGGCAGCATTGGTTTTCAAATAGGTGTACAGGCGGTAGATCTAGTGCTTGTATTTAAACACAGCAGTAGTCTGACGGATATTAAAAAGAGCAGTTTTACCCTTGGTGGTGACCTCTCTGTTGCCGCAGGCCCTATTGGCAGGAATACTACCGCCAATACAGACTATAAGCTAGAGGCTGAAGTTTATTCTTACTCGCGCAGTAAAGGTCTTTTTGCCGGAATTTCTTTAAACGGAGCTTCTCTTGCTATAGATGCTCAGGGCAATACAAGCTTTTATGGAAAAGCGGCTAGTGCGCATAAAATATTTGCTGCACCTGACAATTCTTCAGACCTGGTCAAAGAATTAAAATCCACCTTGACAGGTATGCAGGCAAAATAACCTGTCTCAATTAACTATTTCTGAGTGTCCGTTAATGGGATGTTTCTTTTCGGTCACTCAGAAACTCACGCTGGTAATTAAGCGGGCTTTTGCCCGTAATTGATTTGAAGTACTTATGAAAACTGGCAAAATTATAAAAGCCACTTTCATAACAAATCTGCTTTACATTAATTTTATTCTCAATCAGTAGTTTACAAGCATGACCTATTCTTATTTCATTAATGAACTGAGAATAGGTCTTTCTTGTCCTTGACTTAAAATATCTGCAAAAATAATTAACGCTTACATGGGCAATATCTGCTACTTCCTGTGTTTGTATTTTACGTTTGAAATTAGCAAGTGAAAATTCATAGATCGCATGAATTCTGTCATTCTCTGATTCCTCGAAATTATGTTTAAAGCCAATTGAAGACAGTAGCTTTGTTTTTGAGCAGTTGCCGATGTTAGTCAGTGCTTCCATGAGGAGGATTATCTTTTTTGAACCTTCTGCCTGTAATAGCTGTTCTAATAATTCGCCTATATTGTTTTTCATTGTCCCCCCAATCTGAATGCCTCTTCTGGCTTTTTCCAGGGTAGTTTTAATCAATTTGTTTTCTGGCAGGTTCAGAAAGACATCCCCCCAGAAATTCTCATTGAAATGGATCACCCTTACATCAGCACTCGTTTTGACTTGGTCATCAAAATAAACATCATCAAATCTCCAGTAATGGGGGAGGTGCGCGCCGATTAAGATAACATCACCAGAACGGAAACGCTTAATGCTGTCACCGATAAACTGAGTACCATTCCCTTTCTTAAAATGTATTAATTCCACTTCCGCATGATAGTGCCAGCGGTTATTAATGTAAGGCACATTATCCTGCCTGGCATTAAAGGAATGAATTGGGTTCGGTGAGGCTTTTAAAAGTTGAGGTTTCATTTTTTTGTTACAAATGATGACTGATAAAAGGTAAATATGCCAAAATCATTTAATCTTTCGTTCAAATGGTAAAATAAATAAAATCAAAAATACTTTCCTTTGAATATACAAAGACACCGTACGATCTAAAAATAGAAAATAGATAAATGAAGACCTATTGTTTAACCCTTGATTTGATTAATGATCCTGAACTGATCAGGGAATACGAAAAATATCATCAGGAAATATGGCCTGAAATATACACTAGTATTAAAAACTCAGGCATAGAAAAGATGCAGATTTATCGGTTTTCCAATCGTCTGACAATGTTGATGGGGGTAAATGATACTTTCAGTTTTGAATATAAGGCTGCAATGGATGCGAGTAACGAAAGGGTACAGGAATGGGAAAAGCTGATGTGGAAGTACCAGCAGGCTTTACCGGGCGCAAAACCTGGAGAGAAATGGATGTTAATGACTCAAATTTTTGAACTAGGATAATATGTCGCCAATAGAAACAACTTACTTTATACAAATCCACCCGTTGGATAATGTATTGGTCGCCCTTGTTGATTTACCAGTAGGGTTTAAAGTAAAGTTTAATGAGCTGACTTTTGATATTCGTATACCGATAGCCGCCAAGCACAAATTTACCATACATGATCTGTCTGAAGGGAACAGCATTTTCATGTATGGCGTGCTGGTGGGTAAAGCAAGTGAAGCAATTCCTTCCGGACATTCGATTACAGTGGATAATGTAAAACATGCTGCTGAAGGATATCAATTGGGAGAAAGAAAAACACAATGGCAGAAACCAGATGTGAATGCCTTCAAGGATAAAACCTTTATGGGTTTTCATAGAGCAGATGGTTCTGTTGGAACAGCTAATTACTGGATTGTTATTCCCCTGGTATTCTGCGAAAACAGAAATGTAGAAGTGCTAAAGGAAGCCCTGACAGGCAAGCTCGGTTTTAAAAAAGCTAAAAGTTATGAAAATGAGGTAGACGGCTTAATCGCCTTATATCAGACTGGTAAAAGCGTAGAAGAGATCTTACAGACAGACTTGCAACGCTCAGCTGCTATTACCCCTGCCAATAAATTGTTTCCCAATATAGACGGAATTAAATTTCTGAATCATGATATGGGATGCGGAGGAACAAGGATGGACTCTGACACCCTTTGTGGGTTGTTAGCAGGATACATCACGCATCCGAATGTAGCAGGAGCAACGGTTCTGAGTTTAGGCTGTCAGCATGCACAGGTCAGTATTCTCGAAGCCGAAATAAAAAAACGTGACCCAGGTTTTAACAAACCATTAGTCATCTTAGAACAGCAAAAATTAGGGACTGAAAGTAAACTCTTACAAGAAGCGTTAAAACAAACTTTTACAGGTTTAATGGTTGCAAACCAAAAAGAAAGAGCACCGGCACCTTTATCGAAACTCTGTATTGGTTTAGAATGCGGTGGTTCTGATGGATTTTCAGGTATTTCGGCAAATCCAGCACTTGGTCATCTTTCAGATTTACTGGTGACCATAGGTGGAAGCGTTATCCTTGCTGAGTTCCCGGAATTGTGTGGGGTTGAACAGGAATTAAGTGACCGTTGTATAGATGTAGAGACAGCAAATCGCTTTATGGGATTGATGAGTACTTATAATGCGCTTGCAGAAGCGACAGGCTCTGGGTTTTATGCCAATCCGTCTCCGGGAAATATTAAAGATGGTTTAATTACAGATGCGATCAAATCTGCCGGTGCAGCGAAAAAAGGGGGAACTTCTCCCGTGACTGCGGTTTTGGATTATCCTGATAAGGTGACAAAACCAGGGTTGAACTTGTTATGTACACCGGGCAGTGATGTCGAAAGCACGACTGCAGAAGTCGCTTCAGGTGCAAATATAGTCCTGTTTACAACCGGTCTGGGGACGCCAACCGGGAATCCGGTAGCACCAGTAATCAAGATCTCCACCAATACAGCTTTATTCCATAAAATGCCTGATATTATCGATATTAATTGTGGTACTATCATTGAAGGAACAGAAAGTATTGAAGAAGCTGGGGAGCGTATTCTTAATTATGTGATTGAGGTGGCCAGCGGGGTCATTAAACCTAAAGCTGTAGAATTAGGGCAGGATGATTTTATTCCATGGAAAAGAGGTGTTTCATTATAATTTAATATATGTTTAGTTTAGAAGGAAAAATAGCCATCGTTACCGGTGGTGGAAGTGGTATAGGAAAAGCTATTTCTATATTATTTGCCAAACAAGGTGCGGATGTACATATTATAGAACTTAATGCAGCAGCAGCTGAAGAAACGGTTACTGAGATTCAAAAAAATAAGGGGAAAGCATGTGCACATAGTTGTGATGTAAGTAATCAGAATGAAGTAATGGATGTTTTTTATCAGATCGGAGCAGTCGATATTTTGGTTAACAATGCGGGTATAGCGCATATTGGTAAGGCGGATACCACAAGTGAAGAGGACTTTGATCGGGTTTTTGCTGTGAATGTTAAGGGCGCATACAATACTTTATTTGCTGCTATCCCTTTTTTGAAGAAAAGTAAAAGTCCCGTGATTTTGAATATGGCGTCTATAGCTGCGTTAGTAGGGATTACAGACAGATTTGCTTATTCAATGAGTAAAGGAGCAATTTATGCAATGACAATGTCTGTAGCACGTGATTACCTGGAAGATGGTATCCGTTGTAACAGTATCTCTCCTGCAAGGGTTCATACTCCTTTTGTAGATGGTTTTATCTCAAAAAACTATCCGGGAAAGGAAGAGGAAATATTTGATAAACTGTCTAAAAGTCAGCCAATCGGCAGGATGGGGAAACCAGAAGAAGTGGCCGCGTTGGCCTTATATCTTTGTGCAGAGGAATCGGGGTTTATCTCAGGAAATGATTATCCGATTGACGGAGGATTTATAAAACTTAATAACTAAAGATATCTATGAAATTAATAAGATGGGGCAATGCCGGCCGGGAAAAGACAGGTGTAATTATCAATGATATTAAATACGACACTTCTGCTTTCGGCAGAGATTACAATGAAGATTTTTTTGAAAAAAATGGTCTGGTAAGATTGGAGGAGTTTGTAAAAGCGAATACTGGTAAACTTCCGAAGATTTCAGATTCAGAACGTTTAGGCTCACCAATTGCCCGTCCATCTAAAATCATCTGTATTGGGTTGAATTATGCGGATCACGCGAAAGAAACCAATGCTCCGCTGCCAGTAGAACCTATCATTTTCATGAAATCAACGACAGCATTAGCAGGTCCGAATGATGATATTATCACACCTAAGAATTCTGTAAAGACAGATTGGGAAGTAGAACTGGCAGTTGTTATTGGTAAAAGGGCATCTTATGTAGATGAAGCTGAAGCGTTGGATTATGTAGCAGGTTATGCTTTGCATAATGATGTTTCGGAACGTGAATTTCAGATTGAAAGAAATGGTACCTGGGATAAAGGAAAAGGTTGCGATACTTTTGCACCGCTGGGTCCGTTTTTAGCTACTCCTGATGAATTAGGTGACATTAATAAATTGCGTCTGTGGTTAAAAGTAAACGGTAAAACCATGCAGGATGGTAATACATCGAACTTTATTTTTAACATACCATTTGTAATTTCCTATGTAAGTCAGTTTATGACACTGCTTCCGGGCGATGTAATCTCTACAGGAACACCAGCTGGTGTTGGGCTTGGCTTTAACCCGCCGATATATTTGAAGGCTGGAGATATCGTAGAATTAGGTATTGATGGTCTTGGGGTTTCCAGACAGGAAGTTAAAGCTTATGTTAAAAATTAATATCATTTAAAAATCAGGAATGGATCTGCAATTAAAAGATAAAATAGTCATTGTTACGGGTGGGGCAAAAGGAATTGGTGAAGCTATTGTTCGCCAACTGGCAAATGAAGGTGCTATTCCTGTTATTGTAGGCCGGAAAGAAGCCGATAACCAGAAACTTGTCAATGAAATTACTGTTGAGGGCAAGCAAGCTTTTCAGGTTGTAGCCGAATTAACAGATCCGAAAAGTGCTGAAGAGACGGTTGCTATAATTATAAAAAACTTTGGTAAAATAGATGGTCTGGTAAATAACGCAGGTGTAAATGATGGGATAGGTTTGGAAAATGGTAATTACCAGGCTTTTGTAGATAGTCTGCATAAAAATGTGATTCACTATTACCTGATGGCTCATCATGCACTTCCTTATTTAAAGCTAAGTAAAGGATCGATTGTAAATATTGGTTCAAAAGTGGCGGATACAGGGCAGGGCGGGACTTCTGCTTATGCGGCATCCAATGGTGCAAGAAATGCTTTAACAAGAGAATGGGCTGTAGAGTTATTGCCTTACAGTATTCGTGTAAATGCTGTAATTGTAGCAGAATGTTATACGCCTTTATATCAAACCTGGATCAGTTCTTTACCAGAACCAGAAAAAAAACTGAAAGATATTACTTCAAAGATTCCTTTTGAGCATAGAATGACAACAGCAGAAGAGATTGCAAATACAGCTGTATTTCTGTTGTCTCCAAGATCAAGCCATACGACCGGACAATTGGTTTATGTGGATGGCGGGTATGTTCATTTGGATCGCGCTATAAGTACTTAGAAGATTTTATATATTTGCAAAATGTTCAGAAGCATTCTTGCACATATCTTAATCTTCACCACATTGATGGCTAACTTTAGCCAGGTCTTTGTGCATGCAGGGTTTGAGCTGAACGAAAACTATATCGTCTCCAAACTCTGCATTAACCGTGACAAGCCACAAATGCATTGCAATGGTAAATGTTACCTGATGCGTAAATTAAAACAGGCGGAACAAAAGGAGAAGAACAGGGAACATGAAAATCAACGGAGTATGCACCAGGTCGGTGTAATCGTCGAAAAAACCTCCTTTAACCCTTATATGAACTGTGTTGTGCAGAAATATAAGTCAGAACTGCCTTTCCGTTTGCCGGCATATGCCGCTGATATCTTTCAGCCGCCCCGCGCATAATTCTATTCTTATTTATTTGGCCGGAATTCAAGAAGAACCGGTACACTAATCTGATTCTTTTGCCTTTTGCAATTTTTGAGTTTACGGAACTGATCAATTGTGCAAAGCAAAATGATTCAGGAAATATTTATATGGATTACAATTTCGCATTTTACAATGAAGCTTTTCAGATTTATCATGATACTTGCCGGCTTTGCTTTTTTTTCGCAAAGTGCCCAGGCACAAAATCAACCCGTTACAGGTAATATTTACGATTCTCAAACGAAGCAGGTGCTTGCGGGAGTAAGTATCAAAACATCGGATAATAAACTCCTCACCGTATCAGATAAAAACGGGTATTTTAAAATTGAAAATACAAGTGCAGATCAGCACTATAAATTTATCCTGCTAGGTTTTAAACCGCAGGAAGTTGATTACAGCAAAAAGGATGGGACCCTGAATATCCAGATGGATGCAGATGAATCCAGTTTGAATGAGGTAAGGGTCACTGGTTTCGCGGGTAACCGTACTAAGAAGGAAACTGCTGGCTCCATTGGGATGATTACCAACAAAGATATCAATCGGGGCAGCGGGTTGTCATTTCAATCTGCCTTAAATTCTATTCCGGGTGTAAGAATGGATCAGAGCACACTCTCTGAAGCCCGAATTGCAATTCGTGGAAATGGAGTCAGGTCTTCTTATGGATTGAGAAATATCAAAGTTTACCTGAATGATATTCCGGTTACAGAGGCCGATGGCACAACCCGTATTGAGGCTTTAGATGTAAATAGTATTGGCCGAGCCGAAGTGATCAAAGGGCCGGCATCCAGTATCTATGGTGCAGGTACAGGTGGGGTTATTAATTTTCAGTTACAGCGTTCTCCTTATCAGGAACAAAGTCTGGAAGCTTCTGGTTTAGCAGGAAGTTATGGCTTACACCGGCTGGCAGCGACATACCGCAATGGTGGAGATAAGATTAACAGTTATGTCTCTTATGGATGGCAGGAGTATGATGGATACAGGGAACATAGCAATGATATGCGCAGGTTTCTGTCTGGTAATTTTCAGCTCTTTCCAAGTAACAAGCGTATTATTACGCTATTGCTTAACCGGACTACACAATATTCACAAATTCCAGGCTCACTGACTGCAGATCAGATCGCTTCTAATCCTTTACAGGCAAATGCAAGTAATCTGGATAAACAGGCTGGTCGTTATCAAACCTGGACCAGGGTAGGTTTGGGACAGCAATATCAAATTAATGATCAATTGTCTAACAGTACTAGTGTCTTTACTTACTCCTATGATTTAAACCATCCTTTACCTTATGCTTATCTGCGAAATTATTATCAAAGTTATGGAGGCAGGACAAGTTTTACTTATAATCCTGGTTTCTCGCAACTGCCAACTAAATTTATTGTTGGCGCTGAGTTCAATGAAGGGCTGACTAAGGGAACGCAGTATGTAAATAACAAAGGTACTGAGGGTGCAATAACTGGAAACATCGATTATCGGAATACGCTTTACTCGCTATTCTATCAATCAGAGACACAGTTGGGGGAGCGTACCTTGTTAACGCTTGGGTTGAGTTATAACAGCTTAAAATACGATGTGTCCAATTATCTTATGCCCACACAAAGCGGAATCAAAGATTTTAAGCCACAGGCTACTCCGCGTATTGCATTGAGTCATAATTTCTCTGACGCATTGAGTTTGCATGCCAGTGTAAGTACAGGATTCTCTCCGCCATCAAGTTCAGAAGTGAAAAATGTGGATGGGTCAATTAATCCAACTTTACAGGCTGAGAAAGCTATCAATTATGAAATTAATGCTAAAGGTAATCTGCTGAATTCCCGTTTGAGTTATGATCTTTCTCTGTTCAAAATGGATATGAAAGGGGAGTTGATCGGGCAATCCGTACAGCAAGGAATAACGATTTATAACAATGCTGGTAAAACAATCCACAATGGTGTGGAGTTGGCTTTGTCGTGGCAAGCACTAAAATTAGAAGATAATCAGAGTATAGCGAGTCTAAGACCTTTTGTCGCCTTGACTTACTCAGCTTTTAAATTTAAAGATTATCAAATTCTGAATGCTGGTAATCAGGTAACTGCTTCTTATAATGGAAATGCACTGACTGGGATTTCACCATGGGTGATTAGTGCGGGCCTTGATTTGGAAACCCGTTTCGGTTTATATGGTTATCTGAATTACTATTACAATGATAAAATGCCATTAAATGATAAGAACTCCGATTATAATGCCGCTTATCAAGTGGTAAATGTTAAGGCCGGTTACAAGAAAAAACTTGGCAAAGTCTTTGAAATTAATGTGTATGGTGGTATCGATAATCTATTCAATGAGGCTTATAGTTCGATTTTATCTTTAAATGCTGTAGGATATAGTGGTGCACAGCCTGCTTATTTTAATCCTTCACCTAAAAGAAACGGATTTGCCGGATTAGCAGTAAAATATTTTTTCTAATTGTTAGTTGCTTTTGATTATTGATGGCTCTCCGATTAAACTTTCTGATGGATTACTTGTCATATTTAAACATAAAAAATATAGTCATGAAAAAGCTAGCTTTAGTCCTGTTTATTACAGCGGCTCTATTTTCAGCGTGTTCGTCATATAACTATTATTCAGTAGCTCACAATGCTGTGAATCCTGCAAAATATAAAACCTTTGCCTGGATCCCGGAAGGTAAATCAAAGTCAACATCTATTTACAATAATGATGTTGCGACAGATAAAATTGTGGAATCTGCTAGTCAGGAAATGAGTAAGAGAGGTTTTACTCTTCAAAGCGATAAACCTGATTTATTGCTGCGATACACTGCTGTAGTCAATAAAGAAGTTAAAGAGTACAGTGATCCGGTTTATTATAACCCACCATCGAGAATACTTCCGCGTGTTTCATATTATGGTGGCAGAAGGGTTTATTACTATTCTTATTACAATCCGCTTCCAGTTTATGTGGGCGATAGAGAAAGACAGATAAGAGTTAAGGCGAACAGTATTATGATTGATATTATTGATCGTAATACTTCCAAAGTAATCTGGAGAGGCTGGGCTGAAGGAGAGGTTAATAACCCGGAAAAAGCAATTAATGAAATTCCGCAGGTAATCGGTAATATTTTCAAAAAGTTATCTTGAGAAAAAAGATAGATTTAAGATGTGGAGGTTAGCCACCAGGTATTTCCAAAGGAATCCTGTATACCTCCACATCTTCCATAATCCATATCAGAAAGTTCGGTTACAACAGAGGAACCATGAAATATGGCTCTTTTAAATGTTTCATGAGCATTGCCAACATAGATGAAAAAATTACCTACAGACTTTCCGTATATACCTGCTGCTTCGGAGAGCAGTATTGTACTATGTCCGATTTTGATTTCTGCAGCTATAATTGTTCGGTTATCTGTAGAAATATTTAATAAACTTGTCTCCGCGTTAAAAACTGTTTTGACGGATTCAATAAACTGTATTGCATTTTCAAGCATCAGATAGGGAGTATCGTGTGTTGATCCTTGTAATTATTCGTGAGTGTAATATTTTTCTTTAGATCTGCGATATTTAGAGGTGGAAACGGTAATTTAATAAATAATATTTTCAGAAGTTTTGACAATCGTTTTAATGGCAGATAATCTTATTTAAATTTAATATGCGCCTAAAAAAGATCAGTTTAATGATTTAGCAAATAAATGTATAAAGGAAGGGATGGCTTTTGGGTATTGAGTTTTTATAAAAACTGACTATGTGCTTAAAGTTGTCAGAATGTAAAATTTAATCATCTTACCAGAATTATCTCTATATTGTTCGCAACTATACTAGAAATAATAATCGGATTTCTATTTTTGCGGAGATTTAGATGGATGAATTCTGCCTATAAAGCTCTCCGTCTGATAAATTTAGAATAACCCAAGTTCAAACAATGCATAACCAAGGAAAGAAAATCAGAGTTGCAATTTTAGGCGTCGGTAACTGCGCCAGCTCGCTAGTACAAGGCGTGGAATTTTACACTAAACATGCAGAAAAGACATCAGGATTGATGGCTAATGATATTGGTGGATATAAAGCGGCTAACATTGAATTCGTTTGCGGATTTGATGTAGACGAAAGAAAAATTGGTCTTCCTTTAAAGGATGCCATTTTTGCTAAGCCAAATTGTACAATCATACTTAATGCTGATATCGAATCAGTTGCTCCAATATACAGATCACCTGTTATTGATGGTGTATCTCCACAGATGGCTGCCTATCCTGAAGCTAACAGGTTCGTTATCAAAGAAGAATTGAGGAATACTGATATTCTGATCGATGGTGTTACTTATGACAAAGCTCAGGTAAGTACGCTGCGTGCTGAAATTGTTGCACAACTGCGTAAACACGAAGCGGAAATATTAATTAATTATCTTCCGGTTGGCTCACAGCTGGCTACAGAATTCTATGCAGAGATCTGCCTTGAACTAGGTATCTCTTTAGTGAATTGTATACCTGTATTTATTGCTTCAGACCCTGTGTGGGAGCAAAGATTCATCGATGCTGGTATTCCAATCATTGGAGACGATATGCGTAGTCAGTTTGGTGCAAGTATTGTTTCACAAATGCTTCAGGAATTAGCTTTTGAAAGAGGTCATCATGTGAAAGCCCACATCCAGAGAAATGTTGGTGGAAATACTGATTTCCTTAACATGGAAGATAAAAACCGTCTGAAATCTAAAAAGATCTCTAAAGAAAACGTAATTCGTGCGCAGAATGATATCAGAGGTATCTCAACTGAGGATAGTTTCCTTCATGCAGGTCCTTCAGAATACATTGCTTACTATGGAGACAATAAAGTAGCTAATTTTCGTCTGGAATTAGAAGGCTTTATGGGAGCTCCTGTAATCTTTGATGCACAGCTTTCAGTTCAGGATTCTCCTAACTCCGCAGGTGTAGTTATTGATGCAATCAGATATGTTTATGTAGCGAGGGAATTAGGTCTGGTAGGAGCCCTTAGAGGACCTTCAGCTTCGACTCAGAAAACACCACCAGAGCAAATGATGTTCAGTGATGCAATTTACGAATGTCATGCTTTAGCAAAACGTGAGTTGACAGCATCGACAAAAAAACAATTGAAAAAATAAATCTCTACTCAGCTAGCCACTAGCTTGAATTAACATAAAAACCGCTCAGGCTAAATTGACTTGCGCGGTTTTTTGCTGATCACCAATTTCTTTTCAGGAAGAAGAACTGATGAAGTTTTTCAAATAATTTGAATAAAAAAAGGATAACCTGCCTTGACGGGTTATCCTTTTTTGAACGAAGAACGAGACTCACTGATCGGGTTACTTCGCCAGCAACTCTTCTATTTTTTTCTCAAAAGCAGCCTTGTATTTTGTGTAATAATCTCCAGTGCCCGGGCCATAGAAATCGGTAGTAATCTCAGTTACTTTTCCACTTTTATCCAGAATCAGGGTAGTTGGAAAAACCTTAATCTTAGTTAATTGTGGTAATGTTTTTTCTGTATTCAACGAATCAGAAACTGTTGTCGGTGTAATCAGCAACGGATAATTTACTCCAAATCTTTTCTGAAATTTGCGTAAACTGGCCGTTGAACGTTTCACGTCTGTAGAGTACTCGTAAGCGAGACCAAGAATCTCAATTCCCTTTTGTTTGTTTTTGTTATAATACTCGCTTAGAAACGCTGTTTCGTCCATGCAATTAGGACACCATGAGCCCATCAGCTGTATAATAACCACCTTATCTTTAAAACGTTTATCCTTGATAGAAACCTGTCTTCCATCAAGATCGGGAAAGCTGAAGTTCAAACTTCCATCTTCACCTTCTTTCAGTTTCGTCACCTGTTGTGTTGATAAAGCGGCATTATCATCTTTCCGTGCAGTCCATTTCTCAGTGGAAACTGCGCCACTGTATACATTACCGTCTGTAATATTGCCTTTATTGATCTTTCCAGTAAATACCATGGCATGAATACCATCGAAAGTGGATAGCTGAAGTGAATCACCAGTAACTATTCCGGAAAGATAGCGATAATCACCAGAAAGAGTGAGGATAGATCCTGTAACCTGATTTCCTTTTTGCGAAAACTGACCGATAGCTTCCCGCTCAGAGCCCGTAGCTTTGATAAAATCAATCTTCCATTTTCCATCGGCATTTTCACTTGCATTCCCGTTAACTGCCGGAAAGCGATATGCTTGTTTAGTTGTTGCAGTAAAAGGCATCACGATGTCCTTTGAAGTCGTTTTTCTTATCCATGTTCCCGAAAGACTATCCTTTGATATAATTTTTAATCTAAATGCAGATTCAAAAACAGGCATATTGATAAATACAGAATCCTTAACAATAGTCACATCGTCAGCCAGCATTTTTTCAGGATGATTCACGATATAGAATACCGTTTTTCCTTTTTGTTGCTGCACATCGAGATTAAATATAATCTTGTTTCCATCGTTTCTTAAAAGCGCAGCACGCCAGGCTCCTTGCTGAAGAGGATTCTGTGCAATGGCACTAACAGATAAAAGAGCAAACAAACCTAGAGTAAGGGACTTTTTATACATATGCTTTGTCAATTTTGTGCGGTTATTTATAATAATGATGCGAATATACTACATGGAATTAAGTTCTACTGGTTTTGTAGAGTAAGACTATCGTCAAATTACAAATACAGAGGGCCATAATTTCCACTCAAACATTTTGTTATTTTTACCTTTAAGGATAAATCCAAGAGCTTTTAACAACTTGGCAGAAGTCACATTTGAAATTTCGCAGCTAGCAGTTATTCCAGTAACTTCTGGTTGCTGAAGTGCCCAGTTAATTAAACCTTTGACTGCTTCTGTTGCATAACCTTTACGTCTGGCACTAGCAGTGATGCCATAACCCACATCTATGGTACCGTTCACATCTGGTAAACCTTTGAATCCAGTATCCCCAATAATTGCATTTGTTTCCCTTTCAATAATCATCCAGGATTCAAATCCAGAGGGAGTGTCAACCAGGTTAAGCTTGTCGATTATTCTGGGCAATGTATCCAGCATGTCGGCATCCGGCCAGCCATCACCTAACTGGATACCGATAGCCGCTAAACTACTAAATTCATGATTTAGTGCTTCTTTGCAAATATCCGGGGTAAAAGGGATCAGGTACAGTCTTTCTGTATTTATCTTTTCGAGTTGCATTAATAGGAGTATATACCAGACAAAATAGGGATTTATTTGGTAATACCATTAGTGCCGGTAAAGGTAATTACACCTGAAGCAGGTATCATAACTTCAAAGACACCATTTGATTTAGCCGTTGCAGGAATGCCATTCTGCCATCTGATATTGTTTCCGGTTGTTTGGTAAGAATTAATTGTACCCGCGGAAAAACCATCCAGGCGAAGTTTACAGACCACTGTCTGCTGGCCTGGATTAATCGCGATCAAACTGAATTTACCAGTTAGCGGATCTTTGTAGGCTGATATTTTTAGTGTTGAATTATTTTGTAGTTTGGCGTCAAAACGAACATAGCCAGGATGTACGGCTCTTGAAAACTGACCCATTACATCGTATGTTTTAGGGAATTCCAGGCTTCCGTCGCTATTGGTACCAATCAGTGATTCATTATTTTTAATAGCCAGCATACCCAGCCAATAAACGAAAGCATTGATATTACACTCTGCAAGGAATTGATGCATGCTTGTTGCCAACTTTAGTCCACCAGTAATTGTACCATCATAGGTTCCGCCGTCGTCAGAAGTTTCCGTTAACCAGACCGGTTTATTACCTGTACTGAAAGACCATGATTTTGGGCTTTGATTTAAGCCACGTTTGCCAAAAATAAGATCTCCGATTTCTACATAGCCATGTCCGGCCAGAATATCAACATTACTCTTATCCATTCCCGATAAAAAAGAGTTGGCAGTACCCCATGCTGCATTTTCGGACGAAATGATTTTTGTGGCGGTTAGTCCTGCATTGTTTAATGCAGGACGTAGATTGTTCGAAACAAATTCGCCGAGGTGTTTTGAATCCCAATAAGAAGCATCCCAGTTGGAAAATATATTCTCTGGTTCGTTGGTTGGTGAGATTGCGTAAAAATTAATGCCCTCATTTTGATAAGCTTTTGTGAATCCTGATAAATAACGAGCAAAATCAGTTGAACAGCACTTGAAGTTAAGTCCGTTAAAGTTTTTGCCACTCTCACTATCCGGATTAGTTTTCATGTAAAGTGGAGGCGTCCAGGCACTGGCAAACATAATCGGTAACTGATAACGTTCTTTTGCTTTTTTTAAGATCCAAAGCTGGCCAATTTGTTCCTTTTGATCCTCTGTTAGTTTTTTGTATTCAGTACCATTTACATCCATGTCAATGTCTGAACCAACAGGCTTAATGGATACTACACCACTTTGTTTATCAAAAGGATAGCTGCGAATTATTTTCCCACGTACCATGGTTAGCTGTAAACCTGTTTGTCCCCAGAGGCAATTCATAATACTATCTCTTTTAGGAGATTCGAAGAAAGGAGTAATACGTCCCCCAAAGGCGCCAAAACCTTCAATTTTCTGGTAGGTTTTGTTCCAGGTGAGTGTAATATTAGCAGTGTCTTTATTGATTTCTACCGCGTCAGTTTTTAATGCATCAGACTTTTGCTGGAGCTGAACATTTTCTTTTTTACAAGATAAAGCCAGCAATGCGGGCAGCATCAGGATCAGAGTTGATTTTTTCATGGTTAAATAATTGTTTTTCAAGTATCAGCAGATCTTATTAATTGAACATTAAGATAATGGAAAGGAATTAGATTTTGTCTGTTTGTTAGCTGGATATTTGATGTTTAACAGGAGTGAATTGCATTGTTAAGCTCTGAGAAATTGTGTAAGCTTGCAATCATGGAAATTCAAAGGAAACTCAGACCTGTGATGTTTGTTGGAACCTCATCTGATGTAGGTAAAAGTGTGATTACTGCCGGATTTTGTCGGATTTTTAAACAGGATGGCTATTCCCCTGCACCATTTAAAGCGCAGAATATGTCGCTCAATAGCTATGCAACACCTGAGGGCTTAGAAATCGGTCGTGCCCAGGCTGTACAAGCTGAGGCAGCTGGTGTGCCTTGTCACACAGATATGAATCCTGTATTGCTTAAACCAACAAATGACCAGAGTGCACAGGTAATTTTAAATGGAAAATCTATCGGTAATCAGAGTGCAAAGGAATATTTTTTATCATCGGATCGTACGGAATTATTTGAGGAGGTTAAATGTGCCTATCAAAGATTAGCATCGCGTTATTCGCCCATCGTAATGGAAGGAGCAGGGAGTATCTCTGAGTTAAATCTCAAAAAACGTGATATTACCAATATGAGGATGGCAATAGCGGCCGGAGCAGCAACTTATCTGATTACGGATATTGATAGAGGTGGTATTTTTGCCAGTCTTTATGGAACAATGGCTTTATTAGAGCCTGAAGAAAAGGCTTGTATCAAAGGTATTATTATCAATAAATTCCGTGGGGATGCGGATCTGTTTCAAGATGGAAAAAAGATAATAGAAGAGCTATGCGGAGTTCCTGTAATTGGTATTGTTCCTTATTTCAAAGATATTTTTATCGAAGAAGAAGATGCGGTATCACTGAAGTTAAAGCGAAACCAACCCGTAAACGGTAAAGTAAACATCGCTGTAGTTTTGCTCAGTAGAATGTCCAATTTTACCGATTTTGATCGTTTAGATAAAGATAGCAGAGTCAACTTATATTATACACATCACAGGGAAGGTATTGCCAGTGCAGATATTGTTATTGTGCCAGGGAGTAAAAATACAATTGAAGATCTGGTTGAACTTCGGCAGAATGGTCTTGCAGAAGCAATTGTTCAGGCGTATAAAAATGGTAAAACCGTAATAGGTATTTGTGGTGGTTATCAAATGATGGGTGAAATTATCAAAGACCCTCAGCAAATAGAATCTGCCGTCGGAGAAATTGCAGGATTGGGTATTTTACCAGTGGAAACGATATTACTGAATGAAAAAACGACTAGACAATGCCATTTTACGTACAGGGATTCTCTTGAAGAATGTATCGGGTATGAGATTCATATGGGGGAAACGCTGGTTCATGGAGTAGCACAGCCCGTTGCATTTTTAGAAGGAAATCATACAGATGGTTATTTTTTATCAGATAAATGCTGGGGTTCTTATTTGCATGGTATTTTAGATAACCAGGTAGTCATCAATGATTTGGTATCTCCTTATACTGATTTAAAAGTAGAGGATGTAGATTATCTTGAATTCCGAAGTGAACAATATGATAAATTAGCTGTATTGTTAAGAGAAAACCTGGATATTGACCAGGTATATCAGCATATAAAAGTTTAAAAAAAAATGTTTCAGGGACACGGAGACGATGGTTATTTACATCGGCAGACATTAGCGGCCGACTTTAGTACAAATGTATGGCATGGGGGGACACCACAGGGTTTAAAAGAATATCTTTTTGCACAGTGGGAAACAGTACAGCGTTATCCGGAAGTGCTGGCAGAAAGTCTCACAGAGAAAATAGCATTTTCTTATGGTTTCAAAACTGAAAATATACTGGTCACAAATGGAAGTACAGAAAGTATTTACCTGGTTGCACAGGCTTTTCAGTATCAAAAATCAACGATCACTATTCCGGCTTTTGCAGAGTATGAAGATGCTTGTAAAATGTTTGGACATCAAATCAGTTTTCTGGACTGGGCAGAATTGAAAACTGGATTAAAACCCGGTACTGAACTCCTATTTATCTGTAACCCGAATAATCCAACGGGAGCAGTAGTCACAGATCTGGAGAATTTGATCAGCAAAAATGCATCTGTTTTATTTGTTGTTGATGAGGCTTTTATTGAATTTACTTTGTCTGTAACTTCGGTAATTACCTTGATTGAGAAATACAATAACCTAATCGTTTTACGCTCAATGACTAAGGCATATGCAATTCCAGGTTTGAGATTAGGTTATATTGCCGCAAATACTACACTGATTGAAAGATTAAGAACTTATAAATTACCCTGGGCGGTAAATACAATGGCTATCGCAGCCGGACATTTTATTTTTGACCATTACAAAGCCATACAAATCCCTCTTGAACTGTTATTAGCGGATAAAGCTTCTTTGATAAAGAAGCTTGCAGATAGCCCGATAACTATATATCCCAGCCACACTCATTTTTTTCTGGCAAAGACAAATCTTCATACAGCAGCTGCATTAAAACAGTTTTTACTAAAAGAATTTAATATATTGATCCGTAATGCAGAAAATTTTAGAGGACTTACGGAGAAACATATTCGGATAGCTACCTTAAGTAATCATAAAAATCAATTGCTGATCAATGCTTTAGCCAAATGGAAACATATATAATCATCATTATACCTTTGCTTGCGGGTTATCTGCTTGATCTGATATTCGGTGATCCTGAAGGTTTACCGCATCCAGTCAGGTTTTTTGGCAGTATGATCTCGTTTGCTGAAAAACACCTGAATAAAGGGAAATTCAGATTTTTTAAAGGGATGATGATGGCATTGGTTTTATGCTCAGGAACATTTTTGTTTTTTTACAGTGTGATACATTTTATGCTCAGTCACAGCGTTCCGGTTTATTTTCTTTTTGCTACAGTCTTTGTTTATTATGCTTTGGCAAATAAAGGTCTGATTACTGAAGGAAAGCAGGTCTTTGATGCATTAAAGTATAGAGGACTGGAAGCAGGGAGAGTACGTTTATCCAGAATAGTAGGTCGGGATACCTCGAATCTTGACGCGCAACAGATTCGGGTGGCCGTATTCGAAACTATGTCAGAGAACTTGAGTGATGGTGTAATTGCACCTTTGTTTTTCTATTTCATAGCAGGTATACCGGGAATGCTTACTTATAAAATGATCAATACCATGGACTCCATGGTTGGTTATCACAGCGACAGATATGAATATTTTGGTAAATTTGCAGCCCGACTGGATGATGTCGCAAATTTCATCCCTGCACGAATTACCACTATTTTAATGTTGATGGTTACCTTTAGTATACGGGGTTGGCAATGTGTGATGAAATATGGTCATCAACATAAAAGCCCTAATGCTGGTTATCCGGAGGCCGCGCTTGCCGGAATTTTGGATGTTCAGTTTGGGGGACCAAATATTTATCATGGAATCTTAGTTGATAAGCCTTTTATTGGTAGTAACAGCAGAGAAATTAAGCATGAAGAATTTAAGATGGTAAGCAGTATCAATCAGGGGGTATGTTTGATTATGGTATTGTCAATTGTCATTTATTTCTTTCAAGTTTAAGAGCCGGTTTAAATTTATCATCTAAATTTAAACCGGCTCTAACTATTCGTTCCCCCCTTTATACAAAAGCTCTCTATGCGCAATACATCTCTGAAATATGTCATTAGTGGAGGCCCAGGAGCCGGAAAATCAACATTAGTTGATGCGTTGCAGCTACAAGGATATTTCTGTTCAGAAGAAGTTTCCAGAAAAATGATTATTCAGGAAACAGCAAATGGGTCATTCTGTTTGCCCTGGATAGATATTTCTTGTTTTTCTAGCAAGGTTTTAGAAGAAATGATTGTTTCCTGGAAAAGTGCTCCGGCTGATGCTATCGCTTTTTTTGACCGGGGTATCCCTGATATCATAGCTTATTTGAAGGTGGCAGGAATAACGGTTCCTGAGAAATATTACATGGCTTTAGACCACTATCCATATCATAAACAGGTTTTCATTCTTCCTCCCTGGGAAAATATTTATGTTTATGATAGTGAACGCTGGCAAACCTTTGAAGAAGCAGTGCGCATTGATGAGGCGATCCGGGCAAGCTATATTACTTGTGGGTTCGAGCTGATTGATGTACCGAAAAACTCTATAGAGGAGCGCATTGCTTTTATCCTAGATTTTATCTAGGTTTGCAGACTTAAGGCTGCATTTTATTTAAAAATGCTTTAAGGGAATCCCGGCGTAAATCCGGAACAGTCTCCGCTGCTGTAAACCTCGTTACCAGAACTACAGTATGACCACTTTCGCGAAGAAGGGAAGGTTGTAGTTTGAGGAAGTCAGAAGACCTGCCTTATGAATGGTTATTAAATGCTTTCGGAAGAAAGGCTAAACTTTATGATGAGAAAAATAAATTATCCTTCTCTCAGTGGAATATTCCCCTGTTTGATCGTTTCGCTGTTGCTGATTACTTCATGCAAGCAGAATCAGTCTGTTCAAAAACATACTTCAGCGAAGACTGGCAGTGCAGAAATTAAATACGCCAGAGGCTTTAATATCGACTATTATGATAATTATAAGTTAGTCAGTATTTATTCTGGCATGGGCCCTCATGCAGATACAGTTCAATATATTTTATTAAGCAAAGGAGCAAAAGCTCCTGAAGGCTATAAGAAAGCACAGCTGATACAGATTCCCGTAAAAAGTTTAGTAGCGATGTCTTCTATGCATATTGCATTAGCTGATTTTGCAGGAGCTGCAAATGCAATAACCGGTCTCGGAAGTTTGCAATATGTAAGTTCATCAATAGTAAGAAAGAATATTGCTGTTGGGAAAGTGAAGGAAGTAGGAATAGACGGAACCATGAACGAAGAAGTTCTGATCAGCATGAAACCAGATTTGGTGATGGTAATGGGAAATCCTGATGCGAAATTCAGCAAATATGAAACACTTACTGGTGCTGGTGTACCTGTAATGCTCAACTCTGAGTGGCTGGAGACAACTCCCCTGGGGCGTGCGGAATGGGTTAAGCTGATGGCTGCATTGATGGATAAAGAAACAGTGGTCAATACTAAATTTGATGCTGTAGAGAAAGAATATCACCGTTTGGCGGAAATTGGAAAAAAGGCAGCCGTGAAACCCTCTCTAATCTGCGGTATGCCTTATAAAGGAACATGGTATGTACCAGATGGAGATAGCTACATGGTTCAGTTTCTTAAAGATGCAGGAACTACTTATCAATGGGCAAATATACATGGAAAGGGCAGCCTGCCACTTAATTTTGAAACTGTAGCACCAGTGGCACTTAAAGCAGATTTCTGGCTGAATGTAGGAACAGTAAATAGTAAAAATGATATCAAAGCCATAGATAATCGTTATGTCGATTTCAAGCCTTTCAAAGATGGACACATCTATAACTTTAATAAAAAAGTGAATGATATTGGGTCCAACGATTACTGGGAGTCGGGAGCCGTTAACCCGCAAGTCGTATTAGGCGATTTGATTAAGATCTTTCATCCTGAATTACTGCCAGATCATCAGCTCGTATATTACAAGCAATTGAACTAATCCTTAAAGAAATTGAACAAAATAAAAGTTTCAGTATTGCTATCCATATTGGTGGTAGCTTTTCTGCTTGACGTAGCTTTAGGCTCTGTCCATATTCCTCTAAAGGATGTAATTAAGGTCCTGTTTACACCGGATTCTGGAAACGATACCTGGGTTTATATTATTGAAAAAATCAGGCTTCCCAAAGCATTGACGGCAATTATTGTTGGATGCGGACTATCTGTTAGTGGTTTGCAAATGCAGACGCTTTTCAGAAACCCACTTGCTGGCCCCTCTGTTTTAGGTATTACGGCGGGTGCGAGTTTAGGTGTGGCCCTTGTTATGTTATCTGCCGGTAGTATCACCAGTTTATACACAATTAAAGAGCTTGGTATTTCGGGAAGCTGGTTAATTATTGTGGCTTCTTCTTTAGGCGCGGCTTTAATTATGATTCTTATTGTGTCTATTTCGTCTTCGTTGAAAGATAATGTGATTGTATTGATTGTGGGTGTAATGATTGGAAATATCACACTTTCTCTGATCAGTATCTGGCAGTATTTTAGTTCGCCGGAACTGATTAAGGATTATTTGCTCTGGACTTTCGGCTCTTTGGGCGGGGTGACAGGGTCACAGTTATTAATTCTGACAATTGTAGTTACTTTTGGGTTATTAATTTCATTCTTATCTTCTAAATTGTTGGATGCTTTGTTGCTGGGTGATAATTATGCCCGCAGTATGGGGCTGACAGTAAAGCGTGCACGTATCCTGATTATTGGTAGTACAAGTATTCTAGCAGGTGGTATTACTGCATTTTGCGGCCCTATTGGTTTTATTGGTATAGCTGTGCCGCACCTGGCGAGAGCGTTATTCAATACTTCAAATCATCGTATTCTAATTCCGGCATGCTGCCTGATTGGAACTGTATTGATGTTGATTTGTGATATTGTTGCGCAATTACCAGGAAGTCAGACTGTTTTGCCTATTAATGTAATTACCGCATTGGTTGGCTCACCGGTAGTGATATGGATTATTGCAGGCCCTACCAAATTAAGAGGATTCTAATGACTGCACAAAAAACTTTACTCCATATTTCAGGATTAACCATAGGTTACCAGGCAGGAAAAAACAAGACAAAAGCCGTTGCAGGACCTTTGAATCTAGAACTTCATGCCGGTCAGCTGATTTGTTTATTGGGGCCAAATGGTTGTGGTAAATCTACTTTGCTAAGAACGATATCCGGATTACAGCATCCGCTGAAAGGTGAAATCCTACTTGACGGTAAAGACCTTAAAAAATTGAAACCTGCACAGGTGGCCAGAAAAATAAGCTTGGTACTGACTGATAATATAAGATCTGGCAACCTGGATGTCTATTCACTGATTTCTCTGGGGCGTTATCCTTATTCGGGCTGGCTGGGAATTTTAACTGAGGAGGATAAACATATTATTGACCAGGCGATAAAAGCTACAAATACAGCAGATTTTCTAGGGAGAAAAATGGATAGTCTGAGTGATGGGGAATGTCAGAAGGTGATGCTTGCCAGGGCAATGGCGCAGGATACTCCATTAATTATATTAGATGAACCTACTGCTCATCTTGACTTACCGAGTCGTATTCAATTGATGCGTTTATTACATCAGCTGGCAAAAGACACGAATAAGGCAATTTTGCTTTCTACCCATGAACTTGATCTAGCCTTGCAGGTCGCAGATCAGATCTGGCTAATGAGCAACGGGGGGCATTTGGATGCTGGGTTACCAGAAGAACTGGTTTTAAATGGATCATTCCAGCATGCTTTTGATAAAGATGGAATTGCATTTGATGCGGCTACCGGGACTTTTAACATTCATTATGCTGGAAAACGCAATATTCAGGTGATTGGAGAGGGGGTTGCCGCCTTCTGGACTAGAAGGGCGTTGATCAGAAATGGATTTAGTATCTCCCAGGAACGAGAAAATATTCTTACCGTTTTGGTTTCGGGGGATGGGGCTGACTCCATTTGGAAAGTACAACAAAATGATGAGCTGATTATTTATAATTCGTTGCGTGAGTTTCTCCGCAAGCTTTAATCTTTTAAATCTTAATACAATGATACACCAACATTAAATAATATGAATAAAAATTTACCTTTATTATCCTTTAAAAACCTGCTTATAGGCACGGTTTTACTCAGCACTCCGGCATTAGCACAGGAGAAAAAAGCTGATTCTGTGAAAACCAATTCTCTCGATGAAGTGGTTGTAACCTCTTTAAGAACAGAGGTTAAAAGACGTAATGTGCCGCAAAGTATGACGGTAATTAGCAAGGCTGTAATAGATTTGACACCGACGCAGGAAGTGACCGACCTGCTAAAGAAAAATTCTTCAGTAAGTATTATTCAGTATCCAGGTTTATCATCTGGAATAGGTATACGTGGTTTCAGGCCTCAGGCAAGTGGTTTGAATCAACGTTCTTTATTATTAGTTGATGGCCGTCCGGCTGGTACAGCTAGCATTGCTACAATTAACCCTTCTGATATTGAAAGAATTGAAGTGCTTAAAGGCCCAGCTTCTGCGCTATATGGTTCTTCAGCTATGGGTGGAGTGGTGAATATCATCACTAAAAAATCTAGTGGTGATGTCCATGGAAATGTATATGCAGAATACGGATCTTACGAAACAACTAAACTGGGTGCTGCTGTTGGTGGAAATATCAGCAAAAAACTAGACTTTGATTTATCTTTCCTGAATTTTGACAGGGCTAAAAACATGAAGTTGGGTAATGGAAACTTATTTAGAAAGATGCTGGGTGCAAATACAGCATTATATAAGTATAAAGATAGTACAGTTGTGATGGACGATAAACGTTCTGATGGATTAAGACGTGATTATACGAAACTGAATTATAATTCTGGAAGCTTGAGATTGGGTTATCAGTTTAATGCTAACTGGAGACTTGATGTAAGGGGAGAGCGTTTTGCGGCGAAAAATGTAGAAGCACCGAGCGATATCTTTATGGGAAATGCAAATCCAAGTACAAAAGATATTGAACGCCATAATGAAGAGGCAACACTTACGGGGAACATCGATCAGCATCATTTATCTTTAAAGGGATATACTTCGCAAGAGAACAACTTAAACTATAGTTTAATTGCCGCCAATGGCCTTTTTACTCCATATGCATCGTTTAAAAACGCAGCAAGCTGGAAGGGCGTACAGGCAAAGGATGCTTATCAATTAGGTCAGCATACGCTGATTTTTGGTTTGGATTATAGTTATGCGTCTATTAGTTCAAAATCTTTTAATCAAAATGGATCAGAGGCGGCTCCTTACTCACCTAATTACAGTCTTTCCTCTACAGCTGCTTATATCCAGGGGCAGTTAAACTTTCTGGATAATAAATTGGTGATTAATCCAGGAGTACGTTTGGATGTGATTACTTATGATGTGAAGCAAACTCCATTGTTGACCACTTATACAGGGGGTAAAAAAACTAATCCGTTTTTTAGCCCAAGTTTAGCTGCTCAATATGCATTAAGTAAATCTTTTACTATACATTCAACTACAGGGCGTGCCTTCGTTACACCAGATGCATATAATGTGGCGGGTTATTCTGAAAAGATTAATAAGTTTGGACAGGCAAGTGTTATCCAGGGAAACCCAGATTTGAAGAATGAAAGCAGTATTTCATGGGATGCTGGTTTAAGATTCAGTAAGCCCGAATGGGGATTGACAGCTGATTTCACGTATTACAATACTTATGTGAAAAATAGAATCACCACCAGAGTTACTGCACCATCTCCAGTTGAAACTACGCCAAGTGGTTTCCCAATTGCAAGTCGTACAGCTTACGTCAATGCAAATAAAGCAAATATTAACGGCTTTGAAGCCGAATTGGCCTGGGATTTCGGAACGCTGGCAGCGAAAGATTATTCTTTGAAAGTTTTTGCGAATGCGACCAAGTCATCTAAAGCAGAAGAGGTTAGTTTTGCTGCAGATGGTTCCAAAACTACTCAGGATATATATAATGTTCCAAATTTCACTTCAAGTTATGGCTTTGAGTTTAATAACCTGAAAGGACTCGATTTAAGATTAACCGCTAGATATGTAGGGAAACGTAAGGATCTGGATTATAATTATTACGGAAAAGGTGTAACTCCTGAGATTGTTTATCCTGACTTCATGGTAGCTGATTTTGGCGCAAGCTACACTTATAAGAAAAGACATACAGTTAGTTTTCTGATGAATAATATTACGGATGAGAATTATTATGAGAAACGTGGTTTTAATCTTGCCGGGCGAAATTTTGCATTGAGATATAATATCAGTTTCTAAAAACTGTTTGATTTTTTTGAAAGGGGATGGTAATGCTGACGCATATTATCCCCTTTTTTATTCATCTGATTACGACTCTGAAAACAGTTGGTTATAAATCTTCAATTTCTTCAGTTGCTAATGCTGTAAACTGAATGATTTTGGCTGTATTGAGATTTTTTTAAATAGTCGCTATTTTAAATCTTTCACTACTTTAAATAAGGATCATTCTCGAAAAAACCGCTTGAGCTATTTGGCCCAAGCGGTTTTAAAATTTTCTGATAGGATGAGTTATTTTAAGTACACGAGCTGGTTCGCGGAAGTGCTTAAACGTTGTGTCTTGATATGGACGATCCCTGTTTTATCATTCGGATCGAAATAATAACCAACCGAAGCTTTGTCAAAACTTTCTTTATTTGAATAGCCATTAAGATTCTTCCCATTTAAAGATACTTTTTTAGGAGATTGTGTCTGGTGAATATCTACCAGATAAACTCTGCTCAGATTACGTCCTTTAAAATCACCTCTGGCAGCATTTATTTTAACACTTACCCCTGTAGTTGCATCAAGTTCTATTAATGTTTTTGCAAAAGCTCCATTTCGGTGTTCACGGGTTAAACCATCATCTTCATATAGATCAAAAGAAGATTTTTGGAAAGGATAGATATCCAATGTCAAACTGTCTGTTTTCTTTTCACCATCATAATTCATTAATGGGTACATTGGAATAATTGCACCTTCTTTAACAAATAAAGGTAATTTCTCCAGTCCGGCTTCGTAATTGTTCACCCAGGTATTTCCAGGGTAAGTTTTGCCGCTCCAATAGTCTGACCAGTTACCTTTTGGCAGATAAATACTGTCTCTTTTACCCTCACTCTTATAAATAGGAGCGACTAATAAAGATGTACCATTCATAAATTGATATTGTGTTTTCTTATCCCATGTTACTTTGTCCTGTGGATATTCCAGAACCATCGCTCTGGAAGCCGGGACTCCGGTCTCATATGCTTCTTCACACAAAGTATACATGTAAGGAGTCATTCTCATTTTTAGCTGTAAATATTTTCTATTAATGGAAGCAAAGGGTTCGCCGAAATTATAGGGTTGTTTATCTTTTTTAGACCAGCCGCTCATCACCATTAAAACAGGCGTAAAGCATTTCCATTGAAGATCTCTGACATAAGTTGAATCACTACCTCCAAAAATACCATCTACATCTCCGGTAGCTGCATTTTGTGCAGATAAACCAGAACCAATGATAGTTGGAATATGGAAACGAATATATTCCCAGTTTCCTTTCTGATCACCAGACCAAACCGTAGAATATCTTTGCGTACCTGCCCAGCCCATTACACTCCAGATAAAGCCACGAGCGTCACTATTGTTTTCTATACCCTCATAAGCAGCCTTACAGCCATCCAGTGCATACTTATAGCCTGGACCTACCCAGGCAACATCCAGTTTAGCTAGCCTTGAACCAGCCTGCCCAACTTCCTTCGCGATTTTATCTACACCGTTTTCTGTCCATAAACCAGTATAAAAACCCCGTTTATGCAATTCTGAAATTGTAGAGTCCAGTTTGGTGTAACCACATCCATATCCATCATTCGGCAAAATCCAGCCGCGCGGAAAATTATTTGCAACATATTTATCAGCGACTAGTTTAATTACGTCAGGAGTTGTTCCAGTACTTCCGGTTCCTTTATAATTTTTACTCTCATTTCCCTTGGACCCGCGGTTATAACAATTCGCATCTCCTAAACTCAATGCCCAGCGCGGCATCAAAAATGGGCGGCCGGTAATTTGCGTATACCCATTCAAAATTTGTTTTAAAGACGGACCGTAGAAATAGAAACAATCAAAGCGGTTCTCGTTATGTGTAAATTGCAGATTCTCTTTGAACGAGTACTTGCCCACATCAAAGGTGTTTCTGAAGGCACCGTAACCCGCTGTAGAAAGATAAAATGGAGCGGGATTCGCTCTTCCGCCGTCATCCCATCCATTACCTTTTTCAATCAGAATATCTTTATCACGATGAGAGAAATAACCATTTTGCATCCCACAACCATAGAAATATTCATCTGCATGTCTTTTCATGCTTTGTTTGGTATGTGCACCAAAAGACAAAGGTTCTGATTCTTCCCAGATAGCTTTGCTATCAGTGAGGTCATATAGTGCAAAACGCAGTGGACTTTTATAAACCCTAACTATACAACTTGCACTTTTAAGCTGATAATAGGTTCCCTTATCCAAAGATGTCACTGCCGGATTCTTTACTGCATAACTGACTACAATATCATTAGCCGCAGGATTGGTGAATTCGCCATCAGGTGTCATCCATATCCTGAAAATATCATCACTATAAAAGATGACCTTAAAAGCAGACAGACCGGCCTTGATATTAAACTCATTTTTATCCGCTTTGAAAGCAGTCAGATTTCCCACTTTAGTTTCTTTAGCATTGATTTTTACCAACAGGTTATTATTCGATTCCTTTTCGTCTGCCTCATATTTTAGACGGAAATTTAGCGTATGCATTGGTCTGTCTGTCAGGTCAGTTGCTGGAAATTTGACGGTGATTTCTGTACCAGGGGCAATTCCTTTTTTACTGGCAGGAACGTCAACAGAGATTTCTCTTTTACCATCCAGTTTACAAAATACTTTAAATGCTGATCTGATTGTTTCAATTCCACTGTTTTTTACTGTTACCGCTAAAACATCAGTTTTGGTGAAAGTATTTTCTTCTTCATTATGTGATGTCAAACGTCCTATGGACAGGTCTTTTTGATAAGCTTCAGCTAGTTCGATATCATCAATCATCCAGTACCAGCTATAATAGCCTTTCCAATAGAAGCGGAGATATACTTTAGCCTGGTTAGCTGCTGTTTTGGTAATGTTAAGTTCTTGGTTAATAGGTGTAAACATATCTTTTGCAGCCGGTGCATTGTTCATGACATTATAGTCAGTCCATTTGATACCGTCGGTACTCACACCCACAAATAAACCAGCACCTGGGGCAGCAGCTTCATTGTTGTATCTGAAGGTTTGCTGGAATCTTAAAATTACAGATGACTTCCCAGAGCAATCAATACTTTTCGTCTGCATCCAGGTATCAGGATGCCAGTTTTTCTTAATCCAGCGCGGCTGATCTTCGTCTACAAAATAGCCAGCTTGAAACTGAAGGTGATACCCGCGGCTTTTTGAAGCGATAGGAGGGGCTTGTTGCTGATATTGGTAAGAACCTGGATAAGGTTGGTTTGTAACCAGCCACTCGATGTTTTGTGTGCTTTGATCTACATTCTTCCAGCCTTCTGGTAATTTGCCTGTTTTAAAATTTTCTGACCAGAATATTTTAGGATCAGTTGCAGGTTTCTGTCCGAAAGATTTGCCCATAAATAAAGTGGTCAGGGCACATAAAATTAGTCTTTTCATTTGTGGTTATAGTGTTCAGAGTTGTGTGATACAATTCAAACTTAAACAATTGAACAGCTAGATTGCCGCGCAAACGTTTGCTCAATTTACAACGGAGCATAACTTAGGACCCGTTTAAGGCGATAAGGATGATTTATACATCTTGTTTAGTTTTTATTTGCTAAAATTGTGCTGTTGATACGATAATATGAAGATATATACTAAAAAAGGAGATAAAGGAACCACAGGTCTTTTTGGTGGAAAACGTGTAGATAAGGATGACGTGCGGGTAGAATGCGTTGGTACTCTGGACGAAGTGAATTCTACTATAGGAATGCTAAGAGTGAAACTAGGGAATACACATGAATGGCAAAGTAAGCTGCATAAAATTCAGAAGGATCTGATGGACATGATGTCACATCTTGCCCGCCCGTCTGATGCCAATAAAATTAACACGAACCCAATGCCCGTTGACGGGCCTGTGTTTTGTGAAACCTGGATTGATGAGCTTGAAAGCGCGATGACACATCCCTCTGATTATTTTATCCTGCCTGGTGGAAATGAGATTTCAGCTCTTTGCCATATGGTACGGACTCAAATGCGAAGAGGAGAGCGCAGATTAGTCAGTTTAATTAAAACAGACGAAGTCGATGAAACAATTCCCGCCTATATCAATCGTTTGTCTGATTTGTTTTTCACTCTTTCCAGGGCAGAAATGGATAAAGCAGGTGTGGCGGAAGAGAAATGGCAGTTATTTCTTTACAAAAAATTCAAGAACGCTGATCCAGCTGTAAAACCTTAATTTATGTTGATTTTTGTAACTGGAGGGGTAAGGAGTGGTAAAAGTGGTTATGCACAAAAACGGATGAAGGAAATTTGTAGCGACCCGGTTTATATAGCTACTGCTAAGATATGGGATGAGGACTTTCAGGAGCGTGTAAAGCGGCATCAGGATGATCGGGGCCCGGAATGGACAAATTATGAGGCCTACCGTGATTTGCATCTTTTACCCTTACAAGGACGTTATGTGGTTATTGATTGTGTAACGTTATGGTTAACTAATTTCTTTATGGATAGAGGTAATGATATTGAATTGTCGTTAGCAGACTTTAAAAAAGAAATTGATCAGCTGATGGAAGTAACTGGTACTTTCATTATTATCTCGAACGAATTAGGAATGGGAATGCATGCTGATACGGAGGTAGGGCGTAAATTTGCTGACTTGCAAGGGTGGGCGAACCAATATGTAGCTGCCAAAGCAGATGAAGCCGTGTTTATGGTGTCCGGGCTTCCGCTGTATTTGAAGAAATAATTGAAATCCATTTGCTAAGGCTGATTACCTCGACCTGCTAAAGGTTAAAATTGATAAAATAGATATGATCACTGAAGATTTACAAATATTAATAGATAATAAGACTAAGCCTCCGGGGTCTTTAGGAATGCTGGAAACTCTGGCTTTACAGATCGGAGAGATACTTGGAACTACAAAGCCGCAATTGATCAATCCTCATCTGGTTGTCTTTGCTGCAGATCATGGAATCGCTAAAGAGGGAGTAAGCGCTTTTCCGAAGGAAGTAACCCGGCAAATGGTCTTGAATTTTTTGAACGGTGGTGCTGCAATTAATGTTTTTTGCAGACAGCATGATATTCATCTTCAAGTGGTAGATGCTGGTGTGAATTACGACTTTGAGAGTCATTTGCCTTTAGGCAAAGGGAAAATAGCCAAAGGAACTGCTTCATTTTTACATGGCCCGGCAATGACAGCTTCTGAGGCGGAGCTTTGCCTGTTAAAAGGAGAAACTGTAGTAACAGAAATTGCCTTGAAGGGATGTAATGTAATCGGTTTTGGAGAGATGGGAATTGGAAATACCTCTAGTGCTGCTGTATTGATGAGTTTGCTTTGCGATTTGCCAATTTCAGATTGTATCGGCAGAGGTACTGGTCTGAATGACGAGCAATTACTAAAGAAACAGAACATTTTGGAACAAGCGATTACTAATTATAAAGGGAGCAAAGATGTAGCTGAATTAATGGCGTATTTTGGTGGATTTGAATTGTTGGAGATGACTGGAGCCATGCTAGCTGCTGGAAAACGAAATATGGTCGTTATGGTGGATGGATTCATCGCTACAGCGGCTTATCTTTGTGCTTATCGCATGGATAAAAATATAAGAAATAAAGTTATTTTTTGTCATGAGTCTGAAGAGAAAGGACATCGGCTATTGCTTGCCCATTTGCAGGCAAAACCATTGTTGGGTCTTCATCTTCGTTTAGGAGAAGGTACTGGTTGTGCTTTGGCTTACCCACTGTTGAAAAGTGCGGTGAATTTTTTGAACGAAATGGCAAGTTTTCAGAGTGCGGGAATAGCTAACAAATCCTGATGAAGAAAGAATTGAGACTTTTTTTTACTGCACTATCATTCTATTCCAGGTTACCTGGGCCTGTTAATTTACATCAGAATAATGCGCATAATTTGCCGGATTCTATTCGGTATTTACCTGTAGTAGGCTGGATTATTGGCTTCGTTACTGCGGGCGTTTTTATTGGAGCTACTTATTTATTTGGTGAAGCAATTGCAATTTTGTTAGTCATGGTGGCCTCTGTATTGCTAACGGGTGCTTTTCACGAAGATGGTTTCGCTGATGTATGTGATGGTTTTGGAGGTGGATGGGCAAAGGAAAAGATTTTGAACATTATGAAAGATAGCAGACTGGGCACTTATGGTGTGGTTGGACTTATTTTGCTGATGGGACTTAAGTTTGCTGCGCTTCTCCAGTTGTTTACCGAAACATTCATTGATGCAAATATGATAACTGTTATCGGACTATTTATTGTCGCCCATGCACTAAGCAGATTCGCAGCAATAACTATTGTTTTTAACCATAGCTATGCCCGTATTGAAGAAAGTAAGGCCAGCGGAGCAGTAGAGAAAGGAAAGCCGGTAAATCTTATCCTTGCTGGTATTTTTACTTTGATTCCACTGATTGCTTTAACTGTTTATCTTGCACAACCTGCTTTGCTATTGATTATCGTGCCTGTTTTACTTTTTAGCTTATACCTGGGTGCGTATTTTAAGAAATGGATTGGTGGTTATACCGGTGACTGTCTCGGGGCTGTACAGCAGCTGACTGAAGTAATAGTTTATCTGTCTTATATTTTGATATGGAAATTTACCTGATCAGGCATACTACTCCTCTGATTGCAAAAGGACTGATTTATGGTCGGATGGATGTTCCGCTGGCCAATAGTTTTACAGAAGAAAAAGACAGTATTCTAAAACAAATTCCTAATGAGCTAGATGCTGTATATTCTAGTCCTTCATTCAGGTGCAAAGTACTCGCTGCTGAAATTTCTCCTGCTTATCAGCAAAATAAAGCTTTACATGAACTGAATTTTGGTGATTGGGAAGGAGATACCTGGGATAAGGTAGACAGAGATGAATGTGAGATCTGGATGAACGATTTTGTAAACCAGGCACCGCCTAATGGGGAAACAATGCTTGAAATGCAGCAAAGAGTAATGTCATTTCTGGATGAAATTCTGGCACAATCTTATCAAAATGCGGCAATTATAACACATGGCGGTGTAATCCGGATAATCCTGGCGCATTATAGGGGAATAGCATTGAAAGATTCGTTTATGTTGAAGATAGAGATGGGAGAAGTTTTTAAACTTTCCATTCCTTAATTGTAAGCATATCACCAATGCGAATCGTTCCAGAGCCTTTATGTACGAGGTTCTGACCAAACATTATTTTTTTATTTATTGTACGATAACCTGCAAGTGTTTTTAATGGCTCGGCACTTTTTTTTGCCGTCTGCTGATCCACAGTGATCATCACACATCTGGAACATGGTTTCACGGCTTTAAATAATAAGTCACCGATAAAAAAAGTGTTAAAATTATCTTCAATATGGGCTTCTCCGCCTGTAAAAACAAAATTGGGCCGGAAGCGATTCATCGGTACTGCCAGATCCAGGCGTTCGTTAAGCCCATCCAGAGAAGCCTGACTAATAATCAGACAAGGATAACCGTCAGCAAAGCTGACAACCTCATTTGCTGTGGCATATTTTGGATCAACTAATCTTCTTTCTGCTTCTGGCATTTGCACCAGGCGGGCATCTGTTTTTAACATTTCTGAAAACCATCTGCTTACTGCTGTGCTGACTTCTAAGCCATTACAAACGGTACCCCATACGCTGACAGCAATGTTTTGAGCTGTGTTTTCTTCGTAGCCGAAAGTAATGGTTTGTAAAGGATTATTTTGATAGGTAATCGTGAGTTTTTCTTTCCCCAAAGTGATTTGTAAAAGTGCAAGTTCAGGGTATTTCCGCTGACTTATGAATACACCTTCCTTGTCAATTAACATCCACCTTCTGTCATATTGAAGGCCTTTTTCTTCGAGAAGTGATTCTGTTAGACTGATGCCTGCTAATGACTTAATAGGGTAGATATTGATTTCGGACAGGAGAAATTGATTCATGCCTTAAAGGTAAGAAATAAACTAATAGAGAAGATCCATCAAATCTTAAGGTAAAGCAGAATCCAGCTTTTTAATTATTTAAGATTATACGGAAAAGAATAATTATTTTTCTCCGTGCAATTTTAAATAATAGCTAGTAATCATGATGAATAGCAATATGAACGGTATTAAAATTATTTTGACCTTAATTTTAGCAGGAATCCTAAGTTCGGGTGCTTTTGCACAAGACTGGCCTGCCCTTAAGTTTTATCAGGAGGCAAACCAGCATGCTGACCAGGATCATCCTAAAAAAAACAGGATTGTTTTTCTGGGAAATTCGATCACAGAAGGGTGGAGTAAAACGGATCCTGAGTTTTTTAGTCAGCATAAAAATTATATTAACAGAGGGATTAGCGGGCAAACCACTCCTCAGATTCTTTTGCGTTTCAGGCAGGATGTGATCAATCTCAAGCCTTCGGCCGTAGTGATCCTTGCAGGTACTAACGATATTGCCGGGAATACTGGCCCAGCTACTTTAGAGGAGATTTTCGGAAATTTGGTCTCTATGATGGAACTGGCAAATGCCAATGGTATCAAGGTTATTATTTCTTCTATATTACCTGTTTATGATTATCCATGGAAAAAAGGTTTAGCACCCTCAGGGAAAATTCGGGAACTGAATGGCCGGCTAAAGAAATATGCTATGGAACATCGGTTGACTTATCTGGACTATCATTCTGCTATGAAAGATGATAAAAATGGTTTACCAGAAAACTTGTCGGGCGATGGTGTACATCCAAATATGGTGGGTTATAAAATTATGGAGCCTTTAGTGCAAAAGGCAATACAAGCATCTTTAAAGAGTCAGTAGGAATGAGGAGAAAAGAAAAGCTGATTTACAGACCGGGAGCCGTTGGTGCTTTACTGGATGAATATGAAAGAGCATTCGTAGATCTGTTTAAGGTACTTAGTGATGTTTCTGATGATGAATTGATTAAGATTATTGACCATCAGACTATGGATGAGGAATGCAGGTCAATTCAAATGATTCTGGCGCATGTAGTCAGTTCTGCTTACAGCTATGCAATTTATATTCAAAGTCTTAATAGGGCACGTAGTGAGCGGCCTGAAGTGCGTTTATGTTTTTCGGGAGGAGCATATGTAACTAGTTTGAAGAAGGCTTTTATATTTACTGTTGATGTCTTTGAAGAAATTAAAGATAGTGAACTGGAACGGTTTGATGCTGGAGATAAAATCATGACTGGCTGGGGGCAGTTATATGATATAGAACAATTAATGGAACATGCTATTGTACATATATTACGTCATAGACGGCAGATTGAACGATTTGTTAGCATTGCCAGAACACATGGAGGTATTTCCAGTTAATTTCAATTGTTAACGTGATTAATTTCGTTTAAATTACCTCTTAAAAAGGTGTTTAAAGTGCCTTAAAAGGGGGTTGCAAGGGGGTTGGAAGGGCTAGGGTCCTACCAAGGTCCTTCCAACCCCCTTGCAACCCCCTTCCAAAGGCCTTTCAATACGCTTTTTAAACCTTTTTTATACCCCTGTTTTGTGGCTAACCGGGGTCTGGGATTTGGAGAATTCTGGCTCTGGTAACCTGGTTGATTTGAGCCTAAATTATATAGGCCATCCAGATTGATAAACAGGCTGCTATTTTTTGCTGATAAGAATCTTTCTTTTACTCATTGTCTGCTAATACTCGATTCGCAGTCCCAAAATTAATAGAGATCTGGAGGGCAATTAAAATTTGGAAATCATTAGCCTGGTTTCTAAGTTTTTAAGTCGTTTTATTTTTTTTAAGAGGTTGAAATTGATACAATATGTACAATTCACGTCCTGTTTAGCTATATTTTGTTAAATTTGGATTGCGCTTGAAGGATACACCTGACGGGTTAGCAATTTTAAATTACATGGGATTATTCGATATTTTCAAAAAAGCTGAAACAGCAAAGGAAACAGAAACTGGAAAAACTGTTGAGACAGAGTCCGTTGCTGAATCGGAAAAACAGAAGGTGCCTCAGGAGTACCTTGGAGATTTAGAAAAAACACAGATGCTATCTGTACTTTTAGCTGTACCAATGGAGCAGCGGGATGAAGACTGGGTAAGCCGGTTTTTAGCTGATCTGCCACTGGCAAGCTTACGTAGTGGAACACCGCAAATTATTGCAGGACCTGATGGTTTCCCTTATTTTCAATTATTTGTTCCGGAACCTGACGAAGAATATCAATCTTTTTATATTGAAAGAATGATTACTGATTTTCTGCTGGAAAGGGGATATGGTATCGTAATTAATCCGGGAGAAGGACAGCCTGACTGGGTATTGTCTTATGGTGATCTTTTAAATTATCACCTGAATGGCAGTTTTTTTACTGCGGAAGACAGCCAGTTCAGTATCAGCAGTAATACTGAAGAAGTAGTTGCTGAAGGTGAAGAAATTATGGTTGGACAACCCGCAGAGACGATTCTTCCATCAGAAACAAGGAAATTATTGAAAGATTTCTTTGAACTGAATGGTATTGAAGGGCCTAAGGTTCTATTAATGGCTCGTCAAATTGGAGAAGAGTTAAAGCAGGATTTAGCATTTAATATCACTCCAGATCGTTTCGAAACAGAAACTCACTATAGAAATATGATGCAAACCGTTACCTGGTATTTGCCAAGACATTATTCTGTAATCGGATTACATGATGATAATATTGAAAATGGCTTTATGCCTTTGTAGCAAGCCAGTTTTTACCTTCCGTAAAACGCGCAACTAACATTGCCGCTACGGTATCGCCGGTCGAATTTAATAAGGTGGCCATCGGATCAACTAATGTTCCGATGATCATCGCCGGTGGCAATGCTTCAGGCGGGAAGCCATAAGCGGAAATAAAAAGCAGTTCGCCTACATAACCGCCGTTAGGAATACCTCCTTCAACAATACTGACCAGTATTGTCATCCCTAATGCAATAGCAATAGTTTCTATGCTGTCAAAGCCTTTGCCAAACATGGCGAAAACAACAGCCATTTTAATAATGGATGAAATGCTAGATCCATCTTTATGTAAAGTTGCGCCCAGTGGAATGGTCACATTGGCAATATAAGCGGGAATTCCAATTCTTGTTGCGGCATCTAAATTGGCTGGGATATTAGCTATACTACTGCAGGTGCCTATTGCAGTAGCGGATGGAATAATATTATTATTCCAATATTTTTTTATGCCTTTCAGTCCTCCAGCAACAAAGGCATAAAAGGTAAAGATCACGACGAAATAAAACGCACCAGTTCCGTAATACAGCCCTAAAGATCTGGCATAAGTGCCAAATAATTGCGGACCGAAAACACCTACCTGATAAGCGAAATAGGCGCCTAAGCCCAAGGGGGCTAGTTTCATTATAATAATAAATACATTTTTGAATACTTCATTGCCGGCATTCAGGAAGTTAGAAAAGGCTGTTCCATAGTTGCCGGAGCGCAAAGTAGCAAAACCAGTAAGCACGGAAAATATAATCATAGCCAACATACTTTTCCTGGACAGAAGTTCGAAAAATTCACTAGTAGTCAATAATTGTGTAATTTGATCTCCAAGTGGTTTTTTAACTATAGTTTCCGTTAATGGGGTATTAGTCATGTGTTCATGAACAGGGAATATTTTAACCGCAAGAATGGTTAAAGAAGCAGAAATTAGTACGGTAGAGAGAAAAACCAATACCATGACCGCCATCATTTTACTCAATTTATTTGTTTCTTTCAGGCTTCCAATAGCCGAAGAAATAGAGAAAAATACCAGTGGAATTACTGCTGTAAACAAGAGGTTAAGAAAAATTTCACCTATCGGTTTCAGTACCTTAACCCGCTCACCAAATATTAAACCTGCCAGACTGCCCGCGATGATACCAGCGATCAGCCAGATTATTCCTTTATAATTCTTGTAAAAGCTATTCATATAGCTAATATAGTTTTTATTGAAGTAAAAGAACTAGCGGAATATAAGCCATTTATGCGTTATCATTTCACAATAAATGTAAAGAGGCTACGAAATCTAAAAAAAATATATAATATTGAACGATTATTTAGAGCCTGTTTAAAACTGATAGCTAATTAATGAAAAGAAGATCTTTTGTACAGAAGGCTGGGCTTTTAACAGCCGCAATGATGTCGGGAAATATGTTCTCATTTGCTGCTGAACCTGAATTTCCTGTAGTTAGAAAACCAATAGAATTACGTCGTTTTACCAGTAGAGCAGTCGAAAGTGCCATTGCGGAATTTACAGATAAGGTGAAAAACAAAGAACTTGCCTGGCTGTTCAATAATTGTTTTCCTAATGCATTAGATAATCTGGTGAGCTATTCTGAACCGAATGGGAAACCAGATACGTTTTTAAATACTGGAGATATAGATGCAATGTGGTTAAGGGACAGCAGTGTTCACATGTGGGCTTATCTGCCATTTCTGAGAAGAGACAAAGGCTTGAAAAGCCTGGTTGGTGGGGTAATTAGCAGACAGGTTACTTATATCCTAAAAGATCCTTATGCCAGTTCTTTCTATAATGACCCAGCTAAGGTAGGGTCAATGAAAGATGACCTGACTACGATGTTGCCGGGGGTTCATGAACGCAAGTGGGAACTGGATTCATTATGCTACCCTATTCGCTTAGCTTATAGGTATTGGCAGCAAACCAAAGACACGAGCTTTTTTGATGCGAAATGGCAGGAAGCTATAAAAACAATTTTAAGAACTTTTAAAGAACAGCAGCGTAAGGTAAATAATGGTCCTTATCATTTTCAGCGGACTACTTTGTGGGCAACTGATAGCTTACCAATGGAGGGTTTCGGATATCCTGTGAAACCTATAGGATTAATTTGTTCTGCATTCAGACCGAGTGAGGATGCTACAGTTTTCTCCTTCCTGATTCCTTCAAATTTTTTTGCTGTAGTTAGCTTACGTCAGGCAGCTGAATTGTTTAGAGTGATTAAAGCTGATGAGCAGGTTGCTAAAGAAATGGAGGCGCTGGCGCTGGAAATTAGAACTGCTTTGCAAAAATATGCCATTGTAGATCATGCGGTGTATGGTAAAGTTTATGCTTATGAAATCAATGGAATGGGAAGTTCTAATCTAATGGATGATGCTAATATTCCAAGTTTATTAGCTTTGCCATACCTGGGTGCTTTATCTATGACTGATCCGGTTTATCTGAATACTAGGAAAATGGTGCATTCTGAAGATAATCCGTTTTTTTATAAAGGAAGCCTGGCAGAGGGAATTGGAAGTCCGCGTATCACTAAACATATGATATGGCCAATGAGTATTATCGCCAGAGGGCTAACCAGTTCTGATGACGATGAAATTAAGCTTTGTTTAAAAATGCTGCAAAAATGTCATGGAGATACCGGATTTTTACATGAGTCTTTTGATCCGGATAATCCAAAACAATTTACAGGTTCTCCTTATGCAAGGGCGAATAGTTTGTTTGCAGAGTTCTTATGGAAAACATATCAGGAGCGACCTTATTTATTGGTGTAATTATAGAACCTATTTAAATTTGTCATAGTAATGAAATTATGAAGAATGCTTAACATTAACTTAACATTAGGTTGGCATATTTGTATATGTTCTTACCAATACTTGCTGCCTCGTTTTACTTATTCACATTTATAGCTGCTTTTAAAATGGAAACCCCTTTAAAAGGGTTGTTGTTTGTTCTCGCTGTAGCAGGGATTAGCGCTATACTGTACCTTTTTATTTTGTTCCCTGGTATATCCGGAGTTGCAGTAGCATTAATGCTGGGTGCGTTTATTTTACGTCAGGGCAGCAGATAAAAAACCACCTGGCTTTTTAAAGCACAGATGGTTTAGATTTTAATGGTTACTATTAAGAAGGTAATTAAAGTGGATGTACGCTTGATGTTAAGCTTAATTTTTTGGTATCAACGGTTGAGCCTAATAAACCTTTAGCATAGATCGTATAGAATTTTCCAGCTTCAATTTTCACATCACTAATTGTTGTTGCAACGGCTTTAGTTGTTGTATTAATCAATGATACTTTGTAGGTATTAGACGGTTTGATGTCTTTAAACTGACTAAATTCTTTGAAAGCTCTGTTTTTGAATGTAGTGGTATCTGTATCAAACTGTAAATCGTAAGCTGGTGAATCTGAAGAAAGATTTACAAAACGCACTTTACTTTGACCAGTCGCAGGCGTAACAAAATTGTCCGTTAAAAGCAGGAAGGAAGTGGAATCGCCCTTGCTGACAATATAAAGGGAATGGAAGAGGTTATTGGCAAGTGTAAAGTTTGCATTATAGAATGTTGTTGCAGCACCTGGTCTTGTTAAAGCTCCTTTTTGTACGCCAGGAAAAACCCGTAAATAATTGTAAGTTATTCCATAAAGCAGGGGTGCTCTGTTTAATTTAGTGTTATTCAGAACAAAATCAACAGAGTCTCTAAGTGGAGAAGCATTGGTAATTGAGAATGCTGAAGCATCCTGTTGAATAGGTGTATCTTTTTTACAGGAAGTAAATGAAAGAGTAGTTCCAATCAGTGCAATAAATACTGTAGATCTTTTGATGTTTTTCGAAAATAAAGTAGGATTTAATTTCATGTCTTAATTGTTTTTATAAAATTTATTTGGTGTTTTTGAAGGTAAAACGTAGCGAATTACGATAACGCTACAACGTTTTTGGAAATTATGATGTTTTGAGGAAAAATCGGATATTTATAAGTTTAATTGAATAGTACTGTAGCGTTATCCTGATGAGCAGCGTTTATGCTCTAAATCGGGATCTGTTAAAAACGATAGAGGGATTACAATCTGCCATTTCGCAGAGAGAGAGAAATTAGATATATTGACTTACAAGATAGGTTTAGCGAAGCGTGGATAATAAAAATACAATGTTCCAGGAGATCATTGCGGGCCTTGTTGCGCGCGATGAGCGCATACAAGAACGTATTTATATCCATTACTGGGGTTATCTGATGGGGATATCAACACGTTATTTTAAAGATAGAAATACTGCAAAGGAGGTGGTAAATGATAGTTTTATGAAGGCATTTAAAACAATGTATGACTTCAGGCATGACCATAACCTAGTAGATTTTCAGAAAACTTTTAAAGCGTGGCTGGCTAAAATTACGGTTCGCACTTCATTAGACAGGATCAGGGCTAACAAATCTGCACTTACTTATATTGATGAGTATGAAGAAGGGACTGTGGGATATGTTGAAGTAGAGGAGAGGTTGTTTGCTGAAGATATATTGAAGCTCTTGCATGGTATTCCGGATTTACACCGTACTGTTTTTAATCTATATGAGATTGAGGGATTCAGTCATGATGAAATAGCCTCATTATTAACTATACCGGTTAGCTCAAGTCGAACTTATCTCACCCGGGCGAAGCAAAAGCTAAGGGAACTCTATAAAAAAAGTATTGAAATTAACTGATGGAACATCCTAAGAAAGAATTGATAAAGGAGATTGCTGATCTTTTAGAAGATTATCAGGAAGCCTATGTGCCGGGAGAATGGGAGTCATTTTCGAAAATTAAAAAGAAGAAATATCCATTTCTGAGGAATTGGATGAAAATCGCAGCTGTATTTTTGTTGACGGCGTCTGTATTGCCTTTTGCATTCAGAAAATTGATTCCTGCAACAAAGCCTGATTCGGTTGCTGTATTAAAACCTGTTGTTAAAAATGATACTGCTGTAGCTGTTACCGGTCCTGTGACAGGAATTAATACAGATACAGCGCGGAAAACTATAGCACTCGCCAGAATTGGCCGCAGTACCACCGAAGGTGTGAAACGATCTGCAGCCGCTCTAAGTTCAAGCCATGCTATTACTGATCCTGTTGCTCCAACGAAAATGCAAAGTCAGGATACGCAGTCGTTTTTAGGTGTACAAGAGAAAAATACGGAGGAGCAATATGCCAGAACAGGAGTTAAACCTGTTGAGGCAGGCGGGGACGTAAATTTAGTGAATGCCAATATAAAGCCTCGGATGACAAATAAAGATACACTTAATGATGCAAAACGTGAACAATTGAGTACAGCTGAATTTTTAATGGCTGAATCAAGAAATTCAGGGAAAGTATTAAAAAAGAAAGATTTTGAATCTAAATGGGATTTTGGCCTGGAGGTTATGCCGGCGGCAACCAGTGCGAATGTGAATATTGGTGCCGGATTGACTACTGCTTACCGGCTTTCTGATAAGTTTTCACTGAGTGCGGGTATTTCCTATCTTCAGATGGAAGCTGGGGGATCTGTATCTCCGCAGGGTAACGGTAATCAAAATGGGGTAAGTGCTTTTTCAGAGAAAAAGCTATTATCGGTTGATGCGAATCTTAAGGCTATAGACATTCCTATTGCACTGATTTATAAGTTGAATAAACATTATTATACAAGTGCGGGAATTTCATATTTCAATGTGGTTAGTGAAAAACGAAATAATACTTTTGAACAGTCTGCCCAGGTAGAAAAGGTGAGTTATGATCCGGAAAGTGGTCATCCGTCAACTTTTAAAGCGATCTCTGTAGAGCAGGTTGATGAGCCCGCTTTAGGTAAACATTTAAAAGGAAATAGCTATATCGGATTCTTTAATTTCTCTATAGGCCGTCAGCAGAATCTTTTCAATAAATATAAAATCAGGATCGAACCGTTCATTAAAATACCCGTTGGAAAACTTTCGTCTGAAGACTTACGATTAACGAACAGCGGTATAAAATTTCAACTTGCATTCTGATCATGGGTGTCATTTTTACTTTTATGGCTTGATGTTTGATGGATGTTACCTGGTACATCTGTCTGAATGATACTTTTGCGATTGCGGGCTGTCTTTTTGTCTGTAATTTTATTGTTTTTGTCCAAAAAACAATAAATCATCTTTTTTTCTGGCAGATGTATTTATTTATCATTATTTATAAATCGCTATAATGGTTTAGCTTAAAATATAACTTAATGATGTGAAATTTATGTTAAATAATTTCTAATTTTATTTATAAACAAACTCACCAATTAAATATTTTACAATGAAAACACTAGGACAGAAATTTAAAATTCTCCGTCAAAAGAAAGGCCTTAATCAAAAAACTATGGCCGAGTTATTAAAAGTATCAATTCCTGCATATTCAAAACTGGAAACAGGAATTACAGATCCGAACTTTAGCAGGATTCATCAGATTGCAGGTGTACATGGTTTAGACATCAGACAGTTGTTAAACACAGGTGAGGATGATAAAAGTGAAGTAGGGGAGGAAAACGAACGGTTGAAACAAAAAGTGATTGAACTGGAATCAAGCGTGATCCGTTTGCAAAGTAAATTAATTGATCTTTATGATAAAGAAGATCTGCGGAATAAGCCTGGACAATCGAAATAAGACAATTATCTAATAGTTTTTCTTGTTTTTAATTTAATACAAGTATCATTTCAATGTCGGATTTGATATGGAAAAATTGTGGAATGAAATATTTACAATACTTTTGGACTATAATTGAATTTCGGTCTAATTATTTAGTAGTAGTTTTGAATGGAAAAGGATGAGATTGTAATCGAGGAGATATTATCAGGAGCAAAGAAGTTATTCGGCAAACATGGATTAAAAAAAACAACCATGGAAGAGATAGCGACTGCTGCTGGTAAAGGAAAGAGTACGCTTTATTATTATTTTCCAAGCAAAATTGAGATTTTTGAGGCAGTTGTTGAAGATGAAATGAAAAATGTGGTGAAACGGATACGCGAAGCTGTAAACGTTTCATTGACCGCCAAAGAAAAATTAAAGGCTTATTTACAAGCACAAATCACCTCCATAATAGGTTTTCATAGCTTTAGGGAGGTGCTGTTTGATGATATTGTAGATAGCATGCGAATGCTGATTTGTATTAAATCAAGATATGAGCAGATTCAAATAGATATGATTACTGAAATCCTGCTTGGTGGAAGTCAATCTGGAGAATTTAAAGAAATGACATTGGAACGGATGAACAAAATATCCTTTGTAATGGTTACTGTTTTTCGCGGGCTTCATTTCCCTTTATCTATTGAGCTTTCAGAACAGCGGACGCATGAATATTTTGATGAAATGATTGATATGCTGATCATTGGGATAGGTAAGGACAGGCCAAAGAAGAAAATAGACTAACGACAAATCTGCATAATTTTTCCTTTTTTAACGGGAAATATAAAGAAGATTTTAACAATAAAATAAGATACAAAAGGTTGAATTATTTATTTGACAATAATATTATAGACTAAAATACGGTTATGGTCTAAGAATAATTTACTTTTGTCTATCTTAAAATTAACATATTTTTAATATATTAGATCATGTTTCATTGCGGTATTTTCATTATTAAGCTGTTTATGAATAAAATAAATTATGAATCTATCTGAAGTAAACATTATACAATTCAGGCATGCGTAAAAAATTGGGCGATAGGATTGCAGCATTTAAAGATGCAAATGCAATTAAGGAAAAAGGATTATACCCTTATTTCAGATCGATAGAGTCGGCACAAGACACTGAGGTCATTATTGAAGGGAAAAAAGTTTTGATGTTTGGGTCAAATTCTTATCTGGGGTTAACTAATCATCCGAAGATTAAAGAAGCTGCAAAATTAGCTGTTGATAAATACGGAACAGGTTGTGCCGGATCAAGATTTTTGAACGGAACATTGGACATCCATTTAGAACTGGAAAGAAGACTTGCATCATATGTCGGTAAAGAAGCAGCAGTATTATTCAGTACCGGCTTCCAGGTTAACTTGGGGGTTATTTCTTGTTTACTGGAAAGAAACGATTATTTGATTCTTGATGAATATGATCACGCGTCTATCATTGATGGTAGCCGTCTTTCATTTTCACGTACGATAAAATATGCACACAACGATATGGATGATCTGCGCAAGAAATTAAGCAGATTACCGGAAGATTCGGCAAAACTGATCGTTGCAGACGGTATTTTCAGTATGGAGGGTGACATTGTCAAACTCCCTGAGATTGTACAGCTTGCAGAAGAATTCGGCGCAAATATCATGATGGATGATGCACACAGTTTAGGTGTGATTGGATTTAATGGTTCTGGTGTAGCTTCTCACTTTAACCTGACAAATGATGTTGATCTGATCATGGGTACTTTCAGTAAATCTCTCGCCTCACTGGGTGGGTTTATTGCCGGAACAGAAGAAACTATAGAATACATTAAACACAGAGCACGCTCACTGATGTTCAGTGCAAGTATGCCTCCTTCGGCTGTTGCGAGTGTAATTGCGGCATTGGATATTATAGAGTCTGAGCCAGAACGTATTGATAAACTTTGGGATAACACGAACTATGCAAAAAAACTACTTTTAGATGCGGGATTTGATATTGGACATACAGATAGTCCAATCATACCTGTTTATATCAGAGATAACGATAAAACATTCCTGATCACTAATATCTTACACAGGAATGGGATATTTGTTAATCCTGTTGTTTCACCAGCTGTACCTTCAGATTCTTCTTTAATTAGATTCTCTTTGATGGCTACGCATACCTTTGCTCAGATTGAAGAAGCGGTGGATAAACTTTATGCTGCTTTTAAAGAAGTTCAGCTGACCCCGGTTAAGGTTAGTATATAGGATATGAAACACATTGTTGCCGTTTGTGGCAAAAAGGATTTTAATTATGTTCTTGAATTATTTATGATTCAAGAACATATACTTAGCTCTTGCAAGTACCTTTTTCCTGAACATATCACCCTACAGTTATTTGAAAAAACGATATGAAAAAGCGTGTATTGATAACTGGGGCAAGTGGTTTTGTTGGATACCATTTGATTGCTGCAGCCATTGCCTCTGATCTTGAGGTGTTTGCGGCGGTAAGATTAAGCAGCAACATTAAACATCTTCAGGAATTTGATATTCAATATACCAATCCTGACTTCAATGATATCGATTTATTGAAAAAGGAGCTGGAAGAAAAGCAATACAATTATATTATACATGCTTCAGGTATTACCAAAGCTAAAACTCAGGAAGAATACAATCTTGTTAATGCAGTATTTACTAAGAATCTTGCATTAGCAGCTGTGGCTGCAGATATCAAGCTTGAAAAATTCATTTTTGTAAGCAGTCTTGCTGCTCTTGGACCTTTAGAAGACTTATCAGGTCTTATTGAAGATAATTCTCCTGCGCATCCGGTAACTAATTATGGGGCAAGTAAGCTATTAGCAGAACAGTATTTGGCAGAGATCAAAGACTTGCCGTTGATTACTATACGCCCTACTGCGGTCTACGGACCGAGAGAAAAAGATATTTTTATCCTCCTTCAAACTATTAACAAAGGACTAGAGCCTCATATTGGTAGTTTTAAACAGCAGATTAGTTTCATTTATGTGAAAGATCTGGCTAAGATTATAATTGGGGCTTTGTTTTCTGATGTAACAAACAAGCAGTATAATGTGTCTGATGGCGGTATCTACGATCGGTATGCGCTGGCAGAAGGAGTGAAGAAAGCACTGCATAAACGAACATGGAAATTTCATTTACCAATATCGGTAGTGGCAGCACTGGCAGCATTGATGGAGCGGATTTATAAGAATTCTGCGGATGCACCTACACTGAATAAAGAAAAAATGAATGAACTGACTGCTATTAACTGGGCATGTAGTATTGAAAGATTAAAAAGAGACCTTGGATTTCAACCGATTTATAATCTGGAAAACGGATTATTGGAAACGGTTAACTGGTATAAAAATAATAAGTGGCTGTAAAGTCAAAATAGATCATATCATAAAGGAAATGTTATTTCATAAAATCACATCTACGAGCCTGGGCATCGGGTACATTGGCAAAGGAGCAGGGACTGCTGCTGCTGCTGTGACCTGCCTGGTATGGTATTTTGTGCATCCTGATGGATTTAACTTTATCCCTGCATTTATTGTGACCTGTTTGCTGACTGCACTGGGCATCTGGTCTGGTAATATCGTGGAAGCTATCTGGGGCAAGGATCATAATCGTGTAGTGATTGATGAGGTGGTAGGTATGTGTATCACACTCTTATGGATTCCTGTTACACCAATAAATATTTTGATTGGATTAGTCCTTTTTCGTTTTTTTGACATTGTAAAACCACTTTTTATCAGACGTCTGGAGAATTTGCCAGGGGGTTGGGGAGTGATGTTTGATGATATCCTTGCTGGTGTCTACGCAAACATCTTATTGCAGGTTATTGTAAGATTTATTATACATTAAATATGGCAACTTTTGTAAAAGCTCAGGTTGCTTCATTGTCGGCCTCAATTATTGACTTTCTTACCACATTAGTCTGTACGCAGGTGTTTCATGTTTGGTATGTACTTGGTAGTGTGATAGGTACAACGGCAGGAGGAATGGTGAATTTTATGATGGGTCGTAACTGGGTGTTCGGCGCAAAGGAAAAAAGCATCAACCATCAAATCTTTAAATATATTGTAGTTTGGGTCGGAAATTTGCTGTTAACAACAGCGGGTGTTTATCTGGTTACCCACTATCTACATGTTAATTACATTTTATCAAAAATCATCGTCTCTTGTACAGTTGGAATTGGTTATAACTTTCTGATGCAAAAGAAATTTGTATTTATATAATTTTTATGAAAAGTCATATTCAAACAATCATATTCATCTGTGCTTTAGCACTGCCTTTTTTTGCTGTTAATGCTTCGGCTCAACAGCAGACTGTTATCAGTGGGGTAGTTACAGATGCTGCGGACAAAGATCCTATACCTTATGTAACTGTTCTTTTTAAAGGAACAAATCTGATTACCAAGACAGATGCTGATGGTAAATACACGATTTCGACCAGTGAGTTACATAATCAACTTCAGTTTAGTTATGTAGGTTATAAAACTAATTATGCAGCTGTCAAACCAGGAGAGACACAAGTTGTCAATGTGAGATTACAGTCTGAATCACAGAGTCTGACTGAAGTGGTAATTAGCTCTAATAAAAGGCCAGCGTATAGAAATAAGAACAATCCTGCGGTCGAACTAATCAGAAGGGTAATTGAAAATAAGAATAAAAATCAGAGTAAAAGTTATGATCATGTTGAATATAAGCAATATGAACAAATGTTTTTCTCTTTAAGTAACCTGTCTGATAAATTCAAAAATAAAAGGATATTTAGAAATTACCAGTTTCTTTTTGAACAGCAGGATTCTACCAAAATAGGGGGTAAGCTAACGTTGCCAGTATTTATGGAAGAAAAAGTTACGCAAAACTATTTGCAAAAAAATCCGGGTAAAAAGAAAACCATTGTTATTGGTGACAAACATGTTAATTATGATAGCAAGTTTATAGATACGGAAGGATTGAGTAAATACTTTGAAAGAATGTATGCGGATATCAATATATATGACAGCAATATCTCATTAATGAGCAATCAGTTTCTGAGTCCTATTGCTGATGCATCACCCACGTTCTATAAATTTTTTATTACAGATACCATTAAAACACATAGTCCTAATCTGATTGAGCTATCTTTTATTCCTAGGAATAATACAGATCTTTTATTTGAAGGAAAGATGTACATTACTATGGATGGTAATTTTGCAGTTCAAGATGCTTTTCTGACTGTAAACAAAAATATCAATCTGAATTTTGTACGGGCATTAGAGGCTAAACTTGATTTTGCTAAAAATGAAGATGGCAGATATCACTTATCAAAAACAAATCTTGTAGTTGATTTTGGTATCAATAAAAATAAAGGTGGTGGTTTTACAGGTCAGCGTACGGTAGTAATCAACGACTATAAAATCAATACGCCTCAGGCTGATACTACTTATGCAGGTCCGTCATTGGTGACGTCTCCTCAAGCAGCTTTACGTACAGACCAGTTTTGGAATGAGCAGAGACAGGATTCATCGATCAGTTCTAAAATAAAAATTTACAAGAATATTGATACCCTGCAAACTATTCCTTCTTTCAAAAGAACTATGGATCTGGTTACTTTATTTTTTGCGGGATATAAAGATTTTGGTCCATTTGAAGTGGGGCCAGTCAATACATTTTACAGTTTCAATAATGTAGAGGGTTTTCGTCCACGTTTAGGCGGACGTACTACGCCAGCCTTAAGTAAAAGATATTATTTTGAGACTTATGCTGCTTATGGATTTAAGGATGAAAAATGGAAATATTTCTTAAGTGGAACTTATTCGCTGAACAATAAATCTATCTATGCTTTCCCTCAGAACTATATCAGGGGAAGTTTCCAGCGGGATACTAAAATTCCGGGGCAGGAACTTCAGTTCGTTCAGGAAGATAACTTCCTGCTGTCTTTCAAACGTGGTGAAAATGATATGCTTTTATATAATGATTTTTATAAGATTGATTACGTGAAAGAATTTGAAAATCACTTCTCTTACACCGTGTCATTCCGTAAATGGACACAACGTCCGGGTGGTTCACTGGTTTTTAATAATACATTGAACAATACTGTAAATCCAGTTGATTTGATTAATACTTCTGAAATTAGTGTGAACCTGCGTTATGCACCGCATGAGAAGTTTTATCAGGGTAAAATATACAGAGTACCGATCTTTGATAAATATCCGATCTTTAACTTAAGGTATACAGCAGGTTTAAAAGGTGTACTTGGTGGACAGTTTAATTATCAGAACCTAATGGGAAGTATTGATAAACGTTTTTATCTTTCTCAATTGGGCTATACTGATGTTACCTTAGAAGGCGGATATATTTTTGGCAAAGTGCCTTTTCCATTACTGGATATTCACAGGGCCAACCAAACTTATGCTTATCAGCTTAATTCTTATAACTTAATGAACTTCCTGGAGTTTGTGAGTGACCATTATGCCAGTATCAATATTGATCATAATTTTAATGGATTCTTTTTTAATAAGATACCATTGATCAAGAAGTTGAAGCTTAGAGAATCCATATCTTTCAAAGCTTTATGGGGTGGCTTAAGGGATCAGAATAATCCAAACTATGATGCTTCATTGCTACAGTTTCCAAGAAATGCAGAAGGTACACAAACTACTTTTGTATTAGGAAATCAACCTTATATGGAAGGTAGTGTTGGAATTGGTAATATTTTTAAACTATTGCGTGTAGATTTGGTTAAGCGTTTCAATTATCTGGATAACCCGGTAGTGTCGCAGTGGGGAATAAGAGCAAGAGTTAAATTTGATTTTTAAAAAGAATAAAGAAGTTATTTATGCAAGCATTATCATTTCGTGATCGTTTACAGCAAGCGATTTATAAGATCATTAATCCCTTTGTAAAGGGATTGATCCGAATTGGATTAACACCCAACGCTGTAACAACTATTGGTCTTTTACTCAATATTGGGGTAGCAGTTATTTTTGTTTTTGGTGCTGAAAGAAGTAACAGAGGTGATCTTTCATTTGTTGGGTGGAGTGGTGCGCTGGTTCTTTTCGCAGGATTGTTCGATATGCTTGATGGACAGGTAGCCCGTCTTGGAAATATGAGTTCGAAGTTTGGTGCACTATATGATTCTGTACTTGACCGGTATAGCGAACTGATTATGTTCCTGGGGATTTGTTATTACCTGGTTTCGCACCATTACTTTTTGAGTTCATTATTTGCATTTATTGCTTTGATCGGTTCTATGATGGTTAGTTATACCCGTGCAAGAGCAGAAGGATTAGGGGTTCAAAGTAAAGGTGGATTAATGCAACGCCCTGAACGTGTGGTTACAATTGGTATTTGTGCAATGGCCAGTGGTATTGTAGGGCATTATATCGGTGGTGATTATAAAATATATGTACCAGGTATTTCTTTCCATATTTTTGAAACAATCTCAATTTTTACAATTCCTATTACTGTAATGGCTTTTATGACCAATATTACAGCTATAAATAGGTTAAGAGATGCTAAAAAGGCTTTGGATGCACAGGATTTAATCGAAAAAGAAGAGGAAGAAGCTGTAATTTCTACTAAAAGTACACCTTTAACCACTGTTTTAACGGGCTTGTTTTTATTAACTGCTTTATTCAGTTTTGGACCAGTGGACACAGCATATTCACAAACTCAGGATCATAGTAATCCTTCACCAATTAAATTTCCCATCCCAAAGGGGATAGAAAATCAGCTTTTCTATGTACAACGTGATCCGAATACAAATACAATTATCTGCGAGTTAAATGTAAATGCAAAGGGCCAGGTAGATAAAGCGAATCCGGTACATGTTTATTGGATCCGTTATACCGAGGATGAATCGAGAAAGGAACTGGGATATATTCAACGAAAGTTTGCTTATGGGATAGAATCAAAGGCACTGGCCAATGATCAGTTTGAATTGCGTTTTGTTTCTCATAAGAAATTACCAATGTATCTGACGAAATCTGAAGAAGATAAAAAATATCATGTTTATGTGACAGTTAATAATAAGAAAATTCAAGTAGAACGCATATTTTTGCGGATAGAAGGCGGATCGTTCTGGTTGCCTAACGTAAAGTATGTAGAAATTAAGGGTTTGAATACTTCTTCAAATACAGTAATTACCGAACGGATTAAAATTTAAACTTATCACGCTCATGAAAAAGAATTTTATATCGAACTCATCAGATTCCATTAGGATGTTTAAAAGTGGATTATTCGAGAAATTATCAAAAGTAGATTTTTACGTACCACTTATAGTTTTCGTTCCCGTTATTGCCTTTTTGATCTGGAAAGCATTTGCAACTATACAAATGAGTTTCTTAGGATTCGCTGGCTGGCTGGCTATTGGTTTAGTTGTCTGGACGATAACTGAATATATTATGCACCGTTATATATTTCACTATTACCCAAACTCAAAAATAGGTAAAAGAATACACTTTATTTTTCACGGTGTTCATCATGATTATCCCAATGATGCTAAAAGATTAGTAATGCCACCGTCTGCAAGTATTCCAATGGCTTTAGCGTTATATTTTTTCTTTTTATATATTCTTCCTGCTGGTACTATTTTTGCTTTCTATGCTGGTTTTCTGATAGGATATTTATTTTATGATATGGTTCATTACGCTTTGCACCATGCAAACTTTAAAAGCCCGTTCTGGAAGAAATTAAAACAGCATCATATGTTACATCATTATGCTGATTCTACTAAAGGATACGGAGTGACTTCTGCAGTTTGGGATAAAGTTTTAGGATCAGATTTTATAAAAAAATTAAATGACAGACCAGATACGGCTGAATAGACCATTTTTTTCTTTAAGGGATATCCTGATAACTACTGCGGTATCTTTAACTTACTTACTGCTTTCGTGGTTTTTAATTGGATTTAAAAATCAGCAGGTTATTTTGGTGGTGATTTTTAATGCCTTCTATTACGCTTCTTCGTTTACCAGGAAGTTTATCCTGGGGTTCTCTATCTTTATCGTTTACTGGATAATTTTCGATTATATGAAAGCATTTCCTAATTATGCATTCAATACTGTACATATCGAAGAATTGTATAACCTGGAAAAACACGTTTTCGGAATTTCGTCAAATGGCACTGTATTAACGCCAAACGAATATTGGAGATTACATGGCAGCACTGCTATGGATGTTATAGGAGGGATATTTTACCTAATGTGGATTCCTGTTCCTATTGCATTTGCGATTTATCTGTTTTTCGTAAACAGGAAACAATTTCTTCAGTTTTTAGTGACTTTTGTTTTGGTAAACCTGATTGGTTTTGTTATCTATTATCTCTATCCGGCTGCACCACCATGGTATGTCCAGTATCATAGATTTGTGTTTGAAGCTCACACTGCAGGGAATACGGCCGGGTTAGTTAAATTTGACCGGTTTTTTAATGCGCCAATATTTAAGTCAATTTATAGTAACGGCTCAAATGTCTTTGCTGCAATGCCTTCTTTACACTCTTCTTATCCAGTTATAGTTTTATACTATGGATTGAAGAATAAACTGGGACTTGTCAATGTTTTCTTTGGTATTGTAATGTTGGGGATTTGGTTTACTGCAGTCTATACAAGTCATCATTATGTTTTAGATGTATTATCTGGTATTGCTTGTGCTATTGTTGGAATTAATCTTTTCGAGTGGTTGGTTAAGCATACAGCTTTAAAGGTATTCATGGCTAAAATGTACGCTGTAGTCAGCTAATTTTTCCATATTCTTTAATGAAGACTGGTTTTGCTTCAAAATGTCTAATTTTAACAAATAAATAAAAGAAATTTTGACAGCAATACCCTCCATTAAATTATCCGAACTTACCCGTCAGATTCATGACACAATTAATGGTGCTTTTGGATCAAGGACATTCTGGGTAATCGCTGATATCACCAATTATACTTATAAACCTCAGAGTAATTTTCATTATTTTGAATTGGTTGAAAAGGATAAGTCCTCGGCAAAAATCCTGGCAAAAATAGGCGGGAGGGCCTGGGGAAATGCCTCTGTAAATATTTCAAACTTTGAGAAAGCTACAGGGCAGCAATTCAAAAATGATATTAATGTATTAATTCAGGTTGCAGTACAGTATAATCCTTCCTTTGGGTTACAGTTAAACCTGCTGGATATTGATACCAGTTTTACGCTAGGTAGATTTGAACAACAGCGCAAGGAGACACTCGACAGACTGGTCAGAGATAATCCTTCTTTTATTCGCTTTGAAGACGGGCAGTACCTGACGAGGAATAACGAACTGCCTTTAAACAGGGTTTTACAGAAAATAGCAGTAATATCTTCTGATACTTCTGCAGGTTATCATGATTTTAAGCATACGCTTGAGAATAATACTTTTGGTTATCATTTTGAGGTTGATGATTACTTTGCTCTGGTGCAGGGTGAAGGAAATGCAGGCCAATTTTTAACGAAACTCATTCAGGTTTTTGGTTCAGGTAAAGCTTATGATGCACTAGTGATTATCAGGGGCGGGGGGGCGCAGACTGATTTTCTGATTTTTGATAATTATGAACTGAATCGCGCGATCGCTAAATTTCCTATTCCGGTAATTACGGGTATAGGGCATCAGAAAAATGAAACGATTGCTGACTTAATGGCGCATACTTCTACAAAAACACCTACAAAGGCAGCAGAAATGCTAATTGCCCATAACAGGAATTTTGAAGAAGCTGTTTTATCACTTCAGCAGCACCTGGCGATCAGAACTTTTCAAATGATGAATCAGCATAAGGAGCAAATGACACGGCTGAACCAGACGATTATTAATTCATCAAAAAATCTACTGCATGAAAAATACAGGGATATCCTGAATCTTTCTGGTATGGTACTCACCAATCCTAAAATTATCATTTCTAACAAGGGTAAGGATTTGAAAAATCTTTTGGCTAATTTTAAGTCTTTTAACCGGATGTACTTTGCAAATCATGCCCGGTATATTGGTCATTTTGAATCTGTGGTTAGAATGATGAGTCCGCAAAATATTCTGAATAAGGGTTTTGCTATTGTTAAAGTGAATGGTTTGATTGTGAGCGATGCCGAAGTGATAATACCGGGAACAGAACTAACCGTAAGTCTGGCTTCGGCAGAAATTAATACAAAAGTTTTATCTAAAATACCCCGCAATGGAAAAGAATTTGAATTATGAAGCGGCTTATAGTGAGCTGACTCAGATCGCTCAGGAAATAGAAACTGAGGCCGTTTCTGTTGATGTCCTGGCCGAAAAGGTGAAAAGAGCCTCTGAATTAATTGCTTTTTGTCAGACCAAATTACGGTCCACAGAGACTGAAGTCAACAAAATTATAAAGCAGATGGAAAACCAACCCTTATAACTACCTTCGCTTACCGTTTAATTAAAAAAAAATCAGCCATGTTAGTTTATAGTCCGGAAGAAGAAGAAGTATTTTTTGATCAGATTGATCAGGTTTATACACTGACTGAGTCTCAAAATTTAGAAGAAGCTGAACAGCTTTTATTGGAGATTGATGAATCGATCCCTCATCCTAAAGAAAATTGCAGTGTTGGCGGCATATTGCTGGACAGCATTTTCTCTTTTTATGAGCAGACCGGTCAGGTTGAAAAGGCATTGCCTCATTTTTTAAAAGAAACTGAATATCTACAGGAAAAAATGAAGTCTGAGACTGTAAAAAGTTCAGGTCATTTTATTACTACCGGAAGCATTTATTATGCGCTTGGTGACCTTGATAAGGCGAGGATATATTTCAAAATTGCACATAGTCTGGGCAAAAACAGTATTTTTCATGATTTTAATGCTGATTTTCTGCATATGGCAGTAATTTCTGATGTGGAATTTGAAGAGTTCAAAAAGAATTTTGTTCCTATAGACCCTTCGCAGCAGGAAGAACTGACTGATGAGCAGCAGGATTTAATGGAAGAATACTGTGATCAGGGAAATCTGGAAATGGATGCTGAGAATTTCAGTAAAGCCGCAGAATGGTTTCAAAAAGCGCTGGATGTATTGCCAGAACCTAAAGAAGATTGGGAAGCTGCAGGTTGGGTTTCAGCTTCTTGTGGTGATGCCTACTTTAGTGCAGGCAAGTATAAGAAAGCTTTGGCACATTTACTTGTCGCTCATGATATCTATAGCAGTGAAGAGGAAATCAATCCATTTGTATTGCTTAGGTTAGGAGAGACGTATTTTGAGCTTGATGACAAGGAAAATGCGACCTTACACTTACTAGCTGCTTATCAGATGGAAGGTGCTGAACTGTTTGAAGAAGATCAAAAATATCTGAAATACCTTAAAACACAGCATAAGCTTTAGACGTTAATCAATTGCTGTTCTATAGTTTGAATAAGGAAAGAGATATTGAAAGGTTTAGGTACAACTTCATCTGCACATATCTCTTTCACTATTTCTACTTTTGGATGGGTAGATAAAACAATAACAGGGATGTGACTGGTCTGTTCTGCTGCTTTAATAGTTTTACATAAAGCAGTTCCCTCTTCGGTTGGATTGATAATATCCAGCAAAATTATATCGGGTTGGAAATCTCTGATATGGTTAAAGACTTCATCCTCTGTGGCTAATAGATCAACGATATAACCTTTTTCAGTTAGTACAATATTAATTAGTTCAAGAATATCTCTGTTCTTTTCTAATACTAATATCTTTTTATTCATAGATTCTACTTTCCTGTTCGGATTGATTTTGTGGTAAAGGCGTCTGGTTAGTTGCTGATACAAACTTAAATACAAAATTAGTGTTGTATGAAATAGCAACGTCATTTTTCTAGCATACAGTTAATAAGTTATATAGTCTGGTTATTTTTATCTGGGGATACCTGGTCTAAACTGGTGTTTAATTCTTTGTCATCAAAGACAAATTTATGAGCGTGAGTGATAGTTTAGCAGGGTTAAATAAGCTGTGAAAAGGATGATTATAGCTTATTTGCAAGATATATTGCAATTAAAATGATGATCTATGCGTTTATTTCGCAAAAGTTATATATTTGGCATTGTATAAAACTTAAAACATGGAAAAATTTTCAAAACTAAAAGAATTGCTTGCTTCTGTTGAAGTTGATGCTGAGAAATTTTATTCTGCAGGTAATAGCGCAGCAGGTACAAGAGTACGTAAAGCGATGCAGGATTTAAAAGTTCTTGCTCAGGATATCCGTACTGAAGTAACTGAGAAAAAAAACACAGCTAAATAAAAACTAGCACAACCTTACCAGGAGAGGGGGTTTTTACACCCCTCTTTTTTTTGATCTTTTTTTATGTCCTATACAGCCAACCCATTACGTTATACAAAAATGCAATATCGCCGTTGCGGTAAAAGCGGTTTGAAATTACCAGCCATCTCCCTAGGTTTATGGCATAATTTCGGACATGTAGACCAACTGGAAAACTCCCGTAATATTCTAAAACTCGCTTTTGATAGTGGGATCACACATTTTGATCTGGCTAATAATTATGGCCCTCCTCCGGGGTCGGCAGAAGAAAACTTCGGCTTGATCTTAAAACAGGATTTTTCAGCTTATCGGGATGAAATGATCATTTCTTCGAAAGCTGGATATACGATGTGGGATGGTCCATATGGGGACTGGGGGTCTAAAAAATACCTGGTTTCCAGTCTTGATCAGAGTTTGAAGCGGATGGGACTTGATTATGTAGACATCTTTTATCATCATCGTCCAGATCCTGAAACTCCTCTGGAAGAAACAATGGCTACACTCGATTTAATGGTGCGTCAGGGGAAAGCGTTGTATGTAGGGATTTCAAATTATCCTGCTCAGGAAGCAGCTGAAGCCTTGCGGATACTCAAGGAACTGCGTACACCATGTTTGATTCACCAGCCTAAATATTCTATGTTCGAAAGATGGATAGAAGGTGGTTTGCTTGACTTACTCGGTGAACAAGGGGTTGGATGTATCCCGTTTTCGCCGTTAGCACAGGGGCTACTGACCAATAAGTATCTGCATGGTATACCGGAAGATTCAAGGGCTGCAAAATCGCATGGAGCTTTACAGGAAAACCAGATTACTGCCGAACGTCTTTTACAATTACAGGAATTAAATGCTTTAGCGGTTAAACGTGGTCAGAGTCTGGCACAAATGGCTTTATCCTGGATCTTAAGGGATCAGAGAATTACATCTGTACTGGTTGGTGCTAGCAGACCAGAACAGCTCGCAGATTCGATTAAGTGTCTTGATCATCTATCTTTTAGCGAAGAGGAATTGGGTTTGATTGAACATGTTTTATCTAATTCAGATAAAAACTGATTTTTCTAACCAATGCAACCTAATTTCAATTATATTTGGGGTGATTAAGTTCTTTACTATTTTTTCTTCATCAACCGGAAAAGGTTCTGCTTAACGCAGATTAATAGGGAATCGTGTGCAAATCACGAGCTGTCGCGCAACTGTAAGTAACTAAACAGTTTTTGCCAATAAATATCCACTGTCTTTAGAGATGGGAAGGATGGCAAAAATGTTACAAGTCAGGAGACCTGCCTCATTCGAATTGACAATGCTTTCGCGAATTGAAGCTTTTGATCAGGTATGATGCATTTTTTTTGCTCAAAAAATATCGTTAAGATATTTGATGACTGTTATGCGTGTATATTTTATCCTTCTTCTTAGCTCAAACATTGTGAACATTTAGCTTAAAAGAGCTTTTAACTGATTTTTTTATCATTTAAAAAGCAATGAAAATGCTAACAAACAATCTTGGCTACCCGCGCATAGGTAGCAGCAGAGAGCTCAAAAAAGCCAGTGAACTATACTGGTCGGGCAAAACACCTATTGAAAACTTGTTACAAACGGGAAAAGAAATCCGTGCAAACAACTGGAAGCTTCAGCAGGAATCAGGAATAGATCTTATTCCATCAAATGATTTCTCTTTTTATGACCAGGTTCTGGATCTTTCTCTAACTGTTGGCGCCATTCCAAAACGCTATCATGAAGTTATTTTAAACAAAGCGAATACAGAGCTGGATCTTTATTTTGCCATGGCAAGAGGTTATCAGAAGGACGGTATTGATATCACTGCTATGGAAATGACAAAGTGGTTTGATACAAATTATCACTATATCGTACCGGAATTTTATAAGGATCAGACTTTTAAGCTTTTTTCTCAGAAAATCATTAATGAATATAATGAGGCTAGGCGTTTGGAGATTAAAACTAAACCAGTGATTATTGGTCCCGTATCTTACTTGCTTTTAGGAAAAGAAAAACAGGAGGGTTTTCATCGGATTGAATTGATTAAGAACTTATTGCCGGTATACCTGGAGATCTTAAAAGAATTGGAGACACAACATGTAGAATGGGTACAGTTTGATGAACCTTTCCTGGTTTTGGATTTAACACAGCAGGAAAAGGACGCTTATACTTATGTGTATAAAGAAATCAGAAAACAGTTTCCAAAACTTAAGGTCTTGCTGACTACTTATTTTGAAGGATTAAAAGATAATCTGGAACTTGCGGCATCACTTCCTGTTACAGCTTTGCATATTGATTTGGTTAGAGCTCCTGAGCAATTGGAAAGCATTTTATTAGCGATTCCTAATCACTTACAATTGTCTTTAGGAGTAGTTGATGGAAGAAATATCTGGAAAAATGACTTTCAGCATTCACTTTCGCAGATCAATGCAGCCATAGAAAAAATAGGGGAGGATCGGATTTTGGTTTCACCGTCCTGCTCACTGATTCACTCTCCATGTGATTTGGAATTGGAAACTAATGAGGTAACGCTTACTCCTGAAATTAAACAATGGCTGGCCTTTGCCCGTCAGAAAGTTGATGAAATCGTTTCGTTGAAACAATTGGCTGGTAAAACACCGTCAAATCCTGCAATTACAGCTTTACAGGATAACCTGGCTGCGAACCAAAGTCGGAGAACTTCGGGCTTGATTCATAATGATGCCGTGAAAAATCGTATTGCAGGAGTAATAGAGAAAGATGAAAATAGAGAAAATCCTTACTCAAGCCGTAAAATTGCGCAGCAAAATGCGTTGAATCTTCCGTTATTTCCTACAACTACAATTGGTTCATTTCCTCAGACGCCTGAAGTTCGCAGCTGGAGAGCTAAATTTAAAAAGGGTGGTTTAACACTTGCAGAATATGATGCATTAATTGAAAAGGAAACGGAAGAAACGATTCGTTTTCAGGAAGATACGGGTATTGATGTGCTTGTTCATGGTGAGTTTGAGCGCAATGATATGGTGGAATATTTTGGTGAACAGCTTGCCGGGTTTGTATTTACTAAAAATGGTTGGGTGCAGAGTTATGGCAGTCGTTGTGTGAAACCGCCAATTATATTTGGCGATGTGCATCGCCCTGCGGCAATGACAGTAAGGTGGTCGTCTTATGCGCAATCACTGACTAGTAAGTGGGTTAAAGGAATGCTAACTGGTCCTGTAACTATTTTGCAATGGTCGTTTGTGAGAAATGATCAACCTCGTTCTGTTACTTGTAAACAGATTGCTCTTGCGATCCGTGATGAGGTCTGTGATTTAGAAAGTGCAGGGATTAAAATCATTCAGATTGATGAACCTGCGATTCGCGAGGGCTTACCTTTGCGTAAATCAGATTGGCAGGAATATCTGAAATGGGCTGTTCAGGCTTTTAGGATTTCTGCAAGCGGGGTGCGTGATGAGACACAGATTCACACCCATATGTGTTATTCGGAGTTTAATGATATTATTCAGCATATCGCAGATATGGATGCAGATGTGATCACAATTGAATGTTCCCGTTCACAGATGGAATTACTAGATGCCTTCGCTGATTTCAATTATCCAAATGAAATAGGGCCCGGTGTTTATGATATTCACTCGCCAAGAGTTCCATCCAAACAAGAGATGGTTACTTTGCTGGAAAAAGCAAAGGCAGTAATCCCGGCTGCACAATTGTGGGTTAATCCTGATTGTGGTTTAAAAACACGCCATTGGGATGAAACTAAAAAAGCCCTGATTGAAATGGTTGAAGCCGCAAAAGAATTGCGTTTATCCGTGAAAGAACCAGTAAGTTTGTAAAATTAACAGGCGGTTTGTTTTCAAACCGCCTGTTTTTATATAATAAAATACAAAAATGACTATAGAAGAGAAAATTAAATCATCAGAGACCCGAATTTTTAAAGCCGTATTTCCTAATACAACAAACCACTATGATACCTTGTTTGGTGGTACAGCTATGCATATGATGGACGAGGTTGCATTCATTACTGCAACCAGGTTTAGCCGCCAGAGAATGGTGACAGTAAGCAGTGATAGAATAGATTTTAAAATGCCAATTCCTGCCGGTACTATTGTTGAACTGGTTGGTACAGTAAGTCATATTGGGAATACCAGTATGAAAGTAAAGGTTGAAATCTATGTGGAGCAGATGTATTCTGAAGATCGTGAAAAAGCGGTTACTGGTGAATTCTCATTTGTAGCCATTGATGAACATAAAAAACCTACTGCAATTCTTAAATAAGTTTTAGGGGTTTGTCTGTAAAAGGGGTTGATCAGTTAAGAAAGCTGATTAACCCCTTTTTGCGTTGTTTTATACGGTGAGCAGAAGAAAGCTATTCGCTTTCGAGTATAGTGATTTGCTGAATGATCTGTTCTTCTTTTACAGGATAGGGCTTGTGTTCTCTGATTGTTTGATAAACAGCTTCAAATAAGTGGAGATAAGATGATTTACCTGGCGGAAGAATTTCTTTAGTGATCTTGCCTTCTTCGTCGATAATACTCAGAATTCCTTCTTTCCCGGCTTGTTCAATGCCATAAAGCGGATCATTTGGACTCATGTTTTTCAGTAGCTGGGTTTCCTGTATATCTGAACGATGTTTGACATAGGACCCCTTGGTTCCATTGATAATAAATGCAGGTTGTTGTGCTACGACTAGCATACTCATGGTAATAAATACTTGTAGGTTTTCGGGATATTTTAAATGGATATAAGCGTAATCATCTACTTGTGTGCCTGGACGGTAGTATCCAAGAGTTTTACTCCATTCCAGTGGTTCACCGAATAAGGCAAATACCATATCGAGTAAATGAGGCCCCAGATCATACAATAGCCCGCTACCTGGCATTGGAGTTTCTTTGAACACTTTAGGCCCTATGGTATAACGATATCTGTCATAACGAATATGTGCCTCTACGAGCCGGCCCAGTTTGCCATTATCTACGACATCTTTTGCCGATAAAAAATCGCTGTCATACCGGCGGTTCTGGTAGGGAAGGATGTAAAGATTCTGCTGTTTTGCTTCTTTAAAAAGCGCTTTAGCTTCTGCGGCAGTCACTGTAAATGGTTTTTCAACTAAAACATGTTTACCTGCACGAAGTGCTTTTTGTGCAAATTCAAAATGCGTATAGTTTGGGGTATTGATAATGACCAATTCTATTTCTGGGTCTGCAATAAGTTCATCTACAGAATTATAGCTTTTTATTTCTGGAAAACGCAGGTACGCTGTTTTTTCAGATCTTTCTACTACTGCGGATAGGTTAAACCCTGGATGCGCATTGACGAAGGGGGAATGAAATAACTTTCCAGACATTCCAAAGGATAATATGCCTGTATTTATGGGTTTTTGCATGGATAAATATATTAAATTTAGCCCGGATACTAATTTGATTGAGATGATTGATTACAAAATGGAGGCTGCAAAAGCTTCATTAAACTTTATAAAAGCCGGGCAAACAATTGGTTTGGGAGCTGGAAGTACGATCGTACACTTGATGAATCTGATTAGTGAAAATGTAGTGCTTGCGGCATCTTTAACATTTGTATCCTCTTCTTTTAAAACACGCGCTTACCTGTTGGAGAAAGGACTGAATGTCAAGTTCTCGAATTTGATAGCAGAACTGGATACTTATTTTGATGGATGTGATCAGTTTGATTCTGGGTTGAATGCATTGAAAAGTGGAGGCGGAATTCATACGAGTGAAAAAATCCTGGCTTCCATGGCTGCTGAATTTATTTTAATGGGTGATGAAAGTAAAATGGTTAGCAAACTGGACCATACTTATCCTTTGGTCGTGGAAATTTTGCAAGAGGCTTTGCCTGCTGTGCTCCACCAGCTCAAATCGACTTATCCTGACGCTGTTGTTAAATTGAGATTGAGCAATCAGAAAGATGGCGCACTGATTTCTGATAATGGTAATTTACTGGCAGATATTTATTTTACTGAATTGCCAGAATTACAGGAGTTAAATGTTGCGGTAAAAATGATCCCGGGAATTGTAGATCACTCTCTGTTTTTCGGTATGGCAACAAAAGCGGTGATCGCAGGTGAAAAGGGGATAAAGATCTTGATACCAGCATAGTTTAAATAGAAAAAGGGGTTAAGAGACTGTATATACAGTCTCTTAACCCCTTTTTCTATTTTGTTTTGGGATTAAATACCCAGACTTTTTCTTGTAGCTGCTGGTATGCCACCTTTGTTTAGTAAGAACGCAGTAGTTTTATATTTTACATAATTCTTAGTTGCGTACAAATAACCTTTATAGTCATTGGTTACACCCCATGAATTTTTAACGATATAGTATTCTTTACCATTCTGATCTTTAGCTAAGCCAACGATATGCATACCGTGGTCATCAGTAGTTTCATAGTTGTCAAAAGCTAACTGACGGTTTTCCTGAGTGATTTCCATTTCAGGTTTCGGCTCACTGAACATCGACGCTTTTTCCTGTTCATTCATTTCTTCATATGGTTTAGCAGGGATATAAGCAACACCATTTTTGTAAGAGAAAGATTTCTCACTTACATCAGTAGCCCATGCTACAGAATAACCGTTTTTCAATGCATTGTCAATGATATCAGTGATTTCATTCACTTTAACATTGTAAACCTGATCGAATGACCAGTTATCCTGTACTAACAAAGTAAATTTGCTGTAGAAAGGGTGATCGTTAAATGAGGACAATTCTACATAATCATCAGGGTTAATACCAACTACTTGTTTTGCAAAAGTTTGTGGTGTATAGCTTTTACCTTTGTAATCGAATTTTTCAGGAACCTGACCTAAATAAGAATCAATTACTGCTGTATAAGCTTTTTGCCAGTTGGGTGTTAAAGTTTTGTTTGCATTTTTAACTACTGCTTCTAGCATGCCAGTAGTAATTGCACCCATTTCACCAAATTTGTTGATTTTAGTACCGTAGTTTAAACCAGTGTAGTTTACTTGTGGAACTGCACCGTATTTTCTGTACATATTGATGACATCATGTAAAGCACCGCCATCGCCCAGTGTTACTGCGCCGTGCATACGTACATAGTTTTTACCTTTTTCTACATAAGCGTTACGTGCAGAAAAGATCTCAGATAAAGCTACTGGTTCTTTTCCCATTCTGATCATTTCTGATTCAAGGAAAGAGTTTGTAGAGTAACTCCAGCAAGTTCCTGAAGATCCCTGGTTTTTAACGGATGTATTTTCAAGGTTAATCACGTCTGTGAATTTAAAACCTGAAGTACTGTTAGCAGATTGGTTGTTTTTTAAAGAATTAACCAGGTTATCCTGAGCAAATCCAAAAGTAGATGTTAATAATAGTCCGGAGGCAAGGACTAAAGGTTTAAATATTAATTTGTTCATTATTGTGTGTTTGATTAGTATTCAAGGGTAATTTATTGTGCAACTACATTGCATTTGCGTATCTTCGCTTGGCAATGTACATCTTTTAGCCAATAATGAAAAAATATTACCATGAAAATATTCTGAACAACATAAAATTTACACAGGGCGCTGCAATACGCTATTTTATTTGGCTTAAAATGGGGTAAAACATGATCTATCTGTTAATTTTGTAGCATTGAACTAAAGCCAGATCAAATACAGATGAAATATATGAAGGCAAAAGAAGTGACTATCCTTACCGGGTTTTTAGGCGCAGGTAAAACAACAGTTTTGAATGCAGTAATTTCGAAAATGAAGGATACCCGCTTCGCTATTATAGAAAATGAAATTGGTTCTGAAAGTATTGACGCAGGGCTGATTGTTAAAGGTGATGAGGAGATTGTAGAACTTAACAATGGTTGCATCTGTTGTACATTGAATGATGACCTGTATGAGATTCTTAATAATTTATGGGAGAAAAAAGATTCCTGGGACCATCTGATTATAGAGGCTACAGGAATTGCTGATCCTGCAAATATCGCTTATCCTTTTTTGACCATGGATCAGGTGAAAAGGGGATACGATTTGAAAAGAGTTATCTGTATTGTAGACGCTGAGCTGGTTGAAGATCAATTAAAGGAGCGTCCAGAAGCAATTCAGCAGATTGCCTTTAGTGATAGTATCCTATTAAACAAGGTAGAGCGGGTAAGTGAAAGTTATATTAAAGAGCTTCAGGCTATTTTAAAGGCTATCAACCCATTTGCAGAAATTTTGATAGCCACTAAGGATGATTTTCAGGTCAGAAAACTGTTTGCCAGGGAGCGGTTTGCTAATTTTTACAGCAATCCCAAACCAGTTTCTACTCCAAAGGGAATATTCAGCTTAGGTAACGGTACAACTGAAAAACAATCTTTAATGGCTTTTGCGGCTTCTCACAACCGCCATGAACACAGTGATATTGAGACGATACTTTTAAAGTATAAAGAGAGCCTGAATATTGAAGAGCTGGAGCACCGGATGATGGTTTTTCTGATTTTACAGTCGGCTAATGTTTACCGGATTAAAGGCATTATTTATAGTCATCTCTTTGAAAGCAGGATTGTGTTGCAAACGGTTGGTAAATCACTTTCTATTACTTTGGGCGATACCTGGTTGCCAGATGAAATCAGAGAAACTAAGCTTGTTGTAATTGGAAAGGATCTCAAGGTATATGGTTTTGACAAAATGTTCCGTACCTGCCTATATCCTGAATCTGAACAAAAATAGTAAATTGCCCTCATGACTTTTCGCTATAAAACACTACTGCTGTTGTCGGTTGTAATCAGTTCTTGTTCATCCAGGAAAGCAATTCCTGATCCTGTCTTAGAAAATGGAGTAAGCAGATCACTGGCAGTTTACCGAAAATCTGTACTTACGGCTATTCATTATGGGTTGGAGTTGAATATACCTGCTCAAAAGACAGAAGCTATTTCTGCACATGAAACGTTGAATTTTAAATTGAGTAAGGTTAGGTCGCCTTTGCAGCTTGATTTTAAAGAAGACGCCTCAAAAATAGGTTTGCTGACTATTAATGGTAAGACTGTACCGGTCATACATGAGAAGGAACATTTGATTCTGATGCCTAAGTTTTTGAAAAAAGGCGACAATGAAGTGCGCATTTTATTTCGGGCAGGTGAGGGAGCATTGAATAGAAATGCAGATTATCTATATACTTTATTTGTCCCGGATAGAGCAAGGACTGTCTTTCCTTGCTTTGATCAGCCGGATTTAAAGGCTACATATACACTTACACTTCATTTACCTAAGGACTGGAAGGCAATAGCCAATGCTGAACTCAGAGATTCTGTACAGGAACAGCATCGCAAAACATATCATTATAAAACATCTGATTTGCTGAGTACCTATCTGTTCGCTTTTGCAGTTGGTAAATTCCAGCTTTATAATGGTACTGTGAACCGGCAAAAAGCTGATTTTTTATATCGTGAAACGGATATCGCTAAGCTTAAACCAAGTTTGCCTGCAATATATGATATTCATTCTGCTGCGTTGAAGTATTTTGAAGACTGGACGGCTATTGCTTATCCTTTTCAGAAATTTGGATTTGTAGCTATTCCGGATTTTCAGTTTGGAGGGATGGAACACCCAGGTGCCATACAATACAAATCGGCCTCGTTGTTTTTAGATGCTGGTGCAACTAAAGATCAGCTTAATGCACGCAATAACCTTATCGCACATGAAACTGCACATATGTGGTTTGGTGATCTGGTTACGATGGACTGGTTTTCTGATGTTTGGATGAAGGAAGTATTTGCCAACTTTATGGCGGATAAAAGTGCAGAAGAGGCCGGAGGGAAGGTTAATTATTCACTTAAATTTCTGATTGACCACTTTCCTGCTGCTTATGCGGTAGATCGTACGGAAGGTGCTAATCCGATCCGTCAGCCGCTTGATAATCTGAAAGATGCAGGAACACTTTATGGAAATATTATTTATCATAAAGCGCCTGTGATGATGCAACAATTGGAGAATCTGATGGGAAAAGATAAATTTCGGGATGGGGTAAGGGAATACTTAAAGAAATTTGCCAATAGTAATGCCTCGTGGCCTGATTTAATTCATATTCTTGATGGGCATACAGAGGTAGATCTGGAGAAATGGAATAAAGTCTGGGTAAATGAAAGTGGCAGACCGGTAATTGATTATAAGATAGCTTATCAGGGAGGTAAAATCAGTGCGCTGACGATGACCCAGCAAGCAGAATATGGAGGGAAAAGAGTATGGCCACAAACTTTTGAGGTGACTTTGTTTTATCCGGGCTCAGTTAAGGTTATTCATGCTGGTTTAACAACCGAGACGCTGGATCTTAAAGAAGCCGTTGGGTTGGATAAACCTTTGTTTATTCTTTTCAATTCGGCAGGAGATGGTTATGGATTATGGCCGGTTGATCCGGTAGCTCAGCAGCATTTATTTGAGATGGAAAAGCCATTACACAGAGCCGTAACCTATATTTCATTATATGAGCAGATGTTGAGTGGAAAAACTATGCAGCCTTCGGCTTTATTAAACCTGTTTAGCCAGGGATTAGCAAAAGAGGAAGAAGAGCTCAATATCAGGTTGCTGAGTAGTTATATCAGTACTATTTACTGGCAGTTCAGTGATGTTAAAGAAAGAGCATTGTTGTCGGAGATGCTGGAAAATAAATTATGGAATGCAATGCTGCTTCAAAAAAGTAGTAATAACAAAAAACAGCTTTTCAAAGCTTATCAGGATGTTTTTGTGAGTAAAGCAGCAAGAAATAAGCTCTATCAGATCTGGAAAAGTATGAAGGCTCCTGCGGGCGTCACACTTTCGGAAGATGATTATACGAGTCTTGCACTTTCGTTAGCGGTAAGAGACGATGCTGATGATACTATTTTAGGAACGCAGGATTCGCGAATTACAAACGCTGACCGTAAAAAACGCTTTGAATTTATCATACCGGCTGTTTCTGGAAAGAAAAATGTAAGAGATGATTTTTTCGATAGTTTGAAATATCTGGCTAACAGGACCAAAGAGTCGAATGTTCTTGCGGCTTTGTATTATCTTCATCACCCGCTGCGTCAGCAATATAGTATCGGTTATTTAGAGAAAAGCCTGGATTTATTAGAAGAGATTCAATCTACAGGTGATATTTTCTTTCCGCAATCCTGGTTACAGGCTACATTTGGAACATACCGGAGTAAGGAAGCTATGGCTATTGTCAATGGTTTTCTTAAAAGTCATCCAGATTATAATCCAAGACTGAAAGCCAAAATTTTGCAGGCGACTGATAATTTGGTCCGTGCGGTGCGATTATCGTCACAGCAGGGTAAATAAGGAGGCGTTATCAGAAAAGCTGAATAGGTATACGAATATTTTCAATATTGATATTGAAAATATTCGTATATTAGTCTTCTAAATCTTAAAGATATGTCAGTTACAAGTGTATTACTTTCGGATAAACGGACAGAAACACTTCGCGTCAAGTTTAGTGCAATTGATGTAAGTGATGATATGAAGGTCTTTCAATATGCAAGACAGGGGCTAAAACCCGGTTTATTTTACGATTTTGCTGAGGCGATTAATATTTCTAATAAATCATTGGCGGATTTGATTAATATATCCTCCCGGACAATCAGTAACTATAAAGAACAAAAGAAATTGCTGGAACCTGTTTATGGGGAGCATTTGCTTAAATTAATAGGTCTTTATAAAAAAGGAGTAGAGTTATTTGGTACAGTTGATGAATTTAGCTACTGGTTGAATAAACCGTTCTGGAGTTCAAAAGAACGCCCTATGGACTGGTTGACAACTCCCGGTGGCGTAGATCTGGTTGCTGATGAACTCCTGAAGATGGCTTATGGTGATGCGGTTTAAGTTTACAGATGATCGTATTTAGAATAGGGCATAAAAATTATGCTGGTTCGCTTACGGCCTCAGGGGTAAATGGAAGATGGGCTGCTGCAGGTAAGCCTGTAATCTATTGTGCCGAAAATATCCCGTTGGCATTTATGGAAAATATGGTTCGGCGGCAGGGCGTAGGCTTTAATCATGATTTTAAGACTGTTTTTATTGAAATTCCTGATGATTTATTAATCAGTACGGTAGAAGAACGTAAATTGGATCCAGACTGGCGTGATCCTTATAATTATGGTCATTGTCAGCCAATCGGGAACAAATGGTTTGATGATTTGAGAGTTCCTGTTCTTAAAGTTCCATCGGCTGTAATGCCTGAATGTAATAATTATGTGCTCAATACGCTGCATCCTGACTTCAAAAGGATTAAATTAGTTGCTGTAACGGATCTTGTTCCTGATGCCAGGATAGAAGATATTTTGAAAAAATACCATTAAAAGAATGAGCAGTAAATTAATTCGAATGACATCAGACCTGGGAATTTTACAATGGGCTTGAAAGTTGTAAAATTTATATTTTTCGGCAACTATTTTATAGGCTTACTTGCTGTGGCTTTAACTATAGAATCGACCTTACAGCTCAAAGTACCTTTCAATTCCCTAACTTATTATTTATTATTGTTTTTGGCACCGATTGTCTATTATACTTATGCGTATATGGGAGCGAAGAACAGTCTGAATACACAAAATCCGCGAACGGCCTGGTATGCAGAACACCATAGTTTTGTACGCATCAGTCAGCTGATCTTAAGCCTGGTTTGTGGAGCCCTTATTTTCTATATGGTACTTAGTGATTTTGAAGCAATATTATATTTGCCTTTGGAATATTGGGTCATTGTGGGAGTTGTTGTTGCAATGGCTGTTTTATATTATGGATTAGTCCCTGTCTTTTTCTTTAATCTCAATTTACGGAATACTGGCTGGCTAAAACCGTTTATTATCGGTTTTGTATGGGCTGCTACTGCAAATCTGTTACCCTTAATTTTGTTAAAAATACAGTCCGGTACAGATGTAACCAAAACCACACTCTGGTATTTTCTTTTTGTGAAAAACTGGATGTTTTGTACTGTCAATGCTATTATGTTTGACATGAAAGATTATGCGATCGATTCAAACAGTCAGCTCAAGACATTTGTCGTGAGGATTGGTCTTAAAAAAACAATATTTTATGTGTTGATCCCGCTTTTAATTACTGGGATATTGTCTTTACTGGTTTTTGCCTATATAGAACACTTTACTTTATCAAGGGTATTGATCAACCTGATCCCTTTTTTGCTTACTGCTACTGTCGCTTATTCGATGAACAGAAGAAAGAAAATATTTTACTACCTTATTGTTATTGACGGACTGATCATGGTCAAAGCCATTTGTGGTATTATTGCTATGCAGTTTATTTAAACAGACTCTACCTAAATACAAAGGATGAAGAATAATTATGACAATATAGCCGGGTATTATGATGTGCTCAGCAGAATGATTTTCTTTAGAGCGCAGGTAAAAGCACAAATTGACCAGCTTGCTGCTATTCCTGAAAATAGTACAATACTGATTGCAGGAGGGGGCACGGGATGGATATTAGAAGAAATTGCTAAAATCCATCCTTCAGGATTAACGATTACCTATGTGGAGATTTCCTCAAAAATGCTTGAGATTTCAAAGAAAAGAGAGGTAAAAGGTAATATGGTGGAATATATTCATACTTCAATGGAAGATTTTAAACCTCTGATTTCTTATGATATATTAATTACTGCATTCTTCTTTGATAACTTTTCTGCGGATAGTATCCAAATGGTATTCAATCAGCTGCATGCTTTGCTTAAATCAGGAGGAACCTGGTTGTTTGCTGATTTTTATTACACGGAGAAGTCAGGAAAGAGATGGCAATGGCTATTATTACAGACTATGTATCTGTTTTTTAGTAAGGTATCGTCCGTAGAGGCAAAATCACTGATCAATACGGAGTATCTTTTTGAAGGAAATTCATATTTAGTCTTGAAAACTAGTTTTTATTATCGTCGTTTTATCAAAACTATCATTTATCGGAAAATTGTCTAGGTTATTTTGGTTAATTGGCTGTTGTTCTTGTAAAATAGCGGGTGTTTTGTGCTAGAGCAGAGGGCATCTGGTCAGTATAATGTCATTTAAGTGTTTTATGAAAATCTATTTGGTGCTAATCGGGTCTGATTCATCGAAAAAATTGATAATAGTCCTTTGATAACCGCTATTTAAGCAATTCAGAGCCCAATTATTTGAATTTAATAAGTATTGATTTGAACTGAATATTTTCGTTTGATGTCATAACAGATACTTTTGTCACGTAGTATAAACACTAAGTAGATTATCGATTTAATTTAACATCAATCTAATGCCCCGAATATCATTTTCTACCCTACTTTTTTCCTCTTTCCTGTGTACTGCTGTAACTGTTGATGCCCAAACGTTAAATATGAAGGAAGCAATTCAGACAGCAATAACCAATTATGGAACTATAAAGGCAAAGGGTAATTACGTTAGTGCCTCTAAACAAACAGTTGAACAGGCCAGAAGGGAGTATCTTCCTAATTTTACACTTGCTGCACAGCATGATTATGGAACAATTAATGGCCAGAACGGGCCGCTTTCTGCTTTAGGTGGATTAAGCACCGCTTCGTCTGGCCCGGCACTTGCCCAGCAAAACTGGAATGCTGCGTTTGGTGCCCTTTATCTCAGTAATATAAACTGGGATTTTTTTAGCTTCGGCAGAATCCGTGAAAAGATTAATGTTTCAAAGGCTACGCTTAAAAGAGATGTAAATGATCTGAATCAGGAGATCTTTCAGCATGAAGTACGTGTGTCTGGTGCTTATCTGAATCTGCTTGCGGCACAGCGGTTGACTAAATCTCAGCAGAAAAATCTGGAAAGAGCAACGATTTTTAAGAATAATGCTGCTTTACGTGCAAAAAATGGATTGATTGCAGGTGTAGATTCTTCATTAGCTAATGCTGAAGTATCCAATGCTAAAATTGCGCTGACCAAAGCGATAGATCTTGAACAGGAACAGGCTAACAGGCTTGGTATCCTGATGGGGGTTACCGCTACAGGATTCAAAGTAGATACGGCCTCTATCAACCATGTACCGCAGTCTATTTTATTGGCTGATACCAATGTGAACTTTAAAGAGCATCCGCTTTTGAAGTTTTACAGAGATAGGGTGAACGTGAGCAATCAGCAATTAAATTATTATAAAAAACTAGCCTATCCTACATTTTCTCTGATTGGAATTTTGCAGGGCAGAGGCTCTGGATTTGATACTAATTATCCCAATAATCTGAATGCTTATTCCCATAACTATGGGGATGGAGTGAATCCAACCCGTGGTAATTACCTTTTTGGTGTTGGGGTGACCTGGAATTTAACGACTATTTTGCGTAATTCTCCACAGGTTAAAGCACAACGCTATATTTCAAATGGTTTAGAGAACGAATATGAGCTGGTCGATCAGCAGTTACACGCGCAGTTAGCCCTAGCAGAGAATAAGATTAAAAATGCGATGGACAATTACAATGAGGCTCCTGTACAGGTTAAAGCAGCAAGCGAGGCTTATTTACAGAAAAGCACCTTGTATAAAAACGGACTGACTACGATTGTAGATCTGACACAGGCACTTTATGCACTGAACAGGGCCGAAACTGACCGTGATATTGCTTATACCAATGTATGGCAGGCTTTACTATTGAAATCGGCCGCAATGGGTGATTATAATCTATTTATTAACGAATTTTAAGCCGCTACCCAGATATGAATTTAATACGTTTTGCATTACGTAAACCCATTTCTATAATGGTGTTTGTTGCCGGTCTACTGTTTTTTGGTATTAGTGCCATGACCAGTATCAAGGTTGATATTTTGCCTCAGATGAATTTGCCGGTTATCTATATCGCTCACCCGTTTGGGGGATATACGCCTACGCAAATGGAATCTTATTTTGCTAAGAATTATGTGAATATTTTGCTTTTTGCCAATGGGATAAAGAGTATTGAAACTAAAAATACGCAAGGGTTGATGCTGATGAAGCTGACCTATTATGAAGGGACAAATATGGCACAGGCAGCATCAGAGCTGAGTGCACTATCGAACCGGGCCCAGGCTATCTTTCCACCTGGTACGCAACCCCCCTTTGTGATCAGGTTTGATGCTTCTTCGCTGCCTATCGGACAGCTGGTGTTAAGCAGTCCAACCCGCAGCAATAATGAATTGCAGGATATGGCGAATATTTATGTTCGTTCGTCTTTTACTGCTATTCCAGGTTTGCTGGCTCCTGCACCTTTTGGGGGTAGTCCACGTACAGTAGAGATTAATGTTAACCCTGGATTGTTGCGGTCGCATAACCTTACGGTAGAGCAAATTGTTAGTGCAATTAGCACAAACAATCAGACTGCGCCTTCTGGAAATGTGCGTATAGGGGATAAAAATTATATTACACCTACTAATTATACAATTAAGAATATCAAGGATTTTGAAAATATTCCTTTGTTTAAAGGGGGAGTCCAAAATCTTTATTTACGTGATGTTGCTAGTGTAAAAGATGGGGCCGATATTACGAATGGTTATGCTTTGATTAATGGTAAACGTTCTGTTTATGTAGATATTGCTAAATCGGGAGATGCCTCAACCTGGGATGTTGTGAAAAAATTGAAGGCCAATTTGCCGAAAATTCAAAATACTTTACCCGAGGATGTAAAACTGTCTTATGAATTTGATCAGTCGGTATCTGTAATTAATGCGGTAGAGAGTTTAATTAGTGAGGGTGCGATTGGTGCTATTCTGACGGGTTTGATGGTATTATTGTTTTTGGGCGATAAAAGAGCAGCATTAATTGTTATTCTGACGATTCCTACTTCAATTATTGCGGGTGTACTATTCCTGAAATTATTTGGGCAGACAATCAATATTATGTCGCTTTCGGGGCTGGCATTGGCAATTGGTATCCTGGTAGATGAATCTACAGTAACGATCGAGAATATTCACCAGCATTTTGATATGGGTAAACCCAAAGCGCTGGCGATATGGGATGCTTGTAAGGAGATTGCTTTTCCAAAATTACTGATCCTGTTATGTATTCTGGCTGTATTTGCACCAGCATTTACAATGACCGGGATACCAGGAGCACTATTTTTACCATTGGCCCTGGCGATTGGATTTTCAATGATTATCTCATTTTTACTTTCCCAGACTTTTGTACCTATCCTGGCTAACTGGCTCATGGTAGCACATCCGCACAAACATAAAAAAACTGATGCTACGATTACTGATGATGAAGATGCTTTCAATCAGACAGGTTTAACACTGGAATCTGAAATGGAAACATTGAACCAAAAGAAAGTCCTGGTAGAGAGAGAAGGTTATAATGAAGAAGGAAAAGTTACCTTGTTTGATCGATTCAGAAATAGGTTTATGCGTTTTATTGACCGGTTGTTTTTGATCCGTAAACCAGTAGTTATAGTTTATCTTATAGTGATCATTGGTTCTGCGATTCTGTTATTGGGCAATATTGGCCGCGATGTATTACCTAAGGTAAATTCAAGTCAGTTTCAGTTGAGGATGAGGGCCCCTGATGGCACACGTATAGAAAGAACTGAAGAAAAAGCAAACCTGATTCTGAAAGTCCTTAAAAAAATAGTTGGGCCGGAACACGTAAAAATCACCTCTGTTTATGTAGGTCAGCATCCGGCTTTGTATTCCGTGAATCCTATTTATTTATTTATTTATGGGAGGGCCCCATGAGGCTGTTTTTCAGATTGCTTTGAAGGATTATCATGTGAATATGGATGAGTTGAAAGATAAGCTACGCGCTGAGATTAAAAAAGAGATCCCGGATGTGAAACTATCATTTGAGCCTATCGAGTTAACCGATAAGGTTTTAAGCCAGGGTTCCCCAACTCCGGTTGAGGTCAGGATTGCTGGTAAAAACAAAAAGATCAATGAAGAATATGCAAATAAGATCTCTGCTGAATTAAAGAAAATTAAGTACATGAGGGATGTACAGATTGCACAGCCGATTAAGTATCCTTCTTTAAATATTAATATTGACCGGGTACGCGCTGCACAACTGGGTGTTGATTTAGCTGATATATCTAAATCGCTGGTTGCATCGACATCTTCTTCCCGTTATACAGATAAAAATAATTGGGTAGATGAAAAGATAGGTTTATCTTATGGCGTACAGGTACAGGTACCTTTAAACCAGATGAATAGTAAAGAAGATTTGGGAGAAATTCCTTTATTGAAAAATAGCAGCAGACCTGTATTAAGTGATGTGGCCACTATCAAGCCGGATACTACCTATGGTGAAATTGATAACCTTGGGGCTACGCCATATGTTTCTGTAACTGCAAATCTGAATGATAAAGACTTGGGTTCAGCAAATAAGGATGTTGCTTTAGCTATAAAAAATATAGGTGAACTGCCCAGGGGAGTCGTTGTGGAACAGATTGGTCTTGGAAAAGTGCTTGATGAAACATTGAGCAGTTTACAGAATGGTTTATTGGTTGCTATTGTTGTGATCTTCCTGATGTTGTCTGCTAATTTCCAGTCCTTCAGGGTGCCACTAGTGATTCTTGCAACTGTTCCAGCTGTTGTACTAGGTTCTCTGCTTTTACTGAAATTAACTGGTTCGACGCTTAACTTACAGTCTTATATGGGAATTATCATGTCGGTCGGTGTGTCAATTGCCAATGCTGTACTGCTGATTACCAATGCTGAAGAGTTAAGGAAACACAATGGTAATGCATTGCAATCTGCAAGAGAAGCGGCAGGTTTACGTCTTCGTCCTATTATTATGACAAGTGTGGCAATGGTAGCAGGTATGCTGCCTATGGCAATTGGCCATGGAGAAGGCGGGGATCAGGTGTCACCTTTAGGAAGGGCGGTAATCGGTGGATTGATTGCTTCAACTTTTGCAGTATTAATTATCTTACCCCTGGTATTTGCGTGGGTGCAAGGGAAAGTTTCTACACAATCGTTGTCATTGGATCCGGAAGATGAAGAAAGTGCACACTATATCAAAGGATTAAAAGATTAAGGTGTTATCACCATTTATAAAAAATTGAACAGGTACATAGATTATCATATAATGAACAAAAAAATATTCAGCCGAACTTCCCTCTTTTTAAGCAGTATTGTATTCGCAGCTTTGATAAGCAGCTGTAATCACGAAGAGAAAAAAGAAGATAAAGCCGCTGACAAGAAGCCAGGGATTAAAACCTTTGTTTTAAACAAAGAAAAAATGGCTACTTCGTTAAGAATACCGGGTGAGCTGATTGCTTATCAACAGGTGGATCTTTATGCGAAAGTGAGCAGCTTTGTGAAAACTTTAAAAGCAGATATTGGTACGGAAGTTACACAGGGACAATTGCTGATGACGCTTGAAGCCCCCGAACTGACTTCGCAGCTTGCAGCAGCTGACTCCCGTTTGAAATCTCAGGAAGCGGTTTATACAGCGAGTAAAGCAAATTATGATCGTTTGTTTGAAACCAGCAAAACACCTGGTACAATTTCCAAAAATGACCTGGATCAGGCTATTGCAAAAAGAAATTCTGATCTGGCACAATTTAATGCAGCAAAGGCTTCTTATAAAGAAGTAGGTTCGATCCAGAATTACCTGGAGATCCGCGCTCCTTTTGATGGCGTGGTTTCTTCGAGAAATGTGAATTTAGGTGCTTATGTGGGGCCTTCAGGAAAAGGATCTGAATTTCCTTTATTTACTATACAGCAGCAAAAACATTTACGTCTGGCAATCTCTGTCCCTGAATTGTATACGGGTTATCTTAAAGAAGGGGATGAAGTAACTTTTACAGTAAAATCACAACCAGATCTGCTATTTACTGCTAAAGTTAAAAGATTGTCTGGCGCACTGGATCAGCGTCTGCGTTCAGAAAGAGTGGAAATGGATGTACCCAACCTGACCAAAAAACTTTTACCGGGGATGGTAACAGATGTTTCTATACCACTGCCTGCAAATGCCAGCACTTTTACTATTCCCAAAACTGCTATGGTTGAAAGTGCTGAAGGAGTTTATGTGATTCGTTCAAAAGATGGAAAAGCGGAGAAAGTAAATATTAAAAAGGGCCGTGAAACAGATGATAAAATAGAGATTTTTGGGGATATAAAAGAGGGCGACGTTCTTGTTAGTCAGGCAAATGAAGAAATTCATCCCGGAGATGTTATCAAACCATAATATTACACAAAAAATATAGGGACATCTTTAAAATTTATGCAATTTTAATGCGTGAAAAAAAGTATGTCCCTTCAGGAATTTTATGAGATGTTTGCGGTTAACAGACCTGATATTACCATTCCAAATCCTATACTTGATGCGCATACCGGACATTTTAACGTATTTAAAAGAGGCGGTTATTGCACGTTAAATCCTTCTCCCTATAACAGAAGAGATTTTTATAAAATTACCTATATCATTGGTAAAGGAGTACTTCATTATCCAAATCGGCGAATAGAAATTGATGGGTGTGCACTAATGATTACAAATCAGACTATTCCATATTCATGGGAAGCGACTTCTGAATTTCAATCTGGTTATATTTGCTTATTTACTGAAAACTTCATGCGTCAGCGGACAGAACCGCTAAAGAATTCGCTATTGGCAAAAATCCAGGATAATCCGGTTTTTTATATTAATAAAGAACAGCAGGAGAATGTAGTACGGATTTTTGAGAAGATGATGGCTGAGATGGAGAGTGATTATACATATAAGTATGATTTGATGCGCAATTATGTGAATCTGCTGATCCATGAGGCTATGAAAACCCGCCCGTCGGAAACACAGGTTAAGTCAAATAATGCCTCTTCACGCATTGCATCACTGTTTTTTGAATTGCTGGAAAGACAATTTCCTATTTATTCCCCCGATCATGTACTTCAGCTTCGTACTGCGAACGATTTTGCAGAACGTTTGTCTATCCATGTGAACCATCTCAATCATGCTGTCAAGGAAGTAACAGGGAAAACCACTTCTGAGCATATCTCGGGGCGTATTGCAAATGAAGCTATCGCTCTGCTTACCCATACTGAGTGGAATATTTCAGAAATAGGTTATTGCCTGGGTTTTGAATATCCTGCAAATTTTAATCTTTTCTTCAAACGCCAGACCATGGCTGCGCCAAAATCATTCAGAGAGAAAACAATTGGACTGAGTTAGCCATATTTATCGTGTTTTCTATTCTTTTTTTTAAAAACCAGAATTTGGCATGTTTTTTAACATACATTAACATGACATATTGAAAAACATTTGGTTAATTAGAGTATCTATACAATGGAGATAAAATTGTAAGCTCTTATTTCCGTTTATTTAACAAAAAAGACTTAGGCCCGGCGTTTTAAATTATGAGTGATATCCAGAAAAAGTCTTTTTGCGTACTGACTGTACTAGTTTTCCTTTTTACACTCCAGGCTGCGGCCCAGAGCACAGCGATATCAGGTACGATAACGAATATTAAGGATAGAACTCCTATACCTTATGTTACGGTGCTTTTTAAAGGGTCAAAAATAGTTACCAGAACTGATATTGACGGGAAATATGAAATCAGTACGACAGAACCCTATACACAGTTGCAGGTGGAGTTTGTTGGTTTTAAGACCCGGTATTTTCCTGTAATTGCGGGTAAAGCACAAGTACTTAATATTAAATTACAAGAAGAATCACAGAATCTGACTGAAGTCAACATCAGCTCAAATAAAAAAGCTCCTTACCATAATAAAGGGAATCCAGCAGTAGAGCTGATTCGAAAAGTGATTGAACATAAGCCGATGAACAGGCTTGAAAGTGCAAAAAATGTCGAATATCAGCAATATGACTGGATGCAGTTTTCACTGAGTAATCTTTCAGAGAAATTCAAAAACAAAAAGATTTTCCGTAAATACCAATTCTTGTTCGATGAACAGGATTCATCCGATATTGGAGGTAAAAATATTTTGCCGATTTATCTGCGCGAACGGTTATCTAAAAACTATTACCGTAAAAATCCTGAGAAAACGAAGGTAATTATGCTGGCCGATAAGCATGTGAATTTTGATAGTGGATTGGTTGATAACAATGCGATTGGTAATTATTTTGAAAGGATGTATGCTGATGTAAACATCTATGATAACAATATCATTTTTACAAATAGCCAGTTTTTGAGTCCTATTGCTGATGGTGCGCCTACTTTTTATAAATTCTTTATTACGGATACCATCAAAACCAGTAAACCTAATTTAATAGAACTTTCGTTTGTTCCCCGCAATAAGAATGCTTTGTTGTTTGAGGGAAAAATCTATATCACTATGGATGGTAAATATGCTGTTCAGAATGCTTTGCTACGTACGGGAAAGGGAGTAAATATAAACTTTATCCGGGCTATGGAGGTCAAACTTAATTTTGAACAGGATTCTTTAGGGAAGTTTCACCTGAGTAAAAGCCATCTTTTAGTGGATTTTGGTGTTGGTAGTGATGGAGGAAGAGGCTTTAAAGGTGAAAGAACGGTTATTATAAAGGATTATAAAACAGATGTTGCACAGCCGGATGCCCTTTATAAAGGAGAAAGCCTGGTGATAGACCCTGAAGCAGAAAAGAGGACAGATCAATTCTGGGCTAATAATCGTCTGGATACTTTAGCGCAGGAAAAAGCTAAAATCTATCGCAACATGGATAGCCTGGGCAAGATGAAATCCTTTAAACGATTGATGGATGTGGCCTCTTTCCTTTTTATTGGTTATAAAAAATATGGTCCGGTTGAGCTTGGTCCAATTTATACCTTTTATAGTTTCAATAGCCTTGAAGGATTCAGGTTAAGACTTGGTGGCCGGACTACAACAGATTTTAGTAAAAGATTCTATTTTGACACCTATGCCGCTTATGGCTTTAAAGATGAGAAATGGAAAGGCTATTTAAGTGCAGCGTATGCATTTAACAACAAATCTATTTATACTTTTCCTCAGAGTTTTGTTCGGGCTAGTTTTCAGCGTGATTTGGAGATTCCGGGAGATGGAGCAAAAAATATCATTCCTGAAGATAATTTTGTTGCTTCTTTCAAGCGTGGCATAAGTAACCAGTTTTTGTATAGTGATTATTACAGATTGCAATATATGCAGGAGTATAGCAACCACTTCTCCTTTAATCTTGGGTTTAAAAAATGGACACAAACTCCTGGAGGGGCACTTGTTTTTGATAGTTATGCAGGTAATAATATTGTTCGTACCGACCGTATAACCAGTTCAGAACTGAGTTTGGATTTACGGTATGCCCCGCATGAGCGATTTTATCAGGGTAAAGTTTTCCGGGAAAGACTGATTGAAAAATATCCTGTGTTTAATCTTAATTATGCAGTTGGTGTAAAAGGATTATTAGGTGGCCAATACAGTTATCAGAATATTATGGGGAGTATCGACAAACGATTTTATTTATCGCAGTTTGGCCGGTCAGATGTTCGTTTAGAAGGTGGTTATGTAGCTGGTAAAGTTCCTTTTCCTTTGCTTGATATCCATAGAGCTAATCAGAGTTATTCTTACCAGATTTATGCTTATAATCTGATGAATTTTATGGAATTTGTAAGTGATCACTATGTGAGTTTGAATATCGACCATAATTTCAACGGGCTAATCTTAAATAGAATACCACTCCTGAAAAAACTAAAATTAAGAGAGTATATTACTTTCAAAGGGTTGTATGGTGGATTAAGAAAAGAGAATGATCCAAATCAGGATCCTTCTTTATTGCAATTCCCCGTGAACGGTGACGGCGTTAAAACTACTTATTCATTAGGTAAGTTACCTTATATAGAAGGAAGCATAGGAATTGGTAATATCTTTAAAGTTGTACGGTTAGATTTAGTCAGACGTTTCAATTATTTGGATAATCCTGGAATTGCTAAGTACGGTGTAAGGGCTAAGGTTCAGTTTGAGTTCTAAAAGGCTTCGTTTAATCCTACAAATACTCCGTTTGATCCATTACCGACACCATAATCCAGACACAGATTAGTACGTGTATGTTTATCAAACAGGATGCGAAGACCAGCACCGCCTCCAGGCTCCCAATATTTAAAGAGTTGAATTTTGTGCTGATTGTTTGCGGTTTGCATATTAAAGAAAGCGACTCCGCTGATCAGTTTATTTGCGGTAATCGGGAATCTGTATTCTAACTCATTATAGAAATAAGAAGGTCCTTTAAAGCGGGCAATCGTATATCCGCGTCCCATGCGCTGATTAATATCACTTCCTGTTCCTGGCAGTTCTAAATAGGGAATGTTTCCCTTTAGTAAGTAAGAACCCCATAACCAGTAAGCAAGAACGTGTTCAGGATTTTTCTTAGACAGTGAAAAATATTTTCTAAATTCTGTTTTGATCTGTGTAGCACTCTGATCGCTACCTAGCCATTTTCTATTTGATCTGAGGGTTACATTTGCGTAAAGCCCTTTATAGGCACGAAATGGCTGATCTCTGGTGTCATACTGAAGGTTAACTAGTAACCCACTAGCTGCATAGCCATAAGTAGGGAATCCATTTTTCACACTATAGAAGTGATTGCGGGTTTTAGAGTTTATTGCATCACGTTTCTCATCATCAATATTCGTGTAATAATTAAATGCAATACCAGCACCTGCGTAAAAGTTGTCAAATATTTTCCGGTAGAGATTTTCGTAAAGTTTGATATAGGTGTATTTGATAGGAGATATCCCCGGATCGTCCTTACCTGTTCCAATCCCATGATCAAGTACGACTGTTTTTCCAAGTTCCCAGCTTCCTTCAAGATTCCACTTATTTGCATCAGAGTAGACATTATGCTTTAGCTGTATAAAAACAAGCTGATTAGTGGATATCGCAGCAAAAACATCAAAGATTGATAGAGTAGTCGTTTTTGGATCACCAAATATTCTTGTATTAGTAACTTCTGCACCAAACATGAATCCTGTACTTGGCGTATAACCAATTGAGGGAAGTAAAGCAAAGTTGCTTATTTTTTTTAGTGTTGTATCTGGTTTTTTATTTTTCTTAAATAGGATTTTAATAAGATCGTTTATATCCTGTTGAGCTACAGTGTCTTTTAAAGGCGGTTTTTCCTGTGCATACAAGACACAAGACATAGTTAGAGAAACTAATAAGGCGGAGAGAAAATAACGACGCATATATTTTTTAAAATTACAAAGAATAAATTCAATCTTGTCAAGGCTGTCTCATAAATTTCATTACTTTTAACCATGTTGATTCAGCTGGAATTCCTTCCTGTTATCGTATTCTTGATTGCTGGAGGCTATGTCAGTGTCCATACTAAAAAGTTAACTATAGCGGCAGCAATCACCGGAGTTTTATGCGGAATTATTATTTTTTTTGGTGTGGGCTATATCGGAGTCGCATTGCTGGCCATCTTTTTTTTATGTGGTACCCTGGCAACGGCCTGGGGAAAAAAGAAAAAAGAAGAGCTGGTTAAAACTGGTGATTCAATTCAAAGGAAGTCCGGGCAAGTATTGGCCAATGCTGGAACTGCAACTGTTTTTTCTTTTTTTGCTATAATTTTTCCTGAATATCTACATGTAATCCAATTGCTGGTTGCTGGAAGTTTCGCATCGGCCACTGCTGATACACTGTCTTCAGAATTAGGTGTGTTATATGGAAAAAGGTTTTATAATTGTCTGACCTGGAAAAAAGAAGCAAAAGGATTGGATGGAGTAGTTAGTCTCGAAGGTACATTAATAGGTGTGGCAGGAGCGGGGCTCATTGCTACAGTTTATGCTTTGTTTACAATAACAGATAACCGTACATTTATTATTGTTTTCGCAGGTTTTGCAGGGAATTTTTCTGATTCTGTAATGGGAGTGAGCCTGGAACGCAGTGATTTTTTAAGCAATGATTGGGTGAATTTTCTCAGTACGTTATTTGCTGCAGGTATAACTCTATTATTAATCAGTGTTTTCTGATTATTTTAATTTTCTGATCGTCAAATGAAATATTTATATTGTGAAATATTGAAAAAGACCCTTAAAATTAACTAAAATTGTCAGGATAAAACAACGTTTGGCTTAGGTTGTCAATATTCATTAAAAAAGATGAATAAAAAAGGGGTAAAGATAGATATGTTACCCCTGAGATTGAAATAATAAATTATGAAACAAATATTGAAGATAGGACTGGACTCTGCAGCCCCTTTCCCTTTACACAGCGATTATAATTCATCTGTATTTGAAGGATTTGAGGTAGATATGATTCAGGCAGTTGCCGAAGTTTTGAACCTTGAGTTGCAATATGAGGTTTCATTATGGAAAACTATCCTCGAAAAATTATATAAAGGAGAGCTGGATATGATCTGCTCTGCGGTAACCATGACCACTTCCAGGCAAATGATCTTGGAATTCAGTAAACCATATCTGCAGTTTCAATTGTGCGCTGTTACGAATGGTGGAGATCTTCTGACTGATTTGAGTAGTTTTAAAAACAAGAAGATTGGAATACGGACTGCGACTGAAGCAGAAAAATATGTAATGGTGCAATTTCCAGGTAACGTTACTGTTCATACTGATACAAATGACGAATTGTATAAAAAATTACTTGCCCATAAAATTGATGTTTTAATAGACGATTCACCCATTGTAGGTGGTTTTCTTGCAAAACATAAAGGTTTGAAAATTAGCATGTTCATGCCTGGGACAGAGTCGGAATATGCGATAGCGATGAAAAAAGGAGATCTTGCCCTTAAGCATAAGATCAACGAAACACTTACCCTGTTGAAGGAAAATGGTGTTTACGATTCAATTCACAAAAAATGGTTTAGCCAGATTAAATTAGTCTGATCATCAATTCATTAATTAATTGTAATTTTGCATCTTATATTCTTCGTGTGGTTTGTAAGACAGTGTACAGTGGATAAGAAAAAAAATAAAGACAAAAAGCATTCTAAATCAAAGTCTAAGAAAAAAAAGGAATGTTGTGAAAAGTATAAAAAAGGCAAACGTTGTGATAACTGCCCTTTTGGATAGGTTTCATTACCTAGCCTTTGCTTGAATTTAATGCTGCAGATACAATCTCATTTAAACGGGGGTTATCTTCTTGGTATGTCTCTTCAAGCCACATATACTGACCCATTTCTGTGTCGTAAATTGCTACACTAGCGCCATGCTGAGGCTCAAGACTGTTAAAATATTTATAACAGTCCATGATAGATCCGAATCTACAGTACCAATCCTGATCTAATTTGTAATTGATGTTAATTGCTAAATATCTCATATAATAAACTTAATAATTGCCCTCATGATCCTCAAAAAAATTATATTAAAGGACCTTCTTCCTATATAATATAACTAGTTCACCAAACAAAAAGGATTCCAGATTGCTTATTATAACTAAATAAGTTAATGATTTATGGAGAAAATAATTCAAGCCCTGTTCGATACTGAGTCAGAGGCATTTAAAGCAATGCAAGCGATACAAGAGTTAGATACCTTGCAGGAAGTCTCTTTAGGCGAATCTTATATCCTCAGTAAAGATAAGAGTGGAAATACAGCTATTCGGTCAGCAAAAGATGAGGCAGAAGGCTATAGTGCAATAGGAGGTGGTATTATTGGTGGGTTAATTGGATTACTTGCCGGGCCACTCGGTTTTCTTGTGGGGATTGGTGCTGGAATGGTTGCCGGTTCTGTTGGAGATACGGTTCGTGCAGAGGAAGTATCAGACTATCTGGATAAGGTTTCGGCAAATATTCCAAATGGTAAATTCTTACTGATCGCCCATGTTTGGGAAGACTTGGAAATTCCGGTTGATACCGTATTACATCCATTAACCAAATATATCAACCGCACAAATGTAGATGATGAGGTCTTTATTCCTGCACCAGCAAAATTGGTAGCGTTGAGAGAGGGTCAGTTATCGCGCTGGGTGGATAATCATCATGGGCACAATGCAGACCGGGGCGTTATGGGAGTTCATTCTCAAGAAAAACAGGTACGTTTGGAAAATCGGATCACAGCACTTAAAGCAAGACTTGAAAGACTAAAGAAGGACAGGTAATTTTTTATAAATTTGGGCTATGAACCGAATAGACCGTCTTTCTGCTATACTCATTCAACTACAGTCACGCAGAACAATCAGGGCACAGGATATTGCAGAACGCTTTGAAATTAGTTTGCGAACCGTTTATCGGGACATCAGATCGTTGGAAGAAGCTGGAATACCGATCATAGGAGAAGCCGGAGTAGGATACTCTCTTACAGATGGCTACAGGCTGCCTCCGATTATGTTTACGCGTGAAGAAGCAACCGCATTTATCACTGCTGAAAAGCTGGTGGTGGGACTCACAGACACTGCCAATGGTAATTCTTATAGCAGTGCGCTTTATAAAATAAGAGCTGTTTTGAAAAGTGCTGATAAGGATCACCTGGAGAATTTAGATGACAGAATAGAATTTCTTAAAGCGAGTCGTGGACCGGAACTTCATTCACATCAGAATCCTTTACAGACTATTTTAAATGCTATTGCGAAAAAAAGTGTCATGCAACTGAATTATTTTGCCTATTACAGACAGGAGCACACGCTCAGGCTAATTGAACCGATTGGTGTATTTTACCTTGATAATTATTGGCATCTGATCGCTTATTGCAGAGAAAGAAAAGCATACAGAGATTTTCGTTTTGACCGGATCACAGAGATTGTGACACTTTCAGAAAATTATCCTGACCGTCATCCGTCACTCAAAAACTATCTCCGCGATATGTTTAAGGAAATTAAGCTGGTGGAAGTGAGTATTAAGGTGAGCAAAGAGGCTTATCCCTATCTTGCTCAGCAAAAGTATTATAATGGATATGTCTCTGAAATTCATTGCCAGGACGGTGTGGAGATGCAGTTTCTTGCAAATTCTTTAGAGGGATTCGCCAGATGGTTTATCACTTTTGCAGACCATGCAGTTGTAGTACATCCAGAAGAATTATTGATTAAAATAAAATGCATCTTTTCAGCTATTGCTAAAAACTTAGAAATTAAATAAAACTACTGACATAGGGTTGTCACCAACCTATCGTTTCTTTGAATCAACAAATAAAAACAAATATTATGTCAACTATTCAGAACTTATTAAAGGAATTAACAGAAGAATCTGTGGCCACCCGTAAAATGCTGGAGCGCATTCCAGCAGATAAACAGGATTGGCAACCCCATGAGAAAAGTATGTCTATTAGAAAACTCGCCGGGCATATTGCTGAATTACCCGGGTGGATAAGTATGACGCTCCATACTGACGAATTAAATTTTGCAGATCAGAAATATGAATCTCCGGTGTGGAACACGAATTTAGAATTACTAGATATTTTGGAGAAATCACTCGCTGAAGGAAAAGCGGCTTTAACACAGGCAAAAGAAGAAGATCTATTGCCAAATTGGACGTTGAAAAACGGTGAACAAGTATTAATGCTAAAGACAAAGGGAGAGGTTATTCGTCATTCTATGAGTCAGATTGTCCATCACCGTGCTCAACTTGGTGTTTATCTTCGCTTACTCAATGTACCTTTGCCTGGTACTTATGGGCCAAGTGCCGATGATCCGAATTTTTAATTTTCTCTTTGTTCCATAAAAAAAACAGCCTTCATTTATTTGTGAAGGCTGTTTTTTTAGGTTATTTCTTTTAACTTCGCAGCATGTCAATAGAAGAATTAGAAGCCTATTTTACCGGAATAACTTTACCTGATCAAATTGAACTGGAACGCGGAGTTATTGTAATGGATTTACCTCTTTTTTTGGAATCACACTTGAGTTATGTAAAAAAAAGTGGTGATCTAAAATCTGCCGAAGTCTTTGTATTCCGTTTGCATCAGCTAAAAGAAAGACTAGAAGAGCTCAATAATTAGCTTTTTATGACTCTATAATTATGTAGGTTCATAGTTTGATACATCAGGTTAATTTCAAGTCAATGAATAGAGTGTTAACTTATCTTGTTTGATAAAGACAATTTATGGAAGAATCTTGCTCAAAAAAAGGATAAATGTCCTAAAAGGAATGGATTTTTACTGCAAAAAAAGCTGTAAGCCTAAGGTGAAGAGTACAGCTCTAACTGGCCGGTATAATATCAGCTGGCAAAATAGATTATGAAAGTATGGGGAAAAGGCGCGGCTAAATTGCGGAATTTAAAATCGTCTGGTTCTGGACCTGATACGGTTGAGTGTTTTTCGCGAGATACCAAGATAGGCAGCAATACTTTCTACTGATGCTTTCCTGAAAATAGCAGGACAATCTCTCATTAAGTGCAGGTAATGTTCTTCAGTTGTAAAAGCTGCGAATTGAAGAATCCTTTTTTCGCTCATTTTTTGATAATCCTGCATAATTTTACGCACATAGTCATTTGACTCTGGAAAGCTAAGTAGTATTTCCTGTACCTCATCAAAAGAAATGGACAGTAGAATGCTGGGTTCCAGTAACTCTATGTAAGTTTCTGAAGGGGCCTGGTTGAAAAAGGTGTTGAGAGGAACCATAATTTCGCTTTCATTCCAGAACCAAAAAGGCACTTTCTTTTCATCTTTAAAAACAAATCCCATTGCAGAGCCCTTTTCAATAAACCAAGCCCGGTTAGGGATTTGACCTGGTTTTAAGATAATCTGGCTTTTGGCATAGTATTCTCTCTTAATCATGTCGTTGAGCTTTAATTCTAACTCTAAACGCAAAGAATTCTTTCCAGCTAAAAGTCTGAATAATTCCTTATTTTCCATTTCATATTATAATTTAAAAATGACACGAATTATTAATTAGTCTGTAATTCTGATTTGCAGTTTTTAAGGATTTGGCATCAAAGCAAATCAATTATAAAATAACTGAATATTTTATTCTTAAGTAGGAACCCGTAATTTGTAGTGCATAGGCTATAGTATAAGTTAATAATCAACAAAATACAAAAAAATATCATTGACTTTAATTATTATAAAAATAAATTTATCAGCAATTATTTATCAATTAATGACTTTGTATTATCTTTATAGTCAAAATATCGCTTTCAAAGTTGTTGATCTGATTTCTTGAAAATATATCTGGCAATTTTATCTGGAAAAAATATTTCATTTATACACGCATATGTGATGTGTCAATTGATAAATCACAATCAATATCCTATGATTTGACCTATTTTTTGTGTCACTATTCTTTGTGTCATCAGATACTATGAAATTTAAACGGAAAAATTATAAAAATGATTGTTTAAAGAATCTTACCAGATTGTGCGCTCTGATATTTTGTATTTATTATTGAGTGATTGTTTGTAATTGATTAGGTCTGGGTCGATAAAAATTTGCGAAAAGGAGTTGTTTCTTATACTTAAGCTTAAGTATCCCATAAAATACTTTATACTAAAGTGTCTCCGGCAGGTTTTGCAGACATTCTTACTTCTAAAGGAACAGGAGGGGAATCAGAGGCAGGCTGACCTTTGCCTTTAGCTAGTGCACGAATAATATAGATTAGTAATCCAGGAGTTCCCATTATATCAGGTTTGTGATGAGGATCTTCTGGGATCTCATTGGCAAAAATGGCACTTAAATAAGGACCGTTCGTTGTTTCAGGTGCTTTGTCCAATACGACATAATTATCTGGATCGCAAATATCCAGTTTATTGTTAATTAATTGATACCAAGGCATATAGTAAATTTTTAGTAATAATACCTACTCTGTTTCGGGTTTTCGGTGTTTCCCTCAAAAGGAATATCCATCCAGTTGCTAGCAATATTGTTTTTTATGCTTTGGATTTTCAGCGGGTTTTATGCTCGTATTATGTGCATGTAAAATTGCGACAAAGCCTTCTGTATAGTCTGATGCAAGAACTTTGGCCCCAGAGTTCTGGATAAAATCATAATCCTCACCAACCTGTAAATCAATGAATGGGTGTTGTTGCCAAAAACTTTTTCTATAGGTCATAGTAGCGCCACATAACCATGGTTTATCTAATTCAGTATCTTCATACATCCAGCGTTTATCTACAGATGGAGAATAAAAAACTACGCGATTCAAACCTGCTATATCCGCCTCTGAAGTTAATAATGCATCAGTTAACCTATTGATCCAGTCTGGTGCGTAATAGTCATCATCATCCCAATGCATAATGATCTCTCCTGAAGCTTTTCCGCAAGCATAATTACGCTTAATTCCAATAGTTCCTAAGGGTTCAGTATAAAAAAACTTGATTTTTGGATGATTGGGGATTAATGAAGCGTTTGAATTAATTCCATCATCTATAATCACAAGTTCTGCATTAGGGTAACTCTGTTTTAAAAAGTTATCGATTGCGAAAGGAATAAATTTTTGTCTGTTTGCCGTGGGGGTAATACAGGATACAAGAGGTGGGTTTATCATGAAATTGTGTTTAAAGAATTAAGCTTGATTTTTTAATTATCTATCATTTTGAGGATGCGCTCTGTTAGCTCTTCATCTAGCAATTCGCTCTTATTTACAAAATACTCAAAATATTTGTGGTCCCATGTATTGGTCCCATGATAGATATAGACATATAAAAAGGGTGTATCATCTATCTGATATAAAAGCTTTCTGCCGGATAAAAATGTAATTAGATGTGTATCCTCAGTACGATAAGCATTAGTATTTTGATTTTGTAACAATATCTCTTTTCTGCATAGCATTGTCCTATACCAGTTATATGGAAAAGAGACATAAGCTTTTTTTAGACGCGCATCAAAAAGAAAAATCCGAGATAATACGCTTGCCTGGTAGCGTTGCCCAACAATTTGCATACTATTGAACTGATAGGTTAATCTACTGGGATGGTACCAATTTTCATCATCCCATAGGCAAACATAGTCTCCAGAACATTTAGCTATTGCATGATTTCTCGCATTGCCTAAAGATTCTTTTTCGGCACGCTCTATCTGCATTATCTTTAGTGTTTCATCTTGTTGCCTGTGTTTAACTACCTCTTTACTGAGCAGGTCATTATTCGGATAAGAAATCACTAGTTCTTTATTTGGGTAATTTTGTGTAGTAAAACAGTCCATGGCCTTTTCTAGCTGTTTAGCTTTGTTACTGGTAATACATATACAAGAAATTAATGGATAAGGTTGACTCATAAGAAAATATTTAATTCAATATTGTTTTCGCATAAACAGGAATGTTTAGCTATTGTCTTCCAGTATCTCAAGTCACTACCTTGTATAAAAGCATACCATGGTCTATTCATAATTATCTTTAAATGTTTAGGCTAAAAATACATGAATAAGAAGGGTGGTAATAGGGCCAAATGTCCCAAAAGATTAATCAGTTATATGGCATTTTGATTTCTTTATAACCCTTCAGAAATAGATTTTAACGATAAAAGAAAATGCAGAAATTTGATATCATTATTTTAAATTATGCGCAGACTGATAAATTAAAAGCAATGCCATAATCACATTTGATATATGACTTGGTTTGTTAATAACCAGTAAAGGCGGAATGCGGATTGACCTTTTGGTGAGGTTCTGGCTCAGTGCCTGTCCGGTACAAAAACACGCATAAATCTGCTATTGTAGCTACGAATAATAAAAATAGGAAGATTTTGATGGACCTAAGCATAGCTTTGTTTTTAAATAAATTTAATTAACAACTACCAACTTTGAGCGGGTCAAATGTCTCCAAGTGCAATGATGCGGATGACCCTGTGATTTTGTTTGTAACTTGTCATAACAAATACAGTTTCCTATGAAAAACAAGACTGAAATCGACATTATTATTTTAAGCTTTGCACAAAACGAAGAGTTAAAACTAATTACCCAACACTGCATCAGTTCTTTAATGGCTTCAGAAGGTCGGGAAGCTATTAAATTCAATATAGTTGTGATTGAATCACAGAAAGAAATACAACCTTATCAATATCCAAACACTACAACCATTTACCCCGAAGAAGGGTTTGGTTATCATCGGTATATGAACATGGGAATTGATATGACCTCATCCAAGTATGTTTGCCTCTGCAACAATGATCTGCATTTTCATCCCGGATGGGCCACAGAAATCCTAAAAGTTTTTCATAAATACTATGATCTCTCCAGCGCTTCTCCTTTTTGTTCTCTTCATCACCCGAAAATGGGATTTGAAGAGGGGAGTGGGATCTATCCAGGATACCGGAACAGGTATGAAATTGCAGGATGGTGTCTCTTTTTAAAGCGCGATGTTTTCAGACTTACTGGAAAGCTGGATGAAAACTACCGGTTTTGGTGTGCAGATAATGATTATGCAAACACATTAGCTGCATTAAAACTCAGACATGCATTGGTATCTTCTTCAGTAGTAGATCACTTGGACAGTTGTACTTTAGACCAGCAGACAGAAGAACTCGCAATTGCAGCCGGTGAGTTTTTTTATCTGGAAAAAAAGTGGAACTACAGAAAAATGGCGGGTTGGACTTGTGTATAATTATAGCTAGTGTCCGGAGTTTTTCGAGAATAAGTTGATAACAATTACGCCAGCAATAATTAATGCAATGCCAATAACGGCAGGCATATCAGGTTTTTGTTTATAAAATACGGCTCCCAATGCCGTAACCAATACGATGCCTACTCCAGACCAAATTGCATAGGCAATACCCAGGTCCATCTTTCTCAAGGTGAGACTCAGAAAATAAAAAGCGATAGCATATCCAAAAACTACAATAACAGATGGCCAGAGCTTGGTAAACTCTTCTGAAGCTTTTAGAGCCGTTGTGGCTACAATCTCAGAAATAATGGCAAGAAATAGAAAGATGTATGTTTTCATAGGAGCAAAAAATTATTCGCAAATATCCCGAATAAATAATTGTTTAATAGTTCTTTTATGATTTGGATTTTCGAATGATTTTATTGTCGCATTATCAGGATGTAGCATTCACCTTTTTGCAGTTCATTAAATTTGTGCTTCTCCCAGAAAGAATTCCAATAAACCAACATGTACTATATTGATCTATTCGATCCCGATTTAAAAATGATTACATCCTCAATACAGGGTCAAAAGTCCCCAAAAAACAATCTCCTGATTACCCTTTCAATTTCTGTGTAACTTGGAGCTGACCATGAAATCCAAAAAGAAATTAAGAACAATTATGAGTAGTATGACTTCTTTTTTAGGCTGTTCAGAGGCTGGAAATTGTATTCTAAAGCTTATAAATGAAGTAATTATGTGTCCATTTGAATAAACTTAGATCCCTTTGTGTTTTATGTTCAAGATTTTACCTGATAACAAAGTTAAAGCAACATGTAAACCAATCAAATGAAACTAATAGAAAAAATTGACCGGCATGAAGTGCTTAGAAGATGGGCAATTGGAGAAGTCCATTCGGAGTTCTTTAATCCCTTTGATGAGGGGGGTAGAGAAGAAACTATGCAAATGCTTTTATCAGGCAGTCACTACCTGGAGAGAGGAGGGATAGACATGGTACTGGAATTTAAACAGAGGCTCGTAGATTCGATTTCCTTGTCTGTTAAATGGTATAAGGCTATCCTTGAAATTAATAAATCTGATCTGGATATGATATATACCCTGCAAATACCCGGTTGGGAGAGAAATACCGAAGGATCTTTCCTTGTCGCTGATGCAGCTAAAAATATCAATGCAATGCCTCTTTTAGATCCCAGGGTTACCAGTATCTATAGCGCATTACAAAACAGAGAAGTCAAGTTGCAGGGAATTACGCTTTTAGCAGTGGACAAGATCGGGCCTTATGTGGTTGTAGAGGGGGCGGGCCGATTAACTAGTATTTACATTGCACAACAACTAAACCATTTGGATTTGATTAAAGACAACCGGATAGAAGTTGCTTTGGGATTATATTAATGGGGTGTTGTAAATCAGTTATTTATATAAATTAATCAGTTAAGTTGCGCTTAAATTCGTTCAGCTTTAACGGCAGGAGAGGAATGACGAGGCTATAAGAGAATTTTATCCGGATATAGAAACCAATCATACCCCAAGTTTTTTGCACTCCCGGAACATGAAACAAAATAGTGATATGGAGCTATCTGACCCGTTAGTTATTGGTGAGTTTTTTTTGAGACTAAAGAGGGATTTTGGATATAAATAATTGGTTATAAGGTGTTTAAATAAATAATTGATGTTTGAAGTAAAGAAAAGCAATAAAAGACAGCCTGCCCTGAGAAATATAATTTGTTTTTTCACTTATATATAAGTACATTTGTGAATATTTATAATAATAATACAATGCAAGAAGGAGTAGTAAAATTTTTTAATGAGACTAAAGGTTTCGGATTTATCGTACCAGCTAATGGTGACAGTGAAATCTTTGTTCATTCAACAGGCCTAATGGCTAGCATCCGTGAGAACGATAAAGTTACTTATGATGTAGAAGAAGGCCGTAAAGGTCTTAATGCAATTAATGTTCAGTTAGTTTAAGTTTATTAACTATATAATTGACCTAACCGGTCCGAGAACTCGGACCGGTTTTTTTATGCCGTAAGATCGAATGCTCCAAAATAAGCAGAAATTACTATCTGCTTTTCTCATTCTTTATCTTAGTTATCGACAAAAACGGATAGCTATGCAGATCAAATTTCTCTCCAACTACGAACGTTCTGAGCATCTCTTAAGAAGGTTTCGGGCAAACGATGTGCTGATGAGCCTGTTGGTTCAAAAGCTAAAGTGATCACTGTGATTGCTTCTCCTTCCTATATGTTTTACCAGGACCATATACCGCTCGTCTTTTTCGAAACAGTAGCCAACACAAAAAAAAGAGAAGAAACTCATCTATGATTTTCTTCTATCCTAATAGAAGGAAACTACAAATAAACAGATTGGGTTTTAAATAAAATACTAGCCTCAGGTTTGGATGTTGATCTTTATAGAAGACGATTGGAAATCTATGACCGGAGGTTTAAAGAGGTGTTGCAATATAACTTTACAGGTTTACTTCCTTATGAATACTCTATTGCAGTTGAAAATTCAAATGAAAGGAACTATGTGACTGAAAAATTAGTGGATTGACTATTATGTAACACGGTGCCCATTGATAACGGTGCACAGAATATCAGTGATATCTACGATGAAAGATGTTTTTAAGAAATAGACCTAGATAGCCCTTTTATCCTATAGGATATCAAAAATATAATTAAAGAACCGGCCCTCTTTTTTGATGTTGATAGGGCTATTTATTGCAATAATTATAGTCTGTACACTAAATTAAAAGAGATAATCCTTGAAAAACGCCGTGGCTCGCAGGTTATCCGGAGCTATCTGAAGAGATAGCTCCGGATAAAAAAACTAATAAATATCGAGCGCTCCTTCAATCTCGTCGTAGATGAAATCAAGATCCTTGTCGCTAATACAATACGGTGGTAGAATATAAATCACATTTCCCAGCGGGCGCATTAAAATACCCTTACTCAAGAAGTAATCATATAGTAGATTTCTAAGGTCATCAAAATAAGAAGTCCCTGTTTCCGTCCGCCACTCAATGGCAAGAATAGTCCCGGTCTGTCTTACTGATTCCACACGTATATGGTTATGAATTCTGCTCATAAAACCAGCGTGTCTGCGGCAAATCCTTTCAATATGCTGTTGAGTTTCCTCCCTCAATAATAAATCGATACTTGCAGAAGCTGCAGTACACGCTAAAGGATTAGCCGTAAACGAATGCCCATGAAATAGCGTCTTCAATTTATCTTTAGATAAAAATGCATTGTAAATATTTTCTGTACAGGTAGTTACTCCTAAAGGCATGGTCCCACCCGTTAAACCTTTTGAAAAACACATCACATCCGGCGCTTCCCTTAAATGATTCGCTGCAAAGTGTTTTCCTGTACGTCCAAAACCCGTAAAAACCTCATCCTGTATCAGGAGGACATTTTCTGCCCGGCAATGTCTCATCAGTTCATCCAATTCGGTAGCACCATACATTAACATACCAGCAGACCCTTGTACCAGGGGTTCGTAAACAAAACAGGCCAGCTGATCACTCACCTCAGAAATCTGTTTTTTTAAGCCAGCAATATTTTCAGCGGTAGGAGTATCAATATAAAGAACCTCAAATAAATAAGTATCAAAAGGTGCTGTCCATGCGCTACGCCCACTGATTGACATGGCGCCAAAAGTATCCCCATGATAACCATGATGAAAAGCCAGTACCATTTTCCTCGACTTTCCCTGGTTGTGCCAGTATTGAACACACATTTTCAAAGCAACTTCCACAGAAGTAGAGCCGTTATCCGTGTAAAATACTTTTTGCTGATTCAGAGGCAGCAGGCCTAAAAGCTTTTCTGCAAGTTCAACTGCCGGTTCATGCGTAAAGCCGGCAAAGATTACTTGGTCAAGCTTTCTGATTTGTGCAGATACTCGATCTGCAATGTAGGGGTGAGAGTGGCCATGAAGGATTACCCACCAGGAAGATATTGCATCTATATACCGTTTTCCATCATCATCAAACAGGTAGCTGCCTTCAGCGCGTACGATAGCCGTTGGTATAATGGCGTTTAACATTTGAGTATAAGGATGCCAGATAACCTTCAAGTCTCTTTCAGTTAAACTTAAAGTATCTTGTTCTATAGTTTTCATGCAGTAGTGGTTATGTTTTTGTCTTTCTGCATTGGTTTTAAACCTAGCAGTTCAAACATTTTGCGGTCATCATCCAATCTTGGATTTGGTGTAACCAACAATTCTTCGCTCTCACTGGTGAAGATAGAATTCGCTCCAGCCATGAAACACCAGGACTGCTCTTCCGTGGTCATCTCAGCCCGGCCGGCACTTAACCTCACCATAGACTTTGGCATCAGGATTCTAGCCGTGGCAATCATTCTAACCATTTCCCATGAATCTACTTTTGGTAAATCAGCTAAAGGTGTTCCTTTTACTCTGGCCAGCGCATTTACAGGAACAGATTCTGGATGTTGAGCCAAAGTTGACAGCGTATGGAGCATATTGATTCTGTCTGCGTGCGTTTCTCCTAAACCGATGATGCCACCTGAACATACAGAAATTCCTGCTTTTCTGACATTGTTCAAGGTGGATAACCGGTCGTCATAGGTACGCGTATTGATAATTTCCTGGTAATAATCTTTAGAAGTATCTAAGTTGTGGTTATATGCATATAATCCAGCTTCCTGCAACCTGGTGGCCTGCGATTCGGTAATCATACCCAGCGTACAGCAAACTTCTAAACCAATTTCATTTACACCCTGTACCATTTCAAGGATGTTTTCAAAATCGCGGTTGTCACGTACTTCGCGCCATGCGGCAGCCATACAGAAACGGGAAGAACCTGAATCTTTAGCGCGCTGGGCAATAGCCACAACATCATCCCTAGACATTAATGCTTTTACAGTAATTCCGGTATGATAACGTGCTGCTTGTCCGCAATAAGAGCAGTCTTCAGGACAGCCGCCGGTTTTTACAGATAATAAAGTGCAAACCTGTACTTCGCTGGCTTTATGCCATTGGCGATGAACTGTTGCAGCCTGGTAAACCAGCTCCAGCAGCGGCTGATGATAAATGTTTTCGATTTCCTGGATAGACCAGTCATTGCGTATAGTCGTATTACTGTTCATTCGATATGAATTTAATTATGGATCGGAATAGGGGTAAGTTGAAGAGGGGCATGAGCAATAGCATCTTTATCAACTGTAGTGAATTCGGGTAATTTGCTCCATGTACAATCTTTTGGAAGGTGATGAAGCAATACATTTAGGGTGTCAAAATCGAAATCCCCATTGAGTACAACGTGTTTCAAAGGGATCTGTTTACTTAACAAAGCGTGGATACTGAGTAAAGTGTGGTTAATGCAACCCAAATAGTTTCTAACCACTAATACTGCATCTGCACCTAAAAGCCGGATCAGATCAATCATTAGAAAATGGTAAGAAAGCGGGACAAATAGTCCGCCGGCCCCTTCAATCAGCAGCAGGTTGCTTGTTTCAGGAAGGAGGAAATCCTGAGGGCGTATTTCAATCCCTTCATTTTTTGCTGCACGATGGGGCGAGGCCGCCATTGTGAATTTAAAAGCTTCAGGATGAAAAGTACTCCTGTCATTACTAACCAGTTGTTTAACTCTGTCACTATCTGTGTAATCAAGATCACCAGCTTGTACAGGTTTCCAGTAGTCAGCTTGTAATTGCTCAGTCAGCACAGCCGAAACAACCGTTTTTCCGACCTCAGTGCCAATTCCGGTAATAAATAGGGGCTTATTGTCCATATATTTTATTGACTCAATTGTTTAATATTGTGACATAGATCAAGTATTTCCTCATCCGTGTTATGGAGATGGACACAAATACGTAGTCTTTCCTTGCCTTTTGGGACAGTGGGATTAAGGATCGGGCGGACATCAAAACCATTTCCCTGTAGTGCACGGCTAAACTGGATAGCCTCCGCATTCCCCGGAAGAAGTATACAGTGTATTGCTCCAGTGTTATCTTCCTGATGCAATTGATTCTGTTGTGGTAAATTAGTCTTCAGGAGCAATGATTTATGTTTGAGCTTAACTTGTAGGTCCGGATATGCTAAAAGATGTTTGTAGCTAATTCTGATGGCCAGAAGTTGGGAGAAGGGTAGGGCAGTTGTATAGATAAAGGGACGGGCGAAGTTAATGAGGTAATCTCTCAGTAAATCAGTGCCTAATATAATCGAGCCATGTAGCCCCAATGCTTTTCCAAAAGTAATTATCCGGGCAAATACAGCCTCCTGGATTCCTAGTAAGTCTACCAGACCTGTGCCTGTTACGCCAAAGGCATGGGCCTCATCTACTATTAAATGCGCGTTGTACAATTGACAAAGTGAAGAAATTCCAATCAGATCAGCCATGTCGCCGTCCATAGAATAGATACTTTCTACAGCCACATAACAAACACCAGTACTTCCTCTAAGTTTTTTCTCCAGATCTTCCAGATTATTATGTTTGAATTTTAATCTGGTCGCATAACTTAGCCTTGACCCGTCAATTGTTGACGCATGTATCAATTCGTCATGTATAATTGTATCGTCTTTTTGTGGAAGACAAGAAAAAAGAGCAGTATTTGCTGCGTAACCTGAATTGAAAATTAATCCGTTTGCAGCATGATGATAATCCGCAATCTCTTTTTCCAGTTGTTCAGCGAAAGCAGAATTACCGCTTAGTAATCTTGATCCGGTAGCACCAGACAGTGTTTGCGGATACTCATCCAAGGCAGATCTGATGAGCTGATGTAACTCAGAAGAACGTGAAAAGCCTAAGTAATCATTTGAGCTGAAATCATATAAGTTGTTCTCATACTGTAAACTACGAAAAGTAGAGTCAGCTTTTCTGATTTTTAGTCTTTCGGACATTATCTCGTGAGCACCGTGTTTCATCTATATAGTTTTGGCTAAATCATTAATCCAATTTTTATATAAGACAGCTTCTATACTAGTTATCTTTTCTGCATGTGTTTCCCATGTTGTGGAGAAGTTCTTAAGCTGCACAGTCATTTCTTCCAGGTGTCCCTGTTCTTCCAGGATAATGGAGCGTACACTCACTTTACTCTTGTTTTGATTTAAAACCTCCTGATAGATTGGGTAAATCAGATCTGCACGCACTTCAATTGCATAAGTAACCAGGAGATAGGCTGCAAACTTCAGATCTGAACCATTTAGCTGTAAAGTGTTTTTTAAATAGCGGCTGGTCATTAGATCCAGCTTGTGCAGATAGTATTTACTACTATAGGGCGCAAGAAGGTAGTCCGGTTCATAGGTGGGGCAGGCTGTTATACTTAGCTTAGCAATTTGCTTTTTTAAATAGAAGGCATGGCGATGCTCTTCGGCTGCATGCTTTAAAACCATATAGGTAGATGTTTCAGGCTGTTCATTCGCTGAGATCTTTCTGGCGCCTATATTCTCCTGTAAAGAGAGTGTATTCAGGAACCGCGCATGTGTATGATCATTGCTGACTATATGTTGAAGTAGCTCTTCTAATTCCATTGATTCATTTGTTTGAGCCAAAAGTATTACCTTGCCGGATAGTTAGTGTGTACCAGTTTTAAGTTTATGAGTAGTCCGGTTCAAATTTCTTTTCAAAATGTTATCCATATTGACAGGTCACTTGACCGTCCTGTATATCTTCAGATTGCGCATCAAATGATCAATGCGATACAAAGAGGGGTGCTTTTAGCTGGAGTTCAGCTTCCCGGTACCAGAAGCCTGGCGGAAGATCTGGAAGTGCACAGAAAAACGATTATTGCAGCATATGATGAGCTGGATGCACAAGGATGGACAGAAATCAGGCCGAATAAAGGTACTTTTGTTAGAAATAAGGGGCCGCAGGAGCATATCGCGCTGCAATCTTATGATGAAAAATTTCTGACCAGTTATCCTTCAGAAACGGGATACCGCTTTAAACAGAGTATTTTGCTTGATGTCTTAACTGTGAGTTCAACCGCAGGACTAGAATTTAACGATGGTTTGCCGGATATCAGGCTGCTTCCGTTAGACAGGTTGTCAAAGGTTTACGGTGGTATTTTAAAGAGCAAAACCAATTATAAGCATTTCGGCTATTCACATGTAGAAGGGAATGAATACTTCAGGGAAACGCTTGCACTCTATCTGAACAATACCAGGGGTTTGCATATCAATAAGAATAATATCCTGACTACCAGGGGGATTCATATGAGTATATATATGGCTTCCAGTATGCTGATTGAGCCAGGAGATCTGGTGATTGTAGGTGACCTGAGTTATTATCTGGCTAATATGTGTTTTCAGCAGTCAGGGGGCAGAATTATTGCTGTTCCCGTAGATGCAGATGGAATCTCGGTTGATGCGATCAGGGAGCTTTGCAAGACAAAGAAAATACGCATGTTGTACCTGACGCCGCATCACCATTATCCTACTACAGTAACTTTGAGTGCAGAGCGGAGGGTAGAACTCTTGCAGCTGGCACTCACTTATGGATTTATCATTTTAGAAGATGACTACGATTACGATTTTCATTATAATGGGAATTCCGTACTTCCACTTGCAAGTGCAGACACCAATGGAATGGTGGTGTATATAGGCTCATTCTGCAAATCTCTGGCTCCTGGTTTTCGTTCAGGATATCTGATTGCACCCGAGAATCTGATCAGAGAAATGGCGAAGTTCCGTAGGTTGGTTGACAGGCAGGGGGACATGCTGATGGAGCAGGCGCTGGCAGAATTGTTAGAGGAAAAAGAGATTCAGCGTCACCTTAAAAAGGCAGTGAAAATTTACCAGGAACGCAGGGACGTTTTTGTTAATTTACTAAACAATCAGCTGGGAGAGGAGCTTAGTTTTTCTTCGCCACCCGGCGGATTATCTGTCTGGACAAAATGGAATCCTCAGTTAAATCTGATGCGCATCAGTAAGAATTGTTTGAAGAGGAATCTTCATCTTCCGCAAGAATTACTGTACCAGACAGATAGTTTTACTGCGATGAGATTGGGGTTTGGCAACCTTACAACTACGGAGCTGGAAGAGGCAGTCGGTATCCTGACGCAGGCTGTAAAAGAGAGCTTATAATGATAAATATTTAGCTTATCATTTGATAGTATAATTTTTGTAAATTATTAATTATCAGCATTTATATATTGATTATATTATTTTTTTATTTACTTAAGTATATAACCTGGTTTAACCTTCTTTTATGCTGCTGACTCTCATCTTTCATCTCCTGATTATTGCAGGACATTTTCTTTATTTCGTGAAATGGAATCTGGCTTGTTACCTTAAACCAGTGGTTCTGATTTACCTGGTCACTCTGGTGATAACGATCTTTTCTCTGATAATTTATTCTTCTTTGCATCTTTCATTTTACAGCAGTTGGCTTGACCATTTTTCCTTCTCCCCATTTCTTTTTAAGCGGGCTTCTGATTTTTAGTGTTATACCGCAGACAACCCCATAAAATCTGGCTTAGAATATATAGCAGCTTTTACTTTCTTTATATACGATTTGCCATCCTTATTTCGATGGTCAATACCTTTTCCAGGGGATGATGTTTGTTTGTCTTTCAGCAATGACCTGTGTTCTGAAGACACATTATAGCGGGGATGGTTATTGCATTAGAGGACCTCTATATCTTTTGCTTCCAGTTCGTCAAATATGATAGAATTGATGCTACTCTTCGTGTTTTCTGCCTGTGAGATATCTTTACACCAGAAATAGATTTTAATACCACTCGTGGTCTTGTTTTTTGGAAGAATAATCACTTTAGGCTCTTTATCAATGAAAATGTTATCATGGTTAGCGATCACCTCTTTGATCATTTCAACAACTTCCTCTCTTGGAAAGGGATTACTCACCGAAAACTCTACTACCACTCGCATTTGATTATTGGTCAGTGTCCAGTTGATAATATTATTAGATAAAATAGCACCGTTTGGAATGATAATTTCCGCTCCGTCATCAGTGAGCAATGTACTTGCACGCAGGCCAATTTCTTTAACCCTGCCCTTTTTATCGCTGATTTCAACTACATCACCAATCCGAACTGTTTTATCAAAGATGAGAATGATACCAGATACAAAATTACTAACAATATTCTGAAGCCCTAAGCCGATACCTACGCCAAGTGCACCCAGTACTACGGTAATCTTGTCGATTGGTAAGCCTGAAGCCGCTACAGCCAGTAAAAAGCCCCCAATTAGCAAGACCAGTTTAGTTACTATTAGTTTAGAACGCTCTCCTTTGTTGTCATCCAGAGAATCGTCACCTGTATCACCAAAAAAGTAAGCAATATATTTTTGCAAAAAGTTCGCTACCCAGATAATCAACAGGAATAAAACAATACCCCATAAAGTGAAAACAAGCGTTCCTATTTTACGTTTTTCAGTGAAAACAGAAACAAAAAAGGTATAAAGTGCATCAAAGATGTTCAGGTTCACCAATAACAAGGTTAACCAGATCAGAAATACGCCAACACCTAATAATCCACGTAAACTTTTAACGACCGGTTCCCAGTCAAAATGCTCAGGGTAATTTTTTCTGATTCTGCTGCTTTTGATTTGAAGTAAAAAGGCTTCAGTTATCATTCCGGCAAGGACGATCAAAGATATGGCATGAAGAAGTGAGCTTACCGCACTGCTGTAGAAGATTTGAGTTAGTGTAAAGCGGCCAAACAAATTGCAGACAATAGCCAGGAAGTTGAACACGATGTAAATAATCCCTACGCTCTTTAGTAACCTGTATTTTACTGCTTTCTCCTTTAGAATTTTATAACCGTATAATCCATATACAAGTGAGGCAATACCGAAAATCAAGAGTAACCAGCGCTGATAACGGGCAGGCATCCCTAATGAACGCAAGATTACCGGGAAAACCAGTAGCACTACAAAAATACACCATTTATAAAAAATGTCTCTTGGCAGTCTTTTGAAAAATAGCGCAGTAAGGCTGATTGCCAGTAAGATATGTATTGTTTCAATATAGAGTGCAGGAGCTAGTAAATCGAAAACAGGGGCTAATGCGAGTATGAAAATCAGGGTGACCAGGTAAGGCTTTGGTCTGATGAAATTAAAGTTAAGGTTGTTGACAGCGTCTAGTTTTCCTCTTTGTTTCAGACTTTTAAAGTTTAAATATACCCAGAGGAAAAAGGCGGCGCCAAGAATTAACAAGAGGAATCTGCTGCCTCGGGTATATTCAAAATAATAAGTAGAAATCTGCTGTTCACTCTCCATGAAACGTTGAAAGCCTACTTTTTTATTCGCAGGTTTGTCTACCGACTCCCATAGATACCGTCTTTCTTTACTAAAAGCTTTGATACTGACAGATTCCAGCTGGTTATCTGCGGTATAGGTCATTTCTCTGATGTTGAGGATATTGGCTGTGGTTCTAGCCTGAAGACTATTGATTAAGCTCGTGTTGGACTTAATCAGACTATCCATGACAATACGTTTCTTGCCAAGCTCTACAAATTCCGCTTTAAAAATCTTCTTTAAAGAATCAGTTTTAAAGATTTTCATAAGTACGGTATCCTTACGCAGATTAAGAATCTGTGTTTTCAGTCCGTTTAATTTCTTTTCATAATCCTGCAGATCTGCCAGACATTTTACATTATTGGTCTCCAGCTCATCAAGCAGCGTCTGGTACATTTGCAGATTTTGCACATTAAGCGTCCTGTCACTTTGAGACAGGCGCTTTTTTAAGAGTGCAATAGCAGCTTCGTCCTGCGTTAAATGGCCCGCGATGGGATCGAGTAAATAGAAGGAAGAGGTTGTAACCTGCACCTGATTTATTGTTTCAAATACCTTGCCTAACCGGAGTAAATAATCACTCCTGTTCAATACGGTTGAATCGGTCAGATAGGAGAGATCACTGGTGCTTTTAGCAGCCTTTTTTTGCTGAGCCAAAATCTGCGTACTATTAAAAAATAGGACGACCAGCAGGATTAGAAATCCTGGACGCTGTGCAATTGAAAAAGAGCTGTTTGTCTTCATTTATACCTTTTGAACCTGAATTGGTTTTTCGTAAATTCTATATTTTTTATAAGGATCTCCTTTGATTGCGCGAATTGCATTATTTACTAAGTCATTGTGCTCCAGAGTCCATGATGCTTCGGCATATTTTAACCCTTTAGCTCGGTAAGCTTCTATGATTTTACCATATAAACAAGCTTCAATGCCCATTTTACGGTAACCTTCTACTACACCTAAAAGTAAAATTCTGATTCCAGAACACTTCTTCTTGTTCATTAGTAATTTAAAAATACCAGTAGGGAATAATCTTCCTTTTTTGATTTTGATCAGAATTTCATTGATATCAGGTATAGCTGCACCAAAACCAACAATTTTTCCATCCTGTTCTGCAACAAGACAAAAATCCGGGTCTAAAATCATTTTCAAATCTTTAGCCTGGTAATCATATTCCTCATCATTTAAAGGTACAAAACCCATGTTTTTATCCCAGGCTTTATTGTAAACTTCGCGAAGGCTTTCAGCTTCTTCCTGGAATTTTTTCATATTGATTTTACGGATCGTGATATTACTGCGTGTTAAACGTTCCTGAAGTTTTTCAAGTAATTTTACTGAGCGGTCATCATAATTATCGCCATTAAATCTCCAGGCAATCAAATCTACTTTTTTAGTTAATCCAGTTTGCTCCAGCAAAGCCGGATAATAAGAAGCATTATAAGGCATCATCACTACCGGAGGAGAGTCAAAACCTTGAATCAGTAAACCACAAGATTCGTTAGTCGAGAAGTTGACTGGGCCGATAATAGTCTCCACACCTTTCTCTTTTAACCATTTTTCTGCTTCCTGAATCAGCAATGAAGCACTTTCGTTATCATTGATACAATCAAAGAAACCAAAAAAACCATCATTAGTTTGATTGGCAATATTGTGGTTGTTATTTAATATAGCGGCAATGCGTCCCGTAACTTTATCTCCATCATACAACAAGAAAGTTTGCAGAGAGGAATGTTTGTGAAAAGGGTGTGTGGTTAATAAATCTTTTTGTGCAATAAACAATTCCGGGACATAGTTCGGATCATGTTGGTATAGCTCATGAGGAAAATCAATAAATGTCTTTAATTCTTTTTTTGATTTTACCGCAATTATTTTTTTCATATGAATAATTTGAATGGAGAGGTTGATCTTTGTTTATATGCCGATTTTATCTTTCGGTCTTCAAATATATTCAAATGCATAATAGATTGTATGATTCATCCGTATTTTGATCAGATCATTCTCCCCAGGCCGTTACCATTATGGCTCTTGAGCCCCCAAAATTTCGGTGTTCACATAAATAAATTCCCTGCCAGGTTCCTAAAGCTAATCTGCCGTTGCGGATGGGAATGAGCAAAGAAGTATCCAGCAATGCTGTTTTTAAGTGAGCAGGCATGTCATCAGAACCTTCTTCGTCATGCAGGTAGTCCGGATCATTCTCCGGAACAGCCTTATTGAAAAATATTTCAAAATCGTGTCTGACTGTAGGGTCAGCATTTTCATTAATCGTAAGCGAAGCGGAGGTATGCTGAATGAAAACCTGGCAAATACCAGCTTTGAGCTCTCCGATCTCAGGAAAAGCGTTCAGAATATCTGAAGTAATCAGGTGAAAACCTCTTTTTCTTTCTTTAAGAACAAGTGAGTGCTGGTAAATTTTCATTGCACAGGATTCTGTTTCGTATATGTATGATCAACGATATTTCCAGGCTTATCATATATTTTCATCGAAATTAACTTTATTTAGTACTGATGACTTTCTCTCTTTCTACTTTCACTCTAAATAATTGTCCATCTATAGGATAATTATTATAAGCCGCATCGGCTCCCTGTAAGGTGTAAAACAGCGGGCTGCCATAATTGGATGCTGAAAACTCTCCTTCACAGGAAACCAGGTTGTAAAATCGCTGAATTCTGTCGAAGCCAGAGGCCCTGCTACATTTTGCATTCCTGAAGTGCTGTAACCATTCAAATAAGTATGTATTTCGGCTGCTGTAACTAATTTCATCTCCCGCTCCGTCAGCGGCTTGTTGCTGCTTACCTTATTGATGATCGTGTTTAGTTCATTTTTTCAGCATCAACCTGAATAGTTAGCATTCCCATTCTTCCATATTCTACACTGGTCACGTAGTTTACCTTTTCCCGTTTAAGAAAGTCCTGATCTGCTAGATCTTTAAATGTGGGTTGCGTAGAAGAATCTATATAAAACGCAAAATTGAGTTGTACTGCTCTAACTACGATTCCTCCTTTAATCTTAGCCACACTACCTCCAGCTCCTTTAGGGAAACCAAATAAAGTACTGAGATCAGCATTACCTCCAAAAATAAGATTCAGTTCATTGGTATGCGTGAAGTCGTAGCTGTCAAATGAAGTGAACCCCAAAAGTTAGACAAAAACTTTTGGGGTTCACTATTTATGGAAAAACACACATTTGAGGAGAAACTAGATATAGTTTCTCAAGTAAAAAACGGGAAGCCGATACTACGCATATCCGGGGAACGGCATATAGGCGAAAGGATGCTATTGGAATGGGTTCGCAAGTATAATCTTTATGGTGCAAATGGGCTACTCAAACAGCCTAACATCAGTGCTACAGCTGATTTCAAGGAAGAAATTGTAAGGATTGTTCTAGAGAAAAAGGTATCTTTAGTTCAAGTTGTTCTACAATATGGCGTAAGCAAAACTGCTTTAGAGCGTTGGGTAAGATCAGTACGAGTTGAGGGTTATGCCGTACTACACCAACAAAAAAATCGCGGACGACCACCTAAAGGTATGAATAGATCAAAGAAGCATGAGCCTGAAACAGAACTAGAGAAGCTCCAGGTGGAGAATGCTCGTTTGCGAGGCGAGAACGCACTATTAAAAAAAGTCACGGCCTTAGTCAAGGAAAGAGAAGCCCGCGAACGCATGAGTGGGCAAAAGCCATCGAGGAACTAAGGCCTGAACATGATGTTGCAATTCTATTGGATTGCAAACAGATGGCTCGTTCGGTATTTTACTATCATCGCAAGCATCTGAATGCTGATGATAAATACAAACATGAAAAGGAAGAAATTATGCGCATATATCACTTGCATAAGGGTCGATATGGGTATCGGCGGGTAACGGCCAAAATGAAGAACTTAGGTTATCATATAAATCATAAGACTGTTCAAAGATTAATGGGGACATTGCACCTAAAATGTAATATCAGGAAAGTCCGCTATCGCTCCTACAAAGGTGATGTTGGTAAAATTGCCCCCAATACTTCAAAGGAATTTCAAGGCAAGTTCGCCTAATTAGAAATTGGCTACGGATGTTACTCAGGTAAACATCAAAGGCGAGAAGATCTACCTATCTCCGATACTTGACCTATTCAATGGAGAAGTTATCTACTATAGTATCTCCAAAAGTCCGAATATGAAGATGATAGAGGAAATGTTATATAAAGTTTTTGATAAAATAAAAGACACAAAGGGGCTTATTTTTCATTCTGATCAAGGCTGGCAATATCAGCATTATGGATATAGAAAGGCATTAGAGAAACAAGGAATTATACAGAGCATGTCTAGAAAAGGGAATTGCTTAGATAATGCAGTGGCCGAAAACTTTTTTGGAATCTTAAAGACAGAATTACTATACTCACAAGGCTTTGAGACAGCAGAAGAGTTTATCCTTTCAGTAAAAGAATACATTTACTATTACAACAATAAAAGAATAAAAATAGGTTAAATGGAAAGAGCCCGGTGGAATACCGAGCTCTCATACAAAAAACTTAATTTTGTTAATCCGTCCAAGTTTTTGGGGTCACATCACAAATGATACAACCTCTTCCTGATATGAACTTAAAATTAAGCTGCTAGTAGTTGATTGTGTAACTTAAGTTATAGGTACGACCTCTGCCAAAATAAGCTAAGGCTTGTGGAACAATGCGTAGTGGTGCGTATAAAACCTGTGCACGTTTACTCCAGATAGTTTGGTAATCCTGGTTTAATAAATTTTGTACACCGAATGATAAAGTACCGAGAGGCAATTTAACATGACCTAATAAATCTACAGTAGTATAACCCAGAAGTCTGTTATTCAGATTATCTTTCGTATCAAACGAACGGAAGCCCTGTGCTTTAAACCCTATAGACTTGTTACTCCACCCCACAAAAGCAGTTGCTTTTGAAGGGCTCACGTTACTGATGTCCTGAGCTTTCCACGAATCAACATCTCTGAATTGTGATTTAATATACAAACCATTACCTCCAATTTCAAAACCATTAGATAAGTTGACCGCTAAAGAAGCTTCAGCACCGTAATTACGCGTTTTACGGTCAATTACTTCGACGGCGAATACTTTTGATGTTTTCAGGTCTTTATCAGACCAGGCATAAAAAGCAGCAACCTGTGCAGTTACAACATTACCACGATGACGCCATCCGGTTTCAAGCTGGTTGGTTTTCAGACCAGTTAAAGGTGTTGTAGCCACACTGCTTCCCTGGATTAAATCCCAGTTTGTTCCGTTTAATTTGTAACTACCCTGTCCATAATATTTAGCCGGATCTGCTAAGTTGAAGCCCTGGGCAAAATTAACCCATACTTGCTGTGGCGCAGATATTTTATAAATCAACCCACCATTTAACAGGTTGACATCATAATTACTTTTGCCACCTGGAATAGGGGTAGCTGTCAGACCACGGCCGTAAGTGATAAATGCAGCCGGACTAATGCCAACAAAATCATTAACCTTTACATACATTCTTTGTTGTCTGATACCACCTGATAAAGTCAGCTTGCTTGTTAAATTCCACTGTGCTTGCATGAAGCCCGAAAGACTATTGATATTCACACCAGGGTAACGGGGAACAGTTGCAATACCAATATTGGTCATCCCTCCGCTTGCAAAAGATTTTGCTCTGTCAAACATGACTTGAGTTGCGTTAAAAGCTTCATTATCGGCATCAACACCATAAGTTAAGTTAAAAGCAGACCATTGTTTCACTAAAACTAATTTCAAGGCACTGTACCTTGTGCTTTGTACCGTAGAGCCACCGTAGGTTAAGGCTGTAGGTGGTGTAGTTGTATTATCAGACGCCTGGCCCGGATAAGGGTGGAAACTGAATTTTTCATTTCTGCTTGATCCCTGAATGTATAAATCCTGTCCGCCAACAATGTCAGCAGCATGGTAATCCAGATTAATAGAAGCACGTGATGTTTGTGGTCTCACAGAAGAAGTAAAGCCATCTCTCATTTCTAAAAGGCTTGCATTCTGTAGTAGACCTGCATAGTTTGTTCCCAGAAAAAGATCTTTAGTTCCTACATAACCAGAATTGTAATACTGCGCATTTACCTTTAAAGTCTGTTTGCTGCTCAATTTAAATTCTGTATTTGCGAAAATATCAAACGATTGATTGTATTGTAAATCTGTTTGTGTGATATCAGTGAACATCTGCTTATTGTTTGAGTCAAAAGCCGCATTGTTTTTTTGATAAGCAATACCGATTCTGCCATTAAAGTTTTCACTCCCGCCAGAAATTGACTGTGCAAAACGGATATCGTGATCTGATTTTTGTTGTAAACCACTACGGGCACCGGCCTCAGTAGTAAAGGCTAGAGGGCCTGATTGTCCTTTTTTAGTGATAATGTTAATGATACCACCAGTAGCGCCACCACCATAAATAGAACTTGCGCCAGAAAGTACTTCAATACGCTCAATATTGAACGGATCAACAGAGTCAAACTGTCGTGCAGATGCTCTGGTACTGTTTAAGGACACGCCATCCACCATCACCAAAACATTTCGTCCTCTTAGATTCTGCCCAAAATTAGTACGCCCTTCAGGACCGGCATCTAAACCCGGAATAAGTTTACCTAAAGCTTCTTTTAAGCTTACCCCACCTTTAATCTGCTCTTGTAAACGTTGATTGTCAATGACCCAGACAGTTCCTGGAATTTCGCTGATTTTACTTGGCTTACGCGAAGAAACAACGATCAGCTCATCCATTGTATTGGTTGCATCCAGTGTTACTTCAAGATTCAGCTTTTGATCTTTAGCTAAACTAACTTTTTTAACAGTCGGGGTGTAACCTATATAGCTAATGATCAGGTTGTAACTACCTGCTTCTAGTTTCAATTCAAAATGACCATTCTGGTCTGTACTGGCTTCTAGTTTCTTACCTTCAACTTTGATATTTGCACCGCTTAACGGTTCAGTATGGTTACTTATAATTCCGCTTACAGTCTGGGCTTTAACACCTGCTGCAAAAGCAATCATAAGGAATAAGATTAAGTATAGATTTTTTCTCATGTGTTATTTTTTATGTTTTACAGCGCAAAGCAAAGATTTATTTGGATTAATTCCAAATAATAATCTACTTTTATCTTTTCGATGCAAATTCTACTAATGAACTTTAAAAAGGTCGCACGTCTTGTGCACAGGTGGCTGGGTTTAACTTCCGGTCTGGTTGTATTTATTGTCAGCGTAACAGGTTGCCTGTACGTATTTCAGGATGAAATAAAAGATGCTACGGAGCCCTGGCGTAAAGTAGAGGTACAGCAAAAGCCCATAATTTTGCCTTCCAAACTCAGTGAAATTGCACAAAAAGTTCATCCGGATCTTGAAATAGGCAGAATTGTCTATGTGAGTAAAGATAGGGCGGCCATCGTCTTCTTAACAGGGAAGGGGGCATTCTATACCGTTCATATTAATCCTTATACAGGAGCTGTATTGCATGATCAAAATCTTCGTAAAGATTTTTTCACTATAGTTCAGTTTATCCATATTTATCTTTTGCTGCCAGGGCCAATTGGAAAGATGGTGGTCGGAGTTTCTGTCTTTATATTTCTGGTTTTACTGATTACTGGGGTCTGCATCTGGTGGCCTAAACGTAAAACACAACTAAAAAGGTCATTGACCATTAAATTCAATGGAAAATGGCGCCGGGTAAATTATGATTTGCATAGCGTATTGGGAATTTACGCTTGTGTAATTGCCTTTATTGTCGCTTTTACTGGTTTATCCATTAGTTACGATTGGGTAAAGAGAGGGGTAAAACAAACGGTTAATATGGGTACTCAATACGCCTCCGAGGAAAAAATCCCAACCGTCAAACTGATCGGTCTGATGAATTCGGATAAATTAATAGACGCTTCCTTTCTGGAGAGTGTCAAACGATCACCAAATTCAGATATGTACTTGATTGCACCTGTTGCAAAAGGTTCGGCAATCCTCAATATTACAGTTTATGAAGAAGCCCTGTTTTATTATAAAAGTGACCGGTATTATTTCAACGCCAATAATGGAGCCGTGATCAAAGAAGTGTTCCACCGCAATAAAAGTAACGGGCTAAAACTAAATGAAATGTCTTATGACCTGCATACCGGACAAATATTAGGATTAACCGGAAAGATAATTGCCTTTATATCCAGTTTGGTTTGTGCAACCTTACCTGTTACCGGTTTTCTTTTCTGGAGAGGTAAGCGTAAAGACAAAAGGAGAGCATTAGCAGAGAAAGCTTAAAGCCCAGTTTAACCTTCTTTTTTTATAGTTTAACGGCAATCGCGCCGTGAGGAATTGCTATGTTAAAAACAAATTAACGAGTCAGCTCAAAAATTAAGTCCTAAATTTACTTCTGATAATCAGTGTTTTATGACTTTATAAATAATTAGTCTAAATATAATTTGTAATTGTTCTAAATAAGATCTTACTTCGCATAGAAATTTAAATCATTATGAAGAAGAGGATTCTAAACCTTGTTTTCGCTCTAATTGGTTCCTCTTCCATTGATTTAATTGCGCGCAAATCTAAAGTTTGTGTTCAAACAGCAAGCCTATTTATTAATAACCCCTAATACATAAAAAACTGTGAATAATTAAGATCGATATGCTGACACTCAACCTACAAGAAGAACAACTAGTAAACTTATTTGAAGATAACCTGCAAAAGGATATTTTCCATCATGACAATCAAGAAGAATACCTGGATGCGATCGGAAAGGTAAGCCTTGCTGTCAAACGTTTCCTGGATAACAATAAAAAACCATTCAGCGGAGTAAGCCCGGCGCAATTGCGCCCTTTATTTGCCAAGGTGGATTTTGAAACTCCTTTAGCAGATTATGACACCTTACTGGACGAGGTAGAGCTTTTGTATACCAATCACGCAGTAGCTTTCCATCACCCAGAATATATTGCCCATTTAAACTGTCCGCTGGTTATACCCGCAATTGCAGCAGAAGTCATGATCTCGTCCATCAATTCATCGTTAGATACCTGGGATCAAAGCGCTGGAGGAACCCTAATGGAACAGAAGCTGATTGAATGGACCAATAAAGAAATAGGATTTGGACCGCAGGCTGACGGGATTTTTACCAGTGGCGGCACCCAAAGTAATTTAATGGGTTTACTGCTGGCCAGAGACCATTATGCTATGAAGTATTTAAACCACAATATTAAAGAAGATGGTTTACCTCCGGAAGCCTCACGTTTCCGGATTTTTGTTTCAGAAAAGGCCCACTTCAGTATTCAGAAAAATGCTTCTCTGTTAGGTTTGGGTGAAAAGACCGTGGTGAAAATCAAAACTGACCGCAGTTTCAGAATGAATTCTGTTTTGCTTGAAGATGCAATTAAACAAGAACTGGCACAAGGAAATATTCCTATCGCCATAGTGGGTACAGCGGGGACTACCGATTTTGGTAATCTTGATCCTTTACAGGAAATAGGCCGTTTAACTCAGAAATACGACCTATGGTTTCATGTTGATGCAGCTTATGGTTGCGGGCTGCTGCTCACAAAAAAATACCGCAGATTACTCAATGGTATAGAGCTGGCGCATTCTGTAACTGTAGATTATCACAAATCATTTTTTCAACCGGTAAGCAGTGGAGCCTTTTTGATTAAAGACAAAAGATTTTTCGGTCTGATTACCCATCATGCCGATTACCTGAATCCTAAAGATCATGATTTGGATGGTTTACCAAACCAGGTCAATAAATCAATACAAACCACCCGTCGTTTTGATGCTTTAAAACTCTGGTTTACCTTGAGGATGATGGGGAAAGAAAAACTAGGCAGTTACTTTGAAACGATCATTCAAACTGCTTCACAAATTGCTGTAATGTTACAGGCAGACCCATCATTTGAACTGATGAATGAATCTGACATCAGTGCCCTGGTTTTCCGTTACAACCCAAGAGATGGAAAAGCAGACCTCTGCGCAATGAACCAGTTTATTAAAAAGAGCATGTTTAACGGAGGAGAAGCATTGGTGGCCGGTACAAAAATCAACAAACAATTCTACCTCAAGTTTACGTTGCTTAACCCTCTTACAACAATCGACCACGTTAAAAACATCTTCAACATCATAAAAACCCATGGAAACGAATACCTACAGTTTAATAAAACTACAACAGAATTCTGGAGAAATTAACTTCAGTTCTCTCTTAAACAGTTACTGCAGAGAGTTTAGCAATTGGAGCCGCTATCTGGGAATCCCTAAATATGATCAGCCGCTGGCTAATCATTTAAAATTGACAGGTCATGAGCTGCACATCCGTTTCGATTTCTCTGCGTTTGGATTGGAAGTATTTGCTCCCCTAAAGCATTATGCAGAGAGCGGTAGACATGTATTTCATTACCCGGTTATAGTACGTAATTTGGAGACCGATGAAATCAGGCCGATAGATGCTTTGCGTTTTATGGAACTGATCATTTTATTTGCCAAAGCAGAATTCCCGCAAATCAATGCGGAGCTGGTGAAATCTCGTTTGCTGAATAGCATAGAGAATTTAACAAAATATCTGGAATATTTTAACCGGACAGGTAAGCTGGTCAATAGAGAATACATGAACTTTATTGATGCAGAACAATCGCTGGCTCTTGGAGATAACTCGCACCCGCTAGCTAAAGGCAGAATGGGTTTTAAGAATGATGAAGAACTCCTGAAATATTCTCCTGAAACAGCAGGAGAGTTCCAGTTATCGTATTTTTTGGTCTCGCCGGCACATGTGACTGAGCAAAATGCCGAAGGGTATGAGATTACAGTGACTTTCAAAATGGAGTTACTAAATGCTGTTCCTGCAGGCCACCAGATATTGGAATTGCTGAATAGCCATGCAGACTGGAAAGTCTTACCGATGCATCCATGGGAGGCACAATATTTACTGGCATCGGCCGAAGTCAAGGAAATGCAAAGCGAAGGGTTATTATATAGCCTTGGAGACTGGGGCCCATTATATACACCAACCTCATCCATAAGTACAGTTTATAACCGCGAAAGTGACTGGATATATAAATTTTCACTTCACGTGAAGACCACCAATTCAGAACTTGTCAATCTAACCAGAGATTTAGATCGTGGTTATGATATAAGCCGTCTATTGAAAACGGAACTGGGTAAATCATTGAAAAAGGAATTCCCGGAAATCGAATTTATTACCGATCCTGCTTTCTTTGCAGTGACTTATAAAGGAAAGACCATTGATGGTTTTAACACCGGTATTCGTCACAATACATTTAAAGGTGAGGCCGCAGAGAAAAATGTAACCTTACTGGCTGCACTTTGTCAGGATGGATTGCTGGGAGAGAATCCTAGAATCGTTAACGTCATTGAACAAGCGGCTAAAAAGAAAAACAAACCCGTTGAACAGGTTGCAATCAATTGGTTCAAACAATATCTTCATATCTGTGTAGGTCCGATTGTTGGGATTCTGAATCAATATGGAATGGCTTTCGAGTTTCATCAACAGAATGTACTCGTTGAACTGGATAGTCAGAATTTTCCGGCTAAACTCTATTTCAGAGATAATCAGGGCTTCTTTTTCCTGGAGGGGCACTTTGAAGATCTATTGAAACATCTACCAGATTTGGCTAATGAAAGTGGCTCTATTGTTCCTGAAGCTTATATTTTTCCAAAGTATACCTATTACCTGTTGCTCAATAACATCTTAGGAATTGTGAATGCTTTAGGTTGCAACGGACTGGCTGATGAAAAAATGCTTATCGATCTGGTTTATCTTGAGTTTAAACAATTTGAAGACTCAGATACCACTGGTTTTGTGGATTATGTGGTTAACAGCAGAAGCTGGGAAGTGAGAGGCAACCTGCTGACCAATTTAATTAGTCTAGATGGAGCAAGTGTGCCGATTGATAATCCGGAGATCTACAGAGCCTATCCTAACCCATTAAACAAGTATTTTTTTTGTGAGCACCTGATTAAACCAAAAAAGGACGAAGTAATCTACACCAGGTATTTCTCTAAAGAAGATATCACCATCACACTTCGTTCATTTGATGCAGACAGGGATCTGGAAATGGCACATGACTGGTTTAACCAGGAATATGCCAAACCTATCTGGAAAATGGATGGGCCAATCAGAGATCTGGAAACATTTTACCGCACACTTCTGCCAAGTGATCATTCTCATAGTATTATAGGAGAAATCAATGGGGAACCAACTTTTACTATTGAACCTTATTGGCCAATGCGTGATACCGTAGGCGCTTACTATGAGGCACTGGCAACAGATTATGGCGCGCGTTTACTGATTGATCAGACAGATAACAATGAGAAATTCAGTTTCTGTATTGGTCAAATGATTATGGACCTGGTATTTATGGACCCTGTAGTTGGAAAATTTATCAATGAAACCGCTGTTGAGTCCCCTGAGATGCACATTTTCCTAACCAGGCTAGGATTCAAGTTTCAGCAGGTTATCAATATGGCTACTAAAGACGCCAACCTAACCTTTTGCTATAGAGAATGGTACTGGGAGAAATTTCCAGAAAGTAAAGATATCGCATTATCAGGTCAGCTGGCCGGAATTTAAATTCTTAAAACAAATGAAAACACAAAAAATTTACGACATCATCGGTATTGGTATCGGACCATTTAACCTGGGGATGGCTGCTCTGGCAGCACCTTTAGACGATTTGTCGGCTGTATTTTTCGATCAGGCACCAATTTTTAACTGGCATCCTGGTATGATGCTGAGCGATGCCACTTTGCAGGTCCCTTTTATGGCGGACCTGGTTACCCTTGCTGATCCTACAAGTCCTTATAGTTTCCTGAATTTCATGAAACAAACAGACCGTTTGTATAAATTTTATATCAGAGAAGATTTTTATATCCTGCGTAAAGAATATAATGCCTACTGCAAATGGGTAATTGGCCAATTACCTTCCTGCCAGTTCAGTCAGAAAGTTTTAAGCACTGATTACGATGAAGTACAAGAGTTTTATAAACTTATAGTGGAAGACCAGAATAGTTTCGAAAAGCAAACGTTTTATACCCGTAAACTGGTATTAGGTACAGGAACAATTCCTAAAATGCCAGAGTTTGCTGAACCTGGTAAACATCCGAATGTTATTCATACTTCAGACTACCTGCATCGTAAACAAGAACTACTGAAACAGGGGAGTATCAGTATCATCGGATCGGGGCAGAGTGCTGCCGAGATCTTCAGTGATCTTTTACCGGAAACCGAAAATGGACTGGAATTGAAATGGTATACCCGTCCGGATCGTTTTTTCCCTATGGAATATTCTAAACTTACTTTAGAACTGACATCTCCAGAATATGTAGATCATTTTTATAACCTGCCAGACGAGAAACGCAAACAAGTTTTAAGTAAGCAGAATTCATTATTCAAAGGAATTAATTATGATTTGATCAACCAGATTTTTGATAAACTCTATGAATTGAGTGTAGATGGGGAGGAGCCAAATGTGAAATTAAGCCCGAATTGTCAGCTCAATGGAATCACCACCACAGCAGATGGTCGTTCCACTCTCCATTTTTACCATACAGAAGTAGAAAAGGAATTTGTTCAGCAAACCGATTTTGTCGTATTAGCGACAGGTTATAAATACAAGGAACCTTCTTTCTTAAAAGGAATTAACCACCGGATTACCCGTAACGAAGATAATTTGTACGATGTAGGTCGTAACTACTCCATTGATACTGGTGGAGATCAGATTTTTGTTCAGAATGCGGAATTACATTCGCATGGTTTTGTAACCCCTGACTTAGGAATGGGCGCTTACCGGAACTCGGCTATTATCAATACCGTACTGGGTAGGGAAGCTTATAAGGTTGAAAAGAAAATTGCCTTCCAATCTTTTGGTCTGGCAGCTATCGGGGAAATAGAAGATCCGTTGAAAGAAATTCTTGAAGCTGAAAACAGCACAGTATAATAAATTATATCGCTAAAGCTATTGTCGAACTAATGTACAAAAAACCGGCAGACCCCGAAATTACAGGGACTGAGGAATACGATTTGACTCATTTCCATCTGGATACGGATTAGCAGCAGAAGGCTTTTTAATTACTTTACCTATGTGAAAGCGTATAGTGACTGTTTGATATTTACAGTCGCTATACGCTTCGTTTGTTGAAGAGGATCGGAATATTCTGATTGCTATCAAAGCTTCTATGTTTTCAAGTGAAGGGGTAGTTTTATTTTGCTATGGAGATGTGATTTTGGAGACAAAATAGTGTGATTTTATGTCATTTGTAACGTGTTGATAATCAGCGACTAAGTTGGCTTCCTTCGGAGATGGTTCGGACAGTCTTCATACTTGTTTCGATTTCAGCCGAAAGATGTCCGAAAAAAATCCTTATGATCTGCTTTTAATCACCAGTCGTGTTATAAACTCATCTATATTTTAAACTGTAGAAATTCATATTTTCACCATATTTACCAGCTTAAATTGAAGACGATGCAGAATATAATAAAATGGGGGATGATTGGGTGCGGGGATGTGACAGAAGTCAAAAGCGGACCTGCTTTCCAGAAAGTTCCCAATTCAAGTTTGGTGGCTGTAATGAGCAGGAATGCTGAAAAAGCTAAAGATTATGCGGAAAGGCATCAAATCTCCAAATGGTATAGTAACACACAAGAATTAATTGATGATCCGGAAATTAATGCGATATATATTGCAACTCCACCATTATCACACCAGGAATTAGCTATTGCAGCATTAAAAGCAGGTAAATCTGTTTATGTTGAAAAACCAATGGCAGTAAATGCAGCTGCTGGAAAGAAAATGGTTGAGGCTGCTACCCGGAGTGAAGGAAAATTGACAATTGCACATTATAGAAGGGAGCAACCTGTATTCAAAAAAATCAAAGCTTTGCTTGATGAGCAGGCCATTGGGGACATCAAATTTGTGACGCTTCATTATTTACAACCATCGCTAACTGCAAAGGAACTATCTGATCCTAAAATTCAATGGCGTTTAGACCCGGAAATTGCTGGAGGCGGGCTGTTCCACGATATTGCTCCGCATCAATTAGATCTGATGTTATATTTTTTCGGGCCAATTGAAAAAGCTACTGGTCTTTCTGGTAACCAGGGTGGTTTATACCAGGCAGATGACCTGGTGGCAGGCGTGATAAAATTCAAGAATAACGTGTTTTTTAATGGAATATGGTGTTTTGATATGCCTTCTGATACTTCAAACGATATTTGCACGATTACCGGATCTAAAGGAACAATCTCTTTTCCTGTTTTTGGACCAGCTAAAATAGAGTTAACTGTAAAAGAAAAAACAGAAACATTCACTTTTGACGTGCTTCAGCATGTTCAGCAGCCAATGATTGAGGCTACAGTACGTTATTTTTTAGATGAAATTGCTAATCCATGTAGTGCAGCAGATGGGGTAACCGTTATGGAAATTATAGATCAGTTTACAAACGCTCTTGCAGATTGATCATTACACTATCACCTTCTTTTTTATCAATAAGCTTCCTGATTTCGGCCGTTACAGGAAGCTTATGCATTCCGTTCCCTAAGGCCATAAAGGAACTCTTGAATGGTTGTCCTTCAATTTCACCCCTAACTTTTACCAGTCCTTTAGTCTTAAAAAAATCTGCAGATTCTGGCCAGATTACATAAGTCCATCCACCTTTAGCGGGGCTTTTTTGTAGTGTTGCTGTGAATTTTTTATTTAAAGTGCTCATAGCTATTTGATTAGTTCTTCTACAAATTTAATACTTGCAGGGCAAAAGCGTCGGGGCTATAAAGTCTTTTTAAGGGGGGGATTGCGACAAAATATAATATCTATTGTAAATTAGTTGAATATTCAACTAATTTACAATAGCTTTGTTTTGTTATTGAGCAGCTATGGAAAATTCAACCAGAATTAGTTTATTAATCTCGCAGGCTTTAGGCCTGTACCGTATTCGGATTAACGCTTTACTGTCGCAAAACCAAATCGATCTTACTTCTGAAATGTGTGCCGTACTCAGGCTGATTTGGAAAAAAGAAGGGCAGAAACAAAAAGATCTGGCCGACCAGCTTTATAAAGATAAAGGCTCCATCACAAAAATTATTGATAACCTGGAGAAAAGAGAACTTGTGACTCGGATCAGCGATATTGAGGATGCAAGGAACAAGAAAATTATGCTGACCGATAGTGGAAGGGAAATGGAAAAGATAGTTTTGCCGTTGCTGGATACTTTTCTTGATCGTATAACAGAGTCAATTGATCAAAAAGAATTAGAAATATCCAGACGTGTTTTAAGTCAGCTCATCGAAAAGTTAAGCTAATTATACCTTTTATGTTGTATGAATTATCTCCATACCGGAAAAATGTCAGCGAAAGTATCAAAGGACCTGCTATCATTTTATTGCTTTTGCTTCAATCTTTTGTTTTAGCGATCACCAGTACGACTGCTTCACGTTTATCAGCATTCTATGGAGTAGAACCAGAAACTGTAACCTGGTTTTCACAAATTGGGACTGTTGGACTGGTTTCTGCTATACCTATATATTATAGGTTAAAGTTATATTTTAAAAAAGCTGACCTTTTAATGGGGGTATTGATCTGCCAGGTGATTCTTTCTATTTCCTGTTACCTGATCAATTATGCGCCACTTTTATTGATGAGCAATTTTCTGATCAGTATGCTTAAACTGATCTGTCTGCTGGATTTTATCTCCTTATTAGTGGATCGTTTTCCTGCCATGCGTCACAGAGCGCTGTTTTATGGGATATATTATACGATTGCCCGGGTGGGAGGAGAGCTTGCCGATATCTTTATTAATCCAACTATCGAAGAACATGAATGGCAGGCTATATATTTGATCGGAACTATAGCAGCCGGTCTTTGTATGGTGATTTGTCTGCTGTTATTTCACCGGGAAAGAATGCACCGGAAAATTCCTTTATATCAGGTAGATTGGGCAAGTATGTTCTTTTTTACCGGAGCATCTTTACTCTTGTGTTATGTACTGACCTATGGGCAAATCAGAGATTGGTTTAGCGATCAACTTATTCTAGCTGCATTTATTGGTTTTTGTCTGTTCACCTTTTTGTTTGTGATAAGACAGTATCATGTCAAACGTCCTTTTTGGGACTTAAGGGTTTTTAAGAATTATAAACAAATTCCCCTGGGTATTCTCTTTATGGTATTGATGTATGCTTTTTATAGTACTAATTCCTTGTTTAACAGGTACGCTGCCTATACTTTTCATGGTGAAGAAAGATATTTATCTATTATCGCGCTGATCACTTTATGTGCTTATCTGATTAGTTTTCCGATTGCAGGTATTTTATTATATCGCCGGATGCCAGTAAGGGTAATGCTCAGTATTGGTTTTCTGCTTTATGCTGGATCTTTGTTTATCTTTTTTCATGATGTACAGACTTATAATTCTATGAATAACCTGATCGCAGCTTATTTGATGCAGGGAATGGCCTATGGAGTACTGCTCACTACACTTTCTACTTTTACAGCGACCAATATACCCAAAGAGTCTAATGGGGACCGGGTTATGGGAAGTTTGTTTTTCCGCTATATTCTTGGTGCTTATGCCGGATACTCATTGTTCAGTAATTGGTTGTTTCGGGGCACAACCAAACATGATAGTTATCTTTCTGAAGGAATTACCTTTGATAACCCCGTTTACTCTTCAGAAATACAACATTTAAAAGCAATATTTCTTTCCCAGGGTATGGATAGCATTCATGCCAATAGCGCGGCAGTAGTGATGATAGCCAAAAAAATAGAATTGCAGGCCATGCTGCTGACTTTAAGAGAAGTATCTTTATTGATGGCTATTGCGGCGGTTGTTATTGCTGTGGTAGTCCTTTTTATTCGGAAATTTGAGATGCACGAAATTGTAGAAGAGAACAAGTATAAGATTGTCTAGTTCGGCGTTTTTTTGCTAAAATTGTAAAAACAGTTATCCTGATTAGCTTAATTACAAAAATATGAACTTTGAAAATACTTTATCCTTTGCAAGGACAATGGATGAACAGGATCCATTGCACAAGTTCCGTGATGAATTTCTGTTTCCTCAGCAAAATGGTAAACCTTTTATATATCTGTGCGGTAATTCACTAGGTCTTCAGCCTAAATCGGCACGTGCTGTGCTTGGAAAACAATTGGACAACTGGCAGAACCTGGCTGTAGAAGGTTGGTTTGAAGGTGATAGTCCATGGATGTTTTACCATAAAGAACTTAAAAAACTAATGGCTCCTATTGTAGGCGCATTGCCTGCCGAGGTTTGTCCGATGAATACACTGACTGTAAATCTTCATTTACTGCTGGTCAGTTTTTATCGCCCTGCCCAAAAGCGGTTTAAGATCATTATGGAGGCAGGAGCTTTTCCTTCTGATCAGTATGCGCTGGAAAGTCAGGTTCGTTTTCATGGTTATGATCCTGTGGATGCGATTATTGAAGTAGCGCCTAGACCTGGTGAGTATACTTTGCGTAGGGAAGATATTGTAGCCCGTATTGCTGAAAATGCAGACGAGATTGCTTTGGTTTTATTTGGTGGGATTAATTATTTTACCGGTCAATGGTTTGATATGGAGTCTATTACTAAGGCGGGGCATGCTGCGGGAGCAATTGTAGGATTCGATTTAGCACATGCGGCTGGTAATGTGCCGGTACAATTACATGATTGGGATATAGATTTTGCTTGCTGGTGTTCTTATAAATATCAGAATAGTGGTCCTGGGGGTATAGGAGGTATATTTGTTCATGAAAAATATTTTAAAGATGATACGCTGAACCGTTTTGCAGGCTGGTGGGGTTATCAGGAGTCTACCCGTTTTAAAATGGCAAAAGGTTTTGTTCCTGAACCAGGAGCTGATGGGTGGCAGATCAGCTGTTCGCAGGTAATGCCGATGGCTCTATATCACGCTTCCTTGCAAATTTTTGAATCGGCGGGCTTTATGGGACCTTTGAGAGAGAAGAGTAAGACTTTGACCGCTTACCTGATTTATATTATTGAACAGGTAAATCAGGCAATTGGTTATCAGCAGTATCAGGTTATCACACCCGAAAATGAAAATGACCGGGGTACACAGGTTTCAATTATTGCTTCAGGAAATGCAAAGGGAGTTTTTGAGAAATTGGTTGCAAATAATGTATTGGGTGACTGGAGAGAGCCAAATGTAATCCGTTTGAGCCCTGTTCCTTTATATAACTCGTTTGTGGATGTTTTCCTGACCGGTGAATTATTGTTAAAAATAAGCAAAGAGATGCCATATGATAAACTACAATCCTAAAGATTGGTTCACTTTTATCTTTTATATTCATAAAGCGGATACTTTCCGCAAGTTATGGCCGCTGATGCTCAGTGTAGCTATTTTTTCTGGTTTGATTGCTTATGGAGAACTTCATTTTCTGAAGTTATCCCAGACTACAACAGTCAAGAATATCGGGATGATGCACAGTTTGCTAGGCTTCGTGATTTCCATGTTGCTGGTTTTCCGGACAAATACTTCTTATGACCGCTGGTGGGAAGGGAGACGATTGCTTGGTGAATTGACTAATGTCAGTCGTAATCTGGCCATTAAGCTCAAATCACTTAAACTGAGTGAACAAGAGTATGAGTATTTCAGTTATGCAATTCCCAAATATGCTTTTGCATTGAAAGAACATTTGAGAGAGAAACAGTATTTTGGTAAAAACAGCTTTTTAGTTGAGGTAGATGGCGGAAAACATATTCCTAACCAGGTAGCCGCAAGTCTTTCTGCCAGAGTTTTCGATTTGGAGGCTGCGGGTTCGATTTCGGGTGAACAACTTATTATATTGAGTGGAGACGTGAACCGTTTTACAGATATCTGCGGTGGATGTGAAAGAATAAAAAAAACACCAATTCCGTTTTCCTACAGTGCTTTTATCAAGAAATTCTTGTTTATCTATGTGATCACGCTGCCCTTTGGCTGGGTGTTTAGCCTGGGTTATTTCGTGGTGCCAATTGTACCTTTTATTTTATATGTATTAGCCAGTTTGGAGCTGATTGCAGAGGAAATAGAAAATCCCTTTGGGCAGGATGCAAATGACCTGCCTGTAGATGAGATCTGTAATAATATTGAAAAACACGTCGGAGAGATTTTGAATTAAATGGTAAAAATAGCTTATCATTCTTTATATGCGCATCCTTTACCAGAGGGACATCGTTTCCCAATGTTAAAGTATGAATTAATCCCTGAACAATTATTACATGAGGGGGTAATCACAGCGCAAAATCTCTTTGAACCGGAACCTCTTGCGGAAGAAATTGTGTTGTTATCACATGATTTAGCCTATTGGACGCAATTAAGGGATTTTACTTTACCACCAAGAGAGCAGCGCCGGATTGGCTTTCCGCTTAATGCTGCTTTAGTAGAGCGGGAACTTAGAATTGCGCAAGGGACTATAGATGGTGCTTTGTTTGCTCAGGAGAATGGTATCGCTTTTAATGTGGCTGGTGGTACACATCATGCAGGTTCTAACTGGGGAGAGGGTTTTTGTTTGCTGAATGATCAGGCGATCGCTGCTAACTATCTTTTGAATAAAGGGTTATGCCATCGTATGCTGATTGTCGACTTAGATGTACATCAGGGAAACGGAACTGCGCAGATTTTGGAGAAAGAATCCAGAGTGTTTACTTTTTCTATGCATGGGGAGAAAAATTTTCCTTTCAGAAAAGAGGTTTCCGATCTTGATATTGGGCTTGATGCTGGTGTTGGTGATGATGCTTATCTTTCTATATTAAAAGATAAATTGCCGGGATTATTTGAACGGCATCGTCCGGAGTTTGTGTTTTATTTAGCGGGGGTAGATGTTTTATCAACTGATAAATTAGGCCATCTGGCAATGAGTAAGGCCGGCTGTAAAGAGCGGGATACGCTGGTTTTTGAATTTTGCAAACAATATGGCTTACCTGTTCAGGTCAGTATGGGTGGGGGGTATTCTCCAGGAATTAAAGATATTGTCGATGCACATTGTAATACCTTCAAAGTTGGTATTGATTTATTAGCCCCACTATAAGCGCCTGTTTAAAATTGATCGGCTAAATTTAAACAGACGCTAAAACATTTTTTTTCGAGAATTATGACATAATCAGGAGTTTTTAAGATTCGTTTTTTTAAAGGAGATCTTGAAAATTCAATAGCTTTGGTTCAATGGAACAATTGGTCATACAGCCCACCCCCCAAAAGATTCTTTCCTTTGGTTTTGTAGTAGGTACAACAAGTTTGGCCTTTGTTGTTTCACAGCTGGATGTATCTATTGTCAACATCGCACTGCCTCAGATTTCCAAGTCTTTTTCTGCTGATATTAGTGCACTTCAATGGATTGTTGATGCTTATACCATAGCTTTTGCAGTTTTGATGTTATCCGCTGGTTCAATGAGCGATCTGCTTGGATCTAAACGAATCTTTCAAATCGGGTTATTGGTGTTTGGTATCGCATCTATAGGTTGCGGGCTGGCCTGGAATCCGATTAGTCTCATTGGTTTCAGAGTCTTGCAGGGGATGGGGGCAGCAACTATGATTCCCAGTTCGCTGTCAATTCTAAACCAGGAATTTTCTCATGATCAAAAGCTGCGTTCAAAGGCAGTTGCCTTATGGACTGCGGCAGGTGGTGTATCCATCGCTGCCGGTCCTATTTTAGGCGGACTTTTGATTCATCTGAGCAATTGGCGGATGATTTTTCTGGTGAATATTCCTTTATGTCTGATCGGAATATTTTTAAGCGTCAAACTCAGGGAAAGCGAAAAACATCCTGATAAGGGGTTTGATATTCCCGGACAATTGGTCTGGATGCTGGCATTAACGGCTTTAACAGGTTCAATTATTGAATGGCATAGCTTAGGTTTCACACACCCGCTGATTTTTGGTGGTTTGCTTTTTAGTGCCGCCATGCTGATCTGGTTTATCAGGATAGAACAAAAGGCTGCTTCGCCTATTTTGCCCTTAGATTTATTTAATTCTTCTTCTTTTAATGTATTGATTTTCCTGGGTATAACCTTCAATAGTGCTTATTATGGAACAGTCTTCGTTTTAAGCTTATATCTGCAGGATGTATTGCATTATGCTTCACTAAACGCAGGACTTGCATTTTTACCGCTCACTGCTGGCTTTATTATTTCCAATTTGATTAGTGCCAGGCTCATGGCTAAATATGGAATCCGGATTCCAATTTTAGCGGGACTATTTATCTCCATCATTGGTTTTGCGGGATTGATGATCGCCACTGCTAATACACCTTACTGGCAATTGTTTTTTCCTTTTATCACCATTCCGCTAGGCATGGGACTTGCCGTTCCGGCGATGACAACCGGTATACTTGCTGGTGTAACCAAAACGCGTTCAGGTACTGCATCAGCGGTTCTGAATACAACCAGACAAGCTGCGGGGGCAATGGGCGTGGCTATATTTGGTGCAATGGCTAACGGGGGGACAACTGCCATAGTTTATGCGATTACGGCAAGCGCAATTATATCGGTGTGTATCCTATTGTGCAGTGCATCGTTAATCTTCAAGTACTTGCGCGAGCGTTAGTGATTTTCCTCAATGTATTCAAAGACAGCGGTATAGCAATTCTATGACCCTTCAGGCAAAAAATTGAAGCTGGCAAACCGGTACCCGGTTTTTTAATGTGAAGTATTTTGATGAAATTTAGGGTCTCTAAAAAAGGATAATAGATGAAGATTGTAATTGCAGAAAAACCTTCCGTTGCACGTGAATTGGCTAAAGTGTTTGGCGCGACGGGTAAGAAAAACGGATACATTGAGGGAAAAGGTTACTCTTTTACCTGGGCATTCGGACATCTGCTACAGTTAGCACCTCCACAGGAATATGGCTTTATTGGTTGGAGAAGACAGCATTTGCCGATGTTACCGGCTAAGTTTAAACTGGCTATCCGGAAGATTAAAACCAAAGATGGTCTGGTCGAAGATCCGGGGGTTAGAAAACAGCTTGATATTATCAAAAAGCTGTTTGACGAGGCTACAGAAATTATCGTAGCGACGGATGCCGGGAGGGAAGGTGAACTCATTTTTCGTTATATCTATTATTTTCTGAAATGCAAAAAACCTTTTAAAAGGCTCTGGATCTCTTCACAGACTGACGAAGCCATTAAAGAGGGGTTCCGGAATCTTAAGCCGGGAACTGATTATGATACTTTATTTAATTCTGCGCATTGCAGGTCAGAATCTGACTGGCTGGTCGGTATGAATGCAACTCAGGCATTAAGTATTTCGGCTGGCGCAAGATCAGTACTTTCTCTGGGTAGGGTACAGACGCCTACCTTAGCAATGATCTGTTCTAGATTTATTGAGACAAAGAATTTTGTACCGCAATTATATTATCAGCTGGGTATACAGCTGTATAAAGACGGGCAACTGTTTAAGGCTGTTTCTACAGTCAATTTCAATGTAAAAGAAGAAGCACAGTTATTATTTGATAAAATTGAAGATGTAGCTTCTGGATTTCCTGCTGGAGGAAAGATTCTTGATGTCGAAGCTAAACCGCGCAAAGAACCACCTCCTTTATTACATGATCTGAGTAGTTTGCAACAGGAAGCAAATAAACGTAAGGGGTATACAGCCGATCAGACGCTGAACTTGTTACAGAATTTATATGAGAGTAAACTGGTTTCTTACCCACGTACGGGTAGCAGGTACATTGGAGACGATGTTTTTGCTGGTGTTCCCCAGTTAATTACACAATTAACAACACATTCGGATTTTGGTAAACAGGCGGAATTTCTGATGACTGTACCTTTGAATAAAAGGAGTGTGAATGCGAAGAAAGTAACGGATCACCATGCTATTTTACCAACTGGTGAAGTACCTTATCATTTGAGTGCTGATAAACAGGCTGTTTACGATATGGTGGTGGGGCGTATGCTGGAAGCTTTTCATCAGGAATGTGTGAAGGAAGTTACTAAGATTACTATAGAGTCAGGTTCTCTGTTTATTGCTAACGGAACAGTTATCCGCTCTGCGGGCTGGCGGGCTGTCTTAAATGACAAAGAAGAAGACAAAAAAGACGAGGATAATCCGTCGCTGCCAAAGGTTAAAAAAGGGGAGTTGCTACCTATCGTAGAAAAGGCATTATTAGAAAAACAGACTAAGCCCAAACCTTTATATAATGAGGCTTCCTTATTAAAAGCTCTGGAAACTTCAGGTAAAGAGATTGAAGATGAAGAGCTTCGTTATGCGATGAAAGATAGTGGATTGGGAACCCCGGCTACAAGAGCTTCAATTATTGAAACACTGATTACCAGGGAATATATTATGCGGGAGAAACGAAATCTTGTGCCAACTTTTAAAGGCCTTGCAGTTTATGATGTAGTCAAAGATCAAAAAATTGCGCAGGCAGAATTGACAGGATCCTGGGAAAAAAGACTGGAAGAGATCAGATCTGGTGCTTCAGTAGCAGATTTTAAAGCGGAAATTTTAGAGTATACAAGATCAATTACCAATGAATTACTTGCCGCAGGAGCAGGTCTTGCAGAGAAATTGGTGCCTAAGAAAGAAGATCCGGCAGTGGTGTAACCCGCGCTACAATTACTTAATCTTCTCTAACAGGAGATTGAAGATTTGCCGGGTAATTTCTCCTGCTTGTCCATCACCAATTTCTTTTCCATCTACTTTTAAGACTGGAAGAATGTTCTTGGTGGTGCTGGTTATGAAAGCCTCACTTGCATTGTAAAGTTCTTCCAGGCTGAAATCGCGTTCAATAAGCCGAAAGCCGGAATTTTTGAGGTTCAGTATGTTTTTACGAATTACTCCGCTCAGGATATTGTTTTTAGGTGTTATCACTTCTCCTTTAGCGGTTACCATGAAAAGATTAGCCCGGGGAGTTTCTTTAATTAAACCATCATATTGATACAATACGTCATCTGCATTGTTCTCTTTGATAAAAGGTTGCAGCCAGATCGCCATAGAATAATCCAGCGTTTTCATTTCTGATAGTTGTCTTTGGTAAGGATAAGTAACTAAACTAGTACCACCAGTCTGAAACCCCTGCGGAACAGTTAATGGGAGTTGGGTGATGATCAGATTTGGTGTAGCCGGCAGGGTATAAGCATCAGTAGAATAGCCGCCGGTTAAAGTCATCTTAATTCCGGAATCCGGCAAATTATTTCTTCGCATCAATTCGGTGATGATATCTTTTAACTCTGCAGGGGTTTGATTAACATGCAGGTGCATTTTCTTTGCAGAGTTATAAAAACGTTCCAAATGATCGTCCAAAAAAACTGGTTTACCATTTACAGTCTTAAAAAAATCAAATATTCCGTATCCTCTTTGAATGGAAAGATCTGTAATTAATACTGAGGCTTGAGCGGCATCTATAAAAGTATGGTTTAAAAAAGCAGTATTAGGACTCATTGTTTACGTTATTTGAGATCTGGAGATCATTTAAAATTTTAAAAAAAAACTGTCATTTAACAGGCTCTTGCAATATTAATAAAATTCCTGGGCTTGATCCTTCATCCAATTGTTATATTCGTCAGGGAATTTTCTGTTTTATTATTTTTGTTTTTTTTACTGCTATGGTCAGCTACTAAAAACATTATTATCAGTTATTATATATGTATATCACACTGTTCATTATCTCTGCGTTAGCTTTATTGGTGTTTATTATTTTAACCTTACCAGTTTTTGGCCGTTTACCTGAAGGTGCAAGTTTAGAACGCATCAGGCAATTGTCGAATGTCAAAGATGATGTCTTACAGAATCAGTCACTGACACCTATGGTGCCTGAAGAAGGTTATTGGCCTATCCTTAAGGCGATGTTGAAAGGTAACCCCAATAGTGCACCTAAATCTGCTTTGCCACATGTTAAACCGGTACTGGATTCTGTTTCCGGAACAAAACTAACTTGGTTTGGGCATTCTTCTTACTTATTACAAATAGATTCTTTAAAAATACTGGTAGACCCGGTTTTCAGCAGAACACCTTCTCCGTTTTCTTTTATAGGAAAAAAATACTATGCGGGTACGGATTTTATCACTGCTGAAGATTTTCCGGCGATTGATGTTTTGCTGATCACCCATGATCATTATGATCATATGGATTATCAAAGTATATTAAAATTGAAAGGAAGAGTGAAACATTTCTTAACCTCGGCAGGAGCTGGCTCACATTTAAAACGCTGGGGAATCCCGGCAGAAAAAATTACGGAGCTGGCATGGGAGGAACAGGCGGTTTTAAGCGGATTTACATTTACCGCTAAACCTGCAAGACATTTTACTGGCAGAATGTTTAAGCGTAACCGGACTTTATGGTCTTCTTTTATTCTGGAAACTCCGAAACATAAATTGTTTTTAGGTGGTGACTCCGGTTATGATAGTCATTTTAAGGTGATCGGCGAAGAGCATGGCCCTTTTGATCTGGCTATTTTGGAATGTGGACAATACAACGAGTTATGGCCATTTATCCATATGTTTCCGGAACAGACGGTAATGGCGGCAAAAGATTTAAAGGCAAAAGTGCTTTTACCTGTGCACTGGGCAAAGTTTACCTTAGCTTTGCATGACTGGAATGATCCGGTTTTGCGGGTGACAAAAAGTGCGGAAGAATCCGGGCAATTGATTACGACACCTTTGCTTGGTGAAACATTCCATATTGGGGGAAATTACCCGGATACAAAATGGTGGTTAAATGTGGAGAATGGGAAACAATAGGTTTTAATGCTTGTTATATCAATGAATTCAAAATACCAAAGATATGAAAACGGATCTTATAGAAATTTTTCAGACTATCAGGGCAACCTTACAGCCTTACACCACTTTAGGGTTTAACGATGGGGTCAATAGTGATCAGAAATATGATCTCTGGGCTGTTCCTCCGGTAGAAACGGGTGAGGCAGAGAAACCAGAAGTGTTTTTTTTGAGTCTGGAAGTCAAAGCTGATCATATCGCATTTGATCTGCTTCCAGATTCTGTTCCTCAGCATGAACGAACGATGTACATTAAAGAACTGGATGATGTAACTTTGAATTTAATAGAAGATAAAGTATCTGCCGGGTTTAAAATATTTAAAGAACACGGCTGGGTATAGAAAGAACCGGATTGTTTTCGGGTAAATTGAGGTGGATATAAAAAGAGCATGGATTGCTATAAATAAAAAACAGGAGTGAGTATAAAAAAAATAGGCTGGGAAATAGAGCTTAAACAAGCTTTATTGGGCATTGGGATAGAGTCAGAACTGGTTGCTTCTGACTCTTTTCTTTTACTGAAATTTCAGGATAATGAACAATTATACCTGAATTTGCTGAGTATAACAGCTCATCCCGGTTCGGCAGAAACATTGCAATTACAAAAACAGTACAGTGCTTCTGGCAAGCAGTTAATTCAACTTTGGGAGGATATCTGGTCTGATAAGTCTGCACAGATCTTAAGCCGTATCAATGCACTGTTAGGAAAAAATAAAAGAATTCATGGCAGAAAAACGAGTGTGATCAGTATTACACAACCTGAAGCCGATGTTTTTTTTCAGAAGAATCACCTTCAGGGATCAGCGAAGGCAAGACATAGGTATGCTTTAATTTTAGCAGGTCAGTTTGTAGCTGTAGCTACCTTCAGCGCGAGGCGGAAAATGACGAGAATACATGCAGATTATACTTCCGTTGAATTAATCAGATTTGCGACTGCGGATGGCTTCACTGTCCAGGGAGGATTAAGTAAATTGATAAAACATTTAATCAAAACTATCCTTCCTGATGATGTCATGACCTATGCAGATCTGGACTGGTCTTATGGGAAAGGGTACACGAAATTGGGTTTTGAAATGGTTGCACAAATGCCACCTGCAGAGATCTGGCTGGATCTGGCTGACCATACAAGATATTTTCCTCACCGTTTACCAGAAGAAATCAGGAAAACGATTACACTTTTATCTATACCTGAGCAAACCGCTTATTTAAACTCTTTACGTTATGTTGGCGTTTTTAATACGGGAAACCTGAAATACATCCTACCATGCAAATAGACAAAAATCCACTGTTAATTATATTAGGACCTACTGCATCCGGGAAAACAAGACTGGCCGTTAGTGTAGCGCATGCATTGAATGGGGAGGTGATTAGTGCCGATAGCAGGCAGGTCTTTAAAGATATGGATATCGGTACAGGAAAAGATCTTCATGAATATAAAATAGGTGATCAGCTGATTCCTTACCATTTGATTGACATTAGAGAGGCAGGAGGGAATTACAATGTAAATGCATTCAAAGATGATTTTTATACCATATTTGAACAGTTGACACAGCAACATAAACTTCCTGTATTGTGTGGTGGGACAGGAATGTATATTCATAGTATCCTGCAAAATCATCAATATACCGCTGTTCCGGTAAATGATGATTTAAGAGCAGGTCTTCCAGCACATGATCTCCAGGCACTGCGGGTTTTACTAGCGGGCTATCCGGCAGGATTAACTGAACATGCTGATCTTTCTTCTGCTAAAAGATTGGTCAGAGCTATTGAAATTGCTGAATATTTACAACATCATACTTTAGTGGAAGAAAATCGGCCTCAGGTTCATCCCTTGGTTATAGGGTTGGATGGAGAGGTTAATTCCCGCAGAGAAAGAATTTATAAAAGACTAAATGAAAGGTTTGATAACGGGTTAATTGAAGAGGTTGAAGGGCTTTTAAATCGTGGTGTCAGTGCAGAAATGCTTCTTTTTTATGGCCTGGAATATAAATTTATCACTGAATATCTTCAAAATAAGCTCAGTTTACCGGACTTAAAAGAGAAATTGTACATCGCAATCCGCCAGTTTGCAAAAAGACAAATGACTTTTTTCAGAAAAATGGAAAAAGACGGTATTATGATAAACTGGTTGGATTCTACATTGGAACCTTCCCATTTAACAGCAGAAGTTATCAAATTATATAATGAATCATTCTGCAGGTAAATCGCTGTTAATTAAGTGAATCGGCTGCTTTTGCGGGAGGCTGGTAAGATTTGAAGTCCATCGGCTTGCAGAAGATGACGGGGATTTTTAAAAACATGATTTATATAGGTGTTGAGGCTGTTTTAAGGATGGAAGAAGGATTCGGTTCTTGTAGTGGCATGCATTTTGTATTTACTCCTGTGAAGGGTTGATAATTAGGATCAACCGCTAAAACACACATGAATAAATATAATAATATGAAAAGTTCTACTAAATATCTTGCTTCTGCAGTAGCTGCAGTAGCAATATTCTTTACAACGAATGTTAATGCTCAAAAAATAGGGGTTGGTGCAAATATTGGTATTCCAACTAATAATAATTATAGTGTAGCTGCGGGTATTGATGTACGTGCACAATTTGATGTAACTAAGCAGTTATCGGTTCCAGTTGCTGTTGGTTATAATCACTATTTTGCGAAAGATCGTTTTTATGACCGTGGGGCTGTTACTGGTATTAAGGTTCCTGATTACGCTTATATTCCTGTGAAAACTGGTTTGAAGTATTTCTTTGATCCAACTGGTTCAGGTATTTATGCAATGGGTGAAGTAGGTGCTGCTTTTGGCGTATCTAAAGATTCGAAAACGACATTTCTTTATGCACCAACTTTGGGTTACTCCTGGAGTAACGGTTTAGACTTAGGTCTTAAATATGAGAATACGGGTAAAGGTGATGCCTTGCGTTATGCAAATAACTATGATAACAAAAGCGTAGGACAAATCGCTTTACGTATCGCTTACGGTTTCAAACTATAAGGATTAAGTGAATTAAATAGTAAAGAGGGTTGGCTTGTCTGAAATGGACAGTCCAACCCTCTTTTTTATTCCAGCTGTTTTAGCGCCTTATTGATTTGTTCCTGTTGTTGTTCTTTAAAGATTTCAATAGGTGGGGCAGCTCTTTCCAGACAATCCATAATGCCACAACGTTCGCAAGTGGTATGCACTGTTTTTACAGGGATAGTCATATCATTTACAAAAGACATAGACTGAAGTAACTTCTGGTCTATCAGCAGACCAATAGTTACACTGATCATTTCATCTTTTTTTCGGGCTGGTTTTGAAATTGAGATACATAAATATCGGTTATGTGTTTGCCAGTATTGTGAGATTTGTGCTTCGACAACCGGGTATTTGTATTTTTTGCTGTCTACCAGCGTTGCGGTGTTTTTCAATGAGGTAATGGAAACCCAGCGGCGGCAATAATGTTCATGTGTCGCATTCGCATAGGGATTATGCAATTGAGAAAGATGCAATTCTTTGGTGATCTCGTATTCATCTTTTTTTACATTTCCGGAGATCCGTAAAAAGAAAAGCTGATCAATACCAAAATGTTTCGGTAAAATATTGGTCAGCCGCTGTATCATCATTTCGGGTGTTACATCGTAGAGATTGCAAAGGTTGAGCCATGCCTGATCATTCCATTTGATTTGCATCATGATACTTTTGACATCCTCTACAAATTTTTCTTCCTGCATTAATAAGGCTACCGCAAAATAGGAAGCTTTAAAATTATTTAGCATCATATCAAACGAATCACTATGCTGAATAATGGTTTCAAATGGTCTTTCGGTGATGGAGAGGTATTGAAAAGCAATTTCTCTTGCAAGCAGGAATTTCTCCTGGGCAGGGGTCATCCCTTTATTGATATAAAATACTTTGTTGGTATTGGAGTAAAAGGAACGCAGGCCATTTAGAGCATCCATCGTATTCATTCGTTTGCGGTTAACCTGGATATCGATGCTATTTAATACGGTTTCCAATACGGCAATATTGATCTGTAAGGTTTCTTCCCACTGGTATTCTTCTCTGAAGTTCCGCACCGTATCTTCAATGGCTTCAAAATAATTGTCCTGAAGATCTTGGTAGGAACGAAGGGCTGCGTTGTAAAAGTTCTCTTTTGATAACTGATAACTTCTTGAGATTTTAAGTAAAGTGCTGATAAAAGCAGTCACTTTATCAGGTGTATTGGAGAAGAGATCGAGTAAAGCAGCAGGTGTTAAGCCGAAATGTTCCCATGGAATCGCATTGATAAAGTCAGAATTGATCAGATCAATGATCGGCTGGAGTTTTTTATTCGCTCTTAAAGAAACCAGGTAATCATAGTCTACACCCAGGATTTTAGCCAGCGAAAGTATTTTGTCTGCCTTTGGAAACTTTTTACCAGTCTCAATATCATGTACATAGGAAAGAGACATCCCAGTTTGCTCTGCAAGTTGCTGATAAGACAGTCCCTTTTCCTGACGCAAAGATTTCACTTTAAGGCCTAAAATGAGGCGTACACTATCATTATTGGTTATCATACTACTAAAGTAGTTAAAAGGAGTCATTTAACGAAAATAAAAATATTAGCGAAAAATTCGCTAATTGAGAAAAATCCGTATATTGTATAAAATTTACAACCATGATATCAAAAACGAACCACCCCAAAACATGGTACACTACCCTAGAGGGAATGACCATTAATGCTCCGTTACGGACAACTTACCAGGAAGTGCTTTCTGCAAAAGCGCTGGAATTTATTAAAGCATTGCATCTGCAGTTTAATGTACAGCGTAAAGCGCTGTTAGTGGAGAGGGAAGTGGTGCAGCAAAAAATTGATGGCGGATGGAAGCCGCATTTTCTGTCTGAAACAGCTGCTATACGAGAAGGCGAATGGCAGATTGCCCCGGTATCGGATGACATCAAAGATCGACGGGTTGAAATAACCGGTCCTGTTGAACGTAAAATGATTATTAATGCGATGAATTCTGGTGCTAATATGTTTATGGCTGATTTTGAAGATAGCAATTCTCCGAATTGGGATAATGTGGTTGGTGGACAATTGAATCTGCGCGATGCAATTAACCGGACCATCAGTTTTATAAATGCGGAGAATGGAAAAGAGTATAAATTAAATGAGCAAACTGCAACCTTGTTTGTAAGGCCAAGGGGCTGGCACCTGGAAGAAAAACATATAGAAATTAATGGAGAACCGATCAGTGGAAGTCTGCTGGATTTTGGACTTTACTTTTTTCACAATGCAAAAACATTACTTGAAAATGGGAACGGCCCTTATTTCTATTTACCAAAATTAGAAAGTTACCACGAAGCCAGACTGTGGAATGATGTATTTGTGTTTTCACAAGACTATTGTGGTGTGGCACAAAAAAGTATTAAAGCTACTGTATTGGTAGAGACTATTATGGCTCCTTTTCAGCTGGACGAAATACTATATGAATTGAGAGACCATTCTGCGGGGATGAACTGCGGACGCTGGGATTATATTTTCTCTTTCATTAAAAAATTCAGAAATGTTCCTGGTTATGTTTTTCCAGATCGTGCACAGGTGAATATGACTGTTCCCTTTATGCGGGCATATACGCAGCTGGTAATTAAAACCTGTCATAAACGGGGGGCACATGCGATTGGTGGAATGGCTGCGCAAATACCCATTAAAAATAACGAGGTGGCCAATGAAGCAGCAATCAAAAAAGTAAAAGCGGATAAACTGCGTGAAGTAACAGATGGACATGATGGTACTTGGGTTGCGCATCCTGGATTAGTTGCGATTGCTAAAGAAATCTTTGATGAGCAAATGAAAACCCCCAATCAGTTGCATGTAAGCCGGGAAGACTTTGTATGCACAAAAAATGATTTACTGGAATTACCTGAAGGAACAATAACGGAAGAAGGACTAAGACAAAATATCAATGTAGGTATTTTATATCTGGAAAACTGGCTTCGTGGTAATGGGGCAGCGGCGATCTATAATTTAATGGAGGATGCGGCTACAGCAGAGATTTGTCGAACACAGGTTTGGCAATGGGTTCACAACAAAGCTAAACTGGATGATGGCAGGGTGATCACGCATAGTTTATATGAAGATTTACGAGACGATGAGATTTGGCAAATACGTGATATGGTAGGTGCTAAAGCTTACCAGGAAGGGGCCTATGTTCAGGCAATCTGCATTTTTAACAGGTTAGTTGTCCAGAATAAATGGGTTGATTTTCTGACTCTGCCTGCTTATGAGCTGATCTTATCAAATGATGAAAAGAAAGTTTGTAAAGAAGGAGAGCAGGAGTTGCATAAGGCAGAGTCCGTATTGATAACAGAAGAAGGATAATAACCAGATAAAAATCAATGTAAATCTAAAAAAAACAACCATCATGGCAACAGAACCTAAAGCAGCACAGTTATTTACCGAATGGCAAACCAACCCAAGATGGGAAGGTATTAATCGTCCTTATACTGCAGAAGAAGTATTAAAACTGCGTAGCAAAGTGGAAATCGAATATTCCCTTGCCAAAAAAGGAGCAGAAAAACTATGGGTAAAACTAAATACGCAATCTTATGTCGCTGCATTGGGTGCTTTAACGGGCAACCAGGCAGTACAGGAAGTGGCGGCAGGATTAGAGTCTATTTATTTAAGCGGCTGGCAGGTTGCTGCTGATGCAAATTCATCTGGCACAATGTATCCGGATCAGTCTCTTTATCCGGTTAATTCTGTACCGGATGTAGTGAAAAGGATCAATAATGCTTTTTTGCGCTGTGAACAGATCGACTCTGTTAATGGCGACAATACAAAAGATTGGATGGCTCCGATAGTTGCAGATGCTGAAGCAGGTTTTGGAGGCAATTTAAATGCATTTGAATTGATGAAAGCAATGATTGAAGCTGGAGCTGCAGGTGTTCATTTTGAAGATCAGCTGTCGTCTGCTAAAAAATGCGGGCATCTGGGTGGAAAAGTTCTGGTACCCACTCAGGAGGCTATTAATAAACTGGTGGCTGCAAGATTAGCAGCGGACGTTATGAATGTTTCTACGCTTATTATTGCCCGCACGGATGCAGAAGCTGCCAATCTGATTACTTCGGATGTGGATGAAAGGGATAAAGAATTTATTACTGGTGAAAGGACTAATGAGGGGTTTTATACGGTGAGAAATGGGTTGGCGCAATGTATTTCAAGAGGTATATCTTATGCGCCGTATGCAGATATGATCTGGATGGAGACGTCAAACCCTGACTTGGGTATTGCAAGGGAATTTGCAGCAGCAATTCATGCCGTATACCCAGGTAAATTACTCGCCTATAATTGTTCACCATCATTTAACTGGGGTAAACATTTAAGTGAAAAACAAATCGCAACTTTCAGAGAGGATCTGGCTGCATTAGGGTATAAATTCCAGTTTATTACACTTGCGGGGTTCCATGCATTGAATACTTCTATGTTTGAATTGTCACATGCCTATAAACAAAGTGGTATGGCCGGTTTCTCTCAGTTACAGCAAAGAGAATTTGCTTTACAGGAACATGGATTTAAAGCAGTAAAACACCAGAGCTTTGTGGGGACCGGTTATTTTGATTGTGTACAGAACACGGTGCAGCAGGGGACTGCTTCTACGATAGCCATGAAAGACAGTACGGAAACGGCTCAGTTTCATTAATATTCTGAGTAGTGATATCCTAAAACAAGGGGGGCCATTTTTTATGGACTCCCTTGTTTATTTGAGGTTATTTATCTGCGAGGTGAAGATTATTCATCCTCTTTTTCTTCGAGTTTTGCTTCTTTGTTTCGTTTTAAAGTGATGATTGGTTTATCCTGTGTTCCGGTAATGGTCAACGGAATTCCAATTAAACCGAAAGGTGGTAAACCTAATCTTCCGCTCATATTTAAACGGCCGTCAAAACTAACCTGGCCTTCGAAACGTGGCCTGAAACCTGCGATGCGCATTTTAAAGCGTTCGATGGTAATGATATTCTTATTGATCGTAGATTTAATCTCTACATCATGTAAGTCTGGATTGTTTAAGCTATCTCTGCGGGTTGCCTTACTCACTGCATTCATCATCTTAAATCCACTTAAGCTAACTTTCTTAAGTGTCAAGACTCCTGCACCTTTTAAGGACGGATAGACAGGCAACATATCCTGGTTTAGCTTTCCGGATAATTGGTAATCTAATCCTATAACACCTTTTACCTTTGATGCGGAAGTTGCCAGTGTTCTGAATATTTTAATCTCTTTGTAGGCTTTGGCTATATCAAATTCTTTGGCAGTGATATGATAATCAAAAATGGCAGATTTAGGTGTTATACTTTTATAGGTTGCATCCATATTTACTGACGCATCTATCAGATTGAAACTGGTTTTGTCTAAAGTCAGTGTACCATTATTTAAAACTACATTACCTTTTGCATTTTTGATTTGCAGGTCATTATAATAGACGTTTGCCGCATCAGCCGACAAGGTTACATTCAGATTGGCAGGAATAAGGATCACACCACTGCTGCCCGCAGGAGCACCGGGTATTGGTTTTGGTGTATTATAAACCATTAATTCATCTGCAAAAATACGGTTGCTTTGAAAATTGAAACTTCCAGTCAGTTTTGCTGTTGAAGTGAGTACGTAATTGATAATATTACCCAGCTGACCATCCATTGTAAAATCTGATTTACCATAACTAGCTTTGAATTTCTCAAATTTCATATTATCCTGTGCAAAAGAGAAGACCCCGTTTTTGATTAAAAAAGATTTAGGGAAAAGGTCTGATTGAAGGTTAATATTGTTAACGATTAAGCGCCCCCTGTTATTCAATTTTTGATAATTTCCAGTAGTAGCATCGCTTTGTAAACCTTTCAAAGAGAGGTCTGTAAATACAGTTCCATTTACATTGTATCCTTTGACTGCAAAGAATTGGTACATCTTACCTATATCTATTGTTCCTTTTGAGGTGATATTATAGGACACATTTTCGAAGTTTTTAACTGCTGCTCTTAACATAAAAGGCTGCCCTGCCATAATAAAAGAAATAGGTTTGATGTTTAATTGTGTACCTCTTAATGTACCATCTCTGTTGATCAGCGTTCCGTCTACCACAATTTGTTCTAATGGCTGATCAAAATGTGCAGTTTTAATACGTCCGTTTGCTAGCCTAAATGTAGCTTCTGTCACTGGGAAAATCTTTCTTTTCTTGTTGTATACCCCTTTACTTTGCAAGTCCATATTCAGCTCTCCATTTAATTCGAAATCTTTTAATGGATAAAAATTCTTGATTTCGGCGAGATTAAGTTTAGATTTTAGTTTGACGTCAATGGCCATATTACCTGGCTGTACATTGGCCGATCCTCTGATGTAATTACTTAATGCCTGTAAATTAATATCAGTGATATCCAACTGGGTATGTTTGTAATTTCCATCACTATTGCGCCCATTGATATTGAAGTTGATCTGGTCAATTGAGGCTTTCAGTGATGGGTATTTAAAATATCCATTACGCAGTGATGATTTTAAAGTGAATTTTGGAATAACGCCGACTGTGTCTACTTGTCTGATTCCACTTCTAACCACTTTTTTAGTAAACTGACCATCAGCATTCAGATCGATGGTATAGATTCCTCTTAGATTGCCTAGATCGAATATTTTCGCCCATTTAGTTAAATCTATGGAGGCTTTAGTCTTGATGAAAACTTTAGGCTTTTTTAACCCATTCAGTTTAACGATTGAATTCACATAGTCCTTACCCATATTAAAATATAGACTATCCATATCAATATATAAACTGTCAGGATTCAGACTTGGCAGTTTCATATGTAAATTCAGATATAGGTTGCTGATTGCCTGGGGTGCTTTGGGATTTGCAATTTGTCCATCCCGTACTTTAATATTAAAGGAGAGGGTAGGCATGATTTTACGTTTTGCAAGGTATTTTCCAATTAAAGAGGCGTTGATTTCCGCATATCCTTTAATGGTTGTTTTCTGCATCCGGTTTGCAATAGATGGAGGCAATACCGTAAAAATGTTATGCAGGTCGGTTTCTTTAGCGGCGGTTCTGAAATTGATATCGTATCCGTCTTTAAGGAAGGAGAATTTACCTACAAAAAGGATGGGTAGTGTGTTTATTTTTAAATCATTTTCATTGAACATCAGGTCGAGCGAGTTGGTATTGATTTTAGTAACCAGCTTCGCATCTATCTTTTTATGCAGCAAATAAGGTGAATTGTTATAATATAAATCCAGTGAGTCAATTTTGGCATTACTTTTTAAGTCGAAAATCGCTTTGCTCAGATCACCATTACCACTATAATTCAATCCTCTGGCGCTAACTTTCATTGGAATTGAGTTGTCATTATAAACCAGATTACTTTTATTAATGAAAATTCCTTCGATTTTTATTGCAGTAGAACTGCTTTCTGAAGCATTTTTCGGGTTAGGATTGCTTTTGTAGACATTGTAATTTGCATTTCCTTTCTCATCTACCTGGATATTGATATTGGCCTGATCTAAGAAAATCTGATCAATTTTCACCTGTTTTGAAAAAATAGTACTCAGGTTTAAACGGAAAGATAACTGTTTGGCATGGATCAAAGTTTCTTTCTCAAATGGAGCTGAGCCCTTTAATGTGAAGTTATTGAGGCTTAATGTTAAGGAGGGGAAATGTTTAAAAAAGGAGAGGCTGGTACTTTCAAATTCAGCTTTTCCATTGATATTCTGGTTGATCCGGCTTTCTATTTCTTTAGAAATTGTATTTGGTATAATATAGGGAACTAGTAAGATCAGCAGAATTAAGGAGATAATGCTTATTCCGGTGATTTTGAGTGCTTTTTTCAATTGGGAGGTGATAAGATGTGTATGTATTGCAAAGATATATTTTATTTATTATTTCATTAATGAATGAATATTCACTTATATTTGTTGAATCATTTATTAATTATGCGCGCAAGAGATATAGAGAAAGAAAATCTGGTCAAAAAAACGGCAATTGAAATCATAGGAAAGGGTGGGTTTGATAGCTTTAGTATGAATAAGCTTGCCAAAGCTTGTGGGATTTCCGTAGCCACACTTTATATTTATTACAAGGACAAGGATGATCTTATTTCGCATTTAGCTGCTGAACACGGCAAACTGATGGGAGAGTCAATGCTACTAAATTTTGATACTGAGGCCTCATTTGAAGATGGGTTACGTATTCAATGGGAAAACCGGTATCGTTACCTGATTAATAACCCGACACTTAGTGGTTTTTATGAACAGCTTAGGGCTTCGATTTACCAGGAACAATTTCTAAACACTTTCATGAAAGATGCCTTAGGACCATTTGAGAGGTTTAACGAGAATATTGTCACTCGTGGCGAAGTCGGAGCAATGCCTTTTGAGGTATTCTGGTCAATCGCTTTTGCGCCGTTATATTCTTTAGTTAAATTTAACAATGAAGGGCAAAGCCTGGGAGGAAAGCCCTTTAAAATGAATGATGAGATGTTGTGGCAAGCTTTTGACTTTGTAGTAAAAGCGCTGAAAAAATGAATTGATTATCATTTAAAATGAATTTATAACCATTTAATAAGAATGAAAAAATGGAAAACTTCAACCATATCCTGCTTTTTAAAACAGATATCAAATCTGAAGAGGATAGACAGGCTTTGCAGCCTTTATTAGACAAAAACAAAAACATAGAACAATGGAATGTGGACCTCAATGATGAAGACTATGTTTTGAGAATTATCTCGTATAATTTAAAACATCAGCAGATTATTGAACTGGTTCAGGATCATGGCTATATGTGCTGTGAATTAACTTAATTATATGGAAACTAAGGAAATTATACCTTTTACTGGCTATCAAAAGATTGTAATCTTTATTTTAGCAATGACTCAATTTACTGTTATACTAGACTTCATGGTGATGTCTCCTTTAGGAGATATGTTGATCAAGTCATTAAGTATGAAACCTTCATCTTTTGGGATAGCAGTTTCTGCTTATGCTTTTAGTGCAGGCATTTCAGGTTTATTAACCGCAGGTTTTGCAGATCGTTTTGATCGTAAAAAACTGCTTTTATTCTTTTATACAGGTTTTATTGTGGGAACCTTTTTATGTAGTTTAGCCAACTCATTTGAATTATTGGTAGCTGCACGTATTATTACAGGCTTATTTGGTGGCGTGATCAGTTCAATCTCCATGGCTATTATTACAGACCTTTTTAGCTTAAAGCAAAGAGGCAGGGTCATGGGATTTATACAAATGGGCTTTGGTGCAAGCCAGGTATTGGGAATTCCAATCGGTTTATATATTGCAAATAAATGGGGATGGGAATCTCCTTTTGTGATGGTAGCAGGGGTAGCAGTAATCATTGCTGTTTTAATCGTGGTAATTTTAAAACCGATTACTAAACATCTTGGTATGCAGCATGATAAATCTGCATTTAAGCATTTGTGGAATACTATAGCTAAAAAGGATTACAGAATAGGTTTTGCAGCTACAGCTGCACTGTCTGTTGGTGGTTTTATGATGATGCCTTTTGGAAGTGTATTTGCAGTTAATAATCTGGGGGTTACAGCAGAAGAACTTCCTTTATTATTCATGATCTCTGGAGTGACTTCTTTATTGATTATGCCATTTATAGGTCGCTTGAGTGATAAAATCAGCAAATTCAAGATTTTTGCAATTGCTTCTATCTGGACAATGATTATTTGTGTGGCTTATACGAATCTATCGGCAACACCATTTTGGATAGTAGTTGCGCTTAACGTGTTGATGATGATGGGGATTATGAGCCGTATGGTTCCGTCTTCTGCATTAACCAGTGCAATTCCTGCAATGGAAGACAGGGGTGCGTTTATGAGTATCAACTCTTCTATGCAGCAAATAGCTGGTGGTATTGCAGCGGCGGCATCGGGGATGATCGTTATTCAGAAAACTAAATTCAGCCCGATAGAACATTATGATACCGTAGGTTTTGTAGTGGTCGCTGTCACAATGATCAGTATTTACCTGATGTACAGAGTGAACAGGCTGGCTCAAAGGAAACCAGATGTGGTCGCTCCCTTCGTTGAAAAAGCAGAATTGGTGGCGGCAGAGTTTTAAGGCAACTATTTGCTTATTCTTTATTTTATAACCACAAAAGTGGCTTATCATTATGATAAGCCACTTTTGCTTTATTAAGCTGTTAATCTGGTCTCTGAATTAATAGGTTAGCTTCTGATGCCGGAAACATCGGCCATTTTCTTAAACAGGCCTTTGACCTTTTGATTTAATTCCTGCTGATTGAAGCCGGTGGTTAGTTTGTCAAGCTCACCTAATACATATAGACTTATTCTGGTATCCTGAAGATAGGCCCGCTGAAATTCAGGTGTTAGTGTACAAACGTAATTGAACTCCTGGGCAAGAAAGTCTGAGGTTTCTTTAGTGAGCTGGTTGGCCTGCTTCACCTGGTTCAGTGCATATAAATTCTGAATGGTGTAGATCCTGTTAACCGTATCCCTTACGGAGTAATTGGCAAGAGGTAAGTCTTTTAAGCATTTCTGCATCAAATGGTTTGCCTGTACAGGTTTCCCTTCGATTAGCAGGTTCCTTGCCAGTGTATTGTTGGAACCCCAGGTAGAAAATACGATTCTTTTGGATTCCTGATCGAGATAAGAGGTTTTATTAAATGCTGAATAATCTATCTTGGTCATGACATTTGCATACATCACATCCGAATTTGTTTTTTCAGTTTTATCCCGGTTATCGTCTGTTTCTGTTTTGAAAGGCAATAAGCGATAAGCATAACCTTCCAGGTACAGATATTTATCAAGACCTGCGTAAGTATCATCAGATACATTGGTGGCAAAGTAGATGGGGCGTTTCCAATTATTGTGAATCAGGATGTCAAACAGAGCCAGATCACCTTTACTGGCGTAGGTTTTATTGAAAGTCCATTGCATTTCTTTGGTTACATGCGCTTTTTGAGCAGGGGTGATGGTTTGTGTTTTTACCAGTTGTTCCGGGTCTATGGTAAGCTTTAGCTTTTTAGTCGGCAGAAAGTTCATAAATTCTCCATTGGTCATCTGTACCTGATCCTCTTTGTTTTCTGAAGTCATTACGGTGAACAGGTCTTTCAGTTCTACGCTATCGGTTAATCCGTAATCTACATAAGGGAAATAATCTCTGACACCAGAAACATACTTTTCTTTGGCCATAGTAATCGGTAATGGTGCAGATTTATTTGCTTGTTTTTTCAATTGATTAATAAAAGCATCATCCGATAAGAACTGCATACAAATTACACGTACGTCTGTTCTGAATCCTTCTACTTCCTGTGCATACCACAGCGGGTAAGTATCATTATCTGCGTTTGTGAAAAGAATAGCATTAGGCGCACAGGAGTTCAGGTAATTCTTTGCCCAATCAGTTGCTGTATATTTCTGGGAGCGATTGTGATCATCCCATCCTTGTACACCCATCAGCACCGGGACAGATAACAAACAGATTCCTGTAGCTATAATCAGACTCAGTTTTGGTTTTGCAATTTTAGCTAAGAGTTCTTTTAAGGCAAGAACACCAAAACCTATAAAAATAGCAAAGGCGTAAAATGAGCCTGCATAAGCATAATCTCTTTCCCGTGGTTGTAAAGGATCTTGATTCAGGTAAAGAATGATGGCTAGACCGGTAAAGAAGAACAGCGTAAGTACAACAATACTAGCCGCTTTATTTTTGCGGTATAACCAGATTAGTCCGGCAATTCCAAGGATTAATGGAAAACCATAATAAACGTTATGTGCTGCATTCGTGGTAATGGTTGCCGGAAGCACAGATTGGTTTCCCAATCTTATAGCATCCAATGGTTTGATACCTGTAATCCAGTTTCCGTTTTGTATGCCACCATGACTTTGAACATCATTCTGTCTGCCTGCGAAATTCCATAAGAAATAACGCCAGTACATAAATCCCACTTGCCAGGAAGTAAAGAAACTGAGATTCTGGGCGAAGGATGGGGTTTGTCCCTCAGGGAGATTTAGCCAATGCTGGTAATATTGAGCATGTCCGGATTTCTGACTGTAAGTTCTTGGGAATAAGATGTTTTTATCATAAGTGGTATTAAAGGTTTTGCCGGATACTTCATATTTTGTGGTTCCTTTGCGGTATGTGTTTCCGGTATCCGTATTTTCTAGTGCTTTAGCATCAAAAGTGTTTCCATAAAGTAGCGGTGTAGAACCGTAGTTTGTTCGTGCAAGATAGTTGTAAAGCCCATAGGGCTGATCGGGATTACTTAAATTAATGTTGGTTTTAGCATCTGCTCGAATCAGAATCATTAAATATGAACTGAAACCAAACAAGATGAATACAAGACAAAGTAAGCCCATATTCAGGTTGTATTTTTGTTTGCGTATCGAATAGCTGATTGCCAGGCAAAGGATTACAGCGAATACTAAGACAAAAGTTATTGCTCCTGATCCAAAGGGAAGAGAGAACTGATTGACAAACAATAAATCGGCCTCTGCGGCAAACAGCACAAAGTATTGTATCAATGCAAACTGAACAATTCCAACCAGCAGACAGCCAGCTAAAAAGGCTTTTATTGTACCTGTAATACTGGTCTTTTCTGCTTTTTTAAAGTAATAAACTAATGTTACTGCAGGTATGGTCAGCAGGCTGAGTAAATGGACGCCAATAGAAAGGCCTACAATAAAAGAGATGAAAATAAGCCAGCGGTTATTGGTTTCCTTCTCCCATCGGAGAATAGCCCAGAAAGTTACGGCTGTAAATAAAGAGGAAAGTGCATATACCTCTGATTCGACGGCAGAAAACCAGAAAGTATCAGAAAAAGTATAGGCTAATGCACCTATAGCCCCGGCAGCTATAATACTGAAGATCTTTGTACTCGTTTTCTCTTTCCTATAGACTTTGGCCGCCAGCGCTGTAATGGTCCAGAAAAGGAACATGATAGTGGCGGCACTGGCAAGAACGGCACTGAAATTAATCCAATAGGCAATTTTCGACGTATTGCCGATGGCGAGTAAACTGAATAATTTACCGATCATTAAAAAAAGCGGTGCTCCGGGCTGATGTCCAACCTGAAGCCGGGTTGCTGTGGCAATAAACTCTCCGCAGTCATAGAAACTTGCAGTAGGCTCCATGGTTAACCAGTAGGTAAGCAGGGCGATGCCAAAAAGTATAAAACCTGCGATCGTATTGATCCGGTTATATTTCTTTTTTTCTTCGGATGTATTAATGAGTTCGCTGAATTCGGTATGAATCTGTTCACGTACATCAGCCATGTTGAATTTAGTGGAAGCTGGTTTGTGCTCAAAGGAGGTAATGAGGTGGTCGTATAATTCATCTAGGGTATCCTCTGTGAGGGATAAGCCCAAAAGATGCTGACGTATTTCTAAATGCTGCTGCGCGGTTAATTTCATGAGAGTTTAGATTTTAGGTTAAGCAGTAATTGCAGGTTCCCAATAAAACTCTCGGCTTCTTGTAGTTTATTTTCTACTTCTTTTTTGCCTGCTGTGGTAAGTGCGTAATATTTACGTACCCTGTTTTCCACTAATTCTGTTGTGGTAGACAACAGCCCTTCGGCTTCCATTTTATGTAAGCTGGGATACATTGCGCCTTCAGTTAGTTTAATTTCTCCACTGGTGATTTCTTTCACCTTTTGTGTGATCTCATAACCATACATCTTCTCATTTTCCTGAAGAAGTTTCAAAATGATAGTTTGCAGGCTGCCTTTTAACATTCCGTTTGCTGTACTCATAATACAAATATATAATTTTCTTATATACATAGGAAAATTATGTATGTTGATTTTAAGTGGTTTAATTTATCTTAATAGAGGTTTGGCGAGAAAAATGTATTAGAGGCAGCCTTTGTAAGGATTGAATAGATGATTAAATTATTTTAATTTGGTATATTTTTCTACGATTTCCTGGTTGACTTTCAGGCTATCGATCTTCTCTATACCTTTTTGTGTTAAGGTGTCGTTTTTTAAAGTCAGCGTAAATTTAAAGTCTTTATTTTCCCATTCACGAGCGTTGCAGTACTCTAAATGTTCCTGATATTGATCCCCTTTAAGAGAAAAAGTTCCGGCACCGCTGCCATAGATCGGAGTAACTCCTTTTGCGATATCATGTTTAAAAAAAGCGAAATGTGTATCATTAAATATCTTAATCATTTCCTGGCCTTTTACAGGAAAGGTCACCTCGGTTTTGGCGCCTGTGGTTACTTCGCTGGAAACTAATTTCCAGGTACCTTCAAGAGATTGATTGGTTAATTCTTTAGCTGATAATGGAATTGATGCCTTTTCTGTGCAGGCGGCCAGACTTGTTAATCCGGCGAGGAGCAATAATTTAAATTTCATTTTTTTTGGTTAAGGGTTAATTTGGGATTGGGAAACATCTTAATTGATTAATTAAATCTGATACAATCTAGTGAATCTAATTGTGATTATGAACCTGAATTATTGTGAGATGTTGTGCTTTTACTTAGTTAATTGTTACGATTATTGCGTAGTTCTACGCTTGTTAATCTGGTTTCATAAACAGTATTTTTAGCTAACCAGGTATTTATATGTATGAGAAGAAGGTTATCCTTAATTGAGGGAACAATGTATGGCGACGGGCAGACGGCAGTAAATGTTGTTGCCGCTGTTAAAATTAGGGGGAATGTAAATGTACAGGAACTGGAGATTGCATTCGCTAAAATTCAGGCCAGACACCCACTGTTGATGGTTAATGTAGTTGAAGGTGAGTGTGGTATCCCTTATTTTGTTACGGATGAAAATATTCGTAAAATACCGATCCGAGTTTCTAACCGGTACACGGATGAGGATTGGAAAAAAGAAACAACTAGCGAATGTTTAAGCAGTTTTGACGTGAAAAATGGACCGCTAATAAGAGCTGTTTGTTTAAAGTCTGCGTTGGCCTCAGATCTGATCCTGGTTTGTCATCATTGTATTTGTGATGGAAAAGCAATCTTAAATCTGCTGGATGAAACATTGCGTATCTTAGGGCAACCTCAAACGGAGATCGGTTCTTATCATTCCTACGGTTCGTTACAGGATTTTATCCCCGCTGCGGTAAAGAATAAAAAATCAAATCAACTGATGGCCTTTCTAGTTGAAAAACTGGTAAAACTGGCCTTGTTAATGGTATCCTCAAAAAAAGAGGTTAAAAGGGTAAAGCCCTTTTTACTGCATTGGAAATTAGATCAAAAGGAGTCTGCAGTAGTCCTGGAGAAGTGTAAAGCTGAAGGTCTTTCACCGCATGCGATATTAAGTGTGGTGTTTTTAAAAGCATTTGGTCGCATTCAATCTATCAAGTCATATGCTAAACTCTATTGTGCAGTAGATATGCGTAGATTTCTTCCTGATATTAAAGACGATATGTTATTTGCCTTTCCGGCAATGATTGGATTAAGACTTAAAGGGGGGCGAACAATTGATTGCTGGGATCAGGCACGGTTATTAAAAAAAGAACTGCTACTGAAAATCAATAAAATGAATGTCAACAAGGTGTTTTTGTTAGGTGAATGTCTGTTACCAGCTTTATCTAAAATCACTAAATATGCTAAAGCTGATGTAGGAGCACATGATTTTACCTTTTCGAATATTGGAAAAACCTGTATTAAAGAAAACTATGGGGCCATTGAGGTGGAGCGGGTGTATTCTCATGTCTCTATATTTCCTTTTGGAAACCCGTCAACAATATTTGCTTCTGTTTTTAGAGGGCAGCTAGATTTTATCATTACTTCTGATGAGTACTTTCTGAAATATGAGGATGCGGTAGCGGTCAAAGATAAGGCAATGGAATTACTTGCATCAGCTTGTCGATGCTCTTCTTAATCTTCTGTTCGCCTGCCTCACTGATTTCTTCATTGCGGATGCTTGAATAAAAATGTCCTTTATATTCAATACCTAAATAGCCACAAGTTAACCGGATGGGAGTGTCCAGGCTTTTATGCATTTTCTTGTCATAACCACAGCTGATGAAAGACAATTTTTTACCTCTTAACTGGCGACCCAGATCTTTGTGCAAGTTGATTAAATCGGTGAATCTGTCGAAAAAGGTTTTGAGCTGACCACTTATGGTATACCAATAGACTGGTGAAACAATAATAAGTTCATCAAAGGTCAGAAGTTCTTTGATGAGCCTGATAAAATCATCGTGCTGATTTTGGAAGTCATAATCAAAGTAACCAATGGTATAATCACTTAAATCATATATATTATTGATATCTAGGTGGGAGCTGATTACGTTAACCAACTTTCTTGTATTACCATCTGATCGGGAACTGCCAGAAACTATCGCTACAGACATTGGTTATGATAAATATGGCTGTTATGATCAGCGTGAAGAAATTTATGTTTTAATATTCATGAAGACAATTGAAACAGTGGTAAACTTTTTTGGAATAAAAAGGATAGACAAAAAAGATTAATGCGATCACAGTAGTCAAAATATTGAATCGTTTTCTAGTGGGCTGAACATATCCAACATCGTGGGATCCGCAATTAGGGCAGGTAAGCGCTATTGTGTCATTTTCAATATCGGGAGCTATTTCTGAAAAAGCTGAAGCTGAGATGTTTTCAGAAAGGATACTTCTAGCTAGTTCAACATCTTTTGCAAAAAGATTCAACTTAACACCGCCAATAGCCTGAATGTATAATGCATTTATATTCGCTATATTTTCATCAGTTAAAAAACATTGAATCCCGGCATCTATTAACCTTGTTTTTACAATATTTGCTTCAATAGGGTTATAAAAGGTCTTGAATACTACAATTCTGTCCATTTTAGTTTATGTTGACCGGAGCCGCTGTTTTGGTGCAGCTATAAAGTTAAGAAAAAGATCTCATGTTGCATTATTGCTCTCGTAAGTAGGTTTTTAAAGCTATAGAAACTGGAAGTTTATGATCAGTGTGAAGAGTTTTAGTGTATAACAAGTTCACAGTCAACCATAATTTCCTGATAGTCTGTTGTCTCAGTTTTCTGGTCAATTAACTTTAACAGCACTTTAATTGCATTTTCTCCAATTGATTCAGGGTTCTCTTCAATAGATGCAAGAGGTGGATTATCCAGATACCTGATAAATGGCATATTCCCAAAACCTATGAATTCAGTTTGGTCGAGGAGCGGATATTTATTGGAACGAAGATATTTCATTGCGTCAAATAAGATCTGTTCTTTAAAAGCGACCATAGCAGTAGGAGGGTTCTCCGTATTATAAAATAGTTCCTTGATCGCATCATTAGTGTTCGTTTGATCAAAATCTGTATAAGCTACCAGACTGGCATCAAAAGGAATATGGTTATTATTGAGTGCATTGATATAACCTTTAAATCTGTCATGGGTAAAACTGATCATTTTTGGGCCGCCGAGATAGGCGACTCTTTGATGTCCGCGTTTAATCAGAAAATCAGTTGCTTTATAACAGCCCTGATAAGTATTACTTAATACTTTATGACAGCTTAAATTAAAACTTGGGTTCCTTCCGTAATAAATAATAGGCAGCCCGAGGTTTTCAAACATATCCAAATGATCAAAATTTTGGGTGTTTTTAGAGATGGCAATGATTAAACCATCAATACGGCTTTTCAATAACATGTTAGCCAGATCTATTTCCTTTTTCAAGTCATCATAAGACTGGCCGATGATTACATTATAAGCATATTGTGTGGCATGTTGTTCAATTCCATATATACTTCTAGTGAAGTAATGGTCCATTAAATCTGGCAGAATAACACCGATAGTATATGATTTTTGGATTTGTAAATTGAGGGCTGATTTATTTGGCGTAAAATGCAGTTCAGCAGCCATTTGCTTTACCCGTTCTTTAGTATAAGCATTAATAGTAGGATAATCATTAAGAGCTTTCGATACTGTAGAAATAGAGATTTTTAGCTTCTGCGCTAAAAGCTTTAGGGTAACAGGCGTTTTTGTACTCATTCGGTTAGTTAACGATCCTCTAAATATAAAGATAATAAACTATATCAAACGTTTGATATGTATGATCAAGGTGTTTATCATTGGGGAATTACCAATTAAATTGTGAATTGGAATTTAATTGTCAAATAAATCTGATATTTAATAAGCTATGAAAGGCCGCTAAAAGGAGCATAGGACGTGATTTATTTCAAACGTTTGAAATGGAGAATCAAACGTTTGATACACTATTGTTGCAGATTACATAAGCGAAATGCCTTTGTCCTTTTATAAATTGCAATAACGTAAAGAAAGAGTCTGTTTAAACAGAACAAAGATTTATAGAATAACTTTATTGGAAAAATTGATACGATGAGTATAGGTGAAAAACCAGTTATATATAAAATGATCCAGACTATGCGTTGGTTTGGAGCGAATGATCCGGTGAGTCTGCCTGATATTTTACAGGCGGGTTGCAGTGGTATTGTGAGTGCTTTACATCATATTCCAAATGGAGTAGTGTGGAAGGTTGAAGAGATAAAAAAGCATAAAAAACTGATAGAAGATGCAGGCTTGAAGTGGGATGTAGTAGAAAGTTTACCAGTCCATGAAGCGATTAAAACGCAAGGTGAAAATTTTGAACGCTACATCGATCACTACAAAGAATCATTAAAAAATCTTGCTGCTTGCGATGTTACTACGGTCACTTATAATTTTATGCCTGTTTTGGACTGGACACGGACCAATTTGGCCTTTGAACTCCCAAATGGTGCTAAGGCATTGAAATTTGAAAAGGCTGCGGTTTGTGCTTTTGATGTTTTTATCTTAAAAAGACCAAATGCAGTGAATGCTTATACCAAAGAGGAGGTGGTGAAGGGGAAATTGTGGTTTGATCAGGCTGATGAAGAACAGAAAGCCTTATTGCAGCGTAATATTATAGCTGGGTTACCTGGAAGTGAGGAAAGTTTTACCCTGGAGCAGTTTCAATTGGCTTTAGATCAATACAAAGGGATAGATGAAGAAAAACTAAGTGATCACTTAATCCATTTTCTCTCAGAAATTATGCCTGTAGTTGATTTATGTGGGATTAAAATGGTTGTTCATCCGGATGATCCGCCTTATGCAATCTTTGGTTTACCGCGTGTAGTCAGCACTGCGCTGCAATTGCGGAAATTATTCTCGGCTGTACCCTCTTTAAATAACGGTTTGTGTTTTTGTACGGGCTCATTAGGTGTGCGTGAAGACAACGATCTGCCTGGAATGATTAGAGAATTTGCTACACGCATCAACTTTATTCATCTGCGCAGTACTAAACGAAATGCGGAGGGTGATTTTTATGAAGATAATCATTTAGAAGGGGACGTTAATATGTACCAGGTGATGAAAGAAATTGTTAACCAGCAGCAGCAAAGACAGATCAGTATACCTGTGAGACCAGATCATGGTCACCAGATGCTGGATGATTTACGCAAAAAAACCAATCCTGGATATTCTGCTATTGGCCGTTTAAAAGGGTTGGCAGAACTGAGAGGACTTGAATTTGGAATTTTAAATGAATATTTACTAAAGGATAAATAAGAAGAACCGGTTTAAATCGAAACGGACTTTGTATAGTTGTTATAACCAAATATTAAACTGAAAACTAGGATATATGACGGTAGGTACTATCATTACTGATGATTTTTTATTAACCAATAAAAAGGCGGTTTTGCTTTATCATGAATATGCAAAACATTTGCCTGTAATCGATTTTCACAATCATTTGTCTCCACTGCAAATCGCAGAAGATAAGAAATTTGATACGTTAACTGATATCTGGTTAAAAGGTGATCATTATAAATGGAGAGCGATGCGGGCACTGGGAGTAGATGAAAGTCTGATTACTGGTGATGCTAATGATTATGATAAGTTCAAAGCCTGGGCAAATGTTGTTCCTGCTACATTAAGAAATCCATTATTTCACTGGACACATATGGAACTTAAAAATCCGTTTGGTATTGACCAGTATTTAAATGGGGATTCGGCAAATAAGATTTATAAGGAGGCAAATGAGCTTTTGGGCCAGGATGGATTTTCCTCCCGAAGTTTATTAAGAAATTTTAAGGTAGAAATGCTGAGCACAACAGATGACCCTTGTGATGACTTAAACTATCATCAGCAAATAAAGAAAGATGGTTTTGAGATCAAAGTGAAGCCATCTTTCAGACCGGATAAGGTTTTTGCAATCGCTGCACCGGATTCGTTTAAAGCGTACCTGAAGATATTGGGTGAAAAAGCAGGAGTTCAGATTACAGATCTCGATTCTCTGACCGAAGCTTTAAAGAAAAGAGTTGATTTTTTTACTTTACATCTGTGTTCTGTTTCTGATCATGGACTCAGTACTTTACCTGCTACTTTTACATTGAGTCCAAAAGAACAACAGGAGTTTAAGGTTTTCCTGAAATCTGACCATGCAGTGTTTTCTAACCCAGATGCTTTTATGGGTTTTGTATTAACGGAACTTTGTAAAATGTACCATGAAAGAGGTTGGGTACAACAATTCCACATTGGCGCAATTAGGAATAATAATAAAGGAATGCTGCATAAGTTAGGACCTGATACTGGTTTTGACTCTATTGGCGATTATAAACATGCAGAAAACCTGACGGCATTATTAAGTCATCTTAACTTAACTGATCAACTGGCCCAAACCGTTGTTTATAATTTGAATCCTGCTGATAATGAGGTGATAGCCACCATGCTGGGCAATTTTGCTGATGGCAGGATAAAGGGTAAAATGCAATTCGGATCTGGCTGGTGGTTTTTAGATCAGAAAGATGGGATAGAGAAGCAGTTGAATACTTTGTCAAATATGGGAATAATCAGTTCATTTATAGGAATGCTTACTGATTCACGTAGCTTTTTATCTTACTCCCGTCATGAGTATTTCAGACGGATATTATGCAATCTTTTTGGTTCAGAAATGGAAATGGGTTTACTGCCTGACGATGAAAAATGGGTGGGCAAAATGATACAGGATATCAGTTATTATAATGCTAAAAACTACTTCGGATTGAATCAGGGTTAATATCAAAATATATGAATATGTTTTCTTTAAAAGATAAAGTCATTGTGGTGACTGGAGGTACCGGGATTTTAGGTGGTGCATTTGTGGCTGCAATAGTCGAAGCTGGCGGTACAGTGGGTATTTTAGGTAGAAATGCTAAAGTAGCTAAAGAGCGTGCAGATGCAATTAATAAGGCTGGAGGACAAGCTTTAGCCTTAGTGGCCGATGTGATGGATGAAAGTCAATTGCTTAAATGCAGGTCGGAGGTATTAGCTCATTTTGGTAAAATCGATGGTTTGGTAAATGCTGCCGGCGGTAATCAGCCTGAGGGTGTTTTAAAACCTGAAGAGGATATTTTTAAGATGAACCTGGAGGGAATGAGAACAGTGATGGACTTGAATTTATGGGGAACTATTCTTCCTGCACAGGTATTTGGTGCTGCTATAGCCGATACCGGGAAAGGTAGTATTGTGAACATTTCTTCGATGAATTCAAAAAGAGCGATTACTAAAGTTTTGGGTTATAATATGGGAAAGGCTGCGGTAGATTATTATAACCAGTGGTTTGCAGTTGAGATGGCTAATCGTTATGGGGACAGCATCAGAATGAATGCAATTGCACCAGGATTTTTCCTGACAGAACAGAATCGTGAATTGTTAACTAAACCTGATGGGGGTTATACAGATAGGGGAGGTTTGGTGATTACACAAACTCCTTTTAAACGTTTTGGTCATCCGGACGAATTAAAAGGTGCTTTAATCTGGTTGTTAAGTGATGCTTCTCAATTTGTGACCGGCGCTATGATCTGTGTTGATGGAGGTTTCTCTGTTTTTGGAGGTGTCTGATAGCTTATAATCAACCAAAAACCTAAACCAACCAAATAAAATATGAACGAACAAAAAGTAGGTAATTACCGCTGGACAATTTGTGCCCTGCTGTTTTTTGCTACAACTGTAAATTATCTTGACAGACAGGTGCTCAGTCTTTTGCATACCAGGCTTGAAGCAGAATTTAACTGGACAAGCAGTGATTATGCAAATATTACTTCTGCTTTCCAATTGGTTTATGCAATTTCAATGCTTTTTGCAGGAAGGATCGTTGATCGGTTAGGGACAAAATGGGGATATGCAGTGGCGTTGATTATTTGGTGTTTAGGGGCAATTTTGCATGCAAAAGCTATCTTTTTAGGCGAGGGTTTGTCAGCAATGTTAGCGGTGTTAGGTATTACTGGTATTTCAGTTTCTGTGCTTGGTTTTATTTGTGCAAGAGCTGTACTGGGATTTGGAGAATCTGGGAATTTTCCGGCTGCAATTAAAGCTACAGCAGAATATTTCCCTAAAAAAGAACGTTCACTGGCTACGGGTGTTTTTAACTCGGGTGCGAATGTCGGGGCCATTTTAGCGCCTTTGACGGTTCCGTGGATTGCTGAAAAATGGGGTTGGGAATCTGCATTTATGATTATCGGTGCAATTGGGTTTATATGGCTTTTTTTTTGGTTTATATTTTATGAAAAGCCTGAAAAGCAAAAACGTTTAGGCAGAGCTGAACTGGAATATATTCAGTTTGAGCCTGATGAGAAATTAATTGTAATAGCAGTAGAGACTGAGAAAGTTTCCTGGTTTAAACTTCTGAGCTATAAGCAGACTTGGGCATTTACTTTTGGGAAGTTTATGACGGATGGTATCTGGTGGTTTTTCCTGTTCTGGCTGCCTTCTTATCTTAAAGTTCAGTATGGAATGGATAATACAGATATTATGATTCCTTTAGCGGTGTTGTATAGCATGACTATGGTGGGGAGTATTGGTGGGGGCTGGTTCCCAATGTATTTTATGAAAAAAGGGTATACCCCTTATGATGGAAGGATGAAAGCCATGTTTATTATAGCACTTTTTCCATTGGTGGTTTTGTTTGCACAGCCACTGGGGCATATTAGTGTATGGATTCCTGTTATTTTAATTGGAATTGGAGCGTCTGCTCATCAGGCGTGGTCAGCTAATATTTTTACAACGGTTTCTGATATGTTCCCTAAAAAGTGTATCGGTTCTGTGATCGGTATTGGCAGTATGGCTGGCGGCTTGGGAGGAGTTTTTATGTCTAAACTTGGTGGCGGTCTTTTTGATTACTATAAATCGCTGGGACATATTCAGACAGGTTATACAATAATGTTTACCATTTGTGCATTGACTTATGTGGTTGCCTGGAGTGTGATGAAACTATTAGTGCCTAAATATAAGGTGATTACCGATTTGTAAGTGAGGTGGATGTTCTAATGATCAGTTCGGAGGGGATGATAGTTATATCTTGCTGAACCTGTTCATATTTAGGACCTAATGAATTGATCAGTAATCTTGCTGCGGCTTGTCCTATTAAAAAGGCTGGCTGAGAAATAGTTGTTAGCGAAGGGTTTAAGATGCTTGCCGATGGATTGTTGGAAAAACTAATTACTTTTAAATCTTCAGGGATTCTCAGACCTGAATTTTCGCAGGCCTGATAAATGGGTAAAGTAAGCTTATCAACTATAGCTATCAGGCCATCTGGTCGGTTTACAGACTGTAGCTTATGGTAAATTTGATCATAGGTTTTGTCATCTTCCGTACAGCATAAGACCTGGTCCACATCGATTGTTATGTGGTTATCTTTTAATGCTTGTTTATAGCCCATAATTCTCTGTTTGCTTAATTCGAGATCGGCGAAAATAGTACAGACACCTATTTTTTTACAACCACAATTCAAAAGATGTTCGGTTGCCTGATAGCTGCTTTCAAAATCATTAGTTACCACTTTTGGAACTTGTAATTGTTCAATAATCCTATCGAAAAAGATCACGGGTATATTTTCCTGTTCCAATTGGGCGATATGATCAGAAGTTATGGTATTCTTTGTTATGGAGATCAGGAGTCCATCTATTCGTCCGTTTTTGATATACTGCAGTATTTCTTTTTCTCTTTCGTAATCTTCGTGCGTTAAATAGATCAGTACGTGATAACCCATTTCCCTGACTACTGATTCTATACCATTAATGACCAGGGCGAAAAAATGATCTGCAATTTCGGGCAATACCACTGCAATAGTTTCACTTTTCCGTGTCCTTAAGCTTCTTGCATAGGTGTTTGGTGTATAGTTAAGTTCTGCTGCTAAGGCTCTTACTCTTTGTTTGGTTGGCTCACTGATCTCATAGCTATCCTTTAATGCTTTGGAAATTGTAGTGGCTGATAAATTAAGCCTGCTGGCTAGTACTTTGATGGTTATATTCTCCATAGTGAATATCAAGTTTAATCAAAAAATATGATGAAATAACCGATTATTTACTTTATCGTTAACGTAAATAATTACCTGGATATAAGTTAAGTTAAAGAAATAAATCTTGATATTTAATAGTGTAATCGTTTAGTAGCCAGTGGGGTTAGTGACCGAATTTGTTTTCATATTTATTTAGAAAAACTAAAATGAAAGAAGTAACCAAATTAAGCCAGGAGAATCCGTTAAGTTCACTTGATGAGTGGGAAGATGATTTATTAGCGCGTTATCCAGATCCAAATGCTATTGCCCAGGAAAAGGACGTTTCTGATTTTAGAGACTATGAAAGTACCGAAAAAGCATCTGTAAAGGAGTTTTACAGATTGCAGCATATCAACCAGACTTTTGATTTTGTGGCGCAAAAAAGGGCAGAATACCTGAGGTTTGATAAAATGGAGATGTCCGTTTGGGAAGCTTTCGATTTTCTGAATAAATTAGTAGATGATTCAGATCCGGATACTGACCTCGATCAGTTCCAGCATTTACTGCAGACCAGTGAAGCAATACGCGAACAGGGACACCCGGATTGGATGGTTTTAGTTGGCCTTTTTCATGATATGGGAAAAGTACTTTGTTTATTCGGTGAACCACAGTGGGCGGTAGTGGGGGATAGTTACCCTGTAGGCTGTGCTTTTTCTGACAAAATTGTCTTTTCTGATTTTTTTGCTGAGAATCCGGATGTGAAAAATCCATTGTACAATACGAAATACGGTATCTATGAACCTAATTGTGGTTTAGATAAGGTTACCATGACCTGGGGACATGATGAATATGTTTATCATTTGCTAAAGGATTATTTGCCAGAGCAGGGCTTATATATGCTTCGTTATCATTCGTTTTATCCTCAGCATCGGGAAAATGCATATGCTCATTTGATGAGCAATCACGATAAGGAACTATTTAAGTCAGTCAGTCAGTTTAACCCTTTTGACCTTTATTCTAAAAGTCCGGTTCCACCAGACTGGGGTAAATTAAGGCCTTATTATGAAGACCTGATTGCTAAATATCTGCCTGCAAAATTGCGGTTTTAAGCAAATCGATATGCTATATTTCTTTTGGATTCATTACATTTACCTATATAGTTTGTAAATGTAATGAATCTTATTGCCCTCAACTCAACAACCAAATATTAGACTATGAATGTGAAACTCTCAATGGGGGGGATTGGCGTCTTTGTAATTTATTTTATCATTGTCGCTTTATATGGATACTACGTTTACAGAAAGAAAAGTAAGGTCAACGATTCCAAAAATTTCTTTTTAGCCGAAGGGTCATTGACCTGGTGGGCAATAGGAGCATCAATTATTGCTTCTAACATTTCAGCAGAACAATTTATCGGGATGAGTGGCGAAGGTTTTTTCGCTGGCATCGCTGTTTCTGTATATGAGTGGCTAGGTGCAGCAGTATTAATTATTGTGGCGGTTTTCTTTATGCCTGTATATATTAAGAATAAGATATATACGATGCCTCAGTTTCTAAAAAACAGGTACAATGGGAGTGTGGCTTTGATCATGAGTGTATTTTGGATTTTCTTATATGTTTTTATCAATTTAACCTCTATTTTATACTTAGGTGCATTAGCTATCAATGGGTTAATAGGTGGTGAATATTTCCATATCGTGATGATTTGTCTTGCTGCATTTGCAATCGTCATTACGTTGGGCGGAATGCGTGTTATTGGTTATACAGATGTGATCCAGGTAGCTGTATTGATTATTGGCGGTTTGGCCACTACCTATATGACGTTGACGATTGTTGGTGAAAAATTTGGTGTAGGAAGTGATGCGATAGCTGGTTTTAAAGTATTACTTAAAGAGGCACCGGAGCATTTTCACCTGATGCTGGCGAAACCAAAACCTGGAGCGTCACAGGTTGATATTAATAAATATCTTATTCTGCCTGCAGTAGGTATGTATGCCGCTGGTCAGTGGATTAGTAATTTGAATTACTGGGGTTGTAATCAATATATCACGCAACGTGCGCTGGGTGCAGATTTGCAGACGGCGCGTACAGGAATATTGTTTGCAAGTCTGCTCAAAATATTAATGCCTGTAATTGTGATGTTGCCGGGGATTATCGCCTATGTGCTTTATAAAGGTGGACATTTGCAGTTAACAGGAGGTAAGGACACTGCTTATTCTGCTATTCTTGGGCTATTGCCTCCTGAGCTGAAAGGTTTGGCGGCAGCGGCATTAACTGCTGCAATTGTTGCCTCTTTAGCGGGGAAATGTAATAGTATTTCTACCATTTTTACATTGGATATTTATAAAAAACATATCAATCAGGAATCAAATGAACAGCGTATGGTATGGATAGGTCGTATTGCTATTGTGATTTCAATGGTGGTCGCAGTATTATTTACCTGGAATGATTTACTTGGAATTGGGAGGGCTGGTGGTTATACTTTTGTTCAGAAATATACCAGTTATATTAGTCCGGGAGTTTTTGCGACATTTATTTTAGGGATGTTCTGGAAACGAACTAACAGTCTGGCTGCTTTTACTGGAATTATTTTTGGGTTTGTTATTTCTGTTTTCTTTAATGAATTTGCAGTTAAGGTATTTGGGCCCGAAACACTCCTATACTCAGCTTTTCCGAACATGGATGGTATTTATGAGATTCCATTCTTTATCTGTCTAAGCTGGTCATTTATCATTACGGTGTTTGTAATGGTTGGGACAAGTATTTTAGGCCCGCGTATTAATCCAAAAGCTTTTGAGCTGGACGCAGATATGTTTAAGTTAAAACCTTCTTCGATTATATTAATCGTGTCTACTATGTTGTTGCTGATTGCTATTTATGCGCGCTTCTGGTAATTAATCATATTTCATTGCGGGATAGCCTAATAATCTTCGCCATAAAGCAATTTGACCGATACAACTGGCTTCCCGGTAGGTGGTGAAAGTGATGAGCTCATAAATGGAAAATGTTTGTCCTGGCATCATTTCAAATGGGGTATCTAATTCTTCATCGGTGATGTTGAGGAGGATATTTTTTAAGGTTGGACTGATTTTGATCCAGTCGTGTTTGAAAGAGTCTAGTGAGGGGTAGGTTATCTCATCCTGGATACCCTTGTGATCTTTAAAAATTTCATGGGCGGTTTGCTGCTGTTTATTACCGAGAATCGAGGTTAACTCATGTCTTTCCTCTACAAGGCTGCCTGTCAGCCAGGCAACATGGTTGGCTTTTGTATTGAGCCTTTTTTTTGCATCTTTTTCAGTAAAACCATCAATAACTTTCGGGAAAAATGTAGTGTACATATCGTATAATACAATGATGGATTCCATTCTGCTGCTAACTGTTTTCATAATATAAAGATTTTGAACCGGGTTGATTTATAGTTGATTTTTGATGTATGAATAAATCTACATCCTTTTACTATAAGAATGAGGGGGTGAATGCGGCAATTTAAGGGGGTAATTAAGACAAGTATTTTTTTTAATTGTAATTAAGATAAATTTCTTTTAATTTAGATTAAAGATAGATAATATGTAATATTGTTTATCTTTAAGAAAAATAGAGTGGAGGTGACGGCTCACAGTATTTGAATAGCTAATTGGAGTAGTAAGACCTGAATATTATTGTCCATTTAAAGACCGATTATGAAATCAACATTAACTCTTGCACTTTTATTGAGTGTTCAACTGGCAGTTTACGCGCAAAAGCCGAGGGCCAGGGATATTGGGATCCCGTTTGATGGGGTAGCAGGTAAATATAATGCAATCACAGATGTAAAGGGTGTCGATGTCGGTTTTAGTACGATTATTGAAGGAAAAGGTAATAATGATGTTATAGGTAAAGGCCCGGTTAGGACGGGTGTTACGGCTATATTTCCACGCAGTCATTCCAGTGTTCCTGTTTATGCGAACTGGTACACGCTCAATGGAAATGGTGAGATGACCGGGACTACCTGGATCACAGAGTCCGGATTTTTAGAAACACCAATCCTAATCACCAATTCCAATAGTATTGGTGTATGCCGGGATGCGATGCTGAAATGGTTTGTTAAAAAAAACTGGATAAAAGAGCAAGGGTGGTTTGCCTATCCGTTGGTGGCTGAAACTTACGATGGAATGATGAACGATATTTATGGCTTTCATGTAAAGGATAGTCATGTTTTCGAGGCATTGAATACTGCTAAGTCTGGTTCGGTAGCGGAGGGAAATGTTGGAGGTGGTACTGGAATGTGGTGTCTGGGATTTAAAGGAGGTACGGGTACTGCATCAAGATTAATAAAAATACAAGATTCTACTTATACGATTGGTGTTTTGGTACAGGCAAACTTCGGTGCCAAAAAAAACCTGACCATTGCTGGTGTGCCAATTGGGATAGAATTAAAAGATACATTAAATTATGAGATTCATAAGATTGCCAAATCACACTGGCAGGAGGGGGATGGTTCTATTATTGCGGTTCTGGCAACAGATGCACCTTTATTGCCTCACCAGCTTAAACGTATTGCACAGCGTATTGCGCTTGGGGTCGGTAAGGTAGGAGGAAGGGGTGAAAATGGCTCTGGTGATATTTTTATAGCCTTTTCAACGGCAAACAAAGAAGCTTTTAACAGAGAATCGATAGCTAGTGTAAAGCAATTTCCTAATGATCAGATGAATCCATTATTCGAAGGAACGGTTCAGGCTGTTGAAGAGGCTATTATTAATGCAATGGTGGCCGCAGAAACAATGGAAGGGATCAATGGCAATAAGGCTTACGCACTTCCGCATGATAAAGTTATTTCCTTGTTGAAAAAGTATAAGCGGAAATAGTATTATTCTAAGATTTCCAAACACCTTATTTACTTTTTAGATTACGCAAAGGCTGTCTGTTTATTACGGATGCCTGCAGAAAAAATGCGCAAATGACTTTTATTTGTGCTTTGCTATTGTTTCTTTAAAAACAATCTGAATTTCAAATAAATGTCTCTTTATTATTTATATTGATTATCAGGTAGTTGTATTTTTTTTTGTGTGTTTATAATTTTAAGTTTGGATTTAAATAAAATTTATGACCAAATTTATATATCAACAAATATTTAACCGGTAACCATCAGGGGATCATAAGATTAAGCTGTTTGCATTAAAATTTGCCGAATAATATTTGTGTTACTGCTTATTAATTAACCTAACAACTAAATTACAAATGAAAAAAATTCTACAACTCACTATGTGTTTGCTGATTTTCTTTGGATCCGGCGTATACGCACAAAACCGGACGGTAACAGGAACAGTAATAGGAAAGGATGATGGTCAGCCCCTTCCAGGCGTTAGTATACGCGTGACAGGAACCACAATTGGCGCAATTACAGGAATTAATGGTAAGTATTCTATATCCGTTCCTTCCAAGAACAACAGTTTAACTTTCACATTTATCGGTTATGCGGAACAAGTAATTAGCATCGGTGACAGAGCTAGTATCTCACTTGCCTTATCACCAGATAGCCGCCAGCTCGGCGAAGTCGTAATTACAGGAGCGTTGGGCGTAAAGCGACAGGCTAAAGAGCTTGGGTTTGCGGCCACCAATATTAGCAGTAAAGACTTGACAACCTCTCATCCAACTAATTTTACAAACGGTTTAGCGGCTAAAGTACCGGGATTAGTATTGAGTACTATTGACAATGGAATCAATCCTAGCACTCGTTTCACCTTGCGTGGTAACCGACACATCAATGGTAATAACTATGCATTGGTAGTTTTAAATGGTGTACCGATTTCACCGGATGTGGTTAATACCATCAGCCCTGATGATATCGAAAGCGTGAACGTGTTAAATGGTGCTGGTGCTGCTGCGCTTTATGGTTCTGAAGCATCCAACGGTGCATTGGTTATCACCACAAAAAGAGGAAGTGGTGGGATACCAACAATCAATTATTCCAATACTTTCCAGGCAGAAAGTATTTCTTATTTTCCTAAATTACAAACACGTTTTGGAAGTTATGGAGGTGAAGGTGGGTCTTTTGTAGATCCGATAACAGGTTTTGTTACTACGCCTGCTTCTTTTGAAAACCAGTCATTTGGTCCGGCTTATAATGGTAAACCAACTGCATTGGGAATTCCTCTTGAAGATGGAACTATTCAAACTATTCCTTATGCTACACAGAGCAAAGATCCACGCCGCGCGTTCTTCAAGACCGGATTTTCGGAACAAAACAATCTTTCTTATGCTGCTGGTGATGCAGCTAACAGTTTTAATCTATCGGTTAACAGACTGGATAAAACCGGTGTAGTTCCTATGGATAAATATAATAGAACTGCAATCCGGGTAGCGGCATCAAAAACTGCTGGTATTTTTAAAGCAGATTTTGCTGCTGGTTTTACTCAGTCCAATACCAGTACTTATGGAGCAGGTTATGACGGAACTTCGGTTGATGGAGGAAGAACCTTATATTCTTCCATATTAAATACCCCATCCTGGGTACCCTTAAATAACTACAAAGATATCAATTCTCCTTTTGCAGATGTCAATACTTTTTACAATTCTTATAGTGTAAATCCTTATTGGGTAATTAATAACTCGAGGTACAATACAACAAGTAATTCTTTCAATGGTAGCTTTAATGGAACATTAACCCCTACAGATTGGTTTGATGCAAGTTATCGCCTGGCACATAATTCTGGTACTGCTGTTCAGCAATACACTCGCTCACAGGTTAATTTTAGTCTTTATGCGTTAACTGATCCAACTGGTGGGTATGGTAATGAGGCAAGTTCTAATGGAAGTGCTATTATCCCGGGACAGGTTCAAAATGTTACTCAATATGGTGACGGATCTATTTCTACTTTAAACACCGATGGAACTACACTTACAGGGCCGCAGGGGTATAACCGTACACAACAGGATATTATTCTTAATTTCCATAAAACGTTTTTTAATGATTTTAAAACCAATTTGCTATTAGGTAATACGATCTGGCAGCAAAACTATAGATATATACAAAACAACAGTACAAGTTTACTGGTAGATGGTTTTTATAATATTGGAAGTATTTTAGGTGTACCAAATACGGTAACCCAGGAAGGGAAAATCAGACAGATAGCCTTTTTCGGTTCATTAAATATTGGTTATAAAGATTATGCTTTCTTAGAAGCTACTCTACGTAATGACCATGACTCCCGGCTACCGGCAGCAAACCGTTCTTTCTTCTATCCATCTGTAAAAGGCTCGTTCATTTTTACACAGGCTATAGATGCTTTGAAGGATAATAAGATTATCAGTTTTGGTAAATTGAGAGCTGGTTATAGTCAGGTAGGTAGTGTAAATATCAGTCCTTATAGTGCATTCAATACTTATCCAACGACTCCTGGTTTTTCATACGGAAGTATCGGGGGTGTTAGTTTAGGTACTACTCAAAATAACCCTGGATTAAAACCAGAATTAAGTAAAGAATTAGAAATTGGGGCTGACCTTGGTTTTTTTAATAACCGTATTAATTTAAATGCGACTTATTATAATAGCCATACCACAAACCAGACGCTTTCTATTGCGACGACACCAGCTTCAGGATTTAACAATGCGCTGATCAATGTCGGAGAAGTTCAGAATTCAGGATATGAGTTTAAAATGGATCTTCAGGTCTTAACCAAATCAAGAAACCAGGTTAGTTTGAACCTGGGAGGTAACTTTGCTGTTAATGATTCTAAGGTAGTCTCCTTATCAAACGGCTTAAATCAAATCTCCTTAGGTGGTTATTCTAACGCTTCCATCAATGCAGTAGTTGGACAACCATATCCGGTATTGTATGGAACTGATATTGTACGTGACCCACAGGGACGTGCAGTTGTTAAAGCTTCAAATGGTGCTCCGTCGTTAGATCCGAATTTAAAGAACCTTGGCCGTACAACACCAAAATATATATTAGGCTTAACACAAACAGTAAGTTATAAATTCCTTACTCTTACTTTAGTCAGTGAGTACAGAAGTGGCTATGTTATCTATAACAGAGGGTTGTATGACGCAACATCCGCCGGAGTATCAGAATTCTCTGCTTCGACCGGCCGGGCACGTTTTGTCTTCCCTAATTCGGTAATCCAGACTGCGCCAGGGGTATACACTCCCAATACTAATGTAAGTATTGCAGATGGTAATGTTGGATTTTGGAACTCAGGCGCCTTTTATAATGCAGCAAGTAGTTACGTATCAAGTGGCGCTTTCTGGAAATTGCGTGAAGCTAATCTAAATTTCGATCTCAGTTCCCTCCTCACACATTCTAAATTCATCAAGAAAGCATCTTTCGCTTTAGTCGGCAGGAACTTATTGATGTTCAGACCTAAATCGAATACTTGGACTGACCCTGAATTCTCAAATACATCTGGTAATGCAGTTGGTATTAATAATGGAATTCAACTGCCTCCGACAAGAATTTATGGAGCGAATCTTAATTTAACATTTTAACGCATAAGACGATGAAAAAATATTTAGCCATCATATTTATCCTTGCCATCACTTGGAGTGGTTGTAAGAAAAATTACCTTGATTTAAATGCAAACCCAAATCTCCCGATCACTGCGGCACCTAATCTACTGTTGTCTGGTGCTTTAAAAATAACTGCGGATATTTTAAATGGTAATACAAAAACTACGGTATCTGGAACTACTGCCACTACGGACGCCAACTATACCATGTATGCTTGCTATATGGGGTATTTGAGCTGGAGTACAAGCTATCAGCCTAATGTCGATTTGTTACAATACACCTTTACAAATGCAAATTATGATGTATGGACAAAGCTTTATATCAATGTTTCGAATTACAATGAATTAGCAAAAGCGACTAAGGAACCTTATTATCTGGCGATTTCAAAAATCATGACTGCTTTTGATTATCAGCAGTTAGTGGATAATTATAACAATGTACCGTATACAGAAGCTTTATCAGGAACAGGCAACCTGACTCCCAAGTATGATAAAGGTTCAGATATTTACGACGATCTGATGAAACAACTGGATGCAGCAATTGTCCTTATCCAAAAAGCACCAGCTAATGCGGTTAATCCTGGCCCAGCTGACATTATGTACAAGGGCGTAATGACTAACTGGATTCAATTTGCAAATACATTGAAATTAAGACTTGCGATTCGTCAGTCAAATTTAGGCGCTAAACAGAGCGCTTTGAAAACCGCTGTAGCTGCTACAACTGGCTTAGGCTATATTAATGCGAGTAATCCCGCTGTAGTAAATCCTGGATACTCTAGTTCAGATTACAATGGAGGACAGCAAAGCCCACTTTATGGCGCATATGGCTATAATTCAACAGGTAGTGCACAGGATTACAATGCACGTTACCAGGCAAATCAATACGGTGCTAATTTTTATTTGAATAATGCTGATCCTCGCGCAAAGCAGGTCTATGCTGCAAATGCTTCTGGAGTAATTATTGCAACTTTCCTGGGGCAGACCACTACGACACCGGCTGGTTTAACACCTAGTAAATTAGGCCCAGGAGCTATAAAAGGAGCTACAATGGATGCCGTTATTGTATCTGGTGCAGAAGCTCTGTTTTTACAGGCCGAAGCAGCGAGTATAGGTCTGATCAGTGGTAGTGCACAATCTTTTTACAACGATGGTATAACGGCTTCATTTGTAGATGATTTGGTTCCTAATGCTGTGAGTGCTGCTGCGGCTTATTATGCTCAGCCAGCAATTGCTTTCCCTGTTGGAGGATCTCCTGCACAGCAGCAAAAAGCTATTATTGTGCAGAAATGGGCTGCCTTAAATCCATATGGCAGTTTCGAAGCTTTCAATGAGTACCGTAGAACTGGTTATCCGGATAACATTCCACTATCGGTTTATCCTGGCGCTAATGCACCTAATCAGATTACCCGTATTCTTTACCCAGCGGTTGAATATAGAACAAATCCTGGAGTAGTTGGAGCTGAAGGGAATATTGATAAATTTACTTCAAAGATATTCTGGGCTAAATAATACTTAAAAATTTAAAAGATGAAAAATAGAAATTATATTAAGATAGTCATATTTAGCTTGTTAACTATGACCATATTCAGCTCTTGCCTGAAAGATAAGACGTATGTCGATTTTCCTAATGTAGGAGCTTCAATTGACTTGCCTGCTGTTGCGTTCAAAGGTATATTCCAGTCGATCACCTTAGCCGCTTCACCTAGCCCAACTCCTTACCCAGTACTGGTCAATGTTTCCGTACCGAATGCATTAACAACACCAGTAAATGTGGTACTTAAAGTTGATGCTGATGCATTGACCAATTATAATGTCAAAAATAATACTGCTTATGTGCTTATGCCAGCAGCTGCATTTACGATCACTAATTTTACAGCTACGGTACCTGCAAATCAAACATCAGGTTCTATTACAGTGAATTTTAATACCTCTGCACTTCCAGCTGGAAATAATTTTGTTCTTCCTTTAACTATTGTGAGTTCAGATGCTGGAACAATCAGTCAGTATAAAACTATATTGTATAATGTGAGTGTGAAATAAAAATTGAAGAGGCTTCCCGGTTTTCATATGCTGTTAGGCGTATGGCGATTATTTCGGGGATTCAGTAAACATTAAAAAGCCTGTTATCATATGATAACAGGCTTTTTAATGTTTTAGTCTAAAACTTGCGGACCGGACGGGACTCGAACCCGCGACCTCCGCCGTGACAGGGCGGCATTCTAACCAGCTGAACTACCGGTCCGTCTCTCCCTTGCGGGGCTGCAAAGATAGAAAACAAAAAATAAAAACCAAATCTATTTTTTACTTTTTTTCTTTTTCCTGTTCAACCAGATCATAAAACCTGTTACCGGCAGGGTTGCGGCAATTAAGCTGGCAATAAAAGCGATTATTTTGCCAGGTAAACCTAAGATTGCACCTACGTGAATATCATAGTTCATTCCTATTAGCTTTTCTCCAGCATTCTGTTCATCATAATTCCGTCTGTTAAGCAATTTGCCAGAATACTGATCAAACTGTAAAGCATCGGAGTGATAATAAGTTTCTTTGCCAATGATACCGTTAATAAAAATTACTCCATCAATACCAGCGGGAGGAGAGACACCGATCCTGTCCGAAGTTGCTAATAGTGCTTTAGCAGTATTGAAAGCCTTATCAATTGGATTCAGATCTGGTTTAGCCAGTTGGGATTTTTCATATTTTATTTGAGGTGGTGCTATAGAACGTGAAGCAATTACATAAACAGTAGTTTGAAACCATTTTAATGCAAATACCATTCCTGTTAAAGCAAGAACTAATGTAATCAGCATAGCGTAAAATCCAGGGACATTATGTAAATCATAATTCACCCTTTTAAAGCTGGCTTTCCATTTAATCTTAAAACTTTTATTGATGTTAGTTTTATTCCATTTTTTAGGCCACCACATGATCATTCCGGTAATGAGCATGATCACAAACATCAGTGTGCTATATCCAACTATGGGCTGGCCATAAGTATCATTAAGTAATAAGCTCCAGTGGATGAATTTTACGATGTTAAAGAAGTTGTATTTATAGTCAAACCGACCTGTGACGGTTCCTGTATAAGGATTAATGAAAACTGATTCGAAATAATCAAGTGTGCCGAAATAGGTTAGAGCTTTTGGATCCCCCTCTTTATAAGTCGTGAACTCCCAGGCATGTTCCTTTTCCTTGTAAGTAGTGGAGAAATTAACTGAACGATTTTTGCCTAATGTAAGCTCAGCTGTCTTTAAAAGCTGACTATAGGGAAGTGTGATTGCTGTTGCTGATGGTTTAACAAAGAGTATTTCCTGATGAGTGAGATCAGTTATTTCTTTCTGAAAAACAAACAGACAGCCTGTAATACTAACAATTAATACGATTAATCCGGTTACTAATCCAAGCCATAGATGTATTTGACCTGTTATTTTGCGAAATCTGGTCATCGGAATATGTAAGCAAAGTATACCATTGCAAGCCTAAAAGTTATCATTGGTTGTTTTTTTGTGAAATATTCGTAGAATCGACATTTTTATATTGTTTATTATTTAGACTCATTAAAAACTGTGCAAAACAACATATTTTTGACCTTAACATCAAATTTTTTAACAACTCTTTTCATAGTCTGATATAAAAAGTGTTGTTTGAGCTGTTTTTAATCAATTCTTACGATATGATAAGATTTATGTTAAGAAGAACCTCTAGTTTTGCCATGACCAAAAAGCTGTTGGTTGAATGATTGGTTTTTTTTTGAAAAAATTAACTGGTTGAAAATTAATTGTATAATTTCATGCGAAAATCGATACTTTCTATCAGAGATAATTTAATCGGATATTATATATCACTGCATTTCAAAATGTATTAGATTTGCGTATAATATGAAACGGATTATAACCTTAAACTTAGCACTCCTTTTGGCGTGTGGTTTTTCAATTGCTGCACAAGCACAAGAAAGTACAAAGCCCCTGGAAAAGGAGCCCCTATATAATTTTTCTCCGGCTTTTGATTTCCTGCGTTCAACGCATGGTAATTTTTTTAATGGTCCTTCATTGAAAGTGACAAGGAATTTTCTAGGTAATTTTAAACCTGGAATCGGAATCGGATATGCGACCACAAGCAGGCATCCTGACAATGGGTATATACTTTATAAAATGAAAATGCTACCGGTGTATGCAAATCTGACCTATGAAATTCCAACGAAATCAAAGTTTGAGCCTTTTGCAGAGACTTCGATAGGTATTTCTTTTGTGAAGTATGACAGAGCAACTGATGCGGAGCCTCTTGTTACAACCCGTATCAATGAAACCGGATTGTATGTGTACGGTGGTTTCGGGGTAAGATACGCGGTTACGAAACATATTGCACCTTATATTGCTACTGGTTTTAAAGGATACCACATGAGTACAAATGATCTTGACATTAATCCTCATGGTATAACCTTTCAGGTAGGTGTACGGTTTTGAGCAATTCCGATGAACAGATAACACATTATAATAAACGCTTTGAAAATATAAATTACGAAGACAAACATCTTGTCAGCCGTTATTTCGAGAATTGTACTTTTTATAAATCAACCATAAAAGGTTGTTTATTTGAAGATTGTACATTTAATAATTGCGTTTTTGAAGACAGTGATATCTCATTAATCAAATTTAAAGATACGTTTATCAGCAATCTATCTTTATTGAGTTGTAAGGCAATAGGTGTTTTGTGGTATGATACACTGAATCCTTTTTCTATCAGTGCAAAGAATACAATTTTAAGCTATTCCAGCTTCTTTGGGAAAAACTTGAAGAAAACGAAACTGATTAGTTGTATTGCAAGGGAGGTGGATTTTACGGCATGTAATCTGAATGGAGCAGACTTTAACGGTACTGATTTTATGGGATCTACATTTTCAAATACCGATCTTAGGTTAGCTAATTTTACTGCTGCTGAGCATTATCAGATTGATCCAGCCGGCAACAAAATTAAAGGAGCTGTCTTTCAGTTACCAGCAGCTATTTCTTTTCTGGACAGTCTGGGGATAAAAATAGTTGACTAAATGAATTATGAGGGGTCCGCTGTTTCAAAAGTGGATCCCTCTTAATTTAATAGCCTGCGGTAAAACGTTGTTTCACATGTTTAGCATTTTCAAGTTCATCGATAATGGCAACCGCTAAATCTTCTACTGACAGTATGCTTCTACCATCGGTATCGAATACTGGTGTATCTAAGCTTGTTCTATAGACTCCTTTGCGCACTCCTGAAGTTTGAGGGCCCATTTCAAAAGCAGGACTAAAGAAGGTCCAGTCTAAATTCTTTTCTTCTTTAAGAATATTAAGGTAGTCTCTTGCTGCAGTAGCACCTGGTTTATAGGCAGTGGGAAAATCTGGTGTATCTACAGCTTGTACTCCTGGGGCAACTTCTAAACTTCCGGCACCACCAATTACCAGGTATCTTTTTACGTCTGATGCTTTAATGCCAGCCTGTATCGACTGTGAGCCTTTTAGAAATTCTGCATAAATGTCTGGATTAGTCCATCCAGAATTATAAGCACTGATTACAGCGTCTTTTCTATTTACAGCTTTTGTTACCTGGTCTGCATCAAGTACATCGGCTTTTTCAATGGTCAGATGATCATGGTGTATAGTGATTTTTTCTGGATGTCTCACAATTGCTGTTACCTTGTGACCCCTGTTTAATGCTTCTTTTAAAATTGCTGAGCCTACAAATCCTGAAGCTCCAACTAATGCTATGTTCATATGGTTCTTAATTTATTATCCTTTTTTTATTCTATAATTCAGATTAGAATTTTCCGCTGAATTCTTCCAATGTTTTTTTTTCTAATTTACTAAGGAGAGAAAGCTCTGCCTCTGTATACAATTCCTCAAGATGCTGATTGATTTGCCTACCTACCAAACATGCTGGGTTTGGTGTATTAGAACGTCCTAAAAGTGGAGTCTGGCGAACTGCTTTATAGATCTCTGATAATAGGACCTCTGCTGATGGGCGAGCAAGTGTGCAGCCGCCGCCATTACCTTCTTTACTCGAAATAAATCCAAGTTTGCGCAGGTTACTAATCTCTTTACGAACAAGAGCAGGATTCAGGTTAATACTGCCGGCAATCATTTCTGAAGGTAATCTTTCTTCTTTACTTAAATCAAGTAAGGTCATTATATGCAATGCGGTAGCGAACTTTGCGTTATTCATCTGTAATGATAATTGTTACAGTACAAATATATGCAAAAGAATTAATAGAGATATTTCCTATGTCTTGTTTGTGTAAAAATGAAATTATGGGACTACCTTGAAAGTCTTTTCTCAAGAATCATTGTATTGCCAATTTTACGTTTTCTGGAATTATTAAGGATGACATTATAATCGCCCAAAAAACCAGTTCCAACTATATTTTGTGGAAAGGCTGAGCTAAGTTGTACCTTTTGCTGAGTTAGCTCAACTCCATTAAACAGGAGTGAGGGAACCTTTACTTCATAAATGGTATCTGCTAATTTCCTCGCATGAATATCAGATATAATTCTTTTAATTGGTCTGAGATTATATGTCGCGATTAACTGACGACCCAGATCAGATCTTGAATTGATCTGAAAACATGCTCCGGAACCGAAGTCTAGCGCAAAGTTTGTTTTGATACCTGCAATTTCAACTCTTACTTTAGGGTAAGAGTCATTTTTATAACTGATTGTTGTAAATGCCTGTGTAGGAGTAAAAGGGAGTTTGGAAATAAAGATTTCATTCTTATCATTGTTAATCTTCCAGTTGTATCGGTAAACCATCTCTGTTCCTGTAGAACCTGTGATTATTGAATCAGGGAAAGCATAATTTACAATAGCTTCTTCACTTCTGAATTTGAGATTTCCTACAGTGATTTTTGGAGAGTAGAAAAGTAATCTGTCATGTGACTTGCCATTAGGAGCTGTTTGAGTTAGTATGTTCCAGCTTGGATAAAGTGCCTGGGTAATTTGAAAATATGGAGTTAGTCTTAATGGTTTGGAGTAAGTTCCGAATAACAGAGATAGGCTATCCTTATCTATCTTTACGGGAATAAAGATCCTGTTGTACTTATCCTTTTGAAAGGTTATCTTAGTGATTACTGGTGATTGTGCATTTGAATTTTGCGGAAAAATACAACAAACAGAAGTAATACAGCCTACTGTAAAAATGAACCTTAAAGCTTTTGCTGAGAATAATTTTATGGTACTCATCGTCGTATGGATTTATTTATATAAAAATAATCAATTTAATAGAACAAAACTACCTTTAAACAATTTCTATACTTTAAACGTTTACTACGAAATTATCTTCTATGCCCCTTTGGTTAAAACGCTCGATCCAGGTTCTTGCTTCCTTAATAATATTGGTTTCTTTGATCTTTATCGGTCTTGCTATCTACGTAAATACGCATAAAAAGGAATTACAGGCTTCCATTACTAAAGAACTCAATAAGAATCTGAATGGCAGTTTAACAGTCGGCAATATAGAACCAACTTTTTTTAAGGGTTTCCCCAGTGTATCTGTATCGTTAAAAAAGGTGGAAATAAAAGATAGTTTATGGAATGTACATCATCATTCATTGCTAACTGCGAGTGATTTTGATATTGCAGTAAATACAATGGCTCTGTTAAAAGGAACTATTGAAATCCGAAAGGTTACAATTAACGATGCCTCCATATATTTATTTACGGATAGTAATGGGTATAGCAATACTTCTGTTTTTAAAAAGAAGCCGAAAAAGAAGCCCGTTAAGGATGAAAACTCTGCCCCGGCTCAAATCAGACATTTTGAGCTGAATGATGTGCGTTTTATTCTGGACAATAGGAAAGGGAATAAATTATTTTTGTTTGCCATCCAGGACTTTCACGGTAAGGTGGATTACCAGTCATCAGGCTGGAATGCTGCTATTAAATTAAAGACTTTGGTCCGTAGTCTTGCCTTCAATACAAAAAGGGGGAGTTTCATTAAAGATAAACTTCTCGAAGGAAACATGGACATTGCTTATAATGAGCAAGCTGGTGTGATTGAGGTTAAACCAAATGTGTTAAATATAGGGGTAGATCCTTTTGTTATCGGGGCAAAATTCAAGATATCCAAAGACCCGGTTGATTTTTCTATCAGCGTAGAAGCTCCCAGTATTCTCTGGAAAAGTGCATCAGCCTTGCTAGCTCCTAATATTACGTCAAAGCTGAATATGTTTAATCTGGATAAGCCAATTTATGCGAAAGCAATTATAGAGGGTAATATGGGAGCCGGTGGCGATCCTTCTATTTTTGTTAAGGCAACGGTGAAGGATAATATACTGACTGGCTTTGGCGGTGTGATAAACAATTGCAATTTTGCAGGTGTTTATACTAATAATTTTATCAATGGGAAGGGCTTTACGGACGCTAATTCTGCAATTAAACTTTACCAGTTTTCTGGTAGTTATAAAGAACTCCCTTTTACTGTTGATACTGTATTTATCCATAACCTTGATAAACCCGTTGCTACAGGTACTTTTACCTCTAAATTTGAAGTCGTGAAACTAAGTAATATTATAGGTAGTGATATTTTAAATTTCACAAAAGGAACTGCTGATCTAAAACTGCATTACAGTGCTGATATTGTAAATTTTAGGTTTAATAAACCAATCTTAACAGGATTTATAAGCGTTAAAAATGCAGATGTGAGTTACGTTCCGAGAGGGCTTAACTTTAAGAATACATCGATTGCTCTTGACTTTAAGGGACCTGATTTATTGATAAAGGATATCAGGTTACAGAGTGGTAAAAGTGTTGTTTTTATGGATGGTAGTGTTAAAAATTTTCTTAATCTATATTACAATGCTCCAGAAAAAATTCTGCTCAATTGGAGAGTTCGCAGTTCTGATGTTTATTTAGGTGAGTTTCTGGCTTTTCTAGGCGATAGGAAAAATAATACTACCGTTAAATCAAAGGACAAAAATAATAGCTTTGCTACTCAGCTGAACACCATGTTGGAGAAGGGGAATGCTGAAATTAATTTACGTGTAGATCGAGTACATTATAGCAAATTTACGGGTACAAATGCAACTGCTGATGTTTTTCTATCTCAAAGTGGCCTGAGTTTGAAAAATGTAAGTTTAAAACACGGTGGTGGGTCAATTAAGTTAAATGGCAGTTTAAAACAAAATGGCCGTTTGAATAATTTTGCACTTCAATCGAATGTCTCCAATGTAAATATCAGGGATTTCTTTTATTCATTTGATAACTTTGGATTGGAAAGTCCATCCTATAAAAATCTAAAAGGTAATTTTTTCGCTAAAACAGATATCACCGGAAGTGTGAATAGTCAGGGTAAATTGATTCCAGGATCAATGAATGGAAATGTTAATTTTGATATAAAGAAAGGCGCTCTGGTTAGTTTTGATGCAGTTAAAAACATAGGGAAGTTTGCATTTCCATTCAGGGACCTGGATAATATAACTTTTGATAACCTTAATGGTAAATTTGATATCAAAGGAAGATTGGTCACTATCCGACCAATGATGATTAATTCCAGCGTATTGAATATGAACTTAGCTGGTGTATATGCTACGACAGGAAAAGGAACAAATATACTGCTTGATGTACCGCTTAGAAACCCAAAAAAGGATGAAGATATTACGGATAAACAGGAGATTAAGGAAAGAAGAATGAAAGGGATTGTTATACACATCCTCGCCACAGATGGAGAGGATGGTAAGATTAAGTTTAAGCTTGTTGGTAAAAAGGATAAAGATCGTTAAGGCTGTAGGCTTTCAAATTTATCTCCTATAAGGAAGATAAAATCTTCGTCTACAGTTACCTCATCGTTGGTAACCCACATATCATCTTCGGAAAGAAATATTTCAAAGTTATCATGGGCTGGTATATCAACCATTAAAATTGAATCTTCGCCATTTTCAACTTCAGTAATAATAACCGGAATTGTTTCACCTTCAAATTCTACTGAAAACTCTGTTTTTAAATCTGCCATGGTTCAAATATATTAATTTTTTAGATCAGGATTGTGTTTGATTAACGGAATAGGGGCGTGGAAGTGATTTAATGGGCCTTTTCCTTTTCCTATGTTTATATTAATCCCTTGGTATATAGCTTGATGAACATAAGATTCTGAATTTTGTATGGCATCAGGTAATTCGAAACCTCTGGCTATAAACGTGGCAATTGCGGATGATAAAGTACAACCTGTACCATGTGTGTTTTGACTATCAATATTATCATTCTCATAAATGAATTCTCTACCGGTTTTATCCAGATAAACATCATAAAGTTTATTGCCAGTTAGATGTCCTCCCTTGATTAATACAGCATTACAGCCAAAGCAGAGGATTTTAAGCGCGGCTGTTTTCATCTGTTCAACTGTGGAAATTTCCATTCCAGTTAAAACGGATGCCTCATCCAGATTTGGTGTAACAAGATGAGTAATTGGAAATAGTAATGTTTTCATTAGCCCAATTGTGTTTTCGTCAATTAATCTGTGACCGCTGCTAGCAATCATCACTGGATCCAGGATTACCGGGATTTTGGGATAAGGGCTTATGGTTTCAAATATGGCTTGAAGTAATTCCGCTTTAGCAATCATGCCAATTTTGATCACATTAGGTCTGATATCTTCCAGGACAGCTTTGATTTGATCAATAACGGTTGCTGCTGGCAGATAGTGCAAACTAGTTACGCCTAAAGTGTTTTGGGCAGTTACAACCGTAATAGCAGAAGTTCCGTAACAGCCTAAAGCTGAGATTGTTTTTAGGTCGGCCTGTATACCTGCACCTCCGCCGCTGTCAGAACCAGCAATGGTCAATACGGAAGGGTAAATGTATTTATGTGCGGTATTCATATTTGTTTGTGATTTTTTGCTGGGAATTGGACTACATTATAGATTACTGGCTCCGCGCCATAATTTTAGAAATGTATAATTTCAAGTAAAACTATCATTATATATAGTAATATCAATAAAAAATCAAATAGAGCTTATGCCTGTTTTTTAACTTTTTTTATTGAATCCTTAATTTTTTGGCTGAATAATTTTGGCTCAAAAGCAGTTTAACAATGATATACGCTTGATTTTCCATTTGGGGTAAGCGTCTTGAATAATCTCTCTAAAGGCTGAGTTGGATTTTGGTCGTTTTTTTGTTAGCGAATATAAATATAAGACTAGTTATTTGTAAGAATTTGGATTCTGACTGTATATTAATGATTATAAAACAATTAGATTTTGGACTAACAATTGATGTGATTGGTATTAATATCATCCAGCTAAGCAATGTATAAAGTGGGAACACCAGTGGAATATCAACTTACCTTGTTTATAACCGGTGCTTCGCATAATTCGGTGAGAGCAATCAATAACATTAAGTTTATTTGTGAAAAATATTTGCATGGAAACTATGTGTTGGAGATCATTGATGTTTATCAAAGCCCGGAAATAGCATACAAGGAACAAATTACTGTGTTACCGACCTTGATTAAAGGAGGGCATGAGCCACATAAAAAATTGGTTGGTGATCTGTCTGACACTGCTTGGGTATTAAAAGGACTTGGCGTTAATTTTAAGGATAAAGAATGAATACTCCAGATATAGTGAGCCGTTTGAATACTGAATTAAAAGAGTTGCGTCTTCAACTGGAGGAAGCTAATGATACTATTGAAGCTATTAGAACTGGTATGGTTGATGCTTTTGTGATTAAAGGACAAGACGGAAACCAATTGTATACCCTTAAAACTGCAGACCAGACTTTTAGAGTCTTGATAGAAAAGATGGGCGAAGGTGCAATTACCCTCAATAAAAGTGGAGTAGTTCTGTATTGTAACTCCCGTTTTGCTGAAATGGTTGATCTATCATTAAATAAAGTAATTGGTAAACATTTTGATCAGTTTATTCATCATTATACAACAGATAAACTGAATGAAATTGCTGGCAGTGGTGAGCTTTCTGATTATAAAACGGAAGAAATTTTAATAAGTTCTGATCTTTCCAGTATGTCAGTCCTAATGTCTCTCACTAACCTTAACCTGGAAGAAGGAACGGCGTTCAGTATTCTTTTAACTGATTTAACAGGGCAGAAGGTGACGCAGCAGATTTTAAGATTTAAAAATGAAGAACTTGTGGAAGCGAGAAATAAAGCCCTAAAATTAAATGATGAATTGGAAGATACAGTAGGGGAAAGAACAAGAGATCTTTCGGTGAGCAGGGAGCATTTTATGTTATTGGCCAACAATATTCCACAGATTACCTGGACAAATTTACCTTCTGGACGATTTAATTTTTTTAATGAGCGCTGGTACGATTATACAGGTTTATCATTTGATGCAACTTTTGAAGAATCCTGGGATAATATAATTCACCCTGAGGATCTGCCTTCAACTAAGGAAAAGTTTGCTTATTGTATGAAGACCGGAGAAGTATTTGAGATTGAGAATCGCTATAAGCGTAACGATGGCATCTATCGCTGGCACCTGAACCGGAGCATACCTTTAAGAAATGAAGTAGGAGAACTTCTGTTTTGGGTTGGTACAGCAACGGATATTGACGATCAGCGCAAATCAATCGAAAAGAAAGATGAATTTATAGGTATAGCAAGCCATGAACTCAAAACACCACTTACCAGTCTGAAAGCTTATCTTCAATTGATTTCCAATTATAAGAAAGAAGCTGTTCCCGATCAGGTGAAGACATTTATAGTCAAAGCAGAAAGTTCGATAAGTAAATTGCAAATTCTTGTCAATGACTTATTGGATGTTAGTAAAATACAGGCTGGTAAACTGCATTTTAACCAATACCCGCTAAAAGTTAATGAGTTGATTTCTACCTGTGCAGAAAATGCAAGCTACATGTTTCCTGATTATAATATTATTTATAAACCTGTAGATAATGATATACAGGTTAATGGGAATATAGAACGGCTTGAACAGGTATTAATGAATCTGATTAATAATGCGGTGAAATACTCTCCATTGCATAAGGATATCGTATTGTCGTTTACTAAAGAAGGTTCTCAAGTCCGGGTTTCTGTAACTGATTACGGTATAGGACTTTCGGCTAGCCAGAAAGACAAAATATTTGAGAGGTTTTATCGTGTTGATGATAAGAATTTTATGGCGAGCGGCTTAGGAATGGGACTTTATATCTCTATGGAGATTATCAAAAATCACAAAGGTACAATTGGTGTACAAAGTAGAATTAACAAGGGCTCTACTTTTTACATTTTATTACCTTTGCTTTTATGAAATATGTATTAATCATCATACTTTGTCTTTGCGGTTTATTTAGTAATGGTCAGGATTTGAAACTAAATAAGCTCAAGTCATTTATAGGTCAGCCTGTTTCGGCTGTTACAGATAGTTTAGTCCATAGTAAATGGATAGTGAGACCGGAATTATCAGGAAGGCAGGGAAATCAGTTGTATCAAACCTTTTCTTATGGTAATCATGAATCTGAGCAATCAAAAGCGCTGTCCTGGTTTAGAATTCAGGCAGATAATGACGTAGTTAATCAATTATATTATCAACTGAATGGGGTAGAAGCCTATAACTTTATTCTTAAGGAAATTAAGGAAGCCGGTACAGAAAAGAAAGATATCCAGGGAATCGAGGACAAACAAATCAGTACCTATTATCTGTCAACTGATTATATATTTCAGACCATAACAGGTACAGATAGTTATACCGTTATGGTTATGCCAAATCAGCAGCCCTAATTAAAATGCTTCTCCAAGACCAATCGAGAATCCTGAATACTCCTTACTGAAGCCATAATCAACTGCTATATTTGTATTTGAACCTTTATTGAATTTTATCCGCAGACCCGCACCGGCAGCCGGATGAATTTTCTTAAACATATTATTCTCTGGTTCAGTTACTGAAGTTGCATTAGCAAAAACAACAAAGCCAAATAAACCATTGTCAGTAATGTCTCTTCTATATTCACTTTCTATGTAAAACAAGCCTTTACCTCTATATCTGTTCTGGTCCATGCCACGGCCAGATCTATTATAAGGATCCCAGCCAATACTTGGTAGATTAAGGTAAGGAATTCCACTATTTAAACCAGTCCAGAAATAGGACCAAAAGGCCAATGTATTCTGCTGATGCGGTTTAGTATTTAAAGAAATATACTTTCTGGCATCAACATAAAGAGATTTCCAACTCGTCTGGCTTCCCATGAATTTAGGATTTGTTCTTAAGGTCATATTAAGATAACTTCCTGGTAGCGGATTGATAGAATTATTACGAGTATCATAGAGTAAACTGAAAGATATTCCTGAAGAAAAAGCATTGCTCCCCTGTTCGGTTCCAACATTATAACCGCTGAATTTCTGAAGTCCTGGGTCTGGTGTTTTGATATTGACAAAATAATCCAGGTTATAACCGAAACCAGCATAAAAATATGGCTTTATCTGCTTTAACGCACTTTGATAAAATCTTACATATTTATAATCAATTAACATCTTTTGGTCTTCATGTCCAGATCCCAGACCCCAGGTGTATTGTGGATAAACTAAAAAACGTGTGTCTCCCTGAATATTCCACGAATTATTATTAAGCCAGATATCCGATCTTAATGGAAGCCCAAAACGCCCTTTGAAATTCCAGTAAGGTGTAAAAGTTGCATTCGAGATATTTGTTGTCTTGCGTTCACCTAAATAAAAGCCTGCACTTGTTGAGGTAATCAAAGCTCTGCCACCACCGGGGACATTAGCACCTATTGGCAATAGTGAAAAGAAGACTTTTCGAGGTTTATCCCTTGGTTTTGTACTCGGTTTTATTTTAAATAATACTTTGGCAATATCTATTAAATCCCGTTTATTAGAAGTGTCACGGACTTTATTGTTGATCGGAATGGCATCACTTGCATTTTGAGCGTTAGCGTTATAAGCAATAAACAGGAATGTAAATAGGAGAATGGTTTTGTGCATTACGCGAAGATAGTTAGAATTTTATAAGTGATTAACCAATTACAGCCCTGTATTGTTTATATAATTATTGAATTTCTTCATATTTCCTGATATTTTAATTTGGCTACACTGACCCTGATATAAAGATTACTTGTATGATCAAAGAAAATGAGTGTTGTATTGTTTCAATGCACAAAAACGCCTCATGTGCTTCTGTGCTAAATTCTTGAACCCAGATCACGTTCCTGAGGAGATCCGGCAACTAAATGGGTAAGCTCGTTGCAATAAGCTATTTGATCTCCTTCGAAACGAAACTCTGCAATTACCTGTACCAAACCTTTTCTGTTTTCTTTAGTTGTTCCGCTCACCATATGGTTTGAGAAAACAATATTCCCCTCCTGGACTAAGGTTTGAATATCTATTTGAATACTTAACATGTCATTTTTCAGGACTTTCATATGTTGTTTAAAGCCTTCAAAATATAGGGTTTTGCCATCTACCTGTTGAATATAGTTCTGGCTAAAATATCTGTTAATCAATTCTTCATTGTAAAGAGTGCTTTCAAGTACTGTTGTGAAGACCTCTTTTAAAAGTAATTTGTAATCTTTCATCTTTATTGTTTTTATAACATAAAATTACCAAAGGATATAGTTGTGTACAATGGAATATGGATGGTAAAGTTTGGACTATTCACTGGGTCTCCTGTTTACTGACTGCTGAAAACTTGTTCCTGAAGGCAGTAATGTTTGAGTAACCCACAGTATAGGCCACTTCACTAATATTTTTGTCACCAATTAATGGCATTTCCATCGCAGCGACTATTCTCAAAAGTTTAATGTACTGTAGAAAAGAGGTATCTAAATAAGGAATTGTTTCTGCGGGAAACACTATAGGTAATGACCAGAGTTTAACATCTTCAGTATTAAAAATTGCATACTTAATGTAATGACTCATTTTATTAGACTATTGCTTAAATTAGCCAAAGGATCAACCTCATTATGTTTAACCACTTTGTCAAACAATTCCCGCAGCTGCAAAAGCAATTGGATAAATACGCTGCTTACTATCACCGTATAGAAGTTCCCGCAAAAACTATCTTGTTAAGAGAAGGGGAAATCTCCAGAAGAGCATTTATCATTGAACAAGGGTCTCTCAGAGCCTGGTTTACCAATAAAGGAAAAGATATTACATTTCAATTCTTCTTTGAGAAGGAAGGAGTTTCCTCTATCGAAAGTTTTAGAAGAGTTAAGCCAAGTTTATATTCAATTGAGACTGTAGAACCTTGCGTAGTTAAATACATTCATAAAAAGGATGCAGATATGATCATGAAAGATCTTGAGAATATTCCCGAAATCAGAGAACAATTAAATGATATACTTTTGGATAGGCAGCTAAATTATATGAGTCATTTTATGTCCCTGATCAGAGATACACCTAAAGAACGGTATTTGAATTTAATTAAAGAAAAACCACAAATAATTAAGCGGATTCCTCAACACTATATTGCCTCTTATCTTGGCATCACAGCAGTTTCTTTAAGCCGTATCCGTAATGCAATACTTAAATAGAGATGCATTTCTTAACAATTGTTATCGTCTGCCGCTGCTGGTCTTTTGATATTTGATTAAATTAAATGACCATGAAAGCAGCAGTATTATCTAAATCAGGAGGGACGCCCGGTTTCGCAGATTTCCCAGATCCTATACTTAAAAATGATGAAAAGCTTGTTGTGATGAAAACAGCTTCTATTAAAAATCTGGATAAAATGAAAGTTGCAGGTTCCCATTACGATAGTTATCAAAACTTTCCAACGGTTGTTGGTGTGGATGGTGTTGGTATATTAGAAGACGGGAGCAGAGTTTATATGAATGCACCCGGAGGCGTAATGGCAGAGAAGGTAGCTGTATCACCAAAATGGATGATCGCTATACCAGACAACCTGGATGACGTTACAGCAGCTGCAATTCCTAATCCTGCTATTTCTGCTTGGTTATCGTTAGAATTAAAAGGGAAATTAAAAGCTGGTGATTCTGTTACTGATTATGGGCGCTACTGGAATTACAGGAAAACTGGCAGTTCAAATTGCACGTCATCTTGGAGCCGGTAGGATTATAGTAACCGGACGTAATCAGACTATGCTCGAGAAATTAATAGAAATGGGAGCAGATGTAGCTATATCGTTAAATCAAATTGATGAAATGATAAGAAAAGCTATCGAGGCAGAAAAAACAAATCATCATATTGATATTGTAATTGATTATTTGTGGGGTAAGCCGGCCGAGCTGCTTTTGGATATCCTTACAGGACACGACTTACATGCAGAAGCACAACTTACGCGCTATGTTCAGGTTGGAGAGATGGCTGGGGCTACAATCAGTCTGGCAGGAGCAACCTTACGCAGTTCTGCAATCGAACTATCGGGCCAGGGTGGGGGCAGTATACCGAAAAATATATTACAAAAAATTCCAACAACGATTTTGCCTGAAATTTTCAGGCTTGCGGCCGAAGGGATTCTTACTGTAGATACAATGATGGTCCCGTTAAGTGAAGTTGAAGAAGTATGGCAAAGAAAGGATTTAGACGGAAAACGTGTAGTAATTACCTTGTAATCCTCTGTTTTTTATGAAGATCCTGGTTTAATCGGAGGTTACGTAGCTTAATTAAGTTCCATATACATAATAATCCATTGATTTAGCCAAATCAACTGAATGCGCGTACATTTGGACAACACCAAGTCAACGGGCATCAGGATGTACCATATAGCCACAATTTGCAATGTGAGAACCGAGGTCTACCTGATTAGGTCTAATAAAATAAGTACCTATTATTCTGCCATCTTTTTCAGCGAGATAAGTCTACATATTCGCTGCGAACCAATATTTTGGTAGATCTTCTTTTTTTGTTTCCAGATCAAATACATAAGTGTCACCCGTTTTGATTACAGTTGAAAAAATATCCCAGACAGGATCCGCATCTTCTAGTAAGGCTTCTCTTATTTTCATAATTCTTTTTATTTTTATATAAAAAGAATTAAATTTAGTCGCGAAATGCAACCAATGATAAACTAAATTTTTATTTATGAAATGTAAAAAAACCTTTTTGTATCTGATGCTTTTATTGATTTATTTACCATTTTCAGGATGGGCAGGGAATATTGAAAAGTATCAGCAAGGGTATTATCTTGATTCTGTACAACATAAAATAGAAGGATTAATTGCTTTTGATGGATCCAGTTGTCAGTATTTTTTCTTTAAAAAGAAACTTGGTGACAAAGAAACTAAGGTTAATGTAGCGCAGTGTTCCCGTTTTGATATAGGAGAACATGTATTTGAGCGGATTGATCATATTGATTTTGTAACTATGGTAAGGAAACGTCCAATTGACAGTGCTTTTGCTGAACTTTTGGAAAATGGCACAGTGAAGCTTTACAAGATTAGTCTTGAATTGAGCAAAATGGATGGTGCGCATAAAATGTCCTCAACTGCTGCACAATTATCCGGGACTGACGGTGGTGGTTTGTCGGGATATCTAACCAAAACGCGGGTTTATTATTATATGAAAAGAGATAATGAAACTAAATATACACGTGTGGAAAGCCGAAAAAGTAAATTTAAACCGCAAATGGAAGCTTATTTAAAGGATAAAGCAGATGTGATTGCTCAATTAAAAAATAATAAAGACTATAGTTATAATAATTTGGAATTAATTCTGAAAGATTATAATAAATAAGCCGTTTCCGAAGCTGGTTTTTCTGTAGAACGCAGCTTAAATGCTGTTAATTAAAAGATCGGCATAAAAATTGGGAATACCGCTTTCTAAAATTCCCTTTATTGCTTTGCCTACCTGGTAGGGTAGTTTTATCAATTCAGGTTTTATGCCATCCTCACTTATGGCCATCAAAAGATAAGTAGCCAGAGGTTTTCCTTCCTTAGACCTGCCAACAGAACCACAATTAATGGCTATTTGCTCGGTAATTTGAGTGCGAGCTGAGGGAATAATTTGACGAACTGAGGGAATTGTCCTGATATATGATTCATGTGTATGTCCCATTATCAGGATATCTGTCTGATCCATCATCTTATATAGATCTTTCAGGTCATGATCTTCATAAATATATTCCTCATTACTTCTGGTACTTCCATGAACGAGGTGCATATTAACCGGAACCCCTTTAATATTGAAATTTAGTTTAATTTGCCTGGGAAGGTCGGCCAGATAGGTTTTACAATCCTCTTTAATTGTTCGTTTTGTATGGTTAATTGCTGTCAACCTCGCCGCAGTTTCGAGTTCATTATGTTTTTTAAGTGGAATAATATCGTGATTAAAAGCAATCCGTTCATCATGGTTTCCCATCAGACATGAGATTTTCAGACTTTTTATGGTTTCAATTACTTCATTTGTCCATGGGGCGAAATCTACCAGATCTCCAAGGCAATATACCTGATCTGCCTTTCTTTTTTTAATATCATTCAATACAGTCCGTAGTGCAGGCAAGTTTCCATGAACATCACTAAAAATAGCGATCAGACTCATGATTTATAACGTTTAGAAATGATAACTATTGACAAAGCTATACAGCTCCATAAAAGCATTTGAGAAGTAGAAAGGCTCCACTGACCTAATTTCCAGCTTAATAAACCAAAATATGTACCCACAGCAGCCCCAATAAAATATGTGGTCATATAGATGGTATTCAACCGGCTGTGTGCATCTTCGTGAAGACTGTAAATACGTGTAAAATTGGTGATCTGTGTCGCTTGAACACCGATATCCAGAAAGAAAACACTGATAATTAAAACAGGTACTGAAAAAGGAAATAGTTTAATTAACAGTATACTTCCTATGATCATAGAAACCGTTAAAAGTAAGGAACTATAAACGTTCCCTTTATCTGCAAGTTTACCAAAATAAGGTGCAACCAAAGCACCTCCAATGGCAATCAGGCCAAAAAGACCAATGGTTCCGGTATGATAATTTAATGGAGGACTGCTCAAATGAAAGGTTAGCGTGGTCCAAAAAGAACAGAATACCCCAAAAGTAAAAGCTCCTAATAGTGCAGCCTGTCTTAAAACTCTGTATTCCTTGACCAGGGCTAGTGTCGATTTCAAAAGGCTAACATAACTACCTTTAAATTTGGGTTTTACTTCTGGTAAGTATAATTTTAGCAGGATACTCATTATCAATACCATGAATGCCGATATGCCATAAACATATCTCCAGCCAAGCCATTCCGTGATCAAGCCACTCAATACCCTTGCGCCCAAAATACCAACCAGTATACCACTAAAGACCTTACCTACATTTTTTCCCCTGTTATGCTTTCCTAAAGTTGCCGCCATAGGTAAAATGATTTGAGCCGGTGTAGAGAAAAGACCAATAAAAAAACTCAAGACACATATTCCTGTTAGTGTAGAAGAAAAAGCAAAGAGGGTCAAAGTAAGAATTAACAAGCCGCAAAGTAGAAGGATAAGATTTTTGCGGTTGAGTTTATCGCCCAATGGAAGTAAAAAAAACATACCAAGACCATAGCCGAGCTGCGAAAGCATAGAAATTCTGCCTACTTGACTTTCACTTACACGTAATGCTTGTCCAATTTCATTTAAGATTGGTTGATTATAATAAATATTTGCGACTATAACTCCTGCCGATACTGCCATTAATGGAATGATAGCGGGGTGCAAGTTTGTTTTTTCTGATGTCATGTGTATTTCTGTTTCTGAATACAAACCTACTGTAAGCTTGAGATTGAAAATTGTACATTTGAACGGTATATTTGTAAAAACTTATTAATTGGAACGATTTATTCAACACGAGTCTCTTTTTATCAGGCATTTTACTACTGAAACGTGGCCGTATCCAGTACATAACCACAATCATTTTGAGTTAATGTTTATTCATTCAGGAAGTGGTTATCATGAACTCAATGGAGTTCTTAGCCCTTATCGGGGGAAATGTATGTTTTTGTTGGCCCCAGCCGATTATCACACACTAATCATTCAAAAAGAAACCGAGTTCAGTGTATTAAAATTTAGTAATGTCTATCTCGATGGAGCAGTTAATGAATCTGTTAAAAATGAATGGAATAAGCTGATTGATCATTTGCTGGTTGTTAGTAATACATATGATTCCTGTTTAGTAGAGTCGGCAGATGAAATGGATAAAATTGACCATATCATGCGGATGATTGTCAGGGAATGGGAGGGGGGCAATACTTCAAATGAAGTTATATTTTATTTGATTCGAAGCGTTTTTGCAGTGATTAAGCGGAATGCTTTTCATCAAATGATTCCTGACAACTTACCTAATGGGAATTTATTTATTGATATCATGAACTATATTCATGTAAATATTCAGGATCCGGAAAGCCTTCGGTTAAGTTCCTTATCCAAACGATTTAACCTGTCTCCGAATCATTTAAGTTTTTTGTTTAAGAAACAAATGGGTAATTCGATCAAAAAATACATTGGTGATTATAAATTTAAGCTCATAGAAAACCGCTTAAAATTCAGCGGCTCTATGATGAAAGAGATTAGTAATGAATTTGGGTTCAGTGATTTAAGCCATTTCAATAAATTTTTTAAAAACCAGGGAGGTATAAATCCAAAAGAGATCCGGAAAAAGGTGATTGCAGATCAATAACGGTCACTTTAAGAATTCTTATCCTCCAGAGAGAGTTTCATCAGACTGACTTGCATATAGTTTCTGTCCACCTTGATTTGAAGCATGAATAGCATTTCTACTGTGTTCAATCATTTTTGATTCATAATCAGCAATAGCATCCTTTAAATTAATCTCTTCTGATAAATTTTCCGCCAAAATAGCGGCGTCGTAGAGCGCCGAATTTGCACCAAGTCCGCTGGCAGGGCTCATGGTATGGATGGCATCTCCTAATGCAGTTATGCTGTTTCCAGTCCATGTTTCGTTCGGAAAAGATGTTCTTACAGGTGTAATAGTCAGTGTCTTTGGATCTGCAAATTCAAATAGTTTTTTAAGCGACGGGGCCCAGAAATGTGTTAAATTCTTTATATACTGGGAAATGCTTTCCGGTGAAAGTATTAAATTGTCCTTTTGGTTTAAACCAAAGCAATTTGGATTACCTATAAAAGCCCAATAGATATAATCGTCTTTTGCGCTCAATTGTAAATTTGCTGTATTCTCTTTGAACTGCATTGCATCTATTACCAATGCAATTTCCTGTTCAAATATTACTGATGTACCGGTTTGCAATTCTTTGGCTACTTGCTTTTTAACCCGGTCACTATAAAATGTTTTTCCATAAATATTAATATGACCAGTATCTACGATCTGATGAGTAGGAAATCGAATGGCACATAATTTAGAAGAGAATCCATCAGCTGCTACCACAAGATCGGCCTGGTAAAATGTTCTATCCTTAAAATATACCCTAACCTTTCCGTCTGGTAATTCTTCATAATTTACGAATTCTTTACTAAAATTAACCTGTTCATCGATGTCGGATAGCAATATCTCTCTCAGCGTTAGTCTGTTTGCCCGCAAGTCAGGTACTTTCTCCTGTCCATCACTCCAAGAATCTACCCACTTGTCAACCAAGTTCTCCAGTTGTGAATTTAATGTGCGCACCCCAATAGCGGGCACTGCGCAGCTATCAAGGAATAAGCTGTAAAGCTCTTTTGGAAGACACCTGTACAGGGCCTTTTGTCCAGTTTCATCTATTCTTATCCGATAACCCTGAGTCCTGCTGTCCACCGCTAAATCCCTCTCAAAAACCTGAAAGGAAATATTGTTTTTCTTCAGACCCTGAGCTAAAGCAAGCCCACCTAAACCTGCTCCAATTATAGCTACATTGATATTTTTATCCATTGTATATAAATTATTTGATGACTATACAAAAGTCTATACATAATTAGAATGAATACTGTGTGAATCATGGGAAGTGTTAGACTATTTGCGGTAAATATTCAGGACTTTCATGACGGACTGTAGATAACAGTGAAGCGGGATTCCTTCCTTATATCTCTTAACGGTAAAAACCTATGGAGTACTGATGATTCAACAAGGCTCTAAATGGGTATTGTATATTCCCACTGCATTAGCTTTTGAAAATGAGTAGAACCCTGATATTCCTGCAAATTCAGTGTTGATTTATGACGTGGAGGGTCTGAAGCCAGATCCCTCCCAGGTCATTTGATTAAATATTTTTCTAACCTTGTTTTCTTACGTATTTGGTAAGAATAACGATGATTTGCCCTTCAATTTTACCTTCAATATGGTCAGTATTATTATCTACTAAACGGATGTTTTTAACAACAGTACCCATTTTAGCATTTAGCTGAGAACCTTTTACATCCAAGGATTTTGTTAAGACTACAGTATCACCGGTTTGGAGTAAGGCACCAAGGCTATCTTTATGGAATTCAGGCACATCAGTGTCGTTCTCAAGGCCACCGGCAGCTTTTGCCCAAGCAAGTTTCTCGTCATCAAGATACATCATATCCAGGTTGTCCATTGCCCAGCTTTCATTGCTTAAGCGGTTAAGCATGCGCCATGAAACTATTTGTACGCCTGGAACTTCACTCCACATACTTCCTGTTAGACAACTCCAGTGTTTACTATCCAGCTCTTCTTTTTTATCAATTTGTGCCTCACATTTATCACAGATAATGAGACAGTTATCTTCGTTACTGCTAGATTGAGGGGGAACTTCATATAATCTAAGGGTTACCCCGGATCCGCATAATTCGCACTTGTTTTCGCTTCTTTTTAGCAGTTGTTCTTCCAATTTCATATCCTTCAGTTCTAATAAAGCGCGAAGATAATTATTTTATACTGGATAGTCAGTTTACGGCTTCTTTTGGTTATTATGCTTCTTATCTGGGGTGAACTAGAGTTTCTGAAGCTCGCTCTTCCAGTAATTCTCCAAGAATATTATCCATTGCTGAAATTTCCTCAAACCCTTTAGCATTCAGGATGTAAGTGTACTCCCGGCTTTTGTTTTCTATAGAAATAGTCCCTGTTACTCCTATTATTTTGATATGTTTGGAAATGGCCGGCCTGCTAATGTCAAAGTTATAGGTTACGCGGATTAAAATGTTTATTTTTTTATCTATTTTAGGTTATTATGAAGCAACTTGTATCCGCATTATTTATTTCTGCAGTTTCTATCCTGCCTCTAGCAGCACAGCAAACTCAAAAGCCAATATTACATGGTCGTAACTGGATGGCCATTACTGGTAAACCTTTAGCCGCAACAGCAGGTGCTATGACTTTTCAAAAAGGCGGAAATGCAATAGATGCAGCTTGCGCGATGTTAGCTGCTACCTGCACTATGTGGGATACCTTAAGCTGGGGTGGCGAAACACAAGCGCTGATTTATAACCCTAAAACAAAAAAGGTAATTGCTATTAATGCGATGGGAGTTGCACCAACTGGGGCGACGGTAGATTTCTTTAAAAATAAAGGATATAACTTTCCTCCGGAATATGGCCCTTTAGCAGCAACTACTCCTGGTACACCTGGTGGACTCTTGTACATGCTTGCAAATTACGGAACACTTAGTCTTGAACAAGTACTTGCACCTGCGATGGAAATGGCTGCCGGTTACCCTATAGAAGCACAGGCAGCAAATAGCATAGAACGTGGAAAATCTAAAATTGAGCAATGGCCATATAGTAAAAAGGTGTTTCTGACACATCCTGGTGAAAAAAGAGAAGCACCAGAAGCGGGCGAAATCTTTGTACAGAAAGATTTACTGGTTACACTTCAAAAGATGGTTGGCGCTGAGAAGCAAGCCCTAAAAGCAGGGAAAAATAGAAAGCAGGCTATTATGGCTGCATATGCTCGTTTTTACACTGGAGATATTGCTCAGGAGTTTGTACGTGGCAGTAAGGAACAAGGTGGATTGATCACTATGGAAGATTTGGCGAATTGGAAACCTTTGGAAGAAGAGCCGCTCACTGTTAATTACAAAGGGATTGATGTTTACAAATTGCAACAGTGGACACAAGGGCCGGTTATGTTGCAGGCGCTGAATATTCTGGAGAATTTCGATCTTAAAAGTATGGGCTATAATAGTCCAAAATATATTCACACACTTTACCAGGCAATGAATCTTGCATTTGCTGACCGTGATTTTTACTATGGTGATTCTTATGCTAAGCCTGATGAACCAATGAAAGGCTTATTAAGTAAGGAATATGCAAGACAGCGGGCAAAACTTATACGATATGAAAAGAATGACCCTAAAATTGGTCCAGGTAATCCATATCCATTTGAAGGCAGGAAAAATCCGTATATAAATCTACTCAAAGATAGGGGCTACAAACTTGATGTGACTAAACGAAACTTTGCTCCTCAGCATGATATGACCAATTATACCCCTGATACAGCTTATCAAGAGAGATTATGGTTAGGAACGACCTCTGTTGAAGCTGCAGATAAAGAAGGCTGGGTGGTTTCTGTAACTCCAAGTGGTGGCTGGCTCCCTGCTTGTATTGCCGGTGAAACCGGCATTGGAATGAGCCAGCGCATGCAAAGTTTTGTGCTTGATTCTACTTTGAATCCCTTCAATGTAGTTGCGCCAGGCAAAAGACCAAGAGTGACGTTATCGCCTTCTCTGGCATTAAAAGATGGTAAACCGTTCTTATCGTCTGCTGTACAGGGTGGTGACACACAAGATCAGAACCTTTTGCAGTTCTTTTTAAATGTTACAGAATTTGGAATGGATGTCCAACAAGCTACAGAAGCTGCAAATTTCAATACCAATCAGCTTTGGCTTTCGTTAGGAGGAACTAAAACTTCAGATCGTCAACCTAAACCCGGTCAGATATTATTAAATGATAATACCACAGAGGCGACCAGAAATGAACTAAAAAAAATGGGCTATATCCTAAGTTTTGGCGCACGAACCAGTGGACCGGTTAATGCCATTTATTTTGATTGGAAGCATAATAGTTTATGGGGAGGTTCCAGTAATCATGGGGAAGACTATGGGATAGGATGGTAGGGGCTCTGCTGGAGTTGGCTCTGTATCATTAATGTAATTGATCTATTATCATTTAAAATCTGGTCCCAATTATGGAAGATAATATGAACACCTCAAACGAGCCAGAGAAATTCCATTTAGGGATCTGTATGGCAGGAGCAGTATCAGCAGGAGCCTATACAGCAGGAGTCATGGATTACTTGTTAGAGGCGCTGGAAGCTTATGAGAAAGTCAGAGGAAAGCCTGGAATGCCAAAACACAAAGTAGAGATACCTGTAATGGGTGGAGCTTCAGCAGGAGGAATGACAGCTATGGTTACCGGCGCAGCTTTACAACAGGAGATGCTGCCAATTGATAAACCGGGAGATGACCTTCTGGAAGAGCATACTGATCATATCTTATATCATTCTTGGGTAGATCTGACTAACAGGGATGTGTTTTCCGAAATGCTTGAAACCGATGATATTAAAGGAAGTGTAGCCTCAGCACTGAATTGCGTATTTATAGATAAGATAGCTCAAAGGGTGCTGAAACCTGAAAAACCGGAAACAATTATCTGGAAGTCATTACCCTCTTTTTTTCCACGGAAAGTGAAATTATTTACCACACTAAGTAATCTGGGAGGTTTTACTTATAATGTGAATTTCAATGCACAAGGTTCTAGGCGTCCTTATTATATGCAGGTTCACCAGGATTACGCTTGTTTCGAGCTGACAGATGATGAGTTAACGGAAGATAAAACACCGGGCTGGATGCCGCTTAACTTTAAAACAGGCACGAATACGCAGGTAGCAGTAGAGGCGGCAGTGGCCACAGGTGCTTTTCCCATTGGATTTAAGGCCAGAACAGTTACGCGACCAAAAGATGTTGTCAATAATAACCCGCTTTTTGATAAACAGACGCTGGAAGCGATTCAGATCTCAAGTGATCCTTATCAATCTTTAAACATTGATGGGGGCATGATTAATAATGACCCCTTTGAAAAGGTACGTGAAATTCTGAACGAAGCCTGTGGGCAGTCTGATCCGGAACTGCACGATAATTTTAATACTTTCAAATCTACAGTTCTAATGATTGCGCCATTTCCAGGTAGTAAACCAGTAGATATTAAGTTAATTGATAGATTAATGCATGTAATTGGGTTGACTTTATCTGCTATGCTTAGCCAGATGCGGGCAAAAGCTGCTCAGGTCGTAGACGCGATGAATTTAAACTGTGCAGGTCAATATCTTATTGATCCTTCCAGGGAGTTCCGGAAAGCAGATGGTACAAAGATACATGTCCAGGGTGAGCGGGCTATTGCTTGCGGTGCATTGGGTGGGTTTAGTGGCTTTTTAAGTAAAGAATTCAGGGTACATGATTATTTTCTCGGAAGATATAACTGCAAAATATTTCTCCGCGATTATTTTACTATTCCAGACAGTGCTAAAAATGAGAACCCAATTTTTAAAGCAGGTTATGCCAGCATTGATTCTGATCAATATCGATCCCAGGTAGATAATAGCTGGCAGATTATTCCAATAGTGGGAGAGGTAGATTATACCTTTCCGCAATTAGTTTTTAGTTCTGGCACCAATTGGCCTGTCCAGAATTGGGTAGCAATCAGCAAATTCAATTCTACCATGAAAAAGAGGGTGCAGGCTCTGATTATGAATCTGGTGAAATACAAACCAGTTCATAGATTCTTTTTATGGATTGGGACAAGAATTTTGCTAAGAGGAATGATTACTAAAGCGGTATTCCAAACAATTAAAGATGAATTGAACCGCTGGCACTTGCTTAAATAATAAGGTTCTTCTTTATGGAAATCTGTTATAAACGGAGGTCAATAACAACCGTCGGATCATTATAATACAGATCATTATCAAATAGGTTTCTATCATAACCACTGCCAACAAATCTCACCTTGGTATAATCTATATGATTATCAGTCCATAATGATACAGTGATTAATGGTAGGGTATGGTTATAAGGGATTGACCGGTATCCGCGTACATTATAAGTCTGGTTATCAAAGCCACTTTTCAGGTTAATCACACAATTATCACAGGAAACTTCAAATCTGTAGTCGCTGTATGGTCCATCAGTTGTTTTAATGCAGGAACTAAATAAAAAACAAAGTAATAATAGAGGTAACAGCTTAATCATTCTGGAGGTTTTTGAATTACAAAGATAATTATTTAATTCTAGAATGAAATATATATTTAATCAATGGGGTATCTTTGTGCATGGAACTTGAAAAACTGGTACATATAGCTGGATTGATTGGTGAACCTGCGCGCATTAAAATGTTATGGACACTAATGGACGGCAAGGCATATACCGCTACAGAATTAGCCTTATTTGCAGAGGTATCTCCTCAAAGCGCAAGTGCACATCTGGGTAAAATGGTGCAGGCTAATCTATTGAAAGTAAGCTGTCAGGGACGACATCGATACTTTAGTTATGCCAGGGATGAAGTGGCTTATGCAGTAGAAGGGATGGCTAATCTGATTTCTTTACAGAAAGATAAGCTAATCCCTGCTACTAAAGATTTTCCATTCAGATATTGTAGAACCTGTTATGATCATATTGCAGGCAGAGCGGGTGTAGTCATTACAGACAGGTTATTAATGCTGGAATACCTTGTGGAAAAAGGAGACGCCTATGCTATGACCGCACAAGGTCAGACTTTCTTTAAAGATTTTGGGATCGATACCGATGTCCTGTTAAAATTGAGACGCCCATTTGCGCGGCCATGTCTTGATTGGAGCGAAAGACGATCACATTTAGCCGGTTCTTTAGCCACGGCCATATTTGAAAAAATAATTACTGAAGACTGGATGCGGAAGGTACAGCATAGCCGTACTTTGTCTATCACGGCAAAAGGTCAGTTGAATTTATACGAGACCTTAGGGATAGAAATTTGAGGTAAATACGCTTACAATACTAAAGATAAATATCTATTGACTATTGTAAGCGGAAAATATCTGTGTTAGGTTAGTAATGTATCTGAATTAAGAACAGAATAAAACGCCCAAAACAATAAATGCCCATACTCCAATGTAGAAAAAGCCTAAAAGGGCCGATACTGTGTTATCTTTCATATCTTTTGTGTTAGACAACAAACATAAAAAATATTTATAGAATATTAATGTAATAATATCAAAGAAATCCTGCTAACAGCCATTTCAGTAGATCCCGCAATTGGAATATGCGATCTTTTTACACTGTTAAACAATGCATTTGCACCGTCTTTTATACGAGTTCTTTAATGAATTGTTCATTTTTTTCGATAGCAGCTAAAGCCTTGTCTACTGGGATTTCGTTCGAGCCACCTAACAGATAAATATAAAGCAGTTCTGAAAACTGTAATTGTCTCCATGCTAATTCCTGTTTTTTATCTCCTTGTTCTACAGCCTGATCAATTTTTTCATCACGTAATAATTCTCCCTTTAACCGGCGATCTCTAGCTTTTATCCTGATCTGATTCATCTGCTCATCGCCGGTGTTAATATCAATGATTTCCGTAACTCTTAGCAATGATCTAACGCCCTCTTCTTTGCACCCTTGTTTATCATAAATCCAGCATGCCAATAATAAAGCAGTCTGGACCCATGTCCATAAATTATAGTTCCCATTGAATTTTTCTTTTCCCAGAATTTGGCAAATTTTTAATGCGTTTTTTTCATCTCCGCTAAAATATAATGCCATAGCTAAATCTTTTGCTATTTCTAATTTTGCGGCAATTGTTGGTTTGTAACCTTTTGTTAAGGATAATGCAATTCTTTTTGTATTTTTATTTGTTAAATCTTCAGCTATAATTTGGAATATTGAATTGTCCATGTTTATGGGAGTTTTTTTTGTTAATATGTACACTAAGTATTGAGGAGCTGTTTTCTGATCTGTCTTACTTTGGAATAAAACCCAACACTCTCTTTGTCTATCAGAAAATCCATAGTTTGAGTAAGTTCTTCTTTAATCCAGGAATGTTTTGTATTGAGATTGGCTAGAACATTCAGACAATGTGATTTTGTGGCTACCGGAACTTTCGGATCAATCAGCCATAAAAAGGCAGTGTCTGCCAGAATTCCAGTATCATAATGCTGAATAATTATTTTGATCTCTAATGACGCATTTTTTCTGGTCATTTGTGCCAGGATCTTACTGTAGTGCCTGCGTGAAGATAAATTGTTCTGCTGAGGAAATCTATTCAGAAAATACTCGGCATCTGGTAAAAATCGCTCCTGATATCTGGAGTAAACATTTTCCAGAACCCATGCAGCTCTGAAGCCTATTTGGTCATCGTGATGAAAGGTTAAATCTATGAGGTCATGAATTGTATAGAATGTCTCATCTCCAATCGAAGCCAGTTTCTCTGCTTTGTTTTTTTGAAGTGTTTTCTTTAATATCTCCAACAGAGAATTGTATTGCATGGTTTAAAATATAGATAATCAGTTAGTATAAATAGACCAAAGGTTACAAAATACTAGAGATTCAGCGTGTCAAAAATTTCTCCCCGTGTAAGCTTACCGTTGACTTTAGCAATGACTTCAACTTTAGCACGCAGACATAAAGCATTATCAGCTACCCGAAAAATATCTTCAAAGAAGATCAGTTTTACCCCTTGTATCTCAATTCTTAATTTCACTGTAAAAGTGTCGCTCGAGGTAAGCGATTTTTTGAAGTCCATTTCTATCCTTGATACCATTAAAATTATATCTTTTTCAGTCAACTCCTTAAAAGAAATGTTCTTTGAATGTAGATATTCATGACGTGCATGTTCCAGGTAGTTTTGATAAACTGCGTTATTTACAATGCCTTGTATATCACATTCGTAATCTCTAACCTTTAATTGAATTTCAAATATGTAGTCTTCCATAAGGTTGTAAAGATCAAAATATTTTGTTTGTAATTATTATGAATTGCCACATCCGCAGCAAATTGTTACATGATATTCAATGATAATGACCACGGTTTTAAGGCGGTGATTTTATGGATGTAGATTCTTTTAACGATTTCTTACTAATTGTCAGTAAATTAGATTATTGTTAATTAAATCATTTAACCATGGCCACTCAGGAAGTCGCTACTAAATTAGTACATCTTTGTAGAGAAGGTAAAAATGCTCAGGCAATTAAAGAATTATATGCTGATCATATTATCAGTAAAGAGCCTCTGGGGTCGGGCAGGGAATTGGCCGAAGGTAAATTAGCGATAGAAAATAAGTCAAAAGTACGGCTGGAAAGTATAGCACAAATACACGGAGTTAAGGTTTCAGACCCCATTGTATCCGGTGATTTTTTTGCCTGTACGATGGACATGGATATCACTTATAAACAGCTTGGCAGACTGGCTATGTCTGAGCTTTGTGTTTACCAGGTTAAAGACGGTAAAATTGTGTTTGAAGAGTTTTTGTATACTCTTACATCATAAGTATATGGATATTAGTTATTGGACAGCGGGAATCTGCACACTGGCAATGATTATTTTGATTATTTGGCTAATCAAACGTAACCGCAAAGATGAAAAGGTATATGAAAAAGAAATTATTGATTCTGAGATTAAACCAGAAAAGCATGATAATGAGGAATAAGATAAGTGTCATAAAGTATTTTAATCCATCATCAAGAAAAATAAATCAGTTCGCTGTTGCCGCAGGTTATTAGGATAAGGGAATTGGTAGTCATATTTCTTCCTATATTAATGAGGTCGTTGAGTAGCAAGAAGTCTATGTTTATAATGCAGATAGAAGGTGCAGAGCCATCATCAAATTTTAATATTTTTTCAGATAAAAATTTAGATCAACATGATTGTTTTTTACTGCAAAAATAACTAGTCCCGCAGTATTTTTTACACTGGTTTTTAGAATTAGGCTGTTACGGTGCCCCTCAACAGTTCTTTCACTTATAAAAAGCTTTTTCGCAATATCTTTTGTAGACAGATCTTCACAAATACACTGTAAGATTTCTTGTTCCCTTTTCGTGAAATCTGTAGCTAAAGTAGTTCTCTTTTTTACTCCGCTCATATTGTTGAACAGGATTTTAGAGATTTTATCATTAAAATAGAATCCTTTTTCCGATGTGAATCTAATCGTTTTTTCAACCTCTTCGGGCGACGCGTTTTTGACAAGATAACTGTTCGCCCCTAATTCAATAAGTCTAATTATAAACCTTTCTTCCTCATGTATAGAAAGGATAATAACCTTGATATCAGGAAATCTTTCTTTGACTTGTTTGATCACTTCAATTCCATCCGTACCTGGCATATTCAGGTCTAAAAGTATAATATCAGTTTGTTCTGCTTGCTCCTGTAGCTGGTTAATTGCTTCTGTTCCACTCTGTGCTTCCCATAGTATATTAAAACCTTTGTATCTTTCTAAAAGCGAGACCATACCTTTAAGAAAAAGTAGTTGATCATCGACTATGCCAATATTAATCTGCATAAAAACTCTTTATTATAATATTTGCTTCAAAGCCATTTTTAAAATTAAAATCGAAACTTCCGTTTAATAATTGTACTCTGCTTTCGATGTTGCTCAGTCCATATCCTTTTCTTTGATCATTAATAAGTTCATGCTGTAAAGTGCCGTTATCCTTATATAGAATTTGCATTTCCTCTCCCATATCACAAAAGATCAGCGTCAGCCTGGTTGCATTTGAATGCCTGATTGTATTGCTCACCAGCTCCTGAATTATCCGGTATAGAGAGAGCTGGATGCGTAAACTGTAATGCTTAAGATCACATTTGACTGGCCATTCCGCAACCAGGTTGTTACTTTTGTTTATTCTGGCGCATATCTCCTCCAAAGCATACTCAAGTCCGAATAATTTCAGTTCGGGAGGCATGATCTGATGAACTAGTTCACGTGTATTACTCAATCCATTATCGACCAGTAACAAGGCCTCCTTTATTTTTTCACCTTCTGATTGTTGAAGGATCAAAGAAAGGAGAGCAAAAGTATTTCCTATCTGATCATGTAAATCCCTTGCAATTCTTGTCCGCTCGATTTCAACAGACTCAATTATGTTTTCCAGTACTTCCTGCTTATGTAACCTTTCCAGTTCAACCAGATACTTTTGTTTCTTAGTTAATTTCTGTAGCCACTTTATGTAGATACCTATAAAACCTATAGAAAGAATTAATAACGCTATTGTGCCTGTGAGTAAGAAGTGTACAACTTCGATCTCCAAATTGTCCATAATCCAAAGAATAAGAGCAAGTAGTAAACCATACTAAAAAATGCGTGACAAGTCCACAACATCATACGCGCATCTGCTAATTCAGGTCTTCTCAAATAATTACTTAAAGTAAAAAGTAAACAAGAACTTGTAAAGTAAATTAATACACCGGAATTAATTAACAGTAAACCCGTGTGGTAGAATTTGGGCATAGCAGTAGAATTATTTATCAGTTTGTTAAAACAAACAATAGCATATATCATACAAAGTAAGCTTTCCAATCCTCTCGCATAGGTATTGTTAACAGTTATTGGCTGTAGAAGTGAAGAATTCAGAATTGTTAAAATAGTGAATGAAATCAAACAGACCTGAAAGAAAGTCTTCCAGGATCTGCCTGTGATAATTGTCGCATAGAACCAGCTCAGTAAAGCAAACTCTTCCAATGTATAGATATGCAGCAAGTAAATATTATTAATTTTCAATGACCAGAGTAACGTAGAACCAAACTCTGTAATTGAACTGATCAGAATATGAATACTCAATATCCTGATCGTAATATTACTGTTGCGTAATAAAACAACTGCAATGATTGCCGATGGTATTATAGCAAAAGGAGCAGCGTTAAATATCAGACTTTGCAGGCTCATAGATTAATCAAAAAAGATATTTGATTAATCCGTATTTAAAGGGGAGAGACCGTCAGCACAAGTATCCGGACAAGGATGAGTGAAATCAAATGTTCCTGATTCCTCAACGGTGTCACTTTTACCTTTCACCTCTATCATATCTTCATTATCTTTATTTACACCTACTAAAACAAGTGTTTCTTTGTTTTTATCGTTGATGCCAATATAAAAACGCACGGTTTCTACTCCGATTTCATCAATGATCTCTTGAAGTTCAGTAACGTGTACAGTGAATGCTCTGACCTTAGTACCGGGATCTTTTGGATTTAGATTTTGGATTTCTCTCCATTTTGCGGTGTAAGCAACTGCACGTTCAAGTGGAATGCGGTATTTTTCTAATTTAGACATATGAGGTTAGGTTAATTTTCGTAAATATAGAAAAATATATACTCCGATCTAGAATATATTAGGGTAATTTTACCTGGTTTCTAAGTCACGTATTTTTACTTAAAAAACTCCAGTCTTTCCTCGCTAATTTGAGGAATCTAATCACTGCTATATGGATTTTATGTATTTAATGCTGCAAATACCTGCCTTCATTTTATTAATACTGATTGTATTGGTTTTCACCGCAATTGGTATTATAGCTACTTATTTTTTTAGAAAAAAAATACGCCTGAATCCTAAACGTTCACACAACGAAACAGTAGGTTATATTTTTGCTATACTGAGTGGTTTTTATGGGCTTTTGCTTGGCTTTGTTGTATTCCTGGTTTGGGATTCTCTGAATAGTGCGCAGAATGATGTGAGCCGCGAAGGCAGTGCAGCAATTGCCCTTTACAGAGACATTAATTATTTTCCTGATCAAGAAAGAATAGCTCCCCTTAAAACTGCCTATCTGGTTTATGTACATTCAGTTATAGATCAGGAATTTCCGGGGATGGAATCGATGAAAACTTTAAACAAACATCATCGCGATCCTTTTAATCATGTATTTGCAATTATGGGCAGAACTAACCTTGGAGACTTGTATTCCGGGCAGATGTTTCGGCAGTTAAATGAATTGAGTATGTACAGGAGTCTTCGTAATCTGGATGCATCTTCTTCCATACCAACTGAAATATGGGTTCCTATTTTGCTTGGTGGAGCCATCATCCTGGTACTTGCAGTCATGCTGGATGTAGAGAGTTTAAAATTGCATTTATTTGTTAACGGTTTGCTTGGTGCATTTATTGGACTGGTCATTTATATTATTATCCTGTTAGACCACCCATTTATCGGTCAATTGAAGATTGAACCAGAAGAATACAAGATTATTCTAATGATGGATAAAGAAAATCACTTATATCATTGAGCTTTTTAGATAATCTTACCATCTTTCCCCAGTTCACGTCTTATGCTTTCTATCATATCTCTGTTCAACAATATATTATTGCCTCTTTTTATGGCTTTTAACGCTGCATAACGTACAATATTTATAATTGTCCCCCCAGTAAGTTCATATTTTTTGGCAATCTCTTTCAGATCCAGATGATCTTCCAGTATTGCTTTATCGGACAGCGCGAGCTTCCAAAGTTTCAACCGCTGTTCTGCATCTGGCAGTTCAAAATAAATCATGGCCTGAAACCTTCTGCTAAATGCATCATCAATATTGGCCTTAAGATTAGTTGCCAGAATAATCACCCCAGGGAAATCTTCGATTCGTTGTAGTAAATAAGACACTTCCTGGTTAGCATGTCTGTCATTAGAACTGCTGGTTTGTGTACGTTTACCAAACAACGCATCGGCCTCATCAAAAAATAGAATCCAGTTCTTATTTTCTGCCTGATCAAAAATATTAGCCAGGTTTTTTTCTGTTTCCCCAATATATTTGGAAACCACCATAGAAAGATCGATTCTATATACATCCAGTCCAGTAGTTTTCCCCAATAGGCTTGCAGTTAGTGTTTTACCAGTTCCTGGAGGGCCGTGAAACAACGCTCTGTATCCTGGTTTTATCGTACGTTTCATACCCCAGTCATTAAGTAGCGTGTCTCCATAAACAACCCAGTCCTGAATTTCTTCTACCTCTCTTTTTACATTGTCACTAAGCACCAGATCGTCCCATTCGAGATTCGTATGAATACATTTAGCAGGAAAACCTGGCCCAAAATCTGGTTGGTGAGCTGTACCGCTGGTAAAGTAACTCAGATACTCAGGAGTGATTTGAAGGACACGGCTTAAAAATGGCTCATCTGCATGCATGGCTACCAGTTTCAAAATATTGTGTTTTCGGAATATATGTGTTTCGTCAAATAGCCGGATCAGTGAGAAGCGTTCCTCCAGGTTGTTGGCTGCTAATATAAAAGCAGCTGTTTCGCCAGTAGGTAAAAATCCATTAAAATTTTGGCCGGTGATACCACCAAATTCGGTGAAATGGCGATCATAACCACTGTTTTTAACGAAAAAAACATCCAATATATGTGGAAGCAGATGTGGTGCCAATGCCAGTGAAAGAACTATTCTTTCTTGAAAATTAAGTCCATAATAACTTACGATCTGTGCATACACAGAATCTTCCTTCCCGAGAAGAGGAGGACTGACTTCTGTTACATGCTGATAAGTGCAAGGGCGGCCCCAGTATAGATCCATACGCGTTTCTATGACCCTGGCCAGCCAATCCATTTCAGCCTTCAGGCTTATCGCATTTTTTTGCATCGGGATTAAATCCATTCTATAATTATTGGTTTGTTCATCCATTGAAATTTAATCATGCCAAAAGCCCATGGTAAGGTTTGTAAAATGAGATCATAACCTCTTTGATCTACTCTGAGCGTCCATTCTTCATCAGTTTCTGTAAGGGCACCATTTCTTTGTAAAAATGATACGCTAAAACCATCCGCAGATGAGCCCGACAGTTTACCAGCTCGTTCAATCACTACCTGCAAAAGTTCAGCAGACAAACTAATCTCTTCATCAGAGATTGAAATCTCCAGTGGTAAAGGCTCCTGTATTGGGTAATTACATAAAATCTTATTGAGGACAAGTTCATGCTCTGGATTTTCCGTCGTCTTAAAGGCCAGATATTGCAGCAGGTGCACAGCCCTGGCTCTTGCTTCAAGGCTAATGAATCGTCCCTTTTCCATTAAATTAAGCCTGGTAAAATAAGTGTTTAAAAAAGGGTGTAACAATACTAGTCCAGCATTGCCAACATATAGTTTATCCCCTTTTTTCAGCAAGCGTGTTAGTCTTTTTTGTGTTTCTTCTTCGTGTTTAAGGGATTCATGAGCCAATTTTTGTTCAGCTATCTTAGCAGTTATTTCAAGAATTTTGTGTTCTTCTTCGGCTTTCCTTTTTAAAAATATTTCCCTTTCCTGTAACTTTAACTGATACTCCAGTTCATGCTTTACGGGCGGGATCACATCTTTATAAACAGGAGCGAGGTTGGTAGCGGTTTGTACCTTATCACGTAAAATATGGAAAAAGTTAGCAGATGCTGCAGTATAAAATGATCCCGCTAAATAACGAAAGGTAAAGCTAATATAACTGCTTATATTCTTGGCCTGCACCAAACCTGATAAATAAAAAAGTGCGGCTTCGTTTAACAGAACTTTAAGTTTTTGGTAGTCATGCGTATTGGTGGCCACACTTAAAATCAGCTTCCTGACCAATGTTATTTGCTGTTTAAAAGTCTGATCACTTCCAGAACGCTTCTCTATCAACCATTCCATAGTTTCATCTCCATAATGAGATGCGACATACCTGGTTAGTGGTGAGGATTTTAATAATAATTTAAGCTGTTCTTCGGTGTTACCAGTTCTCGCTTTTTCCAGCAGACGGTCTAGTGCTGGTTTCAGCTCCGGGTTTTCCATGATCCCATTGCCAGAAATTTGCTGTACATACTGTAAGGCATCTTTCTCTATGTAATCATCCAGCAATAGACTCAACTGTTTATGATCGCCACCCTTATGATCAGGTAAAAACAACCGGTGTATCTTCATACGAGCATTCATCGAATGCTTTTCGCTTTTGAGTATCCGCATTAATACTTCTCTATTCTCTAGGTATAACAGCAACAATAGCTCTGTAAGCATGTTATCCAGTTCCTTATGGTTTAACGCAGGCGTATTTTCTGGTAAATGGTTCCAGGACAGATAGTACTCAAGCAAATAGATAGCCTTCTGCTGTCTTTGTTCAATATTCAAAGGGTCGTTCTGCTTTTGTTGCTGCAAAAGAAAGCTGTCCAGGGTTTCATATGGGCTTGCCGGAACCCCGGATTGAGAGACACCGATCCGGCCATTGTGCTTTTCAGAATTGAATAAGGCAATAGTCAGCTCTATCTGGTAAAGTATACTATCCCTGTGATCTTTGGTATCATCCGTACCGGGAATGATGCGAGCACTATCGTTTTTGGACCAGGAAGAAAAAGATCTCATTTTTTGAAATTCTGTGACCTCTTTTTTTGCACTGATGAGTACTTCATTAAATAGCTGATTGAGCCTTGCAGGGACAAGTTTGCTATAGTTTGAAAGGCTTTTGAAAACATTGAGATAGAAACAATTTTCATTGAATGCTTCGTAGTTCATCTCCAGATAACTTAACCAGACCGCTTCCAGTACGATATGTTTTAATGATAATTGGGTGATTTGAGAAAAGTCAACTATACCCTCAATGAGTTCGATAATGATTTCAGTCGCAATGGTAGCGAAATTCCAATCCGGCAAGTAACTAAAAATCTGATAAGTCAAGTCATCAGAAAATTGCCATAAAAACCGTTTTCTTGATCCTGGTTGTTTCCCTGCTTTCTCCAGAACAACCAATGCTTCACTGACGGACAAATCAAAAAGCATTTTTAATAGCGTTTCTGGTAAATGATGACTGTATCCTTTACCCCACCATGGCATGGTACCATATTGCATAAAGTAATGAAGTATATTTACTAGTCTAATCGTCTGATTTGAAGAGTTTTTATGTTTTTCTTCTTCTGCATCGATATCAACAATAGTACCAGCAGGGGAAACAGCAGTGGTACCGAAAACAGCACTAGTTTCAGCGTCAATATCAGCACTATTACCCCCTTTGGAAACTGTAATTCCACTACCATTAAATATGGTAAATGGAGATTTTATTAAGCTTTTAAATATCCTTACGTGATCATTCAGACCGGGCGTATCAGCTGCCGGTAACAATAAATCGAGGATTAACGGAACTGCTGCCCCACACTGTTTAGAAAGGAATTGTAAGCTAAACTGGATGAAATCAGCACTTCTAATCTGACTATTTTCAGTACTGAAAAGATACTGAACAATCATTTTTTGCAGTATAGCCCCGAATATGTCTCCACTAATGATTTTTAGCATGCCCTTTGCATTTACACGGATTAGTAAATGTAAATACTCTTCTATGAAACTAGCCTGGTCAGGCCATAAAACGCCAATAAAACCCGTTAATTCACTGATTGGCAAAAGCCCGGTGATTCTGTTGATCGTAGAGTTGGTATGTGATAAAGAAAAGATTATCTTTCTAAGCGTTTTTGGCGCTTTTGCTATTCCTGCCTTAAAATATAAACCCAGTTCTTCCTCACTGCGGTTAAAAGAAACAGACCAGGCTGGCAGTGAGCCCTCATTCAGATAATATTGTAATAACTCCAGCTGATCATTTAATCCGATTGCCGGATTTGGTGTATGAGGGGGAGTATTCAAATCCAAGGGAGCCTGGTTTTCGAGTTGGAGTTCTTTGATTAGTTCAAACAGCGTATTTCCAGTAGTTGCCGAATGGCTGGATACAGGAAGGGAGTCATGTAAAATATCAAGTAAAGAAAGATAGGAAACATTAAAGTGAGCAGCCATTTGATTCAAAATACTTTTTATCAAGTTCTTTTGACTGAATAAGCTTCCAGGTTCTTCTAGTAAGTAAGTTAAGATGAAAAATGAAACTGCATGTGCAAAATCTTCGGCATCAGCTTTTACAAGTTGTTTTTGATGCTGTGCAATTTCTATATTCTTTTTATAGGAAAGAATAAGAGGAGCTTCTGCGGGAATTATGGCAGTCACTATTTTGGCTATATCCTGTTCTGATGCTTGAAAAGCAAGTCTTTTTCTAATCTCAGGCAGCCGGCCCAAACGGATGAATAAATTCCGTAGGTTTTCCCTATCATGGTCATAAAGCTCATTTAGGATGGCTTTCCAGGTTAGCCCATGCTGAACAGCAGCTTGCCAGGGTAAAGTGCCATTAACCAGGTAGAACTCTAAAATATACCGGTATCCTTTTTCTGCCGGCAGATTTTCAAAATCCAGACTATTCCAAATTAAAATGTTTTTTGAAGAGAGGAGAGGACCAAATAGGTCTTCCAATGCTTTTTCCAATCGTTTCGGCAATTCATTTTCTAACTCTTCGTAACATATACTCCCCAGATCAACCACGAGGCTGTCTTTTCTGATCAGTGCGCTTTCAGGAATGTTTGCTGAGAAAAAATCTCCTATAGTTTGCTGAACCTGCTGGTAATATAGCCGACTGAGTCTGTTTTGAAGTTCATAAGCCATTTCTTTCGAAAAAAAACCGACATCAAACCTCAGCTGTTGAATTGTGTAATATTCGCTGTTCATGAAGCAGTATCTTTGAGTTCACGGGCCATTAGAAATTTACTTACTTCTTGAGCAGCAATATGAGTAGCTTCTGAAGCGGTATTTGCACTTAGATTATCCCTCCATTCAAAGTATAATTTATCAAAGACTATCATTTGTGAAAATGATAACCAGCAGAAAGATACCTTGATATGCGCAGGACATTCTTCCATAAATAGTTGGCTGGCCAGTTTTCCGAAACTATCGTCCTGAAATCTTGCGGGCCAGGAAGGGAAAACAACAGTCATTCGGAAATTATAATAATCTTCCGCTATTTCCTGCCCGTCATTTCGTTTAACCGTATAATTAAAAGAAGGGAAAAATTCTGCATTGTTTAAATCAAATTGTTTCAGGTTGTCCATCAGACATTTCACAGCATCCTCATCAGGTTGTGGCTCATCATCCTGTTGATCACTTTCTGCTAATAAAGGTTTTTTAAAAACGCAAAGCTCTTTCAGTTTATTAAGTGTGATCGCATAACCATTGTTGGTGTATGACTTGGATAGGCCAAATAATGCTGTTATTATTGCTTCTCTTCTGGAAAAAGAATGCCAACCCAGCTGTTTAATTAATATTTGGCCATTCTCACCAGCAAAGGTAAACCCATACTGTTTTGAATCGAAGGCCGGTTTTAACAGTAAGTGTTCCACAATATAGAAACCCTCGCTGTCCATACTGAATTCTTTAAAAAAATTAACTGTTTTCTTTAGTGCAATCAGTGCCTCATAATCATCTTTATGTTTACTAATCATACTCCACTTATCCACTTCCTGTTCTTTGTTTTTAGCTGGCTGTTTATACAGAATAACTGTGGTTTCGCTGTTTACAGACGGATAGGAGACAATTCGGTAATTCTTAAGTACAATAGCTGATTTAAAGAGCTTTTCTGACTGTCTTCTAAACGTTAAATTTGAGGTTAAAGAAGAATGATCCTTAATATCTATCTCCAGTTCATTTAAGTTTGACAGGATACTGAGTTCTTCGTCTCTCCAATTTAAAACGGTTTCTTCTTCTGAATTGCCAGGGTGTTTTGCTGAGGCTGTTAGTGACAATTGGTCTTTGTATTTTTCTGTGATTTTACTCAGTTTAAAACGAACATTATGCTGAATATGAAGTAACAGGGACATTTTTTTTTCAAAGCCACTTTTGCCATCTTCCTCTGCTTCAGGCACCATATAGTTGTCAGCCTTGACTCTATCCGAAGTAAAAACAGCCAGGTTATTAAGTATCGAAGACTTCCATTGTATTTCCAGGTCATTGCGGTTAACGTGGTTCTCCCGATCATAATAAAGCTCATATAGAAATACAGGATGTATGTGAACTGCAATATTAAAACGTGATAACATATGCTCTAATGCTCTTTTTTTTCTGTCCTTATACTGCTCATCAGTTTCGAGAAACTGACTGACATTGCGAATAAATTCATTCGCTGGATTATTTTTGAAGTTCTCCCAATCCGCATTATTTGAAGGATTATTTTTATCTGTGAAGGCCTTCAGTATATATTTTGCGTCAGGTACCTGATATAGCGGCTGAAAAAAATAAGTGGAATCGGATATGTCATCCGTAGAAAATAGCTCACCTATTTGTGATAACTGCGCAAGCGAGTCGGCAATTAACTGCTCAAACAGCATCAGGTAGGCTTTTAACTGACGGCTTTTAGCAATAGAAGCTGGGCTTGCGGAAAATGTTCCTTCTTCTCCAATCCCATATATTGCGGGAAATAAGGTTTGAATAGACACATAGTCCTTCAGGTTCTTGTATTGTCCCAGTAGTATAGGGATTTGTTTTTTCGGCACTCCTGCACCGGTAAGCTGTCTTTTTATTTTTTGCTCATTTTTCAGGACATCTATTCTACGGATATATAGGTTGTAAGTATCGTGGTAAAGCGTAATATCAGGATGGAGATCGTCCATTCTCATCACCGGATAATAACCGTGATCAAATTTCAGCATACCTTTACGGTACTCTTTCCCGTCAGCAGACAGTTCTAGTTTTTTAATACTGATCACGCCTGTCAGCCCCGAGATTGCCTTAATCAGATCAAAAGGATCAATACTGGTAATTCGTTTATGAAGTTCATGATCCGGAAGAATTCCTTTTTCCAGTAGGGGACCAGTATAAATGTCTTCAATCTTATATCCCTTTGTCAGTAGCTGTGCTTCGGTATAGTAACTCACTGCCGGACTGATTGTTCTCTCCAGTGTATCATATATGGCGACCAGGACCTGGCTTGGGGATACATTTTTTTCGATAACGATTTCTGCCTTCAGATATACTTCTTGTGGCTTAAGTACCTGAAAACCCTCATAATTATCTCCAATGTTCCTTTTCGCCATTAGGATTGCTTGTACCTTTTGAATTAAATGGTCAAAATGTTCATTTCCAGCAGGCTCTGGTGATGTGCTAAACCTTTCAGTGAAGGTAGCAGCCGGTTTTATAATCACATTATACACCCCTTTACTATAGCTGGAAGAAAATTGTGATTTAATAGGTTCTATCCATATATCATCCACTTCAGGAACACTATCTATTAAGAGTTTCCTATAATCATTTACGGTAACAGGCCCAGAAGAAAGCACTTCTTCTTTTGGGAAAAAGAAATTCTGTTCCCTGTTAATCTCTCCTTTTTTATCCGCCAGGATATCAGTTATAGGAAAAGTGGTTCTGTAGCCTACATCAGTTAATGCATAACAAACATATTCTAAGATGGTGACTCCGGGATCATGTAAATTAAAATCAGACCAGTTTTTACCTGAATATTTCTGAATCAGTTCAATACCCTTTGTTCTTAGAAAATTAAAATCCAGCGCGTGCTCCAGCACCGCATCTTTTTCAATCACACTATTTTTATCTGGCTGGATTTCCATTTTTCTAATTGCTTATAATTAATAATAATGTCCGTCACTTAAAAAGCTTTCATCATCCCATAACCTGGTAACTTTGTAATCAATAAATATGGCAGTGCCATAGTTACAATTAGTTCGGAGCTGAAGCGCATAATCATGCGTATTTTTGCTTTTCCAGCGAATACTGATTTTATTCCAGAAAAATCCATAATAAGCAGATGTCTTTCTGATTTTATTGCGAGACCCACCAAATGCACTGAGCGCATAAGCATGTAGAATGGCGAATTTTCCAGATCTTTTTCTTCCTGTACGGGCGATGACTTCGAAAGCCTGGCAATTATCCAGTCCATCAATAATGGTATGCCATTTTCCATCCGCAGCGATTCTTCCCTGCGAAAAAGTTCCTACACGCCCCTCCATTGCTGCAAACCCGTTAACATCAAGGCCGTAATCTTTATGGCTGCGTTTTCCGATACCTATACTTCCATTCACATGGAAAAAGAAACTTGTTTTCTCTTTTAGATTATCATTCAAATCATCGGCAGCGCTAAATCTTAATCCCGCAATCTCCTGTTCATCTTTTTCAATAAAAAAGAATGGATTTACATCATCTATACTTTTGAATAAGGTGATCAGCTTTTTGGAGACCTTACTTGAAGAGAGAATTAATCCATTTTCATTATCTTTTTCAAAGCCATCGTCATGCTTATTCAGCATCGAATCGATGAGATCTGAGAAATGGTTTTCTGTAGGGATTCCGCCATTACGAAAAAACTTCTTCAGGTCTTCGCGGCCGTGGATTTTGCTCTTAAACATTTTTCTTATTTTAATGAGGGTTAACAGTAAAGTCATATAGATCTTCTGCGTCAGAAGGGGTATCGATATTTGTTTTGATTTCAGAAGGCTGAATGATCAATAAATCTGACCCTATGGAGAAATCTCCAATTCCAGATTTTGTAGGCTTTTCTGGTTTGGACTGCTCAATTATTGTGAGCAAATGATCATCCGCTGAGATCAGTATTGCCCCTGGTACCGAGCCTTGCAAACTATCCGTTAAATCAACAGAGGTGTCAGTCAGTTGAGCATCCAGCCGTCCTTCTTTCTGGTTCCATACCTTAAAGAAATGTACCAGTGAAAAACCTGTGATATAATCTATATAAGGCTGATGTTGCAGGTAATTTAAAATTTCCAGTATATAGATCTTCGACCCCATTTTAAAATCGGCTTTAGCATCATAGAGCCATGCAGAGATATATTTTTTAATATCCTGGTTCATCTGTTTGATATTGTAGCCATCGCTTTGCAATTCGTTGTCGACAGACTTAAATTTCACTTTTGCAACCACCATGATTCTTTCGTAGATAGGATTTCCTACCTCCACATTTATAAAATCTGAGACAGAGCCAGTAATAAATTTTTTAATCGCATATAAAACCGATAAACTAACCCGGGGTTCCTGACTGATAAAACTGCCATCTTCCCGCTCTTTGGGGATTACAACCAAATGAATATTTACCCCCGGCAAAATCACATGATCATGGTCTGCTGTACCATAGCATTTCACCATCATAATCTGAGGGAAGGCATCCAGTACGGCTTGAGATATATCCAGTACAGATAGCAGGCGTTGTTTATGCCTTAATCTTTCACTTACTCTGATATTGTATTGCCTGTCAGACTCTTTGGGGTATCCGCCAAAAGAAGGGAAAAGTTGAATCAGGTTTTTCACTGCCGGCACACTACCCCGAAAGCCTTTAACAGACCCCTTAGGTGAAATATAAGTAGAATCAGGGAAGTTCGATTGCCCAGGTTCTCTTACTGCAATTACTGCCTGAGGAAATATAGCTATCATCTTTGATTTTAAGGAACTTGCACAAGGTAATGATGCTCGTATCCAGTACAGATCCGGGTTAAGAATGGTGTTCCCTTTAGCTATGCCATCTGGAATTTTCAATGTGACCACACCCGTATTCATGAAGTTATTTGTCGTATCTATCAGTACTCCGGAAGCGGGGAACTGAATCCATTTATTTTTGACTAAACAGCTCCAGTTAATCACTTCAGGTTCATGCATTGAATGGTGCAGGTTTGCTTCTGCTAACTGAAATAAAAGAGATAGCTCCTGGTTTTCTACCAGACCGCTTAGTCCCAGGAAGAGATTGCTTTCGTGGTTCGGCGGTGGCACAAAGAAGTTATCCTTTAGATTTTTACCATTGTAGAACTCATCATATCCAAAAGGATAAAGATGAAATAGAACAAGATCATCTTTATTATCCTGAGTACTGCCATTGATTAATTCTGAATGTTCCAGCGTATAATCAATGGAAAGTGATTTAACCACAGGGATATAAGGTGGGTTAGGAGCATCCTTCTTTTTTACGAACCTTCTGGCATTGTGTTCTGCTACTTCAATAAATGTTTTGGTATAAAGACGGTTTCCAAAAGCTTCATCTGGCTGAGTCAGTTCGACCCGTAGTGTACCCTGTTTAAAATCCTCATTAGTATCATCCAGATCCAGTTTAGGTGTATTTTCAAACTTGATCCGTTTTAAATCAATTCTATTTATGGTGGTCTGGTTTTTTAGCAGCGCTTTACCGTGAGTACTCTGGGGCTCAAATAAACTAAACAATTGTTTTTCTTCTGTTCCAGGGGTAATTTTTGAATTGGTATTGCTGCGCAGTGTTATTTTAAAAGATTCATTAGTGAATGGATATTGATAACCCTGATAATAACCTGCAAAACCATTCTCATCAGCAGGAAGATCAAACCAGTAAAATTGCAGCCGGAAATTACACAGGTAGCGGTTAAAGATATTACTGTTGTTAATATCCAGGTATGAGCCTCTGACTGGTGCAGGTCCAAAAGGTTGAAATGGAGCTTTTCCATGTAAATCAACCAGGTTGTTTCTTAGCTTGAAATGTTCAGATTCCCTCACATCTACCTTGATTGTGACCCGCTCTATGATAAAATACGACAAGAAAGTATAAGGATTATGAAAAGATGAATTATTGAGTAATAAACGCAAAGCTGGTAATTGCAAATTAAGGTCATGTCCATGCACAAGTGGATTATAGGTAGTAACTGCCTCTTCATTACTATTCATTTTGAATTTAATTTCCATGCAGCAGCTACTGGTTGCAGTAGCAGGAGCATACGATACGGCATAATGCTTAATGGCCACCCATCCGCTAGCTCCCGTGACAGTAACGTCAAAACTCTGATTAAGCAATTCCAGTATCAATACTCCTTTATCAACATCTAAAGCCTTTGACATCCCGGTTACCTGTTCGTCAAATAGTACACATGAATCCGGCTTAATAAAAAACTTGATGCTGAAATTTCGCTGTCCGTCAACCTGATAGAGAAGCGGAGAGGCAACCAGCAGCCCTATATCTGCCTGATCCATTGTTTTCTGCTGAAATGGTAATTCACTCTGATCCTCACCCAGTAATGGCCATGGAAAAGAAGCACCATTTTTTTGAAAAGTATCAGGAACAGAAGAAGGATAATTTCCCTGATATACCTGTAATTCTTTTACATCCAGGGAACTGCCCGTTTTCCCTTTTAATTGTATTTTATTACTAATAAAAACTGTCTTCAATTCCTTAACCTGTGTCGCTGTAATTTCTACATTATTGGCTAAAGTATAAATCAGTTTCTCCTGAAACCCATCTACCTCAGTGACGATCTGCTCTCCTTTATTTAGCATAAAAGGAGTGCTGGCAGGGGCGGGTTCCACGATAAGATGGATCCTGTCCAGCTGCTCCTGTTTATTTTTGATGCCTATGATATCTTTATAGAAATAATCCAGATGTTTTTGCAGTAAACGGTTGACAGGTTGTTGCAGGTGGGCGTAGAGTTCTAAAAATGAAATTAACAAAGCAATATGCGGGTCAAAGATATCGCCGTCATTAGACTGAGTTTTTACATATTGTCTGGCTGTGCTTAAAAGTTTGGTGAATTTAGCTTCTAAATCTGCAACAAGGCTGTCAAAATAAGGAATAGACAGCATGACCCTTTCCCGGGTAGTGGTGCTTTTATGGAAAGGCTCGTCAATGACTTCATAATTTCTTTCAAATACAAAACTGAATGATTGATAATCAAACTGAATCATAACCTCATCACCCAGCAGATCTATCGCATTCCTGTTATAATCATAAAGCCGTTGCAAGTCATGAACAAACGTTTCCCTGGTGAGTTCAAAATGGTTGGATCGGCCCAGGTTATTTGCCATTTCCAGTCTTTTATGAAATTCAATCTGCAAAACTGTAAAGCCCTGGATAAACAGGAAAATACTCTTTAAGCAGCCAGTTAGTTCCTGTTGGCTTTCAGAAAGTTTGAGTGCATTCGTCAATTTTTTATACAAATCGGTCGAAGTTCTGCTATCTATACTAGCCAGCAATGCGATTAATATTTCAATATCTGAGCTTAAAAAATCTTGCCAGTCTCCCTGAATATTATTGGTTTCATCGTAATAATTGAACTGGCCGCAAAGTTCATAAAGCAGTCTGAACAAATCGGGCGCATCTTTCTCATCTATACCAAAATAGGAGGTATCAAGAGAAGCAAGATAACGTTCCGACTGGCTCATGCCATCTTTAATTTCGGGCTTTAGTTCTGTTGCCATAGGGTGTTTTTAAATAGAGACGTTAGTACCTTCTGCCAAGTAAAATGGATAAACAATATTGTGCCTGGTATTGGTCGTAATTACTGTATATTGTATATGCATGTGGACTAAGCCATCTAAAGTGGCTTCCTGTAAAATCTCTGCCTGATGGAATCTGATCCTTGGTTCAAAATTTAATAAAGCCTGTCCGATCAGTTGGTTTAATTCAGTAATCAGGTTCGAACTCAGTTGTTCAAATACCATCTTTTTAAGGTTACAACCAAATTCAGGCTGCATGATCCGCTCACCCGGAGTAGTACCCAATATGATATGTATGCTTTGCTCAATATCCTTTACTCCAGAAGCCATCCGGTTCGTATTATTTATCCGGTCAAATGCGGGAGGGAAACTCCAGCCACGCCCTAAAAATGTTCTTTCTTCCTGTTCCATTTTATCCTCCTATTAAAACTGTTGGACAGCCTATTGCAATTGTACCGCCATGGGCTGTTGTATCTCCCATACGTGCCGCTGGTTTACCACAGAGTAAAACTGTTGCCGATCCTTTGATGATAGAATCGGGCGGACCAACACATACCGCCATATCACCAAGTACGGCTGCTATAAGTTTTCCTATAATTACAGTCGGGGCGCCAGGGCCAGTAACCGGGCCGCCAACATGTGGGATTGGAGGAAGACCTGGTGTAAGCATAGGACAAGTATGCAGATCGGTAATTCTTGCGGCCATTGTTCCCATATTATCTTTTGTTTATGTTAGTTAATCATTACCATTGCACCTTTAATTGTAGTCGGGCCTGAAGCAGAAAGTTCAGCGGTGCTTCCTTTTGCAGTAAATTCTCCCATAGCCGTGTTTTTAATGCTCTTTCCAGAAACGGCTACATCGCCATTACTTGACGATATGGTTACCTTAGCACCAGCCGAAAGTTTCAGGCTGCCTTTGGCATCCAGTATAATGTCTTTGTCGCTGGTCAGTTTAATGCCATCTGCAGTCATACTAATCAGGTTATTGTTTTTATCCTTGAGTTCAATCGTATGTTTATCGTCCTTCTCACTGATGGTAATTTTGTTTTCACCAGGAGTTTCAATCTGAATCACTTTGTACTGATCATCAAAAGATATTTTCAGCTTACTTTTAGTCGTGATCCTTTTGATGTAATTATTTTCATCAGCAGCTGGATTTGGTGCAACGTTTTTGGTCCCGAAAAGTGATCCTAATATAATTGGGTTATTAGGGTTACTATCTACAAATCCAACGGCAACTTCATCACCAATTTCAGGTAGAAACTCTAATCCTGCTCCGGAGGTGGCGTAAAAATTCGCCATTCTTGCCCAAACTTCATTTTCTTTATCTTCTTCAGACGGTAAAGCAACCAGAACTTTATATAAAGAACCCGGCTCCTTTGTATCCTGTGCAAGTTTGACTACTCTAGCAGTTCTCAGGCCATACATAACTGGTACCTGGCCATTGGCAGGCTGCGCTGAAAAACCTTCACTTTTACTAATTGGTTTACTATCTAAACCGAATTTTGCTGTAGTTTTCCATAGACCTTTGTTAATAGAATGGGTTACCGAAGTCACATAAGCATTGCCATTATATCTTTTTCCTACACCTTCGAGCAGTATAATCGTTCCAGTTTTTACCAGTGGGGAACCTACAAAACTGACACTTCCTCTGATTGCGTTTAAACGGATCCGCAATAATTTGCTGTTTACAAATGCTTCTAATTCTGCTGTAGTCGTCGGCGTATTTAAAAGATGCGACTGTGGCGCAGCCTGGAACTTCCCAGCCAATTCTTTTGGCTGTAAATTACCCTGATTATTCATCGAAGGCTCTTTTGCTGTTACACTGAGAGGTTTTTGCTGATCATCATAGCCAGAGCCTTTAACAGAAGCCGGCTGGTTTTCGGCAACAAGTTCACCCGAAAAGTCCAGGATAGAATCTCCTGAAGCTAACCTGATCACTGGTGATTGCGCTAAACCTGGAGGCTTAATACTGACTGTATCAGCATCCAGAGAAACAATAAATCCATTTTCGTCTGCTCTTGAGACCACAAAATCCCAGTCAGTAGCATCATTTTGAGTAAATTTCTCATGTTTAATGGTGGTACTTTCTACCGAATCCTTAATCTTATGATCAGCCAGGATTTCCTCTATAATTTTGCTGTCTGTTTTATCCTGAAAGGTCTTTGTCTTTTTCTCCATGGTCATTTTCACGACAATGTGTTTACAGCTTAATTTCATACTCACAGGCTGATCACCGCTTAGCTGAACGGAATGGCTAACGATACACCCTTTAAACAATACTGTTTCACCCTGATCATCATAGCCCCCTGTAATTTCAATAATATTACCTGGAGTAAATATTTCATCATCAGCAACACTCAGGCTCGAGAAATCACTGGCATAATTACCAGAAATAGCTAATTCCGCTGAAGAGATAGTCCCAAGCTGATGTGAAATAGAAATAGATTCAATTCCATATTCCTCCTTCATTTCTGTACCGTTAATTTTAACAGTACAGCGCAGAGACATGTTCTTTATAATTTCCCAGGGACTTGCAGGCATAGCATTTTATTTTTTTAGTGGAGGAAAATAGATCTGATCTCCTGGTTTGATTGCGTTGATATTATTGAGGTTATTAATTCTTGCAACCTCCATATAATAGGCACTCGTACCATAAATCCGATAAGTCATCAGCGGTAAAGTATCACCGGCTTTTACGGTTCGGGCATGCGTCAGATCGGGCGAGTTGTTAGCTGCTTCATTGACTTTAGTTTGCGGGTCAACAGATGCTTTAAATTCAAGAGATACCTCAGCCCTTAAACAAGTTCCATCTGGCTTAAACAAGGTGTACTTCACATTATAAGAGGTACAGATCCCTTTAAAAAGTAGATTTCCCCATGTAATCCTGACATAAGGCGGCATATGAATTTTCCCATCATATTCATAAACCAGCCTGGAGAGCTCATTCAGATAGCCGTCTACATCCTTAAAACCGGATAACGGAACAATCCCTGTCCCGTCAACCAGTAGTTTGTCTATCTTCAGTATACTGCCGCCTGTATTGTTAAAGAAGAATGTCTGTGCAGAATCACCCTTAATATTAAAAGAGCTAAAATTATTTGAATTGGTAAGCGAATAGCTATCTGGATTAATAAAAGCATTGATGCTGCCTTTACTTCCATTCGTATAATCTGCTTTACGAAAAGATTCAATCTTTAACTTGATAAGCGCCATATTACCTTTCTAAATTTTTTTCTATTCTCCGCTGAATCTTTTCCACGCATTTCTCTATAATCCTGTCTTCCAGTTCACGCATCTGCTCCTTTAAATCAGTATTTGACGTTTGATTTGCAGTTTCTATATTAACTTTTATAACGAGTTCACGTATTTCTAAAGGCATAATTCAAAATGATTATTATTCCATTCTTACAAAATAGTCATATGCGATAGTCAGCGTTTCAATGGCCAGTGCGTTCTCCTCGGCTTTAAATTCAGAGATCTCAATCCCTACAGGATAAGCGTTTTCAACTCTCCATCTAATGGTCGGTGTTCTTTGCTCATTAACCAGACTGATATAGATCTGTTTTGGCTTGAAATTGAAATTCCGGACTGCATCATTGATCCATTTTGTAAACTGTGAACCTCTGAGAATTCCGCGCTTCAGGACCAGCGGATTATACTGAGCTCTTTTGGGAAGCTTATGCTCATAGTCATTTACTCCGCCTTCAATGACAGTTTCCAGATCAAATTTGACGGAAAGACCACCTACATCCCGAAAGCTGCATTCGCCTTCATTGCTAAAACCAGGTATTCTGACTTCAAAGCTAAAAGCTACAGGAGCCTCATATAGATATGACATCTTATCTATGTTTAGCTAGCCAGTTCAAACCCTTCATGGGCAAGTTCCATCGTCTCGACTGCAGGTTCGTTGGCATCTGCCTTCATATCCGATACGGACATTTTAACTGGGAAAGCATTTTTAAGGTTCCAGGACATCGCTACAGCATTTGCCTCATCTAACAAGCTGATCACAACAGTTTGTCTTTCAAATGTGTTCATCTTGATCTTGTTATATAAGTCCCATAACTTCTTGTCATCTTTAAAGATGCCTTTCTTCAAGGTTACATTACCGAACTTCTTAATACCCGGCATCTTCACAGTAGAAAATACGGCACTGTTGCCGACCCTGTATTCAATTACTTGTGTTTCAGAAGAAAGGCCGGTTACCTCCTGAAATAATAGTTCGTCACTTCCAATCTTCACTGAAAACTGAAATTTAACTAACGGCCACGTTGTGGCTGCCTGAGCGGCTCCATTATCTGCCATAAAAAATGTTTTTGTATGAGGTTAATAAATAAATTAAGATTGTTGTTGTTGTTGCTGGAACGTCAGTACGATAAATTCTGCCGGGCGTACAATGGCCAACATGACAGTAATACGCATAATCCCATCGAGTATATCATTTGGAGTCATTGTAGAACCTAGTCCGATTTGAACATTATAAGCTTGTTCTGGCGCTGCACCTGCCAGGGCACCTTGTTTCCATAAATTATACAGGAAATTATTGATCATACTGCTGATTGTGATCCAGGTATTTCCATCATTGGCTTCAAAAACATAAGATCTGGTAGCCAGTTTTAAAGACTGTTCTATCATAATCAATGTGCGCCTTACGTTAACATATCTCCAGTCCTGACTATTGCCATCTAAAGTACGTGCACCCCAAACCAGAGTACCTATTCCCGGGAAAGGACGGATCACGTTGATTGATTTACCTGCCATTACATCTACATTAAGCATTTTCTGTTCGTTATGAGAAACAGCAATAGCAGGTTCATTGACCATAGTCAAAGATACATTAGCTGGTGATTTCCAAACACCTCTTGCGGTATCTACAAAAGTATAAATGCCTGCTATAGCAGAACTTGGAGGGAGCAGATTTAATTTAGACCTAATCTCTTCCATGATCGCAACATAAGTGGGGCTGGCAGCTTTTAGCGATTGATGATAGTTTGTTTTTGCTGCAGGCGTTAATTTATCTCCTGTCAATAGCCCAAACGCAGTAACAATATCTTTAACGTTGTCTTCAGGTAATAAGGTGTCCAGTTTTACTGTGGGATCAAGATTCAGATAATTAATTTCACTAGGCTGAATTACAGAAGTTTTAAGATAAGGGTAGTAGGCTGCACCATAATTTAAACATTCTGTACCTATGCCATTGCGAAATCCAGCACTATCATCTTCAATTGTATTTCCGGGTGTATTATAAACATCTAATATGCAAAACCGGTTCTGCATGTCAAGGCAATGCTTTAAAGCGAGTTGATAAAGATTATAAGCAATCGTTTCACCTTTTGTGATTATATCCGGTAATACAATCAGTGTAGGTTCATATTCCTTTTCAAGGATAGAAAAAACATTCTGACTTTCTGGTCCTTGTGTGAAATTGTTGGTGTCAATATCAAAACCATCAGGTTTATCTCCGTAGGTGTCTACACAAAGGATGTAGCACACACTTCCGCCATTGTAATAAAATAGCCTGATCGCGTTGTAAAGTAAGAATACATGATTTGGATTAATCTGTATCACTTTATCGACATCATTGATCTTAAAGGTTTCTTCTCCTGCAACTGGCGGAGTTGGTGCATCCGCAATAGTAAATTCGGAATTGAAACCCTCTCCAAAATATTCTACGAATACTGCAAGAGAAGTAACACGTGTCGGTTTGTACACCAGTGATTTTCCATTTCGCTGTGCTTTTGCTGTGTAACCTATAAAAACCGGTATTGCGGTTTCTACAGCTACTGCGGATCCGGGAAAGGCGTTTTTCTCCTCTATATACACCGGGGGTTTTGTAATCTAATGCCATAATTTCTTTTTTTACTGTTTATATGCGGTTAATTAAATTGCTTAATATCAGATGAATATAAATGATATGTCTTTGTCCTTATATTCTTCTGCGATTTTAACGGATGATATATATCGAGGGCTTGGGCCCGGTAATACCGGGAGTACCACTTTATAACTTTGTTGCTCCGGGTGATAATCTTCGACCAGTTGAAAAGTATGGACTACCCGCTGATAATGGGTGATCGGGTTTTTGGAGAAAAATAGGAGCGCTGTTTTATTTTCAGTAAGCTGTGCAGTTTCAGGACCAGAAAATAATTCCTGCGTTTCTTTATCCAGGATTGCCGGGTTAATCAGTTCCTGAAGATAATCAGTAGATAATACATAACACCAATAGGTAGAAACTGTACTAAAGGAGATTTGGAGACTTTCTTGCAGAGCATTATGCAATTGAATATCAATTATTCCGAAAGGTTTTGAGAAAAAATCATTATCCCTGGTGTCCACCGCTCTTATATCATCTTTTCCAACATAATTGCCTGCATGTAAATTAGCATTGCCAGTATTGGTGAAAAGGAAATAATTACAGGAAATATCTGTATTAAAGGCGGTAGTATAATTATAAAAGTTGTGATCGTTGTTCATAACTAAAAAATTTAAATGTTCAGCACTTTCTAAAAATTCTGTTCTCAATCTTTCATTTCCATAATAAAGCGAATCATAAAGCACATGTATGCCATATTGAAATGGCACCAGTATACCACCATTATTTCTGAGTGTCAGTTTTGTTTCGGTTGTAGGCTTAACTGTTAAAGATCTCAGGTTCCCATCAGGGAAGAAATCGTGTTTAAAAAAAATGCTGAATGCTTTATGGTATTGCTGCATCATAATTAATGAGAATTATCTTCAGCGATACCAGTTACTACCGGGCGATATTCGCTTACTTTATTAGAATCGTAAATGATCATTCGTACTTTGTATAAAACAGAAGGCATATATTTAGCACCTAATACAGACCAGATATTACTTAATTTGTCTGGCTCAACTGATTCCATTTCGAAAACCAGTTTTTCTAAACTCTGATCCATTCGTGGCGTATTGATGTGGTCAAAGACATTTTTCTCCTGCAGGAACCCAATTACAAAGGATAAGAATCGCAGTGCCTCTGCATAATTGGTATCAGAAAAATGGCAGGAGATCATTAAATGCAGCTGTATGCAAATTGGTTTAGCTGTATTTGTGCTTAAACTTGCTGCTGTTAACCCATCCCGTTTCAGATTCGTGTCCCGAATAATATTGATCAGCGTAATTAAAACTTTGTTTTCTCCTTGTACTGCGCTACTTCCATTCTGGTTCACAATTCCAGAAACAATAACCCTGTCATCATGTATTTTAAGCTTGCTCTTAAAAAAGGCATTCATTTCTTCAGCGAGACAGTTTAAACAAGCGTAGATCATTATAAAACTGGTTTATCGTTTAGATTTTAATAGTGTTAACCAAAACTATCCAATATAACCGGAGGGCTTACCGGTAGAATTACCTGTATTCATAAACACGTAATTCTACCTGATTTTATGCAAGCGAATAAGATCAAATTAGCATGGCGGATAAATAGAAATACAATCGTGGCCTGCTTATGAAAAGGATAGCTTTAAATTTCCTCTTATTTCTTTTTTTGGTCTTATTATTTCAGGGTGGGCAGGCAGCAAATAGAAATTCATCTTTGACATTGATATCTGCCCGTAATTCCGGTTGGATAATCCCAGCCTTCGTGCAGCAGGATCCGAAAAAGGAACAGCCTAAGCCAGATGCTAAGAAAACTAATCTCTGGAAGGCCTTGCTTGCGTTCTTAAAATTCAAAAGTAAAGCAGATAAAAAGCTGGATGGCAGAATTCTGATAGCAATTGAGAAATTAGGCTTGACAGATTCTATAGCCGCAACTTCTGCCAATGTGAGGGTGATGATTGCCGAGTTAAAAAAAACAAGGTATCATGATTTAGATTCTCTTCAAGCTGTGCTATCAGTGTTGATCCAGAAGCAAAAAGATGTTAAAGATGTGATCAAACCTGGTGAAACCCCTGCTGTGACACCATCTAATGCAGATTTGGCTGCGCTTGCCAATCAGCTTATTCCGATACTGGATCAGCGGGCAATTAGGGAAACTGGAAGCATAGATAAATTTGAAAAACTGAGGAGGCTGAACCGGGTTAAAAATGCAGATCCAAAGACTATTTATACGCTTAAGGTTGCGGATACAGTAACCAGGAAATATACGCTCCAATTAAAGAATAAAGCAGAGATCTTTGGTTTTTTTGATGCCTCTTACGTGGGCAATTCCAATGCTTTTTTTAATACGGCAACTTCCTTGATTTATTATGCATTGCCTTTAAATGAATCAACCGGGAATTTTGATCAGCTGAATAAATGGGACACTGCTCCTGTAATTGACAAGGCACAAAAAAGTGGCTCTAAATTGTATTTTTCGGTATTGATAGCGAATAAAAGTGCCAGGGCACCGCTACTCTTTAATGAGGTTATTCAAAGAAAGACCATTGCCAATATATTGCTGCTGCTCAAGAAACGTAAGGCGAACGGGGTTAATATCAGTTTCAAGAATCTGGCTAAGAAAGATAAAAAATTGTTTTCCGCATTTATTGGTTTACTGCATCAATCATTGCAGGCAGAGGATCCGGCTGCCAGGTTATTTGTGACCCTGCCGCGAACTAATTTTGATGGCGCCTATGAACTGGAGGAACTGAATAAATATACAGACAGATATTTTGTTGATTTTGCTTCTAATACCTCGCGCAAAGGAGCCGCTCTGGCACCGCTCACAGGAAAGGAACATGAAACTATCGATGCTTCTTATACATGGTACCTTGCACATGGTATTGATGCAGAAAAACTAATTATTATTCTGCCATACCGTGGAGCAAAATGTGAAATAGATCCGGTTACTTTTGTACCTAAAGCATTCTCCGGGTATTTGCCGTTTAATGAAATACAGCTCATGACTCAAAATCATGCTTTATATAGTGCCCCAAATGAAAGTCAATACATTGATACAGTGTTTCATAATGGCAGGAGTTATCGTATCTGGTATGATGACGAGGTAACTTTATCGAAGAAATATGATTATATCCTGAAGAACAATGTGGCTGGAATAGGTATATACTATATTAATTATGATGATTCTTTCGCAGTGCTCAACGATGAATTAATGTATAAGTTTACTTATGTTGATACGACCTATTTAAAAGCTCCACCAGTAATCCTTTCTGCTAAGATTTCCTTTTTTGAAAAAGTGAAAAGACATATTACCTTATGGAACTTTATTCTGCAAAATCCTTGTACTACCTGCTTTGAAAGCACTTTGTCTACTGCTGATAATTCAAAAATCAATTCTTATCTCAGTGAGATGAAGGTTTATTCGCTTGTTAAGGAAGAAAAGGAGGAGAATGTAAAAATATCAGGCAATGATAAAGGGGTAAAAACGAATAGTGTCACCTTTAAAGAAGTGTTCAATTATGTGAATGCAGAATTAAATGCTTTTTTAAAGTACATCACGCTTATCTTTTTGATTATCAGTGCGGTTGTTACGGCTTATTTTATCTGGGGAATAAAGTATTATGCTGGTGAGTGGCAGCATAAGAAACTGGTTGCAGGTATCTTGTTTGGACTTATTTCTTTGTTTGTTCTTTTTGGATCTACTTTTTGTTTTACCAGTGATCTGATACCGATTTTTGGGGTGTCGGCAGCTACTGCACGTAGTCCGGGTTGTGTTACGGATCCTGATTGTATTAATATGCCTTTCAACACGCTTTTAATAATCATTGTGATCAGTGTGGCTATAGGCTTTCTTATTTTTAACTACCTGATTACACCATTAATTAAAAAGGATGATTTGCCATAAGCTTGATTTTTTTGAATAGCCGGTATAAAATTAAATTATTTTAAAACATGAATTATGAGTAATTACGCTGATGAAAATAAGGAAAAGAAAGGCCAGTCACTGTCCCGCAACGTTTCTCAAAGAAAAAAGGAAAATAATACAGGATTACCTGACGATTTGAAGTCTGGAATTGAAAATCTTTCCAGCCATTCACTAGATGATGTAAAAGTACATTATAATTCAGATAAACCTTCTCAATTACAGGCACATGCTTATGCTCAGGGAACGAATATCCATCTTGGGCCAGGGCAAGAGAAACATTTGCCTCATGAGGCCTGGCATGTGGTACAGCAAAAACAGGGAAGGGTTCAGCCTACTATGCAGATGAAAGGTGGGGTAAATGTGAATGATGATCAGGAACTGGAGCATGAGGCTGATGTAATGGGAGCAAAGGCTTTTCAACTGAAAAGTGCGACAGTTCAATTTGGGCAGGGGGTTTCAAAAGCAGTAAGTACCGTTGGCAGATATAAAGCTGTTCAGGTTACCAGTCAATTTCCTAAGCCTAAAATGGGTTTCTTAGTTCATGAGACCGTAAAGCCATTTGCTGACATGTTTGGAGATTTAGCCTCGGGCAATATTGGTCAACATTATGAAGATAGATCAGATGCGCTGGATAAAGATGTAACTAAGGTTGGCATTATAAGATTTGCTATTATTGAAACCGCATGGTGGAATAAGCAGAAGGGGTTACCAGGCATTGTTGGTTCTGCAATGAGTGCAAGAATGCGGGCAGGAACACTAATAGCTAAAGCGAGAGAATTAGACTTGTTACCAAAGGATGAAGAAAAAGAATAGTATAATAACAAACGAGAATGATGAATATCCATGCTGATAAAACATTGGAAAACAAAGGCCAGGTTGCTGTCAATAGTTTCTCTAAACCACAAAGCAGGAGGGTGTACCACAAACTGTGTCAAAGACGTTAAACATTTAGACACAATATCTTATGGCAACACAAGACGAATTTGACTTTGAATCCTTCAAGAAGGAAGCGATTGCTGGTCTTTACTCTGGTAAAAAAATGACTGGCAGTGATGGGGTTTTAGCTCCGATGATGAAGCATTTTCTGGAATCCATGATGGCCGGCGAGCTGGATCATGATCTGTCAGAAAGTAAGCGATTAGCTCAACCCAACCGCAAGAACGGTAAGAGTAAAAAGACAGTCCGCAGTTTAAGTTCGGGCGAGTTTGAACTGGAAACAAACCGGGATAGACTGAGCACCTTTGAACCCAAGATAGTTCCCAAGCGCCAGCTGATCATCACAGAAGAGCTTGAAGGCAACATCTTATCCATGTATTCCATGGGTATGAGCACCCGTGGTATGCGTGACTATATACAAGAAATGTATGCGATGGACATTTCTGCTGCTGAGATCTCCCGGATCACTGACAGTATTCTTCCTGTAGTGCAGGAATGGCGTAATCGGCCATTAGAGTCAGTGTACCCATTCGTATTTTTGGATTGCATGTTTTTCAAAGTACGGGTAAACGGCGCAGTGGAAACACGTGCGATTTATAATATCCTTGGTGTAGATATTGAAGGAAAAAAGGATGTCTTAGGCCTATATAGTTCGGAAAATGAAGGCGCTAAATTCTGGTTGAATGTACTTACTGATCTGAAAGCACGCGGTGTTGAAGATATATTAATTGCCTGTATTGATGGCTTGAAGGGGTTCCCGGAGGCAGTGGAGGCCATTTTCCCTAAAACCAGGGTGCAATTATGTATTGTTCACCAGATTCGCAGTTCTATGCGGTACGTTCCGGAAAAGGATAAAAAAGCAGTGATGGCTGATATGAAACCTATTTATCAGGCTAATAATGAACAACAGGGATATGAAAAGTTATTGGAGTTTGAAGAAAAATGGGGTAAGAAATATCCCCTGAGTTGTAAATCATGGTTAGATAACTGGCTCAACCTTTCCGCCTTTTTTGAATATGATCAGGTGATCCGCAAGATTATTTACACGACAAATCCTATCGAAGGCGTTCATCGCCAGATCCGCAAAATTACCAAAACCAAAGGTGCTTTTTCATCTGAACAGGCTTTGATGAAATTGATGTACCTGGTCATTAGAAACATCAGTAAAAAATGGACGATGCCAATCCACAACTGGGGACTGGCATTTTCACAATTATTTATTAAATTCGGGGATAGAATCCTCAAAGAACATAACAGCTTCTGAGGAGCATTAATTTAGAACTGACACAGTTCGCGTTACACTCCCCAAAGCAGTGGAAATTCAATTGCTGCGTTTTCAGATAAACAGGCTGAGGCTATTGCCCAAAGAAATTTGCAGAAAATGATTGACGAATTCTTCGCGTGCAGCAATTAAAATCGTACCAGGAAAATGCGGATAATAGTCTTCAGGTTAAACAAGGCATTACTATTCAGCAGAAAGCTAATAAAACTGGTCTCCCTGATGAAGTAATGATGGCAAAAAGTATTTCTTAACAAATGGTGGACTTACACATGAACAAGAGAAAATGGTTTATGTTTATTACGTGGAGGAATTGAAAATAGTTGATGAAGTCCGGTTTACTCCGGGAACGATTGCACGAGAAAGCCTTAGGGAGCAGGGTGAGGTAGGTTGCAGATTTAAAGGTACTTCCCTCTGATTGCGGACTGATTTATTGATTCGATCTGTATGAGGGGGGGGTAGGACGTATATAATCGTCAATAGTTTTTACATCCAGCCAAAGCGGGAACTCCTTACTATTTATTGACCACCGGTTAAATAATATATTTTCGAGAAATCGCCACTTTTTAGCGATAGCCTGCTTAGTTCTTACGCTTTCCGCCTTTTTGTACTTGGCCGATAAATCATTCATTCGTTTGGCAAATTCCAATTGGTACTGGTAGTCTTTTACTGCCGCGCGATCTTCAACCGACTCATCTGGTATTTGTTCCAATTGCTGCCTAATAGTTACGGCTTTAACAAATGGAAAACATCGCTCAGGAATAACGATTTCGCTGCCTCCTGACATCAAATAGTAACAAAGTTTGTCTCCATAACCTTCGTCTAGTATTGCGGTGTGATTTGTACTTTCTTCAAATGAAGAAGTTTGAGTTACACGATTTGATATATATATTGCCACAAATTTCTCACCATAAACCATATCACGTGTCACTGTATTTAGTTGTTTATTTCCAACAGTTGTTACATAAAACCCGCGTCCTTTTCCCAAATGATGACCAGTATCCATTTTATTAACGGATGGTCCATGTTCCGCCAGACCAATCGCATTTGCAGCACTAGTTTCGTGTACGCCGATTTTTTTGAATCCATTGTGTGTTTCAGGAAAGCCAGTCCAACCAAATTGCTCGGGTGTTTCTGGTCTGAGCTTTTTCGGTTGTTGATTCATCCAACTATAATTCATAGGCCCTAGGTCTTCATCTTCTTCCGGTTGCTTCGAATCGTCTTGATCACGTGGTAAGTTTTTTTCATCTGATGAATTTTCTTCGTCTGATAAATTGTCCCTCAGATCCTCTAGAATTATATCCAATACCTTATCATAACCTTTGGCTTCTATAAGTTTACTAATCACTCTTATCAATTCCTTACTTTCTTCATCTTTCAGATCTTTACTAGCCCCATACATTTTTTTCCATTTTGCAGCCTTTATTATATCGTCTACACTTGAACTTTCTGTAACATTAATTTTATTGATGAGCATTAGCTGAGCGACAGTTGGTGCTAACACTTCGGGCTTGACCAGGTCTTGTTGTAGATCTAAGGCCTCTTCCGTTATATTCAGATTGCCTTTGAATTGTACAGCTTTTTCACCCATTACATCAGCTTCTTTTTCAAGTAAGAATTCATCATTTACAGGTACGGCCGATTTCAGTTGGGTGGTCGCCTGTACTCTTCCTTGTTTTTGTTGTACAACATGCCAGGCTTCGTGAGGCAGATGTTGTTCCTGCCCGGGTCCTATATGTATATCTGTACCCTGGGCATAAGCTTTTGCATTCATTTGCATAGGTTTTACTGAATTAAAGCGAACTTTTACATCGCTCATGTCAAATCCAGACAAATGCTCAATACCTGATTTTAAATTATTAGGAAGACCGGTGCTGTTTACCTTTAATTGAAATGGTTTTATCGTTTCAGCCTGATCATTTCTAATTTGAGATGATATAGAGAAAGATTTAGTCTCTGATACAGCTTCATCATATCTCTTAGAAGAATTTTCGTCTTCATTCTTCTTTTGGATTACCACTTTTGGAGAGAATTTGACAGCTGGTTGAGAAATTCCTAAAGATTTTTTGTTGTACGTTTCAGCTTTGGAAGAGGTATTCATAGCTTCTATGTTTCTGTTTTCGTATGACATGATAATGAGATAGATAAGGTTTTATTGTTGATAGTAATCTACTCAATTTGATTGTGAAATCATAGGATGTAAGAAGTATTATGTTTACATTTTCATCAGAGATATAAACAAACTATTTATTTGCAAACGGTTGCTCGTTGACGGTAGGTTATCGTTTTCAAATAATCTTTATTCAGGTGAAGCTTAAAATCTTTGTCCACCGAGAGGATTTGTACGGGCTTTCCTTGATTGGCCCTTAAATCTATTTAATAGGCATTAGAGTAAAAGAAACAATTCCAACAATTCAATAAAGGAATTATTCAAATATAATTATGGTAATATCACAGTTGGGATTATCGTAATAATTACTAAGAATACAGGACATTGCTATTTCTGTGTTTGTTAACTGAAGAAAGCAGTAGTATAGATTGGTAAGATTATATTGGAAATTTCGACAAGGGCTTATTGGAGATATGAGAAGAGTTGATGATCTTTAGTCTGCTATGGGGAAGAAAGCAATTTGTTTAAACTGTAAGAAGTCATTTAATATCTCCTCTGAAAATTCAGAAGTTTTAAATTTTAAATGTCCTGAATGTGGAAATCAAACAATTGCTATTACACATAGATTTAGAGCTCCAAAAATTACCGAGAAAAGGAAGTGGGATGTCGTTAAATTCCTGATAGAAAATGGATTTTCATACCAACATATATCAATTTATGAACCTGACCGCCATGGAATACATAGATTTATCGCCTATGCTCAATATCCTGAAAATATGATTGATGCGATTGAATTTGTTGACAAGTATAAAAGTCAGGCTTTTAAATAGAAACCGCAGCACACAAAACTTTGGCTTTTTTAATGCAAAAGCCTCAATTTACATTGGGGCTTTCGTGATCCCGCTGGGATTTGCACCTAGTGCGAAAATCGGCGATTTTACGTTATATTTTTAACTCTGGTTACAATATCAGTAGCAGCTTTAGAATCTTTATTGCTATTACAGCTAACAAATGCAAAGATTAATATACAACTAGTAAAAAAATAAATTGTTCTTTTCGTGATGCTGGTTTTATCGTTTTTATAACACATAAAACCAGATATAGCTTAAATCGACGAAATAATAGTCAAAAGGAAGGATAGTGAAGCTTCCGGGATCGGTTCACATTCAAAAGGATATAAGATAACTAATGGGTAAGTTCCACTACAGCATCTGTTTCCACCAGGTAACCACGATGTAATTCCGCATAGCCAGCCTGGCCTGTGTTTCAAATGGTTCAGTAAAGTTACTTCGTGTAATAAATTTTATAAGAGTCTTTTTTTTAAAAATGTATCACTCTCAGCAGCAGGACTGGTGCCCAAATTTACCGATTACAATCTGGCACGTGCAAACAAGAAACATATTTAAGCTATATTATTTTCTCCAGTTAACACTAACATAGTACAGGACTCCACCAAAATATTGGATATTTTATGGACAGCCCATATCATCTAAGTCCGCATTGTGATTGTTTATTTCGTCTGCAGTCATATTACCTCCTTGTGCCTCTAAAAGCCAATTATCCACATAGCCGTAGTAATCTTCCCCTTCTCTTTGATCTTCAGGTATAGCAATTGCAGCCTGTAATCTTAAAATGTGAGGGCCTATTAGAGCTGCTACTGCTATTGCTGCTGCTGCTGCCGCCGCCGCTGCTGCAGCAGTAGCACCTAAGGCCTGTAATGTGACAAGTTCAGCTGGAATTCCTGTGTCATAGCACGCATAACGGTTCATAAGCACTGCCCTAGTTGACGTAAAGATAGGGCCGTATGGTAATGTTTGCCTCCAATTTCCTGCGTATGTGGCGGTGTGCGCAACGTTTCCATTTAAGAGGCATATCAGAATACGAGGCCCATTATTCCAGCGGGCCAAAACGTCTTGAATAGAATCAAAGTTAATCATATCATCCCCTCCTCCTCCAAAAGTTAGTCCATGACAGTTCCCTCGGGTGAGTGCCGGATTAGTGATTGTCACATCCCCTGGGGCCCAACCAACTGATTCAAAAAATGCATTTGCTATAGCCGTAGCCCAATCACCATGAATCCGAACCGTTTCATCACCTCTCCATCCTGTAATGACAGTAGTTATTCCGTTCTGTGTAATCAATTCGCCTATTGCATTAATGATGGTGGTTGCAACCAAAGGTAGTGCTCCACCAGCCGGAATAACTGCGCCTCCCACATTTAATGTTCTTTGAATTGGCGCTTCTGAGCTATAAGTATTGATATTTAGCCGAGGGGCGGCCACAAGATCAACTATATGCCTCATTTGAATCGTATCAGGTTGTGCCGTAGCTTCAAGTCTATTGCCCTTCTCACCCTCAGCTTCATGCTGAATACTTTTGTCTACTTTGGATTTCATTTGCAATGCCATATTTCCCATAACATCTGCCTCTTTCTCCAAGCCTGGATCATCATTCACATTTACTTTTCCTTGCATTTGTATAGTAGGCTTCACACGTCCCTGTTTTTGCTGTACTACATGCCAAGCTTCGTGCGCCAGGTGTTTCTCTTGTCCAGAGGATACATGAATATCAGTTCCTTGCGCATAAGCATGAGCTTGTAACTGAGCAGGTTTACTGGAATTACGGTGAACCTTTATATCATCCATTGAGTAACCTGATAAATTTTCAATTCCTGATTTTAGGCTATCGGGTAAGCCTGTGTTATTTTCTTTTTTTTGAATAGATTGCTGTTTTGAAGAATAGTTGTTCGCCATTATTTGCAATTGTGCAGCCTTCTGTACTTGCAGACTATTGTTCGCCAACTTTTGCAACTTTCGTTGAGCAATCGCTTCAGGCCTGTTATCTATAAATTGGAAGGTGGTCTCACCGCTCTGGTTTTGAGAAACCCCATTGGCAATTGATTGACTTTTGTTTTCCTTGGGCTTGTCAGCATAAGTATTCATAATTCATTCCTTTTAAGGTTTAGGTCAATTGCTTATAAAAACACCATTGGCAAAACGGGGTTGCGCTAAACGGGTTTCTATATCTGTGTTGTGGGATATGTTCTTACAAAGATAATATTTCACTGTAAACCAGCAAGATAATCCAGTACTATTCAAAATAATCCAGAATACCATCTGGTAATAATAAACTGATCAGAGTTTGTTAGGCTTGACTCAAAATGAAATTAGCGTTTTTTTACAAATGCAAAAGAAAAAAATCAGTTGATTCTCGCCAACAATTCCACTTGATTCGGAATGACCTAATATGTTTACAAGGTCTAAACAGTTAACCTTCCTATAAGGCCAAAAAGCGCCAATAAAGTCAAATTATTTGGCATGACGGGCTTTTTGGCGGGCGCATTAAGTAATTTATTAAATGAGCTTTTAAGAGATAAACCATCTCTCTCTGATCAGATCATTATAAATGATCAAAAAATCATCAATAGCCCTCTAAGATCAAATCTTCAAAGCTATTGATGAAATCTTTGTTCCGTTCAACCGGATGTTATTCTGTATTAATTAGTGTCTCCGATCCTTAAGATCGAATAAAAGTCAAAAGATCTGCATTTATTGTGGCTGCTTCTGTCGTTGGCATTCCATGAGGGAAACCTGGATAGGAAATAAGTTGTCCATTTTTTAATAATTTTACGGCCTTTGCTCCAGAAATGGGAAATGGAACAATCTGGTCATCTTCGCCATGTAGCACAAGTACGGGAATATCTACACTTTTAAGGTCTTCCGAAAAATCTGTTTCCGAAAAAGCCTTAATGCAATCGTAATGTGCTTTTATTCCGCCCAGCATTCCCTGGCGCCACCAATTATCTTTTACACCCTGTGATATTTTTACACCTTCCCGATTATATCCATAAAACGGGATCGTAAAGTCTTGAAAGTATTGTGGCCTTTGTGTTGCTGTACCTTTGCGTATTTCATCAAATACGGATAGGGGAACTCCATCGGGGTTGTTTTTGGTTTGTACCATGAGCGGGGTAACGGCGCTTATGAGGACTGCTTTAGCCACGCGTCCCTGCCCATATTTTGCAACATAACGGATTACCTCGCCGCCACCCGTTGAATGACCGATGTGTATGGCATTTTTTAAATCTAGGGCTTGGGTAAGCTCTGCTACATCTGCAGCATAGGTATCCATGTCGTGACCAGTGGCAACTTGGCTCGATCTTCCGTGACCTCGGCGATCGTGCGCAATAACTCTGAATCCCTGCTCCAGGAAGAACATCATTTGTCCATCCCAGTCGTCACCGGATAAGGGCCAGCCATGATGAAAAACAAGGGGTTGACCTGTTCCCCAATCTTTATAATATATTTCGGTACCGTCTTTTACTGTGATCTTGCTCATTGTTTTAGATTTTATGATTATTGGTTAATGATTTTATAACTATATAAATGTCTGAATTCAGCATTGGAACATCTTTTTATCTTAACCCATTTCAACGATTAAATGAATGGAAATGATCTGCGACTAAATGGCCCATAAGTTAAATATAACAAAAAAGAGAGATTGTTTTTGTAAGCTTCCCCAACTGCTGGAATTCGCTTGACAGTCAGGAAGGTTAAGAAATCCTGTGCAAAGGAATAGTTAACATCGCCTAGTTCCATATCGTTAATCTTATACTGATATAAAAGAGATTCAGCAATCTTGTTTTTTGTTGCTTTCCATTGTTTTAGTGTTTCTGATGACCTCAGCTTCTTTTCTACCAAATCAGAAAACTCTTTAATTTGAAGATCAGCAAGTTCCAATAAACTTATCTTTTTCTTAATGGTATGTGTGGTTTGCCCTTTTCTATGGTCGCGAGGCCGTTAGCATCTTTCTTTGATTTAATGCCAAAAAAAATGATTAATCTTTGGTTGCTTTTCATTTTTAAATCTGTTAAAACATTTAGTTAAGCCTGGGTAAATCCAGTAAACAAATTGTTGCTTTAAGGAATGGCTCAAATTGCGGTTTTCTAATTCGACCTTTATTTTTAACAATAGTCCATTTTTCATCAAAGATCGAACCGATGATATAGCGTTTTTCTTCAATATTGCCGTTTGAATATAATTCAACAAGGATTTTGAACCTTTAACATAGCTTCATCAATAAGATCACTTAAATCGTTCTTAGCTAAATAACTTTGTTTTATCTCTTTCAATTTTGCTTCGAGCATTACAATACGTTCATCACATTCGAATTTCATTATTTTGTAGTCCTGTAGGCTTATGTCATTCTATAAAAGCATTGTCCTTATTTTTGTAAGCAGCTTGTTTTGTTGGGTAATTTGATTAACAAGGTCTTTACAATCTATTTCAAAGTTCTTATTTGTATCAGAAACGGAGTCTAAGACAACCTCTTTAAAAAGCTCAACCACTCCAGGTAATCGAACAAGTTTTTCAACTCCGATAAAAAATCAGCATTTATCGCATCAGCACTAAATCTAACCTTACATAGTAAATCTCAGATCCATTTTGGGATGCTTGAAATCATTTTTTGTGAGAAAAGCTATTGATATTTTTTGAGTATAAGTGGGATTACTGATTGTCCAAAATCAGGCATATCGGTGGCATTTATTGTAGTTTTGTCTTCGGGTGTTTGTTCCAACGAAGTTGTAGGCTCAGTTCTAGTATCAAATGCAAGTTTTTGATTGCTAACAACATACTCCCGCAACTCATTTTCGTAATTGATGAATGCGGTTTGAAGATCATCTATATTTGCAGCCAATTCTCCGGCCAGTATATAAGCACCTACCATTGCAACTGAGGTATTTTGACCGAGGGTAAGGGACACGCTGTACCCGGCATCTCCCACCAAAGAGACACGACCTTTAGACCAGGCGTCCATAATTGTTTGATTTACCGAGTCGAAATAAAAATTGGTTGATGCTTGCATCAATTCCTTGATCTTACGGATTTTCTCTCCCACATTCGGCACCTTATCGGCAATTAACTGCTTTTGCAGCTTAATATCTCTGTAATCATAATGCAATGGCTCATCGGAATTAAAGCCCAGATAAGTTCTGGCTTCGGCATTTTTATCTTTAACGATACACACGGAAAGTGGAGTTCCTTCGTGCTGAAAAATCATTTCCCTGTGATCGAGTTCGAAATAATTCGGCATTGTAAAAATGGCAACGTAATGGCCTAAGTAACGTATGAATTTATCGTCTGAACCAAAAATGAGCCTTCGTACATTCGAACGAATACCATCTGCACCAATGATAAGATCAAAGCGTTGGGTAGCGGCATGCGCAAAAGTCACATTCACGCCTTCGTTATCCTGATCAATGGTCAGTATCGTGTCGTCGAAAATATATTTCACTTGATTTCCTATCGTCTCAAAAAGAACTCTGCACAAGTCATCCCTCAATATTTCCACATCAGGGCTGTCATGTCGGCCACCGGTAAGTGTTTGCTCAGTATTCCGAAAGATTTCATCCCCAGTTATGGCATCAACAATGGACATTCCTGTTAACTTTGTGCTGTTATTGCGGATTATATTTAAAATTCCCATTCGCTCAGCGACCTCTAAGGCGGTGCCGCGGACATCCACTGCCTGTCCTCCAGGACGAATATGTGTTGCTCGTTCGACTATAGTGACATTGAAGCCATATTTCGCCAACCAGTAAGCGGTACTTAAACCAGAGATGCTTCCACCAGATATCAGTATGCTTTTGTTTTTTTTATTTTTTAATAATTCCATTATTGAACAGCTTATTTGTCAATGCAAATAAACCTCACGGAATCAGTTGGAAAAAGAGTGAAAAGGAGCAAGTATTGGATTAATCGGAGTTTTTGTTTCTAAAGGTTAAAGCGGTCATCCCCGTGACTTTGGTGAAAAGTCTTGAAAAATAAGGATAATCATCATAACCCAACTCAGCAGCAATTTCTTTTACTGATCTATCGGAATGATAAAGTAACCGTTTCGCTTCTAAAATAATCCGTTGTTGTATATGATGGGAGACCGAATGGCCTGTAACGTTTTTAACGCATTCGTTTAAATAGTGGGTAGATATATTCAGGGCTTGGGCATACGCCACTGGTTTTTTACAGGTAGTAAAATTTTCTTCCAGAAATACACGGAATGCTTTAGCTACCACTTCAAATCTTAGTAGTGAACCTGTCGGTTTTGTTAGTGCTAAATATTGTGACGCAACCAACGCAACCAGAGTATTGCAACCGTCTTTAAGCATGGCATAGTGCAATTTTTCATGTTTTCTTGCTGATAACTTAATGCAGAGCGATACAGCCTCAGAAATGATAGAAAACGTTTCTTCCTTTAACAAAAGTGGTTTTGCAGGTGTGATTGATTCCAATAATTTCAAATATTCAGGATTCAGATCTTCATTGCTTATCGCCCAAAAACTAAGCGTTACATTTTCAAATCCAATCATTCGATGTACCTGATTGGGATGAATGTAGAAAACAGAAGATGCAGCTAATTCGTACCTTTGAAAATCGATTTCAAGAGGGGTAACTCCCTTTTCCTGCAAGAAAAACAAATGATAATCATCCCGGTGTGCGTCTGCTGCATCCTCGAAGATGCGCAACTCACGGATCGATGCTTTACCAATGGCGATTCCAGAGCCGAACTTGTCCGCCATTGTATTTAATGGAATGGATGCGTTTTGCTTAGACATTGTTTAATTCAATTTGTAAAGGTAGTATTTTCGACTGCGGTAATTAATGATAACCAAATAATATTTCCAACGGTCTGCAAATTGAATTTTTTCTGTTGGCTGCATAATATCTTACTTTTATTTGTTTTGTTAATTACTCCGAATTGTCCAATACTTGCTCCTTATTACTCTTGCCACCATTTCTTGTACAATGTTTATTTGCATTGAATACAAAAGTTATTTAATAGATGAAAATTAATCATAAGATCCTCGTTTGTGGCGCTAGTATTTCAGGTACTGCGATTGCATTTTGGCTTGAAAAATACGGCTATGAAGTAGTTGTTGTTGAAAAATCCGATACATTTCGGGATGGTGGGCAAAATGTAGATATTAAAGGTATTGGTCAAGATGTCATAAAATTGATGGGGCTAGAACAGCAAATTGATTCCAGGAATACAGGGGAAGAAGGCCTCCGATATCTAAACGATAAAGGTAACATCATATCAAGCTATCCAAAGGGTGCAGTAGGAGGCCTTACAAGTCCTTATGAAATTTTGCGAGGTGATCTTGCTCGCATTATTTATGATAGAACAAAACTTAGATGCGACTATCGTTTTGGATGGTTTGTCGTAGCTATTTCAGAGCTTACTGATATAGTTAAAGTAACCTTTAATAATGGTTCAATAGAAGATTTTGACATAGTTGTCTGCGCAGATGGCATTGGCTCTACAACGCGAGATTTGGTGATGCCTGAGTATACCCATTTCAACTATTTGGGCGCGTATATGTCGTTTTTTAAAATCCCTAAAACACCGGAGGATGATCTTTGGGCCAAGGCATACCAGGTTAGAGGAGGCGCAATGGTTTTTCTTCGACCAGGACATAAAAACGATACAACAGTACTGGTAACCTTTCTAAAGGAGGAATTTATACCAGACTGGCAGGATGTTTCTAAGCAAAAGAATAGATTAAAAGAAGTTCTAACAGCGAAAGCTGGTTTAGCCGAACGTGTGGTTCAGAATCTCGATAATGTTCAAGATCTTTATTTTGGCCCTATGAGTCAGGTCAAAGCATCTCAATGGTCGAAAGGACGTATTGTACTTTTAGGCGACGCAGCCCATGCACCTACACCATTTACAGGGCTTGGAACTACACTATCGCTCGTTGGCGCTTATATCTTGGCAGGTGAACTTTCACAAAATACCAGTATCAAAGATGCGTTGGAGCAATACGAACTTATCTACAAGCCGCATGTTGAATTATCTCAAAAACAAATTTCGCCAAGAGTTATACGGCTTATTCACCCACAGTCAAAATTTGGAATAATGGTCACCCGAATGCTAACTAAAATTTTTGCAAGTGCCTTAATTCAAAAACTCTTACGCCCGCGAACAGAAAAGCAGGAAGTTACCGGGCTTAACGATTTTGTCTTACCTAATTATCAAACAATAAACTAGCTGTAAGTCTCCTTAGGAGTTCAACTTTACGGCAAATATAGATTGAACCGAAAAAGATTATTGTCGATAACATGTTTTAATAAAAGCGAGGAATTCTGGTGGAACTAAAACTGTTATTGCTGAGAATATTCGCTTAGATTTGGCTCCATAAATATCCTTATATTCCGTAAGTAATCGGTATAGACGCCATTCTGATCAAAACTTGTTCAAAGTGGTTCGACCTTAGCACGGCTCGGTGTACTATTTATGACAAGTAGCCAATTTTATTGGCTACTTTTTTTATGGAATTAACTTTTGTACTTTTAAAAGCTTATCAAATTATAAAATGGATTTTTCGATTACCTCAAAGTTGGACAAAGGAGACTATATCAAAGTGATGTTCATTGGTCTTTACAAAAAACCGTATTACATAATAGCCACCATTTTTGGACTTTGTCTTTTAATAATTTCAATATTAAACTATTTTAATGCCATAAGTTTCGAGGTGTACTCACCCTTTACCGACGCTATTTTAGGTTTATTTTTACTACTATCCCCATCAATAATTGTATTTTTTGCTCTTAGTCAAGCTAAATCAAATCCAAGTTTACTAAATGACATGACTTATACTTTTAACGAGGAAAGTATGGCTGTTAATGGATTGACCTTTAAAAGTGAGTTCTTATGGGAGCATATTATTAAGCAAAAAGAGATAGGCAAGTTTTTAATTCTATATCACACAAAAAAATTTGGAAATTTTATTGATAAGTCAAAACTAACGTCAGAGGAATTGCTTTTTATAAAATCAAAAATAAAGAAATAATTGGGACACCATTATTTATCCTGCAATGGTTCAATCAAAAACGGGTTAGATATTTAAAATCAGCCTCAAGCATCAAATAGAGCGGCTAAACGTTTCAGGTCATCTAAAAATTGGTTCGTGTGGCCGTCGGGTTTTAGTAGAACCCTTCTCTAAAGCACCTAGAGAGGTTTTTTTTGTTTTTAAATATTTTGTAATGTGCTTATTTGGCTTGGAAACGCCATTTTTGGTTCGATCTCTGGCGGGGGAGACCCAAACGTACTAAGGTCGAATCAGATTAATTTCAATTATCTAACTATTATTTTGCATTTGATAGATGAAGCACCTTAAAAGTACTATTATTTTAATGGCTTCTAAATTAATGTGTTGACAGCGTGGATTCGAAATTTATTAGGTGCATGTACGGATCACTCTTTGATAACAAACGTTCTGTTCTACGGTTGAGCTATATCTGTTCTACCTTTGCAATCACTTTTTCTCTGAAAGAACTCCTGATTCGATCGCGGTGCTGCAAACCCCATTCTGCGATCTTGTCTGAAAGATCCCTCAGTGACATGCCATAATCTGAAACACTATAGGTAACAGAGGGCGGCTTGGTACTACTGACATGTCGATTGATCAGGCCGTTCGTTTCCAGGTCTTTTAACTCCCGGCTGAGCACTTTACCAGAGAGTGGTTCAATGTCATTCAATATCTCTGAATAACGCATGGGTTTATAGCAAAGTCGGGATAAAATGGATAACTTCCACTTACCTGACAGTAGCTCCATAGTATCATCAATTGCCCTTATCTTTTTAAGGCAGTCATCGAATGGTGGAAACGATGCGTCTGTATTTTCTAAGTTCATGGTTACTTTTTTGTCACAATGGTGCCTTGATTGTCACCATTACTTTTTGTCACAAAGTTACTTATTGACAGCGACTAAGTCTACATTTGTCAAAAATTTTATTGATATGAGTTTATTAAAGGATCTGGAGTGGCGTTATGCTACTAAGAAAATGAATGGTCAAAAGATTCCGCAGGAAAAGCTGGATTACATTTTAGAAGCCGCGCGTATGGCTCCTTCGTCTTCCGGACTACAACAGTATAAGGTCATTATGATCTCAGACAAAGCATTGTTGGAACGGATCAGGCTAGTCGCCTACGATCAAAGCCAAATTACCGACTGTTCACATCTACTCGTTTTTGCTGCGTGGGACAGCTATTCGGATGAACGGATCTCCAATGTCTTTAACTATATGATGGACGAACGTGGCCTGCCTCATAAAACAATGGACGCTTATAAACAGGTTATCCTTGAAACGTACGAGCGTGCCGGGCAGGAATGGCAGTCGCATCATGCTGCCAAGCAAAGTTATATATCCTTTGCGATGGCAATCGCTGCCGCCGCGGAAAAAAAGGTCGACGCAACACCTATTGAGGGTTTCTTACCAGAAAAACTTGATGAATTATTAAATTTAAATGGGTCAGGTTACAAAAGTACGGTCATCCTTCCATTAGGTTACCGGGAAGCCGAGCAGGATTGGCTTGTCAACATGAAAAAGGTACGCACACCGAAAAAATCTTTCATCACAGAGATGACCTTGGCGGATGTCTCGGATAACGTGGTTCTGCCGACGCCGATGAATCTTGATGCCTTTGTCCAGAAGAGATAATAAGCCATAGCCAGATTGTACGAAGTCAGATGTATTTATGTTGAAAACACGAGACCATAAGGGAATGGCTCGTGTTTCAATTGCATGTTTAATAATTAAGAAATTCCCTCTGGTCTCATGAAGCTGGAAGTCTGCGAAAAAATAGGTCATTACTTGTAAGGGGTTTCCCATCTGAGCGCTGGTTAAGCCAGTTGGCTAATAATTCAATTGTTTTTTAATCTTCTTTATATTCATCGTCCATAGATTTTAATCAACGTTATTATAATTTGGTGCATTTTTCTTTAAAGAGCCAGATTAGTAATACTGTGCAAAATTAGCAGAATCCTTATGTCCAAGTAAGTAGTCCAATGATACGCTTGCATAATAACTGAGATAACATTCTCCTTGATGTGAACTGCAACTGACCAATAGTAAATCTTCTGTCACCTTAAATGAAACCCTTTGTTCTTTTTCTCTGGGTTCTTTTACCGCCAAAATCAATATGCCCCCTTTAAAAGAAATCACGTGTACCTGATCCTTTCGATATGGTAATTTCGAGGAGTCATAATTTGCAAACTGGTCGATTGTCGACCGTAATAATGTTTTCGTTCCTTTTACAAATGGCAAACTAAAAAACTGTTTGCCATTGAACAGAATTTTTATCTCCTGACTATCCATTTTGAACCTCTCTTTCCTGTGTTACTTGTTTATATAAGGCGGCTTCATTTTCCAATTTCACTATTTTCTCTTCACACATTTGCTTAGCCAGTGTCACAAAAGAAGCGATCTTTTTATATAGCAGGTGGGCGTCACCCTGCTCAACTGAGAAATGATCCCCATAACGGGCACCAGAGTAGCTTTTGACTAGCACATCAAAAAGTCTTTCATCTTCGGGACTATTTGATAAAAAGATTTTACCGGGCAAATTGGAAAAGGAATTGCACAGGTATAACAGACGATGTAGATTGTGAAACTCTGATCGGTAGGCTATTTGCACTCTAATTAGTACTATACATGATTGTTCTAAAGCTTGGTGCAGCATGAAGATGCAAATTTTGTATTGCTGATTGACAAGACACTCATGAGCGCCTAACAAAAATCCTTCTGCTAATGGAATTAGATGATACAGATGTTTTTTAGCCTTTAGCCCGATTGCGTAGGAATATATCTGACCATAAGATCTGATTGAGTCATTCCATCACTGCTATATAAAAGGTGCCCGGTATTATAAATGGTAATGAAAAACTTGTTATTGGCTCGGATAGCCTCGGCGATTGATTCTTTTCCATGACACAGGATAGTGATCTTACCCTGCTTATAATGGAAATTTGCAAACTCTTGAACCTCACGATCAATCCGGGTATTGCTTTCTGTCACAATAAGGAGGCAGCGATGGTAATTGTGATCGTAGCCATGATCTATAAAACAGCCACTAGTTTCCTCGGATACAATTTTTTTAGCAAAACAGAAAAGTTGCTGGGGTTGGAACTTTTGAATTAATGATTTGACGAACGTCTTAAAATAAATAGAATGTTCATCGGCTGGGGTTAGAGGTAGCATTTCCATATATTGATCTCATTTAATTTTCACATTAAATAAGCCTCTAATAAAGTGGTTGCCAATTTAGTATAAGGTTTTGGTTGCTCAACTTAGACTCGCGGGGTTAAACTGTCAGATTTAGTTGCGAGGCTTGTAAGCAATTCCTTGTCACCAATTTTAGAACTGCAATTTTATAGTTTATTCATTTATTTCTTTAGATATGCTAATATAAGTAGTATTTGTTTTATAGATGTCTATTTGCTTGGTGAAGTATTTAAAAGACGAAGATTTTGTAAAAAAGTTTGGACAAAAATTAAAGCAAATTCGTGAGGGAAAAGGGATTTCTCAGGAGCAGCTTTCATTGCTTGCGGAAGTATCACAAAGCCAGATAGCTAGAACTGAACTAGGACAAATTAATACGAGTATTAGTCATGCGTCAACCTACGCCAAATTTCTGAAAGTTAATCCAATGGATCTATTTGATTTTGCTGATTTAAAAGTGAAAGAAAAGAAATAGTGTTTATTCAAATAAAAAAGCAGGAATAATCTTTGAGATTGTTCCTGCTTTTTCGATCAATTAAAGATTGTCCGGCTTGTAACCGATCCGTGTTCTAGGAGGATTAGGTTTCTCTTGCTTTTCTAGTAGTTCATCAAGATACTTAAATACAATTTCCATGTTTTTATCCTGGTTGTCTAACTTATTCTTGATCTTTTCAATTTCAAAACGGATTTCAGTGTTATCGGTAAGCATCAGCCTTAACTTAGTGAAAATGCGGATAATCTGGATATTGACATGAATTGCTCGTTCACTATTTAATACGCTTGAAAGCATTGCTACACCCTGTTCTGTAAAAACGAACGGGGGTAGAAGGACTGAATTTAGCTGTCTGAGGTAGGTTATCACAAATTGTGATAAGCTCCTGCCATTCTAATTTAGTTAATTGGAACATGAAATCGTCCGGAAATCGGAGAATATTACGTTTAACGGCCTGTTTCAATGATCGGGTTTCAACTTGATATAGTACCGCCAAATCCAGATCTAGCATTACCTTTTGGCTCCTGATATGATAGATTTTTTCCATTACAATTTGATCAGGCACAAGAACATTATTTATCGATTTGCTCATGATGTAGTTTTAAGTACGTCAGCACATTGTGCTGACGTAAAATTATACTCAATTATTAGATAAGTGTTAATTTCTTTTTTAGTAAAGCCATATCTTTCCCAACTTTAATATCCAGTATTTTTGCATAGTGTTGCGTAGTCCTAATTCCTTCCCAACCAGTGCTTTCATTTTCGAATTGTGATCTTTTACTGCTTCCAATAGTGTGTGATTAATAACCTTTTTACCAAGAAATCTGTATTTGATTGCTTCTGCATTAATCAGTTCACCAGATTTAACCATTAACCCATGTGTATTGTAAATTTGATTTTGAAGATCATTCAGAAAAGAATTTAAAGATTTACACTCTTCTTTTGAACCTAAAACTCTGCCAGCTCTGGTATTCCAGCGTTCAGGTTCGCATCCCCGTCCGGTCGTAACTTCCGAACGTTTCTCTTTCACGGTAATACGCATGTAGATAGGGGCATTGCCACTGATGTAGTTCTTTTGCTTTTTCAGATAGAAAAGCAAGCTAAAATTAGTTTTCATAATGTCAGGCATTAAGGGTTAAACAAAATTAGCATTGCAGTAAGACGTATACAAGATGTTCAGTTGTTGAACTAGTTGTGATACAATTAGTTACTTCAAATTAGGTGAGTCACTCAAATTTCAAAACTACTCTTCGAATCGCTCACTTTTATTATGCGAAACAGTGCAAGTTTTGATACTCCAGTAAAAGTAAAAAGGCCATTAATCATACGATTAACAGCCTTTTATACGTTTTGATATTGAATCTGGTGATCCCGCTGGGATTCGAACCCAGGACCACTACATTAAAAGTGTAATGCTCTACCAGCTGAGCTACGGAATCATTATCCTTTTCAGAATAATACGCTAAACGTTTCTGTTTATTGTGATGCAAAAGTATCATTTTAAATTGAATTAATGCGTTTTAAATGATAATAAAGCAGGTTATTTCGTTTTTAAGAGCTAAAGTGTTGAATCTTAGTTATAATAATTTTCATGTTTTTTCATAATTGTGTCTGAGTAGACGCTTACTTTATTCATTTTTATGTTTTTTCTACTCTTAGAATCGAGATCGCGTCTTGAAAAACTGGTATAACATGTGAAAAAGGGCAGAATATTAAAATATAACGGTTTTATAATTTAACTTATCTTCGTTAATAGTTAGTAAATTAATGTTCAGATGAACGATTATCCTAAAGTTCTTTTTCCTTATGCCTACAATATCCTTGGTTCTTATGATGATGCCAAAGATGCCGTACAAGATGTACTGGTCAAGTTTATTTCGGAAGCCAGAACCGGTATCGAAAATGAAAAGGGTTATTTGATAAGGAATGTGGTCAACCGGGCTATTAATTTAAAGATCAGGAATAAAAAACTATTAGTGAAGCGAATGTTGTTGCATGGCTACCAGAGCTAATAGCTACAGAAAACGCAGATGCCGATATCAACAGAAAGGAAATTATTTCTTACTCCATGATGGTGCTGCTAGAACAGCTAAACCCTAAAGAAAGAGCCGTATTTATTTTATCATGGGGTTTTGACTATTCACATCAGGAAATTTCTGAAGTGTTATCCTGTGCAATTGAAAATTCAAGAAAACTATTAAGCAGATCGAAAAGAAAACTAGACCTGATAAAGAAGCTCACCTCAGATCAAAGTTTCCATCGTCAAACTGCTGCAGATCTAAACAGGTATATAGATCATATCAAGAACGGTAATACAGCTGCTCTGGAAGAGATGTTGTCGGCGCAGATTAAAGTTACCACAGATGGCGGAGGCAGAATCAAGATCGTCAGGGAAATTAATACAGGAATACAAGCGACTTCAGAACTTCTTTTATACGTTTATAACGCTTATCAAAAGATACAGACCATTCAGTTGAGAATGATCAACCATCAATCGGCCCTACTATTTTTTACGGGAGAAATCTTAATTAATTGTCAGGTTTTTGAATTCGAAAATAACACAAGGAAAATCACGGGTATTTATTCAATTGTTGATCCAGAGAAATTAAGGAATATAAACCTTGCAAAGATTTAATTATTGACCTAAATAAGCAGAAATAACGTCAAACCGCATTTTATTTAGCTCTACAGTATTCGTATTTGATAATAAAATGAAAGTTAAGCCTTTATCAATGAGGTGTATCCAATTGGAGTTATGCCCATATCCAGCACCTTGTCTTTCGGCAAGTAATGTGTTTATTTTGCCGAATTTCTTTGGATATACCCAAAAGCCTATAGCTACAGATTCCAGGCTTTCGTAAGGGGTAAGCATAAGGTCAATAGTTTCCTTTTTGAGAATGGTATGGTTAAATATTGCCTGGTCAAAAATCAATAAATCCTCAGGAGTGGAATACATCGCACCTGCAGAAAAATGATTATCTATGTAATGATTGGTAGGCATATGAATTTTTGTCGCATCCGGACCATCGTTTGCATACCCCTCATCTATATTGCTAATGATATCATTATGATGCAAGTAATCTGTATGCTGCATATGAAGAGGGGTCAGGATCTTCTCTCTTAATACTTCTTCAAAGGGTTTCTTATAAATGTTTTCAATGATCTTACCTAAAATGATATAATCTCCGTTGCTGTAATTGAATTTAGTACCCGGGGCATAAATCAGCCTTTCAGAGCAGAATTTTTGAATAAACTCATCAACAGACCAGATGTTATTGCTGTAGGCTTCAAAAACATCTCTCATTTCTTTGGTATCTCTGCCGCTACTGTAAGTCAGAAGATTTCTGATTGTTGCTTTTTTAGCTGCTTCACCTTTATAGGCCGGATAGTAGGTAGATATGGTAGAATCCAGATTAATTTTTCCCTGCTCATACAACTGCATAATTAAGACAGCGGTAAATGTTTTAGTTACTGAAAAGATCTTAAACCTTGTTTTTTCTGAAAATTTAATATCATAATGCCTGTTAGCAATTCCAATGTATTTCAGATATTCAACTTTCCCGTTTTTCGCAATTAAAACTGCCCCATTGAAATTCTTTTTAATGTAAGAATCAAGTACCTGATCTACTTTTTGCATTTCGACGCTTTTAAGTGGATTTGTTTGTGCTTGTAGAAGCAACGGAAAGAAGAGTAATAAGGAGGTCAGAGCTTTTCGCATAAAATATTTTATAGAGTTAAATATTAGCAGATCAGATTATTCAATATTTTCTGCTCCGTTTACCTTGTAGTCTGTCTTCAAAGCATTAGAGTAACCTCTTGCCAGAAGTCGCTCTTTGTCAAGGTTCCACAACTCAAACTGAACATTTATAATTTGCTGTCCAGCTTTAATTACTTTCGTTTTACCAGTAATAATGTCTCCAATTTTTGCTGTGGAGAAATAATCTATGACATTATTTATAGTCGTATAAAAGTGCTCTCTACCCAGACTGATAATGGTAGCGCCTATCATATCATCCATTATTGCTGCAGTTACACCACCGTGTAATGTTCCGATAGGGTTGGTCATTTCCTTTCTGATGCAGTATTCAAAAGTCATACTTCCATTTTCTATTTCTCTCACTATTGGTGCAAGCCACAACATAAAAGCTGACGGCGAGTTTGTTACTGTTTTTCCGAGCTGATCGATCAGCCCTTGTCTGATTTGAGTAGTATCATTTTTCATATAAATCATCTATTAAGATTTAAATATACCAATTGGTATTATAATACTTGTTTATTATTTGAAAAAATAACGTTACTCATATTTAAGCGCATTAATAGTATTGGCAACGGCTGCTTTATAAGAACGGAGACTCACAGTTACCAAAGTAGTTAACATAGAAATCAGGAAGGCGAGTATGAATGGCCAGATACTTATATTCATCCGATAGGCAAAGCCCTCCAACCATTTGGATACAAACACGTAAGCTAATGGCCATGCGATCAGGTTGGCGATAAAAACCATTAACAAAAAAGAGCCATTGAGCATCTTTACCAGTTCGACAGTTGATGCGCCCAGTACTTTTCTTATGGCTAATTCTTTAGTGCGCTGTGCAGCCACAAAAGAGATTAAACCAAATAAGCCAATAAATGAAATGAAGATGATTACCCCGGCAAAAACGCGAAATAAGATGCCCATAACCCGCTCACTTTCATAATACCTGTTAATATCATCGTTCACAAATACACTGCTATAAATACCGTTTGGAAAAGTACTGTTCCATAGGCTTTCTACTTCTTTTATTGCCTGCATTAGCTGCTCCCTATTTATCTTTATGGCTACTTTGGTATACTCTCTTTTCTGCTGATAAATTGCTATAGGTGAGATGCCTTCCTTAAGTGACTTATCATTAAAGTCCTTTACAACTCCTACAATTGGTACTGCCTGGCCATTCAGCAATAATATTTTACCAATTGCATCTTGGGGATTGATGATGTTCATCTTTTTCAGAAAGGTTTCATTCACTACATAACCATTATTTGTATCGCTTTTCAAGAACACTTTTCCAGCAATTAATTTCATTCCAAACAATTTAAAGTAAGCTGCATCCGCCATAGAGATCCTCAATTCGAAATCATTGTTTTTATGTCCGTTAAAGGTGAAATTTGTTGAACTAACATCACTGGACAGGGGAGGTCGCTGGCAATAACTAAGCATTTGAACGCCCTTTATTCTCATGACCCGTTCCTGGAACGTATTATACTTTGTACAGCTTAAGCTATCTGTAGGCAAGTTTACTAACGCGATTGCATCAGTGTTAAAACCTAATGGCTTTTTATGGACATAATCCATTTGCTGCAAAATCACAACAGTTCCGATGATCAGTATGATGGTAATGGAAAATTGTACAACAATCAAAATTTTGCGCAAGCCAAGATTTCCTGAATTTACAGTTATTTTATTCTTTATGGCTAAAGCCGGGCTGAAGCCTGAGATAATTAAAGCGGGATAGAAACCAGCGAGCAAGCTTACTATGATCACAAGACCAGACAGAAATGCGAAGATTATTGGATGCTCAAAGATACTGAATGATATTCTGGTCTTAAACAGGCCTTCCATTTGTGGAAGTGCTAGCTCTGTTAAAATACAAGCAATGATTAATGCGATAAGCGTTATTGTAAAAGTTTCTGTTAAAAACTGTACAATTAATTGGTTGCGTTTGCTGCCCATAACTTTGCGGACACCAACTTCCTTAGAACGGTTAATGGATTGAGCCGTTGTCAGGTTTATAAAATTTATACAAGCAGTAATGATTAAAAACAAGCCAATAATTACCAATCCATAAATCTCTTTTTTAGTAATTGAGCTATCGGCGAAATTCCCATACCGTTCGCTAAAATGGATGTCTTTTAAAGCTTGTAACGCATTAGTTTGATTGCCTTCAATCTTTTTATCCTGATAGTGTATTTTATTGAATTGTCTTAAGGGTTCTTGTAAATCTGTAGCTAATAGGCCATTTTTCAGCAATACATAACATTCAATCTGCGATCCTACATTATCCCATAGCTTGTTATTTCTTCCATAGAAATTCTGATAGCTGATGATGATTTTTAACGGCAGGCTGCTGTTTTCTGGCAGATCTTTAAAAACAGCGGTAATTTTCAGGTTCATTTTACTGCCAAACCTTATGCTTTTTCCTATCGCATTTTCAGTATTTCCAAAAAATCTTTTTGCCATTGTTTCAGACAGAGCGACTGTATTGGGCTCTGATAAAGCAGTAGAAGGTTTGCCTGCAAGCCAGCTCAGATCAAAAATCTCAAAGAAATCTGGCTCTGCAAAATATGCGGCCTCTCTTGTTTTTATCCTGTTATTACCATCTTTATCTTTGACCTGAATAATACCGTAATCTTTTACAATGTTTGCTGCCTTTTCTATTCCTGCTAACTCATTTCTGGCAGCGGCAGCAAAAGGAACTGGTACACCCTGAGAATAATCTTCGAAACTACTATATTTCCAATCCGTGGTAAACCTGTAAATTCTGTTTTGATTTTTGTAACCCTCATCGAAACTCAATTGATAACGAACAAAAACGAATATGAGAATACAACTTGCCATCGCGATAGAAAGGCCCATTATATTGATGAGTGTGTAACCTTTGTTTTTCCAAAGATTTCTCCATGCAATCTTTAAATTCAGTTTGAACATCTCTTGTATTTCTTTACGATTAGCTATAAATCCTATTTAAGATTAGCTAATGGTATGCCAACTGTAAATTAAGAAATAACAAAGCTTAAATCACTATTTGAAGAATATAAAAGATTTTAACTGTCCGCTGATGAACATAAAGCGATCGAAAACGAACAGCTAAATTCGAGCTAATCAGGATATTTATAAATGCCTTGACTGATAGTTTCTGACAGTCAAGCTAATGAGCATTAGGAACACATTGATTCCTAATAGTAAACCCGCATAAACCAACTGATTATCATGATGTACACTACCCAAATAATCAGTTATTGATAATTTGTTTAAGGCAGCATAGGTAAGTAAAAAGAATATGATTTCATATAATTTCTGACCGCCCGTTATAATTCCTAAGCATACTGCCAATAAAATAAGGAGGATTGAGCCATTTAGTACATTGACAACTGAATATAGATCTCCTTGTAATGCATAGCGTAAAATTACCGGGAACGCAAGTGCTGCAGCTAATAAGACACCAGATAAAATCTGGGCAGGAAGTATTCTAAACAACGGTCTATAAGAAGCGTAAGTAAAATAATGAAGTCTGTTGGTCTTCTCTTTTGTCGTTAAATCTGACCAGCGTGTTACTTGCAGAAACAATAAAACCGGAAGCAAATAGGCATGTGCTATATTTAAAGGGATAAATAACATAGTCAGCCATAACCCACTATTTACAAGCCATAACCATTTGTTGCCTTTTCTGATAAGCAAGAGTAATTCTGTTTTTACAAATGGAAAAATACTGTAATCGATTACCAATGGTGGCATTGACACTCTATTTATCCCTGAAGGAAGAAGAACGCCTAATCCATCAGATAGTGGAGTGTCCACCACTCTTTTCTTCTTTTTAGAGATAGTCTGTTTAAAATCAAACCGGTGAAAAAAGAAAGAAGAAAAGTAAACAAGTCCAAAACTCATACAGATCAGCAACAGGCGGCTAATCAGGAATGGCAATTGCCAGTTAATTCCGTTATAAACAAAAACCTGATATGCTTTATGACTATTGAAAATAAAACCAAACGATATATCTTTCACATTGGCCTGAAATTGTGAATTGATAGCACTGGTGATACTTTTTGTTATAGTTTTTAGACCAAAGGGGTCAATTAACGTAACCAGACCATGAGTATCCTGTTTATTGAGAATAGCCATAGTTGCACCAAAAAGGAAAAAATAAGCAATGAATTGTAAGATGTTTTTTTTGCCCAAAAAGACCTCAGCCACCACAGCAAGAGCTGAAACTAAAAACATCGCCGGAACCGCAAATATCAGATAAGGCAGAATAAAGTTCATCACAATGAAGGGATAACCCGTTCCGCGTACAAAGAACATAACTATACTGACGATAAAGGTGCAGCATACAATAGTTAGCAGGACTAAAAAGTTACTTACCTGTTTGCTTAAAAGGTAGCTGAAATTACTAATAGGGGTGGAAGCGATGATTAAACCAACTTCAGTATCTATATCCTTTTTAATACCATTATTCACTAATAGAAAACCATAAATTGAAAGCATAATAGTAGTCATTATAGCTGAAACATAACCTACCCAGGCAGAGTTATAAGCACCTTTAAACCCTGTGACATTTAACGTTTTATAACTGGCAGTATTTAGCGGCACAAATAAATAAGCTATATAAACCGTCAAGGCTAAAGTGATCAGAAAAGAATAACTACGCGTGCGTTGCAGATAATCGGCTTTGATAATATTGTAAATGTATTTCACAGGCTAGGCTTTGCTTTGAGTTAAGAATAAATAAGCATCCTCTAAACCTGCTTTGACAGGGGCGGAGGATGGAGCAATGTCTTGATGATGACTAATATAGCGTACACGGATTTGCTCATTTTGTCTGCCGGTATCAATCACATGGTATTTGTTTTTAAACATGGCTAAATCCTGAACATTCAGCAATACCTCAAATATTCTGTTTTCTGCGTGTTTCATGATATCCTGCTGGCTGCCCTTAGTGATCAGACTACCATTCTGCATCACCGCTACTTCATCTGCAATTGTTTCAATATCAGTTACAATATGTGAGGAAAGTATAATGATACAATCGTCTGCAAGATCCGTGATGAGCTGACGAAATCTTACCCGTTCTTCAGGATCAAGCCCAACTGTGGGCTCGTCAAAGATTAATACCTTAGGATCATTTAGCAAAGCCTGGGCTATACCAATTCGTTGTTTCATCCCGCCTGAATAAGTGCCAATGGGCCTTTTTGCATCCGCAGTAAGATTTACTCCATCAAGCAGCATATCGATGCGCTGATTCAATCCTTTACCACCAACACCTTTCATCGCGGCAATATATTTCAGGAATTCGTAAGCATTTAGGTTCGGGTAAACCCCAAAATCCTGAGGCAGATAACCTAAGACCTTTCTGATATGACCGGGATTCTTTACAATATCGATGCCATCCAGAATCAAAGTGCCTTGCGTGGGCTGACTAATGGTGGCAATAATTTTCATGAGAGTTGATTTACCGGCACCATTAGGGCCAAGTAAGCCTAAGATTCCTTTTTCAAGTGTGATAGAGTAATCAGAAAGGCCGGTTTTATGTTTGTTGTATTTCTTAGTGAGATTTTTAATTTCCAGAGCCATAAGCTAGTTTATATCATTAAGACATTGTGCCATTTATTAAGTTACATGTTCTGCGAAATAAAAGGCAAAGCTCCTATAGTTTTCTTAACAGTGACCAGTTTTTTAGCAGCTTTCAATCAAACTATTTCAAACGCTTGAAATGATAGAAAACTGGCATTTAGGCTGTTTTCGGAGATTTAGCTTAATCCATTTAGAATGTTGTTGTTTAATTTCAATTCCTAATCAATCTAAACCAAATATAATATGATGAATTCCCTTCACTTCTCTCAGAGATGCCTGCATCTCTATGTATTACAAATTAATCGAGCCCTTCCTGTATAAGATAAGCTATAAATTAATGGTACTTCCAATCCCAGAAATTGGAGTAAACGAGCAAAATAACCAAATATTTAAAAATTATGGATAAACTTTACAGCTACTTTCTATGTATTTCACTGTGCTGTTTCCTTTCCCTTAATGCAATTGCACAACAAAAGGTAACGGGTACAGTAAGAGATATTAAGGGCTTACCCTTACCTGGTGTAAGCGTAAAAATCAAAGACACTAAAACAGGAACTTTCACGAACAGTAATGGTCAATACAGTATCTCTTCAGGTACAAATAACGGCACGCTGATTTTTAGTTATGTAGGTTTCCTCCCCAGAGAACTATCAATTAATGGCAAATCAAGTGTGAATGTAACTTTGGACGAAGATGTAAAATCGAAAAAACTAATTGTACCAAATTTTCCAAAAAAAATCAAAACAAAATGTACCATTTTTAAAGGGGCTTAAAGCGATATTAAAAGCCCCTTTAAAACATCAATCAATAGGATAATTAGCTGTTAATACTTCTATTTTCCGTTTTATATAACCACTTTTATTATTTATGCTAACTCCCTGCTCTAAGCTCCACATATTCCAGCCTTTTTCCTTTGCATACTTTTGCAACAAAGGAGATGGATAAGAGCTTAAAAGGAACTTTCCTTTGACCCCTGAAAGTGTTTTTAAAAGGTTTTCAAAGTCTTGCTCGCTATAACCATCATAATGACCGCAATCACTATTAAAATACGGAGGATCGCAATAAAAGAAGCTATCAGTTGTATCACGGCTCCTAATTACATAAAGCGCATCTGCGGCCTCTAACTGTACATTTTGAAGTCTGATAGCATAATCTTCTGTAAACCGCTCCCTGTTGTTTATAATCTTCTTAGTGGTGGTATTCTTGCTTAAATCAAATCCAAATGAGCTATTAAGTTGTGCACTGAAGCTTTGAGAACTCAACACCCACACAGCCCATGCCCGTTTGATCTCACTAAACATATCTGGATGATTATATATTACTGAAGCTTTGCGATGCAGGTCACGGCTATGTAAGCTTATTCTTATTTCTTTCTCAAGACCTACAAACTCATTTTGAACTGTTTTGTAAAAGTTTATGAGTTCACGATTTGTATCGTTTAATACTTCCACCTGAGACGGTTGTTTGGCGAAAAATACAGCTGCACCTCCTAAGAAAGGCTCACAGTACAAAGTATGCACAGGTATAAGACTGATGATTTTAGTTGCTAACTTCTGTTTTCCACCATAGTAGCTAATTGGTGTTTTTAAATTCAATTTCCCCATGTTTTCTATATTTTATTGTTAATTTTGATGACCACAAAACAAAAAATGCATATTACATCTCCTTATGGCTTACGCCTCCGGTATGATGCTTTGTGCATTTCTTTTTTGTTTTGTGGTAAATTCAGGAAAGGGCTGGGGGCGTTCTTTTAACGTTAATTGGCAGGCGGTGCATGTTCCACAACGATTGCTGAAAATTCATCCATTACCGCAACAACAACAGTATTGTCATAGTCCGAACGGTTGAAAATTGTTTGTAATTGCTGATTAGCATCCTTTTTAATCATTAAAGTAGATTGCTGATTCTTAACTCCATTGACGGTAATTGACGGCAGTAATGTACCGTTTTCAGTTTCATACTCAAATTTTAAATCCCATCCATTTACTACCATTTCATCGTAGTATTTGGTTCGTTTGTTTGTGTTAGTTCTCATTGTTTGTTTCCTCTTTAGTTGTTTTAAATTGTTGTAATAATGTGTTTAAATAAGTCATTAATGGGATGTGTGCAAATGGCCTGTAGTAAGGCTCTGCATCAACAATCTGCATTATAGTTGATAATTCAATCTGGGTTAACTCTACATCATTTCCAGAATGAATTAAGCGTGCCGCATCATGTAGTTCAATTGAAGGTGCTGCAATGAATACCTGATTGCCTATCTGCTTACAAAAATCTTCCACCCGGCACATAGTTCCATTTAAGTCCTCAATCTGTACCTTGTTAAGATTGAAGACTACTTTTTTATTTTCTTGTTTTTCCATATTTATTAAATCTATCTGGGGTTATATTGACAATATCCGTTTGAATTTGCCCAGGTCTGACCATTGTTATTTACATCGTTCATTGCTAAAGTATTTGCAGCAGCTTTTGTTGCAGCGAAGTAGGTATTAGCTGGAACTGAATAGGTTTCGTAACTTCCTACATCTTCCCAGCTACCACATTGCTTTTGATAAGTCCCGCTTTGTACATCATTGCCATACAATCCATTATTATTGGTGACAGACTCTAAATGTGGCCTTGTATCATCTAAAACCAGTACATATTTGCCCCATGCAGAATTATAAAAAGCTTTGACATACCCCTTTAAAGGCCCCGTTGATTCATTAACATCCCATACGTCATTTAAATACACCCGGCCATTACCTATCTCTAAAGCGATATTCTCATCGCTGTCTCTCGCTTCAAGCCTCATCGCAATATTTCTACGCCTGAAAGAAGGGTCAGGCGGCGCACTTCCATACGTGTTACGGATATTGTTTTTGACAACAACCGTATGGTTGTCTGAGCTTCCAGCAGACCCCGGATAGTAACCTAAACCGAAAGACATTTCACGTGTTTGGCTCATGGCAAAGCTACTGCCAGCTGTCGACCCACATTTTCGCATCAAAAGGTATGAAGGATTAAAAACTACACTCTCACTATTTGCTGTCCACGTATTTTCACTACCTGCCGCTAGTCCACTTTGATTAATTCTTAAAGAACCAATATTACCTTCAGCAGCAACGATTTTACCGCTTATCTCTGCATTCTTAGCAATCACCTTTCCATTGTCCCGGACTTGGAAATTTGCAGTATATCGATTTTCAAAAGTTCCACCTGCCCATATTCTAACACTGTCCGCTGCCTGATCTGTTACACCTGTAAGTCCTGCGTTTGCTTGTGCCAAGGTTCCAACCCTCAAAGTATTTGTCGAAATCAAGCCGCCCTCAATGACAGTGAAATTATCTGTGATATCTCCGGTATCTTCAGGCGCAGGTGTCCAATCCGAAGGTTTATTGCCAATCTCAATTTTTATATTTCTAATGAAAAATTCTTGACGCCAGCCTGTCCCATATATCACTACTGGAGTATTACCACTAAAACCGCGAGAATTAGTAATATAACTTACTCTATTCCATACAGGTGAATTGGGTACCGTAACCCTATTATCCACATCATTAAAACCTATTGCCACGACCAGGTTGTCATAATAAGCTCCTTTAATATCAAAACTTATGCAGTAATCTGTATTTGCTAATATGGGAACTGATAATACGCTTCCTGAATAAATTCCGTTACTTACACTATCAGAAATTACATGAACAGCAGGTTTCCCATCAATTGATACCATCGAGGTATTTCCACCGTTGCTGTGCCACCCAGTTAAGCCCTTTTTAAATGAACTATCTTTAAAAATATTCCTTCCACCAACTTTGATAGCATTGATTTTATTTTGGGCATCCACCGAAGCAGATGAAATTGCATTTATCTGAGCTGTATTGGCATAAGATTGCGCCTGTGATGTTGTAGCACCACCACCATCTACCACTATTTGAGTGGCATTAATAACCCGAGCTTTTAACCTGTCAACTGTCCCTTGAGTAAAATTAAACTCAAGCCCCTGTAAATACTCTATGTTTGCGACATTAGCCCTTAGGTATGCTACATCAGCTTTAAAGGTCACAATCGTGCCACGATCAATTACGGTAATTCCTTGAGCTGCGGCTATATCAATATCCCGGTATGCCATTGTTTTTAATTGACTTGTCAAGCTGCTATATGCGGCCTTAGCCTGATTTGCTAATGAATTGGCATCATCAATAGCAGCTTGTACATCTTCTGGTGCCGGCGTCCAATCTGTAGGTTTGTTACCCACTTCAATTTTCATGTTTCTAATGAAAAATTCTTGACGCCAGCCTGTCCCATATATAACTACAGCAGTATTACCACTAAAACCGCGAGAATTAGTCACATAACTTACTCTATTCCATTCAGGTGAATTGGGTACCGTAACCCTATTATCAATATCATTAAGACCAATTGCTACGACCAAATTGTCATAATAACCACCTTTAATATCAAAACTTATGCAATAGTCTGTATTTGCTAATATGGGAACTGATAATACAGTTGAGGAATAAATTCCGTTACTGATAGCATCAGAAACAACTCGAACCGCTGGCTTCCCATCGTAAGTTACTATTGTCGTATTTCCACCATTACTATTCCAACCACTTAAACCATTTTTAAATGTACTATCCTTGAACAAATTCCTTCCACCAACTTTCAGAGAGTTTAAAAGCTGATTAGTTAAGGCAGCAGCATTTGCCTGAGCTGCATTCGCTTTAGCCTGAGCATCGGCGGAAGCTTGGTAAATAGCATTTGCCTGAGCCGCATTTGATTTACTTGTAGCGGTGCTATCTGCATAAGATTGAGCCGCTGTTAAGGTAGCCTGGCTTTTACTGTCAGTATAGCCAGCTGCTGCCGTTTGCGCTGTATTTGCTTTGGCCTGAGCATCTGCCTGAGCTGTGCTGATTGCATTACTTTGTGCGGTATTTGCCTTAGCTTGTGAACCTGTAACGGTTTCAGCATTACCACCTGTTACGACAATCTTTCCTTTTATAAATGCCCTGTCAGCGTAAAGCCCATAACCATCTAACTGACCCAATTCAGGATCATTTATACCGGATAATTTGCCTAATCGCACTTTGGTTTTACTAGCTAAACTGTCGGAATTGATACCGTCCAATACATCTAAATAAGGTGCGCCAGTATCGCTGTTAGTCAAATAGATTAACCCCTGACGGCTTGTATCTGTTGTATTACCAAATTGAAAAACACTATCACCAGCAGCCGGAATACCTGCGCCAGTTTTTCCAGTTTTATCCAAATCAAAAATACCTGAACTAACTGCACGAACACGGGCAGTATAATACTTTAAGCGTTTACCATCCCATACCTGACAACGCACAATATCATTAATCCTGAATTGTACAGCAATCGTATTGTCATCAGTATTGATCTGGCATGACCAATAATCAGGATTGTCTGTGACTTCTTTGATTTTCGCTACATTGGTAACCGCTATACTGCCGCCGCTTCCGGTAATCTCCCGAACATTCAGGACATTTACATTAAGTTCCTTACGCACCGTTAAGCTGTCAAACTCTGCGCTGCCATCTGGATTTATTTTATAACCGGTACCAGTGAACCCGCTTATATACAAAGCACTATTAACAGTATCGGCTACCACAGATAAAAACTTTACTGCATCGGTTTTGCGTACCGGTTGATTTAAGTAATCATCAAACTGGCGACCGTCCCATTTATCACTGTCCTGCGCATAATCAGCTAACAAGGCGTGTCCGGCTTCAGGTGCATAATCTGCAACACCAGCTTTAACCTTCGTTCCACCTAGCAATAAATAGCCATTACTTTCAGAAAGGCGATTTAAGAATATGTTTTTACGGATTTGGTTAATATCCAAAATCCCGGAACTCTCAATCAATTGCAACGTGCGCTGCTGTTGGGCATATTGGCGAACAATTTCACTCGCGCCAATGGTATCACTCCATTCAACCGATTCATATAAGGATCTATCTTGCAAATCACGAACATAGGATGCTATCCTGACCTCTGGGTTTAACCCCATTTCCTCATCATGGATAACAGCAGTGTTCCCTAAAACGACCTGCACATTATTCTGCTTAATAAATAGCCTGTCGCACTTTGCCGAATAAGACAGTAAAAAATCAGGGTTACTATTTTTATCATAATATGCCCGTCCGGCTATCTGTAGCCTGTTTTCTGCTGCTGTAACATAGGTTGGCGGCATCCCGATATTTACAATTACGTATTTATCCCCAACAGCCGGACGCAACAAATTAGAGGGCACATCTAAGCTTTTCTCATCATCATTTTTATTGATGGTAAATGTTTTGCTAATAGGATTGTATGAACCTAAGACAAATGTATAACCTGCAAGCTGGCCAGTATTAAATATGATTTTAGCAGCGTCTGCCAATTTAAATTGGTTAACATCAAAATCCATCGAAGAATCCGTAAAATACTTCCAGTTGCCATCACCAGCTACAATGCTGGTAATAGTTCCTTCCCGCTCAGGCTTAATATCAAACACCTGTGTAGCCTCAATTAAGCCGTAGCCCGTCTTTAAATCGACTTTGGCATCATCCTGAATATAAGTTAAGCCGCCCGGTAATAATAGGCTACCTGCGTAGTTACGATACCCAATCGGTAAATTGTCACTACTACCACGAACATAAAGCCGGGTGACGATATTGGTGTTAGTCTTGTTTTGTCGTAAAATGTTATAAAGTCCATTTCCCTGACCGTAGGCAAAGGTCAAGCCGCTGGACTGCTCACGTTTTTGCAAGTGGATTGTTTTGTGATCAATCCACAATTCCGTATTAAAATCACTGGCGAGCTGATGTAAGACCTGTAAGCAGTTTTGCGCCGAAAAACTAAAATTCTTGTATTCTGTATCATCCACGATACCAACAGTCCAGCCCGGATAACTGCGGTTGATATTTTCCACGACAAGCCCTACAATGGTAGCGGCATTACCCATTAAGTTGAATGTAGGCTCTAAATAACTGTTTTTTGGGTTTAAGCCTTGCAATTGAATTTTTGCTAAATCATAAAATTCTTGTTCAAACTGAATCGTATAATCATATTGGCGTTTTGCTTTTTTCTCGACGGTCGGGCTAATGTTCAGCTTGTACTTTTCGCCATCTAATATGATAAAATCATTTAGTCTAAAATCAATATAAATGGGCAGGGTAAAAGTCATATCCAGTACATTTTCACTCATCGCTTTGACGGTTTGTTTTCCCTCTGGATGCACAGCTTTAACGATCCATATTAAGCTGCCGTCTGTTCGTTGTATATTGTAAATCATGCCTGTTGCACCTCCTGTAATTGAATTTCTATTTGCACTATAATTTGATTGCCACTGAATGAGGTCGGAATGCTTAGAACGGTCATATCGCGGTAGAAAACTTTAAAAGTTTTACCCAGTTCAACAACATTTAAATTGAGCGTTCCCGGTTTATTCATGAGTGCAAACAGCGCATCATATTTTGCCCAAAAATCAGCCAAAGAGATGGCCTCAATGACACCTTTTAATTTAAAGACCCTGTCATTGAATTTGGGGGCAGCCGCTAAATCATACTCCTTGCCATTTTGTTCTGCCCAGTCGTTAGAAAATGGTTCTTTACGAGAAGCCCATGTTAAGAACATTACCCAACCAGTTTCAACCATAAACCTGCAAGTGGTGTATAAATCTGTATTATCTATTTTGTACTTATTAGACTTCATTTTAATTTCCTCCAGCTCTTAAGGCATTGTTACTGTTACTCATTTTTTTATCCATACTAACCAGTGCCGTTTCTATGTTATACAGCCTGTCTGTGTTGTTCGCAGTGCGAAGCGTATTGGCTGCAACCTCCATTTGAACTAAGTGCTGCGCCTTTAAAACAGCGAGCTGATCGGCTCCGGTCTGGCCAATAAATTTGAGCGTTACGTTTCCCTCCAGAGTGGCAATGCGCTGGCCACCGAATTGCCCTGCAATAATTTCAGCGGTCTGCTGAGTCATTCCTTGAATACCTGCGACTACATTGTTAGTCTTGCTATCAATAGGTTTTACGCCAGTTATGGTTTCAAGCTGTTTCCAATAATCAGCGGCGTTCTCTCCAATAGTAGCATATTGCTTCTTTAAAGCCTCAATCTGTTCTTTTGTCGGGGTACCGCTACTCATCAGATTGCCCAGTGCATTGTAAAAGGGCTGCATTGCATCCTCTAAATATTTATATTTAAAACTGTTCGAAATGGCCTTTTGCATGATGCTTTCAAAGCTGTCAGCAAAATCAGCAGCGGCAAATTTTCCATTCTCAAACAGCTGAGTTAAGCTATCTGCTAAGCCAGAAGTAGAAGTACCAGTAAGGAGTTGTTTTAAATCTTCCTGAAGTTGTGCGGTAGAAACACCAGCTGCTTCCAATTCCTCTTTTAGCTTCTTTAAAGCCTCAAAATCAGATTTTGCCTGATCTTTAAGCTTTCCTTGCGTGTATAGTTGTTCAAGCTTGTTATAATCACTTCCGGCAAGGGATGCCATAATATCCCATGTCTTGGCCTTACGCAGCCACGTTCCATGTTTATAGCCAACACCATTGACAAATTCCTCACCCTGAAGGGCAGAATATATTTTATCATAAGCCTTCTGTATCTCTGGGCTTTGTTTTTTAAGGGCTTCAAGTTGATCAACTATAGCTCTATACGAGTTTTTACCTCTGGCGACGGTATCCAAATCACGTTTGCGAAGTAGGACTTGGTACTCCATTTCTCCTTTGATTGCTGCCGCATAATAATCGTCCTGAATTTTGCGTGCAGCAGCATTCATTTCTTTGACCTTTTTACCAATGGAAAGAAATCCGGTGACGGCACTGATTGTTTTAGTCACCCCGCCAACAATGTCCCCACTTGAAAAAGAGGCGTATGCTCCAGCTGCATCTGCGCCAACTTTGACGAGCCTACTTATGGTATCAATTGTATAACCAGCCTCAGTATTTACGCCTCCCAAAGCGTTTGACAATTCGCCGAATCCACCTGAAACCTGATCTAAATCTCTAGAAACACCAAATGCAAACTCCGTAGAAGTCCCTGTCAAATATTTAAAGTTATCTGAAATGCCCTGGGCGAAATTTGATTTGGATTTACCTGTGATTGAGTTTAATAATTTATCTACCTCAGCCTGAGTTTTCCCTAAATCAAGTAATGTTCTTTTAAACTCCTCTTCTGAGATTAAGGAATTACCCTGATCGTCTTTAGAGTTAAGTTTCTTTTTTAGACTTTCGACCTTAGTTTGAAGTGTATCAAGATTAGTCTGATCAACCCCAATTTTGAAAGCTAATTTTAGTCCGTTAATCTGGGTATTGATTTTCTCAATTGCCTCTGGAGGTAATCCACCTTTTGCAAGAATCGCCTCTAAAGCTTTTAACTGCTCTTTGACCTGTTCACGGGTTAAAAGGATGGTTTCTTGTGCGAGTTTCTTGTAAATTTCAGTTTTGGCTAAGGCTTCATCCTTTGCTGCATTGATTTTAGAATCTCGTTCAAATTCTAAGTTTTTGATTTGCTCAGCTGATATTGTACCATGATTTTCTTTTAGGATTGTATCGTATTGTTGCAAATAATCCCTTTTAATGGACAATTCTTTTTGTGCATAAGTCTCGGCCTGTTTGTAGGCATCAGTATATCGTTTCTCTTCTACACCTTGTAATTCTTTGATCTGTTTTTCCTGTTCGGTCATTCGTTCTTTTTCACCACCAGAAAGCACACTACCAAAAACAGGTTTTAGAGTTAGTTTTAAATATTCATCTTGTAATTGTTTTAATCTATCGGTATTACTTTTTACCTCTTTTCCGAAACGTTTATCAGCAGCATCTTTGCCAAATGTCGTTTTGAAGTTTTCGTAATCCTCATACATTTTTTTTTGCTTTTCAAATTCAACACCCGCCTTCGCTGTACTTTGACGATAAGTTAAATCTTCTATGGCATCGTCCCGGATTTTATTCAGACTGCTGCCATCTACTTTATATTTGTTTTTGGGGTCTTTATTAAAGCGGTCAACTTCTTTTGCTATTTTTATAAACTTAGCCTTGATTGCCTCTAATTCTGCATCATCCTTAGTCCCGGATTTACGGCTATACTCCTTGGTGATATCTTCAATTTTTTGTTGTAGTACCCGCTGGTGGTTTAAAGCTGCATTGTCTGCTTTAGTGGTGTCCTTTGGCTGATCTCCGCCTACGTTACCTTTTATTTTACCACCTCTTTCAATCTGCTTGGTCACTTCCTTTTCTAAATCCAAATTTCTTTTGGCTAGAATATTACTGTCCGTTTTAAAGTCATTGACTTTCTTTTGAGCTTCTGCCGCTCTTTTTTCGGCACGTGCCGCATCACGCAAAAACCCTTCGGAATTACTTGCGCCTACACCAGCAGAACCACTTGCCTTGCCAGAGCCTACGATGTCCAGATTCTTTTTGGCAAGTAGTTTTTGCTTCTCAATCACAACTTCTAAATCTTTAATCTGCTGCTCGTTTTCAAGCTGACGGGAAGAGTTTTGGGTTATTTTGTCAGCAGCAGCTCTTGCCCTTGCTGTTGCAAGGATGGCATTGGTTAACTCATCATAAGCGCGTTTAGTTGCGCTGCTGGCTTGTAGTTCAAATTTTATATTGTTAAAATAATCGGGGTACATCTTTTGCAGTTCAGCATAAGCCTCTTTTCTATATTTCAATGACAGATTAGTATTCCCATACTCGTTATAAAGCAGTTTTAAATCGGTCAGTTCCCTTTGAGCATCCTGTGAGCCTTTTAATTGTACAGCAGCAAGTTCTTTTTTATCCTTTACCGCTTGACTAAGCTTTACACTAAACAGATCTAAATTCCCCAGATATTTCATCAACGGTTCAATTGCAAAAGCAAGGAGACCTGCTATACCTATACCGGGTAATATTTGAGCGACTGTACGCAAACCACCCCAAAGTTTGCCCACGGCACCAGTACTACCGACTATTTTATTCCCCAGCGCGTCAAAACCATCCTTACCAACATTTTTGACTCTCCCGATCTCTACCTGAGTATCTTGAAGTTTTTTATTGTACTTGGTAACAATTTCTATATTACCTGAGTTCGCTGCCATATTTTGGTAAGCACTGGCGGCATATTCCAATCGGCCTAACTTGGAAGTTGGCCTTTCAATTTGTAAAGGAAGCGCGATACCCGAAACGTCAAACCCAGAACGCCCAGCATTTCTCATTCTCTTTAGAGTGGCTTCGGTCTGTTCCAGCTTAGCGTTGTATTTGGCTAGCATTTCCGGAGAGGTGGCCTCTAAAATAGCACGCTTATACAAGTCAGCAGCTTCTTTCATTCTTTCGAGCTGCCCCTTTGGGCGTTCAAAATTAGGAATAGCTTTACCCATATCATCAAAGCCCTGTTTACCTATCCTGTTCAAACGAATAATTTCATTTTGAAATTCTTGTATGCGGATATTGTATTTTTCAATAGATGTTGTAGAAGTAGCCTGAGTCTGGGAAACTTTTAATTCTTGAAGTTTCACCTTCAAACGTTCAATAAGTCCGGTGTTATCACTGTTGATCGCACTTACACTACTTTTAAGTTTGGCTGCTGCCTGATCAGCAGTCGTACCAATACTGGCAATGTTGTTTTTGATGCGTTCAGCTTCGGCCTGCGCTTCTGGGGTGTTAAAAATAAAGTCTATACCTAATTCTATATCGCTCATTTTGCTACATTCCTAATATTTTAGCGAGTTCATCGCCTTCAAATAGTTTTGGTTCTGTTTTTACTTTTTTCATTGCCGGGGCATCAGCTAGCATCCTTTGTATGCTTTCCCAGCTTACTTTACGCATGATGTATTTTTCCGTCCAGCCAGTTTTTTCGGCTATCATAAAAATCACACCTGAGAGGCTATTGAGGCCAGTGGCCTTTAACTCCTCTTTTCCGTCGGACTCAGATTCGGTCTGGTCATCCTCAGATGACTGGTCAATCTGATAGTATTCAAAAAATCCGAAATACCGCTACATACAACAACATTGGTGATATTGTAAAGGGTTTTTTCGGCTACATGGCGTTTAAGATAAAAGGCCAGCAGACGCTCCAACCAATCCGGAAACCGGTTCCTTAAAATTATAATGGCTATAATTCGGGCTATTAACCCCGCTGATTTTTCACGTAACCTTATTCCTTCAGTGACATTTTCGGTCTCTAAACCCATTTCCTGCACCTGTAGATATAAGCTACCAGCACGTACCGCTGTGTCTAAAAAAGGATGCTTTAAGATTAGGGTTATAGTTTTCTTTCCAAAAATCCTAAACAACAAGGGCGCAGTTACGGGTAACGGCACGCCCTTGTCTAATAAGGTATCAGCTGCTTCTAATTCGATGCTGATAGATTCCATTATGCGCCAGCTTTACCGTAACTAAATGCTGACACACCAGCTTTTGCGGGCTTCATCACTTTACATTTAACTCGTACCACGTTTACATCGGTAGTAGTGAATACACCGACCAATGAAGCATTAACTTTAACACGAGGGTAAAGCCAGTCATTATCCTGCGTATCGGTAGCTTTGAGTGTTTTTTCGACATTCACAACACCTAACGGTTCATTATACACTGTATTTGCACCTGCTCCGGTAATAGTACCACCTGTTAAATCGGCAATAACTTCTTTGTCAAACGTCAATAAATCAAATGTGATCTCTTTAACACCCTTTTTAGAAACTGTAATTGCTGGTGCACTATCGTCACCCTCCTCAAAAAAATCTGTATCCGTAGGGTCGGCAGGTGTTATCTTAAGCGTGTTTTCTCTAACTTTCCCAGGGGATGTAAGTACCGGACCCGCACCGCCATCAGCAGCAATAGCACCCAGTACTAAACCACCTATTTTTAATCCGTATGAAAATATTTGTGCCATAATTTTTTAAATTTTAAAACTGTTTTAAATGACTTTAAAAGGGGCTTTAAACCCCAATTAATTAACTTGTTGCTTTATTGTTTTCTGCTGCAATTTCAGCAGCTTTTAATTCTGCTTCCTTCGTAGCAATCTGTGTTTTCAGTTTTTCCACGCCCGTCATGTGATTAGGTTTGGTATCATATAACTCAATGTAGCGGGTTACAAGAGCAGCCTTTTCATCTGTTTCAGATGAGTTGGTTTGCGTACTATCTGAGCCGTCAGTACCACCGGTACTATTTTCAGGTGACCCGGCATTACCAGCTGCACCTTCTGTTGAACCATCGACCTGCAAACCAGAATCTCCAGCTGCCTTTTCGTTAAAAATATCGGCAGCCATGACTAGCGTACGGCTAATCGTTTCAATTTTTTTATCAGCGAGTCCGTTTGCCCAACCCATAGCGTAATGTTCGGCGCGGAACATATTACCATCTGAGGTGAAATAAAGTGTCCTTACTGTTTCTTCTTTTGCGAAAAGTACTTTTGCCCTTTCTAAATATTCTTTGTTCATGAGATTTTTTTATATGCCCAACCTAAAAGGAATAACACACCAATAATTAGCAGGATATTTATCCAAATAGGCCACGGGGACGGTTTAACTGTTTGTTTAATTTGCTGGCTAAAGTCTATGGTTTGAACAGCTTTAACCTGTGTTTTACTGCTATCGGTCGCCGTTAATTCCGAGCGGGCAACTGGCTTCGCCTGAGCAGTAAAATCTATTTTTTTTCCCTTCGCTTTTAACGTGATTTTTAATCCGGCACTTTCAAAAGATGCGCTATCCACACTTCCAGTATCCGGATTAAATGTTCCGGTAAGCACATCGTCGTAAAACTTGGTGACTAACTTATTACTACTGTGTTTTTCAGCAAGACTATCCAGTGTACTTACTACTTTAAGCTGCGTATTTAAACTTCTCTCCCTGACACCGCATCCAAATACCAAGCAGAGAAAGAACATAAAGGCAGGTAGTTTCCAAAGCCAGAATTGTTGTGCGCTCATGGCTTTAAATTTCAACTGGGTACACATAACCTAATACATTTAGTCCGGCCGCTTGAAATGGTCTTTTGATTGTGCGGAGCTTCTGAGCCACCCGGTCACCCTCACGACTTCCGCTGGCATTGGTATTGCCTTCAATGGTTATCATCGTGTTTGCTACCTCATCCACGCTTTTAACGATGCCCGCATGACCACTTGTACCAGAGCCCAATTGCCAGATGACTATTGCACCGGGTTTTGGTACCTGACCTGTAGCAAACGTGCCGTTAGCTTTGAAGTTTTTTAGTGTAGCCTGTGCATTACCACTTGCACATTGGTTAATAATAGCTTTCATGGCCACATGATCTGCATAAGCCTCTGTAAAAACCAGCTTGGTAAAGAATGCACACCACGGGGCACCAGTATAAAAGCCTACCTGTCTGATCTTCTTATCAAATACTGCATTACCAAAACCTTTGTTAGGTTTTATTTCGATAATGCCCCTATAGCTTTCCGCTACAGCGATTATTTTACTCACTCTACTCATGATATAAGATTGTTTAGTTTATCCTGTATTTTAGTTATCCAATGGGTTTTGTCTTTACCGCTGATTACTGCAAGGTTTTCAAGGATACTGACCACGTTTTCCAGCACAATCTGAGACAATAGAAACAGGTGAAGCCAATCAAACATGGTGGCCGCTGCTGTTCGGTCATGAGCTTTAAAACTTTGTGACATGACGTAGGGCAAAGCGATCAAAACGAGGTAGTAAAACACCTTGAAACTAAAGCGGCTAAGCTTCATGCTGCTGATCGCTTCTTTACGAATGTGGGCAGCAACTAAACCGCTGGTCAGCTCTGCCATAAATACCAGGATTAACACAGCAAAGGCATAGGCATCCAAACCGAATACGCGATCAATAAAAGGAAACGAAACACTTATTACTGCGCTGGCTATTGTTAACCGGTATTTGGTTGTTGGTACAAGGCTTTGGCCTAATTCAAACCAGCTGTGATAATCGAACGTAGCGAGCATTTTATTTAAAAATTTCATTGGATTTTACGGTTAAGCGGGTGGCACGAAGCCTCCCCGCTATGATTGATTAACCTATGCTACTTTTTGTTTAAGGACTGCTACACCTTCGAAAAGTTTACGTTTTGCACGTGCACCGATACGTACCAGAAATGAGTAAATATCTCCGTACCACACCGGGTTACCCAGATCATCGAAAAACTCTGTAGAGCCGATTGCTTTCTCCACCATGTCCTGATTCCAGAATAGCAAGCCTTCACAGTCAGTGGCGTTACCATCTGCTCCATAAGGCACGAACAATCCAGCAGCAGTTTGGCGATAAACTGTACTACGGCTTAATAATTTCCAGCCCTGACATTTGTACATAACACCGCTACGGCGTTCGTCCTCAGTAACAGACGCCATATAGGTTGCAGTTACCATACTATCGGCAGGGAACATCTGGGTTTCAGCATCCGAGGTAAGAATAGCGTACATACGGCCTTCCTTCCAAGCTTTTTGTTTCTTGAACAGGCCACGCATACGCTGTAAATTACCGATCGCATAAGAGATACGTTTACCTGTATTCCCATCAAAACTTGGCGCAACTTCAATCACACCGTCAGTTTCAAGAATATTGTTGACAGGTAAAACATTATCGTTACCAACAGGGCTTTTAACAATATTCTCCAGTACGCCTTCAGCAACTTCTTCCCCTAACAAATTCAGTTCTTCACGCAAAACAGATTCACGTTTATCATAACTCAATTCTTTAGTGTCAGCATTGGAGATATGTACCGGATCAGATGTATATTCATCAATTAAATAAAGTACTTCTGTATCTGTACGCTGTCTAACGGTAGCGGGCTTAGCGGTTCGGTTTCTAACCACACGGCCACCACCGCCACTCTGTGCAATATGCACGACCTTACCACCGATAATATTATCACCATCAACGTCACTGATGAAATTTAAAAAGGTATTGTCTTTTACCAATGACTCCTCAATATGATTACGCCAGATCTCAACTTGTAAGGCCATAAAAAAGGAAAGCCCGGGGGATTTAACAAAACCTAACAGTAGGCCGGAAAGGAAAGCCAGCGACACAGAGACTAAAGGATGTACACCAAAAGGCGTTAACAGTAACAAGGCAATAACAATGTTATAAACAAGGCCAGCCCATTTGATTTCGATATTCTTCATCTTTTTATTTTAAAAGGGTTTTAAATAGTTTTTAAATAATCTTTAAGAGACAGCCTACTTTTTGTATTCTACTCCAAATTTGTCTTTATAGAGTTGAGTAAATAAAGTCGGGTCGTCGGCTTTCAACTGCACCAGTTTACCTGACTTATCCAGATCATCCCATGTCTTAACTGTGGCACCTGCGGAAGCGGTAGCCAATGCTAATTGGGTTTGAACTGTTGGTGTCCCTGTTTTTGTTGAGAGCACTTTCTCTACGGTATCGTAGTTAGCGGCAGCCAGAGACACGTAATGTGGCTTTTCATCTGCCGTGATTTTTCTGGCATCGACAGCACCTTGTACCATCAATTCAATTTTTGAGCTTAGCTGCACGCTTTTCTCCTTCGTTAAATCAGCGGTAAGCTGTACGACTTTGCCGTCAGCCTCCGTTTTTTCGCGTGTCAGGGTTTCAATTTGTGTCTTTTGGCTTTGCGCCAGCTGCACAACTTCGGATACCTTAGTTTCAAATTCATCAGTTGAGCTAACATCCTTTAAGCCCAACAATACCGCTGCTTTGGCGGCTGTTAGTTCAATTTTTAACATTTCCTTTTCTATTTTTGGGTTTTTAATTACAGGTATTTCAGCGTTATCGCCATTGTGGGAAAGCTGTATTAGCTCATGGTTTTGGTTATAAAGAGCAATCGCAAGCGCATTGCTATCAGCACCGATATCAACCATGCTAATTTCTTCAAGAATTGATTTGACAAGGGTTCCTGCTTTTTGTCCGGGCATCAATAGTGCAATGTCCTCACTCCATTCAATTGGAATTAGACCGGCAGAAGCCATGCGCAGCGTACCGTTTTCAAATTTGTTATAAATGGATTTTGCGAACTCATCGGTATCGTCAAATAGCGGCTGGCCAGTAATAACATAACCTACGTCTGGTAATACTTCCTTTTTAAGTTCGATTACGTTACCAATTGGTAAGAACACTTCGTCCTTTCGCCCAAATGCACGGTTGTGCATCCAAAGCATTACTGGATTAGCCTCAAATTGTGCTAAATCTATTCCATCAATCAGTGCCCTGAAGCTGTAGCGGTTCACCCGCTCGCTGATTACAATTATACGTTTGCTTGCTCTTAACATTTCGCCTTTTTTCGTTCGATTATGGGACAAACGTAACCCGACAAAAACGGCTAAAAAAATCGGCTTGCAGTATCAAGGGAGTAGTTTTACGTTATCACGGCAATGATTGCCGTGATACTGCATTTGCATTTTTACCCCCCTTATATAAGCTGCATTTTTGAACTGTTATGGCAAAAAAGAGGCTTACAAAAGATGATTTAGAGCGGGCTAAGAACCACGCTAAACTCCTTTATACAAGAGATGGTGTAACTCTGCAAAAGGAGTTGGCTCAGCGTACTGGTATAAGTGAAAACACCATTAGCAAATGGGTCAATGAAAACGGATGGGACAAACTCAAAAAGAATTTTCTGTTAACCCGTGAAGAAAGAATGGGCGATTTGCTGGATGAGCTAACAGAGTTGCAAAAATCTATCAAAGACAAACCTGAGGGGAGCCGGTTTGCAGATAGTAAAACTGGCGATGTTCGGCGCAAACTGATTAAAGACATTAAGGAACTGGAAGTCACTGCGGCCAAACCTGAAATTATTGCTGCTTGTATGGCTTTAATCAATTTCGCAAGAACTGAGAATTTGGAAGAAGCAAAGATTATCATGCGATGGGCAGACATCTTCATTAAATCCCTACTGCAATGATAAGTACAACTGACAAACGTGCTTTATTTGACTGGGATGCTTTTGTAGACAATATGAACAGGGAGAGCCCTGTTGATTTAAACGAAACCGCCATGCAAAAGCATAGCCGTATTACCAGTTTAGAACTTTACCCCGAAAAATGGTTTGTTTATTATTTCAGTAAGTATTGTACTGCCGAACCTGCTGATTTCCACAAAGCCAGCACTCGCCGGGTTTTGAATAACCCAGAATGGTTCGAGGCACGCCCTTGGAGCAGGGAGCTATCCAAAACTGGCCGAACCATGATGGAGATTATCTACCTGTCAATGGTAGAAGAAAAGAAAAACTGGCTTTACATCAGCAGTACGAATGAAAGCGCAACTTTATTGGTTAAACCTATTAAAACCAACTTAGAGCGTAACGCCCGCTTAATACATGATTATGGCGATCAGGTAGGCTACGGTAGTTGGACTAAAGATTATTTTGTAACTAAAAAGAATGTAAGTTTTAGAGCCTTTGGCTGGCAAGAGAATCCAAGGGGTACACGTAACGATGAGGCGCGCCCTGATGGGATTATATTTGATGACTTTGACACAGATATAGAATGCCGCAATCCGGATATAGTTAAACAGAAATGGGATTGGGTTGAACGTGCCGCAATTGGAACTCGCTCCATATCAAGCCCACTACTTGTTATCTGGAATGGAAACATAATTGCAGAAAACTGTTGTACCCTGCTGGCCATTAAGCGGGCAGATTATCACCAAATCGTAAACATTCGAGACAAAAACGGCAAAAGCACATGGCCACAAAAAAACAGCGAAGAGGCTATAGACATTGCTTTACGAGGCTGGAGCTACGCTGCCATGCAAGGTGAATATTACAACAATCCAATTACCGAAGGGAAAGTATTTAAAAGCCTACGTTACGGCAAGATCCGTCCATTAAAAGAGTATAAATATTTAGTAGCCTATACAGATCCCAGCTATAAAAAGAAAGGAGATTTTAAGGCTACAATGTTAGTCGGTCGATGGAAAAATGAATACCATGTCATTAAAGTCTATTGTGATCAGACCACTACAGCCCAGATGCTGGATTGGAATTATGAGATTTTAAAATATGTTAACGGCATAGTACCGGTGTATTTCTATATCGAATGGCCTTGGATTGACGATATGTTGAAACTGGATATTACAGCTGCTAACCAGCGTCACGGCATGAGCCTGCACCCTAAAGCAGACGAAAGGGATAAGCCGGACAAATACCATCGTATAGAAAGTACACTAGAGCCATTAAACCGCAACGGTGAATTGATGTTTAATGAAACCGAAAGAGAGACCCAACACATGAAAAACACCGAAGGACAATTCCTGGCACTAAGTCCAACCAGTCGTGCGCATGATGATGCCCCGGATGCGGTAGAGGGTGCGATTTTCGTCGTAAACAATAAAGCAGTTAACAATACCGGCAATATACAAACCATTAAAACAGGCCGTAGAGGCAGCAAAAGAATATGATAGACTTTATAACCAAAAAGGATTTTTTAACGCACATGTACGAGGGTAGTATTAATGCGATTAGCGATAACGATGACGATATTTTAAACGATGCTATAGCTACGGCAATGGCACAAGCGTCAAGCTACCTGAACCGGTACGACACAGATTTGATTTTCGCCAGTACAGATAAAATTAAATATGCTGATCTGAGAACCTATATAAAGGATCTGGCCAAATGGCATTTTATAAACATCTGTAATGTATCTATTGATTTAGATCTGGCCGAATCTCGCTATAAGTCTGCCATATCGGAACTCGGAAAAATACAAGCCAGCAAAACAGTACCTAAAGGCTGGCCACTTGTTACCGAAGCTGTAGACTTAGGCGGTGCATTTAGTGTAACCAGCAGACCAAAACGAGGCAATTACTTTTAAGTAAGAAATGATGAGCAGAAGAAATAAGAAACCAGTACAAACTGGCACCAAAACAGCCGAAAGTACACAGCAGCCCATTATCGTACAGCAGTTAACTGTAAGGCCATACAACCGTCAAAGTCAGGATTTAACCAACTGGCGCAATGCCACCCGCGCCGCAGAAAGTCAAATTCCACGCAGGGTAACTTTATACGATTTGTATCATGACGTGAGCACAACTGACGCGCAAATCATTGCAGTATGGGGCAAGCGTGTTGATGCAGTCACCTCTGCCGACTGGGTATTTACTGACAAGGATGGTAATCCTGTGGATGAAATTAACCAGATCATAGATTGCATCGGCTTTGATGAACTGCTGACTGTTATCATGAAAAGTAAAAGCTGGGGTAATAGCATGGCTGAGCCTACTTTTTTTGTCAATGACAATGGGCAAAACGAATTTTCGTTATATGAAATTCCAGAAAAGCACATGCGCCCGGAACTGGGAGTAATTGCCTTTGAGCAAATTAGCAACGAGGGTATTAATATCAGGGAGGGTATTTACGCAAAAACCATCATGGAATTTGGAAAGCCCAAAGATTTAGGGCTTTTGCTTTCGGCTGCAATGTATGCCATTTTAAAACGTGGTACTACAAGTGACTGGGCTGAATTTATTGAAATATTTGGCCGGGGGATTATTGATGCCACATGGGATGGCTTTGATGAAAATCAAAGAGCAGAACTAGCCAAAACATTTGAAGAAATGGGCGGTGGCGGTGTAATCATTCGTCCTGATGGCACTAATGTTGAAATACACCAGAATACAGGGAATGCCAGCGGCGACTTACAAGATAGTTTTGTGACTAAAATGGACGGTTATATCAACAAAGTGTTATTGGGTACTACTGAAACAACCGAGAGTAGCAAAACCAGTGGCTATGCACAGGCTAAAGTTCACCAGCAAAGTGACAACAAAAAACATGAAACTGATTTAAACTTTGTGCGCCGGAATTTAAACAGCCGTTTTATCAAAGTTTTAAAGGCAGCAGGTTTTGATACCAAAGGCGGTACGTTTGTGCTCAAAAGCAAAACAGGCTTATCATTGAAGGATGAATTTGATTTGCATTATAAGATGGCGAATGATCTGAAAATTCCGTACGATGATGACTTTTTTTATGAAAAATATGGAATGCCACGTCCAAAAAACTACGAAGCACTTAAAAAAGCCATTGACAATAGTAAAAACGGAGTTTTGGCGGCTGACATCAGCAATCAAAATGCAGATACCCCTACCAGTTCAGACCGAAATAATGATAAACCCGGCAAACTAAGGACACAACAGCCCGGTAATTCAAAGGAAGAATTAAGCATCAACCCCGGTTTTTGGAAAAGTGTTCTCCGGCTTTTTCGTCCCGCCCCGGCAGTGATGACCGGGGCGATAACCTGCCCTTGTGGAGAAACCCACATTCAGCTGGCCAGCTTTAAATCCAAAGATTTTGATGCATCAGCTTTTGCCAAAGCTGTAGATAAAGCCCAGGGGAAAAGCTATTTGTACGCAGAACTGTTTTACCACAATGCCGAGACCTTATTGCAAGGCTTTGAAAGCGGCTGGGAGCAGGTGGCTGACCAAATGGTCAGACTAACGAGTATTGGATTTGATTACGGGATCACAAACCCAAAAATGCACACCGCATGGGAGCTGAACTTGCTTAGGTTTTCTGCCGGAAAAGCGGCCTATCAAAGTGCAGAGGTGAATGAAATTTATCGCAACAGTAAAAGCTTTGATGATTTCTACCGTACACTTAAGAAGAAGTTTAGCACCTACGAAAATGGCGTGTTAATCAGCCCTGACAAAGAACACCTACAAACCGAATGGAATACCGCCAATGCTGTAGGCGAAAGTGCAGCAACTTATTTTAGGCTGTTAGAACAAACGGAAACGTTTAAATACTGGCGTTATCTGACCATTGGTGACCAGCGCGTACGCCCTGAGCATAGGCTGCTGCATGGGTTAGTCTTTGCGTGGAATGATCCGATTTGGGATGAGATCTTTCCTCCGAATGGTTGGGGTTGCCGCTGTTACATTGTACCTGTTCTGGAAAATGAAGTGACTGATAAAGAATTGGAAGAAAGCCAGCTAATGGCTAAGTCATTCTTTGAAAGTGAAGAATGGGCAAAAAGTAAAAAGAGTGGATTCGGTATCAACCGGGCAAATACCAAAGAGGTATTTAATGATAGCCAGCAGTATAGCAGTACACCCGAAAAGGTGCTTAAGAACGTAGGACAAATGTATTATGATGATTGGGGCATGAAACCAATCAAAGAGCGTCAGGCAGCTGCTACTGGAGTTTTTGAACCAGCAGAAAACAGGGACATCATACAGGATTTTTACCGTCAACATAAAGTAAGCACTAGAAAAATGCTACTTGAAGATTATATGGGCAGGGAAATAACATTCGAAAAAAACAGGCTTTACGGTCATACGGCAGAGAACGATAAATACGGGGAGAGATATAAATACTTACCGGGCTTAGATCAGACGCTAAAAAAACCGGATGAAGTTTGGGTGAATGATGATGGAAGCCAGTTTGATAGTTATGTATATCTAAAATACTATAAAAATGCCATTATAAAAGTAATCGCTGAACTGGCCGAGGATGGAAACTTGCAAATTAAGACCTGGTATAATGTATCTCTGAATGAGATCAGCAGCAGCAACAAAATGTTAAACGACCTATATAGGCACAGGCGAGGTCTGCCAGTAAAAAACTAAAGCCATGCTTTATAAAAACATGGCCTTATTTGGCGGGCTTCCACATCTGCATTTTTCAGCAGAACCACCAGAGGCGGTTACTTGCGCCGTAAAGGTTGCCCATACAAATATACAAAATTAGATTTAAACTCAAGATGAAAGATTTTGATAGTAAGCTAAATACGTTTTTTAATGAGCTAAATGGCAAATTGAAAAGCTTCCCTAATATTGTTGCTGAAACTGCTACCGAACACTTTAAAGAGCGGTTCATCAAAAAGGATTGGGACGGAACGCCTTGGCCAGCCTATGGCAACCCGAAGCGGGAACCAAAAAGAGGCTCCTTAATGATGCGTAGCCAAAATCTAATGATGAGTGTTCGCCCCTCGGTTGTAAGTGCACAGCTGGTGCGGATCAATGCCGGAAGCATGAAAGTACCTTATGCCCGTATCCATAATGAAGGCGGCAGGATAAGAGGCGTAAGGTACGTAAGGGCGCATCATAACGGCAATTTTATGGGTAAAGGCAAGAGAGTACAGATTCAGGAATTTTCTCGCAAGGTAGACTATGTAATGCCTAAAAGGCAATTTATGGGCAAAAGCAAACAATTACTGAGCTTAATAAAAACAAGGGCTATAAATCACTTAAAAAAATGAAAAAGATATATTTAAAAACACTGGAGAAATTCAAGGAATTGCCAGAAATTAAATTTGTAGATAAAGACCGGGCGCAGATTGACACCAGCGAGAGGCCAGCGGTGAAGTTCCCTTGCGCATTAATCTCTATTTCCTTACCAAAGCGTAAAAATTTGGCAGCAGATTTACAGCTATGTGCATGCACCATTAGTATAAGGATAGCATTTGAACGTTTCGCAGACAGCAGCAATTTAAGCCCGCAGGCACGTTTAAATTTAGCACTGGAATATTATGATATCGTTGAACGTGTAGAGGCTTTATTTCAAGGCTACACTGATGCAGAGATGAATCCTTGGGAATGTACAAGCAGTATTGAAGAGGTTCGCCCGGATTTAGATGTAATGCGGCTTTCTTTTAGTACAAGTTTTACAAAGCTGGTGATTTAATTCCAATTGAAATGCGGGTAACGTTGGCGGAGCTGTTTGCGATCTGGGGCGTTTTGGGCAATGTCCTTTAACAAATCATTGTTTTCTGTCAAACGATCGGCAATGGTACGACCGCTTATAAAAAACTCCTTTTCCATGTCAGCGATTGCATCGTCAAAACGTTTGCGTTGTAAATGGTAATAATAGTAGAAACGATAGGACATACAAGCATCACGATCCAGTGCATACGCATTCCTTTTGCCTTTTGTGGCTTTGTTTTCGAACGCTGGCGGGAAGATTGATGTAAGTGTTTGGCTGCCCCTAATCATTAATATATCTTGATACACAAAAATAAGATCAAAGACAGCCCTTTTCCAAATTTGAATTTGAACATAAAAAAAGCCCCATTAGGGGCTTAATTAGAAATCGTTTTCAGGTTTTCTATTTACTCGCTCGGCTATATCAGTTATCAGATTAATGGCCATTTGCCTTGCAGTTTTATTTAATACAGGGTCGAAGGTTTTATTTGCAGTACGTAACTGATCGTTAGATAATTCTAAACCTGCAATTGGCTTTCCGTACTGCAAAGATGAAAGCACAACTTTAAACTTTTTGTCCTTTGCATATACCTTACACTTAAAATACAAGTTAACTGTTTCTTCAACTATAGTACCACTAAATGCTATTTCTCCTAATTCTAAATCTTTCATTTCTACAACCGACCGACTATCTTTAAATGAAGTTGTAAGGTAATTTAAAGCATTGCTATATAATTGCGGCTTTGTAAGTGTCGAGACTACAACAGTATCCAATAAGTGTGCTGGTTGATCCGTGTAAGAACTTTTGATGCTATCATCAGATTTAAAGGTTTGAGCAAAACCTAAAAACGGGGCAAATATTAATAGTATTACTAGCTTTTTCATAGCGTTAAAAGTAATTAAAATTAAATTTCATTTAAGTGTTTACGATACATGTTTTCAAATTGAGTAACTAAATGAGGTAATTCACTTGTACTATACTGGTCTAACGCCTTGTTACCATACCCATATTGGATACACCAATTATTTACACGTTCTATATTTATTTTACCGTTTGGCTGCTCCCATCGTAATTCATGAGCCATACTTAAAATTTTACGTCTCATTTTATTTGCTGGTGTTTCCGGCATATTCATCCCGCCAGTAAGCATCTTAATTACCTGAACGGCCTCATTAATATATAATTCACTTATACGTAGTGTGCGGCCTTCTGAATAGGTGTAAATCAATTCTTCCTTAGTTTCCTCATCAATCCGCATGCGACCAATTAGGTAACCGATCATGGCATTCTGTTTTTTTGTGCTGGGGGTAAATTTTATTGCTTTCATACTAATAGATTGGGAGTTTTGTTCTATCTATGTCTTGGTTTGCCCAATGGGTAACCTCGCCGGCTTTAAACATTTTAGTGAGAAAATCCGCAGATACTAGACTCCTCAACATAAAATTGTTATAAATATCATACGCTATATACTTTCTTTCGTTCGTTTCGTCTTTAGGTAAATTGCTGTGAAAAATGATGCGATGCCAGCCATTGTTATTTATTATTTCCATGCTTTATTAATTAAAGGTAGTTTGAATGAAAATTATTTTATTACGGGTTTCCGCAAAGCACTATCTTTCTCTTTTCCAATCCACTGCATAGTACTCCTTTTTGATATAATTATCTGGGTCAGCCTTGCCTCTAAAATTGGTGCGGTACAAATAATCTTCATAGGGCTTTATGTTTCTAATACAAGCCGTTTTTTCGGTGTCATCTAACTTTTTATATAGCGGTTCACATCTTTTGCGGTTTATCTTCTTATCGTACTTGTTCCAAAAAACCTCAAAGCTTAAATCTTCGGGCAAAAGTTCAAGTGTACATTTAGTTTTATCTGCTAAAGCTTGTAAATCTTGTGCCTCTCGAGGCAAGTTTTTCAGAACTGCCAGCAACTGTTTCTCTGTTATCATTGCTGGGGTAGCATCATAGAAAACGAGTAATCCAGCATCATCATACCCGAATATCACACTGCCAGTTAGATTTTGTGAGGTTAAAACATACTTTTTCATACTTCTACAGGGGTTTTACGTGCTTTTGTTACTCTTAGTATTCGGGGTTTTTCTGCATCTACCCCCATAGTTTCGGCAGGGGGTAGATGCAATTTACCCCCCGTATCTGGGGTAGGTATTGTGTCATTTACCCCAGCTCCTTCTTTATCATCAGGGGTAAATAGGTCAGGCTGTTTACCTTTTGATTGTTCTTTTACCCTAATTGCAAAAAAGTTCGGATTACGTTCTCTTGCCATTGGCTCAAAGATTACATAAGGGTCAAAGCCGCCAAACCTGTTCTTTTCTGCCTGTGCGATGAAATCCTTAACCCAAATACACATGCCTCCATCAAAGACTATGTCGTCACTAATGGTTTTGCGAAGTTTACCGGATTTTTCCGAGTGAGCTATAAACACGAAAGTCTTTTTTCCTTCGTATTTGTTTTTTAAAAACAGATAGTCTGCCTTGTTAAAGCCTGTATAATCAATACTGTCAATAAAAATGTACTCCGGGCTGCTTCGCTTATTCAGGTAGTTATCTAAGTCCTCCAAGAAAGTTACCCCAGCTCCAAGATTCGCCACCGGGTCAATAGGTATGAAATTCCCGCTTAATTCCTCCATTTTATTACGTTTTGTGGCACTTTGCAGGTCATACCCATGCCTTTGCTCATAACTTAACCAAGCAACCTTCCCAAAGCCTCCAAGCTCTTTTGCCAGCTGCACACAAAATTCTGTCTTACCATTACCGGAATATCCTTTCACAAGACAAATGAAATGCCTTGGTACTTTTCCGAGTAAGCCTTTAAATTTGCTTCTGCTCAAGTCTAACAGCTTAAATTTTTTCTGATGAAATTGTACAATGCCTAATGCTTTCATTTAATGTGCTTTTTTATATTAATTATAAGCGTGTCGCAAAAACACAACTTCAGTGTTACCTTTCATCGACTGGGTAAATTTCGCACCATTCTTACGTGCGTTGACGGTATAGGTTTGATATTCTGTTTTCTTTATCTCACCTTCAACCTTTTCAAATACAACTTTACCTTTGTCGTTCCGCTTATAGAAGCGGTCACCAGTTTGCAGACTACCTGCAACTGTAATTTCATTCCTATTCATAACCCATTAACTTTTTATAAGTGGCTGAACAATATTTTATCTGGTGATGACAGTCAGCTAAAGCATCATGTCTTGTTCCGATAAACGGAATACCTTTCTTTACCTCTGGTGCAAGGCTGACCAAGGTGCGGACATCTCTCTCATTCCAATGTTTCCATAATACGGTCTGACCCTTGGTTTGTAGAGCATTCTCTATAATACCTAAGTCAAACCGGGCACTATTACCCCATACTTTTAACTGATCAGGACTAAGCCCGTCTACAAATTCCGTGAAATTCAAGAGTGCTATTACTAGTTGCTCGGGGTTAACGAGGATATTTAAACGAGCTTCTTCGCTTTGTTTTAACCACCAAAGGATAGTATCCCCATCTACATTTAATCCCGCATTCATACAAGACTGTATATCTATATTACAATTGAAGGTTCTGCCAGTTTCGCCCGTAGCCAAATCAAATTCAACAGCTGCAATGGAGCAAATTACCGAATAGCTTTTACTACCCATTGTTTCAATATCAACCATTAAATGGCCTAATTTTTTTACGTTTTCCATAAGTTATTTTAAATTATAGGTTAAGGTATCGGTATTACCCCACTGGGTATAAAACTTATCAATGGATTTGACCACTTTACCGTTGACTTTAATAGTAGCCTTCACGTGTTGATCAGCCGTAAATGTTCCGTGATACAGTTCCAGATAAGCAGTATCCAGTTTGCTGTTTTCAAACTCGTAATGCCATCTACCTTGTACGACGAAGTGTTGTTTATGACCTCCCTGCCATACATTATCTTTTACATATACCAGAATATATCTGCCTTCCACATCATAACTTACAATTTGGGTTGGTACTATGTTTTCATTCTTTTTACAGGCAATCAGCCCAATAGCCATTGAGGCTATTAATAATATCTTTTTCATGATTCGATTTCTGATTAAACTACCCCGATGCCAGCAGCGATACTATATTGTTTGATAAGGTTCAGGAATATTCCTGGTATTTGATAGGGAGAATACTTACCACCAATTTCATTTTCAATGATAGACTGGATAAACTGCAAGGCCGGGTAAGAATCCATAATATAAGCGGCATGTTCAAACTCTAAAGCTTGTTTGTCGAATGGCTTAATCTGCTTTAAACGTTCTTTATTCAGGTTGTACTTCCGCAAGATCACTGAAGAAAATCGATCTTCTATATCTGTATACGCTTTGCCTAAAATATTCTTTAATGGCTTAATGACATCACCCAGATAGGTTTCACTGGCATCATGTAATAGAGCTTCCAGTTTCAACTCAGCTGGTGCCAGAGCTGCAACCAAAATACTGTGTTCTCCAACGCTGTAGTGTCCCATTGTATGCCCTCCAAATCGACAAATACGATTAAGAGCATGTGCAATATCCTCACTACAAATCATATCAATTGTAGGGTTATTCAGGTCAACCAGTAAGCCACTACGTGTATTAAACAAACCTTTGCCGTTGTCGTTTACATTTAAATATTTTGTTTCCATTTTTCCTATGAATTAGCTTCTATGAACGCTTCATCTAAATAGTGATCAAGCATAAAAAGAGTGTCTTGTAATACAGTTATTTTATCCTTTAAGGCTAGTTCCTCCAGCACTTCATCAACCTTGTTGATGATAGTTTGTGTAGCTTCTTTAGTGTCCATTTTCGCCAGTTATAGTTTAGCAAAATCTAGTACTACTGGCTTCCAACTCTCGCCATCAGCTGCTTTTATTTCAAAACGAGCATAATACTTGGTTTCCCCCGGAACGATACTTTCTTGCAGTAATTCAATTCCTTTCCGCCAGTTTTCATTTTCAAAATCGTCTTTCATGCTAATCAGCTTTAATACTTCGTCTTTTTCAAGCTGTCCCTTTTTGCGTTCAAGCAACTTTCTTACAAGTTTGGACGTAGGGTTGCTATCGCCAAACTGTGCAGTTAAAAAGTCTAATATGTGCCTTTCTGCCTGTGAAGCTCTTTCGTCAAATTTGGTATTGTCCTGTCTTTTATAACTCACCCTCATTTGACCGTCACTTTCTTCGAGGGTAAAGCTCCCTTTTCCATCAGCGTGACGTGAGCTATGTTCCTGCAATAGCTTGTACATGGTTTCCAAATCACTCCAAACATCTGTTTTAAATGCTTTTATAGCCTCTCTTAAACGGTTAGCACCCATAACCATATTGATTACTGTTTGATCTCTAAGGGCTTCGTATTGCTTACGTTGCTGTATGCGGTCGTTATTTTCTTCGGCCGTTTTTTGTGCAAGTAAGGCTTTTAACTCAGCTGCTGACATTTCATTTACTGTTTTAGTTGCTGTTTCCATTTTATTTTAATCTTTTATGTTATTTACTGGATAATTGAGGTATTCTCTGCGAAATGACTCCTGGCTCAGATGTTCATGTTTTTTCCTAATATCCTCCTCTGTATATACTTTTGGCCACGTTGCTCTCGCCGCTTCCTTCAAATCAGCAAGCTTTTTAATCATGTCATGCCTAGCTATCCAGTCGGTGGTTGGGTGATCCCGTAGCCAATCCTCTGTTTTCCTGATTTCTTGGTTTAGTTCGTCCATATTGTTGATCTATTTGTTTATAAATGTTTTGTAAGAAGTTTGCCTCGTATGGAAATGCAGTATCATCTATGTACGTGTTTTGGTAAAAGAGATATAGTGCTTTTGCCTCTAAAGAGGATAGTGTAAAACTCCAACTGTTGTTATTACAGTACAGCTGTCTGCTTTTGTTCAGGAGCTTCATGTAAGTTTTGTTTACCAATTCTTCCAGTAATTCCTCCGCTACGTTCTCAGCCGGGTACTGTGCTAACAGGTATTCTAAGAGTCTTACCATGCCTTCTAACTGATCTTTTGTTGCTTTAAATCGCATGATTTCTGATTTAAAATGACGTTGTCTAATGTTATTCTGATGGTGCTGTATTTCTGCTGGTAATCTTTATTGTAACTCAGTAGATCGGTTGCTACCCCTTCGCCGTAAAAAACATTTGTACGGCTTTTGCTATATCTATTTTGAATCTCTATTGACTTTACCCCATAACGCAGAGCTAAATAGTAAACCAGATAGCGCACCACCGTAATACTCCTATTGGTCGTTTTAAAGTCTTTTAAAGGTGTTTTGAAAACCCTTGAAGCGACCTGTTCGATCATGTGGAGAGTTATCATTTACCTGTTACCTCCCGTACTGCTGTTGTATTCACTTCCTCAATCATGATCGCATAACTTTGCTCCATGATAATTTTATGAGGCCAGAATTTAAAGCCTTCAACTTCATTTAGATCGTCGTACTTACGTCTGAGCCATGACGCTGGCCAGTCACTTGCATCAGTTATAAATTCCGTATCTCTGGCATTCCAGTGGTTTATCCACCACCGCCAGAATAAGGGTGTTTTTGCGACATTGTTAACACTCCATAAGTCGCCACAAATCACATCACGCAGATACGTTAAGCCTTTTTCCTGTTGGTAATGGGTATAGTCAGCTATAGTCCAACCCAGTAGCTTGCAAACCTGTTGTTTGTTCGCTTCGGTTATAAATTTTTGTGCTTTCATTATGCTGCTAATTTTTTAGGTCTGCGTAGATAAACTTTTGTAGATGATTTGATCCGGCGGATACTGCCATCGGAATCGTTAGTGATGCGAATCAATTCTTCCTCGTCGGCTACACCATTTAACCGTGCGATCTCCATCAGTTCCGCAGGTTTGTTCTGTGGAGGTTCAACAAAACGGCTGTTGATACGGGTGAATACTTCTACAAATCCCTTTTTGCCTTTTTTTACACCGTCTTCTATTCTTTGTTTTAGGTATGGGGTACCTTGAATGATTATGGCAGCTTTATCCTCTGTGCGGTTGTAAAAGCTGATTAGAAATAGAAAGATTTCATCTTTTACTTTATCGAACTCATCAAAAATCAATTCTGGTGTTTCTACACGTAACAAATGGTCTATAATAGAGTTTAACATCTTTCTGGTGGTTTTTCCGGCAGAACTTTCACCCATAGCAATCAGGATCGCTTCTAAAAAATCACGTTTGGTCATACATTCATCACAGCTGATCAGGAAAGCATTTGTATTATTGCTCACATGGCGTTTAGCGGAGTGCGTTTTACCGGTGTCGCTGGGAGAAATAACACATCGTACCTCACTATACAGCATTATATCTGTATAAAAAAAGTCCATAAACTTGCTGAGAGACGTATCGTTGTGCATCCACTCGCTATTTTTCACCTGCTTCTGTATGCTTAGCCACATCGCATCAGCGATATTATCCCACTTGCCAGCTAAAATATTGCTAATTGTTCCGTTTGAAACTTCCCGCATCCGTTTGGACGCTCCAAGTTGACTGCCTATTTTTTGAACAAATTGGGCTAAGTCGTTTTTAATGTGTTGTTTTGTTTCTGTATTCATAATACACGCATTTAATTAATATTAGGCTGTCCCGCCCACCGGGATGGCCTTTTTGTTAGTATAAATCGTAAAAATCTATTTCGTCTTTAGTTTCTTCCTGTTCCGGGGCTTGTTTTGGCTCACGTTTAGCAGCAGGTAATTTGGTTGTCGGGGCAGCTATTTCTTTAGGCTGATATAATGCTTCCAGATATTCTGCCTCTGCATCATTTTTCAAATCTTTAAGCAGCACACCACCCTGTAACAGGCTCTGCGCATTGATATTTGGTAGGGCTAGCATGCGCTCCTGTATAGTGTTAGCCATTAAGCGATTGATATTCTTCTTTTCTTCAAATAGCCCATGTATTCTTTTACCATCACCCGGCTCATAGTCTGCCAAAGCTCCCGGTACCTTCATATATTGGCCAGCAATAAACCGTAGATTTTTACCGTCAGTCACCATCATTTCGTTAAGATTTTCCGGGTCGTAGATAATATCCACCTTTTTACCATTGTGCTGCCAGATTACATCAGCAGGTATATCAAGTGTGATTTTTTGCTTATTGATCACAGGTTTTAAACCTGCTTTGGTAATTGTAGCTTCATGAGCATACTTTTTACCAAATAATTGAAGCTTTAGCCCGGTATCTATAGCCTTTGCCTTGCTCTTTTCCGATGCTTCAAAAGCTTCCATCCATTCCTGTTGACGACTGATTCCGGTTTTTGGATTGGCTTTTAACCGCATTACATTGATAAAACTGGCAACGATCTCAGGCATACGTTCCACCTTCGGATAGTTTTTACTGGCCTCAATGATATATTCTGAACTTAATCTTTCTTTCGCTGTAATATTTTGGCCAGCATAATTATTAGTTGGCATTACCTTCAATACTTGGTGCCACTCTGTACCAAAACTTCTTTCGATGTATTTACCCTGTGGCACGCCATGAGCTTGTGGGGTGAATTTTGCAACTTTCTTATAAAATTGGCCTAATTCGTTTTTATATTTTACATCTAGCCCCCAACGGTCAGTTTGTAACTGGTGAGGCAAGTAATAACCGCCTGTTAATTCAGCGATATGATTAATTGCGTTTCTAAATGCAGAATAAACCAGCTCATGGGTTACCGTATCGCCCACCGCATAGCCTAAAATGTAATCGTTATAGGTATCAATGATGACGTAGAGCATTGGGCGGTAATGTTTGCTTTTTTGCGTTTTTCCATCCGGTTTTAGCTTTTCTACCTCGAAAAATAAGTCTAAACAGTTATCATCTGCATTAATGAACAATAATGGTGCTGATGCACGATTACGCTGTATGTCCTTACTATAGACGTTAGCGGCTTTCTTTAAACCATCCCTTAATGGGGCTATAATATGTTCATTATTACGAGCAAAATAGCCTATAGCCCCCGGGCTAACTGTATCTTTACCGGCATTCTTGGCATATATATTATATGCAGCAGCTACAACGGTATAGTCGTGTTTGCGGGGGTCACTTAATAACTTATACAATAAAGCCTCACTCTCCTGATCTTTGATTTTAGCAGACCGGGTATTACCGAACTTGCTAAAATCAATAAGGGAAATGTACTGCTGGGTTTTATCCTCTATTTCCTTGTAAAGCTTAATTTTTGCTTTCAAGCGTTTTGGATTGGCCGGGATCGCAACACCTTCCTTCAAAATCAGTTCAGTTATAGTATCCCAAAAGTCCATGACACTAAGATTTAAAAGACTTTTCAAAGCCCTTTTATCACCGGTTAAACTGTCTATCATAGACAACCAACTGGCTGCCTTAGTATAGCGTTCGACATAGTTTATTTGTGGTTTACCCTTATGGGTTTTGTCTGTATTCGGTAACATATCTCCATTAGGGAGGACATATTCGCTATAGAATTTTTGAGCCTCATAATCCCAATCAATTAGATCTAAAATGGGCTGCTTAGCTAAATATTCATAAGGATTGCCAATCTTATCGGTTATTACCTTTTGACGTGCGGGCTTTAAACTTTCGTACTCAATTAATACTTTTCTACCGTTGCCACCAATACCACGAATAGTTATCAACCCACGTTTTTTATCACTTTTATAGGCTTCTGAACCAAAAAAAGAAATGTATTCATCGTAGGTTAAACAAAGGATATTGGTATTGATATACTGCATTTGGTATTGATGTTATTTAATTGGAATTAATTTTTCTAAAAATTCTATAAGGGTTGTTTTGGCTATAATTTCGGCCTCTTGGTTAAGTTCATCAACTTGTTTTATTATTGCACCCTTGCCTTTATTTGCGTTACGAACTCCCGTTCGCACCTGCCTGATTATGCTTTCACTACAACCAACTATATCAGCTATTTCAGTCGTGGTCAGTAATCCCTTCGCTTCTTTTTGGTACATTTGGTTTTGATTTTTCATATCTTCGTACTAATTGCGTTGCTTTGCGACACAATATTACAAACAATTCAGTAATAAATAACAAACATTTCAGTATATATTTTTAAATGGAGATACTACCGCCTATTAATCAGAGAGTTAAAGATTTAATAAACTATTACAGTAATGGTGTAGTCAGGGTTTTTGCTGATAAATTGGAAAGTATTTCGCAACAAACTCTTAATAGGTTGTTTAATATTGATACCAGAACAAAGAAATATCCAGTACCTACTACTGACATCTTGGTAGCGATAACCAACATGTTTGTTGATGTTAATCCCAGATGGCTTCTAAATGGAAATGGTGAAATGTTATTACCCCCAAACAAATCAGGATCAGAAAATACACATACCCCAACTCAAAACCAGTCTTTGGGTATGCCTTCAGATAAGAAAACAACAAATAATGCCCCCGCAACCTCAGCTATATTTGCCCCCCCAACTGCCCCTGCAACTCTTAATTTAGGTATGCCAAAGGTTGTAGCTATTAATGAAAATAATGATGATTTGGTCAGCCTTGTAAATACAAAGGCTGCTGCTGGATATCTTAATGGCTTTGCAGATATGGAATATATAGAGAACTTGCCTACCATAAGGCTACCTAACCTTAAAGGTGGCTCACATAGGGCGTTTGAAGTTAAAGGCCATAGTATGCAACCAACTATACATAATGGTGCAATATCCGTAGGTAGATGGGTAGAAAATTTAAGTGATATAAGGGATAGGCGAATTTATATCATTGTATCAAAATCAGAAGGAATAGTTATTAAGAGGGTTTTAAACCGTATAAATGATAGTGGCAGACTAATTCTTCTATCAGATAATCAAAATAAAAGAGAGTATCCTAACATATTATTGGAGCCCGAAGATGTACAGGAGCTATGGTATTTACGAGGCTCTTTTCTATTTGAGTTCCCTGAACCGGGTGAGATAAACAACCGCATTAGTGATTTGGAGGCCGCCTTTACAATAATGCAAGATGAGTTTAAAAAGCTATCTAAAAGGTCATGATTTTGAAGTCTATCCAAGATAGCTTTTAAACTGTTTTAAAATAGTTTAAAGGTTTACAATTGAAATCCAATTAATTCCAAGTCGCAGGCACAAGTTGTTTTGTTTTTGTTTTTGCCATAATAGGGCTTCATACTCTTCTTTCGCACAATTTTCGCACTTTTCTGTATTTCTATATTGGTACATTTAGTTTTAACCCCCTTAGATGCACAGGGACTCAACGAAGTGGTCGTTGTTGGTTACGGTACCCAGAAAAAGGTAAACCTGACTGGTTCTGTAGCTCAGATCAGTGGAGATGCGCTGGTTAACAGACCCGTTCCAAATGCAATTGCTGCACTTCAGGGAATTTCTCCCGGTGTTACGATTACCAGGAATAGCGGTAAACCCGGAGCAGAAAACTATGGTTTGCGTATTCGTGGATTCTCTTCGGCTAACGATACTAAAGCTTTAGTCCTGGTAGATGGGGTGGAAATGGATCTTGCCTTGGTTAATCCCGATGATATCGAGAATATTTCCATTCTAAAAGACGCTGCTGCTGCCTCTATTTATGGCGCAAGGGCAGCTGGTGGTGTAGTTTTAGTAACCACCAAAAAATCTACCAGCGGCAAAACAAAGATTAATTTCAGCAATAATTATAGTTTAAATATCACAGCCAGACAACCGAAACGACTAAATTCCTGGGATGAACAAGCCTTGGTAGATGAAGCACGCTTTAATGCAACCGGAGCAAAAGAATTCACAGACGAACAAGTTGAATGGCTTAAAAACCCGAATTTCAATTACAGACCAAGTTTAACCGCAGATCGCTGGGATTATTATGACAACACCAATTGGATTAAGGAGGGAATGAAGAAAGTTAATGCCTCTCAGAATTACGCCCTTTCCGTAGGTGGTGGGAAACAAGAATTGAACTATTTGTTATCTGGTTCTTATTATAAACGAGACGGTGTATTGCGTTTTGGACCAGATGACAATTCGAGAAAAAACCTCCGTCTATCAGTGAATTCACAAATAAATAAGTACTTAAGTATTGGCTTAATTGCCGGCTATGTGAATTCTACAATTCATGAAAACTCCTATGACTCAGGAAACATCATTGACCTGTTATATCGAGTACGTACAAGACAGCCAGTTTTTACACCAGCAGAAGACGTAACAGGTCAGAAGTATAATGGCGATCTGCAATTGAACCCTATTGATATAGAAAATAATGCAGGAACTAAAACTTCAACTTATGAAAGCTATTTAGGTAAGGTAAGTCTGAATATTAAAAATCTGGTTAAAGGATTAGCTTTTGACGTATCGGCCTCCAGAAATCAGGATTTTTACAATTCCAGATCGGAAAAAAGAACACTGATTTGGTATGGTAAGAGCACCAATACGATCAGAAATTCGATCAATATACCTAATCAACTTGATGTGTTAAAAAATAAAGGTTATCAGGATAACCTGACTGGACAGTTTACTTACGATCTGCAAATAGCTGATAAACATAATTTTAAATTATTAGGTGGTGCTTCATTTGAACAATACCGTAAGGATGAAAATGCAGCAAGTGCCAACAGTATGGTCACCAATGATTTCTTTAGTTTGAACTTTGGAGATCCCGCGTCTAAAACGAATAGTGATAATATTGAAACATGGGCTATCGGTTCTCTTTTTGGTAGGTTCAACTATAATTATGACGGAAAATATTTGTTCGAAGCAGTAGTCCGACGTGATGGAAGTTCACGTTTAGCTCCTGATAATCGTTTCCAGATCTTTCCCGCCTTTTCTGCCGGATGGCGTATTAGCGAAGAACCGTTCTTTAAAAATAATGTGCCTTTCGTAGACAATTTAAAACTACGTGGTTCATGGGGCCAGCAGGGAAATGGTTCTGTATTAGGTTTGTATGATTATATCAATTTAATTACTAGTGGATTAGCAGTTACTGATCAGACGAAAAAAGAACCAAATTTAATTTTTAATGGCGCTAAGGCTCAATATTTATATCAAAGAGATCTGGCTTCCAGAAGTAAAACATGGGAGACTGTAGAATCCAGTAATATTGGTATTGATGCGAGTTTATTTAAAAACAGGCTAACAATTACTGCAGAATACTATCAGAAGTACAATAAAAACATGTTAGCTACTTTAAACCTGCCAAGCATTATTGGGGTAGGTATTCCAAGCAGTAACGTAGGGGAACTGAAAAGCTGGGGGTCTGAGCTGGAAATTAAATGGAGAGATATCTTTAAAAATGGTGATTACCACATAGGATTTAGCATTGCCGATAACCAGAATAAGTTGACCAAATATGACGGTAAAAACTCTATTGGCTCGGGTGGCAGAGTTCCATTGTTACAAGGATATCCTCTAAACAGTATTTGGGGATATAAAACTGATGGCTATTTTCAAACACAGGCAGAAGCCGATACTTATAAAACCAAGGTGAAATATCCATTCTTTGCCAGTCCAGGACCGGGTGACGTGAAATATAAAGATTTAGACGGGAGTGGTGTTATTGATGCTGGAGGGGGAACACCCGATAAACCAGGAGATTTAGTATACCTTGGGAATACAAACCCGAGATATACTTTTGGAGTAGATCTGGGCGCAACATGGAAAGGATTTGATTTTTCGGTGTTTTTTCAGGGGGTCCTTAAACGCGCCTTCTTAATAGATGAAAATACGCTTTCTCCAATCCTTGGAACGTCAAATATGCCATGGACAATCCACCAGGATCACTGGACTCCTGACAATCCTGATGCCTTTTTCCCGAGGATGTATCAAACCAGTGCACATAATTTCAAACCTTCAGATAAATGGGTTCAGAATGGAAGTTATATCCGTTTAAAAAATGTTCAGGTGGGCTATACTTTCAAGGTAAACAGAAAATATATTCAAAATCTTAAAGTATACTTCTCTGGACAAGACTTATTTGAAAGTACGAAAGTATTGAGTGTGTTCGATCCGGAATCAGGTGGCGATAAGAATGATGTAAATGCACAGACTTATCCTTTTTACCGCTCTGTATCATTTGGACTGAATATTACGCTGTAATCAACGAAATTATCATTAACCATACTCTAATGAAAAGATATAATATACTATTAATCTTTGTTCTAATGGCTATGTTACTTAGCCTGGGCTGTAAAAAGCTGGACAGATTACCAGAGACATCTTTTACCGATGATCAATTCTGGAATACTGAAAATGATTTGATCAATGCTGCCAACAGAATGTATCAGCAGCTGATTGGCTATTCTATAGATAACCGCGGAGACGACAATGTGAATCAGACCGGTCTAAATGAGGTAAGTAACGGTAACCGTGGTGTTCCTGGCACCAGTGATGACTGGAAAGTTCCCTATCAGCAAATCTATACAGCTAACAATATCCTGGAGAAAGCAGGCAAAGCGCAAGTAACCGATGCAGTTAAAAACAGATATTTTGCAGAAGCCAGGTTTTTCAGAGCTTATGCTTATGCTGCTCTAGTTCAAAAATACGGAGATGTGCCCTTGTTATTGAAAACACTGACCATTGAATCACCAGAATTAAATATGCCGCGTACTGCAAGGGCAACCGTTGTTCAGTCAATTTATGATGACCTTGATTATGCTGCACTCTGGTTGCCAGCAAGGGCAGCACTTCCAACTGCACAATACGGAAGAGTGACTAAAAGTGCTGCGTGGGCTTTAAAATCGAGAGTAGCATTAAATGAAGGTACAAGAGGCAAGTTTTTTAATACGGCGAATTATCAGCAAAATCTTCAGATTGCTGTACAAGCAGCGACTTCAGTAATGGGGCAGGGACATAGTCTGTTTGCCAGTTACCAGGGAATGTTTACACATGACGGCGAAGGGCCAGGTAATACAGAAAATGTTTTTGTAAAACTTTACGGTCTGACAGCAGCATTGGGTTTAACACACAACACCTCGCGTGATCTGGAAAATGGGAGGATTGCACCGACCCGTAATTTAATCCGTATGTTCCTCTATAAAGACGGTTTACCTGCTTATAATACTGATAATACACCCTCTGCTACCAGATCTCCGTTTTTTGTCAATGAGAAAGATGAAACAGGATATAATACGATTTTAGATAACAGAGATCCCCGGATCACGACACTGGTTTATAGAAGTGGAGAACAATCTTACCAGAGACCATGGGTACCAGGAACGTCCTTAGGAACAAGATCAGCCTATGCTGCGAAAAAGGGATTTAACGCCGTCGACTGGACAACTAATGGTAATGCAACCGTCCATAAATCACTCATCCGTTACGCGGAGGTCTTGTTAATCTACGCAGAAGCCAAATACGAGATGGATGGCACCATTACCGATGCAGATTTAAATTTAACAGTGAATGCTTTAAGAACAAGAGCAGGGCTAACAGCCAAATTAACCAATTCATTCGTGCTGGCTAATAATCTGAGTATGCGCGAGGAAATCAGAAGAGAAAGAACCGTAGAACTATCTTTAGAAGGCTTCCGTTATACTGATTTAATGCGTTGGAAAACAGCAGAAACTGTATTGCCGAAAACCTTGCTGGGAGCCCGGTTCAATGCAATAGAATGGGTGGGCACTGCTTCGGGTTCCTTAAACCTCAATGCCGATGGGGTCCTTGTGGTTGAAGACGTAAGTAAACGAACTTTTAACCCGGCGAGAGATTACCTGTATCCTGTTCCATTACAGGAGATATCACTGAGTAGCAATAATGTAACCCAAAATCCAGGTTGGAATTAATACTAAGAAAATGAAAAGAGCATTGATATATTTAACCGCTTTTGCGTTGATTGCAGTTGTTTTTACAGCTTGTAAGAAGGATGACAATACTGGGGGAGGTTTGCCTGAATATGATAATTATTATTATGCAGGATTCCTGCCATGGAATAATACAGGTACAGAATCTGTACTGCGGACGCAAACTAAATTAGTGAAATTTCCGATTCAGTTTCAATCTGCCTTTGTTCGGGACTATGATGCCGCCGCTCAATATACCCTGGTTACTAAAGGAATCACTAACCCAGCAATTGCCGGGCAGGATTTTAATATTGTAGATAAAAATGGGAATACACTTACAGCTGAGAATGCTACTTATTCCCTTAACTTCCCACAGGCGAAAGCAGCTGTAGATACCCTATACATTAAGATATTGGGCAGTACTGTTGCCGGAATACGGAAAATAGAAATTGATCTGGTGAAAAATACCAATGAAAAATATACAGTAGGAACGTTTTCACAGGCGTATATCCGCTTTCTGGAAATAAAATAAAACTAATCCCGGAAATTTTGAAATATAACTGCCGATACCTCATCTTATTCTTTTTGTCTGGCATGGACGATGAACCTGGTTATTACCGTGTAAAAGATTGGTATCAAAAAGCTTAAACTAGATGTGCCAGATGGAGAATATGAGTTGTCTCTTTATTTTTCAGAGCTCATTGGTGGAGTGGCTAAAGAATCTTTAGCTTATAACTTAGATAATAATCACCAGAAAGAAACAGCAGGACAACGCATCTTTAACGTGTATATCAATGATGAAGTCTTTTTAGAAAACCTGAATCTCACAGCAGATTATGGCTATATCACTGCAGTAAAGAAAAGAACCAGGATTACTGTACAAGGTGGAGAAGAAATCGGTCTGGATTTTAAAGCGATAAAAGGAGTACCTGTATTAAATGCATTACAACTTAGAAAAATTTATTAATCGTATGAGGAGATATTTGTGTGTGTTTGTTTTTCTTGGATCTCTGTTTCAGCCTCGGCTGGCAGAGGCACAGGAATCAAGACGGCTAAATCATAACTGGGAATTTTTGAAACAAGATTTAGGAGGGATTTGGGAAGCTGTTCGTCCCGTTGGAAAAGGGAATCCGGAGAATGTACCGCTTTGGAGTTCAGTTACTTTACCCCATTGTGTAAATGCTACTGATGCCGTTGATCCGGATGTGAATTATTACCAGGGACCATCTTGGTACCGAAGTACAATTGAGGTAACTAATCCTTATCAAAACGGGCGTACTTTATTGCATTTTGAAGGAGCCGGCCAGAAAACAGATGTCTATGTTTATACGACAAAAGTCGGCTCACATGTTGGTGGATATGATGAATGGACAGTTGATATTACTGATGCCGTAAATGCGTTCAAAAAAACGGAGGTTTATAAAAAACAATTCAGAGGTAAAGTACCTGTTTCTATTCGTACCGATAATTCAAGAGATTTGGAAATGATCCCTTCCAGTCTTTCTGATTTTAATATTTATGGCGGTATTTACCGTTACCTGAACTTGGTTTACGTACGAGAACTTTCAGTTGATAAACTCTTTGCTAAAGCTGAAGCAGATGGCGCGGGTAAATTGGGAAAACTGACTGTTAAGGCAAGATTTTATAATCCTTCGACTATAAAAAATGCAACCCTATTGTTGAAGTTAATTGATCCATTCGGTAAAGTGGTCGCTAAAAGTGAGAAGGAATTAAATAACTTATCAAATGATACAAATGTTTGGGATCTTCAGGTAAAGAAACCCGTACTGTGGTCTACTGATCAACCTTTATTATATACACTTCAATATGAAATTAAATCATCGGGTGGTATCTCCAAAGGGACAGAGAAAATAGGTTTCAGGAATTTTGAATTCGTAGAAAAAGGGCCTTTTGTGCTGAACGGAAAACGTTTGCTATTAAGAGGAACACATCGTCATGAGGATCATGCAGGTGTAGCAGCAGCAATGACAGAAAATATAACCCGACAGGAAATGATAATGATGAAAGAGATGGGGGTTAATTTTATTCGTCTTGCGCATTATCAGCAATCTCGTATCGTTTTAAATCTTTGTGATAGTTTGGGCATTATGGTGTGGGAAGAAATTCCATGGTGCCGTGGTGGTTTAGGTGGAGATATTTACAAGGAGCAGGCCCGCAGAATGCTCACCAATATGATTGAGCAGCATTATAATCATGCATCAGTGATCATCTGGGGTATAGGAAATGAAAATGACTGGCCGGGTGATTTCCCTGAATTTGATAAACCAAAAATCAGGAAATTTATGAAAGAGCTGAATGATTTGTCTCACCAACTAGATATTTCGCGTTTAACAGCCATCAGGCGATGCGATTTTTGCAGTGATCTGGTAGATGTCTATTCACCTTCAATCTGGGCTGGCTGGTACCGGGGTAATTATACTGATTATAAAACTGTAACAGCAGATGAATTTAAAAAAGTGAAGCGGTTTATCCATGTGGAATGGGGAGGGGATAGCCATGCCATGCGTCATTCAGAAAATCCTGATAAAGCATTAAGTAAAATAAAAACTGGCTTAGGCGCTGACGAGCGGGCAGGAGATGCTTCTTTATTTGGTGGTGCAGCCAGAATTTCTAAAGATGGTGACTGGAGTGAATCTTACCTTGTTAACCTGGTAGACTGGCATTTGAAAGAACAGGAAACTATGCCTTGGTTAAGCGGAACTGCTTACTGGCCATTTAAAGATTTTTCTACACCAGTAAGGCCAGATAATCCAATTCCATATATGAATCAAAAGGGAGTTGTAGAAAGAGATCTGACAAAAAAAGAAGCTTATTACGTTTTTCAATCTTATTGGGTAGCTCAGCCGATGGTACACATTTATGGACATACGTGGCCGGTTAGGTGGGGTGATGAGGACGAACAGAAAATGGTGAAAGTTTACTCTAATTGTACAGAAGCAGAACTGTTTTTGAACGGTAAGAGCTTTGGCGTTAAGAAAAGAGATAGCCAGAACTTTCCTGCTGCGGGATTACGCTGGAATGTTCCTTTCCTTAAAGGGGAGAATGTAGTGACGGTTATTGCTAAAAAAGGTAAGGTAACAGTGAAAGATGAAATTAAGTTTAATTATCAAACCGAAAAATGGGCCAAACCTGCGAAGATGACTTTAACAAAAATTGATCAGCACGACGATATCGCTACTATAGAGGTCAAGTTATACGATGATAAGAACGTCCAGTGTCTGGATGCGGTGAACTGGGTAAGTTTTTCATTAGCCGGAGAAGGTAAATTGCTGGATAATCTAGGTACTTCATCAGGTTCCAGAAGGGTACAAGTCTATAATGGCCGTGCAATTATCAAAGTTAAATTGAATAAAGGAAAAAGTGTGGTGTCTGTCCAGTCCGATGGTCTGCCTGTCACTTTTACTAATCTTTAAATTTTCGATTTTAATCATTTTATATGAACATAATATTCTCTGTTTTATCGGCTGCAGTTATCGCTATGAGCCCTTCAGAATTTTCTGTTGGACATCTTCTTACTGATCGGGATACCTTAGCTCAGGATGCTGTAACTATTGATGCGTCAACTATTATGTTTGAAAGAGAAGAGCTGAATGACAAGCAATATCTAGGTAATAATCCAAATGAAGGTATCGAAAAGTCTGCTGAAATCTTACTGCGAAAGCAGATACTCGCAGAGGCAGTCTGGGCAATGACGCAAAAGCCTGTTACCATCACGGCGGCATCTTCGCCAAGAAGTGCTGGAGGGAAACATGATTTCTTTTCTGAGGCTGATTATTTCTGGCCAGATCCTAAAAACCCTGACGGGCCCTATATTAACCGCGATGGATTAACGAACCCTGATAACTTTGTAGAACACCGCAAGGCGATGATCCGCTTCAGTAAAGTGATTGGTGCTTTAGCTTCTGCATACAAATTAACCGGTGATGAAAAATACGTAAAACAAGCCGTTATTCATTTAAAAGCCTGGTTTGTTAATACTGAAACGTTAATGAGTCCCAATTTGAATTTTGCTCAGGCTGTTAAAGGAAAGTTTACCGGACGTAATTATGGCATCATTGATACTATCCATTTAATGGAAGTTGCGCAAGGCATTATTGTCATGGAAAAAGCAAAGGTTTTCGATCCGCAAACCGCCATAACTGTAAAAACCTGGTTCGCTGAATATACAAACTGGTTAAACACCAGCAAACCCGGTATTCAAGAAAAATTGGTTAAGAATAACCATGCTACCTGCTGGGCCATTCAGGTGGCTTCGTTTGCTAAATTATGTAACGATCTACCTACGCTGGATTCGATGAGAGTACGGTATAAAACAGTATTATTACCAAATCAAATGGGAGCGGACGGAAGTTTTCCACTGGAAATGTCACGTACCAAACCTTATGGATATTCCATATTTAACCTCGATGCGATGACCATGCTTTGCCAAATACTATCTACCCCGGCAGATAATCTCTGGGATTTTAAAACTGCAGATGGCAGATCTATCAAATTAGGTATTGCTTATTTATACCCTTTCATCGCAGATAAAAATAAATGGAGTCTGACACCAGATGTCATGTATTGGGAGAATTGGCCGGTTGCACAACCATTTCTTTTATTTGGTGCAAATGCTTACCACGAGAAATCATGGTATACAACCTGGGAAAAACTGGACCATAACCCGCAAGTGGTAGAAGTGATCCGGAATTTACCTATTCGCCATCCACTGATCTGGATGTAATCCGCTTAGATTTATAAAAAAAAAACTATAACCAAGAACTAACTTTAAAACAAATGAAACTAAAAATAAACTTAACATTAGCGGTGTTATTGAGTTTAACTGTCTTAGTAAAAGCACAAAATGTCAATGTGACTAAAGCATTGATCCCGGCAGAAAAACAAGTCAATATATTGCTGGAGAAATCAGAAGTGGCAACAGCAGGAGAATCCAAATTTATGGCTCCGCGTACACTGGAAAACGGTCAATTAAAATCAGTAATCGGACGGGACTGGACCAGTGGTTTTTTCTCGGGAATGCTCTGGTATCTATACGATTTAACCAAAGACCCTAAATGGCTAGACCCAGCTAGAAAGTTCACTCAGAAATTAGCCCCACAGCAATACAACACAGGGACACATGATTTGGGTTTTATAATATATTGCAGTTTTGGTAATGGTTATCGTTTAACAGGGGACACCAGTTATAGATCTGTGATTATACAGGCTGCAAAAAGTCTTTCAAAGAGATTTAACCCGGTAGCAGGAGTGATTCGCTCTTGGGATCATAATGCTGATAAATGGCAGTTTCCTGTAATCATAGACAATATGATGAACCTGGAGTTGCTTTTTGAAGCGACTAAATTAACCGGAGATTCCTCATTTTATAAAATTGCAGTCAGCCATGCGAATACTACACTTAAAAATCATTTCCGTAAAGATTTCAGCTCCTACCATGTTGTAGATTATAACCCTGAAACTGGTGCAGTGAAATGGAGAGGAACTGCACAGGGATTGAGTAATTCGTCTGCCTGGGCAAGAGGACAAGCATGGGCTTTATATGGTTATACTATGTGTTATCGGGAGACAAAAGATAAAACTTATTTAAAACAGGCAGAAAACATTGCGAAGTTTATATTGACTAACCCTACACTTCCTGTAGATAAAGTGCCTTTTTGGGACTTTAATGATCCTCAGATTCCTAACGCACCAAAAGATGCGTCGGCCGCTGCTATTATTGCATCGGGTCTGTATGAATTGAGTGGTTACAGTAAAGAAGGCAAAAACTATAGAAAAACAGCAGATCAGATTTTGAATAACCTATCAGAGAAATATACAAGTAATGCAGGCGCTAACGAAGGCTTTATACTGGCCCATAGTACCGGGCATAAACCAGCGAAATCCGAAATTGATGTCCCTATTATTTATGCAGATTATTATTATCTAGAGGCATTGTCTAGAAGTAAGAGAGGGAAGTAAATAAACCAAAAAGAGTCTGGTCATTTATACATGCGCCCAAATAGAATCTATTTTTATGGCTGTGTATTAATGATGAGACTCTTTTGTTAAACTGTTTGATCATCAACTGTAATTACAAATTTTCCCATATGTATATTAATCAGTTCTTTTTCTCTCTTCCTCATTTCCAAAATTGCGTTGTTTTACATTGATTTTATCATTCCCAAAACTATAAGTCAGCGCAAGTCTGAAAGATCTGTTTTTATCATTCTGACCATACACCTGTTTGATTCCATTAACCACAGAAGTGTAACCCTTCAGGTAAGCAGTATTGAATACATCATTAACCAATAAAGATAATTGCAGCTTGTTTTTAAGCATACTTTGTTTGATACCTACGTTTAAACCTGATAGCTGACCTACCTCATACAAGCCTCTTTTGACAGCCGAAGTATAGAAATAATCGACTTGTATTTTAGTTGCTGTACCTAGTGAAAAAGTATTATTGGAGGTTACATATAACTGTTTACTGTTTTTTGGAGTAGCATTGACCGCGCTATTAAAGATAGTTTTTGAACCAAGCAGGTAGCCTTGATTTTGACTCTGCCACCAAGACGAAATGTTGAGTGTATAACTTTCACCTATACCATAATAGTATTCTTTATAATAGTTCTGTCTGCTGATGATTTGAATATTCGTTTTCGGATCTGAATTAAATATCACCCCAAATCCATCGGTGGTGAGATTAAAGAATAAGTTTGTTCTCAAATTTCCTTTGTAAACATAAGTCAGATCAAAATTATCATTATAGGAAGGTTGTAAAAATGGATTTCCCTCAGAATAACTTTTACTGTTTAAATAGGAGCGGAAAGGGTTTAAGTCTCTGAAAACAGGTCTGTTAATTCTCCTTCCGTAATTAAACAGAAAGCTATTGTTCTCATTTGACTTGTAAGACAGATAAACTGTTGGGAATAACTTTAGATAATTATTCCTTGTTTCCTGGGCTAAAGTGCTTGAATAACCGCTTGTTTGAATATTTTCAAGTCTTAAGCCCAGCTGTAAACTGAATTTACTATTGAAATTTTTGATCCCATTAACATAAACAGCTTGATTGTTTTCTTTGTATTCAAATCTATTGGACTTGTTTGGGTCTAAAACAGCATCCCCCGTAATTGTATTGTAATAGGTTATATCGGCCTTGCTCTGAATAAAGCTTAATTTAGTTCCATAAGATAAGTTCATGAACTTTAAAGGATGTTCCATGTCAATTTTTACACTGCTATTTTTTATATCCTGAGCAGAAAGATTCCTCGCGGCTTGGTTAGTATTCAGGAAATCCATATCGGGTAAAAAAGTCTTGGTTATAAAGTTATTGTCGATTCTGGAATTATAAGTGAAATAATCAAGGTCAACTGATAATTTTTTTCCACTGGTATCTAATTGAGTCACCATATGTGCATTATATGTCTGGCTGGTATTGCTCAGCTTATTATTGCCGTTATTAATTAATAAAGAATCTACTTGGTTGGCGGAATTTCTGATTTTAATAGTTGTTAAATCTTTAGTGTCCGGGTTGTTTTGGTTTCCGGTATACTGGATACCGATCGCGGTCCGGTTGGAGATATCATAATCAAACGACAGACCACCAGACAAATTATTCTGTTTCTGTTTTCCAGCGAGAGCCAGTTCCCATGGGCCATTTGGGTAATATGTATTTAGACTTTCACCTGTTCTCTGATTACCTAGTTTACCGCCAGCATTCAAAGAGAATTTAACTTTATTCTTGTTGTAAAGGAAGTTATCTCTCAGCGTGAAGAAACTATAAGTATTTAGATCGTAGACTAACGTTGTTGAATTTTTCCAGGAGTCCAGCGTACCTTTCTTTAAAATTATATTGATCAAACCGCCATCACCACCAGCTTCATATTTTGCAGGAGGATTAGTAATCACCTCAACACTTGCGATATCGCTTGCTGCAATGGAACCTAAATAATTGATCAGGTCGTCACCGGTTAATTCAATTAATCTTCCATCAACCATTACGCGGGACGAACCTTTGCCTAAAATACTGATCGCATTGTTTTGAATCATTACACCGGGAGCGGCGCCGATTGCGTTTAAACCATTGCCGCCAGCCGCTGAAATGCTATTTGCTACATTAAATACCAAGCGGTCTGTCTTGTATTCGATCAATTTTTTCTTACCTACAATTTTGACCTCCTGAAGATCTCCATCTTTTTGTACCAGGAGTATACTGCCCAGATTAATATCCTTTTCTATCAGGATATTTTTTGCCCATTCTGTATAACCGAGGTAGCTGATCTTCAATATATAAGATCCTTTTGCAATTTTTATTTCAAAAGATCCATCATCTTTGGTCAAGGTTCCTGTGATTACTTTGCCTTCCGGGTTTGATAAAATCACATTGGCCCAAACTATCGGCTCGCTGCTACTTTTTACATTTCCTTTAAATTGTACTTGAGACTGCGCCCATAGTGGTAATAATAATAAGGCGTATAAAATGATTGTTTTCATGGTTTAAATTTGTTTCAATTGTGAGGAAGTTGTGCTGTGCTTCGCTTATGAATACAAATTTGTACTAGAAAACCCGGATGCACGTCCGACAAAAAAAAGTCGAACTATTTTCTTCTCGAAAAAATGGTTCGACTTTTTATCGGTGGCGTACGACTTTTGTTAAGTATCTGATGGCTATTTGGTTTTTACTGAAGTAATCCACCAGCAATTACCTGCTGGATCTTCCACACCACAGGTTCTGCCATAACTCTGATCTGATAGACCCATGACTGATTTTGCACCTTCATCCAGCGCTTTTTGATAAGTCTCATCTGCACTTTCCACATATACAAACAAGTTTGCTGGTTGTGGTGTCCATTGTGATGTCGCTTCACAAAACATAATTGTGCTGCCCCCGATAGTAATTTCAGAATGCATCACTGTTAAGCCGTCTTCTCTCATTTTATGCATGTTTTCTATCAGTTCTGCATGGAAGACTTTTCTGGTGAAATCAATAAACTTTGTTGCGCCTTTGACCATTAAATATGGCATTACGGTCTGATGTTCTGCTGGAATATTCATATCCTTAAATATTTAAATTTAATATCTGCTAAATTAGGAGGGTGCTGAATTAGTAAATAGGAAAAACGCGACATCTTTAAGTCTCTCTCCACGCAGTCCCTTCTGCATTATTTAAGAAATATTCCTTTGGATTATGACCTGAAAACTCCTTGAAGTCCTGAATAAAGTGAGACTGGTCATAATAACCACAGGTATAGGCAATTTCTGTCAGCGATTTGTTTTTCTCATTATATTGGGCTAAGGCATTTTGAAAGCGAATTATTCTTGAAAATAACTTTGGACTGAAACCTGCAATCTGCTTGAAATTTCTTTCAAATTGTCTTGTTGACAAGAAATTGCGTTTGGCAAGATCTTCTACATTTGTATGGCTTGTTGTCTGGATTATGTCTCTGATGGTCTCAAAGATTCCCGGAGGCTGTTTTTTTATTGTCTTTAACTTTTTCTCCAGAAAACCAGAGATAATCGTCACTCTTTGGAAATTGTCAGAAGCGAGCATCATCTTTTCTTCTAATTCGTTTGCTTGTGCACCAAGTAACGTTTTCAAATCGATCATTTGATTTTTTAAATCTGAGCCAGGTATTGCAAAAAATTGTGAGACTGCAAAAGGGTAAAGGTAAACACCAAATATTCCAAAGCTATTATCAATTGAAAAACGTCTTACAATCTGAGACTGCCCCACCAGACCAGATGCAAATGATTTTCCAGTAAATTTTTCATGAGCCAATTCATCAAAGATCCCATTATAGTGAAAGAGAAGTTCAGCACAGCCATCTGCCATGCCACGATGGATATAAGGATTGTCAAGTGAAGCTTCGCCTTCAAGCACCCAAAAATACCTCACATATTTTGAAAGGTTGTCTGAAGGGGTTATAATGAAGTATTTCATTGTCAGATTATGATCAATAAGTTAGTGATAAAAAATCAGTAACCAAAAAAAGCTCAGAGATCCTTGACGGAGACCTGAGCTTTTTGAATTTTAGAAAGAATGTCCGAAGAAAAGAATGCCTAAAGAATAACCTCGATCTGATTTGTTCTCGTATTAAAAACCTCCATACCTTTAATTGCTTTTAAGCGACCGTCTCCATTGGTATATGTTAAGTTTCCTTCTTTATCCCTGCTTTCTCTAAATTGCGACAGTACATATCCTTCTTTAGCTTCAAGAGGTTTTAGTCCATTAATTTTATCATTTCTAACAAAATATGCATTATTGCCATTGCTGTTACAGCCTATAAAAGTATAAGCCTTTTCATGAGCTAAATCACATAAAGAAAGTAAAGATGACCCAAAGTAAAGATTACTGTGATGTGCATCAGTACGATAAAAGTCAGCTTTATAGGGTGTCGTCTACGCATTATCTTTACCAAAGACAGTATTATATTCAATGATTACAATGACCGGATTTGTAACAGTTATTGCTTTCCATACCCAATAATCATTACCATCAATATGCAATAAACCGGATTCACCTTTAAAACCGTGTTGCTCAATTAAATCGTTGATGTTTTCACTGGTAATAAAAGCAGTTGTCGCGGTGAGATTGTATTTCCAGTAAATTTCTTGACGTTGTACACTTTTTATATTTTCTTCTGTTCCGTCCATAATTAACCCGGTCCAGTTATTATTCATTAACAAGTATCTTGTATTGGCTTCAATATAAGTTTGTACACCAAATTCAATAAACGTTTTGGTCTCAATATCAAGATAATCAACTAAGAATTGAATGATGCCATCATCTTTCCATTGGGAATAGACTTTAAATTCTGCAAGCTGAATATTCTTTAGAATATTATTTGTATTACTCAGATTCATCCTGAATAGGATGCTGGCTTGAAGGAAGTTTTGTGTGGTGTTCTCCTCTTTTAAGGAGTTTAATGTATAATTTATTGCTACAAGATCTTCTTGGATTTTTTTTCTCGTTTTGTAGTGAACATAGGTGTAAAGAACGATAAAATATTACTAAAATTGAATATATTTAAATTTTTTAAAACAATTTTATGTCTTTTCAAGCCTACATCGACAATATCAAAACCAAGACAGGAAATGGACCTGAAGACTTTAAGAAACTTGCAGATCAGAAAGGGTTTTCTGAAAATGGGAAACTTAAACCCGAAGTGAAAGCTGGTACTATTGTAAGCTGGCTAAAAGAGGATTTTGACTTAGGACATGGACATTCAATGGCTATTTATGCGCTACTCAAAGGGATAAAGCCATAAACCTAATCTAAAACATCATGTTTGATGGTGGTTTAGATTAGGTTTAATTTCCTGAAAGAATTTTTATACGATTGAAGGCGTTTTTATGATCAGGATTAAGTGCCAAAGATTTTTTATAATTTAATAGTGCCGCGTTTGTATCACCCATAAGTTCTTGCATTTCTCCAAGACTATCATAAGTATTTGCACTTTCTGGATAAAGCTTCACATTGAGTTTGAAAATTGAAAGTGCTTGCTTCGTCTCTTTATTTTTTAACAGCAGATAAGCCCAGGCATTCAGCTCATTTTCATTCAGCTCAAATGACGGGGTTTTCTTTTTCAGGTTGGCCAAAACAATAGGAGCCTGCTCAAAACCGTGTTTCAATAATGCTGCTCTTAATTTTTGAATCGCAGGGGGTAAGCCAAAACCATTCGACTGATGCATCTCAGGAATATAATAACCAGCTATTTCATCAACATACTGGTCAGGATTGGAACCCATCAAATTTGTAAGCACCACGATAGCAAGATCGTCCTTAGTATAGATAAACACAGCAGATCTGCCACCACCAACAGGAGCTACGGCAGGGTGAGAAGCTCTCGTTACTGTGGGCCAGCCTAGTGCATAACCATTAGTCAGTTGATTGAATCCACCTGTTTTTCCATTATTCAACAGGGCAGGCTCCCATAAGGTTTCAATGCTGGACTGTTGTTTCAGGAGCTTACCGTTTTGCAGGGCGATTATCCAATTGGCCATATCTCTTGCCGTAGATAAAATTCCGGCAGCGGTTCTATAAAAAACTGGAAATTGTTTATAAGCTGTCCCTGGGCTATCAAGTTTTGTCCTTCTGCCTCCAACATACTTGAATAGGGTATAGGCACCTGCCGAATTGTGAACTATATCAAATGAATCCCCAAATCGTGTCAGATCCATACCAGCTGCTTTAAACTGCCGGTCTTCAATAAATTTGGTGAAATGTACACCGCTTAGTTTGGTGATGATCTTTCCAAGGATTACATAACCGGTTTGATTATAGCTGAATTTATCTCCCGTATTAAATTCCAATGGTAACATCCTTACCTTTTTCCAGGCCAGATTTTCATCCCCGTCTCCCAATAACTGTTCTCCGTCTGCATCTGTAATATCCGGTAAACCGGAAGTATGCGTTAATACCTGTTTTAATGTTATTTTCTGCCATGGAACAGGCAAACTATCTATATAAAGAGAAATCGGGTCACTCACCTTTAGTTTTTCTTCTTCAGCGAGCTGCATAATTGCTATCCCCACAAATGCTTTCGTAATTGAATTGATAGAAAATATACTTTGATCAGTTGCTGGAATAGAATTCTCGGGATTGGCTGTCCCGTAACTATTTAATTTTATAATTTTCCCCTGGCGTATGACTGCCAGTTGTAATGCAGGGATTTGTTCATTGCGCATTTTTTGCATTAAGAACAGATCTATACTATCTGTTTTACTAGTTTGCTGTGCTTTTGATAAAAATGGGAGCAGCATTCCGAAAAAAATAATGGCCGTGATTGTTCCTTTTAGATTCATAGTTTAATGCGTGAAAAATATTTAATAAGACAAATTAGTATAACTTATGTTACGGTAGAATAGAATTAGCCCCAATATTTTTGGTAATTTGACAGGAAATTATAGCGTAGGAAATCCTAAATCATAGCCCGGAAAAAAACAATGATATGCTGATGAAAAATAGTAAATTGATAATTGTTGAAGTCCCTACTAATTTGGGATTAATAGAACCAGGTCGTGGGATTGAACCGGGTGTAAAATATCTTCCAGACTGGCTTAGGAAACATGGTTTTTTTGATCAGCTTAAATCAGCAGCAGTTTATAAAATTCAACCTGCTGGGTATGCGATGGAAATTGATGCCGAAACAGGGGTAAGGAATGCGGATAAGATCATTGAGTGTGCTAACAAGCAAGCAGATCTTTTAACTCCTTTACTCAGGGAAGGATACTTTCCACTGATTATTGGCGGTGATTGCAGTATGCTTATTGGGAATGCACTTGCTTTTAAAGAGTTGGGTAATTATGGTCTCTTCTTTTTGGATGGACACACAGATTTTATGCTACCTGAGCACTCACAAACCAAAGCAGCAGCAGGTATGGATCTTGCCATTACAACAGGTACGGGTCATGACCGGTTAACTAATATCAATGGCTTAAAGCCCTATTTTAAGGAAAATGAGGTCTGGTGTGCAGGCAATAGAGAATTTACAGATGATTATGATGATGCGGTTAAAAAAACTTCTATCCATTATTATCCGCTTCCAATGCTGAGAAAGAATATTGAGCAATGTGTAAATGACTTTTTACGAATGACTGAAGATAAAAATCTCGATGGTTTTTTCATTCATCTTGATGTCGATGTATTGAATGACGATTTAATGCCAGCAGTGGATAGTAGACATCCTGGTGGATTAAGCTATGATGAATTGCGACGAATTCTGGTGCCATTACTGCTCAGTAATAAAGCAAGTGGAATGGAATTAGGGATTTTAGATCCGGAGCTTGATCAGGAAGGCAAGTATACCAGGCCATTCGTGGTACAAATGCGAAAAATATTTCAGGAGGTTGATTGGCTTGTCAGTTCGTAATTTTTAAATTGCTGTATATAATTTCCTGAATTTCTCTTGCATTTGCGTATACCATAAAATGTCCGCCACGCTTAATTATAAAATCCGGTTTTAATGTAAATCTGATGGGTAAGATATGATCTGCGGTTCCATGGATATGTGTTAGATTTAATGGACGTTCCCTGTTTTTCCAGGTTAGGATACAGGTCATTGCCCATTTGATGAAATAAGGATCGCTGTCTGTTACGAGTTGTTTTAGCAATTGCAGTTCATCAGGAGTTTTTGCACCTAGAAATTTCAACCCTATTCCATTGCCTTTTTTTAAAAGGCTAACTGGAACTAATTTTTGCAGTTTCAGTTTTCCAGTCACCCTGTAATACCAGGGTAGTTCTTTAAAAGTAGGTGTACTGGAAATTAGAAAAGTATGTGCCGGATTCAGTTTCTTAGCAATTTCGGCTGCCAGCATACCGCCAAATGATAGGCCTATCAAATAAAATTGGCTGGTGATATCAATTTTTAATGCTAATCTGGCAGCATAATCTTCTAAGGATTCATTAGGCTTAGGAGGAATCCAGTCGAGATGGACTAATTCAAAATCAGGTGGAAAGACAAGTTTCCTAAAAGCACGGCTGTCAGCACCCAAACCACTGATAAAATACACCCTGTTAGCCATCTCTAAGTCGATTAATTATATACTGTTGATTGGAAAACAATGTTAGTGATAATTATAATTGAAAAGATATGAAAAGAAATTAATAATTTATTTCAGGTTGAAATTCTATAATTAGGAAAATATTTATGATCAAAACCTAGGTTCTACTCTCAATCCTGCTGGTCATGGGAGTAATGCTGCTTATGCAAAAGGAAAGCTAGTGTTTCAGCTAATCAAGACACTGTTTCCTGGAAAAACGGGATAGTAGGTGCCGGAAATATAATTCAAGGGGGTAGCTGCCGGATTGATTTTCGTATCGGTAGTTATTTTTATACTTTCCTCTGATCCAAAACATGCCTGCAATTTATTGCGGGGTTTTACAATTTGCAGCTTTACTTCAATAGTTATTCACTTCCAAAGGATTATACCGCCGAACAGGTAACTTCACTGGCTCTTAGCTGAGAGAATCCGGTCTCTTAGCCTTAAAAATGGAAGCTCTATACTGTATCTGAGCAGCAATGCAGCAAGCAAAGAGCTGATGATGCAGCAAACCAGCAGGAGATTGCCATCTTTTTCAAGACCCATTTTTTCAAATAAATTCTGAGTAATATGGGTTATGATCTTATGAGAGAGATAAATAGCATAAGATAAGGTTGCCAGGTGATAGGTGAATTTTGATTGGTATTGATACAAGATGCAGGTAGAACAAGCTGCCGCTGCCACAATTGCACCGAATGCAAGGGAAACAAGTGTAAAGCCAAAGATAGAAGCGTTAAAGCTATATTGGTCAGCACATAAATAACAGACACAGCATAAAATAAATAAACCCGCTGCCAGAAGCCAGTTGGCATATTTGTTTATTCTTTGATAGTATAGCGGATAAAAATTAAGTAGCGCTGCAATGCTAACCCCTGTTAAAAGGCCATCCAGCCTATTGTATGTAGGGTAGTATAGGTATTTGTACCATAAAAAGCGAAAACTGTCATTTGATAATTGGGGTTCGATAAACTGATTCCAGCTCCATATTCTTAATACAAAACCTAAAGCAAAGAGGAACACAAAAATGTATACCGCATTTTTACCTATCCTGAAGTAGCTAACTGTGCAGATAATTAATGGCAATAAAAGATAGAATTGTTCTTCAATACAGAGTGACCAGGCATGCGTGAAAGTTCCGGTGTTTCTTAGATCCAGGTCCATATTCAGTGTAAATGTCAGGTATCTCCAAATTGGAGCAAGATGTTCTCTTTCTCGTAGAATAGGGAAGGTTATATAAAGTAAAAGTATTACTATATAAGCAGGAATGATCCGGAAAAATCGCTTGATGAAAAACTCCCGTAAAGAGATCTTTTTGCCCTGACTAATAGTTTTGAAAATTTGTCCTGCGATTAGAAAACCGCTTAATACAAAAAACAAATCGACTCCTATCCATCCAAAACTACTGATCTTCTCCTGCCAGCCTTGAGGAGCAAAATGTTGATAATGATAAAAGAAGACTATGGTAATTGCAAATGCCCTAAGGTGATCGAGTCCGGATAATTTGTGCGTAACAATGGTGTCAGTGTGATTTGTAAGAGCGGGGAGATGCATAATTCTGGTTGTTATTCCTGGTGTCCAAATTAGCTAATGTTTGCTGAATTAAGAAAAAGGATAATAAGCTGTTTGAAGAAGAAAATAAGGGTAGGAAGGGCCAGTTCTATATAGATCGCTGAACAGATCAGCGATCCTTTTTAGCTTAATTATTAAAATCATAGTGGCCGCAATAGATGCTTCTGGAAACCTGGTTACTCAACGTGTCTTTGAAAGCGATAAATACTTCAAATGATTTATAATCATAGTTTAACAGAGGTAATTTAAAGGTATCTTTTAAATCTTTCCTTTGTCCACCACTCAGTGAAAAGTGGCATAATTTGGTTTCATTACAGTAGGCAAGTATGATTGTCCGGTCATTTTCAGATCCCAGTTCAGGGTCATAATCAGGAGCCCAGCTAAAATGAAATTCGTCTTTATACATTGTTGTGACCACATTTGCTGGTCGTGCAAGATTTCCGTCTGAAACAACAATTCCATCCCAGTTAATTTTCCGGTTGGGGTGTCGCCCCGTAACTCCAGTAAATAGATTTGCGGAAACAGCCATATTGTAAGGCGTTTTATTGGGCGCAATGGCAACTTCTTTAAAGCCTGTTCTAAAGAATTCTTTAGCAGATCGTAAAAACAGACTCAATACTTGTAATTTGTTATTTTGGTTTTGCTGTGGAGCCGTTCTGTTCTTAAACTTTTTGACTCCTGTAGGTTTTCCCTTTATGCAGGGTATACCTTTCCAGGTATAGACGATAATGTTTCCAATTTTTCCTCTGAAACCTCCTAAAGGTCCATTTTCTCCTTTTGCCGTAGTTATTTATTTTTAAGTGAACAATATTTCAATATACATAAATTTACGATAGAAATTGTTTTAATTAACTAATTATAAGGAGATAGTTTGTACTGTGTCCGGACTTCTTTCGGCTAAAGGTGAAGCCTCTCCAAATACACTCCGAATCATCTCCGAACCATCTCCGAAGGAAGTCTGTTTACTTACTGATTATAAGCTTGTTACAAAAGGTGTTTTCGGCGAATTATTTTTGTTTAATTGGGTGTTTTTTCGATGTAATTTGCTGAAGAGCACTCATTTCTTTTCGTATATTTCTTGAACCTAAACTAATGTATGTCTCACTCTAGAATAACCTTTCAAATTGACCGGATCATTCTTTTCAGCGATGCGGTATTTGCCATAGCAATTACCTTGCTGATTATTGAAATCAAGGTGCCACATTTATTACCCGAATCTACCAATGCAGAGGTCATGCAGGCATACCTTAAACTTGGACCTAAATTCCTTGGCTTTTTTGTCAGCTTTTTCTTTATAGGACTGTACTGGACTGTTCATCATTTGCTGATGGGTTACCTGATCCATTATGATCAGAAATTACTATGGCTCAATTTGTTGTATTTATTGTCAATCGTGTTGTTACCTTTCACTACCGCGCTGGATAGTGAGTATGCCGGGCAGAATTTTATTACACCTTTTCTTTTTTATACACTGAATATCTGTTTTTCGGGAGGAATGATCGCTGTATTATGGGCATATATCAGCAATGCTAAACATAAATTGAGCGAAGGACTAGAGAATGTAAAGTTTGTACGGTATCAGCAAAAAAGAGCATTGATTGTGCCTGCTGTTTTTATGAGTGTTTTCTTGCTGGGATTAGTATTACCTTATCACGGGATGAGCAAGATCTTATTGCCTGTTATTCCATTTATCATGAATTTATTGAAGCGTCGGTATGATCGCATGCAGGTGATAAGGAAAAGTTAGTATTTAACATTTAACTTTGACTATCCCAATTTTTTTCTGCGGCCTCAATGGCATTCTTGTCTAGCTAAATTTCTCTGATTTGAATATAACAATTTATCTTTATTCTTGCCAGTGGGAAAAGGAGCAGGGTCCTAAATATTACACAAAATAAAATATATTCATGGTCAGAAAGTGCTGTATTAAACAAATCTTTATTTTTACGTCTTTATTCTTGTCTCTGCAATCTTACGCACAGCAAAAACCAAATATCATTCTTGTGTTAGCTGATGATATGGGCTATTCTGATCTCAGTTGTTATGGTAACCCGGTTATTATGACCCCTTTTCTGGATAGAATGGCTCAAAAAGGGGTGAGAGCTACAAATTACGTGGTTTCAAGTCCGGCATGTACTCCCTCGAGGGCTTCCTTATTAACCGGAAGATATGCGACAAGAATGAATTTGGGCAGTGTAATCGGACCAGGGTCAGTAGAGGGAATGCCTGATCAGGAAGTTACAATAGCCGAAATGCTTAAGAAAGTGGGGTATAAGACCGCAATGATTGGTAAATGGCATCTAGGTGATCATATGGCTTACAATCATCCTATGTCACAGGGATTTGATTCTTATTATGGAATGTTATACAGTCATGATTACCGGTCGCCTTATGTAAAAACTGATACGACTTTAAAGATCTTCCGGAATCACAAACCTGAAGTGATGAGGCCTGCAGATTCATCGCTGACTGAATTGTATCAGAATGAAGCTGTAAAATATATTCAGGGGCAAAAGAAAGATAAACCGTTTTTTCTTTATCTGGCACACAATATGCCCCATTTACCTATAGCTTTTGCTTCTTCCGTAAAGAATAAAGGACGTTCTGAAGGTGGACCGCTTGGTGATGTAGTAGAACAACTGGATGAAAGTCTGGCTGAAGTCTGGAAGGCAGTAGAAAAACAAGGCCTGGCCGACAATACAATTTTTATCTTTTCGAGTGATAATGGACCATGGATCAATTATCCCGATCGTATGGGTGCTGATGAGGCAACGAAACGCTGGCATGCAGGAACGGCAGGTGTTTTCCGTGGAAGTAAGGCGGAGAGTTATGAAGGTGGTGTCCGTGAACCATTTATTGTCTATTGGAAAAACCATACCCCGGCGGGGGCAACAATTACCGATATGATTAGTAACCTGGATGTGTTGCCTACTTTGGCAAAATGGACTGGTGCGCCCTTACCTGAAGGCCGTACATTGGATGGTCAGGCTATTGCTGATGTTTTATTACAAAAAGGGCCAAAACATCCGGCTCACCGTGAGATCTATATTGTTAACAATGGAATTTGTGAAGCCGTCCGTAAAGACAACTGGAAATACAGGGAAATAAAGGAGGGGAAAACTGAATTATTTAACCTGTCTTATGATCCTGGAGAAAGAACAAATGTAAAGGATAGTCATCCTGAAATTGTGCGTGAATTGAAGGGGTTATTTGATAAATATCCTGGCAAAACTGAAAATTAATATGCTGAAAAATAAACTGTCTGACCAATATGGCCAGACAGTTTATTTTGTAGAATACCGCTGGGCTTGCCCCAGGGGTATTTATTGTCAATATGTCGCTGTGTCAATTGCCTGTTATGTGCTGATAAAAGCCCATATCCGGTACCCCGGCAGGTAAAGAAGTACCATAATAATCAGCACCTCCGTTATTGGTTATAACTATACCAGCACTAAGACAAGGAGATGCAGGTTGCAGATTAAAGTTTGTGGTTGCTCCGGAAGCAGCATTTAAAAATTTGGGATCTGAATATATATTTCCTGAAACCGTTCCTGCCGGGCCATTTGTTGTGGTTACGGATTGTGGATAAAAACAATTATTATAAAAACGGCTGGAAGCATTAACAGTTGTTGATGCAAATTTACTTACTGTACCCGTGCAGTAAATTATATTGTTAGAGAATTCGCCTTTAAAGCCGCCCTGGAAAAAGTATGACACATTAGCTGATATGTAAAAAGTGTTGTTATAAATTCGATTGTTGCTATTGGAACTGGTATAGTTAAATAACCGCATATTGTTGCTTCCACTAGCTATATCATTTACACTTATATTGTACCGTACAATCACATTTGAAGTTGACGGCATAAACAGCATAAAGCCCTTTTTGTTATCATGTGTATAGTTATACTCAAAAATATCTCCGTTTACGCCAAGGTCAGCATCAAAAGCTTGCCCATCATTTCCACCACCACCGGTAATGCCCGACACTTCATTGTGTGCCACTAAGGTACCCACGCTATTAGATGTCCACATACCTGCATAGTTGTAGTTATTCGTATTATAACATAAATTTCGGCCAATATTCCGGATAATAGCCGAATTAGTATTAGCTCCGTTTAGTACAATGCCGTCGCCATAAACATTCTCAATTAAATTACTATCTATGATGATATGAGAACAGATTCCACCCGCATTCCTGATACCCTCCACCGTTACATTTTTCACATGGCAGCCTTTTATAAGTACTTCGCTGTTATTCCCCCCAACTATTATTCCTCCAGTTCCTTTGTTAAATAGTGCAGTATTAGATTCAGTGGTATAGGAGTTGACGTCATGTACATAACAATCGAGAATTTGCACGTTGGAATAAGGGGTGGAGGTTGCCGACTTAAGATAAATGCCATATAATCTGGATGTGCCGCCCGCCAATTGTTGATTAGTCACCTCCAGATTTTTTATTTGCCAATAAGACTGACCTATCAGTTTAACTGCAGCAGTTGTATCAGCGCCTGAAGCGTTAATGATCGGTTTGTTTCCTGTCCCATATTTGTCAATAACAATAGCGTTTCCGGAACTACCTGATCCTTTTGGTAAAAGCTGTCCTGCCCATGCTGCACCGGCTTTAAACAAGATCTGATCGCCGGGCGAAAAAGTTTGTGCATTCACTTTAGTGATACTCTGCCAAGCTGTGGAGACACTTTGCCCATCGTTACTGTCATTACCGCTAGGGTCTATATAGTATGTTTTACCTATAGCGTGTGCTGCCTGGTCTACAGTTTTGGGGATAGGAGCCCCGTTTATTGATTTTTTACAAGATAGAAAGGATGCGATTACCAGCAAGGGTAATAACTTGAATGTTTTTCTCATTGGAATATATTTTGGTTAGATGTTTGGTTTACAGTGGTATTGCGTTGTCTTTAACAAAGTACGGTGGTTTGAAAATTGATCGGGGGATAAAATCCGGACTAAATAGGGGGAATATTGTAAATTAATCTCATTTCTCTTTCACCCTTTTTGACCGTTCGGTTGACTGTTATAGAAATAACCTTTAATAACTCTGATTGAAATGATAACTAGTTCCAAGCTTGAATAAAGATCATATGGTGTTGAAGAATACCCTTTATTTAGATAAGGGTTTGGAAATTATCGCGTTAGCAGAGGAAACCGGGCATGTGCCGAAGGATTAAAAGCAATCTCTATTGGGGTCAGAATTTAAATGCTGCTCCGATTTCAAAATTAAACAGCCTGGATTTATTGGATAAATTAGAAGTAATACTTGCAGGTAATTTATTCTGGGCTATAGAATAGGTAGGGATGAAGGTGAAAATGAAATGATTTACTTTATATGTGATCGGAACAGAGAACTCATAATCCAGTAATTTAAATTTACTAAGATCTCTTTTTTGTGCATCGATAATTTTTTGTTCTGCAGCAGTCTTATTTGCATTTTTGAATTTCTTACCAACAAGGTAAGCATCATAAAAGTTTTGTGTACCTGCATTGAAAATAAACATCGGTGCAATGATAAGTACACCAGAACCACCAAATAAATCTTCTTTAATAAAATCATGGCTAAGACCTGCACTTAAGAAGATGTCATTCCCAAATCCTCTTTTATTAAAAGCATAGTCCAAACTTACCGATGGCGTAATAATATCAGCAATATCATAGTCTAAACTGATGTTAGCTGTTGCACTTTGTGAGGAAGCAATCTGGGTACTGTTGCTGCTGTAAAATAGCTTTGTAAAAGAGAAACCCAGATCCAGATTATCCGTCATGCTCAGGATATAACCCGCGGCAAGATCACCGCCATTAATTTTTTTAGTTTTGGTATTGGGAAGATAATCAATGCTGCCGGAGATATAGATCCCTGAAGCAAAAACATATTTCATATTAGGACTGATCACTGCGGTTTGGGCTGTGTCTGAACGGCCCATAAATACGCTGTTATTGAGGTAGTTAATTCCGATCTTCAAAAGTGGAGCACCGTCTTCTTTTCTATTGTCTTTTTCAAGAGCTGGCGTCTGCCCAAAAACAGTAGAAATACATAAAGTTAGTATAAAAGTGGAAAGTGATTTGTAAATATATCTACTCATAAAATATGATTAACAACCCTACTAAAAGGTAAGTATACAATGATATAGTTTAATTTTTTTAAAGCAATAATTATTTTGCTTCTTTTATCAATTGTTCCCCATACTTCTTCAAAATATTCAGAACTTTAGTTCTGTCTTCTAAATAAAGATTACAAATGAAAACTATGCCAATAGCATGATTAAACTGGATGTTGGAGCTAACGCCCGGATCATCACCGTCATGACCAATATAACCATCTGTATAAATATTCCAGAATATCCCTTTGTTTCGTGTGCGAAGACTCATATTCTCTGGTAAATTGGATGGAGTGAAAACAGGCTTTAACATTATCTTGCCAGATTGTTGGGAAAGTATATGCGGATTTCCATTTAGGGTATGCATCATTTCTAAAACATATTTACTCAAGTCTAATGCAGACGTTCTTAATCCTCCGTCTGGATAAGTCGTGATAGAATAATATGGAAAAGCCATTTGTTTATTGAGATAGGGAATTGAATGCTGTTTTAAATTCTTTTCTGTTAAAAACCAGTCAGAGTTATTCATCTTTAATGGTTTTAATGTATACTTCTCCGAGAATCTGGCAAATGACATACCAGATTTAATCTCAATTAGATAAGCAGCAAGTGCACTACCAATATTACTGTAACTTGCTCTTTTTCCGGGTTTGCTGTTAGAGAAATTCTTGTTGTTGTATAAACGACCATCCGTACTTAGATAAGCCTTAAGAAAGCTGCTTAGTGTGGTGTCTGATAAATCCGAAGTATAACCATGTTCTTTCATGACAGCGGCAACCGTTCTATTTAAGTTGTTTGATTTTCTAAACCGGACAGACCTGGTGTAAATTTCCTGGTTATCAATAATTCCAGAAACATGCGTAGTCAGATCTTTAACACGGATAACTTCATTTGGAAAATATGGATTTATCACTTTAAAAGGTAGAATCTCATTGATATCTGTCTCTAGTGTGAAATATTTTAATTCAATAGCTTTCATAAGTGCTACTGCTACAAATGTTTTGCTTACTGAGCCAATGTTTTGAATAGTTTGCGGTGTAAATGGTTTTTTATTTTCAAAATCTGCATAGCCGAAACCATGCTGATAGACAATTTTGTTTCTGTCAGAAATCACAACAACGAGTCCTGGTATTTCCGTCTCGTTTTGATATTTGCCAATAGCAGTGGTGAGAGAGTCCGCATAGTTCTGTGCTTGAACGATATTGGCGAATAAGATCGCAAAAAGAAGAAGAGTATGCTCGATTTTCATTATGATTACGTTTTGTAATAGTACAAAAAATATTTTAATTTATAATGGTAATTTGTTAAGCGGCTGGCCTAATGTCCGACAATATGGCTTAATAATTAGCAAAGATCAGCTAATAATGATCCTAAGCATTCCTATAACTTTATAGGAACAGCATGATGTTTTTTTATTTAAAACCTATTTCTTCTCAAATTACTAATCCATAACTCTCTCGTAGTGAATAAGTAATAAAAGGAAATCAATAGCAGCTAACCTAACCAAATGAATCCTATGACTATGACCAGGTTTTTCACCTTGAAGCCTAATGGCTTGGCTTTGCGCCAAAAAATCATTTGCCTTTCAGTAATTCTATGCGTGGCAACAACCATGCAGCTAAGTGCAAAAAATCTAAAAGAAGCTTTTAATTATTCGCTTAACCTTTCCATTGATGTTAGGGGTAAAGTGTTGGATGAAAAGGGGATTGGGATACCTGGAGCAAGTATTAAGATAAAGAATACTGCAAAGACAGCAATAACTGATAATGATGGGAATTTTAGCATCAAAGGATTGACTGATGATGCAATTTTGATTATTTCTTATGTGGGCTACGTTACTCAGGAGCTCAAGATCAATTCTGGAAATATGCTGATCAAACTAGCACCGCAGCTTCAGGATTTAAATGAGGTAGTGGTGGTAGGGTATGGAACGGTTAAAAGATCGGATTTAACGGGTGCCGTAGGTACGGTAAAAGCGGAAACCCTGCAAGAGCGTCCTGCGTCTTCTTTAAATCAGAGTTTGTCTGGCCGTGTATCAGGAGTAAATGTCTCTTCTAATTCAGGCAGACCAGGTGGCAGGGCTAATATTCGTATCCGGGGAGTAAGTTCTTTAAGTGTTTCCAATAATCCTTTGTATGTAATAGACGGAGTGATACTGAATCCTGTAGACTTGCGAAATGGCAGTACCCCGATTGATTATATCAATCCCAATGATATTGCCTCTATCGAGGTGTTAAAAGATGCATCCTCAACGGCAATTTATGGTGCCCGTGGTGCTAACGGCGTAATCATGGTGACCACGAAACGCGGAACTCCGGCTGGTGGAACCGTAACCTATGATGCCGATTTCAGTATAGGTGTATTACCTAGAAAATTGGAGGTATTGAATTCAAAAGAATTTTTAGCGGTGGAGGATCTGGCTTATGCGAATGCTAAAAAATATGACCCTATCGGGTGGGCAACCGGTAAAAAATATACTGATCCTAAAACGAAACGTAATAACCCTAAATTATTCGATGCACAGGGGAATCCTTTATATGATACAGACTGGCAGGATGAGTCATTTCAAAAAGCTTTAACGCAAAATCATCAGCTTGGATTTACAGATGGCACTGAAAAAAGCAGCTTTGGTGCTTTTTTAAACTATCGTAATCAGGAAGGGTTGGCACGTGGTTCATGGCAAAAAAGATTCTCGGGTCGTTTTGTGTTTGATAGCCAGATTAAGAGCTGGTTAAAAGTGGGAGGTACGCTGGGCTATACTGATCAGAATGAAAAACAAGTTGATCAGCTCGACGGTAGTGGGATAACGATGATGCGCCAGGTTTTGGAAGCCTTACCAATTATACCTGTAAAATATGCCGATGGAACCTGGGCAAGCAACAGAGATTATCCGGGAATGGAAGGAGGAGACAACCCTTTACGTGTCGCTGCTGACCGTTTATCCATTTTGAAAACCCAAACCTTGCTAGGTAATATGTATGCCAATATTCACCTGGCTCCCGGACTGGAATTCAAGTCAACGATTGGGGTCAATATCATCAACCAAAGAGAAGATTATTTTGCTGCTAAAGGGATGCAGTACATTTCAGACAATGGAAATGCCAGTATAAATAACAATAGATACAACTCATGGCAGTTTGAGAACTACCTGACTTATAATAAGCAGTTTGCAAAAATACATGCCTTGAGTGTGATGACTGGTCTATCCTGGCAGCACCTTGATCGTTTTGAAAATCAGGCAAACACTCAGGGCTTCACAGATTCCTATTTTTTATACTACAATCTTGGTGCAGGATCCAGCCCTCAGGCGCCTTCATCATTAGGACAAGCAAATGGGCTGAATTCCTACTTTGCCCGTATCAATTATAGTTTGCTTAATAAGTATTTAGTAACCTTTACAGGTCGTGCTGATGGTTCTTCAAAATTTGGAAGTGATAAGCAATTTGCCTTCTTTCCTTCAGCAGCACTTGCCTGGAAGGTCACAGAAGAAGATTTCATGAAAAATATACCTGCTATTTCAAATTTAAAGGTCCGCGCGAGTTATGGGGCGACTGGTAATTCTGAAATTCCACCTTATAGGGCACTTGCAGGTATGGGTACTTATAATTCGATTTTTAATGGGGTACGAGAGATTGGCAATGGTATCAACCGGATGGCGAATCCTACTTTACAATGGGAAAAGACGAAACAAATAGATTTCGGCCTGGAGTTGGGTTTATTATCCAACAGGCTAAATTTTGAACTGGATTTGTATCGTAGAAAAGTAAATGGCATGTTACTGGATGCTCCTTTACCTTACAGCAGTGGATATGGCAGTATTTTCTCCAATGTGGGAAGTATGGAGAATAAGGGGTTTGAATTCAGCATCAATTCTACCAATATCAAAACTGATGATTTTACCTGGAGTACCACATTTAATATTTCTGTGAATAAGAATAAGGTACTTGCTTTAGCTAGTGGTGATATATTTTCTGGTAACGGAGTTATCAGGGTAGGTGAGCCGGTTGGTTCTTTCTTTGGAAGGGTAAACCTTGGAACATGGGGCAGCAATGAAGCTGAAGAAGCAAAGAAATATAATATGTTACCAGGTGACATCAAGTATAAGGACTTAAATAATGATGGTAGAATAAATGATTTAGACCGGACGATTATTGGAAAAGGAATACCCGATGGTTATGGCACATTTCTCAACACTTTTCAATATAAAGCCTGGTCGCTGACAGTGGATCTGCAATATATGTATGGTAATGATGTACTGGACCGGAGTATCCACTCGGCAGAAGACAGGCAGGGTATTGCCAATAGTTACAAAACGGTATTGAACGCCTGGACGGAAACTAATCAAAATACATCTATTGCTCAGATTAGGCCAATTAATGCTTATTATACGACTAATAATGATAGTCATAAGGTAACAGACGGATCGTTTATCCGCGGACGTAATTTGCTGCTTGCTTATACATTCCCTTCTAAAACTGTTTCTGCCTTAAAACTAAACCGTTTGAGGGTATATGGTTCCGTTCAGAACTTTTTCTTAATGACTAAATATAAGGGCTATGATCCTGAGGTTTCCAACTCAGGTGCTCCCTTTGACCAGGGGCTGGCCTTGTATGACTATCCGAAGCCAAGGATATTTATGGTTGGGATTAATGTTGGGTTATAAGTTATTGGTTGAAAATTTAAGAAGTCATCACCATTAGAAAAATATAAACAGATGAAAACAATAATCAAAAAATATGGATTCCTGGCACTAATAGCCGGTATATTAGGGTTCACAGGCTGTAAAAAGTTCCTGGATGAATCAGATCCTAGCAACTTTACCGTAGAAAATTACTTTACTAAACCTGAACATGCCAGAAGTTCTGTCAATGCAATTTATGCGAGTTTGCGTGATCCAATGTCAAGTGGTTTTGGTGGCGGAGCCTGGACAATGACCGAATTTGCTACCGGACAAGCAGCCACAGATCTAGGGCAGGCAGTTAATAGTTATTTCATAAAGGATCTGCAAAATACTGCTGATAACAGTTATGGGCTAAGTTACTGGCAAAGTTATTACAGAGGCATTGGTAACGCCAATCTTTCCATCGCGAAGATTCCGGGGATTACAATGGATGCATCAGAAGCTAAGAGGTTGTTGGGAGAAGCTCGCTTTTTGAGGGCCTGGTATTACTTTAACTTAGTTCAAATGTTCGGTAATATTCCCTTGATCACCGAGCCAATTGATCTGAAATCAGAACAGTTGAGACCAAAACAAGCGGCTCCGGAGGATGTTTATCAATTGATTGTGGGAGACTTAAAGACAGCAGAGGTAGCAGGATTGCCTTGGGTTGATGTTACCGGAAGGATAAGCTTGGGAGCGGTAAAATCATTGCTTGCAAAAGTGTATTTGACTATGGCTGGCTTTCCTTTACAAAAGGGGGCTGCGTATTTTGATCTGGCTGCTAAGAAAGCGGAAGAAGTAATTGACTCCAGGCAATTTAAGTTGTTTGATACTTATGGCGATCTGCACAATCCAGCGAAGAAAAATGTGGACGAGAATATTTTTATGATCCAGTATAAGACACAGATCATCCCAGCAAACTGGCAGGAACTGATTATCCCTTATAACAAAAATATTTCCGCATATTCTTCAGAAACAGGAGGTATTTATGCTACGGCCGACTTTGTGAAATCATATGACCCGGCCGATTTACGGGCAAAAGAGGGGCAGTTCTTTTTTACTAAATTTACGAACCAGGACAATAGGAGTCTGGAGGTAGATTTGGGCGGATATTTTCTTTATAAGCTTTTTGATGTGGTTGCACATACCAGTACGGCTAATAGCGACCTCAACTGGTCACTGATTCGCTATGCGGATGTGTTATTGATTTATGCCGAAGCTTCTAACGAGGTGAATGGGCCTGCTGCAAAAGCGTATGACGCGATTAATCTAATCAGAAAAAGGGCGAAATTGCCAGAACTTTCGGGCCTGTCTAATAGTCAATTTCAGGAAGCTGTCTGGCGTGAACGCTGGTATGAACTCTGTTTTGAAAATGTTACCTGGTTCGACATGGTACGCCTTCGGAAAGCATTTAATGTGAGTACTAAAGGATTTGATAATTATGTAGGGCATAAGTTTTCTTATGGGCCAGTTTTGGGTGAAAGAGAGCTGTTGTTTCCGATCCCGAGCAGAGAGCTGAGAAATAATACGAATCTGGTTCCAACGAAAGGGTATTAATCAAAAATCGCCCCTGTAAACATATGGTTTACGGGGGATCCATTCCGGTAGCTTATTTACTATCCTGGTTGAAAAATATGGGTTTGATTTCCACTCATTCTTGCAGGGACTTTAGCTAAAAAAAATAATAAAAAAGGTGAGATAATTAATATCAAACAAACGATTGCGTAATCAAATAGCTTGCAATGATTAATATTTATCTTTAAAATCGTTATACATATGGTTTAATTGGCCGGATAAATAAACAATCAACTCTAATGAAAGACAATTTATTAAAAGAAAACAGAAGGGCCTTCTTAAAGGGCGGACTTGCATTGGGTGGACTTGCTTTACTAAATCCTCAAAAGGCTATTTCAGGTCCCATCAATAATCAGGTTGAGGAATTTAAGATTATCGCCGGACCTTATTTACAAACAAATTTCGGTAATGGAATCTCCATTTTATGGATTACAAGTAAAGATAGTGCGAGCTGGGTTGAATATGGTGAGTCGCCGGATAAGCTGGAAAAAAAAGCATATGGCAAAAGTGATCTGGGTTTGAAACCAGCTGGTCGCCTGAATTGTGTGAAGTTAATAAATCTAAAACCAGGTGTTAGTTATTATTACAAAATAGTCTCTAAGGAAATTAAGGATTTTCAGCCCTATAAACTTACTTATGGGGAAACAATTTCTGGGGTTACAGCAAGCTTCCTGAATACTAATGTTGCCAAAGATGAGGTCTCTTTTGTGATGATGAATGATATTCATGACCGACCGAAATCTATCGCTCATCTTTTGGATCTGGACAAAGGCAATAAGCGTGATTTTGTTTTCTTTAATGGAGATGTTTTTGATTATCAAACCGATGAAAAACAGCTTATAGACCACATGATACAACCATGTGTGGACTACTTTGCGAAGACAATACCTTTTGTTTATGTCCGTGGTAACCATGAAACCAGAGGTAAATTTGCAAGGGAGTTCGCCGATTATTTTGACCATGTTGGCTATACCGCGTTTACATTAGGGCCGGTTAGGTTTGTGATTCTGGATACCGGGGAAGATAAGGAGGATTCACATCCTGTATATGCTGGAATAGTTGATTTTGATCTTTACCGGGAGGAACAAGCGGCCTGGCTTGAACTGGAAATTAGCCGGAAAGAGTTTAAAAATGCCTCGTTTCGTGTGGTCATGATGCATATACCACCTAGATACTCAGGTGATGCACATGGAGCTGTACATTGCACAGCGCTGTTTGAACCAATTATGAACAAGGGGAAGGTAGATCTGGTATTGAGCGGTCATACCCACGAGTATAAAGTTCACAACCCTGATAAGAAACTAAACAATTACCCGATTATCATTGGTGGAGGGCCAAAAGATGGCACTAGAACCCTGACCAAAGTGACGGCGAATAAGAAGCAGTTACAGGTGAGCATGCTGGATGATTCCGGTAAAGAAGTGGGTAGTTATCTGATCTCCAGAAAATAGATGGCAGCTGGTCGTTGATATTTGGCTGTTTGTCGATAGTAACCATCTGGTTGGTCTAATGGTTTGAAAACGGGTGCAACATTTTTGTCCTGGTGGTATCTTATGTACAAAAGAATTTAAAAAACTTAAAAACATAAAGATATGAAAACTGCTATCAAAACATTATTCGCAACAGCTTTAACCGCTATCGTTTTAACTTCATCTGCATTTACAACATTTGCAAAAGAAGGAGATAAAAGTTCATCGGCCATCAATACTTCATATGAGCTGAATATGGTCAAAGTAAATGGAAATGTTCAAGTATACTTAAGCTTAGGCGCTAAAGAGAATATCCGGGTAGAAACTAATCAGCCAGAAGCTAGAGTTTCTTTGAAAAGAATAGGAGAGAAGTTGCTGATTAGCTCTACTGAAGAAAATATGGTGACGGTTTATTTAACCGTAAAAAGCTTGTCAAGGATTGATGCTGCTGATAAAGCAATTGTAAAAACTAATGGTCACTTTAACCTGGAAAATCTTCAGATTTTCTTACAGGATGATGCGCAGGTAAATGTAGATGCGACTGCTCTGGATATATACACAGTAATCAAAGATGGGGCTTCTTTAAAATTAAGCGGATCAACTGATCGTTTAATCTCTATCAAAGATGAGGCTTCAAAACTGAATACCAACAAATTAATAGCAAATTCAACGATTTCTTCTACACCTGTATTTGCTAAAATAGACCTTGATGCTCAATTTGCTGAAAGCCTTAACCTGGCAAGTCTTACTAACAGCGCCACTAAATAGGCCATCATCATAAGGTGAATCCCGGTAATCTGTATAGATCAGCGGGATTTTTTTAAATTTAAGATTTTAGAACGAACGAAAGGGAACTATAACATCGATCTCCAGCACTCCAGAGATCAGGTGTGGATCATTAGAAATAATGTTTTCAAAATCCATATTGCATTCCACCTGTAACACAATACAAATAGCTTGCTGATTGATACAGTGCCCATAGCTGATTAACTTTCCCGATTGGTTTCTGTAATAATCAGCATGCATATCTAAACACAAAGAAGGTAAATCGAGCAATGATCTATTAAATTTGAATGTCATCAATATCTGATGGCTGATACGGTAATATTTATAATTGTCGTCCATGTTACTTTTAGTGAGCATCAGGTATAGCTATTTTTCCGGTTTTCGCTGTCTTTCTTTTTTTGATGGTTAATAGGACTAAAGGAATGCAGCAGGCATTTAAAATGGCCAAAAGAAGAAACGCATCCATATAGCTAAGTAAAAAAGTTTGCTTGACTACTATGTTCTCCAACGCTTCGATGGATTGCTGTACTGCACGCATATAATTCGAACCATGCGTCATGAAAACCCGGATGAGAGATTCCTGCCTCATAATGGTCTGTGGGTCTGTAGCCGTAATATGCGTTATTAACGCGGTACGATTTGCAGCTTCACGATGTGAGATATAAGTGTTAATCAAAGCGATGCCAAATGAGCCACCCATCTGTCGCATCATGTTGTTTAGGGCTGCGCCCTGTGGTATTTCTGCTGGTTTAAGTTCTGATACGGCCAGCGCAGTTAGTGGAACAATCAAGAGTGCAGCGCTAAGTCCCCTGCAAATTAACGGAAAGAAAAAGTAAGCACTCCCTGTCTCCAGATTTGCCCCCGACATGGTGTACCCAAATACTGCTGACATAGCGAAACCTAGAATGATCAAATATTGCGGGCGCAGACCACTTTGCAGCATTTTACCCAAAAATGGTGAGATCAAAGCCGCCATTAATGTTCCTGGCAGCAGCATAGTCCCCGTTTGGAAGGCTGAGTAACCAATGATACGCTGCGCGTACAGCGGAAAAACGAATACCGCACTAAACAATCCAAAACCCAAAACAAACGTCATAATAGCAGAAATCGCCAGGGTGCTGCTCTTCAATACCCGCAGATTAATCACCGGGTAGGGTATCCTTAATTCCCACCAAACCAGAATAGCTAAGGAAAGTACCGAAATTATAGTCAGCAAAACAATGTAAGTTGCCGAGAACCAATCGTCAGTTTGTCCCCGCTCTAATACTATTTGTAATGCGCCCACGCCTATAGCCAATAGAAAGATACCGAGCCAGTCGATACTTCGCCCGTCTTCAGATTTTCTGGTTGGCTTCAGATAAATGTAACATAACAGCGCTGCTAAAATCCCTATAGGAATATTTACATAAAAGATCCATGGCCAGGATAAATTATCCACAATAAAGCCGCCCATTACAGGTCCTATAGATGGGCCAATGATAATACCAAGGCTAAATATACCGCTTGCAGTTGCACGTTCTTTAGCTGGGAAAGTTTCGAATAAGATGGCTTGTGATGTAGACAGTAGCGCACCGCCTCCAATGCCTTGTATAAACCGGAATGCGACCAGCTCCCATAAATTATGCGAAAACCCACACATGGCAGAAGCCAGTGTAAATAAAAGTATTGAGGCAATATAATATTGCTTACGACCAATTTTTTCGGCCAGAAAGCTCGTCATTGGGATAATGATAACGTTAGCAATGGCGTAGGATGTAATTACCCAGGCAGTATCTTCTAACGAAGCACCTAAATTACCACTCATTGTATTGATGGATACGTTAACAATAGTGGTATCTATTAATTCAATTATAGTGGATACTATAATAGTGATAACGATGATCCACTTTCTGAAACCGGTTTCTGTAGAGGGCAGATCGGATGATTTGTTTTTAATTTGTTGTGATATAGATATTTCCATGTGCCATATTTTGAATGACACAAAGAAACCGTCTTTTTAGGCCTCAGAAAATAGCTGCTTTCTTGTAATGATAGGACTATTTCCGGTATTGACTCCTGAAAGCAACAGCTGAAGTTCCTGTCACTTTGCGAAATAAACGGGAAAAATAGGAATTATCACAATAACCCAAAGTATGGGCAATCTCTTTAACTGTAAGTTGACTATAATACAACAGGCGTTTGGCTTCCATCATCACTTCCTGTTGTATCCAATAGCTTACCGAAAATCCTGTGGTTTTCTTTATCGCTTCATTCAGGTAGGATTCTGAAACGTTTAGCCTGGCTGCGAATTCTGATGGGCTGTTGTTTGACCGTAATTCAGCGATGAGTAGGTTTTTAAACTGGTTGGTGAGCTCAACAAGGCGGGATGTTTTTAAATTCACATTCGAATGTGTGGTGTAGCAGCTTGCAACAATGATTACAAATGATTGTACTAAGGCATGAATGACTGGTACATAAAATGGTTGAGTATCAGGTTCGGAATATTTTTCGTGGAGCAGTGTCAGCAGATTACTGCATTGTCCAAGTTGGATCTCGTTTAATATATGAGGTTGCTGAAGTAGCAACCTGCTTTCAAATACATGTCTGCAATCTGGCGGCACCAGTGCAGTATCGACGGCAATAAACCAGCCATCCGCCATTTTATTGCGGATACGGTTGTGCACCTGAGTTGGAAGGACATAGTAAAGCATGTTTCCCAACAATTGAATTTCATTGAAATCGATCATTAGAGAGGCATAACCTTTTTCCAGTACAAAGAAGATATAATGATCATCACGGTGTGCATTTAGTATTTCCGCACCGTCTGTTGTAATATCGCCATTTTCAAAATGTTTAAGTTCTAAACCTAGAGTGGTTTTATCCTTTAACAAATGTATAGGTATGTTCTCCATGCTTCAAAATTAATTAAACCACCGTATTTTAATGCACACAATTTTTTTGTTTTCTTTTGCTGTTTGCAAATTCAGAGGTTTGATGTTTTCTCTCATTGCCGCTTTTTTATGAAATTCTCGATTTATTCTTTTGTCCCAAACTCTTTAACCAGTAAGTCATCAATACTTGCCTGTGAATCATAAGCTCTGACTCCTATAGCGCCGCTTTTGAAGGTTGTATCAGTCACTGAAATTAAAGGCTCAACTGCTTCATTAAAATATATTTTAATAGCGCTGTTTTTTGCCTCTATTCTAATCTTATAAGTCGTTCCTGTTTCCAGCTTTTGATCTTTGGATGCTAGTAAAACCCATTTTTGATCAATTGATTTACCCAATTGTACGCTCGCTGCCGATGCATCAATCCCTAAATAATAGCCATTATAAGCATTGGCACCGATAGCCTGATCACTAACTCTGAACAGCAATCCTGCATTGCCACCCTTTGAATCGAGGCGGATTGTTGCCTCATAACTCAAATTATTAAATAGTGTTCCGCTTGCTATTGCTTTTGATCCATGTATTCCATGTCCCCATGAACCTTTATTTGAAGCAGAATGGAATGCACCATCTTTTATAAACCAGCTTCCGCCATAAATTAGCCAGTCTTTAATGGTGGCCTGATTGAAATTTTCTTTAAACTGTTTTTTTGGATTTTTGGGTACACCAATAACTGGGAAATTGCTGATCCTGATGTTTTCACTTCCAAATGGTGTAAGTATAATTTCTTCTGTTTGTTGTGAAGATGCAACAGGGCTTTCAGGCACCTCTAAGGCATGCATTTTAGTATAAGCCAAAGTCCATGAAGGTATTCTTTTAGCTGAAACTTTAAGTTTAACAGGAGTAGTAGCCTGAATAAAAGGATTTTCTGGCATGGGTGTATTTTGAACTTTTATAGACTTTGCCAAATCATCACGGTTAATAACCAGTCCGTAATTCCATGCGGAAGCAGCAGACACTTCATAATCAAAAAAGCCATTTACCGGATGTTTTTTAACAATATTATATTTTGCATCAATCTTCAGTCCATAGACAATCGGTCCGCGTTCTACAGTTACGGAACTATTTACCTGATCGGTTATCTTTACCTCCATAGGAAAGTTCAGCAATACCTGGTCTTGTGTAACCCACTTTCTGTTAATCGTATAAATCTGGCCTGTTTGAACACCAGTCGATTGTTTACCATTAATAGTGATTTTTGGATTTTTACACCATTCTGGGATCCTTAACTTTAAAGGAAAAGAAGTGGTTTTTGCCAGCTTTATTTTAATCCTTATTTTTTCTTCAAACGGATAATCAGTAATAACCTGAAGCTTAACTGGAACTGAATTTGCAACAAATGCATTTACCTCAACTGGTGCATAAGCAATTACTGCCAATCCTTTATCCGGAGTTGCTGTCCAGCTGTTTTTTACAAAATAGGGCCAGCCCATATGCATATTATATCTGCAGCAACCCATGCCTGAATAGGGACTTAAGAGTAAAGCCCCATCGTAATCTTCATCAAATCCTGAGTTACCATGTTTGCATACTACTTGATTTGGCTGTGAATAATATAAATGAGATCTTATATCTCTGCTAAATTGTGACGGTAGTGAATTAAAGGCAATCTTTTCCAGCCTGTCTCCAAACTGTGGATCATGAACTATTCTGGCTGCGGTTTCCAAACTTTGCATCCATTCCACAACAGTGCAGGTTTCGGTCCCCTGAAAAGAACTCTTTCCTGCCAGAAATTCAGTTCCAGAAGCAATTCCTGATGCCTGGCCGTGATCTCTTATTAAATTATCAATTCCTTTTTGAGTGGCCTCTCTGTAAAATGCTGTCTGTTCCAATTGTGAATAGATCACCGGAAATTTAAGTGCCTGACCAACACTCACACCGTGTTTGGTATGGAAATCGTCACCATAAAAATAAAACTGATTATTGGTGTAAATATCTGCCCAGGGATAAGCTTGTGATTTTAGTTTCCTTGCAAGGGTTAAAAGTGATTTTTCGCCAGTTATATTATAAAGCCAAAATACAATTTCTATATTATCGCCTGTTCTTGATTTGCTCCATTCTGTTAGCGGTTTCTTATCTAAATTGTTGAGCTGATACTTGAAGTATCTAGTGAAAAAATGGATTACCCTTTTGTCACCCGTAGCCTCATAATAACTTTGTATAGCATACATCATTGGCATTCTGGGCCACCAATCGTCCATTTTTACTGGACCAAATGCACCATCGGGTTGTTGATGATCTAAAGTCCAGTTTACCCATTTTTGTGCCTTTTTCTTTAAATCTGCATCATCCAATGTATAAGCGAGTGCAACCAGCCCTTTTACATAATAAGGAACACGCTCCCAACTTTCACCCTGACCACCAAGCCAGTCAGAACCTACACCTAGATTGGAAGCTTCCGGATAAAGTTCTTCAGCATGCCCCGTAGCCCCTTCCTTCTGGAGTTCCAGTTGTTTTAATAACCAGCCCTTAGCTTTGATACTTCCCAGTGGGAGTTGTATATAAGAAGCTGCATCAAGAGGAGCACGGTTATAACGATAAGGCGATCCTGATTTGTTCTGAGCAGCAAGCAATGAAGGAACTAAAGCAAGCGCTAGGATCATAGATTTACTGAAGTTCATATTTATAAATGGTTATGCTATCCAAAGCGCAAGTTTAACATAAATAATAGACCTTGTATTGCCTGTATAGCAAATTGATACGATATGAAGAAATTTTGAAATAAATGGATGTAATTATAGTCCTTTGGTTGCGTTATTTCAGTCGTTAATGCGTGCTTTGGAGCCACTGCTTTTGTGTTTTTTCTCATTTTGCTATGCGGTTAGCTCTATTTTAGCATATCTTGGGCGAAGAAGTATAAACGTAGTCATGTGGAAAGATTGATGCGGAAAATTACAGATTAGGCGTGTACATCATCATTGTTATAATTGTAGAGTTTTAATGAATATAGAAATAAAAAATTTAGAAAATATTGATCTTGAAGAATTGGTGTCGGTTATCAATTTGTCATTTTCGGATTATATCGTACCGATGCAGTTGAACTTGGAAAAATTGAGATCTAAAATTGTAGCAGAGGATATTAAGCTGGAATTATCTACAGGAGTTTTTGACGCAGATAAAATGGTAGGTTTTATGTTACATGGCTTACGGGAGAGTGATAAAGGATTATTAGTGTATAATGCTGCTACGGGTGTAATTCCGGACTACCGGGGAGGAGGCTTAGTGAGTGCAATGTATGGCCATTTGTTGCCTGAATTGAAAAAAAAACAAGTGAAAAAGATGGTGCTGGAAGTGATAACAGGAAACCATTCTGCAATAAAGGCGTATGAGAAAATGGGATACACTGTTGACAGAAAACTCGACTGCTATACTGGAAAACTTCGTATTAAAAAAAATAGCCCGGTAACCTTATTGAAAGAAATTGACGGCTTTAACTGGGCCGGATTTGTTTCTTTTTGGGATACAATTCCCTCTTGGCAAAACGCTATTCAGACATTAGAAAATAGTAAAGAGCAATGCCGCCTTATAGGGGCCTATAGAGATGATTTATTGGTTGGATATGCAATATTTAATCCAACATCAAGAAAAATAAATCAGTTCGCCGTTGCTGCGGCTTATCGGGGTAAGGGAATTGGTAGTCATCTGTTTTCCTATATTAACGAGGTAGTTGAGCAGCAAGAAGTCTATGTTTATAATTTAGATAATATGGATGTCAATACAAGAGGTTTTTTAAAAAGCCTGGGGCTTGGTGAAGTAATAACACAGTTTGAGATGAGCAGAATGGTATAAAATTTAGTGTCAAATGCCTACTTATCCTTCTTGATCGATATTTTATCACTTAGACCCCATTTGTGTAGGTCATCTATAATCTTCAAGAGCTCAAATCCCCTGTCTGTTACAAAATAATTAATATGCTTAGGCACTGTCTCCTTTATGACAATCTTTCCAATAAGTTCATCATTGAAAAGGTCTGAAAGTCTTTTGCCGAGTATTTGATCAGACAAAGATGGAAAAGCTTTTTTTAACAAACTAAACTGTTTTGTACCGCCAGCTATTCCATGCAAAATCTGCATCTTCCATCTTGGACTGATCGATCTTAATACATCATTTACCTCACATGCTAAACTCAATGCAGTGATATTACATGCGTTGGATGTTCCAATTTTTAAATTACTTGCCATATCTATTATTCACTAACCTCACTTTCGGGTGAGTTATTGTCACTTCCAATTGACGGAGTTAATTTTGTGTAAAAATAAATATAAAAAGAAATGAAATTAGTCAGTCTAAAGTTAATTTACGGTGCGCTTTTAGTACTCGGTTTAAATTTTGAAACAAGTGCATATCCTTCCAAAATCAATGCTACCTATGTTTTAGTTCATGGTGCGTTTCACGGAGGTTGGTGTTGGAAAGAGGTCGCGAAGGAATTGCGTAGCCATGCGGATTTGGTATATACACCTACACTTAGCGGATTAGGTGAGCACAAGAATACCTTGGATACCAGCATCAACCTAAATACTCACATAAACGATATTGTAAATCTTATCCTAATGGAAGATCTCCACGACGTAATTTTGGTGGGACATAGCTACGCAGGTGCAGTAATTGCTGGAGTAGCAGACAGAATCCCGGAACGGCTATCCCAGCTTGTTTTTCTGGATGCACTTATCGTGGCTAATGGACAAAGTGTAAATGATCTAAATCCGGGTGATGTTGTAGAGGAATTTAAAAAAGCTGCTTTCCAAAATGATAAGGGCTTGAGCATACCAGTGCTAAAAAGTGAGTTCTTCGGTGTTAAAGATCCTAAAGTCTCTGCATGGGCAAATGAAAGACTTACAAGCCAGCCATACCGCTCATTTTCTCAACCATTGTACCTTAAGCATCCATTTGGGAATCATATTCAGACCACCTACATCTGTTGTACAGGTCCTGAACTACGGGCCATACAAAGGTCTGCTGATATTGCGAAAAATAAGAAAGACTGGAAATTCATAGCAATCAAAACAGGGCATGATGCGATGCTCATTGAGCCAGCGAAACTATCGAAAATCCTGGAAAGCCTGAACTAACTGGCTTGAAAATTTTTGTTAAGATATATTGCATTAGGTAAAGCAATATATCTTTTTCAGTGAAGAGAGGTCACTTCAGACCGATTATTTATCAAGATAAAGAACTCGGCTTTATTACCGGGAAAAAGGCTAATTCAGAAATCAACTGGTCAAAACCATATTTCAGGTGGTCGTTGATATTTGGCTGTTTGTCGATAGTAACCATCTGGTTGGTCTAATGGTTTGAAAACGGGTGCAACATTTTTGTGTTGTCGGTATCTTATGTACAAAAGAATTTAAAAAACTTAAAAACATAAAGATATGAAAACTGCTATCAAAACATTATTCGCAACCGCTTTAACCGCTATCGTTTTAACTTCATCTGCATTTACAACATTTGCAAAAGACGGGGGCAAAGGTTCATCTACAGTTAATACTGCTTATGAGCTGAAGATGATCAAAGTAAAAGGAAATGTTAAAGTGTACTTAAGTCTGGGCGCTAAAGAAGATATTCGGGTAGAAACTAATCAGTCAGAAGTAAAAGTTTCTTTAAAAAGAACAGGAGAGAGATTGCTGATTAGCTCTACTGAGAATAATCAGGTGACTGTATACTTAACGGTAAAAAACCTGTCAAGAATTGATGCTGCTGACAATGCAGTTGTAAAAACCAGCAGTCACTTTAACCTGGCAACACTTCAGATTTTTTTACAGGACGATGCACAAGCAAATGTAGATGTAACTGCTCAGGATATATATAGTGTGATCAAAGATGGATCTTCTTTAAAATTAAGCGGATCAACTGATCGATTGACCTCTATCAAAGCTGTTGCCTCAAAACTGAACACAAACAACTTTAGAATAGCTTCAATCATTTCTTCTACACCAGTATTTGCTACAATAGACCTTGATGCTCAATTTACTGAAAGTCTTAACCTGGCAAGCCTTACTCACAGAGCCTCTAAATAGGCCATCATTATAGCGTGAAGCCCGTCAGTTTGTACAGATTGACGGGCTTTTTATTGTATTCGATTATCTGGAGGCTATTAAAGCTTTACTGAGTTCCATTGCCTTTTGCATATCTGGAATTCCGTAGCCGATAATTTATTTTGCTGGTGGTAACGACGATCTGGGAGGCTTAGAAGTTGGGGAACGGCGGCATTAGGTTATCAATTAATCCTGAACAAACGTAATAAATTTGAATTTGTATTCAATACTAATCTTATCTATATATAGTGTGTTATTGGTACAGGTATCACTCCAATTGCAGGTTTAAATATGCATATGCTTTTAATTTCAGCAGACGTTAAAAAAACCGGAATTTTTCCCAGATATGGAGAGTACAAAACCAATTGTGAGGGTACAATAGGTAGCCGTTGGTTGTATTAATGACTGTTTTATGCAGTTATTCGGAAAAACCTTTTCTTATCGCGTCCATGTAAGTTTCGTTATTGGATTTTTTGAAGATAATATCCCGACACTGGTTGAATAGAACGAATTCTTTCAAAGCCTGGGTAAACTTTTCGATAGTGATCCGGTCCAGTTCAATTGGTTCAAAATTCAGGTTATGGACGATCAGCACTTTTTGTTTGCGGTCAGCTTTCGTATCCATCCGTCCAATAAAAATGTCGCCAAAAAGTACCGGCAGCGAGAAATAACCGAACTTGCGCTTAGCGGCGGGTACAAAACATTCTATCTGGTAATTGAAATCAAAGAAGTCCTTTAAGCGGTGACGGAAGACATTGAGGATATCAAAGGGTGAAAGGATGAAGACTTCATTAGATAATTCAATGTCCATATCTTGATCAGATAGCATATACAGCGGCGCACTTTTCAGTGTATCAACCATAACGATCTGTACTTCACCGTCTGCAACCATTTTCTCCAGTTCCATTTTTACCAAATTTCCCTTCACACGCCTTGCCCGCCATGTTAACTCTTTAACATAGGCTATTCCCAATGCACTCAGCGTACGACGGATAATATACCTGGCAAATTCTTTCTTTGTTGGCATATTTACGTTCATTTCCAGCGATACTAAGTTGAACGGTAGGGTGTATATTTTCTGGAAGGCTTTGGTGCGGCTGATCATCAACTGACCTTCCAAGTACAGTCTCTCGAGTGCCACTTTGGCCGGTCGCCAGTCCCACCAGCCAGTACTTACCTCTAGCCTGTCATCCTCGAAATCGCTCACCATCAATGGCCCTTCACGCTCCACCCGGTCAAGCACTACTTTCATCATTCGGGTTTCTGCCGGAGTAATAGATTTTCGATTATTTGCAAATGCTTCTTTAACAGGCAACGAATAGCGGAAGTCGCAGCTAGGGAGATAGCCTGCATCTGAAGTGAAGTATTCAAAGATACGGCCATCCTCGCAAAGCTCAGCCAACCATTCCGTTTGATAGTCTGGTATGCGAGCGGCCATTACGTGGTGATGTGCACGCTCCACCACATAATTCGTATCCAGCTGTATAAAACTCAAATGGTCGATTACTCGATAAACGGCTTCGACCCCCACCCCGAATTGTGCCTTCCGGGCAAGGCCAGCGGCGTTAATAATAATTTTACGAGCTTGCGATTTGGTAAGGAAAATAGTTTCCATTACGCTAAAATAACATAAAGATTTATCTCATCAAACCAGAGTGAGGCCGTTAGCGTCTTTCGCTGATTAACTCTGAATAAATCCAGTAGACTACTATTCCGGGAATGGGGTACTGTCTTATGCGCAATTTCCTGCGGACGAATTAACGGCGGCCAATTTAATCGAATGAAATGCAGCTACTTTTGCGATAAGAATTTATTTAATTAAATGAGATATAAAAAGACCATTTAAACATTATTATTTCTTACGGTTAACCGTAAGCCTACTTAACAAAGTTTATTAATTATCAGATCCTTATCCATTTTGGACTTGCGCTTTTTAAAAGCTATGCTATATTTGTTCTAAATGCAATAAGTAGTGTAAAGTAATATATCATTCCGATAATAATTATAGATCTAGAGGCTCCTTGCTGTGATTGACCTCCCCCCGAAAATCTCTACTTTACAAAAGTCCGGTTTTTTGGGGGAGGTCAAGATAAAGTTTGAACTTTAATATGAATAAGTTACTTTAGAGGACATTACGGCTTCTTCGATTGCTAAGGGTTTAAACCAATTTAAATGATTAATGAACGTTTCGAATGTGAAATTTTAAGAGCTAGCAGGAGTAGGCTATTGCAATTGATGGAAACAATTAATTACGAAATATTATTTAAAATTCCAGAGGGTTTTAACAATAATATAATTTGGCAAATTGGTCATTGTATCACTTCTCAACAGAGGCATATGTATATGCGTAGCGGATTACCAATGTATATATCTAAAGAATTCATGGAGTCCTTCAAAATTGGATCGTCTCCAGATTCTTGGAAAATTACTCCAGATGTTAATGAGGTGAAACATTTATTGATTGATACAGTTGACCACCTTGAATCAGATCTGGAATGCGGATTATTTGTCAACTATGAGCCCTTTGAATTACCCATCGGATTTCAAGTGAAAAATCATGTCCAAGCATTACAAGCCGCCAACTATCACGAAGCGGAGCATAGTGGGAAGATTTTTACGTATTTGAAGCTGCTATCAAAGAATCCAGTACATAAATGAAGATGCACATTCAAAAATCAGGCAAGCAACTGCCATGATTACAAATCACACAGCCTTATCAAACTTAGATGGATAATAATAGAAGTATTCCGTCCTTTTAAGATGGTTTTATTAATTCCTAATTAGCAGTTTTGTGGCAAAAAGAGAAATCTTCGTTTGAGACAATTCCTAGCTTGTGCCTGATCCTCGTATGCTCCATTATCCCATCGTTTTTTGATTTTCTACTTATATCTTTTCAGGCCTAGTGTGCGTTAGTCTTATTATCCTAGAATTTTTTTGATCATGCTAAGAACACCTGTTTTGCTTTTTGTTGGATAGATATTTGATTCCTCAAACGGATCAAACCCAGGTTCAAGTCCTTCCTCCATAATTTGACCACTTTCGTACCTCTTGCCGTAGATATCAATTATCTATTAGTGCAGTTGGTTTTGCCACCCAATTTAAGACCGTTAGAATCAGCAATAAAGCTGCTGTAAATTTAGTAGTCCAACTTCAGGATGCCAACAAGCAACTGAATGAAGTAATGGGAAATAGCCTTGTATAATTACTAATAATCAAGAATAATGAATAGTAAGTGAGTTATTTTTAATAAGTTATATGTATTTCTTTTGTCTGAATTCTTGGATAGTTGCTATGGTTTTTCACACATTTGTTCCTCAAGCGCAAAATTCTACCTTCAAAAATACAGGGTAAAACATTGCGCTTAACGGCATCTCATTATCCTTAATTCCGCTTAATTCTCGTTGATTGCCCTAAAAAAGGCTAAAAATGGGGAGATTTACTACTGATGATTTAAGCAATAAAAAAGTGCCAGCAAGGATAATGAAAAGGAACAAAAAACAAGGCAATGAGTTCAAACATCAACATCTAAAAAATCTGTGAACACTGTGAAAAACCGTTTCGGGCAAAAACTACGGTAACGAGGTTCTGTGGCACGATATGTAATGGCAGACACGCCAAACAAAAGATCCGTGATTTAAACATCCGGTCTTAATGGAATTCTTAACCATTAAACAAGCGGCCAAGCTTCTAGGACCTAGATGGTCAATTTCACTGGAATCTCCATTCAGAGATCCAAATTCAAGCAGAAGCTAATTTAATTAAAACTATATCTAACTCCAACCTGAATCTGATATCTTGAAGCAATAGCAGTGTTGTTTTTAAATGTAGATGTAGTTAAATCCTGGCTTACCGTGTATGTTGGTGTTAATTGAGTTGAGTTTACCATGCCTCTGAATTGCATGAAGTTTGTTATAGAAGGAATTTGAGTTAATCCCCAATTCTTATTTAGCATATTACCGAAATTTATAATGTCCACGGAAACCTCGAATCTATTATTGGCCTTTTCACCAAAAACAGTTTTAATTTGTTGTGAAATCCTAAGATCGAAGCGATTTACCCATGGATACTCCGCTCCATTTCTTTCAGTCATCTGGCCTCTGTGTTTACGAAGGTATTTATCCTGATTAATATAAGCATCTAATCTTGCCCACTGCTGGTCAGCAGTTTCAGCTTTGAACCTCCCTGGTATGGCAACAATGTCTTTTAGAACTACATCATTACGGTCTTTTGGAACATACATCAAATCATTACTGGTTGAATTGTCATTATTTAAATTTCCAGAGGTTATATAAGAGAAACGGGTATAGCCGCGCTCAGTGCCATATGGGGCTCCTTCATAGATTACGCCAATAGACGTAGGGAGTTTCGATATAACGAAAAGATTAAGATTTATGGATGCAATTATTCTGTTCTTAACCAGGAAACTGCTATACGCAAGCAATGGCTTATTTGGATCACCAGAAACCGGATTTCCATTAAATGCAATAGCCGCCTGCTGCCCAGGGTTTGAGGTGATGTCGCGGGCATCACTTCTTGTATATGCAGCCATTATAGCAAATAAATTGCCAAATTTCTTTTGCAACTGTGCAGTTACACTCCATGAATAACCTTTATTTGTATTGTCCAGTACAATTGCATTGGTAATAGTTGGGTTAATTCTATTGGAGTTATTACCGGGGAAGAAAGGGCGGTTATCGCCTGTTCCAGTAAGATGAGCAGTAGGAGTAACTAAATTGGCATCCCTATGAAAAACTTCATTGATTGATTTTGTATATAATCCATCAATAGTGGCAATGATATCGCCTGGTAGTTTATAGTCAATGGCAAGACTTGATTTCCATACTTGTAATGCTTTAAAATTATTGGCTACCTGATTAATTGCGAAATTGGGAGGGGAGGTTTTATTTGCGGGGATATAGGCGGCCGGATCGGGGCTGAAAGGGCGGTTCTTCGGATTGTTGGAGAACTCATTTCCCACAGTTAATCCTGTATTTCCAGCCTGATTTGTTAACCACATTGCGGGAACTGCACCAGTAAATATCCCAGAACCTCCACGAACCTGGATTTTACCTTCTCCATTAATGTCCCAGTTAAATCCAATACGAGGTGAAAAGAGAAACTGGGTTTTGGGCAGTCTGCTGACATCCAGTTTTTCATTATTACGGAAAGTCATAGCCGTTACCAGAGGATTCGATGCTATTGTAGAAGTATAAATAGGTATATCTAATCGCAGACCGTAAGTAAATTTAAAATTTGGTTTGATATACCATTCATCCTGTGAATAAATTGCTACAGGAGCCTGACTAAATACAGCGGCGGCGGGGATAGAGCTGTTTTTATCCGTTGAGTAATTTAATTGATAGAAAAGTGGGTTAATTGTCTTATCACCATTTGCCGCTAAAATAAAATCGGACATATTTTTGTACCTGAATTGTCCGTACAAGAATTGTGTTAATGAATTCTGAAATTTTTGATAGCCAACTGAACCACCAATAGTTATGGTATGGTTGCCAGTGAAAATATTAAAGTTGTTATTTAGTGTATATATATCTTGATTTAAAACATTGCTGGCACTATACGGCTCTGTGCCTGCCGAAATATAATTTGCCCCAGCTCCATCTTCAATGTCTACAATAGGGAATGGGGCTCCTTTGGCTTTACGAAAATCCCTGAGTCCGGTATAAATCAACTGTAGGTTATTTGAAGATCTATCGCTAAAACGTGTACTCAGCTCCATTGTAACAGAGTTAATATTACTAAATTGAATCCCTTTTGAATTATCGAATACTAATGAGGTTAATGATGGCCCGCGGCCTGCGTTTGAACTAGTCTCGGTTGCTGCTACCTCTTTGTTGGACTTAAGATAGTTATACCTGATGGTTAATCTATTTGCGTCATTTATATTCCAATCTAAACGCGCAGTAATGTTATTTGCATTTTGCAAATTATTATAATTTGAATATACACCAGGGTCATATCCAAAATTGTTTATTAATGTGTGTTTTACCAGATCCAGATCTTTAGACAGTACTCTGGAAACATTAACCGGATCAATGGCTTTATTAGCTATGTTATTTGGATTAGCCAGAATGTTGGTGCCAGGTGAAGTGCGGCGTGAAATCTCTGCATTTACAAAAAAGAATAGCTTGTTTTTAATGATAGGACCACCTAACCTGAAACCAAATTGTTTACTTAGAAACGCTTGACTTGATTTATTCAGTTCAGTATTCCCAACATGATAGCCTTGTAAATTCTGGTCTTTATAGTAGGTGTAAATTGACCCCGAAAAGTCATTTGTTCCTGATTTTGTAATTGCATTTACACCAGCTCCTGTAAAGCCACTTTGTTGTACATCAAAGGGAGCTATGTTAACTTGTAATTCTTCTAATGCATCTAAAGAGAATGGTTGAGCTCCCGTTGTTCCGCCTGGTAATGAGGATGAACCGTATACATTATTCATTTGAGCCCCGTCTAGTGTGAGTGAGTTAAATAAGCTATTCCTGCCAGCAAATGAAAAGCCATCGCCAGCAGAACTTGCCAGTGGATTTAGTTTTGTCAGGTCGGTTATGCTTCTTGAAATAGCGGGAAGATGTTCTATTTGTTCTTGCGAAACGTTTGTCGCCGGACCAGTCCTTGAACTATTGATTATTTTACTTTTATTGGCTGTAATCACAACATCACTCAGTTGTTTTGCCCCATCTGATAGCTCTGTATTTAATGGATAAGACCCGCCCAATTTCAGGTTTAGATTATGGTACTTCATAGATTGAAATCCAATAAAAGTAATGTAAACGGTATAAGGGCCTCCAACTTTCATATTCGTAATTGTAAAACGGCCATCGTTATTACTTGTGGTTATGTAGATTGTGCCAGTAGGAATATGGATAGCTTTAATACTCGCACTAGGTAAGGGACCTTTTGAATCTTTAACGACTCCTGTCATTGATGCGGTTGTTATTTGGGCATTTACAGAGGTAACTAGTCCCACAATTATAATTATTATTAATGCTACCTGATCAACTATTGATTTCTTCATAACTTTCAATCTGAGATTTTTGATTTTAGTTTCCTTATTGAATTTTTTGCGATTAAAAAAAGCAAACTCGGGAACCAGATTATATGCCTCATTCATGATTACAAATGTAATTATGTTTCAAACAAAATGCAACTTAATTGCATTTTGTTTGAAACATAATTGATGATGCAAAAAACATTCTTTAATCACAGGTATTATACTGATGATGCAGGCAATATTTTTGAGTGAGAATTTCAGATTGGCCGAACTCTTTAGTGAAAATTAGGTAATCAATCAGATTCGGATTATTTTAAGCCTGTTTTTTGAATTTGAATTCTCGTCAGGAAACCGGTTCGAAATCCAGGAGGGTTACAATTTTAGCGTGCTGCCCTGTTATTACTCTTTTGGTTGTATTATTCCAGTTGTCAACGTGTGCTTTCCTACCAGTGGACAATTCTTCTTCCATTCCATCAATTGATATCCTGCAAATAGGGGCGAGGCCGTTAGCATCTTTCTTTGATTTACGGTGCCAAAATAAAATGGTTAATGTTTGGTTGCTTTTCATTTTTCAATCTGTTATTGAAACATTTGGTTAAGCCTGGATAAATCCAGTAAACAAATTGTTGCTTTATGGAATGGCTCAAATTGAGGCAAGGATAACTGGTGCCCAAATTTACCAAATACAATTGGGCACCAGATAGGGCACCAATCAGATTGATTTTCTTTGCTATGAAATGACTTATTATTTTTCTTAAAACGCCTTTTAAAATACATTTTAAATAGAAAAGGCGCAATTTCTTGCGCCTTTCGTGATCCCGCTGGGATTCGAACCCAGGACCACTACATTAAAAGTGTAATGCTCTACCAGCTGAGCTACGGAATCAATTAATTCCTTTTGTTTAAGGAGGTGCAAAGATAGAAATTAAATATTAAGATGCAATTAAATCTGAAAATAAAATCAATAAAAATACGCCCTTATTTGGTAACTAATTGTAAACCAGAAAGGCGGAGTAATTCCGCCTTTCAAAAAAAAATAATTTAAAATTTCAAATTACCCTATTAAAAATACTTAGTTGGCAATTCGTAATAACCCTTACCTGACAATAATGTATAATCTTCGTTATACTGTTCTCTATCATCCTTCGAGAAATTTTGCTGATGCTGATATTCTGATGAACGGATAAGCAGCGTAGAATTCTTCTTCGTATTCTTGCTGGTTCCTTCATAAGAATGCACAAACGGGGCAGGAGTATCTCCCTTTGATGTTCGGGAAACTGTAGAAGTAAAGTTCCATTTGAAAGGAATGAAGTTCAATGGAGCAACTTCAGTACCTGGGACACAATCTTTAGTCGGGTAACAAGCTATAGTGATATTGGCAGTATGAAAATAATAAGCGCCATTCTGACCACTTACAGAATTTCTATATTCAATTCTCGCATATTGCTTATTGAAAGGACCGTAGTTAATCTCAAAAGGAGCTTCCACATCCGTATCACTGCCCAGGTATCTTAATCTAAAACTGATTGGTACACCAGGTGCATCCATTGAATAGGTTGCACTTTCAGTAAATGCCTGTACAAAACCTGCGGCACTGTTGATTGTTCTAAGTGAAGTGACATCTCCATTCGGGCCAGTAATCGCATACCTGATCTCTGCACTATTGATTATATTTTGTTCCGCATCAGTTAATGACGAACCAACGCCAACAAGCCCTTGCAAAATTCCAATCTGTTTAGTCACCGCATTATAAACAGAAGCTGAATCACTATTCGATTCTATCGACATAATTCCCATTCTTCCATAAGTAACACTGCTCACATAATAAGGATTGTTGCCTTTAGTGATTGCAGGAAGATCTAGTCCGGTAGGATCAAACAGTTCACTGTTATCTGAAGGTACATCTACATCAACAGTGAAATTTTGCTGAAAAAACTTCAGTACAAAACCCGTCGTATGATTTATAGTTTGTGTACCATTCACTGTAGCCCCTCCATTTTTGTAAAAAAAGAGATTCAGGTTCTTATTATATCCGTATAACGTCTTCAGCATATCATAATTGGAGAATGAAGTCATCTCATATTGTAATCTCGCTGCACCAGTTTTTCCTGGATTAATTGAATTCAGATCTTTTAAAGCATTTCGGACAAAGGCATTGTCGCTGCTTGGTCTGGCCATCAGAGTCTGAGCAACTTTTGCTCCGCTGATCGGCATACTTGTTGAAAGGTTTATCGGGCGAATATTTGCAGAGATATTTTGTAATTGTCTAGGTGCAAAAACATCAGCACCAATACTCGCTCCATCGAGGATAGCACCAGGATAAATGTTTAGGCCCATTTCTGGTGCAATAACAAATACATTAGATTTAAAAGATTCAACAAATAAGACCTGGCTTTCGTCACCACGGTAAGCAGTAATATTTCTGCCGGTAATGTAGCTTCCAACTTTGTCTGGTCGGGGTGGGATTGGATCATCGGCTGTGCCATTTAACTTCCTTTGCCCTAATATTGAACTTAAGCTTTCACCAGGATTATAACTCCTGTTTTGAACGCTAAAAGAAGATAATTCTGCCTTCTTCATATTTTTGTACCAGTTTTTACCAGTACCTGTGAGATCGTCATTACCAGCTTTAATCAATTCTGATTTATGACAGCTTGCCAGTGCCAGAAGAGACACAAGTAACAAGCCTTGAATTGTACATTTTTTGTGCATAAATTATTGTTTTAACATAGGTTTAAATTTGAAAGACGTTTTGATTAATCCATTAAGCTGGTTTACCGGTAAAATATATTTGTTGTTCTGTACGGTGCCAGAAGAATTCGTGCGCTTATTCCCGGAAACCGCAGTGGTTATACCTGATACTATTGCGCGCAGCGCAGGATCATTGGTATCTCCAAAATCAACTGTTGTATCATCTGCAGTAGAAATCTCCGCTGGCATACCCTCATAAAAATCACCTTCATTATTCGCATTCTTATCCTGATACATGGCGAGGTAAACTTTATATTTGTCAATCTTGATATCAAAGAAACCAACAGGCTTTCCATAGGTTCTGACAGCTGTATTACCATCTGCCGAGACGCCCACTATTTTTACATCCAGATAAGGTTTAAGGACATTGATCAAAAGCTCACTTGCAGAAGCAGTTTGGCTGCTAACAATAAAACTGACCTTTTTTACATGAAGCAAAGGTCCTTCTTTTTCAAAGAGATTTTTATTGCCACCAGGGCTGTAATCTATATCCATTAAGGTTGCAATTTTGCCATTCACATAGATTGGCTCATTGCCATAACCAAGCAGAGGCTGATTTGCCAAAAGATTAGCTTTCCCATTTTGCATTAATTTATTGTAAATCTCAGTAAACATCAGCTGTCCATTTGCCGATTGAGGAATGATCTTATTGGCCAGATATTTACTCGTATTCTGATAACCTCCACTATTATAGCGTAAGTCAATAATAAGTTCAGCAACATCAGCAGCTGCAAACTGACCGAAAATAGGGTCTAAATACTGCCTCGAATTATCCTCGGCAGTAAAGCTCCGATAGGATATATACCCTATTTTCTTAGCATTTTCTTCCAGAATAACACTTTTGAGTACTGGATTTGTCGTATAAGGCCGGTTACTGAGCTGATATGTCTTTGCTGAGGAAGGATTATCCTGAACGGTCTCAACCGTAATAGCCAGACCAGGATCATTCAGCGCGGCAGAAATGAGGTTATAATAATCAGCAGATGCTTCCGCTTTTTTGCCATTGATATTGATAACCTTCTGACCTCTTTTAAGCCCGGCAATTCCAGCAGAAGAATTAGGATCAACATATAAGACGCGAATCTGATTGTCTGCAGTCCCTGCAAATGCCAATCCGAAATTATTATCGGAGGTATTAATTGTTTTACTACCTGATGAGACCGCGCCAATCTCTATTAAAGATGAATATTTTGTGCGTCCGGGATTTGGAGAAAGATATTCAAACGGGATATTATTTACCGGGTTAACGGCAAATCTTGAGAACGCAAATATCTCATTTTTATACAGATCTATCTCATTGGCAGTACTGGAATCAAAAAAACGATCTGGTTTAAAGCTCTCCAATGCAGGCAGCTGTTCATTCCATAAATAAATTTGCTGGGCATATTGGTACAGGGAGTCCAGATTGCCTTTTATTTTCGCTTCTCTTTGGCTGATAGGATTGCTCTTCTCAATAGAAGGATCGCTCTTTTTACAAGAAGCAAAAGAGAGTAGCAAGGTGAAAGTTACAAGGCCGGTTTTTGAAGGATATTTTCTTTTCAAGGTAGATTTTTGTGATATCATTTAGCTAATCCGGGTCAGGCCCTAATTGGGGTAATTGACTTTAAACACTGGTTTATATGACTCATTATTAAGTAGGTACTTCAATGTGAACTGGATAGGGACACCAGGATCATTCGCTGTAAATTCACCCAGGCTATCATTGATGAAATTTGATAAACCATCATAACTACCAGGATTATTTAATAGCTGTGTAACTGATCCACCAGAGCTTCCTAATAAGTAAACAGTAATCCGGCAAGAATTGAATAAACTCTGTTCTTCCAGGCTGAAAGTTTCTGTCGATCTCCTGAATATCTTTTTAATGACTTTTTCAAAGGCCGTTTTGGCTAATTCGCTGTTCATATTAGTTTCGATCATCAGGAAACCAAAACGTCCGTAAGTAACCGCATCCATGTAAACCGGTGAAACTCCTTCCATTGTACCAGCAGGGAGAGTTTTTAAATCAAGAAGTTCCCCAACTTCTGGATTTGGTGTACTCAAGGTGAAATTTTTGACGAGATAGGTCATGATCAAACCTGTCTGATAACTCGTCCTTGAATTCTCAGAGTTAAAAGAAGAATTGACAGAAGAAAACATTTTCTTCTCATTCATATTGTAACCAAAGGCCATTTTTGATTCTTCATAGGATCTGAAGAAATTGGAGCTGTAGGTAAAAGATTCCAATTGTTTTCCAGAAAAAGACGGATCCATCAATGCATTTCTTAAAAACACCCGGGTTCTTGAAAGCGAAGGGACATCAATTACCCCAATTGATTTGTCGGATGGAAAAGAAGCCGTAATACGAATTGGAAGTTTAGTATACCCTTTTAATGGTGCAAAATTTCCTGAAGTTACCGATGCACTCTTGATAATTGAACCTGGATAAACATAAGATTCATTATCAGGAGTTACCACAACCTCATCAGTTTGATAAATCTTTGAATATCCACCAGAGCTCCAGGTGCTGTCTCTAAGAAAGACAAGGCTGTTCTGTTTCTGTTTGTCTAAAAAATGTTTGATATTATCTGTACCCCCTTGGATGATAATCGGAGCAATAGGCTCAATTCTTAAATCCTTTAAAATACTGGATAAAAGAGGTTTTTCTTGATTGGAAGGGCTTGAAGGGATGTTTTCTTGTTTCTTACAGGCGAAAAAAAGTAAAACGTAACCCAATAAAATAAACTTAAAAATAGTCTTTTGCATTATATTCAGATTGAGCGTTTTCAAATGGTAAATAATTAGAGCATCACCCGGCTTTAACCCATTAAAGCCAGGTGATGTTTAAAAATTATCTGCGAACAATTGAGTGAATTAATTATTGTGAACCTGTACCTGGAATCTGTTCCAGAAAGTACTATAGTCACTTAAATAATTAAGCGTATAATACAAAGGAGTTCCTGGAGAATCGGCCGAGAACTCACCTCCACCAGCTATGATTTGAGCAAAACCCGAAATTCCCTGAACAATTTTAATTGAATCTTTACCTTCAGTACCAATTACATAAACTACAATTTTTGAATTGTTTAATGTTTCCAGCTGCTGTTTGCTCATGCCAGCATTGATTGCCAGAATAGGGTTATTAACGATTTCTTTAAGTACTGGTAAAGAAAGACTGAAAGTGGCTCTAATAGCGCTTGTTACAGATTTATAACTCGAATCTGATTCCAGAGTCATGATACCTTTTCTTCCATAAGTTATAGAACTTACAATCAGCGGATCATAATTACCAAATTTACCCTTGTTAACCGGATCTTTAAGGAAAGGTTCATAGATAGGTGGCTCAACATTTATAGCAAAGTTTTCTTGGGTAAACTCAGCTCTGACTCTTGTTTTTGCACCAGCTAATGCAGTAGAATCTTTGATATTTAAACTGAAAAGACCAGCAACAGATATATTTGCACCGAATGATAGTTTAAGTTCCTCATATCTTTTGAATGATTCCATTTCATATCTGAATGAAGATAATTGTTTACCACTTCCAACTTTTAGTGCAGCGCGGATATACGCAAGATCAGTGGTTGGGCTAGGTGCTGCAACTTTTCTCGAAATGCTATCCGTAGGAAAAGTAGCATATATCGTGATTGGATTTCTTTCGGCTACAGTCACAAAAACAGGTTTGAAGTTGTTTGGGTTACCAGCATCCTCACCTTTGACGATTGCACCCAGGTAAACCTGTCTTCTGATATTATCAAAAATAGCCGGCATTTCTGTAGACTGCACAAAAAGAGTTTTGCCATTTCCACTTGCCCATGCACTGTCTCTTAGCACATCCACAGTGTTCTGTTTTTTCTGGTCCAGGATATCGGCAATTGCACTCATATCAAAAACATTCACTTTAATTGGTTCATTTGGAAATCTAGGGGCTCCTTTAAACTGAGATACATAACCTTTTGGGGCTTTTGAATCATTGGTTTGCGAAGAATTAAGTTGCTCCGATTTTTTACAAGAATGGAAAATGGTCATTCCCATTAACGCAACAATAGCTGCGAATAGATGTTTTTTGTTCATTGGTAAGAGGTAGAATTAAATTTAATAAGCGGTTGATTATAAAATGTATAACCAAATGTATGTGTGTCTAATTTAATTTTTACGATTTACGATGTTATTAAAACATTAATTGACTGTTCTTGTGGTTATATATTAATTATCAATTCTTTTGTTGTTTTTATTAGATTAAATTAATTTCATTAAATGATTTAAATGGTATTTTGATTCACTAAACATAGATTTGTTACCCATTGATTTTCAGTTAATAAAGTATCCTGAAATTTTATTGTTAAATCCAGGTTAATTTAATATTGTAATCATTTAAACTAGTTTGGCTATTTAATAACTCATTTATAGAATTAATAATGAATCTTGTGTTTTGTGGTAACTGAAAATTAATATCAATTGATAATATAATTTAGCCTGTCAGTCTTTGTTTTCTAAGGTGAGTACTGGTATTAAGAAATTATGCTCACATTTGTCATTTAATTATATCTTATGCACATACTGGTTATTGAAGATGAACAAAGAGTAGCTGAACTGATTAAAAAGGGGCTGGAAGAACTTGGATTTCATATTACACTTGCCTTTGATGGAGAAATGGGTAAGAAACTGGCCCTTACAAAAACCTATGATTTGATTTTGATGGATTTAATTCTTCCGAAGATTAACGGAATTGATCTTTGTAAGGAAGTGCGTATTGCGCGTCCGGATATTCCTATTATTATGCTTACTGCATTAGGTACTACAGATGACAAGGTAGAGGGCTTTGACGCTGGTGCAGACGATTATTTGGTTAAGCCGTTTGATTTCAGAGAATTACATGCTAGAATCCGCGCCTTGATTAAAAGAAATCAGACACAGAATAACACTTTCAACCAAGGATTTATTTTACGGTTTGCAGATCTGGAAATGAATTTGGAAACCAAGCTGGTTAAACGGAATGATGAACCTATCGACCTTACCCCTAAAGAATTTCGTCTGCTTGAATATATGATGGGAAACTCTGAACGTGTTTTATCCAGAACAGAAATTGCAGAGAAGGTTTGGGATACCTTTGATTCGGGAACAAACTTCATTGATGTTTATATCAATTATTTAAGGAAAAAGATAGATAAAAATTACGAAGTCAAACTGATTCATACCAAGCCAGGTATGGGATTTATATTTAAAGAGGGATGAAGATAAGAGCGAAGCTGTTATTGCTTTTTTTGACACTTTTTGGTGCTTTACTTTTGGCATTTGCTGTATTTATCTATGTATCTACCTCACAAAGCAGGAAAGATCAGTACTATAAACACTTAAAAAGAGAAGCGATTACAAAAGCAAACCTGCTCTTTGATGCAAAAGTTCCCCCCGCCGTATTACAATTAATTTATAAAAACTCAATAAATTCTCTGTTTGAAGAAGAAGTAGCCGTATACGATACTTCGTTTAATTTGCTTTACCATGATGCAGTGCAGATAGATAAGGTTAAAGAGACCCGAAGAATGATCGACCAGATTACCCGTCAAAAGGAAATTACTTTTGAACAAGGGTCCTTACAGGTTGTAGGTCTTTTATATCTGCATAAAAACAAAGCATATGTGATTACGGCAGCTGCGAATGATAAATACGGGCTGACCCGTTTAGAAGAATTTAAATACACTTTGATCATTTCGTTTATCATTATTATCAGTTTGACTATTGCTGCCGGATATTATTTTGTAGGGAAAGCATTAAACCCGGTCGCAGAAATTATAGATAAAGTAGAAGAGATCACAGCTACCAATCTTTACAAACGTGTCCATGTCAAAGATGAAAAAGATGAAATAGGGGAGCTCGCTACTACCTTTAACAATATGCTTGACCGGTTGGAGCAATCTTTTGATGGTCAGAAGAATTTTGTAAGTAATATCTCTCATGAACTGAGAACACCATTAGCTACTATTGTCGGCGAATTACAGCTCGCTTTAATCCGTGAGCGAAGCGTTGCAGAATACAAAGAGGTAATCCGTTTATCTTTAAGTGATGCTCAGCGGTTAGTGCGCTTGTCAAATGGCTTACTTGACCTTGCAAAGGCAAGTTATGACCAGACTACGGTGAGCATGAAAGAACTCAGGACTGATGAATTATTGATGGATGCCAGAGACGCTGTGCTTAAAATCAGTGAAGATTATAAAGTTGACATTATTTTTGAACGGGAGATTGATGATGACGATGACATCTCTGTTAAAGGAAATGAATATTTGCTGAAAGTTGCATTTATCAATCTAATGGAGAACGCCTGTAAATTTTCTGCAAATCATCAATGTATAGTAAGTATAAGTTATAACACAAATAAAGTACTGCTTGGTTTCAAAGATTCAGGCATTGGTATTGAAGAGCAGGAGCTAGGGAGTATCTTTTCTGCATTTTACAGAGGTAAAAACAAAGATTTTAGTCCTGGAAACGGAATAGGATTGTCATTAACACAGAAAATTATTTCGATGCATAATGGTTTAATAGACGTTAGTTCAGTTATTGGTGAAGGAAGTTTATTTACAATTGAACTGGCTCATGTTTAAGCAAAATAAAACCATATTATAAATATAAGCTCTGGCTGCCGGCTCTGTGGCTCGCCCCACAAGACCCCTCTACTTCACAACACCTCAGTAAACCTGATTCGACAGACCTAAAATTCTTTAGGCGCTATGAGCCTGTTTGAAATTCGTCAATTAAAATAATTTCTAATGAATTTCTAATGAATTTCTGTTTATCCTCTAACGGCCCTTTCCAAACGGGTGTTTTATATTTGCAGCACATTAAAAAACAACAATATATGGACTCAGGCCCCCATTCAACGGCAAAATTAATTATTTATTTAACCGCCAGCCAACCCTCATAACTTCTGTTATGCCGGTAGCCGGCAAACAACAAAGTTATGTTCAATTTTTCAAAAACACAGACAAAATATACCCGTTATATTGCAGATTATGATTATCCAGTGGGTATGGATACAAGGCCAACAATTACGTTTGGCGTAGCTGATAACATCTTCGGCAGACAAAATTACTATCAATCACTTTCTTTCAGACAACTTTCTATCAGGTTATTCTCTTTGATAGCAAATTCGATCAGACAAGCTTTCCAACAATTTAAAAAATGGGGGGTACGTCATGACAATATTTGAGTTTACTTTAAGATTAGCCATTGCATTTGCTCTTGGAGCAGCAATCGGTACAGAACGCCAGTGGCGTCAGCGGATGGCAGGATTAAGAACAAATATGCTTGTTTGTTTAGGTGCATGCATGTTCGTTTCTCTGGGCGTAAAAGTAGGCGGTGACGCTTCTGGCAGAGTAATTTCTTATGTCGTAAGTGGAATCGGTTTTCTGGGCGCAGGCGTAATTATGAAAGACGGTCTGAATGTCAGAGGATTAAATACCGCAGCCACCCTATGGTGTTCAGCAGCAGTTGGCGCTTCCTGCGGACTTGGATTTCTTCCTGAAGCCGCTATTGTCACTGTTTTCGTTATTCTGACCCATGTACTAATGCGTCCTATAGGCGTAAAACTGAGTCGTTTGCCTTTAAAAAGTACCCGAATTCCCGTTGCTTACCTGCTCATTATCAAATGCAGACAGGATGTCGAGAATCACTTGCGCGTTTTACTACTTCAGTTTACCAGTAATGATGATAAACTACTATTAAGATCCCTTAAAAGTACCGATGACGGCGATCCGAGCAAGGCGGTAATCATCGCCGAAATACTTGCAAATAGTAACGAAGATTCAATTATGGAGCGGATTGCAGGGCGATTAACCATTGAACATGAAGTATCCGAAGTTAGCTGGAATAAAGCAGGGGATGAGAATGATTTATAAATAAACAGCTATAAAGAACCAACAATGACCTTTCTATTTTTAAAATTTGGCATTATACAATACGCAATCTTATTTATTGCCATTGGAATTACTGCCGACAACCTGATGATTGCAAAACTAAGTGGCAAAACAGTTTCTGTAATTAGTCGCGCAAATTGGATACTCATTTTGTTACTGTTATTTATAACACAAAATCAAATGTTGTTATGGGGGAGGTGGATCACACAGTGGACACCCTCCCTAACCATCAATCAAAAAGATTGGCTTGCCCTCGGACTTTTGGTCTCCGTTGGAGTTAAAATGTATAAAGATCATTTTAAGTATAAGAAAGACTCACCTGCAATCAATTATACCGCAAATAATTTATTGCTGCTGGCCTTTGGTTCAGCGATTTACCTTTTTGTCTTTGGGATGGCCATACAATGGCTAGACAGGACAAATGGGAGCATAAACATCATGTTTCCTGCTTTTATCCTTCTGTTTTTGGGAATAGGTGTATGGCTCGGGAAATCTCACAGTCATAAACTCATCCACAGGCTCCGCACTATTTGTACCTGTATGATGATGGTTGGTGTCCTGGTACTTCTGTTCAAATTGATATAACTAACAATTTCCGCTTATCTACATATATATAATACCATGACTATCGTAAAAGAAAGTTTCAAAAAAAGAGCCATACCAGACAGAAGAAAAATTCTATCTAATGGTAGTGAAGAAGCCGCTGCTACCAAATTACAGAACGTTTCCCGCTCAGATCAAAGCTTTTATTTCGCCATGCTGGATAGCGGTATGGACGGACTATCCTCCCTGCAGGCCAAAGAACGCTTACAAAGATTTGGCTTAAACGAAGTTCATCACGAAAAAGCACCCGCATGGATTAAACAGTTGTTCCAGGCATTTGTCAATCCATTTATTGGAATCCTGCTCATTATCGCTGTCATCTCCTTTATCCTGGATGTGTGGTTAGCTGCGCCCGGCGAAGCCGATTATAAAACAGTAACCATGGTTGGTATTATGGTCATGGTGAGTTCTCTCCTGAGGTTCTTCCAGGAGTATAGAAGTAACCGTGCTGCCGAACAGCTTAAAAGCATGGTGAAAACTACCGCAACTGTAGTCAGAAAAATTACTGGTAAAAAAGAACTGGATATTAAAAAACTAGTACCGGGAGATGTTATTATGCTCTCTGCCGGAGATATGATCCCCGCAGATTGCCGTATTGTACAATCTAAAGATCTTTTTGTCAGCCAGTCTATGCTGACCGGAGAATCGTTGCCTGTAGAAAAAAGAAGCATTGCCGTACGTGACGCAGAAGATAAGCCGCTCGTAGAACTGGATAATATCTGTTTTATGGGAACCAATGTAGTGAGTGGATATGCCACTGCAGTTGTTGTAAATACAGGTAATCAAACCTATTTCGGCTCACTCAGCAAAGTAATTGTAGGGAAACGGGCAGAAACGAATTTTGATAAAGGAGTAAATAAAGTAAGCTACCTGCTCATCAGCTTTATGGTAGTCATGGTACCTTTAATTTTTCTGATTAACGGTTTTGTAAAAGGGAACTGGTGGGATGCTTTACTTTTTGCAATCGCGGTAGCCGTAGGATTGACTCCTGAAATGTTACCTATGATTGTAACCGCTAACCTGGCAAAAGGGGCAGTGAACATGAGTAAACACAAAGTAATTATCAAACGTCTCAATGCGATCCAGAATATCGGAGCCATGGATATCCTTTGTACCGATAAAACAGGTACGCTGACTATGGATAAAATTGTGCTGGAAAGACATTTAAACATTTTCGGACAGGAAGATGAAGAAGTTCTCAAATGGGCCTATCTCAATAGTTTCCATCAAACCGGGCTCAAAAACCTGCTGGATGTAGCCGTTTTGGAACATGTAGAACTTCACGATTATCTGAAAGTTGAAGAATACTTTTTAAAGGTCGATGAAATCCCTTTCGATTTTCACAGACGCAGAATGTCAGTTGTGTTGAAACAACGAAATGGAAAACAATTGCTGATCTGTAAAGGAGCAGTAGAAGAAATGCTGGACTTATGCAGCCATGCTTTTGATCCCGGAGATGATAAACAACTCCATATCGAATCAGACAAGGTTATCCCTATGGATGAATCCATGCGGAATATGATCCTCAAAACTTCACAAAAACTGAATGCAGAAGGGCTGAGAGTTTTGCTTGTTGCTATCCGCGAATTTGATGACCGCGCACTGAACTATACCGTTGAAGATGAAAAAGATATGATCCTCACCGGTTTTATCGGCTTTCTGGACCCAGCTAAACCTTCCGCTAAAATAGCGATTGAAGCTTTACAGAAATTAGGCGTAAATATTAAAGTCCTGACTGGAGACAATGAAATTGTGACTAAAAAAATCTGCCGCGATGTAGGTATCCCATTTGATAAAATTCTGTTAGGTGCAGAAGTAGAGAAAATGTCTGATGCAGATTTACAGGAACAGATCGGAGATATCTCCATTCTGGCCAAATTAAGCCCTGTTCAAAAATCGCGGGTCGTAAAAATACTTCAGGCAAAAGGCCATACCGTAGGTTTTATGGGCGATGGGATTAATGACGCTGTGGCGCTCAGAGATGCCGATGTAGGGATTAGCGTAGACACAGCAGTGGATATAGCCAAAGAAAGTGCGGATATCATTTTACTCGAAAAAGACCTCATGGTTTTAAGGAAAGGGGTGATTTACGGCCGCAGAACCTTTGGTAATATTATTAAATATATCAAAATGACTGCCAGCAGTAATTTTGGAAATATGTTCAGCATGTTAGGCGCAAGTGCCTTCCTGCCATTCCTGCCTATGTTGCCTGTACAAATTCTGGTTCAAAATCTATTATATGATGTCTCACAGGTATCCATTCCCTGGGATAGAATGGATGAAGATTTTATTGAAAAACCAAAAAAATGGGATGCCTCAGGGATTAAACGTTTCATGCTCTATATAGGCCCGATCAGTTCAATTTTTGATTATGCCATGTTTGCAGTGATGTTCTTTGTTTTCAAAGCAAATACTCCTGCACATCAGGGTTTGTTTCAAAGTGGATGGTTTATCGAAGGATTATTGTCACAAACACTAATTGTACATATGATCCGGACCCGTAAAATTCCATTTATTCAGAGCTGGGCAACCACTCCGGTAGTGGCATTGACCTCACTGATTATGGTTATCGGGATTTTTATTCCGTTCTCGCCCTTCGCAGGCGCATTAAAAATGGAACAATTACCACTCAGCTATTTCCCCTGGTTAGTTGGTATTCTGGCTAGTTATTGTCTGCTTACCCAATATGTTAAAGGATGGTACATTAAAAGATTTAACCAATGGCTGTAATCCGATCAAGTAAACAATGGATGGTTGCAATCATATTAATTATACTGGTTGTCGTTTTCGCAGAATGGTTAGAATACCATTTTCATACCCTAAGTAACTTCTCAAACAAACACAATGAACAATATGAAACTAAGAAATAACCGTCAGTCATCACTGGTTGCCATTGCCCTGGTAATTATAGGTTTGACTGCATCCTGTAAACAGCAGGCTGCCAAAGAACCCGCTGCTGATTTTACCTTAAAAGGAGATGTCGTTACTGTACCGGAAAATTCCGTACTAAGAAGTAAACTGAAGTTTATAACCGTTGACACAGAACCTTTCCGGATGCAAATGATGACTGCTGGAACAGTCAAGGCCATTCCTACCCAATACGCAGAAATTGCACCGCCGTTTCAGGGGAGAGTGACCAAATCGTTTATCAAACTAGGAATGAAAACAACAGCGGAAACTCCTTTGTTCGAGATCAGCTCCCCGGATTTTATCGCTGCGCAGAAAGTGTTTTTCCAGGAGAAATCGCAGTTTCAGCAGGCGGAGCGGACACTAAGACGCCAAAAAGATCTGATGGCTCATGGTGTGGGTACACAGAAAGATCTGGAAGAGGCACAAACAGGTTATGACGTAGAGAAAAAAGAGCTTGAAAATGCAGTAATAGGAATCAAAATCTTCAAAGCGAATCCAGATAAACTCTCCTTAGGTCAGGCACTGGTCGTACATGCTCCGATTGCAGGCGAGGTAATTGAAAACAAGGTGGTATTGGGCCAGTTTATCAAAGACGATGCCGCCAGCGTAGCCACAGTAGCCAACTTGAACAAAGTCTGGATTTCGGGTCAGGTCAAAGAAAAAGACATCCGTTATATCAATGAAAAAGATGAATGTGAAATTGAAGTGGCTGCATTACCCGGTAAAAAACTTACCGGAAAGGTTTACCACGTCAATGAAATTGTAGACGAAGATACCCGTAGTATACAAGTTTTAATCGAATGTAATAATAGTGATCATGCCCTTAAACCAGGGATGTACGTTTCCGTGAATTTCATAGATGCACCTACATCAGCTATTCTCATTCCTTTAAAATCTATCCTGCAAATGAATGATGCAAATTTTGTTTTCGTAGTTACCGCAGCTGGTAAATATCAGAAAAGAAAAGTAGAGACTGGCAATACAGAAGGAGACCGTGTAGTCATTAAATCAGGTCTGGCCAAAGGCGAAAAGATCGTATCAGAAGGTGGTTTCTATTTATTAGAAGCTAAGTAATCACGCTATAAGCCAAACATTTATGAAACAATTAATTTTTACTGCAATAAAAAAACGCTGGCTCTTTGCAGCATTATTTATACTCCTGTCTGTCTTTGGCTTTTACTCCTGGAAACAGCTTTCTATTGAAGCCTATCCTGATATTGCTGATGTAACATCACAAGTTGTTACTCAGGTGCCTGGTCTGGCGGCCGAAGAAGTAGAACAACAGATCTCTATTCCTATAGAACGTGCCTTGAATGGTTTGCCAGGAATGCATGTGATGCGTAGCCGTAGTTTATTTGGCCTGTCTCTGATCACTATGGTCTTTGAAGACGGTGTAGATGATTACTGGGCAAGACAAAGAATTCAGGAAAGACTGACCGATGTCAAACTTCCCTTTGGTGCTGTTCCTGGACTTGATCCACTGACTTCTCCAACCGGAGAGATCTACCGGTATATTATAGAAAGCAAAAATCACGATTTGCGGAAATTAACTGATTTACAGAACTGGAAAATTATCCCGCGGATTAAACAAGTTCAGGGGGTCGCAGATGTGACTAATTTTGGTGGAATTACTACACAATACCAGGTAGAAATAGATCCGGCTAAACTAGCTCAATACCATGTTTCTCTGGCAGATGTGCAAACTGCAATCAACAACAACAATACCAATGCCGGCGGAAGTATCCTGAATCGAGGAGAACAAGGGTACGTAGTCCGTGGAATCGGTTTAGTCAAAGATTTAACTGCCTTGGGTGATGTTGTGGTTAAATCTGTAAGTGGGGTCCCTGTATTTGTCAAAGATTTAGGGGAGCTGAAATATGGAACACTGGAACGTAAAGGCGTTTTAGGTTATACCGACAGGGATGTTAACTATTCTGATGGGATAGAAGGAATTGTGGTGATGCTTAAAGGGCAGAATCCTTCAGTTGTTCTGGATGGAATACACAAAGCTGTAGCAGATTTAAACAAAGGAATTCTTCCAGAAGGCGTAACCGTTCGGGCTTACCTGGATCGTACAAACCTGGTCAATACCACACTGGATACTGTTTCTCATACACTCTTAGAAGGAATGGCCCTGGTTATTGTTGTGCTGATTGTTTTTCTAGGAAGCTGGAGAGGTGCATTAATTGTAGCCATTACCATTCCAATTGCTTTGCTGGTCGCATTTATCCTGATGCATTTTACGAAAATTCCGGCAAACCTACTTTCTCTAGGCGCAATAGATTTTGGGATTATAGTAGATGGTGCCATTGTGATGCTCGAAACAATTCTGAAGAAAAGAGAAGCAAATCCGGACGAAGAACTGGAAGAGGTTTCTATTGGCAAAAGAGCTTTGAGTGTAGCGAAACCAATTCTGTTTTCTACCATCATTATCATCACTGCCTATCTGCCTTTATTCTCTTTTGAAAGAGTAGAGAAAAAACTATTTACTCCAATGGCGTTTACGGTAGGGTATGCCTTGCTCGGTGCATTAGCCGTTGCGTTATTATTGATCCCAGGTCTAGCTTATGCGGTTTATAAAAAGCCGGGAAAAATCTACCACAACACTTGGTTAGAGAATCTGACAAAATGGTATGAAGGCCGTTTGAAGAAAATAATGACCAAACCAAAACGAGTTTTTATGCCTTTAGGTTTGGTGTTAATCAGTGCAATTATCTTATCTATCACTGTAGGAAAAGATTTCTTACCTCCACTGGATGAGGGTTCTATCTGGTTGCAAGTATCCCTGCCTCCGGGTGTAACTTTAGAGAAGTCAAAAGAGATGAGTAATGCGCTGAGGGCAGTGACCATGAAACATCCGGAAATCACTTATGTAAATGTTCAGGCCGGCCGGAATGATGATGGTACAGATTATTTTACTCCTTCACACTTCGAAGTTTCGGTAGGATTAATGCCTTATAAAGAGTGGAAGAGTGGACGGAGTAAAGCAGATTTAATCGAAGATCTGTCCAAAGAATACGCCGCTATGCCTGGTTATACCGTTGCTTTTACACAACCAATGATTGATGGGGTAATGGATAAAATTGCAGGTGCACATAGTGAATTGGTAGTTAAAGTTTATGGCAATGACTTCAAAGAAACCAGACGGATTACTGAAAATGTAGTCGGCACTTTGCGTAAAGTTAAAGGAGCCGTAGATATCGCCATAGATCAGGAGCCACCTTTGCCACAGTTACAAATTAGAGTGAACAGAGATGCTGTCGCTAAATACGGTTTGAACATCAGTGATGTCGCTGAATTGGTCGAAGTTGCAATTGGGGGAAAGGCGGTGTCGCAGATCTTTGCCGGTGACCGGGTTTACGATGTGATTTGTCGTTATAAAGAAGAAAGCCGTAATACACCCGAAAAAATCGCCAATTTAATGCTGACCTCAGCTACAGGGGCAAGAATCCCTTTATCACAGATTGCTGAAGTGAAAACTGACCTTGGCGAAAGCTCTATTTCCAGAGAAATGAACCGCAGACAGCTGACTGTAAGGCTAAATTTAAGAGGAGCAGATTTAAGCTCATTCCTGAAAGATGCACAGGCAAAAATTAGCCAGCAGGTCAAGTATGATCCCGAAAAGTACAAAATCGAGTGGGGTGGACAGTTTGAAAACCAAAACCGGGCTTATGCTAAACTGGCTGTAGTAATTCCTTTGGCCTTAGCTATCATGTTTTTATTGCTTTACGGTGCATTTGGGAAATTCAGACAAGCAGGTTTAATTCTAAGCATCGTTCCACTGGCTTTATTTGGTGGGATGTTGGCCCTGAACGTTAGAGGAATGACCTTAAATGTGTCTTCGGCAGTCGGTTTTATCGCATTATTTGGTGTGGCTATTCAAAATGGGGTGATCCTGATTTCTCATATTAACGAACTCCGTAAAAAAGGATATGATTTACTGAAAGCAGTTGTAGATGGAGCGAAACATCGTTTCAGGCCAGTTCTAATGACTGCAACCGTTGCCGCATTAGGTCTTTTACCTGCTTCTTTAGCTACAGGCATAGGCTCTGATGTACAAAGACCATTAGCTACCGTGATTGTTTACGGGTTATTTGCCGCTACAGCGATTACTTTATTTGTTTTGCCAGCACTTTACTATCTATTGGAAAGTAAATGGGGCAAGAACGATTTTCAGCCATCAGCATCAGCTACTCAAAACTAATTTTATGAACTTGACTAAATATACGCTGTCCCTGGCATTCTTTACGACTATTGCCTTTGCAGGACAAGCACAGATTGATACCCTGTCTTTAAAATCAAAAATATCTGTCATGCAGTATCTTAACCGGGTAGGAAATGAAAATCTGGGTTATGCTGCAGAAAAATACAATGTGAATATTGCTGAAGCAGGAATAGAAACGGCAAAAATTTTCCCGGACCCTCAATTTTCCGCGGGTGCATTTGATAATCAGCAGGCTAAACTGAAATTAGGGCAGGGCGTAACGCTGGGTTTGGGAACTAACCTTGAATTAGGAGGTAAAAGGAAAGCAAGAATCGGGCTGGCTAAAAGCCAGACTGAATTAAGTAAAGCTCTTTTGCTTGATTACTTGCGAAATCTGAGAGCAGATGCCGCTCTCGCTTATTACGGTGCTATCCAGCAATATGAATTGATGAAAGTGCAGCAATACTCTTATCAAATGATGAAGCAACTGGCTGATGCCGATGCCATCCGTCATCAACTGGGTGCAATTACAGAAACAGATGCGAGACAGTCCAAACTCGAATCCAGCACTTTGCAAAATAGTGTATATCAGAGTGAAGCGGACTGGAAGAATTCATTAATCAAGCTCAGTGCTTACTTACGCAGAAGCAAGGTAGATACACTTTTAGTGCCTGACGGAGATTTTGAAAACCTGGCACGCGAACTCAATTATCAGACTTTAATCAGTAATGCGCAAAACATCCGTGCAGATGCCGTAGCTGCATTAAACAATAAGACTGTAGCAGAAAGAAGCCTGGCTCTGGTTAAAGCGAACAGAACAATAGATCTGGGAATCAACGCAGGTTTGCAATTTAACGGCGTTTCTAAAAATGAAGAAGCACCAACCCCTTATCACCGGACCTTTAGTGCAGGTTTCAGTGTTCCGTTAAAATTCTCTAATCATTATAAAGGAGATTTGAAAGCTGCCCAGTCTACAATTAAACAAGCCGGTGTCCAGTATGAACAGGTTTTACAGCAAATTCAGGTGGAAGTGACACAAGCCTATTTCAATTATACAGCTGCTCAGAAACAGGTTCAGCAATACAAAAATGGGCTATTGACTGAAGGAAAGAAGATTTTAACCGCTAAAATGTATAGTTATAAGCGGGGAGAAACATCTTTACTGGAAGTACTGAATGCACAAAGAACCTATAATGAAGTACAACAAGGATTTTATGAATCTCAATCAAATTATGCTGCAGCATTGATAGAACTGGAGCGTTCTGCAGGCATCTGGGATATCAAATAATAGTTTAAAGATAAAGGTTGGTTAGGTGGCAATAAATCCGCTGGCTGGATTCTGTCTCTCAGAAATCGGGTCAGCGGTTTGCTATTTGATGAAAAAGCGTGATAGTTAACAGTATATTCGTGATTTGTACTATAGCATAAGTTCTGAGGTACATATTTTTGGCTGATCAATAAAACATTGTAGAGAAAGCTGAATCTATCGTCCGAGAAATGAAAATGTTTATCCGTATTATATTCTTTATGTTTATTTTTTTCCTTACGGGTAAGGAGAGTAGTTTTGCGAACCATAACAAACAGTATCAGTACCAAAATCGGCATCATCAAAAATGGCAAAATCAACAGCTCAGCCAGCAATTATCCCACCCGGATTTTGCCATGATCGGTTTACCTGAACATGCTACCGCGGCTGATCAGTATTACTTGGACAAAGAAGACGAAGATTTTAAAGAATTCAACACCGTATTTCCTGCCAGTTTTTTAACACCCGAACTACAATACCTGTTCAACTATTTATTTGCAGAATCATTTGCCATTCCCCTGAACCAGCTTCGGGAGAAAGAGATTTCTGCCTCATATACCACTCCAAGGTATATTTTACACCACAATTTGCGTATTCCTTCCTGCTAAAAAATTAGTAATTCCGATTCAGAAAAGAATTTGAAGGCATTTTCCTGTTCGCCAGGAGGAATGCACGCTATCTCTTCTACTGGTCTGTTTACTCGTGTTTTATTCGTATCTTACTGTAAGTAAGTTCTTTATGGATATATATATCCTTTTATTCCTCATATTTAGAAAAACCTATGCATTTAACCCCTCGAGAAACCGAAAAATTACTTCTGCACATGGCAGGAGAGCTTGCTGCTAAGCGGAAAGCCCGTGGCCTGAAATTAAACTATCCGGAATCAATCGCTTATATCAGTGGAGAATTGATGGAAGCTGCGCGTGACGGAAAATCAGTTGCAGAACTGATGCAATACGGCGCAACTCTGTTAACCCGCGAAGATGTCATGACAGGTATTCCAGAAATGATCCATGACATTCAGATCGAGGCAACTTTTCCGGACGGAACCAAACTGGTGACTGTCCATGATCCAATCCGTTAATCTTAAAATTTCCAACATGATACCAGGAGAATTTTTTATCAAAGAAGGTAACGTCATCTGTAATGAAGGCCGTAAAACCGTGAAATTAAAAGTGACCAATACAGGAGACCGCCCAATTCAGGTGGGTTCTCACTTCCATTTTTTTGAAGTCAATAAAGCCATGTCTTTTGACCGTGAAAAAGCATTTGGGATGAGACTGAATATTATTGCAAGTACTGCTGTTCGTTTTGAGCCGGGAGAGGCCAAAGAAGTGGAAGTAGTTGAGTTTGGTGGAATGCGCAGAGTATACGGCCATAATAACCTGGTCAATGGCGATACCACACTTGCACAAAATAAAATTGCCGCCATGCAAAAGGTGGAGCAAAAACATTTTAAGAATGAACCGCAATAACAATTTTAAAATCGAACAACATGAGCTTAAAGATAAACAGGAAAAATTACACCAATATTTTTGGACCTACCACAGGTGATAAAGTACGGCTTGCAGATACAGAAATTATTATAGAAATAGAGGCGGATCTTTCGCATCCTGGTGATGAGGCCAAGTTTGGAGGCGGTAAAACTGTTCGTGACGGGATGTGTCAGTCTTCTATTGCTGTCAGAGACCAGGGCGTACTGGATATGGCCATTACAGGTGCCATTGTTATTGAGCATTGGGGTATCGTTAAAGCTGATATTGGGATTAAAGACGGTAAAATTGTAGGGATTGGCTGTGCAGGTAATCCTGATACCACAGACGGTATTTCTCCGAATATGATTATTGGAGCTTCTACTGAAGTGCATGGGGGCTCCGGTTATATTGTTACCGCAGGGGGGATCGATACACATATTCACTTTATTAGCCCTACACAGATAGAAACGGCACTTTACAGTGGAATAACCACTATGATTGGTGGAGGTACAGGACCAGCTGATGGTACCAATGCAACTACTGTAACTCCAGGGAAATGGAATATCAAAAGGATGCTGCAAGCTGCAGAAGCCTTTCCTGTCAATGTCGGATTCTTTGGAAAAGGGAACTGCGCTACTGAAGCTCCATTAGCAGAACAGATTGAAGCAGGTGCTTTAGGTTTGAAAATTCATGAAGACTGGGGAGCTACACCAGCAACTATTGATGCTTCTTTGAATGTAGCAGATAAATATGATGTTCAGGTGGCTATCCATACTGATACTTTAAACGAAGCCGGTTTCCTGGAAGATACGATTAACGCCATCAATGGCCGTGTCATCCATACCTTTCATACTGAAGGTGCGGGAGGTGGTCACGCACCTGATATTATCAAAGCAGCTATGTATGCCAATGTTTTGCCTGCCTCAACTAATCCTACAAGACCCTATACTAAAAATACTATAGATGAGCATCTTGATATGTTAATGGTCTGTCATCATTTGAGCAAAGATATTCCGGAAGATGTAGCATTTGCCGATTCCCGTATCCGTCCTGAAACGATTGCTGCCGAGGATATTTTACAGGATCTTGGTGTGTTCAGTATCATGAGTTCCGATTCACAAGCCATGGGCCGGGTTGGAGAAGTGATTATGCGGACCTGGCAAACTGCCGATAAAATGAAAAAACAGCGCAGTTATCTGCCAGAGGATCTGAAGAATGAAAATGATAACTACAGAGCCAAACGTTATGTGGCTAAGTATACAATCAATCCGGCTATAGCGCATGGGATTTCTAAATATGTAGGTTCTTTAGAACCTGGTAAAATCGCCGATCTGGTGATCTGGAAACCAGCATTTTTTGGCGTTAAACCAGAGATCATTATCAAAGGCGGGATGATTATAGCAAGTAAAATGGGGGATGCCAATGCTTCTATACCTACTCCGCAACCTGTAATTATGCGCAATATGTTTGCCGCTTATGGCAGAGCCGTTACCAAATCAGCATTCACTTTTGTTTCAAAAGTTTCGCTTGACAATGGGATCGCAGCAGAATATGGCTTGGAAAAAACGCTGCTTCCAGTAGTGAATTGCCGGAATATATCTAAACGTGATATGATTCACAATGATGCCTTACCTGAGATTACCGTTAACCCTGAAAATTATGAGGTAAAAGTGGATGGAGAAAAAATAACCTGTGAGCCGATTGATGAAGTTGCATTGGGCCAGCGTTATTTCCTTTTTTAAACTAATCGTATATGATTGTACAGGAAATTATTGGAAATAAAAGTGGCTATGAGATCACTGGGCTAAAAATCGATCTGCTGGAGCTCGAATGGTATGAAACTACCAAACGGATTCAGCGGAAAAAGACAAAATCCGGTATGGAGATCGCTATCAGGTTTGTCAGAGAGGGGCAGCGTTTAAGACAGGATGATATCTTGTATATAGATACTGAAAAGGTAGTATTAATTGATATTATCCCTTGCGAAACCATTGTGCTCTGTCCAGAGACCTTATTGGAAATGGGAACCGTATGTTATGAAATCGGAAACAAACATATGCCACTGTTTATTCAGGACAATAAAGTGATGATGCCTTTTGAAATGCCTATGTTCCGGTGGCTGGAAGCGAGCGGCTATCGGCCTGAAAAACAGGTTGTCAAGCTATTTCACCTGCTGAAATCAAATGTTGAACCTCATGGACATAGTGGCAATACATCACTGTTTACCAAAATTCTGAACCTGGCATCTACAAAAGAATAATATGGAACTCAATTTTTTAGGTAGCTTATTACACCTGGCCGATCCTACTTTGCCTATCGGCGGATACAGCCACTCTAATGGTTTGGAAACCTATGTTCAGGAAGGGATCGTTTGCAGCGCGGACACTGCCCGTTTATACGTCACCAATATGCTGACTTATAACCTCAAATATAATGATGCGGCAATGATGAAGCTTGCTTATGAGGCGGCAGCGCAAAATGACATTGCTGCTCTCGTAAAGCTCGATCAGGAATGTACCGCACTGAAATCCCCAATGGAAATCAGGCAGGCTAGTCAGAAACTAGGTTTAAGACTTATTAAAATCTTCAGAAGACAGCGGGTGTTTCCACTGGTTACGCTATACGAGAAGGCCATTGCAGAGAAAACTGCCGATGCGCATTATTGCATTGCCTTTGGCATTTATGCACAGTTATTAGGACTACCGCTGCCAGAAGCTTTGTTTGCTTTTTATTTTAATGCCGCTGTGGGGATGATTACCAATAGCGTCAAGCTAATACCGCTCGGACAACTGGATGGACAGGATATTCTTTTTGAGTTACAGCCCCTGTTAAAACAGTTGGTTGTGGAAAGTCAGTCTGTTGACCGCAGCTTGGTAGGGCTTTGCAGTATTGCTTTCGATATCCGCTGTATGCAACATGAAAGGCTGTACTCCAGGCTATATAAGTCCTGATCACTCAGGTATATATAGCCTTGTAATATTTAAATTTTAAAACAGAATTAATGGAACGAAAATATGTTAAAATTGGTGTTGCAGGGCCGGTAGGGTCTGGTAAAACCGCTTTATTAGAAAGACTGAGCCGTAAATTAATGGGGCAATATGATCTTGCCGTTATTACCAATGACATTTATACCAAAGAAGACGCAGAGTTCATGGCTAAAAATAGCCTTTTACCGCGTGATAGAATAATTGGTGTCGAAACTGGTGGTTGTCCGCATACCGCGATCAGAGAAGATGCAAGTATGAATCTGGAAGCTATCGATGAATTGGTTGCCCGTTTCCCGAATCTGGAACTGATTCTGATTGAAAGTGGTGGGGATAACCTTTCCGCTACGTTTAGTCCGGATCTGGCTGATGTTACCATTTTTGTGATCGACGTAGCCGGAGGAGAAAAAATTCCACGTAAAGGCGGTCCTGGCATTACCAGGTCAGATTTATTATTGATCAATAAGATTGACCTTGCTCCATATGTTGGCGCAAGTCTGGAAGTGATGGAAAACGATGCGAGGCGAATGCGTAAGGGTGCTCCGTTCATTTTTTCTAACCTGATTGAAATGGAAGGGCTGGATGCAGTAATTGGCTGGATTAAAAAATACGCCATGCTGGAAGATATAGACGAACCCCAACTTGTCAGATAGCGGTTTATGATTTGTTTACTTAAAATCACGGTTGAAGAAAAACAAGGCCGTTCCTATTTGAAAGATGTTTTTGTTACGCCACCATTCCGGGTCGTCCCGGTGGGGCAAAACAAAGCAGATCAGGCCGCTTATTTAATGGTGATGAGTACTTCGCCGGGTATATTGAGCGGTGATGAATATCAGCTCAATATACTGGTTAAAGCTGATGCGCATTTGCAGTTGCAATCACAATCTTATCAGCGGTTGTACAATATGGAAAACAGTGCATCTCAACACATGGAAGTGAACCTGGAAAAAGGAAGTTGCTTTTTTTACGTGCCACATCCTGTTGTGCCACATGAAAACTCCTGTTTTACGAGTGTGAACACTGTGAATCTGGATGATAATTGCGAATTGATGATGAGTGAAATCATTACCTGCGGACGTAAGCATCATGGAGAAGTCTTCAAATACAGACATTTCCAAAACCTGATAGAGATCTATCATCACCAGAGGCTCATTCTGAAGGACAATGTCTTATTGCAGCCCGCATCAATGCCTTTAGATTCAACTGGTTTACTGGAAGGATTTACCCATCAGGGCACATTGGTTTATCTCCATACCAAACAAGATCCTGTAAATGAATTGATTGAAGAGCTGTTTGCATTGCTGAGCAAGCAAGAGGATCTGATTTTTGGGATTTCTGCGGTACAGCATAAAGGGTTTGTTTTGCGGATGTTAGGTAATGGGGGTGAACAACTGTACAACTGTTTTCAGACTGTACAGCACTATATATGGGGGAAAACAGGCACCAATAATTTGAAATCATGACTTCTACTTTAATTGCATTGGCTTTTACGGCCATTACCATCAGTTTTTTTCATACCGCATCAGGACCAGATCATTACCTGCCATTTATCGTCTTGTCCCGTTCCCGTAAATGGAGTAAGATGAAAACCATCTTTTTAACTATCACCTGCGGTTTAGGGCATGTGTTAAGTTCTGTGATTTTGGGTTTAGCAGGGCTATTTTTGGGCTGGCAGCTGAATAAAGTTTCCTGGTTACAGGATGTCAGGGGGAATGTTTCCAGCTGGGCATTACTCGCCTTTGGAGTAATTTACTTGATTTACGGATTAAGACAAGCCTTTTTAAATAAACCCCATAAACACTTTGACGTTATGGGGGAGGAAGTTTATGTGTACACTCATAAACACGGAGAAATGGTAATGCCTGGTAATAAAGTGAAAGTTACCCCACTGGTCTTATTCGCAATTTTTGTGATGGGCCCCAGCGAACCACTCATTCCACTTTTATTCTACTCCGGAACTAAAAGATCAGTCCCTGAAGTTGTCGTTTTGCTCTCCGTTTTCACAATAAGTACGGTATTAACTATGCTGGGGATGGTATTGTTGGGTGTCTATGGCTATTCCTTTTTCAAGACCGATAAACTGGAACGTTACGTACATGCCATTGGCGGTGCTGTGGTGACGATCTGCGGTATCGGGATGGTGTTTCTGGGCTGGTAACCAGATTTGGTTCTGATTAACCTGAAAAAATATTTCATCAAAAAAACCTTTAATCAACGAAAAAAGATCTGTTAATCAGCGAAAAACGATTTGTTAATCGATGAAAAAGATCTGCTAATCAAAATATATGAATGCGAAATCCTTTCTTTTAGGCCGTACCATCTTTCGGGGTATTGGTCAAATCATGTTGCAGGAAAATGGCTGGACCGGAGCGTTGTTTTTAGCCGGAATATTTTATGGCTCCTATATCTCCGGGATTGCTGCTCTGCTTGCTGCGATCACAGGAACACTAACTGCGAAATTTTTAAAATATGACCGCACAGCAATAGAACAGGGTCTATACGGGTTTAGTGCCACCTTAGTTGGCGTGGCTTTAACTTTCTACTTTAAACCTGTGCCTGCAATCTGGCTTGCTGTAATTGCTGGAGCGGCAACGGCCACCATTATTCAGCATTTTCTAATCTGGAAAAATGTTCCCGGCTTTACCTTACCCTTTATTCTGGTAAGCTGGGTCTTACTGTATTTCTTTCATCACGCCTATGTCGTTACTAATTCATTAGCTATCGGAGAAGTATTTCCCGATGAAGACGACTTTGTCACTTCTGCACGCGGCTTCGGAGAAGTTATCTTTCAGGGAAGTAATCTGGCGGGTATTATCTTTTTCCTGGCGGTATTTATCAATAAACCTATTGTGGCATTGTATGGAGTGGCAGGAGCCTTGTTAAGCGCTTATCTATCGGTTAGGATTGGTGAACCCTCATTAGCTATACATATGGGCTTATTTAGCTTCAATGCGGTTTTGTGCGCAATCACTTTTGCAGATGAAAAGCCTAAAGCAGGGATCTTTGTTTTAACCGCAGTGGTCTTGTCTGTACTAATCGATGTATGGATGCTTCAAATGAATTATTCTGTATTAACTTTCCCGTTTGTTGCGGCAAGCTGGATTACTCTTGTCCTTAAAAAAATGCTGCCTGCACAATGGTTTAACTCTGTTGTTTTAAAGAAATTGTCCCAGGATATAAAATGAAGAAACTAAGTATTTGCACCGGTCTGTTTTTCATGATGAACGCAGCCGTTGCACAAAAAAACATTCAAGGCGTAGTTCTTGAGGGTACGAATAAAAAACCAGTAAAAGGAGCAACTATTTATTCACGACGCAATCAGCTGAAAAGACGAAGCACTACTGATGGATATTTTAATTTTCCTGCACAGAAGCTGCCTGATACACTCACGGTCTCTTATGTTGGTTACACGACACAACAGGTCATCATCAGCACTCTTGAAAAAACAGAGATTTTCTTACAGCCGGCAGGAAATATGCTGCAAGATGTGGTAGTTATCTCTAAAACTGCACAAAAAGACCTGATGAAAATAAACCTGGACAGAGTTCCTGTAAATACGGCACAAGACCTGCTGCGTAAGGTTCCGGGATTGTTTATCGCTCAGCATGCGGGAGGGGGAAAGGCAGAACAGATCTTTCTCAGAGGATTTGACAATGACCACGGTACCGATATCGCAATTAGTGCAGATGGTATTCCTGTAAATATAGTGAGTCACGCCCATGGACAAGGGTATTCTGATCTTCATTTTCTGATTCCTGAAACTATTGATAACATCACCTTTGGAAAAGGCGCTTATTATGCGGATAAAGGTGATTTCAATACCTCAGGATATGTAGATTTCCATACTTACGATCACGTTGATCAAAGTATGGTTAAGCTGGAAGGTGGAAATTTCAATACAATGCGTACCGCTGGTATCTTTAATCTGCTGCAAGACAATACTAAACAGCAAAATGCTTATATCGCAGGAGAGTATAATTTTACCAACGGTCCATTTAAGGTGAAACAGAACTTCAACCGTCTTAATCTTTTTGGTAAATTTAATCAGCAGCTTAATATCCGTTCCTATATCAATATCCAGGCCTCCGCCTTTACTTCCAATTGGAATGGTTCCGGACAAATACCAGAGCGTGCCGTTGCAGAAGGGATTATCGGCCGTTTTGGTTCAATTGATACTACAGAGGGTGGGAATACTTCCCGAACCAATCTACTGTTAAATTACCGGTATAAAATCAGTGACCATGAGGACTGGGAAAGTAGTTTTTATTATTCCCGCTACAAATTTAACCTGTATTCTGATTTTACATTCTATCTTGTTCATCCCGATAAAGGCGATGAAATCCATCAGTTTGATGATCGGGATATCTATGGGATGAACCATAAATACGGCAAAAGATTTGAATTCAGTAACAGCAGTTTGTTATGGCAGTCTGGAGGTGGTTTCCGGATGGATGATATTCATGATCTGGGACTTAGCTACGTAACCGCAAGAGATTTTTTAAATGAGCGGCTGGCCTGGGGTTCAGGAACAGAAACCAATGTCAATGCTTTTACTTCCGCAGAATGGGTGATTGGGAAATGGATGATTAATCCTGGGATCCGTGCAGACTGGTTTAATTTCAATTATTACGATAAACTCAATCCACGAAGCGGGCAGCAGGGATATCAGAAAATCAGGATCAGTCCTAAATTGAATTTCTTTTATAATGCAGATGCGCAGACTCAGTTTTATCTGAAAACGGGTTTAGGATTTCATTCTAATGATATCCGTGATGTCATCTTGCAAAAAGGGGCAAATACTTTACCCTGGTCTGTAGGAACGGATCTTGGTGCACTCTTTAAGCCAATTAAAGACCTCGTGATTCAACCCATCTTGTGGTATACCTATCTGAGCAATGAATATGTATGGAATGGAGATAGCTATGGGACAAGTGCAGTGGGTAAAACCCGCAGATTTGGAGTTGATCTGACCGTACATTACCAGCCATTCAGCTGGTTGTATATAGACGCTGATGCCAATTATGCCGATCCACGACTGATTGGAGAACCAGCAGGCAATAATTACCTGGAACTTGCGCCTACATTTACCAGTGCTGGAGGCGTTGGGGTTCAGTTAAAAAATGGTATTTCTGCAAACTTGCGTTACCGTTATATCCACAGCAGACCTGCCACACAAGATAACAGTATTGTTGCTCAAGGGTATTTTGTAAATGATTTACTGGTCGGTTATGAAAGAAAAAACTGGGCATTTAATATTCAGGTACAAAACCTGTTTGATGTGAACTGGAACGAAGCTATGTTTGCAGAAACCACAAGGCTTCATGGTGAGCCATCCGGAGGTGTAGAGCAGTTAACTTTTACGCCTGGAACCCCTTTATATATCAAAGCGGGTATAACGGTAAAATTTTAACCTGAGCGCCTGTTTAATTTTATCAGATAAATTTAAACAGGCTCTTAAACATTACTATCTTTAACTAATTTCATCCTATGCCATGAGTCATTCTGTAAAATTGATTACCAATTATGAGTATAAGCGCCAGTTCCTTCCAGAAGTAACGGAACAAGTACTGCATAATCAATCTAATTTGCAGCTATACCGGATTGAAGATTATTTAAAGGATATTGTTATTCCCGTTCCCCCTTACCGGACCTCGTTCAATTTTTTGATTCTGGTTACTGGAGGGAGTATCAGACAACAACTAGGGACCGAAGAACATACCATCAATGCCAGCCAGATTCTGAATATCAAACAGGGAAGTATTACCAGAACAATGGAGCTGTCAGAGGATATCAGGGGTTTTTATGTGATTTATGAAAATGATATTATTTCTGATATCGCCCTGAATAAAACCGAGCTTAACTTTTTCTTTACTGCGCCTTTTATCAATTTATCGGAAAAGGTGCTTCAGTGGGTATGCAGTGTATTTAAGCTTCTGGAAGAAGAAATGCATGGGATTCAGGTACTGCAAGAGATCTGTATCTCCCTTTTTACCTCAATCCTGCTCAAAATTATTCATCAGAGTCCATATCAGCCGCATGCAATTACCCGGAGCCTGGAAATTTCCTATTTATTCAGGGAGCATGTACAAAATGATCATGCCATTCATACGGATGTCTCATTTTATGCGAGAAAGATGGCTTTATCAGAGACTTACCTGAATAAATGTGTTAAAGAAACGACTGGTAAACCGCCAAAACAATGGATTAATGAAATCAGTATCCTGCATAGCCAGATTTTATTACAGGATATCACAATGGAAATAGCAGAAATAGCCTATCAGTTAAATTATCAGTCTGCTTCTTATTTTAGCAGGGTATTTAAAAAAATTAAAGGATGTACACCCTCGGTTTTCAGGGCGCAACTGATGGATAACGGTTTGTAATTTTAACGCTCTAATGTTTTAATTTTATGGGAAATATCAATAACCTAAAACCAGGAACAAAATATCAAGTGATCAAAGAATTTGTCGACTATGACTATATAATCCATCATATTGGTGAAATATGGATTTTTGAAAAGACTAATTTTTTGCCTTATGAAGATGGTTTAACTCTTCATGTGATTCAAAATGGCTGGAACGAAGTCTACAGGTTTCAGTGGATTGAAGAGGAACAATCCGGAATTTTAAATGATTTCGAATCTTATGTGTTGGAAATCAATAATTAACTAAGTAGCTTGGAGATATAATTCTATTTTTTATGACTCTACCTTTTAAAGAAACCAGGAAGAAAATACTTGCTGGAGACTTCTCCGGGTTATTTAAACCGAACCACCAAAGTGGGTATATTCACCCTTCAGAGGTAGCTCAGTTGTTTATTTCTATACCAGCAGGCAAAGCTATTGATGCTTATAACTCTTTCAGCGATGACCAGCAAGTCAATGTATTACCTTATCTGGATATACAGCTCCAAAAGAAAATTATAAATAATATATCAAAAGATAGAGCTTCCTATATTCTCAATAACCTGAAATCGGATGACCGGACCATCTTTTATTCTTCCTTAAGAGGAATAGAACTTTCCCGTGTTCTGGAATATTTAGATGAACAGAATAGGGATGCGGTAGCCAATCTGTTAGGTTATTCTCCTAAAAGTGTTGCCCGTATTATCAATACTGATGTCGCCACGGTGGATGCAACTATGACTATTGAAGAGGCATCAGAGCATCTGCGTTTAGAGCATAATGATACAGAAGCCGCCAATGTGATTTATGTGGTGGATAGCGAAGGGAAGTTAATTGATGATATCCCAATCAGGCGACTGGTTTTAAACGAGCGGTCAAAAAAAATCATGGATATTGTAGACGGATTTTGTGTCACCTTAAAAATTACAGAAACCAAAGAAGATGCTGTTCAGAAATTTAAAGAGTATGACCGGGTCGTATTACCTGTAATCAACGATGAGCATGTCTTATTGGGTGTAGTGACGATAGATGATGTGATGGATGTTGCCGAACAAAAAGCGACGGCAGAGATCCAGAAATTCGGGGGTATCGAAGAACTGGATTATCCTTATGTAAAAACACCTTTTTTCTCTTTGCTTAAAAAGAGGGCGGGGTGGCTAATCGTGCTGTTTTTAGGGGAAATGTTAACCGCAACGGCAATGGGGTATTTTGATGGTGAAATTTCAAAAGCTGTGGTACTGGCTTTATTTGTTCCTTTAATTATCTCCAGTGGCGGAAATAGTGGCTCCCAGGCTGCTACCCTGATCATCAGAGCTATGGCTTTGAAAGAGCTCAATCTGAAAGACTGGTGGTATGTGATGCGCCGGGAGATTCTCTCCGGTTTAGTATTAGGGATCATATTGGGGGCTATAGGTTTTATCCGGATTGCAATCTGGCAAAACTTGCACTGGTATGATTATGGAATTCACTGGTTATTGCTGGCAATTACGATCTTTTTCTCCTTAATCGGGATTGTGATGTGGGGTACGTTGAGCGGTTCGATGGTTCCAATGGTGCTGAAAAAATGTAAGATTGATCCGGCAACTTCCTCAGCGCCCTTTGTGGCCACTTTAGTTGACGTTACGGGCCTGGTAATTTATTTTAGCATCGCAGCAATCTTTTTGAAGGGAACTTTGTTATAGTATAATAATTAACACTACCATAAACCAATAAAAAATGAAAACAACAAAACTATTTATGAGCGCGGCAGTTGTCGCAACCCTGTTTTTTGCAGGCTGTTCACCAAAAGATGGGGACATAGAAAAAGCTGTAAAGGCTAAAGAAGCCAGTGAAGTTAGTGTGGCTGTCGCAAAAGGCGAAGTTACTTTGACAGGAGAGGTTGCTGACGATGCTGAAAAAGCTAAAGCGGAAGTGATCGCTAAGGCTGAAAAGGGCGTGAAATCGGTAGTTAACAATTTAACTGTTAAATCAGTAATGCCTGTAGTGATTGCTGAAGATGCAACGCTGATCAAAAATGTAGCAGATGCAGCTAAAGATTTCCCTACAGTTCAAACTTCTGTTAAAGACGGTGTAGTTACTTTAAAAGGAGAAATCAACAAATCTTCTTTAGTTAAATTAATGCAGCAGCTTTCTGTGTTAAAACCTAAAAAAATCGATAATCAATTAACTGTTAAATAAGCTGAATTATGGCATTACAAGATAAATATAAGGCACTAACTGACGCTGCAACTGCAGCAGGCATTTCTGATCTGGCTGTACGCGAACAGGATGGAGTATTGTACATAGATGGAACGGCAGCTGATGGTGCGACTAAAGATCATCTTTGGGATGTTTACAACCAGATTGATCCTAATTTCGCAGCTGGCGATTTAGTTTTAAATGTAAACGTAGCTGTTGATGCAGCAGTAACGCAGGCTAAAGTTATTACAGAAAGTAGCAACTTAAATATCCGTAAAGGACCAGGTACTGATCAGCCTATTGTTGGTAAAGCAGCTCATGATGAAGTTATTACAGTTGTTAACAAAAGTAATGATTTATGGTGGCTGGTGCGTACCAATGATGGTGAAGAAGGATATTGTTATGCTAAATATCTTGAGCCACAGGCTTAAGATATGGCTTGCAAAAATCACAATTATCTATAAAAATAAGGAGGCCGTCTCATAAGCAATTATGGGACGGTTTTTCTTTTTAGCGCCTTTTTTACTTTTGTTGTTTTTCCTTGTTATTTTTCTCTCATTGGTCCGTTACTATTACGGGCCTTGTGAATTGTTCATTCGAGTATGCAAAGCAAGGTTCTGAGCTATTTCGTCTATCGGCTCGAGGACGGCAAACTCAAGCCCCTTGAATTCGGGGATGAGTTTTGTTGGGACCTATTACCACCCGAGCGCAGCCGACGGGATCATAGGTCAATAGGCTTACTCTGTGGAACTACATCTTCCGCAATAAACACTCTTGGAAACTGCATCACTCATTACATCTTTAAAGGCAATAAAAACTTCATACGTTTTATCTTTAATATGGGGAGAAGGCAAGGTAAAGGTATCTTTTAATTCAGAGCGTCTGGCACCGCTATAACAAGCATGAAACCGAGAATATACTTTACTGTAGAGCAGAATGATAGTCCTGTCATCTGGGGATCCAACTTCGGCTTCACGTTTTTCCCATGTAAAGTGATAGGCATTCTTGGATATGGTTACCTTTACGTTTTCTGGCTTGGTCAGTTCACCATCTGAGACTAAAATAGTGTCCCAGTTAATCTCCTGCTCGGGGAATTCACCTTTAACACCCGTAAATAGATTTGCAGATTTGGCAGCATTGTTTGCAGTGATGTTTCGCTCCAGACTTTTCTCCTTAAAACCGACTCTGAGGAATGGGGCGGTCACATTTAAAAAGTGACTTAATACCGCCATTTTACTTTGTTGAGCTTGCTGACCAGTAGATCTAATCCTTTTTTTTCGGGGTTTTGATTGATTACTACGGGCGCATATTTTATTTTTCCACTGATAAATAGTAATGTTTCCAATTTTTCCTCTTATTCCTGCTAATAAGGTGTTCTCTTGTAAGATTGCCATAACTATATTGGTTTTAAAGGTTAATGTCTGTTTATTGTGCCTGTGATACTTAGTGAGAATATTACAATGTAGTTAAAATTTTAATCTAAAGTGTTGTTTTAGATTTTTAATTGATAAATTATTTACAGTAAGTTCATCTCTTCTCCACCCGAAAGTGGATCACCTCTGCAGCTTCTCTGAAGGGTATCTGGATGATGTCTGGATAAGGTGGGTTCAATTGCTTGATTGTCAGCGATTTGAATAGAGTGTTTTTCGGTCTTTTTTGCAGCTATAATCTGCTGTTTTTACGCCGCTATAGGCGATTTTTTTGACTAATGGCTCTGTTTTAGCTTGTATTTCTAACCAGTTCAGGCTCTTAACAAATGATTCTTTAAATGTAACAACGCTGGATTTGGGTTGTCTTTCCTGCTGAGCATAATTAATGGAACCGTTTCTTTGGCATTTTCAAGAGGAATGAATTTTAAATTAAGCGCATATCCCGGTTCCACCTGTTCAGGCAAAAGAGAAATGCCAAAGCCACTTTCAACAAGCTTTAAGACAGAATTCAGCTGAGAAGCATGATGTGCTATTTGTGGCGTAAAACCGGAATTTGAACAGAGTACTAAGAAACTGTCAAATATAGTCGGGCCACATTCACGTGCAAAAGTTATAAATTGTTCATTGATTAATTCTTTAACAGATATAATTTTTTTGCTTGATAATGAATGATCTATGGGTATTACTGCTACGAATGGTTCTGACAGAATGAGTTGTTCTTCTAATTTTTGAGGGTGAAGCCAGGTCCTGACAAAAGCAACATCAAGAGTGCCATTATTCAGTTCATGGACCAAACTATGGTTTGGTAATTCTTCAAACTGTAAATTTAGATGAGGAAGACTTTTTGTGAAAGCTGATAACAGTGAAGGAAGTTTACTGTGCATCACAGCGCCGACATAACCAATTCTTAGCGTACCGGTTTCACCTTGCCCATAAATTGCCAGACGCTTTTTTGCAGTTTGCATTTGGAGGATCATTTGTTTTGCATCCTGTAAAAAATCAAGGCCGGCAGGAGTGAGGATAACCATTTTTTTTGTCCGCTCAAAAAGTAAAACACCAAGGTCATTTTCTATTTGCTGGATCATTCTACTCAATGGGGGCTGAGAAATATGTAACCTTTCCGCTGCTCGTCCAAAGTGAAGCTCTTCTGCTAAAACCAGAAAGTAATTCAGATGTCTTAAATCCATATTAATACTATTTAGGTATGGTAAGGTGACAAAAATAGTATTTTAGGTATTAGAATGGAAATGTAATTTTGTATGAATTCATTGCTCAATAGATGGAAAAAATACTGTTCACGCTTTTGTTAATTTACTCGTCTTGTATAATGGCACAACCTAAAGAAAACCTGGTTAAGGCATTGCCTTTCAGTGAAGTTAAACCCGCTAAAGATTTCATTTTCATCTCTGGACAGGTTGGCATTGATAGTTTAAGTAGTAAATTAGTAAATAGTACTTTTAAGGCTGATGTACATCTGGTTATGAAAAACATGGAATATTTGTTCCAACAGTGTAACCTAGGTTTTGATGACTGTGAGTGTAACTATTTACCTGAAATTATGGATAATTATACGTTGACTAACCAGATCTACAGCACCTATTTTAAAGCTGATTTTCCAGCCAGGGTCTGTATCGCAGTAGCTGATATTCCAGCAAAAGCAAATATTGAAATTGCTGCTACAGCACTGAACCACCGAAGTTCTTCCATAGAAAATAAACGGGTGATCAGGCGGTTTTTAGAAGAGGTACGTTCTGGGAGGAGTCCTGAACAGGCAGCTTTATTTATGGCTGATACTGTATTGGCGCATCAGCTCAATGCCGAGGGAGAGTCAACGGTTAAAAGAACTCCTTCGGATTATACGGAACATGTAAAAGAGTTCCTTTCCCTGTATGGTAACTTTCAATTTGAAATAACTGAGCTGATCGCAGAAGATGATAAAGTTTATGCGCGGTGGAAGCAGACAGGGAGACACCTGGGGACGATTGACTGGCACCCGGCGACAGGAAAACAATTAATTGAAATTTCGAGCGTGGTGTATAGATTGGAAGGAGGTAAAATCGTGGAGTACTGGATTCAAATAGACCGTTTAGGACTTGAAAAACAGTTGAAATAAAAAAGCTGCATGTATTATTCATACGCGCAGCTTTTTGGTGAATCGGTTACTGGTTAAAATAGTTGTAGTTTCTGATCAGACCATCGTAATCACGGTCCAGACCCTGGATATCGATATTTGTTAATTTACCGGCTGCTGTGGCATCTCGTAAGGTCTTTTTAGTACGGAGCAGTAAATCATGAAAACCCTCATAGAATCTTTTGTACTGGCCGTCTTTATTCGCCTTTTTGGCATTCTCTATATTTAAAGCAGCATTTTTTGCCTGTGCAGCCTCTAAGCTTTTAAAACCAGTCTGAGCTTTTTCACTGATTTTAGCGTAATTGCTGCTGTTATTGGCCAGCATGTCGGTATAAGCACGGAAACTCTTCATATCAGTTTTCATGGCTACAATATAGTCTCTAAGCGGGCTGTCTTTCAGAACTACGATTTCAGCAGCATCAGCTATCTCGTTTACCCTTTTCATCAGGACGATTTTTCCGGTATATAGTTTTTGCACATTGTTTCGGATGGTATCAATGAGTATGTGCCCTTTAGCACCTTTGTCATCTTTATAGTCCTGTGCTTTCAGGTAGTCATCCAGTTGCTTGTAGCCGTCCTTAACCTTGTCGAATATCGTATTGTATTGCGCTACCTGAGTTTTAAAAAAGGCCTGGTTTTCTTTTCCTAATTCATCTATTGGTTTTTCTATAGTTACGTCATTCATATTTCTTAAACCAGTATTGATCAGGTGCGGTGGAGTGATACCCAGGAAAGCAAATGTATCGTTTGGTTTTTTTAATCCATTTTCAACTCTGTCTGTGTTATTCAGGATGTCCCTCAGGTAAGAATTATGGCTGTTTGCCATATCGACAACCAGGTTAGTATATTCAATGATACGGCTTGCTTTATCAGTTGAGCCGGATTCAATAGCTCCTGAAGCTGTGCTTTGGGTACTCTTATCTTTCTTGTTCGTGTTTGTGCAGGATAATGTTGCTGATAACGCTGATAACAAGGTTATACAGCAGGAGGCGTAAATGATGGTTTTTTTCATAATGCAGATGATTGGTTAATGATAGATAAAGATATTCCTCCATAGCGATAAATCAAAAAATAAATGCGGGGACTAGATATGTGGGGTAATTCTTTATACAGCAAATTCGCTATCTTGAGAAAATGAAATTGAGAATTCATTTTTCGGTTACTATATATCTGATTCTACTTTTTATAATAGGACATATTCTAGTGAATTTAGAAGCATTGGAGACTCATACACTGGGTTTTGCAGTGTACCTGGTTCTGATGGTATGTGCTTTTTATTTTTTCTTTTCGCGCTACAGCTGTGTGTTAAGTATCGAAAATAACGTATTAAAAATCTGGTACCTCATGCCATGGAATAAAGAGGTAACACTGAATTTGAAAAGTTATCAGTTCATGGATTATGGCAGAGGTTTTTATCAGCTTAATAGCCGGCAAAAGGGTTATAAAAATCTTTTTAGATATCCTTATGATACAATGGTATTCAGTAACACTGCCGATTTTAAAGAAAATACAATCATTCGGGTTAACCTCAGATTCGGGCAGTTTAGTGTGCTGTTAAATTATTTGAAACAAAATGAAAAACTAAAACTGACAGATGCGAAAGGGCAGGGAGGTTTTTTCTGGTGATTATTTCCTTGACAGATCTTTGCGTAGTTTACTCAGGTATTCGGGAGCCATCCCCAAATAGGTCGCTATATCTTTTTGAGGAACCAGTGATTGGATGACTGGAAAATGATTTATAAAATTAATATACCGTTCTTTGGCTGAAAGACTGATACTATCAATGGTTTTTTTGTGCTGGGAGCATAATGCATTTTGATAAATTACTCTGAAAAACCGCTCAAAAATGGGGTGTTTATCTAGCATCTTGTCAAAGGTTTTTTTCTCTATCTGTAAAACTTCGGTGTCTGCCAGTGCTTTAATATTCATGTTTGTTGTGGTGCTATTAAAATAAGAATACAGATCTGCTGCCCACCATGCTGGTTGTAAAAAGTGCAAAGCATGCTCTTTTCCTTCTTGATTCAAATGATGTAATTTTAAGCATCCTGAAAGCACAAAGCTTTGATATCGGCAGACTTCACCAGCCTGAAGCAGGTATTGCCCCTTTTTTATCTTTTTATATTTGAATGAATTACATAGTTCGTCTATTTCAATATCATTCATTTTGATGTGCTTTTGCATATTCGCAATCAGACTCTTATATCGCTCTCTAAGCTTATCCATTTTATATTTGGCCTGTTGTATAACTTTTTAGTTAATAATAGTTAATTAATGATTTAATTTAATTTTGCTTATTGGTGTTTTTTAGAAATTTTAAGTATTAAAAATACTGTTTAAATTATATTTTTTAACTTTTTTTCTTTCTTATGGTTAGACGTATCGCTAATTTATACTGTTTGATTAATTGCCTATCGTTAATTGATAGTCGATCTTTTTAATCTTTTTATTGCGCTTACTTCTCTTGAAAGCTGATTGTTGAATAAAAATTTTCTGACGAATTTCTTAATATTTGTTAAGAATCGCAAAAAAAAAGCACTATAACTTTGACGAAATAATCAATTAATCAGTATCGGTAAGAAGAAAATTATTTAGAGGTCAAAACAAATTATGGAGATAACAGCTGCAATTGCAAAAAATATTGGGACTGAGTTAGCTGTAGAGCTGGTGAATTTAGATGAGCCACAGGCTAACGAAATATTAGTGAAAATAGTTTCGGCTGGTATTTGCCGTACAGATATTGACGTAAGAGATCAATATATTAAAACTCCTTTACCTGTGGTTTTGGGGCATGAAGGGGCTGGTGTCGTAGTCAAAGTAGGCGCAGCCGTAACTAAAGTAACGATAGGCGATCATGTGGTTTTGTCATTAAGTTCATGTGGGGAATGCGAAAAATGTAAAATAGGTTTACCATCTTATTGTATTCAGCATGTGGCGCTTAATTTTGGTGGGAGTCGTTTGGATGGTTCTGTTTGTTTGCATAACCATGAGGGAGATATTCACAGTCATTTCTTTGGACAATCTTCACATGCTTCTTATGCGGTTGTCAATCAGACTTCAGTGATTAAAGTATCGCAGACAGCTGATCTGAAATATCTCGCTCCTTTTGCTTGTGGGATCATGACAGGCGCAGGTGGTATTTTAAATACACTGAAGCCAGAACCTGGCACTTCTATAGTGATTTATGGTATGGGCGCGGTGGGTTTAAGTGCAGTAATGGCCGCTAAAATTGCGGGATGTAGTATGATTATCTCGGTAGATATCAGTGAAAAGAGGCTTAAATTAGCCTTAGAGGTTGGTGCGACGCATGTATTGCATGGTGATCGTGATGACCTGGTACAAACGGTACTGCAGATGACTAGTGGCAGAGGTGCAAATTATGCGTTTGAATCATCGGGTGTTAAAAAAGTAATGACTTCAGCGCTTAATGTGATTCAGGAAAATGGAATATGTATCCTGACTGGCGTATTGCCAGCTGGTTCAACGGTTGAATTTGATGCTTGGAATCTTTTACGCGGACGGACCATCAAAGGAAGTATTATGGGAGACTGTGTTCCTGAGATCTTTATTCCAAAAATGATACGATTCTATGAAGAAGGCCGTTTTCCGGTTGATAAAATGATGAAATTCTTTAGTCTGGAAGATATCAATACTGCCGTTACGGAAAGCTTATCCGGAGAAACTATCAAAGCAGTTATTACTTTTTAATCAAAAAAAATAAAATACAATGAAACGCAGAGATGCTATTAGAGTAGGTGCATTGTCATTAGCAGCCACCTTAATTACAGATACAATAAGTGCAGCAGCAGTTAATTTGGAAAATTCATCCATATTGGATGAACATCCGGCTGCTGATGGGGAATATAATTTCATTATTGCAGGTGCAGGATCGGCTGGTGCTGTATTGGCAAGCCGTCTTTCGGAGAATAAAAACTGGAATATCTTACTAATTGAGGCCGGAAAGGATTTTGATCCTGAAGCTAATCCGGAGAAAATCTACAGCAGTAATATTATTGCGGCAAATCTTGATCCGAGATATGATTGGGGGTATAAAAGTGTTGAACAACAATATGGCAATGTAATCACTGCGCCACGTGGAAAGGGTGTAGGCGGTAGTTCAAATATTAATGGTGCAGTAGCAGGACGTGCACTGAAATTTGATTTTAAACGCTGGACAAGTCTTGGTTTAAAAGGATGGACATTTGATGATGTGCTTCCTTATTACAAGAAAATGGAAAGCACTGAGCACGGTGATGATCAGTGGCATGGCAGAACAGGGCCTTTTCCTATTCATCAAATGACAATGGATTATATCACTCCTGCTCAAAAGGCTGTGGTTGAAACTGCTTTGGCTATGGGCTATCAGAAAGTGGATGATTTTAATAACCCGGAAAATAATAATGGCGCTGGGCCAGTACCAATGAATGTGGTTAATGGGGTTAGGGTAAACGTTGGAATTGCTTACCTGAGTTCAGAGGTACGTAAGCGTAATAATTTACAGATTTTAAGTGATTCATTGATTGATAAAATCATTTTTGAAAATAAAGAAGCCAAAGGTGTTTTGTTAGCCAACGGAACAAAATTATTCGGAAAACAGATTATCCTGTCTTCTGGTACTTATGGGTCTGCTGGTATTTTAATGCGCTCGGGGGTTGGACCTGCTGAAGATCTTAAAAAACTAGCTATTGATTTAGTGTTGAATGCGCCAGTTGGTAAGCGTTTACTGGATCACCCTTTTTACTGGATGAATTTTGCCGCTGTACCTGAGAAAAATACGGAAATACATCCGGTAGTAGGAGCCCAGCTCTGGACAAATTCATCAAGAGCGACTTCTGCTGAGGAAATGGATATCGCAATTTCACCTTCGCACCTTGTAGATCCTTCTTTAAGCCCTACAGGGTCCTTATTTACCTTAGGTTTGGAGCTGATGAATTGTGTGTCGGAAGGTTCTTTTAAATTGGCAAGTAAAGATCCGGCCGTGATGCCGTTGATAGATTTTCAGCATCTTACTGCTGAGGATGATATGCTGCGTATGATTGAGTGTTTCAAACTCGCACGTAAAATGGTTGGGGTAGCGCCGCTGAAAGATTTTTTTCATAGTGAACTTTATCCTGGTAAGCAGGTTCAAACTGACGCGGAAATCAGAAAGGCATTATTAAGTGGAGTATCTACTTTGCAACATCCTTGTTCAACTATACCTATGGGAAAAGAAGGAACTAAAAATGCTGTAGTTGATGAACAGGGAAGGGTGTATGGGTTAAAAAATCTGCGTGTAGTAGATGCTTCTATTTTCCCGGAAATTCCTTTGATTAATTTGAATCCAACGGTAATTATGACTGCCGAGAAAATAGCTGATCAGATTAAAAAAGGGTAATTCTGATCAGATTTTTCAATAGAAATTAAAGCAGTTGGTTCTGCTGAAGAACCAACTGCTTTAATTTTAGCTTCGTCAATATTGTCTAACAGAAGAATTGAATTCATATTATTTGGGTTAAAAGGCAATTGATTTACGGGGATAGAGTGGATTTTTGCAAAATAGAATGCCTTTTTCAGACTGTTAATTGTAATAATTTTGAAGCATTCATTTTTTTTTGAATTGTTTAAAGTAGCCATCAGATAAGCTTTTTCGTTGTGATAAAGTCAATTGGTCTATAAAACGCTGACAATTGGGTGGATTGGGGGAAAGGGTTTATTCGAGACAAGATTTCGCCTGTGTTTTGTTTATTTTTTTTCTAAAAAGTGTATACGGAATAACTTTGATTTTTGAAATTAAATCGGAATATTTAATAGGTAATCAACTTTATACGCTTAAATAACCATGAAAAAAATCATCAATTTGTTTTATCATGCTCCGGTTGCAATGGGGATTCTGGAAGTTAATACTTTAAGGCTCGATATGGCAAATCCAGCGATGCTGCAACTTTTAAGACGAGAAGAAACTGTATTAGGTAGTAAACTTCTGGATTTTCTTCCTGAGATTGCTGAACAACCTTACCTAAGGCAAATTTATGATGTGTTTCGTACCGGGAGACCCTTTGTAGATAGAGGTACTGAGTTCTACAGGTCATATAATGGCAAAATGGAAACTATTTATGTGGATTATAGTTATACAGCTATCCAGAGCAGAAATAGTAAAGTTACCTCGATTTTAGTAGTCGCAACAGATGTTTGTGAAAGAGAGATTAACAAGTTATATATGGAGGAATCAGACCGGAATTTACGCGCTATGGTCATGTCTGCTCCGGTGGCGATGGCCGTATTTAAGGGAAGGGAGTTTCATATACAATCTGTAAATAATCGAATGCTGGATTTATGGAATAACGATGTCAACATCAGTATCAGAGAGCTTGAACATGTATTTCATAATGGTGTATCTTATACGACTGAGATTAACAGGATCTGTTATAGTTATACACCAATGAGAGATGCCTCTGGAAATACAACTGGGGTAATGATGATTGGGAACAAAAAAGATTAAGCCGTGTTTCTTAAAAAGTAGCAGCCATAATTGTTCGTTTAAATGGATAAAATACGGGCGATTCTTTAAATTGTTTTCTTAATCTATCTTTATATGTCGCAATGAAACTTTGTTTGATATCTTCAGGGAGTTTCTCTACATAAGGTATCATTGCAGTGCCTGATACCCAGTCAAATAAAGCATCTGCATCTTTTAATACATGTGGATAGATCTTTTCATAAACAGTAATTTCAGTACCACCATGATTGAAAAATATTTTTCCGTATTCCTGTATATCCAATACCGGAGAAATACGGGTGAATCCATTCAAGGCTGCTGCAAATGGGGGAGTGGTAGCGAGTTCTATTAAAGTAGTATGTGTAAAGTGATGATGATTTGACGGAATTTGAACAACGAGCTGTCCTCCAGGTTTAATCGTAGAAATGATTTTAGGATATAATGTTTCGTGGTTCCCCAGCCACTGTATGGCTGCATTAGAAAAGACAAGATCCCACTTTTCTGCTGATGCTAGTTGTTCTTCTATGGTTTTTTTCTGAAAGCTAACTTGTTCATTTTGGAAAGCGGAGGCATCGTTAAGCATTTCCTGGGAAGAATCTATCCCTGAAACCGTTGATCCGGGTAAAGCATCGGCAAGTTTCCTGGTCAGCTCTCCCGTACCGCAGCCCAGATCTATGGCATGGATTGCTGGTCTAACTTTTACCAATTGGATTAAATCGTAAAAGGGGCCAAAGCGTTCTTGTTTGAACTTATTGTAAGTATCCGGATTCCAAGCCATAATGATCTGATTAAAACAGGTGTATTGTAATAACGTAACGAATTGGATTTTGGTTTATTTAAAATTTGACATTATCTTAATTAATTGAAAAGCTGTAAATAGATCTTTTCAATTACCTTGTGAAAAATCATTGTTCCAAAGAATTAAACAACACGAAAAATAAAATAGCATGAAATTTTTTATAAATGAACCCGATCAGATTGTAAATGAAGCTATCAATGGATTATTAACTAACCCTAAACTGGCCAAATTAGATTCTTTCCCAGAAATACGTGTGGTTATTCGTAAAGACTGGGATAAATCAAAGGTGGCAGTGATATCAGGGGGCGGTTCTGGCCATGAGCCTGCACATGCGGGATTTGTGGGGAAAGGAATGCTGACGGCTGCAGTATGTGGTGATATTTTTGCTTCGCCTACTGTTGACGCGGTATTGTCTGCTATCTTAGCAGCAACTGGACCAAAAGGATGCTTATTAATCATCAAAAATTATACCGGTGACCGCCTTAATTTTGGTTTGGCTGCTGAGCAGGCACGTGCTTTAGGCTATGAGGTAAAGACGGTAACTGTTGACGATGACATCGCCCTTGGCCAGGATGTTAAAAAACGTGGATTGGCAGGAACTTTATTTATTCATAAAATTGCTGGGCAGCTTGCTGAAGAAGGTAAATCATTAGAAGAGATTGCGGCAGTTGCACAAAAAGTAATTGACCGTACAGCTTCTATAGGCCTTTCGCTCACAGAATGTCAGCATTTGGGGCAGGAGCCAACCTCCCGCTTATCTGATCAGGAAGTTGAACTGGGTTTAGGGATTCATGGAGAGCCTGGTATTGAGGTGGTTGCTTATGCACCGGCAGATCATTTAATGGCGCTGGCTATTGAAAAACTGGAGGCTGCTTTATCAACTGATACAAATGATAGATATGCAATGATATTCAACAATATGGGAAGTGTAAGCCCTATTGAGATGAGTTTATTAGTTAATGCGTTCAGTAAAACTAAACTGGCAGCTAAAATTGATTATATGGTTGGGCCGGCGGCTTTAATGTCGTCTATCAATATGAGTGGTTTTTCTGTGTCAGTTCTGCTGCTGGATAAAGAAATTGAAAGTGCTTTACTAGCAGATGCAGAACCTCTTGCCTGGCAATTACAGTCTTTTAAAAGGGCAGATGTTGTCGTAAGCAGTCCAAAACTTCCTGAAACAATACCTTATGAAGCCTCTGCTAATGAAAAGGTTAAAGAACTGATTGAAAAAACGGGTGCTTTATTGGTGGCGGTAGAGAAAGAGATTAACGGTCTGGATGCAAAAGTAGGGGATGGCGATGCTGGATCTACATTTGCGCTGGCGGGCAAACGTTTGTTACTGGTAGTCGATAAACTTCCACTAAATGATACTGGGAAACTACTACTGACTATCGGCAGAATATTAGCCAGGGAAGCCGGCGGATCAAGTGGTGTTTTATTGTCAATTTTATTTACAGCCGCAGGGAACACTTATTCAAAGGATGGTGATCTGGGGAGAGCTCTTTTAGATGGATTACAAAAAGTGAAGGACTATGGCGGAGCAAAAGTAGGAGACAGAACTATGATTGATGCTTTAGAACCTGCTTTTGAGGCATTAGCTCAAAAGGAGTCTGTTCAGATAGTAGCGGATGCGGCACGTAAGGGTGCTGAATATACCAAAACAATTACCAATACAAAGTTTGGCAGATCTTCTTATTTATCTGAGTCTGTTCTGAGAAATATTCCAGATCCGGGTGCTGAGGTCATTGCGAGGGTCTTTGAGAAAATTGCTGCGCTGAAATAAATCACACTGAAGATAAAGCAGGTTTAATTAATAGAATAGTATTAAATTAACAGTGAGTACATCCTTTTTCTGTTTCGTTTTTAAAGTAAACTGACCTGGATAAAGCTGCTCGAGACGTTGTCTGGTATTCTTGAAATCTGAGTCGGCAGATGTATTCTTTTTTTGACGATCAGCTAGCTGATGCTGCGTATAGAAATCAATTCTATCATCCATTATATCAATTGATATTGTAATTGGAGCACTGGTATGATTAATCTGCTCGTATTTGAATATATTTTCTATGAATGTTATTAAAGTCAACGGGATAATCTGATGGCCATCAGGGTTTCCAGAGACCAGATAACTGAGGGTAACCGTTTTATCCAGATGCGGTTTTTGGAGCTCAATATAATCGCTGATATGTGTAAGTTCGACGCTTAATGGCACTAAACCTCTTGCAGCCCCATTGGTTGTCGTATAATGGACTATATCTGCTAATTTCTGACTGCCTTCTGTTGTAATTTCATTGTTGAAAGAAACAGTTGTATTTGCCTGTTTAGTCTCGGATAAAAGTACACGCGTATCTGTCAGCCGTAATTCTCTGACTGAGCGGATAGCTGAACCCATTCCTAGAACTGTGATCAGCATTAAAATGCTATCAAACTCTAAATGTCGGTTCAGTCTCTTCCTAATGGGATGATCTGATGCTTTTACGCAATATAAAGGAGGGTGGTTTTTATCTCTTAGCATCCGGCCATATGGCTGAAAGGTTAATGCGCCAACAAATAGCACGATAACCGAGAGCACATATATGGTGTATTTTTTCTTAAAATAAAATACTGGAAATAAATAATATGCATGAATATAAAAAACGACTATATATATTAAACAGAACTGGATGTAGTGCCGTATAAATACAGGATCCATTAGTGCACTGGTTTCTCCCTTAATTCTGAAAATCAGGGGAAAAGTCATCAGCGCTAGCCATACGAAAAGGTGTATAATAAAAGATGAAATTCTAATTCTGGGCATTTACAAATTAACAATTTTTAAGCTAAAAATTGTTAATTTATAGATAGATGACATAAAAGTATAGACGAAGAGTCCTTTTTAATCTAAAGAAGACAGCCTATGGCTGTCTTCTTTTTGGATTATTTTTGGTTGTAATCATGATTGATCATCCATTGTACGCCAAATTTGTCATTGAACATTCCAAAGAATGCTCCCCAGAAAGTTTTTTCAAGTGGCATGGTTACCACACCTCCAGCCGAAAGACCGTTAAATAATTTGGTGGCCTCTTCTTCACTATCGGCTTGAATGGAGACATAGAAATTATCACCTTTTCCAATTGGCCCATATGACGATGGTCTGTCACTGCCCATTAAAAAACTTCCACCACCAATAGGTAAAGAGATATGCATAATTTTACCGCTCTCACTTTTGTCTGGCTGATATTCTTCAGGCATTTCATTAAATCTGGCCAGGGTATTAAACTCACCACCAAATACTGATTTGTAAAAATTAAATACTTCTTCGGTATTACCTTCAAAGTTTAAATAAGGATTAACTGCTGCCATGGTTTTGTTTTTTAGCTGTAAATTGGTTGTTTTGAATTGTTATTGTATAACAAATATATATCCATTTTTGGAATTTAATAGGGTATGAATTGGCCAATCTTAATGGTTGTTTGCGACTAAGAAACTCGGTATCTTGTTGGTAGATTAGTAATAGCTACCAAAATGGAATTAACTCGTTTTTTGGAAAAATATCAGCCGACGCTTACCGAAATTGCCAGTGAAGCACTGGTTAATCAGTACGCACACATACTTCCGTCCAGTATGATTGAGTTATGGAGAACAAAAGGATTAGGTAAATATAATGACGGTCTGATAGAAATTGTAAATCCCGAGGATTTTCAGGCAGATTTAGAGCGGACTCTTGGAAGACAATCCTCCAACTATGTCCCGGTAGCTATTAGTGGTTTTGGTGAATTGTTTTATTATCGGAAGTTAACGGCTACAGATGAAGATGTGTGCTTATTCGATCCGCATTATAAGCAGATTGAAACCATTATCTGGAGCCTGTCTGATTTTTTTAATGGGTATTTATGTGACGACGATATCATTGAAGATGTTTTGAGACATGAACTGTTTAAGGCTTCACTTAAAAAATTAGGGAAGCTGAAAAAAAATGAGATCTTCTTTTTTGTCCCTGCACTGGCTTTAGGTGGTGGCGAAGGTATTGAATATGTACAGAAAGGGAACTGCCAGGTTCATTTGTCTATTTTATTCCAGGTATAACTTCTTGTGAGTAAAAGATGTGTTTTCTAATTTAGAATTGGCTGTTTTTTTATGATTTTTATGAGAAAACAGCTATGAGAAAGTTAATTGCCGTATTGTTTAGTATGATATGTATTGCCTTTGGCCAGACTATTGCAGTTACAGATGAATTTGAACAAGCTGTTAAGACTTCAAATTTAATGATTAATAGTGCTTTAGGTAAAAATGATTATAAAGAGGCTTCAATACAGCTAATTACCTTGTTTAAGCAGTTTAAAGGAATGCCAGCTGAAAGAAAGCCTAAATATGCTGGAATTGTCCCCAAATATATTACAGCCTTTCTTGTTCGGATGCTTTGGATGGTGATAAAATTATATCCTGGCAACTTTACCACCTTTAAAGGAGATAAAAAGGTTGCTAAAACCAGTATAGACTATGCCACAAATAACGTAGCTTATTTCTGGGCAAAGCCAGCATTGTAAATTTTGCAGTGATAGTTAGCCTGTGCGTTGTTTGATATTCGCTATAATGCGTTTGAATTTAGCAATCGGCAACCTGGTTCTCTATAATACTTTTATATAATTATTGTTTCCCTGTGGGTTAATGCTATTGCCCGCAGGGACTCATCTAAAAATAATAGATTATGGATTTAACAAATTACAGAACCCTTGGTAAATCGGGATTAAAGGTAAGCCCGCTTACTCTTGGTACAATGACATTTGGCGAAGAATGGGGCTGGGGTTCAGCTCCAACGGACTCGGAAGCTATTATGTCAAAGTATATTGAACTGGGTGGTAATATTATTGATACCGCCAATGTGTATACTAAAGGTCATTCTGAAAAGATCATTGGTGATTTTTTAAAGAAAACGGATGTCCGCAGAGATCAATTAATACTCTCTACTAAGTTTTTCTGCAATTTATATCCCGGTGATCCAAATTCTGGCGGTTCCAGTAGAAAAGCAATTATTAGCTCTTTAGAAAACTCCTTAAGGAGACTGCAAACAGATCATATAGATCTTTACTGGATGCATGCTTTTGATCCATATACGCCAATTGAAGAAACAATGTCTGCTTTACAGGATTTAGTAACCTCTGGTAAGGTTCGGTATATTGCGGTATCTGATACCCCGGCATGGAAAATAGCACAAGCTCAAATGATTGCTCAATTTCGTGGCTGGTCTGCTTTTGCAGGTTTACAAATTGAATATTCTCTATTGGAAAGGACAGTTGAAGGTGAACTGATCCCAATGGCACAAGATCTGGGCTTAGGCGTGATGCCATGGTCTCCCTTGAGAGGAGGGATTTTAAGCGGAAAATATACCCGAGAGAATAAAGGAGAGATACAGAGCGGTAGAAATGGTACGGAGTCAAGTCCTGATCTTGCTGAAAGTACCTATCAGATCATTGACCGTTTAGCTGAACTGGCTCTGGAAAAAGAAACTACTCCAGCCAGTGTTGCTTTGGCCTGGGTGGTAAGCAAGCCAGGCGTAACTTCTACTATTATCGGTGCACGTACGATGGACCAGCTAGCTCAAAATCTTCAGTCTTTGTCTGTCCAGCTTACAAATGACGAGATTTCTTCTTTAGATCAGCTTTCAGAACCCGTATTGAGTTTCCCTATGCCTTTTCTTCGCAATAGAGCGGGACATATGGGGCAAGCAGGTGCAAACATTAATGGTATAGCTTCATTTGCACCTCCTTTATTGCCAAAAAGTATTCAAGAGGTATATTGATTAGTTCTTTACTGCAGCGATCAAAAGGAAAATAGGGCGGCGTACTTCATCCTTCATTTCTGGATATTCTTCCAGGACTTCTTTTGATGGCTGCGGTTCTGATATTCTTGTAATCCGGAATCCGGCGTCGATTATTGTATTCAGATAAGTTTCTAAAGTCCGGTGATATTTGATTACATCGTTATCAAGAAATCTGGCTATACGCTGACTTTCGTCCTGATAACCGTCAACGGGCCAGTGTAGTCTTTTGCCTTCCTGATCATGATGCCAATCTTGTGAAGCTAATGCAGTGAAAATTGGATGTTCTACAGAAAGTACAAACGAACCACCGGGTTTAAGGGCGTGACGAACTTTCTTGCAAACGGTATTGAAGTTTTCTACATAATGAAAAGCAAGTGAACTGATAACGACATCAAATTCTTCGGCAGCGAAGTCAATATCTTCGATAGCTAACTGACGATACTCGATTGCAGAGTCATTCGTGCTGTTTCTGGCACGGGTTAACATGTTTTCAGAAAGATCTACACCGATTACGAACTTTGCCTGCTGTTCGCGTGCGTAACGACAGTGCCAGCCAAAACCGCAACCCAGGTCAAGTACTTTTTTATTATTACGGTCAGGGAGTAATGCACGAAAAATTTGCCATTCTCCAGCTGCATTTAAACCACCGGTTGAACGAGGCATCTGGCTGTAATTTGCAAAGAATTCGGGATCGTCGTATTTGTTCTGCTTCATAATGAAGCGAATTTAGTCATTTTTATAGTCTATAGAAAAATCCTTATGACTGAGAGGCTGTTCAATTGTATAGGCGTATATTTTTTAGGTTTTATGGAGTTGGGATCGATAGGTAGTCATTACCCTGCAATTATAGCCCAGAAGGTTAGCTAAAAGCAGAGTGTCCTCTGTTAAGAAAAGGTTAATGGGGATGATGTTATATTATAATTAGGTTAATTTTTATTTATGGTGTATACATATACTAAACAGTTGTATACTTTTATTAAGGCAATAATGCTGTATAATCTATCTGTAATTGAAAAATAAACTTATGAAAAAAGTAAATCGAGTTCAAGTTTCATTGGCATTTATCCTCTGTGCTTTGGCTACATGGTATGGCTGTAAGGCAATAGGAGCAGAAGAAGCTGGTCCTGGCCAGGCGATGCATTCAACTGTAATTTCTTCTGGCAAAGTTAAAAAAGTCTTATTCATCGGTATTGATGGTTTAGTTTGGAGAACAATTACAACCACTAACGCTCCGGTATTGAAAGCATTAATGGACAATTCATGGACCAGTACAAATGCACTTGCCGAAATTCCAACATGGAGTTCTAATGGCTGGTCTGCTTTGCTGACCGGTACAGGCGTAGCCAAACATAAGGCTACGGATAATTCATTTAGTAACGCTGATTTTAAAAATTATCCTTCCTTTTTTCATGAGGTTAAAGCGGGGTTACCAAATGCAAGAACCGGCTCTTTTGTGACCTGGGCTCCGATCAACGATAAAATTATAGCTCAGGGTGATGCTACTTTCCGCAATTCTACTGGAAGTGATGACGCCACAGAAAAAGGATTGATTAAAGAGATCAGCACTAACAATCCTGATGTTCTGTTTATCCAGTTTGATGATGTGGATCATGCTGGACATGCAGAGAACTTTAAACCCACAACACCAAGTTATGTTGCTGCTGTTAAGGTTGTTGATCAGCGTGTAAAGAGAGTTCTGGATGCATTAAAGGCCAGGTCAACATATAAAGATGAAGATTGGCTCGTGGTTGTGGCTGCGGATCATGGCGGGGATATTTCTCATGGTGGACCAAGCTATCTGGAGCAAAATTCTTTTATTATCCTTAATAATATGTCGGTTACTCCAAAGATTGTAGAGGGAGAACCGGTTTCTGTAATCGAAACCAAGCCAAATACTGTTACAGCACTAAATTTTCAAAAAGATATTTATGGTGAATTTCCTGCATTACCAGATCTAGATTTAAGTAGTTCAGGTAGCTTGACTTTTGAATTTAATGTAAGAGCGACATCAACCGTAAGCGATCCGGTAATTTTAGGAAATAAGAACTGGGCTAATGGGGCTAATAAAGGAATTATTATTTCCAATAACAAGGGTAAAATCAGGGCGAACTTTGGAGAAGGGACTTCTAATAGGCTCGATGTTGATGGGGTTGACCTGACAGATCAGAACTGGCACCATGTTACTATTGTATTAAATCGTTCAACAAAAAAAGTAACGTTATATGATGGTGGAGTACAAGTGTCTGAAGGAGATATTTCTAAAGTTGGAGACTTGCAGAGCGGTTCTACGTTTAAAATTGGACAGGATGGAACAGGGAAATACGGACAAGTGTTTAATGGTAATATTGCGGGGTTGAGGGTTTTTAAAACTGCTTTAGGTGCGAATACAATCAGTACTTATGCTTTTAAGGATATTGATGATAGTCATCCGGATTTCAAGGCATTGGTCTTAAATGCCAAAGGTAATGATGGCTCTGGTGTTATTTATGCTGGAAGTTTAGGCAGTTCTGACATCAGCATCAGAAGAAATAATGGGGCTGACGCAGTTTGGAGTAATACGAATGCTGCAATATTTGTGAAGAAAACTATCGACTATAAAAATGCTCCGCATTTGTATGATGTTGCAGCAACTATATTAAAATTTCTGGGAATTGATGCACCTGCAAATTATGATGGTCATAGCCTGATTAATTTTTAAACAATCAAAATTCCAGACAGATTTATAAACTGAATCTGTCTGGAATTTTGATTGTTTTGGGGGTAATTGGTTATTTCTTCAGCTCATTTTTATAAATGATTCCTCCTTTCATGACAAAAGGGATCTGTTCTAACAAGCTAATATCTGTCAGAGGGTCATTTTTAAGAGCTATCAGATCGGCGTATTTGCCTGTACTTAATGAGCCTACTTTATTCTTCCATCCTAATAAATCAGCCGCATTGATTGTCGCAGCTTGTATGGCTTGCATTGGGGTCAGACCAAATTTGACCATGTATTTGAACTGTTTGCCATTCCAGCCATGGGGATAAACACCTGCATCGGTACCAAAGGCTATTTTAACACCTGCTTTTACAGCACGTTGAAAACTTAAGCGTTGTTCTTTTCCTACAAGTTTCTCTTTGTTAATGATTTTTTCGGGCGTCCCATGTTTAGCATAATCACTGAGAATGTAATCATCATTATAGATGTCTGCTACCAGGTAAGTACCATGTGTTTTCATTAAGTTAATCGCTTCGTTGTCAAGAAAACTCCCGTGTTCTATGGAGGCTACACCGGCTTTAACTGCCATTTTTATGGCAACTGTACCATGGGCATGCGCGCAGGTTTTGAGGCCCCAGAGGTGAGCTTCTTCAACAATAGCATTCATTTCTTCTTGTGAGAACTGGGGAGCACCTACGCTTGCTTCTTCTGTCAATACACCTGCACTTGCGCCGAATTTGATAACTTCAGCACCGTATTTTATATTGTAACGGACCTGGGCACGGACACCGTCGACTCCATTGGCAACACCGGTCATTTGTTTGGGACCTGACCAGTCTAAATAGGGTGAAAATCCGTTGAGATCGCCGTGGCTGCCGGTACTTCCAATAAATAGGGTAGCGACCAACATTCTTGGGCCGGGAATATCGCCCCGGTTAATGGCGTTCCTTAAGGATACATCTATAAATGCAGATGCGCCTACATCCCGGCAGGTTGTAAATCCTGCTTCTAAAGTGCGTTTAGCATATATAGGGGCGATCATGGCGAGGTCTACCGGCGTTTTACGGAAAATATCATCATAGTAGTTTTCTCCTGGCTGAAAAGTAAGGTGGGTGTGACAGTCAATTAAGCCAGGCAGGACTGTGGAATTGCTGAGGTCTATTACTGTTACACCAGTTGGTATGTTAATATTTGGACCAATGCTTTTTATCGTGTCATGGTCAATTAAAATGTACTGGTTAATCAGGACTTTACCCTTTTCTACATCAATAAGCCGTCCGGCCTTAATCACTTTAACTGAATCATTTTGCTGCTGTGCAAAGCTATTTATAGCTAAAGTTAGCAGGAGCAAGGTGATGAAATTTGAGTATCGTGGGGTCATAAAAAGGCGTATTTAGATTAGCAGTTACAATATAATGAAAGTTTAAATCCCGTTATTATGGATTGGATTAATAATTTACCTTTATGCTGTGAGAACAACTATCCAGGGAAATTATATTAAACTTTTATCTATAGCTTTTTTGATCATGAATACAGTATTTCCAGTTAATGCTAAAGGACAGGAACAACCTTTGAAATTGTATCCCTGGTTAGCCAAAACTGGTAAATTTGGTTATTGTGATAGTCTAGGAAATCTTGTGATCAAGCCTAAATTTGAAGAGGGCAGAGCATTTGTAAATGGATATGCTTTTGTGAAGGAAAATGATAAGTACAGTGTAATTGATCAGCAGGAACGGGTTGTAATTAAGCCTAAGCATTACAGTGCTGGGATTTATGCTGAAGGATTTTATTCATTATATAAAAAGAGTGATAATTATAATGCTGCCGGGTTATATTCTGATGGTTTATTTACGCTTTTCATTACAAAGAAAGAATATGTTGCCTGGTGGCAATTTTGGAAGTGGGAGCGTGGCCCCTTGTTTTTCTTCAATTATTCTATTCACAGAACAAAATGGGAAATACTTTCACTACCTGATAAAAATGTAATATTTCGGGAAAGATTAAGTTATTGGGATTTATATGAACCTTATGAAATGGGAAGCTGGACTTTATATAGAAATGATTCATTTAAATTCCCTTTTCCTATTGCTTCTGTTGGAAAGTCATTGGTGATTAAGCAACAGCTTTATGAATTGGATAGTAACAATAAAATCCAGAAGTTCGATAGTGACTATGATCTTCAAACAACTAATAGGGAGATTTCTGCTATTTTTAATGATCCTGATCCAGCTGCTAAAATAGCGGAGCGGGATGATTTACCTTTTGAAAATGCGATACCTTGTCAGTTTTCTAAACACTGCTATATTGGAAAAGACGCTGTTACGAAGAAATTTGGTATTTATGATAGTCAAAAAGAATCCTGGATTTTACAACCTGAATATAACAAGCTAAAAGAAGAAATTGCAGAGCATATTGTGGTTTATAGCGAAATTAGTCATCCAAACGGTTGGCCTGAAGACTTTTTGGGTTTATTGGATACCAAGAATAATAAAGTACTTACACCAGCGAAATATCACCAGATAGATGTTGATGGAAGGGTCAGTGTAACGGAAAATGGAAAGCGAATTTATTATTATATAAATATTAGTACTGGTAAAGAATACAGGGAGTAGGAATTTATTAATTGTTTTATCTATAGAAATCCTTAGCATTTACATCTCTTCGTTTTCCTGAAGGATCTTGTACTTCCAGTTTTAATGTATAACCTCCGCCGCCTTCTAAGAATAACAATTCAAAAGGATGGTATCCTTTTTTTAAGGCAATCTGAGCAGATTTCTCCATAGCGAAGTGCATGCCATCATTATCTACAAGAGTTGTACTGTCCATTTTGAGTACGCTGCCATCATCAGACCGTAGAAAAAAGGTATAAACTCCCGTTTCTTCAGCATAAAAGTAGCCTTTGTGTTTTGTTGCAAACTGATCTGCTGTTTTAGCTATGGGTATTTCGATAGCAGCGGTGACTTTACGACTGTCTAAATCTTTTTCATCTATCTCTTTAACTACATGATAACCATGTGGGTAATAAGAGAAATCCAATCCTTTTTGTAAGTTTTCCACTTTGGCAGACTCGAAATAATCCTGTTTTATATAATCGATTGTATAAACTTCCCCGCGTTTGCCAGAGGTATTGAATGCAGCTAATTTAAATTGTACAGGCCGATCAACTTTAATGCTCTTGTTAAATACGCTGGAAGATATGGTTGGTAAGCTGCCGTCCGTGGTATAGTGAATTTTAAAAGCAGGTACCGGGTTGATGAGCTGAAGGGAAGCAGTATCTGTGAAAACGCTTTTAGGACTAAAGCCTTTCAAATCCTGAAACCGATAATTAATACCCATTGCATCGAGCATGGGCAATTGGTTGATAACCCTGCTTTCAAAACCTTTCCAGTCTGATGGCGAATTGTTCCAGGCTACTTCTGACATGGCCATCATCCTTGGGAAAATCATGTATTCCAAACGTTGCTCACTTGGAATGGTTTCTGTCCAGAGGCAGGACTGAACACCTTTGACGTATTTTTGCTCTGCCGTATTGAGTTTAAAGCCAAGAGGATTAAATGTATAGACCTTTTGCAGAGAGTTAACATCCTGCTGGGCATCAAAATAACAATACTCACCTGGAGCCATGATAATTTCATTTCCTTTTTCTGCAGCATGTTTGGGTGCATCAGGAATCCAGGTACGCCAGTACATTAAGGTTGCAGTTTTAGAGACTCCGCCGTCAAGGATTTCATCCCATCCGATCATTTTTTTGTTTTTACTATTAAAAAACTGTTCCATTCTATGTACGAAATAACTCTGAAGCTCATTGATGTCTTTTAAACCTTCTTTTTTCATCAGGGAATCACATTCAGGAACATTTTTCCAGCTGCTTTTCTCTACTTCATCTGCTCCTAAGTGAATGTATTTACTTGGGAAAAGTGCGGCTATTTCTGTGAATACATTCTCAGCAAATTCATAAGTGCTTTCTTTACATGGGCACAGGGGTTCAGAGAAATCTTTTGCCTGTCCGCCTTTTCCATTGGAGGCAAGCCATGGCATCAGCGTGGTTGCTGCCATCATATGCCCTGGCATATCTATTTCCGGAATAATCTCAATTGATCTTGCCCGGGCATATTTAATCAATCCTTTCATTTGCTCCTGGGTATAAAATCCTCCATATTTTCTTATGCCGTCAATGGTCTTGAAATGTTTTTCTGGAAGGGCATAGTCAGGATTATCTTTGGCTAATGCAAGACAGGTTGAATCTTGTTTATTGAGGTTACGCCATGCACCTTTTGAGGTGAGTTCGGGATATTTTTTTATTTCTATACGCCAGCCCTGGTCATCTGTAAGATGTAAATGAAACTTGTTGAATTTATAAAGTGCCATACGGTCTATCATCTTTTCCAGATAGGCTATATCAAAGAAATGACGGGATACATCTAAATGCATACCTCTCCACTCGAAACGAGGTGCGTCAGTTATTTCTACATTTGGAATTTGAAGTTCAGCTGTGGAATGATTTGCATATAAAGGGGCTCCAATCAGCTGTTTTATGGTAGATACTGCAGAAAAGGAACCTTCTGCAGTATTCGCAGTAATCACAATAGACTTATCTTTTACTGAAAGCAGATATCCGCCCTGTGGCAGAGTATTGTCTCCGGTTTTAAGGGTGATAGTTCCTGCGTTTTTAGCAGTCCGGGAGCATTTTTCTGTGATGCTTTTTAACTCGGCCGCTGCCGCATTAAAAACAGAAGAACTTATAATCCGGGTGTTTTTATTCAATTGAAAATTCCCCTTAGCAGGTTTTAAAGTAGTAGGCTGGGGAATGATTGTGTATTTGGAGTTGGTTAAATGCTTAGTTTGCGCATCTATGTTTGTGTAATTAAGCAGTAAAGAGATACAGAGGCTGGTAAGGGTAAATAGTTTAAACTTCATATGGATAGATTTGGCTTGTCTGAAACCAAATGTAAATAAAAGCTATTATTCCTAATGGTGAATATAGTATGCAATTCTATCCATTATGTTGCCTTCAGGATTTGTCTGAAATCATCGTTTTTTGTATCTTTAAGTCATATTGATGGAAGAAAAACGATTGGGGAAACCCGCATTTAATGAGGCTTTAAAATTTTGGTTTAAACTAGGTTGGGTTAGCTTTGGCGGAACTGCGGGACACATTGCTTTGATGCATGATTTTCTGGTAGATCGAAAAAAATGGGTGAGTAATAGTCGTTTTTTTCATGCACTTAGTATTTGTATGCTACTCCCTGGCCCAGAGGCACAGCAACTGGCTATTTATATTGGTTGGCAATTACACGGTAAAAAAGGTGGTTTGATTGCTGGAATATTATTCGTGCTGCCTTCCATGTTTATTCTTTTGGCTTTAAGCATTGTTTATGTATCTTACGGGAATCTGCCCTGGATTTATGCCATGTTTAATGCTCTCAAACCAGCGGTAATTGCCATTATCATCATTGCTTTATTTAAGGTTGGGCAAAAATCTCTAAATGGTGTATTACATTATATGATCGCCGGAATAGCTTTTATCTGCATTTTCTTTTTTAATATTTCCTTGTTACTGATCATTCTTGGCACTATCGTGCTGGCTTTGGTGATCAGACGTTTTTATCCTGAATGGTTGCACGGGGTGAGCCAACTGCAAGAGCAGCATCTTGACCATGAGGAGGAGTATTATATCAATGCATCATCGGTTGCACCGGATGCTGGGTTTGAAACGAAACGGTTCATGAAACAACTGGCTATTTTCCTACTTTTCTGGGTTATGCCTTTTGCCTCGTTTTATTTATTATCGGGAGACTTCTCTTTCTGGCAGCGACTGATCTTATTTTTTACACAAACTGCGTTTTTTACTATTGGTGGTTCATATACAGTACTACCTTATGTGGCACAATTCGCTGTGACTAAATTAAACTGGCTCTCTAAAATGCAAATGGTGGATGGTTTCGCGCTCGCGGAAACTACACCGGGCCCACTGATCATAGTAGTCGGTTTTGTAGGGTTTATGGCTGGGTTTAACCATTTCCATGGGTCTTTATTGATGGGAAGCATTGCACTGATTGCGACTACTTTTTATACTTTTCTGCCTTGTTTCCTATTTATTTTTGTTGGCGGGCCCTTGATAGAAAGGTCTCATGGCAATGAAATCATCAGCGGGGTTTTAAAATTGGTGACGGCAGCAGTGGTTGGAGTGATTCTAAACCTGACTATTTTTTTAGGAAAGGATGTTGTTTTTCCTGGCGGTATGGCGCTATCTCATTTCGATTTAGTGGCTTTAATCTGGATTATAATCTCTCTTTTCCTGATGTTAAAACTGAAACTCAACGTTGTTTACCTGATTTTAATGAGCCTTTTATTTGGGTTGTTGCGTTATCTAACTAGGGTGTAAGGAGTTTTTCTTTGTTGCCACAATGGCAAATATCATGGGTATCTTATTGTCGAGGTGTTTAATCCGATATTTTTTTGGTTCTGTATCTGATTCTATTGTATTGTTAAAGCAATTGTAAGGCGAATAGTCAAACTCATCAAATGAATTGAGCTCTAAACCATTTTTTAGCAGGTTATTTAGAACTTCGCTTGTGCTGTGGTTCCATCCTACAGATTCCTGACTGATAGGTGCTTTTCTGTCGGCATAGGTACCGGTTTGGTTTTCTATTATTGGACCTGTATTGAAATAGTTATAACCTATCTTCTCAAAATTATCATCGAACATCCATACTACAGGATGAAATTCTACGAAGACAAATTTCCCTCCTGGTTTTAAAAATCCTGAAACTATCTGTGCCCATTTGTCCAGATCGGGTAACCAGCCAATTGTCCCATAGCTTGTAAATACAATATCGAATTGTTCTGTCAGATGACTGGGAAGATCGTAGATGTCACAACAAATAAATCGCGCAGGTGTTTTTGCTTTTTCAGCAAGTTCATTTGCACTTGCAATCGCTTTATCGGATAAATCTATTCCAGTTACTTTTGCACCCAGTCTTCCTAAAGAGATGGTGTCTTGCCCGAAGTGACATTGCAAATGTAAAATGGTTTTCCCCTTTACGTCTCCCAATAAATTAAGTTCAATTTCGTTAAGTGACGTTTTCCCATTTAAAAAACCGCTGACATCATAAAAACTCGAGTTTAAATGGGTTTCCGTTCTGTTATTCCAGGATTGTCTGTTTATTTCTATGTAATCCATCTTTTTTGTGATTTTGTAATAATAGTATCTAAGGGCGCTTTTTGGCAGGTTTCTTCCTTTTATCTGATTTCTATACAAGTATATATTTATTTCTAGAGAAGAGAGGAGTCTTGCATGAAAAATAAATTTGTAGTTTAGTCAATATTATAAGAATAAGGACTGGAGTATATTTTTTATCGATGAACTGGGATTCTCTAATGAAATTGTTCCGTAACACTACAGAAATTAGAAGAAAATATGAATAATGAAGTTGTAAAATTACACACGGCAGGATTAGTGGTTGTTAAGGAAGGTAAACTTCTTTTAGCTTTTAGTAAGAATAAAAATGCCTGGTACCTTCCGGGTGGAAAAATTGATAGTGGTGAGACTTCTCTTCAGGCTATTCAAAGGGAGATCAAGGAAGAACTGAATCTTGACCTGAATCCGGAATTGATTGAAGTGTATTGTCATATTACAGCACCGGCTTTTGGCGAAAATAAAAATCTCCTGATGGAACAGGATTGTTTTATTTATGATTTGACGGAAGAAATAGAAGCTAGTAATGAAATTGATGAGGTTGGTTATTTTGATTTAGATAGCTATTTAAAGGAACCTGCACAAGTGCCAGGAGTTTTGGCGCTTTTTAGCAGACTTGAAAAAGATGGATTATTGGTTAGTGCCTTAGGTTAATGAAGAAGGCTTTTGAACAATTGGGGGATTTTTGACGCGGTTTTAAGACTAACCTGAATGATGGATGAACTTTTAAAAGAAATACGATCCTGTATGGTGTGCAAAGATTATTTACCTAATCTTCCAAGACCAATTGTGCAGGCGAGTGTTAATTCTAAGATTATAATTATCGGGCAGGCCCCGGGACAAAAAGTGCAAAATAGCGGGATTCCATGGGATGATCAAAGTGGAAACGAATTAAGAAGATGGCTGGGAGTTACTAAAGAACAGTTTTATAATGATCAGTTATTTGCTTTGATCCCAATGGGTTTTTGCTATCCCGGCAAAGGTAAATCCGGCGATTTGCCGCCCCGCCCGGAATGTGCGCCATTATGGCACCAGTTATTGTTAAATAATATATCGGAGGTTAAGCTGACCATACTTATTGGACAATATGCTCAGAATTATTACCTGAAAGAGGTGAAGAATCAGTCACTGACAGAAAGAGTACGTAGTTTCGATACCTACCTGCCTTCGTTTTTACCGCTTGTGCATCCGTCGCCAAGAAATAAAATCTGGCAAAAGAAGAATCCCTGGTTTGAATATCAGGTGGTCCCGCTTTTAAAAGGAATTATTAATGAGGTGACAGGGACAATTTAGCTGTATCGGATCAAACATATCCAAGCTGGCTGCTTTGTCTTTTGCGTTTTACTAAATAATGATGCCATAGAAAATAGGTGGCAAGTGATCGGAAAGGTTTCCATTTTTCAGACAAAGCAATCATTTCTTCTTTTGTTGCTGCATTAGTAAGCTCTTTTATTGTATTGACAACAGCAATATCACCTAGGGGTAAGATGTCTTTGGCTCCAAGACAGAACATTAAATAAACATCTACCGTCCAATGGCCAATCCCTTTAATTTTGGTTAATTGTTTTCTGATTTCTATTTCATCCAGGTTGGCTAGTTCTTCAAGATCGATGTCTTTATTCAGTATCGCATTTGATAATTCACGGAGGTACTTTGATTTTTGCCGGCTTATCTGACAATCCCTCATTTCATGGTCACTTAAATTCAGGATATTGGATGGGGTAAATTCTTCGATGTATCCATTTAATTTGAGAAAATGTGCATTAGCGGAAGACAGACTCACTTGTTGTTCTAGTATTATTTTGGACAAGGTAATAAAACCTGGAGGCCTGGACCAGTTTGGAGGAGACTGAATTTGACGATAGATCTCCGCAATTACTTCGTCTGTTTGAATCAGTATATTAATATCTTTTTCGTTGACTATGATACTCATGGTTCCTATATATAAATCCTTCAATTATTAAAGCTAAATCAATATTAGTAAAGCTAAACTGTTTTAGATCAAAACTTAAACATTGTCAGGTCTGATTTAAATCCTTATTTTTAAAAACTAACCATTTATAAACATATGAAATCGAAAATCAGTTTGCCGCTTTTTATATACCTGGCTTTTTTATTTGTGAATCCGGCATCTGCCCAAAAAGGCTGGATCGATCTTTTTAACGGAAAGGATCTGAAAGATTGGAACATTAAAATTTCTAAACATAATTATAAAGAAAACTATGCGAGTACTTTTCGTGTAGAAGATGGCTTGCTCAAAGTGAGCTATGATGGCTATCAGGATTTTGACCAGCAGTACGGGCATATCTTTTATAAAAAACCTTTTTCTTACTATTTATTAAAGGTAACCTACCGCTTTGTTGGTGAACAGGCTAAAGGAGGTGAGGGTTGGGCTTTACGAAACAGCGGAGCAATGCTGCATTGTCAGGCCCCTGAGACTATGCTTAAAGATCAGGATTTCCCAATCTCAGTGGAAGGACAAATTTTGGGTGGTGATGGTACACATATACGTCCTACCAGCAATGTTTGTACACCAGGTACACAAATCGTTTATGAAGGGAAATTATTTACTCCACATTGTTTAGATTCTAAATCGAAAACTTATGCAGGTGATCAGTGGGTTACAGCAGAGTTTCTGGTATTGGGTGACTCGGTAATTAAACATATTATTGATAAGGAAGTGGTACTGGAATATTCGAAACCTCAGATAGGGGGTGGAAATGTGTCTAATTACGATCCGAAAATGAAGGAGGACGGCAAAGCGCTGACTGGTGGCTATATTTCTCTGCAAAGCGAAAGTCATCCTATTGAATTTAAACAAGTTCGTCTTTATAACTTAGCGCCTTATGCGAAAGATAAAGTGAAACTGGATAAAGTATTAGAGAAGATTCTGAAGGAATAGGCAGTAAAAGAGGTTAATAAAGTTGTTTTTGTTTTTTGACGATCTACAACTTTATTAACCATTTAATTTGTGCTATTGCGGGTTTTCGCTGTCGATTAACTTAACCTGTTTACCCATCTTCTTCTGAATTACTTCAAAATGATGCAGTTCATTTTGGCTAACCAAAGAAATGGCATTTCCTGTGGTACCTGCACGTCCGGTTCTCCCGATACGATGGATATAATCTTTTGGTGAGCGAGGTAGTTCATAATTAATTACAAAAGGAAGGTCATTAATGTCAATTCCTCTGGCCATTAGATCTGTTGCAACCAATATCCTCAATTTACCCGATTTAAAATGATGTAAAGTATCGGTTCTGGCGCCCTGACTTTTTTTACTATGAATGGCTCTTGCATCAAATTTGTTTTTGTGAAGCTTGTTGACAATGGCATCTGCCTGTTGAACCGAAGAAGCAAAGACCAGCACTTGTTTCATTTCATGGTGATTGATCAGATAGCGTAAAAATGGTCCCTTTTTTTCGTCTGAAACTATATAAGCAACCTGGTTGATCAATTCAATTGAATCCTCTTCAGCTTCTATCTGAATCACAATAGGATCATGAAGCATGATTTGGTGAATATGCTGAATGTCGTTATTCAAGGTAGCTGATAACAAGATATTCTGACGCTTTTTAGGTAATAGCGCAATAATTCTGTTGACTTCTTCTTTAAATCCTAAGTTAAGGATCTTATCTGCTTCGTCCAGTACCAATGTTTCAATACTGGATAGATGCACCGCATTTGCGTCTACTAATTCTAATAACCTGCCCGGTGTAGCAACAAGTATATTTACGCCTTGTAATGCCATCATTTGCGGGTTGATTGAAACACCGCCATATACAGCTAATGTTTTAATCGGTTCAGAAAGGGCCTTGCTAAACGTCTGAAAAACAACTTTTACCTGTTCTGCAAGTTCACGGGTAGGGACTAAGACTAATACATTTGCATGGCGGTTTTTTACGCCAAATGTCTGTTGTAAATTTGTTAAAAGTGGTAAGACGTAACTGGCAGTTTTTCCAGATCCTGTTTTAGCAATACCTAAAACATCTTTTTTATCTAGTATGGCGGGTATAGCTGTTTGTTGAATAGGAGTGGGTATGGTGAAATTCTGATCTGCCAGTGCTTTTAACAAAGCAGGTGACAGACCTAAGGATTTAAAAGGCATATTAACTTATTTTTGTGTAAAAGTAAACAAAAAGCCCCACAAAAAATCTTTGTGAGGCTTCTGGTGATTCTGGCAGGATAGCTAAGCTATTTTAGTTTAACGGCCATAGTCACACTAAACCGTCGCGGCATCATCTGGCCTACATAGCTTCCCCAGTATAATTTATTGGTCAGGTTATCCATCTTCAGACTGATACGATAAACTGGTTTATCGTAACTAAGCACGGCATTTAATACCGTATATGATGGGATGTAAAACTCTCCCAATGACCGGGACTGCGTGATGTAAGCTTTCCCATTATAGTTACCTCCAATTCCTAAGCCCAATCCTTTCAGTTTAGTATCCAGGAAATGGTAGCTCAGCCATAGATTCGCTGTTTCTGCAGGTCCGCTCCATTGGCGAAGACCGTCTGAGTCGGGATCTGTATTGCTTGTAGCGATGTCATTATGCGCATATCCTGCGATCAGGTTAAATCCTCTAAAAGGATTAGCAATCACTTCAGCTTCAAATCCTTTACTTAGCTGGTTACCACTTTGAACCTTATATTCTGAACGACCAGGTGTAAAATCGTTATGAATTACATCACTTACGTTAATATGGTAATAGCTTAATGTGCTGTTTAATTTACCGTCAAAAAGGTCAAGTTTTACACCGCCTTCCCATTGGTTGGCCTGACTGGGTTTAAAAGATGAAAGGCTGCCGTCTGGTTGAGAAACCGGATCACTGTTACTAAATCCGTTCATGTAGTTTCCAAATAAAGAAACTTGTTTTGGGATGAGCTGGTAAACCAGACCCAATTTTGGAGAAAGTGCTGTTTGATGAAATTTTCCGCTGATGATGTCTTTGTTGATGTCTTTATTCCCATTGTTAACAAAATGATCTACCCTAAGGCTAAACATGGTTGTTAACCGATCAGTAATATTTAATACATCTGAAAAATAAGCACTATACGTACTCTGGGTCGCTATAGTTTTTTGATAAGGAATGGCGGACAAAAGCTTATCGACAGACGTTCTGGTCAATTGATTGTATCTAGGATCGTTTCCTATGAGATAGACCTGGTCAATACCGAAAATTGAAGCACCAGTATAACGGGAAGTATTGGTATAATAATCAGCCCCAATCACGATCCGGTTACGTAGCCCGCCTATTTTAAAATCTCCATTAAAGTTTTGCTGTAGTTCAAGGTAATTATAACGGTTATTTGCATATTGCACGTTTCGGGATGCAACTGTATCGCCCTGTATATAACTATAGCTCAAATAACCTTCTTCACTTGAACCGGTATGAGAAATCGTGGTATTTGATTTCCATTTATCTGATAATTTGTAATTAACCTGACCGAATAAACTTACCGCAGGTTTGGTTTCGTAAAGGTCATTATTACTGTAGGAACGCTTCCAATCCAGACCCAGACTGCCAGGTGTGGTTTTGGTAAAGGATGCTTCAGGGAACAAGCGGTTAAAATCATTGGCCTTCTGCGAATATATTTCTGCATCTAATGAAATTGACAAGCGGTCGTTTACTTTGTACAGTAGGGAGGGAGCAACAAAAAAGCGTTTGGTAAAACCGGCATCCATGAAACTATCTTCCTCATGGTAGGCTATGTTGGTCCGTAGAAATAATCCTTTTTCTTGATTTAAAGGGGTATTGATATCTGCAGTTAACCGGCTCAAACCAAAACCACCAAAGGTATAGGCTATTTCTCCTCCAAAAGTATCATATGGAGATTTGGTAACACGATTTAGTAAACCGCCAAATGAAGTCATGCTACTACCAAATAAGGTAGCTGAAGGACCTTTTAGTACCTCTATCCGTTCAATATTGGCAACTTCAAGACTATTGCGTTTAAAATCCTGTAAGCCATTGCGAAGATAACTGGTAGTACTGAAGCCTCTCAAATTAAAGGAGTTAGAGCCATTAACCAGCGACTGACTCACACCGGTAACATTCTTGAGTACATCATTGTAGCTCACAATTACCTGGTCCTGTAATAGTTCTTTAGGTACAATGTTGTAAACCTGGGGGTTTTCCAGATTTTTTAATGGCATTTTAGCTACGTCTTCGGTTTCTTTTTTGGCGAACTTATTATAGCCTGAAGTAACGACTATCTCCTGTAAGACCTGATTACCGTCTGTTAATTTAAAATCAACACGAGTTGTGAGCCCGGTTTTAACAACAATTTGCTTGTTTTGCGTAACCATGCCTATATGTTTTGCGTTTAGTGTGTAATTGCCCGCAGGGATGTCTGGTAGTAGATAATCACCATTTTTGTCGGTTTGTGTTCCTTTATTTCCTGTTAAAGTGATGGTTACCATAGCAGCAGGCTTACCATCGGCAAGTGTTACTTTACCTTGAATATTGCCCCCTTGTTGTGTCTGAGCTTTTAAAGCGGTAACAAAGAGTAGTGAAAAGAGTAAAAAGAGTCTAAGTTTTTGCATTAATAATTTAGATTGAATAAATATAAGGTGCAAATTAAGTCATCTTTATGTTCTCAAACAAGTTATTTATAATAGATCTTAATAGTGTGGTGTAAATATTAAGCGGATGTGAAGTTCTCATTATCATTTTCAGGCCGTTCTGTTTATTCAATGAGATCAAGTAGTTTAGTAGTCTAACAACCTACCTATGAATCTTAGAATTAAACAATTTTATGTAATGGCCTTGCTATGTCTGGCTATTGCATCCTGTAAGAAAGACAATCAGTTAAATCCAGCAGACAATCAATCTGTAAGCAGTAGCATAAATGCTGTTACCGCGGCCAAAGCCACAGGTGATGACAGTAATTTATTATTGGGTAACCCAAGCTCGGCGACAGCTGTGACGAGTAACCCTAACAACTACCTGATGGTTAAAACCTATTATAGCCTTTCCTATAGTCGGGATAGGGGAACGCCAAATTGGGTGAGCTGGCATATTCAGGCATCTGATCTGGGTACTACTTCCCGGTCGGATGGTTTCAGGGCAGATACTGATTTACCTTCAGGCTGGTACCAGGTACAGAATAGCAGTTATTCGGGCAGTGGTTTTGATCGTGGCCATAACTGCCCTTCTGGTGACCGTACAGCATCGACTGAAAGTAATGCAGCTACATTTCTAATGACGAACATGATGCCACAGGCACCAAATAACAATCAGAAGACTTGGGCTAACCTTGAAAACTATACCCGCTCGCTGGTCAAAGATGGCAGTGAGGTCTATGTTATTTGTGGATCTTATGGTCAAGGAGGTACAGGCTCTTCGGGCGGTGTTACCCAAACAATTAATGATGGAAAGGTAACAGTTCCTTCAAATATCTGGAAAATCATAGTTGTATTGAGTAACGGCAGCAATGATTTAAGCCGTATCACATCCTCTACAAGAGTAATTGCGGTGAATACGCCAAATATCAATAGTATTAATCAGGACTGGAAGACCTACAGGACCTCTGTAAATACGATAGAGAGTGCAACTGGTTATAGTTTCCTGAGTGCATTACCAGCAGCAGTACAAACGGCACTTAAAAAGAAAGTCGATAATCTTTAATCTGGCTTAAGGCCTTAGGATTACTCCATATCCAAATAAGCCAGAGGTTAAATCTTAATACTTGATGAGATTTAGCCTCTGGCTTTTAGCATTATCAGGTTATCTCTTCTTTTCGCTTTCGATAAACAGCTGGTGAAAATCCGGCATAACGCTTAAAGTACTTGCCAAATAAGGACGGATCACTAAACTTTAAAGAGTCTGAGATTTGATTTATACTAAGCGAAGTTTGCTTTAATCTTACTTTTGCCTCTAATATCAGTATATCGTGTATCCATTCCCGTGCTGTCTTTCCTGTATTTGCTTTTATGGTTTGGCTCAGGTGTTTTGGAGTTATATTTAAGAGGTTTGCATATCCATTCACGGAACGAATATGGAGGTAGTTTTCAATCAAAGATTTTTTAAATTGATTCACCATTTTTGTCTGAGTATCGGGTTCAGTAAGGCTTTTGGGGCAATACTTATCATAAAGATCTGCTACCTGATTTAATATAATATTTATATAACTTTTTACAATCTCATCTTTACGTAGGGTAGGTGTGCCGATTATGTCTTTAATGTCCTGTAAAAGTTTGCTAATTAAGTTTGCGTCGTCAATATCCAGTTGAATAACATTTGGTGTCTCATTCCCAAAGAACGTGAACTCTTTAAAGGGGCTTGAGTTTACACGCGTTTCAAAAAACAGAGGTATTGTAAAGAATAGGCTTTCCTCGGCATAATCTGTAGATTGATCTTTCCAGGTCCGAATAATTGTAGGCCCCATGACGATCAGGGAGCCAGTTAAAAGAGGGTAATCTTCCAGGCTGGCAAGCAAATGTGCAGTTCCTTTAGTGCAAAGTGCAAGTCCAAAATAGGAGGCACGATGGGGAGTGGTACTCAATTGCATGGGTGAGGAGAAAGAAGCTAAATAATAATCAAGTTTCTTTTCCTGATTATCCAATACTGATTTTACAATTTCTGATAGACTTAGTTCAGGTATAAGAGGCTTCAAAATGTTGTTGTTTATGAATATAAATATAGGTTTTTTCTGGTATAAAGTTAGTTCTTATGTTTTGGACGATTTCGGTTTATGACATTTTTTTGGGTTAAACCTAGTCTATATGCCTGTTTAATCAGTGATTTCGACCAGATTTACATCCGTTTTACTCTTTTATCAATATGCTATTTTGCTGATCTTTGCTGGTGAAATGTACTATTTGATTTTATCAAATAAATTATGGTATGGGGAAAAAAGAAATTAAGTGTCCGCATTGTAAACAATGGACTGAATGGGAAGGTGGATTATACGATCGTTGCCAGAATTGTCATGAGCTGTTAGAACAGGAAAAAATAAATAAGATGATCTCATTACGGGAGCGGAAGCAAGCTGAAGAAGCAATTGAACGGTTACGTATAGAAAATCAAAATCCATTTTTAAGAAAAATCACTGATTACACGACAACTATTTTCATTAGCTTTATTCTAACCGTCATTGCGATTGTCGTACTCATGGCCGGATGAAAATGGATACTCCAAAATGGTTCTGGCTCTTTTTTTTAACTTGTCTATTCATTTATCTGATGAAGAAAACGGGCTATGTTTTTCCAAATTTAATTCGATTCTACTTAAGTGATTTATTGGCTGTTCCTCTTGTGGCTACTTTAGGGATGTGGTTTATGAGATGGATATTACAGCAGCAAGATCTGGTTTTGATGCGTTGGCAGGTTGTTTTCATTGTTTTATTGTTCGGCATTTTATTTGAATTAATACTTCCGCCTTTGATGAAAAGATATACTGGCGACCTTGCAGATGCTGGTATGTATGCTATTGGAGGATTGTTTTTCTGGAAAATTATGAACAAGTGAAATTTATTCTATGTACAGCTCTATTTAGACCTTGAAGACTTAAATTTTATCTGCTGCTTCTTCTCCGGTATTTACCGCCCCTTCCATAAATCCTTGCCACTCGGCTAAATGTTCGCCAGCGAAATAGGTATGTATAAATTCTTCTTTCAATTTAGGCATCACGTTAAACCATTGTCCGGGTTTATAAAGCGCATACGCACCTTTAGAATAGTCATTGTTACCCCAATTGAAATTCACCTGTTTTTCCAGCAGTTGATTAATCTCACCAAAATGTGGTTGTAAAGTGCGTTGTATTTCACTTGCGTTCCATAAGTTACTTTGATTTGCAATTACATTGGCCTTATCACCTACACTGTACGAGATAAGTATGCCTTTGGCAGAGGGTTGACCCTTGGTGGCATGGTAAAGATAGTGGGGTAGCTCATCTGTAATCAAATCGAAACTTTCATCTTTCCAGAATCGTTCATTATATAAAAGCGCATGCTTATTAATCCTTGCATATTGTAGTTCATTGATGGCTTGTATTTTTTCAGCTGGCAGTGCAGGTAGCCAGTCTATCTTATTTAAGGCAAAACCCGGTAGAGTACAGATAATTTTATCGGCCTCCAGTGATCTGCCATTTTCACAAAGTACTTTTACCTTATTATTGATTTGAATGATTTTGCTTACCCTGTGGTTTAAAAGAATATTTTCTTTTCCTATTTTTTCAGCTAACCTGTCTGCTAGTAGTCCATTACCACCGATTATCTTTTTATCCATTTCATTTTTCTCGCTGCTTTCTGCATATTCCGCTAATGCAGAAAAAGCGGAAACATGCCGGATACTTTCTCCGAAATCGGTACTGTCCAGCAACTCTCTAATCTCCAGATCTCTTCCGTCACAGCCATTATTTATTAGATAATGCCACCAGTCATATCTGTCTAATGCTACTTTATCTGCGGGAGAAAAGTTTTTGTAATTTTCTTTGATGTCTTGAAATTTTTGGATCCATGCTTCGCTATAATTCCACTTATCTTTTGGAAAGTAGTTTCCTTTATAGATCAAATGGGTATCCATTTGATTGTTTAATAGATTCAGCTTTAACTCGCCGCATAACTGCTGAATTCGGGTGTGGGATTCTCCAATCCACTCGCCCCCAAGTTCTACAACTAAATTTTCATCCATCTTGTGAGAAAATACTCTGCCACCTATTCTGTTTTGACTTTCAAGGATGGTAAAGTTGACTCCTTTTTGTTTGAGTCTGTTGGCAGCTGCAAGTCCGGCAAAACCAGCACCAATGATGATAACTTCAGTTTTTTTATTAGATACAATGTTTGAAAAAGAGGAGGGTGCTATCAAAATGCCAGCGGTAGCTAAAGCACTCTGTTTGAGAAACGTTCTTCTGGTACTCATATTGAATTGTTGTTGCTATAAAGCTAACATTTTTTTGAGGGCTTAAGGAAAGACCTGAGGTAATAAAACCTACCAGTTTGCAGGTTTTCCCTTCTGATAAAAGGAATTCCCCTTTTTTGTATTTTCTTTTATTGAATAAAGTGTTTATCCAATTTTTTCATACAAAATATCAATAAATATAATAGAAATGACTCCAGAAGAAAAAATCGACCGATCAGAAACACATGTTTTTAATTGGTATTTCCAGAGACAATCAATCACCACAATACGATGTTTGGTGGAAGAGTATTGATGATGACGACTGAAACCGCATTTATGACAGCTACCAGATTTTGCCGGAAAAGCTTTGTCTTGGTTAGCAGCGATAAAATCGACTTTACAAAACCTATTCCTGCAGGCTCTTTAGTTGAATTGATAGGTCGGGTAGAGCGTATTGGTAATACAAGTATAAAAATAAAAGTGGATGTTTATTTAGCAAGAATGAAAGAAAACCATAGAGAAAAAGTAGTAATTGGTGCTTTTACTTTAGTAGCCATAGATGAGGATAATAAGCCTGTTCTGATCCAGTAAAGTTGGGAGGATAAACTGTTACTGTAATAACTCTTTAATTTCGTGAAACGAAGAGGGAAATATATATCTTTAGTGATTGACTAAAAGATCGAAAGGAGAGAAATTGATGAGTGTTAATGAAGATTAGACGGTTGATCCTGTTAAACAAATATCCAAACGTCCTCAAGCTGAAAATAAATGAGTAATTGTAAAAACTGTAGTACTGAATTAAGTGGGAAATATTGTTCTGATTGTGGACAATCTGTAATCACAAAAAGAATTGATGGCCATTATATCAGGCATGAAATTGAACATGTTTTACATTTTGAAAAAGGTATCTTATTTACGATAAGAGAGCTGTTGATTAGACCTGGGCAAAATATAAGAGAATTTATCACAGAAAATAGAAGCAGACTTGTAAAACCAATTATATTCATCATAGTAACCTCATTAATATATACATTAATAAATCATTCTTTTCATATTGAAGGAGGATACATTGATTTTAATGGTGCAGAAGATTCTGCAATAAGTTTAATCGTTAATTGGATTCAAAATCATTATGGTTATGCTAATATTATAATAGGAGTATTTATTGCTTTTTGGATGAAATTACTTTTTAGAAAGTATGACTACAATTTTTTTGAAATATTAATTCTATTATGTTTCGTAATGGGAATGGGAATGTTGGTGTTTTCTGTTTTTGCACTTTTTGAAGGATTAACAAAGCTAAACCTGATGAAAGGTTCTGGAATTATTTGTGTATTATATTGTACCTGGGCGATTGGGCAATTTTTTGACAAAAATAAAGGGGTAAACTATTTAAAAGCGCTTGTTTCCTATATGTTAGGAATAATGACATTTTCTATTTCTGTGATATTTGTAGGACTTTTAATTGACTCCTTTATAAAGCACTGAACTATTAACAGCAGATAACATGGCGATAAATGCTAGTTTCGTTTTCTTACAATTTTAACGATTAGAATATGGTCAATTTTGATTATCAAATCATAAAGATCATGAACAATATATCAAAAAAGACTTCTATTTTAATTACCGGTGCTACTGGCACGATAGGTTCTGAACTGGCCAGACAACTTTCAGCAGCTGGTTTAAGTTTCAAAACTATGGTACGCTCATTCAATAATACAGAATCAATCAGCTCACTAGCTGGAGTTGAGTTGGTGAGTGGTGACTTTAACGAACCGCAAAGTCTTTACAAGGCGCTTATTGGGGTAGAAAAAGTATTTCTGCTGACCAATTCTTCTGAGGAGGCTGAGGCCCAGCAGATCGCATTAGTAGATGCTGCAGTAGCAGCAGGTGTAAAACATATTGTTAAACTCTCTCAGTTTGCCGCTAATCTTCAATCTCCTGTGCGTTATCTGCGTTATCATGCAGCAGTGGAACAAAAGATTATTGCCTCAGGTATAGCTTATACTTTTCTGCGACCTAATCTTTTTATGCAGGGAGTGCTTGTTTTTCGCGAGCCAATTATCTCTCAGGGTAAGTTCTTTGCACCCATAGGCGAAGGAAAAGTTAGCCTGGTCGACGTTCGGGATATCGCAGCTGTTGCTGCCAAATCGCTAACTGAAGGTGGTCATGAAGGAAAGATATACAATCTGACTGGCCCAGAGGCTATAACGCATTCCGAAATAGCGCGTCTGCTTTCTAGTGCTACTGCCAGAGAGATAAAATTCATAGATGTTACGCCAGATGACATGCGGCAGGCAATTTTATCTTTAGGTTTCCCCGAATGGCAGGCTGAGGGCTTAATAGAAGATTATGCCCATTATGCCAGAGGCGAAGCAGCGTTGATCAGCCAGGACATTTTGCAGGTGACCGGCAAGTCGCCCTACAATTTTGGGACCTTTGTAAAAGACCATGCATCATTGTTTTTAGCATAAAATCATTTTTATTCAGGCCGGTCGGGTAAAACTGCCGGCCTTTTATTTTATGCTGGAGGCACTTTTATTGGCTTGGGTTTAATAGTTTCCTGACCATTTCGATCTGAGTCGTAGTTACATTGTTCTTATGATAAGCAAGATATATTGTGTTGCTTGTAGACTCCTTTCCTTTCCAGATCTCTTTGATTTTTTTTGCTTCAATAAGATCTTTTACTAGATAATCTGAGGCAATTGTGATACCATTACCATGGGAGATTCCCTTTAAAATCGCATTAAAATCGGGTATGATAAATCTTGGCTTTATTGCCGGGCGTTTTTTGAAATTCTTAAGCCAAAATCGACGGATAATTGGCAAATCACTGCTGTATACATGCCAATTCTGCTCAGTAAGCCATTTTTCTGCCAAATCATACTCGCCTTTGCTGATCATTTGGTCAAATAACGTTGTATCATGATTGTAGCTGCTGACCAACAAGAAGTTTTCTTCCCTGAGTGGCTCATATATAATGTCTTTTTCTTCGTCACATTGTGTTGCCACCACGAAATATAGTTTTCCGCTCTGTAGCTTTTTAATCAGTGGCTGAGTTAAGCCAAATTCAAATACCAGGTTAGCCGGCGCAGTGTGTATTTTTTTGGCGAGTACCTGGGTGAAAAACTCGTTAGGCACACCAATACAGGTTAGGGGAATATTGGATGACCGGGTATACCTGAACTCGGCTTCGACATGTTCGAGTTTATCAATAGCTTCAATAATCTGGGTGTAAAATAATTTGCCGTAATCAGTTGGTACCATGCGGCGTGGCTGTCTTTCAAACAACTGTTTACCAATGTGTGCCTCTAGTGCAGAAAGGTGCTGACTTACGTTAGGTTGGGAGATGAGCAGTTCGACAGCTGCACCTGTAAGCGTGCCGGCCTGATATATAGCCTTAAAAGTCCTGTACCATTCCAGATTTACCATTGTGTAAAGTTATGAACTTATTTAAAGATAGGGATTGATTAACTATAAACTAACTTATAGCTAATGATAAATCATATTATTTCATTTATAATTTAAACTGGCAGACCTTTGTAGTGAAATACTAAAGCAGATATACTGTATTATTAAAACAATTAATCATGAAAATATTTTTGACTGGTGCTACGGGATATATTGGCAGTTCTCTGGCGAAATTTCTGGCAGACAAAGGAAATCAGGTTTATGGGTTATACCGTAATCCTGCTAAAGTAGAAGAATTAAAACAATTGGGTATTATCCCGGTACTGGGAACGCTGGAAGATAAAGAACTGCTTGATCAGTATGCCCGGCTGTCAGATACGGTTATACATACCGCTGACTCAGATCATCGCTCTGCAATTGAAACGATGCTCATTGCTCTGGCGGGCACAGGCAAAACTTTTATCCATACATCTGGATCTAGCGTGGTTGGCGATGATGTGTTGGGGAGGTCTGAAAATTCGGAAGTCTTTGAGGAGGAAAGTTTATTTATGCCTATGGATATTAGGGTTGAGCGGGTGAGTATTAACAATCTGGTTCGTATTACCGGGATCCAGACACAAGTAAGGACTATAGTAATTGTTCCTTCTATGATTTACGGAGATAGCCTGGGACTGGACACCGAAAGCGATCAGCTACCTGTTATTTTTCGTAAATCGCGGGAAATGGGGAAAGGGGTTTATTTAGGTAAAGGGATCAATAGGTGGTCAAATGTACATATTGCAGATTTGGTAGAATTGTATGACTTGGCTTTGGAAAAAGCACCATCTGCTGGATATTTTTATGCGGAAAATGGCGAAGAATCTTACTTTGATCTGGCAAGGTACATCAGTACAGCAATGGGTTATGGTGGGGAAGTAAGTTCATGGGATGCTGAGGATGCATTGGCTGAACTTGGTGATTGGGCACGTTTTGCATTAGGTTCCAATAGTCGCGTACGGGCAGTTCATGCCAGACAGTTGCTAGGCTGGATGCCGAAAGGAGAGTCTGTATCTTCCTGGATTGCTGGTAAGGGGTATTAATAGAAATCGTAAATTAGACTAAGAGTTAGTTTAGTTCCTTATTTTATATGCTGTTTTCGATATTGCGATGGCGGTATCTTTGTCACAGTTTTAAATTGTTTACTAAAGTGCGCCCAGCTGTTATAACCGCTGTCATAACAAATATCTAATACGGGCCTGCTGGTTTCTCTCAAAAGTTTACAGGCATGACCGATTCTGATCTCTTTAATGAAGTCAAAATAGCTTTTTTTAATATTCCGTTTAAAGAAACGACAAAATGCAGGGATTGACATACGGGTAATTCCTGCTACCTCCTTTAAGGAAATTGGGCTAAGAAAATGTTTAAAGGAATAGTCAATTATTGTCTCAATGACTGAGTTTTCCTCACCGCTGTTCATGGAGTCAAAGGCGGTTGTAACGACATTTTGTTCTGTTGACAGACCAATCCTCTGCATAGCGTTTAATAACAGTTGAATACGTTCAATCCCCTCGGCATTTTCTAACTGTCTGATCAATATCGCTATGTCATTTAATAAGTTCCCTTGCAATTGGATACCTGTATTCTTATTTGCTAATAGGCCGGCTACGTTTTTCATTTCCGGTAGGATTAAAAACCCTTCGCCCCAAAAATCTCTCATAAAATGGATCACAATCGCACTCCCAATCGTATCTTTTTGTGATTTCCTAAACCAGTGTGGGACGTTTGTATTCAGAAAAAATATATCTCCTTGTTTATATTCTCCAATGTAATCACCTATCAATGCAGTACCATTTCCTTCGGTGATCAGAATTAATTCGCATTCCAGATGCTTATGCCATGCAGTTTCAAAATCAGGTGTTTTGTAAGTCCGGCAAGCGAATGAGTAATGTTCTTCTACATGAATTTTTTGAATAAGTGTTTTCATAAAATTGGATATGTATTTTATTCAACTGCTATCTGTACATGAAATAACGCTGTTAGATCTAATAATTGATCAGATAGCATATTTATTTCAATAAATAACAGTTGAACAGGGGGTGCTTAATTCTGTAGATTTAAAACTAACGATTTCTTTGCCGTTCGAATAATTTTAAGTTGAATAAAAAACCAAATATATTTTTATGAATAAAATCTCAATCAAAGCCGGTTATGAAAGATAATGCATACGACGCAATTGTAGTTGGTTCTGGTATAAGCGGTGGCTGGGCTGCAAAAGAACTTTGTGAAAAAGGGTTGAAAGTTCTAATGTTGGAACGTGGTGGTCCCTATGATCATGTTAAGGATTATAAGACTGCTCAGAAAAACCCATGGGAATTTGAACACCGGGGAAGTACCACAACAGAGCAGAAAAAGAAGTATCCTATCATTCATAGGGGTTGGGCAGCCTCAGAAGCGGTAATGGATGCCTGGGCAAACGAAGAAGATTGTCCTTATACAGAAATTAAACCCTTTACCTGGTGGCGTAGCTACCGTATGGGGGGGCGTTCTATTTTATGGGGCAGACAATCTTATCGCTGGAGTCAGATGGATTTTGAAGGGAATGAGAAGGATGGTATCGCAACTCCCTGGCCGATCGGTTACGCAGATCTTGCACCGTGGTATGATCATGTAGAAAAATTTGCTGGAATTAGCGGGTCTATAGAAAACCTTGCTCAATTACCTGACGGACACTTTTTACCGCCAATGGAATTGAATTGTGTAGAAAAGGATATGGCTGAAAGAATAAAAAAAGAATACCATGAAAAGAGGCATTTAATTATTGGGAGAGTTGCCAACCTTACTGCTGAAATTCCTGGAAGAACGAAATGTCAGTTCAGAAACCGGTGTTGGGAAGGATGTCCGTTTGGAGGCTATTTTAGTACACAGTCATCTACCTTGCCGGCGGCTATGAAAACCGGAAATCTTACCGTACGTCCTTATTCTTTAGTGAAACAGGTTTTATATGACCAGCATACAAAAAAAGCAACGGGAGTTGAAATACTGGATACGGAAACAAATCAAACCTATGAATTTAAGAGTAAGATTGTTTTCTTATGTGCTTCAACCTTAAATACTGCCTGGATCTTACTTAATTCTGCGACTGATACCTGGCCCGGTGGTTTAGGGAGCAGCAGTGGTGAATTAGGTCATAATGTGATGGATCATCATTATAATGTGGGTGCTTCTGGTACTGTTGAGGGGTATGAAGATCAATATGTATTTGGCAGAAGGGCTAATGGATTCTATATCCCCAGATTCGTGAATCTAGCAGGTGATAAAAGAGATTATCTACGTGGTTTTGGCTATCAGGGAGGAGCAAGCAGAGCAGGATGGGGTAGAGAAATTGCTGAATTAAATATTGGAGGTAATTTTAAGGATGCTTTGACAGAACCTGGAAGATGGACGATTGGAGCAACCGGATTTGGAGAAATACTTCCATACCATGAAAATATGGTTTCGCTCGATAAAAATAAGAAAGATAAATGGGGGCTGCCTGTTTTAGCGATGGATGCAGAACTGAAAGAGAATGAGTTTAAAATGCGCAAAGATATGCAGGAAGAAATGAAAGCTATGTTTGAGGCTTCGGGGATAAAGAACGTAAGCACCTGGGATAATGGCCATGCTTTGGGACATGGGATCCATGAAATGGGAACGGCAAGGATGGGCAGAGATCCAAAAACATCAGTCTTGAATAAATGGAATCAGATTTGGGATTGTATGAATGTATTTGTCACAGATGGTGCTTGTATGACTTCATCTGCCTGCCAGAATCCATCGCTGACTTATATGGCCTTAACAGCAAGAGCTGTAGATTATGCTGTAAGTGAATTAAAGAAAAATAACATTTAAGCTTATGGAAAGAAGAGAACTTTTAAAAATGATTGGGCTGCTTACTGGTGGGGTTATCATTGGGGGCAGCGCTCTACTCACTGGCTGTAGTCCTGAAAAAGGAAAGTTGAAAAATAATATTGTATTTAACCAGCATGATCTGGATTTTTTAGATGAAGTTTCGGATACGATATTACCTGCTACCCAAAGTCCAGGTGCTAAGGCAGCTAAAGTTGGTTCTTTTATGGCCGTTATGGTGAATGATTGTTATGAAGAAAGAGATCAGAAAGTTTTTATGGAGGGAATTAGCAAACTCAACGCAGCCTGCGAAAAAATGCATGGCACTGAGTTTATGAAAGCTACTGTACAGCAAAGATTATCATTGCTGACGGAATTGGATAAAGAAGCGAAACATTACCAGTTGAAAAGAGGTGACTTGCCTGCTCATTATTTTACAATGATGAAGCAGTTAACCCTTCTGGGATATTTTACCTCAGAGCCCGGTTGTACAAAGGCAATGCGCTATATTGCTGTACCAGGTCATTATGAGGGGTCTGTTCCTTATAAAAAAGGCGATAAAGCATGGGGTTAAAGAATATGTATTTATTAGGTATAGACATAGGCACATCTTCTATTAAAGTTTCTGTTGTTGAAATAAATACCCGGAAACGTATAGCGACAATGCAGTATCCTGACGAGGAGGTGCAAATCAAATCTATTCACCCTGGTTGGGCAGAGCAGTCACCGGAAGAGTGGTGGCAAAATGCAATTAGTGCCATTCTTTTGTTGAATGCTACTGGAGTTTTCAATCCTATGGATATCAAGGCGGTTGGTATTGCCTATCAGATGCATGGATTGGTCGTTGTTGATAAAGATCAGCGTGTGTTGCGTGACAGTATAATTTGGTGTGATAGCAGGGCCGTTGAGTTAGGTGAGAAAGCTTTTGCAAAGATAGGGCAGCAAAAATGTTTACATCAGCTATTAAATTCTCCCGGAAACTTTACGGCTTCGAAGCTGGCTTGGGTAAAGAATAATGAACCTGAGCTTTATCAAAAGATAGATAAAGTCATGCTTCCCGGAGATTTTATCGCAATGAAACTTACTGGAAATATCACCACAAGTATTGCGGCACTATCCGAGGGGGTATTTTGGGATTTTCAGAACGATGAGTTATCAAAAGAGATCATGGAATATTATGGTTTTGATGAAAATTTAATCCCTGATATTCAGCCGCTTTTCTCTGTACATGGGTTGCTCAAAAAAGACATTGCATCGCTGCTGGGGTTGAAGGATGGAATTCCAATAGCTTATAAATCAGGTGATCAGCCTAATAACGCTTTATCCTTAAATGTAATAAGGCCCGGTGAGGTTGCTGCAACTGCCGGAACATCGGGGGTAATTTACGGAGTCAGCGACGCATTGACTTATGATCCTCAGTCAAGAGTTAACACTTTTGCCCATGTTACTTATAATAAAACTCAAAAGCATACTGGCGTATTGTTATGTATCAATGGCACCGGAAGCATGTACAGATGGGCAAAGCACAATTTTGCGCCAGATTTGTCTTATGCTGCGTTGAATGAGCTGGCAGCAACTGCGCCTATTGGTAGTGGGGGCTTGAAAGTTATGCCTTTTGGCAATGGTGCAGAGCGGATGCTGAACAATAGATACACTGGTGCACAGTTGCTTGGGATTGACCTTAATCTGCACGGACAACCAGAAATATTCAGAGCTGTACAAGAGGGAATAGCTTTTGCTTTTCGTTACGGATTGGATATTATGAGGGAAAATGGGATGCAGCCAAAAGTAATCAGAGCGGGAATGGCAAACCTATTTCTAAGTGAAGTTTTTGCACAAACTTTTGTAGATGTAACAGGAATTCCTGTAGAGTTATACGAAAATGATGGCAGCGTGGGTGCTGCGCTGGGCGCGGGTATTGGAGCTGGAATTTTTGAAAGTGTCGAAGATGCATTCGCGCTGCATGAGCCGGTCAGGTATCTGGAACCGAAAAATAAGGAAGCCTATGAGCTTTTATATATCGAATGGAAAAATATTTTAAACGAGGCTTTGTGAGGCCAAACAAAAACAGATCAGAATGACAAGAATAGTAATCGGAGGAAAAGAGTTTTTCAAAGGAATAAAACAAGTACAGTTTGAAGGTTTACAGAGCGATAATCCGCTGGCTTTTAGGTGGTACGATGCAAATAAAGTAGTGGCGGGTAAAACCATGAGTGAACATTTTAAGTTTGCATGTGCCTATTGGCATTCATTTAATGGTAATGGAAGTGACCCTTTTGGAGGAGCAACACATGTTTTTCCATGGGATGAAAAGAAGGATGTAATAGAAAGGGCAAAAGATAAAATGGATGCTGCTTTTGAATTTATTAGCAAAATGCAAATGCCCTATTATTGTTTTCATGATGTTGATATAGTCGATTATGGAAATGATATTGCTGAAAATGAGAGCAGGCTACAGGCTTTGGTTGAATATGCAAAAGAAAAGCAATCCAGCAGCGGAGTGAAATTACTTTGGGGAACAGCAAATTTGTTCAGCCATAAACGTTATATGAATGGAGCATCAACCAATCCCGATTTTCACGTACTTGCTCATGGTGCAGCTCAGGTAAAAGCCGCTTTAGATGCAACTATTGCTCTTGGTGGAGAGAATTATGTTTTTTGGGGCGGAAGAGAAGGGTATATGAGTTTATTGAATACGGATATGAAACGTGAGCAGGAGCATTTGGCTAAGTTTCTCCATATGGCTAAAGATTATGCAAGAAAAGAAGGGTTTAAGGGGACGTTTTTTATCGAGCCTAAACCATGTGAACCTTCTAAACATCAGTATGATTATGATGCTTCAACAGTGAAAAGTTTTTTACAGGAGTATGATCTGCTCACTGATTTTAAACTCAATATTGAGGTGAATCATGCGACTTTAGCCGGACATACCTTTCAGCATGAATTGCAGGTTGCGGCAGATAGTGGTTTGCTGGGGTCAATTGATGCGAATCGGGGTGATTATCAGAATGGATGGGATACAGATCAGTTTCCTAATGATATTAATGAAGTGATTGAAGCCATGCTAATCATTTTAGAAAGTGGCGGATTAAAAGGAGGGGGAGTGAATTTTGATGCGAAGATCCGTCGAAATTCAACTGATCCTGCCGATCTGTTCTATGCGCATGTTGGTAGTATGGATATTTTTGCCAGGGCTTTAGTTACTGCTGATGCTATTCTTCAGAAATCGGATTATAGAAAGTTAAGAGCTGATAGATATGCTTCTTTTGATAATGGAAAAGGCGCTGAATTCGAGCAGGGTAAGTTAAGTTTAGAAGATTTAAGGAATTATGCGGTACAAAATGGTGAACCAGAAACACGTAGTGGAAAGCAAGAATATCTGGAAAATCTAATCAACAGATATATTTAAAAACAGCCATTTAAATCACTGCTTATATTGTATTAACGTTCATATTTCTAATAAATTTTGATCATAAAAATATAGTTTTTTTTCTGCTTTATATATAAAAAGCGCATGTATATTTAGCTGTTAAATGATATTTTTATGATCCCTGAAGTAAAGATAACTGCTGTAAAATATGCTATACATGCTGCATTTGGAGTAAGTGAATTTGACGCAATCAGTGAACTGACTGGTGGACTTTCCTCAGCTCTTGTTTTTCGTATAGTGGTTCGGGGAAAGCCGTATTTGCTTCGCATTATTACACGTACTGATGCAATGGGCGATCCCACTTACCAATATGCAAGGATGAAAACCGCTGCTGATGCAGGCCTTGCTCCGCACGTTTGGTACACAAGTATAACTGATGGGATTTCAATCACAGATTTTGTTGAAACAAAGGCTTTGAAGGTAGAAGAGGCTAAAGTAATGTTTCCCGATTTGCTTAAGCGTTTACATTCACTACCTCCTTTTCCGCATAAACTGAATTATCTTGATACTGTAGATAATTTCATTCGGAAATTTCAAACTGCAAAAATTTTGGCCGACAGCATGACGAGTGAAATTTTCTGCCAATATGAGCGGATAAAAAATGTTTATCCTCGTAACAGCGATAATTTAGTATCCTGTCATAATGATCTTAAACCGGAAAATATTCTTTTTGACGGAGACCGGTTGTGGTTAGTTGACTGGGAAGCAGCTTTTTTGAACGATCGCTATGTAGATCTGGCAATTGTCGCGAATTTTGTGGTAACTGATGATGAGGAGGACTATCTTAAAAGATATTTTGGCGAAGAAGTAAACGCGTATGACCGCGCTTGTTTTTTTCTAATGAGTCAGTTGGTTCATCTATTCTACACTGCTTATTTATTGTTAGGATCGCCGGTACCCATTGACTTGAATTCTATCAAACCAGATTTCAGAGAATTTCATGATAGGATGTGGAGGGGGGAAATTACTTTAGCAAATCATGATGCCTGGCAGCAGTATGCATGGGTTCATCTGGAGAAATTGCTACAGAATTTTCGATTGAAGCGATTTGATGACTCGTTACATATAGTATCTATTTCTTAATTACGTTTTGGGAAGATTCTCCGGCAGATAAAGCGATCTTTTATTATAGTTTTGCAGGTTAAAAATAAATTATGGAAGCAAGCGAACTAAGAATTGGGAATTATACATTGGATCATGGTCATCCTGAACAAATACCATATGGATCTGATATTGATTCTGCAGGAATGATGGAACCCATTCTTTTAACGGAAGAATGGGTGGTTAAGTTTGGTTTTGAGCGGTTTGAGTTTGAGTACGAAGAAGGAAATGAAATTACTTATGTACTTGAAAAGAAAAATGGTCATCAGTTCGCGTTAAGTGAAAGTTTACAGCCTATGGATGGTGAAATAGCAATGCTGGATTATAAGTTGCAATATGTTCACCAGATCCAGAATCTTTATTTTGCACTTACTAATGAGGAACTTACGATAGCTGAAAGCTAACTGTAAGCCAACTTTTGCAGACGCAATAACTTTTATTGTCATAACCAATCTAAAAGAAATTACAGACAAAATAAATATATATGGCGAATATTATTAGTTCACTTGTAATTGGTTTTCAGGATGTTGACAAGACAAAAACTATGGTTGTTGGGGGGAAAGGTGCGAACTTAGGGGAACTTTCCCGAATTGAAGGGATATGTGTTCCGGATGGCTTTTGTATTTCTACTGAAGCTTTTAAAAGAATCATTGGGGAAACATCATTGATTAGCGAATTACTTGAACAGTTATCGCTGCTGAAGGTGGAAAACCGGGGGCAGATAATTGAGCTTAGCGGTAAGATCCGCGGGATTATTGAAAGAACTGGTATCCCACAGGACATAAATGAAGAGGTCACCAGCTTTCTCTCTAGATTTGGTGAAAAGGATGCCTATGCAATACGGTCCAGTGCGACTGCCGAGGATTTACCACATGCCTCTTTTGCTGGTCAGCAAGACACCTATTTAAATGTCATTGGAAAAGAAACGATTTTACAGTATATCCGCAAATGCTGGGCTTCTCTATTTACAGATCGTGCTGTAATCTACCGCATGCAAAACAGATTTGACCACAGCCAGGTTTATTTATCCGTTATCGTTCAAAAGATGGTTTTTCCAAAGGCTTCAGGGATTTTATTTACCGCTGATCCAATTACTTCTAATCGAAAGCTGTTATCAATTGATGCCAGTTTTGGGCTTGGAGAAGCATTAGTCTCTGGTTTGGTCTCTGCTGATAATTATAAAGTACAGGAAGGAGAAATCGTCGATATGACCATAGCAACCAAAAAATTGGCTATCTATGGTCTAAAAGAAGGTGGTACAGAAACACAGCAGATCCATCCTGATCAGCAGAAGTCTCAAACACTTACTGAACTGCAGATTTTACAACTAGCATGTATAGGAAGACAGATTGAAGCTCATTTTGATAGTCCTCAGGACATTGAATGGTGTTTGGCTGATGATATCATATACATAGTCCAGAGCCGGCCAATCACTACTTTATATCCCATCCCTGAAGCGAATGATCAGGAAAATCACGTTTATGTTTCTGTAGGTCATCAACAAATGATGACTGACCCTATAAAACCATTAGGATTGTCTTTATTCCAGTTAGTAGCTTTTCACCCCATGCATAAAGCTGGTGGAAGGCTGTTTGTTGATCTCACCAATAATCTGGCTTCGCCGGTTAGCAGAGAAATTGTATTAAATACTTTGGGTAAATCCGATCCACTCATCAAAGATGCACTGATGACCATAATTGAACGGGGAGATTTTATAAAATCGTTCCCGGATGATAAAAAAGAATTGAGTCCGAAGAAAAGCAATGTAGTAATACCGCCTTTGGGTGCTCATTCATCAATCGGAAACGATCCAGGAATCGTTTCTGATTTAATTAAGAGGAGTCAAGCATCAATACAAGAGTTAAAGCAAAACATTTCGACGAAATCGGGGGTAGACCTATTTGATTTTATTTTGGAAGATATTACGCAATTAAAGAAGATCTTATTTGACCCGCAAAGTTCAGCGGTGTTCATGGCTGCCATAAATGCTTCATCCTGGATCAATGACAAAATGAACGAGTGGTTGGGTGAAAAAAATGCAGCAGACACGCTTTCTCAATCTGTACTCAATAATATTACTTCAGAAATGGGGTTGGAGCTATTGGATGTCGCAGACGTGATCCGTCCTTATCCGGAAGTAATTGATTATTTACAGCAGGTAAAAGGTGATGATTTTTTGGATGGACTGGTTAAATTTGAAGGTGGGCAGGAAACCCAGGATGCTATCTATGCTTATCTTAATAAATATGGAATGCGATGTGCCGGAGAAATCGATATTACTAAAACTCGCTGGAGCGAAAAACCAATTATACTTATTCCCATGATTCTTGGTAATATCAGAAACTTTAAGCCTAATGCTAGTCATCAGAAATTTGAGCAGGGACGACAGGAAGCTTTGAAAAAAGAGCAAGAATTATTAGGTAGATTGATGCAATTGCCAGATGGTCAACAAAAAGCCGAAGAGACAAAACGAATGATTAGTTTAGTTAGGAATTTCATCGGTTATCGCGAATATCCAAAATATGGCATGATTAGTCGCTATTTCGTTTACAAGCAAGCTTTATTAAAAGAAGTTGAACGACTCATACAAGCCAACGTTATTCGTGAAAATGAAGATGTATATTATCTCACTTTTGAAGAATTTCGTGAGGTCGTTGGTACAAATAAAATTGATTATCGTCTCATCAATAAACTAAGAGATGAGTACGAATTATATGAAAAACTAAACCTCCCACGTGTGATTACGTCTGATGGTGAGATAATTATCGGTAAGTATAAACGAGGAGATATCCCGGCTGAAGCTATAATAGGTTTATCGGTTTCTTCCGGAATAATAGAGGGACGAGCACGTGTCATCTTCAATATGGAAGATGCTGATCTGGAAGATGGAGATATATTAGTCACCCCGTTTACAGATCCTAGCTGGACAGCATTGTTTGTATCTATAAAAGGCTTGGTCACCGAAGTTGGTGGACTGATGACTCATGGAGCTGTTATCGCACGTGAATACGGCTTACCAGCAGTTGTAGGAGTGGAAAATGCCACCCAGCTGATAAAAGATGGGCAGCGAATTCGTGTGAATGGAACAGAAGGGTATGTGGAAATCCTGTAAAATTTGTACTCTATTCGGTTGTTGACAGAACGAGGGGCAAATAATCCATTTTTCATCACATCTTTTCCCTATTTCATCACATCTTTTCCCCATTCCGTCACATTTATTGGTGTGTGTGTTTCAGACGAGGAAATTATGTTTTATATTTAGATAATATATGTAATCTATAGATTATGTTATTTAAATTAAAAACAATGAAATCGTATTTACTTCTTCTGCTCGGCTCCTTAAGTTTTAGCTTGTTTGGACAAACTGTACCTGCGCCTACTTATGGACCGGACTTCACCATAGAAAACGTTAAGTTCAACAGTGTCGGGGTCGCTTTGGCGGGTACTATCTTTAAACCCAAGCATCCATATGCTGCGGTAGTTCTTGTACATGGGTCTGGTCAGGAAACCAGGATGGTGGAGATGGCGTCACTTTTGGCGAGAAACGGTATCACTGTATTAACCTATGACAAACGCGGAGTGGGAAAATCGGACGGGGTTTATGTTGGGCCGGAAGTCGGAACCAATAACATTGATTCTGCCAATCTCAACCTATTGGCTTTAGATGCAAGCGCCGCCTCTAACGCACTGTTGGTGCAGTTGCCGGACAATCATGGGCCATTGGGTTTAATGGGTTTTAGTCAGGCGGGCTGGATAATTCCTATGGCCGCAAAAAAAAATAGTAATGTGAGCTTTATGATATTGTTTAGCGGACCAGTTATTACAACACTCGAACAGCTTCGATTTCAATTTTATACCCTAGGAAATTCCAGATTCTGGGAGACGCACACTGAAGCTGAGGCACTCGAACACGTACGCAGCGACGCTGATCGGTATCAATTTGCCAGCACTGATCCGCAAGATGCCCTCGCTAGGCTCTCGATTCGGGGACTTTGGCTTTTTGGAGGTAAAGATGTACAAGTTCCGGTACATTTATCAATAGAACACCTCAATGCGCTTAAAGCACAGGGTAAGCCCTATGATTACCAGTTGTTTCCAGAGTTGGGACATAATACTGCCTCCTCGAAATCACAAGAACCAATTAACGTTGCTATTCAATGGATTAAAGCTATTGATGGTCGTATGAAATGAAATACCGCATATTTGATCGTGGTTAACTATACCATGCTCTAAGATACCGTACGGCCGGCCCTTGTCTTTCGGTCAAGAAGTTCAATAGGTGTTAGTCCAAATTGTTTTTTAAAAGCGAAAGAAAAATGTTGCAATGTTTCGAAACCTAAGTCAAGATAAATTTTAGACGATTTTTCATTTTTTTTGTCGATTAGGAAATATGCCTCTTGTAGTCGTTTTTGTATCAACCAACGATTAGGCGTTTCGTTGAATATTTGCTTGAAATCTCTTTTAAAAGCTGATAAACTTCGCCCTGTTAAATACGCAAAGCGCAGTATGTTTACATTAAACTTAAAGTTTTTGTTCATAAAGTCTTCCAAATTTATTTTTCCAGGAATGCCATAGTCAAAAAATATTCCTACAAGTTCTGGTTGGCTTTGCAGTAGAATAGTAAGTAACTCTTCTCGTTTTATATCTGCAAAAGCATTGTCAATTTTGCCTAAAGTGCTATAATATGGCATTAACGAGTGTATGAAATTTGGTATCAATTTATTTTGAGTCACTCTTAAAAATGTTGATGAAGATGTAGTTTTTACTGTTTCATTTTTATGCTTTTCCTGAATTTTTTTGAGAAAAGGCTCGTCAAAAATGATGAATACTGTTTCATTTTCATTTTTCCCTTTTTCCTTACTATACCTTGCTAAACGGTTCTTTCGGATAAGTCCAAAATCTCCTGATTTGAAAATATGTATTTTATTTTCATCATAACATTTTGTTGTTCCTTTCTTGATATAAAAGAAAGTATGTTCGGAAATAAAATGTTCTCCCGAAATTTCAGCGTTTACAAAATCAGAAGGATTTGATATAGTTTTACTCATTTAATTATTATCAAAATACTACGAATAATTGTTGTCAAAATACTACGAAGCAGCCCAAATCAAAAATGCCGGAGGATAACGTTCGCCTTTCAATGATCCTAATTTAAAGACTTCATTTAATCTTTCAATCTCTTCTTTTGTAAAAGTTATTTCAAGTGCTTCTAAATTTTCCTTTATACGTTCAGGTTTAGTCATACCTACAATTGGGATAATATCATTTCCTTGATTTAGTAACCAAGCCAAGGCTATCTGGCTTGCACTTGCACCCTTGTTTGCTGCAAATTCTTTTAACCATTCTACTTTTTGCAGGTTGTATGCTAAATTTTCTCCTTGAAATCTGGGGAACATATTTTTATAATCGTTTTTAGACATGGGTAAATGCATTTCACCTGTCAATAAACCATAGTAGAAAACAGAATACGGGACTATTGCTGTCCCTAATTGTCTTGCGATAGGTAATATTTCTTTTTCAATGAAACGTGTTGCTAATGAATATTCAATTTCCAATGCGGAAACCTGATGAACATTATTTGCGCGCTGCAACTGTTCTGCATTTGCTTCAGATAAGCCTAAGTATCGTACTTTTCCTTCATCAATCAAATCTTTGATTGCGCCGACTGTTTCTTCAATAGGAACTTCAGAGTCAATACGACAAGGTTGATACAAATCAATTTCGTTTACGCCTAAACGTTTGAGTGAATAAGCACAAAAGTTTTTTATGGCTTTTGGTCTTCCGTCTAGATCAAGAAAATGTCCACCAGGACTTACTAAAGCTCCCGTTTTCACACTGATAAAAACATCCTTTCTGCGGTATTTAATGACCTCACCAATAGCCAGCTCGCTTATTCCGCTACCATAAAAGTCGGCAGTATTGATAAAATTAATTCCTGTATCTATTGACTGATGTAACGTTTGGGTTAATCGCTTTTTAGATTGATGCCATTTTTCTAGACTGTGAATTCCCCAACTTGTTCCTATTGATATAGAAGAAACTTCTGGTCCATTTTTACCTAATTTTCTTTTTTTCATTTGTTTTAATTTCTTCTAACAGTTAAGCTATTTCTGTTACAAATTCTTCTTTCGGTGTCCGCCATTTTTTTAAGGACAAAAGCCAGTCGTTTGCTTCATCCCGGTAACCGATTGGCATTATGACCACGCTTTTTAATCCTAATTCCTCAAGTTTGAGAAACTCGTCCATTTTCGCATTGTCGAAGCCTTCCATTGGCGTAGTGTCCACTTTTTGCTCTGCCGCAGCTGTAATAGCCAAGCCAAATGATATGTGAGCTTGTTTAGCACAATGATTTTCCTGCCATTCTTTTCCTAATGTTTCATACTTGTCTAAAAGCCTTTTTTTATAGACTTCCGATTGATTTTCAGGCAAACTGCGTTCAATTGATGTTTTGAGTAAAACATTTCCTACTCGTTCAGCGGTGTAACCATCCCAAGCAGTCCATACTAATAAGTGAGAGCAATCTTTAATTTGTTCTTGATTGAATGGAAATTCTTTAAATACAAATTCCTTGAGCTGCTCAAGTGTTTGTCCGTTGCTAATTACAAAAACTCTATACGGTTGCAATCCCGATGATGACGGTGCAAGTCTTGCGGCTTCTAAAATGTAATCTAATTTTCCCTGCGGAACTATTTGTCCGTTCATTTTCTTTGTAGCGTACCGCCATTGTAAGTTGTTCAATAAAGTCATATTGTGAAATCTTATACAACAAAGTTGAGCATAAAATCCGCAGATAGCTTACCTTAAAAGTCCAAATTTGTTTATCTAAAAAGTCCAAATCGTTTAATCTGGTTATGTCGATACTCGGTTTTTTTGATTAATAGATGGCAATCAGCAGGATAAACTAAAAACCTATCCTCTCATGTCAAAGATTATTACCCTTGCTTTTTGCAGTTTAGCATAATACTTTGGGTTGTATGAATCCCTGTCAAATCGAAATAATAAATATCAGGTTTGATCCAGCCTGTAGCTGCCGAATAGCTCCCTGCATTACCGTGTCTGTAAGATACGGCGGGTGTTGTTCGCTGAAAATCTAAAATATGTGCTCTATTATTGTGAGTAAAGGATAGTTTTACCGGTCGGCCAGCAGGCCCATTTAACATGGTAATTAATGCTTTAAACTTCTTCCATTGAGGTGATCCGGAAATTAGTGACTCAGTTCTCTTAAGAACTTTAAGAGCGTTCTCTCCGTTTATTTGATTAACGAAATCTCCAGGTGAGATTGTTTTAACAAACCAGTATCCAAAACACCCTTGACGATTATCTGGTTGTCTGTATTTTCAAAGTAGATTGGCAATGTTGAAGTATCAGCGCGATGAGATCCATCAAAAAAATCTATGAAAATATGACCGAAATTTCAATGACGACACTGAAAAGGGCGCCAGTTATTTTGATACGATTTGACCAGTTTTAAAGAACAAGTATTTCCTCAGAAGTACATAATTCCTATTTAAATTGCAATGGTTTTTGTTGAATAATTTGTTTTTTATTTTAACTAGTACCTTGTAGATTGTCAAGATTAATAGTTTTTTACATTCAATTTTTTTTATCAATTTATAATAGGCAGATACTAATATGAAGATATTGGCGCATTAGTTGAAGGTAATAGTAGGAGATGTTATCCATTTTATAGGCATTTGGCTTAAAAGCTGTCAGGAATCGATTTTACGAGCTCTTGAACAAAAAAACAAATATATACTAATGAAAAAAACAATACTATTTCCATTATTTGTCTTGCTGCTTTTTACCCTGAATGTGGCTGCTCAATCTATAACTGGCAAAGTGCTAGACGAACAACAACGGCCTATTGGATATGTGAATATTCAGATAGGCCCCAGTTATAACGTTGTAACTAATATTGAAGGAGTTTTTATCGTTAACCTCCAGGGACAAACTAAAATAGACAAAGTCACTATTTCTTATATAGGCTTTGAAACCAGAGTAATTCCTTTAGCAGATTTCAAAGACGGCACATATGTTTTAAAGGAGCAGGTCAATGAGCTGGATGAAGTACATATTACTCATAAAAAAATGTCACCAACTGAAATTTTAGCAGAGGTGATCAAAAATGTGGAGAAAAATTATGACCAAACTCCAGTGAAACAAACCTTTTTTTTGCGCTCTTCAAATATCAATAAAACAATAGACAGCAAATTTGAGCTATTAAAATCTTCTTTGGACAAAAAGTCTTCGCTGAATGAACTTAACAAAGATATTGAAGAGATGACCAACAAGTCTAAAAATCAGATTTCAAAGGATTTTTCTGAATCCTATGGCTTTCTATATGAACAAAATAAAGAACGAAAATTATTAGTAGAAAAAGCCATAGAATTAAAAAACAGAGAAAAAGATGTTTCGGGCGATCAAATCAACAGCAAAGTTATTGAAATCATTAAAAAATATTTAGAACCCGGTGCTACCTATAATGTAAGATCGGGCTTATTCCCTGTCGATGATTCTTTAAAGATAGGCAGTGCTAAGAAAGACATTAGAAATGATGTTAAAATAGCTTCCCTAAAAAGCAAAGTAACTTCTTTAAGTGGTCTGCATAACAAATTTTACGCAAATAAAGATCTTGATTTTTTAACCGAATATAAACGTTATACCTATGCTCTGGATGGTTATGCTACCCTCAATGACGAGACCATTTACATCATTGATTTTAAACCTTTAAAAAGTTCTGCGAAATATTCAGGGAAAATCTATGTAAATGCTAATGATTTTGCCATTGTAAAGTTAGAGTATAACATGATCGAAGGTAAGACAGGAGATCATGTAAATTTGAAATTTTTACTTGGTGTGAAAATGATTGAAGACCGTTTGAAAGTTTCGGCTACTTACTCCAAAAATGAAATGGGACAGTATGCTGTTAACTTTGTAAAGGAGCAAAAAGGAATCTATCTTTTTATGAATCGTTCTTTGAAATTTACCAAAAACAAAACCGATCAAAAAGAGGAAGACAAAATGCTAAAAATAGATCTCTTAGTAGAAACTGATATCTATTCTATCAACGAGTTATTTATTCTCAATAGGGCACCAATCAATAGTGATGAGTTTAAGAAAATCCTTGAAAAGGAAAAATATAAGATCAATTATATGTCTAAATATGATGCCTCGACTTGGAATAGCTACAATATTCTGGCTCCTGTAGAAGCAATTAAGAATTATAAATAACTCAGCCAGTTAGTAGTGATCTTGTAAAATCAGTAATAGGCGTTACCCATGTTTTTTAAAGCTTGTCTATAATTGAGGATGTTTTCATGAGGATAAAATATTTGGATAATTGGAGATACGAAAAGAGTTAATGATCTTTAGTCTGCCATGGGTAATAAAGCAATTTGTTTAAACTGTAAGAAGTCGTTTAATATCTCATCTAAAAATTCAGATGTTTTGAATTTTAAATGTCCAGAATGCGGAAATGAAACAATTGCTGTTACACATAGATTTAGACCGCCGAAAGTCGCCGAGAAAAGAAAGTGGGAGGTCGTTAAATTCCTGATAGAAAATGGATTTTCATACCAACATATATCAATTTATGAACCTGACCGCCATGGAATACTGAGATTTATTGCCTATGCTCAATATCCTGAAAATATGATTGATGCAATTGAATTTGTTGGCGAGTATAAAAATTAGGCTTTTAAATAGAAAGCTTACACTTAATACAGTACATATGATTAGTTCTTATAATAAAGACCATCCTGGCCAACTAGCAGAAAATTTCCATCGGGCTTGATGTAGTAGGAATAAATATCCTTACTAAAACCCAGTTCTAATCTTCCCCAATTGTTCTTGATGCTATAGACACCCGGTTTTGGAGTATTGCGTACCAGATAAAAGACATCATCCTTGAAAAATGAAATATTGGCTACTGACTGTGAACTACTGTTCCATTCATAATAACGTTTTGCCGTACCCTTTAGCGTCACCGGAGAGACTTGTGCGATTGTGGCATTATCAGAACCAATGTAAAGATTGCCATCTGGGCCAATTGCAAAACCCGAGGGTTGAGATAAGTAATAGCCATAGTCCAATTTGATGGACTGCCAGGACTTTCCAGTATCTTTCGATCTAAAGAGTGTCCCCCAGTCATCAAAAAGATATAGACTACCGTCAGCATGTTTATTGAAAAGCATGAAACGTTGTGAATCACGCGACACGATTGATTTTTGCCAAAAGCCTCCATTATCAGTGGTAATATAGGGACCGTCAAAATAAAAGCTAACCATCAGCACATCATCCTTAACCATAAAGCCAGTAGGGTCCCTTTTGTCTATGATACCATTATTTATCGCCGTCCAATTTTTTAGATCCTTGGAGTATAGGACGCCGTCGGATTTTGTAAGTAGGTATAACCATCCCTTACTATTGAATTGTGCAGACACTACATCAGAGGATTTTGGAATTCCATTGACTTTTCCCCAATTTACACCGTTATCAGTAGAAACATAAAGTTCCCGGTTTACCAGATAGAGTGTCTCATTATCAAAGGTTGTCACCTGAGCATTAAAGATATCCAGTATCCCACAACCACAAGCTCTTGCCCAGCCCTTAGGTTTCGTGCCAGTGGCCTGGATCTCAACTGAATCCTGTGGTACGGGCGGTTTTCCGTCCCCAGTATAAGACTGCTGATAGGCATAGACATAGGCTTTTATTTTTTGGCTGGGGGTGTTGCATCCCAATTGCCACCTGGCTTTAGCTGTTCCGTCAGGCAGGATGTTTGACTGGAAATTCATAGCATCATTGTCAACTATACCGTTACCCTGAACCAGTGCGAATTGCAAATAGTACTCTGCTATCTTTTTGTCTTGTGGGACAGTAATATTAAAAGTTAGCTCATTGGATAGGTATTCCCCGTAAGCTCCCGACTGGCTGCCTCCGCTTAACAGACTGATCCTTGCCTTTGGCTTAGTATCCAAAGGGGGCTCGGTTTGAGGTTTTTCACCTTTTTTACATCCAGTAAGCATTAATACTGCAGCAAATAGGATAAGGAGATGTTTTATATAGTATGTAGGTTTGATCATGTTATGGTTTCAAAAGGTCGTAAGTTAGAATTGAGGATTGCTGGAGGCCGAAAATGGTAGTTTCATCCTTTATTAGAGCTCTAAGCAGGTCGCCGGCACCGTAATTGCTTTTCATGATTTGTGTCCAGCTTATCCCGTTGTTCCTGGATTCTGAGATTTCCCCTCCAGAGCTGACCAGAAAACCATGTCCCTTTTCGAAAAAGCGAATGGCAATAATAGGAAAGCCAACTCCACTCGATATTTTTTCCCAATGTTCACCGCTGTCAGTGGTACGTAGGAGTACACCACTTTGTCCACCGATAAAACCGGTTGAGCTGTTTATAAAGTAGATTTTATTGAGGTCATTATTCACTTGAACTGGCTGTTGCTTCCATGTTCTGCCTGCATCACTTGTTCGCGCGATAAAGCCAACTGAACCGCAGGTGAATAGCGTATCCTTACCGATATGGGTTAGGTCATTGAGTCTGTTCAGATTATTGAAACTACCTGATTTATTCCAGGTCTGCCCGCCATCTATTGTCTTTGCAATATTGCCCTCACGACCTACGGAATAGATTGTATTTCTGCTTTGCAGGTAATAACTCGTTGAGCTTTGGTGTCCGCCAATGGGGGGAGTCCAGTTGTTTGCCTGAAAAAAGGTTTTCCCCCCATCATAAGTAAAGAAAGCATAATTGTTCACAATACTTACCAAGGCCGTGTCCCGGCCTGTAAAAGAAATAATATAGGCGCCGTTATCGCTCCTTACTGGCTCGCCACGTAACCAGGTCTTCCCCCCATCAGAGGTCCTGATTACTCCAGAACCTTCTCCTACAACTATTCCCTTATACTCATCAATGAATTGAAGATCCTGCAATACATTATAGCCACCCTGACTTCCAAAATATACGCTTTTCCATGGCTGACGGAACTTGGCTGATAGAACTACAGAGTCTATTACCTTGCAGGTACCAGAGGCCATTTGATTATAGTTGCAGGTGGCTGAAAAATAAAGCTTTATATTAGGCTCTTCTACATTAGAGGATGGCCGCCAAAATCCCTTTATGATCATGTCTCCACCGGACTTGACCTGGCTATGCATCTGGAAACTATTGTTATTGTCGCTTGGTTTCAGGTAATAAGCCAGCGGCGACCCATCATCTGATGCATTTAGCTTAATCTTTAGTACGATTGTATCCAAGCGTTCCCCTTTGTAAGCTACTTGATTATTTCCACGTATAATTTCGATACCCTTTACTTCCCGCACAAAGGGGGGGGGAACTTTATCAGATACAGAGGGTTCACTTTTTTTACATCCTGATATACATATAATGCAAATTATAATGAGGAGAGAGCGGAATATCCTTGACATAAAGAGTCGTTATTTTTCCAAAAATAGTAAATATTTAAGCATGGTGAAAATATAAATGTCAGGAGAGGCTTTAATTTAATTCTTTTGGTTTATTACACATCTTTCCTACTTGTACTGTCAAATAATTGAGATTTGCATGTTGAAACCATGACCTACTGTAGGGGAATACAGGAATGTTAGATACAGTTATCAGGTGCCGATCCCTAACTAATCAAACTAATTATTTGGCATTACAAACTGGCTACAGGTAAAGATTAAAACTTAATTGTTTAAATTATGCCTCATAATTTATTTCGTATGCTGAATGGCTCAATGCCTTTATCTTGGCATAAAGAAGAAAGATATTGGCACATGCAGCAGTTGTATTCGATACCTACTGCCCGGACTGTATAAATAATAAATTTAAGAGTTAGCCGTCAGATTCAAAAAAACCGAAAATAGATTCACTTAAAATTATGAAAAACATTTATCTATACTTTTTATTTATTTTAGTTTCAGTCCAAATGAATGTATCGGCTCAAAATATTAAGAGAAAAGACAATTATAATGTAGTAATAAGAGAGGAAGAAGTCGACCTAAATAATGATGGCAGAATTGACAAAATAATCGTAAAAATGGATACAACAAATGAAACAAGACCATTAAGATTACAAATTTTTCTATCTCAACCAAATAAGAAATTAACTTTAGCTGTATCTTCAACCAAAATAATTGAACCTCAATATCCTGTCGAAAACCAAGGGAAATTTAATGGATACCAGATTCCATATTTTTTTATTAGAAAAGGGATTTTAACGATGTGGAGTGAAATTAAAGGAGGAAATATTACTTATGATTTTAAATACCACAATGGGAATTTTGAATTAATTAATGTAAACAAGTTAACTAATAATGCGACCAAAGGATATATTGACGAGTATACAATATTCACAGAAAATAAATTTAACTTAATTACGGGGCTCAGAACCGAAATTGATGATATATTAGGTTCAGGAAAAACATTAAATAAAAGAAAAAAAAGCGTTTTAATCAGACCCTTGCCAAAGATACAGGATTTCAAATTTTCTGATAAAAAATTATACTAAAAAAACCGAATGGCTAACAAGGGTTTGCCAAAATGGGGATAGAAGTGCTATCACAATTAATAATTCAATGGGGACATAATCCCTAAATCCTAAAATTATGAGTAAGAATAATCTGACCTATTGTATTAACTTAAGCCAATATGAAGCTTTTGATGAAAGAATTAATAAACCGTTATGGTTTCGTGAAATGAATAATGATATAGAAAAAGGCTCATTGGTGATTTATAGATGGGAAATTAGAAATTTTCGCAATAAAATTCTTCCTTTTATTCTTACTGCTCTTCTTTTTTTCCAAAATTCAATTTCTTCAAAATTATTTGCCCAATCAGAACATCCAAGTTCAAAAAAACTTGAGGATAAAATTAAACAAGTTGAAAATAATTTAGTTCCCTGGGCGAGAAATCAAGATATCATAAAATATTCCATTCAAGACAGAATGGCTATGTACAATATAAATGGATTAAGTATTGTGGTCATAAAAAATTATAAAATAGAGTGGGCAAAAGGTTATGGCTGGGCAAATGTTGAGAAAAAACAGCCAGTTACAGCAAAGACATTATTCCAAGCTGGATCAATAAGTAAATCATTAAATGGGGTTGGCATTTTAAAATTGTTTCAAGACAAAAAAATAGATTTAAATGTTGATATAAATAATTACTTAATCACTTGGAAATTTCCTTATGACTCTTTATCAAAAAACAAAAAAATAACAATTGCAAATCTTTTAAGTCATACCGCAGGTTTATCAGGTCATGGCTTTGGTGGCTATACGAAAGGAAAAAAAATTCCCTCAATCTACGATATACTAGATGGTACGAAACCTGCAAATTCGGAAGCTGTGCGTTCAATTTATGAGCCAGGGAAAATTGCAGAATACTCTGGTGGTGGAATAACAATATCCCAATTGATCGTAACTGATATAACCAAAAGGAAATATGAGGATTATATGTGGAGCCAAGTATTAAAACCTATGGGCATGACTCAAAGTTTTTTTAATCAGCCTCCTCCTGAAAGTAAAGAAAGGTTGTTAGCATCAGGATATTTATTTGATGGAAAAGAAATGGTTGAAGGAAATTATAATATTTATCCTGAGAAAGCGGCAGCTGGACTTTGGAGTAATCCAACTGACCTGGGCAAATATGTTATTGAAACACAATTGTCTTTGAATGGAAAATCTAATAAAGTCCTTTCTCAAGAGATAACCAAATTAAGACTCACTCCTTACGTAGATGATGAAAGCGCTTTAGGGGTTTTTATAAAACAAAGAGGAGATGAAAAATACTTTACTCACAGCGGAGGAACTAAAGGATTTATTTGTGAGTATATCGGAAGTTTTGAAAATGGGAATGGGGTTGTTATAATGACCAATTCCGGAAATCCTGGCATCTCCGGAGAAATTTTTAATAGTGTCAGTATTGTTTATGATTGGAAAGGCTTTTATAAACCAACCATAAAAAAAACGATTTCATTACCAGATACAGTGATGCAAAAATACATAGGAGAATATATGTGGTATGGAAAACCTGTATCTATCGTAAAGGAACAAAATGAATTATGGTTAAATGCTCCTGTTAAAAGTAAATTGTTTTTTACTTCTGATCGTGATTTTTATTTTAACGAAAAAGAGATGGACTATAAATTTACCTCAGATTTAAATGGTCTTATAAATGGATTTACTGATACTAATAATAGAAAAGTTGAAAAGATCAAATAAATTTTTTTAATACAAAAGGCCTCTATGCAAATTGAGACTTTTGTGATCCTGCTGGTATAATAACGTAACCAGTACCTAATAGGTTGTTAAGATTAATAGTTTTTTACATTCAATTTTGTTCCATCAATTTAAAATAGACAGACTATGGCAACATTGGAATTTATTACGAAAGAGGATCTTGAAAAGTTCAAATTGGAGTTGTTTGCTGAACTTAGAAGTGATATCCTTGCATTCTGCTTATAGGTCATATCCATTACAAGAGAAAAAAATTACCAGCTATAATCGGATTTGAAATTATAATATTGTGTACTTGCTCCACAATATTTGATCATTCTATTGTTTTTGTTACTAACAGCCTCTTTTCCCTCTGTTAATTCCCTGCCAGACCCTTTATTTAGGTTCTTTGCTGATGATGTGATCATCATATAACTCCTCAATAGCATCTGCATTTTTACCTTCATGGCAAAGCTGGACTAATTTTATGGCAACTTCTTAAGTGTTCATATAGAATATTGTTTAATTCAGAATGATCTAATTGAATTCCGCTCCAGTAAGGCAGGTATTTAAAATACTCCTATTTTATGAACCCGTATTTTAAAGAAGGGCGCAGGACTTACCTATTGTAAAGTTTCATGATAATTTATTACATTAGTTATGGACAAATTAATTAGTCTGTAAATCTAATTACATTGAATAAAAAACCGAATTATGGTATTGATGCGCCAAGGGTCATCAGGAACCTTCTGCTCATAGGCTTCGCCATCCTTATATTACCTTTGGTATTCCCTATTATTAAAATTGGTTCTGCATTAATTATTACAAGCTATTTTATGTGGTCAGGCGGTTACTTTATGTTATCGGGATTATTAATGCTTCTATATTCTCTTTACGGAAAATACTTTCACCGAAATCGCATGTTAAACCTGATCAGATGGTCTGGTCATGAGCAGGTTCTGGATGTAGGGACGGGAAAAGGACTGTTAATGATAGGAGCTGCCAAAAGACTGACCACAGGAAAGTCTATCGGCATCGATATTTGGAACGCTCAGGATCTTACAGGAAATGATGTGGAAGCAGTTCGCAAGAATGTCAGCATTGAAGGAGTAGAAGATAATACTGAGATAAAAACAGAGAATGTACTGCAAATGACTTTTGCTGACAATACTTTTGATGTTGTTATCAGCAATTTATGCTTGCACAATATTTACAATCAAGAAGGCCGTAAAAAGGCTTGTGAAGAAATAGCCAGGGTGCTCAAGCAAGGAGGCATAGGTATTATTTCGGATTTCAGGCATGTAAAACATTACAAAAAGTACTTCGGGCACCTTGGGCTACAAACAAAGTTGATATACTCTTCTTATTTCGCTTCATTTCCCCCACTCACCATCCTGAAAATAGAGAAACCTTTTAAAGATACGATACGAATAGATATTAATGAGCCCTGACGTCCCCCCGAAAAACTTGGCCATTCTAAAGTAGAAAAATCGGGCAATTATTGATAACTTAAAACAAATAATTGCGATGAAAAAAAGCAAATTTACTGAGGCACAGATCGTATTTGCGATCAAACAATCTGAAACTGGTGTCGCTGTTTCAGAGGTTTGTAGAAAAATGGGGGTTAGTGAAGCTACTTTCTACAATTGGAAGAAGAAGTATGGTGGCTTAGGGGTGACAGAACTTCGAAAGTTACGACAATTGGAGGAAGAAAACTCTCAATTAAAAAAGCTGGTTGCTGACCTAAGTTTAGATAAACATATGCTACAGGAGGTGCTGAAAAAAAAGCTCTAAGGCCAGCTCAGTTGAGAGAGCTGGCCAAGACCTTAATTCAGGACTTTCGCATATCACAAAGACGCGCATGCCGGGTAATCGTCCAAAAAAGAACTACTTTTTTATATCAGGCAAAACCTAGGGACAACCGAATGTTGACATTGAGGATCAAGGAAATTGCAGAGGTTAGGTTGCGATATGGGATGTGGCGCGTCTTGACTTTGCTGAGAAGAGAAGGCTAGAAAGTTAACCACAAAAGAGTTCACAGATTATACAAACTTGAGAATCTTAACCTTAGAAGTAAACGACCAAGGCGTAACCGAGCCGGTTCACATCGGCTGGATCGTGAGCCGGCCACCAGTTTACATGAATGCTGGAGTATGGATTTTGTGGCTGATCAGCTCTTCGATGGCAAAAAATTCCGCACATTAAATATAGTCGATAATTACAGTAGAAAGTGTATGGATATTTATGCCGATCAGGGAATAAAAGGTGATCAGGTAGTCGAAGTTTTAGAATCTATTCGGATTAAAAAAGGCATTGTCCCAAAGAAAATAAGAGTAGATAATGGTAGTGAGTTTATTTCAAAAGCATTAGATAAATGGGCATACGACCAGCACGTCATTCTGGACTTTTCCAGACCAGGAAAACCCACAGATAATGCGTATATTGAGTCTTTCAATGGAAGCTTTCGAGATGAATGCTTAAACACTAATTGGTTCCTCTCGATAGCAGATGCTAAGGAGAAAATTGCGCTATGGCGTGAAGAATATAATTCATTCAGACCACATAGTTCCTTGGATGGTTTAACGCCGAATGAGTTCATTGAAACCTTAAATTTAACGCCCGATTCTCTAGTTTTAACTGGCTAGTTTTTGGGGAGGGGCTCAGGGCTCAGATTTATATGAAGCCATATAATTTGAAGATATAAAATAAATATACGGAGAACGGTAAGAAAAGTTAGAATTTAAAATAGGGCTTTAAAATATCTTCAAAATTGTATGGATAAATTGTTTTTTTGTGGCAAACATGGCCCTGTTCCTAAATACTTCTCCTGAAATTGATTCATAGATCATTTTGATAAGAAACCTTTAATTGCATCATTAAACATAAAATGCTATTTTTATGAGTCTATGAGTTATCCCTTTTTAAGAGTTTTTACCAGTAAACTGAGAATCCACTTAAAACGATCTTTTGATCGAATCAAAAGCGAGAAACTTAAAAATAATATGTTGCAAGCAATTCCATTTTGGATTGCATCGATACTTACCGGACTAATCGCCGTAATTTATACCAAATTGTTTCTGCTGGCCGAATCATTGACCAATTATATTTTTCATCAATCGGCTTGGCTGTTGTTTTTGTTGATGCCTGTGTGCTTTATTATGGCATGGTGGCTTGTAAACCGTTTTGCCCCTAATTCCAGAGGTAGTGGTATTCCTCAGGTTATGGCAGCAATATCAATTTCAAGTCCGGTAACAGAAAATAAGGTCAATAAATTATTGAGTTTAAGAATTGCATTGATAAAAATAGCTTCCAGTTTAGTTATAGCTATAGGTGGGGGTGCTATAGGACGAGAAGGTCCAACTATTCAAATTGCTGCCTCTATTTTTAGAAAAATTAATCAGATATTACCTGAATGGTGGCCGAAGGTTGCTAAAAGTAACATGATTATTACTGGTGCAGCAGCTGGCTTGGCAGCTGCTTTTAATACACCCTTAGGCGGGATCGTATTTGCAATAGAGGAATTAACTAAAACTCATTTCAGTTATTTTAAAACGGCAATTTTTTCTTCTGTGATTATTGCAGGCTTAACTGCTCAGGGAATTCTTGGGCCTTACCTCTATCTTGGATATCCTAAGATAGGAGGGCTGTCGGGATTTATTTTTTTGGCAGTTTTGTTGGTGGCAGTGATCTCTGGTTTATTAGGTAGTGGTATGTCTAAAATTATCCTTTTGATTCTAAGATGGAAGGCAAAACTTAAATTTGAAAGCTTGCGTATCCTATATGTTGGAGGCTGTGCGGTTATACTTGCAGCAATTGCTGTTTTTTTGGACTATGGAGTTTTGGGCTCAGGAAAAGATCTCATGGGAAAAGTGCTCTTTAGTCCTGATAAATATTCTGTTTGGTACTCTCCATTGCTTAGAATTATAGGCCCGGTATTTTCCTTTACCACTGGAGCAGCAGGTGGGATATTTGCACCAGCACTCTCTGCCGGAGCAGCTACGGGTTCAGTGGTGTCGGGATGGTTCGAACTTTCGGAAACCAATACGAATCTACTAATCCTTTCTGGTATGGTTGGTTTTTTAACTGGGGTTACACGCTCGCCATTTACTTCGGCAATTTTGGTTCTGGAGATGACCAACCGCAATAGCGTTATCTTTCATCTAATTTTAGCTGGTATGGTGGCTAGTCTTGTTTCTGTTTTGATTGACAAACACTCTTTGTATGATCACCTGAAAGTGCAATACATGAAGGAACTAGAAGAGGCTGAGAGGAAAGAAGCTTTAAAGTTGATGTAAACCAGAGACAACATTGATGGTTAATACCTTACACTACTCGAGTTTTTTAATTTAATATTAATTCACGCTAGGAATGTTGATTTGGTAACAACTTTTCATTCTTTTAGCAATCCATTCACGGTTTTGAGCAAATTGTCCAGATCAAATGGTTTGCTGAGATATGCTTCTGCGGTACAATTTTCAGCCAACTCATCAGTAGTTTTATGCGCTGAAAGTATCAATATAGGAATTTTTGCCCATCTAGGATCTGCTTTTACATCATTACATAACTCCAAGCCATTTCCATCTGGAAGATTAAAATCAAAAATGAAGAAATCAGGTGATGTTTCTTCAATTGTTATTTGTAAAGATTTAACAGTATAAAATATATTTACTTTCATTTCTTCTTCTTCAAGAAAGTATTGAATAATATATGCAATATCTGGATCGTCTTCTACTAAGTACACGCATTTCTCCATCTCTCCAATTTAATTTACTGAAAATTCAAAAACAAAATTTATTTGGGCAATAGACAGATAGCCAAATTGTTGTCGGTTGGGTATGTTTGATTTAAGTTGTAATTTTTTTAAATCGCTGATTGCAGGATTTGCGAATTTCCTCGCATTCCTGACAATATTTACGATGTTGCTTTTCAAATTCATTTCCGCAGGAATCGTATATTTAGGTACGGATAAAGCATAGATCATATTTATTAGTTGAGAAGATGTACAGCAAATTGTAGCACATTGCATATCAAGTTCGGTACTCCTGTCCATCATTTTAATATCTGTTTCTTGTGTGTAGGAAACGGCATAGTGATTACATACCACTCCGCATTTTAAACAGGTAGCAATACAAGATTTCCATTCGTGATATCCCATAGTTATTGGTTTTATATAGATTATGATCAACAATAGATCTTTCAATTAGTTTAGATTATTAATAATTTATAATTATACTGGATTGATTTTTAAGATTGGCCAATTTGAGATCATTTCGATCAATAGAAAAATCTCACGTTGGTACTAGAAAGAAAAGTTCTTTGAAGTACTCTGATGAAGGTGGTTAGCCAGTGTTTTTAATCTTTGTATTCGCTATATTTGGTATTATGGACTATCTTTTGCTATAATGCTATAAAAAACAATTAAATTGACAGAGCCTCAACACAAAAAATCGGCAAGAATATTTAGAATTATTAAATTTTCTATAGCAAGGCGTTTTGATCTGCATTTAGATAAAGCTGATGAAGATGATGTCGCTAAATCCATCAAAAAGAATTCGGATTTTGTAGGGGCGAATCTGTGGACTTTAATCTTCGCTATTCTGATTGCCTCTATAGGTTTGAATGTAAATTCAACCGCGGTAATTATTGGAGCAATGCTTATTTCACCATTGATGGGCCCGATTATGGGTATTGGACTCGGAGTAGGTACAAATGATTTTGAGTTAGTCAAAAAAGGGCTTCGTAATTTATTAATCGCAACCCTGATTAGTATAGTTGTTTCTACTTTTTATTTTTGGATAACCCCACTACATGATGCCCAGAGTGAGTTGTTGGCACGAACTACACCCTCTATTTGGGATGTATTTATAGCGTTTTTTGGCGGGCTTGCTGGGATAGTTGCCGGAACGCGAAAGGAGAAAAGCAATGTTATTCCAGGAGTAGCTATTGCTACGGCTTTAATGCCGCCCCTTTGTACCGCAGGTTTTGGTCTTGCCAACGGTAATCTCTACTATTTTCTGGGTGCTATTTATCTATATTTTATTAATAGTATATTCATCTGTATCAGTACCTATTTAATTGTGCGTTTTTTGAAATTTGGTAAGAAACATTTTGATGATAGTGAGGCTGAAAAGAAGGTTAGCCGCTACATTATGATTATCGTTATAATAGCTGTATTACCTAGTGTTTACCTTGCCTATGGTATTGTTGACAAGAGCATTTTTGAGAATAGTGCTAAAAAATTTGTAAATGAACAATTCCAATTCATAAATACTCAGGTGGTCAGTAAAACCTTAAAATATAGCTCAAAAGGAAATGAAATAGATTTGTTGCTAATTGGTTATGAACTTCCAAAATCAAAGATAGATTCTATTCGGGGCAATCTGTTAAATTACAAATTGAAAAATACTAAACTCAATATACGCCAGGGATTGAATGCAAAACAGGAAATTGATTTTTCGCAAATAAAAGCCAGTATACTAGAGGATGTTTTTAAAAAGGACTCTACGGCTGGGGTTGCCAATCCACAAGTCTCTTTGTCTGAAAGGCCATTGCCTGACATCCGTTCGGAACTAAGGGTGTTATACCCTGAAATGAAAGAGTATACTGCGGCTAATGTTGTGGTAGAGCGGTTGGATAAACCTATTAAGGATACAATCACTATGGTTGTTGCAGGATTCTCTAAGCCAATGAAAGGTGCCGACCGCCTTAAACTCAGTCGGTGGCTAAAAACAAGACTAAATGTAGATTCATTAAGATTATTGATCCCCTAAGGCATGAATATTAACGAAATCCTAACTATTACCATAGTACTGGCTGCTATATTTTCTTATTTTAACCATCGCTTTATCAAATGGCCACCTACGATTGGTATCATGGTAATCACACTGGTGTTGTCAATTCTTTTGGCTGCGTTTGGAAATAGACATTCTATGTTGTCTGAGAAAGCTGTACAGCTGGTTACCTCTATTGATTTTCAGGATGTGCTGATGAATTTTATGTTGAGTTTTTTATTATTTGCTGGGGCGATTCATATTGATGCAGGTAAGTTGAGAAATGAACGCTGGCCGATTATTATACTGGCTACAGTAGGTATATTAATTTCCACTTTTTTAATAGGTGCAATGATGTGGTGGCTGTTCCAGCTTTTTCATCAGCAAATACCATTTATTTACTGTTTACTGTTTGGGGCATTAATTTCTCCAACTGATCCAATAGCCGTTTTAGGTATACTTAAGAAAGCGAAGATTCCAGAGTCACTTGAATTAAAGATTTCTGGAGAATCACTATTTAATGATGGGGTTGCCGTAGTGATATTTATTAGTATTATTGAGGTTGCCCGTTCTGGAAATTTTTCTGCAGCTGCGATGGGGGAGCTGTTTCTGCGGGAGGCAATTGGTGGGCTTGTATTTGGTGCTTTACTTGGATATATTGGCTTCTGGGCATTACGTTCCATTGATGATTATAAGGTAGAGGTTATGATTACTCTTGCAATTGTAATGGGAGGATATTATTTGGCAGGTCACCTACATGTTTCAGGGCCCCTTGCTATGGTGGTCGCTGGGATCATCACAGGTAATAAATCAAAACAGGAGGGAATGTCCAGTCTGACAAGGGATTATCTTGGTAAATTCTGGGAACTTATTGATGAGATCTTGAATGTCGTGTTGTTTTTGTTGATAGGACTGGAAATGTTGATCATTAAGGTAGATACTATCGTGTTTTTTATAGGTTGTGCTGCAATTATAATCGCGTTGCTGGCCAGGTGGCTATCTGTACTTTTTCCTGTCTTTTTACTGAGAAAACGTATTCGATTTGAAAAGCATGCAATCGCCATTTTAACCTGGGGTGGATTGAGAGGAGGGATTTCAGTGGCTTTGGCTTTGTCACTTTCTCCAGAAATGCATCGGGACGAATTTGTTTTCATTACTTATATTATTGTTGTTTTTTCTATTCTGGTTCAAGGCTTGACTATTGGTAGAGTGGCCAAAAGATTACTCAGACCAGTTGAACTTCTTAAAAATTAAAAAGATATTCCTATGAATGTTAGTCGTGCTTATGAAATTATACTGGAAAAAGTTGAGACTTGGTTAATGGATATCATTCGTTTACTACCAAACATTCTTTTGTCGGCCCTAGTCCTGGTTATTGGTATCTATCTTTCTGCCGGATTAAAAAAAATGGGTGTAAAATTGGTTCGACGATTTTCAAACCATGTCTCCCTTAATAACCTGTTTGGTTCTATATTATACATTTTTGGAATTGGCATTACCATCTTTTCGGTATTGAGCATCCTGAATCTGGATAAAGCAGTTACTTCGATCCTGGCAGGTGCAGGTATTCTTGGTCTTGCATTGGCTTTTGCTTTCCAGGATGTTGCAGCTAATTTTATTTGCGGAATCTTTATTTCCCTTAGGAGACCAATACGTGTAGGAGATATTGTTAAAGTGAAGGATTATATGGGGAAAGTTGAGGACATTAATTTGAGAGATTCTGTATTACGTACTTTTCAAGGACAAATGGTAATAATTCCTAATAAAGATGTATTACAGAATCCAATAGAGAATTTTTCATTACTTGGAAAACGAAGAATTGATTTGAATATCGGGGTGTCATATGGAGAAGACTTGGAGCAGGTAAGGGAAATTACATTAAAAGCACTGAAAGATGTACCAAATCTTTCTAAAGAAGACGCTATTACCTTATTTTACACTGAATTTGGAGGAAGTTCTATAAATTTTATTGTCAGGATTTGGATCAACTCTGTTGAACAACCAGCATATATGGAATCTTGCAGTGAAGCAATAATTTCTATAAAGAAAACCTACGATCAGCATAAAATTGTTATTCCATTTCCAATACAAACACTTGATTTTGGAATTAAAGGTGGTGTCCCTCTAAATCAGGTAATGACTAATCCTTAATTAAATGATCAGTCTGACACCTCCTAAATCAGATATTCGATGTGAAAAACGGTCGCTAGGTGAGCTAATGAACATAAAATTAATTGGAATATCCCATTGTTTACTTAATTGCTCGATGATGTCGGGACCAAATTTTCCAGGTATTCTCAGATACTCTATCTTGATATCAGGATAGGCGCGATCCAATACGTTTAGATCATTTAAAAAGGATTCAGAAACTTCTTTACCGTCTTGAAGTATTGTTACGATTTTTAGTTTTTTAGTGATTTCATTCTCTTGGACATAGATCATGACTTTGTTTAATATCGAAATATCATCCCCTTTAGTGAAATATACAAACTCCTGCTCAGTAAGATTCCTCAAACTGCGGTTCAAATGAAGCCTGCTCATAGCTGCCATCCTTTTCAATGAACTAAAGAAACTATTTACGACTACCAACAAATATTTCAGGATAACATTTCTGCTTAGCAATAAAAATATAAGCATAATAGAAGGAATAAAGTATTGCAAAAATACAATGAGGTATTCCGCATGCATAGTGATGTTTCCATAAAGGGCAGCCGTCACTGCAAGTATCGCTAAGGTTACTGAAAGTATGCTGGCTTTTTCCGGTCTGGGAAGCCTGCTTCGTTTAATTTTAAGTAGGAAATTCCCAAACCCAAAATAGATCATTACCAATAAGAATGAAATGGTATATACCCCTGCAAGTGGACCTAATTTACCCTGAGTTATAAATAATACAGAAAGACAAAGTAGATAGAATAGAATCAGTATTCTTGGCGAACTACCTTTTTTGTTTTCCTTCAGTAGAAACTGCGGAAGGATACGATCAAGTGTCATACGTTTGATCAGGCCGTTTACACCTACATAGGAGGTTAGCAAGGCTCCTGAGAGTACTAATACAGCATCAACAGATATAAAGGTAGCCAGCCAGTGACCACCAGTATTTTGTCCAAGATGGGATAGGAGTGCTTCCTTATTATTTGCTACTTCTGCCAAAGGTAATACCATAACGGCCGTCAGAGCCATTAGAGGATTGATCACGGAAACTGCTACCCACATGTTGCGGAGCGTTTTTCGGAAAACTCCTTGTTTTTGTTCTTCAACAAAATTAGCGGAACTTTCAAATCCAGATATACCCAGCATTGCAGTGCTGAACCCAAGAAATAATGCCGTTCCAAAACCTCCATTAAGAGGCTGTTTAAAATTTAGTTCGGCAATATCCAGTCCATTTTGTAATACATACCATACACCACTTATGATCAGTGTAAACATAGCAATCAAATGCAATACAAATATAACCACAGCCACGATTGAAGATTCACTGATACCAGACATAACCAATAACATGAATAGTGTAATCAGTACGACTGTGGCGATCATAATGGAAATACTTGGAAATATACCGTGAAGATAATGCATGCCTTCACTGGCAGAGATTACTGCGGTAGTCATGTAAGAAAGTATTGTTAAGCAGGCCGCAATGGATGCATTGCTTTTACTGGTCGTGTTCAGAAGAACATTGTACGCACCACCATTTAATGGCAGAGCACCCACCACTTCTCCGTATATTTTGCGAAATATGAAAAGTACAGCCGCAACAATTAATAGTGCCAGCCATGCATACTGTCCGGCATAAATGATGGTTAATGAAGAAACGTAGAGACAAGATGATGTAATGTCGTTTCCACAAATCGCTGTTGCGGCCAGCTCATTCAATTTCTTAGGGTGCTGCATATTTAAAGATAAAAATAAATATGAGGAACCGATCAATATAAACAGATTGTAGCTTGTTTATAATTATGCTTGAGAAGCTTTGGATACTTTTTTCAAAACGATGGTGCCCAAGATTGAGGCAATTATTGAAGCCATTAATATTCCATATTTAGCTTGATCCATGAAAGTAGGATTTTAAAAGCTAGCCCGCTGATGAACAGGGACATGGTTAACCGAATTCCTGCCAGTAATGCAATACCGATAAGGTGCTTCTATATCTCTTGATCAGGTAAAGATTATAAAATTGGTTGAAGGAAATAATAAACAACATTATTTCCTTCAACCAATTTTGACATCCTGCTATATAATTTCGGGCTATTACTTACCAAATAATGCTACTAAGTTTTTCCCTTTTAGTAGACCATTAGAATCAAAAAGAATTTCTTTAGCTGCATGCATTTTCTTCGCTATTCTACTTTTTTTGACTCTTGCATACCTTTGGGTTGTTCTGACATTCTTATGTCCTAACATTTTACTTACATCCTCTAATGGGAAATCAAGAACGTTTAGCATGATGTCGGCGAAAGTATGCCTTGCCAAATGACTATTTAATTCTCTTGATAAACCGCAAATATATGATAGCTCTTTAAGATAGCAGTTGTAGCGATAGTTGCTATTTACAGGAATCAGACGTTTGTTAATTTTACAGTAGGGGTCGTTACTGTATTTTTTAATGATCTGTTCAACAATGGGCAGAATAGGAACCATTTCTGTAACTTTCGTTTTCCCGCGCTCTTTAATGAGCCATTTATCATGTGCGGTGCCAACGGTTATAATATGGAGCGGAGATAAATTATATATGTCCTGATAAGCAAACGCGGTAAAACATTGAAAGATAAACGCATCTCTCACTTTATCGAGTCTTTCAATCGTAAGTTTATGATGCCAAATATTTTCAACTTCTGATATTTCCAGCGGTTGAATTTCAGGTTCATCAGCACCACACCTAAATTTTTCAATTGGGTTCTTAGTTATCCAGCCACATGTTTCGGCAAGTTTCAGTATTTGTTTGGTGCTCTTGATTTGCTTCATCGCAGCAGCTTCCCCAAGTACTGAACTTCTTTTAACAGTCAGGAAGGTTAAAAAATCCTGTGCAAAGCAATATTTAATATCAATGAGTTCCATATCATTAATTTTTTTTTGGTATAAAAGAAATTCTGCAATCTTGTTTTTTGTGGCTTTCCATTGTTTTAGTGTTTCCGGTGATCTCAACTTCTTTTCTACCAAATCAGAAAACTCTTTAATTTGAAGATCAGCAAGTTCCAATAGACTTATCTTTTTCTTAGCGGTAATTGCGGTTTGCCCTTTTTTATGGTCGTGAGGCAGATTCCTGTAGATATTTTTTAGTTTTAAGGGAGTGACCGCATCAAAGTTTGACTGTAGTACAGTAAAATATCTTTCTAAATCAACTTGCATACGATTGATTAAGGAATTAGTCATTTTAGCGTGTTGTCCCGTTATTACTCTTTTGGTTTTATTATCCCAGTTGTCAACGTGTGCTTTCCTACCAGTGGACAATTCTTCGTCCATTCCATCAATCGATATTCTGCAAATGATAGGGGCGAGGCCGTTAGCATCTTTCTTTGATTTACGGTGCCAAAATAGAATGGTTAATGTTTGGTTGCTTTTCATTTTTCAATCTGTTATTAAAACATTTGGTTAAGCCTGGATAAATCCAGTAAACAAATTGTTGCTTTAAGGAATGGCTCAAATTGAGGCAAGGATAACTGGTGCCCAAATTTACCAAATACAATTGGGCACCAGATAGGGCACCAATCAGATTGATTTTCTTTGCTATGAAATGACTTATTATTTTTCTTAAAACGCCTTTTAAAATACATTCTAAACAGAAAAGGCGCAATTTCTTGCGCCTTTCGTGATCCCGCTGGGATTTGCACCTAGTGCTAAAATCAGCGTTTCAACAGTATGAAGATGGTTTTGAAATTCGACTCCCCGAATAACGCACCTTTTTTTTAATATATTTTAGCCGCAAATGCTATGTAATAAATATACTAGCTTCTATTAAAAAATCCAAATTATTATTTGGATGCCATGAAGACTCAATTCTGGTATTTGTATTATGTCTTATTAACCAAGGTTTGCTTTTGTAATATAGAAAATAGTCCTTTTTGCAAGATCTCTTTGATCATTTTAAATGAATTCTTTCTGATAAAATAAATGCCGAACTCTTTCGGTATTGACCATAACTAATTGGTATCTCTGACTTCTCAGGATAGTATTTTATAGCTAAGCTTGTTTTCTTTTCCTCCTTAATTTATAAATAATATCATTACTATTCATATTTCGTTTTATTGAAAAATTCAGGGGATCCCAATGCTCAATTTCGGGTTGTTTGAGAGAGGGACTGAAGAATAAAATTTCTTGGCCTAATCTAGATTCGTAAGCAGTATGTTTGAACGCAAATTCTTTTTTATCGCATTGTTGATATAAATTTCGAATTTCAGGGACATTATCGTACGAAACGATCCATTTTATATTCTTGATACTTTTAATTTTTTCACTTACAATTTTATGATTATCATCCTGATAATGATTCATATAAAGGGAGCTGGCCTTAAAGTAATATGGTGGGTCAAAATAGAAAACGGTATTCTCTTGATTACTATTCTTTTGTATTTTATCTATAAGTTTAATAGCATCCTTTTTATATAATGTTATATCTTTCTTCCGCTTTGAAATCTTTTTTATTCTTTCAATTAATTCAGGTTTGTTGAATCTACAATCCATAAGATATTCTCCATCTTGTTTTATTCCACCAATAATTCCTGCATTTATTATTCCTGAGCGATTAGTCCTATTCAAAAAGAAAGTTGAAAATCCTAATTCAAGGATATTTGCATTTTTCTTGTTCATTTGAATTTCTCTTTGAAGTCTCCATTCTTGCGGTGTAATTTCAGTTTCTTCAATTAAATGACATAAAGCTTTAGTCTTATGTAAGACACAATACCAAAATGCATAAATTGACCTGTCCATGTCGTTTATTGTTATTTTTTGAACAAAGCCTTCAAATAAAAGAAAAAGAGCAACTGATGCTCCGCCGGAATATGGCTCAACATAATGTCCATTGACATCATTGTCTAAGCATATCTTAGCTATAAAAGCAGATAGTTTATTTTTTCCTCCTGGGTACCTTAGCGGTGAGTAAAGCATTAAATTTCTTTTAAATTGTTTGATAACGCATTGAATAATGGTTCCAGTGTATTCCAAGCTCGTCTATTAACATTTATGTCTATTGTGTAGTCTATGTTGTGGACAGCAAGGTCTAAGCCATTTTTTACATTATCAAGGTAATCTGTTATACTTCGTAATTTTGTTGGCTCCGAAATGATCTCTTTTAATTCGTGATTTTTAATATAGTCTAACATAGTCTTAAGACTTGACGCATATTCTTTATCACCCTCAAATCTTAATATTCTCATGAAATCCGACGGATCTATATCACCTTCGATTGAGTACCTGTTTTTTAAAAAGTCAGCAAGAGTCTTGATTTTCGCTAACCCATCATTTTTTCTTTTTTGATTATTTTTCTCATTAAGTTTTACCCCCAAATCTCGTTTGTCTATATAAAAAAATAAAACTTGTTCAAGGTAGGTACGAATTAAGATTGCAAATGAGTAGTATCTTTCAATGGGCATAAACTTTAATTCATCAAAAAGTAGATCCAGCTTCTCATGTTCAAAAACAAGATAGTAATCTCTTGGAATAATGAAATTACTAAGATTGCTTTTCTTTCTAATTTTCTTTCTTGGACTAATTTTGTTCTTTTCCTCTTCTAGATTCTTTCTTTCAACTACGCCATGGCTTGCAACGTTCTCAATATTATTTTTAACATCGAGGTCAAATATCGGATTTTCTTTTAGCTTATTTACATAAATCACTTTATCTTCTTCATTATTGAACTCTCTAGAAAAACCGCGCGATTGAATCATTTCATTGAAAACAAACAGCAATCTGTTTTCAAATTCCTCTTTGTCAATGGTTATAATCAATCCTCCGTCTTCTGGGTCGAATTCAACACCTAAAAAGTTCCTGGCATCATCAAACTTGTAAAATCTTTCAAGATTTGTAATGTCAAAAGTTGAAATATCGATAAACTCGCCAGTATCTTTCAAATGAAGTTGCTGAGCTTCATAAAACAAATTATAGGCTTTTAAATAGTTTTTTATATTACCAGAGGTTTCATAAAGTAACTCGCAAATATCATTAATGACTAAACCATCGTTGTAAAACATATTTGCAACAAAGGCATATTGATTACCGGTTTGCCATCTTTTCAAGGCATCTCCACGATGCCTGCTATATATTATCGGGTTTGCTAATAATCTATTTGGGGCAATATGACACCGTAGTTTTTTGTCGATTGGAAAGTTATTTTCGATTATGTTTCTAGCAAGTGTGTTTGCTTTTGATGGAGGTAGGAATTTTTTAGGATCCTGAAGAAGTTTTAAGGATGCAGTTCTTCTATTCCCTTCTAAGACAATTTTTTTATCATGTTCAATACAAATAATTGGTTCTTCACCGATAAAATATCCTTCTTCAGATATTTTTTTTGCGAGTTCATATACCTTTTCATTTTCGATAAGATAGTGCATGATTTGCGTTTGATTCAAGTTCTTACCTTGATAATTGATTCTGGGATTGTTTAAATCAAGTTGTAATGTGCTAAGGGTGTATTCGAAAGTTTCCCATGAAGTGTAATCAATATACATAATTGAGATTTGTTAATTAAGTTTCTTTAGTGAAATTTTTAAGGTATGTATCGGATGATATTAACTATTGATCAAATGTTTATCTTTTCAATTGTAAGTTTGGCGGCGAATTTATTGTAAATTTTAACAAAATCCTCTATAAATTCATCAAATTGTAACTTATTTGCATAAATCCATGGGTTTATTACTTTAATTGCATTTGGCCCCCAAACTTTTAGATGCTTATTAAACCACTTCTTTGCTTTTATCCTATCATTTAAAATCTCATCAAGCGCGAAATCTTTAAAGCAATATTGTTTGGTGAAATTGGTATTAATATTATCCCACACGGGCGATTCATCATCAAGTTCGTGTAGGAATATAGCCAAAAGTCTCTCTGGAGAATTGTTTGTTGGGAGTAATACGACATTTTCCAGTAGTTTAACTTTTTTGTAATCCGATTTCTGCGCTCTCACATCACCATCTAAAAATATTATTGAATTAGGTATAAGAAAAGATGGTACTTTTCTTATAGACAAATCAATTAAGCTACTGCAACTTAAGGTGCAATCTACAAAATGAAATATAGTTGCCTTCCTTTTGAGAAGTGCTTTTGTAAATATTAGACACTCTTTATCCTCAGTAAAGGCATCAATTTTTAGATTTTTTGTGCTTTCTATAGTTACATTTAGGCGATGTCTTATAGTGTCAATGTTAACATCTTGAATAATCTTTATTTTTTGGTTTCTTTTCTCCAAGAAAACAACTTTGATCTGATCGTTAGTCGCAATATTGATTTTGTTAAGCTCTTGTAATTCACAAGTTTTCTCAAGAATTGTTAATGAATGGGTGGTAAAAATAATTTGTATTTTAAATTCAGATGCAAATTTCCTGAGAGCTTCAATTAATTTTACTTGTGAGCCTGGGTAAAGGGTAGCATCGATTTCATCAATTGCTAATATTCCCCCTCTATAATTATTCGGATAGTTATCTTTTAGGCGCTTAAATGATAAGATGGCAAGTAATATTTTGCCAACATTATCTTGTCCCGATGAATTTTGACGCCAATCATAATGTGATGTATTAATTCCTAACGTGTTTTTATCTGGACTCTCTAAATAGTTTGCAGTCTTAATTTCGTCATTAGAAATTAAGATCTTTTTATGCCATTCCTTGAATAACTTTTCTTCTGATTCTGATAGTCTTTGTAAATTGCTCTCGTTCAGTTTAGAATCCTCACCTATAGGCATTAGACGTTTTAAACTTAAAAAAACCACAGGTAATTGAATGTATCCTGAACCTTTTGTCCGATTTCCCTTTCTCCAAAATCGAATCTTTTCTTTTCCTCGCTTTATACTTTCAATTATAAACGGATCTTCATTTGATATATGTAAAGTCCATTCATGACTCTTAGCAATATCAAAAGTTTCAGATAACTTAAACTTTTCACTAAAAGCAGATTTGAATGACCCGCCGCATAATGGTTTTTCATCTTTCATTGGATTTAGCGGGTCGTTTATTGTAAAAGGTTGACTCAGAATACCAAGTATTGTTGTTTTTTGAGTTCCATTTTGTCCGGCAATTACTGTTAATTGAGAGCCCAATTCAATCTCAACATTTTCGAAACCGCGAAACCTTGCTACTTCTGCTTTTTTTATTATCATGAAAGTAAGGTATATAAATGTCGAGCGGAAAGGTGGTTATTATTAATTAGGAAAGTGATTTTAGAGCATTTCATTGATAGTAAATTTATAATATTTTCAATATAATAGTAAAATTGGGATAAGCAAAATCTATTTTTTCAAATGCCAAGGTATTTTGTGGATAAAATAATATTTTATCTGAACAATTGTTTAATCATACTTGATTGTTTATTTAGTAATTCTGCTTTTTATTTCCCATTAAAAATTTATATATCACCCAAGGTGTTACCCATTTGGTATTATGAAAAATTCAAATATTTGCAAATAATAAAATTAGGTAATAATATAAGTGGGTGGTTTTGAATTCGACTCCTCAAATAACGCACTTTTTTTAATATACTTTAGCTTCAAATACCTTGTTAAAAACAAAACCAAATATTTAACAAATGAAAATAACTTATTCAATTGTGTAGTATATAGAGAAAACTAAAAATTAGTAAAATAGATAAAAAATTAATTATATTCACTTATCGCTTAAGAAAAACATAAACAAGAATCCTATGTCGTCATTTAACACCCATCTAAGTTTTAAAGATAACCCTGTGTCTAAATACAGCGTTTTGCAATGCAATTATTCTTTTCATCAATTGCTAGATGATAAAAGCAGACCGGCCACGCCCGCTAGAGGTGGTAATATCATGGTACAAATTAGCACTCCACCTGACAATTTTTTATTAAAGTGGATGGTGGATAGCTATAAAGTGCGTTCTGGTATGATCACCTTTTACAAAATAGATGAAGAGACAGCATTTCAAAGAGTAGCTTTTATTGATGCTTACTGTGTAGAATATCATACTCATTTTAGTGCTGTTGGTTCTTCCAGTATGATTACAACCATAATTATAGCGTCAAAGAGTCTATCTATAAATGGTACTGATCACAACAATGATTGGCCAGCTTAAACTGTCTTTGATATGATAAACAAAGGAAAAATCATCTTTGTAAATGGCTATTGGGCTAGTGGTATTGTTGGAAGTCTAATGGCTTCATCTGTACCGGGTAAAAAATATTGGGGGATTAAAGAAGGTGCTTTTGAAAAAGCTGCGGAACATTTTTTAGGAATTCATGAAAAATCAAATACCCACATATATCTTGACGCTTCTTCATTTATGGGGGGAGATAGTAGTGGTGCTGATCGGTTTAATAAAGGAATGAGTGACTACCGAATTTTTGATGCAGCTTATTTTAAACGTTATATAGATAATGCCAACAAACACGGTATATACGCTGGTTCAAATATCAGGGCTATAGACAAACTAAATAAAACACATCAGTCAGATTATGACAATTTAACCTCTGGAATGGATAAAAATCGACATTCATTTTACATCATTACACATAGTGAAGGTGGAGGATATGGCGCAGGATTAGCTAAATTTTTAATTAAAGAAGGCTGGAAAGTTGATACGGTAATACATCTATCTACAGATGAAGCAGACGACTTTGATACGCCCCCGGAACCAATGACCTATCAATTAGGATTGCAATATTCAGGTTCATATCATGTACCGGAACGTGATTGGGTGACTGGAAATTATCAAATTAGAACAGGAGTTGATAGGTGGGGGATTGTATTTGATCCTGAAAAATTAGATTGGGGTAATGTACACGGATTTAGTAAAAATGAACTTGTTTTTGAGTATCTGGAAGATTTAAGGGTGCTGACAATTGGCCATTACACAAAAAATGGCAGGATTCTTTGGAAACAGGTAGGTAGAACTCCACATCAAAGCCATTTTACCTCGTATAATGGGATTAAATTAAATTATATTTCAAAATACTAAAATAATGAAACAAACACTTTTAGCTTTATTAGTGATTACTGGAATTATTTCTTTTTTTTCTAGTTGTGAGGGGTGTTTACAGAGAAAATGCTCAATCTGTCCCACTAGTCAAGAAATTGAAGTAAGAAATAATATCGCTAATGAATACAATTGTGACGTTCGCGTTGGCCATGATGAAAAAGCTGTTTATGATAATAAAACTGACGGTAGTTTTGGGATAAGTTTAGATTTTACTGCCATTAAATCCACAGAGAAAAATCTTTGTGAAAAAGATAGCGTATACTTAGACTCTCTCTCTAGGGTAATAGCAAAAAAAATTCTTCCTATCCTAAGTCATAAAAAAAATTACAATAAAATTGGGGTTAGTTATTCAACGGAAAAACATTTTAATGAAAAGATGTCCAGTACTGACTGCTCTAAAGAATTTGAAATACCAATAAAGGATTTACATTAATAACAAGTCTTTCAGAGTTCATTTAATCCTCTTAACTCCATGCCTAACAAATATTTCAAACCGCACGAAATTTTTGACCTAAATCCACATCCTTACGATATAGGAATTTTCACCGGACTAAAAAATGGCTTCGAGGATAATCTTTTCATAAAAAAACTATTTACACTGCCTGCGAAGGAATACCCTGCCTTTTATCAATACCATCTAATCTATTATTTATCAAAGGAACAGCTTGGAGAACAAGACTTTTTCACCTTTGTATGGAGGATAGTATTAAGACGAATCAACTTTCTTGATCATAAAAATCCTTTTAATTCCAATCACGCATTAGATATGGAGATATTGGAAAAACTGTTGTATTTTCAAAAGTATCTTCGTTCTATTGACAAATGGAATACCCAAAAGACCTTACCCGAAATCATTGCTGATCAGCATGAGGAAATCAGGAAGCAGCAATCAGAGATTGTCAGGTTAAAAGAAGAACTAAAAAAAGCCACCACCTTGGAAAAGGATGGCTATATCAATATCAGGGCAGACAGGGCGCATACTCTATACGATATTATACATCAGCTACAGAAAGCCAAATTACCAGATGGTTTTGAACTGTTGTACCCAGCCGATCAGATCATCTGGCGCAGAATGATCTGCAAGTTCTTTCGTGAAGACAATAAAGAGATTAATTTTAATACGATACACCGCTATTTCCCAACTGACGAGAAAAATCTTGGCCGTAAATACAAAGAGATTGATGAGAAGTACAAGCTTTTCAAGATCACATTAGCAAAAAAGCGCAGCTAATCCGAGCATCTACCTATTGTCTGAATTCACTTTGTCTTGTTTAACAACAACTTATCTTTCAGCTATTTGAAAGTAAGGTTAACTTGTCGCATCCACTTCTAATTTAACCACACGAAATCTTGTGGTCAATAAACACCAGTTCTATCGCATTTCTTTGAGCCAAATTCAAAGGCTATGGAAATTATCAACGAACAAGCCCTTAGCCATTGCATCCGTGATGCAGTAAGGGCAGAGCTTAGGCAACATTTCAGAACAGGCAGCAATCAGCTGCCACAGGAAGAACAGCTGTTATCCAAACGGGAACTGGCCGCTGAACTTGGCATTTCACTGGTCACTTTAACCGACTGGATGAAAAAAGGATTACCCTTTTTGCGGTTGCATAAACGGGTGTTTTTTGAACGCAGCAAAGTGCTGGAAATCATGCGAAGGCAAACGACTGATAGTACATAAGCAATAGGCTGGCCACATAACTAACCGTTTAGCTGGTTATGCAGCTAAATAGTCCTATAGTTATACCGATACACGGTTACACTAAAAAATTATGGTAATCATCAAATAAAGGAGGAACAAAAATGCAAATAGAGATCATCACCGAAGACGATTTAAGACAGTTTAAGGCCGAATTGCTTAACGAGATTAAAGATATTGTTAAACCACAGGAAAAAGCTAAGGATTGGCTTAAAAGCGCAGAAGTGCGCAAGATGCTGAACATTTCACCGGGCACATTACAAAATCTGCGTATTAACCGAACATTGCGGCATACCAAGATTGGCGGGATGATGTATTATAAGTTAGAAGACATTACCAGACTATTGGAAGGAGGTTTACAGTGACAGAAACCAGCATTCAAAGTAAAACTGCCAATTATAGCAAATGGATAAGACGCATAGGTGCAGACAGTAGAATACAGGCTACCCATGTCAGCCTGTTTACTGCGCTGTTTGTCCTTTGGCATCAAAGCGGGTTTACCAGCCCTTTTATGGTGAGCCGGAGAAAGCTGATGGCTTTTTCCAGAATTGCATCTATTGCGACTTATCATAAGTGCATTCGTGAACTGGATGAATTTGGGTACATCCGTTATCAGCCATCCTACCATCCAATTAAGGGAAGTCTGATCTGGTGGCCGCTCGAACCCGAGCAGCCACCAGATCAATGAAAAGGAGCCGGGAAACCCGGCCTAGTATTTACCCGGATGCTCCTAAAAAGGAGCTATCCGGGTAATGGAAACCGCAGGAAGTAAGGCGAAGCTTTCAGCACGCCAAACTTATGCGGTTTGTAGGAAGCAAGTTTGTGTATTTGTTACACAAATACTCCCCCAAGCCTGCGGCAAGGGGGAAACTTGCTTCAAGCTCCCGATGGTCGCATGAAGGGCAGGGCGCATAAACTAAGAGCCGATAAGTCATTTTAAACGTGAGAAACTATGACCAGTACAAGATCAAACATAGGTCTTAAAGACCCTATAAATAAGTCATCTGAACGTGCCAGGAATAAAGGCGGGGCACCACAAAAAAAGATCAAACGTGCCAGTGGCATCCGTGTCCGGCTAAACGCTAAAGAACGTTTTCTAATTGAATCCAAAGCCCGTATGGCGGGCATGCGGATCAGCGATTGGGTCAGGGCGGCGGCCTTAAAAGCTAAGGTGGTAGCCCGGATCACGGACGAAGACAGACGCATTTTACACCTGCTGGCAGGTATGGCCAATAACCTGAACCAGTTGACAAAATTGGCGCATACCAATGGAATCATGAGTATTGTAATCAAGTGCGACCAGTTGTTAACAGAAATTGACCAGACCCTTAGATATTTAAACAGCGATGATGGGGAAAATACCTAAATCCGGCAAGAGCTTTAAAGGTTGCGTGGAATACTGTATGCTAAAAGAAGGTGCAGTGGTACTGGATGCTGATGGTTTGCGTACAGGTGAAGTAAAACACACGATTGCTGACTTTAATATGCAACGGAAAATGCGCCCCGGCTTAGGGCAGGCAGTAGGCCATATTGCTTTAAACTGGAGCCCGGAGGATGCGTCAAAACTTACTGATGAACTGATAGTGAAGATTGCTAAAGAATACCTGACAAAAATGAAGATCACAGGCACACAGGTGCTAATGGTCAGGCATCACGATACGGATCACGACCACCTGCATATCGTTTACAACCGGGTAAATAACGAAGGCAAAACAATCAGTGATTCTAATCAGCGGTGGAACAATGTAAAAGTAAGTAAAGCGCTTACTTTAAAGTACGGTTTCCACATGGCAAAGGACAAAGACAAGGTAAACCGTCATCGTCTTAAAGGAGCCGACAAAGCAAAATACCAAATCCATGACCAGATCAAAGCCATACTCCCAAAAGTTAAAAGCATGGATGACTTGCAAAAACAATTGGCTATGCAGGGTATTAAAATGCTGTACAAGTATAAAAACGGAACCAGTGAAGTACAGGGAATCAGTTTCAGTAAAGGTGAATACAAGTTCAAGGGGTCGGAAATTGACCGTAGTTTGAGCTATGGGAAAATAAACAAAATGATAATTGACCTTGTGCAAGAGCAGCAGCAAAAAGAAAGAATAGGACAACCTATGAGCCTAGCCGACCAACTTAGGGAAGTTATACAGCAGTCCGAGGATGAACCCCATTATTTAAAGCAGGAACCGCAAACGCAATACTTGCAGCACGAGCCGCAGACCAATTACCTAGGTACAGTCACACCCGAAATTGATATATCTGACGATGTGGATGACGAGGCTATTTATGGCCGTAACCGGAGGCGGCAAGAGAAAGCCCGCACCAATACCAGATAAGAAATTAATGATTTTTAAACATCAACATTTAAAGGAAGGAACATCATATGAGCAATCAACAAACACCTGAAAAAACAATTATAGACGAAGTCGTTGAAACTTTAATCAAAAAGACAGATTTTTTGGAAAAGGAACTGACCGCTAAAAATGTAACACTTTTGGCAAAGGAAGAGCAAACACAAGCCTTAATTACTGACTTTAAAAACAAATTTGGCAACATGGTCATCCAAGCCCCGAAACCGGATTTGTCGGAAATCAATACATCACTGAAAAAAGGTCTGGATGCTATCAACGAGAATATGGAAAAATGGCCAAAGCCCCTTAAAAAAGAATATCGCTTTTTATTCTTCTCCGAACAAGTTCGGAGCGTGGAATACGTTAAGGCTGTTTTGACCAGAATAATCTTGTTTTTACTGGCTTTGGTTTTTATGATCTTTGCTTATCGGCTGCTGAATAACCATATGAAGTAAAATTTGCAAATCACTTGATTGGTTTTGGCAATGACCGGGCAAACAGAGGGAGCGATAACTTCAAACCCTTTGTCACTCAAACAACGAAGTTTTGGAGCTTATCCTCAGAACTTACACCAATCTCACATCTCAACAAGTGCCCTTATACCCGTATGGCCACCGTTATTACTAACAGGACAGCCATCCATATAAACATAAGCAAGCGACCGACCATTGTATAATACTTAGATTATGTCGTTTCAATGCGGGTTAGCAACAGCAGACCCCACATGCTGTATAATCTGTAAACTATTTTAGCGAGTACATTATAATCTCACTCTACGGCTGTACAAGCAGCCTCAATTATCTTTTTCAAGAGTGTTGATGTAATAGAATCTATGCCGAATATTACATTTTTTGATGATAGCATAAGCGTGCGCCAGCCATTGTATTTTAGTTTAAAATTAACCTTTTCGATTAAAGGCCAGTAAACAGCAGACCCCAAATATTGTATAATTTCAAACTATTTTAGTGAGTATATTATAATCTCACCCTTCGGCTATACAAGCAGCCTCAAATATGATATTAGGTAATATGAGCATTAACAAAGCCGCCTCTAAAATTCGAGGAAGCACCACGCGTTGTATATGTACGAGAGAAGATCATCTGTTGTATTATTCTTAATGAACGTATTCTCTTCTATATGAATATTTAGTGAGTAAACTTTCTTTCTCACCCTACGACTGTACAAACAGCCTCAAATAATTTGAGCAATGCCCTTTAAACTTTAAATCCGTAGCAGCTAATTACACGTATACCAATAGAGCCCATAACGGTTGTACCACCTGTTTAGATTTAGTGAGTATATCCATGATCTCACTTTGCAGCTGTACAAGCAGCTTCTTATTTTTTAGATAAACCACCTATCTTTTTACCTTGGTTAAAAATACAATAAGCATACCCCGGCATTGTATGTTTCTTAAGTGAAGCCCAACACTGTAATATTCTCCCAATAATACAAGAGATCCCATCAATTGTATCACTAATTAAATTCAGTGAGTGCATCTTTCGCCTCACTCTATGGCTGTACAAGCAACCTCCTTTTTTTATTTAAAAATCGGTACCGCAACAAAGTCGTCACGTCCCTGCTTTGTATATTTTACAGCAAGACCCACCCATTGTAAATACTATCGAACAATTTAGTGAGTACATAATTTGTCTCACCCTGCGGCTGTACAAGCAGCCTCTAAAACTTTTCAAATTGACATAAACCACAATCCACACTTATTTCAGGGCATAGTCTCCAATTGTATATACTTTTCAAATTGCTGTAAACCACAACGCATATACCTTAACCTGTCTTATCCATGCTGTTGTACATACCCTTCAAATTGCGATAAATCAAAACTTCATTCAAAGTTTTATTGTGTTTAAGCAATTATACATCCATTATGAAATATTTAGTGAGTACAAATCCTGTCTCACCTTACGGCTGTACAAGCAGCCTCTATAATTTTTAAAATAACCTTTCAAATCGTCGTAAACTACAATAGCATCAGTTTGGGCGACACTACCAGAAGTTGTATATATGCCTTCAAATTGTTATAAACCACAATAAAAAGAATAAGATGAAAAACGAAACCGCGGTGTAATACCCATCAAATTGCGATAAACGATAATTTTATTCAAGTTTTTTTTATTGAGTTTAAGCAATTATACATCCATTATGAAATATTTAGTGAGTACAAATCCTGTCTCACCCTACGGCTGTACAAGCAGCCTCCATTATCTTCAGCTATTCAACAATGACCTGAATACCCGCTTTTTCAGCCTTGTAGTTTATTTTATCTTTCAGACTGTAATAACTCCAATTTTGCAGCAGGAACAGGTCTTGCTTCGCTATTTCCTCTTTCTGTTCCTGATTAACCAAGATTAAAGTGGCAGCCTCATGTTTTACGCAAAGATCAATTAGCTTCCGGCTGTACACATGTAACTTATATTCCACATATCTTTTTTCCTGATACTGGTAATCTTCCAGACATTTCTTTTTTCGTTTAGTGCCATGACCGCCACGGTTAAAGGCAACTGCTTTTTTTACCCTGTGAATAGCCGCCTGTATCGCTAACCTCCGATGTAAGAACTCTTCCTTATTTCCAATGGTATGTTCATCACTTCCAATTTTAACAGTAACCGGATGTTCGATAGATAGGGAAGCTTCCGCAATAACAGAAGTGTCTAATTGATGCTGTTCTTTTTCAATTTGAATGGCCGCCAGTAAAAACACTTTACCCTGATCTAACTGGATATGGCTGGCACAAAGTTTTAAAGTACCATTCAGAATCCTGTCTAACATGATTTTTTTATCCGATTTATCTTTTCCTAAGTAAGTTCTGAACGGAATTTGGAATAGCTTAAAACAAAAATTCTTATTGTCAGGTGTACGGCTTAATTTTGAAATCACTTCTGAACCAAAAGGCAGAGGGATATTTTTCTTATAATTTCTTAACGACTTTTCACCTTTCCAGTAAGCGACTTTTTCTTTATTAAAATAGGAAATAAGGGTATTGTTTAAGTTGCTTAGGATATTGGTAGGGATTTGCCCTTTAAAGTGATTAGAAAGAACCCGGTAAGTGGTGTTTTGCCGGGACGATTTTAAAATTCCATTTTCTTCTTTTTTTTCGTCAGCAATTTTAAGCTTGATTTCTTCGGTTAAATAAAAGAAGTCCTTGACCTGTTCCTGCACAAAATGATGGCTCATAATCATGTTAGCGGAACGAAAGCAAATCCATTGCCAATTATAAAGCTGGTCTTTTGCCTGTTTGATCACTTCTTTATCATCAGAATCAATGAGTAACTGAATTTTGCGGGTGATAATCATGGTATTGTTTTCCATAGCCTTAGATTTTTACTTTTTTAATTTTGGTACAGGCATTTACAAACACTCTTTGGATATAGCCTTGATTTAAATTTAATGCCGTAGCAATCTCTTCAAAACTGTATTGGAGTTCATAGCGCATGTGTAGAATAGACGATTGTTCTTCGCATAAATCTCCTTCAAACTTAAACCTATTGGTTTTTCCGACTGTGGTAAGTTTTTGGGTATTCGTCAGAATTGCCTTAAGGCATTCCAGTGTTTTTTCAACTTTTCTGGCCACCTGATAATCTGATATGCCGCCAATATGCCACGCTATACGGTCATAATTAAAAGAATACTTTAAGCAAAGCTGAATAAATAATTGCTGGCCATCTGTCAGGTTAGGAATTACGGCTTCTAACTGATTCCATTGTTTTTTCATTTCATCTTCTAAATCCTGCTGAAAGAAAATATCAGGATCATCTTCAAATTCAGGATTGTAACCTACCATAAACTCCTGATAGTTCTCTATCTCATCCAGCCGGAGCATATTGCGCTGAAATTTGTTATTTGAAGTTTTAAAATAGGCTTTGAAGCCATCGGTAGTCAACTTTTTGACAAAAGTCTCGATGTGTTCGGGGGCGCTTATCCTTTTTCTGATTAGCCACAGTCTAAGGAAAGCTTCATTAACTATACAGTCCGCATTCACATCGTCTTTAATATATCTTACACCCCTATAGTATAAAGACGGATATAAGCGATGGTAAAAGAACTCAAGTCCTTTTTCATTACCTTCCTGAAATTTGCTGAAATAATACTGCTGTTCGGTTAATATTTGATTCCTTTTCATACTCGTATTTTATACGAGTCTTATTGGAATGTCCACCTAAAAAATAAGGGAGAGACACTACCTCCAATCCGTTCCCGGGGTCTAACTCCCATAAACATGATTTTCAACGATAGTGCCCACTCCCTTATCGTGCAAATATAGCACAATATGGTACGTGGGCATAATTTATCGCTCTCTAGTTTATTTTTATTGTTAGACTTGGGAACTCGAGACTCTTTTTTATACCTTTTAAATTCTATTAATTTTTTTCTACCTTATATCATAAATCAAACATACAAATTAAAAACATTATATGCAAATCGTTCTTATTTAAATTCATAATTACATCCATATTATTATTCTTTTTGGTTGATGTCGAAGAGAGCTAAAATTTACGAAGCAGATGGGATGAAGCAGATAATTGGTGAGAGATTAAAAAACAAACGCCTATTATTAGAATATTCATTAGGTGATATATCTGATATGACCGACTTTTCAAAATCTACAGTAATTAATTTGGAAAAAGGTATTGCTACTAATCTGGATTATTATATTGGGTATGCTAAGGCGATTGATTTTAAGCTTCCAGAACTATTTAACGTTCCGGTTGTATATAAGCCAAAATACGAGCTTTCGGAAGATAAAAAGAACAGGATTTTCTTGTCAAAGAAAATAAGAGTTCTTTTTACAAAACATGATTTCTTTAAAAACAGCGTAACTGTAGATGATATTATCATACATTTTGAAAAACAAAAAGAACTTACACGTACGCCAAAACTAAGTACCGATATCTCTAGAATATTGCTTAATTGGGTCGAGGATGGAGTTTTATATGTCGTAGAGAAAAGAGGACGTACTAATGTCTATCGTAAAATAAATAGCCCAGTTATCTTGAAATAATGTCAATGGGCTACTTTCCCTACGCACATTGCGGCTTGCGAAACCCCAACACCCTTTGCCTTCCCGCCGTTCTCGCTTTTAGCATTTACGGAAAGGTCTACACTGGTTTCTGCTATTAAAAGGAAGGCAGTGCGATTCTTAAGGGAAATGCCTAACGTTCCATTCCTCTGCCACTATCCAGTGCTACCTACGAGTTTGAGCTTTTCTTTGCTCGAGTCTACTAACCAGAATAGAAAGAACTGCCTAATATTTTTAAATATTAGGCAGTGAAAGGTGAATATTTGGGTTATTTGTTGTTTCAGAATTGCAGGAAATTTATATGGCCTGCTGGTATTTCTCCCTTAAAAGGGCTACATCAGCACTTATTTTGGCTTCCGTAACTTCACCTGCTTTAACATGTTGGCTTACGAATTTTTGCATCAGCGGAGCCATATCCTCACTTACTTTGTTATCGAGTACTTTAGCATATAACTGTGTAGTCCGTATATTGGTGTGTCCGAGCATTTTAGAAACACTTTCGATAGGTACACCGTTCATTAAGGTTACCGTGGTTCCAAAAGTCCGCTTTGCGATCCGGTTACCCAATATTTTATGAACGTCTGAAAGAACTGCAATTTCAACCAAATATTCGTTCATCTTTTGATTGCTGGAAATTGGCAAAGCCTTATTTTTATTTAGGCAGGAAGGGTGATCTTTGTATTGATCAAGGATGCTTGCTGCTACCGGTAATAACGGTACGGCTACTCTGGTATCTGTCTTTTTCCTGTAGGTAAATATCCACCGTTCCCCGTCAACCCCAATACCAATATCGGTTAGTTTGAGTTTTTGAACGTCAGCATAGGAAAGTCCGGTATAACAACTAAACAGGAAAAAGTCACGTACCTGCGATAATCTAGCGGTGGTAAGCTGTTTTTTAGTGATCTTCTGTAATTCGTCTGCGGTTAGATATTCCCGATGTACAGGTTTGGATTTTAGTATATGTCCGAAGAAAGGATCAGTGTTGATCCATTTATATTTCCGGCAGATGGTAACTATTTTTTTGAGGTTTTTAAGGTGTTTATTTGCCGTATTGGTGTCGTTATCCTTAGCCGTATGCAAATAGAAGTCAAAACAGTCGATAAACTCGTGGTCTATGCTTTTTACGTTAAAATCCTTTTTGTTGTATTTTTCAGCAAGATAATCTTTAACATGTCTTTCCAGTACCTCAAACCTTTTGAGTGTTCCCGAAGCATATTCGTCTTTCTCCACCAACACTTTCATTTTTTCATTGTGGATTTTAATAGCCTCTAATATGGTGTGCGATTTTTCTTCTTTGCCTAAGTATTTGCATTTAACACTATCGGCAGTTATTTCGGCTCTATCCACGCTTAGTAGGGTATGGGCTGCATAAACCTCTGCTTTTACACTTTCCAAATAAGCATTCAGGGTTTTAACATCCTCTTTTGTGCCGATTACTTTTCCTGACTTTGCATTCCACTTTTCAGGCTCACAGCACCTGCTTGTTGACATTTCCGAACGGATGCCGTCTACTGTAATTCTTAAAAAGATAAAATAAGCATCACCTTTTTTGTAGTTCTTTGGTCTTTTCAAAAAGAAAAGCACGCTAAAATTAGTCTTCATAATGATAACATTAAGGTTAAACAAAATTAGCTTTGCAGTTCGATGTACACAAGATATTCAAATATTGAACTGGTTGAATATCAGTTTGTTAATTCAAATTAGGGGAGTTTGATAAGATCAAGAACAACGCCCCGAATGACGCTCATTTTATATGTGATTTATTGCATATTTTGACATATCCACCAAAAACAAAAGCCCTGCAATCATTTGATTTGCAGGGCTTTAAGTCTTTTTGATACTGTTGTTTGTGATCCCGCTGGGATTCGAACCCAGGACCACTACATTAAAAGTGTAATGCTCTACCAGCTGAGCTACGGAATCATTATTCTTTTCAGAACAATACTCTAAGCGTTTCCGTTTAAAGTGATGCAAATATAGGAGTAGGATACGTATAGTGCAAATAATAATTACAGTTATCTTATAGTAGCCTGATTCTAAGCCTGATTAATTGCATTTAAGGTTAATAAACTGTTAATTTAAGGTAATAAAGGAGGTTTATGTACATTAAAACCTCCTTTATTATTACCTATTTGATAATGTCTTCTGCTTCATTTTTCTTTTTAGAGATGTTGTATAAGACAAATCCCATGAAAAGGAAGATTAAAACGCCAAGCAGTTCATAACCACCAGCACCAAACCAGCGGGTAAATAACGGCTGCACATCTATTTTGCTCAAATTGCTCCGTACAGATGGAATAACCATTAAAATTGCGACGACAACTCCAGCCAATGCACCACCAGCAACGAGACCTGTTGCAAAGAGATTGCCTGGGCCTAATTCTTCTTCCTCCGGTGTTTTTACTTTCTTCCGTTCTTTCCAGTCTACAATTCCTTTAATTGCACCACCTACAAAAATTGGTAGTGTAGTGGATAAAGGTAAATAAGCACCTACAGCAAATGATAAAGCATTGATACCACATAATTCTATAGTGATCGCGATAAATACACCAACTAATACATATTGCCAATCCAGGTTAAAAGAAAGCATACCCTTAATTAAGGTCGCCATTAATGTAGCTTGTGGAGCAGAATATAGTTCAGTACCAATAGCGTGTTTGATGCCCTGTGCCAGCATTTCTGGAGTAGGGGTATCCAATATACGAACTGTAAGTCCGATGACGATTGACGAAACGATAACGCCTATAAATAATGCGATTTGCTGATACCTTGGTGTTGCACCAATGATATAACCTGTTTTAAGATCCTGAGACGTTGCACCTGCATTTGCTGCCGCTATACAAATCATACCGCCTACAACTAAAGCCATAGGCTCATAAACCTTACCTGTCCAGCCAACAGCGATGAAAACAAGACAAGTCCCCATAATTGTTGCGATAGTCATTCCAGAGATAGGATTGTTGCTGGATCCAATTAAACCTACAATACGACTTGAAACTGTAACGAAGAAAGCACCGAACAGAACAACCAGTACGCCAATCAGTAAGTTACTTAAGATTCCGTTACTTGGTATTTGTGGTAAAACAGCAACGAGGATGATCAGAGCCAAACTACCAACACCAACAACTTTAAGTGAAAGATCACGGTCAGTTCTTTTGGTATCAGCTACGGTTTTTCCTTCTTTAATAGAGCCAAGACTATCTTTAAATGAAGATATAATAGTGGGAATAGTTTTTAATAAAGTGATAAATCCACCGGCTGCTACTGCTCCGGCACCAATTTGTTTCACATAGGCTTGATAAATCGCTAACGGATAATCAGAAAAAGTTTGTGTAGCAGGGTTCCATCCTACAGAACCACCAGCTTTGGTGATATCAGCAAGTAAACCCAGTTTTACCAGCTGATGTGCTGCTAATGCAGGATCAATTAAGGTTGCTAATAATGGAATAAGTCCTAACCATGCTAATACACCACCTGCAACTAATACTCCGGCAATTTTTGGACCGATGATATAACCAACCCCCATATATTCTGGAGTAATTTCACCGCTGACCTGAGCAGAAGGCAAAAATTTATTCGCTTGTGTCGTTACCCAGGTTGGTGCTTCTGCAATCACATGGAAAACTTTCTGCATCAACGCGTAAATCATTGCAAAACCCAGCCCCCAAAAAGCTGTACGTGCAAACGATCCGCCTCTTTCTCCAGCTTTAAGTACTGATGCACAGGCTGTTCCTTCTGGGTAAGGTAGTGTATCGTGTTCTTTGACAATCAATGATCTGCGCAAAGGAATCATCATCATGGTTCCTAATACTCCACCAAGAATAGCAAGAATCAGAATGGTCATGTAGTTGAAAAAGGCTTCTCCTGAACTTTGTCCGCCAATATCTGTACTGAGAAACAAAAAACCTGGAAGAGTAAATACAACTCCTGCGGCAATGGACTCACCGGCCGATCCTGTGGTCTGAATAATATTATTCTCCAGTATGGTCGTTTTAAAAAACTTTTTTCCCAGCGTGATAGCTAGTACGGCAATTGGTATTGACGCTGAGACAGTTAATCCTGCTTTTAAGGCGAGATATACAGTGGCGGCGCCAAATATGATCCCGGCTATACATCCTAATAAAATGGACTTGATTGTAAATTCTGCTACATTACTTTCTGCAGGTATGAAAGGCTTAAATTCTTCTTTAATCATTATAAAAAAATATGGTTTAAAGGTATCTTTTTTTACCCACCTAACAAGGCTAAACGTGAATAAACCGTGTATTTTAGTGTTTGAGTGAGTGTAAATCGTACAATTAGGGAGGTGAAATAAAGTAGAGACAGAAGTGGTTTAGTTCATCGGAGAGGTATTTTATTCTAACTTTGTTTTTAATGAATAATATATTAATCATATTAATCCTGTTCGTTACCAGTCTTGCAAATGCACAGATAAAACCCTTTTACAACTGGAAGGGGAATAATCTGCCTCTATACGCAAAACCCGATACGAATAGTACGATTTTGATCAATATACCCAAAAGTGGTGCGGTGCAACCGATTCATCATCAGGTAAAATTACCTGCTTTCAATATTATCTTAAGTTATTTTGGAAGCACTTCAAAGCCTGAAGGGGGAGATGTATATGATACTGGCGGCACTTTTTACACAATGCCTGGAATCTGGGTAAAGGTGATTTATAAGGGCCAGGCAGGATTTGTTCCCGACCTGTTCTTGTCTAGTCTGCCCGACTTGGCAGTACACAACGCTAAGAATTTTGAGTTTGAGGATATAGCTGCCGGATATATGGCCGGACTGTTTGGCGCACCGGTAGCTCAACAGAAACAAGAACTGCCAAAACAAAATAAGGAAGAAATTAACTACACTAAAACTTACCGTTACAAGAATGGAAATTATCTTTTAGGAACTTTTAGTTATTTTGAAGAAGGCGGGGTTGGGGGTGAAACCTATACACTTTTTTTTAAAGGATTAAAGAAGCATGAAGCCATTCTTGTATTATTGAAATTAACTTCATTTGATTCAATTAGTAATGATCAGCTTAAAAAGCTTAAAAAACGGATAATTACACATAGCCCATATGACCAGTTTAGCTGGTGGTATAATAGTAATGCCCCTAAGGAAGGTATACCAGAACTTGAATTTTTCTATTATCAGGAAGGTGGAACAACAAATGCCAGTATTAATGAAACAAAAGACGGAGTAACTATTACTTATAGTTTTGGTGGTTGTTAATATTATTGGATTTAATCGCAGAGTTTGAATTTTATCCAAAACAAACAGGACTTATTTTAAAAATAAGATACAATTGAAGAATTCGATACTCATATTCCTTCTTTTTATTAGCTGTTTGGTAAAAGCACAGATGAAAAAAGTAAATATAACTGCTGTAAATAAATGGACTTGTACAAGCTGCGATACCCTGATCTTGAAACCTGGTAAACCCATATTTGTTTTTTACAACATACATGCAGTATATGATCAAAACGAATTTCGTTATATAAAACAGTTAAAAGCAAGTGATCTTACCGATTCTTCTGCTAATTATAAGTATCAATTGTATACTGTTCCCTTTGCAAAGCGGGAATGGAATGAACTTCAAAAACATTACCCTAATAACAAATTCAATTACAAATACATCTTTAAACATACCTATATCAAAGTGCTAAACAGTAGTTTGGAGAAGATAAATATGTTAACCTTATCAGATGAGGATACAGGTTTTATCTATTGGAGTGGTAAACCGGGGGATAAAGTCATTAAAAGGAAAGAAATGTATCAGCTAACCGAGCTGATAGCAAAATATAGAAAGGTGAAATTCCGTTCTTCCTATATGTTAAAGTATGAGCAGGATTCGACTGCTATAGCCGATCACAAAACAGTTTTTAAACCAACCAGGGAGGCAGCCAGACAGGCAATGTACTTTGCTGTTAACCTAAAGTTTAAAAATCATTATTTACCACTTCAATTATTCAATCTCAAAGATGTTAAAGAGATGGTGCTAACTAATGTTACGCATAGAAATAAAAATATCCAGTTAGACTTTAACAGTAAAGGACAAATCGTTAAAATGCTGGATGATCGTGGTGCAGTATCAATTGAATATAAGGACGATGCCCCTCATTTTTTCACAGAGCCTTCTCAGCAGAATCAGGAATTTAACTATTCAGGAGACACCCTGTTTGTAAATAATAAGTGGAATCGTAAACTTGATCAATACACACTTGTAGGAAATTTTTACTTTAAAACGAAATCTTACTTGCTTTATGATCCGGCTCCTTTTAAAAAAGAATTGGTTTTGGGTCGTAATGAATTGATTAAGCGGATTGATCATAGTACGGAACTTATTTTGCAAACTAATCATTCAAATGCTGATGAACTGGATATGCTTACAAGACCAGATGCTCAGGATCAGGATGTACCAATGGTCACGTATGTGAGTTCAATAGATGGGACTGTACCGCTAACCATTAAGTATAAGACGTATTACGATAATCAATATACCGAATTAATTGAAGAACGGTTTATGGATGGTAAAGGAAACCTGATTTTAAATAAAACAATAGGCAGTATCAGACGACATCACGTTTTTAAAATGAAACAAAACAGGCCTGTCAGTCTATCTATTAAATATCAGGTACTATCAGATGATGGGAAAACTGTTATCGATGAATTAAGTTCGAAAGATACAAAGCCTGAAATGATCAATTTTAGCTATAAATATTATAATGATTAGATATGAATACGATAGATGACTTTCAAGCCTTACATGATCAGGGCAATTATGAGGAATGTATTGAAAACGTAAACATATTTCTGCTTTTTAATCCTCAAAACATAGAAGCTTTACTGCTTAAGGCGAAGTGTGAATATAGACAAGCTGATTCTTGCGAGGATGACCAAGATGCAAAATTAGCATTATACGGCAGCGCATATCATAGTTTTGAAGTTATACTGAACATCCGTCCTACAGAAGAAGAAGCAATGTTATTTGCAGCCTATATCAATATCTATTTTACGAAAGTGAATTTGCCTGAGGCCAAAGTTTATTGTGATATTCTTGCCTTATCAGATGATGAAAATAGAAAATTGGCAGCAATTAATTATAGGCAGCGGGTCCATTTTCTAATGGACAATATTGAACTTTCTCTGGAAGATATAGATACACAAATTAAACTCAATCAGACTCTTTATCAGCATAACCGGAGCGCATTGGACCGGGAGGTGAGCTTCCTTTATCTCGAAAAGGTCAATCTGTATTTGTGGAACAGAATTGATCCTGTGAAAGTATTTGAAACCTTCAATGACGGAATAGTTTATCCTCATAATGATGCGTTGACCTATGGTCATATCGCTAATTTAGCCCTGGATCATGAGGAACTTGAAGTAGCAGGAAAAGCAGCCTTACTTGCCTTTCTAAATTGTGATAATGAGCCGCATTATGAACTTTCAGATCTTTATCATAGAATAAGCAGATTAAACAGAATTGGGCAGCTCAACAAGTCTTTAGTGCATAGTATGTTGCTTGCATTACAGAAGTTTCCGGAATCTTTAGGAACCGATATTACAGAGACTATAAGCATTGCCAGTCATTATAGTATTGTATATCCCGACTGGGATGTCCCGCTTAGTTTTGCTGGGGTGTTTTTGTTTGATGAAGGAAGTTATGAGAAGGCGCTGGTTTATCTTGAAAAGAGTCTGGAGTTAGGAGGAATGGCTCAGGGATTACAACGTTATATTGAAGCAAGCTACCGTGTAAATGGAAAATTACCAGTTATAGAGAAATGGCCTCAGGATTCTGCGATAGCCTATTATAACGCAGGATGCGATATTTCCAATCAAACCTTAGTGAATATCTGGAATGAATCAATTGGTCTTGATCTGGCCAGAATTATGGCGAAGTTCTATGAAATTTCTTATCAGATTTTTCATGATTACTTTTATAATAACCTTGGAGAAAGTATGGTCAATCATGTACATACTTTTGCTAAATGCTGTAATAATTACGGTATTGTACTTGACGAACTTCGGGAGCATGAAAAAGCGGTTGAGGTTCATCAGCTTGGTTATTCTTTATCTCCATTTTGGGAGCAGCTGATTGGTTGGGGAATGGCGCTTAAAAATATGGGAAGATTTGAAGAGTCTATTGAGATTTTTAAAGTAGCTGATTCATATGAAATAGACTATATGTCGTTTCCAAGAGCTTTAAGAATAAGAGGTGGGGTATTGGATATGACTTGTAAATTGGGACTTAAAGACGAAGCCCGGGTACTTTTAAATAAGATAACAATTGATTACGATGAGTTCTTAGAAGTGAATAGAGCCAAATTAACCAAGCAGGAGCTATTTGAATTGAGTGAGGAGTATATTGTAGTCCAGAATATAAGATATGATTTACTCCGAGAAGAAAGCTCTGTAGATGTTGTGAAAATATGGCACGAAGAATTAGTTAAGAATCCCGATGACAATTCTGCGTGGTTTATGCTGATGCAAGAATACTTTCAGCTAAAAGATTACAGTCAGTGCATCGCTTGTGCAGATAATTATCAAGCAGTAAAGAAGGATGCTATACAAATTGAGTCACACTGTAAAATACATTTTATGCGTGGTATGTCTCACCTTACTTTGGGTAATTATACTAATGCAATCAATAATTTTGAATCTTTAATTGAGTCTCTTAAAAAGCTTTACGGAGGTGACGACAGTGAGTTATGTATTGTTTACCGTCATTCTGTGCATTGCTGTTACATGTTGAAACAATGGGATAAATGTATTTCGTATGCATTGCAACATGTCGCCTATTATAAAAAAAATAAATGGATGTGGGATCATGAATTAGTAGAAGTGAGTTTACATTATGCAGATGCTTGTTATGCTATCGGATCAGAAAAAGAAGCACGCGGAGCACTCCGGAATATTTTGAAATTTTTTCCAGATAACGAAGATGCGCAAAGAAGAAAGCAGGAGTGGAGAGTTAAAGGTGGTTTGTTCTATTTTCTTCATGTAATTTCCTCAGTTTACTATTCTTTTTTCCATAAAGGAAGTAAAAGATAATTCCAATGGCCATCCAGATAAAAAGGCGTATCCAGCTTTCAATAGGTAAACCTATCATCAGACAAACACATACCGCGATTCCTAAGATGGGGATAAGCGGTACAAACGGTACCTTAAATGATCTTGGGATTTCAGGATTTGTACGTCTTAAAATAATGACACCCAGTGCCACCAGTGAAAAAGCAAATAAGGTTCCTATACTTACCATGTGGCCCAAATCAGAAATAGGGACTAAACCGGCAAGTAAACCGACAAACACAAGGAAAAATAAATTGCTTTTCCAGGGAGTTTTAAAACGTGGGTGAATATTACTGAAAAATCCGGGTAGTAATCCGTCTTTTGACATACTGTAGAAAACACGGGACTGACCTAAGAGCATGACCAGGATAACCGAGGTATATCCAGCAAGAATGGCTATGATTAGCGCGCTGTTTAAAAAGTGATAACCAGTAACGGCAAATGCTGTAGCAGCAGGGCTTGCATCACCTTTAAATGCGGTGTAAGGAGCCAAGCCGGTCATTACATAAGAGAAGGCCACGTATAGTATAGTGGCAACTAATAAGGAGCCTATGATACCAATCGGCATATCCTTCTGTGGATTCTTAGCCTCCTGAGCGGCTGTAGAAACGGCATCGAAGCCAATAAACCCGAAAAAAACAACTGCAGCACCTCTGACAATACCAGACCAGCCGAAATGTCCAAATTCGCCGGTGTTTTCGGGAATAAACGGACTATAATTATCTGTATTAATGAAAGACCAGCCAAGGGCGATAAAAAGAAGGATAACACTGATTTTTAGAATCACCAGTAAGTTATTAATTGTCGCCGATTCTTTTGTTCCTTTGACTAGAACAAGAGAGAGTACGATCACAATAAATACCGCTGGCAGGTTGATAATTCCACCTTGTAATGTGGTTCCGTTAGCGAGTTTTACAGGATCAAACGGAGAACTGGTTAATTCTGCTGGCAAATGAATATGCAATTGTGCAAGTAGTTTGGTCGCGTAACTAGACCAGCTTACAGCAACTGTTGCAGAAGCCAGTGCATATTCAAGTACTAAGTCCCAACCGATTATCCAGGCCATAAATTCACCTAGTGTGGCATAAGTATAAGTATAGGCTGAACCAGCTACGGGTATCATGGAAGCATATTCTGCGTAACAAAGGGCGCAAAATGCACAGGCGACTCCAGCAAGGATAAAAGATAGAATTACTGCCGGACCAGCGTTTTCAGAAGCGACAATACCTGTAAGCGAGAATATACCAGCTCCAACTATGGCACCGATACCTAGTGCGATCAGATTATATGGACCCAGAGTTCTGGTAAGTCCATTTTCACCATTGTATTTTTGCTCCTCTATGAGCAGGTTTATTGGTTTCTTGAAAAGCATACTTAATTTTTGATGGGATTAGCGCAGGTATAATTTGAATTGTTCAGGGAGGCAAATGTATAAATATTATATTTAAACTACTAAAATAGTAGTCTTTATTATCAAAGATAGAATTCTCTTGAAATTGTAAAGGATTTAGCTGGGATATGATTTGTCCTTCCTTATTCTATTTAGATAGAATTCTATTGGTAAAAGACTTCAAAGTCTTTTGCCAGATAATTTTCAGGAAATTCTCTGTTGATCAGAAAGTGAGCAGCAGTTTTACCGATCGCTTCTGAACACATTGCCGAATAGCCGTTACAGCCACTTGCAACAAATAACCCGGATTGATTTGTTTCGCCAATATAAGGTCTTCCGTGCACTGAGCGATTAATGATACACCGTTTAGTCAGGTACTCAACCGGTTCAATATTTGGTAATATCTTTAAGAGTTCTTGTTTTAATCTATTGATAAACTGATCACTATTGCCACTCCTAAACCACTGCTGCACCTGTCCAATGGTGTCAAAGTAGAAATCTTCAGGCATATTACAACCCATTTTTATATAATAATGACCATCAGGATACTGGACAGGCCGAATCAGGTAGATTCCTTCGGTAGTACCATTATCAATTTCATATAACAGAGAAGGAAGCTGTGCAAGTTCTTGTGCCTGTTCTGGCGTCAGCCTTGCTAATAAGATAATTTCGTTTTTCAGCTTTAATTTTAATTTCTGAGTGGATAGATTGAAAAAATTTACAAACGATCCGGCTGCTAACAAGATTTTAGATGCGTGATAAGTATTGCCTTCATGAGATTTAACTGTAAAGCCTTGTTTGTGATAAGTGATATCTAAAACGGTATCATTTAAATTCGCGCCCTTATTTTTCTCAAAAATTGTTAATTGTGCTTTTAACAGGAGGCGTGGATTAATAAGGCCTGCCGGAGATTTTTCTAACAAGCCGTGTGAACTATCCGGAAAATTATAAGAATTGAAATCCCTGGTAATTCCAGATCCTTTTGAATAAGAAGTATAAGCTAGGTTGAACTGGCTAGCCAAAAATGCCGCCTTGTTTAGGTACTCGTCGGCTCCGGAAGGATTGACATAGAGACAGCCTACTGAGTGATGAAAATCTATACCGCTTTGTTCCTGAATAGTCTGGTACTGTTTGACTGATTCAAGATTTAATCTTGTCCATACTTTATCTTTGCCAATGATCCGCTGAACTCGTGCCTGATCATAATGACTGGCAAAAACAATAGATTTATCATAGTCCAAAGGTTCATCAGGGCCAATAATGGCAACTCTTTTATGGCTGTAGGATAGGTGTTTAGCTGCCGATGTGCCAACTAAACCTTTACCAATAACAATGATGTCGAATTCACTCATGAATTAGGTCTTGATTTTTGTATCACTACTTTGATTTCAATATAACCATTTATTTCATTTCAATATCAACTATGGCTTGACCTTTTTCTTTAAGATATGCTTTGATAAGATCGGCATAGAGTTTCGGACCATTGTCTGAGTTGGTATAAATGATAATTCCGTTGCCAGATTTGGGAAGTAGAAAACAAATAGAATGTGCACCCGGGTCATCTCCGTCATGAGAAATAGCATATTCTCCATCGCCTAACTGATCATAGATAAACCAGCCCAAACCAATATAACGATTGTTTTTTGTTTTTGTCTGATGACTAAATACTTGTGATGCTATTATTGGGGATAATCCTTCAAGATTCATTGCAGAAATTAAGAATTTTCCGTAATCTGCAATGGTTGTTTTCAATAAGTCTGCGCCACTTGGAGTGGTATTCCTTTCAAAAAAGTGCATTACCTTTGTCGTCGTGCGGAATAGCGAATCTGGATTCATCCATGTTTTTATCCCTGGTAAGGGGAGTGTCGTTCATTCCTAATGGTTTAAAAATAAGCTCGTCAGCCAGTTGGTTTAAAGGCTTGTGAAATTTAGCTTCCAATACTCGACGCAGATATTCGAAGCCTTCACCCGAATACTGGTATTTTGTACCAGGATCAAATTGAAAGACAAGTTTACGGTCTTTCAATTCGGAACGCCAGTTTGGAAAACCACTTTTTTGAGTGAGAATATCTAATGTTGTGAGTTTTTTGCTGCGTGGGTCGGCTTTAATATCCGGGTCAGTCCAATATTTATAAAGAGGTTCGTTTAAATCCCATTTACCGGTGCTAACAAGTTTTAAAGTTAACATTGTAGCCACTGTTTTTGTAAATAGGGTCCTCAAAGACTGGAGTTCCAATTTCGACTTCCTGATGATCATAACTTATACCCCTCAGAAATTTCCATTCACCTTTTTGTAAAGTCCAGACATGGGTGAATTTCGCCCTGCTGCCAAAATGCTCAACTTTGTTGGAATCTATTACGTAAAAACGATGAATACCGCTTTGAATTACGCCATAAACTACTCCAATTTTTTCAAGAGGATAAACTTGCAAACTGCCCGGTTCTAATACGCTTTTAGATTTATACTTTGAACTACATACATTGTCCTTTATACTTTTGACAAAGGCCTCTTTAGTCGAAGTAACCCCCGCTATATCATGATAAAACTCAAAATTATCACTGACCAGATTTTCAAATGTGAGTATACTACAGGTATTAAAACCTACATTGAATAAAAGACTATCTTGGGTTTTTAAAGTTCGATAAAGGGGAGAGGTACTATTGAGCTGTGCATAGCTGATAGAACAGTTTAAGAAAATCTTTGATAAGACGATGGCTATCAATGATTTTTTGAATGGTTTATCGTGACTGGCTTTGTCATATTGTGTGATTGAAAAGATCATATGCATTTGATTTGAAAATGCATATGCTAAGTAAGTGCCATGTTGTTAATGTTTTGTTTTATGGTTGTTTATGTGTTTGTTGGTAGAGGATTGTGTCCGATTGTGGCACGCCAGGTGTTCAGATTCGTACAGTAAGGAATTAAATAATAGATTTGATTATACGGGGTTTGCGTGCGGGCGTTTTTCTGATTAATAATAACCTAAGCTGATCTAAATCATCTTGCAATCCATTAATTAACTCAATTAGTAATTCTACAGTATTTTCATCCTCATTTAATAATTTCAAGTTTTCAGGCGCCGGAAGTTTAAATTGTCTTTTCAATACAAGAGGAATTTTGTAGCTTTTAGCAGTTAAAGCACAGGCATAGAGATATAAGCACTCAATAAATCCAGTCAAAGCCTTTTCATAATGTAACTTTAGGTTTTTATAATTCTTAGACTGCTTAAAGACCATCCTGTATGGCTCAAATCGGGTAGCTTGTAGCAAAATTGTCCCATCTTCAAAGTCATCTTCTTCATCTATTCCAAATCTTAAAGCTAATTCAAGCTTGAATTTCATGAGCTTTAATTCTGCGCCCAGACAATTTTGAACAAATGGATCTTCTATTTTCTGGAAAAAGCCTTCTTCACCTAAATATTGTTCCCATGCATTTTTAAATTCTTTAGCGTATGATTTCATGGCTTTTTTAAATGTGAGATAGTATATATATTCATACAGATCTGAATGCATATAAGTGACTAATACACCTAGGCCTCTGACACATTTATTCAGATCGAATGGGTCGTTTCTTGATATTTTCATTTAAATTTTACCAGTGTGTTTATATGATTATTAAATTTACTTATAATTTAAATTGTTTCACGATAAATATGTCACAAGTCGTGTATTTTATTTGTGATCTAAGTATATTTATACTTAGAAAATCATCTTTATTAAGTGGGCGAAATCACATTCTATCATTGCTACTGATGTTACTAAAGAACAAATGTGGAATCTATTTGCGGATGAAAATTGTAGGGTATTCTTTAAATTACGCAATTCTATTTAAAACGCAAGTTGTTTCAGGTCTGTATCAAGGTGAAATAAAAGTTAAAGGTTGCCTCAGGAACCTTATCTTTGGTAAGTTATCTAAAACTACCTTTTTTTGATGATTCCTTCAAGTGAACAACTTTTTCAGTCTGTATTTAATTTTGCTACGCTTCCAATGCTCGTGGTTAATGCAAATAATACAGCTTTTTCCATAATAGCGTACAATAAGCAGTATACAATTATAAGTAATACCCTGAATACGGAGATTACAGGCTTCGGGGTTAATGAGGTTTTTAAATCTTTAGCACCAGCTAGAGATTTAACCTTATTTCTTGATAGCCTGATCTTATCAAAGGAAAATAAAGAAGTCATTCAACTTCCTTATTTTCAATTTATGACAGGTGGTTCTTCTATGAAAGATAGCTATTGTATAGAAATTATACCGATTTTAAATACAGCTAATGAAGTAGCACATCTATTGACCGTATGGCATAGTGGTAGTAATGAGGGGTATATAGAAATTTTGCCAGTCACAAAAACACAGCTAAGGGAAGAAATTGCTATAGTAAACGAGCAAATTGAAGGGAGTAGTGAACAGCTGGAGACGGCTGCTGAAGAATTAGAAGCCATTAATGATGAATTGATCCAAACACAGGAAGACTTGAACAAACTGAGTCAGGAACTGGAAAAAAAGGTTAATTTAAATGGCGATGGGGCTGTTAAAAAAGTAGAAGTAGAGACTCAGCGCGACAGACTAAAGCGGTTTTTAATGCAGGCTCCTGCTGGTATTTGTGTACTGGATGGGCCGGAGTTTGTATTTGAATTGATTAATCCGTCTTTTCAGGAACTATTTCCGAATCGTGATCTGTTGGGCAAAGCGTTTATAGACGCTTTACCAGAAATTAAAGGACAGTTAATGTGGGATATTTTGCAGGATGTATATACGACCGGAGAGACTTTTCAGGGAAGTGAGATGCTTATTCCGCTTGCAAATGAAGAAAGTGGAAGTGCTGAAGAACGCTATTTTAATTTCATCTATCAGGCTAGGTTTGACTCTCAGACACAGATAGATGGTATATTATTGTTTGTCTATGAGGTTACTGATATGGTGTTAGTCAGGCTGGAAGTTGAAGAAAATGAACAACGTTTCAGTTTGCTCTTGAATGCAATCCCGCAGATGGCATGGACAAATACTATTGATGGTGAAATTAATTTTTACAACGAGCAGTGGTATAGTTATACTGGAATTAATTCGGAGGAAGACCATAAAATAGGTTTGCAGCAAATGATGCATCCAGAAGATCTTAAACATCATATAGAACGGTTTAAATCTATCCTGGAAAGTGAAAATAGTGGTCATTATGAGGCACGCCTGAAGGATGAGCATGGTGATTATAAATGGTATTTAATACGGATGCAACCCATTAAAGATGATGAAGATGCAGTGTTACTTTGGATTGGCACTGCAACTGATATTAATGATCTGAAAATTTTGCAACAGCAAAAAGATGATTTTATCAGCATTGCCAGTCATGAATTAAAGACACCGGTTGCTTCATTGAAAGCTTCGATGCAGTTATTAGACCGTATGAAGCATAACTCATCTGAGAAAATGCAAAGTTTGATAGGGCTGGCGGGGAAAAGTGTCGAGAAAGTTAGCGGGTTAATCGATAATCTGTTAGATCCAAATCAACTAGCAGAAGGAGGGATCTCGCTAAAAAAAACATCCTTTAATCTCTTTGGATTAGTGGAAAGTTGTTGTTCTCATTTGTTTGGAGGAGAACAAGCGAATATTAAAATTACCGGAGACAAAGATTTAGTGGTTACTGCGGATAAAGAACGTATTGACCAGGTTATCGTTAATATGTTAACGAATGCCATGAAATACGCACCTGAAACAAAAGAGATTCTAATTAGTATTGAGCAAATTGAACATACAGTTAAAGTGGCTATTAAAGATCACGGACCTGGAATTCCAGAGGAGAAGATACCGTATTTGTTTGACCGCTACTATAGAGTAGAAGAGTCTAAAAAACCAGGCCTTGGCCTGGGGCTTTATATTAGTTCAGAAATTATCGGTAAACATGAGGGGAAAATCGGTGCAGATAGTGAAGTTGGCACAGGCAGTACGTTTTGGTTTATTCTCCCGCTTTAAATAATTCTTCATATAAAGGCTTCATATCAGCTTATGATTTTTTGATGATACGAGGGTATTTCTCTTCCTTACCCCAAATACTATACAATACATAGTTCCATAGGTATGAAGGCATTTCCTTTTGATCTTCTTCACCCCATTCAGATTTTGCTGATGCACTAACGAAGTCTGCAAAATTTTGTTTACAGGTTAAAGTTTATGAGTAAAGTATAAAGTTTATTTATAAAATAACTTTTTACGCATTTAAATATCAAAAATATCTTTTAATGCGGGTCCGAAGCTCCGGCTTGAATTGAGCTTTGTGTTTTCATGATCATTCATGAGAAAAAAGAATGCCCCATTAAAACCTCTTTTGATCTCTTTAATCAGATCAGAATTGATAATTGTACTTCTGTTAATTCTTACAAAATGATCCGGTAGCTTTTCCGCTAGAGAGGTGATGGTAAAATCTGTCAAGTTCCTTTTTCCATCAACGGTATTGAGGAATACATATTTCTCTTCTGCATCAATATAAACCAGATCCTGAATCTTGATCAATAGGATTCTGTCACCAATTTTAACGGTAAGTGTTTTAACTTCCTTTTTGATTTTAAGTTGTCTCATCAACAGATCGAGCGGTATCGTATAATCCGGATCGGGAAGATGGTTTTGCAACCGGTTAATTGCTTTGGCCAATCTTTCATCCTCTATTGGTTTAAGCAGGTAATCAATAGATTCTTCCTCAAAAGCTTTTACTGCATATTGGTCATAGGCAGTCGTGAAAATTACTTTTGGCGGTTTTGCCAGACGGCTTAGCATTTCAAATCCGTTTAAAACGGGCATCTCTATATCCAGAAACACAAGGTCTGGATTTAGCTTTTCTATTTGTGACAAGCCTTCGGCACCATTAGCTGCTTCTCCAATAATACGAATAGATTCGTGAGGGGCAAGTAGCCTTTTAAGTCGTTTTCTGGCCAGCTCTTCATCGTCTATTATAATAGTATTCCAGTATTTATCCATTTCTAAAAGGAATGATGATTTTTATTTGTTTAACGGGTTGATTGATAATTTGCAATTCATAATCATGGTTATAAAGCAATTGAAGTTTCTCGTAAGTACTTTGCAAGCCATATCCGGTTTCCAGTTCATCAGGAAAAGGGATGCCATTGTCAATAACAGAAATTATAATTTTATCTGTTTTTCGTATTTCAATACGAAGCAGGGCATGATCGGCTACATCTTTTAATCCGTGTTTTAATGCGTTTTCAACCAGCGGTTGTATAAGGAATCGTGGGATTTTATCATTCGATAGCTCTTGATCAACGGCAATGACAAAATCAATCCGGTCTCCAAATCTCACTCTCTCTATGTCAAGATAAGTACTTACAATCTCCATTTCTTCCTGTACAGTAACCAGGCTCTCCTGATTTTGATTAATACTATACCTGAATAATTTGGAAAGTTGAATGGTCATCCGCTCAGCCTTATCTGGATCTTCATGAATTAAACTGGCAATTGCATTTAAAGAGTTATAAAGAAAGTGAGGATTGATTTTTGACTGTAAGGTAGCTAGTTCTGCCTGTGTTTTCATTTGGCTTAACTGTAGCATGTTGATATTCTTCTCTCTCAACTTTGCATTCATTACTCGCTTTTGTGTTGTATAAACATGAATGATAGTACAGACAATGACTACAACAACAATGCTGAAACGGGCATCTTCAAGATGGAAGAAATGATATTCCTGATTAAAAACCAATGCTTTGATCAGGTATATCATTTCTATAGCAACTAACATTCCAATGATACTTGATAGATAATATACGATTAGAGAAAGCCATCCCTTTTCAGGACTCAATTTTAATGTTCTTTGAGAAACGAATATGCTGTTGACGATGCAGAATGCAATAACCATGCTGAATAGCGCCTGGGAAATAAGCCCCCTCATTCCAATCCATTGTCCTTTAAATGCACTAATTAATAGAGAAAGCATGATACCTATTCCCAATCCTGCTGCCAGGTTAAACAGATTTAGCCTAAGCCAGCTGATATGTTTAAAATTATTCAGACTTTTTTCCGGATGCTGATCGTTGTCGCAATTATCTATCCTATTCATATTATTTACATTGTGTTAATAATGCCTTGGCAGATTCTGCTCCCCAGTTAGGTTCTATAGTATTTGCGGGCTTAAATATAGCAAATTTTGCTACTGCTGATTCTAAAATTGGTTTGGCTTTTCCTTTTCCGCCGCCAAAAGCCTCGGGTGTATAAAAAGTATCCTGACCCTGGATTAGATAAATACGTGGATTTTCAGGATTAAGTGCTTTTGCTTTTTCTAAAGACTCAGCAGAATCGTTGATAAAATACATTCTTGATCTTGGATCAATCGTCATTTTCATAAATTGAAGTGCACCTTTTAATGCATATATTTCACTGTTATTTGCTTTTAAGGCATCGGCTTTATCAATTTCCTGTAGTGCTTTGTCCCAGTATTGATCTTTTAGGTCTTTATCGGCAGTATTGAATCCTGCATAAAGATTACAATAGGCTGCATAATAAGAGGGAGTCCACTCTTTAGTCTCTACCGAGGCTATGCGTTCAAAATAATTTTCAGCCTTTATATAGTCTTCAGCGTTCTTAGCCGTAGCAACCTGGTCTAGACCATTTTTTATAGCTTGTGTGAATTTTGGATTAATGTCTTGGGCAAAGCAGCTGTTTAGACCAATAAGTACAAAGATGAATGTGAGTGAGTTTGTTAAATTTTTCATGTTGTTTTTATGTTTACGGTGATTAAATGATGATTTTATTTTGATTGATTATCGTTGTTTATCTGACAAACGTGTTATCACCTATAGTGATCATTATTCCGATCAGAAAATCTCTTTTTGCGGCAGGTACAAGAGCTTGTCTGTTTAACCCGTTAGCACTATACTGGTAACCATATACCTGATTAAAGCCAGGTACGTTGTTTACATTCAGATAAAGGACTGAAAACTGCTTGAAAAGATGGGTAAGGTAACTTACGTTTATGCTCAAACTATTGAAACTTTGTGTTTTGTCAGCAAGGTAGACTGGGTTATTCGGGTTTACATAAGGTCTGCCTGAAGCGAAGGTGTATGTCCCTCCAAATTGCGTATTCAGGGATTCAATAAAGTGTTTGTAAACTACGGAGACAGTATGTTTGGCTGCAAAAGAGGGGGTAGCCATTATTGGAAAATCTCTGAAATTCCGCTTGGTATCCAGGAATGAATAGGATACCCAGTAGTCTGCATTTTTGATGGTTTTTTTGTCTCTCCAAAATAGTTCGAAACCTTTAGCGTAACCACTGCCTGTATTGTCAGGAGTCCCGTTATTTAATTTAGTCAGGCGGTTATAGTCTTTATAATATCCTTCAATTCTGAAATTCCGATCAGGCGTATTGATTTCATATTTAAGGATAAAGTGGTCGGCTTGTTCAAATCCAAGTGGCTTAATAATTAGATACTCATCTTCTGGGTTTTGGTAAAAGCGTCCATAAGCAAAAGATATTTGTGAATGTGCACTTGTTTTTAAACCTAAAGATGATCTGGGAGCCAGGTTATATTTTTGCAGATAAGAAGAGTACTCAGCTCTCATACCTAAGCGTATCACAATTTTGTCGGTCAGGAACAGGTCTGTTTCTGCAAAACCTGAACTAACCTGATCATCATACTTTCTTGAAAGCCCATTTAAACTTTCCAGTCTTCCGGTATTAAAAGTCTCAGCACCGAATTTGAAATTAGATAACTGGCTGAAAGATTTCGTGAGGGTCACTTTTCCTTCTAATAGATGATCCTGACGACTATATTCGTTAATTGTCATCAGCCCTGCATCACGGTCTTTATTATAGGCTACGCCTGTTTCTAGTTTCCATCTATCTCCAAAGTATTGCTTATAGGTAGAGTTGACATATATATTGAGATTATGGTTACTGAAGTATTTTGGAACGGAAGGGGTATCAATATTAGCACTATAAAGGCTAAGATTAGTTCTGCTATAGGAGGCATAAATCTTAAACATACCCGTTGCAGAAGTTTTCCATTTGTACTGAATATTGCCGCCCAGTTGCTCTGGTGCTTTTACATAATCATGGTTTTGTTTAATGATACTATAGATAGGCGAAAGATTGTAATAATAACCTCCTACCGTAATTGAGCTGTTTTTGAACCGTATATTCTGATCAATACCGCCGCCAACTGTTAATATTGATATACCTGTGGTCGTTTTTTCAGGTAGATCAGTACTTTCTAAAACCAGTGCTGAAGATAGTGCTTGTCCATATTGTGCAGAATATCCGCCAGCAGAAAAAGAGGTGCCTTTAAATAGAAATGCTGATAAACGTCCTCTTGATGCCTGATCAGGAACGGTTGCGTTGAATGGGCTTTTAACCAGCATTCCGTCAAAATAAGTTTTTGTCTCTGAGGCAGATCCTCCTCTTACAAACAACCCGCTTTCTGAAAAGGAAGTTTGTGCACCGGGTAATGTTTGCAATGCAGCAAATATATCTGCGCGAGATCCGGCAACGGTAGCAATATCAAGTGAATTGAGTATTGCTCCTTTTTTTCCGTCACCGGCGATAAAGGAACCTGCACTGATACTTACGGTTTGCAGTACATTTAATGCTTCTTTAATAGTGAGATTAATGGCAATGTTCCCATGATCAAGGTTGACCTGAACGGAATCTTTATCAAAGTTTAAAGCAGAGAATTGTAAGATTCTCATACCTGTTTCTGTAGTTGTGAAAGCGAATCGTCCTGTACTATCAGTTGATGTCCCATCATAACTGCTTTTTAGACTGATATTGGCATTGGCTACAGGTATACCTTTGGCTGTTTTAAGAACGCCAGATATTTTAATTTGTGCTTTGGCTAGAGTGAAACAAAAAACGAAGAGTAGTGTTAATTTAAAAGATTGCATGGCGTTATATATTTAATTATAGAACGAATATGCTTGGTTATTTATCGGATGCAAGGGCAAAGCCGATGAGTGGTAGGATTGGTAGGATAAGTGGTAGTTTCCTGCAAAAAAACGACTAAATTTCGGTACGATTCAACAATGACCTGAGAGTGTGTCGTTGCGGTGTAAACCTATATTCATATGAAAGCAGAAACGTTAAGTTTTAAATATCAATTAGAGAAGAAAGTACCCAGACTGGGACCAGGTGGTATTACCCGGGGTGCTTCGGTACATGAATTTCCTGTTTCAACTGGAATTGCCGGGGTTTCTATGCGTTTGGAGGCTGGTGGAATGCGTGAATTACATTGGCATGCTAATGCAGCTGAATGGGCATATGTGATAACTGGTCATTGCCGTACAACAATTATTCATCCGGACGGCACATCTTATATTGATACATTCGGACCGGGTGATACCTGGTATTTTCCTAAAGGGTATGGGCACTCTATTCAAGGAACTGGTCCCGGTGAATGCCATTTTATCCTGATTTTTGATAATGGTGATTTTTCTGAAGATCATACTTTTAGTGTGACAGATTTTATCGCGAGTGTGCCGAAGGAAATTGTTGCCCAAAATCTAGGTATCTCTTTGGAAGAGGTGAAGCTATTGCCAAAAAAGGAAGTGTACTTTTCATTAGGTGAGATCCCGGATGATTCTTCTATTACTTCGGCAATACGCCCATATCCGGAATTAACTAGCAAACATCGTTATCCTTTGGAAGCACAGCAACCAAGAAGAATTCCCGGAGGAGGGACACAACGCTTGGTTACTTCTGCTGAATTTCCGATGAGTACGACCATGTCCGGGTCAGTTATTGAGTTACAGCCAGGAGCTTTGAGAGAAATGCACTGGCATCCTAATGCAGATGAATGGCAGTACTATATTTCCGGAACAGCAGAGATGAGTGTTTTTCTGGCTGAAGGGACAGCAGTTAAAGAGAAGTTTGAAGCTGGCGATGTTGGCTATGTACCAATGGGAGCGGGGCATTATATAAAGAATACAGGAACTGATGTTTGCCGGGTGTTAATCGGGTTCAATAGCGGACATTATGAGGCAATTGATCTGAGTGAATGGCTGGCTGCTAATCCAACGGCTTTACTTCAGGGAAATTTTGGAGTTAATAGAGAACTTGTTGAAAAATTTCCTTCGGAAAAAGTATTTATAAAGCCGGCAGATTAAAGTATTTCTTTCTAAACCAAAAAGCCAGGTTTACCAACGCAATAAGCGCAGGTACTTCTACTAGAGGTCCGATTATTCCTGCAAACGCTTGTCCTGAATTAATGCCGAAAACGCCTATGGCAACCGCTATAGCTAATTCGAAATTATTACCCGTGGCCGTAAAAGCTATTGCAGTACTTTTTGAGTAATCTGCTCCAAAGTATTTACCGACAATGAAGCTAAGTGTAAACATGATGGAGAAATAGATGATCAATGGCAGGGCAATACGGATAACGTCAAATGGGATTTGAACAATTAAACCACCTTTAAGACTGAACATGACTACAATGGTGAATAGTAAAGCGATTAATGTAATGGGTGAGATTAAAGGCACGAATTTGGTCTGGAACCACTCTTCTCCTTTGACCCGAAGTAAGGTGTATCTGCTGATTACGCCTAAAGCAAATGGGATCCCTAAGTAAATCGCAACGCTTTCTGCAATTTGTTTAATGGTAATATGAACTGCTGAACCCTTTAGACCAAAATATGGGGGCAGTACAGTGATGAAAATGTAAGCGAAAAAACTGTATAGCAGTACCTGAAAGATACTATTCAGTGCAATAAGACCTGCTGCATATTCCCGGTTGCCGTCTGCGAGTTCATTCCATACTACAACCATGGCAATACATCTTGCTAAACCAATTAATATTAGCCCCACCATATATTCAGGATAATCTCTTAAAAAGATAATTGCTAAAAAGAACATTAGTAATGGGCCAATTACCCAGTTCAATAGTAATGAAATACTTAGAACTTTAGTGTCTTTGAATACTTCAGCCATCTTTTCATACTTAACTTTAGCCAATGGTGGGTACATCATTAAAATTAAACCAATAGCCAATGGAATATTAGTTGTTCCATTGGAAAAGGAGGTGATGATGCCAGCAGAGGAAGGAAAGAAATATCCGGTTCCAATACCAATTGCCATTGCAAGGAAAATCCATAAGGTTAAGTAGCGATCCAGGAAGCCAAGTTTCTTTCTATCGGTGGCAGGGGTACGGTTGTTAGCACTCATTGTTCTGTTTAATGATATAGCCATTTCTTTATAAAGCTTTATAAAGAAATAGCTATATTTTTTAATGAATTAGATTGTCTTTGACAAATTTTGAAGAATAGACTCTGATCATTTCACGTACTTTTCTGAATTCTTTCATAATTTCTTCTTCTGATCCTGTAGCTTTTGCAGGATCAGGGAAGTTGTAATGCAGTTTAGCTGCTTTAGTTGGGAAATATGGGCAGCTTTCTTTCGCATTGTCACAAACGGTAATTACATAATCGAAATCAATACTTGCATATTCATTTACATTGTTTGAGGTATGCCCTGATATATCTATTCCGCTCTCTTTCATTACCTGAATTGCCTTTGGATTTACCCCATGGGTTTCAATTCCGGCGCTATAAATTTCTGCTATATCGCCTGCAAAATATCTTAAAAAGCCTTCTGCTAATTGACTGCGACAGCTATTGCCTGTACATAATACTAATACCTTTTTCATAAAGAGATTAATTTAACAACAGCCAGAACCTGGTGTGCAGGATTGACCTTCATCAGTTAAGTTGAACAATTGTATTTTCGGCTTTTCGCTTTTAACTTCTGGCGTACAGCATTCCTCACCAGTAGCTGTTATTCCGCAACTGCCACCTCTTCCAATCGCTTTACATTGCGTAAAATCAGGGTTGAGATCCACTACGAGATTTTCGCCGTTTACAGTAATACTGCCAGGATACATTTGCCGGGTATCGTAAGCTGAATTGCCAAATTCTATCTTCACTATTCCCAGAGGATTAAGAGGTAAGGATCTCTCTACCAGATCAACAATATTTAGTGCTTTATGTACCTGCATGGCTCTTTCACTATCCCTAACTTCGGGTTCCCATAACTGTACAATAATTTCAGTCCATGAATTCATGACTCCACCACAATCTACTGAAACGATAGGTGCCTGTTTGATTTCAGTGATATGATAAGAGGCGTCTACCCACTTATCGGTTGCGTATTGAAATTGCAGTGTCAGGTTGGGATGTTGCTCCAATGTTGTTTTAAAGGTGTTCCAGTTTGTTAATTCTGTTGTGTTCATAATATTGCAATTTAACGATTAATAAAGGTAAAAAAATGCTAACAGCAGTTAGGTTCACCTTTGTAGGATCCTAGAAAAGCACCTAATTGTAATTCTAATTGTTTCCATACAATTGGGTTAATGCAGTAGCAGACGCTAACACCTTCAATTGTGCCCTGGATAATGCCTGCATTTTTAAGTTCCTTAAGGTGCTGAGATATTGTTGCCTGGGCTAAACCAAGTTCTTCCACCAAATCACCGCAAATACAGGTGTTTGATTTCAGTATCCTTTGGAGGATAGCTATGCGAGCGGGATGAGCCATTGCCTTTAGCAATTGAGACAACTGGTTTTGCTCATCTGTAAATATTTCAGTTTTTGTAAGTCCCATAATTATATATTGCAATATTACGATGTATTAATTTGATAAACAAATTAATTTTATATAATTGATCAGTAAGAATTATCCAGGTTTAAAGATTAAGATAGAATGCGGTTTCACGTTTGATTTCTTTTAAAACAAAACTGCTGCTCAATGTGGAGATGTTAGACAAAGAGGAGAGGTGGGTAACTACGAAGGTATGGTAATCATCTACATCATCTACAACGATCTTTAAAAGGTAATCCTGCCCACCTGCAATACATAATACTTCCAGAACTTCTTTAAATCGGATAACGGCTTCTTCAAAATTCTTCAGGGTTTCGATAGATTGCTCTTTGAGTGTGACTGTACATAATACTAATAAATGCTTACCTAACTTTTCCCGGTTAACTAAGGCTACGTATTTTTCAATATACCCTTCTGTTTTTAGTCTTTTAATCCGCTCATGAGTAGGTGAAACACTCAGACCAATCTGGTGAGCGATATCTTTTGTACTTAATGAAGAATCCTTTTGGAGAATATTTAAGATACGGGTGTCTAGTTTGTCTAATTTATCAATCATTGTATTTTACTGAAATTGGATTCAGTAAGCCACAAATATGATGTTTTTTTCTGTAAAGTAACTCCTGGACAGTGATTTTTACTAAATATGATATAATCAAAGAAAATAATATTGTATGTGTCTAATTTTGAAGAATTAAATACCATATATAGATACCATCAAATGAAAACACAATTGAACACTCAGGATAACGATCGTCTGAGTACTTATATGAAAATGGCTGAAGAACGCTCAAAATACTTCATCGGGTATCCTATAGCACAAGATTTTGACTATTCGGAGCTTTATCCGTTGCTTAAGCTCCCTTTAAATAACGTTGGAGATCCATGGGTAGAATCTACTTATGATTTAAATTCCCGTTCTCTGGAGCTGGAAGTATTGGAATTCTTCGCTGAATTATTCAATGCACCAGTAAAAAACTGGTGGGGATATGTAACCAATGGTGGTTCTGAAGGTAATTTGTATGGTTTGTATGTAGCAAGAGAACTATATCCAAACGGGATAGTTTACTATTCTGAAGCAACTCACTATAGTGTACAAAAGAACATTCAGTTACTTAACCTGCGTAGTATTGTAATCAGAACGCAGGCAAATGGTGAAATGGATTATGAAGATCTGAATGCAATGGTGCAAATGCACCGTGATCAGCCAGTAATTATTCTTGCCAATATCGGTACCACGATGATGGAGGCTAAAGATGATTTACAACAGATTCAGCAGATTCTGCGCAGACAAGCGATTAAAAACCATTATATCCACTGTGATGCAGCCTTAGCGGGTACGTACAGTGCTTTGCTTGACCTTAAACCAGGATTTGATTTTAATAATGGGACGGATAGCATGGCTATTAGCGGTCATAAATTTATTGGTTCACCAATTCCTTGTGGACTGGTATTAGTGAAGAAGAATTATAAAGACAGAATAGGAAAAGCTATCCCTTATATTGGTACAGTTGATACTACCATTACAGGTAGCCGTAATGGTCACAGTCCGATTTTTATGTGGTATGCGATTAAGAAACTAGGTAAAGAAGGATTGAAGCAGCGTGCCTTGGAGTGCCTGGAAATTGCGGCTTACACAGTTAAAAGTCTGAATGATATTGGTGTTAAAGCCTGGACCAATCCATCTGCACTAACTGTTGTATTTCCTGCTCCTTCAATTGCACTGAGACAAAAATGGCAGATTGCAACTGAAGACGGCAATAGTCATGTGATTTGTATGCCTGGTGTTAGTAAAGAACAGATCGATCATTTTGTTGCTGATCTAAAAAAAGATTTAGTGACAAAAGCACCAGTTATTGGTTAATAACTTATCTTGTTGATCGAGGCAGGGAAGGTGAATTTCCTGCCTCGATTTAGTTTTTTATGAGGTCAATATCTTTTATATCGACCCTGCTGTAAACAAGTACTTCCCGGTTACCATCCTCACCATCCTTTTTCTTCAGTTTTCTTTTCGCAGATTTTAACTTGTTCTTTTGAACGAGGTAATTCAATTTCTGGGAAATCTCTTTGCTGGTAAAGTCTTTATTATCCTCTTTACAAGCTTCTTTTACTTCCCATACATAGACAGATTTTTCAAACAGAGAACTGGGTACTAGTTTGTGTTCAATATAGTAGGCGTCTTTTCTTTCGGCTTTAGTCTCCGTGAAATATTCTGGGTTCCCTAGATATGACTCGTAAAACTCCAGTAGTAAAGGAGCTTTTCTGATCTGGCTGGTGATTTCAAAATTCAGATTTAGGATTTGAGCTCCTTGTAATTTAAACCCGGTACCAATTTTATCTGCTGTTTCTCCGGTAATATTTCTGGTGCCGTTGAGTAGCGCGTATAGGTGGCTATCAGATATTTTAGTGAACTCGGCAAGGCCACTGATCTCTAGGCCAGCTATTTCCATGATCTTAAGCAAACGCTCTTTGATTGCTGTGTTATATGCAGCAGTATTTTTATCGCCCATTTTCAAATGGAATAAATAAATAGTCCTAAAAATTATTCAAATAATTTGTATTCTAATTTTATAGTCGTATATTTACTATACAATATTTCTTAAATAGAAATCACGATAATATGGAGAGACATAATCATAAATATTTTGCAATGCTCTATTTCTAAGGTTTGATATCTTAGTTCTTTTGGATAAAAGTAGTCTTGCTGGCCATAGTGGAGGACGGGTCAATAGGTTTGTTGGATACATAGAACCTTACTCAAAACTCTTTATCTGGCTTTATTTGGCCAGAATTAATTCCAATGTGTGTTGGTTTGTTAAATCTTAATATGCTTAATTCGGTCGAAAATACTCGTTATATTATTCAATGTATTGAAGGGTCTACTACAGTATGCATAATTTTAACCTCTTGAAATTTATTTAAACAGGGTTTTTAAAGAGCAATATTTTCATTGTTTTTTGTTGCTGATAATTAATTCAATTTAAACATTTTGATTTTTAGGTCCGTGTAATTATGGATTTTAAATTAATCCGCTTATTCATTGGAATAAGCTTAGTGGATATGCTTTTTCACAGAATTCTGATAAACCATAAATATATCCCGTAACATGAATGTAAACAACATGAAAATCATTGAACCGCCTGATTGATGAATGTAATATAGCTAAGTAGCTTTTCCTTGCGCTGAAATGGGGTAAGGAGATCAACCAATTACAAATTTAATTAACGAAATAATTATGAAAAAATTAACGATAAAAATCGTCTTGGCAATGCTTTGCCTAAATTTTAATACTTATGCGCAACAGGATAAATCTGTTGTTACGGAGAAAACCGGTCTGCAAATAGGGCAGAAGGTACCTGATGTTTTGCTATATAATATTCATAACTATAAGACTAAAACAGCAAAGCTTTCGGATTTTAAGGGGAAGTTACTGATTCTGGATTTTTGGGCCACCTGGTGTAGTCCTTGTGTGACAATGTTTCCAAAAATGGATTCATTACAGCGGAAATTTGAGGGTAAACTGCAGTTTTTGTCTGTGACTTATCAAAGTGCTAAGGACGTATTGCCTTTTCTGGTCCGTTTTGAAGAACTACAGAAAAATAAACTTACAATTCCAACAATTGTTCAGGACAAGGAGCTGAATGCGATGTTCCCACATTTACAATTGCCGCACTATGTTTGGATAACGCAGGATGGTATCGTTAAGGCGATTACCGGAGATAAGGAGGTAACTGAAGCGATTATAGCTGAAAGTTTATCTGGTAAAGCTATGAACCTTGCAGTGAAAGCTGATGTGGCAAGCAAAAAGACTTACGACCCCATGGAACCACTTTTAATGAATAATAATGGGGGGGACGGAAAGAATCTTTTATACCATTCCATTTTCACTGGTTATAGTGAAGAGTTAGGTGGCGGTGGATCTGTGGGGCCGCATATTAATGAGAAAGGCATGCGGCTGTGTGAATTCAATAGCAGCATTCCATGGTTCTATAAGCGTGCTTATGGTGATGGAAGTTTGAAATTTTTCAATAACAATGTTGTTCAGCTTAAAGTTAAAGATCTGGACAAACTGGAGAGTGAAGGGGAAGGTGCACCAGTGCTCAAATGGATGCAGAAGGGAAATGTATTCAGCTATGAATTATTTGTTCCTACTTATATGGCCAGCCAGTTTTTTGAGATTATGAAAGGAGATTTGAAACGGATTTTTCCTCAATATACTGCAAAGATAGAAATACAGAAGGTTAAATGCATGGCACTGACACGTATATCTAAAGAGGATAGGATTAAAACAAAAAATCCTGAATCCAGATCGTATATGGATGCTGATCTGCTTGGGATGAAGCTAATAAATATTTCCTTAGATGCTTTTGTTGATCGGTTACAAGCATACTATTTCCAGGGAGCATCTATGCCAGCTATCAATGAAACCCATTACAAAGGCAAAGTTGATTTAGAAATCAAAGGGAATCCGGGAGATATTAATAACCTTAATAAATCACTCTTGCCCTACGGGCTGAAATTTAAAGAGGTGAAACGAAAAACGGAGATACTGGTTATCAGAGATACAAAAAACAAGCCTGTAACGAATAAACAGAATTCTAAACAGCTAGGACGTTAAACTGTGGAAAAATTCATCTATGTATTCTTGAGTTTACAAATACTTGCATTTGTTAGTATTGCTCAACAGCCTTTAAGAGGTAAAGTCTTGTTAGCAGAAGATCATTCATTATTACCCGGGACAATAATCAAACTGGATCAGTTTGATAAAACCTATGTTAGTAATGATAATGGAGAATTTACCATTCCTGCCCCAAATGGTTTACATGTTTTTCATTTCAGTTATATAGGTTATAAAACGAAAGAAGTTCTTTTAAATCTTCCGTATCAAGACAACCTGATCGTCTATTTAGAAAGAGAAGAAAATGAGCTTAAAAATGTAGTGATCAGTACAGGTTATCAAAAGATAACACAAGAGAAAGCTACAGGTGCTTTTTCAGTTATCAGTAACAAGTTATTTGATAGGAGTGTGGGTACTGATGTGCTTGGTCGTCTGGCAGATGTAGTGCCCGGTCTGATTTTTAATAAAAACACTGTTATTGCACAAAAACAAAATAGTATAAGCATACGCGGGCAAAGTACGCTCTTTGCAAATACGAAGCCATTGATCATCATTGATAATTTTCCTTATGAGGGTGATATCAATGCGATTAATCCAAATGATGTAGATAACATTACTATTCTTAAAGATGCAGCAGCTGCTTCTATTTGGGGGGCAAGAGCTGGGAATGGCGTCATTGTAATCAGCACTAAACAGGGGAAATATAAGCAAGCCCTGAAGATTAGCTTTAGTGCTAATGTAATTACAGGCGCGAGGCCCGATCTTTTCTATGAACCTAAGATGTCATCGGCAGATTATATCGGAATGGAGCAGAAGTTGTTTAGCCAGGGCTTCTATAAGAACGCAGAGCAGTCATTAATAAATGCACCGTTAACGCCAGTAGTTGAATTGCTGATTGCAAAAAGAGATGGGAAAATAGATGTGAATGAAGCTGATCGTCAAATTGAGGCACTCAAGAGTGAAGATATAAGACGAGATATCAGCAAATATCTATATAGGAATAGTTTTAACCAGCAATATGCTTTAAATATAATGGGAGGTGACGATAACCAGCGTTTTACCTTGTCAGTAGGTTATGATAATAACAAAGCTGTTTCAATAGGGAATGGATATAAAAGACTCACTTTAAATGCGAATCATGCCTTCAAAATATTAAAGGATAAGATGGAGGTTGTGACCGGGTTTTACTATACAAATAGTAAAACGGAGAACAACAGCAATGGAAGTAATGATATTAAGTTCAATAATTCAGCTATTTATCCGTACGCCAGATTAGTTGACGATTTTGGTAATCCTATAAATATTGCCAGTAATTACAGGCAGGCTTTTTTAGAGTCTTCTTTGCAAAAAGGTTTCTTAGATTGGAGTTTCAGCCCGTTGAACGAGATCAATCAGGTTAAAAATGTAAATAACACCAATGATTACAGGCTTAATTTTGGTGTAAATTATAGATTATTCCCTACGTTAAAAGCTGAGATTTTATACCAGTATACCAAAAGCAATGCATATAGCAATAATCTGCATTTGGCTGATAGTTACTATTCACGGAATCTAATTAATAGCTTTACAACAATAAATAAGGATGGTAGTCTAATCAGAAACATTCCTTTAGGCTCTATAGCTGATAAAAGCTATTCGGAGATCAGTCATCATAATTTCAGAACGCAGTTGAATTTTAATCAGAGTTGGGGAAATCAGCATCAGCTGACTGCATTGGGTGGTTATGAAGTCAATGATATGAACAGCCAGGGTAATTCCTTCCGGCTATATGGTTATGACAATGTTCATTCGATAAGCAGACCTGTAGATTATGTTAATTTGTTCCCTCAGTCTTATGCTAAAAACAATTTTTTGCAGATACCAAATAATGAAAAGGGGAATGATTTAACAGATCGTTTTTTGTCCTTTTATGTGAACGCAGCTTATACATGGAGACAAAAGTACGCTCTGTCTTTGAGCGGGAGGATAGATCAGAGTAATCTTTTTGGAGTAAAGACTAATCAGAAAAGTATTCCTTTATACTCGGCAGGTATGGCGTGGAATATTGATCAGGAACAGTTTTATAATTTAACCTGGCTTCCTTATTTGAAATTTAGGTTTACCTATGGTTATAATGGAAATATTGATAAAAGTATTTCAGGTTATACAACTGCTGTCTATAATTCGGGAGGTGGTACATATACAGGCTTACCTTATGCCTCTATTGTAAATCCACCAAATCCTGAACTGAGATGGGAAAGGGTTCGAATTGTTAATGTGGGGCTGGATTTTGGAGGGAAAGGAAGTTCTTTCTCTGGAACTATAGATTTATACCGAAAGTACGGTATGGATTTGATTGGAGACGCATCATTTCCTAGTTCTACAGGTGTTTCTGTTTTTAGAAGCAATACAGCAAGTACAAGATCTAATGGGCTTGAATTCACCATTAATAGCCGGAATATTAATCGGGAAATTAAATGGGACACGAATGTTATTTTTAGTTATAATAAGGAGATAGTTAGCAAATATGAAGTTGAAAATGTTGCCAGTAATTACCTATATGGTGGTGTTGGTGGTGCTTATCCTTTAGTTGGTAAACCCCTGTACGCGATGTACAGCTATAGATGGGCTGGTTTAAATGCTAAAACTGGCGAAGCACAAGGATACCTGGATGGAGATGTTAGCAATGATTATAACAGAATTGTTCAAAGTGCTACTCCTGAAAATCTTGTTTATAATGGGCCATCCCGACCAGCATATTTCGGAGCAATTAGAAATACTATTTCTTATAGAAATCTCTCTATTTCTGCAAATGTGAGTTTCAGATTAGGTTATTATTTTAGACGTAACTCTGTGAATTATAATAACATTCTGAGTGGTACAGGGGGGCATGGAGATTTTGGTATACGTTGGCAGAATCCTGGTGATGAAAAGATTACTCAGGTACCTTCATTGCCAATAACCAGGGATTTCAATCAAAACAACTTTTATGCTAACTCAGAAGTTTTGGTAGAAAAAGGAGATCATTTTCGTTTGCAGGATATAAGAATCAGTTATGATTTTTCGAAAGAAAACTTCAAATATTTGCCGTTTACACATGCTCAGGTTTTTGTTTATGCCAATAACATAGGTTTGATCTGGACTGCGAATAAGAAAAATATGGATCCAGATTATCAATTAATGCCCTTACCACGAACTATTGCTTTTGGTTTAAAAATTGATTTTTAATTATATAGATATGAAAAACAGACTACATATAGGGTTTTTATTGATGATGATGTCGTTTTATCTTACTGCTTGTAAAAAGGATTTTTTAGATAAAAAACCTAATAAGGCTTTGTTAATACCTGAAACATTACAGGATGTAAAATTACTTTTGGATAACAGCGGAGTGGTATTTAATATTTCTCCAGGTCTTAACGTGATTAGTGCAGATGAATATGTTACTGAGGAGTCTACGCTATTAGCATTGGATAATTATGAACGCAACAGCTATTTATGGGAAAAAGAAGTTTATCCAGGTACGGATGGAGTAGGTGATTGGGATATTCCTTATCAGCAGGTTTTCTATGCGAATATAGCTTTGGAAGCACTTGATAAGCTCAATCCACCCATGAAAGATAGAAAGGAGTGGAGCAGACTTAAAGGAATTGCACTTTTTTATCGTGGATTTGCATTTTATAATCTTGCCAGGTTGTTTGCTGTAAAATATGATAAACAGACGGCTGACCAACTCCAGGGAATCCCGCTTCGGTTAAAATCAACGATCAATATCCCTTCGATAAGAGCAAGCTTACAGGATTCTTATCATAGAATAATTGAAGATATAACCACTGCAAAAGGACTACTATCTCCTAACGAGCAGATTAAAACTCGTCCAGATAAAAAGGCTGCCTTTGCATTATTAGCAAGAGTATTTTTAAGTATGGAGGAATATACAAGTGCAGGTAGTTATGCAGATTCCTGTCTTAATTTGCAAAATGAGCTAATTAATTACAATACAATCGATGGCTCTGGTGCTGGTATACCTTTTCCTGCGGCCTTACCTACAGGGAATCAGGAGATACTTTTTTTCTCAAGTTGTATACGTTATGAATTTCCAACCTTTAACCCCGATATAGTTATTAATCCAATGATTTATAAAACATATGAGGATAATGATTTAAGGAAATTGCTGTTTTTTGGGGATTTTTATGAAGACGGGAGAATGACTTTTAGAGGTACTTATACCGGAAGTAATAATGGAGCACTTTTCAGTGGTCTGGCCACAGATGAAATGTATTTAATTCGTGCTGAATGTTTCGCAAGAGAAAATCGGGTCGTAGATGCAATGGCTTGGCTTAATAAACTATTAATAACAAGATGGAGAAAAAATACCTATCTTGATAAAGTAGCTTCAAATAACACTGAGGCTTTACAAATTATATTAAGTGAACGAAATAAAGAGTTAATAACAAGAGGGCTAAGATGGGATGATCTAAAGCGGTTAAATAAAGATCCTATTTATGCTACAGAACTTGTAAGGAATATAAATGGCAAATTATATAGGCTAGAACCGAATGATTTACGTTATGTGTTTCCAATTCCAGATAATGAAATAGCTCATGGAATGATTCAAAATCCAAGGTAAGGAAAGAGCCGGTGTTTTTAATACCGGCTCTGTTTATCATGTATTAGTGTTTACAAAAACAACTATTTTGGACGATAGCTCCCTTTATACCTCAATGGTGTACTTGAAGTATTATAAGGAGTTTCACCCGGTTCAGGGGCACTATTAAACTCAAATTTACAAACGATATTAGCATTGTATTTGCATTCATAATTTGGATTTTCTGGTATCCATTCTCCAGTTGTATAATTATAACCATAAACATTTAACAACTTCTTATCAGTTTTAAATGCACTTTGAGTAAAAACGATACTTAACCCTAATAGCATAGCTATTACAGGTAAATTGAATTTTAAATTTTTCATTACTTTAAGTTTAATTGTGAAATTTATTATCTGTTTTTTAACAATGCACCCTGAAACTATTCCAGTACGCACAAGTATTGTTCTCATCTCTTCATCTTACCTCCGCTTTGAATTTGATACTGAAATAATAAACCAAGAATTGAAAGAACCAGAAAAAACACATTAAACCATAAATGCTCCTGCCACCCTAAGTTTTCCAATACACCGCCACATGAACAGGGGATATGGTCATAGTACTCCAGCAAGACCAGAGTACCATATCCAGTAAATGTTGTCATAAGCAGGACGGATAGAGTCAGCCCTAGTAAACGACGACTCCTGATCATTAATAAAATAACGGCTAACAGCTCTATCCCAGGTAAGAGATACAACAAGGTTCCCACCAGGTATTGCGGAAATACTTGCATACTAAGCTGTTTTCTGAAATCTTCAGAATCAGCCAGTTTACTAAATGCGGCATAAACAAAAAGTAAAATTATAGCACCACAGATCACTTCTATAATTAGTGATTTTTTCATGATATCTTTCTTTAATTAAAGATACCAACTAAGTGACCCGACATAAATCACTAAATGACTTGTGCTTACGATTTCGAATTAGGTGAGGTTTGTAATTTAAAATCTTACTTTTTACCTCGTAAACGGTTTAGCGTATCTGGATCCATTCCCAAATATGATGCGATATCTTTCTTGAAATTTGTATTCATCAAAGCTGGAAAACGCCTGAAAAGTTTAGCAAAACGCTGTTCTGCATCTAATGTCTTCAGGTCCACGCTTTGCTCAAGCAGATCTTGTTGATGTAATTCTTTTAATCTGGATTCAATTTTATAAAACCAAGGAAATAGCTTGATCAATTTAGGAATTGCAGTATAGGCTAAACTAAAAAAAACGGAGTCTTCTAATAACTCAATATTTTCTTCTGATGGTGTTTGAGTGCAAAATCCAGAATGTGAATAGATCATTTGATCCGTGTGCCAGTACCAAATAGTTGTTTGTTGAGAAGGGGTATCCATATAGACCCTTGCTGAACCTTTAATCATGAACCAGCAGTTGGCAGGTACTTCTCCTACGCTTAATAACTTATGGCCTTTTATGCCATCTTCTTGTACTAAGGCTGTTTCCATAAACATTTTAAAAGCTTCTGAAACTGGATGATACTGACTGAAAATCTTAAATAATCTTTCTTTCTCCATAGTTTTGATATAAGGTCCTGATAAATATTGAAGCACACGTTAGTAACAATATAGCGTTAATATTTCTTAAATATTTATTTACTTAAATTTATTTGATAAATAGTTATAATATTTCCTTTAATATCGGGATTGTGGTGATGACACTTGAACTAAATAACTAATCGATTTATAATAATGATTTGTATTTTTGTTTTTTTAACCTTATGTCAATTGGAAAATAACACAGTAACAAATAGAAAAATATTTCTGCGCTGGCTACTAATAATTTTATGTTCAGGATTTATATTTTTAACTTTTATAGTAGCACTGTTTCCACCATCAGCTATCGATCTGGGAATTTCTGCGGCTGTACAGTCAACTCAAAGCTCGTTGTTAGACAGTGTAATGAAGTGGATAAGTTGGTTTGGTGCTTTTCCGGTTCCCCTGTTTATGGGTTTATTAGTGGCAATTACCTTTTATCTATTCAAATTACGTAGAGAGGCATTATTTGTTATGCTTACTTTTATTTCCGGGGCGATTAGCACAATCATAAAAATTCTCGTTAACAGGCCAAGGCCAACGGCGAACCTGGTTAGAATTGTAGAGATAGCCAAACAACAGAGTTTTCCAAGTGGTCATACACTATTTTATACCATTTTCTTCGGTTTTCTATTGGTATTAATGTGGAATCTTAAACAGATTAATGCTGTTTTGAGAATAACTGTAACGGTAATATCCGCATTTTTGATCTTAACAATACCATTTTCAAGGATATATTTAGGTGCTCATTGGTTTACTGATGTATTGGGTGGATTTATACTTGGATTAATCTGCTTATATATTATTGGAGCTTTCTATCTAAAAAAAACGAAGACATAATTTAAAAATTACCAGTAAAAAATGCAAAACTGATTAAATGCTTTTTTCTAATAAAAGCAGATGTTTGCATTGGATCCCATTTTCAAAAATGGGATTGGTGTAATGATCTGTGAAGAAGTTATGAATCATATCAATCAGTTCAAAACCTTCCTTTTGGTACAAGGCTAATTGACCAATACTTGAATTTCCAGTCGCAATTCTAAGAGTACTAAAGCCTCTATTTTTCGATATTGCGGTAGCTTTTTCCAGTAAACGTTTGCCTAGACCGATACCCTGATAATCGGTTTTGATAGCTATGTTTCTGATCTCGATGATATTTTGATCTAAAGCAAGTAAAACAAATACACCTATAGTATTTGTTCGATATGATGCGATAAATATTTGACTTTCATAAATATATGATTTTATTTCTTCTATAGAAGGATCCGCTAATAAGAGCAAGTCATAAAGTGTCTGGTCGATTTCTTTTTGCTCTTGAAAGGTCAATTCCTGGTGAATAGTTAAACTCTTTATCTTTTGAGTCACTGTTTTTAGGCGGTTATCAATAGAGATTTCACCTTCAATTCGAATTAAGGGTGTCTGTAGTTTATTCATCCAACCAGTATGAAGTTCAAAAATCCTGTTTGGGAATCCTGTATGGTCATAACCTATAGACCAATCGATAAATTCATGATGTTTTTTCTTTCGGTATTCATCAGTTTTTAGTGATTCCCCGTATCGTTCTATCTCCCGATCGATTAATCGTTTTATTCTGATAGAAGGAGGCACCCATAAAAAAACGGCAAGGTCAAAGAAATTAAAAAACTGTTCATCCCAATTGAAGATTGAACCAGAAACAACTACGTCATTGTGAAGCTTAAAATCATGGATGAATAAATCATTGCGTTCTTGTCGATCACGCTTCTGTTCAAATGGTCTTTCACTTTTAAGCCAGTAATAATCATCAGCATCAAGATGATAGAATCCTGAAAGAAGTTCAAGTTGATGTGCCAAAGTAGTTGTACCTGAGCCTGATGCTCCAAAAATCACGATCTTCATTCGACTATTTTTGATGTTGGATTATCAAAAATAGGAAAGAATCCTTTATTTATTCTAAAATAGTAATTTCATCATTGTTTAATTTTATTTATACGGTTGTGAATAATATAATTATATACAAAACTTTTATAGTATAAATTAGTTATATAGGTTTAATATATTTAGCATTTTTAAAATTTCACCTCTTTTATGGATACTTATGCTGACTGATGCTCTTTTTCATGCCTTATTCGATATACCTTTGCCACGAATATTATTAAGTGCTAATGGCCCGAATTTTAAAATTATTTGTGATAATGATGCTTTCAAAGATTTTAGCAATAGTTCAGTAAGTAGCGGTAAAAGTGTGTGGGAAGTGTTTAATTCAGGAAATGTGGGCGATGAAAGTTTAACTCTATTCAAAAATATACTCATTCAGTCTGTAGAGAATAAACAGAAATCATTTATTGCTGATTTTAAATACCAAGCAAGTGCAGTAGAAAAGCCTGAAAGTTATTGGAAGCTGGAAATTATGCCAGTTAAGAGTAACGATGACAAGTTTCAATATATACTTGTTACAATCATTGGTCAAAGTGATAAAAAAAAAGAAGATACTCGGCAATACCCTGAACTTTCAAGTATTATCAGCCATCTTCCTATCGGGCTGTGCATTTTGTCTGGTAAAGAGATGATCCTTGAAGTTGTGAATAATGGGATGCTCAACCTCTGGGATCGTAACGATTCTATTCTGGGGTTGCCTCTGCTTGAGTTTATGCCTGAAATAACTGATCAGATATTTCCAAAATTATTACAGCAAGTTTATGCTTCAGGGATTCCTTTCAGTAATAAAGGGGCTGCTGTCGAACTTATGGTAGGAGGGCGTTTGCAAACTGTTTATATGGATTTTTCTTATACTCCTCTCCAGGATGAAAAAGGGGTAACTAATCGTATTTTAGTGATGGCTGATGATGTAACTGATCGTATCCTCGGTATGCGGCGTGAACAGCAATTAACTGAAGAGTTGAAATCAATTAATGAAATTCTGGCTGCTTCCAATCTGGAATTGACTGAAAACGAGTCTAGGTTCAGATTCTTATTGAATGCGCTTCCGCAACAGGTGTGGACAGCAAATTCAGCAGGACTGCTGGATTATGTGAATCAGGTAGTTTGTAATGATTTTGGTCTTGATGTAGAAGTTGTCATTGGGCATGGGTGGCAGGAGTTTGTTCATCCTGATGACTTGGAAGAAGCCTTGGCAAGATGGACAATTGCGTTGGAGACAGGATGTGAATATTTAACTGAATTTCGTTTGCAATTAAGTGATGGAAAATATAAATGGTTTTTGGCAAGGGCAGTTCCCTTAATTGAAAATGACAAAATTCTGCTTTGGATTGGAACGAATACGAATATTGATCTTCAAAAAAGTAATGAGCAGCGGAAAGATGAGTTTATATCTATTGCCAGTCATGAACTTAAAACGCCGCTAACAAGTATCAAGGCATTTAATCAACTTATTCAACGTAAAAACAGTGAACATACACTTGACGGTTTTATACTTAAATCTGCCCAAAATATAACAAGACTGGAAAGATTGATTAAAGATTTACTTGATGTTACTAAAATCAATGCCGGTCAGATCACTTATGAGATGGAATCTTTTGACTTTAAAAAAATGCTTGCTGAAAGTATAGAAAGCGTTCAACTGACGGCTCCTGAGCATGACATCATTCTTGAAAGTGCTGTTGACGTTATCTATCTGGGCGATCAGTATAGGTTGGAACAAGTAGTCCATAATATTTTGACCAATGCAGTGAAATATTCTCCAAATGGTAAAAGGATAATTGTTAAGTCAGTTATTGAGCAGGAGCGTGTTATCGTTTCTTTTCAGGACTTTGGGATTGGTATAGCAGAAAAAGATCGGAAAAGATTATTTGAAAGATATTATAGGGTTGAAGAGAATATAATGCAGTTTGAGGGACTTGGACTTGGTCTTTTTATTTCTTCGGAGATTTTGAAAAGACATAAAGGAAATTTTTGGATAGAAAGTGAGCCTGGTAAGGGCTCTACTTTCTACTTTAGGTTACCTTTGTATAATTAGAGTTACTTTGAAGGTATAGGGAATTCCTGATAAGATAAACCGCCAACGATGCCCAGTCCATTTTGTATATTACTATGAATAATAACTTTTTCTGAAAAAGGGCTATCTTCACTATCGTCTGCTTTTGATACACTTTTTAGATATTTATAGCTGGTTTCAGTAAGCAAAGAAACTTCTATAAGCATCTTCTTCGAATTAGGTTTAAAATCAGCAGTAAAGGAATAAAATATAGTTTCACCTGCGGGTTGTCCCTTTTCTATAAACCAGGCTTTCTTTTCAGAGTTACCGCTTCCGAAGATATCGGTTGTATTAACTGGACGTATATAGAATGCAGTTTTGGTGGCTGTATTTCCAGATTTATTCTCTTCGTACAAAATTCTGAAACGGTAATATTGTTTTTCTTTACTCTTATTTTTAAGCAGGAAATTAAACTTTAATTTGTAACTGTCACCGTTTGATTCGGTGACTGACTGATTATTGATCTCTATAGTGGAAATATCTGGAATTACATCGCTGCCTTCAACCAGCTTAATACCCGGCATTGCAGCAGTTACTTTGTACTTTTTATCTTTAAGTGCGACCGTATTGCTGATATAATAGGTTTTGCCTTCTATAACTTTTGTTTTTAGCAATTCTTTAAAAGTGTCATTCTCATATAACCTGGTTTCAGCACCGGTCACTTCTTTAAATGATTGTCCCCCAGCTAATCTGCCTGATAGTGAAAATCGTACCTTCAATGGATTATTTTCAGTCATGAGTACATTAAGAACAGGCCTGTCTGTATCTGCCGGGAGGTCGATGGTTAGTTTTTTCTCACAAGATGTGATTAACAGAATTGTAACTATAGGTAGGAAACTGAGTGTTTTCATAATTTTGATATTAAAATTTAAGACTATATGAGATACTGGGCATGATTGGTAATAAACTATTTCCTGTCAGATTAGCTGTATTGCCTTTATAATCCTTAATGTTGAAGTAGAATAAGTTTTGTCTGTTATAAACATTATAGATGCTCACATTCCAGGTACGGACCTTTCCGCTCTTTTTTATTTTTATAAAACTGACTCCCAGATCTAATCTATGTGTGGGTTGTATGCGGATATTATTTCTGGATTCTATGTATTCAAGCTCCTTATCAGAATTATCATATTGTTTATCTTGTCCTGGACTAACACCTTCAAACTCTGTGGTAGGCATAGTGAATGGTGATGCACTCTGATAAACGAAGGTTGCAGAAAGCTCAATGCCTGGTTTTAATTGATAAACACCAACCAGGTTAAGTGTATTTCGACGATCGTATTTATAAGGGAAAGTTTTTCCGTTATTTATTTCTGGTAAACTGCGGTTTGTCCAGGCAAGCGCATAACTTGCCCAGCCTGTTAAACGACCAGTTTTTTTCTGAAGGAATAATTCCATTCCATAAGCTTTTCCTTTACCTGTAGTGATTTTGTTCTCCCAATCATTGTCTTGACTGGTAACCACATAGTCAGCACCATCTTTGTATTCGATAATATTATTCATAGTTTTATAATAACCTTCAACTGAGAATTCAAGCTGGTTATTAAATATATTACGGGATAGACCCAATGCAAACTGATTCGATTGCTGAGGAAGCACTTTACTGGTTGCTGGTACCCATAGATCTGTTGGTAAGGAAATAGAATTGCTTGCCAGCAGGTGCATGTATTGAGTCATTCTAGCATAAGATGCTTTTAATGCCCAGTCTCCTGGTAACAGATAACGTGCGCTAATACGGGGCTGCAAAGAAGTATAAAGTTTTCCCTGGACATCGAATCCACTTGCATGGAGGCCTATATTTGCTTTTAGTTTGTCAGTGATTGTCCAGTCATCTTCTGCATACAGATCCATCTCTTTTCCTCTTATTTTGGAACCGAGGTTGTTATCTTTTAAGATTTGATTATTGAAGGTCTGTTTAGAAAAGCTGGTTCCTGGGGTAAAAGTATGCAGGGTATAAGACGCACCCATTTTTATGCTATGTGCTGGTAGTGGAAAATAATCAAAGTCAATCTTAGCTGTATAATCGGTAATACCAGAATTAATACTCAAAATGTCATCTGCATTCGTATTTGTTTTTGAACCGAAAATTGACGAAGTCATCGTAGTATTGAACTTATACTGTGAAGTGGTCAGCGTCGTATTTGCAAATAATTTACTGGAGAAAATATGATTCCAGCGTATTGCGCCAGTTGTATTACGCCAACCCAGACCAAAATCACCCAGACTGGTAGAACCGTCATTTGTACCTTGTTTTACTTTAGTTCTGAATTTATCCTGACCATTGTAATAGCTTAAATACAAGTGATCTTTGTCTGAAAACTTATGGTGGATTTTGGCATTTAAATCATAGAAATAGAGTTGGAATTTTTCTACATCAGGGTTAGTCCCTTTTAATATAGGCTCTATATACAAGTCATGATATGTTCTGCGTCCCGAAATGATAAAAGAAGTTTTGTCTTTTTTTATGGGTCCTTCAACAGTTAGCTGAGAGGCAAGTAAACCTATAGTCAGCTGTCCCTGAATTTTGTTCATATGACCATCATTCATAGCAATATCTACCACTGAAGATAGGCGGCCGCCATAACGGGCAGGGAATGCTCCCTTATAGAGATCCACATTTTTAATCGCATAGGTATTAAATGCGGAGAAGATTCCTAATAAATGGGACGGATTATAAAGAGGTGCACCATCGAGCAAAATAAGATTTTGATCTGGAGAGCCACCGCGAACAAGCATTGCACTTGTACCTTCACTGCCTTGCTGCACACCAGGAAGCGTTTGGAGAGCTTTAAATAGGTCCGGTTCACCAAAAAACTTTGGGAGTGCCTGAATCTGGCTGATGGGGAGATTGATTTTTCCCATTTGTGAGGTATTTTGAATGGGCTGATTATTTGAACCTTTGATGACAACAGTATTTAATTTGTTTTGCAGCGGTTTTAGCCAAAATGCAACAGTATTTTTTAAAGACAGGTCAATCAGGGTATCTATAGTTTGATATCCAACGTAAGAGATCCGGAATGTTGCAGTATCAGCAGGGATAGTAATACTGAAGTAGCCGTAATTATTGGTTGTGGCATTGGTTTTTGTAGCACTGGCGATGATACTCACGCCAATTAGTGTTTCGCCAGTTGTCTGGTCAGTTATTCTACCGCTTATGGTTCTGGGATTATTTTTCTGTGCAGGAATAGTCTTTAAATTGATTTGTGCTAAAATACTGGTAGTTGGTAAGTTGGTAAGTAAAAAAGAGGAAAGTAAGGTTGGTCGCAGTAAGTTTCTGAAAATAGTTTGTCTCATGTGTGCTTTAAATTCACAGTTAAGACGCGTGTAAAAGGGATACCCCTATAGAAAATAAAATATTGTTGTAAGGTCCTGTAGCATTCTTCTGTTACGAGACGTTTTACCATTTGATAACTGCTTTTTAATTATTAATACTCATTCCTCTAAAAAATGAAGATATGTTTTCACTTACTTAGATTTATGCTCCTGTGTTGCAGGGGAAAACTAAGATCATAGCTTACACAATTTTCTGATTTCTTATACTGTCCACATTTCAACTAATTGCAATTTTTAAAAAAAGCAGTTCATTTATCTTGTGGTTTTTTAAGTATTTAAAATTAAAATAGTATTTTGAGCAAAAAACGAAATTGATGAAGAAATATATTGGAATAGCAGTTTTGTCAACTTTCATGGCCTGTACCAGTTCCGTGAAAAAAGAAACTGCTGTAACAGATAGCACAGCTACTACTGATCAGGCGGCAGAGGTGAATGATGTTAAACTTGCCGATCCTAAAACGGAAAGTATATATAAAGGCTATATTAGTCTGAAAAATTCGCTGGTGGCAAGTAATGCAGTAGCCGCTCACCAAACAGCCTTAGATTTGGCTGCCTCACTTAAAGCTTTTGAAGGCTGTGAAAACACAGCCCTGATTGCCGAAAAAATTGCGGGTACTGAAGACATTAAAGTGCAACGGAAAGAATTCACTGCGTTGAGTTCTGATGTAATCGCTCTCTTTAAACATGCTGATCTCAAGCAAGGCTCCATTTACGTACAACATTGTCCAATGGCCAATAATGGCGATGGGGGAGATTGGTTATCTTCAGAAAAGAAAATCAGTAATCCATATTATGGAAAAGAGATGTTGACTTGCGGTGCTGTATTAGAAGTGATCAAAGTAAAGAAATAAGCTCAATTCTTACTTAATGATGACCTGCGGTTAATAATTATTTAACAGCTTTGTTATCATTGTATGTAAGCTATTCGCGTTAAAATAGTTAAATTTGTTATTTATAAATTAGAAGATATATGTCAGATATTGCAGAAATTAAGATCGATGGTAAAGTATACGAATTTCCAATTGTAACTGGAACCGAGGGTGAAAAGTCAATTGATATTTCAAAATTGAGGGATTTAACGGGCCACATTACGCTGGATTTAGGCTACAAAAACACAGGATCTACGAAAAGTGCAATTACCTTTTTAGATGGTGAAAAAGGAATCTTAAAATACAGAGGGTATTCAATCGAAGAACTAGCAGAGAAATCTACTTTCCTTGAAGTTGCCTTTTTATTGATCTATGGCGATTTACCAACACCTAAAGCTCTTGAAGATTTTCAATCTCAAATCACAAAGCATACGCTGATTCATGAGGATATGAAAAAATTCCTGGATGGTTATCCTTCAAAATCTCATCCAATGGCTCAGTTGTCTTCATTGGTATGCTCATTGTCTACATTTTATCCAGAGTCACTTAAAGCCAATTCATCGCCTGAAACAATGGATCTGACTATGATCAAATTGCTGGCTAAATTACCAACTATTGTATCATTTATTTATAAAAAATCTTTAGGTCATCCACTGATTTATCCTAAAAATAAATATGATTATGTAAGTAACTACCTGAACATGACTTTCGGTCAGCGTACAGAAGAGGTTGAAATTGATCCGGTAGTAGTAAAAGCAATGAATACTTTATTAATCTTACACGCTGATCATGAGCAAAACTGCTCTGCATCTACAGTAAGAATGGTAGGCTCTTCAGATTGTAATTTATACGCTTCAGTTTCTGCTGGTATTGATGCTTTATGGGGCCCGCTTCATGGTGGTGCTAACCAGGCAGTAATTGAAATGCTTGAATTGATTAAAGAAGATGGTGGTGACACTGAAAAATGGATTAATAAAGCAAAAGATAAAAATGATCCTTTCCGTATGATGGGATTTGGACACAGAGTATATAAAAACTTTGATCCACGCGCTAAAATTATCAAAAAAGCATGTGATGATATCCTGGAGAAATTAGGTATCAATGATCCTGTTCTTGAAATCGCTAAGAAACTGGAAGAAGCAGCATTAAGTGATTCGTATTTTGTAGAACGTAAGTTATATCCTAATGTAGATTTCTACTCAGGTATTATTTACAGAGCTTTAGGTTTCCCTACTGATATGTTTACGGTATTATTTGCCCTTGGTCGTTTACCAGGATGGATTGCACAGTGGAAAGAAATGCATGAAAATAAAGAGCCTATCGGCCGCCCGCGTCAAATTTATGTTGGACATACGAACAGAGCTTTTGTTGAAATAGAAAAACGATAGTATTTATATGCTGGTTTAAGAAATACCTTAAGTCTAGCCCAGAGATAAGATTGAAACCCCGTTAAGTGTTTTAGCGGGGTTTTTTATGGAATTGAAATTTCAATCAGGTTTAATATTCAACCTTGCTGATTTGTATTTTTCTTAAATTCCCCCGGTCATCTTTTAGGGTGATGTTGGCTGCTTCCTTACCAGCCAATATATGAGGCCGGTTCAGCATGTCACAGAGCGTTACCTTAGAGTAGTCAACTTCATCAATCGTAATGATCTGCTGGCCGGGTTCTACTTCATTCTTGTACTTGTCCCAGACTACACCTATTGAGAGCCTGTCATTAATTACAGTAGGCACAAATGGCCATTGCTTCTCCTTGACTTCATTGTTTTGCTGTTTGCTGTTAAAATAGAATTTGTTATGTATGAAATCGAGTGTGACTATACCGTATTTTAGAATCTTAGATCCAATAGCAGAAGTACCACTTTTATTGGTCTCTACAATCACATTATTAAATACTCCATTACCGACCTTTAAGACGGGGAATTTAAGTAAATATTTTTCTGCACTTTGTTGTAATCCTAATCCACCGATTGTATTTGCTCCATATCCTTTGGCCAGGATATTGTATACACCAGAATCTGGTAGCTGACTAACAAGATCTTCAGAAATTCTCAAAAATTCATTATCACCTGTGTCAAACCCAAGGTTGATCGTAATGTTATCCTTAAGTATTACTTTGATAATTGGGTTACTTTGATAGCTAGTATTGGTGATCAGTTCCGAACTATAGCTATCGTTTAATTTTATTTTTTTTAACTGATCGGTCAGGATAATTATCTTCCTGGCTCCGTCAATACTGACAATGGAATTGCGTAGAATATTGCTTCCAATTACTCCATCAATATTCCAGCATCTATAAAAATCAGGAAAAAGTGTGATTGCAGGAATATGAGAAAACTTAGTATGGCCCAGTTTGATCTCATTCACTTGTACAACACCCATAGTGTCTGTTACGCCATTAACATCAGCAAGGGTATCTTCATCAAGAAATTGAGCGTTCAATTCTTTAACAAGTTGAGGACTGATAGCCACGGGAGCTCCTGTGTCAAATAAGAATTTATGTTTTTTGCCATTCAGCTCTACCTGAATAAACATTTTACCGTTGATAGTTTGATAGGGGATTTCTTCGTAATAATTTTTAGCTGATGTTCCTCCCTGGTTATAAGTGAATTCTTGTGCGCTGGCTCCTGAACAAGTAGCGAGTAGTAAGCAGAGGTTAATAATGAGTTTCATTTAAAAAAATTAGCTACTCCAATTTAATCGTTCTAAGCATTTTTAGCTAATATAATTTTAGATTTAACATTAGTTAACCTTTAACCATCCAGTAATGCTTAATCTTGGTTTATTGGTGACCAGGACTTCATGTATAAGTTCACTGCTTTTAAAGAAAACACTCTTGCCATTATCCGGAGATATATATTGTAAATGATTCTGATGATGAATACAAAGTTCTCCTCCATCACTTTCCTGCCAGTCGGTATTTAAATAAATGATCATTGAATATTGTCTGCTATCATTGTTTTTAAATTGGTCAAGATGTTTTTTATAAAAGCTTCCTTCTTCGTATAACGTATAATGAAATTCATATCCTGTAATACCAGTATAGCAGGTGCTATTCAGATAACTTACAAAGCTGTCCATCAGGTCAAAAAAGCTATTTTCGTGGACGTTATTGTGCTTCCTGTCTAACCAGTAAATTATGTCACTTCTTACAGATTTATTGTGAGTGACCAGGGTTTCGTTTCCTGTTCCTGCAGAAAGGAGTAACTTATCATTATATAAATCATAGAGATTTTCTTTAAGCTGCGCTGCTAAAGCTACATTTAAGAAGTTTTCTGTTATACCAACTTTATTATCTATGAAACTGTCAATTAGCTTATTGAAGATGTTTTGCAAGGAGCGGGGTGGGAAAATATATGGCAAATCGCCAGCATGTTGGTGAAGGTAGGTTTAATTAATCAATAAAATGCTAGTTTTGCATTTCTAAAGAACGTCTCAATTTTCGCAAATGAATTTATTAGAAGCAAGAGTACTATGGAGTTATGATCATGAACTGGAATCAAAAACAGGAATTGACAATATTGCTGCCCAGTTTTTAGGTACTCCACCAGTACATAATCACACAGGTATGTTAGTTTTAACAAACGTGGGGATTACAATTTTGGGAGATGAGGATTTGGCAATTCCCTTAGTAGAGATTGAGGAGGCTTATGTTGGATTTGATGAAAGCTATCAGCGCAAGTTTGTTAAAAACCTCGGGTTATTATGCCAGCCACTGAGAATCGTGGCCCATCATGGAGCTTCTAAGCGTACAATTTATCTGATTTTGGATTATAATTACTTTGGTTGTGCTAAAAATCTGACCCTATTTGATATGCTTCAGGAAATGTTAGCTTAAAAGGAAGAGCTTCCTGTAAAAAAGCTCATCCTCTTAATTCTTATCCCTTTTAAGTGTGGGGAAATATTAATTTTGCAATTCTTAAAATAACTATGGTTGATTTCTTTAAAAAGTACGGAGTTAAAATAATATCAGTTTTATTAATTATTCTTATCCTTGGTGATGCATGGCTCTTACTGACCCAGGGTTTTTCATCCCCGGTAGTTTCAGGTTTGATCGGTTGCTCACTAACTTTATTTGGCCTCAATTATTTCAATAATAAACGCTAAACAAGGATACCTTTCTTGATCTCGTTATAGATACTGGTCGTTTCCGAAACAGGAATGCTCAAATTTTCTCCGTAGGCTATTATAGCCCCTGCGAATAACTCTAATTCTGTATGTTCTTTTCCAGACTGTACATCCAATTGTAAAGATGTTGGTGTTTGAAAGGGGAAAGATGCTGCTTTTTGAAAAGTCAGTTCAATAATATTTTCAGGAAGACTAATCTCTTTTTTAATAGCTATTGCGAGTATTTCCTGCATAATTAATAAAGCTCTTCTATGTAAATCCGGCTCTTCATTAACTTGTCCTATAGACTTGTTATATCTTGCGGAAACTAGTCCGAAGCTCGCTATAAAGAAGTATTTAGACCAGATTGCAGGAAATGAATCTTCTTTGTATTCGATATCAATTGATGCCTCTTTGAATAAGTTTATAATAGGTTGCGAATCGAATTGTTTGTTTTCCGGATCTCTGCCAGCGATAATCTTTCCTGGATTTCCTTTGTGTTCAACGACTCCTTTTTCTTTGATATGAGAGGCAACATAAACGCAGGAGGGAAGAACTATTCCGTTGGTTATAATTTTACGTATTCTTTCATAAATATCAACCCCGTTCATCAATGGTAAAATAACAGTATCATTTTTGATTTTGTCTTTTAACTGGTGGCAAATGTTTTCAAGATCATATTCTTTGACGCAGATTACAAATACATCAGTATGGCCAGATTCAGCAAGGTCTTTGAAGATTTGATAGGGTCTGACAATACTACCTTCATTTTCAGATGAAATTAAAGTAAGGCCATTTTCTTTAACAATTTCATAAGTTTTTTCGCGGGCGATAAATGTAATATTAGCAGCATGGTCTGTGGCATATTTTTGTGCAAGCTTAAAGCCGAAATAACCACCAACACCACCTAACCCGATTATAGTAAATTCTGTTGTTTTCATTTTTATGTTACAATTTTAACTGATGTCATTAATAATTCGCAAGGAGGACAAATTACAGGTTATCAGATGTAAAACCTAGTAACGAAAATGAAATATGACGGGATTATTGAATTTGTGACTGGGAATGTCACGTCGATTATAGAGATGATATATCCCGTAGAAATAAAACGAGATATATCATCATTCCTGAGATTACATTAATACACCTGCAATAGAAGCAGATAGATAAGAAGCTAATGTTCCGCACATTAAAGCTTTTAAGCCTAATTTAGCAAGATCTGCACGACGTTCTGGTGCCAGCTCTCCAATTCCGCCAATCTGCATACCAACACTGCTGAAATTCGCAAAACCGCAAATAGCAATACTGATGATTAACACACCTTTTTCAGTCACAATCGGAACGGCTTTAGTAGTTAGATTTTTGAAAGCTAAAAACTCATTAACAGTTAGTTTCTGACCAAGCAGGGTAGCTGCGTTACTTACGTCAACATCAGGAATACCCATTGACCATGCAAACGGATAAAACAATCTGCCAAAGATCCAGTCAAGCGACAAATTAAAGTTAGGGTCGAAAAGATGTCCAATATGAACTAAAGTATAATCTACTAAAGCGATTAGGGCAATAAAACCAATCAGCATAGCGATTACATTCATAGCTATTTTAAAACCTTCTCCTGCACCATGCGAAATGGCATCAATCAGGTTTGTATATTCACTTTTTACTTCAAGTTTTACTTTACCCATAGTCTGAGAAACCTCAGTTTCAGGAAAGACTATTTTAGAAATGATCAGTGCTCCTGGAGCAGCCATTAAACTTGCCATAATCAATTTTGGGGCAAGGTTCATTCCTGCCTGCGCACCCATATTGGCATAAACAATCAGAATACCACCAGCAATACAGGCCAAACTTCCGCTCATAGAAGCCAGCAGTTCACTTTTTGTCATCCCTTTAAGGTATGGTTTGATCATGACCTGAGCCTCGACCTGGCCAACAAAAGCACTCGCTACATTACTTAAGGCTTCAGCGCCACTCACACGCATAATAAAGTTCATTCCTTTTGCAATTACAGAAACGATACGCTGCATGATACCAAAATGATAAAATATAGCTACAAGCACACATACCAGAATGATAGTGGCTGTTACATTAAAAGCGAAAATAAAACTATCAGGGGCAGCATAGGCATGAGTTTTACCATCAAAACCAATGACAGCAACGCCGCCATAAACGAAATCGACACCTACTTTAGCAAATTGCTCGATTTTTTGCATCCCTTTTCCAAGGAATTCAAAGAAGTGTTGTACGGGTGCAACTCTTAAAACGAGGATGGCTATAACTATCTGGAGCGTAAGCCCACTTGCTACAAGTCTAAAATTAATCTTCTTCTTGTTGTTAGAACAAAGATAAGCAAGGCCCAGTATAAAAATGACGCCAATTACTCCGTGAAAACGCTCCATAAAAAATATTCAAATAAAAAAAATTGGGTAGAAAAAATAAAGATGTATATAAACTTGCGAATAATAACTATTGGGATGAATTTCTTTTATTTAATTCATCTCTGATACGGGCCGCTTTTTCATAAGCTTCCTCGACAATAGCTTCCTGAAGTTTTTGGTTAAGTTCCTCAATAGTAAGGTTTCCAAATCCAGTTCCGGGAATTGAGGTGTCAATATCGTCTTGTCCCTGTTCCTTATTCAGGTTATCCATGTTTTCGAGAAAAACAAAATCGTTACCTTCGATAACGATACCTGCTGAGGATAGAATAAATTCGTATGTGTAAATTGATGAGTTGAAACGGACAGCCAGTGCTATAGCGTCTGATGTTCTTGCGTCGATCTCTTCTGTTCTTTCTCCGTCTGTACAGATCAGCTTCGCGAAGAAGACACCATCTACGAGGTTGTAGATTAGAATTTCTTTAATTTCAATTTTATAGGTCTGCGCAAATGTTTTGAACAGGTCATGAGTCAATGGCCTGCTTGGGGTCATTTTCTCAATCTCTATTGCAATAGCCTGAGCTTCGAATGCACCTATGATGATAGGCAAACGTCTTCTACCGTTTACTTCTCCAAGTACCAGTGCATAGGCTCCGGATTGGGTTTGGCTATAGGATAAGCCAACAATATCTAGTTTTACTTTTTTCATATTTATGAATATCTGGCGGAAATTTGTATCTCCGCCGGATATTGATATTAAGCCTGGTGTGCTTTTAGAGCCTCAATTAATTTAGGAACAACCTCAAATGCATCTCCAACGATTCCATAATCTGCAACTTTAAAGAAAGGAGCTTCAGGATCTTTATTGATGACTACAATCACTTTAGAAGAACTTACTCCAGCTAAATGCTGAATAGCTCCTGATATACCTATAGCAATGTATAAATTAGGGCTGATGGCAATGCCTGTCTGACCAACGTGTTCTGAATGTGGTCTCCAGTCTAAATCTGAAACTGGTTTAGAGCAAGCTGTTGCAGCTCCTAATAAATTAGCCAGTTCTTCGATCATACCCCAGTTTTCTGGTCCTTTCAGACCTCTTCCTGCTGAAACTACTAATTCAGCATCTGGTAGAGAAATTTTATCTGTAGCTCTAACGATTTCTTTCACAATCGCTGCAAGATCTGTAGACTGAACAGCAGGAGAGAAGGACTCAATAGCTATAGTGACTGGTGTTTCTTTTATACCGAAAGCATTCGGGTTTAAAGCAATAACCTTTACTGCTGAATTCAACTCAGTAACAGCAAATGCTTTTCCAGAGAAAGCACCTTTTTTAACCAAAAACTTACCGCCATCTAATTGTGGAAGTTCTATTGCACCATCAACCAAGCCAGCTTTTAATTTAACTGCTACACGTGGGGCAAGACCTTTTCCGCTGAAAGAGTTTGAAAGCACGATAACGTCTGCGTTTTCTTTCTGAGCAGCTTCCGCAATTACAGCAGCATAAGCCTGGTTTACGAAATTCTTTAATTCTGCGCTGGCAACATTCAACACTTTGGCAGCACCATATTTACCTAATTCTTGTAATTCACTATCTGCAACGTTACCGATAGATACTGCGGTAAGGTTAGTCCCTGTTTTATCTGCAATGGCTTTTGCATAAGAAACCGCTTCAAATACGGATTTCTTAAACTTACCGTCGACTTGTTCTACATATACTAAAACTGACATATTTTTTTGCTTAGATTTTTATAATTAATTTTTTAAAACAGACCTTAGATTACTTTTGCTTCGGTATGCAGCAGACTGATCAGGTTTACAGCTTCTTCGGCCGGGATTAACTTCACAGTTCCGCGGGCAGGAGGAGTCTCAAACTTTACTACTTTAATTACTTCTTCAATTGGCTGAGCGGGAACAACAACTAAGGGTTTTGATCTTGCTGACATAATACCTCTCATAGTAGGGATTGTTGGTACTGCAACGCCTTCAGCACAGCTGGCTACAAAGTTACCATTGACAGTTACTACTTCTTTACCACCTTCAATTTCTCTTTCAAGAGTTGCAGTAGTACCATCGTAGTCTAATTTTTTAATAATTGAGATAGACGGGATATTTAAAAACTCACCTACCATTGCAGCTACCTGCGCGCCGTTGTAATCGATCGATTCACGTCCGGTAAGTATCATGTTGAATTCTTTGTCTTTCGCATACTCAGCTATTTGAAAAGCTGTAAAATATGCATCACGCGGAGCGGCATCAATTCTGACGGCGTCATCTGCTCCAATTGCCAACGCCTTTCTAATTGTAGGCTCGGTACTGCTTTCTCCAACATTGATAACTGTTACTGTCCCTTTTCCGTCAGCACAAAGTTCAATTGCTCTTGATAACGCAATTTCATCATATGGATTCACGATAAACGTAACTCCCGCAGTATTGAATTGGGTATTATCATTAGTAAAAGTTATTTTTGTGGTTGTGTCGGGCACGTTACTGATACAAACTAATATTTTCATATGAATAAGTTGTTTTTAAATTGGTGAAGCCTTTATATAAAGTTATTTGGTTTTTATCTTCTTAAAATATAACGGTTTCAAAAAAATGTCTTTTTGCAAATCTAATTAAAAAAGCAGGGATTTAAAATGCAAAGTACCCGATTAAACAAGTTATTATCTTTTTTGGCAACAGAACCGAACGATCCATTTATTTTATATGCACTGGCAACAGAGTATAACTCATTAAATGATACTGAACAAGCCTTTTATTATTATCATAAATTAGTAGAAGATCATCCTTCTTATGTAGGTACTTATTATCATTTAGGTAAATTATATCAGAAAGAAGCGCAAACTGAGAAAGCTATTGAAGTATATCAGATCGGGATGAAACGGGCAAGGGAAAAGGGTGATGGTCACGCCTTTTCAGAGCTTCAGGGTGCTTATAATATGGCTGCAGGCCTGGATTATGAAGATGATTAATTAGCGGAATGGAAAAACGGCAGCTATTATTTATTAAAGATGTTTTCCTTTTTACTTTTACAGCATTCGGCGGTGCTCAGGCACATATATCTCTTTTGCTAAAGTATTTTGTTAAGCAAACTAATTATATTTCAGAAGAGGATTTACTGGAGTTGAACGCGCTGGCACAGGTTCTGCCAGGTCCTGCCTCTACGCAGACTCTTGTCGGAATTGCACATAAAGTAGGTGGGCTAAAACTGGCGCTTATAACATTTTTGATTTGGATAATACCATCAGCAGCAATCATGACTTTTGCGGCACTCAGCTTTGCGCAACTTGATCATAAAGTTCAGTTTATACTTATCTTAAAGTATATTCAGCCCATTGCACTGGGGATTGTTGCCTTCGGTGCCTACACTCTTTCCAGGAAAGTACTGGTCACCCAGACAGCAATATTTTTAGCAGTTTCGGCCGTAATTGTGACATTGGTATTAAGAAATGCCTATGTTTTTCCTTTAGCTATCCTAGTTGGAGGGATGATTTCTTCTGCTTTAGAGAGCCCGCGCGAGGAAAGCGAGATCAGGGTGAAGCTTTTTGCAAATATAAATCCAAAAAAGTTATCCTATTTTTTTGGGGTAATGTTGTTCCTGGCGGCTTTAGGAGCAATTATTAACCGCACTTCTCCTTTTAGTTTACCGATCAGGTTGTTTGAGAATTTTTACCGTAATGGGATCTTTATCTTCGGTGGCGGGCAGGTATTAGTGCCATTGATGTTTACGGAATTTGTACAAATGAAGCATTACCTGGGTTCCTCTGAGTTTTTATCAGGTTTCGCATTACAGCAGGCGCTTCCTGGACCAACATTTTCTTTTACAAGTTATGTCGGGGCATTAAGTATGAAGAATTTTGGTTATGGAACTTATGGACAGATACTGGGAGGAATAGTTGGCGTACTGGGAATTAACCTTCCCGGACTGATTTTAGTGTTGTTTATTGTGCCTTTTTGGGAAGATTTAAAGAAAATAACCAGGATAAGACATTCTTTGTCAGGTATTAATGCAGTCAGCGTTGGGTTTATAATTGCTGCATTTATATTATTGGTTAAGCCAGTTGGGTTTGATGTAATTTCAATTGGTCTGATTGTGGTTACTTTTCTGATTTTGAACTTTACGAGGATCAGCCCCCCGCTAATCGTTCTTGCAGCAATACTGCTGGGCTATTTTATGTAACCCGGCAGTATAACAAAAGCTTTTATTTAAAATGGGGCATCGTCGTCAAAATCATCCATACGGGATGGCTTAATGATTACATTACCAGCTGGTCTGTCAAAATCTGCTGATGGCAGCATACCTGCACCAGGGCTATCCATCGAGAATGAGTTTGGTGGCATAAAGTCTTCTTCAAGATCAGTAAATTTAACATATTTACCAATAAATCTCAATGGTACAATACCGGTTTCACCATTCCTGTGTTTTGCGATGATAACCTCACCAACACCGGCTTGTGATCTTCCACTTTCATCTTCAGTAATTCCGTAATATTCTGGACGGTAAAGGAATAATACCATATCCGCATCCTGTTCAATAGACCCTGACTCCCTCAAATCGGATAGGAGTGGGCGTTTACCATTTACCCCTGGTCTGGTCTCTACTGCACGACTTAACTGTGAAAGTGCAAGAACAGGGACGTTTAATTCTTTCGCAACTGACTTCAGTGCCCTGGAAATACTACCAATCTCCTGCTCACGGTTACCACCGCCACTTTGACCTTCTCCTTTACCATGCATCAATTGTAAATAATCGATGATGATCATCTGGATATCGTATTGCGATTTTAATCTTCTGCATTTTGCTCTGAATTCGAAAATATTCAAGGCAGGGGTGTCATCAATCAAAAGTGGAGCTTCTGTCAGGGTACCTATTTTACTGTGGAGCTGTTGCCATTCCCATTCTGCCAAATTTCCTTTACGGATTTTTTCCTGTTCTATCTCAGTTTCTCCAGAGATCAAACGATTCACTAATTGTACTGAAGACATCTCCAGGGAGAATACAACTACAGGACGCTTAAAATCAACAGCCGCATTTCTTGCGCAAGTCAGTACAAAAGCGGTTTTACCCATAGCAGGACGCGCTGCAATAATGACTAAATCCGACGGTTGCCATCCACCAGTAATTCTGTCCAATGCGGTAAAGCCAGATGGAACACCAGTAAGTCCGTCCGATTTTGTTCTTAGTTCTTCCAGTGTAGCCAGAGATTGTTTGATAATCTCATCCATTTTCTGAGTATCTCTGCGCAGGTTATTTTGAGCGATATCAAAAAGGCCTTTTTCTGCATGGTCCAGCAGGTCAAATATATCAGTTGTATCTTCGTAAGCGTTTTGGATAATATCGGATGAAATTCGGATTAATTCACGCTGTATGTATTTTTGTGAAATAATACGGGCATGATATTCAATGTTTGCTGCAGAGGCTACGCGGTTAGTCAGGTTTGTGATATAATATGCACCACCAACCATTTCCAGTGTACCCAGTGTTCTGAGTTCGGAAGTAACCGTTAAAATATCTACTGGCTTAGATTTCTGAAATAGAATAGCTATGGCCTCAAATATTTTTTTATGGGCTTCTGCATAAAAAACTTCTGGCTTCAGAATATCGATAACGGTAGAAAGGGCATCTTTTTCAAGCATCAGCGCACCAAGCACTGCTTCTTCTAAATCTATAGCTTGTGGGGGTATTTTGCCCATATTGCTCACTGGGGTACCAACTCTGTTTTTTCTGGAAGAGGTAAAGTTCTGCCTGTCCTGACCTTGTGTTCCGTTATCCGTATTCATAGCCCCAAAAATAGAGAAAAATTTACTCCTGTAAAGATTTCTTTATGAACATTCTAACAGTGTATGATCCTAGTATTTTGTGCTTGGAGTAATTTTTTTACTATTTACTAACAGAAATTTGTTGATAAGAGGTTGTGTATCAGTAGTGAAATCTGTTGGCCTGCGTTAGGTAAGTCTCCGGTACGCCGAAGGCAATAGACCGTCTGTAAAAATTGGATTCCTCAATTCCCATTATTTCGGCTATTTTTGCATTAAAATAGAATAAATGGAAAACATTAGAAGGTCACCCCGACCTAAAGAAAATAATGAATTTGTATTCGGTATACGTGCTGTAATTGAAGCAATTAAAGCTGGAAAAGATATAGAAAGTATATACATGCAACGCGGTCTTACTGGAGAAATTATTCCTGAACTTAAAGGTCTGCTGAGAGATACTGACATCCCTGTGCATAACGTCCCTGTAGAAAAATTGAATAGAATGACACAGAAAAATCACCAGGGAGTGGTTGCTGTAATTTCTGCAATTACTTTTCAGAAAATTGAAGACATCATTCCTTTGATCTATGAAAAAGGAGAAGTTCCTTTGATTCTTATTCTGGATGGAATTACTGATGTGAGAAATATGGGTGCTATCGCCAGAACGGCTGCTTGCACTGGTGTGCATGCAATTGTTGTACCGGCAAAGAACTCTGCTCAGATTAATGCTGATGCAATTAAAACCTCAGCAGGTGCATTATTTACTATTCCGGTATGTCGTCAGCAAAACTTGCATAAAACAGCACTTTTTCTTCAGGAATGTGGTCTGCAAATTGTTGCCTGTACTGAAAAGACAAATGATTTAATTTATGCACCTGATTATACTGCACCTACTGCAATCGTAATGGGAGCAGAGGATGAAGGTATATCAAATGATATTATGCGTATGGCCAACCATTTAGCGAAGATCCCTATGTTTGGAGAGATCGGTTCACTAAATGTTTCAGTTTCTACTGGCGTTATTCTGTACGAAGCTATCAGACAACGCGGTAATTAATAGTTAAGAACCTGTTATCACAGGTCCTAAATAAATTTCTGTCCAAAATTAGACTTTACATCTGCTACGATTTGTTTCACGCTCTGTTCTTCAGACCTGGGACAAATCAACAGTGTATTGTTAGATTCCACTACAATATAGTCGTGTAAGCCCTGAAGGATAACCAGTTTATCCTCAGGTACGTTGACCATGCAGTTTGAAGAGTTAAACATCATCACCTGCTCTGACGGGATAACTGCATTCCCAACATAGTCTTTCTCCGCCATATCATAAATAGAGGCCCATGTTCCAAGGTCTGACCACCCAAAATCGGCAGGCATTACATAAACATTATCAGCCTTTTCCATAATCGCGAAGTCTATTGAAATATTGGTGCACTGTAAATAGGCATTGCCAATAAAAGCTTTTTCTTCGGCTGTATTGTATAAAGACGCTCCCAGATGGAAAATATCGTACATGTCAGGTAAATGCTTATTGAATGCATCATTAATAGCTTTAGCAGACCAGATAAAGATTCCGGCATTCCATAAGAAATCTCCACTTTGTATAAATGATTTTGCCAGCTCCAGATTTGGTTTTTCAGTGAATAATTTCACTTTATTAAATTGTGGATCAGTTGGCAGCGTAGTTTCTACATATTGTATATAACCGTAACCCGTGTCAGGACGGCTTGGTTTAATCCCCAGTGTGATCAGGCAATTGTTTTCCTTGGCTGCTTTTAAAGATTGCTCTATGGCAGCTATAAAGGCATCGAGATTGGATATGGTATGGTCTGATGGTGCAACAACTATAATTGCATTTGGGTTGATTTCAGTGATTTTCATTGAACCATAGGCGATACAAGGTGCTGTATTACGCATGATCGGTTCAGCAAGAATCTGGTTATCTTGAATATCAGGTAGTTGTGATTTGACTTTATCTACATAGATTTCGTTAGTAACAATAAAAATATTTTCTGGTGGGCATATTTTCAGGAAGCGGTCATATGTACTCTGAATAAGTGTTTTTCCGATACCGAAAAAGTCGATAAACTGTTTCGGGTGTTCAACTCTGCTTACGGGCCAAAAACGACTGCCAACGCCACCGGCCATGATTAGGGCGTAATTATCTTTGTTCATATTAGGATTAAACTATAATAAACCTTCATGAAGAAGGTCGTGCAAATGTACGATACCAAAATAACCATTGGTATCGGTGACTAATAATTGTGTAATATTGGATTGTCTGATCAGTTCGAATGCAGTTACTGCTAAAGTATCTTTATCTATCATTTTAGGGTTACTGTTCATAATGTCTTTTGCTGTCAGATCCGCAAGATCCGAATATTTTTCCAGCATTCTTCTGATATCGCCATCTGTAATGATACCCATTATCTGGCTACCCTCAACAACAACCACTGCACCTAAACGGTTTTTACTAATTGCAATAATGACATCTTTTACAGAAGCGCTCGCCAAGATACTAGGTTTAGCATTACGTTCTGCAAGTTCAGAAACTTTAAGGTACAATTTTTTTCCTAAAGAACCACCAGGGTGGAAGCGGGCAAAATCGTTTGCGCTAAATTCTCTGGCTAAAAGTAGACTTACTGCGAGTGCATCACCCATTGCAAGCTGTGCCGTTGTACTTGTAGTTGGTGCCAGGTTATTAGGACAAGCTTCTTTCTCAACTGTAGTATTCAGAATAAGATCTGCTTGTTTTGCAAGGTCTGATTCCAGTTGTCCGACCATCGCGATCAGCAAGGCTCCGCATTGTTTTAACAGGGGTGCAAGTAACTTGATTTCGGGTGTGTTTCCACTCTTGGAAATACAGATTACAATGTCGGATTTTTGTATCATTCCAAGGTCTCCATGCACAGCATCTGAGGCATGCATGTAGCTTGAAGGAGTGCCCGTAGAATTGAAAGTTGCGACAATTTTCTGCGCAATAATCGCGCTTTTACCGATTCCTGTCACAATTACACGACCATTTCCGGCGATAATTCGCTCCACAATCGCTACAAAATCGTCATTTATATGATTTACAAGCCCCAGTATAGCCTGTGCTTCCGCTTGTAAAGTGTTGATCCCCGCTGTGATAATAGATTTTTTACTTTTCAAAGAGAAATATTTAGTATATTGATGCTTTAATTGGTGCAAAATTATGTTATTTTGAATCAAAAATAGCACTGAATATTTTATACACAAAATGGATGTGAAAAAGTCGTTGTTTGACAACTTACAAACCTTTTTTGGTTTCGACAATTTTAAGGGGGATCAGGAATCAATTATTACCAATGTTCTTGAGCGAAAAAATACCTTTGTAATTATGCCTACAGGTGGCGGAAAATCCATCTGTTATCAATTGCCGGCTTTAATGTCAGAGGGTACTGCCATCGTGATATCACCGCTTATTGCGCTGATGAAAAATCAGGTGGATCAACTGAGAGCTTTTGGTGGAAGTGATAGTATTGCGCACTTCCTGAATTCTTCTTTAAATAAATCGGAGATTGCCCAGGTAAAAAGTGATTTGTTAAGTGGTCAGACTAAATTATTATACGTAGCACCAGAATCATTATCCAAACCGGATAATATCGAATTTCTGAAGCTTATTACTATCTCTTTTGTTGCGGTTGATGAAGCCCATTGTATTTCAGAATGGGGACATGATTTTCGTCCGGAGTACCGGAGGATACGCCAGGTGATTAGCGGCCTGGGACCTGATATCCCAATTATTGCATTAACTGCAACGGCAACACCAAAAGTACAACAGGATATTATTAAGAACTTGCAGATGGCTGATGCTACCTTGTTTAAGTCCTCGTTTAACAGGCCCAACTTATTTTATGAAATACGTCCTAAAAGGGATGTGATCAAAGAAATCATCAGGTACATTAAATACAATACGGGTAAATCCGGTATCATTTACTGCCTGAGCAGGAAAAAAGTGGAGGAGGTTGCTGAGGCACTCAATCTGAACGGAATCAAGGCTTTGCCTTACCATGCAGGATTAGAGCCTAAAGTCAGAGCAGATACGCAAGATAAATTCCTGATGGAAGATGTTGAGGTTATTGTTGCTACCATAGCCTTCGGGATGGGTATCGATAAACCTGATGTTCGTTTTGTGATCCACCATGATATTCCTAAAAGTATGGAAGGTTACTACCAGGAAACTGGAAGAGCCGGACGTGATGGTGGAGAAGGCGTTTGTATTGCTTTTTATGCACAGAAAGATGTAGATAAGCTGGCCAAATTCATGAAAGACAAGCCAGTGGCTGAGCGTGAAATTGGTACACAGATTCTTAAAGAGGTTATTGATTATGCAGAATCGGGCGTTTGCCGGAGAAAGCAGATCCTGCATTATTTTGGTGAAAACTTCAATGAAACAGGATGTAACTGCATGTGCGATAATTGTAAGAAACCTAAAACTTATTTTGAAGCAGAGGAACCGTTGAAAGTTGCGCTTACGCTGATCAAAAACATAGGGGAGAAGTTCGATGACGCACATATCCTTTGCGTATTATTGGGGATGGAAACGGCACAAACAATTGCTTATGAGCATAGTAAACTGCAAGAGTTTGGTTTGGGCAAGATCGAAGGTGAAAACCTTTGGAAATCTTTAGTCAGACAAGCGGTACTGAATAACTTTTTATCAAAAGATATTGATAACTATGGGCTGTTAAGACTGACTAATTCGGGAAATGATTTTATCAAAAACCCCTACAGTCTTAAGTTTATTCTGAATGTGCCTATTGAAAGTGGGGCAGATGATGATGAAGACGATGTAAAACATGGTAGTGGAACATTGGATACTCAATTACTTCTATTGCTGAAAGATCTGAGGAAAAAGATTGCGAAACAGAAAAGTGTTCCTCCTTTCGTAGTTTTTCAGGATCCTTCGTTAGAAGAAATGTGTACGCATTATCCGATTGCTATGGATGAACTGAAACAGATTTCTGGTGTTGGAAACGGTAAGGCCATGAAATTTGGTACGCCTTTCATTGAACTGATCAAGAAATATGTAGCAGACAATGATATTGAGCGTCCAATAGATTTGATTATTAAAACACAGGCAAATAAATCACAATTAAAGGTTTCTATTATACAGAATGTTGACAGGCAGATTGGGCTAGAAGATATTGCAAAATCTAAAGGTATCACTTATAGTGAGATCCTGAAAGAGATAGAAGCAATTGTCAACTCGGGTACCAAACTTAACCTGAACTATTTTGTAGATGAAATACTGGATGACGATCGTCAGGACGAGGTATTTGATTACTTCCGTGCAGCAGAGAATGATTCGATTGATGAGGCTTTGAAAGATTTAGGGGAAACGGATTATACACGTGAGGAGATACAATTAATGAGAATCAAGTTCATGTCAGAACTTGGAAATTAAGATTAAGCATGGTCAATTTTGAATTAGATAAGTTAAAACATACTACATCCGGTAATTTCTTTTTGATGGCCGGTCCTTGTGCGATTGAAGGAGAAGAGATCGCAATGAGAATTGCAGAGCGTATTGTAACACTCACTGATCAGTTAGAAATTCCTTTTATTTTTAAAGGGTCTTACAGAAAAGCAAATCGTTCTAAAGGCGATTCTTTTACTGGTATTGGTGATGAGAAAGCGTTGAAAATCTTAGAGAAAATAGGGAAAAATTTTGGTGTACCAACAGTAACTGATATCCATGAAAGCACTGAGGCTGCAATGGCCGCTGCTTATGTAGATGTGTTACAGATCCCTGCTTTTTTATGTCGTCAGACAGATCTATTGATTGCGGCTGCAAAAACAGGAAAAGTAGTCAATGTTAAAAAAGGCCAGTTCCTTTCTGCAGGGTCTATGAGATTTGCAGTTGATAAGATTTACGAGGCTGGTAATAAAAGAGTTATATTAACGGACAGAGGAAATACTTTTGGTTATCAGGATCTGATTGTTGATTATCGTGGATTACCTGAAATGCAGTCCTTTGGTGTGCCTGTAGTGATGGATGTAACGCATTCTTTACAACAACCAAACCAAAGTTCTGGTGTAACAGGTGGTAAACCTCAATTAATTGAGACCATTGCTAAAGCAGCAATTGCTGTTGGGGCTGATGGTTTATTTATTGAAACTCATCCGGACCCGGCACATGCCAAATCAGATGGGGCGAATATGTTGCATCTTGATTTATTGGAAGCTTTATTAGTGAAGTTAATTAAAATTAGAAAAGCGGTGGTGTAAATCACCGTAAGTATATAAATAAAAAAGCCAGGTTTGTTAATTTCCTTAACAGACCTGGCTTTTTTATTGTTTGTAGAGGGCTGAGAGTTTGATGTAGAAGCCCTGGTTACCTTTAAATAGCCGTTATAATAAATGACGTTCTTCGGTTCTGCTGACGGCCTGCTGCTGTATCATTTGCTGCTATTGGTTTTGTCGCGCCAAATCCTTTAAACGTCAGGCGTTCTGGGTTTACTTTGTTGACAATCAGGTAATTGTATACCGCTTTAGCGCGTTCTAAAGATAGTTTTTGATTAGCTTCAGCATTTCCTTCGTTATCGGTATAGCCTTGAATTTCAATGCTTACTGCCTTATTTATTTGTAATAATTGCAGAAGATTTATTAGTTCTGTAATTGATGGAGTTAATAGTTCAAATTTATTAGTATCAAAGAATATATTCTTCAAAACTACATTTGCTCCTGGTTTTAATTTCTCCAGATAAATCTCCAGTAAATAAGGTTGTCCGGTTTTCGCCTGGTTCAGTTCAAAATTATCTGAATAAAATAGATACCCATCGGCAGCTGCATTAAAAGCATAGGTACTGCCAAGAGGCATAACAGCCAGAAATTCTCCATTCGCTTTGGAGGTAAAGTCATTGAATTTGGTCTCTTTTGTTTTCAGATTAACCACTTGTACTTTAGCTTCCAGGAATTCGCGAGTCTGTTTGTCTCTTACAATCCCCTTTACATAAGTTATCGGCAAAGGTTTTGCCGTTTCTGGTAATTTGAACTTGTAAATATCCATATCACCGAATCCGTCTTTAAGTATCGAAGAGAAGTAACCCTCGGTGCCATCAGGGCTCACCATTAGTCCGGTTTCTTCATTGAAAGTATTGATAGGATAACCTATATTCACTGGTTTACCCCATTTGCCATCAGACTGTGCACGGCTGTAGAAAATATCCATACTTCCCATTCCCGGCCATCCATTAGAAGAAAAGTACAATGTTTTGCCATCAGGATGTACAAATGGAGTATTTTCATCATAAATAGTATTAATCTGTGGTCCAAGGTTTTCTGGTTTACTCCATTCACCTTCGCCATTTAATGTCGTTTTCCAAATATCATATCCGCCCATTCCGCCTGGGCGGTTACTCACAAAGTAGAGTGTATTGCCATCAGGAGTTATCGCTGGCTGGGAATCCCAGGAAGATGAATTGACTACCGCACCCAAATTAAAAGGAGTATCCCAATCGTTTCCACTTTTATGGCTCACATAAAGATCACAACTTCCAAATCCATCCGGTCGGTTGCACCCTGTAAAAAACAGATACATTCCATCTGGAGAAATGGATTGTGCACCTTCATTAAATCTTGTATTTATTTGGGTACTGAGTGGTATTGCATTTTTCCACTCTTTATTAACTTTATGCGAAACATAGAAATCTTCGTTTCCATCAACTGTACGGCTGAAAATAAGAGTTGATCCATCTGCTGTCAGTGTTGGTAGGTATTCTCTGTCCTTTGTATTGATTGCTCCTCCCAAATTAACAGGATCATATTTTTCTGGTTTTTTTATAGCAACTACAGCAAAATCACAATCTTTAATATATTTATTTGCTTTGAGGGGCATCTCCTGATCTTTGCCCTTGTAGGTTTCCTTAAATAAAGTAAAGTGTTTACCCGCGCTGGCATATTGACCACTATTCAATTCTGCTTCTCCTAAAGAATAATAGACTCTTGGGGCTATTGGAGTCGTTTGTATACCTATCGCTTTTGAGTAATTGAATTTAGCCTTCTCAAAAGATCTCTTCAATTTATAAACATCTGCCAATTGAACAAAAGCATACTGAAAAGAAGGATCTGCCTCTACTGCATCCTCTAGTAATTTGACAGCTCCATCATAATCTTTGCTTAACAATAATTTCTGGGCATACTCAAAATTTTGCTGTGCTTTTTTTACAATAGATTCCTGTGCCCAAACAGAACCCTTGTTAAGGAGTAACAAACAAAAAAATACGATTATAATTTTCTTCATGAATATTTCATAAAACCTGTTTAGCAAAGCCACAAGATAAACTTAACAAAAAAACAGCAATACCTTTTGAGAACACGCATAGCTTTTTATTAAAAAAGATAGGAGCCCTGAAAAGGTATTGCTGTTTTTTTTGAGTATAGTTCCTGAGATCATACTCAGGGACATCAAAGAATGATTTCCTTTAATATATTCCTAAGGAATATTTAGATATTTATGAGTTTGTAAAGATATTTCCCATTTAGGATTAGCCATTACATAGTCAATAATCATTGGTGTGATTTCTTTTGATTTAGACCATTCTGGCTGGAGATAAAGTTTGCAGGTAGGAGATACCGTTTCCGCATATTTTTCTGCCCATTCAAAGTCACTTTTATTAAAGACAATCACTTTTAATTCATTAGCGAAAGGAGTGATGTCTGGCCGTGGGGCTTTGAATTTTTTTGGAGATAAACAAATCCAATCCCAGCTACCAGACAATGGATAAGCTCCGGAAGTCTCAATAAAAGTCAGGATATTTTTCTCCTGTAGTTTTTTAGTTAGGTAATCCATGTTATATATCAATGGTTCACCACCTGTAATTACTACTGCTTTACCGGGAAATGTATCAGCTTTTTCAGCAATATCATCTGCCGAAGTTAATGGATGAAGTTCAGCATCCCAGCTTTCTTTCACATCACACCAGTGACAACCCACATCGCAACCTCCAAGACGAATAAAATAGGCAGCTTTGCCAGTGTTAAAACCTTCACCCTGAATAGTGTAAAATTCTTCCATTAATGGAAGTAATGTGCCGTCTGCTGGAATATTATGTGCCATATATCAATTGGCAAAGTTAAATAAATATGCATGGAAAATGGGAATATATGTATATTGACATCATTTAAATGACTAATCTATGAATAAGTAAGTGATCAATGACTAATTTACGCTGGTATAAAATTGAAGAGAAAATTCCGGAAGGGAATTTTATCAGGCAGGTCAATGTAGCAGGTAAGAAGTTATGCTTGCTCAGACATGATGATCAAATCCACCTGGTACAAAATACATGTCCACATGCAGGAGGTATTCTCAGTGGTGGCTGGTGTGAACACGGAAAATTAATTTGTCCGATTCATCGGTATGAATATGACTTAGCAACGGGAAGAGGAATAGAAGGGCAGGGTGATTATATCAATATGTATCCGGTCCGTGAAGAACCGGATGGTTTATACGCAGGATTTAAACAAAGTCTGTTTCAACGGTTTTTTGGTAAAAGGTAATTTCCTCAGATATTTTGTCATAAAAAAGCTCAAACACTAATGAAAATGTTTGAGCTCAATAGATTTGTATCGCCTTTAGCTGTAAATTTCCTTTTTAGCAGAAGCCAATGTGTTTTTAAGCAAACCAACAATAGTCATGAGGCCAACTCCACCAGGCACAGGTGTTATCCATGAAGCCAATGGGGCTACGTTTTCAAAATCAACATCACCATATAGTTTGTATCCTGACTTTGTAGCTTCAGAAGTTTCTCTGTTAATACCAACATCAATAATGATTGCACCCGTTTTAACCATATCAGCTGTAACAAAATTCTTTTTGCCAATTGCTGCTATGATAATATCTGCTTGTAAAGTAATTTCTTTCAGATTAGTAGTTCTACTGTGTGTAAGCGTTACCGTACAATTTCCAGGATTTGCATTGCGTGCCATTAAAATACTCATTGGACTACCAACGATATTACTACGACCGACAACTACACAATGTTTACCTGCAGTATCAATACCGTAGGCTTTTAACAAAAGTAAAATGCCATATGGAGTAGCCGGAATAAAACACGGTAGATTACGCATCATTCTTCCCAGGTTTACCGGGTGAAATCCATCCACATCTTTACGGTAATCTATTGCTTCAGTAACTTTTTCCGGATCAATATGTTTTGGAAGTGGAAGCTGAACAATCAGCCCATCTACACCGGCATCACTATTAATTTCACGGATTTTTTGAAGTAATTCTTCTTCAGTCACCTCCACACCATATCTGATCAGTGAAGATTGAAAACCTACCTTTTCGCAATTCTTCATCTTGCTAGCCACATAAGTCTCACTTCCACCATCGTTACCAACCAGTATAGCTAATAAATGAGGTTTACGTCCGCTTTGCACTAAAAAATCTGCCGCTTCTGCCGCTATTTCTAATTTGATCTTTTCCGATGCGAATTTTCCGTCCAGTAACTGCATATCAAACGTTATGTTTTTGTATAATACGATTAATCTAATTTCAATACGGCCATAAATGCAGTCTGTGGGATTTCCACGTTACCTACCTGGCGCATACGTTTTTTACCTTTTTTCTGTTTCTCAAGCAGTTTACGTTTACGTGAGATATCTCCACCATAACATTTTGCTGTTACATCTTTACGTAAGGCTTTCACAGTTTCTCTGGCAATAATTTTAGCACCAATAGAAGCCTGGATAATAATTTCGAACTGCTGACGTGGGATTAATTCTCTTAATTTCTCACAGATTCTTTTTCCGAAATCATAAGAATTACTACGGTGAATTAATGATGATAAAGCATCAACCGGTTCTGCATTTAACAGGATGTCTAATCTGACAAGGTCAGATTTGCGGTAACCGATCTGATGGTAATCAAATGAAGCATATCCTTTTGAAATTGTTTTCAGACGATCGTAGAAATCAAATACAATCTCACCCATTGGAATCTCAAAAACAAGTTCCACACGATCTGACGTAAGATATGACTGGTTAACGATAATTCCTCTTTTTTGAATACAAAGTGACATTACCGGTCCAACAAACTCAGATTTTGTAATAATATTTGCCTTAATGTAGGGTTCCTCTACATATTCTAATTTACTGGGATCAGGAAGGTCGGAAGGATTATTTACAATAATTAAATCACCTTTGGTAGTCATAGCCTGGTAAGACACATTGGGAACAGTAGTAATTACTGTCATGTCAAACTCACGCTCTAAACGTTCTTGTATGATTTCCATGTGCAGCATGCCCAAGAATCCGCAACGGAAACCGAAGCCTAATGCCGCTGATGATTCTGGTTCGAACACAATAGAAGCATCATTCAGCTGCAATTTGTGCATTGCTTCTCTTAATTCTTCAAATTCGTCCGTATCTACTGGGTAAATACCAGCGAAGACCATTGGTTTAACCTCCTCAAATCCTTTAATAGGCTCTAAACTTGGGCGGTCTTTATGGGTGATTGTATCTCCAACTTTTACTTCTCTCGCTTCTTTAATACCCGAAATGATATAACCTACGTCACCTGTTCTGATCACATCTTTTGGTGATTGTTTCAGTTTCAAGGTTCCTACTTCCTCAGCTATGTATTCTTTGCCTGTAGCTACGAATTTTACTTTATCACCTTTACGGATTTCTCCGTTAAGCACTTTAAAATAAGCAATAATACCACGGAAAGAATTAAACACAGAGTCAAAAATCAAGGCCTGTAATTCACTGTCAGGATTTCCTTTAGGTTCAGGAACCCTTTCAACGATAGCACGAAGGATATCATGAACACCTTGTCCTGTTTTTCCTGAAGCAGGGATGATTTCTTCTCTTTTACAGCCTATCAGTTCGATAATCTGATCTTTTACCTCCTCTGGCATTGCACCAGGTAAATCCATTTTATTTAAGATAGGGATGATCTCAAGATCATGCTCCAGCGCTAAATAAAGATTAGAAATAGTTTGGGCCTGTATCCCTTGTGAAGCATCTACAATTAGTAAAGCACCTTCGCAGGCAGCAATTGAACGGGAAACTTCGTAAGAGAAATCTACGTGTCCGGGAGTATCAATTAAGTTTAATATATAAGGTTGTCCATCCTGGATATAATCCATCTGGATCGCATGACTTTTAATGGTAATGCCCCGTTCACGCTCCAAATCCATGTCATCCAGAAGCTGAGCCTGTGACTCTCTCTGAGTGATTGTATTTGTGTATTCCAGTAAACGGTCGGCCAAAGTACTTTTACCGTGGTCAATGTGTGCAATTATGCAAAAATTACGTATGTGCTTCATCAGTGCCGCAAATATAGAATATTAGCTTGATTATTCCGCACTGTTTGCCAGTTCAAGTAAATTTTTGACCAGTTTGGCATCTGTAAGTGAAGAACTGTACTCATCAGCATCAGCACCCATACTTAATTCACTATTCCTGAATAGCATTTTGCTGCTATGATTTCTTCTGGCTGAAGCATGAAATTCTTTTGCGCCTGTTCTGCTGATGAGTTGTTGTATATTGGAAATACTTATACCCGCACCAGGCATAATTGTAATCCGGTGAGCAGCCTGCTTAATTAAGCCGGCCAGATTGGCCGCTCCATCAAGTGCACTGGACTTACCGCCTGAAGTGAGGATACGTACAACACCAAGTGAAATAATATCTTCAAGTGCTTCTTCCATGTTCTCAGTCATATCAAATGCCCTGTGAAAAGCGACTTTCATTGGCTTTGCCAGCTTAATCAGCTCTGCGCAACGTGTTTTATCTATTTTCCCATTTGCTGTCAGAATACCTATTACAATACCTTCGCATTTTAACTCTTTACAGATTTTCACATCCTCTTTCATGAGTTCAAATTCGAGATCTGAATACAGGAAATCTCCACCACGCGGCCTGATGATTGGATAAACTTCAATAGAAAGCAGCTGTTTTGCCAGTTTAATCTCTGCATAACTTGGAGTAGTGCCACCTTCGGTCAGACTTGCACATAATTCTATTCTCTTTGCACCTCCAAGCTGCGCCTCCAGTCCTGAGCTTACAGAATTGGCACAAACTTCCATTTCAATCATAGTGGTCAATCTTATCTTAGTAATAACTTTTTCCAGGAATTAAAAGGTCTTTATTTGCATCGGTACACACTGCATAACTAAATCCCTTTTGAATTGCATAAGCTCCATATTGCCCCTTTTTATTCAATGCCAGAAAGCCTACCTGAATCTCTTTTGCTTTTACTGGTTTCTTCTTAATTATGCGCATAACAGCTTCTTTACAGGCTTCTTCCGGAGGATAACCCTGACGCATCAGTTCTACCACAAGGAAACTGCCCACATTACGAATTACTTCTTCTCCGACACCGGTAGAAGTAGCTCCACCAATTTCATTATCTACATATAACCCAGCGCCAATGATAGGGCTGTCACCTACACGGCCATGTAATTTAAAGGCCATTCCACTGGTTGTACATGCACCTGATAAATTCCCGTTCGCATCTAGCGCAAGCATACCAATGGTATCATGGTTATATTGATTTCCAGGTAATCTGGTTGGAGATGCTTTATCGTATAATTTATTTTCAATGTTCATGATCGGCTCATATTTCGCTGTTTTAAGCCATTCTTTCCATACTTTTTCACTTTCTGGAGTAAGCAGGTTTATTTTTTTAAAACCATTTTCTAAAGCGAATTGCAATGCGCCATCACCGGCAAGCATTACATGAGGCGTTTTTTCCATCACTAGCCTTGCTACAGAAATAGGGTGCATGATATGTTCAAGGGCGGCTACAGAACCGCAATTGCCCTGGTCATCCATAATACAGGCATCTAGCGTAACCCTTCCATCCCGATCTGGTAATCCACCATAGCCCACGCTCTGGTTTTTAGGATCTGCTTCCGGAACTTGAACCCCTTTTTCGACTGCGTCAAGAGAGCGGCCACCAGTTGATAATACCTCCCATGCCGCATGGTTGGCAGCAATTCCAAAATCCCATGTAGAGATCACAATTGGTTTTCCAGCTACAGCTGTGCCAGAAGAAGGAAGGATGTTAGCCATTCCACTTTTATCAATAGCCAGAAGTGAGGCAGATAATGCGGAACATTTAATGAATTTTCGACGGTCAAACATAAAAATGGTTTAGGTTATTGAGCTACAAGATTACATTAAAAATGTTATTCCTAAAAGGTCTTTAAATAGAAAAATCCGGCCTTTGCCGGATTTAAATATAGTTTTCTGTTAATTTATCAGTTTAAATTCATCAGCATCTTTCAGAAAGGGAAATCCGCGGCGTATTTTCACCAATTCATCATAATTAATACTGAAAGTATACAGATCTTCATCTTCTGGTTTATAATAAATGGTATTTCCAAAAGCATCAATACACATAGAGTGACCGCTATGGTAAACTTCATTACCGTCATGGCCAACACGGTTTACAGCAACAACATAACTTTGATTTTCTATTGCTCTTGCCGGGATTAGTGCTTTCCAGTGTGGAGTACGTTTATCTGGCCAACTCGCAATCACCAAAAGGATATCGTAAGCTACATCATTATTTCTTAACCAGACTGGAAACCTAAGATCATAACAAATTGCAAGCCTGATTTTCCAGCCTTTTAGTTCTACGACTATTTTATCCTGTCCTGCGGTATAATTCTGATCTTCTTCCCCCATTCCAAAAAGATGTCTTTTATCGTAATGCTGGTATTTGCCACTCGGCAGCATCCAGATCATCCGATTATAATACACATTATTTTCTTTGATAATGAGACTACCGGTGATTACGCATTCATATTTAGCAGCAGCAGCTGCCATCCATGTCATTGTTTTACCACCCATTTCTTCAGCTAATTGTGCTGCATGCATACTAAAGCCGGTATTAAACATTTCAGGTAAGACAATCAGATCTGTTTTTTCCTTTACACCAGAAGACAAACGCAGCGATATATTCTGCAAATTTTTATCTACATTTTCCCAAAATAAATAGGCCTGAAAAATGGTTATTTTTAGATTATTTATATTGAGATAGTTTGGGTTCTCCATATATTGATAAGGTAATAGGCATGTGAAATTATAGTTTCATTAATCTTTCAACGGATTTTTCCAGCGTATCTTGCCTTTTAGCAAAACAAAAACGCAATACCCGGTGATCTGTGTTCCTGATATAGAATGCGGAAACAGGGATGGATGCCACACCGATATCTGTGATTAACCGTCTGGCTAAAACAGTATCTTCCTCGTCACTAAAATGACCATAGCTCACGCATTGAAAATAAGAACCTTTACAAGGTAGCAATTTAAACTTGGTTTGTTCAAGCATGGAACGGAATAAATCACGTTTCTCCTGGAAAAATCCGGAGAGACCCAGGTAAACAGAGGGATCTTTTAAATAATTAGCAATCCCTGCTTGCATAGGCGTGTTTACACTGAATACATTAAACTGATGTATTTTTCTGAACTCTTTCATTAATGGTTCTGGTGCAATGCAGTATCCTGATTTCCATCCAGTTGTATGCAGTAGTTTTCCGAATGAAGCCACAATGAAGGTACGTTCACGTAGTTCTGGATAAGAAGCCAGTGAATTGTGTTTTACTCCGTCATAGACTAGGTGTTCATATACCTCATCACTCAAAATTAATACATCAGTACCTTTGGTAAGTTTAATCAGTTCCTTAATATCTTTCTCAGTTAATACTGCCCCGGTCGGGTTATGCGGACTATTCAGGATGATCATTTTGGTACTGGCAGTAAATAGCTTTTTGACCATTTCCCAGTCAATATTGTAGTCTGGTGGGGCCATTTCATACGATTTAACGAGTCCGCCCAGCATTTTTATCGTAGGAGCGTAACAATCATAGGCTGGCTCGAAGATAATCACTTCATCACCAGCTTGAATACAGGCCGTTAAAGCTGTGAAAATGGCTTGTGTACCACCAGCAGTAATTGTTACTTCTGTGTCAGGATGATAATTCGATCCATACTGAAGATTTACCTTATCGGCAACTAGTTCTCTTAACGATTGAATACCAGTCATTGGTGCATACTGATTATGACCGTTTCTCATGGCGTCAGCAACCAGTTCAATTAATTTAGGGTCACAATCATAATCAGGGAATCCCTGAGAAAGGTTAATGGCGTTGTGTTCAGCCGCTAACTGGGACATCACTGAAAAAATAGTGTTGGATATTCCCGGAAGTTTCGAGTATGTAGCTATCATGTACGGACAAAATTATAAAATATTCGTTGTTTTAGTAATATTCAATCTATATTTAATAATTTGTGACACGTATGACTTTTAAAACAAAAGAGAGCAGACTGCTGCTCGTGCTGGGGAGTTTTTTTGTAGCTAATACTATTCTGTCTGAGTTTATTGGCGTTAAAATATTTAGTGTAGAGGGAACTCTGGGAATTAAACATTTTGATATAAATTTGTTAGGAGTTCCAAATTTATCTTTTCATATGTCTGCCGGCGTTCTTACCTGGCCATTGATTTTTATCATGACTGATATTATCAATGAATATTTTGGCATGAAGCAAGTCAGGTTTCTTTCTGTATTAACAGCGATACTAATCGGTTATGCATTTTTTATAGTTTGGGGAGCAATGAATCTTAGTTCTTCTGACTTCTGGGTGAATCAGCAGATTAACGGACAGAATTTAAATATGGATAATGCATTTGCAGGTATTTTTGGACAGGGGATGTGGATTATTGTTGGATCTATTGTTGCATTTCTGGTCGGTCAGTTTGCCGATGTAATGATTTTTCATAAAATAAAGAAGATAACAGGTGAGCGTGCTTTATGGCTCCGGTCTACTGGTTCAACCGTAGTATCGCAACTCATAGATAGCTTTGTAGTCATTTTTATTGCTTTCTATTTAAATCCGCAGTATCACTGGAGCTGGCAAATGGTTGCAGCTATCGGATTGGTTAATTATACTTATAAATTCTTAGTCGCAATCTTAATGACTCCAATACTTTATCTTGTACATGGGATTATTGATAATTACCTGGGAAAAGAGCTGTCGCATAAACTAATTAAAATGGCAGGTAGGGGATAGGTAGCCTTGGGCTAATCTGTTTTTTTTAAAACATTGATAATCAGTTATTGTTATAGAGTTAATTATCAGGTAAGATCAGCTTAATTTGACTGCTAAATGCCTTAAATGTACTCCTATGAAAACGGTGACTTTTTCTTTTGATCATCCGGTGGCCGTAAAAATATTTTTTAACTGCACCTCAGATCCTCAGCTCAAACATGATATAAAGTTTTTACGCAGTGATGAATATGGTTTACTTCATATACCGATAGAAGGTATTCCTGCAGGAGTTTGGAAACTGCAACTAGAGTGGAATTATGATGACAGGGACTTTTGTATGGAAAGAATAATTGAGCTGCCAAGCCAAGGTTTATAGCTCCTGTTTACGTCTTTTAAATAATTAAATAAATATTTTATCGATTACTTACAATCTGATTGCAAATAAAAGGTATGATTTTTGTACCTTTGAGGAAATTTTTAGACATTAATGAAGATATTTATTACAGGCCTTCCGTTAGAAGTAGGGGAAGATGAATTAACAGCCGTATTTGGTGATTTCGGTCAGGTAAAATCACTTAGAATTATCAAAGATCGTGAAACTGGTCAGAGTCGTGGTTTTGGTTTCGTAGAGATGCCAGTAGACGAAGAGGCTAAAGAAGCGATTAAGAGAATGAATGGTGGCGATTACAATGGTAACCGTATCAAAGTTGCTGAAGCACAAGAAAAACCTAATACTGGCGGTGCTGGTGGCGGTGGCGGTGGTTTCAAACGCAACAACAACAACAGAGAAAGAAGCTATTAATTAGCTTTTTTCTATTGGATCGATTTTTCTATCATCACATAGAGAACCAGGCTTTAGTACAATAAAATCTGGTTCTTATTTCAGATGATTTACAGATTATGCTGGATATATGCGTATGATAAGAAAATACCTGCTATTTAACCTGGCCTATGCATTGCTATTTATATTAGTGCTGGCCTCCGGATATATGCAATATCAGCTTTTAAACTATGGTTTGATACCTTGCATTACGCTGGTGTTACTCGTGTTTTTCTGTTTAACTACAAAGTTAAGTGGGCGTTTCCATCAAAGGTTATTTACGGGATTGGTTTTTGCCCTTACCGGCAGTACTTTGTTTCTGCTGAGGGGGTATGATCCGTCCTATTTTTCTTATGGGCTAATTGCCTTTTTGATTTGTCATCTGTTTTATATTGGAGCTTTCTACCTTGACTTTCGTTCCGCTCAGGAATTGGATAAGCAAGGTGCTAGAATAGCTATATTCAGTAGTGCAATTACATTTACTGCTTTCTATTTCTACCTCAGGCCGCATTTGGGGACACTAAAGTTACCTGTATTAGCCTGTATTTTTATTGTTGCTCTACTGATCATGATGGCAGCTTTTAGAAATCAGCGTGTCAACCCACTTAGCTTTAAATTAATTCTTACGGGTGTCCTGTTTTTTATAGCTACTGATGCTATTTTAGCGCATGCCTACTTTATTAATTCTTTTAAATCTTCTGATTTACTGATTAGTGTCATCTATATGATTGCGCAATATTTTATTGTAATCGGGGGTGTCGAAAGAAAATTGGTTCGTCCGTTATCGGCAGATTAGTATTTCTGCTGTTATTTCATCTATTTATGCTTTTCTCTGTCCAGTATAGTAAACTGTTGTACAAATCTTTCTCCTTTATCATCTACCAGGGTTAAAGTATGTTTTCCAGGCACAGGATTCAAACTTAGCTGATGCGTATGTATTGTTGTTGCAACGTACTGCTCATCTATATGCCAATAAATCTGTGCTGATGAATTTTTGTGTGTAGCTGTAAAAACAACTTTTCCCCTTTGTCCATCAAGTTCTAAAGGGATATAGATAGACGCATTGTTCTTTGGGTATATCATATCCATTACTGAATAAGTATTGCCAGCGTCTTCACATCCCTTTAAAAATGGGGGAAGTGGTTTATAATCACTATGTTTTACTTTATAATAATATTCAATTGTTGGCGGAAGGATAAACCAGGGTTGGTGGATCATGTCTGAGGGGCTTAGACATTGATCTGTAACCCGTAACCCAGAATGCTTATCAAGGTGTATAATTTTATGATAGGGGCATACCGCTGTTTTTTCTCCGGCAAAAGGAACTAGTTCTTCTATACGGTCTGTACAATACTCACTGGCCTTATACCCACTTTGGTGGCAGATAATGAGTTTTTTTAATTTGTTTTTTGGAGTTTCAAACCATCTCCCTTTTGGTAACTGTCTGAAAATATCAAATAATACAGGTGCTGCAGCATCTATTCCTGTTAATCCAGGCCTACCTTCACCATCTGCATTTCCAACCCAGACGCAGACTACGTAATCTGGAGTAAGACCTATTGCCCAGGCATCTCTGAAACCAAAACTTGTTCCTGTTTTCCAGGCTAACCGTTGAGCGGATGAAAACTGTTCCCATAAACCCTCATCACCAGGACGCATCAATTCTTCCATTGCATTAAATGTACACCATATAGATCCATTATCAAGCAAAGTGCTTTTTTGCAACTCATTCTCCTCAAACTTTTCAGCTTTTTTCTGTACATAACCCGGTGCATCATAGTCATGTGGATTGTAATATCCTTTGTAATCATTATAATGGTTAAGTGATCTTGCCATTCCCATATAAGTTTTAGCAAGATCCCACATCGTGACCTCACTACCACCCAGAATTAGAGATAGACCATAGTGATCTGCTGGTTGACTGAGCGTTGAAAATCCCAGTTTTTTCAATTGATCATAAAAACGAGGATATTTATAAGTCTGTAATAAACGAACAGCTGGTATGTTTAGTGAACGGCTCAATGCGCGATCAGCAGCTATTGCACCATCATAACCCAAGTCGTAGTTCTGCGGAGAGTAGTTGCCTATTTGTGTCGGAATATCAGGGATTAATGTTTTAGGGAGGATCAATCCATCGTTTAACATACTCGCGTAGAGTATTGGTTTTAAAGTACTGCCCGGACTACGCGGTGCTTTGATCATATCCACATGACTTTCCAGTCCGGCATTTTCTGGCTGATAAATATTACCCGCATAAGCCATCACCGTACCATTTTTGACATTCAGTACCAATGCGGCAATATTATCAATATCATTTGCTCTATACCTGTTGTTATATCTTTTTAATAATGCATTGATCTTTAACTGTAACGTTTCATCCAAAGTTGACCTCATCCTGGTGGTAGAAATTTTCAAACTAGTACGTTCTGCTTTAAACCTGTTAAGAAGGTGAGGAGCGTTTTGAGGAAGTGGTCTTGGTTTGCCCGGTACAGGTTCCAATTTGGATAGGTTAGCGGTTGCCTGATCAATAACGCCTAATTTGACCAGTTGATCGAGTAAGTTGTTTCTCTTGGTAATCAGGCGGTTAACATTACGTCCTGGGTGCACTAATCTTGGACTATTAGGTAATATAGCAAGTGTAGCCATTTCACCCCAAGACAAAGACTGCGGGCTACGGCCAAAATATCTCCACGAAGCTGCCTCTAACCCAACTACATTACTGCCAAAAGGGGCATTTGAAGCATATAACTCTAATATTTCTTTTTTAGAATACCTGACCTCTAATCGTATGGCCAAAAATATCTCAAATAATTTCTGAGCGATAGTACGATTCTGTCTGCGACTTAGCCTAATTGTTTGCATGGTTAGTGTACTGCCGCCGCTTACAATGCCTTTAGCCCTTAAATTCTGTCGCATTGCTCTGGCCATCGCTAAAATATCTATGCCAGGATGTACGTAAAACCGCTTATCCTCAAATGCGATGATACATTTTGAAAACTTATCAGGAATAGAATCCGCAGCAGGAAAGCGCCATTGCCCATCTGCGGCAATGGATGCATTCAATAATTCACCATTTGCAGCTTCCACTACATAAGAAGTAGGAGATACAAACAGTTTTGAAGGTAAAGCGAAGAAAAACCAACACAGTAACAGACCTATTATTCCGTCACCAATCAGCAGCTTAGATACCGGTTTTATTTTTACGCTCATCTTTTATTTAATCACCTGCACCCATTTTCCATCTTGCGTGGCACTAATATTATTGTTATACATTGCTTCACATTGAACTGCTGAAAGATAATATTTACCAATATAAGAAGCGTTCAGCAACACTTTATAGGTTACTGTCTCATTTTCTCTCAGATTGAAATAAGTAAATACACGATCATCTCTGATATCTCTGTATGTATATGGAGAAGAAGAAATAATACGCTCATTATCGCTCACCCTTGTATTGATAATCTCCCAGCCAGAAGGGAAGATCTGAGTCAGTGCCATTTGTTCATAGAAGCCCATTTTTCCAGGATTTTTCAAGACCACCTCTGCATAGAAATCTAAACCTTGTTTTAATACAGATGGATCTATTGGTTTGCCGTTAAGAAGTCTATAACTCACAGACATATCCAGAATATCAGGATTATTGGGTTTGAAATTATTCTGACCAGCGGCAGGTTGACCATCCAATATTAACCTGGCAAAAAGCACGGTTTGTCCATTATTGGTTACTGTTGCAGTTTTTCCTTTAAAATTAATCGGAAGACTGTTTAAATACTGGGTCCCATTAAATGTTCCTTTTTTACCATCAAGGAGATAAGTATAGTTCAATTTGGCAGAGGCCGAATTTTGCCCACAGAATTTAGCTACGGCTAATAAACTATAAGCAGTTGTTTGGGTACTGTACCAGTCATTTGTACCTAATTTTGCTGCGAGTGTTTGTAATACCTGTGCCGCTTTTCCTTTTTGCCCCATTAACGTTAAAGTTTCCAGGATCATAGCCTCATCACGGCTGTCAGAACCATATGTGCCGCCTAACTGTGTATAAGGATTAATTGTAACATCAAGACCTTTGATCAGTGCGTTAGCTGCGGATGCTTGTCCTGCAAGTTGATAAGCAGCCGCCAATCTCCATTTGGCACTTACTGAGAGATATTCAAAGGCTCTTAACCTATTCATCGCCGCCATTTCTGGTTTACGCGCAAGTGCAAGAACATATAAACGATAGGCTTGCGAAAGATCTCCGCCATAAAAATTATTACTGTTCGGTACCCAGCTGCCTGCTTTACCTTTTAGATAGCGCAATACCTCATCCAGCATACCAACCGGGATATTATAACCGGTATTCTGTGCTTCAACAAAGAAGTGTCCGGCATAGTTTGATCCCCATTCATCAGCCGCAGGTTCACCGGGCCAGTAAGCCAGTCCGCCATCCTGGGTCTGGAAGGAACGTAAACGGTTAATCCCAGCTTTAATATTTCTGTCTGTCTGGGCCTTTTGCTGTTCATTTAACGGACTTAGTTTATTCAGAAATAGTTGTGGGAAAACAGCTGAAGTTGTTTGCTCTACACATCCATGAGGATACTGCATTAAGTAGCTCAGTCGTTTTTTAAGGTTAACAGGAGGGATGGATGATAATTCCACACTCCCCGAATTACTACCAGCTATACCTATAGGCAAGTAATTAGCCGTCCAGCTCTGACCAGGCTGAATAACTGCCGAAATTACATTAGTTACATAAGGATTCGGGTTTCTGATATCCAGTTCAAGATCGTATACTGCTTTTTCAGCACCGCTTTGTGCTGTGATTTTCACTTTGGCAATGCCAGTTATTTGTGGAACAGTAACTTCAAAGTAAGCCATTTGTTCACCTGGTTTTGCATAAGTCAACTGTCTGGTTTTAAGACCTGATACCTGCAGGTTTCGTGTTTGCAGCTGTACAGCCACATTTTTAAGATTATTCTCTGTTGCAAAAACAGTAACTGGTAAGGTAAAACTTTCTCCCGGGCCAATCACTCTTGGCAAGGTTGCCAGGACCATTAATGGCTTTTTCACCTGAACTGATTTCTCCGCAAATCCATAAGCACCTTCCTGTCCAGCCACAATCATTGCTCTCACCGCACCAATATATTGAGGTAGTTTAAACTTGTGGGTCTGACTAGCTCCTTTACCCAAGGCAAATGGTCCCATATACTTGACAACAGCAGTAAACCGATTTGCTTTTGCCGGGTTTAGGTTTCTATTTGCACTGCCATCACCACCAATACTCAGAATTCGTTCCAGATTACCACCCCATGCACCTAATACATAATCAAAAAGATCCCATGTTTTAACACCCAGACCTTCACGCGCATAAAATACAGCATGCGGATCAGGGGTTTTAAATCTTGTTAAATCCAACAAACCCTCATCCACAAGCGCAATGGTATAAGTCATGGCTTTTCCATTCTGTTCAGAAACAGTAATTGTGTTTTCAGTTTCAGGTTTAATTTTATCAGCCATTTTAATGACAGGCTTCAAAATGGTCTCCGGATCTTGAATAATTAACGGAATTGCTCCATACATTCTGATTGGAAGATCATTAACTGTTTGTGCATGCGGTTGTAATAAAGTGATATTGGCAAAGACATTTGGAGCCATATTTTTCTCCGCCTTGAATTTAAACTGAGTCTGGCCTTTTTTTGTGTCCGTCCAATACGTTTTTAATACTCTGCTACCATTTTCTATGGAAATTAAAGCTCTTCCATTTTCACCAGTAGGGATGGTTAGCACAATATCTTCACCTACATTAAATTTCGTTTTATTTGCTGTAAAAGAGAGCATAGATGCTTCGGTAGGATTTGCTGACTGTTCGCGCTGTGCCCATCCAGGCCAATCTACATAAACAGATTTACCAGTTACATGACCACCATTTAAGTCACGAACCAGAACCAGGTAGCGTCCCCATTCCGGTTCATTAATACGTAGCTTCCAGTTGCCCTTACCATTTTTCAGGACTACATTTTCTTTCTGAATCAGTTTATTATATTCATTTTGTGTGAAATTGGCAAAGGAGTTTTGCGTATCCTGTTCCCACCACCAGCGCCATTGTACTTTATACAATTCAACCTGAACATTTTTGGAACCGCCAATCAGTTTACCATCGCGGTCGATATTAACTATTGAAAAGCTATGATCCTTACCTGTCATTAGCATTCCGCTTAATTTTTCTCCCTCCGGCGCTTTTATTCCATAATAATTGGTGAAAACATGATACGGGATAGAGAAGTTATCTATACTGAAATTCCCACCTGCTTCAAATACTTTGGTCGTGAAATTAGCTTTCAAGACACCTGGCGCAGTTGCATTGTCATTTAAGTTGGTATTCACCGCAGCCATCCCGTTTTCGTTCAGTCTGCCTTCAAATATTGTTTTTATTTGTGAAACGAAATTTACAGTAGGGTTATCAAAATTATAACCATCAAAACCTGGAAATGTAGTCTTCATGATATTCAGATTCACATCGACCTTAGCTTTCAAATTTTTTCCTGCAGCACCGAATAACCAGTTCGCTGAAAGAGTAGCAGTTGCTGTTGCGCCTGTTCCTAAATATTTACGACTACCAATATCAAAACCAATTTTTAGCCGGTTAGGCATAACCGTTTCAATCTTGATTGTTTTCTGAAAAGCCGCTCCGCCAGCTTTTACTTTAGCTACCCAGTTTCCTGTAGGCGCTGTACTTTCTGTAGTGGTACGGAAAGCATAAAAGCCATTTAAAGAAGCAGCACTGATAGTTTTTTTAACCAGCTGTCCCTGTGGGTTATATAATTCAAAAGTGACTGGGTAAGCAGCTGGGAGTTTTTTTAGTTTATCTTCAAGAATGAAAGAAAGGAAAAGTGAATCTCCAGGTCTCCATACGCCACGTTCTCCATAAATAAGACCTTTCAACCCATTTTGTACCACATCACCACCTACATCAAAACGGCTCAACGGAAGTGAGTTCCCATCATCCATTTTCAGGTATCCACGTTCATCACCACGTTTCGCAATCAGCAGAAAGGGTTTTCTTTTCAGATCAAAGGAGGCCATTCCGTCACCATCAGTTTTTACAGTATGGATAATCTGTCGCTGATAATCCATTAATTCTAAAGTGACACCACTCATGCCTTTTGCCGTAAGCAGATCTGTCGCAACAATCAGCATGCTGTTATCATTTCCTCTTTTAGCAACCAGGCCAATATTAGAAACTAAAAGATTTCTGCTGGCAAATTTATCACTCGTATAATAGGATGGAGTACAAGGATTATCTTTATCACTCCAGCTATAATCCCGACTATAAGAATTGTTATAAGTTTTCCAGAAATCATCGTCTTCATCTATTTTTTCTCCATAATAGTCCTCATCATAAGAAGATGAACTTCCTTTTTTCTCTGCACGCTCAGCGCAGTTTAAAATATTATAATTCTGGCGAAAACTAAAAGTAACCCTGTACATTGCTCCAGGCTCAGCCTTAATGATCTTATCCAGATCCAGGACAAACCTATTCTTTTTATGCAGATTCAGTGTTTTATCTTCATCTAAACTAATTTTCTTTTGTAGCAGCGGTTTACCAACGCGTCTTAATTCATTTGCTTCCTTATAGTTATTGTTTTGAAAAAACTGGGGAATATTATTTTCATAGACTTTAATAATTGTGACATCTACGGCTTTCAGGTTTACCGCTTCAAAGGGCAGAACCAGTTTGCCTGAATTTGGCAGGATCGTACCACTGCCAGCAATGGTTACTGATGGGAGCTTATTTTCAAATACAATATTTGCTGTGATCCCAGCATTAAGTATACGCTCATTACTGTTAATAATTCCTTTATTTACAGTTAAGGCATAATTTCCCAGCAATGGTTCTGCGGTGTAAATTTTGACCTGACTACCGTCGATGGTATAACGTAATTCTGATGATCCTGTCCCAAGGGTTATCAAACCTGTTAAATCCTGACCTATACCTACAGGTTCAGAAAATTGCACCAATGCATAATCTTCCAAATTCTGCACCGCTTTTGTAGCCAGTACTTTAAATACACCATTAGCAGGAACAGCTAACTGCTCTTCTCCTTTATTTTTGGCATCTATTGCATCCCCAGACCATTTAAGGCCCAATTTTTCTTCATTTGATGTTTTCTTGATACTATCAATCAGGAAAGAAGAAGTGTTTTTCTGAGGATTATGCTGCCATTTAATTTTTAGATTTTGATTAAAATCAAGTTCCAGACACCTTTCAATCGATTTAGGATCTTCTTCATCTGCCGTACTGATTTCTCCTGTCAGCTTCATATAAGACAAAGAAGTGTTATTTTGTGAAATCAATCCATTCTGACTTAATACAAATCCCGGATTAATTACTCTGAATTCAAATTCGAATTCTTCCAGATCTTTTTCTGTTTCTGCTATTTTTCCAAGATTAAAAGTGGCAGTATAAGTTTTGCCGGATTGCAATTTTTCATCTGGTCTGAATTCTACCGTTTGTGCATCTATCCAATAAGTTTTTCCTTTTATAGAAGGGGAGAAGCTAAAGAGATTGCGTTGATCTGGTTTACCCAATTCTCCCATTGTCTTGACCTGACTGGTCAGCTGAATCCTGATAAAACTCTTTTTAGAGATCGTACCAGAAGTATAACCCTCTATATATTTAGCATAAGCCTGTTGTGCTTCTGCCGTCTTGTGTTTTCTGAAAACAAAAAAAACAGCTATTCCTATTAGAATAGCTGTAATTGAACCAATTAAGATTGATTTTTTATTTTTTAAGAAGGCGTTCTTTTCAGCGGTCATATTTCCTTTACCTAGTGATACAAGGGAAATTACGAAAAAATACTGAATTGAAAATCTATTTAATCATTACCCCCGGTTTATTAACCAGAGGGATTCTAATCAGATTATCATCCACTATACTTTCAGGTAAAAAGATAAATTTCTTATCATAAATAGTTCCGGCAATATAATAGCTCAGCCAATATTCATTGGTTAGTCCGAAAACTTCGGTATCTATCGCTTCAACCCCTTTAAAAGAAGTAGCCGGGATATCACCTAAAAAGTGGCGCAACACAGATGTTTTTACCAGCCTGCCATCTTTTTCGCCATATCCTTTAGAGCTGATCAGTACATTATCGATCTGCACATTTTTCAGGTTGATCAGGTAAACCGTCCAGTTTTTAACTTCTGGGGTTTCACTGATCAACACGACTGCCATGGCAAGGTCTTCTACAATATTTTCCGGCAGATCTTTCTTCATATTTTATTTCTTTTTAGCTGGAGCTTTTTTCTTTACAGGAGCTTTAGCCGCTGCGCTCTTAGTTCCGGCTGCTTTTTTCTTCGCCGCCTTTGGCTCAAAAGCATTCGGAACCTGTTCAATAATTAATTTTTTTACCTCTTCCAGCGAAAGTACAGCCAGATCTTCCGGTGTATATTTTTCTGTAGTTGCAGGGTTTTTACCCAGTTTGAGCATATCCTTTCCGAAACGGATGAAAGGTCCCCATCTGCCATTTTCGATAGCTATTTTCTCTGCATTCCATTGCTGAATAAACCTGTTTGCTTCTTTCTCTACTTTCTTAGCAATCAGTTCAGAAATATCACTATCAGCTAAGGCGTCAAAATTATAAGCTTTAGGCACATTGATAAAAAGATCATTCCATTTGATAAACGGTCCGAAACGTCCGGTTCCTTTAGTAACTGGTAATCCCTCATAATGAGCTACAGGAGCATCAGCAGTGATTTTTTCTTCAATGATTACAACAGCACGGTTCTGATCTATAGTTAACGGATCCTCATTTTTAGGAATAGAAATATAAGTCTCTCCCCATTTAACATATGGTCCAAAACGGCCAACCCCTACAGCAACTTCTTTATCTTTATAATTATCCAGCTGGAAAGGTAGTCTGAATTGCTCTAAAGCATCTTCAAGTGTTACCGTGCCCACAGACTGAGATTTCATCAGACTCGCATATTTTGGCTTTTCTTCATCGTCGTTTTGCCCAATCTGAACCAGAGGGCCAAACTTACCAACCTTAGCATAGACATTTTTACCACTCACCGGGTCAATACCCAATAGGCGTTCTCCGTTTGCTCTGTCAGCAGTTTCAGTAGTTACTTCAACCTCTTTATGGAAAGGAGTATAGAAAGCATGAAGCATTTTTGTCCAGTTCTGTAAACCCTGGGCAATCTCATCAAATTCCTTTTCTACCTTAGCAGTGAAGTTAAAATCGACAATACCTTTAAAATGTTCTACTAAGAAGTCATTAACAACTTCACCTATATCAGTAGGGAACAGTTTGGCTTTCTCAGCACCGGTAATCTCCGTTTTGATTGTTTTAGATACCTGTCCATCTTCAAGAATAATCGAACCATAAGAACGCGTACGTCCGTCACGGTCTTCTTTAACCACATAACCACGATTTTGAATTGTTGAAATAGTAGGTGCGTAAGTAGACGGACGGCCAATGCCTAATTCTTCCAGTTTTTTAACCAGACTAGCCTCAGTGTATCTTGCAGGTGGGCGAGAGAAACGTTCTGTCGCATTCATTACATTTAAAGTCAGCTCCTGGCCTGTAGCTAAAGGAGGCAGAATATTTTCATTGTCTTTATCTTCAGTTTCTTCATCATCACTCGACTCCAGGTAAACTTTGAGGAAACCATCAAATTTCATGACCTCACCTTCAGCTACTAAATTTTCACTACGGGTGCTTACTGCAATTTGTGCCGTTGTTTTTTCAAATAGAGCCTCACTCATTTGAGAAGCAATAGCACGTTTCCAAATCAGCTCATACAGGCGCTGTTCTGAACTATCGCCGGTTACCGTATGCTGATCAAAGTAAGTTGGGCGAATGGCCTCATGCGCTTCCTGAGCACCCGCGGATTTAGTTTTATAAGTTCTTGGCTGATGATATTTTTGTCCATAAGCCGAATTGATTTCATTTGCCGCAGCTGTTAAAGCTGTTTCAGATAAGTTTACCGAGTCTGTTCTCATGTAAGTTATCTTTCCACTTTCGTATAAACGTTGTGCAACCTGCATGGTACGTGAAACTGGGAATCCCAATTTTCTAGAGGCTTCCTGTTGCAGGGTAGAAGTTGTAAAAGGGGCTGCAGGATTACGTTTAGCAGGTTTTGTTTCCAGGTTGCTGATTTTAAAACCAGCATTGATACAGTCGCGTACAAATTTCTCTGCATCTGCTTCCTTTTCAAAACGCTGAGGCAATTCTGCTTTCACAAATTCCCTTGCTTTTCCTGTGCTGAACCGCGCGGTAATTTTATAGGCAGCAGCAGCATTAAACTTATTTACTTCACGTTCTCTGTCTACAATAAGACGTACGGCTACCGATTGTACACGCCCGGCAGATAAAGAAGGTTTCACCTTTTTCCATAATACCGGAGAAAGTTCGAAACCTACCAGGCGATCTAAAACCCGTCTTGCCTGTTGTGCATTAACCAGGTTATAATCAATTGTTCTCGGAGATTCAATCGCTTTTAAAATTGCAGGTTTGGTGATCTCGTGAAAAACAATACGTTTAGTCTTGTTTTCTTTCAGTCCCAGCGTCTCAAATAAGTGCCAGGAAATTGCTTCCCCCTCACGGTCCTCATCGGATGCGAGCCAGACCATCTCGGCTTCCTTTGCTAATTTCTTAAGTTCAGCTACCACCTGCTTTTTGTCGGCGGGTACTTCATAGGTTTGGGCGAAATCATTTGCAGTATCTATTCCCATATCTCCTTTAACTAAATCTCGGATGTGTCCGTAACTCGATTTAACAAGGAAATCTTTACCCAAATACCCTTCTATTGTTTTCGCTTTTGCAGGTGATTCAACTATTAATAAATTTTTGGCCATTTAGAAGGTTTTTCTGCAAATAAAACTATAAATAAGCCTAAAATCAAAATTCTGCTAAGAATAAATATCAAAAAGAATAATTTGAACATTGAAAATATCCATTTTCTTAAATCCATGGGCTCAGATACGACCTATAATACCTAGCAATCAATTAAGTTTACCTTCCTATTATATACGTGTAAAAAAAATGTCCATATATTCGTTCTAACATAAATTCTAAAACTATGAACACCCTACTTATTTTATTCAGTTTGTTATTTACCCCACCACAAAGCATCTACGATTTTACCCTTAAAACAATTGATGGTAAAGAGATTAAGCTTTCAAAGTTCAAGGGTAAGAAAATCCTTATTGTAAACACAGCTTCAAAATGCGGGTATACGCCACAGTATGAAGATCTGGAAAAACTGCATCAGAAATACGGCAAGGATGTAGTCCTTATCGGTTTCCCGGCAGGTAATTTTGGCGGACAGGAATTGGCCACCAATTCAGAGATACAAGATTTTTGTAAAAAGAATTTTGGCGTTACTTTTTTATTGAGTGAGAAAGTGAGTGTAAAGGGAAATGACATTAATCCGATTTTTAAATATCTGACTTCTGCCAGTAATTCTGATTTTACAGGAGACATCAAGTGGAATTTTGAGAAATTTCTGATTAATGAGAACGGACAATTGGTTCACCGTTTCCGCTCTAAGGTTACACCAATGAGTACTGAGTTGACAAAAAACTTGTAACAACTACTATACATAGCCTTTATAAGGCTTCAATACATCATTCTGAGAAATCTCTTAACAGGGATTTCTCTTTTTTTTAACCTATAAATACGCTGATTGAGTTATATTTGCAACTTAGTATCAAATATGCGCCAACCAGTACAGTTCAAAACGCTTAGTTTTATTGCAGGCATTCTTGTTTTAAGCTCCTGTAATCCTACTTACCATCTTGTTAAATCTAACCGCTCAGAATATGCCGTAACTACTGCCATAGCAGCAGACAGCTCTATTATCCGCAGTTATCAGCCTTACAAACTGAAACTCGATTCACAAATGAATACTATTCTGGGGTATTCAGCAAATGAAATCACTAAAAAAGGAGTGGAAGGGGAATCAGTTTTAGGTAACTTCTTCTCTGATGCTGCTTTATTTGAAGCACGTAAAACTGATCCGCAAATAGACTTCGCTATGCCGAGTACAAATGGCGGTTTACGTAACGATTTACCTTTAGGCGCTATCACTTTATCCAATGTTTTTGAGCTGATGCCATTTGAAAATGAATTGATTGTTTTTGAGATTAAAGGAGCAGAAGTCCAGTCTTTACTGGATTATATAGCACGCACTGGCGGACAGCCCGTATCAGGCCTGACTATGAAAATTAAAGCGGGGAAGCCGACCGCTGTTTATATCAATGGACAACCCTTTGATCAGACTAAGAATTACCATGTATTGACTTCTGATTATATCTCAGGTGGGGCAGATGGAATCAGTGCTTTCAAAAAACCGGTATCCAGTAAAGTACTGGGACTAAAAATACGCGATGCATTAATCCGGTACATCAAAGAAAATCAGGAAGCAGGAAAAAAGATCAGTTCAAAATTAGACGGGAGGATTAAGAATGATTAATCGTAGAAAATTTATAAAAACAGGAAGTATAGCTGCCGCTGCTACGGCTTTAAGCATACATTCTTTAGATGCGCTGGCTAATGGCAGATTAAAGCAGCTGACTATTCTGCATACTAATGATGTGCATAGTCGGATTGAGCCATTTCCGATGGATGGATCCCGGAACCAGGGTTTGGGAGGCGTAGCCCGCAGGGCTGCATTGATCAAGAGAATAAGATCAGAACAGCCGAATGTTCTTTTATTGGACGCTGGTGATATTTTTCAAGGGACTCCCTACTTCAATTTATATGGTGGTGAGCTTGAAATTAAACTCATGAGCGAAATGGGATATGATGCCGCAACCATGGGAAATCACGATTTTGACAATGGCGTAGAAGGATTCTACAAACAGCTTCCGCATGCTAATTTTCCAATTCTGGTCAGTAATTATGATTTCTCCGATACCATTATGCATCAATCAACCAAATCCTATAAAATTTTCAATAAAGGAGGTTTGAAGATTGGCGTTTTTGGCATTGGTATTGAATTGAAAGGATTAGTCGGGGAGCAAAGCTATGGAAATACGATCTACCAGGATCCCGTTCAAAAGGCCAATGAAGTTGCTGGTTTACTGAAAAATGATTACAAATGTGATTTAATTGTTTGCTTGTCACACTTAGGCTATAAATATTCGGATAATAAAGTTTCAGATCAAACCTTAGCACAGCAGAATGATCATATCGATTTAATTATAGGTGGACATACACACACTTTTTTAGCTAAACCTCAGGATGTTAAAAATAGGGCAGGAATGATAACCACAATTAATCAGGTTGGTTTTGCAGGAATAAATTTAGGAAGAATAGACTATTATTTTGAATCATACAGAGGGAAGAAATTGTTAACTTCTTCTCCCTATATAATTTCAGACCAGCTGGACAGCTGAGTTATTTAGACAAGGAAACCGCCGCCTAAAAGGTCGTTTCCTTCATAGAATACTGCAGATTGACCAGGAGCAATCGCAGATACATTGTGATCAAAAACCACACGCATTCTGTCTTTTTCCTGAACGATGGTACTTAACATACCTGCATCTTTATAACGTATTTTGGTAATCACATTATCCATTGGTTCAAAAATATTTTCATATTTGATCAGGTTAATGTTGCGTACCATTGCTTCACTTCTTTCTAATTCTTCTGCTCTTCCAAGCATTACCGTATTACTTTCAGGAAGGATCTGAGTCACAAACATAGGCTCGCCAAAAGCGATACCCAAGCCTTTACGTTGTCCGATTGTGTAAAAAGGATAACCTTTATGCTGACCAACAATCATTCCATCACTGGTGATGAAATTTCCACCAGCAACACGATCTTCTAGATCTTCTACCTTATGTTTCAGAAAAGAACGATAATCATTTTCAGGAACGAAACAGATTTCGTAGCTTTCACTCTTTTTTGCCAGTTCTTCCTGTCCCATATCCAATGCCATTTGTCTGATGTCAGATTTAGCAAAAGATCCTAGAGGAAATTGTGTGCGCGCAAGGTTTTCCTGTGAAACACCCCATAAAACATACGACTGATCTTTATTTTCATCCAGTCCTTTAGAAATCACATGTCTGCCATTTTCATGTTGTCTGACATTCGCATAGTGACCGGTAGCAATAAATTCGCAGTCCAGTTTATTTGCACGTTTCAATAAAGCTTCCCATTTAATGTGGGTATTACATAACACACACGGATTAGGGGTGCGGCCTGCAAGATATTCGTCAACAAAATTATCAATTACATAGTCACCAAATTCTTCTCTGATGTCTAATATATAATGTGGAAAGCCATAGTTTACTGCTAATGTACGGGCATCATTGATGCTGTCAAGACTACAGCAACCGGTTTCTTTACTACTGCTGCCAGATGTTGCATAGTCCCAGGTCTTCATTGTTAAGCCAATAACTTCATACCCTTGTTCGTGTAACATTACCGCTGCTACTGAACTATCTACACCGCCACTCATGGCTACCAGAATTCTACCCCTTTTACTCATTGTATTTTAATATGATACAAAAATAACTGATTTTAGTTAAAGATTCATTTTTTAAGCAGTCAGATCCTTGTAAAAAGGTAAATGGAATCTAAGATTAAACGATATAGCATTTACGTTACAGCGTTTTATGTAGATATATGATATATTAGAGCTTTGAAAAAAATAAACCAAAAACAACCAGTTGATGAAGAAAATTCTATTTTATCTTGTTTTATTTACTCCTTTTATTGCTAATGCGCAGCAGGATCTTGCCAGGTATGTAAAACCTATTATCGGAACACAAAAAATGGGGCATACTTATCCAGGGGCAGTTGTCCCTTTTGGAGCTGTTCAATTAAGCCCTGAAACAGATACCCTTTCTTATGAACTGAATGGAAAATATAATGGTGATGTCTATAAGTATTGCGCAGGTTACCGCTACGAAGACAAAACTATTGTTGGATTCAGTCATACGCATTTCAGCGGATCAGGACATTCAGATCTTGGCGATTTTCTAATTATGCCAACACAGGGAAAGTTACAATTGAATCCAGGTGTTTCTTCCGATCCCAAAAGTGGTTTTCGCTCCGCTTTTTCTCATCAGAATGAAGTCGCAGAAGCAGGTTATTACAAAGTGAAGTTAGACGATGACCAGATTCTGGCTGAATTAACGGCTTCGAAAAGGGTAGGGATGCATCAATACACTTTCCTAAAATCTGATGAGTCACATATTATTCTAGACCTGATGTCGGGAATTTATAATTACGAAGACAAAAACGTATGGACTTATGTTCGTGTAGTTAATGATTCATTAGTCACAGGTTATCGTCAAACTAATGGCTGGGCAAGAACAAGAACAGTCTATTTTGCGATGTCATTTTCTAAGCCTTTCGTAAAATACGGACAGAAAAACTACGACCGTAAACAGGCTTATAAAGGCTTCTGGGGTAAATTCGATCAGACAAAAAACTTCCCTGAGATTGCAGGCAAGCAATTGAGAATGTATTTTGATTTTAAGACTACTGACCAGGAAAAAGTGAAGATAAAATTTGCGCTTTCCCCGGTAAGCCAGGAAAATGCCTTGGAAAATATGCATGCTGAAATACCAGGCTGGGATTTTGATCAGGTGAAAAAACAAGCAAAAGAGGAATGGAACAAGGAACTAAATAAGATCAATGTAAATACCTCTGAAGACGATAAAGTCAATTTTTATACGGCAATGTATCATGCCTTTATTAATCCTACTGTTTATACAGATGTAAACGGTCAATATAAAGGATTAGATCAGGGAATACATGAGGCGAAAGGTTTTACGAATTATACGACTTTCTCTTTGTGGGATACGTACCGTGCTTTACATCCTTTCTTTAACTTGATTCAACCCTCAAGGAATAATGATATGGTGAAATCTATGATTGCCCATTATGACCAGAGTTCCTTGAAAATGCTGCCTATATGGTCACATTATGCAAATGATAATTGGTGTATGAGCGGCTATCACAGCGTATCTGTAGTTACTGATGCAATCATTAAGGGTATTTACAATGGTGATCCTGAAGCAGCACTAGCAGCTTGTATCGCCACTTCCAACCACAGAGATTATGAAGGAATAGGTGATTATATTGATAAAGGGTTTATTCCTGCCGAAAAAAGTGGTGTTTCAATCTCTAATACATTGGAGTATGCTTATGATGACTGGTGTATTGCACAATTGGCCAAAAAGCTGAATAAACAGGATATTTATCAGGAGTACATGAAACGTTCTGGAAACTGGGAAAATAATTTTGATCCTTCAACAGGATTTATGCGTGCTAAGATGGCTGATGGTACTTTTCAGAAAAAATTTGATGTGATGAGTACACATGGTCAGGGCTTTATTGAAGGAAATTCATGGAACTATAGTTTCTTTGTTCCACAGAATCCAAAATTATTGGTTGAGCGCATGGGAGGGAAGCAGAAATTTGCAAACAGACTGGACACTTTGTTCACCATGCATTTACCAGATGAGTTCTTTGCCGATACAGAGGATATTACAAGAGAGGGTATTGTAGGTGGATATGTACATGGGAATGAGCCTGCGCATCATGTGGCTTATTTGTATAACTGGACAGATCAGCCTTGGAAAACGCAATCAAGGATAAGAATGATCCTGAAAATGCAGTACAAGAATGCGCCAGATGGTTTAGGTGGGAATGACGATTGCGGACAGATGAGTGCCTGGTATCTATTTTCTTCACTTGGCTTTTATCCCGTAGCGCCTGGCTCTGATGAATATTCATTGGGCAGTCCGGCTGTAAAATCTGCTGTACTAAAATTAGAAAATGGTAATACATTTACTATTGACGCGGTGAATCAAAGTGACAAAAATGTGTTTGTACAAAAAGTTTTATTGAATGGTAAAGCTATAACTACCCATACGATTAAGCATTCCGATATCACTGATGGTGGAAAACTGACATTTTATATGGGTAGTAAACCTGTGAAATAGGATTTTTAACATGATTTAGACAGGGCAGTGGTATATTATCCTGCTCTGTTTTTGTTCACCTGAGAAGGGTGCGAAAATTAATCCAGTTGAAAAACAGTATGTTGACTAATTAAGTGGGATTTATTTTCATCATGATTTGCATGTTAATATTAAATTTCTACCTTTGCAGTCCTTCAAAAAAGGAATTGATTCCGTAGCTCAGCTGGTAGAGCATTACACTTTTAATGTAGTGGTCCTGGGTTCGAATCCCAGCGGGATCACGAAAGGCGCAAGAGATTGCGCCTTTTCTGTTTAAAACGACTTTCAAAAGGCGTTTTAAGAAAAATAATAAGTCATTCATAGCAACCTAAATCAGTCTGATTGGTGCCGGATCAAGTCATAGTTTAAAACTTCGATATTGATAGAGAATAAACGATCAGAATAATCGCCGTAATAATTCTTCAATTCTTAGTTCCCCTTCTATAGTCTGCGCTCCGTTTTGCATGGCGAGACTCATGATGTCGCCCGCTTTGGCAGCAAACGCTAACTTAGCCCAGCCATCATCCTCAGTTTTAAAACCTGACGTAAAACGCTCAGGGGGCAATACAGCTTTCACGGTATGCATTACGCCTTCAGGTAAGGAAGCAATATTTTCTGCCAGCCGGGAAACGAATTTGTCTATTTCTGAATCTTTTATTGCACGGTTTATCCAGCCATAACGTTCGGCAGTTTCTGCGTCAAAAAGGTCCGAGCCCAAAATAATTTCGAGTACACGCCCGCGAGGCATTTTAGATGATAGGTACTGTGTGGCGCCACCTCCGGGAATTATACCCATGAGTGCTTCGCACTGTGAAATTTTCCCCTTTTCCAGAGATGCAAAACTCATATCTGCAGCTGCAACGAATTCAGCGCCCCCGCCCCGTGTAATGCCTTTTAGCTTCACGATAGTAATCTGCGGCTGATTCCTGAGCACCTCTCCCAAATTCTGGAAAATGTTCACCCCTTCAGCAGCCTCATTTGCCAATTCTTCCAAAATATCCTTCTCATTAAGGATATTAATATCTACGTGTGCAATAAAAAAGTCGGCGTTTTTGCTATCAAATACAATTACTTTGATCAGAGAATCCTCAGAAAGATCTTTAAGTAATTGTTGCAGTTCCTTCATCATCTTACCGCTTAAAGCATTTACCGGTGCATTGTCCAAAGAGACAGTGGCTACGCAGTTTGATACTCTTACGTGTAATGTGGTATAGCTTTTACCTTTAAATTCTATATTTCCAATCTGTGTCATAATGAAATTAATGTTTAATTTTACTCCAAATATAGAGCGGCAAATCATCATTATCGGGAATGCTATAATGCATAATAGCACATACAATGGAAGAAAACAAAATCATCAAACCTTATCTGTGCACTTACAAGGATAAGGAAGATATTAAATATGCCGCAGATGCTTTATATGTACTCAGCGGGAAATGGCGTATGTATGTGATCATTGCTATTTACAACGGTAACCATCGTTATAGGGAAATTGCTAAGAGTATATCTGGAATTACTTTCGCTATGCTTTCCAGAGAACTGGAATTAATGGCACTTAATAAACTAATTATACGAACAGAAGATCCCGATTTTTCTAAGGATGTAAAGTATACGCTATCGGCGTATTGTCAGTCAATTTATCCACTTGTTGAAAGCTTAATTGATTGGGGAAAGCAACATAGGAATGTGATTGCAATTTAAAATTTGCAGTATCCCTGTCAACAATATTGATTCTTCTGAAGAATTTTTGAAGCGAATCTAAGTTGGAAAAATAACATAAGAGGTGCCCTTGTGGAGTGGCTCACTCCTCGAGTCTCGTCTTAGGACAAAATTTTCATGGTAGAAACAAGAGCAAATTAATCATGGATATAATTTGATTGATAAATTATTTAAGACAATTTACCAATCAAATTAAGAGAAAAAATAATTGAATTACATCTTCATGGAAGAGTCTGTTTTCATCTTAGTACCCTTCATCTTCATGCCCTTCATTTTCATCGGCATCATCATGCCGCTCATATCCATTCCCTGACCGTTTTTCATCATCATGGTTTTACCATCTTTCATTTTAACGGTTCCATCTTTCATCACCATAGTGCCATTGGACATCGTCATATCTTTGTCCATCATCATGGTTTTACCATCTTTTATCATCATCATTTTTCCGTGTTTCATCTTCACACAATCATGCATTTTTGAATCACTCATTTTTGTTTGTGCCATTGTGCTAAAGCTGATCGCCATAACCAATAGGGCCATTAATCCTTTTTTCATTTTTCTAAGTTTTTAATTTGTTTTGATCACATAACATCTTGAGCGCGATTAAGTTTCAATATAAAAATTTATAATTTTTTGAAAACCAATTAATTACATTTGCTTTAGGCAGACGATTTGATCCGATTTATATAAATTTAATCATTATTCTTCTTTTCGTCCCCATTTGTAAAATATATAATCAGTTATTAAAGGCTCTATTTCCGTCTGTCTGCATTCAGTAGCAATTTGGGCTCTATGGTAGGTTGAGTGATTAATACTTTGAAATAGAATATCTCTTATTAAATCACGATGTGAGTTCCCTTTCATATCTGAATATTCAAGGATATTTGATAGGTCACTCTTTTGTATAATGCTTAAAGTATTTTGATAATTTGTTGTATCCAGCTTCTGAAGTTCTTTTATAGGATGGATTCCCAAAGTGCCCGCAAGGGACTCGTTCAAAATCCTGCTATTCCAAATCATATGAACGTTAACGATATGGCAGAGGAGTTGAAATGCTTTCTCTGAAGCCTTTTCTTCATTTTCAATTAACGTGCCAATCAGCATTTGGTTCATTTGATGGTTATATTCAAAGATTTCCTTGAAAAAAGTAATCATAGTATTCTTATTTTGAGTTGGGTTCCTGATATATCCGATCGTATTTTTTTATACTTCAAAATATAGATTAAGTTAAACATAAAGTATCAGAGTATTTATCTGGTTTTTGTACAAACTTCATAATATTAGGTTAGCTTTAGACAATAAACAAGAAAGGGACCCCACCCCTAAATTAATTATCCTATACTACTTTTTAAAAAAGAAACCTTTTAGTTAAGGATATGAGAAAAAATGATTCAGATGAATTAATTATTGCCAATAAAGAGATTGCTTTTCAGAATCAGGAGAAGAAGAACCGTGCCGCAGAATTAATCATAGCTAACAAAGAGCTGGTTTTTCAAAACAAAGAGAAAGAAAATCGTGCTGCCGAACTCATCATAGCTAATAAAGAGCTAGTCTTTCAAAATGAAGAGAAAGAAAACCGTGCCGCAGAATTGATTATTGCTAATGAGGAATTAGCTTTTCAACATCAGGAGAAAGAGAAGCGGGCAGCAGAATTAATCATAGCAAATGAAGAACTCATTTTTCAAAACGAAGAGAAAGAAGAACGCGCAGCAGAATTAATCATCGCCAATAAGGAGCTCGTTTTTCAAAATGAAGAGAAAGAAAAAAGAGCACAAGAATTAATCATCGCCAACAAAGAACTCGCTTTTCAAAATGAAGAGAAAGAAAACCGTGCCGCAGAATTAATCATCGCCAACAAAGAACTTGCTTTTCAAAACGAAGAAAAAGAAAACCGTGCTGCAGAACTGATCATCGCCAATAAAGAACTAGCTTTTCAGAATAAAGAGAAAGAAAAAAGAGCAGAAGAGTTAATCATTGCCAATAGAGAACTTAAAAATGCCGAAGATGATATTCGCAAATTAAACGATGAATTAGAACAAAAGGTAATTGAACGTACCGCACAGCTAGAGTCTGTCAATAAAGAGTTGGGCTCCTTTTCCTACTCTATATCTCATGATTTACGCGCTCCGATCAGAGCAATTAATGGGTATACTAAAATACTAGTAGAAGACTATTCTGATAGATTAGATTCTGATGGAACAAAAATTCTTTACTCCATTATGCACAATTCAAAAAAAATGGGGGAGTTAATAGACGATTTGCTCGCATTTTCGAAACTGGGCAGAAAACAGGTCACAGTTTCAGCTATAAATATGGTTGATCTCGTTGAATCGGTCAGAGAAGAGTTCTTGTTTGAAGAAGGAGAGAATATACCGGAGTTTGATATAAAGATACTTCCACCTGCACAGGGTGATAAGTCACTGATTAAGCAGGTCTGGATTAATCTGATTTCCAATGCGATTAAATATTCCAGATATAAAGTGAAAACGAGTATCGAAATAGGTGCTTACGAAAAAGATAATCTTGTTGTTTATTATGTGAAAGACGCAGGAGCAGGCTTTGATATGCAATACTATGATAAGCTTTTTGGAGTTTTTCAAAGGTTGCATTCCCAGGAAGAATTTGAAGGCACAGGTATCGGTTTGGCTATTGTACAAAAAATAGTGCATAGACATAACGGAACAGTTTGGGCTGAATCTGTTTTAAATGAAGGAACCTGTTTCTATTTCAGCCTGCCAAAATAAATACTTAAATAAAAAAAATGAACTACGATAATATTGAAATTTTATTTGTTGAAGATAGTGCTGATGATGCTGTCCTTACTATTCGCGCACTAAAAAAAAGTGGCTTTACGAACAAGCTTCAACATGTTAAAGACGGTGCAGAGGCACTTGATTTTTTGTATTGCAAAGGAGATTATGCATCCCGGAATATTAAAGAGTACCCGAAACTGATTTTGTTGGATTTAAAGATGCCAAAGGTATCAGGAATACAGGTACTTGAAAAAGTGAAATCTGATGCAAATCTTAAATCAATTCCAGTGGTTATGCTCACTTCATCCAACGAAAGTCCGGATATAGAGAAATGTTTTGAGTTGGGAGCAAACAGCTATATCGTAAAACCTGTAGACAGTGACAATTTTTTTAATGCAATAAAAGAAATTGGATTATATTGGATGATATTAAGCCAATCACCTCACTAGCATAAATTCTACAAAAGCTATCCATGAATCATTTGATTAAAATAAAATAATGGCATCTAATCTTAGAATCCTTATTCTTGAAGACAACGAAGCGGATGTAGATTTGCTTTTGCGTGAATTGAAGAAATCCGGATTGAGTTTTATCGCTGAAATTGTCCAGACAAGTATTGAATTTGAGAATGCGCTTCAAAACTTTGGTCCCAATTTAATATTATCTGATTATTCACTCCCTTCGTTTGATGCGGTTACAGCCTTTCGTATTAAACAAATTAAACATCCTCATGTTCCTTTTATTATTGTCTCTGGTACTATTGGAGAAGAAAATGTTGTTGAATTAATCAAGAATGGGGTTACTGATTATTTGTCCAAGGACAAGTTATTTACATTATCAACAAAGATCAATAGAGCACTAAATGATACAGCGGTAAGGAAAGAAAAGATAATCACTGCCGAAAAATTAAGAATACAAGCAGTAGAACTTGTCACTGCGAACAAAGAGCTTGTCTTTCAGAACGAGGAAAAGGAGAAGCGGACGGCAGATTTAGTCGTGCTAACCGGAAATCTAAAAACACAGCAGCAGGAACTGCGCAGAGCAAATGATTTATTAATTAGTCAGGAAGAAAAAGTTAAACTCGTTAATATGGAGCTTTCTCAACTGAACCAGGAATTGGAAGCCAGGGTTGTTTTTCGTACCAAAGCACTGGTAGAAAGTGAAAATATGTTTCGCAGTATGATGGAGACAATTCCTCAGATTGCCTGGACAAACACTATTCAAGGTAAAGTTATTTTTTACAATCAGCGATGGTTCGATTATACCGGGTTTGATAGCAAACAAGATAATTTGCAGGGGTTTAATATGGTCATTCACAGGGATGATCTTAAGCTGAGTTTTGAAGAGTTCAGGACAATACTTAAAACAAGCGATGGTGGAGAGTTCCAGGTTCGTGCAAAACGCCTAGACGGGCTTTACAGATGGCATTTAATCCGTTTAATGCCTATCATTGATGAACATGAACAAATTAAACTTTGGGTGGGTACCGCAACAGATATACAGGAACTGAAGTTGCTGCAGCAGCAGAAAGATGACTTCATCAGTATTGCCAGCCATGAACTTAAAACACCGATTACCAGTTTAAAAGCCTCTTTGCAACTATTAGACAGAATAAAGGATAACCCTCAGTCTACGATGTTACCAAAGCTCATTGTTCAGGCTAATAAAAGTTTGGGTAAAGTCAATGCGCTTATTGAAGACCTGTTGAACACAAGCCTGGCTAATGAAGGCAGGCTTTATATCAGTAAACAAAAATTCGTTCTGTTTGAAGCTATTACGGAATGTTGTCATGAAATTCGTACTGAAGGCCTTTATACGATAAAAATTGAAGGAGATAAAGAAGTTTGTACCTATGCAGATGTAACCAGAATAGACCAGATCGTTGTCAACTTCATTAACAACGCGATAAAGTACGCCCCAAAATCAAAAGAAATTCTGATTTGTATCGAGAAAATAAATGATATGGCTAAAGTATCAGTTATTGACCAGGGAGAAGGGATCCATCCAGACAAATTACAAAATCTTTTTGACCGCTATTATCGAATAGATAGCAGCGGAAGCCAATATACCGGCTTGGGGCTTGGACTTTATATTTGCGCTGAAATTATCAAAAAACACAATGGGCAGATCGGAGTTGATAGCGAATTAGGTAAGGGGAGTACTTTTTGGTTTACATTGCCTGTCTTACTGTAATTTAAGGACATATCATCTATACAATGGAAAACCGAAGCTTTGCCTTTATAAAATCCGACAAGAAATTAGTTAAACTTTTTTACCACGATATTACCGTGATTAAAGGGCTTGGCAACTATGTCGAAATTCATACCCTCCATGATAAAAAATATATCTATTACAAGGCTTTAAAAGATTTAATTGAAAGCTTGCCCAGTGAATTTATGCGGATTCATAATTCTTATATCGTCAATTTAACAAATATTGAAGTTTTTGAAGACAACCAGGTCGTATTGAAAGATCAGAAAATAACGGTTGCAAAAAGCTATAGAGAATGTTTTGTAAATAGCTTAAATCAATTGATGCTTTAAAACGAGTTTTACCATCTGTCTTCTGGTAAAACTGTCCGAAACAGCGCCTGAGAATGTCAGTATTACACCTTAGCATTTCACTGTATTGGTTATACATTTACTTAACGTTTATTAATCAATAGAATCTCGGGTATTAAGATTTACTAAATATCAAACTGATCAATAGCTGAGGGGTGATTAGCTTGGAGATTCCTAAACGAAATTTCAAATTGATTCTAAAAAACATTAGCAATATGAAAACAGTATTTGAAAAGACAACAAGAGACGAGTTGATTTACAGAATCAGTTTGCTCGATGAGAATAGTAAAGCGCTATGGGGTAAAATGAATATCTACCAGATGCTGAAACATTGTACAGTATATGAAGAAATGATGCTGGGTAAATATATATACAAACGTGCATTCTTAGGCCGTTTGTTTGGGAAGATGGCATTGAAAGAACTTATGCAGGATGATACTCCTATAAGGTCAAATGTACCCACATTACCTGAGCTTAAAATAAAGGCGCAAGAGGGAGATGTTATAGCAGAAAGAAAAAAATGGGTTGCATTGATTGAGGAATATGCAAAGCCTTCAAATTCTGAAATCGTACACTCTTTTTTTGGAAAACTAACAACAGAACAGGTTGGTTATCTGGTTTATAAACATATGGACCATCATTTAAGGCAATTTAATGGATAGGCCGTGTAATGAATTCACGCATTTTTTGGAAATTCGATTATTTGTTCTCCTGGTGTTTCCACAATTCCTGGAATACCTCGCTATTTAAATGCAGGTCGTGGAAAGTGCCCTCTGCGGCAATCCGTCCCCGTTGCAGCACATAGATATGGTCAAATTGTGGCAGCAGGTGAAGACGATGCATAGAAGAGATGATTGCTTTATTACTGAATGCCTGGAACATCTTTTCATAAATCATGGCTTCTGTTTTAGGGTCCACACTACTAGTTGGTTCATCGAGTAAAATAATCTGGCTATCACGACCTGCAAGTATCCCTCTGGCTAAAGCCAGACGCTGTTTTTGTCCACCTGAAAGATTGACACCCTTTTCCCGGATATCTGATTCTAATCCCTGCGGCAGCATCGCAATTACTTCAGAAAAGTGAGCACTTTCACAGACAGCACTGATTTCTTCTGGTGGAAAGGGAAGTCCTAAAGTCACATTATAAGCAATGGTATTTTCAAAGATTTCTGGTTCCTGTGGAAAGAGTGTTACGGTCTCATTTAGCGTAGCAAGTGATAACGGTTTTCCATTAACCTCAAGTATTGTATTTTGCTCAGGTTCATATAGTCCTCTGAGGAGAGCCAGCAGTGTGCTTTTTCCACTGCCACTTTCTCCGATAAGAGCTATCTTTTTACCTTTTTCAATCCGCAGAGTTAATTGATGCAAACTTTGAGGGACGTATTCGTTGCTGTAGGCTGGTAAATGTGAAAAATTTAGGTTCTTGATCTCAATTGTATGCCAGTTCTCAGGTAAGCCGTCTGCTGTATCTGCACGATGATGATTTTGGTAGGCCTCACTTATATTCCGTGCAGTTTCAATGGAGGTATTGTATTGTACAATGTCTGTATACTGCCAGGCGATATCGTGAAATACACTTGTGAATTGATTTACATAGCCTAACAGTGCAATTAAACCTGCAACATAAAATATTTGACCTGGAACCCAGTTCTGGAAAATATAACCTACTGCAATCACACAATAAATAAGTCCTACCATAATATCTGCTACAAACCACTTCCATTCATTAATGAGTGTGTTTTTCCGGTAAGGAGACCAGATCCGCTGTATTTTTGCCATTAAACCGTTTTCCATACTCTTCTCCAGCCGAAGCGTAATTACAGTCATAATATTGGAGAGGCTGTCAAATAAAGTGGCAGATACAACATGTTCCTGCTCATTAATCTCATCCAGCGTTTGGATAAAAGGTTTGTCAAAACGTAGAATAACCCAGACACAAATGATCCCCAATAAAATACCTATACCGCCATAGAGCGGTGAGAAATATAACATGGCTATCACTGAAAAGAATAATTTGGTAAAAGCGTATAAGTACATGAATCCATGCTCAAAAAACTGTTTAAGTGCTTCATAAGCTTTTCTGATCCGGTTGATTACCGCGCCACTGTGATTATCCTGATGCCATTTTACCGGGAGATGTAATGCCTGGTGATATTTCTCCTGCAAAAAATTACGACTCATATTAAAAGCAAGATGTCTTTCCATAATTCGGGCTGGTCCATGAAATGCCCATTCCAGTAGCCGGAGTCCAAGATATGCTCCTGCAAAATATAAGGTATAGCGGGGGATATTTCCTGGATCCTGCTGTACTTTACCAACAAACCAGCCAAATAGTATAGGGTTAAGAGAAAATGCAATATTGGCAAAGAAAAACAGGACATATACAAGCACATATTTCTTACGCTCGTGACGCGCATAAATCCAGGCAGTCTTCAGCAAGGATAAGTAAGGGTTAGGCATATTTTTCTGTATTTAAACTGGCATGAAATTACATTTATATCATCATAACAGCAAAGGACTCCCATTTCCAGGAGTCCTTTGCTGTTAAAAGAATCGAAAGATGTGGATTACAGATCTTCCTGGTTCTGATCAATTAGGAAACAGCTCTTGCTGCCTCTTCTATTAATGCTAGTATCTCATGTGGATGTGATGCCATAGAAGCATGACCCGCATCCAGTGTAATTGTTTTCTTAGCATTCATTCGCTCTGCAAACCAAGCCTCAGTTTCTGGTGGAATCATGTGGTCGTTGGCAGATACCTGGTACCAGCTTGGCTTTACTTTCCATGCAGGTGCGCCAGATTTATCATCAAAACATCTAGCCGCAATTGGTTTTTGTGTAAGTGCCATGACCAATCCTTCTTCCTCGTTTAGGTCCTGACAGAAGTTTTGATGAAACTCTCCGCGCTCAATCCATAAGAAACCATTTTTGTCAGGGCGTATACTCGCAGCACCCCGTGGAGCAGCTCTCAAACCAAATAGCTGGCCTGGCGTTTCTCCCTCGTCCGGTGCAAATGCAGCTACATATACTAAGCCAACTACATTTGGCTCGTGACCAGCACCCGTAATCACCATTCCTCCATAAGAGTGACCGACTAATAAAGTAGGACCATCTTGTTGTGCTACCAACTGCCTGGTACGTTCTACATCATCTGCTAAAGAAGTAAGTGGATTCTGAACAGCGGTCACGCGATATCCTTTTGCATGTAACTGAGGGATAACGTGACGCCAATGTGATCCATCGCCCCATGCACCGTGCACCAGAACGATATTTAATTTTTTCTCCATGATTGATTGTTTACAGTTTAAATGAAGTAAGATTTGTTCATTAAACAACGCAGGAGACTTATTTTTGTTTGCTCTGTATAGCAGGGGGAAGGTTATCAAATTGTTAAACGAGTTAAAGTGATAAACTTTTCGCCACAAGCGGTAAAGACCACATAGTAATTCATTGCGTTTCCATAATTCTGGATAATAATCTCCCCATTCAACAAACTCCCGGCAACTCCAACAGGAAGCTTTGGCTGGGGGTTTGGACTGACATTGTCCGTAGTATCACTAGAAACATCGCCCTCGTATTCTGCCCATTTTATACCCTCAAAAACAATGGACATTTCTTTTTCTCCCGGAGTTTTTCTTAGGGTGACTTTTCCTTTGAGGATTTCCCCGGCAATATTAAACTGATAAAAATACTGTCCTTTTATTTTTGTGATTTTAACAGATAAATCACAAGCAGATATTCCTTCTTTGCCAGATGCAGATTGATAAAGGCCACTGATGTCTGGTAAAGAATCAACCGTTTTCCGGGACTGAGGATTAGGTTTTATTTTCTGCTTTACTGGATTGTTTAGTTTGTGTTGATCAGGCTTATTTGATTGACAAGAAATACAGATTAGTAAAGCAAATGCAAAGCCTGTAATTTTTTTCATGATTTTTTTTTCCCCTGGATAAAATTAATATAAACAGTCATCAGTATAGCGGCGGCAAAGCTAACACCTGTTATCGTATCAACCAATGAACCAGAAATGTTCTTCCCGGATATCTTATCTGCATAATATTTAACAAAAGAAGCAGGCAGATTTGTTTCTCCCAGTTTTTCTTTAATCTGCCATTGCCAGTCAGTAATCGGGCAATAGCCTATGCCATACCAGATACCCAGAACCAACCAGCATCCTAACGTAAGTGTAACCACAATAAGATGAAGTTTTCGGGTTGAAGGCCATATCCAGCCAAACAGATTAAAACCTACAATAACAAGGTGAAGCAGCGTGAAAAACCAATCGAGTAGCGGATAAATCATGTAAGGAGATTAGAAGGCATATACAAAGATTAGAATTAGAATAAATGTATCATATCTTTCTGAAAGCAGACGCTGGTTTCAATTTTAGCATATTGTCCATAGTTTGGAATGACTTGATAACCATTTTTTTTATAAAGTTTTATGGCTTCCAATTGTCTGATTCCTGTTTCTAAAATACATTTTTTATAAGCCAGTTCGGTTGCCCAGATTTCCAGTTCAGTCAGAATATTACTGGCGATCCCTTTTCCTCTGCTTGCTGGCGAAGTATACATGCGTTTAATCTCCATTATTCCTGTACCATATTCTTTGATTGCACCACAAGCCATAGGCTCACCATCCCGATAGGCAATAACTACATATTTAATTTTATCAATTTTATTGAATTGATCATAAAATGAATGATCACCACCATCTTTTTCTTTAAGATATGCATCAAGATGTTTTACCAGCTTAATAAAGTCTTGATTTCCTGAGTCAGTCCTTAGTATTTTAATCATTTTTTTTCTTGATTGCTCAAATATGTTGTTAACTGATTTCTTTAACTGTGAATTTATGAAAATTACAGGAAGATAATGAAGAAGAGGTTTAAATAGATTTGGATTACCTATGCTGGATTGGTATTTTAGTCTTTATATCAAAAGTACCATGAAAATAGCTGTTTTAGACGATTATCAAAATATCATTAAAGATCTTGACTGTTTTAAAATATTAGAAGGACAGGCGGTCATGATTCTGAATACGACGGAGAAAAATACGACTCTGCTTGCTGAAAGGTGTTGAAATCATCGTGCTGACAAGGGAACGGACAATTATAAATGATGATTTGTTATCCAAATTGCCGGATTTGAAATTAATCAGCCAGACAGGGAAAATATCAAACCATTTAGATTTAGCAGCATGTACCAGACATAAAGTTCTTGTAGCAGAGGGGATAGGTTCACCGATAGCACCAGCCGAGCTAGCCTGGGCGTTGATAATGAATACGGTTAGGCAGATTCCTAATGCGATAGAAGGGATGAAAAACGGGAAATGGCAAATAAATATTGGATCGTCAATAAATGGGAAAACGATAGGGATTTGGGGGTATGGAAAAATTGGTAAAATGATTGCTGGTTATGCAAAGGCATTCGGAGCCCATGTTCTGATTTGGGGTAGTGAAGAATCAAGAGGTCATGCTGTAAATGATGGTTTTGAAAAAGCACTTTCGCAAGCAGATTTTTTCAGCAGGGCGGATGTGATTTCTCTTCATCTGCGGTTGAGTGAAAGTACCTATGGACTGGTAAAAGAAGCCGATTTAGGTTTGATGAAGCCAACGGCAGTATTGATCAATACCTCCCGGGCCGAACTAATTGAAAAGGGAGCATTATTGAAATCTCTGAAAAAAGGGACACCAGGATTCGCTGGTATTGATGTATACGAGCAGGAACCGGTTTATGACAAAGATTTTGAACTGTTGAAAATGTCAAATGTAGTCTGCACACCACATTTGGGTTATGTTGAGAAAAATGGATTTGAATTGTATTTCAGTAAGGCGTTTGAAAATGCAGTTAGTTATAGCAATGGAAATCCGTTAAACATTGCAAACCCAATAATTTAAATTAGTTTTTTGATTATCTTTGTTCTTTGAAATATTCAATTCACTTATGCTGTCATCTATAGAAACCCTTGGTGAGTTCTATAAAAGAACGAATCAAATTATTCCTTCAGATTTATTAAATTCAAAAGGAAATTCAAGTCATTTTAATGTCCAGTCCAGATGCTATTGTAATAAGGTAACACCTTATAACAGAAGGGATCATTATAAGATGTGTTTGAGCATAGGGGCGGGCAGGCTGCATTTTGCTGATCAGATATTTGAAGTTAATCAGCCCGCACTTGTTTTCTCAAACCCTACTGTACCCTACTCCTGGGAATCTATTGCTGAAAAACAGGAAGGCTACGTATGTTTGTTTAATGATTCTTTTGTCTCAGCCGAATTAAAAAAGGGTCTTGAGTTATCCTGCCCGTTATTTAATCCTTTATTACATCCGGTTTATTTTTTGAATGAGGATCAAGTCGAGTTGGTTAGCGGTTATTTCAGACAAATGATGGATGAGTTGAAAAGTGATTATGAATATAAATATGAGGTGATCAGGAGTTTATTGAAACTGGTTATTCACCAGGGAATAAAAGGGAGGGCTACAGACAAGCTAATTGAGCATAAAGATACTCCAGACCGGATAACACCCATGTTTATGGAATTGTTAGAACGACAATTCCCTGTTGATTCGCCAGAAAATCCTTTAAAAATCAAAAGTGCATCTGAATTTGCAAGTCAATTGAATATCCATGTCAACCATCTTAATTATGTAGTCAAATCACATACGGGTAAAACGACAACACAAATGATCAGTAACAGGATTGTTGAGGAAGCTAAAACTCTTTTGAAAAACACGGATTGGGATGTGGCCGAAATTGGTTACTGTCTTGGATTTGACTATCCCGCTCATTTCAATAATTACTTCAAAAAACATACTGGAATAACACCTTCACTTTTTAAACACAACACTTAGAAATTATTTGATTTATATAATCATTTATTTGTTTTTTGAAATTCATTTTTGTTTCGTTGCGCTATCTTTGCCCAAGATTCTGCCAGAGAACTTACCAGCAAGAGAATAGGAGCTAATGTGATCCTGATTATGGTGCTGCAAAGAGGTAGAATAAACGAAAAAGAGAAAAATAAAGAATGAGAATTATTGAAAAAGATCATGACGGAATCGGGACTATTCTCGCATTTGTTCTAATACCCCTTTCCGGATTCGCAACTGATATTTATTTACCATCATTACCGGCTATGGCTAGACACCTGCATGCCAGTAATGCAGAAGTACAGCTAACAATTGTGTTTTTTCTGATTAGCTATGGCCTATCACAATTATTCATTGGAAGTTTATTAGATAGTTTTGGACGTTTTCGTATTACTATTGCCGCATTATTGTTGTTCAGTATTGCAAGTTTTACAATTGCTAATGCACATAGTGTATACATTATCTACCTCATGCGTATTATTCATGGAATAACTGTGGCGGCCATTGTAGTAGGCAAAAGAGCTTATTTTGTAGATATATTTTCGGGAGAAAAATTGAAGCACTACACCAGCTTGTTTTCTATTGTCTGGTCTTCGGCTCCTATCATTGCACCTTTTTTTGGAGGATATCTTCAAACCGCATTTGGATGGGAATCTAATTTTTATCTGATAGGTTATTTTGCACTGGTTATGCTGATTCTGGAATTGATATTTGGGGGAGAATCTTTAAAGGTTTATCAGAAATTTCATTTCAAATCAATTATTCAGGTTTATGGTAATATGCTGAAGACCCTTAGTTTCAGTCTGGGGCTGATTATGCTGGGCTTATCCAACGCTATGTTTATGGTCTATGGAATGAGCGGACCATTTATCATAGAACATACTTTTCACGATTCAGCTATTACTACAGGTTACTGTTCTCTATCTCTTGGAGTTGCATTATTGCTTGGTGGTTTCCTTGGTAAGGCAATGATTAGTTATCCTTTTTTCAAAAAGATAGCTATTGCAATTGGTATTCAGGCTGTTTTAACGGCAGTCATGATCTTTATTCCTGTTGCTTACACGAGTTTAATTACCATGATGACATTTGCTTTTGGTATCCATTTTATAGCAGGTTTTGTCTTTAACAATTACTTTTCTTATTGTCTTAGTCTTTTTCCTAAGAACGCAGGGATAGCAAGTGGGGTAACAGGAGGAGCTGTATATGTGATAACTTCTATCATGAGTTATGGTATAGTTTCACTTATCCCTGCCAAATCTCAAGCCAGTCTTGGCCTAAGTTATATGATTTTAGTTATCCTTTGTGTCCTTACATTTGCTTTCATCAAGAAAAAAGCAATTGTTTCATCAATTTAAGAGTGTTTTAAAATGACCAGGATAGAATTATCCGGGGTTTTATTGTTTTTTATTTATTGCCTTATTCTGTATTTTAATGGTTGATAAATCTTCCTGATCAAAGCCTGAATTTTCCAGAATAGAAAGGATAAAAGTCGTTTTCGCCTCTACATAACCATCAATGTCGAAAGTGTGGTTTTTTGCCAGTTTCAATTTGAGTTCACTATACTCTTTTACCTTTTTAGGGTTATTGCGAAGATAATCTCTGAAAATCAAGTGATTTCTCAGGCTATTACTGTTTTCAAGACATACATACAGATGATGCTGAGGCCAGAAATTTCCAGAGCCATCCTCTGGTGTCAATGCTGAATTTCTTGTGAAAGCTTCTCTTCCCGGGATCCCCATTTCTCCACCATGGGTATAACCAAGCTTGCTTAGGATCTCTATAATATGATCAAACTTATATTTATTATTGATAATAAGATCAATGTCGATAATAGGCTTAGCCGCAAGCCCCGGTACAGCTGTACTGCCAACGTGTTCAATACGGAGAATAAGATCCTGCAGTTGACCACTAAAGATCATTTTTAGTTTTCCAAATTCCGTAGCCCACGTGGTAGAATAGGGGACTACGACTACTTTTTTTATTGGTGTTTTCTGACCTTTCATACGATCCTTCTGGGTTTATCTCAGGTTGAAAATCTTTTCTATGCCAACGGTTGGTAACAGCATCAATGGTTTTAAGAAGAAAAGCCCCGTTGTTAATCGCTACTTGCGAAAAACAACAGGGCCCTTTTATGGTTTGAAAGATTAATTTTTTTCCAGCATGAAACGCCATACTATTGCACTCAGTATACTACCCAATATAGGCGCAACAATGAATAACCACAATTGACTGATCGCTGTACCACCAACTAATAAGGCTGGACCGATACTTCTTGCCGGGTTTACAGATACTCCAGTTACTTTGATCCCAACTATATGGATCAATACTAAACTTAAGCCAATTGCTAAACCAGCAAAGCCTCCGTTAATATTTTTTGTAGAGGTGGATCCAAAAATAACCATTAGAAATATAAAGGTAAATATTGTTTCTGCAACAAAACCAGCTACCAGGGTATATCCACCGGGTGAGGCAGCTTCATAACCATTCTGACCCAAACCTTTGGCTAAAGAATAATCGGCTTTGCCTGACGCAATAAGAAATAAAATTCCGGCTCCGGCTATGGCACCTAATACCTGTGCAATGATGTATACAATAGCTTCATTTGCTTTCATACGGCCAGCTACTACCATACCGATAGAAATTGCCGGGTTTATATGACAACCTGAAATATGACCAATAGCATAGGCCATAGCTACTACTGATAAACCAAAGGCAAAAGATATTCCTAGCAGACCAACACCAGATGTACCATCGGCACCAGCAATTACAGCACTGCCGCATCCCATCAGGACAAGAACAAGTGTGCCGAAAAACTCGGCTGAGAATTTTGAAAAAGTAGTTGTTTCCATGTGAGATTTAATTAAATTATTAATAATAGATAAATGGTTTCGGGCATAAAAAAAATACACCTATAGTAATATTAAGTATATTATTTTTAATACCAGACAAATAAATGACAAAATTAATTCTGTTAAATGACAAATTAATTTTGTCTTAACTAAAGCGTACTCACAGGCCTTAGCATATCTACATGTACAATGTCATCTTCTAAATATTCTTCACCCTGTACTACAAAGCCAAAAGACTCATAAAATGACTTCAAATATAACTGCGCGCCAATTTTAATTGGCTTATTTCCCTGTAAACGGATGCAGTTTGAGATCGCCAGTGAAACCAGTTGTTTTCCAAATCCTTTTCCTCTGGCAGCAGGACTGCTGACTATTCTTCCGATAGAAGGTTCGGTAAATGATAATCCGGCAGGTACAATTCTTGCATAAGCCATTAACTCTTTGTTTTGATAAAGCATCAGGTGCTGACAAGACTGGTCTTTATTATCTGTGTCAAGAAAAATACATTGCTGTTCTACCACAAATATCTCACATCTCAATTTGAGGATCGCGTAAAGCTCCTTCACCGTAAGCGAATCAAAAGGTTTACATATTTCAGTATATTCCATGTTTTTATTAAAAAATTAAGAGGCCCAAACGGCTCATCAGACAAAATTATAACGCTCTCTAAAGGTAAAAAAAACCTGTAAAGATTCCATAGATATTGAAAAGCCATGGGGTTGTAAACAACGATTTTTATTTATGATTTAAACATGTTAATTTTGATTATCCGCCTTAACGGATAAATGTTTAAGGCGTGGCAGATCATATAAACATTGAATTACAAGTCATTAGCTCGCCTCAGTCAAAGATCCTCCTTCAATCAACCGGGTTATTCTTTTAAAAAAATCGTTTTACTAGTTTTAGCTGTTTGGATTGTTTCCCCTGTTGTGGCGCAACCGGTTAGGGTTGCTGTTGCTGCAAATGCACAGTTTGTACTCCGAAAATTAGCGTCAGATTTTACGGAGAGGACCGCTATAAGTGTAGAAATTATAAGTGGATCATCCGGAAAACTGACTGCTCAAATAAAAAACGGAGCTCCTTATGATCTATTTTTGTCTGCTGATATGGAGTTTGCACAAAATGTCTATGATGCTGGTTTTGCCTTGTTGAAACCTAAAGTATATGCCATGGGTAGTCTGATTGTCTGTTCTGTTACCGGTGTTGCTATTGAAAACTGGAAGACTATTATCATCGATCCGAAATTAGGGAAAATAGCGATTGCTAATCCAGATCTTGCTCCTTATGGTAAAGCTTCACTTCAAGCTTTGAATTACTATGGATTCTACAACAAGTTATCTTCCAGGCTTGTATTTGGAGAAAGTATCAGTCAAATCAATACTTATGTGCTTAAAGGAATTGTGAATATAGGTTTTACAACAGAGTCATTAGTATATGAACTTTCGCCGGCTGATCTTTTCAAATGGCAAAAAGTTGACCCCAGGGCGTATGCACCGATTAAACAGGGAGCTGTATTATTAAAGCACTCGAAAAACAAGAATTTTACGAAGAATAAGAGATTTTATGATTATCTTTTCTCTGCTGACGCGAAGGCTATTTTCGGCCAGTTTGGTTATAGGACCTTATAAAAGATTATAAAATTAATGGAATGGACCCCGATATGGCTAAGTCTTAAACTCGCAGCCTGTACTACACTTATCCTCTTTATTGTCGGTATTCCCCTGGCATACTGGCTCTCCAGGCGTAGTTCGCTAGGGAAAGTAATGATAGAAGCAATCCTGACCATGCCTTTAGTCTTACCACCTTCGGTTCTTGGATTTTATCTATTGCTCACTTTTAGCCCAAATAGTATATTGGGAAGCTGGTTACTTGAACACTTTAACATCAGCTTGGTTTTTTCTTTTGAAGGACTCGTAGTTGCTTCGGTAATCTACAGCCTTCCATTTATGGTTAGCCCCATAAAATCGGCCCTTGCGCATTTGCCAGTATCACTTGCCCAGGCATCTTATACCATGGGAAAATCTAAACTGGAAACCTTTTACCGGGTATTATTGCCTAATATCAAATCGTCTCTATGTACAGCAATTGTATTGACTTTTGCACATACGCTCGGAGAATTTGGTGTAGTCTTAATGATAGGTGGTAAACTGGCGGGTGTAACTCAAGTCGCATCTATTGCTATTTACGATGCTGTAGATAACAATCAATTCAAAGAAGCCAATCAGTATTCTCTGGTTTTATTCGCAATCACGTTTGTGATTGTAATTCTGGTCTTCATTTTTAATAGAAATTCAGCAAGAGGGCCATTGGAATGATCAAAGCGACCATACATAAAAAGATAAAAACCTATAAAGGAAATAGCCAACTCATTGTTGAAGCAGAATTTCCCTTACATTCAATAACCAGGATCCACGGTTCTTCAGGTTCTGGAAAAACTACCTTTCTAAAAACTTTGGCCGGATTGATCACCCCCGAAAAAGGAGAGATTCATGCCAAAGGAATTTGCTGGCTCGATACCGTAAAAAAGATCAACTGGAGGCCTCAGCAACGTCGTGTAGGTTTTGTGTTTCAGGACTATGCTTTATTCCCAAATATGACAGTGCAAGAGCATCTTCAGTATGCGACAGATGATAAGCTGCTGATAGAAAGATTATTACGGATTGGTAAAATGGAGTCGTTTACGCAGCATAAACCACAGCATTTGTCTGGCGGGCAGCAACAAAGGCTGGCAATTCTGCGTGCACTGGCATTAAAACCAGAGTTATTACTCTTGGATGAAGCTTTTTCTGCACTGGATGATGAGTTGCGAAATGTATTGATTGTAGAACTGAAGGTTCTTTTAAAAGAGTTCGGTACAACCACGGTTATTGTTAGCCACCATATACAGGAAACAGTTGATTTTGCAGATCGGGCATTGAAAATTGAACAAGAAAATTAACGATTAAACAGATGATTATACTTAAAACAGAAGAGGAAGTAGAGCTGATCCGGATCAGTGCTACATTAATCAGTTCTACTTTAACTGAAATCGCTAAAGTGCTGAAGTCGGGGATGACTACCCTGGAACTCGATAAACTTGCAGCTGAATACATAGCAGATCATGGTGCTATTCCCTCATTTCTTAATTATGAAGGATATCCGCACAATATCTGTACTTCTGTGAATGATGTGGTCGTGCATGGTATGCCGAATGATAAACCATTGCGTGATGGGGATGTTATTTCAGTGGATATAGGTGTAATCAAGAATGAATTTCATGGAGATCACGCCTATACTTTCATCATAGGTGAGACCCCGAAAGATATCATTGACCTGGTAAGAATAACTAAAGAATGTCTTTATGAAGGGATTAATTATGCTGTGTCAGATAGCTATTTAACTAATATTTCTAGTGCAATCCAAAGACATGCAGAAGGTAATGGTTACGGGGTGGTTAGAGAGTATGTTGGTCATGGTCTGGGACGTTCAATGCATGAAGCTCCACAGGTGCCAAATTATGGACGGAGAAATGAAGGGATATTCATGAAAGAGAATCTGGTATTGGCTATTGAGCCTATGGTGAATTTAGGTACTAAAGATATCAAGGTATCTAAAGATGGATGGACGGTCAGGACTGCTGATGGAAAACCGTCTGTTCATTTTGAGCATGATGTTTGTACCAAACCAGGGCAAGCATTGATTTTATCCAACTATACATCGATAGAAATTGCAGAGAAATCTAACCATAATCTTAATTCTTCCTATTATTAGCCTGTTTTGATGGCCCGATCACTCCTGATAATACAATGCAGTGTAACTACTTATATAATCGTTATGTTTTCAATATCAGGGACAAAGAAAAAACAAATCCTGAAAGAATAGGTTTTAAAGAATTAGTTTGGGCTAATTAAGTCTTTAACGTTCTTTAATCTGTAGAAATGTCATACTTTTGCTAGCATTGTTACTATTTGAAAAAGCGTCGCTGATACATGAAATTACCTGCTCAATATAACCCGGTTCCTTTTATAAAGGATAATTATAAAATCATTGCCAGTTATATTTTTACGTTGTTTTTTATAGGTTTGGGGATCTGGTTTATTCAACATGAAAAAGCAGAACTCCAGCAAGTAAAACATCTTGTCCTAACCTCTAAATGGGATTGGATCACGCTGGGTATTGCACTCAGTGTAGTCTATATTTTTATGCATGGACTGATGTACAAATACTCCTTTAAGGCGGTAGGAAGTAAGGTTAGTTTGATGGATTCCACGATGTTATATCTGAAAAGGAATTTTATCAGTGTGTTTTTACCGGCCGGAGGCGTTTCTTCTCTCGCTTTTTTTAGCGGGGAAATAGAACGAAAAGGGGTGGCTAAATCTCAAGTTAATTTTGCCTCTTCGATCTATGGTTTCGTAGGCATCCTGTCCGTAGTTGTCCTGGCTATTCCAGTGTTTATTTATGCGATCTTTAAAGGAAGCATTGGGGCAGGAGAATGGATTGGTCTGATCGCTATCTTTGCACTAATCGGTGGTATTTACTTGATATACAGATCTATTGCTAAAAATGGAAAGTTCTATCAGCTTTTGATCAAGTATATTCCGGCAGTAGAGGTCTTTTTATCAGAGTTCAAAAATAATCAGATTGAGCGTAACAGCTTTATCTGGACTTTTATTTATAGCATGCTGATTGAAATAATTGGTGTGGTACATATCTATATCGCAATGGTTGCATTGAATATAGAGCCCTCATTGATTATTGCAACCATCAGCTATGTAGTAGGGGTTGTATTTTTAATTATTTCTCCATTTCTGAGGGGTTTGGGAGCTGTAGAAGCTTCTATGACTTTTATGCTTATTCGTTTAGGTTATTCAGAAGCAGCAGCTGTATCTGTTACCTTTTTATATCGTTTCATGGAATTCTGGATCCCTATGTTATTAGGTGCATTAAGTTTCCTTGTCAAAATCAACAAATTACTGATGCGGATTGTACCTGCATTGATGATCCTGGCTTTGGGGATTGTGAATATTGTATCCGTACTTACGCCGGCAATTCACGAAAGGCTAGTGTTCCTGAAAAACTTCCTACCGATTTCTGCGATCGCAGCATCAAACTATTTTGTATTGGTTGCAGGTCTGTTTTTGCTGGTGACTGCTGCATTCATGCTTAGAGGGTTAAAAATGGCCTGGTATTTTGCCTTAGCATTATGTGTATTCTCTCTTTTTGGAAATCTGACCAAAGCATTTGATTATGAGGAAGCACTTTATTCTGTTATTGTAATTATCGGATTACTAGCTTCCAGAAAAGAGTACTATGTAAAACATAACTCCAGACTTCGCTTTATAGGTATTCAAACGACCTTACTGAGTGTTGCTGCTGTTGTTTTATACGGTACAATTGGCTTTTATTTTCTAGATGCCAAACACTTCAATGTAGATTTTGGGATTCTTCAATCTATCAAATATACTTTAGAAAACTTCGTTCTGATAGATAGTACGGACCTGGTCCCACAGGATGCTTTCGCGAGAGGATTTTTATATTCTATCAATATTAGCGGATTCTTATCCGTAGCATTTCTTGTATATACTTTAATCCGTCCTTATATTATCAAAGACACTACTGATGAGGAAGAATTTGAATGGGCAAGGACTCAACTGGATAAGTACGGAAATTCGGCTATGGATTATTTCAAAACCTATCAGGACAAGCTGATTTACCGCTCACCTGATCTGGAAGGCTTTATTTCATATCGAATTGCAGGTAACTTTGCCGTTGTGCTTGAATCGCCAGTAACAGCACCTGAGAACTTAAAAGCATTTATTAAATCATTCGATAAATATTGTTTTGTAAATGGTATGAAAAGTTTCTATTACCGCGTTGCAGAAGAAAATCTGGAACCTTTTATAAAGAGCGGTAAGAAGAGATTGTTTTTAGGTCAGGAAGGGGTTGTAGACCTGACTACGTTTACGCTGGATGGAGGAAATAGAAAATCGATCCGTAATGCGCTGAAAAAAGTTGGAGAAAAAGGATACCACAGTAAAATATATGAAGCACCGGTTAAGGATGGTTTGCTACAGAAAATAAAATCTGTATCTGATGAATGGCTGATGGAGACAGAGCGTGAAGAAATAGTTTTCTCGCAAGGGATGTTTGATTGGGAGGAGTTCAAAAACCAAACAATTATCACTGTCGAAAATTCGGAAGAAAAAATTGTTGCCTTTTTAAATATCATCCCGGATTACGCCAAAGGCGAGGGGACTTATGATTTAATCAGAAAGACCTGCGACGCCCCAAATGGGGTTATCGACTTCATCCTTGTAGAGCTATTTAAACACCTGAAAGAAAAAGGATATACCTCATGTAATATTGGTTTTGCACCTTTATCGGGTTTAATGGACCCTAAGAATCTTCCAGAGCGGTCTCTGAAATTTGCGTATGAGAAGATCAAATCTTTCTCTCATTACAAAGGATTGAGAGATGCTAAGGATAAATTTTCTCCGGTATGGCATAATAAATACCTTGTTTATGCACAGGACTATGACCTGATCCAGGTTCCGGCGGTGTTGTCAAAAGTGATTAAACCTTAAAGAAGGCCAATGAAAAGAATTATTTTCCTGATCGCAATGTTGTTTTGTTTCGGCAAACCATCGTTTGCAGCAAATTTAGAAGAATCTCTTCGTTATGGCTCATTTGGAAAAATAACTATCTATCATCCTGTTAAAAAACCTACTGCTGTAGTCTTGTTTGTCTCTGGTGATGGGGGCTGGAAAGACGGTGTGGTAGATATGGCCAGGAGTCTTACTGATCAGGGTGCACTGGTATTAGGAATTGATGCCCGAAATTACAAGAAAGCTTTGTCCAAACGAAAAACTGACTGCTATTATCCGGCTGCTGATTTTGAACAGCTCAGTTTAATGATTCAGAAGAAATATAAGTTTGGCACTTATACCAAACCTGTTCTGGTGGGCTATTCTTATGGCGCAACCCTAATCTATGGAATTTTGGCACAAGCACCTGCCAATACTTTTAAAGGAGCTCTTGCACTGGGCTTTTGTCCGGATATTGATGCTAAGAAACCGCTCTGTAAAGGGAATGGGTTAACGCAGCATGTTTTAAAACCTGGTATATCTTTCTGGCTGGAAAGAACCGAACACCTGACTGCGCCTTTTATTGTGTTAAATGGATTCAAGGATGAAGCCTGTCCATTTGCTGCCACGGCCTCATTTTTGAAGGATATGCCAATGGCAGAACTGATTGATTTACCAAAAGTAGGACATGGTTTTGCAGTTACTGCGGAATGGTTACCGCAATTTACTACAGCCTATCAAAAGATAATTAACGCACCTTCTTTTGCTGACCGTAAACAAGGTGAAAACAAAGAATTGAAGACGCAGGCAATTAAACTTTATGGTGATGATTTACCTTTAACCATCATTCCTGCGACTAAGAAGAATAATCTTCCGTTGATATTTATGATCTCAGGTGATGGTGGATGGACTAGTTTTGACCAATCCCTTGCCGAATCTCTTGCAGAAAGAGGATTGTCTGTAGTAGGTTTGGATGCTCAGAAATATTTCTGGGATGCCAGAACACCCGAAAAGACCACCGCCGATCTGAGTAAAGCTATTTTACATTACAGAACCCAGCTAAACAAAGATAAGTTTGTATTAGCGGGTTATTCTTTTGGTGCCTCAGTTGTTCCTTTTATTGCAGATAGGCTAGCACCGGAATTAAAACCTCATCTTTCAGCTGTTCTTTCCTTGTCGCCCGATGTGACGGCAGATTTTGAAATTCATGTGATGGATATGTTAAGCTTTGGCAGTAGTACGGAGACTTATAATATGCAGGCCGAAATGAAAAAGATAAAGAATATACCTGTTATCAGCTTTTTCGGAAATGAAGAGGGTGGTGGGATTGCTGAAAAGTTTATTAAAGCTGGTCTAAAAACAGAAATCATTCCCGGTGATCATCATTTTGGAGATAATTTTCAAGGATTATCCCTTGATATTTTAAAAAGTATCCCTCAGTAAATATGGATAATTAGCTGTTTTCTCAGTTGATTATTCTTGGAAGTATAAACCTTTTGCAAATGAATGTACAGATCTCGAATTTAGCCAGAATAGCCGCCGCTCCGTCAAGAATTATTGCAGGATTAATGTCAGGGACATCATTGGATGGGTTGGATATTGCCTTATGCGAATTCACCGGGGCAGGTCTGGATACTCAGATTAAAGTACTGCACTTTGTGACTATGCCTTACACACAGGAATTTAAAGAAGAACTCAAATCGATTTCTTTCAAAACAGAGGTAGCCTTACAAAAAGTTACTTTATTAAATGCTGTTATTGGAACTTATTCTGCAAAGCTGATTCTGGAAGCGTTAAGAGCATGGGAATACCCGTTAAATGCTGTTGACCTGGTTGCAAGTCACGGACAGACTATTTTTCATGCGCCTATATCCCTGCATCAGCAGGAAGAATTTCCGAATGCGACTTTGCAAATAGGAGACGGAGATCATATTGCTGTACATACAGGAATAATTACGCTGAGTGATTTCAGACAAAAACACATAGCTGCCGGAGGCGAAGGTGCACCTTTAGCTGTTTATGGAGATTACTTGTTATTTTCAAACCAAGACGAAAATCGTATTCTGCTGAATATTGGTGGAATTTCTAATTTTACTTATTTGCCTGCGGGAAGAAATCCTGATTTGGTGTTTTCAACGGATGTGGGGCCCGGCAATACATTAATGGATCAGTTTGTCCAATTAAACTATCCTGGTAAATATTACGATAAAGATGCTGCGATCGCGGAAACAGGAACGCCAAACTCTGCGTTAGTCAAAGCTTTGCTGGAACATCCATTTTTTGGAAACCCATTTCCAAGAACTACGGGACCAGAATTATTCAATATGGCTTATTTGCAGGAAGCATTAATAGCCTCAGGTCAGGTATCCATTTCAAAAGAAGATACTTTGGCATCGTTGTGCGAGTTTACAGCTGTCAGTATCGTAACAGCTATTAAACAATCCATTAGTGCACAGTCTTTCCAGGTTTATTTAAGCGGAGGCGGGATGCATAATCCACTCCTTATACAAAAAATCAGCGAAGGCTTAGGGTTTGCATTGCGCAATACAAATGAACTCGGCATAGATCCGGACGCTAAAGAGGCAGTGCTTTTTGCCTTACTGGCAAATGAATGTGTTGCTGGCGGACAGACTGATTTTGGGAACCAGCGTGGCATACCAAGTATAACGATGGGTAAAATTAGCCTGCCATAATCAATTTATTCAATATGGTATAGTGGTGTTTGGTTGAGTTCAACGCAATATTGGGTAATCCAGCTTCCTGCATCATCAACATACAAAATATTGGGCTTGTTTTTATGGTTGATTGTCTGATCTGCTATCCATTGATTAAGCTGTGTTTTTAGTATTTTATTTGCATTTCTGGCATGTGTAATAATACTTTTATGACGGGATAACACATTGGCTAAAAAAACTGCCCCGTCAAAAACAGGACTATTCTGGTCAGATTCAAATGCATTGCAAACCATTGCTGCTTCCTTAGCGCTTTGTGTAAGCTGCCAGTCTAAACGGATTAAATCGTTTGCTGCCATCTGTGTCTTCAAGGTATTAAAAAATACTGATTCAGTAGAAATCAGCTTTTTAAGGTTATTGGTTGCTGCATAAGCACGGCGAAAATTGATTATTCCGTCAGATGCGTCAATCATTGTATTAAAAACAATAGCTGGATTATCAAATTTTGAGGTTTCAAAAACCAGTAAGATTTTTCCTTTGAGGTCCGCTATTTTGATATCACCCAGCTTTTTATCTCCGGTCATGTAAGTGTGTTCTTTACCAATTATATTAACAATTTTCTCGGCTAATTTGGGGATTCCTATTTCTTTAGGACAAAAGTGACTGAAAGTGAGGATTAAAAACTCAGACTTGTTGTTTTTTAGAAATTTTCTTGCCGCAAGAAGAACGGGTTCTAATTCTTCACCGTATCCACCGCCTACCGCATCGTCCATACAATCAGAAGAACTATGTTTAAGATAAAGAGTGTCTTTTAAAATACCGGCACGCAGATCAAACATTCTGATACCAGTCTTCATTTGCGTTTCTATGTTTAATGATTGAGTCAATGTGTTACAATCATTGATAGTGCCTTTCTGGCTTCCACCTGTAGCTGTTAACACTGACATCCCTGCATCATGAGAGCCGGGGATAACGATATCTTTAAGTGTATAATGTTCTTTTGCAGCACCAAATACGTCGCTCATCCAATTTGACATATCTGTATTTATTCCCATTATAGTATTTTTTGCAGAGGCCTGTGCATATAGTAGACTAGAACAGGTGATCAGGCTTAAAAGAGAATAACAAAAAATGGTTTTAAAGAATTTTTGGGGAAGGAGAGATTTTGCAGTGTGCATGATTAAGCTATGGTACTAGTTTGGATAATTAATTCGCAATAAAGATAAGGATTATTGATAGTATTTGTAATTTCACGATTTTTAAGAGTGTCACTACCGAAATAAGACAATTATTACCAAATGAAAAAACAGACTGCTCTCTTTTTATGTGTTTTGCTTAGTTTCATCCCTGCGTTGCTGAAGGCACAGGATTCCCATTACTGGACTTCCAATTTTTCACCCGCTGGTTTTTTAACTCCGGGTGCAGCTGTAGCGAATACAAGAGATAGTGGTATCGTTTACCTGAACCCGGCAGTAATGGCCTGGTCTGATAAAACAGCAACTTCTATATCATCCAATGTTTACCGTTTTGATCATTTCAGAGCAAAAAATGGAGTAGCTAATGGAAAAGACCTGGTCGCTAACAGTACCCGTATTATTCCGCAGTTGATCTCCAAAACTTTCAAATTGAATAAGGAGGATCCTCTAACTATTGGATTTGCATTGATTCAGAATCCGCTAATGGATCTTAAAACTTCACAAAGACTGGACAAAAGAGCTAATGTATTGGATGATAGTTATAGTCCTGGCAGTGAAGTTTATGTAGGCCAATATGATAGTGAAGCTCAGGTAACTGAAACTTATGCGCAAATTAGTGTAGGAAAGAGGATAAGCCGGAAGCTGGCTGCTGGTATAACCCTTGAAGGAACTTTAAGAAATGCAAGTGTAAGTCAGAGTATGACCTCAAGAGCATTATACAATACACCGAATGATCCTGATAATATTTTCCCGCCGGTCGCTGGAAATCAGGTAATTACCAAAACGGATTATACTTATGCGGGGGTCAGGTTAAAGTTTGGAATAGCTTACGATTCGGGGCGCCATCACTGGGGTTTGTTATTGAGCAGTCCGCTTGCAAAATTATATAGCCGGGGTACTTTTATTGGAGATATCAACTTAAGTAATTTGATTGATCCTGAGTCGAAGGCCGTGTCAGATCTACTGGCCAGTACCAGGCAAACTAGTCTCAGGGCGAAATGGAAAATGCCATTGAGTCTGGCTGGGGGGTATGCCTACGACTATGGGAAAGGGCAGATTTATCTTTCTGCTGAATATTTTGCCGCGGTAAACTCATATACAATTTTAAAACCCGATGAAAGTTCATTTGTTAAAACTGGAAATGGAAGTAAATTACCAGTGACTGGTGAATTAAATCTGCGTGATGGGAGAAAAAGTATATTAAATGTAGGAATAGGATACAGCCGAGAAATCAATCAGATTTTCACCTTAATGTCTTCCTTCCGTACAGATTTTAATTACCTCGATCAAAAAAGTGACGAAACAGGCCATGTCGCTTTATGGGATAATTATCATGTGCAGATCGGAGGGAATTTTAAACGCCGTAAATTCAACCTGCGTGCTGGTTTACTGTTAAGCTATGGAAGAAACAATAATTATCCTCAGCCTGTGAACTTTGACAATGCTACTGATAAAAATCAATTGACAGGAGAGACACTCACTGTACCTGCAAAATACTTCTCTACAGGCTTGTTGTTATCTTATATTCATAATTTTTAGTACCTGATATTCATCAGGACAAAATCATTTTAATAAACAATGACCCTGATCGTTAATTTTTACATTCAGGTTTTAAAACATTATTTACTTTTATCTGTCATTAGTCAGGAAACCGAAGAAAATATCCTGACCACATATTGGTAAATTATAGGCTATTGAGGTAAATAATAAATTATGCAGAAACGAATAGTTGTTATAGGCGGAGGGTTTGCAGGCATTAACTTAGCACTGGAACTCGGAAAAAAGAAACATTATCAGGTTACACTGGTAGACAAAAATAATTACAATTTCTTTCCACCACTGATTTACCAGGTGGCTACTGCTTTTCTGGAACCATCCAGTATTAGTTATCCGATCCGTAAACTTTTCAGAAGTAAAAGTAACCTGCATTTCAGGCTCGGAGAATTACTTAAAGTAATTCCAGAGTTTCATCAGCTCGTTTTAAGCAATGGTACGATAGAATATGATGAACTCGTATTTGCTACTGGTGCAGAGACGAACTACTTCGGAATGGAAAATGTAAAGAAAAATGCCATCCCAATGAAAACGCTGAGTGATGCGATACAAATGCGTAATAAGCTGCTCACACATTTTGAAGAAGCCACCATTGCGACAGACAAGACAGAAATTGCCAAAAGTCTGACTATCGTTATTGCAGGTGGCGGGCCAACAGGAGTAGAGATCTCAGGCATGTTTGCAGAGATGAGACATAATATCATGCACAAGGATTACCCTGAATTGAAAAATACAGGCGGACAAATCTATCTGGTGGATGGTGGTGCTGCATTGTTAAAACCAATGAGCGTAAAGTCTCAGGTTAACACCTATGAATCTCTAACTAAATTAGGCGTTAAAATTTTATTGAACAGCCATGTAAATGACTTCATAAATGATAAAGTTATTTTGTCGGACGGTACAGAAATCGCTACAAAAAATCTGATCTGGGCAGCTGGAGTTAGTGCAATGATTTTTGATGGTATCCCTGAAACCAGTTATGGACGTGGAAAAAGAATGACAGTTGACGCCTTTCATAAACTTGTGGGATTTGAAGATATTTATGCCATTGGCGATACCGCGATACAATCCGGTGACCCCGGTTATCCAGAAGGACATCCTCAAGTTGCGCAGGTGGCTATTCAGCAAGGCACTAATCTAGCACGTAACTTTATCCGTATTGCAGAACGTAATGTTCCCAAAAGTTTCGTATATAAAGACAGGGGAAGTATGGCGATTATTGGAAGTAATAAAGCAGTCGTAGATTTACCGAAACCAAAAATTCATCTCAACGGGTTTATTGCCTGGTTAGCCTGGTTATTTATCCACCTGATGTCTTTAATCTCTTATCGCAACCGATTCAGAACTTTCTATAACTGGACAGTAGCCTATTTTTCAAAAGATCAGTCTCTAAGGATGATTATCAGACCTGTAGATACCAGCGCAGACAAAAAGGTCGCAGAAAAAGCTTAGTTTGTGAACCTTCCACAATACACGCTCTTGGACACCTCATCGCTCATTACATCTTTAAAAGCTATGAATACTTCATAAGTGTGATTTTTAATATAAAAGGGATCTAGATAGAAAGTGTCTTTTAATTCGGCTCTTCGTGCACCGCTATAATTGGCATGGAAGCGATGATAAGTTTTATCATATAACAGGATAATGGCTCTGTCGTTTGGAGACCCTATAACTGTATTATCTTGTTCCCAAGTAAAGTTAAAGGCATTTTCTGATACCGTGACCATTACATTTTCTGGTTTTATCAATTCTCCGTCTGCCACTAAAACGGTATTCCAATTGATCTCCTGCTCAGGAAATTCTCCTTTAATGCCCGTTAGCATATTTACAGATTTAGCCGCATTATTAGCTGTTATACCTCGATTTGCTGCGATTTGTTTAAATCCGGTTCGAAGGAATGGCGCAATTACATTTAAAAGTGGGCTTAACACTTTCAGTTTATTGGATTGGGTTTGCTGTGGAACAGTTCTAATCCTTTTTTTACGGGGTTTTGTGGGTATCATTCTGGCACAGACCTTATTCTTCCATTGATAAATGGTGATGTTCCCGATTTTTCCTCTAATACCTGCTAATACAGTGCCTTCCTGTAAAATTGCCATAATTATCTTCAGTTAATGATATTACAATATAGGCAAAACATTAGCTAAAAAGTAATTTAAAATATTTAATTATGAAACTACACATAGTAAGTTCAAACCTTATTCGAAGTCAGCTGAATTTAGTCTGAATTATATCTGAAAGAGGTCTGAATGATGTCTGAACAAAGTAATATTAGTATTCTGATTATCAGTAACTTACGAATGGTGTGTTTTCGCCGTTTTTCAGCCCGGTTTTTCAGGTGATTTTGTTGTTTTAAGCCCTTCGATTTTGATTGGGTGTTAGCTGTTTTTCTGTTTATGTGTATTTAGTTGTATATTCAAACTGAGCTATATAATTGTAAGATGCAATCGACTAAAAAGCACAAAACCCATTTATCTTTTTATTTATCATTTCCTTGCTGGTATTTTGGCGTTGTAGCTATTTTATCTTTACTCCATCCATAGGATCTGCTATAGTTGAGGTTCAGAAAAAGGATGTATCTATGCAAGTTGCAAAAGGGTTATGGGTCGAAAGAGATACGGTGAAAGATCAAAGTGAAGCCTGGTAATACGGTACTCCTAATCCTTATAAAGGAAAAGAGCTTAGTGATATAAAAATTGAGTTTAGTCCTTATATCTTTAAATTGGCGGATAAGATTATTATTACATCAAATAAATCAGGTTGGAAACGGGAATTTAGTGGCTATTATGGGGATGCGGGGGGAGCTTCGAATGATGTTTATCGTCGGTTAAAAGTGGATTAGATTAGCCAAATCAATTATATAAGGTTGAGGTATAAGAGCAATTTATACTGGCTATAAATAATTCAGTTATTCTTATTTATGGCCACTAATATTAGCTTTGTAGGCAAGAAGAATCCAATTGATGAAAATATTACTGATTGAAGATGAAGTGGCACTAAGAGATAGCATCATTGCTTATTTCACAGAAGAAGGGAGTATTTGCGAAACTGCCGATGATTATGCAACCGCATTAACCAAAATTAATATTTACAATTACGACTGTATAGTTCTTGACCTGACTTTACCGGATGGTGATGGAATGGAGATTTTACGTAATTTAAAGCGATTACATAAAAATGATGGTGTTCTTATTATTTCAGCAAGACACTCTCTCGATGATAAGCTATCTGGCCTTAATTTAGGAGCAGATGATTACCTCGTTAAACCTTTTCATTTGTCTGAGCTAAAAGCAAGAGTATCAGCTATAGTAAGAAGGAAAAGTTTTGATGGAAATAATTTGATTCTCTTTCATGAAATTAATATAGACACACTTGCTATGAAAACTATGGTTGGACAAAACAGTGTTAACTTAACTAAAAAAGAATACGATCTCTTGGTCTATTTTATAGCAAACCAAAGCAAAGTTATTACTAAAGGTGCTTTGGCGGAACATCTATGGGGCGATGAAATTGATCTTTCTGATCACTTTGATTTTATCTACACCCATATTAAGAATTTAAGGAAAAAGCTGGTTGAAGCAGGTTGTAATGATTACATTAAATCTATGTATGGTGTGGGGTACAAATTTAGCAGCTGATGAAATTAGCGCAAAAATATAATAGGGTAAACCTAATCACGTCACTGATCATATTGGTATTGAGCGGGGGTATTTATTATTTTGCTATACACTATATATTAACCAACAAACTAGACAACGATCTTAAAATAGAAGAAGAAGAGATTGTTGCCAGCGTCCATGAATATCATAAACTTCCATTACCAAGCGATTTTAAAGATCAGAAAGTCACTTACCTGAAGTTAAAAGAAGGGGAGTCTGCAGAAAGGAGTTTTAGCAATACCACATACAATAATCCTGGAGAAAAGGAGACGGAACCTGGACGGAGTCTCGTCACTACAGTCAAGGTAGGAACGCAAGATTATCTGGTTACGATCACTAAGTCGAGCCTGGAAGCAGAAGACCTGATCAGGCTTATTTTTCTGATCACACTTGGAGTTATTATCGTTTTATTAATTAGTTTGATAGCGGTTAACCGGTTTATTCTAAATAGTTTGTGGAGGCCATTTTACGAAATGCTTAAACAACTGAAAGCCTTTAATCTTGCGGATCAGAATGAATTTTCTGTCCAGCATACGCAGATAGACGAATTTAGGGAATTGAACCAATCTGTGATTTCTATGTCTACCAGGGTCAGACAAGATTACAAAGAACTCAAAAGTTTTACCGATAATGCTTCTCATGAAATGATGACACCACTTGCGGTGATCAATTCTAAATTAGATACACTTATTCAAACTGAGGCTTTATCAGACCGGCAGGGAGAATTGATTGAGGATGTTTATCTGGCTGTAAATAAATTATCCAGACTAAATCAGTCGCTGCTATTATTAGCTAAAATAGAAAATAACCTGATTAAAGATGAAGAAGATATTATGCTGGATGTTCTGGTGGCTCAAAAACTCAGACAATTCAACGAGTTGTTTATTGCTAACGGGATAACGTTAGAGAAAAATCTTGAACCTCAGCGCTTGTATATGAGTAAGTATCTGGCTGATATTATGCTGAATAACCTGATTAACAACGCAATCAGGCATAATAAACAAAATGGACAAATCACTGTTCATCTGGCCGCAGGTAAATTCAGCGTAGCTAATACAGGAGTAGATAAAGCCCTGGACAGTCATAGAGCATTTGAACGTTTTTACAAAGACTCCTCTTCAGAAGGTACAGGGCTGGGTTTAGCTATAACGAGCCAAATCTGCAATTTGTATAATTATAAACTGAGTTATAGCCATGAGGCAGACCGACATGTATTTACTATAAAATTCCAGATGCCAGTTTAAAATAGTCGATTTTGACACAGAGAAGATCTTTTTTTGCTTAAATTATAAATAGTTTTACCGCAAATTCGGAAAATCCAATGATCAGCCATAAAGAACTTTTTTTACGCAATAACGCACAAACTTCTACTAGTCCAAATATGCTTGAAGTAGATCATGCAGAAGGAATGTATTTGTACGATAAAAGTGGCAAAAGTTATATGGATTTGGTATCTGGTTTTGCCGTAAGTAATATAGGACACCGAAACCCTAAAGTTCTTGACGCTATCCGGGCACAGTTAGACAAATACCTTCACCTGACTGTATATGGTGAATTTGTACAATCTCCGATGGTTTTATTTGCTGATAAACTAATCAGCGTCCTTCCTTCACAGCTTAATAATGTCTATTTCGTGAATTCTGGAACGGAAGCTACCGAAGGAGCATTAAAGCTGGCAAAGCGGTTTACTGGGAGATCTGGCATTATTTCTTGTCATCATGCTTATCACGGGAGTACTCACGGTGCTCTAAGTGTGATGGGAAATGAACATTTTAAGCAGAAATACCGTCCCTTGCTTCCTGATGTTCGTTTTATAACTTTTGGAAAGGAAGAAGATCTTGAGCTGATTACAACTGATAAAGCCTGTGTGATTATGGAGACTGTACAGGGGGAAGCCGGTATAAGGGTGGCTTCAAAAAGCTATATGCAGAAACTCAGGGAGAGGTGTACTGCTACGGGGACATTATTAATTCTGGACGAAATACAGGCTGCATTTGGCCGCACAGGCAAGTTATTTGCCTTTGAACATTATGATATTGTACCTGACGTTTTGCTGCTGGCAAAAGCTTTGGGTGGTGGAATGCCAATTGGTGCATTTATTGCAAACCGGGATGTGATGGGGGTATTGAAAGAAAATCCTATCCTTGGTCATATTACTACTTTTGGCGGTCACCCGGTGTCTAGTGTTGCCGGGCTGGCAAGTCTGGAAGTTATTCTGGATGACAATCTGGTTGCTGGAGTTGCTGCAAAAGGAGAGTTGTTTAAATCCTTACTTGTTCATCCATTGATCCGTGAGGTGAGGGGGAAAGGTTTAATGATGAGTATACAACTGGACAGTTTTGAACAAGTAGAAAAAGTAAGCCAGCTTTGTGCCGCAGACGGAATTATTATAGACTGGTTTTTACATTGTGAAACAGCTTTACGTGTGGCTCCTCCATTGATTATTACTGAAGAAGAGATCAGAACAGCCTGTTCAGTTATTCTAAAAGCACTTAGTGCTTTATAGATTAGCACTTTTTAAGATTTCTATAATTTAAGAAGCTAGCTGGAAATATACTTTATCAATCAGATCGCCAATATTAAAAGGCTTAGGTAAAAAGTCGTCCGGACCAAACTCCGTGTCAATGACCATTTCTGCCCGTAATTTTCCCGAAACAAGGATAATAGGAATATGCTGTAATGTTGTATTTTTTTTGATCGACCGGCAAATCTCTCTGCCATCAAACCCATCTAATTCTATGTCCATTAAAACCAGATCGGGTTTTTCACCTGTAATTTTCAGTAACGCATCTCTACCAGTTGAGAAGGTGATTAAATCCCAGTCTACAAAATCAAGCAGTGATTCCATAGCAGTCAGTATCTCCTGGTCATCGTCAAATATTAAAATTTTCTTGTTCATTGGTTTTGAGTTTCGTTAACTGAAAATTAAACCACCAAATTTGTGCCAGTATTTTTGAGAATTACCTGCAAGGTTAAAAAATCAATTCACTGATGGCGAATTACCTGAATTTATTTTTATTAGGTTTTATGAAAAGTATTTAGACTGACCTGAATTAAATCTTTGGTTACATTTGAGGAATATGTTTTACGATCTGCTTATTCTTTGCGTAGTCTCTTTTGCAGCTGGCTTTATAGATGCTGTGGTTGGTGGAGGGGGGCTTCTACAAACACCTGCTATTTTAATTGTTTTACCGCAATATTCCGTTGCTACTTTGTTCGGTACAACGAAAATACCATCTCTATCCGGGACGGCTTTTGCTGCCTGGAAATATTCACAGGACATTAAACTGGATTGGAAATTTCTTTTGTATGTAGCAGTGATGGCTTTTATCGGGGCTGTTTTAGGGGCACACTATGTTACGCTGATTGATGGAAAACTGCTGAAGCCAGCTATTTTAGTCATTCTGATTAGTGTTGCTCTGTACACTTATTTCAATAAAACCTTTGGTGTGGGTACTGCAAAAGAAATGACCAGGCTGCAACAGCTAATTACAGGTTTCCTTTTTGGATTTTCTATTGGCTTTTATGATGGTTTGATTGGCCCGGGTACAGGCACATTTTTTATTCTTGCCTTTATCTCCTTAATGGGATATGACTTCCTGAGAGCCAGTGCTAGTGCTAAACTTATAAATATTGCAACAAACCTTGCTGCGATCTGTTATTTTAGCAGCACAGGTCATATTTTATATGAATATGCATTACCGATGGCAGTTTTTAACGTCGGCGGTGCTTTTCTGGGCACAAAACTAGCTATATTGAAGGGGAATAAATTTATCAGAGTCTTTTTCCTGATGGTGGTAGTCTTTGCGATTTTACGTTTTGCTTATGATATATTTATAAAATAATATGCAGGAAATTAGTTGGATACTTTTATTAGAAATAGCCTATACATTAATTGTTATAGCCACTTGTCTACGCATTATTTATGATACCAATTCGACCAGTAAGACTTTAGCCTATTTAATGCTGACAGTTTTCTTCCCCATACTGGGGATTATTATCTATTTCTGTGTCGGTACAAACTACAGGAAACGGAAATTATACAGTAAAAAGATCGTGAATAATGAGCTGATGCAGCGCCATATTAAAAAGCAGATCTTTAGAGAATCCGAAAAAACGTGGAATACAGTACCTCAGGAACTTCAAAAATATCAAAAACTGGTCAAGCTTCTGCTTAATGATGGCATGAGTAATTTGAGCGGAAACAATAAGATTGATATTCTGAAAAATGGAGAACAAAAATTTCCTGCTGTGCTGGAAGCCTTACAGCAAGCAAAACATCATATTCATATTGAGTATTATATTTATGAAGACGATGAAATAGGCAATGCCGTCAAGGCTATTTTAATGGAGAAAGCAAGAGCTGGGGTCCAGGTACGTTTAATCTATGATGACTTTGGTAGTAGGAGTATCCGGAAAAAAGTGGTTCCTGAGCTGATCGAGTCAGGTGTACAGGCTTATCCTTTTTATAAAATCCTGTTTATTGCTTTAGCTAATAGAATTAATTATAGAAATCACCGTAAAATTATTGTCATTGATGGTCGTATTGGATTTACGGGTGGTATTAATGTAAGTGATCGCTATATCAATAGTGAAAAACGCCCAAATCAGCTTTATTGGCGTGATATGCATGTCAAAATAACAGGGCCAGGGATCTATTATCTTCAATATTTGTTTATCTGTGACTGGAATTTTTGTGCTGATGAAGAACTGATTCCGCAGCGCGACTTCTTTCTGGCAGACGAGGATAATGGAGGCAATGCAATTATGCAGATCGCTGCCAGTGGTCCAGATTCAGATAATCCGACAATTTTATTCTCTTTAATTCAGGCAATAGGAATGGCAGAGAAGGAGATTCTCATCACGACCCCATATTTTATTCCGGGTGAAAGTTTGCTGGATGCTTTAGTTGTGGCCGCCCTGAGTGGAGTAAAGGTAGTTTTATTAGTGCCTGACAAATCAGATTCAAGAATGGTTTCTGCAGCAGGGAGATCTTATTATGAAGATCTGATGGATGCAGGTGTAGAGATCTATGAATATCAGAAGGGATTTATTCATGCAAAAACAATGGTTTCGGATCAGCAATTATCTGTGATTGGTACGGCCAACATGGATAATAGAAGTTTTGAGCTGAACTTTGAAGTGAACAGCGTGATTTATGATAGCCATACGGCTCAGGAGATGACAAAAATATTCTACAGGGACCTGGAAGACGCCCGAAAAATCAAACCTGAAGAATGGAAAAAAAGACCTCTTTACAGAGAGTTTCCTGAAAAGTTAAGTCGTCTGTTTTCGCCTTTAATGTAGTTGATCGCTGTTTCTTACAAGGTGAATTTAGTTTTTATATAATTTTCTACTTCATCAGCTATGGCACTGTCTGATTCCTTTACTGCGCGTTTTAATAATTCTGGTGTAACACCAAATTTTTTAGACCAGTATTCAACCTCATAATACTCCTGTAAGTCAATTAACTTGTTTTCCGGCATTTTTGTCTCGTTGTGATCGTAATAGGTATGTCTGAGCATATATTATATGGTTAAATAGTTTTAGTAAAGAATGTATATCAATACCTATGCCTAAATTTAAATCTTTTATTTCTTATTTTGTACAATTAATGTTATGATCTTGTTAAACAAAATATAATAAGCCCGTATTCGTTACCTCTGGCTTAACATAGGGTTAATACTAAAAAGCTTCCTTTGCTGAGGCCGGATATCTAAACCAGATGGCTGTTTAATTGTTCACAAATGATCGCTGTCAACTCCAATTTTAACCTTAAAACCGGGTTTTTACTTTTAATTTGTCTATTTCAACTGGTCAATGCCAGCGCAAGAGAATCTCCTGAACAAGAACTTAAACACACTCTGGAATTAAGTAACCGCTTCCCCGATTCGGCATTTATCCTGTTAAAAAAACTGCATCACCATGCGCTGGCAGCTAACGATAAAAAGACTATAGGAATGTGTTTGCAGCAAATGGGGAAAATTTGTTACGCACAGGGCCATTACGCACAATCGCTGGATTATCATCAGCAGGCAGATAAAATTTTCAGACAGTTACAGGAAAAGAATTTGCTGGCAGATAATTTTAATGATATGGGCGTTGTTTATTATCAGAATTTCAATAAAAAATCTTCCCGAAAACAATATGATCAGGCCTTAAAACTCTACAGAAACACGAATAATAAAATTGGGTTAGGGGAAACTTATGGTCATATTGGCCATCTATATGAAAAACAGCAACGTTATGATAGTGCGTTCTATTATCAGCGGCATGCATTAAAAGAATATCAAAAGGCAGGGTATAAACAGGGGGTGGCTAAGATTTATGAAAATCTGGGCAGTATTCACGAAGATCTGGTACATTATGACTCTGCAAAGTATTATTTTGATGCGTCGCTAAGCTTATATCAAGCAGTTAATAATGAGGTTTCCAGTATTGAGGTAATCAATAACCTCGGTGACATTCTACGCAAAACTGGGGACTATAAACAAGGATTGTTGTTTACGAGAAAGGCGTTGAGCTTATCAATCGCAACTAAAAATGAATATCAGCAGGCCTCTGCTTACAGGGATATCGCCAAATCATTTAACCTGCTCAATCTGAATGACAGTGCTTATCATTATATGGAACTAAGCCGCAAACATTTACTTCACCTATATTCTGATGAGAATAACAAACAAATGTCCTTTTTGCAGATTATCTATAGTATAGATAAGAAAAATGATGAGATCGCGGCCTTAGAGAACAATCGTAAACTCAATCTCATTGTTAGCGTAGCGGTAGTTGTGGTCATCGTACTCTTAATTGTCATGGGGCTACTCACTATTTCAAGACAGCGACTGAAATTAAGAGAAAACACGGCTATTGCAGATAAGAATGAACAGTTGAACCGTGCACAGCAGGAGCAACTTGAACACAAAAGCCGGGAACTGACTACACATACTTTACAGGTTATTCAGCACAATAATTTTCTGGATAATCTGCGAAACAAACTTGAGGAGATGATCAAGGAGGATAAAAGGGACCAAAAAAGACAATTATTGCAGTTGGTGAGACAGATTAACCAGAACATTAACCATGATCAGCAATGGAAAGATTTCACCCAGGTATTTGAACAATTACACCAATCATTTTTTGATAGTCTTAAAACACATTGTGAAGAGCTGACTGTAAATGATATCAGGTTGATTGCATTGTTAAAGATGAACATGAGCTCTAAGGATATGGCTGTACTTTTTGGTATTTCACAAGATAGTCTCCGGGTAGCCAGGTATAGGCTGCGAAAAAAATTAAATATTAGCCAGGGAGACAACTTAAGTACCTTCATTCAGACGATCTGATTGGATTTTTTTGTATCACTCAGATCAGTTAAAAAAGCATTAATTGCCTTGTTAATAATTCCTTAATGTTACGCTAACTAAATGATAATGGAGCTTTTTGTTCTTTTTAATTAGCTGATTAACAGTGTTTTGATTTAAGTGTGTATACGGTGTATGCGCTTTGTATACAGTTTTGTTTACGGTGTTTACATTTTGTACGCGGTGTTTTGATCTACTCTGATTTGGTTACTACACATTTGTAGCAGAGTTTAAAAACACGCACTCACAAACAAACAATTTGAACAATGAAATTAATTTTACAAACGATTCTTTGCTTATTTCTAAGTATTGCGGTTGCAAAAGCCGGTAATATTAAAGGACATGTGTACGACCAGCGAACAGGAGAGGCCTTAATTGGTGCTTCAGTACGACTGGAAAACACATCACAAACCACGATGACTGGTTTAGATGGCTCTTTCGAGTTTAAACATGTTAAAGCAGGTACCTTTACACTAAAGGTTTCTTATATCAGTTATAAGACCTTCACTAAACAAATTTCTGTTGAAAAAGAGCATAACCCTGCTCTTAATGTCTATCTGAGTGACGATAGCAGTAATGAGCTGAGTGAGATTGTAATTGCAGCTAAACAAGAAGGATCTACGGAAAAAACTGCAAGGAAGATTGAGCAGAAATCTATGCAGGTTATGAATGTTGTTTCTGGCAGGGCTATGGAAATCTCTCCAGACTTAACTGTTGCCAATGCAATTCAACGGGTTTCTGGTGTGACCATTGAAAGAAGCAATAATGGAGATGGACAATATGCAATTTTGAGAGGGATGGACAAAAGGTATAATTATACTTTAGTGAACGGGATTAAAATACCTAGTCCAGATAACAAATTCAGATATGTACCTCTTGATATCTTTCCATCAGAATTGCTGGAACGTTTAGAAGTCTATAAATCATTGACACCAAATATGGAAGGTGATGCCGTTGGGGGAGTTGTTAATATGGTGATGAAAGATGCACCCTCTAAATTACAAGTCAATGCAAATTTAGCTACAGGATATAGTCAAATGCTTTTTGACCGTAAATTTCTTGCCTTTAATTCGGGAGCGATCAACTCTAAATCACCTTATGAGCTTAATGGTAGAAATTATAATGCTAAAGCAAAGGATTTCTCAACCGGAACACTGGATTATAAAGCCAAACAAGCAGATCCTAATTTAATAGGCGGCCTTTCTATTGGGCAGCGCTTTTTAAACAATAAACTGGGTGTATTAATTGCAGGTAGTTACCAGAACTCTTATCGTGGTACAAACAGTACTTTTTTTAATTCGTCTGTTGGCGGCTTAGATAAGTACTCCATCATTACTTCAATAGCTGACAGGCAATTTAGCGAACAGCAAAAAAGATATGGCGTGCATGGGAAAATCGACTATAAATTTAATGAGTATAACAAACTTTCCTTGGTGAACTCTTATGTCAACCTGACCAGTATCCAAACACGTGATCAGATTACGACGAATGTGTCCACTTCGGAATATGACCAAGCTGCTGGAAATGCGCTGATTACTTATGAAACGCGTTCAAGATTCTCAGAACAGCAAATTTATAACAGTACTTTGCATGGCGATCATACACTGATTCCTAAAAAACTGAAAATACAGTGGTCTGCAGTATATTCTACAGCCAAAAATGATATTCCAGACGAAACGACAATCAGTTTAAATGGTACACGCTTAAATTTCGTAGAGACCAGGACTACAGCCAAAGATAATACACATAGGTGGTCAAGAAATACGGATGAAGACAAAGCTGGTTACCTTGATGTCACTTATACTGCAGATATTGCTGGTACGATGGTTGATTTTACAGCCGGTGGCCTGTATAGGGATAAACAAAGAAGTAGTTTCTATAATAATTATGTGTTTTATCCAACAAACAGACCGGGGCTATTTGGTAAGGACTTTATGAATTATACAGATATTACCTGGGAAGTTCAAAATCCACAGGGTGCTGTAGCAAATGCATTAACTTATGATGCTTCTGAGAAAACGACTGCCGGATATGGAATGTTGAATTTCAAAATTGCTGAACTGGAAGTTATCGGTGGTGCAAGAGTAGAACATACTAACCAGGGGTATCGTCTTTTATTCCCGTTAGGAGAATCAAGGCCTACTGGAAGTCAAATCTATACAGATCTGCTCCCAAGTTTAAATTTAAAGTATGGTTTGAGTAAAAAAGAGAACTTAAGAGCAACGTACTTCCGTTCGTTGAATCGCCCTGGCTTTTATGAATTAATCCCTTCAGGTGCAACTTTTGAAGAATACAAAGAACGGGGAAATCCAGATCTGAAGCGTGCAATTGCTGACAATTTTGACTTACGTTACGAATTCTTTCCTAACAGTACTGATCAGTTATTAGTGGGAGCCTTCTATAAAAAGATTAAAGATCCGATTGAATATACAATTGTGGCTGACGGTACAAGGGGACAGGATCAATATTATCAACCTGGAAATTTCGGGACAGCTAAGAATTATGGCCTGGAAGTAGATTATATCAAATTCTTTAATAAGATCGGAATTAAGGCAAATTATACTTATACGCATTCCCGGATCACTACAGATAAGAGCACTAGGATTATTGAAAACAATGATCAAAAACTGATTAACGTTCAACAAAGCAGGCCTTTGTTCGGACAGTCTGCACATACCGGAAATCTATCCTTAATATATAAGGACAGCAAACATGGATGGGACGCACAGGTTGCAGGGTCTTATACAGGAGAGCGTATCAATACTATTTCTCAGTTTGTAGACAATGATTTATGGCAAAAGGGTTTTGTGCAAATGGATGCATCAGTGGAAAAAAGGTTTAAAAATAACCTGAGCATTTTTGTTAAAGCTGGAAATTTATTGAATACACCTAATGAATTGTTTATCAAAGGTGTAAATAGTGGAAATAAAGACATTCCCCAACAAAAATATGGTGATAATGAAACTTTAATCCGCAAGGATTTTTACGAGCAGACTTACCTGATCGGACTACGTTACAAATTATAATTGGATCAATAGATTAACCGCTGACAAAAAACAAAAAGATGAAACTAAATAGATTATTTATAGCCGCAGTTTTAATGACTGTGTTATTTACAAGCTGTAAAAAAGCGAATATTGATGTAGATACCTCACCAGTTGTGCAAAATGGAAATGGAATTTCTGGTGAAGTTTCCGGGACTTGGTCCAAAGGAAGTGTTGTTCGTGTAACGGGTGATATTATTATTCCTGTATCTAAATCATTGGTGATCGAAGAAGGAGTTACCGTAATTATGGATACAATAGCTAAACCAGAATTCATTGTGCTGGGAAATCTATATGCGATGGGAACGGCAGAAAGCCCGGTTAAAATCACCGTTGAAGAGAACTACAGGACTGTTGGTAATAAATTTGGTAAACTTTGGGGTGGTATAATGGCAGCACCTAGCTGTACTGAACTGGTATTAGACCATACGATCATGGAGTATGGTGGCGGCGCGACAACTGAAGCTTCAACTTCTGTTAAAATGGGTTTATACAAGAAAAAGAGTGGGGAGAATTCACCAGCACTGTGGTTTTCCAATGTAAATGGACAGCTTGTAGTGACGAACAGTACTTTCAGATATTTCAGGGATGATTGCACCTATATTGAAGGTGGAAAAATGATCTTTTCTAACAACCGGTTCTATAGCACGGGTTTAGTTGGTGGTGAAGGAATTAATATCAAATCAGGATGTCTGGCAGATATAAGTTACAATCTGTTTTATGCAACCAATACCAATGCACTTAAACTTTCTAATATAGGAGATCGTACACCACAGGCACATGTAGTAGTCTATAACAATACAATGTTAAATACAGGTTGGAGAAGACCAACCGCAAAAGGAGGCTCTGTGTGGCTGGAATCGGCTATTTATGCAGAGTTATATAATAACTTATTTGCGAATACCCGTTTCGGGATTAAAAGAGATATTAAGCTTCCTGAAGATAAACGCTCTGTGTTTAAAAACTCGTTGTATTATGGATACAGTCAGGCGACAGTAGATCAGTTTCAGCCAAAGAGCGATATTCTTGCAGGTGTTAATGATGTGATCGGGAAACTAGCAGGTGAGAATGACCCCAAATTTGTGAATTATCCGGTTTCAACTGCTACGGATAACCCAACCTTAAATGAAAGTTGGGATTTTCATGTTCTACCTGGTTCAGCTGCATTGAACAAAGGTACAACTGCTTTTGTTCGTAATTTTCCAAATGGATTAACTGTCAATGGAATCGTTTATGCATCGCCTGCGCCATCTGTCAATATTGGTGCATTTGGACTAAAATAATCATTTATCAATAAAATCTGGCCTTGATATTCACGGCCGGATTTTTTATCTTTTAATACAGCTATGCTTAATCACTATAAAAAATATCTTTTAATTACTAACCTGTCTTTACTCGCTGCCTGTAGCAATCATCTTTCAGATGGCACCACCAATAATTCTCTTATAATCAAACCGGTTATTGTCTCTGAAAAAGTGCAATTTGACTCAGATGACCCGGCAATATGGGTTAACCCTCAAAATGCCTCGGAAAGTTTGGTCATCGGAACTGATAAAGCTACGGATGGTGCATTATATGTTTTTGACCTGCAAGGAAAAATTCAGCATAATCTGGTTGTCAAAGGCCTTAGGAGACCTAACAATGTCGATATCGCTTATGGATTAATGCTCAATGGAAAAGCAACCGATATTGCGATTACTACAGAACGTATTACTCATAAACTCAGAATATTTTCTTTACCGGACATGAAACCAGTTGACAATGGTGGATTACCTGTCTTTGAAGGGGAGACCGCTCCTGAATTCAGAGATTTGATGGGCATATCCATTTATACCAGCAAAACAGGTAAAATGTATGCTATTGTGGGGCGGAAGACGGGGCCAAAAGACGGCACCTATTTATGGCAATATTTATTAACTGACGATGGAACAGGTCATGTGAAAGCTGATCTAGTCAGAAAATTTGGGAAATATAGTGGTAAAAAGGAAATTGAGGCGATAGCGGTAGACAATGAACTGGGATATATCTATTATTCTGATGAACAATTCGGGGTGCGTCAATATTATGCTGACCCGGAAAAAGGAAATGAAGAACTGGCTCTGTTTGCTACCACTGGTTTTAAAGAAGATCATGAAGGTATTTCTATCTATAAAACAACAGCAACAGCAGGTTATATCCTGGTTTCAGATCAGGGAGCCAATCAATTTCATATCTTTAACAGAGCTGGTACGGCAAAAAATCCTTTTGATCATGAGCTTTTGAAAATTGTAAAAGTAGCTGCCAATCATAGTGATGGATCAGATATAGTTAATGTGCCATTAAATGAGACTTTTAAACATGGTTTGTTTGTGGTGATGAGTGACGATAAAACTTTTCATTATTACCGTTGGGAAGATATAGCTGGTAAAAACCTTAAACTTAAAAAATAAGATGTTCAAGAAATCATTAGTGTTGTTTTTTTTCTGTGTGATGAGTATGCTTTTATACGCACAGGAAAAACAGAAAGCAGGAGCGCCAACAGAACCTGTCAGATTGATCAGGGGGCCGTATTTGCAAGTAGCAAGCAGCACTGGAATATTGATCCGCTGGCGAACTGATGTATCTGCAAGAAGTAAAGTATGGTATGGTACCCAAGCGGGTAAACTTGACCAGAATATAGCAGACAACAGGCTATTAACGGAACACCAGGTTCAATTAAAAGGACTTTTGCCATCAACGAAGTATTATTATGCGGTAGGTGGCTTAAAAGATACTCTACAAGGTAATCAGGACAATTATTTTGTCACATTGCCTGAACCCGGAAAAACGGGACATTACCGGATTGCAGCTCTTGGTGATTGTGGGGATAATTCAATCAACCAGCGTAACGTAAAAGAACAGGTAATTAAGTATGTGGGTAAAAATGAGCTGACTGCATGGATTTTATTAGGTGATAATGCTTATTCTGATGGCACTGACTCAGAGTTTCAAAGTAAATTCTTCAATATTTATAAAGATGATTTGCTGAAGAAATATCCTTTATTTCCTGCTCCTGGAAATCACGATTACCATGATACTGATCTTTCCGCAAAACATGCACAGGAAACTCATGAAACAGCTTATTTTCAGAATTTCTCTATGCCTGTCAATGGTGAATCGGGTGGTACACCTTCTCATACGCAAGCGTTTTATTCTTTTGATATTGGAAATATACATTTCCTGTCGCTGGATTCGTATGGGAAAGAAGATCAGACTTATCGCTTATACGATACTTTAGGTCCTCAGGTAAACTGGATTAAGAAAGATCTGGCAGAAAACAAAAATAAAGGTTGGGTAATTGCATTTTGGCATCATCCTCCATATACGATGGGGTCCCATAATTCTGACCAGGAAGAAGAGCTTGTTAAAATCAGAGAGAATTTCATCCGGATTATTGAACGAGAAGGGGTAGATCTTGTTCTGAATGGCCATAGTCACGATTATGAACGCAGCAGAATGATGAAAGGGCATTATGGACCTGCCAATACTTTTAACCCGGAAATTCATAATTTAAGTAATTCTTCGGGAAGGAATGATGGGAGTAAAGATTCAGCTCCTTACCTTAAAAACACTGTTAATAATCAAGGGACAGTTTATGTGGTGAGTGGCTCTGCGGGTAAATTAGGCGGGAAGCAAACAACTTATCCGCACAATGCTATGTATTTTTCTGACGCTGAACATGGCGGTGCCAGCATTTTAGAAATAGAGGATAACCGACTGGATCTAAAATGGGTCTGCGCTGATGGAGAGATTCGTGATCAGTTTACGATCTTGAAGAAATCTTTTGAAAAACATGCACCGCAATAAACTGAAAATCGTTATCCAGTTTTTATTAGTGATTACTTGTTTGTCTATTGTTTTGGGTTTGAAAGAAGAGATAGACAGTAGAGTACCTAAAAAAAAATTAACACACTTACTGGATGAAATTAAGTTAAATTTCATCCAGTTTGAAGAATGTTCGCTCCAGTTACAGCAAGCTATTGCTTTGCTGAATGCCAATCCCCAAACTATCAAAAAAGCTAAAGATGCTTTGAAAAATAGCCGGCTGGCTTATAAAAAGATAGAGTTTTTTATGGATTATTTCTTTCATAGTTCAGCTTTGGTTTATAACAGACCGGCAAAAGTAGAGGTAGAGGAGCCTTATATGGAATACCAGGTTCCTGCTGGATTCCAAGTTATGGAGGCTATGTTATTTGATACTGAACCAATAGTGCATAAGAAAGAACTAGCTGACCAGGCGGAACTGCTCAAAACTTCAGCCAAGGATTTACCTGCTTTACTTTATGGCTTTGATGCAAGTGACAATGAGGTGTTTGAAAGTATACGTTTAGAGCTGCTTAAGGTAATTACCTTAAGCATTACTGGATATGATGCGCCAGAGCTAAAAAGTGGAATAGAGGAATCTGCGCAAAGTATATTGGTTATTCAAAGGGTGTTGTCACCATTTATAGACGGGGGTGGTCAAGTGCAGAACGGTGATCATGGAGTATCCAATGAAGAGAAGAAGGTATCTGATTTGCTGAGCCAGCATTTGAAAACCACAATAGCTTATCTGCTTCAACATCCCGATTTTGATAGCTTTGACCGGATGGAATTCTTAACGACATACGCTTTACCTTTACAAGAACAATTGACCAGTTTTATAAAAGTCTATAAATTAGATCTTCAGCGTAAAAGTCTATTGAATTATAACGCTAAACATATTTTTAGTCTGGATGCGATCCCAAAAAACATATTCCCTGGTAGGGGAAATGAAACTTCTCAACTGGTTGCTTTGGGAAAAAAACTTTTTCATGAAAAAGCATTGTCCGGGAATTTGCAAAGAAACTGTGCAAGCTGTCATCATCCAGACCAGTATTTTAGTGAGAATCTAAAAACCAGTCTTGCTTTTGATGGTCAGCATTCTGTGCGGCGAAATGCTCCAACCCTATTATATGCGGGTTTCCAGTATAGCCAGTTTTGGGATGGCCGTGTGAAAAGCTTGGCAGAACAAATTAAAACTGTCATTTCCAATCCGTTGGAGATGAATGGAGAACATCAGGTGATTCTTGCTATGATTAGTAAATCAGATGATTATGCAGGTGTCTTTCGAAAGGTATTTCCGAAATCGGCGGGGAATCTAATTACAATGGACAATATAGCAGATGCATTGGCTGCTTATGTGGGTGGACTTGCGCCTAGAAATTCGGCATTTGACAGGTATATGAATGGTGATCTCAAGGCAATGAAAAGTCCAGCCGTTAAAGGATTTAACTTATTCATGGGAAAAGCACAGTGTGGAAGTTGTCATTTTGCACCACTTTTTAATGGCCTTATTCCGCCTTATTATAAGCTAACAGAATATGAGGTATTGGGTACGCCTGAAAATGCAGATTTCACTAAAATAAAAAAAGATAATGATAGGGGCAGATATGATTATTTTCCTATCAGTTATTATGAAGCTGCATTTAAAACCCCGACTGTACGGAATGTTGAAATGACAGGTCCTTATATGCATAACGGAGTATTTAAAAATTTGTATGAGGTAGTGAATTTTTACAATAAAGGGGGCGGAATGGGTTTAGGACTCGATCTTCCTTTACAAACTCTCTCTGCTAAGCCATTAAAACTTACGAAAAGGGAGATGCGGGAAATTGTTGCCTTTATGAAATCTTTAACCGATCAGGTAAAATAGTTTTTATAGTGGAATTTGATTGGTTTTTGTAACTATTTGTAAATGGGATGCTTAGTCAATTGATCTTCCAATATTTTTCTATATGATACATAATAATTCACTTTTCAATAGAAAAATAATATAAATATCAAAATACATTTTTAAATAGAAATAAAATTCATAAATTGCTTTTATACCTATACAACTAAATCTATTTTTATGAAAAACAAATTTCTATTGATCAGTACTGCCGTACTGTTCTGCCTGACCAGCTGTAAGAAAAATGCAGAGAATTCTGCACCAGCCGACACGAACGCGAAAGTCCAGGAAATGGGCTTGCACACAGATTTTACCTGCCAAATGAAGGTCCCGGCTAAAAATGGTCCGGCAACGGAGGCGAACGGCCCTGCGAACAAACTTTGGGCTAATGGAAGTACAATTAAAGTACGTTTCAGTGGTGGATCAACTTTTGTCCGCGGTAAAGTAAAACAGTATGCTAAAAGTTGGGAAACTTATGCAAATGTTACTTTCTCTTTTGTTGCAGACAATGCAGCGGCTGATATTAAAATTGCATTCGCGAACGATGGTTCATGGTCTTACATTGGTACAACCTCTAAACAAATGTCACCATCAATGAACTATGGCTGGTTTAATGACAATACAAGCGATGTAGAGTTCAGAAGAACTGTGACGCATGAGTTTGGTCACGCTTTAGGACTTAACCATGAGCAATCTCACCCTGATGCTAATATCCCATGGAATACACAAGCAGTTTATGATTACTACATGGGACCTCCAAATAACTGGTCTAAAGAGGATGTTGATTACAATGTTCTTTCTGTAGAGTCAAGAACAGGGTTAAACTACACTGCTTACGATTCTTCATCTATCATGCATTATCCGGTTGAAGCTCGTTTTACTACAAACAACAAAACAATTGCAGCTAATAACACCACAATTTCAACTAAAGACGTTTTATATATGAAAACGTATTATCCTGGAAGAAGCTAGTTATTAATTAACCTATTTTTTTAGCAAAAAGGACGTTTAATCAGATTAAACGTCCTTTTTGTTTTTATCTCATCGTATATTAGCAACGTTTTCCTGAAAACCGTTTGACTATGTTACAATTCCATATGCGTTCCAGAATAATTTTGATTGCTTTGTTTACTTTAAGTCTTAGCAGTTGTTCAATTATTAAAAAAAATATAACGGCTAAACAGCAGGTACTGAATACAGTGAGTGCATTGAAATATGTGAACACCTATGTTCTTCCTCATAACCAGCAATTTAAAGGGACTACTGTAGGTGGATTGTCAGGTATAGATTTCGATCCGCAAAGCAAACTTTATTACTTGATTTCTGATGACCGGTCTACTATAAATCCCGCACGGTTTTATGTCGCAAAAATAGCACTTTCGGCCTCAGGAATTAGTAAAGTGACCATTAAAGATGTAGAAACGCTGTATCAGAAAGATGGTTCAACTTATCCCAAATTAAGCGTTCATGCTACCCGCACCACAGATCCGGAAGCTATGAGGTATAATGGTTTAACCAAACAATTGATCTGGACCAGTGAAGGAGAGCGACTCATCAAAAATGGAGATACGACACTGATTGATCCGACAATTAACGTGATTTCTACAAACGGAAAATACACAGATACAATTCCGTTACCACTTAACCTGAGAATGCATGTTACTGAAAGCGGTCCCAGACGAAACGGAGTTTTAGAAGGGCTTACCTTTGCCGATGATTTTAGAACTTTATATGTTAATCTGGAAGAGCCTTTATACCAGGATGGTCCACGTGCAGAATTTGTAAGAAATAAGGCCTTTATCCGGATTTACCAGTTTGATTTAAAGACTAAAGAGAACACTGCACAATATGCTTATGAGCTGGAGCCGGTAGCACTCAAACCAGCAAAAGAAAGAGGGGAGTACAATAATGGGATTCCGGACATTCTGTGGTTAGGGAAAAACCGAATGCTGGTTACTGAACGTTCTTACTCAGAAGGGCAAAATGGAACAAATATTAAAGTCTTTTTAGCTGATTTACAGGGGGCAACTAATATTATAGCCACAGAATCCTTGAAAGCCAATCCAGCGCTAAATCCTGTTAAAAAGAAATTACTGCTTAATATGGATGATCTGGGGATTTATATTGACAATATAGAAGGGGCAACATTAGGGCCAGTTTTGCTAAATGGGCATCAAACGGTGATATTTGTAGCGGATAATAACTTTTATAAAAAAGAACAAAGTCAGTTTATGTTATTTGAGGTGATTCCTTAAGGCCTGATGTCAAGATCATATTTATCTAAAAGACCCGCTATTCCGTTCATTGAAAACTTTGCCTTCTTAATTCTGTTTAATTCAGGGTCCATGGAATAATTATAAGAAGTAACAAAACTAACTTTTTCAAGAATTGTATTTTCAAATGTGGACCTTGTGAGGTCACAGTTATCAAAAACAGAACTGCTTAAATCAGTTTCGGTAAAGTCTGCCTGGTGGATTCTACAATCTTTAAAAGAGGTTTTTTTAAGTTTAACCTGGTAAAAGGAGCAATGATCAAGGGTGCAATTGTCAAATTGAACGGCTAAACCAAACTCATTGCAGCTTTCAAAAGGCAGGCCCAGCATTTTACAATTCTTAAATTTAACTTCTCTAAGGGCAGTTTTTGTCAGTTTGGCTAAGCTTAAATTACAGGCTGTAAATTCACATTCCAGAAATACGAAACCAGCAAGATCAGCATTTGAAAAATCACAGTTCTTGAATTTACAATACTCATATTCACCCCTTTCTAAGGTGTTTTTCGTGAAATCTATTTTGTCAAATGTTTCTTCTTCTATGAATACCTGTGCCATGTTCTTAATAATCCGATTATTTTGGTGCTGGTAATGTTCTGGAGCCGCAAATTAAAGAATTATTTTAGTTCTTCAATGGGTATGGAAGCATTTGAATTACTTATTAAAAGTGCATAGTCCAGATAGTCGGTTGTTGAATTGCTTTTTATTTTTGCTTGATTAGATTTTTTAAGGAAAAGTTTGACTTCGATTAAGTCAGTACCAGGTTTACTGTATATAGAGTTTTTCCGATTCAAGCGAAAAAGGGTCAGGTCGGATACTTTGTTCCTCTCAAATCTTGAAATCCCCTTAAAATATTCTTTCCAGTAATTTCCAATTCCCATACCACCTTCAGTTGTATACTTACTGTAATGCCCATTTTTATCATAAATAACATCCCAAAGTACCCGGCTTTCCGATAAATATCCCAGTACGGAGATAATTTCTTCTTTCTTGTAAATGCCCTTTTCAATTAAGGTAGTAAAAAAGGAAGGTATGTTCTCATCTCTGGCCTTTTCCAAATGAAAGAAGCCCATTCTAACAAATTGTGGTTTAGTTTTGAATGAATAAATTTCACTTAATGCAGTGTAATTATTAAACATGACCAAGTCGCGGGTTATGGGATTTACTGTGTCAAATGTCCATTTGAGATTATTGATAATATGATCAAAAACCACTTTACTCTTTATATTTTCCCGGAAAGAACTTTTGTGCTGTTCATAGTCATCAACAACTGCTTTTAAGACCTTCATTGCATAACTACTGGAATCCATCGAATAACTAGTTGTATCAATCTGAACCATTTCTCTTAGCTGATCTACAGAATTGACAGCTCCATTTTTAAGTGTTAATAAGGTCACCAATTGTTTGGAGGCATATCGGTAACTCACCAGCAAATCCACACCAATTACCTCTAATTTATTATTGTCCGGTTGACTATCATTTAATCTTTTGATACTTTTCCATTTATTATAGGTCTCAATTGTCTTTTCTTGTGGAGAACGTTTACCATATTCAACAACCAGTTTTTTTAAAAGGACAGTATCTCCGGACTTTAAATATTCATTGAAATAATGTGCGATACTAAAATCAGTTTCTGGCAGATAATAATGAATGGCTCTGTTTTTTAGTAATGATTCCAGGAGAATAAGTTCTCCTTTTTCAGTTGCCTGACTTCCATGAAAGGCCCCATAACCAATTAGCTTGAAATCGTTTTGTGGAAATTCAAAACCAGGGAGATTGAAGTCGAAACGATTGTTTTTTAGATATTGACTTTTTGATTGGGAATATGCGATTGTATTGATCAGAGACAGGTAGACGATTAGGATAACTCTTAGTCTTTTTTGCATTAAATATTATTACTTTTGTTAATGATGAATATACTCATGGTTGTAAAAATGCTATTTAATGTAAATATAATAATAATCTCAGAATAATTCCATTTGATCAGGGTCAATAAATTTACCAGGATTGAGCTGGGATCCGAAATTGCTTAAAGTAATTCCCAGTAATCGGATTTTACGGTTCTGAGTTTCTATTTTGAGCAGTAGTTCTTTAGCGGTAGTTATAATTGTAGCATAGTCGGCTACGGGATTGGGAAATGACTGGTTCCGGGTAAGTTGCTTAAAATCGTCAAACTTGATTTTAAGAGTAAGTGTTTTTCCTTTTAATCTGCTCTTTTCAAGTCTTTCTGCTACTTTTTCGGCGATTTGTTCTAATTCAGCAACAAGCTCTTCCATGGTAACTAGATCTTTCCCGAAAGTATCTTCTACACTCAGGGATTTTGTTAAACGATGGGGTTGCACTGGGCGCTCATCAATCCCACGTACTATCTTATAATAGAATTTCCCGGTTTTCCCGAACTTACGAATCAATTCCTGCACAGAAAGTTTTTTGAGATCTGCTCCAGTATACAATCCCATCTTCTTCATTTTATCAGCTGTTACTTTACCCACGCCAAAAAACTTTTCAACGGGCAGATTCTCCATAAAAGCATTAATTTTAGAAGGACCGATAAAAGTTAGTCCATTTGGTTTATTCATGTCCGAGGCTATCTTAGCAACAAATTTATTGCTGGATACGCCTGCAGAAGCAGAGAGATTCAATTCATTCCGGATTGCGTCTTTAATCTGTTTTGCAATTTCGAGTGCTGAGCCTATATTTAGTTTGTCGGTAGTTACATCTAAAAAGGCCTCATCTAAAGAAAGTGGTTCTATCAGATCAGTATACCGGCTGAATATTTCACGGATACTGACCGAAACATTTTTATAGGCATCAAACCTTGGCCATACAAATATAGCGTGGGGACAAAGTTGTATGGCCTTACGGGAAGACATGGCGGAATGGATACCAAATTCGCGCGCTTCATAACTGGCAGTTGCTACTACTCCACGGCCATCAGGAGAGCCGCCTACCACAACGGGTTTACCCTTGTATTCAGGAAAATCGCGCTGTTCTACGGTTGCGTAAAATGCATCCATATCAATATGAATAATTTTTCGCTGAATAGTTTTTTCTGCTGTGATTGACATCCTGACTTGGGCTTCTGCCAAATCTCCCCATTATCTCCGGTTTTTTTGTCAAATTCTCCTTATATTTGAACAATATTAGGATTTTTTTTAATTGTAGCGCTTGCAGGATTTACTCTTGCTATAAGCGAAAGCAGGCTACAGTTTAATCTTGAATAATCATTATTTATTCCACAAATGCCCGAAAAACAAATTTTTCAAACCGCGAAGAAAAGTAGATGGATTACTTTTCAATGGGTGACCAGAATGCTCCTTATTGTATTTATTATTGCTTCTGCCTGTGTAGCTTATACGCTGCTTTCTAATCATTATCCAAATTTGCCCATCATCAACAGTACGGCTACTTTAAGCAAGAAACAGATTGAGGAGATTAAGAAGTCCAAAACGTATTCAGACTTTAAAATTTCTAAAAAGAAATTGCTGCATATACAGGAACATCAAAAATTGAATCGTTTAAAACACCCTAACAATAAGGCCAGGATCAATGCTGGCTTTTATGTAAATTGGGATCCTCAGTCATTATCTGATTTAAAAGATAATATCAAACACCTTGACATGGTGGTTTCTGAGTCTTTTTTTATCAAAAATGGTGCTGATACCTTAATTGATAAGGTAGATGTAGAGGCAATGAAAGTGATTAACAAACATAAAAAGATAGCGATCGCGATGGTCTCTAATTTTAGTGTGGATCATTTTGATGGAAATGCAATTCATAAATTATTACAGAATAAGGATTTACAGAATAGATTTATTGATAACCTGATCAAATCATTGAAAAAGTATGGTTTTCATGGTGTAAATATTGATTTTGAAGAGATCAAAGAGCGCTCCGATGTGCCACTTGCAGCTTTTCAGAAAAATCTTTATGATAAACTGCATGCGCAGAACATGATTGTAACGCAGGATATCTCTCCGGAGAATGACGATTATAATTTGGAGAGACTTGCACAAACCAACGATTACATTTTTGTAATGGCTTATGATCAGCATAATGACAGTAGCAATGCTGGTGATGTTTCTCATCAGCAATGGGTAGAAGAGCAGCTGGACAAGATCTGTGAAAAGATTTCTTCTGAAAAAGTTATTCTTGCACTTGCTTGTTATGGTTATGACTGGCCGGATAAGGATGTTGGTAAAAATGTAACTTATCAGCAGGCTATTGCAAATGCGAGTAGATATGGAGGGAAAATTAAATATAATCCTATTTCTGCTAACCTGAACTATGATTATACAGATGAATCTGGTTTACATCACCAGGTATTTTTTACAGATGCAGCGACCAATTTCAACCTGATCAGAAAAGCAGATGACTGGGATGTTGCCGGTATTGCGATCTGGCGTATGGGGGCTGAAGATCCAAGATTATGGAGCTTTATCTCTAAAGATCTAAGCATTGATTCGGTAAGGAAAAGTGGAATAGATTTAAAAAGATTAACTCATATTGGGTTAAATGACAGAATTGATTACTCTGGAGACGGAGAAGTACTGGATTTAGTTTCTGTTCCTAAACAGGGTAAGATTGATATTCAGCTGGATACTGTAAATTTTGTTATTGCCAATCAGACTTATGTTGATTTGCCTACAAAATACAGTATCCGCAGATACGGCCACGCGGAAAAGAAAATAGTATTGACTTTTGATGATGGGCCCGATCCGGTTTATACTCCTCAGATCATTGATATTTTACAAAGAGAGAAAGTCCCGGCTAGTTTTTTTGTAGTAGGAATCATGGCAGAGCAGAATATGGGACTTCTGTTAAAAGAATTTAAACTTGGTTATGAAATAGGAAACCATACTTTCTTCCATCCTGATATGTCAAAAGTAGGACCGGAAAGGGTGAATTTCGAATTAAATGCGACCAGGAAACTGATTGAATCTGTTACCGGGCATAGTACTATTTTATTCAGGCCTCCATTTAATGCGGATGCGGAGCCTTCTACTTCGGCCGAGATTCTTCCGGTAGCACAAAGCAGAGACCAAAACTATATTAATATTGGAGAATCTATAGATCCTCAGGATTGGCAGCCTGGAATTTCCGCTGATGAAATCTTCAATGCTGTAGTTAAACAGCAGGATAAAGGAAATGTATTGCTTTTACATGATGCTGGTGGTAATAGGGCAGCTACAGTTGAAGCTTTACCGAGAATTATTAAACACTTTAAGGATAAAGGTTATGAGTTTGTAACGATTGGAAATCTGATTGGTAAGAAAAAGGATGAGCTGATGCCACCGGTAAATGCTGGTGACAATAGCTTTATTACTTCTGGAAATACACTATTTCTGAATGTGTTCTCTTACGGGACTTTAATCTTGAATTTTGTGTTTATTATGGCAATTATTCTAGCAATGTTAAGAAGTATTTTTATTGCTATTCTTGCTGTTAAACAGAAAAGAGCAAGTAAAAAAGACGCCTTATTATTGTTGAATAATCCTGAAATGAAGGTAAGTGTGATCATCCCTGCTTACAATGAGGAAGTGACAGTTGTTCAGACGCTGAATAGTCTGCTAAAAACTACTTATAAAAATGCTGAGTTTATTTTTGTAGATGATGGTTCTTCGGATCGTACAGTTGAACTGGTGAATGAACACTTCGGTCATCTGCCTAACATTAAGATCTATACTAAACCAAATGGAGGTAAGGCTTCTGCGTTAAATTTTGGAATTGCGCTTTCTGAGTCTGATTTTGTAATCTGTATAGATGCTGATACACAATTGAAAACGGATGCTATCACTGAACTGATGCGTTATTTCTATGATGATGGAATTGCAGCGGTAGCAGGTACTGTGAAAGTTGGTAATAAGATTAACCTGATCACAAACTGGCAGTCTATTGAGTATATTACTGCTCAGAACATGGATAGAAGGGCATTTGATATCCTGAATACAATTACTGTTGTGCCTGGGGCTATTGGTGCTTTCAGGAAGATGGTGATTCAGGAAGTAGGTGGTTTTACTACAGATACATTAGCTGAAGATTGTGATTTAACCATGCGTATTCTAAGGGCTGGTTATACGGTTAAAAATTGTGATACTGCAATAGCTTATACGGAAGCTCCGGAAACAGTAAATATGTTACTGAAACAACGTCTGAGATGGAGTTTTGGCGTGATGCAAAGTTTCTGGAAAAACAGGAAAACACTTTTCAATAAAAACTATGGTTATTTTGGGATGGTGGGAATGCCCAATATCCTTGTTTATCAAATAATTCTCCCATTATTTTCGCCGCTGGCAGATTTCTTTATGGTACTTTCTATCTTCACCGGACTCTTTTCTTTGTCTTCTGTAAATTCACTTACACTTGAGGGAATGGGAAGCTTGTTAAGTCTTGATAATGGTTTTGGACAAGTATTCTTTTTCTATTGTATATTTATTCTGGTAGATTTGTTTTTTGCTGGAATTGCATTCAGAATGGAGAAGGAGCCTTATAAAAAGCTGATTTATATTATTCCGCAAAGATTCTACTGGAGACAGCTGATGTACCTTGTCTTATTCAGATCGGTACGTAAAGCACTGAAAGGTGAGTTAGAGGGATGGGGCGTTTTAAAACGCACAGGAAACGTAAAAGAGCAGTCCTAATTTGATGAACTCTGGCGTTATCCGCTCCAGAAAACAGGAGCTTGTTCGAAAATCAAACAGTTCCGGAAATAATTAATACATTAATACACATAATACGAAAGAACAATAATATGACTAACGATAACGCAAAGCAAACATTTGCAGATTTTAATGAATTCTATTTAAAAGCTGTTGAACCTTTAAAAAATGACAACCCTATCTTTGTAAGATTAGATGGGAAAACTAAAGGGGATACCCGTGTGATCTTCGCTTATTTTCTATACCAGGAGAAAAAATGGAAAGTGAATGCAGATACACATATAGACAGACTTAAACTTGCTTTTGATTTAGCTGCGAAAGGAAATGATCCTTTTGTAATTAAAGCACTAAGAGATAATAGAGGTGAATATCTGGCTATTAATGGGCAGCCGGTAAGAAACAGTAAAATTTATATTTACGCTGTTTAAATAGTCCTAAACAATAAAAAATCCGCTTCGTAATAAAATACGGGAGCGGATTTTTTGTATTTGAAATTATGTGATCCTTGTGTCAGGGTTAATTTCTTAATTGCCGCAATTTGTTATACCAATCCTTTGTTTGCCTTTAATTACGCCATTACTTAGTGTGACAAATAAATCAACAGAACGGGTATTTACAGGTACTTCTACACACCAGCCCAGATTTTCTTCCAGTATGATATCTCCCTGATCTGTGTGGGCTACCCATTGACGGCTTAGGGCACCATCAATTGGGTTTGCACATAACTGAAAAGGGGTGTTGTAATCACAGATAGGGCCATAAGGTTTAAACGTGACTATCGGATTGACGACCTTAGTAACTGAAGATGGCTGGATGTCTGGTTGAACATCAGATTTTTTTGCACTACGCATTGAAGTCGCTATAATCAAAGTAGAAAATAGCAATAAGAATAATATTTTTCTCATAAAAAACGAATTAGTGAAGGTTTATAGTTTGATTTTATGTAGTTAAATATAATACATGAAAATTAAATAATACCGTCTTAAGAAATTTTTAAATAAGTTTTATGCATTTTTCTTTAACTCAATCACAGTGATTTCTGGCCAGATTCCTATTCTTCCAGAAAAGCCAAGAAAGCCAAAACCTCTGTTTATATTTAAAACTCTTCCATTTTCTATTTTTATTCCTGCCCAATGCGCGTAGCGATATTTAACTGGACTCCATTTGATGCCAAATGCTTCCAGTCCAAATTGCATTCCATGTGTATGCCCTGAAAGAGTGAGTTGGATCTTATTGCTAAAGAGTTTAGCTTGTTCTTCCCAGTGGCTTGGATCATGGGATAATAAAATTTTAAAATCTGTACTCAATGTACCATTTAATGACTTTTTCAGATCACCTCGTTCACCAAAACCAATACCCCAGTTTTCTACGCCAGCCAGAATAATTTTTTGATCGTCTTTTTTGATTTCAACATGGGTGTCTAAAAGTAATTTAAAACCTAAATCCTGGTGATAAGCTTTTAACTGCGAAAGGTTCTTTGATTTCTCGTTCTCATTTTCCCATTTGATATAATCGCCATAATCATGGTTTCCAAGAACAGAGAACTGACCATAAGGTGCCTTAATTTGCGAAAAATAACTAATCCATGGTTTAATTTCTTCTGCTTTATTGTTGACCAGATCACCTGTAAAAACAAATAAATCGACGTTTTGCTGATTGATTAAATTGATACCGCGTTGTACCGCTGATGGGTTATTAAAGCTACCTGCGTGAACATCAGAAATCTGAGCCAGTTTGAAACCATCAAACTTTTCAGGCAGGTCATCAAAATACAGGATATGGTGAATTACTTTATAATTGTATTTTCCGAAAATCATTCCGTAAACAAATAGTAATACTGTAAGCAGAGACATCAGGAAAGAAAGCTCTACCCAGTAAATATTTCTTGCTGTTCCTGTGAAAATCCGGGGTATATCACCAGCTAATAAGAAAAGCGACAAGATAACTTCGGCAGCAAAGAGTGTTAATAACAAATGACTTGAAATCTTGAAAAACCAATCCATGCCATGAGCATTCATTCTTCTGATGGCAAAAAATAGTGAACCGATAGCTGCTAGTATAAATACACTGAAGATAGGAGTGGTGAGTACTGAGGAACTCAAGTTTAAAAGCCCTGAAAGTACATACCAGTTTAATAGGAAAATAAAGAGGGCAAAAAGTATAAAGGGGAGGAGATTGATTTTTCTTTTCATAATGTGCGATAAATATAGCTTAAAATTGAAATTGTTTGGTATACTGCTCAGGTTGTACGATAATAAAACGGATCAGTTTAAATTCTTTCCGGATTCCGGCTTGAATACGATCAATTGCTTCATTAATCAGATGGGTATCTAAGTCATCTTTGAAGGTGACGATCAGCATAAGTAAAACTTCGTCTGGTGACTGATAAGTAGAGACAACAGTTAGCACTTTGACCACTCCGGGAACCTGTTCGGTTATATTAATAATTTTTTCTCTGGATGCTGCAGAGATTCCTTCTCCCATTAATAAACTTCTGCTTTCTCTGGCAAGTATTAAGGAGACCCCAACTAATAAAAGCCCGACTAACAGTGATGCAACCCCATCTAATTGAGGAAGGTTGAGCCAATGATTAAAAAACATACAGATCATTACAGTGAAAAGCCCCAAAACAGCTGCACCGTCTTCGAAAAGAACTAAAAAACTGGATGGGTCTTTACTTTTCACAATAGCATTCCACCAGGTTTCCTGACCTCTTACTTTATTAAAGGCTTTGGCAGCGATAACCAGCGAAGTACCTTCAAAAACCATACATAACGTTAGTACAACATAGTTCCAGGTCGGATCACCTAAGGGTTCCGGGTTTGCGATATGGATAATTCCTTGATAAATAGAGATTCCTCCGCCTAAACCGAAAATGAGGATGGATACGATAAATGAATAGAAGTAGAGTTCTTTACCGTACCCAAAAGGACGTAATGCATCTGCAGGTTTCTTACTTCTTTTTAATCCGAAAAGCAGTAAAAGCTGGTTGATTGTATCTACAAGAGAGTGTATGCCTTCTGAAATCATAGATGCGCTGTTACTCAACGCACCTGCGGCAAATTTTGTAATTGCAATGAGCAGGTTTGCTGCCAGTGCACTATAAATTGATGCTTTTTGATTAGTCATATGCTTTAGCACTTAGACAAACCACATACCACAATTATCAATTGATAGATATTATTTCAGGCAGGGACAGAAATCAGCATTCTTGTTCTTTTTTGAAATCGGAAAAACAATAGTACAGAGGCCGTAAGGAGACCGAATGTCAGGCCGTACCAGATTCCATTTACACCCATTTCTAATTTGATACCCAAGAGATAGCCTAATGGAATACCAATAATCCAGTAAGCAATAAAAGTAATCACTGTCGGGATATTTACATCGCCAAGGCCACGTAGAACCCCAAGTCCTACAACCTGTGTACCGTCAAATAACTGGAAGAAGCCGGCAATAATCAGCAATTGCGCCGCAATATGAATTACGGCTGTATCTTCTGTATAAATATAAGGGAGGATATGGTTCATACAAACAAACAAAATTGCGGTGATACTCATAAATGCAACAATTGTATGATAACTGGCAACTGCTGATTTTCTAAGGTCAGCAAAATTCTTTTTGCCCAGGTTATTTCCTGTTTTAATGGTGGCAGCCGACGCGATTCCGCTTGCCAGCATATAAGTCACAGAGGCCAGGTTAATTGCAACCTGATGTGCTGCTTGTTCTACTGCACCAATAGTGCCAATCAGGATTGCAGCTCCACTGAATGCACTGATCTCAAATGAGTATTGTAAAGCAACTGGTGCACCGATTTTTAAGATTTTTATACTTCTTACTTTATCAATGAGGTTAAACTTGAAATTCTGAAGATATACTTTGAAGTTTTTGGAATTGAAAACATAAATACACATGACAGTCGCCATCAGAATTCTGTCAACGAGTGTGCTGACACCAACTCCTTTAACACCCATCGGAGCAATTCCAAACATACCTTTTACTAAAATTATTCCAAGGATAACGTTAATAACGTTTCCCCAGATAGAGATAAACATGGCTTGCTTGGTAAAACCAAGTCCTTCGGCAAACTGTTTGAAAGTCTGGAAAATCATCAGCGGAATGATAGAAAAACTCAGATATCCAAGATATGGTTTGGCATAGGCGACAACCTCAGGGGATTGTCCCATATGGTCAATTGCCAGTAAAGTGCCGAAATGTACCAGCATGTACAGGAAGATTCCCATAATAATATTTATCAACAGGCTGTTTGATAATAAACTGCCGCATTCTTTGAAATTTTTACGCCCGTTTTCCTGGGCAATCAGTGGTGTAAGGCCATAAGAAATTCCCATTCCTAAAACCAGGATCAGCATAAAAAGACTATTGACCAGCGAAACTGCTGCCAGTTGAATAGTCCCTGCAAAATGACCTACAATCACACTGTCGGCCAGGTGGACCACAGTATGGCCCAACTGGGATACCACAATGGGCATGGCCAGTCTAAGATTATCTGAATAGTAGGGCTTGTATTTTGCGTAAAAGGAACTGAACATAAGAATTGGATTGAACCTTCAAAGGTACGCCTATTTAGGTGTTGTCATGGTAAAAAATTCTTCTTTTTCGGAAGTATGGGGCTGAATCAGGTCTGCGAGGATAAAACTAACGAGTATTTTTTGCGCTTTCTGATTCGAGCTTTTAGTGAGTTTACTAAATTGCTTTAAGGTAATCCTTCCTTCCTGATCTAAGTATTGTAAAAGCTTTTGTTCCTGGTCCGTGTAGGTAAGGAGCTGGCCACTATGGGTGTTTTCTTTTTTCAGAACATCGACGATGATTTTACTGGCCAGGATACTTTTATCATTGACACGGAAGTATACCCACCACTTTTTGTTTTCGTCAAGCGCATAATGCGGTTTGGTATCACTTTGGGGGATGGTCGCAACAAGTACTATTTTACTATCGATATATACTTCTTCAAATTCCGGTTCTATCGCAGGCTTGCAAAATTGATGCGCAGATTTGATAATCATATATTTTTCTTCTTCTTCTGATTTCACTCCTTTGATACTTCCATCATCGGCTACGCCTATCAATAACTGGCCTCCTTTATTATTCGCAAATGCAACCAGGCTTTTTGCAATTTTTTCATGGTTAGTAATCGTCTTTTTAAAATCCAGTGTTGTTCCTTCTCCTTGTAAAATAAGTTTCCTGATATTCATTTTTAGAGGTTTTAGCAGACATTCTGATTAATAAGCTACGGGGCCATTTTCGCCGCTGTGTAGATTTCTGACATAAACTTCGTTCATTACTGTGGCGCAAATTTCGCCATCGCTGTTTTTAATCTCCATCGGATAAGCCTTCACAAACTTACCACTTGTATTTAGCGCTTCTACTGCTTCATTTAACATTTCGTCGGTAATCAGAATGGTGAAAAATAAAGCAGAGCGTCCTGGTTTCAGGTATTGGATGCTTGCACTTTTAAGCCATACTCTTACTTTAAATCCTTGCCGCTGTAAAAGCTGATCAAATAGTAATGCATAAAATGGGTCTGTAGCAGCATAGATCGTCCCGCCAAAAATTGAACCATTATAGTTTTTATTGAACAGGCTTTTATAGATTTTAACATCTGCTCCGCGGAATCCTTTATGGAATTTTCTTACCCAAATACGCTGAAAAAGAAGTGGGGGGTAAAAACACAAGCCCCATTTAAGAGTTTTTTCTGATACGATCATGACGTTTAAATATCAGAAAGATTATTGGAATCTTTTCTACAAAAATCAGATTAAAAAATCCAAGTGTGAAGAAAGATCGTTTATACGATAACAAAACAGTCTTAAAAAAATAATTGTTTATGAAAAAGCAAATTTTTACAGTTGCAATGGCTCTTGCATTTCTTTCTTTAGCATCCGCTTGCAATTCCTCAAAAACAGGTTCTTCTACAGATACAGCAATGTCTAAAATGTCAGATACCAGCAGTAAAATGTCTAGTATGGCTGATACATCAAAAATGAACACTCAGGAAGGTGTAATGGTTGGTGGTGCTTTAATGGTGCCAACCAAGAATATTGTTGAAAATGCTGTTGAATCTAAAGATCACACTACTTTGGTTGCTGCCGTTAAAGCTGCTGGATTAGCTGAGACCTTAAGTGGTAAAGGCCCCTTTACTGTTTTTGCACCTACCAATGAGGCTTTCGATAAATTGCCGGCTGGTACAGTAGCAACCTTGCTTAAACCGGAAATGAAAAAGGATTTGGCTGGTATTTTAACTTATCATGTAGTGGCTGGAAATTATAAAGCAGCTGATTTGAAAGATGGTCTTGAACTGGCTACTGTTCAGGGGCAGAAAATTAAATTTACTAAAAAAGATGGTCAGTGGTATGTGAATGATGCAAAAATCACCATTACTGACGCAGTTTCTAATAATGGGGTAACTCACGTTATTGATGGCGTTTTAATGCCGAAAAAATAATAAAGCACAAACTCGTGGTTGAATTCTGTTTAGGCCTTGCTGATTGATCAGCGAGGTCTTTTCATTCGTGGCTAACTTAGGAAAACAAGAGGTTAATTAAGGTCTTTTTTTTGTTTTTTTTGTAAAATGAGCGAAACAAATCGTCTCGGGAGGGAATGCAATTGTTATAAAACTTAACTTTGGCGGTATATATTCACGGAACATGTTAAAAGATCAAGTTGTAGAAGCGTATAAGAAGATCCAGGATGATATTTCTCAGACTTTGGCTTTGGCTGATGGCAAAGGCCAGTTTGAAGAAGAAATCTGGACGAGAGAGGGCGGAGGCGGGGGCCGTACGCGTGTTTTTCAAAATGGAAATGTAATTGAAAAAGGTGGAGTTAATTTCTCTGCTGTCTATGGTAAATTACCAGAGTCGGTAAAAAAGGCCTTTAAAGTCGATAATGATGAGTTTTTTGCAACAGGGGTTTCCATTGTGATTCATCCTTCCAATCCTTTTGTACCAATCATACATATGAATATCCGTTATTTTGAAATGGATGAACAAACCAGGTGGTTTGGTGGTGGGATTGATTTAACACCGCATTATGTAATTGATCAGGACGTTCGTTTTTTTCATCAGCTTTTGAAACGGACCTGTGATGAATTTGATGCTTCGTTTTATCCGAAGTTTAAAAAACAGGCAGATGATTATTTTTTCATCAAGCATAGGGAAGAAACTCGTGGTGTTGGTGGGATTTTTTATGACAGACTGAAACCAGAAAATACTGGTTTGGACTGGGATCAGTTATTCAATTTTTCTCTTGCAGTAGGTAATTCTTTCCTTCCGGCTTATACTGAGCTGATTGAAAGAAACAGAAATACAGCATTTACGGCTGCTGAACAGGAATGGCAATATGTCAGAAGGAGTCGTTATGCAGAATTTAATTTAGTTTATGATTCGGGTACAAAGTTCGGTTTGGAGACTAATGGGAGGATCGAATCTATCTTAATGAGCTTACCACCAATGGCAAAGTGGATCTATAACCACCAACCTGAAGAAAACAGTCCAGAAGCTGCAACTCTGTCTAAGTTAATAAAAGGTATAGACTGGGCTTAATTTTTTTCCACAATGCGCTTAAACAGCATTATTTTCTTAAATTCGCAAGGTTATAACATTACCTTATTTAAATCGTTTTTAACGAACATCACTATTTTATGGCAGAAGATTTAGAAAATCAGGAAAACGACAAAATAATAAAAATTGATATAGACGAGCAGATGAAGTCTGCCTACATCGATTATTCGATGTCCGTTATTGTATCAAGGGCGTTACCTGATGTACGCGATGGATTAAAACCGGTACACCGTCGTGTACTTTACGGGATGCTTGATCTTGGTTTGGCGAACAATAAACCTTACAAGAAATCGGCCCGTATTGTAGGAGAAGTACTGGGTAAGTATCACCCGCATGGTGACTCATCAGTATATATGACTATGGTTCGTATGGCACAGCCATGGAGCTTGCGTTATTTACTGGTAGAAGGTCAGGGAAACTATGGTTCGATTGATGGTGATTCTCCGGCAGCAATGCGTTATACGGAAGCCAGATTTCAGAAAATCGCTGAAGACATGCTTGCGGATATCAATAAAGATACTGTAGATTTTCAGTTGAACTTTGATGACTCTTTAAAAGAGCCAACAGTGCTTCCCGCAAAAGTACCAAACCTTTTAATTAACGGTTCTTCAGGTATTGCAGTAGGTATGGCAACTAATATGCCTCCTCACAATATTACGGAAGTAATTAACGCGACTATCGCATACATTGAAAATACAGAAATTACTATTCCTGAGTTAATGAAATTCGTAAAAGGCCCGGATTTTCCTACCGGAGCAATAATTTACGGATATACTGGTGTTCAGGATGCTTTTGAAACTGGTAGAGGACGTATTGTTATGCGCGCTAAAGCTGAAATCGAAACTGTAAAGGACCGCGAAACTATTATAGTTACTGAAATTCCTTACCAGGTAAACAAAGCAATGATGATTGAGCGTACTGCTGAATTAGTCGGAGAAAAAAAACTGGAAGGTATTTCTAATATTAAAGATGAGTCTAACAAAGATGGTATTCGTATCGTTTATGAAATTAAACGTGATGCGAATGCTTCAATTGTATTGAATAACCTTTTCAAGCAAACTGCTTTACAAACTTCCTTCAGTGTAAATAATATCGCTTTGGTGAATGGCAGACCTCAGATGCTTAATCTGAAAGATCTGATCAGACACTTTGTTGATCACAGACATGATGTTATAGTAAGACGTACTAAATTTGAATTGGATGAAGCACAGAAACGTGCACACATTCTTGAAGGTTTATTAATTGCTTTAGACCACTTAGATGAAGTCATTAAATTAATCAGGGCATCAAATACTCCTGAAGAAGCCAGAACTGGCTTGATGGAGAAATTTGGTTTAAGCGATATTCAGGCGAGAGCTATTCTGGATATGACTTTACGTCGTTTAACAGGTCTGGAAAGAGACAAGATTAAAGAGGAATTCAATGAGTTGATGAAAACTATCGAATATTTGCAATCTATTTTGGCTGATGAAAGTCTTAGAATGCAGATTATCAAAGATGAGTTAGCTGAGATGATGGAGAAATATGGTGATGAGCGTAGAACTACTATCGTTCACTCTGCTGAAGACATGAGCATGGAAGACTTTATCGAAGATGAAGAAGTTGTGATCACAATCTCCCATGAAGGTTATATCAAACGTACTCCTGCAACTGAATACCGTACACAAGCCAGAGGTGGTAAAGGTTCTAAAGGAAGTGATTCAAGAAATGAAGATTTTATTGAGCATTTACTGATTGCTTCTAACCACAATTATATGTTGTTCTTTACTGAAACGGGCCGTTGTTTCTGGTTAAGAGTTTACGAAATTCCTGAAGGTTCAAGGTTAAGCAAAGGAAGAGCAATCCAGAACATTATCAATATTCCTAAAGAAGAGAAGATCAAAGCCTATATTAAGGTTAAGAATCTGAAAGATCAGGAATATCTGGAGAACAACTATATTATTATGTGTACCAAAAAGGGAACGATTAAGAAAACTTCTTTAGAAGCTTATTCAAGACCTAGAGTAAATGGTATTAATGCAATTAATATTAATGAAGGTGATCAGTTACTGGAAGCAAGCTTAACCAGCGGATCAAGTGAAATTATAATGGCATTACGCTCAGGACGTGCAATCAGATTCAATGAAGCAACTGTTAGACCAATGGGTAGAACCGCTACTGGTGTAAGAGGTGTTACTTTAGGTCATGCTCAGGATGAAGTTGTTGGCATGATTGCTGTGGATGATCCGACAGCAACTGTAATGGTAGTCTCAGAAAAAGGTTACGGTAAACGTACTAATGTTGAAGATTATCGTGTAACAAACCGTGGTGGTAAGGGTGTGAAAACTATTACTATTACAGAGAAGACTGGTGATTTGATCGCTATAAAAGCGGTAACAGATGCTGATGATTTAATGATTATCAATAAATCAGGAATCGTTATCAGAATTGTATTAAGTCAATTGAGAGTTATCGGAAGAGCAACACAAGGTGTTCGTTTGATTAACTTAAAAGGTAATGACTCTATTGCTTCTGTTGCGAAGATTGAACATGAGGATGATCCTGAAGAAGAAGTTTCTGAAGATTTATTGCTTTTGGATCCTACTGATGTTCTTCCGGAAGAAGGTGAAACTGAAGAGGAAGCTGAGACTGAAGAAGAAGAAACGGACGAGGAAAGTGAAGCGGATGACACTAACGAAACTGAAGAAAACTAATTATAAATTAAATTAAAAACAGACCCAATAAACCCTGCAGCTTAAAAGGATAATTAATCCATTGATTCTGTAGGGTTTATGTTCATTAAAACCAATTTACAATATGAAAAAAGTACTTTTAAGTATGCTTTTAGTAGGTGCTGCCACTTATGCAAATGCTCAAAAGAGTGAAGTTTCAAAAGCTAAAAATGCATGGAATATGTCAAGTTTGATGACAAATAAACCTTTGGATGTAACTTTAAAATCTCTTGAAGAAGGATTAAAGACTACTGACAATGCAATTGCAAATGAAAAATCTAAAGATATGCCTGAAGCTTGGTCTTACAGAGCATTATTTGCTTCAAAGATTTCATTTATAGATTCCTTGGATATAGCAAATGCAATTGCTAAAGATAAAATTGCTGAAGAAGCAATTGTAAAAGCAAAAGCACTGGATACAAAAGGTGGAGAAAAAGAAAATATTAAAGAAGCAGAACAGACTTTGTCAAATGCTTTGAGAAACAGAGCAATTTTTGCTTACAATAAAAAAGATTTCAAGTCTGCACTTCAGTTCTTTAATGAGATTACTGCTAAGAATCCACAGGATACTTCAATGTATGTGAATGCAGGTGTTACTGCTAAACAAATTTCAGATTTCCCTGAAATGATCAAAAACTTTAAAAAAGCTATTGATTTGGGATCTAAAGACTCTGAATCTTTATATAGTGAAATCATTTCTACTACTTTCTCTACGGTAAAAGATACTGTTTCTGGTGCAGCGTTACTAGAACAGGCTCTTGCTAAATATCCTGAGAATTCATATTTTTCTGGTATGCAGACGGACCTTTTCATCAAACAGGGTAACATCGCAAAATCTCAGGAATCTTTGAATAAATTGATTGCTAAAGATGGTAAAAATGCTTCATACCAATATGCTATGGGTGACACTTACTACAAACAAGCATTAGATTTGCAAGGAAAAAGAAATAAAATTGATCCTAAAAAGAAAAAAGAATTTGATGATGTAACTGCTAAAATGAAAGGTTTTATTGAACAGGCATTACCTTATTACAAAAAAGCTTACGAGTTGGATCCTAAAATGACTTCTGCTTTAGAAAATTTAAAAGTTATTTATGCTTTTAAAGATGACAAAGTAAATTATGAGGCTACTAAGAAATTATTGGATGCGCAAAATGCAGCACCAAAAAAATAATTCTTAATCAATTGATATTAAAAGGGGGATAAATTTTATCCCTCTTTTTTTTTGTATAAATTTGCAGTTAAGCCCAATGAAGCATATGGTTAAGAAACGATATATATTTGCAGTTACTATTTTGATGATCAGTTCCACTTCTGCGTTTTCCCAAAAGACACAATTGTATATTGCCAGGAATAGTGTAGGAAAACTTCAGGCGGCAATTTCAAATAAACAGGATCAGAAAACTCAGCTATCGATACTAGGAGAGGGGATAAAGGCTGCTGAAACTGCTGAAAAAGATAGGGAAACAAGAAAATGGCCAGAGACCTGGGCAATCAAGTCTTACTTGAGTTCTTACATCGCGATTGTTGATCCTAGCCAGGAAAATTCTGATAAATATTATGATCTGGCTATAAATGCTATTGATTCTGCTAAAAGATTTGACAAATTTGAAGATAATACTGGTTTAATCGCTGCGTCGGTCTATAATGTAAATATCAAAAAACAACAAAAGGGGAAATCTGCTTACCAGGCGAAAGACTTTTCAACTGCATTTAAATACTTAAAAGAAGTCAGTGATTTTTTTCCGAAGGATACCATTCTTGCTGTAAATGCGGCCTTGAGCGCGGAAGGCGTTAAAAATGAAGATGAGGCGTTAATTTATTTTAAACGCGCTAAAGAAAATGGGATCATAAATCCGGTCGTCTTTCAGCGTATGGCGGAAATCTATAAAGGAAAATTGGATAATGAATTGGCGATAAAGACTATTCAGGAAGGTTTGATTATGAGCCCCTATAATGATTTGCTAAACAATGATTATATCAATCTTTTGTTGGATAATGAAAAATATAGTGAAGCAAGACAGGTTATTGAAAATACTTTAAAAGTAGAGACAAGAAGTAAATTGTTATATTTTCTTTATGGTTATCTGCACCAGAAAAACACTAATATGGGGACTGCAGAATTAGCCTATAATAAAGCGCTTGATATAGACCACAATTACTTTGATGCATTATATCAATTAGGGTTGGTTTATATTAATCTGAGCAATGATGCAATTTCTGCAGCAAAGAAAGATATTCCCACATTTACTTCCTATTTAAACCGCGCAGAGGTGATTTTATCACAAGCGCATAAAGTGAATCGGAAGGATAAACCAACAATCAATTTGTTAATCGACATTTATACACGCAAAAACAGGTTTGACAGAGCCCAGGAATTGAAGGCTCAGCTGGAAGAGTTTTAAAATATCATTACCAATAGATCTACACTCAAGTTCTTGGAAACTTATGATGATCGTCGTTGAAAGCCACAGCAACAATGGCTAATAGTTGTGCAGCCAATTTTCTTGGCGATAGGACACTCAAAAAACATTAGATATGAATTATCGCCTCAGTCATTAAATGTAAAGTTTCAACTTAACATAATGTTAATTATATAACAAGATAAAAAAGGTTGTAATTCTTTGAATATCTGATACTTATAAATTTATTAAACCGCATAAATGTGGTGAATGTTTTAATAATACACTTTAAAAGCTGTAATCGCATTTATAGTTGTATTACCATTGTAGTATTTTTTTTAAATATTACTATCTTATTTTTTCGAACTTATTCTTGACTCATGGAAAATCTTAAACGCTTAAATAAAGCTCAACGTCGTAAATTTTTGGAATATCTTGATGCTTTTGAAGCTACGATTTATCGTCCTTCACAAATTGTTAGCATTAGCCAACGTAAAAAGTCAGCTACCGCACAGCGGTATAGAAATATTAAATGTGCTTGTGCAATACTAAAACACTATGCAGATTTTGACAAAAAACATGACGAAAGGCCAAACTTTCGAAAAACTCGAATTTATGACGCAGTTTAGTTGTATTGCTAAAGTTGGAAATGACCGGTTTGTCAAGTACCGAAACGTCAAAAATCTCAGGCACTTTAGGGAATTTCTATTAAAAACTTTCCCCGACTTCCGTTTTTGCAACTATTATAACACTAAGAGTCGGCTATTGGCCGGCTCTTTCACTAGGAAGACTGTTTTATAACGCTTCTGCCCTTCTGGTAGCTCCTTAATTTATATTAAGGCTCTCACCTTTCTTCAATTAACAGAATTTCTTCACACTATGACCTTACTGGGAAAACTCGCCACTTCAACGGCCAGTACCTCCACTATACTCACAGTTCTACCAATGTCGGACAAAAATCAAGAGCTTATAGTGGCTTTTGCTTCTTCTCTGATTGTTCAGGTTGTCCTAAAGTTAGCGGAGCATTGGCAAAAAAAGAGACGTATAAACAGAATTAAACGCTCTTATGGTAGCAACAAGGATTAACACGGAAAAATTGACTACGGTTGGTCAGTTGCGTTTAAAACGCACAATTATTACAGACCCTCGCATTGTGCGTTTGTATATGACCGAAAAATTATACTTTGATTTAAACATTATAGCTCAATATGCGGGTGTTACACTAGATGAACTACTCCGTAATATGGCTAAAGATTATGTAAAAGAATGTAATGGCTAAAAAAACATTAACTGCTAAGTTCACCAAGGGTGACACAGTAAAATATTGCGGATTGACCTACGAGGTCGAAACAATTATTTCAATGGAAACAGGGTTTTGGTATACACTTGTAAATAGAATTGGTTATGTCCACGAAACAGAACTTAAATAAAGTCACCGGAGACGTTCACGTATACGGTGTAAATGCCGAAGAAACTACGGTAGATTTATGGCTAACCTTAACAGAGTTCGTCAACTACATGAATGGATTGACTGTCGAAGACTTCAAAGACTTCACTAAATTAAACATCAGCTTCAGTAAGCCTTTTACAATTCTTCAGGATAACTAATATTTACCTTGTATCAAATGGTGTAAGTCTATAACATACACCAAAGTGTCCCACCAATGGGACTATTCTTCAAAAAACTTCACATCACTTCACTTCATCAAACTTTATTAAATAAAATTATGGCATTCAGACGAAGCATAAGAAGGGCACGCCGTTCATTTTCGGCCGGTGGCTTCAAAGTAAAAAAACAGTTGACTAGCGCAAGGCGCACAGCTAGTAGACACCGTAAAAAAGCGGGAACGCTAACAACTATTATAATGGCTATAGGTGGTTTCCTTGTTTATGATAAATTCATTAAAAAATAATATTATGTTCGGACGTAACAACAAAACATTAATCTACGTTGCTATTGCAGCGGTTGCAGGGTACTTTTTCAAAGATAAGTTACCACAGGGTCTACAGGACATTTATAACAAAATAGAGGCAAAACTTAAAAAATAAGTAAATACTCCTCCCCTTCTAATTTTCTCTTTAACACTTTTTCTTTAATACATTATTTCTTCTTCAAAAACTAATTTTCTCAACTGATGATTATAAGAATCGACGAAACCCGCTCACAGCAGGTAACTAATAACACAATTAATGGTTTCTATGTAAATGTACTTTTAGTAGCGAATGCTGTTAATGCACTAATTAAAAGAACAGGGTATGGAACCGGAATTGATTTTGATGCCTCACAGGTAAGCTTAAAAGCTACTTTAAAGCGTGATGGCAAAATATATAACTTGTTTAATAACAATCTTGGTATTATCGGCCAGTATAATAGCTTACTTTCTGGTGGTAAAAACTGGTTATTAGGTACTGATTATGTTAGGCCTACCGGTGGTACTAAACATAAAAATGTAAGGACATTATTTTTGTCAATCGGTGGTCACCTAAACTTAAAAGGTACTGATGAAATAGACATTGAATGTACTATTGGCCGTAACACTTTTCAAGCAACGACTTTAGATACTTCTAGTTGTTACGTAGACATTAAGCCGAGTTTCTCTATAGGTAAAGAGATTGGTATTTATACATTATTTTCTGAAACTATTCAGGCGGGTACTACTTCTGATAACTTCAATCTTGGCGATAATGTTACAAAGATCGCATTAATGAACTTTGAAGATACTGATGAAACACAACAGATTGTTTCTAATGTCGCCATTAGTTCAGATCGTTATGACCAGTCTTTTAGTTTACCTGACTTAATTACGCGTAATATGGTAATGTATGGTAAACAAGCCTACAACAAGGGCTATGACCGTACCTCTGGTGTAGTAACTGACAGCTATACACCCGCTTACCCTCAATCATTTGTTTTATTAAATGACGAGGAAATTGATAAAACAGCGGTTGACCTTACTTTTGATGGGTCAAAGGTTAATTCATCTAAAAACTTCCTTTGCTATACTTCTTTTGTTACCTCACTAGAAATTATCCAGCGTGGTCAGTACTTAGAATCTAAGCACACCGAAGAAAATTTGGCAAAGTTACCCGTTTCTCTTTAATTTACTCACAATGAAAAAAAATGTCTTTTTTATCAAAAATTTTCAAAAAAAAACCTGGGGGTACTTTCTTAGGTAATCTTCTTAGAGGCGCTGTAAAGCAAATTCCCATAGTGGGGGAAGTTGTAGGAAATGGTGCGAATAAAATTGAGCTTGGTCAAACAAAGACAAACGCCCAATTGCAAAAGGAGAGCTTAACAGTTCCTTCTGTTAGTGAACAGATTGCAACTACTCCTCCTACACCGGCGAATATAATGGGAACAGCCGGTTATCCTTCTCCTTCTGCTGTATTTCAAACTGGTCAAGCAGACAACCCAAATCAACTTGCAAATGTTGGTATTACCGCACCTCGTATTAATCCTATTCCTGTTAGCGTAGATGTTGATTGGAAAAATGGACGTGTTCAATATGGTAATACTGCTCCTGACAACTCTATGTTGTTATATGGAATGCTAGGATTGGGAGCATTAATGATGCTAAATAAAAACAAATAATTCTTTTAGTGCCTTAATTAACTATTAAGGCACTCACTTTTTAAAATTATAAACTTAAAAATATGCGTGCTTACGAAGCTTTACACCAACTAGCGGAACGTTTCGCTCCAATGTCAGAAAAGTCCGGAATCGATTTACAATCTCAATCCTCTCAAAATTATATGAAGGTTTTAGATGAAGAAGAAACCATTCAGAAAATTGAAGACGCGAACAAAATCATAGAAAACGCAATTAATAATGACCAGATAACCGAAGCTGAAAAAGATCAGCTTATGAAAAAAGTGCAAATGGTTCCGCCCCGTAAATTGGAGCATAAAGCAGTGGCTATTCTGGAAAAATGGTGGGTTAGGTATATTATTTCAATGCTATTTGTTTGGGTTCAACCCAAAATTCAAAATTACTTAAATCCTCCACCTCCAACTGAGGAACATTACGAAGGAGATTAATAAATCAAATGCCCACTATAATAAGTGGGCATTTTTAATTTAAACTATTATGATTGGTTTTTTAAAAAATAATGCGGGATTACTCGCAATTGCGGGTGTTGGCTTAGCTGGGATATTCGCTCTAAAAAAAATGTTAGGCACAAACACCCCCGACACACATGCTGTAAATACTGCTGGTGTATTTAAAACATTTGAAGCTGATGCAAATGTTAAAAAGAATCTTACAACTACTGTTATAAATGACGCTGATGCTATTCAGGTAGCTATTTATGGCAGTTTTGGCTTTGGAACTGACGAAATATCCATTTTTAAAATAATGGACAAGTACACTACATCTAGTCAAGTTAAGGCTTTGTATCTCTCTTATGGCGAACGGTATACTGGTGGTTCATTTATTAAGACTGGTTTTTATAAGGTCAATTTAGTAATTGCCTTAAGGAGCGAACTAAATGAAAAAGGTTGGTTACGCGTATCAAATAAATTTAAAATGGCCGGATTAATTTAACTCTTTAAATGTAATAAACATGATCTTACCTAAAGGACAAATAATAAACTCGTTAGATTTCATAGAAGATTTTCTTGAAAGAAATTACGCACAAAAAAAAATACGAAGTATTACCCCTTATAGCTTTACGATTGGTAGTAATAACAACAATGAGGGTTTGAGTTACCAATATGGTTTAACAAAATCTTTGTTTTTTGGTCAATTACAGCTATCTGTTAATCCAAATAATAATAACCTTCAAGACGAAAGGATTGTTATAAAATACCGTTCATACTTCAATCATACTCCGTTTTATAAATTTATTACACGCTTTGTAGAAAAGGAAAATTTAATTAATGAGGCATCAAATTCAATTGAATTGTTTGATGACTTAGTAATCACTCAGCAGTCTACTAAGTATGACTTTTACTTTACTTTCATTGGTTTTAAAATTGATTTAATATAATGGCTTACTATCGTTCAAATACTTACAGAAAGGCAAGGCCGGGACGTAAGTCAAGTAATTTAGTTGCATATTATAGGCAGTTAAGTGCTTTACATAGAAAATTTGGTGATTTACAAAAGGCTAATTATTACGCTTCAAAGGTAAATTCACCGGATTATCTTAATAACCCGATCACCCCTTTTAGACGTGGTGGTAACGGTTATTATAAAAAGAATTTTTCAAGTCGTTCACGATATAAATCTTAATCGTATGACTTTTAAAATCGATTACTCAACAATGTTTGCTGATTTAGGAAAAATTAGATTCCGCTTGGTATCTACTCCTACTATTGTTCCTGCGTTATTCATATTAAATAAATCATCATGTCGTTAGCATTTCAAAAATTAAATGGAGCGGGGACTGTTGCCACTGCTCAGTTGGATGTTCTTAAAGGAATATTAGAAGAGTTGAAGCGTCCTAAATCTGACTTATATCTTACTGCACGTTTATTTGAGCCTGTTGCACCGTTAGCTCCAATTACAAAAACATGGTTATTAGATTTCAATTCTGGGCCGAATGATCGTATTCAATTTGATGGTCGTTATTTTGGTAAATGGACAATTAATTATATGAGTTTGCGCGTTGCTATTGGTAATGGGGATGTAAGGCGTTCTGTAGGTCGTTTATGGGACGATCAGGACGTTGTCGCCCAAACTGGAACAACAATTCATGGAAATGATCAGGCACAATGGAATGCTGACCATGCTGAACATTTCGGTTATGCTACTTCTATGTCACTAAATGCGATAGCAAGTGACGACCCTTGGCATTCTTTACAGGTTCAATTAATTGGTTTTAAAGTCCCTGAGCCAACAACTATTATACCTCCTGTTTTACACGACATCTTTTTTAGTTATCCTGTTGGCAATGGTTCTATTGCTTTTACTGCCGGTGATAAACAAAGTAATCAATTTACAACTGGTGTATCGCCCGGTGATGGTTTACCTGCCTTAATGGCTTATGCCTCTCCAAGTGTTTTTTTTAAAAATTTGGGAGAAGTTCAAAATTATTTAAGAATTGCAACTCCTAATATGGTCAAGGATATTGCACCATTATCAGAAGTCGTACTTGATTCTTTCTTTTTACAGGATGCAAATTATAACTTGGTAATTCAGAAACTGCCTTTAACTCAAAATTTTACTTTTATTAATAAAGAATCTCTTGATATACCAATTCAGCTTGTCGTTGATGGTATCAATACAGATTATAAACTTTTGGGTAATACTAATACTGGTTTAGGTTTTACTTATCCCCATACGTTTTCAATAGTTAATAAAGGAATATACGAACTGTTAATTACTGTTGATGGTGTACTCCATTCGGTTAATGTTGGTAGTCAGTACCCTTTACCTGATTATTTTGGAGTGACTAAGACTTTTTCTTTTAATTATCTTCCTCAACCCTAATTATGAATTATTCCTATAAAGCTGAAAAATTAATCCGATTCAGAGAGGCATGTGTACTTTTTGCTTACGACGACTCGACTGGTAAAGCTCCTGTTAATGGAGTTTTCAAAGGAAATCCAACCATAGGTTGGGGTCACTTAATTACATCTGCTGATAAATATATGTTAGCTAAGGGTTTTAAACTTACTCAGCGTCAAGCTGATGACCTACACGCAAAGGATATGCAACAAAAAGCTAAAGAAGTTACAAGTTATTTAAAAGTTCGTGTTTCACAGGATACCTTTGACGCACTTGTTTCCTTTGCTTTTAATTACTCACCTAAATGGGTGAAGCAGATAACTGACAAGCTAAATAGCGGTAGACCACTTGAGTATGTAGCAAATATGTTTATGGAGCGTAGTAAAAGCGTTAAGTTCCTTCAAAAATGCCGTTATGCAGATGCAATGTTAATGCTTAAAGGTTTAGTCATTAATCCCGAAAATGTAAAATTAAGCTGATGAAGTATTCTAACAAACTTTTCTCTTTCATGGTAGCCATGGAAGGAAGTATACCATATGTTTATTTAGATAATGCTGGATATCGTACTGTTGGAATAGGTTGTAGGGTTTATACAACTGAATATGATAAGTATTCCAAAAATAATCCTATGCCGGATTCATTGGTTAATAGTTTATTTTGGATAAGGGCAAAAGAGTATATCAATGCCGTTGAAGGTAGCATAAAAGTACCTTTGATTGGTTACCAATTTGACGCTCTTATTAGTATGGCGTTCAATATAGGTTCAGCTGGATTTATTAATTCATCGCTTGTAAAGGCGATCAATAGTGGTAAAACAGGTTTGGCCTTAAAGCCTTTTTTTGATGCTTGGAACAAATCCACTAATCAGAAAACTAAGATTAAATCTATTAATAGTATACTGGCCGAAAGACGCGGTATAGAATACCACTTATTCACCACTGGTGAATATATTTCATATAATGGAAAAAAAAAGTCTTAGCCAATGGTACTTTTAACAGTGGCTCTTTTCTTTTGCTCCCTCTTTTAGCTTTAGTCTATTTCTTTAGAAAAAAAATCAAATTTTAACTTTCTCTTATGTTAGATACAATTCACTTTCGTATTCATAACCTCCATAAAAATGCAACCATTAAAAATCAGCTTGCCACAACAGACAAAAAAGGTTCAACCTCTGCCGAGGTATCTCGGTCTACTCTTGAAATTTTGGAAGGCGATAAAGTTCGCATACACTTGTTTCACGATAGGGATAACATTCTCCCTTTTGTTCGTCGTTCTAGCTTCAATATCCCCTCTTCTCATTATACTGTATCTTATACACTTAACGAAGTAAGAGACTTTATTGATTTTAATGTTTCGATACCTAAATTTGAATGGGGTACGAATGTTTTGCAGTATATTCCATACTATGACCAGTCCCCGACTGCTATGTATAATCTTATAAGTGTTTTCTTTAAGAAATTCTTTGGTTATCTTAATTCAACCCCGGATATGAGAGATCTACAGATTTGCCGTTTAGACCTTTGCTATAATCAGTTTTTTGTGGACAAACAGCAAGCATTGACGTATTTAAATTGTCAAAAAGAGCTTTGTGTAAAATATGCCAGGTCATCTAAAAATAACTTTCGAACTTACGAAACGTCATTATTTTACCATACAAGACGTTACTCATTTAAAATATATCACAAAGGGACTGAGTTTGAACAGAATGACAGAAAAGAGATGTTAAAACGTAATGCAGACAATCTACATGTTTTGACTATATCGGATGATCAACGGCATTTACTGCAAAAAAGTCAATACAAAAAAGCCTCTATTAATAAATTACAACATGAGGCAGATCGCATTTTAAGGTATGAAATGACCTTTAGAACGGCTTACATGGATTATATTATTAAGCACCATATTTTTAAAGAAGCTGACAGTAAAAGTATTTATACTAGTGTATTTAAGAGGATGACACAATATGATAATACTGTAGCTAGAAAAGTGATTGATAAGTTTCAAAATACTAGTTTAAACTTTTTTATGGAGACTGAATGGGATACACCTAGTAAGGATTTAAATGTTTATATTGATAATTTGAAGGGGACATTTAATTTTCAAATATTTAATATCATGTACGAACGATTTTGGAAAAAAGTTAAAGATTATCAACTCAATATTCCAATGACACCGTATGATGTTATGGCAAAGATTAATAGTGTTAATGATATTACAGAACTAAAGAATAATATGTTACCGAAAAGACTACAGAAATCCACTAAGGATGTAAATAGATTGTTGGTATTGGCTATGCTTTCGCAATATATGGATGTTGAAAACCTTAAACGCTATTTACCTAAAAGTAGCTTTTTCAGGATGAAAGGCGAGCTGAATAAAATGGGAATAAACATGTATAATAATAATCATACGATACCAGCTCCTCCTATTGATTATTTGGAATATAGATATATATTTGGTAGTAAATTTAACCTAACATTAAAATGAAAAACATATTATTGCTCTTTTTGCTTTTTGCAACTATTGTTGTTAAAGCTCAGGACACGCCATTAGATGAAAAAGAAGGAGTGTCACTTTCTTATAAAATTATTAAACTTAAAGAAGATGCTAAAAAGGATACTTATTTAATCACTGTTAAAGCAACGAATAAAAGTGATTCAGATTTGTTTTATGAGGCGTCAAGTAATAAAGTAAATCCCTTTTTTGCTTCGGCTACTGTCAGGAATGGTGATACTGACATTTATATTACTGGTTTAGAGAGTAAGTTGTATACAGCTAATAAAGCTTTGTTTTATATTAAAAAAGGTGGTTCTGTTAGCTCGGATAAAGAATTTAAGATTGCTAAAGGTACTTTACCTGTAATTACTAGCGAATTTCTGACTCCTTTAAAGAACATAAGTGAAATAAGGTAAGTACTTTCTTATTTTATAAAAATTTATTAAAAATAATTTGAAAAAGCTTTGATTTATCAAGGCTTTTTTTGTATCTTCATGGTGTTGAATCGGTTACCCTCCTACCGATGGTTAAAAACAGTTAACATTTAGTTCATAATGTTAATTATATAACATTTATAATACAAGGAATAAGATGAGGATTTGGAGGTTTTACAGCCCAATTTTGAAATAAATAAAGAATTTCTATGGTTTCAAAATACTGTTTATGAGTGAGTTATATTGAATTGACTATGTATACTACGCATAAGTAGCAGACACCCTTACAACCAATCTAAATTTAAGAAAATATTCTTACAACAGACTCATTCCTGCATAACTTATTATAAGTATTACGGATTGAGTCTGTTGTAAGAAGTTCAACTAAGGATTAAAAGCATAAGCTACATAGTAAATCGCACCAGCTGCTGGATTTCCATAAGAAGTGAAATTGTACTTGTTCAATACATTAGAACCTCCAATTTTAATCATAGAATTTACTGAAGGAATTTTCAGGTTTACCTGGGCATCCAACGTGCCAAACGCAGGTACATCACCAGAAGCAAAGGTAGAATTCCAGTAAAATTTGCCCTGCCAACGATAGTTTACATTGAATCCCACATTCTTAATCAGTTCTTTTTTTCCAATACCCAGGTTATAGCGGACCTTAGGTGTGTTAAAGTCATTGATATAATTTTGTGGGATTTCTCCGATATTGTTGTAAGAGATGTTACCACTTAAATTATAATTAGCTAATAGATAGTCTATCCCTAAAGCTCCTCCATAAGAAGTAACTTTTCCCTGAGCATTAACTGGTACACCAAATTTTGTAAAACCTGAGCCGTCTGTGTTTTCCTGATAAACATCCACCGCTGTGATAAAATCCTTATAAATATTATAATAAGCATATGCATCAACTAAAAACTTAGGTCCTAATAAACCTCTATAACCTATTTCATAGGCCTGAACACTTTCCGGGCGTACTCCTTTAGGGTCAAAATCATATCGTTTTAATAAACTTCGGTCAGGGGTCCCTTCTGCTGCTGAATTTGTGAAAGCCCGATAGCTGGCATCGGTATATGCTGGATTTGTAAATAGACTATATTTATTCAGTATTTCTGGTATTCCACCGATTAATCTTTGTGAACCTCCGCCTACAGATAGGTCAATATATTGATTCTGGGTAGTCGGATTTCGGTAACCAGTCTGGTAAGACACCCTGATATTGTTATTTTTAGCTACCGTATATACTCCAGTTATTCTTGGGGTAAAGCGGCCGTCAAAGTTCGTACTTTTATCATAACGTCCTGAAACTGTTAGTTTAAATTTATCATCAAAAAACTTCTTTCCCAACTGAGCGAAACTGCCATATTCTTTGATATCAATTTCATTGAGTAAATCATTAAAAATTGTTCCGTTGGATCTTAATTGATATAAACGATAAGACGCACCTAGTTGAAATTCGACAACATTATTAAATAGATTACTGAAATTATACATCCCTTCATAATGATACAGATTAGTCTTGTCATCAAATTTGGCCCCATAAATACGTTTACTAAAATCACTTCCTGAGATCGTAGTATTAAGTATCTGTCTTTTGGCTGCTTCGAATTGTGGAGAGCCCTGAACAAACCTGCCTTGATCTGCAGCAGCTCTGGCCGCGGCATAGGCTACTGCATCTGTAGCACCTTGCGCTTTGGCACCAATATAATTTCCTACATATTGGGGGAACCAATCTGTAGATTTTTTGGAAGTTTCATTAATATAACTGCCTAAAATGGAAGCGATATAAGAATCACCTGATCTTTCCTGAGTGGTATAACCTCTGATAAAAAAGTCTTTTCCTTTTAACTCCAGTTTATACTGTCCAATGCTGAAATTTCGTAGGGAGTAACGATCGGATCCTGTATAGACAGAAGTACCACTACCCCAGTAAACTTGTGCAATAGCCTCTATAGTCTTTGATAAGCGGTAATTTGCAGAACCAGATAGTTTAAGTGATTTCGTTTTATAATCTACCAGCGAATTTTCATCATAACCGGTTCGGGATACATTTTGATTAGGAAGTAAACCTGGTGTATTTAAGCCCGCATAAAAAGGCCTCATGGTTGTATTCGTGCTTAAAAAACCATTTAATGCGTTTAACCTTGCAGGGTTAGATTTAAAGGCATCAATCTGTGCTGCAGTTGGCGGAGCCGGTAAACCAAGAGCCCCTTGTACAAAACCAGAGGTTCCGGCATTCAGTACTGATTGTGCTACATTTCGCATGTTCTGACTTACTTCGTCACCATAACTATTAATACCATCGTAATTTGGATCTGAGTTTCTGTCACCAGGTTTTCCGGTTCTTGCTGCACGATCAAAATTGGAGAAGTTATCCGCCTGCCAATCCTCGGCCTGAAGAAAAGAGAATGTTCCTTTTATTGCAAACTTATTATTCCAGGCTTTCGCAAGGCGGATATCGAGTTGATTATAGGGCTGTACACCAGTATTATTGTCGTTAACGTGGTTAATTCCGCTTTTAAATTGGAAACTTGGCCCCTGGTAATCAAAAGGGCTTTTGGAGGTCATTAACATGGTGCCATTAATGCCACCAGCGCCATAGAGTGCAGATGAAGCACCGGGTAAGAGTTCCACATTATCTAAATCCAGGTCATTGATTCCTACAATATTACCGACTGCAAAGTTTAATCCTGGAGCCTGATTGTCCATCCCATCTACAAATTGATTAAACCTGGTATTACCATTCGAGTTAAATCCTCTTGTATTGACGGACTTGAAAGTTAAACTCTGTGTACTCACCTCAACCCCTTTCATATTATTCAGTGCGTCGTAAAAAGATGGAGCAGCAAGTTCTTTGATTGTACTCTGACCCATCCTTTCTATAGAAACTGGAGACTCCAATATTCTTTCTGGGGTTCTGGAAGCAGAAATCACCACTTCCTGGCCAAGGATACCGGCCTGTTCTAATTCGATATTTAAATTTGGCGTATTACCGGTGATCAATCTTTCAACCGAGGTGTAACCAAGGTAAGAAATAACTAATGTAAATGGAGCCTTCTGTGTGGTACTGAAAGCGTACTTTCCAATCTGATCTGCGGAGGTGCCGATTGTTTTTCCTTTAACGGTAATTCCTGCTCCCGGAATGGGCTCTTTGCTTAGCTTGTCTGTTACTAATCCGCTAATAACTATGCTTTGTGATTGCGCATATAATCCTGTAATACAGAATATTAAAAGCAGTAAAACTGGTTTTGTAAATCTTTTCATCATACGTTAATTTATTATTTGGTTAGCACTTACTTAAATTTAACATAATTAAATGAAAGTTTATAGCGCATTAATTACCAATTATTTATGTCGATGTACCAAACAATCCTGCAAAACGGATGTTTAATTTATTATGAGTAACGATCATTTATATATGTTTGACAATCCGGTATGGTATGCTTTAAAAAGCGTCCATGAGGATTTTGCGATTGTATATGAAAAGGTGCAACGTTATCCCAGCCATGTCTTACCTTTTATCAGTTTTGATCATGGCGCCGAACAGACATTGATCAGTATTGAAAATCTGATAGAAAAAGATGAAAAAGCTATTATTATCGGAGATCTTCCCAAACTTTCATCATCATGGTCGGTATCTTCTGCGTCGGATTATGTACAAATGATTTGCCGTTCACCTATTGCTTTTACAGCTAAAGAATATCATGAGATTATTCAATTACCTACTAGTGATGCTGATGAAATGGTTGAATTTGTTAATAGTATTCAGCCGGGATATTTTAAAAACGGGACTCCACTGTTAGGGAATTATTACGGGATTAAAATAGACGGAATGTTAATTGCCACCGCGGGTGAAAGATTAAAAATGAATGGATATACCGAAATCAGTGCCGTTTGCACACATCCTGAATTTACCGGTAAGGGATTTGCACAATATCTGATAGCCCATTTATGTAATCAGATCAAAAAATCGGGAGAACTCCCATTTTTACATGTGCTGAATACAAATTTCAGAGCTATCAGTCTTTATGAGTTTCTGGGTTTTGAAAAGAGAAGAAATATTACATTTCACGAGGTCTCATTATCCGGATTGTAGCTCCTGAATTAGTCCTCTTCTACCCAGCTTTCCATATATTCAATTTCATTGTCAATAACTTTATATGGCAAATAACATAAGATAGCCGAATTGAGGAATGATGCATTGAGCCTGATCACTATTACAGCTACAGATACCGGATAATTCAAATTGGTAATTTTAGCTTCGTAGGTAATAGCCGATGCTCCTATAAGGTCTAAGATTTGCTGCTGATCAAAATCATTTTTAATAATATTGATCAGGCCAATACTTAACGGATAATCATCTCCATCATTGAACATACGTTGGGTAATCACCTTGTTCTTATTTAGATATGCGCCGAAAGGATGAAACTCACCTTGCTCATTTAAAAGTAATTTAGCGAGTGATTGGGAATAATGTAATAGACCGTTAAGTTCATGAGGGATTGAATTCATGGGGCAAAGATCGCTATTTTCGGGTTTCTATTTTCAACAAGAACTTATTATTGTAGAATCTGTAACCCCAACGTTGAATTTGGTATTCTAAAATTTATGAATATGATGGCAAGCTCAACGCCTTCCGATTCGATTAGACTGTAAACTTGTATCATATTTTTGAAAATATGACATCACGCTTGGTGATTTTCAAATTGCAGTTTCTAAATAGAGCGAGTACATTCATCGCTACATCCAGATAAATTATCAGGGATTATAACTAGAGTCAGGATGCCTATTTTGATGTTCAGGAGTGGTTTTTCGAGTAGCTGGATAGTGTTGATACAATTAAATTATCTTAATTTGCCAGTCTAAACTGGATTTATATGAAAAGTATTACTTTCGAACATATCGCACAGCAATGGTTTGATGCTTTTAACGCACATGACCTTGAAGCACTGTTAGCATTGTACGATGATGATGCTATACATTTTAGTCCAAAACTAAAAATCAGACGACCGGAAACTAATGGACTTGTACAAGGCAAAGCGGCGCTGCGTAGCTGGTGGAAAGATTCATTTGAGCGTTTGCCTACACTGAGATATCAACCCACATCTTTTACCTCAAATGACCAACGTGTTTTTATGGAATATATCAGAACAGTTGATAGTGAGCCAGGCATGCTGATTGCCGAGGTGCTTGAAATTGCTAAAGGAAAGATTAGCGCTTCAAGGGTTTACCATGGATAGTATGTACCTATACCATCTTCTTGATTTGAGAAGCTAGTAAAGTTGTTCCAAAACCAAGTACTGCGATTAATAAAAACGACCATCTAAGGTTTGTTGCTTGTGCAATAAAGCCAATCATAGGTGGGCCAATCAGAAATCCCAGAAAGCCAACTGTAGATACAGCAGCAATCGCTATTCCCGGAGGTAGTGTTTTCGATTTTCCAGCTAAGGCAAGTACGAGCGGAACGACAGACGATACACCAAGCCCTACCATTAAAAAGCCAGTAGTAGCAGTATAGATATTTGGAAATATAACTGCCAGTAAAAGTCCCGTTGTACTAATGATGCCACTGCATTGTAATATCCTGCTAATTCCAAACCTGATGACAAATCGGTCAGCGGCAAAACGCCCCCCTGCCATGGTCGCCATAAATGCTATAGAGCCCATTGTAGTTAAGGATTCAGGCACAGTAACTACCGTTTTAAAATAAACTCCGCTCCAGTCAAACATGGTTCCCTCTGTAATCAAACTAGCAAATGCTATGAAACCCAGCTTTAGCAAGTTGCTGTCAGGTTTGGCAAATAAAGGTTGTGATTCTGAGTCCCCATCTTCTGGTAACAGATATCGCCATGAATAAAAAACTAATATCCAGCAAAGCATTCCAACGAGAGAAAAATGTATCCAGAAAGGCCATTTTACAGCGATAGCCAATGTGCCGATTGCGACACCTGTAAAACCAGCAAGGCTCCATAGTCCATGAAAAGAGGCCATGATGGATCTTTTATAAAGTTCTTCTATACCTACTGCCTGCGTATTCATTGCAATTTCAAAAACATTATTCAAAAACCCGAATAGAAATAAAACAACCGCAAGCTGCCATATTTGTGTCGTGAATCCAATGACACATAACATTAAGGGGAATAGCAGACCTGCAGCTATGAGCACTTTACGACTGGTAAATCTGGTCACCATCCATCCGGAAACAGGTAAACTAATCATCAGGCCTACCGGTAAGGCAAATAATATACTTCCAAGCTCTCCATCGTTTAAAGTATAGAAAGATTTAATATCATGTATGCGGCATGCCCAACTGGAATAAGTCAGACCTGCAATAAAAAAAAACATACTGGTTGCAATACGGTGTGAACGTTTTTTATCAATAGATAAGGGCATAAAATTATTTGTATTTTAGGGTATTGGGATTAATCCAACACCCTGGTTATAAGAAAGTTTTTATGCCAGGTGAAGATGCAATTCGTCATAATCAGCAATCTTCACAATATCAGCAAGATGTTCTAGTTTTTTATTTTCAATTCCAATAAATTGTATGCCCAGCTCTTGTGTTGCCTGATAATCCCATTTACCATCCCCAACGTAAATAATTTCGGACAAAGGCATGTCAATCTCATGCAACCTGTTCATTTTCAAAATAGTATTGCCAATAATATTACGTCTTGCTCTTGCATCTTGTGCAAATGATGCAGCTGCACAGGCAGCGGTGGATATACCGGCGCAACTCAATTTAAATAATGCTGATTCCCGCCACCCACCTGTTGCCAGGCCAACACTAATGCCTTCCTGATTGAATAAAGTATTTAAGATTTTACCAGCTTTAGGTATTTCTTTCATACAATTATTGTTTTCTGCGTATGCCTCTTTTAGTAAACCATGGAAATTATGAATGAAACGCTCTCTTTCTTCAACTGTATAGCTACGTTGGTCGCGCTCCATAAACAGCTGATGGATAATACCTGAATCTGTTGTGTTTTCATAATGTCCGTAATCGGTTTCAAAGCCACGAAAATTAAAAGTGCTTTCTAATGCTTTTGTAAAACAGTGATCATCTACTTCGGTTGTATCGGTCAATGTTCCATCTATATCAAATATAATGTATCTCATTTGTGTCAGATTGGTTAATATTGGGTTTTATATCTTGATTACTGATTTAAGACTCGAAATGTTATTACTTCTTTCTTTCTTATTGATATCACAGCCCAGGTGTTTGATTGCTGATTGAAAATCGTTCAGATTGTATTCGTTGGTAATAATCTTTTCTAAACCTAAATTACCTTTATTAATCAGATCGACTGCATGTCTGAAGGTATCCATCGAGTCAATAGAACCAATGATCGATATACTACGATCTGCAATCTCTCTTGGATTTATAGTTTGCTGGTTATTGCGTAAACCCATCATAGAGATTTTACCACCATCAGCAATGGACTGCATTGACTTTTCCAGTAATGTACCTGTCGTATCAATAATCAGGTCATATTGGTTTTTCTGTGGAATAAAGGCCGGTTCAACCTTCCAGTTTTTTGATAAGACATTGTTTTCCTCAATGAGTTTGATCCGATCCCGGGACGCTTCATATACTACACCTTCCTGAATCCCATGCTGAGTTAATGCCATGTAAAATAAAAGTCCGATCGGGCCACCACCCAATATTGCAGTGCGCATAAATGGAGTTACGGCTAATTTTTTCACCGCTGTCAATACACAGCTGAGTGGTTCTGACAGCGCCCCTTGTTCAAAAGGAATATGATCATGCAACGGGTAAATGAATTGTTTCGTGGTCTTAAAGTACTTGGTAAATGTACCGTCAATGGATACACCCGCTTCTGTACTTGACTTTAACAGACAGTGATTACGCTGTCCTTTGCGGCAGTTTTCACAATAACCACAATAATAAGTTGGATCAATAATTACACGCTGACCTATCGTGCAATTTTCTACGCCATCACCTTTAGCTACGATTATCCCTGCTGATTCGTGACCGATGATCACACGCGGGCTAGCTTGATATTCACCAGAAATAATACTTAGATCCGTTCCGCAAATACCAGTAGCTTTAATTTCGACAATGACTTCATCAGCTACCGTGATGGTTGGCTCTTCTCTGTCCTTTAGCTGGATGTCCCAGGCTCCGTTATATACGATTGCTTTCATTTTATAGTTGACTAAATATTTTATTTAAGCGGAAATAAATCTCTTCGATATCATCTTGTGTTGCCGTAAGTGCCGGACGAACTTTAACGACATTGCCAAATCCATAACGTGAGCCTCTGAGAATCATTTGATGGTCAGACAAAGCAACATCAACAATTTTGTTGGCAAGGGCTACATCTGGCGCACCATCCTTGTCGACGATCTCCAGACCCCACATATAACCTATACCACGGACGTCTCCTATAACCCGGCCATAATTTTCTTTTAGCTTATATAGGAAATCGCCAAGTATTTTCCCTGAAACACGCACATTTTCTAAGAAACCATCTCTGGAAACCACTTCCATTGTTTTTTGCGAAGCTGTCAGCGAAAGCAGGTTTCCTCCCGAAGTATACGAATGCTCAAATTTCTCAAGCACTGCAAATTCTTTTTTATATAGAATAGCTGCCGCTGGAATACCAATACCGCCTAAACCTTTTGCTAGCGTAATGATATCGGGTTTAATATCATAATGCTCACTGGCAAACATATGACCAGTCCTTCCTATTCCTGTCTGAACTTCATCTGCAATCAGCGCAATATCCAGTTCATCACAGATTTCTCTTATTTTTTTAAAATAGCCCTCAGGCGGTATGATATTGCCCCCATTCCCTAAAATTGGTTCGATAATCATACATGATACCCCACCAGAACTACCATATTGCGCATAGTCATGTATGGCTTCTGCGCAAAGAAATCCACAATCCGGGCCTTTGGCCGAAAAGGGGCAGCGATAACAGTATGGAGCAGGTATAACCGCATTGTTTGTTGTGATTGTATTTGAAAAAGACTTTCTCCTAAAAGCATTTCCAGAGATATTGGTTGTAAAAAGAGTTTGTCCATGATGCGAAAGTGACACGCTCAGGACTTCGCTTTTGCCATTAAATTTATTGGCAATTTTTACTGCTCCTTCGTTGGCTGTAGAGCCAATAATATCACGCATCCAGCCATCAGTAATATGTTTCGGCGCCTCGTCCAGAATTGTGTCCAATACCTCCTGAGCTAACTCACCAGTAAACGAAGAAGAAACATGGATCAGTTCTTCCACCTGTTTTTTTAAAGCCTCAACTAATTCGGGGTGACTGTATCCTAAAGAGAGATTGAAGGTCCCGGAAACAGCATCAATGTACTCTTCGTTTTCGGGAGTGTAAAGGCGAATTCCTTCACCTTTAATGAATTTAATTTTATCTGTCATGGTTTATATTTGGTTTCTGTTCTTTACTGTATTAATTCTAATTCAGCTGTTTTATTGAGTCATCTATTTTTAATTTTATGACAACTACAATCATTTAAAGAAAACATAGTGCACGAAAAAAGTTTTACACGAAATGTATGTCATGAAAACTCCTTTGTACCACAAACTTTATGAATTGTTTTAAATAATTAGTGTATAAACTTTCATAATTATAACTGAAATTCATAATTTATTTGACGAAACATACTGATTCACGTGGTGAATGAAAATATTGCTAATACGATAAATTGAAGGTTTTAAGGCCGATTATATGGCATTCTATATGCAGGAAGGCAGTTTTTAGAGAGGCATGAGAGTGTATTTTTGACACTTTATATTTGCCGGAAATAAAAAAGCAGGAAATGAAAGTCGTTTATGCTAGGAAAAGGAAGAGATTTTTCCTGATTTTCCAATCAGAGCATTGATTAATGTAGTATAATCGGATTTTTACTTATCGTATAGGGAAAATTATCCGTTTAAAGATATTGATAATCCAACCTTGACCCTATCCATGGTTACAAATGTTTTAAAACGCTTAACATTGCTATTCCGGAAAAACATTCGTTTTGTAAAATGTCCATATTCTTCCATGTTGGCTACAGAGATGATGAGTATGAAGTCAGCTTCGCCCGTCACATAAAAACATTGTTGTACTTCGGCACAAGTGATGAATTTTTCTTTAGCCTCTTCAATGAAATTTATCTGCTCATTTTCAATTTCCACCTCAATAATGAGCGTGATTGGATGGCCAACTTTCGCGGGGTTGATCACGGCTACATTAGCCTGGATGACGCCAGTGTCCTGCATTCTTTTTATCCGTCTGTTTACCGCTGCTGCAGAAAGATTAATTGTATCACCTATTTCTCTTTGTGGTGTTGTATTGTCAAGTTGTAGTATGTTTAGTATAGCAATGTCGAAGCCGTCAAGTTCAAGTGCAGATTTCTTATTCATATTGGATCAAATATGGAACAAAATTGCAATATATGAAGTAAAATAGAGGAATTATTGTGTAAGTATTGGTATAATATTGCATTATATGTTATTAATTAATCAAAACCGACATTACGGAGAAGAACTGGAAGCTGAATATGCTAATATATTTAGTGAGAATTCAATCGCAGAAGTTCAACAATATTTACAAGCCAGAAAGGATCATAAAGCCACTCCCCTACACAATATGCCTGCATTGGCACAAAGCTTGAGTATTGCAGGCATTTTTATGAAGGATGAAGATTATCGCCTTGGATTGCACAGTTTCAAAGCATTAGGTGGTGCCTATGCTGTTATCCGTCTGGCTGTTGATGAAGCAGAACTACAAACAGGGAAAAAGAATTTCAATATGGATCTTAAGCATCCTGACCTCCGGCGTATAGCTGAGAAAATGACCTTCGCCTGTGCTACGGATGGAAATCACGGTCGTTCTGTTGCCGCAGGCGCACAGTTAATCGGAGCGCGTGCCGTCATATTTGTTCATGAGGGTGTAAGTCAAAAGAGAAGGGATGAGATCTCAAAGTTTGGGGCTGAAATAATCGAAGTGAAAGGAATGTATGATGATGCAGTTCAGGAAGCACTGAGATTGAGTACGATAAATGGCTGGATAGTCACTTCAGATACCTCATGGAGTGGCTACGAACGCATTCCTGCTTTGGTCATGCAAGGATACACTGCTTTAATGCAGGAAGCTTTAGCGCAACTTTCAGAAATGCCCTCCCATATTTTTATTCAGGCTGGTGTTGGCGGTTTTGCAGCCTCAGTTTCGGGTTATTTAAAGGTGCATTATGGAGATAGGCAGCCGAAAATTATTGTGGTGGAACCTGAACGTGCCGCCTGTTTGTATGAAAGTATGAGTGTAGGGCAAGCCATCAAAATCGAGGCTGGAGAGCCTACCGTAATGGCTATGCTGGAATGTTATGAGCCCTCTTTGAGTGCCTGGAGGATCTTATTGAAAACAGCCGCTGCCTTTGTGACAATTTCCGAAAAAGAAGCTATAGAGACTATGAATCTGTTAGCCCGGCCACTAGGTAACGACCCAGGAATTGTATCCGGAGAAAGTGGTGGATCCGGGCTGGCAGGATTAATTCATGTTTGTCAGGATCGTACTTTTAAGAAGGCATTGGGCGTCAATGAACATTCACGCATTTTAGTAATTAATACAGAAGGTGCTACTGATTACGAATTATATCAGCAATTAGTCGGATTAACACCAGCAGAAGTTTACGCAAAGAATCACCTCCATTTAAATTAAAAAAAGATTCTTCAATGGCTCATTTTTAAATAATTGTATTATATTTAGTTGGACGCTAAATACAGCATAAATGACAGAGCCAAAGGGGTTAAAGAAAACACTGACTCCATTTATGCTTTGGGGACTTGGAGTAGGTTACGTTATTTCAGGCATGTATTTTGGCTGGAATCTTGGTCTTGAAAAGGGAGGTACGGGAGGTATGGCAATTGCAACCGTTGTCATTGCACTCATGTATGTTACTTTTACTTTTAGTTATTCGGAGCTTGCCTGCGCTATTCCTAAAGCTGGCGGAGTATTTGATTATGCAAATAAAGCAATGGGTAAAAATATCGGCTTCATTGCTGGTATTGCCCAGATTGTTGAATTCATCCTTGCTCCTCCTGCAATCGCGTTTGCTATTGGCGCTTATTTCAATGCATTTTTTCCAAATGTCCCTATCCTGACCAGCGCTATTGTGATCTACTTTGTGTTTACTGGACTTAATATCTATGGAGTGAAGGCAGCAGCCTCATTTGAAGTCATTGTAACCGTACTTGCAGTAGGTGAGCTACTTCTGTTTTCTGGAATTGCTCTTCCCAGAATTCAATTAGTTAATCTGACTAACAATCCGTTCCCTAATGGATGGAATGGGGTATTTGCCGCCATTCCATTTGCTATCTGGTTTTTTCTTGGCATAGAAGGACTTGCTAATGTAGCAGAAGAAACCAAAAATCCGCAGAGAGATATCAGTAAAGGTTTCGGATGGGCAATATTCACCTTGGTTGTATTGTGTGTTCTGATCTTTATCTCAGCAACAGGCATTGCTGGCTGGGAGTCAATCGTCTACAAGAATGGAGTAAGCGGCGAAACATCAGATTCCCCTCTCCCGTTAGCCCTGGCTAAAATAACTGGAAATAATAATCTGATGTATCATTTACTGATTACCGTTGGCTTATTTGGCCTTATAGCTTCGTTTCATGGTTTAATTCTAGCTGCCGGACGTTCCACTTATGAAATGGGACGTGCAAATAACATCCCTTCATTTCTTGGTAAAATCTCTCCTAAATTTCAAACACCAGCAAATGCATTATTTGGGAATATGGTTATCGGTATATTTGCTCTTTTATCCGGTAAAACTTCGGAAATCATTATCATTTCAGTTTTTGGGGCCTTGACACTGTATATCATTTCTATGGTTTCCATTATCATTCTTAGAAAAAGAGAGCCAGAGCTGCATCGCCCTTTCCGCGTGCCATTTTATCCGCTCTTTCCAGCTGTATCTTTAGTCATTGCAACCGGATCTATTATTGCGATGTTTATTTTGAATATCCAGCTTGGACTGATTTACTTTTCCATCCTGTTACTCACCTTTTTGTTGTATAAATCCTTTAAACCAGTTGATCAATGACAGTACAAGAAATATTAGCCTATGTTAAGGAACATCCTTCAGGCAAGGTAAAAGTAGCCATTGCCGATATTGATGGCGTTTTGAGAAGGAAATACATTTCTGCGGAGAAATTCGCTTCTATTGCCGAAGGACGAATTGGGTTCTGTGACGTGACATTTGGCTGGGATATGGGCGATGCAGCTTATGATAATGTGAAATTTACAGGTTGGCATACCGGATACCCTGATGCATTAGTGAAACTGGACTTAAACACCTTTCGTCAAATTCCCTGGGAAAATGATATTCCTTTTTTTATCGGAGACTTTATCAGCGATCAGGATGTACCGGCTTATACCTGTCCAAGGCAGTTATTGCGTAAAATACAAGCCGAGGCAGAACAAAGTGGCTACCTCCCATATTTCTCGCAGGAATTTGAATGGTTTAACTTTTCAGAGACTCCGGAAAGTGCCCATGAAAAAGGATATAAAAATCTTAAGCCACTGACACCTGGCATGTTCGGTTATTCCATCTTGCGTAGTTCGTTAGGAAGCGAATACATGAACGACCTGTTTGATTTACTTACTAGATTCGGAGTGCCTATAGAAGGGTTACATACTGAAACCGGCCCCGGTGTATATGAGGCGGCTATAAAGTATGCTCCGGTTCTCCAGGCAGCAGATCAGGCAATCCTGTTCAAAACAGCAGTCAAGGAAATTGCTTATAAATATGGGATAATGGCTACATTCATGGCCAAATTCAGTGAAGATCTTCCTGGTTGCAGCGGGCATGTACACCAAAGTCTTTGGGACAATAATGCTAAAAAGAACCTGTTTTATGAAGAAAGCGATCCTGAAAAAATGAGTGACCTGATGAAAAGTTATATCGCCGGTCAGCTTCATTGTTTGCCGCAGATTCTACCCATGATTGCACCTACGGTAAATAGTTATAAAAGACTAGTTGAAGGAGCCTGGGCCCCTACAACCTTAACCTGGGCTATTGATAACAGAACTGTTGCATTAAGAGCGCTCCCCGGAAGTAGTAAGGCAACCAGGCTCGAAACAAGAGTTGTGGGTTCAGATACGAATCCCTATCTCGCTTTGTCAGCTTGTCTCGCAGCTGGCTTGTACGGTATCAGACATCAACTAAAACTTGAACATCCTGCTACTAAAGGTAATGGTTATAAGGATCTTTCAAATGGAATACTGCCGGCTAGCCTGAATGAAGCTACGCAAGTAATGAAGCAATCGGCCATTGCCAAAGAGTTATTTGGAGAACAATTTGTAGCTCATTTCACTTCCACCAGAGAATGGGAATGGAAACAGTACGCCAAAGTAGTGACCGATTGGGAGCTTAAACGATATTTTGAAATTATTTAAAGACAAGAACTATGACATTTGATAAAGTTTATCAGTATAACTTTCCTACTATCATTCGTTTCGGTGCTGGGGCGATTAAAGAATTACCTGCTTATCTTCGTGAAAATGGTTTAAAGAACCCGATGATAGTTACTGATCCCACTATAGCTGGTTTGTCGTTTTTTAAAGAGATTGTAAGCAATTTGAAAGCACAGCACCTCTCGGTTGAAGTATTTAGTGAAATTCATAAAAACCCTGTTAAAAGCGATGTATATAAAGGAACAGAGGTCTGGGATAATACTTCAAGAGACTGCATTGTCGGTGTCGGAGGTGGTGCCGCGATCGATGTAGCCAGATCAATTGCCCTTCGGGTCAACCATAGGGAGGATTTATTCAAATATGATGACCTGATTGGTGGGGATGTTTACGTAACCAATGATGTACCTCATTTTATTGCAGTTCCAACAACAGCGGGCACAGGAAGCGAGGTAGGCCGTAGTGCAATCATTGCTGACGATGAAACGCATCAGAAGAAAATCCTTTTCTCTCCTAAATTGATGGCCAAAATCGTCTTTGCAGATCCATTATTGACCATGGAATTGCCCTCATTTATTACTGCAGCTACCGGAATGGATGCATTGACGCATAATTTGGAAGCCTTTTTAGCTAAAAACCCACATCCTTTATGTGATGGAATTGCGCTCGAGGGTATTTACCTGATTAAAAATTCAATTGAAATCGCAACAAACCGTCCTGATCTGGAAAGCAGAAGTAAGATGCTGATGGCTTCTATGATGGGTGCTATTGCCTTTCAAAAAGGCCTTGGTGTTGTACATTCGCTTGCTCATCCCCTTTCTTCCTTATTAGACACGCATCATGGACTGGCCAATGCAGTTAATCTTCCTTATGGAATGGAGTTTAACATCAGTGGTTTTGAAGAGAAATTTAAAAGGATTGCCAGGACGCTGGAATTGAAAGAAGAAAGCGGTATGGCCGTAGTCAGGTATTTATCAGAACTCAACTCAAAAGTAAATATTCCAGACAGATTAAGTGAAATTGGTGTAAAAACAGAGCATATTGAGACGCTTGCTGACCTTGCACTGGCCGATTTTGCTCACCCAAATAACCCAAAGCCAGTTAGCAGAGAAGATTTTAAACAATTGTATTTGAAAGCGCTTTAGCCAGATGAAGAAAACAATTGGAATAAGTTATACGGAAACTAATTTCCAGAATTACTGGAATTGGTTTAATAAGGCAGACTTAGGTGCTGATATTGAACTGGTTGAGCTTTCCTTTGAAAAGAACAATATTCAGGATATTGAAACCTGTGATGGTTTCCTGTTAACCGGGGGTATTGACGTGGAGCCCTCCTTTTATGACGGTCCCCAGGATTACCCTTATAAACCAGCAGAATTCTTGCCAGAAAGAGACCGGTTTGAAAAGCTGATTTATGAATATTCCCAAGCGCATCAAATACCTGTTTTAGGAATTTGCAGAGGTATGCAATACATTAATATTCTCGAAGGAGGAACAGTTCTGGAAGACATAGGAGAAGCAAATCAAATTCATAAAAAAGAGGCTGAAGATAAGGTACACCAGGTTGGAATAGGTCATAACTCTATGTTATATGCTATAACTGGATCAAAAAATGGAATAGTTAATAGCGCACATCATCAAGGAGTTATCGCTAAAACATTAAGTAGCCATTTAATTGCTAATTCTTATTCAAGTACTGCGGATCAACTCATTGAGGGGGTGGAATTTAAAGATAAAACAGGTAAAGCTTTCATGATTGCGGTGCAATGGCATCCAGAAAGAATGATAGAAAAAGAAACAAATCCACTTTCTCAAAAAATCAAAGAGAGATTTTTAGAAGAAGTGAAAAATCATAAAAAATGAACATCATCAACCCGGCAACAGAAGAACTAATTGCAATATTGCAAGAAGATAATAAAGCTTCATTGGATAAAAAGTTTGAGACATTGAAAACGGCACAGAAGGCTTGGGTAGAAACGAACCTTTCTGAGCGGATAAAGGTTATTCGGAATTTTCATCAACTACTGGAAACAGAGCTGGAGAAGCTTGCTGCAATACTTACTGCCGAAGTTGGAAAACCACTACAGCAATCACGTAATGAGATTAATGGCGCAAGGGCGAGAATCCAATGGATGATTGATCATTCTGAAAAATATCTAGCTGACGAACAAATAACTACATCAGACGAATTGAAGGAAATAATCTCTTACGAACCACTAGGTGTCATCTGTAATATCTCTGCCTGGAACTACCCCTACCTGGTTGGCGTGAATGTTTTTATCCCCGCTTTACTTGCAGGTAATTCGGTGATGTATAAGCCTTCTGAATATGCGACCCTGACAGGACTGGAAATTGAAAGGCTACTTAAATTGGCTGGGATACCTGATGGAGCTTTTCAAGTTGCTACAGGTGCTAAAGAAACTGGTGAATACCTGCTTGATTTTGATTTTAACGGCTATTTTTTTACTGGTTCCTATCGTACCGGTCAGTATATCTATCAAAGAGTTGCGGCAAAAATGGTTCCATGTCAGCTGGAGTTAGGCGGAAAAGATCCTTTATATGTTGCGGATGATGTGAAAAATATTATCTCTGTTGCCTCCGGAACTGCTGATGGCGCATTTTATAACAATGGACAGAGTTGTTGCGCTGTGGAGCGTATATACGTCCATGAAAAGGTTTATGATGACTATGTGGCGGCCTTCGTGAAAGAAGTGCAGTCCTGGAAAACTGGCTTACCTACAGAAGAAGGAGTTTACCTGGGCGCACTAACCAGAAGAGAGCAACTTGCTGTTTTGGAAAACCAGGTTAAAGATGCTTTAGAAAAAGGCGCAGTGCTATTACATGGTGGAAAACGAAAAACTGGAACAGGATACTACTTTGAGCCTACCGTTTTGACCAATGTAACCAATCAGATGAAGGTAATGCAAGAAGAAAGTTTTGGCCCTATTATAGGCATTATGAAGGTCAAAGATGATGCAGAGGCTACGAAGCTTATGCAGGATACTGAATACGGTTTAACTGCGGCAATCTATACAGATGAGCTGAACCGGGCAAAGCAAATTCTTAATCAAATCGATTCTGGCACAGGTTACTGGAACTGTTGCGACCGGGTGAGCGCGGGTGTTCCCTGGAGCGGCAGAAAGCATTCTGGTATTGGGACCACTTTATCTCATCAGGGTTTGCGTGCTTTCACCAAACCCAAATCATGGCACCTTAGAAAACCATAATTTACTGAATTATAAAACATTAATGTATCTTGCTTAATTTAAAAATATAGTCTCTGACCAGCTTTACCCCTTCTTCATCAATAACAGTGGTGCCCAGTTTTGGCATGTGATAAAGACCTAAGCTGCTCATTCTTTCTATAATGTTGCTTTTATTGAATTGAATGCCGGTTTGTATAAGCTGTACGTTATAGTTGAGCGTTAAAGACCGATGGGATGCTAATCCATTCGAATTATGGCAATGCGCGCAATTGATTGCCAGATAGGCCCTTGCTCTGGATTCCAGACTTATACTGGTATCTTTGAAAGCAGGCATAGCCGATAGTTTCAATAGATTCGTTTTTAATTCGAGCAGGCCTTTTTCTTGCAGGTAGACCAGCTGATTGAGCTGCTTGTTATCCCGATGTACCATTCTATTCAGATTCATGGCTTTTGGCCCAATAGGAATAATTTCATCCGCAGACTGATGACAGCTTACGCACTCCTTCTGGCCAGGAATATGATAAGTTACTTTTCTTAGCTGACCGTTTTCGTCTTTCCAATTAACGGGAACAGTAATAACCTCTTTTGTATAAAAAGCTTCGGTTTGCGTTTTGTTCCATCGATAAGTTCCTGCATTCCAATGTCCGCTTTTCAGCATTAATAACCTGGTTTCAACAAGCTGTCTTCCTTTTAAAAAATTGTTGTCTTCCTTATCATAGTAGAAAGTCTTGACTAATAATGTACCATCCGGATACTCCGGCAAACCATCTCCACGCACAATCATACGGGTTCCGGGAGGTAGTTTTATCAGCCGTTGTTTCCTGGCATAATCCGTAAAAAGTTCAGCGGCAATTTCTTGTAATTCTATCCCAGGAGCCGGGATGAGATCTTTTGGTTGGCCAGCAAACAGCTTGAATACAGAAATTTTTGTAGGAAAATCAATTCTGGTTGCTTTTAGCTTCTGCCTATTTCTATTACACGATAAAACATAGATAATAGGCAATAGAAATTGTAAAATGATAATAATCTTTGACCTCATCTTATCTAAGCTGATCCAGATATCTTTTCAACTCTTTTAAATAGCAGGTATAAGCCTCTATTCCAAAAATTTTACCGGCATTTCTTATCCCGGCGTATCCTGAAGTAATAAATAGAGCTACTTGTTTGACATGAGTATCGAGATTAACAACCCCTGTCTTTTTTCCTTCTTCCAGGCAGTTTTCAATTGCAATTTGCCATTCCTTAACCAGAAAATTGAGTTGTTCACAAAAGGATTCACTAATTGGTGCCATCTCTTCCACCAGATTCATTGCAGGGCAGCCATATCTGACATCAAAAAAGATAATATCCGAGAGTAAGCCATTGATCATCTCATAAATAACTGATAAGGGATCTGCCGTAGCAGTAAGTGGTTCGATAAAGATAGCGTGCATATTGGGCAGCATGACTTCCTTAATTAGGGAAAGCCCCATCTCCTCTTTATTTTTGAAATGATAAAAGAATGCACCTTTAGTTACCTGCATCGTCGCAATGATCTCATCAATGCTAGTAGACTGATAGCCTTTTCTATAAATAATTTCAAATGATTTCCGAAGTATAGCCTGTCTTGTCAGTGCAGCTTTGTTCATAAGATACCAGTTAGTATGTTTGTGCAATTCTACAGAATATTTCTGAACTTGGCAGGAAAGTCACCTGTCCGTGTAAGATTTTGACAGGTTCGTGACTTATAAAAAAAGGCCGCACCATCTTGATTGAACTCCAAAAGTTCTTGTTCAATTTTTGGGGTTCAATCAAGATGGTGCAGCCTTTTGAAGAATAATCAGATCCGCTTACGGATTCATAATTTTGATTAGATCTTTAGTAACCTTGAAATTAGGTTTAACAATGTTATTGTCATGCGGCGAAGCTAATGGTGCATCTCTGTCTATTGCATAAGAAAGTACTCCACCTTTTTTACCAGTGACAGGCTCCCATCTCGCATAATCGTAAGCACGCCCTTTTCCATTCTGAGGATAAATCACATCATCCCAATAGTTGCTTGGATAGCCATTTTCTTCATAGAATGAAAATCCAATTACAAATTGTTTAGAGTTGATGTAGGGAGCGAAAGTAGCCCAGGTACTTTGCATTCCATTTGTTCCGCGGCCATATGCTTGTAGAAACAGATAGTCGATATAAGTGTTAACCTGTCTGAAAAGATTGTTTGTACCACTTTGATTGGTATCAAAAATCAACAGTTTGCCAGTTCCCGATTTAGGGCCAAAGTATTTGCTAAGTGATTTAGTCATACCCGTTTGCGTCGCTAATTTAGCTCCGGTTGGGTTGTATTCCACATCAAAGTCAATACCATCATATCCCATATCAGCATATTGATTAGAAGTTGCCAGCGCCCATGCATCATAACCAGCAGCATTATCAGTATAATGATTGCTATAAGAAGTATCTGCTACATTTGGAAAACCTTGCGTATTTACAATTTTAGTTCCTTTGGCATGTAATGCAGGAATATAAGTGTTCTTTAAAGTTGTCCAGTATGAAGAGCTTGCAGGTGTATAGTTTGAAAAATTACACACGATATCTAAACTGTCAGGTACTTCAGTCATAATTGGATCATTCGCATTTCCAGATACCGTTCTGTCACGCCAGGTTCTGTAGTATCCAACTGCTAATTCATGTGAAGTGGCTTTGTAAGCGACAAGACTCGCATTTGAAGCATTAGTTCCGGTCTTACCAGGTGTTGATCCACCTGCATCAATTTTTTCAAGATCCTTTTTACAGGAAGTCTGAAGGATTACAAAAAGGCCTGCAACAGCAAACGCGATTAGTTTTTTCGGGTTGATTTGTTTTCTCATGATTTTTGTTGTTATTATTTTAAGGATTCATCATTTTAATAGCATGACGTGTGTAAATATTGTGTACACCATTTGTAATCTGATAATATTCATTATCCATACCATAGGACCCCACCCCGCCTTTTGTACCTTGGGTAGGTTGCCATGCAGCATATTGGTAAATTTGTACAGGAGTATAATTGTAATTTGGGTTTTGGCCATCGCCAGAACCGTCTTCAAAATCAACAATTGGTATAAATTGTTTTGGTAAGATGTAGGGCGCGTAACTATTGAATGTTCCGGTAAGAGAGCTGGTCTGACGCCAGTAAGCTTGCTGAAACAGGTAGTCAATTTTAGTATATATTTTTTTGAAAAGATTGTTTGTTCCGCTTTGGTTCGTATCGAAAATCAACAATTTTCCGGTAGTGGACTTAGGGCCAAAATAAGCACTTAAGGCATTAATTAATCCCTCATCAGCAGTTAAGACAGCTCCTGTAGGATTGCTTTCTACATCCAGATCAATTCCATCATAACCCATTGTATTATAAGAATTGTACGTTGCTAATGCCCATGCGGCATAGCCACTACTGTTGTTCGCATAATGATTTGTATAAGCAGTGTCCGTTACTTTTGGTAGTGAAGTTGCATTAACAATCTTTGTTCCCCTGGCATGTAGAGCAGGAATATAAGTATTCTTTAGAGCAGCCCAATAAGGATGACCAGAAGGCGTGTAATCAGTGAAATTGCTAATAATATCGACGCTATCCGGCATATCCGTCATTGCAGGGCCATTTGCATCTCCCGAAACGAGTTTGTCACCCCATGTTCTGTAATAACCAACCATCAACTGATGATTGGTTTTCTTATAAGCGATCAGGTCAGCATTTGAGGCTACACTGTTGGTGTTCTTTACGATAGCTGACGATTTACTCTCTCTTGTAATTGTCTGATTGTTAACCTCCTTTTTGCAGGAGGTCTGCAAGAGTAAAACTACACCTGCGGTTAAACCGACGGCAAGACTCCCTAGTTTAATTTGTTTTTTCATGTTCTTCAATTTTGGCATATAAATGGTTGATTAAATTTTCTGAGTTTATTTTTTATCCCACCAAAGCCGTGTACCTCCGTTATCTGTCCCTCCGAGTAATGCGACTGCTTTATTTACCTGGGCAGCATTATTCTGGTATTCAGACTCAGGGAAAGGTAATCTGCGTACTTGTTTCTTAGTATCAATAGTTCCACTGCTATAGTTGACCACAACTGGGAAAATTTTAGGATAACCGGTACGTCTGAATTCTGACCAGGCTTCCTGCCCATCCGGATATACCGCAATCCATTTCTGAGTAATAATTCTTTCCAGACTGGTTTCGAAGCTATCTCCATCATTCCATTTGATCGTAATGGTACTTAAGTCAGCAGAACCCGCCGGTACATTATTGTTGTTTTCTTTAGGGTCTGTATAAGGTACAGCCATGCTCGTGGCATCTGCCAGATAGGTATCAGCACCGGTTACACCGCGCTGGTCAAATGAAAGACGCACGCCCTTCGCGTATAAATCCTGTACTGATCCTTTCATATTCCAGCCGCGTAAAGCACCCTCCGCACGTAAAAAGGATATTTCGGCACTGGTCATCAGCTGAACAGGTGTATTATCCTGAATATTCAATTTTGAAAAACCAATCCTGTCATCTCTTGAGATGATATTTATTCCATTTCTGATCCCTTTAAAAGTACCCGGATAATCATTTGCGGCTAAAAAATAAGTTGGTAAACGTGGGTCTTTGTATCCGTTAAGGAATGATTCCATGTTTGCCCCCATCCGGATATCACCATAACTGCCCGTAATTGTTGACAATGGATTGTAAATGATGGCCCCCTGACTTGATTTTAGTAAGGCATTATCAGTATTGCTTTCAAATACACCATACGAATTGATTAAAGCCTCCTCAGCTTTTTGTTTAGCCAGTGCAGGATCTGCATAGACGATCCGCATAGCAAGACGTAGTTTTAAAGAGTTAGCAAATTTTATCCATTTACTATAATCACCATCATAGATAAAATCATACTTCTGGAACGGTTTAGCAGCAGGATTTTTAACGAGGTATTGTGTCAGGTTCAGGATTGCCGAATCCAGTTCCTTAAAGAATTGCTTATAAACCACATCCTGTGCATCATAAGGTACAGTGAAACCGCCGGCCCCTATGTTTGTATATGGAATGGGCCCATAAATATCTGTAACCCGGTGCAAGCCTTCTACTTTCAAGATATTTGCAACTGCGTAGAAATCAGGATTTGATACACTGGCTCTCCGTTTTATTTGTATCCAGGGAGCGATAATATTGTTATAAGCCGTATTGAATGCGACATTGTTCCATCCCGGAATAAAAGCATAATTTGAATTATTCCTACCAGCATTAAATGTACTCGGTGTACCCATGTAGCCAGAATACAAGTCGGCATTAAGATTTTGCTGTACCTGGTAACCTGATGCGTCCCCAGGGCTGCCGATGATAAAAATATTTCTTTGCATCTGCGGTAAAAAGGCTCCTATTCCTACGTAATCCAGCTTTAGAAGAGAATCTGTAGCCAGGTTTGGATTCGTGTTATAGTTATCAAAATTCTTTTTGCAGGAGGTCAAAAACAAACCAGAAGATAAAAGCAAGAGTGCAAGAAATAGCTGCCTAAGCGTACCATTTTGCCTGTATATTGTTTGTGTCATCGTTTTTGTAATCAAATATTTATAATGAAACCTTAATATTAAATCCAACATTTCGCAGACTCGGTGGATTAAAGTAATCGAAACCTTGATAATAGGAACCCGTTGAAGCCACCGACTCAGGATCAAAAGGAGCTTTGTTATAGATCATCCAAAGATTTCGTGCAATAACACCAATACTGATACTCTGTATTTTATTATTAAAAACTTTTCCCGGAATGGTATAACCCAGTGACAATTCTCCCAACCTTACATTTGTAGCACTGTAAGTGTACAAACCTAAAGCACCGGTTGAACCTCCGCCAGCACTCGCTACAGCTCCGTAATAATCTTTTGCCGGAACTCTTTTTCCATTAACTAATACACCTCCCTCATCACGCGCGGACGCTGTCGCCGGAGAAATTCCATAAGCATCCATTAAGGATTGGGTGCCAGAAATCACGATACCGCCTACCCTTGCATTGATTAAAAAGCCCAAACTGAAGTTTTTATAGGAGATGGTATTGTTATAACCCATGTTATAGTTTGGATTTGATGATCCTGCTTTTCTAAACTTAGGGTCAATTCTCGGTAATCCTTTATCATCTGTAATCAGATTCCCTTGAGCATCTTTCAATAATCCCTGTACATAGATGTCACCCGTGGTGCCTCCTTTAGCAATTTTCATTGCATAAGCACCTGTACCTGCTACCTGTATCGTATCTTGACTATACAACAGGCCAGTAAAAGGATCCTTATAAGGATCAAGTAGTTTCACCGCTTTATTTCTGTTTAGAGAGAAAGTAACACTGGGATTCCATGTTACATTGCCAATTTTACCATTGTAACCCAAGGTAGCTTCAATACCTTGATTTTGGATTTTACCAGCATTAATATAGTAAGAACTGAAACCAACGGCCGGAGGAACAGAAACTGTAAATATTTGATTGCTGGTATTTGCCCGATAATAAGTAGCATTAAATGTGATGCTGTTTTTCAGGAACTTAATATCCAGACCAGTCTCAAAGGATGCTGTCCTTTCAGGTTTTAATCCAACAAAAGGTTGTGAGGTGATTGCAGTAGGATAACCACCTACTATAGAATAACCAGGATTTGGAAGATATGCTGCAGGAGGATTACCAACCTCACTATAGGAAGCCCTTAGTTTTAAGAATGAAATGGCTACCGGTAATTTAACTATATCACTGACGATAGCTGACAAACCCACTGATGGGTAAAATATCGATTTGCTATTTGTGCCAGCTAAAAATGAGCTCCAATCGTTACGGCCCGAAACGTCTAAAAATAACTTCTGTTTGTAGCCCGCTTGTCCGGTGAAAAATATGGATTGGGTTTGATCATGTGTTTGAATGGTCTGTGAGGCTCCAATCTTATTCTGACTGATATTGGATAATGAAAAGAAATTAGGCACTGTAAATAACGCCCCGCCTGCACTGAGTGCACTTGATTTATTATCTTGTAAACTTGCGCCCCCAATAGCAGTAATACTAAAATCGGATATTTCCTTTTTAAACGTTAATAAAATATCTGAATACAATTGTTTTGGGTTCGAAGTCCCAGTATTGTAGGAGCCATTCAGACCGCCGGTAAGAAATGAAGACGTTGAAGCGTAGAACTTAGAATCAAACTTATCATTTGAATTATCGTATTTCACTCTGGCAGCCAGGTTTAAATCTTTACTGAATTCATAAGTTGCAGCTACAGATCCAAGAAAACGTTCTCTTTTATTGACCGTGATTTGTCTGTTAATTATCCAGTAAGGATTTTGAGCCTGCATCCCAAGATCATCGTATGGCCAATATTGCGTATTGAAATTGCGATTGATATCATATCGTTCAAAATTCTTGATGTCATTTATATTACCAGAAGTTGGAAAAAGATATAAAGGCAAAAGCGGATTCCCGTACTGTCCCTGACCGGGGATGTTCTGCTGCTGCTGAATGAGGTACATTGCACTGATATCAAGCTTCAATTTATCGTCCAGCAATGAACTGGTACTTCTTGCAGTCAAATTATACTTCGAGAGTTTATTATTCGGAATAATCCCTTTAGCATTTACTGAGGCGGCCGAAAAGTAAGTCTGATTTTTAGTATTTCCAGTACTTACACTGACTGAATTTGAGAAATTTGTGCCTGTTTGGAAAAAATCACGGATACTATAAGCCGATGGTTGATCTAAACGATTGCCCCAGCTGGCAAATGCATTATTAGCCGCTGTACCATAAGTGTCCTGACGTTTTGGCAAGACAAATGGGTTTGAAAAGGTTGTGGTTGAAGTAACGTTGATCCTTGTTTTCTCTGCTGACCCTTTTTTGGTAGTGACCTGTATTGCTCCATTGGCTGCCTGATAACCATATAGCGCGGCAGCTGCTGGCCCTGATAGGATGGAGATGCTTTCAATATCTTCAGGATTAATGTTTGAAATACCATCACCACCATCACTTCCACCAAATAAAATACCTGGCTGGCTAGTTTGAAGATTTGGTAATGGGATGCCATCTACTACATACAAGGCATTGTTATTCTGAGTAATCGATTTCACGCCACGCAGTACCACTCTTGTAGAACCTGCAAGCCCCGAAGAACTTGCATTGATAGTTGCTCCAGCCACCTTTCCGTTTAAGCTATTTACAAAACTAGGATCTTTTACGGTGGTTACATCACTTCCTTTTAAGGTTTGCACATTATAAGTAAGTGATTTATCTGTTCTCTTAATTCCTAGTGCTGTAACCACTACTTCATTAAGGCCTTCTGATTGTTGTTTTAGCGTTACATTCAATAAAGACGTTTTATTGATATTAACTTCCAGGTTTTCGAATCCAATAAAGCTATATACTAATATTCCATTTCCATCCGGCAAACTTAAACGATAACTACCATCAGCACTGGTAACTGTACCAGTTTTTGTTCCTTTTAACTTAATGTTTACTCCAGGTAAAGGCAAGCCCTCCAGATCTTTGACATGACCTGTAATTATAAATTGCTGAAAAGAATTCAGATTACCTATAAGAGGATTCTCTTTTTTTCCAATAACAATAGTTTTACCTGTGACAGTGTAAGTCAACGGTAAATCCTTTAAACAGAGTTGAAGTACCTCTTCTAAACTTTTATCTTTAACATTGATATCCATATTGCGGCTATACTTTAAGAGCCTGTTTTCGTAAAAGAAGTTGTAGCCGCTTTGTTTTTTTATCTTCTTCAAGATTTTTACGAGTGATACATTTTTTTCTGACAGCGTGACTTTCTGCGCATAACCAGAAGCACGGACCTGAAAAACGAAAGCAATTATTAAGAATGCAGTTAACTTCATAATGAGAAAACCTTTTTGGAATAAAAACACATGATGCTTACCATGCAAATAAAATTTCATAATTTGGACTGGTTTTTAGTTGATAATTAGACAGACTTATTACATTTTTTGAATGATTAGCACTAAAACCTGCTGCGTTAGCAGCCGATGCCGGTTGTGTTAGAGCACTTCCGGCATTTTTAAATTCTAGGCTATCTGAAGGATTACAATAGGAGATTTCTATTCATAATTTAGCCGGTTAGTTCATAATTGGTTAGTTGTTTTGTTCTCAAGCCATTTTTTCAGGTAGCTTTTCCTGACAAGGTCAAGGAGATACGATGAGCTTCTTCCCCTCTATTTTAAAGTTTATTTTACTGAGTTCAAGTATTTTTAATACCTCAGAAAGACGTGCATTTCTTGATATTTCACCAGTAAATAGTCTTTCTTCTGGTATGTTTCCATTAAAACTGACTTCGATGTCGTACCACCTGGCAATCTGACGCATTACACTTTTAATATTCGCCTCATTAAAAGTAGTTTCTCCATTTTTCCAGGCAACGATATCGTCTACATCTACAGTAGATTTAGAAAGATTTCCTTTACTCAGGATAGTCTGCTCATTCGGTTTAATTGTCATACCCGCTGAACCAGCCGTATTATTAAGGGAAACCTTGACACAGCCTTCTAGTAAAGTAGTTTTGACATCGTGTTCATCCTCATAAGCATTAATATTGAAATGTGTGCCCAGGACTTGAATAGTCTGGCTGCTGGATTTTACATAAAATGGTTTTTCCCGATTTTTAGCTACTTCAAAGTAAGCCTCTCCGGTTATACTAACATTCCGTTGTTTTCCAATAAAAGTTGTTGGATAAGTAATAGACGATGCCGCATTCAGCCATACATTTGTGCCATCAGGTAAAGTGAGTTTATATTGTCCGCCACGTGGTGTTGTCATCGTGTTGTACAAAACTACACCGGGTTTTCCTTTAGTTTTATTATAAACCAGCTGTCCATTGGCAAGCTTTGTAACTGCTGAATTTCCTTGTTGAGTCAGCAACCCATTCTTAGCATTATCCAAAACAATTTGAGAGCCATCGCTGAGTTTTAAGATCGCTTTATTGCCTCCTGGCATGACATCATCTCCCCTCTGATTAACTGAAAGCTGGGGTGTGATGTCGGTTTTTTTAGTGAAAAAATAAATACCTGCAGATAAAGTGATGAAAATAGCAGCGGCTGAAGCCACGCGGTGCCAGATGAGCCGATGGACCGGTTTGATAGCTTTCATCTCTTGTTTAACCAAAACGGGCGGAAGTTTTGCCCATATCTCCTGACGGAGCCGTTCATAGTCTGGTTCCTCAAAGTTAACAGAAGCTTGCTTTGACTGTTGATTATACCAATGTTCAACCCATAACTTTTCTTCTGGTGTACAAGTACCCTGTTTGTATCTTTCCAGGAGTTGCTCCGGCATTGAATCTAAGTTTTCCATTATAGAGAATGTCGTCTTTTAGGGTTGATTTATAGGTATAACGACATGCCCTGGCACATGGAGTAGATAGAATCAAAAGAAAGTTAAAAAAGTACCTAATTTGGTTTTTAGAATGTGGAGTGCATTGCTAACCTGCTTTTTAACCGTTTGATCAGAGATATTCAATTGCAAGGAAATCTCTTTATGTGTTTTGTATTCTTTACGACTTAGTTCAAAAACCAACCGCATTTTTGCGGGTAAACGTTGTACTTCATCTTCAATCTGCCCCGCAAGTTCACGTTCTATAAACAATGCATCCGGTAATTGTGGTCTGTTGTCCATCGCGTCCATTAAAGAAGAAGTGTATTTGGCCTTTACTTTAGCATGTTTAATCAAATCCAGGATCTTGTTTCTTGTACACGCATATAAAAATGCAGCAAGCGGAGGTTTAATCGTACTTTCATTAACCCTTGTCCATAACATTGTAAACACTTCCTGTACAACATCTTTTGCATCCTCCTCGTTTTGCAGCATTTTTCTGGCATGACGATACAATATCGGCCAGAACCGATCATAAATCACCTCGTAAGCACCCTTATCCCCTGCTAAGAAAGACAGTAAAATATCATTGTCGTTTATACGCGAGTAATCCTTCACTTTTTGTTGTTTTATCGTAAGTATATTTGGTTATAGCAGGACTAATATTAATTAAATATTTTCAAATAAATACTATTTTAAGTTCATTAAAACGTTAAAGCAAATTATTAGCTTCCGAATAAAAAAATAGTTTAACCATTCGTTTAATATTGAATTGAACTCAAGTGTAAAATATCTTGAATCTTTCTTTTACCTAAAAAGTGTGCTACTCACACTGAAATATATAGTGTATATTCATCCTATGAAAAATTTGATTTTACTCCTGAATTTTATTTTAATGCCATTCTTACTATTGGCATCTGATCATCTTTCTGGTAAGCCTAGAATCCTCGTTTTTTCAAAAACAGCAGGTTTCAGACATAGTTCAATCCCCAACGGAAAAGCAGCTATTCTCAAATTGGGAAAAGAACATGGTTTTGAAGTGGATACCACAGAGAATGCAAGTTATTTTAATGAAGCTTCGTTAAAGAAATATGCTGCAGTAATCTTTCTACAAACTACAGGAAACATATTGAATAATGATCAGAAAGCTGCTTTCGAAAAATATATCAAGGCTGGCGGCGGATTTGCTGGTATACATGCTGCCACTGATACAGAATATGAATGGCCATGGTATGGTAAATTAGTTGGTGCTTATTTTGTAAGCCACCCAGCCCAGCAAGAAGCTACCTTAAATGTTGTAGAACGTTCACATATTTCGACTAAAAATTTACCAGCGGTATGGAAACGTAAAGATGAGTGGTACAATTTCAGAAATCTGGATTCAACGCTTAAAGTATTGATCACGATTGATGAAAAATCATATCAGGGTGGTATAAATGGAGCCATACACCCTATGGCCTGGTATCATGAATATGATGGAGGCCGTGCCTGGTATACTGAATTAGGGCATACTGAAGAATCGTACACAGATCAAAAATATCTGGGTCATTTGCTTGGGGGTATTCAATATGCAATTGGCGGTACTCGTAAAATTAATTAGTTTTACGGTTCAATTCATCATATGGCCTCTCAAAAGAAATCTGCAATTGGATTTATTTTTATCACTTTACTCATCGATTTTACAGGATTTGGAATTATTATCCCTGTTTTACCTAAATTAATAGAAGAACTTACTGGTGGAGGGCTAAGTCTTGCAGCTGTTTATGGTGGCTGGCTCACTATTTCTTACTCAGTCATGCAGTTTATCAGTGCCCCTATACTGGGAGGGTTAAGTGACCGGTTTGGCCGCAGACCAGTGCTGCTTGCTTCGTTATTTGGTTTAGGTATTGATTATATCTTCCTCGCGTTCGCACCAACTATTGCCTGGTTATTTGTAGGAAGGATATTCGCAGGGATTACTGGTGCAAGTTTTACGACTGCTATGGCTTATATAGCTGATGTCAGCACACCAGAAAAAAGAGCACAGAACTTTGGTTTGATTGGTGCGGCATTTGGTATTGGTTTTATTGTAGGCCCGGTCATTGGCGGTATCTTCAGTCAGTTTGGTCTTCGGGTTCCTTTTATCATTTCAGCGGTTCTGGCATTGATTAATTGGCTTTATGGCTATTTTATTCTGCCAGAATCATTGGCTAAAGAGAACAGACGCAGCTTTGACTGGAAGCGGGCAAACCCAGTTGGATCTCTATTACATATTAAAAAATACCCTGCGTTGATGGGTCTTTTGGCTGCTTTGTTTCTTTTATATATCTCAGGGCATGCTGTTCAATCTACATGGAACTACTATACCATGGAAAAATTCAAATGGAATGAAGCCTGGGTCGGTTATTCTTTAGGTTTTGTAGGTATTGTAGTGGGAATAGTACAAGGTGGACTGATCCGGGTTATTATTCCTAAAATCGGACAGGAAAAAGCTGTTTTTTATGGATTAATTTTGTACTTCATCGGATTCGTACTGTTCGCCTTTGCGACTCAGGGCTGGATGATGTTCGCATTCATGCTTCCTTACGGTCTTGCTGGTATATTTGGCCCTGCAATGCAAGGGATCATCTCTAACAATGTAGAAGCAAATGCACAAGGTGAAATACAGGGAGTTACAGCTGGACTAATGAGTGCCGCTGCTATCATTGGCCCTTTAATGATGACTAATCTCTTTGCCTATTTTACCAATCCAAAAAATCTGGTTTATTTTCCCGGAGCACCCTTTATACTAGCAGCTTTTTTAACACTGATAGGTTTGTTTATCTGCTCTGCAGCACTAAAAAAGCACCATTCCTGATCTCATTTTATAGTATTGAATGGTTTCGGTCAGATTATTGATAAACCAAAGTCTTAACCTCCAGAAATGTTTAATCGTCCCATCAGAAGCATACATGATTTTTTACTTAGTACCTATTTTGCAGATGGGCTGCGTATCACTTTTGGTGTACTTCTACCCTCTTTGATTTTAGCACAGTTCGGCTTGTTAAAGTTTGGGATGACCTTATCATTGGGCGCATTATGTGTCAGTGTTGTAGATACCCCTGGGCCTATTGTTCACCGCAGAAATGCGATGCTGGTTACTACGGTATTAATTACTTTATTGTCTATCATTATCGGACTCACGAATAAAAACCAATATTTCATCGCTTTAATCCTTGTTCTTTGTAGTTTTCTTTTCTCGATGTTCTTTCTTTATGGAACAAGAGCTGCATTAGTGGGTACAGCATCGTTATTGATTATGGTATTGAGTATAGATGATGTACGTCCCTGGAAAGATGTTTTAATCTATTCCGCATTGATTTTTTCCGGCAGTTTGTGGTATGCAACGCTGAGCTATTTCTTTTATAGACTAAGGCCTTACCGGCTTGTTCAGCAAACACTCAGTGACTCTATTCATGAAGTTAGTGAGTTTTTGAGGTCGAAGGCTAAGTTTTATCATGAAAGTACTGATTATGATGAAAATTATGCAGAACTACTTCAGCTTCAGGTAGTGGTTCATGAAAAACAGGATGCAGTCAGAGAGGTACTATTTAAAACCCGCGAAATTGTTCGGGAATCTACTCCGGAAGGCCGGTTTTTACTATTGGTTTTTGTAGATATGGTCGATTTGTACGAACAAGTCATGTCAACCTATTATAACTATAAACAATTGCATGATCAATTTGATAAGGCTGGAATACTATCCCGTTATGAACAGATTATCAGAAGGATTGCCTGGGAGCTGGATGAAATAGCTTTTGCACTTAAAACTGGTGGTACGCCTCGTCCCCCGGCCGTGCTTACAGATGATGTCAAGCGTCTTAAAGAGGAAATTAATGTACTGGAAAAAGACAATACCGACGGTAAATACAACACGCTCGGATTGATTGCGCTAAAAAATATAGAAGTTAATATTGAAAATATAGCTGCCAGAGTAAGAACTATCAATGGCTATTTTAATAAAAAAGAAAAAAAGAATTTAAAAAATACAGGCGCAGTAGATACAGAGCGTTTTATTACCAGACAGAAATTTGATGCCAAACTGTTTTTTGATAACCTTACTTTTAGCTCCTCTACTTTCAGACATGCTATGCGCGTATCTATCGCGATGCTGATCGGCTATCTGGTAGCCAGAATTCTGGATTCCTCACACAGCTACTGGATTTTACTCACGGTACTGGTGATTTCAAAACCAGCCTTTAGCTTAACGAAACAACGCAATTATGAGCGTTTGACCGGAACCGTTGTTGGCGCACTAATAGGAATGGGTATACTGGTCTATATTCATGATAAACACACCTTGTTTTTCATTCTGCTGTTCTGCATGATCGGAACTTATAGCTTCCAGAGAAAGAACTATATAGTTAGTGTTTTATTTATGACACCTTATATACTAGTTCTTTTCGATTTCCTTGGAATGGGTAGTTTATCTGTAGCCAGGGAAAGAATTTTTGATACTTTAATCGGATCAGCAATTGCACTGTTAGGTAGTTATACCCTATTTCCTAACTGGGAAAATAAGAATTTAAAGGAAGCCATGCTAAGTACAATAAGGGCTAATATGGCATATTTTGACCAGGTGACCTTATTGTACACTACCGCCACAACGGAGCACAACCTGACCAATTACAGGCTCGCCAGAAAAGAGATCTATGTAACTTCAGCTAACTTATCATCCATTTTTCAAAAGATGTTCTCTGAGCCTAAAAGCAAGCAGCGTTTAATGACCGAAATGCACCAGTTTACCGCACTTAACCATTTGCTTTCTTCTTATACTGCCACCCTTTCCCTTTACTTTAAGGAGCATTCATTTTTACTCTCCAATCCTGATGAATTAAAACCGATTGTTAACAATACACTTTATTTACTGAACCTTTCTGCCGAGTACCTCTTGAAAAATGATGGAGAAGTCAGTAATGTCCCTTTAATCAAAAGTATACAGGATGATAGTAAGATTGTTAATCCTGATGAAATGATGATTATTGAACAATATGATATGATCCAGAAGGTCGCTTATGATATTTTTAAATTATCTGAAAAGTTTAAAATATAAAACTTAAGCCCATGCTGTTTGTTATAAGAGCATAAAAAAGAAAATATGGAAAAGTTATATACAGCTGCAGTACTAGCTAAAGGAGGTCGCGACGGCCATATAAAATCAAGTGATGGAACAATAGAATTTGAAGTTAGAACACCTAAAGAAATGGGTGGTCAGGGAGGTGCTACAAATCCTGAACAATTGTTTGCAGCTGCATGGGGCCCATGTTATCTTGGTGCATTAAATGCAGTAGCTAAAAACGAAGGAATAGAAGTTTCTGAGGCTACAGTGAATGTACAGGTTTCTTTTAATCAGGATGGCAATGCCTATTTACTTTCAGCAGAACTTGATGTTCATATACCTGGGCTTAGCCATGAGGAAACTCAGAAGCTGGCTGATAAGGCTCATAAAGCTTGTCCTTATTCAAAAGCAACCAGAGGCAATATTGAAACAAGAGTTACCGCAGTATAAACGAATTATCTCTCTATAGGAAACGTCGCTTTTTGCCAATTGCAAAAAGCGACGTTTCTATTTAAAAATAAATACCGTGTCAATTATTTATCAATGACAGTTAATTTTATAAAAAAATCGGACATTTAGAGCTTGTGTAAATTATCAGATAAATTTCGAACTAGCTCTTAACCGGCTAAATAATAAAACAAATGAAACTATCATCTTTTTTTTCTTTGCTTCTCGCTCCTATTCTTCTGGTCACAGTTGCTTATGGACAACCAAGTAAACCGGTAAAGGATTATATCAATGTCAAAGGTCCAATCCGGTTTGATAACATTTCGTATAGTTTATCTTGGTCTTCTCATCCTTCAGCGCAACTTTATAAACAGGAGTATATTGTAAAAGGAGGTCAGTCGGATAAATATAAAACGATGATTCTGATGGACGTCATTACTGGTAACACAAGAATAGAAGATGTTGTTTCGGGAAAAGTCTTAGAGTTGAAAAATATAAAAGCAGGCAATCCAATGGTGAATTATGAGCTCCTTGAAAAGAATGGAGAGACTATGATTGATTTTTTACTAAGTGCAAATTCACCTGATGGAAAAACAATAAATATAGTAGAACACAATGTTTACCGTTATAAAAAAGTCACCAATAAATCTGGTCAGAAAGCGGTGCTTTTATTTGGGGTAAGCAAGAGAGGTTATGGGAATGATATCACCAGTTTTCTGACCAACCTAAAGTCTACGAAATCAGAGCTGCTCAATAAGGTCGGGAGATACAATATACCAGAGATAATATGGCCAGCCCAATAGAAAAAGACGTAAACCACTCTTTATAAAAGCATTTCTAATAAAGACTAATATAAAAATATAATGACAAAGACTGTTTGGGTTAATGATTTCGATACTTTAACTATTTATCCAGCGAGGATCGCAAGACGGATGAGTATAATTTACTTCATTGCATTTACAGCTTTGATTATATTGCTTTATCTGACAAAAACGATCAGCAGTTCAAGTACCCTCCTGATTTTTGAAGGACTGATTTTACTTTTCAGCTCGATTATTTTTGCTAGTGGAGAAAGAAAAGTAGTTTTTGATGGTGATAGCCGCCAGTTATATACCAGACTGTTTGGATTGACTACAGCTACCCTTCCCTTTGATCAGATTGCTGCGATAACACCTTATGATACGATGGGAAGTATAAGCTACAGGGCTTTCTCTAAAGAAAACAGGCATGGAAAGGGAATTCTTATTTCAGCTGGTTACACTAAAAGGAACAATACAAACCTCATAGCTTACGAACAAGAGGTTTTGCCGAGAATTAATGAACTGGTATTTTCTAACCGCCCTTTGCAGACCAAAGCGACCATTTATGATTTTGAGTTTTTTAAGGAAGAAAATGGAATTTATACCATTAAAGATAACAAGGTTGGTGGTCTTATATTTGGGATTTTACTCATTGCATTAACTGTATGGATTTGGAAAAACCCTGGTTTTATGAATGATGTAGTCAATTACAAGCAAATAATGGTAACCTATCTTCCTATGGTTATAGGGGCTGTTTTGGTGAATGCATTTTTCTCCAAAATCAGTTTTGATAAGAATCATCGTCAGATTATCTATTCTACCTTAGGTGGAATTATTAAAAAAGTATATTCTTTTGACGATTTTATCCGTTTCCTTATCGTTCGTAAAACGACAAACTTCATCTATACCGGCACAGAGGTAAAAGCGCAGATAGAGATTCCTGATAAAGGAAAAACCAGAAATATGCTGCTCATACACTTCAGAAATACTAAAAAGATAGAACGTTTTATAGATGAAGCAAATTCTATTATGGGAATTGATAACAATCTATCCTCAAAAACGGATATACAGTAACCTTGTAAAAAGTAAGTTATTAAAGCAATAGCTTACTTGCCATCCCTAGTAAAAGCAGGAATCCAAATACATCTGTAAAAGTGGTAATGATAATTGAGGAAGCAATAGCAGGGTCAATACCTACCCTTTTCAGTATTAAAGGGATCCCTGCTCCTGTTACCCCAGCTATAACCAGGTTACCAGTCATTGCCAGAAAGATGACTAATCCTAGTAAAGGGTTCGCATCAAATACCAGCGCAAAAATGAAAACGATTAAACCGGTTACAGCGCCGTTAATTAAGCCTACTGTAAATTCCTTCAATACGGTACGGTAAGCTTGGTTATCGGTCAGGTCATAAAGAGAAATTCTTCTTACCGTTACTGCCAATGCCTGAGTTGCGGCATTTCCTCCCATTCCGGCAATGATTGTCATGTAAGCAGAAAGCACCGCAATTTTAGCAATTGTCGGCTCAAAATGCCTAACCACTGCAGAAGCAAGAAAAGCTGTTCCTAAATTGATAATCAGCCAGGGTAATCTTGATTTTACCGCTTCTACCCAGTTACCGCTAAGTTCCTCATCTTCAGAAACTCCTGATATTTTCAGGATATCTTCTGTGTTTTCGTCTTCTAGAACATCGATAACATCATCGAAAGTTACTCTTCCAAGCAATTTCATTTGATTATCCAGTACAGGAATACTGGTAATATTATATTGGGAAATCAATCTTGCTACCTCCTCCTGATCGGTATCCGGACTTACCCAGGCCACATCAGACTTAACCAGCGCTGTGATTTCTACATTTCCTTTAGCTTTAATAATATCTTTTAAGGAGACTATTCCCTGGAAAACATTATTTTCATCAGTTACAAATATGGTGTAGAATTCTTCGATCTCTTCACTTTGTCTGATAATTTCTTCGATGGCGTCTTTTTTTGTTAAATGAAGATGTATCCGGATAAACTCCGTATTCATTAGCCCACCGGCTGTATCTTCATCATAACTCATCAGGTTCCTGATATGAGAAGCATCATCCTCATCCAGGTCTTCCAGAATTTCCCTTTGCTCATGCTCATCAAGCTGTGAAATAATATCAGTCGCATCGTCGTAATCGAGCTCTTCTACAATTTCGGTACGCTTATCGGGATGAAGCTGGAATAGTAATTCTTCCGGGTGGGCCTCTTCGTGCATCTCCGCAAAAATCTCAGAGGCGGTTTCAACGGGAAGCAAATTGATGATTCGCTGCCTGTCCTCATTAGTTAGACTTTCAAATAAGATGGCTATTTCGGACGCATGATACTCGTCCAAAATTACAGCTAATTGATTATCACTGCCATTAAGGGCCGATTTTATTCTGGTAACATCAGATTTGTCTAGTTCATAAGATTGCATGCGAAGCTAAGGTAATTATATTTTCTCTTTTATAGCGGTCAGCTCTTATTTAAACCAGCCTTTACGCCAAAAATAAACTACCTGAAGACCTGCAATAATAACCATGATAATCATTGTGTACAAATATCCATGAGAAGCATACAGTTCAGGCATATTATAAGGCATTAGCTGATGAGTGACCGGGTCTTCTTTAGCGAAGTTCATGCCATAGATACCAGCTATAAAAGTAAGAGGAATAAAAATAGAAGAAATAATAGTCAGTACTTTCATGATTTCATTCATGCGATTACTGATAATAGATAAATACATATCAATATTGCTCGCTGAAATCTCTTTCAACGACTCAACTATATCAATTATCTGGATGCAATGATCATAAGCATCCCGAATATAAAGTTTGGTCTGGTCAGTGATCAAATGGCTATCACTACGTAGTATATCATTTAATTTATCTCTTTCCGGCCATGCTACTCTGCGGATGTTGATCAGGTTTCGTTTAATTAATTGTACATCAAACATGAAACTCCGGTCAGGTTTATCAAAAAGACGATCTTCAATCAAATCCAGCTCATCACTCCATTGTCCGAGTATCTCAAAATAGGTATCCACAATGATATCCATCAACGCATACATAATGTAACTGCTTCCTGCAATCCTAATATTTCCTTTTCCAGCTTTTAGACGTTGTATTACCGGCCCGAAGCAGTTGGAGTAGTTTTCCTGTAAGGTAACCAGGGCATTGTCTGTCAGGATAAATGACAGTTGTTCGTTTTCCAGGTTTTTTTCCTCGTCCAGTAAAAGCATTCTGCTGACTGCGAAAACGTAATCATCATACTCTTCTAGTTTTGGACGCTGGTACGATCGGGTAATGTCTTCCAGAATTAACCGGTTTACATGCAGCTCCCGGTTTAATGTTTCAAACAGCTCTGCTGAACCAAACCCTTTGATTTCAACCCAAAAAGTGAAGTTTTTATCAGCGAGCAATGTAGAAATCTGGGTGAGGTTAGGCAGCTCTTTCGTCTCATAAGTAGTCTCATTTATCTTGTGAAGCGTAATTAAGGGTTTGAGAGAGTTCTCATCAATATAAACCAAACCAGGGCTGGCCCCTGCCTTTGGTATTTTAAAGCGCTGCTTTTTTTTACGTGATTTGCCTTTTTTATCCATATACTAAAGATAGTTTTTGGTCTGAGGACCTTGGTTGAACAACAAATCAACGATACTCATGTTTGGTAAAAATCCCAATCTATCTTCAAATACTTGAAAATATGGTTTTGCTGGAGTTAGTAATTCAGGTTCTTTAAAATGAGGCTTTAATCTGTAATCCAATTCAGGTGCAATTTCTTTAGTATATTCTGTGGTAAAATTAATTTCAGCAGACTTTTTAAGTTGTTTAAAAATCCACTGCAACATCTCCAGGTTATAGTCAAACAGAAATTCGAACTTCTTGTTGTAAAAAACAGCCAATTCATCTTCATAGTATTCGAAATAGGCCGAATTTCGGTAACAACTTTCTAAACTTAGCCAGTGCAGGCGCTGCCATTTAAAATCATAACTTATTTTAACATCTTTGACCTTTGTATGGTATTTCGATCCTTTAATTACTGGCAGAAACAGATCTAACGGCCCATTTGGAGAATAAATCCTGGTCCTGTTGCGATAAGTCTGTTTAGGGAAATGTTCTTCCTTTTCTAAAAGAAATTCAAAATTGTGGGTGTTTAAAGCAGAGAAATAACTTATAGGAGGAAGATAAAAAAGAGGAAATATAGCTGGATTGTGCATTGGTTAATTTATGTTTGCATTTTCAATCAGGCAAAATAATGATAAAAAAGGCTTTTTTCCTATTTGATCTCCATTTTTTTATGAACGTAAACGAGAAATTAAGCTAATGCAGGAACCAAGTGTAGCTGTTGTGATCCTGAATTGGAATGGAAAACAATTACTGAGTGATTTTTTACCTGGTGTGATTAAAACCCGATATCCTAATCTTCAGTTAATTGTAGGTGACAATGCCTCAATGGATGGATCTGTTGACTATATAAGAACTAATTTTCCTCAGATTCAGATTATTGAGAACGATCATAATTATGGATTTGCAGAAGGCTATAACCGTATTCTTCAACAGGTAAATGCAGATTATTACGTATTGTTAAATTCTGATGTTGAGGTTCCGGAAAACTGGATTGAACCTGTTATTAAAACTATGGAGGCTGATTCGAGGATTGCTGCGGCACAGCCTAAAATAAAGTGGCAAAAAGACAAAACGCAATTTGAGTATGCAGGCGCTGCTGGTGGCTTTCTGGACATCAATGCTTTCCCATTTTGCAGGGGTAGAATTTTTGACCAGGTAGAGGCAGATTTAGGGCAATACAATAACGCAAAAGAGATTTTTTGGGCAAGTGGTGCAGCTTTCTTTATTAAAAGAAAGCAATGGGAAGAAACCGGAGGATTAGATCCTGATCTTTTTGCACACATGGAAGAAATTGATCTTTGCTGGCGATTAAAGAATCTGGGATATAAAATTATTTATTGTCCTGACGCAGAAGTTTATCATGTGGGCGGCGGTACCTTGGATGCAAATAATCCTTATAAATTATTTCTGAACTTCAGAAACAACCTGATGATTATGCAAAAGAATCTACCTGTAGCCGAAGCGGTGATCAGTATATTCATTCGCATGTGTATTGACTTTGTCGCCTGGCTGCAATTCCTGATTAAAGGAGAAACCAAATTTGCATTTGCAATCAACAAAGCGCATTACCAGTTTTTGGCCAATCTCAAAAAAACAGGTTCGAAAAGAAGCACTAAGCAATTAACTTACTCCAAACACACCGGCGTATATCATTCCAGTGTGGTCTGGAGCTATTTTATCAAAGGGATCAGACACTTTAGCCAGCTAAAAGACTTTCGATAGCCAGACGATAACCATCTAATCCAAAGCCAGTCAATACACCTTTGCAGTTTTTTCCGGTCAGAGAAACATGACGGAATTCCTCTCTGGCGTAAATATTAGAAACATGTACCTCCACAACTGGTGTGTTAATGCCCGAAATTGCATCAGCAATCGCAACAGAAGTATGCGTATATCCCCCGCCATTCAAAATAATACCATCAAATGAAAAGCCAACTTCATGTAATTTGCTGATCAGCTCCCCTTCTACGTTACTCTGGAAATAGGCTAATTCAATGTTTTTGAATTTGTCTTTTAATTCTATAAAATATTCTTCAAAGCTTCTGCTCCCGTATACTCCTGGCTCACGTATGCCCAGCAGGTTTAAATTTGGTCCGTTAATAATCTGTATCTTCATCCATTCAAACTTAGCCTTAAAAACTAATAAATAAAAATTCGTGTGATTAATTATCCTTACCACAATTCATTCAAAGCTTATTTAAAGTTGGAACGCGGACTTTCTGAAAACTCTGTTGATGCTTATCTGAATGATGTAAATAAACTGTTTCAGTATTATGAAGTATTAGGTGAGGAATTTAAAGTTAAAAATATAACTGACAATACTTTACATAATTTCATTATCTGGTTAAGTGAATTGGGAATGTTGGCCAATACACAAGCAAGAGTGATCTCCGGATTGAAATCATTTTTCAATTATCTTCTGCTCGAAGAATTAATTGAGATAGATCCATCCCAGCAACTGGATTCCCCAAGATTAAGCAGAAAGCTGCCCGACATCCTTAATATTGTAGAAATTAATGCACTGATTGATGCTGTAGACGTTTCTAAGCCAGAAGGTATGAGAAATAAAGCAATTTTAGAAGTATTATATGGTTGTGGATTAAGGGTGACAGAGTTGATAACCCTTCGTATTTCAGATCTGAATCCCGCGCAAGAGTATATTAAAGTAATTGGTAAAGGAAATAAAGAGCGGATTGTACCGATCGGAGAAACGGCTTTGAAGTTTATTGATATTTATCTCAGCCAGATCAGGGTACATTTAACGATAAAGAAAGGGAACGAAGATTATATTTTTCTGAATAGATTTGGTAGCCGGTTATCCAGAATATCTGTTTTCACTATGATTAAAGCATTAGCAACAAGTATAGGTTTGCAAAAAAACATTAGTCCGCATACATTCAGACATTCTTTTGCCACTCATTTAATTGAAGGTGGTGCAGATCTGCGTGCTGTGCAGGAGATGCTGGGCCATTCCAGTATAACTACCACAGAAGTTTATACACATCTGGACAAGGACTATTTAAGAGGTGTAATTACCCAGTTTCATCCTAGAACATAAGTGTTTAGCAACCTCGCCTTTAGCAAAAGAGGATTGATTTATAAATTACAAGAAATCATTCTGTCTTTTCCTTGCATATCACTTTTCAAAGTAATGTTTTTGAATCCTTTAGTGGAAAGCATATCTACAGTTTCTTCACCTAAATATTCGTTAATTTCAAAGAATAATTTACCATCTGGTTTTAGATTAAGCAAAGCAAAATCTGCGATACTTTTATAAAATAACAACGGATTTTCATTACTGACGAATAAAGCCAGGTGCGGTTCATAAGCTAAAACATTCTGGTGCATTTCGTCTCGTTCATGTTCGGTTATATAAGGTGGATTGCTTACAATAAGCTCATATTTCAATGTACTGCTATAGCTTAATATATCCGCATGGATAAAATTTACTGTAACAGAATTTATTGCCGCATTTTCTTTAGCAATATCTAATGCATCGGCAGAGACATCTAAAGCACTCACCTCTACCAGTTCCAGGTTCTTTTTTAAAGTGATTGCAATACAGCCACTTCCAGTACCAATATCAAGAATACGAGAAACAGGGTGCATCTTGACTGTATTCAGAATCCATTCGATCAGCTCTTCTGTTTCTGGTCTTGGAATTAAAACAGCTTCGCTGACTTTAAATTTCAATCCATAAAACCAGGCTTCGGCAAAAATGTGCTGCATGGGCCTTCCCTGCTTAAGTTTGCTCAGGATATCCTGGTAGTTAACAGACTGCTCAGCGCTCAATAATTCAGTTGTATGTATCAGTAAATGAGTACGGTTCCATCCAGAAAGCTGTTCAACTACGAGGTAAAACAATTGCTTAGTTTCTTCCTCATCATACAAGAAAGATAGTTCACTGATAAAGTATTGTTCTAATTCTTTAAAATTCATTAAATGCAAAAGTATTAATAAATGTTGCATCTCTGTGTTCGAAATATTTCAATAGCTCATAAATTGAAGCTATTTTTGTCCATATGAGCGATGAAATGTACATGAAACGCTGTCTGGAGTTAGCGGAAATGGGTAGCGGTCAGGTAAGTCCAAATCCAATGGTAGGTTGTGTAATTGTCAGCGAAGGCAAAATTATAGGTGAAGGTTTTCATCAGAAATATGGACAGGCCCATGCTGAAGTTAATGCGATCCGTTCTGTTACAGACAAATACGGGGATCGGGCTGCCGAGTTATTGAAAAATGCGGTTGCTTATGTAAGTCTTGAACCTTGTGCTCATTTTGGAAAAACACCCCCATGTGCAGATTTGCTTATTCGTCACCAGCTCAAAAAAGTTGTCATCGGTAACCGTGATCCTTTTCCTGATGTGGACGGTAAAGGGATTGAAAAATTGAAGAATGCTGGTATAGAAGTTGTTTCAGGCCTTCTGGAAAAAGAATGTTCCTTTCTGAACCGCCGCTTTTTCACGAGAATTGCACTGCAGCGTCCTTATATCATTCTGAAATGGGCCAGGACGGCTAATGGCTATTTTGCCCCTAAAAACTCGGTACAGCAATGGATAAGTGGTCCGCTGGCAAAAAAAATGGTCCACAAATGGAGAACTGAAGAAGACGCGATACTAGTTGGGAAACAAACTGCTATTGCGGATGACCCGGGTCTCACTGCCAGAGAATGGCCAGGAAGAAACCCTTTCAGGATAGCTATTGATCGTAAACTGGAAATTCCTTTAACCAGTAAACTCTACAATAAAGAAGCGAAAACCATCATCTTTAATGAACAGAAGACAAGCGTAGAAGGTAATATCCATTTTATTGAAATGGAAGATATGCAATACTATCTGCCTCAGAAAATAGCTTACCAATTATACTTGATGGATGTACAGTCCATCATTATTGAAGGTGGTGCAAACATTCTGAACCAATTTATTTCTTCAGGTTTGTGGGACGAGGCAAGAGTTTTTAACTCTTCAGTGAGCTGGGATACTGGAGTACGCTCTCCTGTTATCAATGGAAAGATCAATTCAGTCACACAAGTAGATAAGGATCAGTTAACTATATATGAAAACTACAATAATCAATGATATATATATTACTCAGCATTAGCTGCAGCGTAGCGGTGGCAGTTCTGCTAAAACTCGCTAAACGTTACAAAATTCATGTGCTGCAAGCGGTGATGTGGAACTACCTGACTGCTATTATATTGAGTTATGTTTTCTTCAGACCAGAGCTGAAGCAGATGATAGCTGTCCCTTCAACACTTTCTATTGCTATTGGTGTGCTGCTGCCTGTTTTATTTCTAATCCTGGCGGCCTCAGTTAGAAATATTGGAATAGTTAAGTCTGATATTGCACAGCGTTTATCCCTTTTTATCCCAATACTCGCCTCTTTGTATATTTTTGGGGAAAGCTTTAGCGGATTGAAAGTTGCTGGCTTAGCCGTTGGTTTTATAGCTATAATTTTAACCCTTACCCGCAAATCAACAGCCAAAACAGAAGTCAGTGCCTATATTTATCCAATTTTGGTATTTATAGGATTTGGACTGATAGATGTTATGTTCAAAAAACTGGCTTTAGATAAGTCTATTCCTTATACCAGTACTTTAATGGTCATTTTCTGTATTTCATTTATAGTAGCAGCATTGATCTTAGGTTATATTATTTTTATTAAAAAGAAGAAAATTGAATTGATCAATTTCTTCTGCGGTGTTGTTCTGGGGTGTTTCAATTTTGGAAATATCCTTTTCTACATGAAAGCGCACAGGGCTATGGCAGCGAATCCATCAACTGTATTTGCCGCAATGAATATGGGAGTAATCATTCTAGGAAGTATCATTGGCATTACTCTATTCAAAGAAAAAGTAAGTAAATTGAATTATATTGGTATTGCGATGGCTTTAGTAGCTATCCTGCTGATTACATTATCACAAAAATATGCTGTTTGATGACACCTACAAAACGATAGATCATCCTGCAGAAGGAACCTTTAAAGATAAAGGAAGTAAGTTTATCTCTTTTGCCTATCCGTTGCTTTCAGAGAATGATGTTAAAGCTCATCTGGCTAAACTAAGGGCTGAACATACCAAAGCCAATCATTTTTGTTATGCCTATCGTTTAACACCTGATAAAAGCATTTATCGTGTAAATGACGACGGAGAGCCTTCAGGAACTGCTGGGAGACCCATCTTGAATGCTTTGTTATCAGCTGGTCTGACAAATATTCTGATTGTTGTTGTTCGCTATTTTGGCGGTACACTATTAGGTGTTCCTGGTTTAATTAATGCCTATAAAACGGCTGCTATTGAGGTAATTATGATTGCAGAAATTATAGACAAAACGGTGAATGATATTTATGAAATCAAGTTTGATTACCTGGTGATGAATGATGTTATGCGAATGGTCAAAGAAGAACAGCTGACCATTCTTGATCAGCAGTTTGATAATGAGTGCAAAATCAAATTTGAAGTTAGAAAGGCACAATTGAATAAAGTTTTACAAAGAGTTGAAAAACAGTCAGGAGTTGAAATAAAATACCTTGGCACTGTTTAAAACCGTAATTTAGAATATCATTAATCCAATTACCATGCAAAAATTAGCAGAATCAGACTTAGTCATCAACCCGGATGGAAGCATTTACCATTTAAATTTACTCCCTGAAGATGTCGCTGGTACAGTAATTACTGTAGGCGATCCTGACAGGATTTCAGAAATAACTAAACACTTTGATCGTATTGAGCTTAAAAAAGGGAAAAGAGAATTTTTAACTCATACAGGTTATATCGGTACAAAACGTATTACTGTAATTTCTACAGGTATTGGTACTGACAACATAGATATCGTTTTTAATGAATTGGATGCACTTGTCAATGTAGACTTTAAAACACGTGAGATTAAAGAAAAACTTACTTCATTAGATATCATCAGAGTAGGAACTTCTGGAGCTGTACAGGCAGATTTGCCGATGGGCACTATCCTGGCTTCTACATTCGGACTTGGGCTAGATGCATTAATGCATTATTATGTTCATGAAATACCGGAAGAAGAAAAAGGTCTTTTTGATCATGTGAAGATGCATTTTAAGGATTTACATGCTGTTAATCCTTATCTGACTTCCGCCGATCCTGTATTGCTGAATACCATCGGAAAAGGAATGGAACATGGAATTACCGTAACTGCACCGGGCTTTTATGCCCCTCAGGGACGTCAGGTAAGAGCTGAAAATGCTGTACCTAATTTCATTCAGAAATTGAGTACTTTCAGTTATGAAAACTATAGAATTACAAATCTTGAAATGGAAACTGCTGGTATTTATGCATTAGCAAAAGTACTCGGACACAAAGCACTTTCTGTGAATGCTATTTTAGCAAGCAGAGTGAACTATCAGTTTAGTAAAGATCCAAATGCTGTTGTAGATAAGGCAATTAAATTAGTCTTGGAAAGAATTACAGCTTCTAATTAACCGCAAAATACGGCATCTGTTCTGGATAACAGATGCTGCTTTAAATCAATCGCGAACAACTGCTCGCAAGCTATCTTCGATGACTAAAAAAAAACATTTTTTCCTCATTTTACTTCTGGGTTCACTTACTGCGCTTGGGCCATTTTCAATTGATATGTATTTGCCGGGATTTCCTGCGATTGCTAGAGATCTAAAGACATCAATAGCTAGTGTATCACTTTCACTGTCAGGTTTTTTTATTGGTATTTCTGTTGGGCAATTATTATATGGCCCGCTATTAGATCGTTTTGGAAGAAAAAAGCCGCTTTATATTGGTTTGGTCATTTATATTCTTGCGTCTTTAGGTTGTGCTTATGCAAAAAGCATTGATGCGTTGATTATATTAAGATGCATACAAGCTTTAGGTAGTTGTGCAGCGGCAGTAGCTTCCATTGCTATGGTAAGGGATTTATTCCCTGTAAATGAAAATGCCAAAGTATTTGCTTTATTATGGCTGGTAGTCGGTGTTTCTCCAATGATTGCACCAACTATTGGTGGTTATGTAACTTCAACTTATGGCTGGCATGCTGTATTTTTAGTATTGATGATTCTTGGTTTATTAAATCTGCTGGCTAGTATTTTTGGATTGCCCGGAACCTATAAACCAGACACCACGATCTCTTTAAAGCCTAAACCAATCTTGATTGGCTTCATCACGGTTTTACGGGAACCACAATTTTATACTTATGCTTTTACGGGAGCAGTCGCATTTGGTGGCCTCTTTGCTTATATCTCTGGTTCTCCCCTATTATTTATGAAGATTTTTGCAGTTAGTGAAAAAACTTACGGCTGGATATTCGCCTTTCTCTCTATTGGGTTAATTGGCGCAGGTCAGGTGAATACTTTGATGCTTAAAAAATACAGTAGTGAACAACTGATTTTTGGTGCTTTAATTTGTCAGGCAATTACTGGTGTTGTATTCCTTATTGGAAGTGTGAATGGCTGGTTTGGGCTAACAGAGACCATTATATTGCTGTTTATCTTTCTGAGTTGTCTTGGTTTTGCCAGTCCGAATGCTTCGGCACTTACCTTAGCTCCATTTACTAAAAATGCAGGTAGCGCATCGGCTTTAATGGGTGCTATTCAAATGGGTTTAGGTACGCTGGCTTCAGTTTGCATTAGTTTGTTTGACACCCATACTTCGGTACCGATGGTTTCTATTATGGCATCGACTTCAATTATAGCATTGGCTATCCTTTATTTTGGAAGAAAGACAATTAAAAATAAAGTAGAGTTGGATAAAGATAGTTCAGTTGTCTCTTTACATTAATAATCTAATTTGTAAACCCTTCGCAACAGACAATTTGGAGCCTTGATCACCCGTTACATCTATAAAATTTAAAGAGATTTAAAATTTTCCAGAATCATCAAACAAAAAGGTGGCACAGATGTTGAATTCATAGAAATAAAGCGAAACACACATGTTAAACAAAATCACTCATAATCTAACTATTTTAGCCGCTAAGAAGATTTTGAATACCAATAATACCGAGAACCTGGGTACTGCTAAAAGGTTGGTATCAATTATAGCCGGCGCTTATATTTTTCAAAGAGGTATCAAGTGCTTTTACAAACATCCTATTATAGGAATACAAGAAGCTTTTCTAGGAGGCTTTTTAATGTATGATGCTGTTAAAAGTATCAAGGACACTTATCCAATAAAACCTACTGATCCTTCAGAGGTAAGAAGAAACCAAATTCAGGGTAATGATCCTAATTCCCCTGTCCCTGCTTTCGTCTAAACCCGGACATATAATCCGATCAGTCAGTCTTGACTGACTGATCGATTAACCAAACAACCAAAGATTTATCTGTTTTCAAACCTAACTCTAACCTTGCTTAGCTTTTCATAAAACACAGCGAGATTTCCCATTTCCACATGTAAAATTGTACAGTATTTATACATATAGGATTCCCTGTTGCATAAGTATAGCTTGTCTCCAAGTTCTTTCAGTATATCTATTACCCGGATATGTAAACCGTAAACCTGGCAAAGATGAAAATTCAGGTAATGATCTGCATAAGTACCGAAAATCAGCACGTCTCTCGATGCAGAAAACTTAATCCGGTTGAATTCTGCAATGAGATAGCACTCTTCATCCAGTTCTTTTAAAGGTTTATCTATGTTTTCTATTTTGCTTACCAGGTTGGCCAGCAAGTCAAGTTCATTATAGCTTTCCGCTAAGTATAGGTATGGCATAATATTTCTCTTTTTTTATAGATTTCGACTTCTTTTACCGTTTTTTTCCTTGTGTAGTTTTATCCTTAATTTCTTTAACCCACCATCTTTTAGTTGTCTGATACGCTCTCTGCTTAATTTGAATAGCAGGGCAATATCATCTAAGGATAAAGGCTGCATTCCCTTCAGTCCAAAAAACAAGCTTAGAACCTTCTCCTCTCTTTTTGGAAGAATTTTTAAAAGCTGGGATGCCTCTATCCTATCAGAATCCAAAATCAACATATGATCTGTATAAGGTTGACATGCAGGGATCACTTCGAGTAATGTATTGCTGAAATCTGGCTTAATGATCTCATCAAGAGACATACATCTGCGGAATTTACTCAGATAGCCAGCCACGCTTTTCGGGTCAATATCCAGCTCTGTTGCTATCTCCTCCATAGTTGGCAGACGTTCCAGTTGCTGTTCTAAATAAGATATGGTTCCATTTATTTTAGAGATAGAATTAATCAGATTGAGTGGTAAACGAATAGTACGGGTTTGCTGTGAAATGGCCAGCATAATGGCTTGTCTGATCCACCACACCGCAAAAGATATAAATTTAAAGCCTTTCGTGTCATCGAAGCGTGAAGCGGCTTTAATCAGGCCCAGATTCCCTTCATTGATTAAATCTCCAAGACTTAGTCCGCGATGCTGATACTTCTTAGCTACGGAAATAACAAATCTCAGGTTTGTTCTTACTAAGCGATCTATGGCAAGCTGGTCGCCATTCCTGACTTTTATCGTTAACTGAATCTCTTCTTCAATTGTTAACAAGGGAATTTTACCAACTTCATGAAGATAGATATTGAGGGATTCGATATCCCTTCTGGTGATTGCATGCTCAATCTTTAATTCTCGCATATGTTTAGGTTCTTAAGCAAAGTTGCATACAAGAATCAAACAAAGAAAGTAAACGCCTTTAATCCGATAAATTAACGATTTTGAAGAGATAATCCGGAAATTATTCAGTTATAGCTCATTTGTGAATAGTAAACCGAACAATAATAAGTTTATTTATACTTAAAATATTTAATTCAATAAACATTAATACGGTATATTCACAAATTATAAAAACAATAATTATGGAGAAGAAGCTTGACAGATTAGACATTTCTATTCTTAAACTTTTACAGGAGGATAGTTCACGTCCGCACAAGCAGATGGCTGGAATTTTAAATATATCAACGACTACTATTTGTGATAGGATTAAGAAATTAAAAATGGCCGGGTACATTGTAACATCAGTAGCAGTATTGAACCGCAGAAAGTTAAAACAGGAAGTCCTGGCCTTTATTTATCTTAAACTAAGCCACTTTTCTGACGAGATTATCGATAAATTTAAACAGGAGGTATCCATGATTAAGGAAGTTTGCGAGTGTTGTACGATTACCGGTCAGTATAATATGAGACTGAAAATTATTACAACAGATAATACCTCTTTTTCAGGTATACAAAGAAATATAGCCAATATGAAAAACGTACAGGGACTTGAAAGTTATGTAGTGCTCGACAATATCATTACAGACACTGGTTTCAATTTTTAAGTAAGAAAAGGGTTCCGCATCAAAAGATCTGGAACCTTTTTCACTCTCTCTTCCGTTAGGATATCGGGAAGTACCCGTAGAAGCATGATTTATTAGAAAGGTTTTGCAGGGTCTTTTATCACTATTCGAAATAGAGCTTTTCCCATCATTTAACCTAAATAATCACGCGGATAAGTTTGTTGTCCATATTTTTCATCAATCCCATTCAGCATGAACTTTCTTTCTTCAGTCATTTCAGGCGGTGGAAGAAATTCACCGGGTTGAGCTGGTATACCAATTTCTCTGAAAACATCTTCCAAGCCTGCTGGAACAACTGTACAAAGCATCCGGGCGTCTTTATTGGAGATATTCTTAAAACAATGGATAGCTCCCCCAAAGGGAATATTCACAAAACCGCCTGCTTTGATAAGACTTTTTCCAGCTTCTGTTTTAAATTCCAATTCACCCTCAATCAGATAGAACATTTCCTGCGTATTGATATGTGCGTGTGGTGGTGGTCCACCACCTGGAGGAACGAGCATTTCAATAACAGCATAAGCACCATTAGTTTCTTTACCAGAAATAACAATGCGGTAATTACCTCCGGCAACCCCTAGAATATCACCTTGCAACTGATCAATAACACTGATATTAGTCTCCATATTTTAGACGTAGATTAAGTTCGAAATACACGTTTGAAAATAATAATAATACTTCGCTTTTCTGTCTGCCCTGTGAAGAAAAATAAATACTCAGCCCGATAAAGGTAAAGCTTTACACACGCTGTGGAATTTATCCAGCAAAGCAGCGGCGAATTCTATCCCTTCTTTAATTTATCCCACTATTCCTAAATATTCAAAAAAAACAGGCAAAACATGAAAATCTTGAAAATATAACCTAAATGGAGTGAAAAAAAATTAAGTTTGCACCCTAATCCTTATTAATGTTAAAAAATGCCCTTTCCCATATTGGAATATTTTTCTTGTGTGCACTCTCTCTTCTGCCCTTACCAGTTTTATATGCATTTGCCACTGTCGTTTACTGGTTGATTTATTATGTATCAGGTTACCGCAGAGCTGTAGTCAGAACAAACCTGAAGTATGCCTTTCCTGAAAAAAGTGAAGAAGAGATTAATAGCATAGAAAAAAAATACTATAAATATCTTTCCGGATTGATTTTTGAAATTATTAAGATGGCAACAATTTCAAAGGAAGAGATGAGAAGACGTTTCAGATTTAAAAATATAGAAATCATGAATGCTTATCTGGAACGGGGTGAAAGCGTACTGGCCTGTTCTGGTCATTATGGCAATTGGGAATGGGGAGCCTTTTCTATTGGTCTGGTCCTGAAATGCACAACTTATCCTATCTATAAACCACTTTCCAATAAAATATTTGATAATTGGTTTTATAAGATCAGATCGAGATTTGGGAATAAGATGGTACCGATGAGGCAAACCTTCAGAGCATTAAATGAAACCAAAGATACGCCTGCTGTATTTTTATTCGGGAATGATCAGGCACCTCAAAAAAACGAATCTCATCATTGGATTACGTTTTTAAATCAGCATACTTCAATTCAACAAGGGATAGAAAAGATTGCTATAAGAACCAAAAGACCAATATTTTATATTAAACTTACCTCAGTTAAAAGAGGGTTTTATGAAGTAGAATGTGTGCCGATTTGTCTGAACCCTGCCGAAACTCCAATTAATGAAATAACCCAGAAGCACACCCGTTTATTAGAAAAACTAATAGAAGAAGAGCCTGCTTACTGGTTATGGAGTCATAGACGATGGAAACATCAGCCTATTCAGTAATCTGAAGATTAAGTGCGTGTGTAGTTTGTGCCCTGATATTTTTGCAAAGCTGAGCATCATTACTTAAAGTATGACCATATGATGGAATCATTTGCTTTAATTTAGTCTGCCATTCAACGCTTTCCATTTTGTCTTTAAAACAACGCTTCATTAAGCTTATCATAATAGATACTGCAGTTGAAGCACCTGGTGATGCACCTAATAAAGCTGCAATTGAACCGTCTCCAGCAGCAACTACTTCAGTGCCGAATTCAAGTATTCCACCATGTTTTTCATCTTTTTTGATCACCTGTACACGCTGACCAGCAGTTTCCAGTTCCCAGTCTTTCATTTCGGCAGATGGAAGATATTCTTTCAACGCTTCCATACGATCTTCAGGTGACTGTCTGACCTGATCTATTAAATATTTGGTCAAAGGCAAGTTATCTAAACCAGCAGCAATCATTGGACGGATATTATTAGCTTTAATAGATAAAGGAAGATCTAATAATGAACCATTTTTTAGAAAACGGGTAGAGAATCCTGCATAAGGACCAAAAAGTAAAGCTTTCTTACCATCTATCATCCTTGTATCCAGGTGAGGAACTGACATTGGAGGTGCTCCTACCGATGCTTTACCATATACTTTAGCATGGTGATGCTCGATCACTTCAGGATTAACACATTTTAACCACTGCCCACTAACCGGAAAACCACCAAAACCTTTACCTTCAGGAATATCAGATTTTTCTAATAAAGGAAGAGAACCACCACCGGCACCGATGAAAACAAACTTAGCTTTCACTGTTTTCCGCTGACCAGTTTCTTCGTCTTTTACCTTCACTTCCCATAAACCATCTTTTTGTTTCAGTTTACGTACTTCCTGGTTAAAGTCCATGGATACATTGGGTTTATTTTGCAAGGTATTCAGCATCATCCTGGTTAATGCTCCAAAATTCACGTCAGTACCCAGCATCATTCTTGTCGCAGCCACTTTTTCTTCAGGACTTCTTCCTTCCATTACTAAGGGCATCCATTCTGCCAGTTGTTTAGGATCTTCAGAATAAGTCATTTCTTTAAACAACTCACAAGCTTGTAAATTGTTAAAACGTTTATTCAAAAAATCGACATTATCCGCACCCCACACAAAACTCATATGCGGGATACTTTTAATGAATGTTTCCGGAGAGCTTACTAATTTGTTCTGAACCAGGAATGACCAGAATTGTTTGGATACTTCAAACGATTCAGCAATTGCCACAGCCTTTTCAGTTTCTACTGTACCATCTGCTAATTGAGGGGTATAGTTCAATTCACAAAAGGCCGAATGCCCTGTTCCGGCATTATTCCATGCATCAGAACTTTCTGCTGCAGCTACATCGAGCCGTTCAAAAATTTGTATGGTTAAATCCGGGGAGAGTTCTTTGAGTAGTACACCAAGCGTTGCGCTCATTATACCGGCGCCAATTAACACAACATCAACTGCTTTATCTGAATTAGGACTTTTACTGGTCATGAAAGGATAGATAATTTATTCTCTTTATATCGGCCACAAAATTAATATAATGACCGGGAAATGAGCCCTAAATTTCAATTTAATAAGTAATATTTTTACCAATATCTGATAAACCATAAAAAGCACAACAATACTTTCTGTGTTTTACATCAGAATTATGAGAATCGGGTCTTTTTAATAAAAAAATACGCTGATTATCAGCGTATTTGTCCATTACCTCTAACTACCCATTTATAACTTGTTAATTCTTTGAGTCCCATGGGGCCCCTGGCATGAAGTTTTTGTGTACTGATCCCAATCTCGGCACCCAATCCAAATTGCCCGCCATCTGTAAAAGCAGTTGATGCATTTGCATAAACTGCAGCAGCATCCACAACATTCAGAAACTTAAGCAATTGATTTTCATCTTCCGCAATGATAGCTTCGCTGTGTTTAGAACTATAAACTGCAATATGATCCAATGCTTCTTCCAGGTTATCAACTGTTTTAATAGCCATTTTATAATCCAGAAATTCTGTTCCAAAATCTTCCGGGCTGGAATGATGCAGTAAATGTTCAGGATAATTCCCTTTTACTGCTGCAAAAGCTTCAGGATCTGCAAAAACATGTACAGATTTAGTGGCAAGCTCCTCAATGAGTACATAGAGATCGGTTAACCTTTCCGAGTGAATCAGCAGACAGTCCAGTGCATTGCAAACGCTAACCCTTCTGGTTTTGGCATTAAAAATAATTGCTTTCCCTTTTTCCCGATCTCCGGATAAATCAAAATAGGCATGTACGATACCCGCTCCTGTTTCTATGACAGGGACATTACTATGCTGACGTACATAATTAATCAGGGCTTGGCTGCCCCTTGGAATTAAGACATCTACAAAACCTGTGGCATTTAAAAGTGCAGCAGTAGCCTCCCTTTCCGAGGGTAATAAAACAGCCGCATGAATATCTATACCATGTTTCAGGAGTACCTGGTGAATAATTTTAATTAAAGCCTGGTTAGAAAACTCAGCGTCACTCCCACCTTTTAGTATGGCTACGTTTCCAGTTTTAAAGCATAAAGAAAAGACATCGAGTGTTACATTTGGTCTGGCCTCATAGATCACCCCAATCACCCCCAAAGGAACTCTGATTTTAGATAATTGTAAACCATTAGGCAATGTACGGGCCTCTATGATCTCTGCAAGTGGGCTTTCCAAACCGGCAACATTTAAGATTTCCTGTGCAATATCACCCAGTCTTTCTCTTGTTAATTTTAAACGGTCATACTTGGGGTCATCAACAGACATGCGTTTCAAATCCAGATCATTAGCAAATAAGATCTCATCGGCGAAGCGTTTCACATTCGTAGCCAGATCTATCAATACCTCATTTACTACTAACTGATCCAGGCGCGATAAAGTACGGCTCGCTTTTAATGCATTTTCAAAATATAACTGGTATCTCATTTCTTTTTCCATTTGCATCCCGCGATTAGCTTACCGCATAAAAATAATTGTAATGAACTAAAGATTTATGTCCCTTTTGTCCTATTCTTTCTTTCACTTTCTCTGATCCGTAATCAGCAATGCCTAGACCAATCAGTTTCTCCTTTTCATCCAGTAACCGGATGATATCCCCTTTTTGAAATGGAGATAATACTCCCGTTATTCCCACCGGCAGTAAACTGCGTGCCTGACCAGAAATAAGCGCATCAGTTGCCCCTTTATTCAGCTGAACGCTTCCCGTAGCAGAATGCTCAGAATGCGCTATCCATTTTTTCTTTCCTGAGGTATTCTTTTCAGGTACAAAATAAGTATGGTCAACCTGGTTAGCAATTAAATCAGTGAGAATATTTTGGCGTGTACCATTAGCGATATAGACAGGGATACCCAATTTTGCGACTTTTTGTGCCATCCCTAATTTAGTAATCATCCCACCTCTGCCCAGACCTGATTTAGTCGTATTGATGAAAGATCCAATATGATCATCCTTCCGGATTTCCCGGATTACCTTCGCATCCGGAGATTTTGGATCACCATTATAAATACCATCTACATTGGACAGAATCACCAGTGCATCGGCCTCCAGCATTGAAGCAACTAACCCAGCCAACTCATCATTGTCCGTGAACATCAGCTCAGTAACTGATACTACATCATTTTCATTGATAATTGGAATGACCTTATGCTTCAATAAAATGGACAAGCAGTTTTTAATATTTAAATAATGTTTGCGATCGCGAAAATCTTCTTTAGTGACCAATACCTGTGAACAAAGCATTTGCTGTTTTTCAAATAATGACAGATAAGTATTAATCAATTTTATTTGCCCGATAGAGGCCAAAAGCTGTCTTGCAGCCACAGCATCATGTTTTTCGGAGATCTTAATCATACTTCTGCCAGCAGCAACTGCTCCGGAAGAAACAACAATTACTGCAATGCCTGAGTTTTTAAGATCGGCGATTTGAGAAACCAGATGTGTTATACGCGACAGATCAGGCAAACCGTCAGGTTGAGTAAGGACATTTGAACCAATTTTAACTACGATTCGTTTATAGGCAACAGCCATAAATTTATTCAGGATAAGAGTTAAGCAATAGATAATTGAAATTAAAGAAGTGCAATTAAGCCTGTCCAGCCTGTTTGATGGCTGGCTCCCAGTCCCTTGCCATTATCCCCGTTGAAATATTCGTGGAATAATATATAGTCTTTAAAATGAGGGTCATGGTTAAATTTGGGGTTCCCACCCGATACGGGTCGTTCACCAGCTTCATTTTTCATGAATATACCTTTCAATCTTTTGCTCAATAAGGCTGCAATTTCTTTAAGACTTAAAAACTGACCAGACCCCGTAGGACATTCCACCTTAAAATCATCCGTGTAATATTCCTGGAAATTCTTAAGGGATTCAATAATCAAATAATTGACCGGCATCCACATAGGGCCACGCCAGTTACTGTTTCCACCAAACATCCCGGAATCACTCTCTGCAGGAATATATTTGACGGTATAATCCATTCCATCCAATTGGTAATTAAATGGATAGGCACAATATGCTTTAGAAACAGAACGAATACCAAAATCAGAAAGAAACTCATTTGGATCTAGCATCCGTTTCAACAACAGTTTCATCCGGTGTCCTCTTAACAGCGAAAGTAAATGCTGATCACTGCCTTTGGTGTCTGTCCAATGACTCACCAATTGTACCAAATCTGGGCGCTGTTGCATAAACCATTCCAGACGTTCTTTTAGTTTAGGCAGTTTACCCCATTTACTCTCATCAAATACGATCTGAGCGAACATTGGAATCAGCCCAACCAAACTTCTCAAACGAAGACGATCGGATGTACCATCGGGTCTTCTGAGCATATCATAGTAAAAACCATCCTCTTCATCCCATAAACCAGATAAATCTTCACCCATATTTGAAATTGAACCTGCGATATATAAAAAGTGTTCCGAGAATTTGATCGCCATGCTTTCAAATACTTCAAAATGCAAAAAGAGTTCCATACTGATCTGCATCATATCTAGCGCATACATAGCCATCCAGCTCGTACCATCTGCTTGTTCCAGGAGACCTCCTCCAGGAACCGGCTGACTGCGGTTAAATACCCCTATATTATCAAGACCAAGAAAACCTCCTTCAAAAATGTTGTTTCCTTCGCTATCCTTTTGATTGACCCACCAGGTAAAGTTCAGCAATAGCTTATTAAAAATTTCTACCAAAAAGTTGAGATCTCCTTTTCCTTTAACTGCCTTATCAGCAAGATAGACATGCCAGGTAGCCATCGCATGCACTGGTGGGTTTACATCGCCAAAATCCCATTCATAAGCAGGTAATTGTCCACTAGGATGCATATAATTGGCACTGACCATTAACCGCAACTGTTCTTTCGCAAAGTCAGGATCTAAAGGTGCAAAGCTGATGCAATGAAAAGCGAGGTCCCAGGCTGCAAACCAGGGATACTCCCATTTATCGGGCATTGACAAAATATCATTAGCGACAAAGTGTTTCCAATGAGAATTTCTGCCAGTTCTTCTTTGTTTGGGTGGTACTGGTTGCCTGGCATCACCATTTAACCACCTGTTTACATCATAACTGTAAAATTGTTTATTCCAGAACATTCCGGCCCATGCCTGACGCTGCATCATTTTTTCTTCCTGATCAGTTGTATCAACCTGTTTATCAGCATAAAAACTGTCAGTTTCCTCAATTCTTAAAGAGAATATATCATCAAAATCACCAAATGGCTTAGCCAGTTTGTCTTTACTAAGCCTGATTCTGATCACTGTGTTATCGCCTGCAGGAATAGTTAATCTATGCCATATTCCTACCTTTGTACCAATATTATCAGAATTAACAGCGTCCTGTTTTCCATTAACTATATATTCATTAATCCCGTCTTTAACATAACGGCTAAGATTTTCAGATTGATATAGGCGCTGATTATTAGTCTCGTTGTCAGTAAATAGAAACTTAGGATTACCATCTGTATAACAATGATAATCCCCGATCTGATCTGATCTTAAAAGTAGCGTTTGATTGCCTTGGTTTAAAATTTCTGGTTTAACCCCATGTTTGCCATCAAACCAGGTATTGCGATACCAAAGCTGAGGAATCACATCCAATACTATTGGAGCAGCACTTCTGTTAAATATCGTGTATTTAATCAGCAGATCTTCTTCATCGTTTTTAGCATATTCTATAAAAACATCTCCATATTCATCATAATCAAACAATCCAGTATCAATCAGTTCATATTCTGGTTGTGTTCTATCACGTTTGGCATTTTCGCTGATCAGTAGCTCATATGGAAAGGCTTGAAATGGATATTTATACAGCATTTTCATGTAGCTATGTGTAGGGCTGCTATCCAGATGATAGTACAACTCTTTCACATCCTCTCCATGGTTTCCCTGTCCATTGGTCAAACCAAATAACCGCTCTTTCAGAATTGCGTCTTTGCCATTCCAAAGTGCCAGGCCCGCACATAAAATTTGCTGATCGTCACTAAAACCACCTATTCCTTCTTCTCCCCATCGATAAGCTTTACTTCTTGCTGTATCATGAGTTGTATAGTCCCAGACCTCTCCATTATAACTATAATCCTCTCTTACTGTTCCCCATTGGCGATCGGAGACGTAAGGCCCCCATTTAAGCCAGTTGGCATCCTTGTTATAATGTAGGCTGAGGCGTTGCTGTTCTGGATTAAGCTGATCTTTGGAGTTCATATTTCAATAATAAGGATTGTTAAGCGAATTAAAGAAAGGATAACAGAATAGCTTAACTTTTTACAATGTCATTATCCTGAAAATCAACTATCATGGATGATATTTCGACGGTGAACCACTCCTGAAAAACTTTATAAGTACGCTTCTGTGGCCAGTCATTCTCGTCTGTATGGAAGTCATTGAGCTCATTCTTGAACAATTGGTCAAAATTCTTTTTTAACCAGCTTTCAATTTTTGCTTTCGTTTTTTGTTCTTTGATCAGGTATACTGTGCCTTCATCATTATCAATTACATGAAATTCAGGGTCTACATAATTGATCCAGTCATAAAATGGTTTTTTCGCTTTAATCAGGATTGCATTCCTGTTGATGGTTTCGTAGTATAATGTTGGCTCTATCATGTAATGAATTAATCTATTAGCCTGCAAATTTATTAATTTAATCTGTTATCATTGCTATTAATAATGGGTCATCAGCACATTCTAATCTTCTTCTTTACACTTGATATACAATAGATTATTTCGTATATTCATACAACCAAAATATAACATCATGATGAACCTACTATCAAAAATTCAGGACTGGGGTGATCACCACCATCCGAAATGGCTGGACTATCTGAGAATAGTTTTAGGCATTACACTGATCTGGAAAGGAGTCGCATTTGCGCTCAATCTGCATGCTTTTACCGTCCTGATGGAAAACTCAGGGCTAGGAACAGCAGTAACCATCAGTCTGCTGGCACATTTGATTATAGCACTTCATATTATTGGTGGTCTGTTAATCGCTTTAGGGACACATACGCGGCTATTCTGCCTGTTAATTATCCCCATATTAGTTGTTGCAGTTTTCTATGTTAACTTACCGCAGCAGCAAATATTCAGCCCTTATTCAGAATTCTGGCTTTCGTGCCTGGTTCTGGCTGGTTTAATTTGCTTTCTAATTGAAGGAGATGGCGTATTGTCTATTGAAACAGTCAGAAAGGCTCCTGCATCACAGCATTAGCTTGACAATTTAAATAATCTAAAGGCTGAAAAAGATCAGGCGGTCTTCTGAGGAAATCAGGAGACCGCTTCTTTTTGTCTTGATTTTATGCTATCCCTATTAAAAAAAGCTAATTATCTCAATTATTTTCTTTAAGTAATCAAAATGGACTGGTTTTTGAACAGGTACGAACTGTAAACATATTACAACAAAACTGTTTACTAAATGAACACCGTTAATCATAAAAACTTATTACTATGGATTACAAAAAATTAATCAATGACCATCTGGGCAAGCAAACTGATAAAACTCCTGTTGTTGTAGCTTTATTAGCCGGATTAGCAGTTGGAGCAGCCATAGGTGTTTTATTTGCACCAAGCAGTGGATCAGAAACCAGGAATCTACTGTCAGATAAGACTAAAGATCTTGCAGATAGCGCGAAGGATAAATTGCAGACTTATAAAGAGAAATTAAAGAATGGTGCGGATCAAATAGCCGACACTGCAAAAGATAAATACCAAACTTACGGCCAAAAGATACAAAACGGAGCTGATGGTCTTGCAGATTTAAAAGACAGAGCTGTAGAAACTGTGAAATCTAAATTTAGTGAAGCTAAGGATGAGCTGAATGATGCCAAAGAAGAGGTTAAAGATAAAGCTCACAATATCAAACGTGATATAGAAAACGCTTAATTTTCATTAAACGGGTTAGAATAAAAGATAAAAAAACCGGCTATATAGCCGGTTTTTTTATTATCATGTACCCAAAGCAAGGTGAATTTCCGTATACAACAACCCGCTCCCACCACCATAATGCGGAATAATATGGATTTCAGGATGTATCTTTTTAATCTCGGTCTTCAGTCTTTCCTCTTCCAAATCAGTTAAACCCGCTCCCAGTAATAAAATCCTGTAAGCTTTTGATTTGCATTGAGCAATCGCTTCTTCACATCCAGAAGCACCTTCCGCATGCCATGATGCTTGTGCATTCAGCAATCTCAGTACAGTTTGCAAAATATCTGCATGTGTACCAACCACCAAAATCTCTGTCGGGTTCTCCATAATTAAAATTCCATTGGAACATCCATAATTAAGAATTCTGCATCTGATGATGCTTTAACTGTAAATTGATTGGTATCCCAGATTCCAAAACCATCTCTTCTGGATAAAATCTGATCATTTACTAAAATCTCACCTTCTAAAACAAAGATATAAGCACCATTTCCTTTTTTATGAAAAGTGTAATCTACCTGGCTTCCTTTTTCCAGCTTACCCAAATTAAACCAAGCGTCCTGATGAATCCATACCCCAGCATCATCTGCATTTGGTGATAAAATCTGTACCAGAGTGTTCGGTTTTTCAGGCACACTAATTTTTACCTGATCATATCTTGGCTCCACATTTCTTTTATTTGGGAAAACCCAAATCTGTAAAAACTTAACTGCCTGATCTTTGTCTTTATTATATTCTGTATGATATATTCCTGTCCCGGCACTCATCACCTGAATCTCTCCTGGTTCAATAGTACCAACATTACCCATACTGTCTTTATGTTCTAAAGTTCCCGACAAAGGAATAGAAATGATTTCCATATTGTCGTGTGGATGCTCCCCAAAACCCCTTCCTCCATCTACTGAATCATCATTTAAAACTCTTAATGCACCAAAATGAACTCTTTCAGGATTGTGGTAACCTGCAAAACTAAAAGTATGATAACTTTTCAACCATCCGTGATCTGCTCCGCCTCTTGACGATGCAGTATGTAAAACTGTTTGTGCCATAATCTTATTCCTTTTTTGTTAAACAAATTTACCACCTATAATCTTACTGCATCTTACCATAGATTAAGAAATGAAGGAATTGTTATAACGCGATCTTGTAACCTAATGTTGCCCATACACCCGGCATAGGTACTGCCCCCGCCTGAATAAAATTCACATCAAATATATTTGATGCATCTGCATAAATACTGCTACGCTTTAATTTGTAGGTCAGCCTGGCATCCATGACCGTGTAATCCTTATAATTGATACGTTCACAATATCTGGCTGTTATTGTTAGCGCCATTACTTTCAGAAACTCAGCATTGACTGTAGCCGTAAGCTGATTTTTCAAAGATTCTACCGCATAACGAGAAATATTAGCTTCGGGCAATGTTGTTTTGACTTTAGGATCCAGGTAAGTATAAGCAAGGCCAAATCTCAGGCTATTTAAAATAGTCACATTTTGAAGGACACCTGTATTGTAATCTGCACTCAGCGTGTAGCCCATTGTATTTAATTCACTGAAATTTTTAGGCTGCCACGGATCTGTAGTTTTATCTTTCACCCAGTCAATAAAATTAGTGATTCTGCGTTTAAATAAACTTGCGTTTAAGACGAAATGCGTAGAGTTGTATTTAATTCCTCCTTCAATATAACGCGATTTCTCTGGTTGTAACTGGTCATTTCCAATATTAGTTGGCCCTTTATAATAAAGATCTGTAAAAGTTGGTAAACGTTGCCCTGTTCCAACATTCACAAAGACCTTCCAGTTTCCATAAAATGTATAACCTGCATCAATACCAGGAAAAGCCTGCCATCCGTAATCAGAATTATAATTCACATAACTACCTGCATTAATCAGCAAGTTTTTGACAAGGTCAAATTTATACTCTCCGTAAATACCGGCGTTATCCCTGTTCCTTTTACCAAGATTAGTACTGTTGATCTTTTCTTTTCTAGCTTCTAGTCCTAATCCGAATTCACCAATTTCTGTCTGGAAACTATTGTTTAGCTCCGCACTCAAAACCTGAGTAACATGGTGGTTGTGGAATTTGTCGGGACTCTGTTTGATATAAAGATAATCGTCGACATTATTTCTATAGCTCAGTCTTGGCATCAGAGTCCAGAAAGATGTCAGTTGTGTTTTATAAGCAATAGCTGCAAGTGCTGTTTTTACTGTTTCTTCAGCTTCTTTATCACCCGGAGATGAGTAATAGCCATTTGCACCAAATTTATTATGAATATAACCACCTGTAATATCCAGCTGATCTGTTTTCCCTACATTAACCTTTCCCTCATAAAAGAGTTTCTGGTTATTGAAAGCTGTATTGTAACGGTAACCATTTCCAGCTTCTTGCCCAATAGAGAAAAGATGATTCGATTCTTTTAAGGCTAGTGTTCCTGTAGCACGGATTCCATAATTCGCATATGTATCTCCGCTTACCTCATCCTTTTTGAAACTGCTACCGGTAAATACATTCGCAGAAACTCCGGTTTTAGTTACAGCCTTAGTCACAATATTAATTGCGCCAGTGAGTGCATTTATACCATAGATACGGGATGCTGATCCTCTTAATACCTCTATATGATCGATATCATCCATGGAGATTGGTAGGTTCATCATATTGTGACCAGTTTGAGGATCCGAAACCTTAACCCCATTGATGAGAACCAGTGTTTGATCAAAAGTTCCGCCATCAATACTAATATCAGCCTGCACTCCACCAGGGCCGCGCTGACGGACATCTACACCGGTCACGTAACTTAGTAATTCACTAATTGATCTGGATGGCAGATTTTTGATTTGCTGATTGTCTATAATCCAGATATTACGGTTTTGCTTGGAGAACGGAAGTTTCAGTCGGTTCTCTCTGACCATCACTTCGTTTAGATTTTTTGTGGTATCACTTTGTGCTTCTGCATAACCAGCAGACAGACATAGCGCGACCAGAACAGGTATCATTTTCTTCATATTCGATTAAAATTGGTGCGAATATAGGAAATCATTGTCCAGATAGTTTAGAATCCTTCTATTTAACTCTTCAGGAGACCTGGTTTAACTAATTAGCAGAGGCAATTAATTAGAAGGTCTTAAAAATTTCACGGAAAGCGCTGAGCCAGTACCAATTATAGCACCCGCTGCAACATCAGACGGATAATGAACTCCTAAATACATCCTGGAATAACCCATGGAGCCAGCCCACAAATAGGCAGGTACAACAACATACCATTTATGGTAAACCTGCGATAGCGCAGTTGCGGTAGCAAAAGAAGAAGAAGTATGTCCGGATGGAAAAGAAGTTTGACCCGGATGATAAACTGCATTGATTTTAATCTGACCTAAAAATGGTCTTGGCCGTTTAACGATTTTCTTAATCACCATAGTCAGCAGTAAATTCACTGCTGAGCTGCTGGCAATATAACATGCATTCTGACGGGTTCCTTTGTCATTATCAATCACTCCAGCCGCAAATATCCCTGCCGGAATTGCTGCATTAATGAGATTATTATACTTGGACAAGAAAAAAAACACGTTTGTTTTCTCCGGGGTTCTATGCTCAGAAAGACCAATCAGAATCCGGTCATCAATCCGTTGTATAGGATTTTGTGGAGATAACCCAGTTTGCGCAACTGATTTAAATGGTATTGCAGCGCAGAAACCCAGCTGCAATACCATATATTTAATAAAAAGTCTAACCATTACTTAGACCCCTGGTTCTGCTGCTAAACTGGTAGTCCAGGCTTGTTCAAGCGCACCTAAAAATGTTGCAGGAGGCTGTGCGCCAGAAACTGCTAATTTTTGATCCAGAATAAAGAATGGAACGCCACTAATGCCAATCTGCTGTGCAATTTGCTCATCTGCATGTACTTCATTCGTAAAAGTGTCACCAGTCAGCATTGTTTCAATTTCAGCCGGCGCTAATCCGGCGGCCTTACCTGCTGCTATTAAAACAGCCCGATCGTCAATATTTTTGCCCTTAGTAAAGTGTGCAATAAATAATTGCTCTTCCACCTCATTGTCAAGTCCTTTAGTTTTAGCCAGTTGAATTAAACGGTGTGCATTAAACGAATTAGCAATTACAACCTGGTCAAAATCAAACTTCAAACCAACTTCTGTAGCCGCGTTAATCACTTGTTCATGCATTTGCACTGACCACTCTCTGGTTTGTCCTTTTTTCTCGGCCAGATAATCATAAGCATTCAACTCTGGTCTGGTCTGTACGTTGGGATCCAGCTCAAAACTATGCCATTCTATCTCTATCTGATCTTTATGCTCAAACTGTTCCAATGCCAGTTCAAATTTCCTTTTTCCTATATAACAAAATGGACAGTTTACGTCCGACCAAATATCTACTTTCATTTCATTTGTTTTATAAGGCTATATATCAGCCTTGATCAGTTTTAATCCTTTAGTCCACCTCACTAATTCTTTGAGCATCACTAATGCGGCTCTTTCAGAACGCTCATGCGGCATAAAAACATCGTTCTCGTTAATTAATTCTGTAAAGAACGAAAAGTTCACTGCTTCGTACAAAGGTACCATTTTAAAAGTGCTCAAATCATTTTTCAATGCATTAGCTGCTCTTGTACCCGCAGAAACACCACCGTAGCTCACAATTCCGGCAGCTTTATAATTCCACTCTTTATACAGATATTCCAGCGCATTTCTTAAGGGCGAAGGGTATCCAAAATCATATTCACCAGTTACAAAAATAAACGCATCAGCCTCGTCAATTTTGGCGCTCCATTTTTTAGTATGCTCATGTTCATATTTCTGCATTGCAGGATGATTGATTTCATCCATTAATGGCAGATTCAATATACCTAAATCTATTAATTCAACCTCAAAGGCATTTGATTTTTTTGCTATTTCAACAATCCAATCTGCTACAAGAGGCCCTTTTCTACCTGGTCTTACTGTAGCGCTGATAATTTTCAGTTTATCCATGATTGCTTATTTAGATTTAAGGTTCAATTGAATAATTTTACTTAGTGACTTACTTTAAAAATCGTAGTTTGCTTATAGGTTTCCCCTGGTAATAGGATGGTTGTTGGGAATGCCGGGATATTTACACTGTTTGGGTAATGCTGTGTTTCTATACAAAAAGCTTCAAATGGTGCATAACCTTTTCCACCTCTGCCAATTGCGGTATTCAAATACTTTGCAGTATAAAAATGAGCCACAGGTTCTGTTGTATATACTTCTAGTTTCAACCTTGAAGATGCTTCTGTAGTTTCTGAAGCCAATCCCAACTCTCCATAAGGTTTATCCAGTATAAAACTCTGATCGTATCCTTCTCCCGGATCCCAATCCTGTCCTATAAGTTTACCCCCCAGAAAATCATGATTTGTACCGGTTACAGGGATCAACTTGCCGGTTACGACATAATCAGCGTCCTGTTCCAGGTAATTACTTGCAGGCATTCTCAAATGATGACCTGCAATATTACCTCCGTTTTTATTTAAATTGAAATAAGTATGATGTGTCAGATTAATTGCTGTTGCAGCATCAGTAAATGCCTTGTAATCAAGTATTAGCTCATCGGCATCAGACAATTTAAAAGTAAGCTGTACAGTCAGGTTACCAGGAAAACCTTCTTCCCCATCAGGACTTACATACTGCAAAGTTAAACTCGGGTCAACAGTTGGCAGGATATCCCACACTTTTTTATCGAAACCTGATTCTCCCCCATGAAGACCTCTGGCCATCACATAGTCTTTACCATTTATGCTGAATTTTCCATCCTTAATCCGGTTAGAATAACGTCCGACAATAACACCCAGATAAGGATAATCGGCAAGATAATCCTCGTTCAGATAACCATCAATATCATCAAAACCCAAAATTACATCCTGTTTTTCGCCTTTTGCATTGGTAATCACAAACTCACTGACAATAGCACCGTAATTATATATTTTAACCTTGCTGCCAAGGCTATTGGTAAGCTCTACCGCGAAGATTTCTTTTCCATCAATAAATCGCCCGGTGCTAATTTGATTTTCTTTCATAAAACGTATATTAGTCGATATTTACAATAACAATACTACAAATAATACCCGCAAATTTTAAACTCACAGCAACATTTAATCAGTTTAAATTTGTTTTTTAATCAGTATTCGTTATTCAATTAACCAACCAAACCAAAAACAGGACAATAAATGAAATCTGAACTATCCAGTAAATTCTTTGATACCTATGGTCAGCAACCTGCGGCCACTTATTTTACTCCCGGTCGTGTAAATCTGATTGGTGAACATATTGATTATAACGGAGGTTTAGTTTTACCCTGTGCAATTACCTTAGGTACATGGCTTTGCCTTGCACCTAACAATGATCAGGTCATCCGGTTTAAGAGTCTGAATTTCCCTGAAGAAGCAGTTATCCCTTTACAGCCTGCTTATATTAAAGAAGGTATGGGATGGTACAATTATCCATTAGGAGTTTTCAATGAAATCCTTAAAAACTTTCAGATTCCAGTCGGGTTTGATCTTTTGTATGCTGGAAATATCCCAGTAGGTTCTGGTTTATCATCTTCAGCTTCGATAGAAGTCGTAACTGCCTACGCGCTGACCGCTTACCTGGGTCTGGACTATGACCGCCTGGCATTAGTTAAATTGGCTCAAAAAGTAGAAAATGAGTTTATTGGTGTGAACAGTGGGATTATGGATCAGTTCGCTGTGGCATTTGGTGAAAAAGATAAAGCCATTGTCCTCAACTGCGACACCCTGAAGTATAAAATTGTAGACTGTAATCTTGATGGCCATGTATTGACCATTATCAATACTAATAAACCGAGAGAACTAGCGGAATCCAAATACAACGAAAGAGTAGCTGAATGCCAGATCGCTCTTAAAGCGCTGAATCAGGAGATCACGCTCAATAACTTATGTGAATTGACTGCTGATAAATTCGCACTTCACAGCCATCTGATTACTGATGAAACAATACTGAAACGTGCAACTCATGTAATTAAAGAAAATGACAGGGTTAATCTTGCTGCAAAAGCACTAAATAATGGCGATCTTGAAGAATTTGGCCGTTTAATGTATGCTTCTCATCAATCCCTTAAAGATTTATATGAGGTAACAGGCAAAGAGCTCGATACTGTTGTTGATTTTTGTTCTACCTATCCCGATGTTACAGGTGCAAGAATGACTGGTGCTGGTTTTGGTGGTTGTGCAATTGCTATTCTTAAAAAAGAAGCAGAAGCAGATTTCAGAAAAAAGCTAACGGCATATTATACTGAACACATTGGTTACACACCGGATGTATATATCAGTGAAATTGGCGATGGAGCTACCACAATTTAATTCTATTTTTGCGCCATGCAGAAATTAAAGACAGCTGAATTAAACCGTGTAGGTATAGAGGAATTTAAAGAACAGGATAAACTACCGGTAGTTGTAATACTTGATAATGTACGGAGCATGAATAATGTGGGATCTGCTTTTAGAACCGCTGATGGTTTTGCGATAGAGAAAATCATTCTTTGTGGAATCACTGCGCAGCCTCCGCACCGTGAAATTGAGAAAACAGCTATTGGTGCAACACAGTCTGTTGCATGGGTGCATTATGAGGAGACACTGGATGCAATCAGAGAACTGAGAAAAGATGGATATGAAATTATCGCTATTGAACAGGCAATAGACAGCATTATGTTAAACACTTTTATACCAGATCAGGCTAAAAAATATGCATTGATCTTTGGAAACGAGGTTAACGGAGTAAGTGATGAAGTAATGGCAGAAATTGATAAATGTATTGAAATACCTCAGTTTGGCACTAAACATTCCTTTAATATTGTCGTTTCCGCCGGAATCGTTTTGTGGGATTTTTACGCTAAGTTACGCTTGTAAAGCAAAATGAATAAAGCAGCAGGTTTTTCACTGTCTGCTGCTTTATTCATCTATTTTAACTTGATTAGGTATAAAGTCGTATATTCTAGTTTTTCTGATTCTACCGGTTGATCATTGAATTTAAATGAGGTTACCTTATGACCTGTTTCCTGACTCTTATCGCAGTCAAAAAATATACCACCTAATTTTTTTCCGTTTACAGCCAGTTCAAATTCGTTCACTGGATTCGGACCAAAAAGAACATGTATTCTCATATTACTATTTACAATGAGCCCATTGTATTTTTTATTCTGTTCCGGAGTATTTCCGGATAATGTCCATACATCAGTAGCCACCGGCTGCCGTTTTCCGTCTTTTTTATCTATGAAAGTAATAGAAACTATATCGTCTTTAGATTTTAATATTGGTTTGCCTTCATTATCCAATATAGCCAAGGTGACAACTGGTATAAAATAAGGGTCTACAATCGTGATAGGCTCTTCAATGTCTTTCTTACAAGACGTAAATAAAGTTGCTGCCACAATGATTAACAAAATAGAGAACAGCCAGTAATTTCTTTTCATCTTCAATTTATATTATTTAGTTAGCAAACAATATTCGGTAGTTTATTTTAATAATTACTTTACACTAAAACAACCAGCGCTACAACATATAGGCTAATATAAAAAATAAAATTAACCTTTTGTGTAAATTTTAACAAAAAAGCCGCCCATAATAAATATGGAGCGGCTTCATTTTTGGTTAGCTATAAATTGTTTGATATTGTTATTTATGCATATGGGATACCATCTTTAGTTGGTAGTTTACTGGATCCCATTAAGTATTCATCGACTTTTCTAGCCGCTTCTCTACCCTCAGATATCGCCCACACTACCAGAGACTGTCCTCTTCTCATATCACCAGCTGCAAAAATCTTAGCAATATTGGTCTGATATTTACCTTCTTCGGCTTTTACATTTCCTCTGTTATCCAGCTCAATGCCTAGTTTTTCTAGTAGGCCTTCTTTTTGTGGATATAAAAATCCCATAGCTAATAAAACCAGCTGACAAGGAAGCTCACGTGTAGTACCTTCAATCTCTTTGAAATTTACAGGACGCCCAGCTACATCAATTTCCCACTCTACATCCACAACTTTTAAAGCTTTCAACGCTCCGTTTTCATCAGCAATAAATTCCTTAGTATTTACACCCCATGCTCTGTTACACCCTTCTTCATGAGAACTAGTTACTTTTAGCAGCATTGGGTAAGTCGGCCATGGCATATTCCCGTTACGTTGCTGTGCAGGCATAGGCATGATCTCAAACTGAGTAACTGATTTTGCCCCCTGGCGATTCGAAGTACCAATACAGTCAGATCCAGTATCTCCGCCACCAATCACGATGACATCCCTTCCATTAGCCAGGATTGGCTCCTGATCTATACTGAAATTACGTACTCTTTTATTCTGTTGTTTTAAGAAATCCATTGCATAATGCACTCCTTTAGCAGCCCTTCCAGTCACATCCAAATCACGTGGAACCGTAGACCCGCCTGCCAAAACAATTGATTGATACTCTCTTAATAAGGTATTTAGCTCTACATTAACACCTACATTTGCGTTACACCTGAATTCAATTCCTTCTTTTTCCATCAAGGTAATCCTTCTGGTTAAAACATCTTTTTGAAGTTTAAAATCAGGAATACCATAATTCAGCAAACCACCAGGTGTATCATCACGTTCATAAACCACCACCTCATGTCCAGCTTTATTTAACTGAGCAGCAGCAGCTAGTCCAGCAGGGCCAGAACCAATTACCGCAACTTTTTTGCCACTGCGAATCAATGGTGGTTCAGCCTTAATATACCCCTTAGAGAAAGCAATCTCAATAATATGTTTTTCTATATCTTCAATAGAAACTGGAGATTTGTTAATCCCCAATACACAAGCAGACTCACATGGAGCAGGACAAATTCTTCCAGTAAATTCTGGAAAGTTATTAGTGCTTAGCAAAATATTCGCTGCTATCTCCCACTCTGCTTTATATACAGCTTCGTTGAATTCAGGAATAACATTTCCAAGCGGGCAACCCGACTGACAAAATGGTACACCACAATCCATACAACGTGCCGCTTCCTGTTTGACCTGATCCTGTTCAAATGCGACAACAAATTCATTATAATGTTCTAAACGCTCTTTTGCATCTTGTTTTACAGGAGCAGTTCTTTCATACTCTAAAAATCCGGTTACTTTTCCCATAATTATGATGTCTTAACTTTATTACTTCTTTTTAACAAAACCGCTTTGTATTCTTTAGGAAACACTTTAATAAAATGAACCGACTGTGCTGTCCAATCACTTAAGATGAATTCGGCTAATTTACTTTTTGTCAATTGAATATGTTTTTTAAGTAAACTTTTGATACGCAATTCATCTTCCTCGTTTAAAGGATCAAGGTCTACCATTTCCTTATTGCATTTATTAGGAAAATCGCCATTTACATCATAGATCCAGGCCACTCCTCCACTCATACCAGCAGCAAAGTTACTACCCGTGTTTCCCAGAACAAGCACTTCTCCGCCAGTCATATACTCACAACCGTGATCACCCAATCCTTCTACTACAGCTGTAGCTCCAGAGTTTCTAACCGCAAAGCGCTCTCCTGCTAATCCTCTGGCAAATAACTCACCCGAAGTGGCTCCGTATAAAGCCACATTACCAATAATAATATTCTGCTCTGGCACATAGGTTACTTCACGGAAAGGATATACTGACAGGCGTGCTCCTGAAAGCCCTTTTCCTACATAATCATTTCCTTCACCTTCTAGTTCCAGCGAAACACCTCTTGCTGCAAATGCACCAAAACTTTGTCCGGCAGAACCATGGAATTTGAAATTGATCGTATCTGGAGGTAATCCGGTTCCTTTATAGATTTTAGACACCTCATTTGATAACATCGTACCAATAGCGCGGTCAGTATTTTTAACTTCAAACTCTTTAAAAACAGGTTCTTTATTCAATAAAGCGGGCTGAGCAGCAGCAATCAGCTGATGATCCAATACCTCACTAATTCCATGATCTTGTTTTTCAGTATTGTATAAACTCAATCCATTATCTGGTGCTTTATACAAAATAGCTGAAAGGTCAAGATTTTTCAATTTCCAGTCCGCATCATCAATTGCGCGTAAGCTCAAAGCATCCGCTTGTCCAACCATTTCTTCTACTGTTCTGAAACCTAGTTCGGCCATAGTCTCACGAAGCTCTTCTGCCAGAAAATGGAAAAGATTAACGACATGATCTGCTTCACCCGTAAACAGTTTTCTCAATTCAGGATCTTGCGTAGCAACACCAACCGGACAAGTATTTAAATGACATTTTCTCATCATAATACAACCTGAAGTTACTAGTGCAGCTGTTGCCACCCCCCATTCTTCTGCGCCCAGTAAAGCCGCTATAGCAATATCTCTACCGGTTTTCAGCTGTCCGTCAGTTTGTAAAACTACTCTGCTACGCAAACGATTTTTCACTAAAGTCTGGTGTGCTTCTGCTAAACCAAGTTCCCATGGTAAACCAGCATGCTGAATAGAAGTCAGTGGCGAAGCACCTGTACCTCCATCAAAACCAGATACTAAAATCACATCCGAATGGGCTTTTGCTACACCCGCTGCAATGGTACCCACACCAGCTTTCGAAACCAGTTTTACATTGATTCTTGCTGCTCTGTTTGCATTCTTTAAATCAAAAATCAGCTGTGCTAAATCCTCAATAGAATAAATATCATGGTGCGGAGGAGGAGAAATTAACCCTACACCAGGTGTCGCATGCCGCACTTTTGCAATCCAGTCATCAACTTTATGACCAGGTAATTGTCCACCTTCACCAGGTTTAGCCCCCTGTGCCATTTTAATTTGTAATTCATCCGCATTAGTTAGATAATTACTCGTCACGCCAAAACGTGCAGAGGCAATCTGCTTAATTGACGAACGCATAGAATCGCCATTTGGCAAGACTTCATATCTCAATTCATCTTCCCCACCCTCACCAGTATTACTTTTTCCACCAATGCGGTTCATTGCAATCGCTAAGGTGGAGTGTGCTTCATGTGAAATTGAGCCGAAAGACATCGCTCCTGTAGCAAAACGTGTTAAGATAGCTTCAACAGGTTCAACTTCTGTCAATGAAACCGGTTTACGACTGTAATTGAATTCAAACAGACCTCTAATCGTATAAGCCTGTTTAGTTTGCTCATTAATCAGCTTACTATATTGCTTATAAATAGCATAATCGTTTCGACGTGTTGCATTCTGTAATAAGTGAATAGTTTGTGGATTAAACAAATGCTGCTCTCCCTTTCTTCTCCATTTATAAGTACCGCCAGTAGGCAGCAATAAATCTGGGCGTGTCGATTTACCAAATACACGACTATGTTTGATTAATGCCTCTCTGGCAATATCATCCAATCCCAGCCCACCAATTCTGGAAACCGCACCACTGAAATAACTGTCCACCACACTTTTGTGGATTCCTAATATTTCAAAGATTTGCGCACCATGGTAAGATTGTAATGTTGAAATCCCCATTTTAGAGAAGATTTTCAATAAACCACTGTTTACTGCATAGATATAGTTCTGGATTAGTTTTTCTGGTTTAAGCCCACTTTCTATATCAAAACCAGAAATAGTTTCCAGTGCCAGGTAAGGATTCACGGCAGTTGCCCCGAAACCAATTAAACAAGCAAAATGGTGAACTTCCCATACATCTCCAGCCTCTACTACAATTCCTACAGCTCCACGGTGACCTTTACGGATCAAATGATGATGCACAGCAGATACAGCCATTAATGAAGGGATAGCAGCATGTTCGGAATCTAATGCACGATCCGATAAAACAATTACCTGGAAACCATCTTCCACAGCATCTACAGCATAACGGCATAGACGCTCTAAACCTTTAGCCAGCGAACCAGGGTTGCCATCAGCTCTGAAATAGGTCTGTAATGTTTTAGATTGGAATACGCCCGTATCAATACTTCTTACTTTCTCTAATTCAAGGTTGGTCAAAATAGGATGTTTAATTCCTACACAATGACATTGCATGGCATGTTCTTCTAACAAATTCCCATTATTACCCATAAATCCAGCAAGACTCATCACCACTTTTTCCCTGATCGGGTCAATTGGAGGGTTCGTTACCTGGGCAAATAATTGTTTAAAATAAGAAGAAAGATGTTGTGGTTTCTGAGATAAAACAGCCAATGGCGTATCAGTTCCCATAGATCCTATTGCTTCTTTTGCTTCAATAGCCATTGGTTTTAAGATCAGATCTATATCTTCTCTGCTATACCCAAATACTTGCTGATACTTAAACATAGACTCCTGTGAAAGCCCTGTAAATACAACTCTTGGATCAGATAATTCTTCCAGACGAATCTGGTACTGATTTAACCAATCTGCATATGGACGACGACTGCAAACCACAGTTTTGATTTCTTCATCACTGATGATTCTGCCTTGCTCCATATCCACCACAAACATTTTTCCTGGTGTTAATCTTCCTTTTTCAATGATCTGACTTTGGTCTAAAGCCAAAACTCCAGACTCAGAAGCCATGATTACACGGTCATCTTTCGTGATCGCATATCTTGATGGCCTTAATCCATTTCTGTCTAAAGTTGCACCAATCAGGTTACCATCAGTAAATGCGATGGCAGCTGGTCCATCCCATGGTTCCATTAATGTAGCGTGGAATTTATAGAAAGCTTGTTTAAGCTCATCCATATCCTCATTTCCATCCCAGGCTTCTGGAATCAGCATCATCAATACATGTGGCAGAGAACGGCCAGCGTGCAGCAATAACTCAATGATGTTATCCAGGCAACCAGAATCAGATTGTGTTTCATCAATTACTGGCAACAGGATATTTAATTCTTCGGCAGTAAAATAGCTCGATGCAAAAGATTTTACGCTTGCGCGGAACCAGTTTAAATTGCCTTGTAAGGTGTTAATTTCGCCATTATGGGCAATATAACGGAAAGGTTGTGCCAATCTCCATGAAGGAAATGTGTTGGTTGCAAATCTCGAATGAATTAATCCAAAAGCTGAGACAACTCTTTTGTCGCTTAGCTCTGTGAAATAAGTACGGAGTTGCATGGAGGTCAGCTGACCTTTGTATACTATAGTACGAGAAGAAAAAGAAGCGATATAAAAATCTGCTTTAATTCCATTGACTGTATTCAGAATAGTTTTAGTCAGGTAATTTTTGAATACATATAGTTTACGTTCAAAGTCAGCACCAGCAGCGATCTGGTCAGGTCTCGCTACAAATACTTGCTCCATTTCTGGCTCTACGGATAGTGCCATATCTCCAATACCATCCGGATTGGTATTCACTTTTCTAAACCCTAATACTTCCAGATTTAATTTTTCAGCAGCACGATAAATTACTTCCCGGCATTCTTCGCGCGCCCTAACATCCTTCGGCAGAAATAGCATACCCACCCCATAGTCACCAGACTGATTTAAGCTGAATCCAATTTTGAGACACTCGTCATATAAAAATTCATGTGGAACCTGTATCATAATTCCAGCACCATCACCAGTATTAATCTCAGCACCACAGGCACCCCGATGGTCAAGATTCTCTAATATCGTAATAGCATCAGAAATAATTTGCTGTGACTTTCGTCCTTTAACGTGGGCAACAAAACCAATACCGCAAGCATCGTGCTCAAAGCTTGAATTGTATAAGCCCTGATTTTCTTCAATTTGTTCCATATCTTAATGTATTCGAAACACTAAGATAATAAAATTGTGATTTATTTGCCATTTTAACATTTTTTTTGCGAAAAATAAATAACAGTATAATTATACGTGATTTGCTTTACCATATTCATAAAATAAAAGTATTATTATTACAATTATGATAATGACGTTATTTAGATTAATTTTTCATTAGTGAGTAAAATGCAGACAGGAATCGCAAGATTTCAACTAAAAATTACTTTTTTCTTGTCTTTCTCCGCTTAAAAAAGAGGGAAAAACTGGCTTCTCCGCTTAAATTCGAAGGTTATTTCACTAAATATAGAGTTAAATTAAATTTTTATTCAAATACAATCCGTTAAATCTCAATCTATTATCAAATTTTCAAGAAAAAACAGCAATTATTTCTTGATTTCGTTTTTGTAGACTGAACTCTTTTGCTACATTTGCAGTGGGCAAGTCCTTTACGATCAGCTCCCTTTGAACTCCCCCAGGGCGGGAACGAAGCAAGGGTAGAAGGTTGTAGCGGTGCGATAAAGGTTGCTTGCCCATTTTTTATTTTTACAGATTGACTATGCTTTCATTGCACAATCTTCCGTCCAAAGCATACGCTAAATTTATCCATAGTTTATTTTTCCTTAAATCATATAATCATGAAATTTTTCATTGACACAGCTAATCTTGAGCAAATCAAAGAAGCACAAGATCTTGGTGTATTAGATGGTGTAACGACCAATCCGAGCCTTATGGCTAAAGAAGGTATTTCAGGCGACCAAAAAGTAATCGATCATTACAAAGCAATTTGTGCGATCGTTGACGGTGATGTGAGTGCTGAAGTTATCTCTACTGATTTTGAGAATATTATTAAAGAAGGTGAAGCCTTAGCTAAACTTGATCCTAAGATCGTAGTTAAAGTTCCAATGATTAAAGACGGTGTTAAAGCCATCAAATATTTCTCGTCAAAAGGGATCAGAACGAACTGTACACTTATTTTCTCGGCTGGACAAGCATTATTAGCTGCCAAAGCAGGTGCAACTTACGTATCTCCTTTTCTTGGCCGTTTAGACGATATAGGTACTGATGGCTTGCAATTAATCGAAGATATTCGTTTAATTTTTGACAACTACGGTTATGAAACTGAAATTCTTGCGGCTTCTATCCGCGGACCATTACACATTATCAATTGTGCTAAATTAGGTGCTGATGTAATGACCGGCCCATTATCTGCTATTTTAGGTTTATTAAAACACCCATTAACTGATAACGGATTAGCTACATTCCTTGCTGATCATAAAAAAGCAGCTGAAGCTCAGGCTTAAGTTTAGCTTACTATATTAAGGTTAGAAAATAAAAAGTCCATTTCAACTAGTTGAAATGGACTTTTTATTTTCTATTTTCCTTCCAGAACAGCTTTTACCTTATCATAATTTATTTGCTCGTCTGCCGTGATTAAAATACCCTTCACTCCTGCTCCGTTAGCAGCTTCTACATCTCTTGGCTTGTCTCCTATCATTACTGATAATGCCGGATCAATATTGTATTCAGCAATGGCTTCAAGCAACATTCCTGATTTTGGCTTACGGCATTCACATTCGCCACCTACACTTGGATGATGCGGACAATAATAGGCGTGAATAATCTCTGCACCCTGTTCTTCAAATTTATTGAAAAGTATTTCGTGCATATCGGCGAGCGTATCTTCTGTATAGCGCTGTAAAGCAATACCTCCCTGATTGGTTATGATAACCAATAAATATCCTTCATCAAAAAATCTTTTTAAAGGAGGAATTTGATATTCCAAAACTTGAAAATCTTCTACTCTGCAGATGTAATCATTCATCTCATGATTAAGGACCCCATCACGGTCTAAAAAAATTGCTTTATTCATTATTTTTGATTTGCTGTCAAAGATCAAAATATAAACGAAAAAAGCCTTATAATTTTAGAACCCAGTTTAAAATTTATCAGATAAAACTAAACAGGCTCTAAAGCGTGTTTACAACGGGGATTTCACCATATTTTTTCAGGTAACGGAAGCCAGTTCTTGCTGAATCACAAAGATCATCCACTTTACTGTCTGGGTTTTCAGGTACTAATTTTTCTCTATTAAATATATCCATACTCAAATGTAATTAACGAAAAATGAGAAAACAAATTGAATTTACATTACTTTTGTTAATCTTGAAGTTAATAAATATAAACAATACATAAGAAAGAGTCAATATTCATTGAAATATCTTTTATTTAGCAATGAGTATATCGTTGTAAATAAATCATTAATTATTTTGATATACGATTAAACCTTTCGAAATTTCTACAGTCATAAGTGTAGAATTGAGATTTTTTTGTGAAAATTACAGATCTCTTCCAAGAAGAATTAGAATGCAACAACACACCCAATAGTAAAGACCCGGCAATATATCGCCGGGTTTTTCATTTCTCCCCCATTCCTGTTCGGAGTGCATTTTTGCAGGTTCAGTCAGTTCGGCCAATTTCAAGTAAAACGATTGAAGATCTTTGCCCGAACAAACAAATTCCAAATGGAAACCCAGAAAACAATAAAACTGGCCATACCACTTATTATTGGAGAACTTTCTCAAATTGTATTGCATATTATAGATATGGCCATGGTTGGCAGGCTTAGTTATAAGCATCTAGCGGCGGCATCTTTAGTGATGAACGTAATTAACATCCCATTTATCATTGGTATTGGCATAGCTATGTCTATTGCTCAAACGGTATCCATGGCCAATGGTGCCCATGATACTGCGAAAATATCTCATTACCTTTTCAATGGTATTGTGCTTTGCCTATTAACAAGCCTGGTCATTTGCATCGGATTGGAACTTAGCAGCGGTGTACTTTTACATTTAGGTCAGGATCAAGAAGTAGTCGCGCTAGCGGTCCCTTTTATGCGGGTAATGGCCTATTCAACTATACCGATGTTATTATTTATCGGTCTTCAGCAATTTACTGATGGCTTAGAGAAGACCCGTACAGCAATGATTATCTCTCTGATGGCTTTGCCTTTAAATGTATTTTTCAATTGGTTGCTTATTTTGGGTAATCTGGGTTTTCCGCGTCTGGAATTAATGGGCGCTGCATGGGGTACTTTTATAACGCGTATCATTGTTTTTGCTGCAATGGCTGTGGTGATTTGTGCAAGTCCATTTTACAAACGCTATATAACTGTCAGAAAAAAGCAATGGGTAGTGAAATGGGAAACAATTAAAGAAATGCTAACCTTGGGTATCCCCTGTGGTTTGCAGATCGGTATGGAATTTGGCGCTTTTGCCGTTTCTGCAATTTTGATTGGAACTATGGGCGCAATGGAGCTTGCAGCACATCAAATTGCGATTAGTTGTGTTTCTTTTACTTTTATCTTCTTTACTGGGCTGGCTGAAGCTGGATCAATCAGAATCAGCAATGCATATGGAGCTCTAAACTTGAAAAAGGGATATGCGATTGGAAAAGGAACTTTACTAACCGCAGTAGTATTCGGGACATGCTGTGCGATCGTCCTTTTGTGCATCAGACAATTCATTCCGATATTATTCACAGAAAACAGGCAGGTATTGTCGTTAGCTGTCATTTTAGTTTTATATGCAGCTATTTTTCAAATACCTGACGCCATACAAACGATAACCGCAGGCTTGCTCCGAGGAATAAAGGATGTAAATATCCCAACAGGTTTAATCGCTATAGCGTATTGGGTAATTGGTTTACCGGTTGGCTATTACCTGGCTTTTAAATTAGGGCTGGGACCTATTGGAGTCTGGGTTGGATTTTTAATCGGTTTGACGATCTCTTCAATATTGCTGGTCTTCAGATTAAAAAAGAAATTAGTAACTGGGTAAATAGCTGCTTGTCACCTGTAAATCAGCATATGAAAGATTATATTGAGTTAACAAATCGTAACTAATATTATGGATATATTAGAGTTATGAAACAGCTAAGTATTAAACATATTACGAATCTACATAGCGATTCCTTAAGAGGCCTGGATTTTTACACTCAGGAACTTGCTATTTTACAAGAACGTCTGGAAGAAATCCTTGCTGATAATACCAGTAAAGAAGTTGCAGAGCAAGTTGAACATTTTCAGGACGAATTTATCATTCATAAAAATGCGATTGATGAGTTGAAGAGCAGTATTCATGAGAATAATAGCAATATCAAGGATCAGATCAGTGAATTTGAAGGTTCTGTAGAGAAAATCACCATATCTGACAATCACAATTTACACGAAGACTATCTTACTGAAGAAAGACTTTTCAATGAATTGAGACATGAATTTTATCGCTTCGCCTCTAAATGGATGTAAGTTTTAAGGAGTAAGTAATATATTACTTACTCCTTTTTTAGATTTACTTCTTGCTTATTTACGATAAAATGTTACTTTTACCGCACCACAAACGACATTCCAGCGTAAACAAATAAATATTTTTGACAAAGATCCGAATATCAAGCAATGACAAGACGATTTATTAACCAGGATAATGCTTCAAATAAATTTTGGAATATAACCATAAAAGGTAAAACGCAGACCATAACCTTTGGCAAGGTTGGAACAAAAGGCCGCGAACTAATTAAAGAGTTTGAGACCGAAAAAGAATGTGCTGCCGAAACAGTAAAACTAATCGGTCAGAAAACTAGATCTGGCTATTTTGAGCTACAGGAAGACGGTATCATTCCGGACAAAACAGAACTTTCAGAAGATGAAGCTGGAGAGCTGTTTTTTTGGGAGTCCATTAAGAAATCGAACAAATATAGAAATGCCAACTGGGAAGAGTATGATGCTGATGAACATATTGAGAATTTAACAGAATTACTCTCTAAAAGCGGAAAACAGAGACTTATCCAGTTTGAAAAAAAAATGCAGGAAAAACTTAATGAGCTCTATACTGCGGAAGTCGCCGAATTATCTATTATACTGGAGGGTGAGTTCAAAAACGAAAATGGCATTATTTCTTTCGATAATTATCTGTCCGATGACGGATTCATTTATTTCAGATGCTGGTTATTACTAAAAGGAAAAGAGTTTTTTGAAGGATTAAAAACAGATATTAATACAGTTCTGACTACAGATATTGATTTTACTATTGGAGATTGCTGGGCTGAAGGATTACTTTATGCCGCAGACGAGGCTTACTCAGTCAATCATGAAAATGAAGACGAATCTGAAATCCGCGACGCTGTAGCTGATTTGTTTCCAAATGTAGTTCATTATGATAGTGTTGAAAGAGAAATGAACAGGGATACAAAACCTGGAGCATTATTACAAGAGGTTTATCCCAAATTGGTAGAAGATATTATTTCTATCCGTTCAAAAGCATAGCATTTTATAATTTTCTCCAGAAAGAATCCAAAATTGCAGTAGTATATTCGTCACATGAAGATACTGATCATAGAAGATGAAACAGAACTTGCAAACAGCATAACCACCTATCTTTCCGGAGAAAATTACGTTTGTGAACTTGCACAGGATTTCGGCCAGGCTATAGATAAAATCAATCTGTATCAATATGATTGTATCTTACTGGATCTGATGTTGCCAGGGGGCGATGGAATGCAAATACTCGAAGAACTAAAGTCACAAAACAAGCAGGACGGAGTCATTATTATTTCGGCTAAAAACTCACTGGATGATAAAATCAAGGGGCTGCAAATTGGTGCAGATGATTATCTGGCTAAACCTTTTCATCTATCAGAACTGTCAGCAAGAGTATTTTCTGTCATCCGCAGAAAACAATTTACTAATTCAAATATTGTTCAGCAAAATGAAATAGAGATCAATATTTTAGCCAAAACAGTTCTGGTAAACGACATTCCTGTTATCCTGACTAAAAGAGAATATGCCCTGCTCCTTTACTTCATCGGCAACCAAAACCGTGTTATTTCAAAAAATGCATTGGCAGAGCATCTTTCTGGTGATATCGCCGATATGCTAGATAATCATGATTTCGTCTATTCACATATCAAAAACCTGAAAAAGAAATTGGTTGATGCAGGTTGCACGAACTATCTTAAATCAGTTTATGGTACGGGCTACAAATGGGAAATATGAACAGATTATTAAATAAAAGTCTAAAACCCCTGGTTATCTATGCGCTGATAGTACTTTTATTAAGTATACCTGCATATTACTTTATTGTGGACCGGATATGGGCAAATGAACTGGATAAACATCAATATGTACTCCGGGATAAAATAGAATCAAGATTAGCCAAATTAAATCTGCCAGACAGTACTGTAGAACAAACTATCAACATCTGGAACGAAATAGAGCCTGGATTTGTACTTACCCCGCATGCGACCGACTCTGTTATTAAAGACAGTGTTTATTCAACGATCCGTTTTGATGAATTTCTTCAGGACAGAGAACAGTTTCGCAGTCTTTCTACCAGTGTAAAGATTAATAATAAACACTATCGGCTGCTTATAGAAACCAATATGGAAGAAGCAGATGAAACAGTAATGGCTATTTCTTTGGCCGCTATCTTCTTTTTTTTACTGCTCCTTGGTGGATTTATCTTTTTAATCAAAAGATTATCAGTAAAGATCTGGCATCCGTTTTACGTCACTTTAGATGTCTTGAAATCTTTCAAACTTAATAGTGACCAGCAGGTATCCTTTGAGCCTACTGCAATTCAGGAGTTCAATGAATTAAACGATAGTTTGAGTAAGTTATTAAAGAGAAATACGGATAGTTATAAACAACAAAAGGAATTTACGGAAAATGTTTCTCACGAATTACAGACACCGTTAGCTATTGTTCAGTCTAAATTGGATTTGTTAACTCAGCATGTCGCCTTAACTGATGAACAATATGCACTGGTAGAAAGTGCAAACACAGCCCTTACAAGGGTTTCCCGTATCAATAAGAATTTATTGCTTCTAGCCAGGATTGAAAATCGTCAATTCGTAGCGCATGAACAGATCGATCTTTCTGTACTATTGGAAGAGATGACAGATATATTTGCAGAGCATCTTGAGCGTAAACAGTTAATACTGGAAAAAAGAATACAGCCAGCAATAACTATTGAAGCTAACGAAGTGCTTATAGAAGTATTAATTAATAACCTTTTAATTAATGCGATCAGACATAACAGTATGGAGGGACAGATTATTGCAGAACTTAGCCAACACGAACTGAGGGTCATCAATACCGGCTCTCACCCATTGGAAAAAGAGAAACTGTTCAGGCGCTTCAGTACAACATCTACTGTCACTCCCGGTAGTGGACTAGGTTTGGCAATTATCAAACAGATCTGTGATCTTTATCAATGGCAAGTCAGCTATAATTTTACAGATAACCAGCACATTTTCATTATCAGCTTCTAAAAATCCAACATTTATCCTAAATCATATGGAAACTTTGTGAAACAATACACAAAGTTAAATATGATGAACATGAAACACCTACTACTACTACTACTACTACTACTACTACTATTCCTTTTTTTACCCTTTTGGGGATGGGCACAGCAAGCTGAAAAAGTAACACTTTCGGGAGTGATCAAAGATTCAAAAACCAGGACTACTATTCCTTTTGGCAATATCCTGCTTAAAAAAGTGAAAGACAGTTCTTTCGTTACCGGAACAGTAAGTGATGCAAATGGTCAGTTTACACTATCGGATGTCAACAGTGGGACTTATCTCCTATCCGTTACTTATATCGGCTATCAAACAACAAATTTGCCCATATTAGTGGGTAGTTTAAGTACATTCCTTGATCTTGGAAGCATTGAACTGGAAGAGCGCCCAAATACCTTAAGTGAAATTGTGATTTCTGGTCAGCAGACTACTGGTATAAACAGTAAAATGGATAAAAAAACTTTTTCAGTTGCCGAGAATGTCAGCCAGAGCGGCGGCTCTGTTTTACAGGTCATGAAGAATCTTCCAGGCGTATCCACTACACAAGATGGTAAGCTGGAATTAAGAGGAAGTGATAAAGTTTCCGTACTAATTGATGGGAAACAAACTGCAATTACCGGATTTGGTAGCCAGACAGGTTTAGATAATATTCCGGCATCGTCCATAGAAAGAATCGAGATTATTAATAATCCGTCTGCAAAATTTGATGCAAATGGCAATGCTGGGATCATTAATATCATCTACAAAAAAAACAAGCAAGATGGATTCAATGGAAAAGTCGGTCTTACCAGCGGATTAGGAGCACTTTGGCAAAAGAAAGAAAACCTGCCGGGGATTCGTCCGCAATACCAGAATACCCCAAAAATTAACCCATCCCTTTCCTTAAACTATCGTAAAAACAAAATCAACACCTTTTTTCAGGGAGATTGGTTATACACGCAAACACTCAATAGAAACGAATTTGCAGAACGTATTTATGATACAGGAGAAATTATCAGACAACAGGTAAAACGTAACCGGATTACTACTTTTGCAACAGCAAAAACAGGTGTGGACTGGAATATAGATGATCATAATTCTTTAACGGTAAGTGGTCTTTTTAACAGGGAAAAAATCACAGATCGTGGAGATATCCCATATTTTAATCAGGATTTAACAGAGCGCAGACGTTTATGGCAGTTTTTAGAAGATGAAGTAAAATACACTGCATCGGCATCAGCCATTTATCAACATCATTTTAAACAACCAGGGCATGTCTTAAATGCCAGTTTCAACTATACCTTCCACAGGGAAGATGAAAAATATTTTTTCACCAATATCATGCCCACTTATACGGGTGAGGATTCTTTTAAACTACTATCCGATGAACAGGTCGCTGATTTGAATGTCGATTATATACGTCCCCTGAAACATGGAAGAATTGAAGGAGGGTTAAAGTTTCGCAGAAGAACTATCCCTGTGAATATGCAGTTTTTTCCTGGCTTGAACTCTCCTATTGATGTCAATGCTGGCGGATGGGCCGATTATAGTGAAACTATTCCTGCTGTTTATGGAAACTATGTTTATGAAAGCAATAAATTTGAACTGGAAGCTGGATTAAGAGTGGAATATGTGAAAGTGGATTACAAAGTAAATCCTGGTCACAATACTTACAAAAGTGAGGGCTATGATTATGCAAGACCATTTCCTAATCTGCGCCTGGCCTATAAGCTGGATGATCGGCAGAAGATTTCCTTATTTTACAACCGCCGTGTAGACAGGCCTAATGAAGTGGATATCAGGATATTCCCAAAATACGATGAGCCAGAAGTTATTAAAGTAGGGAACCCTGCATTGCGCCCGCAGTTTACAAGTAGTTTGGAAATGGGTTATAAAAACAATTGGACTAAAGGTTATTTCTACGGTGCTTTATATCATAGAATTACAGATGGAACAATTACCAGGATTGCGACGCAGGCACCCGGTAGCACATTGATTTACAATGTGTTTCAGAACGCAGGACGAAGTTATAACTCAGGTATAGAATTGATCATGAAACAGGATATTACTCCATGGGTTGCTATGAATGCAAATGCCAATATTTATCAAAATACAATTAATGCTTTTCAGGTCGAAAACAAATACCCTGTACCTGTTCTGTATACTTCTGAGCGGCAGCAGCTTATTTCAGGAAATCTTAAGATTAATGGTCTTTTTCATCTTCCAAATAAGTTTGAAGCACAGCTGACAGGGATCTATTTGGCTCCTGATATTATTCCTCAAGGTCGGGTCAGCTCGAGATATTCTGTAGATCTGGGTATCAAAAAGACTATACAGAAAGGAGCCGGAGAATTGTTTCTAAATGCTACAGATATTTTTAATACGCTTAATATTCAAAGAGAGATCAATGGTAATGGTTTCAGCATGCGAAGTACAGATTATTATGAAACACAGGTTTTCAGAATTGGATACAGCTTTAAGTTTTAAGGACTGACATTTGTTGTTTCCCCTCTGTTCTCGCCCCCATTAAAGCGTAGTTGAAGTGGGGTTGGGTTGGGGTTGGGATGCTTCGACCCAACCCAACCCCAACCCAACCCCATCTTAATCCCATCTCAGGGCAGGAACGGACACTCAACATCACCATATTAAATAGAAATATCTATTCAACAGAATTTGGTAAATAATTCAAAGGTATCCTTACAAACCTTTTTGATTCGGGTGTGTTATTAGATCAGGCTTTCTAATCCTAAAACAATTAAAATACAATAAAATAAAAGCCTCTGAAAAATTCAGAGGCTTTTATTTTATTGGGGTAATAACCCAATTCAAACAGATTTTTAAACAAAAAAAGACGAAGTCTGGAGCAACTTCGCCTTCAATTAAGAGATAAATCTCTCGTACACCCAATAGGATTCGAACCTATGACCTACGGTTTAGAAAACCGTTGCTCTATCCAGCTGAGCTATGGATGCATTTTTTTAATAGTCGGCAAGGATAGGAGAAAAAATTAGTATTCGCAAATCTGTTTAGTGTTTTTTTAATAAAAATAGGCTAACTTGTTTGCTGTCAGGTATGATAATTTTTTATTAAAGAAGGCCAGATTTTAGCGTTGAACCCGCACCAGGCTCATGAGTCTAGCTTATTGATTTTCCGAATGGAGAAAAAGCAAGGTTCATTAATTTGAAATGCTGTCTTCCGAACGGAATACCAACAATGGTCAGGCACAACAATACGCCAAAAAACAGGTGTGTAAGTGCGATCCAGACTCCTCCACAAAAGAACCAGATAATATTCATTACGGTTGACAGACAACCTGTATTAGAAGAGGTCTCCGTAATTTTAACACCAAATGGAGCCAGCCCTACAAAAGCAAACTTGAAACATTGCAGTCCAAATGGAATACCGATAATGGTAAGACATAGAATTAGACCACCAATCAGGTATTCAAAAAAGATAAATATTCCCCCGAAAATAATCCATAATATATTGCCTATCAAATTCATTTTATGCGTTTTGTAATTATGATAAAGAATTGTATAATTAGTTACAAAACACAAAACAAATAAATTATTCATGGGTACTATAAATTTCCAATATTTTGATAGAAATTAGCTGAAATTTTACCACTGATTAATAAGCTAAATGAAAAAAATATTTATCGTTCTCGTAGCCTGTGCTTTAAGCACACAGGTTAAGGCTCAATTTTTTGACCGTCTAAAGAATAAAGTACAGCAAAAAGTAAATGACGCAGTTGATAAAACAATTGACAATGCGACTACTGGAAAAAAGAAAAACGGCACTTCAGGAGCAGACTCTTCAACCAATGGAACTCCCCCTGCTCCTAATGAGAATAATTCAACGCAACATACGCCTCAAGAAGATATTAAGGCTTACTCGAAATTTGATTTTGTACCAGGAGAGAAAATCATCGTGGAAGAAAACTTTGCCAACGATGCAATTGGCGAGTTTCCAGCCAAATGGAATACTAAAACCTCGGCAGAAGTAGTCACCTTAAATACTAAACCGGGAAAATGGCTGGCAATGAAACAAGACGGTGTTTTTTACCCGGAGTACATTCCTAATTTACCAGATAATTTTACGCTGCAGGTGGATGTTATGGCAAGCAAGACAATTAGTAATATTGGTACTTTAACTATAGCACTTATTGCCGCAAAGAGTGATTACGACAAATTTGAAAGTGGTTATGGAAACAACAATATTAATACTCCCGGGATAAAAATTGATTTGAGACCACAATCAGGAGATAACTATACGGGTAGTATGGGTTATTCCACTACGGCTCTTGGTTCCAGTTCAATTAATGATATAAACGACCTATTCCATGCGCCAGCTAAAAATTTTGCCACTGTTTCTATCTGGAGACAGAAACAAAGAGTAAGAGTTTATCTGAACGGTACAAAGTTACTGGATTTACCTCGCGCTATAGAAGCTAATGCTATTATCAATTCATTAGTCTTTGGTTCTTATGCACCTGACTATGATAAAAATGGAGGAGCTTTCTACCTTGGCAATATCAGACTGGCAGTTGGTGCGCCCGATACACGCAATAAACTGATCACTCAAGGTAAGTTCGTTACACACGGTATCCTATTTGATTTCAATTCAGCTCAAATAAAGCCACAGTCTAATGGTGCTTTGCAGGATATTGCCAATGTATTGAAAGAAGATGCAAAAATTCGTGTTAAAATTGTTGGACACACAGACGCTGACGGTGACGCCCAAGTTAACCTCGATCTCTCTAAACGCAGAGCTGAGGCAGTAAAAGCAATCTTGGCAGCTGATTATGGAATTGATGCTTCCAGAATAGTTACAGATGGTAAGGGAAAAACACAACCAATCGATAACAATACTACGACTGAAGGAAAAGCAAATAACAGGCGTGTAGAGTTCATTAAAATATAATTATCAAAATATATGAAGTCAAGTTTTTTTAATGGACACGATTATTTTATCGACGAAAAAATACATTTTTTCAAATTCGAAAATGTTTACAATATCTTTAACGAAACCGGCGAGAATATCGGTGCTATTAAACAAAGGTTATCATTTGGACAGAAGGTACTGCGGTTATTAATTGGCAAACCTGCATTACCCTTTAGATTTGATATTGTTAATCGTGAAGATGAAGTACAAGCAACAATATCAAGAGGTTGGACCTTTTTTATGTCTAAAATTGTGGTTAGTGATCCTGATGGAAATGAACTAGCTACTATTAAACAAAAATTTAAATTGTTTAAGCCAACGTTCAGAATTCTGAATAATTCTGGTGAGCTGATTGCAGAAATTAAAGGTGACTGGAAAGCTTGGAATTTTGCCATAAAAGATAGTAACGAGACGGAAATCGGTACGATTAGTAAAAAATGGGCCGGTGCCATGCAAGAGATCTTTACTAGTGCAGATAAATACAATGTACATATTAATCCTAATTATGCACAGAGCCAGCATAAGGTTGCTATTTTATCCGCAGCAATTACTATCGATATGGTATTTAAAAATCAGAAATAGTTAATTCGAAGTCATAAGGAAGCCCTATCCATTTTGGACAGGGCTTCCTTATGACTTCGAATAACCTGTTGTTAATAATATTCGTAGGTGAAATTTATAATTCCATGAACTTCTTCTGATGAATGCATCGTTTCCTTGCCGTCCTCAGAAAGCAGATATCCAATTGTTGTACTGCTTACTGGCAGGCCTTTTTCCATCTTAAAAACGAGTTGATTTCTAATCGTTCCAACTGTCTTAATTGAAATCAAATTTCCTATTTCATCTTTAGTATAGTTTTCTATCAACAAGTCTCTTTTTTGGGTGGACTCATTAAAGAACTCACTTTCGGTATGCACTGGCAATTCCCATTTGGACTTGCTGATATAAGTCAGTTCGGGCTCTATCCCTTCGGGATAGTCCATATGGTGAAATAAATAATCTACCACATCTTCACGTGGGTTTTTCAACTGGGAACTCAGCTGGATACCGTTGTCTTCTTGATGTGTTATAGTTTTGTTATAGATTATCCTTTCTTTACTTACTGTGCTAATATCCGATAACAAATATGTTTTTGTTTTAAAAAAGATATCACCAGCAAGCAGATATTGATCTATTCTCTTTTCTTGTGCAACCAAAATAGTGTCTCCGGAATAGTAAAATTCCAGTGTTGAACGATATGATTTACTAGTCAGTTTGAAAGGCACATTGTTTTTATAGTCAATAGATACTGTATCTCTTGTAGTTATAAAACTAGTCCATTGGCCTTGAGTATTGAACTCAATAATAATATCCAGAAAGCTACTCCCCTTACTACTCATTTTTAATCTTTTAATCCCTTTAAAATTAAAGAATTGCAAAGGCAGATAGCGGTCTCTGTAAGCAAGTTGAAACGATAGATTCACCGCTTGGGTTATCACCTTTTTAGCAGGATTGAAAATTGTTTGATAACGTTCAATAGCTGCCAGATCCTGCTCATAATTTACGAGATAAGCTGAACGGAATTTCGCTTTCCTTTGTGCAGCGACGACTTCAGTCAGGCCACATAATGTATCAGTGATAACCAGTTTGTCATTTTGCTTTCCACTCCAATAGATAAACCCTTTATAATCCTTATCAAGGTTTAACATTTCTACAGCATCATCCTGTTTTTTAATATAGGTGGGTGTAAAAAGATAGAGATAATTGAACTTATCTTCGGGGTAGTGTTTTTTAAGTTCATCCCATTCGCGTTTCGCATAAAGTAAACTCGTCATTTTATAACGTTGATCAACATCAGAATCGGTTAAATCGCTTTCTTTAAGATGCATTGCACGATAGAGTTCCTTCAATTCATAAAACTTGCCGATATTAAATAAGATCAGCATCGGCTTACCTGGTTTTAAGACTAAAGTATCACAACTTGCGCATATTCTGTTATTTGAGGTATTATAGTCTTTTAATTTCGCCTCCTGGGCATAGATATATTGCGCCATCAATAACAACAGCCCTACTAATAAATTCTTCATTTTTCAAGATTGGTATAGTGCTTTGGCCCTGGCCAAATCTATTGGATGATTTACTGGAATTTCCAAAAACCAGGTTAATTGCCATTGCTGGGTTTTTTGCGCCTGTATACTCGTTGTAATATTCCACGGCGGATAAACTCTGATCGCGCGTTTACCTTCCTTTTGATCAGTCGATAATATTCCCCTTTCCAGCAATATCTGTTTTGGAAAGATAAACTGTCCAAAACGTTCTCCATCCCGGGTACTCACAATAAACAAATCAATAGCATCTGTGTGATCAAAAGGTTGTATTGGTCCTTTTCCCAGCCTCTTCCATAAGGTGACAAATTGCCCGATTTTGGTAGGGGTAATTTTACCTTCCCGATATTTAACCGCCAAATGGTTAACTTCAAACTTATAAGCTGCGTAATCGGAACTTTCAGCTTCGGCTATGGGCCCAGTGTAATTAAAGCCGCAAGGTTTATAGATTAAATTCTGGGCATGAAATAAGGTTTCAGGAATTTTATCCCTTGTTGTCCAGGTGCTTTCTGGTGACATGTTGTCCTTTATTTTCTAGTGTTATAATACTTATTTAATGATAACCTGTACTGAATCCACCTGTAATCTACTTTTCAGCCACCTTCTTAACTTATTTTGCTCCAACAAACTTGTTTTCTTGCTAAAGCTGGCTACCATAATACTTAATGTATCATTGGCTGATGCATCCATTTTCTGAAGCACAACATTTGATAATGCATAGCTTTTCATTTCAGGGTATAATGCTTTTAATTCCTGACGAATGTCTGGTATAGGTTTATCCAGTAAGGAAATACTTCTATTTCTGGTCTGGGTTACAGAATCCTTTTTAAATACATCTTCCAGAATGCTCGCTTTAATCTGCGAAAAATCGATTTCCTGTTTAGCATTCAGCCCCTGGCGAATTTCCAGTTTGGTGTTTTTCAGTTTATACTTAGCTAATTGGCCGTTAATAGAATCAATGGCTGTTTTAGGAAGTTCATAACCAATGAGTAGAAGATCTATTTCATTTCCTTTGGAACTGTATTTGAAATTCTTATTGACTACCTGTGTGTTTTTAAATTGAAATTGTTCGTTTACAAATTTCTGAGCATTGTTCTCAAAAATACTTTTATCAACAATTCCGTAAGCCAGATAAATACTTGGAAATACTGCAATAATAACTGTAATCAAGATATAACGTGAAACCTTCTTTTCATAGTTTTTGTCTTCAAAATGCTTTTTCCTAAATCTTAAGAAACGGACGATTAGAAAAGTACTGATACAGATAAAAACACTATTTATAAAGTACAAATAGATAGCACCCATGAAAAAATAGAAGTTTCCTGTAGCAAGGCCAAAACCGGCAGTACATAGTGGCGGCATTAAGGCAGTCGCAATAGCTACACCTGGAATTACGTTACTTTTTTCTTTTCTTGTTCCGGCAACAATACCGGCCAATCCTCCAAAAAAAGCAATAAAGACATCCCATATAGATGGTGTTGTCCGAGCTAATAATTCACTTTGTGCATCATGCAGTGGGGTAATATAGAAATAAATCGTAGAAGCCACAATACTAATTAATGTAGCTATTAAGAGATTTCTAAGTCCTTTTTTGACCAATTCGAAATCATTCGTTCCAATCCCAAGACCTATACCCATAATCGGTCCCATTAATGGGGAAATTAGCATGGCTCCAATGATTACTGCTGTCGAATTAACATTCAGACCTATGGAGGCAATAAATATGGCAAAGATTAAGGTCCATAAATTTGCACCGACAAAATCTGAGTTCTTTTTGATGGAAACTACCACATCATCTTCGTCAGCTTTATCTAAATGAAGATTAAACCTTCTGGAGATAGAAAATTTAATGATCCGGAACAATTTATTCTGCTGTTTTTGTGTAGGTTCTGCCAAGGTAAATAATGTTTTTAACGGTACTATAAACCCGAATATAAGCAATTAGTGGGAAATGAGTAAAGGTCTAGGTAAAGATTTATCTGGCTGTATTTTGAATTGGCTGATCTCTATACTTCCCTGAAGTTCAAATACCGGGCATTTAGCGGCTATTTCCTGGATCTCTTTTTGATCAGCTGCATTGATAACTAAAAAAGAACTGACTACTTCGTTATTAGCTACATATGCTCCTTTAGTTAATTTTTATTTGTTCCAGTTAACATCTCACCTCCAGTATCAGGTCTGTAACCACCTGCCAATTTCCCCCCTCTTGCCAGGGTACCCATATATTCTTGCCAATGCTTGATATTGGTTTCTATTTGTGCCTGTGTTGGTTTTGAATCTGCTTTAGATCTGATGGATTAACAGGTATGTGTTTGTTTAACTGGGGTTGCAGGACTTTGACCAAACAAACAGGTAGATAGTAAACAGATAGTTGAGGTGAATAAGAATTTATTATAAAACCACCCCTTCCTGTATAGGTACTTCATTGCGTTGAATAAAAGCATGAAAGACAGGGTTAAAACCAATTAGTTGATTTTCAAAATGTTTAGCAACAGACATATTGATACTGTTAAAACCTGAGCCTTCTTTAAATGTAAAACGAAAAGTAAGATGCTGTATCTTTATAAAGGCAATAGCAGTGGCGGGATAACTCTTGATCACCTTTTTATTTTCTATGCTAGTAATTGTTAAATGGGCATTAAATAAACTTAAAATTCCGTAATGCGCAAATTTTCTGATCAGCCAAGCCGCAATAATTATCCATGGAATCAATAAAACAATCATGATGGGGATAATTGAAATCTGTTTAAGGTTAATTCCTATTAACCCTTCCAGCTGATCCTGGTATTCAAAACATAGAATCAGACAGGCCACATAACCAATAAATAATAATACACCGGCAAAAAGTGCTTTTCCCATTGGCAACGGCAACCTCATTCTTATTGTAGCATCTGGCTTTTCCATGAATTTTCAGGGTTAAAATATTTGTTCAAATACGGAGCTGTACGGCTACCTTTCACTTGTGCGACTACTGCTGGTGATCCTGAAGCAACCACAGTCCCTCCATTTTCGCCTGCATGGGGACCGAGATCAATCACCCAGTCACTTTGTGCAATCACATGCATATCATGTTCTACCACGATTACTGTATTCCCCTGCTCTACAAGTTTATTCAGCTGTGTCATTAATTTTTCTACATCTGATGGGTGCAAACCTGTAGTCGGCTCATCCAAAATGTACAAGGTGTTTCCATGTTGAACACGCTGTAATTCTGTGGCGAGCTTAATTCGTTGCGCTTCTCCCCCAGAAAGCTCAGTTGCTGGCTGCCCCAATCTTAAATACCCGAGACCAACCTGCTTAACTACATCCAATGCTCTGAATACTTGCGGTTCGGCAGAAAAAAAATCACAGGCCGCATCAACAGTAAGCCCTAATACTTCAGCAATATTTTTGTCTTTATATTTGACTTCCAATGTTTGACTGTTATACCTGGTGCCTTTACAAGTTGGACAAGGTGCATATACGCTGGGCAGGAATAACAATTCTACCATCACAAAACCTTCTCCTTCACAATGCGAACAACGACCTTTAACTACATTGAAAGAAAACCGGCCTGCATCATAACGACGGCTTTTAGCCATGGTTGTTGCAGCAAAAAGCTTTCTTACATGGTCAAATAAGCCAGTATAGGTTGCCAGATTAGAGCGCGGAGTCCTACCGATCGGTTTCTGATCTACACGAACTAACCGTTTAATCGCATCCATCCCTTCAACAATCTGACCGCCTTTAGTCAGTACTTTTGTGGTTTCGAGTATCTCGGCTTCTTCATCTGAAGCCAAATCTGCCTCCTGACCAAGATGTGCTGCGACCAGTTCGACTAATGCCTGGCTGACTAAGCTACTTTTCCCCGAACCTGAAATACCGGTAACACTAGTAAATACGCCTAGTGGAAAAGAAACCGCCAAATCATTCAAATTGTTACGGGTCACATTCTCTAAACGAAGCCAGTTTTGAGGTATCCTGGTCTTTTTTTGCTTTATTTTCTGATCCCCAAAAATATAATTCCGGGTTTGCGAATTTTCAACTTTACTTAAGCCCTCAAGTGGCCCACTATACAATATATGTCCTCCTTGTTCGCCGGCAAAAGGACCTACATCGACAATCCAATCTGCATGACGGATCACATCAACTTCATGTTCTACTACAAAAAGTGAATTCCCCGAGGCTTTTAATCGGTCCAGTGCCCTAAGTAGTGCTTCTGTATCAGCAGGGTGTAATCCCGCAGAAGGCTCATCCAAGACATATACAACACCAAAAAGATTGGAGCGTACTTGTGTAGCTAACCGTAAACGCTGTAATTCGCCAGGAGACAGTGTGGGTGTGCTTCTCTCTAAATTTAGATATCCAAGTCCAAGATCAACCATTACATCAATACGGGCAATCAGATCCTGAGCAATCCTCTGCGTAACCAATACCTTTTCGGGATGTTCTTTTTCTACTTCAGTTAAATGCCTGTTTTCCTCAACTGTATACAGACTAAAGATGGCTCTTAACCGGGATAAGTTAAGTCTGGATAAATCTGTGATATCTAAACCTGCAAATTTTACAGAAAGAGATTCTTTGCGTAAACGCTTACCCTGACATAATGGACACTCACCGCTTAGCATATATTTTGAAACCCGCTTTTTCATCAACTGGCTCTGTGTATTGGCAAAAGTGTGCAGCACATATTTTTTAGCACCAGTAAAAGTCCCCATATAACTGGGTTCTGCTTTGTTTTTCAGTGCTTCTTTAACCTGTGCAGGACTAAAGCCAGCATAAACCGGAGCTACAGGTTTTTCTTCTGTAAAAAGAATCCAGTCACGCTCTTTTTGCGGGAGATCACGCCACGGAACATCTATATCATAACCGAGGGTTGTCAGGATATCTCTAAAATTCTGACCTAACCAGGCTGTTGGCCAAGCTGCAATAGCGCGTTCTCTGATGGTCAGGGTGTCATCAGGAACCATTGATTTTTCTGTCACCTCATAAACCCTTCCCAGCCCATGACATTCAGGACAGGCTCCTTCGGGCGTATTGGGAGAAAAGGCTTCGGCGTAAATGATGGACTGACCAGCGGGGTAATCCCCAGCCCTGGAATATAGCATCCTCAAGAGGTTAGATAGCGTAGTTACACTGCCCACAGAAGAGCGGGTTGTCCCGGATCCGCGTTGCTGTTGTAAGGCAATAGCAGGTGGTAAGCCTTCAATTTCATCTACTTCAGGAATAGTCATCTGGTTGAACAATCGTCTGGCATACGGAGAAACAGATTCAAGATACCGGCGCTGCGCTTCTGCATAAAGCGTACCAAAAGCAAGGGAAGATTTACCTGAACCAGAAACACCCGTGAATACAACTAATGCGTCACGGGGAATTTCCAGGGCTATGTTTTTGAGATTATGTTCACGCGCTCCATGTACTTTTACGAAGCCGGTAAATGTTTGTTCTTTCTGATTTGTCATTCTTTGATTCAATGCAGTCTCACCCTAAAACAGTTCTGAATTGAAAACAGAACTGTTATTCATTACGGGTAATATAAGGTTGTCTTTTCATAGAACAACACTTGAAGCATCGAATTGATTTAGATTTTCATGCATCTTTCAACTGTATTTCTGTTTTTATTGAGTTAACTACCAGAGGTACTGCTCTTTTTCACATCTGTGTTGTCAATACCACGCTGATTCTTTTTGATCGAATCTTTCAATTTCCCAAAACGCCAGTTCAAACTCGCATTAAATGAGCGGTTATAATTTTGTGAACGGTAATTCTGTGTGAAGTTAGCTCCCTCTGTAAAGTTTGTATAATATCTGAACTTGCTAAAAGGATTACTGATACCCAAAGACAGTGTTAGTTTATCTTTGATAATTTCTTTACTTCCGCTAAAGGCAGAGAAAAAATAACTACTGGTTTGCCCTTGTAGTTGAATCTCTGCAGCATTATAGCTAAAGCTTGCATTGGCTTTCCATCCATGATCAAACTTATACCCTGTATTGGAATAAGCATAGCCAGTTAATCCGCTATTTTCAGTAATATGACCATCTATAGACCCCTGTATCCACATATAACCGACATTACCACTCAACAAAACATTCCATTTTGGGGTAATCGGATAATTAATATTCAAGTTCGTAGTTAATGCTTTGTCTTTACCTATATTGTAAAAAGTAGAACGTGTAATCTGATCTGCTTCATTGTAAACCGCTACATTTTGAATGGTATTATTGGCGAACTTATAACTTAAACCGACATTGATCGACCCCTTTTTAAATTTACTATAAGTCAGTTCAAAATTATTACTCAGCACCGCTTTAAGATCCGGATTACCTGTTGTCCAAAAATTCGGATTAGAACGGTCTACATAAGGGTTTAAATTATTAATCCCCGGTCTTTCAATCCTTTGTGTGTAACCAAAATTCAAACTGCTTTGGTCTTTAAATTTGCGGTTAATAGAAACAGTCGGTATCAGATTAAAGTAATCCGTATTCACATTTGATGCGCTGCTGATAAAATCCGCTTTTACAAAAGTTGCTTCTGCACGTATCCCTGCCTTAAAGCCCCAATCTTTTAATTTATAGGCATAAGAGTTATAAGCACCAAGAACATCCTGATTATTATTAAATTTATTGGTCCGGGTTGGGTCAGTCACAAAGTTTCCCGTTGCCTGATCAAAGCTTTCATATTCGAAATTACTCTTGTTATCTCTTAAAATCCCCTTAATGCCCCCCTCTACGGTAATTTTTTGTAAAGGGTGAATATAATCCAGCTGTAGGGTCTGTTCTTTAGAACGGCTATCATTTTTCTGATTGTAATCTGGATCTGTAAAATTTTCTCTGTTAATAAAACTTAAATCATTCTCTGTTGGATTACCGGAGTTACTGTTTTTGTAGGAAAAGGTCAGCAAACGATCTTTATAACCTTTAAAACCTAACTGGTAATTTAAAGTGGCATCAAAACCATTCCAGCCATACCTGTTTCTACCCAGCTGATTATATCCAATGTTCTTATTCCCGTCAGACAAACTGAATAATTGGCCTGTGTGTTGTTTATTATACCCCCCGTAAGGATTTAATTCAACTGTAATTAAATTTAAAGTATCAATTTCATAACTCAGCTCTGCGCCCCCATAGCGGTAATTATTATTAAATTTACGAAACCCTGTGCTGAGCAAAGTAGTAGGTGAATCACCAGTTGTAGTTCTTGTTGTTGAAGAAACTGTTTCCGGTGAACTGTAGAAACCTGTTCCACCGTATGCGGTCACTCCAAACTTACCCTGTTTCACTGTGACAAAGCCACCTATCCCTGGTCCTCCTATCGGCTTCTGATACCGCAGATTCAGGCTTCCATTATAACCATTATCAATTTTCTTTGTGGTAATGATATTAATGATACCGGATAAACCTTCACTATCATACTTTGCCGGTGGTGTAGTAATAACCTCTATTTTTTGAATGGAAGAAGCTGGCATACTGCGCAATACGTCTTTAGGACTTCTGGCCACCATAGTTGAAGGCTTACCATTGATCAATATTTTGTAATTACCACTCCCCTTTAATTTGATGTTATCATCAGCATCTAACGACAATAGCGGTACTTTACGCATCATATCAAGCACAGTCAGACCTTTGCTCTCCGGATCAGCTTGTATATCATAACTTATCCTGTCAATTTCCTGTTTGATCAAAGGCCGGTCTGCGGTAACAGAGACTTCCTTTAAGTTATTGTTTTGAGAAACCATGAGGATACTTCCCAGATCGGCGGCTCCATTTGCAGGATTAAGTACTATCGGAATATTTTTAGCATTATAGCCTATCGCAATAGCGGTTATTGTATACTTACCAGGAGCTACTTTGTCAAAAGTAAAATTACCTGCATCATTAACCACTACAGTCTTAATAACTGCATTATCCCTTTTGAGGGCTATGGTCATAAAATCTATCGGTTTCTTGGTGACAGAATCAATTACAGAACCTTTGATGGTACCTGTTGCAGATTGCGCAGCAGCCGATAGCTGGAATAAAATGGAAAGGCAGATTATAGAAATTAACGTTACGTAGTTCTTGGTCATTCTGTTTTTAGGTTGGTAATTTGTTCATAAGACGTGGGTATTTTTTAATTGTTGCAACAACTATGTAAAAAATCTTTTTCATGACAAAATTTAAATCAATCAGATAAAATTAGGTTAGACATATAAATAAAAAAGAATATATATATCTTATTGGATATATTTAACAATCATTAAAATTAAATAAATATTTTAGTAAATATTTATTTAATTTTCATAGTGTAAATAAAACATATATCACTAAGATGTTTTAAACAGGTTTTGCAGAATCTATCTGGAAATTTTAATTAAGCAGATATAGAGTTATTGTACTAAAAAGCTCGTTTTAGTCATTATATTAAATTAATTAGCAAAATATTGTAAAATAATGCATTATATTGTAGCTACATTTTATCCGCACAACCTCTTTTTATTTCAAGCGAACTAAATCTACGGGCGTTTCCAATACAAAAACCAAATATTATCAATCTTCCCTATGAACAAAAACATGTCTTTATTAGGCTGTGCAATCTGTTGTGCAATCTTAGTTTCCTGTAAAAAGGATCTCAACTCCTCTACCACAGCGGGGGCATCTACATTTGTTCGTGCCAACGAATCTGTAAGCATCTGGATCACAAACTCAGATAAGAGTAAGTTATTGCAATCCCAGTCAAATGTAACTTTCGCTCCTGACGCTGGTACAAATGCGACAACTATAAATATAGATGAAGCTATATCCTATCAAGGCATTGATGGTTTCGGCTTCACTTTAACCGGAGCTAGTGCCTCTTTGATTAATAATCTTGGTGCAGCACAAAAAAACACCTTACTTCAGGAATTATTTGCGACTACCGGTGCAAATATTGGAATCAGTTATCTAAGAATATCTATTGGTGCTTCTGATCTAAGCGCTGTGCCTTTTACTTATGATGAGGTTGGATCAGGGCAAACAGATAATAGCCTGGCCAATTTCAGTATCGGCCAGGAAATGACAGACCTGGTTCCTGTACTAAAAAACATCCTTGCCATTAACCCAAATATTAAAATTCTTGGCTCACCCTGGACTGCACCACTGTGGATGAAATCTAATGGTGCTTATGTTGGTGGCAGTTTAAAAACAAATTATTATGATGCCTACGCCAGGTATTTAGTCAAATATATCCAGGTGATGCGTGATCAGGGAATTACTATCGACGCAATAACACCACAAAACGAGCCTTTGAATCCATATAACAATCCAAGTATGGTGATGCAGGCCACAGAACAGGCAAATTTTATTAAAAACAATCTGGGCCCTCAATTTAGTTCCAACCAGATCAAAACAAAAATCATTGTTTATGACCACAACGCAGACCGGACAGATTTCCCGCTTGCGGTATTAAATGATGCAGCAGCAAGAGCTTATGTAGATGGATCTGCTTTTCACTTGTATAGCGGTAATATAAGTGCTCTGACTGATGTTCATAACCCTTACCCAGATAAAAACATCTATTTCACAGAACAATGGGTTGGCGGACCAAGTAATTTCGCAAGCGATCTTCAATGGCATGTCAATACACTGATTATTGGTGCAACAAGAAACTGGAGCCGGAATGTACTGGAATGGAATCTTGCTGCTGACCAGAATTATGGACCGCATACGCAAGGAGGTTGTAGTACTTGTGAAGGGGCTTTAACAGTTAATGGAAGTAATGTTTCAAGAAATGTATCTTATTATATTATCGCTCATGCTTCAAGATTTGTAAGACCAGGAGCTGTACGAATTTCTTCTAATATTTCGGGCAATATACAGAACGTTGCATTCAAAAATGCAGATGGTACCAAAATACTGATTGCTTCGAACAACGGATCTGCTAGCAGTACATTTAAGGTTAAATGGGGATCACAATCTTTCACTTATACTCTTCCAGCAGGCGCTGTAGCTACATTTAAATGGTCAGGCACCACTACTGGAAATCCAAACACCCCACCTATTGGACAGGTGGTTACCTTAAAGGGAATTAACAATCAATATGCCAGCAGTGAAAATGGAACTAAGGCTATGTGGTGTAACAGAGCGACACCAGGAGACTGGGAAAAATTCACAATCGTAGATGCCGGTAGTGGTAAAATCGCCCTGATGGCCATGAATAAATATGTCTCATCAGAAAATGGTGCCAGTGCAATTACTTGCAGCAGAACGACTATCAGTGACTGGGAAAAATTTGACTGGATAATCAATGCCGATGGAAAGATCTCTTTTCGCGGTAATAACGGACTTTACATCTCTTCAGAGAACGGGGCAAATGAAATGACTTGTACCCGAACAGCCATCTCTGGATGGGAAGCTTTCAGTTTAAACTAATCTAATCCTAATACTTATGAAAACAATTAATTTAATGATCTGCCTGCTTGCAGGTACACAGCTTTTAGCGTCCTGCAAAAAAGAGGTAGCTAATTCATCAGCAAATGACACTGCCGGTACTGCTCCACGCGCCGTCAGTTATCAGTTAATCTGGTCAGATGAGTTTGATGGGAACGCTGTAAATACAGCAAACTGGAGTTTTGAAACCGGTGGCGGTGGCTGGGGAAACAACGAAAAAGAATATTATCAGCCGGAAAACGCCAGTGTAACAGATGGAAACCTAATCATCACCGCCAAAAAACAAAGTGTTGGCGGTATGCCTTATACTTCTGCCAGAATGATCACCAAAGGCAAAAAAGAATATACCTATGGCAGATTTGAAGCCAGAATCAAATTATCACAGGGACAAGGGCAATGGCCTGCTTTTTGGATGCTTGGTGCCAATATAGGCACTGTAGGATGGCCTAAATGCGGAGAAATTGACATTATGGAGAATGTCAACACTTCGACCGAAATATTAGGTACTATGCACTGGTTTGATCAGGCTTATGCTTTTTATGGCGGCCATACCAATATCAATCCCACGGATTACCATGTTTATCGTGTAGATTGGACTCCTACGGCAATTACCTGGTATGTAGATAATGTACAGTATCATGTAGGTAATATTACAAACAGTATCAATGGCACAGATGAATTCCATCGTCCATTCTTTTTGTTGCTTAATTTAGCTATAGGTGGAAATCTTCCGGGACAGACCATTGATGAGAGTAAATTGCCTGCAAAAATGTATGTAGATTACGTAAAGGTCTATAAAATAACAGGGGCTTAGTTATCAATTCAATTTTTAAACAATGAACCTGAAATCGTGCCTGTTTCTAGCCTTCTTTTATGCTGCTTTTGCAGCAAAAGCACAGTCAAACGTTGGTTTTTCAAAAAAAAAAGCAAATAATGTTGAAATAGAAGCCTATGGGGATTACCGTTCATCAGATTTCCAATGGTCTATTGCTGGTAATAACCTGGGACAGAATCCCAATATATTGTCAGAGGTCAAGTGGAAAAACATAAAAGGTCCGGGTATGGGATTAGATATTCGTTTGAATATCTGGTCCCCTATCTTTTTCAAAGGAAGTTATCACCGCACCTGGATTAAAAGCGGACAGGTAACGGATAATGATTATGCTGCGGACAACAGAACTGAACCAGGTTATCATGCTGATTTAAACAGCAATGAAGGTTTTATCTATACATGGTTTGTAACAACCGGTTATGAATTTAGAATTGGACAGACCTTAAAGATTAGTCCTTATGCGGGTTATACCAAAAACACACAACAATTACATCTGAAAAATTTTAACAACGAAACTGATCCTGCTATCAAAACATTAAATAGTATCTATCAGGCAAACCGGGCAGGCTTAATACTTGGTGCAGCAGCCACACTCTCGTTGACGAATCAGCTTTCAGTTGAGGGTATAGTCAATTATAGTCAGGTGAAATATCAGGCGTATGCTGATTGGAACCTGATTGATGCATTTGCACATCCGGTTAGTTTTAAGCACAAGGCTAATGGCTACGGGACTGAAGCACTATTACAGTTGAATTACAGTTTTACAGCCGTGCTATCTGTTTTAATCAGAGGGAACTATGACTACACCAACACAGGCAAGGGTACGGATGAATTATTTCTGGTTGATGGACGCCAGTTACAATCTCAATTTAACGGTGCTACAGGATCTGATAGCGGGTTTGGTATTGGCGTGAGTTTAAAGCTGTAAAACAACAAAATATAATTAATTTAGTGGTATAAATTTAATCCCCCTATTATGCCATCTTCTCTGCAACAACTTTACGGTGATATAGATATTTACCTTTTTGATCAGTTACTCAAAGGCCGGTATGCAAATTGCCATAAAGTGATGGATGTGGGCTGCGGTGGAGGCCGTAACCTAGTCTATTTTATGAATAATGGTTTTGAAGTATATGGGATCGATCCGAATATTGCAGCTATCAATGTTGCTAAATCATTATCAGAAGCTCTGGCTCCTGCCAATCCATTAATGAACTTCAGAGTTTCCAGTGCAGAAGACATGCCTTTTGGTGAAGAATACTTTGACCTGGTCATTTGTAATGCTGTACTTCATTTTGCTAAAAATGAAGTACATTTCAGAGAAATGTTGCTGGCCATATGGAAAGTTCTCAAACCAGGTGGCTATTTTTTTGCCAGACTGGCATCCGATATTGGAATAGAGACCCTGGTTGAACCAATAGGCAGCGGCCGATATCTCTTACCCGATGGCACAACACGTTTTTTAGTGAGTGAAGAGGTCTTATTAGCATACACTTCAGAGCTTAACGGCTATTTATACGAACCCCTCAAAACCACGAATGTTCAGAACCTGCGCTGTATGACGACCTGGTGTCTGCAAAAACTATAAAAACAAGAAGCCCCGCTGCAACGTGCAACAGGGCTTCTTAACATAGGATTTAATCTATTTGATGTCACCTTTAACCTTGTTGATTGTATGTTGACCAGGTAAATAGATCTGGAAACCAAATGATAATGTCAGATTGTTCTGGTAACCTTTATTTCCAAAACCTGTAAGACCATTATACTTCAATAGTGTCTCTAAGCCAATATTAGGCGTAATGAAATAGGCAAAACCTGGACCAACACCAAAATTTAAACCGTTGGTATTAGCACCACCACCGCTTGTATTAGTACCACCAAAACCAAGGGTAGCTTCACCAAAGAAACGGCCATGTTTAAGAACTTCTGTGTCCTTACCCATATAATAACGACCTAAAGCACCCAAACCATAAGTAGTTGTGGTTGCCGCATCTTTAGCGGTTTGCAATCCAAATCTTCCGTAAGCACCTAAAGCAATATTATCCTCAATGAACCAGGCAGCTTTTGGTGTGATATCCATATTAAAGTTTTTAGAGCCACTCAGCCCTAAATCAAACTTGCCAATATCACCACCAACTAAAACATTTCCTTTTTGGATTTGTGCATTTGCAGACAAGCCAACTCCTAAGATTGCAGTTAGCAGGCATAAAGTAAATTTTTTCATAAGATATTTGTTTAAAACTGTTAAAATTAATCAAGCGAATATTGCTTGAATACCCTAAAAACCCAATAATTGAGTAAATGTTTTATTTTTTTTATATTTTTTAACATTTGTTTATAAAGCTGGAGCACAGCCTGATGCAGATCTCTCTGCATAATAACTACAGGTTTAATTCGTGTCTTATTCTTTATTTAAAATTAAGCTTAGACGACCTTTTTATAAAAAAAAAGACAAAGAAGGACCTGCTGTCATTATCTTCAATTACAATAATTACACTATTGTTATTAAGATTATAAATTAGCAGGAACTATTTTCTTTTTCGACCGGATAATTCACTCGTAAATTTCATAGATAGTTTATTAAGAGAAATGTTTTAGCCATGTAATAATCGCCTTCTCCGTTAAAACGCATTTTTGCTACAAAACACTGTGAATAAAATAGTAAATAAGTGGCGATATTTATTTCCAAATAGTTTAATCACTCTATATTTTTCCCTAACTTGATACTGATTACTAACTACTTATATCTATGAGGTTTTTCAAGCTTTCTCATACCGCCAAAGGTAAAACAGGGAAAATTGTTGCTGTAACTTACAGTCTGAAAAAGTCTGCGAACGTCACTTTTCTAGAAAACGGCTTCAGTATTGGTTATACAAATATTGACCTTACTCACGATCAGGATATTAACTCCGATAATTTCTCTACCAAAGGCACGCAAAAATATCTGTGTCTTCAGGAAGACGAAGGTTTACAGGTTACTTTATATGCAGGCGGCATGTCCGGAGATTTCTGGACTTTAGACATCCTGGTGGATGGCGTGCCTCTAATTGCAAATACCATTAAAGTATTTACAGATAACAAAGGTAATCTGGATTATAATAAACTCATTAAATAGCGTATGAAAACCGCCTGCCTGATACTCCTGTTAAGTGCTATCCTTTCTTTAGGGGCTAAAGCACAAATTCTTGCAGAAGATTCAAGAGGAGAATCTTCTATTATTACTAAAAACTCAAATGTATCCTTTAACCTGAGTGAGGCTGCCCTGTCCGCTTCGTGGAATAACTTCAGAAAACTAGCTATTGAAAAACCTTTACAGATAGTCTGGGGGCTTTCTGCAAGTGGAAATAACAGAGGTGGTTTATCTGATCTTTTTAACGGCAGTAAGCTTACTCCACAATCTAAAGTGGGAGCATTTATAGGTTTTAGAAAAAGCTATCAGACTACCACTCTGGGATTATTAAAACGTATTAAAGAAATTGAAAATGCGAATCCGGATAAAAATGAAGCATCCATCAATACGATCAGAGAATTAAACAGACAAATTCAGGAGAATCGGAATACCAGACATACACAATCGTTAACCACTTATATCAATGCGGGTATGAATGCAGATAATTTCAGACTCTATAATGCTGACAACGCAACTTCTCTATCCAAACGATTTGAAAAAGTCAGTTTCCGGGGTGGTTTTATTGACCTGGGTCTAAATTATGAATATGCCCCGCGCTGGATATTTGGTGTTTCATTAGGCTACGAACGGTATAATAACCTGGACTCCTTATCCAACACCAATTATACGTTAACAAATACAACCGCTCTAAATAATTCACAATTAGTAACTGAGTCTAAAATCAATGCTTATCAAGGGGCATATATAGCTTATAACCGTACAAATATCAAAACTGATGCTTTGTATTTTGGGCGGGTAAGTGAAGACTACCGCCTGGTCTGGAACACCTTATACACCCGAATAATTCTTCCTTTACAGGAACAGCAGATTAACAAGGTATTTCAGGCAGGTACAGCAATCAATTTTTATAAAAGTGAAGGCAAATTTGCCGGTGGACTTTACTTACAATCTAATGATGTTTTTAATAGCCTTCACAGTACCGATAAGTTCCATGAGCGACTTTCTTTTGGTATAGCAGCAAAATATACCTTCGGCTCTATCATGTCCCGTGATTTCACTAATTAAATTAACAACTATTATGCAAGCTCAAGACAAGCTATTCAGCCGAAAAGACGTTTCACGACCACCTGTTGGTAATTGTATCCCATAACTTAATTTTAAATCCTTCTCCTTATGAAAAAGAATAATTCTGACTCAAAAAACTACATTTTGCTCCCTGTATTCCGTACAAATGTTAATAAACAAGACAGCCCTAACGTAGCGCGGTTCCTTTCTATGCTGAGTAATTCTGTGGAACAGTCCTCTACAGTGAGTCTTGCCAGTCGTAATATGCATCAAAGAGCAAGTGATGATATTCCTGTTGTCGTATTGGACTCCATTGAAACACAAGGTGCGAAATTAATCAGCATTAATGCGGAGGAACTAGCCAATTTCCGTTTCTCTTATCCTGGATTACGAATTATCAAGGAGAAATTTTATAGACCTGCAGTTTGTTTACCCAAAAGGATTTTGCTCCAGGTTGAACAGGCAGAAATAAAAACAGCAGTTACCGTAAATATCACAGATCCTGAAGGAAATGCTTTAGCGGGTACTACAGTCGTTATTTTTACCGATTTCGCAGCAAGTAAAGGGGCCTCGGGGGTTACAGATGCTAAGGGTGTCATTGCTTTAAGCCTGGATCGTACTACTGCCGAACGGATTTACATCTACGCTAACCATAGCTATTGGGGATACTTTAAGAAGGATGTTGCGTTAACAGCCACTCTTTCCATTCAGTTAACACCAATAGCTCTGGACTATAAAGATAGTCTGCGGTACTTTTATGATACAGCTAAACTGCCTAAAATTACACAGAAAGTACGGGTGGGAATTATTGATACGGGTGTTGGCCCGCATCGAGATCTTGTAGTTTCTGGTGGTAAAAATCTGGTTCGTGGAGAAAAAGAAACTGATTACCAGGATAATGGTGAAGGTCACGGAACCCATGTTGGTGGTATTATAGGTGCTTATGGCGGAGTGAATGGTGTGGCTGCTGGTGTAGAAATCAGGAGTTACCGCGTTTTTCCAAAAGATAAAGGCGCTTCAAATTTTGACATTATGAAAGCAATTAACCAAGCGGTAACAGATCAATGTGACCTGATCAATATGAGTCTGGGAGAATCACAGGTTGATGAAGGAATTACTAGTTATATTAAGGAAGCTTATAATGCAGGAATCGTTTGTTTTGCTGCAAATGGCAATGATAACAGAAGCCCGGTCAGCTTTCCTGCAAACGATAGCCTGGCAATTGCTGTTTCTGCAATGGGCAGGCTCAATACTTTCCCGCCCGACAGTGTAGAGAGTGGGTCTGTACAGGAGCCTTATGGTACTGACAAAGATAACTTCATAGCCGATTTTTCTAATATTGGACCCGAAACTGACTTAACTGCCCCTGGTGTAGGTATTATTTCTACTTATCCAAATGATCTCTATGCGGTAATGGATGGAACCAGCATGGCTTGTCCGGCAGCAACCGGTATGGCTGCAAGAATATTAGCTGGCAACCCGGATATTCTTAATCTACCGCGAAATCAGACCAGGGCAGACGAAATAGTGAAATATCTATCCGTTAATATCAAATCTATGGGTTTTGGAAATCTATTTGAAGGCAAAGGAATGTTACAGCCCCCTACATCAAAATAAAATAAAAAGGATCATCTTGGTTTCCTCGCAAAATGATCCTTTTTATTTTTCTAGTGAGAAAACTCGTCAGTTCTCCTGATGAAGTTACCGAGTTTTAAGGCGAGTTCCTGGATCAGCAACGTCGTCCCGCTCCAAACTAAATTCTGGTCTTTAGTTTCCTTAAGGAGGCACCCAACTAATTTACCGTTCGTAAAAACCTGGTAAAGTGGAACAACAGCTGTTGAGATGTTAATTGTTAGTGTAACTCTAGTTTCATTAACGTTAGCGATATAGGTGTATTTTTGCATGATACTAAAATATTTGTTAGTTATCATCGCATCAATAAGTATAATCACGGGTTTTCTAAACGTGTTTACTCCATAATCTGATGAAAGTACGTAATTGACCAGGTACCGTATAAAAAAATTGGTTTTAAATTTAATCAATATTTTGATTAAATTTATCTTAAGCTTTATAGATGGCTCAAAATTCAATAGTAGAAGAATAATATATGTTATACCTCAAAGATGAACTTCATTCTAAAATATCAAGGGACTGACAAACCTGACCTTGAAAAGGTATGCGCAATTCTGGACACTTTTCATGTTCAAATATTGGATAATAGCCTGTGGCCTGAAACTGCATTGGTAAATTTGGAAGTTTCCACTCTGGGAAATTTACAGGAAGCTCTGAATGAGTGGAATATCACCCCGGAACAAGAATATCATGTTCCCTCCCCCCGTAAAATTATAAAAAAGCCTCACTAACCGACCCCTTGAAATATGAATCTGATGTGTAATTTTTACACAACTAATTCTCAGGATAGTTATTTAATTTTATATATTTAACTATCTATCTTTTTTATATGAAGACCTTCAAAATTTTCAAGCTGCTGCTTAGTTTTTATCTTAGTATACTGATTACTACTATTTTATTATTTTTGATTGGCCTTATGGCCTATCAATTGATGGGAGTTGAGTTTCTACCGGTAATTATCTGGTTTAAAGTAATCACACTTGGAATAGTCGGTTATTATATCAGTAATTATAAAAAGAAAGTATTTTACCACTATCAAAACTTAGGACTATCAAGGAGATTCATCTGGATTAGTACCTTCAGTTTCGATTTAAGCCTATTTGTCGCCTTATTGTTCCTAATGAGGTGTTAGGAATCCTGTTCTTTTTCAATAGTTTCGTCCGATGTTTTGTGCTGTTTAGGAAAATTAAATAGTAATGAAGAGGCTATAGGTATAATAAAGATCGCTACTGTAAAAATAGAAACAAAAAGATCAGTCTTTTCTCCTTCTATCGCATGAGAAATTGGCGATTCAGGATAAAAGTGTGTTACTAAAGATGAGGTAAGTTTAATACCCAGTACTCCAATTACAGTGAATGCCGCAGTTTCCAGGAAAGTGAATTTCTCCATCAGCCTGACAAATGCCTGAGCAACAAAGCGCATCGCTAAAATACCTATGAAAACACCAATATAAATCAGATAAATGTGGTCAGTAAAAGCTACAGCGGCAAAAACATTATCTATAGAAAAAGCCAGGTCCATAACTTCTACCAGCGCAACTGTTGCCCAGAATGTACCAATTAAGCCAACCGTAGATCTATAAAACCAGCTCTTGGTCTTATCAATTTCCTCTTCCTTATGTTCATTGTTTTTTGCCCGTTTTTTTCTGAAATAATCAAAGGCAAGATATAATAAATACAAGCCACCCAATGGCTTAAGCCACCATATCGTCACTAACCAAGCAGCTAAGAACAAACAAATTCCACGAAATACATAGGCTCCAATAATTCCATATTTCAACGCTCTTTTGCGCTGATCTTTAGGTAAGTCCATAACCATTGTAGCTAAGACAGCCGCGTTGTCTACAGAGAGAAGGCTTTCAATGACAATTAAATTTAAAATAATCAGCAATCCAGCTTTAATATCGTCACCGAGTATCGTATGTAAAAAGTCCATTTATGAGTGTTTTTCTTCTAGTTTCAGGTATTGATTCGAATTCCAAACATAGTTATCTAAATCCAATATCGGTTAACCTGTCTTCACAAAAAACAAAAAAAACATTTTGTTAAAGGAAACTATCCGCCTCTCTGTAAGCCTGAATCACTCTTAGTTCACCTTCTTTACCCTTAATTGAATTGCCATGCTCCATCCCCATTACCCCTTTATATCCTTTTTGATAAAGATGTTTGAAGAGATTTTTATAGTTAATTTCACCTGTTCCAGGTTCATTTCTACCAGGATTATCTCCAATCTGGAAATAAGCAATCTCTTCCCAACAACGATCCATATTGACCATTAGATTACCTTCAGTTCGCTGCATATGATAAATGTCAAAAAGAATTTTACACGAAGGACTGTTTACCGCTTTACAAACACTGTAAGTCTCATGTGTCTGTTGCAGAAATAGTTCGGGTGTGTCACTTAAAGTTTCCAAAACCATGATCAGTCCATGCGGTTCAAAAATCTCAGCCCCTGCACGCATCGCATCTACCACATTTGCCATTTGAATTCCGTAAGGTAATTTACGCTCATAAAAACCAGGGACAACAGTCAGCCATTTCGCATTACACCGTTTTGCAGCTTCTACAGAGCGATGACAAGTTTCCACAAATTTGGCCTTAAACTCTTTTTTGCCAGTAGTTAAAGAAGTTTTCCAGTTCTCCCCTCCATCGACAACAAATACCCCCATTCTCATTCCTAATTTAGCTAACAAATCCCCTATTTTTGTTTGTTCAGCCACCGGACGATTTAAAAAACCATTGTCTTCAATTGACCTGAAACCCTGTTCATGCATAAATTGAATCTGATCGAGAAAACTTTTACCTGCATGCTGCGCAAACATGCCCTCGTGAGGTGCATAGTCCATATTAAATGACTTACCAGATAAAACATCTGGCGTTGTTGCTGATGAATGAGCAGCAGAGTTCATTGAAGAACCTATAAGTACCGCTCCGGTTGCAATTGCGCTATTTCTTAAAAATTCTATTCGGTTCATATAAGTTGAGTTGATTAACCTGTTTTTATTTAATTTACGATCATTTTTCTAAAACCTTTAGTCAGGGTGTCTGTAACAGTTCCATCCTTACGGTGATAAATAATGTAGGCTTCCATATCTTTCTTTGCACTAACAAAGGCAAGCGCCTGTTCAACGTCCATCGCCATTACGGCATTGTCATATCCATCAGCAGTCAAGGCATCTTTAGCGTAAATTGTTACACTAATCAACTGATTATCCAGCGGATAACCGGTTTTAGGATTAATTAAATGAGAGATCTTTTTACCGCCTGCTTTGAGGTATTTTCTATAATTACCTGAAGTTGTAACTGCCCCCTCCTTAAAACTGATGACATGTCTGAGCTGAGGCTCAGACATGTCATTTAATGCAGGCCCTTCAATTCCAATCCGCATCGCAGATCCGTCAGGTTTTGGCCCCCTCATCCTAATTTCCCCCCCAATTTCTACGACAAAAGAAACAATTCCTTTTGCCAGAAGATGATCAGCTACGACATCGACACTGTATCCCTGAGCAATTCCGTTTAAATCTATCTGGACACCCGGCCTCTTTTTGATCAGTTCATTTCCTTTAAGTTCAAGAAAATTCATTCCGACATTTTTCAGTAGTTCCCGAATTTTTAGACTATCGGGAAACTGTTGAATTGATTTCGGACCGAAACCCCATGCCTGAACCAGTGGAGCAACAGTGACATCAAACTTTCCTTGTGTATCTTTATAAATCTCAAATGACTTATTCATCACTTTACAGAAATGCGTATCTATACTTAAACTATAGATAGAAGTATTGAACTTACTGATCAGTGAATAAGACTTGTATAAAGACATGGAAGAGTCTATTTTAAGCAAAATACTATCTACCTGCCGCCCGGTTACCAGGGGTGATTCTGCAAAATATTTAATGGAATAATCTGTGCCCTGCGCGTAACCATGCAGTATATATTGCTGCTGATCCCTGTTCTTAAAAAGAAAGGAGATCAACAACAATACGGATAAAATAAACCCTTTATGGAGAAATATCACGACTGGAATTTAAATTACTTTAGTTTTCCCAGGTGTCGGAACCGGGTATAATCCATTCGCGTCGGGCATAAGTTTAGGGTTAGCATTCCAGCTCAGTTGATCAGGGAACAGGCTATTATCCGCTTTCAAAGCGTCATCCCATTTGATAGTTTGACCTGAATAAGTAGCATACCTTCCTATAATTGCGGTAAAACAGCTTTTTGCTCCGCGCTCTGCATCACTGAATTTAAATTCACCTTTAGCGATTGCAGCAAATAATTCATCATGTTCTGTCTGGTAAGGATTTTTATTCCCTTTAGTTGGATGACTGAAAATTTCTTTCCCTTTATGATCCCAAAGGACACCATGATTACCAGCCGATAAATAAGTACGGCCCTTAGTACCCTGGAACGATTCATCTACCCGGTTTTCGGTTCCTTCAAAATGACGGCACTGACTATAAATTACTGCCCCATCTGCATAAGTTAGCTCTACGGCATGGTTATCATAGATTTCACCATAATCTTTCCCTGTTCTCCAGGCACGGCTACCTGTTCCCTGTACAGAAACAGGATAAGTTCCTTTTACCCAATTGGCGATGTCAATATTGTGAACATGCTGTTCAACAATATGATCTCCACACAGCCAGTTGAAATAATACCAGTTACGCATTTGGTATTCCATTTCCGTTTGTTGCGGCTGACGTTTTTTGACCCATACACCCCCGCTATTCCAATAAACCTGTCCGCTATAAATCTCGCCTATAGCTCCATCCTGTATTCGTTTCATAGTTTCTCTATAATTGGTTTGATATCTACGCTGTAAACCAACTACCACATTTAGTTTTTTCTGTTTCGCAATTTCTGCTGCCGCCAGTACTTTGCGAATTCCGGGAGCATCAACTGCTACGGGTTTCTCCATAAAAACATGTTTTCCTTGTTTCACAGCTTCTTCAAAATGGGTTGGCCTGAATCCCGGTGGCGTAACTAATAAAACGACATCTGCCAAAGCAATAGCTTTCTGATAAGCATCAAATCCGATAAAGCGACGCTCTTTAGGCACATCGACCTTATCTTTAAATTTATCAGATAATACTTTGTAACTGTTATCCATCCGATCCTGAAAGGCATCGGCCATAGCCACCAGCTTCACATTTTCAGTTGTACTTAAAGCTTGAAAAGCGGCACCGGTTCCACGATCTCCACATCCGATTAAAGCAATTTTAATCGTATCATCGGTTGAAGAGTGTCCGCCTGCAAAAGCGAATTGATTTAACATTACTCCTCCTGCAATTAGTGCAGAAGATTTTAAAAACTCACGGCGTTGATCACGCAATTCTTCTTTGTTCATAGTAAAATCAGGTTTAGGTTCTATTTGGTTATTAATTGTGTCTTGATAAGTGTTCTTAATTTTAATAATCGGCAATTACTGGCTGATCATAATAAGCCAGTATTTCGGCTTTAGAAGGTGTTTTTACTGGCCTTACTAACCGCATTCCAATAAATGGGGCTTCCGGAAACCACCAGTTACTTTTCGGTATTTGTGGATCTATTTGTTTCCATACGGGGTCTGAAGCTAATCTTGCTGCTGAACGTAAATCCTGCGGAGTATCCTCATAAGAGCCGCCGCGGATTACATGTGCATATAGTTTTGCAGGGGCAGCAACTGGATTAACTACCATCTGCCCTTTTTGACTGGCATAAAAATCCGGCACATACTGATCATAGGTCCATTCTCCTACATTGCCATACAAGTCAAACAGGCCCCATTTGTTTGGTTTTTTTTGTCCTACCGGATGCGTTTTGCCTCCACTATTCTCTTTAAACCAGGCATAATCACTCATTGCTGTTACAGTATCACCAAAGGCATATTCACTGGTGCTTCCCGCTCTGCAGGCATATTCCCATTCTGCCTCAGTGGGTAGACGGTAAAATACACCTGTACGGGCATATAACCATTTACAGTACTGAATCGCATTATAATGCGTCATAGCCAGCGCAGGATGATTTTCCTTTCCCATTCCAAAAGTCATATCCAAATATGGCTTAGTGGGTCTGGTTACTGCATCTACATTTTGAGGCACAGGGCCTGTACTGTGCGAAGTTTCGTAATCTTTATATAAAAACGGTTCGTACAAATCCCAGGTTAGCTCAAAAGTCGCCATCCAGAAGGCATCCAGTTTTACCTGATGTAAGGGTTGCTCATCTGGCTTTCCTTTGGTACTCCCCATCAAAAACTCTCCTGCTGGAATAGCCTGCATGGTAAAAGACAGTTTGGTCCCTTCAATCTGCTGCGTATAAGATTTCTCCTGTCCCCTGGAAAAAAGAATACTCAGCAGCAATGGAACGGTCAGTAATGTTTTAAATTTCATAGTTTAAATTTGGGTGTAGCACGGGCGTAAAAAAAATTAGTATCCAGGGTTTTGCTTCAGCTCTTTATTCTTGAAAACCTCATCTCTTTCAAAAGGTCTGAAATAAACCTTTTCTGCCCACTGGCGATTCTCTTGTGCAGTTTCAATTGTCGGTGTATAGGTATAATCATAGACCGAAGGATCATAATGATATGGCTGAGACATAGATTGACCCGATTTAAATTTACCTGTTACTTTAATATAGTTAGTTTGTCTGCCCAATGTTTCTTCGGCAATCATCCAGCGACGCGCATCGTGGTAACGCTGTTCTTCATAAACTAGCTCAATACGGCGTTCATGGCGGTAAATATCCCGCATTTCAGTTTGCGAAGTCAATGTAATAGCTGGCATCCCAGATCTGAAGCGGATTCTGTTTAACCAGGTTGCCGCCTGATCTAACTGCCCCAGTTCAATACTTGCCTCAATATAATTTAGTACTGTTTCTGTATATCTGAAAAAAGGCCAGGGCACAAATTGCGGCATCGAAGCATCTACAATTGATGGATCCGGATCAATAAATTTCTGCGTATAATAACCTGTCCAGCTTCCATTCCAGTTTTCGATAGAACTTCCACGCGTATCTAAACCTTTAAAATTGATCACATTACTGCCTTCTTTCAGGTCGTACTCCCCTGTTTGAATTTGATTAGCAGGATCTACGGATCCGGAAACCTTATCTCGAGGTTTCCAGCCCGCACCATCATATAAAACAGTTGCATAAAAACGCGGATCACGATTTTGATAAGGAGCAGATTTTTGCGAAGGATTTGACCAGCTGAATTTTGTTCCATCTGTCATTTCATAATCGTCAACCAGCAAGCCAATTGGCGTATTACCCGCCCAGTTATGATATCCATTCGGACCATTAGCTCTTCCGTACCGGTTGTCACTGCGGTCAATAAAATACCTTGCAAAAATCAATTCAGAACCTGCTGAGGCATCAATCCCCGGTGCTTTACTTTCTCCGCCCATTGCTAAACTTTTGTAGTTATTTTGTCCTTCCGAAGCAGAAACTTTAGCACTGAGTGATAGCTTATAACCTATCCCTGCATCCATAACAGCTTTAGCTGCATCCTGCGCCAATTTCCAACGCTGCATCCGATCACCAGACACATAACCAAGGTATTCCGGATTCGCATATCCCGAAATAACCCCTTTAGATTTAGACTTTGCAGTAGACACGTCATGTAAATCACTTGCGGCGTAAAGCAGTGTCCTGGATTTTAAAGCCATAGCCGCTAAAGAAGAGGTCCGGCCTTTCTGTACCGCTCTGCCAGTAAGTAGCTTAACCGCATCGTCACAATCTTTAACGATAAAATTTACACACTCTTCGTAGGTGGCGCGTTTCGCCGAATAATCTTCATTGAGCGCATAAACTTTAGTAATGAGTGGCACACTCCCATAAAAACGAAGTAGCTGATGGTAGAAATATCCTCTTAAAAAATGAGCCTCCCCTAACAACTGATCTTTAACGTTCTGATCTGAAATGCTGTTGTCGGCTGCAGTTAACTGTGCGATTGTGATATTACAGGCACGAATGCGGTTATATATTTTACTGTAAGCCCAGGTATCATCTACCCAACCCAATGTAGTTGGATTAATAATACCGGAGTTAATCAAATCGATCCCCCTGTTTGGATGCGTAAATAAAGATTCATCGGAAACAGAAGACAGCATTTGTTCTGAAAATCCACCATTACCTAAACCATTGTAGATTTCAGTCACAAAAGCTTGTGCTAATGCTGGATCTTTCCAAACTAGTTCTGAGGGAATCTGTGTGGGTGGTGTTACCGATAAGAAGTCTTTCTTGCATCCGCCAGAAAATGAGGCTATCAATGCAGTTGTAAGTAGTATATATGTATTTCTGAATATAGGTTTCATATAAAATAGTTAGAATGTCTATAAATAATGAGCTTAAAAAGTCACCTTAATACCTGAATTAATCACCCTTGCCTGCGGATAATACTGCGCACTGCTATTAGTTGATTCTGGATCCCATATACCAATTTTATCCAGTGTAACTAAGTTTAAGCCGTTAACATAAATCCTTACAGCACTCACCCCAACTTTTTTACACCAGTTACCCGGTAACGTATATCCTATTTCTACGTTTTTCAAGCGGACATAATTATTACTGCGTAGCCAATAAGTATTCTGGGCTGCATTGTTAAAATCAGTATAATATGTTTTACCACGGTTTGACAAACGTGGAAATTCGCTGCTTGGATTGTCTATAGTCCATCGGTTTTTATAAGACCAATCCAGGAAATTTCCAATATCACCAGACTCCGTAAGCCCTACAATCTGTACTCCACCTGAAGCACCCTGGATTAAAGCGGAGAAATCAAAGTTTTTATATTGTAAAGACAGGTTAATCCCTCCGGTAAAAGTTGGGGTGCTTGTTTTGTCAGACCTGATTCTATCATCACCATCAATCTTACCATCTCCGTTGATGTCCTTAAACTTCATATCACCTGGCAGCAGATTATTAGTTAAGGCGCTGTAATTAATCGTATTAGCTTTTATTTCCGCTTCATCCTTAAATACTCCTGCATATTCATAAATCAAATTTGTACCAGTTGGCATCCCTGTTGACTGCTGCCACGAAGGTGCACCTGGTGTTTCATCCCAGAAAATAATTTTATTCTTTGAATATCCACCATTTACACTGATTCCATAACCTACTTCACCTACACGATCATTGTAACTCAATTTAAATTCAAATCCTTTGTTATTTACCTTTCCCAGGTTAACAGGTGGTAGTTTATCGGTAATACCAGAACTTCCAGGAATAGAACTTCCCCTGCTAATCAGAATTTTAGTTCTTTTATTATAGAAATAATCGAATTCAAAACTCAGTTTATTATTTAAAAATGAAGCGTCTAAACCAATATTTGCATTATTGGCTACTTCCCATCCGAAATCTAAATTGGGCACCCGATTTTCTGAGAGGGTCTGGCTGTATTGATTGTTAATGATATAATTTCCGAAACCCATTGTACTTAAGTACTGGTATTCAGCCAGGGCATCACCAAAGTAAGCCTCTGCTCCCATTTGTCCCCATGAAGCTCTTAATTTCAGGTTATTCACGAACTTAATATTATCCTTGAAAAATGGTTCTTCAGACACACGCCATCCTGCAGAAACACCAGGGAAAAAGCCAAATCTTTTATCTTCCGGAAAGATATATGAACCATCTGCCCGCCATAAAAATTCAGCGATGTATTTTTCTTTGTAATTATAACCAACTCTTCCAAAATAACTTAACCGTGCCCTATTAAATAAATTATTCGGTCCGTCTGTTGGATTGCTTACAGTTTGCTCTTTATCACTTCCAGCTACCAACTGCTGTAATGCGGTAGAAAGAAAATATCTGCGTGTAGCATTGAAGCCATCATTGGTGACTTTTTCTCTGGTTACCCCGGCCATCAGGTTAAAAGTATGGTCTCCTATTTTTTTATCATAATTAGCCATTCCCATTAGATTGACAGCCAATTGTGCACCTGCAGTTTCCGATAAGCTTGCGTCTGTGCGTTCAGAACGCACTGATCCTTTCAGCAAGGGGGTTACCCCGTCGGCCTCAAATGATTTTTTATCCCAATAATAGAGTGTCCAGGGTGTTTGCCATCTTTTTTGTCTTCCGGCAAACTTATCAATAGAAGCTGTACCGGTAATTTTTAATCCATCAACACCCGGAACCTTGATGTCAATTTTACCTGTTGACTGGAAATAATCCCTCTGATCTCTATTATAGCCTGTTTGGTCAGTAGTAATTACATAAGGGTTATAACCAAACTCAATATCCGGTCCTGGTAATCCATTTGGCCAAACCTCCTGTTCAGTGGGCTTACCACGCATCAGCATTCTGAAAATATCACCAGCACCAACGGTTGGATAATTACGCAATTCTTCACGTCCGGTAATTCCCAGCGTTAAAGTCACATATTTACTGACTGCGGCTTCCAGATTAATCCTTAAATCATATTGTTTATACCCTGTGGCCGATTTTCTATAATATCCATCTTGATCCAGGTAACCTAAGGATACTAGGTATTTAAGATTTTCGGCTCCACCGGTAAGCTGCAAATTATGTCTTTGCTGAGGAGACCAGTTTTTTAGAGTTGTCTTAAACCAATCTGTATTCGGATAACGCAGCTGATCAGAACCATCCTTGAACTTCTGCATTTCATCTGGGCGATAAACTGCGGTCACTACATTTCCATTGTCTGGTCTTTTATAAGACCCTGTAGCTTTAAATGCCAGCGAGGCAGCACTCCACTGATCTACAGGTAAATCAGAACCAAATATATTCAGCTCATTCAAAATTTCAGCATATTGCGTTGAATTGGCCATTTTTGGCGTACGTGTAGGCTGCTGCAAACCATAACTGAAATCATAGGAAAGCTGAGGTTTACCAGATTTACCTTGTTTGGTGGTAATTAAAATAACTCCATTCGCCGCGCGCGATCCATAAATAGCCGCAGAAGCATCCTTAAGTACAGATATGCTTTCTACATCGTTAGGATTGATCCTTTCCAGTCCGCCTGCTCTGTTCGGAACGCCGTCAATCACAATCAATGCATCGTTATTTCCCAATGAATTTACTCCGCGAATACGAATTGTCGAACCATCTGCTCCTGGTTCACCACTCGATTGAAGTGCGGTTACTCCCGGTAAACGTCCAGCTAAAGAGTTGGATAAATTGTTGGTTGGTGTTTTAGCCAGCTCGCTTCCTTTCACAGATGCTACCGCTCCGGAAACTACTGCTTTCTTTTGCGTACCATAACCAACCACAACAATTTCTGTTAACGCCTGGCTGTTCTCTAGTAATTTCACATTGATAAACGGCCGGCTATTGACAGGGAGCTCCTGACTATTATAACCCAGGTATGAAAAGATCAGCACTCCATTATCAGGAACCCTGATTGCATATTTCCCATTAGGGTCTGTGGTGGTTGCGACAGCTGTTTCTTTGAGTTTAATACTCACACCCGGAATACCTGCTCCTTTATCATCTGTAACTGTTCCTTTGACCAGAATCTCTACTGCAGGTGCATTTTTTGGCCTGATAACCACTAATTCATCATCCATAGCCTGAAATTTCAACCCAGTACCCTTTAAAAAAAAACTGAGCGCATCAAAGACAAGAATGTCTTTTTGCATCAAGGTGATATCTTTATCAAGCGGTAGGTCTTCTTCGCTATACAACAAGCGAAAATGTCCCTTATTCTCCAGAATCACTAAAGCATCCTTTAGTTTTATCTTCTGGATATTTAAATCAATCTTCCTGTTCTGAGAGTAGCTGCTGGCAGATACCTGAAAACAAAAGAGAAAAGACAAAACAAAGATCCAGTTTAACATTAATATTAGTTTTTTTTTGGAAAAGTGGACGCATAGAACTTTATTGCACAGTCCTTTTTTTTTCATAGATTTGTGAATTTCAAAGTTAAAAATCTGATAAACTGTAGTATTACACTACGGATTGGAGGGTTGGAAGGGAGGAAATGTTGGCGCATTTACTCCCTTTTTTAGTAGATGGTCACGTCATGCGCTTTAAGATTAAAGGTGAAGGGTTTAATTAGTTGCATTGCCGTTAAGGCTTCTTTAATATTTTCATTTTTAAAAACTCCGGTAAACCGGTAAGCTTTTGATTTCTGCGAATTGAGATGAATTCTGATATTAAACCAGCGCTCCAGCCTTGGTTTTAAATCTTCGAACGATTCATTGTGAAAAACAAGGGTGTTATTTTTCCAGGAAACCTCTTCAATATATTCATTACCGCCAATGCTAACCGGTACGATATGTTCTATCATTAAAGTAATATCCTGGTTATCCATCTTAAGGACATCTTGTTTGCCATCTTCCAGCACAAACTTCTCCGAAGGATTTAAAATGATTTTTTGTTCAGACCTTTCATTTACAGAAAGTTCTATAGAACCGCGTAATAAAGTAGCCACAGACTTTTTGTCTATAGGATAAGCTTTAACATTGAATGCTGTTCCTAGTACTTTAATGGAAATTTTGTCGGTACGTACAATAAAAGGATGTGATTGATGGTGGGCCACGTCAAAAAAAGCTTCACCGGTTAAATATACAATGCGCACATCTTTCTGATTAATATCTGCATTATAGGATAATTTACTATCTGCATTCAGCCAAACTACTGTACCATCTGGAAGCTTTACATTTTTCCTTACCCCTTTACCAGCAATAATCTGTGTATTAAACACTTCTGTATTTCGTTTACTGAAGAAAAATAAACCAGCAAAAAAAATAATACATAGTGCTAGTATAGCTCTTAACAGATTTTTATACTGCCCGCCACCACGCACCTCATCGCTTTGTTCAGCGATAGAAAGTTCTTCATGAAATTTAAGTTTGTGGCATTCATAGATCCGGTCAAGGTCAGGATAATCTTCTGCTTCCTTCTCATTGTTCATCCATATTTGCTGAAGTACTTCATCGTAATAAACAGAGTCAGGAAAGCTCTCAATTAGCCCATTCAGCTCCTCCAATTCATTTGGGGTAGCCTCACCAGCCATTTTACGTGCTAATAATTCTATAATTCTGCTTCTTTTCATAAAGACCGCCGTACTGATTTTATATTGGTTAGTGTATATAAGACAATATATATCAGGAAACTCCCTAGTCGATACTGAAAAAAAATAAAATACTTGTATTGATGCTGTACAACTTTGCCAGACTGAGACTCTACCCGGTCAGTTAGAAGACCCAGCATTTCTTAGAGGATGTAACAATTCTCTTAATATATAATCTAATTTTCAGTTACTACAACCTTAGCCACATGAACCGAATTTCCCTTCTCACTTTGTTTATCTTTTTATATCTGTCCGGACAAATACATGCACAGGCAGTTCAGGAGTCTATGGAATTCACTATGGATACCGTATTTAAGAAATATAATCATTTAAAAGGTCCGGGGGCTGCAGTTGCAATTATTCAGGATGGAAAAATAATCTTCAAAAAATCGTACGGACTGGCAAGTTTAGAAAATAATCAATTAATTACCAGTGCAAGCGTATTTGATATCGCTTCGTTATCCAAACAATTTACAGGTTTTGCTATCTCAACATTGATTCAGGAAGGCAAAATTTCTATAACTGATAATATCAGGAAATACTTGCCATGGGTACCTAATTTTGGAAAAGTAATCACTATCGATGAACTATTGTATCATAGCAGTGGCTTGAGGGATTATCCAGATGCCCTGATGGCCGCAGGCTGGCGATATAGTGAATTAGCGACACTGGATGATGTAACTCAATTGGTAAAACATCAAAAAGAGTTGGATTTTGTGCCGGGTACTGAACAATCTTATTCCAATACCGGCTATGTACTGCTGGCTGCCATTGTTGAAAAAGTGAGTGGCGAACCGTTCCCCAAATGGATGGATGAGCGGATGTTCAAGCCGTTAAAGATGACATCTTCTTTTGTTATTGATGATAGTGGCAGAATAATTCCGGGTTTAGCAACTTCTTACTACACTACGGATCAAGGTTATGCTAAATATACCGATCGGCTAACGGCCTATGGTTCCGGTTCGATCTATTCATCATTGGACGATCTAATCAAATGGGTTATTCATTTTCAGGAAATGCTGAGGCAGAAAAATCCTGTTTATTTGCGGATGATTAACAAAGGAACACTGGCTAATGGTGAAAAACTACCTTATGGTTTTGGTCTCGACATTGGTGAAGACCATGGCTTGCCAACAATTTCGCATACCGGTGCCTGGGTGGGTTACCGGACTAATATCAGAAATTATCCCGAACAGCATTTTGCTTTGATTACTTTGAGCAATGCAGACGATAATGAATTAACTGGAACATATGCAGGCCAGATCGTCCCACTATTCCTGAAAGACCATTTTAAAACAAACGAAATAGCAATTTTAAAAGCTAAGCCGACCTTAGAATTGCCAGCCAATATCTTAAAAAAATATACCGGTGACTGGCAATTAAGTCCACCAGCAAACAAGGTTTTCACATTTGTAATTGACAGTGGACATTTAGTCTGCCGTGTTGGAACGTTTAGCTCGAAACTTGAAGCCAAGTCAACGAATACCTTTTTGATACCCACAGACAACTCTGCGATTACTTTTACTACAGCAAGTCTCCTTAATTACCATTCAGCAACATTTTCTATTGCCGGTAAAAAAACAGAAAAACAACAGAAATCTCTAAATTTCTCACCGGATAAGGAGCAACTTAAAAAATATACCGGCACTTATTACAGCAGTGAACTGCAAACCTTTTACAAGATTCGTGTGGAAAACGGGAAATTATTCGTCTACCACTTCCGCCGTGGTGATTTTGAGATCACTCCAGTCAGTAAACAGCCAAATGAGTTTATGGGGAGTATTGGGAAAATAAATTTTTATTTCAATCCACATCAAAAGGTTACCGGCTTTAAATTATCAGGTGACAGAATGAGAAATGTCCGTTTTGAAAAACATTCTTTTTAAAGATTGGTCTACATTAGGTTGAATTCAAGCTTCAAGACGGTAGTTAATTTTTTTACAGCCGTGACCAAGTGTGCATCAACCGTTTTTGTCGAAATATTTAAGATATCAGCTGTTTCTTTGTAGCTCAATCCATCTTCTTTAATCAGTTTGAAGACCAGTTTACAGCGATTTGGTAAAGCTTCAGTAGCCTGCTCCAATTTCTTTTTCAATTCATCATTGATTAAGATTTGTTCTGGATTGAGGGGGTCCAGTACGATCTGGACTTCAATGTCTTCTAAGAAAACCAATTCTCTTCTGGAATGCTTATTCAGTGAATTTAAACAAAGATTCCGTGCAATTACAAAGGCATAAACTCTGATATTTTGTATTTCAGGTAGCTTTTTTCTGTTTTTCCAAAGCGTAATCATGACATCATTCGTAATCTCTTCTGCTGATTCCTTTGACTTTAACAAGCAATTGCAAAAGCGATATAAAGCAGGAAATAAACTTTTAAAAAGCTTTTCATATGCATTTTCGCTATCGTATAAAGCTATATCACAGATCAGACTGGTCAGGTCTGCAGAAGGTTTAGGCATCAGAAGCTATTTGGTTGATTCAAATTTAACAATTTAACCATACCATCCAAATCTCTATTCTAAACAACCAGATATTGCTGATTTACAAGGCTGAGGTCAATTATAACAGGGTTCTGTAAATTCTTTTGGGTTCGAGCTTAGAATTTTCTTTTGCTGAACAGCTTCAAAATAGTAGAAAAACATAGCTTTTACGTCCTGACTTAAGCATAGTGTACCATTAATCCATGAAGCTAAATTCAATTTATCTATGCCTGTATCCAGATGAATATCTTGCAGAGTAATACCCAGATTTAGCATTTTATCACTAATCCAGCCGGATCCTACATCGTCGACTACAGCCGGTGTATAAGATATAGGGTGAACAGTGACTGGAATATCTGTGGTAAATCGTTCAAAAAGATCTTTAGTGAGGACGATTAGCTTAGGGATTTCCGCAAAATTCTCTGTGCTACATTTCCATTGACGCGTTTTGACTTTGATTGCTGTTGATTTGGCGGTAATAATTTCAAAACTAATATTAAGCCGGGTCAAACATTGTTTCGCTCCCTCTTCCAGTCTCAGTAAGTCTATATGCCTGACAATTCCTACTAACTTATAAATGTTTTTAATTACCTCCATCTTAATATTTCCCAAAGGGCTTTTTAGTTCCTCATCCCACCGTTAACTATTTCTATTAATTCTTAATGGCAAACTACTCTAATTTTGTCGCTTTCGCAAAAAAAAGCCATAATGTGTGATTAACAAATCTATGGCCTGTTTGTTCGGTATAATATTAAAACATTTTAGCTTATTATTTAGTTACACATTTATCTAAATCCTCAATCACATTGTTAACTAAACCATTAGCCAGATCTGTCCCCCCCTGTCCGGATTGTTTTTTTTGATCAGGTAAAAGGACAAGGAATAAACTCACAAATAATAACAAGATAATATTGACCACAGTTGAGCTTTGATAAGCAGCCAGATAAGCCTGAAGCGTTTCTCCCTTTCCCGCGATATAGAAGAAAACCCCACCCACTATACCAATACCCAATGCAATTGAAGTTTGCTGAAAGGTTGAAAAAGTTCCGGAAGCTGCACCCGCGAATTTTGAAGGGATACTTTTCAAGGCCATAGTCAATAAAGACGGTAATACAGAACCACATCCTGTTCCATACATAAATAAGATGGGTAAAAAGACGCTGCGGCTCACTGTACCTGATTTAAAGAAAACGACATGTAAAATGAGGGCAGTAATCATCATCAATACACCGCTTTGTAAGACGCGTTTTCCATAAATCGGAATTAACCGAATAGAGATTAAGGAGGCCACCACATAGCCAACTCCCTGGAAAACAAAAAAGACACCAGTTTCTGAAGAGCTGATCCCAAAAGCAGTTTGAAATAGAATAGAATTGATTAAAAAATAGGAATCCTGCACCATGAAATAGAAAAAAACCGCACATAAGCCTATATTGAAGTCCCGGTAAGCAAATAGTCTGATATTGATCAGAGGATCTTTTCTTTTGAAAAGCTTCCTCTTTTGATCATATAGAAAGATAAATAATAAGACAATTGATAACCCCATTAAGACCAGGCTCCATAAAGGCCAGCCCAGTTCCCCTCCCCTGATTAAAGGATAAATCAAACTGATTAAAGCCGTAGTTAATAGGATTACCCCCGAATAATCAAACCTGCGCGCTTTTTCAAGAACTGTATCCTTTAAAAATCTCCCTGCCAGGAAAGCGAAAATGATACCTAAGGGAACATTGATCAGGAAAATCAGGCGCCATCCTTCAATAAAAAAATGTGTATCGGGTAATAAACCACCTAAAAACTGTCCGATTACAGAGGCCGATCCTGCTATACTTCCATATATACCCAATGCTTTAATTCGTTCCTGCTGCGCGGGGAAAAGCACCTGAATATAAGCGATACTTTGAGGGATCATAAACGCAGCACTGATTCCCTGTAAAAACCGGGACGTATTTAATTGAAAAGCAGTCTGAGAAATTCCGCACAACAAAGAAGCCAGGGTAAAGGACAACATCGCAATGATAAACACCTTTTTTTTACCATAGTAATCTCCTGCTCTGCCACCTGTAATCAGAAACGCAGCATACCCCAGCAGATATAAAGCGATAACAAGCTGTATATCTCCATCTGTACCATTAATTCCCTTTTTGATAGCAGGGATGGCTACATTGACTATAAAAATATCAATAACGGATAAAAAAACCGCAGAAGACAGGATAATTAATAATATCCATTTAGAAATTTGCTTGCTCATAACTCAGTTTAATCTATTTATATCGGTTTGCTTAACCGATTATGGTTAACTTTACTGCCCAAAGATGGAAGCACCATTTTAGCTAAACAAGTAGTTTGCCGGACAATACCAAGTATGGAAAACAATACTATTAATGACCCTCAGTCAGTTATAAAACAAGAAAATCATGAACAATTAGAAGATAACTGTTCAATGACAAATGCATGGCAGATTATTGGCGGAAAATGGAAACTGCCTTTATTAAATGCAATCCGTAAAGAATGCCCTGCAAGGTTCGGAGAACTGAGAAAAAAGATGCAGGAGATTACACAAACAACACTAACCACACAATTGCGCGAGCTGGAACGTGACGGCATTATCTCCAGAAAAGTATATGCAGAATCACCACCTAGAGTAGAATATAAGCTCACCGAACTTGGAAAAACCCTAATTCCAGTGATGGATATACTTTCAGACTGGAGTGATACGTACTGCAAAGCGACAAAAGTTAATCCTTAGCGACTCTCAAAGCTTAGACTCGACTCTTTATAACCCGTAAATCCCTCATGGACAGTTCCAAGAAATCATCCGCTACAAAATATTACGTCATTGCCTGGGTTTTCGGCCTCCTTTTTTACTTCCTGGACTATGTGGTCAGAGCCGCCCCGGCAGTAATGATTCCCCAGTTATCAGCTGTTTTTAATGTCTCTACCATTGGTCTGGTTTCTATTATCGGCACTTATTATTATACTTATTCTACTTGCAGTTTGATTGCAGGGATCGCACTGGACCGGTTTGGCGCAAAGTATTCACTCTTTGCCGGCGCGGTAATTTTAGGTATTGGCTGTTTACTTTTCATGATTTCAAGTGAGTTTGCTGGCAATACAGGTCGTTTACTTCAGGGCGCAGGTTGCGCATTTGCCTTTCCCGGCTGTGTTTACCTCGCGACAAAAGGATTTTCACCTAAATCGCTGGCCACTGCCATTGGTTTTACTCAGTGTTTAGGAATGCTTGGCGGCTCTGCTGGACAATTCGTGGTAGGCCCGCTGATCGAAAAAGGAGTTGATCAGAAACTGTTCTGGATTGGAGCCGGGATTTTAACAATCCTGGTGGCTATCGGTTTACTGCTGATTACACCAAATCCTAAAGAAGAACAAAAATCCACTAAAGAATTGCATGCTAAAGGTTTCCTAAGCCCTTATAAAGTGGTATTTTCTAACCCACAATCCTGGCTTTGTGGTGTTATCTCAGGGCTTCTATTTGCACCCACCACTATTTTTGCCATGACCTGGGGTGTCGCTTTTTTTCAACAGGACAGATCTTTTAGTTTCCATGATGCTACCGTAGCCTGCGCGATGGTACCTATGGGCTGGGTATTTGGTTGTCCACTTTTAGGTTATCTGACCGATAAAATAGGAAGACGTAAACCTGTACTGATTGGCGGTGCAGTATTGATGATTTTAAGTCTTGCCCAATTACTTTTGCTGCCAGCCATCGCTCCTGCCTATGTAAGTACATTTCTGTTAGGTGTGGCCTCTGGCGCAGCCATGATTCCTTATTCTGTGATCAAAGAATCTAATCCTGACCATGTCAAGGGAAGTGCGACCGGGGCTATAAATTTCATCACTTTTAGTGTAACGACATTATTGAGTCCGTTGTTTAGCCACTTTTTCGGTAAAACATTAGCCGAAACGACAGATAAGGCCGGTCATTTCCAATTTGCTGGATTCTTCTGGATTGGCGGCATTGCAATCGCAGTTGTAGTGAGTCTGCTGCTTAAAGAAACAGGTACAAACAAAACTTTGAAAACTGTGTCAGTAGTATAAGATATAATGTAAACTTATACAAGTTTATAAATTGATCCCTTATTCTTATTTCTTATTCATATCAATTGATATTTTTTTAATTAGATAACACTCAAATAATATAACTTTAATATCACTTGAGTCTCTTTACCTAAATATTTAATCAACCTATGAAATTCAGAAATTTACTATTTGCCAGTTGCTTGTCACTGGTATTTGCATCGTGCTCAAAAGACACGACGCAAGAACTTAGTCCTGTTAATCCAAAACAGGCAGCATTAAACTCCCGTCAAACTCAGGCTACAGCGACTGTAATCACTGAGGATTTCGAAACAGGCAGCAAAGGTGCTTATGCAGCCGGGGATGTCACTTTAAGTACGGGTTCATGGAACCTGGATGATGCGCTTATCGGGTCAACAGCATCAGATGTGAAATCAGGAACAAAATCTGTACGTATTCGTAATACAGGTATCCTGAGCATGAACTTTAATGTAAGCAGTCCATCATCGGTATCCATTAAACATGCGGTATATGGTAGTGATAACTCATCTACCTGGCAGTTATGGGTGTCAAGTGATAACGGCAGCACCTATACGCAAGTAGGTTCAACGATCACTTCTTCATCGAGCCAGTTGGCTACTGCAAACTTCACGGTCAGCACAACAGGGAATCTGACTTTTGAAGTCCGCAAAATATCAGGCGGTACTGCCCGTATTAACATTGATGATATCAGCTTTACCACAGGTGGTACTGACCCGGGTACAGATCCTGGGACCGGCACACCCGGCACTCCGGCTGATAATGATAATTTATTACTCGGAAACCCAAGTAATGCACAACATAGTATCAATTCTGCAACGAATTACCTAATGGATCAAACTTATTATACTGAATCTTATAACAGAGATAAAGGTACTCCTAACTGGGTGTCATGGCATATCAGCAGTACTGATCTAGGTAGTTCTTCACGCGCTAATAATTTCAGAGCAGATATCAATTTGCCATCTGGCTGGTATGCAGTGGGAAATTCGAGCTACTCAGGTTCTGGTTTTGACCGTGGTCACAACTGCCCTTCCGGCGACAGGACATCAGACAATACAGCAAATTCAGCTACATTTTTAATGACCAATATGATTCCTCAGGCACCTAAAAACAATCAGCAAACATGGGCAAATCTGGAAAATTATACACGCTCTCTGGTAAATGGAGGAAATGAAGTCTATGTCGTGATGGGTTCTTACGGATCTGGTGGTACAGGTACAAACGGATACCAGACCACTATTGACAATGGAAATGTAAATGTACCTTCACGCATTTGGAAAGTGATTGTTGTCATCCCTAATGGAAACAATGACCTTTCCCGTATTACAAGTTCGACACGTGTAATCGCTGTGGATACGCCTAATGATCAGGGTACAGTTGATACAGACTGGAAAAAATATCTAACCACTGTCAGGTCTATTGAAGCTGCTTCTGGAATCAATATCATGTCTAACGTGAGTCAAAGTATACAAGATGTAATTGAAAACCGTACTGATACAGGTAGTTAATCCAATCCTATCTTCTGAAAAGGAGGATAAAGCTTGATGAGCTTTATCCTCCTTTTCATTTAGGACCGGATTTATTTACTAATATTATTAGTAAATAAATTACTTAAACGACTATTTTTAGCATACATTTGTGTATTACTAAAATAGTTTATGTCTGACAAACACATCATCCATATGGATCTGGATTCCTTCTTCGTTTCCGTTGAAGTAAAAAAGGACCCCAAATTAGCTGGTCAGCCTGTAATTATAGGTGGCACTTCTGATCGGGGGGTGGTGGCGTCATGCAGTTATGAAGCCCGTAAGTTTGGTGTCCATGCAGCAATGTCATCGCGCATGGCGAAAATGCTTTGCCCCCATGCTATTTTCATCAAAGGGAATATGGATGCTTATGCTAAGGCTTCACAAGAAGTTACTGAAATATTAAGAAGTCGTGTTCCACTAATTGAAAAAGCAAGTATCGATGAACATTATATAGACATGACTGGGATGGATCGTTTCCATGGCACCCACCAATACGCACATGAGCTGCGTCAAACTGTGATCAGGGAAAGTGGTTTACCGATCTCTTTTGGCTTATCTGTCAATAAAACAGTTTCCAAAATGGCGACCAATGAGTGTAAACCCAATGGAGAGCTTGATGTTAGACAACATGAAGTCCAGCCCTTCCTCAATCCTTTATCTATTAAAAAAATCCCCGGGCTGGGTGAAAAAACATTTATGAAGCTCAGTGACATGGGGATTAAAAAGATTTTCACCTTAACACAGATTCATCCCGATCAAATGATTAATCTGCTGGGTAAAAATGGCCTGGTCTTATTACAAAAAGCAAAAGGTATTGATCAATCCCCCGTTATCCCTTATCAGGAACAAAAAAGTATCAGTACACAATGTACGTTTAAAGCCGACACAATCGATGTAGAAACGATTGGTAACCTGATTACTTCGATGATTCTGGATCTTGGCTTTGAACTGCGGCAGAAAAAGAAAATTGCAGCTTGCATTACCATAACCATCCGTTATTCCAACTTTGAAGATGTGACTAAGCAAGCGACAATCCCTTATACTTCAATGGACTCTGTACTGATATGTAAAGCGAAAGAGTTATTCAAACAGCTTTATCAGAAACGAATGCTGATCCGCCTGGTTGGTGTGCGTTTGTCTAACCTGGTGAATGGATTTGAGCAAATTGATCTTTATGAGAACTCACAGGAACAATATAATTTATGCCAGGCAATGGATAAAATCCGTCAACGCTTTGGAGAGAAGTCCATTACCATGGCTTCGGTCTTAGACTTGAAAATTTAGGCAGATGTATTTAAATGTCCACTCCCATTATAGTCTCCGTTATGGCACCCTGTCTATTGCTAAATTGATAACAGAAGCCGCGGCCAGGGGTATTACTCAAATGGTACTAACTGATTTTAATAATTCTACAGGGGTGATGGAATTTATGAGGGCTTGTAATAAAAAAGGGATTAAACCTATTGGAGGTATCGAATTCCGAAGAGACAAAAGACTGCTATATATTGGTATCGCCAAAAACAAAGAAGGCATGAAGGAATTGAACGACTTCCTGACTGACCATAACATGAAGCAAAAAGAGTTGCCGGACCACCCTCCTTTATTTAAACATTGTTATGTCGTTTATGCATATACCTATGGCAGAAAGCTGGATGCGCATGAATATATGGGCATCCGCTTTGACGAATTGCATTTGCTGTATGGAAAAGATTTAACTGGCTTCCAACAGAAATTAGTGGTTTTTCAGCCCGTCGTATTCACTGAAAAGATTGGATACCGTTTACATGAATATTTACGGAGCGTTGATTTAAATACCGTTTTAACGAAAACAAGCGCAGCCGATAAATGTAGTCCTACTGATACTTTTCTTCCCCATGGCGAATTGGAAACCCGATTTAGCAAATACCCTTTTATTCTGGAAAACACGCTGAACCTGATGGATAGTTGTGTGATGAATTATGCGCAGGGAAAGATTAAATTAAATCGTAAAACCTTTACCGGAGATATAGAAAAAGACAAAGAACTACTGGGAAAACTGGCGATGAAAGGCATGGTTGACCGCTATGGCGCTGAACATGAAAAAGCACTGGAAAAGATAAAATATGAGCTGAAAATTATTCATGAAATGGATTTTTGCGCTTATTTTCTGATTACCTGGGACATTATCCAGTACTCGATGAAACGGGGATATTATCATGTGGGACGTGGCTCAGGAGCGAACAGTACCGTCGCTTACTGCATGAGAATCACTGATGTTGACCCACTGGAACTAGATCTTTACTTTGACAGATTCCTAAATTCGCAGCGGACTTCACCGCCAGATTTTGACATAGATTATTCGTGGGATGAACGGGAAGATGTACAGCGATATATTTTCAGAACCTATGGCAAGGAATATACTGCCTTATTAGGAACCATGTCTACTTTTAAAGACCGCTCTGTCATCCGGGAAATTGGCAAAGTGATGGGGTTACCTAAAGCAGAAATTGACAGTTTTACCGATCAGACCCAAAATGCACAAAACCTGAATAACCCTACTTTTAAAAAGATAATGGCCGTCTCTGAATTGATGAGTACAATGCCTAATCAACGCAGTATTCATGCGGGCGGGGTATTAATTTCTGAAGAACCAATTACTTACTATACTGCATTAGATTTACCCCCTAAAGGAATGCCTACCGTTCAATGGGATATGTATGAAGCAGAAGCAATTGGCTATGATAAATATGACATTCTAAGTCAGCGGGGTATCGGCCATATCAAAGAAGCTGCAAAACTGATAGAAGAAAATAAGGGAATAAAGACTGATGTTCACCAGGTAAAAAAGTTTATGGAAGATCCTTTGTTAAATGGCAGGCTACAATCGGGTAACACGATTGGTTGTTTTTATATTGAATCGCCTGCCATGCGCCAGCTTTTAATCAAACTGGGCTGTGATAATTACCTTACTCTGGTTGCAGCCAGCTCTATTATTCGCCCCGGTGTTGCGCAGTCAGGGATGATGAAAACTTATATCCAGAACTATCATGAGCCTGAAAAGGTGAAATATCTGCATCCGGTGATGAAAGAACAAATGCATGAAACCTATGGTGTAATGGTTTATCAGGAAGATGTAATCAAAGTCTGCATCCATTATGGTGGGATGAGCGGCAGTGATGCCGATGTCTTGCGAAGAGGTATGAGCGGAAAATACCGCTCCCGTATAGAATTTGATAAACTGGTAGACAAATTTTTTGAGGGCGCTAAAAAATTAGGTCGGGAAGAAACGGTAACCAAGGAAGTCTGGCGGCAGGTCTCTTCTTTTGCTGGTTATAGTTTTTCTAAAGCACACTCTGCCAGTTTTGCGGTAGAAAGTTACCAGAGTTTGTTTTTAAAGACCTATTATCCAATAGAGTTTATGGTGGCCGTACTTAATAATTATGGTGGTTTTTATCCCCGCTGGTTATATGTGCATGAACTTCGTAAAGCAGGTGCAAATGTACAATTACCTTGTGTAAACAACAGTACACCAGTAGTCTCTATCCGAGGGATTGATGCGTACCTGGGTTTTATCGGGATACAAGGACTCACCCTTAAATTAATGGAAGAAATCCCCCTGGAACGAATAAAAAATGGCAATTATCTTGATCTGGATGATTTTGTAAAAAGGACATCGATTAGTCTAGATCAGGCAATTATTCTGATTCGTACGGGGGCATTACGCTTTACCGGACGTAGCAAAAAAGAATTACTCTGGGATATTCATTCTTTGCTGGGTACTAAAATAAAAACCTCGAATCACGCACAACTGTTTCAGGCAGAAACTAAACATTATCAACTTCCGGAACTGGTGAATACCAAACTGGAAGATGCTTATCATGAGCTTGAATTGTTAGGTTTTCCAGTCAGCCTGTCTTATTTTGACTTACTGCAAACCAGTTACCGCGGTGATCTCATGACCAATGAACTGATTAATTATGTAGGGCAGACCGCTAAAATGGTCGGCTTGTATGTTTGTGAAAAAACTGTAAAAACCAAGAATAGTAAGAAGATGTGGTTTGGTACTTTCCTTGACGCTGATGGCAATTTCTTTGATACGACCCACTTCCCAACACATACCCCATCCTACCCTTTCCGTGGGGCCGGCTGTTACCTGATTCTGGGCAAAGTGGTAGAAGACTTTGGTTTTCCAAGTATAGAAGTCATCCGGTTTGCCAAATTGTCAATCGCCGCTAACCCTGTATTGGGGTAAAAAGAAAAAAAACTATATCTTTAAAAGGATTATTAAATAACGACTCTTCTCCCTTTTTAAATGCAAAGTAAAGCACTCAGATACCCATTGCTGCTATTGACAATTGGTTGTCCTTCTTCCTGTTTTCAAATTATTGAAGAAATTAATATGACTAGAAATGGTTCGGGAATTGTAGAAAAATCATTATGAAAAAGGTATTAATAGCGGCAACATCTTTGATTTTTTTGTTACTGCTGGCTGTTTTCAGTTTACTCCAGTACAGGCAATATAGTTCTTACAAAAACAGAATCCATCAAAATGCTTCGCTGATTTTTAAGATCAATATTGATGAGATTGTCAAACAAAAAGGATTCAGTTCTATAAAAAATGATTCCCGTGGATTTGCTGTCCCGGCTAATATTTTTGTTTATACCCTGCGTAACAAGTCTGCAAATACATTTTTCTGTTCCCTGCCGGTAACAGATACCGCAGAATTGAAATTGTACCTGCAAAGAACGTTTAACATTGATTATTTTAATCAAACGGTGCAAGGAACTGTATGGGGAAATAATTCAGATCAGAGACTAAAAATAGCCTATAATACGCAAACCCTGGCACTCTGTTACTCTTTCGAAAAAGAAAATGTGAAGGATGTATTAACTGAATTGCTAAATGGGAAAAGCTTTTTAGCTGTTACTGATCCAAGAATTGCAAAAATGAAACGACAGGATGCGCCTGTGATCTATGATTTTAAAACCTATTCAGGGCAAGCCAATTTCACTGGACATACACTAACACTCAAAGGAACCTTTCCTTTAAACAGCCTTGGAGTGCCAGATAAGGCTTATTGTCCGGCAGTTTTCAGAAAAGGACTGAGTATAAATGCCTGGTTAAATGCAGACTTGAAAGGCATCTTTAAAAAGGACATCCATTTTAAAGATTATGTACTGGAACGGGATACCTTATTAAAGTATTACCATGGATATGCAGCTCTCGAGGCCGGAAATCCAATTAATCAATATCAGCCCATGGTAACTTATGAGTATAATGATGAGTTTGAAAAGGTAGAGCATATCGAACAGAAAAAAGTAAAAGTACCCGAGCTCACCCTTGCGCTGAAAGGAAATGCACCTGCATTGGTTAATTATTTACAAGAGCAATCGGTGATCAGCCCCGACCAATGGCTAAATAAAGAATTATTCCCACTGTATGAGGTATACAGTAAAAATGATTACGGAACATTGCAACTTAGTACCAGCAAAATAAGGTTATTGCCTGCTACCCGTTCTGCCAGTCCATATTTCATTTTTGCTGAGATTGATTTTGATAAGATCAGTAAACAAAATCAATTTCCCTTACTGAATGGTTATATCCGGGACTTGAATAAGCTTGAGTTAAAAGCCACGAAGCAAAATGAGCAAACTGGAAAGCTTGAGCTGGAATTGAAATTGAATGAAAATGCCAAACTATAGTGCTTTTGCAATCAGCTGTAACCCTGTTTCCATTTCATCTTTAGTCAGTGAGGCATAGCCTAAACGAAGTGCATTTAATGAACTTGAATGAAAAGAAAATCGTTCTGTGGGAATAATTGACACACCTTTTTCCAATAGTTTTTCGGCCAAATCAACCGTATTCCTATTTTCTCTAAACTGAATCCAGTAAGCCAGACCTCCTTCTGGTTTCTTAAAAGTGATGTGATCACCCAGATAAGTATCGAGCATTTTCTCCATATTTTCTCTCCGGTCTTTGTAAACAGCATATGCTTTTTTCGCATGTCTTTTGACAGCTCCTTCTTCTATTAATTCTGCAACAGCATGTTCCATGACATTATCACCCTGCACATCTATCAATTTTCGTAAGCCAGCCAGTGTGTCAATAAATTTTTGTGGCCCTTTTACATAACCAATTCTCAAAGCAGGTGCTACAATTTTACTTAACGAACCAATATAAATTACATTGAGGGCATTTTGATGGCTTGCCAGTGGAAGTAAGCTCTTTGAGCTAAAATGGAACTCATGATCATAATCATCCTCAATAATTGCGAAACCGTATTGATTTGATAAAGCGATCAGTTTTAAACGTCTGTCAATTTTCATACTTACAGTGGTTGGAAACTGGTGATGTGGTGTAACATAGATCGCTGTGATGGTAGTTTGCGCACAAAGAATTTCCAGACTATCCGTACAAATACCACTTTCATCTACTGTCACTGGTATTAAGGTGGCACCTGCACGCTCAAATACTTGCCATGCAGGTGCGTAGCCGGGATCTTCTACTACAATATGGTCTCCTTTTTCAACCAGCACATTTGCAATCAGGTAAAGAGCCATCTGACTCCCTCTGGTTATGCAAAGCTCACCTGTTTCCACACTGATTCCTCTATCGTGAATCAGCATTTTAGCAATTGCTTCTCTGATTCTTTCGGTTCCCCTTGGATCGCCATAGCCCATCATCCGCCATTTTGCATTTTGCTGAAATATACGCCTATAAGCTCTAACCAACTCATTCATTGGGGCAAGTCGCACGTCGGGTAAGCCATCATTGAAAACAACAAGACTTTGGTCTTTACTGAATAAAATAGCGCTTTGCTGCTCCCGATATTTAAAAGGAATATTAGCTGTTTCTACTGCTGTTTGGTGGCTTCTATAAAGTTTAACATCCTGAGGAAGTTTATCAGAAACAAATGTCCCTTGTTTATAGGCGGTAGTCAGCCAGCCTTCAGCAATTAAATTATCATAAGCCAGGATGACAGTCTTCCTGTTTAATTTCAAATCTAAAGCCAGTTGCCTGGTACCCGGTAAAGCAGTACCAGGTTTCAGTCTGCCTCTTTTGATTTCTTCAACAATACCTGCGGCTAACTGACGATAAACTGCTTTTTCGCCATCTAGAGTGATCGGTAAAATAGTTTTCCAAGGACGTAGAATCTGGACCATCTGTTTATGTGATTTCTGGAGTATTAACAGGGGTCCAATGTAGGCTATTTTTGTGGTGTTAAATAATTGATCACCTTAAATAATAAAAAATGGATACTAAAGAAACAAACAAACCTGCATTTACATCAAAAGATTTTCATCAGACTTTTGCAAGACCAACTTTTGTCATGCCAGATAAATTAGTGCATAGAAATGTGGAACAGGCCGGAGAACATGATCAGTTTTCAACGGAAAGAAAACACCCGGTATTCTTCGTTGATTTGCCTACAAAAAATGTAAGTATAACTCTTGGCGGCTTACTTCCTGGTCAACTGACAAACAAACACAGGCATACTTATGAAACTGTTCTTTATGTACTTGAAGGACATGGTTACACTGAAATTGAAGGCGTAAAAGTAGAGTGGAAAGCTGGGGATGCAGTTTATATTCCAAGTTGGGGATGGCATCGTCACCAGAATTTAAGCGAGAGTGAACCGGCAAAATATCTGGCCTGTGAAAATGCACCACAGCTGCAAAACCTAGGTGTCGCACTGCGCGAAGAAGAAGGAAGAGATTTATAAATAAAACTTGAAAAACATGAATAAACAGATCATAAGGGGCATAATTGCCTATCCTATTACACCATTTAATGCACAGGAGCAAGTAGACATTAGTCTATTTAAAGTCCTGGTAGAGAGACTGGTTGCTTCTGGATCACATGGAATTGCTCCTTTGGGTAGTACGGGCGTCTTACCTTACTTAACTGATGAAGAAAAAGAAGCGGTTACTGAGGCCGCTATACAACAAGTAGCCGGCCGGGTTCCAGTAATTACAGGAGTATCTGCGCTGACAACAGAAAGGACAATGCATCATGCCCGTTTTGCAGAAAAAGCAGGTTCTACGGCGGTGATGATTCTGCCGATGTCCTACTGGAAGCTGACGGATGATGAAATTTTTGCGCACTATGAAAAAGTTGCCAATGCAATTTCTATTCCCATCATGGCTTATAACAATCCGGCTACTGGTGGCGTGGATATGTCACCTTCTCTATTAAAGCGGTTACTTCAAATTCCAAATGTGACCATGATCAAAGAGAGTACTGGTGATTTACAGCGCATGCACTATTTACGCAAAGAATTAGGTGAGGAAACTGCTTTTTTCAACGGTTCTAATCCGCTGGCTTTAGCAGCCTTCGCTGCTGGAGCAACAGGCTGGTGTACCGCTGCACCTAATTTAATTCCAGAATTGACGCTTGATTTATACCATGCGGTTCAAAACAACAATTATGAGCTGGCTAGAGCGGTGTTTTACAAACAAGTGAAACTCTTGCAATTCATTGTCAGTAAAGGTCTTCCAAGGGCCATCCAAGCGGGACTTGAATTAACGGGTATCCCTGCCGGCTATTTAAGATCGCCCTTAGAACCGCTTGAGAAGGCTGATAAAGATCAGTTACAAATGATTTTAACAGAATGTGCAGTGGCAACAGTTTAAATAAAATTTACACAATGGAGTAATTTTCAGACTCCATTGTGTATTATTACGGTATGGAACCGCTCATGTTCAGAATCGAACAATCCATGTTCAGAATTGAACATCCATAGCCCGATAATATGCTCAAATACTAAATAGGTAATGTTTGAGTAGGTGGTACAAAATTAGCTTAACCTGCTCATCAGTCTTTATCTATCTATGTTCAAACTCAACTTTAAAATTGCATTCAGGAATATCTGGAAACACAAATCATCTTCAATAATTAATATTGGAGGTCTCGCTACTGGTCTTTCTGCCTTCCTTCTTTTAATGTTATACGCGCATTATGAATGGAATTATGATAAGCAGTTTAAAAATTCTGATCAGATCTACCAGGCGATGACTAATTCCTATGATGGAAATGGCAATACGGTAGGTACAATTGATCTTTCCGCAAATATCCTTGCCCCTACTCTTAAAGAAAAGTTTGCTGAAATCATTCATATAGCCAGAACAACCGATCTTTATCCAAGATTAGTAACCAACGGAAATTCCAGCTTCAAAATTAAGAGCAGATATGCAGACCCGGATTTTTTTAGAATTTTTGGCTTTCAGTTCATTAGTGGAAACCCCGAAAAGGCACTGCTTGATCCCAATTCCATTATACTAACCGAAACTACCGCTAAACGTTTGTTTGGCACCAGAGATGCACTAAATAAGACCATAAAATTTGAGGATCAGGCTAATTTAAAGGTTACTGCTGTCATCAAAGACCTTCCTGCAAATATCTCTTATCCTTTTGAAGCAATATCCACATGGAGGTTATTCGAAAATCTGAATCACTGGCCATCAAAAATAAACTGGGGAAACCATTCTTTTTATACCTTAATAACTTTAGCGCAAAACACGGATGTCAGCCAATTGAATCAGAAATTGAAAGGCCTGGTTAAAAATCATTTAGCTATAGCTAAAGAGGATGTTTTCCTTTTCCCGCTTACCCAATTGCATTTATATGGTGATTTTGTAAATGGTAAAAGCGTTGGTGGTAAAATTGAGCAAGTTCAATTATATATGGCACTGGCCTTTGGTATTTTGCTGATTGCCTGTATTAATTTCATAAATCTGGCCACAGCACATTCCCAGAAAAGAGCTAAAGAAGTTGGAATTAAAAAAACCATAGGTGCAACGAAAAGTGCATTGGTTCTTCAATTTTTATCAGAATCACTGATCCTAACGACAGTCAGCATTTTAATTAGTATTGCGATCATTGAACTGAGCCTACCCTGGTTTAATCATTTACTGAATATAGCCATCACAATTAACTATTTCGATCCTATCAATTGGATGATTCTATTTGGCATATTAATATTAACTAGCTTTTTGGCTGGCTGTTACCCGGCATTTTATCTTTCTGGTTTTAACCCAGTACAGACTTTAAAAAAGGCAACTAACGCCAATGGAAGACAAGTTTTAGGGTTAAGACAAATTCTGGTTATTATCCAGTTCTCTTTTGCAATCATCTTAATCGCTTCGACAATTACTATTTATAAACAAATTCAGTTTATTAAAAACAGACCTTTGGGTTATGCGTCAAATGGACTCATTGAAGTGCCTCATGAAGGCTTATTGTATCAAAAGTACGACCTTTTAAAGACAAAACTACTGGCAAGCAATGCTGTAACCGACGTTACGCAATCTTCAAACAGCATTACCAATATAGGAAGTACCATCCGCGGACTAGAATGGGAAGGAATGCCAGAATCAGGTAAGTTAATTGATTTTGATCAGCTCTACACTACTGATGGCTTTGTAAAAACAACTGGTATCCACCTGCTTGAAGGCAGAGATTTCAGCAAAAAAACGGCTTCAGATAGCCTTGGAATACTGTTAAGTCAAAAGGCCGTTCAGATTATGGGCCTCAAACATCCTATAGGTGCGAAGATTAGCTACCAGGGAGAGTCCAGAAAAGTTACTGGGGTTTTTGCCGATATCGTATGGGGTAATCAAAGTAAATTTGCAGAGCCAATGGTCATTGCTTATGCCAAGGGAATCAGTGAAACGATTACTATGCGGCTGAATCCGAGAAATAGTGCGGTAGAAAGTATGGCCGTTATTCGCAGTATCCTGAAAGAGCTGAATCCTAACTTTCCTGTTGATATCAAATTTATCGATAGCTTAAATGAAGAAAAACTAAAAAGTGTAGCGATAATGAGCAACATTGCGACCGTATTTGGCAGTCTTTCTATATTTATTTCTTGCATAGGGTTATTTGGGCTCTCTGCTTACAGTGCAGAACAGCGCACCAAAGAAATCGGTATCCGTAAAATATTAGGTGCAACTGTAAAGGAGTTAATGGAAATGCTTTCTTTGAATTTTATAAAGCTTGTTCTGATCGCAATTGTCATTGCTTTACCCCTTGCCTGGTATCTGATGAAACTATGGTTACAGCGCTTTGATATTCAAACTCCAGTCAGCTCATGGATATTTATTATGACAGCCATATTTACTATTTTTATGGCTGTACTAACCGTAGCTGGTACAACCTATAAAGCCGCCGTAGCTAATCCGATAAAGGCGATCAAACAGGAGTAAAAGCAGCATTAAATTTGGATGCTAAATCAGCTTAATTGATCAGAAATTCTAAAACCAAACTATTAATTTCTGCTTTTTGATAGTCGTTTCCATGATCATCCATTTCATTATGAGTAGTATTCTTTAGATTAACGACCTTTATTCCGAGTTTTTGCTGTTCTTCTCTATTGGGAATAACACCCTCGTCTGCCGGCTGATCTACTGAACGCAAGCTATATATTACTGGTTTGTTAATTCTTGGAAAAGGCATCCTGCGGTTATCCAGCGAAATTACTTTAGCTACTAATTCTGGATGTTCTGTGGCAAAAAGCATGACCATATCTCCACCATTTGAATACCCCACCAGATTCAGCCGTTTATAGTCCAGATCAGGCCGCTCTTTTTTTAACTGGATGATTACATATAGTATATTTTGAACACCCCGTTCCCAGTTTGGTCTGCGTACTTCGCTCGGTTTGCCGATTGTGGGTAATAATTCATCACTAGCTAGTTCATGTTGAATACTTACCACTGTATATCCTTTTGAAGCCAGATAATTTGCCAGGTAACTATAAGCTTTGAATGATCCCCATTCATTAGATCCATAGCCATGATTTAAGATGACCACTTTCCCGTTAGATGTGTTTGAGGGCTTATAAATAGCTACCGGAACCAGTCTTTTTCTGGTCTGATCCACCCAGTTTAAAGTATCCGGGTTATTTTCTGCACGTAGCGTATGATTTATTTTTTGCTGAGCAGATAAACTCCCAATCCCTGTAATCAGTAAGAGTATGGTTATCAGTTTTTTCATACGGGTTATACGTGGTTAAAATACCTTAAAAAACAACAATTATTATACGGTTAAAACCGTCTCAACACCGATCACTTACGCATTGGTGACCTAATTAAAACCGTTTTGTGTGGTATCATTCCTATAATTTTTTCCTGTAATTTATAATAGCGTCTCCAAATATAGCTCCTCCCAGAAGCAGGACTAAAACAATAGAACCAGCCAACGAAATATTCTCTCCTGTATAATAGGAAGCGGGATGAAATATAAAGTCGACTTGGTGTTCGCCAGCAGGAATTTGTGCCGCCCGAAGCAAATAATCTGCTCTGAAGTATGGTTTTTCCTGCCCATCGAGAAACATTTTCCAGCCTTTTTCATAATAAATCTCTGAAAACACGGCGAGTTGTGGAGTTGCCGACTTGGTTCGATAACTCAAAGAATCCGGTGAGTAATGCACAAGTTTTATAGTTGCCAAAGAATCATTTGCCGGAGAAAAACTATCAAGAAGCTGTTTGTATTGCTGATCGGCAACTAACTCTTTTTCAGGAGAAAAAATTTTTAAGATTTCCATTTCTGCGTCTGCATTAGTTACATATTTTATAGCTTGAATGAACCATGCATTTCCACAGGCCTGCTCATTCTGGCTTACAGTTAAAGTCCGACCTGTAGAATCTGGTGTGATGATATACTTGGTATTCAGCATATTCAGAATCCGGGGGTTGATCTGCTCACCAGACATCTGGTTATCAATCAACTCCTCATATCTTTTTAAACGTGCAGCTGAATATCCACCTAAACTTTTATGAAAAAACGGGTTTTGTATATCCATTTTTATATTGGCAGTCGCATCAAACACCCGAAAATTGGGATCCGTGTCTTTGGCTATTTGCAAATCAACCTCCCTTGGTTTCACCAGCGCTTCCCGCTTTTCTGTGAAATTTGCATCTTTCAGATATCGTTTATCTACCTGCCACAAATCAATCAGACTTAAGATCAGTAGGGCGATGGAAACAAACTGAAGATTAATTTTCTCTTTGACAAATGCCCATACTAATCCAAAAGTCGACAAGATAAAGAGAAAAGAACGAATGGCATCGCTGCGTTCCAGATTGGTCCGGTCTAAAACTAGTGCATGTGCTAACTCTCTGGCTGTTGTATTATCTCCTTTCAAAGCCTGAGTAAGGGTTACAATACCATTTGATTCATCACTAGCGCTGAAGTCCAGTAACATTCCCGGCACTAGAATTAATAGGGCACTCAACCCTGCCGTAATATAAAAAGCCAGTTTTAATTTTTTCAGGACAAATTCTTTGTCCTTAGCTAAAACAATCTCCTGAATGGATAAGAAACCAAGAATAGGCACGCATAATCCAGCTACGGCAAGTATTGATTCTACTGCGCGGAACTTATTATACAAAGGGAAATAGTCAAAAAACAGATCTGAAACATAGGGCCAATTGCCGCCAAATGACAAAAGCATGGTTAAAAGAACTGTTCCCACCAGCCACCATTTAATTCTGTTTTTTACGATGAGCATGCCAAACACAAAGAGAAAACAGATGACCGCACCGAAATAAAATGGTCCGGCAGTAAAGGGCCGTTTTTCTCCCCAATAAAGGGAAAGACCAGGAATACTTGAAATTTGATGTGCATAATTAAGTGATTCGTCTGCAGAAACACCTTTATTGGCAAATATTTTTGTGATTTCTGAACGCTGATTTAACAAATCACTCCCAGAAGCACCTCCATAAGCATTGGGAACTAAAAACGTAAGACACTCCCCCACACCCTGGCTGTATTGATAGACATACTCCTTGTCTAAACCACTAACGGGCTCTTTTGCATTTTTTGTTAGGTTAGATTGTCCCCGGTAACTGTATTTACTATATTCATAAGTACTCCACATTAAAGAGGCATTTACAGCGAGAGCCAACAAAACTGCAGCTGATAAAAAAACAATAGATTTAAAGAATGAAGTTGTTTTTTTTGATTTTATAGCATGGTACAACTCAATACCTACCAGGATAAATATGCCTAATAGCAAATAATAGGTCATTTGAATATGATTGGCTTTAATTTCCATAGCCAAAAATAATACTGTCAGGATAGCCCCTATATAGTACTTACCCCTAAAGGTTAAAATGATCCCGGCCAGAATTGGCGCAAAAAAGGCAATCGCAAATGCTTGGTTAGCATGCCCTGCCGCCAGTAAAATAATATTATAGGATGAAAATGTAAAAGCGATTGCCCCTGCCGCTGCAAGCCACGGATTAAGTTTTAAAACCAGGAAAAGAAAATAGGCTCCCGATAAAAGCAAAAGAACCGTTCCGATTGGGTTTGGAAATACCCTGTGAATCACATTGACCAAATGACTCGCTATATTAGAAGAATAAGGAGCCCACAACTGATAGGCAGGCATCCCACCGAAAACCTGATTAGACCAGAGTACCGTAGTCCCTTTGGCCCTGTAATCCATGATTTCCTTTTGTGTAGACTGTGCGCCTACTACATCACTTTGTCCTAAAGTTTTGCCTTGAAATGCGGGGTTAAAATACAAAAAACAAATTAACACGAAAATACCAGCAATGGCAAAATGGATACCATTGCGTTTAAACCAATCAGTCATAATCAATAGAGAAATATTATTCCTCCAAATTACAAATTTGAACGAATTAAAAACAGTAATATTAGGATGACCAGCTCATTAAACCCATGACCCTTTTAAACTCCTCATGAACAGGTGCTTTTAGATGAATATCCTGGTGTGTTACAGGGTGTTTAAACAAAAGTTCTGAAGCATGCAACAGCATGGTAGTCATTTCCCACTGCTCTTTGAAAAACTTATTTTGTTTGTTACAACCATGTTTTCTATCGCCAATAATCGGGTAAAAGATATGCGCAAAGTGTTTACGAAGCTGGTGCATCCGACCGGTTGTTGGTATCGCTTCTACTAAAGAGTACCTTGAGGTCGGATGTTTACCAAAAGCGACATCGAGTTCAGCTCTCTTTAGTGTAATAAATGCGGTAAAAGCGTCTTGCATGGTGCCGTTGTCTTTGGCAAGCGGATAATCGATCTCTTCACTATCCGGGGCATAACCTCTAACAATTGCGAGGTATTTCTTTTGTACTTCACCATTCATGAACTGCTGTTGCATTGCAATTTCAACATCCTTTTCAAAAGCAAACAACAATAAACCACCGGTCTTTCTGTCTAAGCGGTGAACAGGACTTACACGCCTGTTCACCTGATCCCTTAACATTTGTAAGGCAAATTCTTTTGCATCATTAGCTATAGAAGAACGGTGTACAAGTAGTCCGTGTGGTTTATTGATCGCGATTAAATGATCATCCTGATATACAATTTCAAGCATTAACTTTTTTTGTCGCGAATATAGCTTTTTATAAATTCTCCGGAAGCTTTTTACGGGTGCTATTGAACCTGTGACAGAATATCATCCAGCATTTTGTTTGAAAACTTACCGCCAGAAAAAGTAACGAGTTTATAGACAGGTAAATCATTTAATAAAGTCATCACCATATGGCTTGTTTTCTCTTTTGCCCTTTTTTGCTCCTCACTTAGCTTTTCATCAGGTTTCTGTGTTAGATCTAAACCAAAGGATTTCATCAATATTGGATAGAAGACCTTCCCTTTGGGGTGAGAACGAAAATCTTTCAGCATGGAATTCCTATTCAAGGCCAACACTACTGGTTTTTCCAGTTTTACCTCGACATTTTGTTGTAAAGGCAGATCAGTTGATGCACCGCCTACACGTACCTGAAAAATGCCGGGCTTTACTGCCCAGTCATGAAGTCCGGTATCATAATAGGCAAAATCGCGTCTTCCAAGTTTAAATTGAGCAGTTTTTTCTTCTCCAGGAGCAAGCGCCAGTTTAGTAAAAGCTTTTAATTCTTTAACAGGATGAGAAATGGTAGCCTCATTACTGCTGATATATAGTTGTACAATTTCTTTTCCGGCTACCTGACCAGTGTTTTTTACTTTTACTTTCACTGACAGGCTATCTGTATCCTGAATGCTTGCAGCACTCAATTCCAGATCTGAATAGGTAAAAGAGGTATAACTTAAGCCATAACCAAAAGGGAATTGTGGAGCTATCTTTCTTTGGTCGTAATAACGGTATCCGATAAATATTCCTTCTCCATAATTTGCTTGTTGATTTAAACCTGGAAATTCTAATGCAGTTGGCGTATCATTGATCGCTTTAGCAAACGTCTCTGATAACTTGCCAGAAGGATTAACTCGGCCACTTAAAACATCGGCAATAGCGCCACCACCGGCTTGCCCGCCTAACCAGCCTTCAACTACTCCCTTTACCTTTGACAGCCAAGGCATTGTAATTGCTGAACCATTCATTATGACTACAATTATATTTTTCTGAACCGCAGCTACGGCCGAAACCAATTGATTATGGGCAATTGGCATATCCATAGATGAACGGTCAAAACCTTCTGATTCATAACTATCCGGCAGACCAACAAACAGCACTGCAACATCGGCATTTTTGGCTGCTGCAACAGCTTCACTAATTAGTTTTGCTGAAGTTTGATCTTCATTACGATAGCCTTCAGCATAGGTAATTACCCTGTCTCCTGCGATCTTTTGCAGTTCAGCATAAGCATTACTGATCTTGATCGGGTTAACCTGTGAACTTCCAGCTCCCTGGTATCTTGGTATTTTAGCAAAACCTCCAATAACTGCAATTTTCTGTTTATTTAGGTTTAACGGAAGAATATGGTTTTCATTTTTCAGTAGGACAATACTTTCTCCACCTGCTTCTCTTGCCAGCGTATTGTGCTGATCTGCATCAAATTTCGCTCCGGACTGATGACTGTCTTTTGCTTTTAAAATGACAGCTAGTAATTGCGTTACACTTTCATCTAAAACAGCAACTGGTAAAGTACCATCTTTAACGGCTTTGATTAATTCATTTTGATTGACATCACCACTCCCCGGCATTTCAAGATTCATCCCTGCGGTGACACCATTGACACGGTTATTTACAGCTCCCCAGTCTGACACTACAAAACCTTCAAATCCCCAGTTTTTACGTAAGATATTTCTGAGCAATAATGCATTTTCGGTTGCATAAAGACCATTTATTTTATTGTAAGAGGCCATTACGGTCCAAGGCTTACCTTCTTTAACTGCAATTTCAAAGGCCGTCAGATAGATTTCATGTAAAGTACGCTCATCCAGATTAGAACTGCTGGTCATTCTTTCAAATTCCTGATTATTTACGGCAAAATGTTTAACCGAAGTACCGACTCCCCCGCTTTGTACACCCTGGATATAAGCTGCTGCCATTTTTCCAGCAAGAACAGGATCTTCCGACAAGTATTCAAAATTTCTACCGCCCAATGGGGATCGTTTCATATTAATGCCCGGTCCAAGTAAAATCTGTACATCGTTCGCCTGACTTTCTTCGGCTAATGCAAAACCTACCCGTTTAATTAATTCTTTATTCCAGGAGGAGGCCAATGCCGAAGCAGTAGGAAAACAGGTTGCAGGAACTGCTAATCCTAAGGCCGATCCTGTTGCCTTACGTAAACCGTGGGGACCATCTGTCATGAAAATTGAAGGGATTTCTAAGCGTTTTATGGCATGTGTCTGCCACCAGCCATCCCCGCCAAGTAACATTGTCTTTTCTTCGAGTGTCATTTCTGACACCAATTTTGCTGCTTTTGAGGCATAGTCTGCTTGTTGCGCTGAGGCAAAAACCGGAATAACGAGCAATAAACAATAAATAGATCTAAAGTTCATAACGAATTGAATAATAGGTTAATATTTGGATAGCGAGCAGCAGAAACCTAACCTGTATCCTATTGCTTCGTTATGAAGCAATGATAGTAGATTTTATTTAGACTTGCAAGTATTTATTTTGAACAGATCACTGTTTAGAACTAGATTCTTATATTGGCCCCAATGGAATTAGACCAACGGATCATCGACAAGAGCAAATGGATGTGGGAACAATGTTTACCTCACATTTCTGTAGATTGTGTAGTATTTGGTTTTCATGAGAACCAGCTCAAAGTTTTGCTATTGAAAGCCTCTGTAGCCCGGAAATGGTTATTACCAGGCGGTTATGTACTCAAGCTGGAAAACTTACAGGATGCTGCCCAACGTGTCCTCTCTGAGCGAACTGGTGCTGAACGCATCTATTTACAAGAATTTGGAGTCTTCGGTACTGTCAACCGTTCAGAAGGTTTTTTTGAAGGTTACGGAGATGATCTATGGTATAAACAACGTTTTATCTCTGCCGGTTTCTATGCATTGGTTGATTATACAGGAGTAAATATCACTGCAGATGAATATAGTGAGACTTGTGAATGGAGAAGTATTGATGACTTGCCGGAACTGGCGATGGACCATCAATTGGTCTATACAAATGCTTTAACCATATTGAGACAACAACTAAGTTATAAACCAATTGGACTAAACTTGCTTCCGGATAAATTTACAATTTCGGAGTTGCAAAAGCTATATGAAACGATATTGGGGAAGCCCCTGAACAGAGGTAATTTTTATCGCCGGATTATGCGATTTGATATCCTGGTGAAACATGAAGACCTGCGTAAAGGTGGGGCGCATAAAGCACCCTACCTTTACAGCTTCGATCCTCTAAAGTATCATGAGTCTCTGCAAGGACTCGATTGGTAACTATTATTTCCAGCCACCACCTAATGCGCGGTATAGATTAACCACAGCTTGCAGTTTCTGCAAATGGTCACTTACACCACTTAATTGTGCTGCCAGCAAACTTTGTTCTGATGTTAAGACATCTGTATAGTTTGTAGCAGAACTATAACGTAATAATTCTTGTGTATAATCTACAGCTTTAACTAGTGCTGCAACTTGTTTAGCTCTTGAATCTTGTTTTTCTACTGCTGTCTGATAGGCATATAGTGCGTTCGAGACTTCCTGTCCTGCAACCAGCAAACTTTGCTGGAAACTATTCAGTGCCTGGATTTGTTGAGACTGCGCAGTTTTTAAACGTGCTTTATTCTGACCCTGGTTAAAGATTGGCTGTGTTAAACCACCTACCAGTGTGTAAAAAATAGAGTGGTCAAAGAAGTCCTTCAATGACAAATTAGAAAATCCACCACTTGCAGTTAAAGTTAAACTTGGATAGAAATAAGTTCTGGCCAGATTCGTATTTTCAAAAGTACTTCTGAAAGCAAATTCAGCCTGCTGAACATCAGGACGGTTTTGTAATAGTTGAGACGGGACACCAGTTGCTAATTGAGATGGGATAGCTTGTGCATCCATTGTGCTTCTGTCTATTGATCCTGGATTTTCTGCCAATAATATACTGATTGCGTTTTCCGTTTCACGGATACTCTTTTTCAAATCCGGAATAGAAACTTCTGCAGCATAGCGATTGGCTTCACTTTGTACAACCGCAGCTCCATTGACTACCGCACCTTCTTTCAAAGTTTTCATAGTCTCTACACTTGCAATCCTGTTTTTAAGTGTCTCTTGCGTAATTACCAGCTGCTGATCCAAAGCCAGTAAACTATAATAGTTATTCGCTATATCAGCGATTAACTGCGTTTGAATAGCTTTTTTGGCGGCGTCGGTCTCCAGGTATTTCGCCAATGCCGCACGCTTAGTGCTGCTCAATTTACCCCAGATATCTGCTTCCCAAGAAGTGGACATAGATAACTTATAAGTATTGGTCAGCGTATTGATATTGATTCCTGGAGGAAAATTCAAGCCTGCCGAAGACTGCTTATTTCTGGTCACATTCGCATCTGCACTCAAAGTAGGCAAAAATGCCAATTTTGCTTGCTGTAACGAAGCCTGTGACTGCAAGATATTTTGTATAGCATTTTTCAGGTTTACATTTTGATCCAGACCTTTCTGGATCAAAACTTTAAGCTTCTCATCTGTAAACAGAGTTTGCCATGGCTGACTAGCCATGGTTACAGAATCTGTTACATTTTGTCCCCGATACAATCCATCGGTTTTAACCTTGGGTGTTTCATAGGTTTTCGTTACTGAACACGCACTAAAAAGAGCAGCAGCGGTCAAGAGTGCAAAAACCTGTTTGTTATATTTATGAATCATCTTATTCTGTTCTAAAATTAAAATATCAGCTATGCGGTTGGCGGTTCCAAAAGTTTGTGTTCTTCCCCACCTTCTATTCTTTTAGTTTCATCATCATCATCATAGTTTTTCTTAGCCGGTCCGCTGATTCTCTCTTGTAAAGTCTGGAAAATGATAAACAATACTGGGATTACAAACACCCCTAAAATTGTACCGATAAGCATTCCTCCTACCGCACCGGTACCAATAGATTTATTACCTACTGCACCTGCACCAGTAGAGAACATCAATGGCACTAAACCAAAGATAAAAGCAAAAGAAGTCATCAGAATCGGTCTTAAACGCGCTACAGCACCCTCAATTGCAGCCTGTACAATTGGCATACCGTTTCTTCGTCTATCGAGTGCAAACTCTACAATCAGAATACCATTTTTGGCCAATAATCCGATGAGCATGATCAAGGAAATCTGGAGATAGATATTACTGTTCAATTTAAAGATAATAGAGAACAGGTAGGCTCCTGCCAATCCAAACGGAATAGATAACAATACTGCGAATGGAAGGATATAGCTTTCATATTGTGCACTTAAAAGGAAGTAAACAAATACAAGACATAAAGCAAAGATAAATACTGTTTCACTACCTGAGGCAAGCTCTTCTCTGGTCAGACCAGAGAAATCAAATCCATATCCTGCCGGAAGAGTTGATGCCGCTACTTCTTGAATTGCTTTAATCGCATCACCAGAACTAAAGCCTGGATTAGGTGCTCCTGTAATTGATATCGAACTGAATAAGTTAAATCTTGAAATAGATTCAGGACCATATACCCTTGTCATTTTCACAAATTCTGTGATCGGAGCCATATTTCCGGCATCATTTCTTACAAAGATTTTGCTTAATCCTTCAGGATTAGTCCGAAATTCGGCGGCTGCCTGTACCATTACTCTATACTGTTTACCAAATTTATTAAAGTTTGAGGCGTATAAACCACCATAATAACCCTGCATAGTTTGTAAAACAGTATTTACACTGACACCAGCATCCTTACATTTTTCAAGATTTACATCCATCAGATATTGCGGAAAGCCCGGATTAAATGGAGTTGTCGCATACTGAATTTCAGGACGCTTAGAAAGTGCGGCAAGAAAGGTGTTGTTTACTTTGAAGAATTCATCTGTCGTATGTCCACCTTTATCCTGTAACTGGAATTCAAATCCACCGCTCTGACCAAAGCCCTGAATAGTTGGAGGAGATATAAAAAAGATACTCGCTTCTCTGATTCCTGAAGTTTTAGCAAAAAGTTGCCCGATCACATCATTTACACTCAGTTTACGCTCATCCCATGTTTTTAATTTAAGAATAACCATACTGTATGCACTACCAGCACCTGCCGTAAAATTCTGTCCTACAATACGCAATGTATTCTGAACACCAGGGATGGTATGCGCAATGCTATCAACTTGCTTAGCAATCGCAGTTGAACGTTCCATAGAAGCTGATGGAGGTAAGCTGATATTGGCAAAAATAGTACCCTGATCTTCTGCCGGAACAAAAGCTGAAGGTGTAGTTTTCATCATATAAAACAAAGCAGCACCTGCAATTGCAATACTTCCCAGAACTATCCATTTCTTAACCGACAGAAACTGCACAGAGCGTTTATACTTATTCGTTACATTATCAAATGCGACGTTAAAAGCAGTATAGAATCTTTGTAAGAAACTCTGGTGTTTATGATCATCTGCATGCGGCTTCAATAATAAAGCACAAAGTGCAGGGCTCAGAGTCAAAGCATTGACTGCTGATAAAATAATAGCTACCGCCAATGTAATACCAAATTGCTTATAGAATACTCCTGTAGAACCCGTAATAAAGGTTACCGGAATAAATACTGCCGCCATCACCAGGGTAATCGAGATAATCGCACCCGATATCTCACTCATGGCATCAATCGTTGCTTTCTTAGCGGACTTATAACCGTGATCAAGCTTGGCGTGAACTGCCTCAACGACAACAATTGCATCATCAACTACAATCCCAATCGCTAATACGAGAGCAAAAAGCGTTAGTAAGTTAATTGTAAAACCAAATAAATTCAAGAAAAAGAAGGTACCAATAATCGCTACCGGAACTGCAATTGCAGGAACCAATGTCGATCTGAAATCCTGTAAGAAAATAAATACAACAATAAATACAAGGATAAAGGCTTCAACCAGAGTATGAATTACTTTATCAATTGAAGCATCAAGATTCTCATTTACGTCTACCAACGTAGTATACTTTATCCCTTTAGGGAAAGTTTTCGCGGCTTCTTCAATAATCTTTTTCGAATTATTAATTACATCCCTTGCATTGGAACCTGGTGTCTGACTGATCGCCACACCTACAGATTCTTTACCGTTAGTCTCAATGGTAGCGGTATAACTTAATGCACCCAACTCAACTTTAGCTACATCTTTTAAACGCAGCAACTGTCCGTTACCTGCAGATTTAATAATGATGTTTTCAAATTCTGTAGCCGTCGTTAAACGGCCTTTATATTTAATTACATATTGGAAGGCCTGGTTGCCATTTTCACCAAATTTACCCGGTGCAGCTTCAATATTCTGTTCTGCTAATGCAGCAGAGATATCACTTGGTATCAAACTATATTGCTGCATCATATCTGGCTTTAACCAGATACGCATCGAATAATCTTTCGATCCAAAAACCGTCGCATCTCCAACACCAGTAACACGTTGAATTTGTGGTACTAAATTGATTTTTGCATAATTCTGCAAAAAAGTCTGGTCATAGGTTTTATCATCACTGTATAAGGCGAAAATCAACAGGTTACTACTTTGACTTTTCGTTACCGTTACCCCTGCCTGGGTTACCTCAGCAGGTAATAAACTCGTTGCTCTGGATACCCTGTTCTGTACGTTTACAGCTGCTAAATCGGGATCTGTTCCTACTTTAAAATAAATTTTAATACTTGCAGCACCATCATTAGTTGCTGTAGAGGTCATATAGGTCATGTTCTCTACCCCGTTAATTTGCTCTTCGAGTGGAATAACGATACTTTTTAAAACCACATCAGCATTTGCGCCAGTATAACTGGCAGATACGTTGACGGTGGGTGGTGCAATATCTGGATACTGCGCAATTGGCAGCGACGTGAGTCCAAGTATCCCTAGAATCACAATAATCACGGAGATTACTGTCGAGAGAACTGGTCTTTGTATGAATATTTTAAACATTTGTTCTTATTTTAAGTCTGCGTAAACAGTTTCCGGGTTCTCGGCATTCGCTTTAATCTGCGTACCGTCTTTTAAGGTAGCGACTCCTTCTAATATAATCTGGTCTCCAGCTTTTAATCCGGTCTCTACAACAAAGAAATTTCCTGCTGTATTCTCCATAACTGTAACTGCCACATTTTTAGTCTTACCGTCTTGTCCTAGAACAACCACAAATCGTTTGTCCTGTAATTCAAAAGTTGCACTCTGAGGAATCAGGATAACATCTTTCAATGCATTAGGGATTCTTACTGTTGCACTACTTCCACTACGAATAATACCTTTGGGGTTAGGGAACTTCGCTCTGATATTTGCTGAACCAGTTGCGGTGTTGATTAATCCATTTACCGTTTCTATGCGGCCTTCTTCAGTATAAGGAGTACCATCCGAAAGCAAAAGAGAAACTTTAGGGAGTTTTGCCAGTTTTTGAGCAAAAGAACCGCTACCGTCTTTTGTGAAATCCAATAACAGTTTCTCATTCAAAGCAAAATAGGCATATACATTACCAATACTTGAAACGGTAGTCATTGCCGTTGTATTAGTACTGCTCACTAAGCTTCCTAAACGAAAAGGGATAGAACCTACAACTCCATTTACAGGGCTGGTTACGGTAGTAAATCCTAAATTTGTTTTAGCATTTACTAAACTTGCTTTCGCTGTAGCCACTGCCGCCAGAGCAGACTCATAAGTATATTGCGCAGATTCCAACTCATATTTACTGACAATGTCTTTCTCTACAAGCGGTTTTACCTTATTGATCGCTAATTTAGCCGCATTAAGCTGTGCCATTGAATTAGCAATACTTGCATTTGCTGTTCTTACTTCCTGCTCATACTGAGGCGCATTTATTTTGAATAAAGGCTGTCCCGCATGAACAACAGCACCCTCGTCTACAAAGATTTTGTCAATATATCCATCTACTCTTGGCCTGATTTCAATATTCTGCTGTCCTTGTATGCTGGCAGGATAGTCTGTGTTTAAAGTTGCAGATCTAGGTTCCAGTTTCAGGACTTTATATTCCTTTACCTGCCCAGCTGCGGCTGCGGCCTGTGCCGCCTTATCTTTGTTATTGCCACATGAGGCGAGGGTTAGTCCTGAAATGAACAGGAGCCCAATCTGTATTGATGTTTTCATATTTACTTTTTCTTGCTGATGGGTTTTCAATTGCTATTTGCTATTAATACGATTTATTTATTAGGGTAGATCATTTCAAAAATGAGCTGTTTTCTTTGTTTCATAAGCTTAACATATTCGCTATCACTTATCCGCATAAAACCTTTACTTAAAGTACCGGATAATAAAGGATAGGCCATTAGAGAAAACAGGTTCATCATAAAATGACGCGGATCCATTGCTTTTATATTTCCTTTGTCCATTTCTTCTTGTATATCGTTCAGAAATGGTTTAACATGGCTGTCATGAACCTGATCTGCATGAACCTGATCATGCCGGTTAGTTTCCGTGATCAGAAATAATTCTCTGTATGGATAAGCCATGGTTTCATCCATAAAGACATTGATCAGTTTTTTTAATTTTTCTTTGAAACTCAGCTTTCCAACAAACAGTGTAGACATAAGCTGTCTTAATTCGTCCAGGGCTTCCTGAGTTACCTGCTCAAATAAAAGCTTCCTCGATCTAAAATAATAATGCACCAAAGTTCTGTTCACTCCCGCTGCATCAGCAATATCCTGAGTTGTTGCATGTAACTTCCCTTCTGCAAAAAAGATTCTCTTCGCTGTATCCTTAATCAGTTGTTCTGTTCCCTTATCTTTTATTGACATTTCTATATTATTTTAATATTAATGTTTGACAAATTTGTTAAACAAAGATATTAAGGAACAAGCCGCCTTTTATCACATTAAAGCAATCAAAATCTGGAATGTCTCTTCTTATTGTTTTTAATATTAATCGATTATAGGGCCAAAATAGCCAAACAGGCTCTGTTAAAAAAAAGAAATTGACGAGCAGGTTAAACACACCGACGAAAAGCAGGTTTAACAGGATTTAGCGATTTTTGGGTTTTGTTGATTCTTTGAACAATTTGCTCACATGACTTTCATAAGTTAGTCCAGATTTCAGTGCGTTCTGCTTCAAGCTTTAGTGACCGCTCGCCATTTTTTTACGGATGGGGATCGGCCAAGCCATTTACGATTAATTATCGGGTGGAAAATATCGCTGTACTGGTAGCTGAATTAAAAAAGGACAATGTGATCATTATTGATGAGATTGCTGAATTATGAATATGGCAAATTTGTCCGCTTGCTCGATATATAAAAAGACTACTAATCTTTTAGCAAAAAAGGTTCAAGCAATTTATTCCAGATTTCATACCCTGCGGCATTCATATGCAGCATATCCTCTTTAAATAATTTAGGCTGCATTTCCCCTTTTTTATTAAGCATCGGCTGATAGATATCAATGAATTTCACATTCTTCTCTCCTTTTATGAATTCTTGTATCAGATAATTAGCTCTTTTACCTTTTGATAAATACTGAACTCTTGAAGGACTTGCTTTGATAGATATATAAATAATAGGAACAATAGGTAACTTAGCTCTAATACCTGTATAAAGCTTTTTAAAATCTTCAAATACACTATCCCCTGTTTCGGCTTTGATCAAATCGTTCTCACCTACATATATAATCAGTTGTTTAGGATAATAAGGAAAAACAATATCTTCCAGATAACGGTCCACATCGGCCGTTACAGCACCTCCAATTCCTCTATTCAATACTGTATAATCTTTAAATGTTTTTGTAAAGTCAACCCATAACCTGATTGAAGAACTACCAATAAATAAGATAGGGTCTTTTGGAGGGGCATATACCTTGTCATATTGCTTTATAGCTTGTATATCATCCCAGAATGCAGGTTTGTCCTGTGAAAATGAATTGAAATTAAACAGTAAAATGAATGACGCGCAAAGAGCCGCTGTTTTAAATAATTTCAACATAATTTTTATCTCTATAAATTAAATAATGAGTTAAATATAGCTGATCATTCCAGCATTTCCAGTAAATAAGGCAGTGCTGGATTATCATTGATTCTTTTCCAAACTGCATACAGCTCAGTTTGCTGCGGTATGTTCTTTAATTCTATAAACTTAACCCCTTGATTTTCTGCACTAGCTAATGAGGTCGGAATAATAGAAAGCCCCATCCCGTTCTCTACGAGTTTGAATATTGTCGGCGCGTGGATAGATCGATGTGAAAGCTTCGGGGTAAATCCCTGATCGACACATAAATTAATAATTTGCTGATAATAAAGCTGACTTTGATCATTGGGGAAAAGTATAAAATATTCATCTTTTAATTCTCCCATATGTTTGAAATTTGCGGCAGACATGGGATGGTCTGCTGGTAACACCAGCGTAAAGGTTTCCTTATAAACACTTTTGATCATCATTTCCTGTCCTACCTGGTTGGAACGCATAAACCCAAGATCAATATCTCCCTTCTGTAAAGCAAGAAGCTGCTCCTTATTGGTCAGCTCTTCCAGGTGGAATTTGATATTCGGACAATCGCTATTAAATTTTTTAAGCAGCACAGGTAAGATAGACTGCATGGCAGAAGCTACAAAGCTAATTCCAAGCTGCCCGGTATTTCCTTTTTTCAGGAGTTGTACATTATGAACGGCGATTTGCATTTTCTGAATTACCTGAACAGCATCCTTATAAAAGAGCTTTCCTGCCTCATTCAAAACTGCCCGTTTACTATTCCGGTCAAACAAAGTATGTCCGAGATATTGTTCTAATTGCTTAATTTGCTGACTTAATGCAGATTGCGAGATAAAAAGCTTTTCAGCTGCTTTCCGGTAATGGAGTTCTTCGGCCAGTATCTTAAAATAATTTAGATGCCGAAGCTCAATTTGATTAGCGATACTTATCATAGTTGAAGTAATCAGTATTATTACTAATCGTAAAACTAATGATATTTGAGATTGTAAACCAAAAATAAACTTTATAATGATCAATAAAATTTTAAGCCTGGGCCTTGGTAAGGTTGGTACGTTGGTGGCAACATTGCTGAGCGACGAGTTTGAAGTCACTGGAATGGACAAACAAGCTCCCCATTATGATTATGAACTTCCATTTAATATTACAACTGGTGATGTATCAGACCTGGTGCTAATGGAAAAAATGATTGGTCAGTTTGATGCTGTTGTTTCTGCCCTGCCTTACTTCTTAAATAGTCCTATAGCAAGAATCGCACACAAACTGGGAAAACATTATTTTGATTTAACAGAAGATGTCCCTACCACTAATGAAATCAGAGAACTGAGTAAAACTGCAACTGCGGTAATGGCTCCACAATGTGGTCTGGCACCAGGGTTAATCGGTATTATTGGTGCGCACCTTGGAAATGATTTTGAGAAACTGAGATCAATTGACATGCGTGTTGGTGCTTTACCTAAATATCCTAATGGTGCGATGGGTTATGCTTTTACCTGGTCTGCAGCTGGTGTGGTAAACGAATATATTAACGATGCTGAGGCCATTCACAATGGTCAGCGAAAAATGGTGCCTTCGTTACAAGGCAAAGAGACTATCAATATCAATGGTGGTTTATATGAAGCATTTTATACTTCTGGTGGTTTAGGTACCATGTGTGAAACTTATGCAGGCAAAGTGGATAGACTTGATTATAAAACTATCCGTTATCCCGGACATTGCGACCTGATGAACTTCCTTATTCATGAACTGCATATGAAAGAAGATAAACAGCAGCTTGAAGATATTCTTAAAAATGCAAAACCTCCAGTAGAAGAAGATGTTGTTATTATCTATGCAGATGCTGAAGGATGGAAGAACAACGAACTGAAGCGTAATGAATTTTGCAGATCGTACGGTCCGATTGAACTGAATGGCAATTCATGGAGAGCTATTTCATGGACAACAGCTGCAAGTATTGTTGCCGTGATTGAAATGGTTGCCAATGGATCTTTACCTTCAAAAGGGTTTATCAAACAAGAAGAAATTTCGTTTGAAGCGCTTTTAAATACCCGATGCGGAAGTCTCTTTAAATAACTAGGTTATGAATTTTAACAATAACAGCCCATTAGATATTTTCCTGACTGAGCTTTTTGAGCGGTACCGGGAAGCTGTACCAGAAGTAAACCAAATTACAGCTGCTTTACTTAAAAATGGCATTGTCGATTCTCAGGATGAAATCGTAAACGATCATATTGCTTTCAGAACGCTGGGGGTCCCACATCTGGGAATCAAGTCTTTTGAAAAGATCTTTCTGTTTCACGGTTATCAAAAAAGAGATCATTATTATTTTGAAGAAAAGAAACTGGACGCCTATTGGTATGCTCCCCCTTCCCCAGCATATCCAAGGATCTTTTTAAGTGAACTGAAAGTAGATCAGCTAAGCTCAGCCACACAGGAAATCATCAAAAAATATACATTTGATATTAAATCAGACCCTGTAGATGCAATCGATCTGAACAATGGTGAGGCTATCGCTGCGTTTTTACATCATCCGCTATGGAGATTGCCTGATCTGAAAGATTATACAGCACTTCTGGAAGAAAGTGAATACGCTGCATGGGTAATTTACAACCGTTATTATCTGAATCACTATACAATCAGTGTTCACGCATTAAATAAAGGTTATCAATCTCTGCCAGATTTCAATCAATTTGTAGAAGGTCTGGGAATCAAGCTCAATGATGCCGGCGGAAAGATTAAAACAAGTGCAGACGGGCTGCTAAGTCAGAGTAGTACAGTAGCAGGTTTGCATGAGGTTGAATTTGCTGACGGCGCTAAAACTCAAATCGCGGGTAGCTATGTAGAATTTGCAGAGCGCTCAGTTTTACCTGCCTATGGCCATCTTAAACCTGAAGAGATTCAATCTATACATAGAAGAGAAGGTTTTGAGACCAGCAATGCCGATAAAATTTTTGAAAGTACTTATACCGGACAAATAAAGTCCTGAAATCATAAAAAACATGGATATCAAAAACGTATTAAAGCAATTAGGGATTACTGAAAATAACAGTGGTACTTCTACCGGACATCAATGGATGAATTCTGGCGCAAAAGTAATCGTTTCTTCTTCGCCTGTAGATGGCAAAGAAATTGCAAAAGTAAGTACAACAACACCAGAAGACTATGAAAAAGTAATCAGTACAAGTGCAGAGGCATTTTTATTCTGGCGTAATGTACCTGCACCCAAAAGAGGTGAAATAGTGAGACAGCTAGGTGAAGCGCTTCGTCTGAATAAAGAAAACCTCGGTATTCTGGTTTCTTATGAAATGGGGAAAAGTTTACAGGAAGGTCTTGGTGAAGTCCAGGAGATGATAGATATCTGTGATTTTGCAGTTGGACTATCCAGACAATTATACGGTTTGACTATGCACTCTGAAAGACCAGATCACAGAATGTATGAACAATGGCATGCGCTGGGTATCGTTGGTGTAATTTCTGCTTTCAATTTTCCTGTAGCAGTATGGAGCTGGAATACAGCGTTGGCTTTAGTTTGCGGAAATGTTTGTGTGTGGAAACCTTCTTCTAAAACACCTCTTTGTGCGGTTGCCTGTCAGCATATTATTGCTTCAGTTTTGAAAGCGAATGACATGCCAGAAGGAATCAGTTCATTAATTACAGGAAACCCGGTTGGCGACCTGATTAACAATGACCCAAGAATTCCATTGGTATCCTTTACTGGTTCTACACGGATTGGTCGCCTGGTTTCTTCGGCAGTAGCAGGACGTTTTGGAAGAACTATTCTTGAACTTGGCGGTAACAACGCAATTATCGTTTCTAAAGATGCGGATCTGGATATCGCTATTATCGGAGCGGCCTTTGGTGCAGTAGGAACGGCAGGACAAAGATGTACTTCTACAAGACGCTTAATTATTCATGAAGAGATTTACGAAGAGTTTAAAACCAAACTAGTAAAAGCTTACGCACAACTACGCATTGGTGATCCATTAGATCAGAATAATCATGTGGGTCCATTAATTGATCAGGCAGCTGTTCAAGTTTATTCAGAGGCGATAGAAAAAGGTAAAGCTGAAGGTGCTAACTTTATTGTAGAAGGCGGTGTTCTTGCTGGTGGTTCATATGGTTCAGGCTGTTATGTAAAACCTTGTGTTGCTGAAGTGAAAAATCATTTTCACATTGTTCAGGAAGAGACCTTTGCTCCTATTCTTTATATTATGAGCTACAAAACTTTAGAAGAAGCAATTGCACTGCAAAATGGTGTTCCCCAAGGACTCTCATCTGCCATCATGACCTTGAATTTGAGAGAGGCCGAATTATTCCTTTCTACAAATGGATCTGACTGCGGTATTGCGAATGTAAATATCGGTACTTCCGGTGCTGAAATTGGCGGAGCTTTTGGTGGAGAGAAAGAAACAGGTGGTGGAAGAGAAAGTGGATCCGATGCATGGAAAGGATATATGCGCAGACAAACAAATACAATCAATTATTCAAATACACTGCCATTGGCACAAGGCATTAAATTTGATCTCTAGCCAGATCTTTTTATGAATATCAGCAATGAAAAAATGAGATCCCTATCCACTTCACTGGATGGGGATTTCTTTACTGACAATCAGACTCGTATTTTATATGCAACCGACGCTTCTGCCTATAGGGAAATGCCGCTGGCAGTTGCCATCCCCCAATCTGTTTCAGATATTGAAAAGCTGATTCTTTTTGCCGGAAAAGAAGGAGTTTCTCTGATCCCGCGCACTGCGGGCACTTCACTTGCAGGACAAGTTGTAGGTAAAGGTATTGTTGTTGACGTATCTAAATATTTCAACAACATCCTGGAGCTCAACCTTGAAGAAAAATGGATTAAAGTACAGCCAGGTGTAGTGCGCGACGAACTTAATCAGTATCTCAAGCCCTTCGGATTATATTTCGGCCCTGAAACCTCTACTGCGAACAGAGCAATGATTGGTGGAATGGTAGGAAATAACTCTTGTGGCTCAAACAGCCTGATCTACGGAAGTACCCGTGAACATACACTGGAAATCAAAGCACTACTTGCTGACGGTTCTCCCGTTGAATTCAAATCTCTTGGATTTGAAGAGTTTATTGAAAAATGTGAAGGAGATTCTTTAGAAAGTGACCTCTACACAAACATCAGAACGCTGCTAAGTAATTATGAAAACCAATTAAGTATTCGTGAGCAGTTTCCTGCTAAAAATATCCATAGACGGAACACGGGTTATGCAATAGATATCCTGCTGGATACTGCTCCTTTTACAGCAGGCACAGCAGACTTCAATTTCTGCAAACTCATTGCCGGTTCCGAAGGGACACTAGCCTTTATTACAGAAATCAAGCTTAACCTGGAACCCATTTTAAAAGAGGAAACAGCATTGCTGTGTATACATTTCAATAGTATTGATGAGGCATTGATGGCCAATCTGATTGCTTTGAAATACAGACCAATAGTTAGTGAGCTTATAGATCATCTTATTCTGGAATGTACCAAAGAAAATATAGAACAATCTAAGAACCGTTTTTTTGTTTCAGGAGATCCTGCTGCTATCCTTGTAGTAGAATATTCAGGCAAAGACAAACAAGAGATCACAGAAAAGGCCGCCAAAGTGGAGGCAGAAATGCGATCAAATAAACTAGGCTATCATTTCCCTTTAGTATTTGGATCGGATATGTCCAGGATCTGGTCGTTAAGAAAAGCAGGTTTAGGCTTATTAAGCAATCTGCCAGGAGATGAAAAGGCCGTAGCTGTCATTGAAGATACTGCTGTTGATGTGAATGACTTACCTGCTTATATCCGTGATTTTAATAAAATCCTCAAAAAACACGGCCTGTTCTCTGTTCACTATGCGCATGCAGGTTCAGGAGAGATACATCTCCGGCCTATATTAAATCTAAAAACAGTTGAAGGGCACCGGTTATTCAGGGTAATTGCAGAAGAAATTGCTACACTCGTTAAACAGTATAACGGTTCATTAAGTGGCGAACACGGAGACGGTAGATTACGTGGCGAATTTATTGAGCAAATGATAGGCCCGCGTAATTATAAAATGCTTAGAGAGATTAAAGCAACCTGGGATCCAAAAAACATCTTTAACCCTGGAAAGATTACAGATACCCCTGCTATGGATACCATGCTCAGGTATGAACCTAACCAGCAAATACCTGAAATTAAGACTGTATTTCGTTATCAGAACCAAAATATATTACAACACGCTGAACAATGCAATGGTTCCGGAGACTGTCGCAAATCTCATTTAGCCGGTGGCACGATGTGTCCATCTTTCATGGCTACCAGAAATGAAAAAGATACAACCAGGGCCCGAGCCAATATGCTGCGTGAGATGCTCACACATTCCACCAAAATCAATCGCTTTGACCATCAGGAGCTCAAAGATGTCATGGACTTATGCTTGAGCTGTAAAGGCTGTAAGTCAGAATGTCCTTCCAATGTAGATATGGCTAAACTTAAAGCCGAGTTTTTACAAGGCTATTATGATGCTAACGGAGTTCCATTGAGTGTAAGAATTGTCGCTGGCTTTAGTCAGATAAACCGATTGGCTTCAGTAGCTCCAGATCTTTACAATTGGAGTATTGGTAATAAAACGATGAACGCTTTAGTAAAAAAGAGCTGTGGTTTTGCTCAGGAGCGCTCCCTTCCCTTACTCTATAAAACTACCTTGAAAAAGTGGTTCATACAGCATAAGCAGATCCTTAAAACAGCAGATCATGTTGCCGGCAAGCAAAAGACTGTATATTTTTTCTGTGATGAATTTACAAATTACCTGGATACTGAAATTGGGATTAAGGCCGTTGTTTTATTAGAAAAATTAGGATATCAGGTAATTATCCCAAAACATCTGGAAAGTGGAAGAACCTGGATTTCTAAGGGTCTGCTTCGCAAAGCAAAAAAAATTGCCCAGCATAATGTATTCCAGCTTAGTAAGATTATTACAAAGGAAACTCCTTTAATTGGTATAGAGCCTTCTGCAATATTGACTTTCAGAGATGAATATATTGATCTGGTGGATGAGCCACAGTTAGAAATGGCTCAGGAGTTAGCTAAAAACAGCTTACTCATTGATGAATTCATTGCAAAAGAAATTGCGAATGGGAACATTACAAAATCCAGTTTCAGTAAGGAAAGCAAGCTGATCAAATTACACGGACATTGCCAGCAGAAAGCGTGGGCCGCTATGGATGCTTCGAAACGAATGCTTTCCTTTCCTGAAAATTACGAGGTCGAAGTAATCCCTTCTGGGTGTTGTGGTATGGCTGGCTCATTTGGTTATGAAAAGAAACATTATGAATTATCAATGCAGATTGGAGAACTGGTTCTGTTCCCTGAAGTTAGAAAACAACCAGCAAATGTGATCATAGCTGCAACCGGAACAAGTTGCCGGCATCAGATTAAAGATGGTACCAGTAAAAAAGCATTACATCCAATAGAAATACTTTATGAAGCTTTGATATAAATAATTGTCTATTTATAATAATGCTACACAAGCTCAATTTCCCTTAGAAAAACAAGTCTATTTTCACAAATAGGGCCTTTTTCTTACAATGGTGGTCATGTTTAAACACATCATTGTTTTGTCATTTTAATGTAACCCAACTTGTGAATAATTACCGATGTATTACATTTGACCAAAATGCAGCTATAGTCAGCATAAAACAAAAACAATTTTATGGTTTTATTGCTTTCATATAAATAGAACAAATAAAACCCTGATTTAAATTATATTTGGCTGCATCAAACCTAAAGAATGGATCCTAACACAGAAAATCCGAATATCACGCCTCGCAAATACGTCATTTCTAAGAAACTTGACAGCATGTTTTTCGGTATATATCACGCTTATCAGTTTGTACTTCGCTTTTTCAGAGAAGTTTTTGTACCCCCTTACGAGTTTAAAGAAATTATACATCAATGTTATGAGGTTGGCTACAAGTCTCTGCCCCTTATCTCACTGACAGGTTTTATTACTGGTGTTGTATTTACTAACCAGTCCCGACCATCATTAGCAAACTTTGGAGCAACCTCATGGTTACCTTCACTGATCTCTATTGCGATCATCCGTGCATTAGCTCCTTTGGTGACCGCATTAATTGCTGCTGGTAAAGTTGGCTCTAATATGGGTGCGGAACTTGGGTCAATGAAAGTAACTGAACAGATTGACGCCATGGAAGTATCGGCAACCAATCCTTTTAAGTACCTGGTAGTTAGTAGGATACTTGCTACAACCTTTATGATCCCTATACTGGTGATGTATACAGCTTGTGTAGCGTTAATGGGTGCCTTTTTAAGTGTACACAGCAATGAGCAAACCAGTTTCTCGATGTTTTTCTCACAAGTATTTGATACAATCAGCTTTTTAGACATATTTTCAACTACCTTTAAATCAACGGTATTTGGTTTTACAATTGGCGTAGTTGGCTGTTATCATGGATACAATTCTTCCAAAGGTACTGAAGGTGTTGGAAGAGCAGCAAATTCGGCAGTAGTTGCCGCCATGTTCCTGATCTTTGTCGAAGAGATTATTATTGTTCAAATTGTAAATGCTTTCCGTTAATATGGTAAAAGAACAGAAAGCAATAGACAGAAATAATGCGGTTATTTCTATCAAAGGCTTAAAGAAAGCTTTTGGTGACCTTGAAGTACTGAGAGGTGTTGATCTGGAGGTTTATCAAGGGGAAAACCTGGTTGTACTAGGCCGTTCAGGTACTGGAAAATCAGTATTGATCAAAGTTATATCGGGTTTACTCCTTCCTGATGCGGGAGATGTAGAGGTTCTCGGAGAAAGCGTAGAACACTTAAGTACCAGAGAGCTGATGGCCTTACGATTAAAAGTAGGCTTCTCGTTTCAAAATAGTGCTTTGTATGATAGTATGACTGTGCGTCAAAACCTTGAATTCCCTCTGGTAAGAAATTCAAGAAGTCTGAGGCGTAGAGAAATCAATCGTGAAGTGGAAGATGTATTGGATGCGGTTGGTTTATCACAAACGATAGAGCAAATGCCTTCAGAACTTTCCGGTGGACAGCGTAAAAGAATCGGTATTGCACGCACATTGATTCTAAGACCAGAAATTATGCTTTACGATGAGCCAACAGCTGGCCTTGACCCTATTACCTGCATTGAAATTAATAACCTGATCAACGAGGTTCAGGAAAAATATAAAACAACATCTATTATTATTACACACGATTTAACCTGTGCTAAAGAAACTGGCGACAGAATTGCTATGCTTTTAGATGGTCAGTTTGCGATACAGGGAACATTTGATGAAGTCTTTGCAAGTAAAGACGAACGTGTTCAATCTTTTTACAATTATAATTTTACACAATAAATGAGCGCTACAGAAAACAAAAGATCAATAGTTGTAGGAATATTCATCTTTATCGGACTTGCTATTTTCATTGCCGCAGTACTTACTTTAGGTGGGAAGCAAAAACGATTTGTGAGCAGTATTACCTTAAAAGCAGTTTTCAATAACGTAAATGGTATACAGGCTGGTAATAACATCTTCTTTTCGGGGGTGAAAATCGGAACAGTAAGCAAAATCAACTTTTACGGGAATGCACAAGTAGAAGTTACGATGCATATCGAAGAAGCTGCACAAAAATATATCCATAAGAACTCTATGGCTAAACAAGGTTCTGAAGGTTTTATAGGAAATAAAATGATTGAAATCCTGCCTGGTCAGGGTGACGCGCCACAAGTAGAAGATGGAGACCGGATTAATGTGGCCAATGCTTTAGGCCCGGAAGATATCATGAAGACTTTACAGGCTAACAATAAAAATATCCTGGTGATTACTGAAGACTTTAAAAAGGTAACCACGGATATGCTGCAAGGAAAAGGAACACTGGGAACTTTGCTCGCCGATACGGTTATGGCAGGTCGTTTACGTCAAATGACCATTAATCTGGAAAATGCTTCAGCAAGTACTGCAAGAGTAACCTCGGCAGTTGCCCAGTATACTTCTAAACTGAATACCAAAGGTACTTTGACTAACGAATTGCTAACCGACACTACTGTGTTTTCGAGCTTGAAAACAGCGGTTAAAAGTTTACAGAATACAGCGGCATCAGCTTCTGAAATGACGAATAACCTGAAGGCAGCCAGTAATAAACTGAATTCGGATAAAAATGCTGTAGGCGTTTTACTGAATGATGAACAGACTGCTACTAAATTGAAAAATACAGTTTCTAACCTGGAATCAAGCACTAAAAAACTTGATGAAAATATGGAAGCTTTACAGCATAATTTTCTGTTAAGAGGGTTCTTTAAAAAGAAAGCTAAAGCAGAGGCTACAGCCAAAGAAAAAGCAACACAAGATCCGAAATAAGATCACCTGTTTAATCATATTAAAGCCGGTTTTATTTTATAATACACCTGAATTTTGAGGGTATTATAAAATAAAACCGGCTTTTTAATTGATTACATTGTGATTTCCCGAAGAATTTTTATTGCATTGTGCATTTCAGTTTCCTTTAAAGAGGCGAACCCAAAACGAATTCCATTATGCTTTTGATCGGCACCTTCATGATAAGCAGCCCCCGTAAATAATAAACCAGAGGAATGGGCTTTTGAAATTATGTCCCCTAAAGGATATTCTGGCTTAAATTTTAGCCAGAGTGCCATCCCTCCATGTGGTTTAGTAAAGTTTACAGCGTGAGAAAGTTCTTTCTGTATGCTCAATGCGGTATGATCACAACGCTCGCTATAAATCTTTTTCGATTTCTTGATATGCCTGTCAAGTTCCCCACTGTTTATAATAGCTGACAAAGCTTCTTCCATCAGAGTATCCCCTCTTAAATCAATCAGTCTTTTCAAGTTTGTGGCCTGCGCAATAAAATTGGCGGGGCCTATTAAATAACCTATTCTGCAAGAAGGAGCTAAAAGTTTGGTAAAAGAACCAATATAGAGCACATTACTATCATGATCTGAGCTGGCCAGAGGAAGAACCGGGCTGTTATTATAGTGAAAATCATAATCGTAGTCATCCTCTATAACAGGCAATTGATATGATCTTATCAATTCAAGTAATCTAGTCCTTCGGGACTGGCTCATAGTTACCGTTGTAGGATGATGATGGTGAGGAATAACATAAAGCAAACTGATTTTAAAGCTTTTCAAGGCGTTCTCAACTCCATTAATATCTATTCCGTCTTGATCAACATGGATACGGATAAGATTCGCACCCATCTGCTTAAAGACCTCGTCAGCGATATAATAGCTTGGATCACTAACCAATACGTTATCACCTGGTTTAAGAATCATAGCAGCTGCTAGATAGATAGCCATTTGAGCACCTCTGGTAATCAATAGATTATCAGTTGAGATATTCAGACCTCTTGAATTATTCAGAAAATTAACGGTTGAATCTTTTAATGCCGGTGTTCCACCAAAATCTTTAAGTGACATCAGTTTTTTGAGTTTCGTACCTTGAAGCAATTTTCGGTATTCTTTAAACATGCTATCAAATGGTGCTAGATCAGCATCAGGGAAGCCATCATTTACAACAATTGATAAACGTTTTAATGGAAAATGATTAGCTGTCGGCCCAGGAATATTCTGTTTAAAATTGAATTTTGCAGGACTGGAATAAGTACGATTTTTTCCGTCTTCCTGAAAGGATCTTGGTTTTATTAATGGTAGATTGAGTGATACTCTGATTCCGATTCTGGGCAAAGGTTCAATCCAATCCTGAGTAATTAGTTCTTCATAAGCAGCAACAATTGTATTGCGATGTTTATCAAGCAAAGAGGCCATTTCCCTTGTACTAGGTAAAAAAGTTCCTGGCTGCAACACTCCATCACTTATCATAACAACAAGTTGATCAGAAACTTGCCTATATACAGCCGTAGTACTACTTTCGTCAATTACTATTAGGGTTTTAAAAGGGAGCATCTATTTTACACATTATAAAAACCACCCGTGCAGGGCTTAAAAATTAAAGGTACACTATTTACTTATACTGTATAAATCATATTGTCTGTTATGTAAAGTATATTATTTATCCTATATGAATCCTGTTCTTTATTCTGCCGGCTTTTAATAGCTTAACAAATGGAAATTTCCTTTCTGGACTATTTCGATAAGCGGATCTGGTACATGAAACCAACAAAATCATAGTGTAATTTTGGAATATCAAATTAATAGAAATGAAAAATGAATTTTCGATACCACAACTATTTTTAAGGTTGGCGTTGGGATTAGGTTATATCCTTCCCATTTTAGATCGTCTGGGAATTTTAGGACCCGCAGGCACAAACAATATAGCCTGGGGTAACTGGGAAAACTTTATCAGTTATACCAATACCCTGCTCCCATTTTTAGGCAAGCCTGCGGCTGGCTTCATGGGGCTGATTGCAACCATTGCAGAGGGAGTTTTTGCTATCCTGTTAATTACAGGTTATAAAACGAGGTTGACTGCACAAGGCAGTTTTCTGTTAACCCTAACCTTTGGTCTTTGCATGGCTGTCTTTGCAGGTATAAAAGCACCATTTAATTATTCTGTGTTCGCGGATAGTGCAGCTAGTCTTTTATTGGCCTCTATTCCTGTATATAAATGGAGTCTGGATAATTATCTTTCTAAGGAGACATTATAAACAACCAATTACAGCTGTATACAAACACTATTTATATAATGGAAATACTAATATTAAAACCAACAGACGATTTGTCAAAATTATGGAATGTCTTAAGTGCCTTCCGTACTAATTTAGTAATTGATACCTATCAGCAGGAATTGTCGGAAATGATAGAGGATGGCTTTCATTTAATCTATATTTCAGATAATAAAGTGATTGCTGGATTTGCCGGATACCGCTATGTACATAAGCTATTTACGGGAAAAACGATATACATTGATGACTTGTTTACACTACCTCAATATCGGGGTAAAGGTTATGCTGCTGCTTTACTTGATTATATCCACAAAGAAGCAGAAGCAACTGGTATGAATAAAGTTGAGCTGGATAGCGGACCAACCAGGAATGATGCACATAGGTTGTATTTGAACAATAGATATATTATTTCCAGCATGCATTTTTCGCGTCCGGTCTCTCCTGATAAATAACTTAAATCATCCCATTATAAATGCATACAATTTATAAAAATACTTAAATACGAGAAAAGCCTCTAAAAAAATTAAGAGGCTTTTCTGATATAAATATACTATAATCTATTTTGGCATTAATACAGTATTCACAACATGAATCACCCCATTTTTCTGATAAACATCAGCAATAGTTACTGTACTCATTCCACCTTTTTCATCTTTCAGTACTAACTTTTTACCTTCCATCCATGCCCATAGCTTTCCACCTTCAACAGTAGTTAACTCAGCTTTACCTTTTCCTTTTTTGATAGCAGCGACAATGGCTTTACTATCCATTTTACCAGCAACAACATGGTAAGTAAGAATTTTAGTCAGGGTTGCTTTGTTTTCAGGTTTAACTAAAGTTGCAACAGTACCTTTAGGCAATTTATCAAAAGCCTCATTAGTAGGTGCAAATACCGTAAACGGGCCTGCTCCTTTTAAAGTTTCCACTAAGCCAGCAGCTTTAACAGCAGCAACCAATGTAGTATGGTCTTTAGAATTTACCGCATTATCAATAATGTCTTTTGTAGGATACATTGCTGCACCACCCACCATTTTGGTATCGCCAGACATCGTCATTTTTGATTGTGCCTGAACTTGTGTTTGTGAAGCAAATGCGATAGCTACTAAAGCAAATGCCGATATAAATGTTTTTTTCATTTTGGTTTTGATATTTAACCACATTTACGACAGATGATGTGGTATTGGTTTTCAAAAGATCGAAAAATTAATGCAACTAATAGATTATTACCTATTTAAAAACATAGTATGCGGTGCTTGTTAAGAACTTATTTCGGATTAAAAAGGCTTTCTAATTTATTCAGTAATTCCTCTCCAGTTAAATTTTTGGCGATTATTTTTCCTTCGGGATCTATTGAAAAATTACTTGGAATAGATCCAATTCTGTAATTACTTGAAATAGCATTATCCTATCCCTTTAAGTCAGATAGATGATCCCAATTTAATTTGTCAGTTCTAATAGCCTTTATCCAAGCTTCCTTTTTACTATCTAAGGAAACACTTAATATTTCAAAATTATTTTTATGAAAGGCATTATAGGCTTTTACTAAATTAAGATTATCAGCTCTGCAAGGAGTACACCAGGATGCCCAGAAATCAACCTCTTTACCCCATGAATTCTTTCTTAAATTTTCAGGTATCAAATTAAACAATCTTACAACTTCTGTATCAGAAAGAGCTTTTTATAATTTCTAAACAGCCAAATACCAGGCACAAAAAAACCGGTTATCGTGATGATAACCGGTTCTATATCTATGTTTCTTACAAACTATGCTTCGCTGTCGTAAACGATACCGCCAACATGTTTGTCGATTTGCCATCTTCCAGTACCTTCTTCGCCGATAACGTCGAACAATTCAAGGGCACGTCTAGCTTTGTATTCTTCTTCACGTTGTTCTTTGAAGAACCAGTTTAAGAATTCAACAGTAATGTAATCCTGCTCTTTATGGCAGTTAGCTGCGATATTCTTAAGAGACTGAGTTACACTAATTTCCTGATCTAAAGCTTCTTCGAAAACTTCTCTGAAAGAGTTGTATTCAATTTTGATGTTAGAAATTTCAGGAGAGATAGCAGTACCGCCCATATCTAAAACATATTTATAAAGTTTAAGCTGGTGTTGTCTTTCTTCGTCTGATTGTTTAAAGAAATAGTCAGATGAGAAATCATAACCATGCTGGTTACACCATGATGCCATTGCTAAATATGCTGATGAAGCCTGAGCTTCTTTTTTTATCTGTTGATTTAAGAGTTTCTCTACTTCTGTAGAAAGCAAACACTTAACACGGATGATATCTTTCATATGATTGATTTTAATAATTACCTCTTTCGTATAACAAAAGTAGTGCTATAAATCAATTTACATGCATTTAAAAGAAATATGGAAAGATTCTAAGTCTAAAGAAAGATTAGACTGCCAGGCTGTAAACCCTATCGTGTAAAATACGATTCAGTTCAAGCATTACAAAGGTTCCTTCGATCAGTTCTTTGAATGCGATAATCTCTAATAAGGTTAAAACGTAGCAATGATCACAAGCACAGATAAAAACGATTTCAAGATCAGGTGCTTTATCAGAATTTAGTAATAAAGCCTCGATATCGATACCGTAAATGGCCTTTCTGAGTTTCATGATCGAACGATAATCAAAACGATTATTATGTCCTGCAAAGTCAACATACCAGCATTTTTTAGAATCCGACTGAAACACAGATCCGTTCCTGGTTTGGAATACTTCTAATAAATCAACTGATGGTGCTACGGCTACGTTTTGCATTAACATTAAGGATTATAATGCAAATATTCACATTATTTAGACTTGATACAAATAAATTCATAAAATAATTTGAACATTTTTAAAATATTCCTCTTTTGTGTACGATAAAATACAAATTTCCCTACCTTGTTCACACCTAAACTCTAACCTTATTTACTGGGATTTACCCCCAATAAACAATTTGAAAAACATTAATTTTAATCCTTACCCCTATGTATCGTAGTATTGAAGATTTCGAAAATGACTGGAAGAACGAAGAGAATAGTACACTTCAAATATTCCGCAACATTACGGATGAAACTAAATCCATCAAAATCCACGAAAATGTAAGAGCTCTTGATAGATTAGCCTGGCACATTACCCAGACTATACCTGAAATGGGATTACACGCTGGTTTGATGACAGAAAATTTGCTTGATGGACTGCCAATACCAGAAAGCTTTGAAGAAATAATTAAGATCTACCAAGAGTATAATACTGTTCTTCTTAAAAGAGTGAAGTCTAAATGGACAGACTCAATTTTAAGCGATACAGTAAACATGTATGGTCAGGATTGGACTAAAGGACAAGTACTATCCGTATTTGTGGCTCATCAGACTCATCACCGTGCTCAAATGACAGTAGTGATGCGCATGGTAGGTTTGCCAGTACCAGGAGTATATGGCCCTGCTAAAGAAGAATGGGCAGACATGGGTGTACCAGCAATGGATTAAGCCATTTTCATCTAATTGAAAAAGCCTGAACATTTGATTTGTTCAGGCTTTTTTTGTTTGGAAACAAAGCAGAGCTCTATGGGCAAACAGTTAAATAGCTGCTAAAATCAAACATTTCTAAAGTACCCCGGTGTATAGGCAGTTTGCTTCTTAAAGAAGTTATTGAAATGCGCGGCTTCTTCAAAACCAAGACAGTAACCAATTTCAGAAATATTCCAGTCCGTATGTTTTAATAAAGACTTAGCTTCCGTTAATACACGCTCAGAAATCAGGTCTGTAGTTGTTTTACCAGTTGTTACCTTGATAGACCTGTTTAAATGATTGACATGTACTGCAAGCTTCTCAGCGAAGTCTTTAGCAGAACGAAGTGAGAATCTCTGAGAAGGTGTTTCAATAGGAAACTGACGCTCTAATAGCTCCGTGAATACAGCAGTTATTCTGGATTGTGCATTTGGGTGCTGATAAAGATTCTCTGAAGGTTCTGATTTCAGCGCATAATGGGTTAATTCAGTTACATAATTACGCAGCAGATCATATTTGAATACATAATCAGAATTGATTTCTTCCAGCATTTTCTCATATATCGTAGCAACGAATTGTTCCTGGGTATCATTAAGAAAGTAAGCAGGCTTCCCTCCTATACTAAACATCGGCAGTTCGTTCAGGCTTCCACGGATTTTTTCAGTAAAGAAAGATTCAGTAAATATGCAGAAATAGCCCGTAGTGTCATCAGAAAGCGCCTGAACAGTATAAGGAACGTTCGGATTAAAAAATATTAACGTAGTACCTTTGATAACAATGCTTTTATCCGCGTAGTGATATAAATACTCTCCACGCACAAGGCTGACCTTATAAAAGTCTCTGCGGCTGTAGGTAACAGGTGTAGCAGATGGCCCATGGCAATCCTCAATACGGAAAACATTAAAATGCCCTACACCATTCTGTAAGGTCTGTGGAACACTATTAAACTTTTGCTGATAAAAGTGTTCTAATGTTTGTGTCTTATCCATAATATGAATTTAAGCAAAATAATGAACAAATATAGCTTGATCAGGTATTATGACAATTGCGCTATTCAAACCGTTAATTGCAAAATTCAAACAATAAGATAAAGATACAATTGTAAAGATATCATCATAATAGGCAATTGTAAATCCGGGTATCTCCTATCCTCGTTTATAATCCTATCAAATACAGAATTATGAAACACATAGCAAGTATGACAATCATCCTCCTGATGTTCTTAAGCGCATGCGGACAGCAGGCAGGAAAACAGAAGAAATACCCTATTACAAAAACAGATACAGAGTGGAAAAAGTTACTTAGTCCAACTGCTTATCAGATCATGGTAGAGCGAGGGACAGAAAGACCCTACCATAACGCATATTACAATAACCATGAAAAAGGGATATATGTGAGTGCGGCTACCGGCGAACCATTATTTAGTTCAGATGACAAATACGATTCAGGAACAGGCTGGCCAAGTTTCACTAAACCTATAAATAGTAATGCAGTAGAAATAGTGAGTGATAATTCGCTTGGGATGTCCAGAGATGAAATTGTCGAGGCAAAAACAGGGCTTCACCTGGGGCATGTGTTCGATGACGGGCCAAAGGATAAAGGCGGATTGAGGTATTGCATGAACTCAGGAGCCTTTAAATTCATCAAAAAGTAGGTTTTTGAGGGTTTAATTGCATTTTTTATAATTCATAATGAGGTTGTTAAACAATTATGCGAGGGCATTGTTTGCAGAAATCAACATTATTTGTACTTTTGTCGCGGAGAGTTGGCAGAGTGGTCGATTGCGGCAGTCTTGAAAACTGTTGACTTGTCAAAGGGTCCGCGGGTTCGAATCCCCCACTCTCCGCCAACAGAAATGCTGTTTATCGTAAGATAAATAGCATTTTTTGTTTCCATCCAGTTCTGAGCTTTTTAGCTCAAGACTGGATGGAAACAAAAAATGCGTATGAGCGCAGCGAAAGCATTTTGTTGAGGCCTCCCCCCTAAGGGATCAGCGAGAGTAACGGGCTAATCCACATTGAAGGATATAGATACCTCCAGGCAGCATTTGGCAGGAAATGAAATAGATCTGCTTTTACTGGACCTCAACCTGAACGGCCAGGATGGTTTTGGAATACTTCAGCATTTAAGTGCGGAATCTTTTCATACTGTTATTATTTCCGCACAGAAAGAAAAAGCTATCGAGGCCTTTGAATATGGTGTGGTCGATTTTGTTCCGAAACCTTTTGACCTGCCGAGACTAGAACTCGCTATTAACCGAGTTAAAGGTCAGTTATATCCTGAAAAGAGAGAGCTGAGATATTTGTCAGTTAAGCAGAAAGGGCAAGTAAAGTTGCTAAAGATTGAGGATGTCCTTTATTTCAGGGGTTCGGATATTTATTCCGAGATCCATCTCAGGAATGGTGAAACATTACTCCATGATAAGACTTTGGAAAAGCTCTCACAGCTTTTGGGGAACTCATTTGAAAGAATACATAAGTCCTATCTGGTTGCCTTTCCAGAGATTGACAAGTTAATTTTCAAAAACGGCGGGAGTCCTGGCGTTAAATTAATGAATGGGAAAGAACTTCCTGTTGGGAGAACTCGCTATATGGCTTTAAAGAAAAAATTGATTTAAAGAAGGTTAATTTACCGATTGGGATAATATTTACGGGGGTTGAGATCATAAAATATAAAGTGTGACTTACCTCGAGCATTTTTGTACCATACTCAAACGAAGATGAAAACAATAGCAAAATTATTTATGATTGCCCTATTTGCAATCGCTTTTGGCCCCACTAAAGTGAAAGCTCAACAAGCAGCACTGAAAACCGACAGCGCACATCTGCTACTAGACACCATTCTGAACTTTACCAAAAGCAGATCACTTTACCGTGATAAAGTGAATTGGAAAACGGTAGAAGACAGTGTACGTGCTACCGCAGCTAACGCCACAAGCATTAAGGATGCCTTGCCTGCTGTACAATTACTTTACAAATTATTGGGAGACCACCATGGATTTATTACCTATAAAAAAAAGACTTATGGTTGGAAAGATGGCAATAAGCCCCTGGATAAAATGGCACATCCAGCTTTGGTTAAAAAAATAAGAGAGGGTTATAAGCTAACGCCTAAACGACTGGAAAAAGGTTACGCCTACCTCCTGGTACCGGATAACAATCCCACACACAATGGCGATATAGGCAAAATAGCAAAGCAAATAAGGGATTCTTTAGCATTATTTAATCCGCGCGGATTAAAAGGAATCATCATTGATTTACGGCTCAATCCCGGAGGTGCTATGTGGCCAATGATTGGTGGACTATCAGCTTTATTTGAACCAGGCAAACTCGGTGCATTTATATTCCCGGCATCACAAAAACAGGAAGAATGGGGAATAAAGAAAAATATCACCAATAGTATAGTCTACGATGATACTGATACCGTGTGTAATGTACAGAGCCGGGGCAAAAACCTTCATGACCTGAAAGTAGTAGTACTGATAGGACCTTATACCTGCAGTTCGGGCGAAGCATTGGCTATATCTTTTAAAGGACGTAAAAACACTTGGTTTATAGGTGAAAACACTGGCGGCTATACTACTGCTAATGATTCGTTCCAATTTAATAGCAAAATTGGTTTTTTCCTGGCCACATCTGTGGAAGCAGACCGTAATGGTCAAATTTATTTGGATAATGTAAAACCAGACGAAGAAATAACTGGCGCCGATGATTTTGATAATTTAAAGAACGATCAAAAAGTAATTGCTGCACTAAAATGGCTTAAACGCAAATAAGAAGCTCAATATCTAGCATAGATGACTCAGAGTTAAATCAGGCGTAACAACGAAGTCTTATTATCTTATAAAAGATAATAAGACTTCATAACCCTACTGTTTACTTCACCACAGTAGCCTCAAGTTCAACTTTTAGTGTTTCAAAAAGGCTTTTCACTTCCAGCAAAGTAAGCGCTTGCTTAATTCCATGCTTAGTTACCCAGTCTTGAAAAACATCAAAACAAGCCCAGAGCTCTGCTGTTGCAGTTGTATAGATATTTAACCGTACAATACCCTTGCATTCGTATCCAGCCTCTCTAATTACTTGTTCCAGATTCTGCAGCGCCAGAGTTAATTGAGTCTTCATATCTTCGTTACTCGATATTCCATCAGCACTTATTGCTGTCTGACCTGAACAATAAAGCGTACTTTTTACATTCTTCACTTCAACGGCTTGCACATAATTGCGTTCATCCTGCCATTTCCAGGGATTAATAATTCTTGTTTCCATTTTATCGGGACTTTGAGTTTGTGCCTATGCAGACAATGTTTAAAATTCAAAACCAAAGTTGAGGATAACACTTGAAATTAAGTCTTGACATACCTCACTATTACAAAGTGAGCTATATCACACTAAGGAGATAACCTACTTAGCGTTTCGCGGGAAACACCCAGATAAGCAGCGAGGAGGCTTTTGGGCACGCGTTGAATAAGTGAAGGATATTGTTTAAGTAGCTGTTCATAACGATCTTTCGCATTAGAAGTTAGCCAGGATATAATACGTCGCTGCGATCCAATAAAGCCAAAATTCGATTTTTCAAGGAAGAAACGTTCTATCTTCTGGAGACCGTCACATAGCTTTTTGTAGTCTTCGAACGAAATGCATAAGACTTCTGTATCTTCAATACATTCTAGCGACATTGTCGCTTTAGTCTGAGTATAATAAGCGTAGTAATCACTTTCCCACCAATCTTCCATAGCAAAAGAAACGATGTGCTGTTTTCCAGTACCATCGGTATGCACAAGCTTTAAAAGACCGGAAACTACAAAGTAAGAATACTTTACAGCTTCACCTTCCTGAATAAGAAATTGATGTTTCTTAAATTTTTTAGTGGTAAAATGAGTACATATAAACGCAAACTCATCATCACTCAGCGGCACTATCTTTTCTATATGTTCCTTTAGTTTATCATGCATTGGCTTATAGATTTGTTCTATCAGATTTCTTGCCAGCTATAATTTTCCGGTGTTCTATCCCCCATCGGATCATCTCTAAGATAATCGGGCCGAATGACTTACAGTAGTTAGTAGATTCATAAATTACCTGTACATCTGCATCCCGGTCGGCTGTCCTTTTTATTAAATTATTCAGTTCCATATTTTTTAGTTCTCTGGATAACATCCTGGTCGTAATCCCAGGAATACTTCTTTCAATTTCTCTGAATCGTTTATTGCCATTGCAGATTGAATTGATAATAGGGAGTTTCCATTTTCCGCCGAGTACATAAATAGTATCCTGGAGTGCCTGAACTTCTACTTGTTGATTCCTTTCCATCTTGCTGAAAAATTAGTCTGGTATACACCGTTATACTGGTTACAAAGTTATATCATTTGCGATATAACTTTGTAACCAGTATAAAAATAAAAACAATGAATAATCTAAAAAACAAAATAGCAGTGATAACCGGGAGCAATAGTGGAATTGGTTATGCAACAGCAAAAGAATTAAAAGAACAAGGTGCAAAAGTAATCATCACTGGCCGTAGAAAAGAAGCAATTACCCAGGCAGCGACAGAACTTGGAGTAACTGCAATCGTTGCAGACCAGTCAAACATTGAGGCTATTGAAAATCTTACCAACAAAGTAAAAGATACTTATGGAAAAATTGACATCCTGTTTATCAATGCAGGAGTTGTTAAACAGTCTACGATTGAACAAGCAACAGAGGCCCACTTTGATGAAATTATAAATATCAATTTTAAAGGAGCTTATTTCACTTTAAATCGCTTCATCCCTTTGCTTAATGATGGGGCCTCTGTTATTCTGCTTTCTTCTATTGTAGCTACAAAAACTTTTGTCGGCTCTTCTGTTTATTCGTCGAGTAAGGCAGCACTGAATTCTGTCATGAAGACAGCAGCAATAGAACTTGCTCCTAGAAATATTCGGGTAAATGCAGTAAGTCCAGGCCCTACTCAAACCGAAATCATGAATAAAGCAGGATTAGATGTGGCCACGATCAAAACAATTAAAGCAGGGCTGGTAGACAGGATTCCACTAAAACTGGTGGGGACTGCAGAAGATGTAGCAGGTATGGTTGCTTATTTATCCGGAGATGCTGCGAAATTCATTACCGGAACTGAGATTATCATGGACGGTGGAATGGTTTTAGCCTAAGGTAAACTGCTATTTAAAGAAAAAGCTGTACCATCAATTGAATGGTACAGCTTTGCCTCTATCCTGATAAGTATTCAGCAACACTCCTGCGGCGGCCATCAAAGTAAATACTGCATTGAATGTAATATGTACAGGGTAAGACATTTTACCAAGAATACCTCCGCATGAGCAAGGTATATTTGTATAAAAAAAGTAGAGCGTACTTAAATAAAATGTAAAAAGAAGCATTACAAAAAATGACAAGAAAAGTCCTGTTCTTCTGGTTACAGAGAAACTAAGGAATAAAACGATCAGGAATTCTGTGCCCAATACAACAGGGGCTAACATACCTTTATCATATCTAACCAGTAGAGGTGATTTACTGAGGTCGGAAAGAAAAAGTGGGTAGTCCATTGCTTTGAAAATACCTGCATACATAAAAAGTGTGCATAAAAGCACGACTATGGCTATTTGTATGTAATTAATTTTCATAAAGAAGTAAGCTTGAAGATGAGTATATTATTTTCATAAGCAGCAACCAGTGTATCTGAATACATGGCCAATTGCAATACTGGTTTATTCTGGTAACCAGGTAATTTAAAACTGCCTTCATAACCACCAGATACAGTACTGTAAACATCCACAACAGGGCCGCGATATCCACTTGTTATCGCATCTTCAGATAATACATAAGATAGTACATAGAGATGTTTAGGATCTGCTGTAGCAGTTGAATTAATAACAATGGATTTGCTGGAACGGGTATATATATTTCCTGCGGTTACAGCGATATTGGAAGCTTTTGTTTGATCGATGGTATTGAGAAAAGAAATTTTATTCAATAATTCATCATACCTAATAATCCCGGAATTATAGAACGGAATATAGAAATGATAGCGCGAAGCTACATTTCTGATAAAAAAGCCATCCGCAGAGAGTCCACCGTCTTTAAAGAAAGGAAATTGATAAAGTAACGTATCCGTTTTTTTTAACAGAAAGCTTTTGAGTTTCAACTGCATGATTTTTTTCGTCGTATCATATTCAGATACGAGAAAAGAGTTGTGAACAGGAGTAACTTTTTTTTCATCAGGCTGGTAAGTAATGATTTTACTGCCCGAATCATCAAAAATATAAAAAGTTCTGGTAGCAGTATCTATTTCCAGTCTCGTAACCATACTTATTGGCAGATCCTTTTTACTGATCAGCGTATCGAGTTTATGCGATAAAGTGTTGTATCGAAAGATACTATTCTTATTATACACATACCCATAGACATTGCCCCGGGCGGCTTTCATAATGCTTACCCTTCCTGGAAACAAAGCAGTATCAACTGGTATTAACTGGTACTTGTGATAATCCCTTTTGAAATTTGTAACAATCCTGTCAGGCTCTGCACCTTTGACCAATATATACATAACGATAAGTGCACTGCAAGAGAGTGCAGCGAGTATAAGTAGATTTTTTTTCATAAAAGAAGGCTGCCTGAGCAGCCCCTAGTTTTTAAGATGTAAAGAAATAAATTTTGTGTTGATTATTAAGGGCAGATTTGTGTTTTAATACCCCATGCTCCGGTTGAGTTACATTTAACATCTGGCTCACAGTGACAGTAAACAGCAATTTTTGGTTGATTTGCCTTAACGACAACGGCAGTAAAAGTGCCTGCAACAAGCACTAGTGATAGGAAGACTAACTTTTTCATAGGTTTTGTTTTAGTTATTTGGTAATAAATTAATTAATAGATATGATTTTGGTAATTACATATTTCATTATTGATTCATTTGGTTGGTTGAGGTTGACTATCTATCGTATGTATTAACTAATCTAATTAATGTTTTTCAAATTGTCAATATTTTACAGAAATATATTTAATGTAAACTCCTGAACACTAAACACCTGAAGAATAAACCAGGTTGGAATCCCCTATAGCCAAACAAAGGCATGATTTAGAAAACACAAGTTAGATTTACTTTCCACAAACTCAACAGCTTTAAAAACAGGATCGAGATAACGGGCATAATTACCGTGCATAAGGTTTTTATTTAGGTGATGTAAGAAAGTTAATTAGCAAAAAACATTCATTACTAGACATTATTCGATTCGGACAATACATGGGTGATTGCACTTAAAGAAGGGCTAAAAAAATAACCACCACCTGTTGGCGTTATCCACTGGTCACTAGTTGACAAATTAACAGGCTGTGCCTCTTCGTCAAATACCATACCTGCACGTACCCTATCCTGGTCATAATTACCATTCAGTCCGATCGCAATATCATCTCCACCTGGATTTCTAGGACTGAAGCGGTTACTCATCCACCTGTTCCGTAAAAACTCGAATTGATTTTCTATAGACACCTGATAACTCAGAAATATAAGTCCTCTGTTGCCTTTGGCCGGATCAGGAGTATTAGGGTCTAGTGGATTGAAGAGTGGCGGTCCGTAAGGAAGTCCGCGCCTCAGCAAGCGCTGTTGAAAACTAGCTAGAGTTCCCCCCGCATCATTAGATGTATCTCGCGTATTGACTTTCCGGATGTGACCACTCATTGGGCAGGTCAGACCAATAGGATCAGCTTTGGATTGAGGATAGTTATCCTGGTAACCATTCACCATATTTACCGGACATGAATCTGACGCATATCTGAAATAATTATTGGCCATCTTATCAGCACCTAATGCCTTATCATCCTTATCCTGTACACGTGCATATGGGGCACCACCAGGCCATCTGCCAATTAACATGGCCGCCAGCTTTTGGGGTGACATATCGGTAAACTTGCCCTGCTTTGAAAGTTCATCAGAAGTATCCAGCATATATTTCCAGAACATTTTAACATCCTGCTTGTATCTTCTGAAAACCATAAATGATCCATTCTTCGTCCATATAGGCCCCTCCGTACTAATCGAACCCGGAATGAGAGGATCAAGAGTTTGTCCGGGATAGCCAAATATAAACTCGCCTGGCCAGGAAAGAAACTGGCCAGGGTACCCATATAAAAGTGAATCGGGAAGTACATTTTCCGCAATATATCTTTCCTGCAAATAATCCCCGGGCATATCAGATAACCGGCCTCTTACGCCTGGTTGAGATATACCATCTTTAAAACCAAAATGCTCCAGGCCAGTAACACCGTCACTTTCGATGGTATTCATTTCCTCATCATAAATACATTCCAATTTAAAAGCTGTTGCAATTTCTTTAACAAAAACTACTTTTTCCTGTAGTTGTTCCTGCCGATCGCCACCGATGATGATAAATACATCCGGTACATTATCTTTTCCACCAAGTATCCAATTGTGCGGGCTGCCTTCATTATCAGGTGAAGTTGGATCACCAAGCGACGAAGAACGCTCGGCCAACCCTACTTTAAACGCTTCACTTTTAAAAGCAGCTGCACTCGGAGTCAACCTTTTTGTGCATTCATAAGAAAATGAAATATTCAGCCAGGTGGCACCGAGTTCGTCCTTGGGCTTATAACCAAGACGTTTTTTACGTGCCCGGTATAATCTGCGAAAAGCCAGAACTTCCTCTAGTGTAGAGATATGAGGAAGAATCTCTTTTAAAAATTTCTTACCTGATAGCGTATCATGCATTTTAAAACAAAGTACATACTGATGAGGTTTGTTAAATCCTGGCAGCGCATTACCTTGTATATCTGATATATCAAGGACAGGTTCTAAAGGCGCATCTATATTGACTGGCCCTGTTTCTCGGCTTAGTGCTGTATAATTTTTTAATTCGATGTTATTTTCAGGTACAGGTGAGGTAGTATCCATTTTTTGATATTTACATGATTAAATTTATCTATCTCTTTTTGTGTGCTGGTATGCCCGACATTTCGCGGTAAGGTTTAGCCTCTTGTACCGCTGAACTAAGCCCATCTTTAAGATCACTAACTAGTGTCTGACCGAAAGTTCCCTGGTCATTTTTAAAAGTTTCCTGATATCCCGTATGAATTGGATCTCCGATATCAGAAACTCTGGTAAGCGCATTCGAGACCTTGACATCAATGCAACAGAAAGTGGCGCAGGGTAGCATTGGGTTCTTGAATGTCCCAGGTCCCACCGCATTTCCTGTGATCTTGATATTAATATGTTCAGCTACTTGTCCACCCCAGTTGATAGGAACACCACCAATTTTCAGATCACTCACTGTAAAACCTTCTTTAGCTGGCACTTCAAATACAGCCCGTTCAATCATCCCGCCAGCTTCATCGCCGCGCACTACTTTGAAGTATTCTCTAGGGTCAATACTTTCACCGTTGGGCTTAGTAAAACCTTCAGTGTTCAAATCATGCATATATAAACCAATGGGATCTAGTATCGTCACGTAAGCACCCAGACGTGCAAGATCATTCACACTTGCTCCAATGGTTGGATCACTTGAACGGGATGTACCGCCATAACCAGAGCAGCAAACCAGCGCATCTGCCTGTACTACAGGTTTACCATTCTTTTGCCGTAATATAGTAGCATCAGCGCCTAACTGAATTTCGGCCTGTATAAAATTATTTGGATGAGAAAGATGCATGATCCCTTTCGTCGAGTTCCACATATTATATGGATTATAGTCCCCCTTGCGAAACACTTGTATTTTAACGGGTTTACCATCTTTATCCGTGCCCATATAGTCATAATCCTGTTTACAGGCCAGATCCTCCAGTTTCACCTCTTTAGAAACATACTCATGATACAGATCAAGCATCAGATTTTTATCTCCTGTAAATTTATAGGCAAAATTACCATTGGCGTCCTGCAATTCATCTCCATGCAGTGCCTGCCAATATTCCGGTGGTTCTGACGTGAAGATTATCCTTAATATTTTTTGGGTATTCGGATCCCGCTCCACTCTAAACTCACAATACTCATCCAGAGGGCGGTATAAAAGATCCTTCCATAGTTTCCACATTTCACTTCCGACGGGACATGGAAAAAAAGGTGGCGCGGTCGGCAAACCAGGTCTTTTGTCACCCAGTGAAAACAACTGTTCCGACTTAGGGTAAGCCATTTCTTTTCCGTAAGCGAGTACCAGTGTCCTGGGAAAAGCATTCCAGATAATATCCTGAATAAAACTCTGGCCAGACGGGTCAGTTTTAGTCGCATTAAAGAATTGCACTGGCGTACCTGCTGGCAATCGCCCCTGTTCAATTTGAATTGCCCCGTCTATCCAGCCAGAAATGGCGTCACTCCATTGCTGAAGTTGATTCGGGATGTTGTTAAAATCGGTCATATTGCCAGGGGGATGGAACCTTTCTAATTTCATAGAATTCGTTTAAAAAAAGGGTATGATATAGAGATTAATAATCACAAACAACGCTTTAGAATTAATAGTAGTTTAAAGCTATTAATAAATAGTATAATAAAAAGTTTAATAAATTAATTGAATAAACTGAATAAACTATTTAATTAGTGCCCAACATTTTATTCATTTTGATCAATCGATGTACAGTTTCAATACTATTTTATAAATCAATAAAGCTGTTTCAATCAATTTAGCTGGCCTTAACAATCTCCATTGCATCAAAAAAACATTGACTAATAAAAGAATATCACCAGTCAATGGCCATTAAATGAACAGCATTAGGAACTACTATATCTTATAAAAAACAGCAATCTATTGCTTGCAATCACGGAATTGGACAGTATCAATAGCTAATGTTTAAAGACTACCTTGTTAGAAATCCACTCCATTTAAACCTAAACAGTATTTTTTTTAATTCATAATGAGGGCGTTAAATGATTGTTCAGAGGTGACCATTGCAGAAATGAACATTATTTGTACTTTTGTCGCGGAGAGTTGGCAGAGTGGTCGATTGCGGCAGTCTTGAAAACTGTTGACTTGTCAAAGGGTCCGCGGGTTCGAATCCCCCACTCTCCGCCAAACAAAAATGCTGCCCGGTACGGGCGGCATTTTTTGTTTTAAAGCAAGTTCTGTGCTTCTTCAGCGCAAGGCTTGATTAAAAACAAAAAATTGCCAGGAGCGCAGCGAACGCTTTTTTGTTTGAAGCCTCCCCCACAGGGATCAACGAGAGTAACGAGCTAATCCTCATTGGAGGATAATCCGACAGAAGAATCTAAACCATACAAAACCCTGCAAATCGAAAGATTAGCAGGGTTTTTTGTTTAGACGAACTGGTTATTGTTACAATTGAAATAGTGGCAGTTGTCCAGATCCCCAAGTTCCAATTTAATCAGCATCTAGTTCCAAAAAAGACAATAAACCTCCCATATGTCTGGAAGGCTTGTGGACCCGACTGGGCATTTCTCGAACCATTTCCTATCCGATTTAGGTTTAATTGGCAATCTGGGTAAGTAATTGTCAGAGCAATTGCGATCTGCTTTTGGATAAAACCATCAAATCGTCGTTTACACACAAACACTATTCAAAAGGTATCATTGTGTCCAATACTTGAGTTTTATCTTGATATACCTTCCATCATTTAATTTCCTAAAATAATAAGCATTTAATTCATATTTTTTCTTAGAAATTGAGTCGCCAAGCTTGACAGAGTCAAAATCAATACCTTCCCATTTCCAAGTTGGAAAAATTTCTTTCGTACCTTTAACAACTAAATCAGGCATATTTTTAGGTGGAATCTGTTTTTTCTCGATAATAACCCCATCGTAAGGAATTAGGTAGTGATATTTTATTTCACTATATATAGTCCAACTTATAAGGAGCATTACTGCCATTGCAAAAAATATTAAGTTCCAATATTTCATTAATTCACGTTAATAGAATGAAAATATATTGTAAAAATTTGGCAATTACTAAAATCATTAAATAAAATCTACTCCCTGAAAATAGAAAAAACCGTTGGCCATAATGGGCTCTAACTAACAACCTAAAGATTACCATACTTCAAGTAAAACAGTGCTATAGACAAAACACATCAAATGCACTTTAATTGCTTACTTCCAATTATTTGCGTAAATTGTAAGCATACAAGGAATAGCGATTATGTGTTGTTTTGGAGGTGCCCCAATTAGGTGCCCTAAGAACAAAAAAGATATAAAATACGGGCTAAAGATTGTTTAAAGTCGATTCTGGTCAATCCCCCACTCTCCGCCAAACAAAAAATGCCAAGAGCGCAGCGAACGCTTTTTTGTTTGAAGCCTCCCCCCTCAGGGGTCAGCGCAGCGAGCTAATCCCCAGTGGAGGATTTCCCGTTGAAAGCACTGATTAGGTAAGCTTCATCAACATCCTAATGTATAGGAATCTAAATTATCAAGTAAATGAAGAATTGGAAAGCCAGCATCTTAATTTATTTAGCGATGCCAGCAGGCACAATCATGATATCAATCCAGAAGATATGGTTAAATCTGTAAAAGGTGGAAGGGAAATAATGAAGCAATGGTTGAAAGCGGTATTAACTGAACGCACAAAATAGGATACTTGACAGTTTCAAAAACGGAGTTATATTTGTAACCATGGTTTTCGAAAACGACTCGAAGGAGTTTCTCAGCCTTACTGAACTTGATAGTGAAAATCAGGATATTGTTTTTCATGCTCAGAAAATGGACAAGACTTTTATCTGGAATACAGCAAACAGTTTAGCAATAACAATAGACAAGGTTCCATATCAACTTTCAAGAAATGAGATTATCTTTTTAACCGAATTTCACAAAATCGATGATGTAAAACTCTGTAGTGCCCGCATGATTCGGTTCAATAAATCTTTTTTTTGCATGATTGATCAAGATAGTCAGGTGGGAAGCAAAGGCTTGTTGTTTTATAGCGCAACACACGTCCCAAGGTTGGTTTTAAATGCAAGTGAAGCCGAGGATTTTGAGATCTCATGGGAAATTTTCTCTAAAGAAATGCTTAAGGGAAATCTTCTGAAGAAAGAAATGTTAGAAACTATGCTTAAGAGAATGCTAATTCTTTCTGTCAGGATTTTAAGTAAATCGACCTTTTTACAAAACCTGGAGAAAAAACAACTAGATATCATTAGGGAATTTAATTATCTGGTCGATTCCTACTTCCTCAAACATCATGACGTTGCTTTTTATGCGTCAAAATTAAACAAGTCACCAAAGACATTGGCTAATCTATTTTCTACTGTCTTAAGCCGTACTCCACGTGAAATTATTCATGACAGGATTATGATTCATGCCAGAAGGCAGATTCATTACAGTAACTGCTCGATCAAAGAAATTGCCCATCAATTGGGCTATATTGATATTCAGACATTTAGTCGGTTTTTTCGCCAGAGGGAAGGTATATCTCCCGTTCAATATCGTGATAAATTTGCATCACAACACAAGTAGCCCCTCTTAAATTCCTATAGTATCTTCATTTATCCAGCGCAGGAAGAATTGCTAACTGTTAAGGAATATCTGCCTATCAATGGTCTCTTTTTTATCTTGACATTCGCCTGGACGATAAAAAAGAGAAAAAATTATGGGTAATAAAGAAAAAGTTAGCATACGGAGGCTGGGTTGGGCCGGGGTGGAAATTGAGTGCGAAGGAGAAACGCTTTTGATAGATTATGTTCAGGATATTTCGTCGTTGGCGGTGATACTTAATCGTGATGAGCGGTTTCCAGAATCTTCTAAAACGGGCGCAGCCTCAGTCGCGTTATTAACGCATTTGCACAGTGACCACGCAGACCCTGGGGCATTGGATGTGGCGCTTAGTAAAGATGCGCCAGTTTTTAGGCCGATTGCGGCCATGGGCAACGACGCTGATATGGCACTTACAAACCATGCGGAGATCGAATTTAAAAGGTACAAGCTCAGGACTGAAATAGTTAGGGAGTGGGAAGAAAGAAAAGCCGGGCCATTTCGGATTTTTTCGGTGCCTGCTGTTGATGGATTCGGAGATCCCCAGCTTAGCTGGGTTGTAGAATGCGGGGGATTTAGAATCTTTCATGCGGGAGATACCTTGTATCATGGTTTGTGGTGGAGGATTTTTCACAGATTTGGTCGCTTCAATGTTGCATTCTTGCCAATAAATGCGCCAATTGTAGATTTCCCACCGCTTAGGCCAATGAGTTCAATTGAGGCTGTAATGACCCCAGAGCAGGCTGCTGCAGCCGCAAATATCCTTAAGGCTGACTTTGTGGTTCCAATACATTATGATACCATGCATCAACCACCTATCTATATCGAGACTCCAAATGCAGTAGAGCGATTGAGTGCCAGCTTAACAGATTTAGGCATAAGTATTATGGTTAAAGAACCTGGTGATTGGTTTGAATTGTAATAATTAAAAAAATGTCAAGAGAAAAATTTCCTTTTTTTTCGCTGCTAGCTTTCACAACGGTTGCTTTTTCGGCTATCATAACAGAACTTCTACCTGCAGGAGTACTGCTTGTTATGGCGAATGATCTACAGGTTCGTGAATCAAGTATCGGAAGACTGGTTTCATATTATGCGCTGGGTACAGTTTTAACAGCTTTTCCCGCCACTGCATTAACAAGCGGCTTCTCACGTAAGCCTTTGCTGATGATTGTTATTTCTGGATTTTTTTTATCAAATGTCATTACAGCTTTTTCGCAAAACTACTGGCTTACCGTGATTATGCGAATATTGGCAGGTGGTTTTGGCGGTATCCTATGGCCACTCATGGCTGGTTATGCGGCGAGATTGGTAAACGAAAAGAATGCAGGTAAGGCCATATCAATGGTAATGGCCGGTAGTACGATTGCGCTTTCCTTTGGATTGCCTACAGGAGCTTTTTTAGGTCAGATGATTGGATGGCGGGGCACTTTTGCGGCCTTGTCTGCATTGATATTTATACTCATTGTGTGGATAGCATGGAAAATTCCTGGCTTTAAAGCTGATGAAAAGAAGATGAGCATACCAGTTAAGATATTCAAAATCCCAGGTGTGTTTCTGGTTATGACCACAACATTTACAGCTTCACTTGCGATATATGTAGCCTACACTTATCTGTCGCCAATCATGGTCGCTAATGGAATTAAAGATAATGCAGGTCTTGCTTTAGGATTATTCGGTATCGGAGCGGTGCTAGGAATTCTCGTTACTGCAAGATTTATTGATACTCATATGAGATCGACGTTATTATCATCCTTGCTTCTCGGGTTGAGTGCATTATTCATCATTTCTTTGGCAGGTCATGTTTATTTTATTTTCTATACATGTATCGTATTCTGGGGCATTTCCTTCGGAGGCCTACCCTCGCTATTGCAGACCGCAACTATCAATGCTACTAAGGGGCTTCCTGAAATAGGAAGTGCTATAACTGTTACTGTTTATAACATAGGAGTTTTTTCCGGAGCATTTATCGGTGGGTTGATTTTGGATTATACAGGTCCCGGTGCAATACCATGGACAAGTTTCCTATTAATGGTTATCGTGATTTCGCTGGTGGTTATGGGTCGTAAGTTTGCTTTCCCAGGTCGCTAAATGAAAATTGGGATTCTGATAAAAACAGTCTGATGAAAGAAGAAGATCGAAAAAATTAATAAAAATCAAAAAATGAAAACAAAAAATTTAACCATTATATTGGTACATGGGGCTTGGTCGGATGGTTCCAATTGGAGATACATTATTCCGCTGTGGCACAAAGAAGGATATAAAGTTAGGAGTGTCCAAAATCCCCTAACAACTTTAGAGGACGATATCCAAAAGACAAACGATTTAATTGATGCGCAAGATGGCAAGGTTTTGTTGGTAGGTCATTCTTATGGAGGAGCAGTTATTTCCGGAGCCGGAAATAACGACAAGGTAGTAGGTATGGTTTACGTTGCAGCATTTGCACCCGACAAAGGAGAGAGTTTAGAAAGTATATCCGCAGAAAAGATAGAGCAGCCGTCTGGAAGAACAAGTATCTATCCCGATAGCAAAGGCTTTTTGTGGATTAAATATGATGAACACCACAAAAGTTTTTGTCATGATTTAGATGAAGCTGATGCCTTAGTAGCGTCCTTGGCACAAAAACCAATCCATAGTAAATGTTTTGGTGGAATAATGGGCGATCCTGCCTGGAGGAATAAACCAACCTGGTATCAGGTGTCTTCAAACGACCAGATGATTTTGCCAGAAACACAGAGAGAAATGGCAGAAAGAATGAAACCTGAAAAAATAATTTATTTAGAAGCCAGCCATTTCTCATTAGCTTCCAAACCTCAAGAGGTAGCTCAGTTGATTCTTGAAGCTGCAAAATCATCCGAAATTTCTAATTTACACCGCTACAGTTTTTAGGGGAACGGTCATGATTTTACCGCTGAAAACTATCAATTTGTGATTGAATTTATGGCAATGAATCATCTAACCAGACGAGAATTAATTAAGAAGAGTAGCTTAGCCTTAATTGGTATTTCGTTACCTTTCATCACAAAAATAAATCATTCATTTATAGAGCTGTCAACACCTACCAATATGATTAAACCATTTTCAGTCAATGTTCCACAACAAGTTCTGGATGATCTAAAATTAAGATTAAATCTAACCCGATGGCCAGATCAAATAACAGGATCCCATTGGAATTATGGTACTGATCTTTCTTACTTGAAAGAATTGACAAAGTACTGGCAGAAAACATTTGATTGGCGGAAAGTTGAAACTGAAATCAATTCTTATCCCAATTTCATGGCTGATATTGATGGGCACCAGATTCATTTTATGCATATCAAAGGAAAGGGTAAGCGATCAGTACCATTGATAATTACCCATGGATGGCCAGGATCATTTCTGGAAATGATGAAACTTATACCCTTATTGACTGAAGACCCTTATTTTTCTTTTGACTTGGTTATCCCGTCTGTTCCGGGATTTGGCTTTTCTGGTAAAATTATTCATCCCGGTTGCAACAGCGAATTTGTTGCCGACATTTGGCATCAGTTAATGATGGAACTTGGGTATCAACGGTATGGAGCACAAGGTGGTGATATAGGTTCGGGGATCAGCACATGGTTGTCTTTAAAATATCCATCTAATATTATTGGTTTGCACCTCAACTATATCTCTGGTTCTTATAAGCCCTATATAGCGGATGACGAACAGCTTTCTGAGGAAGTATTAGCTTTTCAAAAAGCCGGAGCGGAGTGGTCTGCCAGGGAAGGTGCATATGCCTATATCCATGCGACTAAACCATTGACAGCTGCATATGGGCTAAATGATTCTCCTGTTGGATTATGTGCATGGATCGTTGAAAAATTCAAGGGCTGGAGTGATAATAGTGGAAATATTGAAAATAGTTTTACCAAAGATGAACTGCTAGCCAATATCACCTTATACTGGATAACGCAAACCATACATTCCTCTATGCGGATTTATAACGAAAACAGTAAAAAACCCCTGGTATTTAAAAAGAATGAGTATGTAACAGTGCCAGTTGGATTTGCTAAATTTCCAAAAGAATTGCCCACTCCACCCCGGTCATATATTGAAAGAGGTTTTAATATTCGACATTGGACAACAATGCCTGCTGGGGGGCACTTTGCTGCAGTGGAACAGCCAGAATTACTTTCAAAAGATATTACAAATTTCTTTTCAAGATTGGGTTAAACGGCATAATAATAAACTACATAACCAAATTGATTGAAAATTCGTATGTCCCAATTATTTACTTATATTACAATATACAAGGAATAGCGATTTAGTGCTGTTTTGATGGTGCCCCAATCAGGTGCCCTAAGAACAAAAAAGATATAAAACACGTGCTAAAGAGCATATAGAATCAGTTTCGACCAATCCCCCACTCTCCGCAACTAGGTGACTAGATTTCGAAAAAACCTGCAAATCATACGATTTGCAGGTTTTTTCATTTAAGACCAAAGCCAAGTAAAGCATCAATTCATATATAATTGGTGAGTCATTCGGTGAGTAAGCAATTTCTAAACTCATAACTACCCCTATCGCTATGAAAGATTAGTTCCTTATCTAAAGGTCTATTCTTGATGGCCATTTTCCATGCTGATACAACAGTCAAACTGGCAATCATACGATCATTCATGCTCCTACCGATAATCTTCCTATCAGTTAAATCCATGACCATTGGTAAATAAAGCCACCCCTCACCAGTTCTGATGTAGGTAATGTCGCTTACCTATTTTTCGCCTATTCTAGTGGTACTGAAATCCTGCAATAACAGGTTTGCATTTACTGGATAGAGGTAGCTGGAATTAGTATTAATCCTATATTTCTTCTTCATGATGCTCTTTATTCCATTCTTGAGCATCAGCCTGGCTATCCGTGGACGTGAAATCTTGATACCATCGGCGTTCAATTCTTTTGTGATATGCGGGCTGCCATAGCGTCCCTTGGAAAAAATGCCTACCGCCTTTTTTAATATATCACGCTCCAGTTCGACATTCTTTAATGCCTTTTTCAATCTTCTGATCTCCATCTGTTCATCGCTAAGACCAGCGATGTCCATCATAACCTTGCCTCCATTGAAAGATGGATTGTTGCGCCACTTACTAAGTCTTGAGGGATCCAAGTCCAGTTCTAATGCTGCTTACTTTACCGAATTCTTAAGTCTGGACAGTTCAACTGCCATCTTCTTGAATTCATCATCAAATACTCTGTGTTTCATATTAGTCAAATTTAAAAGTACATGTCAAATCTGCCACGTAAAATGCCTCTACTCAAAGGTAGCAATTCCAGATGGTTGCATCTACAGTATTAGCGGGTCGTTCGGGTGGTCAATTTGGCCCGGAATCGATGGTCACCTTCCACCGGAATCAGGTGGTCAATATCGGCGGTATATCCAGTTTGAAGGTGTATTATTAAATTATAATGGTAATAAATTTATCGTATCGATATATTGTAATATTGTATCTTTCCAAAAAAAATATATGAAGAAAACCAAACTACTAATTTTAGCCCTATTTATTGCCAATTTCAGTAATGCACAAACTACATTAATGGATAGTTTAATTCAAAAAAACTACTCAACCTTTAAAAAAGATAATAACAACGCTTTCGAAGGCAAAGGATGGATTACCCTAAAGGATGAAATCAGCAAAAACAATTCTGTGTTATTGGGCGAGCTACATTTCACCAATGAAGTCCCTTACTTCACCAATGCGATTATCAATAATATTAAGTTCGACAACTATATTCTGGAAATTGATCCCTATACAATCAACACAATATCAACAAAAATTAAATCCTTATCCTCTGCTGAACTGGAAAAATTCCGTGATGGATGAGGTTCAGCTTTATCTTTTTTACAAGGTGAAGCTGAGTTTGATTTATTCAAAAACATACTTCAGCAGAATATCAAACTATATGGGGCTGATCAAATTAGTTTATTTTCAGACCGGTTACTGCTTTCGGAGTTGAGTAAACAATCCAAAAATGCTAAAGCAAAGGAAATCTATAAACAGATGATCGCTAATTCCGCTGCTTATGACACAAAAAACAACACCACATTCTATTTGTTCTCTGACGATTGTCTTGCAAAAATGAACGCATTGAGCGCTATGAATTTATCAGCCAACGAGAAAGAGCAGCTTGAAGCACTAAAATTAAGCAGGGAACTATATTTAAATAGAATTCATCGTTTAAGAGTTCAATACATGAAACACCTGGTTCTTGAAAAACTTTCTGAATGGAAAGACAAAAAGAATCTTTTCAAATTTGGTGCTAATCACATGCCTAAAGGAGAGAGTTTAATGGAAGTATTCGATATTGGCAATCTGGTCTCCAATATTGAAGAGGCAAATTACCGGAAGTCATTACACATTATGCTCATCGGAAAGGGAGAAGGAGAAACATTGGCTGATTTAGATCAATATAAATCTTTCTTAACTGTCGTAAAAGATGACAATTGGTATGCCTATGATTTAAGACCCTTGAAACAAGCAATCTCTAAAAAGAAGCTTAAAGTAGAGGATTTGGAGCTGGAAAGAATTATAAAAGGTTACGACTATTTGGTTTTCATTCCAAGCATTACCAAAACCTCAAAAAGAGGCAAATCAAACCATTAAATCCAGCTCAAAAGCCGGCTGTTTTTTAGCGCAGCCGGCTTACTTATATGATTCATACAGATACTTTGTAAGCTAACATTACAGTACAGGTTCAATTTCCTGCATTTCTTTCCATCGGGTGCGGTAAAACTGAGGAATTATTGCTTCCAAAATTGCCACCATCTACTCCCGCTAGCCTTTATTTGAACTTCTGTTTCTGAATATTTTTGCTCAACTGATTTGGAATCAGCGGGTTGATTTTCAATCGAAGAAAAGTATTTCATGATTTCTAAGTAGCTTTCTTCTTTAATCGGTTGAAGTATATATTGCGCTTCGTCAAGTCTTGTAAGTAGAGGCAATGTGGTCAACGATATGATCAACATTGGTTAATTTTTGCAGACTGGAGACACCGAACTACCAATGCTTCAATACAATAAAAAAAACAAATCCCTACGGCTGCCAATCATAGAACAAAACAAAAAAAATCAATTAAATTTGCCACATGAGTAATGGCTTGCCTTCCAATTCAATTTTCGACAGAATCTTATCTTTTATTGACTATACCAATCACAATATCTTTCTTACAGGAAAGGCAGGAACAGGAAAGACAACACTCCTTAAAAGAATAAAAGAAGAGAGTTCAAAAAAAATGGTCGTAGTGGCCCCTACCGGCGTTGCTGCAATGAATGCCAAAGGCACAACGATTAACTCATTTTTCCAGTTACCTTCGGGTTCTTTTTATCCTGGAGAAATTGGTCTGGAAGACTTGCAATCAGGAATCATTTCCATTCAGTCGATGGTCAGTGATTTAAGCTATAGCAAAGAAAAAACGACCCTATTCAATGAATTAGAACTGCTAATTATTGACGAAATATCTATGGTCCGCTGTGATTTGATGGATATGATTGACGCGATACTACGCGCTGTACGAAAAAGCAATACCCCTTTTGGCGGCGTACAACTGCTGCTCATCGGCGATCTATATCAATTACCCCCTGTTGTTAAAAGAGAAGAATGGGCATTCTTAGGCAGAGTTTATGCTTCTCCTTATTTTTTTGAAGGTCACGTTATTCGCAGAAACCCACTTTTACAAATAGAATTAACTACAGTATTCCGACAGACTGAACCAGAATTCGTCAGTATCCTGAACAGCATCAGAAATAACCAGATTAATGAGAAAGACCTTGCATTATTAAACAAAAGATATGACCCTCAATTTCTTTCTACCGAGGACTTGAATCCTATTATTATCACTTCCCATAACGCAGAAGCAAATGCGATCAATAAAGCAAAATTGGACGAGATTGCTGGCGATGAGTATACTTTTACTGGGGAGACCAGTGGAGAATTCAGAGATGCCGGCATACAGGCGGAACAAATACTGAAGCTTAAAGAAGGTGCCCAAATCATGTTTATTAAGAATGACAGCGGCGATAACAGGAAATTTTACAATGGAAAGATTGGAAAAATAAAATCCATTAAAGACAACGACATTTATATTTCTTTTCCCCATGAAGACGATCTGTTGCTGGAGAGATCGTCCTGGCAATCTTTTGAATATAAAACTGATACAGAAAAAGTTATTGTGCAGCAGCAAATAGGAGAATTTTTACAATACCCGATAAAACTAGCATGGGCAGTAACCATTCATAAAAGCCAGGGACTAACATTTGACCACGCTATTATTGACGCAGGAAAATCATTCATCAGCGGACAAGTATATGTAGCTTTAAGTCGCGTAAGAACACTTAACGGACTAATTCTGAAATCAAAGATCAATACTGAAAGTCTGAGATCAAACCTGGAAGTAATCAATTATATGAAACCAGTTAAAGAAGAAGAGCTTGAAAATCTCCTGGTTAATGGACAAGAAAGCTTTATTCTCCAGCTGGTATTAAACCACTTCTCATTTAACCGCTTGTTAAGTGAGCTTCATACCGTTACTTCACAACCAGACATTGTCAGATCAAATATTCCTGAATATTCAATTTTATTCAATCAGCTTAGAAAAGCTATTAAGGATCTCATCATTTTATCTGACCGTTTTCAGGCACAAGTAATTAACCTTTACAAACAAACTGGATTTAGTGACCTTCCTGCATTGCAAACAAGGATTGAATCTGCTGTAATATATTTTACTAAGGAGATTAACATGCTGGTTCTAAACCAGGTCAATAAAAACATAAGGATTAAACCTAAAAACAAAGTTCAGCAGGAATTGCAACATCTTTTCCAAAAATACAGACTAGAAGTTGAGCACAGAATTTCGCTTTTACAAAAAGCAGAAGAATTGCTAAAAGAACCTATTGGAGCTAAAAATTATACTTCATGGATTAATAAACACAATACACAGATCAACACAAAAGCAAAGTCGTCTACCGGTAATCAGCAATCCACTACATTGCAACTGTTTTAAAAAATGAGCTGTTTATAATTTATACCTAAATCAAAAAATGCAATACAACACCTTCACTCCTCTTTTTGACTTCCTGCAACTGTTCAGAAATATTGACAGGGCTGATCAGGAAACCATTTGTAAAAACATACAATTTCGTAAAGTAATTGAGGGAGAAGTATTACTGCAGGAAGGTAAACTGGCAAAAGAACTATTCTTCGTATGTAAAGGGATATTGAAAATTGTCACTATAAATGAGAAAGGAAATTCTGTCACACAATTTTTTTTAAAAGAACACCGTTTTTGTACAATTTTAAACAGCCTTAATAATAATGTCCCGGCAAATGAAAGTATTGTAGCTGCTTGCGATGCAGAACTCATTGTCTTTTCAAAAGATATATTGCTTCAGTTGTATGTCACTATTCCTTACCTTAAAGATTTAATTGGCGGCATTATTCAGCAGGGATTACTGGACAAAATACAAATACGAAATTCTTATATGGGTGAAGGTGCAACAATACGCTATCAGAAATTCATATCTCAGCAACCAGATATCGCATTGAGAGTTCCTTTAAGTGATGTAGCCTCTTATCTCGGGATGACACAACAATCACTTAGCCGAATAAGGAAAAATATCCGTTAGCAAATCTCTTTTTACCATTTGGTAAATCTCTTCAGGAATAGTCAGTCTACTTTTGTTAGCTAAACATTTTAAAATAAAAAAAATGAAACAGGTAACAAAAAACGATGAAACATTACAGACTAAAAAAGTTGTTATTATTGGCGGGAGTTCAGGCATTGGTTTGGCAACAGCAAAAGCAATTGCTTCAAAAAACACAGCCATAATAATTATTTCCAGTAATCAGCAAAGGGTCGACAAGGCATTAGGCGAATTACCAAAAAACAGTATAGGCTACGCGATTGATGTGACCGATGAAACACAAGTTAAAAATGCATTTAAAAAAATAGGTTCTTTCGATCACCTGGTATTTACAGCAGGAGAAAATATTCAGCTCGGTAATATTGAAGATACACTACTAGAAAATGCACGCAGATATTTCGACGTGAGGTATTGGGGTGCCTTTACTGCCGTAAAATATGCAGCTCCGTATATTAACCCAAAGGGTTCAATAGTACTGACCAGTGGTATTGCGAGTAACCGTCCAAATAAAGGCTGGTCAATGGGTGCCAGTATCTGTTCAGCAATGGAAGGTTTCACCCGGGCAATAGCAATGGAACTGGCGCCAATAAGAGTCAATATAGTTTCACCTGGAGTTGTCAAAACAGATTTATGGTCTGGCATGACTCCAGTTGACCGAGAAGAAATGTATGATCAGGTAGGTAATTCATTGCCCGTAAAAAGAGTTGGCAATGCCGATGACATTGCCAAAGCATACGTATATTTGATAGAACAGGAATATGTAACAGGACAAACCCTTATCGTTGATGGAGGTGCTTCTTTTGTGTAAGTTATTCGCGGACCCAATTAGTAACATTATCCAAAAACTCTTTTTGCTGGTCCGCGAACAAATAATGCGATGCTTTATCAAGATATTTGAAATTTCTATCACCATATAATGTCCTTAGGGTTTTAATTTGTAAAGGAGAGAAAATACCATCCTGTTTACCATATAATGCATATATCTTCTTATTGTTGAGCACTTTCAGCACAGGAGTCAAATCAATATTTTTGAAGGGTTCGTTCTGATAAAAAACTGAGGGTGCATTTTTATTTCTTATATCGTTTTTAAAGAAATCACTTGCATTATATGCTTTCCAGATGCCCTGACCTTCGGCGGTAGGGTCCTGAACTTTGAAGAACCCATTTTCAGAGGCTAAATTGAAACACTCTTTTCTATACTCAGCTGTATTTTTATCGGCTTTTTCTAGTTTTGAAACTACTTTCAACTGTTCAGCATCTCCCCTTAAGGTATAGATTTTTTTTACCTCATTTAAGATATGATCATAAGTTTGCTGTTGAGAAATCAAAGCACTGGTAAGTACAATAGAATTGATATGCTGAGGATATCTTTTAGCATATTGAATGGTAACCAGACCACCAAAACTGAAACCTATCAGTGATGCTTTTTTTAAATGGTATTTTTCATAAATACCATTTAAATCGTTGAAAGCTTCTTCATAAGTCAATTTTGCATTGTTGTCAGCAGACCTTCCTTCACCCCGGCGGTCATAAACAATGACATAAAACCCTCTATTAGCAGCTTTTGAGCTGTGGTTGCTTCAAAAAATATTGAATTTCCACTGGGTCCACCGTGAATAAATATAATTGGAGGATCTTTCTTATCACCAAAACTTTTGGAGTAAATGGTTTGTGCGTAATTAGCTGCAGAAATAAGTAAAAGGCTAGTGGTTAATAAAAGTCTAAAAAAATTGTTCATTTTCCTCCAAATTTTAGGCAGTTAAGATATAGTAAAACTTTAAAAAGTCATAATCTTACACTAAAATAGAACCGCAAAAAAAATCTGCAGGAAACCATCCCGGCTTCCTGCAGATACATTAAAGCTTTTTAAAAAAGCTCTTCACTAAGCTTTTGGCCAGTCATTAGTATGCTCCGCATTACCAATCTTAAGTTTACGTGCAGATACCACGAAACTCAAAGTCATCGGGGTATTGTCGTTAACCGCAATCCCTTCATTGTACTGGATGATGTAACCATCTTCAAAATGAACTTCCTTCATCTTGGCATCTTCTTCTGATTTCTTAATCGGCAAAGTGCCAGCTAAAGGTTTGTACTGGTTGTTTACCTTCCAGACAATTAATTTTACTTCCTGTCCATTTTTCACTAACAAAGCAACACTCAACTGTCTCTAAACTTTTACAAATCAACCGCTTAACACTCCGCCAATTCAACAAGCTTTCCTTATATTAGATGAGTTAATACGATATAGCTTAGTAATTAAGCCATGAATTTATCTTTTAGCAGCGGACGATCAACCAAAAACCAAATATGAAAACAAAGCACTTGTTAATTCTAGCGGGATTGATGCTGGGAACCCTGCCGTTTACAATCCAGGCACAAAGCACAAAATGGCAGAACCTGTTCAATGGAAAAGACCTTCATGGATGGAAACAACTCAATGGTAAGGCTAACTACGAAGTCATCAATGGAGAACTAGTTGGCACTACAGTTTCCAATACCCCTAACTCATTTCTGGCGACAGAAAAAAACTATAAAGATTTCATATTGGAGTTAGAATTGAAGGTAGATAACTCTATGAACTCTGGTGTACAAATCCGTAGTGAAAGCAACGATACCTACCAGAATGGCAGAGTACATGGCTACCAAGTAGAAGTTGATCCCTCAAATCGAAAATTTTCAGGTGGAATTTATGATGAGGCACGAAGAGGCTGGTTATATCCGCTGGACATCAACCCAAACGCACAACAGGCATTCAAGAATGAGCAGTGGAATAAATATCGCATAGAATGTATAGGTAACTCCATCCGGACCTGGATTAATGGTGTACCTGCAGCAAACCTGGTAGATACCATGACTCCTACTGGTTTTATCGCCCTGCAAGTGCATGCCATTGGCAAAGATGATCTTCCTGGTAAACAGATCCACTGGCGTAATATCCGCATACAAACCGAAAATCTACAGCCTTCAAAAACAGACCATATTTATGTGGTTAACTTAATTCCCAATAACCTTTCTCCACAAGAAAAGGCTGAAGGATATACGCTTTTGTGGGATGGAAAAACCAGCAAAGGCTGGAAGGGCGCTTATAAACCAGAATTTCCTAAAAGTGGCTGGCTCATTCAGGACGGAGAACTAAGTGTTCAAAAATCGAATGGAGCAGAATCAACCAACGGCGGAGACATTGTGACAGAAAAACAATACAGTACTTTTGAACTCAAGTTTGACTTTAAACTCACTGAAGGAGCAAACAGTGGGGTTAAATATTTTGTCACCCTTACCGAGGGAAATAAAGGATCTGCTATCGGACCTGAATACCAGATTCTGGATGATGAAAGACATCCGGATGCTAAACTTGGAAAAAATGGAAACAGAACCTTAGGCTCATTATATGATCTGATTACCAGTAAAAAAATCCCCAATGCCCAAAGAAAAATTGGAGAATGGAATCATGGCCTGATCAAAGCATTTCCCGATCACAAAATAGAATATTGGTTAAATGGCTACAAAATTCTGGAATATGTAAGAGGCTCTTCAGAATTTCTGGCCCTGGTAGCTGATAGTAAATATAAAGACTGGAAGAACTTTGGAATGGCTCCAAAGGGACATATCCTCTTACAGGACCATGGTGACCAGGTATTCTTTAGAAGTATCAAATTAAAACAACTATAACGATCAGACTATGTTATCATCCAGAAGAAAATTCATCAAACAATCTGCTATTGCTGCTGCAGGCACCTATATGGGTACAATGGGTCTGACCGCCAAAAGTTATGGAAATATTTTGGGGGCCAACGACCGTGTAAGGGTTGGTGTGGTTGGATTTTCAGACCGTTTTGCTAATTCCCTTTTACCAGGTTTTATGAACCATCATCAGAAACTGAATTTTGACATTATAGCGGTCTCTGATCTATGGAATTACCGCAGAGATTTGGGGCAGAATTTATTAAAGACAAAATTTGGACATGATATTACCGCCTGCCGTAATAATGAAGAACTATATAGTTTAAAAGATATTGATGCAGTTATCATTAGTACGGCCGATTTCCAGCATGCAATACATGCCATAGAAGCCATCAATTCCAAATGTGATGTTTACTGTGAAAAGCCCTTTGCAGAAACAATGTCTGATGCCCGTGCTGCACTCAAAGCAGTAAAAGCTTCCAAACAGATCCTACAAATTGGTTCTCAAAGAAGAAGTGGAAATAACTATAAAGCAGCAGAAAAATTTATCAAAAGCGGTCAGTTCGGCGAAATTACAATGGTAGAACTTAGCTGGAATGTAAATCAACCAGGACGCTGGCGCAGGCCAGATCTGGTAGCCAGATTAAAACAAGAAGATACAGACTGGAAACGCTTTTTAATAAACCGTCCGTTTGAAGAATGGGATCCGAGAAAATACCTTGAATACCGGTTGTTCTGGCCATATTCTTCAGGAATGCCAGGGCAATGGATGTCTCATCAGATTGACACTGTACATTGGTTTACAGGCTTAAAACATCCCCGGAGTGTAGTTGCAAATGGGGGTATTTATCAATGGAAAGATGGACGCCGCAACTGGGATACTACTACAGCAGTATTTGATTATGGTCCAGAAAATGAACCGGAGAACGGTTTTCAGGTGGTTTTCACCTCCAGAATGCATAACGGTGATGAAAATCCTGCCGAAATATACTATTCCAATGGTGGTGAATTAAATCTGAATACCAATACAGTATCGTCTAAAGGAGGTCTTAAAGCCGATGCTGCACGTGCGATGCACCTAAAGCCCAACTTATTGCCTGAATTAAAACTAACTAATCAAACAGAAAAAGTTGCTGCTTCAGCCAATACCGGTGGTGATCCCCTAACGTCAGCGCATATGCGGAATTGGATGGAATGTATCAGAAGCAGGCAAGAAACACATGCCCCTGTTGAGGCTGGTTATGAGCATTCTATTGCTAATATAATGACCAATGCCGCTGTGAGAACTGGTAAAAAAGCCGTTTTTGATGAAAAAACACAAGAGGTAATGGTAGACGGAAAAGTATTTAAATATTAGAGCCCATTTGCTCCTCGCCGTTCTTACTGCCAGCCATACTGCAAAAGTAATAACTTAATAAACCGGATATTGAGCCAATGACAGCACCTGCTACTACATCCTGCAAAAAATGATGACTTAAATAGATCCTGGAATAACCAACCAGGACAGCCAATAATAAAAACAAAAGACTAATGCGCTTTTGCCCAAAATAAAGTACAAAAATAATGAGCATAGCAAAAATAGTTGCAGTATGCCCTGAAGGAAAAGACCCATAACTCAACTTGCTGATTCCTTTGATTAAATATGGATACTGAAATGAGATCTGCTCAAAATAAAGACAAGGTCTGGGATCGTTTATCAATCTTTTGATCAGCTGAGAAATAATACCTGAGCTCAAAAAAGCAATGAGCAGAATTAATGCAAGTCTCCTCTCTTTCCAGAAATATACGACCACAATTACTAAAATACTGAATAGACCGTCCCCCAGTAAAGTGTAATATGAAAAAAAATAATCCAGCCAGTCACAATGATAAAAATTAAGAAAGATAAAACTATTCAGTTTAGAGATTTCCAGGCAAATGCCAATTCCAACGACCAGCATTAATGCTAAAAGTGAGAAAAAGAAGGGACAATATCTTATTAATTTCCACATATGACAGGTAAACGGGAAATCACAGCCAAACCCCTATATGCAGAACCAAAATAATTTCACAAAAGAATAAAAACATAGCCTAATATGCAATAATATCACTTATTTTTGGTCTATTAGCAGTAGACTTATCAAATTATGTTTTGTGAAAAATTCTCCCTAGTATTTCTTTTCCCTATAGTCTTCCTTCTACCGAAGACCATGGCGCAGACCAGTAAAACTTCGCAACTCGATTCTCTGATACTTAAAGCCAATCGCCTCGGTCTGTTTAATGGCAATATACTAATCGCCGAAAACAATAAAGTGATCTATAAAAATGCCGTAGGCTTTACTGACTATACGCAAAAAAAAAGGCTAACTGAAAAATATCGTTTTCATATAGGCTCTATAGCTAAAGAATTTAGTGCAGTCGGCATTATGATTTTAAAAGAACAAGGCAAATTAAATCTGGAAGACCCGGTTTCCAAATATATCCCGGAACTACCTTCGTGGGCATCAAAAATTCACATCCTCAATTTACTGCAATATACAAGTGGCCTGCCGGATGTTAAATGGAAAAGTGTTCAAAATGATGCCGAAAACATGGTGAACTTAATGCATACAGAGAAACTTGACTTTGAGCCTGGAACTCAATATGCTTATAATAACAATAATGTCTTTCTACAAAAAAGGATCATTGAGCGAATAGCAAACTTGTCTTTCAAAACCTTTGCTGAACGTAATTTATTAAAACCTTGTGGAATGAATTCCGCCATTATAGATCCTGACAGCACAGACATATTTATAGCGAGAGCTTATGATAATCACAAAAAAGAAAGCAGATTATTCTATCCTGTGGGCGGCTGGATAGCGGTTACACTTGATGATTTTTATAAGTGGTCCAAAGCTATTACTGATTTTAAACTCATCAGTCCAGCATCCACAAAACAAATCTTATATGGTTTCGGACCAAATACCCAGGCAGGGTTAGGCGGCGGTAGTATGAAAGAAAACATGATCACTATACACAAACATGATGGAGCTTCTGGAAATTACAAAGCTTTACTGGTTAGCACAGTACCAAAAGGCAGAACAGTGATTCTGATGACTAACAACAATCAGGACAATGTATTTGCATTTGATATTTCTATTCAAGCTATTTTAGATGGAAAACCCTATACACAAATAAAAAAATCTGTTTTAGATGGCTTTGGTAAGGAAATGGAAAGCCTGAACGGACAACAGCTATTGGCCTTCTATACGCAAATGAAAAAGGACCATAATGAGGAGTATAATTTTGATGGAGACGCTACACTTAATGAAATTGGCTATAATTATTTGCGCAAAAACAAATTGACTGATGCAATTCTTATTTTCACTTATAACACAAAACAATTCCCAGAATCTGGCAATGTGTTTGACAGCCTTGGAGAAGCCTATTATAAACAAGGGAATAAAGAACTGGCTTTATTAAATTACAAACACGCCCTGGAACTTGACCCCGAAAATGAGGCGGCAAAAAAAATCATTGAAGAACTTAGTAAATAAAAGTAGCAAAATTATTTTAGAAGCGCTACTTTTAAATGGACTGTAACATAATAACTTTTATTATGTCATATTTAAAACCTTAACCAAAACATGAAAATATTTTTATCTGCCACATTACTTTTTTTATTATATCTCTGTCCTACTAACTTATTTGCACAACAAACAGCTAAAATTAGCGGAACCGTACAGGATAACAAACAAACAATACCAGCTGCAACGGTTCTTTTATATACATCTAAAGATTCTTCTCTTGTTACAACCGCCATGACTGATCAGGATGGAAAATTCCATTTTACTGCAGCACCTGCCAGTTATTATATTGTATCCTCATCGGTCGGCTATAATAAGATTAAGACTGCCTCATTTCAACTCAAAACGGAAGATTATCAAGTCCCGCTCATTACGCTAAAAGAAAATTCAAAAGATCTTAAAGAGGTTAGTATTACTTACACCAAACCAGTTTTAGAACGCAAAGCGGATAAATTAATATTTAATGTTGATGCCACCCCTTCTGCTGCGGGCTTAACTGCACTTGAACTATTAAAAAAAGCCCCAGGGGTTAATGTAGATCACAATGAAAACATCTCTCTTTCCGGAAAAAGCAATGTGTTAGTTACCATTGATGGTAAACAGACTTACTTAAGTTCCGCAGAAGTGGTTAATCTCCTTAAATCAATGCAAAGCAGTGATATTGAAAGTATAGAGATCATTAATAACCCTGGGTCAAGATATGATGCAAACAGCACAGGTGGCATTATCAATATCAAAACCAAGAAAAATAATGCTGTAGGATTTAACGGGACCTTGTCTTTAGGTGCGGGGTTCAATACCAAATTGTCTACAAACAATTCTGTTAACCTGAACTATCGAAAAAAAGCATTCAATGTTTTCGGTTCTTATAGCTACAGCAGATCTACATATATGCAAAATCTAGAAATAAACCGTGTAACACCAGGTACAAATCCATTATATTTTAGCCAGAGAAATAAGGACACCACCAATTATAATCCACAAAACTTTAAAATTGGATCTGACTTCTTTTTAGCTAAAAATCATACAATAGGATTCTTAGTTAAAGGAAATATCAACAACCACGACGGTGGAACGCTGAGCAATGTCAGTATCGGCAACTCATTCAGCACAACTGACTCTATATTAAGAACACCAAGTTACTCTGCATCAAGTCGCAAAAACTTCTCGTATAACATCAATTATAAAGGAGTATTGGACACCGCAGGCCAGGAAATTAGTGTGGATGCAGATTATTCCACATTTGATGGTTCAAATAATGCAGATTATACAAATCGTTTTTTCAGGCCAAACGGCGATTTCTTCAAAGATGGCCTGATCTACAGAAATTTCACGCCTTCTAATATTAACATTAAGGCTATTAAAGCCGATTACACACTCCCTATTAATAAAAAAGTCAAACTGGAAACTGGTTTTAAAATTGCAAGTGTAAAAAGCGATAATAACTATATTTATGAAAACCTGATCAAAGGAGCCTGGATATTTGACGATACAAAGAGTAATAGATTTTCATACGATGAGCAAGTTAACGCAGCTTATGCCACATTAAATGTCACTCTTGGAAAAACAACATTACAAGGTGGATTACGTGCTGAAAACACCAGTTCAACCGGGAATTCTATAACCACGAATACATTGACAAAAAGAAAGTATACAGATCTGTTTCCTTCTGTTTCATTAAGCCAGAATTTCAATGAGAATAATACACTAAACTTTTCCTATTCAAGAAAGATCAACAGACCCAATTATCAAAACTTAAATCCTTTTATATTTTTTCTGGACCAATACACTTATAACCAAGGTAATCCAAACCTGAAACCTGAGTATTCAAATAATATGGAGGTCAATTACCTCTTTAAGCAAAAGTATAGTGCTGCTCTAGCTTACACCCATACTTCTGATGTAATAACCCAGGTATTATTGCAAAATGAAGTCAAAAAATCAATATATCAGACCATATTAAATCTTGCCTCCGAAGATGTAGTGTCACTGACATTAAACTTTCCGGTGACAATTACTAAATGGTGGAATATGAATAATAATATCTTAGGATATTTCAAACAGATTAAAGCACCAGACTTAAATGGATCAAACTTAAACTCTAAGCAATTCAGTGGAAACTTGTATTTACAGAATAACTTTACACTAAATAAATTGTTCAGCGCAGATGCTGCTTTGTATTTCAATTCCCCACAAATTGAAGGTGCATTTAAAGTTAAAAGTATGTATGGTGCAGATGCTGGTCTTCGTTATAACTTCCCAAATAAACTGGGAAATTTAAAACTAGGAGTAAGTGATATCTTCCACTCTCAGCGGCCAAGAGTCTTTAGTACTTTACCAGGGAATACCTATACGCTGGAGCAATATGGTAACACAACTGCGGTAAGACTTACATTTACTTATCGTATTGGAAAAATGACAGTAAAATCTGCAAGAAACAGATCGACCGGACTTGATGCTGAACAAAAAAGATTGGGTTCAAACTAAAGGTTAAGCAGGAGGTTTTAGAGAAATGCTAAAATATACAATCCGCAAAGATTAGTGGATTGTATATTTTAGCATTTCTCTATTATTTAGCAGATTACCTGATTTTCCTCTAGAAACGACCTCACCATCTACTATGATTTCAATGATCACCCTTCCTGAGTATTTGGCAATAATACCAAGCAATAGAACTGCTGGTTTATGAACCATCCTTTTAAATTTCCTGTAGAATGGCAGGGTTCTTTTGTCAGCGACAGTTACGACACCAGCTTCATCTGTATAAATAATATCTCCCTGTGTAATTACATCTTTATCTAGAGTGATACGATACTCAATAGATACTTCTTTTCGATTATTCAAAGGCTGTTTTATCGTTTCCTTTTTACAGGATAGGATAAAACAGGCTATTGATATCATGATTATATATTTTTTAAAAGACTGATTATACATGGATATAGAGTGGTTTTAAGCTTGTCTAATCTTAAAACGCAACATAGGGGCTATACCCCCATTATACTATCCTTTGATCAGACTTTTTATCCCCGTAATTGCAATCTGCAGTCCAACACAGAAAATCAGAAATGCAGAAATACGGTTAAAAATCGTCTCTGCATTAGAACTCAGGTAATGTATAATCTTTTTTGTATTCAGGTAAAATATATAAATCAGTATACACATCACAACAATGGCAGACAAGATAGCACCTGTATTTATAAAGTAATGGACTCTGTCTGATGAGACACTATGCGCACTGAGCGTAAACAGTACAGAAATAGTACCTGCTCCTGTAGTTACAGGAAAGGTGATAGGATAAAATAATTTGTCTTCTATATTACTATATCCCGATAACTTAGTTTCCTGATCTGTTACCTCTACTCCTTGTTTCTTATCAGAAGATAAGTTCTCCCACCCCATTTTACAAATCATAATCCCCCCAGCTAGTTGTATCACAGGAATGGAAATACCGAATAACTCCAATATCCACTGTCCTGCGAATAAAGAGATCGTACAGATAGAAAAAGCATACATCGTAATCATACCAACTGCCTTTCTTTTTTCTGCTGAACTGAGGCCCGTAAAGTAAGGGCTGATAATGAATGATGAACCTATTGGATTAACAACCGGAAACAACGCTATAATTCCAATAAAAAGCAAATGAAGAAATGAATGATATAAAGGGGGTATGTCTGTCATAATTATCGATTAATAAAATGAAATATCAGCATTTTTTCTGAAAATTTCATCCTGAAATAATTAGATAGCCCCCGATTTAGCTTGCCATCTGGTTCACGCGGCTAATTGAATTATAGGCATCAACGTATGCGCTGGGTGATTGCCCTGTAACACTCTTAAAAACACGGTTAAAATTCGTAATACTATTAAATCCAGCTTTATAGGCCACCTGAGAAATACAATTTCCATTTTTACCAGAAGTCAGACTATTGCAGGCATCATTGATTCTGACTCCATTCAAAAAGGAAACAAATGTATGGCCTGTGTGCTTTTTAAAATAACGGCAAAATGCCTGAGGCGTCATATAAGCAGCATTGGAGATATCTTCTAAAGCAATCTGATTGCTATAATTACCCATTATAAATGAGATGATATTACTCAGCCTGATTCCTTCATTCTCAGAAATATTGCAGGAATAAATTTTCGGGCAAAGAGGCTCTATGCCTTCCTGCATGCTTTGAATCCGGCTGAGCAGTCTGATCAGACCAAATAATACATCACTGCCAGAAGCATGATGTATTTCGATAATTTTGGTCCGTATTTCTTGCGTAAACTGATGGGATATCTTAAATCCGTACTTATTATTCTTTAGGAAAGAACTAATAATTTTCATTTCCGGAAGTTGAAATAAAGCAGCTAAAATACCTGTCGGATTGAAGTAAAGTGAACAGGCCTTAATGCTTTGATGCTGATCTCCCGCAAAATATTCAGGATTACTTTTGAATAGGTGCGGCAGGTTACCCCCTATCAGGAAGACATCGCCCGAACGAAAAGCAAGCATGTTATTTCCAGCAAGTAGTGTCCCCTCTCCTTGTTCTACCCAGGTGATTTGCCATTCATCATGACGATGGAGATACTGGTAAAAATGAGGCAACTCTATTTGCTCGGAAATAACGCTTTTATCATCCGGAACAAGCAGTGTAAACGGAAGTACTTTCATATTTTGTCTGGTTTTGGAATAGCTAGTGTTAATATACCAATCTTAACACATATTATCCAAAACAAATATAAATCAGGTTAAGATACGGTCAAAACTTGTTAATTTACGTCCGAACAGAATTTATTAATACTTACCTGGATGGAGAAAACGCCTGTATATCAATATCGGTCTGCTGTTCTGATATAAGCTGACTGACCAATACCCCGGTAGCCGGCCCAAGGCTTAAACCCATCATACCATGACCAGTAGCAATAACTAAATTCTTAATTTTCTTACTGCGTCCAATATAAGGCAAGCCATCAGCAGATGATGGACGAAAACCAAACCAGATATCCTTCACTGGAGGAAATGCCGGTTCGAGGTCAGGAAAATAAGCAGGAATAGCCTGCAGGATTCCCTGTACCCTTTGCTGATTAATCCGCTGATTGATTTTATCCAGTTCCATTGTTCCACTGTACCTTATGCTTCCGTTCATTGGGGTAACTGCAACTCTCGCTTCACAAAGCAGTGCAGGAATAGTCATTCGCCCTGCTGGTTCAGTTTCCATGAACGAATACCCTTTACCAGGCATAATAGACACCTTGACATCCATCATTTTCGCTACTGCAGGAGACCATGCTCCCGTTGCCAGTACATACTGATCTGCTTTCCATTCTTTCTGGCCCGTAAATACGCTGGTAATTTTTCCATCATACCTATCAATTCGGGTAACTTCATGATTACGCAGAATAGTTACCCCCTGTGTTTCCAGATAATTAGTTAAAGCATTCATTAGTTTTGTAGGGTACACATGTCCATCACAACGATAATGAACAGCACCAAGCACGTCCAGTTTAAGATCGGGTTGAAGTTTCAGACAGTCCATTGTATCCAAAACTGCCATATCCAAACCCAATTCAATACCCTTTTTAGCTAGATGAGCTTCCTCCTCAGCCGCCTTTTCGGTCTTATAAAAAGCGAGTATTCCGTTATTTTTCAACTCAAAATCAAAGCCCGGCTCCTTTGATAACTCCTGATAATATTTTTTACTCAGCAACGATAAATCTCTTAAAGGTACAGCAGAGCGCGATACATGACCAGCATTAGCATATTTCAGAAACTTCACTCCCCAGCTAATCAGATTCATATCCAGCGACGGTCTGACATAAAAAGGACTCTTACTGTTAAACATCCAGCGTATCCCCTGCTGAACCATGCCTGGCGAAGCCATTGGAATAAAATGACTAGGTACAACCATGCCAGCGTTCCCAAAAGAACAGCTGCTGGTAATATCCCCTTTATCCAGAATTGTTATTCCATGACCTTGTTTACTCAGATAATATGCAGAGCTAAGCCCCATAATACCACCACCGATAATTAGAATATCAGACATTTATTCTTTTAAATTAAGATTTATTGAAATAATCAAATGACTTGAAAACCCCTTGCATACGGGTCATCATCATCAATTTTAATCGTATTGTACCCAAACACTTTTGCCCAGCCCTGAACACTTGGAATGATAGCTTTGAAACCGGCAAGGTCAACGATATCTTCTATTTTGCCGGTAAACTTGCTGCCAATAAAACTTTCATGTATAAAGGGCTGACCAGGTAATAACTTACCTTTCGCATACCATTGCGCCATACGGGCAGAAGTACCTGTTCCGCAAGGAGAACGGTCTATAGCCTTGTCACCATAAAAAACAGCATTTCTGGCAGTTGAACCAGGATCTATTGTCGTCCCTGCCCATAAAATATGACTGCAGCCATTAATAGTTGGATCCAGCGGATGAACAAATTGGTAATTTTCATTGATTCGTTTGCGGATAACCTGGCTCCATCCAATCAACTGCCCGGCAGTATAGTTCTCCAGACCATGGAAATTTGGTTGCGGATCTACAATAGCGTAGAAATTACCCCCATAGGCCACATCAAATGTAAGTAGTCCCAGATCCGGGCATTCTACTTCCAATTGCTCTGCTGCCAGGTAAGATGGAATATTACGCAGTTTAACTGAGCTAACCTTATTACCTTCCTGCTGATATTCAATCAGTACCAACCCCGCCGGAGCTTCCATTCTCACTATTCCGGGAGTCCGCGGTTTGATCAGTCCTTCTTCTATCGCAATAGTGATCGTTCCTATAGTTCCATGACCACACATAGGTAAGCAACCGCTTGTCTCTATAAATAAAACCGCTACATCATTTGCAGGGTCATGAGGTGGATACAGGATACTTCCCGACATCATATCATGACCTCTGGGCTCAAACATCAAACCCGTCCTGATCCAGTCATACTCTTTAAGAAAATGCTGACGTTTCTCGCTCATATTGGCTCCTTCCAATAAAGGACCGCCACCTGCCACCAGTCTGACTGGATTTCCGCAGGTATGCGCATCTATACAAAAAAAAGTTTTGCTTCCCATATTATTCCTGCGTCCATTTTTGATTGACCAATCGATTAATTCCAAGCGGATTACCATCTTTAAGGGCATCAGGAAGAAGTGAATGCTCCCAATCCTGCCAGGCAACTGGTCTGGCAAAACGATAAATAGCTTGTGTCCCTACAGAAGTGAACCTGCTGTCATTCGTTGCAGGATATGGTCCACCGTGCTGCATGGCTGAACAAACCTCTACTCCTGTTGGCATCCCATTCAGGATAATACGTCCCGCTTTATCAGATATTTTATTCAGCAGATCCGGGTAAGTGGCCAGCTCTTTATCCGCTGTCATCAGTGTTATCGTTAACTGGCCATCCAGGAATTCTATAATCTCTTCAATCTGAGTAGTATGCTCAGCAATGACCAACAAAGAATAAGGACCAAATATCTCCTGCTGTAGCTTTTCCGTTTTTAAGAACTGCTTTGCTGAAACTGTCACTACTCTTGCAATCGATTGATGCTGAAATTTTTCTTCTATAATAGCAGACTCTGCTAACAAAGTAAGTCCATGTTCTGCCAGAATTTCTGTAGAAAGCCGCTGATAGTTTGCATGTATACCAGCGGTAAGCATAGTAGCAGAAGGCGTCTCCGAAATTGCTTTGGCTAAGGCTTTGGTAAAAACATCCAGTTCTGCCGATTGAACAGCAATCAGTAAACCTGGGTTTGTGCAAAACTGACCAGCGCCCATCGTAATTGAAACCGCACATTTTTTCGCAAGTTCTTCCGGTTTCGTTTGAATGGCCTCCGGAAGTAGGATTACTGGATTAATACTACCCATTTCTGCAAATACAGGTATAGGCTGACTACGTTGTCCGGCAAGTTTAACTAAAGCCATTCCTCCATTAAAAGATCCAGTAAAGGTGACTGCCTTAGTTTTTGGATGCTGGACAAGATAGCTGCCAATGTCATAACCATCATCGTAAAGCAAGGAAAAAACACCTTTTGGAATTCCACATTGATGAATGGCATTTACAATAGCCTCCCCTACAAGGGCACTAGTTCCTAAATGGGCGGCATGAGCTTTAACAATCACAGGACAGCCTGCTGCAAGTGCAGAAACCGTATCTCCTCCTGCTACTGAAAATGCGAGCGGGAAATTACTGGCACCAAAAACGACTACAGGTCCCAGGGGAACCAGCATCCGCCTGATGTCTGATTTTGGGAGCGGTTGTCTTTCTGGAATGGCAGTATCGATGATTGCATCTACCCAGGAACCTTCATCTACCATATCAGCAAACAAACGCAACTGTCCGGTTGTCCGTCCTAATTCACCCTGTAAACGCATTACAGGAAGACCGCTTTCTTCAGATGCCCTTGCGATCAGTTTATCACTGATCGCATAAATTTGATCCGCAATACATCGTAAAAATGCCGACTTTAGATCTTTATTAATCAGTCTGTAACTTTGAAAAGCAATTTCAGCTGCCGCAAGTGCCGCATTGGCAGAGCTGAAACTGGCTTTACGGAAATCTCCTGCGAGTATTTTTCCCGTAGCCGGATTAACAGCTTCAAAACAGACTGCATCTGTTTCCACGTATTTTGAAGATACTATATTCTTTCCATTCATAGTTTTATCTGCTTATTTACCCCAGCTACCTGCTGGTAATTGTGGGCGGGTTGCTAATGCATCATTAATAATTTTCAGCACCCTTTCTCTTTCCACACCTTTAATAGGCAGACGCGGTGCTCTTACTCTTTCTGTTCCAATGCCGGTTGCTGTTTCCGCGAGTTTAATATACTGTACCAGTTTAGGGTGGATATCCAATTCAAGAACAGGTAAAAACCAGCGATAAATGGCCAGGGCCTCTGCTATTCTGTTCTCTTTTACCAGTCTGTAAATAGCCACCGTTTCTTTAGGAAATGCATCTACCAGACCAGCCACCCAACCATGTGCCCCCATCACGAGGCTTTCCATGGCTAAAGGATCAACACCAGTAAAGATTTTAAACCTGTCTCCAAAACGATTAAACATACGGGTCACATTTGAAATGTCCCTGGTTGATTCCTTAACAGCCTGTATATTGCTATATCCAGCTAAAACATCAAACATTTCCAATGTAACCTCTATTTTATAATCTACCGGATTGTTGTAAATCATAATGGGCAAAGTTGTACTTTCGGCCACTGCTATAAAGAAGGTTAAGGTTTCCTCATGGTCAGCATAGTAGCGCATTGGCGGTAATAGCATTAAACCATTTGCACCGAGCTCTTCTGCATTTTTAGCAGCTGCTACTGCTTTTTTCGTGGTAGGTTCTGCTATATTTAACAATACCGGTACCCGCCCATTAACTACTTTTAAGGTATGAGATAATAATGTAAATTTCTCTTCATCCGTTAAGACACTGGCTTCTCCTAAAGAACCACCCAAAATAATTCCTTCAGCTCCGGCTGCTAGTTGTGCCTCCAGATTGATATTAAAGGCCTCAAAATCTAATTCATCATTTGCTGTGAATTTTGTTGTTACAGCAGGAAATACCCCTCTCCAGTTAATGCTCATAAATAATATTGTTTTGGTTTGTTAATTAATTACAGATCTATCGTTCAACTATTCTGATAATCAAATTTAGACTTTAGGGTTCCCATCAATTAACCGGATCTTAACCAATACATACAATAAATACACCTTTTAGACTATACCTGACAAATACATAGCATTTGATACCCTCGCCTCTAAATAGTTGATGAAATTGCCAATAAACCTTAAATAAAACCGATAACAAACGAGAGATTAGATCATGACGAACCATTAACAAAAATTGAGATCTCCAATCTATAGCAAATGAAAATTCTCACGCTAATTGTATTACTTTTTTGCAGCTTAAAAGGATTTGCAAATTCTATCCTGGTCAATACCCCCGAAGAACTCATGACCGCAGTTTCAAAGGCGAAACCAGGTGATATCATCTTATTAAAAGATAAGGAATGGCATAATGCAGCCTTACTGCTTCAAGCAAATGGAACTGCCGCACAGCCCATCACAATTATGGCGCAAACACCCGGAGGAGTCGTTTTTACCGGACAGTCTTATCTACAGCTTGGCGGAGCATATCTGGTCATTAAAAATCTACACTTTAAAAATGGATATACCCCAAAAAGAGAGATCATTGCTTTTAGAATCAATGATGAAATTCTGGCTAATCATTGCAGAGTGACAGGAATTGTCATCGAAAACTATAGTCAGCCAGAGAGATTCAAAGCTGATACCTGGGTTACATTTTATGGTCAAAACAACCGTATTGATCATTCCACTTTCGTCGATAAACTAAATCTGGGTCCAACAATAATTGCCGAACTCAATGATGAACGAAGTCAAAAAAATTACCACAGTATAGATAGCAATTATTTTAAAGGCAGATCACGCCTCGGATCTAATGGAGGTGAAACAATCAGAATTGGTGTTTCTCGCTATTCACTTACAGCTTCCAGAACACTCATAACCCGAAACCTCTTTGAGCGTTGCAATGGAGAAGTAGAAATTGTATCTATCAAATCTGGTGAAAACAACGTGTGCTTTAATACTTTTTTAGAGTGTGAAGGTGGTTTAGTTTTGAGACATGGGTCTGACAACATAGTAGAAGGTAATTTTTTCATAGGCAACAATAAACCTTTCACTGGCGGTGTGCGAGTAATTAATCCAAGGCAAAAAGTATTCAACAACGTCTTCTATCAATTACAAGGTGATAATTTCAGAGCCCCCCTTTCTGTTGTAAATGGTGTTCCAAATTCATTAATTAATAGATATTATCAGGTTAAAGACGCACTGATTGAGCGAAACACTTTCCTGGACTGTGCCAATATCTTATTTGGAGCAGGTAAAGATGCAGAACGAACGTTAGGCCCCGAGAATGTTCAGTTTAAAAAGAATTTGATCGTTACCAAAAGAGATGAAATTTATACTGATGCCAATAATGATCATGGAATTATTTTCTCTGAAAATGCGCTTGGCAATAATTACAAAGGAGTAGTACCCGCTGGTTTTGTAAAGACCCAATTGAGCAGCATGCAGAAGAATCAATTCTCTTTACCCTATAGTCCATCGTATGGAGCTGATCTTAAAAATCTAGACCGAATAGTAGAAAAAAACACTGGCGCATCCTGGTATCACCCCCAGCAGAAAAAAGCAGTAAGAAAAGCCAAAAGCACTTATTTTAATGCCGCTCAAAGTTCATCACTGGCTTCCGCTATTCAAAAAGCCGTAGCGGGTGATACAATAGTATTAACTGATACTGGTTTTTATCAATTGAGAACAGAACTCGTGATAGATAAACCACTGGTATTGATGGCAGCAAAAAATTTAAAAAGCAGACCCGCCTTTGTAAACTCATCCTTTAACAACTTGCCGGCCTTCATTACTATTGAAAATGGAGGTACACTGATGGTCAAAAACATAGCCTTTAAAGGAACTTACCAAAGTTTTGCTGCAGCAGATGCCGGAATCCGGTCTACCGATAAACCCATGAACAAACCTTACAAACTTACTATAGACGGCTGCGAATTTTACGACTATAACGAGAGTACAAATAGTGGATTTTTTGGATCAAAAAGTACAATGGCTGATAGTTTAATTGTACGTAATACTATCTTCCACCACATGTCAGGCACAGCAATCGACCTGTCTGCAGAGAAAGAGGATAAAGGTATTTATGATGCAGAGTATACATTGATTAGCAATTGTACGTTCTCAAATCTACTTGGAGCTGCTATTAATATTTACCGGGGCGGAAATGATGAAAGCACATTAGGTCCATTCGTCACCATTGATCATTGCACATTTAACGAAGTAGAAAACAGAGAACAGGGAACAGCAGTAAAGTTAGTCGGTGCACAACAAGTATCTATACAGCATAGCAATTTCGCCTATTCCGGTCAGGGAGGCAGAACAATTCAATTCAAGGAATATCGATGGGACAACATCCGTATTGACAATTGCAATTTCTATGAGTCCGGAAAGGTAGAATCCTTTTATCAAAAAGTAATGGGTCCTAACATCTCACACCTGAAACCTCAATAAAAAATAGTAATATCAGCATGATTACGAAAACTACTACTCAACCCTGATTAAATCTAAATCCTGAAAATCAAAACTAAAATCAATATGCGGTGAGATCCCTTTCATTTTGATGCTTTGTGCTCTCCCTTCTTCATCAAGGCTGAAAATTGCAAAAGCATCTGCATTCATATCCTGGTAATCCCATTTGATGGCAAAAGCATTTGCCTTATAAAAATACATAGGCCCGGTAAGTTTTGGAGAACGGAAGGATTTAAACCAAAGCTGCTTACCTTTCAGGAAGACTTCAATCTTTCCAAACCATTTATCCACATAGATCCCCGCATAACTTGCTGCATTAATTTTATCTTTCTGCTTTGCAACCTGTTGCCAAACCTTTTTCGTTACCTCATCGGCATTTTGTGTCCCGCCCTGTAACTGTTTATAGAATTGATCCGTCCAATCGTACTTATCCAAACCCAGATAACTATCCACAATTGTTTGAGTCACTGCAGAGAACAACCCTCCGCCCCCGTCAGCAGTATTGGTCAGTACAACAACTCCAAGACCTAAATCCGGATACAGAGTTGTCATTGATAGCATGCCAGGTAAACCGCCTGTATGTGAAACACAAAGCTTACCTCTCATATCCATCAGGAACCAACCCAGACCATAGCCTGAAAAATGAGAATTATAACGCGGATCTCCATTTGCCTCCATTACCGTATGTATTTTCCACATTTCCTGATGATTAGCTACAGAAAACAATCGTTTATCCAGTTGATCACCGTATTTACCCTTATTGAGATGCACCAGCATCCATCGACATAAATCATCAGAATTAGCATAAATACCACCCGCAGCACCATTAATCTGATCCCCGAAACTCTCTATTTGCTTTAGCTTCCCATTTTCTTCACTATGTGGTAATGCCAGGTTACTTTTATCCTTCATCAAAGCTAGTGATGCATAACTATGGTCCATCCCTAAGGGTCTCATAATTCGTTTTTGAATGAATTCTTCCCAACTCATTCCACTAACCTTAGCCACTACTTCGCCAGCTACATAATATAACAAATTATCATAATCAAACTTTGTTCTAAAGGCAGATTGAGGTTTAAAATACTGGAAGCCAGACAATACATCCTTCATCGTAAAATCGCTGCCACCAGGGAAAAACATTAAATCTCCGACCCCAAGTCCTAAACCACTACGATGTGTTAGTAAATCCTGAATATTGAAGTTCTCTGTTACATAATCATTATACATCTTAAACCCCGAAATCCGATCTTTTACCTTATCATTCCAGGACAACTTCCCTTCATCTACTAAAATAGAAAGTGCGGTAGTCGTAAAAGCTTTGCTATTTGAGGCAATAGCAAATTGTGTATGTGCATCAACTTTCCCTTTGGTCAGAATTGATTTCACACCATAGCCTTTGCTATGAATCACCTTACCATCTTTTACAATGCCAACGGAAACACCAGCAACATTAAATTTCTTCATCGCATTTTCGACGAGCGAATCTATTTTTTCAGCAGACAGTTGTGCCAGGCAAGCATTACTCCAGCCAAATGCGAACAAGAAAAAGAGAATTATTTTAAGGGTATGTTTTTTCATTTGATGTCCGGCGCAAGTTTTCCAGTACAATAAATATACAACATTCCCCTTAAGAGAATAATTATTTCGCGGCAGCCTTCATTTTCAACAATTTCTCTTCCGTATGAGGAGAGTATTTGATATCTGAATCTTCCACCAGTTCTTTATCCAGAATTCCTTTATAATGCGAAAATGCACGAAAGCCAGCTTCCCCATGATAATTACCTAATCCGCTGGCACCTACACCGCCAAATGGGAGATTGCCATTTGCGATATGCATGATAGCTTCATTTACACAACCACCTCCAAAAGACAACTCACCAAGCACCTTTTTCTTGATGTTTTCATCCTGAGTAAATAAGTAGAGCGCTAAGGGTTTTGGTCTTTCTTTAATTTCTTTAATCACCACATCCAGCTCATCAAAAGCCATAACAGCCATAATAGGTCCAAATATTTCATCCTTCATCACTTGATCATCCCAAGTCACCTGGTGTAAAACAGTAGGCTCAATAAAACGCGCGTCTACATCAAAATTACCTCCCTTATATATCTTTGCCGGATTGATTAGACTAGCTACACGCTCCGTATTCCGCTCATTGATAATCTTCACGAAATTACCGTTCTCCAGTTTGTAATCAGATTTTTCAATCTCTTTTGCCACTTTTTGAAGGAACTCTTCTTCTATACTCTTATGTACATATACATAATCAGGTGAGATACAGGTTTGACCCGAATTGAGATATTTTGCCCACACTAGCCTTTTAACAGATATATCCAGATCACTATCCGGCATGATAATAACCGGACTTTTCCCTCCCAACTCCAATACAACCGGAGTTAGGTTTTTAGCTGCAGCCTGATAAATTATCTTTCCAACAGGAACGCTTCCAGTGAAAAAAATAATATCAAATTTCTGATCCAGTAATGCTGTAGTTTCAGCAATCCCACCTTCAACCACGTGGAAATACTGTTCTTCAAAATTCTCATTGATTAGTTTTGCCATTATTGCACTACAATTTGCCGTCAGTTCACTTGGCTTTAGTACAACAGTACATCCTGCAGCAATTGCAGCGACAACTGGGGCCAGTGAGAGCTGATATGGATAATTCCAGGGGCCAATAACCAAACTTACCCCCAGAGGTTCAGGAATAAGATAACTGGCAGCCGGTTTGTTTCTTGAATTCGTGGCGACAGGTTTTATCGCAGCCCACTGCCCAAGATCCTTTATAGCTACTTTGATTTCTTCAAATACCGCTGCAAATTCAGTTTGAAAAGTCTCAAAAGGAGATTTTCCATAGTCCCTGTAAATAGCCTCCTCTAACAAGACCTCATTGGACTCCAATAAATTGTATAGTTTACTTAATTGTTCGATTCTGAAACTCACAGCTTTTGTAGCATTGGTATTAAAATAATCCAGCTGAGTTTTTACTAATTTTTCCATAGATCTATATAATTGATGTGTAAACGTAAATTCCGTTCTGCTGATATAGATTTAATAGAAATTTACAATAAATGAAGCTCAGATCTCTGTCAATTCTGAACCGTAGTGGTATTCCCGCCACGTCCTTTTCTATTGAAAGCTCTGAGTTTAATCACCCCTTTTTCCTTAATTGATTTCGTATACAACTTATCTTTCACAGAAGGGTCTTTCCCATTGGTTGTATAATAAATATCAAAACCTGGGAATTCAGTATTACCAAATACCTCCCCATTCGTAATTTTCACACCAACCGGCGGTATACGATAATTCCATCCACCCTCATCTAATTTTGAAAACTCGATCAATCCAACCCTTGTCATAAAATCTGCATAACTATTCTCATAAGCAGATTCAGATTTAGCATTATCCTTTTCCAATGCCCATGCAGGATCTTTAGCCCAGGCTCTTTCTGCCAAACCAATCAATCTTGGTAAAAGCATAAACTCAAGCAAGTCATTATTTCTAATTTTTTCGCTCCATAATGCAGCCTTTAAACCTAAGATATTAGACTTACCATAATCAGTTAACCGATCCTTTCCAATAAATAAAGATTTAGAAATCGCCTCGCCCCTTTTATTTTCATTCGCATTTTTATAATAATCATAAGGAATAAAAGAAAAAAGCTTTTCCAAGTTCACAAAACCTGCCCAGTAATGTCCAGGTTCAGTTATTGAACGATTATAAGCCATATCCAGATAAAAATTACTTGAACAAGTTAAAACCACTTTATAACCACCATTGGCCAGTCTATACGGCAAGTCTTCAGATCCGCCACCAATTACATTGTTCCATACATCAAGCTGTATCGGATCATTTGCAAATAAAGGATTTGGCACCATCAGTTTATTTCCATCCAGATAAGTCTTCCTCATTCCAAATTCTTCCCAGCCAGAAAGTACAATTCCTTTCGGTTTTAGCAGACCTTGTAATTTTGTGATGTAATAGCTCCATAAATCATCTGTAGACTGCATTTTCTCCTGTTTCACTAATTGAAGACACACCGGTGATTTCTCCCAGACACCCGCAGGAACCTCATCACCACCAAAATGAATTGTTTTTAAAGGAATCCCGGCTGTACGGTACATTTCCTGTAATCCTTCAGTAACTTTGTTTAGAAAATGATAAACAGAAGGCAATGCTACGCAAACCACGTTATCGTTCCAGTATTGCGCAGAACTATATACAGAACTATCCTTTACATCCCTCAGTAAATACTCTTCTGCTTCAACCCGCATACCTTTAGCCATAAACCTGCTGTAGCGGGTATCCATTGCTTTGATTGCTGCTCTTGCATGTCCAGGAGTTTCTATCTCTGGAATTACCTGGATATGTCTTTGAGTCGCATATTTTAAGATCTCTACAAAATCTGCTACACTATAGAAGGCCTTATTCAAGACCTCTGTCGTATCCGGGCCGGAGTTATAAGTCGCCTGAAGAGACTTCTCATTCGTTAGCGTATGCCCTCTTTTTGCACCAATTTCCGTTAACTCCGGGAGTGCCGGAATCGCCAGTCGCCATCCTTCATCATCAGTAAGATGAAAATGAAACACATTCAACTTGTAGAATGCCATTAAATCCAGTATCCGCAAGACCTCTTCTTTTGGATGGAAGTTACGCGCTACATCAAGCATCAGACCTCTATATTTAAAACGAGGTGCATCTTTAATGAATACACAAGATACTAAAACAACCTTTTCACCTTTAATGGGCTTATTCGTCAGCAATAAAGATTTTAGCGACTGTAACCCATAAAAGACGCCCTGTGCATTACTTGCTGAGATAGTGATACCCTGCGGAGTAATTTCCAGTTGATATTCATCTTCCAGCAAATTAGCTTTAATCAGCTGAATACTTTGGGCTTTTGAAGCACCTGAAGAAACAACAGGTTTGATTTTAAAAAAATTAAACAACTCACTCGACAGGTAATCAGCTTCCTTTTTGAAATCCGGGTCACTGATAATCGCTGTAGCCTGGTTAACTGAAAAGTTTCCGGAACGCGCTTCATAAAATACAGGCGTAGGAAGAAGCTTTACCAGAGTACTTTTTTCCCGGGGCGTAAATTTGCTATTCTTAGTATAGGTATCTAATGGAGAAACGACATTCTGAATATATCTTTCTACAGGTTCAACCAAATAATGGTCAATTTTAATTCCTTTATCCGGCATATTATCCCAAACCAGGTACAAACCACCCGGGGCATCAGCAAAATTGACAATGTTATCATTCGCAAAAATGTCAAGGACCACAGAATCTCCTTTATTGATTTCTCTAAAATCTTGACCAGGTCTGATACGAAAGAGATCGCCATTGACCTGTTCTACAGTAATTTTACCAGAAGTCTTCAAGTCTATATCTTTCATAGAGTTGAAATAAAGGCTCCAATTACTGGCAGGAAACTGTTGTGCAGACTTGTTTGAAAATGTAAGTAAAGAAAGGGATTGTTTTTTACCACTGGATAGATTCTCTTTGAATGTCCACTTGACGTGAAGATCCTTTACAGGGTAAGAAGTACCTCCTTTTTGTGCTGAAGCAACAAATGGAAAGAGGAAAGCAATTAGTAAACATTTTTTTAATCTCATTTGATAATTTAATTTGGGGAACTAAAAACGAGCAATAAAAGATAAAACTCATCATCTCATCTACACTGTCATTTTCGAAGGAGGATTAATTAGGAAACTTTTAGTTATTTCTTTATAAATTTATTATTTTATTGCTAATATTCTAATGAAGTGGAGCGAAAATTTTCATTTAGATCCTGTTTAAATTTGTGATCTAAATTGAAACAGGATCTAAGTATTGCAGATTATTTTATAAATTGCAAGCTTAATAAATAACAACAATGAAAAGATCTGTTTTGACACTGTGTATGCTTATGGGAATGATATTTTTTGCTAAAGCGCAAAAGGCACCCCCTACTGCATCCGAAATGGCAACTAAGAGTATAGAGGCCATGGATAAAAAGTTAAAATTAAACTCGACTCAGAAAAACATAATTTACAACTACACTTTTGACTTATGCAAAGAACAGGTAGCCTTGTCAAAAAAACAGCAGACCGGATTGTATAATGAGGAAGATATTTCTAAATTCTACAGGAAGCAAAATGAAACAACTAAGAATATCAGAAATGTTTTAAAAGGCGAACAGCAGACTCAGTACGATCAATACGTAGAAGAGATGCTGCGTGGTGGAGACAAGAAAAAGAAAAAAGGAAAACATGAGCAAGAAGAAGTCGTTACAGGCATCGACGGTTTAAAACTACCAGCTAGTAATCCCTAGTTATCTTCTGTAAAAAACTAGTTATTTTCTATAAAAACAAAAAAATGGTGTCTGTCATTAAACAGGCACCATTTTTCATTTAAGATTTCAGTCCACCAACCATGTGGACTAAAGTATCAATCTCAGCACAAGTATTATAAAAAGCAAGCGAAGGCCGAACAGTGGCCTCCACTCCAAAATCTTCTCTGCTATAATTAACGATTTAAGATATTTCCTGGAAAATTAGAGGCTATTGTCTGCTGATTTTTTTAATTAAAGAATATACCAGGCAACCAGCACAAAAAGCAAAAACGGATTCCAGAGCGGAAAAGAGCACTAATATGATGATTAAAGAGAAAGTGAGATTTGAGAATCCTGCCCACAATAGTCCAAGAGCTATAAAAGTAAGAACTACTCCTATTTTAGCGGCAAAACGTTTTGGTGCACGATCAGTTGGTTTATAATTAATTGGAAAGATTTTCACAATCAACCCACTTAACAAATTAAGCGGACTAATTTTCCCTTGATTTACAGCCCGAAAGGTAAAATCGACCAAAAGAAACAGAATGATCCACCAGTAACCGGTTAATAAATAGAGTAATGAACTGATCAATACACCTGCAGCAGTAAACCTAACCTGGTTTTCATTAATTTTAATAAAGTCTGCCGGGCATTGATCAGGTATAATCATTGTTTTTATATCCTTCATAGAATCAAATATAAAAACATAATCTACTTAGATTCTTAAAATAAAGATGATAAAGGTCAATTCGTATTCATTCTTTCTGCAATCTCTTTGAGTGAGTTTGTTGGTTTTATAAAATTATAATCCCCCCAAAAACCATCTTTATAAACAGTCACATAATTCTTAAAAACATAACCATCCGGCATTACCAGTTTTTTTTCATAACTACCCTCCGAATGTTTATTTATTTTTGGGATGAACAGTTCGGCATTCACATACAGGTTACCTTCCAAATGTTTGTATTTAGCTTTAAAATGATGCACCGTAGAGATTTTATAAAAATAAGAATACCATTTATGATCAATCTTAACATATCTTTCACTAAATTCTTCAGTCAGTTTTCGGATACTATAACCCAGCAAACTCAATATAGGTTTGGCAAGAAATGAGAGATCAGCTTTAGCATATTCAATCCCTTCTGGGCTTAATGCAAAATCAATAGATACGATCGCAAAGCTACTTTTGACAATGACCATTGTCCCCTTATATAAAGCCTCCTTAAGCCCCTTCTGCTGATCAAATTTGATTAACCAGGCCTCTTCGCCAAAGACATTTGTTGAACCGGCCACCTCAAACTTATATTTCTTAAAATAATCTTTCCCTAACACACGGGCCGGATTCTTTATCAGATCATTAGCAAGAATAGCGTAAGGGCTCCCTCTATAGCTAGATGCAGCGGATTGCTAACTTCCTGTTCTCCTACCTTCTTCAGGCTTCTTTCTTTATTGATTACGACCTGATCTCTGCTCCTCTTACCAGTATACCCATGATTTAGAATATTTAAAGAAGCCTCAGCAAAAGAAAGATAATTTGTATCAATCTTTCCGGTTTCCCGATAAAACCCCTTCATCTCAAAAAAACCAGTATCATAGTTTTCAGAAATACGAGCTATAGCCTGACGGATAATTGATTCGGCACTATATGGTCGTATGATTACTTCATTTAAGCTCTCTACAGCAGGTACCAGTCTGATTTTCATATTTGAATATAAACCAGACAATGGAATTTTAAGATTTTTATAGCCTATATATGAAATGAGCAAAGAGTCTTTCGAAACTGTTTCCTCAAATTTAAGCACAAATAAGCCATCATTATTTGTCATGGTTCCAGTTTGGGATCCTATCCTTAAACTCACATAAGGTATAGTAACATTGTTTTCATCGACCACCAGCCCTTCCACCTGACGTACACTTTGGGCATCAACCAACTGAGTAGTTAGCAGTATAGATAGTAGGATTATAAAAGTTTTGTTCATTTGGAGATACCTGTTTAAAATTTCCTTAAAGGTCTTTATTCGAGCTGTTAAAAAATGTTAACTCTTGTTAAACATTGTTAAATTAATTTTCTGTAAAATAAAATTTAATACTTTACGACAACATTCAAAACAACTAAACAGAATCCATCGCTTCTCATGAAGAAAAAAACCACCCTGCTATTGATTGTATCTTCATTGTATTTCCTTACAGTTACTCAACTACGTGCACAGAATGTAATCGGGAATGGTGAGCTCAATGGAAAAGTAACGGATGAAAAATCTTTACCAGTTATATATGGCATGGTAAGTCTGATGAGGGCAAGTGATTCTACACAAATTAAATCGACAATTACCAATGAGAAGGGAGAATTTAGCTTTCCAAGGCTAGCCTCAGCTCTATACTTTATTAGCATAGAATGGGTAGGTTATCAAAAAAAACTCAATGGCCCTTTTACCATAGATGCAGCTCATCAGCAACTAAATATTACTCAAATTATAATTTTGCCAGAAACCAGACAGTTAACGACGGTTAATATTGTGAGTAAAAAACCCTTAATAGAAAGAAAAAGTGATAGACTAGTTATGAATATAGCCAACAGTACTTTAGCTGCTGGAAATACTGCATTGGAAATACTTTCCAGAGCTCCAGGCGTTACCGTAGATAATGAAGGAAACATTAGTTTAAGAGGGAAATCTGGTGTAAACATTATGATTGATGGTAAGCTCACTTATTTATCTTCGTCACAACTAACCAATTTACTCAGAACTACAGACGGAAATTCAATTCAAACTATTGAGTTGATGACCAACCCATCTGCGAAATATGATGCAACTGGTACTGGAGGTTTAATCAATATCAAATTAAAGAAAAACACCAATTATGGCACTAATGGTACACTTATCCTCGGTAGTGGTTATGGTCAGTATTACAAGTCTAATGTCGGAATCACTTTAAACCACCGGAGTAAAAACATCAACATTTTCGGTAATTACAACTATGTAAATAATAAAGAATTTCAAAACCTGGATATTAGACGAAGTACCACTTCCATACAGGAGCACACCTATTTTGATCAGCAAGGCAAAGAAACCCATATCCGCAAAAACAATAGTTACAAAGCCGGTATTGATTATTACCTGGGTGATAAAAACATCATTGGGTTTGTAATGAGTGGTTATGCAAACAATGATGAGCAGACTAATCACATCCTCACCCAAATTGGTAACCAACCCTACTCCATTGATTCCTCTGTAAATGCTCTTAACCTGGGGAAGAGCAAGTACAGGAATCAGAGTTATAACCTGAATTACAAATCGGTATTGGATACAACAGGGCAAGAATTCAATGCCGATATGGATTATTCACTATTTAACAGTGACGAGACTACGACTTATAACAACAGTTTTTATAAGTCTTTGGGAGTTCTGAATAAGGAAGCACTTATTTTTAGAAACGCGACACCTGCAAAAATAAAAATATGGGCAGGTAAAATAGATTATATCTATCCAATCAATATGAAGATGAAACTGGAAACCGGTATAAAAAGTAGCTATGTGAACACAGATAACGATTTCAGGTCAGAAAATTTTGAGAATAACAACTGGATAAATGAGCTTACAAAAAGTAACAGGTTTACCTACAAAGAGCAAGTCAATGCTGCCTACGTAAATTTCCATCAAGAATTTAAGTCTACCACCATACAATTGGGCTTACGGGCAGAAATGACACGTTCAGAAGGTAATTCGGTAACACTCCAAAACATTGTTAAACGAAATTACACAAATCTGTTTCCTAGCCTATTTATCCAGCAAAAGTTATCAAAAGATCATGAAATAGGCTTTTCTTATAGCCGCCGGATCAACAGGCCTGATTATCAATCGTTAAATCCCTTTTTATACTTTGCTGACCTGTATACTTTTTCGCAAGGAAATCCCGGATTAAAACCAGAATACGCCAATTCATTTGAGCTTTCATACGGGTATAAGAAAACGACTAATATTACCTTTGGATATATTCATACCAAGGATGTCATGACGACTACCTTATTAACCGATACCATTAAAAAAACCTTATCCATCTATCAGCAAAACCTGGCGGCCCGCAGTACGGTCAGTATGAATATTAACAGACCTGTAGCCATCACCAACTGGTGGAATACAAGCAATGACGCTACACTTTACTATAGCCGTTTTAGTTCACCAGACTTGTTAGGTGTCCCATTCAAAAACGGAAAATTAACCTATCTGATCAATTCGATGCATGCCTTCACCATTAATTCTTCAGTAAACGCAGAACTTTCAGCAAATTATGAATCTTCACAGGTATTTGGAACCTATATTGCAAAACCAATTTACGGCATAGATCTGGGCATCAGTAAATCATTTGCCAGCAAAAAAACGAATATCAAATTCTCCGTAAATGATCCGTTTAATACCAGGAGAATAAATATTAAAAGTGCCATCCCTTTACAGAATTATAACCTCAATCAAAAACAGGAAAGTAGAGTATTCAGACTTTCATTTTCTTATAACTTTGGCCGCAGCAGTATTAAGAAAGTCAGAGAACGATCAAACAGTTCTGCAGGTGAACAAAACAGAGTGAAATCCGGTAAATAAGAGCCTATTTAAATTTTGACTGATCGTGTTGTCTTTCATATTTTTCCAACTGAGTTTTTATTTTTTTCATTTCTTCCTTTAACTGGCGATTTTCAAGATAAAAATAAATTGCAAAGCCTAAAAATATTTTTCCAAGAATAAATACTCCAATAAATAGCCATCGCCATATTTTATGGACGCGCATATGGCTCGATGAAGCATCAACCTCAATAAACTGACTGCTTTTACGGTGGTTACCACCCCTCCGGTTTGGTGCTCTTCTGATTGGCGTGGACTCAAAATCCCGTCTTTCTACCAGTTCATTAAGCTCGGCCTCAATTTTCGACCAGGTACCAGCAGGAGGAATAATAGCCATTTGTTCTGCTATGCGTTCCATATCTATTTCCAAATGCTGTAAAGCCTCTTGAATTTGTGGATACTTCACTTTAAGGTATAACAGTTCCCTGGTTTCTTTTTCGGAAGCTGAGCCTAATACATACGCTTCCAGTACTCCACTTTCTATGTATTCGTTAATTTTCACAAATGTTCCTCATTATGGAGAAAGCCTCTTTTAAAGTCTTCAGGATTGATTCCTCCGTTCTATTTAGCTCCTTTGAAATTTTTTCGATTGATTTTCCATAATAGTAAATACCATAGAATATATGATGTTGTTCTTGAGAAAAATGATCGGGATATTTATTGTCTGAATCAGAATTTAACAGACTTTGCCTTTCCGTATTCTTTATCAGACTACTGGTACCAGTTAATGGTTTTATACTATTTTTAGCAAATCTTTGCAACTGACACCAGCCACTGGAATCGTTCCAATTGAGTTCATCAAAATGCTGTGAAATATCACAAAATATTTTAACCAAATACTCCTCGGCTTTGTTACGGTCCTTTACAATCTCAAAAAGATAACCTAATAACATACCCCCATACCGATCATAAATGATACGTACGCTCGCCCGATTCTTCTCTATCAACACAAGTGATTCAGTATTCAGCATAATTATATTCCCATTAAGGCATTTTCACTGATGAACTGCTCAATATCTAATGATCTTTTGTTTCGTAAGATCTAATTTAGATAAAAAACAATTGAATAAACTATATATATATCTTTAAAATAAAACAAAATTAAAAAAACAATTCACACGCATAAAAAAAGCCTCAAATTGTATTTCATATGGCATTTTAAATTTATAAAAAGAAAATTTCTTTCTCAAGCAGGCGAATCACAAACAGTATTTCCAATTCTAATTTCGTTTTAATCCAAATAATGTATATTCAACAATCATGTTTCACCTCCTTATTTCCCATAAAGCACCATTATTACACTAATCAATCTGTTTTTCTTTAAGGAGACAAAAATTAAGCCTTTAAACATCAAAAACTACGATTGCAATAAACAATTACAACTATTAATTGTATGAATTCCTTGAAAAATATAGCTTTTAGGAATAAAATGGAATTTTAATCGTCTTAAATAGCTACACATACCTTGTCTTCCGATGGCCTTAAATGCTTTTAGTAAAAAAGAAACAGAATTAACTAAAGAAATATTTTACAAACAACAAAACTAGTATATAACTTTGTATCAAAAATATAACTAAAATTATAATGGATTAATGTTAGCAAAACATAGCACATACAGCTCATGGAACGATACACAATTAACCGCATCAATGATATCCGGAGATCAGGCTGCTTTCGATGAAATTTACAAAAGGTGTTGGAAAAAACTCTACAACGAGAGTTTTAAGAGATTAAAAAACATGGAACAGGTTGAAGAACTTGTTCAGTCCGTATTTGTTGATCTCTGGGTAAAGAAAGAGAGAAAGAACAACATCTTAAATATCTATGCCTATCTCGTAACGGCCGTACGATACCAGGTTTACATGTTATATAAAAAGAGTCGGACACTCCCCCAGTTTGAAGAACCTTTAGACCACATGGCGGTTTCTTATAACGGAGCAGATTCTCTGATTAACGAAAAGGAGATCCGCAATTACATTGCAGTCTGGTTAGCCATGCAACCAGAAAAACGAGGAGAAATCTTCAGAATGAAGTTTATGGACGAATACACTACAAAAGAAATCAGCGAGAAGCTGGGCGTCAGTCAAAAAACTGTTCAGAATCAAGTGACCACAAGTCATGCTAGTCTGAGACAATTTTCAAAAAAATTAATGGTCATGTTTACTATCATGTAAGTATAAAATATACTATTTTAGGCCCTCATCAATTGGAAGAGCTGATAAATGATTAGTGATTTTAAAAACCTTCAATGTATTAACTGACACCGAGATCGATGACTTCCAGCAACTTGTTACGACCAGACATCTTCAAAAAGGAGACTACTTCATCAAATAAGGTAAGACATGTAAAGAAGTTGCCTTTATAAAAAGCGGCATACTCCGTTCATTTTCCCCCCACGAATCAGGAGAAGAAATCACTTACTGTATTTCCTTTCCCAATACATTAATGACCGCTTACTCCCAATGTCATTAAGTTAAGGGATTTGAAAGGCAAACCACAGTTAAAGAATCGGGATAATTCCGGTTCTTTATGCCTTCTAAAACTAAAAACTGTGGTATGAATGCAAACTTAGAAATCATTTCAGATTTAAAGAACTTTATTACGTTGTCGGCTACGCAGCCCGATTTAAAAGAACTTTTCACCGTATCCAAGAGCAACTTCTCCCGAAACCGTAAACTTGGTTTCGAACGATTGGTATTAATGCTGATCAATTTTTTCAGAAAAAGTTACAGCATTGAGATCGCCGACTTTTATCGTTTGATAAACGGTGAAGAAACCACAGTGACCAAGTCAGCTTTTTGCCAGCAACGAATGAAGATCAAAGACCTATTTTTTACTTGCTTAAACGAGATACTGGTAGAAAGTTTTTACAAACATTACACCGAACAGGTTAAGTGCTGGAATGGCTTCAGGCTTATAGCAATAGACAGTTCTATAGCATGTTTAGTAAATACAAAAGATGTAACTTCACACTTTGGAACACAGGGAACCATATCAAAGAAATGACTATGGGACAGGTTTTATCTGCTTTTGACATCCTTAATGGTATCACGATTCGGGTGAACATGTTTCCAATTAAAGTGGCTGAACAAAAACTGGCGCAACATTGGGTGTCGTTTTATTCATCTGACATGTTATTGATTTATGATTGTGGCTACCCCGGCTTTGCTAATTTCTTTCGTCATCAGAACAAGGAGGAACCACAGGCATTTTTGACGAGTTGCCCTTTAGGGTTTAGCAAAGAAGTAAAAGCGTTTGTCGACAGTGTAGGAAGTGATACGGTTAGCTTATTCAGGGCCAATAAGTATTCCTCGGAAGAATTATACAAAAAAGGATTTATCGTCCCTATTGGTTCAACCATTGATGTGCGGTTGATTAAAGTTGTACTTGATGATGACACTATAGAGGTTTTAGCCACAGACTTGTTCAACAAAACAGATTATCCTTATGATGCATTTAAGGAATTATATTTTACATGCTGGAGAATAGAAACTAAATACGATACGATTAAAAACCAGTTGCCGCTGGAAGCTTTCAGCGGGCAAAAGGTCGCTACCATTATGCAAGATTTCTATATAACATTTTTTCTGTCTAACCTGCAGGAGATTATAGCCAAACCATATGAAAGTCAGCTGATCAGGATAAATGAGAATAGAAACCATAATTATAAAATCAATCGTAATATCGCCTTTGGAATGATGAAAAACAGGATTATAGAAGTGTTTATGGTCTACAATCCTGAAAAAATACTGCAAAGTTTGGAAATACTATTTATACAGCACATTGAACCTGTCTGACCTAACCGAAAATATACACATCAACGAATAACGGTCAAAGCAAGATGTAAATAATAAGCTTTGCCTTGAATCTAACTTTTAAAAGGGTTGAGTGCGATCTCGCCCAATTTTACACTAAACCAATGTTGCCTGATAGTTTGTCTTTATCGCTTTTCTGTATTTACCACGGAATTTCGCCAGTTTCCGGACTGCTTTCTTCACTGAAAAACTTTCCTGTTGGTGCATTTTGGTCTATAAGTGCATGTTTTGCAATTCTATTTCCTGCAACTTCTACATCACCTCCTGCTTGATTTGTAAAGTCAGTTTTGGTATAACCTGGGCATACCGCATTAATTCTGAAAGCTGTATCACGCAATTCATACGCTAAATGAACCGTGTACATGTTCATAGCAGATTTTGATGAAGCGTACACCACAAATTTTGCATAGTCATACGCTGGCCAATTTGGGTTACTCTGTAGCGAAAGGGAACCCACGCTAGTACTTACATTTACAATTCTTGGCTCGGGTGATTTTTTTAATAAACTCATAAACGCCTGGGTAGTCCTTACAACGCCATACAGGTTCACTTCAAATACTTCCTGATAATGATCTACGCTCGTTTCTTGTGCATTTTGTGGCATTATTCCGCTTATACCTGCATTGTTTATCAAAACATCTAAATGGCCTTTTTCCTTTTCAATGACGCTTTTTGCAGATAAAATAGTTTGGAGACTGGTAACGTCTATTTCAATTGCCTTGATATTTTGAAAACCTTTTTCAAGGAGTTCTTTTACAACTTCTTCTCCTTTTTTCAGATCTCTGCTCCCTAAATAAACGAATAATCCTTTTTTTGAAAGTTGTTTTGCAGTCTCTAAACCAATACCTTTGTTGGCGCCTGTAATTAATGCTGATTTCATCTTTTTCATTTTTAAGTAACTGTGTAAAATTGATGCTTAAAAAAATGGGATCATTTACCATTTGGTAAAACCGCATTATTAGCGAATGTTTTTTCTTATCCTGCTTAGGGATTGTTGCGTAACCCCTAAGTATGAAGCAATGTAAGCCAAAGGAATAAGGTTACTAAGTGATGGGTAATTCTCCAGAAACTCCAAGTAACGACTGGTGGCATCCTGAGAAATTACAGGGCCTTTCCTTGACTTTTGGTACAGGCACTTTTGAACCATTTTGTTCTTAATATTGTCCCAACCCACAATTGTATGTGAAAGCTCATCCCAATCATGTTTTGAAAAAACAATAAGCTTGCAATCCGTGCAGGCTTCTAAATATTCTGATGAAGCGGTATTAGATTCAAAATTGACGTAATCAACAGCAAGACTATCCTTACCGATAAAACATCTGGTTATTTCCTCACCTTTATTGTTGTAGTAACAACCCCGAATAACACCGTCTATAATAAAACCAACCCGCCTTGGGATTAATCCCGCCTAGGAGAAATATGAATCCTTTTTCAGTTCTACCGATGTCGTTTTTGACTCAATGAGTTCGATTTGTTGTTTGTTGAGATTGCCAAATTGTAAAATATATTCTATCAACTCTTTCATAGTAGCAAGTTATACAAAGTAAATTCTGGACAATTTATCATTTGGTAATTAGTATAATTTGATCTAAAGCTAATTATAATCCGGTGATGCTTTTTAGAGATAATGTTTATAATTATTCCAACGATTAATAAGCTTACTCCTCATTTATCACCTCACTTCCAATCCTGGAGAACATACAGGTAGTTGCACATTGTGAATTGTTAACTGTACAAAAGACAGCAATAGATAAATTATTACAATCCAGTATCAATTGGATTAACTTCTTAAAGATCATTGCTGAACAACAATATATAGAATTAGAAAAACGCTTATTTCTCTTCCAAAAGGAGAAAGCAAAAAAAAGGTACAAGGATCTACTTGAAAATCAGCCTGCTTATATTCAGCAGATCCCTTTGCAATATCTCGCTTCCTATCTAGGTATCACGCCAAGACATTTAAGCCGGTTGAGAAAAGAGATCTTTTTTTAGATAAATGTCCTGTTCTTAGCATAAATGGCCAGATACCTTTGTCCTGATCATAAATGGACATCCCAATAAAGAGAGCTTTAATTATGCTCTGGCAAATGCCGGCCTTACTTATCAATACAGAAAAAACTCTGTCTGGTGGGATAAATTACTGACCGGAAAAACAGCCAGGATTATCACCACTCTGGATCAACCTGCCTGGTATTACTGGCTTTTTTACGGACATCCAAGTGTAAATCAGTTAAAAAAAGCACACGGGAGTTTTGCGGAATTAAACCTGTTGCTGTTACCTATGTTGGAATTATAAAGACGGCAGGGGTTCAGCAAAGAGCATAATGAATTTCCAGAATCTATCAATTAGGTCAAAAACAAAAATAATAGTCACAATTCAAATTACATCTTACAACTATGAGGATTTCCGTTTGATTTTTATAAATTACGCTTATGAAATCAACAGAGAGCGTTCAGGATTTTTATATTCGTGTACCCAATGCTAATCCATTAGGCTTAACAATTGATAATGCAGGAGCCGGCCATTTTAATGTTTTTAACAGAGCAAATTGTTCAACAATTACTCCTTACAGTAGGCGTGATTTTTATAAAGTATCCCTGATTATTGGCACAGGTAAACTGCACTATGCAGATAAGTGGATTTATATAGATAAACCAGCTTTGTTATTTTCCAATCCGATCATCCCATATTCCTGGGAAGCAGAATCGGAATTGCAAGAAGGCTGGTTCTGTCTTTTCACAGAAACCTTTATACAGAGTGGTGAGCGTAAAGAATCCTTACAAGAGTCTCCCTTGTTCCGTATCGGCAGTAATCCTGTCTTCTTTGTGAACGAGACTCAGCAACAGGAAATTTCAGATATCTTCAATAAAATGACTAAAGAGATCACTTCAGATTACCTTCACAGGTACAGCCTGTTACGTAATTATCTTCACCTGATCATTCATGAAGCCATGAAAATGAATCCCGCAGAGAATTTCGAAAAGCATACCAATGCATCTTCCCGGATTACCTCTTTGTTTATGGAACTCATGGAAAGACAATTCCCCATAGACACCCCGCAACTATCACTTCAGTTAAAAACTGCAAATGACTATGCAAGAAGCCTTTCAATACATGTGAACCACCTAAACCGTTCAGTTAAAGAAGCAACCGGAAAAACCACTACAGATCATATTGCCGCAAGAATAACCCGGGAAGCAAGAGCATTATTACAACATACAGACTGGAATATTTCAGAAATCGCCTATGGCCTTGGATTTGAATACCCGGCATACTTCACTAATTTTTTCAAGAAAAACACCGGAGTCTCCCCGATTGAAATTCGTCAGCTGGCCATCTGATAATTATCAGATATTAATTTCGTTCTCATTAGGTAGTTTGATTATTATAACTATCTGTTTGAATAGTATAACTCCCTGTTTAGATCTCCACTTAACTTTGTTCTATCAAATCTGATCATTATGAAATATAGAAATCTAGGTACAACTAAAGAAAAATTATCAGCTATCGGACTCGGCTGTATGGGAATGAGCTTTGCATACGGTCCAACAGATGATACTGAGAGTATAGCAACTTTGCATAAAGCAATAGACCTTGGAATTAATTTCTGGGATACCGCTGATGTCTATGCTAATGGACTAAACGAAGAACTAATTTCACAAGTGCTGGTTCCTAACAGAGATAAAATATTTATTGCGACCAAATTCGGTTTTCGTTTTAAAGAAGATGTGACTGCACCAGCTAATACGGCCGGGACCTATTTTGATGGCTCACCAAAATGGATAAAAATTGCTGTAGAAAAAAGTCTGAAGCGATTAAAAATTGATACAATAGACTTATACTATGCCCATCGTGTAGACCCGAATGTACCTATAGAAGATACCGTTGGGGCTATGGCCGAACTGGTCAAAGAAGGAAAAGTACGTTATCTTGGATTGAGTGAGGCCTCTCCGTCATCTATTCGGAAAGCACATGCCGTCCATCCTATTGCCGCTTTACAAAGTGAATATTCGCTATTGACAAGAGACGTAGAGAAAGAAATTTTAAGTACCGTAAGAGAGTTAGGTATTTCACTTATCCCATATTCACCACTTGCCAGAGGCCTGGTAACTAACACACTGGATATATCTACTCTATCAGATAACGATTTCCGTAAGACTTTACCTCGTTATCAGCAGGAAAACATGGATAACAATGCCAAATTAATCAGTGGTTTCGCTGCACTTGCTCTGGAGAAGAACTGTACACCAGCACAATTGGCTCTAGCCTGGGTACTTGCGCAAGGAGAAGATATGATCCCAATTCCAGGTACGAAAAAACGTAAATATCTGGAAGAGAACGCCGGTGCCGTAGACATTGCCTTATTAGCAGCTGATTTAAAAGCTATTGATGAGCTGATGTTACGTTTTCCAGTGAGTGGTGACCGTTATCATGAAGGAGCAATGAAAATGGTAAATCACTAACCATAAGCTTCAGTTAAATCAACTCATAAAAAAGATTGTTGTAATTTGAACCATCAGAACTGCCTTAAGGCGCTGATGGTTCAAATTACAACAATCTTTTTTTATTTCAGATCTCTTCATTTCTCTAGAATTTTTACGCGTAACATTTTTTATCGATCTTACTCTAAAATTCAAAATCCTAATAACTTACTACCTTATGATCACATCACAAAAACTAATCTATCGGTTAAGTGCCTGCTGTTTGTTTGCTATGGTCCCATTCGCTGCAAACTCACAAACACATGCCGATAAAACATGGATCATCAAATCAAATACCTATGCAGAGCAGCTAATCAATCTTGATCAAAAATACGCTCCAGAATACGGCTCATCACAAGGTCTCTCCGCTTACGACACCCTAATTTCTGTTCCCACTTTAGCCAATCGGTTAGCCGAAAGAAAAGAAGAAGAAATTCTAGCAGAAAAATACAAAGCATCTTTACAAACAGAAAAAGATGCCGCAGTAAAGCAAGATTTGAATATTCTAATTTCACATCTAAACCTTGCCTTCAAGACACAGGATTTCGAATCAAAGCGAAAAATACCTTTTTTAAATGCTACCAGTTCTATTTATGAAGGGCTACAAACCTTACTTGATGATCAGACACCAGAAAAAAGACGGGCAGCCGCAGTTATTCGCTTACAAAAATATGCAGGTCTAGTCCGCGGATTTATCCCTTTAACAACCATTTTCAAAGAACGTGTTCTTCTACAGATGAAGAGTAAAGACATGATCTACCCCTCTAAACAGGAAATGGAAGTTAATCTATCCCGCAATGCCAGTATCATTAACGGAATTGCAGACCTATTTAAGAAATACAAACTCACAGGCTGGGAAAAAGCATACGCTGTACTGAAAAAGCAAGTCGAAGATTATGACCAGTGGACACGCAGTAATGTACTTTCTAAAGCCCGTACAGATTTCAGAATGACCGGTGAAGAATACGCCTTACAACTGGAACAATATGGTGTAACTATCGCGCCGGATCAATTAGCGCAAATGGCACACCAGGCCTTTACCGAAATTCAGAATGAGATGAAACCCATTGCTGAGCAGATTGCAAAACAGCGAAACTGGCCTTCTTCCGACTATCGGGATGTAATCCGTAATCTTAAAAAAGAACAGATTCACGGTGATTCTATCATTCCAATTTACGAAAGACACTTAAAAGATATAGAAGCTATCATTTTAGAAAAACAACTGGTGACCTTACCAACACGCCCTGCTATTATCCGTTTGGCTACTACTGCAGAAACAGCACGATCACCAGCACCACACATGGTCCCACCCCCATTTTTGAATAATACAGGTCAGCGTGGTGTATTTGTATTACCCTTAAACATGCCGCCTGCGCCAGGCGAAAAAGAGTCAGATAAATATGATGATTTCACTTTTGACGCTGCGTCATGGACGATAATTGCACATGAAGCCAGACCGGGACACGAACTTCAATTTGATAAAATGGTAGAAGAAGGTGTTTCCCAGGCCCGTAGTTTGTACGCATTTAACTCTACAAACGCTGAAGGATGGGGCTTGTACTCAGAATATATTACCCGCCCATATATGCCCCTAGAAGGTCAACTGGTCTCTTTAGACTATAGGTTACTAAGAGCTGCTCGTGCTTTTCTTGATCCTGAAGTTCAATCCGGTAAAATCAACCAACAAGAAGTTAAAAAGATCCTGATGCAAGACATAGTTCAATCGTCGGCAATGGCACAACAGGAAGTTGAGCGTTATACGATCCAATCACCAGGACAAGCTAACAGCTACTTTTACGGTTTCACTAAAATGATTGCCTTAAGAAAAGATACTGAAGCTGCTTTAGGTACAAAATTCAGCGCACTGCGTTTTCACGATTTTATCCTATCTCAGGGCTTGCTTCCGCCAGCTTTAATCAGAAATGCAGTGATGACAACTTTTATACCTGCAGAAAAAAATCTTTAACAGTTAACTCTTAGAGTCTGTTTAGAATTTAAATCATAAATTTTAAACAGACTCTTACAAAAACTATTTAGTTTTACAGGATCAAACTATTACTCATGAAGTTAGCGCTCACTTTTCTCTTTCTTTGTATATCAACAGTTACATTCGCACAAACGACGCATTATCCAGATAAACCATCAACGCATGGAATGATGCTGATGGGCACTGAGGTGATTTATGCCTCCCACCTGCCCATGTTTCATAGCCCGCATGACTATCAGATCATATCAATTCTGGAGCTAACAAAAGAGGCACAGGAACGGTATATACAGGACAGAAAAAGCCATCCTGATGAATTAATCTATACGATTGAACCTGAAACACTTGTATTACCTGAAATGATGAACCACTCCAAGGTATTCAAAGCAAACATCTATCGCGGTCATTTTGAAAGAGGTGGTACTAAATTCCTTGAAAACATCCCCGTAAGGATAAAACAAATCATTTACTACAAACAGTTTGACAAAAACGGTATAAAACCAGCCAACCTTCAATATCTTCTTTTTGGTAATGATAAAGAACAGTTTCTGGTTCACCGGATAAGTTCCAAACCAGATTTTGACGAAAACATCGCCGTTCAATTAAAAGATAAAAAAGCCTTAAAAGCTATAGTTGACAACCTATATATTACTATTGAGTTTCCAGAAAATGATCTACGCAAACCATTTTCCTGGAAACATAATATGGGGAACAGGAAACACACACATGAACCTGTTCATTTTCCAAATCACCAGGTACTTTATTTAGAATATGGTGATTTAGATTAGCCCTTCATTAAGCGGTCACTATTTGCCTTTAAGTACAACATAGCTTCTTTCACTGTTTGAACTGAATTTTTAGGATTAAACCCTAGTTCTTTCCTGGCTTTCGAAATATCAAAATTTTGCTGTAGACCAGAAAACATAGCAATATCTTTTGTCGTTAATAATGGAGCCTTACCTGTGAATTTACTCCCGGTTTCCATCAACCAGGCCGCAAAATATAAAATAAACTTAGGTACAGCTACCGGTAACTTAATCTGGAGTTCAGGAAAAAGTTCTTGTGCAATCTGTGTAGTTTGCTTAATCGATGTACATTTTTCATTTGCTAAAATGTAACGTTCTCCGCTTCTCCCCTTCATTGCAGCCAAGTAGCAACCTTCAGCTACATCTTTCACATCCACCCAGTTTAACGTAATCTTAGTTTCAACCGGAATCTCCTTATTGAGAATTAACTTGATAATGCTATAAGAAACACTCAGATTCCCAAAAGCCTCCTCTCCAATCATCGCAGATGGCAAAACCGCCACCAGTTCAATATTATATTTCTTTGCTAATTCAAAAGCCAGCTTTTCCCCATCATTTTTAGAGTTATAATACATATCCCTGCGATCCGGATTATAACCCCCATTTTCTCTTGCAGGTAATTCTGCATAATTTAAAGCCGCTATAGAACTCACATAGACAATTTTCTTAACTCCTGATTCTGCCGCAGCCTCAATCAAATTTTTTGTCCCCTGAAGATTAACTTCATAGATTTCCTTTTGCGGGTCTTTTGCCCATAATTTAAAAGCCGCACCAACTGCATAAACAACTTCTACCCCTTGCATCGCAAAAATCAGAGATTGTTTTTCCGTAATATCAGCTTGTACCATTTCACAATCCAGCCCTTCAAAAGAACTGTTGTTTTTCAGATTTCTTACAGATCCTCTTACCGGAATTCCTTTACGAAGAAGTAACCTGACCAGGCTATTGCCCAAATGTCCATTTGCACCAGTAACCAATGCTAAATTTTGATATATCATATGATGTATACTTATCTGTTAATAAGTATACAAAGCTGTACAATCATCAATAGTATACACTTGACATTTGTTAGTTAATTATCTTTCTGCGTATACGGCTCAGACTTTCAGGTTTCATCCCTAAAAAAGAAGCTATATATTGTAAAGGGACGTGGTGAATCATAGCCGGATAGTTATCAATTAATTTTAGATATCGCTGTTCAGCAGTTAAACTGCTTAACTCCCGCGCACGGTTTTCATTATAGGCAAGCGCCAGCTGGAATACAAAAATGCTATAATCCTTAAAAACTGAACTTTGTGCACAAAGCAAATCCAGATCAGTTTTAGTAATTCTCAGCAATTCACAATCTGTGATACATTCTACGTTTTCGTCAGATTTTGTCTGATTATTGAAATGCGTATAAGAAGTAATAAATCCCGGAGGACAGTTTAGATGCGTTGTAATTTCATCACCCGCCTCATTGTAATGAAATAACCTTACAAAGCCAGAAACCACATAATAAAGATATCCTGGAATATGATTATCTTCCTCTATAAGCTTGTTTTTAGTCACCAGTATAGGTTCGAAATATTGCTTGCACAGCACTACATCCTCTTCCGTCATTTTGACCTGAGCGGCTGTAGTATTGAACAAATGCTGATACATTTTTTCTGAGAACATTGAATTTACAGGTTTATAGCACCCGTTTAAATTTAGATGATAAAATTTTAAACAGGCTATTATTAGTAATCAAAGGTCCGAATTAATATACAAATTAAGATTTCATTTTATAGTAATTGGTTTTTCTATTAAATTAGCAAGATTGCAAACGCTCTCCTGCTCAGGTTAAACTAAGCCGGAACAAAAAAACCACCATGACGAAAGGACCTGATAAAGACGAGAAATACCCGATTAGCCACTATAACAGACTCTGCTTTTTGAAGAACATCATCACCAGTCCTAATATCATAGTTGGTGATTATACCTATTACGATGATTTTAAGGACGTTTATAATTTTGAAAGAAATGTAAAGTATCATTTCGATTTTATAGGAGATAAATTGATTATTGGTAAATTCTGTATGATCGCATCAGGTGTAACCTTTATTATGAATGGAGCTAACCATAAAATGGATGGAATAACTGCCTATCCTTTTAATATTTTTGGTAATGGCTGGGAAAAAGTCACCCCTAAAATGGAAGAATTACCATTTAAAGGAGATACAGTGGTTGGTAACGACGTTTGGATTGGATCCAATGCAACCATTATGCCCGGAATCCATATTGGAGATGGAGCAATCATTGCAACCAATACCACGGTAACCAAAGATGTGCCCCCTTACACCGTTGTAGGAGGAAATCCCGGAAAAGAAATCAGAAAACGTTTTTCAGAAGAAAAAATAGAAGAACTTTTAGAACTTAAATGGTGGGACTGGAAAATTGAAAGAATTACCGAAAACCTTCATGAATTAACCGGTCCTAAATCGCGTTTTTTATAAACAGGACTAAAGATTTTCAGAGATAACCCTAAACATTCTTCCTTCGCTGCCTTACGGTATTTCACCAGGTTGATCAGCAATACGCTCATTAAAATAATAGCCAGGCCAGCCATTTGCAAAATTGAGATTTGCTCTTTTGCAAATAATATCCCTAATAATACAGCAATCACAGGATTTACGTAAGAATGTGTACTTACTTGTGTAGCGGGCCTCACTCTTAACAGCCAGACATAAGCACTAAAACCAATAATAGAGCCAAAAACAATTAAATAAAGAACTGCAAACCACGATTCTGCGGGAACGTCATTCCAATTAAAACCATTGTATTCCTGGTGGATAAAACCCGCTGGGATGAAAGCTAATCCGGCAATAATCATTTGCCATGCTGTCCCAATTCTTGCCGGAGATGTACTAGTCTGACGTTTAGCATATAAAGAGCCCAGTGACCAGGAAATTGGCGCCAGTAAAAGTAAACCCATTGCAGCAAGCATCGATGAACTGTGATGGCCTGACAATGCTTTACTCGCCTGCTCACCAAATAATAAAACTACACCGGCAAACCCGATCAGCAAACCAATTATAGTGGAGCTGCTTTTGAAATTAACTTTCCAATTGACGCTATCAAATAATACAAACCAGATCGGTGCTATAGATACAAGGATAGCGACCATTGCACTGGGCAGTGTTTGTTCTACCCAGATCACAATTCCGGTAGCCACAAATAAAAGCAGCAAACCAGTTATTCCAGAATTGATAATATCTTTTTTTATCCATATTTTATCTCCCTTATAAACACACCATCCCAATAGTAAAACTCCGGCTGTAATAAAACGCAGTGCGCCTAAGATCAACGGAGGAAATCCCTTTATGGCCATTTGTATAAAAAAATAGGTAGAACCCCAAACGATGTAAACGATTGCGAATGCAATAACGATCATTAATACACTTGCTTTTTTTTGATTAATTTGTGTCATGATTATTTAATTAACTACTCAAAATTAATCGGTAATTGGCCTATCTTAGTAGTCCAGTAAAACCAACACAACTAGTCCAGATGGCCTATACAGGAAGCTTATTAATTGTTGATAAAAGTTTACAGATTCCGGTCTATCTTCAGATCGCTAATGGCATTATTGCGCATATCAGACAGGGTATTTTAAAATCCGGTTCAGCATTGCCAGGCAGCCGCATTCTTTCCCGGAATTTGCAGGTACACCGCAAAACTGTTGTTGCAGCATATGATGAATTATACGCACAAAGCTGGGTGGATACTTATCCCCGAAAGGGAATATTTGTCGCCAATAATCTACCTGACATCACCCCAAGACCGATTGTCAATGAATCCAAGACCAGCTTTTATCCTGAAAAGACTTTCTTTGATGTAGATGATAACAAAATTCCTTTCACTGAAATTTTCAGGGAGTTACCCAGTCAGAATCTGGTGATCAACGATGGATTTCCAGATACACGTTTAGCCCCAATTGAACTACTGGTAAGAGAATACCGCCGGTTTGCCAATTATCGTTTCGCCCCCAAATACCTTACCTATGGCCCGGAACAAGGGTCAGGAAATCTGCGTATCGAACTCGCTCGCTTTCTGGCAGAGACCAGAGGGCTAAAAATCAGTCCTGAGCACATCTTAATTACCAAAGGTGCACAGATGGCAATTTATCTTACCGTCAAAATTCTGGTCTCTAAAAATGACACGGTGATTGTTGGTGATCCCGGTTTTTTGGGTGCTAATAATATTTTTAAACATGCAGGAGCCAACCTGGAACTCGTCCCTCTGGATGAATATGGTATGGACATGGATGCTGTAGAAGAGATCTGTAAAAGAAAAAAGGTGAAATTGCTCTATGTAATTCCACATCACCATAGACCAACTACCGTCACACTAAGTTCGGAAAGACGTTTACGCTTACTTGAACTCGCTATGAAATACCGTTTCGCCATCATAGAAGATGATTACGATTATGATTTCCGTTATAGCAGTAGTCCAATCCTACCTTTGGCCAGCCTCGATTATGGCGGCAGTGTGATTTATATCGGATCATTCAGTAAAACGATAGCCCCAGGCATTCGCATTGGCTTTATGATCAGCCCGAAAAATCTGATTGTTCAAACCACACGATTACGCCGGCTTATTGACCGTCAGGGAGAGTTACTGCTGGAAGAAGCCATGGCCAATCTGTTGAAAAACGGTGATATCGGCAGACACCTGAAAAAAGCCAATAAAGTTTACCATGAAAGACGCGATTTTTTTTGCAGCCTATTGAAAGAACATCTGGGTGAACTGATAGAATTTAAAATTCCCGACGGAGGTTTTGCCATATGGATAAAGTACTTAAACGATATTAAGCCGAACGATGTAGCAGAAATAGCCTCCTTTATGGGCTTATCTATCAGCAATGGCAGTGCTTATTTCGAAGATCCACAGAAGCAGCATCCCCATATCCGCATGGGTTTTGCCTCTCTGAATCTTAAAGAGATGGAAGAAGCGATAGGTATATTAGCCAAAGCGGTCAAAAAACTAAATAAGTTATAAACTGCACACCCTTCTTGATGAACCATCCGTCACTTCCTGACTGCATTTTGTCAAACTGTTTCTTAAGCTTCTTTATTATTCTCCTTTTTTGTGGAAAATAAATAAATATGAAAACACCAATTAACAAAAGAAATCTGTTCCTGATCCCTATGATCGCCTTTGCTTTAATCACAACACAAGCAAAATCACAAAGTTCTCTCCCAATCCATGTTGGATTAAAAGGTGGAGGAAACTTCACTAGTCTAAGTCTTAACTATGGTGATCTGAAAAATAAATTTGCAGCAGGTTATTCTGCAGGCGCATTCACCAGGGTCGACTTTTCCAAATTGTATATTCAGGGGGAACTTTTATATTCCCATAAATCATCGAAAGTAGAATCTGATCAGCTAGGTTCTCAAAAAACTTCGTGGAACAGTATTGATGTACCAGTAACTATCGGTTACAAGATCTTAAAATCTGATCAGCTGAGCGTGCGCGTATTCGGTGGTGGTGTTTATTCTTATATCTTGAATGATAAGGCTCGCATCTTACAGGAAGTTAAAGAATCGTTTAAGAAATTCGACAAATCAAATATTGGTTATGTAGCAGGTGTAGGCGTTGATTTAGGTAAAATAACCCTTGATTTAAGTGCGCAAGGTTCATTAACCAAAATGAGCAGCGACTTCAAATCCCGTCCCCTTACCTTTCAGGCCACTGTCGGCTTCATGATCTTTTAAAAATTCTTTCTACTTTTGGAGCCTGTTTCAGGCTCTTAGAATACACTAGGAAAGCTTCATGATTTATTGGTTAACAATAAATCATGAAGCTTTCCTAGTGTACAAACCATATCCTTCAGACTACGACTCAAATAACAATAATCAATGAAACCCATTACCTTTAACCGACACTTGCTAATTATAGCTACCTTCTGGGTGATTCTTGGAATCTCTCTCTGGTTACAAATGATCCGGGAATACGCCTTTGTTCAGGGTACCATTGGAATCATCCTGATTCTGGCAAGTGCAGTCATCTCTGCCCATACCTTACGTGATCTTTTATTACCAAGAGCAATGGCAACGGGAAAAATGCGCCTTTTTATTGCTCAATTCATCATTCTGACTCTTTTTTTAAGTGGCGTCATAGCAGGTGCAATGGTAGCTGCTTACTGGATATCTGTACATGGGACCCCTGATGATACGCCTAAAAAACTACTTGAACATAGTCACCTATGGATGAAATTCTGGAATTCTTTCCCAGCAGCACTTTTAATTAATGCTACCGCATGCGGTTTAAGATTTTATCAGGAACATGGAAAAATAGAGAAAAACCATGCCCTGTTACAGCAAGCTCATCTGGAAGCTCAACTGAGAATTCTACAGGATCAGATTAACCCGCATTTGATGTTTAATGTGTTAAACCATATTCATATCCTGATGCAAAAGGATGTTGAACTTGCTTCTGTTTTACTCATCAAATTTTCTGATATACTCAGATATCAGCTTTATGAATGCAACCGCGAATCTGTTTTACTGGATAGAGAAGTAAAATATCTTAAGGATCTGGTTGCAGTAGAAAAAATACGTTGGGGAGAAGAACTAAAAGTAGATTGCACCTGGATTATTCAAGACGGAAAAAGAGCTATCGCTCCTCTTTTATTGGTTCCATTTGTCGAAAATGCTTTTAAACATGTATCACGGCTTCCACTCGAAAAAGGCTACGTTATTCTGGCACTCAAACAGCAGGACGATGAACTAATTTTCACCATAGAGAATTCCAATTCTGCACAACAACCCAGAAAGGGCAATAGTCATGGACTGGGTCTGGAAAATGTTAAAAAACGGTTGGGATTATTATACCCTAACCAACATCAGTTGATTATTGATAAATCAGACCATTTATTCAAAATTACACTTACGATTCAATTACATCAAAAAAAATAGATATGTCCCTTTCTACACCCGCTAATACCAATGAGGCTACTTTGCAGTGCCTGGTTATAGATGATGAACCGCTGGCCAGGGAGGGTATCATAGATTTTTGCAGTAAACTGGATTTTTTACAGGTAGCTGGTTCATGTTCTACAGCGATGGAAGCCTCAACTTATATACAGCAGGGGCATATTGACCTGCTGTTTCTGGATATCAATATGCCTTATCTTTCCGGGCTTGAATTCCTGGAATCACTGGAGCATCCTCCCCTTGCTATTTTAACCACAGCCTATTCAGAACATGCACTGGAGGGCTACAGATTACAAATTGTTGATTATCTATTAAAGCCAATTACTTTTAAACGCTTTTATCAAGCTGCTTTAAAGGCCAGGCAGCATCATTCAATGCGCGTAACAGCTAAGCATCCACAACCAGTTGATACTTTTCTATATGTGCGTCAGGGAGATAGTTTTCAGAAAATATCGTGGGTTGATATCTTATACATTGAAGGAATGCAGAACTATGCAAAACTACAATTCAAAGATCGCGAACTCATCATCCACCAAACGATGATCTCATTAGAAGAAACCTTACCTAAAGACAATTTTTTCAGAATACATAAATCTTACCTGATCAATATTTCCCACATAGACTCCGTTTCCGGGGGCCGGGTATTTATCAACGGAAATGAACTTCCAATTTCCAGAAACCGCCGCGAAGACCTGTTAAACGAAGTAGTTTATACCAAATTGATTAGCCGCTAGGCAATCTGGTATAAACTACTTTTCACCCCCCATTTACTGCTTTCCCTTCTTTTGAAAACGACAGAATTGGCCGAAAAATCAGCCTGAAAAATGGCAAAAATACGCTACCAATAAAAGGCTGACAATCAATCAATTAACACTACCTTGTCCAGACATCATTCAGACCTCTTTCAGAGAAGGTCCAGATTAAATTCAGCTGATTTCGAATAAGGTCTGAATTTACTATGTATAATTTCACAATTAAATATTCATAATTACGTTTTGGTTAATATTTTACCTATATTGTAATATCATTAACTAAAGGTAATTATGGCAATTTTACAGGAAGGCACCGTATTAGCAGGTATAAGAGGAAAAATCGGAAATATCACCATTTATCAGTGGAAGAATAAGGTCTGTGCCCGAATGATCCCATCAAAACCCCGCAAAAAGAAGGTCAGAACCATTTTGCAGCAAGCCCAATCCAATAAACTAAAAGTGTTAAGCCCACTTTTAAATGTAATTGCGCCATTCCTTCGAACCGGATTTAAACAAATCGCAGCAAATCAATATATAACTGCTAATAATGCGGCTAAATCTATAAATCTACTAACGGGTATTAAAGGAGAATTTCCAGAGCAGGAGATCAATTGGGATACCGTTTTAGTGGCTGATGGCGAGTTGATAAAGCCAGAAAACGTATCGGTTACGGCATCAGAAAATGCCTTTAATTTCACCTGGGAACAAGATGAAACAGGCATAGGATCTCCAAGCGACAGAACCATTATTCTGTTATATAATAAAACTTATAATCGCTTCCATGCAAATTATAGTGGCGCGCGCAGAGATGAATTAAAAGATACTTTCTTTCTTGATCCTTTTTATATTAAGCATCATACTTATGAAGTATTTATAGCTTTTAAAGACGTCATGAGTGATGAGGTCTCCAAAAGCGTGTACTGCGGAAGGTTTACGAATGAAGATAAGACCTGACAGGCCTTATCTTCCTCATTTTTTTACTTTTTAGCTTTGCTGAGGCTCCATTTTAAGGCAACCGCACCATAAGCTGTAGTTGTAAAGCGAGGATCTGCAAACTCTTTTTCTTTAAAAATATCCTTAAGTTTTCGACTCGTGGTTATAAAAGACCTGGTTAGCGTTGTACCTGCTGTTAGTTGAAGTGTAAATGAGTTTCCTAATTTAAATTCCGGTCTCAACCCTGCTATAACCTGTACATAACCCAATAAAGTAGACTTATTGTCTCTATTTCTTTCAGCAGTCATTCCACTGAGTTCAACTACCGTCTTCAGGTTAAATTTCGGACTCATCTGCACACCAAAGTCTATCCCTTCCGGGAAATTAACATGCAATTGATAACGTCCACCGGTAACCCAGTTAAAATAAATACCCGGCAGTAACATAGGCACACCAAAAGTATTGGTCACAACCGCACCGAATCCTAAAGCCAGACGCGGATTAAAGTTCCTAATAAACAAGGCCCCTCCCTGTACTAAAACATCATCAGAATTGATCTTCTCCAGATCAGTAAAAACACCAACCGAGGCCATTGCCATCATTGACCATTTTTTACTGAGCGGGCGCATGTGAACCACACCAACCTGTACATTGAGCATTTCAGTAGGAAATAATGCCTCTTCATAATTGCGGTTTTGCATTTTTGCATAAGCCCCTCCTAACTTCAAAGCCCACATTTTTGGCTGCTCTGAAGAATCTATTTTAATAGAAAGAGGAATGCTAAAATCTAATTGTATTCGTTTAAAATCGCTTGATGAACCTGTTTTTGCGCTATCAATTGGCCTGACATAATTAGAGAAAGGAACATAGTCTGCCTTAATTTGTCCGGATATGCCTGTTTGTGCGTTCGTTTTCAAGGTTAAGCCTAATCCAACAAAAATCAGGCAATAGTGTAAAGTTTTCATATTTCTTTTTTAGCTGTGATTTGATTTATAAATCTTCACGAAGAACGTATGATGTAAACTTTTAAGGGAAATTTATTGACCACTGGCCTCGTTCTTTTGACGAGAGGTAGTTTATGAAGGAAAATCGCTAAACCAATTTTTCTTAAATACAGAAGGATTTTGTCCGGCTATCTTATTAAACAGTTTATTAAAATAGGATAAACTATCAAAACCTACTGCATAACAGGTTTCAGTTACATTCTTATCCTGCATTAATAGATTTTTAGCCAGATCAATCCAGTACTGATTAACAAAATCAGTAAAAGTCATATTAGTTTGTTTTTTAAAATACCTGCAAAATGCTGCTGTGGTTAAATTTACTTTGGCAGCAACAACATTCACGTCCGGCTTTCGATTATAATTTGCGTCAATATATTCATAGATCGCTCCCATCCTCACCTTATCTTTTAAAAAGAAAGAAAGACTCATCTCTTCATCATTCAAAATCTCTGTTTCTGTCGATTGGGCTAGCAACTGAAAGATTTCAATCAATTGAATCAATTGTTGAAAGGAGTTCAAATCTGCCATTTGTTTTAATTTCTGTACCACAATCACTTTCGTCTCACCATAAAAGGCGATACCTGATCCTGCTTTTTTAAATAACTGATCAATCACAGAGAACTCTGGCGAAAGACCAATAGCCGACCCTAAGAAATCTGTTCTCAACTGCACAACAATCTGATGATAATCACTTCTTAACTTGTAATCAAAATTAAGATGTGGAAGGTTGCTCCCAATAAAAACGAGATCACTTTTGGTATATCCTGAAATATGCGAACCCACGTGTCTGATGCCAGCATCAGCCTCTACATAAACCAGTTCATACGCTGCATGAAAATGCCAGTAAAAAGTATTTCTCAATCTCGGAGAAAAATACTTAAAAGACTTACCCAGATCAAAATTTATCTTCTCCAGCTGTATTTCGTTCATATTTATCATTCTATTTAAAAAACTCTCTATTAACTACTTTTACTCAAGATACATACTTATTAGATCAATACAGAGCAAAAAATGGTCATTACAAAGAATAAATGAACCTGAATATCCGGATATTTTTGAATGAACAAATCAAACAGGAGATGGAAAATCAAACAATGAATACCATAGCACATCAGGATATACCAGGGAATCCTTCTACAGCAAAATCAAGCGGAAAAAGGCTGAATGACCGCGGCGAAGAAAAATCACTACGACTATTAACCGAAGAAGACTGGACATTCTGGATCACAAATGGTTATGTGATTATCAAAAATGCAGTTCCTAAAGAGCAGGTAAAGCAAACCGCAGCTTACCTTTGGGCTTATGAAGACAAAGATCCTAATGATATAGAAAGCTGGTACAAAAAACCAAATCCGCAAATGCAAATGTCAGAATTGAACAATACTGGTATGGTAGAGATTTATAATAACCAGCTTTTATGGGATAACAGAATGTACCCAAAAGTTCATCAGGCTTTTGCCGATATCTGGGGCACAGAAAAACTTTGGGTAACCATTGACCGGGCAAACTTAAATTTCCCGCTCCGTCCTGGTTTTGAATATAAAGGTTTTATCCATTGGGATTACGATCCGGAAACTAAACCTCAAAACGTGCAGGGTGTTCTGGCTCTGGCCGATCAGACAGATGAAAACATGGGCGGCTTTCAATGTATCCCAGAATTATTCCGCACTTATGATACCTGGAAACTAACCCAGCCAGCAGATCGGGACCATTATAAACCGGATACTGCTGGGTTTAAAATTGAAAAAGTAAAGTTGGAGGCCGGCGATTTGCTCATCTTCCACAGTGCGCAGCCTCACGGAATCAGGGCGAATACCAGCTTAGATAAAGTAAGAGTTGCACAGTATATTGCAATGATGCCTGCCCAGGAAGAAAATGAAGAACTCAGACAATGGCGTGTTGGCAGCTTGAAAAATCGGGAGGCTATGCAGGGTTACGCATTTCCTGGCGATCCGCTAGAGCGTGAAAAGAAAAATCCGATTGCAAACCTTTCTCCATTAGGCAAAAAGCTTTTGGGTTTGGTACAGTGGTAATTTAACCCGGGATTCTTACTAAATTTATTTCTTAAAAATTAACGGAACATGCCATTTTCTATTTAATTTGCGAAATAAACAGATTCGAATAATGATTAAAGACGTGAACATAATAAATACTGAGATTCTTTCCGATAACTGGTATACGCTAAAAAAAATAACTTATGAATATTTAACAAAAGATGGCATTCGTCAAACGCAGGAAAGAGAAGCCTATGACCGTGGAAATGGAGCCGTTATTTTACTTTACAACAAACAGCAGCAGACTGTAATCCTGACCAGACAGTTCAGGTTACCAACTTATATCAATGGAAATAGCTCTGGATTGCTGATTGAGGCATGTGCAGGTCTATTGGATACCGACAATCCAGAAGATTGTATCAAAAGAGAGACTGAAGAGGAAACTGGATATCAGGTTACTGAGGTTTGTAAAGTATTTGAAGCTTATATGTCACCGGGGTCGGTTACCGAAATTCTGTACTTTTTCATTGCTGCTTATTCCAAAGAAATGAAAATACATGAAGGTGGTGGACTGGATCACGAGCAGGAAAATATTGAAGTTTTAGAATTATCTATTGATCAGGCTATGAAAATGGTCGCTAATGGAGAAATTAAAGATGCCAAAACAATTATGCTGCTACAATACGTGAAACTAAATCAGATTCTTTAAATTAAAGCTAATGAAATAAATGTCCATATGAAGAAGTTTGAAGCCGTTATCTACGATCTTGATGACACCATATTTCCTACCAAAACGATTCATAAGGAGGTAGTGAAACCGGTTCTGGATGCAATTGTTAAATATAACGAAGGTACATTGTCAGAAGCTTCTTTATCGGACGCCTTATCAGATTGTTATAAGCATTCTCTAAGAGATGTAGCAGTCATGTATGGTTTTACGAGGAAAATGTATGAGAAGGCCTTAAAAGCCTTCTCATACTTAAAGATAGACTATCAATTACGGACTTACCCGGATTATACTTGTATCGGCCAGATTCCCGGACTGAGGCTCCTGGTCACTTCAGGATACACTAGCTTTCAAAACCTAAAAATCAGTAACCTGGGTATTGCACAAGATTTTGAGGAGATCTTTATTCATGATAATGAAAAAAGCAGCTTTCTAGGAAAAGTAGAAATCTTCAGGCATATTCAGGAAAAATATAATCTTGCATCCGAAGATGTACTGGTGATCGGTGACAACCCCATTTCGGAAATCGCAGCAGGGAATGAACTAAAAATGAATACGGTACAGATTTTAAGAGAAGGAGTTATCAAAAATGAATCCGCCAAAAATCATATACAGAATTTTCATGAATTAATACCTGATCATAAGAATACTAATTAAATACAATAAGAATGGCATCCATTACTCCTATTTTCAGAATATTTGATTATGCAAAGGCAATAGAATTCTATATTGACTGGCTGGGTTTTAAAATTGACTGGGAACACAAAGAAGTTGATACACCGGTCTATATGCAGATTTCCAGAGACGGTATTCAACTGCACTTATCTGAACATCATGGTGACTGCACACCAGGCGCCCGGGCATATATCGACGGTTTTAAGCATTTAGATGAGTTTCACCACCTATTGATCGAAAAGAATTATAAATTTAATAAACCCGGACTCGAAACACAGCCATGGAATAACCAGGTTTATTGTATGGAAGTTATCGATCCTTTTGGAAACAGACTGACTTTTAATGGTTAGCCTAGAGCTTTTAAGGCATTAATAATTACAATATCACGTTCCACAGCCATCCCCGCATTACTCTTCACGGTTTCGGTATGGGTACTAATCTCTTTAATTTCAAAACCACAGCTAAGCAGTAGCTCCACGGCTTCCTGGTCGTTATATAAGTGAAAACCATACTTCGTAAAAGGAAGTTTCTCCATAAATTGCCTTGCCCCAAAAGTCAGGCTAAAAATACCTCCTGGCTTCAGCACTCTCCAGATTTCAGTAGCATAAGCTTTCGGGTCTTTCCAGAAATAGAGAGTATTCACAGTGAAAATCTTAGTAAAAAATTCATTGGCAAAGTTTAGATTTTCACCGTCTGACAAAGAAAAGTCAGCTCTGCCGGAGACAACAGAATCCATATTTAGTTTGATTGCTTCATCAACCATAAGCGGTGAGATATCTACTCCATAATAGAGGAGGTATTTAATACCTCTTAAGAAAGGGACTACATGAGCTCCATTTCCCGGCCCAATCTCCAATACAACATCATTTGATTCTGAAGCTATTGCTGAAATAGCTAGCGAAATCATATTGCTGTTATTGACAGCCATATTCTTGGCAGCCCTTATCCCTATCTCTCCACTTGGACAGTTTAACTGACCTGCTATTTCTTTAAAATCTGGTTGATTGGGATTTTCAGACATGAGCTGTAAAATATCGATGAAAACAGAGATAAGGTTTGTACCTGTATTACCCGTGCTCTTTTGCACGGGTAACCAGGATTTAATAAATAAGTACTGGACACAGTATTTTAGCTCTTGCCTAAACTATTATACATTTATATTGAGACATGATCTTTTCTACTTTGATAGGACAAAGATATTCTATTTAGAATCATTCTACGCAAATAAAATCTTTGTTACAAAACAATGACAATCCTATTTGATCACTGCACTAATCTTTTCTAACTCTTATAAACTAATCAAATCAATAACCCGGGATAAATAAACTTCATCCATTTCATCAAATTCCGAAAGGTTAGTGCTATCCACATCCAGCACGCCCACCACTATATTGTTTTTAAGCAATGGCAATACAATTTCGGATCTTGAGGAAGAGCTACAAGCAATATGCCCTGGAAATTCCTCTACATCATCCACAATGATAGTTTTAGCATCCTGCCATGCTTTACCGCATACACCTTTACCTAATCTTATCCTGGTACAAGCTACAGGCCCCTGAAATGGTCCTAATACCAATTCTTCTTCTTTCACAAGGTAAAAACCTACCCAAAGCCAACCAAACTGTTCTTTCAATGCGGCTGTAATATTTGCAAGGTTAGCAATCAGATCATCCTCTCCACTCAATAAAGCTTCGATCTGTGGGATCAATGACCTGTATTGTTCTTCTTTACTTTCAGTTTTTATAATTATTAAATCTTCTGCCATTATCTTAAATTCTTGATGAGGGTTTAAAATTAAACAATCGGAGATAAAACGATGTAAAGGATTCGTAATTATTCATCCAGCTATTTAAATTTATCAATTAACTTGTTTGTGTTTTTTTTTAGCTGCAACTTCGTCAAATTTTCAAAACCTATTTTAATTAATAATTTTGAACAGACAAAAAGCCAATAATTTAAATTCTTCTTATGAGAGTAATTGCAGAACTTCCACACCCTGAATGTAAAATCACCTTGTTCAATATGAACCAAAAGTATATTGTGAAATTTGAACAGGGAACTTTTGAACAAAGCTATAAACTATCTGAACTTGACCTGACTGGTGGCGGTGCAAATGAAATATTTCAACTCCTTGATGAGACGTTTATTGCAACTGTAGTAGAGCGTTTTAAGACCATGCGTTCCGATTTTTCAGCCGCTTACAAAAGACAGGAGTATTAGTTGAAATTGACGACATAACTACCTGTATAACAGCCACATTTTTTATCATTAAGAATATTATTCTGTATTTACACCAAAAAATGCAAAAACTCAACATCAGTTTAGAGTCTAATGAGTACTATAACTTAAACAAATAGATACAAAAAATAAGAAAAACAAGTAGTTATGATTTAAAACAATATTATATTCTGCAGCTAAAAACCACAAAATATAATATTGTTTATGACTAAAGCCGGGTAATACCGGATAGATCTAATTTAAGAAAAACCACGCTAAATAAGGCAGAATTATTTACAGAAAAATCAGCTGATACCAGCTTTGAATTTAGGGATATTAAAACGAAGTACTACGCGCCCCTCCTCCTTACTTACCTTCAGCTGACCATTATTCCGCTCTGCAAAATCCCGGCATAATTGTAAGCCAAGACCTACTCCACGTTCATTGGAAGTCCCATATGCAGGCTGCATATTCGTGTCTTTTGCCAGCTGATCTATATTCAAATCACCTGCTACCGGATTACATACATCTGCATAAATAAAGTTTTCATCACCCCAGATTTTAAGATGAATAGACCGATTTAAAGGGGTGAATTTAATAGCGTTATCCAATAGATTACGTACAACCAGCTTAATTTGATTCAGATCTGCATAAACATCTGCTCCATCCGTAATCACCAGCTTTGCTTTAATATTCTTTCGCACCAGCAGGGGCTGATAAACCTGCATCAGATCATTAATTAAGATCCGCATACTAAATCTTGATGGCACCGTACTAATTCCTTTCAACTGGCTTTGCGCCCAGTAAAGCAGATTATTCAAGGTGTTATGGATATGGTCAAAGCTTTTACGGCTTTCATTGAGCAGCATCTTAACCTCATCCAGAGATAACAGATCAAGATCATTGAGAGAATATAGACTGGTCAGGCTATTAAAGGGACTTCGCAAATCATGTGCAATAATAGAAAAGAGCCTGCTTTTATCTGCATTCGCTTCTTCCAGAGATCTAACAATTTTTCTTAGCACAGTAGTTCTGGATTCGACAATTTTTTCCAAACGTTCATTCTGCGTTCTGATCAGGTATATATTTTCTTCCTGAATCCGGAGCTTATCGGATTGGATCACTAAAGTTCCAGCATTCAAATCTTTTAACCTGTCTCCTAATGCAAGAGAAAGCAAGAGTAATTCAAAAATAAATCCTAATGGCGCAATGGTAATTATTATCTCTCTATAAACAAACACATTAGACAGACTCAACACAACCCATACTGAAGTTAAACAAACGAATAACCAGGCAATTACATAATACAAGGCCGGCCTGTATCCCCTAAGAAAAGCAATCATTCCAAGCAACCATACCACCACGGAGGTTGTCGCTGTTAAAATTTGCACTAGCGCAGAACTGTAAGATTTATAACCGAATAAGCAGACTAGAGCAGTAAATATCCAGCAAGCAATCAACAGTTGAATAACTCTTTTGGATTGAGGTATTAAAATCGATAAATTTAAAAAACTACTGGAAAATGCGATTCCTGCTATACTACCCAAAGCCAAAAATATGTGGGGATAAGTATTGATAAAAATCCGGAAATCATCCCCTAAGTAATAGGCATATCCCCTAAAATAGAAAACCATGTAAACGAACAATGACAGGATATAAACGCTATAATAGAAATACGTCCTATCCTTTGAACGGATAAACACAGAAAGGTTAAAGAAAAACAGTGCGCTTAAAATCCCAATGTAAACAGACTCTAAACGCTCAGTCAGATTAATCCCCTCAATCAGGCGTTCGGACACGGCTATTTTTAAAGGGACCAAGAGTATATTATTCGTTTTTAATCTTAGGTAAATTGTTTGTATACCAATATTATATAGGCTTTCAGGTAAAGTAAAAATATAATTATTAGCATGGATTACTTTTGCATTAGCAGGGACAAGACTACCGGTATGAATCTTAACAAATTGACCAGGACCGACCGGACTATAAAATGTCACATCTTCTATACTGGCGATATCAAGCACGAGATATGCTTTATGGTGAGTTTTATTAAAATAAGAGACTTTAATCCAGAACGCAGACTTTGTATTACCAAGGTTCAGGATATCAGCAGATGCTTTTAAAAATTGCCCCTGAACCCCCTTCTTTACAACCTGATCTATAGTCAGCTGACCACCTGGGTCAACAAAATAATCTATCGACCTCCCTAAGCTCACATAAGGCAAGTCTTTATCCACAACAATAACCTGGCAATAAACAGGTGCCGATAATAAAAAAAGAAAGAGAAAGAGTGAGAAACGCATCAATTATTCTATCCAACAAATGTAAGGTAAATACATTTAAATAAAAATAGAATTTAACCGCTATTAACGCAACAATACCAACTACATAAAAAAATACGACTCATTTAATAGAAATTATTAATTTACTGAATTACAGATTATTACAATAAAACAAAAAGAAAACTCATAAAAAAGCCTGACTAAATCGAAACAGACAAACTATCGTGAATAGAAAAAACCCCAAATAAAAAGACTTGTTCTATACTTGTTAGCCTATCTGATAAGATAGCCAGGCTTTTCTCGTATCAATTAGAAAACAGGATCTGTATCCATCTGAAAGTCTTCATCTCTTAAATAAAGAACCTCTGTACTCTTCTCATAATTCGTTGACTTTTTAGAAAAGAAATCGTGCTGCGTAGTTTCCCCATTTAATCCATTCAAAACTATTGAGTTAACAGACTTTATTTCAAACAACTCTTCAAATCCAAGATTCATCATAGCCTTGTTTGCATTGTAACGAACATACTCTTTTACATCTGCAGTAAGCCCAACCTCGGTATACAATTCATCTGTATATTTCAATTCATTTTCGTAAAGCTCCATTAACAAATCAACCAGCTCCGCCTTACTTTTCTCCGGGTTAGGTAACTTCTTGTAGACATCCTGTGCAAGCAACCCAACAAAAACACCATGGATAGATTCATCAGCAACTATTTTCTTGATAATATCAGCACTAGCTACCATCTGTCCTTGCCCCGCTAACCACAATGGCATAAAGAACCCGCTGTAAAACAAAAATGATTCTAATAAAACGGATGCCGCAAGCCCCATAAACAACACTTCGTTGCTCACTTTAGCCGCATCCAGATTTCTATAATATTTATCAATTGTAGCCGCTTTAACCTGAAGCAACTTATTGTTTTCTACCCATTCAAACAGCTCATTGATCTCTGCCGTATTGTTTACAGTAGTAAAAATAGTAGAGTATGACTTGGCATGAATAGCCTCCATCATACACATAAAAGATAATACTGCTTTATTCTGTAGTCCATCAATATGATCTAATAATTTAGGCATACCGGTATGACTTTGAATCGTATCAAGCAGGGTTAAACCACCCAGCGCTTTTTTATAAGCTTCCTGAAGCTCCGGACTTAGAGATTTCCAGCTATCTATGTCTTTAGAAGGAATATATTCTGTATCTATCCAGAACTGACGCAAGTTCTGCTCCCAGAACATACCCGCATAATCATTTTCCGGGGTATTCCAGTTTACGGCTTTATAATGGCTCATTTATGTCTGATTTAAATCTTATTATTTAATTAAAAGCTTGGATTAAGTTCTGTTTAAACGGAACAGGAAACACATTCATCAATCGAGGCCTTACGGGTACGGGTATAGTACAGGGATTTTAAGCCCATTTTATGTGCGTAGATATAATATTTCGCAATATCACGTGTACTATCTTTAGTGTTGGTGTGCAGAATTGTAGAAATCCCCTGATCCACATGTTTTTGAATCACAGAAATCAAGCGCAGCACATTCTTCTGATCCATATCATAAGCGGATTTATAGAAGAAATAATTATCATTATCCAAATAAGGCATAGGATAATACGTAGTACTGTCTCCATACTCTCTAACCTCTATCACGTCCACTACAGGCATTACTGACGCAGTGGCATTCATAATATAAGATGTAGACTGATTTGGCGCTATAGCCAGTCTGTAAGCGTGGTACAGACCATTTTCTTTAACTTCATTACTTAAAGCTGTCCAGTCTGCTGCCGAAGGAATAGTCATTCCTTCAAACAGTACCGCTATTTTATCATTTAAAGGCACAATATCTTGAGCCACATAAGAAGCAAAATAGTTTCCGTTCGCATATTCAGATGCTTCAAAGCCGACAAAAGTCTCGTTCTTCTCTTTAGCAATCTCCATCGAACTCTGAATAGAGTAAAAGTTGACCATCATAAAGAATACGTTACAGAAATCAAGTGCTTCTTTACTTTCATACATAATGAAATTCTTAGCCAGAAAGCCATGTAAGTTCATTGCACCTAAACCAACGCTGTGTAATTCTTTATTTGCCTTCTGTACAGAAGGAACCATAGCGATATTTGTCATGTCTGATACGACCGTAAGTGATCTCATCGCCGTCTTAACAGCCTCCTTGATCCTTTTATTATCCATCACAGTAGCAATATTCAAAGAACCAAGGTTACAGGAAATACCATAACGAATTTTATCTTCTTTACCATAGATTTCTATATCAGAAACCTCAGAGATCTGCATGATTTCAGTACACAGATTGGAAAACTTAACATTTCCAATCTCTTTCAATGCATGACTCCGGTTTGCGTTCCCTTTAAAGAAGAGATAAGGATAACCACTTTCCTTTTGCGTCTGTGCAATTTTCACCATCAGGTGACGTGCATTTACTTTTTTCTTTTTAACAAGTGGATTGGTCACCAGCTCTTCATACATCTCATCCATATCCATCTCATCCAGATACTTACCATATTGTTTCAATACAGTATGCGGATGGAAAAGATAACATGCTTCGTCTTTTTCGGCCAGTTCCATGAATTTATCCGGAACAACTACACCAATTGATAAAGATTTAATCCTTACTTTTTCATCTACATTGATCTTTTTACAATCCAGAAATTCTTCAATATCAGTATGGAAAACATTCAGATATACGGCGCCTGCACCCGGACGCTGCCCCAATTGATTGGCATAAGAAAAAGTATCTTCCAATATCTTCATAATCGGCAATACTCCACCGGCACGGCCTTCGACATCCTTGATAGACTCTCCTCTTGCACGGATTTTTGATAGATTAAAAGATACTCCACCGCCAATAGAAGATAGTTTCATTGCTGAATCAATCGCATAGCCGATACCGTTCAGGTTATCACCAATCTCATCCAGAAAGCAGGAAACCAGTTCTCCGGAACGCTTCTTACCTGAATTTAGAAATGTTGGTGTTGCTGGCTGATATTCCTGATTAATCAGCATTTCAGCATAAGATTTAGCCTGAGCCACATCACCTCTTGCTAAAAATAAAGATACCGCAACTACACGGTCCTCATAACGCTCCAGGAATTTCTCCCCGCTATCATCCCTTAAGGCATAACTCTGGAAGAATTTAAATGCACTCATGAAAGACTGGAATCTGAATTTCTTCTCGTAGACAAGATCATACACCTCTTCCATTTGTTCAAAAGTATACCATTGATAAAAATCAACGTAATATTCCTGCTCTATCAGGTAATCTATCTTCTCTTTTAAGGTATAAAAGAAAACAGTGTTTTTATTTACATAATCCAAAAAGTAGGAACGAACAGCTTCTTTATCTTTATGAAGGCTGAATTCGTCGTCCTTTTTAATCATGATCTCATTATTCAATAAGATCCATTTTTTCGTTACCATATCAATTAGCCCTCTATTTTATCTATAAATTTTTGGATATCTGTCATTGTTCCCGACAACTCAAACTGCATCAGGATGGGTAATTTGAACTGAGCTGAGATCTTAGTAGCTGCCAAAGCATAATTGGGGCCCCAGTTTTTGTTACCACTGCAAGAGATAGATTTAATCATACTACTGTTCTCATCCAGAAAACGTAAGGTAGAAAGCGGAATTTCTCCGAATCCAGTAGTATACGTAATCAGATGCCCTTCGTGTATTGGCCGCAAGGCCTCATCTATCTTTTGAATAGTCCAGTCACGGTGTAATTTCAAACGGTTTACAAATCGCTCCACATTACCGGTTTTACTATCATAATAAATCCAGGTCATCGGCTCTGTATAATTGTTAAAATTTAAACTGCTACCAGTACCGACAACTCTTCGGGTTTAAAACCGATTACACGGGATAATTCCTGCTCCTGCTCCAGTAAAATTACTGTTGGTACTGAACGCACCCTGAATTGCATAGCTAACTCTGGATGATTAAATGGATTGATGGTTTCGTAGACAACACCCTTTCTATCAAGATATTCTGAAACCATATTGCATGGACTGCAATCTTCTTTTTCAAATTTGATTATTCTTTTTGTGCTCATTTTGAAGGTTTTTATGTAAATCAGCCCTCTTGCCGACCTATTTTAGCGGAGTTCAAAAATGCAAATTTCCACTTAGACAGATTCTAAATGTTATCAACACTGGTGGAAAAGAGAGGAATATTTATGACTGATTATTTACGAAAAAACCAATTAAATTAGTTAAACTTTGTAAACGTTTTTTGCAATTCACTAACACGAAGAACATTGTGTTTTATTTAGTTCGATTGATATTCTTAACCCCTGATCTTATTTACTGCTGTGCACTCTGGAGAACTTATTCATTTTTATCAATTCCAGAAACCTATTCTTGAAAGTCTGGTTTGTTTTCTACGTAAATCCAGCTTAGTCCGGAGTTGCTCCTGGTTAATGGCGACCCCGGCTTTTGGTAAATTGAGATCTTCAACATTTACATTGTGATATTTCAAACTTATAGCCTTGACATCCACCCCCTTCCCTTCAATAGCCAGCACAGCTCCTCCTGTCCATAAAACCGGGTTTGGCGAAAAGTCAAAACCTAGTTCATTTGTATACCAAAAGCTATAACGATCAATAACTTCTCTTTCTATGCCACCAATATGATGCTTAACCGTAGTTTTCGCTATTACTTTATAACAGGTAAATCCGAGTATTTGTCTGACTTCATCAGATGGGGTATATTCAATTACTGGTAGGAGCTGACCGCTTCCAAACCTCATTTCAGGCAGCATACCCATTTTATCTTCCATTAAAAAAAGTGTATCATTTAAATCAAATGCCTGTATCAACCGGTGATCTTCAAAATTATAATAGTAGTCTCTGCTGAGTCCGCCACCAAAAAGCCCAAGCCCATTATAGCGCCTATTTCTTTTCTGCCTGTCACTACCAGGTGTATCCTGCTGTTTATAGCTAGCATGCAACTGATCAAACTTCAATTCAAAACTGTTCACAGAACTTTTTGGTATGCGGGCAGTGGCTTCACTACTCAGTTTTATACCATTCGCCGCAGTTAGAACGGCCGGATCAAAAGTACTCTCGAATTGTATTGTCCCAGATTTTTCAGGCTGTGCATCCAACCGCATTGAAAATCCAATCAGGCCAAAGACAACAATAAATAGTCGTTTCATATCTGATGTTCTTGTACAAAAACGATGCTAGTTATAACTTTCAAATGTTAAAAAAAGTTAAAGATCCAACCAGACACAAAACATCATAAGACTTTAATTTTATTAACTTCAGTATGAAAAACAAATAAACAACATCTACTAACCATTCTACCTATGAAAAATCAATTCTTAACACTGATGGCTATCAGCCAGTTTTTGCTGATAGTTGTATCCTGTAAAAAAACACAGGAAAAACCGGAAACAACCATGACAGCCGCGACAGAGCAAGAACAAGTTAAGGTTTTATCCACGACTTCAATGTCAAAAGCAATCAATTTACCAGCCATGGTCAACCTATCCAGAAGCACAAAGACTCCTATTATCTTTGTACATGGTTTTTTGGGCTTTGGACCAAACGAAGCTTTTAGTGCTTTTCATTACTGGGGTGGTTTTACGGATATTATAAAAGACCTGAATAATCAAGGTTATCTCTCGTATGCAGCTTCCGTAGGACCTATTAGTAGCAATTGGGATCGTGCTGTGGAATTGTATTATTACATTAAGGGAGGCACACTTGATTACGGGAAACTCCACAGCAGCAAATTTGGTCATAAGCAACATGTCACGCGCACTTATAAAGGAATCTATCCGGAATGGGATGAAAACCATCCTATCAATCTGGTAGGACATAGCATGGGTGGAACTACCATTAGAAAACTAATCACTTTACTGGAAAAAGGTGACAGCCAGGAACAGGGAGATATACTGTCAAGCTCACTTTTTTCAGGAAACAAAAAAGGATGGATAAAGACAGCAGTTACGATCAGTACCCCTCATAATGGAACTTCACTGACAAATATTCTGGGTGTTGGCAATTCTTCTTTTGTACTGGACGCATTAAATAGCGTTGCATCTTTATCCGGTGGGTTTGGCAGCAACAGCCTCTATGATTTTGATCTGGATCAGTGGGGATTGGAAAGAAATCCTAAAACGACCAATTTCTTTACTTATTACGACAATGTAAAACGAAGTAAACTGTGGACAACCAATGACAGTGCACCTTATGATCTGTCACCAGCCTTCTCTCAGGAACGGAATCAAGTTGATCTGGACTCTAAAGATATCTACTACTTTTCTGTGACAACAAGAGCAACAAGCCCTGGAATTCTTACTGGTCACGAATATCCAGGCTTATCAACTTTTCCTGTTTTATATCCTTTTGCTTTATCAATGGGTAGTTATACCAGCAATGAGCCGGGGAAGCCAGCTATAGACAGGAAGTGGTGGCCTAATGATGGCATTGTAAATGTTTATGGAGAAAACGGGCCTTCTAATGGAGTAATCAGGGAATATGATACAAATTCTATGTTACAAAAAGGGGTCTGGAACCATCTTGGAGTATATAATGGTTATGATCATACAGCTATTGTTGGAATAGGGACACTAATTGATGTCAAACCCTTTTACCGAAATCTGGCGAAGCTGATTACCTCTATATAGTGAGTCGTCAGATTTTATTTCTGGAAAGAAAAGCCAGAAATAAAATCTGACCATTTATAGCTAGAAAAAAGCGTAAATTAGTATTCCAGCCAGCCATTTGCCAGTACGTCGGCCAGATGCATCGTTTTAATGGAAAGGTTATTTTTATCGATATAACCTTGTAAGTGCATCAGACAGGATAAATCTGTAGAGATAATATAATCAGCATCCTGATCCAGTGCATGATTGACTTTCTGTTCTGCCATTGCAGAAGAAATGGCATCAAACTTAACTGCAAAGGTACCGCCAAAACCACAGCACATGTCAGTATCTTTCATTTCCAGCATTTCCAGTCCATGAACTTTTTCAAGCAGCAGACGTGGTTCTTCTTTGATCTTGCATTCTCTTAATCCACTGCATGAATCGTGGTAAACAGCTTTACCTTCTAATTCTGCACCAAAATAATCTTTCTTGAGCACATTGATCAGAAAGTCAGAAAGTTCAAAAATATTTCCTTGCAGTGTTCTGCATTTATTGTGAACGTTAGAATTCGTAAAAAGATCATTAAATCCGTTTTTCACCATCCCCACACACGAAGCAGACGGCGCTACGATATAATTAGTACCTGAGAAATCATTTAAGAACTTCGTACCAGTCTCCTTTGCTTCTTCCCAGTATCCAGCATTATAAGCTGGCTGACCGCAGCAGGTCTGACCTGGATTATAACTCACCTCACAACCCGCCTTTTCTAAAAGTTTAACTGTACTAAAAGCTGTTTCGGGATATAACTGATCAACAAAACAGGGGATAAATAATTCTACTTTCATCAATAAATATTAGGATCTAAGCGTTTGTTTCTTTCACCGGTTTTTTAACCGGTGAAAGAAACAAACGCTTCATATGTACTAGTTTACTTTTTCCAGCTTAGCAACGCCAGATTTATCTTCATCTACTTTTTTAGGATTACCTTTGTAATAGATGGTAGTAGCGCCAGAAGTTTTTGCTTTAAGCTCATTGAGTACATTAATATTCAACTTACCCACACCTTCAACATTCAGGTCATAAATACCTGTAATAAAGTCAAATGCGTTCATTTGTATTACCCCTTTACTTTTCACCTGGTGTACACCAGCTTGTCCGATCAGATTGATATGAGCCTCTCCTTCAGCGGTGGTTGTTAACTTAGCCGCATTTAATTCGAGATTAATTAGAGTTGCACCGGATGATTTAATATCCAGATCATTGACATTGATCCTTGATGAGGTATAAACATGACTCGCTCCTTTAACATCTAAAGTTTTAAGCTCTCCAATACCTGCACTGATAACCACAGAATCTTTTCCGCAGTATTTTTTAGTATCCAGTTCAATAGCCAGCCCGTTTTTATTGACCTCGGCCGTGATCAGATTGATTACATTAGAATCTGCTTGTATACTAACCTTAAAGCTGCTATCCTGACGCAAAATCAATTTAACAGGACCACTAACGACAATTTCATTATAGGGTTTCACTGTTAATTCTTTAGTAGAACGCAGACCAGAATCTTCTACACATTTAGTTTCACATGCCGTAAAAAATAAGGGTAGAGCTAAGCTATAAAGGAATAATTTCTTCATCATAATTTTTCAAGGTTTTTCAAAGATAATAGTTTTTGCCGTCTGTTTTAATTTTACCTGCATCCAGCAGCTCCCGGATCCGGTTTAACTTGTCCTGATCAGTACCAATTTTAACCTGGTTAATCAGTTCATCTAATATCCGGGGTTCCGTCTGAACCAGAGTCGCAATCTCAAAATCAATTCTATCTTCCAGTTCAGCAAGGTCTTCGTTTCGTTTTTGTGCAAGGCAAACATCACATACTCCACATTGATCTGCATTTGGTTCATCAAAATAAGATAATAATTGGATACTTCTGCAAATAAATGTGTCAGCATAAGCCAATACTGCGCTAATTTGCTCAGATTGTATCTTTCTTCTAAGTTCAATATACTTGACATCGGTATCCAGGTGAAGTAAATCTACGCGGGCCAGGATAAACTGCAATTGTGGCTGATCCGTTTGAGGAAGATAAGAAATTAGTCCTTGGTCCTGAAGATTATTGAGTTGACGCACAACATCATTAAAGGAGATCTTTAATTTTTTGGCAATGTCACTTTCACTGACATTAGCATAATGATCAAACATGCCACCATAAGACCGTAATATGGTTTTGATTAAAGAATCATAACCGGAATTCTCAATTTGAAACCGGTAAACATCTTCGTTACCTGCCGTAAACAGTACGCGAGAGGGCAAAAAGATATTCTCTGAAAGTGTGATATAGCCATCATGTTCCAGAAACTTTAAAGCACTTATAGTTTTGATCACCCCCAGCTTAAATCTTTTACAGAAATCGGCCACATCAAAGCTGAAGTTAATACCTGCTCCTGCCCCATAAGCGAGCTGAAAATAGGTCCCTAGGTAATGATAGGTCTTTTTGATTTCTTCCACAGATGGGAAACTATCTGTATATTTTGCTTTCAATGCCAGCTGATCTGACGCATTAGCCAGTAAAACAGCAAAAGCTCTTTTTCCATCCCGGCCACCACGACCTGCTTCCTGGTAATAGGCTTCAAGACTTTCTGGAAGATCAAGATGTACTACAAAACGTACGTCAGGCTTGTCTATTCCCATGCCAAAGGCATTAGTTGCCACAATCACCCTGATTTTATTCTGTTTCCAAGCTTCCTGTTTTCTTGATCTTTCGTTTTTCTCTATTCCTGCATGATAGAAGTCGGCAGCAATATTGTTCCTTTTCAAAAAAAGTGCGACTTCTGTAGTTTCCCGTCTGTTCCGGACATAAACCAGTCCGCTGCCTTTGACATTTCTCACAATATCAATCAGCTTTTTATATTTATCTTCGAGACCAAAAACCACATAACTGAGGTTTTTACGTGCAAAACTCTGTACGAAGATCTCTGGGTTTTTAAGTAACAGTTTTTCTACAATATCTGTCCGGACAAATGCCGTAGCAGTTGCTGTTAATGCAATAAACGGAACTTTTGGATGAATTTCCCGCAATGCGGTGATCTGCATATAAGAAGGCCTGAAATCGTATCCCCACTGAGAAATACAATGTGCTTCATCTATCGCGATTAAATTGACGTTCATATAAGAGATCCTGGTTCTGACCAGGTCTGACATTAAGCGTTCCGGAGAAAGATATAGGAACTTAACGGGACCATAAATGCAGTTATCTAAAAGGATATCAATTTCCCTTTTCCCCATCCCTGCGTAGATAGCTACAGCATTGATCCCTTTTGCTTTCAGATTTTCTACCTGATCTTTCATCAGAGCAATCAGCGGCGAAACTACAATACAAATCCCATCATTTACCATTGCAGGAACCTGGAAACACAAAGATTTACCTCCTCCCGTGGGTAAAAGTGCTAACACATCTTTCCCATCCAGTACGGCCTGAATAATATCCTGCTGCAATGGTCTGAATGTGTTAAATCCCCAATAGTGTTTTAAAATATCTGTTTCGTTCATAAAAAATGCGCTATATTCCCTGTGCAATCACAAAGCCGCAAGCCCATGCCCATTGAAAATTATATCCACCAAGCCAGCCTGTAACATCTACACATTCCCCGCCAAAATACAGTCCTGGCATTTTTTTACATTCTAAAGTTTTAGAAGACAATTCCCCTGTATCGATTCCGCCGCGCATCACTTCTGCTTTATCGTACCCTTTATCGCCCGCTGGCTTAACTTTAAATAGATGAATAGTTTGATGAATCAATTCCATTTCTGTTTTGGTCAGTGAAGCAACTTGTTTATCTACGGGAAGAAATTTACTTAAGGCATCAGTAAATTTCTTGGCGTAATATCTATTGAGTAAGGTAGACAATAATGTCTTTCCGTTATATTTTCTTTCTTCTTCAAGCAATTCGGTAATATCTTCCCGGGGCAGTAGATTGATATTGATACTTTCGCCTGGTTGCCAGTAAGAGGATATTTGTAAGATTGCGGGGCCGCTTAATCCCCAGTGGGTAAACAGGATATTCTCCTCAAAAGAGATCTTCTCATTACTGACTTCGCAGAAAACTGAGTTTCCTGAAAGCTGTACATACCAGTCTTCTTCTTTCCCTGTAATAGTCAATGGGACCAGCGCTGGTGCTGTATCTATTATATTTAAGCCGTTTTTACGAGCAAAACGCAGGGCGAAATCTGTTGCGCCCATTTTCGGGATTGGTAATCCACCAGTAGCGATGACTAGTTTTGAAGTAGTCAAAGTATATGTTTTACCAGCCTGTTGATAATTGATCGTATAAGAACCGTCATTTTGTATAATGTCAGTTACATCCGCATTGCATTTAATCTCTTGTCCAAAATCTGCGCATAGCTCTGTAAACAGGTCTACAATGGCTTTAGCATTTTTATCTTCTGGAAATAATTGTCCGAGCGTCTTTTCTTTCCCGCTAATTCCATAAGTTTCAAAAAAACTGATCGTATCTGCAACAGTCCATTGTGTAAAGGCCGATTTACTAAAGTGTTTATTTCCCGAAATAAACTGTTCGTCAGTAGCAAACAGATTGGTATAGTTACATCTCCCCCCTCCGGAAATCAATATTTTAGCTCCCGCTTTACTTCCTTTTTCCAGTAAAACAACCTTCTTACCCAAGTATCCAGCTTGTACTGCACACATCAATCCGCATGCACCCGCTCCAATTATTATAGCATCAGCCTCCATCAAATCCGTTTATATTGTTATTTTTGTGCAAAAAAAAGCCTGTTTAAATTTATATGATAAAATTGTTTACGGCTTATTTTTAAGTTAAACAAAGTTAAACTCTATTCCGGCAGCTTTCCCTCCTGAATAGAATTGGACGAAGTTGCAGCTAAAAAGAAGCATAAACAAATTATCAGGTAAATTTTAAACAGGTGTAAAAGCATATATTTTCATATTGATATGGCAAAACAAATAAGTGAGTTAAAATTAGGTATTCTTGGTGGTGGACAATTAGGGCGAATGTTAATTCAGGAGGCTATTAATTATAACCTGACCACATTGGTTTTAGATCCTGATCATGAAGCTCCTTGCAAACACCTCGCAAACTACTTTGAATGTGGGTCTATTACTGATTTCGATACGGTATATAAATTCGGCAAAAAAGCGGATGTGATTACTATTGAAATTGAAAAGGTAAATATTGAGGCTTTAGAGCAACTGGAAAAAGAGGGCAAATTGGTGTTCCCGCAATCAAGGGTAATCAGATTGATCCAGGATAAAGGTATACAGAAGCAGTTTTTCAAAGAGAATGATATCCCTACTGCTCCTTTTCAGTTAGCAAACACGAAAGACGATTTGTTGAATTCAAATTTTCCTTTCCCATACATGCTTAAACAGCGTAAAGATGGGTATGATGGTAAAGGGGTAATGAAAATCAATACTATAGCTGATCTGGATAATGCATTCGACAGTCCATGTCTAATAGAGGAACTGGTTGATTTTGAGAAAGAAATCGCGGTGATTGTCTCCAGAAATTCGAATGGTGATGTGAAGACTTTCCCTATGGTGGAAATGGAGTTCAATGCGGAAGCAAATCTGGTAGAATTCCTGATCTCTCCTTCTACTTATCCAGAGCATGTGCAGGAAAGAGCAGAATTAATCGCTAAAAAAATTGCTGCTGCTTTAAATATAACTGGTTTACTGGCTGTAGAAATGTTTATCACGAAGGATGGTCAAATCCTGGTGAACGAGTTGGCACCAAGACCGCATAATAGTGGCCACCATACTATTGAGGGTAATTATGTATCTCAGTTTGATCAGCATTTACGGTCGGTGTTTAATCTTCCTTTAGGCGATACACGTGCGATTAATAATGCGGTGATGATTAATGTACTTGGTGAAAAAGGTCATGATGGTGTGGCTAAATATCAAGGGCTGGAAAAGATTATGGCAATAGATGGTGTATATGTACACCTTTATGGCAAGAAATACACGAAGCCTTTCCGCAAAATGGGTCACGTTACTATTGTAGACCAAAACAGGGAAGCTGCTATCGAAAAAGCAAATTTTGTTAAAGAAACACTAAAAGTAATATCTTAATGAGCGTACAAGTAGGTATAATTATGGGCAGCAAGTCTGATTTAAATATCATGAACGATGCTGCTGATATTTTAAAGGAATTTGGAGTAGAATTTGAAATGACGGTTGTTTCAGCACACCGTACACCAGAAAGAATGTTCAGCTATGCAAAAGAGGCTGCTTCAAGAGGGTTAAAAGTAATTATTGCTGGTGCCGGTGGTGCTGCGCATTTACCAGGCATGGTAGCTTCAATTACGGTTTTACCGGTGATCGGGGTACCTGTTAAAAGTTCTAATTCGATTGATGGATGGGATTCTATTCTATCAATCCTGCAAATGCCAAATGGTATTCCGGTAGCTACGGTTGCTTTGAACGCGGCTAAAAATGCGGGATTACTTGCTGTACAGATTTTATCGACTGGCGATAGTTCACTTGTGGTTAAAATGCAGGGTTATAAAGATGAGTTAAGAAGAAAAGTTGAGGAATCTGCTGCTGAGTTGGGTTCGTAAAAACTAGACAAAAAAACGGCCCTGCAATTTTCAGAACTGGAGTTCCCCGCGAAAAGCGAGGAAATATGTTCTGAAAATTGCAGGGCCGTTTTTTTATTCCTCGGGTTTTCCCTCTCTTATTTGATGGTTATCTAGATGGAGCTTAAAGGGGATGTTTATTGATGGAACTTAAGAGCTTGTTTAAATTTATCATCTAAATTTAAACAAGCTCTAACTATTGTTATAAATAACTTTATTGCTGTAACATGTTACAGAGGAAACAGTCTTATAATAAGATCCAAAATCCCTTACAATGAGAAATAAAACCCGCCGTATTTTATTGCTAACGATAACTGGCGTTTTTAATTTATTGAATCTGACTGCGTCTGCACAAGATTTACCGGGCAAACGCGATTCTATTAGCTCAACTATACTGAAGGAGAAAAGGTTTATACAGGTAGTTTTACCTGAAAAGTATAAAAAGGGGTCGACAGATAAGTACAATGTGTTGTATGTACTGGATGGGGAAGGAAATACTAAATTATTTACTCAAATACAGCAATTTATAGAGAGCGAAAGCTATATGCCGCCGACAATTATTGTTGGCGTTTTAAATACTGATCGAAACAGGGACTTTCTGCCTACGCATGTTGAGAATACAAAAACATCAGGTGGTGCGGATAAATTTTTAAGTTTTTTTAAGGAGGAACTGATACCTTTTATTAATAAAAATTACCCATCTGATGGTAATAATACGCTTTTTGGTCACTCCTTTGGCGGCGTGTTTGTCACCTATGCTTTGCTCACTGAGCCACAACTATTTGAGTCTTATATCGCAGCCGACCCTAGTTATTGGTGGGACAAACAGGTCATGCTGAAGATGACTTCCAGTAAACTGGCTAATCTGACTAATTTAAATAAAAATCTATACATCTCTGGCCGTGAAGGAGATGAGCTTAAAGAAATGGGCATACCTCCAATGGATAGCTTACTTAAAAAAACTGCCCCAAACGGTCTTACCTGGAAAGTAACATCATACCCTAATGAAACACACGGTTCAGTGAAACTTAAAAGCATCTATGATGGGTTAAAATTTAGTTATGCGGGATACCAGCCAAGATATATTATCATCCACCCAATGGCAGGCATTATGCTCAAAGACAAACCCATTAAATTGTGGTTCTTTGGTGATACAACCAAAGTAAAATATACCACTGATGGTACTGAACCCACACTAACTTCAGCCCCAGTAAAAAAAGAAATCATGTTGTACTCCGCAGGAAAGGTAACGGCAAAACTGTTTACTCATGGAAGCAGGTATGACAAATCTTTCACTGCCAATCTTAAAACTGGCACCTATTTAGCTGCTGGTAAACTGGCAAAAAATATGAAAGCAGGTGGATTTGATTATGCTTATTATGAAGGCAAATGGGATAAATTACCCGATTTCAAAAATTTGAAACCCATTAAAAGCGGTAAAGCAGACTCCAGTTTCAGTTTAGGTAAGCTGCCAGCCCAAAACAATTTTGCATTGGTGATCTCAGGGCAATTAGAGGTGACAGAAGATGGGTATCATTCATTTGTATTAAGTAGTGATGATGGATCCAGGTTTTATCTTGGTAACCAATTGTTAATCGATTATGATGGTTTACATGGCGATGATGATGTTAAAACCTACATTATTCCATTGAAAAAAGGGTTTTACCCAATTCGGGAGGAATATTTCCAAAAAGAGGGTGGTGCCAAGCTAAGCCTGGAGTACCTTACACCCAAAAACATAGAGACAATGAAGTCATTACCAATTCCACTAACGCTTCAATATGGAAGCAGTACTCTCTGATTTACAGCTATTAGAGAAATCCTGATATAAAACAGAAAATTCCAAATAATGCAAAGACAAGCCCAAGGTACCATAAGATTTTTTTCCGGGTCAGAATAGAAATAGCAGAAACTGCAATGGCAATCTGAAACAAGGTTACTGACCTTGCCAATAATACATGTTTTTCCAAATGGGCTTCAGATAGCCTTTCATGTGCGGTGGCCTCTCCTTTTATGATACTTTGTTCCTTTTTGTACTTCTCTATTTTAGCATGGTCATTTGTTAGATTGGGACGGATAGATTCGATTTCTGCCTTAATACCTTTCGCCTGGTAATATGACCATTGATCTGAAGCTTTTATTTGCTCTATTAACGCTTCATTTGAGTGATGCCCGGCCATCAATCCTGCGATAGCTGCAAACACGGCTACCAAAGCTGTGGATATTGCCAGAGACATAATCCATTTGCTTTCTGCCTTGTCTTTAGCTTCTTCTATTTTTTCCTTGATAGTTTCGTGCAAATGTTCTGTAGGCACCTCGATTTCTTCCATACCAACTTTAAGTATTTAAATTTCCTGTATAAAATTAAGGTTTATTTCTGTGATGTAACTGCTATAACCGCGACCTTTCCGATTGTTCTCTATCAGACAAAACACGGCGTTATTTCTCAAGTCTCTTCTTAACGATTTCAATTAGCTCGTCCTTTGTCAGGAAATCATTAAAGAAGTCTTCCAGACTTCCTATATTGGTAATTTCTTTAAAAAACTCTTCGTGATCAGTTCCAAAGACAGTTGGATTTTCCTGATTAGGGTCGGATAAGCAGATATAATAATGATCGGGAAATCCATCATTTCTTCATCGATAAAATCAGCATTCCATTCCTCATAGTCTGCTGTTCCTTCCTTAAATGGGGTAAAAAGTATATTTCTGAAAAAGGTTTGGCCAAATCCGTCTTCTGTGTCCCTGTAATAATGTTCAGTTATCTTTTTATAAAAAGTCTCTTTATCACTGTTGAATAACGTTTCATTTTCCTTCACGAATTCTGCAATACCATAAATGGGCTCTGCTTCCTCTGCAGTTTGCCAGGGCATATCTTTGCTTTTAGGATAAAGAACGGTATTGAAGGTGATAGCCGCTAAATCATCTTACAACGACTTACCCACTACATTTTCAACGTTTCCACCTAACTGTTGAATACGGTGTATAATCTCCTGTTTCATTTGTTGTTGTTTTTGTTTTGAACAGATCTATGTTAGATTAAAGACATTTTTCTTAAAGGATACGGAGCTAATTCAGATTTGGGTTTTTGGGAAAATTACTAATGTGAGCGTATTTTGGTCCAAGATGAATAATTACTTCTTTCCAGAGTTGTTCTGCATCAGTAGAGAAAAGTAGGTCAGCATCATACTGATCGGAAACAATCCAGGTGTTTTCTTCCATCTCTGCTTTGAGCTGAGCTCCCTCCCAGCCTGAATAGCCTACAAAGATTTTCACGTCTTGCTGAGTCAGCATACCCTCGCCCATGAGGACTCTAAAACTCTCGAAGTTCCCTCCCCAGAAAACTCCTTTAGCAATTTCTTCGCCACCAGGTATTTTTTCGGGACAACGATGGATAAAGTGAATGGTGTCGGTAGCTACAGGGCCGCCGTAACAAACAGGAAAGGCTGGTCCGCCGATATCTTCAATCAGATCCCCCAAAAGGAGAAGGCTAGGCTGATTAATAACAAAACCAAGACTTCCCACTTCGCTATGTTCGGTCAGAAAAACTACCGACCTTGCAAAATTAGGGTCATTTAAAAATGGTTCGGAAACAAGCAGTTTACCGGCTGAGGGTGTTAATCGACTTATCATTTTGGAAAATTACTTATAATTTTAAATAAACTAAAGACTATTTTTGTCAAATGGAGTTGACCAAAGAAAATATTCAAAACCTAAGACAAGATTACCGCGCTGCTGAACTTGCAGAAGGTGATATCGACAAAAATCCTATTGCACAATTTGGAAAATGGTTCAAAGATGCGATTGACGCTAAGCTGTATGAGCCGAATGTAATGACACTAGCTACCGCAAGCTTATCCGGGAAGCCATCATCCCGTATTTTACTTTTAAAGGGGTTTGATGAGCATGGCTTCGTCTTTTTCACGAATTATAAGAGTAAAAAAGGTCAGAACCTTCAGGAAAATCCGCAGGCTGCGATGCAGTTTTTCTGGCCGGAACTGGAACGTCAGGTAAGAATTGAGGGAATTGTGACAAAAGTCTCTGAAGACGTTTCTACGGTTTATTTTCATTCCCGCCCAAAAGGAAGCCAGATTGGAGCTACTGCCTCTCCACAAAGTACTATTATCCCTAACAGGGAGATTCTTGAGACGCGTGTACAAGAACTTACAGCAGAATATCAGGATACAGAAGTTCCGCGTCCTGAGCATTGGGGAGGTTATATTTTGCAACCAGAACACATAGAATTCTGGCAAGGCCGCCCAAGCCGTTTACATGACAGGATCACCTACACCAGCGTCAATGGCGTATGGACAATTAACAGACTAGCACCTTAAACAAATAAAATGACTAAAATAGCAGTAATCGGATCTGGTACCATGGGAAATGGTATCGCGCATACTTTTGCACAATTTGGCTACCAGGTAAACCTGGTTGACATCAACCAGGAAGCATTAAACAAAGGATTAAGTACAATTGGTAAAAACCTTGACCGTCAAGTAACTAAAGGAACAATTACCGAAGAAGATAAAGCAAATACATTACAGAACATAACTACTTTTATTGATTTTAAAACAGGTGTTGCAGAGGCCGATTTAATCGTTGAAGCTGCTACGGAAAACCTGGATCTTAAACTAAAAATCTTCAGAGATCTGGATGCTTACGCGAAACCAGAGGCTATACTGGCAAGTAATACGTCTTCTATCTCCATCACGCATATTGCTTCGGTAACCAGCAGAGGAGAAAAGGTAATTGGCATGCACTTTATGAACCCTGTACCAGTAATGAAACTGGTAGAAGTGATTCGTGGGTATGCAACTTCTGACGAAACTACTTCATTGGTAATGAAGCTATCAGAGAAATTAGGTAAATCTCCAGTTGAAGTAAATGATTATCCTGGTTTTGTGGCTAACCGTATTCTAATGCCAATGATCAATGAAGCTATTTATACTTTATTTGAAGGTGTTGCGGGTGTCTCAGAAATCGACACAGTCATGAAATTAGGTATGGCTCACCCGATGGGTCCTTTGCAATTAGCTGATTTTATCGGACTTGATGTCTGTCTGGCTATCATGAATGTATTACATAAAGGATTCGGAAATGCTAAATATGCCCCTTGCCCACTTTTAGTTAATATGGTCATGGCTGGCAAAAAAGGCGTAAAATCAGGAGAAGGATTTTATGATTATGCAAATGGTGTCAAAGAAGCGAAACCAGCAGCTAAGTTTTTATCTTAACTTTACCACATGAACGAAAACCTTGATCCCTCTTCAGATAGCTTATCACCCATTGAAAGGGATATAGAGAAAGTGTTGCGTCCGCAGGCTTTTGAAGATTTTACTGGTCAGGAAAAAATCATGGAGAACCTGAAGATCTTCGTTAAAGCGGCAAAACTGCGCGGTGAACCTTTAGACCATGTACTACTACATGGCCCTCCGGGATTAGGAAAAACTACTCTTTCTTATATTATAGCCAATGAAATGGGTGTAGGTATTAAAGTGACTTCCGGACCGGTACTGGATAAACCAGGCGACCTGGCTGGTCTTTTAACAAACCTGGAAACTGGAGATATACTTTTTATTGATGAAATACACCGCTTAAGCCCCCTGGTTGAAGAATACTTGTATTCTGCTATGGAAGACTTCAAAATCGACATCATGCTGGAGAGCGGGCCTAACGCCCGTTCTGTCCAAATTACACTGAACCCTTTTACACTGGTTGGTGCAACTACCCGCTCTGGTTTACTAACTGCGCCCTTGCGTGCAAGATTCGGAATTAACTCCAGACTGGCTTATTACGATGCAAAACTATTGACAACCATCGTTCTGCGTTCCTCAGAAATTCTTAAAACTCCGATTACTGAAGAAGGTGCTTATGAAATTGCCCGACGCAGCCGCGGTACACCAAGGATAGCAAATGCTTTATTGAGACGGACCAGAGATTTTGCGCAGATTAAAGGAAACGGAACAATTGATACTGCGATTGCGAAATATGCATTAACGGCTTTAAATGTGGATGAACACGGTCTGGATGAAATGGATAATAAGATCCTGCTAACCATCATTGATAAATTCAAAGGCGGCCCGGTAGGTTTAAAAACCATCGCCACTGCTGTTGGTGAAGATGAAGGAACAATTGAAGAAGTATATGAGCCTTTCCTAATCCAGGAAGGCTATATGATGCGTACTTCGCGTGGTAGAGAAGTCACAGAAGCGGCCTATAAACACCTTAAAAGACAATATCAGGCCCAATCTGGTAAGTTATTTTAAAAAATATTTTTTTGAGGCATCATTTATGTGTTGGAAGAGGTAAATTAACCAATTCACGTCTGCATTGCTTGCAAGGGAGCTGTAACAAGCCATTTGCAAGCAACACCGGCTTTAAAACAACACACATGAACATTGAAACAAGAAAGTTAACTTTAGAAGATTACGACGATCTGAAAGAGTCAATGGAACAGGCATATGATACCCTTGGAGGCCAGATCTGGAGTAAACAGACTATCGCCAAACTACTCAAACTATTTCCTGAAGGTCAGCTTTGCATCGCTGTAGATGATAAAGTGGTTGCCTGTTCACTCGCCCTGATTGTGAATTATGATCAGTATGGTGATAAGCATACCTATGAAATGATTACCGGGAGCTATACTTTTTCTACGCATGATCCTAATGGGGATACTTTATATGGTATTGAAATTTTTGTCTCTCCTGAATACAGAGGACTACGCTTAGGCCGCAGGTTATATGAAGCCAGGAAAGAACTTTGCGAGAGTTTGAACTTAAAAAGCATTATTGCCGGCGGACGTATCCCTGGTTATCATGAATATGCAGATACACTGAGTCCCAGACAATATATTGATAAGGTAAAAGCGAAAGAGATCTATGACCCTACCCTTACTTTTCAGATATCGAATGATTTTCACGTCAGGAAAGTATTAAAGAATTATCTGCCTGGAGATCATGAATCCAAAGAATTTGCAACACTGATTGAATGGAACAATATTTATTACCAGGGTGTGGATGCTTCGGCTCGTTCAGCAAAGACGATCAGAATTGGGTTGGTACAGTGGCAAATGCGTCTTTTCCCTGATATGGAAGCTTTTTATGAACAAGTAGAGTTCTTTGTAGATGCGGTAAGCGGATACAAATCTGACTTCATCATGTTCCCGGAACTTTTCAACACTCCTCTTTTACAACCTTACAATCATTTGCCGGAAATGGAAGCCATGCGCAAACTGGCAGAACTAACTCCGGAAATTGTAGAAAAAATCCAGAGTTATGCGGTTTCATACAATGTAAACGTTATTTCGGGCAGTATGCCAATCCTAGAGAACAACAAACTCTATAACGCCACCTACCTTTGTCACCGAAGCGGAAAAACAGAAGAATACAGAAAGATTCATATCACCCCTAACGAACTAAAATACTATGGTATGGTTGGTGGTGACAAAATACAGGTTTTTGATACAGATTGTGGTAAAATTGGTATCCTGATCTGTTATGATGTTGAATTCCCTGAATTAAGCAGAATCTATGCTGACCAGGGTATGCAAATCCTGTTTGTTCCATTCCTTACCGATACACAAAATGGGTATACCAGGGTGAGAAGATGTGCACAGGCCAGAGCGATAGAGAATGAGTGTTATGTTGCTATTGCGGGTTGTGTAGGTAACCTCCCGAAAGTGAACAATATGGATATCCAATTTGCACAATCGGCAGTATTTACGCCGTCAGACTTTGCCTTTCCTACCAATGCAGTCAAAGCTGAAACTACGCCAAACACAGAAATGATGCTTGTAGTGGATGTCGACTTACATTTATTGGATGAATTACATCATTTTGGTACTGTAAAAATACTGAAAGACCGCAGAACTGATCTTTATGAGGTTCGGTTGCTAAAATAGGGTCTAATCAATTAGGGTAATTATTTTTTCAGGAAAAACCAATAAAGGAGCAGAAGCATAATGATTATGGGTAATATCCATTTTATGATTGCCTCTGCTCCTTTTTCATGAGCTTCCTTTAGAGGATTACTTTTCTCTATAGACTAAACCTGTGTTGATATTCAGATAAAACGAGATTTTTCTTCCGTTTTCAGTTTTAGTTACAAGACCATCAGCATCTATATGATCATATATTGCTGCTGTTATTAATTTATCATTCCTGATATCAATTAATCCGCAATATCCATTTTCACCACCACTATTTACGGTATAAACTGCAATACCCGATGTCAATTCGTTCTGTATATAGTCATATTTTGGTTTTACTTGCCAAAGCTTTTTTTTTGCATCATAAATACCATATTTCCCAGTCTCATTGTCTTTGCCCATATACCAGTACTTTGAAGACTGAGAGTAGTCAACTATATCATGCATTGGCATCTCTAACAGGGATAGGTCGGGGTATAAAACCAGCATTGAGGAAAGTTTGCTGAATAGCAATCGTCCATCCGGGAGCATTTTCTGAAAGTCAGTATAAGCTGGGATCAGGGTATTCCAGTTTCCGGACGTGTCTAGTAAAATAGTCCTTTCGCCTACTTTTTTCACATCTGCAAATCCCGTCGTATTTACTAGAAAATACTTACCGCCAGGTATAGCTTTCAAAAGTGTAGCATTTTCTAAAATCCTGGCAGCTGGAATATTTGGACCATCAACCCCTTTATAATCATGAACAATAACGGGAAGTGGTTTTGAAAAATCAGAAGAGAAGTATACCTTTCCCTGATTACTTTTAAAGACAGAAGTCCGATCCAGAGGTTCAATAAGTTGAGATTGAGAATAATAGTTATCAACCAAAATTTTAGCCCCTTGGGAAGTATTAAATGTTACGTTTTTTTGATAAGTATAACTGATTTTGTCAATTGCTTCGCCTTCCATATTCACCTTAATATACCCATTAACATCTTGAAAAGACTTACCTCTCAACAAAAGTAAGGTACTATCATTCAGTATTTTGTCGACAGGACCAAAACTCGTCCCGATTTTCTTCTCAGGACTTAACTGGTAGCAGTCGTACATAATAATAAAAGATTTTCCAGCAACATCAATAGCTATATTTTTCCAATAGGTATTCTTATGATCGCCCTTTAACAACTTTTGACTAAATAAAGTTTTATAGTCTGGTAAAGAGTGAATCTTCCATTTAGACTTAAGGACTTTAAAAAAGCCCCTGTCGTCAGAAGTTACTACATATATGTCTGGTAAGATTTTCCAGTTCCAAAATTGCCACCAGGCATTGTATATCTCCTGTGAGATCAATAAGGTTGAATTCCCTCTTGACAATAATTTTGCAAAAGCATATTCAGCTTGAATAATTACTTTTCCATGCGCATCAATTACTTCGTACTGAGTTGCCGTCCCGGCCTTACCCTTTATGGTTTGAAGCGCATACCCCCCTACAAATAAGCTTGGTTGATCAAATTTAGGGGGAATGATTAACGTTCCATTGCCATCACAATAGCCAAACTTACCAGTTCTAGCTAACCACGGATACAATTTTAGATTTTGTTGCTTTTGCAGGTCAGGACTCAAATTTGCTGATTTATTACAAGCAAAGAGTACACTGGTAGAAATAAGGATTATTGAACCTAATATTTTTAGTGTACGTAGCTTCATAAGGTTTCATCTCTCAGAGATCTTCGATAAATAATATGATGCAATATAAAGATATACATCATTACTAATAGCAACCCATTTTTTATTTAAGAACACAGAAACGTACCTTTGTGAAGAAATGTACAATAACCCTGCAAAATACAGCCAGCTTATTAAAGATGAAGCCCTCAGACTAGGCTTTATGCAATGTGGCATAGCTAAAGCAGGTTTTCTGGAAGAAGAAGCACCAAGACTCGAAAAATGGCTTAAAGATAACCGTCACGGACAGATGAGTTATATGGAAAATAATTTTGACAAAAGGCTTAATCCTACCTTACTTGTCGATGATGCAAAATCTGTCATTTCCCTTACGCTCAATTACTTCCCGGAAGAACGACAAATAGATCCTGACGCACCAAAGATCTCCAAATATGCTTATGGAGCGGATTACCATACCGTCATCAAAGACAAACTATTCCTTTTACTCAATTTTATTGAAGAAAATATCGGTGCAGTCAGTGGCAGAGCCTTTGTAGACTCAGCTCCCGTACTTGACCGTGCCTGGGCCAAACGTGCTGGTATAGGATGGATTGGTAAAAACAGTAATATCATTAGTAAAAAAAGTGGTTCATTCTTCTTTTTAGCAGAGCTTATCATTGATCTCGATCTAGTTTACGATGAACCGTTTGCGACTGACCACTGCGGAACATGTACCAAATGCATAGATGCCTGCCCAACTGACGCTATCCTATCCCCTTTTATTATTGACGCAAACAAATGTATTTCTTACCTCACCATTGAATTAAGAGAAGAAATACCAAAAAGTTTTGATGATAAAATGGATAACTGGATGTTTGGATGTGATATTTGCCAGGATGTATGCCCCTGGAACAGGTTTTCCGTCCCACATACAGAACCTCAATTTAAACCAAACGAGAATTTGCTGGGAATGAAACGGGAAGACTGGATGGATATTACCGAAGATGTATTTAAACAGATCTTTAAAAATTCGGCAGTAAAGCGGACTAAGTTTAAAGGCTTAACCCGCAATATTGATTTCATCAGGCAGATTCCTGATGAAATCAATGATTAAATTGCTCTGGTTGAGTTTATCTAACTGTCAGAATGTTATTGTAGTCGTTTTTATCAGGTACGTAAGTACTTCCAATCACTACTTTCTTTATCGTTTTATTCGTCTTGAATGGTATAGAGATCATCTGTACAGGCTGCTCCCATACGCCGATACTCCAATGTACTTTTTCAGTAGAATCGTCCTCATAAGTCAAAGTAAGATAAACTGGCAGAGGCTTAAGACTTTTATTTTCTATTTTAAAGCTGTAGCCATCAGCGGTTTTATCCGCATCAACAATACCCAAATCAAGATCTCCTTCTTCAAAGAACCAGCGTTTCCAGAACCAATCCATGTTTTTGCCTGATCCTTCATTCATACTGTAAAAGAAATCGAAAGGCATAGGGTGTTTACCATGCCACTGCTCAATATAATGATGCAAAGCTTTCGTAAACAATTCATCGCCCAAATAATCTTTCACATATAAATATCCCAAAGCAGGTTTAGGATAAGAATTAGTGAATGTTCCCGATCCTAGCAGATCTGGAGTAAGCGTCATAATTGGGGTATCATTTTTTGTCCCTGAAGTAGAAGCAGTAGGTTGTATCCCATATTCATCTACCATCGTAGAATCAATCAGAGGAGAATTTAACCACTCGCCAATAGTTGCCCATCCTTCATCCATCCAGCCATATTTTGTTTCATTGATCCCCATATAAAAAGGGAACATGGTATGGAAAATTTCATGAATAGTCAATGTGATTGCATTCTCGCGTTTATCAGTAGGGTTATCATTCACCATCATTGGATACTCCATCTGGTCAAGACCGTCAAAAACTGTCTCATGCGCATATGGGTATGGCCATTTAGGAAACTTATAACTCATTGCATCGACAGATTTACGTGCAAAGTCTATTACTTCATAATAGTCCTTATGAATTGGATTAAATGCGGCATCTACACGGGTTCTTCTCTTTGTAGCCGGATCAACGACCAAACTGCTTGACTTCCACAAATAATGGTCACTTGTAGCAAATACAAAATCAGTTACATTCTTTGCCTCAAATTTCCAGGTATTAAAGTCCTGGTTTTTAGTTATAGTGTGTGTAGCAAGATCGTTTTCATTGATCACATTCACTACGCTATCTACCTGCTCTGCCAGGGTAATCCTATCAGCAATTTTCTTGTGTAAAACATTTTTAGCATTCATCAGGTCTCCTGTTGCCCAGATCACATAATCTTTAGGAACCGTTACAGCTGCTTTGAAATTACAGAAGTCATTGTAAAACTCTGCATCACCCAGATAAGGATACTTGTTCCATCCATCGATATCATCATAAACAGCAATACGCGGAAAGAAATAAGCTACAAAATAGGACCCCTCATCTACCATTCCGGTTCTGTTATGAGAACCTTTATTTAAAGTGTACTCATAAACAATCTTAACTCTGATACTTTTTCCTGGAGCCAGTGCAGCAATTGAAGTATGCATGTTAGTTCCGTCAATCTGCAAAGCATCGGCAGCAACCGATTTATCATTCACTGATAGAGCACCAATCTTTACTCCTTCTCCTAAATCTTTGTCAGCAACTTTAGTAGCTCGCGGACTGCCATCTTTATATAAATTTGGATACAGTTTAAACCAAACTTCTTTCAAGGTATCAGGACTTTGATTTTTATAAATGACGTCAACTGTACCTTTCAACAAACCAGAGATAGGATCAAAGTCTACTTTAAGATCATAATCAGCTGTGTTTTGCCAGTATTTCAAACCTGGTCTGCCATTTACAGCTCTCGTCCCTTTGGAGTATGCCTGCTGAAAATCAGGAGGTACTGGTAAACTCTGTTGAGCAAAAACGCTCAGTCCTATCACACTGAACAGGCTGAGCATTATCAATTTTTTCATTAGAATATGTTTATTTTTTAATGGTGCACAGGATGGTCTCATCTCAGTATGTTTTCGTGACTTTGATCTTAACACAAAGCTGCACAAAAGTAATTACAGTAAAAAACCTGCATAAGCCCTATGAAAGGGACTAATGCAGGTTTCGTCTATTTTCTATTTACCGAATTTCATTTTTAATTGCTCCAGCATGTCTGGAGTAACGTTTACTGCTGGCTTTTCTTTTTTAGGTTGCTGAGCGGGCTGTCTTACTTGTCCGCCTGCTTGCTGTGGCCTTGGCTGCGCCGCAGCAGGCTTAGGCTTTGCTACAGGATTAACAGCCGGGCTAGCTTGTTCAGCTGGTTTTGGTACTGCTGGCATTTTTGCTGCTCTGTTCAGTTCCTTTTTCTTATTCCAGCGTGTCCAGATTTCCTCCAGTTTTTTCTTTGTATATAAAGGAAAATCTCCCTGTTTCATCCATGCATAATAACTAGGTTCAGTATCAAATACATGTTCTACTGTTTTATTTTTATGTTTTCCGAAATTAAATACTTCCTCATCGTTTTCGTTGAAGACCATTCTACCAGCAAAGTCAACTGGCTTGTTCATGTTTGTGAACGCATGTAAAGCATCTACATCATTTTTAACCGGTTGAGAAATATTACCTTGTTTATCCTCAAAATCTACATTTTCATAACGGTCAAGCTGTGACAGTAATACATGATAAGTAGCTTTAATATCTGCTTCAGCAGAGTGTGCATTGATAATATCTTTATTGCAATAAAATTTATAAGCTGCACGTAAAGTACGCTGCTCCATTTGATGGAATATGTTTTGTACGTCTACAAATCTTCTGCCTGTCATATCAAAATCAACACCTGCACGTAAGAATTCTTCTAATAATACCGGAATATCAAAACGATTCGAATTGTAACCTGCAAGATCAGCATCGCCAATAAATTCTGCAATTTCTGCTGCTACTTCTTTAAATTTAGGTGCATCAGCAATATGCTCATCGTAAATTCCATGAATCAGTGAAGATTGCAATGGAATGGGCATTTCAGGATGAATGCGTAATGTTTTTACCAGCTCAGATCCATCTGGCATGGCTTTTAAAATTGCAATTTCAACGATACGATCAGCACCAACGTTAATTCCAGTGGTTTCCAGATCAAAAAAAGCAAGAGGACGGATTAGATTTAATTTCATTAGTATTTTTAATTTTTTAATGGGGTCAGATGGGCTATTGGCAATCATACTTTTAACTAAGAAAAACAATACCTAATCCTATACCAATTATCATAAATAAGATACATTAATATTTCGGTTGTAGCGAATTTTTTATACTTAGTCCAAAATGATATTTCCTGCTTCCTGCTTTCCATCTATATATTTTGTGTAATTTTTAATCTTTAACAGGTCCCGCTTTGACCAGTACACGCTGGTAAGCAGGAAGGTTTAAATCATCTACAATCACACCGCGTGTTGTAGAGGCATGAACAAAGTAACCATGATTAAGATAAACGCCAACATGATCAATTCCATTGCCCCCAAATGAGAAAAAAACTAAATCTCCCTCTTTAAGCTGTGATACGCTTTTTTGTTTAATCACATCGGCCTGGTCTCTTGAACGTCTCGGCAAGTTCAATCCGTAAATCTCCTTATTCAAAAGTAAGGCAAATCCTGAACAATCTATTCCTCTTTTATCCAGTCCGCCTAATCTGTACCTCACACCCGTCCAGTCATTAATGAAACGGTACAATGATTTATTCTTTACTTCTGATAACACTTCCGCAGCTTTAGCACCTCTTGTATCTTTATAAGCCGTTGATCTTCTGCTACCGCAGGAAGAAAAGAAAGCCGTAATGGCTAACAGGATAATCAGTTGAGAGGCGCGGATACTACGTAAAATCATATATCTCGTTTTATTGTTTGATTAGTCTTTGTATCTCATCCAGCTTCAGTAAAGCTTCTACCGGCGTCAATACATTTACATCCAGGTTATTCAGCACATCCCGGATTTGTACAAGAACAGGATCATCTACAGCAAACATATGTAATTGATAAGCCTGATTCTGAACTTTTTTGAAACTATCTTTAATACTTTGTCCTTCTGTTCTGTCTATTTCCAGTTTCTTCAGGATCTCATTCGCTCTGTTAATCAGTTTAGGCGGCATACCGGCTATTTTAGCCACATGAATACCAAAACTATGCTCACTGCCACCAGGCACCAGTTTACGCAGGAATATAATTTTATTACCTACATCTTTTACTGAGACATTAAAATTCCTGATCCGGTTCATTGTTCCAGCCAGTTCATTCAATTCATGATAATGCGTTGCAAATAAGGTTTTAGGTCTTGCTGTAGGATGTGTATGCAAAAATTCTGCAATTGCCCATGCAATAGAAATACCATCATATGTACTTGTACCCCTTCCTATTTCGTCCAGCAGGATCAAACTTCTGTCAGAGATATTATTCAGGATACTCGCCGTTTCATTCATTTCTACCATGAATGTACTCTCTCCAGAAGAAAGGTTATCGGAGGCTCCTACACGGGTAAATATTTTATCAACTAAACCTATATGTGCAGCTTTAGCAGGGACAAAACATCCCATCTGAGCCATGAGTACAATAATACCGGTTTGTCTTAAAATTGCCGACTTACCCGACATATTCGGACCGGTAATGATAATAAGCTGCTGCGTATCATTATCCAGGTATACATCATTGGTAATATATTCTTCGCCTACTGGTAAACGCTTTTCAATTACAGGGTGTCTTCCACCTTTAATATCAAGTACCTTCGTCGCATTCATGATTGGCTTAACGTAATGGTTTTTAAGCGCTAACTGTGCAAAACATAAGAGGACGTCCAGTTGTGCAACTAAAAAGGCATTCAATTGAATTGGTCTGATATAAGCTGCTACCTGCTGGATCAACGCTTCGTAAAGCCGGACTTCTATCTGCTGTATTTTATCTTCAGCACCTAAAATCTGTTCTTCATATTCTTTAAGCTCCGGAGTAATGTATCGCTCTGCGTTAACCAATGTCTGTTTACGCGTCCATTCTGCCGGGACTTTATCTTTATGGGTATGTGTTACTTCCAGATAATATCCGAAGACATTATTAAATGATATTTTCAAGGAAGGAATGCCGGTATTGGCTGCCTCACGTTTCTGAATTTCAACCAGAAAGTCTTTACCGCCTGTTGAAATTTTACGGAGTCGGTCCAACTCTTCATCAATGCCATCAGCAATTACATTTCCTTTAATTAATAAGGCCGGAGGGTCTTGCTGAAGCTGCTTTTCCAGTGTTGCACGAATGCTCAAACAGGGATCAAGCTGTTCTGCCAATGCAGATAAATATGGATTATCAGCTGTTAAAGCTGTTTCTTTGATTTGCTCTATGTGGTAGAGTGCCTTTTTAAGCTGACTCAATTCTCTTGGTCCGCATTTCTGCAAACCAACCTTAGAAATGAGTCTTTCCAGATCACCGATGAGTTTTACCGGTGACAAAAACTCTTCAATCATCCCCTCGTGAGCCACCATAAACTCTACTGTACCTAAACGTTCCTGAATTGGCTTCAGTTCTTTTAAAGGCATAACAATCCACTTATGGAGCATCCTTGCACCCATTGGAGTAGAAGTCTGATCCAGCACATTGAAAAGCGTCATTGCATTTTCATTGGCTGAACTAACCAGTTCCAGGTTACGGACTGTAAAACGATCCAGCCACATATAATTGTCTTCTTCCAAACGGGAGATCGCAGTAATATGTTTTAGTTTTTTGTGTTCTGTCTCATTCAGGTAATGCAGAACAATACCAGCGGCCACGATTCCGGTCTGTAGTTTATCTACCCCAAAACCCTTTAATGAGCTGACTTCAAAATGTTTGTTTAGTGTTTCATTAGCATAATCACTGGTAAAAGCCCAGTCATCCATTGGGAAAGTATAGAACTTATCACCAAATAATTCAAAAAACTCCTGACGTTTGCTTTTTTGAAAAATAACTTCTGTTGGTTTAAATCCTTGTAGAAGTTTATCTATATATTCTGCATTACCTTGCGCAACATGGAATTCACCTGTAGATATATCCACAAATGATACACCTATTGAGGCCTTATCAAAGTAAACAGCGCCTAAATAGTTATTGGATTTCTGACTGATAATGTTATCATTATAAGCCACACCGGGTGTAACCAGTTCGGTAACCCCGCGTTTAACAATTGTTTTAGTCGTTTTAGGATCTTCCAGCTGATCGCAAATTGCTACACGCTGCCCTGCACGAACTAGTTTGGAGAGATAGGTATCTAATGAATGATGAGGAAAACCTGCCAGTTCTATATAAGCAGCTGCCCCATTCGCTCTCCTGGTTAATACTATACCAAGTATCTGAGAGGTCTTGATGGCATCCTCGCCAAAAGTCTCATAAAAATCCCCAACCCTAAACAATAATAATGCATCAGGATACTTTGCCTTGATTGCACTGTGCTGCTGCATTAATGGTGTTTCTTTCGTCTTATCTTTAGCCAAAATATATGTTACGTTACAAAAATGTAAATATACTATCTAAGGATTAGCTTTAGGCTTTTTTTTTGAAAAATAAGGCGCAGGAATGACAACAAAAATCACCTACAACTGTTCTATATAGGATAAAAACAGGGATAAAGCCTCTCTTTTTTTATCAGTAAGCTCAAAGTCCAGCTTGTGCATCAGGTAATCATCCAGATCAATAAGCGGGTTTTCAGGAAGCGTTTTCAGCAGTTCTTTTCTCCCTGCCAAACCTACTTTCAAAGCTGCATTGAACTCATTTATAAACTCTTCCGGAACCACTTTATTAGCTACCCATGCTGCATATACAAAAGGCAGACCGGTAAAGTTCATCCACTCCTCTCCCATATCATAAGCGAAAGCATAGTCGTCTTTTTTACCAAAAGTTCTGTCACCTATTAAAACAATAGCATCAGTAACCGCATCCGCATCTGTTGTGCAGTTTACTTCTTGTTTAAAGTGAAACTTCAGCAATACACGTGCTAAGTTATTTGAAGTTCTGGAATGGCTATCCAGACGTAAAGTTTTGATTTCGTTTGCCGGAACACTGCTAAAAATAAATACTGAATTTACAGCACCTACAGAACCAATACAATAATCAGAGATAATATTTGCATTGGGTACATGAGGAATTGCTGCAACAGGGATTAAACCCACATCAACAGTACCATCAATTAACTTGGCTGCACAGTCTGAAGGAATGTCCAGACTTAAATCTATTTGATTGATTAACCCGGAATGATTGATTCCATAAATAAAAGGCTTGGTATTGGTATAGGCAACAGCAGAAATTCTGATCTTATTCAATGTTATGCGTTTAAATGGTCGGTATTATTTTGGGCGATTATAGTAAAAGTATCACCTGTCAAATCAAGTCTGTACAGTCCTGTATTCTGATGTGGAAAATCGTACATCGCTGATAATGGTTTATTAGTCAGCAAACACATCAGCAAACGTAAAGAGCGTCCGTGCATACAGATAAGTATCAATTTTTCAGCAGTCCTGCTTTTGATTACCTCAACAATCTCTTTCAGTCTGACAGCAACATCGGCTGGGCTTTCACCCCCCTTAAAATGTGCATCATAATCACCACTCTGCCACTTTTCTGTGATATCTTTAAAAGCACCAATGACTAGTTCATTAGTATGCTGACCTTCAAATTCACCCCAGGCAAGTTCATCCAGCTCTGTATGTTTTTCCCATGGAATCCCTGCGTCTATAAATTGCTGAACAGTTTGCTGTGTACGCTTAAGAATTGAGGTATATACCTTATCAAAAGGGACATCTTTGTATAATTTATAAAATGCAGCAGCCTGAGCTCTTCCAGTATCATTCAGATCGCTGTCTATCCCTCTGCCCTGAATAATTCCTTGTTTATTCAAATCCGTCTCACCATGACGGATGATATATATTTCCTTATCCATTAATTAATAACCGGGAGCTTATAGTACTGAGGCTTAACCTCATCGTCAAAAACAAAATCTGTATAGTCTGTAACTACATTATAAAATGTATCTCTTTCTATTGGCTTACGGTTTACCTGTTTAATCAGATTAGCCAGCTCACGGGTACTCATACCCGGTGTTTGCTCTTCAGCACCAGCCATAGAATAGATCTTTGTGGTATCATCCAATGTTCCGTCAATATCATCGACACCGAAGTTTAAAGAGAGTTGCGCAGTCTGGCGGCTGATCATCGCCCAGTAGGCTTTGATATGATCAAAATTATCAAGATAAATACGGGCTATCGCATAGTTTCTTAAATCTTCAATTACAGAAACTTCAGGCACATGTTCCATCTGGTTATTTTGATTTCTGAATTTAAGCGGAATAAAAGCCTGGAAACCACCAGTCTTATCCTGCAACTGACGTAAGCGCTCCATGTGGTCTACTCTGTGCTTAAATTCTTCAATATGACCGTATAACATAGTCGCATTAGTTTTTAAGCCCAGTTTATGTGCCTGCTCATGAATATCAAGCCATTGTTCTGCAGTACATTTATCATTAGCAATCTTTTCTCTGACTTCAGGATGAAAGATTTCTGCACCACCACCTGGCATAGAATCCAGTCCGGCGTCTTTGAAATATTTTAATCCATCATAATGACTTAGTTTAGCCTTTTTGAAGATATAATAGCATTCAACCGGTGTTAATGCTTTAATGTGTAATGCAGGGCGATGTGCTTTTACTTTTTTGAAAAAGTCTGCGTAGAATTCAAGATTTTGTTTCGGTACTACCCCGCCGGTTACGTGAACTTCGGTTACCGGCTCATCATCATATTTTTTCAGGATATCCATCATCCCGTCAACGCTCATCTCCCAACCGTCTTCTTTATTTTTAATCAGACGGGAATAAGAACAGAAATTGCAGGTATAAATACAAACATTTGTAGGCTCAATATGAAAATTACGGTTAAAATATGTCTTATCGCCATGCTTTTCTTCTCTGATATAATTTGCCAGAACACCAAGAAAACCCAGTTCGGCATGTTCATATAAGTAAACACCTTCATCGAAGGTGATCCTTTCTTTTTGCTGAACTTTTAACGCTATACCTCTCAGTTCCTGAGACAAATCAGCATTTTCCAGTATAAAAGTAAGCTTTGCAGTCGTATCCATCTTTGATTGATTTATAGGTCAAAAGTAAGATAAAATCGACATAACAACGTGTAACAATACTTTTAAGCTGTCAGGTTTATGTAAAAGGTAAAAATGGAGGCTGTTTATTACTGGTTTAAAATGCCTGTTTTTTTCTTAAGATTATGCTTAATTTCAGGTAACATTAATTTGAACCAAGCTGAATATTGACCCGGTTGCAAAGCAATTTCAGTTTCGATGGCTTCCAGATCCAGGTACTTCCAGTCTGAGACTTCCTGTGGTTCAGGAGTCGGAATTTGATTGCTCTGGCCAAAAAAGATATGATCAAATTCATGTTCAGTTAATCCATTCTCAAATTCAGCTTTATAAACAAAGCTAAATTCAAAAGATAAATCACAAGCTACATTCATTTCCTCTTTTAGTCTGCGGTGCGCAGCTTCAATCAAGATCTCTCCGGGTCTTGGATGAGAACAGCAGGTATTGGTCCATAATAAAGGGGAGTGATATTTTCCTGCAGCACGTTTTTGCAGCAGCAGCTGATTTTTATCATTGAAGATAAAGACAGAAATCGCACGGTGAAGTAAGGCCTGCTCATGTGCAGCCAACTTTTCCATAATTCCTGTTTCATTATCATTCTCATCTACCAGCGACACGTATTCTATCATAATTAACCAATTCCTATCTTAAACTTATCTAACTCGGCAAACAGATCCATTTTTGAATACTGCTCCGAAAATTTCAACCGCAAAGATAAAGATTATAACAGGCATCAAAATCGGTGTCTGTTAAATTGACAAAATTAAAACAGGTGCTTAGCTTTAGGTCATAAAAAAAGCCGCCTCTCGTTTGATAGAGGCAGCTCAAAGGTGTTTGTTTGATGTAAGACCTTTTTATTTCATTGCTTTTGTAAAGTTCATGATAATATAAGCTGGGTTCTTTCCATAATCTACAGGTGATTTTAATACCAGATTATCTCCGGTTGCCTGAGAAAGAATTAGTCTGTAGCCTTCGGTTACATTCTTAGCTTTATCTCCTTCATACAATTTTTTAAACTGGAAAGTCTGATCTGCTGTACTTACTGACCAAAAAATACTTTGTGTTTTTGTTGGACAATCAGTAGTTCCAGGAAGCAGGTAAGTTCCATTTCCACTATTTGTTAATTTCCAAGTACTACCGATAAAACATTTGTACGAAGCTTCATTAAAAAGAGATTTTACATTGGCAGCCGGTACACCATCAAACGTGATGTCATTTAACACCCAGGTTCCAGACACATTTCCTCTTTTTAAACCAGCAGTTGCACCTTTAGGTGAACAGCCTTGTAAAACCATCAATGAACTACATAGAATGGCTGCTATTACTAATATTCTTTTCATATCTTGTATTTTCGAAAACAGCTTACATAAATCCTGCCAAAAATACCTTAAAACGAAAATTCTATGCAGACCGAAACGATTGCTATACATGCCGGAAACCTAATTCACAGTACCACAGGGGATGTAACCCAACCACTTAGTCTCTCTACCACATTTTACAGGGATGAAAACGGCGGCTACCCTGGCGGATACGTGTATAGCCGTGTCAGCAATCCTAACCGTTCTGCCCTGGAAAAAGTAATGGCTGACCTGGAAAAAGGTGTTGACGCTTGTGCTTTTTCTTCTGGAAATACAGCCGGTATGACTGTTTTTCAGGCCTTACTTCCGGGCAGCCATATTATCGCTCCTGATGATATGTACTGGGGATTCAAAAAACAACTGCAATCAATTTTTGAAGGGATTTTAACAATTGATTTCATTGACCTTACACAGATCAGTAATATAGAAAGCCATATTAAAAGCAATACGGTAATGATATGGGCTGAAACGCCTTCAAATCCACTATTAAAGATTACAGATTTGGTGGCAGTTGCAGCAATAGCCAGGAAAAATCATTTAATTTTTGCTTGCGACAGCACATTTGCTTCTCCTTGTTTCCAAAACCCTATTTTGCTGGGTGCAGATATAGTTATGCATTCCTCTACTAAATATATTGGTGGCCATAGTGATGTATTGGGTGGTATTTTAGTCACCGCATCAAAAAACGAATTTTGGGAGAAAATCAGAAATATTCAGCAGATTGGAGGTGCAGTCCCCTCCCCCTTTGATTGCTTCCTGCTATTAAGAAGTATCAAGACACTTCCGTATAGAATGAGAGGACATGCAGAAAATGGGATGGCGCTTGCAAAATATCTTTCAGTACATCCAAAAATAGAAGCGGTATACTACCCGGGTCTTCCTTCTCATCCGCAGCATGAAATTGCAAAAAAACAAATGAGCAGTTTTGGTGGCATGTTATCTGTATTAGTGAATGGAGATGCCAGAAAAGTTGTCAACCAGGTAAAATTGTTTGCGCAGGCGACAAGTCTTGGCGGTGTAGAAAGCTTAATCGAACACCGTGCTTCGGTTGAAGGACCGGACACCAAAACCCCACAGAATTTAATTCGGATATCTGTTGGCCTGGAACATATTAACGACCTAATTGCTGATATAGAGCAGGCATTGAGTTAAAAAAGACATTCATTCCCCTCATAAAAAGACTACAAAAATCATTTTAAATTGCTCACATACAGAATGTTGATTATTTTTCAGAATATTATTTTGGAAATAAACACAATAACGCTACATTTGTGATCATATAGCGAAGGCTATTCAAGTCCAACTCAATATTCGGGTTCGATTTATAAAGAAGTGGCGAGAGACAGGCTCTTTGACCCACTGGCAACCCTCCCTAACGGAGAAGGTGCCAATTCCTGACCAGTCAGCATAGTGCTTTCTGGAAAGATAAATTAAGACAAATGAAAACAAAACACCAATCATCACAATCAGGCGAACCTGTTTCCCACACTACTGAGCATTTGCACACTGCAATAAGTATGTGTTGTTGCATCGGCTAAACAACAATCTTCCACGTAAAATTAGTATTAGTTCAACCGGAAGGCCTCTTTTCAGAGGTATGCAACTCCATATACGGATTTTGCAATTGCATCACATCCCGTATCTGTCTATAAAAATCCATTTATCCATTTTAAATCAGCACAATCATGTCAGCTAATTATAGATTCGAAACACTACAACTTCATGCAGGTCAGGAGATTGACCCCACGACAGGTTCCAGAGCTGTACCTATTTATCAAACCACTTCTTATGGATTTAAAAGTGCCGAACATGGTGCAAACCTTTTTGCCCTGAAAGAATTCGGTAATATTTATACAAGACTAATGAACCCGACAACGGACGTTTTTGAAAAACGCGTAGCTGCACTGGAAGGTGGTGTTGCGGGTCTTGCAGTTGCTTCCGGACAAGCTGCTCAGTTTATTGCACTAAATAATATACTGGAAGCAGGAGATAATTTCGTATCATCCCCTCATCTTTACGGAGGTAGCTACAATCAATTTAAAGTAGCTTTCAAACGGTTAGGCATAGAAGTAAGATTTGCTGAAAGCGATGACATACAAGACTTTGAGGGTAAAATAGATAAAAACACCAAAGCTATTTACCTGGAAAGTATTGGTAACCCATCGTTTAGTATTCCTGATTTTGAGAAACTTTCTTTAATCGCCCAAAAATATGACCTGCCTCTAATCGTAGACAATACATTTGGTGCAGCTGGTTACTTATTCAAACCATTAGAACATGGCGCACATATCGTAGTACAATCCGCTACCAAATGGATTGGCGGACATGGAACAAGTATAGGTGGCGTCATTATAGACGGCGGAACTTACAATTGGGGCAATGGTAAATTTAAACAGTTCACATCCCCTTCTGAAGGTTATCATGGTCTTGTTTTTAATGACGTGTTTGGTATTGGTAGTGATTTTGGAAACATCCAGTTTATCATCCGTGCAAGAGTAGAAGGCTTAAGAGATTTCGGCCCTGCCATCTCTCCTTTCAACTCATTCCTACTTATTCAGGGACTGGAAACCTTATCCCTGCGTGTACAAAGACATGTAGACAACACATTAGCGCTGGCTACCTGGCTGGAAAATCACGAAGCAGTAAAAAAGGTTTTCTATCCCGGACTCGAAAGCAGCCCATACCATCAGAATGCGAAGAAATATCTTAAAAATGGATTTGGCGCAGTGCTTTCTTTTGAATTACATGGAGGAAAAGAACAAGCCGTTCAGTTTGTAAATGAGCTTCAGCTGGTTAGTCACCTGGCTAATGTCGGAGATGCAAAAACATTGATCATCCAGCCTTCAGCAACTACACATCAACAATTGACTGAGGAGGAACAAACCACAGCAGGGATCACCCCACAACTATTACGTGTATCAGTAGGGATTGAACATATCGATGATATTAAGGCCGACTTTGAGCAGGCTTTTGAAAAATTATCAGCAGTAAAATAGATTAAAAAAATGTCATCAACACACTTATATAACCACACAAAGCAATTTATACTGGAAAACGGTAAAAAACTGCGTGGGTTACAAATCAGCTATCAGACTTTTGGAAAACTAAATACCAATAAAGATAACGTAATCTGGGCATGCCATGCTTTAACGGCAAATGCGGATGTATTAGACTGGTGGAAAGGTTTATTTGGAGAAAAAAACCTGTTTAACCCAGAAGAACACTTCATCATTTGCGCAACCGTCATTGGTTCTCATTATGGAAGTACAAATCCTTTGAGTGTTAACCCGGTAACAGGACATCCTTATTACTTGTCTTTCCCTGAGTTTACTGTCAGAGACCTGGTACGTGGTCATCAGTTACTTGCAGCACATTTGGGAATTAAAAAGATCCGCGTGTTAATTGGAGGGTCTTTAGGTGGGCAGCAGGCTTCTGAATGGGCTATTACAGATGGAAGTAATATTGAGAACCTGATATTGGTTGCTACAAATGCTTTTCATTCTCCATGGGGAATTGCTTTTAATGAAAGTCAGCGACTTGCTATTACTACCGATCGCACCTTTTATGCACAAAAACCTGATGGCGGCATGAAAGGATTGAAAGTCGCCAGGAGCATCGCATTACTTTCTTACCGTACCTATGAGGCTTATGGCACAACGCAACTGGAAAGTGTTAATGAAAAAACGGACGGATTCCGCGCTTCTTCTTATCAGAACTACCAGGGAGAGAAACTTTGCAAAAGATACAATGCTTATAGCTATTGGTATCTAAGTAAAGCAATGGATAGCCATAATGTAGGCAGAGGCAGAAAAAGTGTGATTGATGCTTTAAATTCTATTAAATCTAATACGCTGGTTATTGGAATTGAGAATGACTTTCTTTTTCCCTTAGTGGAACAGGAATTTTTAGCAAAATACATTCCCGGAGCAGAATTCCATAGTATCAACTCGGCTTATGGGCATGATGGATTTTTAATAGAAACAGACATACTGACTAATATCATAGGCAATTTTCTAAAGGAAAGTGTAAATAAAAAAATTATTAAACTGCATAAAACAGCATAAATGAGTAAGAAACTTAAAATTGGAATATTCGGTTTTGGAGTTGTGGGACAGGGACTACATGACATCATCCGTGGCCAGGATTTAAACCTGGAAATCATTAAAATAGCGATTAAAAATCCTAACAAAAAACGTAGTCTGGATGCCAGGCTTTTCACCACTAATCATGATGAGATTCTGGATAACCCGGAAATCAATACGATTGTAGAATTGATTGATGATGCGGATGCAGCATTTGTCATTGCCAAAAAAGCATTGATTAATGGAAAACATGTAGTTTCTGCAAATAAAAAAATGATTGCCAATCATTTGGAAGAATTAGTAGAATTGCAAGCTAAATATGGCGCTTCTTTGCTTTATGAGGGTGCGGTATGCGGAAGTATTCCGATTATCAGAAACCTGGAAGAGTATTATGATAATGAATTGCTGCATGGAATAAGTGGTATATTCAATGGTTCATCTAACTATATTCTGTCTAAAATCTTCAATGAAAACATGCCTTATGATGTGGCTTTGAAGCAAGCACAAGATCTTGGTTTTGCAGAAACTGATCCAATCATGGATGTGGGTGGATATGACCCTAAATTCAAACTAGCTATCGCTACCGCACATGCTTATGGACTGTTTATTAACCCGGATAAGATCTTAAATGTTGGTATCCAGAACTTATCGGAACAGGATATTCAATATGCAAGAGAAAAAAATTATAAGATTAAACTGGTGCCTACTGCACGCAAAATAAGTACGAAACAAGTAGTAACTTATGTCTTGCCTAAATTTGTGAAGTCTGACGATTTCTTATTCAACGTAGAGAATGAGTACAATGGAGTTACTGTACAGGCTGCTTTTGCAGACAAACAGTTCTTTTTTGGAAAAGGTGCTGGCGGACATCCTACTGGTGCAGCCGTACTGTCTGACATTGCTGCATTGAGATATGGATATCGTTATGAGTACAAAAAATATCATCAGAAAAATGGGCTGATTCATACTGACAATGTCAATATTGAAGTCTATCTAAGATATACACATGAGTATACTGTAGAAAAATTGAAAATTGAAAATATTGTTGAACGGTTTTCACGTAATGATTTCAAATATGTGATTGGTAGTGTAAGTCTGAAATCGCTGTTAGCAAATAAGGATTTACTAGTTCAAAAAGATGTTTTTATCGCACATACAGGGAAATTTACCTATACTGATAAACAGATCGAAGTCATCGCTGAAGAAGAAGCCCTGGTTATTAATTAATTCTCCCGGGCATTAGTTTACATAAAAAAAACCGTCTCTTAATTAAAAGACGGTTTTTTTTATGTTTTGACAAAATGATTCTTCTTTAGAATTTTGTAAAAGTTGCATAGTGATCACCAGTGTAATAACGACTACCATCACTCCCGATTACAATTCGCTCCGCTCCTCTGTTCTGACCGCTTACTTTTGGGTTCACGTCATATTCTTTGTAAGCTACTCCACCAGGTAACAAACCTTCACGGTTTTGAAATACTGTTCCTCCTACATATCCTTGCGGAGCTTTTCCATTTTTAGCAACATAGTCAGCTACAGTATAGGCTTTTTGAGGAACTGTTGCCGCTACTGCTTTAGCATTAGTGCTTTTAGTCGTGTTAATCGTTACTTCTTGCAGTCTATTTACTACTGCTGGAATTGTGCTGTCCTTCGTGAAGGATGAAAATAGAATACCGAAGGTCAAAAGGGTCAGTAAAATTTTGATGTTTTTCATTGGTTTTTTGTTTAATGGTTATTTATTTATGAATAGATAACCTAAATATCAATGATTTAAATCAAAATTTTACGAATACGGCAAAACTTAATGAATTGTTTATAGTAAAAAAATATAGCCCTCAGGAAATTATCAGCTAATTACCCGTAATAGCACAGATAGGCAACATCACTATCACAGATCACCTCAAATGAAGTGCCTGCCAAAACATTAAATTCATCCTGCGCCTTGTACTGCTGATAATCAGCATCATGTAGTTTTACGCCCATACTACCGGATATGATGATCATCTTTTCTGGTGAAGATGCTGAAAATGTATAGGTTCCTTCTTTCATCACTCCTAGTGTGGCTTTACCTTTGGAAGTCTCCAGCCCCAGGCTTTGAACCTTACCATCAAAATAGACATTATGGGGCACTATCTCATTTACTGGAAAAGAATTAGTCAGGTTACTCATAGATTTTTAGGGATTAGGGTTAATCAAATATATCGACTATAATGGCGTTTACTTTGCCTGAACATCTTTTGACATACTATTGAGTTTATCCAACAATTCCTTATCCCTCCTTTGTTCTGTCTGCTCATATTCTCTGGTAAAATCATCTGCACGAAAAAGTTTTGTTCTCCAGACAGAAGAGACATTATTTGTGTTATTATTTACACTTACATTTTCGGGAAAAGGTGTCGTTACATCATACATCCATGCATCAGGTATATATATTGCATTGTATACCAGAAAAGGACCCTTTATTTCTTTGCCATTCCAGGAAATCACTTGTGTGGGCAGATAATTCTTTGCATCCGCTGAATAAACTGCCGTCCACAAAACATATTTTATGCCCAAAGGATTGATCAGGCCTCCTTTTTGCGATTCTTTTTCATCAATAGTGAATGACTCTGCATTACCATTATCGACGACTATCTGATGGCTGCCTGATGTAATTTTTATCTTTTTATATTCCAGTGGAGACAAATTAATAGTTGTATTCCCATCGAGCACTACTTTTAAGGGTTTACCAGAAGGATTATCTATATAAAACTTCTTTCCAGTATCAAATAAATCACAAGAAGATAGTAAGGTTACTAACAATAGTACAAGGACTGTATTTTTCATATTTTATTTATTTCTAAGCTTATTTTGAGTGATTATTTATCTTGCATAACATAAAAAATATCTTAAGGAAATATAATAATTAAAAATGTTTCCAACCAAATATTTAACAATAAACAGCTTCGCACCAGCTCCCTGTAAAATCACCTTTTACCTTTACTCCATCCCCCCTTCCTATTCAGGTTATTTGCGTAAATTGCCAGGCAATACCAATTATGATTATAGAAGATAATTTATACGGCAAGTTTAGTGTTTCGGCCCTTATTGAAGAACTACTTAAGTCTAAGGCTTTGGAAAGACTTAAAGGAATACATCAGGGTGGTGGAATATTTCTGGTCAATCCAGAATTAACACTAACAAGACATGAACATTCTGTGGGGGTAATGCTATTGATCAGCCTTCTGGGAGGAACTGAAATAGAACAGGTTGCAGGATTACTCCATGACATCTCACATACTGCATTTTCTCATGTTGCAGACTATATTTTTGAGCATCCTCAGGAAGACTATCATGAAGAAATTTACCATAGAATTTTAGAGGAATCTGAGATTCCGGAGATATTGGCCCGCCATGGCTATGCCCTAAGTGATTTGACAGGCAAAGACTTTAATATTCTCGAACAACCACTTCCCAATCTTTGTGCAGACCGGATTGATTATGCCCTTAGAGATTTGTTTTATGCTGGTTTTATCAGCATGAAAGAAGTAAAGGATTTTATTTCGACCATGATTATTAACGAAGGAAGAATAATGATGAGTTCCGTACAAAGAGCACGATGGTTCAGGAATAAATATGAAATTCTAAACAAGGACTATTTTGGCAAGAAGGAACATCTTTATGCAAATGAAAAGCTGACTGAGATTCTTAAATATCTATTAGCTAAAAAGGTGATTACCCAAAGTGATTTCGAAAGAGATGATGTTCAGTTGCTCAGCCTGATAGAAGGTAATCCAACCGGAAAAAAGCGTATTGATGAAATCAAAAGATTCAAGGATTATGAAGAGTATATTCCTGGATTCACCTTAAAACCACGGGTAATAGATCCTGAACTTTTTATTGACAAAAAGTACTCCAGACTTAGTGAGTTTAAGTCGTAAACATTTTTTTTCTAGATTCTTATACAAAGTAGTACTGTTTTAATACATGATCACTGCAACTATATTGCAATGATTATATATTAGTAATACTATAAACAGTTATGATCAATCTATGAAAAATTCTTTATTTCCAATCTGCTGTTCACTACTCGCTGTCGTCTTCTCAAGCGGGTGTAAGAACAATCAATTATCACCTGAAATCAGTCGAACCGGAATTCACACACAGGGTTCTGCCAATGACAACCAAAGTATTGAAGATTACTTCAAAGCAAGTTTTCAAGGCACACCATCTCTTACCATTAATCTCAGTAACAATGGGACTATTAACCTCGCTGATGTTAAAAAATCAAGCGATAGTATCTGGGGAATATGGTCACGGACCTTTTCATCTCAATATGGAACATTACCGAGCCTTCAGGATCAGGCAGCTACAAAGATGACTGTAAATTCCTGGAATGACCTGCCAGCTGTAGGCGGTGGTTATCCTTTAAATTTTTATTTAATGAGTAAAGGTGATATACCAGCCCAGGGATACCCGTTATTCATAAGTCTTCACGGTTCCGGGGAAAGATCAGCTGAATTTGCAGCTACACTCAGCTGGAATAAGCGTTTCAAAGACAGCCCTTCTGCTTATTTTATTCCTAATATACCTACCGAAACACGTTATCGCTGGTACCAGGTTGAAAAGCAATATGCTTATGAAAAATTAATCAAACAAGCCTATATTTCAGGGAATGCAGATCCTAATAAAATATATTTTACCGGGATATCAGAGGGAGGCTATGGTTCACAAAGATTAGGCGCATTTTACGCAGATTATCTGGCAGGTGCCGGCCCAACTGCAGGAGGAGAACCACTGGAAAATGCTCCTCCATTAAACTATAGGAATATTGCTTTTGCCTTTGAAACTGGTGCATTGGACACTGGCTTTGGCAGAAACACTAATACACAACTTGCTAAAGACAAATTCGATCAGCTTGAGGCTGCTTCTCCGGGTGAATTCGTTCATCAAATCAATCTTCAGCCAGGTAAAACACATGGAACAGTAGATTATACCATAGTAACACCGTGGTTAGTTAAGCATACCAGAAACCCCTATCCAAAACACGTATCATGGGTTGACTTCCCAATGGACGGCCAATACCGAAAAGGATTCTATAACATCGCTGTAGATGAATTACCAGATGTGGCAAACGGCTCGACCTACGATAGAGTAATTTTTGATCTTATAATCGATGCAACAAATAATAAGATCACACTGGATGCCAAAGCCTCAAATGCCGCTGGTACGGATACGAAAGCCGTGACTAAAGGTAAAATAACCATTTTCCTAAATGCACAGCTGGCTGACCTTTCAAAGGTGGTTGCCGTGACTTACAAAGGTAAAGAAGTCTTTAATGCTAAAATAACACCTAATCTCTCCAATTTAGTAAGGAGCTGTGCTTTATTCGGAGATCCGACCAGACTATATCCAGCAAGCATTACAGTAAACTTATAATCTAAACTCCCTGAAACAGGCTGAATATTTCTATACCGGCATAAATGCAAAAAGGGGTATCCAAAAAATCGGATACCCCTTTTACAATATATTTCCTTATTTCGGAATTAGATCTCTCTGTTGATATCCCAGTTTTCAAGATAATCAGCTACCCGGCGAACAAAAGTTCCACCAAGAGCTCCATTAACAACTCTGTGATCGTATGACAACGAAAGGAACATCATGTGACGGATTGCAATCACATCACCGTATTCGGTCTCCAGAACTGCTGGTTTCTTCTTAATCGCCCCTACTGCAAGAATTGCTACCTGCGGCTGGTTGATAATAGGTGTGCCCATTACATTCCCGAATGAACCAACGTTGGTCAATGTAAACGTACCATTTTGTGTTTCATCTGGCTTCAGTTTAGAAGCCCTGGCACGGTTAGCTAAGTCATTTACAGATTTTGTCAAACCTACCAGGTTCAGCTGATCTGCATTTTTAATTACAGGAACGATCAGGTTTCCGCTAGGTAAAGCTGCTGCCATACCAATATTGATATCTTTCTTTTTGATGATCTTAGTTCCGTTAACCGAAACATTGATCATTGGAAAATCTTTGATTGCTTTAGTAACAGCTTCAATAAAGATTGGCGTAAAAGTGATTTTTTCGTTCTCTCTCTTTTCGAAATTTTTCTTTACTTTCTCTCTCCACAAAACCATGTTGGTCACATCAGCTTCCACAAATGAAGTCACGTGAGCAGAGGTTTGCTTACTCATTACCATATGGTCAGCGATGAGTTTACCCATGCGGTCCATCTCAATGATTTCGTCAGTACCACTTATACTAACTACTGGTTGAGCATTATTTGATTTTGCAACTGGCGCAGGTATATGATTTATTGTTGTTTCTTTGCTTACTACAGGTTGACTTTGAGCACGGTCAGCAGCAATTGCTCCAGTGCTTTTACGGCCATTCTGGATGTAGTTTAACAGATCATCCTTAGTTAGACGGCCATCTGCACCACTTCCGGTAATCTGATCCAGCTCAGCAACGCTAATCTGTTCCTGAGTAGCTATATTTTTAACTAAAGGAGAATAAAAACGCTCTGATTCGCTTGCCTTTCCAGAATTTACTCCTGTATCATTTAACTGTTCTGTCCCAGGAATAATTGCAGCTGCCTCAACTACCGGAGTCTGTTCAGCAATAACTGGTTTTTCTACAGTATCAGCAGATTTAATTTCAGCAGCATCAGTTTCAATCAGTGCAATTACAGCTCCAACCTGAACAACATCATCTTCTTTATATAATTGTTTAATCAGTTTTCCTGCCACTGGCGATGGAACTTCTGAGTCTACTTTATCTGTCGCGATTTCTAACAGGGTATCATCCAAACTGATCATATCACCAGGTTGTTTTAACCACTTGATGACGGTTGCTTCTGCAACACTTTCTCCCATTTTAGGTAATAATAATTCGTATTGTGCCATTTAGTTTACAGTAAATTTGGTATTTCCTATCGAATACAAAAGTAAGGCTTTTTTGCAGTTAATTGTTATCTTCTTTCAGCAGATTCAAAATCATTGTGAGTGCAGCTATAGCTGACCGCTCTATATTCTGTGCTCTTTTACTTCCAAAGTTGAATAGTTTAGCCACTACCCTATTCTTGTTTGCTACTGCTATCCAGACAGTTCCGACTGGTTTATCAGTTGTACCACCATCCGGTCCGGCAATACCACTTACTGCTACACTATAGTCAGTTTTAAAATAAGTAATTGCACCTGATGCCATTTCTTTTACAGTTTGCTCACTAACTGCACCATATTTTGCAAGTGTATCGGCTTTAACTCCTAAAATTGATTGCTTCAATTCATAAGAATAAGCGACTGCGCCACCTGCAAAAACAGAAGAACAGCCTGGATGTTGTGTAATCAGCTGTGCAATATATCCGCCAGTACAACTTTCAGCAGTCGAAAGGGTAAGCCCCTTTTTATCCATGATATCTAGTATAGCTTTCTCAATTGCGATATCATCTTCTGCAACTATATAAGGTTTGATCTTTGTAATAATCTGCTGTGCATAAACTTCTACATCTTTCTTCAATTGAGCCTCATTTGTACCAGACGTACTTAGTCTCAATCTCACCTGTCCAAGTTTTGGTAAATAAGCCAGCTTAATTGAAGCCGGTAAACTATCTTCGATCTCTTCAATCTGCTGTGCTAAAAAGGACTCACCCAAGTTGGCAGTCAATATAGTTTTGTGGTAAATAAAAGGAAGTTCGAAAGCTTTTTTAAGTCTCGGAATAATTTCATCCTCCATTAAATACATCATCTCAAAAGGCACTCCAGGCATCGAAACAAAGATTACTCCATTCCGCTCAAACCACATACATGGTGCAGTCCCATTCTTGTTCTGAATAACTGTACAGCCGTCAGGAACATCAGCCTGTCTGATATTCGATTCAATCATAGGGCGGTTAAACCGTCTGAAAATCTCTTCAACCTGGGCCAGTACCTCAGCATCACTGCGCATGCCCATGTTGAAATATTTAGCCAGTGTATATTTAGTAATGTCATCTTTAGTAGGCCCCAGCCCACCTGTAATTAAAATAATTTTAGCTCTTTTCTCTGCCTGACCAAGCGCTTCTATGATATGATCTGCATCATCAGACACAGACGTTATCTGCTTAACTTTAATACCAGCAGTATTGAGTTCTTTAGCCATCCATGCAGAATTGGTATCCACAATCTGGCCGATTAGTATTTCGTCACCTATTGTAATAATCTCAGCTATCATAAAAATTCGTTAAAAACGGGTGTAATAAGCTTGTTGCTTGCTCAATTTTAAGTCCTGCAAAATTGATGCCTTCACCTTAATTGTCAGGTTATAACTTTTATACATACCGATTGGAATCCAGTTAATACTCATATCCCAGCAATGTAAATCTCTGTAGATCGCAAAAGAAGTAGGCGATAAACCAGAAGTTCTGAAGTCATAACCAGAAGTGAATTGTACTTTCCATTTAGGGGTAACATTAAAATCCCCGTTAAAGTTTAGTGTACTGGTTGTAGTTGGCATTGTTCCGTCCCTTTGTCTGCTGTAGTCAAAGCGATAAGAGAAAGTAAAGTTCCATGGAATTTTAAAATCGACAAAGGCGTTAGGATCACTGCTCACTTGAGCTAACTGCGCAGCCTGCTCTGGCGTCATTCCATTCTGCTGAACTTTTTTGGTTGTCTTATCCAGGTTTTCATTGCGTTGTTTAAAAGCCTCTGCATTTAAACTGTAACCAAACGAAAGTGCGAACCTTGTTAACCTTGGAATCACAATCCTATCAACCAGAACCTTACGCGTACCATTAATATCAGTTGTATCTTTTACTCCGTATGGGGTTAATGAACCATCGTAAGTAATTCCAAATTTCTCCGTGAATTGTGAACGGCCACTAAAACTCAGATCAGAAAGTTTAAACGAAGGTGCAAGGAAGTTATAGGAACCATTAAACCCTAAGCCTTGAATAATCGGAATCTTCTTCATTCCGGTACCAGTGGTATCCTTCCTGGAAAACACTTTTGCTTCCAGTGTATTGTCCAATCCAAAACTGATACTTGCATTTTTACCCTCTCCAGGCCCACCATATAGCGTACCATCGTGGATAGAATAACGTTTGTCCCTTTTATAAACATCATCATAAACAGGTGCGCCATCCTGGTATCTTAAAATCTTGTAATTTCCTTTTGAAGGATCGGAGAAATCAGGACGGTAACTAAAATTCACATTTGGTGTCATCACTAAACGCAAAGCCTTCAAATTTCCCAGCTTCTTAAATTGCAAGGTATTATATATCTTAGTTGACATCCCCATATTAATACTATATTCACCAGAGCGATTAAATCCCTGAACAGTATCTATAATGGTTTTATAAGGCTGAACAACTCCATTCAGTAGAGTTCCTCTTAATGCAGTTTGTCTGACAGACTGGAATTGCCATTTCTCCAAATAAGTTCCACCTGCTGAAAAGTTGAAGTTTTTTAATAACGTAAAATTGACACTTACCGGAACGGTATGGCTGAATCCATTTCTCAATCTATCAATTGCTTTTTTGGTAAAAAGCAAGCTATCAACAGTTGAAATAGAGTTAGAAGCCACCATCGAATAACCGACAGTAATTTTCTGATACCACTTTTGCTCACCAAGTCTGTTCTTTGAATCAAAGGGACTAAAAGTTTGTACACCTAATGAAATATCAGGTAAAGTAACATCTACAGATCTCGATCGCGTATTCTGGTTATGCCTGGCTGCCGCCGCAAAAGTAACTTTTCCATCAGCCAATGTTCTTCCATAACTTATACTTGATTGCAAAGCATTTTCAGCTATCGCATTCAGATTATAAGTACCACCACCTCCAGTATTAGCATTATACTGACTAGTCTTGATGTTTACACTCGCCCCAAAATTTGTTCCAGGATGTGCATTTGCATTTTGTGAATGTACCCATTGGATACTATAATCTTTTCTCGGTGTATACTCTGGTGTGCCTTCCAAACCATAACGATTACTCCCATAATCAAGCTTAATACTTCCGTTATATTTATAACGTTTCACATAGTTTGAGGTCAAAGACACCCCATAAGAACCCCTGGTATAAATTGTTCCTAATATTTTCGCATCCCAGTAATCATTCAAGTTAAGGTAATATCCACCATCTCTGAAAAAGAATCCTCTGGTATAGTCATCACCGACATTTGGTATAATTACCCCCGAATTTCTCTTATTTGGTTTTGGAAAAAACGCAAATGGTAAACCTAAAGGAAGCGGGATATCTTCAATTTTCAGATAGACCGGACCAGTAATAATCTGTTTATCGGTTACAATCCCCTTGGTAATAAAGATCCCAAAATGGGGATGCGGTAAATTACAAGTACTATAGGTCATCCCTTTCACGTGGATCTCATTATCGGGTTGGCGCTTACTTTGTCCACCAGAGAAAAACCCTCCCTCCTGTTCAGTAAAGGTATTAAAAACAGTTCCTTTCCCGGATTTAGTATTGTAGAAGAGTGAGTCTGCGACCGAAGAGCCCTGTTTCTCCATCTTAAAAATAGGCTTGCCTAAGTATTTACCTTTGGAATCTTTTTTTCCACTTGCAAAAACAGTATTAGTTTTAGAATTATAGGTAATATAATCGGCATCCAATTCAAAGGACTGGTAAATAACCCTAGCTTTTCCGTACAGGTAGATGATACTTTTATCCTTACTATATTTTGTAGAATCGACAGCAGAATATTCTATTTTAGACTCTCCTTCCTTAACCACCGTGCTCTTAGCACCTCCAACTTTAGCTTTGGAAGGATCTCTTTTTGTCGTATCCTGTAGTACCGGACTTTTGACGCCCGCACCGGGTTTAATTTTAGATAAATCCTTTTTTGTTGTATCCTGTTGCTGTAATACCTGCCTTGCTGAAAAATTTCCAATGGCAAAAGCAGAGTGACCGGCCAATACCAGTAAAACGATAGAATTCAGTAAGATGATAGTTCGTAAAAATTTCAAATTCTTGTGTGAATGTAATAAATGCAATTCCTATTAAAGCCTGTTAAATTTATAGATTAAAATTGTTTAATGTCTACTTTTGATCGAAACAAGACAAATGTTGCTGAAATAGTCAATCTATACAAAAACATTTAACGCTGCCCACGCCAAAAATTGTGCTTAAACAAATTAAAATATATGTTTCAAACAAGCTTTTAACCCAAAACGTCCAAAATTAACGAAAAATATAGCATTGCCGGGAGCAAATGCTAATTTGCCAGGAATTATTTCCTAACAACACCTTAAGCACAAGATTAGCAATCAATTACGCTATATAAATAATTAAAATCAGGCCTATAAATCACTTTAAATATGCTCCTATTCTATTTGATCATCAATTTTTATTAAACATTTATAAACACCCATCACCAATTCTGTACTAAAAATTATATTATACTATCTTTGTGAGCAAATAAGTAACAATTAACAGAGAACAACACCTGTTTAAGTTTATAAATTAACACAGATTGTAAGCCATTAAACAAAAATATTTAAATGAGATTAAAGAGGAATATATTCTTGTGCGCAATTTTTTTATTAATCAGTTCAAAAGCTGCCTTATCTCAGGGCTATAAAGTAAAAACTATTGTTATTGATGCCGGACATGGCGGGGACAAACCAGGAGCTGCGGGAAGTTATTCTTTAGAGAAAAATGTCACCTTGCAGGTTGCTTTAAAACTAGGTAAGAAATTTGAAGAGGATATGCCTGGAGTAAAAATCGTTTATACCCGAAAAACAGATGTTGATGTATCCCTTTACCGCAGGCCGGAAATTGCTACAGCAGCAAAAGCTGATTTATTCATCTCCATTCACTGTAATTCCATGCCCGACAACAGAGTTGTGACTGGCTATACTACCCGTCGTGGAAAGAGGACACCTAAATATGGCTATGTAAAAAACAAATCGACCCATGGTGCTGAAACTTTTGTGGCTGGTAGTCACCGTTTGAATGAGCAGGACGGTGCACTTCGGGAAAATGCTGATATAAGTCTTGAAAAGGATTATAAAAAAAACTACGATGGCTATGATCCAAAGGATCCTGAAACATTTATTATACTATCTTTGTTTAAAAATATATATAGAGATAAAAGTCTAAAGTTGGCACGGCTAATGCAGACTAATTATACCCAGGACAATAAAAGATTTAACAGGGGTGTTAAAGAACAGGGAATTTTAATTTTACAACGATGCGGCCAGCCAGCTGTATTAACAGAGATTGGGTTTATCTCTAATCCTGCCGAGGAGGATTATATAAACTCTGCAAGCGGGCAAGCTGAAATTGTGAATGCAATCTTCAAAGCCGTAAAGACCTACAAAAAAGAAACAGAAGTAAATTAAGTAAAAATACTATAAGTGAAAATAACAAACGAAACCAAAGTAGGCATATTAGCAGCCTTTTCTATTGCAGCATTAATTATCGGATATAACTTTTTGAAGGGTAATTCTTTATTTTCGAGTGAAACGATTTTATATGCTAAATATACACGTGTTGATGGTTTGGCAATATCCAAACCCGTACTCGTAAATGGCTTTCAGATTGGTCGTGTAGACAAACTAGTCTTACAACCTAACGGAACAATTCTGGCAACATTAAAAATCAGAGGCAAGTATGACATTCCGAAAACGAGTATTGCAAGACTGGAAAGTACTGACTTATTGGGAAGCAAAGCGATTGTAATGTCTCTAGGTTCTGGTAAAGACTATGCGCAGGATGGTGATACGTTAAATTCAAATGTAGAAAAAGGCTTAATGGAAACGGTTCAGCCGGTTCAGAAGAAAGCAGAGTTGATTATTGGTAAAATGGATTCTATTCTGACCAGTGTAAATTCAATTTTAAATCCTGACTTTCAGAAAAACGTAAACAAGAGTTTCAACAGTATTGCTGGTACACTGGCTTCACTAGAAGGTACTTCAAAAAAAGTTGATGGTCTGGTTGGTAGTGAAAGCAAAAGAATCGCGGCAATTTTAGCGAATGCCGAATCTATATCTGGTAATTTAAAAAATAACAATGAGAAGATCAATGCAATATTAAACAACATTCATACGATCACTGATCAGGTTGCAGCTGCGAACTTCAAACAAACTATAGATAACGCGAATAAGGCTGTTGCTGATCTTCAGGGAATCGTAAGTAAAGTGAATGATGGCAAGGGAACTTTAGGTTTACTAGTTAACGATACTAAGATGTATGACAACCTGAATAACGCTTCTAAGAATCTGGACAATCTGATTATCGATTTGAAGGCTAACCCTAAGCGTTACGTACACTTCTCGGTTTTCGGGGGTGGTGGTTCGAAGAAAGAGAAGTAAAAATTTAAAAAGGGAGGTTGGTATTTTTGACTGGTATTCATGAAGAATGAATAATGTCATCAAATACCAACCTCCCTTTTTAAATTCAGCTCCTCCCTCTTAGATGGGATGCTTAGTTGGATTGGTTGGATAGCGTTTATTTTTCAGGCTTACTAAAACTTGCTAAACAACCATGCTGCTATTACCCATAACATGCCAATTAGTAAAATAAAAATTAAGCTTAAAATTACCAGTGCAAGAACAATAGTATTCTTTCCGCTCCCCTGATGTTTTCCTTCTCGGTAATACTCTTGTAAGAGTAACATGTTTCTGGTGTTTGACCTGAAAAAGAAATCCCAGACCTGACCTACCCCCGGAATTGCCCCTATTGTTGTATCCAATAAGATATTGATACACATCAGAACTACTATTTTACTCGTCAGGCCTTTGCTGGCCATAGCGAGCACTAAGCCTCCCGAAACGGCAAATCCTGTAATATCCCCGGCAAAAGGGATAAGGTTAAGTAAAGGATCTAAGCCAAATCTATATTTTGTGCCGGGAATCCGGAATTGCTCATCCATTAGGAAAGAAAGTCTGGATACCCACCTTAAAAGAGGCGTATTTGGAATATCACTTTTATAAGGCGAAGTTTCTGGCATTTTAGAGTAACAGAATTGTGCATTGATTGTTTCCCATTAATGAAATTTTAGCATATAGACAAAAACACAATGTCAGGAGATTCAGTTGTATCCTACTTTAAGTATGAGCTATAGTACAAATAAGGTACTAACCATAATACAAACCTATTTAATCAGGAAAAAAAACCTAAAACTCACCCATAAAATTATAGAAGCGTTTGAATAAAAAAAGACAATGATGTGCTCAGGATATTACGCTCCCGGACGTTCATTTTCAAATGCTCCCGCTGCAAAAGCCAGTTTAAACAGTTCATCCTGACCAATACTCTTAAAAAACAACTCAGTGAGTTCATGTTGTTTTTCAATTAGATATTTAATAAAAAAGATTAAGAAATAACCAGTTCTGCATTTCTTCCTCCTCAAAATTATAAGCAGTAAAATGTATTGCAATAATGAATATTCAAGTTTTCTTCCATTATAATTTAGGGTTATATAGGATTGAATATCTTCGAGATCACAAAGCTCAGTATGCGCAATATATTTATTTCTTAGCATTGCTATTTTTCGTGAAAAAGAAACAACTCTTGCTTCATCAGTTTTTCATTAAACATCAGATTATTTGGCAAATGCTTGAGAAGGTGTTTAATGAAAAACTCTTGATCTTTCCTTTGGGAATATTGAAACACCTTATATAAGTAGTAATTGCCGAAATATAATAGCCTCGTTTTCTTTAATTCTGAGGTCAATAGGTTTATTAATCAGTATCATTCACTAACCAAGCCACCCTACAATCTGCACCATGCTCAACTGGAATGAACTTTTGAAGAGTTTTTCCGTATATAAAAAAAGAAGGTTAGTATTTGCAGACATAATTCATTCTTCATGAATTCCAGTCAAAAATACTAACCTTCTTTTTTATTCCCTTAGGAAAACCTAAACCGTGAATGTAACCCCTTCAAGGGCCAGCTCCGTCTTTTCAAAAACCTCTTGAGCCTCCTCTAACAGCGGCGATAGCGCCTTATATCTCGAAGAAAAGTGACCAATGATCAAATGACCAGCCCCAATCTCCTTCGCCACCATACCCGCCTGTAAAGCCGTAGTATGGTGCGTCACATTTGCCCTTTCCAACATATCATGCATAAACGTAGCCTCATGATACAAAAGCGTACAACCCATAATAGTTTCCAAGTAACTGCCATCTGCCATTGTATCCGAGCAATAGCAATAACTTTTCGGCGTATCCGAATCAATCGTATATGCATCATTCAATATAACCCTGCCACCAGGCAGAGTCAAATCCATTCCTTTCTTCAGCAACTGGTAATACTCCTGAGGAACATTATCTTCCTCCAGCTTCTCGACCAAGACCTTCCTTAAACGCTTCTTCTCCGTAAACTTGAATCCAGTACAAGGAATCCGGTGATTCAATATAATCGTTTCAACCGTCACATCCTGATTCTCGAAAATCACCCTTGGTTCATCTGCCACAATCGGGCAAAACTCAATCTCAAACTTCAAATTCGTTTCCGAATATCTGAACTGGATCTCCAGAATCTCCATCATCGCTGCGGGAGCAAAAATCTGGAAAGGCTTAATCCGGCCATTAAGATTCATTGTAGACAATAAGCCCACTAAACCAAAATAATGATCTCCATGAAGATGACTGATAAAAGCTACGTCGATTTTACTCGCTTTAAAGCCAAATCTGATTAACTGCTGCTGAGTACCCTCACCGCAGTCAATCAGATAAAACTTGTCTTTACAATTTAAAAGCTGTGCTGTTGGATTTCTATTAAAAACAGGAGTAGCAGAACTACTTCCTAAAATGGTAACCTCAAACTTCATTAATTTTTCTGATCAAAGCTCCCTAACAATTCCTTCTCTATTTCTTCCATGAAGATCAAATCTTCCGCCTCATCAAGGTTGCCCACAATGTTAAGTGACTGGTCAATTGAAGACATCTCCAATAATTTAGAAATACACTCCGATACCCCCGAAACAATGAATAATCCATTTGCCCTTTTACAGAGTCTGTCCCCCACCAGAAGGCAGCTAAGATCCTGTGAATCGTCACAATCATTCACCATTGACAGATCAAGAACGATATTACAATATCCTTCAGCATTCAATAAAATGAATTCAGATTTCAATCTGGGCGTATTGTCAGTAGTCAGCTTAATTTCATCAAGCCTCATTGTGACATACTTTTCGTGTTTATCTACTGAAAATTTCATAACATCCCCCCTTTTTTAATATAACAAATTAATAATTTAATTTGATAAAAGTGTATTCAAGCTACCCAAAACATTTCCCTCAATTCTATTCAGAATATCGTCCTGCTCATTCTTAACAAACTGATCACCAGTTATCTGCTCATACAGTTCAATATAACGCTCAGAAATAGAAGCAATAATTTCAGGAGTCATTGCTGGAATCACCTGTCCGTCTTTACCCTGAAAACCATTCTCAATTAACCACTTTCTTACAAACTCTTTTGAAAGCTGTTTCTGTGGCGTATTTTCAGCCTGGCGTGCTTCATAACCCTCCGCATAAAAATAACGCGAAGAATCTGGCGTATGGATCTCATCAATCAAATAGATTTCATCACCAACCTTACCAAACTCATACTTTGTATCTACCAGGATCAGCCCACGCTCTGCAGCCATTTCTGTTCCTCTTTTATACAATGCATGCGTATAGTTTTCCAATTGATCATAATCAAAAATCGAAACTATTCCCTTCGCTAAAATATCTTCTCTCGAAATATCCTCATCATGCCCTACAGACGCTTTTGTTGTCGGCGTAATAATTGGATGAGGCAATTTATCATTTTCCTTTAGCCCCTCAGGAAGTGTTACACCGCATACGCTTCTTCTCCCCGCACTATATTCTCTCCACGCATGACCTGCAAGGTAGCCCCTGATTACCATTTCTACTTTAAAAGGCTCACAGATCCGGCCGATAGTCACCATTTCATCAGGTACAGCAATCACCCAGTTCTGAACGATATCAGCCGTAGCCTTTAAAAATTTAGCTCCAATCTGATTCAAAACCTGTCCTTTGAAAGGAATCGCCTCTGGCAAAACCACATCAAAAGCAGAAATTCTGTCTGTTACTACCATAGCCATCAAACGATGATCAATAGTATACACATCACGCACCTTACCCTTGTAAAAACTACTCTGTTTAGGAAAATTAAAATTTGTTTCTTTAATTGCTTTCATGTTGTTGATGGATCACATCAATTATTGTTAAAAATTACTGTATATCTCCGTATGCTTTCAATATCCTTTTCACCAGCTTGTGTCTTACCACATCCTCTCCCGTAAGATAAATAATCTCAATACCAGGAATATCATCCAGGATACGCAAAGCATTATGCAGCCCGGACATTTGTTTCTTTGGTAAATCGATCTGCGTCACGTCACCCGTTACGATAAACTTCGCAGAAGGCCCCATACGCGTTAAAAACATCTTAAGCTGCAAATCTGTTGAATTCTGCGCTTCGTCCAAAATTACGAAACAATTATCCAAAGTACGGCCACGCATAAACGCAAGCGGCGCAATTTCAATTGTTCTGTTCTCCAGGTACAACTTCAGCTTTTCTGCCGGAATCATATCATCAAGCGCATCATACAAAGGGCGAAGATAAGGATCTACTTTCTCTTTCAAGTCACCAGGTAAAAACCCAAGACTCTCCCCTGCCTCTACAGCTGGTCTGGTCAGGATAATTCTTTTAATCTCTTTATTCTTCAATGCTCTGACAGCAAGTGCTACCGCTGTATATGTTTTCCCCGTACCGGCAGGGCCGATAGCAAAAAGCACATCATTTTTCAAAATACTGTCTACCATCCTGCGCTGATTAGCAGTTCTGGCCTTAATCATCACACCGTTATTGCCGAAAACAATAACCTCACCCCCTCCACCATTATTCACTTTTTCAGGTGCAGCATCAGCACCATAAGAATCTGCGTTATATTTAAACGCTAAAATTGATTCAATATCACCAGGACTTAATGAGCCATATTGCTCCAAATGCCCGATCAATTTACCAAACTTCTTTTCAAAGAGTTTCTGTTCACCTTCATCCCCTAACACCTTCACTTCATTGCCTCTGGCAACTACCTTCAGTTTAGGAAACGCATGTTTAATCAACTCGTAATGCTCGTTGTTCGCACCCCAGAATTGTACCGGATCTACTGTTTCTAATGTTAGCTTAAGTTCGTTCAAAATATTGTTTTTTAGATAGGAGTGTATATTTTGATATAAAAATTGAATATTTGTAGCGCTTTACCGCATACGCAAGAATAAGAATAAATATTCAATTTTTAATGGCCATTATCACTTTAACAACAGATTTAGGATCCAAAGATTTTTATCAGGCTGCACTGAAAGGCAGTATCCTGACGATCTTACCTACAGCTACTATTGTTGATATAACCCACGAAGTTCCATCCTTCAATATTTCTTATGCAGCCTTCGTTTTAAAGAATGTTTACCACTATTTCCCTAAAGGCACTGTGCATCTGATAGGTATAGATTCAGTCTTCTCAGAAAACACAAAATATATCGGGCTAAAATACCAGGATCATTATTTTGTAGGCGCAGATAATGGAATCTTTTCTTTATTGTTTGACGGCAAACCCGACGAGGTTGTGGAGCTGAATATTATGCAGGATTTAAAATATTTACACTTTCCATTGGTAGATATTTTTGTTAAAGCCGCCATTCATCTGGCCAAAGGCGGTAAACTGAAGGACATTGGATTACCTACAGCAAATATTGAAGAAAAGATGCTCCTTAACCCTGTAATCGAGAAGGATATGATCAGAGGCAGTGTCATCTATATCGATACTTTCTGTAATGTGATCACCAATATCACTAAAGAATTATTTATCAAAATTCAGCGTAACCGAGATTTCACCCTCTTTTTCCGAAAGAGTGAGACCATTACCCAGCTGAGCTGGCATTACAACGAAGTTTCTGAAGGAGAAAAGCTATGCCTCTTTGGAATTAGTAATCATTTGGAAATTGCAATTAACAAAGGCAAAGCAAGCGGTCTGCTGGGTTTACACCTTGGCGATATCGTCCGCATCCAGTTTCATCCATAATTTGCTCCATTACCCTTTCTTATTCACGATAAGGCATAGATTTTGCTTTACCTACTAAAATAAACAAAATGATTAGATCTCTCCTTTTATTTATCTGTTTAAGCAGCTCAATTAAAGCCTTAGCTGCACAAAATGACACATCCGCATACCAAACCCAACGTTTAAAAATAAACGCCCTACTCGCAGATCGAAGTGCCAAATTTGGCCAATATGATTTAAGCCTTAGTGCCAGGACAGGAATTTTTGGATTGCAAACGAAAAATGACCTTAAAAACTCCAATGAAATTCTACGCGGTATTATTCTCAATGACAACAATATTTTCAGAGAGCTTAAAATACTGATGAACTATAAAGATCAGGAAGTGCAGCAGGTCAATACCAATGCGACCAATAGCGCAAAGCGGATTGAAGCCTATATGCAAACGATAAAAAGACTACAAGATCAGAATGAAGAACTCAAAGCCAAAACAATAGACGTTGCAGGCAAAGAGAAAAAAGAAACTTATTCTATCATCTTTGCAATCATCATTGTTCTGGCGGGTGGATTTTACTTTTACAACAAATACAGTAAAAAACCTTAATCCTGAGTATCAATACAATAATTGGTTAAAATACCCACTAAAAACTTTGGCTCTATCCACGTAGATTTTGGCGGCATGGTTTTATTGGCATCAGCCACATTGATGATCTGCTCCACTGAAACTGCAAACAAGGTAAAAGCAACCGCATAAAGCTCATTGTCAACCATTTTAACCAGCTCAGCTAAAGGAGTAATTCCACCTTCAAAAGTGATTCTGGCATTGGTGCGCGGATCTTCAATTCCCAAAACAGGCTCCAATAACTGATTTTGCAAAATACTTACATCCAGCAATTCTACAGGATCATTCGCATCATAAGCATCCGGTTTCGGGAATAAAATATACCATTGAGAATCAAGGTACATCCCTATTTTATGCAGTTGATCCGGATCTACCGGTTGATCAGATTCTTCTAGGATGAAAGCCTTTTCAAGCCGAGCCAGAAAGCCCTGTTTATCTAATCCGTGAAGATCCCTGACTAACCTGTTGAACTGTAAAACCTTGATTTCGTCCGTATTCATAAATACAGTTGAAAAGAAGTCCATTTTAGACATTGCTGCCGCACGATGATGACCATCAGCAATATAAACAGAGTCTATTTTTCCTATTTCGTTAGTGACGGTATTAATATCAGTTTCATCATCAATCAGCCACACCTTATGCCCGGTTAAGTCAGTAAACACAAAGTCAATCACTGGCAACTCCTTCAAATATTTTTTGGTCAGCAATTCTATTGCTTCCACAGGATGATAAGTAATCAGTACCGGGTTAGCGTCCAGACCAGTATGCTGAAGATAATCTGCCAGCTGCTTCTCTCTTCTTTCTACCGTCAGCTCATGCTTTTTGATGCTCCCATTCAGATAACTCTCCACATTACTTAATGTCCATAAACCAGTCTGAGTAAAACCATTACAAGTAACCTGGTAGATATAATAACAAGGACGGTTAACCGGAACCAATACCTTCCCATTCACGAAAGTGCTGAAGTTTTCCGCAATCTTACGATAGATTAAATCCTGATGCATATCACGCAGATAAGCATGGTCTAATGCCGGATTAATCAAATGAAGAAAGCTGTAAGTATTTTCCGAGGCAATTAATTTCGCCTCACCTGTACTATAAAATTCTAATGGCCTTGTGACCACAGAAGACTGCAAATGTGCAGCAGGAATAAGCGCTGAAAAAGGCTTTACTAGAGGCATGAAACAGGAGTTACTTGGTTTGGGACCGAAGATAATGAAATCCCAAACCAATTAACTTCTTTTTTTATTTTTTAAAGTGCGCGATAATTAATGAAGCTAATTCTTCACCAATACGCTCTTGTGCTTCGTTCGTTGCAGCACCAATATGAGGTGTTAACGAGATCTTAGGATGTTTTAAAATCGCTTCCAATGGAGTAGGCTCATTATCAAACACATCCAGACCAGCAAAAGCAACTTTTGCACTATCTAATGCATTAATTAAGGCTTGTTCATCAATTGTACCACCTCTTGAACAGTTCACCACACCTACACCAGGTTTCATCTGATCAAACTCAGCAGCACCTAATATCGGACGGTCAGCAAATGGCGTATGTAAAGAGATGAAATCACTATTTTTGATCACTTCTTCCAGACTTACCGTTTTAACCGGGATATCAAGGCTTAAATCACCTTGAAACTTCAAAGTAAGTTTTCCATCAAACGGATAAAGATCATAAGCCAGCACATTCATACCCAAGCCTAAAGCTAGTGTAGCTGTTTCTCTGCCTATTCTGCCAAAACCAATGATTCCTAAAGTTTTACCTCTAAGCTCAGTACCTTTAGCATAATCTTTTTTCAGTTTATTGAAATTTGTAGCTCCTTCAACCGGCATTTTGCGGTTAGCATCCTGTAAGAAACGGATACCAGTAAATAAATGTGCAAACACCAATTCAGCAACAGATAAAGAAGACGCAGCAGGTGTATTTACCACCGCTCTGCCTTGCTCACGTGCATAATCAACATCGATATTGTCCATTCCTACCCCACCTCTGCCAATCAATTTCAAATTAGGACAGGCATCAATTACATCTTTACGAACTTTCGTTGCGCTTCTTACTGTGATTGCATCATAATTTTGCAGTGCTTCAATCAGTTTATCCTGAGCAACAGTTTCTGTATCTACAATAAAACCGGCTTCTTCTAATAATCGTTTTCCGATAGGATCAATCCCATCGTTTGCAAGTATCTTAATCATTAAATTCTATTTTTGGTGTTTCTCTGCAAAAACCTGCATCAATTCCACTAGTCTGTGTACACTTGTAATTGGTAAAGCATTGTAAATAGAAGCTCTGAATCCACCGACACTTCTATGTCCTTTAATACCTTCGATATCATTATCTTCCGCGAATTTCAGGAATGGTTTTTCCAGTTCAGGATCTTCCATTACGAAACAGATATTCATTCTTGAACGATCTTCTACTGCAGCAGTACCTTTAAATAAAGGATTTCTGTCTATTTCAGTATATAAAGCATGTGCCTTAGCATTGTTCTCTTTTTCAATATCAGCAACACCTCCTTTAGATTTTAACCATCTCAGATTTAACATCGCTACATAGATTGCAAAAACAGGAGGTGTATTGTACATTGAACCACCTTCAACATGCACTTTGTAATCTAACATAGACGGGATTTTATTGGTTGTTTTACCCAAAATCTCATCTTTAACGATCACTAATGTAGAACCAGCAGGGCCGATATTTTTCTGCGCACCAGCATAGATCAGATCATATTTTGAAACGTCAATTACACGGCTCATAATGTCTGATGACATATCACACACGATTGGCACTTTAGTTTCAGGCAAGCCGAACATTTCAGTCCCATAGATCGTGTTATTCGAAGTACAGTGGAAATAAGTACTGTCTTCAGGAATCGTGTAACCTTTAGGAATATAATTAAAGTTAGCATCTTTCGAAGAAGCTACTACATTGGCAGAACCAAAGTTTTTCACTTCTTTAATTGCCTTATTTGCCCATACACCTGTTTCCAGGTAAGCAGCAGTCTGTCCTTCGCTCAATAAGTTCATCGGAACCATAGCAAACTGTAAACTTGCACCACCCTGTAAGAATAAAACAGAGTAACCTTCTGGCACATTTAACAACTCTTTAACCAATTTAACAGCTTCAGCTAGTACGGCCTCGAACTCTGGTGTACGATGGGAAATCTCTAAAATCGATAATCCATCCTTAAAATCTAAAACGGCTTGCGACGCCTGTCTAAACACTTCCTGAGGTAAAATACAGGGACCTGCTCCAAAATTATGTCTCATTTTATATGCTAATTAATTATTGTAAATGTAATTGTTTTATCCAAAAATTAGTTGGTTATTTGAAATTACTACCGAAAGGATAGGTTTTATATACTATGAATGGACGAAGCAGATTCACGCTTCATTGCAGCAATCATTTCCAGAGGAGATTCAGCACCAAAAATTGCATTTCCGGCTACGAAAACATCAGCACCTACAGCTAGTAAATCACCCAGGTTATCGATGCTTACCCCGCCATCCACTTCAATTAATAGTCCCGGATTTACCGCGGCCGCCATTGCTTTCAGTCTTCTGATTTTCAGTAAGGTATTTGGAATAAACTTTTGCCCGCCAAAACCCGGGTTAACAGACATCACCAGTACCATATCCAGTACCGGAAGAATATCAATCAGCAATTCTACAGGGGTATGCGGATTGAGTGCTACACAAGCCTTTGCTCCTGCCTTATGAATGGCCTGAACTGTTTTATTTAAATGTACACAAGCTTCATAATGCACCGTAATCATATCCGCACCAGCATTAACAAACTGTTCAATATACTGATCAGGATTTACAATCATTAAATGGACATCCAGAGGTTTCTGAGCATATCTTTTAATAGCTTCCATTACTGGAAAACCAAAAGAGATATTAGGCACAAATATACCATCCATAATGTCTACATGAAACCAATCAGCCCCGCTGGAATTAATCATTTCTACGTCGCGTTGTAAATTGGCAAAATCAGCAGAGAGTACAGAGGGGGCAATCAGGTGTTTCATGTGTTCTAATTGTGGTGATATTGATGACGTAAATATAAAAAAATAACCCGTTTATAGCGCAGATTCGGGGAGATAAAAGGTATGTTCAATCAAATATATAGTTAACAAAACACCCTATCAATTACGATATTGCACACTAGCTGTCCGTTTCCGATCAGTTTTAGACCAATAAAAGTTCATAATCGTTGTTTATCCTATCAAAAATCAGTAATATAGGTAATGGCATACATTTAGCTTCTGGCCTCCATGAATAACAACACCAAATCACATGTTTAAACTTGACTTGAAAATCGCATTACGCAACCTTTGGAAAAATAAAGGCTATACTTTAATCAATGTAGGAGGCTTGGCAATTGGACTGGCCAGCTGTATGATATTGCTGCTCTATGTAGCCTACGAATGGAGCTTCGATAAGCAGTTTACCAACTCCGATAAAACCTACATAGTTTACAACAATGCAGAAACCAGCGCAAAAACCTTTAGCTGGTCATGGACACCCAATGTAATGGCTAATGAGGTGAGAGCTAAAATACCTGGTGTAGCTTACGCCTCACACTCTTCTTATCCTGAACAACAATTACTCAGTTATGGAGAAAAAATTTTTAAGAAAAAAAGTATTTACACTGATCCGTCATTCCTTAAAATATTCAATTATAAATTTATCAAAGGAAATCCAAATAAGGTTCTAAACAATGTTAATTCGGTCGTTTTAACTGAAACCATGGCAAAAAATCTCTTTGGTGATGAAGATCCCATTAACAAAATGGTCAAACTACAGAATAAAGAAGTTTTAAAGGTCGAGGCTGTAATTGAAGACGTTCCCAAAAACAGCAGTATTCAATTCGATTGCCTGCTGCCGTGGTCCCTGTTTGAAAAACAACAGCCATGGTTGAAAGAGCCAAATTGGGGAAATAACATGTGTCTGACTGTAGTTCAATTGCAAAGCAACACTTTATTTGATAAAGCAAACCAGGAGATCAGGGACGTTTACAAGCGCAATGAGAAGGGGGTAGTAACTAACTATGCTTTGCTTCATCCTTTATTAAAATGGCATCTTTACGATACCTTTGAGAATGGTAAGTCTGTTGGAGGTAAAATAGATCAGCTCAGGATATTTTTGATCCTGGCCTTTTGCATATTGCTTATTGCCTGTGTCAATTTCATGAATCTTTCTACAGCCAGATCGGAGAAAAGAGCCAAAGAAGTGGGGGTAAGAAAAACTATTGGTTCCTCAAGAAGAGCTTTGATTGGCCAATTTATGTTAGAGTCTGTTATACTTTCCCTGATAGCAATGCTGGTTGCTTTTACTTTAATGGAGCTGAGCCTGCCCTATTTCAATACCCTGTTAAATATCAAGCTTTTCATCCAGTATCACGATTGGACATTATGGTTAGTTCTGATTGGTTTAACTGCCCTTACGGGTCTTATTGCAGGCAGTTACCCGGCATTCTATCTGTCTTCCTTTGAACCCGTCAAGGTATTAAAGGGTTTCAGTACCGCAGGTAGTTCTTCCCTATCTGTCCGAAAGGTTTTAGTCGTCTTTCAGTTCGTTTTTGCGGCCTGCCTGATTATCTATACAGCTGTTATTTACCAGCAGCTCAATTACATTAAAGATAAGCCAGTTGGTTATAATAAAATTGGTCTAGTAGAAATACCACTACAGGGAAACCTGGCAGGTAAAGAAAAATTGGCTCTTTTAAAAGAACGGCTGCTTAAAACCGGGGCGGTTACTCAGGTAACTTATTTTAGCAGCAGCATAAATCAAGGCGGCAACAATACCTTTGATATGCGTTGGCCGGGTAAAAGTGCTAAAGAAGATGTTTTGTTTAATAACCGCGATGCGGGAGTCGATTTTGCAAAGACTATAGGATCAGACATCGTCGCCGGCCGGGATTTTTCCGACAGGTTTACAGCCGACTCTGCCAGTATTGTGGTTAACCAGGCTGCAATAAAGGTGATGGGATTGAAAAACCCTATTGGCACTACAGTAACTGTTTTTAATAAGACCTACACCATCATAGGTGTAATTAAAGACTTCGTGATGGAATCCCCCTACAAAAATGCCATCCCAATGTTTATCACCAATCAGCTGGCTGGGGTTAAATGTGCAATTGTCAGATTAAATCCTGCCCAAAACATCAGCACTTCAGTAAAGCAAATCGATGAGGTTTTCACCTCATTAAACCCTAATTTCCCTGTAGAGAGACAATTTGTGGATAATGATTTTGAGCAAAAATTCCAGAGTGAACGATTATTAGGTATACTATCAAACTGGTTTGGCGGTTTCGCTATCTTTATTTCCTGCCTGGGTTTACTTGGATTAGCCCTGTTTATGGCTGAACAAAGAAAAAAAGAGATCAGTATACGTAAAGTTTTAGGCGCAAGTACAATCAATATTTTAACCTTGCTCAACAAAGATTTCATGAAGCTTGTCGCCATCGCCAACCTGATTGCATTTCCCCTAGCCTATATCCTGATCACTAAATGGCTATCTTCTTTTGAGTTTAAAGTTAGCATCACGTTTCTTCCCTTTGCTATAGCCATTGGTTTATCACTAATCATCGCTATTATAACCGTAAGCGTACAATCTGTCAAGGTAGTTAAAGCTAATCCGATAGATGCCTTAAAGCAAGAATAAACAACCCCGGGTTATTCTACGAATAACCCTCATTTTGAACCATAAAAAAACGCCTCACGAAAAATCGTGAGGCGTTTTTTTTATTTATTGAGGTAAAACTAAGCTGGCTTAGTTTCAACGCCTTCCGGTTTTGGAGGACGAGGCAATAAAGCTTTTCTAGAAAGTTTCATTTTACCTTGTTTGTCAATATCTAATAATTTAACCTGGATTTTGTCACCTTCTTTAAGGACACCATCCATAGTTTCTAAACGCTCCCAAGCAATCTCAGAAATGTGAAGTAAACCATCTTTACCTGGCATGATCTCAACGAAAGCACCAAATGGCATGATAGATTTAACTTTACCGTCATAAGTAGCACCTATGTCTGGTTTTGCAGCGATTGCGTTGATACGTTTAACAGCAGCATCAATTGCAGCTTTATTATCCGCGAAGATTTCAACGATACCTTTGTTACCAACCTCTTCGATAGAGATAGATGCGCCAGTTTCACGTTGCATTTCCTGAATAATTTTACCGCCTGGGCCGATTACAGCACCTATGAATTCCTTGTCAATACTTAAAGAAACGATACGAGGAGCGTGATCCTTGTAATCTTCACGTGGAGCAGCGATCGTTTTAGCCATCTCATTTAAGATGTGTAAACGAGCTTCGTTAGCTTGTTTCAAGGCAGCCGTTAAAACTTCCCATTTCAAACCATTGATTTTTAAGTCCATTTGACAAGCAACAATACCTTTTTCAGTACCAGTAACCTTGAAGTCCATATCACCTAAGTGATCTTCATCACCAAGGATGTCGGTAAGGATTGCATATTTACCAGTTTTCTCGTCAGTGATTAATCCCATTGCAATACCCGATACCGGAGCTTTGATTTTAATACCTGCATCCATTAGTGCTAGTGTACCAGCACAAACAGTTGCCATTGAAGAAGAACCATTAGATTCAAGAATATCAGAAACGATACGAATAGTGTATGGGTTAGCTTCTAATCCTGGTAATACTTTTCTTAATGAACGCATAGCCAAGTGACCATGACCAATTTCACGACGTCCAGCACCTCTGTTCGGGCGAACTTCACCGGTAGAGAATCCTGGGAAATTGTAGTGCAATAAGAATTTGTTGTAACCATTGATGAAAGCACCATCAATCATTTGCTCATCATCTTTAGAACCTAAAGTAACCGTAGTTAATGATTGAGTTTCACCACGTGTGAATACTGCAGAACCGTGAGCAGATGGCAAGTAACTTACCTCACTCCAGATTGGACGTACAGTACGTACATCACGACCATCTAAACGCATACCTTCGTCTAAAACTAGGTTACGGATAGCATCATATTGTACATCGTGGAAATATTTTTTAGCTAAGAATGAAGTAACTGCATCAACTTCTTCACCAAGCGTTACTACGAAACCAGCTAAAATCTCAGCAAATTTCTCCGTACGCTCATGTTTAGCAGTCTGGCTTTTAGCTACAGCATAAACCTGATCATAAGTAGCAGCATAAACCTGCTCTTTTAATTCCGGGTTGCTATCTTCATGTGAATATTCACGTTTTTTTGTTTTACCTACCGCTTCAGCAAGTTCTTTCTGAACTTTAACCTGAATAACGATCGCTTTGTGTGCGAATTCGATAGCCTCAACCATTTCTTCTTCAGAAATCTCATCAGCTTCACCTTCAACCATTACGATGTCATTTTCAGTACCAGCTACTAAGAATTCTAAAGTAGCACGTTCTAAATCGCTAACATATGGATTGATCACTAACTGACCATCAATTTTAGCTACACGAACTTCAGAGATTGGTCCGTTAAAAGGAATATCAGAAACAGCGATGGCAGCTGAAGCAGCTAAACCAGCCAATGAATCTGGCATTATATTTTTATCAGAAGAAATCAAAGTGATCATTACCTGAGTATCCGAGTGATAATCTTCAGGGAACATAGGACGTAAAGCACGGTCAACCAAACGAGAGATTAAAACCTCATAATCTGATAATCTTGCCTCACGACGTAAGAAACCACCTGGAATACGACCAGCAGCCGCATATTTTTCCTGGTAATCTACTGATAAAGGTAAAAAGTCAACACCAGCTTTAGCACCTACTGAAGAAACTACAGTCGCTAATAACATTGTGTCACCCATTCTTACCACAACGGATCCATCAGCTTGTTTAGCTAATTTTCCTGTTTCAATTTCGATGGTTCTTCCATCTCCAAGATCGAACGATTTTTTTATTACATTCATTTACAATTTGTTGCGGTGTGTTTTCCTCTTTCGACACACCAGATTTATATATAATTTTTTTTATTGTTCAATTAAAAAAGCCATCCTTTAGAATGGCTTTTCTTGATATTTTAACGCTTATTTGCTATCTCTAGTCGAACCTAATGGTTTGATGATATCTCTTAGCCCTAAAGCTTTGATAATAGCACGGTAACGATTGATATCTTTTTTAAACAGGTAAGCCAAAATACCACGGCGTTTACCTACTAATTTTTGAAGAGACAATTGAGTAGAGAAATCTTTACGATTTTTCTTCAAGTGTTCTGTTAAGTGCGCGATACGGTATGTGAATAACGCTACTTGTCCTTCTGCAGAACCTGTGTTAGATTCTACTTCGCCGTGTTTTTTGAAAATGTCGGCTTTTACTTCTTTACTTAAATACATTGCTTGAATTATACTAAAGTGTATATTGATTAATTAATTACGCGCAAAGATAGTGTAAGTTTTTATGATTAACATGAATACCTATAAAATATTTCTCTAAGCAATCTTCAAACTTTACTTTTGCAAGATGGAAAAGACCGAATACAGCATATTTGAGACCGCATTAAAGGTAAGACCTGATGATATAGACATGTTTAATCACGTACACAACAGCAAATATTTTGACTACGTATTAGCTGCCCGTTACGATCAGATGGAAAGGTGTTACAAAATGCCAATGGAAGAATTCCTGAAAAGCGGCTTTGGCTGGGTAGTGCGAACCGCCTATGTTGATTATAAAAGACCGCTGATTTTAGGAGATCAGCTTAAAATCCGTACAGGGATACTGACCATCAATGAAAGAGGCTGCCGCGTACAATTCGAAATAGAAACTGAGCGTACCGGAAAAATAGCTTCAGACGGATGGTTCGATTACGTATTAATTGATACCAATACTGGTAAAGGATGTAAAGTGAGTGAAGAAATGATTAAAGCCTATACTGTGTAAGCCAAAATTACCTATATTAAGGCATTATTATGCAATAGGTTAACACTTATATTGTGTAGACTAAGATTTACATGACAACACAACAAAACAGTTCAACCCATAAAATCTTTGATTTACTCAAGCAAGCTGTCCTGGGCAAGGAGTTAAACCTTACTCAGGGTAGCATTCGCAGAGCTGTTTTGTTGCTAGCCATCCCGATGATGCTCGAGATGATCATGGAATCTGTATTCGCCTTAGTCGATTTGTATTTTGTAGGCCATCTGCCGAACAGCAGTGAAGCGATACAAACAGTAGGTTTAACAGAATCTGTTCTGACTATTATCTACTCCCTCGACGTTGGAATGAGTATGGCTGCCACAGCAGTTGTAGCTAGACGGATCGGTGAAAAAGATCCTGTTGCAGCAGCAAAAGCAGGGGCTCAGGCTATATTAGTGGCCATTGCAATTAACTTATTACTCAGTGCAGCCGGCTTCTTTTATGCCCGTGAAATTCTCCTGTTAATGGGGGCTTCGGAAAGTACTGCAACCGCAGGTCTTCCATTTATACAGCTCATGATGGGCGGAAGTACAGTCATTGTATTGCTCTATTTAATCAATGGTATTTTTCGGGGAGCAGGAAATGCAGCTATTGCGATGAAGAGTTTATGGGTAGCTAATATGATGAATATCATATTATGCCCGATTTTGATTAATGGCTTTGGGCCTATCCCCGCTTTCGGCTTAACCGGAGCAGCAATAGCAACTAATATAGGCCGGGGAACAGGTGTATGTTATCAATTTTATCAGCTGGTTAAAGGAAACAGCCTGTTGAAAATTAAATTAGCGCACTTCTACCCTCACTTCAAACAGATTGTTGCATTACTCAAAATAGCAGGCCCAGCGATCTTACAGTTCATCATTGCTTCAGGCAGCTGGATTTTCCTTGCAGAACTGGTGGCAACTACAGGCGGAGATCATGGTTCTGCGGGTTATCAGACCGCATTAAGGTTAATGATGTTTTTCATGCTTCCTGCCTGGGGCTTAAGTGGGGCGGCAGCAACTTTAGTAGGACAAAATCTGGGCGCAAAAGACCTGAAGCGTGCCGAAGATTCAGTATGGCAAACCACTAAATATATTCTGATTTATATGGGGGTGACCATGGTGCTTTCCTTTTTGGCCGGACATTACCTCATTTCGTTCTTTACGAATGATCTTCACATTCAGCAAATAGCCTCCAGAGCATTAAACATTATGAGTTTGGGATTCATAGTTTATGGTATTGGTATGGTGATGACCAATACCTTTAATGGCGCTGGCGATACCATAACACCGACCTTAATCAACCTCTTTGGTTTCTGGTTATTTCAGATTCCGCTGGCCTTTATCTTGGCGAAACATTACAATTTAGGCCCCGACGGCGTATTTATAGCGATCCCGATTTCAGAAACAGGAATCGCTATTGCCAGTTATATCTTATTTAAAAGAGGAAAATGGAAAACTAAGCTGGTTTAATGAAGTTTGTTGGCTGCGCATCACCACTTCCAGGCACATAGCCCAGACCTGGTGTTAACCAATGTAACAACATTACTCTTGAATAGCGGTAGTTAAATGGAGAGCAGATTAATACAGTTACCAGCAGGATACCTACATAATACCATAAATTATCATATACAAGCGCTAAACCAAAAACATAAGTAGCAACACTTGCGCTAATCATCTCCGCTACATTCATTGCATAGCTAATAAACATAGCTACATAAAAGAACCCAGGTTCTCTTTCAAAACGCAGATTACAATGCGGGCAGAATTCATTAGTGATTTGTCCTTTAAACGAAAAAGAATACATTTTACCTGAAAAGATATTACCCTGTCTGCATCTTGGGCATTTACACTGGATGACAGCTTCTAACTTTGTAATAGGTACCATAACGTTAATTTTATACGTAATAATTAATATACAAATCTACTCATTATAATATACCCAGTTTATGATCTATATCATATGTTCATTTAACAATTTTACCACGTATTAGTTTGATTTCACCGCTTACTGCCAATTTCTTTATGATTCTGATCACGGTTTCGACTCTTAAACCACACATATCTGCCAGCGTTTGCCTCGTTATGTTCAATGGAGCACCATTTTCCAAATCCTGACACAAATAATTAATCAGCGTAAACACCCTATGTTCTGCCTGTTCATTAGCCAGTTCTTCGAGCATCATAGATTTGTAAAATAACCTTTTACTCATGGTCATGATCAGATCCCTGCTAAAAGTCCTGTTTTCGTCAATCATTTTCAGGAAAGCCGTTTTATCCAACTGAATAATTTCGCTATCGCGTGATGCGATCGTATAAGCCAGATAAGGGCGATCTAAAAGCAAAGCCGGTTCTCCAAAATGTTGTTTCGATTTAAAGACACCCTGTATAAACTCCCTCCCATCGCGGTTCACGGTTGCCATTCTAACTTCACCACTTTTGATAAAGTAGACATACTTCGGCTGCTGCCCCGGTCCATAAATCACTTCTCCTTTTTTAAAAGAAGTGATTTTGAAATTATGGTCCGTTAAATACTGGATATACATGATTAACCGATAGTCTCTTTTATCAATTTCGTATAAAAATCATTCAGTTTCATCCCAAAAGCAGCAACTTGCTGAGGAATGAAACTCGTAACCGTTTGCCCTGGAATTGTATTAATTTCAATAAAAAAGAAATCACCTTCATCGCCCACCAAAATAAAATCGATCCGCACTACTCCTCTACAGTTTAACTTTGCATAAACCGCAGTTGCAATCTCATTTACCCTTTTATAAGTTTCCGGACGCATAGGCGCTGGCGTAGTTTCTACTGCAACTCCAGGTGTATATTTCGCTTCAAAATCAAAAAACTCTTTAGCCGTTTCAACTTCTGTAGCAGGTAAAACAGCGATTTTCCCATCTAACTTAACTACCCCCACGGTAAATTCACGACCTTCAATAAATTCTTCGATTAAAATCTGAGTATCTTCTTTAAAAGCCTTGTCAATTGCCGATTGTAAGTCATACTGGTTTTTCACTTTGCTCATTCCAATACTGCTGCCACCGTTATTTGGTTTTACAAAATAGGGTAAAGTCAAAGTGCTTTTAATTGCAGCCAGATCATAAGGCACATTTTTAAAGATCTGTACAGACTTGGCGACACTTAAATTTGGAATATCCTGCACAATTGCCTTCGTATAACCTTTATTCATCGTAACCGCAGAAGTTAATGCATCACAAGTCGTATATGGCAAGTTTAACATATCAAAATACCCCTGTAATTTACCATCCTCACCAGGTGCACCATGGATGGCAATAAACACCCCGTCAAAAGTGATTTTTCTGCCATTATACAACAGGGAAAAATCATTCCGGTCTACCTCTATTCTAACCGAATCTACAGGCTCATAAAACCATCCCTGCTGTGTTAGCATGATTTTGTAAACATCAAATTTATCCGCATCAAGATTGTGCGCTATAGTAGCAGCACTTTTCACAGAAATCACGCGTTCACCTGTTGTACCACCAGTTATTAATGCTATTACTTTCTTCATAAAAATATATTTCTTTACTATCCGTTATGAAGCCTTTAAGCTTTCAAATTTCATCCCGGATATTCTTGATTGTTCAAATTAAACGATAAGATATGGCTCAAAAATATTAAAATAGTTTATTCAGATCTCATTTAAATTCCGATAAAATATATTTTTAGTCTAAATTTGAACCAAATACTACGCACACAAAATAAATAAATGGCAAAATTCATCTCCTACTTACAAACTAAATCATTCAGAAACAACCTTATCGCTGCCATCGCCACTGTGGCCGTACTATTATTCGTTGCTTTTTTCAGTCTTCGTTTTTATACTAAACATGGCGAAGGATTAAATGTACCAACAGTAAAAGGGCTGTCTTTTAACCAGGCAGTGTCAAAATTAGAGGCCATGGGTTTACGTTACGAAGTAGACTCTGTATATATTATGGATATGCCGCCGGGAACTGTAATTGATCAAGACCCAGAGGCCAATACCTTTGTAAAAGACAACAGAACAATTTACCTGACTATTAATACTGCACAGGCACCTAACGTAAAGTTCCCTGATATCCAGGCTAAATCTTTCATAGAAGCACAAGCGCTGATTACCAGTTTTGGATTAAAAGTTGGAGATACTGTTTATAAAGCAGACGTGGCAAGAGATGTTATCCTGGAAGTTTCATTCGGAGGTTCAGCAATCAAAGCAGGCGATGTTATCCCGAAAGGATCTAAAATAGATTTATTATTAGGAGATGGCAGAGGAAACGAAGATGTAGAAATACCAGCACTTTTAGGTTTCACGAAAGATGAAGCAGCTTTCTCTTTGAGAGGTTCAAATCTTAAACTGGGAGTTATAACTTACGAAGCAGGTATTACCGACACAGCAAATGCCGTTATTACAGCACAAAGCCCTGCACTTTCAGATTCAGTTTCGAAAGTTAAAATCGGTACGCCAATAAACATTACCTTATCTAACAAAAAATAAGCGCAAAAACTAGAATTTCAATTTTCTATGACTACTGAAACCTCCAAAGAAGTAAAAAAAAGCACTAAAATCGTATGGGCCGCAATTTTAATCCTGCTTGTTGTAGGTGCATTTTACGGACTGAAACTATATAAAGTTTATTTTGCCCCGAATATTACGGGTAAAGAACAATATCTGTATATCAAAACTGGTTCTACCATTGACGATGTCTATAAAGAGATCAAAAGTAAAGATATGTTACTTGATGTGGGTAGCTTTAGCCAGGCAGCAGCTAAAATGGACTTAGATGAACGTTTAAAACCAGGACGCTATAAACTTGCTAAAGGAATGAATAACCGGAGTTTGATTAACCTGATCAAGGCAGGTAATCAGGAACCGGTTAAACTAAAATTCCATAATATCAGGAAAAAAGAAGAGTTTGCTGCTTATCTTTCAAAAAGCCTGGAAGCAGATTCACTAACCTTCTTAAAAGTATTGGATTCTGCTGCATTGGTAGAAAAATACGGTTTTACGCTAGACAACAGTTATACCATGTTCATTCCGAATACTTACGAGATGTACTGGAATACTTCCCCACTGGAATTCTTTGACAGAATGCAGAAAGAGTATACTAAGTTCTGGAATACAGAACGTAAACAAAAAGCTAGTGCTTTAAACATGACTCCACAGCAAGTAACCATTTTAGCTTCCATAGTTGATGCAGAAGCATTATACGACAAAGAAATGCCTTCTATTGCAGGTCTGTATCTTAACCGTTTAAACAAAGGAATTTTATTACAAGCAGATCCAACTGTAATTTTTGCCAATGGTGATTTCACTGTAAAAAGAGTAACCGGACCGTTGTTACGTGTAGAGTCTAAATACAATACTTACAAATACGCAGGTTTGCCTCCGGGGCCGATTATGATGCCAAGTATCAATGCGATTGATGCAGTTTTAAACCACGAGCATAACAACTATATATATATGTGTGCGAAAGCAGATTTCTCAGGTTACCATGCATTTGCAGAAACAAAGGCAGAACATGAGGTCAATGCAAAAGCATACAGAGCAGCATTAGATCAGCGTAAAATTTTCAAATAGGCCATGTATTCACACAGCACAAAGATCAGGGTCAGATATAGTGAGACTGATCAGATGGGATATGTCTACAATGGAAACTATGCGCAGTACTATGAAGTAGGCCGTGTAGAGATGTTACGCAGTCTTGGCATGACTTATGGTAAGATGGAAGAATCAGGGGTTATGCTACCCCTGCTTGAACTGAAGTGCAAATTTATCAAACCTGCATTTTACGATCAGGAAATCACTATTAAAACGACAATCAAAGAATTACCAGGCGTACGCATGATTTTTGATTACGAGTTATTTAATGAACAGGAAGAGTTGATTAATATTGGCGCTACTACGCTGGTATTCTTTGACATGGCAAAAAAGAAAGCGTGCCCACCACCAGATTATTTCCTGGAGCGGATAGCACAATATTATGATTAAATTAGATGAATGAACTGGGTACACAGACAACTTTTAAGGCTTAAGCTATATCAAATATTTATAGACTGGACAAAAGTTTATGTACTCCCGGGTTTCAGCCCTATCCCACTCTACACAGTAGCATCCTTCTTTTTCAGAGAATTGGGTAAAGACTCTTTAGTGAACAAGGCGTCCTCTCTGGCATACACTTTCATGCTGGCTATTTTTCCAGGGATCATATTTCTTTTCACACTGATTCCTTTTATCCCTAAGCGAATCGGCTTCCAGGATCAGCTGATGGTTTTATTACAGCTGATACTACCTGCACAAGCTTACAAAGCTTTTGAAACCACCTTATTTGAGATCATTAAGATACAGAACGGAAAATTACTCTCGTTCGGTATTATCCTATCCGTGTTTTTCGCCACAAACGGAATGCATAGCTTAATGAACGCCTTCAACAAGTCGTCATTGATAGTTGAAACCAGAACATGGCTTAAACAGCGTCTCATCGCTTTAGTATTAACCTTTGTTCTTGCTGTATCATTAATCATTACCATTGGTGCGATGACGGCCGGAGAAATTGCTTTAAACTACATCAACAAAGGATTACATATCAAGGGCCATTTCATTGCTTACATTGTGGACATATCCAGATGGGCATTGTTAGGCATGTTATATTTCGTGACCATATCTATCCTTTACCGTTACGGCCCTGCCAACACAAAAAAGTGGAGATTCTTTAGTCCCGGTTCCTGGTTAGCAACGATCCTAGCCTTTTTAACTATCTGGGGATTTTCCTTCTATATTAATCACTTCGGTTCTTATAATAAAGTATACGGTTCCATCGGTACATTGATTGTAATTATGATCTGGTTGTACCTGAATTCTCTCATACTTTTGATCGGTTTTGAGCTGAATGCGAGTATGGATCTGACGAAACGCAGTGTCAGAATCATCAAACAGCCCTTTAATCTGTTCAAAAAAGTGCCTTAAAAGGGCTATAGAATCGTTAATTAGAAACTATTCTATCTCAGTTTTAACTAGTTATCAATTTTCTGTTAAAAAATCAACATCATTGTTTGCATAATCAAGACGTATTTGTACTTTTGTCGCGGAGAGTTGGCAGAGTGGTCGATTGCGGCAGTCTTGAAAACTGTTGACTTGTCAAAGGGTCCGCGGGTTCGAATCCCCCACTCTCCGCCAAACAAAAATGCTACCCGGTTTCGGGTGGCATTTTTTGTTTAAAATCAAGTTCTGCGCGCCTTCGCGCAAGGCTTGGTTTTAAACAAAAAATGACAAGGAGCGCAGCGAATGCATTTGAAGTTTGAGACCTCCCCCCAAAGGGATCAGCGAGAGTAGCGAGCTAATCCATATTAAAGGGTTTCGTTAAGTATATGACTGTAGAAAAATTATCTCAGAATACTAAAATCATCAAAAAGCATAGTGGGTAGTTTTTAAACGACTACTTGACTCATTGAATGCCACATATCAATTGATTCTCGTTGTTTTGTAACCCTGATCTTAGTCTAGAGAAAAATCTTGCAAACCATCTACGTTAACGTCATAACTAGTCATTCCTTTATATAACAGGATCTTCTACTAACTGACCAGATCATTATAGTGTAGGTTATCTCCTACAATCTTTTCACTTCAGATGCAGGTTGTGTTCCTTCAAAATTTGTGAACACATCAATAGCATTTTCCTAATAGTTAGAATTACATTACTAATCCAACTCCGCCATTGTAATCAACCTGTTCATCCCACAATTCTTTAAAACCAGGTAAATTATAATAACTATGCTTCTTAAATTCTGCTTCAAACAATACTTTAGATTGATCTTCCTGAATTATAGGAAACAAAAATTTGATTTAAAAATCATGTTCAAATGCCTTCTGATTTGTATTCACATGCTTTTGTGCATAATAAGCAGTTTTAGCAATAATCTCTGCCTTTTCAGAAAGAGTAGAGCTTTCTCCATTCTTACTTGATTTTAGAGCTAAATTTACACTTTTATTTGCATTAGCTAAGAAACTATATTCATCATTAGCATTTAATTTATCTTTTGCAGCAACAGTGTATTTTTTGGGTTTATAAAACCCCCGAAATATTTTATAATGATTAGAGTTCATCACATTTTCCAACCCTTCAACCTTACTCATTTTTAGTCTTCTCAAATAAAAACTACAAAATCTATAGATTTTATATCATTACTTAAAAAGAATACTATATTTGCATGACAAAAGAACAATTTAGAATCTAATGAAAACAGACTTACATTTCATAAAAATGAAAAAAAACAAATCTAAAGAAGGGACTCTCTTTCTATTAGACAGTAACTGTTGTTGTTAATTCTGTTCGGTTATCACTGAGCAAGACTAGAACGTCTGCAAATCCCAAAATATACTTTGAATTTGGCTGGTAGCCGAAAACATTCATAAGGCTTTGCCTTACAAGCTATCCACTTTCCATCAATCATCAAAAACCAACGCACAATACCAGTTATCTGGTTGCGTATAAACCAACTAACCATTTAATCCCAACATGATGAAGAAACATTTACTTATTATCCTTTCACTTATACTCACGGCAAATTATGTTTTTGCCCAAAGTGCAATAACAGGCGTTATAAAAACTAGTAACGGCACAACTATCCCCCATGCAACTGTATCCATCAGAGGCACTAAGATTTCTACAATTGCAGATGTCGATGGTAAATTCAGTATTGATTCAAAACAAGAGCTCCCATTTTACCTTCGCGTCAGCTCGGTTGGTTACAAGTCTCAGGATTTTCAAATCTTAAAACTTCAAGAAGCACCTTTCGAGTTAGTATTGATTGAAAGTGAGCTACTAGATGAGATCGTTGTAACTTCAAGAAGACGTTCGGAGGTGCTGCAGGATGTGCCTATTGCAATTACAGTTATCGGTGGGCAAGCCGCAGAAAATGCAGGGGCTTTTAACGTTAACCGTTTAAAAGAGCTGGTGCCTTCTGTGCAGTTGTATGCTTCGAATGCCAGAAATACGACACTTAATATCAGGGGTTTAGGCTCAACATTTGGTTTAACCAACGACGGTATTGATCCTGGAGTAGGCTTTTATGTAGACGGGGTATATCAGGCACGCCCTGCAGCTACTTCTACAGATTTTCTTGACATTGAACAAATAGAAATCCTTCGTGGCCCACAAGGAACATTATTCGGTAAGAATACTACTGCTGGAGCATTTAACATCACTACCGCAAAACCAACTCAAACCCCAAGCGGAAAAGTTGAATTGAGTTTCGGGAACTATAATTTTATGCAGGCTAAAACATCAGTTTCTGGAGCTGTTGCAAAAAATCTTTCAGCAAGATTATCTATTTCTGGAACTCAGCGTGATGGTACAATTTTAAATACTAGAGAAGAACGCAGATATAGCGGCCAAAACAACCTTGGTTTTAAAGGTCAATTATATTTTACCCCATCAGATAGATTGCAAATATTGCTAAGTGGCGACGTAAGCATTCAGCACCCTGCAGGTTACCCACTTGTAATTGCTGGCGTTACGACAACAGAAAGAAGTGCTTTCCGCCAGTATGCCAGAATCGTTTCTGATTTAGGATATCAGCAGCCAGTGATAGATCCTGCTTCCAGAACAATCAATACCAATACTCCATGGAAACATGACCAGTCAATTGGTGGTATATCCGTAAATGTAGATTATAAGATAGGCAAAGGAACGCTTACTTCAACTACTGCCTGGAGATTCTGGAACTGGAACCCTACAAACGACAGAGATTTTTCTGAATTGGCAGCATTGACCAAATCTCAGGGAAATTCCCGTCACGACCAGTATTCGCAAGAAATTAGATATGCTGGTAATCTATCCGACAAATTAAGCGGTGTGGTTGGTTTATTTGCACTTAGCCAGAATCTGAAAGGGTTAGACCAGACTGAAGAAGTAGGTAAAGATCAGTGGAGGTTTGTGCAAACAAGTAATACCGGTGCTCAGGCATTATATTCAACACCCGGCTTGTTAGATGGCTACGGTATCAGAACCAACTCGACTATTAAATCATTAAGCGCTGCTGTATTTGCACAGGTTGACTGGGAGTTTCTAAATCATTTTCATATCCTACCTGGTTTAAGATATACTTATGATAAAAAAGACGTTAACTATGATAGGGTAACTTATGGCGGGCTGCAAACTACAAGTGCAGATTTGCTTGCTCTTAAAACTGCTGTTTATAATAATCAGCGTTTCACAACCAATGTAGACAACAATAATTTATCTGGTAATATCACGCTGTCCTACCGCCCTGGTCCTAAGTTAAACGCTTATGGAACGTTCTCTACTGCTTATAAACCGGTAGGTGTGAATGTAGGCGGCTTACCTACTACTTCTACTGGTGAAGCAGACCTATCTGTGGCTGTAGTCAAACCAGAATATGTTCAACATTATGAATTAGGTGTTAAAACCAAACCTGTTAAAGGCGCAATACTAAATATCAGTGCTTTTACTACTGATATTAAGGATTACCAAACGAATGTTCAATCCCCTCAACTTGGAGTAAACAGAGGTTACCTTGCCAATGCAGAAAAAGTTAATGTGAAAGGTCTGGAAATTGATGGAAATTATCAGTTAGGGAGGTTTTTAAGTTTAAATGCAGCTCTAGCTTATCTTGACGGAAAATATGTAAAATTCACAAATGCACCGCTTCCATTAGAAGAAACCGGACATACGGAATTGGTGAACGGTGTAGCTACACAGGTGGCATTTAAAGATGCTTCAGGGGGCAGATTACCAGGTGTATCTAAATGGAATGTTTCTGGTGGTGCAGAGTTTAGCAATCCTGGCAAACTGACTACTTTGGAAGGTAGATTTTTTATCGCTGCCGATGCGAGTTACCGTTCAGAATATTCTTCAAACCCAACACCTTCACGTGTGTTAAATGTGAAAGGTTATGCATTACTGAATGCTAGATTAGGATTTAAGTCAGATAAATTCTCCGTATTTTTCTGGGCAAGGAATATCGCGAACAAAAATTATTACGAACAATTGCAAGCTGCTGCAGGTAACTCTGGTTTATACGCCGGGGTACTTGGTGATCCAAGAACTTATGGGATTACACTCCGCTATAATTTCTAATAGTATTTAATAAAAGAAGCCGGCTCCTTTAAAACAGGAGCCGGCTTCTTTTATTAAACGATCTAAAGGAACTTCATTACCCAGGTCAACTGAGCGGCCCCTTATTCAGCGACCATTCCTGCGCCAACCTGATCGCCTCGTCTACTATAGCCAGTTCCCTGATTTTTCCATCTTTTTTTAATTGGTTTGCAATTTCGATTGCTTTTTTCTTCAGAGCAGGCTTCAACCCCTTCATCTCTAAAGGATAATTTTCCATTGTCCATTTCATAATATTAAATAACTATTTAACCACTTCATTTTTAACTTCTTCACTATTTATAACCTTCTTTTTATAAGCCAGTAAACGTAAAGCATTAAATACGACAACCAATGTAGATCCTTCATGAGCCACCACAGCAGGCCCTATTGACGTAATACCTAAAATCGTAAGCGGGATCAGGACGGCAACAATTCCTAAACTAATCCATAAATTCTGTTTAATAATTCTTTTAGCCATACGGCTCAGGCCAATTGCAAAAGGAAGACTTTCCAGCTTATCAGCCATTAAGGCGACATCTGCTGTTTCCAATGCTACATCCGATCCGGCGGCTCCCATAGCTATACCTACAGTACTTTTTGCCATGGCCGGTGCATCATTTACACCGTCGCCAACCATGGCTACCATTCCTTCAGATTTATTCAATTCCATTACGGCATTTACTTTATCCTCCGGCAGCAGACTTCCCCAAACTTCTGTAATACCAATCTGACCAGCAATAGCTTCTGCTACCTGTTGATTATCACCAGTAAGCATGATCATCTTTTTGATTCCGAGGTTACTTAATTCAGAAAGGACTTGTCTCGCCTCGTTTCGGGGGATATCCATTAAAGCCAGAATACCGATGAAAACATCATCTTTTTTGACCAGCATAGATGTATATCCTTTACTTTCCAGCCCCTGGACCCTTTCAATCAATTCTGCTGGAATTTTGGTTTCCTCACCCTGGCTAAACATAGCCTTATTCCCAATTGACAATTTTGCACCATTAACTTTTCCCTGAACTCCTTTTCCTACTACCCCTTTTACCTGAGTAGCTTTAGGAAGCTCCTGCCCTTTAATAACATCCGCCATACCTTTTACAATAGCTTCGGCCAGTGGGTGATCACTTAATTTTTCTAGCGCGACTACTAAAACCATTAATTCGATCTTAGGAATACCATTTAATGCAATTATATCTACAAGCTGTGGTTTACCCTCGGTTAACGTCCCGGTTTTATCGAAAGCTATAGCATTTAAAGCACCCAGATCTTCTAAAGGCCTTCCCCCTTTAATTAAAACGCCTCCGCGCGCAGCGCGTGCCACCCCACTCAGTACAGCACTTGGGGTAGAAATAGCTAATGCACAAGGGCTTGCAGCTACAAGTACCGCCATAGCCCGGTAAAAACTCTTACTGAAAGGTTCATCAATAACCAAAAAAGCAAAACAAAGACATGTAACCAGAATCAATACCACCGGCACAAAAAATTTCTCAAACCTGTCAGTGAAAAGCTGAGTTGGTGACTTCTGCTTCTCCACCTCATTGACCATTTTTATCAGTTTTGAGATCGTAGAATCTTTAGCCTCTTTGATCACCTTAATTTCTAATACAGCCGCTCCGTTAATGGTGCCTGCAAATACCCGGTGCTCAGGCTTGATTTTCTTTTCTACGCTATAATCCTTAGTCTGGTCCGGCACTGGTAATTTATCAACCGGAATACTCTCACCAGTTATAGGTGCCTGGTTTACACTACCCTCACCCTTAACCACTACCCCATCAGCAGGTATTTTTGTATTAGGCTTTACTACAATTATATCTCCTACTATTAGCAGTTCAATTGGTACAACCTGCTGTTCTCCATCTCTTAATACAATTGCCGTAGGGGGTGCCAGGCTAGTCAATGCAGTAATAGATTTACGGGCCCTGGCCATTGCATAGTTTTCTAAAGCATGTCCCAGGCTGAAGAGAAACAGCAGCAACGCGCCTTCTTTCCAGGCCCCCAGGATAGCTGCACCAATTGCTGCCACAAGCATCAGGAAGTCAATTTTAAAACCACCCTTGCTAATCGTTTGTATGGCCTCCCTTACCGTAAAAAAGCCCCCAAAAAAATAAGCGGCGATGTACAATATTAAGCTGGTCGATGATAAACTTTCATCAATGAACGACAAGCCAAATCCTGCACCGAGAAAAAGCCCGCATAAGACAGCAAAAATAAACTCAGAATTTCCGCCTAAAATTCCGCTATGATTATGCTCCTTATCAGGAGCTGTCTCAGTTGACTCTTTTTTTTCCGCATTGTCGATTTCTTTCTGGGCTATATTTTTTTGAGCACCGATGTTATCCTTCGGGCCTTTACTTTTTACATTTGACATATCTGATTATCTAATTAGGTATACTTATTCACCTGAATGATTTTTAACAAAAAAAATTCAGTAACAGCAATGATTTTCCCCGGATTACAATAAAAAATGTCCTCAACAAAAACATTCCTTGTTTCTGTGAGGTATGTTTTACGGGAAAGAAAACAGGACTAACCTAATTTAGGGGGTTGCCAAACTAAGGCAGAAGAAGAAATTAAATTGCCAGCAGGATAGTCAGGATATTCTACTACAAATATGAGTGGAATAGCTTGCAGTGTAACTGGCAGACTGAATATTGTTGCAGTACTACAACAGATACAATTACAAAATGGAGAACAGGTATCTGCTTCTTCACTATGGCTGGATGAAACAAAAGTTCTGGACAAGGCGGTATGACTATCAAACTGCTCCCATTCAACTATATCAGTACAAGGGATCAGACTTAATATCAATATTTTCACACAAATAAACAGGATCGAAATTTTCACGATTAAGGTTTATTTCTCCTAAAATAATAAAAAAATGGGATGCAGGCAAATAAAGTACATTACTTAAACAACTTCAAAAACCATAGCCAAATGAAAGTTACATTGATTACTGAGATTTCCTGAACTGAAAAAAGAACTGTAGTTTTGAATGGATACGTATTAGATAGAGAACAACCAAATGGGAAAGAGTGAAATTATGACAAACCATGAAACTGCTATAAGAACCACATATTTTAGCATTGCAAGTAATACTGCGCTTGCAATTATAAAAGGGCTGGCTGGTATTTTCGGAAACTCCTACGCTTTAATTGCAGACGCAATAGAATCTACAACTGATATTTTTTCTTCTACCCTGGTCCTCTTTGGACTTAAATATACCAGCAAACCAGCAGACGAAAACCACCCATATGGTCATGGAAGAGCCGAGCCGCTGATTACATTCTTAGTTGTTGGCTTTTTAATCACATCTGCTACAATTATCGCATATGAAAGTATTCAAAATATAGGAACTCCTCATAGTTTGCCAAAATCGTGGACGTTAATTTTATTAGGAGCTTTAATATTATTTAAGGAAATCTCTTTCAGGAAGGTGATGAAAAAAGCTGTAGAGACAAACAGTTCTTCACTAAAAGCAGATGCCTGGCACCATCGCAGTGATGCCATTACTTCGGTAGCCGCATTTATAGGTATCTCAATTGCACTAATCATGGGTAAAGGTTATGAATCAGCAGATGATGTTGCTGCCCTTTTTGCTGCTGCTTTTATTTTCTATAACAGCTATAAAATTTTCAGACCGGCCTTAGGAGAGATTATGGATGAGCATTTATATGATGATCTTGTGGTTAGTATCAAACAGGCTTCTTTAATGGTAGATGGTGTTATTGATACTGAAAAGTGTTATATACGCAAAACAGGAATGCAATATCACGTTGATCTGCATGCTGTCGTAGATGGAAGTATCACTGTAAAAGAGGGCCATGAAATTGCACATCGCCTGCAAGATTACCTACAAACTAAACTTCCCGAATTAGCTCATATTCTAATTCATATTGAGCCAAATGAATAATGATAGGTTCAGAGATTGAAATTTCTGGTTAGAAATTTCTTTTAAATCCATGATCAAATAATTTACATCACAAAATAAGAATCTGCAGAAGGATCAGTTTCGGCCGGCTTTTTATCTATCATTTCCAGCAGGTTACGTTCAATGGTTCGGGAAAGTGCCGTCATGGGGGTATCAGTCGGTACATTCTCAAAAGGATCCTGCATAATAATAGCTATGCGTTCAATTGTTATAAATAAAACAGGCACCATAAATGTCAACAGGATTTCAACAACCTTGTTCTTATCATCAAGTCCAAATGGCAGAATAGTCATTAACACATAAATCAGGAAGTGGATCAGTACACTGTATGACCTTGGAAACACAGTGTTTTTAATACGTTCGCACTTCCCCATTGAATCACACAAGCGGGCGATGGTTGTGTAACCCCACCTAAAAATCGAACTGTAAAAGATGCGAAAATTCGTAACTTTAAAACAGCAAGATGAAAAAGTCAGTAATTAGTGAAAGCCAGATCGTGGCCGCAATCAAAGAACAAGAGTCAGGTAAAAAAGTGGCAGATATCTGTCGTGGTCTAGGTATCCAACAAGCCACTTTTTATAACTGGAAGAAAAAGTACTCGGGTATGGACACTCAGGAGCTTCGCCGTTTGAAAGAACTGGAAGAAGAAAACCGCAGATTAAAGCATATGTATGCTGAGCTTGCCCTTGATCATAAGATCCTGAAAGACGTACTTTCAAAAAAGTTCTAAAGTCCTGCCAGCGTAAAGGCATGGTTACTTATGTGGCTGACAGTCAACAGATAAGTATTAGCAGGGCTTGTCGTGAAGCTTCTCTACCGAAGTCCATGTATTATTATAAAATGGTAAAGGATGATTCAGAAACGATAGCTAAACTTGCGGCACTGGCCAGCACTTGTCCTTCTGAAGGAAAGGATCTTTATTATGGACGGATTCGCACACAAGGCTTCAAATGGAATTACAAAAGGGTGCGCCGTGTTTATTTATTGCTTGGATTGAACCAAAGAAGAAAGGCACGCAAGCGTTTACCACAAAGAGTAAAAACTCCTCTGGCGCAGCCAGCCGCTCCAGGAGAAATGTGGTCTGTAGATTTCATGAGTGATATATTGACTAATCAAAGAAAGTTCAGGACACTGAATGTGCTGGATGATTTCAACAGGGAGGCCATTGCTATTGAAGTTGCCTATTCCATGCCTGCTGTTAGAGTTACAGGATTATTGGAACAGATCATTTGTGAACAAGGCAAACCGAAATGCATTCGGGTTGATAACGGCCCGGAATTTATAAGTAAGGAATTTAATACCTCGTGTGAGGGAAATGGGATTAAGATTCAATATACCCAGCCAGAAAGACCGATGCAAAATGGGTATATAGAACGCTTTAACCGAAGCTTTAGAGAAAGTATCCTCGATGCATACTTATTTGAAAATGTAATGCAGGTACAGCTATTAGCAGAAGAATGGGTAGCAGATTACAATTCCAAGCGACGACATGAAGCATTAGGCGGTAAAACTCCGATGGAATTGACTCCATGTTGAGGGATGAAAATTAATATATAAATTTGAATTCTCGCCTTCTAAACCGGTTCGAAAAAAGGGAGGGTTACAGTTGCATCTATTTGCACTTGCTTATTCGCGTCAAGATCATATTGGGTGCTGATCAATGCCAATTCATCGGCATGTTTGTTCAATAGCGAATTTGGTCTTTTATCACTATTGATGCCGTTGTTCTGGAAATAGTCATTTACTTTTTTAGAAAATGGAACCCTCCTCGAAGATTCTGATAAAGTGAAACACCAAATGATCTGGCGGTCAGCAAAAGATTCCACATGTGCATCACTATCAGGTTTAGCAGGCAAAAACTGTTTGACCTGCCTGATGAGTGTCCTGCTGTCATTGACAATTGCTCCCCATACAACACGTGCCTCCCACCATCGCTCATAAGATTGCGATGTTCTGAAAGCTAACAGTAAGGACAGCGTAGTACCCACAAAGGCAGATAAGGATAGTGGGATATTGATCTCTTTTAAAAACCCGTAATGGTCAAGTGTGCCAATCAATACAGCATAAATAGCTATGAAAGTAAAGTCCCATTTTATAACGCCGATAAAATAGCAATTGAAATCTTCTTGTTAATTAGCATAATTTAAAATCAGTTATTCCAAAACTTAAAATCCAGCCAAAGCTGTTTTACTACATTCAATAACCCATGTTGAAATGGCCGGGGATTTCATCTAGATACCACGAAAAAGCACAAATATCATTTTTGCTCCCACGATTCAATCTTATTCCACTCTTCATCAAGGATATATACAAATTTACCATAACTATAATTTTCAATTGTGTATACAATTTTTACGTCGTTCTTTTTCAACTCCTCAACAAGTACTTTCAAATTTACAACTCCGTAATTTATCATAAAATCCTTTGTTGAAGGATCAAAGTATTTTGTCATTTCGGCAAACGGAGTCCTTTGCGTAAGTCCTTTCTTTGTACTGTCGGCACCTTCATACCAGTTAAAAAAAACAGGGCTACATAACTTAACCAGGCATTGCTGAACGAAAATGTACTCATCTACAATTTGTCAACGACATCTAATACGATTATTAATTTACTCTTATCCCTATTATTGACATCCTTCAGATGATTTAATATATTCGTTTTCTCAGCTCTACTGATATGGAAATTTAGAGGAGCCTTCGAGCAAGAAGCTAAATTTACCATATCATATACTATAAAGCCCTTGACGAACAGTAATTTTTCATCGCTCGTCTGGGTTTTTAAATCATTAATCTGTTTAGATTCATTGCAATTTACATAATCTGATATCGTATTGACAGTGGAAAGCGAAAATTTATGATGCTGAGCTGCAAGACCAAAAAATCTTTTAAGCGTGGTTGCACTAATATTTCTATGTAGAGACCTGAAAATTTCTCTGGAAATATTTTTGCAATCTGAAGGTTTTATGAACTGTATACATGATTTTATCAATAATAGACGTTTTAGTTCCAATAAATGAGAACAATTATACATAAGCTTTTTTTATGATTAGATGATATATCAAACAGAAGGAAAATATTCAGTAATCCTATACTGGGGATTGACGTATTTCCCTTATCCGAACGAAAAAGATGAAATCAGAACAAATTGAAGTAATATTTGGCGTTTTTAAATTACAGAATCTATTGTTTGTTAAGTTTCTTTAAATACGAGGTGGGACTCACGCCCATTTTTTTTTTAAAAGCGATGAAAAAAGTTGTTCTCGAAGAAAATCCAGCTTCATGCGCAAGTCCTTCTAAAGTCAACTCTTTCCATTCGGGACTATAAAGTCTTTCGACAATATAGCAGATTCTGTAATCGTTAATGTAATTGTTGAAATGTTTAGAATATACGTTGGCTAATAGAAACGAGAAGGCATTTTTTGGAACTCTGCAATACTTAGCCAGCTGTTGAAATGTTAAGCCTTTTTGTTTAAACATATAATTGTCTCTTAATTCAATTTCAAGACAACGCTGGTAAACTAATAAAGTCTCAGCGTTAAAAATTGGATAAACTGACTTTGAATAAGAGATAAGTAAATCGTCTACTGCTGTCTCTTTTATTTGGGGAGTATATCCACAAGTTAACGATGGGTGCGTATACACATAACTGCATAAGAAAATAAAAGAGACACACATTGACATCGCCGGAAGGTAACCTGTCAGAGTGAAGAGCCCAGCATTGTTAATATTCATGAAGTTGATTATCGTATGACATGTCAAAGAAAAATACATTGCACTTTCTGAAAACACTAAAACCAATGCCCATTGATAATAGCTTTTATACCTGGCTGTGTCGAGTTGATACTTTTCATCATCTTTCATTTTCTGCAGGTGTATAACTAAATAACAGATATATATAATTCCTTGCACTGGTCTTATCACAGAATGGATCCATACCGGAAATATGTTATGAATAGTTTCAAAGACTAAAGCAGGGTCTTTTAAAATGGAATTAACTATTTCATATCTTGCCTTACTACCGATTATTATCCAGGGTATAGTATCTAGTACCATTAATGCCGCAGGTAAAAAGTGCCACCAAAAAAAACGTGGTTTATCGGCAGAGCTTATCAATAATATGTATAGATATATACAAGGAGGGATTAAGTAATAAAATGGTTTTGCAATTCTATAATAAATAGGAATATCTAAGATGATGTGGGTTATAAAAAGAAAATGATTTAATGCATAAGCACCAATGGAAAGAAATGCAAGGGCGAGTAATACATTAGCCATCCTATTCTCAGGTCCTTTACAAAAAAATAGTCTGAGAATGATGGGTAAGGAGAAAATTAGTCCTAGAAAAATTAATATAGTTAGTGAGCTATCCATCGGTAGCGCTAAACACTGAATTTATTAAATCAATATTTTTAGTATATACTTCTCCCATATTCACACCCGTTTAAAGATATTCAGATAATTAGCCTAACATACATATAAATAGATGACTTTTGCTGTATTGAATATAAATATGAATCATTTAATGCTTTTAGGTATCAAGTCTCTCCCAATATTAAAATCACCTCTTACCTCCCGCCATTTCGTAAACCTTTCCTAATTCCTCTACAAACCCCTTAAAGCACCCCTCAAAATCCCCCTTTAACACAGAAACCTTAAAACCATATCTTCCAAAAAACTCAACTACTCTATAATCCCTTAAACTACCCAGCAAAAAAAACCTGAACCGGTCATCATTCCCACTAATAAAAAAAGCAGTATTCCACCTATAAGGAACATACCTCTTTCCATCAATCTTAAACCGCATTTCCAATTCATAATAATCCCCTTTATCAGTCCATAAGAAACAAAGCTCTGGCACCTCCTGCGAAAAAACACAAGCATCCATACACCCTCTTCTTGGCTTTCCTTTTACATTCCTCATCCCATAGGTAAAGTAATAGTGCGTAAACACCTTTGCTTCCAAAAAAGGCAAGGCCAAATGCCATAACTGAAACATCCGGCGTACCCTGGCCCTACTCATCAACCAAGCCTCATCCCCCTCCTTATCCACACATCTATCTCCTCGATTCCTAACCGCAGCAATGTCAACCATTTCCTTACTCAGCTCATATAACCTTTCTTCCGAAGCCGTATAACTCAAACCCGGAGGATTATGAGCTTCCTTGATAAATTTCAAATAGCACTTCACCTTCCCCCGGTCTTTCGTCGGAAAACAGCTATAAGGAATCAGAAACGGGTAATGGTTCGAATAATAAGAACTTAAATTCGTATCCGCCAGGCAATATCCTATTACACAATTTTCATCCGGACCTAATACATCAGCGTCAATATCTACCATTCCTTTTTCTAAAACAAAGTCATCCTTTGCCAATGAAACCATTTGATGACCAGGTTTTAAAAAGAAAGCATATTTAGGTTTTAAAACAATGTCTAATCCCTTTCCGTTATTTGTTATACTCAAATACTTACACTTTCCCGTTTCCCCATCAAAGAAATCCAACCAGTAAAACTTCCTAAAATCCCCATAGTTATAACCTAAAACAAGCCCCTCCAAAGTAAAATAAGCATACTGACTCAAATAACTATCATCCGTATCAACACTACAACTGACAAGCAGCATATTAGCCTTTACACAGATATAAACCTTCTCCTCTTCTTCCTCACCCAAACTTATCCCCATTAAAAGAATGTTGTTATGATAAGTAATCATCCTGGTTTTAACCCTGAGAAACGGCCGCTTAGGTCTTCTGAACACCGAATGCCGATTTAAAATCTCTATGCTCAACTTCTGTGTTCCCATCTCAAAAGGCAATTCGAAAAACTTAAAATTTCTCAAAGCCTTCAAACCTTGTTTAACCATTTACAACCTCCATTTTCCGACGTGCTTCCTTAAATAATAAAGCATCTTTTTCCAGCTTAATAATTTCCCCCTCACACATGCGCTTAGTCAGATAAAAGAAAACAGAAACCTTTTCAAATAATTGAGCAGCATCATTTCTATTCACTAAAAAACCATCTTCATAACGTGTACTGGAATAACTTCTGACCAGAACCTTGAAAAGCCTTTCATCCTCACTAGTTCCAGACAAAAAACAGGCTTTTGGTTCTTTAGAGAAACAACCACATAAACGAAGCATGCGATGCAGATTATAAATATTGGAACGGTATCCTAGAAATACGAGGATAAATGCATTAAAACACTGTTCTACTACCTGATGCAACATAAAAGCACACACATTGTAATTCTGTGCTTTCAAACACTCCGTAGCTCCCTTTAAGAAACCATCTGCTAGCTGAATCCGTGGTTCCAAATTCTCCCTGGCCCTTACTCCCGCTTGCGTAGGAATATAACTGACATTAAAATCCAAATCTATCATGCCACCCATACTATAGATCAGTTGACCTTTCTCCAATACAGTGATAAAAAATCTGTTGTTTGCCTGAACTGCTTCCAACAGCGATTTCTTTCCATGAGAAAGAATCGTAATCGTGCCATACTCATAGTTTTCATTAGCAAAACTCTGTACTTCATGTCCAATGCGGTTTGAACTCTCTGTTACCATGAGTAAATAATAATGGCAGCAATACTCACTTTGCGTCTTATTAAAACAACTGGTGGTTTCGTTATTTACTATACTACAGGAAAAACTAAATAGCTGTAGTGGTTCAAATTTTTGAGTTAGCGATTGTATAAATGTCCTGAAATGAACTTTTTGAAGCTCAATAGGCGTTGAATGAATATTTTTTTTCATAAATCTGTTTGATTGAGAATTTCAAATCTCTAGTTAAACAGTGCGGTAACCTACCAATACACATTGTATCTTACCATTAATAATGGTACTTTACTTTCCTGGAATTAATTATATTTGCTACTATGGAAATACCTACAAAATCAGACAGCATGCATATTGGAAGAAAGATTGGCCGCATTCGTGAATTAAGAGGAATGAAGCAGGAAGGTCTTGCTGTTGAACTTGGTGTTAGCCAACAAACAATTTCAAAAATAGAGCAAAGCGAGAAGGTTGAGGATGAGCTTTTAGCGCAGATCGCTAAAGCATTAGGTGTAACTACTGAGGGGATTAAAGAATTTAATGAGGAATCAATATTCAATGTTATCTCGAATACATTTACAAGTAACGATAGTTCAACTATTAACGCAATCAACTTACAACCTACGTTTAACCCTATTGATAAAGTTGTAGAACTTTACGAACGTCTTCTACAAAGCGAACGCGAGAAAATTGAACTTCTAAAAGGAGTAAAAAACTCATAAACTTAAGCCCTATCCGATTTGCCTACTACAAATAAATAGAGTAAATATTCTGTAAACAGTAACCTCCCTAAAAATACAACACTAGTACTTATGGATTCATAACAAACGTGTTAAAAAAAAAAAACAGGGATCCCGGAATGTGGTGAGAAATTTATTAAAGATCCCCATATCTGGCTTATTGAGAATAAGTGGGTCTTAAGATAAAATCAATTTCTTTTATGCTTTAACAACCAATCGTAAATTTCAATGTTGGTTTCATATAGATATTGAATACCATGTCCTTCCCCTTCCAATCGCGTAAATATCATTTCACCACCACATTTTTTTAAAGAACTTTGTATCCGCTCAGTTTCCTTTATTGAAATTTGATCGTCGATAGTACCATGAAAAGTCCAGATGGGTACACTTTTTAACAGGCAGACTCTTGAACTGTCATTATCATTTATTCCTCCGCACAATGGGACAATGGCAGCTATTTTTTCAGGATGATCCATTGCAGCAATGTAAGTCCCGTATCCTCCCATACTAATTCCTGTCACATATACTCTGTTTTTGTCGATTCGATAGTTTAACAAAAGATCATTGTAAAGGGAGTCAAGCCAGTTTTCTGTAGACCAGTACTTTCCTTCAGGACATTGTGGCCATGCTATTACAAAATCAAAATCTACCCCCTTATCTACCAGGAATGGTAAGCCATAAGACTTTAATTTACTAAGGTCATTGCCTTTTTGAGATCCACCATGTAAATAGATAATCAGAGGATACTTTAAACTATCATTTGCATATGACTTAGGGAGATACAGTAAATGTTTGTAGTTTACTTTTAGTTTGGTTTGAGCAAACAGATGGAATCCCATCACAGAAAGCAAATATGTGAGAAGAATGTATTTATATTGGCATTTATGCATTCTACTAAAGTAATAATTAGCTAACTTTCTAACTATAGATCATCTTCCAGATCTTTTACATCAGTAGAATCAAGATAAATTATAGTGTTCTCCACATGCTTATGGACAGAGATTATTTAACATAATAATACAGATTTTAAATAAGCATATCAAGACGAAAAAGATAAAATCGAAATTCAAACTGGCCATCAGTTTTTCAGTAATTTAAAAAATATCCAAAATAAAACACTAAATTAACTACTAAACTATCAACTTGCACTTTTCATCCTGTAATCGTAGCGTTTTGATTAAAAACTACGTTTTACAGGAAATCAAATATTACAATTATGAAATCATCATTTAAATTAACGCTTATTTTGTGTTTATTTCTTGCTAACTCCTGCAGTAAAGATAAATCAGTTCGTGATGACTCTCTTACCGGAGGTAAATGGGAACTTTCTGAACATCTTTCAGATACAGGGAATGGCAATGGAGAGTGGACAGCTGTCAACAAAAGCTCCCGTATTGACCATATTAGTTTCAAAGTAAATGGGGACCTTGATTGGGATCTTAATAAAGAATTCCAAACCTATATAATAAAAGACAGTGTAACTTTATCCTTTATAAGAGCAGATAAGTCTGTACAAACTTACGCGTATCAAATAAAGGAAGGTAAATTATCCATGAGCCCAAAAGAACCTATTAGTTGTATAGAAACTTGTGGTGATAAATATGTTAAAACATTCTAACCTAATCGGTCATACTCGTTTTTTAGCCCATGTTACCTCCTGTTGAAAATTCAGGTTAAATTAGGAGCTAAGAAACTGACTATCTAACAATTAACTTGATGTTCCAAAATGGGACATCAAGTTAATTTGAAACACCTCAGCTCAGTTTACACTCCCTTTTTCAAAGTATAGATTTTGCTGTGATATTTACGAATATGAAAAACCACTTAATTCTTCTGTTTTCAACTTTTAGCCTTGGCATAAAGGCCCAACAAAAAAGCATTTTTTATGACAATAGAGACAGTTCTGTTTGTTATGTTTCAAATTGCCAAAAATGCTATAGAAAGATCTAATACTTATTGGTCAATCAAACCCGGATTAAAAGAACAAACTTTCCAGATTACTTTTTCGATTATCTCTGATAAAATGGTCACTATTATCAAATCAGATAAAAATAATAACATATTTGAAATGTCCTTAGATCGACATATAAATTATAAAGACGCCCCTAAAGAGTTAACTATCTTGCCAACAATAACAATTATTTACAAAGAGGTAGTAATTCAACGGGTTCTTGACTAATGGAGATTTAATGAGTGTGAATATAGTATTACTCATATTTAAGCGCGTCTACAGGATTTGATTTAGCAATTTTAACCGATTGCATACTAACGGTCAAAATTGCGATCAGGAATGACAATCCAACAGCCAATACAAAGGGTAATACAGATATCGTTACTCTAAAACTATAAGCAGACAACCAGTGATTCATCGTAATATAGGCAATTGGCAACGCAATCAGATTTGCTATAGCAACCAGCTTTATAAAATCTTTATTTAAATGAGCAAGAATACTTAAAGTACTTGCACCTAAAACTTTGCGTATACCAATTTCCCTTTTTCTTTGTTCAGCAAGGAATAAAGCAAGTCCTAATAAACCCAGGCAGGAAATAAATACAGCAAAGCCGCCAAACCAATTGGACAATGTCCCCAACAACTGCTCATTTTGAATTTTACGTTCAAAATCATCATTAACGAACCTATGATCAACCGGGAAATCGGGATTAAACTGCTTAACAAGCTCATCTATCATGTTGACAGAACTACTCAAATTCTGATCAGGGTTTAGCCTTGCTATAATATAATTATAATCACTTTTTGGATTATACAAGACCATTGGACTAACTTTTTGATAAGGAGATTCCATTATAAAATCTTTCATCACTCCAACAATAGTTACGGGAGTATCACCCCATTTGATAACAGTGCCAACCGGATGTTTCAAACCCATTATTTTCACCGCTGACTCATTCACTAAGACATTTAAAGTCTCTACAAATTTGTTCGAAAATTCTCTTCCTGCAATAATTTCAGCACCAGTTGTTTTTGTAAAATCATAACCTGCACCCCGAAAATTAACTAGAATCAGATCTTTTGGATTCTTACCAGGCCAGCTAAAATCTAAGGTAGCATCACCAGACTGATTCAAGCTATGACTATAATAAGTCACCGAAGTAACAGCGCCAGATTTTAAAAACTGGTCCTTTACAAGATCCAGTTTCTCTTTTCCTCTCAGGTTTCCCTGAACAGGTATTTCAATAAGGCCATTCCGATTATAACCAATAGGTTTATTCTTAATGAAATTCAATTGCTGATAAATTACACCGGTACAAACTATTAAACAAGCAGCAAAGACAAATTGAAACACAACCAACACTTTTCTGATGGAGAGTGATGAGCTTCCCATCATCGTAAACCCTTTTAATACCTTTACCGGCTCAAAGGAAGAGAGATAGAAAGCCGGATAACTTCCCGCAATGAAACCAGTAATGATTGTTAAACCGATGAGCGTACCCCAGAATTTCCAGTCCAGGTAATTAATGACCAATTGGAGATTCAGAAGCCCATTAAAATAGGGCAGACTAATTTCTATCAGTATAAAAGCAATCAGCATTCCCATGAAGGAAAGCACCATAGATTCCAATATAAATTGCCCAATCAGTGATTTCCTTGAAGACCCTATAGCTTTACGTACACCAACCTCTCTCGATCTTTTTTCGGACTTTGCTGTAGATAGGTTCATGAAATTAACACAGGCTATCAACAGAATACAGAAAGCAAGAACTATAAAGATTCTAATCTGATCGATTTTACCACCAATTGATTTTCCATTTTCAAATTTATCATACATATGCCACTTAGACAGCGCGTGCATTAACCCCAAATTTTCCGTATTCTTCCAGTTCCCTTTGTAAATACCATTGATCAGGTTACTGGCATTGTCAGCATATTTATTATCCTTTAACTGGAATAAAGTGAGGCAAAAATTGTTTCCCCATGTAGAATTCCTCACCCAGTTATTCACTTTTTCGTTCAGTGACCAGGGCATTAGGTAATCAAATTGAATCGTCGAATTTTCAGGAACATCTTCAATGACAGCTTCAACTTTTAAGAGCACATTGTTCTGGAATTTCACCACCTTATCAATCGGATCTTCATTGCCAAATAGATTTCTTGCCAGTGTCCTGGTGAGTATAACTGAGTTTAAGTTCTGTAATACATTCAACGGGTTGCCTTTTATAAACTTATAATCCAATATTTTAAGAAATGATGGATCAGCATAAACAGCAGGTTTTTTAAAACTCTTTTGCTTATAGGTAATTAATTCGCTGGAAGGATAGGAAGAATGAGATGCATAGGCCACTCCCGGAATTTTATCCCCAATCTCCTCTGCCATCTGCTTCGGCGTAAAACCATAGCTAATTGTTTCAGTACTACCTACCGAATTAAGGTATACGACATATGTCTTATCATAATTTTTGAACTGCTTGTCATAACTCCATTCATAAGCGACATACAATAACAGCATCATACAGCTGGCCAGACCAATAGCAAGCCCACCTACATTAATTAACGTGTATCCTTTGTTCTTCCAAAGATTTCTTAGGGTTATTTTCAGGTTCAGCTTAAACATCATTATTAGATTTAAAATGTTTCATTCATATTTATTGCAGCATCATCTACATGAATAAATATTTATGCGCTAAACTTATGCCATTCACAAAAAAACTAATTACAATACTGTATATCAACATATTAAAAGTAAATAAATTCCAATTTCGTTCATTTACGAACAGCTATCGTTCAAATTTGAACATAATCCACCTAAGTTATAATACCTCGAATCTTCGGCAGATGCGAAGGACAATTACTCGAAAAACATTTAAACTCCTTAATAAAATGCGCCTGGTCAAAATAGTGATACTTGTAAACAATCTCGCTCCAGTCAATGCATTCACAATTCTTTATCTCTGCTAGTAGCGCATTGAACCTTACAATACGACTGTAGAATTTGGGTGATAAGCCTACCTGTTCCTGAAACTGATACTCTAATGCCCTTTTCGAAAGCCAAACCTTTGTGGTTAACTGTTTAATAGACAAATTACCTTTACTCATTTCTATCAGCGAGCAAGCGTGTCTGACACGGCTAACATCTATTTTACTTCTTTGAATAAGCTGATTTTCCAGCCAATTATTAACCAGCTTAATTACACCGTTGCCATTGCTATAAGAGATGTCCTCAATTTGATTTAACAGAGTAGCTATTTTATCCGAAAGTATTGCAGACAGTGAAGTCCCATGCTCATCAAATGAGCAATTTTGAGGGATACCTAAAATTCTGTATGCACCATAAGGATAAAATATAACATGCAATACCCTGGCAGGAAAAGCAATTACCTCGTAAAAGCGGGCTTGCTTAAACTGATGAATAAAATTAAACTTAAGGTGTTTAATAATCTGCCCGGAACCGATTTCCTTAACTACAGCAGGCTGGTCTAAACTAAAACACAATACTGCAGAACCAATAGGATACATATATGTAGTGCCATCTACAAATCCATCAGAATAATCGCTTAGAATATAGGTAGCGACATATTCACTAAGCGGCCATTCCGGATAAAACCAACTGGAAGACATAAGGATGAATTTAGCCCAATTAAGATACTAATAATTGCGCTTTTTTACAATTTTAAAAAACATACAAGGAATAACTTTACCAGCGTAAAATCACATACCTGCATCTGCTTATCGAATCACAAAATTAAAGCATCAACTTATGGTAACGCTTCAGAAAACATTCAAATATAATGGTGATCTAACTACTATCCCTTTTGAAAAAGTTCTCGTCCAGTTCAAATGTCCTGTTTTTGATTATTCTCAACCAGGAATTGATGATCAGTTAGTATATCAGCAGGTAGTATCAACGGAGACTACTAAACTTACTCAGGAATTAAAAGGCGATAACTACAAGATTGACTTCCCTACCGGGCTGATTACAGGAGATGATGAAGTACTCCGTCTCTTTTTATCCTATACAGCACAATGTATGGCGAAAGATAATCCGAATATAAATGGTCTTTCCCTAACTGTAGATATACGATTTAGCACAGAAAACAATCTATCATTAGGTAACAGTACCCTTAACGCAATCTATTTTATCAAAAGTCCTGCTCAACTGCTTAGCCCGCGCGCAGCACTTACCAGAATTAACCCGATCAGCAGTATACCAAATCTGAAATCTTTTTTAGAGAGCAATATCTTCCTCCTCAATAAAAATGTATATGATGAGGTTCTTCCCGAATTTAAGGATCTTGTTCATATAAACCAGGATCTGATTTTGTTAACGACCATACAAAAACTGGTAGAAGCGACAGATATGAATCCAATTTCTGGCTTTAGTATAGACGATAGGGTCCTCCAAAAACTACCAGGAATACTCACAGAACTACATATTGAAAATCAGGACTTTGTCGTAGAATTTTTCAAGAAACACTTTAATCGATTCTTCGACTTCCCACTTTTCGTAGAAGAAATAAAAACAATAAGTATTGCAGGTACTTTCCATGTAAAAACAAGTGACAATGCAGCTATTACCCTAAATGATTTACAGTTTTACAGCCTGCTGCTGGACTATACCGCTGTAGATAATCCCATAGGCTCCCGGACCGATCGTTTTGACTGGCCCACCACAGACAGTGAGATGAATAACAACACCGTATCCTTCACTTTCAATAAAAACAACCCTATTGTCGTCTCAGGCATCCAGGGTTTAATAACCGTACGTGTTAAGAGTTTTGATGGCGCTATATTGTGGCTAAAAGATTATCATCCCGAAGATCCAATTTTAAAAGAAGTAATTATAGAGGTTACCTTATCTAAACCTAACAATCTAAACGCATTACCTCCAAACGATATTCAGGTTATCGGGAAAAAACTAAGAGGACAACTGGTAGGTTTGACAAAAAAATGCCCATTAAAAGATGCTACGGTAATCATTCAGGCAAAAAAAGATGGAGATGAAATTTGGAGACTTGTTGGAGCCGCTACAGCAGATAGTTCAGGAAATTTTTCAATGCCCTACCCTTACGGTGTTTTTAAGGTTGCACAGGCTATTGTTTCCTTAACACCAGACAGCCCGGCTGATATCCCCGTTAATCTGGATGCAAAGGATAACCAGACAATCTCTGATGCCTTCTTATATCTCCTGGTTACTGATCCGGTTTGTGATGAGCCGAAAGCCGAAGAAGATTGTGATTGTCATACACCAAAAAAGGCTGGACGGTTACCCGATCAGGCCGATCTGATTAATTCTGATGAATACACACAAGACATTGGTGGTGGTTGTATCAATTTATCTACGCCGAATCGCACGTTAAGTGAATATAATTATCAGGGAATTGTCCGTATTTCTGATCCGGATGTTGCGAATTACACCCTGAGAAAAATCACAAAAAAACATATAATCAATCCTCACTTTTTACCACCAGATGCAATTAGCAAAATAAATACCCGGTTTGAGCTGGTTGGTGGCGCATCAAAAATCAAGCGGAGCCCCATAGATCTGAATAATCCAATACAATGGCAGGACTCTCCGGATTCTCAGGAAAACCTAAGCTTTTACCAGGCAGTAACAATAGCCACCGGTCATATCTTACATTATAAATCAGTATTTAAGGCAGATGGATATTCGCTAGGTAATCTTTTATATTCTTTACCACTGGCACCGGGTCAGAAAAAACAAATAGTAGTGATAGATGCGGCCCACTCTCTTCTTGGAACCGAATCACAGTCAATTACTCAGGGCGAAAATCTGGCAGCGAACCTGATCAATGAGCGGATGATTACTGACCAGTTAGGCGGTGGTATCAATGAGGCTTTGCAAGGCAGTAGTTCAGCTAGTACCAGTGGAGTTAGTGCAGGGCTTGGTATTGGCGCAAACATCGGCGTAGTGTCCGGTGCTTTAGGCGTTGCTGGAGGATATGCTAATTCAAATTCATCAGCCTCTCAAAACAGCTCCAGAGATACCTCACAATTTTTTGGAGAGAAACTGCGCCAGGCCATCATGCAAAATGCGGATAGTTACAGGCAGTTAAACGCATCAGTAGTCACCTCCGTGCAGGAAGGGCAGCATTATGCAGCACAAACAGAAGTTGTAGCCAATCATAATCACTGTCATGCCCTGACCATGATGTATTTTGAGGTACTTCGGCATTATGCAATCTATCAAGAGCTTGCCAATGTAGAGGAATGTGTATTTGTACCCCTGCTCATGACTAACTTTACCTGCGATAATATTTACAAATGGGCCGATGTACTTGCCAAAAGCTTATTGCCCATCTATTCAAATACTTATCTGCAACCCTATCAATGGAAAATCCAGCACCCATTATTGAAAGCATTTGATGCTAACGAGCGGATAAAGACTAATTATGTCAATGTCGATTTTCCACTCAATAGATACTGTGATGATACAATCACCTCAGTTGAGGGGTCTATGACCATTCGGATAAACCTTCCACGACCTAAAACAAGATTTGACCGGATTCTGTCCCTTCCTGTGATTAAAAAAACGGAAACTTCACCTGGCGGGGTCGATGTAAATGGAACGATAAAAGATAATATCAAAAGTTCTGTTCTCGCAGCTGCTACCGGAGGATTGTCACTGCTTTTTGGTGGCGGACCAAGTATAAAATATGAAACATTAACCCACGAAGTACTTAGCCGGGCAGAAATATTCGACTCTTTCATGACTCTGGACGAGAACTATGACACCGTTCCACCAGCCCAATGTATTCGGGTACATAACTTTGATCGCATGGATGTTATTATTAACGGAAATCCTAAAACGCTTGATTTCTTTGATGGAATGTCTGATGACAAAAAACTATGGGATGCTTATGCAAACGTTTTGGGCATTACCACCCTCGAGTTGCTGAATAAGTTCTCAAAAAACGTGATCAGTGACTGGGACACTATTTTCTTCGATGATATCGCTCCGGATATTGTCGCCAACCTAATCAAGGAAGAGACTGTTTCTATCAAACCATTAGCTAACCTTGACCTGACAGTCCTGAATAGATATTCAGGAAGAGAGCAACTGATAAAATATAATTTCAATGCCAAGACTACACAGACCAGAGCTGATATACCTCAGATAGACATCATATACTCACCCAACCTGTTTGTGCTTATTGATGGAATTGAGACGCTAAAGAAGAAAACTACCTGTATTGTAGAAAGTCTTACAATTAATTATACAACAGCTCACTATGCAGGAAGAATCTTCAGCGGATATGTAGGAAATGATTTACTGGATAATGTAAGCGAGCCAACTCCGCTCAATACTGATGAAAAGAGGTTTCCCCGGAAAGAGGATCTGTATATCGTCAATAAATTAATAGAACATTTGAATAGTAATCTGGAGTATTATAATAAGATGTTATGGTACAATCTGGATGTTGACCGCAGATACATGCTTTTAGATGGTTTCGACATCCAGGTTTTTGATGATTTAGGAGCTCCTGCGGCTTTCAGAAGCCTGGCATCCGTAGTTAAAAATCAATTGATTACTGTAACGGGTAACTCCCTTGTTTTCCCAGTTGCCCCTGGCTATAGAGTCAGTCAATCTTATATTTTAATCAAAGCCCCTGAACAGGTAACTCAGGAAATCACCTTATTTGATCATTACAAACCTTTGACTCCTATCCCGCCATATCGAATTAGTGTTCCTTCCCGTGGCGTATTTCTGGAAGCTATACAAGGGGTTTGTGATGCCTGTGAAAAAATTAAAGAGAATTCGGCACAAGACTGGACTAAATTCACCACTGATGAGCCAACCCCAATCAGTGCTGTTACACCAATTGTACCAACCGTTACTGACTGGAAGGCCGCCTTTAAAGATTTTGCGACACCACTTATTAATATTCAGAATGCTCCTGCAACCCCTGCTCCTGGTGCTGGTTTAGCCGGTTTGTCAGAACTTCTGGGTAAAGCAGGTATTTTCAAAGATATTACTGGGCTGGATGCCAATCAGCAAAATGTACTCAAAACCTTCCTTTCAAATCAGGAAAATGCTAAAGCCTTTGCTGAAATGGCCAAAAACATGGCTCTGCAAGGACACAATACTGAAAACTCCGATAAGATTATGGACACGCTGAAAACTGCTAAAGACAGTGGAGCGATCAGCCAGGATGACTATGGAAAACTGGTCAAAGAACATATCCAGAAACAAATTGACGGCGGCGCAACCAATGCACAGATAGAGAAAGAGAAAGCAAAACCTACCCTTACCGATGCCGCAGTAAAAGCTGCAGATCAGGGTAAAAATGTGAAAGCTCAGAAAACTGATAAAGAAGGAAATATAGAGTCCGTGGATATTAGCTCAGGACAAAGTGATCAGATACTATCCTCAGTCAAGGGGAATGTTCCTAAACTTAAACAGGAAAACGATATGGCCTGCTGGGCCACCGCAGCAACCATGATGGTAAGCTGGAAAAAAGGAACTGTGCTCACCGTGCCACAAGTGCTTACCGATGCTGGAGCCGTTTATCTTCAAAAATTCAATAATGGTGAAGGATTGCTGTCCAGTGAAAAAGAAGCATTTATTTCAGCTTTAAATATGGTTGGTGAAGCACCCGCAAACTATACTTTGCAACAGTACATTGACTGGCTGAACACTTATGGACCGCTGTGGGTGACAACAGATTCTTCAACCGCAACAGGATCTTTCTCTCCCCATGCTCGTATTTTAACTAAAATAAGCGGAACAGGATCTCCGGATGGAAATGGGACAAACTTTACCTTCACCGATCCCGGAACTGGAACAGAAATTATTGAAACCTTTACACAGTTTATTGCTGCATTTGAACAAATGGTTACAGATAATTCCGGCAGTTTGTTTATTCAGATTGTACACTTTATAGATAAGGCCACTGATGGTGGAGAAGGTTCTCCTGTTCTCATTACCACTATTGCACAGGATTTCCTGGATACTGTAGTGAATGTTCCGGCCAACCTGTTTAAAAACGGCGCCGATATTGACAGTTTCTTCATGGGTAAGACTGGCGCAAGTTTTAATACCTTTTTTGCCAATCAAATCGGCAATAAAGAGTTTTGGACAGGAACAAATATTACAGCTGATGCACTACGCTCTACCAGATTTATGAATATCTGGGATAATGTTGCTAATACTTTTTCCATCACTAATTTTAACCTGATTCAGTTCTTATGTTTGCAAAGTGCAATTGTAAATGAAACTGGCGGACTAATGAATATTCCGTCAGAAGGGACCAATTTGAAGGACCATAATGGATTAAAATACACATACAGTGATATTCCTTCAGGCTATATTACTGGATATCCGGGAAAAGGCTCTTATAACGTTGCCCCTCTTAACAGATTAGCATTCGATTTGTTCAATAATCCTGATTTTAATACTGCACATGATGGTTTGACAGGAGCAAGCTTATATAAAAATACTTCAAACGTAGATTGGAAAGGCCAGGTTTATCCAATTACAGAAACTGCCCCAAATAATCTTCCCTATGTAGCGCAAGCCGATTTCCATAAATTCAGAGGCAGAGGCTATATACAGCTTACCTGGAGAAACAATTACCTGCCTACTATTGATTTTATCCTGAAATACACCGGAACAAATCCAATTATATTAAAACATCAGGCTGTTTGGACAGCAGGTCTTGGTACACCGGTATCGAGTCTTACTGCTGCTCAATATCAGGCATTAAAAAGTAAAGCGGCTACCATTTCAACAAATGAGGGCTGGGACGAACTGTTTCAGAACACCAATTCTATAATTGCACTTAAGTCTCTTAGCCTTCATGGCTCCGGACAGGTCCTGATGAATGTAAAAACTGATCTCCCGACAACATGTAAATCCTCTATACTCGCTTATGGGACTTCGCTAAATGGTAGTGCTTACGGACAGAAACTATTTAGCAGGGTGATGCAGGTTTTAAATAAGATAGGGAACACCGGATAGCTAACTGGTAATTAATATTTTTAGATGCATTAGCCCACTTTTTCATCCTAATTAATTATATTCACTCATACAATGCCGCACCTAATTCATTGAGTGATCATGAAAAGAATAACCTCTTCCATATTATGGATTGCAATATTAATCTTATTTGCTCAAGTGGCAACAAAAGCCCAGTCTAGTAATACATTTATAATCAAAGGAATCATTGATACTGTTCCTAAAGCTACCTATGTTGCTACTTACCTTCAGAAGGGGAACTGGGTACGCGACACTATCCGGCTAGATTCGGAATGTAGATTTAAGTATATCGGGAAAATCAGTGAACCGACCATCTTTAATCTGACTATTAAAAATACATTTAATCCTATGTTTTTGGGAGATAGTTATGTCTACACCTTTTGGGTAGAACCTGGAAAGAGCTTGTCTTTTGAAGGAAAAACAGGGTGGCTGGCTAAAGGGACAAAAGGATTGGTTGTCGGGCCAAAAAAATTCCATCTCGAAAATTCGGATCTCGAAATCATTGATAGTGATTATAAGAAAAGCGCTCGGAAGGCATACAGCGCATGGGACAAAAATAAAGATAAGCGGCCTGATGTCACCTGGAAAAACATTGTTGATAGTCTAGATACTGATTTTATCCTCCATCACCCAGATAATTATTACTCCATGTATCTGCTTTATGACAAACTAAAAGGTTCCCAACCAGATTATCCATTCGTTGAAAAATATATGAGTACGCTTTCAGCAAGAATCAGCAATACATATTTGAGAAAAGAAGCTGCTCAGCGTATTAAAGTAAATAATCTGTTAGGGATCGGTAAGATTTTTCCAGATTTTGAACAGCCTGATAGCCTATCCAAGGCTGTAAAATTATCCAGTTTCAGAGGCAAATACGTGCTGGTAGATTTTTGGGCAAGCTGGTGCGGCCCCTGTAGAGCTGAGAATCCAAATCTGATCACGGCTTATAAGAAGTATGCAAAGCGGGGATTTGATATCGTTGCTATTTCTCTTGACAAATCCAGAACAGATTGGCTTGAGGCTATCCATCAAGATCAATTGCCTTGGAAACATGTTTCAGATTTGAAAGGATTCGATAATACGGTAGCAAAAAGTCTTTTTATACATTTAATTCCTGAGAGTTTTCTGTTAGATCCCAACGGAGTAATTATTGCTAAAGGACTGAATGGCAAAGAGCTTATAGAAAAATTGAAAAGCATTTTTAACAACTAACCATAATTTAACACGAAATAAGATCTCCATACCATTCAGCCTAATTGATTATGATTTAAACAAACATACCACCTGAAACTTCTATACGCTGTGCATTAACCCATTTAGCATCATCTGAACAAAGGAATGCAACTACACCGCCAATGTCATCTGCCATACCCGGACGTCCCAACGCAGTTACACTACTCACAAAGTTTTTAATCTGTTCGCTTTCACGAAGATGAGCGTCGTTAAAATCTGTAGCTATTGCTCCAGGAGCTATTACATTAGCCCTGATACCTTTAGGTCCCAGTTCTTTAGCCAGATACCTGGTAAATACCTCCACAGCACCTTTCATCGAAGCATAGACTGAAGAACCTGGTACACTAAAGCGGGCAAGACCTGTGGACACGTTAACGATACCACCACCATCATTCAGCAAGGTCAGGATTTCTTGTGTGAGAAAACAAACACCTTTAAAATGCACATTCATCAGTTCATCAAACATGTTCTCAGTTATTTCTCCGATAGGTGCATTACGCCCAAAACCGGCATTATTAATCAGGAAGTCCAGATGGTCCGTTCCAAATGTTTGGTTTAATGTCTCTTTTACCTGTTCCCGGAAGGAACCGAAACTTTTTATATCACCCGTATTTAATTGCAGAGCCGCCGCTTTTCTTCCGATTTGCTGAATCTGACTAACTACATTTTGTGCTTCTTCTGCTTTACTATTATAAGTAATAATGATATCATTTCCTTTTTCGGCAAGTCTGAGCGCCATATCTTTACCTAGTCCACGGCTACCTCCGGTGACTAAGGCTATTTTGTTTTTGTTTTCCACTTTTTAATATATTTAATAAAGTTACAATTATCACTAGCTCATTGTTTAAAAAAGTTAAGCTGAAATTGTAACATCTTTAATAAAACTCTTTTATATATTATTGAAAATATTTATTTGATCTTCCCTTTAATTCATCAATACTGAGTACCGGTGCAATATATCCCTATGTGGGCTCTCCAACAACTGTCTTTCATGCCCCATTGCAAACCCCATTTTGTATCCGATATTATCGATAGTTGTTAAATAGACATTGTCATATTCATCATCAATTTCAGGGACAAAGAGTATCAAATTTTTATCTGCACTTTTATCAGTAATCCAATGATCAGAACTTTTAGTAGTTACCCACCCTGTAGTTTCAATGGTTCGGTTTAATTCAGCATCATTGATGTCATTTACAGTTACGAGTTTATCATTCAGTTTTTCTTGTTTAAGAGAATATGCTCCAGAATTGAAACAAATTATCTACATTGGCCTATATTTCATCTATGATTCCTAAGCTTCTATACCAGACATTGTTTGCTGTTTTATTGATAATTAATCTAAGAAGTGAAGCGCAAACCACTACTCATCAATCTAAAAATCCTGTCAACTCTATGAGTGCAGAAGTTTCAGGAGACCAGAGCATGAGTATGAATGTTTCAGGCGAAAATAAGGCAACATTGGGCCTTTTAAAATTCACTAAAACTGATATCAGCGCCTTTTCTTTAGCAGGAAGTCTGACAAATAGCAACAAAACATCCTATGCGGTAGTTTTTTCAATTTCTCCATCGTTAAAAACTGGTATAGAACAGGTGGGAGATCTCGGTACTTTCTCAATGATCACTTCGAAAGAAACAAGAAATTTTAGCACAGATTTATACAGACTTTATTTTGAGACAGATCATGAGAATAAAAACAGCAAGGTTTATCTCACTTTTACATTGATTCAAGATGCTGGAGAATATTTAAAAGTAAGCGGAAACTACCACTTTAATGCGGCTTACGATCCGAATCCAGATTCTCAAAAAGCAATGTCAGCAAACAATCAGCTTCCCCTATTTAATGGCGCTGAACGCGGTTCTAAAAAGGTAAAAGTAAATGGTTCATTTACAGCCTACCTTCCTAAAATAATGCAGAATTAAGGACTTGGAATCCCCTTCATCAGAGTTGAGTAGTATGATGAGGGGGATCCTATGTCTTGAAAAATTCTACTATAATGCGGATATATAAACTTCTATTTTTGTTCTGTCATAATTAAAAGTTCCATCAGTGTTAATTGGGCCTAAAACCCTTTTTAAATCTACTTTACCTAACCACGATGTTCCTAATGTCTGTCCATTCACTGATCTGATTTCTGTTCCATTTTCTATAGTTATAGCGGAGTGAAACCAACTTTCGTCAATAATCCTATAGAAGCCTATCGCTTTTCCTTTTGAAATAGCACTGGAGCCATCCCACTTTTGTCCTCCTGAATAGTTGAATTTATGTAACCAGTTTTGTCCAAAAAGCTTTGCTAATTCACTTGGGCTTATTTCAGCGCCAAACATATACAACGCAAAAGCCACTACATCATGGCAGACTCCTTCATTGTACCTTGAAATATTTTCTCCACCTGAAAGCAGTTTATCAGCATAAGGTAGTTTGTCAGATTTAGATAATTGAGCTATTTTAGCTCCTTCTGGGGTTAGAAATGACATATAATAAAGTTTTAATTGTAAAAAATAATTTCGTAATTAAATGTAAATATAGTTTTTCAAAATGGACAATAAATAATAGCAACCATGTTCATCCAAAACGTTTTTTTTTCGTAATTATTACAATTAATTTATAGATTAAACCACCAACAGCGACCTTATGCGAAGTAGAAACTTAATTCACAAAATCTCTCTGCCAGTAGGAGTTATTCTAATGGTAATTTCTGTGATCATTTTAAAAAACTCTTTGGAATTCGTAAAAAACAGTGAACGGGCTGTTGGGGTCGTAACAGAACTGGAAAAAACAACTGACCAGGACGATTCCTCTTATGCACCAGTATTTCTAATTAAATTCAGTTGGTCCATTGTATCAATGAGCATCGCTGTATTTTTAGTGACAACCGGCGGAGGATATTATTTAATTAGAAGACAGTTTAACTGAAAAAGAAATGCTTTAAATCTCAAAAATATGACTTATTTAATTTGCTTAATCGCCGGAATCCTTCTTTTAGTCGTTTCTATAATCAAATTGAAACAAGTATTTGCCTTTGTGAAAAATAGCGAACGGGCAATTGGAAGAGTAACAAAACTGGAAGAAATAAGCGATATTGAAGGAACAACCTATTTACCAGTATTTGAATTTAAAACACGTAGTCACCAGGAATTCACTTATAGGCACCACACCTCAACTTCTCCATCTAATTGGGCAATAGGAGAAGAAAGGACATTTCTATATGATCCAACAAAGCCAGAAGAAGCACGACTCTTCGCTTATTCGGGTATTTTCTATTTCAATGTCCTCCTAATTGCCATTGCTATGGTATTAATTGTTGTTGGAGCTGGTTATTTTCTGCTTCAGAGCTATTTATAATAACGTACTCCGATAAGCGGCATCGCTAATTTTCAATGTGCCGCTGATCGGAGTACGTTACAAATACAGATTTTGCTCTCCTTAGAACTACCTGTTTTTTTTAAATTCTGGTTTAATGTAAGCATTCATACTATTTCTCAGTTTCATAACCTTAGGCACTGATACACTTTGAATATATGAATTGTCTGGATGCAGCTTATAATAATCCTGATGATAGTTTTCTGCCGGGTATAAAACTTTAAAAGGAACAACCTGGGTTACGATTGGATGCGAATAGTGATGGCTGGCATTTACCTTAGCAATCACTTCATTCAATGTCTTTTGCTCCGCTGGGTTTCGGTAAAACGCAACGGAACGATAGTCCTCTCCTTCATCGGGGCCCTGACGGTTCAACGTTGTTGGATCGTGCGCATAAAAAAATGCCTCAGCCAGTTCTGCGTAACTAATTACTTTTGGGTTGTAATACACTTGTACAGATTCAGCATGTCCGGTCTGATCAGAACAGACTTGTTCATAACTTGGATTTTTCATCTTTCCACCGGCATAACCTGCAACCACCTGATCAACACCTTTTAATTCACTAAGTCCTTCAGAAAGGCTCCAGAAACACCCCCCCGCAAAAGTAGCGACCTGTTCATTGACCTTAGCTTCTGGCAGAATGGCAAAAGCATTCTCATTTTTAATAGTTTGTGCATTGGTACAAGAACTCAGCAATACAAGTCCTAATATCCATATTCCATATCTTTTCATGATTAATTGACTTAAGGTTATTTAGCGGGAATAAATTTAAAGGCATACGAATCCATACAATATCTTTTGCCTGTTGGCTCAGGTCCATCATCAAAAACGTGCCCTAAATGCAGTCCTGTACTCGCTTCCACCACTTCGTCCCGAACCATACCGTCAGAGGTATCCTGTACAATTTTAATTGCTTTGGGGTCAATCGGTTTGAAAAAACTCGGCCAGCCCGTTCCAGACTCAAATTTTGCATCTGAACTAAATAAAGGTTTACCAGTAGCCGCACTTACATAAATGCCCTTTTTATGATTATCCCAATAAGGATTTTTAAATGGAGCTTCAGTGCCTCTGTTCACTAGTATTTCGTAAGCTTCAGCAGATAATATCTTTTTCCAATAGGCATCTGGTTTTGCATCGGGGTATAGTTTAGTATTTTCAGAAGGACCATTCGTCCCATTTTTGCTCTGCGATGATGAATTCTGGCTACAAGCATTTAATGCAAGCGCCAAAAGTGGAATCATCAAAAAATTTAACTTTTTCATATCGTTTTATCTTTTAGTCGTACTGCTGGACAAATCCTTACAGATACACTTACGTATTCAATAGCTATACAGTTCTCTATTGAAAATATATGAGCTGAATAGATTTATATCTGACTATGAAAAAAGCTAAAAACCCAGGAGTAATAAGGTAAATTAGTATTACATGATCAATATAAACAAGATGATTCAACGCGTATTGTTAGGTTTAATACTTTTTATGAGCAGTTACAGCTCCGCTCAAACGCTCATTGGGCAACGTACACTACGTTTTACAGACAGCACAAGAAACAGACCTGTTGTAACCGAGCTTTGGTATCCAACAACAGATACCCTGAAAACAAGTGACCATGAGGATTCCCCTTTTATTCGCGGGTATACCGTTAGAAACGGGAGTTTTCCGGCCACAAAATACCCGCTTATTATGATCTCTCATTGAACCGGTGCAGGTAGGTTAACATTAGAATGGTTGGCACAAATTTTAGTTCAGAATGGTTTCATCGTTGCAGCAGTTGATCACTGGGGAAATACATTTGACAACAAAATCCCTATTGAATTTGTAAAACCATGGGAACGCCCGCTTGATATTTCTTTTGCCCTGACTAACTTACTGAGGGATCCCGAAATTGAAAAGACTATTGACCAGACCAAAATAGGTGCTGCTGGATTTTCTTACGGTGGTTATACAGTTATTGCACTGGCGGGAGGTATCCTGGACTATCAGGAACTTATACGCTTTTATCAAAGCGTTGGGAAGAAAGAGATAGAAACGCCTGAAATGTCGGGATCAGGTAAGTTTTTAACCGACACTACACTCCTGAAAAAAATGAAACATGTGCCCGCCCTGAAGGATAACCGCATTAATTCTTTTTTCGCGATTTCACCTGTGCTTGCTGCTGGTTTTAAAAAAGTGGAACAAGTTAAGTCGATTAACCAGCCGGTATATATTGTCGGTTCCAGAAGTGACTCAATAGCGCCAGTAAAAACTAATGCCCAGCATTATCATCAACTGATCAGAGGTTCGCAGTATTTTGAGTTTCCAGAAAAAACAGGGCATTATGTAATGCTTAATGAGGCAAATGATGTGGTAAAAAAAGAAGCTCCTTTCTTATTTACAGATTCTGCTGGTGTAGACAGGCATCAGGTCCATATTCAGGTCGGAAGCCTGGCGACCAGTTTCTTCAGAAAAAGTTTACACACCAACTGATCAATATATATTTGAGCTAAAGGCCATACCCCATGCGAAATTCATTTTTAATAGTATTTACAGTATCCCTGGTATTATTTTCCAACCTGTCTTTTGGACAAACACCTCAACTTAAAGAGATTGAAAATAAAATAAAAAAAGATGCAATAGGTGGGAAATTTGAGAAACAAGTTGTTGATTTGAATAATGATGGAAAGAACGACATCATCTATTTATATCAATGTGGTGAGCCTAAATGCATCAAGGTACTTTTAAATATTGAAGGAGTTTATAAAGAGCAAGTAGCTGAACAATGTAATTCATATGCAATCAGGAAAATTAACAATCAAAAACTTATTTACCTGACCTTAACCCATTGTTGTGGTGAAAGTCCATACGTTTCAAAGAGAGTGTTTGAGTTTAATAAAACCTCAGCAAGTCTTAAAGAAAACTATGTTTTGACAAATGATGAATATACTGGAAACATAGCTTTATTAATGCCCTTAGTTTACTCGGAAAATTCAGTTTATGTAAAAGTTATCGCTGATAACTATAATTTACGATTTTCACCGAGTATTCAAAAACTGGAAAAAGAAGTAAAAAACACCTTCGTCTTCGGTGTTGAAGAAGGAACAAACATAATCGCGAAAATAAAACTAGGTTCTACACTTAAAGTACTTTCTGAGCTGATAGAAAAAGATAGAACGTGGTTATTTGTTGAAGTTGAGAAAAATACCATTGGAGAAAAGAATAGTCCAATCGATTTTGATTTTAAAGGACAAAAACTGCGGGGGTGGATAAGTGACAAATATGTAACTAAAGCAGTAAAGCTTTAAAAGAAGTATCATTTGAATAAAAAGAGTAATATGCGCAAAAACACATATTACTCTTTTTATTCAAATGAGTAAATATTGTCAGTCTCAAAATTATCAACAGATAATCAATCAATTGTGTCTTACATCTTCCAATCTGGTCTTTCAAAATGACAAGTATAACCATACGGATTCTTTTGCAAATAATCCTGATGCTCCACTTCGGCATTCCAAAAATCAGCTACAGGGACAACTTCTGTTACAACTTTTCCAGGCCAAACACCAGAGGCATCCATTTCAACAATTAAAGCCTCAGCAGTTTCGCGCTGTGTTTCATCCAGAAAAAAAATAGCAGATCGGTAAGAAGCGCCCATGTCGTTTCCCTGTCTGTTTTTTGTAGTTGGGTCATGAATCTGAAAGAAATATTCAAGGAGACCGCGGTATGATAGCTGTGTTGGATCAAATATTATTTCTATAGCTTCGGCATGTGTTCCATGGTTCCGGTAGGTTGCATTAGGAACATCTCCACCTGTGTATCCCACTACTGTTGAAATAACACCTGGATAATGTCTTATAAGTTCTTCAACTCCCCAAAAGCAACCGCCGGCCAAAATGGCTTTTTCAGTATTCATATAATTTCCTTTTTAATCTAATAAAGGTACACCGTTAAGGTGTAAATGACAAGGAACTTATGTAAGCATTGAAATGAGTTGACAATTCTACCCCCTACCAAACTGTCTTAAAACTTATTTGGTAAAGGGTAGAATGTTTAGTATGGAGCAAAGATAAACACCATTGTGTTTATCCTTTGATAAGTCTTGAAATCCATACTAACAATACAGCACCTAAAAATGCTGTAATCAGATAACTAATATCTCCCCCGGTATGGATATTAAACCATCCTAAAAGAGCACCTCCTACCCATCCGCCAATTAATCCCAGCAGGATGTCAAAAATAACGCCGTAACCATCGCCTTTCATTACTTTTCCGGCAAGCCAACCGGCAATACCTCCTAATAAAATGTGAAATAATAAATGCATAACTTTTATGTTTTAAATTTGATTTGTGACAAAATTCAAAAGGTTAACTAAAGTTAGTATAAAAATTAATAATGTATATACTCTTTATTTCAGCTATTTAATTCGATAATTAAGCCCTTGCTGTTAACATTAGTCAGCCATTCCTACCAATAATCCCATTAAATAAGAAAAAAATATCCACTGCCTCATTGATCTTCTCTAACATCGCATTAAATTTAATTATAACACTCCGATGGCATATTTTTTTTGATTCTTTTTTATTTTCGTATATCAAACCTACCTATCTATGATAAAAAAGATCATTTCCCACCTGGGAGTATATTTGCTTTTTATATTATCCCTATTCCCATTATCAGTTTTATATGTTTTTGCAGATGGTATTTATATATTAATATATTATGTTTTTGGTTACCGTAAAAAGATAGTTAGAGAAAATTTGACTAATGCATTTCCTGATCGGTCAATTGAAGAGATTCAAGTTATTGAGAAACGCTTCTACAGATATCTTTCCTCTTTAATTTTTGAGATTGTAAAGATGAGTAGCATTTCAAAAAAAGAAATCAATAAACGTTTTATTTTCAATAACAAAGAACAGGTACAATCCTATTTAAACAAAGGAGAAAGTATTCTGATCTGTTCTGCGCATTATGGCAATTGGGAATGGGGAACTTTAGGAGCTGGGTTAACTTTTCATGGAGACCACTATCCCATTTATAAACCCTTAAGCAATCTGATCTTTGATGAATGGTTTAAAAAAGTCCGCAGCAAATTTGGAAATAAACTGATTCCGATGCGCCAAACGTTAAGAGCCTTACAAGCAAGTAAAAATAAGCCAAGTATGTTAAGTTTTGGTAACGACCAGACTCCATCAAAGGATGAATCTCAATATTGGACAACTTTTATGCATCAGCAAACTTCAATTCAGCTGGGTATTGAGAAAATTGCAAAAAAGACAAACCAACCAATATTCTACTTCAAAATTAATTATATTAAAAGAGGTTACTACACAGTTGACTGTATTCCGCTTTGCTTAAATCCTGCCGAAACTGCAGAATTTGAAATTACAGAATTGCACACACGTATGCTAGAAGACATGATTAGAGAAGAACCTGCTTATTGGTTATGGAGCCACAGAAGATGGAAGTATAAACCAAAGATTCAAACCAATTGATCTCACAGCATCATTTCGAAAGAATATAAGTCAGCATTCCTTCTTCATTTTCATGGGTATTCAGGTAAGTATCAGATGCCAGTTTGAAACCTAACTTCTCCAGCAGGCTAACCGAAGCCGCATTATCAATAGACGGAAAGGCTGTGATAGTAGTAACCATCATATTTTGAAATCCAAAACTGATTAGGGCTACTATTGCCTCAGATGCGATACCTTTACGGTGGAACGCCGGAAGTACCTCATAGCCAATTTCTATAGAATTGTCCTTTACATCAAAATTCCAAAAACATATTGTACCAATTAAAGCATCTTCCTCTTTATTGGAAATTGCCCAATATAAGCTCTTCCCACCTCCAATAAGCCCTTCAATCTTATTAATATGGGCTATTGCATCGTCAATATTCCTGGAAACCTCTCTTCCTGTCAATTTTGCTACTTCAGGATCCGATCGAAGCTCAAGGACCGCCGGAGCATCTGTTAAGACCATTTTTCTTAGCTTTAAGCGTGCTGTTTCCAGTTCAGGAAATATAGAAAAATCAAGTTTCATTGTTCAGCTATATTAGGGTTAGTTTCTTACTACAAATTATGGTTTTTTTTTGATTCCACCTATTTTCATAAATCAGATCTGTTAGCCTAATTTTCTAACAAATCCTTTCGATACTGCTCGATACTCCAGCTAATTCCCCACTGGCTTACATACTCCTTAATTGGAGACAAACCCACTTCTGTACGTCTCTTGTCGACATTTTCAGGATCTTCCATTTGTTCAACGTAATATTTTCCAGTTTTATTATTGCGCATAATCTGGCTTCCATAGACTTGTTTTTTTCCTTCTTTAAGACTCACTCTGTCTTCTAGTAGCGCCAAACTTGACGCTTCAGCCTTTCTTTGTTTCACAGCTGCCCTAAGCAAAGGTAAATATTACAATTGCGTAACCAGATCAGCATGCTGGATGACCAGGAATAATGTACGATTGCCTTGCTCGCCAACCTCTTCTTTGCCCAGCCAGCCATATTGATCAAGAATTGGTTTAATTTTTCTCACATTTATGGAATCATTTCTTGACATAAGTGCTATACACGCACGCATTTGGGGCGAGGACCATCCGTATTTTCCCTCCATTTCATTCATTTGTAATCTCGGTAGCTGGTCATCCTGATTTATGGTATCCAATATCGCTACCAAAGGTCTATTTAGATTTTTGAACCTGAAATCTGAAAATTCGCCCTCTTTTTGACTATTGACTTTCACGTTATCCAGAATCTTTGTCCATCTGCTATCAGCCTTTAAACCCCTGAATGCAGTATCCGTAGATATTTCTGTGTACAGACCATAATTTCCCTTTAAGCTTCTTCCCAACTGATAAAACGCTGAATCAATTTCACCACCTAAAGCCCAGCAACGGGCAGCACTATACCGATGGTCTGCACGCCCCAGATTGTGATTTGAAAGGAAAGCCTTCGTGTATGATTCAGCCGCTTTTATATATTTCTTTTCCTTGTATAACTGCTTCGCCGTATCAATATGCAAAAAATAGCCGGTTTGCATCTGGGCAAGACAATTTGTCGTTAAAAAGAACCCTAAAACGACAAGTATGTATATAATCAGATTTTTCATAATTTCAATTAATCTATTAAATAATTTACCCCTATTTAATAGATTATGCTAAAGTAAGTCCGTATTATAAATTCAGCATAAACTGATCTTTGCTTTTGTCTAGTCCTTTCTAAGCTGCTTTTCCAAATAATGGGTTGGTGTATCGAGATAATTTGCTTTGGGATCGAAACCAGTATCTAATATTGTTTTTACACTGTCGGTTATCTCCCTAAAGACCTCCCTAAAATACGTATCTTTTGATAATTGTTGTTCCTGATGAATGAATTCCTTTTTAACAGGCTCGTGCGATTTCAATACACCTTTAAGAACCACTTCTTCAAAACCATTGCCCCTTAACAAAACAAGCACACTCCCCTTTCTGGCAATGCCAATTGAAAAAAGCAGACCTTTGGCTTCTTCTTTACTATGACCTAAAGTCCTAAACCCATCATTTTGGGCAGCATGTTTAAATATAGATTTAATCTTTTCTGCTGGTAAGTTTAAAGTATCGGCATAGAATTTCTGATCCCGATAGGAAACATAATCTAAAACCAATTTGGCAGGTAGTTTAATCTGGGTTGAATGATTAATCACAACAAGATCTTTCCCCCAATAGGTATTCCTATAATTTACCTCCTCATGGCTGATACCTTCCCTACCACCATCAATAGTTATAAAATAGCTATCCTTAATATATAGGGGAGAGTCCTCAGGTGCAAAAGCTACTGCTTCATAATCGTATCTATCCCATGGTTTATACTCAAATAGTCTATATCCTATGCCAAATAATAAAACCGCTGCAATGAGTATATTGACTAGATTAAAAAGATTCAGTTTCATAATTTAATGTTGAAAAGCATGGCCCATACCAATTAAATAGGTATATCCCAATAAGACCAGAATGGTAATGAGGATAAAAATAGCGAATGGCCACTTACTACTTTTATAAGTTAATGTATAACCTCCAATTTGAAGGGTAACAAAAACAATGGAAGCAACTGAATAAGTTAGCTGGTCACCTCCTTCACTAGGGCTAGATCCAAAATAAATGAGCAACAGTAATATATTTACGCCGATCATAATTATAGAAAGATTATTATTCCAGACTTTTCGCGTATGTTCTATTATTACTGTCATTAACTAAATGGTTAAAAATTTATTTATACAGGAAGCTAAGCAAATATTTCCTGATATTAATTAACTCAAGTTGCTGGATAAATAAGATTATCAGAAGTAAGTATCAACGGGTCGAAGTATTTATTCTCATTTCTTCGTGAGTTTATATCTCAAATGTGTTGTCAAGTCTGAAGGTATTACTTCCACAATTTGAATATCATATTTGTCTTTGTCAATGCTGTCAAACAGTCGGATACCGCTTCCCAAAAAAAGAGGCGCAATGTGAATAAAAAAGTCGTCTACAAGCCCTGCGTTGAGAAATTGTTGAATAGTATTTGCGCCACCTTGTATTCTTATGTCCTTTCCTTTTGCCGATTGTCTTGCTTTTTCCAATGCACTTTGTATTCCGTCATTGATGAAATAAAAAGTTGTTGCCCCCTTTTGAACCCAAGGTTCCCGCTTTTCATGTGTCAGAACATAAACATCTGCTTTGTATAAATCTTCTGCCCAATGGACTTCGCCTTCTTCAAACATTCGTTTTCCCATAATGTAAGAACCTGTTCTTGCAAACACATCATCAATTAACTTACTGTCTGCACCGTATTCTTCACCGCCTTCCATATTGATGTTTTTCCAAAATGCTTTTTGTTTAAACATCCATTTGTGAATTGCTCGTGCATTGTCGCCCATTGCGTTACTTGGACTCCTGTTATCGCCTGCGAAAAAACCATCAAGTGATATTCCGCTGTCAAAGATAATTTTGCTCATAATTTTTATTTATTTATTGTTCGTCAAAGTTATTTTTTCTCCATTGGTTTGATTGTTAGTACTGTAGTTCTACAATTACCGCTAACGGATAAATTTGAGTAACGACATTTAAATCATTCAAGCGATGCTCATAAAGAATAAAATTATAAGAATATTTTGTTTTATAGATGATTTGTTGAAAACAAGTCATCATGACGAATGATAACCGACGTAAGGTAATTGACAGCGAGTTTATTACTCAATTTGGTTATGACAAGCACAAAAAAGAAATCAACTAATCAAGAGGAGAAACCAGGACTTCTTCTTCAAAAACAGTATAGTCCTCTCTATTATGGATTGGGATAATTTTAAATGCCTTTATTTTGGAAAGGTCACTAATACCTGTAATTTCCTGTAATCCCTTTACTTTATCTTTGATTAAGGATCGGTTCATAGAGAAAGAGTTGGAAGAGATAAATTCTTCGTTATCGGGCAAAGAAATCACACCTAAAGGTCTTTTCAACTGTGAAAATGCTCTCAATGTATACTTTGCTTTATCCGAATCACTACTTTGAACTAAGATCAGTCCTCTGGACAATCCTGCCTGAATACGAAATACTTTATTATCTAGAAATTGATCTTCTTTTTTATCTGGCTCATATTCAGAGATTAATACCCCTCCATTTTCAAGAACCTGTGCTGCTGATAATTGCACTTTCTCTGAGGCTGTAGTAGAGAGATTAAGACCACATGATAAAATCCCGGTCGCAAACGGAATAACGACCTGATCATCGATTAGCACACTTTCATCAATCCCTTCCTGAAATACAGTACATAAAGACCATTTTTGAACAAAATATGCAGCAATCTTATTGGCGATACGATTACCTAATATCGTAGAATTTCTTGAACCAATAACACAAAAACACCTGGAGAACAACTTGATATCACCTTGAATATAGAGCAATACAGGCGGATCTTTGATTTCTAGCAAACTAGCTGGATAAGCCTCATCAACAACACTTAGAATTGATATTTTCAATTTTCCACAGGTAGCAATCAGCTCTTTAGCTTCTTCCAGGTTTTGCTCTAATTCTTTCAAATAAGATTTGCCCCCTATTCCAGCCAAAAGGCCTAAGTCATAATTAAATGCTTTGATTGACTTGAAATGTTTTTTGAAAAATGCAGGCCCTACTCCACGAATTTTTGAATAAGCTATAAGATGTAAAAGGTTATTGTTCTGCATTAGTTCGCGGATCTGTCTATTACTTTAATGAATTGAATTGCCCAATATAATAATTTAAGAAAGAATCAAGATAAAATGATGTCATTCACTCTTTTTAAAGAGACCAATAAAGCCATTGAAGATGGGCTTCACCTTGGCGATATTAATGATGTAATATTTAGGCTGGAAATAAAATAGTTTCCTTAGCCTTCCTGAAATCAGATGGCGATATACCCGAATACGTTTTAAAGAACCGACTAAAATAAATGACACTTTCAAAGTTAAGGATACCACAGATCTCCCTAACTGTATGAGTAGTATATTTCAGTAAATACCTGGTTTCCTGAATAACCCGATAATGTGTTATGGTATTTATCCTACCAGGTATATCTGCTTATCTAATCTCTTCCTGCATTTTTTTCGGCAAACTTTTCAGTATCAATTCATAGGAATGGTCTATGATCTCCAGTAACTGTTTAAAAGTTAAGCGACCATCCATCGCAACTGTATTCCAGTGCTTTTTATTCATATGAAAACCGGGTCTTACTTCTTCGTATTGTTCACGCAATTCTATAGCGCGTTCCGGATCACATTTAGCATTAAAACTCCTGGTCTCTTTAAGCCCAACGAGCAGAAAAATCTTCTCACCTACTTTAAAAACAAGGGTATCCTCACCAAAAGGAAACCCTTCTGTTGCGCCTGCCTTTTGCAGACAATAATCACGTAATTCTTCTATATTCATTGGTTGTGTTCTTTTACATTCATTAATTGTATTTCTTTACCAATTCCAATAAATTTATGTTGTTCGAATATAGGTAATAGTATAAAATTAGTAATTATAATAATCACACGTAACCTTTCTACTACCGGATTGTTTATATTTTATGGAAACTATAATCCGAAAGTATTCACGTAAACAAGAACTTATTCATGGCTTAATCCATGGAGTTGGTGTAATATTCGGTGTCAGTGGTTTACCTGTACTGGTAGGAATTGCAACCGCCCATAATAATGTACCCGCGATAATCGGTGCCGGGATATATGGATTCTGTTTCCTGCTACTATTTACCTGCTCAATGGTCTATCATCTGGCACTTGAACCTGGTGTAAAAAGATTGTTTGAGATCTTTGACCACATCAGTATTTACTTCCTGATTGCAGGTTCCTATACCCCATTTTTACTGATCTATATGAACAATAGCTTCGGAATTACGCTATTATCGGTTTTATGGAGTCTTACAATTCTGGGAATATTCTTCAAGATCTGGTTTACCGGCAGGTTCAATATTGTATCCACTACAATCTACCTATTGATGGGCTGGATGCTGATAGCTGGTGGAAAAAGATTTTTCGCAGAGCTTCCATCCTCAGTCATCATTATGCTAATTATTGGTGCCGGGCTGTATTCGATAGGTACTGGATTTTATATTCTGGGTAAAAGATCTTATACGCATGCAATCTGGCATTTATTGGTACTGGCAGCAGCCATCTGTCATTATGTGGCTGTGCTGTTATCTATGTAAACAGGAAATTGGAGATGTTCCCCAAAAAATCAAGCTAAAAAGGGTCATCCACGGAATTTTCTGCAATCAAATACCATTTCCCTTTCCAATCGCCTTCTTTATTTCCAGTCAGGTTTTTGAATGAGTCCTGACTAAACCAATATCGACTTTGTAAACTATCAAAATCAGATAAGCTGGCATAATGATCAGGTAAATAGTCATTATCAATATAAGATCCGCTTTAATAAATTCTTTAATGAGGAGTGGGATATCCATAACCTTAATCTCTATAATAAGACCGAAAATACAATTATCAAACCATTAATAAAGGGCCAATCTTAATAGAATGACCAGACAATTTCCTTGCAGATACCAGTCTCAATTTATAGATTTGATATAGGGGAAAGATAACTTTCCGGCCCATAAATAAACCCACAATGACGCTAAACGTTGACGAAAACATAAAACTTGAGCTCACATCAAAAAAGCAGGTTGTGGCTCTTTTTCAGGCCATAGACAACAACAGAGAACACCTTTCTACGTTTTTGCCATGGGTGGACAATATAAAGACCATAGAAAACTTTAGTAATTATATTGAGGGTGCCGAATTACTAATTCAACAACAAAAGGAAGTTAGTTTTGCAATTCTACTTGACGGAAATCCGGTAGGAAGAATCGGACTACATCATTTGAATATGCTTAATAAATGTGCTGCAATCGGATATTGGTTAACGAAAGAAGCTCAAGGAAAGGGTATAATAATGAAATCGTGTGAAGCTTTGATCAATTACGGATTTCAAGATCTGGGCTTACAAAGAATAGAAATAAAAGCTGCGGTTAATAATGTAAGAAGTCAGGCAATCCCACAAAAGTTAGATTTTAAAAAAGAGGGCATATTAAGACAGGCGGAGTTGGTAAACGATGAATTTCTTGACCTCGTGTTATATTCATTATTGTATGACGAATATAACACCAGATTTTAAATAGAAGCTAGCTATAAATGAAGGAGGAACAAACTGACATACCAAATATCAAAAAGGTAATACCAATTGATACTTACGGACTTATCTTTCAGTTTAACAATCTGGAATACAGAATATTTGAACCAGGAAAGTCTGGATTATATAATAAAAACGCCTTTTTGGCTTACCCGAATAAGCTAAAATCGTTTACTTTTAAAGTGGACGAAATTGTATGGAGCAACCAGGTTTCATTTGATAAGAGGTTTATCTATCAAAATTCCCATTCTATATCTTTAGATGATTTACAACGTAACTATCTTACTGTAAGTTTCAAAAATCAAGCGCCAACAACTGAGCATAAAACTCATCATGAGTATCGGTTTTATCTACTGCCGTTAAATTATGACGAACCTTTTGTATTGGAAGAATCTATTGGCGGAGGACATGCTGAAATGGGTGGTTCAGTTAGATATTCCTTAAAAGCATTGTTAAATAGTGCAGACTGGAAGGATCATCTAGAAAAATCAGGCTGTGCCTGGGCCATTGACATCATCGAACAAAACACAAATGATGTGGAAAAAACAATAAATGCTATAGTTTCTGAAATTTGTAAACGAAGCATATTCTAATCTTTACAGCTAATAATTTATTGTCTTCAATTATACCAATATCAACAGTTGGGATATTCAGGTCTTTTCGCCATTGCATGAAATCTTGTCAAGGTAATCGGGAGTTTTCGGCTCTGCTTAACACTATTAGAGTTACCTGTAGCCAATTCCGACTAGTGAATTACAGCATAATCCATCGCTCTCAAATATTAAATTCCCGACATGGCCTCTCCTTCTTGTTAATAAATACTTAACAAAAGTTTAGTACAGTAATAATAAACAAAGTTTAGCTTTACTATACAAACCAACCAATCATGACAACACATTTATTCGCAATCAAAACCCTGATCATCTTCATGTTACTCTCCTGTTGCATACAGGTATCAGGACAAACAAGAGTGAACGGAAAAGTAACAGATGCATCCAGCTCAGTACCGGGTGTAAGTGTTTTTAACCGAACCTCTTCAAAAAGTACAATCACCGATCTGAATGGCGATTATGCTATTACAGCTAAATCGGGAGACGTTCTCGAATTTAAATCATTAAGTTTTATTTCACAGCGTGTAGTGGTTAGCAGCAATGCAACAATTAACATCACTTTACTAACCGATTCAAAATCTCTGAACGAGGTAGTGGTAACAGCTTTAGGTATTAAAAAGGACAAAAAGGCTGTAGGTTATGCGGTACAGGAAGTAAAGGGAAGTGATTTGGTAAAGGCCAGAGAACCTAATGCCATAGCTTCTTTAACAGGAAAAGTCGCTGGTTTAACCATCGCTGCGAGCTCTAATCTCTTTGGAAACCCAACTATTGAACTACGCGGTCAGACAGGAGTATTAATCGTTGTTGATGGTGTACCTGTAAGCTCAGATTCCTGGAATCTTACCCCGGATGACATTGAAAGTTACTCCGTACTTAAAGGAGCAAATGCTGCAGCTTTATATGGCAGCAGGGGCCAAAAAGGAGCTATTCTGATTACTACAAAAAAAGGCGGTAATATTAATAAACCCTTTACCGTAGAATTTAATTCCAGTACTCAACTTCAAAAAGGTTACAATGCAATCCCTAAACAACAAACCGCTTATGGCCCAGGTGATAACTTTAAATATGCATTTAAAGATGGAAAAGGTGGCGGTATCAATGACAATGATTATTTTATCTGGGGTCCACGTTTTGAAGGACAACCTATTACTCAATACAACAGCCCCGTGGCTGCAGATGGCAGCCTAACCCCCATCCCTTGGTTAGCGAGAGGTAAAAACAATTTGAATAATTTTCTGCGCGATGGACTACTGAGTACTAATAATATCGCTATAGCTGCCAAAAATGAAAATGGCGAAATGCGCCTCTCTCTTTCACAAATGTATCAGCGTGGTACAGTACCAAATACTAAACTAAGCAGTACTAACTTTAATTTTTCTGGAGCTATAAATGCAGGTAAAAAGGTAAGATTTGATGTAAATATTAATTATAACAAACAAGGCACACCTAATTATCCGGATGCGACATATGGCCCGCAGAGTTACATATATTTAATGAATATATGGGGAGGTGCAGATTACGACGTAAACGATTTAAAGAATTACTGGCAACCTGGTAAAGAAGGAATTCAGCAATACAACCGAGAATATACAATCTATAATAATCCATGGTTTGTTGCTAATGAGCAATTACATGGCTATTACAAGGATGATATTTATGGCTTTGTTCAGATGAAATATGACATCACCGACAAACTGAGCTATAATATCAGGACAAATGTAAGTACATGGAACCGGAATCAAACTTATAAATACCCAATTTCAGGAAACTTCTATAATGGCGGGATTAACCAGGTTGGAGGTTACGAGGAATTCTACGATAAATTTTGGGAAAATAATACGGAAACTTCCTTAACCTACAAAAATAAATTCCACGATTTCAATTTAAGAACCTCGGTTTTTGGCAACCTGCGAACCGTAAATATTAAGTCACTGGATGCGTCTACTAACGGAGGGCTAATTGTACCTGGTGTATATACCTTATCAAATACTGTATTACCATCTAAGCCAACAAACCAATTTGCCCAAAGACAGGTTGCCAGTGCATATGGTTTACTAGATCTGGATTACAAAAGCTTCTTATACCTGAACTTCACCGGTCGTTTTGATCGTTCTTCTACCTTACCTGTTAAACATGATACCTATTTTTATCCTTCTGTTTCTGTCAGTGGCCTGCTTTCTGAAATTATACACTTGCCTAAAGCGGTGTCATATCTGAAAGCAAGGGCTTCTTATGCAAACGTGGCAAGTGATGTTGTAGACGAGGACAGACAATATGATGTCTATAAACTGATCTCTACTTATAGTGCATATGACAAACGCTGGAACAACAATACTGGTGTCGGTTATAGCGGCACCCAGTATAACACCGATTTAGAAGCTGCACGAATCAAAACTACAGAAGTTGGTTTAGAAGCCCGTTTTTTAAATAACCGTGTAGGTTTTGATATGGCTGCATTTTATAATATTGAAGGACCAGGTATAGTGAATGTAGACACGTCTCCGGCTTCAGGGGTAACTGCTACACAAAAAAATGCCTTTACATATACCCGTAAAGGTTTAGAAATCACTATTGACGGAACTCCGGTTAAAACGCAGGACTTTTCATGGAATATATTGTTCAACTGGTCAACCTACAGAAAATGGTTAAAGTCAATTGATGGCGTATTGGACCGCGATGGCATGACTAAAGTAGGTGATCGTGCTGATGGCTATTTTATTAAAGATTTTCAGCGTGACCCAAATGGAAAGATCATTGTCGGAACTAATGGACTTCCTGCATTCAACCCCTATCAAACCAAAATAGGCTATTACAACAATGATTTCGTTGCCAGTATTAGCAATACATTCAAATATAAATCATTGAGTCTGAGCTTTCAGGTAGATGGCCGTTTTGGTGGCAAAATTGGTAATTATGTAGATCAGATGCAGTGGAATTCAGGTACTGCTCCTGAATCTGACAATGCTTTCCGTCTTTCTGATTGGAATAACCGTGACAATCCAAACTGGAAAGGTACGGTGATGAGCGATGGTCTAAAAATTGTAAGCGGACAATTGAATACCGATCAGGATGGCCGTGTCATCTCAGATACCCGCGTATTTGCTCCAAATGATGTCCCCGTTTTATATCAAAGCTGGGCAAGAAGCTATAACCGCTCTGATTATGAGTTAACCAGAAGCCGGACTTACGTTAAATTAAGAGAAGTGGTGCTGAGTTACAATGTACCAGCAAGCTATTTGAAACGCACAAAGTTTCTAAGTACAGTCAGCGTATCACTTGTAGGAAGGAACTTACTATATTTTACTGGTAAAGGGACACAGAACCTGGATCTGGATCAGTTTACAGGCAAAACTTCACTTTTGCAAACCCCTTCTGTCAAGAGTTTTGGCTTCAATCTAAATGTAACCTTCTAAAGATCAAATTAAACAAAGTATCATGAAAATAACAAAATATATAAGTTTCTTCTGCTTATCAATGGTCATACTAACTGCATGCAAGAAAACAGAAGATTTGCAAAAAAATCCGTCCGCTATCATTAATGTCTCTCCAAAATTACTTTTCACAGGGCTTTTACTGAATAGTTCTCAAGCTCCATGGACTTCAGATCAGCGAAATAATCAATACATGGTCTTGAATGAATCTTATTATGGAAATCAATCTTACGATTGGACAACAAGCAATTTTGATACTTATGCGCAATTAAGAAATGTAGTCCGTATGGAGATCGAAGCGCAAAAACAGACAGGGACACTAGGTGCTCCATATCTTACACTTGCTAAGTTCTTCAGAGCTTATTTCTTTGTAAGTATGACAGAAATGTTTGGGGATATCCCAATGAGTGAGGCTTTACAGGGTACTTCAAATGGAAATTTCACACCGAAATATGATAGTCAAAAAGATATTTATATCCAATGTTTGAAGTGGCTTGAGGAGGCAAATGCTGCCATTATACCGCTGGTAAAAAGTCAGACAAAAGCAGAAGGAGATTTCTACTATAATGGCGATCTTTCTCAATGGCAAAAGTTAATTAATTCTTTCCGGTTAAGAGTCCTGATCAGCTTAAGCAAACGCGCGGATGACAGCCCGGAACTTAATGTAAAACAACAGTTTTCGAATATGGTCAATAATCCAGATCAATATCCGCTGATCTTAACTAATACTGATAACTTCAAACTGGTTTACAATACCTCAGATGTGTCAAACAACTACCCTTTATGGCCAAGTAATGGTATCGTGATCAAGCAGGATCTGAGAAATAGTTTAGGAGCCACTTTTGTTAACATCGCAGTCAAAACTAAGGATGCACGTTTATTTGTGGTCGCCCTACCCACAGATTCTGCGAAAGTTACAAATACACCAGGTTATGCCTCTCAGTTTACATCATATAGAGGCGGAAAAACCGGTGAGCTTCAGACCACATTGAAAGATCAGGCTATTTCAGGCAAACTTTCTATGATAAATTTTGATTATTGGTTAGCCTCTCCTTCTGGTATTCCGTCTATCCAGTTAGGGGCATCCGAAACTAATTTCAATATTGCAGAAGCGATTAACCGCGGCTGGATTGGTGGCGATGCCGCCAAATATTTTAATGCAGGAATCGAAGAGTCGTTTAAGTTTTATGGCGCATCTAGCGCTATACCTGCTTTCGAAATACAGAACCCTTATTTAGGAAACACCCCTAATGGTTTAACACAAATTCTAGAACAAAAATACGTGGCCTTTTTCCAAAATTCAGGCAAACAAGCTTTCTATAACTATCGCAGAACTGGTATTCCAAAATTTGATGTGGGCCCAGCTAATGCGAATAACAACCAGATTCCTGTTCGATGGGCCTATCCGATTGGCGAATACACTGTAAATACAGCAAATCTGAAAGCGTCATTACAAGCACAATTTAATGGGGCAGATAGCCAAAATGGTGTAATGTGGCTGATTAAATAATTAAAAGCACAAACCGACTTGAAAAATCGGTTTGTGCTTTTAATTTTATCTTATTGCTGTTCTACCAATTCTTTCAATTTTACATTCATGCTTTTGAACCCAATTTCGGTTTTGTCAAGCTGACTTTCAAATAAGGAGACTAAAATACCTGTAAAAGTCTCCATCTGGATAAAGGTTGTAGTCCCGTTTCCATTATCTATCAGCTCAAATTTATGGGTTCCATCAAATAACCCTTTGAATAACAATTTTCCCTTCCAGCTCAATTCTTTATTTTCAGCAAAGACAAGAACTTCTGGGTTAAAAGTCATTCCACTCCCATTTGGCGGCTCAATACGTACTGTTATTTTACTGCCCGAATCAATTCTACCCTGAATCGATTTTATAAATGGATTCCAGTTTGGGTAATTATCAAAATTTGAAAATATGGCCCAGACTTTTTGGGGCGCCGCATTGATTAAAATTTCTGTTTTGATTTCTTTTGCTTTTGCCATTACACCTAAAATTACCGTTATACTTACAAATAAACAAATCACAATTATGATTACTTTTTTCATTTTTTCTTGTTTAGCACTACAAAGATCTAATGTAACCAGCAAACTATTCTTGATAAATATCAAGAATTTCAGGAACTACTTCCTTCGCATTCTACTGAGTGTTTCAGGACTCATACCAAGCATTGAAGCGATATACTGTAAGGGAACCTGGTTAAAAAGTTCTTTATTGTGTTCAAAGAAGTAATGATATCTTTCTTCAGCAGTCATTGAAAGATGAGTAAAAATTCTATCTTCCACCAGTGTGAAACAACGTACAATAAACTGTTTTTCCAATTCGTGCCATTTAGAAACAATTGTACCTACTTTTTTATAATCTTCACTGCTAATCGTGTATAGTTCCGAATCGGCTAATGCCTGAATTGTCCAGCGCGCAGGGTTGTCAAAAATAAAACTTGATAAATCAGTTACAAAATATCCTTTTCCTGCTATCCATTGTGTTACTTCTTCCTTTTCACTTGCAGCGAATATTCTTAGAAAACCTGATTTTATAAAGCTTAATTTATCGCAGTTTTTTCCTGTTTTTAAGAAATATTCTCCTTTTTTAATTGTACTTAGCTTAAAAAAAGAGACTATTTGAACCAATTCATCAAATTTCCCAATTCCTAGATAAGAAGCAATATAATGCTCAAGTTCTGTCATGTTCTCTGGATAATAGCTTTGTATTCCTGGTTTAGCCAGCGTTTGAAGATGCGAAAACTTCAGGCAGTATTCAACTTAATGGCAAAATTATTTTCCGACCTGAGATTATTCACTGTCAATCATCTCCAGCAAATGGTTAAGGTTTGATTCGGTATTGTAAAAATGAAATGAGACACGGATTCCATCGCCATGTGCGGAGAAAATGATATTGGCCTCCTCTATCCTTTTGATAGTTTTTTCTTCAAGTAATAAATTAAATATTGAAGAGTGTTCCTCTCGTTTTGCAACTTCTTTGGCCAATAAACCACGTAAACTAAAGGCCTCCTTAGCTTTTATGCTAATCGTTCTTATTTGATTTTCAATAAAATCTATCCCCAGCTCTTCCAAAAAAAGAATGGATTGATTTAAGGTTCCAAAATTAAGTGTGTCAAGATGACCGGGCTCAAAATAAAAAGAATGACGCTTTTTACCTTTTAAGAATGCTTCTTTAGGCATTGAATATCCACTCCTTTGTGGATAGATCCTATCGGAAATTTCATCCTTAAAAAACAAGACAGCATTTCCATAGCCTGCAAGCACCCATTTATAGCCACTAAAAATTAGCACGTCCAATCCAGATGTTTCGAAATCGAATCTCTGAGTAGCACAAAACTGAGTTCCATCTGCTATAATCAGCAGATCTGGGTAATGTGATTTCAGCTGTTTAATGAAATCAAGATTAATTTTGATTCCATTATTATACTGGACAAGACTTATAGCAAGCACACTTGGCTTGAACTCCTTAACCTTTCTTAAAATATTATCTTCTAAATCTCCATTGATTAAGGCGTAATCACAAATAAATCCTCTGCTTTCAACCGGATAGTTAATAGATGGATAATCTCCCTGCAACAGTAAAAAACGATGATCGGCTGAAAGGCCATCTAATAATACATTTAAACCAGATGAAAAATTATTTGACAAATAGATATAGTCTTCTTTCGCATTAAAGAAACGCGCCAGATTATGTTTGACTTCTTGTATCAGTTTAGCATGATTTAACCGGAAACCACTTCCCAGGTTCATAAATTCCTGATCATGTGTCTTTCGCCAATCCGATAGCCTCTCTGATAAAATACCAGATTTAGCAGTATTCAAATAATTATAGTTTCTAAGTACAGGGAATTGATCTTCGAATGTCATTTAGCAATAGTATCCATATTAATTTAAAGTTTCGGTCTGCATCAGGTAAAAATTCAATGCGCTTAATTCTTAATCTATTCATAACATGATCTACTTTAAAAAAGGAATATAACCAGCTAATTTCGCCATTTAATAGTTTGAAGAACATGAAAAGAAGATCCGTACTCAAAAGTATCGGCAGTATCGGCAGCCTTTTACTGGCCCCCTCTATAAGTTTTGCCTCTATAGCCACAGAAAGACGTCCAGTCTTGCGAATTGCTCATCTGACTGATGTCCATTTGAAGAATTATTCAGATGCACCTCAAAGGTTTGCTAAATGTTTACACCATGTGCAACAACAGTCTCCAAAAATAGAATTGATACTTAATGGTGGCGATATCGTTTATGACATGAACAAAGAACAACTCAATACGATTAATGAGCAATGGAAATTAACACATTCAATTATGAAACAAGAATGTAGTATTCCTGTTCAATACTGTCTTGGTAACCATGATATTTGGTGGAATGAAAACAATAAGGGTCAAACCATTTACGGCAAACAATATTCCATGGAGCAACTCCAACTACCCAAACCTTATTACAGTTTTCTAAAAAGTGGTTGGAAATTTATCATTTTAGACAGCGTTCATCTTGACATTGATCATACGTGGTATATTGGCAAACTTGGAGACGAACAATTTACCTGGCTTAAAAATGAATTAAAAGATACGCCAGCAGGAACTCCTATTTTAGTAATGTCTCATATCCCTATTTTAACTGCTACTCTCATGATAGAAGATGATATTGTAAATAAATGGGAAATGCTGGGTGGAGATATGCATACAGATACTGCAAAAATCATTACGCTATTCTACCAATATCCAAATGTTAAATTATGTCTTAGCGGGCACATACATTTACGGGATAAAGTGGTTTACAATAATATTACCTATATCTGCAACGGGGCAGTAAGCGGTGCCTGGTGGAATGGTAACAAAAGAGAAACAGCCGCTGGTTATGGTTTAATAGACCTTTATGCTGATGGTCATTTTGAGGAACAATATATTAATTATTAAAATTCCCGCTGACAGACACCGCTGTCACATCAAAAACAACCAATCTCCGAAGCTCAGTTTACCACGCACACTTTGCTGATAGGTATTAGGAACGATAAACAGGTAAGTCTTAAAAACAGGTTTTTCTTCCTTTTGTTTCAGCATGGGATCGCCACCTACCTCCATAGATAAAGTGTTTTTGCGGTCGTCAGTCTTACTAACAAGCTGGATGATCCGATCATCCAGTTTCCAGGTTTTGTTATAATGAATTCCAAAAAAATCTTTCTCCTGATTTTCTGGTTTACCATATTTTTCCGTTAAGCCTTTTATTACTTTTTCAAATGCCAGACTATCGGTTTCATCAGATACGGCAACCAACCCCATCAGTTCATTATCTTCAGTAACCATCACGCCAATTTTACTGAAAGACAACTCACTATACGCAGCGACGTATTTACCTGGATGCCAGTAAGTCATATTATACTGGGAAGCGATTAGTCCACTATTTCCCTCAACCATCCGGGATTCAATCCAGTTTCCTTCTGTTGTATCTTTTATTAAAGTATCTATGGAAATGGAATAAGAATTAAGGAATTTCTCCTCTTTGTTCTTATCACTTTCAGATTCGTCTCCTTTGCTTTTTTCAATTGGTTTTTGGAAAAACCCCGCTGCATTGAAGTCCATTGAAATAGTTTTCAGATCAAGAACTTCTTTACCCAATTTCGGACCTGAACATGATAATAGTATCATAGCTATCAACGAACTGGAAAATAAGCAGCATTTTTTCATATGAGTATAAACCCAGAATCGCATTGATTGTTTTGTAGAATAGAGTAAACAGATGCGGAGATGATGCAGGAGTTGCAAACCCTCCGTAAAAAATAAAAGCCTCTCATTTCTGAAAGGCTTTTTATTATTTCGCTTCTTTGTCTTCGAAAGATAAAATACCGAAATTCTTTTTATTCCATTTTTTCAATTTTCTTGGCACTCTTACTGTAACAGCAGCTGTGCTTTTTTTATCTTGTTTTTTCATCTCCACAAAATTAACCTTTAATTATCAATTATTTGCCAGTAATTATCAATCCTTCATGTTCAATGTAGAATAAAGGTTTTTTTTCGTTCATATCAAACATTTCTTTGGTCCAAAAATTTAGCGGAGAATTTACCATATTCTTTCCCCCATCTTTCATTTTCCTCAGTACTTTTTCCGACTCTTCGGCTGAAGAACCAGAAATTTCAAAATATTACTCCATTACCTTGATTGCCGTGCCCTTTTGTCCTGATTTGTATAATAAATAATTATAGGTTTGCAAAAACAATGGTTTCTTTTTGTTCGTTAACGATAACTTAGACCGCTCAAGAGCCCTGCCTGTCTAAAATTCATATACCTTTTAAAGAATTATAAACTTACACATTTCACCTTTAAAACATGTTTATTTTCTATATCTTAAAAAATCAATTAAAAAGAACAAAACAATGACCATTACAATACGTTACAACTTTAAAAAGAAATAGAGTAAATAAATATGGACATAGAAAAAACAGACTTAGATCATCAGTTTGAACAATTAATAGAAAAGCAGGACATCGGTGGATTGCTGGCATTTATTAAAACCCTGAGTCCGGCACTCTCAGTTATTGCACAGAAAAACCCGCTTATTTATTTAACATGGTTCTATAATTTATTAGAAGTTGTAGAATCAAGAAGGTACAATTTGTCTATTGAATATATTACAGAGACAAGAATCAAATTACTTGATTTTGTTGAGCATCTACAAGATTACCAAACTGATGATTTACAAGTTCTGAATTTACTGGGGTTAGCATTCGATATGATTATTTCGTACCATGAAGGCATCTTTTCAATAGAAGAAAAATTACATTATTACGAACTAGCCCTTCATTGTTTCACCAAAGGACAAAAACTAGACCCGACTCGGGTGAAATTTACTCGAGATGCTACCAATATGCTAAAATCCATGGCAACTCTTTACCATACCCAGCAAAATATGGCCAAGGTTACGGAGCGTTTTGAATTAGGAAGAGTTATATTTTCAAAAGCATATGAAAATGAAAAGAACTTTGACATAAATTTTTATTGGGGTCATTTTTTAATAGAATATGCCCGGTTAACCGATGTTTCTATGGCTAAAGAAGTATTAAAGGATGCCGAGCGTAAATTACTCCTGGCTAAAGAATTGATTGATGACAAATATCAATGGCCTTATTTATCGCTAGCCAATATTGCATTGATGTCTGGTGACAAAGACAAGTGTTTAAATATACTGAAAGAATATAAATCAGTAATCTCCCCTACATTTTATAAAGAAATCATTGATGATCTTTTAACGAATGAGGATTTCATTGAAGTCAGGTATGATCTTTCTATTTTAATCAATTAAAACACTCTTATTTATCTGTTTTTACTACACTATAATTAAAGTGATTGTTAACCTTACACGGTAAATTTTATTCCTATTTACCAATAAATTAACTTGTTATCTCCCTTTTTCAATTTCAGATCTTTACAAATCCGCAACTGGCACTAAATTTGTCGCTGTAGATTTTTTATTTGATATAAAAGAATATATTTTAACATAAATACAACATCACGCCCAATAAAGACATATTTTTATTATTTTAAACTTTAATTAACCTTTTAACCCTTACCAAACATGAACAATTACAAGTATTTTGACCAGGATGGAGAAAAGTATCATTTGAAGGCGCAATTCGTATTTATTACGTTTATTGGCGGAATTTTTCTTTTAGGTGGCCTTGCACTTGCTTTAACTAAGGGATCAACTGACAAAGCAACAATGTGGATTGGTGTTTTCATGGCAGTGCTAGGTGCAATGGCATTACTACGTATTACCGCAAAAACTGTGATCGATATGCAATCCCGCCAAGTCATTGTGAAAAAGAACATGTTTTCGTCTGAAGTAGCTTATAGTCTGGATAATTTTGAGACTTTCCTGGTTGCCAGTACAGTTTCTGTATTTGGAATTACAATGAACGGAACAGCGCTAATGGTCTTAAACATAGATGGTAAAGAGAAAAACCTGATGATGAACCAATCCATATTTTCTGTAGCACCACTCAATAATATGGTTATCGAGGCCTTACAAATTATGAAACTTGAGGATTAAAAAAGGAAATGGCTTATGGCGCTTTATAATTTACAAATCTCTGATGGCCAGATCAGCTTTCAGCCTAATCTGAGTTATCATACCAAAATAAAAATATTTCTTGCAGGAATCTTTCTCTGTTTTGCAGTGGCCCCATTCCTGCCTATAGGATATGATGTAAAACGTATTCTATATCTTTTTGGAGGAGGACTTTGCTGTTATGTTGCTTATGAATTTCTATTCCTGGCCAATGTAACGCTGATTTTTGATAGAGATACGCGTAAAGTGTACCGAAAGATTCCAGGAATCTACACGAAAACTTTGATGGACTTCGAAGAAATAAGGTTAGTGAATGATACTAGTTACGGTACATTAATGTATACCATTGGTGCTAAAAGTACACGTTTCATCAAAAACTATCCGATTAGTGATTTCTTTTCAGACAATAAAAAAGGACAAAAAAAACAACTGGAATTCGAAACGACAATTCTGGAACCGTTAATGGAATTTGTGAAATAAGCTAATCATTCTATTGCTGTTTGCCCTCAGTGCAGAGACATTCGCACAACAACCAGGAAAACAAGACACTACTAAAAAAGAAAAAACAAAGAATAGCAAAAAGTGGCCTAAAAAAACCAAAACCCATCACGCAAAAAAAACAGTACTGTCAAGCATACAGTTAAAATGATGTAACAGGCCATTCTTTAAGAAATCAGAGATAACCACGCTTATCTCTGATTTCTTAATACCAGATTTGACGTATCGCTATTAAAAAATCTCCCATCCATCTCCTAACTTTCATGACAAAGAAGAACACCGTGGTCTACTCTGATGGTGTTACTGGTGAAACCGAACAAAACATGTTTTTCCAATTTGATAGTGATCAATAAAGTATCAAACTTTTGAATAAACGGATGGTCAACATCTTTACCGTAAAGTTCTAAATCAATTGATTGATCAGAGTTGAAAATTGGTTTAAGTCCCAATTCAGTTTTTATACTCCTGCCACCCCTTATTATCTCCAATACCGCATCTTTAATAGCCGATGAATCGCAGTTAACAAATGTGATTAAAGGTACCTGATAGTATTTTCTGTTTTGACAGTTTTTCATGATCCTATCTTCCTCTTTTTGATCATTGTAATAACTGTCTGTGGTTAGAATAAGTACTATAAAAGCACCAATACCTAGAAAAATAAACCCATATTTTTTAACCATCACCAAGCCATAAAAATCCGCATTAAACCAAAGTGCTATTTACTGTAATTGTAATAAAGAAGTTATCAAACAAATCCAATACTAATTTATATTATTTTTAACTGAATTAACCCCTAAACCATTATGAAGAAAACCTTACTCGCCATTGCGCTGGTATTTTCTATTACCCACTTGTTTGCACAACAAACTACCTATCCTGTTAACGGTTCTTTTGACACAAGACCAGGTATGTTTGCTTTTACTAATGCAACAATCGTAGTAAATCCCAGCCAAACTCTATCCAATGCTACACTCTTAATTAAAGGTCAAACTATTCAAGCCGTTGGTTCAGGTTTAGCCGTACCAAAAGGTTATGTAGTGATTGACCTGAAGGGTAAATTTATTTACCCTTCACTGATTGATGCTTTTACCAGCTACGGTTTGCCAGAAGCTACTGTTCAACCTCGTGGAGCCCGTCAGTCTGTTTTTTTGTCTACAAAAAAAGGAGCTTATGGATGGAATGAATCTATCAGACCTGAAACCTATGTGAAAAACATCTTTACTGTAGACAGTAAAAAGGCCGATGATTTACGTAAAGCAGGTTTCGGAAGTGTAAATGTAATTAGTCGCGATGGAATCGCACGCGGAATTTCTGCCGCTGTGACCTTAAATGAGGGAACTGATAACAATGTATTTCTGAAAGATCAGACCGCTGCAAACTATTCATTTAATAAGGGTACTTCATCAAATGATTACCCAACATCTTTAATGGGCTCTATCGCTTTACTGCGCCAGACTTATTATGATTCACAATGGTATGGAAAACAAAAAGAGGAATACAACATCTCATTAGAAGAATTTGGAAAGCAACAAACCATCCCACAAATTTTTGAAGCTGATGGTTGGGCTAATATTCTCCGCGCTGATAAAATTGGAAAAGAATTTGGGAAACAATATATCATCAAATCGAATGGTGATGAATACCAGCGCATTAATGAAGTTAAAGCAACAGGAGTGAGCTTAATTATTCCATTGGCCTTTCCTAAAGCTTATGATGTTGAAGATCCTTCTGAAGCGAGAAGCTTAACTCTCACACAAATGAAAGCCTGGGAAATGGCTCCTTCAAACCCTGTCGCATTAGAAAAGGCAGGAATTAAATTTGCTTTAACATCTTTCGGCTTAGAGAATACCCGGGACTTCTGGGCAAATATTCGCCTTGCCATTGAAAATGGCTTGACTGAAAAACAGGCTTTACAATCAGTGACTGAAATCCCAGCCTCGCTTTTAGGCATCAGCGATAAAGTTGGTTCACTGGAAAAAGGTAAAATTGCCAACTTCTTGATTTCGTCAGATAACCTGTTTAAGAACGGGAATATAATTTTCGAGAACTGGGTTCAGGGAAGACGTTTCATCATAAACAAAATTGACATAACGGATGTACGCGGTATCTATAATTTAAATATTGATGGTGTTGGTGCACTAACTTTAAAAATTACCGGAACATCTGGAGGTTCCACAGCTGCGATTGAAAGAACAGGTGCCGATAGTATTAAAACAACCTCTACTTTCACAAGAAATGGCGATTGGATTAGCATCAACTTCAATTTAAAGAAAAACCCTCAAGGTAATATTCGTTTAAGCGGATATTTAACTTCTGCAAGCCCACTATCATTTAAAGGCGAAGCCACACTTCCAGATGGAAAATCCGGAAGATTTACTGCTACCTATAAAGATGCGGCAAAAGAAACACCTAAGAAAGAAGAACCAAAATCAACTTTAGCAAAGGGTTCAATCCTCTATCCTTTCGGTGCTTTCGGAAATGCAGAATTACCTAAACAAGAAACTGTTCTGATTAAAAATGCAACGATCTGGACTAACGAAAAAGAAGGTATCCTGAAAAATGCAGATATACTTTTAGAAAACGGAAAAATCAAAGCCGTGGGTCAGAATCTTGCGGCAGGCAATGCAAGAGTTATTGATGCAACGGGTAAACATGTAACTGCAGGTATTATTGATGAACACTCACATATTGCAGGCTCTGGTGGTATTAACGAAGGCGCGCAATCAGTTTCTGCTGAAGTTCGCATTGCTGATATTATCAATTCAGAAGATGTAAATATTTATCGCCAACTGGCCGGTGGTGTCACAACCTCTCATATTTTACATGGTTCGGCAAATCCAATTGGCGGTCAATCACAGCTAATCAAACTACGTTGGGGTAAAGCACCTGAAGAATTGAAATTTGCGGGAGCTGATGGCTTTATCAAATTTGCATTAGGTGAAAATGTTAAACAAAGTAATTTTGGTTCTGGTGCACGTTTTCCAGTAACCCGTATGGGAGTTGAGCAAACATTTGTTGATGAATTTACCCGCGCAAAGGAATATGAAAAAGCAATGACTGTTAAAGGAAACAGCGTACGCCGTGATTTAGAATTAGATGCAGTTGTAGAAATTTTAAAGAATAAACGCTTCATTACGTGTCACTCTTATGTACAGAGCGAAATTAACATGTTAATTCATGTTGCAGATAGCCTGGGCTTCAAAATCAATACCTTCACACATATTTTAGAAGGTTATAAAGTTGCAGACAAAATGAAAGCTCATGGTATAGCTGGTTCAACTTTTTCAGATTGGTGGGCATACAAAAATGAGGTAGCAGAAGCAATCCCTTATAATGGAAAAATCATGCATAATGTGGGTATTACTACTGCTTTCAACTCTGATGATGCAGAAATGGCTCGTCACTTAAACCAGGAAGCCGGTAAAGCTGTTTTATATGGTAATGTTCCTGAAGAAGATGCCTTGAAATTTGTAACCCTAAACCCAGCAAAAATGCTGCATATAGCTGATAAAGTTGGCAGTTTAAAACCTGGTAAAGATGCTGATGTAGTAATCTGGTCTGCTAATCCACTTTCTATTTATGCAAAAGCAGAGAAAACATTTGTAGATGGTATTGCTTATTGGGACTTAGAGAAAGATGCCTTGCAAATCAAAACTCAACAGACAGAAAAAGCACGTTTAATTCAAAAAATGTTAGAGAGCAAAAGCAGTGGTGCCAATACCCAACGTCCGCAGGGAAATACTCCCCGTCTTTATAATTGCGAAACTTTAGAAGATTATTCAGCAGAATTAAATGAATCAGAACATGCACACTAATATCAAAACATATATTTTTAGTCTGACACTATCGACATCGAGCCTGGTGTCATTCGCACAGGCTAATATATCACCAGCGAAAAAACAAAGCCAGAACATAGCTATTACAGGTGCCACAATCCATACTGGAAATGGTACAGTGATTGAGAATGGAACTCTTCTTTTTGGAAATGGCAAAATTATAGACGTAAGCGCTAATGGACGGGTTCCTCAAGGAGATGTCAAGCAGATTAATGCGAGTGGGAAACACGTTTACCCTGGCTTTATTGCAGCGACAACAAACTTAGGACTAACAGAAATTGAAGCCGTAAAAGCAACGCTTGATTTTTCAGAGATTGGTGATTACAATTCGCACATCCGTTCTATTGTTGCCTACAATACAGATTCAAAAGTACCTGCAACTTTACGCAGTAATGGTATATTACTTGCACAGCCTACTCCACGAGGTGGAACAATTTCAGGCAGTTCGTCAGTAGTGCAGCTTGATGCATGGAACTGGGAAGATGCCTCTATTAAAACCGATGATGCCATGCATATGGCCTGGCCGGTTACGCCCCGCTCCAGAGAAGGTTTTGGTGGGGTCAACAGGGCTCAGGGCTCACCAGAAATTCTTGCAGAACGTACTCAGAATGCCACTAATCAGTTGACGTCTTTCTTCGCTGAAGCCAAAGCTTATTCAGAAATGGGTAAACCAGAAGTTATCAATACCCGTTTCGAGGCAATGAAGCCAGTCTTTACAGGTAAAGAAAAATTGTTTATTGAAGCAGATAAGCAGAAGGATATTCTTGCAGCGGTTAACTTTGCAAAGAAATTCGGGATTACCCCGGTAATTACTGGTGCTGATGAGGCTTATTTAGTAATTGACTTTTTAAAAGAGAATCATATTACTGTAATCGTTAAACAACCGCATGCATTACCCACCAATAATGATGATGACGTAAATATGCCTTATAAAAATGCTGCTATTCTGGCCAATGCAGGTTTAAATGTTGTTTTAAGTATAGACGGTTATTGGCAACAGCGCAATTTACCTTTTATGGCGGGAACAGTTACTGCATGGGGACTGGATAAAGAAAAGGCTTTATCAACCATCACGCTTAATGCTGCAAAAGCGATGGGTGTAGATCAAACCACAGGAAGTATTGAAGTGGGAAAAGATGCTACTTTTTTCATCTCTAATGGCGATGCATTGGATATGAAAACGAATAAAGTTGAGCAGGCTTTTATACAGGGAAGAGATATCAACCTGGATAATTTGCATAAACAACTCGACAAAAAATTCAGCGATAAATACGCCGCCGATAAAAAATAGGAACAACTAATATTTCACTTGCTATTTCTTAAGTTTACAAAATGACATCAAAAAAACCAGGGCCGAATCTTGGAGTAACAGGATTACTGATCCTCCTTTTTTCATCCTGTATATCCAGACTGTCAAGATCCGAATTAGTGGGGTAATCAAAAAACGCTTTCGAAGTAATCACTTATGCAATAAGACACTGGAACAGCATAAAAAGCCTGCATATCATAACGATAGCAGGCTTTTTGTCCTTTGTTCAAGGTATCAATAAAATATAAACTAATATTTACTGAACCACCTTTAAAGTATCTTTTAGGATCAATTCTTTACTAGAAGATCCAATCATTATCCTAAAATCTCCTGGCTCTATCACTGTTTTCATCTCTGCATTTAACATCTTCAGCATTTCTGGCTTAATTTCAAATGAAACCCGCTGAGTTTCTCCAGCTTTCAGTTTAATCCGTTTAAAGTCTTTCAATTCCAATACTGGTCTTGCTACACTGGATAGCAGATCACGAACATACAATTGCACCACTTCTTCTCCTGCATAAATCCCTGTGTTGCTTAAAGTAAAACTTGCTGTTACCTGTTCCGTTGCCTTCATCATTTTTTTACTCAGTTTAAGATCCTTGTAATCAAAATGGGTATAACTCAAACCAAAACCAAATGGAAAAAGAGGTTCACCACTCAAATTATTATAATCATCTCCTCTGCCTGTTGGTTTATGATTATAGACTAAAGGCAATTGCGATTCATGGACAGGGTAGGTAATTGGTAAACGACCTGCTGGATTATAATCACCAAATAAAGTCTCCGCTACTGCATTTCCACCTTCTTCACCGGAATACCAGATATTCAAAACTGCCGCTGCATCAGCAAGCCAGTTATCCATAGTGATTGCACTACCTCCAACCAGTAAAACAACAACAGGTTTTCCCGATTTCTCCATTGCCCGAATCAGTTTTTCCTGGTTACCTGGTAAATTCAGTAAAGCGCGATCCTGAAATTCACCTTCTTTTATTCCTGCAGCAACAACAATTACATCTGCATTTTCTGCAAGTTTAACCGCTTCAGCCAGTTCTTTGTCTTGCTGGTCAACTATTCCATAATTCCAGATCAGTTTAATATGTGCGTTCCCTTTAGGTTCTTTAAATTCTATGCGGATTGCATATTTTTGCTGCTGATTAAAAAGAAATGGTTTTAAACTGGTATGATAAGAACGTTTTTCCCACTGGTCTATAAATAATTGACCATCCAGATAAAGCCTGAAACCATCATTTCCTTCCAGGCCAATCTGATAGGTTCCAGATTCAGGAGCTGTAATCTCCCCTTTCCAGCTGATGGAATATTGATCTTTTTCCAGACGTTTGTCTGGAGCTGACAATGTCCACATGAAATCTATTCCTTTATCTATTCTGCTAAAAACCGGAGTACCGCTTAAAGTTAGATTATCAAAGTATTCAGCAAACAGACCATGAGCGGTATCAGCTTTTAAAAACTGTTGGGCAACCGGAACATATAACAATGGACTACGGCTACTTCCTTTACTGTAGCCGACATTAACCTGATCGCCAGCGCGTTTTTTCAGTCCTTCAACAATATTAGTTTTACCATTACCTGTACCACTATATCCACCCAAACGTGCTTCAACGGCATCTTCACCAACTACCAAAATATTTTTAATCCGCTTTAATGGTAAAACCGAATGCTCATTTTTCAATAAAACAAATGATTGTAAAGCCGCCTGTTTAGCGATCGCTTTATGGCTTTGATCATTTAAAGCCTTTTCTGCTTCCTCTTCAGAAACATAAGGATGTTCAAAAAGGCCGAGTTCAAATTTAGCTCTCAAAACTCTTGACACCGCATCGTCTATTCGTTTTTTCGGGATTGAGCCATCCAAAAAAGGTGTAATAAACAGTTTATAATGGTCATATTCTGTTTGAAAAATGACATCCAGTCCTGCTGTAATTGCCTGTCTTGTCGCATCAGCATAACCAGCAGAAGTATAATGCAAAACATTAGAACCACCCACTGCACCTGCATCGGAAATAACAAAACCTTTAAAACCCCATTCTGTCTTTAACTTTTGAGTCAACAGATAGGTACTGGAAGTAGCGGGCGTACCATTTACAGTATTATAAGCAGTCATCAGTGATCTGCTTTTACCCTGCTGTATTGCCGTTTTAAATGGAGGGAAGTAAATTTCTTCCAATAACCGCTCATCGTAATGAATTGGATAGCTATCTCTTCCGCCATCACCCACATTTGCAACAAAATGCTTTGGCGTCGTAATTATATTCTGTTTTTCAAATGCACTGACAAAAGCCAGTCCCATTTGGGCAGAAAGAAATGGATCTTCCCCGTAAGTTTCCTCTGTACGTCCCCAACGTACATCAGAAACGATATTAACCACGGGTGTTAGAATATCTCTGATTCCTCGTACTTTGGTTTCCTGTGCAATTGCAGTGGCCACCTGCCTCATCATCAAAGTATCAAAGCTAGCAGCCAGACCAATTGATTGAGGAAAAGCGGTAGCACCTTGTCTAACTAATCCGTGAAGCGCCTCATCAAACGCAATGATAGGAATCCCCAAGCGGGTTTCCTTTACAAAATATTGCTGTATGGCATTGATTTTTTTGGCCAGTGTATGCGCATTTTCCTGCGTATTGTAACTCAGCATCTGCCCTGCTCCGCCACCCCCTTGAGAAACTGCACTGACTTGTAATCCGAAAATACCATTTTGATAACGGTTCTTGTCTACCCCATCCAAATCACCGGGAATCATAAAAAGCTGCCAGAATTTTTCTTCTGGGGTCATTCTCGATAACAGATCACTAACTCTCGCTTCAATCTTTGCAGCAGGATTCTTATATACAGGTTCTGTTTTGACGTGGCTTCTGCTCTTTGCTGTGTTTTTCACTCCTTTACTATCCGCATTAGCCATTACAACAGTACTTAGCATCGCAAACAGAACGGGTAATAAGATAGTTTTGGTAAGTATATATTTCATCAATCAAATTTTAAGAATAAGACCTGTAATTATTAATTGTCACGAGTAAATTCAAGTGCTACTGCAATTTCGGTTCCCGGTAAATCACCTGGCAATTCTACTGTAGTTTTTCCATCTATAGCACTCCATTTTAATTTCTTGCCTGAAGATACCAATTTAACAATTGCTCCTTTTTTCGGCAGATTTCCTATCCAGCTAATTGTTTTAACTGGATATTCTCCCTCTTTCAGACAGTAAATAGCAAATATCGTTTTGCCATCTTTACTTTGCGTAAACCAGGTTTGCCCGCTCTGATAGTTTTTAGTAATCCTGGTATTATAAATAGCTTTACCATTTTTAGAAGTCCACTGGCCAATTGCATTCAGTTGAGCGACCACTTCATCAGGTAATGTACCGTCAGGCTTAGGTCCAACCCCTAAAAGTAAACTTCCTCCTTTGGCTACAATTTCCACTAATTTATTGATAACTACACCAGCTTGTTTATATTGATCATTGGGTACAAATCCCCATGCCCCACCCAATGTCATACAACTTTCCCATGGATGGTTTAACTGTGTGTCTGGAATCTTTTGTTCTGGTGTCTGATAGTTCTCATATGGCCCGTGCACAGTTCTGTCTACCATCAGTAAACCAGGTTGTGCTTTTCTTGCCATTCGGGCGATTTTAGGCATATCAATATCCTGACTCCATTTTGGAACAGGAGCACCCCAGGAGAGTACTTCTTCATTTACAGTTTCCAATGGTCTGACCCAGCCCCCATCCAGCCATAAAATATCGATACTACCGTAACGAGTCATCAATTCAGAAAGCTGGTTAAAAGTATAGTTTTTGAACTGGTTCCATCTCCACTGATTTTTTTTAATGTCATAATTGTTATTACGATCGGGGGTTGCATATTTAGACCACCAGTAATATTGGGAGTGCCAGTCTGGTTTAGAGAAATAAGCACCAATCATAAAGCCTTCTTTTCTAAAAGCATCAAAAACATATTTGGCAACATCTGCTTTTGGATTGTTGGCAAATGGACCTTTTGCGATACTAAAATCAGATTCTTTGGTATCAAACATCGCAAAACCATCATGGTGTTTTGTGGTAAAAACAAGGTATTTCATTCCCGCACTTTCACCTGCTTTGGCCCATTGTCCGGGGTTAAAATTAACAGGATTAAATTCTTTATTTAAATCCCAGTACCATTTTTTATAAGTATCATAAGTCAATGTACTATCGCGGTCTATCCAGTCTTCAGAACAGATTGACCAGGATTCAATTACACCGGGTACTGCATAAAGCCCCCAATGTACAATCATACCAAATTTCTTATCCTGCCAGTTATCTAGCTTTTGCTTTACCTGCGGGTCTGATGGCCATTCATAAACAGTTGATTGTTGATGAACACCATTTTCTTGTGCAATAACTTTACCCAAAGCAAAAATCAGCAGTGCTGCAATTATAAATTCTCTTTTCATTCTTAGTGGATATAAAAATGTCCCGGTTAGAACGTAACCGGGACAGAAAATGAGTTAATATTAAATGATAACTACTGTTGCCAGAAGATTTTAGTTTTACGCGTATCCTTAGCTTGTACTGCCTTGTAGTTTGCAGTATTTAAAGTTATTTCTTTAGCAGGATAGATTAATCTTGTTGGTGGAGTATCAAAACCAGATAACTTACCATCAGAAGGGAAAGTCAGAACTGGATAACCTGTTCTTCGATATTCAGCCCATGCTTCGTTCGATTGAAGCACACCTAAATGAGCCCATTTCTGCGTATAAATACTCTTCAGCTTATCAGTCGAAGAACCCGCATAAGAAGCAGAAGAAGCAGTCACCCACTTATCAACAACAGCTCCCGATGGCGCAGGAAGATTTACATACCCACCACCTTTGTTCAAATTATTCAGGAAATAGTAAAAGGTAACAGATTGTCTTAAGCCATTTTCATAAGCGGCTTGAGCGCTTGATGAACTACCCCATCTTTCATAAGCTTCAGCCTTTAAAAAATTCACTTCAGCAGCTGTAATTATAATACCTGGCAATTTCTGATTATAAAGGAAAGTTGCCGAATCAAGAACTGCATAATCCTGATTATATGTATCCTGATCTCCGTTGCTCATCGTAACCGGCATTGCTTTGTAGGTCTTGTTTGGGATAAATACATCCTTTCCATCAACTCTTACTATTCTTCCATATTTGTCATAAATTACTGGAATACGTGGATCATCTGCCGTCAGCATAACAGTGTTTAACAAATAATCAGTAGCAAACCAGCTCCCCTCTCTGAAAGCAGCGCTTAAATCACTTGTACTATTGGTAAGCGGCTGCAATAAAATATCAGACGTACCTGGATTATAAACAGGGTTATTACCGCCATCAGCCAAAGGATAAGCCGCAGTATTATTCAACATCTCCATTACAGCAGTTCGGGCAGTTCCTTCATCCACTTTTGAAATACGCATGAGTAATCTTAAACGTAATGAATTTGCATACCGGGCCCATTTGTTAACATCACCACTCAAAAGAATATCTGCCTTTGCAAAATCCTTGTTCGTAGCATTTGTTTTAAAATAAGTAGCTGCTATTGCTAAATCACTGATAAAAGATGTGTAGAGAGCCTTTTGCTCATCAAATTTAGGATTTTTGATAATACTATTTGTCTCTAAACTACCTGTTTCTGAATATGGGATATCCCCCCATAAGTCAACCATTTTTGCTGCCTGCTCTATCAAAACAACTTTAGCGGCCTGCATAATAGTTCCCTGACTAACTTTATCAGCATCCGAAAGTGTTTTATATTTTGCTTCCATAGAACGATACTGTGCCATACTTCCACTACCATTCCCACCTGTAGCGTAAAAATCATCCCAGTAATTCTGAGAGTACCCATCGCTTTGCTGGTAAACTGAATTCGTATTTGGGAAATAAGACGTTTGGGCATAAACGCCAGGCATCTGGCATAAGAAAGTGCGCACATTCCAGTATTTAGCAGCAATTCTATCGTTATTTAGCATGGCCGTAAAAAGACCTGAAAGACTTGCATCTTTTGACTTTTCAGGATTACTGTATTTATCTGCAACATCTTTTTTGCAACTAACCAACGCTGTTAGTGCAACTAAAAAGAAGCTTATATTTATAATTAACTTTTTCATCTTATCTTGATTAATGCGATTAAAAATTCGCGCTTATTGAAAATCCATAATTTCTTGATGCAGCAGTTGAGCCTACATCTACTCCCTGAGACCACCATTTATTTCCTAGCGGAGCTTCAGGATCAAGATCTTTCAGGGTACGGTAGATATAGAATAGATTACGACCTATCAGTGATACCCTCAGATTATTAATATTTAATTTACTTGTAAACGAAGCAGGTAATTTGTAGCTCAACACTATTTCTCTCATTTTGATATAGCTATTATTAAAAATCTCTCCCTCTGCCAATGAGCCTTGCCCCCAGTTATAGGTATTCATATAATAGTCCGCAGCAGAAATGACTTTAGTATTCGGTAAACCAGTTGTCTGGTTCACACCCACCAACAACACACCGTCGTCATGGCTTGTACCATTACTATTAAAAGTTAAGCCACCATGTGCAGCATCCCTAAATTCCATAGAATTCTCCAGCATACCTGCACCACGCATAAATTTAAGATTCGGTGCGAGCATCTTTCCACCAAAACGGCCATCAATAGTAAAATCTAAAGCGAAATTACCATAGCTTACCGTATTAGAAAAACCACCTACTACCTTTGGCATAATATTACCTGCCTTAACATAGTTACTATTGTCCATCACATAAAGACCATTACTATTAATAATGTAATTGCCTTTCGCATCGGTTGCTCTTGGAAGGATATAGATATTACCCAAATCTTCTCCTGCTCTTGCAACAATTTTAGCAGTTCCTTGATCTGAGGAATAAAAGTTAAGCTCAGGCATTTCAGCCATCAGAGAGATTACTTTTGATTTATTAGAGGAGAAGTTCAAACGGGTTTCCCAACGAAATTTACCAGCTTTTACCGGGGTTGCATTTAAAGCTACTTCAAATCCCCTGCTCCCTATTTCACCTACATTTACAATCTGGCTGGTTGCACCTACTGTTGAGCTAACTTGTAAGGGTACGATCTGGTTTTTAACACGATTATTGTAATAACTTACATCTAATCCAAGACGTCCGTCCAAAAAGCGTGTTTCCAATCCAAATTCTGCTTCATGTTTCTTCTCTGGCATTAAGGTATTATTCCCATACGCACTGGCTGTTACCAATGATGGAACTGACCCATTGATAGTTTGAAGGGAAGTCTGTGTATAAACAACATTCGCTTCATAAATTGGAGCTGGATTACCTACTACGCCATATGATGCTCTTAATTTACCATAGTTCCAGAACTTTGGTAAATTCATGATATCACTAAAAACAAAACCACCATTCAATGAATAGTAAGCATAACTATTGTTTTGCGGAGGTAATGTAGAGGCATATTCTTTACGCGCAGTACCTTCTAAAAACAAGAAATCCTTATAGCTTAAATTAAGCATACCCAGATAAGCATATTTTAATTGTTCTTTGCGGTTATCAGTAGTTTCAACCACACCAAAAGAGTTATTTAACGAAAACCAATTTTCTGAAACCAATCCGTCTTTTGTATTCGATTGCTGATCCTTGTATTTCTCATTCCTACCCTGATAACCACCACTTACCGACAAGTTTAAATCCTTACCGATTTTATTCGAATAAGTCAATAATGCGTCTCCGTATAGGATTGCATATTGCCCCTGTGTTGTGGTGTAACCGCCAGTACTGGTATTTCCGTTTAGGCCAATCGGGACTTCCGTAAACTGACGATTTTCTGTTCTGGCGCCTGTATAATCATTACCAATACGACCTCTGAATTTTAAGTTTTTAGCAACATCATAGTTTAAAGTGAAACTTGATATTAGCCTGTTCTCATTTTCAGTATATTGATTCTTCAACTGTTGCCAGAAAAAGTCCAGCAAGTTTGTCGCTCTGATATTATAAACAAATGGTTCAGGACGATCTAATTGATTATACTGTGCATACTTATATCCATTGCTCGTCTGGAATTTTTGTTTCATCAGACCCATATCTTCCGCACGGCTGAAAAATCCCCCAAAAGAGCCTAAAACCTGTCCAAGCTGATATGGTCTGTTTTTTGTAATTGTGTTTACATAACTTACAACAACATCAGCAGACACCTTCGGAGAAAGTTTAACGGTAGAGTTTAAACTAAAAGAATTCTTTGAACCTGTATTTCCTGGTTGCGTGCCTTTATAATCGAGACGTGATGCTGAAAAACGATAGTTGATGTTATCACTTTGATTAGATATGGCCACATTTGCATTTGAAGTATAACCAGTTTGATATACATCCTTGTAATTATCAGGCTGCGGAGAATATGAACGAATAGAGCCATCCCACCATTTAACCTGCTGACCTTCCATTTTAGGCCCAAAATTCCCGTATGATCTGAAATAAGGTCTTAATCCGGTTGGAGAGCTTGGATCAGCAAGCCAGCCATCTTCACGTTGAGGAGTGGGACTATTAGCAAGATTAGTTGCTCTGTCATAACCTGGTCCGTATATATTTTGAAAATTAGGAAGGAATGCGACTTTGTCCACAGATGCCTGGTAATTAAAATCAATACCCAGACCTCTGCCTTTTGTTCCTTTTTTAGTCGTAATAACGACTACACCACTTCCGGCGTCCGAACCATACAGCGCTGATGCACTTGCTCCTTTTAAAATCGTTAAACTTTCAATATCAGCTGGATTGATATCTAAAATACCATTCCCCCTGATACGCTGATCACCCCAGTAATTATTATTATTAGCTCCGGCTGCTCCATTCTGACCATCATTTCTAATCATTACACCATCCACAACGTATAAAGGTTGTTGATTATAACTGATCGAATTGATTCCACGAATTTGTACGTTTACCGCAGAGCTTGCACCACCCGGTGCTGTTGTAATTTTTACCCCAGCAGCTTTACCATATAAAGCCGACGCAAAATTCGTATTTCCAGCTTCTGTTAATTGCTTAGCTGTTACCGTACTCACTGCATAACCTAACGACTTTTCTTGTCGTTTAATCCCTAATGCAGTCGTTACAACTACTTCATTCAGGTTATTTTCACTTTCCTGAAGCGTAACATTTAAGGATTCCTGGTTTACAAAGGTGATTTCCTGCCTGGTATAACCTACGGCCGAAAAAGACAAGACCTCATTTTGATTTACAGCAATGGAAAATTTTCCATTTCCAGCTGTCTGTGTAACTTTTTGTGTCCCTTTGACAGAAACACTCACCCCTGGTAAAGGGCCTGAAGCATCCCTTACTGTCCCGGTAAGGTTCTTCTGTGCAAAAGCGTTTACTGTTAACAAAGTTAACAACAAAGCACTCAAGTACTTTAAGTAAATTTTTCTCATGTTTGGTGTGTTTTAGTTTAGTAATTCGATTTAGTTTTGTTTATTAAGGGGTATTTTCTTGAATTCAAAGGATAATAGTTCTAATATTATTGAAATTGGCTATTTTCAATAACCAGACTTGCAGATGCCAGTAATTCTGCATCCTCCGCTAGTTCTGAAAGTATGATGGTGGTCTGTTCTGCTATTCTTGGAATACAAAATTCATTAATTGCCTGCTGTATGGGCGGAAGAAGTATTTTACCTGCTGCTGCACCACGCCCGCTCAGCACAATACACTCAGGATTCATAATGTGAATTAAAGTAGCTACTCCTTTTCCAATCTGAAATGCTGCATCAGAAATTACAGAAACAGCCAGGGGATCATGGTTACGCGCAGCCTCCAAAAACAGTTCTCCAACGTTCCGGCTTTTATCTTTAAAAAGTTCGGTCATGCTGGTGGCTGCTCCGGCTTCGATTTCTAATTTCGCTTTTTGAGTCATCACCAGTAATGAAGTTTCTACCTCAAGACAACCACGTTTCCCACAGGAACATAAGGTCCCGGTGTTTGACAATGGAATATGACTAAACTCACCAGCATAACCACTATTTCCACGGTACAGTTTGCCATTAACAATCATACCTAAACCCGTACCCCAGCCAATGTTTACAACCATTACATCCTTCATTCCTACTGCAGCACCGAAATATAGTTCAGCATTAGCAATCAGGCGCGAATCGTTATCTATAAATACAGGAAGTTTTAGTTTAGTGGTCAGATATTTGCCCAATGGTGACCCATTATGAGTTTTTAAGTTAGAATAGTTAATACCTTCTTCTGCATTGATAAAACCAGGCATACCAATCCCAATTCCCAAAATATTTTTCTTATCAATACCAGATACATCAATGTTCTGGTGAATAAAAGAAACCAGTTTATCTACAGCATGCTGATCGTCTGTAATATCAAGCTCCAGCATTTCAACAGGGTGAATCACATTATTGGCCAGGTCATAAATAATCATACGAGCTGTAAACTGATCTGTAGCTACAGCAACAACATATTTTTGTTTTTCCAGATTAAGAAGAAATAAAGAAGCTCTTCTGCCACCTGTTGAAGGTCCTAATCCCTGTTCTTGTACATATCCTTCCTCAACCAACTCATTTACAACCTTAGTGACCAGGGGTAAGCTTTTCTGAGTCAGTTTACTTAACTCGGTCAAAGAAAGCGGATTTTTATAATAAAGCTGCTTAATAATATCCAGCCTCAGGAGTCCCCTGTTATTCATAGTTACAATAGACTGGTTTAGTTGTCTATATCAAACTTAATAATTTAATTTTAAACATAAGCATAACTTATTATTTTTATTAATAAGTATAAACCCACAAAAATATTCTTTCATTCCTGGATATAATAGTTAACAATCATTCATTTTCTTTCTTGAAAAACACCTGTATTACAAGCTCTTATCTTACATAATTCAGCAGAAAAAACAATTGTTAAATGTTAAGATAAATTTCAAAATTATGACCACGTATTCAAAAAAGTCTTCGGAGAAGACAAAAGACACCATACATGAAATGAAAGAAGAAAAATTGAATTCAGCTCTTTATTCAGAAAAGCTGTGTAAATATAAGGACGGCCGCATAGAACCGCTCCCATTCCACCCCACATTAATCCCTGCTTTACGGAAAGCGTCAGCAACAATGTTTCCTACATTTTCTGTATCTTTTATCTTACCATTAGGGGCACCCCAGATTGCTAGTGGCAATTCACTCGTTTTTTTTGCACGGTTCAAATCTTGACGGGTATAAAAACAAAATCCAACAACCGAACTCTGGTCTTTATGTTGAGAAAACAGCTCAGCGCAGTCACCAAAACCATCCGATTGCGTTGTTCCAGCATCCTGAAGAACAATTAATCCATTATTTACCAAACCATTAAATACTACATCAAGTGATAGCTTCGCTTTTTTCCAGGCCATGGTATTCATCTTAATCGCAGGGGGGGCCGGCTCCGGTTCTACAGGAATTGCTATACCGCTCAATTTAGCTAACAGCTGTTTAACCTCAAGTACCCATGCGTTTTTCACCACATGATTACCAGTGGGGCCATATACATCAGGATTCGCCCCAGCATCAATAAGGAATTGAACTGGTTTAACAGTGCGTGAAAACTCTGCCGCAAGATATAAGGGAGTTCTTCCATCATGTGAAGGGATTTCCAAAGGACTGCCCGCATCAATTAAAAGCTTCATCACCTTCAAAATTACATCATCAGCAACAAGATCACATCCCGCTGCTGCACAATGCAAAGCGGTGAAACCGTACTTATTAAATGCTGTTAAATCGGGTTTCGCTAATAATATTTCCTCTAACAGAGGAATATTCCCCTTTCGCGAAGCTTCAAATATATCAGTTGCAGTCATATTATAAGTTTAGAGATTTAATAACTATAAATCAATTTCAGTTTGAATTAATGCAATTGTTCTATCTAAAAGGCAATCCTCATAAGACCTCATTTTTCCTTTAAATTTCAATTGGGTTTAAAGTCAACCCTTGTTTCCAATAAAAGCCTGACTATTATTGTATATCTCAAAATCCAGAATAACAATTCTGATTTTGGATAACAATTCTTCACGAATAAAGATATAATTATTTTCTTTTCGCTCGGATAAATCCATAGTAAAACCTATAATCTAGCATTGTCCATATCAATGCTATGATACTCAGTCTCCTCAATTTTCGACAATGTAGATTCATGAACACGTGCTCCCAATCCGTAGAATTGCTGAAAACTCATGATCAGAGGTTTCCATTTATCAGGGTCCACACGATTGACATTCCCATCCATAAGAATACGATCATCAAGATATACCCGCTTAATTAATAGTTCAACAGTATAAATATTATTCTTTCTAAGCGGATCCTCTGCATTCAGGCTATGAACAGCCGCAACCGTGGTTTCCATTTGAACCGGGCATTCTTTAACTCTTGGGGGCAACACAAGAGCCGATTCTATCGGAGTTAAGCCGGCAATATCAAATTTATCTGCTTCAAACCTGTAGCCTTTACTCAGTTTACCTTTCGGAACAGGATCGGTCCCGGTGGTACGGGCAAGACGGTTAACCGCAGCAACTTCATTTACGGAAGGTAAATTAAGTACACATTGCCCGGTCCGTAGCAGATTTTTGGTCGTTTGTGAAGATCCGGCTATCCCAATTACAGCTCTCCACCCCAACCAGAAAACAGATGAAATAGGTGCAAGGTTATAAGAGTTATCTTCATTACAAGTACTAATTAATACAACCGGGGTTCCAAAATATAAAATTTCAGGTTCGCTGATTCTATGCATATGATTATAAATTAATAACCACAAATTAGTCCTTGAAATTCAACAGCAAAACCCGTTTCTTGCGCAGTTCAATTGCGATGTTCAGCGCTGTTCAGCGCTGTAGCTTAGTCATTTCAAATTTATCAGAATAGATTAATATTTAAATTGGATTAATAATTAGATAAATAGTAGTATTTTTAATTTGCTAAGCTAGACTATCTGGAGGGCAAGGCCACAAATTTGCTTCAGACCGAAAACGTATAACTGTAATTATACAAAAACAACTAACACCCTATTGACTAAAAAAACAGAAACTAAATAAAGAAACGATCGATAACGGGAACGTTCCCGTTATCTAACAGCCAATCAAAAACTGTACTGTTAACAAAAGACTAAACCAAATAAAAAACCAAATAGTATGAACAAAAAATCATCTTACCTATTCTTAAAGGCTGCCCTCTTCATGGGATTTTTCCTCACCATTTCTTCCTGCAAAAAATCTGGAGAAACTGGCCTCTTACCTCCTGACCTTCGAAAACAAACTGTAGTTGATGCCGCTACAGGCACTGGAAGTGATGTAATGATGCAGGCCTTTTATTGGGATGTTCCTCAGGGTTCCTGGTGGAATGTCATCAATGGTAAAATACCAGCATGGAAAGCAGCAGGTATTGCAGCAATCTGGCTTCCTCCGGCAACTAAAGCACAAGGCGGAGGTACCAGTATGGGCTATGACCCATACGATTATTTTGATTTCGGAACTTATAACCAGATGGGTACAATCCCCACCCGATTTGGTGATTCAACCAGCTTGAGCCAGTTGATCAATACTGCCCATAGCAATAATATGAAAGTATATGCAGATATCGTATTGAATCATTGTAGTGGAGGAACTTTAGAAGCTAATCCTTATACTAGTACCAATACGTATACCAAATTCACCCCGCTTTCGGGCAAATTCAACCGTTCTTCCAGTGATTTTCATCCAAATGATATAGAAACTGCCGACGAAGGTGCATTTGCAGGTTTTCCTGATCTCTGCCACAAAAAAGCAAATGTATCAAATTGGATATATAATGCTTCATACAGCATGTCAAAATTCTATAAAAACAACATTCATTTTGATGGCTTTCGTTTTGATTATGTGAAAGGATATGGTGCTTGGGTAGTTAAAAACTTCGTTAATAGTGTTGGTGGTCCTGCTTCAGTTTTTGCCGTTGGCGAAGAGTGGGATGGAAATGCTGCAAATTTGCAGAATTGGGTAGATGCAACTGAACAAACCTCTTCGGCTTTTGACTTTGCTTGTTTTTATGCGATGCATAGTGCTTTTGACAACAATGATCTGACACACCTGAATGATGATATGTTATTGAAAAGAAATGCTGCTAAAGCAGTAACTTTTGTAAGTAACCATGATACAGATATTACTTATAACAAGTATTCTTCTTATGCTTACATCATGACGCACGAAGGATATCCTTGTGTATTTTATAAAGATTATGAAAATCTTCTGGATAAAAACAGGATGAACAACCTGATCTGGATTCACAAAAACCTGGCTGGTGGTACTACTACAAATTTATACTCAGCGACAGACCAGTATATCGACAAGAGAAACGGATTTGGCTCGATTCCTGGTTTAATCGTATACTTTAATGGTACAGATAACTGGCAGCAGCAGTGGGTTACTTCTAACTGGGCTAATCAAAAAATAAAAGAATATACCGGAGTATCCAACTGGATACAAACTGTAGCAGCAGATGGCCGGGTATTGATACAAGCCCCCCCACATGCTTATTCTATCTGGTCTGTAACAGGTTTATAAATTAACATACACCATTAACGGTTTACTGATTTTCATCCATTTACAGTCTAAAATAAATTACACGTTGAAGAAGCATGCATCAGTATGCTTCTTCAACTTTTCATCTCCGATATCAATTATGAAAACATCCTTGCTATTAATTTTGCTGACCGCTCTTTTTTCTTGCAAAAATCATACTGAAACCACAAAACCCAAAGGTGATCTGAATTACATAGCAACAGCTTTACCATCAGAGCTAATTTCAGCAGAATTAAACCTGACTGCCCATCTCAAAACACAAGAGTTACAAACTGATCTGAAACTCAGCAATAAGGGTAACAGCGTAGTTGTTATTCGTGATATTGAAATATCAACTCCGGAAGGATTAAGATCATTACCAGAGACCGGAAATATTGATTCAATTATACTGGAGCCGGGAAATCTACTGGGATCAGGAAAAAGTAAGGAGTTAACTTTAAAATTTCATCCCTTAAACGACCTGAAAGTCCATCAGCTCACCGGCAAAAATGGGTATCTTAAATCCAGTTATACCATTTTAATGACCTACAGTTCAAAACAGCATCCAGAAATATTGTATCAAAGTATAAATGCAAAGCTGACTCCTGAGGATTATCAGAATTATCTAAAAAAACATAAAATCCCCGCCACCAGTTATTCTTTTAATACCAAATCTGATTTTATGCAAAAACAGAAAACATATTTCACCACTTTAAAACAGATTAAACAGCCCCCTTTTGTATTTGTCAGCGACCAGGAAATTGCCGTTTCTGGGGTCAATCTCAGGTTAAACAGTTACTGTGTAAATGACACTTTAAATGCCGAAATATTTATAGTAAATCATTCTGATTTTCCAATTCAGGTTCATCAGAACAAACTTGATTTCAATCTTACTGAAGAAACTAATCTGTCACGAAAACCGGGTAAATCAGAAAAGATCACTCCATTACAAAAACCTATATTGGACAAGACAGTAGTTACACTGGAAAAGATATCCGGATCACCACAAAAAAAAGATAGGATTGAAAAAGGGGACCGCGTTTTAATCCATCTTAAAAAGCACTTTAAAAACACTGGAGATAAAGCAATATTATCATTCAGTAAGGCCTTCGAATTAAGTGATAAGATACCATTATTTAAACATGATATTGAATTGATAAAAGTTGATTTGCCATCTAATTAATCATCAGCCGTTATGAGTTAACCCCGTTCCTAAAACCAATGTTCTTATGCTTTCTTCAATTGTTTTAATGCTCTGTTTAAGCTTCTGATCGTAATACCCAGGTAAGCAGCCATATCATCTCTTGTCAGGCTGATTTGTTCTTTTTTCTGAAGATCCAGTAATTTAGACAAACCATATTCCAGTGAATACAATTGTTGAAAAGAAGCTCTGCTGCTTGTATTCAAAATGCGATCTGATAAAGCGTGCAGTAATATTTTATTGATTTCCAGATTTTTGTCTACTAAAGACAGAAAAAAAACGGCAGACATACAATAGACACTAACTTCGCTGATCGCTTCTACTGTACAAAGACTTTCTCTGTTTTTAAGGGCTTCAATCTCCCCGATAATTTCCCCCTTTCCCAAAAACTCAAAAATATAGTTCTTATCATTTTCTTCGGTCAGATAGCATTTCGTTATTCCTTCCTTGATGACGAATACTTTATCAATTTTTGTTCCTTGTTCCAGTACACGTCCGCCTTCGCTAAAAGACCTCAGAATAATATCTTCTTTTCGTACCTGCTTAGCATAAAGCTGCTCTATGAAAGCTAATAGATCCGTATTGGTTCGTAACATAGAAACGATTTGGGACAAATGTCCTTTTTACAATATTTTAGTGGTTTATCTTTGGGCCAATTCAACACAAAAGTAATGATCAAAAATCAAATTCAGGTAATCGCTTTCGATGCAGACGATACGCTTTGGGTTAATGAACCCTATTTTCAGGAAACAGAGCTTATGTTTTGTCGTTTACTGGAAGGCTATATGCCAATTCAGGAAGTCTCCAAAGAATTATACAAAACCGAGATGAAAAACCTTTCACTCTACGGGTATGGCATCAAAGGATTTATGCTTTGCATGATAGAAACATTAAGCCGCATAACTCATGGTAAGGCCAGTATGGAAATGATAGATCAGGTTATCGGACTAGGTCATACGCTTTTACGACAACCTATAGAATTACTTAATGGTGTTGAAGAGGTATTAAAATCACTTCAAAAGGATTACAGGCTAGTCATAGTTACAAAGGGAGATCTGCTGGATCAGGAAAGAAAACTTAAAAAATCTGGATTACAAGGTTATTTCCATCATATCGAAATTATGAGTGATAAGCAAACGGGTGACTACCAAAAACTAATCAAACATCTGGATTGTCTCCCCGAGAATTTTATAATGCTGGGTAATTCAGTTAAATCTGACATTCTTCCAGTACTAGAAATTGGCGGCTATGCCGCCCATATCCCCTATCATACCACATGGGCACATGAAGAACTAACCGATTCTTTAGAACACCCACGCTTTTTAGCTTTAAAAACGATAACTGAGGTTATCCAGCTATTGCAAAATCGATAAAAATACCCAGTCAGACAAGAGAACAGAGAAACCAATTAGCGCAAGATGCCAAAAGAATTAAACATAGACCAATGGAAAAGAAAAGATCATTTCCATTTTTTTAGAAAATTTGAAGAACCATTTTTTGGAGTAACGGTAAAGATAGACTGTACCATGGCCTATCAAGCTGCGAAACAATCTGGAAAATCCTTTTTCTTATACTATTTATATCAGTCACTTAAAGCCGCAAATACTATTGAGGAATTCAAATACAGGATACAGGGCGAAAAGGTAATCGTATTTGATCAGGTCAATGCATCTGCAACAATTAACCGTCCAGATGAAACTTTTGGCTTCTCCAATATGGAGTATCATGAAGACGACAATCAGTTTTATGAATCTGCAAAACAGGAAATAGGTCGTATTTCAAAAGGTAAGTATCTTTTTCCAGAAGCATCCTTAGAAAATGTAATTCACTATTCTGCCCTTCCGTGGATAGATTTCACGGCTTTGTCACATGCAAGATCTTTTTCCCTGAATGACAGTTCGCCAAAGATCTCCTTTGGAAAATTAAAAGAGAAAAAAGGAAAAAAGAAAATGAATGTCTCTATACATGTACATCATGCCTTAATGGATGGTATTCATGTAGGAAGGTTCATCGAAACATTTCAACGATTCATGAATAGTGAAACATCCCCTTAAAAACAAATTTCCATTCAGATACGGACAATATGAAAACTTATCGTAGTATAGGACACTTGCATACTGATAAGGAATTGCAGCGGGGTTGGGATGGGGTTGGGATGCTTCGACCCAAGCCAACCCCAAGCCAACCCCAAGCCAACCCCATCCCAACCCCAAGCCAATCCCATCTCAGGATAGGAACGGACACCCGCAATATTACCATCTTAGTGTGGATATATACAAGTTTAAAGGTTACTCATAATGTGGCTATACATTGTAATTTGTTAATTGTACTGCTTTCATTGTTTTGCTAATTAAATAATTGCTTAATCTTTGTCTCCCAGTGTAATCCGGAGACGATTCAACGCATTCATTAATGAGATACTGGCCGTGAGGTCAACTAGATCTTTGGTTGAAAAAACTACTTCCATCTGCTTTCTGTCTGCTCCAAGATCGCTCTGCATCAGTGTTATTGCTTCTGCCCATTGCAAAACAAGTTTTTGCTGTGTTGTAAACGCGGAAGAAAGTTTCCAACCCGGCAGCTGATCAATGATCATCTGACCGATGCCGAAATCCCGAAGTTCATTAGCATGAAAACCACAACAATAAGCGCAACCATTTAATTGAGAAACCCGCAATTCTGCCAGGGCGATTAATTTCACATCCACTTCTGATTTTCTCAGGCTCGCATGAGATTTGTATAAATAGCCTATAGCTTCTTTAGATATTTCAATGTAATTCATAATTTTCTTTGATTAAAAGCATTTTCAATTGTTTCTTTCCATCATTTGATAACAGGACAAAGCTGAGAAAGAACAAGCGAAATAATCGGTATATAAATTTGAATAAACAGTAATATTATTGGATAGCACAATTATATACGACCAGATGCTTTAATATTGTATCATGAATTTTTCACATGATGCATTTGCCATTGAAATAGTCGAATACGATGAATGGCAGGAAAGAAACAGAACTAATAACTTTTTTGAGCTGGTTTATATTTTGGAGGGGACAGGAATACAAAGTGTAGCGCATATCCCACATGATTTTCGGGAAAATGAGATCCACCTGCTGCCGGCTGCAAACTGTTATAAATATATCATCAGGAAAAAGACTAAATTTCTATTTATCCGCTTTACCGGAAATTACTTCACTAGTTCTTCGAACGATGGCATTGATTATAGTTCATGGTTTAGCAAGCTAAATTTTATCCTGGCTAACCACCATCATCATCCGGGCGAAATTGTACAAGACCTATTAGAAAAACGACAAATCAAACACTTGCTTGATGTCCTGCTCTATGAATATGAGACAAAAGATATCTCCTCTACATTTATTATACAGACCACACTTGTTTCTATACTAGGAATTCTTTCGCGCAATATTCAAAAAAGAGAAATAGCCGGCCGGATTTTTACGGACAACAAATTTGCAGACCTATTGAACTTTATTAGTTTCAATATGCTGAATTCAGATAAAATAGCCGTGCCTTACCTTTCGAATAAGTTTAACATCTCAGAAACTTATTTTAGTGAGTACTTTACAAGAAATGCAGCGGAAGGCTTTAAAGATTATATTTTAAGATCAAAACTTAAAATAGCCGAATCCCGTGCAAAATATACAAATACTTCCATGAAAGAAATTGCCTGGGAACTTGGATTTACAGACAGTAGCCACCTCAATAAAATGATGAAAAAGCATTATAACAAAGGAATGAAAGAAATACGCGGTGTTTCCTTCCAAAATCAACACTAGTAAACAAAAAAACATAAAATAATAAGACAAAATCACATAATACCATTCGTAACAATAAATTTATTGTAATATTTTAGTTAGATTACAGTCTAAACAAACTTAACTATGATAAAAACCTTACAAAAAATCGTATTTATTGTCTTTTTTACGATGCTTTCGAGCCAGTTATTTGCCCAGGTATTAAAAGGGAAAGTCACTGACTCTGCCGGACTGGCAATTCCAGGAGCCACACTTCAGGTAGTCGGACTTAAACTAGGAACCTCTACAGATTCTAATGGAAAATATGCGATCAAATTCCCAAAAACGGGCTCTTACAATCTCCGTGTATCGTTTACAGGCTACCAGACCACTGAAATGGCCATTCAAATGGACAGTAGTCAAAAAACACTCGACTTTGCTTTACTCGACACTAAAACCTTATTGCAGAATGTGGTCGTAATTGGTTCCAGGTCTTCAGTTCCGAGAACAAATATTGAAAGCGTAGTCCCAGTTGATCTGATTACCAGTAAAGATGTTAAAACTTTTGCACAGGTAGATTTAACACAGATTCTAAACTATGTCGCTCCTTCATTTAACTCGAATCGCCAGACCGTTGCAGACGGCACTGACCATATAGATCCTGCTTCGTTACGTGGTTTAGGCCCTGACCAGGTTCTGGTATTAGTTAACGGAAAACGCAGGCATACCACAGCCCTTGTCAATATCAACGGTACTTTCGGACGTGGCTCTGTAGGTACAGATTTAAATTCAATTCCTGTTTCTGCAATTGAACGTATTGAGGTTCTGCGTGATGGAGCCGCTGCTCAGTATGGTTCTGATGCAATTGCAGGAGTCATAAACATTGTCCTGAAAAAGATAACTCCGTATAGTTTTTCTACGTCCTTCGGTCAGTCTGACTCTAAAGCACTAGGTCGCGATTTTAGCGATGGTAGAACTTTTCAGGCCGATTTCAGTAAGGGATGGGCATTTAAAAATGATAAAGGTTTTATTAATTTTGCCGGTCAGTATATCAAACGGGACTATACCAATCGCGGTGGTTTAGATACACGTCCGCTTTTATATTCCGCAGCACCTACTAAAGGAGCTACAGAAACTGAAGCTGCATTTGAGGCAAGATACGCAAATTTAAAAGCCGCTGATGACGCTAAAGCCAGAGCTAATGGATTAGATAGAAACAATATGCGTGTTGGTAATTCTGATTCAAAAAATGGCGGTTTCTTTTTAAACGGACAATATAATTTCACGCAGAAATCCAATTTATATTTTGCAGCTGGTTATACACATAAAACCGGTAGCGCTGCCGGGTTCTTCCGTTTGCCAACTCAAACTACACAGATAGATTTAACCCTGTTTCCAAATGGATTTCTTCCTTTTATTGACACAAAAATCAATGACCTTTCTTTCTCCATAGGTTCAAAAGGTAAAATCGGAACCTGGGATTATGACATCAGTAACACTAGTGGAGAAAATAATATTAAATTCAATATCAATAATACGGTCAATGCTTCCCTCCCTCTCGGTACCAGCCCTACATCATTTTATGCGGGAGAATTATTGTTCAGACAAAACACGAGCAACCTGGATTTAAACAAAAAATATGAATTTAACGGTGGATTTATAACTTCCTTAAATACGGCTTTTGGTGGGGAATTCAGAATTGATAATTATCAAATCAGAGCAGGTGATGAACTATCTTATTCGTTTGGTCAGCCTTCTGCTGGGATTCCGGGAAGAACGGTAGGAACTTCATTCACTGCTGCCGGCGCGCAGGTTTTTCCCGGTTTTAAACCAAGTAATGCCTTAGATAAATCAAGAAATAACGTTAGTGCTTATGCAGATTTCGAAACTGAATTTGGCCCAAGGGTCTTATTAGAAGCCGCCGGCCGCTATGAAAACTATAGCGACTTCGGTTCCAATTTCTCTTATAAATTTACTGGTAAAGTAAAATTATTTGGTGATGTTTCTTTACGTGGTGCTTATGCAACAGGTTTTAGGGCTCCATCTTTACATCAGCGATATTTCAATAATGAGAGTACCCAATTTGTAGCGGGCAACCCAACGCAAGTATTAACAGTAAACAATGACAATGCAATTGTTTCTCAATTTGGCGTAGGTTCATTAAAACCTGAAATTTCCAGATCAGGAAGCTTAGGTCTCGCCGGCAAAATTGCCAAAACATTTACCTTCACTATTGACGCCTATAACATTGATATTAAAGACCGTATAGTTTTCTCAAGTCAGTATGCAAGAGAAAGAACCAGTACTGGTGCATTAATTCCAACGGGTGTAGTTAACCAGATCTTAAACACGGTCGATCCAAACGCGCAGGTAAATAGCGTGCAATTTTTCACTAATGCAATTACCACAAATACTGCAGGTTTAGATGTAGTTTTAACTAACAGATTCTATTTGGGTACTAAAAGCAGTTTATTATTAAGTGTAGCAGGAAACTTAAATAAAACGATTGTCAGAAGCATTAACGGTTCTGCAAAAATAGAAAGTGATGCAACCTTAAAGGCTAAGTTATTTGATCGTCTGGAACGTTCACGTTATGAAAGTTCAGTTCCAAAAAACAAACTGAATATCACTGCTAATTACACTGTTGATAAACTAAGTTTTGTTGCCAGAACCGTTCGTTTTGGAGAAGTAACTTATCTGAATGCCATAGACCCGACCATCGCAGCCAATAATTTACCTCTTCAGCTTGATCAGACATTTACGCCAAAATGGATCACTGATTTCTCTGTAAGTTATGCAGCGAACAAGACACTGACCTTAACAATTGGTGCTAATAACATTTTTGATATCTATCCTGATAAGTTGTATATCAATTCGAGAAACAATGAGAACAATCTAAGTGGTGTTCCTACAGAAAACTATTCAGGTAGTCTTGATAACACCTCGAACGGCAGGTTTTTATATCCGAGAGCAGTTAGTCAGTTTGGATTTACTGGTCGTTATGTATATGGTAAAATTGCCTGCACCTTCTAAGGTTTATAAAATGGAAAAGGCTAGCTAGCCTTTTCCATTTTATATTCTTCTATCTCTTCCAGAAATTCCATTGCTTTCATTAAGGCTTTTCCTCCGAAACTTTCCATCATCTTTCTCACCCATTTTTTGTGTATATTTTTCAATGTTAAACTTCTGTATAAATAAATCGATATCAAGACGAAAAAAGTGACCACAACAAGCTGGATCAGCCAAAACAAGGAGCCGCCATGGGCCACTAGTTCATCAGAATAATAAAAAGTACAATAAAACGGTGTTTGCAGAATTAATATTCTGCCAACATTATTTAATGAAGTCTGTATCATTGCCAATTTTTGCTGTGATTGCGTAACGCTATCGGCAACATTGATTTGATCCAGCAAAGCCAAATGTCTGATATAGGCTGCCACTGCAAAAATATTGAACAGCATAATCAGTCCAACGGAAATCACAAAATAGCTATTATTTAAGCCCTGGCTGATTAGAAACCCCAGAAAAATTATCCAGAGTATCCCACCCACTACACCAAATACCTGGCTTCTCTGAAAGGCGCCAATTTTAGCCGCAGCCTTGTCAACCAACATATCCCTGATTATTTTATAATTCAGTGCTAATGATTTTTCCAATTTTCTATCGTAGCTCTGCCACAATTGTTTAATCTCCTGCTCTTCCATTTTTTTAATATTTAACCTTTGAAAATCTTTGTTTTAATTTCTCTTTAATCCTATTGATCTTGGTTCCGATATTAGTTTCGGAAAGCCCTAATATTTCGGACATCTCCCGCTGACTCTTTTCTTCGAGATAAAGCAGCATTAACGCTCTGTCCAATTCTTTTAATTCGTTAATAAATTGCTGAAGTAAGCGTAACTCGCTTTGATTATCTATTGGTACTTCTTCACCAATAAACTCAATCATAGCTCCGGATATAGGTGTGATCAGCTCTTTCTTTTTTTTATCCTTTCTGTAAAAAGTAATAGCAACATTTAAAGCGACCCGGTACATCCAGGTAGTCAGTTTACTTTGCTGATTATACCCTGGATAGGCACGCCACAATTGCAAGGTAATTTCCTGTACAAGATCCTTTCTATCATCCTCATCTTTATTAAAGGAGTTAGCAATCTTGTAGATGATTCCCTTGTTCTGCTCAATTACAGATAGAAACTGCTCCTGCTGGTCCAATGTATTCATAGCCTGTTCGCCTGCGCTGTGATTAAAGTTAATTTTAAATTCACTCAATTATTCGAAGGAATGAGCAAAATATCACAGTAAATGGAAATTAAAAATAACTTTGCGTCATGAATAAAGAAGTTGCAGTCATTTTTGATATGGACGGGGTTATTTGTCATACTAACCCGTATCATTCTCTGGCTTTTCGTGAGTTTTTCTCCGCTCGTAACCTAACACCTACAGACGAAGATTTTGCTGCACACATGTTTGGAAAAAGCAATAGTTATATCCTTTCTCATTTTTTAAAAAGACCAGTTTCCGGAGCTGAGTTACTAGAAATGGAAAATGAGAAGGAAAGTCTTTTCCGCAAGATATATGCTCCGCACATTGAACCTATCGGGGGCATCATGGAGTTCATTACTGATTTAGAAAACAATGGTGTAAAACTAGGTGTAGCAACATCCGCACCTTATGCTAATCTTGATTTGATTTTGAACGAGGTGCCTATCCGTAAAAAGTTAGGTTCAATTTTAGCTAGTGAGGACGTAAAAAACCATAAACCTGATCCTGAAGTTTACCTTACCTCTGCGCTTAATCTTGGAGTTAAACCTGAAGAATGCCTGGTTTTTGAAGATTCCTTTTCTGGCATTACGGCTGCGATAAATGCAGGTATGCACGTTGTAGGTGTGCTGACTTCTCACACTATAGAAGAATTGCCAAAGTGTAATTTATATATTGATAATTATCATAAATTATCATACAATAAAATTAAATCATTGTTTCTTAAACCATAATAATGTGGCATTATTTTTCGATTAGAATAAACGCTAACCTGTGATTTCCACAAAATAGATTAAAAAGATTGGAAAATGAAAAAGTTATTCGTAGTTAGCCTGCTCACCGCTATCGGCTTTGTGCCGTATTATGCAGCAGCACAGATTAGCGTAAATATAAATATAGGATCTCAGCCCCTATGGGGGCCCGTTGGCTATGACCATGTGGATAATTATTATCTTCCCGATATTGAGAGTTACTACAATGTACCTAAAAAACAATTTTCGTACCGTGAAGGTAACAGATGGATTTTTGCCTCGTCGCTGCCTTCTAGATACAGTGGTTATGACTTATATAACGGTTATAAAGTTGTCGTAAATTCAAACGATCCTTATCGGAATTTTGATAGTGACAGAGTACGCTATGCAAAATACAAAAAAGTAAGAACCCAGAAAGTAATCAAATACAGTGATGACCCAAGATATTATGTAGTTAAGGGACATCCTCACGGAATGCCTCCCGGACAAGCAAAAAAATACTACTCAAAAGAAAATAGACACGGAAAATGGAAAAACGACGACCGTGGAAATGGAAAGTGGAAAGATAATAATGGCCATGGGAACGGAAAAGGTCGTGGTAAGGAACGGGATTAAAAATTAGTAAATCAATTGGGTTGACCAATTCAATGCAGGTTCTGTGTTTAATTTTACTACAAATTTCTCACTATCCCCCTTTGATGTACCATTCAGGTAAATTTTATCTACACCATTCACCTTGTTTACCTGCAAATAATATCGTTTATTAAAATTATAGGTATTATAATCTTTGAATACAATAATATCTCCATCCTCCAGCTTAGCAGAATTACCATTTTCCTTTTTTACGATTTCGAGTTCTAATGATTTTAAAGATGTGCCCATTTTTGGATAGTAGTAATAATCTCCTCCATTTAGAATTCCCCAATACCAGAAATTATTTAATCTTTCACTAAGTTCAACTCGGATTTTTCCATTCACAATTTCATTGTACTGAGCGGGCCGGTCTGTATTCACCAGGTTAAATTGTGTTGATAATTCTTTCGCAGTAATTCCATTTACCGTCAACCAGTCATTAGGTTTTGACAGGTTATAATTAATATACTTCCCAGTTTTCACAGATTGAAATGATACATGGTCATACTTCCTATATTTCATGCTACTGGTTGGTATAGTCGCATCAGCGTTAATAAAGGCTGCAACTGGATAATGATCAGAATATTCTGTCCAGTAACTCACCTCACCCAATAAATTTGTATAACTCATTAGCGAGGAGCTTACCGGATCAATTGCCAGGTTTTGCCATTTAGGTGGTACAAGATGATCTTTTGATACTAAAACATAGTCCAGATACTCCCTGTTATTTGTAGGATAAGGATAATGATAGGAAGCCATCACATTAGTTTTTGTATCCCATGTATAAGGAACCCCTGCGTAATGCGGCTCATCGACATTCAGATACTTCAACATCGCACTATACTCAGTTGTACCTTTAATTACATTAAAATCACCTCCAAAAATGACCATTTCATCTTTTGGGACATGCAAACTATCTATATAATTCCACATAGTTTCAAACTGGCTTTTACGTATATTGACCTCATTGCCACCACAAGATGACTGAGTTGACTGAGTATGACTGGCCATCAAATGAATTCGTTTCCCATCTTTCAAGATACGCACATAAACGAATCCTTTGAGTGAAAATGCATCGGCATCACAGCCTTTTGGATAAACATGCTGCATCATTTGCTCTATCGGGTATTTACTAGCAATCATCACCCCCCCATTTGTTGCTCCACCCTGCAATAATTCGCGCCAGTCACCGCTTGTTTTGTCCCACCCTGCTTTAGACCCGCCTAATACAGGTGTTTGATAAGGGAAATTTGTTACCAGATTGTCTTTCAGTGCCTTGCTGGCAGTATTATCAAAACACTCTTCCAATAATAACACATCATATTTTTTCAGGTAATCAGCAGATCCTATTACTGCTCCACGTGCTGCCTGAGCCCATTGTGTCGTAGATGAAACGGCTATATCAGGCAAAAGAAACAAATTGTGTGTCAACACCTTAATAGAATTAGAAGAGCTTCCATCGGAATTAACAGCAATGGATTTAGAAGCAGAAATCGTCTCATCTTTTGAAAGATCATTTACCTTTCTACAAGCCCCACTAAATAATAGAAGGGCTATCATCGCCAGCCATTTTGTTTTTGTAAAGATTTCTTGAATCATAATTTAACTGTGTTTTTCTATAGGTTAAGAAAATATATCATTTCAAAACTACCTCAAACACAACCAAATAGAATTAACACAGCATTATCAAATCATCAAGATAGTATAAATACAATTTCATAGTCCCGATTTGACTCCTCAGGTATAGAGCCATCTAAAAACACATCATTTCAGGAACAAAATTTAATTTATTAACTCAATCGATTTAAAGACAAGAAACAAATAAGCATTTAAATGCAATTACAAGAACAGTACCGCTCATGATTAAATTATTTATTCTAATTGTATTGTATTTTTGTTTTATCAAATCGACCTTTTCACAGACTTCAGCAGATCAGTTAGTGAAGACTAAAAGCAAAAACTCAAGCGGAATAATTCAGGGTTCAATTAAAGATCATGATACTTATTCTCCTATTGATGGCGCAACTGTAATATTGAAAAATCTGAATGACAGAGCAAAAAGCCACACACTAATCAGTCTGCAGGATGGTTCTTTTAATTTCAAACAGGTGACTAAAGGAAACTATTCTCTAACTATTTCCTATGCCCACATGGTACAGGTAGTCAGCAATCAGTTCCTGATCGTACTATACGTGACAATATCAACTGATAATTTAGTAATTATATCACTATAGGCTGATGGTCTGACTGCTAAAGAATCTCCCGCTTTTTTCAGGCTTCGAGTAAATGGATTGTCTTTGAAAGTATGATTCGGATCACCATGCCCAACAAAATATACCGGCATCGTTACATCTTCACGGTAAGTATCTGGTAAAAGTTTTAACAGTTCTTCCAGTTGTTTTACCGGACTTATTAAAGGTAAAATAGGGAGTGCTTTTAGAAAACTGATACGCTGCATATAATCTTCTGGTTTAATGAGCTCCTCAATTGAAGATTAAAAATTAATAGTGCATTGACTTAAGGTAAAAAATAGCCTGATGATAAACAAAATGAAACTAAGCTTTTATTTTGAATATAATATAATAATAACAAATATAATTCGAATATAATTCTGAATATACATACATTTACAGAATGATAGTCGAAAATAACATCAACTTAGATCATATTGATCTTGCGATTTTAAGATTAATGCAGGAAAATTCAAGGATCTCCAATGTCCATATGGCAAAAGAATTGGAAATGGCCCCTTCTGCTGTGTTGGAACGAGTAAAAAAACTAGAGCAGAAAAACGTAATCCTTCAATATACGACTAGAATTAACCCTGCAGCTATAGATTTAAAGTTACTGGCATTTATCTCTATGAAGGCTTCACACAGTTTGGGCTGCACAACCACGGCTATTGAGCTCGCCAAGATTAAGGAAGTGCAGGAAGTTCATATTATAGCAGGAGAAGACTGTTATCTTGTTAAAGTCAGAACAGCTGATTCTGCTTCATTAATGGAATTAATGCGTACTTCTTTCAGCAAAATCACCACAATTATATCGATCCGGACTACCATCGTTCTAGAAACTGTAAAAGAACAGCAACAATTAGTAATTCCTGAAAAATAATTAACGTCATGACCAATAAAACTGCTTCTCCACTTCTCGTCTATCTGGCTTTTGCTACCGTATATATTGTATGGGGCTCCACTTATTTTTTCATTCAAAAAGCCCTCGCAGGTTTTCCGCCATTCTTTCTGGGTACTTTCCGCTTTATCATTGCAGGTACGCTCCTGATGACCTGGTGTAAATTTAAAGGAGAGAAAATATTAGATTGGAAAAATATGAAGTATGCAATTGTAAGCGGGCTTTTGATGCTTGGTGTTGCCAATGGAACTGTAATCTGGGTAGAACAATTTATTCCAAGTGGCCTGGTTGCTATTATGGTTGCCTCGGCAGCCATTTGGTTTGTGATCCTGGACAAACCCAAATGGAAAGAAAATCTGAGCAGTAGATCAACGGTTGCGGGATTGATAATTGGCTTTATAGGGGTTATATTATTGTTTTCAGAACAAGTGCTTCAAGCTGTCAATACTCCTCAAAGTACCAATCAAATACTCGGTATGGCCTTGCTGGTTCTTGGACCGATTGCCTGGGCCGGTGGGTCTTTATATTCTAAATATCATTCAGATGCAGAAAGTTCAGTATCAGTGAATACAGCATGGCAAATGCTTGCTGCCGGTATTGCATTTATTCCCGGTAGTGTCCTTAGTTCAGAGTATAGCCGTTTCCACTGGAACAACATTTCCATAGACGCCTGGTTATCTATCACTTACTTGATTATATTTGGTTCTATTGCCGCTTTTAGTGCCTATATATGGTTGTTGAAAGTCCGTCCGGCTACACAGGTCAGTACTTATGCTTATGTCAACCCTGTTGTTGCGATTCTGCTGAGCGTGTGTTTTACCACTGATACAGTAAGCTGGATCCAGATTCTGGGTTTATTTGTCATTCTGGGAAGTGTGCTATTAATTAACCTGGTTAAATACAGAAAAAACAAGGTTTCTGCTCCGGCTGTTTTGTGTACCGAACAGTAAAAAAACAGGCTGAGGGATAGCCCTCAGCCTATTGAACTAATTGTAGCTTTCGCCTACTAGTTTCATAACCTCTATCTGAGGTTTTCCTTCCAACCCACTTTCATCTCTTTTTTTCTGAAAAGAAAGAAACGATTCAACAGCTAATACTCGTTTTTGAATGTCTTCGTTTTTATGGGGAGACAAATGGACGAAAGTCTTTCCATCCTGACATAAGTAAACGGTATACTTTTTTACTATGATCATCTTTTATATTTTTTTCTTACAAATAAGACAAACAAGAGAACAAGAACGTGACAACAGTTATAAAATTTTGTTTTGTTTCATAAAATCTTTCTCAGCATCGGTAATATGATCATCGTCAATAGCTGGTGCAGTGGTGATTTTAGTCACAGCTAATTCATCCATAATATCTACGAAGTTTTTATAGGTTGCACCTGATGTAGGTTTAATAATGACTACCAAAGTCTTTTTAGGATCATTACCATTGGCGAAGGCAACATTCGTTTTATTATTTAAAATTGAATATCTGATTTCTCTGAAACCTTCAACATTTGGCCTGCTCTTTCCTGCTACCCCCATATACCAGGCTACTTTATTATCCTTACCTAGTAAAATGGTCATCGTCCGGGAGGCCGCAAGATCCTGCGTAGCATTCGGGTCGCTTTGATCTGGTTTAGCAATATCCATCGCAATTGGTTTAGAGAGCGATGTAGTCAGCATAAAAAAGGTAATAAGTAAAAAGGCTAAATCTACCATTGCGGTCAGATCAACTTTAGGAGTACCTTTTCTGTTTCTGGAGGAGGTGTTTAATTCAGCCATGATGTTTGGTTTAAACCGCCTTCGGCGGATGAGGTTCTGGTTATTTAAACAGATGATGCAAATCAACTGGTTTTTCCATAACGCTGAACCTCTAACTCTACATCAAGATAAATTAATTACCCGATTGCGATTTTATTATTTAACTGTGCTTTTAACAAACAAACCAGTCACCTGTTTGATACATCTTGCAGGTTTCTTTTCATCCTGAACGATAATTCTAAATGGCCCATCAGCCGCCGGCAATGGTTTTCCGTCCATTTCATCTGACAGTATAATCACTCTGTCTGTAAACGCTTTATCTAATTCAGCTAAACCAAAAACTACCTGATAGCCATCGGCAGCTTCAACCAATAAACATTTGTTCAGATTCGGACCTTTCAGCTCCTTCCCTAAGGATGCACCAGCTTTTAGCAGAATATCAGATAGGACAACACCAGAATAAACGTGATTATTTCCGTCTTTATCTTTTCTATTCACCAAGGTCTTTTTGAAAGTACCCAGCTCAGTATTATTGAGATGGAATGGCGATGTTACTTCTCCTCCAACCTGAATAGAGGTTCCCTTTTGAATAGCTTGTGCCTTTGTCAGAGATGGAATCCCTATTAAAACAAAAAGCAGTATTAACAATTGTCGTTTCATAAAGCCAAATTATAGAATAAGTTTTATTTTACTTCCTTAATCATCTTAAAGAATTCCTCTTTATAAGTTTCACCTACAGGAATAGTCTGATCCTGAATATAAATAGTATTGCCGTCAATCATTCTGATCTTATCTATTGCGATAATATAAGATTTATGTACTCTGTAAAACGGAGGTTGTGGCAAAACAGCTTCCAGATCTCTTAAAGATTGATAAGTAACGATGCGCTGATTTGGTGTATAAATAGAGATATAGTTTTTTAATCCTTCTACATAGAGAATCTCTTCATGGCTCACTTTTAAAAACTTGTTTTTACTTTCTCCTTTAATGAACATATAACCGGGACCGCCAGCAGGAATTTCTGCCTTACTCTCTTCGGCTTTCGCCGGCAACATAGACTGGTCAAGCATGTTTTCTGCCTTTTGAGCTGCTTTATAGAAGCGTTCAAAAGCAATTGGTTTCAGCAGGTAATCAACTACGTCATTTTCAAATCCTTCTAAAGCATATTCAGGATAAGCAGTCGTTAAAATTATTTTACATTTATTACCACAGATTTTCATGAATTGTAACCCTGTCAGTTCGGGCATCTGAATATCCAGGAACACCAGGTCCACCTTTCCTTCCTGTACCCAGGATAAAGCCTCAAAAGCATTGGTTGTTGTACCAACTAATTCCAGAAAAGGGATTTTACGAATAAAAGAAGCAAGAATTTCTGAAGCATAGGCTTCATCATCTACAGCAATACAACGGATCATTTGGTTGGTTTAAATTTCGGCAATTAAGATAGTCATTGTTATCAAAAAAACTAATCAGTATAATTTAATAATTAAAGTTGTTTGAAAAGTATTTCCATCCCTATGAATGTCCAATTGATATTTATCCGGATAAATCAGTTCCATTCTTCTTTGTATATTAACGAGTCCTATGCCACTGGACTTGTCTTTTTGATGGTTATTAATGGTATTGTTAACGACAAATTTTAAATCTTTTCCAACCACTTGCAAAAGGATATGAACCGGCTGCTCCTGCTTATTCAATACGCCATGTTTAAATGCATTTTCTATAAATGGAATTAATAATAAGGAAGCTATTCTTTGCTGTTCATTGACTCCGATCCTCTCAAATTCCACATAAAAATTAGGTTCAAACCGCATACGAAAAAGTTCAATATAGCTTTGCAAATATTCCACCTCTTTTACCAGGCTTACTTTACCATCTGCATTTTCCGTCAGGGTATATCGCATCAAATCTGATAAACGCAATACTGCCGAAGCCAGCTGATCAGAAACAGGGATAGCGAGAGAGTAGATATAATTTAAGGTATTGTATAAAAAATGAGGATTAATCTGCGATTTGAGAAAAGCAAGTTCCGCTTTGACAGCTTCTTCTTTAAGTTGCTTATTTACTCTTTCAGAAAAGAATGCTCTTTCTACACTCCAAACAGCCACCGCGAATACAATATAGGAGGTACCAAAATATAGGTTATCTATAATATAGTAGAAAGCCGTTGTGTCAATACCATAATTTCTAAAGCCTAAAAATTTCGGAAAAAGTACTTCTTCGATGAGATATCTCAAAGCAATAAAGGCGGCCATTGTCAAACACAATCCAACAATGAGACGTAAAGCTCCGCCTTTTTTAAGGGAGTTAGGTAAAACCCATAAATAGCAAATGTAAAACTCTACCAGATGCACTACATAAATAGAATAGCCTAAATACATGATGTCAATTTTCTCTTTGGTCATTAATTGCCCCACAAGAGTATAGATTAACAACAACGCCCAACCTAACAAATGAATTGAAATAATCTTATTATTCTTCATCTTATAAAACTAACAAAAGGCATCTATTCTCCATACTTTCTTATTCCAAACGCTTAAAATTTTATCCGAACACCCGTTTTCTCCATATCAACCCGAAAAACAGAAAATATCAGGTTAGGGATAATATTTGGGCAGGTTCGCATCATATTATTTAGGTCTTGAAGGAGATCGTTCAACTTAGCGGTATAAACATTAATACAATTGACATGAACCACTTCTACAAATTAATAATCTGCTTTTCGATCCTGTTTACAGCCAAACAAACAACTAATGCTCAGATAATTAAACAACAAACAGATCGCACTCAGCAAGTAAAAATCAAAGGAACTATCCTGGAAAAAGGTGATAAACCTGTTGAAATGGCCACAATACTTCTCTTACAACTGCCTGATTCATCAAAAGCGGGTTTACAAATAACGAATGAGAAAGGAAATTATCAGTTTGAAGGAGTCCAGCCAGGTCAGTATATTATTAAGATCGCGGCTGTAGGTTATCATAAAAATCTGAGCAAAGCATTTAAAGTAGCGCAGAACAATGTTCAATTGCCTCAGATTCTCTTAGAACAACAAGTAAATACGCTGCAGGAGGTTGCTATCTTATCCAGACAAGCAGTGATTATGGAAAAGGCAGACCGGACAGTGATCGATGTAGAACAAATGAATACAACAGGCGACAACGCACTGGATGTAATCAGAAAATCACCAGGTATACGTCTTGATAAAGATGACAATATAATATTCAAAGGTAAAAACGGTGTCAATGTAATGATTGATGGAAAGATGACTTATATGTCTGGAAATGAACTTACCGCCTATTTAAAATTACTGCCGGGCTCTGTCATGAGTAAAATTGAATTAATGTCAAGTCCCCCATCTTCGTTTGATGCTGCCGGATCTGCTGGTATCATTAACATTAAATTGAAAAGAAGTAAAATGACAGGTATGAATGGAACTGCAAACGCTGGTGCAGGTTATGGTAAATATGGAAAAGTAAATGCCGGGATTAATCTGAATTATAACGCTGGAAAACTCAGTACTTATGTCCGGGTTAACGCAGATAATTACGCTTCTTATAATCGCCTTGTGTTTAACAGAACGATTGGACAAACTCAATATGACCAGGTTAATTTATGGCTTCCTGTAACTAAATCAATAGGCTACACAGCAGGTGCCGATTATTTTCTCAATGAAAGACATACTTTAGGGGTGATGATTAAAGGTAGTGAGGCGCCTTATCACACCAATAGTTACAGTAACTCCATTAGCTATGATGCTCAAAATGTAGTTTCTGGAAAGGTAAATGCCATAAATCCGCAAAAAAACACTTCGGGTAATTACGCTTACAATTTAAATTACCGTTTTAAAATTGACACTTCAGGGAGAGAATTAGGTATAGATGCAGATTATGTTACTTATAACAATTCCAGGAACGAACAATATGCAAATACTTACTATACTGCGGATGACGCCATGATTGGTGAGCCTGTAAAATTGAGAAATAACGGATCTGGTGAGGTTGCTATTTATGCTTTCAAGTTGGATTATGTACATCCGTTTTCTAAAACATTTAAAGCTGAAGCTGGGGTGAAGTCGAGCTGGGTAAAATCACAAAATAATGTTCGTTTTGATTCTTTAAAAACAACTGGGTGGATCAATGCAGCCAACAGAACCAATACATTTTTATACAATGAACATATCAACGCAGCTTATATCTCATTGAGTAAATCATTTGATAAATTAGAGTTAAAAGGAGGCTTAAGAGCTGAACAAACCATTGGAAACGGAACTTCTTCTTCAACTAATGTATTGATCAACCGTAAATACTGGCAATTATTCCCTACCTTATTTGCAACCTGGAAGGTTGACAGCAGTCATACTATCAATGCAAAATATGCACGCAGAATAAACCGTCCATCTTATAGTAGTCTCAACCCATTTGCCTTCTACAGCGACCCTTATACAGCAATTAAAGGGAATCCATTATTACTTCCTTCATTCTCTAACAATTTCGAACTCAATTACACATATAAGAACTTCAGAGTACTGAGCCTGAGCTACGCAAAGTCTACCAATGAGATTACGCCTGTTATTTATCAAAATGATCAAACTAAAGAGAGTATCACTGTGCAAGAAAACCTGGGCAAAGCCACTAATATTTACCTGGCCACTGGCAGCCCATTTGATCTATTTAAATGGTGGAATACCAATAATGAACTCGCCTTGGCTTATAATGGTTTTAAATCGCAGGCTCAGGGAATTCCATACAGTAATAGCAAAGTAAGCTGGTCAGCAAGTTCAAATAATACTTTCACTTTACCAAAAGATTTCCAATTGTCATTGGATGGTTCTTACGAGTCACCAGCTGTATCCGGATTATTTCAGAGTCTGGCTTCCTATCAGATTGACTTTGGTGCAAAAAAGACCTTCCTGAACAAAAAAGCAACAATCGCTTTTAAACTCCGTGATATCTTTGATACTGCAAAATTCAGATCCTTCTTAAAATACAACAATGTAAATACCTATTGGCAAAACGAGTGGGAAAGCCGCAGATTCTCTTTGAATTTCAGTTATAAGTTTGGCAATATGAAAATTAAGACTGCTAGAAATAGAAAAACCAGTACCGCAGAAGAGCAAGGAAGAGTTTCCAATTAATTCTCCGCTAATGATTTCGAACTAAGTTTAGATTTTCAACGTTATCTTTGTAAATTTGTAAATTAACCCATCTGGGTACTTATAAAAACATAAAAATAAACCTGCATAAAATAATGCCTGAAAACATTAAAAACAAAACAGCCTACAGAACTACTTTCACTGTTCTTTTTCTGCTTAGTTCTTGCTTCTTATACGCACAAACGCCTCAACAAGTACAACCTGTACAACAAATACAACCAGTACACCCGGCGCAGCAAACCCAACCAGTTACGCCGGTTAAACCCATGATCATCGTTATTGATGCAGGTCATGGAGGAAAAGACGGATCGACAAGAGGGTTGTTTTCGAAAGAAAAAGATGTCGCACTTGACGTCGCTATCTTACTGGGACAAACTATTGAAAAAGAGATTGAGAACACAAAAGTAATTTATACCCGAACAGAAGATGTATTTATTCCTTTATATGAACGGATCGATATCGCTAATAAGGCCCACGCTGATCTGTTTATCTCGATACATTGCAATTCCATGCCCTCGAGTATGCGGGGCAGAACAGAAACTTCAGGAGTTGAAACCTTTGTTTCTGGTTCCGGAAGATTAGGAGAACAGGATGTAGCAGTCCGGGAAAATGCGGTTATCTTATTGGAGAAAGATTATAAAGACAATTACGATGGATACAACCCAAATGATCCTGAAAGTTTTATTGTACTTTCCCTGATGAAAAATGCTTACCGCCGCCAAAGTATTAAACTGGCAACTTTAATCCAGCAGCAGTATATTAAGGTTGGCCGTGTAAACCGTGGTGTAAAAGAACAGAGTTTGGCTGTGCTGGCAAGAGCTGGAATGCCGGCTGTGCTAACTGAAATCGGTTTCATTAGTAATCCCGATGAGGAGGAATATATCAATTCTTTAAGCGGAAGACAGGAAATAGTTCAGAATATCAAAAATGCAATCCAAGAATACACAAAGCAGCTGGTTGCTAATTAGAGCCTATTTAAATGATAAAACATGTTTAAATAATAAATAATTTTGGATGACAAAAGCCTCTTAGAGGCTTTTGTCATCCACTAAAGGAATGCCCTGCTCTGCGGTCAGATCATTTTCACTAGCGTCCTGATGAGCAGAAATCTCTAATACAGCAGGAATAGTAAAGTAAAAAACTGCACCCATCCCCAATTCACTTTCCAGCCAGATACTACCGCCACTGAGTTCTACAAATTCCCGGCATAATCTCAGACCGAGCCCTGTTCCCATTTCATTGTGCGTACCTGGGGTAGAAAAACTACTTTCCGGATTAAATAACTGTGCTACATTCTCTTTCCCAATTCCTATACCCGAATCCGTAATTGAAAACAATATGGTTTTCTGGTGCAAACGCGCATTTAATATAATAATTCCGTTAGGGTAGCTGAATTTGATCGCATTAGCGATGATATTCCTCAATACTGTATGTATCATTTGCTTGTCGGCCATTACCTTACTGGAACAAGGATCTTCAATTTTGATTTCTATTCCTTTCGCAATGGCAAAGGAAATGGAAACTCTCTTGATTTCATTTAACAGCTCATTCACATCCAGTTCCTGCGGATCTGGCTTAAGCACTCCTGTTTGCATTTTTGACCAGTGCAAAAGGTTTTCCAGTAAAATGAAAGCCTGTTTAGCAGAATCATTCATCCTGAGGGCTAGACTTTCTATTTTCTCAGCGCCTAATCTGTTTACATTTTTATAAATCAATTCACTAAAAGAAATTAAAGAAGTAAAAGGATTTCTCAGATCATGTGCAATAATGGAAAAGAACTTATCCTTTGTCGCATTCAGCTCCTGTAACCTCTTTTCTGTAACCCTTAAATCTGTAATATCATAACAAATAACCAGGTAACTCTCCTGATGCTGATCAATCCCAGACTCGGGAATTACCTGTACAGAGAAAGAATTCGCATAGTTGTCTTCATTCAAATCGAAATTAATCTCCCTGGTAGTCTTCGTTTGCTTCACTTCTTTAAGCATACTGAATAGCAGATGCTCAAAAGATGCTGGAAACCCCAAATGACTTAACTTTTTACCAGTGTAGAATTCATGTTTATGCGGAAGAAAGTTTTCCAATGCATGATTAGCATATAAACATCTAAATTTCCTGTCAAACCGAAAAATTAACTCCGGAAGGTTCTCCGTGAGTGTTCTATATTTCTCTTCATTATCCTTCAAGTTTTTAAAAATAACTTCTGTGGGTCTTGTAAAGCCCGTTTCAACATTAGCTTTATAAATTAGAAAGAAAGAAATCAGCTTTGCATAATGTCCCAATTCATTAGGAAAGCTAAAAATTGAAACGTACAATGTGAAACAAAATTCACTCAGAATTGCAAAGAATATTGATCCCATTAAAAGTTTGTATACGGATGCTGTAAAGCTTTTTTTAGAACTGTAAAGCAAAAAGGCCGCAAAAAAAAGCAAAGCAATGATTACATATTCTGCTGCGATTTTAAAAGGTGTCTGCCCTATTCCATCAACATAACAGACAGGAAAAATATGCCAGTATAGAATAGACAGTGTAATTAGGAGGGTTGAGGCGCAATAGACTAAAATTGTAATGTCACCATTGAGAACCTGTTTCCTTTTCAGAAACCAGAATCCCATAATCAGCGTAAACGCTTCCAGAAATCTAGTTGCTACCCAAAATTGATTCGCATAATAAATTGTTCCAGAAATCATGTTCATGCCCGGATAGGTAATGGTATGCAGCAGATCAAGTGTACCTATAAAAACATAGGCCATCCCTACAAAATACAGATAATTGTTATCCAGCATTTTCCTCGTATTCCAGGTAACTATAAAAACAGCAAAAGCAATAACAATTGAGGAGAGCTCAACAATGGTGTGAAACAATAAGAAATTTTGCTTCACACTTATCTGAAATATAAACACCAGTAAAACCATTGTAAAAATGGTTCTGTAATTAGCTTTGATAAAACTATGCAGATAAGCTTTCAACTGTCAATTGGTTAGGTATTTTTACTGACATAAATTTAAGCTATTGTTCTTATAAAGAAGAAGAATTCTGATTATGCTTTTCAGTATAAAACATAAACAAAAATAGAGTTTATACATCTTCATTACAAAAGAATACGTTTTTTATACGCATTTCTCATTTTTCTGTTTTTCATCAGTGTGATTAATTACTATTGTTCTAGTCAACCTACCTATTAATGAAAAACCATGAAAACTAACAACCTATTCAATTCAAAAACAATTTCTCTTGTCCTGCTGATGACTGTAGCTGTAGCTATTAGTTGCAAGAAGAGTAATAATTCAATCCCACCCACTGAACAGAATTCAAATACAGATTTAACAAAAGCAGAACAAACTGCTATTGCTAAGGCCGGATTTTCAACTAATCAAGTTGTTAAAAAAGATGGTGGGTATTTAGTTGAAGGAGATATTTTCCTGACACCAGCTGACCTTCAGATTCAGCAGGATTTTGTTGCCAGCTTATCAACTGATGGCCCTAAAACCGAACAATATCGCACTACTAATATTGTGGGTAGTTTACCAAGAGTGTTAAAAATAAAAGTTGATGCAGGAGCATCACAAACTGTTTTCACAAATGCGACGACTGAAGCCATTAAACGTTATAATGATCAGGGTTTGAAATTAAGCTTAAAACTATTAAGCTCCACTTCGACAGAAACGGCTGATATCGTAATTAATGGAGCAGATCTTGGAAAAACCTCAAGTGGAGCAACCATATTAGGACAATCTGCTGGTTTTCCCAAAAATGGGAATCCGGCCTCTCCTATCAAATTAAGTAATGTTGTTTATAATAAAGATTATAACAATAATAACTTACTGGCTACTGTAGTTGCGCATGAGATTGGTCATGCTATTGGCTTCAGACATACAGATTATGCAGATAGAAATTACAGCTGTGGTTTCAGTTTGAACTCCAATGAAAAAGCTGGCGATGTAGGTGCAATCTATATTCCCGGCACTCCAAAAGGTGGTGAACCTGGCTCATTTATGCTGGCTTGTTCTGATGGATCAAACCGCCCTTTTACAAAGAGTGATATTATAGCTTTAAAAGCTATTTATCCTGTTAAATAATAAAAAAAATCAAACAACTAATCATCTACCCGGTTGACTTAAAAGGAGTTGTCTTTCAACAGACAACTCCTTTTTTTTGGTATAACTTCTGTTCATCAGTGAGATAAAACATGACAATTAACATAACGCTACAAAGATATTGTACGTTTTGATTACAAAAGAATACGCCTTTTATACCCAATTCCTTTTTCTTCTCTTTTTATCACAATGAATTAATTATTATTGTTTAAGTCAACCAAATACCTATTGAAAAACCCAAATTCATACCTATGAAAACTAACATCTTATTAAACTCGAAAACTATCTCAATTGCTCTTCTGATGACTGTAGCTGTAGTAATCAGTTGCAAAAAAAGCAACAGTGATGTTCCGCCCGCTGGACAGAACTCCAGTACAACATTAACAAAAGCCGAACAAAATGCAATAGCAAGCGCAGGTTTTTCACCAACGAATGCCTTTAAAACACAGGGCGGTTATATCGTGGAAGGGGATATTTTCCTGACACCAAACGACTTGCAGATTCAAAAGACTTTTGTTTCAGAATTATCGGCTAAAGGCCCTAAAACGGAGCAGTACAAAACCAAATACAAAGTGAGTCTTAAAACTATCAAAATCAAAGTGAATGCGGGTACTGCACAAACTGTATTTACTAAGGCTACTACTGAGGCTATCAAACGTTATAACGATTTGGGTCTTACGGTAACTTTCACATTACTGGATTCTGCTGCTGCTGAGCAAGAAGATATCCTGATTGTTGGTCAAAAGTTTGACGATCCAAGAATATTGGGACAATCTGCTGGATTTCCAGGAGCAGATGGAAAACCTGCTACGCCAATTAAGCTGAGCAATACCGTGTATGATAAAGACTATAAGGATAATAACCTGCTTGCTACAGTTGTGGCTCACGAAATAGGTCATGCAATAGGTTTCAGACATACTGACTATGCAGATAGACGTTACAGCTGTGGCTACCAATCCTTCCTTGATTATTTCCGTGCTGCTAATGAAGGCGATGGTGGAGCTGAGGTAGGTGCTATTCATATTCCTGGTACGCCAGAAGGTGGTGAACCGGGATCTTGGATGCTAGCTTGCTCTGATGGAACCAACCGTCCATTCACAGCAAGTGATATTATTGCGATCAAGGATCTTTATCCTGCAAAATAACCTGCGACAAAAAATATAAACAACTAGAAACCTATTGGTTGACTTAAAAAGAAGGTGTCTTAGAAAGACATCTTCTTTTTATTAATATTACGTTCTGCATGCCAACATGATCTGCCCAAAACATGATTAATCAATTACTAACCCTATCAAAAACAACCTATGAAAAATTTACTATTTACACTTTTATGTACAGCTGTGCTACTAGCCTCCTGTAAGCAAAATGAACTTACCCCTGTTGGCGGAAAAAATAAACAAACCAATGCCAATAGTGATGCCACATTCAGAATTTTTGATCAGATTTTATTTTATGATGGTTATGCCTCAACAGTTTCAGAACCTGTACCAGATGGCGTGACCAGAGTAAGCAATTCAAAATATGTAAAAAAATTGAATACAACGCAGCTAAAAGACCTTGGGAATGTTTTACAGATGAAAGTTACAATTAAAGCTGCTTGCGATAATTATGACCGGATCGCCTATGCAGCTCTTGCCCTGGTTAAGAAAAATGCCATTTATAACGATGCTGAAGCCAAACATTTAGAAATAGGCCGTTTTATAACTCCTTTCATGAATAAAAATAAAAAACCAGAAGAAGTTCCTTATTTATTCAGCATAGATAATGTAGCAGCTATCTTAAAAGATCCTTCTATTAATGCTGATTATGATATCTATCTGGAATTAAGTGTATTCGGTGTCCCTTATGCTGCGAATAAAGAAATCGCCGGATGCGCAGGCAGAAATGATACTTTTTTCGGAACTGTTGATTTGCTCAGTAGCAATAATAGCACTGTCAAAACTAATCCGGCAGTTGATTTAGAACCCATGTCTTTTAATCAAAATATTAATAATTATAACAATACAGATGTAACTGGCAAAACTGTGAAATCAATTACGGTTAATTTACCTGTTGCGGTCAAATCTGCCAAACTGTATCTGATTACTTCTAATCATGGTGCTAATGCCGGAGGAGAAGAATATATCAGACGAGATCATTTTGTATATTTTGATAACACATTAAAACTAACCTATAAGCCAGGCGGCAAATCTTGCGAACCTTATCGTCCTGCAAATACACAGGGAAACGGATGATACTCCAGTGGGCTCTTACCAGTAAGCTCTTTGAATTGTTTATGAAAACTGACTACGTTTTGAAAACCACATTCATATCTGATTTGCTTTACATTCATGCGGCCTTCAATGAGTAATTTACAGGCTTGTCCAACACGAACATCCAGCAAGAAATGTTTATAGGTTATGCCAATATGCGTTTTAAAATACCTGCTAAAAGAGGCTACACTGATATTTGCAAAGTCTGCTAATTGCACTAAACTTATCTTTTGATTAAAGTTAGCAAGGATATAATTATAGATATTACTGATGGGACTATTGTCTTTGATAGAGGTGTTACTCAAAAAATCAGTAGACGATAAAGTCACCCCCTTAATATCATTTCCGATAATTGCTAAGATCTCTAATAACAATATTAATCGTTTTGCACCCACACTAAAGAAGATCTGCTCCATTAACATTCTTATTTGCTGACTACTATTGTCCTGAACCTGAATTCCCTTTTTAGATTCCTGAAGAATTTTCCTGATTTTTTTATTTTCGGGAAGATTCAGAAAACACTCCCCTAAAAAGTCTTCACAGAAGTGAATTACAATGACATCAGTAGTCTTGCCCTCTTCAGGGGAAAAATAAGCATCATCAAATTTCCAGTAATGCGGCAGATGACTCCCTACAAGTACGATGTTACCTGACTTGAATGGCTTGATGCTATCTCCAATAAACTGAGTTCCTGAACCATTTTTAAAATAGATCAATTCTATCTCCCGATGGTAATGCCAGCGATTGTTAACATGGGGAACGATGTCCCTCCGGATACTAAAAGAATTAATAGCCGGCGTTGTAATTTTAAGTAATTGTGCTCTCATTTTTGTTTTGCATGGTAGTGCATTTATACTTTGATTTTTAGTCAAAGTACTATCTGACAGTTTTTTGAGAGCTAATTATAGTCTAAAAATAACTATAAATATTTATCCTAGCAAAGTAATAGAGTAAATTTTTACTAAATAACTTTTCCAATAACCAAAATTAATATATTTTATTCAGAATTAATATTTACAACAAGAATGCTCTTCCGACTGATAATTTGATAACAAAACAAACAAAAACAATAATATCAATTTCATTGTCAAGCGGTTGCACACCTAATTCTTACCTTTCTTCAGGAATTCATCTGTAAAATGTACATTAGCTTTGGGCTGAGCAAACTTCTCCCCGTTGTACTTTTGAGAAGCTCCACGAGGTATAGATAAAGAGTTCCAATGTTTATCTTTCAGCATCTTACCAATAAATACAATCTGGCCTATGTGATATGGATAATGTGCAAGCTGCCTATTAACAGCTTCAGTAATAGAGTGCCCCTGATTTCTGATGTACACAGTCTGTTCAAAATTACTATCATTGATCGTATTCAGTGCTTTAAACAAACAGTCCCACCCCTGTTTCCAGCTACGCATAAGTGCCGTCCTATCCTGAACATCATTTTCAAATTCAGTATCTCTGTTACGCCACTCCTTTTCACCATCTGTAGTTAAAAAGTCTGTCCATCGAGATAACATATTGCCAGAGACATGCTTCACAATGACCGCAATACTATTACTCTCTTCGTTATACTGGTAAAAAAAATCTGCGTCAGTAAGTTGATCAAAAGTCTTTTCACCAAGCATTTTATAATATTCAAACTGCTTGATTACACTTTCAAGATAGTCATTCGCCATGAGCTTCCATTTAATAAATGATTCATCTAATTCTCTTTGATGCCGTTAATCCCAAAAACCCAGAAGCTTAATACTTCCACTAAAATCCCGACGTTGTTTCAAATATGTACGCAGCTCCATTGCTGTTGGACAATGTCCAGCAATATAAACGGTTTCATTACTCAATTCCTGTTGCTCCAGCCAGGATACTAAAGAAATACCTCTATTTTTATCAGGAATAGGCTGCAGATAAGTATCAAAGTATTCTGAGAATTCGCGTGCATGAGCTTCATTATTAAAACTTATCGCACCATAAACATCTCCAACACCCAAAGCCAATTGTTTCAAAGCCAAAAAATGTCCGATACTGCTGTTATCCCCTAAACAAAGTAATCTGCTGTCAAAAACAGGCTTATGCAACGTAGAGCCTACCCCAACATAAGAGATTGTATCCCCTCTTTTTAAAGAGGACACCCAGTCACTTCCAGGCCCGCTATGTTCTGAACTGATGCAAAGTGTACAAGTATGTGTCTCAACATCCCACAACGCTGGTGTATAATCCCGATAGGTATATTCAGAAACCCTGACTTTTATGCGCTGTACACTGGTCCATTTTTCCATGTCAACATCAGGAAGGTGCAGGTCTACTTCAAAAAAGGTGGCTGAATCCCAAGCTCTCACCTCCAATACGCATCCTTGTTTTAAAACGCGGTTCTCAAATATGGATAAGATCTTTTTTTCTATAATATTCATATACTTTGTTTTATACAAAACAACGATAAAACAAAAGCGCATTCAAGAGACTATACGGGGTTTAACTTGGATTATTCACGGTAGTCTTTTCTGAATTTGACAGCAGAAGTGCCGGATACTTTGGCAAAAAGTCTGGAGAAGTAAGCATGATCATCATAACCTAGCGAAAAAGCAATCTGCTTCACACTTAAGTCACTGTAATATAACATTCTTTTCGCTTCTAAAACGACCTCCTGATGAATCCAGTAACTGACCGGAGAACCAGTTACTGTTTTGACTACTTCATTCAGATAAGACAGTGAAAGAGAAAGCGCATCAGCATATTGCCTTGGATTTTTAAGAGTTTTAAATTGATTGCATACCATTGCCCTAAATTCTCTTGTAATAATTTCTGGTCTTAAATTTTGCTTATCTTTTTCTGGAATGCTGTTTTTATAAAGATCCGCAAGAAGCCCTACATAAGCAGAAGCGAAAGAATGAATTACGGTAGCCGGCATTGCAGGCCGATCTTCAACCGCGAACATACTGGATAAAAGTTCCACACATTTGACTAACTGATCTCCCTTTTCCTTGTTAATTCCCAGGCTTTGCTGATGAAGTGACATTTCCTCAAAAACCTGGTGATAACTTTTCTCTACCAAAGAAGAATCTATGGCCATAAACCAGCCAGCTGCCCTTTCCGATTCTGGTATATGATGTACCTGCCCGGGTAAAATAAAAAAAACAGCCGTCCCATTGACTGCTATACTATTGAAGTCTACATTTACATGGCTGTTTCCAAACTCCTGTAAGATAAAAATATAATGATCATCTCTATGTGCACCAAGCTTAATCATTTTTTCTGTGCTGAAATTAACAAAATGACGCAGCTGTATCCCCAGAGTTGTACGTTCCTGAAGCTTGTGAATAGGTATATTTGTCCTTTTATTTTTTGATTGTTCCACGATTAAAATGCTAGAATTCCTGTATTCAAAGATGGTAAATTCTGAGAGGATAATAAAATAGCCCTGGTTTATACCTGAATAAAAATATCCAGATATAAACCAGGGCTATTAGTCCCTTTAAAACTATTTTATAACCTTAGTTTTTAGCTGCTGCAGGAACCGCAGTTACCGGAACTGCAAATTTATCATATAATTTGACTGTAAAACCCAACTTCTGCAAACCAGAAACAAACTTGTCCTGATTTCCTACAACGACAACACGCGCATTATCGTAACCAAAATATTTCTTGCTAACACGCAGAATATCATCTGCTGTTACCAAATTGATTTTCTGAAGATAGGTACGGTAAAAATCTTTTGGAAGGTTGTTAATCAGAATATTACTTGCAAAGCCTGCTGTACGAGCCGGATTTTCAAGACCTAATGCGAAAGATCCATTATACAGGTTCTTTGCATTCTGAAGATCCTCAGCACTCACTTTTTCAGTGCGCATAACCTTGATTTCATGCAGAAATTCTACGACTGCACTGTCTACCTTTTCATTTCTTACTGCTGCGGTTGCACGGAATTCCGATTGAAAACGGCCCGAACCTGTAGATGAATATGCGCCATAAGTAAAGCCATGTTTTTCTCTCAGGTTTCTGAATAGTTTGGCATCTGCCCCACCTCCAAGAATTTCGTTAGCTAGTAAAACAGCATGATAATCAGGACTGTTCAAAGGAAGATCAATCAGGTTGGTCACTGTAATTTCCGATTGTACAGCATTAGCTACATTAACTACATCAACCTCTGTTTTAGCCGGATTATTTACTTTTGCCAATACAGGAAGCGTTAAAGAAGCACCTTTCCAGTCACCCAATGCTTTAATGGCAATTGCTTTTGCAGCCTCTGGTTTAATATCTCCTACAAACGTCAGATAGCCTCTGGATGGGGTTACATATTTACTATAGGCTGCTTTTACATCATTTAAAGTAATTGAATTGATACTTTTCTCTGTTTGAAATTCTCCATAAGGATGTTGAGTACCATAAGCAAGTGCATTTACTACACGTCCTGAAATAGCTTTAGCACTCCGCTCACTAGATTTCAATCCAGTAATTGACTGTGATTTCAGCTTCTCAAATGAAGCATCAGGGAAAGAAGGATGACGTAAAGCATCAGCCATCAAAAGAAATGCACTATCAAAATAACGGGTCAGTGCAGAAGTATGTCCCCCACCTGCAGAAACGCTGACATCAGCACCCAGCTGATCAACAGCTTCGTCAAACTGAACTTTAGTTTTAGTGGTTGTTCCTTCGTTCATTAACCCACCTAACAGGGAAACAACACCAGCTTTTGCCCCTTCAGTAATTGGACCGGCATCGATACTGAAAGTAGCAGACACCTTAGGTAATTTATGGTTTTCAACTACTAAAACAGTAATTCCGTTAGGAAGTTTATAAACCACCGGATCAGCAAAGGTAAGTACTGGTGCTGGCCCAGGTTTTGGTTTTTGACTTCTATCTAATTTTTGCGCTACTACTGACTGCATAAACAGTGTTGCAAAGGCAAGTATGAATATCTTCTTCATTTTGTAATTTTAATCTTAATTAGAATTATACTATTTTTTAGGTAAGTAATAAAGAACAATACGTTGGTCTTTATTTAAATATTTACGTGCAACATCCCTGATTTCCTGGCGGGTTACAGACCTTACTTTCTCTAATTCTTCATTGATATTGTTCGTGTCTTTATTGTAAAAAGTATAACCATTTGCCAGGTTTTCAGCAACTCCAATCATTTTACTATTTGCACTGACATAGCTATTTTCAAACTGATTTTGTAATTTGGTCAATTCAGATTCGCTAATCAGATCAGTTTGTAAACGCACAACTTCAGCATCTATATCTTTCAAAAGATCATTTAACGGTGTGTTGTTATTTGGCAGCGCTAAGGTGATATAAGCTCCATAATCCTCCAAGCTATAATTGAATGCTGCTACCTGAAGTGCTGTTTTCTTCTCGTCAACCATTTTAGTACTTAGTCTTGAACTTCCACCACCAGAAAGCAATGTACTTATCATTTCTAAAACCTTGCTGTCATGACTTTTCATCCCCGGAACACGGTAAGCTGCGAATATCGCAGGAATCTGAATGTTTGCATCATATGCAGTATCAATGATTTCCTTTTCAATCGGTTTTAAATCATAAACTGCTTTTACAACTGGTGCTCCCTTTGGAACCTCATCAAAATATTTCTTTACTAAAGCTTTGGTTTGATCAACATCGATATCACCAGCAATAGTTAACACCGCATTATTCGGAACATAGTATTTTTTAAAGAAAGCAATGAATTCACTCAGCTTTGCCGCATCCAAATGCTCCATTGAGCCAATTGGCTGCCAGCGATAAGGATGTCCCTGAAATAAACGATCAAATATTTTCTCTGTAAATTTTCCGTACGGAGAGTTGTCAATACGCAATCTTTTTTCTTCTTTAACTACTTCATTTTGTGTTTTAACACCCACCTCGTCAATTTTTGGGTGCAGCATACGCTCACTTTCTAACCACAAGCCCAATGCTAATTGATTGGATGGAAATACTTCATAATAAAAGGTTCTGTCCTGCGAAGTATTGGCGTTATTTTGTCCTCCGTTACTACTCACCGTTTTCATGAATTCACCACGCTTCATGTTATCGCTACCTTCAAATAAAAGATGCTCAAAGAAATGGGCAAAACCAGTTCTTTGCGGGTCCTCATCTTTTGAACCGACATGATACATTACTGAAACGGCAACCACAGGTGCTGTTTTATCCTGATGTAAAATGACATGTAAGCCATTGTCCATATCATATTCGGTAAATTTAACCTTTTGTGCTGAAGCACTTAGGAACAGACCCGAAATGGCCATTGTTAGTACAAATTTTTGTTTCATGTTTAAATTAATTCGATAGTTTTTATGTTTTATAGTCAGTCTGAATTCTTTTCTATAGCTTCTTACAGTCTTACTAGATAAACCAGTAAGAAGCCGTTTGGGGGTAGAATAATCTAATTATTTTCTTCTGAGACTCTGGAAATCGATTAAAATTACAAAAAAGAATAAAAATATTTATTTTTAAGAATTTATCTCTTCAGATTGAATAGCGGTCGCGATCTTTTTAACCAGTTCCGCTTCAATAAAGGGCTTGGTGATCAAACCAGAGAATCCTTTTGCTGTAAAATTTACATCTCCCAGATCTGTTTCGTTACCACTGATCACGATTACAGGTATTTTATTGATAGTGGCAACTGAATTCCGGATTGCTGAAAGTAGTTCATATCCATCCATCTCTGGCATCTGGATATCAGTAAGCACAACGTCTATCTGATCCTTATGCAAAATAGCCAAAGCTTCAGTTCCATTGGATGCCTGGTGGAACTTTACATTCCACTTGCTGGTCATCATTCTAAGGAACATTAAGTTCAGTTCGTTATCATCTACGGCAAGGATACTAATTCCATTAAGTAACAACAAAGGGTCTTCAGTTATTGTATTCACATCCTTCCGATCAATAACATTCCCGTTCTGGTAAGGAATAAAAAACCGGAAAATACTGCCTTCACCTGCTTTACTCTCCACACTGATCTCTCCCTTTTGTAACTCGACCATTTGCTTACAAATATAAAGACCAAGACCAGTTCCTGTTTTCCCTTTAGCCGAATTAGTCTGGTAATATTTTGAGAACAGATTTGTCTGTTGTTCCAAACTGATTCCCAATCCAGTATCTATAACGTCAACTGCTAATCTGATTTCTTCTTTTGCGGTTATCAATTTCGCATTTACAGTGATACTACCGGTATTGGTGTACTTGATAGCATTGCTCAGCAGGTTTACCATGATCTGTTTCAATCTGAAACTATCACCTAATAGTACAGCCTCTTTGTTTCCTTCAAAATTATAACGAATAGTAAGTTTCTTTTTAGTTGCACTAAACTCCATACTTTCTACAACCTCTTTCAATGCAAAATCAGCGTTAAAAGGGTCTGTATTAATTTTAAACTCATTGTTTTCCATTTTTGCTGCATCCAGCGTATCATTGAGTGTAAGCAGCAGCATATCCGATGATAGCGTAATTGAACCGAGCATTTCCTTTTGTCTTGGAGAAAGAGTTGTCCTGCTAAAGATATAAAGAAAGCCTTTAATTGCAGTTAGCGGATTACGTATCTCATGGCTCATATGTAGCAACAAGTCCATCTTTTGTTGTGCAATCGTTACCGATCGATCGTTTTCCTGACGCAGAATCACTTCCGACCTGTCAAGTTTAATGATAAATATGATCAGTAATATGGCGAAGATCAGGACCAGGAAAAGCGCAGCAAGATAAAATTTATTCAATAATGCGGTAGTTTCCTGGTAGCTTTTAAAAGCCATCTCCTTAAATTCAGCTACAATGCTGTAATTAATCTCTTTTATCCCATTAATAATCCGTTCCATTTCATTATTGATCCGGATATTCAGGGTAATTAATTCTTTTTGCGTCGTTAATAATTTCTCATTGCGTTCCTGTAACTGCTGAATACCTTTCGCATAAGCTCTTTTGTCTTTTCCGGCAATTTTCAAGGTAACGGAATCGATAGACCCGCTGGTGCGGTTATGATTGATTACGATTACCCCTGCCTTGGAGGTGTTAGTATTAGAAATCGCATCTTTTAATCTGGTAAAAAGACCTTTCTTTTTGACTTCTACATCCTTACGTATAGTGTCAGTATCCATCCTTGCTATCTTTTTATTTGCATGAACTATTGTACGGATACCAGGCATACTCTTCTGACTCTGGTTGAAATCCGTATAAGCAGTAAGTAAGGAGTCAAAATTATGTTTAAGTGTGTATAGATTTTCTGATAGTTTTAACTTTTTATGATACCAGTACCTCACTTTATTCCGTTGTGCCGCCGATAAACTGGCGGTATCGCTATTCTCTTTAAGCAGTGAATCAATTTCATCAAAAGCTTGTGATAATTTAATCTTATACGCACTATTTTTACTCGTATCTGTACTTAAAAGCGATTCCTGAAAATCATCTTCTGCCTGATGAAGTAATAGTAAGGCACGTTGTGGCTTCGATTGATCACGTTCTATATTGTAAGCGAATTTTGAAAGGTTCTCTAATTTATGAGTGATTGTATAACGTACAAAAAGTGCGGCTATAGCAAGAACTATAACCCCTGCCAGAAAGGCAAGAATAATTTTTCTTGATAAGAATTTAGTATATGTTAGCTTCAAAACGTAATTATTTCGTTCAATAGAATCACAAAAATACCATATTTTTTTTACGCTTTCTCAATATTTAGCTTAGAGGGTGAAACCCCCTGTGATGGATCCATATATCACAGGGGCCGTTCTGATTACAAATAAATTTTAAGGGATGCTATCATCTTTTGATGTGTAGCGATCAATTGACCAATGTAATGGCTCACTCCAGTCTCCTGAAGCTCATTTCCAAAATAAACAACTTTCTTCTGCAACCGGAGAACCATGCTTTCATGATCTTCTAATAGCTCACCAATAAACTCAATTCCATCATTTTTAACCTGGCATTGTTCTACCAGATGCTCTAGCTCCAAAAATATTTCGAGTGTAGCCGGAATATTATATCCGGTAGAATGAATGCGTTCAGCAATGCTGTCCATAATTTCTTCGAGCTGCTCGTATTGCTCTTTAAAAAGCATGAGCTGGCGATGAATATCATTTTTATCCAAATTCCAATGGGCATTTTTTGTTTTGGTGTAAAGCAAAAATTCATCTGCTAAGCTAATGTTCAATGCTTGTGCTACTTTAACCGAGTTTTTTTCTATAATTCCAATTATTGGTTCCATGTCTCTATATAAAAGGGTAAAAATTATCTTTCTCTGAACTAAAATTTATAAGCAACACCAATAGTCATCAGCCCCCTGTAACCCCAGCCCAATTCCGCAAAACCAGATATAGCACCGTTGCCAACGCGGATCCCAATAGGATTAATCTGGTAAATAAACTTATTTGCCCCGTTAAATTCCTCACTGATACTGCGTCCTGAGTAACCAATTCCACCTGTCATGATTCTGTAACCAGCACCTACTGTACCGTAAAGTTCTACCGTTCTGCCATGTGAATAGATAAAGTCAGTACTCGCCGCAGCAGTAAACTCATTGACTCTATCTATGTAGGTGCGTCCCTGGTAACCAAGATCTGCTCCAATCCTTACCTCCGGAGACAACTGGTACCGATATCCCAATACCGTAATCCTGGACAAATTTGAGTTTCCCCTAACAAAGCTTTCAGATAACCTGAAGCTGTTTAACCGGCCTGGTTTTAAGTCCTGGGCCTTTGCTTGATCTAATAATCCTGTTAAGGTAATAACAATGGCTAACCTGGTAATTCTTCTCATGAACAATAGTTTTAATTAGTCTGTCTTTGGTTAATAGACGTTCAGAAACATAAATACCCCCACGTCATTTTAGATTTTATTTAACATTTTATTTAACAAAATCTATATACCGAATCAATTGCAAATAATTTACCTTTGTGTACTGTTAGCCTAAGCCAGGCGTTAACCTATGCACATAAAAGAACCTTTATATTCAGATTTTCAGAAACTATTCCGTCTGCATCACCACACTTTATGTATGCATGCCTATAAATACCTTGCCGACCCCGACGAAAGTCAGGATGCGGTACAAGAGGTATTTGTGAAATTCTGGGAAATAAAACAGGATATGGTCAATGATAAAAATGCATTGTATTATCTGATTACTGCTGTACGTAATAATTGTATTTCAAGGCTAAGAAAAAGAGTTCATACGGTCTCAATGGAGGATGAAGCAGTTTATAACAAAATAACAGAAACCCCATTAGAAGAAAATCAGAAAGAAAATACAGATATTCAGACACTGGTTGATGAAGCATTAGCCCTGCTTCCGCCAAAATGCGGTGCGATCTTTAGAATGAGCCGGATTGACAAACTTACTTATCAGCAAATAGCAGACGAACTGGGAATCTCTATTAAAACCGTGGAGAATCAAATGGGCAAGGCAATTGGAATCATGCGGGAATTTGCTCGTACGCATTATATTCCCTTTGCTATTTTACTCTCATTTATTTATTTCTTTGGGCATAGGGGTATCCCAAATTTTTACGTTTAACTTCTGTTTAACAGCTACCATGCAAAATCAAGATATTAATACTCTTCTAGCCAAATACTTTAACAATGAAGCTCTTCCTGAAGAACAAGTTATTGTTGAAGAATGGATTGCATCCAATCCAAAGGAATATGGCAGGCTGAAATCATTGATAGCACAGGCTAACCAATCTTCGCATGATCCACATTTCGATTTGGAGAGTAGCTGGCAAAAAGTTGATAATCAGATCAGCGCAAATCCAAATAAAACAGTTAAACTCGTTAAGCATTCTGCACCGCCCAGATGGTGGATATCTATTGCTGCTTCATTATTTTTAATCACCAGTTTTGGCTTAATCTATTACAGCAGTTATTACAACCCTCTACTTACAGTCACATCCGGGAATTTCGCGAATAAACAGGTTACCCTTGAAGACGGTTCAATAGTGACTTTAAATGCAAATAGTAGTTTGAAGTATTTCAAACACCTTGCAGCTAATACAAGAAAGGTAAAACTAGAAGGTGAGGCCTTTTTTGAAGTCACCAAGAATCCATCCAGACCTTTTATTATCGATGCAGGAAAAGGCGAAGTGAAAGTATTAGGTACATCATTCAATGTAAATACGAACCTGGCTAAAGTAGAAGTTATTGTTAAAACGGGAAAGGTTCAGCTGAGCAGTAAAACAAAAAGAGATCTCCACCTTATACTATTACCTGGCAATAGGGGAATACTAGATCACGATCAGCTGCAAAAAGACTCTGTACTTTCGGAAAATCAATATGCATGGAAAACTGGCTACTTAATTTTCAAAAATGAAAAGCTGACCAGTGTGATGAGTGCACTTGAAAATATCTATCACAGAAAAATTGTACTGACGAGTAATTCTTCCTCGTGTACAGTGACCGCCACCTATAAAACACAGCAAAGTTTAGAAAGTATATTAGAGGAGCTAAAGCTCGTTCTTAAATTTAATTATGAGGTTAAAAAAGATTATATATTAATCCATAATTTAGCCTGTGAGAATGACAACAGGCAGTAAAATCTATTTTTTCTTGTTTTTAATCCTGGTTCCTGCCTTTTTAAATGCGCAGCAGAAGACCGGTCTGTTAAATATGCCCATTAAACTCCCTGAAAGAAAGGGACTTCTCTCCTATTTTTTGACCCAGGTAGAACACACGGGTGTCCTGTTAACCTATAATCCAGGCAATCTCAGGCTGAACCGAAAAATAAGTTTATCGAACAGGATCAAAACCGTAGGAGAATTATTAGAAGAAATTCTTCGCGCCGAATCCATCCAGATTAAAGAATATGATGGAAAAATACTTTTAATCAGTACTCCAAAATTAATCACCATCAGTGGAATAATAAAAGAAGAAGGCAGCGGAGAGGTTATTATTGGTGCAAATATAACCGATACGAGGGGTCGCCGTAATGCAACTACCAACGGTTTTGGTTTTTATAGCATCAGTCTGGAGCAGGGCAATTATGAGCTGGATATTACCCACACTGGCTATACTCCTATCCAGATCAGCGTTGATCTGGAAAACGAAAGCATAAGAAAAGATATTTACCTGAAATCTGGTGTAGATCTACCTGAATTAAAAATCACAAAAAGTACAGAGTCTAAAAGTAATCTGAATTTAAGAGGAGATCAGGTTGATCTTGAAATGGCTAATAAACTACCTTCTTTTCTTGGAGAAAAGGATGTTGTAAGGGCTGTACAACTTTATCCTGGAGTTGCAGGAAGTAATGGAGGCTCAGTGAGCATGTATGTAAGAGGTGGTAATATGGATCAAAACCTGGTTACCCTGGATGATATTTCCATTTACAACATTAACCATTTTAATGGAATGTTCTCTATTTTCAACCCTGATGTATTAAAAAGTGTAGAATTCTATAGAAGTGACTTTCCTTCGAAATACGGCGGCCGCCTTTCTTCAGTACTGAATATCCGGTCCCGTGATGGTGATATGGAAAAATACCATGGACATACAACCATTGGTTTACTTTATGCATCTACGGCTCTTGAGGGGCCAATTATTAAAAACAAAGCCTCTTTCACATTGAATGTGAGAAGAAGCTGGCTAGATTTACTGGGGGCAAAAAAATTGGAAGACGCCGGTTTATTTTATTATTTCTCTGATATTAATTTAAAACTTAACTACATAGCCAACCCAAACAACAGATTCTACATCAGTGCCTATTTAGGAAATGATGCCTACAGACAAAAGCTATATGTAGTCTCAGATGCGAATACAGATCCGATAGACTACAGGTCAACCTTAAAATGGGGAAACCGGCTTGTCGCCTTTAGGTGGAACAGGATTCTAAGTCCACGCCTATTTAAAAATACAACTGCTACTTTTAGTCAATACAGAAACAGCTTCGATAATCAGGGACTATCTACTTTCGATTTACCTGCCAGAATCTATTCCACAATTAAAGATCTTGGTTTAAAAAGTGATTTTAATTACTACTTAAGACCTGACCTTAAATTAAATTTCGGAGGGGGTATCAATTTCAATTCATTTGCATTCCCCATCTCATTGAACACAAATGAGAGCAGAAAAATCAATGCCCTAAATTTAAATGCTTATGTTGAAGATGAAGTTAGAATTGGAGAGCGTTCAGAACTTACGGCAGGCCTTCATTATGCTGCATTTACTTCCGGAAAGACAACTTATCACACCTTGCAACCACGAATAAGGTTCTCTTATCGCCTCAGCGAAAACCAGGTTTTAACTGCTTCTTATTCCAAAATGTCACAGTTTATCCACCAGTTCACTATCACTGGTTTCTCTTTTCCTACTGAATTCAGAGTCCCTAGTGGCAAGCTGATTAAACCGGAAACTTCAGAAATATTCAACCTGGCTTACCGTTTGCAGGCTGGTAAAACAAGTAATTTTGCAATTGAAGCTTATTATAAAACTACGGGTAATTTACTTGCACTTGGATCAGGACAGGATATTGCAGGTGGTTACTTTGCTAAACAGATTGAGGATCGTCTGGTTTCTGGAAAAGGGTACAGTAAAGGAATTGAGTTGAGCTACGTACAACAGATCAATTGGCTAAGATTCCAAATGGCTTATACTTTGTCAAAAACCACAGGCAAATTCCAGGCACTTAACTTAGGACAAAGCTTCCCTCTAAATCAGGATTTCAGGCATAACTTCAATATCGCTGCCAGTGCTTCCATTGGAAAAAGAGTTGAAATATCAGCCATATGGACTTATTCAACAGGTCAGCACATTACTATCCCAGAAACAGTGCATAAAAACCTGGATGATGTGCTGGGTAACAATTTCCCTACTAATACTTATGTGATTTCCGGATTAAACAATTATACACTCTCTGACAACTATAAACTCGATCTGGGTATGAATCTTACCCGGAAGCTTAGAAGCGGACATCAGAGAATCTGGTCTATGGGTATGTACAATGCTTTTGCCAATTCTCAATCCAGGTCTTTAGTCTCAACAATCGATAGCCAGACAAATAAAATCACTATTCTTGAGGAAGACAAGATCAGACTAATCCCCTATTTTACTTTCACCTATAAATTTTAATTATGGAATTAAACGGCAAAAGAAATCTCCTGATCTTACTCATTTTGCTCCTGATAAGTAGCTGTGAAAAAGAAACAAAAGTAGATATTTCCGGTAACCCCACCCGCTTGGTTGTACTTGGTGAATTTAACCAGCAAGACGCTGCTTTGATCAACCTGAGTACGTCAGTAATTTCCGTCCCGGCTGGGGGCTTCCCTGATGTACAGGATGCCCAAGTCGGCCTTTTCGATCAGAATAATACTTTAATAGAAAAATACACCTATCAGGGTAAGGGGAACTATACCGGAAAAAAGGCAACTGCTGGCCAGGGGTATCAGCTTGTTATCGATTACAAAGGTAAAACCTACAAAGCACACACTACAATACCGTTATCCTTCAAATTGAATCTTAAAAGTCTTGATTCAACCTCTCTGGAAGCTGAAATAGTTGATTCGCACCCAGGTGCTAATGCCTTCACCTTTGAATTGATTGAAAGACGGTATACTGTAGCACGTTATTATTTTGAAAACGAGAAAAAGATCAATGTAAATACAGAAGCTGAACTGATTTCGCAATTGGAGCGTAATCCGGCAATACAAATTAAACGCGATACAACTTTTGATTCAAAATTTACGCGGGTATACATCAGTACTACTGATCGAAGAACAGAGAATGTAAGGTACAATGTATTAAAGGACGGATCTGGAAGAATATATTTGACTGACAAAACATTTAATGGTAGCCAGACAACTTTAAAAATATTATTCCCGGATAATACATTAGACCAGGAAAACACGCAATACAGTCTGTTGGTAAAATCAACTTCAGCCGTCTATTTTGATTATCTGTATAGTATGGATTTGCAGGCAGCCAAAGCCATTGGCGGCACCTTAGATGTACCTATTAAAGGAAATATAGACAATGCTCTTGGAATTTGGGGAGCGGCTTATATCCAAAAGGTAATTTTAAAAAATTAGGCCATTCAGCAGCCGTTTAAACTTATATTGTAAAGATGTTCCAGCTGCTTCGTAAAAACATAGAAAAACATATCCAGCTAACGGATGAAGAATTTGAACAGTTTTGTGCAAATTTTCGATTGCTGAAAGTAAAGAAAAAGGATTTCCTCCTGAGAGCAGGCGAAATATGCAGATATGAAGGTTTTGTTACGAAAGGATGTTTCAAAGTTTATTATTTAGATGAAAATGGTTCTGAGCAGATCCTTTATTTTGCAACCGAAGACTGGTGGGCAACAGATATTGATAGCTTTACCAACCAGGTTCCTGCTATCCTGAATATTGAAGCTTTAGAAGATTGCGAAGTCTTATGCATTAATAAACAGAACAAAGACATCCTTTATCATCAGCTGGCTAAAGTTGAAAAACTTTTCCGTATCATGAACCAGAGGACTCTGGTTTCTTTTCAACGCAGGGTAATTTCTTCCATTGGCAAAACCGCAGCTCAACGCTATCTTGAGTTTACAGAGAAATATCCTGATTTAGAAGAGCGGTTAACACAATTGGAAATCGCCGCCTATCTTGGTATATCACATGAATTTCTAAATAAAATCAGAAAAAGGCTTTCCCGTAATTAATATTATTGTCCCCGGCATTGAACTAGTTCAATTTTTCACAAAAAAAGCCTCCCTACTTTTGTTTCATAAAAAAGACAAAATGAAAAAAGCAATCTTAAATGTTGGTATTGGCTGCCTGGTAACAATTTGCAGTATTCCTGTGGCATCCGCTCAAAAGTATGATCCTTCGAATACTGCGTTAATTATCATCGATATTCAAAATGACTATTTCCCAGGCGGGAAAATGACACTTACCAATGCAGAACAGGCAGGTAAAAATGCGAAACTGCTCATTGAAAAAAGCAGAACAATCCACCTACCTGTAATTCATGTTCAGCATATTGCACTGCAGGAAGGAGCTACCTTTTTTTTGCCAGGTACAAAGGGTTCTGAAATACATCAGGGTGCTATTCCGTTAAAAAATGAGAAGTTAATTGTAAAACACTATCCTAATAGTTTCCGTGAAACAGACCTACTAGACTATATTAAACACAAAAACATTAAAAACCTGGTCTTTGCTGGTATGATGACACACGTTTGTATTGATGCTACCGTCAAGGCTGCCAAAGATTTCGGTTTTAATTGTACTATTATCGGAGATGCGACAGCAACAAAGGATCTGGAAATAAACAAGGAACAGGTCAAAGCAGAAGAGGTGCAAAAAGCTTTGTTGGCAGCTTTAAGTTTTTACTACGCAGAAATAAGTTCTACGAAAAAATTTCTTGGTCAGAACTAATCAAAAAAAATTGAACACAGATTTTAGGTGTTTTTTATTTAACTAAGGGGATTATTAACCAGGCGGATTTGGCATCCTTATAGTAACTAATAACCAGAAAGATATAGAGACAAATAAGGTTTATTTTACCTCTTAAAATTCTGGTTATTTTAGAACCCGTTTAAATCCGTATGCTTAAGATATCCCTCACCGCATAATCAGCTTTTGAAAAAAGGAATGGATAACCTGCCTCTAATAAGCGTTTTGGCATAACCCATCTACTTTTCAAAATTAACTCGGTTTCTGTTCCAATCACTTTTGCACCCATCTCCAATAACCAAGCTGGAGAGGGAAGTCCAAATGGGACACCATAGGCCCGGCGAAGCAATTTCATTAAGTCAGTATTTTTAATTGCTTCTGGTGCAGTACAGTTAATTGCTCCACTCAATTCCCCCTGCGTTAACAGCCATTCAGTACATTTTGCAGCATCTTGTTCATGTATCCATGAGACATATTGCTGACCATCCCCCTGATGTCCACCCAAACCAAATTTCACCAGGTTCAGTAACCTGGGAAATACACCATCACTCCGACCTAAAACAATTCCCATGCGCAAAGCAATTTTCCGCGTTTTAGGTGTATCAGCTTCAAAAAATGAATTTTCCCACTGGCGACATACATCGATAGAAAAACCATAACCAATATCTCCTGCCTCCTCATCCTGAGGACGATCTTCAGCATGGCGGTAAATCGTAGCTGAAGTAACGTTGATCCATAACTTTGGTGGAACAACCATTTTGCCAATTACAGTTCCAAGCAATCGCGTTGGCTTTAATCTTGATGCAACAATTGCCTCCTTATTTTTTTTCGTATACCGGCAATTCACATTTTTACCGCAAAGATTGATGAGCAGATCTGCATCTTCTAAAAAATTAGTCCAATCCCCTTCTTCTATTCCATTCCAGACTATTGTTTTAACATTTCCATCTTCAGCTTTTGGTGTTCTGCTCAGTATAATAACTTCACTAGCAAGATTCCTGTAGTGTTGTGCGAGTACGCCTCCCAGGTAGCCATTACCACCGGCAAGGATAATTTTATTGTATTTCATCTGGTGAATTATTCAAGGTATTTAATAGACTAATAGGATAATCAAAAGAATTACAAAACGGTATAACGCCCAGCTCATTGTCAGCGTCCAACCTAATTTTAAAAGCCCGGTTCGACGAATATGCTCTAAAAACATCAGCCCTGCAACTCCCATAAAATATGCAGCATAGACTACCGCAGGCAGCTGTACCCAATGGGCAATTAAGATGCCGGGTAGTAATAACAACGCTCCTCCAAAAGAAATGGTCATCATGTTACCCAGGTAATCCCATTTCATTTGTTTACTGATATTCATTCTGCTCACAATTAATGCCTGAAATAAAAGCTGACCACCACAAATTAAGTATTCACGGTAAATATGATCTTCAGGAAGTAACCCATTCATCAGCCTGGCATAACCTGAAAGAATACAGGAGATCACTGCCCAGCTAAAAATAAGATAAGCAATCCGGTAGTCTAACCGAAAAGATGGCTGTAACTGAAAACTCTTTTCCGTAAAGGCAGCAGGTATGATTACACGACGGTTATAAGAGATAAAAGCATACACTTTGCGCATTAACCAAATGAAAGGTCTGAACTCAAAAAGTGGTTTCATAAAGGGTAAGTTTACTGAGAATATTTTAAAAAAACTTTGTATACCATAACTTACATTCCCTGTTTCAAGATCTATCAGTGCAATTTCATTTGCCGCTCTCTGACGATCTAACACTGGACATTGTGCAACAGGAAAGTCCTGATAAGCACAGCGCCCCTCCTTGTCCAGCATTCCGGCATGTACAAAAGCTTTAGTATACAGTTGACACATAGGACATTCAGCGTCAAATAAAATCAGGTGGTTGCTTAGCGTATTCATAATGAATATATTTAATTTTCAGTAATTTTTGAAAGTTAAGAAGACAAAAAAATCTTACTTGAAGATTTTAAATATGGAGCCCCAAAACCAGTTCTCTTCTGCTTTAAGCATCGTGTCTAACGTTTTGTCTACATTTTTCGCCAGCTTATTGATGTCTTTAACAGATTTAGTAAAAGTCATAAATTCAGGGTCTGTTGTATCTCCTTCTACTTTTGACAACTCATCGAGAATTTTGATTACCGGGTCCAGTTCACGTTTTCTACGTTCTTTAGCTACCTGTCTTGCGATATTCCAGGTATCTTTATCTGCAAAGAAATATTCTTTGCGCTCCCCTGCTTTATGTTGCTTTTGTACTAAACCCCAGCCAATTAATTCTCTGAGTGTCATATTCGCATTTCCTCTTGAAATACTTAGGGTGATCATGATTTCTTCTGTGGTCAGTGCCTCAGGTGAAATCAGGAGCAAAGCATGAACCTGGGCCATGGTACGGTTTATTCCCCATTCAGAACCTAGTTTCCCCCATGCCTCAATAAATTTTTCTTTTGCTTCTGGTAATTCCATGTACAAACATACAAAAGTTATTTAACTTTCAAATATTACTGAAAGTTTATCTTAATAACTCAAACCCATTTTATAGTAAAGACTACCAGACTCTTCTTCTTGTTGACCTTTTTTCGAAAACCCCATTTTTTCAAACCAGGTCACCAGCGCAAGCGGTGAATGTACATACAGTCCTGCTATCTTTTGGGCAGACAATGCCTCTATAATTGCTTTTCCCACCCCTATCCCTCTATACTGTTCCAATATCCCTAACCCTTCAATTCTATTCCCGGTTTTGGTTTTACGGTAACTGCATGTTCCAGCAGGTAAGTCATGTACCGTAGCCAGAAAATGTATGGCCTTGTCATCTGCCGTAATTCCCAGCAATGGATCATCATTAAAAGTTCTCAGAATTGATTTTCTTATAGCGGCAGCCGTTTTCATTCCTTCAGTCGTTTCAATTAATTGAACGTCTATCTCCAGCGGCTCTGCATTCGCCTCTACTCTTTGCTCTTTCATAGCCTCAACCAAACTAAGTGCTCTCTCAAAAAAGCTTTTTCCGCGCAGCTGCTCTTCCACCTCATTTAATGCTTTCATGAGGTTATTCTGAGTTTCAGTAACCTCAGTCAGTACCTTGATCATGATATCCCATACTGGCTTCATCTGCTCGATCAGTTCCCACGCTTTAGCTGTCAGTATAATCAAACGCTTGCGTTCATCTGTTTTATCGCGTAAAGAGCTGATCAGCTTCTGCTGTTCCAGCTCTTTTAATAAGCTAATTGTTGATGGGTGCGCATACCCTATTTCTGCCGCCAGCTCCAGAATACTCAAAGGTGATTTGAACTGTAAAGTATAAATTACTGGAAACCACTTCGGTTCGAATTCTATACCAAAAGCTTTATAAAGTAAAAGCCCGTCCTTACGGAATTGATCACTTAAACGCTGTAACCGTGTGGATATAGCCAAAATACCTGATTCATCGATCAGATTTACAGCATCGTTACTGTTCATTGTTCAGATGTAAAACAAAAAAATCTGTATCTAGTTTCATTAAAGGCATACTTGCTGGTAAATTGGCTTTTTCGATAGAAACAAAACCATTTCGTTGGTAAAACCTGATTGCTGCCTGTAAAACTTGTACCGTCCCCAGATAAATAGCCTTCATCCCTTTTTCTTTCGCATCTGCAATCAGTGTAACTAGTAATTTCTGTGCAATTCCATTTAATTTACCTCTGTAATCTTTATGGACAAACATCTTACGGATTACCCCCATGTTCTCTCCTATATTAATCAATGCGATCGAACCAATAACCTGATCATTATATTTTGCAACCCAGAATTCTCCACCTGGCTCTTTGTAAAACTCATCAATCTGCATCAGGTCTGGCTGATCTTCGGCAGTAATTGGAATATTAAATTCTTGTTGTTGAATAGTCAGGATTAAATCAATGATCTGATTTGTATCTGCAACCGTTGATGTTTTGATTTCAAATTGTGTTTCCATTGTGTTGTGTTATATAAGTACAATTATACGTAGTCAGCTACATAAATACAAGTTATTATCAATTAATTGTATTTAGACTATATATCCCGGCTGTGTATTTAAGATGAAATTTGGAAAACAAGAAAATAAAGTTTACAATTGCTTCATATAGAAGCATTAAGATTAAACATGAACTTATTAATTCATTTAAGAGCAATAAGCAACTGTTAAATAGCGCTATAAATAAAACCAAAACTGTATGAAGAAAAGGGTAATTTTAACATTTGCAGCACTCTCCTGCCTCCAGATTTCCAACGCACAGGAAGAAAAGAGCTACAAACTTGTCTCTAATCCAAATGGAATCGTGCTGGGATATAATCCCGCATCTGGAGTAAAAATACTGACTATTGACGGTCTTAAATTCAAAGATCTGAACAAAAACGGCAAACTTGATCCATATGAAGACTGGCGGCTTTCTGCTGAAGAACGGGCCAAAGATCTCGCACATCAAATGACTATTGAACAAATTTCCGGGTTAATGCTTTACAGCGGTCACCAGATGATTCCGGCTGCTGATTCGGGTTTTGGCTCTGGAACTTATAATGGGCTGATTTTTAGTGAAAGCAAAGCTAAAGCCGAAGATTTAAATGACAATCAGAAAAAATTTCTGAAAGAAGACAATCTCAGACATATTTTAATCACTAAAATTGAAAGCCCGGAAGTTGCTGCAGCCTGGAATAACAACATGCAGGCTTTTGTTGAAGGAATTGGTTTTGGTATCCCTGGAAACACAAGTACAGATCCCCGTCATACGGCAACGATCAACAGTGAATTCAATGCTGGTGCTGGTGGAAAAATTTCAATGTGGCCTGACGGATTGGGTATGGCAGCAACATTTGATCCGGCAATAGTCAAAGAATTTGGACATATTGCAGCGCAGGAATATAGAGCACTGGGAATATCAACAGCCCTCTCTCCACAAATTGATCTAGGTACAGAACCACGCTGGTATCGTATTGCGATGACTTTTGGTGAAAGTCCTTTAATGACAACCGATATGGCACGTGCCTATATCGACGGCTTTCAAACCTCTTTTGGAAAGGATGAGATCAAAGATGGCTGGGGGTATAAAAGCGTAAATGCGATGGTTAAACACTGGCCGGGCGGAGGTGCAGAAGAAGCTGGCCGCGATGGGCACTGGGCCTATGGTAAATTTGCTGTTTATCCAGGAAAGAACTGGGAAAAACATCTTTACCCTTTTACAAAAGGCGCATTTAAACTAGACGGGAAGACTAAAGAGGCATCGGCTGTTATGCCCTATTACACCATTACCTACGGACAAGATCCTTCCGGAAACAATGTGGCAAATGGCTATAGTAAATACATGATTACAGATCTTCTAAGAATGAAATACAATTATGATGGTGTGGTTTGTGGATATTCCGCACAAATGGGACCACCTAATGGTGCAATGTATCCCACCAAGTTCGGGGTCGGAACCTGTCGCTATTAAGCGAGAATGGTGTGTGTAAACCTAATGATTTTTTTTATTCCTCAGAGACTTTCCAGTTAAAGTAATTCTATGTGCAGAAGCTGACAATCTGTCCATTATTGCATCGGCTAACGTTGGTTCATCAATGAAAGTATACCAGCTGTCTGTAGGGAGCTGAGAAGTAATGATGGTGGCCCCATTACCATACCTGTCCTCCAGGATATCCAACAGTGCAATCCGAGCATCATTGGTGAGTTCTTTGAGTCCAAAGTCATCCAGTATGAGCAAGCGGTTGGCTGAAATACCCTTTATCCACTTCAGGTAAGTTCCATCCAGCCTGGCCTGGGCCAGCGCCTCCAGAAACTTGTTCATGCTAAAGTATAAGGTTCGGTATCCAAGCAGGCAGGCACTGCGTCCCAGAGCGCAGGCCAGAAAACTTTTACCGCAACCAGTCGCACCGGATATGAGTACATTTTGTCCTTTTTCAATGAACATTCCATCAGATAATCTCAGTACCTGTTCCCTGGTAATTCCCCTTTCCGCATTACAAAGTATGTCTTCAGGGAGGGCATGATAACGGAGCTTACTCACTTTAAGCAGCATTTTTGTGCGGGTGTGGTCCCGGTGCTCTACCTCTGCCTGGGTGATTATCCCTAACAGGGAGTGCACATCCTGCAGCTCGTGTACAGGAAGTGAAAGAATGGCCTCGTAACGTTTAGCCATCCCATTTAGTTTGAGCGTTTTTAACTGCCCTAATGTGTTTTGTGTATTCATTTTTAAAGTGTTTTTTAGTTGTTATGATAGGTTTCCGGACCTCTTAGGTTGACATGAACCGGAATACGGTATTCCTGACAGGGTTGATCTTCCAACTGATCCATATTGTTCTCCAGGATGTTTTTTATAACTGTATAGCGGAACTTTGATCCTTTTAATCCTCTTTTACAGGCCGCTTCGGTACGAATGGGACCATAGGCCTTGATCAGCCGGAGTATGCCCATGCAAGAGGAATAGGCCTGCTCAATAACCTGCTTGCTTTCCATGATTTTCATCATGAAGTCATAAGTGCTGGGGCCATTATCCGTTGCTTTTTGCAGGTAATATTCCGGGCTCCAGCCACGCTGCGCTGAGAATGCCTGATGGGATTCTGGCATGTGTTCCTTAATAGTGGTATAGTGATGGCTCCGGTAACTTCTGGTGTGCAGGGCAATCCGGTGGCTATCGTGGTAGATCTCAACGGTGTCAGCACAATATGTAATACGCACCTCTTTACCGATATAGCGGCAGGGAACGCTGTAAAAGTGCCAGTCTTCACCAACAATTACATGGTAGTTCTTCTGAACTTTTGATTTTGTATAGTGTTTGATCGTATAGCTCGATTGGGGAAGTGCCTGTAAATGTGACTTTTCCTGTTCCATGAATAATTCTTCACGACTGATGGTCTTTTTCTGAAAGTTCATTTTATGATGCAGCTCCAACTTCTCTTTTATGGCCTTATTCAGCTCAGCCAGGCTATAGAAAGTCTGGTTCCGTAACGTAGCATAAATACGCAGGTAAGCAATCTTCACCGAGTTCTCTACGGCTGGCTTATCCTTTGGCTTGTAGGGCCTTGAGGCATATAAAGCAATGTTGTTGTGGCTGGCCCATTGTGCTAACATATCTGTAAAGGTTGGCTCATACCTGCAGCTCTTGGTTACCCATTGCTTCATGTTATCCGATTTGGCACCTAATGGTACCCCACCCAGATACTCCAGGGTATTATTCAATGCTTTTACTACCTGGGGAAGTTTTGCATTCGGTAAGGCTTCCACATAACCATAGCTGCTGAAGGGCAATGCAGCGATAAAAACAGGACAGGCTACGAGCTCTCCGGTTAAAGTATCCACATAATGAAGCGGGGCTCCTGCAAAATCAACCTGCATCATCTCTGCTGGACGGTGTTCAAAACGCATTACAGCATTACGAACTTTATTATGCTCCCGTAAAAGTTCACAAAACATGGAGTATTTATAGCCCGAAGGATTGTCTTTGATGTATTCTCCCCACAGCAATTGACGGCTTACACCCTCCCTGGCTAATTCTTCATGATAATAGCTTAATTGACTAGAGAAGTAAGCTTTACGGGGCTCAGGGTATTCAATTACCTTTGGCTTGCTAAGCCCCAGGATTTCATCAAGCTGATGGTCCTTTAATTGGAGTAATGCAGTAAAACTATGGCCTGTTTGCTGAAATTTATCGCGATAACGCCTAATCGTTTTTCTGTTTGTCTTAAGCTCATTCTCTATGGACCTCAGGGAGGCCCCCCGTTCAAAAAAAATGAGTATCTGTCTTATTTTGTTCATACTAAGCAGTTTGTTGGCCATACTTTCGGATTAGGTAATACTAACCAAACCTAGGTATTAGCCCTTAACTCTCTCTTAGTGGAAACAGGTGCGTAAAGGTGGGGTACTTTGTGCCGGAATGTCAGTCCTTTACAAATTCAACTATTTCTGGTGGGGTACTTTCCAGCGGAATAATTGATCAAATTATAACCTTTTTACTGTTACGCTAGGCCCCGAACTTGGTGGGATACATTGCACCATTAGGTGGTCCCATTTGTAGTGGAATATCCAGTTTGTACAGATTGGTTGATTACTGCAAATGAAGGACCTACACCAGACATATTTGCTGGTAAACCTTGGGGTGCCGAGGTTTTATCCATCAATGAAAGACATTACAAAGTAATTATGGCTGGCGTAGACCAGTTTGGTGGTAATAATGAAATGAAACCAATTCTTTCAGCTTATCAGATGGGCGTTAGCGAATATGGAGAGAAATTTATGCGAGCCCGTTTTGAAACTTCTGCGGTCAGGTTATTGAAAAACATTTTTAGGGTTGGCCTCTTTGAAAACGCATATATCGATCCGGCTGAAAGCAAACGCATAGTTGGTAATACTGAATTTATGAAAACAGGTTTTCAGGCACAGCTGAAGTCAGTCGTACTGCTTAAAAACACATCTTCTGTCCTGCCAGTAGCTAAAAACAAAACTGTATTTATTCCTAAAATATATTATCCTGCTGCCAAAGATTGGTGGGGAAATCTATCTGCACCTAAATTTGATTACCCTATTGATATCAATCTGGTAAAAAGATATTATACCGTAACAGAAGATCCTGCTAAAGCCGATTTTTCCCTTGTATTTGTATCCAGCCCGCATAGTGCAGATGGCGGATATGATCTGAATGACAGAAAATCAGGGGGTAATGGATATGTTCCTATTACTTTACAATACAACACTTATACAGCTTCAACAGCCAGAACACAAAGTATTGCAGCTGGCGACCCGGTAATTGATCCTTCCATAAAGAACCGCTCTTATCAGGATAAAACGGTTACTGCGTATAATACAATGGATCTGAGGACTATCCTGGATACTAAAGCAGCTATGAAAGGGAAACCAGTTATCGTGGTAGTCAACGCATCAAAACCCATGATATTTAATGAATTTGAAAAAGAGGTAAACGGAATTGTATTACATTTTGGAGTTTCTGGCCAGGCAATTCTTGATATTCTATCAGGAGCAGTGGAACCTTCGGGTTTATTACCTGTTCAGATGCCCGCTGACATGCTAACTGTAGAGAAGCAATACGAAGATATCCCTTTTGATATGAAGTGCCATACAGACGCTGATGGGAACATCTATGATTTCGGATACGGACTAAACTGGAAAGGTAAAATCAGTGATCAGCGCAATGCTAAATATCATACGCAATAAAAAAGTTGTGCCTCAAAGAAATCAATCCCTCAAAAAGAAAGCACCGATGGTCTCATCAGCGCTTTCTTTTGCTTATTCCAGATATATTAATAATTAATGTTTCTTATTCACATAGGTTTTAAAATATCCGCACTCATTTAATATCTCCTGATAATATTTAGTTTGACCATATTTAGCCTTTAATTCTGCAAAATATTTGCCAACAGGAATCTTGCTGAAATTAAATTCCCATGAATACTCGCGGCCTTTAACCGGGTTATTGTATTGCGTGTTATAAATCTCATTGCGTTCACACTTAGCCGCCATATAAGTATATTTTGCTTTTAATTCACCGGTTTTTGCATTCGCTCTGGCCAGCAGATAATATTTCTCAGCTACTTTGCTATTCGTCACGACCTTTCTATAAGGCAAAGGAATACTGGCAGGTGAATCTGCTCCGCTTTCAGTTACTGAAGATGAATAATAAAACACACGTGAGTTACCATAATGGGTAATATTATAATAGGCATTTGCCATTAACGCTGCATTTCTTGACACATTTTTCCTTGCTTTTAAATCTCCTTTAATAGTCTTCAGGGCTTCTACAAAGCTCATTATTGTAAAATGCGGCTTATCTTTATTGGTTTCAAAATCACAATCGTGACAATCTTTGATACTTATATTAAAAGGATTACCAAACATTTCAGTTCTGTTTATCGTATCAGATTGCTTCATGAGTACAACAGCTTCATCCAGCCTTTCCTGGTAAACCAGTAATATAGCTTGCAAATAGCTCAGCTGGCCAACATTGATTGAATAGTAATTCAGCATCGACTGTTCAAAAGCTGTTTTGTTTTGCTTATTTAAAAGTGCTTTGGCGGCTTCTATTCTCGCATTGTTATTATAAAATCCCATCTCAGGTTTGAAGAAATAGGCTTTTAATACATCTCCTTGTTTTTTATACAGATCTGATAAAAGACTCATACTTTGCCCCACAGCACTAGCATAACGAAGACCAGGAATTGATCTTTTATTCTTACTCAGACTATTCAGCCAGTTTAAGGGCTCAACCATTTCTGCTTCTGTTTTAGCATCTATGCGTTTCAGCTGTTTAAGATAAAGCAGCCAATCTAACACTTTATATTGAGCCATAACTAGTGTATCGTCTTCAGGCAATTGTTTTTTAGCCTTACCATAGAATGTTTTGGCTATCGCATAGTTACCTGACAATGAGTTCAAATAACCTGCCGCCAGATTCCAGTAATATGGTTTTGAGGTTTTATCCTCATTGGCAATCTTATTGACTAAGGTCCGCTCACTAGCTGTTTCTATCCGTTTAGCCTTACCTGTAGCACTGGTATCTTTTGATCCCTGCCCTTCCGATTCTCTGAGATTGACCAACCTGCTTAATAAAAGATCCAGCTTTTCAGATTTAGGATTGATGGTGTAAATTTCTTTAATCGCACGAGCCTCATCTCTGCTGCTACCCAACATATGCCAAAGTGTAATTTTCTCTTCACTATTTTTGGCCAGATTTAAAGTTTCCTTCCAATCTTTCTCTTCCTGAGGATGGAAACTCCATCTGCTTGGGATCTTCATTTCAAACGAATAATTATAACATAAACTATACAGATAGTTTGCTTGAGCATAGTCTCCTTTTTGATAATAATATCCCGCCAGGTACCCCAGTGCACGATAGTAAATCATATTCTTTGGAAAAGAAGCTTCTTCCTTAGCAAAATAAGCTGGCAACGGAACAGCCGACTTTGTCGTATCTGCTGCATATTGTCTTTGCTTGAAATAATAATAACGCACCGTTTGAAACCAAAGACGTTCTTTGATAAAAGGATCTTTCGCTGCCTTAACTGCTTTAAGCAATGTATTTTCCAATGCTGAAGGCACCTCCTTTACAGGAGTTTTTTCATAAGACCAGTAATCGCTTGATCCTACTGAATAGCTTTCACATTCTTTAGCTAAAAGCAGATAGTCAAAAAATGTATTCACCTTTTTCTTATTTGCCTTTGAGTTCTTCAGATCCGGCAAACCCTTTGGTAATACATTCAGTTTTCCTTTATAATAACGAGCAGCTGAATCAATGCTCCCTGTTTTCGCCTTAATAATTAGCTTTTTTAACGACGTTGTATCTATCTGATGGTCAAACCATGACTCCCATTCTTTCACAATCTGCTCATTATAACGGCTATTGCTGTCATCATTATAATACCCATTATAATAAGAAGTATAACTGATAAAGAAAAATGGGGAATAATCCTTATTTACAAAGGCTTCCGGTGCAAAACTTGAAGCTTCATAATCATCATAATAGCCGCCATCGCCACAAGCAACGACAATACCTGCAACTGCAATAGAACATACACTAAAAATGAGCAGAAACTTCCTTGATATCTTTTGCTTCAAGCGCTGAAGCAGCGTTGGCTGATAATTCATAATATATAATATTTCGTTTTTCAAGATGTGCAAGATGTTTTGATAGTTGCTTAGCAGCCAGGTTTAAGAGCTCTGAGTTTACTATCTCGAGTTTAAACAGATCATTCTCTTTAATATATATTCCGGACTGATAGAAGCTCTTATTCGCTTTATAAATATTTGACGTCCCTATTTGCTGAAAATTGTTCCGATCTGACAATTCTTTCAGGCTTATTTTTCCATAAATCTGAATCACCTTCCCTTCTCTGATCTGTATGGCCCATGAAAACAAAGGCAAAGCAATATCTAAAGGCAGTTGATAGGTAGGCAGATATTTGATATACTTTGCCGCATCAGTTGCATTGTAAATAGAGTTCCGCTGTTTAAGATTAGCAGAGATTGTTCCCATATTATAAAACATCAGCAAGCCTTTATCAACAGGCGGTACTCCTGTACGATCAGCATATTTGACCTGGTGCAAACGAATAGTTGCTTCCAGTTGTTTCTTGTTCACTTTTTTAAATGCTTTAAGAAAAGCAAAATACCGGTTCTTCGTTCCAGTACTCCAGTCGCAATCTATTTGTACCCGCTGATAAGAAATCTTGTTTTGGACAGTGATATCATTGATTAATTTATTAATCTTTTCGGCCAGCGGCACTATCCGGTCAACTGATAGCTTTTCAAAGGTTTTATTGGTGATATAGATAACTGGGACTAGATGAAAATCATGAACATCCTGATTAATATTAACAATTGCATTTGGACGGACATCTTGCTTCTCTTCGTCCCAGATCACATCAAATAAACGAAGATATAATTGATCCTGAGCTGCATCTTTTAAAAGAAGGGTTTGTGATTTATCTAAAGAAAAAGTAGTTTTCCAATAATAAAAAGCTGTATTAGCCGTAGATATATTCCTCTTACAGCCTGTGATACAGCACATAAAAACACCTAACAGGATAAACCCTATGAAAATAGCTTTTTGACGCATGCCAGCAAATTAATATTTCATTTTCCAGGTAAGATCCTGGAAAGTCATAAAGGTAGACAAATCATCCTTCCTTTTTAACCGGAACCTATTTTATCGGCTATAAAAACAGACAAGATATCAGTGCATGTGTCATAGAAAACAAAAAGCACAAGGGTGCATAAAACAGCGTATCCATTTTAGCAAAGTCTGATGTTTTGTGTTTCTTAAAAAATCCAACATATTTAAAATCACCAACTGCCCGCAAGAGAAAAATCAATCCAATCACAGGAATTCCGTATTGGAGGTAAGAATAATACAAACCAATACCAGGCAACACGCAGATACTCAAATTGATCATTGCAAAAATCAGAAGCCCCGCTGCAACAATAAGCGTTCCTCCGGCACCGGGAATAAATAGTTTCCCACCATGATCATTTACAGGTACAGCTGAATCTTTCCCCCACCGACCACCGGCTGCCCAGTAAACATGGATAAATGACAGAAAAATAAAGATTAGTGCATTGAGGTCAGTTAGAAAAACAAGAAAAATAAACATCGTCAAACTTACATAAAGTTCAAAATTATCCCGCAAACAAAAATTTGATACTTTATAAGAATTGAATTATATTTATTATTATCTCTCGCTCTCATGACACCCTTAAAAATTGCAATTGCTGATGAATACAAAATCTTCAGAAAAGGATTAATCGCAATATTAGAAGATTTTAATAAATTTGAACTAGTTTTAGAAACAGGAAATGGTTTTGAAATCATGAACCAGTTTCCATTAAAAAAACCAGATATCCTATTAATGGATATTAAACTGCCCGGTTTGGATGGATTACGATTGATCAGTTATCTCAGAGAAAATTTTAGTCAGGTCAAAATACTTATACTTTCCACACACGATGAAAATCAATGGATGATCAATGTGATGAAGGCTGGTGCTCATGGTTATCTATTGAAGGACTCAGAACCCGACGAAATTATCCGGGCAATTGATGAGGTAGCTAGAAATGGTTTCTATTTCAAAAAAAACTTCTCAGGCACTTTAATAAAAGAATTACTGGTTCAACAACCTGTAACTATAAGCAGTCAGCAAGCTATACTCAATGACAGGGAAATTGATATTCTCAAATTAATCTGTGAAGAAAGGGCAAATATTGAAATTGCTAAAAAACTGTTTTTAAGTGTTCGGACTGTTGAAGGTTACCGGACTAAACTATTTGAGAAAATAGGCTCAAAAAAGATTGCTGGATTAGTGATTTTTGCAGTTAAGAACGGGATAATCAGTGTTTAACCAATTATCCCATTCCTAACTACTTAACCCAATCCTGTTTAATAATTAAACAGCTGGTTCAGCAATCTCTTTTTTATTCATAGAATAAATCACAAACATAATCAGAACTGATAAAAGTATCAGTATCAGATAACTGTAGCTCAAATTTCTTTCATCTTTTGCAGGAACCGCATTTACAATCCCATAACTTAAAAATGAGACAATTACGTACGTGATACCGCCAGTAAGTCCGCCAGCTATACCTGCATTTTTCGGAAATTTGCTCAGACAGAAAGTAAAATAATTATTGAAAGTAAAGCCTGCTCCAACATGGATCACGAAAGCAAAGAAGATCATGGAATATAAATTGGCAATAAAGTTCACACTGATAATCATGATTGTCACAAACACGACTTGTACCGTAACATTAGCTGCCAGTCTGCTGAAAAAAGGCTTATTAATAGTTGCCTTACCAATAAAACCACCTACCATCCAGGCAAAGCCCAAAAACAGGGAACTGTAACCAGCAATAATTGGTGACAGATGTAAATGATGCTCAATGATAAACGGCCCCGTCATATTATAGATCATCACCATACAATAAGCCAAACCAAGCATAACCATCCCTAATGAAAAACTTGCAGTCTTAAGCATAGTCAAATAGATATCTACAATCTTACGAAAACGGAACTCAGTAAAATGAACCAGTGTTTCTCCACTATAAATCAGTTCCAGCACAACAAGAACCAATGCAAATCCACCTAAAAAGTAAAAATTAGACTCCCAACCAAAGACAGCTTGCAAATAACCGCCAATAAAGGGGGCAACTATGGGTCCTGTAGACCAGATAATAGAAAAAAGACTTAAGTAATGCTTTAGCTGATCCCCAGAAAAGATATCTACAAAATAAGCTCGTTTTGCAACTACAACAGCACCGACGGTAAGTCCATGTATTACGCGCATCAGGTAAATTAAGTAGATATTATGAGTACTCGCAATGACAATACTTGCAATAGCAAAAATCACCAGGGAAACCAAGGAGACCTTATATCTCCCAAAACTATCCAGTACACTCCCGATAAATAACTGGGAAATCCCATAACTGATTAAAAAAATACTCAATGTTAACTGAACCTGGATACTGCTCACATGCATCTCTCCTGCCATAGTTGGCAAGGAAGGAATGTAAATATCAGTTGCAAAACCAGATAAAGGGAGTAATGCGAAGGCCAGCAGCGTGGCAACGCCCTGATGTTGTTCTTTTATTGCTTTTGTTTTTGAGGTAATCGTTATCATATCGCTACAAAATTAACACATTATTAGCTTCTATAATTACACTAATCAAATAAATGATTACACAATTCAATGATAACACACTAAAATAACAGCCGTAAAAACAAACCAAACACACTAATCAATTGACATCAGAAAATAGGCAGATTAATAATATTACACAATTCAAACAAAAAATCACAAAAGACAATAATTTTTACTTAGCCTTTTGAATAGTCACAACCACACTCCATTCATTACCACTCGAAATATGATGAACTAAAGCAAAGCTCTCCTGGTTTAAGGCAAAAGACAATTGTAATAAGCTATTCAGATAACTTAAAGGTTTACCAACAGTAACAGCACCAAAAGTCTGGCTGTAAGGTGCGTCTCCTTCATACATCTTTTTACGCTGATGAAAGATCTGCAAATGAAGAACATCTCCATATTTAGCCCCGGATTGCCTCACCAGGTCATCACCTATATCTGTCCAGATATTTCCATACTGCACATCCAGAATTGAAATGCTGCCCTTCAACACTCCATTTTCCAGTGAAGCTTTCTGATAAGGTATTTCCACCACTTGCTTTGGGAGCTCCGGACCAACCTCATCATATGTAATTGCACCCGAGGCCAGTTTTGCACCAGTATAGGCATAAACATCCCGCCCATGAAAGGTATAAGATTTCTCAGAATCCTTACGTCTATTTTTCACTTCGTTAATTTCTCTCACCTGCTCAATTCCTAAAGACTGCGCAACCAGCGTCAATGTACCGTTATCAGGCGTAACAATAAACTGTCCGGTTTTCGTTTTCAGGACAACAGATTTCCTGGCAGTCCCCACCCCTGGGTCTACAACAGAGACAAAAACAGTTCCAGCTGGATAATAAGGTACGGTCTGTACCAAACGGTAAGCGGCCTCCCAAATGTTATAAGCAGGTATTTCGTGTGTCAGATCAAATATTTTAAGATCCGGTGACACACCAACTGCTACTCCTTTCATAGCAGATACAGCACCATCTTTTAAACCAAAATCAGATTGAAAAACAAGGATTTTGTTCTGGGCAAAAGCCAGATTAGTCAGCAAGAGTAAGAAAAACAATGCAAAAATGTGTAAAAAACGTGTGATCATCAGTATCTGTTTAAGCCAGCAAATCTAATAGATCACACCCGAATTATCAATAACAAAAAGCTATAATCAGCTTTATTTCACTCTGTTACTTCACAAATTTTGCTGGCGAGCCTGCCCATTGTGTCTGCTTAGGAATAGTCTCCCCTTTCATGACAAGGGATAGTGCTTGTAAAGTAGCCCCTTCCTCGATAGTTGAATCATATAAGACAACGCTCATCGCGCCAATATTGCAATTATCACCAATATGTAAATGAGCCATTTTCATCACACGATCTTCAAACAAGTGCGTCTGAATTGTACACATATGATTGATTGCAACATGATCACCAATATGAACCAGATCAAATTCAGTAATTTCACTCGTATCCATATAAACGTCTTTCCCGATATCGCAACCCATCATTCTGAAAAATATAGGTGCAAATGGTGTTCCTAGTAAAGTATTGACCAACAAAGGGTAAACCATGTTCTCACAAAGCGAGTTAACCAGTTCATTTTTCCAGACAAACATACTCCATAGAGGTTTATTCGCAGGTTTATAAGTACCGATCAGAACCTTTTTAAACAGGACAGTGATCAGAGCAGCAACACCAATCAAAGCCAATAGTAAGAATGGAGCCAGACAAAGTGTATAGACCAAATGTCTACCGGAATGGTCATAATAGTTATCTACGAAATAATAAAATAACAATAAGATAATTGAAGTAATTGCATAAGGCAAAGTGATTTTGAAAAGCTCAATAATACCCCGCTGTATATAAAGTTTATTGGTAGGCCTGAAGGTTAAATCATCAGCAAACTTCACACTTTCCTGTCTTTTAGGCAGATACATGGGTGGCGCCCCCAACCAGGATGAATCATTAATATATTTATGTTCAATATTAGCTGGAGGCGTAGATAATACCCCTATCAAACAATTGCTTCCAATCGTATCTCCAGATGAAATTACCGCACTGTTTCCAATAAATGTTTTATTACCGATAGTGATGCGGCGCAAATACATAGTTCCCTGGTGTACTTCAGGCGATCCTAGACTTACTGAATCTGCAAGAAAGCTACCTGCCCCTATTTTAACCAGATCGGTGGTAATTTGATTTACAGTCGATATTTCTGTCGCTTTACCAATCCGTGTTCCCATCAGCCTGAGCCAGGAAGAAAGATAGATTGTCGCATAAACAGACCTGAAATAAGTTAAACTCATATTCATTAAGGAATCAACCGCCCATTTCCGGATATATTTGAAACTGTAAACGCTAAAAGGTTCTTCTTTTAGTTTACCAATAATCAACCATTTGAATAAAGCTACAGATGCACAATAGATAATAATATACATCGCAGAAATCGGGATAGAAAGTGCTATTGCCCATCCAAGACCAAAGGATAAAATAACCTCATAATAGATCACTATAAATGGAATACTTAATCCAAAAGGAAAAAGGAAGACAAAACCCAATGTAGTAATCAGCATAGTCACATAAAGCGCAAAATTCATTGGTTTGTTCTGTCCTGAAAAACTACTGGCTCCGGCTTCTTTATGAGGCCCGATATGAACAGCAGGAGTTCCCTTCCAATAAGCACCAGCTGGAATAGTCGTGTCAGGCTGGAGTTGAGACAATTCACCAATTGCTGATCCATCCTCCATCACAGCCCCGCAGGATATAACTGAACGTGTACCAACAAAACAGTTCTCACCAATAGTCAGGCTTCCTATAATCAACGCACCGTCTTCAATTTTATAACCTAATAAATGTGACTCTTTCGAAATACTCGAACCATCACCAATGCTCACCAAATCAAAGACTCTGATCCTGTCAGACCCTAGAAATACACGTTTTCCAATTTTAGCGCCCATCAGACTGAAATACCATTTTAGAAATGGTGTTCCGCTGAGAATACCTATCGGACTCAGGTCGATCAGTTTCTTCACAATCCAGAAACGCAGAAAATACCAACCCCAAAGCGGATATCTTCCGGCTTTGAACTTACCAATCAACACCCATTTTGCAACAATAGAAAGTATAATAATCGAGAAAAATATCGCAGAAAAACCAGTTACCCCATAAACAAGCAGATCATATACATTTGTAGAAGATCCAAAATGTCTGATGACAAAAGGCCCCATTAACCCTGCAGATCCGATCATAAAAAAGACCAGTACACTGATTAATTGTAGTCCGGATACCAATATTTTCAACCCGGATGAAACCTTTAGTCTTACTGTTGGCTCCGCTTTTTCTTTAGGCTGATGCCCATTATCATCGGCAATAGCCGCGATTTTTAAAGCCAATTTATCCAGTGTCCGGCAGGTATAAATATCCTGTACAGAAATTTGTGCAGCAGCTCCGGTTTTCCTTAATTCGGAAACCATCATCGACGCCACAAGCGAGTGTCCACCCAAATCAAAAAAATCATCGGTTACAGAAACTTCCTGAGGTTCAAAATATTTCTTCCACACTTCAAGCAACATAGTTTCTGTAGCTGTACGAGCAGCAATAAGTTTTCGCCCCTCACTTTTATGTTGTTTTGCAGGCTGAGGTAAAAGTTTCCGATCTACCTTACCACTCGGAAGTAATGGAAAGGCATCCAGCACAACAAACACAGCAGGAACCATGTATGGCGCTAACCTGGCTTTAAGCTGTGTTTTATAGGCTTCCTCATTAAATGTATCCTTTTCGCCTTTAAGAATCAAATAAGCCACTAGCCGTTGTACTTTCTGTTCATCTTCTTTGACAGCGACTACTGCATTTTTAATGCTTTCTATCTGTAATAATTGTGATTCTATTTCAGAAAGTTCAATTCTATACCCACGTAGCTTAACTTGCAGATCGATACGGCCTAAAAATTCGATATTCCCCTCTCCGTTAAAACGGGCAAGATCGCCACTGCGGTATAAACAACGTGGCATCTCTTCCGGAAGCGGGAAGCCCGGCTGAATAAACTTCTCTGCCGTGAGTTCGGGTTGATGCAAATATCCGATGGCCAAGCCAGGTCCGCCAATACAAAGCTCACCAGGCACACCTATGGGCACAGGTAAAAGCTGATCATCGAGTATGTAAGTATAATAGTTCACCGCTGGTTTCCCAATCGTAATTTTATGCAAAGGATCAAAATCAGCATAGGTAGCAATTACCGATGCTTCAGTAGGCCCGTATGTATTTACAATTCTTAACCCGTGACGGTGCCATGGCAACAGCAATTCATGCGGGCAATTTTCTCCGCCAAGAATCAGTAAACGCAGGGAAGGCAAAGGAGACTGCATCATAGAAAGCATAGTTGGCACCGTAGACAGAACAGTCAACTGATGTTCCGCAATAAACTCACTCAAGTCAGCTCCGGAATGCATCACGGCCTCAGAAACAGGATACAAAGTAGCCCCCGACCTAAAAGCAAGCCATATTTCTTCTAAAGAGGCATCAAATGCTACAGAAAAGACCTGCGCCACCCGGTCATGAGGGCCTAATTCAAACAAGCGTTCCTCTCCTTTCACCAGATTACTGATAGACGCATGAGAGATAATCACCCCTTTAGGTCTGCCTGTAGAACCAGAAGTATAGATCATATAGGCCGGATCAGCTACCGTAATGGAAACTAACGGCGCATGACCATCACTTTGATGAACAGTAAAAGAGCTGTCATTCACTATAATAACTTCACTAGAAAGCTTGAATGCAGCAGAACAAGCCTCATCGCTCAGCAAAAACTTAGCACCGCAATCTTCCAGGATGAAACTCACCCTATCTTCCGGATAACCAATATCAAGCGGTACATAAGCTGCCCCAGTCTTCAGGATAGCCAGCATTGAAAGATAAACTTCTGGAGACCTTTTCAATAAAATGCCTACAAAATCACCTTTCTGTATTCCTTTTGCAATTAATACTGAAGCAAGCTGATTAGCTGCCAAGTCTAATTCTTTATAGCTAACCTGTCTGGTTGCAGCATGAACTGCACTATTTTGAGGAAAAGTTTTCGCAGTTCGTTCAAACAGTGCATGCAATAATTCAGGGGTCCCCACTTCATTATCGATCAAACCAGTATTAAAGACAGACAAGCTTTCCTTTTCGGCAGTATCCATAAAAGTCAGTTCCGAGATTAAAATCGCCGGATTTTCCGCTACCTGCTGCAATACGTTCATGAAATGCGCAAGCGCGTGTTTAAAACAGACCGCGTAGAAAGCAGAATCCTTACAGGTAAAAACCGACGAGATTACATCTCCATCTTCTATCCGGATTACACTTTTATATTCATTAGCCTGGTCATCACCTTTCCATAGTATCTTTAAAGAAAAATCTCCACCAGAGCTAATCTGGTAATTATCAATACGATGAGCAATTTCATCACTTAATTCATTGAATTTTGTCTTTCCATCCAATGAATATTCGAATTCAAGAGGTGGTAATTTGGTTCCAGATTGTCCACTTTCATCAAAGCTCAATTCTACCTTTACCACATCGTTCAGATAGGCCTGATATTTATTCAACAGCACGTAAACAGCTCCCGTAACAGCACTTAGTAAGTTCAAAGTTTGTTTAGACGGCCCGGTTAGTTCATTCATTTGTATAGCAGCGTATATTAATTCTTGGCTAAAAATCTATTATAATCCCCCTTTTCAAGGGACGTACAACTTAGTTTTTTTTTCTCTTATTCCCATGATCCCTTTTCAACAAAATGGCATCATTTAAAACTGGTTCTTATTATCATAGACAAAAACCAGTCCTAAAGCTCTTTAGAACTTTTTTTTATCTCTTATTAAGATGAAAATTTCAACAGATAGTTTAAAGAGGGTGCAAAAATGAACAAAACAAACGATAAAATAAGCTAGACAAACAGGAACAAAACGTCTTTATCCTATACAAATTGTAACAATTCAGATTGAGTGCCTGAATTTAATTCACACCAAAATATGCATTTTACTGTCTAGTTAAAACCGTCTTAATACCCTCTATAGTGCGTAAGTGATCATTACCCTTTTACGTTATAACAATTATTAGTTTCCGTTAAGTTTATTACAGATTCCCCTCTGTTAATTATCTCTTATATCAATCCTTTAAATGAAAATACGCTTATATTTAGGTAAAGCAAAACCTAAACCACCAAATACACATACGATGAAGAAAATAACTCCATTTTTATGGTTCGACAACAACCTTGAAGAAGCGATGAACTTCTACACTTCTATTTTTCAAAATTCGGTCATTCAAAACATGTCTTATTATAGCGAAGGCGGTCCTATGAAGAAAGGAACGGTCATGTCAGCATCTTTTCATCTTGACGGGCAGGATTTTCTGGCCATGAATGGCGGCCCTGCTTTTTCATTCACCCCTGCCGTTTCTTTATTTGTGAATTGTCATACACAAGAGGAAATAGATGAATTCTGGGAGAAACTATCTGCAGGTGGAGAAAAATCAAGATGTGGCTGGCTGAAAGATAAATTTGGATTATCATGGCAGATTGTACCTGCTGATTTAGGCAAACTATTACATCATAAAGATCCTGAAAAGGCAGCTAGAGTAATGACCGTGATGATGAAAATGGATAAGCTGAATATCCAGGCACTGAGAGATGCTTAATCGGTCCCTTTAAAAACCATTCTTAACCAAATAATGAAGCGATGCCCCCCCTTTCAAAGGAAACATCGCTTTTTTATTTAATAAAAACAGTTTATTTTACGGAATCACTTTTCAGAAAAGAACTCATCCGAACTGCAAATTCACTATGATCGGTTAGCCATCTTTCAACAGCAACCTTCTCATCATCAGCACCTTTAAGTGCAGACATTAATGACCCTAACTGATCATCATCTAACTGAAAGTTTCTAAAAAATGAACTCACCTGTGGATTTAACTTTACAAAGTCTTTATTTGCAACTGTTTGCAAAGTTTCAACCTCTCCGAAAACTTTCTTAGGGTCACTTAAGAACTTCAATTTATAATTGCTAAAAATGTAATGCGGAGACCAACCAGTAATCACTACCGGCTTCTTAGCATCTATACTTTTCTTTAAAATCGCAAGCATTGCCGCTTCACTGGCAGATTGCAATTCATATTTTAGTTTATAGTCCTTGATCGCAAGCTCTGCCTTAGCCATAATCCCAGCACCCGCGTCAATTCCAATAATTTTACCCTCAAAAAGAGAAGCATTGGCGTTCAATTCTTCAATACTATTAATTTTTACATAGTCAGGAACCACCAAACCAATCCGTGCATTGGCATAATTTGCACCTAAAACTTCCAGTTTCGGACCAAATTTGTCCATATATTCTTTATGCGTAACCGGCATCCAGGCATCCATAAAAATATCTGCATCTCCACCAGCAACTGCTGCAAAAACAGGTGCAACATCAGCATTTTTCAATTCCACTTTGTAACCTTCTTTTTCCAGCAATACTTTTGATAATTGAGTCATTGCAACACCCTCTGCCCAATTTACATAAGCAATCGTTACTTTTTTATTGTTACCTGCACCACTTCCACATGAGGATATCATTCCAACAGACATTGCGATTAATAATCCACTAATTACTTTCTTCATTTGAATAGATTTAATTTTACGATTTAATAATATTTTCAAAGACATTTAGCTTATGCTATTTTCTTTTTTGTTTTCCCAAAAGACTGTGTAATACGGTCAAGGATAATAGCCAGGATCACAACCGCAATACCTCCTTCAAATCCTAATCCTATTTTCAATTGTGTAATCCCTTTCAAAACAACCTCACCTAATCCACCGGCAGCAATCATTGCAGAAATAACAACCATTGAAAGTGCCATCATAATCGTTTGGTTCACTCCTGCCAGTATCGTAGGTAAGGCTAATGGCAATTCTACTTTAAAAAGCAATTGTCTTGGTGTAGCACCAAATGAACGGGTAGCCTCTACAATTTCTTTAGGCACCTGGCTAATTCCCAGCGTCGTCAAACGAACTGCAGGGGGCATAGCAAAAATAATAGTTGCAAATGCTCCAGGTACTTTTCCCAATCCAAAGAATAATACCGCTGGTATCAAGTAGACAAAAGCAGGCATAGTTTGCATTAAATCAAGTATCGGTCTCATAATTTTTCCGGCTAAAGGATTTTTTGCAGCCCAGATCCCCATAGGCACCCCCATGAGTAAAGCAATAAAAGCCGCAGATAAAATCAATGCCAGCGTAGCCATTGTCTGATCCCAGTAACCCATTGCCCAAATCAGGGATAACCCTAAAACAGTAAAGATGGTCACTCCCAAACCAGTCCGTTTCCACGCAAGGAAAGCGATTAGCAGGATAATGATATAAAACGGAGGAAACATCAGTACCCATTCAACCGAGTCAACAACCGAGATGACGATAATCTTTATGATATTAAATAAGGCTCCAAAATTGCTGGTAAGCCAGTTTATAAATTCTTCTATATAAGGTCCTATATGTATCATATTATATTATTTCATTTTGTAAGTTATCAATTGAGTTTCCGGTCACATTTTCCCATGAGGTCCCGGTAGTTTCTATCAGCAATGAAGTCTGAGCAACGATTCCAAGTAGTTTGTTTGTTTCTCTATCAATGATTGGTACCGCTCTTCCATTTTCAGCAATGAAAGGAAGCATTTGCTCTACAGTAGTTTCAGGATAAGCAACGGGTACATCTTTAACAATGGCCATCTCTATGGTATGGTGTCCTTTCGCTTTCAGCTCCAGAATATCTTTTAGAAAAACGAAACCAAGGAAATGTTTATCTACCGAAACGGCGGGCAATGCCGTTAATCCGGAAGAACGCATTTTTCTCAAACTCCCCTCTACCCCATCTTTTTTGAAAATCGCTACAGTTGGTTTGTCAAATAACAGACTTGCCGCAGTGATGATCGATTTACGATCCACCTTTTCTACAAAAGAAGACACATATTCATCTGCCGGGTTTGTTAAAATATCTTCAGGAGTACCTATTTGAATGACCTCTCCATCTTTCATAATGGCAATACGGTCGCCAAGACGGATCGCTTCGTCCAGATCATGCGTAATAAAAACAATGGTCTTATGCATCTTCTCCTGCAAATCGATCAACTCATCCTGCATTTGTGTACGGATTAGCGGATCCAGTGCTGAGAAAGCCTCATCCATTAATAAAATCTCTGGATCATTAGCTAAAGCACGGGCTAATCCAACACGTTGCTGCATACCACCCGAAAGTTCTGAGGTATTTTGATTCTCATATCCTCTCAAGCTCACCATATTAATGACTTCCTGTGCCTTTTCTTCCCGTTCTTTTTTTGGGACATCCTGTAATTCTAAACCAAAAGCCACGTTTTCAAGTACCGTACGGTGAGGTAACAATCCAAAATTCTGAAAAACCATGGCCATTTCTTTTTTACGGACATTCTGAAGTTCCTTGTCTCCAAGACTTGTGATATTGACATCATTCAGAATTACATTGCCAGAAGTCGGTTCAATTAACCGGTTCAGACATCTTAGTAAACTAGACTTACCACTTCCTGATAAACCCATAATTACAAAGAATTCACCTTTTTCTATGTTAAAATTTGCATTCTTTACAGCAACTGTGCAACCTGTTTCTTTTAGAATAGCAGCTTTGGATTTCCCTTGCTTTAAAAGTTTAAGTGCCTCCTCTTTTTCTTTTCCGAAAATGAGAGTAAGGTCTTCTATGTTAAGTTTAGACATGCTTTGTAAGTTTTTATATTAAAAATAATAGCCGATATTGATATTGAAACGACTTGTCCATTTTGAATCCGGATTCCCGGATGACAATCCATTTTGCCAGTCAGGTCCTAACCATGGCTGATTTTTTCCTGCAGCCCAGTCCACATAAGTCACCAGGTTACCTGCATTAATCATACAACCTAATACATTCATCTGTGTATCTTTAAATCCGGTCTGAGGCTTATTCATATAAGAATAGTTCTCATAAAAAACGAGTGACTTTACAGGCCCCAATTTAACTGGCTGTGTATAGGCAAATGAAGCAGTGTGCAGATAAGCTTTGCGTGCAACCTCGTACGAAGAACCATATGCAGCCAGATGCACTATATTTTTATACTGTGCCGAGTCTGAAAGATTGTACTGGTAGTACATGGACTGTAACTTCACGTTAATCTGGCCAAAGGTCAGATCTGTGTGTAATGCCGCAGCCCATCTGGCGCCCATTCTTCCAGTTGGAATATTATATACTCCACCAAGCATTCCAGAAACACCTATTTTTTTATTTTCTGCTATCAAATACTCTGTTTTAATATTCCCTTGATTCACTTCCTTGTTTCTACCAGCAACATCATATGAATACCTGGAAGGGTCTGTTGCAGACTGATTACCAAAATTTAGTTCCATTGCATTCTTAAAGAAGGCGATATCATAAATCCAGCGATTTCTACGCTGATGAAAATTGATCCCCATGGAGAATTTATCTTCAAAACCAACATAATAAGGAAGGTTAAAGAACCAGTTATGTGAATTGTAGGCAGTGTTACCAAATGGATTTTGTACTAACCCTATATCCATATGTGTACTATCATTGAAAAGATATCTTACATAACCCTCTTTCAAAAAGCTTCCTCCAAAATCTTTGGAGTAGAAGCGGTATTCTGCATGAAAATCTAACTTTTTATAAGAAACATCGGCGTTGACGCGAAACATATCGAGGCCAAAGTCGCCCCCTCTTTTAACTTGTTCCTTTTTCCAGGAAGAAAGATTGTAATTAAATCTTAAAGCCCCTCCTATTTTGAATACTGGCTTATCAGGACGTGATTGGCTTATTGTATCCTTTGTGGTTTTTATTGCTGTAGAGTCTTGCGCTATTAGATTAAAAGGTAAAATAACGGTAAATACAATACAGCTTAAAAAATGCTGTAATTTTATTTTCATAATTTTCTATTTTTCGTAGTACATCTCTTTTTTCAATGGTGCTCAAGAGCGCAAACGCGGTTTTTTAATGGTCATGAAGCTTGCATGAGAAGCTTGTTCAAGGCTTAAGAATCTCTTAAACTCATGCAGGTTTCATATAAATAATTTATATATGCAGGCCGAATTGCCACATACCATAAAATGCTTTAAATAAAACATTAATTAACAAATGCTCAGGGAGTATATTCCCTGAATATTTAAACAGAAATTGTGCTGTTTCTTTCTAGAATTTAACGCTCAGATGGCGTCTTTAACAGCGGACGTTTAAACTAAAAACATTGCAAAGGTAAGCAAAATTTATCGTTTTTTAGCCCCTGTGACGTATATGGAGTCAAAAAAGACCAGATTTGACTGTCAAAAAAAAGGAAAAACAACGAAGATTTTAAGGTGATTTATGAGTATAAAAAACATGAATATTCCGAACGGGATTTCTCAGAAAAAACTCAGGAAGAGTCACCTTTAATGATCAAAAAAAAACGGGGGTCAGCAGACAGTGAAGGTTGATTTTGACCGACATTCAGAAGAATAAGTTCAGTTTATTTCTCCTGGTTTGGAGCAACGATTTAGAGCAATTGAAACAGCAGATCAGGCTATTAGATATTGGGGCAAAATATCACCTTTCAAAATAGCGATATTTTATTTTGTTTTTTTTTATTTTTCGAAATATTCAGAGCTTAAATTTAGCACATATGGCTTCAATCCAGATTTTTTTACCCAATTTTCATCAACCTGACCAGATAATATTTGAGCACTGCCAGGGCGAAGAATTTCATTTTCCCATAAACATTTTTAACAAAGAGACCCGGTTAAAGCATCACATACTTTAACCGGGTCGCAATAAATAATATACTGATTTATTCTATTTCTCTAATTTTTCAATCCATTCTCTTGCATTCACAAATGCTTCCATCCATGGAGAAACTTCATCCTTACGGCCTTCGGGATAATTAGCCCAATGCCATTGGAACAATGAACGCTCAATATGCGGCATCATCACCAAATGTCTTCCTGACTTGTCACACATCATTGCTGTGTTGTAATCTGATCCGTTCGGATTAGCCGGATAGCTCTCATAAGCATATTTAGAAACAATATTATATTGATCTTCTGCATAAGGAAGCTGGAATTTACCTTCACCATGTGAAATCCACACCCCTAATGTACTTCCTGCTAAGCTGGAAAGCATGACAGAATTATTTTTCTGTACCGTCAATGAAGTAAAACCACTCTCGTGTTTAGCACTTTCATTGTGTAACATCTTAGGTTTCTCCGCATGATCTGTATTGATTAAACCAAGCTCTACAAATAACTGACAACCATTACAAATACCTACAGATAAGGTATCCTCACGCTTAAAGAAGTTTTCCAGGGCATTCTTAGCTTTCTCATTGTAAAGGAACGCTCCTGCCCAGCCTTTCGCTGAACCTAATACATCAGAGTTAGAGAAACCACCTACTGCACCAATAAACTGGATATCTTCCAATGTTTCTCTGCCGGAGATTAAATCAGTCATGTGAACATCTTTAACATCAAAACCAGCTAAATACATCGCGTTAGCCAGCTCTCTTTCAGAGTTACTACCCTTTTCACGAATAACCGCAGCTTTAGGTCTTGGTTTAGACGAATCGACAATCGGTTTCTTTCCATCAAAGTTTAATGGGAAGCTATAATTTAATACATGATTTTTATAGTTATCAAAACGCTCTTTAGCTTTAACAGAACCACTTTGTTTCTGATCAAGCAGGTAAGAAGTTTTAAACCATACATCACGTAAATGGTCAATATCGAAACTCCAGTTACCAGAAGCGTTTTTAACTGTTAACTTGGCTTGTGCTGTTACTGTACCTATTTTATGATAAACTACGCCTTTAGCCTTAAGAATCTCTTCAGCAGCTACATCAGCCTGGAATACGATACCTATGTTTTCAGCAAAAAGTGTTTCTATAATGTCCTGACCTCCTAAAGAAGAAAGATCAAGATCAGCTCCCAGGTTACGATCTGCAAAACATAACTCTAACAAGGTCGTAATTAAACCACCACTTCCTATATCGTGTCCAGCTTGTATCTTGCCTGCTTTAACTAATTCCTGTAAAGTATTAAATGTAGTTTTGAACTGAGCTGCATCCAGCACATCTGGTGTTTCAGTACCGATTCTGTTTAAGATCTGTGCAAATGACGAACCACCTAATTTATACTGGTCTCCTGAAAGATTGATATAATAGATAGCTCCGCCACTTTTACGTAAAACAGGTTCTACTACCGCGGTAATATCATCACAATGACCGGCAGCAGAGATAATCACTGTACCTGGCGCGAGAACGTCACCATCTTTATATTTCTGTTTCATCGATAAGGAGTCTTTACCAGTAGGAATATTAATTCCTAAACTGATGGCGAACTCTGAACAAGCTTTTACCGCTTTGTATAAACGGGCATCTTCACCCTCATTTTTACAAGCCCACATCCAGTTGGCAGAAAGAGAAATACTTTCTAAACCATCTTTTAAAGGAGCCCATACAATATTTGAAAGAGATTCTGCAATAGCATTTCTGCTACCAGCAGCCGGATCAATCAAAGCTGAAAGCGGGGCATGTCCTATTGAAGTCGCGATACCATCTTTACCCTGAAAATCCAGGGCCATTACACCACAGTTATTTAACGGAAGCTGTAAAGGTCCGGCACATTGTTGTTTAGCCACACGGCCACCCACACAACGGTCAACTTTGTTTGTTAACCAATCCTTACTTGCAACAGCTTCTAATTGCAATACCTTTTCCAGGTAAGTATTCAGTTCAGCAGTGTCATAAGTTACCGGCTGATATTTTCTATCTACCGTTTTATCTTGCATAATTACTTTTGGAGAACTGCCAAACATGTCTTCCATTTTCAGATCCATTGGTTTAGATCCGTTGGTAGCAGATTCAAAAGTAAAACGATGATCACCTGTAACCTCACCCACAGTATACATTGGAGCCCTTTCACGGTCAGCAATTTTCTGTAAAGTCTCCAGGTTTTCTGGACTAATCACCAATCCCATCCGTTCCTGAGACTCATTACCTATAATTTCTTTTGCAGAAAGCGTTGGATCGCCAACTGGCAATTTATCTAGGTCAATCTTTCCACCTGTTTCTTCAACCAGCTCAGAAAGACAGTTTAAGTGCCCACCAGCACCATGATCATGAATAGAAACAATCGTATTATGATCACTCTCTATCATACCACGTACCGCATTTGCAACTCTTTTCTGCATTTCAGGGTTAGAACGCTGAATCGCATTTAATTCGATACCTGAACCTAAAGCTCCTGTATCTGCCGATGAAACCGCAGCACCACCCATTCCTATTCTATAGTTTTCTCCGCCTAATACAACGATTTTATCCTTCAGTGCAGGTTTTTCTTTCTTAGCCTGATCAGCTTTTCCATAACCTACCCCACCTGCCTGCATGATCACTTTATCATAACCAAGTTTTCTAGCGTCTTCTTCATGCTCAAAAGTTAAAATTGAACCGGTGATTAAAGGCTGACCAAACTTGTTACCAAAATCAGAAGCTCCGTTTGAAGCTTTAATTAAGATATCCATTGGGGACTGATATAACCAGTCTCTTTCGTTTACCGCTTTTTCCCATGGGCGATTTTCCTCTAGACGAGAAAAAGATGTCATGTAAACCGCTGTACCTGCTAAAGGTAATGAACCTTGTCCACCAGCTAATCTATCTCTGATTTCTCCACCAGAACCAGTAGCAGCACCGTTAAAAGGTTCTACCGTAGTCGGGAAGTTATGTGTTTCTGCTTTCAGTGAAATTACTGAATCAAAATCCTTAAGTTCATAGTACTCAGGAACGTCAGCTCTTTTAGGAGCAAACTGCTGAACTCTAGGGCCTTTAACAAAGGCTACGTTATCCTTATAAGCTGAAACAATTCCATTAGGATTAGCTTCAGATGTTTTACGAATTAGTTTGAACAAAGATGAAGGTTGTTGTTCTCCATCAATCACAAACGTACCATTGAAAATCTTGTGACGGCAATGTTCAGAATTTACCTGAGAAAAACCGAATACTTCAGAGTCTGTTAATTTACGTCCTAACTTTTCTGACAGTTTATTTAAATAATCTACTTCTTCTTCACTCAGTGAAAGACCTTCCTGTTGATTATACGCAGCTACATCTTCAATTTCCAGGATAGACTCTGGTTTTACATTGATCGTATAGATCTCCTGATTCAGCTCACTGTATTTTTGAAACAACATCGGATCAAAATCAGTAAAGTCAGCTGTTGTGTTTTTAAACTCTTCAATTCTGATGATCCCCTGAATATCCATATTCTGGGTAATTTCAACTGCGTTTGTACTCCATGGAGTTACCATTGCAGCACGTGGACCAATAAAGAACTCTGTTAAAACGGTTTCTTGTTCAAATTGGGCACCGCCAAACAGCCAAGTTAACTTTGAAATATCTGACGATGAGAGAGTTCGCTCTGAGTGTAAAGCAAAAACAGTATTAAGCTCGTTGGAGAAGAAATAAATCATGGTATGTTTTTATGGCGCAAATTTAATTTAAAAAAATTCTATGCCGTTATATATTGCAAAAATAGATGCAACAATTTGCAAATTCTACTTTAATATGTAGAATCACAGGGTTTTTTATCATTTCCATTTGTTCACCTGCTCGGTTTTTTGCACAAATTCGGAAGATAATGATTGCATCCTTGATTGCAAGAGTAATTTTCTACCTTCCAAAGTCCGGGTAAAGATCAATTTACAAGGCCCGACAAGGGCACTCCATTGCGCCATAAGATATTCTGCAAGATTCTTATTCCTTGCCAATATTTCCGGTACCGCATGGTAATCTGCCTGCGTAAAAATTGAAAACAGCGAGCTTTTCCTGATCATTACATAGCGTGGATTATCGATTATCCCGATAACTTCTTTTAAAGCACCTATAAATACAGAATTCTCAAAAGCTGTCCCTCCGGCTAAATGGCAATAAACAGCTCCATTTGAATCATGAGTGGCTACAACTTCCAGTCTTGAACGCTCAGAATGAATAACCTTCGCTTTAATTAACGCATTTAATAACGCATTTGAAATCTGGAACACATCCTTTGAAATATCACGGTATTTGAAATATAACCTCACTGCCTTATAAAGCTGTCTTGCACAGAAAATAAAGCCAACTATTGCAGCAAAGATAATCCAGTTCACAAAAGCCTCTAAAGTTTTCATATACCGGAGCGATTGGAAAAATAGCTGAATCATATCACCACCGAATGCAAGAAATCCGAAAAACAGTTCAGCGAACAAATAAGCAATCGTTTTATTCAGATACAGTTTTTTCACCCTTTCATAAGGTTCCTTTTTCGAAAAAGGAACCCGAATCTCTTCGACCAGCTCTACTCCTGTCTTTAAGGCCCTATTCCAATTCTCTTTTAAAGATTCCCTGTCTCCGGCATGTGTAAAGGTTTCTTGATTTCTGAGCATGATCTCTTCTCCATTCCCCATCCTTCGCGGGATGTTTAAACGGCCAATTCCGTTTTCAATTCCAGCATTCTCGTGGAATGAAACTCCTACAAATCCTTTGAACCGCCTTTTCAGCAGTTCAAAATCATCCCCCCCAGTAGTTGAAGTCGGATCTATACAGACCAGGTGCCAGATATTTCCGGTTTTCCCGGGATTCCCTTTTTGTGTTCTTATTGCTCTTCCCCGCATTTGGTTAGACAGCACAAAAGAGCCTACAAAACTTGCCAGGATTAGTGAATTTATCGATGGTGCATCCCATCCTTCACCTAATAAAGACTTTGTTCCAATCAGCACTTCAATACCACCAGATTGAAAAATGGCAGTCACTAACTGAATGATCGAATTTCTCAGGTTTCCATCTACCTGAATTAACCTGTAACGCGTATCAAACGGAACAACTGATGAATTAATCTGTAAAATCCCTCCGGTTTTACATAAAACCTCAAATTCAGCATAGGCGGATTCCGGGATGATCACAATAGAACCCGTCAACACTCCTATTTTCATATCCAAAGGATTATCCCGCCTTAATTTCTCAAAAACAGGCATCACACCAATTTTATTCAGTTCCAGCGCATTCTCTGCCGAACTTACATAGAACTCTTTTCTGATATAATCAGAAAGGATGACCATTCGAAGTTGTGTACCCAATTGCCGGTACTCAAACTCAGCAATTTCTTTAATACTGTTTAACTTATTCGTGCTTGATGTTAAAAAACCGGATACCTTTTTATTATGCCACAAATTAATCTGCCTGCCATAAGTTACACCGGCATGTATTAACCGGCTTTCTAGTTTCCCTCTATGTTCTTTAAATTCATCAAAATACACATTTCCGAAAATATAAAACTGTAATAGTGTTTCCATCCAGGTATAATCAAGGATCGGAACGTTATTTTTTTTATCTCCAACAACCTCAAGATGCAAGTCAGAAATCACTCTCCCATTTGCTTTTAGAAAAATCAGACAAGCCGCATAAGAAGAAAAATTGCTATAAATCCATTCCAGATGATCGGCAGGTGTTATCCAGACAGACCAGTTTTCTAAAGCAGAAATCAGCGTTTCATCAGTCCTGATCTCAGCAAGCAGTTTCTGAACATTCAGCCTGAAATCCTGAATCCGCCGTTCATCATCGGCCGTAGGCAAGGTAAAATGTACATAATCCTGATGCGGACATAAATCATTTTCTATGACCAGTTCGGGCACAGAAATCTCAATATCCACCGGGCCATTCAGCTCCAGGTATCTTTGCCATTCATTGACAGTAACATCATATGGAGGCGTAGCTGTCAACCCCACAATAACCGGTTTAAGTTTATCCTTAAGCTTTGTTAAAGTCTTCCACCATTCATTTTTTAAATGATGTGCCTCATCTACTATAACGGTATTGACTTGTTGTGCAAGCAAACCCTCGGCAATCTGATCAAAATTCTTATCGCTGCCGTTATTTTCGTTTTCAGCTAATTCTTCGCTCTCTTCTTCTGCCTCAAGCTCAGGTTCCTCCATACGCAGGTTATTACAAGCTGCATGCAGTGCCTGGTAAGTAACAACGGTCATCAACCCTGGCTTGCGGATATCTGTTGAAATCCAGTCAGGTTTTTGATCATACTGTAAAAATAATTCGTTGAATCGCTGAATCCACTGTCCTCTGATCGCGATTGTGGGGGCCAAAATTAAAACTGGCTTATTCAATCTTAAAGCAACCTCTAATCCCAGAATTGTTTTTCCAGAGCCAGGTGGAGCAATCACATGAAGGTGCCCATCTGTTAAATACCGATCCAACCGATCAAAAACACGCTGCTGATATTTTCTCCAGCCATATTTAAATTTAATATCCTTTGGAAACGCTGTTAATACTTCTTTTTTATAAATTAAAGACCCCACCTCTTTAGATTTATCCATTAAATTTCCCCCGCACTTCTTTTAACTTCATAATCATTTGCTTCGCATCCGTCGCTATCCAATAATCATATTCCACAATAGCCCTTAACCTTAACTCATCTGTGAGATACCCTTCTTCCACCATTTGTGTTGAACCAGCAACTTTTGACCAGATTCCAATCCGCTGCAAAAGTTTTCATCCTGTTTTCGATAAACTTCTTCCACATTAAATACTTCAATAGCCTGAAAACCTGTCTCCGCAAAATAATCAGCCAGATCATCTGCAATCTGATTATTCATACCTGCATCTGCCCGCCACTTTAAAAATGTCTGATAAAAGAACAGCGTGCTTTCAGGAGGCTGTGGTTCCCACGATAATTGTTCATGGTTATAATCCAAAATAGAAAGCTGACCACCGGGTTTCAATAATGTTTTCAATTTTAACAAAGCCTCTTTTGGATTATTTAACCATTGCAAAGTACGCGCAGAAACAATCAGGTCGAACTGTTCTTCAGGATTATAGCTAAACAGATCATGGTGAAAAAGTTTCAGATTCAAACTCGTTTGATAACTCTCTTTACCGCTGGCGATAAACTTTTCTGTGTTATCAATTCCAACGACTGAACCCGATGGCCCTACTCGTTGTGCAATATCTTTTGATATCGCACCTGTTCCACAACCAATATCCAATACCCTCAAACCATCTTTCAGGATGGGAATCAGCGTTACATAATCCTTTTCTAGACTTCTGTTATCAAATATTTTGTTGGTTGTCTGGTGATCACGCTGAATATTTTTGTTCATTGGAGCTTAGCCTAAGAGGATTTTAGAAGAAAAATAAATTGCATACAAAAAGGTTTAAGATAAGAATAGGTATGACAAAAACAAGAAGATTTTATCATACCTGTGCGACAGGAATCCCTTCATTCACCAAAGGAGCTAACATTTTCCGTTTCTTCCAACAAATTACCGCTATAATTAAGGTAATGACAGGCAATACGATGCCAAACTCATCTATATAATAAGCAGTATGACTATAATCAACTGTCAAAGGGCTAAAAAAAGACTGAATAAACAGGTTATGACTCGCATGAAGTAAAACCGCCGTCCATAAACTGCCAGAACGGATTCTGAGCCAGGTGTATAAGAAACTTGCGCAAACAGTCATGAGTGTAAAACAGCCCAGAGCATACCAGGAGGGCGTTGTGCTATGATGATAATCAGCAAAAAGCAGAATTGGATAATGCCATAAACTCCAGATCAAACCAGAAATAATGGATGTCTTTGTATATCCATACCGATTGTATAATCTGGGTACAAGAAAACCTCTCCATCCTATTTCTTCCCCCAATGCATTCGCCATACTTTTAAAAATTCCAATGCCAGCAGTGAGCAGGAAATAAATTCCAATAGTCATCCATGGAGCTAATATTCCCAGCCCCAGAGAAAGCATTGTATCCTGGACAAAACCTGGGTTATAAAACCCACCCAACCCAGTGCACCAGATAAACAGATAAGTGACTAGCGCATATAAAAATGGGATCAGATAGCTCTGTACCTGATATTTTGTCTCTCCCCATTCCCAACCTAAACTTCTAATATCTATTTTCAGGATCAGACAGGACGCAAAAGCAGCAAAAGCGGGAGACCACATTATGCCGGTTGCATAACGACCACTTGCTGCGCTGAGTTTCCCATTATAAATAATTAAGAAGTAAAACACAGCACTAATCAGAAAAGTAAGTAACAGATAAACCCAGATTGATTTACCGTTCAATGGTTTAGTTAAGGTCATCTTCTTTGGTTACATTAAGAGTCTGTTTAAAATTTGCGTCCTTGCTAAATGATTATTTCAAGTCTTAAGTTAGATAATTCTTATTAAAATGTAATCTTTCATATTCCTTGATTAATAACCATTATCCATTTTTATATTTGAAACAGTTTTATCATTGGATAACCATTTCATTTTTATGAATTTAGATATATTACTCCAACAGGTTGCTTTCATTCATGAAATCGACAAAATCAAATACATTCAGCGCAAGACCCGTCTTTTTAATAGTGACAGAACAGAAAATGATGCAGAACACAGTTGGCATCTTGCTGTTATGGCGCTGACACTGGCCGAACATTCAAACGAACCGATAGACACCTTAAAAGTCCTGAAAATGCTATTGATTCATGATGTGGTAGAAATTGACTCTGGTGATGTTTTTCTATATGACACTATTGTAAACCACGATAATACCATTGCAGAACGTAAAGCCGCAAAAAGAATCTTTGGTTTATTACCTGCAAAACAAGCAGAAGAATTTATCGCAATTTGGGAAGAGTTTGAAACAGGGGATACACCTGAGGCAAAATTTGCACGTGCGATGGATCGTTTCGAACCTATTTTACAAAACGTATCTAATCAGGGCGGTACCTGGACAGAATACAATGTGCCTTACGACACTGTCATAGAGAAAACCCGTAAAATTCAGCATGGTTCTGAAACTTTATGGGATTTCACCGAAACACTAATTAATGATAGTGTAGAGAAAGGTTATATAAAGAAGACTAACGATCAGTAACTATATATTATATTGATTGTATTTTCGAGTTAATGATCAAACCAGATTCCGTAAAACATCAGACAGGAGCTTAGAAAGAATAGAATTTTATAATCCACAATGATATAGGTTCTATTCTTTAATACAACCCATTTTCCTTTCTAGGAGAGTTGAGATTTTAAAAATCAAGAGAAAATTTAAGCCCAGGAAAAAGAAGTAAAAAGCTAAAATTGGGAAAGTAAAAAGTCTTCACTATCCGGTTTACCATAAGCATCAGCTTCGGTTAAATGACCATCCTGACCACTTACTCTGGTCAGTTTTTTTCCTTGTCTGAAAACCAGCTGTAAACCATGTTCCTGGTCCCAGTCACAGGCACAAGCTACCTGAACATACAGGTCCTCTTGTTCATATAACCGTCTTGTCACATAAATTTCTGTAGGCTGTACAAATTTCCATATCTCATTTTCGTCTGTAATGGCTCTTAAGTCATCATCCGCCTCGTCCACTGTAACTGTTTCCAGAAAATCCATACAGCTTTTATAGACCAGATGAGATAAAGCCACCCTGTCCTGATTGCCAAGCGCTAAAAAATGCTGTAAAGCATCATCAGCTTCAGCTAAAAAAGTCTCGTCGTGTTCCTGGTTATAATCCGTAAAACTGATGCCAACTTTTTCTTTATCAAAAAATGGGATCTCAACTTCTTCCCCTATCCACCAGTCTGAAAGACTATCATCCTCAGTTAAAGTGCCAATTACCTTTGATATGATCTTTTCACCCATAATCCTTTTTTCTGAAAATTTAAGCATTTTTATCATAAAAGCCATCAATACCGCATAAAAAAGCCCGCCTCAGAGGGTGTTTTAAATTTAAATGATAAAATAAGTTATGAAAAAATTATCAAATAAATTTCAAAAGGACACTCAAAATCGACAGGCTTTTTCTAAAAAAAAGAGATTCAGATAAGGCTACTTTTTAGCCTGCGTATATAAAGCTTTTCCATCTTTCACAGCTCCAATTTCCCAGGCATTATTTCTTTTTTCCAGAAACAAGCCACCATCAGGAGCTGTATTTGCATATGAAGTTTCTGTTTTTCTGGTCAATATAAAAGCCCCTGATTTGGTAAAAACTTCAGCCTGTTTTTTATCATCTGACAGGACAACTCCAGCTATTGTAGTTCCATCGGCACTATTCAGTTTAAGTGGCAGTTCAAATACACGGATACATGTTTTTTTGAGTGCACTCCAAGTATATCCGGCAGATCCTTTACAACCATGCGCATCAGAATCACCACCTACCATTACCGTTTTTCCCTGATCGGTCTGTGTTGAAAACGAAGACAACACATCTTTTGTATTTTTCCCTGCTCCGGTTTCTCCTTTATAATTTACATTATCAATTTTCCACGCCCCATTCTCTTTGATGAGTACAACATCATCTTTCCAGGTTGTATTTTTATAATCTTTATTCGTAAACTCAACAGAAGCAATTGCTTTATCCCCTTCTTTTTTTATCTCCCCAATGTTAAAACCAGTATATCCCTCAGGCAGACTGGTAAAAATATCCCCTTCTAGCAGATCAGGTTTGTCCGTTGACTTTGCAGCCTTCATTTTTTCTGCCGAAGCGCTTTCTTTTACAAGAGCTTTATCAATCAGATCCGACAAAGAGGCAGAAAGCAGGCCTTTATCAGCATTTACATATTTACCTTTATAATATTTGTAAAAGCCATGAACCACCTTGGTGACATCAGTACTTTTAGAATTGCTGCAGCCCAGTAAAAGCATGAAAGCAATCAGAGACGATAATAGAATTTTGGTTTTCATATATTTGATATTTGGTTTCTTGAGGTAATGTGCTTTATCTAATATAAGAAATTATCACCACAGCATCCAAAAAATCATCGCGACGATTAGCAATATAAGTATTTGAATCATAACACACTACTCTAAATTTCCAGAATAAATCGTTTTCCCGTCTTTTAGATGCCCAAGTCTCCATACATTATCTCTCTTCTCCAAAAACACACCTCCATCTGCAGACTCTGTTTCGTAGGCCGCTATAGATTTCTTGTTCAATACCCAGCTTGTTTTTTGTGTAAATACTTCTGCTTTTTTTTGATCATCCGAAAAGATAACACTTGCTATAGAGGCTTTATCTGTACTTCTCAATTTAAAAGGGAGTTCAAGAACGCGGATACACCCCTTTTTAATATTACTCCACTGATATTGATTACCAGCAGATAAGCGGCAGCGCTGATCGTCAGCATCGGAAACGACCAAAGTAATCGGTGTTAAAAACTGGGACAAAACATCTTTAGTACTTTTTCCAACAGCACGCTCCCCTTTAAAACGAACATTATCAATTTTCCACCCTCCGTTTTCTTTGATCAGTTCAATTTCATCTTTCCATGTTTCAACCCCAGACCGATTATTAGTAAACTCCACCAATACCGAAGCTTTATTATCATAAATTTTAGTCTCCACTATTTCGTAGGAAGTGAAACTTTCAGACAGACTTGTGAAAATATCGCCTTCAATTTTAGCTGGCTTATCTGTTGATTTCAGCACTTTAAGTTCTTGAACAGATTTGACCTCTTCTGCAACAGCTTTCTCTACCAAAGACGATAATGCAGTAGATAGCGATCCTTTGTCTACCTCTTCAAAAGGTCCCTTATGACTTTTATAAAAGGCATTAATTACTTTGTTAATCTCATTATTTTTGAAAGGATTACAACTGAATAAGAGCGTTGCTGCGATCAATGATAACAGGATTTTTAATTTCATATAAATTATTTTTAGAGTTTATAATTCTGTAAACGCCATTAAAGGCCAATACCCCTATTTCTGAGCAGAAATATTTTACATTTGTATCATTATGAAAAGAAATATCTACCTTCTTTTACTTCTTGCTTTTTTGCCACTGCTTAGCCAGGCGCATGGCTACTGGCTTGACATTATAGGTTCAGGAAAAGTAAATCAGCCTGTTCAGATTCAAATCTGTTTTGGAGAGATCGATGTGTACAGTATACGTCATCGCGAAACGGGGTCCGAACTCTCCCAATTAGGAGATTTCAAAATCACCATTATAGATGAACGGGGTAAGATCACTAATGTTCAGATTCAACCCAAAACAGATTGCTGGGAAGGCACATTTGTTCCTAAAGAAAAAGGTACTTACCAGATCTTAGGTATCAACGAATCTCTGCCAGTAGTTGACCGTTCTAAAACCGGAGGGAAAAATGTACGCCCTATCGATTATCTCTGCGCAGCCTATAATGTAGAACATACCGGATATATTTCAAAACCAGTTCAGTTCCTGGATATCCTAACTGCTACAAGAGATAAGTTGATTATTGTAAAAGCTTTTAATAATGGTAATCCGGTAAACAATCATACCAAACTACGGGTTTTCAATCCAGAAAACTGGGAGAAATCACTAGATACTGACGAACATGGTGAAGCCGCTTTTATGCCCTCAATGAAAGGGCTATATATTATCAGACAAGACTATACAGTATCAAAAGCAGACACTTACAAGGGAATCCCTTATACCAGTGTCCGCTATCGCTGTAATTATTGTTTGTTAGTCAATTAAATGATTTCCGATTAGAACCTGACTGTTAAATTAGCTAGGTAACGAGCAGGGCTCTGTGGCGTTAAACGCACCGACCATGCTTTTTCGCTGGTGATGTTGTCGGCTTTAATACCAATTCTAAAACGACGGTGGTCATAAAACACCGTTGCATCAAACATTGTATAACCAGGAATAATCACTTTAGCAGTTGTTGTATTCGTTTGAAAAGAAGAGCTCCCGGAATTCCCGCCAAAACCAGCACCAAAGCCCTTAAGTTGTCCTTGCTGAAATCTGTAACTTAACCAGAAATTTATCATTTTATCCGGTCCAGATAAGGCGGGTCTTAAACCTTCAACATTAGCTTCGGCATCAATGTTCTTACTATCATTGTAAGCATAGCCAGCGATAATATTAAACCCGGGAAATGGATTCGCTGTCAGCTCAACTTCTACCCCCCTGCTTTTTTGATTTCCGTCCTGGATCTTATAAGTACTATTAGCCAAATCGGTACGGATCATGTTTTTTACTTTAATATCATAATAACTGATCGTACCTACTAGTTTATGGTCAAAGATATCTCCTTTAACTCCCGTCTCCAGTTGATTTGCTTCTTCAGGTTTGAAAACATTTCCATTCACATCTGCTCCGGTTTGATTCTTAAACGAATTCATATAACTCCCGAATACCGAGACCTTGTCTTTAATCAGCTGGTAAACTAATCCCAGCTTAGGAGAAAGCGAAGTCTGACCAAAAGCACCTTTATTTGTACCAGTCGGTACATCGGTCACTCCATCTGCCTGGTAACGATCTAAACGAAGACTTACCATGGCTAAAAGCCTGTCATTTACATTAAATACATCCGACACATAAGCAGCATAGCTGTTATCTGCATTAGATTCATTCCGTATTTTCGTAGACTTAGCCGATGCCAGATCATCTATAACCTTTTTACTGATTCCTGAATTAGCACCCGGATTCACAAAACTAACTGTAGGCCCGGTAATATGAAGCCTATCAAAAGTATTGGTATTGTTATAGAAATCAAGACCAGCAACCAACCTGTTTCTATGAGACCCTATTTTGAAATCTCCTATAAAATTTTGCTGAATATCAGTCGCAATAAAAGAAGTATACCCACGCATTACTAAAGCAGCCAACTGCGTATCTGATACGCCGTTTAATGCTGAAATGTATCCTCTGATAGCAGTACTAGCCCTGGAAATAACAGTTTGCGAAGTCCAGTTCTCAGACATTTTATAATTGAATTGTGCAAATATATTGACCATCTGCGTTCTATAGGCCAGGTCATCATTCCCAAATAATTTGTCATAGGGAAACTGCATATCTTTAATATTTTGGATCTTGCCACCTGTCTTTGGTATAAACGGGTTAAACCGAACCACAGAAGTTCCTTTAGCCTGCCCATATTCTACATCAAATAACATGGAAAGCTTATCCGTGATCTGGTAAGAGAAACTAGGAGCAATACTAAAGCTTTCCGTGAATCCCATATCCTGAAAATTATTCTCATAAGTGGTTGCGCCATTTAAACGGAACAATACAGTTTTATATGCATTTAATGGGGTATTGATATCAAAAGCCATTCGTTTATAATCCCAGCTACCACCAAATAAGGACACTTCGCCGCCAAAACCATTATAGGGCTTCTTAGTTACCCGGTTAAAAAGACCGCCATAACTAGACAGATTATTCCCGAATAAAGTGGCAGAGGGCCCTTTGATTGCCTCTATCCGCTCCAGATTGGCCGGATCAATTGCTGTATAAGCAAAACCTGCAACTCCGTTTCTAACCATTGGCTCAGTCTCAAAACCACGTGAGCGAAAAGTTACTCTTCCCTGGTTAGCCAGCATTGGAATCCCTGAGCCAGGAACATTTTTAGAAATACTGCCCAGATCAACAGCCAGCTGCTCTTGAATCAGCTCTTTAGGAATTGAAATATACACCTGCGGATTTTCCAGGTTTTTCAGCGGAAGACGTGCTGCATAAACGCTCTCCTTTTTAGAAAACCGGTTTGCAGTACCACCAATGGTGACTTCCTGTAAAGCCTGGACATTTTCTTTGCTTAACTGGTAATCGGCCTTTACCGTTTTACCAGCAATCACTGTGACAGACAAATCTTTTTGCGCTGCCCCAAGCATATGTATTCTAACTGTATAATTACCAGGAAGTATGCCGATAAAAGAATAATTACCATGGTCGTTGGTCAACGTGTTTTTATGAAGTTCTACTAAAGAAACGGAAACCGACCCGGATGGCTGACCATCAACTAAACTGACTTTACCGGATATATTCCCGGAAGACTGGGCAAAACAAACAAAAGAACCTAATAATAAAAGTGTCGTAAATAAAAATCTCATCAAATTAAGGGTGTATATAGTGTAAAGATTACACCGGCAAATATAAACATTATCTGTATTCAGTCTAAATAGATATTAGATAATATCTCTCTTTGTAGTCAATATAAATTGAGTCGCCATTCTTGTAATTTCAGCTCAGTATTTTGTCAACTGAGTTGTCTAAAAAAAAATAGAGTTCTCGATAAACAGATCTTTGTCTCATTAAAATAAGATAAGGAGACATCAAAATGACCCTAAAAGCGAGAACAACCTCTACAGTAAGAAAAATATATGACCTGATTAAATTAGCCCCTGTCATTCTGATAGCTTTAGTTGTATTACTATCCTGCGGGCTAATCTTTTTATAAGCTGGCATTTCCTGGTACAATAGGATTAATATTTAAAAATGACATTTATTTAAATGCTTAACCTATTTTTGTGTAGATGTCAACCTCCAGTTACAGATCTTTCAGGCTATACGGATATCCCAGTTTTGGTTTAATTCTGATTCTGCTATTCTTTTTAATTAATCCTTACGAAAGGTCAATTCACAGCTGGCGGCAATTCTCCTTTCTGGATTTCATTTTCGTGGACGTCCTGCTGACCATGTCATATGCTGCTCTTTTGTTTGAGACTGGAATACAACTTACCTTAAGGCTGAATAAAAAACTTCCATGGGAACGAAAAATAATGACCAGGTTTGTGGTCCAGTTTCTATTACACATTTCTTTGATTTCGATTACGCTCATCCCTATTTTCCAGATTGAGCTTCCCAGTAAATTTACAGCTGATCAGTTGCTGTTCCGCCAGATCATTATCTTCAGTTTTATTTTTTCGCTGTTAGCTACAGCCGTATTTGCCGCAGAACATTTTTTCCACAAATGGAAAGATAACCAGCTAGAAACCTCAGTCATCAGACAGCACGCTACTCAGGCCCAGTTAGATGCATTGAAACTTCAGTTAGATCCACATTTTTTGTTTAATAACTTAAGCACACTAGCTTCACTGATACCTGACAATCCTGCTTTATCAGTTGACTACGTCATTAAGTTATCTTCTATCTACCGCTATATGCTCACCAACCGGCCTCAAAATATTATTTCTATCAAGGCCGAACTTGAGTTTATCAATGCATACTTGTTTTTATATCAAACCAGGTATGGAGAAGCCATTCAAATCAACATCTCTAATATTGAAGAACTGAGTAGCAAGGGTATTGCCCCCTTAACCCTTCAGTTGCTAATTGAAAATGCGATTAAACACAATTCCTTTTCCAAAGAATCTCCTTTAAAAATTGATATCTTTTCTATGGATAATCGATGGATAGTAATAAAGAATAATAAATCTCTTAAATTAACCAGGGATCCCGGTTCACAATTAGGCTTAAAAAATATCAGGGAACGATACTTGCTGCTGGGTGACGGAATACCTGTTGTTCATAATGAACAAGACTACTTTGAGGTCAGAATACCGTTATTACAGAATAACAAACCGTAAATTATTTTAAGCTTGTAGCTTAACCATTGTTATTGAATCACAAATTTAGATATGCTTAGCGTTTTAATTATAGAAGATGAGATCCCAAATGCATTAAGGCTAAAAGAGATGCTGCTTAAACTGGATAATACGATACAGATTGTAGGCCAGTTACAAACCATCGGGGCTAGTATCCAATGGCTCAACGAGCATTCACATCCAGATTTAATCTGTATGGATATTCGTTTAACCGATGGGTTGAGCTTTGAACTTTTTAACCAGATTCAAATTCAATCACAAGTAATCTTTATTACTGCCTATGATGAATATGCACTCCGGGCATTTGAAGTCAATGGAATAGATTATCTACTGAAACCATTGGAATCGATTAAGCTTGAAAATAGTATCCGTAAAGTGAAAAATATGATAGGCAGAGCCGATCACTCTGGTATGCAGGAAATTCTTCAAAAGATAGAAATCAAAGAAAACGTTTATCGTTCCCGGTTCCTGGTTTCCTTCCGGGATATGTTTGTACCAGTGATCACAACAGAGATTGCCTATTTCACTTCAGAGAATAAAAAGAACTACCTCACCATCCATACGGGTCAGCGGTATATGATAGAACAAACACTCGAAGAACTGGAACAGGAATTGAATCCGATAGACTTTTTCCGGGTCAGCCGTCAATACATAGTTTCAGTTAAATCCATTCATAAAATTTATCAATCGTTCAATGGGAAACTAAAAATCGAACTGATACCGGCAAATGAGGAAAGTATTTTAGTTAGCAGAGATAAGTCAGCCAGTTTAAAGAAGTGGTTAAACAGTTCTTTTTAATTATTAGCAGATAATTCCTTCATTATTTACAGAAAACTCTACATTAAGCCTAAATTGCCCGTATATGGAATCTGATGACGTAAAAATTTCTCGCAAAAAGCCTATTTTCCCTGTGACCCCTGCATTACAGAAATACCTAAAAACATATCAGCGGGACTCCAAACTTCCAATTGGTTATAATGATTTACTTATCTTCAATGAAGCCTATCCGATCATGGATAAATATGGGAAGGATTCACTCTGGGAAGGCCCTATTTACCCCGCAGACCGGATTGAACAGTTACACAATGGTCTGAAAGTAATTTATGCCAATTTAAAAGCATCGGGGAATCTTCGTATTGTACAACATAAGTATATTGATAAAATTGAATACTGTACTTTTGGGAATACCCACCCGTTCCGGATTAAGATTGTAAACCAGTTAAACGATGTGTATGACTATTTCTATGTTAAAAAAGCAGACGCATCGCGAATTTATGGCCTGGAACTGGAAGAAATCCTGTCTCCAAACCAGGTAAATTATTTAGTCGACGGAGAGACACTGATTGAAGAACATGTTGCCGGCATCCCTGGGGATGTTTTTGCAAAAATGTATCTGCATAATCCTGAATATAACCCTACCCGTATTGCCAAAGAATTTGTGAAATTCAACGAACGCTGTTTAGTAATGCTTTTAGGTGATATGAGAGCTTATAATTTCGTTGTACAGATTACCCCGGATTTTGACGATATTCAGTTCAGGATAAGGGCTATTGACTTTGACCAGCAATTTTACGAAGGAAATATCAAAGTGTATCTGGCGCAATTTTTCAAAGAGAATCTGCCATATGTAAAAATGTGCATGGAACAATTAACTGATAAGACTTTCCTGCAGTACCAGCAAGAAGAAAAATCATCAATACTTCACCGTGTACGCAGTGAGCGGCATCGTCTGGCCGATTTACGGGATGTTTCAAATTCCGAAACACTGACGACCCCAGAAAACATAGAAACATTAAAACAAGGTATGGCCGCACATTTTGCAGACCAGAGTTATTTGCAATGCAAAACCATGACCGATATTGTAGAATTAAACATAAAGAATATAATAAGACAGATTAAACTATAAAATTTAATCTGTTCTATTTATTTTTATATATTTAAACTATGGTATTGCAATCCGGAACTGTTTTATGGGTATTTGATTATGACTTCCCAAACTTCTCTCTGTTAGATAAAATTGGGATTCTATTTTCCGGAGTCAATCCGCTACATACAAATGCAGGTATGATTTACCTGAAACATGATCAGATTAGTTTAGCATCAGCCGATGAAGAACTGATCATCCCCTTAAAGAACATCACTCAGGTTTACTTAGGTTTTGATAACATATATAAGGCAACTTATGTTAAAAGTGGGGGAACTTTCTGGCAGCCCCTCAGGCTAATTTACACCCAGGATAATGAGCCTGATCCGCAAACTATTTATCTGGTTATCGATTTGAATTACCTGGCATCCAGCAATGCCACCTGGTTTGAAGTGTTAAAAAATATGCTCTCTTAAGCAGGTAATTTCAGACAGGTGTAATTATAAGTTTGCTCCATCCTTTTTCGCCAGTACTTTTTAATTCTTTTTTCCGCTCTTCCAGAATTTTCTGCATTTTACTATTATACGCCCAGCAGGTACTTTGCCTGATCAGCAATAGTCCGGAAAGCTTATAAGAAGAAATTTTTCCTTTGGTAGAATAAACCAGAAAAAGCATATAAAACGCCTTATTAATTGGAATTTTGCTGTTTTGAAAAATGGTATGGGCAATAACAGATTCGTCATAACCACATTTCGTACATCTTCTGCTATAGGGTAAAAAACCTGCAAGAAAGCATTTATTTGTACATTTACGACAGGTATATCCGATTGACCATTTCAATTCAGAAAGATATTTAAAACACGTTTCCCGATCCGGATAGCTCTTACTGAACTCTGCAAAATCCACCTCATGTGACATTACCCTTGCCTTGGTCACCTTCTCAATATTCAAATGCAATTCATAATTATCCTTTTCAAGTATGGCATTCATGGAAGAAATCTCTTCATTCTGCTTTTCAATAATCGCTGCCTTGGACCTGACCTCCAGCATATGCTGATCTACCTGTGGAGACAGATCAGTATTCAATGTACACTTCATAATCCGCACACTTTCTCCAATTGCAAATGAAACCAAAAGCATTTCAAATACAAAGCAGAAACTTAAACTATAATAAATAAATGGTCCGTAAGGAAGCCAGCTCAGCTCAAAAAACAACAATATTTTGATTAGAAAACCTATCAGGAGGAAACTATAACCCATCACAAAAAACCGAGCAGGACGATAACCGCTCTTCCATACATAAATTCCAGTTCCATAAGCCACCAGCAAGGGAATCAGCTCAATTACCTTATAATTAAAAAGATGTGTATTGAAAACACAAGCTATAAAAAAAAGGCTGCGTAGAACAATGACACCAATAATCACCCGATACATTTTCGGCGCTTTAATTTTCGAATACAGAAATACGAGGGTAAACATTAAGCCAAAAACACTACTTAAATATAAAGTAAAGCCAATACCATAGGCATTCCACAATGGCCAGTTGGGCCAGAGATATTGAAAAGCAATTCCATCAATGCTCATTTCATATAAGCCAATACTTAAATTATAAAGCACATAATAGAGATATTGGATTTGCCTCACCGCTAAAAACATCAGTAAGTTATATAAGCTAAAAACGATGACCATACCATAGAACAAACCAAAAAACAAGTATTCATTCAATGCATATTTCACAAACCAGTGGATATCCCGCAATACAATAATTGCACTAACGGATTGCGAAGATTTGATCCTTATATAATAAGTCAGCTCAGCATTGGAATCATTATTTAACTCATATACGAAATTTTTATGTTGATATTCTCTTCTGTTAAAAGGATAAGCTGTGCCCGAATGATAGGCATGATAATGACCGTTACTGTCCGGCACAAACAAACTGAAGTCATTAATGGACTGATCAAAAAACTCCAGCAGCCAGTTTTTTCCTGATGCAGCCGAATGCTTTATTTTAAATTTATACCAGTAAGCAGAACCCATATTATAATTTTTCGGATTGTACTCCTCATTCACAAGGAATTTTGAATTGACCGAAAGCTTTAAAATATCATTCAGCATTAAAACGCCAGTACGATCTTCCAAACACTCAATTTCTCCATAAGAAAAAATATAATGAGGTATTTTATCATCAATCAAAACAACATTTTGAGCAAGAACAGTATTACTGATCAGCAGAAAAAAGGAGCAGACAGCCAGTATATTTTTAATCAAACAATTGATTAAATAGGTTACAATAGGTTTTATCATTAAAAATCGTACAGCTATTAATCACAGGATCATTAAATATAATCAATTGCAATGAACAATTTAGCAAGTCAGGAACTAGCCCAAAAAATGGTTACCAAACCAGTTCAACGAATTAATTAATCACATTTACCACAAAATTATCGTAATAGATATAAGTTATAGTATATGCCTCCCACTCCTCCTCGTCTCAAGGTTTTGATAAGATAGTTAATTATGGTTGACTAAGTCAACCATAATTAACTATCTTTGTTTTATGACCATACAGAAAAGTATCATTTCTAATATCAGGGCATTTAACCGTTTTTATACGGACATCATTGGGCTATTAGATAAACACTTATTAAATAGTGATTATTCGCTTTCTGAAGTACGGGTTCTTTATGAGATTTATACTGGTCAGGATATTCAGGCATCCCAGGTGATGACCACTATGCACATTGATAAAAGTTATTTAAGCAGGATACTAAAAAAACTTGAAAAGGACCGCTTAATCGCCAAAAAACCGTCTGATCTGGATGCCCGGGCAATGGTCCTATCGCTCACGGATATCGGACTGAAGTTGTTTCAAGAGTTAAACAAAGCATCAGACGATCAAACCTCAGACATTATAAAAAATCTAAACCAGCAGCAGCGGCAGCAATTAGTATTTCATATGAATTCGATCCAGCATCTTTTGACCTGCAAAGATGCTGGATTGGAGAATAGACTAAGGCTCGCTGACATTAAAATACGACAGCAGCTGCTTCCAGGTGATCTCGGTTATATCGCTTATATACATGGTAAGTTGTATGCTGAAGAATTAGGATATGGGATTAATTTCGAAGCTTATGTGTTAGAAGGGCTTCGGGAATTTGCAAAGCAATATCACCCGGAAAAAGACAGGGTCTGGATCTGTGAGCATGAAGAAAAGATAATTGGCTTTTTAGTGGCTTTCCATCGTGAAGACAGCCTGCAATTCCGCTATTTTATCTTTCTACCTGAATATCGCGGAATTGGATTAGGAAAAAAATTAATGGATCAATTCTTAACCTTCATGAAACAAGCCGGGTATCGAAAAGCATTTTTATATACAACCAATGAACAGCAAGCTGGCATTGCCTTATATGAAAAGAATGGTTTTGTACTGAGTGAAGAGAAGAAGTCTTATGCATTTGGCAAGGAACTGGACGAACGGAGATATGATTTAATATTGGGGTAACATAAAGCTAATTCGTGCTTCTAATGGCTACCGCTCATCTGATTAATTAATCTTACATAGTATTTCAAGGGTTCAAGGCCAACCTCCTGTCTTCTTTGATCTACATGAATGCTATCCTGAATTGGAAATGGCGCAAAATTACCGTTCTTACATCTTTTTAACTGAGTTCCGTAAATCTGTGGCCGATTCAGGTTAAGTAATATTCTATCCTGCAAAAAAGCATAATTATCTTTTCCATCACTGGTTCCATCCAGAATAGCCTTTTTAAACATTTTTGCATACTTAACCTGGAGTTTTGGATAGTCATCAGCATGATGAATTACAATATATAAGGCAAAAGCTGCCTTTGATCCAACTTTTTTTGGACCCAGCCAACCAAATGTATCAAGAATTGACCTCACTTTTTTCAAATTCAGCCGATCTGCAATTGCCATTTTTCTCCATAACTCATCCACTTCCTCAGAATCAGCTCCATATTGGTTAATCATAGAGTCAAGTGGCAACCTATATTTTTGATCATTGATATAAATCACTTCCAATTCACTTTTCAACTTCAGATTATAATACTTTATATCTTTTTGCAGATTTAATTTCACCTGAGTAATAAAAGGCTTCCATCTCTTATCGTTTTCCAGAGCCGCCCATTTCTGTTGATGCACAAAATAATCTGGATAATTATAGTGTTTCTTAGAGGCTAAAGACTCAAGGAAACTGAAGGCTTTATCTACCTCTCCAAGTTTAGCATAAACAGTTGCCCCATCTAAATAGTCATTAGTCGTAAAATAATCACGACAACAAACCAATAAGTCAGTGTATGCATTCCCTGCTAAGGAATATTCATTTTTAAAAGTTAATGAATCTGCCAGATGTTTGGTTTCGAAATATTTCAAACTTTGCGCAGCTGCTAATTTATCTGCGAGTAGCAATGCCAGAAGAAGTATATATTGTATTCTCATTTCGTTTTACCAGACTACTTCAACTCCTTTTTGATAACTTAGGGTGTCTCTGTTATTTTTAATTTCGTGACTATACCTGATCCAGGTGGTTGAGGCTAATTTATATTTGTGAATAAGCAGCTGGTAATAAAAGTGTTGAAGTGATTTTATTCACTAATAAGGCATCAGCATATCCAGTAACAGTACTGATCTTTTTCCATTGTGGATCAGCGCCAAAACTTTTCCAGTGTGTATCTTTAGCTGCCAGATCATCGAAAGTTACCATATAAGTCAGATTAGGTCTTAGTGGTCCAATTACAGTTTCACCCCAAAATACAGGCTTAAAACCCAATCTTTTAAAAATATCAATTTCTCCCTGGTCGTTAAACATCTCAATTTTCTTTTTTCCTGCTGCTTCGCTGGCACTTTGATATTGTCTCAATTCAAAAATACGTGTATTACTTGGAGGGATTATCATTTGGGGGGAATGGGCAAAGGCCTTCATTATTGAACTTTCTATACGCTCATAAGCAGGATATGTTGCTGGTGCATTCAAATAAGAAGCACCATTTTTTTGATAACCCTTATCCAGATCCAGCTTGGTTAGCACCTCATTAAAATGAGAAAAACCGGCGTAGGGTATCAATACAAATAATTTTGTTTGGCCGGCAGGCTGTAGCTCTGTAAAAACACCAACATGTTTAATCCCCAGGTGATTTAATGCAGGTATAGCTGCTTTGCTATAAAAGCTCTCCACAAGATTCTGCTGAGTCTCATTCTTCAGTGTATAAACTCTGAGTTCATAAAATTCAACAGGGGTCTCAATGACCATAGCGCTGCTCATAACCGGAGTAACAAGAGCAGCTGCACCAGTCATCAGCGAAGCTTTTACAAATGAACGTCTTTTCATAAAATGAGGTTTAGTAACAGGTGGATCCTGAGCTCCCCTATATCTTACGTGAATATAAATATATTTTCCGTTCCATAAAATGATTTCTAAAATACACCTCGTAAGTAAATAAACATTTACTTATATTTGCATGATATTTAGAATTAATAGTTGGCAATGAGACCTAAGAACTTAGAAAAAGAACAAGCCATTCGTACCATAGCACTACAAATAATTGCGGAGGAAGGTCTGGAAAACCTAAGTATGCAGAAACTGGCTAAAGCAGCCAATGTATCACCGCGTACTATTTATATCAAATACCAGGATAAAGAAGATCTTTTGATTAAACTTTTCCTTGAAGAAGTATTAGGGGCTTATGAAAAGGCGATACTAACTCAATTTAGTCCGGATATGGAATTCGCAAAAGGAGTAAAAAAACTGTGGCAGAACACTTTTCAATATTTAAAAAATAACAGGCATTCATTTGTGTTGCTTCAATATGGAAAATCTTCGCCCCTGCTGAACAAAGCATTTCAACAAGCAAATATTATAGAAGGGCATTTCTTTGCTCCTATTCATCATTTTCTGGAAATTAATATGACTAATAACATTATTAAAAAATTTCCTCACGAAGTACACAGAGCCTTGCTATTCTCACCCATTTTTGATCTGGTTAATGAATATTTTGATTATCAGAGCAGGCCAAAGCAAATCATCACAGAAAAAATATTATTAGAATGCTGCGAGGCAGTAATCAAAGGAATTCTCATTTAAAATAAATACCATGAACACAATTATCAATAAAAGAATAGCTATCGTAGGTGGAGGTCCAGGCGGATTAACACTGGCCAGACTTTTACAAATGAACGGTGCAAATGTAAAAGTATACGAAAGAGATTTAAACAAAGATGCCAGAATGCAAGGTGCTACGCTTGATTTACATGACGAATCTGGACTAAAAGCACTCCGTGAAGCTGGATTAATAGAAGCATTCAAAGCAAATTACCGTCCCGGAGCAGATAGTTTATGTCTTACAAATAAAGATGGCATCCCGGTATTTAAAGATTATATCAATGCAGAAGATGAGGTCTCCCGCACAGCAGACGAACTATTCCGGCCAGAAATTGATCGTGGTCCGCTGCAGAACATCTTACTGGATTCACTGCAACCGGATACTATAATTTGGGATAGCCATTTTATGGCACTTACCTCTGAAAATGATTCCTGGAAACTGGAATTTAAAAATGGTAGCTCCGCTTTTGCTGATATCGTAATTGCCGCAGACGGTGCAAACTCAAAAATCCGTCCTTATATTACTCCCATCAAGCCTTTTTATGCAGGATTAACGGTGGTCGAAGGTGCTGTATATGATGCAGAAACCGCCTGCCCAAACATTCATAAACTATTAAATGGCGGGAAAATATTTGCCATGGGCGATGAAAAAACCTTAATCATCAGCTCAAAAGGAGATGGTAGCCTGGTCTTTTATACTGGTTGTAAAACAGAAGAAAACTGGAGCAAGATTGCCGGAATAGACTTTTCAGACAAGAAACAGGTTCTTGCCTGGTTCAAAGAAGAGTTTTCAGACTGGAGTAGTCTATGGCTTGAATTATTTGAAAATGCACAACCGAAATTTGTACCCCGCCCTCAATATTGTATGCCTTTAGATCAAACCTGGACTGCTTTACCAAACCTAACCTTATTAGGTGATGCAGCACACTTAATGCCACCCTATGCAGGTGAAGGTGTAAATATGGCCATGCTGGATGCAGTGGAATTAAGTAAATGTCTGCTAAGTGAAGATTTTCAGGATACACAATCTGCAATTGCTGCTTATGAAAAACAAATGCGTTTAAGAGCCTCCGAAACTGCAAAGAATACCCTGGAATCAACAGCTGCTCTCCATTCTCCAGATGCTATTTCTTACTTTATAAACATCATTAGTTAAAATAACCTGGCAAAATCAATAAATCGAATCTAATAAAATCCCGGATGGATTCTGGTCCGGGATTTACAAGCATTTAACAAGCACATTGAATATCAGACTTTTCCACCTCAGCACTTACTTCCGTAGCATATCCGTCAAATTTCCACCATGTTATCCCTCCAATCAGTTCTTTTACGCTAAAACCTAGCTTAGCAAGGTTCAACGCACCCTTAGTTGAAGCGTTACAACCAATCCCGTCACAATATACAACATACAAGCCCCTTTTGTCCAGCTTTGCAGTAGATACAGAATTCATCATTCTATGAGGCAGATTTATAGCGCCAGGAATATGTTCCCTTTCAAAAGCAAAATCTTTCCTTGCATCAATTACAATAATATTATCCTTTCCTTCAAGTAAATCAAAAAGATCTGAAGGGTCCATCTCAAATGAAAGTTTGTCCTGATAGTACTGAATTGCTGTTTCCATAATTATCATTTATTTTACACCATCAAAAGTAGATTGAAAGACAGATGGATACACATGCGTTCTTGCGCAAGTTATTATGCAAATAATTCATCATCAATGGTCATATTAATCGTTAATTTCGTTTATGGAATTAAGACACCTGAACTTGATTAAGACCATTGCAGAAGAAAAAGGCATTACAAAATCTCTGGGCAAATTATTTCTGACGCAATCAGCAGTAAGTCATCAGCTGAGAGACATAGAGGACCGCATTGGAGCCAAAATATTTTACCGGACAAAAAATCAATGGTTGCTTACAGAAGAAGGCAAGATATTATATGATGCAGCAGTCATCATTCAGGCAGAATTCAACAGCGCATTGAATAAAGTTAATGAAATGAGAGACGGGCATGCTGGTTCCATAAGGATAGCAACAGAATGTTATACAAGTTATCATTGGTTGCCCTCATTTTTGAGCAGGATGAATACCTTATATCCGAAGCTGGAAGTAAAGATTAATATTGAAGCTACTCATAAACCGCTGGAAAAATTATTGGCTAACGAACTTGATGTAGCTATTACCTCAGATCCGACAAAAGATAAGAGCATTAAATATATTGAGTTATTTAAAGATGAGGTGATAGCAATCGTCCATAAAGAAAATCAGCTATCCCATAAAAAACAATTGAATCCAGCGGATTTTTCCGATCAGACACTCATCATTCATTCTTATCCTCTGGAAACGGTTACAGTATACGAACATTTCTTAAAGGCGCAAAAAGCATACCCAAAGCAAATTATTGCAATTCCGCTTACTGAAGTCGCACTGGAGATGGTCAAATCCGGAATGGGAATAATGACCTTACCGGCTTGGGCATTAAGACCGTTTGTTTCATCACCTAATCTGCGACTCCTTAAAATAGGTCAAAAGGGCTTGATCAGAATACATTATGCGGCAATAAGACATGAAGATGCTCAAAAAAAATACATCATAGATTTCATAGAAAATTTAAAAGAGGAACTCAACAAAGATGAACACATTTCTTATTCGCACAATTAAAGAAGGCGAGCTGGACGAACTGATCCGATTAATTGAGGAACATACAGCTTATGAAAAAGCGACCTATGATAATACGCAAAAAAAACCAGGTTATACGATCAGTTATTTCAAGCCAATAGCCAGCTAAAATGCTGGATAGTTGAAATAGATCAGCTCATCAAAGGCTTCTGTACTTATACAATTGATTATTCGACATGGGATGCAGCCAATTTCCTCTATATGGATTGCTTATATCTTAGCGAAGATGTTCGTGGAATGGGTATTGGTTCTGAAATTATTAGAAAACTAAAGGAAGTCGCTAAAGGAAATGACTGTGTCAATATGCAGTGGCAAACCCCTGTATTTAATAAACCAGCCATAGAATTCTATCAAAAGAATGGAGCCTTGAGCAAAGAAAAAATAAGATTTACGCTGATGGTTTAATCACGATTCTTTGCTTGCGGCAAATAACCCCATTCTACCAATTCATGAACCTCTTTAATCCTTTTAATTGCACCCTCATGCAACAACATGATATTCGATGAGATCTCTAAAATATGATGATAATCATGGTCGGTAATCAGAAATCCTTTTGTTTTGGTGTGTTCTGTAATAATCAGCTTAATTTGTTCAATAAAGAGCGGGGAGATTCCATTAAAAGGTTCATCAAATAATAAATATTTAGCTTCAGAATGAACCATTAATAAGACCTCTACCACCCTTCTTTCTCCACCGGATAACTGGCTGCTCTTTTGATTAAGAAACGGCCTTATCAACTCGTTTTCAGTTAAAATAGCGCCCTGATGCCGACTGCAGAATAAGGAAATGACACCTTTTATCTTGATATGGTCAGGCAGAAAATTTTCCTGAGGTAAATAATGAATCAACCCTTGGTTTTCGAATAAACTATTTATAGGGATATCATCAATTGATACAAATCTGTTCTCCGCATTGACAGTGCCAAAAATTATTTTCAACAGGGTTGATTTACCCGAGCCGTTTCTGCCTAAAAGCCCGATAATTTCTCCCTGCTGACAGGAGATAAAAATATCATTCAGCACTTGCCTTAACCCAAAATTTTTACGGATGCTATCTACCTGTAATCCACTCATATACACAAGAAAATTAAACCGATAACAATACTTGTGAATATGGTATTAACCCAGAGCACTATTTTACTGAGTCCCAAGTTATAGTAAAAATAATATTCTTTGTTGTTATTTACTTCATAAATGAAATAATGAAATACCGGCGCGATCAGCATAAATGAAACTCCTATCCCAACAAAAAGAGGAACAAGAGACATAGACATTCCCATGAACGAAATTAAAACGGATAATCCCAATGCAGGAATGATAAGTTTACTGTAAAAGAGCAATAAGCCTCTTACTAAACGCATACTCCCTTCATCAAACAAAAAACAAGAATTTTCATTTTTATATTTTTACTTTAACAATAATAAGAAATAACAACACATTTGCACTATAATTCTATATATATTCATATAGGTTACTAATTATTTCCTAGAAGCAGAGTAAAACAACACGTATGATTAAAGCAACCGTCAAAGACAAATCACTTGTGATCCGAATTTTAGCCGATTCTTTTGATGATAATAAAAGTGTTAATTATATCGTAAAGCAAGATAGCCAGCGTATTAAGCGAATCGAAGCTTTAATGTCTTATTCATTTAATATCTGTTTAATGTTTGGCGAGGTTTATCTGTCTGAAAACAAGCAGGCTTGTGCTTTAGTACTTTTTCCGGATCGCAAGAAATTTACGTTAAAAGCATTCTGGCTAGATCTGATCTTGGTTTTTAAAGCAATAGGCATCGGCAGAGCTGGAAAAGCAATCAACCGGGAAAACCTGATCAAAAGCAAATATCCTAGGGAACCTTATTATTACTTATGGTTTTTAGGCGTGTTTAATTCCGCGCAAAATAATGGGATTGGAAGCCAGTTGTTAACAGAACTTATTCAGGATAGTCAAAAACAAAACCGGGATATTTACCTGGAAACCTCTACCCTTAAAAACATCCCCTGGTATATCAAATTTAATTTCAGAATCTATCATGAAATTGATTTTGGCTACAAATTATACCTGCTTAACCTTCCACAGAGAAATACGATCGTAAATCCTTCTTAAGCTACCTGATGCCAGATATTGATACCAGACTCGTAAAAAACAAGAATATAAATAACCTTGTTAAATTCTTTTTATATATTTGCTATTATGATTTTGTAACTCAGAACATCAAATAGCCTCAATCCAACGGCAAAATATATCTTTCCCTAAATCAAGGGAGATGTTCTTCTGTATAGCTTATTAAAATGATTCCGATCTGTTATTAAAAGAATAATGAAATCATTCTTTTTAACTGAGCTTTCTGTTTCCATCAAAACCAGGTGATTACCGCATACCAAAAAGATATATTTCTACGAGAAAGTTGAGGTCATTTGATAAAGAACAAATAGTGATCAAGACACAAAACTTACAAAACTATCTCAGCTATAGCCTTAAATGGTTATTCTGATGAGACCAATCAATAAAAAAATGGTAAATACAACAAGATTAGTTATTAAACCTTTAACTTTTAGTCAACTCAAAAAATTCATTTTATTGGATGGATCTCTGGAAGAAGAATTAATGATCAGCTATACACCAAGAGTAATCTCTCCTGAATTTAAGGAGGCACTTGAACAAACTATCCTTCCAAAAATAAATGGTATACAAACCAATTATCTGTATTCTACCCTATGGGCAGTCATTTCAACTGATTTAAATCAAATAGTTGGTGATCTGTGTTTTATTGGGGCCCCCAATGAAGACGGAGAAATTGAGATCGGATATGGTACTTATGAGGCCTTCAGAAATCAGGGCTATATGAAAGAAGCTATTTATGGTATGATCCAATGGGCAGCGAAACAACCTGGGGTAAAATATATAATTGCACATACGCTAAAAAGTAACAGGGCATCATTCATACTGCTTAAAAAAAACAACTTCATTCAGGTTGACGAAATGGAATTTTTGTATAAATGGCAATTTAAACTGAAAGAACCATAAGATATTTCACACTTAGGATCAACTATAGATGTATAGATATCTATACATCTATAGTTGATCTTAGTAATTGAAGCAACCATTAGCTTATCGGGATACTGTATGCTACTTGTCTGAAAGCAAGATATCAAGTATTTTATCATGCACCTCCTGAATCTGGATTTCTTCGGTGTTGCTTAAAATGACGACTCCTAATTTTTTTTCAGGGATTACTGTCAAAATACTTCTGTACCCCAAATCACCCCCGTCATGCGTATAATTCACAAAGCCTTTATAGGGACGTATAAACCAGCTTAATCCCATTGATATATTTAAATCAGGGTATGCACTAAATGTCGGAGTTACCATTGCAGCATAGGTAGCCGGTAAAATAATCTGCTTGTCTTTATATTTCCCTTCATATATGTTGGCAATTGCCCAATGTGATAATTCCAAAACGTTTGTATTTAAAGTAGAACTAGGCGCATGTATTCTATTGTATGGATATATTGAACTTACAACCGGTGGTTTTCCTTTATGTGGTGTGGTACGCAGATTTTTTTTTACCTCTGGATAATAAAAACTCCCCTCGTACATCTCCAATGGGTTAAGTATATTTTCCTTAACATACTTTTCAAATGGCGTCCCAGAAACTTTAGCTATCAAATCTCCCAGAACATCATATGCAATATTGCTGTAGTGATATTCTACTCCTGGATTACTAATCATTTTTTGATCTGCCAGGCTTCTGGTATATCGCTCAGCCGCACCTTCATCTGAGACCGCTTTTTCCCATTCATAATCTACTACGTCCGGCATTCCAGAGGTGTGATTAAGCATTTGTTTAATTGTAATTACTCTATAACGCTCATCATTCATTTTGAAATAGGGCAGATAAGTAACTAAAGGTTTATTGATGTCAATCTTACCTTTTTCAGAAAGCTGCATGATTGCTGTGGCGGTAAATGTCTTAGAGATAGAAGCGACATGAAATGTATGCCAGGGTTCTAGCTTTTCTTTCGTTTGCACATTGGTAACGCCAAAACCTTTACTATAGGCCAATTCTTTACCATTTGTTATAGCTATTGCGATACCTGGGATACTTCCAGTATCAATTAGTGATTGAATATAAGTTTCAATTTCATGAAAGTTTTTACGTTCTGCCACGGGTGTCTGCTCAGTTTTTTTGCATCCAAACGTGGTAATTAAGAAGGTGGTAATCATCCAAAAGTTAAAGTGTCTTGTAGTCATTGTTAGTCGTTTTAAATTCTAGGACACCCACAGACTGATTTACCCTTATCCCAAATAAAAGCTTAACAATCTGCTAATATTAGACCTGTACCTTGGCCCCGCAATGAAAATCACGGACTACAACGTACTTTCTGATGAAGAACTCCTGGCCTTACTCCACCAGGACGACGTCCTGTCCTTACAAACGATCTTTAACCGTTACTACAAATCTCTTTGTCAATTTTCATCTGTCTTCACCAAAGAAATCACTGCCAGTGAAGTACTTATCGCAGATCTTTTCATCAAATTATGGGATAACCGTAAACAACTAGAGATCCGTTTACTCAAACCCTACTTGTTCCAGTCGGCCAAAAACCTTTCCCTTAACCACCTGCAAAAGCGGAAAGACCCAATCAATCTCCTCAAAACAACCGACCTGAAGGAATCTTTAAAATCAGGATACCTAACCCCTTTCGAAATTCTCACAAACAGAGAATCTCAGCAACGTATCCTATCGTTTATCAACTTACTTCCGCAACGCCAAAGAGAAGTTTTACTGATGAGTCGCATTCAACAAATCGATAAAAGCAATATTGCTCCTCTCCTTGGCATCACTGTCCGTACTGTAGAAACAACACTCTACCACGCTATCAAATCATTACGCATACTGCTATCTAATCAGGCGAGAAAATCTAGTTAACAATTATTTAATACAACCTTAACCTTTTTCACTACGTATTGACTCCTTGTATTTTGTCTTAGCTACAGAACAAAATGAAATGGAAGAACTATATTATCAGCTGATTACTGAATATTATCATCAAACGATTACAGAAAGAGACTTGACTATTCTGCAAGAATGGGTAGCCAGCAACGCAGCACATGAAAATGAATTCAGAGAGGTTATTCTTATTCTTGATGCTACAAAATTATATTATAATGAGCCAATAAGTAAGGAAAAAAATTGGAATAAAATTACTATCCATATCCAGGATAACAAACACCCCGTAAAGCGCAAAATCCACTATTTTAAATGGACTATTGCAGCATCGTTTCTTGTGATCGTAGCTAATAATATTTATTTCTTCAAGCACAAAGAGAAAAAACAAAACCAACTTACAGAAATTATCAATCTTAACGGGAAGCGAAATCGTTTGATCCTTCCAGACAGCTCGGTTGTCTACCTGAATACAGGCAGTAAATTAAAATACCCAAAACATTTTCCAGCTACCAAAAGGTTAGTTGAACTGGAAGGAGAAGCCCTTTTCGATATCAGGCACGAAGCCAAGCACCCCTTTATTATCCAAACTGGAAAAGTAAGCACAACAGTACTTGGTACATCGGTTAATGTTAAAGCCTTACCTGGAAAAGATCAAATCGCTGTAACCGTATTACCAAATAAATAACAACTTCTGTTATCCCCCGTTATCAAATTGCAGATCTTTCTTTTTCTTCACGCTTCCAAAGCTATAACTAAACCCAAGATAAAATATTCGGGAATTACTAACTGTTTTAACATGCTGGATAAGATACGGGCCTTGCAAATCGGCTTCTTGTCTTTGCGTTTTGAACAGGTCAGATACGGTGAGGTAAACACTCCCCTTTTTCTTCAGCACGTCCCGCTTCACTCCTAGGTTCATCACGAAACTAGGTAAATATTTTCCTTGCGGGGTTAATCTGGCTGATTTATAAATAGAGTTAAGCTGGAATGCAGTCAATGAGTTTAAGCTATAGCTTGCGTTCAAATTGGCACTCCAGGTTATCGTAGATTTTTTATTGCTATAACCCAGGTTAATGGCATCTATCTCATTGTAAAAGATATTCGGTGTAAAATTGACGATTAACTGGTCATGAAAATTTGCACCAACAACGATATCCGCTCCAAAAGCGCGATCGTTAGCCAGGTTCTGCTGACGGGTAACCAGCACAGAATCATTTAGTGCTGCTGTGATTGCTGTAAACCTATTCTGTGTGTATCTATAATAGATACCAGGTAAAAGACTAATCCCATTCTTCCTCCACTGATACCCTGCTTCAACGGAATTAATGATTTCTGGAAGAAGATGAGGATTACCGACTCTGATATTGGTTGGATCAGCGTATTCGGCAAACGGATTAAGTTCATCAGCCTCTGGTCTTCTTACCCGACGGCTATAATTTAATTGCAGTTCTTTATTTTCCTGTAGCTTGTAGCTGAAATGTAAGGTGGGATAAACTTTGAAGTAATGATTGGGAATTACTTCTCCTGTAGTGATCAATCTGGAATTAATATCACTGTACTCCCCTCTCAAACCCAGCATAACTGTCATTTTCTGAAATGCCTGCGTATAAGTTCCATAAACTGCCTGTATATTTTCATTGTAGATAAAATGATTGGTTTTCTGAACATCTGGCACAAACTGCTGTAGCTGCGGGTTAAATGCTTCGCCAAAGAAATCAAGGTCGTGACGGTTAAACTGCCCATCATAACCGGCCTCGAGCTTACTTTGTGCAGACAGTGGATTCTCATAAGACAAAGCCACTTGTCGGGTATCAGCGGCCTGTTTAATCAACGTATTGTCCATCTGGTTAGCAACTGCTGGCTCCCTGTAAACATTCGTATAATGATTATCCTCGGTCTCAGGCGAATGTGCAACATTGACTTCTAAACGAATCTTATGGTCTTCCTTTTTAAAACTATGCTCAAAATAAAGTGCAGCATTGCTGGATTTTTCCTCTTCAAAGTTTTTTCTGAATCTATCATAATCCTGGTTACCTGAAGGACTAGTAACCATTTTTTTTGTCAAATCGTCTTTATGTAAATTCCTAAGATAAAAATTACCCGATAGTCCAAAACTGTTCTTTTTATCAATCGCATAATCAAATCCAAGACTGGCTATTTGAGAAAACGGCCTCGTTTTAGCAGTTAATAAATCAGTATACGCGCTTTGTATATTATTGAGCTGATTAGTTTGTAAACGTACATTCGTTGTATTGCGTAACCGGTCGTCCTGTTTAACACTATAAGAACCAAATAAATTAAGTTTGCCCGTATTGTAATTGAGGGATGTACCCACATTGTAACGAGATCTGTTACCAGCATTCCCGGTTATTGTGCCATTCAGTCCGCGTTTAGCATCTTTTTTCAATACAATATTGATAATCCCTCCTGTTCCGTCAGGTTTGTACTTTGCCGATGGGTTTGTAATAACCTCTATCTTTTCAATACTATTTGCGGGTAACTGCTGGAGTACTGCAGCAGCATTTTTACCCATTAAAGGAGATATTTTTCCATCGATCAAGATGGTTACTGCCGAATTTCTTAAACTTACATTCCCATCAATATCGACCTGTACTAATGGTACATTCTGAAGGACTTCGCTCGCCGACCCGGATTTAGCCATGATATCCTGATCAACATTGTATATTTTCTTATCAATTGAATTGACATAAATAGCCTTTTTAGAATTGATAGTCACTTCTTTCAGGGTGCTTTTACTATTATCAAGAAGGATGTTTTGCCTAACATTTTTATGTAGGTTACTGATGGAGAAAAGTGGTGTTTTTGTTTCATCATACCCGATGTAACTTGCTTGAATGTAATAATTGCCATCAATCGTTACTTTAAAAGTATAGGAGCCGTTTCTACCGGTCACCTCATGACCTGCAACGGTATGATCAGATTGATTTCTTAGTACGACATTAACAAATTCCAATGGCATTTTGGTCTTCAGGTCTATGGCCGTACCAGATACTGAGCCACTCGCCTGGCCGCTTACAAATAAAGGAAAAGAAAAAAGTAATAGAAAACTGAATACGTAAAGTTTCTGCATGTATATAATTATAAATGCTACATAGTTACCATTCAATTCTGGACAAAATCTGGAGTTGAAAGAACGTTTTTCACCTCACAATATTAACTCCATATTATCATTACGTTACTGATTCACTAACAGTTACATAACACAGATTTCCTTCAGATTTCAACTGCTCTATTTGCATAAAATTTAATCACCCCTTCATGAAACAACCTTACTTATTCTACAAATTATTATTATTTCTCTTTGCCGGAATGCTGTTTACAACCAGTTTGAGCGCACAATCAATTGAAATATTAGTAAAAGATTCCAAATCAGGCGAACCTATGATGGGTGCCTCTATCAATCTGACACAAGGAAAGTCAAGCAGAGTAGCCTCTACCAATTTTAAGGGTAGATTTTTATTCGAAAAAGTAAAGTCTGGTCCTTACAAGTTCTGGGTAAACTATATGGGGTACAAACATTCGGAAGTATTTGAAGGTACTATCAATGGTTCCCAGGCGAAGACGATAACTGTGGACCTCCAAGATGCTAGTATTGAAATGAATGAGACAAACATTGTCGGCCATGCCAGCAAAGAGACTGACCACTCTGCACGCGCACTGGAAAAAAATGCCGGCATGATTCAAAATATCCTTTCTGCCAATACCATTCAACTTTTACCGGATGTTACTGTAGCCAATGCTTTACAAAGGGTAAGTGGAGTAACCATCCAGCGTTCTAATAGCGGGGAGGGAAGATATGCAATTATTCGTGGGATGGATCAACGCTACAATACAACTCTTGTAAATGGTATTAAAATTCCAAGTCCTGATAACCAGTACCGTTTTGTTCCGATGGATATTTTCCCTTCAGAAATGTTGGAACGATTGGAGGTCATCAAAGCTTTAACACCGAGTATGGAAGGTGATGCGATTGGTGGTGCAATGAACCTGGTTATGAAAAGTGCACCAGACAAATTTATTCTAAGTGCCAACATCTCAGGAGGTCTTTCTACCCTATTTTCATCTTCCAGACCTTTTGTGCATTTTAATGCTTCTCCGAACAAAAACTCACCGGCCGCTGTTAATGGCAACAGTTATACCGCAACTTACAGTGATTTTAATAACCAGGGATTGACTAGCCAGAAAAACCTATCCAATCCTTTTAGTTCTACAGCTGGACTTACGATTGGAGATAGATTTTTAAAAGGTAAACTAGGTGTAATTGTCTCTGCAAGTTATCAGAACATTTACCGCGGTTCTGATTCCAGACAACTGACGCCAAATGCGCAACCGGCCGCCGACCCACTACCAAATACACCCCTGTTTTCGGATGCTTACAATAGAACCTATTCGATACAAACGCAGCGTCTGGGTATCCACAATAAAATTGACTACATCATTGACAAAAACAATAAACTGTCATTGTACAATTTATACATTCATCAAAGTGAGTTTGAATCCAGACTCAATACTGACACTACAGGTTTCGGAACAAACTCAACATCAATTAGAAAAGCACTCACCATTACAGATCGTAATACTTTAACACAACAGAACATTTACAACTCGACACTCCATGGTGATCATAAATTAAGCGATAAATTACGTTTCAACTGGGATGGTGTTTATTCAGTAGCCAACAGACATATGCCCGACAGAACGGAATTTAGTTATGACGCTAAACAGGTTTTAGATGCTAATCATGAGCTCATTGCCGAAGTTGATAACAATACCAAACTGACACATCACTGGGAGAACAATACGGATAAGGATATTGCTGGCTATGGAAATTTAATTTTTAACCATACCATAGCTGGACGCGAAGTCGAGTTTGCAGTAGGAGGAGTATATCGTCATAAAAAACGTAAAGCAGATTATATTACCTATGGCCTTGCGGGTGGCAACTCTACGCTGTATCAGGGGGATTTTTCTACCGTACCATTTACATTTAATTCACCTGCAGATGCTATTGGCAGCAATAATCCTGATCTGCAAAATAACTATTCAGTTATTGAAAATGATAATGCTGAATATCTTCAGTTCAGATTTAATTTAATCCCAAAATTACAGGTTCTGGGTGGGGTTAGAGTTGAAAATACGCATATGACTTATGGTACTGAGTCGCCGATGACAGTTACCCAAAGAGCCGGAACAGTGAGTTATACAGATGTATTACCAAGTCTTCATTTAAAATATGTCTTAACCGATGACCAGAATTTACGCGCATCTTATTTTGCTTCCATCAGCAGACCAGGTTTTGGAGAGCTTGTGCCCTACAAAACGGAAGGACAATATTACAACCAGGTAGGTAATCCTAACTTGAAACATATTACTGCTGATAATGCCGATTTGAGATATGAATTTTTCCCGGGTGGTGCTGACCAGCTTTTAATTGGTACATTTTATAAAAAGATTTACAATCCAATTGAATATTTCGTCGTAAAAGATGGTGGTCCGAGTGCACAGGTTATTATGCCACAAAATGATAGTGGTGCTGCCACAAACTATGGATTTGAAGCTTTATTGACTAAGTTCTTTGGAGAAATTGGCTTGTCGCTAAATTATACTTATACCCATTCAAGGATTACAACGAGTAAATTGCTTTATTACAGAGACCCAGACCCAACTATAGGTTTACAGCAAAGTTTTGTAGATCAAACACGTCCTTTGCAAGGACAAGCGAACAATGTTGGAAATGCTTCTATATTATATAAAAGCGGTAAACTAGGTTTGGATATACAACTTGCATTTGTTTATACAGGTGAACGTCTCTCACAAGTCTCTCCTTATTACAATCTGGATTTCTATCAGCATGCCTATAATCAATTGGATTTTTCATTTGAAAAAACATTGATCAAAAAGCTATCATTCTATGGAAAAATAAACAACATCACCAATGCGGCAAGTAAGATCTATCTGAAATATCCAAATGGAAAACTCGATGCCGTACAGCAGGAATTCTTATCAAAACAAGATATCAGCGGCCAGACATTGGTACAAAGTGATTATTATAAAACACTGTTCCTTGGTGGATTCAGGTATAAATTCTAACAATGACGATTTCAAAAAACAAGCTAATGAAAAGAATAATAAATATAATGATGCTCTTGATCGTAACTGCCTCATTTACCGCTTGCCAGAAATGGAAACAAGAACATACTGATATATATAGTTATACTCCACCTGCGGCAGATCATCCGGTAAGCGATAAAGAACCGCTTTCCTGTAATAATGGTAGCACAGTTGTACCCGTAAAAGGCACTATGCTTTCAGGAAAAACGTATACTGTTTCGGATGGTTGTGATTTAGTCATCAATTCTGGTGATACCTTATTATTACAACCAGGAGTCAAACTGAATATGGGAACCGGGAGCAGTCTTATTGTGCTCGGAACATTGGTGAGTAATGGTTCTAAAGATCAGCCAAATTTCATTACGATACCGGGTATCACAAAAAATGATCAGCCGGGTGGCCTATTAATTGCCAATGATCCTGCTTATGCTGGAAAATGGAAAGGAATTATTGGTGGCCCGACCTGTAATTTAATGATATTACGTTGGACACACATAGAATATGCAGGTCTGACTGAAGGTAAGGCTACCGCAGCCATTGCAGGCTCCGGCCTCAATAATCAGTACAGTATTTTATTTGCTAATTATAATGGGAACTTTATTATGGAGGACTCCTGGTTATATGGTGGTGTTGATGATCCTATACGGATATCAGCAGGTAAAATTGCCATTTTCAGAAATACCTTTGAAAAAAACGGTGTCCATGGCGGTGACTGTATCAATGTAAAAGGTGGTGCAGTAGGTACAATGGCCTATAATCTCTTTGTGGGTACAGCGACCAACGGACAAAAGGCATCCAATAAAGGACAGGCTACCGGGGCTCCGCAAACCAATATTGTGATGTATAATAATACTTTTGTAAGTGGTGGTTACCGTCAGTCTCAAAGTGGACGCGGTGGAACTATTAATTTTGAAGAGGGTGCAATGGGCATGTATTATAACAATGTGGCTATCAATTGTAAATATGGTTACCGGGTTGTTGGAAGTCCTGCAGCAGATATCGCACATTTATCCTATGGTAATAATTACCAGTGGGCCGATTCTGTCAGTGTAGCAAATGAGTTTTACCCTACTGGTTACAGTACAAAACCACAAACAACTGATATTCCATCAATCACGACATCTGCAAAATACCTGCCGCCAAATTACATTCCCGGTTCAATTTATGATGGAAGTGACGCTGTTCAGAAAAATAGCCCAATGTTTCTGAATTTCCCTTTGCCAACCACTGGGCATCCGCTCGCACAATACACTGCAGTTGGAAATTACAATTTCAGAATCCAGGCAAATTCTCCATTGATTGGTAAAGGAAATACCAGTATCAAACCTTTGATTGTAGTACCCGTCAATAGTATCTATGGTATTGCTGAAGTTACCATGCCAGGAACGGATCTTGGATGTTATCAGCTCAGCGGCGTAGGAAACCAACATTAAATAAACCAAGTCTAAGCTTCTCGTTCTGGGGTAAGCTTAGGCTTTTAATATAACAAACATGAAAAAGATAATCACCTTTTTAGGTGTTCTGATAATTCTTTGCGGTGCATCTACTGCGAATGCACAGTCAAATGATTTAAGAGTCGTATTTATACGTCATGGAGAAAAACCAGCAAAAGGCGATAACCTGAATTGCCAGGGATTGAACAGATCAATGAAACTACCTGCAGTACTCTTTAAGAAATTCGGAGTTCCGTCTTTTACTTTTGTCCCTGCTATCGGACTGGGAGAATCAACCAAGCATTCCCGGATGTTTCAGACCATAGTCCCTATGGCTGCAAAATATAATTTAGTGATCAATAGCAGTCATCAGGAACGTGATTCGTTAGCCATAGCTGCCGATCTTAAAAACAGAGTTGGCACTGTGCTGATTTTATGGGAGCACAAAGGTATTGCGCCTATTGTAAAAAGTTTAGGGGTAAAAGATGATAACCTTAAATGGCCGGACAATGATTATGATAGTATCTGGGTCGTAACTTTTAAGGATGGAGTAGCCCATCTAGAAAGAGATCAGGAAAACATCAAACCTGCTGAGGGGTGTGATTTTAAATAGGATTAGTAAGCATTTGATAAAAAGACGCTCATCCAATATTAAATTATTATTAAGAAATCGATCTCAGGTCTGATTTCTTAATAGTACTTATATCTTTGCACCGAAGTACAAGTGATACTTTAACGCAGGGCGCTGAATAATGGCGGCAATAGAAGGTTCGATCCCTTCCTCTGCATCTAACACGCTGATGGATTTTGATAACAAACAGTAGCATGAGATAAAATCAATGCGTTGTCAAAGTATAAACAACATCGGTCGTATATATTCCTGCTTTCTTATTCAATAAATTTTTAGTCTGAGAAGCAGGAATACTATATCTTAAACTAACTGGTGTGTCAATACCCGCAGACCCCGTATCTATCAGCTTCTGATCTTGTGTTGTAATTGAAGAGATCGTATTCACTCCCCCCTGCCCATCTGCCGGCCCTATACTCAATATACTGATCGGAATGATATTCGTTCCGGATACAAAATTCACACCACTTGATTTGACTGTCAGATCAAAAGGCAAAGTCTTACTTACTATCAATTGATTATTTACATCAACAGCTACCCCATTTTTATAGTTCTCAGCGGTAGTAAATTTGAGGTCTACATTGGTCGTATTAATACCTAGTTCTGATAAGTCACCTACTGTAATTTTCAGGTTAAACGATTTGTTGTAAGTAACTGAACTAAAAACACCAGAATGATCTTTAACCTCCAGATTCAATACAGTGCTATAAATACCCTTGTTTACAAAACCTGTTTCCAGGTTAGCAGGAGAAATCACAAACTGTTCAACAGGCTGTGTTGTATTTCCTACCGGAACGTCTCCGCTGTATACAGGCTGAAAAGTACCCCCTATAAAAATGGGACTATTCGAAACAGGTGATTGCACACTGGTCTGCACCAGGTTTACATTCGTTTTTGGAACCTGTAATCCGCTTTGCCCCCCAGTAAACGTAAACTGACTACTGGCACTTTTTAAACTGATCAGTAAAGGTACCGTATGTAGATATGAACTATTCTGATTAATCGACAACGCTGTATTCCTAAAAAAATCCAAACTATTTACAGAAAGATTTATATCACTTGCTGCCAGGAGTATATTCATCACCGGAGAAACCGTTACGTTTAATCTAACATAATCAGGTGTAACAGATATTCCAAATCCCGCTTCCGAAGTACTATAGGAAAGGCTTGTAGAATAATCACCCGCCTGCCAGGCAAAAGCAGATAAATTTGAAGTTTTATACCGAACTGAGAACGCGCCGCTAGCAAACCTGTTTAGTCCTAATGCACTACCAGTAATGGCTTGTTCAGTCATATTCAATGTAACACTTCGACCAACCGTGCTATTTCTTATCACAGCCGCTGTAAAGCGGTTTATTGGAATCGTACTATTACCTGCCAAAGCTGTCAGCATATTACTATTACTGATGACAGTTACATTTGGATAGCTAAGAAAAAATCTGTTAAAATAATAACCTGTAGCATCAACAGTTACAGCTCCATTTGTCAAAGCTGTCCCATCAATCTTGAATGTGGGATTCTGCGAATAGGCAATGCAAACTGTGCAAACCAGTAAAAGTGTAATCAAACTATTTTTTAACATGGATATCTCTTTCTGCAACTTTCAAATTATAGTTTTCACCAGCATCCAGAATAGCAACACCCAAATATTCTCCGGCAGGAAGTTCATTGTCCATGGTATAATAAACCCACTGGGAATCTTTTGGCATAATTGCGATAGGTATGGGCTTAATTTTAAGTTCTTCTCCTGTCTGTTTATTGGTCAGTTCAAATCTTACATAACCATCTTTACTAATTTCTCCCGTATTTTCAAATTTCACTGCCAGGCGTTGCAAATTTCTGCCTTTAACAGTAATGACTCCAGCATCAAAGGCTAGAAAATTCATTACTCCTGATTTACCTTCGTTCGGTATATAAAATAATTGTATACCCAATTCCAGACTTATCCGGATGCCAAATCCCGTTTTTTCCTGTGTCTGAGGGAATCTCGCATTGGTCTGCGTAAAAAAGAGCATGCTATTACTGGAGATCGGGTTTTCTTTTTGCGTTTTGGGTATCAGCATACTTACAGTAAAACTCTTCTTTTCACCAGGGTTTAACTTTAAGTTTGTACTCGATAAACTGATGTTCCGGCCATTGGAATTGACCAAAGTTCCCATAGGAAAATAGACTTTATTCCCTAATGAGTCGCGCTTCCAGTCCTGAATACTCGTGATAAATTCATAAGGATCTTTCCCCGAATTACTAATGGTTATAGTTTCTGTCAAGGTCTCCCCTGGATTTCCTTTAAAAAACAATCTCGTTGGCGAGAATGATATAGCCTGTGCATTCGATCTAATAGAAAAAACAACCAGAAACATCAATAAAACACCTGTTCTAAATCTCATATTTGATTAATATTAGAAGGCAGAGATAGTGCTGATCCCTGCCTTTAATCATTTAATTGTTATTGTGCAGAAACCGAATAAATAAGATCTGTACTATATTTTTGCTTATCAGCAGTTAATAATACCGCATTTTTATCGATTTTATAAAGTAAGTCAAAGCTTTGGCTAAGTGTAGCCGGAGCTCCTGTAAAAATAATCTGGTTAGCGATTGTTGGAATTACATCGGGTCCAAAAGTACTTCCACCAGTTGTTTTAGCACTCACTTTAAGGATCGTTAAAGGAATGGTCTTAGCTGCCGTAGTCTGGCCAATAAAGTCTCCCGATGCTTTAATTAGAATATTATAAGCTTTTGTACTGGTTACATTTAACTGACTAGGTACAGTAACGCTTTTGTTTCCATTATAATCACTAACGGTTTCATAGACGAAATCTACAGTCGGGCTACCAGTAGGTCCATCAGGACCTACTCCGATCACATCTTTCAATTCTACATTCACTTTAACTTGTCTTACCAGGGTCTGAGCCTTAATGTCTCTGCTCATCAGTACCATTGCGATCATCAGAACGGCAACAGTGATTAGTTTTTTATTCATGATTTTAGTTTTTTATTGTTTGTATTTATTATTTGCTATCAATTACTTAATCAGCTATTTACAACAGCATGTATGCTGTCACTTTATGAGGTAAAATTATTTGCTTACATAGGGGGTCTCTCCTTTCTATTTAAATTTGACTATTTCCACTTTCCTTTGTTCATCTTTATATTTAAAGACTATATCTGATATTGAATTGCGTTTAACGAGCAGTTCTTCTCTCTGGTTGATGATGGAGAAGGGCATCCCATTTGTTTCGACCGAAACTGTATACTTATTTTCAGGGAGATAAAAATTAAAAAGTCCCTGTTCGTTAGTAATGGTACTAAAGACTTTCCCCCCTTCGGCTATTGCTTTTATCCTTATACCGCCTAAAACTGGCTCCCCCTCTGTGTATTTGTCGGCGATATACTTCAAAGAACCAGTCACTCTTTCTGTCTTAACCAATGGGATTTCAAGTTTTATATTCTTAATTAAAAAAACATCCGTTGATTCAAGCAAACTCCATCCTTTATCATTTACAATGGATACCGAATAGGTTTTATTCTTTTCCGCGGTAAAAATCACAGTACCTTTATTATTAGTGATGGCAGCAATACCTTCAGTTTTTACTAAAATCCCTGTGGCTAAAGATTCACCACTATCCCGGTGTCCATTCCCATTACGATCTTCAAAATAGACTAGTTCCAGTTTCCCGTTATTGCTATGCCCTGAACTCCCAAAGCTCTTTTCAATTCCTATTCTAAGCTGTCTGTTGTCAGAAGTATAAGAATTCTTATTCGTCAAATCCGGTTGCTGCATCCCTAGTACGGGGTTATATTCACCGTAAGTATTGATTTTATTCAGGCTATAAAAGATATCAGCCGATATGGCCCAATTCCCTTTCAGAAGCCATCTGACATTACTATTCAAAGAATAATTCCGACTCTGGTTAAAGCCGTAATAATTATACATGGCAGAAGCGTTAACAGTTAACTGGCCTTCAAATAAGGCAAAATGAGTATTTGGGCCAAATGAGTAAATTGAATACTTAGGGTTTCCAGAAATAGCCAGCGCATCAGTCAGATAATAACTGTTAAACTGGGCAAAAGCTGAAAAGCCGAACAATGAGTTTCTATAACTTAAATTCATCCGGGAAGAAAAAAATGGAGCCGGTGGTTTTTCAGATGTATTTCTATAAGTATAACCATTATCCATTTCAAATGATAGATCCTGAAAGTTGTTACTATAGTTAATATTGAATTTTGTACGGATAGATGCAGATTTCCAGACGTCTTTTTCATAGCGTCCCTCATTGTCTGCAGTCATATGCTGGGTAAAATAATAAGGTTTGATATTAAAACTCCATAATCCTATCCGGTTCGCATAACCCAATTCGTAAGTTGCATTCCCATAGTTATTAGTTACCGGAATAAAAGCACTATCAGCATAAGCTAATACTTTAGGCCTGTTTTCGACGATATTAAAACGGGCATTTAGGTTCTTATTTTCATTTATAGCGAACACAACCCGGTTTTCCAGTTGAAGAAGGCCTTTTCTCAATCCATCATAATAAGGAGATGAGTAATAATTACTGCTATAAAAATTAAATCTTTTATAGTCCAGGTTATAGCTTGCTCCTGCAGCTAGCCCATTCAGTGATTTTGTACCATAATCCTGTTTACTATAAGCGGCATCAAAACCAATATTCTGATGCTGATCCAACTTAATATTTGCATTGGAGGAAACCAGGGTTGTATTAATTCCGGTTAGTAAATTATTACTGCGTAATACCACCACCTGTTTATTATTGGCTTCCAGACTTTCTTCTTTATAGGCGACAGCAAAGGTGTTTCCTAATTTGAGTTTATTAAACTGGGAGAATAACAAGTAATTGTTATCAACTGCATATACGCTCAGCGATCGTTTATTACCTACGTATACTATCCCTTTAATACCTCTTCCATTTAAGTTAAAGTCTAAGGATTCATAAATATTACCTATTCTTGTTCCCCACTCCTTATTTTGATAAGCGATGTAGCTGTCATATACATTAAAACCTTTTTGATCAGGATTATCATAGTAGTCTATATTGGCCTGATAACTAATCTGCTGATCTTTGCCCAACTCATATTTACCATTCCCTTGCAATTGATACATTGACAGTGACTTGTCTATAGTCATATATCTTAAAGCCACGGTATTCGGCTTGTTCTGATAAAAGGGTGCCTGGTTTGCAGATAACCTCCTGTCACTCGAAATACTCATAATCCTCAAACGCTTTACAGCGATGGGATTATTTTTATTGTCCAGCGCCCTGATAGTTACCGCAAAATCGGCCGGTGTATGGCTATTTAATTTGTTCTTTGCTAGGAAAGGTAAACTTTGCTGTGCACCGGGCTCCAATGTCAGATTCACGGTTTCGCCAATAAAATCTAATCCATCAGGAATTTCGGTTAGTTCTAGTCTGAAACTAACCGGTATCAATCCATTATTAAAAACCCGCACCATCACCCGGGCCTGGTTGGTTAACTGATTTAAATAGACTTCCTGTTGATCAGTATCGATAAATACGCCCTGAATATCTTCCAATTGTGCATAAAATGCAGTTTCTACTAAATTCTTTTTCCCTGGGTCGTATTCCTGTTTTCCCTGACCGATTTCCAGAAGTTTAATCTTTATAGCCTGAGTACTGTTTCTTATGGTCTGGCGGTCAGCCATATACTTTAACGGAAAAAATCTTTTTTGTTTGGGCTGAAGTGCAATGGTATCTGGTAATCTTAACAGACCAGTCTTTTCCTGACCCAAAATGGTCTCACGGACCAACTTTACTATAAAATCGGCCTTATTTTCGATCCAAAAGGCATTTATAAAAGTATTACCTGCTTTTACGGATACCGTATCCTGCTTAAAACCATAAGAAATATAATCCTTCTGATCCTGGGCGTTAACTTTAACTACAGCGCACAACAACATCATCAGGATGATAGTCGATTTCCTATAATTTAAGCAAACAGATAATATAAGCAGGTACATTGGGAGGTATCATTAGGCGCGCAAATATTATTCTTATAAATAAGCAATACAATTTTCAACTACACATAAAGATGTGGACCTAGGGATCACCTGACACTATTATTTATTGCTTTCTAACCAGTATATTTGTTACATCCAAATATTTACTTGTAGTTTAAAAAAAATCTCTTCATAAAATTACCTTAACGCTTATTCAAATGAACAGACCCCCTGGCTCTAAAATTAGTTCACCAAACTGGTAATCAGCCACGTATAAATCCCATTTAAGGTCTAAATCCATACGGAAGAGTATCATCAATATTTAAATTGCGGATGCTTGCTTCAGGTACGTATGTGCACAAATTTCTTGGGAATCGAATGGAAACATTCCAGCAAATTAAAATGATATAAAATCAGACATCTCAATGAGAATATAATATTTAATGAATAAAGACATGGCATCTGCTGACACGATAAAAGTTGGAATTATTGATGATAGTGAGGTAGTCAGACGGTTATTGACTATCTTTCTATTAAATCGTATAGATCCCGCATTCCAGGTAGTCCTTGAACTGGAGACCCTAAACCAGATTGGTCAGCTCAACTCTTTAGCAACAACACCGGATATTATTTTACTTGATATCGATATGCCTGGTGTTAAAGGATACGATGGAATTCCATTGCTGCAGAAATGTTTTCCTGAATGTGCAATTATCATGTTTACCGATCATGATGATGATGACTTGATTATGAAGTGTATCCGTGCAGGTGCGAGGGGTTATTTAAAAAAAGACTCCATAGGATATGAAATGATTAAAGGAATTATCAGTGTGGTTAATGGAGGCTCTTATATCTCTCCCCGACTAACCAGAAAATTATTCAGTCATTTACAGATTAAGAATAATGTATTTGCAGAACTAACCAAACGGGAACAGGAAATTGCAGAAGGAATTCTGGATGGCTTAAGTTATAAATTAATTGCCCATAAACTGGCACTACCGATCGATACCGTAAGAGACCATATTAAAAGAGTTTATAGAAAGTTAAATATTAATAGCAGAGGAGAACTGGCAGCATTAATCAGGATCTAGGAGCTAAGAACGCTAGTTTAAAATATTATTTTGACAATATGTAACTAAATTTCATTAGCCGAATCTAACGTTCAAAATTATTAACTCAGGATTTCATTAAGCCGCTTAAACAAACCCCCATGAAAAAATATTTCATTCAGTTTTTACTCCTGGTAACTGCTGGTTCAGCTTTTGCACAGAACAGCAATTCAAACTACAAATATAGTCTCAATCTGAACAATGTTACGGATGACAAATTGCAGGTTACTTTGCTAACACCAAAATTAAAAGGTAGCGAGACTGTTTTTCATCTTCCAAAAATGGTTCCTGGTACTTATGCGATTGCAGATTATGGACGTTATATCTCAGAGCTGAAAGCTTTTGATCATAAAGGAAATCCATTAAAAACAGACAGAACTGATTCAAATTCATGGAAAATATCAGATGCAGAAAGACTTGCTAAAATAACTTACCTGGTAGATGATAGCTGGGACAGTCCTGAAATTAAAGGAGCTGAGATATTTCAGCCAGCAGGGACCAATATCGACAAGGATAAAATATTTGTGATTAATAATTTTGGTTTCTTTGGTTATTTCGACAACAAAAAAAGTATTCCTTTTGAAATCACAGTCACTAAACCGGCCGAATTCTATGGATCTACCTCTTTGAAAGGACGTCACTTAAATGCAACTACCGATCAGTATACTGTTGCTGATTACTATAGTCTGGCAGATGCACCAATGATGTATAATAAGCCGGATACTACGACTTTAAATATTGGGGGTGCCGAAGTTCTGGTTTCACTTTACTCGCCTAACCGAAAAGCTACATCGGCTGAGATTGCTAAAGCCCTAAAACCAACACTTGAAGCTCAAATGCAGTATCTGGGAGGGAAACTTCCTGTTGACAAGTATGCTTTTATTATTACTTTAACAGACAATACTAAAATAAGAAGTTACGGAGCCCTAGAGCATTCTTATTCTTCTTTTTATTTCTTGCCGGAATACTTCACACCTGCAAAACTGGCTGAGAACATTAGAAATACTGGATCCCATGAATTCTTTCATATTGTGACACCACTTAGTATTCATAGTCACGAAATTGGAGAATTTGATTATGACCGTCCTAAAATGTCTGAACATTTATGGATGTATGAAGGTCTGACAGAATATGCCGCACACCATATGCAGGTAAAATATGGATTAATAGATTTCGCTGAATACTTGAAAATTCAGACTGACAAACTGGATAATGCAATGCGCTATAATGATACACTGGCCTTCACCAAAATGTCTAAAGGTGTTTTAGATACTTATGAAAGTCAATATGCTAACGTTTATGAAAAAGGAGCCCTGATTGGGCTTTGTCTTGATATTAAACTCAGACAACTGTCAAAAGGTAAATATGGAACCCAGAACCTGATGGCTGACTTATCAAAAACCTATGGTAAAACAAAATCTTTCAATGATGATGAATTGTTCGCAGTTATTACCAAACTGACCTATCCTGAAATCGGCGAGTTCCTAAACACTTATGTTTCCGGAACAAAAAAATTGCCTTACAAAGAGACCTTTGCTGCTATAGGCGTCGGCTTTGAACCAGTTGTGACTGTTAAAAAAGCAGGCATGGGCAAAATTGGTATGGGATATAATGGCCATAACTTATTTGTTGCGGATATTTCTGGAATGAATGATTTTGGTAAAAAGATGGGCTATCAAAAAGGGGATGAACTGCTTAGTCTCAACGGAAAAAAAATCCCTGAGATTTCTGAAGTGAAAGGATTTCTCGATAGCTTACGTACCAACTTAAAGGAAGGTGAGCAACTGACAGCCGTAGTTTCCAGAAAAGACAGTGCTGGCAAAGCCAGTGAAGTCACTTTAAGTCAACCTGCTGAAGTTCAGGATGAAAAAATATATAATGTATTAAAAGAGTTCCCAGAACAGACTGATGCTCAAAAAGCATTAAGAAAAGCTTGGTTGAATACCAGCACTAACTAAGATATCTGATTACAACGGGCGGACATGATGTCGTCTGCCCGTTTTATGCTAACCCATAAGCACTTCCAAAAACTGGTTTCTGTTTTCATTGGCCAAAGCAAAATATTCATTTCTGAATAAGTCACGGAATTTTTTACGTTTCATTGCTTTCTTCAACTCAGTTTTCAAAGCTTCAAAAGTATTTGTTGTATCAAAAGACAGGGCTACTGATGCCTGAAATATATCAATTACCAGGTCGACTATCATTCTGATCTCTTCCTGGACGAAGCCTTCATCATCATATGCAAGGAGTTTCATCAGGTATTCACAGTCTTTTAAAAAAACAGTAACCAATTGATTCTTTATGATTTCATCACTCAATAGTACAAAAAGCCTCTCTTTGTTTGACAGGGAAGAAATTACCTCATATTTAAGCCGGTTTAATAACTGCATTTTTAGCCCTTCTTCATGTCCGGAAAAATGTTCGGCTATAAACTTCAAAAGGAACAATTCCTGATCCAGAGACAGATTTTTAAGGGAGAACTGGTTACTTAAAGTTTTTCCATGTTCTATAAAGTGAATAAAATTTATAGGTTGTAAGTCTTCAGCAAAAAGGCCGGTTTTTAAAAGCTCTTGTTCATTACTCTTTATAATGATATCTAAGTTATGTATTAGCATATTCCTTCTTTAACGTCTTATTATCTAATATTTAACTTTTTTTAACCTGCTGTCATATAATGTAATATATAAAATATTGCCAACTTAGTACAATGATACTTTTTATATGAAAAAAATACTGACCTCACTCCTGTTACTATTATTAAGCACCGTTGCCTTCGCCCAGCAATTTACACTCAAAGGAGTAACCACCGATAAGCAAAACAATATACTCCCTTTTACCAGTATTTTTATTCAGGGCACCAGCAATGGTACTTCTGCCAATACTAACGGAGAGTTCCAGCTCAAACTTAACAAAGGCCGCTATACTTTAGTTTTTAAAGCAGTAGGTTATAATCAGTTGATCAAGGAAATAGAGATCAATGCAGATTTGAGTCTACCGGTGGTGATGCAGGCAGAAGTGTATCAATTAAAAGATGTGGTCATCAAGGCCAACGCTGAAGATCCAGCGTATGAAATTATTAGGAATGCCATAAAAAAACGTAAGCAGCACTTAACCGAAGTGAAAGACTATTCCTGTAATACCTATATCAAAGGTGTTACCAAACTTAAGAATGCACCAAAAAAAATCCTGGGCAGGAATATACAGGACGACCTTAAAAACATTGGACTGGATTCTGGTAAAAGAGGGATACTTTATCTCTCAGAGTCAGTTTCTAAATTTAATTTCCAGCAACCCGGTAAAATCAATGAGGAAATGATTTCTTCAAAAGTTAGCGGCAACAGTAATGGATTCAGTTTTAATCAGGCTACAGATTTTATGATCAGCTTTTATAAGAACACTGTTGATATTAATGAGCTGAGCCGTGTTGGTTTCATTTCACCTATTGCTGATCAAGCAATGCTGTTTTATCGGTATGAATTTATTGGTACTTTCAGAGAAGGCAGTGACTGGATTAACAAAATACAAGTGATTTCCCGCCGTAAATACGATCAGGTATTTAATGGCTATATCTATATTACTGATGATACCTGGCGTATTCACAGTACGGACCTGACTATCACCAATAATTCGATGATCGAAGGTATTGACACGCTCCATATCAAACAACAATTTATCCCCGTTAAAAATAACAAATGGATGCTCGCCAGTCAGCGCTATGACTATTCAGGTGGTCTATTGGGTTTCAAATTTATGGGTACTTATACTGGTGTATTCACTAATTATAACATTGAACCCAATTTTCCCCCAAAGTTCTTTAGCAACAGGGTACTGAAGATAAATGCAGATGCCAATAAAAAGGATTCAACCTATTGGACAGGTATACGCCCCATGCTGTTAACTCCCGAAGAGCGCAGAGATTATGTCAGAAAGGATAGCATCAAACTGATACACGGATCTGATCAGTACCAGGACTCGATAGATAGAAAAGCGAATAAATTTAAGCCTTTAAAAGTGCTTACCTTAGGTTATACGCACCAAAAAACCAAATTAAAAGAATACTGGGGAATAAATAGCCCGCTTTTGAGTGTGAATTATAATACAGTAGAAGGCTGGATCTATAGCCCTAAACTGAGTTATAGAAAAATACTGAAAGACAGCACCTCATTAATCATGCAACTTAATCCGCGCTACGGTTTCGAAAACAAAAAACTGAGTGCAAATGCTACCCTGGCTTATAGGTATGACCCTAAACATAGTGGCAATATTGGAATTCAAGGTGGAACCAGCTATACCGACTTTAATAGTGAATTTACTGCAATACCTCCTCTTTTCAATACTATAAGTACCTTATTTTATAAGGACAATATCTTAAAGCTCTATAAAAAAGACTTTGTCAATATCTACTCTGGTAGAGAGCTGAGTAATGGTCTGTATCTTTCCGGTAACCTGGAATATGTGAACAGGACTCCGCTACTCAATACTTCGTTCAGAACAGTTAAAGACTTTCCCAACAAAGAATTTACAGCGAATAATCCATACCCTTCAACAGGAAATGATTATGCCTTCATTGCCAATAAAGCACTTACCTTGGGCTTAACGCTGAACATTACCTTTGCACAAACTTACATTGAACGCCCTGATTTCAATATCAGACAAGGTTCACAGTACCCTAAACTTCAGCTTAATTATCGTAAAGGAATAAAAGGTCTATTAAATTCGGATGTGGATTTTGACTATCTCGGAGCACGCGTTTACGACTCCAACAAGAAATTAGGCATTCTGGGTGCTTTCAAATATAGCATGGCTACTGGTAAATTCATCAATAGGAACAAAATGTACTATATGGATTACAAGCATTTTGCGGGGAGTGATATCGTAATCTATACGCAGTTTGCAGATGGTTTTATGCTCCTCAGTCCATACGAGTTCAGTACTGGAAAGGAATTTTTAGAGGCACATTTTGAACACAATTTTGGTGGTCTGTTCTTGAGCAAAATCCCGCTGTTCAAGAAACTGAAGCTGGAAGAAGTAATTGGTGTGAATTACCTGACCTCTGATGTGATTAAAAATTATACAGAAGCCTTTGTAGGCATACAACGATTTGGGTTAAGATTAAACTTGGTTAAAGCCTTTAATTATGATAACCTCAGTAAAATGAGTGGTAGCCGAAGTACTACAGGGTTCAGGATATCAGCGGGATTCTAACCTTGATTTATGTGGATCAACCGGTGTAAATATAATTTACACCGGTTATTTTATTTTTTCAATGAAAAGCCAGAGGATTTGGCCTGTTTTTCCGCATTCTGAAACTGATAAACATCTCCTTTTGATCGATTTGAAAATAGAGGTTATTAGACAACAGATAGTCCATGTCTTTTCCAGTTGTTATGCCAAAGGAATGTCCTGGCCAGATTAGGGCATATTTAGGTAAATAGTTCCTGAAAAACTGGATGGAATCAAATAATAATTCAGCAGCTTTTATGCTTTTGCATTCACCTACCCCTTCAATAAAGACAGTATCCCCGGTAAAGCAATGCGAGCCAATCTGGTAACAAGTACTACCCAGGGTATGACCAGGCGTAACCAGCGGATTGATTACGAAATCACCAATCACAATTTCTTCTAAATGCTGTACCGGCACTAAATTCAGGCAGCTAAAGTTATAAGCTTCAATTTCAGCTGCTGACATATAAACAGGAACTCCATAATCTGCTGCAAAAATCGGCGCAAGATTGACATGATCCGGGTGTGAATGTGTTAGCAGTATCCCTTTCAATATAATTTGGTTCTCTAATAAAAAATTATTGATCAGTTCATAATCCCATGCAGGATCAATCAAAATACCCATTTGATGATCATAGATTAAATAACATTGATTCTTCATCTTCCCATTAGAAACAAGAAAAACTTTCACTTCCATTTGATCTCTCCTTATTTGTATCAGTTTAAATTAAATTACTCAAACTTACAAAGTTTTTTAGTTTGTAAACTGCATTTCACTTAGATTCTTGTATAATCCACCACTAACGTCAATCAGCTCACGATGAGTCCCCTCTTCTACAATCTGCCCCTTATGGAGTACAATAATTTTATCAGCTTGCCTTACCGTAGCCAAACGGTGCGCAATTACAATAGAAGTACGTCCTTCCATCAACTTATCCAATGCATCCTGTACCAATTTTTCTGATTCTGAATCCAGTGCTGATGTTGCTTCATCCAATATCAGGATACGGGGAGCTTTGAGTACGGCACGTGCAATAGCAATTCTTTGTCGCTGTCCACCAGATAGCTGGATCCCACGCTCTCCGACTATAGTATCCAGACCAAGCGGGAATCTTTGAATAAATTCCCATGCATTTGCCTTTTCAGCAGCTGCAATAACCTCTTCTCTGGAGGCTCCTCTGCGGCCATAGCCAATATTTTCAGCAATTGTACCACCAAAAAGAAAAACATCCTGCGGAACCACTGCGATCTGCGCCCGGAGTTCGGACAACGGGATACTGGTACTATCTCTTCCATCAAAAAACACCCCTCCTTTTACCGGATCATACAATCTCAATAATAAAGAGACAATTGTACTTTTACCGGCCCCACTTGAACCTACAATAGCTACTTTCTGATTCGAAGAGGCCTCAAAAGAAACTCCCTGCAATACATTAACGTCCTCCCTTGTAGGATAATGAAAATGAATATTGCTGAAATTAATCTTTCCATGCAATTGATTTTCCGGTGCAATGGCCTTAAAGTCTGTCAGCGACTCTACCGGCTCTTCCAGTAAATCAAAAAGGTGGGTTGTGGCCCCAATACTTTTCTGTAAAGAAGTATAGACCTCTGCTAAACCAGTAATTGAACTCGCAATGTATACAGAGTATAATAAGAAAGACAGCAGCTCGCCCGAGGCTACTCCTGTTGTTACACCACGCCAGATTACCGCGACAAGTGTACCAAAAATACCCACAATAACAAAAGAGTTAAATATTCCCCTGTACTTTCCTCCTTTCATTCCTAGTCTGGCCATTTCATTGGTATGTTCCCGATAGCGACCTATTTCAAAAAACTCACTCACAAAAGCTTTCACACTGAAAATCCCCTGTAATGTTTCCTCTACAATCGTATTTGAAGCTGCAACTTTATCCTGTACCTGCATGGCATATTTATTAATGAACCGGCCAAATACTTCAGCCAGAACTACCATCACAGGTAACAACAGCAACATGAAAACAGTCAGTTGGAGCGAGGTAATCATCAGCAAAACCAAACCACCTATAATAATAACCAGTTGCCGGACCATTTCTGCCAGCGTATTGTTAAATATCTCCTGCAATAGTGTAATATCAGCCGAAATCCTGCTGCTCAACTCTCCTACACGCTTGTGAAGAAAGACACTCATTGGCATTTTTACCAGATGACTGTAGACCGTTTGTCTCAATGCTGCCAATGTTTTTTCAGTCACATTCACAAACAGAACTACCCTAAAAAAAGAGAATATAGCCTGTATAATTAGAATCCCTAGCAGCAACCACCCGATATAGGTAGTTTTTCCTGAATCGATCCCCTGTTTGCCTCCATCAATCAACTGCCCAAGCAACTTTGGCAGCGCAAGACCGGATACACTTGCAATCAGTAACAGGAATAAACCAACACTGAATTCCAACCAGTATGGTTTTACATAATGGAATAAACGAAATAACGGTTTAAGAGCATTACCCTTAATATCTTTGACTTTAACGGATGTTGAATTCTGCATTTGAAAATCTTTTTAATTTCTGTAATCTATATAGCCCGCTGTTGAGCGGGCTATTTCCTCTTATCCCCTAAATTGTTCCAGATATGCTGTCAGTTTTGCGCCCAGCACAGGTAAATTCTCATTTCCAACCAGTGAATCATGATCCCCAGGTACTGTAATAGCTTCAGTTTTTGAGGCAAAAGCTTCCCAGCCAAGGCATCCGCTATTTTCTTCCCATAGCGTCTGTTCTGCCTTTACAATTAACAAGCTTGCATTAATCTGACCCGTAACTGCATATTCAAGAAAAGCATTGCTGATAACCAGGTTTAGTATCCTTAAAATAAAGTTAGCATAATGCTGATTATTCCCAATATTGTCCATAACTATTAAAGTAATAGCAGGAATAATATTGTTCCTGTCCGATAAAGAGAAGCCCTCTTTCAATTTCCAGATCCATTCAGGATAAGGTTTGGTCACCATACTACCCAGTTCAAAAACCAGCATCGCAAGTTTAAAGAGGACCTCTCCATTATCTTCACCTCCATGGAATGAGCTGTCTGTAGACGTGTCTTTATCGAGGATAATCCCTACCTGAACCAGTTCTCCCGCAGCTTCCAGCTGTTTTGTCATCTCATGAATCACAATCCCCCCCAATGAATGTCCGATAAAGCGATATGGGCCAACAGGCTGTACCTCCTTCATCCAATTTATATTGCGGGCTGCGATCGCAGTTAAATCACGCATTGGTACTTCTCCTTCAAATACCCCCGGCATCTGTAATCCGTAAAGAGCACAGGTTTCATTCAGCGCCTGCCCTAATGCGCTATACACCTCGCAAACTCCCGCCGCCCCTGGCAGCATGAAGACAGGGAACGAAACAGGACCTTCATTCAGTAAAACGATATGATCATTTAAAAGCTGATTTTCAGGAGCTCCTAAATCTAAAGCAGCATCTTCGGTGCGGGTATTTATGATTTCAGCAAGCTGATGTATTGTTGGATAATTAAAAATATCCCGGACATTCAACTGATGCCTCAGTTCTTTTTTAATGACTGAAATCAAACCAATAACAAGAAGCGAAAGTCCGCCAAGCTCAAAGAAATTATCATAAATACCGACTCTTGGTATCCCAAGCATATTTTGCCAGATCTCCGCCAGGGCCCCTTGTAATTGGTTACGCGGCGCTACATAGACAGTAGTCAGCAATTCATTGGTATCCGGGTCAGGTAATGCTTTCTTATCGATCTTCCCATTCGGAGTTAATGGAAGTTCTTCCAGTCTGATAAAGAATGAGGGAACCATATATTCCGGTAAAACACCTTTTAACCAGACTGACATTGACTCTTTGTCGTATTCCTCATTTGTTGATAAATAAGCAACCAAACGTTTATTTCCGTTTGCATCATCCTTTACAACCACCACAGCCTGGTTGATATCTTCGTATTGCTGCAAGACATTTTCTATCTCCCCAAGCTCGATTCTGAATCCGCGTACTTTGACCTGATCATCAACACGGCCAAGATATTCGATATTTCCATCTGGCAACCACCGGCCAAGATCACCAGTACGGTACATTTTGTTCTCTGAATTGAACGGGTCTTTGATAAACTTCGCTGCAGTAAGATCCGGACGATTTAAATACCCTCTGGAAACACCTATACCAGCTACACATATTTCACCTGTTACACCAACCGGACAAAGATTCAATTCATTATTGAGTACATAGACCTGCAAGTTCTGTATAGGACTGCCTAGTGGGATGTTAATCTGCTTAGGAGTTTCATACATAAAGTAATGACAGATATCATCCGAAGCTTCTGTAGGCCCATAAGCATTCACTACAGGAATACGACCGTAATCCGGATGCCCGAACCATTGTGCTAACAACGGCTGGCTCACTGCCTCTCCAGTAACAAGCAAATATTGTAGTTTTTCAAGCTTAGCAGTAATTTCTTCACGCAGAACAGCTGTCAGGTAAGAGGGAACCAATTCTAAGATAGTGACTCCGTTTTCTTCTACCTTTTCCAAAAGAGCAGCAGGCTGAAGAATCAGTTGCGAAGGATAGATAATAGTTTGTCCCCCGCTGAGTAATGCAGAAAAAATCTGCCATACAGAGATATCAAAGGTGTAGGAAGCTGTAAAAGCAACCACACTTTCTTTATCAAGATTCAGGTCATTCACTTTTGAATAAAGATGGTTCAGCATCCCTGCATGTTCTACCATTACACCTTTTGGCTGTCCTGTAGAGCCGGAAGTATAGATAACATAAGCCAGATCTTTTGGTTGCACCTCTCCAGATGCCGTCTCAGACCGATACCCATTAATTGTTTCGACATCCTGATCCAGTAATACTGTTGATACATCAGATACTGTAGTGATCTGACTGCTTATATCTGAAGTGGTGATCACGATTGAAGCTGCTGTATCTTTGAGAATATAACTAATCCTTTCTGCCGGATAAGTAATATCCAGCGGCACATAAGCACCTCCAGCTTTCATTACACCCAGAATAGCCACCACCATTTCAGCCGACCTTTCCAGAAAGACCGGAACCAGCGTATCCGTTTTGACACCCTTACTGCGTAAATAATTGGCCAATCTGCCCGAATCCTCATTCAGCTTACGGTAAGACCAGCTAGTATCTCCAAAAATGATTGCTGTAGCTTCAGATGTAAGTGCCGACTGCTTTAAAAACAAATCGACCAGAGTCTGTGTATGAGGAAAAGCAACTATATTACTATTAAAAGTGATCAGCAACTGTTCTTCTTCAGCAGCGGTCAGCAATTCAACTTCTTTCCAGGTTTTTACTCCTTTTTCAACCAGCTGTAATAACACTTGTTTGAAATGTCCCATCATCATATTTACAGCCTGTGTATCCAGTAATTCATCATTATGAACAAATAGTAAATTGGTTTCTCTACCTGTAATCACATTAATAGTCAATGGATAATTGGTTTGAGGATGTACAACAATATCACTGACTTCAAGTTCTCCTCCTTTTTGCAGATCAGATTCACTGACCGGATAATTCTGGAAAACTATAGAAGTATCAAAAAGATCTCCTTTGATACTGGTAAGACGCTGAATATCATTCAAGGTTGTATATTGATACTCCCTGCTGTCCAACTGTCCTTGTTGCACCTTTTGAAGCCATGTAGTGATATCAGCCGACTGATCTACGTGAATATAGAGTGGCAATGTATTGATATACATCCCTACCTTACTTTCAATACCAGACAGATCTTCCGGACGCCCGGATACAGTTACCCCATAAATCACTTCCTGTCTTCCAGTGTATCTGTATAAAAGATACGCCCATACGCCTTGCATGACCGAGTTCACCGTTAGATGCTGTTGTTTCGCATAATTTGAGATCAACTCCGTCATGGCTGAATCGAATTTGACAATCCCCTCTTTCATACCAACACCCCGGGTACGGTCTGCTGTTGCACTAACAAAAGGGAGTAAACATCCTTCTTCGGCTGGTGCAAGATAATTCCGCCAGTAGGCTGCTGTTTGCTCTTTGTCCTGTTTTTCAATATAACGGATATAGTCTTCATAACGGTCTGCAGGTTGTTCTTCTACCTGTTTACCAGCTTCCAGTTGCTCATAATTCGCAAACAGTTCAGCTAACAATACTGGTACAGACCAGCCATCCAGTAAGATATGATGGAAACTCCATAGCATCCGGTATTTATCTGCTGAAAGCTGTATCAGACAGATACGCATTAACGGCGCTGCTTTCAGATCAAACCCTTTAATACGATCTGCATGTTCATATTCTTCCATAGCCCGCCCCTGTTCTTCTTTACCCATACTACGATAATCCAGCAGAGTTACCGAAAGTGATACTTCTTTATAAACGCATTGTACGGGTATAGAGAATACATCATGGTGAAAACCTGTTCTTAAAATACTATGTTGCTGAATCAGTATTTCCCAGCTGCGGATAAACTGATCAGTCCGTAAAGTCATCAGATCGCAGGAAAGCTGTTCTGTAAATGCCCCCTGTTCATTGTATAACTCATGAAATAACATACCTTCCTGTAAACCTCCTAAGCGGTAAATACTTTCCACCTGCGTTCTTCTTGGTGCACCCAGATAATCTTCATCCAGGAATCTGTCCAGTTCATTTACAGTAACCAATCCATTCAGGCCATAATCAAATGGGGTAAAAGCCGGTTTTTGCTGCACAGAACAATGACTGATCAGGTTTTGCAGATTTTCAATATATAGATCCGCCAATTTCTCCATATTTGCGACGTCATAATGTTTGGTACTATAGCTCCAGTCCAATACTAATTCGCCACCCTGAATCATCGTATTTACCGATAATTTATCGGTTAACGGATAGTCTTCCGCAACACTGTCGCCAGCCTGTTCATTCGCCATTCCCAGTTCCCCTTGCTCACTCACCATATTATCCAGTTGTCCGAGATAATTGAATACGATATTCCATGTACCTTTCTGTTGCAATGTCGCCAGTTTTTCTATGTATTTCAGTACACCAAAGCCAATACCTTTTGCAGGTATTTTTCGCAGCTGTTCTTTAACTGACTTCAGCTTATAACCAATATCTCTGCTTGTTTCTGTTTCCAATGATACAGGATACAGATTCGTAAACCACCCTACAGTACGGCTGGTATCAATACCTGCCATAATATCTTCACGTCCATGCCCTTCCAGCCCGACCGTGATCTGCGAGATGTTACCCCACTGTGATAACGTCGTAGCCAGTGCGCATAACAGCACGTCATTAATTTCTGTATGATAAGCTTGTGGTACTTCCTGTAATAAACGTTGCGTATCTGTACTGTTCAGCCTGGTTACCTTTGTACCTATATCTGCAAGCGTTAAACGCTCTGTATAAATATGATCTTCCGGTAAGGGTACATAGTGCTGTACAGCCTCTGTCCAATAAGTGTGTTGTTTGTTGATGCGCTGTCCATATCCTTCCAGTGCTTTATACCATTGCCGGTACGAAGCGCTTTTACTACCCAGTACGGACACTGCTGTTTTACCCGGCTGTTTAATCAGCAGCCCAAGGTCTTCCAGTAAAATTCTCCATGAAACTCCATCCACCGCAAGGTGATGAACAACAAGTAATAAACGATTATCCTGATCTTTTTCCGGGGTTAAGAACAATACTGCGCGGAAGATAATTCCCTGTTCAATATCCAGACTGCGCTGTACCTGATCGCCATATTCCCTGATCGCTTCAGGCAACACATCTGCTGTTAGATTTTGCAGATCTGCTGTTTCCAGCGCGCCGGTATAGATACCGTACTGCTGTTCCCACTTATCTTCCGTTTTAGTATAAATAAACCTCAAAGAATCATGATAACTAGCTAGTTGCAATATAGAATCAGCTATTACCGCGATATCAATATCCTTTGAAACAGTTAAAAGCACATGCTGATTAAAGTGTGATACTGATGGCGTGTCCAGGTCAAAGTACCATTGTTGAATAGGCAATAGTCCACTGTCTCCGGTCAGTAATCCTTCCTCGGCATAAGAAACCACATGTGCTCTTTCTTGTAGTAATTTAGATAATCCAGCAATGGTCTGATACGCAAATAAATCTTTTGGCTGGAACTCATAACCAGCTCTTTTGGCGCGACTCACCGCTTGTATAGTGATAATAGAGTCACCGCCTAATTCAAAGAAATTATCATGAACACCAACTTGTTCCAAACGAAGCAGATCCTGCCAAATTTCTACCAAAGCCTGCTCTGTCCCATTCCGTGATGATTCATAGTTATTGGTCAGCAACATACTAATATCTGGCTCAGGCAGCATTTTCTTGTCTACTTTACCATTACTGGTTAGGGGTAATTTTTCCAATGAAACCCATAGAGCAGGAACCATATAATCGGGCAACCGGTCTTTCAGATAAGCTATGAGACCTCCTTTATCAAAAGAACTTTCGGGTACAATATAACCCACCAATTGTTTGTGATCACGCGCATCAGATTTGACTAATACCACCGCGTGTTTTACAGCAATATTTTGCTGCAATACATTTTCTATCTCACCCAGCTCTATTCGATAACCACGAATCTTAACCTGATCATCTATACGGCCAAGATATTCGATATTACCATCCGGTAACCAACGGGCAAGGTCGCCACTGCGGTACATCTGGCCTCCATAATTACCAATAAATGGATTAGAAACAAATTTCTCCGCAGTCATTGACTCACGATTCAGATAACCTGTAGCAAGTCCCACTCCGCTGATACAGAGTTCTCCCGGTACACCAATTGGACTAATCTTGTTGTCTGCATTTAGGATATACACTTGTGTATGACTTATCGGGGTACCTATCGGTGGCGCAGTTTCACCAGAATCAGCTAAGAGTTCATAGCTGGTTGTAACCACACTGTTTTCCGTTGGGCCATAGTTATTGATTATTTTATACGTTAACCCTTCCAGGCTAACTGCCGCTAATTTATCTCCCCCCGCCAGCAGGTATTTTAAAGAGGAAGCACGGTTTCTGGTAGCTTCAATAAATTCAGGAATCAGAACAGTAGACAGGAAACTATGCGTTATGCCATTATTGATGTAATAATCAGCAAGAGTTGATGGAGATAATCTTTGTTCATTATCTATAATATACAAAGTTGCCCCAGTAGCTAATGTTGGCCAGACCTCCCATCCAAAAGCATCAAAACCTACTCCAGCAGCTGTAGTTGTCTTACTATCTCTGGTCAGATGGTAACGTTCGTGATGCCAGTTAATCAGATTGGAAAGCCCGGCATGTGTGATTTGAACTCCTTTAGGCTGTCCTGTAGAACCAGAAGTATAAATCACATAGGCCAGATCATTCAGCTCAATATGAATTAATGGTGCTGAGACCGGGTATTGCTTCAGTTCTTCAGTTAAATGCTCAGGGTTGATCAGCTCCAGACCTCCTGTCATACCCAACATGGTTGCTATTTTATCGTTGCAGATTAGTAAGCCGGCCGCTGTATCTGAAAGCATATAATGGATACGCTCTGCTGGATACCCAGGATCGATAGGAACATAAACCCCACCTGTCTTCATAATTGCCAGCATGGTTATCATCATACCAGCTGATCTTTCCTGACAGACCGGTACCAGTGTGCCATTTGCCACCCCTCTTTTACGCAGATAATGAGCAAAGCGTGAAGATTGCTCATTTAGCTCGCGATAACTCAGTGACTCGGCTCCTGTGATAATAGCAGGACGATTTATCTGTGCTGCCGCTGCTCCAGCAAAAAGCTCAACAATACTTTCTGACGGTAATAGAGAGATGTTTTTCGCATTAAAATCGTATAAAATCTGCTGCTGCTCCGCCGTCGTCAGTAAATTCAGCTCACCAAATTTCAGAACTTTGGATGACGAAGCCACCTGTTCCAGCACAGTTTTAAAATGATGGGCTATAGCTTTTACATAATGATGTTCAATCAGATTGTTATGGCTAAAATGGATGTCTATTTGTTTTCCAGCCATAATAATTACGCTTAATGGATAATTCGTATGTTCTTCTGAGGATACGTTTTCTACCCTTAATTTCCAGGGCTGCGCGTTAAGTGTTTCGCTTACCGGGTAATTTTCAAATACCATTAAAGTATCAAACAAGTCACCGGTAATACCTGAAAGACGTTGTATTTCACTCAAACTATTGTATTGATAAGCTCTGCTTTCTATCTGTTCAGTCTGAATCTGCTGTAATCCAGCCGCAAAATCCTGAGCCAGGTCTACCCTGCCGTGCAATGGCAAAGTATTGATATACATACCAACAGCACTTTCTACGCCAGCCAGATTCTCCGGACGTCCGGATACTACAATTCCGAATGCTACATCTTTTCTGCCTGTATAGTTGTAAAGCAAATAAGACCATACGCCCTGCATCAGCGTATTGATGGTTACCCTGTTCTGCTGTGCATAACGCGTTAAAAGTCTTGTAAATTCAGCATCCAGCTGAAAAACTTCCTCACCATATCCTCCGTAGCTTTTTGTCCTGTCTGATGAATTACTGATGAAAGGCAGTAAACTGGCTTCATCAAGTCCATCCAGGTATTTACGCCAGTAAGTGGTCGCTTCTTCTTTATCCTGACGTTCAATATAACGAATATAGTCTCCATAACGATCCGGAGCAAGGATAGGCATTGATTTCCCGCTAACCAAATGCTCATAATTAGTAAGCAATTCTTCCATTACAATTGGCATAGACCAGCCATCAAGCAGTATATGATGATGACTCCATAACATATAATAGCGTTCATTATCCAGTTTGACAAAACAGATCCGCATTAACGGAGCTGCTGTAAAATCAAACCCTTTTTTAAGATCTGCCAGTTCGTAATTACGAAGATACTGTTCCTGTTCAGCTTTATCCAGCTGACTGCAATCCAGTATCTCTACTGGTATTTTCACTTCATGGTAAACACATTGTACCGGCACTTTGAATTCATGATAATAAAATCCACTGCGCAGGATACTGTGACGTTGTAATATACCGTACCAGCTTTGAACAAAAGCATCAATATCTGGTGTTACAAGCTCACAGGAGAATTGCTTGCTGTAAGCCCCGGCCTTGTCATCATATAAACTGTGAAACAGCATACCCTCCTGCAAACCACTTAATCTTGAAATACTTTCCAGTTGCGTACGGCGCGGAGCACCATTGTAAGCTGCATCCAGAAATTTGTCCAGTTCTTCGTTTGTGATCTCTTCACCCAGATTATAGTCTGATGGAGTGAACACCGGAGTTTCTACAGCGATACAATGGGTAATCAGGTTTTTCAGATTTTCAAGGTATGCTGAAGACATTTCTTCGATAGCCTCTGGTGTAAAATGGCGACTGCTAAAACTCCAGTTCATCCGCAGTTCACCTCCTTGTACCAAACTATTAATAGATAGCAATTCTCTAACCGGATGGCTCTCTGCTGTTGAAGCACCTGTCGATTCTGAGGCACCCGACAAGAGTGTATTTCCTTTCTCCTGAACCAGGTTATCCATTTGGCCTAAATAGTTAAACTCCACCTCCCAGGGGTCGCTTCCCTGTAAACCAGATGCCTTATCGATATACTTTAAAACACCGTAACCCAATCCCTTATCTGGTATTTGACGAAGTTGTTCTTTAATGCTCTTCAATTGTTCCCCATGATTTGCATCAGGACTAACAGACAACATAACCGGGTATAAACTAGTGAACCAGCCAACGGTCCGGCTGATATCAATATCCGGAATAAAGTCTTCCCTGCCATGACCTTCCAGACCAACAACCACAGTATCATAAGCACTCCACCAAGCTAAAGTTTGTGCCAGTGCAGTTAACAATAAATCATTAACTACGGTATGATAAGCACGTGGTACATCCTGTAATAACTGGCGTGTCAGTGCAGCATTCAATGTAGCAGCATGCTGCTGTATATCCGCACCGGTTAATATGCCTGACCAGGCATGAATAGTACGCATTGGTTTAGCTGCAGCAACCTGCTTTTCCCAATAACGGTGTTGATTTTGTACAGATGTACGTTTGCCATAGGTGATCAGCGACTGATACCACTGACGATATGAAGCTGTTTTATAAGATGGAATAGATTCCTGTGCTAACAGCAATTCAAGATCTTCCAGCAGGACACGCCACGACACGACATCCACTACAAGGTGATGAATCACTAGTAATAAGCGATTATGCGATTCCGTTTCCGGAGTTAATATCAATACAGTACGCAACACAATACCTGTCTGAATATCAAGACTTGACTGGTACTGTGCATTATTTACAGCAATTACCGATGACAAATCTGCTGGCGAAACCCCACTTAAATCACTGATTTCCAAATTACCGGAATAATCACCATAAGCTTGTTTCCAGCCATCTTCAGTTTGACTATAGGTAAAACGCAGCGCATCATGCGCTTCAACCAGCTGATTGATCGCCGAAGACAATAACACTGTGGATACATTTTTGTCTATAGCAAGCAGAACGTCCTGATTGTAATGAGACAATGCCGCAGCACCTGATTCCAGATAATGTTGTTGAATAGGTAATAAACCACTCTCTCCGTCCAGTAAACCTTGCTCTCCGGATGAAGAACCTGCTACTTCTGTAGACAGACAGGCAGATAAACCAGCGATGGTTTGATGCACAAACAAATCACGCGGATGCAAACTGAAACCGGCACGACGTGCCCGGCTCACCACCTGAATGGTAATAATAGAGTCTCCACCCAGTTCAAAGAAATTGTCATAAATTCCTACTTGCGGAATATGTAGCAATTCTTCCCAGATGCCTGCTAGAATAGTTTCCTGCTCATTACGCGGTGCGCTATAGCTACCGGTTTGCAATGAACCCATATCAGGATCAGGCAAACCTTTACGGTCTACTTTACCATTACCTGTTAAGGGTAGCTGATCAAGGGCTACAAAAAGACCCGGAACCATATATTCTGGTAAATGGTTTTTCAACCAACTCACCGTTGCCTCTCTATCAAAAGTACCCTCAGCAACCACGTAGGCAACTAAACGTTTGTTTCCACTCTCATCGCTTTTCACAATGACGGCTGCCTGGATGATCGCCTCATTCTGCTGTAATACATTTTCAATCTCTCCAAGCTCAATACGGAAACCGCGAATCTTAACCTGATCATCGATACGGCCAAGATACTCAACCGTTCCATCAGGTAACCAGCGACCCAAATCTCCGGTACGGTACATCTTACCGCTTTCTTCAAATGGAGTATCCACAAAACGCGAAGCAGTCAGATCCGAACGGTTCAAATATCCTCTGGAAACCCCAATTCCTGAAACGCAGATCTCACCAGGTACACCTACCGGGCAAAGCTGATCACCCGATGACAACACATAAATGCGCATATTCTGTACCGGTTTACCTACAGGTACATTGATCCTGGAAGGTGCCTCGTACATAATATGGTGACAAATATCATCGGATGCTTCCGTTGGGCCATAAGCATTCACAACCGGAATACGGCTGTAATGCGTGTGTGCAAACCATTGTGCCAATAGCGGTTGGCTCACCGCTTCTCCGGTAACCAACAAGTAAGACAATTGCTTCAACTCAGGCAATGTATTCTCCTGTAATACAGCATTTAAATAAGAAGGAACTAACTCTAAAATAGTAACTCCATCTGCTTCAACCGCATCAATCAGGATAGCTGGTTCCAGAATGCTTTCTGTGGAATAGATCACAGTTTTACCTCCGCAAAGCAACGCGGAGAACAGTTGCCAGACTGAAATATCAAAAGTATAAGAAGCAGTAAATGCAACGACTGTTTCTGCTGTTAATTGCAAATCATTGATTTTAGCATACAAGTGATTCAACATCCCTGCATGTTCTACCATGACCCCTTTCGGTTTTCCAGTTGAACCTGAAGTATAAATCACATAAGCCAGGTCACCGGGCCCAGAAGAATTGACCGGTGAGGTAACTCCCCACGTATTAATCTTGTCCCTGTCAGCATCCAGCAAAACAGTATCTGATGAGGCAAAAGCAACAATTTTTGCTTTTAGCTCGCTAGTAGTGACTATAACAGAAGCATTCGTATCTTCCAGCATGAAACTGATCCGCTCATCCGGGTATCCCGGGTCAACAGGAACGTAAGCTCCACCTGCTTTCAGTATCCCCAGAATCGCTACGGCCATTTCTGCCGAACGTTCTAAACAAACTGGCACCAATGTATCAGTTACAACACCTTTACTGCGCAGATAGCCCGCAAGCTGATTTGAACGCTCGTTTAATTCTTGATAAGTATAAACCTGGTCTTCAAAAACGATAGCAACTGCTAAAGGATTCAGTAAAACCTGAGTTTCAAAAATATCTATTGCTGTTTTATCATGTGGATAAACAGTTTCCGTAGCATTAAACACGTTCAGCAACTGCTCCTGTTCTCCGGCAGTCAGTAATTCAATAGCTGAAAGCGCGCCAGTCTCCTGTACAAGCATTTGTCTTAACACCTGTTCTACATGAGCAGAAATAGCAGTTACATAAGTATCTTCCAATAGTGTACTGTTATAGCTGAATACCACATTAATCGTGGCTCCTGACGAAACAATCAAACTAAGTGGGTAATTTGTCTGTTCGCGCATCTCTGCATTTTGCAGTTCAACATCGTCAGAAGAGTCAGAAACCACTTTGCTGACCGGATAATTCTCGAAGACAAGCAAACTGTCAAAAAGATCCCCCTCTACCATTGCCCATCGTTGTGTAACATTCAAAGGCGTATGCTGATACTCTCTGCTCTGTAACTGACTGATCTGTAATTCCTGCAACCATTGTACAATACCCGCAGAACTATCTATCACCGTATACAACGGTAAAGTGTTAATATACATCCCCACTGCACGTTCCACTCCTGGAAGATCTTCCGGACGACCGGATACCGTCACCCCATAAACTACATCTGGACGGCCCGTATAACGATATAACAAATATGCCCACACCCCCTGCATTAATGTATTCACTGTCACACGGTGTCTTTGCGCAAAACGGGAAAGCTGTGCTGTAAAAGCCGCATTCAGGACTAAAGACTGCTCCCGGTACTCACCGATACCTTTAGTCCGGTTTACGGTTGTGCTCACAAATGGCAGCAGACAACCCTCACTGATTCCTTTCAGATAACCACGCCAGTACAACTCTTCCTCTTCTTTATCACGGCGTTCCGTATAACGGATATAATCTTCGTAATTATCTTTGGCAATTACCGGTAATGGATTGCCTGCAGCAAGCGCTTCATAAGCAAGCAGTAGCTTTTCCAGTAATACAGGTGACGACCAGCCATCCAACAGCATATGATGGAAATTCCAGAGTAAACGATAACGGTTATCATCCAGACGAGTCAGCGTAATTCGCATCAAAGGAGCTACTGTAAAATCAAAACCTTCCAGTTTAGCATTTGCTTCAAATTCAGTTATTGCCTGTACCTGAGCTGCTTTATCCAAATGACGATAATCCAACATGGTCACCGGTAAGACAACTTCATGATAGACACACTGTACTGGAACAGCAAACACATCGTAGTAAAATCCGCTCCTCAGAATACTGTGATGCTGTAGCAGGTATTCCCAGCTTCGCAAAAATGCAGTCACATTCAAATCAGTTAGCTCACCTGTAAATTGCTCTACATAAGCACTTGCCTGACCATCATAGATGCTATGGAACAACATTCCTTCCTGCAAACCACTTAACCGGTACATACTTTCCAGTTGTGTTCTGCGTGGCGTCCCATTAAAATCTTCTTCCAGAAAGCTATCTAACTCATCATTGGTAATCAGCCCGCTAAAGTTATAATCTGCTGGCGTATAAGAAACATGCATTTGGCTGGCACAATGACCAATAAGCTCTTCCAGATGAGAAAGGTACGAATCAGCTAAACGGATTATCCCTTCATCCGTAAAATGTTTATTGCTATAAGTCCAGGTTACCATCAGTACTCCACCCTGAATAATGCTATTTACAGACAGATTTTCACGAACCGGATAAGCTTCATCGATTGCTGTACCTGTATTTTCAACTGCACCATCCAATGCACCTTCTGTATCGACCGCATTGTCCATCTGGCCCAGATAATTAAAAATAATATCCCAAGGTTCTGGTCCTTGCAGAGATTCAGCTTTGTTAATATATTTAAGCACTCCATAACCAATTCCCTTATCAGGAACCTGACGCAATTGCTCTTTAACAGCCTTCAATACAGAACCGGTGTCCTGAGTTTCATCAACTTCCAGGAGTACAGGAAAAAGGCTGGTAAACCAGCCTACAGTACGGCTGGTATCTATATCTTTTAAAATATCTTCACGCCCGTGTCCTTCCAGTCCGATAGAGACTTTAGTACTGCCGTTCCACTTTGCTAAAGTAAGTGCCAATGCGCTTAGCAGAAGATCATTGATTTCGGTATGATAAGCCCTGTTTGTATCCTGCAACAAACGGCGGGTAATTTCACTATCCAGTCTGGACGTATGGTTAACTGTGTCTGCAATAGTGACTATTCCCCTTTCTTCTTTTTCAGTTTTTAGCGGGTGATATTGTGCAGTGATATTTTCCCAGTGTGCTTGTTGATCAAGCAGACGGCGACGCTGCCCATAACTCACCAATGCACTATGCCACTGACGATAAGAGCTACTTTTGTGTCCTAAAACAATAACTGCCAGCTGATCCGGATGTGCAATCAGTAAACCAATATCCTCCAGCAAAATACGCCATGACACACCGTCCACAACCAGGTGATGACCGACAAATAAAAGACGATGATGTGCATCTGTTTCAGGAGTCAGAATTAACACCGCATTAAACAATATTCCCTGTTCAAGATCAAGACTCCGTTGCGTAAGCTCACAAACTGATTCTATGTGCTCAAGCAGCTGGTGGGATGGTAACTCCTGCAGATCAACAATTTTCAATGCACCCGGATGACTACCATAAGTCTGCTCCCAACCATGACTTCCTTTTTTGTAAGTAAAACGAAGAGCATCATGATAGGTAATCAGTTGTTCTACTGCAGCAATCAGAATTGCTTGTTTTATATCTTTATCAATGCTCAATAATACCTGCTGATTGAAGTGCGAAGGATTTGGCCCTGTTGCTTCAAAAAACCATTGTTGGATTGGCAACAAACCAGCTGTTCCAACCAGCTGTCCCTGCTCAGCAGTAACTTCATTACTCTTCCTGGCCAGTAATAATGCAGAGAGTTTCTCTACAGTCTGATATATAAATAAATCCTTTGGATGAAGATCATAACCAGCACGTTTTGACCTACTTACTACTTGTATAGTCACAATAGAATCTCCGCCTAACTCAAAGAAATTGTCATGAATACCCACTTTTGACACCCCCAATAAATCCTGCCAGATCGCTATTAGCGCCTGCTCCATTGGATTACGTGGCGCGACATAATCGCTTGCAGAAACGATAATATCTCCGGGTTCCGGCAAGGCTTTTCTATCGATTTTACCATTTGGAGTAAGTGGAATTATCTCTAGCGGAAGTAGTAAAGAAGGAATCATATAATCCGGCAGTTTATCTTTCAGATAAGCGACAATACCTTCTCTGTCAAAAGCACCCTCAGGGATGACATAACCAATAAGCCGATTATTCCCATTCTGATCTGTTTTAACTGCAACTACTGCTGCATTAACCAGATCACATAATTGAAGTTCAGCTTCAATCTCTCCTGGTTCTATTCGGAATCCCCTGATTTTCACCTGATCATCTATCCGGCCTAAATATTCAATATGACCATTAGGCAGCCAGCGCGCAAGATCACCTGTGCGGTACAAGCGTGCACCCGGCTTTGCAGCATATGTATCAGAAATAAATTTTTCAGCAGAAAGTTCCGGGCGGTTCAGATAACCACGAGCCACCCCTGCACCACCCACACATAACTCTCCAGCAACCCCCACAGGGCACAATCTGCCCTGCTCATTCTGAATATAAACTTGTACATTTTCTATCGGCTTCCCAATAACAACTGTATTGTTCTCTAATATTGGTTCATCAGTAAGACTCGTACAAACTGTATTTTCTGTAGGTCCGTATGCATTAATCACACGAACACCTTTAGCTTTAATATAACGGGCATCTTCACGGTTTAATGGCTCTCCGGCAGACACCACGGTAGTAACTGGCCCCAGTACATCTTTAACCAGATGCTGATAAGAGGGCGGCAGTGTAACTACCTCTACCTGGTGTTTTTTAACCATAGCACCAAAACTTTCTGCCGAAAGCAGATCTTCTTTTTGCGGCAGTACCAGTACCCCGCCACTTAATAAAGTATTAAATACTTCATAGCAGGATGCATCAAAACCAAAAGAAGCAAACTGCAGGAATCTTGTTCCATGCGTTAACCGCAGGGCATTCCGCTGACTCATAGCTAAGTTAACCACTCCACTATGTTCTATCAATACACCTTTTGGTTTTCCGGTCGAACCAGAAGTATAAATCACGTAGGCCAGATTTTGTTCCGTTAAAGCAGTGCTAACCGGCCCTTTCACATGTGCGCCTATCTCCTCCCATTCTTCATCCAGTGCAATTACTTCAATATGATCAGCCAGGTGTGGCAATTTAGGTTTACTGTTCCCATCAGTGATTATTACACTGGCGCCGGTATCAGCTAAAATATAACTAATCCTTGATGCCGGATAATCCGGATCGATAGGCACATAGGCAGCTCCTGCTTTCAGAATACCAAAAATACCAGTGATCATTTCCAGAGATCTGCCCAGACAAATCGGGACAAGGGTTTCTGTCGTTACTCCTTTAATGGTTAAATAATGTGCCAGCTGATTTGCCCGCTCATCTAATTCTCTATAGCTTAAAGACTGATCTTCAAACATTATAGCAATAGCATCAGGTGCATATTCTACCTGTAAAGCAAACGCATCAAGCAAGGTAGTCCCCGGTTCAGGTTCATCAACAACAGCGATCTCATTAAAGGACAATAAAAGCTCTTCTTCTGCTGCACTCAGCATTTCCAGATCACCAATTTTGGTAATCGGATTATTCACTATCGCTCGCAATAACAGTTCAAAATGGGTAACCATGCGGGCAATCGTCTCTTCACGGTAAAGATCCGTACTGTACTCAACTGCACCAGACAGGCCCTGCTCCGTTTCCCTCAGGGTAAGCGTAAAGTCAAACTGTATTTTCGTTTGCTCCATCGGTTCTGCCGAAAGCATTACATTCTGTAATTTCAGATCTCCATCTCCTGGAATATTTAACAGTGTGAAACACACCTGGAATAAGGGATTACGGCTCAGATCACGTTCTTTCACCACTGCTTCCACTATTTTTTCCAATGGAAGATCCTGATGCTGGTAAGCATTCAGAGTGGTATCTTTTACCTGTTGCAATAACGTTTCAAAAGAAGGATTCTCACTCAGATCACTTCGCAATGCAAGTGTATTCACAAAAAAACCAACCAGACCTTCTAATTCCTGCTGTGTCCTGCCTGCTGTCGGCGTACCTACACAGATATCATCCTGACCGGCATAACGGTATAATAAGACCTTAAATGCGGTCAATAAAGTCATAAACAAGGTAGCATCATGGCTACGGGACAAAACCTGTAGTTTTTCAGCTAGTGCCAGATCCAGGCTAAATTCACTTACCGCACCTCTTGAACTTTGTACGGCCGGACGCGGATAATCAGCTGGTAAAAACAACGTAGAAACACCTCCAAGCTTCTTTTTCCAATAATCCAGATGAAATTTTTCAACCTGCGGAGAAACCTGTTCCCGCTGCCATACCGCATAATCCGCATACTGTATTTCGAGTACCGGCAACTCAACTGCTCTTTTTTCTGTACTGGCATTATAAAATTCGATCAGTTCATTAACGATTATACCAGTAGACCAGCCATCTGAGGCAATATGATGCATCGTAACCAGCAACACATATTCGTCTTCCTCAAGCACAATCAGATAAGCACGCAACATATGATCAGCAGCTAGGTTAAATGGTGCATCTGTCAGTTCTTTAATTCCTACTCGCAAAGCTTCCGGACTATTCTTATAGATCAGATCATCGATAACAACCAGTTTCCAGCCATTTTCAGACAAAATATGCTGATAAGGCTTGCCCTCTTCTCCCAGGATAACAGTTCTTAGTACTTCGTGACGATTCACAATACCCCTTAAAGCAAATTCCAAAGCAGCCTGATCAAGCTTTCCTTTCAGTCTTAAAACAGTCGGAATATGATAAGCTGTACTGCCCTCCAGCTGATCAAGAAACCAAAGACGTTCCTGACCAGATGAAAGTGGAATATATTGGATTGTACCTCTTTGAAAGGGTACAATCTTATTTTCATCAGCGATAACCGTGGCGGCGCCATGCTTTTTGAAATAGGTAATCAGATGTTCTTTCTTCAGCTTCAATTCGTCCAGAAGACTGCTATCTATCACCTGATCTTTATGCATCTTAATTTTTAGCCGGTCATCATCTAAGGTTATTTTAATACCGACGTTATTTGCTTTGTTTAACAGCTCTACTACATCAATCAAATTAAAACTGGACATAATTATGTTTTTTATTAGGTAAGGGTTCTTAGATTTATAATTCTATTGTTGTGGAGTATTCATCATCCAGGTCATCATTATTGATATTGATATATTTAGCTAGTGCATCAATTGTTGTAAGCTCAAATAGCGTCCTGACTGATACTTCTACCTGCATTACTTTACGAATAGCTGAGATCATACGCATAACCTGCAGTGAGTGTCCGCCTAGTTCGAAGAAGTTATCATGAACACCAACCTGCACCAACCCAAGCAACTCCTGCCAGATCAAAGCCAGACTTTGTTCAATTTCATTTCTTGGGGAAACATACTCACTAGCTGTCAAGGCGTTCATATCAGGGTCCGGCAGCGCTCTTTTATCAATTTTGCCATTGCTGGTCAGAGGAAGCTGATCAAGCACAACCCACAGCGCAGGAACCATGTAATCAGGCAACCTGCTTTTCAGGAATGTCAAAAGGCCATCCTGATCAAAAGATCCATTTTTAGGCACAACATAACCTACCAGGCGTTTGTTGCCATAATCGTCCTGCCTGGCCAGTACAATTCCCTGAGCCACCAGACTACTCTGTTCCAGCGAATTAACGATCTCACCCAGCTCAATTCTGAAACCGCGGATTTTCACCTGATCGTCGTTACGGCCCACATAGGTCAGGTTACCATCTGGTAATAACCGACAGATATCCCCTGTTTTATACATGCGTTCTCCGCTTACAAATGGATCGGCAAGAAAACTCACTGCTGTTTGTTCCGGAAGATTAAGATAACCACGGGCTACCTGTACACCAGCGATATACAACTCTCCGGCTACACCAGCAGGAACCAGCCGCAATTGTTCATCCAGTAAATAAGCTCTTGTATTACCTACAGCACGACCTATCGGCACACCGTCCTGATGCGGTACATCCTTATATTCATACCTGATCGCTACAATCGAAGTTTCTGTAGGCCCGTATTCGTTATAAAACGCGACATACGGCTTCCATTTCTCTGCGAGTGAAACACGGCAGTATTCTCCGCCTGAAACGATTCGCTTCAACCCGCCATAAACTCCAGCGTTCATAGTTTCCAGGAATCCAGGCGTTGCATCGATATGAGTAATTTTTTCACGGATCAGCAAACTTTCGAGTGCTGAGGGATCCAGACGTGTTGCTTCATCCAGCTGTACTACAGTACCGCCATTGAATAAAGCCAGGAAAATCTGTTCTACCGAAGCATCAAAATTATAGTTAGAGAACTGCAGGATTCTATCTCTGTTATCTATACTGTATTTTTCACCCAGATAACTCAGCAGGTTAACTACTCCGCCATGTTCTACCAGCACCCCTTTTGGCAAGCCAGTTGAACCAGAAGTATAGATAACATAAGCCAGATCAGAAGGTAAACGTTGCCCTGATGGTACTGTTAAAGCACATTCAGTAAATAATGCTTCCTCGCTATCCAGTAAAATGACAGGCAAATCAGTAGCCGGCAGGAAATTGGCGCTTTCTGTACTGCTCAGAATCATTCCAGCCCCTATATCTGAAAGGATATACGCTGTACGTTCTGCCGGAGAATCTGGCAGGATTGGTACATAGGCTGCTCCTGCTTTCATAATAGCTAACATGCCCACAAGCATTTCAGGAGACCGTTCTATGAACAATGGGATCATCATATCGCGTTTGGCACCGAGCGTAACCAGGTGATTCGCCAGCTTATTGGCTAATTCATCCAGTTCACTATAGGTCAGCTTTCTTTCTTCAAAAACTACCGCAACTGCAGAAGGCGACCTTAATACCTGATCTTCAAAAAGATCAGCCATTGTTTGGGCTGAAGGATAAGCAAACGCATTATCATCTGAATCATTCAACAGGTCAGATTTTTGACCTGCTGATAGGATCTCAACGTCGTTTAGCGTTGCATTTTCCTGTGTAATCATGTATAATAATGCCGCTTTGAAATGTCCGGCAATAGCTTCTGCATAAGTTGTATCCAGCAGAGAGCTGTTATAATTAAAAGTAATATTGGTCTCTTCTCCTGTACCTATAATCAAACTCAGCGGATAATTGCCCTGTTCGTTCATACTAACGCTTTCAGTTTCGAGTTTCCATGATTGTGCAGACAGCACTTTATCTACAGGATAATTCTCAAATACCAGCAAACTATCAAATAATTCTCCTGACACTGCAGACCATCTACGAATATCATTTAACGTAGTATACTGATAATTACGGCTGCTGATCTGATCTGCCTGTATTTCCTGCAACCATGCAGAAACAGGTTGTGAAAGCGCTGTCGTAGCACGTAGCGGCAAAGTATTGATATACATCCCAACCCGCTGCTCTACTCCTGCCAGATCATCCGGGCGTCCGGAAACAATAACCCCGTATACCACATCTTTATTACCGGTATAACGGGATAATAAGTAGGCCCAAACCCCTTGCATCAGGGTATTCAGGGTAATGTGGTTACGCTGCACATAACGGATGATCCGGGATGTTGTTTCCCGGTCAAGATGCAGATTTTCATCTTTGTACAAGCCGATTCCTTTGGTCCGGTCGGCTGTAATACTGATGAAAGGCAGCAAACTTGGCTCTTCCAAACCACCCAGATATTTTTTCCAATACGCTGTTGCCTCTTCCTTATCCTGGCGCTCAATGTAACGGATATAATCTTCGTAACGGTCTTCAACAACCTGTAATGCGGACTGACCGGTAATCAGCTGTTCATAAATCTGTAACAGTTCTCCCAGCAATACTGCCAGTGACCATCCATCAAGCAATACGTGATGATAAGTCCAGAATAGCTTGTACCGGTTTGCGTCCATACGGATCAAATAGATGCGCATCAGCGGAGCAGCTGTAAGGTCAAAGGCATCTAAACGATCAGCCTGTTCATAATTATGGATGAACTGCTCTTGTTCTTCTTTACTCATCCCACTGCAATCCACCACATTCATTGGTATTTTCACCTCCCTGTAAATGCATTGTACAGGTATTTTGAATTCATTATAGTAAAATCCACTGCGCAGAATACTATGGTTCCGCAGTAAAGACTCCCAGCTTCTGGCAAATATTTCTGGCTCAACACCGGTGAGTACAGTTGTAAATTGTTCGATATAAGCACCTGCATGATCATCATATAAACTATGGAAAAGCATCCCCTCCTGTAAGCCGCTTAAGCGCGACATACTTTCCATCTGTAATTTCCGTGTTGACCCGTGATGGTCTGCATCCAGAAATTTATCCAGCTCTTCGTTCGTGATTTCTTCACCCAGATTATAGTCTGACGGAGTGAATACCGGCGTCTCTACTGTGATACAATGTGCAATCAGATTCCCCAGATTTTCCAGATATGCTGATGACATTTCTGAGATGGCATCTGGTGTAAAATGGCGACTGCTAAAACTCCAGTTCACCTGCAATTCTCCTCCCTGTATCAGGCTGTTTATTGACAACAGCTCCCTGACAGGATGACTGTCAGAGATCGATTTGCCTGAAGATTCAGCAGCACCTGACAGCAATGAATTGTCTTCTTCTTTAACCAGATTATCCAATTGTCCGAGGTAGTTAAACTCAACCTCCCATGGATCAGTACCCCCTAAAGCCGAAACCTTATCTATATATTTTAAAACTCCGTAACCCAAACCTTTATCCGGAACTAAGCGTAGTTGTTCTTTAATACTTTTCAACTGTAAACCAGCCTCTGCTCCCGGAACTACAGACAACATAACCGGGTATAAACTGGTGAACCAGCCAACGGTCCGGCTGATGTCAACACCCGGAATAAAGTCTTCCCTGCCATGCCCTTCTAAACCGACCACGATAGTGGAATGTTTATTCCAGTCAGCCAAAGTCTGTGCTAGTGCGGTTAGTAATAAATCATTGATTACAGTATGATACGCACGAGGTACATCCTGCAATAACTGGCGGGTAAGCAAGCCATCCAGACTGGTGGTATGCTGCTGTATTTCTGCACCGGTTACCATTCCCGGCCATGAGTGAATCGTCCGCATTGGTTTGGCTGCAGCAACCACATTCTCCCAGTATCCGCGTTGATTCTGCACGCTGGTTTTAGCACTATAATTCATTAATGCCTGATGCCACTGGCGATAAGAGGCAGTCTTATATTGCGGTAATGATTTTTGTGACAATAACTGTTCAAAGTCTTCCAACAGGATACGCCACGAAACTCCGTCCACTGCAAGGTGGTGAACCACGAGCAATAAGCGGTTTTGTGGTGTGGTATCTGGAGTCAGGATAAATACAGCACGTAAAAGTGTCCCTTGTAAGATATCCAGACTGGCCTGGTACCTGTCATTATGTGCAGCAATAGTTTCCATCAATACTGATGATTTCAAGCTTCTGAGGTCATCTATTTCAAGCGATCCGGTATAAGGGCTATAAACTTGTCTCCAGCCTTCTGCAGTTTGCTGATAAGTAAAACGCAGGGCATCATGCGCAGCAACCAGCTGACTGATAATTTCTGTCAGCCTTGATGAAGTGATGGTTTTATCTATACTCAGAAAAACACTCTGATTATAGTGAGACAATTCTGAATTACCAGATTCAAAATAGTGTTGTTGAATTGGCAGCAAACCACTCTCCCCTTCCAGTAAACCTTGTTCACCTGAAGACGCACTTGCCGCTTCAGCAGCCATGCAAGCAGACAAGCCAGCAATGGTCTGATGGATAAACAAATCACGCGGATGCAAACTGAAACCGGCACGACGCACACGGCTCACCACCTGAATGGTAATAATAGAGTCGCCACCCAGTTCAAAGAAATTGTCATAAATTCCTACTTGCGGAATATGTAGCAATTCTTCCCAGATGCCTGCCAGAATAGTTTCCTGCTCATTACGCGGTGCGCTATAGCTACCGGTTTGCAATGAACCCATATCAGGATCAGGCAAACCTTTACGGTCTACTTTACCATTACCTGTTAAGGGTAGCTGATCAAGGGCTACAAAAAGACCCGGAACCATATATTCTGGTAAATGGTTTTTCAACCAACTCACCGTTGCCTCTCTATCAAAAGTACCCTCAGCAACCACGTAGGCAACTAAACGTTTGTTTCCACTCTCATCGCTTTTCACAATGACGGCTGCCTGGATGATCGCCTCATTCTGCTGTAATACATTTTCAATCTCTCCAAGCTCAATACGGAAACCGCGAATCTTAACCTGATCATCGATACGGCCAAGATACTCAACCGTTCCATCAGGTAACCAGCGACCCAAATCTCCGGTACGGTACATCTTACCGCTTTCTTCAAATGGAGTATCCACAAAACGCGAAGCAGTCAGATCCGGACGGTTCAAATATCCTCTGGAAACCCCAATTCCTGAAACGCAGATCTCACCAGGTACACCTACCGGGCAAAGCTGATCACCAGATGACAACACATAAATGCGCATATTCTGTACCGGTTTACCTACAGGTACATTGATCCTGGAAGGTGCCTCGTACATAATATGGTGACAAATATCATCGGATGCTTCCGTTGGGCCATAAGCATTCACAACCGGAATACGGCTGTAATGCGTGTGTGCAAACCATTGTGCCAATAGCGGTTGGCTCACCGCTTCTCCGGTAACCAACAAGTAAGACAATTGCTTCAACTCAGGCAATGTATTCTCCTGTAATACAGCATTTAAATAAGAAGGAACTAACTCTAAAATAGTAACTCCATCTGCTTCAACCGCATCAATCAGGATAGCTGGTTCCAGAATGCTTTCTGTGGAATAGATCACAGTTTTACCTCCGCAAAGCAACGCGGAGAACAGTTGCCAGACTGAAATATCAAAAGTATAAGAAGCAGTAAATGCAACGACTGTTTCTGCTGTTAATTGCAAATCATTGATTTTAGCATACAAGTGATTCAACATCCCTGCATGTTCTACCATGACCCCTTTCGGTTTTCCAGTTGAACCTGAAGTATAAATCACATAAGCCAGGTCACCGGGCCCAGAAGAATTGACCGGTGAGGTAACTCCCCAGGTATTAATCTTGTCCCTGTCAGCATCCAGCAAAACAGTATCTGATGAGGCAAAAGCAACAATTTTTGCTTTTAGCTCGCTAGTAGTGACTATAACAGAAGCATTCGTATCTTCCAGCATGAAACTGATCCGCTCATCCGGGTATCCCGGGTCAACAGGAACATAAGCTCCACCTGCTTTCAGTATCCCCAGAATCGCTACGGCCATTTCTGCCGAACGTTCTAAACAAACTGGCACCAATGTATCAGTTACAACACCTTTACTGCGCAGATAGCCCGCAAGCTGATTTGAACGCTCGTTTAATTCTTGATAAGTATAAACCTGGTCTTCAAAAACGATAGCAACTGCTAAAGGATTCAGTAAAACCTGAGTTTCAAAAATATCTATTGCTGTTTTATCATGCGGATAAACAGTTTCCGTAGCATTAAACACATTCAGCAACTGCTCCTGTTCTCCGGCAGTTAGCATAGGAAGCTGTCCTAAAAGACTATCCGGAGAACTAATCACAGCATTTAACAGCTGTTCAAAGTGAATACTCAAACGCTCAATCGTAGCTTCGCTATAGAGATCGGTACAATAAGTGATATACCCATTTAACTCCCCATTGCTTTCCAGCATATTTACCGTCATGTCAAACTGAGCAGTAGCGGCATCAATGTCCTCTGACGAAACAACTACTTTCCCAAGACTCAATTCCGGCATTTCAGGCGTGTTATGCAATTCAAACATCACCTGAAATAAAGGCGTCCGGCTCAGATCCCTTTCTTTCACCACAGCTTCTACTACTTTTTCAAATGGAAGCTCCTGATTCTCATAAGCATCTAATGTAATTTCCTTTACTTGCTGAATGAATGTATTGAAAGAGATGTTCAGATCAGTATGACTACGCAGCGCTAATGTATTCACAAAGAATCCAATCAGGTTTTCAGTTTCCTGCTGTACCCTGCCTGCAATAGAAGTACCGATACAAATGTCTTGCTGTCCGCTATAGCGTGACAGCAAGACTTTGAAAACAGCTAGCAAGGTCATAAATAATGTTGCATCCTGTTTACGTGAAAGCACATGAAGCTGTTCCAGCATTTCAGGTTTCATTACAAATGCATAACTGGCAGCATTTTTACTCTGCATTGCCGGGCGTTGGAAATCTGCCGGCAACTGAAGAGGTTCTGTACCACTAAGCTGTTTTTTCCAGTAACCCAGTTGTTTATCCAGTAATACCGGGGTGAGCTGTTCCCTTTGCCAGATCGCAAAATCTGCATATTGAATAGCTAACTCAGCTAACTCAAGAGGTTTGCCGGCTGTAAAGGCCTCATAATATGCGGCAAGTTCATTCACTAAAATACTTACTGACCAGCCGTCAGAAGCAATATGATGCATAGTCAGCACTAATACCGAAACATCAGTGTCCAGTAAGATCAGGTTTGCACGAAGCATATGATCTGCAGCCAGATCAAATGGTGTCATTATCAATTCACGGATATAATCGTGTAACGAATCATGCTGCTGATGAATCAGATCTGTTACTTGTAAATGCCATAAATACTCTGCCAACACATGCTGACGGGCTTTTCCATCTTCTTCCAGCATTACGGTACGCAATACCTCATGCCGGTTGATCAGTTGACGTATAGCTTGTTCCAGAGCCACTCTGTTGAGCTGCCCCTTTAACCTCAAGGCAGCAGGAATATGATAATGAACACTTCCTTCTAGCTGATCGATAAACCATAGTCTTTCCTGATTGAAAGAAAGCGGAATATTTTCAGGCCTTGCTTTCTTCTCAATAGCCCTTCTAACTGCATGTGGAGCCTGCTGACTGATATAAACAGCCAATTCTGCTATTGTTTTATGTGTAAACAGAGTTTTAACTGTTATCTCCGCTTTTAATGTTTTACGAAGTGCTGAAATAACACGCATCGCAAGCAGCGAATGACCGCCAAGCTCAAAAAAGTCATCCTGTATCCCAACTCTTGACACTGATAATAAATCCTGCCAGATGAGTGCAATGTTTTCTTCCAGTGTATTTCGAGGAGCGACGTAGTTACCCGTGGCTAAAGCATCGTTATCCGGCTGCGGAAGAGCTTTTCTATCGACTTTACCATTAGGAGTCAAAGGTATTTTGTCTATAGGCAACAGCACAGCCGGCACCATATACTCTGGTAATTTTTCTTTCAGATAAACAAGAATAGCTTCTTTGTCAAAATCACCCTTAGGAATAATATAACCAATCAATCTGCTGTTTCCATTTAAATCAGGTTTAACTGCAACAACTGCTGCATTGACCAGGCCACACAATTGCAATTCTGATTCAATTTCACCTAACTCGATACGGAATCCTCTAACCTTTACCTGGTCATCAATACGACCCAGATATTCGATATTACCGTCCGGCAGAAAGCGGGCAAGATCACCTGTACGATACAAACGAGCTCCTGCTTTCTCCGAATAAGGATCAGCAATGAATTTTTCGGCTGTCAGTTCCGGACGATTCAGATAACCACGGGCGACACCAATACCACCCACACAGAGTTCTCCGGCAACACCTACCGGGCATAACTGTCCATTTTCAGATCTGATATAAGTCTGTACATTCGCGATCGGCTTACCGATTACTACTACGTTATCTTCTTGTATAGGCTGATCTGTCAGGGTACTCACTACAGTATTTTCTGTAGGGCCATAAGCATTGAGTACACGGACACCTGTGGCACCGATATAACGTGCATCTTCACGGTTCAGAACCTCTCCTCCCGATATAATCGTAGTAATAGGCCCCAGAACATCTTTAACGATATGCTGATAAGAAGGTGGTAAAAGTACCACTTCCACCCCATGTCTCTGAACAAAAGCACCAAAACTTTCCTCAGAAAGCAAATCCTCTTTTTCTGGAAGAATCAGGATTCCTCCACTCAACAGAGTATTAAACACTTCATAACAAGATGCATCAAAACCAAAAGAAGCGAATTGCAAACATCTCGTTCCTTCGGTCAGCTGCAACGCATGCTGCTGGCTTAAGGCCAGACTCACCACACCACCGTGTTCTATCAGCACACCTTTTGGTTTACCTGTAGAACCAGAAGTATAAATCACATAAGCTAGGTTAGCTGCACTCAAAGGAACATTAACAAGCGTATCATATTGGTTAATTCGTGCCCATTCAATATCCGGCTGAATTACTTTAAGCCCGCCTGAAGGTAATGAACCCACACACTTACTGCTGCTAATCATGACAGTTGAAGCTGTATCTTCCAGCATGAAACGAATTCTGTCTTGCGGATAATCAGGGTCTATCGGCACATAGGCTGCTCCTGCTTTCAGAATCGCCATTATACTGATTACCATTTCCGGAGATCTTTCCAGACACAATGGAACCAGGGTTTCTGTTCCAACTCCCTGGTCAAGCAGATAATTTGCCAGACGGCCCGCCTGCTCATCCAGTTCCTGATAAGTCATAGTGACCTGATCGGTGATGAATGCCGGAGCATGCGGTGTACGCGCTACCTGTGCATTGAACTGATCTATAATTGTATTTGCTTCAGGAAAAACTGAGGCAGTGGCATTGAATGTATGAATCAATTGCTGTTTTTCAGGAACAGAAAGTATTTCGATGTCTCTCAGTAACAGATTATCCGCACTGGTCATCCCCAATATCGTCTGTTCAAAATGCCCGGCAATTGCCCCCATATACCCATCAGAAATCAATGTAGTATTATAACTAAAATACACAGTGATTTCTTCTGCAACCATAACGGCTACACCAAGCGGATAATTTGTATGCTCTTCTTTTCTTACATTATCCACCTGTAAACTAAGCGAAGGTGAAGTAATCGGATTACTTGGATAATTTTCATAAACCAGCAAACTATCAAAAAGGTCTCCCGGAATACCTGCCCAGCGTTGAATCTCATTCAATGCGATATGCTGATATTCACGACTTTCCAGTTGCTCTCCCTGTATAGCCTGTAACCACAAGCTAACCAATTGTGATTCATCTATATGTGTACAGAATGGTAATGTATTAATATACATCCCCACCGCACGTTCTACACCCGGCAAATTATCAGGCCTTCCTGACACAGTTACCCCATAGGTTACTTCTGTACGGCCGGTATACCTGTATAACAGGTATGCCCAGACACCTTGTACCAAGGTATTCATTGTAATACGGTGACGTTGCGCATATCTTGATAACCGGGAAGTAGTTTCAGCATCCAGCACCAAATGATGTGTACTGTATTCACCTATTCCTTTATTCCGATCTGTAGCTGCACTGATAAACGGCAGTAAGGTTCCTTCACTAACCTTAGCCAGATAATTGCGCCAGTAATCTTCACCTTTATCGGCATCACGGTTTTCGATATAGCGGATATAATCTTCATAACGGTCTGTTGCTGGCAATGGCAATTGTTTACCAGCCGAAAGTAATTCATAGGATTTCAACAATTCTCCCATCAATACTGGCATAGACCATCCATCCACTAAAATGTGATGATAGGTCCAGCAAAGGTGATATTTAGTATTGCTCAGCTTCATCAGATAGATACGCATCAACGGAGCCTTAGCAAAGTCAAATCCTTGTTCCAGATCTGCTTTTTCATAGGCACTGATAGCTTGTTTCTGTTCCGCCATGGTTTTATCACTATAATCAACCATGGTTACCGGCATTTCAACTTCCTTATAAACACATTGTACAGGGATAGCAAAAACATTGGCGTAGAAACCACTTCTGAGCACGCTATGTTGTTTCAGCAGGTAATTCCAGCTACTTATAAAAGCTTCAGTATCCAAATCTGTTAATTCTCCGGAAAATTGTTCTACATAAGATGAGCTGGTCTGCGCATCAAATATCCCATGGAACAGCATTCCTTCTTGTAAACCACTCAACCTATACACGCTTTCTATTTGTTCTCTACGAGGTTTACCTTCGAAGTTTTCATCCAGAAACTGGTCTAATTCTTCCATACTCACCGTTCCTGCTAATCCGAAATCAGCAGGGGTATAATTACTTGCGTTCTGCTGTACTACACAATGTTTAATCAGTGATTCCAGGTTTTTAAGATAAACCGCAGCCATTTCTTCTACGCTTTCTCTATTGAAATGTTTGTTGCTGTAACTCCAGTAAAGCGTTAATTTATCATCCTGAATAATCCCAGCAATTGAAAGCGGTTGAGAAACAGGAGTCTGACTGCCCATTCCTGAACCAAATGATTCCCATTTCGGGTGCGCAAACTTACCTGTACCAGTGCCTGCACCAGCTTGCCCCAGGTAGTTGAACTGCACATCCCAGGGTTCATTAGCCTGCAAAACAGTATTCTGATTGATATATTTCAGTACACCATAACCCAATCCCTTATCAGGTATTTGTCTTAGTGTTTCTTTCACTTGTTTAATTAGCTGACCATAATCGTTTCTGATTTCCAGTAATACCGGGTAGACCGTAGTAAACCAACCTACCGTACGGCTAGTATCGATATCTTCAGTAATTTCTTCACGGCCATGCCCCTCCAGTCCGATAGAAACCCTTGAAGTCTTGTTCCAATCAGATAAAGTAAGCGCTAGAGCACTTAACAATATATCATTGATTTCTGTATGGTAAACTGAAGAAACCTCATGGAGTAGTTTCCAAGTAGCTAAACCATCCAACTGAACCATTGCCGTATCCATATCCACATTACTGATCAATCCATTAGGGTTATGATCAGTCCTTAAAGGCACGTAAGCCCCAGAAACTTGTTCCCAATAATCCTGTTGACGTTGTAAACCACGGCTATCGCCATAATTTGCCAAAGCCTGGTACCATTGACGGTAAGAACTTGTTTTAGCACCCAATACCGCAATAGCTGGCTGTCCCGGATTCCGCAGCAACAATTCAAGATCATCCGAAAGGATACGCCATGAAACCCCATCTACCGCAAGGTGATGGATAATAAAGAGTAGTTGATGTTCTGCTAATGGTGAAAGGAATAAGACTGCACGGAATAAAATACCTTTTTCCAGATCAAGACTTTCCTCGTAATGAGCTGTGTGCTGAGCGAGCTCCAAACTGAATTGTTCTAGGTTATTATTTTGCAGGTCAACAATTTCAAGTACCGCAGCCTGAACAGTATAAACCTGCTCCCACCCCACCAGTGTCTGCTGATAACCAAAACGAATCGCATCATGGTAAACAGCAAGCTCAGAGATTGCACCCGATAACACCTCCATAGCAATCTCTTTATTTACCGCATACGTCATATGATGGTTATAGAATGACTTGACAGGATTAACACCATTCAGAAATTTCTGCTGGATAGGCAGTAACCCGCTATTCCCTGAAAGTGTTCCCTGTTCTGCATTTATTTTATTACTCTCCTGAACAGCTAGTTGCGCCGATAAACGAGCAACGGTCTGACAAGTAAATATATCTTTAGGTGACAACACGTAACCGCTTCTTCTGCTTCTGCTTACTACCTGAATGGTAATAATTGAATCTCCCCCCAGTTCAAAGAAGTTATCGTGTACACCTATTTTGTCTAAACGTAAGACCTCTTGCCAGATCGCAATCATTGCATTTTCTGTTTCATTACGAGGTGCTACATAATCATTGATTAGTAATGAATTGATATCGGGCTCTGGTAAAGCACGTTTATCCACTTTTCCATTTGCAGTAAGCGGAAGTTTTTCCAGTTCTACAAAAAGCAATGGAATCATATAATCCGGCAACCTGTTTTTCAGGTAAGCAATGATGCCATCTTTGTTAAAATCACCTTTAGGGACAATATAACCTACCAAACGTTTATTACCCGCTTCATCAGGTCTTGCCAACACAACTGCCTGATGAACATATTCGATACATCCGGTCAGCGCACTTTCTATTTCTCCCAATTCAACGCGATAACCTCTGATTTTAACCTGATCATCACCACGGCCGATAAACAGTATATTACCATCAGCCAAATATTTAACGGTATCACCTGTCCGATAAAAACGGATACCACTAGTCTCAGAAAATGGGTCGCTGATGAATTTCTCCGCGGATAATTCTGCATTGTTCAAATACCCCGAAGCCACACCATCTCCTCCGATGAGTAATTCTCCCGGCACTCCTACCGGACATAATTGTCCGTTTACACTCACTACATATACTTTTGTATTAGAGAATGGTTTACCCACTGGAATGTTTTCCTGATAAGGATAACCATCTTTCACTACATGCAGTAATTTACCAATAGTTGTTTCTGTAGGCCCGTAATGATTAACGATGGTACAATTACCTCCAAAGGCTCGGATTTTCAGAACAAGTTCTGATGAAAGTGCCTCTCCTCCAAAAATGAGCAGTTTTTCTGGCAACAGTAAATAATCAGGCATGGAAAGTGCTTTCCAGTGTGATGGAACAATTTTGATACAGTCGATCGGGTGTTCAGCAAGGTAGGTTCTGAGCTGATACGGATCGGTAATCGCAGCTTTAGAGAAAACATGTAATGCACCACCATTCAGGAATGCGGTAAACAATACTGTATTTCCAAGATCCGTTGCGATACTGGACATCAGACCAAAAGAACAGCATTCTGTTATGGGAAGTGCATCCTGTAAACCGGCTAAATAATCATTAAGGTTGCGGTGCGTAAGGATAACTCCTTTTGATTTACCAGTACTACCCGAAGTATAGATGACATAAACTGGACTGGAAGCATCAACCAGAGTCTCCACCGGAGTAACCGGGTATTCTGCCAGGATAACAGTATCCATTGTAATGACCTCAGCATTGCTTTCCGCTAATAAATGCAGACTACTACTGCTGCTCACTATAACGGTTGCAGCGGTATCAGCCAGCATATGGTTAATTCTATCCTGAGGGAAATCAGGATCAACAGGAACATAAGCTGCACCTGCTTTTAAGATTCCGATGAGACCGGTAATCATATCCAGCGAACGTTCAATACATAAAGGCACAAATGTACCCGCTCCTACACCCTTACTTTGAAGCACATGTGCCAGCTGATTACTACGCTCATCGAGTTCCTGATAAGAAAGAGAATCATTTTCATATACAAGTGCTGTGGCCAAAGGGGTACGAATAACCTGCGCAGCAAATAAGCTGACAAAAGTTTCTTCCTTAGCATAAGGCACCGTCTTGTTATTAAATAAGTTAAGTTCATCACGTTCAGTGTCAGTCAGCAGCACAAGGTCTCCAGCTGTAGTTATAGCTGAGGTTGACAGCTGCAATAGTACCTGGTTAAAATGTCCCGAAATCCTATCCACCTGTTTTTTGTCCAGTAAGCCAGTATTATATTCAAAGCGAATATTGATTTCTGCTCCGGCCATAATGACCAGCCATAAAGGATAATTAGTTTGTGAAGTTATTGAGGCATCCTCCAGCTGCAATTTCCATTGGCGGGCAGCCAGAACTTCACTGACTGGATAATTTTCAAAAACCAATAAGGTATCGAACAATTCTCCCTCAGCAGCAACCCAGCGTTTCACCTCGTTCAATGGTGTGTATTGATATTCGCGGTTATTCAGCTGAGCTGCCTGTAAGGACTGCAACCAATCTGAAAGAGGCGATTCAGTTATTCTTGCAGCTAATAAAAGTGTATTGATGTACATACCTACGGCATGCTCTATTCCTGGTAATACTTCTGGCCTGCCTGATACGGTTACTCCATAAGTAACTTCACTCCGGCCAGTATAATGGGATAGCAAATATGCCCATACCCCTTGCATTAAGGTGTTTAAAGTAATATGATTACGCTGTGCATATGTGGCTAACAAAGCGGTTGTTTCAGCATTTACAGCTAGCTCTTTCAGGCTGTAAACTCCGATTCCTTTGGTACGGTCGGCTGTGGTATTCACAAAGGGAAGCAAACTTCCTTCCGTAACATGCTCCAGGTAATTTTTCCAGTGCATTTCTGCCTTCCCGTTATCGTCCTGCTGGATATAACGGATATAATCTTCGTAGCGATCTTCAGTAAGTGCAGGACTTGCCATGCCAGTAGCAAGCTCCTCATATACCTCCAGTAATTCTTGTAGCAGAATTGGCACTGACCATCCATCCAGTAAAATATGGTGAAAAGTCCAGAGTAAATGTGTGCGGTTATCCTCTAGTTTTGACAGACAAACACGCATCAGCGGAGCTGTTGTAAAATCAAAACCGGCCAGACGGTCAGCAGTCGAATATTCCTGAATAGCCGTTTCCTGTGCCAAAACATCCATATTTCGATAATCAAAAACAGTTAGTGGCATTTCTACCAGTTTGTAGACACACTGAACAGGGATGTTAAAGGCATCAGCGTAGAAAGCACTACGCAGAATTGTATGTCTTTGCATTACCCAGTCCCAGCTCTTCATGAAAATTGCTTCATCAACACTGTTCAGTACGGAGATAAACTGCTCCACATAATTACCTGCTTCGCCATCATAAAGACCATGGAATAACATGCCGGATTGCAAACCGCTTAATGGATAGATTCGCTCTATCTGGCTTCTGCGCAGTTTTTGAAGATAGGTTTCATCCAAAAACTTGTCCAGTTCCTGATAAGTAACTGCGCTGCCCAACCCATAATCTGAAGGAGTATATAACGTCACAACCTGTGCTGCACAATGGTCAATAAGCACCTGCAAATGAACCAAATAACGCGCACCTATTTTCTGTATTCCTGCCGCAGTAAAGTGTTTCAAACTATAGCCCAGATCGAGAACCAACTCTCCATTACGGACCGAACTATTGATAGCCAGTTTATCGCGGAAAATAAAATCATCTCCTACAGAAGCACCTGTATCTTCTTTAGCAGCAGACAAATGTCCATTTCCACCTGCAGCATTATCCCATTGCCCAAGATAATTAAAGACCACATCCCATGGAGCTTTACTTTGCAGGAAAGGAGCTTTGTTAATATACTTAAGTACACCATATCCAATACCTTTTGCTGGTATCTGGCGCAATTGTTCTTTAATATTTTTAAGTACATCAGCCGGTTCTTTTTCTGCACCGATCTCAAGTAACACCGGATAAAGCGAAGTAAACCAGCCAACTGTATGACTTATATCACTATCAGTGTCTATATCTTCACGACCATGTCCTTCAAGTCCGATAGATACATGGCCATTTTCATTCCACTCAGTTAAAGTAAGTGCAAGTGCACTTAACAGGATGTCGTTGATTTCGGTATGGTATGCTCTAGGAGCTTCCTGTAGTAAACGCAGTGTTTGTTTTGCATCCAGCGTAATCACATAGTTTGCAGTGTCCGCATTGCGAATTTCACCCTCCTCATTTTTCTCTGTTTTTAATGGAATATACTGTTGTGCAGCTGTTTTCCAGTAAGACTCCTGAGCTAATAAACTACGGCTATTGCTATAGACCATAAGTGATTCATACCACTGTCTGTAAGAATGACTTTTGGCAATACTTAATGCCTGTTGTGGTCTTTGAAGTACTAAAGTCAGATCTTCCAGCAGAATACGCCACGACACACCATCTACTGCAAGATGATGAACTACAATCAGCAAACGGTTAAAGGACTCATTTTCAGGAGTCAGCATCAGAACCGCGCGAATCAGTATACCCTCCTCAATATTCAAACTGTGCTGCGCAAGGTTACTTTCAGTTGTGATCACAGCAGCCAGTAAATCAGCAGGTGTTTGTGTTAAATCTGTGATTTTCAGTTCTCCTGTATAATTACCATAATGTTGTTCCCAGCCATTTTCGGTATGCTGATAAACAAAACGCAATGCATCATGGTATTGCACCAATTGTTTAATTGCACCAGAAAGTAATGAAGAATCTGTGTCCTTACCTATGTTTAATAAGATCTGCTGATTGAAATGAGAAGTTACTGTTCCGCCATCATCAAAGAACCAGGCTTGTATAGGTAAAAGCCCACTCATCCCGGTCAATAAACCTTCTTCTCCTGCTGTAAGCTGAGCTTGAATTGTTTGTAGCAATGCTGCTAAACGCGCAATAGTCTGGTGTACAAATAAGTCTTTTGGCTGGAATTCCAGACCTACTCTTTTAGCACGGCTAACAGCCTGAATGGTGATGATAGAATCACCACCTAATTCAAAGAAATTATCATGGATACCAACTTGTTCTACACGCAGCAAATCCTGCCAGATTTCTACTAGTATTTGCTCCGTGGCACTTCGTGGCGCTTCATAATTAATACGCAGCAAAGTATTGATATCCGCTTCTGGAAGCATTTTCTTATCCACCTTACCATTGCTGGTCATTGGCAGTTTGTCCAACGAAACCCATAATGCAGGAATCATATAATCAGGCAACTTGTCTTTCAGGAAGTTGATGATATTTTCTTTTTCAAAAACCTGCTCTGGCACAATGTAACCTACCAACTGTTTATTGCCCCTACCGTCTGTTTTAGCCAGTACGATTGCCTGTTTTACAGCCAAATTTTTCTGGAGTACATTTTCTATCTCCCCTAATTCTATACGGTAACCACGTATTTTAACCTGATCATCTATACGGCCAAGGTATTCGATATTTCCATCTGGTAACCATCTGGCAAGATCCCCACTGCGGTACATCCTTGTTCCATGATTAAAAGGATTAGCTACAAATTTCTCTGCAGTGAGCGATTCCTGGTTCAAATAACCCCTAGCCACACCAATACCGCTAATACATAGCTCTCCTGGTACACCTATAGGGCTCAATTTATTCGCCGCGTTCACGATGTACAACTGCGTATTGCTTACAGGGATACCTATTGGAGGAGCAGTTTCTCCATCTGCAGGCGTAAGTACATAACTTGTAGTCACGACGCTATTTTCCGTAGGCCCATAATTGTTAACCACCCGGAAGCCTAGCCCATCAAGTTTGACCGCGGCCAGTTTATCTCCACCTGCAAGCAGATATTTTAAAGCTAACGGACGATTTCGGCTTGCTACTATAAATTCAGGGATCAATATGGTAGACAGGAAACTATGTGTAATACCTTCCTGAAGATAATAGTCTGCAAGACCTAATGGCGACAACCTTTGTTCATCGTCTATAATATGTAAAGCAGCCCCTGCATTGAGTGCCGGCCAGATTTCCCAACCAAAAGCATCAAAACCAATACCAGCTGCCGCAGTAGTTTTACTTTCACTATTCAGCTGATAACGTTCCAAATGCCAGCTAACCAGATTGGAAAGCCCGGCATGGGTAATCTGTACGCCTTTAGGTTGACCTGTAGAACCAGAAGTATAAATCACATACACCAGATCCGTTAAGTTAACAGGAATAACCGGTGCTATGGACGAATAAGTTTCCAATTGCAGATTTTCAGGGTTAACCAGCTCCAAGTCAGGTATTGTCGGCAAACCAGCAAATACTTTTTCGTTAGCAATCAGTAAACCCGCACCTATATCTGTTAACATATACTGAATACGATCAACCGGATAACCCGGGTCAATCGGAACATAAACCCCTCCTGCTTTTGCAATAGCGAGTAAAGAGATCACAATACTAACTGACCTTTCCTGACATACAGGAACCAAAGTACCTATCGTCACCCCTTGTTCTACCAGGTAATGCGCAAAACGTGACGATTGCTCGTCCAATTGACGATAGCTCATTGAATCTGCTCCCACAATAATAGCCGGTCGGTCGGTATGCAGCGCTACCTGTTCAGTAAATCTGGTAACAACAGTTTCAACAGGTAATGGTGAAATACTTGTTGCATTGAAATCATTTAGTAATTGTCCTTCCTCCTGCTTAGTCAACAGATTGATATCGCCGAAATTCAGCTTTCCAGAAGAGACCACCTGGTTCAGTACCTGTTTAAAATGACCAGCAATTAGTTTTACATAGTAACCTTCTAATAATTCATTGTAACTAAAATGGATGTCTATTTCCTTTCCAGCCATCACAATGATACTCAGCGGATAGTTGGTATGCTGTTCACCAACATTCAGCTTATCAATCTGCAAACTCCATGGCTGTGCCTCTAAGGCCTGGCTCACCGGGTAATTTTCAAATACCATTAAAGTATCAAACAGATTTCCGGTTATACCGGATAACCGCTGTATCTCACTCAGACTGGTATATTGAAAAGCTCTGCTTTCCAGTTGTTCTTCTTGTATTTTTTGTAATCCTGTTGCGATATCCTGCGATAAATCTACCTGACCATGAAGCGGTAAAGTATTGATATACATACCTATTGCACTTTCCACACCTGGCAAATCTTCCGGACGACCAGATACAACGATACCAAAAGCCACATCTTTTCTACCGGTATAACTGTATAACAGATAAGACCACACCCCTTGCATCAGGGTATTAATAGTGACACGATTTTGCTGTGCATAACGTGTTAAACGTATTGTAAATTCAGTATCCAGCTGAAATATTTCTTCACTATAGCTGTGATGGCCTTTTGAGCGGTCTGATAAGTTATCAATGAAAGGCAGCAAGGTCGCTTCTTCTAGCCCACTGAGGTAGTTACGCCAGTAAGAAATGGCCTCTTCTTTATCCTGACGCTCTATATAACGGATATAATCTTCATAACGGTCTTGTATAATAACTGGTAATTCTTTTTTGCTGACCAAGTATTCATAGTTAGTCAGCAACTCTTCCATCAACACTGGCATAGACCAGCCATCCAATAAAATATGATGGTGGGTTAAACAAAACTGATAACAATTCTCTCCAAGCTGTATCAGACAGAGACGCATTAGCGGAGCTGATGTAAAATCAAAACCAGTTAAAAGATCTGCTTGTTTATAATCCTGAATAGCCTGTTCCTGTTCCCTAGCACTTAAATGTTGTAGATTCAGTGAATGCACAGGTATTTGTGCCTCTTTGTAAACACACTGCACAGGTACCTGGAATACATTATAATAAAATGCACTGCGCAAAATGCTGTGTTGTTTCAACAGATGCTGCCAGCTATCTATGAAAGCAAGAATATCTGCATCATTAAGTTCGCCAGTAAATTGCTGAATATAGGCTCCTGCCTGCTGGTCATAAAGACTATGGAACAGCATACCTTCCTGTAAACCACTCAAACGTGAAATACTTTCCAATTGCAGTTTCCTTTGTTTGCCATTGTAATCATCATCCAGAAACTGATCCAGTTCGTTATAGCTGATTACTTCACCCAATCCATAATCAGAGGGGGTAAATGAAGCTGTTCCCTTGGCCACACAATGTTTGATAATAGTATCCAGGTGCAGCAGATAATCTGCTGCCAGCTGATGAATCGTTGCAGCATCAAAATGACGGCTGCTATAGCTCCAGTATAAAACCAGTTCCTCCTCAATGATCATACTGTTCACAGCCAGTTTTCCTTCTACCGGAAAATCATTTCCTGCCGATGATCCAAATAATTCCCATTGCGGTAAAGTAGACAATCCTTCTGCGGTAGCATGACCTGATTGTCCAAGATAATTGAATATGACTTCCCATGAATCTTTTCCTTGCAAGGACTCCGTTTTATTGATATATTTCAGTAAACCGTAACCAATTCCTTTGTCGGGCACCTGTCTTAATTGTTCTTTGATGTTTTTTAGCTGCTGTCCTTTACCTGCTCCGGTTTCTACTGTGAGCAAAACAGGGTACATACTGGTCAGCCAGCCAATGGTACGACTGGTATCTACATCTGCTGATAAATCTTCGCGGCCATGTCCTTCCATTCCCACCAATACCTTATTGTTCTTATTGTGGGCCGAAAGTGTCAATGCTAGCGCATTAAGCAGGATATCATTAATTTCTGTATGGTAAGCTTTAGATACATCCTTCAATAAATGTGAGGTTGAACTATTTCCTAGTTTTACAGTATGATTTTGTATGTCAGCCATGCGTAGGCCATCATCAAAAATATAGTCTGTGCGAAGCGGTACCGATTCTTGCCTGGTTTTTTTCCAGTAATCTTCCTGATTCAGCAAATTCATACGTTTACCATAGGCGGCAAGTGTAGTATACCATTGACGGGTAGAACTTGTTTTATCACCTAATACAGTTAAAACAGATTGATCTTCCTGTTGCAGCAGCAATTCAAGATCATCTGTAAGGATACGCCATGATACACCATCTACCGCAAGATGATGAATGACCAGCAATAGCTGATTGGATGACTCATGAGCAGGAGCAATTAATAAAGCTGCCTGTAATAACTCTCCCTTATTTATAGAAACCTGAAGCTGTAAAAGATCCAGATTTGCCTCAATAGCTTTCGGCCATCCTGCTGCATTTTGCACATAATCAAACACCTGAATCAGCGGTTTATTATCGGTATACTTTTGCTGCCAGCCCTCTGCTGCTAAATTATAGGCAAATCGAAGTGCATCATGATGATTAACCAATTTATCAAGGGCAATTTGTAACTGCTCGGTACTGATATTCTTAGCAATCTTCAAAACTAAATGCTGGTTATAATGTGACCTGTCAGTGGTCTCTGTTTGAAGGAACCATTGTTGTATAGGTAATAATCCACTTTCACCTGTTAACACTCCCTGCTCAGCAATTAGCTTAATGTCTTGTTGTAACTCCATGAAAGCCGCCAAACGTGAGATGGTCTGACAAGTAAATAAGTCGCGGGGGTTTAATCCATATCCGGCGCGCCTTGCCCTACTGACTACCTGGATGGTAATAATAGAATCCCCTCCCATTTCGAAGAAATTATCATGAACACCTACTTGTGTTAAGCCCAGCAAATCCTGCCAGATCACAGCAAGAGTTTGTTCCAGTCGATTTCCTGGAGCAATATATTCCTGAGTCGCCATCGCACTTGCATCAGGTTCAGGCAATACTTTTTTATCAATTTTACCATTGCCGGTTAACGGTAGTTTATCTAAAACTACCCACCATCCCGGAACCATATATTCTGGCAAGCGGGTTTTCAGGAATGCAATTAGATCCTCTTTGTCAAATTGTTCTTCATTGGCAGGAACAACATAACCGACTAAACGTTGATTACCCTGATCATCAGTTCTTGCCAATACTACCCCTTGTTGTACCTGGCTATTTTGTTCCAGTACATTTTCTATTTCGCCAAGCTCAATGCGGTAACCCCGGATTTTGACCTGTTCGTCATTACGGCCAACATAAATCAGATTTCCATCTGGTAATAACCGGCAGATATCGCCTGTTTTATACATGCGTTCACCACTTAAAAATGGATCAGCAAGGAAACTCAGCGCAGTTTGCTCAGGGCGGTTCAGATAGCCTCTTGCAACCTGAACACCAGCAATATATAATTCTCCGGCAACACCGGCTGCAACTGGACGCAGCTGAGCATCCAGCAGATAAGTACGGGTATTACCTAAACCACGTCCAATTGGCACCCCATCTTGCTGTATTGTCACTGAAGACCCAGTATATTGAAATTCTAAAGCCGTTACTGTAGTTTCAGTAGGCCCGTATTCGTTATAAAAAGCAGCAAAAGGTTTCCACTTTTCGGCTAGTGAGGTACGACAGTATTCACCTCCGGATATCACACGTCTCAAACCACCATAATTGCCTGCATTAATCGTTTCAAGGAAACCTGGTGTAGCGTGAAGATGTGTAATCTGCTCCTGTAGTAATAGTTTTTCCAATGCAGACGGATCCAAACGGGTCGCTTCATCCAGTACCACTAAAGTTGCACCGTTAAACAATGCAAGGAAAATTTGTTCTACAGAGGCATCAAAATTATAGTTCGAGAACTGGAGAATCTTATCGGTCTGATCAATACCAAACTTTGTTCCTTGGTAACTGATCAGGTTAACCACACTACGATGTTCTACAAGCACCCCTTTAGGTTGTCCTGTAGAACCAGAAGTATAAATTACATAAGCCAGGTCTGATGGATAATATTCCAGAATGGGTTCTGTTGAAGTACCAGCAGACAGTAATTTATTATCCAGTAATATGACTGGCAAATCAATAGCTGGTAACAGTCCTGAACTTACACGGCTGCTCAGCACTAGTGGTGCTGCAATATCAGAAAGGATGAAAGCAGTTCGTTCTGCCGGATAATCAGGATGAACCGGCACGTAAGCCGCTCCTGCTTTTAGAATACCCAGGACACCCACAATCATTTCCAGAGACCGCTCTATAAATAACGGGATGAGTGCACCTCTTTTAATACTAAAGCCAATCAGTTTATGAGCCAGTTTATTGGAAAGTTCATCAAGCTCAGCATAAGTAAGTTGCTCGTTTTCAAAAACCACGGCAATTGCTGATGGAGATTGCAATACCTGTTCTGCAAAAAGACTAACTATGGTTTGATCCGCAGGATAATTGAATTTATGAGCATTTAAGCCTTCTATCAACCCAGTTCTTTCTTCGGCAGTCAAGATATTTATATCTTCAAGTTTTGGTGATTTTTGGGTAATGATGTGGAATAGCGCTGTTTCAAAATGTCCCGCTATCCTGCTTACATCTGCACCAGCCAATAATTCCGTGTTATATTCAAAACGGATATTAACCTCCTCTGCTGCCATCACCGTAATACTAAGTGGATAATTGGTTTGTTCTTTTACATCTGCTCCGGATAATTGTAATTTCCAGGATTGAGCTAATAAAACTTCATCTACGGGATAATTTTCAAATATCAAGATACTATCAAATAATTCGCCCGAAACTGAACTCTGACGCTGAATTTCATTCAAAGCAGAGTACTGAAATTCGCGACTGCGCAATTGATCTGCCTGTAATTGTTGTAGCCATACTGATACCTCCTGAGCAGGTTCGATCTGAGTGAACAATGGAAGGGTATTAATATACATACCTACTGCACGCTCTACCCCTGCCAGATCTTCGGGACGACCAGACACAGTTACCCCATAAACTACATTGGCACGGCCGGTATAGTGATGTAATAAACATGCCCAAACACCCTGTACCAGTGTATTCAGGGTAATCCGGTTACGCTGAGTATAAGCAGTAAGACTTGCAGTAATTGCTTTACCAATCTGTATAGTCTCTATTTCAAACTTTCCGTGACCTTTTATTTGTTCCGTAGCTGTTCTAATAAATGGCAGTTTACTACCTTCCGTAAGCGGATTCAAGTAGTTAAACCAATATTCTTTTTCTACCTGTTTATTGCGGCCGCTGATATAACGGATATAGTTTTCGTAACGATCTTCTTCTGCACTTAAAACTGACTGAGCATTGATCAGCGACTCATAAGTTTGTAAAAGTTCTTCTATTAATACAGGTAACGACCAGCCATCTAATAGGATGTGATGGAAACTCCACAACAATTTATACTCGTTATCTGCAAGACGGAACAGACAGATACGCATCAATGGTGCTTCAGCAAAATTAAAACCACGAACACGATCTTTAGCCGTGTATTTCTGAATTGCTTTCTGCTGCGCCTTTTTTCTTAGTTCACGGTAATCCTGAATTTCAATTGGTAATTTAACATCCTTCAATACGCATTGTACAGGAATATTGAAAACATCATAATAAAAAGCACTGCGTAATATAGTGTGCTGTTTCAACAGATATTCCCAGCTTTGAGCAAACAATTGTTCATCCAAAGCAGTTATATCAGCTGTAAGCTGTTCAACGTATGAACCAGTTTGGGTGTCCGCTAATCCGTGGAAAAGCATACCTGCCTGTAATCCGCTAAGTGGATAAATACTTTCTATTTGTTTTCTGCGGTTCCCATCTGCGCTATCTAAAAACCCATCCAACTCACGGAAGCTGATCACATTTCCAAGACCATAGTCCGACGGTGTGAAAGAAACTTCTGTGCGGGAAACACAATGGTCAATCAGTGTTTCCAGATTAGCAATAAAAGACGCTGATAAATGCTGGATACTTGCTGAAGAGAAATGATAATGACTGTATCTCCAGTCGATTTCAAGTTCATCGTTTTTGATAATACTATTAATATAGAGTTTATCAGGCATCTGGAATGCATTGCCAACTGAAGTTCCTGCCTCCTCTTTTGCTGTCCCCAAAATTCCGTTTCCATCCAGCATATTGTTCATCTGACCTAAGTAGTTGAATACGATATCGCCATTAGGATGCTGTAAAGACGGTTCTTTACTTATGTATTTAAGAATACCATAACCGAGGCCTTTTCCTGGGATCTGGCGCAATTGTTCTTTCACACTTTTCACCACATCACCTGTAAGCAGGTCTGATGATATTTCAAGTGATACCGGATACAAACTTGTAAACCAGCCAATGCTACGGCTAGTATCAATTTCAGTTGCAATATCTTCACGACCGTGACCTTCCATTTTGATCGTAACGGTTTGATTCCCGCTCCATTTAGCCAAAGTCATCGCTAATGCAGACAGTAAGATATCGTTAATTTCTGTATGGTAAGCTTTTGGTACTTCTTGTAAGAGACGACGTGTCTGTCTCCTGTTTAATTTCAATACCTGGCTGGTGGTATCACCATAAGTAACGATACCCGAATAATTAAAATCCGATTTTAAACTGCATCCTTGCTGTACTGTCTTTTCCCAGTAACTCAGTTGTGTTGTTAGATCGCTGTTTTTTGAATAAACTGTTAACGCATCGTGCCATTGGCGAACAGAACTACTTTTCTTACCTAATACTTCTTCAACTGATTTACCTTTGTTCTCAAGAAGCAATTGCAAATCTTCCACCAATACGCGCCACGAAACACCATCTATAGCAAGGTGGTGCACGATAATCAGCAAACGATGCTGTGGCACTTCTTCGTGCGTAAGGATCAGCACAGCACGCAATAATATTCCTTTCTCAATATCAAGGCTGCGTTGATATTGTTCGGCAGTCAGCAGAATGGCTTCTTGTAATTGATCAGGCATTACCACCTTTAAATCCGCCACCCCTAACTGACCTTCATAGGTCCCGTACTCTTGTACAAGTTCATTTTCAGTTGAATGGTATGTAAAACGAAGTGCATCATGGTACTGAACTAATGTACGGATCGCCTCTCCTATAATATTCTGAGTTATATCTTTAGCTATAGTCAGTAAAACATGTTGATTGAAGTGAGATTCCTTTTGATTAGCAATTTCAAAAAACCATTGCTGGATAGGGAGCAAACCACTAGGACCTGCCAAAAGCCCCTGTTCAGCAAACAAGCCGGTCTCCGCCTCCTTTTCTACAAGTACAGCAGCTAATACTGCAATGGTCTGACAAATAAAAAGATCTCGTGGATGCAGGTTATAACCCATCCGTTTAGCACGGCTTACTACCTGTATTGTAATAATAGAATCACCACCCAACTCAAAAAAATTATCATGGATACCTACTTTTGGAATACGCAATAAATCCTGCCAGATAGTAGCCAACCCCCGCTCCATCGCATTACCAGGAGCTTCATAGTTTCCTATAAACAGAGACCCCGTATCGGCATCCGGTAAAGCTTTTTTATCAACTTTACCATTATTGGTTAGTGGTAATTTCTCCATTTCTACCCATAAAGCAGGGATCATATATTCAGGCAAACGACTTTTCAGAAACACAACAATACTGTCTCTGTCAAATTCTCCTTCTGGTACGACATAACCAATCATGCGTTTTGTCCCATTTTCTTCTTTTACCAGTATGACTGCCTGATTAACCAGTTCACATTGTTGTAAGACATTTTCTATCTCACCCAGTTCTATACGATAACCGCGGATTTTAACCTGGTCATCTATACGGCCCTGATATTCAATATTGCCATCCGGAAGCCAGCGGCCAACGTCTCCGGTTTTATATATTTTATCTCCTTTATTAAAAGGATGATTTAAAAATCTTTCTGCGGTAAGATCAGGACGGTTCAAATAACCCAGAGACAAACCTGCTCCACCCAAATATATTTCACCTGGTATTCCTGCTGGCAATAATCTTAATTGCGCATCTAGTATATAGGCCGTACGACTATCCAGCGGTTTCCCGATAGGTATAGTCCCTCTGTCATCAATGGTAAAAGTAAGCGAGAAAGTGGTGTTCTCTGTAGGACCATAACCATTGATCACAGTCAATTCAGGATATATTTTCCTGATTTTGAATACGTGCTCGTCTGATAATCTCTCTCCACCCGCCAATACAACAGAAAGTCCTTCAAACACACTAATATCTGTATCGATCAGCTGATTAAACCAGCTGGAAGTAAACCACATTTTTGTAACACCGTGTAAACGTATCTCCTGCTTTAACATACCGCTGTCCAGCAAACTGTCATCAGGGCAAAGAATCAGTTTTCCACCATTGAGCAACATACCCCAGTATTCAAAAGTAGTTGCATCAAAAGAAGGTGATCCGGTAGATAACAATACGTCCTGTTCGTTTAATTCAACGTAACTAATGTCTTTCACCAAACTGACTACGTTGCGGTGAGTAACCAGCACCCCTTTTGGCTGACCTGTAGAACCTGAGGTGTAAATCACGTAAGCAGGACTATCAGCGGTAATTGTATTCACCTGAACCACCGTTTCAACAGCTGTTAGTACAAGTTTATCCAGGCAAACAAATTCCAGATTGGGAGCCAGAGCAGTAAACAGGGAAAGCCATTCACTATCGGTGATGGCTATTTTACCTGCTGTATCTTCCAGCATAAATGAAATTCGTTCTTGTGGATAATCGGGATCTATAGGGACATAAGCTGCTCCGGCTTTCAAAATAGCAAGGATACCAACCATCATATCCATGCTTCGCTTCATCGCTACAGGAACCAATGAACCTGGCAGTAATCCTTTAGTAATCAAAGCCTGTGCAAGATTTTCAGAACATCTATCCAATTCACGGTAAGTCAAAGAAGCTGATCCATACACAATTGCTGGATTCTCTGGAGTAAGTATAACTTGCTCATTAAAAACATCAATGATAGTCAGCGGCTGCAAATTCCACTCGGAACTATCATTAAATACATCAAGCAATAAGCTCCGCTCACGGTCTGAAAGTAGTTCTATGGATGATAAAAAGCCCTCTCCGACGGTCATAAACTGCTGCAGCACCTGTTCAAAATGAGTAGAAATTGACGCAGCATATTCAGGTAACAATAAAGTTGAATTATAACCAAAATCAATCTGTATAGTTTCGGCTGCAAGTATAACTATATTGAACGGGTAGTTGGTATGTTCATGTAAGCCGATATTCTCCAGTTGCAGCTGCCATGGTTGTTCGTTCAGCACTTTGCTGACAGGATAGTTTTCAAAAACCAGTAAGCTATCAAATATATCGCCTGAAATTTCTGATAACCGCTGTATTTCGTTCAGAGTTGTATACTGATGTTCCCTACTTTCGAGCTGATTGATTTGTAATCCCTGTAACCAGCTGGTTAAAGGTTGATCTTCATCAACTGCTGTGTGTAAAGGAAGGGTATTGATATACATACCTACTCCTCTTTCTACACCAGCCAGATCTTCCGGTCTGCCGGATACAATTACACCATAAGTAACTTCGGTTTTGCCGGTATAACGATGTAACAGATAAGCCCATACACCCTGCATTAAGGTATTCAGGGTGATGTGATTACGATATGCAAACTGCATTAGAGAGGCCGTAATTGCACTATCAAGCTTCAATTTCACTTTTTCATAAACCCCTTTTCCTTTATTCCGGTCTGCAGTAGTACTGATAAAACTTAACAAAGTTCCCTCACTTACACCTTCCATATATTTACGCCAGTAATTGCTGGCTATATCTTTATCCTTACGGTAAATGTATCGGATGTAATCGTCATAACGTGCATTAGGTAAAACAGACAGGGTAGTTTCTGTTACCTGAGATTCGTAGGCATGTAATAACTCTTCAAGGATGACCGGGAGTGACCAGCCGTCCAGAAGAATATGATGATAACTCCATATCATGTGATAATAATTATCACGCAGCTGTATTAGACAAAGACGCATTAATGGAATAGCCGTAAAGTCAAAACCCTGTAAACGGTCTGATGTCTCAAATTCACGAATAGCATTCTCTTGTTCAATATTGCTTAAATGCCGATAATCTAAAATAGATATCGGCATTTCTGCCTCTTTGTAAATACATTGAATAGGGACACTGAATACATCATGGTAAAATCCGCTGCGCAAAATACTGTGCTGCCTGATTAAATGCTGCCAACTATTAATGAATTTGTTTTTATCAAGATTTTCCAGTGTGCAATAAAACTGCTGGATATAAGTACCTGCCTGACCATCATAAAGACCGTGAAACAACATACCTTCCTGCAACCCGCTTAATCGCGCCAGACTTTCAATCTGATCTTTCCTGGAAGAGCCATGAACTGTTTCAGATAGAAATTCATCCAGTTCGGTTACACTTATCACCTCTCCCAGTTCATAATCTGCCGGAGTATGTGAGTTTGCTACCTGTGCTACACAGTGTGTAATAATTTCTTCCAGAGTGGAAACAAAAGCCATCGCAAGCTCTTTCACGCTCTTTTTATTAAAATGCAGTGAACTATAATCCCATTGAATTTCCAGTACACCTTGTCTGATAATAGCATTCACAGCTATTTTTTCTCTTAAAGAATAATCAGCGGAAACTGAAAGCGCGAATGTCTCCCATAACGGATTAATTGCCACATCGTCATTTACACTATGATCCAGTTTGCCCAAATAGTTAAATACAATATCCCATGGATCACGGGTTTGAAGAGAATCGGCTTTATTCAAATATTTCAATACACCAAAACCAATTCCTTTTTCAGGAACCTGTCTTAATTGTTCTTTTATATTTTTCAGGATAAACCCCATATCTGTACCCCTTTTGACTTCCAGCAAAACCGGGTATAAACTGGTAAACCAGCCTGTAGTATGACTAGTGTCTATTCGGGCTGAAATATCTTCGCGTCCATGGCCTTCCAAACCAATTGAAACTACCTGATTATCATTCCAGTCTGAAAGTGTAATAGCTAATGCACTCAGTAATACGTCATTAATATCGGTATAATAGACATGAGAAATTTCCTGCAACAATTGTTTGGTATATTTTTTATTCAGGCTTATTTTAAAAGTACCGGTATCAGCTATACTTGCGCTTGATAAAGTCTCTTTATTCGTGCGCAGAGGTATATATTGCTGTACTGCATTTTCCCAGTAAGGTAACTGGTTTAACAGCCGCTTTTCCTGACCATATGCAGATAATGCATTGTACCACTGATAATAAGCAGTTGTTTTATCTCCCGCTATTTCCTTAAGCGTTTTACGCTCTTGCTGTTCTAAAAGCGAAGAAAGATCGTCCAGCAAGATACGCCAGGACACACCATCAATTGCTAAGTGATGGATGACTAATAATAAGCGGTGATGCGCTTCATTTTCAGGAGTCTGTAAGAATACAGAACGAATTAAAACACCTTGTTCTAAATTCAGACCCTGCTGATAATCAGCAGTAATTATTGCTAAATCTTCGGCTGAACCTGAAAAATCTGCTAGCTCAAGCAGCCCCTCATAATTACCATAAACCTGCTCAGTCTGCCCTTGTTTCTGATTATAGCAGAAACGCAGAGCATCGTGATATTTCACCAGTTCACTGATCGCATTTGCCAGTTTTTCATGACTAATCTGCTTATTTACATTTAATAAAAGATGCTGGTTATAGTGAGAAAGATCTTTGGTATCGGCTTCTAAAAAATGTTGTTGTACAGGTAATAAACCACTGCCGACAGTCAGAAACTCCTGTGCCGCCTGTATGGTTGAAACAACTTGTAAGGCCAGTAAGGTAGACAATGACGAGATCGTATAATTCATAAACAAGTCTCGGGGCTGCAAACTAATCCCTGCTCTTCTTGCACGGCTCGACACCTGTATCGTAGTAATTGAATCTCCACCCAGCTCAAAGAAATTATCATAGATACCGACACGCTGTACTCCTAGTAATTCCTGCCAGATATTTGCTAACTCCTGTTCCATCACATTTCTTGGCGCAGCATAAGCTGTTGTTAGCAACGCAGCGGCATCAGGATCGGGTAATGCTTTTTTATCTACTTTACCATTATCCGTCAATGGCAGGCTTTCCATTTCCATAAAGAAAGTTGGAATCATGTATTCAGGGAGTTTTTCCTTCAGACGCAATACCACACGCTCTTTATCAAAACCACTGCCCGCAACTACATAACCAACTAAACGTTTATTGCCATTGTCATCTGTTTTTACCAGGACTACAGCCTGGCTAATCTCTTCGCATTGCTGTAACGCAGCTTCGATTTCACCCAGTTCAATACGGAAACCTCTAATTTTAACCTGATCATCTATACGACCTAGATATTCTATATTGCCATCAGGCAGCCATCGGCCAAGATCACCTGTACGGTACATGCGGTATTCAGAAGCCGCATCAAAAGGATGTTTTATAAATTTTTCTGCCGTCAGATCAGGACGGTTCAAATACCCCCTGGACACACAAATACCCGCTACACCAATCTCGCCCGCTACACCAATCGGACATAATTGCATCTCCTTATTGACTACATACAATTGTGTGTTTTGTATAGGTGAACCCAATGGCACATTTGTACTTACAGGAGTATCATGCATGATATAATGACAGATATCATCAGATGCTTCTGTAGGTCCGTAAGCGTTAACAACTGGAATTCTACCGTAAAAAGCATGTTCAAACCAAGATGCCAATACCGGCTGACTTACGGCTTCACCAGTTACCAGCAGATATTTTACTGCGGTTAGTGAAGCCACAAACTGCTCCTGCAATACTGCGGCAAGGTAAGAAGGTACTACCTCCCATATCGTAACTTTATCTTTATCAATTGCCCTGATCAGCTCTGCAGGCTGTAAAATAAGTGCCGAAGTATAGATAATAGTTGTTCCTCCACATAGCAATGCAGAAAATAATTGCCATACTGATATATCAAAAGTATAGGAAGCTGTAAAAGCGACAATAGAACTGTTATTAAGTTCCAGATCGTTGACTTTTGAATAAAGGTGATTCAACATACCTCCGTGTTCTACCATTACCCCTTTAGGTTTACCCGTGGAACCAGAGGTATAAATCACATAAGAAATATCACCTGATTGTATATGATTTACCGGGCTAAGAACCGATTGTTCTGCTATAATTTTAGTATGAGTATCGAGTTGGATAATATCACTAGTAAGATCAAATTTTTCTGCCAGCGCCGAAGTTGTGACAACTATTTTAGCATCCGTATCTTCCATCATATAACTGATCCTGTCTTCAGGATACCCTGGATCAATTGGTACATAAGCAGCACCAGCTTTCATAATCCCCAGAATAGCGACAACCATATCCAGTGACCGATCAAAACAAACCGGAACTAAGGTGTCTGTAGTCACTCCTTTTTGTTGAAGATAATGCGCGAGTTGGTTGGCCTTTGCATTTAGTGCTTCATAGCTATATTGCTGGTTCTCAAATTTCAGTGCGATCGCTGTTGGTGTAGCAATAACATATTCATTAAAAATCTCCACTAAGTTCTTTGTGTCCGGATAAGAAACAGTGACGTCATTGAAACGGTCCAGTATTTGTAATTCTGATGGAGGAATAATTTCAATTTCACTTGATTTACTATCCAACCGCGTACTAAATTGTTTCAGAATAAACAACAATCGTTGTGCAACCAATTCCATTTCGTCGGCAGAAAAGAACTGCAGCTGATAATCAATACTTAATTGTAAAGGCTGTTGTTTTCCATAATCTTTCCACCAGATTTCAATAGGATAACGACCATAACCGCTTGGAAGCTCATAAAAGCCGGCTTCCATCCCCTCTCCAAAGTCAAGTGAAAAATCAATTATAGCGTAGTTAATGACCACTTCCAGCAGATACTCTTCTGCCGCATTGATTTTGAAATAACGGCTTAAATCGCCTATCTGATAATTACTGTAACGGTAATCTTCACGCTGAGAGGTCGTGATGTGTTTGATGAGTTCATCTACAGAAAGTTCTGGCTGATAAACTCCTTTAAACGGAAGAATACCAGTAAACATCCCAACTATATCACGAACTTTTTTATTTTTTCTTTTATGTAAAGGAGTACCAAAAATGAAATCCTGCTTATCGGAAGTTTTACCAAAATAAATCATCAGTGCAGCAATAGTCAACTGTTGAATACTTGATTTAGTTTTATTTTGCAAGTCTTCCAGTAGTATAATATCTTCTGGAGACAGATTCACCAATACAGTTTCACATCTTCTTTGTTCCTGACTGCTATCTAGAAATCTCCTTTGTAATAACTGCTGAGGCTTTTTCTCAATTTTATCTTTCCAATATTTTCCCTCTTCTGCATATTCATCTGAATGATAATATGCATCAGCTTTTACAGCCTCGTCTTTATAAGAAAGATAAGAGAAGTCTTCATCCAGATTATTAATTAATGTATTATATTTTTTAGCTATATAACGGTTCTGCGAAGACAAACCGAATCCATCCGATATCAAATGGTGATATTTATAAAAATATAAATGTTCCTCATCATTTAGTTTAACCAAGTAATGTTCAAAAAGGACATTATCTTTTTTAATTTCAAATGGTTTGCTAAACTGCTCTTTCATCCAAATCTGAAGCAGTTCTTCGCCATTTTGATGCATGCTGTAATCCAATTCTTCGATTTCCAGCTGCTGGTAAGAATCATCAAAATAGATCTGAGGCGTGTGTTCATCAATATCAAACCTCATCCGGTAAGCATCAAATACTTCGGGTACTGAATTGACCGCTGCAATAAATGTTGACTTTATAAGTGGTCCTGTGATCCTTGTGTAGCCGCCGATATTATAATAAGGATTACTCACGTTTATCAATTGATCCAGATAAACATCTTTTTGTGCCGGGTGAAGCGGAGATTTATTAATTAGCATAATTTACATTAATTTTAAGATGCAACTGCTTAGGATTTTATGATGACAGTTAGCATTAAATATTGAACATACCAAGCCCATCAGTACTGTATTTTAAGCAGCATACCGATACAAAGCCTGGATGACATTTATTTAGTTTAGGAGGTAAATAGATGAGAGACATTAAGTTTAATAGTATAACTGTATCCACTACACCAAAAAGGTATTGTAGATACAGTTATATTATTATTAATCAGGTAGCGGGAAGCCCATCTTCTGATGTACAGCTTCACGGTAATAATACCCCCCTACTGCAATATCAAAAATAGCCATGCCCATTGGATTGAACATCACAATATCTGTTGCTGCACGTTTCTCCAAAACACCTTTATTGATGACTTCGGCTATTGTAAGTGTATCGCTTTCCAAAAGCCCTTTTTGTTTGTGCATATTTTCAATATCTGTATTCTGTCTGCAAACTTCTTCCCAGTTATCAACTATAATAACATCCATAAAGCCCTTCATATCAACAGTATAATCTCTCAAAGAGACATTTAGTTGCAGAGAACCTTTTTTAGGAGAAATATTGATATAAGGTGCATCAGAAACTGTACAGGTTATAAATATATCTGCATCCTGATAACTTTCTTCCCAACCCGCAACAATAAATACTCTGTTCTGTATTTCGCTTACAATAGTATTTCTATCTATCGGATTGATATCATGGATCAGAACTTTATCAATATCATCACCTAAAATTGCAGTAATCATTCTCAGGTGCATCTGACCAATAGGGCCAAAACCGTTAATACCAATAATTAGTTTTCTGTCATTATTCCATCCCTTTATAAACTCCTTTACCACTAAACCTGAAACAGCTGCTGTTCTGATTGCACTGACAGTGGCTGTGTTAATGATACAGCGTGGAATTCCTGAATCATGTTCATTCAAAATAGTCACAGAATTTGCCCTTAATTTATCTTTGTAAATATTATCAGGAAAACTAGCAATCCATTTTATACCCGCCCATGGATTATTACCACCAATATAGGCTGGCATCGCAATAATCCTATTTTTAGGATCTCCGAATCTTAAATAAGGTTTAATTGGCTGCGAATAGTCGTTTGCGTGAAGCTGCACAACTGCGTCCTTAATTACTTCTGTTAATTGTTCCCAATTAAAACCGATCTCTTTAATATTATTTGCATTCAGATATAACATGATTTCTATTTTACAGCTTAAAAATTTGTGGAAAGAACTTCTTCATTTAATCGGGCAGCCAACTGGGTGCCCCATTCCTGATTATAAATTGTATCTAAATATGTATGCCCTTTATCTGGAAAAATTAATAGTGATGTGGCTTTGGATTCTTCGATATCATTAAATCTAAAATAGTTTTTTGCAGCAAGGTAAACTGCTCCCGATGAAGCTCCGGCAAAAATCGCCTGTTCATTTAGTAGTTCAGTACACCCTCTGATAATACTCATTTGAGAAACAATAACTACATCATCAATAATAGCATTTTCCATGATCGGAGGAACCTGGCTGGCACCAATTCCCGAGATATAACGTTTAACAGGTTTGTCGCTAAAAATAACAGAACCCTCTACATCCACACCTACAATTTTCACATTCGGTCTTTTCTTTTTCATGAAATCTGAGATACCAGTAATAGCTCCACTTGAGCTTACCGCAACAAAAATATAGTCAAGATGTTCAAAAGAGGAAATAATTTCTTCCCCAAGACCATAATAGCCTTTATAATTATTTGGGTCTCCGTATTGGTCTGCAATAAAAGAATCAGGTGTTTCTGCATGTAATTCGTTAACTACATTAATCCTTGTTAAAAGATATCCGCCTGTATGATCTCTCTCGGTAACTTTGACAACTTGATGAGACATCAGGTTTAAAAGCGTTTCATAGGCTGAATTGATATTCGGATCAATTACAGGGACAAATTTCAATTTCAGTCTTTTGCAAATGGATGCTACAGCAATAGCAAGATTACCAGAACTGGACGCAATGATCGTCGTATTTTCTGAAATCTTCCCGGATTTTATACCGTTATAGATAATGCTGAATGCCGCTCTATCCTTTGAACTGCCAGAGAAATTATTATATTCTAACTTGGCAAATAGATTAGCATCATTATTTTTCAATTCAATAAGCGGCGTATTGCCTATAAAGGCTGCCAGTTTTTCTAGTTCTTTTAACATAGGTAAATTAGTCTAAAGATGAGAGATGGGATAATTTATGAATTCTTCATAGTTCACATGATCGCCTTAAGCTGGTTTAAAGACACGTAGTCTTCGGGACGATATTTAGCAGAGTATATTAAAGAATTTTGTGAATGACCTGCCACTTGATGAAATTCCTTATGTTTCGCTGAAGAGACATCTAAGAAACGGACTGCAGTTACTCTTCCATGAAGTGATTCCTTTGTCAGATTACAAAAGACTAATACTATAGGTAGAATGATCACAGCGGCCGCAGAACTTATCCATCCGAAAAAGGAAAGGAGATATCTTTTTTTCAAGACATATCCTTTTGTAATCAGCATACGCAATTTCAAGTAATTCTGGTCCGCAGCTTTTTGTCCTGCATGAAGTCCCATTGCAAGAACTAAAACCTTGAGCTCTTCGAGATGGATCTTTGTTTCAGGGTTCTCTTTTATCCTGTTTTCCCATTCACTAACGTCCTGTTCATTTCTTTTTAAACAGTAGTTGATGAATGTTTCATTCTTCAACAGTTCATTCAAATTCTTCTCCTGCATCTGCTTAATTATTTTTCTTAATAGAGCAGGAAAGTTTACTTTTTCACTATTGTATTTGAAAAAATAAAAAAAATAAAATCATTGTTCCGATTGCGATCAAAAGATAGGTCTCCTGTTCTTTGGTGATCGTCGATTTCAGTTTATCAATCGCTTTATAAATAGTATTATAAACAGTATTTATAGAAACCTTATTTGTAATTGCTATTTCCTGATAAGATAAACCAAGATAAAATTTCTGATAAACCATATTACGCTGCTTAGCAGCCAGCTGATTAATATGCTCTTTGACAATCTGAATAACGGTACCATTCATGCCCTGTTGAATATACTGATCTTCTACAGAGGGAGATAGTAACATAACAGGTACATCAATCAGCCCCTGAACTTCCTCCGGACCAATTATATTTTTACGATACAACTTTCTCAAAAAGCAAGTAACAATATAATTATGATAGCTATTCACATTCCGCAAAGAAGATCTATTTTCCCATAAATACAAGAAAACATCATTAATAGCATCCTTCACTATATCTTCAGAAAAGTATCTTTTATAACCAATAAAACTCAGATAATGGTGATAATGCGAATATATAGTATAAAAATCATCTTCCCCTTCAGACATTGTAAAGGATTTCCAGATATGTTTTAAATCACTCCCTTTTAATCTGCCCATATTATTAAATAATTTATTATATTAATACTTTTTATAAAGTAAGGCAACTTAGATTAATATATTATTAATTCAATAACTATTTATCATTAATATACTACATCAACAGAAACAAAAATAAACGAAAAAAACAATAGTAAATGCCAACGACTATAGTTCTGAGCTCGTTTTCTTCAAAAATTCACCAGCATTCCTAAATGCGCTGAAGACATAAAATGCCATCAATTTTTCATATTAAATTAATATGAAAAATAAATATTTATATAAAAAAAAAGCTATAAAACATGTTCTTAGTGTAAATAATTGCCTAACCAAATATCAATTAGAACAAAGACAATCAATGACTTACAGGATTTGACATCTATTTTAAGACTATCCAAAAGACAATAATTAACCCTAATTACTAAGAGATTCCTTAAAGTTAAATCATAAAAAATCAAAATCTATTTTTTATTACACCAATTGACGATTGCCTGAGGTGAACGCATTAGAATTTATCACCAGGAGGTGAACTTAAGTTAAAGAAACGCACATTCGAAAAAAGTCTGCCCTGACTATAACAAATTATTTAAACCATACTCCTTCCCTGCAATCACAGAAATATCAACAGTTTTATTCCCATACTTGACTTTACAAGTTCCGGTATTTTTAGCTTTCAGGATTGCAGAAAATAATTTCCCGTTTTTCCACTCCATATTTACCACATACCCTCCGCGAGCAGCTAATCCTTTAACCCACCCGTCTTTCCATTCTACTGGAATTGCCGGTAACAATTCAAGGAACCCCTGGTGACTTTGTAAAAGCATTTCTGCAATACCTGCCCCGCCACCAAAATTACCATCTATCTGAAAAGGCGGATGAGCACAAAACAGGTTTGCATAAGTCCCGCCGCCTTTCATTTTAACTTCCGCCCCATTACCCACAAAACGTAATAATTTTTTTAAAGCATCGTATGCCCTTTCTCCATCCTGCATTCTTGCCCACAAATTGATTCTCCAGGTAATAGCCCATCCGGTTCCATCGTTAGTCCGGATAGTTAAAGTCTTTCTTACCGCATCCGCCAGACGCGGATTCTGCGCTGTAGTAATTGAACAACCAGGATATGCACCAAAAAGATGTGACAAATGCCTGTGTCTAGGATCTTCATCTTTCCAGTCATAATACCATTCCTGTAAATTCCCTTCTTTGCCGACCTGGTAAGGAAGCATCTTATTTAAAGCCGCATTAACCTTGTTCCGCAGATCAGCATCTGCATTCAAAATTTCACTGGCCTTTACATAATCGTTAAATAATTCCCTGATAATTGCCAAATCTGCAGTTCCACCATATAAAAGAGCACCTGTATAACCAGTTGGCGTCACATAATAGTTCTCTGGCGAAGTAGATGGCGCCGTAATCAGATTTCCCTTTTTGTCTGCAACCAAAAAATCAAGACAAAATTGCACAGCTCCTTTCATTAATGGATATGCTTGTTCTTTCAGATATTCTTTATCTTGTGTAAAAGCATAATGCTCCCAAAGATGGGTTGACATCCAATTCCCTCCCATTGGCCAGTTAGCCCAGGAAGGACTCCCTTTTCCAAAATCACCAACAGGATTAGTCATTGCCCAGATATCACTGTTATGATGTAAAACCCAGCCACGCGCACCGTAATAATTTTTAGCCGTAACTGCTCCTGTTTTTGCCAGACGACCTATAAAATCCAGCAACGGCCGGTGCATCTCTGGTAAGTTTGCAGTTTCAACTCCCCAGTAATTCATTTCAGCATTAATATTAGTCGTATAATTACTGCTCCATGGTGGTTGAATTTTTTCATTCCAAATACCTTGCAGATTAGTTGATTGACCGCCAGCTCTGGATGAACTAATCAGTAAATATCTGCTATACTGATAGTACAGCGCAACTAGCGCATTATCGTTTTTACCAGTTGCAAATGCATTTAACCTATCCATCGTCTTCATTCTCGCCTTATCTTCATCACCTAAGCTGATTTGTACACGATCATAATATTTTCTGAAATCTGCAGTATGTTTTTTTAGGAGCGCAACATAGCTTTTAGCTTTTCGCAAATAATCTGCTGCTATTTTTAATTCGTCTTTTCCATGTGTGCCTGGATTTACATCAAATCCATTATAACTGGTAGCCATAGAGAGTAAAACGACAGCTTGACTGGCACCTGATATAGTTAAACTGCTATCGTTGACAAAAAGCTTTCCACCTGTTTTAAGTACTTTAACCTGCGCAACGAAGCGCATTGCATTTGCATCATCCCAAATCACTTCATTACCGTGATTGAGTGGAGAAACATGTACCGGCGAATGTCCTTTCATTAGCAGACCTTTGTCTGAAGAAGAAACATTATACTGTAAAAGACTATTTAAACGACAGGTAAAATCAAGTTTACCCTTTCCAACAGCAGTAAACCTGACCACAACCAGCTGATCAGGATGTGAAATAAATGTTTCACGGGTATAGGTAGTACCATCGGCCACATAACTTGTCTTAGTGATCGCATTTTGTATATCAAGCTCTCTGCTGTAATTACTAACCTCTCCCCCATGTTTAAAGTCAAAAAACAGGTTCCCCAACGGAGCATAAGACTCAGAAAACTTCCCTTGCATAAAACGCACCAACGAATCTGCTTTTTCATACTTCTCTGCAAACAACGCCTCACGAACAGGCCTTAAATAGCTTTTTGCTTGCGGATTCATATCGGGGTTTACAGGCCCACCTGCCCAAAGCGTCGCTTCATTCAACGAAAACCGTTCTGTATTTACGCCTCCGTATACCATCACTCCTAATCTGCCGTTTCCCAATGGCATTGCTTCCTCGAATTGTACTGCTGGTTTATCATAGCGAAGTTTGTGATTGTTTTCCTGCGCAAAACTTTGATCGGTCTGCAAAAAGAAAACTACAGCAAAAAGGAGATATTTCGTCATTTCAGAGCTATAGTTGGTTAATATAAAATAAAGGAATAATTGAGCATACTAATTTTACGTTATTAGCCAATCATTAAACGATATAGCCCTTCTATATTTCAGCAAATAAGTTTATTTGTTTAACTTAATTATAGAATTTTGTACATTTTAATTAAAAATCACACTTACTATCAAAATAAATACATCAATTTATCCTACTCATTTAGAATAGATTATAGCTAACATATTCTATTCAACAGACTCTTTCCCCCCTTGTTTAAATTTACATCCAGCCCAGTAACCAGCAATAATTAACCAAATATTTATAGCGCATAAACAAAAACAACAACATAAAGACGCAATTCAAGGAATGACCGTGTCCTTTTCAGAAGAATTCAGGACAAAATCAAGTTCTGCCAGGAGAAAGAGCAAAATCATACTGTTTAAGATTAAATACCATTTTATTAAACAAGAAACAAGCTGAATTTTCCTGATTTATACGCTCTTGCAATTTATTAACAGGTGGTTATTTTATTGCAAATTGACGTTATCCTTCTTCTCTAAAGATCAAAAATTCACCTATACACAGCAATTCGCATGATTTTATCAATTTTTAAATATTAAATCAAAATTTTGAATAAAGATTGGTTCACCTTCACTATTTTTAAATCAGCCTATCTTAAAAGCAATTAAAATCAATATAAATGAAGACAATCATCAAAACGACTGTCATTTCAATTTTAGTATTATCCCTTTTTTCTTTACCTCTCCGTGCTGGCGACAGTCTTCAGGATAAAATAAAAACAGCGCTTCAGTTCCCTTCACCAACAGCCGAAAATCTTTTAGAAAAGCTGATTACATCAGCTATCAGACTGGCTAATGAAGAAAATATAGCCTCAAATAAAGAAATATTATTATCTGAAATTTCAAAAAGCAACCTTCCTGAAAAAAAAGCATTCAGTTATGAAATAGAGGCTTTATATGCAAAAAGGCTGTTAAAATTGGAAAAAGCAAGACATTACATTATTAAGGCATTAGACGAAACTCCACAGGAAAAACCTAAGTTTATCAAGCTGCTTCGGATACTTGCCTTCATTGATACCGATCTTGAAAATCATATGCGGGCAATGGAAAGTTATCTGATTATAGAAAAGCACTTGCAGCAGGTAAAAGACACGAGTAACCTAGTAATCAATTACACAAACATTGCAGATCTTTATATTAAAAGCAACTTATATGAAGAAGCTATAAACGCTTTAAACACCGCCTATAATCTCGCTACACACCAGGAAAAAGAGTATATCCCAAACATCCTTTATGAAAATAAAGCTATTGCTTATTTCCATCTGAAAAACATGGATTCCTTGCAACATTATGCCAATAAAATAATTAATGATGAAGCGCGATCTTCTAATTCAACAGTTGCTCATCGTCTGAAGTATATGGCACTCTTGTTGAAAAAAGACAAGGAGGCGCTGAACGAAATCAAAGTTCTGATTAACGATCCAAAAGATGCTGATAAACTATTTACTAACCTTCATTTAGCAGAGGCATACCTAGTTTTCAACCAAATAGAAAAATCCAAGAAATTAATTTTCAAACTCCTATCCTCTGACGACCTCAAAAATCTGGGTTACATGAGAAATAAGTTATTCAACTTGCTCGGAGATGCTTATCTGAAAAGTAAAGACTTTGAATTATCTGCGCAATACTATAAAAAAGGTTCAGATCAATCCGCATTAAACACAATCAGAATGATGAAAACCGGAAGTATCCTAAATCTACTGAAGTATGATGAAATCAAAAAAAAATATGTCGTCGCTCAGGAAAATCTAGAAGTCAGACAAAATTATCTGCTGTTATTTATAATGGTCGCCGGGATGATCATTTTAACCTTTATTTTTCTTTACAGATCTCTGAAAATCAAGAAAAAATACGACGAGCTCATGTTTAATAAATTAAACAGTGAAATTTCATTCATTAATTCTCATGAGGTACGCAGGTATCTAAGTAATATACTGGGAATAATAATGGTTATAAAAATGAGCGAGGATAGAAATGAGGCTTATTCAGAGTTTGAAGATGCGCTTTTTGACTCCGCTGAAAATCTGGATATTTCAATAAAGAGTATTGCAGCTAAATTAAATAACAAAGCTGAGTCATGTACATGATTCAGCTTTGTTTATCATAAACAGATGCTATGATGAATAAAAAATTTCTATTTTATGCCAAAACTTCTGCTTCCTGCTCAACTGGAGAAGCTTCATTTTTCAAATGCTCATTGAGCTCTTCAAACTGGAGTCTCGCTTCAGGATGCAGAGCCAGAATTCCATTAACCTGATCTTCTCTGCCTTCTGTAATTTTCTTATTCAGCAGGATTACATCTTGTGCTGAGAAACTGCCATCTTCAAATTTTGCTGTCCAGAGTTTAATAAACTTTGCCATCTCTTGAGATTCCATTTCTTTAACTATAGGAGATAAACTTGATTTCAATTGGGCTGCTATATTCATTTCATTTGAATAGAATGGGTTCAGCGCTTTGATAAAAGGGATACTGTGGTTCTCTACTTTTCTGATCACACTCACTAGGTAAGGGATCGCAAGTATAACAATCAATGAGATTATTATAGTGTTGGCATTTAAATTCATTGTAAAGCTTTATTGGATTGAATTAACTCATCTTTAATTTCTTCTGGATATCGTTTACATATCCTTTGAACTTTTTATCACTGTCAATCAAATCTTCGACTGTTTGACACGCATAGATTACCGTAGAGTGATCTCTGCCACCATAAAATGCGCCAATACTCTTCAATGAAGACTTAGTCAGACTTTTAGACAGATACATGGAGATTTGTCTGGCTTGTACTACCTCACGTTTACGTGTGGGCGATTTAACAAGATCAACTGCAACTTCAAAATATTCACAAACTAACTTCTGAATATATTCCATGGAGATTTCTTTGGAAGTATTCTTGATAAAGTTCTTTAGCATTGATTTAGCAAGAGCCAAATCAATCTCTTTTTTATTTAAGGTTGCCTGCGCCAGCAAAGAGACCATTGCACCTTCTAATTCACGAACATTATTATCAATGTTATGTGCAACATATTCCACTATCTCAGCTGGTAAATCGATATCATCTGAAGCCATTTTCTTTCTAAGAATCGCAATCCTGGTTTCTAAATCAGGGATTTGAAGATCGGCAGATAAGCCCCATTTGAAACGGCTAAGCAAACGTTCTTCTAAACCAGACAAGTCTTTTGGTGCTTTATCTGAAGTAATGATGATTTGTTTACCAGACTGGTGTAAATGGTTAAAAATATGGAAGAAAATATCCTGCGTTTTCTCTTTTCCAGCAAAGTTATGGATATCATCCATGATGATTACATCCATTGCCTGGTAGAAGTTCACGAAATCATTAATTGTATTATTTTTCAATGATTCAACAAACTGCTGACAGAATTTTTCGCAGGATACAAAGATCACTAGTTTATCTGGATACGTGCGTTTGATTTCATTTCCGATTGCCTGAGCCAAATGCGTTTTACCTAGTCCTACTGCACCATAAATCATTAGTGGATTGAATGATGTTGCCCCAGGTTTCGCTGCAACGGCGAAGCCCGCAGAGCGCGCTAAACGATTACAATCTCCTTCAATGTAATTTTCTAATGTATAATTAGAGTTAAGCTGTGGATCAACATTCAGTTTTTTCAAACCTGGAATCACAAATGGATTTCTAAGGTCCTTACTTATCGGTGCTGGCGTAGGCATCGATTGTGATTTTGATGCAATGGTATGGTTGTTTGTCGGGTTACTTGCAGCGATATAGGGAGTATTGCTTTTTGAAGGTTTATTGTCTACAACAATGTTGTATTCTAAACGTCCTTCGTCGCCTAATTCCTGCTTTACAGTTTTGCGTAAAAGGCCTACATAATGTTCTTCCAGCCATTCATAAAAGAATAAACTCGGTACTTGTACAGTTAAGACGTTACCTTCTAATTTTAGTGCTGAAATCGGTTCAAACCAAGTCTTATAACTTTGATTCGGGATGTTAGCCTTAATAGTCTGAAGTGAGTTATTCCACACTGTTGTACAAGTATTCTGCATAGTTTTTTTATTGTTATTGGTGATGTTATTGACCCTAAAAAAAGCTTCCTTCCTTTTTGGGATTGCGAAGATCTAGAAAATTACCAACAAAAAAACATAAACTTATACCCAGTAGTAAGGAACTAAAAAGCAACTGTTTAGGTCTTTTTTTTTGACCAGAATGTGGATAAGTACAGGTTACCAACAGGTGTTGTTAACTAATGAGGTGTTAACAACTTTATGAGGTTATTAACCACTGGAAGTGGGTAGCAAAAAACTAATAACTATCAGCAAGTTAGATTAGATTCTGAGCAGGCATGGTGTACTGTTAATAACTTTTGCAGTACTGGGTTTTCGAATTTACGTCAACAGTTTTCAGTAAAGGCGACAAAAAGTTAATCAGATTTTAGAACCATAATTTAAAGGTGATCTTCCAAAAATGGAGAAGCTAATAATGGCTCTGCCGTTTGGGGATAATTGTTACGCACAACAATTATCCCAGATTTAATTAATAGATTGTAATCCATAAATTAACCTACCAAAATATGTATCTATCCGGAGATTATCTTATATTAGTGATATTAGGCTTAGCTGCTGCTGCAACCCCATTGCTGGGAATACTTCTCGCAGTAATTCTTTTCTTCGCAAAAAAGTCTTCACTTGAGATAATTTCTTGGATATGCACCGGACTGTCTTTTATAGCGTACATTTTCTGTATAAATTCTAACTCATTAGGACCATCAGAGTGGTTTTCGCTTTATTTTATCTTAGCTGTACTAACCTCTATTTTATTGCTTCAATACCGGTCGAAATTAGCGAAAGGAAATAGCCTTAAAACAATCTATATTTTCAAAACTACACTTATTCTCTTGGCATTTACGACTATATGCTCGAGTTTAATTAACCTCCTGATAAGATCAGAGCTGCTAAAGCTCAGTGGAAAAGAATCTTTGTCAACGTTTTATATGGTTCAGGGGGTAATATTCTGGTGTATGCTGACTATATGCTGTATCTTTTATCTAAAAAGAATAAACCCTCCTTTACTTAGAAGTGAGATCTTTAAAAGTGCAATCTTATTTAACTGGCCTGTCTATCTTTTACAGTTCATGTTAAGCATGCTGATCTTTTTTTTGCAGACTATCAAAATCGATTCTGGCATGTCCATTTCTTTTTTTCTAAAGGGGAGTTATCTATTAAGTCGCATCGGATATCTTGTATTTGGAGGTGCGATTTCCGCCATCATTGCTACCTCAATCTATTATTACAATAAAACCAAGACTATCCCCGTATAAATTGATTCCGATTCAATATGAATTCCAACACTTATATTACTAAGGACTCTCCTGTTATGAATAAAAAGATTCTGTCTCCTTATTAATAGAATATGCCATTTTTACCTGCCAGACTTTAAAGCGCTAAGACGCGTAATCGTATTCGCCATGAAAGACGTATTGAATTTGCACTGGAAAGGCAACGCTTCTTCGATCTTAAAAGATGGTGTACAGACCGTTCATTGATCCCTACCATTAAAGATCCAAATAATGCCTTTAGAACATTTCCGGCAAGAGATACCATATGACCTGTTCAACAAGCAGAAATTGAGATTGCAAGAAGCCTGAACAATACAGGTTTTAAACAAAACCAAGGATATTAATTCAAATATAGCTTGGCCAGTAGAGAATATCTGACTAAGCTATTATAAACCGGTAATTGTAAATTCTTTTTTCAATTTGATATCTTCGGATGAATTCCCAATCATTACCTGGAATTTACCGGGTTCAACGGTCCACTTCATATTTTGATCCAATAAGGCCAGATCATCCTTATGAAGAATAAAATTGACTGTTTTAGTTTCTCCGGGCTGAAGTGAAACCCGGTCAAATCCTCTTAAAACGGATTCATAAGTGGTTACACTGCTTACTTCATCTTTTAAATATAACTGTACCACCTCATCTCCTTTGCGCTTTCCTGTGTTTCTCACTTTAACAGAAACATGAATATTGCCCTGTGTAGGTAATTGATCTGGCGAAACTTCCAGATCTGCGAATTCAAAAGTGGTATAACTTAATCCATAACCAAAAGGATACAGTGCACCTAAGACACTGGTTTTACCATAACCATTGGGATCATCTTTTTTACCCTCTCCTGCCTGGGAAGCAGGTTTAAATGGAAAGTTAAACTCGATCTGACCAATTGACTTCGGAAATGTCATTGTTAACTTCCCTCCCGGATTATATTCACCAAACAAGGTCTCTGCAACAACTTTACCCGCAGATGGCCCCGGAAAACCTGCCTGAAGTATAGCTGATAAATATCTGTTTTCCCAATTGATAGTCAATGGTCTTCCATTCACCATCACCATCACTATCGGCTTTCCGGTCGCATAAAGCGCCTGAAGTAACTGAAGCTGCCTACCAGGCAATCCCAAGCCCGTTCTGGATTTACTTTCTCCAACCTGGGCATCAGTCTCTCCAACTACGGCAATAATCACATCTGCATCTTTAGCTGCGGTAACAGCCTGATCTATGGATACTTGTTCATCTTTAGTTAATAGAGTAGGAATAATTTCGCTTTCAGGCCAGTTTGCGTCTATCACCTCACTTCCTTTCACATATTTAACTTTATTAGCTCCGACATAAGCTTGAATTCCTTCTAACATACTGATAACCTGGTTATTTGAAGGTCCATACCTGCTTGTCGCATAATTTACCTCAGCAGCCAGCGGGCCGGTAACCAGAATATTTTTCAGCTTATTTTTAGCTAATGGCAACAGATCTTTCTCATTCTTAAGCAAAACCAGTGACTCTCTGTTAAGCTGTATAGCAAATTCCTCATCGACTTTGGTATGTACAAGCCGATCAGCAGCAGATGGATCTTTAACATAAGGCTCATCAAACAACCCAAGCTTAAACTTCACACGAAGGACATCAGCAACGCGCTGATCTAATGTTTCCATAGATACCGAACCTTCTTTAACTAGTTCGCGCAATGGAAGTATATACTTTTCTGGTGTATTGAAATTGGTGTACACATTCAACCCTGCTTCTATAGCTTGTTTTACCGCTCCTTTTAAATCTCCTGCAACATGGTGTTTACTGTAAATAAACTCAAGAGCTTCACTGTCAGAAACAACATAACCGTTAAATCCAAACTGTTTTCTAAGCAACTCCGTTAAAAAGTAATGGCTGCCTGTTACAGGAACGCCATCCCAATCATTGTAACTACTCATAACTCCCATAGGGTGAGCTTCTTGTATCACTCTCCTAAAAGGATATAAAAATAACTGATGCATTTCCCGTGGAGCAACATGGGGATCGGTTCTTGCATTTCCATCTCTGCCACCTTTTGGCACACTATAAACGGCATAGTGTTTTAAAGTAGCAGCAGCCCCATGATCTTGTATTCCCAATGTCATTTGCTTACCTAATTCCGCAATCAGAAAAGGATCTTCAGCATAACATTCCACAACCCTGCCCCATCGCTGGTCACGCGCGACATCTAAAATAGGCGCGTATACATTGGTATAACCTAATGCCCTGGCTTCACGACCAACAATACTGCCTGCCTGGTAAACTAAATTCTTGTTCCAGGTACAGCCGATATTGATGGGTGCAGGAAGCGGGGTTGCCCGATCATGACAAAGACCATGAATTGCTTCATTTGTAAAATCTACGGGTATTCCTAACCTGGTTTCTTCCACAAACCATTTTTGGACAGTATTAATGGCATTCGCATGCTTGCTAAACGGAAAAGAATAACTAGTCTTTGCTTTTTTATTATTTACCAGACTATTCAACTCTTCGTCAATATTGGCAATACCATCCTTCCAGATCTCCTTTTTCCATCCTTCAGTTGGCATTTCATCTTTTAACACACGCCCATAGCCATATAAAGTAGCTGTCTGGCAAGTTTTCTCATTCAAAGTCATTTGACTCAGCAAATCATTTACTCTAAGCTCAACGGGTTTGGATGGATCTTCAAAAACATCCATTTCCCCATTTTTATTAAAGTCTACCCATCCCTGGTGATATATATTGCCGGATTGACAGAAGGAGACCTGCGCAGTTACTAAAATTACAATTGTACTAATCAGACACTCCTTTTTAATTATTCTACTACACATGATGGCTCTGTATTTTACATTTTCTTTTAATCGAGAGCTCCGGATTTCATCTGTTCACCTTTAAGCTCCTTCGCAATGATCTTTCCTTTAATTTTAACTTTAATAACCGACGCAATCGAATCGGGTGCTGAAACAGGAACAGTAATGATAGATTTATTGAAAGTTAGCGGTTGACCATCTGCTAATAAAGTTGCCGATTTTATTTTATTATTCAATCCCGGAATCTCTATTTTACCATCTTTCGGCCAGTTCAGAACAGTAAGATATAAAATAGTTTCCTCACCAGTTTCCTTAGCCGTAATTCTGCCCCACTCTATATCTGCTAAAGGATTTGCTTTTGTCGCATAAATAGCCTCACTATTAATTTTCATCCATTTGCCTATTTCATCCAATCTTTGAATACTTTCCTGAGGAAAAGTACCATCAGGTTTAGGCCCAACATTAAGCAAGTAATTTCCTCCTTTAGATGCAATATCAACTAAGTTTTGAATCAATACCGCTGTACTTTTCCAGTTCGTATCCTTTGTTCTGTAACCCCACGTCCCGTTCATGGTCATGCAGGTTTCCCAATCTTTACCATCCAGCTCTTTTCTACCCGGAATTTTCTGTTCTGGTGTTTTAGTATCACCAGGAAAATTAGGTCTTTTTAAACGGTCATTTGTGATAATATTTGGCTGTAATTTTAATAATTCCTGCAATTTCGAAGCAGCCTGATCAGTCATATTAGTTGGCGTATCCCACCACAAAACAGCAATATCGCCATAGTTTGTTAGTAATTCTTTAACCTGGGGAACAGAAACCTGGTCTATATACTGATCAAATGTGGCTGCTTCCTGTGCAGGATCCCAGTGTCCATTATGAGCCAATGTATAAGCATCAATTTGAGTCGAATCGGGATTAGCCCAGCCCTCTTTCATCAGCTTTCTTGCTGCTGCACCACCTGGATTATTCCAATCCTGAGCATGGGAATAGTAAAACCCTAGCTTCACACCATATTTCTTACAAGCAGATGCCAATGGCTTTAATAAGTCTTTACCATAAGGAGTTGCATCGGCAATATTCCATTTACTGGCTTCAGATTTGAAAAGTGCAAATCCATCATGGTGTTTAGCAGTAATAACAATGTATTTCATTCCTGCATCTTTAGCCATTTTCACCCATTGATCAGGATCATAACTTTGTGGATTAAATTCTTTGGCTTTCGCCTGATATTCATCTACAGGGATCTTAGAACGATTCATAATCCATTCTGCTCCTCCTCTTCCCTGTTCATGTCCATGATAAACTCCTGCCCACTGCGCATATACTCCCCAGTGAATAAACATACCAAAACGGGCTTCACGCCACCATTTCATTCGCTCGTCTTTTGACTCCCGCTTAGCCTGAGCAGAAACAAGCTGGCTACATGCCAACAGGATAAATAATAAAGAATAGATTTTTTTCATAATTATATTCGGTTAGGCACTATAAGTTAATTTGCAGGTCTCAATTGAATCTCCAGCAATTTCATTAAATCAGATCCGGAAATTGCCACAGGCTTCAATAACAGGTTGTGTATTCCAGAATCCAGCTTTATTAATTCAACCTCTTGTATTGTCGGATTACCAGATGTCCCGGATGTATTTTTTGTGAATAGTGATCTCCTGTTTTATTCAGTAATTCACCCAAATATAAACGGCCATTTGAAAGCCAGTTAAAAACATGTAAATAGAGTTTATCTTTACCCAAAGTAGTAACACCCCAGCTTTGTAAGGACAACATAGTTTTGGATGCATGATAAATACTTTCTCCGTTCTTTTTTGTCCAGGAGGTGATACCAGCCAAAATTGCCTCTTCTCTTGAATCAAAAATTCCATCGCCTTTGGGTCCAATATTCAATAAAAGGTTTCCTCCACGGGATACTGCTTTTGCAAGCAGTTGTATAAAAAAGCGCTTCATTGTTATACACATAGTTATAACAGCAAGTAAGTCATAAAAACGCTTGATTATCTCTGTAGGTTTAGCATATGATTCAGCTTTTTTGGCAAGAAGTTTTAACAAGCCATAAACTCTCTTTGATAACTTAACGGGCTTTTTCCAGTAATTCCCTTAAAACATTTATGGAAACTAGTAAAGTTGTTGAACCCGCTTTCATAACAAATCTGCTTAATATTAAGCCTGTTATCAATTAGCAATTTACAAGCCTGGCCAACTTTAATTTCAGTTAAAAACTGTGAATACGTCTTTTGAGTGAATGATTTAAAATATCTGCAAAAAGAATTAGGACTGATCCGCGCAACATCAGCTATTTCTTTAAGATCAATTTTATTCCTGAAATTGGCAAATGTATAATCATAAACATCCTTAATCCTGTCATTATTCAATTCTTCCTGAACCGGCGCATATCCTATGGACGACAGAAATTCTAATTTATCACACTTAGCAATCTCCAGCAAAGCCTGTATCATATAAATAATTCGATCAGTACCCTCTGTTTTAAGCATATAGTTCAGCATTTCTGCAACATTATCCTTATTCTTCCCTTCTATTCTGATTCCACGTTTAGCTTTATCCAGGATCTCTCTGATCAACTTATTTTCAGGCAAGTTTAAAAAGTATTCTCCTAGAAATTTCTCTGAGAAATGCACTACTTTAAAATCAGCACAGCTGTCTGGATTTATAGCCGTAAAGTCTTCATCAAACCGCCAGTAATGCGGCAAATTTGCACCTACAAGGATCAAATCACCAGATTGGAACTCACTGATGCTATCTCCAATAAACTGAGTGCCTTTTCCTTTGACAAAGTGTATCAGTTCGGCCTCAGGATGATAATGAAATTTATTATTCATACCTGGTTTCAAATCATGACGTACACTAAAAGATTGAGCAGGACTTTTTGAAATTTTAAGTAGTTGTGGTTTCATAAGCTCTAAATTTAATCTTGATTGCTTCCTTCACAGCCACTGATCTATTGAAAAAGTTCAGAAAAAAATTTTTCATATAGGCTATTCAAGAAACCTCTTCTTATCTTAAATTTTAATTTTGTTTATATTCGGTTTCTAAAGTTGGGAAACTTATTTCCAATCCTGTTGTATGAATTGCTCAAAATTATGTACAAAACAAACATTGAATGAGAAGGAAGATAAGTGAGGAGATAAAAATAGATCCATCCAGCGCACATCAAAACTTCAAAGAACTTAGTATAAAGCTATTTTGCTGCCGCTATTGGATTCTGGAAGAATGGGAATGTAACGACCTAAAAGTGCCATTTTGGAGGATTTATCACAATTCTCTAGCCGGATCTACCATTAAATTCAAGGACAGTATTATTTCACTGGACAAAGAGAACATGTTGATCATATCTCCTAACACCTCGTTTTCATCACAATTAAAAAGGAACTTCAATCAGGAGGACGAATCTATCGTTGGCAGAAAGTTTACTGAAACTGATCAGCTTAAGATGCTGGAATCAAAAGAGAAAGTGGATCATTTTTTCATACACTTTTCCTTAGGTTATCCTTTGGATTTTGTCAACAATAGTGTCTTGGAAATTGCCTTGGACAAAACGACAAAACAATTGTTAGCAGAAATCAAAAAAGCATGCATAACAGATACTATTACAAGCCTGAAAGAATGTTTGCGTGCTAAACAATTAATAGCGGCTTGTTTGCTGAATTTGCCGGATGAGATTTGGCGATCGGAGAATATTGATCACAGAATTTTAAAATCGATCAAATTTATCGAAGGAAATTTCAAAAGAAAAATAACAAATGAACAACTTGCCAATGCGGCTAATATGGCAATCAATTCTTTTGCCCGGCTTTTTAAAATAAGTACCAAGATAACAACACAGCAATATATTTTAAAATTAAGAGTTGAGGCTACCTGTCACTTTATACACCACAGCAATAAGTCAATCGATGAAATATCTTATGAATGTGGCTTTTCTGATCGGCATCATTTCTCCAAAATTTTCAAAAAGATCATGAAGGTTACCCCTTCTGATTACAAGAAACTCTTAAAAATGGTTTAATCAGCTTTATTTAATTGGCGTGATTACAATTTTTCTAAATTCAATTGGTCCATGGTCTCCCTGGATATAAATTGGCCCAGACTCCCCTTCGTTACTATTGAGCGCACCACCTGTAATCCCTGGAATCTCCTGGTTACTGATTACCGTTTTACCGTTTGCAACAACAGTAACCATTCGTCCAACCAGCGTAATATCATAGGTCTGCCACTGGTCAGGCCCTAAAGCAGCAATTTCACTGGGAGTTAAGAATCCGTAAATACCGCTAAAGAGTACACTTGAAGGGTGTGCCTCTTTTGGGCTGTCTTCAATCTGTACTTCATAACGACCTCTTAAATAAACACCGCTATTACTTCCTTTTTGATATTTAAATTCAACATGTAGTTTGAAATCCGTAAATTTTTGATCAGAAATTAAATTGGCACCAGAATGTGGACTAGTCAAAACACCATTTTTCACCAACCACTGGTTTTTACCTAAAGCTTTCCAACCAGCCAGATCTTTTCCATTAAATAATTCAACTGCTTTACCCCAGGTTACCGCAACACTTCTCTTCAAATAAGGAGCTCTCACGCCTTTCCAAGCATATTTTTTCCCTTCACTAGTTACAAGGGTTCCTTGAATCTCGGGTCCGGTCAATTCACCTTCTATTACAAAATCCTGGTCTCCGGATTCCCACTGTGGTGGAATGGTAAAACTAAATTTACCCTCATTAAAATTCACTTTTGCTATTGGCCGGGCGCTTCCAGATACACCGACAAAATACCCTGTCAGCGTTTTATTACCAGAAAGTTTAACTTCCAGCCAGGAAGGTACCGATTTTCCATTTTCGTCCATAGTAATATCCCATCTACCTATTAAATCTTTCGCTGCAACAACTTGCAGTATTTTAACAGATCGAAAATTTACGGCAGCGAACAATTCATTTACTGCTCCAAAAGTCAGCAGAATGCCTAAACATAAAACGAGGAATCTCTTATACATATCAATAGAATTAATTGTGATCAGGACATAATCTCATAAGACTGATTGTAGCTGACTTATGAATATTTTACGGGAAGATAATGATTTATTTAAACAGCCCCTTAATTTCAAGTAAAATAAAAAAGACACGAATATAAAGTTTTATGATTTAGTGTAAACGAAAACGACGCTATCTTTAACCATTTACCTCCTTAACATCCAGGTATTTACTCATTAAAGACTCAAAAGGAGTAAACCATTTACAAAACAGCTGTACATTATCAGTTATATTATTGATGGTAAATTTTAGTTTTACCTAATCAACGGTCTTCCTATCATTTTTAATCTGCGTAAGTGCAAAAAGTGCCTTTTCAGATGATTTCTCCATCCCCACTTTACTCAAAGTATCCATTGATCAGCAATCCACACATTTTCCCTGAGTTAAAATCATTACAATTTTATTGATTTTATTGCGAATTATTGTTTTATACCACTAAGTAAAGAAATAGCAGTTTATCGATCAAAAAGATAGATAAATCAAGAAAAATTGCTTGTATTTCAAGCGTATCAATAATTATCTTTCAGTTTTAATGTTTTAATTTTAATTAAATAATATTTTGTTTTATACAATTTATGATGTTAGTTTTATGCGAAATCTACAACATAAACCAACTATCATGAAAACAAAACAAAGATTAAATCTAATTCTCCTCCCTGCATTGTTACTTTTGTGTATGGCCTCATGTAAAAAACAGGGAGCAGATTATGCAGTTCCTGACACAGAAACAAATTCAAACAAAACTGACGTTAACGCCATTGCTACGACGAACTTTAAAGTTATAGGCTACCTGCCTTCCTGGGCAGGAGAAGTCAACCAGGTTCAGTTTAGTAAACTAACGCATGTCAATTATGCTTTTATCCTACCTACAGCTTCTGGCGGCTTTCAGTCACTGGAAAACCCTGCTAAGCTTAAAAGCCTGGTTACTGCTGCGCATGCCAATAACGTAAAGGTATTAGTTTCCGTAGGTGGCTGGAACGATGGCGATGACAGCGCATTTGAATCATTTGCCAAAAGCGCATCAGGACGCACAACTTTCACAAACAATGTTGTCAACCTGGTTAATCAATATAACCTGGACGGAATTGATATTGACTGGGAATACCCAGACAGCGGGACCTCAGGCAACAACTACGCTTTATTAATGCAGCAGTTAAGTACCGCTATGCATAATAAAGGAAAACTATTGACCGCAGCAGTGGTTTCTTATGATGGTCCCGGAGTTCAAAACAGCGTATTTGGCTATGTGGACTTTTTAAACATTATGGCTTATGATGATGAAGGGGCTAACCATTCCACTTATGATTTAGCCGTTAAATCTTTAAATTACTGGAAAGGAAGAGGGCTTCCAGCTAATAAAGCTAATTTAGGTGTACCATTCTATGGCAGATCTTCGAATGAATATGTTGATTATAAAACTATCTTATCAAGAGGTGGAAGTCCAAATTCTGATTCATTTTCAGGAATAGGATACAATGGAATCCCTACGATTAAAAAGAAAACCAATCTTGGCTTCGATCAGGGTGGCGGCATCATGATATGGGAATTATCACAAGATGCTACCGGAGCTAATTCCCTTCTTTCAGCTATTAACCAGGTGGTTGTTTCCAGAGGTAGCCTTGCCGCACAATAATAAACAACAACAAGCAGAGCCCTCAATCACAGGATTCTGCTTGTTGTATTTACTTAACCAGCGCTTTCCTGGAGCTGGAAGTATAAGCACTAAACACACCTAAAGCTTTGTTATTAAAATTGGAAGGTGGATTTGCCGGTGAAACCGGCTGTGTTTCACTTAAGTTTTGACCCATACTAAAAAAGTATTTATATACCGCTTTGTCTACACATTGAAATTCCACTGCAATGGTGTCTCCGGGATTCATTTTATCCAATTCATAAAAGAGCAGATCATTAACTTTATTACCGTCATTAAAACGATCGTCAGTAGCGACATCAAATACGACTTTGCCTTTATACCTGATGATAGAATGATATTGATTTGGTACACCTGGAGGATCATCATAAATCACAGCCACATATTCCCGGGTTTTCCCTAAAAGGGTGAAATTTTTAAAAGTCAGTAAATTCAGGATAACCTTTTGCGGCATAGTTGAAGTTGCCGTATAGGTTTCACCTCCTGCATTTACAGTCAGCGTATAAATTGTTCCAGGTTTTCCTTTCAATTTGGGACTCTTGTATATCCCTGGCGAACTCTCTACGTAATTTACCACCAAACCATCCGCTGTAGTTAGTACGACTTTAGCACCACTGACCCCATTAAACCTGTTGGCCTCTTTAAAATCATAGGTTTTGGAAATTCTGACTATCTGGCTTTCGTTCAAGTCGTTTATTCCACCTTCAATCACAATCACAGGAGTAACGTTATCCAGCTTCAAGTCGATCGCCTTTTCACAGGTACTCAATAAAGTTAGGGATAGAAATCCCGTTAACAATCCTGCACCCAGCTTAATATTCTTGTTTTTTGTTGAATCACTCATGATACTAGAATTTAAAGTTCCAGGTTGCTGAAGGAATAATCCCAAATAAGGTTGTTCTGACTACCTGAGTTTTAGTCGCATCATTCGGGGCATCCTTAAAATTAATAGCAAATGCATTCTGGCGGTTATATAAATTGTAAATTCCAAAAGACCAGCTGGACTGAAATTTCTTTCCAGGCTTTCCTTCCAGCGTAGCAGAAACATCCAGACGATGATAAGCCGGAGTGCGATAAGTATTTTTATTTGTGTAATAAAAAGCGGTCCTGCCATTAACCTGATATTTACCACTTGGATAAGTTACCGCATTTCCGGTATTGTAAACAAAAACAGCAGAAAATGCCCACCGGGGACCAGGTTTATAAATGCCAACTAAAGAAATGTCGTGTGTCCTGTCTTGTTTAGCATAGAACCATTTACCTTCATTAAGCCCATCAACCTGGCGTTCCGTTCTGGAATAGGTATAACCAATCCAGCCATGAAATTTGCCAAATTTCTTTTTCAGAAACAGCTCAATGCCGTATGCCCTCCCATCTCCATAAAGCAAATCGGCCTCGACATTATCTTTTTCTCGCAGATCTGTACCATTGCGATATTCAATCTGATTTTGCATCCATTTATAGTAGATCTCCGCGGAAAATTCGAATTTATTATCATCAAAGTTCCTAAAGTACCCTGTCGATACCTGATCAGCTATTTCTGGCTTAACGTTATTGCTATTCATAATGTATAAATCCGTTGGAGAGGTGGAAGTAGAGTTAGATATCAGATGAATATTCTGAGTATTCCTGGTATATGCCGCTTTGAAAGAACTAAAAGGACTCAATCTGTAACTCGCTGAAAACCGGGGTTCCAGGTTTAGATAATTTTTCACAAACGCTCCCGCACCGTAAGGCTTAATCTGTGTGATATTACCTTCGGCATCATAGGTTTTAAAATAACCAGGACCCAATAAAGAGAAACTACTCAGTCTAAGCCCATAAACAAACTTGAGTTTTTCACTGGCTGACCATTCATCCATCGCATAAGCAGCAAGCTCTAATCCTTTACGGTTTTCATAAGAAACCTGGTTCACGCTTGATGACCCGGTTGCAGTCATCTTCCCCGGAGCAATAGTATGGTGAATAGCATTCAGACCAAATTTAAGCCGGTGTTTATTGCTGATGCTAAATTCGAAATCCTGTTTTAAATTAAAGTCTCTGATAAAAGAATTGACTTCAAAATTGGAATCATCCATGAAATTCTGAATGACATAACTATAGTGACTATAAATCAGAGAGGTGTTAGAGAACAAACGACTGCTATATAAATGGTTCCATCGCAAAGTAACGGTTCCGTTTCCCCAATCAAATCCAAAGATCTTAACCAGATTCAATTTATCCCTTCCAAAGTAACCAGATAGAAAAAGAGTGTTTTTATCATTCAACTGATAATTTGCCTTGGCATTCAGGTCGTAAAAATAAAGCGCATTTCTATTGATGGATGAATTAGGAGACAACTTAAAAAATGCATCCAGATAAGTTCTTCTACCACTAATCATAAATGAACCTTTGTCTTTCACAATTGGTCCTTCTACTTTCAGTCTGGAAGAAATCAAACCAATTCCCCCTTCAACTGTATTTTTTTTCCGGTTCCCGTCATTCATCTTAATATCCAGTACAGAGGCAAGTCTTCCACCATATTGTGCTGGCATTCCTTCTTTATAAACGGTTACATCTTTAATCGCATCAGAATTAAAGGTCGAAAAAAAACCCAGTAAATGTGAAGCGTTGTAAACAGATGCTTCATCAAGCAAAATCAGATTCTGATCAGTTGCACCCCCTCTAACATAAAAACCACCATTCCCCTCTCCTGCCTGCTTGATCCCTGGCAGCAATTGCAGAGCTCTCATCACATCGCGTTCTCCCAGCAGCATAGGAAGGTTGTTCAGCTCACCGATATTAATTTTTTGCAGTCCCATTTGCGGGCTGCTCACATTCTCATTGTTTTTCGTTCCAGATATCACCACTTCATCTAATTGATTCCCTGGTTCCAGCATAAAATTAAGGCGGGTATCTTTTGATAAAATTAAACGCTGAGTGATCGTTTTGTAGCCAATAAAACTTACCGAAATATCATGTGTTCCTTCAATTGCACCGATAGTGTAAAAGCCGTAGCTATTGGTCATAGCTACAGCAGATGTCCCAACGGTTATCTTAACACTGGCACCAATTAATGTTTCTCCAGTTTTACTATCAGTTATATTTCCCAGAATGGTCCTTTTGATCTGTGCAAATGAGAACTGGAATTGAGCGATTAGTAAAAACAGCAGCAGGACTCTATAAGTATATCGCATAAATCCGGTCGGCTAAGGGGCTAGATAAAATATTTACATCAGCTTAGTAAGCGTTATCTTCTCCATGAAGTACATTGATAATTGTCATAAACAAAATCTTCACATCCAGCATAGCTGTCCAGTTTTCCAAATACCAGATATCGTGCTTAACACGTTTTTCCATAGAGCCAGCTTCCTTAGTTTCGCCACGAAAACCATTCACCTGTGCCCATCCCGTTATTCCTGGCTTCATAAAATGTCTTACCATAAACTCACTGATAATAGCTCTGTATTGCTCAGTATGACTCAGCATGTGTGGTCTTGGCCCAACAACAGTCATGCTTCCGGCAAACACATTAAAAAACTGAGGCAATTCATCCAAACTGGTCTTCCTCAGAAATTTACCAATTGGTGTGATGCGGTCATCGTTTTTAGTGGCCTGTTTTTTATCACTACTGTTATTCATACGCATACTTCTGAATTTCAAACACCAGAAAGGCTCATCATTTCTACCGCTTCGAAGTTGCTTAAACAAAACAGGTCCTTTACTTTGCAGTTTAATCAGCAGTGCGATAATCGGATACAACCAGCTTAGAATAAATATGATTACCAGCCCACTGAATATGATATCAAATGTTCGCTTCTTAAAACGATTACCCATCAATTCTAAAGGTTCATTGCGTAGGGTTATAATTGGGAATTCATCGCCCATATAACTCATTGTATAAGGCGCGTCTAAAGACCCCGCAATATCCGGAATGAATTTTAAACGCAGACATTGCTTGTCCGCCTCACGAACCAGAGTATGCATCATAGGCATTCTTTCTGGTGCGACAGACACATATAAGTCTTTGACACCGCCAGCTGCTGCTGCTTTCATTTCAGCAATTGCATACTCTGAAATCAAACCAGTTTTATCGCTATAAAAATCCTCATCACACTTAGCTATAATTCCATAAAAATCTACATTATTTTGCTGAGTCAGATAACTGGCTAAGCGGTCACCGGTAGGATTTCCTCCCATTACCGCTACCTTTTTAGTGACATGAAATTTATTGATCAGCAAAAATTGAATAACTGTGCCAACAAAACGGTTTAGCAGGAAAGAAACAGAGAGCAGGAAGTAGAAAATCACAATGAATGTTTTTGAAAATTCTATATTTTTCTCCAGTAACAGGTAAACAGAGAACAGCCCACAATGCATTAGAATACTTCTGAAAGTACTTCTGTAAATACGCTCCAAACGACGAGCTCCATGCTCCGTATACATACCAAATAATAAGGCATTAAATACCCAGATCAAATTACAAATAACAACATAGTGATGAAGCAACTCATAAGAAACAAATTTTCCTAAAAAAATGCTAATGTTAAATGCAGCGAAGTAAATCAAGTTCAGCATTAACAAGTCGGTGATCGGTAAAACATACCTCAGAAGATATAAATAGCGTGTTTGCATAGGTAGATTATAATATAGATAAACGAATATAGCAAATAAGCGTCAACCGCAAAGATTATTATCAAATATATTGCAATATTTAACTTAAAAAGATATTTAATGTGAAATTATTATTAATTAATCAATATTTATATATTTAATTATAAAAAATAAGCCTAATACTCCCTAAAGTTTTAAAAGAAAATTTATCATTTCATTTAAGAATAAAAACATTAATAGAGCATTAGAGTAACATTAGAAAAATATTAAACTCCTAAAAAAAATCCCCGTGCATCAAATGTGCACGGGGGATTTTTTTTAAGAGCAAAGGCTCAACAGGAAATAGAGCTATTTGATTAACTTAAGTAAATATTGACCATATCCACTTTTAACAAGCGGAGCTGCGACAACAGCAAGCTGATCTGCATTAATAAAGCCCATCCGGTAAGCAACCTCTTCGATTGCACCTATTTTCAACCCCTGACGCTCTTCAATAACTTGAACAAACTGACCCGCCTGCATTAAAGAATTGAACGTACCCGTATCTAACCAGGCAGTCCCACGACTCAACACACCAACTTTCAGCTTACCCTGATCAAGATAAACCCTATTTACATCTGTAATTTCATATTCACCACGGGGAGAGGGCTTAATATTTTTCGCAATCTCAACAACACTATTATCATAAAAATACAATCCGGGAACTGCATAATCAGATTTCGGTTTTTCCGGCTTCTCCTCTATAGAGATAGCCTTATGATCACCATCAAATTCAACAACTCCATAACGCTCAGGATCAGAGACCTGGTAAGCAAACACCACACCACCATCCGGATCCGTACTCGCCTGCAATAATTTAGACATCCCTTCACCGTAAAAAATATTATCACCCAACACCAGAGACACCTTATCTTTCCCAATAAAATCAGCTCCAATCACAAAAGCCTGAGCTAAACCATTTGGTTCAGCCTGCGCCGCATAAGAGAATTTACAACCCAGACGACTTCCATCGCCCAGCAATTTTTCGAAATTTGGAAGATCATGAGGCGTAGAAATAATCAACACCTCTCTAATACCCGCAAGCATCAAGGTAGATAATGGATAATATATCATCGGCTTATCATAAACCGGCATCATTTGTTTACTCATCACCAAGGTCAGCGGATGCAAACGCGTCCCGCTTCCTCCTGCCAGAATTATTCCTTTCATACGTTAATTTTAACCGTTACCCACTAAAGCCAATTGACCAATACAAACATTTAAACTATCTCTCCAATATGGAATTTCCAGATCAAATGTTTCTTTGATCTTAGTTTTATCCATTACAGAAAATTTTGGCCTGATAGCCCTGGTTGGATACTTAGAAGTCGGAATCGGCAACAACCTAACCTCTGTATCACTTAAATCAAAAATACCCTTCGCAAAATCATACCACGAAGTCACCCCCTCATTACTATAATGATAAACGCCATAAGCCATTTTCCCAGAATCAATAATCGCCAGAATCGCCTTTGCCAGATCAATTGCATAAGTAGGTGTACCAATCTGGTCAGCTATAATATTCAGCTCTTCTCTTTCCGCCCCTAACTTCAACATGGTTTTCACAAAATTATTCCCATATTCAGAATAGAGCCAACTGGTACGAATAATAAAATGAGCAGGAAGTGCTATCGCAACAGCTACTTCTCCTTCTAACTTAGTCAACCCATAGACATTTATCGGATCCGCGGCATCCGTCTCCTTTAACAAATCGACACCGCTACCAGCAAACACAAAATCCGTAGAGACATGGACCATCACCGCACCAAATTCGTGACACAACAAAGCGATATTAGCCGCCCCATCTTTATTTATTTTTCTGCAAAGCAAAATATCATCTTCCGCCTTATCAACAGCCGTATAAGCCGCACAGTTAATCACAAATTCAGGCTGTTCTGCCTTAAAAAGTTTTTTAAGCGATTCAAAATCAAGGATATTTCCAACCTGCTCATCAGGAAAAGAAATAGAGCTCAAACTAGTCTCAGTAGCTACTTTTTTAATACAACTGCCCAATTGACCAGATGCACCTAATACTAATATTTTCATTTATCTTTCTGCATATTGAGTTTCGTAATAAGACTGATAGTTAGAAGAAGTAACATCATTGAGCCATTGCTCATTCTCCAAATACCATTCCACAGTTTTCTCTAACCCTTCTTCAAACCGCAGACTAGGCACCCAACCCAGCTTTTCCTGAAGTTTAGAAGAATCAATTGCATACCTCAGATCATGTCCGGCACGATCTGTTACATAAGTAATCAATTGTTCAGAAGAACCTACCTCACGCCCCAGCTTATTATCCATAATTTTGCAAAGCAGCTTGATCAGATCAATATTTTTCCATTCATTATGCCCACCAATATTGTAAGTCTCACCTGTCTTTGCCTGATGAAAAATCACATCAATAGCACGCGCATGATCTTCCACCCACAACCAGTCCCGCACATTCTCACCTTTACCATAAACAGGAACCGCTTTATTATTCTTAATATTATTAATAGCTAACGGAATCAGCTTCTCAGGAAAATGATGAGACCCGTAATTATTCGAACAATTCGAGATCACTACGTCCAAACCGTAAGTATCATGATAAGCACGCACAAAATGATCAGAGCTTGCCTTAGAAGCAGAATAAGGACTATGCGGATCATAAGCAGTAGCTTCAGTAAACATACCCACCTCACCAAGAGCACCATAAACCTCATCTGTAGAAACATGGTAAAAGCGTTTCTGGCTATATTCACCTTTCCAAGATTCCTTTGCCGCATTTAAAAGATTCACAGTCCCAATAACATTAGTCATCACAAACTCCATTGGACTCGCTATAGACCGGTCAACGTGAGATTCTGCAGCCAAATGAATTACCGCATCAAATTGATTTACATGAAACAATTCAGTAATAAAATCCGCATCTACAATATCCCCTTTTACAAATTCATAATTATCCTCCCCTTCTACATCAACCAAGTTTAAAAGATTACCCGCATAAGTTAGCTTATCGAGATTCACAATCTTATAATCAGGATAGCTCTTAACAAACCGACGCACTACATGAGAACCGATGAACCCGGCGCCACCAGTAATTAAAATTCTTTTTTTCATCACAATATATTTAATAGTTGATTATCCTGATTATTAACTCCACAAATTAGCAGGATAAATACCTGCGTTAGTTAACTCCAGCAATTGCGCTTTCACAATTAACGCATCCTCCTTAAAGGTCACGCCAAACCACCTGGCCTGAGTAGGAATCATTTTCACCACACCCTTACCCGCAGCAATCAGCTGATCGGCCACCTCAGGAATCAGAAACTCTGCTTTCAGATTATTTACATTTGCAATCAGAAACTTGACATACTCCGCTTCACTCCATTTCACAAATTCCGGGGTGAAACAAAAAAAATTCATACTCACTTTTGCATCAAGCGATAGCTCTACTGCAGACACACCTTCTTTAGCAATTGCTTTACCATCGATTTTACTAATTTCCTTACGCTCCGTAATACCCACGATATTACCCTCCTCATTTACATTAATTTCACCACGACTCACAGAACCATGATCACTCAAGGTATTCCTAAGCTCATATCCAACACAAGCATACTTTCCATCTTCCGATTCTTTTGTCAGAAAATCATAAGCTTGACAAAAAGCATCATAACCATAAAAATCATCCGCATTAATTACAGCAAAAGGAGAGTCCAGCACATCCTTTGTACATAATAAAGCATGCTGAGTTCCAAATGGTTTTATTCGATGTGAAGAGATTTCTGTTCCACCACTAAACTTATCCAAAGATTGATATACATAATCAAACTCAATCTTACCTATTAGCTTAGGCTCAATGGATTTTTTAAAAGGATCAGCAAATTCTTCACGAATGATAAAAATCACTTTACCAAAGCCTGCTTTGATTGCATCAAAAATTGAATACTCCATAATTGTCTCACCTGAAGGACCAAAGGACTCAATTTGCTTATTACCACCGTATCTGCTCGCCATTCCAGCAGCCAAAATCACCAATGAGGGTTTTAATTTTATCATAAATAGAGATGTTATAAGCACAAATATAGCACTCTTAAGCCCTTTTCTTCATTATCATTGCATTAAATTTTCATTTAAATATAATACTTTAATATTATTAGCTATTTATTAAACATAAAACCATATAAAAACATAATTATAATAACATAAAAATAAATACATTTGCAATAACAAAATGATTTAAAGGTTAAAAAATCATTAATTAAAGAATTCAATGATAGTTTTAACATAATAATTCGATAATTTTAAAATTAAGCACACCAGCAGCATCTAAAAAAATCTACACATTCATTTCTATCAGAAAAAAAACAATCAAAGTACAAAACAAAAATAAAACACGCCAATAAATCATAATATAAAGATTTACAAGTATTTAAAACAAACACACTCAATCAACAACTATGAAGAACAACAATTTTGCATTAATAATGGCCGGAGGTGTAGGCAGCAGATTCTGGCCCAAAAGCCGCAATGCATACCCTAAACAGTTTCTTGATATCCTAGGTATAGGACAATCATTACTACAGTTAACTTATAATCGTTTTTTGAAATTATTCCCAGCCGAAAACATATATATTGTAACCAACAGTCAGTACAGCGAAATCATTATTGATCAGCTAAAAGGAATTAGTTCAGCACAACTAATTTGCGAACCCAGCCGCAATAATACCGCCCCATGCATAGCCTATGCTTCATTTAAGCTTAATTCGATAAATCCTGAGGCAAATATAGTCGTTGCTCCCTCAGATCATTTTATACTTCATGAGGATATTTTCATAGAAAAAATCAAACAAGCATTAAACTATACAGAAAAACACGAAGCTTTAGTCACATTAGGCATATCACCAACCAGGCCAGATACCGGATATGGTTATATAAAATATGAAACAGCAGAAAAAGAAGGGCTTCACAAAGTGATCCAGTTTACGGAGAAACCATCGCTTGACAAAGCAAAAGAGTTTCTGAAAGCCGGAGATTACCTTTGGAACGCCGGCATTTTCATCTGGAAAGTCAGCTCTATACTTAAAGGATTAAAAGAACACGCTGAACCCATATACAACTTATTCCAGAGCGGTAACGAAGTATACAATACACCAGAAGAACAGTCATTTATTGACGAAAATTACCCGAAATCACCTAATATCTCTATTGATTACGCAATCATGGAACAAGCGAAGAATGTCTTCACTATTCCTGCGGATTTCGGGTGGTCAGATCTGGGTACATGGGCCTCATTATATGCATCCGCCCCTAGAAATGATGATAATAATGTATTATCCGCCAAACAACTCAATATAAAAGACACTCAAAACAGCATTATCCATATCAACAGCGATAAACTAGCGATCATCAGAGGTCTTGATAACTTCATAGTTGTTGATGAAGGTAACGCACTACTAATTTACCCAAAAGAACAAGAACAGGAAATCAAAGAAGTAGTCAAAGAAATGAGTATAACATTTGGGGATACTTTCATATAAATTCATACGCTCTCAAGATAAGCTAAGTATTTTTTCTTCATCCGATCCCGCTATGAATTTCATCAAAACAATTCACATTAAAATTCCACCAATCACCCTGTTACTTTTAATTTCTGCTAGTCAAATAAAAGCCCAGACCTTCAAGAACATCAAGGCCGAAATAGAAACCCAGGCCATTGGAACCACCAATAACGCTGTACCTTTCTGGATGAGATCAAATCAATTTGGGTCCGTACCATCACCCGGTGCATCAGCTAGTTTTCTTGCTAGATTTCGCCGGGATTACACACCCTCCCTGATCACTGACAGTAATTACAGAAAGGAAAAACTGGTAGATTGGGGATTTGGCATTGAAGGAAGAGCAAATGCCGGCAAAGAATCTAGTTTACAACTCATCGAAGCCTACGCTAAAATAAAAGCCGGAATTTTTCAACTGAAAGGTGGAAGAACCAAAGACGTCATGGGCTTAAATGGTGATAGCTCCTTAAGTTCAGGCAATTTCGCCGTATCTGGAAATGCACTGGGAATACCTAAAATAGAACTTTCCATACCAAACTACTACACCATCCCAATATTTGATGGTCTCTTCGCATTTAAGGGGAACTTTACACATGGATGGATAGGAAAAACAAGAATCCTGGATGTCATCTCCGGGTCTCCACCAAATCCGACCCTATACTATATCAAAAACACCCATCCAGAGACTTATTTCCACCAAAAATCAGTATACATACGCCTTGGTAAACAGGACTGGAAATTAAAACTTTATGGAGGCTTTAATCACCAGGTTTACTGGGGCAATGAAAAGGAAGCATTCGGTTCAAATTTCAAATTATCTCCCCTAAAGTCCTTTTTTTACGTAGCAACTGGAAAATCTTATGGAGCAGCAGGTGTTCCAACCTCTAAGATCGGCAATCAGCTGGGGTCAATTGACATTGGTGCAACATACGATTTCAACGACATAAAAATCATGATATACCGTCAAAGCTTTTACGATGTCGGAGCACTATCAAAACTCGCTAATATCAGGGACGGCTTAAATGGTATTAGTATCGAGAACAAACATTACAACCTCAAAAACCATGGTTTTGAATGGAAGAAAGCATTATTTGAGTTCTTTTACTCAAAAGATCAAGCCGGCTATCCTTGGTCTATCCCAACAAAATCTGGCGACGAAGACTATTACAATAACTTTTACTACATGGAAGGGTGGTCTTATAAAGGTTTAGGTGTTGGAAATCCTTTTATCACCACTAAAGAGGATGCAAGACAAGGACAAGCCCACCGGTATGCAGATTATTTCCTGAACAACAGGATAGTTGCATTTCACTTTGGACTTTCAGGAAGCTTAAGCGACTGGAACTTCTCCTCAAAACTATCTTACTCACGCAACTACGGTACATTTGGAACAAGCATTTATGGCGGATCAACCGGTACAATCAGAAACCCGCAAACCACGAATATATTTGTACCAGTTCAGCAATTCTCCTTTTACCTGGAGAGTATGAAAGCTTTGAATAAGGGCTATAGCGTTGGTTTTGCTACAGCCCTTGATCAGGGAAAATTGTTATATAATTCTTATGGTTTAGTGTTAAAACTAAAAAAGGAGCTGTAAAACCTGGCGCCTGTTTATGTCTTATGGATTATAAACAGGCACTAACGGTTTATCACTCCTTTGATATCCGTAAAATGTTGGGCATATTGAGCTACAATAAGCTCCCAGTCATAGATTTGAGCAATTTTATCTCTGTTATTCGCAATCATTGACTGATATAATTCCCCGTCATAAACCACCTTTAACAGGTGCTCCTTTACTTCTTCAGCATCCTGAAAATAGAGTGCATCACTTTCTAATATATACTTGTTAAATGGGTTATCATTTGCACAAATCAAGCTGCTTGAAGCCATAGCTTCCAAAAGCGATGGGTTTGTACCTCCAACAGTATGCCCATGAAAATAAATTTTAGAATAATGTCTTAAACTATTTAAGATATCAATATTATAGATACCACCAACAAATTGAATCTGAGGATATGCCGCATACTTTTGCTTAACATACTCCCCATAAGAAGTTTCGTGTTTACCAACAACCAAAAATGGAATCTCAAGATTTGACATCGCTACACCATCCAGAATCACTTCAATACTGTTCTCAGGTTCCAATCTCGCAATCAGCATATTATAAGCATAAGGCATCAACATGTAAGTTGAAAGCACAGTACTATCCGGTTTCTCAAAAACCGTAGCACCATAAGCGATAAACGTAGAGTTCTTTTGATACTTTTCCTTTAAATAATCCTGAATCCCTATCGAATCTGAAATTAAATGATCACTATATTTCACACCCAATCCCTCAGCATATCTCAAAAACTTCTTGACTTTTTCTGAATATTTAGTACGCTTCCACTCCAAACCATCCATATTGGTAGTTACCACTACTTTTTTAGGTAACATCCAACCCCAGACAGAGCTACTGGTGTAACCCAACTGAAGAATGACATCACAATTTTGCTTCCTCACATCCAGAATACAATTCAAATCATAAATAAACTGACCGGCAGTTCCAATTTTATCTTCAGGGTCATAGCAGTGAACCAGTTTTACCCCATTCCACTCCTTCTCCTGGTAAGGATGATTATGAGAATTATAAACGATAACTTCAAAGCCCCTTTTTACTAACCCGAGTGCAAGATATTCTGCACATTGTTCAAAACCACCGTAATAGTTTGGTATACCCCTTGTCCCAATTATCGCTATGCGCATATATTTAATTATGATCTTTGCTAATTATATTATAAAAATTACTGGCTATAACTTCCCAGTTATACTTACTGGTTATTTCTTGTTTTATTTTTTCAAAAGGATAATCCTGATCTGCCAGCGCAGCCTGCAACATCACTTCGAATTCAGCCTGATTACCGGGATCAAATAAGTATTTAAAAAATCCAAATTCAGACATCGCAGTCCGGTTTGAACAAATTACTTTACATCCATTCATTGCAGCCTCTATTGGCGGTATCCCAAAACCTTCTGCCAGCGACGGAAAAACAAACACCTCTGCCTGATGATAAAAAGCATTCAGGTCAGGCCAGCTTATCCCCTCCAGAAAATGGATATAATTCCTTGTATCCTCATGAATCAATTGCTGCAATTCATTAAAAGCATCCAGCTCAATCTTTTCTTTTTTACTTCCGATAAGTACCAAATGATAACCTTGTTCATATAATTTTAATTTCAGAAAAGCTGTGAGTAATCCAAGATGATTTTTTCTGGGTTCAAAGCGGCTGACATACAAAATATACCGGCTGATCCCAAATTTCTCCTGGATATTTACTCCCGGAACCACTGCAGAACCTACCGATACAGCATTAGGTGTAACATGAATAGTCTTCTGGTCAATCAGAAATCGCTTCGACACATCAATTTTTGAGTATTCTGAAACGGTCAGTATGATGTCCGATCTTTTAGCCGAAACCCAAAAAAGCAGCTGTCTACTCATGCGGTAAGACCAGGGGAAATATTGCTTAAACTCTAAAAAAAGCAGGTCATGAATCGTATTGATAAACTTGCAATTTTTAACAAAGGGAACAATGTATTGAAAATGAGCATAATCATATTGCCCCTCCTTAATCAACTTAGGATACTCAGTAAATAGCCGCTTCATTCTGGAAGCCGAATTCAACTTCACAAAGTTAAATCTGGGATCCGGAAACAGCATTTTTAAATGATCAATATTATGCGCACATAAAAAGATATCCAGTCTTTCAAATTCTACCAATGCGGAGTACAATCCATACATATAGGTTGCAGTACCCTGAAAAGAATGATCAAAAATATGTGCATCTAATAGAATTTTTATTCTTTTTTGTATCAAACTCATTATTAATTATTTAAAGCTTTTTGTAATCCCCTCAGAAAATTAGGGCCATTTTCTGAAGGAGTCAGGTAAGCACCTTCCCCATTTTCGTTCCAGGCATAAAGCAATCCTATTCTTTCTTTAGTCATACGATCACCATTCCTGCCCGCCCAATTCATCATGCCTAAAACAGATTTGTATACTGATTTCTCAGAGTACCCAACAAAATAAGGAGCAGTATCGTAGGCATTATTTGGTGCCGCCCAGGGTCTTGGATCCCAGTTCAAAGTAGAAACAGGAATATATTTTAAATGACTTACTTTAACGACCCTATTCCACAGTCTGTTTTCTGCAGTCTGCATACTATCAATAGGAATCTGTGTTGTTTTTCTCTGACCGAAACCTGCACTATGCTCATTATAGCCAGTCAAAATATCAAACCCGCAATCTTCTGCCTCGCTGATACTCCGCTGATCACCAGCGATACAAGCAGCGATAGTCACCCCACCCGATCCATTCGCTATAGCCGCTGTTCTTAAAGATTGAAAAACACTTTTAACTGAATCTGCCGATCCAAAATTCTTCACCAGACTGGCAACTGAAAAAAAGATCAGCAGAGGCTTTCCGTCAACCTTTAAATAATTAGCCGTTTTAAATTGCCTGACCCACTCTGCCTGAACAGCACTCCAATCCTCTTTCCCAATCTCAAACCCCTTATGATTGGCGACCATCAGACAATACTCCATTTTACCAGTATAAGCAGACTGCTGAAAAAATTTCAATGCATTATTTAAAGGTTCCGATTTGTACTTATCTTTTCCGCTATAATACCAGCAGAAACTAAAGAAAGAAAGACCTGCACCAGAAGCTGCCAGAATTTGCTGATCAACAACTTTTTGCGAACTTGTAATCCAGCCCCATTTGGGTTTTCTATTGGAGAAGGAATTCATTAGTTTTGGACTAATATGCTGTGCATATTTTCCAGTCCACCCATCAAAATAATAGGCCCCCAATTTAATTTCACGGGCAGGCTGCTCGGGTGAGCTACCTTGAAAATCACTGGCAACAGGAAGTATTGCAAACAACAAGAGTGCAATATTCTGTTTAAACGGAAGAAATGAGTTCAAATTCATAAGCTATTCAAAAACAGTATATTCATCACTAAAATATTTCCGGAGCTGGGTATAGATATAAGTAAATCTTTTTTTCTCTTTTCTAGCTAACAGACCGATCATTTTCGGTGTTAACAAAGAGATTCCTTTAACACCAAAGAACTCATGCGCATAAATAATCGTATTAGAATAAATACCCACCACCTCTTTAAATCCACCGCTCAAAAGCATAGATTCAGCCGGGATCCCATAATCCTCAAAAAAAACGACCTGATCAGAAGTTAATTTACTTAAAGCCTCAATTTTTTCTTTGCAGGATCTGGGATGGGGCTTAATAATTACACTTAACTTTAAATCATTACACCGGTGAATAAACTTCTTATACAGATCTAACTCATCATCTAAGGGCACCACTTTATCCTCAGAAAGAGATTGACATAACAACAACACATCTTTTTGCTCAAAAGCATTTGAAGTGACTTGATACGCTTCTCTCAGAACAGTCAGAAATTCATTTTTAAGACTTGCCAATGGGACGTAACGATCTGGAGTAACATCTTCTACTCTGCAAAACATAATCACCTGATTAAAAATACCATAATAATTTTTATAGAGATAGTATTTAACTTTTGACTGGATAAACAAATATCCTGCTAATTGTTTTAACAGGCTATGGCTCTTTAATTCGGGAAGATAATCTAAGATGCCATCTTCCGATTTGATGTAAGTTTTACTTACGCCAAAAAGATCGTAAATAATCTTAAAGAGAACCGTTTGTTCTGAAAACACTAGAACTGTGTCAACATTCACAAAATAATCCTGCTTTAAACACATGATTATAGAGTCTATATAAGCGGATGCAATGGAGGCTTTAGACTTGGAAAGCACGGACAATTGCCCCCACTCTACAGTCAGCCTGACAGCCTCCTCTGGCGCATTGAGTATTTTTATAATTTCAGCATATGACTTTGGAGAAGATTTCTCAATCGCATATTGCGGATTAACTATATTTTCTTTAAGAATATAGCTCTTCGCTAAAAGAGCTTGCCACGGACTTCCTACTATTATCAACATATAGATCTTTGTCTTTATTTAATGCTTCAATGGTAATTAGAATTAGTAATGATAATTCTACGTAATAGATTAAGGGTAAAAGGAAGGATACCGCCAGATAAACCAGGATAATAACTGTAGACAACGAACCTTTTTTATAATGAACCAATGGAAAAGAGAGATAGACAAATACAGCTGTCAATAAGCCTAACTCAATGATTACCGACAGATAACCCGACTCGATAACCAATGCATTCTCAAAAAATGCCGCTGTATGCGCCCCCACTTTTCCTAACCCAATTCCATTTCCAATGTTTTCCCATGCAATTTTAACCCCTCTGTCCAGACTCTCAAAATGTCCAGCAGAACTGGTGTCTTCTAAAGAAGTACTATTACTCCAAAAGGTATCAATCGTACCTAATTCTAATTCCTGAATAGAAACAGGTACGATAAAAAACTGAATAATCACAATAAACACCAATACCAATAAGTATTTTACAGTTTTAGGTGTAAAGAAATTCAAATAAGGGATAACAAAGAAAAACAGATAGGTTGCGATTGTAGACCGGGTAAATGTAAGCACCAGGCTTATCGTTAAAACCATGTTCAGGGCCTTGCCAAATTTGGCACTAAACAGTTCCTTGTATTTGTAAGATAAGACTAAGGCCAGAATTAAATAAACGCTATAAGGGATTGGCGCAATAAAGCCACCGGCACCTCTCTGCAAAAGTCCATAGCCAATATAAAAGGTAAAATTGAGTTTTTCGTCACTAAAACTATTGACAGGATAACCAGCATTCAGATAAATACTTTCTCCTAGAAACAACTGCTGAATAATTGTAAAAACAGCCATCACAAAAGCACCGAGAATAAACCATTTTGAAATTCTCTCCCAATCAATTAAATCTGACAATTTATAGAGAGAAATAGTCATGAGTATAGGCAATAGATAAATGCGGTAGCTATAGGCTGCCAGCAAGCCAACACTATTAAAAAACAGGTGAGCAGTTAAAAGAAAAATAGTGCTTAAGAGTATAATCAGCTTAATACCGCTTATTTTTGGTCCTTTATGGGTAATAGCCAGAATAAATAAAGCAATCACAGCCAGTTCTTTCCAGAGCACAATCAGTGAGAAATACTTTCTCAAGTATCCATTCACTATCAGAGAATGCCATGGAAGTAATAGTACCAGACTTAAGAATAATCGATTAACCAACGCCTTCATCAGCAGTATTTTTTTTGAAAATGTAGATATAGGAATAGAGCGCAATTAATGATTCTGCAACTAACAGGGATAAAATTGAGCTGTACCTCAGATAACTCATAAAATAACTGATCAGATTTAAAACAAGTACGATAATTAGCCCATAGACTGTTAACCTGTTGAATATACCGCCACCTTCAAATGCCTGTAAAAAAGTAATAGTAAAGAAGGACATACACACCACACCAATTAAAGCCACGCCAACATTAAAGTTGAATCTGATGATATCAGAAATCGGAGTTGTTTTCGGAACTATGATATGTATAATTTCATCGGAATAATTCAGATAAACAATCAGGAATAAAAGGAAACCGAGCGTTGCACTCAGATTTAAATACAAGGACAACTTCAGCGCTTTTTTTCTATCCAGTTTGCAGAAATAAGGATAAACTGAAGTGATTAATATCGCCCTGCCCATACTGAAAATATTGTAAAAGGTAAAAGCATAGGAAATCATACCCAGCGAAGTTTTATCAGTCAAAAAACCTACCAAAATCAGTCCTATGGAATTATAAGCTCTGGCACAAAAACTACCTGTCGTAAAAAGCATCGTTTCGTGAAACTGACTCTTTGGCCAGGTTCTTTTGACTGCAACCAGCACCAGGTTAGATTTAGTAATCCACCTTAAGAAAAAACCAGAAATAAGAGCCGCTGCTAGTAAAGGTGCAATTTTAGCAATACTGATGATATAGCTATTGTTTAATTCCAGCTTTTTCCAGATAAACAGGTAAAGAACTAATAAAGCAATTCCATTGGTCGTTAAATTGATCAGCGCCTGGCTGGAAATCTTACCAATTCCTTTTAAAATCCAATCACAATAGTAAAGATAGATCAAGCCCCATAGAATCAGCAAAGAGGCGAAATTGAAGGAATCCTCAATGAAAAAGGAGTAAACAATAGAAAAAAGTACCCAGACTATGAAACCAATAAACCTGAAAGTACTTACTGTTTTGACCATCCCTTTAATATCCGAAATATCCTTAAGCTTAATCAGCTCTTTTACGCCAAAATTCTGAGAGCCAAAATCAATCACAGTCTGCCCTATGGAGGTTATCGTAATAAATAAGGAAAAATAGCCATAGGTACTGACCGAAAAGTTCCTGGATACCAGCAATACAATAATCAGCGTACAGAATCTATTTAAAGACTCAAATAAAACTGTCTTAAGAATACTTAATTTCATTTGTCAGAATTAGCCATAAACTGCTCAATATAATTCCCGGAAACACGTTTTAGGTCTGCATTATTGTATCCTGCAAAAGCAATTTTATTAAACGAAGCCGCATCAAAATCATTGATAGAATCTCCAATCAAAATCACCTCTTCTTTTGGGTATTTATTCTGCAACAAAACATCTTCAACCAGTTGTTTTTTAGGTGTCGGAGAACCATTGATCGTTTTGAAAAAAGAGGAAAGATCCAATGCATCATTAATTATTTTCAGCTCTTTACCATCAGATCCCGAAACGATATGCATTTCATAATTCTGCCAGTTATTTCTGATAAATTCAACACTATCCTGAATCAATAATTTCCGATCCATTAACAAAGACAACATAATCTCAGAAAATTTGCCGGCTAAGGCCAAAACTTCTTCCTCACTAACAGACTCACCCCTGATTTTCTCAAAGAAATATCGAAATTTAACATATCTGGATAATCCGCCATTAGCCTCATGAAAAGCCATGAGCTGATCAACCTGCTCCTGAGGGTACTCAGCCAGCACCAGTTCAAACCCCTTTGATCTTATCGGCATGGAATCCATAATGACCCCATCAAAATCCCATAGCAGCACTTTATATTTTGACAGCATCTTCTTTTAATTTAGCAAGCACTTCGGTTAAGTCTTCTGGATTATCTACAGCAATAGATTCACTTGATAACTCAATCATCCTCACTTCATAATCCAATTCCAGGAATCTCAGAATTTCAATATCTTCCTCCGCTTCCAGATTAGTTTTACTTTTAGCCCCAGCAAAAGATCTCAAGGCATCGAATGGAAACGCATAAACACAAACCTGTCTCCAGGCCTTCACAAAAGCAAGATTTTTATTACCTGGTATAGCACTTCTGGACATATACAAAAGTCTGCCATCGGGCCTGAAAACGACTTTAGGCACAGACACGCTCCTATACTGCTTTTCTTCAGTAATTGCACAGTACCCATTTAAGATCTCTCCCCGATAATCATCCAGCAAAGAGATCATTTTAGTGATATCATCAGGATTAAACAGTGGTTCATCACCTTGAACATTGATATAATAATCAGCTTTTACCAAATCAGCCACTTCCGCTATCCGGTCAGTTCCAGTCAGACAGTTATCAGAGGTTAATAAAACCTGAATTCCCAAAAACTGACAATGATCTACAATACGCTGATCTTCAGTCGCTACATAAACTAAACTCTTATCTACAGCCTTAATACATTGTTCATAGGTCCGCTGCAACATACTCTTACCGTTGATCACGGTAAGAGGTTTTCCTGGAAACCGCGCAGATTGATACCGGGCGGGAATAACTACAATATAATTCATTAGCATATCAAACTATAGACTGACGCAGACTGTAAAGCTTTATATCTTGTTGGTGTCAAAGAGACCAGATCAATGTTGTAAGTCTCTTGAAAGACCTGGAATAAATACTCATTCTCTTCAACCAGGCTTCTTTCCAACTGAGAAATCGAAGCTTCCTGATACCCATCAAACCCTACGATGTAAACCTCTGCCGCATTTAACTCAACTGCAGTTTGCAAGGCAAGAATACTATGAGAATCTTTAAACTTATCCGTAAACGAAATCTGCTCAAATTCGAAACAACGGTTATGAATTTGAGCAGGAATATAAGTACCCATTTTACGTGGGAATGGAGGAAATACACATACCCCATTGAAATCTCCAAGATCGCTGAATACTTTTTCTAAACGATGACCTTCATTTCCTACCAGACAGTAAAACTGATCTGCCTTTACATCTTTATAATACAGCGCATTCTTTGAACTGGAATGTACCACAGCAATATCCGGTGTCTGATTGATAAATTCAATAATCGCCTTAGCATGTTCTGCCGAATTAGGACCACCACCAACAATCAATACCGTACCATAAGATTTTGCAGATTTGAAAACTGGCAACTCTTCGTTATCTCTGATGTTATTTTTTTGATTTTGAAGCGCCCTCACCATACTATTCAGTGAATACACACGTGTTGTATACCAATCCATTACATCTTTCTGAGGCAATGAATTAGACCCAGAAATCATATAAGGTACATTAGTCCCCCATTCATATTTCTTTAACAACTGATCAAAACCATCAACGACATTTCCAATCGCATTAAAGTCAATGTCCATGTTGTATTTGGTATTTAAAACCGAGAGTAACAGTTCAGTTTTTAAATTCCCGGCACCGCGACCCATTCCCAGAATTGTTGAATCTACTATATCAGCACCATAATCAATCGCAGTTAATGAATTGATCAAAGCCATCTCCAGATTGTTATGCCCATGGAACCCAATTTTACAATCAGTTTTTGATCTGATCAAATCCATAGTTTGTTTCACATCATCCGGAAATACACCACCATAACTATCCACCATATAAAAATAGTCAGCAAGACCATCCAAACCGCTCAGCTCTTCAACAAAGTTGCCATACTGTTTCCATTTGGACATATACATTACATTGAAACCCACTTCGAAGCCGTATTTTTTAATTTCTGCTGCTAGTTTCAACGCACGACCTAATTGCTGTGGGTCTAAAGCAATTCTTACCATATCCACTATACCAACGATTGGTTGTAGCAAATCAGCAACATGCTCTACCCTGATATCTTTTTCATTAAATATAATGACCAGTTTTTTATTAGTCAGACTCTTTAATTCCTGCAATTCATAAACTGGAGAATAGAAATATTTACCGTAATAATCTTTAATAGGGATACTTCTATAACCGACCTCTATATAATCTACTGGCAGGCTGTTTAAAGAATTTAGATAAGTATGGACCAGATTTTTATCGAAGTCCCAGTTAGTATAATAACCACCATCGCGTAAGGTACAATCAAGTATTTTAAACATAATTAATTAGGATTTGAACAACTTTTTAAACCAATTTTTACTTTTATTATCTGCATTATCATAAGAACCGTAGCCATAACCATAGCCGTAACCATAGCCATAACCGTAACCATGTCCATTAATATCGTTCACCACAATTCCGATACTCTTCATCTTTTCGCTTCTGCTTAAATCATCAATAATATTCAATTGTTGTTTAGAGGTGAAATTTTGCCTAACCAGATACATACAGACATCCGCATGAGCAGACATGAGTTGTGCATCAGCAACGATACCAATTGGCGGTGCGTCTATAATGATATAGTCAAACTCCAACTTGAGTTCTTCAATTAGTTCTTTTGTCCGATCATCCAATAGCATTTCTGCAGGATTTGGAGGCACCGGTCCCGAACTTATGATAGATAGATTTTTATGGATATTTAATGGTTTTACAATATCCTTCGCTGTTAAATTTGAATCGATAATGTAATTAGTAAAGCCCACATCATTTGAAATATCCAGTTTAGCTGACAATCCGGGTTTCCGCAAATCAAGTTCCATGAGTAAAACTTTCTTGTTGGATAAGGCTAGCACATTTCCAAGGTTAATAGCAACAAAAGACTTTCCTTCACCAGACATACTTGAAGTAATCAGAATAACCTTTTCTTCTTTAGTCTTCATGTAAAAAGAAAGATTGGTCCTTAAGGCTCTGAATTGCTCTGAAACGGCAGACCTGGAACTATTTGCGACAACAAGATTGCTTTCTTCCTCATTATGACTAATCTCCCCAATTACAGGCACATTGGTCAACCTGCTAATATCAGCCTTAGTCTGGACCTTATCATTTATTATATCCTTCAAATAAATGATAGAGACAGGCAGCAACAGCCCTAGAAAAATCCCAACAATGTAGACCATTGCTTTCTTAGGATTAAATGGCTTAACCTCAGATTTAGGCGGATCTATAGTTCTGGAATTTGAAATATTAGAAGTCTTAGAAATTGCAGTTTCCTCACTTTTTTGCATCAGGAATAAATAAAGTTCTTGTTTGATTTGCTGCTGACGCGCCAAATTCAGATAATTACGTTCAATCTCAGGGACACCGCGAACCTGAGTTTCCGCCTTTTTCATTTGACTACTCAGCTTATCCCTGGTAATCGTGAATGCATCTAGTGTAGTCACCAGATTGGCTTCAATATCTGCTCTGGCATTTGCAATCTCTTTATCGATTAACACAATCGCCGGATTAGCTTCTGTGACCCCAATTAATCTTCTTGCCCGCTCTAGCGTCAGGGCATTAAACTTTTCTACAGCACCGCTAAACACCAGATCGGCAGGCACTAATGAACTTGGCAGAACCCTTTTGTTCTTTGTACCATCTTTCAAATATTCCTGCAAACTTTTAAGGATACTGATCTGAGTTTCCATTTTACTCAAATCACTTACGTACTGACTAGTAGTTTGTACCAGTAACTTTGACTGCTCAGTCATATCAGCCAGGTTATTCTTTTGCTTAAAGCCCTGAATATTTCCTTCCAGATCACCTAGTTCTTTACCAATAAAACTTAAACGATTCTGAATAAATTTGACCGTACTATCAGCAATTTCATTCTTATCTCTTACATTCTCCTGGACATAGCTCTCAATCAGTTTATTTAAAATGTCTTCCCCCTTTTTAGGGATCGGATGATTCAGAGAAATATCAACAATCGTAATCAGTTTATTTTTAACCTCAACTGTCAGATCTTCCATCATATCAGCTACCCTTGAGTCAACTGAAGTGATATTAACTCTGTATTTATTGTAAAGATCAGCAACACTTGGATTTCTGGAGATCAAAATTGTCCCCACATGTTCAATTTTGAAAGGCTTATCCAAACTCACCAGGGTGTCCAGGCCTTTCGAATTAATGGATACCTTGCTATTTTTTAAAAGCTGTACATCAACATTGGTCTCCTTAATCGTGTCTTCTGCAGAGACCATTTTAACCAAAATCGGGGATTTATAGAGCTCTGTATTTTTAACTCTTCCTTTCCGGTAGTAAGTCATGTTCAAATTCATACTTTTCACAACCTGCTCCATTAAAAACCGCGTTCTCAAAATTTCAGCTTCATTATCTACTGTGCTTTTAGCACCTAATAAACCTCCGAGATCTCCCAGTAAATCACTACCAGACAACATACCGCTACCCTTTTTCTCATCATTTACCAAAACCCTCGCAGATATTTTATAGCTCGGTGTTTTATACCTGGCGTATAAAACAGAAATAACTACACATATTACTAAAGAAAACAAAATCCAATACCAATTGTATAATAAACGTGATAGAATTTGCTTAATATCTAAATATTCATCCTTATTTGATACCTTATTTTCAATTATATTATTCATTGATTTATACTAAGAAGTGATCGACTAAAGTCTTGAAAACAAGACAATTAAAACTGAGAGCGCAGTTCCAATAATTGCATAAGTCTGTGTCCTTGCCTGATTCAAAGAAGCTGCCTTCCCTTTATTCGGCTCGACATAAATGACATCATTCTGTTTGAGATAGTAAAAAGGGCTATTAAACACCTGAGAGGAGTTTAAATTCAAACGCGCGAATTCCTTTTTACCATTATTCTCCCGAATCAGCAAGACATTTTCGCGCTTACCGAATATCGTCAGATCTCCAGCTAAACCCAGCGCATCAAGGATAGTGACCCGCTCATTAGGCAACACATAAGAAGCAGGCCTTCCAACCTCTCCTAAAATGGTTACTTTAAAATTAGCATAGCGCACCTGCACATTCGGATCCTTATAAACCAGCGCAGCTTTTTCCTTGATCAGATCCCTGGCCTGAAAGGTTGTCAAGCCACCAATTTTAACTTTTCCAACGATTGACAAATCAATTTCTCCATTTTTATCTACCAGAAATCCAGCCACTGCAGGAGTCGCTGTAATTCCGGCAACTGCACCTGAAATAGTACTTAACGCTTGCGTACCTACCTGATTTACAACCATCGAAGTAGCTGGATCAATCGTAAAAATAGAAATAGAAAGAATATCATCCGGCTGGATAGCCGGCTCAGTGAAAACGGCTGTATTCGCTAACACAGATCGTTCAGTAGACGTAATGTCCTGAAAATAAGGTACATTTTTAGTACTTGCACAGGAGGCAAAAAGTAAAGCCAAAAACAGCATTCCACCATTTTTGATTTTACCGATTTTAAAACTTCTTCTCATAGGTGGATAAGGCGTTTTTAACTGGTTATAATTTAAAAAATCTATTCGGGTAATTTTAATTTTAAACAAACATCCTCTACCCCCAAAGGACAATTAAATCGTTTTATCTTCATTCTCAATCAAATTAAACTAATGCAATCATTCCAGATCACGAGCTCATTTCAGCCCCAGTTCAATCAGGAGAATAACTCCTTATTCTTAAAATCGTACTGTCCTAATTTTTTATACAAAAAACCACTGGTAACAGCAGCCGAAAGCGCACGCATATGCCTGTTATGATGCAAATCGGTTGCAGCAAAATCGTAAAGCATATTTTCCAGTAAATATTCAGCAGCACTCTTCACCTCTTTACCATAATACCCATAAACAGACAATAGATTTAACTGAAAAAGCACACCAATTTCTTTATACCGATTAAACCGACTTAAATTATCATGGTTAAAACTATAACGCTCGGGGTGAGCAAGAATAACACGGTAACCCTTAATTTTCAGATTAAAGATCACCTGTTCAATACCAGGGGTTTCTGAGAGATAAGACATCTCAATCAAAATATATTTCCCCGGCAAACAGAGCAACCCTTCAGTAACCTGAAAATTCTCATCCACCATATACTCCGCAGCCGCTTCAACTTCAACACTCAAACCTCTATTAATCAGTCCATTTTTCACCAAATCTAAAGCAGATATAATTGTATCAGGAGTATTCGGGTACAATTCCGCGAAAATATGCGGAGTGCACAAGAATTTACTAAAGCCCAAATTATTTAACTGTCTGATTAAATTCAAAGACTGCTCTAAATCAGGAGAACCATCATCAATTCCTGGCAATAAATGTGAATGCATATCAACACCCAGCCATTCTATATCTTCAACTCGATTTTTTCTCTTAAAAAAGGTAAACATTCTTTATAATATGGTATTTCGTAAAGCAATAAAATCTAAACTCTTCAATGGAAGATTAACACAGTATGTTTTTTAACGAAAGTACAAATTTATTCATACATAAAATGAATTAAACATTAAATTATTGTGTTTTTTTTAAACACAGGCAATCTCGGAGAAAAAAAAACAAGATTCAAAATGGAGATAAAAATAGGATTTTAAAGAAAAACGGCACAAAATACAGATCGAAAAAACAAAAACACAAAACAGACCCCAACCCTATCAACAATAACAAAAACAGCATTTAAGCATCAAAAAGGCATATCCAATCAAATAAACAAACACCAAATAACACAAATAAAAGCAAAAAAAACAGTAGTAAATTTAATGTAACAAAGTCAAGACACAAAACAATTACAACCTACAGGAATACCGTTTAACACCCCAAAAACGCCATTCACTCTCAACTCCTCACACAACAAACAATACATTTAAACACCTAAGGTTAATTTATTTTTATAATAATATTAAATTAAATACTAAAATCATCAATAAAAAGACCAATAATTATAATAATAGTATAATTACATTCAAAATAATTAATACAATTCCCCTTTAATATTCAAAATAACATCAACTAAAACATCAATATTACGGGATGAATTGAGGATAAAAAACAAGAATTATAATCACTATACAGAAACCAGAGAAAAATCTCCCTCCAGGAATCACTCAAAAATTCTTATAATTCACGATTATGGCTGTTTTAACAGATAGAGACCAAAGCTAGGTCAGCAATCATTAAAATCGATACCAATAAGTTTATACGGATCAGAATAAACTTCAACCCAGGCGGGCTAATTAATGATCTTGATTTGCTTGAAGACATCCATAGTAATTTCCTTCCCTGCTTTAGCAAATCCAGGATTACGCTTATTCAGCGGCTTGGTTATTCGTGTTGCGAAGTAATAAACATTGTCTTTAGTTTTCACATAACCAATCTGCCAGCCAACATCTTTTCCATCGGATTTTATCCAGCCAGATTTTTCCGACAAGATATAGCCCTCTTTTTTCCCGGAAAACATCAGCTCTTTTACAATAGAAAATGTACGCGGAGAAAAAGGGAGTTGTTCTCTATTGAAAACTCTTAGAAAATTAACCTGACCTTTTGGAGAAATGCCAAAAGATCCCGAATTCCAGAAATCGTTTCCTTTTTCAGTGAGCTTAAAATTTCCATAACCACAGGCTGTTAAAAATTCCAAATAATCTTTTCGCCCAATTCTTTTAGCTATCTCAGCATAAAACCACTTATTAGAGTTCTTAAATGCAGTCCTGAGATCAGTATCTACATTCCATTCCTGCATTTCTTTTCCACACAGATCCTGACTTTTACCGTCCCACCTGATCAACTCATTTTCAGTTTTAACCACCCCTGTTTCTAACGCTATACAAGAATTGATTAGATTAAAGGTTGCCCCGGGAAGAGTTTCACGAATAGCATCTAAACTATCGCTAAAAAGCCACTGCATCTTATTCTGGTTATAAATGGTAATACTTCCTTCAACATCCTGTTTCTTAAAGATCTGCTTAAAGTCTGTTTGCCCATAAGCAGTACAGGTTGAAAGAAGTAATAAGTAAATCACAGTCCTTTTCATCTATTTTTGTTCTATAAAACTCACATATTCAATCCCCCGGATGGAATTTACCAAAACAAAGGAAAAACTTTGATAAAAAGGTATCCTTGAAACAATAAGCAGCTGGATATTAAAACATTTCAGCTGTTTTCTGGTTTAAATTTTACAACCTAAATTTACAACGGCTATAAAAATTGGAATTTAAACATCTACATAAACAGGTGGAAGGACCTATCCGAAGCAATCTATCTTTAATATGGAGCATATTACTGATCACATTCCTGGTCAGCATTTGCGGCTCGGCAAATTCACAAACAATAACTACTGCAAACTCCTTGAGGACAGATTCTTTACACGCTGGTATCCTAAAAAGACAAAATCCAACAGATTCGACCTACAAACAATATGATGTTGCTGATTTAATCCGAAACATTATTCATCCTAATCGAAAATCCAATCCGCTTCGTAAAAAATCTGGCATCACACCTATGCCAAATGTCGCTTATAACCCTAGTATTGGAGCCCAGATAGGAATTAAAGCTGTAGCAGGAAAGGTTCTGGGGAGCAATCCAAATACATTCATGTCAGTCGCCGCCACCTCAGCATCGATCACCACAAAAGGTATCATTTATTTTTACATCAGCCATAATGTATTTACTCCAGGCAATAAATGGAACTTTCAAGGAAGCCTGGTGGCCGCAAAAACTGTTACACCCGATTTTGGATTAGGCATTGGCCAGGGTGTAACCGGAAGTGAGGCAGACCAGGTTTTAACTAATCCTGAACGTAAAGGTTACGTACTCCACGCCCAATTTTATAGTTTCAGGGAAAAAGTATACAAACAAATTCAGGAGAATCTTTTTGTTGGGGCTGGAGTATCATTTGATATAAGACGAAAAATCGAAGACCGGCTGTCCACAAGTGACTTAACTCCCTATAACATTTACAGTGACCGTTATGGATTTGATCGTGATCATTACATGGCAAACGGTCTTCTTTTCAATATCCAATACACCACACGTGATAATCAAAACCGCGCCTATAAAGGTATTTATGCCGATGCAGGATTTCGGGTGAATCAGAGTTGGATGGGAAGCACTAAAAATGCTGTACAGTTTACTACCGATTTTAGAAAATACTGGAGCCTCTCTGCCCAGAACCCAGAACATGTAATTGCATTCTGGAATTGGGGATCATACCTGGTAAGTGGAGCTCTGCCTTATCTGGAACTTCCCGGCTCAGGCAAAGACCCTGCCTTTCGCAGCGGCAGAGGATATACAATTGGCTATTTCAAAGGCACTAAATACTTTTATTCCGAAGTAGAATATCGCTTCCCAATTACCAGAAATAAATTTTTAAGTGGCGCAACCTTCTTTAATGTACAGACTACCAATGACGATTTAGGGACGAAAATCTTCCAGAAATGGCAACCTGGAGGAGGCGCTGGTTTACGTGTACTTTTCAACAAGGCTACGCGTACTAATTTATGTCTTGATTACGCCTTTGGTAATTATGGCTCAAGAGGGTTCTTTTTGGGATTAAATGAAGCGTTTTAAACGCAAAAATTCATTTAAACAATTTTACAAGGGATAACTGCATCCTCATTAAATGTATATACAGCACACATTCTATGATAACCATCCGCAATGATCACCTTACCATTTGGAGAATCTCTTACCAATAAAATAGGTGATAACTTTGTGCCCTTCTTTATTTTCACAATATTCTCTGCTACATGTGAATTTTCTTTGGTCAGCATTGGCAGTGAAGCGGCCCTAAAAACGTCCTTCGCTTTAAATTCGACAATGGGAGCAGTTTTCAGAAGCTTAACAAACTTCTCAGAATCTTTATAAATCAGACTCAAATAAGAACTCGCGGCTGGGTAATCATGCTCTTCAGGATCTTTGATCCATTTTATTGATTCTTTCATAATTTCGAAATTTACCAGACTAATTTACATAAAATATAAATCAATCATTCATCCTAACTGAAAGGGTTTAAATTAGGTAAGAGTGTCGATTCCTAAAAGAGCTATACACTAAAAACAGTGTATGGAAACAAAAGAAACAGAGTTTATTTACTCAGATCGGATTGGCAAGCAACAGCGCTTTGATAAGCGCTTAATCGCATATGTTGTTCAATTAGCAGAACAAGGAGTCCCCCGCCGAGACCTTATACAGGAATATGGTATGGCCAGCTGCACCCTAAAGGATTGGATAGATCGGTACGGTTCAAGTATAGTGAAACACAAAAGCTATACACTGGCAGAAAAGAGGTCTGTTTTTCGCGCTGTAGAAGCAGGAATGAGCGTCAGACAAGCTCAAATTGCCTTTGATATTTCTTACCCGAGTGTAATACGGGGCTGGATAAAGAAATTTAGAGAAGAAAATGTCGAAATTAGCGATATCAAATCTTTAGAGGTGGTTAAAAAGACAACAAATCAATCTGATAACACAGAACTCAAAGCCTTGCAAGAAGCCCTTGCAGAGGCCAATTTGAAGATCAAAGCCCTGGACACCATGATCGATATCGCTGAAGAACAGCTTAAAATCGATATCAGAAAAAAGTCTGGTGCCAGGCAGTCATCAAAATGAAACAGGACTTCCCTAAGCTTGGGATTAAGTTGCTGTGCAGACTGTTTGGCAAAACAAGACATGCTTATTATGATCATCAATGGAGGCTACAGGATGAAGGATTAAAAGATGAGATCGTTTTGCAGCATGTGATTGATATCCGCAAAACGCAAAAAAGAATAGGTACTTTAAAACTACATTTTATGTTGCACAAGCCCTTAGAAAAACACGGTATCAAAATTGGCCGGGACTATCTCTTCGGACTGATGCGGGAACATAGCCTACATATCAGACAACGAAGAAGAAATGCGGTAACCACCAATTCAAGGCATTGGATGCGTAAATACAATAATCTGATCAAAGAATTGAGCATCAATCATCCTGAACAGGTTTGGGTAAGCGATATTACTTATATACATCTTAAAAAACAATGGGGCTATCTCAGCCTGATCACAGATGCCTATTCTAAAAAAATCATGGGATGGGCCTTCAGGACAGATCTTTCGGCTCAGGGCTGCATAGATGCACTGGAAATGGCAATAAGCAATAGGAAGTACCCTCAAAAAGACCTTATACATCATTCCGACAGAGGATCGCAATATTGCAGCAAAGGATATATAGATCTGCTGACAGATAGTAAGATAGCAGTTAGTATGACAGAAAAAGGAGACCCATATGAGAACGCTATTGCAGAGCGCGTTAATGGGATCTTAAAAGCAGAGTTTGATCTCTATGGATCTAATGCTGGACTGAGAGAAACTAATGGAAGGATAAGAGAGAGTATTCAGACGTATAACCACAGTAGACCACATGCTAGTTGCGATTATCTAACACCCGAACAGGCTCATCTTAAACAAGGAGAGCTTAAAAAAAGATGGAAACCCAAAAAATACAAACTAAAAGAAAATACAACTTGTATAAGTCAAACAGGAATTACAAATTTGCTTGTATAGTCAATTCAAAATTAATTCAATAACCTGTATAGCTATACGAGGATAAGACAGAGATCTTGGTAAATCTATGGTGAGTCTATGGTGAGTCTATGGTGAGTCTATGGAAACTCTATTGAATTTAGCTAGTTGAAATCAATAGAGTATCCATAGTCTGAAATTACTCTAACATTAGATTTATCAAAATCTCTTACCTAACTCAAACTGATCACAGACCGGTTAGAATTATTCTGGAATGACTTGATTAATGGTTTAATTCTGTTAAGTTACAAACAACGCCATATTCATTACAACAACAGATAAATGGATTATTTCTTGTGTTTAGATAAAAAAATTTGAATTCAATGAAACGCCTCACTATTTTCACCATCTTCTTCCTAACCGCTTTATCCGTTATTGGCCAAGTTGCCTACAAACAGCCCTTATCTGATCTAGCCTCTATTACTTTTCCTTCCAAACCTAAAGCATCAGATACTTTAGGCCATAGCAATTATGTTTATAAAGATTCAAGTGCTATTTACATTGTTTTGGCAAAGGAATACGAGGATAACCAGATCGCCTTAAGTGCAGATAAAATAGCTGAATTTTATGAGGGTGTAGTCAAAGGAATTTTAGAGAAGACGAAAGGAAATTTAATTTCGATTTCTGGACCGCTTCTAAAAACAAGATCCCCACTCAAACAATGAGAGATCACTTTTTTAATTCCTTAGTCATAACTGGTCAAAAAAAAAGCACTCAGACAGGTTGCCAGCCCCTCTTACATTTGGGTAGTTTGATTGGGAAAACATTCTTCTGGCTACTTGTGGTATCGGTTATTTTTGGAATTGAGTACCTAATCAAAAGAAAAAAATCCACCTCATCCTCAATTTGGCAATTTAAATTTCAAATAGAAAAACTTCTTACCACATCTCACGTTTTATTAGTGTAATATAAATAAACAAAAGTCATCGGCTTCTGGTAAATCCTGCAAATAAACAGTCCCTTTTGATTCACAAAAATTAATACCCAATGGAAGAATATAAAAAATTGCTTTTTGGCAAATCCTATATAAATGGCGAATGGTTCTCCGCAAATACGGAGACCTTTGAAGTACTAAACCCGGCAGATAATAGTGTTGTTGCAAGAGTAAGTAACGAGAATGCCCAAGCGGTGAGTCAAGCCATCGACGCTGCGCATGCAGCCTTTAAACCATGGAGCAAAAAATCAGGTAAAGAAAGATCAGTTATTATGCAGCGATGGTATGCGTTGATTATGGAAAACAAAGAATCCATAGCAGTGATCATGACTTTGGAAAGTGGGAAACCTCTCCAGGAAAGCCGCGGTGAGGTAGACTATGGTGCAGCTTTTATCCAATGGTTTGCTGAAGAAGCTAAAAGATTGTATGGAGATATTATACCCGGCTATACCGCTGATCGCAGGATTATGGTCATTAAACAGCCAATTGGAGTTGTGGGTGCCATTACTCCTTGGAATTTCCCTTTAGCTATGATTACCAGAAAGGTCTCCCCTGCTCTTGCTGCCGGATGCACCGTAGTTATCAGGCCAAGCGAAGAAACGCCACTTACTGCATTAGCAATTACCCATCTGGCGGAAAAGGCTGGTTTTCCAAAAGGTGTATTTAATATGGTGGTTGGAACAGATGCCTCTTCAATGGGGAAAATCCTGTGCGAAAGCTCTTTGGTCTCCAAAATTTCATTTACAGGATCTACCCGTGTTGGACAGATTCTGAGTACCCAAAGTGTATCTACTTTAAAAAAGCTAAGTCTTGAATTAGGTGGAAACGCCCCCTTCATCATATTTGAAGATGCAGATATTGACGCCGCAGTAAAAGGAGCTATAGCTGGGAAATTCCGCTTTTCGGGTCAGACCTGTGTTTGTGTAAACCGTATTTTGGTTCATGAAAAAATCTACGAGATATTCACCGACAAATTTGTAAAAGCAGTTTCGGAATTAAAACCAGGTAATGGTATGCAGGAAGGGATCAATATCGCCCCTCTGATCAATAAAAAAGCAATGGACAGAGTGGAAGGATTTGTTGAAGATGCAATTAGCAAAGGAGGCAAAATTCTGATTGGCGGAAAACGCATTAATGAGAACTTTTTTGCACCAACTGTAATTGGAGATGCCACAGCAGCAATGAATTTTGCAAAAGAGGAGATTTTTGGCCCCGTAGCCCCTATTTTTAAATTTTCTACTGACGAAGAAGCTATTAATTTGGCCAACGACACCATTTATGGGCTAGCCTCTTATTTGTACACCAATGACTTGAAAAGAAGCTGGAAGATTAGTGAAGCATTGGAATATGGTATTGTGGGTATAAATGAAGGATTGATCTCTTCTGAAGTAGCGCCATTCGGCGGTATAAAACATTCTGGTTCTGGAAGAGAAGGGTCGAAATACGGCATTGAAGATTATGTTGAAATTAAATACATTTGCATTGGAAATATAGAATGATAACCACCCATCTCACCTTATGAAATCATCACTCCCTTATCTATTCAGCCTTGCTGTATTCATTGCCAGCTGCAATTCAACCGAAAAAAAAACAGCAGCAACTGATACTGCTCAAACTACAGGAGTAACCAGAAGAGTTGTCGTTCAACAACATCTCCCTAAAAATTTCTACAAAAGATTCCAGGGTATAGTTGGCGATCAGAATGTAACCATCAACCTGAGCAGAATTGGAAATACCTTTACTGGCACCCTTGACTATAATGATAAGCAAGTAAACCTTACCACAGATACAATTATCACCCAGGATAGTATCATTTTAAAAGAGAGCGGTCTTGCTAATCACTATGAAGATGACTATACTCCTGAAGCAAAACTTCATTTAAAATGGACAGGCACTGCCTTTAGTGGATTAAGAGTTGGCGATAAACAGAAATCAAGTATCCACCTGGAGGAAAAATACCCGGATGGAAGTTACACCTTCAACATTGCAGGTTACTCAGATTCGTTAAAAGCATTCCCTAAAAAGAAAAATTCTCCCTTGGCTGTGATTGAATATGAATACTTAATGCCCTCAGGCCATACTCCGCCTGAACAATGGCTGGACGAACAAATTAAAAAAATCCTTGAGGTTCCTAAAAAATCATCCTCATGGGCAGCTGGTATAAAAACCGATGCAGATAATTATTTGAGCGCTTACAAAACAGAAATTAAAGGTCTCGGTACCGAAGTCAGCGGACCGGATTACACCTTAAATTATTATAGAACACAGAATCTCTACCTACAATACAATGATAATGGTTATGCAATCATCAAATATTTCATCAACAGTTATTCTGGTGGTGCACATAACAACTATGCTACTTCCATGCATTGTTTTGATGTTAAAAACCAAAAACGTCTTTTACTTTCAGATGTGATCGCTATCGATTCCATAAGTCTGCAAAAACTTGTAGAAAAGAATTTCAGGATACAATACAAGGTAAAGTCAGAGGAGGCTCTTACTACCCAGCTATTCGAAGATCACCTGGCAGCAAACGACAATTTCTTTTTTAATGCAGCCGGAATCTCTTTCTTATACAATCCTTATGAAGTAGCCAGTTATGCACAAGGACAGATTGTAGTTCAAATTTCTTACAAGGATTTAAAAAAATATCTAAACCCAGTGTTTGCTAAAAGGATAGCAAATTAATGAAGTGCCCGGGACAAAATCACGATGAACTGATAAAGCCACCTATGGCTTTCTTACTTTTTGACAGAAATTTCGGGCATTTTACTGCTACTTAAAAATTGGTATACTTTAATATTCTCCCACATCCTCACCTCTCCACCAATACACATAATTGCCCTGATTTCACCATCCTGAGAAACCACAAACCCTAAGCTATCGGGATTCTTCAAACAGTAAGCAAACATAGACTGATGCCTGGTACCAAAATGTGATGGGTTAATTTTCGCCCTGTTCTTATTCAGATAAACATATTCAGGCTGCTGCTCGCCGGCAATCAGAACCCCAAATCCTTTGACAGTCAGATGCGGGGACATCAGTACCAAACCGTCCACACAACTCAAAGAAGAAACAAAACGAACAACTCCAATCAATTCGTTGAAACTATCCTCAATATCAGCCTTATTCTCCTCACAAGCCTCATGCAGCGCAATTGGTAAATCTTGCTTTTTCCTCTTAACCTGCTTTACTTCCTTGTTTAAGATATCACTATCGCTGATTTTCTCAACAACATGCATAATAGCCTCTTCAATTCTATTATACTTCAGGACATACTTAATATTAAGATCATCTGTAAAATTCTTTGTAAAAAGAATCGCACCACCATGATTATAACTCCGTATTCTCAATAGAACCCGGCTGATGGATTGAATGACATATTCCAGAATAATTTCATTGTAGATCAATACATCATTACCGGTCAACTTATCTTTCATCATCAATTCAAGATCGTTATGGCTATAGGCCGCATTATCTTCAATAAAAGCAGCAACGGGTCCATACTCAAATACATTCGGATACTTCTTAACTAAAGAGTTTTGATTCAGCGTAGCAACTGGCTGATAATCTACCATTACATTCAATACACCAATACCATTAATCATCGTTTGCATAATTCCCGGATGTAAAGGCTTTGACTCCCTTTCATAGTTCAAAAAATTCTGATAATGAATGGTCTGGTCAATCATTCCATAAATATAAAGTACCTCCTTATCATCATAGTAAACCGCCAGACTGGAACTCATAGGGTCAGCTGCTTTAGATAGTTTAATCAGATTCTTTACAGAAAACTCTATCTCTGGTTCAAACGCAAAAAATTTCCAGTTATCATAAGATATCCTGTCCTGCTCAAACTCAACTATCGACCGATGATCTAGCAAAGTGATGGTCACTTTAATAAACTGCCCTTCCTCGGTTTGAAGACTTGTATAATATAAAGTATTAAAGAGCTCATTAAGAATAGACTCAGATGGTTTTTTCTCCTCCATTTTAGAGTCCTGAAATTCATTGTAAACAAATTCAGCTAAGTCACCAGGGGTAAAATATGTAGCCATTTCAGTATTAAATTTCTAGTATAAATTTATATTGTGCATTAAGATAGCTATGCTAAAACAGATTGCCAGTACTGCTTAACTCTTCCAGATCCAAACGTCTCTCCTCTTCCCTGATAATATCATCATCATAATTTCTATCATTTTTCAAAAGGTGCAACTCATGCCGCTGGATTTGAATTAGATCAAGCATAATTTCACGGTAGACTTTCAATTCCTGCTTATCAATTTTACCAGATCTGAAAGCCTCCAGGTTATTCCTTTTCCCCGTTAACGAACTTTCTAACTCAGATTTAAAATTAGCAATCAGCTCATTGTGAATACATTGAAACTGATAGTTTTGCTGTATTCTTATTAATGACCTATCAATTAACCGGAGCTTGATTTGCGCACTTTGTTCCAGTTCAGGCAGCTTATAAATATTCTCTGGTATTTTCAATAGTTTAATCACATAAGGTAGTGAGAGTCCCTGAATCACCAGTGTAACCAGGATCACCACAAATGTGATAAACAAGATTAAATTCCGCAATGGAAAATGCGTCTGATCATTGAGCATCAGCGGAATAGATAAAGCCGCAGCAAGGGAAACTACCCCACGCATTCCAGCCCAAACAATCACAACAGAAGAATGCCAGGTCATTCCCTGATAACGAATCCTTGTCTTCTTATTTAATAAGCCAGTAATCCTGCTGGTTGAAAATAGCCAGAGAAATCTGACAGCTAGGGCCAAAACGCTAATACCAATACCGTAATATATTGCTGTCTTTAATGGATATTCAGAACCCAGCCCCGCAACAATATCTGGTAACGCAAGTCCAATTAAGATAAAAACAACCCCGTTCATCATGAAAGTGATTGCAGACCAGACTGAAGTGACCTTGATCCTGGAATTCGGAGTTAAAATCACATGTGACTGACTACACAAAAACAAACCACCCGACACCACAGCCATTACACCTGAAACTTTAAAATGCTCGGCCACGATATACATAAAATAGGGAGTGAGCAGCGTTAAAACCGTATCAATATTTTCATTGGTAGGAAACCATCTGTGAATCGCATAAAATATAAATCCTATAGCCAGACCAATCAAAATTCCCAAGCCTGCAACCACCACAAAATTCAAAGCAGCATCCTGAAATACAAAGTTGCCTGTAACTACTGCCGCAAGCGCAAATTTAAAGACAATTAAACTGGAAGCATCATTCACCAGGCTTTCTCCTTCTAACAAAGAATTAATTGTCTTGGGCATTTTAATACCTTTCATGACTGAGGAAGCAGCAATCGCATCGGGCGGAGAAATAATACCGCCCAGTAAAAACCCAAGTGCTAAGGTAAACCCGGGTATAAAAGCGACTGAGGCGTAAGCAACTGCTATAGAAGTAATCAATACCAAACCCACTGCCATCAAAAAGATAGCACCTTTATATTCCCAAAAGTCTTTCCATGAAGTTGTCCAGGCAGCTTCATATAGTAAAGGGGGTAGAAAAAGCAAAAATATAATATCAGGTTCAACAGTAATATGCGGAATTCCAGGTATAAACCCTATAATTAAGCCTGCTAAGACCAGGAATATAGGATAGGAGATCTTAAGCTTCTGTCCAACCATTACCAGAATGGTAACTCCTAAAAGCAAAACAAGAATTAAAATAAGATTTTCATGAAGCATAGTCACCAATTAATAGAAATAAATATAATTATTATTCACCCAACCCATTGATATCTGTGGTCAATACTTCACTCATATAATCAAAAAATGGACGCATGTTTTTAAATGTCAAACCTGCTTGTGCTAAAAAACCTTCACTTAAAACCTCTTCATCCGAAAACCGTTTGATCAACAAAAACTGTTTATAGCGTAAAAGATCAATCGCTTCATTATCCGCATCAAAACCTTTAGGTGTAGTTTTTAGTTGCTCTCCAACCAACGTTCCAAATGTTGAAACAAATGATTGACTATTTAGTATTTTTCTCAATGGAGTAGCATCAAAAGAGATATCCTCTCTAATCCGTTTCAAATCTTCTGTGGACGGGCCAAAAAAACCACCTGCAATATAGCTGTTGCCTTGTTCAATATGAAAATGATATCCACCTCTGCGATATTTGGTCGCACGTCTGAAACTGCCGCTCCAATGCGTTTTATAAGGAGTTTTATCTTTTGAAAACCGGGTGTCTCTGTAAATGCGATATAAGCTTTTCTTTCCTGATGGAGTTTCAATCACATCATGTGTGTTGAGCTCTAGTAATAAGGCATCCGCAAAAACTTCTATCTGATCCTGCTGTTTTTGAAATGCCTCTTTATTGGTATTGAACCACTCTCTGTCGTTATTTAGCTTTAAAGTATTCAGGAACTCAAAGTTAGATGGATGTATTCGTTTTGAATTGGATTTTCCCATATGGAGATCGTGTCATTTTTTTTTAGAAGATGATCAAGCTACAGCAAATATAACGCCTAAGCTGTAAAAACGTTCTTCCTTGCTCCCACTAGTTTAGTAATCTGCCATTTTTTTTTTAGGTTTACCACTTATGGAGCATACATTAGATAATCCAGCGTGGAATGCATTAATTGGTAATAACAAGCAATTTTCAAACGGCAATGAAAGTGCAAAATATTTCGACGAGAAAGTTTCTCCTTTTATAGGTTTAAAGGAAAATTCAGTAGCTAATTTCCAAATTCTTCACGAAATCATTGCACACGATCAACCAGTTGGCTTAATTACGCCTGTCGAGGTGGAAATTCCATACATATGGAAAGTTCTTGGTCAGATTAATGCTTTTCAGATGGTCCATAATCAACCCAAACAGTCTTTTGATATAAAGGATGAACTTGTCCCTTTAACTAAAAAACACATTCCTGAGATGCTAGCCTTAACCAAGCTGACTAATCCAGGACCATTTGCAGAAAGAACTATCGAATTTGGACATTATCAGGGTATTTTTGAAGATGACAGGTTAATAGCGATGGCTGGACAACGTTTGAATCCAGCTTCTTATGCTGAGATCAGTGCTGTTTGTACACATCCGGATCACTTAGGTAAGGGATATGCGAGGCAATTACTACTGAGCCAGATTCAAAGAATCAAAGCAGCAGCAGGTATTCCATTTTTACATGTAAAAAAAGATAATGAACGTGCTGTTAATGTTTATGAAAATATAGGCTTTACTATAAGAAAAGAAATCTATTTTTATTTCCTTAAAAGAAGAATAATCTAACAACATGAGCAATCCTATTTTTAACAGCTTCGCAGACATAGAAACCAAAGAATTATCTCCAGGTTATTTGTCAAGAATAATACACACAGACAACAACACAATCAACTTCTTAGAAGTGAAAGCCGGTAGTGTATCAGCTATGCATCAGCATATTAATCACCAATGTGTGTTTGTGACTGAAGGTCAGTTCGAACTAACCGTTGATGGAATTTCAAAAGTATTAGATAAGGGAACATTTGCGATTGTCCCTCCAAACGTTATTCATGGAGGTAAAGCGATAACCGACTGCAAACTGATAGACATCTTTGATCCGGTACGGGAAGATTTTAAGCTTTTGTAATTCTTTTGCTTAACAGGTGTAAAATACTAAATTTGGCTTCCAAAATAAGATATATGCAGATTACCAAAGCTACCCTTACTGATGTACCAGAGTTAAATATGTTAGTTAACAGTGCTTATCGCGGTGAAGAATCAAAAAAAGGCTGGACTACTGAGGCGGATCTCTTAGGCGGTATCCGCATAAATGAAGATGCACTTAGTGAATATTTCAGCAATGATGCGGTCAGCCTTTTAAAATATACTGATGAACATGGGAAAATCTTAGGATCTGTATATCTTGAGGTTAAAGGATCAAAATTATATCTTGGCATGTTTAGCGTATCGCCAGTATTACAAGGGAAAGGAATTGGGAAGTCTTTGCTGGAAGCGGCAGAAGTTCAAGCCAGACAATTGAATTGCCATACCATTACAATGACTGTAATTAGTAGCCGTAAGGAATTGATTGAGTGGTATGAACGTCGTGGCTACATCTCTACAGGAGAGACGCAGCCATTTGAAGGTGATGACAAGTTTGGAGAAATCAAACAGCCAATAGAATTTATTGTGATGGAAAAGACTATTTAACTAATAGCCAACGTCAAAACTACCATCTGCGTGTTGCGCAGTGAAGATAAATTTACAAGGCTTACCTTTAGGATTTTCAACTTTAATTGCTTCAGCTATTGTACCAGTTATATCTTTTTCATAGACTGTCTTCGAAGCTACTTTTATAGCTAGGTGGAGTGTTCCTTTTTTTACGATCGCTGAATACTTCAAATTAAAAGTCTCGTCTTTTAAAATCTTCACCCGGAAATCTTGCTTACCATTAAAATCTTCAAAGGTTGCGTAACAGTGACCAGGGGTATCACTCCCCTCCCAGTTTTTTGTCAAATGAGGCCATTGCAGCAACATGGCATTCATTATGAGGAGAAATTTAAAGTTCATCATATGGATTAATTGTTAATAAGCCATATGAATAACTGTGCCAATGAGAAACAAAACAACAAGACACTGATAATCAATATCATCAAAAAATAACCCTGTCCGATACTGAACAAAAAAAGTTCATAAATGCACATTCAACAGCATTCCCTTAAACCAATATTTCCCAGTTTAAAGCTGGCTAGAAAACAGATAAGATCTCCACAAACACATTGTATTTTAAGTAGATAGATTGTACATTTAGCTAAACAATTAGGTGCGCCCATTAAACATAAAACAATGACTGCATTAAAACACGTTTATATATTTTTATTTGATGATTATTCGGATTGGGAGATTGCTTATCTCATGCCAGAGCTTTTTAAAAGCAAAAAAATCAGATTAAAGACATTTACAGTGGATGGGATTTCCATTGTTTCAATGGGTGGATTAAAAATAACTCCTGATTTGTCTCTCCAACAAGTTAAAAGCGAAGAGGTTTCTGTTCTGGTATTACCTGGAGGGACCGCCTGGGGAGAAAAGAGAATCAATGGGATTGACAAGCTGGTTGAAGAATTGAATACCACCGGTAAAACAATAGCTGCGATCTGCGATGCAACAATTTATTTAGGAGAAAAAGGATATCTGGATGATATCAGTCATACCAGTAATGATCTCGATTACCTTCAATCTTCAGCACCTGATTACAAAGGAGGCAAGAACTATAAATCAGCACTTGCAGTCTCAGATAAAAATTTCATTACTGCAAATGGGATTGCACCAATTGAATTTGCAGTTGAAATTTTCAGAAAAATCAAATTATACAGTGAAGCAGATATCCAAAAATGGTTTCAATTATTCAAAAATGGGATATGGACCGATTAATCTTCAAAATATGAAACACATTTACCTGCTCACGCTGCTCCTGCTTGTCATTTCTTGTACAAATTCCAGCGCACAAACCAAGACCGGAAATGATGAAGTAAAGTTCAGAAAATTTTTGAATTCGTTTAAGATTGCACTGCGCAAAAATGAAAAAGAAAAGATCAAAGTGATGTTGAATTACCCCTTTTACACCAAAAGAGAAAATTCCGGAAATGACAAATATTCTCCGGCAGATCCAATTAAAGCAACAGAATATATTAAATACAGAAAATCTATATTTCATGAAGATGTTGTCCGCCTTTTACCTGGGGTTTCTGAAGATGAACTTAGCGAGATCGATAGAAAAACTGATGACAGCTACTATCAGGTGCTATGGAAAAGCTGTGATCCGGGAAGTAAGCTTTTTGAGACGTATTTACAATATCCTACAAATGACGGAATCTCAGAATCCTATTTTGCATTTGTTTTTGGCAAGATTAAAGGAAAATATAAAGTGATCTCCTACTATGCAAAATGGCCGGTTAAAGACTGGTAAAATATATTTTTATAAACAATTTCAATGAGCAGAATATTTAAATCCATTTTATCACAATCCTTTTTTATCTTATCTCTTACGGTTGCATCGGCTGGGCAAAGCCGGGCACAGACGATCACAATTCCTATAGAAACCGCACACAACGCAGTGGTGCTGCAGGCTGATGAGAACAAGAATCTAAAGAACATTTTTTTAGGTAAGAAGTTATCAGATGCCCATGAATATGATTTTATTAAAGGTGTTTACAAGCAAGCAGAAGATTATAGCGGACTGTTGAATTCAGCATATACGCCATCAGGATCAAGAAACCTCGTAGAACCAGCCATTTCAGTCATTCATGCGGATGGAAATATGTCTTTAGATTTAAGATATGTCAGCCACAAGTCCATTCATTTAAATGATAATGTATCATTATTCACAGTGCTACTGAAAGATCCCGTTTACAACTTTGAAGTAACCTTATATTACAAATCTTACTATAAGGAAGATGTAATTGAACAATGGAACGTAATTAAACATCACGAAAAAGATAACATTACCTTGCAAAAATTTGCTTCCGCAAACCTGTATCTTAAAGCCCAGAGTTATTGGCTCACGCAATTCCATGGAGACTGGGCTAAAGAAATGCAGCCGGAAGAATCACGGTTAACCCATGGTATCAAAACATTGGATACCAAGTTAGGAACCCGTGCCAATCTGTTTATGCCTTCTGTTTTTATGATTTCGCTGGATAAACCAGCCAGCGAAGATGAAGGAAATATTTTATATGGAGCATTGGAATGGAGTGGCAATTTTAAAATCGACTTTGAACTTGACTTTCAGGACAACCTTAGAATTATTGCTGGCATGAACAATTATGCCTCTCCTTATATTTTAAAACCCGGTGAAGAATTTGCTACCCCGCCATTTCTATATACGTTTTCTGATAAAGGAAAAGGTGATGCCAGCAGGAAACTGCAAAGCTGGGCAAGAAACTATAAGCTTTTGGACGGTAAAGGAAACAGGCTAACCCTGCTGAATAATTGGGAGTCTACCTTTTTTGATTTTAATGAAAAGAAACTTGGAGAATTGTTAAAGGATACAAAAAAACTGGGCGTAGACTTATTTTTACTTGATGACGGATGGTTTGGCAATAAAAACCCTCGTAATGATGATCATGCAGGATTAGGTGACTGGCAGGAAAATCGCAAAAAACTACCAAACGGCATTACTTCACTAGTAAAAGAAGCAGACGCCAATGGGGTCAAATTTGGTATTTGGATTGAGCCAGAAATGGTTAATCCAAAGAGTGATTTATATACCAAACATCCAGATTGGGTTGTCAAGCAGCCGAACCGGGCAGAATACTATTTCAGAAACCAGCTGGTGCTCGATCTGAGTAATCCCAAAGTACAGGACTTTGTATATGATATTGTAGATTCTTTATTTATTAAAGCACCTTCTCTCGCTTATATCAAATGGGACTGTAATGCAGTTATTTATAATGCCTACTCCGTACATTTAAAAAACAATCAGTCTCAGTTTTACGTAGAATACGTCCGTGGATTATATAAAGTGCTGGAAAGAATAAGGGCCAAATATCCGACAGTACCTTTAATGTTATGTTCAGGTGGAGGTGGCAGGGTAGATTATGGCGCACTTCAATATTTCACAGAATTCTGGCCAAGTGATAACACCGACCCTTTAGAAAGAATATTTATACAATGGGACTACTCCTATTTTTACCCGTCTATCGCAAGCTCAAATCATGTTACAGACTGGGGCAAACAGCCAATCAAGTTTAGAACTGATGTTGCCATGATGGGCAAACTCGGCTTTGACATTGTGGTTAGTGAATTGAAAGCAAATGACTTAAAATTCTGTCAGGATGCAGTAAAAGCTTATGACACCTTAAAACAAGTAATCTGGCAGGGCGATCAATATCGCCTGGTTAATCCACATGAACAAAACATGGCTTCCCTGATGTATGTAGATTCAACTCAATCAACAGCAGTCATGTTCAATTACCTCGTTAATTATCGTTATGGAGAAAGCAGCAAAACCCCAATCCAGCTAAAAGGTCTGAACAAAAACAAAAAATACCTGTTGGAAGAAATCAATCTTTACCCGGATACCAAATCAGCGCTTAAGAACGAGCGAATATTTTCAGGTGATTTCTTAATGAATATTGGATTTAATCCAGAAGTCAATACCAACAGAACAAGTGTAATTGTGAAGATTACAGACATCAAATAAATAGATAATTCAATTATTTTTAGCGGATTACCTATTAATTACCCTTAATAAAAAAATAAAATCTATAAATACTACAACTAACAGCTGTAATTAAAAATTGCAAAAAAAATCTGTATAGTAGAAGAAATAATACTGACGTAAATCAAAAACATAATGTTACCATACCAAGTTTTTCTTTAAACTATAAAATACGATTTATTAACTCACAAAATAAAAATGTAAAATTCTCAATTTCACATAAATAACCATATTTTATTATTAAAAAAAAGTGAAAAAAATTCTTTATTAAGAGAAAGCTTTATTAGATTTAGATAACGGCAGATTAAAAAACTGCCAAATTGCTTTATTAACGCTACGTCTAAACACAATTTTATCGAAACGTAATTTTTTAAATCCCTCTTAAAAAATTAGTGAAAGCGCCCATATAGAATTCTTCGTGGCCCCATTTTGTATAAATATTTTCTAGATTATATATAACGTATCTCGATATGAAAGGCAAACACATCTACCGGCTGTGTGCAAGCATTTTTGCACTCTTTTTTTTCCTTTTTCCTTTAATAAGTAACGCTCAGAATCCAAAGACACTGGAATTATTCTCTACTTCCGGGAATCCAGCGACTAACGGACCTACAGTAGCTTCTCAGACACTAACTTTAAGGGAAAATACGGACAATCCAACAGGTACGACCAATGTGCCCTTTACGGCCAATGGATCACCCGTAACAGTTACTTACGGTCTGAGTAATCAACAATACAATACTGCAGACTGGCCTTCCAATCCCGGAGCAATAAATCCAGGTGTTTTTTTTGGGGGGACAACTGGGGTTGGTACTGACAGGTATACTGCAAGCTCTTTATTTGTAACTCAGGGGGGGGCCGGGGGGTCTGTGAATACAAATTTCACATCCAGTGTTTTAAATGCTGGCGGACCTGGAAATGGAATTGATGTAGCGACTAACAATGCTATATGGATTTTCAACTCCTCTACAGTACTAAGAAATGCGGCCAAAACTGTTCCTGGTAGATACCAAATGGCAGATCTGACTATAACTTTCAGCAGACCGGTAACTAATCCTGTTTTACAATTCAGCGGGCTGGGTGCATTTGCATCAAGTACAAATTTAACTACTGAATTTGATTTAATCACTGCAGGTATTACACTATCCAAGCTCTCGGGTTCAGCCGAGCTAGCAGTAGCTGGAAATCAAATTAACAACTCTGCTGCTATACCAGGCGCAGTCTGTGGTGCAGGCGCCGCATGTGGTAGCGTACTTTTAACAGGTAAAAATATTTCCAGCGTAGTTCTTCGTGTTTTTTTAAGAGGAAATGGTGTGGGAGGTACTTGGGCTGCCCCAAATTCAGCAGCAGGAGATGCATTTACAGTAGGTGTCTCCGTAGATTCGCCAGTAGATTTATCTATCAATAAAACTTCAAGCAGCCTGGCCCCTGCAATAGGCAGTAATATAAACTTCACACTTACAGCCAGTAATCTGGGGAATAACAATGCTACCGGAGTTGTTGTCAACGACATCCTTCCTGCAGGATATACCTTGGTCAGTGCGACGCCTTCAGTCGGGACTTATGTTCCGCTAACGGGCGTATGGACTATAGGAAATCTGGTTGCAAATACCGGAACTGCAACGCTAACTGTAGTCGCCAAGGTCAACCCCAGTGGGCCCTATGGCAACACAGCGACAATTACCGGGAATGAAGATGATCCAGTCGTCGCCAATAATACCAGTACTGTAACCCCGGTCCCCGTCTTGAATACCGACCGTCAAATCACTAAAACCGTCAATGTTGCCACACCATTAGTTGGAAGCAATGTGATCTTCACCTTAAATGCAGTAAATAATGGCCCTAGTTCCGGAACTGGAATAACCGTTACCGATGTACTACCTGCAGGATATACTTATGTGAGTAATACATTGCCAACACAAGGTACATTCACCACTGGTACAGGAGTTTGGACTATAGGAAACCTGATTAGTGGCGGCACTGCTGGCATGACGATCACTGCCTCAGTTAATGCTACGGGGCCCTATGCCAATACAGCTACAATATCCGGTACAGAAACCGATATAGTGCCCGGAAATAATACCTCGACTGTAAGTACGACGCCAATACCAGTTGCAGACCGAGCGATAGCAAAAACAATTAACAATGCAACACCAGCAGTGGGTAGTAATGTAGTATTCACACTTACTGCGACAAATAATGGCCCAAGCGCAAGTACCGGGATCACCGTAACAGACCTGCTCCCATCTGGTTATACTTATGTCAGCTCAACTCCCCCGGCTGGTACTACTTATAATAATGTAACTGGTTTATGGACTATAGGTACACTGGCCAATGCAGCAACATCAACCTTAACAATTACCGCTAAAGTAAATGCAAACGGGGCCTATGGCAATACGGCAACGATCACCGGAACAGAAAATGATCCGACCCCGGGCAATAACACCTCAACTTCTACACCCGTTCCAACCCCAACTACTGATCGTTCTGTAGTTAAAACTGTCAACAATCCAACTCCTGCGGTAGGTAGTAATGTTGTCTTTACGCTAGTAGCTACGAACAACGGCCTAAGCACAGGTACTGGCATTACAGTAACTGATCTTTTACCTGCTGGTTATACTTATGTAAGCTCAACCCCTCCGGCTGGTACAACCTATAACAATGCAACCGGTTTATGGACTATTGGTACACTCGCTAACGCAGCAACTTCGACCTTAACTATTACAGCTACGGTAAACGCAACAGGACCTTATGCCAATACAGCCACCATTACCGGAACAGAAAATGATCCAACTCCGGGCAATAACACCTCAACCACTACACCTACACCAACTCCAACTACAGATCGCTCTATAGTAAAAACAGTCAATAACGGTACTCCAGCTGTAGGTAGTAATGTCATCTTTACACTCGTAGCCACGAATAATGGCCCAAGTGCTGGTACCGGCATTACAGTAACTGATCTGCTGCCAGCTGGTTATACTTATGTCAGTTCAACCCCTCCAGCAGGTACTACTTACACTCCTTTAACCGGTTTATGGACTATTGGCACGCTCGCCAATGCAGCAACTTCAACCTTAACAATTACTGCTACAGTAAATGCAACAGGTCCTTATGGCAATACAGCCACCATTACCGGAACAGAAAATGATCCAACTCCGGGCAATAACACTTCAACCACTACACCTACACCAACTCCAACTACTGATCGTTCTGTGGTTAAAACTGTCAATAACCCGACTCCTGCAGTAGGTAGTAATGTCATCTTTACACTCGCTGCCATTAATAATGGCCCAAGTGCTGGTACTGGCATTACAGTAACTGATCTTTTACCTGCGGGCTATACTTATGTCAGTTCAACTCCTCCGGCTGGTACAACTTATAATAATGTAACTGGTTTATGGACTATTGGTACACTGGCCAATGCAGCAACCTCAACCTTAACAATTACTGCTAAAGTAAATGCAACCGGGCCTTATGGCAATACGGCAACGATTACTGGAACTGAAAATGATCCGACTCCGGGTAATAACACCTCGACTTCAACACCTGTTCCAACCCCAACTACTGATCGTTCTGTGGTTAAAACTGTCAATAATCCAACTCCTGCGGTAGGTAGTAATGTCATCTTTACGCTCGTAGCCACGAATAATGGCCCAAGCGCAGGTACTGGCATCACAGTAACTGATCTTTTACCTGCCGGTTATACTTATGTAAGCTCAGCCCCTCCGGCTGGTACAACTTATAATAACGTAACTGGTTTATGGACTATTGGTACACTCGCTAATGCAGCAACTTCAACTTTAACCATAACTGCTACAGTAAACGCAACAGGTCCTTATAGCAATACAGCCACCATTACCGGAACAGAAAATGATCCAACTCCGGGCAATAATACCTCAACCACTACACCTACACCAACTCCAACTACAGATCGCTCTATAGTAAAAACAGTCAATAACGGTACTCCAGCTGTAGGTAGTAATGTCATCTTTACACTCGTAGCCACGAATAATGGCCCAAGTGCTGGTACCGGCATTACAGTAACTGATCTGCTGCCAGCTGGTTATACTTATGTCAGTTCAACCCCTCCAGCAGGTACTACTTACACTCCTTTAACCGGTTTATGGACTATTGGCACGCTCGCCAATGCAGCAACTTCAACCTTAACCATAACTGCTACTGTAAACGCCACAGGCCCCTATAGTAATACAGCAACGATTACTGGAACTGAAAATGATCCGACCACCGGCAATAATACTTCAACTATTACTCCTCTACCAACTCCAACGACAGATCGTTCTGTGGTTAAAACGGTTAATAATTCAACTCCAGCAGTAGGTAGTAATGTTATATTTACACTAGTAGCCACTAATAATGGCCCAAGTACAGGTACTGGTATTGTCGTAACTGACCTGCTACCGGCCGGTTATACTTATGTGAGTTCAACCCCTCCGGTAGGTACAACCTATACTAATGTAACTGGTTTATGGACAATAGGAACACTTTCCAGCGCAGCAACTTCAACCTTAACCATTACCGCAAAAGTAAATGCGACAGGACCTTATGGCAATACAGCAACCATTACTGGAACAGAAAATGACCCGACTCCGGGCAATAATACCTCCACTTCAACACCTGTGCCAACCCCAACTACAGATCGTTCTGTTGTCAAAACCGTCAATAACTCAACACCTGCTGTAGGTAGCAATGTTGTATTTACACTTTTGGCTACGAACAATGGTCCAAGTGCCGGTACCGGCATTACAGTAACAGACCTCCTTCCGGCTGGTTATACTTATGTGAGTTCAACTCCTCCAGTAGGAACGACTTATAATAATGTAACTGGTTTATGGACAATAGGCTCACTCGCTAATACAGCAACTTCAACTTTAACCATAACTGCTACAGTAAATGCAACAGGACCTTATGGCAATACAGCAACCATTACCGGAACAGAAAATGATCCGATTCCGGGCAATAATACTTCAACCACTACCCCTACCCCAACTCCAACTACAGATCGTTCTGTTGTCAAAACCGTCAATAACTCAACACCTGCTGTAGGTAGCAATGTTGTATTTACCCTTTTGGTTACTAACAATGGTCCAAGTGCAGGTACTGGTATTATAGTAACTGACCTCTTACCGGCCGGCTATACTTATGTGAGCTCAACTCCTCCAGCGGGCACAACCTATAACAATGTAACTGGTTTATGGACTATTGGTACACTCGCTAATGCAGCAACTTCAACTTTAACCATAACTGCTACAGTAAATGCAACAGGACCTTATGGCAATACAGCAACCATTACCGGAACAGAAAATGATCCAACTCCTGGCAATAATACTTCAACCACTACACCTACGCCAACTCCAACTACAGATCGCTCTGTAGTTAAAACTGTCAATAACGCAACTCCGGCAGTCGGCAGTAATGTCGTATTTACATTAGTCGCTACCAACAACGGCCCAAGTACTGGTACCGGTATTACAGTAACTGATCTACTGCCAGCCGGCTATACTTATGTGAGCTCAAATCCTTCTGCCGGCACAACCTATACTAGTGGAACTGGCCTATGGACTATTGGCACATTGACAAATGGTACTAGTTCAACCCTAACCATTACTGCTACAGTAAATGCAGCCGGTCCCTATGGCAATACAGCTACCATTACCGGAACAGAAAACGATCCGACTCCGGGTAATAACACCTCGACTTCAACACCTGTTCCAGTTCCAACTACCAATTTAAGCATACTTAAAACAGTAGATAATCCAATACCGTATGTGGGTAATACAGTAACATTTACTTTAGCAGCTGCTAACGCTGGTCCAAGTAATGCAACTGGTGTTGTTGTTAATGACCTACTTCCATCTGGCTATACCTATATTTCTTCCGTACCTTCTACAGGAACCTATAGCAGTGGGTCTGGCATATGGACAATTGGTAATTTAAATAATGGAGCCAATGCGAGTCTTACTATCACAGCCACAGTAAACGCGACTGGTGCTTATAGTAATTCAGCAACTATTTCAGGAGGACAAAATGATCCGATACCTGCCAACAATACTTCAAGCGTAATTACTACACCAATAAATGTTCAGCTATTAAAAACCGGACCCGCCACTGCAATCGCAGGAACCATAGTTAGTTATACCATAACTGTAAGTAACACTGGAAATGGAAATGCGTTTGCACAATCTATCTCTGATAATGTTTCTGCAAGTTTAACCTCAGTAAGCTGGACTGCAACCCCTCAGGGTGCTGCATCTGTTACGACAGGGGTAACAGGAAGCGGAAACAATGTTGCCGTTACAGGCAATATCCCCGCTGGTGGAGGCAACAACATCCTGATCAAGATTACGGGAACTATTCCTGCATCTTCTGTAGCAACATCTATTGCAAATACAGCGACTACAACAGCTCCTGGAAGTCCATTAATTACTTCTAACACGGTTAATACAACCATTAATAAACAGGCCGATCTCCAAATACAAAAAGTCGGCCCTTCAAATGCTGTAGCTGGCAATAGCATCAGTTACACCCTAAATGTAACTAACGCCGGCCCTTCGAATGCAAGTAATGTGACTATTACAGATAATTTACCAGTCGGATTTAATGCAGCAACCTGGACAGCTACACCACAAAACGGAGCGGTTATCAATGGCCCGGCCAGTGGAAATGGAAATGTGAGTATCTCTGCTGACATACCAACAGGAACAGCTTCTGTACTAGTTACCATAACCGGGGTGATAGATGGAAGTTACGCCGGAGCTACACTGGTTAACACAGCTACAGCAACTCCAGCAGCCGGTACAACTGATCCAACACCTGCAACAAGCACCGTTACAACAACCATAGCCAGACAAGCTAATGTCCGTATTACAAAATCTGGCCCAGCCAATATCGGGGCCGGACAAATGCTTAATTATAATTTAAGAATCGTAAACGATGGGCCAAGTAATGTTTCAGGGGTTGTAATACAAGATTTTATTCCAAGCCAAATCCTTACTCCTACCTGGACTGCAACTGTCCAAAATGGAGCGACTTTAAGTGCTTTAAGTGGAAGTGGAAATATCAATCTTACTGGAGATATACCCGCAGGAGTTGGTATCATTGATATTGTAATTAATGGGACAGTAGACCCTGCGACGGTAAACGCTACAAGTTTCACCAATACTTCAACTGCCAATATACCAGCAGGAAACCCCGTTACGGACCCTGATTTGGCAACAAACACCAGTTCTGTAACCACCGTTGTAAATAATGTTGCAGCACTCAGAGTATCTAAAAGTGGTCCATCAACAATCAACATTGGCGATCCGATTACTTACACTATTGTAGTCACCAATGGTGGAGCAGGAAATATCACAGGTGCTATGATAAATGATATTGTACCTAGTTCAGTAACAGTGTCAACCTGGAGTATTGCTGGTACCGGTGGAGCAACAGTAACCGGAACTACAAATGGAACCACTAATACTATAGCTACCTCTGGAGATATTCCTGCTGGGGCAAACCCACTCACCGCATTGACTATAACTATTCAAGGTATAGTCAATACTGGGGCAGCACCAGTATTTACGAATACCGTAAATGTAACTGTGGGTGGAGTTGGCAGTAGTTCTGTAACTACAGCCGTCAATCAATCTACCGATATTGTTGTAGAAAAAAGTGGTACACAAACAGTTAAGGCTGGTTTACCAATATCATACACCATTAAGCTGAGCAATGCTGGGCCTAATGATGCAGTAGGTCTGGTTCTAAATGACATTGTTCCATCACAAGTTCAAAATATCACCTGGTCAGCAGTCTCTAATGGCGCTTCTACTATTACAGCATCACTACCTGGAAATACAAACACCATACAGTTAACAGCTAATATTACCAAAGGTGCTGCTAACTATATTCTGGTTACAGTTAATGGAACAATCGATCCTGCTACCACACTAACCTCGATCAGTAATACCGCAGCAGTTACGCTTCCAGTTGGCTTAACTGACTTTAATTCAGCAAATAACTCAAGTACCGCAGTCACTGCAATTACTACAGAAACTAATCTGACAGTTGTAAAAACAGTCAGTAACACTGCTCCTGCAGTAGGTAGTAATGTCACGTTTACACTGGTAGCGAGTAATGCAGGTCCAAGTAATGGAACTGGAATTGTGGTTAGTGATAAGCTTCCAACTGGTTACACTTACGTGAGCTCTACTCCTCCGGCTGGTACTAGTTATACTCCTGCAACTGGTGCCTGGGCTATTGGTACATTGGCAAATGGCGCAAGTGCGACATTGACCATTACTGCTACAGTGAATGCCAGTGGGTCATATGCGAATCTCGCAACTATTACAGGCACTCAAACTGATCCTGATCTGACCAATAATACTTCATCAGTAACTCCTTCACCTGTACCTACAGTAGACAGGTCTGTCTTAAAAACAGTAAATAATGCCACACCAGCTGTGGGTAGCAATGTCGTATTTACACTGGTTGCAACCAATAATGGCCCTAGTGACGGAACTGGAACTAAAGTCACCGATTTACTCCCAGCGGGTTATACCTATGTCAGTTCAACCCCTCCGGCAGGAACTAGCTATAATGCAGCCACCGGTATCTGGGACATTGGTCCACTCGCAAATGGTACCAATTCAACTCTGACAATTACTGCTACAGTAAATGCAACTGGCCCATATGCCAATACAGCTACTATAACTGGTACAGAGAATGATCCGACAACTGGTAATAATACTTCGACTTCTACGCCTGGGCCTACACCTACTACCGACCGCTCGGTTGTCAAAACTGTTGATAACGCAAATCCAGCAGTAGGCAGCAATGTCGTATTTACATTGGTAGCAACTAATAATGGCCCTAGTGATGGTACTGGAATTACAGTAACAGATCTGCTCCCTACTGGTTATACTTATGCAAGCTCAACTCCTCCGGCCGGTACAACTTATAATAATGTAACTGGTTTATGGACAATCGGTACACTAGCCAATGCTGCAACATCAACCTTAACCATTACAGCTACGGTGAATGCCAGTGGACCTTATGCCAATACTGCAAGTATTACAGGTACGGAAAATGATCCCACTCCGGGCAATAATACTTCAACCTTTACACCTGCACCCGTACCAACAACTGATAGATCTGTTGTTAAAACAGTTGATGTGGCTAACCCTGCGGTTGGTAGTAATGTCGTGTTTACACTCGTAGCTAAAAATAACGGTCCTAGTGACGGAACTGGTATTTTAGTGACCGATTTGCTGCCAGCTGGTTATACTTATATCAGTTCAACACCTCCGGCAGGAACGACTTATTCCCCTGCAACTGGTTTATGGACTATTGGTACACTGGCTAATGCCGTTAGTTCAACCTTAACCATCACAGCAAAAGTGAATGCTACAGGTCCTTATAACAATACAGCAAGTATTTCAGGTACCGAGAATGACCCGACTCCAGGCAATAATGCTTCTACCTCTACGCCTATTCCTACACCTACAACCGACAGATCAGTGGTTAAAACCGTTAGCAATACGACTCCTGCAGTAGGCAGTAATGTCGTGTTTACACTGGTAGCTAAAAATAACGGGCCTAGTGACGGAACTGGAATTATAGTAACAGATCTGCTGCCAACTGGTTACACTTTTGTAAGTTCAACACCTCCAGCTGGTACCACGTATACTCCTGCAACAGGTATCTGGAACATTGGTATTTTAGCTAATGGGGTTAATTCAACTCTAACCATTACTGCTACTGTAAATGCTAGCGGGCCTTATGGTAATACCGCCAGTATCTCAGGTACAGAAAATGATCCAGATCTAACCAATAATACTTCGACTTCTACACCAATACCTGTTCCGACAACGGACAGATCAATAGTTAAAACCGTTGACAATGCTACACCAGCTGTTGGCAGCAACGTAATATTTACATTGGTAGCTAAGAACAACGGGCCTAGTGACGGAACCGGAATTACAGTAACGGATCAACTGCCAACTGGTTACACTTATATCAGTTCTACTCCACCAGCAGGAACTACTTATACCCCTGCAACCGGTATCTGGAACATTGGTGCTTTAACAAATGGTACCAATTCAACCTTAACCATTACAGCTAAAGTGAATGCAGGTGGAACTTATACCAATATCACAAGCATTACGGGGACTGAGAATGATCCGGCAACAGGCAACGATATGTCATCTACTACGCCTGTTCCTGTACCAACAACGGACAGATCTCTGGTCAAAACAGTTGATGTAGCTAATCCTGCAGTTGGTAGTAATGTCGTGTTTACACTAGTAGCTAAAAATAACGGACCTAGTGATGGAACCGGAATTACGGTAACAGATCTGCTACCAGCCGGTTATAGTTATATCAGCTCTACTCCGCCGGTAGGAACTACTTATGTCTCTACTTCTGGTTTATGGACTATTGGTACACTGGCTAATGCGGCGACTTCAACCTTAACTATCACGGCTAAAGTCAATGCTACCGGCCCTTATGCTAATACCGCCAGTATCACGGGTACTGAAAACGATCCAACTCCGGGTAATAACACTTCAACTTCTACACCAACGCCTATAGCAACAACGGACAGATCTCTGGTCAAAACAGTTGACGTGGCTAATCCTGCAGTTGGTAGTAATGTCGTGTTTACACTGGTAGCTAAAAATAACGGGCCTAGTGATGGTACTGGAATTACAGTAACAGACCTGCTCCCTACTGGTTATACTTATATCAGTTCGACACCACCGGCAGGAACTACCTATACCCCTGCAACAGGTATCTGGAATATTGGTACAATGACCAACGCTGCGACTTCAACCTTAACTATCACAGCTAAAGTGAATGCTACCGGCCCTTATGCTAATACCGCCAGTATCACAGGTACTGAAAACGATCCAACTCCGGGTAATAATACTTCAACTTCTACACCAACGCCTGTTCCGACAACGGACAGATCTCTGGTCAAAACAGTTGATGTAGCTAACCCTGCAGTTGGCAGTAATGTCGTGTTTACACTCGTAGCTAAAAATAATGGACCTAGTGATGGTACTGGAATTACAGTAACAGATCTGCTCCCTACTGGTTATACTTATATCAGTTCGACACCGCCGGCAGGAACTACCTATACACCTGCAACCGGTGTCTGGAACATTGGTACAATTACCAACGCGGCGACTTCAACCTTAACTATCACGGCTAAAGTCAATGCAAGTGGTGTTTATGCTAATACCGCCAGTATTACTGGTACCGAAAACGATCCAACTCCGGGTAATAACACTTCAACCTCTACGCCAACGCCTGTTCCGACAACGGACAGATCTCTGGTCAAAACAGTTGATGTGGCTAACCCTGCAGTTGGTAGTAATGTCGTGTTTACGCTCGTAGCTAAAAATAATGGTCCTAGTGATGGTACTGGAATTACAGTAACAGACCTGCTCCCTACTGGTTATACTTATATCAGTTCGACACCGCCGGCAGGAACTACCTATACACCTGCAACAGGTATCTGGAACATTGGTGCGATGACCAACGCTGCGACTTCAACCTTAACCATCACGGCTAGAGTCAATGCTACCGGCCCTTATGCTAATACCGCCAGTATCACAGGTACTGAAAACGATCCAACTCCGGGTAATAATACTTCAACTTCTACACCAACACCTGTTCCAACAACGGACAGATCTCTGGTCAAAACAGTTGACGTGGCTAATCCTGCAGTTGGTAGTAATGTCGTGTTTACACTGGTAGCTAAAAATAACGGGCCTAGTGATGGTACTGGAATTACAGTAACAGATCTGCTCCCTACTGGTTATACTTATATCAGTTCGACACCGCCGGCAGGAACTACTTATACCCCTGCAACTGGTGTCTGGAACATTGGTGCGATGACCAACGCTGCGACTTCAACCTTAACCATCACGGCTAAAGTCAATGCAAGTGGTGTTTATGCAAATACCGCCAGTATCACAGGTACTGAAAACGATCCAACTCCGGGTAATAATACTTCAACTTCTACACCAACACCTGTTCCGACAACGGACAGATCTCTGGTCAAAACAGTTGACGTGGCTAACCCTGCAGTTGGTAGTAATGTCGTGTTTACACTGGTAGCTAAAAATAATGGTCCTAGTGATGGAACCGGAATTACGGTAACAGATCTGCTACCAGCCGGTTATAGTTATATCAGCTCTACTCCGCCGGTAGGAACTACTTATGTCTCTACTTCTGGTTTATGGGCTATTGGTACACTGGCTAATGCGGCGACTTCAACCTTAACTATCACGGCTAAAGTCAATGCTACCGGCCCTTATGCTAATACCGCCAGTATCACGGGTACTGAAAACGATCCAACTCCGGGTAATAACACTTCAACTTCTACACCAACACCTGTTCCGACAACGGACAGATCTCTGGTCAAAACAGTTGACGTGGCTAACCCTGCAGTTGGTAGTAATGTCGTGTTTACACTGGTAGCTAAAAATAACGGGCCTAGTGATGGTACTGGAATTACAGTAACAGACCTGCTCCCTACTGGTTATACTTATATCAGTTCGACACCGCCGGCAGGAACTACCTATACCCCTGCAACAGGTATCTGGAACATTGGTACAATGACCAACGCGGCGACTTCAACCTTAACCATCACGGCTAAAGTCAATGCTACCGGCCCTTATGCTAATACCGCCAGTATCACGGGTACTGAAAACGATCCAACTCCGGGTAATAACACTTCAACTTCTACACCAACACCTGTTCCGACAACGGACAGATCTCTGGTCAAAACAGTTGACGTGGCTAACCCTGCAGTTGGCAGTAATGTCGTGTTTACACTAGTAGCTAAAAATAACGGACCTAGTGATGGTACTGGAATTACAGTAACAGATCTGCTACCAGCCGGTTATAGTTATATCAGCTCTACTCCGCCGGTAGGAACTACTTATACCCCTGCAACAGGTATCTGGGACATTGGCACAATGACCAACGCTGCGACTTCAACCTTAACTATCACGGCTAAAGTCAATGCTACCGGCCCTTACGCAAATACTGCCAGTATTACTGGTACTGAAAACGATCCAACTCCGGGTAATAACACTTCAACCTCTACACCAACGCCTGTTCCGACAACGGACATATCTCTGGTCAAAACAGTTGACGTGGCTAACCCTGCAGTTGGCAGTAATGTCGTGTTTACACTAGTAGCTAAAAATAACGGGCCTAGTGATGGTACTGGAATTACAGTAACAGACCTGCTCCCTACTGGTTATACTTATATCAGTTCGACACCGCCGGCAGGAACTACCTATACCCCTGCAACAGGTATCTGGGACATTGGTGCGATGACCAACGTTGCGACTTCAACCTTAACTATCACGGCTAAAGTCAATGCGACCGGCCCTTACGCTAATACCGCCAGTATCACAGGTACTGAAAACGATCCAACTCCGGGTAATAATACTTCAACCTCTACACCAACGCCTGTTCCGACAACGGACAGATCTCTGGTCAAAACAGTTGATGTAGCTAACCCTGCAGTTGGTAGTAATGTCGTGTTTACACTGGTTGCGACCAATAACGGACCTAGTGACGGTACTGGAATTACAGTAACAGATCTGCTCCCTACTGGTTATACTTATATCAGTTCGACACCGCCGGCAGGAACTACTTATACCCCTGCGACAGGTATCTGGAACATTGGTACAATGACCAACGCGGCGACTTCAACCTTAACCATCACGGCTAAAGTCAATGCAAGTGGTGTATATGCAAATACCGCCAGTATTACTGGTACCGAAAACGATCCAACTCCGGGTAATAACAATTCGACTTCTACACCAACACCTGTACCTACAACAGACAGGTCACTGGTCAAAACAGTTGATAATGCCAATCCTGCAGTTGGAAGTAATGTTGTGTTTACACTGGTTGCAACCAATAACGGACCTAGTGACGGTACTGGAATTACAGTAACAGATCTGCTCCCTACTGGTTATACTTATATCAGTTCGACACCGCCGGCAGGAACTACTTATACCCCTGCAACCGGTGTCTGGAACATTGGTACAATGACCAACGCTGCGACTTCAACCTTGACCATCACCGCTAAAGTCAATGCAAGCGGCGTGTACGCTAATACCGCCAGTATTACTGGTACTGAAAACGATCCGACAACAGGTAATAATACGTCGACTTCTACGCCAGTACCGGTATTAACGACCAACCTATCTGTTCTTAAAACAGTAGACAATCCTACGCCTGCAGTAGGCAGCAACGTGGTATTTACACTGGTCGCAAGTAATAGTGGTCCTAGTAACGGCACTGGAATTACTGTAACAGATCTGCTTCCTGCTGGTTATACTTATATTAGCTCTACCCCTCCAACAGGTACAACTTATAATAACACAACAGGTCTATGGACTATCGGTGCATTAACGAATGGGGCTAATGCCACCTTAACCATTACTGCTACTGTAAAAGCTACAGGCCCTTACGCCAATACTGCAAGTATTAAAGGGAATGAAAATGATCCGACGCCTAATAACACGTCAACGTCGACCCCAATTCCTGTAGCTACAACCGATATGACTCTTGTTAAAACTGTAAATAACACGAGTCCTTCTGTAGGCAGCAATGTCATCTTTACTCTGGTTGCCACTAACAACGGTCCAAGCGCCGGAACGGGTATCACAGTAACGGATTTGTTGCCAGCTGGTTACACTTATATGAGTGTAATTACTCCTGTAGGGACAACTTACGCTCCTGCAACTGGTTTATGGAATATCGGTACACTGGCAAACAGTGCAAGTGTAAGCCTGGCTATCACTGCTAAAGTGAACCCAACAGGACCTTACAGCAATACTGCAAGCATTACAGGGAATGAAAATGATCCGACTCCGGGGAACAATACCTCTACTTCTACTCCGATACCTGTACTCAGACCAGGTATTGCCCTGACCAAAAAAGGACCAGCTACCATTAGTTCAGGCGCAACGATTACCTATGTCATTGAAGCGACTAATAATGGACCAAGTGATGCGATGAACCTTGGAATTACAGATCCTGTAGATGCACAGATCAGTAATGTCAAATGGACCGCAGTAACCTCTGGGAGTGCCACAGTAAATTCAGGCGCAAATGGAACCGGTAATGCTGTACTTGTCAGCGGTAATATAACTGCTAGTAGCGGTGACAAAATTACGATCACCATTACCGGAACGGTATCTCCATCATTTGCAGGTAAGATCAGCAACATAGCTACTGCAACCCCTTCAGAACCTGGAAGTATACCTATTATTACTCCACCAGCAGAAACTATGGTCAGCAGAATTCCTGGTCTTGCCATTGCTAAAACAGGCCCCGCTAACCTTAAATCTGGTGATTTAATTACCTACACGGTTGAACTCAGCAATACATCGCTAAGCGATGCAAAAAATCTGACACTGACAGATTTTGTTCCTAATGATATACAGAATGTAGAATGGACTGCTGCAGTTACAGGAACTGCAAATATCCTGTCTGCAACTTCTGGAAAAGGAAACAATATCAGTCTCTCAGCAGATTTGCCATCCGGTACAGCCAATAAGGTTAATATTACGATTAAAGGTAGTGTCAGCCGCACTTTTACAGGTAACCTGATCAATACAGCAAAAGCACAATCATCAGAAGCGGGTGCACCAGAAGTATCAAGTAATACTGTTCAAACTATAGTTGATAATGCAGACTTTATCATTCCTAATATCATCACTCCTAACGGGGATGGTAATAATGATACTTTCAAAATCAAGGGGCTCGAAAATTACCCTGGCACTGATGTCAGTATCTTCAACAGATGGGGTAATGAAGTGTATCGTTCTTCAGGATATAAAAATGACTGGGATGGAAGCCAGTTAAATGAAGGCACCTATTATTATCTGATTATCAGAAAAGAGAAATCAGGTAGTACTACTGCATTTAAAGGATGGTTATTTATTAGAAGATAATTTAAATAAGATCGATACATGAAAGGTTTAAAGAAATATAGCTTAATGTCACTACTCCTACTGGGTATGAGCAGCGGCTACGCACAGCAGACGATCCAGTTTAGTCAGTATGTATTTAATGGTCTTGCAGTTAACCCAGCCTACGCAGGCTATAAAGAAGCATGGACAGCAAACTTGAGTTTCCGTTCACAATGGGTGGGAATTCAGGGTGCACCCCGAACAGGAACCGCCTCTTTCGATGGCGTAGCAGATCCCGATAGAAAAAGAGTCGGTTTAGGCTTTATTGCTACGAACGATCGTCTGGGTCCTCAAAATACCTCTGCTTTTTATGGGAACTATGCTTACCGTCTTCAACTCGATGCTGAAGATACCAAAAGACTAAGTTTTGGTATTGGTGCAGGGTTCACGCAATATAGTTTGGACGGCTCCAAGTTTATTTCTACCGACCCAGGCGATGGTGCCATTCCAATAGGAAACGAGAGTAAACTCTCACCGGATGTTCGGTTTGGGGTGTACTACTATACGCCAAAATTCTACCTCGGTGCATCGGTAATGGACTTGTTATCTGGTCTGCGCAGTAACGATATTTATTCTGAGACCGACGCAAGAGTTATCCGTCAGGTACGTCATCTTTACTTGACTGGAGGTGTACTGATTCCTTTATCTCAATCCCTTGATTTGAAACCTACTTTTATGATTAAAGAAGATTTCAAAGGACCTACGAACCTGGATTTAAACGCGTACCTGTTAATCCAGAAAACGGTTTGGATTGGAGCCTCGTATCGTACCGGGGTGAAAATCTGGAATAAAAACAATTTGCAACAAGGGCTTGACCCCAGTGATGCGATTGCAGCCATTGTAGAACTGAATCTGACTGATCGTTTCCGCGTAGGTTACGCTTTCGATTCTACTACCAGCAGACTTGCTGGTTACCAGCAGGGAACACATGAAATTTCTGTAAGTATGACATTCCCAGGAAAAAAAGGAAAAGTATTGAGTCCACGTTATTTTTAAGCTGAAACATGATGAAAAAAATAATAACCATCAGCCTGTTCGCATTATTTCTAATCAATAGTGCTTTTGCACAAGAACAACTTAGCCTGAGGCAACAGGCAGATCTGCAATTTAACCGTTTCGAGTATTTCAATGCTGCCAGACTATACCTCCCTATTGCTTCAAAAAAGAAGCCTGATATCAAGGTCATAGAAAACCTTGCCACCTCCTATCGAATGATGAATGATTATGACAAGGCAGAAAAATGGTATGGCATTGCTATAACAGACCCAAAGGCCGAAGCAACCAGTCATTATTATTATGGAGAAGCTTTACAAAGAAATCAGAAATTTGAAGCCGCTAAAGAACAGTATAAAATTTACGGCAATAGCACTGGAAAACAGGAACAGGTAGCGCTCAAAATAAATTCTTGTGACAGTGCTGTCCTCTGGATGAAAAGTCCCCTAGATATCCAGATTAAAAACGTTCAGACGCTCAATACTAAAGCAGCAGACTGGGGATTAAACTATTATGGTAACGACGGACTGGTGTTTACTTCAGAGCGTACCAATGGGAAAGAGCCAAAATACTATGAAGTTTATAAATGGACCGGAAACCCATGGCTAAAATTGTATCGGGCCAGTAATGACGGTCAACTGAAGGAAGAAATATCAGTAATGACGGATAAAAACAGGTCTTCTAAGACAGCGTATCACGTCGGTCCAATGGCTTTAAATGGGACTGGAGATACCGCCTATGTGACCATTTCTACAATCGAACCGACAAAGGAAATACCGCTGGACATCAAAACTAAAAAGATCAAAGAGCGGTTGTACACCCGTCGTCTGCAACTGATAATAGCTGTAAAAAAGGACGGCAAATGGGGTGATATCAAATCTTTTCCCTATAACAATGTCAAAGAATTTTCTGTAGGGCAGGCTGTGACTTCCAAAGATGGACATCTGCTGTATTTCACGTCAGACAGGCCCGGTGGTCAAGGAAAAACAGATATTTGGTATAGTGAAAAACAAACCGACGGAAGTTGGGGAAATCCGATCAACTGCGGGCCTGAGATTAATACTCCAGAAGAAGAAGCATTTCCAACCATCGGTATAAATGGGAAATTATATTATTCGTCCCGTGGAAAGATTGGTTTAGGCGGTTATGATATCTATGTGAATAAAGGAGAAAAAGATCGCTGGAGCAAACCCAGTAATCTAAAATATCCGGTTAATACAACCAGTGACGACTTCTATCTGGTCAGTAACGATGGAAAGACCGGTTACTTTTCATCTAACAGACCGGGTGGAGCTGGTGATGATGACATTTATAGTTTCAATGATCAGACCTCTCCTACCGGTATCACCCTTGCTTTAAATGGCTTTGTTTACGATCAGCAAAGTAAAGCGGCTCTTGATTCTGTCAAGGTAAGTTTGACCGATGAGCTGGGTACAACAATAAACCGCAAAATAACTCTTAGTAATGGAAACTTCTTTTTTGGACTAACAGGTAATCATAATTACAAAGTAAGCTTTAGCAGAGCAGGCTATAGTTCTGAGGTGAAAACATTAAATACACAAGGGCTTATAAAATCTGACACACTGGATATGCAGGCTTTTCTGTACAAACAAATATTTATCCCTGGCAAAAGTTATGTATTGAAAAATATCTATTATGACTTTGCCAAGTCTAATATCCGTAAAGATGCTGCTAAAGAACTGGACAAACTGGTTATGATTATGAAAGATAATCCTGCTATCCGGATCGAACTCAGCTCACATACTGATAGTAGAGGCGATGACCAGTACAACCAGTGGTTATCTCAAAGCAGAGCAAATTCAGCAGTGCAGTATATGCTTGATGCAGGAATCGAGAAAAACCGGATTACAGCGAGGGGTTATGGAGAAACTATGTTATTGAACAGATGTAGTAACGGTGTAAAATGCAGTCCTGCAGAACATCAGTTAAATAGAAGAACCGAGTTTAAAGTAAAAAAAGACGGAGAGAAATAAGCAATGATCAGAGATAATCAGAAAAGTACATCTGATTATCTCTGATCATTGCTTATTAAATTTTGATTATCAAGGTCATAATTGACTACGACTGATTCATTAACTCCTGAAGACAATCAATAAACTGTCCAACATGTAAACCATCTACCAATGCATGATGGACATGGACTGACATTGGCATCGTTCTTTTCCCATTACTTTCCACCATTTTACCAAACGATATCTTTGGACAAGTGTCTTTAAACGCAGAGTTTCCAGCATGCGAAATAGAAGTAAAGTTGATCCATGGCAATGACGAAAATCTGATTACATTATTTGCAGGACTTCGGATCAGACTTGTTGCATTTTTCACCACATCAACTTCTTTGGATGCGACCTCTATAAATTCTGTCAGGACAGGAAAATACAGCAAATGAATAAAACCAAAAGTTCCGTTGCTCCTGCCTATAGTTGACCCTGCATCAACCTGATCATAAATAAAGACCTCACCTTCTTCAATCCGGTATTTAAAAGGTTCAATTATTTGAGCCGCCTCTAAACATTGGTACATACAGTACAGAAAAAAAGATAGGTTGTTTTCTTTCGCATAACGATAAGCCTTTGTACAATCAATATTAACAGTTACCCCGTAATAGGGCTCATCGAATGTATTAAATAACTCGAAATGTTCTTTGCGTACCCAGGTTTCTATATCGACTTTTTGCTTCATATCTTAAAAATAATAGGAAACAAAGATATTTAAAGAGCCGCTTTATAAAGTATAAAGCGGCTCTTTTTTCATTAATTTAATAAGTAATATTACAGGAACGAGGCAATCAATTCATTTCCATTTTCAGGTATTTCAGCGTCCACTTATAGTAGAAAGCCTATTAGCCACGTTCATGTTCACCCCGGCGAGGATTCTCATGAGGCTGGGCATGTGGCTGAGGATGTGGTTGATTGCGATGTTGTGGTTGATTATGTTGTGCATTATACTGCTGCTGGTTACGTTGCTGTTGATTATGTTGTTGCCTGTTCACCATTTGTGCATGATTCTGCTGAGCAATTTGACTATTATGGACCTGCCCTTCACCTCTGTTGTTATTGTTTACATTAGCCTGATGATTATTATTCATATTTGCATTTCGATCATTATTCATGTTTGCAGTGTGATTGTCAGTCATCTTTGTCTGATGATCCTGTTGATTATTTACCCGGTTCATTGCCATATTTGCGGGTTTACCGTGATTTATATTCGCAAACTGACCACGGTTCTGACTCGCTGACTGCTGATGCGATAATTGAGAAGCAGTTGGCTGGATATGCTCATCGCGCATTGCTCGTGTTTCTTCTGCTCTGGGCTGTGCATTGATGCCGCCAGGGCCATTAAAACTGGTGCGATTATTATTCACAACCGTATTATTGTTGATCACTGTTTTGTTGATATAAGTATTACGGATCACGGTTGTATTGACATTTGTAACTGCGGTGTTATACCGGTACCCTCCGCCTTCCCATCTTCCACCGTAAAATCCTGATCCACCATAACCATAGCCATAATTGATTCCACCATAAAAACCAACATGAGGGCCCCAATATCCTGAATGGAAGCTATACAGGCCACCTTCAAAACCCCAGAATGCCGGAGTCCACAATACCCCAACACGCGGAGGATGCACCCATACTCCAGGTACCCAATAATAACCGCTATCATCATTGTAAGCCCAATAACCAGGCGTCCATAAATAGCCATCAGCCGGACAAGGGGGCTGGGCGTAAACAGGAAGTTCAGGAGGAGCAATTCTTGCAGAGATATTAACGCCTATACTAACCTGTGCATAGGCTGTGGCCCTGGCAAAACTTATTGCTAGCAGCAGGATACCAATTTTGACTATCTTTTTCATGAGTATGAGTTTTAAGTTTCATAAACATAGGAGTCCAGGAAGTACAAATAGTTTAAATTAGAAATTCATTAGAACTTCATTAGTAGTCCGCATTATACCTGGGCAAATTCTCATATTCAAACAAGGCAGCAAAAACATCTTGCAATTTTAGTTTATAATGATCCTTTTCACTGTCAAAACTCTTCTCTGCAATCTTCCCAATAGTATATCTCTCATAAATCTCATCTTCAGATAATTTCCCCCTATTTTCTATAATATTCAAGATGTCAGAAACTTCTTCCTGTATGATTTTATAAATTGCTGCATCTGGGAAATTATTGATCAGGATTTGTGTCTCTTTTAATACACTATAAAGCAGTTCACGATATTCTTTTTGTGTTTTAACCTCTTGATAGCCCATAATTATTCCCATTTTGATCTCTTTAATTGTTTTTCTGAACTAATGATGAATTTAATATCATTCAAAAAGTCATACGGTGCCATTTATAGTAAAAATTGTCTCACAGGCATCCTTAAACCCGTTATAATAACTAAGATAATGATTTACGCTTCCAATTTCCGTACAGATCCCATAAGATGAACCAAATTTCAACACCTTATTATTTCTCCTATTGATACAAATAGTTTCTCAGTTAGCAATCACGGCATACCAATTGCTTTGTAACTAAAAAATATTACCAGTTTACACTAAATAAAAACAAAACTCATGAGTAACAAGACGCTTTCTATCCTTTCTTACATTACTATTATTGGTTGGGTTATTGCCTATATCAAACATAAAGAAGCAGTTCCACATAGCAGCCTGGTACGTTATCATTTAAAACAAGGTTTCGGTATGTTCCTTCTTGCAATAGCGGTAAATATAGTTTTAACTATACTAGTTAGTATTATACCATCATTATCAGGTTTAGCTTTTGTAGGTTTCGCTTTGTTTATCCTTAATATTTTAGGTATTGTGAATGCAGCGAACCAAGAAGAAAAACCAGTGCCTTTAGTAGGCAAATTGTTTGAAGACAAATTCGATTTTATAGCTTAATCAGCTCATCATAGAATAATTCTCAGAATATCATCACCTACTTAAAGTCGTTTTCACTTTAAGTAGGTGATGATATTAATACCCTTGCGGATCAAAGTAAGCTGTGAAGCTTAATATATCAGGATCAAAATATTTAGCCTTTTCAAAATAGCAGAGTGCTGCATCTGTTTGACCCAAGATGTTCATTAGAGCAATTCCCAGATTCATGTATAAATTTTTATCAGTAGAGCCATTCTCTTCTGCATTTTTCAAATAGGAAACGGCTTCTTTAACTGAACAAACTCATTTGGATGACCCCATAAATCCTCATTCAATTTTTTGATCAATTCCATTTTTCGGAAAAGAAGAGCTTTTTTAGTGTCCATTAATTCTCTTCCCGCTCACACCAATAAAGTATTTATTTCCTTTTTCGCTAACTCCAATTTCACCCTCATTCAAATCCTCTACATAATCATATATAATTTTTGTTATTTCTTCTCCTTTTATATTGACTAACCCTTCCTTTGTTCCAAGTCTGACCTTAAACAGGTTCGCCTTTTGGAGACCGTAATAAACTTCAATGTTGTCATACTTTAAGGCTATTATTATTTTTCCGGTATTATCAATTAATCCAGACTTGCCATTAGTTGTTATAACAGCTACCGCTGGGGTATTGTCATCATAAAATATCCCAATATCGTCATATTTTATGGGTACAATCTCTTCTCCTTTTTTGTTAATTAATCCGTATTTATTGATATTCAAATTTCCATTTACACCTATTATTGTTCCCACCTGTGCCACGCCGACAGCATCAAAATCAAATACATGATCGTATTTTAAAGGAACAACCTCCTGCCCTATGTCATTCACAAAACCACTTTTCCCATTTAATTGTACACTAGCCAAGCCATTTGCAAAATGGCCTGAATAATCGTACTTAAAGGGCACAACTTCTTTTCCTTCTTTATTAATAAATCCCCATTTCTCTTGAAATTTAACGCCACCTTTGCCTTCAAAAAAATTCCCGGCACTTTCATATTTCAATGGAACTATCTCTTTTCCATCAAGATCTATATAACCATATCGGGACTCCTTCTCCCCATTCACATTCACTTTATTTCCAACCATAATAATTCCCTGGTCCTCTCCATAGTCACTTATATAGCTATACTTTTTAGCCAATTGCTCCCTATTCTGAGAAAAACTACAGCTATAAACCATGGACAATAGAATCAGGTATATCAAATTGACTTTTAATCTTTTCATTTCTTCCAATTTTTAACAAGATAAGCAGCAGTCTACTCACAAAAATAGGTGACTTATTCCATATTCGAAGTTAATAAAAATAGCTGCGCAAGAAGGAATAGATTCTTGGGAGAGAATTTTATTTATATAAACTCCCCATTGTTTTGCTAGTTTTATTGTATCTAGAATCATCCACATCCAAAATATCAGCCGATTATGAAAATCATATCTATAAGAGAGTACCCTGAGTATCTAAAAAAAGCCATTCTATATCTTCAAACCTGCTGGTCTGAAGTAGAACCAATTATTTATGAAGATTGTTTAACCCACTCCATTGACGCTGATGGTACATTTCCTCAATGGTACTTATTAGAAAAAGACAATGAAATTATTGGTTGCGCTGGATTAGTACCTAATGATTTTATCAGCAGAATGGATTTATACCCATGGGTTTGTGCCTTATATGTCGATGAAAAACATAGGGGAAAAGCATATAGTAAGCTGATCTTAGATAGAGCAAAGGAAGACACAATTAAAGCAGGATTTGATAATTTATATCTATGTACTGATCATATCGGTTTATATGAAAAATACGGTTATGAATACATAGGCATAGGTTATCATCCATGGGAAGAGGAATCCCGGATTTATAGGCTGAAGCTCAAATAGTATAAAAACCATCAATTAATTTCATCAAAGAGAAGAATTGATTAACCTTGTATATATGGCCACCAGAATTAACGATATCTTAAGAAAGAAACTCTACATTATCATTTTCAAATCGGATACCAAGGCGGGTAAGTTATTTGATCTTGTCTTGCTTTGGGTTATTCTATTGAGCATTCTTTCTGTTTTTCTAGAGAGTGTGGCCAGTTTCAGGGCTCAGTACCTGATCTATATCCGTATTGTAGAATGGATTTTCACCATATTTTTCACACTGGAATATGCCCTTCGCATTTATAGCACTGATAAACCGGCTAAATACATTTTCAGTTTTTACGGATTAATCGATATCATCGCTTTTTTACCAACCTACCTGAGTTTGTTTCTTGCCGGAGCACATTACCTGGTAGTTATTCGTGCATTCAGATTGCTCAGAGTTTTTAGAATTTTAAAATTAAGTCGTTTCACAAGCGAAGGAAATATCTTAAGAAATGCGCTTAAAAACAGCTTGTATAAAATCACTGTATTCCTGGCTAGTGTCATTACACTGGTTACCATTATAGGTACCTTAATGTACATTATCGAAGGAGATGCAAGTGGTTTCACCAGTATCCCTGTTTCTATTTACTGGGCAATAGTCACCATTACTACTGTTGGTTACGGTGACATTTCGCCACAAAGCCCTTTAGGTCAACTTCTGGCTAGCATACTAATGATTATCGGTTATGGCATTATTGCTGTACCTACTGGCATTGTCTCTGTAGAAATGGCTAGGGCAACCGAAGAAGCCAAAGAGAAATGCCCAGTATGTTATGCACCAATTTATCCGGCTAATGCCAGATTTTGTTCCAGATGCGGGAAAGAATTAAAGACTTAAAGTTACTGGTTCTATCTCTGGCTTCACAGTATACTCCAGTTTTTTAAGATAAAAATAAACAATGGATAAACCTATTCCAGCAATTCCAATTATACTAACAATAATAGATCCTTCTATAAAAAACCTTCCCCAGGATAAATTTGCACTTCCTAAATAACCAATAGAATCTGCCAAATAGAGGCCCAGTATTATGTTATACATAAATGTTTTTGTACCGTCAATCCATGGCATCAACAATCCATGCACCTGCACCAATCAGCAAAAAGCCCAGCGCAATCCACCCATGTCTTAATATTTTTTTGCAGACTGAGTTGCTGCCTCAATGATGAGGTTGGCAACTTCTTTAGGATGAGATTCATATACAGAGTGGCTCGCTCTTTCTATCTCTACTTTTGTACTGCCAGCACGTTTAGCATACATTCTTTCCAGATCTGGATTGATAATACGATCAGACTTTGCGACCATATACCAGCTTCGTTTATTTCTCCAGGCAGGATTTTTTATAATTGCATGAAATACAGAATCTACAGTAAATATTTGTGCATGTCCCTCAAATTCTGCTTGTTCTCTTGGAAGATCTGCAGCGAAGTCTTCATAAAACCTGGAGGGGTCTATATAATCATAACCATCGGGACGCTTTTGCAGTGATTTATATGCTGAGGGATAAAGCTTGCCATTTTCGGCTTCAGATTCTCCGTTATCTGGTGCATGGGCAGCAATATAGACTAATCCCGCTACTTTCGTATCATTACCAGCCACAGTAATAATAGCTCCTCCATAACTGTGGCCAACTAAAATACAAGGGCCATCTTGCATAGCAATAATCCGTTTCACAGCTGCTATATCTCCAACAAATGAGGTTAGAGGCTGCTGTACAACGCTTACCTTAAAGCCATATTTAACAAGAATATTGTAGACCGGCTGCCATCCAGATCCATCGACAAACGCACCATGCACCAATACAATATTTTTCACCACAGCAGCATTAGCCTTCTGAAGCTTGCCTATTGGTCTCGGCTTAATTTGCGCATAGTTATTCAAACCTAAAAATGTACTCAGGAGTAATGTAAAGAGGCTTGCTTTGATCGAAGTTTTCATCTTGTTAATTTGTTTTTTTGGTTTGTGTTCTGCTATCATCCGTATGCATTTTCCGTTCCAAAAAATCTCATTTTTTGAACTAGTTCAACTTTTGTCTTTTGAACCAGCCATATCTTTGCTGACAGAAACAATATACCTATCATCATGAACTGCAAAACACAAACATTTATTGTTGGTCTGCTTGCTTTACCAATTTTATTGGTTAGCTGTGCCAGAACATCAAGGATGCATAACCTGGCGCTAGTCAAGAGTACTTATGAAGGAAAAACTTCAGAAGAAAATGGCAAAAATCTTGCAAACGCCCTTGCTCCAGATGCCCGATGGACAGAGGCCGCTGGCTTTCCATATGCAGGTACTTATATTGGAATTGACGAAATTACTAAAAATGTCTTTCAAAGATTAGCAACAGAATGGACTGATTATAAAGTACAAATAGATGATTATATAGTTAGAGGAGATAAGGTTGTAGCCATAGGCACCTATAGCGGGATTTACAAAAAAACAGGTAAAAGTTTTAAAGCTAGAGTTGCACATGTCTGGGAACTTAAAGATGGTAAAATTATAAGTTTTGAGCAGTTCGTAGATAGTAAATCCCTGACTGATGCGATGGTAGCTACTGTTCATTAATAATTCTATAATCGGACGGTATGGAGAAGATGTCCTCATCAATTTTTATCTTTTTTACACGTATGGCCATCATGCCTATTCTCATGCCATTTTCCTGGGAATATATTTCCAGTGCACTGCCAGGTAATTGCCTCAAATATGCCTCCCTACCTCTATAATGTGAAGGAATTTTATCAGTATACCAAACAACAATCTCTACACCAGGTATTTTGGGATTTATAAAAATAGCCTTCCTGCAAGAAAACCCCAGAATACATTTTTCTTCATCTGAGAAACTGACTTTATAATCACCAGCACTAATAACTATTGCAATATTGTCTTCCATTTCTTCCTCCACATAAGAAGCATCTCTGAATTTCCTGCTGGCTTCTTTCTTCCCGTGATTTAAAATGTAATAAAAAGCATCACCCTTCCTGCTTAAAGTAACCCGATCAGCTGATGACTTTTCTTCCGTCCGCATTTGCTGATCGGTCACATAACAAGTAAAATACCCCTTCTCTCTTTCGGCCAGCATCATATCTTTTATAAACCCCTCTAATAATTTACCCCCATCAGAATCATCAAGAGGTATATTCTGGATTAGTAAACCATACTTAATCTCCCATCCTTCCAATTTCTTTCTCGTCTGTTGTGAGCATACCCTGGAAGATTGCATGAGCAATAGCATCACTAAAATTTTAAGATTTTTCATTGACTAAACTTTATAAAACTGTATCCCCCATAACTCCTGTTTTTTGAACCAGCTTATCTTGAATAAGTCCTTTCAAATTATTCTTAAAGTCATCACTAAGGTTTATTCTTTTATCTTTCAAAAATTTCTGATTCCTCTTCATCATACAGTCAATCAGTAAACTTTGTTCCTGAAAAATGCGGCAAACCGGGCAATCTTTTAAATGAATCAGCAATCTGATTTCATCCATCACTGCAATTCCTTCCGTATGCTTTCTCTCTACTAAAAAGATAGCTTTACGACAACAGCAGGTAATTTTTTTCAATGTATTCATATGCTTTTATATCCAGTTTGTTTGAAGACAATCTCTAAGATTAAGTTTGGTACGGTGAATGATTACCCAAAAATTAGCATGCGTTATACATAAATTTTCACAAATTGCATAAGTATCTTCTTCATCCAGATATTTCATAGTAAAGACGGCAGACCATAATGGCGGAAGCTTAGACAGACATCCTCTTAAAATTTCATTAAATTCTTCATTAATTAATAGTTCCTCTATATCAGCACTAAAACTTTGCGGAACATGTTCTTCTTTCCATTGTCCGCTTTCTTTTTCAAAAAAATTCTCCTGCTGTTTTTCAGCTTCATCCATTCTCATTTTTCCGTTCAACCCTGAAGAGTTTTTCCGATAGGTATCAATAATTTTGTTTTTAAGAATAGCAGTAAGCCAGGTAATTTCCTTACTTCTTCCTTCAAATTTATGAAGACTTTCAAGCGCTGCTAAAAAGGTTTCCTGAACAAGATCTCTTGCCGTTTCATCATCGCTAATTCTGGAAAGCGTATAACGATAAAGGAAATCTGAATAGTGATCAACCCATAAATGGGGATCGATGACTATCTTCTTTTTTGAGGGCGCCGTTTTTCTATCAATCTGCATAAGTGATCAGGATGTATATAACTATCCCACTTAGTCGTGACACTTCACAGATCCTTACAATTATCTTACGCGATTTATTAATAATAATAAATTAACCTAGCACCTCGTTTAATTATCTAATTAAATCCATAACTCAAAGAAACAAAACCTGGATTCCCTGTTCAGTTCATTCCAGGATCAATTTTCTCAAAACTTTCCAAACAAGATTCTTCGCAGATTGATCAGGATCAATGTTTTTTCATTTCTGTTGTAAGGTTTGCCAATGAACTGCGACTTAACACTAAAAAACAATCCACTTCATCAATTCAAAATCATGAAAAACTTATTTGCAGTTTTAGTATTATCGGTTATTAGTATTTGTAGTGTTTCGGCCCAGACAGCCAATCACAAAAATCAGTTCAATGTAGATAAATCAGCCCTGGCAATAGAAGGTTATGACCCTGTAGCCTACTTTACATCAAGCAAGCCCATAAAAGGAAAAAAAGAATTTAACCTGACTGCAGAAGGAGTTACCTATCAATTTGCCAACGCCCAGAACAAAAATACATTCAAAGCCAATCCGGCAAAATATGAACCTCAATATGGTGGCTGGTGTGCTTATGCAATGGGTGCAACAGGAGAAAAAGTAAGTGTTGACCCGGAGACTTACAAAATAATCAATGGGAAATTATTTCTATTCTACAATAGGTTTTTCAACAATACGCTGAAAGACTGGAATAAAGACGAGTCCAATCTAAAAATCAACGCCGATAAAAGCTGGGCAAAGTTTAATCCATAAGCACTTAAATCATCGTCCATAAATAAGAAAAAAATGAAAAAATTATTAGTAGTAACTACTTTCCTCCTATTCGCAATTTTTAGTGCACGGGCTCAAAAATCAGAAATATTTGTCACCGGGAATAAAGCAATCAGAGGTTATGATCCCATTGCATTTTTCAAAGAATCAAAACCGGTAAAAGGTGATGAAAAACTATCTTATAACTGGAAAGATGCGACCTGGCTATTTTCCACTCAGCAAAACTTAGATGACTTCAAAACGTCGCCAGAAAAGTATGCTCCACAATATGGTTGTTACTGTGCATATGGCACGGCCGATGGACATAAGGCTCCAACCCAAACTGAGACCTGGACTATTGTTGGCGACAAACTCTATTTCAATTATAACAATAAGGTAAAACAGCTTTGGGATAAAAATCAGAAAGCACTAATTGAAAAGGCCGACCAACAGTGGATAGATATCAAAGAGAAACCCTAAACTAAATTATCTTGGAAATAGAAAAGCAATTAAAGTTCTTGCTGACCATAGGATTCATCTTATGGTCAATGGGTATTAAAGCACAGGATACCGCCAAAATATCCATCACCACTAGTGTGGGTTTAGTACATATTACAGGTAAGCTGGGCAATACATTTAAATCGGCCGTTGCCTTTAATACAGGTTTAGAGCTTCAATTGAAACACAATTGGTTTATACAGGGCGAAATCAGTTTCAATACACTTGGTTATCATCAGCAAGTCAGGGACGCAGGTTCAACTTATCTTTTCACGAATGCAAACAGCTCTTTATTACAGGTAGGTGGTATAGGCGGAAAGGACTTTACCATTCAAAAAGATAAATGGTTTATTGGTCTTTATTTAGGTGCAGGCTATCTCAATATTGGCGAGCCCAGAATTACTGTAGATGTTGCTAACAATACAGCCAGACAGGATGTGGTAAGAATGAGTAACATTTATGGAAAAGGAGGCAGCAGGATATCTTATAAGACTAAATCTCCATTTTTTCAAACAGTGTATCTGGACGCATCTTATTTTGCTTCACCCGTTAAACTGCAAGGTGAACACTTAAACGGAATTTCTCTTTTCATAGGGACTAAGTTCAGTCTTAAATAATAGAATATGAATTATTTAAAAGCCTGTATCAAAGTATTAATTACAGCTGGTCCAACCAGAGAGCCAATTGATCCGGTACGCTACCTGACCAATCGTTCTTCCGGAAAAATGGGTTATGCAATTGCCGAAGTGTTTTTGAAAATAGGATTCGAAGTCATCCTGATTTCAGGCCCCGTTGAACTGAGTTTATATCATTCAAGACTTCGCTTAATCAAGGTTGGTTCTGCACAGGAGATGTATAATGCAGCACAACAATATTTTGAAGCTACAGAAATTGCAGTATTTACAGCAGCTGTTGCTGATTACCGGCCAGCAGAAATAGCAGAATACAAACTCCAGAAAAAAGAAGATTCTTTCCAATTGCAAATGGTTAAAAATATAGATATCGCCTTTGAATTTGGGTTGAGAAAAACTAAAAACCAAATCGCTATAGGATTTGCATTAGAAACAGATCATGAACTAGACAATGCAGTAAAGAAGATCTGGGCTAAGAATCTTGACCTGGTGATCTTAAATTCCACACAGGATGAATTTGCAACTTTTGGTTATGACACTAATAAGATTGCTATGATTTACCCGGATGCGTCAATTGTAAATTTCCCATTGAAACCAAAAATACAGGTTGCTAAAGATATCGTCATGGCAGCCATTAATCTAAAAGCTCAAAAGGTTTAAAATTCAACATTGCTTTAATAAAAGAAAGATGACAATCAAACAAAAAAATATAACCTACTGGATTTTGAGACTCACCGCAGCATTCATCCTCCTCCAAACGCTATTTTTCAAATTTACAGGGGCAGAAGAATCTGTTTATATCTTTTCTACTCTTGGGATGGAGCCTTGGGGAAGAATTGGTACAGGAATCGTGGAACTTATAGCCGCTATACTTATCCTCATTCCCAGAACAACTGCTATTGGTGCAGTTATAGGCATGGGAATGATGAGTGGGGCATTATTATCTCACCTTACCGTACTTGGAATTGTGGTTAAAAATGATTCAGGAGCATTATTTATTTACGCATTAATCACCTTTATCTGCTGTTTTCTGCTCGCTTATGCTTTCCGTACACAGTTAATTCAGTTATTAAAAAAAGTAAACATCAAAATATGACAATGCATTTAAATAAAACGATTTCATCTTTACTTGCACAACTTCAAAATTTGCTGGAAGAACTCTCAGATGAACAATATTGTATGCCAGTAATTGCGTTGTCCAATGCAACCCTTGGACAGCATACACGGCATATTGCAGAGTTTTACCTGGAGCTTGATCATGGTTACCAGAACGGTATCGTCAATTACGACAACCGAAAAAGAAATTATAAAATTGAGACTTTCAGAATTTTCACCATTCACCTGCTTCAGGAAATTTCAGCAGGCATGATTAAAGAAAATAAGGAACTCAAGCTTATCGCCGACTATGGAACAGCCATAAATGACGAAATCTGTATAGTAGAAACCAATTATTTCAGAGAATTACTCTATAATCTGGAACATACTGTCCATCATATGGCACTGATGAGAATTGGTGTGACGGCTGTCTCGGGTATCATATTGCCAGTAGATTTCGGCGTAGCTGCTTCTACTATAAAATTCAGAAAAACATGTGCACAGTAACCTTTATTCCTTCAAATAGTGGAATTCATATCACCTCTAACAGAGATGAACATGCTACACGAAGCCGGGCTATCCGTCCAAAAAAGTATGTAACTAATGGATACGAATTGATCTATCCAAAAGATGAGGATGGTGGTGGCAGCTGGATTGCGACCAAAACCAATGGTGACGCTGCGGTCTTGTTAAACGGAGCCTTTATCAAACATATTCCCGCCCTGTCTTACCGTAAAAGCAGGGGTTTGATCTTTCTTGAAGTAATTCAGGCAAATGAGCCAGCTGGGCATTTTAAGACAATCGATCTTGAAAACATTGCCCCTTTTACCCTGGTTCTTTATTCAGGTGGACAGCTACGTACCTTAAGATGGGATGGTCTTCGTAAACATAATCTATTGATGGATGAAAGTATACCGCATATCTGGTCTTCCGTTACCCTTTACGAGCAAGAAATAGTAAATGATAGAGAACGCTGGTTTAAAACATGGATTGAATCTGATCAGGAATTAAATAAAGATAAAATTCTTCACTTTCATCGCTTTGCTGGAAACGGTGACCCGGAAAATGATCTGATCATAGATAGAAAAAGTAAGCTGTCTACAGTAAGTATTACTTCTGTTTTTGTATCCTCTTTCAGTACATGTTTAACTTACCTTGACCTGAAAGCTAATCAGAAATATGTTGTATCACTCAGTTGCAGGCAGGATAAGATCGTTACAGATGGCCAGTTATACAAGATCGGATGGGCAACAAAACGCTTGTTGATTAAGACTTTCAATTGGGAATACTGGCCTTTTCAATTGGTCTATATTCCTATGTATGTATATTGGTTCTGGCTTAGTTTTAAAGCGCGTTCCTTTTTCTTTTTTAGTGCGGCAAATCCCCTGATTGAAAATAGTGGGTTTGCATTGGAAAGAAAAAGCAAAATCTATGATACGATTCCTAAAGCCTATTATCCGAAAACAACACTTATTGAGCCGGATATAGAAATAGCACAACTAGAAAAGATGCTGGAAAAAGATGGGTTTAATTTTCCTCTAATTGCAAAACCTGATATTGGAGAAAGGGGTGTAAAGGTAAAAATTTTGCATCATGCAGAGGATCTTAGAGCATACAAGACAGAAAGTAAAGTAGATTTTCTGATTCAGGATTTTATTGATTATGAACAGGAGGCAGGAATATTCTATTACCGGATTCCCGGAGAAAAAAGAGGCCATATTTCTGGTATCGTTGGAAAGGAATTTCTGGCAGTTACCGGTAATGGTAGGTCAACTATAATAACGTTACTTCAACAGGAAGATCGTTATATTCTGCAATTACCCGTATTAAAAACGCTTTATGGCAATTTTCTCCAAACCATTTTACCTGAAGGTGTCCGCCATATACTAGTTCCTTATGGCAATCACAGTCGTGGTTCAAAATTTACAGATCTAAGCCATAAAATTAATGAAGAATTAGTAAACGCAATAGATCATATATGCAGCAAAGTTCCTGAGTTCTATTTTGGCCGGCTGGACATCAAATTTAAAAACTGGGAAGATCTGTCTAAAGAAAAAAACTTCTCGATCATTGAGTTGAATGGTGCGGGGAGTGAGCCCACACATATCTATGATCCAAAACATTCTATCTTTTTTGCTTGGAAGGAAATCATCAGACATTGGGATTTACTTTTTAAGATCAGCAGAATGAATGCCCGTCGTAAGGGCTTAAGATTGATGGGAACAACTGAAGGAATGAAAATGCTGAGAGATCATACTGAACATTTAAAACTAATCGCTTAAGATGCCGGGACATAGTAAGATAACATTATATGCATTGGTCATCAGCTTCTTAGGCTCTTTGCCCCTGGGTACATTAAATCTTAGTGTGGCTAATTTTGTATTTAAAGATAATATTCCGGGGGCAATTGCCTTTGCTATTGCGGCAATAGTTGTAGAGATTGTACTAGTCAGGATAGCTTTGGTTACCGTAAACAGACTGGAAGGTTTGAAGCGCTTTTATAAACTGTTTAACATAGTGACCTGTTTAATCCTGATTGTGCTTTCTATGATTAGCCTCAACGCTGCCTACAATAGGTGTAAATTTGAGGCTGGTCTACCCTTTTCAAACCTGAATCCCTTTCTTTCGGGTTTGTTGCTCAGTGTGATCAATCCACTGCACCTGCCATTCTGGATGGGCTGGACAGCAGTACTGAAGTCTAAAAATATTTTAGACCATTCCCTGGGGTCTTATAATGTATATGTTGCTGGGATTGGGATAGGTACGTCGCTTGCTTTTCTAACTTATGGTACAATTGGACATCTCCTCATTACCAATTTGCTGAACTATCAGATATTGCTGAACTGGCTGGTAGGGATTACGCTGTTACTCACAGCGTTGATACAATTTTATAAAACATTTTTTACTCCAATAAAAAAACTCATATAATATTATTTGAGATAAAATAAATCTATTTTTCATCGGCATGCTTTTCGATGAAAAACATGCCGATGAAAAGCAAATTAACACACTATTACCAACCTGGATTCTGTTTCAAATTCGGATTTAGTGCCAATTCCTGTGTAGGAAGCGGGTTTAAATATAATTTATCATTCCATGTTCGTGTAATTCCGGGATAAATCAGGATATAGCTATTCCCATCAACCACAATATTATTTACCTGACTAGCGGGATATTGTGCCTTAAGAGCTGCTGTAAGCTTCATGCCCAAGATGGTTTCCGGATTATTTATCAAAGTACCAGCGTGCCATCTGTGCATATCGTCAAAACGGAAACCCTCAGCACCAAGTTCTATTCTTCTTTCTCTCCGTATTTCATCAGTGAGTACAGGAAGACCAGGGAAATTTGATTTTGGATCTTTAACCAAGCTGGCCAGAACCATATGTGCCATCCCTACCCGATCTCTCAGTTTGTTTATAGTCAGATCTAGTGTGACCTGTGTGCAAGTACCTAATTCTGCTTTGGCTTCAGCCGAGATCAGCAATTGTTCAGCATAACGGAAAATAAAAAAATCATAAACACTTTGATTTGCATTCCATGCAGCCTGACTGGACGACCGTCCTTTAATTGGCTGATAACCAGTTGAAGTAACCGAAGTCCCTATCCTTGGTAAGGTGATGAAATCACCATTCAAAAAATCAAATCCTCTGGTAGCTATTTGCTGAGCATAACGCGGATCACGATTAGCCACCTCGTTTTCAGGCGTATCATCTCCTTTATATAGAGGACTTAATGAAGTGGGTAAACCATCTGTACACAAAAAGGAACGAACAAAATCTTTACTGTAACCATCACTTGATTCTCCTAATGACCTATCAATATTGTTCATCAATATATTAGTTAAATACCGCATAGGCATTATAACTTCGGGATTACCCTTTAACTCATCCTGAATAAACAAATTATAATAATCGGATTGTGGCTTTCCTGTACTGTAAAGATTAAACAGGCCCGACTTTATAATCTGATCGGCAGCGTCAGAAGCAGCTTGCAAAAAGGGAGTTTCATCTCCAACTCCAAAATACTTCCTGTAAGTCCCCTCCCACAAGCAAATCCTTGCTTTCAATGCCAATGCGCAATATTTGTTTAAACGCCCATCTGGTGCGCTTACTGGCAGATGATCAACTGCAAAATTCAAATCCTTCAAAACTGAATCCATCACTTGTTTATGAGCCATCCTTGAACCATATAAAACTGTTTTAGAAGTATCGGTAATATAAGTGTTTATATAAGGTACATCGCCGAAAGTCTTAACCTTCCTCCAAAAATCATTCGCTCTGAAAAACAAGGTCTCCCCAACGTATATATTTTTTGTATTGTCACTTATATTAGCTCTGGAGTAATTGGCCAGAAAAAAATTACAAGACCTGATGAAACTAAAATCCCAGCCCCCACCTGTATTTGGTACTGTTGCTGTACCAGCCAGAAAGGAATTAATTTGCGTATTGGCCTTGTCATCAGAACCATTATCTGCCCTTAAAAAGGATTGAACAGGCAGTTGAGAATAATATTGATTACAATATAATTGTAAATCACTCTCGTTTTTAAAAAAGTTTTGCGGACTGATATCACTTAAGGGTGCGCGGTTAAGAAAACTGTCCTTTTTGCAGGAAGCAAAAACTGTAACAGCAAAAATTGTCAGATATATGATAAGTCTATTTTTCATTTTTCAACAGATTAAAATTTAATAAAAACTAATACTATAATGTAGCCTGCAAGCCAACAGAAACTGATCTGTTGATAGGATAAGTCCTATAATTCCCGCCAGTGGTGATGATTTCCGGGTCATATCCTTTAAACAAAGAAGTAATAGTAAATAAATTAGCACCAGTAACATATACTCTTACTTTTTGCATTTTCAGTCTGCTGATCAATTGCTTTGGCAGGGAATAACCTAATGTTAACTGTTTGATTCTCGCATAAGCTGCATTTTGCAGATACTTAGTCTGTGTCTGTTTATTGCCCTGACCACTAAACCTTGGACGTGCAAAATAAGCAGTTGGATTCTCAGGAGTCCAATAATCAGTAGTAGATTTATATGGCAAATCATATTCACTGTTGTTAAAAGAATAAAATACATTATCATTTGGTGCATAATCAGCTTTTAATACACCCTGAACAAAAGCAGCAAAGTCAAAATCTTTATAGGATAGATTCAGGTTAAAACCGAACCTGTAACGTGGAGTGCTATTTCCTATAATTTTCTTATCTCCTGGATTAGCCAATGTATTATTCCCATAACCAATCTTCCCATCATGGTTCAAGTCCGCATACTTAACGTCTCCAGCCAGCCATTTATAGCCTGCCAACGCCGAATTATCCATACTGGCAGCTTCAGCATCAGTTTGATAAAAACCCAGAGTTTGATAGCCCCAGATATTCCCCAGTTTCTCTCCTGGATAATGATCGTCTATATTAAATGTAGGATTTAATGCATACTTAGTAATCGTACTAGAGGCATCTGAGACACCCAGGGTTACATTATAAAGTAACTGATTATCAAATACGCGGTCTCTCCATCCGACGCTAAATTCCCATCCCTTTGTACGCAGACTAGCTTGATTCAACAATGGCGCCCCGGTTCCTAATACTGCCGGCAATTTCTGACCGTCCACAAGCATATCTTTTGTATCTGTAATAAAATAATCAAAACTACCACTTAGCTTATTATTTAATAAGGTATAATCAAGTCCAATATTTTTAGTCTGAACTTTTTCCCAGGTGAGTGTTGTACTAATCAAACCCGGAGTGTTGACCACAATACCGGGTTGGTTATTAAACAAATAACCCACAGTACCAGTACCCTGAGTAGCAATATATGGATATTGCGCTCCAGCAGAGATCGCATCCGACGGGGTTTGCTGATTAGGTAACTGTCCATAAGAGGCTCTTATCTTCAATTCATTAATCGTGTTTTTAGCACCCTGCATAAAAGATTCTTCGGTAATATTCCATCCTGCAGATACTGAAGGAGAGAATGCATAACGGTGATCTGCCGGAAACCTCGATGTACCATCATATCTCCCATTAATCTCCAATAAATATCTTTTATCATAGATGTAATTAAGTCTGAAAAAAGTACCTACCAAAGCGTATTCTGTTTCTGTACCACCTACCACAGGTTTGGTATCAGTATTTGTTCCAATAGCTGGTAGGTAAGGATCAATCAGGCTTTTAGCCAGAGAGTTACTTAGCTGATAATGCTGATATTCTTGATTATAACCCAAAAGTGCCTTGAAATAATGTTTCTTATTAAAGGTATTTTCATAGGTAGTATAGATATTCAAAGCATTATAATTGTTATTCCTCCTGTTTTCATTTACTTGTGAAGGGTTTGTCCAGGGAAATACACCTAATAAAACACCGTCTACTCCATATTCATTGAATGGAATTACATTTGATTTTTGGAACTGCGAAAAGGCATTCCACGTATAATCAGCGGTAACTGTAAGATGATCCACCGGTTTTAAGATCACACGACCTGTTGTCCAGAAATCATTCTGAGAATTAATATCTCTGCCAGACAGATTAATCACCGCAACCGGGTTAGTATAACTTCCCTGTCCAGAATAATGTCCATCCGGATGATAAACAGGCATAAGTGGTCTTAAATCACCAGGGATCCAGGCTCCACCCTGATTAATAATCGTATTTGCGGCCTGGTTATTATTTGTATTTGTCATCGACATGTTCAAATTAAAGGTGATCCATGAAGTAACATCTGAATTGATTTTTAGACTTGGCGTATATCGTTTATAAATCTGGTTAGCTACTTTCTCAAGACCGTCTTGTTTAAAATAACCTAAACTGGCTGAGTAGGTAGTCTTTCCTTCCCCACCAGATACGGATAAATTATGCTGTTGCTGAGGCGCCCAGCCAGGATAGAGTACTTTAATCCAGTCAGTATTTCCTACATACCTGTATAATTTTGGATTGCCAGGATCTGGATAGACGGCTGGATTATTTGCGGGATCTCTAAAAAAAGCATCGGCCATAATAGAATCTCTTGCGGTAAAAGGACTGCCAGAAACAGAACCGCCAGTCCGGCTTCCTGTTCGCTGGGCATCATTAAACATTTTAATATACTCCTGCGAATTAAGATAAGCAGGCATTATAGTAGGTCTTGAAGTGGTATATGAACCAGAGTAACTGATTTGTGTCACACCCTTTTTACCGGTTTTGGTAGTAATTAAAATTACCCCATAGGCTGCTCTGCTTCCGTAAATCGCTGAAGAAGCTGCATCTTTTAAAACTGTTACACTGGCTACATCATTCGGATCTATCAAGTTTGGATCACGTTGTATACCATCTACCAAAACTAGTGGTCTGGAACTTGAATTAGAGCCAATTGTAGTATATCCCCTGATGTTAAATGTAGCACTTGTGCCAGGCTGCCCATTATTAACATTTACATTCAAATTGGGAATAAGGCCATTCAAGCCATCCCCAAGGTTCACAAGCGGCCTGCTTTCCAGTTTTTCACTCCCTATGGTTGCAATTGCACCAGTTAAATTAACTTTCTTCTGTGTGCCATAACCTACTACTACCACTTCACTCAACTTACCTTCATCGGCTTCTAGTCTGACTATCATTTCTATACCTGGAGTTACAGATAGCTCTTTAGGTATAAAACCGATAGAGGAAAAGATAAGTATTGCTTCTTTATCAGGAACAGTAATTTTAAATTTACCATTGGCATCTGCTACAACTACGGTTTTGCTGCCTTTTACTTTCACAGTAACACCAGGTATGGGTTTATTACTATCATCATTCACCTGTCCAATAATCACTATTGGATTAATCGTGTTTTTAATTGCAGGAATTATCATCATCTCCTGTATTATAATTGTTTTATCGACAATTTTATAAATCAAGGGCAGGTTCTTAAAACACTCCTTTAATGCCTGATCAATGGAGGCATTATTAAGCTGTACACTATTTATGCTTTTGTTTCTGATATCTTTTGAGTCATAAAAAAAAACATATCCAGTCTGTTTATGGATCAATTCAAAAACTTTTTTAACAGCTATTTTTCTTTCATTCAGAATGATATTCTGACTATATCCTTCAGCGCTTACCTGTACAAGGGTGATCAGGATTAACAGACTAGTTAATTTCATATACAGAAATATTTTTTTGGGTAACCACATTCTATATGCAGCCAAAAAGAAAGCATTTATTTTCATAGTTTTGCTTGGTATTAGGTTAATACTCGGTTAGGTCTTAATCTTGTTTTTCCGTTTTTTCCGGAAAGGTTAATCCTGATACTTTTGCGCAGGAGTGGTCCAAGACTTCTGCGCTTTTTCAGACTATAACCTCGGGGCGGGTTAACTGTGTAGTCTTCTCTTCATTTTTTCCTTTCTTTTAATTAAATGTTTAATTGATGCTTAAAATTATGGCGTCACAATTATTGTCCTGCCGCTTATCCTGAAATGGATATGTTTAAAGTTTAGAATCTCCTGTAATTGTGTTGCATTGATATTCCTGGGGATTTCTCCGGTAAATTCTCTAGCCGGTATTTTACCTTCATATTTTACATCTACATCATACCACCTGGAAAGCTGCCTCATCACGGTTTCTATACTCGCATCTTTAAAGTTAAAAAAACCGTTTTTCCAAGCAATTTCATCTTCTATATCCACTTCTGATTTATGGAAAACACCATTGTTCAGCTGTGCTTGTTCACCTGGTTTAAGAATAGTATTATTATCTTTTGATAATACCTTTACACTTCCTTTTAAAAGGGTGGTTTTAACTTCTTCTTCATTATCATAAGCATTAATATTAAAATGCGTACCTAATACTTCAACCGTCTGTTTTTCCGAAACTACTCGAAAAGGTGTATTTTTATGATGTGCAACTTCAAAATAAGCTTCCCCGCTAATTTCAACACGGCGCTCAGTCCCGCTAAATGCAACTGGATATTTAATAGAAGAGGCGGCATTCAGCCACACTTTAGTACCATCGGATAAGATCAATTGATAACTACCTCCACGAGGGGTAGTTACTGTATTATATAATTTTCGCGATGCTTTAGCAAAATCTGCGGAACCAGAGTAAGCAATCTGCCCTTCTGCTGTCTTATCTATAATTTTATCTCCCTGACTTGCCAGTGTACCATTCTTTGTTCCATTCAATACAATGGTTTGTCCATCATCCAGTGTGAGTACGGCCTTATTTCCGCCGGGTAAAAGATCTTTAGAAATATTCTTGCGCTGAACTTGTTCGTGTTGTTCTGTTTTTTTGTTAAACAACAAATAGCTGGTGCCTGCTGCGAGGACGAAAATTAATGAGGCTGCTATTTTCATAGCTGGCCAAAATCTTCTTTCCTTTCGCTTCTGAATCTGATTGATTAAATCTGTCAGACTCTCTTTTTGCGCATCTTCTATCTTTTGATAAGGTATTTTGGCTGAAGAATCCTCATAAGTTAAATACCAGGTTTCTACTAAAGTTTTTTCTTCTTCCGTAACCATACCTGTTTGGTATCTATCCAGTAGATTCTGAACATCTTTCAGTTGCATAATAATAGAAGTATGAATGAGTACTTATTACGCTACATAACAACCGATCCGGGATCAGGGAGTAGAAGAAAAATGAAATAATTAGAAAAAAAGCATAAAGTGGTAGACACCTAGTTTTACACGCAGTATTTTAAGCGAATTATTGACTTGCTTCTTAACTGTAAGTGAACTTATACCCAGTTTTTCCGCAATTTCCAGATGTGAAAGTTGTTCGTTTCTGCTCATTTCAAATATCAGGCGCATTTGCGGCGGCAACATAGAAATTCCGGCTTCCACGATCGCGATTAATTGTTTAAGCCGTATTTCCTCATCAGCTGCAGGTACCTTATTTTCGCTAAATCTCTGAAAAGAGGAAATGTAATCGGCTCTGACCTTGCTGTGCTTAAAAAAGTTTAAAATTCTATTTCTTACTGAAGTATATAGATAGGCAGGAAGATTCGGGCTTAAGCTATTTGATTCTCTATTATTCCATATCCAGGTAAAAAGTTCCTGCAAGATATCTTTTACCTCCTCATGATCTGATAACCTTCTATAAGCATGGCTATACAAAATCCCATAGTATCTATTGTGAATTTCTGTAAAAGCAGTCAAATCTCCCCTTTTAAGGAGCATCGTTAGTTCAACATCACTGTATGAATTATATACAGTCATAAAAAAATTAGGTTATAATGGTTCAGATTGATATTTGATTACACTAAATTAAAGCAATAACCTGTAGCATAAATTTTACATTATTGGCCTAATATTAAATGATATTGGCTAATAAAACCTGATCAGATCAAATTATTATTAGCCAATACATAAGAGATTACACGATTAGTTACTACACTGACACATAAGGGTTAATAACCTGGATTTTGTTTCAAGTTATTATTTCCTGAGATTGCTTGTGAGGGCACAGGGAAACGGTTAAGGTGAACAGATCCGGAAGGCTGATGATCCCACCAGTTACCAGCAGTAAACATTTTCCACCTGATCAGATCTGTACGGCGTCTTCCTTCTCCAAGAAACTCTATACTCCATTCATCCAGCATCCGGTTAGGCGTCAGATTACCAGCATTTACAGGATTAGGGTCAGCCCCATTTGCAAAATCCCTTCTTCTCACCTGATTGATCAGTTCAGTAGCAACAGTTTTATCACCTGCCCGCATCTTACACTCTGCCAGCATGTAGTAAACTTCAGTCAGCCGGATAGCAGGATTATCAGCACCCCATCTCAGGCTCTTATCATTATCATTCGGGATTGGAACTTTAACCAGTCTAACCCCAGTATTCTCTTCTCCTTCAGACATTTTTGAAGGAAGCTGAGCTATTGAAGGATAACGTTTTCCAGCACCAACCTCAGAAAAACGCCCCACCTGATCAACAAAATTAAGTGGCTTGTCTTTATACTCTTCCCCTCCCAAAATTGGCACACCATCAGGCGTAAGATGCGGGCCTACAATAAACATTCCTTCATAACGTCCGCCCCCAAGATATTTATAAGGTTGTTTACGAAGATCGCCCTGATCAAATTTTTCATAAGGAGAGCCCAACTGAAACTCGGTACGATATAAAGTTCCATCAGGTCTTTTAGATGGCGAAAGATGGCCCCCATTGTCTGCGCCCAGGTTTACACCAAAATATTGCCTGGAATTATAATGATAAAAATTCGAATAGAACCAGTCATACTGAAGCTTATTAAATTCTGAAGGAATAGACCAGATAATCTCAGGTGATTTATCATTCGTAAATGTATGCGGGCCATACCAAGTATTATCCAATGCGTAACTTCCATATTTGTTATCTTTAATATCCTGACAGATTTGCATACACTCGGCAAACATCGGTTTGTTAATATAAGCTTCTGCATTAAAATACAAGCTGGCTAGCATAGCCGCAGCTCCAGCTTGCCGGATCGCTCCCTCCTCCCTGTCGCCAGTCTTTTTTGCCGGAAGCTTTTCAATAGCGTTCTTCAATAGTGTCTCTATATGATTAAACGTTTCCTGATCCGTATTACGGGGTAGTGATTCTTTATCTAAGGAGTCGAAGATTGGCAGCCCGCCAAAATAATCCAGCCCCCTCAGGTAGAAGTAAGCAATTAAAGTATTTAATTGATTGAGATGATCCTCCTGGTCGGTCTTAGTCATCGCAAATGTTGTATAGTCGAGCTTGGCTAAATCTGACCTGGAATCTAATGCTAAAGCAATTCCCATCAATGTTCCCCGCCAGGTTTCCCAAATCCAACCATCATCGGCTGTCCAGCGATGGTAATGGTAACGTTCATTTTCTCCGCCATTGTACCAATGTCGTCCTTTGGTTGTAATGGCGAAATTATCCGCAGTATATTCCTGAAGTTTCCATCTATCTGCACCAAGATACCATCTTGCATGTGTAAATGGTCTGTACAATACAGCTTTCACGTCTTTTTCGCTTTTAAAAAACGTTTCGGGAGTTACTTTATCATAGAATTTCTGATCAATTTTCTTACACGCTCCTGCAAAACACAGCAGAAGGATTAGTGTGGCTGTTTTGATATTAGTTATCTTTTCCATTTGAATATGATTGTCTTTTAATGCTGTGTTTATTTTACGGTTAACGGGTTAAAAACCGACCTGTACTCCAAACATGAAAGTTCTTGTTTTGGGATATGCGTTACGTTCTTCGAACCCTGCATCCAGCCCATTGATATTAACTTCAGGATCCAGTCCCGAATATTTAGTAAAGACAAATAAGTCTCTGCCAGTTAAATAAACACGAACATTTTTGAGTGGCTTAATTAATTTAGGATTGAAAGTATAACCCAGACTGATTGCATCTACTTTCAGAAAATCACCTTTTTCAAGCCAGTAATCACTTAACTCTTTTTCTCCTTTGACGTCTTTATTTTTCTCAAAAGCATCCTTCAATACGTTCTGTCCCTTCACATTAGGCAAACCATAGTACATATTGATCATATTATAAACATCATAGCCAAGCCAGCTTCTCAAGTAAATTCCCGCATCAAAATTTTTGTAAGAGATGGAGTGGTTCCAGGAAAGAATAACTTTAGGAATTCCATTCCCAACGAATGCTTTATCTGCTATAGTTTTGGATTGTTTGGTCACGTCAAAAGCTTTCCCGTCCTTATCATATAACATCCAGTTACCTTCGGGCGTGAAACCTGCAAAGCGCCAGATAAAAAACTTACCAATATCCTGTCCCGGGTAAAGTCTGACCGCACTTCCCGGAGACCCAGGAGCCGGAAAGTCTTTTCGATCTGTAAAAGTCTGGCCACCAGCTAAAGAGGTTAGACTGCTCTTATTTGAAGAGAATACAATACCAGTTTTATATTTCCAATCTGTTTTATCAACTACATTCCAGTTCAGTTCAAATTCGAAACCTCTGTTTTCCATATTCCCGACATTGATCGTTGTCTTTTCGTAAATTGCAGGAGGCTGAGAAACGCTAACATCATAAATCAGATCATCGATCTTACGTTTATAAAAATCCACCCGGCCACTTAACTTATTATTGAGCAAAGCGAAATCAAGACCTATATTATATTCTTTTTTGACTTCCCATCTTAAATTGGCATTCTGGTTATGTCTTACCCCGTATGTCCGTTGCCAGGTACCATTTACCAACCACCAGGTATCGGCAGAATAGATACGATAAGCAGTGTTTGCATCAAAATCGGCATTCCCTGTTTTGCCGTATCCTCCTCTCAATTTCAAGTCATTAACAAAACTCAGACGCTTCATAAAAGGTTCTTCAGAAATACGCCAGGCAGCAGAAATACCTGGAAAAGTTCCCCACTGGCTACCCGGGGCAAATTTAGAAGACCCTTCACGTCTTATTGTTCCAGTCACAATGTATCTGTTCATAAAAGAGTAATTAATTCTTCCAAAAAAAGCAAGCAGCTTAACGGTTGGGTCCTTAAATGAGCCAATTCCAGCTCTCCCATCTGACAGAAAAGTACCATTCCCCAGATCATTTTCCCCTATACCATCCACAGAGAAATCTGAATTATTGGCAGAAAAACCCTGGCCGTTAAAATCCTGGTAAGAATAGCCACCCACGGCATTGATACTATGATTTTTGATAACTTTATTATAATTCACTGTCCATTCAAATGTCCGGTCAGTAAAACGCTTATATTCCTGACTTCCATAACCTGCAACTCCATCCGTACGAGAGATCCGGTGTTGAGCAGAGCGATAAAATATCGGATTCTCTGTATTATTCTTTACCGCCACCATCCCTGAAGCAGACAGATCTTTAGTAAGGTTAATCTTAAGAATAGTGCTGGCCAAAAGATATTTATATTGATTCTGATTTTTTTGCAGCATCACTTCAGCAATTGGATTCCAGTAATCATAACCACCTTTTAGCACATTATATCCAGTAACATCTTTTGCATTATAAGGTGTTTCTGTTGGATTCAGTATCAGCGCCATATTAAAAATATCATTGTTTGTAAAATCAGCATCAACCTGGTTATAACTTACATTAGTACTCAACTGTGCTTTTCCGTCAAAAAACTTAAAAACACTATTAATTCTTCCTCCGAACTCTTTTCTCTTAGAGCCTATAGCAATCCCTTTTGCATCCCGAATGGTTGCCGTGGCATAAACCCTTGCATTTTCGCTTCCACCATTAGCATTTAATACATAACGCTGACTAAATGGAGTTTTATTGGTCACTTCATTGTACCAATCTGTTCTGTACCCCAGATCAGGGCCCAATCCATTCTTAACAAATTCATCTCCATTAAGAGATTTAGGTCGTTTTCTGATAGTTTCAATGAATAACTCACTCGTAAAATTAACACTGGCCACTCCCACCTGAGCCTGTTTGGTCGTAATCAAAATAACGCCACCAGAGGCACGGGTTCCATAAATTGCAGCAGCAGACGCATCTCTAAGCACGTTGATCGATTCTATATCTTCTCGCGAAACGGAGTTGATACTTCCACCTGGAACGCCATCGATAACCACTAATGGCCCCTGCCCTGCATTGATAGAATTTACGCCTCTTAATTGGATGGAGACACTTGCATTGGGGTCAGTACCATTGGAAGAGGCAATGGTTAGACCAGGTACTTTACCTTGAATAGAGAGCAGCGGATTTACCGCACCTGAAACAAAATCTTTCGGTTTGATCGAAGATACGGCACTGGTCAGATCTTTCTTTTCCAATGTTCCGTAACCAACCACCACTACTTCGCTTAAGTCATTATTTTGCTCTGTAAGTATGATATTGATCTCTTTTCTCCCATTAATCTGAATTTCCTGTGTCTTGAAACCCACGGCAGAAATGATGAGAATTCCAGTATCTGGAGCACTCAGTGCAAATTTGCCATCAGCTCTTGTAGAAATTACTCTGCCCGATACACCTTTTACAGTGATTGTAACTCCAGGAATACCAACGCCAGACTTATCTTTAACAACTCCTGTTACACTAATATCAATTGCATTCCCAGCAGAGTTATTTGGTAGATCAGGTTTTCCTGGTTTTTTATCTCTTACAATTATTGTAGAAGCTTCTATGGTGTAGCTTAGCGGTTGTCCTTGAAAACAAAGTGTTAATACTTCGTCAAGAGAGACATCCTTGACATCAATGGTTACTGGTTTTGTCTTTTTGATCCGATTCGAGTTAAAAACAATATCGTAACCACTCTGAGCTCCGATTTTTTCAATTACAAATGCTAAAGATTTCCTTTTCACAGAGAGGGTAATATTCTTTTGTGCATAGCCAATTGCACTGACCTGAAAAGAAAAAAGAAAGGATAATATCAGGATAATCAGCTTCTTGCTCAATAGCCTTTTATTCCCAGTATAGAGGACCCTATACGGATTTAAACAGTTGAATTTCATATGCTTATATTTGGTTGGTTAGGTTAAATGCTCAGTATGCTGATCATTTTGAATTAGGTTGATCTTTATTCGTGTGTGTTACATCTTCCTGTTCATAGCATAACAGTAACCCTCCTTCCTGTAACTTTGAATTTCACGTCACCTGTGAGGCTTAAAACTTTTAGAATTTCGCTTATATTTTTTGACCTGGACACTTTACCGCTAAAGTTCAAATCATCCAGATTCCCGGCGTAATCAATATCAATATTATACCATCGGGCAAGCTTGCGCATAATGGTATGGATATTATCTTCTTTAAAAATGAAATAGCCATTTTTCCAGTCCACAATTGAATTGACATCTACTTCTTCGACCTCAAACTGTTTCTCATTAACTATAGCTTGCTGTCCTGGGGTTAAGAAATGATGTTCGGTCTTGTTATACTGTGAACTTACGCTAATACTACCTTCTAGTAAAGTTGTTCTGGAAAACTGTTCATCTGCGTAAGCAAAAACATTAAAATGTGTTCCGTGTACTTCAACCGATTGACCAGCAGAGAATACTTTAAATAACCTGGTCTTATCTTTGGCGACTTCGAAATATCCTTCACCAGTTAACTGGACCGTTCTCTCCTTTTTCGCAAAACGAATGGGGTACTTTAGAGAAGAGGAAGCGTTGAGCCAAACTTTGGTTCCATCTGGTAAGATAAGCTGATGCTGGCCTCCTTTTGGTGTTTCTACGGTATTGTACAGCATAGGATAATCTTCGTTTTTTTTCCCTATAGCCTTGTAAACCAGCTGTCCGTCTTTGGTCTTGGTAATTTCTATTCCGGCCTGTCTGGCCACTTGCCCCCTCTTAGCATCTTCTAAACTGATTTTCTTTCCATTTGACAAGGTCAGTATGGCTATATCAGTACCAGGTCTCACATCGTTGATCAGCGTTAACTTGTAGATTTTATCATTAGGCTGATGTTGCCTGCGGTATAATATCCCAGTCACTGTCATCAGCACTAAAGTAGCAGCTACAGCCAGATAAGGCCATAGGTTCTTCTTTCTGATTTTAGTTTCTGCTAACGGGAGTTTTTGGGCATTGATCTGCGTTAACAACCAATTCTCCATTTCCCCTTCCAGGTTCTCCCGTTCCGCTGGTGTAAATCCGATTAGGTCTCCATTCAGCTGATCAAAAAAGTCATAATAATACTCAACAAATGTTCTTTCTGAAGCAGTTGCTTTGTCTGCACTATACTTTTTCAGCATATTTAGCAAATCCGACTGTGTAGTAGTTTTTTTCATTGTTTATGTCTTAAGGCTACCCCATACTACTGAGTACCAAAAAACATACTAACTCCCAAAAAAAATACTATTATGGCCTGTTTATAAAAAAGCCTGAAATAATTAAGATAACCAATAGGTTTTGCAGTCGGACTCTTAAGGCTTGATTAACAGTATTAATCTGATTTTGAACTGTTTTTTGACTGATACCTAATTTTTCTGCAATCTGTGAAGTAGAGATTCCCTCTACATGATATAACAGAAAAATCTCTTTTCTTTTTTTGGGGAGAGCTGCGATGTATAAATTCAAAAGCTTGATAACTTCTTTTTCAAACAACTGATTATCGGTCTGAATTGGTGAAGAAATAAGATTCTCAAAACTTTCAGTCAATTCAGAATTCTGTGGCTTCCTTGTTACGTATTTAATAACCTGGAACCTGATAGCGGTATGGAGATAGGCAGAAAGACCTTTAATAACGACCTCAGCTCTACGTTCCCAAAGGGCTGCAAAAACATTTTGGACAATATCCCGGCATTGTTCCTTATCTTTTAATCTGCGATAAGCCGAAATGTAGATTTTCTCCCAATACTTTCTATAAATTTCAGTAAATGCGAGCTGATCACCTTCGTTTAATAAGGCTGTAAGTTCCTGATCAGATAACATGCTGTATGACATTCTAAATCGTTTTTCTGTAAAATATCAATTTAAAACTTATTAATCATTATAAATTAAATAATGTCTACTAGTTAGCTGATGGATTATCTCCTTTGTCCACAAAGACTATTATGTGAGTTCCATCTAAATCTGTTGTATAGATTTTTGAGGTCGTAAATGGCTTTCCCATTCCACTGTAAACAATTTTATCGTTGGCAGTTACAAAAAGAGAAGGTACTGTTATGCCTTGCGGTGAAATTCTTTTCACCTGTTTTGTTGCCAGATCCAAGAGATACACAGCCTCACCTGATCCAGTTAATCCTGGTAAAATATCTTTATTTCCTGCATTAAAAATCAGTTTCTTTCCATCTCTGCTGTAAAAGAAGTTGTCATTACTTGAAATAGAGAAATCCTTTCCAATTAAATCAGCCAGGTTTACCGCATCTACTACTTTTCCATTCAGATCTAAGGTGTAAAGTTTTTTAAGATCATGTGCAATTAGCTGGTTTTCGTTCTTCCAGCTAGGGGAATAGAAATTCAGTTCAGAGGTGCTGTCCAATATGATATAGCCCGAATTATCAGTCTTGATTACCCCTACTTTCCAAATTGCTTTTTCGTTAAAAATACTAAAAGCAATTTGATTCCCCGAAGGCGACCATATGGCACCGTAGTAATTTTTATTTTTAACATTTAACTGGGACTGACTTTTGCTGACCATATCAGCCACCCAGATAGTTCGATTATTTAAGCTATCGTTTACTGTATAGGCGAGTTTATTTCCGTCAGGAGATATAGCAGGATCTGTTGCGCCGCCAAAGGAAACTTGTTTTGTTGTATCTGCGTTACTTGCTACTATTTTGCCATTCAGCTGATAGGCAAAGGCATATTTATTGTCAATAACTTTGGGTGTTTCTGTATTGGTATTATTGCTTTTAGAATTACAAGCAACGACTAAAAAAGATAAGGCCGGAATTAAGAATTTAAATGCGCTCATGTCTATTGTTCAAAATCATGATAAAGACTCTTTTCATCACTACGATGATGTTATTCAATATTTCTGCAATCTCTTTTGCAAACACGCCTTGCTGTAATTCTAAAATGAACAAAGACACAAAGTGCTCAATAAGTTGTTCCAAAGGAGCCTGCATGGATAATTGCTCAAAGCAATGTAAGGCATCCGGTGGATGCAAAAAAGGTAAATAACAAAATAGCCGGGCAATGCCCGGCTATTTTGTTATTTACCTTTTTTTTGTCTAATGCCTTTCATATCTTTAGTTATTAACTTACTATCTTTAGTTATAAATCTTAAAAAGGGGTTCAACATTTATCTAATTCAAATCCAAGGAATATGAAAAGAGCAATACAGTTATTTGTCTTACCAGTTATGCTAATATTTTCGGCGCAGTTCGTTTATGCAGATCATATCCTAAAATTTAACGTTTCCACTCTAAATCCGCAATCATTGGTATTAAGTGCTATCACACAAAGTTCATCTCTCCATAGTATCACTTTAAAAACCGATACTTTAAAGGATAAAGTTGAATACTCTGCAAACGAATACGTAACCTTTAGTAAAGATAAAAATGTATTATCATTATATGGTAAAGCTCAACTCAACAGCAAGAATTTCAATATAACAGGAGATGAAATTGTTTATAATAAAACTACGCAAAAAGCTACCGCCAAAAACTTCACTATCACCAATAACTACAGCAATGTAAAAAAGAGTGGGTCTTACGGCGAATTCAATTTGAATGATAAGACTGAATAAAAGGCGTTTGAAAAAGATGAAATACTAATATTTTCATCTTAGAAGGTCTCCAATTGCAATTTGACAAACATCTCCCTCTACAAAAATATTATCAATCTCCCTATTTTTACTGGTTACTATAACCTTTATTTCACTTGGTCTTCCAAGGTAAGCACCTTGTTTCAATACAAATTCCTGGTCAGGCGGCACTATCTTGTTTTTCACCAGATAAGCTCCGACTGGTCCTGCTGAACTTCCCGTCGCAATATCTTCTACCAAACCTAAGTTATCCCAGGTTCTGCCAGTTAGATTTTGAATATCTAAAACAAAGAAAAATTTAGCGCCAACTTCTTCCAGTTTACGTTCTAAATCCCCCGTTAAGACTTTTACTTTCGAAAGTGATTCTGCTTTTAAAGGCAAAATTAAATAAGGCAAGCCAGTGGTGATAACTTGAAATGGTAAGCCCTCGAATTTATCTTCGACAGAAAGATTTAGTGCGCGTAAAAAAAGCAACTCCTGCTCTTGATGGAGCGTATTCAAGAATTCAGGTCTCCCCTGGTTCATTTGAGCAGAATAATAATCATTCTCTTTTTTTGTTTTTACAATTACATTCTTAGCATTCATCTCTAAATTCCAGGTATTCTCCTGCATTTCATTGGAATATATTTCGTGTAAAATTGCTGCAGCACCAATTATTGGATGCCCAGCAAAGTCCAACTCTTCTTCCATGGTGAAAATGTAAGCACGAAACGTATTAGAATTAATCTGGGTTAAAAAGATACTTTCAAACTGACGCATTTCCTGAGTGACAGTTTGCATGTAAGATTTTTCAAAATTATCACCTACAAACACCGTAAGTCCATTTCCTGAGTATGGTTTGCGCGAAAAGACATCAACATGGTAATATTTCATTTTTCCCGATTTAATTCGCAAACTAATATATAGAAATCAGATCTAATCAATTCCCATTTTAGGAGAGTTTTTAATCCATTTGATTAAATGTATTTGACTAATCGAATAATAAACTATAAATTTAGTTATTATTCGATTAGTCAATTTACAGGATGAGATTCAAGCATTTATTATTGTTTTCTATTTTAGCTTTTACAAGTATTAATTGTGCCCTTTGTCAGGGTAAGCTAGCTGATTATCAAAGAGCCGAAGCTTTTAACGGGCTAATGCAGAAGAAAATATACAACGCACCCGAAAATGTTCAATGGCTATCTGAATTACAGCAATTTTTTTATTCAAAAAGAACGGCTCGAGGACTTGAATTTCTATTAATCAATCCAAATGAGGAAGGTGAAAATCAGGCTCTTGATCGGGAGAAACTTGCTTCAGCGCTTGCCAAAGTATCAAATAATCAAATAAAGAGTACTGATTTACCTATCTCAAAACTGGTCATGAGTGGTGATGCAAAAGAGCTAACTTTCACCTATAAAAAAGCTACATGGATTTATGATCTGAATACTTACACCTGTAAACAAGTCAAAAACAATCCCGAAAACAATGCCATAGAAAGGACTGAATCCCCCGATAAAAAGTGGGTCGGTTATATAAAAAACTTCAATTTATATATTAAATCGACAGGAGGTCAGTCTAAGGAATATCAACTGAGCAACGATGGCCAGGAAGGAAATGCCTATTCCTCTTCTATTTATTGGTCCCCAGACACAAAGAAAATCGCCATTTATAAAGTAAAGGCTGTTAAAGAACGGTCAATCTATTTGGTTGAATCTTCTCCTGCAGATCAGCTGCAACCTAAATTACGTACCAGAACCTATCCAAAACCGGGAGATACAGTACCTCAATATGCACCATCACTGTTCCTTATTGAAGCTAAAAAACAAATTACAGTGAATAATTCTACTATCCCTGATCAATATACCTTAACCGAGCCGGTATGGCGCAAAAACAGCCATGCATTCACTTTTGAATACAATAAAAGAGGACATCAAAAGTATGCGGTCATAGAAGTAAATGAGCAAGGAAATACCAGGGAAATTATACGGGAAGAAAGTAAAACATTTTTCAACTATAGCCGTAAAAAATATCGGTATGACCTTGCAGATGGTAAAGAAATTATCTGGGCATCAGAAAGAGATGGCTGGAATCATTTGTATTTATTTGATGGGAATGGAAAATTGGTCAATCAGATCACTAAAGGGAATTGGGTGATGAGAAGAGTGATCACGATCAATGAAAAAGAACGCACTCTTATCTTTGAAGGCAGCGGAATGGAAAAAGATCAGGACCCCTATTTTATCCAGTACTATAAAATTAATCTGGATGGATCAGGTTTAAAAAAGTTAACACAAGAAAATGGAAATCATTCCGCCACATTTAACAAAGACTACTCCACCTTTATTGATGTTTATTCAAGAAGTGACAAACCCGCAATAACTGTACTACGGAATGCAAAAACTGGCGATATAATCAGAGAGCTTGAAAAATCAGAGATCGGTGATTTATTAAAGACAGGATGGAAACTCCCGGAAGTTTTCAATGCAAAAGGGCGGGATGGAGAAACCGATATCTGGGGAATCATTATCCGTCCAAGCAATTTTGACCCTGCAAAACAGTATCCTGTAATCGAATATATTTACGCCGGTCCGCATGATTCTTTTGTACCTAAGAATTTTATGGCAGATAATGTGCTTGGATTACATGAACTAGCTGAACTGGGTTTCATTGTAGTGCAGTGCGATGGTATGGGCACCTCCAACCGTTCTAAAAAATTCCATGACGTCTGCTGGCAGAATCTTAAAGATGCAGGCTTTCCAGACCGGATAGCCTTTATCAAGGCTGCAGCAAAAAAATATCCAAATATGGACATTAACAGAGTAGGCATTTTTGGGACCTCAGCCGGTGGGCAAAGTTCTTTGGGCGCCCTGTTATTTCATCCTGATTTTTATAAAGTTGCAGTGTCCTCATCAGGATGCCACGATAATAGAATGGATAAAATTTGGTGGAATGAGCAATGGATGGGCTATCCAGTTGGTCCGCAATATGCAGCATCATCCAATGTAGAAAATGCAGATAAACTTCAGGGAAAACTGTTATTAATCCTAGGAGAACTTGATGAAAATGTTGACCCATCTTCTACTATGCAAGTAATTAACAGGCTCATCAAAGCCAACAAAAACTTCGATTTCTTACTGGTACCTGGAATGGGGCACTCTTTAGGGGGCGATTACGGAGAGCATAAACGACGGGATTTCTTCGTGAAACACTTACTTGGCATTGATCCACCTGAATGGAACTGGGTTTCAAGTATTACTGTTCCCAAAGTATAGCCAGCAGCAATAAGCGGATAATTCTATCATTAAAACATATCAAATGATAATTTCACATCGGTAAAATAGCATTTCATGTAATATTTAAACGGTTTAGCATTCGTAATTATATATTCGCGGTATCTACCTATTTAAACCTATTTATGAAAACAAAATTATTTACCCCTACAGCAATCAAGCTGTGGGTAGCTGTGCTGGTTGCTGCCAGTACACTCTCCTCGTGTAAAAAATCTATCAGTTCTGAGAACAACCTGCCTAATGCAGCGTCAGAATCCGGTGTTAAAGCAGAGGCTTATTATCCTAAAACCAGTGGCAAAGCGATACAAGCTTTTTACCGCGGCAATCTAGTCGACCTGGTTGAAATTGACAATGGCAAATATCTTTTTGAAGGAGATGTTGTGCTGAACAGGAAAGACATCTCTATGCCTGGAGAACCCAGAACTGAGAGTACAGTAGATGGCAATATCTGGACAGGTAACAGAGTTTATTTCAAATTTGCCAAAGGTATCCCTGACAATCTGAAAACCATGTGGGCTACCGCTACTAAGATGTGGACAGATGCTGGATTAGGATTACAGTTTATTGCTATTGATAGCACAGACACGACTCACCCTGATTATATTGAGCTAACTCAAAATAGTGATGGAAGCGCCTTTACCGCCGGTATTGGAAAAGTAGGAGGCAGATTAGAATTATCTATCGACCCAACATCAGGATGGACAGCTGGTAATGTTGCACACGAGATTGGCCATGCATTAGGTTTACAACATGAACAAACCCGCTCTGACCGTGATTTGTTCACTGTGGTTAATACTTCAACGTTAACAGCAAACTGGAAATATCAGTACTTAATTAAATCAAATGCCATTGGCGTAGGTCCATTTGACTACGGATCGATCATGATGTACCCTAGTAAAAAAGGAGTATTAACCAAATTAGATGGAACCGGCTGGCCATATAATAGAGCTAATCTTACGCAGACCGATATTTTAGGTATCAATTACAAGTATAATATCACTACATACACCGCAAATGGCATTTATGAAATCGAGGCTAAACACGCTGTGGGCAGTGACTTACAGGTGGATAGTGCGAATCAGGTTACGATAGCCGTAGACAGTAACAACCTAAATCAGAAATGGGAAATTAAACATGCCAGAGACGGTTATTATAAGATAACTCCTCAGAATGCAAAAACTTTACAACTGGCTAAGAACCTTGACTCGGTTCAAGTTAAAACTGCTGATGCATCCGACAGCCAGTTATGGAGAATTGTACCAACTTATAATGCTGGTTATTTCCGCTTCATTAATAAAGCGGATAGCAAGAGCAGCTTAGATGTGGAAATAGAGAACGATGGTACTAGTCTGGATCATGCACGTACAAAAATTGCAGCTTTTACAATCGAAGAACCACAACAGTGGAAACTCAAGAAAGTACAGTAACATCTTTTGAGATCAGAATGATCCTGGAATGTTTTAAGAAAATTTAATTGAATAAATGAATGTGCAGCTTTTAAAATAAGCTGCACATTTTTTATAACATTATAATATTTGTCGTTACAGTTTCTTTAATGGAATTATCAAATAGCGAGCTACAAACTATTTCTTTCAACGCTACAGCCCCCCTCCATTTATCCAACAAAAAACCTCAATAAAACCTAATCAGATTAATATCAATCGTTTGCGCAATTATAAAAACCAGACTATGAAATAAAATTTCTAAATTGGATTAACCAAATTAAGCATCTAAAAACCTCTCGTATGAAATCTCTACAAATCTACCCATTACTATTCCGGCTCTTTCTGCCCAATGCCTTCTTTCCTATGGAAAAAATTCCGGTATTGATTTATAGCGCCACCGTAGCAAACCGTTAAAACCTACCAAACCCTATATACCCTACCACTATGAAGAAAATTTCATTATTTCTCTGGGGCATTCTTGTGCCCTTATTTCTGACAGCGCAAATTAAAAAGCCAGCAGAAAAAGATTTTCGTATCCTACTCAGCAACAAGGTATTTAAACCTGAGAAAGGATTTCCAGCCAATCAGAAAACCGGCATAACTGGTCAGGCAAACGGAAAAACACAATTCACTACAGATCAATACTTTCTGATCCAGTTTGAAGAATTGCCCGATGCTGCAAAAAAGGAAAAACTAAAGAGTCTGGGCATAAAATTATTGGATTACGTGCCAAATTATGCCTATTATGCCCATTTTAAAAAGGCACTCAGCTCAGACCAGTTTCCAGCATTAGGTATCAGAACTGTTTTACCCATTGAAGAAGACTTCAAATTATCCGAAAGCCTTTTCCAGGGTAAAATCCCTCAACATGCCAGAAAAGGTAATGAACTGGAACTGGAAATTGCATTCTACGAAGACGCTAACCTTGCTTCTGCTGAGACTGCCATCCTACAGCAAGCCACAATCAAGTCTAAAGGTCCAGGCAAAAACTGGATTATTAACATCCCTCAAAGTAAGTTGAGAGAATTAGCAGCAATTAAAGAGATCAAGTTCATTGCTCCTGTAGAGAATGCACCTAAGCTGGAAGTAGATGGCCCCGGAGATATCTTTAGTAATAACATCAGCCGTTCAAACTATATTAACAGCGGTTTTAATGGAGTGAATTATAATGGAGCTGGTGTTAACGTACATATCCGTGAAAATGATTTCGACCAGGATATTGACATGCAAGGCAGAATGTTGCCCGGATCTGTGGATACCGGAACGCCTGGAGGTCACTCCTGGAGTGTTTCCAAGAGAATGGGCAGTGCTGGGAATTATGATCCTAAAGACCGCTCTAATGCATGGGGATCAAACTTTTATGTCATCAGCGGTCAGGATACCTACCAACTCTATGATGATCCGCAGAAAAAAATAAGGGTTACCAATATGTCCTATGGCTGGGGTGCCGATGCTAACTATGGCTCCTTATCTAATGAGCATGACAATTATATTCGTACCAGACCAGAAGCTATGCTGGTTTACTCCTCTGGGAATAGCGGAGATATCGTTCCAATAGGAGGTAAATATAATGGTTTGCCCGGCTGGGGTAACTTAACAGGAAGTGCCAAACATGCCAAAAACCTATTGACCATTAGCGGAACTGATTACGATGATAATTTTCTAGACTGGACCAATAAAGGCCCTGCTTATGATGGCAGGATTAAACCCGATTTGACTATAGAAGGTCAGGGAGGAACATCCTTTGCAGCACCAAAGATTTCCGGCATTTTCGCTATCCTTCAACAAGCTTACAAAGCAGAAACCGGATCAGCTACCGCACCTTCAGGGTTAATCAAAGCAATCCTGATGAACACTGCTGATGATATCTATAATGCAGGGATCGATTTTAAAACAGGGTTTGGCCGTCCCAATGTCCGCCGTGCGTTTAAAACTATCCAGGGCAGAAAGTTCAGCACCGGTCAAATGGCCAACGGAGAATCAAAAACCACAACGATTGATGTACCAGCAGGTACCAGTCAAGTCAGAGTGATGTTATACTGGCCTGATTATGAAGCTACACCCGGTGCTGCAAAATCTTTAGTCAATGATCTGGATTTGACTGTAACCGATCCATCGTCTGGCATCTTCCTGCCATGGGGACTAGACACCGCAGCCAATGCAAAAAGTCTGAACTCTTTACCTACCAGAAAAGTTGACCATATCAACAATGTGGAACAGATAACGATAGACAACCCTGTTGCAGGAGCGTATACACTAAATATTAACGGATACCTTATTCCTCAGGGACCTCAGGATTACTTTATCACCTATGAGTTTGTCAAAGATGAAGTCCTGATGGCTTATCCATTAGGGGGTGAAGCTATGGCTCCAGGAAAATCAGAATATATCCGCTGGGATGCTTATGGCGTTCCCGGAACTTTTAACCTCGATTATTCAGCAGATAACGGAACTAGCTGGACCGCAATAGCGAGCAATCTTGCTGCCGAAAAAAGACAGTTTAAATGGACTGTTCCAAACTTATCTTCCAAAATACAGATCAGGGTAAAGCGAGGTGCAGAGGAAAGTATTGCTACGAATGTGAATGTACTCGCCGCACCAGATGGGTTAGAAGTGATCTGGTCAGGTACAGGTTCATTACAACTGTCATGGAAAAAGCTAGCACCTGCCCTTCAATATGAAGTTTTCAAACTGGGAGAAAAATATATGGAACCAGTAGGGCTGACAGCAGATACGACGCTAGTTCTCAGCAACTCAGATGCCCAAAAACAAGAATGGTATGCTGTAAGAGCAATTGGTGCAAATGACTTACAAGGACTCAGAGGTAACAGTATCCCTAAAGAAATTGGTTCACTAAATTTCAAAAACCTGATTACCGGAACAGCATTCAATATCCGAGCGAATGGGGCATTGCTTGTAGGAAAAATCAATCCATTGGGAGGAACATTAACAAATGTAGTATTCGAATATGGTCTTACGAATGCTTATGGAGCTCAAACCAGTGTTTCAGGATCTTTTTCCGGTTCAAACCAGACTGCTATTCAGCAGGAAGTTCCCTTAACTATGAAATCTGGAGAAGTCTGGCATTACAGGCTTAAAGCCAGTGCGAATGGCGCAGATGTTTTTGGAGAAGATCATACGTTCCAGCCAGCTCCTGGTACATCCGTTGCTTTTACCGGAGCGGGAACCGAATTTATCACTTTAGGAAACAATGCTGCTATAAATGGCACTAAAGCAAGAACAATTGAACTTTGGGCAAAAGCAGATGCTTTTAACGATGGAGGGGTATTCGCCACTGGAGTTACCGGAACAACTTTAGGAGAATTCAGTTTGAGAACTACCACGACAGATAATGTATGGAGAGCCAACTTCTGGAATTCAAGTAAAGATTTCACTTTACCTGGAAGCAAAGGAGAATGGCATCATTATGCGCTTGTCTTTGACGGAACGAATGTTAGTTTTTATTACGATGGAGAACAGAAGTTAGCGCCAACCCCAACGGCACTAAATACTACAGATGGGCTAGTAAGACTAGGATTATGGAACAGCGGTCCTAGTAACAAGTTTTTCAAAGGAGAAATTGATGAAGTAAAAGTTTGGAGCAAAGCACTGAGTGCGTTAGAAATCAGACAAGGTTTTCATCACCCTGTTCAGGGAAATGAACCCGGTTTAGTTTATTATACCAATTTCGACAATACGGAATCTGAAATTTACGATATCGTTAGCAAAAAAGCGGTTGCAGTGACTGGAACTCCGCTTCGAATTAAAACAGCTTATCCTCTTGGTAAAGGTGTTTCTTTAGCCAAAACCGAAGTTGCAGGAAGTTCAGTATATGACAATGGAGTTAATGTTACAGCCTTCTATAATGCGGTAACACCATTGGTTGCAGGTTTTTCTAAAATAGACTTTACCTCTTCAGCATTCAATGACTTCTCCCCTTCTGCCGTTAAAATTGGTAATGAATATTGGGTAGGAAATCGTTTTGGTACAAATACCAATCTGAATATGAACTTAACATTTACCAGTACAGAAGATTTAACAGCGGCTGATCAGTTGCATCCGGAAAAGATTCTTGTGATGACAAGGCCTGCTTATGGAAGTGGAAAATGGCAGTTTAGTACACCTGCTACTTCAGTTGATGAAGTGAACAATACCATTACCGTGAATAACTTAAATGCATACGCTCAATATTTCTTTATCAAAGACAGTAAAATGTTTCTGTTGAGCAGTGCAGATTCCCTGGTATTTAATGATGCAAGAGCAGGGTCAAAAACAAAATCAGAGGTCTTCTTACTTTCCGGAACAAATCTTCCTGCTGATAGTATTAAAATTACTGCTCCTCAAGGTTATGAACTTTCATTTGATAATTTAACTTATGTAAATTCTTTCTTAAGTGTTAGCCCTGTAAATGGAACGGTTAAAGACTTGAAAATTTATGCACGCTTTAGTCCTTCAATAGCTCAGGTTTATACGGGTACAATTAAAGTCAGTTCAGCCCTTCAATTGTTAGCAGAAGTTAAAGTTAACCAGAAGGGAATTATGGCAGATGTCATTGCTGGAAAAGCAATGAGTTTTGATGGAAACGGAGATTATCTCGAGATTCAGGACTTCAACTGGCAGCCTAAAGTTTTCACCATTGAATGGTGGCACAAGGCGAAATCTTATAAAAACTATAATCAGTCAATTGGTAATGGCTGGGGATCATTCCTTGTCCATTCGGACAATGCAGGTGGGCTTAATATTGGCGTAGCCAACAATGCGGCATCGAGGTTAGGCATTTTAGAAGCCTTTAAAGATCTGAACACCTGGCATCATTACGCTTATACGTTCAATAATGGAGCAGCAAAGGTTTATAGAGATGGAAAACTAATGGACAGCAAGACAGCGTCTGCACTTCCACCACTATGGAGCACTTTTAGAATAGGTTCGGCAGATGCGGGTTCAATTGATGGAGAAATAGAAGAATTCAGGATGTGGTCTGTAGAGAAAACTCAGCAGCAGGTCCGTGAAGGAATGCACTTGACTTCAGTAGGAAATGAACCTGGGCTCAAATTATACTTACAATTCCAGGATGCAGATAAAGGTGTTTATGATCTGTCAGATAATGGGTACAAGGTTACTTTAAACGGAGATGCCAAAAGAGTGATTTCGACAGCACCGGTAGCCGCAGGGATTAGCGAAACCAAACAAATTAATACAGCTGGAATCAGCGATTATCCGCTGGCAGGTTTAAGTTTACAGTTTTCTGAAACTGGTACAAATCCAAATGGTGAAGTGGTGGTCAGCCGCTTGAAATCTATTCCGAATGAGAATACTTTTCCTTCGGTTTTGGATAGTACTTATTGGGTGATTAACAATTATGGAAGTAATGTCTCTCCTACCGGATTGACTGGAATAAACTTAAAAAATGTACAAACAGGTGGTTCAACCCAGGAGCTTTATCGCCTGAATGGCAGAGCTTTTAATGCTTTTGGCACAACATGGGGTTCTTTGGCCATTGGTCAGGGTGCAGTGGCCAATTCAATCAATTTCACCTTAGCTCCTAGTACTAGCGGCATTACCTTAGGGCAATTGACACTGAATAAAATCTCAGGCTATGAGCCGGTTGAAACATTGGCTGGAAAAGCGTATTTGTTTGACGGAACTGCGGGTGCCATGAAAATAACAGGGTTAAACTGGAAACCTACAACTTTTACACTTGAATACTGGATTAATGCAGCCTCTGCTAAATCATGGAATCAATCGGTTGGAAATGGATGGGGAAGTTTTCTTGCGCATACCGCCGACGACAAAAGTTTAAGCATAGGTGTTGCAAATAATGCGGCTTCAAGAATTGACGTCCCAGGGGTATTTAATATATTGAATGTTTGGCATCATATTGCTTTCAGCTATGATAACGGGTTAATCAATTTATATGTTGATGGTCAGCTATCGGGTACTAAACCAGCTTCCACAGCTCCACCATTGTGGGATAATTTTACGATCGGAAGTATGGACAATAGTACGGTGAATGGAAGAATGGATGAGTTTCGTTTGTGGTCTACGACACGTACAGTTAAGGAAATTCAGGAGAACATGCATTTAACGCTAACAGGTAATGAACCTGGTTTGAAAGTTTATCTGCAAGGACAAGGAAACGCTGGTGCTTCGCAACTTGTAGATCAATCTCCTAATCACTATGTGGTAGAAGCTAGCGGAAACATACAACGTGAAGCCTCTTCTGCTCCGGTAGCCAATGGAGTTAGCCAGACACTGGCCATAACCGCAGCAGGTAAATATGATTTTGATCTCACAGGGTTGGCTTTAAATTATAAGACCACAGGAACATATCCAAAAGGAAATGTAGTGATCAGCAAGTTGAATAGTCTTCCTTTTAATGCTGCTGATCATCCAAATGTACTGGATTCCAAATATTGGATCATCAAAAATTACGGCGATACCGATGTCAGTACGATTGAAAGCGTAGTACTGTCTGGCGTTTCTCCGAACAGCAACGTGAATTATAAGCTGTCCAAACGTGGTTATAACGAAAGCGGAAACTGGAACGTTCCAACTCAAGGGACAAACCAGACTGATTTTGTAAGCTTCACTGCCGGAACTGCTGATTTCAGGAACAGTCAGGTAATTGTAGAAAGCAAAGCCAATTCTGCACCTCTTGTTTCATTGAATGCCCCGTTAAATAACACAGTTTATAAGACTACGGATTCTATAATGATGACAGGAACGGCTTCAGATCCGGATGGCCCTGCTCCTCAGGTAGACCTTTATAATGGAACAACAAAAGTAGGTACAGTTTCCGGGCCGTCGTTCAACTTCAGTCTTGCTCCTCTTGCCGCAGGAACTTATCAGCTGAGTGCAAAAGCAATAGACAATAATAGTGCAGGAACTATTTCCGATATAATTAGCATACAAGTTAATGAGGTAAGTAGTCCACCTGCAATTGCAATCGTTAATATTGAAAATGGAAGTGTCTTCCATCCAAATAAAAAGGTGCACATCACCGCTCAGGCGACGGCTTCGAATGGATCAGTTACTAAAGTAGAATTCTTTGAAAGAGCTTCTAAAATTGCTACGATCACAAGTGCGCCTTATACTTTCAAATGGCAGCCAAGAGATCCTGGAACTTATTATCTAAGTGCCGAAGCCACAGACAATAAGGGACTAACAAGCACTTCTGCTACGGTAATTGTTAATCTGGTGAAAAAGAAAGATGCAATTCAGCCTTCAAATGTAATTACACCAAATGGAGATGGCAGAAATGACAAATGGGTCATTGAAGGTATTTCAGATTTCCCGAATAATAAAGTGATCATTTTCACTAAGAATGGACAGATTGTTTATAGCACAAAAAACTATAACAATGATTCGAACTACTGGGAAGGATTATTTGATGGTACTCCGTTAAGAGAAGGTACTTATTTCTATGTTATTGATTTAGGCACAAAAAATCAGTATAAAGGTTTTATTACCATTTTGAGGTAGTGAGTTTTTTACCGGATGTCAATGATGGCATCCGGTATTTTTTTATTCCCTCCAATTTCCGAAGCGAATATTCGGCTTCAATACTTCTCTAATTAGATGTTCTAAAAAAGAATCCATTACATTATTGGAGTTGCAATATTTGAGTAGACAGAGAGTTAAGAGAATTTACATATCTTAACAGAAATTATTTCATGAGAAAGAAAGTCGTATCCGAAGGAGTTCAAGCTGATGAGCGTTGAACTGAGTAACACACGTACAGATCTCATCGCACTTGCGAAAGAACTGGATATCAATGTGACTTTATTATATAGATGGCGTAAGGAATTCTCCAGCAAGCAAGGCAGTAGTTTCCCTGGGAATGGGAAGGTTATCCTCAGTGCAGCTGAGCAAGAGTTGGCTGATTTGAAAAAGGAGCTGCGTGAAACTCAGATGGAATGGGATATATTAAAAAGGCCATCAGCATTTTCTCCAAGAGCGACAACAAATATTCAGGTTCATAAGTGACCATAGCAGGATATTTTTAGTTGAGAAGATGTGTTCGGTATTCAAGGTAAGCAGAGGCGGATTTTATAAATGGATAGTCAGTAGTCCTTCAAAAGGAGTATTGAGAATCAAATCATTGAAACTGAAATGCGGCTAGCTTTTGAAAACAGTAAAAAAATATATGGCAGCCCGAGAATTACCCTGGAACTCCGTAAAAAAAACATTAAAATCTCCAGACCAAGAGTTGCTAGAATGATGAGAAAAGCCAGACTGAGAAGTATTGTAAAGAAGAAGTTCAAAATCACCAAGGACTCCAGTCATAAATTCCCAGTACCGGAAAATATATTGGATCGAGATTTTAAACCAGGTGTATTAGGCACAGTATGGGTATCAGATATTACCTATATCAGAACAAAAAAAGGTTGGCTTTATTTAACTACTGTAATTGACCTTGGTGATCGAAAAATTATAGGATGGGCCTTAAGTATGACGATTAAAGTAACTGACACAGTGACACATGCCTTTAAAATGGAACAAAGCAGCGTCCAATTATTCAGGAGCTCATTTTTCATTCAGACCGCGGAGTTCAGTATGCTTGCAACGAATTCAGATGCTTACTGGAAAAAAATCCTTTGATCATCAGGAGCATGAGCAGAAAAGGAAATTGCTGGGACAACGCAGTAGCAGAAAGCTTCTTCAAGACGCTCAAAGCTGAATGCGTATATCAGCATAAGTTCACAGCCAAAGAGCAGGCAGCACTCATCGTTTTTGAATATATAGAGACTTGGTACAACCGTAAAAGACTGCATTCTACACTGGTATACTTGTCCCCGGAAGAATTTGGTAGAAACTTAAATAAACAAAACATTGCCGCTTAACTAAATGTCAACTTTAATGTTGCAATTCCATTTAATACCCGACTAAAATTCACTAGAGCTAATTCTAAAAACATTACCCTTCCCTCACTTCGTATTTTATATAGGTCTTTGTTAATATTCACCTGCACCTTTAAGTGCTACAATATCCTTGACCGTATGCCAAATATAGGCTACCTCATCTTTGTCTAAGTGTCCATAACAATATGGTTACTACCTACCTCCTCCGATTAGAAAAACAAATGCAAATGGGCTTAATACAAATTGTATTTTCAATATCTTCCCCTCATGTTTTTCAGCTAGATATTTGAGCTGCGTTTTGCGCTGATAATTATCTTTAGATAATAGGTCCGAAAGCAGTTCTTCGCCTGATTCATATAATTTTTTACTTGTATTAAGCTTTAAAATATTAATATCTTTCCCTATTGAACTGGTCTTCTTAAAGAAATTCTTCTCAGCGAATCGGAAACGTACGCTATCTACTACTTCATGGTCCAACGTCTTTAAATCTTCAGATGTGGCAGATTTAGCTACAATAATTCCATTCTCAATTACAATACACACATCTAATTCTAATATCATTGGTTTAATTATTCTGTTTCGTCTCATTAGAATGAATTAATGTTATACATGAGCATTAACTCAGTTTTAGGATAACTAATTTGTAATCCTTAAATCTTTTTGGTCTTCCATAACGACAAACATTTTCCCCCCAGCACCCCCATCTGCCTCTTTGGGAGAGCCCAAATCTACCATTCTACGGAGAGTTAATGTAACCTCCTCACCAACGTTTAGTAACTTAAGATTTTCTGAGGTTAACTGAACTGTTCTGCCATGTTTAAATAAGCTCAATATTCTCGTGTTTTCATTTGATTTGGGTACAATAGTACAAATTATGGAGGAATTTTCGCCATCAGATTCCTGGCCGGACCAGTCGAATTGAAGACCTTTTTTTGAAATAGTAGTTATCGAAGGTATACTAATCCAAAGCCCATCACTAGATTTTATGGTATTCTTAAATATTTTACCATGCTCTTTCTTATAAACGAACTCTACGTCAGTAATACTATTGTATTTCCACTTATAGAAGTGGAGCGTAAAAATGTTACTGAATTCATAATTTTCCCTATCATTAACTTTAATTTCTGATGGCCCACTTAGTTGAAGTCTAGGACCTTTTTCATCTTTAGCTCTGAAGTCAGCTTCAGCAACGGTAGTGTTTTTTGTTTTATTAAAAGTTACATAGTAATCCTGAAATACACTTACTTCAGAATCAAGTAAGTGTGATTCCACTTTAGCACATGAACTCAGCAATGATAGCAGTAAAAATAAACACAATATGTTTAACATGTACCCTAAATAAGAGTGTATGTTATTGTTGATTGATTTCGATTTTTGCATTTTATTAATTTTAATGTTTAACATAATAAATAATTTTTGCACCATATGTTAATTTCATAGTCTTTTTATAATATCTCACACAATAAATTTACTTCTTAGACTTTCTGATGATTCAATATAATTTCGTGAGTATGACTCATAAATAATTTTACACTTTGAAAGATTAAACGTCTTTAAACGCTAAATACAGTTAAACAAAGGTATATTCATGATATGCCTGAACAGGCAATGAAAAGCTTTAAAAATAACACGAGGGGATAATGTTGAATTGTTGTTTCTATTGATTTGCTATAGCTTTAGATTCATTTATTCGCTTACCCAAAGCACTTTGTTGAATTTCATTTACCTCTATTGCAGTTACAATTCTCTCCATAGCTTCAAGGAAATAGGCATACTTGGCTTGATCTCTTTTTAAAACGTCTAGCATGGCTTTATGTCCAACTAGAGCTCTATGCATATCTTTAGCGACTTCAAATAATCTAATGTAATCTTCATGTAAGGTTTTAGCGTCAGCAAGAGCATCAGCTATTGTTTTTCCTAACTCTTTAAATGAGGATATATCTTTATCTACGCGTCCCTTCATAACATCCCATTTAAGTTGTATAGCTGCAGTTTCGTCATGTATTTCCTTCGCTTTCTGAAGGTCTAAACCGCTATCTTTGCTACATGAGATCACGCTTACCGAAACGAAAATTAAGAAACCTAAGGTTAATTTTGAAGATGTAAAATAATTGTTTTTCAATACTGATGTTAATGTGTTCATGTTATTTTTAATTTTAATTTTAATTATTATAAATATTAAGATATCTTAACCATAAGAGCAAATAGGCCATTATCAGCTCTAAAAATATCATAAGAGGATATTTCTAAAGCTGATTTCTACTTTATCACTTTGAGTTAAGCAACTAGGATCTTTTATATTAGATTTAACTTCTGAATACTTTTCAAATTCATCCTGCTTTCCAAATAAAGTTCACTTTTCGGGAACTATTTGACTTATATAAAGCCCATTTGACAAATACGGAATTATTTTGATTGCTTATTGACCAGATAGTTATGCCAAAGACAGGATTATAAAATCTTTAACACCAACTTTGGTCTAAAGTACAATAGTAGTCGTTCTCTCTTTTGGTTAAATTACTCTCTTCTCCTCTATTGTAAATGATTTCAAGCCTCCGACGTCCATAAAATTATAAAGTCATACATAATAATAGCTCATTTATGTAAGTCCTTTTCATAGGTTCACTATTTATAGTAAAAAATAAAACAGACCCAATACCTACCTCATCTTTAGATTTCAAAGGGTTAATCATTATTGTTATTATTTTAATTTTTCCATCCGAGTATCAAATTGGCATAAATATAATGGCATAATCTTATCGCTTTCAATACGTGATCTCTGAGAGTTTCTTCCCATTTAATTATCCATTTCTTCTTTCTTGCATGATGTTACAATTATAGATAAGGATACTAGCAAGAATGTTAATGTTTTTGTAATAAGTTGTGTATTTTTCATTTCAATTTAATTTGTAAACTTGTTGCTTTTTAACATTTACACAAAGGTGATGATTTTTTATTTTTGCATTTGGCTTAGGAAGACATCTTTTTAATCTCATAGGACATTTTTCCAGAAATGCGTTAATATTTCGGATAATAAGGTTTTTATGATCTTGTCTTTTAGAATTAAAAACAAAGAGAATTACACAATCATCCTTGGCACTATAGCCGTCTAGATAGACCTTTTCAGACATACGTATTGCAAAATCCTTTCTTACCAATTTATTCGCTACTGCAATTAATACAATCTTCGAAGGCTTTCCCTTTGTTTTTAAGCGCTGATAAGTTTTCCCATAAGCTTGATTACAACGAATCGCTGAACAAGATGCAATATAAAGTAAGGAATGCAGGTCAGAATTACCGTTCACAATAGTTCTCTTTATGTTAATTGATGTGCCTGAATGCAGATATGTTGGACAAGTGTGGTCGGTAAATAAGACTGGTTCTTCGCCAATTTTGATGCAATCATCCCATTACTGAAAGACAAACCTTTCGTCTAAGCAACTGAAATCCGCATCTACCATACATCTCACGTTTTTTGTTTTTCAACCTATTTACACATCCTTCAACTAACCCGTTAGTCCAGTTGTAAATGATGGCATTTTTCACAGCCAGAATCTCTTTCTTTAATCCATTACAAAAGCGGTCAATTTTTTTCCGGCTCATTGATTGGACATCTTTTATCCACAGGTCCAATTGTTCGGGGCATCCTCCTTTCAAAACTTTCCTAAAGTCGATGTAAGCCCTTCGTAGGCTAGCTAGAATAGGAACTTTATTTAGTAGTCCGTCAACAATTTCCTTTTCCTTTGAGCATTCACCCGTCTCTTTTGAAACACCATAGTCTGGATTCATCACAAATATCGATAGCTTTTTTAAAGGAGGAATATAGTTGATCCAAATACTTGGTTGTTCATTTTTCAATGGTTGAGGACATATCCTGCTCCATTTGTGCTGATAATCAGGAAAGTTTATTGTAAACCATCTGGTAAAAGAGCGCTCACAACAATTTAAGCCCAGATCTTTAAGCGACTTAAACATGGCTGTAGGATTGATTTCCAAATGAACCATGTGGTTGATTTGGCTCATATACTTATTGTAATTAATACGCGTTTCCCTTTGGATCAATGGTATTGATGATGTCAAATACTTTTTCACCGTACGCCAGTTCATTTGCGTTCTCCGGGCAATGTCACTTAGGTTATGTCCATCTTTTTCCAACTTTGCCATTAACTGAAACCTCTCCTGTCTTTCAGTCATATATGAAGAAATACTAGCCTTACTTACGGAATTTACGTCACTACTGGCATTCACACCTGTTGTATTGGACGACATTGTCTCTGCATCAGGGGAAATATTTTTTGCAATCTGCTTCAAATGGCCGTATTCGAGTCTGATTTCTTCAAGGAGAACATCACTAAGATTCTTTACCAAGTGAAATCTATCAGCGATTTGTTTTGCTGCAGGTATTGATTTTGTTATTGCACTCGCATAAGATGTCGCTCTATCCCTGGTTACATATTTAACCTGTTGATGAGCTGAGAACCAATCTATAACATCATTTGAATCCATACTATTTAGAAGATCAATGGTGCAGCCAGTTTCTGCATTAACGAGGATCGATCCATAGTTCATTCCTTTTCGTTTTGCCCAATCATCTATGCCTACACACAACAGACTATCATGCAGTAGCATATTCATAGACTTAATTAACCTCAGGCAAGTATTATTACTGACGGGAATCTGCATCAGTTTAGAAAAGTAAGCGCCCTTGTTGGAAGATATTTCAATAAGGACCTGTCTTAAATACCCTGTGGCCCTCTCGGTCCGTCTGGAATAAGGTGTGGTGATATAGTTGCACTGTTCTGAAAATATCAACTTAAGGCATTTAAAGTTTTTACAAGCGAAGCGGCGTATCTTAAGTAAGATAAAGACCTTTTTACCGACCATAGGAAGGTCTATTAAGGTTCTGAAATAAAATGAGCGTACAGTATGACTATTCTTAAAGCACAGGGACATTGGGCCCGCTTTCCCGGTCTTTGGACAAAGAGCCGAATTATCGAATCTTGTATTTCTGACCGGTATATTTTGATCTTCAAGTCAGCATAAAATAAAGCTGCAAGATTTTGGTTGAGTGTATGAGATAAAATCAAGGTTAAAGCATCTGTTATTCAATGCTTTAAGATACAGAAAAATAACTTACAAAACAAGGGAAAATTGCTTTAAGAATACTGATTTGCAGATATTTATGAATAAAAACTAAATCCCAGAGATTGCATCAAAATTGGCGAAGAACCATTCTTAATTGCCGTTCACAACAAATCCCAATACATCTGGATAACTACTTGACATTTTAAACTGAGTAAAGCCAGTAGTGGAAACGACCAGACAACTCTAAAAAGTTAAAAATACACTCTTTAAAGAAATAATAGATTCAATTTTACTACTTAATTCTTAATCAACGATATTTTATATATCTAAATCCAGGTTAACAATCCTGATATTCTGGACGACGCTGGTTCTTCGTCACTTTTAGGTAAAGTACATTAAATAATTACACTTTCAATATCAATCCCAATTTCTTTTCAAAGGCAATTCCTACTTTTTGACCAGATTATAGTTTTGCACTTTTTTGAATTATAGGATGGGCCTTAAGTATAACGATGAAAGCAACTGACACAGTGACACATGCCTTTAAAATGGCACAAAGCAGACGTCCAATTATTCAGGAGCTCATTTTTCATTCAGACCGCGGAGTTCAGTATGCTTGCAACGAATTCAGATGCTTACTGGAAAAAATCCTTTGATCATCAGGAGCATGAGCAGAAAAGGAAATTGCTGGGACAACGCAGTAGCAGAAAGCTTCTTCAAGACGCTCAAAGCTGAATGCGTATATCAGCATAAGTTCACAGACAAAGAGCAGGCAGCACTCATCGTTTTTGAATATATAGAGACTTGGTACAACCGTAAAAGACTACATTCTACACTGGGATACTTGTCCCCGGAAGAATTTGGTAGAAACTTAAATAAACAAAATATTGCCGCTTAACTAAATGTCAACTTTAATGTTGCAATTCCACTTTAGTGATTTAGCAAAACAGTCTTGCAGCTTATGCAACCTTACCCCGAGTAACTCTCTTCTTACTTGGATATTCCGCACAAATGGGACCACCTAATGGTGCAATGTATCCCACCAAGTTCGGGGTCGGAACCTGTCGCTATTAAGCGAGAATGGTGTGTGTAAACCTAATGATTTTTTTTATTCCTCAGAGACTTTCCAGTTAAAGTAATTCTATGTGCAGAAGCTGACAATCTGTCCATTATTGCATCGGCTAACGTTGGTTCATCAATGAAAGTATACCAGCTGTCTGTAGGGAGCTGAGAAGTAATGATGGTGGCCCCATTACCATACCTGTCCTCCAGGATATCCAACAGTGCAATCCGAGCATCATTGGTGAGTTCTTTGAGTCCAAAGTCATCCAGTATGAGCAAGCGGTTGGCTGAAATACCCTTTATCCACTTCAGGTAAGTTCCATCCAGCCTGGCCTGGGCCAGCGCCTCCAGAAACTTGTTCATGCTAAAGTATAAGGTTCGGTATCCAAGCAGGCAGGCACTGCGTCCCAGAGCGCAGGCCAGAAAACTTTTACCGCAACCAGTCGCACCGGATATGAGTACATTTTGTCCTTTTTCAATGAACATTCCATCAGATAATCTCAGTACCTGTTCCCTGGTAATTCCCCTTTCCGCATTACAAAGTATGTCTTCAGGGAGGGCATGATAACGGAGCTTACTCACTTTAAGCAGCATTTTTGTGCGGGTGTGGTCCCGGTGCTCTACCTCTGCCTGGGTGATTATCCCTAACAGGGAGTGCACATCCTGCAGCTCGTGTACAGGAAGTGAAAGAATGGCCTCGTAACGTTTAGCCATCCCATTTAGTTTGAGCGTTTTTAACTGCCCTAATGTGTTTTGTGTATTCATTTTTAAAGTGTTTTTTAGTTGTTATGATAGGTTTCCGGACCTCTTAGGTTGACATGAACCGGAATACGGTATTCCTGACAGGGTTGATCTTCCAACTGATCCATATTGTTCTCCAGGATGTTTTTTATAACTGTATAGCGGAACTTTGATCCTTTTAATCCTCTTTTACAGGCCGCTTCGGTACGAATGGGACCATAGGCCTTGATCAGCCGGAGTATGCCCATGCAAGAGGAATAGGCCTGCTCAATAACCTGCTTGCTTTCCATGATTTTCATCATGAAGTCATAAGTGCTGGGGCCATTATCCGTTGCTTTTTGCAGGTAATATTCCGGGCTCCAGCCACGCTGCGCTGAGAATGCCTGATGGGATTCTGGCATGTGTTCCTTAATAGTGGTATAGTGATGGCTCCGGTAACTTCTGGTGTGCAGGGCAATCCGGTGGCTATCGTGGTAGATCTCAACGGTGTCAGCACAATATGTAATACGCACCTCTTTACCGATATAGCGGCAGGGAACGCTGTAAAAGTGCCAGTCTTCACCAACAATTACATGGTAGTTCTTCTGAACTTTTGATTTTGTATAGTGTTTGATCGTATAGCTCGATTGGGGAAGTGCCTGTAAATGTGACTTTTCCTGTTCCATGAATAATTCTTCACGACTGATGGTCTTTTTCTGAAAGTTCATTTTATGATGCAGCTCCAACTTCTCTTTTATGGCCTTATTCAGCTCAGCCAGGCTATAGAAAGTCTGGTTCCGTAACGTAGCATAAATACGCAGGTAAGCAATCTTCACCGAGTTCTCTACGGCTGGCTTATCCTTTGGCTTGTAGGGCCTTGAGGCATATAAAGCAATGTTGTTGTGGCTGGCCCATTGTGCTAACATATCTGTAAAGGTTGGCTCATACCTGCAGCTCTTGGTTACCCATTGCTTCATGTTATCCGATTTGGCACCTAATGGTACCCCACCCAGATACTCCAGGGTATTATTCAATGCTTTTACTACCTGGGGAAGTTTTGCATTCGGTAAGGCTTCCACATAACCATAGCTGCTGAAGGGCAATGCAGCGATAAAAACAGGACAGGCTACGAGCTCTCCGGTTAAAGTATCCACATAATGAAGCGGGGCTCCTGCAAAATCAACCTGCATCATCTCTGCTGGACGGTGTTCAAAACGCATTACAGCATTACGAACTTTATTATGCTCCCGTAAAAGTTCACAAAACATGGAGTATTTATAGCCCGAAGGATTGTCTTTGATGTATTCTCCCCACAGCAATTGACGGCTTACACCCTCCCTGGCTAATTCTTCATGATAATAGCTTAATTGACTAGAGAAGTAAGCTTTACGGGGCTCAGGGTATTCAATTACCTTTGGCTTGCTAAGCCCCAGGATTTCATCAAGCTGATGGTCCTTTAATTGGAGTAATGCAGTAAAACTATGGCCTGTTTGCTGAAATTTATCGCGATAACGCCTAATCGTTTTTCTGTTTGTCTTAAGCTCATTCTCTATGGACCTCAGGGAGGCCCCCCGTTCAAAAAAAATGAGTATCTGTCTTATTTTGTTCATACTAAGCAGTTTGTTGGCCATACTTTCGGATTAGGTAATACTAACCAAACCTAGGTATTAGCCCTTAACTCTCTCTTAGTGGAAACAGGTGCGTAAAGGTGGGGTACTTTGTGCCGGAATGTCAGTCCTTTACAAATTCAACTATTTCTGGTGGGGTACTTTCCAGCGGAATAATTGATCAAATTATAACCTTTTTACTGTTACGCTAGGCCCCGAACTTGGTGGGATACATTGCACCATTAGGTGGTCCCATTTGTAGTGGAATATCCATTACTAGCGCAATCAGCTCCAAACGACGATTTCTGACTGATCAACCTCACTAATATGCCAATTCCTCAGATAGAATGCTTGCCGCATTTAACCAAATAGCCTACAAAGTGGACCAACACCCGTATAAGACCGCTATTTATACGATTATATTCTTTACATCTTTAGGCAAAACACCAAAATACTTTTTAAATTGTCTAGTAAAGGCGCTTGCATTTTGATAACCCAATTTGAATACAACAATGCTTATGGAAGTATCTTCATTCAATAACATTTTTTTTGCGTATTCCATTTTTTTATTTATATAATACTTTTGTGGCGCCAAACCATATATTTTAGTAAACAATATCTTAAACTTTGAAGATGACATACATGAAATAAGCCCTAAATTGGTTATACCTGGAAATTTACCCTCCAAATTTTCGATCATATGAACTCGAGACTTTTCAATCATTATTACGTCCTCTTTTGATAATTTTGATAAAATTGGTTTTCTGCGCGATTTCAAAACGTCTTGAAATATTGCTAATAAATTATAGCAAACGGATGTAAGATAAATGTGGAATCCAGGTTCATAAATATTATATTGACTAAGATCTGAGATGATTTTTTCACTCTTCTCATCCATTTCATACTGTAAAAAAACGGTATTTAAATTTGTATTAAAAAGCTTATTTATATCAAAATCAACAAAAATATTTTCAGCCAAATTAACTGCAAAATCCCTAGACATAATAATCCTTAAAACTTTAATTGGAGTAAATGGTGTCGGACTAAAATTATTAATTAAGGCTGCATCTGTCAGAGTAACCAATCGTGAAGATCCTTCTTTAGAATCCTCAGATAATCCCCTTTCAAAGTTAATAGCATCTGAAATTGAATAATTTATCACAAAAAATTCACCAAGCTGATTAACCATATTCGCTTTTATATTCTTATTATAAATTACATTTAAATATAAACCTAGAATGTCATGGCTTAACTGTAGTAAACAGGCTCCACCTCTACCAATATCTCCATCTGCTTTTGTAAAGAGAATATTTTGTCCATTTATTTGAGTGGTTTGAGTTTCAAATCCCAACTCTCGATATAATTTTCCATACCAATCTATACTTTGATCAATTTTGAACACATAATAATCTTCTTCCATATTATTCGATTTCACAAATAAATAATGATCTGACAATTTAAAATTAATTAATTGTAATTTAAAATTTACTAATTAAAAATATTTAACTCTTAATACACGACTTTTATTACTTTTCGCAAAACTGACCTTGTCCCCAAATTTCTTCTTCCAATTATTAAACGTCACCTGACAAAGGTACATCTTTTGGCAAATTTCTCCTAAATGATCTCCCAAGAATTCTAAGACACCGTTAAAGTCGAAAATCCAGACTTAATTCGGTTATTTTCACACATCTGCTGAGGGGTCAAACCTCCAAGAAAACTGTGCGGTCTAAAGGTATTATATTCTGTTCTCCATGCTTCAATTTTTCCTCTTGCATCTTCTAGGGACAAAAACCAATTAGTATTCAGACGCTCATCACGGAAGCTTCCATTAAAGGACTCAATATAGGCATCATCTGTCGGTTTTCTAGGCATGAAGAAATCCAGGATCACTTGGTTATCATAGGCTCAGCGATCTAATACTTTAGAGATAAATTCACTTCCATTGTCTACTCTTATTTTTTAGACAGAGCATTACATTCCTCTTTCAACCGATCTAGTACCATCACTACCTGTTCTCCTTTAATTCCCTGATCCGGATAGATATCCAGGCATATACTATAATTATCCACTATAGTTAAGGGGCTGATTTTACAGCCGTCAAATAGCTGATCAGCTACGAAATCCATACTCCAGCATTCATGTAAATGCGAGGCGGGTACTCTTTCCATTCGGTGTGCGCCGGCGCGATTTCTTCTTGGACGTTTGCCACGCAGGTACAATCCTTCCAATTTATAGAGCCCGTAAACACTTTTACAGTCATCTTTCCAGCCTTCACGGCGCAGCAGAGTGAAAATTCCTTCACAGCCATATCTCACCCTAGTTCCCGAAATCCCCTTAATTCAGCTCCTTAATACCTGATCATCTCGGCCTATTTTTTTTATAATACAACATCGAGCGGCAAAACTTAGACACCGCACAGGCACGGTGTACCGAAACTTTATAGCTGACCAGTAAAGCTTCGGCCAGCCCTTTCAACTGGGGCTAGCCCTAAAGCGTTTTTCTGAGTACATCCTGAAGCATATGTTAATCCAGACTCAAATCAACCACCAGTTGACTTCCCCCCAATTTTAGGACATGCTAAATTCGAAAATCGGGCCGTTAACTGGTTTTTTGCCACATCTCCTGAGGCGTTAAACCTCCTAAGGAACTATGTGGTCTAAAGGTATTATATTCTGCTCTCCATTCTTCAATTTTTTCTATAGCATCTTCCATTGACAAGAACCAGTTGGTGTTTAGGCATTCATCACGGAAGCTTCCATTAAAAGACTCAATATATGCATTATCTGTGGGTTTCCCCGGGCGGGAGAAATCAAGTATGACCTGATTTTCATATGCCCATTTATCCAATACTTTGGATATAAATTCACTTCCGTTATCTACTCTAATTTTTTTTGGAATGGCATTGCATTCTTCTTTTAACCTTTCCAGTACAGTTACCACCTGTTCCCCTTTTATACCTTGCTCTGGGTAAATATCAAGGCAAAATCTTGTATAATTATCCACTATAGTTAAGGACCTGAATTTCCTGCCGTCAAACAGTTGATCGGACACAAAGTCCATACTCCAGCACTCATGTAAATGCGAGGGAGGTACGCGTTCTAAGCGATGCGCACCGGCTCGGTTTCTTCTTGGTCTTTTACTACGCAGGTTTAATCCTTCCAGTTTATAAAGCCTGTAAACTCTGTTATAACTATCTTTAAAGCCTTCCCGGCGAAGCAATGTAAAGATTCTTTCAAACCATATCTGACCCGAGTTTCCGCAATCTCCTTCATACGCATTCTGATTACCTTGTCATCACGACCTATCTTTTTATAATACCACATCGAGCGGCAAAACTTAGTGACCGCACAAGCCCTATGCATAGAAACTTTGTAACTGACTACTAAAGCTTCGGCCAGCCCCTTCAACTGGGCTGGCATTAAAGCTTTTTTTTAAGTATATCTTGTAGCATATGTTTGTCCAGACTTAAATCTGCTACCAGTTGTTTGAGTTTGGCATTCTCATCCTCTAGCTGTCGTAGACGTCTGAGTTCAGTGACACCCAGACCACCGAATTTCTTCTTCCAGTTGTAATAGGTCGCCTGGTGAATACCCATTTTGCGACAAACTTCCTCTACAGAAACTCCCGTTTCTGCCTGTTGCAGTGCAAATGCAATCTGCGCTTCTGTAAACTTGCTCTTTTTCCATCTCAATTACTGTATGTTTAAATTAAGTAATTGCCCCGATTTTTTCGACTTTTCAGCGGTCTGGTTTTTCGGGCGGACGTCAGTTTTTCGGGGGGACGTCACTTCTCCCAATCTTCTTTTATAACACTAATAATATTTTTGGCAATTTCCTCGTTTACCGTTTTCATCTATATTCTCTTTAGTTTATAAACTGACGCTAATGTGTCTCACCATCTAAAAAAAATATACTTTTCAACATAAATTAACCGATTTCTATGGATAAATAAGTTAGCTTCTCTCAATTCCTTATACATCACCTCCATCCAGGATACTCCATCGGTTACTATTACCTTTAGGTGGCGGGATAATCGTTAATCCAAAAATCAGCCCTGGGTTGTCTGCCTTTAACTTAGCTTTACATTGAAGTACCAGTTCATCTTCCTGAAGTAGAATCATTTTATCGGGTAGTTGGTTGATCTCTAAACGCATCAATTCGTGTTCAGGGTGGTAGACAGGTAGCTTTAAATCTCTTCTAATAGCCAATAAAGTCAATATTTCTACTGGAAAGACAAAATAATCTGATCGTGAAAATTCTGGACTGAATTCATTTCCATATTCATCGGTGGTCACATCTTCATTAGACTGTTGTATATGAAAATCGCAAAGTTCATTAATAATGGTAGACAAAAGAGCTGTATCAGTAGTATTCCAGTGAGTCAGTGCCTTTGTATATTCCCCCATATCTTTCGGATAACTTAACAATTGTCGATCACCCAGATCAACTCCCTGCCATTTACAGAACAGTTCCATAATAAACCAAGGGTAGGTTGGAGATTCTGTTCCTCCTTGGTATTGTTTGCCTTGTAGCATTTTTATTAAAAGGTTCCCGTATTCCTTTGCCTGATCAGTGCAACCAAGGTATAATAATTGTCCCAGGTGCATTACACTGTATTGAAATTGAGTAGAACTTTTATAAGTTGGATAAATAATACCTAAAGTGTAATCCCAATTATTAGTTTCTATCGAATAATATGTGCTTTTTACGAGCAGATCATAATTCAGGTACTTTCTTTGCACATATCCATCTACGAATTGCCACATATACCATGAGGCCAGATAACCAAAATTTAAACCAACAGAACTGTCATCTTCCTGATTATTTAAATATCCATGCAATTCATTTAGTGGCTCATCAAAATGAGAGTCTGAACTATTTTTGATTTGAAAACTTTTCTTTTTTTTGGTGTATGCTACTGCTTTCTCTAAGCTTTCCATATTTTCTATAAATCTTGTTCGTTTTAAGGTTTAGGTTTTAACCAGTCTCTTTTTTCAATGTCCAATAGATTCCCGTCTTTATCAACATATACATCATATTTTTCGACATCTATTGGTCTACCATTCTTTTCCGCTTCTCTAAGTGCTTTATTTGCTGCTTTAGCTTCTTTAGAACTCACACCGTCAGTATATCCATCCTCCTTATTTTCTGCTCTATTTAATCTATCTTTAGTGTATTCTTCGCCACCCATTTTTTTCTGATCTCCCTTCAAAGAAATCTCCTTTTTTTGCCCATTTGCCCAAAGTTTTTCCTGTTGCGTTGACTTGACCTCGATCTTCTTCATCGCACCAGTTTCTGAGTTTTTAGCTACAATATCTACTCCATTTCCTGATTTATTTTGAACTTCATAAAAGGTGTCATATCCATCTTTCTTCAACTTTTCTTTGATAACCCTTTCTCCAAAATTCCCTAAGCTCTCTCCTTTTTGCATCGCCATGGCTTCTTTCGCTGATGCAGACACCACCTCACCTAACGTCTTCCCTCCGCTAGCCTTATCTAATACATTCCCACCTTCCGCAATCTTCTCCGTCAGGTTGACTGTCTCACCAGCTTTGGCTAGTACATTAGCACCTTCACCTGCCTTAGCAGCAACATTCGCCACCTCTGCTCCACTAACTACTGCTTTAGCTTCTCCAACTCCTACTGCAAATAAAGCTACTTCAAAAGTCCCCCTACCACCGTATTTCCCCCAATCTCTTGGGGACTGCTTAGCGGCCCAATCTTTTGCCTTTACTAAGCCTTCTTTTGTATTCTCTAATGCTGAGTGAGCTGCCTTCTTTACATTTTCCGGATTGCTTAACCAATTATACGCATCTACATGGGCTTGTCCAAAATCTGAGGCTGCTTTTTTAAGATTGTCGGTATTAGTTACCCAATCAACTCCGCCTTTAACCGCTTTACCTGTAGATACAGCTCCATCTTTTATTTTTCCGGCAGTTTCCACCGGATGAGTAATCGCATTTACACCTGCGTCATAAATCTTATCCTGTACATCTTTTAAAAAAACCAAGCCTTCTCCAATACCTTTTACACCTCCATAAACACCTTCTACAATCCCTAATTTAAAGTTTTCAAGTTTCCCTAATGGCATCAGGTTATTTCTCTTTTCCTGATCATCAAACTGTTTTTGAAACCAATCATCCACTTTAGCCCCCATTCGTTTCATCTCAGATTTCCCTAGATCCTTCGTGTTTTTATCTAAGGCAAGCATCGCCATAGGCAAGCTGAAATGGATACTAATCTTTCCACCCAATGCACAACCCAATGTAGAATTTTCTAACAATTTACGATATGGACCAATTGTCACCCCTTGCTGTACTCCTGACCACAGAGTGGGTACGGGCTGACAGGCTGATCTGGTCACTGAACAGATACCCATGCAAGAAACATTCACATTCGGGACCTTATCTCCCTCTGTTGCTGATTTTTTGCCATAGATACTCACATTTTTATGGTTGGTAACTTTTAGCTGGCAAAATCCAACCCCTTTATTACAAATCAGATAAGCACCATCGGGAACATATTTCTTTGCCATCTTTTTAGGTATTTAAAGGTAAAGCGGTACAAAGATTTCGATACATTAAAGTCCCTTCAATGCCATATTGTGTTAACTGAGCAGATTCAGTAATCCAATGATCACCGTCAAAACTATAATCTTCCAGATGAAACCCCTCTATATGTGTATTCAAGTTATAAATACCAGTTAGTCTCTGGAGTAGTTCCGCAATTCCGTCTTTGTCCAGTCCCTTCTGGTCAATTTCACCCGCTATATTTATACTGCATTGTCTGGTAAATTTATCATATGCCTTTAGCTTTTTCTCTGTTCTAAAAGGCAAAGCAAACTCACCAACTGCGTTAGGTATCTCCCTGCACCCTTTGGTTGAATATTCATGAGACTGATCAAAGATTTCATGATATAAACCAGGTAACAAGGCGTGATATAAATAAGAACTCTGCAATACCTTTTCTAATTCCCCTTTCGTATATAATAAATTAACAGATGTATTAATTACTGTTTTACTTTCCTCGTCATTTTTGTATTTCTCAGCAAGACCAGGTTTGATTTGTTGCCACAATTCCCTGATTTTATCCATATTCAATACCCGAATAATTTTACCAGTAGCATCTGTCTCCACTACTATATTTTTCCTGAGTGTTGCCAATTCTAAATCCCAACGATCCGAACCATCTGTTTTAAGTTGCCATTGACGCAAAAGTTTTACAGTAAAGACGAACCCCTTTTCCGCTGTTTTCTCAAGCGTTAGTAACACATCAGTTTCTATCTCATTGTGATAGTGGAAGGTGTCCAGTGTATAAGTTATATCCTGAGTGATGCGATATTTACGGCTATTTTGTAATCCGGTGCAAATATCCAGTTGATATTCTTTTTCCTGAAGTATCATCCTACGACTTATTAATTTCTACCTTACCTCCGTTAACTGAAGCTAATGTTTTAGCACTCACAATAACATTCTTTTGTCCGTCAATCACCAGATCATTTTCATTAGCAGTAATGGTAACCGCTTTTGCTTTTCCATCTAAAAGATCTTCTCCCTCAATAGTGATAGTTTTCCCTTTCATATCAATGGTTTGCGTGGCTGCTGCCTGTTGTTCCGGCGTAGCGCCCTCGGCAGGGGCCAGATTACCTATAGTGATTTTGGCAGACTGTATATCAATACTTTCGCTAAAATTCACGCTTAATGTCTTTCCAGTAATCGCAACATGACCATCTTTATTCAAAGTGATCGTACTATCACCTGTATGGATTACAATTTTATCATTGGCCTGTGCCGTTACCTTACCCTGACCATTTTTGATATTAATAAAATTACCTGCATTTGTACCCAGGAATAAGGCATGGCCTAAGTCATCAAAACTTAAAGCACTTCCTTTCCGGGAAGTCAATCCCTTAGTATTACTATTCTTAAATCCTTTACTATCCCCACTTTTACCATGGTAAACACTGCCCATTACCACTGGTCTGGCAATATTACCCTCTTCAAATGCAATAACTACCTGATCACCTTTTTCAGGGATCACATGAAAGCCTCTGTTTGCTCCTGTATCTCCACTTCCAGCATTTGGACTCACTACTCTTAACCATTCGGTATCATCATTGGCCTGACAAGCCCACTTAAATTTAACTTTTACCCGGCCTTGCCCCTGAGGATCATCATTTGCAATAACATCGGCTAATTGCATATCAGGTTGTGGATTATGAGTCACACTCACTGGTACACGTTCAGTATCGGCAGGTATAGCTTGGAAAGTATTGTGGTAATGTCCAATACCATCAATCTGATGAGATACAGAGGTGACCAGAAATTTCCCAAAATCTTCTATTAAAAAGTCATTCAAATTCCTGACACTCATGCTAATGTCTACAACACTCCCAATAGCAACCTGTGGATTATCACCTTTACAATGAATATGAACTAAACCAGACATAATCGATTCCTGTTCATTCTTCACGAAACGATCAATTTCCATTTTATTATCCGCTCTTGTAACTAAAGGTTGATTATAGGTTTTACTATAAACAGAATTAGAAGCCGCAATAACATGGGCCATATCCGGCACCCCTCCACTCCGCCCCTCACCTTTTGCAGTCAATAATTCGTCCTGTTTTGGGTTGTAAGCAAATTTCATATATTTCAATGGCGCGATCTCCATTCCATACTGGATATTATTCAGATCACGTCCATAAATGAGTTTAACTTCTTTCAACTCATCTGGCTTTCCAAAAACCAGACTCGTACCATTGTAGAAAAACCATTCGTGATATTGTGCAGAAAGCCGATTGATAAACTCAAAATCACTTTCGCGGTATTGAATCAGGTAGTCAATTGGTTCCTTACGACTCGGGCTGATTTCCTTATAGAGATCATTTGCAGGTACATCATTAGTAGCCTGACTGATAATAGCCTTTAAATCTTTATTTAAATAAGAACCCAGATCTGGTCCCCGATCAATTAAAATTGTCGGGCTGAAACCACTAATAATAATATCACCCATAAAGCCATGCGCCTGTGCAATCTCTACCTTGGTGATAATACCCGAAAAGCGATTCTCTGAACCAGGGATATCACCAAATTCTACTGTCAGGTTTTTACCTATAAACTCCTTTGAATTTTTTAGCGAAAGCGCCCCTGGAAGTTCAATCTGATCCTGGTTAAAACGCAGTTCAAAAGTATGGTGTTCATTGAAGCGTTGATTCAGATTGAAACTGGAGAACGTAGATATAGGTGTCCCTTCTATGTTAATCTCCACCTTTACTTTGTGTTCCATTACATTGATATTTGGAAAAAATTTAAATGATGATGAAAGATCAGATTTGAATTAACAATGCCATCCAGAAAATCATAGATGGCATTGTTATTAACCTAAATTAAGCTTTAGGCCAATCATTGGTGTGTTCAGCATTGCCGATTTTCAACTTACGTGCTGATACGACAAAGCTTAAAGTCATCGGGGTATTGTCGTTAACGGCAATCCCTTCATTGTACTGGATGATGTAACCATCTTCAAAATGCAATTCTTTCATCTTTGCATCTTCTTCTCCTTTTTTGAAGACAATTGTACCTGCCTGAGGCTTGTACTGGTTATTCACCATAGATTCAATCACTGAAGTATCTTCAGTAGATTCAATTTCAAGATGAATGGTTCCACCATAAACTCCTGATGACGGACGTCCCTTTGCGTCCACATCTCTGTTTAATGAATAGCTGCACTGCAGCACATCGAATTCTTTTGACCCTAGAGTCAATCTGGTTTTAAATGCCATGATAATGTTTTTTTAATGTTAAACGTTCAATTACAATTAAGCCTTAGGCCAGTCATTCGTGTGTTCTGCATTACCCAGTTTTAATTTACGGGCAGAGATCTGGAATTTTAATGTCATTGGATTAGCTCCAGTGATATTGATTCCTTCTGAATACCTAACGATGTATCCATCTTCGAAATGAACTTCCTTCATCTTGGCATCTTCTTCAGATTTTTTGATCAGAAGAGTACCAGTTAAAGGTTTGTATTGATTGTTTACCATTGCTTCAACAATTGAGGTATCTTCGGTAGATTCGATTTCGATATCGATTGTTCCACCATACACTCCGGAAGAGGGTCTTCCTTTTGCATCCACATCACGGTTTAGAGAATAGGCACACTGAAGTACATCGTACTCCTTGCCCGAAAAGGTTAATCTTGCTTTGAAAGCCATAACTTTTTGTTTTAGGGTTATTATTATTTATCTAATTGTAAACACCACTACAACAATCTAGCCATTATTCACTCATAATCAACAAGATATAACATTAACAACAAGTTTCGAATGTAAGTCACCTTTTGTCGGTTCCTAAATCGTATAATTCTCCCAACTGAGTACATCTATCGATACAGGTTAATATATAAAGAGAGTTTATCGTTGTTTCATTTAATAGACAAAAAGAACTCCATATTGTCTTGTTTGTCATACAAAACACACTCAGGTCACCGCCTTAGGATACTCGAAATTTTAAATAACTATTTTTAAGCCCATGCCCGAGTAGACGCCAACTCTATAATGCTAACTCATTTCAAATAGAGTGTGCGTTGAACGAATTCATGAGCCATAAACAACAATATCTCCTCCTACAATTTCAATTTGAAAAAGTAAGATTTTATTGTACCTTAGATAGGCCCAACGGCAAAATAACCTACAAAAACACTAGAATTTAGAAATACAAAAAAAAGACTACTAATTAAATAGACTTTATTATATTTGCCCTCGATTTTAACTAAAGTAAAACGATTATTCTGGAGTACTTCTACGCTGAAGACTCAGATTTAATTGGTTTAAAGTTGAGATAAAAATATAAAAAACCTTAAAAAAAAAACTTATCCTAGCATGCCTGATTACAATGCGTATTCGGATATTGAATTAACAGACTTACTGAAAGCCGGAAAACATGATGCTTATGCTGAAATTTATAACCGGTACATATTTGTCCTGTTAAATCACGCAAATAATAAACTGCGCAACCGTGAGGAGGCTAAAGATGTTGTTCATGAAGTTTTTGCTATGTTGTGGTCTAAACGCAAGAATTTACAAATAACTAACCTCTCAGGTTATCTCTATACATCAGTCCGGAATATCATCCTGAACCAGATCGTTCATAAAGAAGTTCAGGATAAATATATCCACTCTATTACAGACTTCGCAAAACAAGGAAGCCCGATCACGGATCATCTTGTCAGAGAACATCAGCTCTCCGAATTAATAGAGAAAGAAATTGCTGCTCTCCCCCCTAAAATGCGTAAGGTCTTTGAACTCAATAGAAAAGATCATTTAAGCCACAAAGATATTTCCTCAGTACTGAATATTTCAGAACAAACAGTGAGTAAACATATCACTAATGCCTTGAGAATTCTAAGGACCAAACTCGGTCTTTATCTCTATTTATTCTGGTTTTTCCATCGCTAAATAAATTATTTTCATTTTCTTTTACCTGTTCCGCTTTGCTTAATTGTCTTACAATTAGTGAAGGGATTCACATCCTTAAAAATATGCAGGAAAAAGAGATCAACGAAATCATTCATAAATACAAAAACGGAATAGCTTCTGAAGAAGAAAAAGCTCTTCTGGAAAGCTGGTATTTACAATATCAGGAACCAGGTGAGTTCAAATACGAATTACAAGACCGGCTTGAAGATGCAGAGGAGCTCTGGGAATGTCTCCAACATCAAAAACCGATACACCACCTCACATTATGGCCAAAAATTGTTGCAGCGATGCTAATCATAGCGCTCTCCAGCATTTTTTTACTCAAAAAGAAGATCATCTCACCGACTTTATCCAAACAAACTGTTCAACAGGATATTTTACCGGGTGGAAATAAAGCAGTCCTGACACTGGCCGATGGAACTCAAGTTTCTCTGACTGACGCCAAAAATGGAGAAATCGCAGATCAGTCGGGGGTGCAGCTTGATAAAGCTGCCGACGGACAGCTTGTTTATATCAATACTGGCGATAAAAAATCATCGCAAACACCAGATTCCAATACGATAGCAACACCTAAAGGCGGTCAATTTCAGATCCATCTGCCAGATGGGTCGCGGGTATGGTTGAATGCCACTTCTTCTTTAAAATACCCGGTTTGTTTTGTCGGTGCGAAAGAAAGAAAAGTAGAATTAAAAGGAGAAGCTTATTTTGAGGTCGCTAAGGATAAAACCAAACCTTTTATTGTTAAAACTGAAAGTCAGGAAGTTAAGGTATTAGGAACCCATTTCAATATAAATGCCTATGCAAATGAAGGTTCAGTTAAAACTACTTTGCTAGAAGGAAGTGTACAGGTAACTTCTAATCATATCACTGAACAGATTATGCCGGGTCAGCAGGCTATCCTAATCAACAATCACTTTAATATTATTTCGGTCGATACACAAGAAGCAATCGCATGGAAAAAAGGGAATTTTGACTTTGATAATGCCGATATTAAAACTGTAATGCGCCAGTTATCCCGATGGTATGATGTTCAGATCATCTATGAAGGCGAATTACCGAAATCCCATTACTCAGGATTTCTTCCCAGAAACAACAATATATCAGTGATTCTTAACATGCTGAAAAAGACAGGAAAGATCAATTTCAAAATTGACAAAAATACTGTTACCATATATAAATAAGTAGTAATTAATATAAAAAAGAAAGGAGAGAGAAATAGAAAAAGACGAACCAAACAACCTGAACCAATTTCCAACAGATAAAAGCCGCAGAATGCGCTAACACTCTACGGCTCAAATTCCGTAAAACGGATATGTCGGAAAACAGTTAATTAAATCTTGAGAATCAAACTAACATTAACCTAAACTAAAGGTATGAAACAATTTATACAATCTCAAAGGATTGTAGATGGACAGCTACGCAATAACACTAACCATGTTTTAGCTTCCTTATCTATATTGCCCGACCAAAAAAGGCACTGGAAAAAAGCATTATTATCAATGAAAATAATAGGATTTTTACTTTTCGCGCTCTGTATGCGGGTAAACGCCGCAGCTTATTCTCAGCAGATCACTTTAAAGAGAACCAACGTTTCTTTAAAAAGTGTGCTAAAAGAAGTTCTTTCGCAAACTGATTATACTTTATTGTATAGTGATGAAATTATCAATTCATCACATCCTGTTTCCGTAGATTTTAATCACACCCCCATAAAAGTTGCACTCGATCAGATCTTCGTTAACCAACCACTAACTTATAGTATTGAAGAAAAGACAATCCTGGTCAGTGAAAAAGAAACCACCTTAATTAACAAGGGTGAATCATATTTCAATTCGATTGATGTCAGTGGCAGAGTGGTGGACGAAAACAATCTTCCCTTACCTGGCGCTTCAGTCAGAGTTAAAGGGACCAAACAAACAGCACTGACTAGTGCTGCAGGGATCTTTAATCTGAAAAATATACCTGAGAATTCAACCTTGATCATCTCTTTTGTAGGCTACCTGAATAAAGAAGTCAAAGCACAACAAGAACTGGGAAATATACAATTAACTATAAACTCTGCTAAATTGCAGGAACTTGTCGTAATTGGTTATGGTACTCAGGAAAGAAGAGACCTGACCGGTTCTATTGGAAAACTGACCGGGCAAACCATTGCGACATCACCGGTAGAAAGCTTTGACAAAGCACTCGCTGGCAGAATCACAGGTGTCCAGATTACCCAGAGCAGCGGTATATTAGGTCAGGCACCCACCATACGCATTCGGGGATCTAACTCATTAACTTCTGGCAGGGACCCTTTATATGTTCTGGATGGAGTTCCAATTATTACCAGTGACCATAGTACAGTTGTTAATACAAATCCGTTAGGCGATATCAATCCTGCTGACATTGAAAGTATTGAAGTGCTAAAAGATGGTTCGGCATCAGCAATTTATGGCTCCAGAGCAGCATCAGGAGTAATTTTGATCACCACAAAAAAGGGAGAACAAGGAAAACCTGCTGTAAATTATGATACATGGTTTGGAATTTCTCAGGTTGGAAAACGATACAAAATGCTGAATTCAGCACAATTTATAGAACTCAATAATGAGAAATTTACCAACGCAGGTCTGGCTCCACAAGCCTTCCCAACATTAGATCCGAGTGGAAACCCCTATGATACAGACTGGCAAAAGGTCATTTTCAGAACTGGTTTTTCCCAAAATCATAATATAGCAGTAAGTGGCGGTACAGAAAAATCCAACTATTATTTTTCAGGTGGATTTAGTGATATGCAAGGAGTAACAGTTAATAATTCCCAAAGGAAATATGCTTTTCGGGCCAGGGTAGAACAGAAAGCATTAAATATATTCACTTTTGGTTTTAATACTGCGATAACTTATGTAAAAAATCTGGGGCTGAATACAGATCCTGGTGCTGTTAGCGGTAATGTTGTCTCAGGATTAGTACTTTTCCCAAATGTTCCGGTTTATAATCCCGATGGCTCTTATAACATTGTCAATGGTGTCTTGGGTAGAGGAGCAAATAAAATAGGAATTTCCAATGACTACCCAAATATCAAGGCCGTTCTGGACAATAATGTATTTCGGAATCAAAATACAACAATCAATGGAAATGCCTTTATAAGTGCAAAGATTATTGACGGGCTGACTTTTCGTTCGCAAATTGGTATAAATGCATTATACGGTGAAGATTATAATTACTGGAGTCCGCTTATCGGGGATGGATATAGTACAAACGGTTATATATTTCAGCAATCCCTGCCGTCCTTTAACTATGTCTGGACAAATACCCTCAACTACAATAAAACTATAGGCCAGCATACTATAAGTGCAGTAGCAGGTACAGAATTTCAAAAGACCAGGGTAAGAAATTTTAATGCATCAGGAACTAATTTATCCAATGTATATTTTGGCCCTCAAAACTTAATTTCAGGTACATTAACCAATCCTTCTGTTGGAGGTGATATTACTGAAAATGCAATCAGGTCATATTTTGGAAGGGTTAATTATAGCTTTGCAGATCGCTATTTACTGACCTTCACCTATAGATCAGACCGGCTGTCCAGTCTGGGTCCTGATAGTAAAGCAGCTAACTTACCAGGAGTCTCTATTGGCTGGAGAATATCTGATGAAGATTTCTTCAAAAAATCTTCCGCTTTTAAATTCATAGATGAACTTAAAATACGGACTAGTTATGCTAAAACTGGTAATGCCGATATAGGTAATTATCCATTTGCTAACCTCTATGCTCCAACTTCTTACGGCTCGCAAAACGGAGTATCCTATAATAGATTTGGAAATGATAAATTGACATACGAAACATCAAACAAATTTGATATCGGACTGGATGCTTCTTTCTTAAAAAACCGGATTACTTTCACTGCTGATTATTATCAGAACAATAATAATAACCTGATATTAAATGTGCCTATTCCTCCTTCTCTTGGTGTGCCTAATAATACCATCGCAAGGAACATTGGCGCTTTGTACAATCATGGATATGAGTTTGCGATTAGTTCAGAGAATATAAAGAATAAGTCCTTTACCTGGACCACAAATTTTAATCTTTCTTTTAATAACAATAAGATTACTGATCTTTACCAGGGACAGGATATTCTTTCCTCCGCCTCTCTATTCCGCGTTGGCCTGCCTAGAAATGAGAATTTTTTATACCAGTCTGCAGGTGTAAATCCAGCTAATGGGAATCCACTATTTATCAAGGCGAACGGACAAATGGTACAAGGAAATATCCCAAATACGACTTATTATAATTATGATCCTAAAAACCCGGGCGATCTTTCTACACAAAATAGTTTAACTTCTGCTGACAGAATGCCTTCCGGTACATATTCCCCAACCTATTTTGGTAGTTTGAATAATACCTTCACTTATAAAAACTTTGACCTGACCTTATACTTCGTCTTTTCGGGCGGGAATAAGATTCTTAACGGTGACAGAGCAGGCTTCCTAACAGATAACAGCTTTGAAAACAGTTCGGTTGAGACATTAAACCGATGGACAACGCCAGGACAAATTACCAATGTTCCCCGGTTATACTCTGGCGGAAGCTCTTTTCATACCGCATCTACAGCTTACCTGGAAAGCGGAAATTTTATCCGCGCCCAGCAGTTTAAATTAGGCTATTCATTACCAGCAAAATTAATTAGCCACCTCAAAATCAATAGGGTGCACATTTATGCTGCTGCAGATAACGCTTTCCTGATTACTAAGTATAAAGGACTTGATCCTGAACTGGATGCTGGCAGCAACCCGAGACCGCGAACTTTAACTTTTGGATTAAATGTTGGATTTTAATTAAGATAAGATGATATATTTTCAATCAATCATAAAAACCACAGGTATTGCAGTGGCATTGACCTGTGCACTACTACTCAGTTCTTGTAAAAAGTCTACCGATCTGCAACCTAAGAATGCACTCCCCTCTACAGAGACCTTCAATACAGCTCAAAACGTTGAGCTCGCAGTAATTGGTATTTATGGTGTCGCCCAGGCAGACATCTTTAATGGCGATCAAATCATAAATGATGAAATACGGGGCGAGGATATGGTACCCAACGGGTTTAATCCGAATATCTACCTGAACAGCGCGATCACTACAGATAGCTATGTATCCAGTGCCTGGAGCAAGCTTTACAAGGTAATTAATCAGGCAAATACTTTTATTGATGGTGTGCATGCAGCTTTATCAAAAGGTATACTTACGCCATCAGCCGCAGCTTCCTATGAAGGTGAGGCACGTTTCCTAAGAGCATTGGCCCATCATGAATTGGTCATCAATTTCGCCCGTCCATTTATGGATAACGGAGGTGCTAATCCCGGCGTTCCTTACCGTACCATTTCTGTCAATACACCAGATGGATTAAATGCAGCCTTGCTGATTGGCAGAGGAACAGTAAAAGATGATTATACCCAGCTTTTAGCAGACCTCGATTATGCTGAAGCAAATCTGAAAGATAATAAAACGCATCCTATATCCCGCGCCAGCAAAGGAGCTGCAATTGCTCTCAAAACACGTATTAAATTACATATGGGAGACTGGCAGGGCGTGATAACAGAGGCTACAAAATTAGGTACAAGTGTAAATTCGAGTCCTTATAATAGTCCGATCGGAAGTTATCAGCTCACCACTACCCCCGAAGGTCCGTTTCTGAATAATAGCGGCAACACCGAATCTATTTTCTCCATCGAAAATAATAACATCTCAAATTCAGGAGTTAATAATGCATTACCAGCGCTCTTTGGTTATACAGATGGAAATGGCAGAGGAGAGTATATCACCAGTCCTAATTTGTACAATGCCGCTTTCTGGGTTTCCAGTGATTCCAGAAGAAATACATTACAGATTCAGAACACCAGTGATCCTTCTTCAAAATTTGTTTTTAATAATAAATACCGCGACCTGGCAAATTTAACAGACTGGACACCCATCATCAGATATGCAGAGGTACTTCTAAATGCAGCAGAAGCCTATTCGCGTATTTCTTCAGCCGATCCTCATGCACTCAATTTGTTAAATGCCGTCCGTAACCGTGCCGTAGCTGCCTCAGATCAGTATACCAGTACGTCATTCACCACAGCAACTGCATTAACACAGGCAATTTTAAATGAAAGAAGGATTGAATTCGCCGGAGAAGGTTTAAGATGGCCTGATATACACCGTCTGTCTAAAGACCAAAGTTTCTCAACAGGTGCAATTCCTGCGAAAATCTCCTATACAGATGTAAAGTCAGATGGCTCAAACTATGATATCGTTAATCGTCCTGTTTCCCCTACCAGGGTTGCTGCGATACCTTATACTGACCATCGGTTTATCTGGCCTATTCCACAAAGCGAAACTACCACCAACCTATTACTGGCAAAAGAACAGAATCCTGGCTATTAATCTGTACAATCATGAAATTAAAAAACTCATTTCTTTTAGCTTTTTTAGCTATCACAATTAGCGTATCAGCTCAGCAAAAAAAAAACACCTATACCATATCCGGACATCTTGCAGGATTAAAAGATAAATGGATTTATAGTGGTAAAGATTCAGCTCAGGTCAAAAATGACAGGTTCAGTTTTACCGGAAAAATATCTGAACCAGAAATGGTTCAGATATATACAAAATCGGAATCCCGGATTTATCTTGTTTTTTTTGTCAGCAATAATGCGACAACCAACATTGAAGGAAAAGCTGCTTCATTTAACAAGGCTATCATTACCGGGCCGGCTGTCCAGACAGAATACAACCGTTTAAATGCAGAAACGAAAACCGTAGATGTTGAAAAGGAAAAATTATACCCTGCATATTCGGCTGCGGAAAAAGCCAAAGACAGCACCAAATTAGCTGTAATAGAAAAGAAGATTGATGCTTTGGATCAGCAAACGGAGGCCATCTCCAAAACCTTTATCAAGAAAAACCCTAAAAGTTTTGTCAGTGCGTATCAAATCAGGGAAATGGAATACAGCAATACCGGTGAGGCCCTTGGTTTATTATTTAAAGGATTGGACCCATCTATTCAAAAATCAATCTTAGGCAAAAAGTTAAATGAAATGATTGCCATCAAGAAAAAGACCAGTGTAGGTAAGGCAGTGATGGAATTCACTCAGCCCGATACTTCAGGAAACCTGGTTAGTATTTCTTCTTTTAAAGGCAAATATGTTTTGCTTGATTTCTGGGCCAGCTGGTGTGGACCTTGTCGTGGTGAAAATCCAAATGTCCTGAAAGCCTATAATCAGTTTAAAGATAAAGGATTCACTGTTTTTTCTGTTTCTATAGATGAAAACAAAGAAAAATGGCTCAAAGCAATTAAAGAAGATCATCTTCCATGGACACAGGCTTCAGATCTTAAAAAAAAGAATCAGGCTGCCGAACAATTTGGAATACATGCAATTCCTTCAAATTTTCTTCTTGATCCTACAGGAAACATTATAGCTGTAAATCTTAGAGGAGATGCATTGCTGAAGAAATTACAAGAAGTTATCAAATAGCAAATGATTTCATTTAGATAAAAGGAATATATCATATCTGGGAAATCAGGTATGATATATTCCTTTTTATTTAGCTACAAAATGATCATTTTACCCAATCAGCAATTCTGTAAATTGTTTTCAAATGCCTGCGTTTGCGGTATACCCCATCCCCTTCATTGCTCCCTTGCAAATTCGTATTTCCCTCAATGCTCACACACCAATCACCATCTAATCTCTCTATCAAACCCACATGAGCAATCCGTTTTAGTTTAGGAAAATAAACGGCTATTAAATTCCCCTGCAAAGCTGACCAGGCTAACCTTGAAGAAGGAAACAACGCCGGAGACCATCCAGATTTCGGCACTAAAAAACCCGCCTGTTTATATACCCAGCTTATAAACCCTGCACAGTAAGGCTGTCCTTTCTTTAAACCTACTACCGATAAGTATGTTTCCACTCTCAAACCGTCGTTACGGCCTGTCTTTTCCCTAACTCCTATTTCTCCTCTGGCAATATTGACCAGTTGAAAACGAGACTTTAACAAACCAGCCTCTTTTTTAATTTCTGGATTTACTAGCAGATCGCGTTTAAGCATACCGAAGCTGCTAATACAAGCAAAGCAAATGATGCCCAATAAAAGCTTAATTGTTGCCATAATGATAAAGTGTTAAACCGTGAAACCATATCTGAAAGTAAAGGAAGCCCAATAATCAGCCAAAATCGCTGTAATAGCCACCAACACAATCCTGTTACTAAAAGAAAACTTATCAGGCTTAATAAAATTAAAAGCCAAATACTCTGGTCTATATTTCCAGCCGTATCATCCAAATTTCTTAGCCACTGGGGGGCGAAACACCATAGAAATAACAGAAAGAGAAAAAGTAAATGATGTTCCAATCCTTTGAATCTAGAACCCGTATGAAATGCTGACACAGGCAATTCACTTAATTTTATGACTTTTGCGTTCATATTCTTTGTTTTTAAATTTTAAGTAGTGAATGAGTTGATTAAAAAGATCCCCCTCAGATCTCATAACTCTTTCGGGGGATCTTAAAGTTAGATTAGGCGATCACAGTTACCTTACCTAGATACTCGGTTTTAGAAACTCGTTTGCGATCTTCAGAGATAAAGAAGATCCATCCATGCACCTCACCAAGAAATATTCGTGGTAAATCTGCATCAAGAGTCAATTTACTTCTCTGAACACGGGTTGAAAAAACAAATACCTTTCTCTCTGGATGATAGAAAAACGCATAGGCTTTATCGGTTGGTTTTGTTTCGTCATTATTCGGGATTTCATCCATTTTCCAGCTGATCTTGATTTTTGCCTGAGGTAATGCTGTCATTACAGGTTCAAAACCGTTATCAATCTCAGTTCTATTCTTAGGGTCGCTCAATTTGACATTAGCATAGTTTAATGTGTAATTAGGAGAAACACCGCCAACAGAGTTTAACAGGTTATACCTCATTGCCTCATTCATGGCTGTGGTATTCTTTGTCAGATTTTGGAAACTGTAAGGGACAATATCAGAGAATGAACGTAAAAACTTACCGACGATTTTAAACTTTGATCGTTGATTAACTTGCAGTTCCGTCGCCGCCTTTGATGACGGTTTTGCTTTGTTTTTTCCAACATAGCTGTTTTTCCATTTAGAGATTACGATTGAACCGATTTTTCCGGTGAAGGTCCCCAGAGGGCCTTGTTGTAAAATTGCCATAATTTTAATTTTTGAAATGTGAACTAATTTGTTAATTCAAGTCATCGCTTGCCGGCAGGTTTTGGACTCGTTGAAACGAATGTATGTCACAGAAATACAGCAACCTAACTTGTAAAGGCATATGGCCATCATTGTCATCTATTGGCCGTCATTGTCCTTATTGAGTACGTATTTTCAAGTAGATGGATCAATTGGACATAGATTGGCCATTAGAAAAATGATAGAAATATCAATCTTCTAGAAGTCGAAAACTAGCATATGGTTTGAATGATTTATGAGTAGAGAATGATTAATTCATTACATAGATCAGAAAGAGAAATAGCTATGAAATGGCTTAGAATCCGGGAGATTCTATATAGTGAATAAGAGATGTCAATTTGCAGTGACTAATTTCATGTTTAGTTTATTCATTTTAGCAGATTTCTTTAATTCTATTCCAGAAAAATGAACTGTTCCTCCAATATAGATTGGTCTGATTATTCCGTTTGCCTGCCATCGCCTGATTGTTCTGTGCGAAACTTTAAATAATAAAGCTGTTTCAGCAATGGTCAAAAGTTCATCTTCTACATCGGAATTTTGTTCTTCTATTCGTTTAAAAATTGCAGTAAGCAGTTGATAAGCCAGGTCAAGCTTTTTATATATTTTTCGCAGCATAAATAATGATTAATGCATAAGCAATCAGAAACTGTTTTCAGATAATAATAGATAAAGCAATGCCTCTTGACCTCATAAAAGGTCAAAAACGATATTAATTTGAATTCAAAAAGTAGCGCTATTCTATCTGGCTAAGAACTTGCCCAACATACAGCGAAGTAGAAATACTTTTATGAGTTTCCGAGATAAATGAGATATAGGTTTCTATAATCATGGGTTTCTTACTTCTGGGAATTGATAGATACTCTACTCCTGCCGTCCTTTTAGCTCCGCTAATTAAACATACTGCCCTATGTCTTTCGGGCAGATAAGCAATGAGCATTACCCGATCAGTGGGTTTTATACCGTTTGCCGTAAAATCAGTGTCCCAGGTAAACGCCAATTTGTTTTTTGTGAGTGTCACACTGGGCTTAGGTATAATTGGCATCTTCCCTCTGGAAAACAAGACTTTAGTAAAATCAATGTTCTGATTCGGGTATTTACCAGTTATTGCGTTTAACCGATTATATGATGAAGCGATATTGTAAGCACCTTTTCTTGTCTTTTTTGCTTCCAGATCAAAACCAATGGTTATAAAATCATGCACAGGTATCAGAAAAGCCGATGTGACGGATGTTACTTGACGAACAGACAATTGCGGGATCGTTTTAGGATCGTCATATATGCCAATTGTCCTTTTGACCATTTCACCATTCAATTCGTAAGTTACCGTATTACCGATTTTACCTACGTATCCGTCGTTTAAACCTTTTCTTAATACTGCCATGATTGCGTTTTTTACATTAATTTATTAATATTTCAACAAAAGATACAATATTATTTTAATAATAACAATATTTCACAATAATGGAATGCAATGGCTTGAGATGGGGTTACCTTGGGGTTGGGATGGGGTTGGCTTGGGTCGAAGCATCCCAACCCCATCTCAAATGCATTACAAGGGCATGTAAAAAGAGAGCCGTATTATAATTTGTCCTATACTAGGATAAGTTTACCTATTGGCCGTTCTTCAGAATATGATGGAGTAAGTTGGCGAACGGATATAAATAAATGAAGGACTAATGTATTAGGATATTAGGAGGCAAAAAATATAAAAGCCTAGGGAATTTCGAAACAGAATACGAAGCTGCCATTGTAAGAGATAAGTACATATTAACAAATAAAACAGAGGATAGATTATTATTAATTAACAATTGGTGATATTTATATAATAAAATAGCTAATCAACTGTTGTATATTTTTATTTATTATTTTATCTTGTAATAAAAAATAACAATTACTTACCTAAATTATTAATTTATGAAAAATTTTAAATTTACAATGCTCATTGCCCTGGTCTTGGGACTATTCACCACATTTAATGCAAATGCTCAATTACAGCATAATTTCAGTGTCTACCTTTATAAAAATGGTGCATTTTTAGCGGGTTTTGCAGGGATGACTTTTAATGATCCGAACCTTAAGAATGTGAACTACGGACAAATTGTTAATATGAGGGATTATGACGCTGCTACTGGTGGCAATCTAAACGATAAAGCCAATAATGCTATGATTAGTGCAGATGCAGGTACGACAATAACATTTTATAAAAATGCAGATGCCGATTATTCGAGAGGGCAATGTATTGTTTATGTAAAACAAAGTTTTGTTGGGTATAGACTGACTAGTTTAGAACACACATATGAAGATGCTTATATTAGAGTAGTATTTTATTCAGAGGGTAGAAATTCTTTGAATGGAGAGCTTTCCAGCATCGTGGTAACTGCTCCGCCAATAACATGGGGTAGGTAATAAAGAAAAATCTGGCAATTAAAATATAAACCACTAATATCAAACCACCCGTTAAGGAGCCTTTCAGAAATGAAGGGCTTTTTTGTGATAAAAGGTCAGTCTAAATAAATCGACGGGCCTTTTAAGTGACGTAAATTGATTATATTTTTGACACCGAAAATATCTACTTTGCAAAAGTCCTGTTTTGCGGGGGGAGGTCAACTATACCCATCCCCTAGGAACTATGAATTTAATTTCTACAGATAACATCCAAGCATGAATAAAGAGGAACTGCGAAAAATATTCAACCAGAAAAAGCAGAAAACAGACCCAAAAACTTTAAAAATTATAGATGGATTTATGAACGCCACATTTAATGAATTTCAAAACTGGTTCAAGATGGAGAAATTCATTAAAGGATGCCATTATTGTGGTACTAGCAATGAAAAAAGCTTCGAACTATACCAATTGCAAAGAACCGGGCTCCGCCCTGACGCAACACGAGGAGGTAAGCGGGGGAAACGACTAGAGTTGGACCGAAAAGATCCCTTTAAATCTTACGATGATTTAGATAATGTAGTATGGTGTTGTTACTGGTGCAATAATGCTAAATCCAATTTCTTCACCGCTGAGGAATTTATGCTAGTAGCAAAAGCTATTGGTGAAGCGATAAAAAAGATAATTTGAAATCAGAATATGCAAAAGGCATAACAATGGATAAAGCGCAAACCCTTTCTTCTATAACCTAAGGCATTCAAGTTTCCAGCTAAAATCCTTTAATTGCTCCATATGATTATTATTTATATTCTGAAACAGGCATAAAACAAATCAGGTAGAAATTTGTTGTCAAATAATAAATTAAATTAATCTCTTGACTATGTCTCGATTTAGCTTGTTTTCTGATGATACCGAACCAAACAAAAAAATACCGGAATCTATAACAACTAATACAGTTGTGTTTTCCCTGGGAGATTTAGCCAGAAAAAAATATCAAAGCAGACATAATACAGAAATGTCTATTAATGGGTCCTTAATCACCGATTTTTTTCATGAGCAGGAATTTGATTTGGAACTTATTGCAAGGGGGACAATTTATCACATGCTCCTATCCGTTAATAAGTCAAATTATGAGGATGGTTTAGGGTTAAAAGAAAAACTTGGAGGTATATTGAAAAAAGTTACGGATTTGAAAAATGTCCTCGAATTTGATCTCAATCCCTCAGGCAAAATAAAAGACGTGACTAATAAAGTCTTTTTGAAAGAAAAGTGGGAAACGCTAAAAGCTAGTTTACTTTTGGAAGCCGAAATCCAAGCACTTCCTGCTGATATACTACGTAAAATGATGGCTAAGGGAGATGAAGAATATATGCCAAGCTATCCTTTGCATAAGGAACTTGAGAAATCACTGTTCCATTCTTCTCTATTCAGGGGGTTTTATAATCAACCATTTGTGTTGGGAGATCGTTATCCGGTTGCAAATGTTTTAATCATGTCTACTTTTTTTGAAGAACTTAGTATTCCAATGCGGGTTCATTTGGAAGTTGCTTATGACGAACAATATGATGAATACATTTTAAAGTATGAAGGCAATGTCGACAAGTTAAATTTTGACACCCAGAAAGCAAAGTCCTTGTATAACAAACAATATCCATTTTTACAGGAGAAGTTTGAGCGTTATACTTTTGATTTTCAAGCACTATATGTTCTCAATAAGCAGGATAACTGGCTAAAGTTTGCAAGAATAACAGTGAATGAAAAGATAAACCAATCTATTGAAAGTGTAATAAATTTAGAAATGGAGGAGGTGTATAATGGCTGAGCCTTACGTACATAATGAAGTGACACTTACCTGTTCCAATGGATTTCATACAAGTACATTACTTGTTAAAAACAGGGGTGTATTTATTGCAGGTGGTAAGCTGATCGCTACTTATGAGGATAAACCTAAGAATTTTGCTTGTAAATGGGCAGGAGTTCTGGTTGCTATTGTAGTAGCAGCATGCATTGCCGCTCCATTTATTGTAGCAGTACTAGCTGGGTTTTTAATTGGTATACTGGCTTCTTTATCAATTGGAGATTTATTATGCTGGATTGCTTTACGTGGGGCAACCTGGCAGGAAGTTCATAGTAAAGTGAGGATAAAGGGTATTCGTCCTTTATTAGGAGATTCAAAACTAATATGTCCGGTATTTGGTGGTGATATTAAGATCTTTTATGATGCTGAGACAGCAGGAAAACAGAATAACATTAATATATTTAATAATTCTGTTGAGATACTTGGTGCTGCTTTTATGGGTAGATCATTTAGAATGTTCGCAAATTCTATTCAAATCAGCGGATGGATAAATGCTTCTACTTCATTTGGCAGTGGTATTATAAAAAGTCTATTGATTGGATATGGTAGTTCTGAACTTAATAATACTATATCTAATGTTATGGTAGACGAAGATCCATTAAAGGGCTCGTCAGATTTATTAACAGGTGGTGAAGACGCCACAACGCAAAGCTATGCGATGTCTAATTATCAAAAGCCCTTTACTGACCCACTCTATACAGATGGTGAACGTGATGCTATAGTTAAAGGAGACAAGATGCGCGGGGTTCCAATTGATAGACAAAATGGAAAAATGACGGATAATGCGGGTAGATTTGACGCTTATGGAAAATCTCAGGCAGAAGTGTTTAAAGCCAATAATCCTGTTCATCGTTATAGCCGAGGAAAAAACAGTCCACATTACAGAAGGCAGATAGGTAAGCAAGAGAAGTTGAATAGTAAAGCAAAAGCTCTTGGGGAGAAAAAAAGTGGAGAACTATCTGGCAGATATGAAAAACGGGTTACTAAGGAAGTCGCAAAAAATCTCAATCGTGCTGATTATGGTATATTAGCCGCATTTATTGTGTCTGATTTAATTTCCCGTTATGCACAAAAGAATTTAGATAAATTTGGAATGAATAAAGAAATGCAGGCAAGGCAAGGTATTAAAATACAGGCAGATGAACACTAAAAAAAACAATTGGGGAATTGTCCTGCTGATTAGCGTAGTAATTGGATTTGCTATAGGGTATTATCTTTCTTTTTTTCTTGGTTGTATTTTGTTTATATTGATTCACCTCCTATTTACATTATATAAAAAAGAACGCTTAAGTAGTTTGATTTGGTCACTCTTTTCTGCCTCTTTGGTTTTACCATTCGTATTGTTATTTGTAGCTCAGTCAAATCCAGAATTTTATCAGGTACTAGGCTCCCATATCGGTCATCGTTTTTTCTCCAATTTAGATAGTCTGTACGCCATATACGGTGGTACCTTGTTAGGTTTACTGTGTATTGGTTTTATATATCAGCAAACAAGCTTCTATCATGTCGGTTTTGGTAAAGGCGGTGGAGCCTTCTTTATAATGGCAGGGCTTGCCGGGATACTTGCAATTATGGAATATTACAAAGTTTTTGGATTGATCTTTAAGTTATAATAGGTTTGTAATCTTCCTATGACTAGCTACGTGCCAAATGATGGAATCAATTTAATTGGATCTTTTGCGCAACTACTGAACGCTAAAATCGCCCCTAATAACAGAGTCGCGTTGTAAATTTTACTTGTAAAATTGTTTCTCATTTTTAATATTTTATATTTTGTATCAAATATTAAAAGTTTATTGTTTTTTTTAATTACGTAAAGTATAATACTTATTACGTGAATTAATATCTTTTATTAATTTGTATGAATTAATAATAATATTGTGGAAGGAAGCAATGAGTTGTTTGTCGGTATGTCAGAATTTAAAGCTAAATATGCTTTTAGGGCTGAAGAAATACGAGATATTGAGGATAATGATTGTACCGGTCTTTATGAGGAGGAAACTATCAAAAAGGAAAAGGCGCAGATTCTGGAGCAATCAGTAGTTGAACTAAAAGCTCTATTGAATAAACATAAACCATAAGGATTTTTTACCAGACGCACCATTGAGGCTCCATTCTAGCAGATGGGATCTTTTTTATTGTGGCAGTTCGCTATTTTTAATAAACTTTAGAATATTATCTCTTATTCTAAAAAACAGCAGTATTCATTGTCTTTATTAATTTCCAAATATTATTATCCTTTTTAAATAGTAGAGTTTTCGCGTCACCACATCTGGATCCACAAACATATTCCACATATAAAATTGCAAATTTAAAATCTTTAGTAAATATAGGATGGGCTATGTGATAGAGGCCATCACCTAGCACTGTAGTATAATCTGCTAAGATTACGGGAGAAACTAATTTACGAGTACTTTTCTCAGTCATGATTCTGGCCACAGGAGCTGAACTTTTTGACCAAGGCAAATTATTTTTTTCTGCTTGACGATATAGATCTATTGCTTTCAACTTTTTGCCTCCAATAACATCAATTGCTATTTGTAAATCTATTGTTGTCGTGTATTTAGCAGGGATTTCCATTAAGAAAATGGAGTCTTTTTTTTGTTCATGTTGTACGTAATAACTTAAAAGATCAACTGTTTCAGCAATCTCTTTTTCCTTTTGAATAGTATCATCTTTTTCTTTTACTCCTGATGTACAAGCTGTGATATAAATAAATATTAATAAAAGACAGCTTACAAGTTTAATATTCTTTTTAAGAAACATTTTCATTTGGTAGACTTTATAATGGACTGTATGTTATTGCTCCAGTAATTTTATCAAAGATAACTCGACCTCCGTAATATTTATTCTCGAATTGATATCCTGCATCATCTGCGTTTCCTTTATGTGGATTAAATATCTGAGTTGTATTTTCTCCAAAGTGAATAAACTCATGTAGAATAGTTACGGTAATAAACATTTCCATGGCTGTTGCATATGTTGTGGAAAAATAATTTACATCAGTAACAGTACTAGCATCAATATTAAGTAACCCTGTGGCTGCAACAATAGTTACTTATGTCTATTTTTTGCGGTTTTTTATTAAGCGAGATAAAATGTAGTCTATTTATCTAAGGCAGTTTTACCAAAACACTGTTACGGAGCCTTTCAGAAATGAAGGGCTTTTTGTTTTGGTAGTATCTAATAAAAGGATTATTGAACGATAAATGGTTTTAATGCTGCCTGTTTGTAAATGATTTTTATTGTTGGCAAAATAGTAACTTCTTTAGGGGAGTCATTATAATTTATATAACGATCCACCGGGATTTGAAATTCATTCTTATTTTTACCTGCGACTCTAATAGAATCTAATCTATTAGATGTAATAAAAAATGTAATTTGGAAAGTCTGTTCTTTTAATCCAGATTTGATTATCCAGGAGCCACTAGATTTTTCTATGGCATCTTTTGCAGTACCAAAAAAAAGACCTTGAACGTTAATTAAATTTTGGATAGCAATAACCTTTCCCTTTTCTGAAACAGTAAAATTAATAGTGGAAAATCCACTCATTGGATTCTCAGCTAGCATTTTAGGTACATTAGGTTTACTAAAGAAATTTACAACTGAATTGTCTCTATTGTCATAATATATAGAGTTCTTCTGTTGAGCCCTTAAACTGATGCTTACTGTTAATAGTAAAAGAGTAGTGAAAATTTTCATGTGTAAATATTTAAAATTGGTTGTATTTATGACTAATGGCTCTAATAGCTTATAATAAACATTTTGCTCGTTCCGACTTTGGTACAGATCTATTTAAAGAAATCATTTGTGATGCATTATCTATAGTAATTGAAAATTTATTATCTTTGTTTATTTTATCTAGTAAATCTTTGTATGTAGAGGCGAAGGTATTTGAAGGTGTTTTTCCATCGTTATTTAAAGAACCAATAGCAAGTTTGAAATATACTTCTTTTGATTTTTTGTTGCCATCACTTAAGCCTACGACTTCGGCAATTGTCCCAACATAAGATGCTAATATGGTTAAGTGATCTCTACCATTTAAAGAGGCGGATACTTTTGCATATTCACTAAGTCTTTCTAAAATTGGCTTTGAGTCATCTGCCACTACATCATAACCTTGCATCGTAGTTATATTGTTAAAATAAGCATGTATCATCTCGTGTACCATAACAGTTGAAATTAATGCTGGTGAAGAATTTTTTAACATATTTGAATTTAAATAAATCTCGGAACCCACCCTCTGTTTAGGATCACTTCTGGTTTCTCCATATGTGGTTGATCCAACACTGTTCCAGTCAAGTTTAGGATCATCAAACCAACTTAAATTAGCTTTTACACTATCTGCACCTATTTTAATAAATGGTGCTAAAAAATCACTAAGTTGTGGGTAACTTTCTAAACTTTCCAATATTTGCGCTGCGCATGGAAATTTCTTTTTTAAACTATCAGGTTTTAGCTCAACCTTAATTGGCGTTGCGATAGGATCTCCAGTACCGCCACCACCACTTGTCCCTCCTCCAGAACTACATGACACTGACATTAATTCACTTGATCTCGAAACCATGTTACTCCCTTCCCACACTTCGGTAACCCAATACGTATATACGCATACTTGCTGCTTTTCGGTCATTAATTGCTTAAGATTATCGTAGGAACTATTTTTATCTTGTTTAATGTCCTTTTTAATATCTTTTTTACAGGAGTTACTCAATAAAGCCACCAGAAAAAGCACTATGTACAGTTTGATTTTCAGAAAAATTGTAGGGATAACAAAAATGGGATCTAAGTTTGCATTAAATCCCGTATATCACTTTTCTATGTACCACCTAATAAAGCGGAGTATCATCTTGGTTAAGTTTGAAAACAAGTTTGATAGAATCACCTTTAAATGTATTTAAGTATTTTGTTTCAACTTGTTTGTAGTTAATATTTAAGCCACGAAATCTATGTTTACCGGGTTTAACCTTAAAAGTAAAGTTCCCGTCGGCATCCGCATGATAAATATGTTTTAAATCAACCTTAACTACGCCTATTTTTAGTTTCCTATTTGGATCAACTTCTGTAATTGAGCCATAGATGACTGGATCATTTACTGATTTCGTTCTATTTATCTCAAAAGTATATGACCCATTCTTACCGGTTTGAGTACCTTTGAGTGCTGTGCAACTTAACATAGTTGCCATTATGATTATCACTGATAATAATTGATTTATTTTTTTGGTTCTCATATCTTATAAATTTAACAACCTCCTAATTTACCTTTAGGGGACACAGTATTCCCGTTGCCATCTTTTCCAGTTTGTTCGGTTAAAAGCGTATCAGTAATCCTTGCTTGAACTTTTGGATCTAAATTTTTGAATGCATTAGTTTCATTCAGACCTCCCCAAGCTAAATCAGAATAATATTGGTCAGTAGCTATATACCCTTGGGATTCCCCATACTGTTTTAATAATACTGCTATTGAACCTATAAATGATTTAACAACCTGATCATGTTGAATTGCATTCATATCGGGATTTTTGGCGGAAATATAAGCATCATAATATTCTGAATAAGTTTTACTTGCTGAGACTTGATCAACCATAAAATAAGAAACCAAATAAGCATGTGCGGATTCATGAAGAATAGTCTTTGCTATAGCTAAATCAGAGCCAGATTTGAAATTTTGAGAGTTAAATGTTGTGGTAACTGTTCCATCTGTTCTATTATAGGAAGAACTTGTAACTGCATTTTGATTTGCACTTATTTGCCCATCTTGCATTTTCCAATTGTATCCTGGCGTTGTTCCGGCAAAAACTCTAACTAAATTCGGTATACACCCTTTATCCATGTTTTTTAAATTGTTCAATACGTTTTTGAAACAATCCTTTAATTTCGCATCGTCAATTTTAGCCATAAATGCCTGATCTAATCCAGCACTGGTCCCACCAGATCCAGAATTACCAATAGGCAAGTCTACACTCCCTGCTGGAGGTGGAGCAGCTTCACTTGCTGGGTTCGATGGTGGAAATACCCAGTTAAAGTTAGGCGGCGGCACATAGCTATGTATTTCTACTTCATTAAGTGTTGTCCCGCTTGGTGTGCAAGATTTATTCGAGCTGTCAAATGACCCAAAAGAGCAGTCAGGCTCTTGTTCCAGACCCTGTTGACCCATTGTAGTTATATCAGTTCTGTGCGCGGCTAACACTAAGCTACTTACCAGTTTTCCATTTAAGAATCGCATACCTTTAACCACTTTGTTTTTAAGGGTATATAGGAAAACCTTTCCTGTAAAATCAGCGTTGTCAATGAACTCTCTTTTATTGGCTCCTGGTAGTTCTGCTCCCCTTTTTTGTGGCAAAATAAGAGTTAGCAACCTGTACCTCATAACCAAAAGCTTCAATATCGCCTGTATCATCTCTTTGAAGAAGAATGTCTCTTAATGTCCAGATATTATCTTTTAGTGACTCATTAACTTTTACTTTGATGACATTACCACCATTTCCATCAGCCTGGAATATATGACTATTCCATCTATCACCTAACATTATCTTTGGGTCAGTGTTTTCTAGCCATGCTTTGGCATCTTTCACAGTAAGATCTGGTTTTTGAGGTTTATTACCAAGAGCGGGAGTGTCTTTTTTACATGCACTGTATAGAAGCGCGACACTTAGAATTAGGACTCCTAAGAGGGTTCTATAAATTGATTTTTTCTTCATAAATAGGTATAATTGGCGCAAGTATACCCATCGTATTGTATAGTTGTGATTTTATTACGGGAACATGTGTTTTTACATTGTAAACGAGGATTTAATAATGGTTAAATACTAAGCGGGAAGGTTAAGCTTTGGTTATGCAGTTTTCAGAAATGAATAACTTTTTGTAATTAAAAATAACTAGTAGTAACAATACTTTGTTTATAAACTTTATCATAATAGCTTATTTACAATCATTAGGTAATTTATCTGAAGATGATGAATTTACTTGTTTTAAATTAAATTCATTTAAGTTTTCAACAGAAAACCCATATTTCGTAAGTAACTTATTATAGGCTAGATCAATAAACGTTTTTTGGTTAAAATCAGCATTTGGTCCCGGATTATCCATTCCAAATAATAGTGCTCTTCTACAGTCGTCCATTGAAACTTATGATTCATTAACCTCCCATTTTACATAGTCTATTGGATTATGCTGATTTATTTAATATTTACTATTTGAACTATGTATGGATTTAAGTATACAATGTCCTTGCTGGTTCTATCATTATTAGTGTCCATCTTAGATTTTTGTATTCTATGTTCAACGGGAATTTCTGCCTCTTTCAAATTGTTATAAGAAATCGTTGAGTACAGAGAATAGGCTGTGTTTATAGCAGATTGAATATCTATTAATGAACTTCCATCTTCTTTTTTATATGTTTTTTTTGCAGTCTCGGAGATGTTGGCTATTAAAATAGGAACAATTAATCTTATTTTTTTTCTCACTCCTAATAATGAATTATAGTCTATTGAGTAAAATCTTTTGTAAGATGGAAACAGTTTGTAAGCCAAGCTATCATTAGCAACAATTTGTGATACTTCAATTTTTCCAGCATTGTTCTTTGTAAGATCTATTCTAAAATTAATCGCATATAAAGATATACTATCTTTAAGTACTGCACTTTTAAAGCCCCTATTTATTACTGAGTCTATTGTTTTCAAATAAGAGTATTTTTGTTTAGTTTGAGCAGAATTCTGAGCATTTGAAAACAGAGGGAAAATACTTACTAAAATGGATGTAATGATTAATGTTTTAATGGATAATTTCATGATTATACGTTTTTCAGATCCGGATATATTCAAATTAGATAATTAATAGTTATTATTTACATTTACTTCCGGTGTAACCTTGTTTTCGTGTATCTCTTTCTTGATCATTGATTGTTGAAGCGTTTTGATCTAGTGTGATTATTTGTAACCCTCCCTTTTTTCTAACCGATTTAGGAGGCGAGAATTCAAACTATTAGATAAAAAATGAGTTGTTTGTCGATATGTCAGAATTTAAAGCTAAATATGCTTTTAAGGCTGAAGAAATACGAGATATTGAGGATAATGATTGTACTGGTCTTTATGATGAGGAAACTATCAAAAAGGCAAAGGCGCAGATTCTGGAGCAATCAGTAGTTGAACTAAAAGCTTTATTGAATAAACATAAGCCATAAGAATTTTTTACCTGACACACCGTTGAGGCTCCATTCTAACTGATGAGGTCTTTTTTATTGTGGCAGTTCACTGATTTTAGATAACAAAAATAGGATCTAAGTTTACCTTAAATCCTATTTCTACAGTTTATTAGATACTACCTTTCTATATTACTGATTTCACTTCATCTACATTAGGCTTCATGATTGAATGTTTCTTTATTAAGTGACACTTGGTTTTAAGGCTTTATTTTTTTTGTATTATAAAGTATGGCATCTGGCTTTCGTGGCCCTTCAAGTGTTACTTTCGTAACTTTCATATTGTTACCATCTGGTTCAATAAAAAAGAATTTGTGACTGTAAATCTTATCATTGGCGTATTTAACCGCAATTTCAATTAGCCGAGTTAGGGAGATAGTCTTGATTTTAGCAAATTCTTCCTTTGAAATGACTTTTTTATAGCTATCAATGCGGGTGTAAAATACTGGATCAGCATTTAGTGGATAACATTTACACAGTATAATATAGCCTAAATATGGCGTTTCTCTCTCTATTCTAATGATTCTGTCCTTGGCTGGTGTTGCAACCGTATCAAGAAAGTAGAAAACTGTATCTTGGTTTTTTTTTATGCTTTGAGCTTCAGCTTTTTGAACATTGAAAAGTAGAAAACTTAACAAGGTAATTACTATAATTTTCATTATTATAAATTTTAATTGCAGCCAGATTTAGGCAGGCTATTTGGAGAATTTAACTGAGACACATTGAACGTATTAAGGTCAGATGTTGTAATACTATATTTTAATTTTAACGCATCAAATGTCGCATTTATTTTGTTAATATCACTTTGTGAGCAACTACTTTCGGCCGTTGTTAGTCCATACATCATTGCCATCGCTATTTCTTTGCTAGTATGTTTGAGAGTTTGATTTGAATCCCAATAACTTAATGCCGAAACCGCCTTGTCAAAGTAATCGGCTAGCATTAACGAATGTTGAGTATAGTTAGCTGGCATGTCGTTCATTAAATAAAAGCCATCTAATGATAGCAACCAATTCCCATGATCATTATATGCATCTTTTCCTGCCTTTACTGAAGTAGCTATATTATAATTTATATAAGCATGTAAAGTTTCATGAATAGTCGTTGCTGCCACCAATAACTGGGAGCTATTATTAAGCATTTTTTCGTTTAATGTAACAATTGAAGATTGATGTAATCCACTATTTGGATCATAACCAGTATGACCTAATTCGAATAAACCACCTGTGGTCGTACTACCCCAGGGTAGATCGTTTGAGGTGTTATAAGTAATTGTTGGCTTCATGTTTGTTAAAAACGGTTGTACAAAATCATTCATGGCTGCAGACTTGAAAATTGGTTGTAAAATCAACTTATCTGCGCAAGGGAACTTAGCTTTCAATGAATCTGTTTTTAATTCACGATTGCCATTACCCCCACCAGCTCCAGTATTACCAATAGGCAAGTCTACACTCCCTGCTGGAGGTGGAGCAGCTTCACTTGCTGGGTTTGATGGTGGAAATACCCAGTTAAAGTTAGGCGGCGGCACATAGCTATGTATTTCTACTTCACTAAGTGTTGTCCCGCTTGGTGTGCAAGATTTGGTCGAGCTGTCAAATGACCCAAAAGAGCAGTCAGGCTCTTGTTCCAGACCCTGTTGACCCATTGTAGTTATATCAGTTCTGTGCGCGGCTAACACTAAGCTACTTACCAGTTTTCCATTTAAGAATCGCATACCTTTAACCACTTTGTTTTTAAGGGTATATAAGAAAACCTTTCCTGTAAAATCAGCATTGTCAATGAACTCTCTTTTATTGGCTCCTGATAGTTCTGCTCCCCTTTTTGTGGTAAAATAAGAGTTAGCAACCTGTACCTCATAACCAAAAGCTTCAATACTTCCTGTGTCATCTCTTTGAAGAAGAATATCTCTTAATGTCCAGATATTATCTTTTAGTGACTCATTAACTTTTACTTTGATGACATTACCACCATTTCCATCAGCCTGGAATATAAGACTATTCCATCTATCACCTAACATTATCTTTGGGTCAGTGTTTTCTAGCCATGCTTTGGCATCTTTCACAGTAAGATCTGGTTTTTGAGGTTTATTACCAAGAGCGGGAGTGTCTTTTTACATGCACTGTATAGAAGCGCGACACTTAGAATTAGAACTCCTAAGAGGGTTCTATAAATTGATTTTTTCTTCATAAATAGGATAATTGGCGCAAGTGTACCTATCATATTGTAGAGTTGTGATTTTATTACGGGAACATGTGCTTTTACATTGTAAACGAGGATTTAATAATGGTTAAATACTAAGTGGGAAGGTTAAGCTTTGGTTACGCAGTTTTCAGAAATGAATGACTTTTTATAATCGAAGTATAAAGAAAATCATTATACTCCTATTGACAAGAATTATTAATAGGGTCTATATTCTAGTAAACCGGGGCCTTTTTATTGTATTTGATACAAGTTTAAAAAAATAAAAATAGTATTTAAATTTTTACTAAAACCTATTCGTTCTATTGATTTATTATTTCGTTTTGTTATTCAAAAATTTTCACAGCTAAATAATGAGAAACATTTTATTATGGTCGCGTCCCTTCTTAACCAAAGTAAAAGATTTTTTTAGATGGTTTTCAAGCAGGACTGTGAAATAATATTTGTCATCATATCTAACTTCATAAATGTTATCCTCTGTTTGGTCTTTGGCAAGAGTAATTTCATTGACTTTACCCGACAGCAATTTATAAGGCACTATAGATATTTTTGTTAGATCCTTATTGAGTAGTTCTTTATATAAAGTTTTCAATTATTTTTCTCATCATTTTGGTTTACCCTAACAAAAGGCCATAGCATAGTGACAGTTAGCAAATTACCTGTGTAATCTTCCCCTAACTAGTTACGCCCCAAATGATGGAATCAGCTGATATAATGAGGGCATATAAATCGTGAATTTATGTAATCACAGAAGGCCAAATTATTGCAGTTATACCTATGGCAGCTGGTGTTAGCCTATTTAGTCGAAACTGTTTTCATAATTAGCGTTGTGCCCTGGCCGCTTTATCAAATGATAACACCAAATTCTTCTCATCGATCTGTTTTAATGAAAGTTCATGTGTATCTTTTCCATGACCACCAGTAAAATAAACAGTGGCTTTATCTGTTTTTCCTATTTTTAGCCCTTCTTCAAATAAAGCAATCCCAAACAGAGTACTGTCTACTTTAGAAGAGGCAATAATGCTTACAGTAGCTAAATTATAATTACCGTTATTTTTTAATGTAATAATTCCGTCTTTATAAGTATAAGTGAGTCCTTTAACTGTCGCAAGATAGGTTTTGTTCTTACTGTTAACACGTTGATAGGTTTGTGCATATCCTGAAATTCCAGCAATTAATAAAAGTGAGGCTAACACGATTTTCTTCATGTGTTTTTAGGTTTACATAAACCTAGTCTTAAATACAAATATTCCAAAATGCAGTAGGTATCATTATTGTTATTGACGTCCTCCCGAAAAACTGATGTCCTTGGTCAAGAATTCTACTTTTAATGGTCAGCTTTTGGGAAAGATAACAAGGAATTTCCCTTTGTTAAAGTCAAAATCGAATGTGACATCTGTCCTGTACGAATGGGTCAAATGTCTAATGCAATATCCTTGATTTCTCCAGACCTTTAAATTATAGACTGCAAGGAAAATGGATCAGGATCAAGAACTGGTCATCATACCTTGTTTAACTGTAAAAAAGAAAGGAGAGCAGCCAAAAGTTGAAGAAAACAGAACAGCAGCGAACAAAGCTCAGCTGCGCAAAAGAAATCAGAATTAGCCGGGCAGAATGGAGCTTCCAGGTTCTAAACGGTAATCAGACTTACAATAGCTAAGTCATTATAATTAAAACCATGCGTAAATTATTCAAGAATGTGAACATGTTCATATTAATCCCAGTACTCTTGTTAGGTGGTTTAATTTTTACTATGAGTGCTTTTAAAAATGCTCATCCAGAGCGCTATGATACTATCTATTATTTTAATGGAACAGATAACAGTAAAATTCAAAATGTAACATCCTGGAGCACTACATTTGATAACACTAAATATCTCTGTGGCAGTGATACAGAAACTTTATGTAAAATTCAGGTTCCAGCAGGCCAGACTCTTCAAAGCTACCTCCAAAGCCATACAGATGAAATGATTATTGAAAATGCACTTTCCAGGAGAGAAGACAAGTAGAAACGTAACGTAAAATTACGGGATAGATCCATTTGATCTATCCCGTAATTTTACAATCATCTTTTATTCTGTTCCATACCAGAAATTACAATTACATCATCAGGAATCGGTAATGCCGATCTCAAATCATTTGGCAAAAGTTTATAAACTGTATTATTCAAAGTTCTGATCATCGTGATTCCTGCACCTTCTTTGTTTAACCGTTTCACATCCACCCACCTCAGTCCTCTGTTCACGAGTTCCTTTCTTCGTTCTTTCAGTACTAAACTTAAGGCATCAGCAGGGCTTGTAGCAGCATAAGGAACATAGACCTTTGTCTTATCCCAGCGCGTAATCAATAATTTATTCAGTACATCCATACACTCTGTAACCCTCCCCTTTCTGGCCAGACATTCTGCTTTGATCAGGAACATTTCATCCGTAGCAACTCCGCCAAAATATCCAAATAGGCCTCCATAACTACCAGTAAAACGATAAGTATTATCCGTGTTCTTCTTAAAAAACACACGTTTTCTTAAATCTGATGCATCGTAACTATTAAATAGTTCAGGACTGATAATCGCTATAGTATTCACAATAATTGGCGGCGTAGAAATCGATTTGAAATACATAGACTCCTTATTATTCTCGAAACTAAAAGGATACTTATCTGTTACAGAAAGTGTATTATAATCAACGAGGTCACTTTTTAAAGACAAACATGAATCAGCGTATTGATACGCATTTTCATAATCGCGCATGGTTAAATAAGCTCTGCCTAATAGCCCGTAAGCGGCTGGTTTCGAAGGTCTGAATTTAGATAAAGGCACTACCGGGAGTAAAGGAATCGAAGCCTTGATATCGTGGATAAGCTGATCAAAAGTCTGTTGTACATTTGCCCGGACAGAAACTTCACTAAAATTAGTGTTTAGACGCAATGGCAAACCTAAGTCAGCCCCTGATGATGCCGGATCATAAGCCAGACTCCATACATTTACCGCTTCCAGATAACTGCTTCCCCGGCAATAATACGCCTGCCCCTTAACATTATCCCAATCCGGTGCATTGGCAGGTGTCCTGGGAATAGTACTCAACCCTTCCAAAACAGTATTACTGTAATAAATTACCATATAAACCTTTGACCAATCATTAGACGCTCTAGCAAACAAATTGTCTTTTTCCCAGTTGTACATTCTCCGCTGTTCTATTTCAGCAATACTCGCCCATTTTGCATCAGTCAGGTAATAATCATCCGTACTTATTTCCCCACTACAAGGAGAAGAAGAGTTTATCTTAGATGGATTGTCCATTAAAGCTTGCAGATCACTTATAGTATTTGGGACAGCCAGTTTTTTATTTGTCTTTTCATCCAGAAATTTTTTACAGCCTGAAAAGCAAATCAAGCAACCTATCACCAGAATGGTTACCGCATTTTTATATTTTCTATTCATTTTCTGTTTAGTTTAAGTTAGCCCTGATACCCAGGGAAAAGGTTTTCGCAGGCTTTAAAACGTTATCACCTTTATAATCAGGATCTATATGTTCTTTATTTGCTGTCCATATTAAACCCAGATTAGCCGCATTCACATAAACAGACATACTTTTAAAAGGAAGGAATTTCAACCTGTTATGGTCTAACTGATAAGAAAGGTTCACGTATTGCAACCGGATATGATCCCCACGGTCTACCAGTACCTCAGAGCCTGCATAAAAGTTATCCCGCAAGCTATTCCAAGGATAAACCATAGAAGGGACACTAGTTTTGAGTTCATCGCCGGGACGCTGCCATCTCTTGCCGTAATCAGCATGAGCATTATTTTTATCAAACAAGCTTCCATAATTTATAGATGGCTTTCTGAAATAATACCCTAATTTATAAGTCAGCCTTGCTGTTAAACTAAAATCTTTATAGGTGAAGGTGTTGCCCAAAGAACCGTAAAACGTAGGTAAAGCTGAGCCATGATAATTCAGGTCTTCAAATTTTGTAGCTGTACCAGCCAGTAAGGTATAGTTATCACTCACTTCTCCATTCACATAACCTCTGGGATTACCATTCTGAGGATCAAGGCCAGCCCATTTATAAGAAAATATCGCATAAACAGGTTTACCCGCTACTCCCGAAATGATAGGACTGATATTCAGATAAGCACCTGCACGTTGTTTGGGCAGATAATACTGGACTACTTTATCCTGATAAAAGCTCGCATTCAGATTACTTGTCCAGCTAAAGTTTCCTACAATAATATTCCGGCTGTTTAATTCTACATCAAATCCATAGCCTTTGGTACTGGCTGCGTTTTTCACGATCTCTGAACCTATACCCCCGGTATAATCCAATAGCTCTCTTCCAAAAAGGTTAGTTCCTCTTTTACTGAAATATTCAAGACTACCATTTATCCTGTTTCCTTTGAACCTGAAGTCAAGGCCAAAGTTTAGCATTGCAGAACTTTCCCAGGTTAAATCAGGGTTCCTGAAATTTCTAAATGCAGCATAAGGAGAAGGTGTATAGTCAGAATTGCCTACATAAGCGATTGTAGTCACTGCACTCATAGCCGGATCTATATTTCCGCTCACACCATAAGTTGTCCGCAGTCTTAAATAAGGGACCGGGCTGAAATGATAAAACCTTTCTTTACTCAGTTCCCACGATGCGCCGGCAGACCATAAAGGATTCCATCTGGAATTAGCTGTAAGCCCAAAAAGGTTAGAAGCATCACTCCTGCCACTTATGGAAAGCGTGTATTTACCGTTATAGGTGTAAGCTGCATTTGCATAAGCAGACACAAAGCGGTTCAGGTTTTCTTCCAGATTTCTATTGTCTGTAAGATAACTTGATCCTCCGCCCAAAAATTCTGGCATTGGGGTCAGGTAATCTACATTTCCATAATTGAGTAACAGGTCATCATAACCGTATACCCTGCTCTGATCAGAGATGGATTTTGAGCTCTTAATTTCAGCACCTGCAATAGCTGTGAGCTGATGTTTGCCCCATTGCTGATTGTAATTTAACTGACCTCTTAAATTACTGGCTTGTAATACATTGTTAGATAAATCCAGGATACCACCTTTGGGTACTTTATAGATAATCTCATTTCCGGGTTTAAGCTGCGTGTAGGTATTGATCAGGTTTCTGGCGAAATAACTGTTGATATCACTCAGGTTTCTACCCCCGGTTTGTTGCCGCTCGTATTGGTATTTCAAATCTGCTGTTAAACTTTTCATCAGTTTGTAGCTAATCCCGGCATTGAATACCACGTCACTCACACTGATTGTATTGACTACATGTTTATAGTCTTCAAGCGGGTAATATCTCGAGTCCAGCAGCCTTCCCCTACCTGCGGTATCAATATAACCTACCCGCCTACCACGCATTACAGCGAGCGAGTTTCCTTGCTGATCAGCTAAACGTGCGTAGGGAAACAAAGCTATTCCAGGTTCGTTCCCCCCATACGCCGGCCTGCCAGAACCACTTTTACTCTGCGTATAAAAGATACCAGTCTGTATTTCTAGGTTCTTAACCGGACGCATGGTATTTTGAAACCGTACATTGAACCTGTTGTACTTTTCATCCAGTACAGAAGAATTATGGTCATAGCCTGTAGATAAGCTCCATGCATGATCACGTGAACCGCCTTTAAAACTCAGCGCATACTGCTGGTTCAATCCTTGTTTGTAAAGATATCTGCTAAATTGATCTCTGAGACTGACTGTACTCAGATCAGCTTTTGCCGCGTTGTAAGCGCTTTCTGATAGTTCGCCCTGTCTCTTTCTCACTAGTAGTTCAATGATCGGTGTAAGCCCTTGTTTATAGATAGAATTGATCTGATCATCATACTTCCTTTTAGCAAATAGATATTCTTCTACGCCAATAAAATCAGCAGAAGTTATTTGTTTCAGATAGCCCAGATCAGGTTTGGTCAGGATAGTACTGTTTACATTGAAATCAATGGCTAATGGCTGGTTGAAGTTTCCTTTTTTTGTGGTAATCACAATCACGCCGTTACCCGCTCTTGCACCCCAGATCGATGTAGCTGCGGCATCTTTGAGCACAGTGATATTTTCAATATCATTTGGGTTGAGGTTATCCAGATTTCCTTCATAAGGGAAATTATCGAGTACAATTAAAGCTCCTTGCGGCCCTCTGATGGTGCTCAGCCCTCTTACAATCAGTTTACCGTCACCTGCCATCGTACTCCGATCTGCAAATAATCCGTTAGCTACAGCTTCCAATCTGGAGAGTACGGTGGTTCCGACCTGCTGGTTAAAGGTCTTTTGCCCGATATAGCTAAATGAGCCTGTAGCTCTTTCTTTAGGTAGTTTTTGGTAACCGGAAGACACGATATTGACTTCTTCTAAAACTTGTTCCTGCAGTTCTAGTTTTACTATTAGAGTAGCGAGGGTATTAGGATTAATGGCGATTCTTTTCTTCCGGTAACCCAGGTGAGAGAATTCCAGTGTATCGGTTGTGGTACTCAGAATCAGGTTAAATGAACCAGTTCCATCTGTATGAATGGTAGTTTTTTTAAGAGTTAGCCTGATCGTTACCCCGGTTAATGGCTTTGCATCTGTTTCAGATACCACCTTGCCGGTAATTTTGTACTGTGCATTTACCTGAAAAGTGAAAGCAAGCAGTATGATTATGAATAAGTTCTTCATCTTGTTTTAATTTTTGTCTCTTAACACGAATAGGTCTAATGCTCTCACCTGTTCTGAGAGTTCCAGATCATAAAGCTTTAATGATTTTTGTAATGCCGCCAGATCTGCGCCTTTATGAATTTGCAGATCAACAGGGCTTTGATATCCTGTTTCATCAACCAAAGGGACTGTGATGAAAGGAAGTTCACTGATGCGCATTAACAGGTAGCTTAATGGATAATTGATCAGTTTGGAATCCGGGTGAGTAAACAGTAGGTTTTCTGGCGTCCCTCCGCTGGTCTTTATTTTATCGGCTTTGCTTGTTCTTCTTAGTACCAGGCATTTTACTTTTTGCTTTTCTATGCTTCCTCTATAGTCAGAGTAGCGGTTCAGCTCATCAAAAATATATTGGTATAGGCCGGCACTGTCTAAGCCAGAGGCGTTACAAGCATAGGTGTAGGAATTAGTTTGACCTGCTCCTTTTTTATAGGTAATGGCAGCAGGGTCTTTAACCAGAATCAGGCTTCTGGTTTTGTTAAAGGTTTGACCACGCTGTTTAAATAAACCAGATACGATCAGGTTATAGATAGACAGCAAGGGTCTATTGGTGATGGCCAGGCCAGTTTGTTTACCTGCTTTGTTCACTGTTCTATTTACTCCTGACCCTAAGCCGTCATAACTGCCTTTTAAAAAGATAGAATAATGTTTGAGTTCGTTGTTTTGGAGCAGATCATTTTGGATAAACAAGGGTTTGGACGCATCCAGATCTACTTTCGTTCGCATGTTACCGGTGTTGTCATTACTTAAAAACTGGTCAATGTTTGCTGAGGTAATTTGATCGGCATTAGTAGCTGCGATTACTTTACCAGTTTGATCCAGCCATACGTAATGAGGTAGGTAGATATGAGGGAAGAGTTCATGGAGTGATTTGTCATCGGTGATGACCGGGATGGCTGAAGGTTTCTCTTTGTGGAGCTTTTCCAGAAAAGAGATCACTTCTACTTTTGGCTGATAGGTAACTTTCAAGAACTGTACTTCTTCTCCGTATTGCTTTTGGAGTTCTTCCATTTTAGGGAAATTAGAGAGACAGCTTGTGCACCAGGTAGCCCAAAAATCAAGGATGATCAGCTTTACTTTGAAGTCTGAAAGATTGGTTTTTGTGGTTTTGTAATTGTAGATGTTGGTTAGGGTAATGTCAGGGATTCTGTCTCCGATTTTGACAGGTTTGAACGTAGGGTTTGGCTGTTTGAGTTGAGTCTGGGCTATAACTTTGATGGTTAAAAAAAGGCAAAGCGCGGCCATGGCGATTAATGAGATCGTTTTTTTCATGTTGTGTTAAGCTTGAGTTTGAGCTAGCTGTATTTTGTTTAAACAGCTAGCTTGGTTATATTGGAATTGTTTTTAAGAGTGTATCATTTTGTTGTTGAGGATGTTGGTTTATTGAATTGGTTAGTTGTTTTTGATATATAGATATCTAGATGTCAAAAACTGGCATTGAGATGCTCTGATCAGAAGCGGTATTGGTGGGATGTTTTATGCAGAAGTAGTTTGCTGGAGAATATAGTTCTCCATGATTATTGCACTTTGAGAAAAGGGGAAATGGTAGTAGTAATCATCAAGGATGATTTCAAGAGTGAGTCTTTGTTTGTGGTTAATGCAATTGATCCAGATTAAAAGATTGTACAGGCTTTTTTTAGATTCATAGTCGTCTGGTTTTTGAGGGATTATTTTGCGGACCAGAGAGATGTTTTGGGTGATTTTAGCTTGGCATACTTTTCTTATAGATTCTGAGATTTCAGGAGAATCGAGTAAGGTGACAATTGTGCGAGCGAAGTATTCAATACTTTTTTTGTCGACATCTTTTAGACAGGATAAATCACTGCTTCCAAGGATACGGAGGATGGTTTCATGGAATACACAGATTTGATTGTAAGTATATTTTGAATTGATTGAATCGATTGCTTTTTGCCCTTTGAGAGAGCTGGGATTATTTGGCTTTTTCATGTTTAATTTAATTTTAAAATTTAAATCAAGACGAGCCTCAAGAATAATAAAAACAGGGATGAAAACTTACCACTATTGCCCTTCGTTGACACCCAGACCCTAGTTCACGGCAAGACCCATCCCTGTAAAAAACAAATATATGCTTTTTAAGTTGTGGGTTTTAACTTACCGTCTCGCGTCTTGGGTGTCAAACGAAGAGATTCGAGACTCTTAAACCTTTTAATTAAAATAAAAGGTAATTATATTTATTTCATAAACATTTAATTTCAACCACAAATATATAATACATGTATCATAATACCAAGTTATATTTTGTATTCTTTAGTAGCGTATATGGAAAACGCACTTTTAACCCCTATTGAGCAATATATTATCGACTTTATTATTAAGCTAAGAATCGATAAAAATCTAAATCAAGCAGATATAGGTTTTGTCATTGGAGTGACTCAATCTTTCATTGCGAATGTCGAAAATCCTAAAAAAAGAGCAAAATATAACATTAACCATATCAACAAACTCGCTGATCATTTCGGATTATCCCCAAGAGATTTCCTACCACCAAAACCACTTTTTTAACTGTACTAGAAGTAATAGATTCCTAAAGTCTAGATATTCCCATTCAAAATCTCTCTCTTAAAAACGCTTATCATTATGTTTAAATTTAAAATCCACGAAGAATATTTTCGTGAAGATGTCCTTGAATTCGTTGGCAGCGGACAACAGCAATCCGGCATCATCTGGGGCCCAAAGGAGCCGCGATGTGTGATAGTAACATCTGGCGGGAGTTACGGCAAAAAATCAGGTTACGAAGATAAAAGAGAAAAAGATGGTACTTGGATTTATATTGGTCAAGGATCAAAAGGTGATCAAAATCCACATAATTATGCAAATGGTTTATTAACAAGCCAACAAAGGAATGTTTTATTGTTTAGCACAAGAGATTCTACTTCAAAAGAGATCAGAGAAAGAGGTAGTCGCAAAAACAGATATAAGTTTGAAGGTATTTTTGATGTCCTTTCATGGGAAATGAGAAATGTGGATATTCCACTACAAATGGGACCACCTAATGGTGCAATGTATCCCACCAAGTTCGGGGCCTAGCGTAACAGTAAAAAGGTTATAATTTGATCAATTATTCCGCTGGAAAGTACCCCACCAGAAATAGTTGAATTTGTAAAGGACTGACATTCCGGCACAAAGTACCCCACCTTTACGCACCTGTTTCCACTAAGAGAGAGTTAAGGGCTAATACCTAGGTTTGGTTAGTATTACCTAATCCGAAAGTATGGCCAACAAACTGCTTAGTATGAACAAAATAAGACAGATACTCATTTTTTTTGAACGGGGGGCCTCCCTGAGGTCCATAGAGAATGAGCTTAAGACAAACAGAAAAACGATTAGGCGTTATCGCGATAAATTTCAGCAAACAGGCCATAGTTTTACTGCATTACTCCAATTAAAGGACCATCAGCTTGATGAAATCCTGGGGCTTAGCAAGCCAAAGGTAATTGAATACCCTGAGCCCCGTAAAGCTTACTTCTCTAGTCAATTAAGCTATTATCATGAAGAATTAGCCAGGGAGGGTGTAAGCCGTCAATTGCTGTGGGGAGAATACATCAAAGACAATCCTTCGGGCTATAAATACTCCATGTTTTGTGAACTTTTACGGGAGCATAATAAAGTTCGTAATGCTGTAATGCGTTTTGAACACCGTCCAGCAGAGATGATGCAGGTTGATTTTGCAGGAGCCCCGCTTCATTATGTGGATACTTTAACCGGAGAGCTCGTAGCCTGTCCTGTTTTTATCGCTGCATTGCCCTTCAGCAGCTATGGTTATGTGGAAGCCTTACCGAATGCAAAACTTCCCCAGGTAGTAAAAGCATTGAATAATACCCTGGAGTATCTGGGTGGGGTACCATTAGGTGCCAAATCGGATAACATGAAGCAATGGGTAACCAAGAGCTGCAGGTATGAGCCAACCTTTACAGATATGTTAGCACAATGGGCCAGCCACAACAACATTGCTTTATATGCCTCAAGGCCCTACAAGCCAAAGGATAAGCCAGCCGTAGAGAACTCGGTGAAGATTGCTTACCTGCGTATTTATGCTACGTTACGGAACCAGACTTTCTATAGCCTGGCTGAGCTGAATAAGGCCATAAAAGAGAAGTTGGAGCTGCATCATAAAATGAACTTTCAGAAAAAGACCATCAGTCGTGAAGAATTATTCATGGAACAGGAAAAGTCACATTTACAGGCACTTCCCCAATCGAGCTATACGATCAAACACTATACAAAATCAAAAGTTCAGAAGAACTACCATGTAATTGTTGGTGAAGACTGGCACTTTTACAGCGTTCCCTGCCGCTATATCGGTAAAGAGGTGCGTATTACATATTGTGCTGACACCGTTGAGATCTACCACGATAGCCACCGGATTGCCCTGCACACCAGAAGTTACCGGAGCCATCACTATACCACTATTAAGGAACACATGCCAGAATCCCATCAGGCATTCTCAGCGCAGCGTGGCTGGAGCCCGGAATATTACCTGCAAAAAGCAACGGATAATGGCCCCAGCACTTATGACTTCATGATGAAAATCATGGAAAGCAAGCAGGTTATTGAGCAGGCCTATTCCTCTTGCATGGGCATACTCCGGCTGATCAAGGCCTATGGTCCCATTCGTACCGAAGCGGCCTGTAAAAGAGGATTAAAAGGATCAAAGTTCCGCTATACAGTTATAAAAAACATCCTGGAGAACAATATGGATCAGTTGGAAGATCAACCCTGTCAGGAATACCGTATTCCGGTTCATGTCAACCTAAGAGGTCCGGAAACCTATCATAACAACTAAAAAACACTTTAAAAATGAATACACAAAACACATTAGGGCAGTTAAAAACGCTCAAACTAAATGGGATGGCTAAACGTTACGAGGCCATTCTTTCACTTCCTGTACACGAGCTGCAGGATGTGCACTCCCTGTTAGGGATAATCACCCAGGCAGAGGTAGAGCACCGGGACCACACCCGCACAAAAATGCTGCTTAAAGTGAGTAAGCTCCGTTATCATGCCCTCCCTGAAGACATACTTTGTAATGCGGAAAGGGGAATTACCAGGGAACAGGTACTGAGATTATCTGATGGAATGTTCATTGAAAAAGGACAAAATGTACTCATATCCGGTGCGACTGGTTGCGGTAAAAGTTTTCTGGCCTGCGCTCTGGGACGCAGTGCCTGCCTGCTTGGATACCGAACCTTATACTTTAGCATGAACAAGTTTCTGGAGGCGCTGGCCCAGGCCAGGCTGGATGGAACTTACCTGAAGTGGATAAAGGGTATTTCAGCCAACCGCTTGCTCATACTGGATGACTTTGGACTCAAAGAACTCACCAATGATGCTCGGATTGCACTGTTGGATATCCTGGAGGACAGGTATGGTAATGGGGCCACCATCATTACTTCTCAGCTCCCTACAGACAGCTGGTATACTTTCATTGATGAACCAACGTTAGCCGATGCAATAATGGACAGATTGTCAGCTTCTGCACATAGAATTACTTTAACTGGAAAGTCTCTGAGGAATAAAAAAAATCATTAGGTTTACACACACCATTCTCGCTTAATAGCGACAGGTTCCGACCCCGAACTTGGTGGGATACATTGCACCATTAGGTGGTCCCATTTGTGCGGAATATCCAAAATGTAGATGAAGGAGAAAGAAAAGGTGATAAACTAGTTGCATGTACTTTAAATCCAGTAAACAGTATTTTTAATGATTTTGAGATTGAATGTTTAAAACCACTAGAAAAGAAAATTAGTCTGGCTGAATTGGGTAGGAAAATTATGGCTAATCAGAAACCTATTGATTCAAACAAAAAATATACGGTTCAAGAATATAGAGAAAGAAGTCAGGATGTTAAGACATATGCGCTTTTGAGAGCAGATGGTATTTGCGAATTATGTGATAAGCCCGCTCCTTTTATTGTTGGAAATGGAGTTCCTTTTCTAGAAGTTCATCATATTTTTAGATTAGCGGATGATGGCCCTGATCTCCCTAAAAATGTTGCTGCTTTATGCCCAAATTGTCACAGAGAGGCTCATTTTGGATGGAAAAGAGAAAAGTTAAAAAATAGTTTGTATGAGAAAATAAGTTTAAAAAATAGATACATCTGAACTTTGGTCTGAGCTAAAAGGAAAACAAACTAGTATTTTAACTTTTTACACATATTTGGGATTAGGTTTATTCTGCAATAACACGCCATAATGGAAACGCAGTCGTTAGATTATCTTGAGATATGTTACACACGAAGATTTAACATATGATAATATGTATAGTTGAATTAGACTACAAAATAAATAAGTTCTATTACCTTTTCCACAGAAATTTGATTATACCCAAAGTGATACTTTAATTCTTGAATAAGCACCTTGAGGACACCTCTAATAGCTTTCTCTAAAAACCTAAACAATTAATCTTTGATTTACGTCATTTCTCTTGTCAAAAATAACTGCCTATTTTCCACCAGTGTTGATAAGATGATATTATTGAATGAAATGAAGAGATTATATTTGTATTAATGAAAAAGAGCCAGTACTCGTAATACCGGCTCTCAGTTTAATGTAATTAACCATTTAAATTTTAGCGTATGAGTTTCACCCTCACAACCAAAAAAGGTACTGAAGTACCTAATGTTTACACTTTCAAAGTTAACGTAGAATTCGTATTAAATCAAAATTTGATACGACATAGTTTTGAACAATTTATCTATTGGGGCCTATATAAGGTTTTAATGTTAATTAAATTAAAACTATTACCAACTCCTTACATTATGTAGTGGTTATAAAAAGTAAAAGACAGCAATAACAGGCAGTCTTTTACTTTTTATAACATTTTTAGGCCTGGCTAATTATTATATAAACAATTAAATAGAGTCTGGAAATAAATATTGTTTACTTAATTATTGTAAGTCGGCTCATTATAATCTGCCCGCCACTAAGGGTAAGTTGCATCTGTTTAATCTCTAGTTTGTTCGTATTGGTTGTTAGTGTTTAGCTCTATTGCATCGTTGCACTTTACTAAGAAAGTCAAAACAGAAATAGGCATTTACAAAGGTTAGTCTAGATTACGTTTTAGCCACTTTTTCCTATCCAGGAACAATGAAACTTATTTAAGTCAGGCCCCACTAGGTCAAATCGCCGGTAATAGGTGTGTGCCAGGGCGGCCTCTAATTCAAACCAATTTGTAGCTGAATTGATTGAAATAGGTGGTTTTCGAAGATTAAGAATAATTTCACTTCATCATTGATGTGAACAAAATCATCCTACGGGAAACCGTAAATTTCATCTATTAAGTCTAACTATTTTAGCGTTATGAAAAACGTATAATATGCTTTGGTATTAAACCCGTTATTCTTATCGACCAAATACAACAATAAAAACTTAAAATTAATCTAATGAAAAAAAAGACCTTACTATTTCTGTTTACCCTTTTGTTAATAACTTCTGCTTTTGCCCAAAAAAGAACTACAAGTGTAAAAAGCTATTATAGAAAAGATGGCACTTACGTTAGTCCACATACAAGGGGTTATACGGCCGGATCGAGTACAACTTCACAATATAGTTCCAGTAGTAGTGGCATTTCAAAAGATGATAAAATCGGACTCACCACTTTGAAATTCTCTAATAGCAGTGAAACCAATTTAGGTTCCGATAATAACATCACCACCAAATATAAAGGGCAAAAAACAGCATTAACCAAATTGAAATTCATTGGCGAAGAAGCTGTCAATGATACCATTAGTTCGAAGGAAAAGAAAATTAGATTAGATATAGTTTTCTATGTCTCAGTATTACGGTATAAAGATAAGACTTTAGACGTTTGCCCCATTCCAAGAGTTTATAGCGATTGGTCTTTTGAAAAGGTAGAGCATAAATTTGATAAAAAACTCCTCAGTACAGAAGATGCCCTAGATCTTATTTCCAATTATGGTTGGCACATTTATAACGACCAGATAAGTAAGGATTTTTCAAATAGTTATAATGACAAGGGCTTTCCATCATACCTTACTAAAACAACCGAAGCCATTAAAATTGAATAAAGTAAGACAACTAATATATTTCTTGATGATTAGACACAATAACATAATTAAATATTAAAATGGCAAATTACAATAAATAGTTAACTTGGTATAAATACTCTCATATATGCATTATACAATCAGAAACTCTAATCAGATTATCCTTTTGGATTTTATCCAAATTGACATCCGAAAACCTAAGGTTTCAATGGACCTAAATAGGAGCTTATACACTTTCATTCTACAATCACACCTTTTGTCATGACAGCGATTAAACCCACAATCTATTTGATTAAGGACACAATAAAAGATCCAAAGCAAATATTTAAAAATAAATCTGGTTTAAAATCGGAAGAAAAAGATGGTATTACCCTATTCTATAAAAAAAGTCACACCATTACACCCGATTGGGCATATTTTCTCGCATCCCATTTTACCGTAGGCATGAGTCCGTTCAAGAACTCCTCATCCTATGCTGTATTAGTGCTTGAGGTAGAAAAAAGATTGCTAGCTATACCCCTTGGATATGGGTTGCATTTAATTGATTTGACTAAAACGGAATACAATTTCGGATTAAAGACGGCACTTAATTGTATTCCAAAGGAGGAGATAAGGCAGGTCGACACCACCACCCCAGAAATTAATTCGCAGAAAACAAAAAAACAGGCAGTACTTGGGTCGACTCCAGAACAGTTCGGCATCAACAAGCAAAAAGATATTCTTCGGGGTATCGTAGGCAAATTACCGAAAGATCACGAACTAGGTGAAGCACTAGATGGCAAGGATAGCTTAAAAGTCGGAAAAGGCATCGAGGGATTTGGCAAACTGAAATCATTATGCAAAAAAGTCCTGACTCACTTTGCCTCTAACCACTACAAAACCGATTATGCCTGGATTGATAACATCGCCATGGTTCGTGATAATTCGCTTGTTGAAAAACTGGTTAAACAACTTGCAAAAAACCTAAAAGGGGCAAAATTCGAAAATATGTTTTTCTCCCCACCTATTTACTATGAAACGATCTTCGATTGTAATGGCTTTGTATTTTCTACTGGCGATGGATCAAGGCTTATCAAGAAAGAGGCACTTGCCATGCCAGAAATGTCGGATTGGAAAAAAAGCGTTGGTTCGGAAATCAAGGAAATGTCTTATGAAAATATAGACAAGTTCAAGGTGAACATCCTAAGTGACAAAGATGTCAAGACTATGGATTGGCCACTTCAACGTTGTCTTTCTTGGGAGACTGAAATAAGTGGAACAAAATATATTCTATCTGAAGGGTCTTGGTATGAGGTCGCCCCATCTTTCTTTAAAGAAATCGAGAATTTTTATCAAGCCAGAATCCTTGATCCACATGACTTTCCAATTGCTTCAAAGAGTAAGATCAAGGAAAGTGATTATAATGCAGAAATATGTGCTTCAAAGAGTAATGACAGGTTTCTATTCGACTTGGGAAATCCAAAGTCTAAGACGCTTAGCTTGGGCAAGGACGGAAATGAAATTTGCGACGTGTTCGATATTGTGACCAAAACTTTCGTTCATATAAAGATGGGAAAAACGTCTCCATCTCTGAGCCATCTCTTCAGGCAGGGGTCCTTTAGCGGTCAAGCCCTAAAAAAGAATGAAACATATCGAAAGGATTTTGATAAATATCTTACTGCATATGGTTGTGCCCCCAACTTCATCACCGAACCTTATCTTTCATCCGATTACAAAATTATATTTGGAATCGTACTCGGTAAAAAGCAAAAAAAGAACATCCCTTTTTTCAGCAAGGTATCTTTTAAAAACGTCGCAGATAATGATTTGGAAATATTAGGGTATGATTGCAAATTGACTTATATTATACTTCCATAAAATCAGAATGTTGTATTTCGTAGAGGGCAATGTAGATGACTTTGAGTCTAGACATTTATTAAAAACAAAGATTAAAGCAGGTTACCGAGAATCCTCTGTAGATATCATTGCCCCTTCTTCATATATTGATTACTTTAAAAAATATGGTTTGGAAACACTTTACCAAAAAGTGCTTTCTAAATTTCCAAGGTCATTTTCTAAAGACTTGTCACTTGTCTGTATATATCACCGATACGACTGGCCCATCTTCAAGCGATACGCTTGGCCCGAAATCACCGATATATACACATTGAAGATAGGCACGCTTGCAAGGCGACTATTATTGCCAGTCAACTGCCAGTTGTAAGTTGATGTAATTGGTGAAAATACAATTATCGATGCACTGCTCGACAAAATGGTGCATACATCCTACAGAATTGAACTAAAAGGTGAAAGTCTAAGAAAAAAGAGGTGAAATTGTCAGGTCATCAAACTCGATGAACTAAAATCCAACTGGGGGACAGTATCCAGAATGGGGGTCAACATCGCCAGAATATCCAAATTGCTCATCTACACTTAACATAACTAATGATAAGCGCCAACAATATTTTTGATATATATAACCAAGAAGTTATCCTGATAATTCATAGGAAACAAAAATTCTTCTACCCTTTCCTTACCCTACTCCTAAAATATCTTTCTGTATCCTTATCCATAAAATAAACATAACAAGCTTTCATTCCGCGTCCCAAAAGAACCCGATAAGTATTCTTCACTAATTGCAGAAAATCCTGGCTACTCTTCACCTGACTATCATAACTATTTCCAGAAAATCCTTCCCACTCACCAATATCAGGGTTATACTTAAGATCCTTCCCAAAGATAATTCCAGCATACTCAAATTCAAATCCTTGAGCAGTATAAACACATCCAATCTGATCAATCCCACCAGCTTCATAAGCCCAGAACTGTGATTTAGGAATTCCCTTTCTCATCCCCGTCAAACCTTCCTGCGCGTTCCATGGACGTTTAAATTCATCTATTTCGACATCGTTGATTAAATCATTATTTTCATCAAGTCGTTTAGACCACGGCCAGCAAAAACCAGCCATAACTCTTGCTGTATACCCTTCTTCAGCTCTAGCTCTTATTGCTTTTTCTAAGGCATCCGGAGAATCCATGATAACAAACTCAAAATCAGGTTCATTTATCCACTCTGTAGTAGCTGTTTTTCTGATATGTAAAGTATGATCAATCCAATCGCTATATCGCTCAGAACCTCCATTACGAAATTGAGCTTCTAAATCATATTCATATACTTTACATCCTGCTAATTCTGCTTGCTCTTTTATAAAAGCAGAAGATCCTATCTCTCCTTTACGAACAGCCTGATAATCATCGATAAAGAAAACTGATACCTTAGCGGCGTTCAACAGATCTTGAACTTGTGGTTTACCAGTTGATTTAAATGGATACCCGGTTTTCTCTCTGATCCGGTGCGCTTCATCCATAAGTAGTACATCAATCTCATTTGGCTTAGCCTCTCCATAAGACATAAAATACTTTAATAAGCTCTTTGAGTTATCTCCTAATATTTTCCTTAAAGTCTCAGTAAATGCTTTTGAACCTGTTGCATATTGAGTATTGAAATTCAATGCAGCAAGATCAGCTAGTAATTGCAAACCAATAACAGATTTACCCGTTCCTGCACCACCTTTAACTATAATTGCATGCTTTTGTTTATGTTCTAACCCTTTGCGTACAATACTCATTACGGTATCATATACAATCAATTGCTCATCAAGAAGAATATAATCTTCTTTAGTTTTAACAGTTCCAAATAGTTTTAATTCTCCTTTAAGCTTTTGTTTAATAACAGTAGAAACCTGTTTAAGTAGCTTTTTAGAGGGGCGCATTCGACTTTGCTCAATTTCGGCAAGAATATCCATACCATCACCTTGATCTACCTTTTCGGTGATGAAAGCAGTTAACTGCAATCGATCCTCAGAAGAATACATAGGGAAACAATTAATACTCTTTTGAAAACGACTATCAGTAAGAACATCGTCCTTCTCAATAGTATAATTATGAAGATAACTGCATGCAGAAAGTCCTATTGGAGAATCACCCTCATAAAATACAGTACTGTTATCTTGAAGATAATACATATAGTTCCCTACCTGTACACTAGGATGCAATAAAGAGCGATTACCTCCTCCTACCCATGTAACAACATAATCGCTATCATAATCAGTTAGTGTACACTGCTCCCACTGTTTGAGTTCTATAATCACAGCGTTTCTCTTTTGCTCTTTGTCTTTACCGCAAATAATCACATCGATACGCTTTCCGCTTAGCGGAAGTTTATACTCGACCATTATTCCCTGGTCAGTAAGATTTGCACGTTCTAAAACATCAGATAGACGAAAAAGAGAGTTTCTCCATGACCTAACCTCGTTAATAGATGGTTTATAACCAAATTGTTTCAAGAACTCAGTTTCTAACAGACCTGCTATTTGATTGTCAACATTAAGCGCTATAAAATTGGCCGATGAGCCCGCATATAGCCTCATAGTTCGTTATATTTTTTTGATGTTCCTCTAGATTTATCTACAGGATATTTTTCTGCATTCTTTTTGATCTTATTTGATACAATTTCATTAATATCCAGATCATATTTCTCTGCAAGGAGTAATGCATAAGCGAATATATCAGCAAGTTCCTCTTTGATTTTCTCAATGTCAGCTTCCTCAGACTTTTTCCACAAAAATACCTCATTGAGTTCTGCCGCTTCTATTGATAAGGCAAGTGCCAGATCTTTAGGATTATGGAACTGCTCCCAGTCCCTATCATTCCTGAATTTTATTAATTCGCTTTGTAATTCTTTCCAGTTATTCATTGATCATAAAGATATCAAATTCAAAGAAATTTATACCATCCTGTCAGTTATTCTATATTATCATGAAAAATTACAGATTAGATTAATATCAATCAATAGTCAATAACTATTACATTTAATAGGCATTACGTATATTTTTTGTCAAATAAAAAAATACATATAGGTGTTTAATTAACTTTGTTGAAAATGAGAATTCAAATTGCAAACATCAATAACCAAATCATATGACCTATTACTCACTTTAGATTCTTCGGATTCTAAATGAATTAGTTAATCAATCATGATAATAGTTTACAAGTAATAGCTAATCTAAATGAACAATCTACCAGCTGATAAAGCCCTGCCCGTTCACATTCTGTCTTCTTGTTTTAACAATACCTCAGCAACATATAAGTTCTACTGGTTTTTATCAATTATAGAATCTATTGAAAAAGGCAGTTATAAAATCGATAAACAGACACTCTTTGCTAGAATGGTAGCCAATGCTTGGTATACGGTTAACTATTTCCACCTTTCTTTCGGTGCACAGGATCAGTTTCAAATTGCTATTAAGTTATTGATTGAATTAGAGGGTCTAGCTATTGATGAGAAGAAAGACAAAATAATTCAAAAGCTAATATTCTCTGATAAAAAGGATACTATAAAAACACTTAAGCATTTTGATGGGGAGGTCCCCTATCGTTTCTTAAGCCCTTGGTTTAACAATATAAAAGGGAATAAACAAGCCACATATAATCTGTCTCAATCATTTAGTAACGATTGTCTCTATGCTGTAAATGAGAGTTCAGTGATTATCAATCCTAAATGGATTTCCTATTTAACTGAGAATAGCGGAATCCTAAAAGCATTTTGTTACTGGCATCTATGTCTTTACGTACAGAAACATAATCCAAATGTACCCGATATTGCTAACAAGCTATTTAAACCACCACATAGAAATAGTTTACTGAAACCTAGAAAGGAATTTTGGGATATTGTCATTAAAAAAACTGGCGCTGTGAAATGTATTTATACAAAGAACAATCTAGACATTAATGAATATGTTGTCGATCACTTTGTTCCGTTTGCATTTGTGTCACATGATTTGATGTGGAATCTAATCCCAGCAGATAAAAGTTTCAATTGTAGCAAGTCAGATAAACTTCCTCCCTTTGATGAATATTTCAATGGATATTTTGACCTACAACAGCTAGCATTAAAAACAGTAAATGATTTATTCCCTAAGAACATATTCCTACAAGACTACTTAACTATCCTGCCTGATTTATCTTCTTTAAATAATTTAAGCAAGGATGAGCTTAAAAACAGGTTTAAGGATAACATATATCCCTTGATTACTATCGCTGCAAATAATGGCTTTGAATACATGACTAAAACTACCGAGTTAGACTACTACGAAGATGGTCTTTCTTGATATTCCAAATTCTTTGGACTTGGCTTTATAAATATTGATATGGCAATGAGGTCATATTTGCATATAAAACATTCGACCTCATGCTATTCCCGAAATAAATTCCTACTATAAACACTTAAAATATGGCAATAACACAATAAGAAATCATAAATATAACGATAAACTCAAGACATGGAAAAATCAAACATCAAACAATCATTTTTAGAAAATTCAAAGTCGAATGCTATAGAGCTTTTAAAGAGCAAAATAAGCAAAGGGACTGGTCCAACTATAACAGGAATCACAGCTTTTGTAGCTCTTATAGCCTTCTTATATGGATGTACTTATTTATATATTTATTATGAATCAGGCTTTGGAATTTCAATTTTCAACTATATAGAAATCACCGAAATTATACAACATGCAATTTCTTCACTATTTAATATAACAATAATTGGAGGAATGATCTTATTCATCACAATCACACTGAGACATTCATATCATGAAAAGAAGCAACTATATTATAAGGTCGTAATTGTTTTATCTCTTTTAATAATTACGTTTGGAGTTTTTGGCTATGTATATGCATTTTCGAAAGGACAAACATTCAACTACTCATCTAATGTACTTAGTATAAGAATGGTACAAACACTCATCACATTTATATTGGTTTTAATCGTATTAGCAATCTTAGACTCTAAATCTATTTTCACAATCTATTTACTTTTTCTAACTATTGTGTCTTTTTATATGTTTTTAGCTTTCACAAATGCAACCGTTGATAAAATGCACGTCTCCTTATCTTCTAGAACTCCAAATATCGCTATACATATTAATGAGGATAATAATATTAAATCGAACTCGAAAGTAAAATACATTGGAAGAACCAAAAATTACATATTTTTTCAAATTGAGAATGGATGGAAAAGGATTTACTCTCTTGAGAAAGAAACGATAATTGATTTCAAATAAGGTCGGATACCCCGTCTTTTTTTAATCTATGGTTACTTCCTCCTCTTAAAACAACTCTTTAGCTAAAGTTATTTCACAGAAGATCAAACAACTATGCCGGAAAATATATTACCAAAACTAAAAGCATCGAGAAAAGAATTGCTTGATCTCGATAAATTAGAGACAACTTAGCTATCCTGCCTAACTTATCTTCTTTAAATAAATGGAATGCACCCATAAAGTGTCTAAGTTTATGGGTGCGTTCCACTTCCAAACCCCAAATCTTGCTTATCTCCCCATAATCAATTAGCTTTGAAACAACCATAAATTCCATGGTCCACCTACCTCTTAAAACAATTCTTTAGTTAAAGCCGTTTTACAGAAGATCAATCCACTATGCAGGAAAATATATTACCAAAACTAGAAGCCTCGAGAAAAGAATTACTTGATCTCGGTATGCGTAACACACTTTTGAACTATAAAACACCTAAAGCAAGAGGCCTGCGGATTGTTCAGGAAAAGTCTTCTTCCATCTACGAAATTCTGGTCAAACAAAATAAAGCCATGACTTTCTTGGGAAGACCAGGTAAAGACGACGATGATGATCTGCTTGAATTACCAGAACTTACCGTTGAAGAACTAAAAGACGCTCAGGAAGATACACGCCTTCAAACAAATGAAAAGGAACAGAAGCTTCAAACAAAGATTCTCAACACCTATTATTTCGCAAAATCAAGCATAGAAGAACAAGGTGTAAACATTCTATACCTAGCCTTAGGTATGCTAAACTGGTATGAAAAAGGAAATACAGAAGATTCCCGGATAGCACCACTCCTATTAATTCCTGTTACATTGGAACGCTCCAGTGCCAATGAAAGATTTAGAATACGTTTTACCGGTGGTGATATTGGTGCTAACATTTCACTTCAAGCTAAAATGATGGCTGATTTCAATATCACCATCCCCGATCTCCCTGAACCAGATGACTTCAATGTAAATGACTATTTCACTGATATAGAAAAAAGAATTGGCCATCAACCATCATGGAAAATAGAGACTGATGCCATGGAGCTAGGCTTCTTTTCTTTTGGAAAGTTCATGATCTACCATGATTTAGATAGTAGTAAATGGCCAGAAGACAATAAACCTTTTGACCACCCCATTCTTAAATCATTATTCGGAGAAGGCTTTAATGAGTTACAACCCACCGCTACCGAAGAACATAATCTAGATGCAGATACCCAAGCACATGAACTATTTCATGTTGTTGACGCAGATAGTTCACAAGTATTAGCCATGCTAGCCGTAAATGAAGGCCGTAACATGGTCATCCAGGGCCCTCCAGGAACAGGTAAATCACAAACCATAACAAACATCATAGCCAACGCAGTTGGGCAAGGTAAAAAAGTCTTGTTTGTTGCAGAAAAAATGGCCGCTCTTGAAGTTGTAAAACGAAGATTAGATTCAATTAATCTGGGTGAAACCTGCCTGGAACTTCATAGCCATAAAGCCAATAAAAAAGACTTGCATGAGGAACTAAAAAGAGTCTTAGACTTAGGAAAACCATTTTTAACTCACCTGCAAGATGAAATTTCTCAACTAGACAGTTACAAGGAATCCCTTAACAGCTATTGCAACGCCGTTAACGGACTAATTGAGCAAAGCGGACTTTCTGCGCAAAAGATTATCGGTTACTTACTGGAAATCAATGAGCAATATAAAGGTGCTACACTTCCTTCCATTCCGATTGACAATATAGAATCATGGAATGCAGATACAATGCGTCAGGCATCAGCTATGGCAGATCTGATTGAAGCCAGATTAAAAGATATTGGTGCTCCATCCAAATTACTTTTCTACGGAACAAGATTAACATTATTCTTGCCACATGAAAGTGATGCCACCATTCAAATTCTAGACAATTCCGTTACAGGAATCCACAACTTACTCATACAAACTGGTGAAGCCTCTAAATTTATCGGAATAGAAATCCCATCATCTACAACACTACTCTCAAAACTAGTCACCCTAATGGAATTTCTGGCCGAAAGTCCAGATTTGAGAGAAATAGCTGTAAAAGATCCGGCATGGGTACAAAACCATGAAGACGTATTAGAGTTATTTCAAACGGGTAAACAGATTGCAGAACTCCATTTAAAATACGAAAATATCTTTCAACCAGAAGCATGGAATCAAGATGTTCTCATGTTACGCCAAACCTTAGTTGATAACGGACACAAGTGGTATAAGTTTCTGATTGGAGATTACAAAAGAGCTGTTAAACAGTTAGCATCTTTTACAAAAACAGCTTTACCAAATGACCTGGATAGCAAATTAAAATATATTGACGATATCCTTCTAGCAAAACGTTTAGGCTATACATTAGATGAGAACTCCAGTCTTGCCAGTCGCTTATTTGGTAACAGATGGAGAATGCTAAAAACCAATTGGGATGCTCTCGAAGGTGTCTTGGTTTTCATGTCACAGCTACACCGCAATATTTCAGAAGGCAAATACCCCACCCTTGCTTTAGATTTTTTAAGTCGGAACGAAAGCCCTTCGACAACCAAAGAAATCCTGAATAAACTAAAAAACCTAATCAGCGTTTATCAAACTAATACCACTGAAGTATTAAAAAAGCTCGATCTGGATGAAAAAATATCAGGCACAGATCAATCTTTCCAGGATTTACCATTTAATGATCAAGTAATAAAACTGGGTGAATGGAAATCAAGACTGAACGAGATCCAACAAGCCGTTCAGTGGAACAATCTTACTCAATCTGCACAGAAAGAAGGTTTCGACAACCTAATTAAAGCGTCACTGAACTGGGACGATGCAGCGAACCACCTAAAAGTCTCCTTACAAAAAACATGGTATGAATATCTGATCAAAAAGATAATGACTGAAAGTCTGCCTTTACGCGGATTTGAACGGACATCACATGAAGAAATCATAGAAAAGTTCAATAAACTTGACTTGTTAAACCTCCAATATAACAGAGCTAAAGTTGCGCTTAAACATTACGAATCTGTACCTAAACAAGAAGGCGGTGGTCAATGGAACATCCTTCGTGGCGAGTTTAACAAACGTGCGCGCCATATGCCAATCAGGAAATTAATCCAGGAAGCCGGGCTTGCCATTCAGACAATTAAACCCGTCTTCATGATGAGTCCAATGTCTATTGCAAGTTTCCTATCTCCTGGAAGCATAGATTTTGATTTGGTCATCTTTGATGAAGCCAGTCAGGTTAAACCTGTTGAAGCGCTAGGTGCTTTACTTAGAGGTAAACAAATCGTTGTTGTTGGCGATACGAAGCAGCTCCCTCCTACCAGTTTCTTTGATAAAATGAACTCTGAAACAGAGGATGAAGAAAATGTCACCGCGGATTTAGAAAGTATTTTAGGCATGTGCGATGCTCAGGGTGTTCCGCAGCGGATGTTACGCTGGCACTACAGAAGTAGACATGAATCATTAATCAGTCTTTCTAACCATGAATTTTACGAGAATAAACTAGTCATCTTCCCAAGTCCCGGATCTAAACACCGAATGGGCCTAGCATTCCATTATTTACCAGATGCAGTCTATGATCGTGGTAAAACCCGTACTAATCCAAAAGAAGCAGAAGCAGTTGCGCTTGCAGTCATACAACATGCTTTAAAAAACCCAAAACAAACGCTTGGCGTAGTTGCATTTAGTACTGCTCAAATGCAGGCCATCCAAAATGCAGTGGAGATTAAAAGAAGACAAAACCCAGAAACTGAAAACTTTTTCAGAAGTCATAGTCATGAACCATTCTTTGTCAAAAATCTGGAAAACGTTCAGGGTGATGAACGGGATGTGATCTATATCAGCATTGGTTATGGAAGAACCGAGGATGGTAAAGTTCCAATGAGCTTTGGACCTCTAAACAACGAGGGCGGAGAAAAACGACTAAACGTATTGATAACCCGTGCAAAATACAGATGTGAAATCTTTACAAACATCACTTCTGATGATATCAACCCTACCGCCACTACCAAATTTGGCATCAAGTCTTTAAAAAGCTTCTTATATTATGCGCAACATGGAGCATTTGAGACAGAACAAGATTTACCAATTCCTATTAAAAGCCCTTTTGAAGATCTGATCTATGAGCGTTTAACAGCGCTGAATTACATTGTTCGGAAGAAAGTTGGATCGGAAGGGTTTTACATTGATCTGGCTGTAGTAGATGCAGAGAACCCAGGTCGTTATTTAATTGGCATAGAATGCGATGGAGAGTCTTATAGCAAAGCCAAATCAGCCAGAGACCGTGATAGGCTGCGCAGACAAGTCTTAGAAACCATTGGGTGGAAGATCTTTAAGGTATGGAGTACAGAGTGGTATAGAAACCCGGAAAGAGAGCTGCAAAGACTTATTGCTGCAATTGAAAAAGCTAAAGAGCAAACATCTTTAGATGATCAGGTAAAAGAAGAACTTCAACAAGAAACAACTGCTCTAGTACGAGAGGAAAAAGAAGAAGTAACGGAAGAAACCCTAACTTACAATCAAGCTGTCCTTCCAGCTGAATTATCAGCTCAGGAGCTACATTTAGTCCCTTTTGGTAAACTGGCCGAATGGATTAGACAAGTTGTAAAGATTGAAAGCCCAGTTCATGTTGAAGAAGTAGCAAGGAGAATAGCAGATGCTTCTGGTGCATCAAAAATTGGCTCCCGTATCAGATATACGCTAAATGCTGCTACTGATTTTGCTATCACTTCTAAAATCATAGCAAGATCAGGAGATTTTTTATGGCTTCCAGAGATGGATGCTCCTGTTATTCGTGAAAGAAGCGGACTCGCTGCAAGTTCAAGAAAAATCAGCTTTATCCCACCAGAAGAGATAGATTTAGCGGTTAAAAAAGTTGTAGAAAACTCTATTGCCATACAACAGGAAGTTGCAGTGCCTTTAGTTGCGAAGTTATTTGGAATTAACAGGGTAACAGAAGATATCCGTAAAGAACTTTCAAGTGCAATAGATTTGACTATATCAAAAGGAATTGTGATTAAAGACGGAGAATATTTGAAGGTTAGTGCTAATTAGTATATCCAGAATATCCACTCGTCCCTGAAAGTACTAAGAATACCTAACGAAATACAAGATCAGACAAAACTGATCTTGTATTTTCAACTTTTAATATAATTCCTTGATTTGATCGTTTAAGAAAGAAGTCCATCTAAATAAAGGAACCTTGCCAAATATATGTGTTTACCTAACAGAACCTTAAACTCCCAAAACCTACACAAAATTATTCTAGTATTATAAGAGCAGCTTCCAGACCTCTGGATGTAGTAACAACGTAGTAGCTAGCTGACGTGCCTATTGCAACTGTTTTCGGAGAACCTGATACAGAATTATAGGTGAAATAGATGAGTGCACCACCATCCTCAGGTTGAATATATCCATCCTTATAAAAGTTATTGACAGATGTTACAACTCCATTTTGACGGACAAACTCTGTAGGATCACTCTCATAGTGAGTCTTCGTAACTTTCAAGTTCTCAACAGGAAGCCCTGCTGAAGATAACAACATCACGCTTAGTGATCCAATCGCAATTAAACCTAGAATTTTTTTCATAAAATTAATTTAATGGTTATAAGTATTTACAATATACTTAATTAATCTTATCTTCTAGAATTACACTCAAAAAGCAAATAGTATTACCAGATAGTAATTAATTTAACGAAAATATAAACCGAACTATTAATATCGTTTACACTCAAAAAACTAATGCATCACTTGATTTCTACTAGCAGCCTTAATGAAATGAATCAGGTTTCGTTTCTGACAATCATCAAGACTATCAATTCTCTTTAAAACAGCAGGGAACACTTTTTTATACATTCCATTATGCTTACCGACGAAAATAAAATTACTGAGTTTTAGACTGTCCATCCCGGCTAACTCTTTCCATATAGGAATGTTCTTTTTAAACCTTGGAACATCATTTCTTAGATGACAATAACGACATTCACCCAAGTTTAATACTACAGCTTCACCTTTAGATAAATCTAGTCTACAAGAGTCCTTTTGAACAATAATTACACTTTTGACTTGTTTTGACTGACTATTATTACAAGCAAATAAGCTACAGAAAATTATTAAGCTACCTAAACTTAGCTTTATTATATTTAAACCCATTGGAGGTATCATTTAAAAAGGTTCTTAATTGGTTCACAGTATTATTACCAGGGTTAGAGTAATTCGACCTCGTCATATTCCTAAGATCGTACATAATAAATTGATTCATGATTGCTTTCTCTTTATTAGTAACGTTACTACCTACTTTACCAAGGTGATACATCAATCTATTTTCAAGACCATTTTCTTCTAAATCCAAAAGCCCCAAGGTGTGAAAGAATTCATGTACACCAATAAGGTTGTCTTTTTCCCATTCACTATAAATAACTGTTGCCGGGCCTCCGCTAGCTTGCGTCAGACCACCAGAGGCATGTTTTCTTCCATAAATATCCGTAAAGCGATGCCCAATATCATCTACCAATGCCAAAACAAAATCATTACCACTTAACTGGCTCAAGCTATTAATTTGGATAACCCTGGCGGTATAACTAAAATTATATCTAATACTATAAGTATGCTGTTTATTCGTAAAACTTCTTTTTGCTGAATTATATTCGTAAAAAATTGCCTGTTCACCATAGGCCCCACCTCTTAACTTACTCATTATCGTTTGTTCGGTAAATTTCATTAGGCTTTGGAGACGAGAGGTACTGTAAGAAGTAAGATCCAAAACTTTTAACGTAATTAAAATATCACCAGATAATGTTAATTGACCAGATCCATTGTCAGTGATCTTCAAGTTTTTACCCATTATACCTCCAGACATATTTCTATTCTGAGCGGACGACAGACTATTATTAATTTGTTCTAAAAGCATAAACATTACTAATTAAACACAAAATACTCATTCAACTGGTATAAATGTTATTTTAAAAATTAAAAACAAGAAAATCCCATTAAGTTTGAGGTTTACAAGGAATTAATGATTATTAAATCGAGTGAACATTATCTCGAAATACCGGCGCAGGAACTGACTTCAACTACCCCTCACTACCTTTATTTTCACAACATTGAGTATAAAAGACCAAAGAACAAACATTTTATATCTAGCTTTATATCTACAAGTTAGCAGTCATTTTAAAACAAAACGCTGAACATGGAACAAAATAAAAACAAACCAGAACCTGATAACACAGCGGTAAGAACAGCATTATGGAGAGCTTTGCACGTTCAAGTTGATGCAAAACCACATATACTCGAAGATGAAGTAGGATTAAAACTAATAGCACCAAATAGCGATTGGCAACAACGTCCTGATATGCATCCAGAATTCACAAAACGTCTTCGCGCATCTGTTGTGGCCCGTTCTCGTTTTATTGAAAACTTAATTATTGAGCAAAGCAAATTAGGGATTAGTCAGTATATCATTCTCGGTGCAGGGCTAGACACCTTTGCTCAACGCAGACCAGATATTGCATCCACACTTCAGTTATACGAAATTGACCAGCCTGACACGCAAACATGGAAACAACAACGATTAAATGAACTCGGTTACGGTATTCCTGAATGGCTGCATTTTGTTTCCGTTGATTTTGAGATTTCTTCTTGGTGGGATCAGCTCTTAAAAGCAGGATTTGACCTCAGCAAACCCGCAGTTGTTGTCTGCACAGGGGTGACTTTATACCTTACAAAAGATGCAATTACTGATACACTACATCAAATTTCTACAATGGCATCCGGATCAAAACTTGCTATCGCATTTTATTTACCCATGGAACTGCTTGATGAAGAAGATAAACCTTTGCAACTCATAGCAGAGAAAGGTGCTCGAGAAGCAGGAACACCATTTGTAAGTTTTTTCACACCAGATGAAATACTCGCTTTAGCTAATCAGCAAAATTTTAAGGAGACAAAAATAATATCTACAAAAGACCTGAAACAATATTATTTTTCAAACAGAACTGACAATTTTTCGCCAGCAAGCGGAGAAGTATTTCTAATGGCAACCACGTAAACAACAAGTTTAAACGTACCAAATTTCTTTAAATCACAGACCTGTTAGTAGCAAATCTTACATGGTCTATACCCCATTTTGACAGCCTCTTCTTTCCTCATCTTCCTTATTTCATGAGTACAACGATTTAATCCATAGCATTTACGACTATGATATTTTGCTGCTCCTTTACTGATGCAGACGTATACCAGTCCAGACACACCTGTTTTAGAGACAGCAAAAGTAGCGGCACTGGTTATATTAATAATGATAAAAACAGAAATAAATATCAGCGCTTTTTTCATAAAAAAATTATCCCTATAAGTTATACTTTTAGAACCTAATATTTACATTAATACTTAGATAGGCCTTCATTATCTTCGAACCCTGCTTTATATCCAAAAGCATTAGCAGTATAATCCTTCCTATATCAAAAGTATTAATTTACCAAGTCTAGTAGTAACTGGGCTTGGTAAATTAATTAATCTTAACATTGAGGCAATTTCAAAAGATTGTCCTTTTGTGTATGATCAGGAATTGTTTTGATGAATGCATTGCGACCGGCTGGTCTTTCAACTTTTACATCCGCTTTACTAGACCCAGCACTTACATAAAATTCTACACTGTTAGCATCAATACGTTTGATAGCCTCTGAAACAGTAATGGTTACTTTTGGTTTTAAACTAGATTCATAATACCCAATATGAGTAATATGTTCATGAGAACTGTTTACATTAGGTTTAGTAATACAGATAACTTGATAACTTGCCATAAGAATTTATTTAATTATGTGAGGTGTAAATCAATCAATTAAATAGTGTTATTTATTACGGTTAACCAGAAGTGCTGAAATTAGCACATAAATTAAATAAAAAGAGTTATCATTTAGTCAGCTACCTAACTCTTACCCAATACTTCTTGTGCTTGTTCGGCGACATCTGCTTCTATAATATTCTTCTTCGGGTAATTGAAAAGTATCGAAGTAACTACAGGAGTGATAAACACTGCTACCGTAAAAATTGACACAAACAGATCTGTCTTCTCCCCTTCTATCACTTGAGAGATAGGTGATGCAGGATAAAAATGTGTAAATAATGAAGAGGTTAGTTTAATGCCCAATACTCCTATTACAATAAATGCAACAGTTTCTAAAAAAGTAAACTTCTCCATTAGTTTTACAAATGCCTGTGCTACAAAACGCATAGCAAGAATTCCGATAAAAACACCAATATAAATTAGCCAGATGTGATCAGTAAACGCAACAGCTGCAAAAACATTATCTATAGAAAATGCTAAGTCCATTACTTCGACTAATGCGACAGTTGCCCAAAATGTTCCAATCAAACCCACCGTAGATTTATAAATCCAGCTTTTACTCTTATCAATTTCTTCCTCTCCACCTTCTTCCTTAGCATTCTTTTTCTTAAAATAATCAAAAGCCAGGTATAAAAGATAGATTCCGCCAAGAGGCTTTAACCACCAAATCGTAACAAGCCAGGCAGCTAGGAATAAACAAATACCGCGAAATACATAGGCACCAATAATACCGTATTTCAATGCTTTATCTCTTTGGTTTTTGGGAAGATCCATTACCATGGTAGCCAAAACCGCCGCATTATCTACAGAAAGCAAGCTTTCTATAACAATCAAATTCAAGACAACCAGTAGTCCAGCCTGAATATCATCGCCTAAAATAGTGTGTAAAAAATCCATAATATATTATTATTTAATCTGTTGGGTTAATATTGAGTTTGATTGGTGAATTGATTATAACTATACCTTTCTAAGGGCTGACTTTAATGCTGACAATAGAAAAACAATGAAAAATGCAATAATCACAGGAGCAAAGACCTCTAACCAGCCAATGCTACCTGTAATAACTTTTATTATAAAAAGAATTACACTAAATAGTATTCCCAATTGAATTAAAACTTGCTTAATCCCTGTTTGTCTAGTCCCGGTTCTCTTAGTTCTTCTTTTTGCCACAAGGAGTATTTTTATTGGTTAATTTATGGAAGTGTAATTTCTACTCTCCTATTCTTTTTTCTGCCAGCATTACTATCATTCGATGCAATTGGATTTTCAATTCCTTTCCCCGATGCTACTATCCTACTTTCAGCAATATTCCTTGAAACCAAATATTTCTTGAACGCATCAGCTCTTGCCTGAGATATGGCTTGGTTAACCTCTAAAGGTCCATCACTACTCGCATACCCATTTACATTTATAACCGTATTCGGATTCTTAGTTAAATAAGCAACTATTCGTTTGATCAATAATTGATCTACCCTTACGAATGAAGAAGATCCTTGTCTAAAAGTGGCGGGGATTTTATGATTTAAAACCGCTGCGTTTTTATCGCCAGAAGCTGTTTCCACAGAAGGAATAGCTGTATTTTCAACAATCGGTTTTTCTATAGTCTGATCAGTTGATGGAGTTGCAACAGGTGAAGGGTTTTTAATAGCCGTATCTGGAACCACATTATCAGATCGCACCATTGCCTGAGCTTCAGGCATAACTGTCTCGATTGTATCTGATGGCACACCCTTAGTTAATAAAGAATACCAAATTCCACCACCAATTATTAAAATCCCAATTAATCCTATTATCCACGTCTTCGACTTTGAAGAATTCTCTGACACTGTAGTGCTTTTTGTTTCTCCTTTTGAAAGATCAAATTTAGATGAAGCTGAAACTTTATTCGATAAATCCTTACTAGACCCATCATTTTTATTTAAATCAAATGCCATAATTTCTATTTATTAGGTATACATATCCACTAATGTTTGCAAACTGCCCGTATGCGCTCTGCCCATGGCCTCAAATTCCCACGTATCACCTACTCGAAACAACCGCCCAAACTCTACAGCATCTTCATTAGTGTACTGATCTTTTAAATCGTAACGAAGAATCTCATCGCCCTTGCTCTCATCAACTATACGGATATAGCAATCATTTACCTGCCCAAAGTTTAGATCCAATGTTCTACGGTCTTTTTTATTATCATGAGGATATTTACAGATCGTACAGCAAATAATAATTTGCTCAATCTTATGGCTGACTTTTGTCAGATCAATAAACATATCTTCATCATCATCACCATCACTTCTGGATCCATCCGGATCATCAATTGCTCCAATGATTGCCCCGTCCTCAGTAAGTGGTCTGAACAAACCTTTCTCTATTTTGTCCGCAATTTTATTCCCCATACGGATTTGGCCATAAAAGGTGAAGTAGGAATCTGAAGGGATCTTAAAATCACTACCTATTGAAAATGCAGATACATCAAGATCAAATTCTGGTCCGCCAGGTTCATCATTAGGGTCCCATCCCATTCCAATTTTCACAATTGTTAGTCCAGGCGCTGCCTTGGAAAGAGAGAATCTATCCCCCTTACTTAAATTAAAACCGCTCATACTTATATTTTTTTATTGATATAATTCTATTAGTGTATTTAAACCACCAGAAAAAGCTTGTCCAAGTGCTTCTACATGCCAATTCCCTCCATTCCTGGAAATAGATGCAATCAGGATAGAGTCTTCATTTGTGAAATCGTCCTGTAGCTTGTATTGGCACAAAATTGAATTGTCCGCAGCATTTCTGATATTGATATAAGAATTCTGCACATGACCAAAATTATGGCCCCTTTCTGTGCTCTGATCAATGGTTACTGTGAAATATAGGAATTCAACCTTTGAGTCTATTTTAGACAAATCTATATTGATGATCTCATCATCTCCTTCCCCTTCACCACCCCTGCTATCTCCAGGATAATTGGTAGACCCATCAGGACTTGTCGGATTGTTATAAAAAACGAAATATTCATCTGCTACCAATTTTCCGTTTTCACCCAACATGAATAAGGAGAGGTCGAGATCTACAGCATGTCCATTCACTTGCGCAGGATCCCAGCCTAATCCTGCTACAATGTTATTCAATCCTGGTTTTTCTTTTATAATCGAAATTGGTTTTTTCTTTTCTAGTTGTATAGCCATGTTTGTATATTAATATATGTAATCCATTATGAACCCTTTTTAGGAGGAAGCGGTGGAGGTTTTACTGGGTTAACTTTTACTTTGTTTACAGGTTTTATTTCAGGTAACCTTGGGACGTTTATTTTAGGTAGTGAAATACTTATCTCTTTTTTCGGTGGCAATGGAGGTGGTGGTTTTGGTATCGGACGTGGCGGTGTTGGTATTGATGGTCTTGCCAAAATAGGTGGTGTACTGGGTGCCTTTGATTTAACACTATAATTAGAATTAGAAATTTCGGCAAAAACAGCTTTCATAGTATCCTTGATATCAGCAGCCTTCACCTCTTTTACATAATGATATTTTTTGAGCAACTTATTAGAAAAATAAGGAGTACTGATTTCCTCTGTGCCTAATAAAACAACTACGTTCTGTACAGTTAAGTCGTTCAATTTCAAAAGATCATCTATGGCAGTATAGATCATACTATCATTTGAATAATATTGAAGTCTGTCACTAAGATTCCTCTCATTGACTTTAAACCAATACTTATTTCCATCAGAGAGTTCCGCATCACCTTTTATTATAGGACTTGTATTCTCCAGCAGACCTACACAAAAAGGGAGTAAGACAGCGACCTCTACCTCTTTATCGATTGATAAATAAGAATTTTGAATAATAATGTATTCAACAATCATGTCGGCTAAAATCTTCACTCTTGGATCTGCTCCTTGTCCTTCTAGTTTAAAAGAGCCAATTGCCTCGGCGTTTATATTCTTATGCAATCTTAAATACAGTACATCATCAATACCACTGAGTAACAAAACAGCTTTCTCTATAGGCAAGACTCCTTTTTGAGTTAATACGTCAAATAATACCTTATTGAAATGAACACGGTCTAAATTAAAGTAACCAGCTTCTCTAAACAGATGTTCTATTAGTGATTTCTCATTGTCTTCTATATCTGTGTCAAATAAAAAACGAAGTGGAAAGTGCTGCCTATGAGACTCAATGGAGTCACTTTTATATAAAACAGTATTCAAAAAATAAGATAGATATTGCTCAATTCCATAATAGAATAGCTGTTTAACCGGCTTTTTGTTATTGTATATAGTGAAATGCTTACCTGGATCTTTTATAATTTCAAAATAGTTACCATAAGCATTTGGATCATGCCTGTTAAAAAGGTCTCTTGCAGCACTTCCAAAAAGAAAATCATTCCCATTCACATAAAAGTATAAGGGAATTTCATTTGATTCCTTTATACTTAATGGTGCATAGGCATTACTATCTGATTGATACCAGAAAGAAACCGACCGCCTTGATATTTTTGCTAATACACAGAATTTCATCTTTGCTATTGTTTTTGAATTCCTTTAAGCAAATGTTTTTCAAAGAATTTCATCCCTTCTAAAATGATAATTGGAGCCACATAGTCAAACTCTTTCTGATCATCATGTTTTCGCTTCTGTGCTCTAATAAAACCAGGTTCTCCTTTAATATAATTTTCAATGTTCATATCCTGAAAACCAGCCATAAAATCTGCGGAATTCATTTTTAAGCCAAACATAGTGGATGAAACTTTATAGAATAAATCTGCGAAATCCATAAATCTAGGGCAATGTGGCTTCCCTTCCGGAGGTAGGCAGATAAAGTGATTCCCTATATGCTCTAACATCTCAGGAGTGATAGAATTGGTTGATTCTAGGTATTTAAGCTCACCAGTAGGTGTAACTACACAGAAATTATCTTCCCCAAGTATCTCAATAGCTTGTTTATTGGTTGGCACCAAAATACTCGTGATATTAGTCGGAATAGCCAACCCTTTTGACACTTCATATTTAACATCAGCATTATTGATTCCACGTTGTGAGTTAATATCAATTATTTTTAAGGGATTAGTATTAATTGGCATAATTGTTTGTCTGGCTACAGCTTCTCCCCCCATTCCCCTGATAAACATTTGTGTATAATAATCATCCGCAGCTTTTGGGTTTACTGCTGTAAACCAATCAAATATTCTTGACCCTTTTCCTGCAAAAGCAATCTTAATTTTAGGAGGATTAGCTTTAACAACTGGCGGAGCATCTTCTGATTTTACAATCTCATTTCTTAATTTATAAGCTAACTGACCAGCATAGAACATAATTAAACCTGTAACATAAAGATTAATGCTCATCATCTCTTTACATTCTGCGGCTATCAAAAGATAAAAAGTTTCAAAATCTGAAGCTTCCAACCGATCAACAACCTGTTCAAAATAATAAGGAGCAGTATTTTCAGAAAACTTATTGTTGCCGTTATTTAATCCCTGAATGGAGATATTCTTCCTTTCACACATCTTCAACAAGACATTTTTGAAGTTTGGAGAAAATTTAGTCGCCTGGGCGACTCTTTCCGCCGCAAAACGGATAGAATTTTGCTTAATCATTGCCTTTCCATCCCCCATCTGACATAATGCAGTAATATCAGTTGTACTACCACCTATATCAAAGCAAAGAACCAGCTCTCCAGGATTAATGGAATAACCTCCATTTGGCCTAACTAAATAATTCGCCACAGCACATGCTTCAGAAAGTGACTCTTCATTACTTAATCTTCTGAAATCAAACCGGACTGGTGCTGTTTCCGTGGCTATGTTTATTGGATTAACAGTTTTCGTTAAAGAATCATTCCCCCAACCACCAGTAACCACTGGAACCTTAGTTTCATTTCCCCAACCTTTGTTGTTGGTTTCGGCCGCCCCCCAACCTGAAGCTGGTACAGCAGACTCAGTAACATTATTACTACCCCAACTTGCATCAGCATCGGGTGTGCTCCAAGTATTACTGCCAGTAGTGTCGCCAATATCAGAGAGATCTGAAGGAGGGTAGGTTTTTAATTTAACGTTGCCTACAATCGGCGAGATCTCTTTAAGTGAATCCCATATTCCTCTGTATTCGCTCAACAGCTCTTTCCCCATTGAAGATGGATAAGACCATTTTAAAGTATGCGGCTCATGACCTTCGATGAATAATTGCGCATACACATGTAATAACAATGAGCTTAAATAAGCAGTTTTATAACTCTTATCAATGGGCTGAGTAGACCATTTCATGTTGTAAACTAACTCTGCTCTCCCTACCCTGGTGTAACTTAGAATATAACGGTTATCTTCTGCGTTTTCAATGGGCAGGTTCTTTTCAAAACAAGGGAAACCACCTTTTACAGCTTGTGCCATTATTGAATCGTTCAGAATATTACTGTCATTCACAATTCTTCTAGAGTCATGGATAGTTAGTACTGATTTGATAGAGTTGGTTAGAATTTCATCATTTTGGAAAAAGAAGATCTCATCTTCCATAGCCGGACGTTTGTCATTATTTTTAGCGTCCGTAGATAACAGTGAAACTCTTTTATTAGTCAATTTTAAACTTTCACACACCTCATTTTTGTGGTCAGAAAAATAAGCGATTGAAGAGTTGGTACTCCCAAAGTCAACTCCTAGAAATGCTGGAGATAATGTTCTTGGAGAATTTAACATATTGACCGGTAAAGATTGTGTATTGCCTGACCCATCGTAACGAATAATCCCAAAACCGCAATCAACTCCTGCATGTGCAAATTTCACTCCTTTAAAAGGCTTATTACTTTCGTAAATTTCATATTTGTACCTATTATCGGCTACAGCATTATTTGAAGTTATATGCAGTTGGGCTTTAATATCTCCATACTTTTCAGGAATAATAGCGGCTCTGCCATTGCTGGCCAAATACAAGGGAACTCCTTTTTCATCGAGCACTATTCTGAAAAAATCATCATCTACATTCCCAATAAATGGCGTGGCCTGAAACTTAGCGTCATTATGTGGGATTTCTGAATAAAGAAAGTATCGATTCCATTGTTTAGAAATAAAATTAGGCCACATTAGAATGTCCTTTCCTTCGATAGATGCCGCTGTTATTTTATAGATTACCTCTTTAATAATCTCATTCCCCATTTCTGTATATAGTTTTAGGTTGACAGTTAAACGTTCACCATCCTTATCATTTGGATCATAAATAGCAGTGATCCTCGATTTCACATTTGAAGTATCTGATATACCAACCAATGCGTCCAGTGTAGCCCCAAAAACATTTAGAGCCAATGGAGTTAATGGTAAAGTGAAATAAGCATAATTATTTGGCTGACCCTTAGTTTCTGCAGCTAATAATAAAATAGGCTTAGATTTCAGATAGTTCCTGGTTTCTATTCCCTCTCTACCAAAATCTATCTGAGCAATCTCTGTCGTATCTGGCAACAGTAAATCTTTAGGATCAAAAACTATTCTTCCTTCTTTCGATTCACTGTATATAATACCTTCTGAGCCAAATAATTCTGTAGAATAATTAAATAGAATACTAAATGGGTAATTGAAAAGAGAACCAACTTCTGGCGGTGTTTGATTATCTAGTTTTGGATATGATTTCTTTTGTTGATAGTCAACCATTTCATCAATCCAAACTTGAAGGCAAGCAGACATATTACCATATTCCGGTCTGATTAACTCTTCTAAGCCAGCATAATTTGATCTGAATTTCTCAATATTTTCAAGAATATGTTTAGCATAACCATATAGTGTAAACAGCTCTTGTGGATTTAATTCTGATTTTAATGGATCAATAAATTTACCATTCTGTACATTTACAAATGGCAGTTTGTCTTTAAGATGATAAGCTACAGAGGTAAATAAAAAGCTGTCGGGCGAGGTCCCGCCAACAACGCTCCCCTTAAACGAAATCACATCAATAAATGGTATTTTATCTGCATTATTAGCTAGCGATTGATCACACCATAATGGTTGCCTCTCAAACAGCATATTTCCGAATGCACCAATAGGCTCATAGATATTCGCCGTATCGATGAGTTGTTGCCCATCAGAATATGCTAAGTGAATTCTATTAACCTCTATATCTTTATAGTTTAGTGCAATACAACTAATAAAGCCTTTCCATTCACTAATCAAAGATTTGTAAAACAGCATTAACCCTGAGACTGCCGCATCTTTGTCCTGAATATTATCGAGTGCGCTTTTAAACAGATTGGCTCTCGCAAATACTGAAGGTATTCCAGAAACAATAGTCCCTATGTTAACAGAAGAGTTTCCATCTTTATCAGCAGCTATTTCCGGTATTAAAATGTTTTTAGTAAAAACTTCTAATTGAGGGATTTTATCCCAGGCAAATTCAACCCCATTTGGTTCCGTTTTAGCGTGAACTTTTATCGCCAGTGCTTTTATTCTTTTATCTGACATGTCCCTTTAGTTTATATCGAAGTTTTGTGAAATAGTAAGTGCATTAAAAATATGAGCGAGGAATTTCTCTTTTGTAGTGTTTACTTTTTGCTCATCTTTAGGATTGGTATCAATCAGTTTTTCAACAAAAGTGCCATATCTGTTACCAAAGACCCCTCCTTTTGACCAATGATGTTTTTCGTCAAGGAAGATTGTTCCTACGTCTAATTTTTTCAGTTCTATTGGATTATCTGGAAATGCTTTGCTGTCAAACAGGAATCTACCCGGAGCTACAGAATTTCTTACCTGGTACAACCAGCCGGGTATAAACTTCGCATCTTTAAAAGTGTACGCAAACAGCTTGAAGTATTCATTGATATCTTTACATTCTGCGTCTGTGATGGTACTATATTGAAATAATTTCTGCTTCTCACATCTGGTAATAAACCCTTTAATACCAGAATCATCAAAAGCAGCCCCGTTAACAGTCAACGAGATATGTGCCAGAGAAAAGAAGGCCCCCAACTTATTGACGAAAATTTCACCAGCCCCATTTTCTTTACCAATAAAATCATCAAAAGAAAAATTGAATGAATTGTCCTTAAATTCTACTGCCTTATATAAATAGTCTGCCTTTGCACTATCAAAACCGTCAGTTCTGGTAAAAAAATCATAGGATGCGCAGGCGCATAATAATTCTGTGATATGGCATGGATTCTTTTGTTCACTCCCACCGGTTATAGTTTTGTTTGAGGCATTGTTCTCATCAACCCTTTTACTTTCTATTGGCCAGCCAATATGATATAGTAGTTTGTAGCATTTCTGTACAGTTGGATCACTTTGGTAAAATTGTAACGCAGCCTGACTATTTAGTGGAAAGAAGGACGAATCTGCAATAACGCTATTAGCTTTACTCGACTTTTGTTGAGCATCTGGTTTATTAAATGTAAAATATTCTGTAAGTAAAGTAGAGCCAAACTTTGCCTTAGAAAAATCTATACTTGCAGTTCCATTGGAACGAATCTTTACAAAATCCTGAAGTGCTTTGGGTATCACAGGAATAGAAGATGCCCCAGTTCCTCCAAATACGGATCCGAAAATAAATACCCTGGAAGCAGCACCTGCTTTTTCCAGTTTACCCATAAAAGAATCCAGTTCCCGTTCTTGAGATTGCACTGCAGATCCTTTTAAAATGTTTCTTGCTGCTTCAACAATACCATGATACATTAGCATAGAGCCTAAATGTGTTTGCGCACGATAGCCATGTTCTAAAGCAAATTCTTGTACAGACTTTGTATCGAGAAACAAATCGGAGATCAATTTATTAGCCTTTTGCTGTTCTGGTGTACCCGTTGAAATTTTGCTTATGTTTTTATAATTCTCTCTTCCAGGACCAGAATAATTAGTCCAGAATCTATGTAAATTAAGCTTTGCTGAAAAGAAAGTGTTTGCATTAGGTGTGCCGCCTAAAGCTGTGCCAGAAGTTTTGATTCGGTTGTATAAATTGATAAGTTCTTCAACTCTACCCTTATTACCGTTATTCTGATCAGTATCTAACGTTAACACTTCTATTTCCTGGTTATCAAACATTCCAATACCACACAAGTGGGTGAAAGATTCTAAACAGCGCATTCCAGTACCGCCTATTGCGATTACAAATAATTTATCCATTAAAATATTCTTTTGGGAAATTAAAACCAGTGACCAATTTTGCCGTTAGTAAATACTTTACTCAATATGAAGCCTAAAAGGATGTATAAGACAAACCCAATAGCTGTTCCTATGCTTAAGGCATTTATATAATTGTTTAAGACCATCACGTTTGCATCAGGCTTGAAAACAAAATAACCTAATAAGAAGCCCACTGCCGGATTCAAAATTGCCAAAATCCAAAACCAGGTCCTCCGCGATTGCGGATCTTTAGGATTACTGCCCCCTTCAAATTTTATAGCATTTGAAATTATTGCCGCAAATAGAAGAAAGATTAAGGCTGCAATTATTGAGATGATGTAAGCTGTTGTAGATTCCATTTTATAATTTATTATGAGTTGCGATTAATTATTGTTGAGTTTTGATGTAGTATGAATAGATTACTTTATTAGTAGGTTTAAGTTCTTGTAAAGTATTCTTTATAGATTCAAACAAAGCTATATTAGGTACATGCTTAACATTAACCCACCGAAATTTCGAAAGCTTTGTACTTACAAGATTAGGCGTAGCGGTATTTAATACGATATCTACCTTAACTATCCCATCTGGATTTTGAATGTTTTTCAGATTGAAATTCGGGTGAAAAGACACTCCGAATTCTGCATTTTTATTATTTGAGCTTTTGGTGTTTGTAAACAGATTTTTATTTAATGTAAAAACCTCATTAATAGGATTTCCAGGTCCAGGCTTGAAGATCCATTTCTCTTTTAATTTTCCATCAGTATTGTAACAGTCTAAAGCGACAACATCAGTCTCATTATCAGCAAACTTAGCCTCACCGCTCCCTCCTTTAGTCAATTTTGGTTTATGTTTTTTAGCTTCAGCAGATTTGGAGAAATTTTCAAAATCTGATGTGACATCTGAAACTTTCACATCAAAATCGCCATATGTATAACTATCCTCATTACTTAGATCAATGTGTAGCTTTCTAAAGAAATCATTAAATTGATTCTGACTCGAATAGGTGGTGTGAAGCTGAACTATTGTTTTCCAGTCTACGCCTAAAGGATAGAATTCAAAATGATTTCCATTTTTAAGTCCATTTACATAATTATCCTTTAAATCCAGAACATTTTTAGCTTTATCTGACTTACCGCTAGCATCATAAAACACTCCTCCTACCTTCTCACCAGCATACTCTGTGCTTAGTTTATATGCTTTATTAGATAAATCAAACCTTGTTGTTAATGGTCCCAGTTTAGACTCGAGTTTGGAAATCATACTCGATGCATTTGGATTACCACAATTAAAAACTGTGAAATAAAGGTGTTTATTAACAGTACCTTCCTTATAGTCTGCAATAAAGAAGTGGATTGTATTTCCTTTCTCTAGCCATTTAGAGAATGGTATTTTCAGAAAAGCTGTATTAGTGACCTCGATGTTTTTTTGCCATTCTTCAAAGTCAGTAATTAGTAGTGCATCATTATTATCTTCTACAATTTTTTCAACCGCAGACTGGATTGGAGCCCAGATATCGACATATTGCTTCGGGTCACTTACTTGCTGACCAAGTTCAGTTGTATTTGTAATATTTAAAGGTGTTATTTTATTGGAACCCAGCTTATAAACATCAAATTTTTGAGCCAAAACAGTATTGAAACAGTTAGTCATCATTCCTTTAATACCTGGATCAGCAAATGCTTTATTAATACCAGACGAAAAATCTATATATAAGGCAGGATTACCACTTTTTGAATTGGCATTATTTGGAGCAATAATATTATTATAGGCTTCTATGCGCTTACCCAATTCCTGATCATAAGGGTTAAATTTTATAGTTGCGAATGGATCTTCTGATACTCCAGAATTACTTCCTCCGCAAGCAGCTGCGATTATTAATAGTCCAAATACTCCTGTGCCTCTGAAAAAACTCAGAGTCTTACCTATTTTCATAATTTATAATTTTAATAGCTATTATTTAACTGTTGATCGGTTTGGATCACTTTGACTTTGGTACTTTCTAATCTCACAACAACCTCATTCAAAATATTTGCATGCTTATATAAATCATCAAGAGATTGTATTTCATATTTGATTTCCTTCTTATTCTCATCAAGAACTGCTAAATATTTTTTGGTGTTCAGATATAGCCTGCAAATTGTCTTACGATTGTTATCATCCAATAGAATTGCAAAATAGGAAAGTGCATCCCTGTAAGTAATCCTTTTAGAATCGATAGTTTCTCTAAGAATGGATTTAACAACGAAAAATCCTTCAATCTCCTCTTCAGTTGTTACTATTCCAGATTCTGGCTCAACACCTATAACCTCTTCTATTTTAGCAGCCTCTGCTGCATCTTTGTCTTTTTCCTGGTTAAGAGCAGATTTTAAACGCTCGCTAATTGCATCACTGATTAACTGATTAAAAGAGCGTTTAATAATAGGTGCAAATTGTTCTTTAACCTTAGCTGTGATTACCTTAGGATATACCTGTTTGGTGAAAAAGGTGATAAAACCATCTGAAGGATCAGCAACCTCTTTATGGAGCAGGCTTTTCAGTTCGTTCAAATATTTCAATTCACTTGCAGTGTTTGTAATATTCTCTACATCAAAATATGACTTATGGAATTTTTTCAACTCCGCTATTTCTGCATCCTTAATTTCGGCTAGTTTGAATTCAAAAAATGGAGTACTATCCATTTTATTCTTTTCAACCAGATCTGTATAAAAGCGATATACCAACCCATTAGTCAGTAAACCAAACTTAGCCTTAGTCGTATGGAAGTACCTAAACAACTGAGAATTGTGAGGATCTAAATTTTCCAGATGATGCTTGCACTCGATTAGTATAGTTGGCTCCCCATCTTTCATAATTGCATAATCAACCTTCTCCCCTTTTTTAATCCCCAAATCAGCAATGTATTCAGGATTCACTTCAAATGGATTAAAGACATCATATCCCATAATTTGAATGAAAGGCATAACCAAAGCATTTTTAGTAGCTTCTTCTGTTTGTATTTGTGGCAACATCTTCTCTACACGAGAGGCTAGCTGCGCAATCTGATCTTTAAAATCCATTGAGTTTTTTATTTAGTATTTTATTTCTCCCAGCCACATAAAGTCCTTCCTTTACTTTTCGCTTTCACTAAAGTTGTTGTCAGAATCCTATACTGACAATTACTCAAGCCCCGGCAATTCGACTTATAATGGTATTTTTTGGTTTTACTACTACCACAGACATATACCGTTCTTGAGTTTTTGTGAATGACATTATTAAAAAGAAGGGAAACCAACAGTAAAATTATTTTCATCAGTATATAGTTATTTGGACATTATAACTGTTAGTCTATTTTTAATATCTTTTGATAAACCTCTCTGAAATTTCGTCTTCTTTAAGAACCTGGCCGTTTTGTAGTATCATGGTTTTACATCCGTCTATGGGGTTCTCAAAAATGTGAAAGCCATTCCTGCAATTTTGGAACCTATATCTCAGTGCTACTAGGCCTTTTTGAAGCCCCTCTTTTTTTGATGTTTGATACACATGTTGAGAGCAACTGGTTCTGAATATACATTGGCGTCTTTTGCTTTCAGGAAAAATAGCCCAGTAAGACCTAATCACCAGAAGGAGTAGAATTTCCATGATTAACCCCTACTGAAAACAACCATCTGATATGCTGCTAGATGCCCTGGTTTTCCCCCTCCAAAACATCCTGAAACTGGTTGGACATATGTGGATACACTTTCTAATCTGACATATTCCCAACCTTGATGATTGAATTGCGCAATTAAGCTTTCTAACTGTTCGGCAACAGCGCTTATCGTTTCCTTCCGTTGGTTTAGAGTTGCTGTGAATGGTACTACTTTATATTCCATGATAACCTTATTTTGAGTGAGTATCTTTTAATTATTCAACACATCAAAAGTATACAGGCCCGGGGGGCTTTCCTTACGGGAAACCGTAAGCCGATAAATTATTTGAGAAAGTAAATATCCCCAAATGGGTATCTTCTATGACTGCTTATTAAACATATTGCATAGCCACAGGGTAAGCACATAATATTTTTCACTGCTATTTTTTTGTTAAGCTTCTCAAGAATATTATAACCACAAACGACTTCCTTACGGCCATCTGTAAAACAATAATTTGTTGTCGAAAATTTCAACTTGGACTTAGGATTGAAAAAACAGCAAACCAAAAATATTTTATAAAAAAATAGCCAACTGATATCAGTTAGCTATTTTTCACAAAAACACACCTGTAATTCCTAAACAGAAGAATTAAATAATGCCCATATCTTTACAATAAGCAATTAGTTGTTCATTATTGGAGAATTCCAATACCTCTCTCATGAGATTAAAACGTTTTTCAACACTACTTAAACCAGACGGTTTAATATTATTTTTCTGTAAATAAATTGGAATCTCCTTTTGAATTATTCCTTTAGAGAGCAAGGAGATAATAGTGATGTCGTAATCTGTTAACTCGTAAGAATTTTTGTCTTTTATAGCCTGCCTTAAATCCACAGAAGTATAAGTTTTGTTTTTATAAACACAATCTATAGCTTTTTTAAGTTCTTTAGCATCATTACGTGCTTTACGTACATACCCATTGATTCCCAACTCTTTAAAAAGAGCAGCAATAACTACTTGCTTATTTTCTGCGGAGAAAACAATAGTTTTCAAATCAGATTGCATATTTTTCGCCGCTTTTATAAGTTCAGTACCCGCTGATATTTTCTGTTGCTGGTGGTCTTCCTCGAAAGAAAGATCAGTAATGAGCAGATCATATGGATCATCATTTTTTAGTGCCTTCTGTATACGAGTTAAAGCATCATCGCAATAAAATACATAATCGGCAGGTGGTATTCCAAGATCTGCTAATGTTTTTTGTACAGAAATATTGGCACTTTCGTGGTCTTCGGCAATTAATACTTTTTTGAACATCATCTATCGTTTTAAGAAATAGGAAAGGAAATTTTAATTTTCAACCCTTTTTCAGCTTTTGTGTCAAAGATAATTTCCCCATGGATGTTTTTTATACGGTTTCCCGTATTGTTAAGTCCATTCTTAAATTGCGTTTCTTCTGCTATACCAACTCCATTATCAGCGTAATAAATATTAATACAATTATTCTTTTGCTCAAATCTAACAGCCACATTATTTGCCTTACTGTGCTTTTTCATGTTTACCATGAGTTCTTGGAGAACATGCTCGATCTCATACTTTGCTTCCACATTCACTTTTCTCCATGAATCCACAGTATTTCCCATGTAAACCAAGACCTTAGTAGTTTCAGTAGCAAAAGATTTCAATAGATCTGATATTTTTTCTTGAAAGTTTTGATCTGTAAATTGTAGTTCTTCATAAGATATATCACGGGATTTTTCATACATATCTTCTAATTTATCCAGTATTCGATCTCTGTCTAAACTATCCTGATTTTCAATCTCCGCCATTACCCGGTATAATCCATTCGCTACCACATCGTGTACTTTTTTTGATGTTTTCAATTGATTTTCACGAATAGTATTTTTAGCTTCTAGTTGCAACTTCTGTTTCCTTCTCCTATACCAAAGAATACTTGCAACAGATCCCGTAAGAATCAGTAAAAATGTAAAAACCAGTAATACTCTTTGTTTAATGATCTGGTACTTTTTCTCAGTATTGTCTTTCTGAAGCTTTAGATTATCCGCTTTATTTTTCTCCGCTTCATAGCGGACGACTGCGAATTGATTCTTGGCGGCATTACGTGCAGTTTGTAAACTATCATCCAATTTCCGATAAGTTATAAAATACTGTTTCGTCTCTTTGGGTGGGCTAAGCCCTATCAGTTTTTTCAGCGCTTCAATTTGATCATCAGGATTTTTTATTTTTTTTGCCACCAGATACATTTTACCAGCATAAATCAGTGCGGAATCTGGTTGTGTTTGAGCGTAATAATCAGCAAGATGAGCAAAACTGGCATTTTGTCCCCAGACATCGTTTTCTTTTTCACGAATACTTAGTGCTCTTAAAAGATCAGGAGCCGCATTATAGTTCGGATTTTGAAGCCATTTTGTCTTAGCAATATTGGATAGCACTCTTGCGTATTGTTTTTGATCCTTATTAATTTTGGGAATAACTTCATTGAAAATTTTAAGAGCCTGTATGTATCTTTTCTCTTTTTGATATGCCAATGCTTTATTATTCAGAATCTGTAATTTAATGTCATTGTTATTGGGACGCTTAAATACCTTATTATAATAATTCATTGCCTTATCATAATAATTTATCGACTTATCATAATAATCAATCGCAATATCATACTTTTTTAAAATAACACTAGTTAGTCCAAGTTCATTATAATTTGAGGATAAACAGCTAAGGTCTTTACCCTTTTCCCCATCTAAGAAGTTTAGCGATATCATTAAACTCTCCTGGCCTCCAAAATAATCGCCGGCATCGGATTGTAATGCCGACATATAGTTATAGGCCATGGCGACTTTTAGGCTATCTTTAGAATTTATGACAACCTTATTAAAATAATAAAAAGCTGAATCATTGTTTTTATCAACAAATGATTCAGCTATATCATAATTAATATCTTTACTAAAAATCTTGGTGTCATGTTTTTTATTACAGGCAAAAATGCCGAAAACAAAAACTAAGAGGAGGAGCGTTTTTTTCAAGGATGATAAATTATTTGCTCAAATATAAAAAAATTAAGGCAGTAAAAACTGCCTTAATTTTTGAGCTATGGAAATTTTGGCGGAATGTGTGTGCCTTCTCCACCTGTATCAACAGGTTGTTCTCCCATCATTTTTACATTATCATGAGTACTATCATTAGTACTGTTATTAGTACTGTTATTAGTAGTATATCCTGGGCATGCTAATCCCAATAAAAAAGCAATCATTAATTCAACCATTGTTCAAAAATTTAAAAGTGAAATACTCTGTAGTTCCTTGCGAAACCGATCGCAAGGAGAGCTACAACTGAAATAAGAAGCGCTTCTTAAATTTTTGGGAAGTGGTGAGAATCAATTGCGGGAGCTAATAACTGCTTCCCAAACCGGATACTAGCTCCCGCTCTTTCATCTCATTATGAAATCAGTTTTGTACATTTACTGCGACAGCTAATCGAAGCTTTAATTGATTTCTGAGACAAATGTACAAGGAGCTAAATCGCTAATTATCAAACCATTCCGATAATTCCGATGATTCCGATAGAATTCCGGAAATGATTGAGGGATTCCGTAAATTCCGTTTAACTTTATTTAATATTTTTGGAAAATGTTTGATGACTATAAAGAAAAAGTAATCCTTGCTTATCAAAAGAAGAGAAAGGCCAACGCTATTTCTATCAATTTATTACGACCAAGTCCAGGGAAACTGAAAACTGAGTGTCTTAATGTTTACGGAGAAAGACGTTTAAAGAAGGACGAAAAGATATTCAGGTCATTCTTTGGCTCAATAGATAATGCTACCGATTATGGTCAAAACATTAAAGCTTTTGATATTGATAAATTCAGGCCCTTAATAAACTTTCTAAATGGAAAAACGACCGATCCTGAAGAAAAAAACATTGAACTACTTGCCTGGCTGATAGATTTTGAACCAAGACCTTATCAATTTGGATATAACTATAAAGAAGATGTAAAAAGTGAGAGCACAGTGGAAAGTTTTGATAATCCTGAGAAGATTGAAGATGATATTAATGGAATTTCTCCAATTACACAAAATGATGAAAAGGATAGTTTTGTAAATAGATTACCTGGAGAAGAAGAAAGACTAAATGATGAGATCGAAAAAGTCGAGACCATTGCATGGAAACTTCAACCTGCCTCTGGGCAAATTAACTGGTCAAAAAAAACAATATCAAGGTCAAAAATCAAGAATGCTATTTTTTCTTTTATGGTAATAGTAACAGCAAGTAGTGGGGCGTATCTATTTATGAGTAATAAGAATCAGGAATGCATGTATTGGACAGGTGATCACTATCAACCCATTTCTTGTAATCAAAAAGTTGGCGACACCTCTGTAATTGCCTTGGATACAACAAAAGTAGCTCACCTAAAAAAGATTACTCATCCTGATACGCTTACAAAAAACTGTTTGGGTAAAGTTTGGTACGTAAAAACAGATGACGGACTGGAATTTTATACATCAGATGGTTTTCACCCCATCTATAATGAGAAAAGGCTAAGACCAGTTACAATGTATATTCTAAATAAGTACATCATCAGAAACTAACATTATTAATCGCCCTGATTCATATCGGTTCTTTCAATAAATATTTGGCTAAAAACTAGCCCAGTCAACCCTCCATTTTTTTGCAAAAAAAATGGGCCGCTGATATCTCTATCAGCAAGCCCATTTAGCTCATAATCATGGTGTGATTAGTGTTTCTTAGCAGGAGCTACAGTTTTTGTTGCAGGAGCAGCTGGAGCAGCCATTTTTGAATCTTTAACAACAGCTTTAGCTGGTTTTGCAGCAGCCATTTTTTTAACCGAGTCTTTCTTAGCTGGCTTAGTTTGCGCATTTGCAACCATACCAACAGACATTAAACCGCAAACAGCAGCAGTAAACATTGTACCTTTTAAAATTGATTGAATTTTTGAAATTGTTTTCATAACGGTTTTATTATTATTTAAGGATTAATTGTGTTTTACATTAGTGGTTTTAGCGCACAATGAGCCACCCCGAATTTCTTCTTCCGGGAATTTCATTCAGCTGAGATTAAGATATAAGTAATCGTTGATTAGGACAATGTAGCACACTAAACCAAATAGGAATATTGTCTTTTTTGGAATGTCTTTGTTCAGCGTGATCAATTTTCTCATTAATATGGAACTATTAGGATATTTTTCTATGTAACAAATATTATACAAGATAACGTATTTAGTTATAAGACAGTATAAATTTTCAAAAGTCCTATAGGTTTTTTTTATTATTTACGAAGTTGGAATCCACCATTAAGATCATAATCTTTGATTTTCATTTTGCAATCCTGATTCACGACTATCTTTTGCTTTAACCTTGCTATTTCCAAACCGGTATGTAAAATTCAATTTCACCTGCCTGTATTCCCCGCGATAAGTGGTATGCAGAATCAAACCATTCAGTTTACTGTCTGTATTATACCTATTCCCATTATAAATATCCGTAACAGCAAGACGCAAAGTCCCCTTATCTCCCATCACATTCTTCTGCAAACCAAGATCGATCTGCGAACTGCTCCTGACATAAGTATTTAACCCTGATAAAGATTTCGAATTAAAAACTCCTGCAATTTCCCCCGCAATCTGATAAGGCAGTTTGAAAGTTTGCTGTGTACTTAATGCTCCAGCCAGCCGTGTGGGGTTATAATAGCCATATTGCACCGTACCAACTTTATTCTCCAGGTAATATCCAATCAATGTAACGCTCATATTCCACCAGTTGTTTACTTTAACCTGCTGGGTAACATTCAGATTGTAATTGTTTTGCGATCCAATATTTAAAGGTACCATGATAATTCTATTCCCGTCGGCCACTTCACTAACACCACCAGTCAGGTCTGTTGTATGTATATACCCAAAAGATGCAATAGTATTTTTATAACTATACTGCAAGGCAATTGAATTGGCATATTGAGGTTGCAGAAATGGATTCCCTTTCCAGTAAGACAACTCATCTACCGGAGATAAAAAAGGATTCAGATCATTATATGCTGGCCGGTCAATACGACGAGAAAAACTAAGGTTATAAGTACCCGATTTTTCCGTCTTGTAAGTAAGACTTGCCGTAGGAAACAGATTCAAATAGTTTCTTTTTATGGTAACAGGTTCCTGACTGCTGCCAGGTAATGGTAATAATAGACCATCAGAACTAGTATTTTCTGCTCTCAAACCTGCATCAAAACTGAGTTTACTACTGATTGCTCCTTCATATTTCAAATAACCTGCTGCAATTTGTTCTTTGTAAGCGAATGTATTGGAAACATCTCCATCTAATACATCTGCATCCCCGATGACTTTATATTGATTAAAAATATTATTAGCAGATACGCTGGAATATTTGGCTCCTATATTGATCTGTCCACGCCCTAACTTTAAACCATAATCAGCTTTAAACGCATACAACTTAATATCTTTACTGTTTACTACACGGAAATTGTTAGCAGACTGGAATTCCCCTTCGGGCGAATAAAAAGTATTAGTATTCAAATTCTTTGATTTACTATCAAAGAAGCCATAATCTGCATCCAGACTCAAAGTATGACCTGAACCATCTTTATAACGGTAATTCACATTTGAATTATAGCGGTTAGCTAGCTGATGATAATAGCTGCTTTGACTTTTAAGTACCTGTAAAAGCTTGCCTGATTCCTGATCGTAAATATTGGTTACCGGAATTATTGTTCCCGGACCATTGAATAAGCTTCCATTAAACACTATCCCAATAGTCTGTGTGGTATCAATATTGTAATCTGCCCCTAAAGTTGCCCCCATACGATAACGTTTATCGATATCACTATTCGGATTTAAATAGATTTTTCCGTTGGTGATACGATTATTGTCATAATCCATGGCAAAACTCCCGAAATTATGATTGTAACCGCCAAAAAGGTTAAGCTTACCACTGCGCAGGTTTAGATTCAGATTTGTATTTTGTTTTAAAGTCCGGCCATACGCCACTCCGTTATTGATGCTTCCGTTAAACCCATCACCTTCAAGCTTTTGCAGCACAAGATTGATAATTCCACCAGAACCAGCGGCATCATATTCAGCAGAAGGATTTTTGATGATTTCTATAGATTTTATATCCGAGGCTGACATGGATTTAAGTAGCTGTCCCAATTCACTTGCCTGCAAATAGGTCTGCCTTCCATTAATCATCACCAGCGTACCATTGACGCCGTTTAAGCTAATTACGTTATCCTGACTGACCATGACGCCAGGCGTTTTTTTAAGCGCTTCCAGAACGTTCGATCCCTGAGCCGTAACACTATTCTCTATATTGTATACCAGTTTGCGCCCCTCTACCTGTATAAGCGTTTTTTTCCTTGTTCCTTTTACCAGTACCTCTCTTAGGTCAATATTTGCAGTCTTGATAGGAATACTCCCTAAATCTTTATCTGCGAAAAAATCTATGACTTCAGATTTATAGGAAAGGCTGCCAAGACAAGTGACAATCAATCTATATTTCCCCGGACTAGCTGTCATTGAAAATGTTCCATTCAGATTGCTTACTGTTTGACTGATTACCTCTTGATCATTCCTTAACAGGATAGTAGCACCGTCAACGGGCTTATGTACAGCAGATTCAACAATTCCTTTAATCTTTACAGTATTTTGAGAAAAAACAGGCTGATAAACTATGGAAAGAGATAAAAATAATAAGATATAATACTTACAGCTGGAAGATGTCATTGAACAGAGGAACTAATAAAATTAAGTTTGTTTGAGGATTCTGCTTTAAAATTTCAATTATAACCAGTTATATTAATCATAAAGTAATTATAATTCCTTTGTAAGATAGACAAGAATTAAATGGTATCATAATTATGTTTAAATGGCAGCGTTTTTTGAAGGGAATCAAATAGCTTTAATAAAACTACCTGGTGTTACACCAGTATAGTGCAGAAAACTATGATGGAAATGGCTCTGATCATAAAAACCGGCTTCCAGCGCAGCTTCTACAATCGGATAATGAAGATTCATTAGCTTTCTTGCCTTTTCAATTCTCAGAATAGTTAAATAAGTATTTGGTGTTACCCCTTTATGCTTTTTAAACTGTCTGATAAGCTGAAACTTATCAACCTGGAACCTTACCGAAAGCTGATCAAGATTAAGCTTATGGTTCAATTGTTCGGATAAATAAGTAGTAATATCGATGATCTTGTTGGGTACAAGAACCGTTGACGGCTCATCATCACTGACGGCCAAACGTTGATATAAATTCACTAAAAATGCACCAAACTCTTTTTCTTTGGGAGCTGTTTTCTGTTCATGAAGCTTTAAAAACTCCTGAGCTAAAGATTGATCCTGAATAATCGGATTAAAAGAATGACGCTCCTGAATACCAGCATGCTGAAGCAGATAGGTCATCAAATCAGGGCTGAGATAAATACTTTTAAAACTCCAGCCCAGATCTGCTATAGGATAATGTGCATGTAGCTGACCGGGCCTGATTAGAAAAACAGAAAGCGGTTCTACAAAAAAACTCTTCTCCATTAAGTCAAATCGCTGTATCCCTTTAACAGCCACACCAATTGTATATTCTTCATGAAAATGATCAGGAAAACTGTGCTTGAAATTCTCACCACTAGTATAATTGATACTATCTAAACAAGAATTTTTCCAGCTATTGATCATTATAGTAGATTCAGTAATTCAATTTATCAAATTAAAACCAGACACGCTGTAATTGCGAAATCATATTTTGCCCCGAACAGGAAGATTCTGTTTTACTTAACTAACCCTTTGTGCTATTCCCTCACCGAAAGACCAGTTTTCCCAGGAAATCTCATTTAAAATAATAATCACATCATTCGTACTGATCTTTGTACGCTCATTAATCTTTTGTGCAATTGACGCATACAATTCCTTTTTCATTTCCATGGTCCTCCCTGTTCCACAGGTAATGTGAATATAAATCAGATCTGCGGTATGCGGTATATCGAGATAACGCTCAGGAAAAATCAGGTGTTCCAGGTCCATTGCATGAATTACCTGGAAATAATCGTTTTCGGGAATACCGAAATTCTCCATTAAACTGTGATGTACAGAAAGAGAGATCTCTTTTTTAACTTCTGCTGTAAAATTCGCTGGCAAATATATATTGACAAATGGCATAGATTTATGATTTTGTATACCTCAAATTTAACCTGCTTGAACTTCCTGGTCTTGTAAAATATTGCGCTACGCACCAACTATATTTCTCCTTTACTAACCCCTCACCTCCCTCCAAAATTCTAAATATTTATTTTGAAATAAGAATATAATCTTTATACTTGGTAAATATTTACGTTAACACTTACATAAATGAAAGCTAACATTATTGATGAGCTTGGTGTCTTGGCAATTGGCTCTAGAATGCGCAGACTATATGATAATTTATCTAGCGATACTGCCCGGATTTATGCAGATCACGAATTGCAATTCGAGATTAAATATTTCACTCTATTCTATATTATAAGCAGAAGAAAACAAATTGGCATCGTAGATATTGCACAGGAACTGAGCGTTACACACCCTGCTATCATCCATTTGGCAAAGGGCTTAGAAAAAAAAGGTTATATCGAATCGGTGCGTTCTACAGATGATAGCAGAAAAAGGATGTTACAACTTTCCAATAAGGGTAAAAAATGCCTCCCAGAATTCGAAAAGGTGTGGGATAAAATTCAGGCTTTAAACCAAGAGTTATTCGCTGAATTGCACCCCTTATTACAAACTATGTCAGCTATTGAGCAAACCTTAGAAGAGACATCTTATTACAAAAGATATCAGAAATTCAACTAACTAAGAATTCCAGTAATTACCAATCAACTCATTACAGCCTAAAACCTATTAAATGAAGACTAACTATCAATTAGATAATCCAATATGGCATGCACTAAACAGTACACATAACAAATTCGCTCTCGGCGAACAAACCATGCTGCGCTACCCTGCTGATATTCTACCTTTCATGGCTTTTGAGCATTCCGATGAATCTCCTTTAACCAAAATCGAAAGCCAGATGGGAACCAATGAAAAAGCGTTTATAGTTGGAAAACTCCCTGCAATCCCTACGAACTGGTCCGTATTTTCAAAACTGGAATGTCTTCAAATGATCTGCCATCAGCCTATAAATTTCATCAAAAAAGAGGATTATGATATAGTTCAGCTGCAACCTGAAAATGCAGACGAGATGGTTGAATTTATCAATGGTATTCAACCTGGATATTTTGAAAGAGGCACTCCTTCATTAGGTAATTACTATGGAATAAGAGTAAATGGCAAACTAATAGCCATGGCAGGCGAAAGACTTAAAATGACTGGATACACAGAAATCAGTGCTGTTTGTACAGATCCGGCTTTTACTGGTAAAGGCTTAGCCCAATATCTGATCACTCAATTATGTAATGAAATACGGCAAAGAGATGAGGTTCCATTTCTACATGTAGTAGATACGAACACGAGAGCTATCCGTCTTTACGAATTTCTGGGTTTTGAAAAAAGAACCACGATTCCTTTTTGGCTGGTGGGATTACAAAATTAGCAGGAAAATGGAGCATTATTTATAGTTAGACCTGGCAACAAGTTTTTCTATATTCCTGACCCATATTTTGCGGCCTTCTGTAGTAATGATTTCTTCCGATTTAAACTCTTTTAATAGTCTGATTACGTTTTCTTTCGCTATGCCAGCAATATTGGCTAAATCACTCCTGGAGATATCAATAATGATTTCCCGTCCCTCTTCTGTTTCTATTTTAAATTTTTCTCGAATGACAATCAGCGCTATGGCTAACCTTTCTACAGCCGTACGCTGCGCAAAAACTGATATATTATTTGCAAGTACAGCGTATTCATGGCTCAGTGTTTTCAATAACCGATTAGCTAATAAGGGGGATTTACTCAAAACGGATAGAAAATCGTCTTTAGGAATAAAACTAATTGTGCTTGTTTCTAAAGCCGCTGCAAAATCTGGATAACGTTCTTCAGATAAAACGGCATGATAGCCTATCAATTCCCCTTTATTAGCTACATAAATGATTTGTTCCTTACCTGTCTGGTCAACTTTATATTTCTTGACCATGCCATGGTGAATATAGAATATACCCGACGGGACAACTCCCTCTCTGAAAATAATCTCTCCCTTTAAATATTTCTGTTCTCCTTGTCTGGCGATCAAAATGTCATACTCCTCGTCAGAAAGGATTGACAAAATAGATTGAGTGGTAAAATTCCATTTATCAATTGGAAATATTCCTGATAAGCTCATTCAGTAAAGATACAGTTTATTAAAAAGGATACGGTTTATTGAAACCTATAGAAAGGTTATTTTTTCCGGAAAACTACGTAATTATGTAAGTAGATCAGTGCATATCTAAAACAACTGAACTGAGTGCTGTTTAAATCTATAGGAGATAGGTTTTCTATTTTCTTCTCTAATTCATCCACGTATTCCTGCACAATATATTTTTTGTCTTTCAGCTGATCTACTGAGTTCACAATAATTGTTTCCACCTGTGGATAATCTTTTGCTGTACCTATCTGATCCAGTACAGATGTGATGTGATTTTCTAAAGTCATTTTTGATATTCTTTTATTTTCTGAGCCACATTTTAAGAGGCTTTGCTTCGTCCTGCTCCACCATTTCATAACCCTTAGGAATTTCATGTTCATATCCATGATAAGTGACCAATCGTGTTCCTCTGGATTTATTAACTAGTGCATTACCTAGATAATTAGCGTAATAGGTATATAGACCCGTAGAATAATCAACAGAATCATCAATCCGGGCAACATTAATTAAATTCTCGGCAAAGGCATTATAGAAATAGATACCATCATAAGTATCGAGATTCAACTGAGTGAAATTGCCATGAATAAAAAGCACATTACTAACCTCACTTCTTTGTTGTGCTTTTATGGCAAGGTCAAATAGATCTTTTCTTTGTTCCACACCGTGGAATTCAGATTCAGGAAAAAAATGCGCCGCCGCAATACAAAACTTTCCAACTCCACTTCCAATATCCAGAATTTTAGATCCTGGTGCTGGTGCTAAAAAAGAAGCAGCCTTCTTTGCAATCCCCAATGGAGTCCAGTGTATTCTTGAAATCTTTCTTATTCTATCGGGGAAAAAGCTGTCAAAAATAGTATCATTGTGATAGTAATCTAACGGTAACAAACTGGATTTCATGAGATAATATTTAATCCCTTTATAAGGACAGATAAAAATGGACTGAACATTGAATAGATATACAATTGGAAATCTTACATTAAAATTAGTAGTCCAAGAAAAATTCCAGCAACCATAATTACGTATAGTAAAATCTCTGTAATTGCAAAATCCTTATACTTAGCCCAGAATGAAAGTTCTTCTGAAGGGGCTTTCTTTTTATGCATAGACATGTAAATTCAACAAAGAGCTCTAATGATCTCATAAAGTAAAATTACCACTAATCAGTCTACGTTTTATAGAAACATATCAGCTTGAAAGTTGATAATAATCACTTTTTTTTAAGATTTAATAACCCGTTTCACAGCTATGGTAGTTTTTTGATAATACCGCATGGCCTTTATTCTGAATATATCATAGAGTAATGCATAAATCAAAATGCCTATAGGTACAAAAAAAGCTTTGAATCCAAAATGAGTATAGAAATAAGCACCGGCAATAGCTCCTGTCATAAAAAAGAAGATAATAACCAGTCTGAGTTTAATTTTAGCCCGAAGTGCCTGAGTACGCTTTTCTTTACTAAAAAGTTGCGCCAGCTCAATTCCAAGATCTGTAAAAGTACCGGTAAGATGTGTTGTTCGTACCACAGAGCCAGAAATCATGGAGACCAGAGAATTCTGCAAACCCATTGCAAAAAGTAAGCTTCCTGCAAAAATCTCTTTAGAAACTAAAGTTCCATCATAATGTACGCCATATAACCCTGCAAAAAGTAGGATAGTTATTTCAATAAAAATGGGAATAGAATAAGAATAACGTTGATTATGTCCGGTAAATGAAAGTATTAAACTTGAAATAAAAGCACCTGCTAAAAAAAGAAACATCCACAATGCAATAACCTGGGCTGTCTTCCAATCCTGCAAAGCAATCCTTTCTGCAAATAAGGCAGCATGACCAGTGACATTGGTAGTTAATACTGAGAATCCTAAAAAACCTGCTGCATTTACAAAGCCCGCAGTTAGTCCAAGTAAAGTTGCTAATCTGAGATTATGTTCAGGCGTGCGCTTCGCCCCTAAGTGTCTTAACATGGCTGTTATTAATGCTAAAAGATGCTACTATCTGGTTGGCAAGCTAAACATAATGAAGATAGCTTAAAACATCTCAGGCTACTATTTCCTGAAAACTGATAATTATCACATTTGGCAATGATTTCTTGCAGTAAAATGAGGTGATCTACCTGATAGATTTGTAGATGAACCAAGACTGGGGGTTAATTAGCAATGAATTTATTAGAAAAGAACTTATTAAAATTAGGGCCATTAGGCATGCATGCACACTATGCTCATGGATATTTCTCTTATCCAAAATTGGAGGGCGAGCTAGGGAATCAAATGTTCTTTAACGGAAAGCAAAAATTGGTTTGGAGTCTGAATAATTATCTGGGTCTGGCAAATTGTACTGAAGTACGAAGAGCCGATGAAGAGGGTGCAAGACAATATGGTCTGGCCTATCCCATGGGGGCAAGAATGATGACTGGAAATACCATTCTGCACGAACTTCTGGAAGAGAAACTTTCAGCATTCGTCAATAAAGAGGATACTTTTCTACTGAATTACGGCTATCAAGGCATGTTATCCATTATTGACAGTCTTCTTGACCGTCATGATGTAGTTGTATATGATTCTGAGTCACATGCCTGTATTATAGATGGTTTAAGACTACATATCGGCAAACGCTTTGTCTACAAGCACAATGACATTGAAGATTTTGAAAAGCAATTAATCAGAGCCCAGAAACTTACCCAAGTGAGTAATGGAGGAATTCTTGTCATTACTGAGGGTGTATTTGGTATGCGGGGAGATACCGGAAAGCTAAAAGAAATCAGTGCATTTAAACAAAAATATGATTTTACTTTTCTAGTTGATGATGCCCATGGCATTGGTGTTATGGGATTTACAGGTGCTGGTACCGGAGAAGCACAGGGCGCACAAGACGATATCGATCTTTATTTTGCAACCTTTGCTAAGTCTTTTGCTGCTATAGGTGCATTTGTTTCAGGAAAGAAGGAAATTATACAATATCTGAAATATAATATGCGCTCACAAATCTATGCTAAGGCATTACCTATGCCCTTAGTATATGGACTACACCAGCGTCTTAGCCTGATTAAGAACAAACCGGAATTGAGAAGTAAGCTTTGGGAGATAACCCATCTGCTTCAAAAAGGCTTAAAAGAGGCCGGATTAGACATTGGAAACACAGAATCTCCTGTTACACCTGTTTATTTGGAAGGTACACTGGAACAGGCAACGTCATTGGTGAGAGACTTAAGAGAAACCCATGATATATTCTGTTCATTAGTGGTGTATCCGGTAGTTCCAAAGGGAGTGATCATGCTAAGACTTATACCAACTGCTATTCATACCATTCAGGAAGTGGAACGGACCATTGAAATCTTTAAGGAAATCAAAAATAGTCTGGCCGCAGGAAAATATGACCACAAATACCAGCTGTCCTAATCAAATCGAACAGTATAAAAATCAGTTTATGACAGCTTCATCATTAGAATATACGGGCATTAAAAACAGTAAACCTATCCACTGGAATCTTTCAGTCTCTGAATTAATTAAGGATGCCGTTCTGGCAAAACAAGGAGTACTGACTAAATCTGGCGCCCTTGCCTGTAATACTGGTCAGTTTACAGGACGATCACCAAAAGACAAGTATATTGTAGTGGATAGTCTGACTGAAAGAACGATTTGGTGGGGAGAAGTAAATCATAAACTTTCAATCACATCTTTTGACCGTCTATACTTAAAAATAACAGCTTATTTATCAAACCAAGACCTTTATGTCAAAGATGTATCTGCCTGTGCGGCTGAAAAATACAAAATGAACATCAGACTGGTTACTGAGTATGCATGGCAGGGTATTTTTGCACATAATCTTTTTTTAAGACCAGAGGCTGAGGAATTGGTTAACTTCAAAGAAGACTGGCTCATTCTCTCTGCTCCAGGCTTCACCGCCGATATTAAAGAAGATGGCCCGTCATCAGAAAATTTCACGATCATCAATTTTACAAAAAAAATAATTCTCATTGGTGGAACGGCTTATACTGGGGAAATCAAAAAGGCAGTATTTACGGTCTTGAATTATAGCTTGCCACAAGAGAAAAATGTTTTGCCCATGCATTGCAGTGCAAATATAGGAGAACGTGGAGATACCGCCATTTTCTTTGGCTTATCAGGGACAGGAAAAACAACACTATCTGCAGACCCAGCCAGGAAATTAATTGGAGATGATGAACATGGATGGGATGCCAATTCCGTCTTTAACCTGGAAGGGGGATGTTATGCAAAATGTGTCAATTTAAGCCAGGAAAAGGAACCTCAGATATTCAATGCAATCAAATCCGGCACTTTACTAGAGAATATTAGTTTTTACCCCGACAGTATAGAAGTCGATTATACGAATACGGCTAAAACCGAAAATACAAGAGCGGCCTACCCTATTGATTTTATGGAAAACACGGTTAAGCCTTCGCTGGGTAAACCGCCAGAAAATATATTTTTCCTGACAGCGGATGCATTTGGCGTACTGCCACCAATTTCAAAACTAAATATTCACCAGGCCATGTATCATTTCATTTCCGGATATACCTCAAAAGTTGCAGGAACGGAAATCGGTATTACAGAACCACAAATTACCTTTTCAGCTTGTTTTGGCAAACCGTTTCTGCCGCTCAACCCAATTCGTTATGCTTCAATGTTAGGCGAAAGACTTAAAAGCACATCCATAAATGTATGGTTGATCAATACCGGATGGACAGGTGGAAGTTATGGAACTGGTGATCGTATTCAATTGAAATATACCAGGGCAATGATAACCGCGGCCTTAAATGGGGAACTGGACAAGGTTACTTTCCAAAAACATAGAATATTTGAATTAGATATGCCCATAAGCTGTCCTGGAGTTCCAGCAGCACTTTTAGATCCGGAAAGTACCTGGACAGATAAAATGGAGTACCGTATCAAAGCTGAAAACTTAGCTTACAAGTTCCAGGAAAATTTCACCGAATATAGAAGACATTAAATCCAATTAACAACAATTAAATCATGAAACATCCCGATAACCTGTTTTATACTAAAGACCATGAATGGATTAGTTTTGATGATAAATATGCCATTATAGGTATCACAGATTTCGCACAAAAAGAGCTGGGAGATATTGTCTATGTAGATATACCTACTTTAAATTCAATAGTCAATAAAGAGGAAGTTTTTGGCACTGTAGAAGCTGTTAAAACGGTATCCGATTTGTTTATGCCAATTACAGGTATAATCGTTGCCGTGAATCCAGAAATTGAAAAAAAACCTGAAATTGTAAATCAAAACCCCTATAACAGCTGGATGATCAAGGTCTTGGTAAATGCACCTGAAGAAAAAGAATCACTTTTAACTGCCGACCAATATAAAGACCTGATTGGAGCTAATACACATGCTTATTGATTCCATTAATGTAGTCTATTTTGATAAAGATATCAGCTATGTTCCCATATCTTTTTTGCAGCTGGGTTACAAAACATCCTTGAAATTATAATTACAGAAGAGCATAGCGTAAGTATACCAATCACTAGAATTGCAAAATCAATACTGATCAGATCTGCAAAAACTCCTGTAATCAGGGCCCCAATAACATAACCAAGGTCTCTCCAAAAGCGAAATACACCTAAACTCTTTGCCCTTTGTTTTGGATTAGTATCTTCTGCTATGCTTGACAAAAATGTAGGATAAACAATTGCAGTACCAATACCCAATACAATTGAAATCGTAATATAGTGGGCTATGGTGCTTGAAAAAATGAGAAATATAATCGCAATTCCTTGTATCAGCATGCCTAAAAAGAGCAAATCCTTTTTACAATATATATCCGCTAATTTACCTGTTATCAATTGACCAAAGCCCCAAACAATTGGATAAATTGCAGTGATAATCCCTATTTGCTCTATCCCAAAGCCTCTGCCTGCTAAAAGCACCGGCATTATTCCCCAAATCATTGCGTCATTGAGGTTATTGACCAAACCCGCCTGTGTTACGGACCCTAAATTCCTATTGTACCATGATGTTTCTTTAAATACATTTTCCAAAAGAGGAACAGTATCATTTTGCTGAATTTCTTTTTTCATATGTCCTGAGGTATCCTTTACCAAAAAGTAAGATAATAGTGTACCCATGATGACTAAAACTCCTCCAATCATAAAAGGATAAGGCCGCAGTCCAAATTTATTCGCAATACTGCTGGTTAAAAGCGCAATCAATCCTACAGAGGCATAACCGGCAAATTCATTTAATCCCATTGCAAAACCTCTTTCCTTTTCCCCTACCAGGTCAATTTTCATAGTCACTGTGCTGCTCCATGTTAGCCCCTGGTTTATCCCCAATAGAATATTTGCAGCTATAATCCAATTCCAACTACTGGCATACATCAAGATAAAAGGAATAGGTAAACCAACCAGCCAGCCAAAAACCAGCAATTTCTTTCTTCCAAACCGATTTGCAAATGCGCCTGTAAAATAATTGGTGATTGCTTTAAATAGCCCAAACACGACAATAAAAGACAAGATAACTGAAGCCGATTTAAGATGAAATTCTTTGGCTGCTATCTCAGGTAATAATGTTCTTTCCAAACCGATCATGCCGCCAACAAGCCCATTGATAAGAACCAGCAGCCAAAATTGCCTCCAGTTCTCTTTTAATCCTAACCGTATATCCATCTTATTGTTCTTTATGAAATAGCACATCTGTTTGGACCTGCTTCCAGCTCAACGGAATTGATCTCACTGAAATCTCCTTTGAGGTTCTTTTCTACAATAGACAGATAGTTAGTGGGTACAGGAGGAATCCGCAGTAAAATAGTTTCAATAAAGTCTTCTTCACTGAACCTGAATATGATATTGTTTTTGACAATGCCTATGGTTGTTTGAATAACTGTATTGTCAAAATTTATTGGTTGACTAATATGCCCCGGTATCATGATAATCTCTTCAGGAAGGGCTAATATGATCCGCAATGATTGATAAAGCATGACTGACCTGAGCTGGGCTTCATCAATATCGGCCTTCAAATCTGGCCTGCCAACCCCATTGATAAATAAAGTATCTCCAGTAAGTAATACCTGGTCATTGACTAAATAACAGGTACTTTCTAATGTATGCCCCGGAGTATGAATGGCTTGAATCCTGATCTGCCCCAGCGCTAAAACAGTTGTTGCATCTATCGGTATAAAATCAAAGTTCACCTGATTAGGCATAGGCAGATGGAGCGATACCTCATTCATTTCTGCTAATTGTTTTGATCTTGAAAGATGATCTGCATGAATATGTGTTTCTATGACATACTTCAGCCTGAGATTTTGTTTTTGTAAGATTTCTTGATAAACTTCTACTGGTAATGAAGCGTCAACCACAATAGCCTCACCGCCAGTTGCAATCAGGTAGGATAAACATCCTTTCCCTGTTCTTCTCAATTGAATAACCTTAAAGTCCGGAAAGGAAATTTCCGCCGTATTCCAGGATAAACTCCATGCTTTCATTCCTCCCTTTAAAGAATAAACTTCAAATCCCTGTTGCTGAAGAATATTTGCGGCAAGAAGACTTGTTTTACCGCCCGCACAGACAGTAACAACAGGAATAGTCTGGTTCAGTTCCATATCTTTGAAAATATCAAGAGCATTTGCCTTAAGCTGATCATAAACATCGAAGTGGATGCTGCCTGGAATAAACCATTCTTCCCGTTCCTGGGCTGGTCTAACGTCGATTATTAAAACTTCTTTTCCTGCTGCCAACCAATTTCTGAGTGTATTGGTGTCGATCTCGTTGATGCCTTCCATATTGCGAATTATTATTTCACAAAAATGGAGGCTATAAATTGCTATTCGTTTAACATAGGATAAATAATCACTTCATTCCCCTGATCCGGCTAAGACTAACCTGTGTAATGCCTAAATAAGAGGAAATGTATTTCAACGGTACTCTTAAAATAACGTTTGGAGCGTCATTAATCAAAGCATCATATCTTTCTTCGGCCGAGTGAAATTGTATCGCTTCTATTCTATTGACAGTGTCGACATAAGCTGCTTCAAAGATCTTACGAAACAACCTTTCTATCTCCGGGTAAATATCATAGAGTTTGAATAATTGTGTAGCATTGATCGCTACAACCTCGCTATCTTCTAAAATCTGTATCGCCTTTCGGCTTGTTTTCCCAGTCAGCAAGCTTTCTACCCTTGCTATAATGTTATTCTCAAAAGCAAAGCTTTCTGTGATATCAATCCCGTCTTTGAAATAGTGAATGCGGGCAGAACCTTTATTGATAAAATAAATTGTTCTGCAAGTATGACCTATAGATTGCAGATCTTCATTTTTTTTAATAGCAATTAGCTTACTGATTTCTTCAATAGCATCTTCAGCCTCTTTAGAGAGTCGGTTATACTTCCTGAAATATTGAAATAGCAAATCCATCACATCCATTTTGTCTGTCTTAACCATTTATATTTTGCAGCACTAAATGGGTGACTTCAAGATACAGATAATCCATAAAGATCAATTACAATTCTTTTTTGATCTGAGGGGCCAAAACAAAAAGACAGGCAATAACTGCCTGTTCTTAATTGGTATCGAGCAGTTATTTAACGGATAATATTTTAATTCCATTACTTCTTAGGACTAAGTTAATAATAGGGATAGGGTATTCACGTCAGTTATCCAACTGATTTCCTTCAGATACTATTTGTCATCTACTACATTTTTGATCTTCCCTATCCCTCTTTAGGCCCAAACTTAATTTATCAACGGCTCTTATCGTTTAATGATAAAAAAGTTGTGCAGGCCATATTTAACGCATCTATGGTCAAAAATAGAATGAAATAAATTAATTACAAGAAAAATGGATACTCAATACTACTCAATCAAAACGAAATTCGGAATAATAGTAAAACAAAGACGAAAGACTATCCTTATACTAGCAATTTCTGCATCCTACTATCTTTGAGACATCTCTTCAAATAGTTCTATTATTTTTTTCAGCAAACGTTCTATTTCCTGATCCTTTCTAATCAACTCAGCTTTTAATTCTAATATCTCATGTTGCTTTTGATTACTAGACGATTGATCGAGAAAAAAATCCTCATAAGAAATTTCAAATAACTTAGCTATTTTTTTCATTCTATATACAGAACGCTCAATCCTGCTATGTTCTATTCTTGAGATTGTGACCATTGAGGTGTTTAATCTGTCGGCCAACTCTTCCTGACTCCACTGTTTCCTTAAACGTAATTCTTTGATTTTTTTGCCAACAATGTTTGTCATATTTTTCATCATTTCTAATCTCAATAATTAATGGACATTTTGAATATTCTTACGATTTGAAAGCTTTTAATGCAAAGAAAAAAATTATTAGATAATTAACGAAAATTATTAATACTTAAAAATACTCAAGAACAGAATAATCAATAATCTGAAACGATTCATGGAATAAATCAAACCCATCACCTCCATTTTGTCTGTCTTAATCATCTCCGCCATGTGCTCCATGCACCGGTACACCACAATGCCCAGATGACTAATACTGGTTGAAAGCATAACCTGATTCCACGTAGCAGATCTGAATGAAGACCAAAGGCATCAGTATGAGTCACATACTGGGAAATATTCCCCGGGAAAATAAGGACAAAAAACAGCGCAGCTGCCCAACCGGTCTTTGCACGCTGGCTGCTCCAAAATAATAAAGAAAGACCCAATGAAATCTCCACAACTCCTGATAAAACGACAACCAGATCTCCTCTTAATGGTACCCAGGCAGGTACTTGATTAAGAAACTCACTTCTTAAAAAGGTTAGATGACTAGTCCCCGCAAATACCAGGATTATACCCAATACTAAACGGCCGATATGCTGTGTGATAGCAGTTTTAATTTGCGTTATCATCTCTGGTTCTCTTAAGGTCAATGAAGCAACAGCGTAAAGGCAAAAATTTTCATTTTGTGAATTGATGATAATTGGTCATCATCAATTCACAAGCTAAGAAAGCTAAAACGTAGCAATTTTGTTAACGGGAAATTCCCGGAGCAGTAAGATCATTGTAAATATTACGGAATGAACTACGTAACCCAAAAGTGATTAAGGTGGCTCTGTTAGTAAAAGCATCATTCTTTTCATTTCTAAAAATCCCGCCTAACTCTAATCTCAAATTATATTTGGGATTCACTAAAAAGGCAACCTTTCCTTCCAGGTAAATCATATTTGTAGTCAGCCCCTGCCCAGTGTAGTTACCCAGGAATCTTGCCGGATCGGTATAAATCTTAAAAATATTCTTACCATAGTTTAGACCATTGATATCATACCCATATCTACCGTAATCTACCTCTCCACTAAAGTCAAATCTTTTATAAGTATAATTTAACAAGCCTAAAACCTCTCTAAAATTACCGCCCCATGGGTGTGCTAATGGCTCTCCGTTCGAAGAATAGTTCGAGATTGCCGATCTTGATGCATAAGTATAAGGCTTTGCACTATTCGTTTCCAATAGATAATTCAATCCTTTAACTTTTAATAAGTTGCTTCCCCGAACGCCTAACTGCCAACCATATTTATTACCAAAACTTCCATTGCTGGAGAAAAAATCTTTAGCCCGAAACTCATTTAAAGCAAATTGGCCATAAACAGTTAGGTTGTCATTTATTTTATATTTAGAGGTAATACCCAATAACGACTTATCAGGATTATTCGCCGTATTGTTAACTGGTTTCATAAATATAACCGGATTGATATAGTTAAAATCAAAAGGACGTTTTGCACCGTTATCATCCGTATAAAACCCCATAATGTTCTCAAAAAAGCCAATCGACAACCTTTTATTTACACTCCAGTCAAGATAATGGAAAACTCCAAATTTCTTTCTGTCAATCTGGTATTGAGAAGTTGTTGCAGGATCGTTCATATAAGTCCACATGGCCATATATCTTACATTTCCCAAAGTTCCTGTGAGCTTAAAGAAAGGATAAGGTGACGCATAGTCAGATAATAACAAAGAGCGGTATCCATCACCAATAAATGTTTTATCGCGCCCTGCACTAACCGTCAAATACTTCATTGGTGTATAAGATACGGAAGCACTGATATAAGACCAGTCATAGCTACTCTTACCCGGATAGCGGGCATAAGCCTGACCGGGTATAATACCTACCTGATTAATATAATTGTTCATATAATCTGAGAAGGATGCCCGGCTTACATAGCCACTTACATAATATTGTAGTTTCTTACTAATTGTTCCACCTATTTGTAAGCCCATTGACCCCAAACCTGTGGTTTTATGCCCGGAGAAGTCCCTACCCACACTAAAATCAGGTAAGAGATCTGCATAAAAAGTAGAACGAGGTGTTTTGATATCAATTAAATGCGAATTGAATAACTTATTGTAAGCTGCGCTATGCGATTTTTCATCAAACCTATAGTTTAATAAAGAATCAATAGCACTATTTGATATCGAATCATTCAGTAAAAATGGTCTCAACGAGGTATGCTCATTGTTTTTTGTAGAATAAATATCAGTGTTGAGCTTCTGATAAAATTGATAAGAATATATTGACTGCGCAAATATTGGCCCTACAGCAAATTGACTGAGGAATAACAGTACTAAAACTGGTTTAATAGGAAATTTAAAAATCATGGTACAGGTTTCTAAAACTGCTTCGTAATCCGAAAGTTATCATTGTGGTTTTATTGTCTGCCAGACCGCCCTTCTCTTGCCGGATTAATCCGGAAACCTCCAGGCGTAAATTATATTTTGGATTAAGCAGGTAAGCGACTTTACCTTCAGCAAACTTCATAGTTGCGGCACTTCTTACACCTACATTATTTACACCATAGCGTGCATAATTAATCTGGCCCTGAAAGTCAAACTTATTGAGGGAGTAATTTACAATACTTAACCATTCTCTATAATCTGAACCCAGTGGATGCGCAAGAGATTCACCTAACTGCGTATAACTGGTCAATGGGTAATTAGTCGAATAGGTATTTGGTGTTGCTGTATTATACTCAACTAAATAATTTAACCGGTTAACTTTAAATAAATCTGATCCTCTGAATCCTAATTGCCAGGCATTTTTACTCTTGTTACTTCCTGCTGACTTTACCTGATCAAAAATTAGCTGACCATAAACCGTAGTTTTTTCTAATACTTTGTATTTACCATTAAAGCCAATCAAAGTATGATCTGGTGTAGTTCCTGATGGTCTTAAACCCGAAGCAAAAAGAATCGGATTGATATAATTAAGATCAAAACCATGCCCCTGTCCCTGGTCATTAGCTTCTTCGGCAATTAACGCATTAAAGAAGCCTAAGGAAGCTTTATTGTTGACGGTCCAGTCTACATAATGAAAAGCCCCCCACTTACGCCTGTTGTTATAAAACGAGTTAAACTCGGGAGCATTACGATCCTGCATATAAGACCACATAGCCATATACCGAACTTTTTTACCAAGATCAGCCGTTACTCTTAACATAGGATTAGCCGCAGCAAAATCCGATAACAACACTGATCTATAACCATCACCAATAAAAGTTTTATCGTGCCCCAGTGAAATTGTGAGTGCTTTAGTAGGTGAATAGCCTATTAATGCGGTTACATAAGACCAATCTGTTTTTGAAGAACTGAAATTTATTTTACTATCAGCCTGGCCTGCTATCATCCCTGTACGCTGTGTATAGTCACGTTCATAATTAGGAAGCTTGGTTTGATTTTCATATCCACTGGTATAGATAAAAAATTTAGACCCAATTGTTATTCCCACCTGGTAACCACGGGTATTTAACCAAGTGGTCTGTTTATCATTAAATTCTCTTCCCAATTGAAAATCAGGTAGAAAATCCAGATAAAATGTGTAATCTTTATTTTTTACATTGACTAAATGTTCATCAAATAAGATTCTTTGAACCCAGTTTCTACTCTTCCCATTGCCCAAAGTCGTGGTTAAAGAATCGTAAAGAGGTCTTATTGTACTTGAATCAGCAATGAAATAGGGCTTAATTGCAGTATGCATATTAGTAGCAGATCCATATACTCCCTTATTTAGCTTTTGATAGAATTGAAAAGAATAAGGTTGATAAATTAATTGTGCATTTCCTTTTTCTGCTGCCATTAAAAGAAACAGAAGTATAAAAAAAAGTTGTAATGGCCGTCGCTTCATATTTTGTATAATCATTATGATCCAGATAACTCTCTGTAATGCATAGTTTCCCAAAAGTAACCGGATGGTAGTAAAATTGGCTGTATTCGGGATCGGAATGACAGTATAATGACATTATTCTTTTTTCATTTCCTTCCGCGCTTTGATTTTCAAAAGCACAAAAGACAGTACTGCATAAAAACAAATTTGGATACATAAAATGGTCGTATAGTCCCCAATATCACCCAGCTTACCGCTTTGCAGCAATAATATCCTGTAACCATTCACAAAAGGCATCATCGGAAAAACATAGGCAAACAGCTGTGCTGCCCATCCTGTTTGATCAAAAGGCCAGCTATAACCCGATACGATATATACGGTCATAGACAAAACCATTAAGAACTGTACAGCTCTTAACTGAGTTTTAAAGAGTACACTGGCCACCATTCCCATAAATGTGGCCGCAGCTATAAACAACACGAAAATCACCGCTGCATCTGCAACATGTTTCGGGAATGGTTCCCGGAAATACACATAGAAACAGGCTAAAATCCCCGCCAAACCAATAGATATAATCCAATAGGGAACTACCTTGATCGCCATCATCATAGACACCGACTTACTTTTCTGACACAGTTCCTTAAAAGTATTCGCTTCAAACTCTGAGGTAAAACTCAAAGCCATAACCACTATAGTGACTGTTTGCAAAATAATAGCCAAATAAGATGGCCAGGAATAAATCATATAATTTGAAGCTGGATTATACAGTCTGAAAGTATTGGAATGGAAGGCCTCATACTGATTTGCAGCAACTGCAGCAGGCAGCCCCTGCTTTTCCATCGCACTCATTTTTATTCCTGCATTTAATGTTCCGCCAGCAGTCAAAATCGCTCTCGATACATAACTGGATGTCATTAAGTTCGAATTATTGACGTAAGCATTAATCTCAGGATGTCTGTTTTGCAAAAGATCAGCTTCAAACCCATCTGGAATCACGACAGCAGCCATAGCTTTATCATTCATTAAAACAGTACGCATTTCTACACTTTCATGCTGAACAGCCACCACCTTCAAGACATCCATATCATTGAGCATGTCTATAAACCTGGTACTCATTGCAGAGTTATCTTTATCTACAACCATAATTGGCAGATCGGTGAACTTGCCTTTTTCATACATCGCCCCAAAGATGATCCCATATAAGATTGGCCCGCCAATGAATAGCATCACCATAATCGGATTGTTCTTAAACAATTTGAACTCCCGGCCAGTTAAGGATAAAAATGTCTTCAATCTACTCATGATAATTCCTCCTCCTCAATTTTTGGGGCCCGGAGGCTTTTTCTGATCTTTAATTTTAACAGGACAAAACTGATTATAAAATATACAGCGATTAAAATAAGCTGATGATGAATAAAAGGAATGACGTCATGAAAATTAGCCCCTTCCAATAACAGGGCTCTTAAGCTCTTTAAGTATGGTGTTAAAGGGATAATTTTACCAAACCATTCAAGTATTGCTGGTGCCTGATCTTCTGGCCAGGTAAAACCAGACACTGTAAATGCGGGTGAGGCAATACATAAGAGCAGTTCTGTAGCTTTCAATTGAGAAGGGAAAATGATACTGTATAAGCCACCCAGCAGACAGGTACTGATCACCATTAAAATTTGTGATAAAAACAGAACTTCCGGGTGTATTGGATGAGGCAGTTTAAAATACAAACTGAATAGATAAAAGACCAGCAACGTAATCATTGATAGCATCAGATATGGAAACAATTTGACAATGATCAGTTGCGCAGCCGAAGTGGTACGACCTAAAACACCTGCCAGGTTAAAAGTATTGTTTTCAATTTCCTGCGAAAAACTAACCGCCATAGCCAGGAGAAGCAACTGATGCAGGATCGAGAAAATCAGTGCCGGCCATAAAAACACCAAATAACTTTGCCCGGGATTGTACAGTTGAAATAAATTGAGTTGAAATGGCTGAAGTCTTTGCGTAGCTACTGCTGCCGGCAAACCTGCTTTTTTCATTGCCTCGATACCAATTCCTGCATTCAGTGTACCATTACATTGTACAATCGCAGTTCCTACTGCACTTGCCGCAACGGTATTGCTCATATTCAGGTAAGTATTAACCTCAGGTCTGCGTTTATTAAAAACGTCCGATTCAAAACGTTCCGGTATCACGACTATAGCAATAGCCCGCGTATCCAGCATAGTCTGATCCAGATCTATGGTTTCATGTTTTACCGTTAACACATGTAAAGTTGGATGTTCCGAAAACATATCAATCAGCTTAGCGCTCATCGGTGTGTTATCTTTATCTACCACTACAATTTTCAAGTGTTTAACCGCTCCATCCATGTACGCATTGCCTAATAAAAAAGCAAGAATAACGGGCATGATCAGAAATGCGACCACAAATATCTTGTTGCTCCAAAACAGGCCAAACTCACGTTTAACCAAAAAAAGGAAATTATTTATGCGTCGGTGCATTGGGTTATAGGGTTAACAGCTAAAAAGGGTTTATTTCGATGTTGCAACTGGCCTTGGCAACAAAACAGCAGCGTTAAAAAGCAATAATTCACTCTTTTTGATGTCCTGCGGAACTACTTTAATTTCATACACCGCTTCATCCATCTTATATTCCGGATAAGCTGTAGTAATATCTGCATACTTAGGCATTTGTTTGATAGTCGCTATTTTGCCTTCAAAGGTTTCCTGGCTATAAGGAACTTTTACAGTTACGTTACTCCCCTGTTTGACCAAGCCGATCTGACTTTCCGGAACCGTAAACCTAAACCAGGTACTGCTTGGAATATAACCACTGAATATAGCATAACCGGGTGTAGCCAGCTCTCCCTCATGTAGAGTAATGGTTTCTACAGCCATATCATTAGTCGCAATAATATACCTTTCAGAATAAGCAACTTCTGCTTCTTGCAATACACCTTTTGCTTGTTGTTGCTGTCCTAAAGCGGCTTCTTTAGTTTCAATACGAGGGCCTTTTTTCGCTTCATTCAGCTCTGCTGTTGTTGCTTCCAGCTGTGCTTTAGCACCCTGAAATTTAGCATAAGCTTCGTCGTAAGCTTGCGGAGCCATCATACTATCTGCGTACATCGCAGTAGCACGTTTAAACGATTTCTGTGCAAAGGCAAACTGTTCTGAGGTGGCTTTATATTTAGCCTGGATCTGTTTCAACTGGTTTTGTGTGGCTCCATTATCTGCCATGGTATGCTGTGCAGATGCTGCTTTAACCACACCATTTGCCTGTGCCACTTTTGCTGTAACTTCTGGCAAATTCAACATAGCCAGCGTATCTCCACGATGCACCAGATCACCTTCCTTCACATATATTTTCAAGATGCGCCCTGCAACTTTAGTCGTAAAGGCAATGGTTTCTCTTTTTATCTTCCCTTCAAATGCGTTATCCAATTTTTTCTGGCTACATGAGGTAACGCAAAAGAAAATCATACTCAGTGGAAATAGAATTTTTGTATGGTTCATCCTGATAAAATTTTTAATTCTTTATTTGAATTTGTCTATAGTAAGGTTTCCCGCAGCTTTATATACCTGATCTGCTGCACGTCTTTGATTAAAAACGGTTTCTAAATATCCCAGTTCAGCTTTTTCACTATCTGTGATTGCAGTGATTAGATCGGCCGGTTTGATCAGACCATTTCTAAATTCTTTTGAGGCGATATTCAATGCATCCAGCGACACTTCTTTTTCTTTCCCTTTTGCAGCAATTTGAGCACTGGCAATACTGTAATCTGTATTTGCTTTAATCAAGCCGAGCGATAAAAGCTCTTTCGCCTCTTCTTTTTTATTCCTTACCTGCTGTTGTTCGATTTTGATCTTCTTGATTTCATGTTTACTTTCAAATCCGTCAAAAATGTCCCACTTCACCCCTATTCCGGCAATAAACATAGGGAACATTTGCAGTTTGTTGGCTTGAAGCTTGATATCGCCGGTATTAGGACCTAGTGTACCAGCCTTATTCTGGAAAACAAGATTTGATAAATTCATATAAGACACAGAACCAAAGGCTGCTGCTGTAGGTATTAAATGATTTCTCTTCGCTTTTAATTGATAATCGTAAGCTTTATCTGTAGCCTCCAATGCTGCAAATTCAGCACGGTTATTTACATCCTGATTCGCAGTGACATTGGCATAAGGTGCTAAACTGTTATTGATCAGTTTCAAGGTGTCAATCCCAATTCCGGTCAGTTGTTCTAAACGTTTCAGGACTAAATTCCTTTTTCCATCATATTCTGCAAGTTTTGCTTGTAACTGTGCACGGGCTACTTCAATTTTTTTATGCTCGTATTTGGTGATTAATCCATAGGAAAAAGCCTTATCAGCAATCTTAGTTTGTGCCTCCAGCTGCTGGTCGCTATGATCCAGTACCACTTTACTTTGTTTGAGTAAAGCCAGCATATCATAGGTTTCACTTACTTTACTGATAATTTCCTGACGGTCGGTCTCCAAAATCAGTGTCTGTGCTTTAATCTTTTCAGTAATCGCTTTTTTATAATTCCCAATTTTTAATCCATCAAAAAGCAGGGCTTTGACACTGACGTTGGCTAACCAGGTATTGTTATGCATGTTAAAAGTTCCATCCAAAGCAGGAATGGGAATATTTAAGATCGGGAATGTGGAAGAGGGTAAACTAGCATTGATCGTACTGTTCAGATAAGCGTAACTCGCTAAACTGCTCACTCTTGGCAAATAGGCATCTGATAAAGATTGTCTTGAGTTTTTACTTTGTTCAACATCAAGCTGTTTATTAGCCAGTTCAGTATCTTTATTGACAGCCCGCTGCATTAGTGTGGGCAAATCGGGTACTTGCTGAGCCTGTACAGTAGAGAGACACATCAGTGAAACTGCCAGGGAGCAACTAAATATAAATAGATTTTGGTAGTAGTTTCTCATAGGGTATTGATAGTAATGCCTGTAAAATATTGCCGGGTAGACGGCAATATTTCTAATTTACCCAATTTTATGGGTTTATTATACTTCTGATTTAAAAACTATCGTCTAATTTCTTGTCAATTTTAGGCAAAAGGTTAAAAGCATCCTGAGCAACTTGTGGTACAGGTCTGGCTAGTTTGCGTAGTTTAGTATCTATCCAGCTTCCATCAACCGTAAGATTTGCTCTGATTTTATTTTCAGTATCTGTGAATTCCTGTAAAATAGACCATTTCGATCCATCAGGGCTCATTTTCTCCACCTTGATATTAATGTTGATCACATCTCCGAATTTAATCTCCCGGAGAAACGTACAGGACTCCTTGAAGATTACGGGACCAAAGTGTTGCTCCTCCATGACAGAAAGGGTCAAACCAAGTTCACCTAAAATTTCTAAACGGGACTGGGCAGCTAAATCATAAAAGCTACTGTGTCTAAGATGATAGTTAGGGTCTAAATCTGACCAGCGTATCGATACTTGTTTTTGAAAATGTACCATGATCTATAAGATTATATATAGGGTCAAAGGTAACAGAAACAGGTTTTTTAATCTACTAACCTATGTTAGGAAATTGATTTACGAACTCTGCTCAGGCTTTCGGGGTGAATACCGAGATATTTAGCGACCCGGTGCACCGGGATTTCTTTAATCACTTCAGGTCTGTATCTAATCAATTCCAGGTATCTTTGTTCTGCATTTTTAGTCAAAGCGTCCTTTTCTTTTTTCACTCTTTTCAGATAAAGAGCTTCTGTAGCAAGCCTTCCAAACTGATTGGACAGCAACGAGGTCTGATAGGCTTCCTTTAGTTTTTCATAAGGAACAATTTCCACGACACAATCCGTTAAGCAGTAGAGATAGACATCTGATGCTTCCTGTGATAAAAAAGAGGTATAAGAGGAGACTAAATCATTGGTAAAAGCAAAGTCAACGATCTTGTTTCCAATCTCGGTCTCCATGCCTATTTCAATAATCCCTTCCTGAATGAAATAAATATTTCGTTCAGTCTGACCTATACTGGTAATTACAGACTTCTTAGCATACTCTACAGTAACAGTAGGAAACGGTAAGGTTTCATTTGTGTTTAACATTTCTGAGATGTATTCGCTTAAAGTCATATTTAAATTCCAGTCTTTCTGTTAGGTGTAATCAGATTGTGTTTCTATATTGTTTTTTTCAAAAATAACAATTTCTTAATGCTTATGAATTAGTTAGTCTGTGTATAGTTATAATCCACAACCACTCCATTCACACTCATCTTTTTGTCTTTCAACTTGATTTCTCCTCCTGAAGGGATAATGACCAATACTACAGACGCTAGCGGTGGAATAGAAAATTTAAATCCATGCCTTACATTCTTTGCCACAAATTTCTGAGTCATCAAATTATAGATATCTGATTTTTCATGTATTGAAAGACTTAAATTCAATTGCTGTGTCTTTGTAAAAGGATTATAATATAAATAAGAAGGATAACCTGATTGGTTATAAAAATCTGTTGCTTTCAAATTGAGTTGTAAAATACCTTCCACCTCTGTTTTAGATACGATACTCCCGAATATCCCAGCATGTCCACTTCCGTAAACACTAAACTGAGAAACAGCAGGATTTTTGCCTGGAACCCACTTTGGTCCATCGCCCTGCGCAACCGGCGCTTTTAGGGAAAGATAAAGGCTATCGAATGTGGAAGACTTAGCCATTCCTTCATAAGCAATAACACCTTTGGTTACCTCAGCAAGCTCTGGCAAGGTCTGATGAGCGGCTGGCATATACTGCGGATAAAACAACCTTGAAGCATTCACTGCATTCAACATCCATTTACCTATTGCGTTGGCATAAGCGGGCTGATATTTAACCAATGGCACTAATGGCCAGGACGCATCAAATGTATTCATTAAGAAGCTGTAGCCGCCATGATCGACCGTACTGCCCACCGTTCCTGAAATATCAATTCCATTCCAGTTGCCCACTAAAAAGCCCCACCCTTCTCTGCACACCGCAGTACCAGAAAAAGTCCAGTCCAGCATCTTGTAAACATCGAAATTAGTTCCCTGTTCTGCATTCATTCTCGCAGCTAAATAGGCACCAAAAGGCATTAACAATTCATAAGTGGGATTGATCTTCTGCTTTTCCAGTGCTTTCATTGCACTGATAGCCCCTTTTAAATAGCGCTGATCACCAAATTTATGATAAGCTGCATATAACACATAAGCATGTCCAGCAGCTGCATCGGGCTGGGTACAAATCGTGTTAGTTTGAGGCTGCATCCTGCCATAATCAAAATAGGAATAGCTGTAATTGCCATTCAATACAGAATCTGCTTTATAGAATTTTTCAGCGATTCTTCTAGCCAGCTGGTTAAATTCCGGCTCTTCCGGATACTTTTCACAAATCGCATAAAACAGCACATTTGGGTAGATATCATACCACCAGTCTCTGCCATAACCACCGCCCAGAAGTGCAACTTCGGGCGAAGTATTGTTCATCATAATGTCCCACCCGGTATCCCTGTTAAAGTAGTTCTTCAGCATGGCGACATAATTTACGCCTTGTTGATTGCGTTTATTGATCCCAACAAGTGAAGCGCCTAATACTGCACCCATATTAGTTAGTGCTTCATGAAACATCCCTCGATTATGTGCTGGTCCCTGACGTACATCGCCAATAGCGGTATACATACCCAAAACTGGTTGTTTGAAATTCTTACCTGTACTGTCCATCCAAACCAGCGGCCAGTATTTACCCGTCGCCTTCAAATCGTATACTGTACTGTCAAACCGCAAGGCCATCTTTTTCCAGTCAATAATTTTTAATGGCTGAGGAAGACTGGCCATTTGATCTACCCGGGATAAGTGAACCTGTTTAACCTGTGCATCACAGACGGCGATTGTTAGGAAACAATAGAAAAAATAGCTAAAAACACACTTCATAATCAGACAGTTTACGCTAAATATAGCCAAATTAAAAACACTATAAACCACAAAAACCCCTATCTAAATTAATAGATAAGGATTTTCAGAATCAAATTAACAAGAAAAAATTAACTAACTACAAGGTCGTATCTTTTGCCTTTCCATTGAATATACAAGGATAGTTTTACACTGTCATAAAACAATTCATTGATGACAATATCATTGTATACTATTGGCGTTTGAAAAAAGAGACTGTTAATGGTCGGCCCCCATTTTGTAATCTGGGTCTGGCTAACACCTTTACTATCTGTATAAACAAGGCTAAAGGTTCTGTCGTTGTCTTTATCAGTGACAATAGTGCATTCCGGATTATGCGTTGCATCAATAGCTAAGTTTAATTTTTTACCTACGATTACCGTCGAGTAATTAATCAAAGCAGTTTTCAGCACTTGTAACCCATCTTTTTGATAGGCATCATATTCTGCCTGAGTTGCTTTAATCAAAGTCATCGGCGTCCGATTAAAATTACCAGTCAGCTTGATCGTATCAGCAGAAACGCTTGTAAAAGAGAACTCGATATCTGAATTGTATCCTTGACCTCTTTTTCCTAATGTGGGATCAGACAAGATACTCAAAGGCGAATAAGTATCAAATATAAGAGAGGTCTGCTGTAATGCTTTGAGTTGATAACTACTTAGTCCCGGATTACCATTAGCGGGCGAAATTATCTTAAGAGATGGATCAGCATAAGTCTGTACCTGGTTTTGAGTGTCAAACTTGAAGAAGAATCCTCTGCCCCTGAAAAGTCCGGGAAAAATAACAGCCTTCCATCCGTATGGAGCGGCAACTAAGGCTGCCTGGTCTTTCTTAAGTTCTGCCGATGCACGTTGCTCAGGTGTATCACCAAAAAGCGAGGCATCATCTTTCTTACTGCAACCGGCTAAGCCGGCTAGCAGTAAGAATATGTAAGTATGAATAATATATTTTTTCATTCTGCTGATTATCGTTAATTGTTTAGGATATACTACTGGGTATACCGGTTTCATTTTTATTTAGTCGCGTTTGCCAGAGACTTTTGGACATTGGTCTGCAAACTATAAAAATCAATATTATACGCTGATTTAAAGTAGGCTACCACAATCGCTTCCTTTTTTCTAAGTTTAGCTATTCCGGCTGAGTAGTCTGGTTTAACCAACTCCTTAATAAAGAAAGGGGCAATTGAAGCAGTAGTAAAATCATATACCTTATTAATCGCGGGAAGATCAGATTTTTTATAATATTGACCAGCGGCCGCACTATATGCATTATAAGTTCCTGCCGGATACAAAGCCGGATCCGGAATGGCAAGACCTTGCTTGATATACACATTTTCATAATAGTCCTTACCCCAGGTTAGCATCCAGGAAACCATCTCAGCGAAATCTTCGACTGGTTCTTTTCTCGCATAACCTGAAATAAATCCTAAGGAGAGTGGATTCACAGAAGAGATATACCAGTCTGCGGCATAATCTGATGAAGTAATCAGATTAAAATCAGTTGTATAGGCTTTCTTCTGATTCAGGATATGCGTAAATTCATGATGGATTAAATGCAGCAGATCTTTCACCTTTGCCGCATCTTTAGGATCTGTACTATTGATATCTGAGAGTAAAATATCAAGACCACCTTCAGCTAATCCATTAATCTCGTTTCCATCTCTAGTCAGAATCGGGCTACCTGCCAGAATCAGTTGCTTAGGGGTATTAGTTTTCATAAACAGATCACTCCCTGTTTCTGCATTATATGGATCGATCCAAATCTTTTTTAGCGTAGTCATTGCCGGTAGAACCTTATCTGCCCGCGGAGGTACAAGGGTATACTGCATGTCAAACTGCGACTGGTCCCATTTATACCTCACCTCAATATTATAAGGCTTTACCAAAAGATTATATAAAGCCGCATCAAGGGAAGTTTTCCCTGAGGTCTCCCCACCGAGGTAGTTATCCTGAAGGGTAAGTTTATCACTTTTCTTACAGGAAAATATAGATATTGAAATTAAAACAAGCAGAATGAGTTTGCCGTTTCTAATTTTTATGATAGTTTTCATAAGTTAATAATTTAAGTTTTACAAATAGACCAGGTTATATTACCTTGGGTTTGCTGCCAAACCACCGGCTGTTTGTGCAGTTTGAGGGATTTGTAATACCCTTCTAAGGTCATTTGCTGGCAATAAAAATTGTTTTTTATTCTCGTCTGTATGTTCGACTAGCAGGTTATAACGAAGAATATCAAACCACCTTAAACCTTCTTGCATAAATTCTACTCTTTTAAAATCAAGAATAGTATTAATTAATGCCTGTTTTACATCAGAAATTTTATAAAAAGCAGTTACTTTATCGGTGGTTAAATTATGAGTGGATGCTTTATAGCCGCTAATCCTTGTACTCAGATAAGTGTTAAGATCAGTAATTGCAGCGGCATAGTTCCCCTGCATCACCAAAGCTTCTGCTTTGTTAAAGAGTACTTCTTCAGCACTCAGCAAAGGGATATAGACATAATAATTACCGATGGCCGGAGTGATATTGATAAAGTTCCCTCTCCATTTATTAACTCCCATCATTTCACCACTTGCCCCATAACCTAATGCAATATCTGCCCAGCTACCCCCAGTCACGTTAGGTGTGGTATAGATTTGTTTTTGAAGTGTTGAATTCAATCCGTATCTGTAATTTTGCCAGCCTATCCACCAGACAGATCCAGTAGTTGCCAGTAACAAATTAGCTTTTTCCGCAGAATTTGTATATGCTGCTTTCAAACCGTCTTGAGAAAGCGCAGTGTAAGTTGTATTCCATGGTCTCAAATAACTACCTATATTAGTTGGAAAAGCAAGGCCGGCATGCTCAGTTACCTTGTCGTATTGTTTTTTAAACAGATAGAACCTGCTGGCAAAAGCATGTGCTGCTGTCCTGGTAAAGCGATAGGCAGGTACTTTATAGGCATTATCATTCAACAAAGGTATTCCTTCATTCAAATCCTTCTCAATCATATCATAAACATAGGAAACCGTTTTTCGTTCATAGGTTTTGTATAACGTTTTTTCCGGATCTGTTACATAGGGAATACCTGGATCAGATGCTGCCGTAGCCGGATCATATGTTTTTGCAAAAAGAGAAACCAGCATAAAATGCGAATAAGCCCGGGCAATTAATGCTTCGCCCTTATAAGCACTGTAGTCTGCCGGATTTTTCGCATTGTTACAAGCTTGAAGCCCTTGATTTGCGGCGGCGATTGCATTGTAACAAGCCCCCCAATAAGTATCAACAGAACCATCGTCTGATGAAGAGAAATCGGTAAACCGGTAAGGATTATCATTGAGCAAAGCATTGTTATAGTTTGTTTTATAACCGCGATCTCCTGCATTATCTGTCATCGATTCACAAAATGTAATGTAGTCACTACTCGGATAGGCAGAAGTGAGTAATTGAGACACTTTATCCGGACTATCCAGTTGTGCTCTGTTATCTGGTGAGGTATCAAGTGTTTTTTTACACCCGGATAAAGGTGCAAGACAAATCAATGCCCCGAACATGAGTACCAGTACTTTATTATGAATATGTTTTGTTTTCATATCAATTTTCATCTTTTATATTCCAACTTTTAAAGAAATAATTACTTGCTTCTGTAGCGGTTGAGCTACACCACCAGCATTAAAAAATTCAGGATCCTGTCCTTCAAGTCTTTTGTCTGCAAAAAACAAGAATAGATTTGTTCCTGCTGCACTTACAGACAACGAATTTAACCCCAGAGCTTTCACGTATTTCGCAGGTACCTGATAAGCCAGTGAAACATATTTTAACCTGGCAAAACCGCCATTGGCAACTCTGGCTGAAGAAAGGTTATAGTTGTTATATGGAAGATTACCTGATGGCTGATTATAGTTGTTAATTGCATCAAGTATAGATGGAATATTAGTTCTTGTTTCATCACCCGGCAGTATCCATCTGTTTCTGAATTCTGTTGGCATAGCGTCAAGATCTGAATAAGTTGGTTTAAAGAATGGGTTCAGTCTTATTTTATTACCAGCCTGATAAATTAACTGTGCAGTCAATGAGAAAGCTTTATAACGTAAGGTATTGGTAAAACCACCTGAGATTGGAGGGTCTACCGGGCCTTCATATTTCAGATATTTTGTTTGAATATCCTGCAGATTAATCTTCTGGCTCACCACCCCTAATTCATTAATAAAAAGAGGAACACCAGTATTATGATCCAGTCCTTGAAAATCAAGAGAGTACAATGAACTAACCGGATGACCAAGCTGATTAGCCCCTGCTGGTGCTAACATATCAAAGATAATTGGCTGATCTTTATTATTCGTAATCTTATTGGTCGCATAAGAAAAGATAACTGTAGATCTTAATCCCCAATCTTTTTCTCTGATGATTTCACCAGAAATTGAGAACTCAACGCCATGTGATTGCAGATTGGCATAATTTCCCATTTTAACGACCTGACCACCAATACCACTGCTTCTTAGTTTTCCAATCAGATCAAATCCTCTCTTATTGTAAATATCGGCAGAGAGATACAGCCTGTTATTAAAAAATCCGGCATCAACCCCAATATTACCAGAATATTGCTTTTCATAGGTAAGATCTGAGTTTTCGAGGTCTTTTATATAGATGCCGGATTCAATTTCTGAAGAATAAGGTCTCAGGGTATTCTGTGTTCTTAAAATAAGTGCCGAATTCGTGGCATTACCTGTACTTGCAGACAAACCGTAACTCACTCTTAATTTCAATGTGTTGATACTTGGTATGTTTTTAATAAATGCTTCCTGGTCAATATTCCATGAACCACCTACACTCCAGGTAGGTAACCATCTTGCACTTGGAGACTGACCTAACTGATTCGAGCCATCATACCTGGTTGCCGCACTCAGGTTATACTTATGATTAAATGTATAACCCGCCGTAGCGTAAAAAGAAGCAAAACGGTCATAGGTCTTATCCATACCATAATATTGTCTATTTTGCTCCACGCCTTGTTTGATAACTTTATAGTTAACCAATGGGATACCACCATTATCATATTGATATCCAAAGCCATTGTTAAAAGCATTTTGTCTGTCGGCAGACCTTATTTCCTGACCTACCAGAATATTGATATCATCCTGACCAAAATTTCTGATATAACTCAGGTTATTCCGAAGATTATAACTTCCAAGGGAGTTGTCCGTACGGTTATATAAACCACCTGCCGGCATCACTACTTCTGGTAAAGCATTTGGGTTATCACTATCTTTATACAAGTAGGTATTCCTACCTGCGATAACGGAATTATAATTAGCCCGGTAAGCATTTGCTCTGTTGGAGTTGTCATTTACCAGATTCTCCTGAGTAGTTTTAGCATAACGAACTGCCCCCAGAAATTCGTACTTTAAATAAGGGTTTATTTTATAAGCCAGATTCAACTGTACTTTTACATCAAGATTCGTTAGTTTGATCTGGTTATTTTGCAGCTCATTGATAATATTGAATGGCGCATAATTCATCGTAAAATATTCCAGATTTCCCTGGTCATTATAAGGTGTAATTGCGCGACTGGTATTTAAAGCATAACTATAAGGATTGATATCAAATTCTCTATTGAACTTACCGTAGACAGGATCTGCTGTACGATTGATCGTACCCGGCGCCTGCTGATCTCTGAAAGACGCAGAAGTAATAATTCCACCACTCAGTTTGTCAGAAAAATTATATGTATTCTGGGAGTTAAAAGTATAACGTTTTACCTTATCAGCAATAGTCCACCCGTTATCATTATAATACCCCAAAGAAGTATAATGCTGTGCTTTATCTGTTCCACTGGAAATACTGATAGAATGCTCTTGTGTTAAGGTATTGCGAAATAGTAAATGAAACCAGTCGGTATTGGCACTAGCATACCGGCTTAAAAAAGCATTCCGGGCATCTGGTGTATTCTGTAGATAAAATTGTCCGGTAGCTGGGTCAATGGTTTGTAGTTCACTATACATTTTCCCAAAAATCCCAACATTAGAATTATTGCCAATATCTTTAAGATTAAGCATTCCCTTCCCATACATTTCTGAATAAATGGACATTTGATCAGCTGAATTTGAGATATTAAAGCTATTATAACTTGGACGTAACTGTGAGCTGAAATTTCCAGTGTAATTAATTTGTAAATTCCCGTTTTTTCCCTTTTTAGTAGTGACAACAACGACTCCATTCATCGCCCTTGCCCCATAAAGTGAAGTTGCGGCAACGTCTTTCAGTACATAAATATCTTCCACATCATTCATGTTAATTCCTGCTACTGAAGATCCCAAAAGCGTAGTTGCATCACCACTGGACAACTGCTCATTGGTCACGTCGATGACGTCTTCCAAAGCAATCCCATCCACTACCCATAAAGGTTTATTGGAACCAGTCAAAGAAGTTACACCCCGAATCCTGATCTTAGGTGCAGAACCAAAAGTACCGGATACATTCTGAATAGAAACACCTGCTACTTTACCCTCCAGCGCACGACCGATATCGGTAGATCCGGTCAATCTTAATTCATCTCCTTTTAATTTGACAGATGAACCTGTAAATTTTTTCTTATCCAGCTGCTGATAACCTGTAATTACTGTTTCCTTCAGATTGGTCTGATTCTCTTCCAAATGAATAAATAAAACAGGATTATTCTCCGTTATTCTGACTTCATATGGTTTAAATCCGATTTTCGTAAATACTAGTGTAGCGCCTTTCTGGACACTAATAGTAAACTCTCCATCAGAACCTGACTGTCTGACGTTACCAGTTCCCCGTTCTGTTACATTGACCCCAAATACTTTTTCGATCCGTCCATCTGACTGCGTAAAGGTTACCGTTCCTCTAACAATGACCGGATCAACTGACCGGCTGGAAAAGACATCAAAAAAAGACTTCTCTTTTTCTTTGATCACAACGGTCTTATCGACGATCTCATAAGAAAACGGCTGATCTTTGAAACACAATTCCAATGCTTCAGCAAGTGTACCATTGTGAATGACCACATCTACTTTTTTTGCTTTCTCCAGTAAACGTTCATTATAGAAAAACTGATAGCCACTTTGTTTACCTAAATCAGTAAAGATCTGTGGCAAAGCACTTTTTTTTCGGTTTAGATTAATATTTTGGGCTAATCCGGCCGCACTCACGTGCATTAAGACCGAGAAAAGAAGAACGAAGGTTACCTTCATGGTTCGCCAAATTTGGTTATAGCCCTGCCAATTTTTGGACAGCAGGGGACAATGAATAATATTATTCATATTTTTGTTTGGGTTGGGTTGATGATTAAACTGTTTGCAGAAATTTTTTAAAGGGTTGACCCAATCATTTTCAGAAGCTCCGATCGCCATCGGGGTTTCTGTTTTTTATATGGAACCTTGTTGTTTAATATCGCCCGTCGTCTCTATAGATTTTTTTCATCTGGTTTGTTTAGGTTTGTTGATTACTTAGGTTAATTGGTTATAATAGGTAGATGTCTAGTCTTTTATTCAGTTAATAATCATTTTTCTGCCTTCTATACCGAATTTTATATCACTCAGCTGTAGCAGCTTGATAAACTTGCCTAAAGAAGCATTTTTGGGTATTTTTCCAGTAAAATGGTCGCTTGGTATAGGTCCATTATATACAATTTCCAGATCATACCACTTTGCCGCTTCCTGCAATACATCCTTCAGGCTGGTGCTTTGAAAATAGAAAAAGCCTTCAGTCCATGCTACGGCCTGTTCAGTATCAGCTGGAAGTATAGTAATATTATTTGCTTTCTGTAAGGCTTGCTCACCCGGCTTTAATAACACGGCAAATGAAGTAAGGGCGGTTCTATCCTTTCCATTTGCATAACCTAAAGGTGAAACTTTAACGGAGCCTTCTAGTAAAGTAGTTTTGGTAGCTGTATTATCGGTATAACTGTTGATGTTAAAGTGTGTACCCAGAACTTCCACTTCCTGGTTACTAGTCTTTACTTTAAAAGGATGCTGTTTATCTTTCGCAACTTCAAAGTATGCTTCGCCACTCAGCTCAACCTTGCGTTCAGACTGGGAAGCAAAGGATGCCGGGTACTTGAGTGATGAAATTGCATTGAGTTTTATCTTTGAACCATCCGGCAAAATAACCTGGTAGTTTTCTCCCGCAGCAGTAGAAATAGTGTTATAATTAGAACTGGATGACGTATAATCACCGGGTTTTGCAGTGATCTTGTAGATAAGTTCCCCGTTCTCGGTTTTAGTAATACTTACTCCCTGCTCTTCTGCAAGCTTTCCGTGAACTGCATCAGAAAGTATAATTTTCTGTCCGTTAGCCAGGGTAAGTGTCGCCTTGTTTTTACCACCTGGTATATGATTAGCTATCTCTATCTGGGTTGAAGAACTATTTACAAGCTGATGTCTGATGAATAGATAACCTGAGCCTCCAATGAGCAGCGCTGCTGCAACAGACAGACGATACCAGTTTCTTGAATAGAAAGGTCTTTTTTGTTGATTAGTAATAAGATCTTCTTGGAGATTTGCCCGTTGAAGTGTGCCTGCCCAGATCTCGTCTTTCAAATGTCCAAAGTCTGCCTCTGCATCAGAAAGTTTTTGTTTCAGACTTTCTGCACTATACCAGTTTTCTAAAAGTTTGATTTCGTCTGCAGTTGCCGTACCTGAATTATATCTACCAAGAAGTATTAGCGCTTCTTTCTCATTCATCTTAATCTGGTTAGTGTATTTATAGATAAAACCGGACAGGATGACTTTGGGGGTAGAAGAATTTTAAATTATCTGAAAATAATTAAAATTGCCAGGCTAAAACCCAAATGATTGATCTTTGGCTTAATAATTTTCAGTGCATTTTGAACTTGTTTCTTCACCGTTTGATCAGAAAGACTTAGCTTTTTAGCAATTTCCTTGTGTGAAAGGTTTTCTTTGCGGCTCAATTCAAAAATCTCACGCATTTTGGGTGGCAAGTTCTGAATTTCCTGTTCTATGATTTTAATTAATCGTTTTTCATCGACCTTGTCTATGGAATCAGGGTCAGTTTCTGAAATATAAGCGGCGATAGATGTCGCATAATTATTTCGGACTTTACTTTGCGCTATGATATTTAATACCTTATTACGCGCAGCCGTATATAATAGACCAGCCAAATTATGGCTGGACTTAATATCGGCAGCCCTAATCCAGAGTTTACTAAAAATCTCCTGGATTACATCTTTAGCTTCATCTTCATCCCGGAGCATTTTATAGACTTGTGCATACGTTACACTCCAATACCGGTTATAAATTTCTGTAAATGCAGAACGATCACCGAATTTCAGCAATTCGACCAATTCAATATCCGAAAATTCACCATATACACTCATTAGATTATGAATTTGCACTTATTTTCACCGATCACTACCTTCATATTCATTAAAATGTATCAATAAAATAGAATTTCAACAAAAAAACCAGCTATAGATTAAAATACTATAAGTAAACATAATTAAAAACTATTAATTTTTTAATATTCCAAAAAAAATAATCAACAACTATAAAAAACACACAAATAAGATTAATAAACAGACAAATTTGAACGTATTTAGAAACACCTGCTATTAAAATCACAATTATATATCATGCGGATTAATTGCTGCAAAATCAGCATAAGCGTATCTTTCGTAACTAATTAAGCGCGCCAAAGCCATTCCAAAAGCATCTGAGTGTACTGTATAACAAGATCTTATAAAATTCAATTATAAATTAACAAAAAAGCATATATCTTTATGGTCAAATTTTACAATTATATTTTTTATGGCAAAGGCATCTGAAACTAAAGTAGGAAACATTTTACGTTATAACGGCGAACTAGTAACAGTTACAGAATTCGTACATCGTACACCAGGTAAAGGTGGAGCTTTCTACTTAGGCAAGTTTCGTAATATTAAAACTGGAAAAATCGTGGAAGCGCGCTTAGGAACTGACGAACAAGTTGAAATTTGCCGCGTAGAAACTAGTGATTTCCAATATCTATATGAAGAAGGTGATTATTTTGTGGTAATGGATAATGTTACTTTTGAGCAATACAATGTTGCTAAGGCACTATTCGGACCGGCGGCGAAGTTTCTAAAAGAAGGAATGGATGTAATCGTTTCTTTTGAAAGTGAAGAACCTATTATGGCTCAGGCACCAAATTTCGTAGAATTAGAAATTACATACGCTGAACCAGCTGTTAAAGGAGATACGTCTTCTGGCGCTCAGAAATATGCGACAACAGAAATTGGTGTAGAGATAAAAGTACCATTATTTGTGAACGTAGGTGATAAAGTGAAATTAGATACACGCACAGGTGAATACGTTGAACGTGTGAAATAACTCCTGATTTGACCTTACCAAGCTAAATCTTGATTTGGCCTGACAGATCTTCAAAAAAACGCCTGTAATTTAATGAATTACAGGCGTTTTTTATTGCCGGCTCAAGCGACAAAAACCTTCTGAGATCTACTTGATCTGGGGTTTGAAGATTTATCTAAATTTCTTTTATATTCAATAAAAAATTAGGAACACTAACAACAAAAATCACAATAAGCAAATAAATTTCATAAAAATCCTATATTTATCAAAAAATTAAATATGAAGAAAGTATCCAGCCTTTCGTCGCTTGCACTGTTAATGATTATATTTTCAAGTTGTACTTCGTTGCGCACGTCACTAGAGATAAAATTTGGTTATGATTATGATAAAAATGTTGATTTTAGTAAACTACAAAGTTACGCCATCTATGATAAAGGTTTAGCCAATTTAGAGCTGAACAGTCTGGATAAATCCAGGTTAGTGAATACAGTTGAAGAAGAAATGAGTAAAAAGGGCTTTACAAAAGTTCATTATCCGAATTTCCTCGTTAATGTCGCAGTAATTACCAAAGAACAGTTCAAATCAGAGTGGGGCTACCATGGAGGTGGTTATCAGTTCGACTATACACAAGGTGCTTATGTTTGGAGAAGTTCTGAATTCGGACCTGGTGACAGTAATACCCAATATGCAGAAGGCACTTTCATTATTGATTTTTTAAATCCCGAAACAAAGGCTCTGTTATGGCATGGGCAAGGCAGAGGTTTTAAAATGGACGATTTCAATGGAAGAGAAAAGAGAATTAGTGAACTCGTCAAACAATTGCTTGCTCAATATACATTTAACCTGACAACTACTAATTCAAATTAAATAACCAATCTTTCATTTTTTTTTTAAATCTTAGGGTTTTCTTAAAACTATGGAAAACCTATATTATGAACCTTCAGGCAAAGTGCCATTTAAGGGCTTAATAATTTCTCTGCTCATTGGCATTTCGCTAACCATCGGACTGAGTATACTTTACATTGCTTTACAATGGTTCATTCCCTTTATCTATCTCAATTTTTTTATCGCTGTAGGCTTAGGTTTCGGAGTTACCCTATCCCTGTTCATTGCAATTGGCGCAGGTAAAATCAGAAACACAAAATATGCTTATTTCTTAGCTACGCTCTGTGGCCTGCTTGCATGGTATGCACAATGGGCTTTGTTTGTTTCTCTGCTTTCTGAAGCTAACGGAAGTATAGGAGGCGGGATGTGGGTACGTTCCTCATTTAACTTAAATGGGTTTTGGTATATTTTCACACATCCTCAATTGCTTTTCCAATCCCTCATCACGCTCAATGAAGTAGGAACCTTTACTTTGAAGCATGCACCGGTAACGGGTATACTTTTATGGATTGTCTGGATAATCGAGGCATTGATTATTATTTTTATTCCTATCCTGACTAGTAGTTTTGGAAAAACGACAATTCCATTTTCTGAACAGAATGACAGCTGGATGAATAGTCGCTTATTTGATGGTAAAATTAAAACCATAGCGGACAAAGAGACATTAATTGCGGAGTTGAAAACCGGGAATTTTAAAACGATAAAAGATTATTTAACAGAAGACAATATTGGCGACAATTATGCTACTGTCAGCATTTATGAATCTCCTGGTGATCCGATAAGCTTTTTAACAGTAACCAATATTAGCCATACCCTGGATAAAAAGGGTCAACCACAGAAAAAACAAGACATTGTTGTAGAATATTTTAAGACCACACATAGTTTTATCTGATTTTTTCTACCTGAATATCAATTAAGCCCTGAACCAGACAACAAAAAAATTATCCATAAAAAACCGCTGTAATCAATGATTAACAGCGGTTCAAATCACACCCATATTATTCTTCATCTAAGAAGATCTTGTTACCTGCAAGAGCTGCACTCAACACTACAGTCCTTTTGGTAGCTGATTAACTTGCCAGTCTTGTCCAGCTTAAGTCATCATAATAAATTAAACCATCAGATGCCGAGCTCCAGTAATCCTGGCTTCCGCCTCTGAAAGTATGAAAGGTAATTACTTTGATCAGACGTTTAGAGGTATCCGTTGTCCATCGAATATCATTTTTAGAAAGCAGGTTAACCCCATCTACATCATAAGTGATCTGGCCATTAAAATCTGACCCCGTATTGCTTTTCACCCTGATTTTGATGGTGTACCAGGTATTTTTAGAAAGCTGTTTACTCTGTTTTCCAAAATTATTCCCGCAGTCATCAGGCATGTCTTTGTAATAAACATAAGGACGGAAAAATGGCTTATCTGTTCCACTATTATCTTTTTGGTTAGTTGGATTATACCACATAATCCTTGCACTTCCCCCAGTTCCACTATCAGCTTTATTGCAGCCTGTAAATCCATCCCCTATCAGAAATCCAAAACCTGTTTTCCCGCCTCTACTCCATTGGAAATCACTACCAAAGCGCACTTTAAAAGACAATTCGTATTCAGAACCATCAGGCACATCTATCTGAACTGTATTTCCGCTACCAGCAGCTGTAGGATTAGAAGAAATGGAATTAGCTGGAATTCTTACCCTGACCTGGTTATTGGAGATATCAACATTTCCGGATTGCCAGTTTCCAATGATATCGCCCATATCCGCAGTCGCTGTAGCTTTGCTGTAAGCACCATCACTATGTGTAAAATCTACGGTTCTGCTTGAATAAACGGCTCGCGCAGAGGTTACAGCATCCTCATCAATAATTTCTTTTGATTGAATGTCTTTTTTACATCCCGCTATCGCAAGGGAAATTCCCAGGACCGCGAGGAGCAATTTCAATTTGTTAAAGTTGTTTTTCATCGTAGTTTGTTTTTTTAATGGTGATGAAGCTATCGTGTGCTACTCAAACTTGTTCATTTCGGTTTGTATTCTGCTGCACGTGATGGTTTCATCATGGTTTATATTAGGTTGGTAGTTGAGCGATCTGATCCTTATCCAGGGTCTGTATCTATAGTCTTTTCTTTAATATATTGCTCCATATCAAGTACTCGCTCTTGTTGAAACTTATTCAAAAATGGTCTGGATTTTTCAAGCGAAAGCCTGGCATTGCTATAAGATCTGCTTTTGATATAGAAATTTGCCAGGCTGAGATAAGCCTCAGCAGACCTTGGATATTCTGTTATACAGAGATTATAAATCTTTAACGCGCTCTCTTGATCACCCACATGTCTAAAAAGAGTATTTCCAAAAAAATTCAGTGCATTTAAACTTAAATCATAATGAAAATTCCGGGTCCTTTTAAGGGATTGATAGAGATTTATAACAGAATCAATGTTACCCGTTTCTTGAAATTTTTGACCGAGAGCCAAACCAACAGGAGTTTTTATCTTTGGTAATTTGCCTCCATTTAACCAGTTCATCATATTTCTTACAATTTCAGAACTGATTTGCTGTGCTGAAATATTGCTTAGAAAGGTAATCCCAATTCCTTCTTCAGGAATAAGCATGACTTGATTTTGAAAATTAGTAATATCACTCTTTTTGACAAACAATTCGTGATTCCCATCTGTCATCAGCTCCCAGCCCAAAGTAATACCCGCAGTTTTACTCGTCATATATTTAAAGGAAAAGAAATCATCGAAGGTCACTTTGGAAACGTATCTGCCTTGAGCTGTTAATCCCCTATTTAAAAGCATTTCCATCCATTTTGAAAGATCAGAAGCAGAAGTATGTAATCCATTAGACCCGCCATTTTCCCTGTTATAGGGATATAAACTATCTGTTTTTGAAGTATAGCTCAGCCAGTTATTTATGCTAAATGGCTGAACGGATAAAACTGGCCTGGCAAAACTTGAAGACTTCATCCCTAACTTTTTAAATACCTGCTGGTCCATATACTGTTCAAATGGTTTACCACTCACTTTCGATACCAGGTCTGCAAGAATATCATAATTGTAAGGAGATCTTACTACACGGCTGCCAGGTATAGGAAATTTGGGTTGCTGAGATGAAATACTACGCGTTGTCAGCTCTAATGCAGCATCAGAATTATTCGGTGTATCCCATAACACTGGGTAATGTTGAATTCCTGAAGTATGGGATAACAAATGTCTGATGGTGACTTTCTTATTTATTTTGTCTGCCATTTTAAAATAAGGCAAATATTTTTGTACCGGGTCATCCAATTTAATCAGACCTGAGTCCACTAATTTCAAAATCGCAGTAGCCATTACAGGTTCAGAAATACTCCCAGCAGAGAATGGCAGTAAAGAATCTATGAGATGATGCTCATTATCAGCAATTCCTAATGTGCTGTTGTAAACAGAATCTTTGTGTACAATACCAACTGATAAACCAGGGATGGAATAGGCTTGTTTAATTGCCCTGAGATATTCATTCAATTCTTTAATTCTGCTGCTCGAAAACTGATGGATCGAGATCTCTTCTTTCTGCTTTTTACAACCGCAAAGACTCAACAATAACATATTGATCAACAGGATGAATGTTCTGCATTTCATAAAAATGGTTTTTAATAGGATTAAAGAGATAATTGAATTATTTTCTATCTTATTCTTCAGCTAAAAAGGAGGTAGGTCAGGAAAATTCGGGCGTACCAGTATTTCCCTTCCGATTAAAAGGTTTTTCGTCATTTTTCATATTTGGTTGATTACATGAAGCTAAGAAAACAGGTAGGAAAGAAATAATACTGAATCTTAAAAAACTAGTAAAAATGGGTACTAGCAAAGATTCAAACGATTGAAATATTTTCACAACACTATATATTGCAGACATTTACAGACAAAAAAATCAAATACAGCCATTCGGATTATTTGAAATTTCACTATCTTTCTCCCGTCCAGAATTTATCATATAAAATAGCACTGGAAACAATTATTCAGGAGAGAAAATCAGATCAAATAACATAATGGAAATAGAAGCACATGACGCCAATGGCATCAAAATAGCAGAAATTATCTCAGAAGAAATTCTGATTCAAACCCCAGAAGATGCACTTCAGGTATTAGTTGATCTCTACTATCAGGACTTTGACAGAATCATCATCCACGAAAAAAACATTACCCCAGACTTCTTTGATCTGAAAACCGGTATTGCTGGAGAAGTCCTTCAGAAATTCGCCAACTATAGGGTAAGACTCGTTATCGTTGGCGAATTCATTAAGTATCCAGGTCATAGCATTAAAGATTTCATTTATGAAAGCAATAAAGGCAGACAGGTCAACTTCCTGGGTTCAAGAGAACTCGCTGTTGAAAAATTATCATTCTAGTAAAACCGAACAGAACTCTTGTTTTTCTAAATTTAACTATTCAATTCTCTTATAAGTTGCCGGATAAGCAAATTCGGTATCATAAATATGATGATACCCCAGGTGAGTCAATTACTTTTGCACCGTTATATTTGGAATAATTATGACTTACTTACCTGATTACATCGAAAGTATTTTTAACACACTAGTGGTCGAAGAAAAAAATCCGATAAACCAGGCTCGTATTAAAATACTAGGGTACATACTCATCCTATATATTCTATTCACAGGTGTATTAATCGTAGCTTATTCTTTAGGTAGCGAAACATTACACCTGCTCAGGGTCAGTATAGTTTTTGTGTCTACATTATTGCTTATTGCCATTGCATATTACACCCATGCCTGGAAAATAGTTTCACATATTGTCATTTGGTTGATTACACTAGCAGTATGGAGCAATCTTTCTATTTACGTTCACGATGTCAATATTGAAACACTGCAATTTGTCTGGTTCGCCTGTGCACTTGGCTTTTATATGCATGGTTTAAAATGGGGGTGGTTCTATGCCGCAATCAATGTACTGCCTATACTGGCCTATACAGCCATGGATGACAAAACTTATTTCTATCTCAGCTCAAGTCCGCACTTAGTGAGTCATGGGACCTACTTATTAGTGATCTCCTATAATTTTTTCGTGATTCTTTTTCTCCACTACTATTTTTTCAAAGCATTTAACCACAATTTTATTAGCCTTACAGAGGCGAAAAACGAGCTCAAAGAGCTGAACGAAAAACTGAAAACGACCTTATCTGATGTTGAAAAGTTATCGAATTCACGGATGGATTTTGTGTCGACCATATCACATGAATTACGTACACCACTGAATGGAGTAATTGGCTTGTCAAATGCATTGTTATTACAAAACCCACGGGAGGATCAGGAAGAAAACCTGGCTGTTCTTAAATTCTCAGCAGAAAATCTGTTATCGCTCATTAATGATGTACTGGATTTCAACAAGTTCGACTCAGACAAAGCCGAACTGGAAAATATTTCTTTTAACTTATCGTCTCTGATCAGGAATATTTTTTCCAGTATCAAGCTAAAGGCACAGGAAAAAATGCTTGATTTGAATCTACACATTCCTGATGAACTGGAAGATCAATATGTAACCAGTGATCCGACCCGCTTAACACAAGTTATCTTAAACTTATTGAATAATTCCATTAAATTTACAGAAAAGGGATCTGTAACTCTGCACCTCCAAACCTTAAAAAGATCAGCAGATCAAATGACCATCCGTTTTATAGTAAAAGATACAGGTATTGGCATTGAACAGGATAAACAACTAGATATTTTTGAACCATTTACACAAGCATCTGCGAGTATAAACAGACGTTATGGAGGTACAGGACTTGGACTTTCAATCGTTAAAAAAGTACTGAGAATGTTTAATTGTAATATTAACCTGATCAGCAAGCCAAACGAAGGCACTGAATTCTTTTTCGATATTGATTTTCTATATGAGGCAGCAAATACAGCAGCAGCACCAGAAGAAGCCCCCGCTTTGCAGCAAATAGCACATCTGAAAATCCTGGTTGCTGAGGATAATCCGGTAAATATCCTGGTCATAAAAAAAACGCTGGAACAATGGGGCATTATACCAGTAATTGCAGAAAATGGATTTATCGCACTGCAAAAATTGAAACAGGAAGATTTTGATGTGATCCTGATGGATCTTTATATGCCTGAAATGGATGGTTACGAAGCGGCAGCATACATACGAAAGCTGGATAACAATACCAAAGCCTGTACCCCTATTATTGCACTTACCGCTAATACAAATGAAGATATAGCGAAAAGAGTAGTAGAGGCAGGAATGAACGATTACCTGTCAAAACCATTTAATCCGGAACATTTGTTAAAAAAACTGAGGGATTCTCTGCTTCAAAACGATCAGCATATAGGAGCAATTAAAAAATAAAACCACCTTTATATCAATTTATTTTGAAGTATGACAGAATTGTATTCTATTTGCATTATACTTGATTAGTCAAACATATGTCAATAATAAACGAGTCACTTAAAACGTTAATGAACATCGCAAAAGTGCAGTCGATCATAGCCCGCCGTTTTGATCGTTTAAGTGTACATGGTCTGGGCTTTAATGATTTTATGATCCTGTATCTTTTAGGACAGGCGGTGGGTGAAAAGATGCGAAGAATAGACCTGGCAGAACAAATAGGATTAACTGCTTCCGGAATTACCCGTATGCTTTTACCAATGGAAAAAATAGGGCTGATTGGCAGAGAGGCCAATGAAAGAGATGCGAGGGTTAGCTATGTGGTATTGACAAAAACAGGAAAGAAGCTATTTGAAGAAGCCAAAGAAACCGCCAATGCTCTTGCCAGCGAAATAACGCCTGCTAAAAAAGTAAAAAACACAAAGGTATTATCAGATTTACTTGCTGAAATGGGCGGCAACATTGTATAAATAAATCACAGATGGAATCACCATTTTTAGCAACCCTTATCCCATCTTCAAGATTAGCAGAAGTACAAAAAGCTGTAATACAAACCTTTAATCAAACTGATGTTGATAGTATCGTGTTATTGGCTGGTGGTTACTCTGCCTCATCTGTGTATAAGATTACCATTAAAAACAAGTCTTATGTCCTAAAATCAGATGACACAGCAGTGCAAATTAATCCAGGTGTTGCTTGTATGGAAATTGCTGCCAAAGCAGGAATAGCGCCCCATCTATATTATCTGAACATAGCAAATGGATTGTCTATTACTGATTACGTTGAAAGTAAACCATTGCGGGCTGCTTTTGCATCGCCAGATGTATTAATAATTGAACTTGCAAAAACCATCAGAACAATCCATAGCATTCCACTTTTTCCGAAAAAAGTTAATTTGTCAGATACAGTCGAAATGCTGATTGAGGAGGTGAAAAAATATCCTGTATTCACAAAAGACACTTTTAAAGAGGTTTTCAAATATTATGAACTCATCAGAGAGTACTATCCGTGGGATGATTCAGATCAGGTTTCAAGCCACAATGACTTAAATCCTAACAATATTGTTTATGATGGGGAGAAAATATGGATAATAGACTGGGATGCTGCCTTTCAAAATGACCGGTATGTTGATCTGGCCATTATTGCCAACTTCTTTGTCTCTGCCGAAGAACAGGAAAATCTGTTTCTGGAAGCCTATTTCAGCGGCACATTGGATACTTACAAGCGCGCCAGATTCTTTATAATGCGACAAATTTGTCTTCTTGTTTATGCTATCCTAATGTTCAGACTAGCGTATATGTCCAATCCAAATGACGCAGCAGAGGATCCCGAAATGCAAACTGCCAGCCTCAGAGAAATCGAAAAGCAATTTGGTGCTGGCAAATTATCGCTTTCTTCGTATAGGGGCCAATTACTTTATGGACAAGCATTCCTAAATGAAATGTTGAAGAACATGCAATCGGCCCGTTTTACTATTTCAATTGAACATCTTATTTCAAAGGAATCATGATTTTTTTTACAGCTTGATTTCTAAACACTTCCACACTAGCTTCTTGTTTAAACTGTAAACTCATTTGTATACTTAATAAGTCTTTTCTACAGGTCACAGGTAGTTCATTAAATTTAAGAATTACATCATTGGAATTGATTTTTCCATAAAGTATGCTTGTTTTTGGCACTTCCAAAACCAGCACTCCAGTTTCACTAGCCATACCAGTAGCAGATCTTTCTCCCAAGGTGTTTAATTTTTTTACCCGAGCCCCCAGAAAGTCAAAAATTTCCTGCCCCTGCTCTTTCGTGTCAGCCAGAAAAACAGGGATAGTTGCTTTATGGGCGATAGCTTTCAAAGCAGGAGAAACCACCCCGAACTCCTGCATCGGAAAGTTTCTAAACCCTACCTTTTCTGCTGGTGAACCTGCCTGAACTCTATAATCGCCAATTGTTGCGTTGATAAACTGTGGCAATCCATATAACGAATGTTTATCTGTTCCGGCTTGCTGTGCTTCATCAAGTGATTCTTTGTCAGGAAAAAGATTAAAATCGACCTCTTTACCCCAGTCATTGATTCTTATCGGAAAATATTTCCGGGTCACAATATTATTTTTAAAGATATCTCCACCATTTTTAAACCAGACATGTGGATGAAAAGAATTATTAATGATTACATTATTTTCCACCGTTCTGTAAAAGCCCTCCCTTAATTTCAATCCACCATTGAGACAGACATTATTATAAATATGATAATTGCTTGAACCATCGTCCAGGTCTATATCCCAACCATGATCACAGCGAAATCGGTTATCGTGAAGCGTGATCGTTTTGACCACGTCAGCTGTGATTAATGCAGGATCACGTTGAACAATACCAGCCATCACCTCATAATCCGGATGCCAGTAACGATCTCTTCCCCAGGAATTAAACGCGCCATGATCGCCTGATTCCAGCACGGTGTTAAACACATCGTTGTATTCAATATTATGCCCGCCCCAGGTGCCTTCACTTACATTTATCCCTGCTCTGGGCACATCGTAAATCGTATTGTGGCTTACGGTGATATCCATAGCCATAGAAATTTCTACACCTGCAACTTGTTTTTCTACCTGTCCCAGACCGTACATCAATGTATTTTCAACCCGGCAATTGGCAGGGTAATTAGTCGTTTTCGGTCCTCTTACTGTATCAATCTGGCTAAGTGGGACAAACTGATTGTATTCAAAACTTGGAGAACGTACCGCTTTCGGATCACCAACAAAACAAACTCCGCTAGCTCCTGCATTCGCAATATGACATGTTGAAATGACATTATTCCTGTTGTAATTACTCATAAATATTGCGTTTCCACCAACAGTATTCAGGAAACAGTTTTTTATGGCACAATTCTCTGCTCCTTCCATGACGATTGCCCCACCCCTGTATATTGTCCAGTCACTACGTAACAATGGTTCTTTGGTCTCCATGAAAGTCCTCAAAGTATGCTTGAACTCAATACCTTCAATACTTATATTCCGAACTGGTTTCGCCGCTGTACCCCGAAATTCAATCAGGCTTTTTAACTGTGGGACTTCTACTAATTCCTTATTCAGATCTTCATTTTTCTGCGGATAATAATAAAGCATCTTTTCGCTCTTATTAAAATACCATTCACCAACGGTATCCAGTTCTTCAAAGATATTTTCCACGAACCGATATTTGTCGTGCATCCCCATTTGCCGGTTGTTCTGAAACCCTCCTGCTAACTTTAATATTCCGTTTTTATCTTTTCCTAAAATCTGATATTGATAGCCTCCCCATTCGTGTTTATGCAGTGCATGAACAAAGCCTCCTTCAGGATGTTTCCAGTTCTTCACTCTTTCAGGACTGATTGCATCGGCTGCAGAACCGCCATAGAATCTTATTTGCGGGTTATAGTTAGGATATCTTGCCATCCGCTGCTGCGAGCCACTAATAAATAACTGATCAAATGACAGCTCCTGCTGAACCTTCGCTCTATGAATACCAGCTTTATAATTCTCCCATTTCAGTTTTACCGGTATAGCGCCACTAAGTATGATATGCTCTCCTGGAAAGGCTTTATAAACCACCGGTGAACCTGCTTCTCTTGAATCTTTGGCTGTAAAAACAATTGGTGAAGTCAAATAGTAAGTACCACCACGAAGATAAACGACTATAGCACCTGAGATAGATCTTACCGCAGCCTGCGCTTTTGCTAATGTTGCAAAAGGTTTTTCTTTTGTACCCCGATAAGTGTCATTTCCTTTTGCAGAAACATATACATCTTTTGCAAAGCCTGTATTATTCAGGAATAAACAGGTCAAAGAAGCGAGTAAAATGGCCCGAAGGCTAGAGGTATACTTGATCATATATTAATAGTAAGAATCTTAAAAATCTGGTTCTTACTAAGATAACAAAAAATGCTCCCCAAGGGTAAATAATCAATTTAGCAATGAGCGATTCTATGCACTTATCATTCTGCTTTTATTAAGGTATCAGCAACCCGTTTGATAAACAGGTAATTTACAGTCCCACCAATAATAGCCCCGAAAATAGGGATCAATCGCTGTGAAGTTTTTGAACCCAGGTTAAGCAGAATCTTTTCAGCAACTTCCTCCATCACATTTTTGGAAATTACCATTCCTGTATCTGCCTTTAAAGAGGAAGCGACAATTTTAAAAAAATCATCAAAACGCACCTGGTATTTGCCGGTATTGTGGTAAGAGATGGCTAGTGTAACCCTGAACTGCTGCGTAATCAAATTAACGAGATCTAAAGGCATTCCAACCATGATCGTACTCAAACCACCGACTCCTGTAATTATGCCTGAGCCGGCAGCCATTAAGGCGCACTGATTGATAAATTTCTCTATTCCCATACTGTCCACGCCTTTTTTGATCCCCAACTGATCAATATGATTAAATATCTGTTTAAACCCTCCTTTTGAAAGCTGCATAAAGCTCTCTTTAATATCTAGTTTTATTTTCTTCAGACTTAGTCCTTTTAGCTTCATCGTACTCACCTGTTTAGTATTCAATTTAACTGATAACCCTGTACTATTTTCATGCCAGCTAAATCAATAACTGTCTGCGATTTGTAATTACATACGATCAGATTATGTTCAATTTCAGGGATAATTTGCGGGTACGATATTTGCTTTTTGTTTTCACAGCCCACATACAGGCACCTTAATCATTCATCTATTCAAAATGGAATTATCAAATAACAAGATTTTAATTACCGGTGGGGCAAGCGGAATCGGCTTCGGACTTACTGAACGTTTCATCAGAGAAAACAATACTGTTATCATCTGTGGAAGAAGAGAAGAAGCGTTGAAAGAAGTTTCCAATCAGTTTCCTTCGGTAATCACTAAAGTATGCGATTTATCAGTTGAAGCTGAACGTATAGCTCTTTTTGAATGGATTTCTGAAAACCACAGCGATTTGACAGTATTAGTAAACAATGCGGGTATTCAAAAACGGATGAGCATTTCGGATGCAGATTTTTACACCAATGCAAAAGAAGAAATTAGGGTAAATGTAGAGGCTCCACTTCATTTATCAACACTTTTTGTAGGTTTAAAATCGCTAAAAACAATCATGAATGTAACTTCAGGATTGGCGTTTGTGCCTTTGACAGGGGTTCCGGTTTACTCTGCTACAAAAGCATTTTTCCATTCTTTCACACTTTCACTAAAGCACCTGCTGAAATCAAAAAACATAGAAGTGATTGAAATTATTCCACCAGCATTGAATACTGATTTGGGTGGTAAAGGTCTTCACGATGCGGCTCCACAGGTTAGTGTGTTTATAGAGGATATATTTGAACAGCTAAAAGAAGGAAAGACAGAATTATCTTTCGGATTCAGTGAGATAGTGAGTAATGCAGGACCGGAAGATTTAAAAAAGGCTTTTAATCAATTGAATGCAGGATAAGGTAATGGATAGTTAACCCAATATTCCTTCGAGACCAGAATGGAATTTTGTGGGTATAAATTCAGTTATGGTATATTCTGCCAGTTTAAGTTTATGGAAGGGGTCCTCAAGAATGATCTTCTCAATTGCTTCTATAGAACTTGCAATTGCTAATATCGCCCCTCCTGTACGCGGAACTTTACGCCCCGAGGCCATAAATATGTTTTTCTCGTAATAACGATCAAGAAATTTAACATGCTCTGGAATATGTTTGTCCATTTCTTCTAATGGCGCCGTATAATGAATGCTGATTATAAACATGATACTAAACTACTTACTAATAGTGGATAATTATATAACTAATTCTGATCCATAAAAAAACCGGGAACAGCGCTTAAACTATTCCCAGTTCTTCGTCTTTAGTCATTTAATAACTGAAATAGCCCCTGAACTATCTGCTTTGCCAGATCAGGTAGTCCTAATTATTTTCCGGCATTTTTCTTCTCAGTAATTTCCGTACGGATTTCCTGTGCAATAGCTTTAATTTCTTGTAAAGCCTTACGTAACCTGGTACCGGCAGCACCGTTACCTGCATTATAGAATTTTTCAACATCTACTTCTGTTGCAGCTACTACTTCTTTTAGTTTTGTGAATTTACTCATGGTTCTTTTAATTTATATGTTTCTCTAGGTTGTTTATTCTAAGCCCGAAATCAGAAAGCATACAAAAATAAGGTTACAGCCTCCTGAGCAGCATTAGCAAGTTAAAAATAAGAATTTAAAATAAAAAGAGAAATAAATACTACTAATTAAGTATACTTTAATTACATTTGTAACACATTATCCTTAAATAGTCATGTGGCCGAGTGGCGAGGCACGGGTCTCATAAACCTGAAATGGTGGTTCGATTCCACTCATGACGTCTAAGCAGCAATAAGATTTTCATATCCAGTTGCTCTTTTTCCATGATTTATTATAATTCTACCAGATTTGCATCTGGTAGAATTACGATGTTCTCCGTTCGTTATTACCCTTTTATACATTATTATTTTTTGTATATAAGGTTGTAAACCTTAAGCTTCGGGCATTTCATGATAGTCAAAAGAGCCGCCAAAAATATCACTTAGTTTTTGAGCATATATTTCATGTTCCAGATCGAAATTTTTAGCAGCAATTACCCCAAGTGTATAGCGGTCGTAAATTTCATCATCAGAAAGTTTTTTTTCATGAATAACAATCAGTTCATTTATATCCAACAACTGATTATATATTTCCTGATACATAGTAATTAAAGGAAATTCTTCACAATATGTTTTTGTTTGTTGTAAAACATCAGACAATATATTTCTGTAGTTTGTTCGCGTTCTGTTTAAATACAGTCTTATATAATTCATCTTATTGGTTTTTGGGGACATAAATCTGACCTCCTCCGCTATGAATTGGAATCTCTTGTCAATAGGCACTTCATCTATCATCTAATACTTCAGCTCATTACTAACTGCCAAATTATATTAGATTCAACTCAGTTTCCTCCATAAACTCACACAGTTCCTTTAAATAATTATAAATTTCATCGTTAGAAAAAGCAAGATCATGTGTCGAAATACTTTTAAAATCATAAGAAGGGTTAATAATTGCCCATTCTAACGCCTCATAAATCTCCTTCCTCCATTCTAAACTATAATCACGCCTAAAAAATTTTGCCGAATTTGCAGTATACTTAATTTCGTCAATCGAATTCACATAGTAAAGCTTGTAAATAGGGCTATTCAATATATTATCGTAATTCACATTTACTATATTTGAAAACCTGTTATTTCAACATTTGTAATATCGATACCTTTTGAGTTAAGTTCTTCTAACACCTCCTTATTCATTTCCTGAGTAAGCTTATAATTTCCGCTTTTATTAGAGACCTCTTTTAATACATTCTTCTATCTCTATTTTATTTTCCATGATAGTAAATTAGTCCAGAATGATTGATGTTCTATTGAGATTAAAAAACAGTCGGTCTCTATTCAGGAAGATCAAAATATTTACAAGATAGCCCGGCGATATCACTTAGTTTTTGCGCGTAAGGATCATGTTCAAGATCAAAATTCTTTACAGCAATGGCACCTAAAGTATACTTATCTATTATTTCAAATAAAGTCATTCTGAGTTGTTTAATTAAAACATCTTCTTTTATCAGCATTATTTGGCTACGAATATCCTGATAGATAGATAATTCAGGAAATTTACTAATGAGCTTTTCTGTTTCCAGAAGTGTTTCCTGAATTACATTCCTATATTCTTTTTTCGTTGTTACTCTTTTATACATTAAAATTATTTTTTTGGTATATAAATTTGCGAACCAGTTCCATCTGTAGGAATGGATTCATTTTTCAAGCTCCAGGTATCGTTAATAGGTTTTGATGTACTTTTTAAACCTTCAACAGGTTTATCAAATGTGACTTTCTCTTGTTTAACTGTCTTTATTTCATCCGTTTGTTGCCAAGTTTTATCTCTTACATTATACCTCTCAGAAACACCTAATTCGGATGGTGTATTTCCAGGTTTATCTGTATAATACTTTCCACTCAAGGTTTCTCCTTCCGTATTTACTTTTGTATACTGATATAACTCATTTCCTTTAGGCCCCGTTCCACCAGGCGGAACACTTATAATTTCTACAGGTTTTGTGAAATCTATTCCCATTAAGTGAGATGCAATATCGGCATCTGTCATAGTTGGATTAGTATTTTTGTAAAAATCGTACGCAAGTTGTTTTCGCTGTAGTATTAATGCATCTATATTTTTCCCCTCTTCATAAGCTTTCCCATCTTTACCTTCTGCTGGTTTTTCTTCTACAGGTTTAGTATTCTCAATAGGCTTTACTTCTTCATTTTTAGGATTTGTCTCTTCGTTTTTAGAAGTTCCAGTTTCTTCTTTAGGAGAGGTCCCACCCCGACTTCCAGGTACCCGTAAATTTAGAAAATATAACAGTAATAAAGCATCCATTGGCTCTGGCTGACCACTAGCAATACGTTTTATACTCCCATATTCAGGAAAAGCAGCATCACCAAAAGCAGCATCACGCTGTTTAACATTGCTCATATCTACTTCTCCAAGCGCTTGTTTATTCGATAATGCATTTGCACCAAAGTATACACGGGCAGCCATCCCCCAACCCGTTACAGAACCAACTATATTCGTACCCACACTTGCCAATGTAGGTAAAGCTAAAGCCGCTGAATCGCAAAGGATGGCTCCTCCTACACCAATAAGAGCTCCTCCTAATGCTCCTAAAATAACCGTCTCGCCAAAATTACCAATACCAACGCGTAAAGCATCCCACCAGTTCTTGACATTCGGTGCATGAACGATCTTCGAGCCAAAAACAGGGCATTGCATCACACTTCCGGTAGTCAGCGCCTGCTGTCCGGCAATAGTCAGGTTACTTTTCTCACCAAGCCAGATACGGGCTATAGCAGCTTTTTGACCACAAATAGCACTCCCCAATACACTTCCATAAATTGCACCTCCCGCTCCCGCTATGGCTCCTGCTGCCACTATTACGGCTAATGCAGCGCCTCCGGTAGCGACAATAGCAACGACAACTACGGCTGCAATTAAAGCCATAATCAGCATTACCCACTTACAGGTAAAATCTCCAAATGAAGCTGTTGATGTATCAGTCTTCATCAGGTATTTTTTATCATCTTTCTGAAGTATTTTTAATTGGACGCTTTGCATTTGGGCAGGCATAATCCCCCCAGAACACATCCAGTAGTCTTCTTCTGTTGCTATTTTATTCCCCATGATAGTATAAAATTAGTCCAGAATGATTGACGTTTTTCTGGGATTAGCATTACCTTGCTCTTCCTTTTGTCTTGAACTTTCGCCAGGCTCCTGCTCTTCAGCTTTAGGATGATCTGCTACAATCCTGTAAACCATTTTAGCCTTTAAAAACTCTTCATGCACTGCTTCTTCTTTAGTGATCAAACCTTCCAGTAATCTTCCACTTGTATGATCAATCCTATATTTTGCAGAATCGGCCAAAACAGGCTGTCTATCTGCCAGTTCAGCGATTGGAAAACTTCCATAAGCACGTTTTATCCAGCTTTTATCAAGACTCTGACTGACACGCCCCTTGATATCAATAATTACAACATTGTTATTTGTTGGGAGAGATGGATTACAATTAATATCATACTCCCAATGGATACTTTCTTGAGCAAAAAGACTTTTTTTCTTTAGCTTTTTACTTCCGGGAAGATTTACGCCCATAAATACGTTTAAGAAAACTTCAAAAAACTCATTCCCTTTAACGGCCTCAGTTATATTCTCTACATTATTAAACAAATCATCATTGAGCGCAATCAGCCCCTTCATATTGTCATGTTTGGTCTGAACAGCTTCCATTTCTGTCTTTACCTGTGCCCATTTACGTTGAATTTCTTCGATATTGTTCAGCTTAATCAATTCTCCCTGTCTGTTAATAATCATATTCAACTCACTGTACATCCGCTTAAAAGCATTATTAAATGCATTTAAATCCCGCATATTGGGGTTATTCGTTTCTTTAAGAACATTGTCCAGGCTCAACAGCTCAATGTGATAATATTCATCTGAGACCTTTAATACGCGAACATCCCAGCGAAATTCTGTAACGGTTTTAATGACCAGACTACTCATCACGATTTCTGAAGTTTGTTCTACCAAATAACGCTCAGAGAATATATTTTTAAACGTTATCTGCCGTGATAGTTTATTGTTTGAATTCCAAAGCATATCGTCCATCATTAATTAATAAATACATCACCCATATCAATTTTTGTGTCTCCACCGGTGATATGATTTTTACCAGAAATCGTATTATTTGTCGAAGTGATCGTCATATCCTTCGTATTGATATTCGTAGTGTCTCCATTAATATCAATTTTTGTAGATTTACCACCTTGCTTCGCTATCTCAATCTCAGAAGCATGTATAGTAATCTTATCTTTCTCCAGTGTAATCGCTGCTGTACCGTTCGTTAAAACTACCGTCTGGCTGGAGGTAACGGTTACCTTATTCTGGCCATCTACAACAATATGATTACCTCCGGTTTTATCTTTTATCGTTATTCCACCGCCATCATTCAACTGAACAGTATGTCCGCTTTTTGAGGTCAGACTTTTACTATTATTACTAGCACTGCCTCCGGTTCCGCTATTTCCATGAAATACGCTACCCAAAACTATAGGTCTTGCGATATTACCTTCCTCAAAAGCAACCACTACCTGATCCCCCTTTTCCGGGATAAACACAAAACCTCTATTTTTACTAACTTTCTCACTACTACCAGCATCAGGCGTCATTACCCGCAGCCACTCAGTTGGATCATTGCACTGGCATTGCCATTTAAACTTAACCTTGATCCGGCCTTGCCCCTGAGGATCATTGTTATCTACCACATCTGCCAATTGCATATCTGCCAATGGTTTTTGTGTATGCTTCACCTGAATTTTTTCGTTATCGGCAGCTACTCCTTCAAAATTATGATGGTAATGACCTACCCCATCAATTTCATGATGTATAGCTGTGACAATGAATTTCCCAAAATCTTCTACCTGGAAATCCAGACCGTTATGCATACTGGTGCTGATATCCACAATCTTTCCTATCCCTACTCTTGCATTGTCTCCCTGACCCGAAATATTTACTAAGCCCGATACCAAAGCCTTATGCTCATCATTAACGAAAGTATCGATCTCCCGTTGAGAGTTAACTCTTACACTCAGTGGCTGATTAAATTTCTTACTAAACACATCATTCGAAGCAGAAATTGCATGAGATAAATCCGAGAAGCTTGAACTTGCCCCCGAAGGCTGGGCACTCAGTAATTCGTCCTGCTGAGAATGATAAGCAAACTTCTTATAATTTAGCGGAGCGATTTGCATACCATATTGTAAACTATGGAGATCCCGGCCATAGATCAGTGCTACTTCTTCCTGTTTATCTGGTTTACCAAAATGCAGTATACGCCCATCATAGTAAAACCATTCATGGTATTCTGCAGAAAGCCGATTGATGAAATCAAAATCACTTTCTTTATACTGTATGATATAATCTATAGTAGCGCTGTAGCTTGGATTGATCTGAAAGTCAAGGTCGTTTTGAGGGGTATCATTGGTGGCCTGTTGTAATATGCTCTTCAGATCTTTATTCAGATAAGATCCAAGATCAGGTCCCCTGTTGAGCAAAATATCTGGACTATAACCAGAAATAACAACATCTCCCCTGAAACCATGGGTCTGAGCGACCTCTACTTTGGTAATAATTCCTGTAAAAAGCGTACCAGCTTCCCCTAATCGGGCAAACTGAATAGTTAAATTTTTTCCGATGAAATCTTTAGACTTTGCCAGTGTAATACCGCCAGTCTCCTCAACCTGGTCATGGTTGATGCGAAGCTCAAAGGTATGATGTTCATTAAAACGCTGGTCCAGCGTAAAACGACTGAAATGCGTTATAGTCACCTGCTCTATGCTGATGTCTACAATTAATTTATTTACCATGAGTAATAGTTAAGGTAGGATTTGTAAAATACTGCAGGAAACCATCCCGGCTTCCTGCAGATACGTAGTTAGATGATTCTTACTAAGCTTTTGGCCAGTCATTGGTATGCTCCGCATTACCAATCTTAAGTTTACGTGCAGATACCACAAAACTCAAAGTCATCGGGGTATTGTCGTTAACCGCAATCCCTTCATTGTACTGGACGATGTAACCATCTTCAAAATGCAATTCTTTCATCTTTGCATCTTCTTCACCCTTCTTAAACACAATTGTGCCTGCCTGGGGCTTGTACTGATTGTTCACCATAGATTCTATCACTGAAGTATCTTCAGTAGATTCTATCTCTAAGTGGATTGTTCCACCGTAAACACCCGATGAAGGACGTCCCTTTGCGTCCACATCTCTGTTTAATGAATAGCTGCACTGCAGCACATCGAATTCTTTAGACCCTAGAGTCAACCTGGTTTTAAATGCCATGATAATGTTTTTTTAATGTTAAACTTCCTGAATTTGAATTACGCTTTTGGCCAGTCATTGACATGCTCGGCATTCCCTGCTTTTAGCTTACGGGCAGAGATCTGGAATTTCAGTGTCATCGGGTTTGCGCCGATGATGTTGATTCCTTCGGTATATTTCACAATATACCCGTCTTCAAAATGAACTTCCTTCATCTTGGCATCTTCTTCTGATTTCTTAATCAGCAAAGTGCCTGCTAAAGGTTTGTACTGGTTGTTTACCATTGCTTCGATCACAGAAGTGTCTTCGGTAGATTCGAGTTCGATATCGATTGTTCCACCATAAACACCGGAAGAGGGTCTTCCTTTTGCGTCTACATCACGGTTTAGAGAATAGGCACAGTGAAGTACATCGTACTCCTTGCCCGAAAAGTTTAATCTTGCTTTGAAAGCCATAACTTTTTGTTTTAGGGTTTGTTATTAATTAACTACCAAAAACCCGACAAAAATTCTGCCATTAACACCTAACAATCAACACAATAGGAAAATAAATCAAAAAAACCATCCATAAATAGCTTTCCGGCCAATAAGATTTTTAAAACTATGAATTAGATCAACGTAGCTTTTTTTTAACATGTTTATTTTTCCAGACAATTAATTTCCCTTCTTGTCTATTTTCCTGTACTGCTTTTTGTTATGATAAGTCATCAAAATTTTTCAATGAAATTAATGCATAAGTCTTATAGGACTTATTGAGCATTTGCGCATCATATACTTATATATAATCAAAACGTATAATGTTCAAATTATTTTCTTCGAAATCTAAAAAATCACAATATGGCTGGTTTGGAAATCATCCAAACTGGGATGTCTTAGCTGCTTCAGTTGATGGTTATAGTTCACCCAATATACTGGATATAACCAAGAATTCCCTTTTACAAGTAAAAAATGGCAATGCCATTTATGAGCGCGATTCAGTACTATTTGATAAAATAGTACACCCATTTCCATTATTAACCTGTTTATTTCGAAGTGCATATTTGCTAAAAAGGCCTATGAATATCCTCGACTTTGGAGGGTCTTTAGGAACTACATATTTTCAAACCAAACACTTTATCGGACCGGATATTTGTGCCAGCTGGAATATTGTTGAGCAGGAGCATTATGTATCAGTTGCCAAAGAGCATTTTGAAGATCACTGCTTGAAGTTTTTCTCGTCTATTGAGGCTTGTTTGCAAGTCCAAAAGATAGACTTGGTTCTACTATCAGGCTCAGTACAGTGTTTACCCGAGCCACATCTTTTTCTTCAGAAATTAGCCGGTTATAATTTTGATTTTATCATTTTTGACCGTACCGCTTTTCATCATGGTGAACAAGACCGGCTAACCTTACAAGTAGTTCCTCCAGAAATTTATAAAGCAGCTTACCCTTCTTGGTTCTTTAATGAAGAAAATTTTCTAAATCACTTTGCTCCCGGTTATACCACTTTCTGTGACTTCACTTCTTATGTAGAAGGAGAATCGCTGATGAATATTGATCACCAACCAGTTGGCTATGACAAAGGCTTTTACTTCGTTAACAAATCAAAATATACCTAAAACATGTACATTTCAGCGACGTGGAGCCGACTTTTAAGTAGGGATGTAGTCAAAGATGACTCATTAGGAGTTAGCTTATAAAAAAGAACCTGTAATAAGAGTAAGCCTTATTACAGGTTTTAATCTACTTAAATTAGACTATTCTGAAATTTCCACTTCTAATATTCTAATTAATTCCTTTTTTACCTCCGAACTTGAGAATTCCTTAATCGCATAATTTTTAACTGCATTACTATAACAAAAATAGGTATCATCGGTCATCTTTAATACCCTGTTTATAGTATCATTTAATCCTTGAACTGATAGATCTTCCATCACAAAAATAAACTCCTCTTTATCAAATCCACAGAATTTACTTACTATCGGAATGAGCCCAGCTGACATTGGTTCTATTGTTCCACCGGGCATACCGTCTGTATAGCTTGGGGCGACAGAATAACTACATTTATTAATAATCTGTATCATCTCATCGGAATTCATCCCAATATTCTTAAATAAATAAACATTATCTCTATCTAAAACCTCCCCGTAATAATCTTCCAATATTCCACTGATAGAAGGAATAACGAGATAAAAATTTAAATCTTTACGCAATTTGGCTGTTTCAAGCAATAAAGTGAGCCCCTTCGTAATCTGACGACCACCACATAAGAAGAGAAAATTGTTGGAGCGAGATATTTTAGGTTTAAAATTGCTATAAACCCCAAGAATATTATTATTTAAGGAATATAATTTGTTTGCATATCTCGATTTGCAATCTTCATAGACATATCCATGAGCTAGAATTATCGAAATGTCAGCATTATACATAGAAAAATAACTGCTATCAGACAGGACACTTGCTTCACTTGTTAGCCAGAGCCCGGATTGTTCGTGAAAATCAGTCAGACTTTTCAAGCTCATTTTGTTATGCAGATCCTGATGAGCTCCAGTAATCAAATGAACTCTAAGAATATTACGATTGGAGCATAAAAATGAGTTCTCAAAATTATAGCCAAAGCCAAAAAAAACATCATAAATATTATAATCTATTTCTAAATGCTCATTAGAATGATCTACAATATCTACGTCATACCCTAGTGATGAAAAGCTCTCTGCTACAATATGAGATGTTAAATAATTCTGATGTCTAAAATCACTAGGAGTATGAAAAGGTGCAGTAATATAGGAGATCATTACACGCTTATTATAATCAGTTTTATATAAATTAACAATGTATCCTTGTTTGCCCCCAAACCATTTTTTGAGGAGTTTCTTTACACTCATTTTCGAATTTAATAATAGAATATGTGAGAGATGTTTGATAATTAACTAATCTGGAGACAGACTGAAAGTGCCCTAAATCTAGGTATTTCTCTGGTTTCTAAGAAATGTAATTTTTGTTAATTCAAACTAGTAAGCTAGAAACTGATTATGAGTATGGAAAAGTTAATTTTATCTTTTCCAAAAAAGCAAAAAGGTCCGAACATAGTCCGGGCCTTTTTGCTTAACAATAGGTATCAATTACTTAAACCTGTAATTCAGGGTAACTCTTGCATTTCTAGGCATTTCGTAGATATAAGTATAATACCCCACACCACCTTGTGCGGCTGTAGGAGCATTAACTGCGGTATAAGAACCCTGGGTAAACAATTTACGGTCCAGCAAATTATTCACTAAAGCCGATATGGTGAATTTACCTTTCTCATAAGAGATCCCCGCATCATAACGCATATAGTTAGCGAAGTTTCCTGTTCTCACATTTGACCCCACCACACGACCGAACTGAAACTGGTAGCCTCCAGCTAAACCAAAACCATCCAGAATAGATCCCTTATTTTTAAAGCGATAGGACAGCCAGCCATTCGTGATGTGTTTGGCAGTATTCGCTACATAAGAACCGACAAGATTTTTAGTTGGATCAACTGTGGCATCTTTGGTCACTTTCGCATCTGTATAAGCATAATTTAAAATAACGTCTAAGCCTTTTGCCAATTCACCAGCAAGGTCAAATTCAATCCCCTTAGACTGGATTTCTCCCAATTGAACTCTCCAGTTTGCTGTAGGATCCGGGTGAAGTACGTCTGGAGTCAGGACATTTGTCTTAGTGATTTTGTAGAAGGATATTGTTGAATTCCATTTGCCATCAAACCAGTCTTTTTTCAGCCCAAGTTCAATGTTATTTCCTTTGACCGGCTTAAAGATATTTCCATCAAAGTCAGCGCCTGCCTGTGGCAGAAAACTTTGGTCATATAAGGTATATGCAGAGAAATCCTTTGTGATTGAATAGCTTAAACCTACCCTGGGAGTGAATACATTATCCGAAAGCTGCGCAGCATTCGTTTTACCCACAGTAACTGCATGTGTAAATCTTCCAGCAAGTGTCAAACGTAATTTTTCATCCAGAAAACGCAGTTCATCCTGTAAATAAACACCGGTATAAGTCTGATTAGTAGCATATACATTTGAGCCTGAACGCACCTGGATACTTCTTGACCGGTCAAACACAGGAATATTGGCAGCAGGGATACCATAGACAGGAGCATAAATATTGAAAGCAGCATTACCTCCCAATTGCAAATCCTTTGTTCCTGAGCTGCTGAAATCTCCCCACGTTTTCAAGTTCCCCATATCAACACCACCCAAAATTCTTTGTACAAGCCCGGGGCTTCTCACTTCTCCCTGAATAGTGACCTGGGCGTTTTTATTGATTGCCAGTTCATCGCTAATATTTACATATCTGCTCATGTCACCATTAGGCTTCAAATAATTTAGCCACACTGAATTACCTTCCAATCCAGATTTTACATAAGCTACCTGCGCGTTTATAGTCCAGTCAGGATTAAGTTTATGGTTGAAATATAACGTTACATTATGATCTGTTAATTTATTAGGATCTAATGAGGGATCTCCTAAAAAGAAGCTTGGATCTGTGTCACCAAATCCCTTAGGAGAAAAACCATAATTACCTAAAGCCAGAGCCTCCACATGTTGTGTAGTATATTCGGCGGTGATTAAAGTATTGCTGTCCAACTGATAGCTGATTACAGGTGCAATGACATATTTATCATTGTAATTGTATTTATTGAAACTGCCTTTGCTTTGTGCTGCAAGGTTTAAACGGTAAAGCAACTTACCATCTTTTGAAAGTTTACCATCCAAATCTACTGCTACCCTGCCTAAATTATAACCGCCACCGCTTAAGCTTACAGAACTGTTGTTTTGGCCGGTAGGTTTCTTAGTAACAATATTATAAATCCCACCTGGTTCACCGTTGGCCATCATAAAGCCAGAAGGGCCTTTGACAAATTCTACACGTTCAATAGTTGCTGCATCGTCCGCAAGCGGCCCCCATGGCATTTTCATGTTCATTCCATTACGAAATGCCGGGATAGTAGTACCCCGCGTAGAGATGTTTGCATACTGGTTATCCCAATGTCCGGTTCTGATAGTACCACTCACATTTCGGGTTAATCCGTCAACTACATCAAAAACCTGTTGGTCAGCAATCAATTTGCTGGTAACAACTTTTATATTTTGTGGAATCTCTAATAAAGCTGTCTTCAGGCGTAAAGAAGAAGATACCTTATCTACCTTAAACTTCTTTTTGCTTCCAGCGATCTGAACGTCTTTGAGTTGAGACTGGTTTTCATTTAGAGAGAAGTCTGCAAGAATATTTCCTTTACCCGTTACGGTAATTTGTTTTTCTTTAGGATACAGGCCTATAGCAGATACAACCAAAGTATAATTGCCCGTAGGAACTTTACGGATATGGTATTCCCCATCCTGATTAGTGATTGTACCAAGCTCAGTTCCTTTCAGTTTAATAGTTACTCCTTCAGCAACATTACCATCAGCAGTGGTGATTCTTCCCTTTATCCCTCCGGTCTGTTGAGCAATTGCTATTGTACATGTTAGTATGGTTAATAAAAAATAAAGTAAAAGTCTACGCATTCGTTATTTAGATTAATTAAAAATAATAAAGCGCAAAGTAAAAGAATAGGATTTGCTTATCCAAACATTATTTGAAATACTGTAAACACATTAAAAATCAATTATTTACACAAAAAAATAGGAGGTATTTAAGTGGCTATTGCACCATATTAGACTAAATGATCAGAGAGTTTTAATAATACCTGCTCTCTACATGACCGTATTTCTAACCTTAAAATAACCCCAATTAATTCGAATTTCAGCTGTCCGTAGCAGTCGCCCTGAGGAAGTTAAACTGATGTCTTACTTATTTTCTGAAGTATTGTCTTTCCATTGATCAGTCCGGAATGGTGAAGCCGGCAGCCCAGCTCCATTGTATAAATTACAAAGCGGATAATTTGCCCAGCCATAGCGCACCTCAACAGGCTCCTGAACTTCAGGGCTGCTAACAATGATTGTATTTCCTTTAATAACGGCTTGTGCCCAATGAAATTTCTGATCTTTTCCAGCAATAGCAAATCCAGTTAAGGCTCCTCCTCCTGCCGCTTTTAAACCATTATCAGCAAACTTAAATGTCAGACTAATCTGATGACCATTTCGCTGATGCGCACGCAGTACAGGGCCTGAATAAGTAGTTTTATAGCCATAGTTTTTCGCTAATGCAATTAATGCCAGCCGGCGTCCTACTTCTTGTTTATTCTTAGGATGGATGTCATCTTGTTCACCTAGATCAATCGCCACTGCCATTCCTGTATTTTGAAGGGATAAAGTATTCAGCTGTGCATCTCTCAGCTCTGCCCAATCTGAAGCCTGCGGCTGTTCAGCAGTTTTTTTATAAGCAGCCAGCTGAACAAAGTAAAAAGGAAAATCACCGATATTCCATTGCGTTCTCCAGTCTTTGATCAGCTCTGGGAAAAGTGTACGATATTGGTGTGCGCGTTCTGCATTACTTTCTCCCTGATACCAGATAGCACCGCGAATGGCAAATGGAATAAATGGGTGAATCATCTGGTTATATAATACCGTAGGGCGATTTGGATTGTCCGCAGTACCGCTCTTTAGATCTTTCTTAATTGCCGTTACAGCTGCTGCAAAATCGGGTCTTTGTTCAAGCGCTTGTGCACTCATCCATGCCTCTGCGATTGTACCACCCCAGGAGGTATGAATCAAACCAATTGGAATACCCTTTTTCTGATAGATTTCTCTAGCGAAAAAATAAGCAACTGAAGAAAACTCAGCAACTGTTCCCGGACTGCAAGGCCGCCATCCACCATGAGCTACCTTTACATCATTCAGCTCTGTATTAGAGGTTTGGTGTGGCACTTGCAACAATCTGATATTTGGGTATCTGGCAGCGGCAATTTCCTTTTCATAGTCTTTGACTTTACCCCATCCTGCTAATGGCATTTCCATATTTGACTGTCCGGAACAGATCCACACTTCACCAATCAGGACGTTCTTTAAATTCAGCACCTCCCCATCAGAGATAGAAACCTGATAAGGCCCTCCGTAGACGGGTGTGGTAACCATTACCTTCCAATTTCCATTCTGATCAGCCTTTATCGTATATTTTCTAGTGCTCCAGGTTGTACTGATTTCAACCTGTTTTCCAGCTTCTGCTTTCCCCCAGATGGCAGCATTCGTCTTTTGCTGGAAGACCATGTTATCACTGAATACTGAAGGCAGTACAATTTTAGCCTGAGTAGTATAACCCATGAGGATCATGGATAAATATAAAAGGTTTGAGCACTTGAATTTCATCATTTATATTTTACAGATTCAATTTTTAAGATTAAGAAGGATCCATCAGCAATGGGGCCGGCAAATAGTCAACTGCCTTATCTCCTTGAATGACTTCCACTAAAGAACTGATCAGCTTATTGACCTGCGTAAAAGTTTCACTGTCCGTAATTTCACCAGCATCGGTTACTTTTATTCTGACAGCAGGAATCAGCAGCTGCATGTCAGCAGTTATTTTAGCCTCTATGATTAATAAAGTACCCAAAAGTGACTCGTGCGCTCTTGCACCAGAAGTGGCTGCAGTAATCAAGGCAACGGGTTTCTGAGAGAACTCCATAGTACCAACGGTCCAGTCTATCGCATTTTTCAAAGTACCCGGAACACCGACTGCATATTCCGGTGTACAGATTAAAATACCATCAGCTGCCCGCAATATGTTCCTAAAGCTTTTTATATTTCCGGAAACATCTTCATTATCCAGATCTGGGTTGAAATGAGGAAGATCAGTTAATCCTTCAAAAACACTTAATTCGAAAAGATTAGCAGCCATATGCTGTACTGCTTTAATCAGGTTCAGGTTAGAAGATCTTTGTCTCGTACTCCCCGAAATTGCTACTATTTTTATTTTCTCCGCCATATGCTGTATGCTCAAAAATCAGCATAATTTGTGAGAATTAAAATCCTATGTCAGAATTAATCCAATGCATATTTCTTTAAGATAAATTCAGCAGCATTATTGCAGTTTTCCGACGATTTTATTTTTCTGTAGAAGGTGACCTTAGGCCAGGAACACCCACTCTAACCGAGCTATTTTACATTGCTAAAACCTTAATGCACAGCATAAAACGAATTAACAGAGCTATCCTTAAACACCTGTTAAATTAATTAATTTATCGATAATATTTCATATATTCGAGTGAACGCTTTAAAAAAAAAATTATGAAATTTTTAGAACAACCGTATCAACAACGTTTAGTAGTTTCAGCTGGCACTGTGATCGAGCCCGTAACTAAAGACACCCCCGTAATTGTTTTACACCTTGCTGGTGAGAGAGGCAGAATAGCCGGCACCGGGACCTTCGCGGTAGCCAAACTTCCTGTCAGAGATTTTGTAGTTATTGGCTCTACCCATAAGCTCAATAGCCAAATCATTATTTCAGTTCGGGTATATGAGTGGGATATTCTGATTGGCTCCATCTTTATATCCCTTGACGGCAAGGATAAAAATTCAGCAAACTATAAAATAAAATTGAACGAGGTATGGAAAACAGAAGGGGCAACAGTAAAAGTTGAGAACCTACAAGCACTTATCTGATTATCCTGTATACCTCTCTATAATTCTGATGGGCAGATCTGACAAATAAATAATTGTCAGATCTGCCCATCAGAATTATCAGCAATCAATTTACCTATTATAATTATTACCTTGCAATTGAAGATTGTAAAACCAAGATAATTAAGTAGAAATGAAATTAGCAACAATATCTAACAATACCAGAAATGGACAACTGGTTGTGGTTAATAAAGAAATGACAAAAGCAGTGTGTGTTCCTGAAATCGCTTCTACTATGCAAGATGCAATTGATAACTGGAAAGAGGTTGAATCAAAACTCCAAACAGTTTATGAGGCATTAAACACATACACAGCTAAAGGTGATGTTTTTGATTTTGCAGCTAAACAGATTATGGCTCCTATTCCCAGGGCTTATCACTGGGCTGACGGAAGTGCTTATGTAACACACGTTGAATTAGTAAGAAAAGCCAGAAATGCTTCTCTGCCAGAAACTTTTTGGACAGATCCGTTAATGTACATGGGAGCCTCTGATGCTTTTATTGGTCCAAATGATGATATAGAGGTCGAAAATGAGGCTTGGGGTATTGATTTTGAATCGGAGGTTGGAGTGATCACCGATGATGTACCGGCAGGAACAGATGCAAAGACCGCACTGAATCATATTAAATTAATTACAATCCTGAATGATGTAACACTGAGGAATCTGATTCCCGATGAATTGTCCAAACAATTTGGTTTCTACCAATCAAAGCCATGGACATCCTTTGCACCAGTAGTGGTAACGCCAGATGAATTAAATGGTGTATGGAATGACGGAAAATTACACCTCCCACTTCGATCAACATTAAACGGAAAACTGATTGGTTCTCCTGATGCAGGAGTCGACATGGTATTCGATTTCGGACAGTTAATTGCGCATGCCGCTAAAACACGCTCTTTAACAGCAGGAACAATTATAGGATCAGGAACAGTAGCAAACGAAGGAAGCCCAAGCGGATCGAGCTGTTTAGCAGAATTAAGATGCCTGGAAATCATTAAAGATGGTAAAGCTTCAACACCTTTTATGTCGTATGGTGATAGAATCGAAATTGAAATGAATGATCACCAGGGCAACTCGATATTTGGAAAAATAGATCAGGTTGTAAAAAAACATAAATAGATTAAAGCAAGCCTATAAACTGAAAGACCATACCTATTTCAATACCCCGATCTGAACACTTCACAAGCTTGTGCTATCATAGCATCAGAAGCGGTTAGCGAAACGCGGAATGTACCTGGGATTTTCATTGTTGAACCAGGTAAAACCAATACGTTACGACTTTCCAGAACTCTTGAGAAGTGTTCATCGTTGGGTTCCGGACTATCCACTAACATATAAAAAGTTCCTTGTGCGGGGGTTACTCTGAAACCACCTTCATTCAATGCCACAACTAAACTATCGCGTCTTCTTTGAAGTTGTGCGATATCAATACACAAGTTTTCCAAATGAGGTACTGCTCGCTGCAGGATACAACCGGGAAGCTGCCATCCTCCGATAGGTTGTAGTGCATCGAGAACATGCCGCATTTTCTCTACCTCAGGAAAGCCAGGGGCAAGCGCCATATAACCAATTCTTAAACTGGGTGCCAAAAGTGTTTTCCCATAGGTATAAATTGTAACCGTAGCCGGATAAAACTTTGCCGGACTCGGTGCATGATCGCATTCATAAACAATACGTGCATAAGCTTCATCTGATATGATTGGAATTGTTCTGCCCAACCGGAGGCTTGCTTCAGCTACAATATTGGCCAGTTCCGCGAGTTCAGCAGATGAAAATACTTTGCCCGTAGGATTATGAGGGGAGTTAATTAATATTGCACTGGTTTGAGATCCTATAGCTGCTTCAAACTGACTCATTGGAATACTCCAGTCCTGCAGATTTAAATCAACCCCTCGTGGGATTGCACCCACAGATTTAATCATTGATTCATAATAAAACCAAGGCGGAGCGAGGTAAACTACTTCTGTAAAAGGATCGCATAAAGCCTGAAGACAACACGACAAGCCCGCAAAAGCACCAGTTGTAAAGAACAAGTCGTCAGCTGCAAAATCAATCCCTGAACGCCGGGCCAGTAATTCCGCCGCAACTTCTCTTGAACTTTGTATATGATGCACATATTTAAAACCAGCTGCATGGCTAATATCAACCTGGGCATGTAAGATATCAGCTATTTCAGGTAAGGTCTGGCCATGAGGGTCTCCAAATAAAAGATCTGCAACACCAGGTTCACCACGGCGTTTGATGACCGGACTTTCCCGCAGGAATATGCCCAGAAATTTTTCATATTCAGACCTTGCTTGTTCACTTGTTGCTGATGTTCGAATTGACATATTCCGTTTATTTATTAAACCAGATTAACCGGGCTTATTTTCTATTAAAACAGCTGATCATGTATTAATTAACAGTTGTATATTTCGGCACCATAGATTGAAATCTAAATCCTGAAGCCTCTTCGAAAGCCTCAGCAATTTGAATAACAATATCTTCCCGATGTGCATCAGCACAAATCATCAAACCAATTGGCAACCCCTTTTCAGTTATTCCACATGGAACAGAAATACTGCACCACCCGGCCAGATTTGCCATCAGTGTATTCCTTGACAACAGCGCTGACAGCTGAGCATGCGATTCTGGTGAATCACAAGCGGAAACTAATACCGCTGGAGATGGAGTAGCCGGTACAATCAGTACGTCTGAATGCTGATTACTAAAAGACAATTTTTTAGCAATTTTAGTATACTGTTTTCTGGCGTTTACAACCTGTTCGTGTGTGTATGTTCCTCCTGCTTTCAGCCAATCCAATACCCAGTCATTATCGGGAGCTTCTATGATTTCTTTGTGTAAAGGATAGGCTTCTGATGCAATGAAACTTGTCTCCTTCATCAGTTCCCGCAATTTCCTTAAAACAGGAATTTCAACTGGTGAAACATCTGCAACAAGATTTGAAAGAAGTTCCGCAGCTTTTTCTACCGCAAAGACGACTTCACTTTCAGCATTATCAAAAAAAACAGTTTTACACAGACCAATGCGTAAATTCTTCAACACAGTTTTTTTCTGCTGTAAATTATTCATGAGTACAGAATAAACGGTTTTCACATCACCAGCAGAATGACTGATGATACCAATGGTATCAAGACCAGGAGCCAGAGGCCATACTCCTTGTGTATCAACCCAGCCCACTGTGGGCTTAAATCCAACAACCCCACAAAGCGATGCGGGTACACGAATTGAGCCTCCTGTGTCACTGCCTAAGGCAAAGGGGACCATTCCGGCTGCTACAGCCACTGCAGAACCACTTGATGATCCGCCCGGGATATATGGATCAATTTTCCAGGGATTATGTGGTGTACCAAAAATATGATTTATTCCAAGGATCGTGGCTGCCAGAGGGCTTGTGTTTGTGTGGCCTACTAAAACAGCACCAGCACGTTTTAACAACGATATTGATGCAGCATCAGCTAATGCAATGTGTTCAACAGGTAAGTGCATTCCGGCAGTATTGGAATAGCCCTCTACATCAAAAATGCCCTTCACAGCGTAGGGAATTCCATGCAACGGACCCCGGTCCAGTCCGTTATTGAAGTCTTTCTGAGCTTGGGCAGCTTCCTGAAGTGCCCTTTCTTCTAAGATAACTGCAAATGCTTTGAGATATGGATTTCGGTCCTTTATATCATTCAATATTGTTTCAGTCAATTCTATACAGCTAAGCATTCCTGCCCGGAGCTTTTGTCCCATTTCAAAAATTGAGTACTGACCAAAGTTCTTCTTCATGTGACCAAGTAATTATTGACATGATCTGCAAGTAAAGCGGCGTCTTTTCCAACTCCATCAATGAAATTAGAATTGTATCGGATTTGCCGGCGCATCCCAATCACAAACAACCCTGGCGCAGTTGTCACTCCGCCAGAATGTTGAATCTCACCCTGTGCATCCAATACATTTAAATTTAACCAAGGATAAGTACGGCGATAACCTGTTGCCCAGATGATGTTTTTTATTCCTGCTGTTTGAAGATCTATATTGGAGGGCGATGGATGGAGTAAGATTGGTTCTATCTTTGTCAGCTCCCCATTATAATTATTGGCATTTGCATAATTATCTATTCTTTCCAAAAGTACATACATATCCTGGTCTGCCTGATTTACAGACGCTGGGAGGTTTTTCTCAAAACAAACAAGGAAATCTTCAATAGAAGAGATTCGTCCGGTTAGCTTTACACCACGGTTTTGGAGTATTCCAAGATCAAGTGAGCGGCAATCTTCCGATCCTATGAGTTGAGGGGCAGGAATATCACGGTTACTACCCGGATCAGTAAGTTCGTCAAAGATCCCCATCTCCTTTACCCACCAGAGAATGTCTCTTCCTCTATATTGTCTGGGTAAACGACGGTGTCTTCCAATTGAAAGTGTTACACTGCGTCCGGCAATATTTAATTCTTCTGCAATTTGTACGCCCGAAGCGCCTGCACCCACTACTAAAATTCCACCTGGTGGAATTTGGTTTGGATTGGTGTACTGACCTGCGGAAAACTGAGTAATCTCCTGATTCACATTTTTAGAAGAGTCAGGAATAATTGGTGTGTTGCAATGCCCGGTAGCAATTACAAGGGTATTGGTGACCCAGCCCTGGGTGCCTGCCTGTATATAAAATTTACCGTTCTCTTTGCTTACAGAATCCACAGGAACTCCGGTAAGAATTGGGGAGTCAAATGATTGTGCATATTTCTCGAGATAGGAGATATATTCTGAGACCTTCATATAGCCATCCGGATCATTTCCATGATACGACCATGCTGGTAAATTTGCCTGATTGTTTGGGGTAAGGAGCCGAAGTGAATCCCAGCTTTCTGATCGCCAGCGCTGAGCAATCTGACCGCCTTCAACCACAAGGTGTCTAATGTTTTTTTGCGTAAGGTAATAGCTCATCGCCAAACCTGCCTGCCCGCCCCCAATGATCAGGGTATCTAAGAATTTGTTATCTGGTTTTAACATTTCAAGTCTTTGTTTCCAATTTCACCTGCTTTGACCGTAAACCATGATCAAGAAAAGTTCCAAGGTATAGTCCATCAATATTGGAAATACTATTCAAATTAGAAGAAAGCCATAATTTGTATGCTCCTCCTAAAGTCAGCTCTACATCAGGAAAACGGCCGCGGAGCAATTGAATATAGGCTAAACCCTGCTGTTCAGAAGGTATAGTGTGTGCGAACACTTCAGCACTTTCTAATGGATCAAAATAGTTGAGAGTAATCGAATCAGGAGATGCTATTTCCATCAGGTTCAAAATATCATCAATGTCGGCTTCGGTTTCACCGAGGCCGCAGAGCCAGCCTGTATCAACACTTAATCCTGCATCATGTGCAAGCAAAATAGACTTTAGCTTTTCGTCCTGAGCCAAAGGACGTTTAGGAACCAATGCACTAAAGAGTTTTCGTGAACACTCTAAATTATTTCTATATCTTTTAATTCCAAGCTTTGCTATCTGATCGTAGAAATCAGAACGAGTGCAAATACCCGGATTGATGGCAAGCTCGATGTGCGCATTTTTTTTAATCACATCTGCCATTTCTAAAAGCACATTCATCACTTCGATAATATTTGCCCCAACTGTTTGAAAGACTAGTTCTAAACGAGAATTCGTTGCACTTGCCTGATCATATGCTTTTTGAAAGTCTGATTCAGTAACAACTGTTTTCCGATCAGCTTCATAAGTTGTACTCAACCCACAAAATTTACAGCCGCCCCCACATCCGGAGTTCTTTAGAAGGCTAAGCTGGATTACGTTCATAGAGCTTTAATTTAATCAACAGGAAGCATAGCGATTTCTAAATTTGAAAGAAGCGCTGTATCTAAAAATAATGAATTTATTTTTAATTACCTATTCAAAAAATTAATCAATTTTAAGACATACGATTACTGTTTCACAATGGTAAGCTCGGTTCTTTCTATTGCTTAACCAGTTTAGGCCATTATTGATCGGATGGTGGTGGAACTTTGTTACCCCAGTTCATATTTGGTTCATTTCCCATCACAAATGTAAGTTTACCACCCTTCATTAACTCATCCCTGTACATCCAGCAATTATTTAGAGGCTGACCGTTAAATTCTGCACGCTGCACATACACATTTATGGCAGAATTATTTTGAGTTTCAATAATCAGTTCTTTTTGATTTCCCAGAAGAATAGATACTTTCTTAAAAATAGGGCTTCCAAATTCTATGATTGGCCGTTGATCTGTAAAACCTTTGACATCAAACAAGCCTAAAGAAGACATAACATACCATGAGCCTAGCTGGCCCTGATCTTCATCCTGCCCATAGCCATAACCATGAATACTTTCTGTACCATAAAAGTCAGTTCCGATAGCCCTGCTCCATTTCTGGGTAAGCCATGGTTTTCCAGAGAAATTGAATAACCAACTTACCTGTAAATTGGGTTGGTTTCCTTGATTGTATGCTGACTTTACACCTGCAAAAGCATCGATTTCTTTTCCACCTCCAAAACTGTTTTTCTGTGCAGTTTGAAAAATTGTATCTAACCGGTTATTGAAGCGATCCTTGCCTATTGCAGCAATTAAATCCGCAGGGTTTTGGGGAACAAAAAAAGTATACTGCACTGAATTCCCTTCCTGAAAACCACGCCATGGTTCATATGGATCAAATTTATCAATAAATCTGCCATCGGCTGTTTTAGGCTGGATCAGCTTGCTCTGGGGGTTAAAGAGTAACTTCCAGTTAGCTGAATTACCAATCAGCTTTTTGTAATCCTCATTTTTTCCCATATTCTTTGCCATCTGAGCAGCTGCAAAGGCACTAAAACTATATTCCAGTGTATGGGAAGCAGAAAAATTAGAACCTGAAGAATCTGTTTGTGTACCTCCAAAAGGTACAAATCCTTGCTGAACAAAGGGCTTCACATCCATCTTTCCAGAGCCTCTTTTGCGATTCTGCCAATTCAATTCATTTTCCTTGACTGCCTGGTAGGCCAGGTTTGTATCATAGTCCCGGATTCCTGAATTGTAGGCAGCTGCAATCACCAGGCCCACAAAATTAGTCCCCACACCAGACGCAAACTGTCCGTTTGCGAGACCATCCCCAAACCATCCCCTATTTTTATAGACCTCTAACTGGGTTTGTACATAGTCTTTATACCGCTCCGGGTAAGACAGAGCCCATAACTGGGTCAGGTTCCAGTAAGTGCCCCAAACTGCATCTGAATTGTAAAAATTGTACCTGGGCTTTCCGTCTTTGCCCAAAGGCAAATACCCTGGGGTATTTTTGTATCGGGGGAAAGCACCGTTCGCATCACTGGCGATACCTCTTCCTAGCAGGGCATGAAAAAGGCCCGTATAGAATTTTACCTTATCGTCTTTTTCCGTTCCCTCTACATAAATCCTATCCAGCGATTTGGACCAGACCTTCCGTGCATTTTCTCTTGCGTCATTAAAAGAAATACCTCTTGCTTCCTTTTCAAAATTAACCTTTGCATTTTCAATGGAAGTATAAGACAACCCAACCTTCATTTCTATAGCTTCCTTAGCTTCCGTAGAATAGTCTAAAAAGAGTCCGGCTCCTTTTCCTTGTGCAGAAGAACTATTCAAATGCACCTCTTTAGCAGTAAAGGAACCTACACTTTTTGGCTTTTTACTGGTTTCACCCCAGAAAAACATAGATATCTCTGCTTCCGGATCATCTCCCTTAAAGTACTGTGGATAGGTGGTTACAAATCCCTCAAAATGTGTATCATCAATCATCCTCACCGATGCATCCTTAACTTCACCGCTCTCTCCTTGTTTATTTCCAATATCCAGGATAATTCTGGAAGAATCATTTTTGGAGAATGTATAACGATGAAAGCCTACTCTTTCGGTGGCTGTTAACTCTGCTGTAATGTTATAATCGTCCAGCAAAACTTTATAATAGCCCGGCTCGGCAATTTCGTTTTTACGGTCGAAACGAGAACGATAACCGCTACCAGGAACATCCAGATCGCCCGGTTTTGTTTTCAACTGACCACTAGCTGGCATAAAAGAGACCCCTCCAATCTGCCATTCATGAAAATGGACAAACCCTTCAATTGAATGATGACGGGTATCGTAACCAACGGCCTCCCAACCTGATGGATTCCCATAATGGCCGTTTGTAGAAGGGGCTAGTTTTGCCATACCGTGAGGTAAAGCGGCTGGCGTATAAAAAAACCAGCGGCTATGTGCAGTCCCAATATTTGGATGCACATATTTCAACACATTTTCATGTCTGACTTTGCAGGAAGAAAACAGGAAAAGCAACAAACATATTGTTCCGGATTCCTTTAAAAGTAATGATTTTTTCAAGTTCATATTTGGTTTGAGCTTATTTCTATTTTGATATTCCCCAACTTTTATTTGGTTCTGGTCCCATTTCAAGGACGAGAGATCCGCCTTTCAATAGTTCAGAAGCTGGAAAATTAAATGAATTTAAAGTATGGCCGTTTAGCGTTGCCTTCTGTACATATAAATTATTACGGGAAACACCTTTAGCTTCAATTGTAAATTTCTTGCCACGCCCAAATCTTTGCCCTAAATCAATCTCAGTTTTTTCAAAAAGCGGGCTTCCTATTTCATAAATAGGATTGACACGGGCACCGCCATCTGTCTGAAATAACCCTATTGAAGTCATGACTAACCAGGCACTCATCTGGCCTTGATCTTCATCGCCTAAATAAGCATTCCCAACACCATAACCATAAAAGCGGTCCAATATCGAACGACTCCACTTCTGAGTTGACCAAGGCTTTCCTGCCCAGTTAAAGAGAAATGAAAAATGCATAGATTGCTGATTGCCTTGCACAACAGGGTACTCCCAATATTGATCATTCATTCCATTGTAACGCCATGGTTCACTTTGAGCGAAACCCCATTCCAACCTGTCAATAAATTTATCCTTCCCAATTTGATGAACCAATGCGGGTACATCCTGAGGAACAAAAAATGTCAATTGCCATGCATTTCCTTCTACATAGTGCTCATTCGCTCCGCTTCTGAATGGATCAAAGTTTTTGGTCCATTCACCATTGCTCAATTTCATATGGCTATAACCATTGCTATCGATTGTATTTTTCCACCACTGGCCACGTTCATTAAATTTATTGTAGACCTCAGTTTTACCTAAAGACTTCGCTAATTGTCCAACAGTCCAATCATCATAAGAATACTCCATTGAATTTGAAAAACGACCTTTATCTGAGGGAACATATTTATATTTCTCATAGGCAACCAAATCTCTGTTCCCTGCAAAACCAGTAAAAACTTTTTGAGCTGGTGTTGTCTGCATTTTTACAGCCGCTTTTAACACTTTATCTGCATCAAAATCACGAATTCCCATTTGATATGCAGCTACCATCTGTGGAATTTCATGTTCTGCTACCATTACCGGAATATAATTCATTCCCGCAGGGCCTTTTGCCAGCCAGCCATAGGCATCATACATAGCTAGTTGTGAATTCACCCATCGGTTACTCCATTCCGGCGTGACTAGATTCCAAACCTGATTCAGATTCCAGAATGTATTCCAAAAAGCATCACATCCCAATGCAACATCATCCTTTCTCTTTAATTTTTGTACTTTTCCATCTGTACCGCGCCATTCGCCATTCTGGTCACTCCAGGTATTGCGACTACATATCGATCTGTAAAGTGAGTTATAAAAACGAACCTTCTCCAATCTGTTTGTGGTTGTCACGCAGACACGGTTAAAGATATCGTTCCAGGTATTGATCTGATTCTGCTTAACTGCATTAAAATCCCATCCAAAAGGATTGGTTACTTCGGTCTTTAAATTTAAATCCGCATTCTCAATACTTACTAAAGAGATACCAGAACGAACCTGAACTACAGGATTTCGTTTTGCATCAAACTCCAGAAACAGCCCTGCATTTTCGATATTTTTTGCTTCAAATGTATTACTGTATTCAATTTTATCATTTATCCAGCCGCCCATCTTCTTGATCGGCTTGTCAAATTCTATGACAAAATGAATAGTATAATCCTGTCCGGCATCATTACTCCAAACCTGAGGAGAAATTTGATGGGCGAAACCTTCTATTCTATAATCATTGATCTTCTTCAGTTTTATTTCCTTCAGCTGATAATCATTTTCGGAAGGAATGTGTAAATCAATTAACACGCGCGCACTATCCCGATCCTTTGGAAAGGTAAACCGCTCAAATCCACAACGTGTAGTAGCGGTAACTTCTGCTTTAATATTGTAATCGGTAAGCTTCACTTTATAATATCCTATCGGTGCCTCTTCAGACTTTTTATCTATTTGAGAACGATAACCCGCCCCGGCCTTAAGTTCATCTCCAATCTTTGTTTTCAATTTTCCATTTGTCGCAAAAACTCCTAGTCCGCCTAATGTCCATTCGTGAATATGACTAAATGTACCTATGCTTTCATAAGATGGTTGATAACCGGCCTGCCAACCTTCATTTTGATTATCCGGGCTCATCTTTACCATACCAAATGGCATCCATGGACCTGGAGCAATCATCCAGCGGGAATGCGCGGTTCCTATACGGGTATCGACATAATCAGCCAGTGTCTGTAATTTTTGTTTTGCCCTGTTTACTATCCCTTGTTCAATAACTTTTCCATTTTCAAGTATTTTATACTGGCTTTGTTTTGAACTGGTTACTGCCGGCATTGGTGCTTCAAATTCATAGCCCCCTTTTTCCAGAACCTCATTAAATATCGTCTGACCATCTAATTGAACACTTATTCTCGGTGTACCTTTTAAATATTCAGCGTTTATCAATAAGGGTTGTACTTTTTTACCATCAGTTTCCAATTCGTAATCTGCCGCTTTTACCTTCCGGACAAATATTTGACCTGGCGTTTCCAAAGCTGCCTCTGAAGGTCCTTTTAAGCTCACTTCATCAAACAAAATCCATGAACCTTCCAGAACAGTGATGACAATACTATTTCCTCCTTTAGTAATAATATCTCTACTAATTGGAATTTCTATTGTTTTTGGGGTTGCTTTTGATAAGTTACCTGTGATTGAGGCTGTATCAACATAAGCTTCATTCTGTTTAGGATATGGCTGTTTATTTACATCATAACCAGCGGCATTGAGTTGTATCTTTTTATCTTGATTATTGACACTCACCTTAATCAGCGGCAAGAATTTCTTAGCATAATCTACTAGTTTAATGACTAGTTTATAATCTCCTTTGACGGGTAAATCCTTAATTCCAAATAAAATATTAACTTGATTCGTTCTCCACCCTGATGTAGGCCAGGTACCACCCCAGGTATCAACCGGACCCGGAATAACATATGGGAAATCTTTTTTCTCTTTGGAGTATCCAACTAAAAAATACTTGTCCTCAAATCCAAAATCATGTCCAACGTAGTTTTTAAATCCTTTAGGAGAGAGTGCGAACTCTGAAGATGAATTATTGGCTTTTCCTATACTCCAGATCGTCTTTCCTTTTTGTGCAAAAGAGCAGGCAGCTATTCCCTGAATGAATAGGAAAATCATCAAAGTTGTTTTTTTCATTTCTTATATATTTGGTTAATGCACAAATTAGCTATAGGGCTAGAATATACAAATGTATGAACATGAAATCATATCTAGATCCGTAAGCTGTATGAATATCCCATGCCTATTCGCCAAACAAAAAATCAGCTAAAACACTATAAAACAGCAACAAAAATAAAAAAAACATAATATACGTGTCGGATTTCATACAAATCCAGTCCAATAAATTCGTATAGTCAGTTTTAAACCTGGACAAAACTAATATTTTTACCGAATATGTACGTACATATTAATGAATAAATAAAAACCATCATTATTCAACTCCAGCAACGGAAGCCAATTGCACGAAAAAAAAATGATTTGTTCAATGAGAATTGATATTTCAGACAGGGAAATTATTAGGGGGCTTCCCGAATCAGGACAGCTCTTGAGAGATGAAATTTTGCAGCAGATCAAAACTATCGGTTCCAATAGCAAAATCACAAAATAACGAGGCCAGAAGACCTCGTTATTACACGAAATTATTTAGCACTCGGATTACTGTTAAAAATATCTCTATACATTTTCCAACCCTCCTTTGTTTTTTTCCAAACAACCAAGTACTTTGCTTCATCCATCAACATCCCATTTTTATCAAAAATCTGCCCATACCCTTCTTCTGTCACATATTCTATCCCATCTCCATACATTTTTGTTGTAACGAGCTTCCCTCCTCTTATGCCCATATTATACCCTGCTGTGAAAAACTTTGCTACTTCTCCTCTTCCACATACTGTAGCCATATTCGGAGCTAGAATACATCCATCTTCGGCATAACTGTTGATAAAAATAGAAGGATCATTTTTAGAAAATGCCTGATGATAATTAGCATTACTCGCAGTAATCGCCTTTTGTGCTTCTTCCAAATTTGACTTTGATTGTGAATGGCTATAGTTAAAGCCAAAAAGTAAGATCATTACTAATGCAATTCGCATAAAAATTTTGTTTGCTTTCATTTTTTTGTTCGTTTAACTGTTGTTTGTTGAGTTAATTGATTAAAAATAGAGCTATGCAAAATCTTAAAATAGTAAATTTCGGAACTCTTTATGCTCCTGTAGCTGATCTGCCGTTTAGATAGTCTGTTGGCGTTGCGCCTGAAAACAATTTAAATTCCTTGATGAAATGTGATTGATCAAAATATCCGCAGTTATATGCAATTGATGTCAATGATTCTTGTTTGTTATCCAAAAAATTAAGACTATGACGAAAACGGTTTACTTTTAAAAAAGCTTTTGGTGTCAGACCGGTGTTCTGCAAAAACAATTTTTGAAGATACCGCGATGAAATGCCGTACTTAGCTGCTGTACAATCCACATTAGCACTATAGTGATTGATTGCCATCTCTCTGGTAATTTGACCTACTAAGAGAATCTGGTCAAATCTTCTTTCGGAGTATGATAATCGCTTCAGCAAAAAGTTTTCGATCAGTATTACCCGATTTTCTAACGTTTTTGATCCCATCAGCTGTTCATGCAATTCTTTGGTAGAGGTATGTAGCAGACTTGTCAGATCAGATATCTGGTCATTAAATTCATCCATCCGCTCTTTTAGAAAATAGGAGGCTGCATGGGCATAAAATCTGATCCCGATCATAGTAATCTTCCCTTTAGATCTGATTTCAAACGGTCTGGTTAACTGTCCTAAATAATCTATTGGTGGTGTGAGATGAAAGGACTTATCTTTTGCAGAATGCAGATAAATATCACTTAGATTAAATATCAGTTCCGGATACCCACCAGGCAATATTTTCGTTTCAAACTCAACGAATTCCTCTGTCTCTCTTATGAAAAAACATTTCACATATTGCCTCAAATGCTCACAAGGTATGATTTCCTGATATTTCATGTCGACATTGATCTTCTAGATTGATGTTAATCTTCTGTAAATACGGCTATCTGAATAAGTAATTTAGTGTAATAAGGAGGCCTTTCACCTTCCTTATTACACTAAATTACTTAACCTTCCAGTGATCAGCAAGTATTATGATAAGTATCCACTCACAACACTCCCACACCATACAATCAGGCTTAAGGTGTTAAAGAAAAAGGTTTATCAGCGACAGCCAATCCACGGGTTAATTCTGGCCGATCTGTCATTTCCAATTTGAGTATGCCGCCATTGATCAGATCACTATGCCGGAGAAAATTCGCCGTATAGTTTTTACCATTTAAAGTAGCAGATTTGATGTACAGATTTTCACGACTATTTGCTGCTGCATCAATGATGAATTTCTTGCCATTCTCTAAATTTAGTGTAATCTTTTTAAACATCGGACTACCAAGTACATACTGATCTGTTCCGGGTGTCACGCTGTAAATCCCCATTGCGCTTAATACGTACCACGAAGAAGTTTGCCCCTGATCTTCATCTCCGGGGTAACCATTCTCTGTTGAATTGTAAAGTTTGTACATAATGTTCCGTGTATGAAATTGAGATTTCCAAGGCTGGCCAGCATAATTATACAGATAAGGCATATGCTGAATGGGCTGGTTACCATGTGCATACTGTCCCATATTAGCCATCACCATTTCTGTCATTTCATGAATCATCCCACCGTAACTTCCAGTATTTACCCTATTCGGAGCAGAAAATACGGAATCAAGTTTTTTGGTGAAATTCTCCTGGCCCCCTGTTAATTTAATCAACCCCTCAATATCATGAAAAACGGACCATTCCCAATGCCAGGCATTCCCTTCTGTGAATGGTCCTCCCCATTCTGCAGGATCAAAATTAGGATTCCATTTCCCGGTATTATCTTTTCCACGCATGAAACCTGAGATAGGATCATAAACGTTTTTATAATTAAACATTTGTCTTTTAAATATGCTTGCATAAAAATCGCTTCCTGTCATTTTTGCAAGGTTATAACCACAGAAATCGTCATAAGCATATTCGAGCGTCTTTGCCGTCGCTTCTCTATATTCCGGATATGGTACATAGCCAAGTTGATAATACTCTCTCCACCCGTCTCTACCATTTGCTGGCCCCCATGGCCCTTTTTGAGTAGCTTCATGCAAATAAGCCTTCAGTGCCAGCGCAGGATTAAAAGTCCGGATTCCTTTAGCCCATGCATCTGTTAACAGAGAAATTGCATGGTTGCCAATCATACTTCCTGCTTCACTTGGAAAAGACCAGGATGGTAGCCATCCGCATTGTTCCCATGAAGAGATCAGCGATTGCATATACCGGCCATGCATAGTTGGATGAAGTAATGTATTTAAAGGGAATTGAGCTCTGAAAGTATCCCAAAATCCAGTATCTGTAAATAGATAACCCGGATGTACTTTACCGTCATAAGGACTAAAATAATAAGGCTTTCCCTCTTTATCCAGTTCATAAAATTTCCTGGAGAATAAGCTTGCTCTGAATAAGCAGGAATAGAAAGTAGCCTTATCTTCTTCAGATCCACCTTCTACCTGAATCCTTCCTAATGTTTCGTTCCAAACCTTTGCAGCTTTTTCTTTCGTTTGTTCCAATGTCCGGTCTGCGCCCAACTCTGTAGATAAGTTAAGTTCAGCCTGCGCAGCACTGATGTAAGATGAGGCTACCTTTACCTGGACTTTTATACCTGGACTAAACTCAAGATAAGCCCCTTTTCCCTCTCCTTCAGCAGTTTTCACTCCTGCTTGTATGGTATTCTGTTTATTTTCCCAGATGCCATATGCCTTTACCGGCTGATCAAACAGGATCACAAAAAAGCTTTTGAATCCTTCTTTAAATCCCTCTCCATTGTTTACATATCCTGTAATTTTCCGTTCTTCTGGAAATATCCGGATATTACTGAGATGAGTATAACCATCTAATACTAAATAGCTCTTCTTGTTTTTAGGGTAACTGAACCGCAAATGTACACCACGTGTAGTTGGCGAAATTTCCGTAGTCACCTTATTTTCAAAACTCACTTTATAGTAGTTAGGTTTGGCCACCTCATCTTTGTGACTAAACTTTGCTTCCCGTTTGTTTTCATCCACAACCAATTCATCCACAACCGGCATCAAAGAGAAAACGGCATAATCTCTTGTCCATGAACTGCATTGATGGGCTTGCTGAAATCCCCTGATATGGTTTTTCTGATATTGATATTTCCATCCATCACCATTTCTTCCAGTCTGTGGACTCCACGTATGCATACCAAAAGGTAATGCTGTGGTAGGATAAGTATTTCCTCTGGTTAGCTCATGGCTCGAATTTGTGCCTTGTAGTGTATTGACATACCTGACCAGATTTGCTTCCTGTGCGTAAACAGAAATGCACAGGAAGCAAAATGATAGTGTTAATAGTTTAGATTTCATCTGCTGTAATTTTACCATCCCGGGTTTTGTATCAGGTTTTCATCAACATTTACATCATTCGAGGGAATTGGAAAAAGATAATGTCTTTGATTAAAAACCCTGCTTTCGAAAGTAACCACTTGTAAAAAATCAGGTAGATTTTTACTGATATTTAAACCGTATACCGGGCCGTTATCTGTAGTCACAGCAATCTTCCATCTTCTGGTATCAAAGTACCTGACATTCTCAAAAGCAAGTTCTACTCTTCTTTCTTTTCTCAAAGCATCAGACATTCCGCTTTGCCCGGCGGGAATAGGTAGTTCTGCTGAGCCATATAATGGTACACCAGCCCGCTCCCTGATTAAATTCAGATATTTCAAGATATCAGGATCACCCGGATTAGCTTCGTTCAAAGCTTCTGCATAGTCCAGAAAGACATTGGCCAGACGATATAAGATTACTGGTCTGCGATCAATGTTCCAGTTACCAAGCCCCATTGCTTTTCTAACCACGTAGCCTGTAGTACTGTAATCATTACCACCTGTTTCTTTGCCTGAATTACCATTGTTATATAGCTCCGTTGTGATCAATCCATCATTGGTATTGAGCCATGTACTTCCGTTATAAGTAATATTGACGTAAAAACGTGGTTCACGATTCACCCATTGGTTATAGATTCCTGCTTTGGTATATTTTGTCGCTTCTGTAGAAAAGCCTGTATTGACATAACCTGAACCGGCATCATTTATACCTTTACCATTTTGCATAAAAAAAGCGTCCACCTGATTTTGAGTTGCACCCAATGCACCGCCACCTCTTGATGCAGAATTTGCGCCGCGATGGTAGGGTGTCATTTCATATTGCCTGGCCGATAAAGAGGATTCTGGTCTTGCAAAAATCACCTCCCTGTTCCAATCTGTTAAAAACACATCTCTGCAGGATAAATACGGATCAAAATTTCCATTAGCATCATTCTTTTTAAACAACTCGTAAGTGCCGGGAACAAACTGGGTGATAAAAGATTTATAAGCATCAGCGGCAACTCTCCATTTATTTGCATCAAAACTCTGGCTTACCAGCTGTTTACCATCTTTGTTTTTCAGATTAGCTAAATCTGTATTTCCATTGTATAAAGGACTTGCCGCTAACAACAGGGCTTGCGCTTTAAATGCAGTTACGATTCCTTTTGTTATTCTACCATAACTATCATCATTTGAAGGAGTAACCGGCAAATCTTTAGCCGCAGCATCCAGTTCAGCAGTAACGTAAGCAACACATTCGTCCATTGAACTTCTGGCTAACTGTACTTCCGAACTTGGTACATCGGGAGCGACTACTTTATCACCCAAAAGAATAACCGGGCCATATAAGCGCATCAGGATAATACATCGCCCGCAGGGCCCTGGCTTCTGCTCTATATTGTATCATCAATTGCGGTGAAAGATCGTTCTTTACCTTCTCAATATTAGCCATAAAGAAAGTAGCAGACCTTATTCCCCGATAGTAATTGTTCCAGTAAGCATAAACAAAACCAGAATTGGCATCCCAGTTTCCAATGTTCATGGCATTGCTGGCTACACCACCCCAGGTAAATTCTGCTTCATCAGATCCTCCTGTCCATAGACCTGCATTAGCGCTGCCCGGGTTTCTCTGACCAAATTCATCAGGTACATTACTATAAATATTATTCAAGAATTTCTCTGCAGTTTGCCTGTTCGCAAACGTTTCTTCTAAGGTTAACCTATCATTTGGTACCTGATCAAGAAACCCCTTTTTACAGGATGAAATCAAAGTGAACAGGGCAACAAGACTTATAAATATATATTTTCTCATGATATCAGGCTTTTAAAATTTAACATTTAATCCTAATGACAGATTAGCTGTCAGCGGGTATTTGGTTCCATTTCCAGTAAGCAGTTCCGGGTCCCATAGTTTGAACTTGCTAAAAGTCAAAAGATTGGTTCCTATTAAATAAACTGACATGTTTTTAAGATGGAGTCTCGTAGAAACTTTCTCTGGAAGATTATAACTCAGCTGCGCACTTTTTAGGCGGACAAAACTATTGTCTTTAACCCACCAGGAGCTAGGCTGTGTATTGTTGAAATTCTGATCTTCGCCATAAGCTAATCTAGGATAAAAAGCATCCTGTCTTGGATTTTCAGGCGTCCAGCGATCTGTAACATTACTAAAAGCGTTACTCAGCCCACCACCACCATTAAATGGATAAATAGCTGATCCGCCAAGCATAATATCTGAATTTTGCAAAGCCTGAAATAACGTACTGAATCCAAATCCTTTATAGGTCACACTAAAGCCAAACCCCATGACCAAATTAGGTACGTCTCCCCTGCCTATCCTGGTTTTATCATAATCGTTAATCAATCCATCACCATTCAAATCTTTATATTTAATATCACCTGGTTTGAGTAGTTTTTTTGATCCGGGCGCAGCACTTGCATCGATTTCTGCCTGATTGTCAAATAACTTCTCAGCGACATAACCATATCTTGACAAGATATTATCGCCAATATGGCTCATCCACGGATATTTTTGAGTGGGCCGGTCATCATTGACCAATACGTCTTTGTTATAAGTAAGATTGCCTCTTAACCCGATACCTACCTGTCCAATTTTTGTATTGTATTCTAAAGTAGCATCAATTCCTTTATTGTCTACGACTCCAAGATTACCATAAGGCGAATTGACTAAGCCAATAAACCCAGGGACAGATTGTCTTTGCAGGAAGATTCCGGTTCGTTTTTCCTGAAACAGATCTATCATTAAACTCAGGTTGTCATTTAATGTTCTGATTTCCATTCCTAAATCTTGTTTTCTGGATTCCGCCCACCTGATATCAACACCATAATCGGTTACATTTATTCCTCCGGAGTTAGAGAAATTCTTCCCTAATTGATAGCCAGCTGCCTGATCAGTCACTAAGGTTAAATAAGCAAAACGGCGGCCTACCAGGTTTTCATTTGATATCTTTCCAATTCCTGTTGTTCCGATAGAGTATCTAAACTTCAGAAAAGAGATTGCCTTTTTTAAGGGTGCAAAGAATTTTTCGTTGGATGGTATCCATCCAAAACCAATTGCCGGGAAAGAACCATACCGGTTTGCCGGGGCAAATAATTCTGACCCGTTATAGCCATAATTGAATTCTCCAAAATAGCGGTCATCATAAGAATAAGTGGTACGTGCAGCTATACCTACAAAACGTTCTGGAATAGAGGAAGTAAAATCTCCGGCATAAGGATTCGTATAGTCTTGGGTATAACCTAAAACCAAACCACCAACACGATGTTTCCCAAATTCACGGTCGTAGTTTAATGCAGCCTCGTTATATAATTTTCGATTTCCACCTCTGTTTGGCTCATAACTCAGATAATTCCCGCCGCTATTGAAAGTTTTAATCAAGTTCAGTGTTCCATCTTCGTTATAGGGCTTACTTGAATCCGGGAAGTAAGTACTTTCTCTCTTAGACCTCTTTGTATTGTTATTGTTTTTGGCGTCAAAGGCGATCATCGCTGTAGCCGTTAAACCTTGAGTTAAAGCCTTAAGGTCTTGCGTCAACCGTAAATTTGTATACAATTGATTTTCAAATTCGGTACGATATCCTCGTCTTGTCAAATCTGCATAGGGATTTCTAAATCCACCGTTAGAGGCTTTGCCAGGAATGAAATTCCCCGGATACATGACTGGATACTCTACCGGTGAAATATCCATTGCTGATCCAAAAATGTTCTCTGTATTTTCTCCCGGATAATTGCCTGTGGAGGCATAGCCTTGTAATCCAAGGTCCATTTTAGTTGTTCCGGTTAGTTTTAGATTCAGGTTAGAAGTAAAATTATACCGTTTAAAGTCTAGGGATGAGTTATATTGAGAGAGGTCATCTGTTTTCAGAAATCCAGTTTCATTATAGTAAGCCAGCGAGACATAGTACTGCGCATTGTCTACACCGCCACTGGCATTCAGATTTGCTCTGCGGTTACGGCTATACTTATTAAATATTTCCTTCATCCAGTTCACATTAGGATAAAGTAACGGATCAACTCCAGAAGCAGTTTTATTGATATAGTCCTGGCTATATTTTTCTCCAAGTCCCCTACCCACACTAGCTTCATTAGCCAGGTTCATAAAAGTAATCCCATCGGCCATTTCCGGTCTTTTTGTAAAAGTACTAACCCCCTCATTGTAATCCAGAAAGATAGAAGTTTTACCAACTTTACCTGTCTTCGTCTTGACCAGGATCACACCATTGGCACCTCTCACACCATATACCGCTGTTCCAGAAGCATCTTTTAATACCGTGAAGGATTCTATATCTTCCGCATCAAGGTTATCTATAGAGCGTTCTACGCCATCCACTAATACCAAAGGAGAACTGGAATTACCCCCAAAAGTAGAAATACCTCTGATCCAGATATCCGCTGTACTCCTGCCGGGCTCACCACTGCGCTGAACTCCAACAACCCCTGCAATTCTGCCCGAAAGCGATTGTGTGATACTGTTGACAGGTTGTTTTAATTCTTTTGAGCTGATAGTAGACTGGGCTCCTATCAGAGAAACTTTACGTTGTGTTCCAAAACCTACTACAGCTACTTCCTCCAATGCATTATCACTTGGCAAAAGACCTATCTTTAGGTTCTTCTGATTTTTAACCGTAACTTCCTGAGGCTGATAACCTACATAGCTAATGATCAAAACGGACTCAGCTGAAGGCACTGTGATACTAAAGCTTCCATTGATATCAGTAGAGGTTGAGGCTAGGGTTCCTTTTACTTTAACTCCTGCTCCAGGGATCCCCATCCCTTTCTCGTCCGTGACAATTCCGCGGATTACAATTGGCTCTTCTTTTTTAGATAAAACATCATTTTTAGACAATAAAATCGTTTTATCAACTATATTATAAAAAATAGAAAGACGACCCAAACAAGATTTCAAGGCCTCTTCAATAGTCACCTCATGAAGGTTAACCGTGACTATTTCTTTGGCCGGATCAAAGTTATTACTCAAAAAGACATAACCTGTTTGTTTTTTTATCGCTTTTAGGACGGCAGAAAGTGGTTTGTTTTTCTGACGGAGTGTAATTTTCTGTGCTACAACACTGGCACTTGCCTGTACAAGGGCTATCATGAGGATGAAAGTGGTTAATTTCATTATCAATAGCAGTTTAGGGTATCTCCAATAAAAGGACATACCTGGTTTAAAAGCATTTATTTTCATAAGCTCGCATTGTTTTTGATCGGTTATGAAGCTTGCATGAGCTTTTCTTCCTTTTTAAGCAATAAGCTCATGCAGGTTTCATACTTTTGATTGGGTTTGAGAAAAACAGAAATTGGTTCAGATTAATTTTTCCGAGTAGATCGGATGGGTTGACTCAAATCTTCTGCCGGGCAATGGGTCCAATCATTGTCCGGCTTCGTATTTCCAGCCACCCTCGCAGCGTTGCTACGTTAAGGTAGGTGTTTCATCATGCTCATAAGTTTAAATTTGGTTAGGGAAATAGGTTGTTTTATTTTCTCTGGCGGTTCAGGCCAGAAAGTGGTTCATTCTAATTTGGGGTGATCACTATTTTTTTCCTTGCATTTTTATTATCCGGAGTCTCTATTCTAAAGTTTATTTTTGCGTAGCTCAAAATCTTCAGTGCTTTAGATGCATCCATATTCCGATAAACTTCTCCAGTAAATTTATTGTTGGGTATTTTACCTTCATAGGCAATATCTACATTGTACCATCTTGAAAACTGGTTCATTATCATATAGATATTTGCATTTTCAAATTTAAACAGTCCATTTTTCCAGGCGATAGCTGTAAGGGGATCTACCTCGATAACTTGAATATCCTGGTTAACTAATGCCTGCTCACCGGGAGAAATAATTCGTTCAAATACCGCAGGGCGACGTACTTTCACACTTCCTTCTAATAAGGTAGTTGCTAAAATACCATCGTCTTCATAGCTGTTAACATTAAAATGAGTCCCTAAAACCTCTACTTCCTGTTTTCTGCTGACAACCACAAACGGGATATGTACAGCATTAACATTTACTTTCGCCACCTCGAAATAAGCCTCCCCCCTCAACTCGACTCTCCGTTCTTTTAAGGTGGTAAAAGAAGACGGATATTTTAAGGAAGAAGCCGCATTCAGCCAGACATGAGTACCATCTGGCAAAATCACCTGATATTGCCCACCAGCTGGAGTCGAAATTGTATTATAAAGTACTGGTAGTTTAGGATGCTGGGTAGATGAAGGAATTTCTTTAAGTTCATATAGCAGTTGCCCATCCACGGTTTTCCTGATACTAACCCCCGCTTGTTCGGCAATTTTACCATTTGTGGCATCAGTTAATGATATTTTTGTACCATCGGCTAGTGTTAAAGTGGCTTTATTTCCTCCTGGAACTAGTTCGCCGTGATATTGACTATAAAGTATAGGTTTGTCCTGATTTTTTATAAAATACGTACCTATTGCCAGTACAAAGAGAAACAAAGCTGCCACAAGCAATTTTGTCCATAAAGGAAACAAGGTTTTAACTTCTTCAAAACTTCTTGCCTGAGGAATTTCAATTTCAGGCATTTCTGTGTACGGAAAAACACCCTTCAGAATATTTCTTTTCTGATCTTCTGCGAGTCCTTTCGAAAAAGTTCCTCCCTCGAGATATTTATCCATTAAATTATGCAGCATCTTTTTCTGATCATCCCGATTGACCAGTAAAAGAAATTCATCTGCTTCCTCTTTTGAAGCAGAACCGTTCATGTATTGATTGAATAAGAATTTTAATCTTGCCTGTTCAATGGTCATAAATTCAGCTCCCTTTAACAACACTGACACGATGAAATAGAAACCGGGGTAAGCGAATTGAAAATAAAATCAACAACGTTATTTATTCATCAGAAAAAAAATGATCAGCATTGCATCCATATACTTAAAATGAGCCCTGATAGTTTTCAATGCCAATTTCATATGGGTATGAACAGTTCCTGGAGAGATATTTAGTTTTGCGGCAACTTCTTCATATTTCAGTCCTTGTTCATGACATAGCTCATAAACTAATTTACGCTGTGGAGGAAGTTTATCGACTGCCGTTTTCAATATTTTTGCGGAATCGTTATAAAGCAGCAGATGTTCTGCATTGGTACCACCGGGAATCACCTGTTCTGTGAGCTCTATCTCACTGAGTGCTTGCGCTGCCAATTTCTTTAAAACGGTGAAACTATGATTCCTGGTTGCCCGGTTCAGATAAGCCCCGAAATTCTCAATATGACTCAGGTTACTTCTATTTACCCAGATCCTGATAAATACATTTTGAACAATTTCTTCTGCATGTGTTTTTGAGCGTGTGAGCCTGATAGAAAAATCATAAACCAGCGTTTGATAACGTTCAAACAATTCTGTGAAGGCTTTTTGATCTCCGGCGGCAACCTTAAATATCAGATCACTTTCCAATACATTTTTGTATGGTCTTTCTGTGTACATTCGATTTTATCAGGGTAATATTTAGTTCAAAAGCTAATCAAAGTGAAATTTCCAACATTTGCCTGTTACGTAATACATCATACGTTATAAAGATTTGCTAACCAATTTATAAGTAGTGGAATCTTTCTTAAAGTTTAAAAAATAAATTCATACCCTAACCATAATAAGTGGTAAAATAATATTTTGATATTCATTACCCCTATGTGGTTAAATCTAAGTCAATAGGGTTAGTGAATCAACTAAACCTATAACCAAAAAACAAAAACGTATGAAAAACATGTATTTTATTGCAATCATTGCAATGCTGGCCATTTCTTGTAAAAAAGATCAAGCTTCTGGCAACACTGCTGTAAACAGCGGAGAGCAAGAGCTTGGTAAAAAATCAGTTAATGCCGTAAGTACCATTTTCTTTAGTGGGATCACCTGGAATATTAAAGATTTAGGAAACAAAACAGTTGGCCCAGGTCCCAATTACTGGGCAGCTAGCAGTGTCTGGGTTGATACACAAGGATTTTTGCATTTGAGATTAAAAAAAGACCCGGCTACAGGAAGATGGAATTGTGCAGAGATCTATTCTCAGCAGAAATTCGGATATGGTTCTTATGTTTGGGAAATAGAAGGCCGTCCAGATCAGTTAGATCCAAACCTTGTATTTGGTTTGTTCAATTATAAAGATGGAGATGATGGACATCACGAAGTCGATATTGAGTTTGCAAGATGGGGCAATTCACAATGGCCTAACTTCAATTATACTGTATACCCAGCTTATGGTGACCCTGAGACACGTTATTCAAAAACCTATGAATTAGCTTTAAATGGAACCTATAGCACTTACAAGTTTACCCGTACGAGTCAGATAGTATCTTATAAGAGTTATCATGGGCACACTCAAAACGAGGCGAATTCTTTTTATGCTGACACTACACCCACAGGTTTCCCTGTAAGTACAGAAGCATTGCCAGTACACTTAAATTTATGGCTTTTTAGAGGTAACGCACCCACTAATGGTCAGGAAGTAGAAATGATCGTTCATTCTTTTAAATTTACTCCACAGTAGTCATAAAGCCAAATAAGGAAACCGCTTCACCATTCAATCCTTCAACATTCCCAAAGATATCAAAAAGAGGTTGTTTCATCAAATGATGATGTGACCCCAAAAAATTAGACAAAAACTTTTGGGGTTCACATCATTTTTACAATGATTTAATTACCATTGCTCCTCTCCCGGTGGATCATATACTGTTACCTCATCCAGGTTCGCTGTGAAAGTTTTCACCAAAACGGATTTTGGACTTCCATTGTTTGGAATGACATCAAAGACAACCCTTATCCCAACAACAAATAACCTCTGATTTTTGACCCCAATCAATGATCCTGTAAGATATGTCAAGTTTCCAACTGACTCAACTGTACCAGTATGATCTAAACCTTCAGTATAACCACTTAGAATCACTTCCGAATATCTTTGCTGTACAGTGGCAATATTTGTTACCGCTGGATTTAAATCAAAATGAAGTTTTGAGTAGTCTATAGAATAAACGTATGTACGTATGGCTGGCAAACCTGTGCTGGTAGTTGAAATATGAGTTGTTTCAATTACTGTAGGTTTGTTCGATAAATAGAACACTCCTAATGGCTGATTATATAATGGCACCCTGCCTTGTGCATTAGTTTGGTCATATCCTGGTGTATTGAAAACCTGACTGCCAATTAAAGCATTATTAGAGATCTTACCTGTTAAGGAGATTTGAGTATTAATTTTGAGATTTACATTATCCTGGCTGCCACCTGATTTACCTCCAAATATTCCGGAAAATAGTTTATCCACCAAACCACCAGCAACTTTGGTTAATCCTTTTGTTACCAAATCTTTAAAAGAAGAAAACAATGACGCACCAATTGAAGGCTTTAATTTGTCAACATCTGAGCTCCCCTTTATATTTATCGATCCTCTGCCGTTCGCTGTAATATTTGGCGAGATAGTTAAGTCACCACCAGGCAAAGTGATATTTCCCGTAATCGTTCCAATACTTGTACCATTGAGGTTAATGTTTGAAATTGTATTTGCGGTTACCGGCCACTGAAAACTTAAAGCAAATGGGTTTTTTAAAGCTAAATTCTTATCATACGCAATCTCATATTCAAAGGCATACCAGGTTGCATTCGCCAACTGCCATAATTCCAAAGTAGAAGCAGACTGCAGGTTTTGATTGAACTCAACTAAATCAGCTCCGGCGAAATTCATTAATGGAGAGTTCGCTACATCTGTACCTATGACTTTTAAAGTATGTGCAATATTATCTGAGTTTACTGTAGTAGCACTTTTGTGATAATAGTACATTCTTAATAAGCCTCTGAATTTATTATACAGAATAAAATAGTAAACATCAGGAATTTCTTTACTAGAGAATGTACTATAGACTAATTCCCATCCATCAACTTTCTTGAAATCCCCAGCTATTTCAGGAGAGAACTGTCTGCTGACACCAGAAGCCCAGGGGATTAATATTTGAGTTCCTGGCACTGTCGGCATCACACTAACTGTCTCCCAGTCAAATGATTCACTGGATATAGCATTCTGTGGCTTGGTTAAAGTGACAGAATGAACCTCAATCTGAGGTTTTTCCGTTTTCTTACATGCACCAATAGATACAATTAAGAATAACAATAATAAATAGTAGTTTTTTTTCATAGTTATAATTATAGATGGTTTATTATTTATTCATACAGACTGGTATTATTTATATTATAAATATATATTAACTTAAATTTATGTATTTAATATTATTAAAACAATAAAAGCTTAACATTCAATTGATTCCAAGAAACTATTGAAGATATCGTCTTAACAATTTCGCCTATATCTTTATGAATTCCCTCAGTTGAATTGATAGTATAGATGATTTTCCTGATAAAGAATAATAATATTTTGTGCTATTTCTTTCCAATACAATGACATCTTCATCAAAATCCACTGTCATCTAAGGCAAAAGTATTTTTACGATCCTTCCATTTTCCCTGCGTAAAATCAGGAAAAGCCTGAGGCATATTCCCCTCCTGAATTGATTTTTCGGAGAGCGGCGTAATCACACTCATCGTCAAAGAGTCATAAACATCAATCGGAGTTTGTTTGCGTTGTTTAACGGCCTCTACAAAAGCATTAAAAACAAACCAGTCCATCCCACCGTGTCCGGCTCCATCTGCCTGGTGCTGATATTTTTTCCATAACGGATGATCATATTTATCCGTCCAGAGTTTAGCACTATCCCATTCATCATAATTTTTGGATTCTCCTTCAATATAGATCGATTCCGCAACATCCATCCAAATCCCGTTTGTACCCTGTACTCTGAAACCAATTGAATATGGTCTTGGTAAATGTGTATCATGCGTTAAAGAGACAGTTTCTCCATTTGCACAGTTTAAAAGTGTAGTTACCACATCTCCATTTTTGAAATTTATGGCAGCGTTTTTATTACCGGGTGATACCTTTTCAATATACTTATTCAGTCCGCGTGATTTGGAAGCGAATGAAACCAAATTGGTAAACCGGTTACCCCTGTTAATGTCAATATAATTCATGACCGGACCGGCACCATGTGTTGGGTAAATATCTCCATTCCTGTCTGCATTCCACTGTGTTCTCCATTGCGCTTCTCCACCAGTATCCGGCCCGAATTCACCTCCTTTCCCCTCAAAGCTTTTCCCGTCGTTAAACAAAACGCCTCTCAAATCATGTTCATATCCCCCCTCCAAATGGATCAGCTCACCAAAAACATTTTTTCTTACCATGTTCAGTACAGCAAGTACATCCCTGCGGTAACAGACATTTTCAAGCGTCATATAAGGTATTTTAGTTTCTTCATGCACCTTCAAAATCTCCCAATGATCCGCTACCGTAATACCTGCAATGACTTCACAACCAACATATTTACCAGCGCGCATAGCATCAATAGCCTGATCTTTATGAAACTGCCATGGCGTTGCAATAATCACCCCATCCAGATCTTTTCGGTCCAGTAGTCTTTTATATGCATCCAGTCCACCGGTATATTCTGTCGGAAGCTTTTTCCCTGCTTTTACAAACTGCACCCGACAATATTTTAAAGAACTCTCCTGTATATCGCAAATAGCAACGATCTCCACATCCGAACGAAGCAGCCCTTCGGCAATATGATTACGTCCGCGTAAACCGACGCCGATATAGCCCAGCCTGATCTTATCTTTTGCAAACAATAATCCGGTTGGTAAAATGGTTAACCCCGCCAGCCCTACTGCGGTATTTTTAACAAAATGTCTGCGATCCATATTTATATCCCTGTTGATGATTTAATTGATAATTCACTGCTTAATACTGCTATGGTATTTTGCATTCTGGACGCATTTAGGTCCAGCATTTTTAACAATTGTAATTGCGCCTTTGCCCGTTGGAGGTTATGTTGCTCAAAGTTTATCTTGAAATACTTATCCCCATTGATATAATCCGTTAAAAACCTGACAGCCTGCATATAAGGCAGCAATAAAACTCCTTTTAATAAAGAATCCACCTCGCTGGCTGTCAAGAACTGACCCGCTTCTTCTAAATAGCCTTGAGTATAAGCATCGAATAAAGACAGATTAAGCTGGATCTTTGATAGATCTCCTTCATCCTCTACTGTAGTATTGATGGTCGTACGGATGGCATCACCAAAATCATAAGCTACATAACCAGCCATTACTGTGTCCAGATCAATCACATATTGTGCTTCATTCTTCCTGTTCAGTAATACATTATTAAACTTGGTATTGTTATGAATAACCCGTTTTATCAGAATTTCTGCTTGTGCAGGTTCCTGAAAATACGACATAGAAGCAGCATAAGCCTGGATTATTTCTAATTCCTGCCTGACTTGCTGAACGCGTGCTGTAGCATCAGTTTCCACTGCTTTAGCTAATTGCTCCAAACGTTTTTCAATGTTGTGAAAATCTGGTATTACCTCATGCATCGTTTCCGCCGGCAGATCTGATAGCCTGGCTTGAAACTTCCCGAAAGCTTTCCCACCTTCATAAGCTTGTTTTTCTGTTTCAACCAAATCGTAGGTTCTGGTATTTTTAAGAAAATAACACATCCGCCAGTAATCTCCATTGTTGTCCTTGTAAAAATAAGGCCCGTCTTTGGTGACCAGCAATGTCAGTACTTCCTGATCAGGATTTCCAGATTCTTCAAGCACCTTCATTTTGAGATGATTAATCACCCGGTACATGTTATCCATCAATTCAGGCACATTTTTAAAAATCTGATGGTTGATCCGTTGCAATAAATAATTATGATCTTCTTTAACCAGGTTACTTAAATAGTAGGTATCATTAATATGACCTGAACCATAACTTTTAAGAGAGCCAACATCAACGTGACATTTAAACTGGGAAGTAATCTCGAATAAGTTTTTTATTCTCTGCATGAGGTAATAGTTTTTAAGATTTTATGAGCTAATAAATAGTTTCATCTGCACCAATATCTACTCTTGAATTTCTGACCCTGGCCTCTTTGTCTATATCCAATTCACCAGGTTGAGCAACAAATGAAGGCAAGCCTTTATTGACACATAATGAAGCACTGGTTAAATGCAGATCTGGCAAAGGAAGTGTACCAGAAACATACAATGGATTACTGTAGGTTGAGTTTGAATCCAGACCAGTTGCTGTTTTATAAGCTGCAAAAGAGCCATAAGTAGTTCCATTAATACCACCCCAGTCAAATGTTACCGTCGCGGCTGTTCCTGAAGCTGAGTAATAGTTATTATAATCAGCAGTCAGATTTGGCGAATGAAAAGTCGAGGAAGCAACTATTACGATGTTACTTGCCGAGTGGATAATATTGTTTTTAATACTCAGACCGTCTGTATTTTGAAGATGAATTTCACCTCCCCAGGTCCCTTTTGTATAGTTTTTGTATAATGTATTGTTCGTGATGCTGGAATTAACGACCTTACTATTCGCTGCATTAGCACCCATAATAATACCTGCTTCGACATTATTATAGATAAAATTACTCCTGATATTTATCCCGTCAGCTGTGAAATTGTTGTTCTCACATCCTACACTGATCCCTGTTGAATTCTCGTAACTCCTGTTTCCTTCGATATTGATCCATTTGCCGCCATCTACATAAATACCTGCTGAAGTGGCTACAGGTGATACACAGCGGTAAACTTTATTGTATTTTACGTTTCCATTACGGGCAAAATTGACGTTCGCAGGTGCTCCAGTCCAAGCATAATTACCCGTCATGTCAATTCCGATGTTGGTAATATCGTGTACAGTATTTCCTTCAATCAGAAAGTTTTCTACATTTCCGCCTACCGTTAAGCCTTCACTATAACCCGTATTACAACTATAGACTTCATTGTTGCCAATATAAATCTGATTATAAGAGCTGGCTGTATTTCCAATGATTACAAAAGGATTTGCATTATCACCAGGCTTAGGCTTGATCCCGATATCAGTTGTCCAGCCTATATTATAGATCTTACAGTCCGTAATTTGCACATCAGTACCTGATCCTGACATATTAAAGCCAGATGCAAAATTTCTGATGTTGTTAGCGATTTGTATAAACTCAATCCGGATATGGCTTTTGCTCACCACGCTGATCATTGCGCCCTGCGCATCATTAGTAGCGTTAACCCCATCAAGAATTACAATACCATTATTGTAGCTGGTAAGTTTAATCGGTTCGGTTGCTGAGGCTCCAGAGTTTGGCCAGCTTAATCTTTCCTTATAAGTACCCCCAGCAACATAAATTGTACTTCCGGCACCATTCACGGTTTTATTCAATGCAGCCTGGATAGTTTTTAAAGAAGTGGCATCCGTGGTTCCGGTATTTGCATCATTGCCAGAGGAGCCATTTACGTAATAGTTGGTCATCACGAAATTGGTAGCCGTAGCTCCATCAGGTTTAAAGCCTTTGTCTGTGTTGTTAACTTTTGCACAGGAGCTAAAAATCAATAATAAAAAAACAGCATAAATTAAATTTTTCATAGTGAATTGGTTTTAGGTAATTAATTAAAGTTTAAAAAAGATTTTATGTTTGTATAACCAGTAGCAGAGTGCCCATTCTGCCGTCCAGGTAGCCAATGCAGAGATCAGATCGGTTATCTTAACGGATAAACCAATTAGTAAATGGATCAGTGAACCTGTAAAAATGGCCATAGTTCCATTTACCCATTGTATACCTACTGTTTCAAAAAAGATGTAAATAAAGATGGCATTCATCCCGATAACCGTACAGATCCAGGCATATTTCGTTTGCTTTTTCACATCTACCAGCCAATAGATAGCCGCCAGCATGAGCAGTACCCATCCTCCGGACGCCAAAACAAAAGAGCTTGTGCTTATTCTTTTGATGATCGGCGTAATATTCAGCAGATCAAGGCCAAAACCCAGAACCAGCGCAATAAAACCTGTAAGCAGCAATACTCTTATTTTATAAGTATGCTCATGACTGGAGATTAAAAGTTTACCAGCAAGCACGCCCCAGATCGTATGGGCAGCTGTAGGAATGATATTGATAGCTACCCAGCCGTCCATATTGATTTTACCCATTAAAACAGTATCCAGATAGGCCCCAAAATTATGATACGCTACAAAAGGACTATCAAACCTTGGAACCTTCACATAACGGTATAATTCTTCTGTCAGCAGCAAAAGGGCCAAAGAAAACAAGAGCTGAAAACTGTAGGATCGATTAATAATCAGATAGGCTATGACACTGGTAAAAGCCAGCTGTGTCAATACATTCCAAAGTTCCCATACTGGTTTACCCGCATATATGCAATGGAGCCCCACACCAAACAGAAACAACTTAAAACTCCTGTACAATACATGTTTAAAATTAACTCCCCAAGTAATTCCCTTCTCCAGCTTACGGCTGTAGGAAATATACAGGGCTGCTCCTGCTATAAACATGAAAGAAGGCTGCACCAGATCCCAGAAATGCAGACCATGCCAAGGATGGTGAAAGAGTTGTGCTACAATTAACGCCCCAGGTCGTGAAAGGTCAATTTTTTTTAAAGCAACAAATACCAAACAACTCTCTGCACAAAGCAGGATCATGATCATTCCACGCATCACATCAAGGGACATAAGTCTCTCCTTCAGCGCTTGATTGTCTGTAATTTTCATAATAAATTTTTAAAGGATTAGCTTCGCTTTTTATTCACTCATATCGATCACATATCCGGATTGTCCTTCATCCGGTGCACTTCCTAAAGTGACAGACCAATCATTTTTAGTGGCCGTAATCCCGATCCGTGCACCTGTACCTGTTAAACCTTTTAATTTCCCGCGAACCAGCTGCATCTCGAATTTTAAAAGTCCGCCCTCCTGGACTACTGTTCCTACCTGGTAAGCATCACTGATGGATTGCTTTTGAAAAGTAAAACTGGTTTGCGCGCCATTGTGATAGAAAATATCTACCCCGGCTGTCAGTAACTGACCCTCCATCAGAATATCATAACCCCCACCCGGGAAACCACCAAGTAAACCTGTAGACGAGCTGTTATCAGAGTCTATATAAAAATCGAAGATATCAGCATTGGTTTTCAAAGAGACCATTTCTACATAGATATAGATGTAATTTCCATCATAATCATATTTCACCTTACGAAATATTCCGCCTTTAGCACCAGAAGTGATCACATTGGCCGTTACATTATCCCAGTCAGCAAGTGTTTTATCATTTATTTTAACCGGGCTGCTTTTAGCAATTCTCAAAACAGTGGAAGCCTCGGCTGACCGGCCGCCAACTGTGGCATAGAGTGTAGGTACATATTTGCCTTTTCCAGGATAAGTATGTACCGGATTCGCTTCTGTAGAAGTTTGACCATCCCCAAAGTCCCACTTATAACTGGTAATCCCTGTGGTTATTGATCTAAAAGTCACCTGATTACCGGTTACCTCCACCTCATAAGAAAGATCAGTTAACCGTTTATTTTCATTTTTCTTACAGGAGCCCAGTACTGAGCTAACTAACAGCAGTGCGTATATAATATTTTTCATCTGATCTTAATTAAGGATTCTGAATAGCCAGCGGATTACTTAATACTTCATCAACAGGCAGAAAATAGATAATTCTTGGGTTCGTATAATCAACTTCCATATTCGGATAACCAGAAGGTGTTTTTGAAAGGTCTACATCTGTTTCCTTTAATCCCTGCAAATGATACCCCCAATAGGCCTTGTTAAGTTTCCTTTTATTCCGGTAAACATCGTATGTCCGCTGACCTTCAAAAGCAAGTTCTATACGTCTTTCATCCAGAACCACATCCAGTACAGAAAAACCAGAAGGCAGACTGCCCTGGTATAAAGAAGCCTCCAGACCACGGTTTGAGCGGATTTTGTCTACATCATCCAATGCTCCGGCTGTATTTCCTGTCTTAGCCAAGGCTTCTGCCCTGTTCAAGTACATTTCGGCCATCCGGAATAAAATAGGAGAACTTAAATTTGGCAGCCCGCCCTGAAAAGAAAACTTGCTGATATAATAGGTTTCGATCCCATTCTTTTTTTGAATTGTTCCGTTGCCATCCTTAGAAGGGATGATATAAGACCAACGTATATCTTCTGGATGTTTTGCCATCAGGTCACGTAAAGAGGAAGAAGCAAATTCTTCTCCCCAACCCGAGTTTCCATCAGAATAAATCATTGAAGCAATTGAACCAAACTTACCATAATCATCTACAGGTGTAAATGCAACACATAAAATTGTTTCTTTACTGCTTTGGGCCTGTGCAAACAAGGAAGGATAAGTCGCTTTGGTTTCCAGGCTGAATTTACCAGAATTAATCACATTTGTAGCATATGCTATGGCTTTCGCATTGTCTTCTTTATATAGGTTTACCCTCGACAAAAGTGCCCAGGCAGCTTCCCTTGAGGCATATTGCACTCCTCTTGCTACTGTCATTAAAGTCTCCGATTTTTCCGCATCTGCAATAACCGCAGCATAAACTTCTGCAACTGTTGCCCTTGCTTTTTTTGCTTCCTCATTGACCGACTGGCGCAAGATAATACCTGGTGCGCCAGCATTCACACTATAAGGCTGCGCAAATAGCCTAACCAGGTTAAAGTGACATAAAGCCCTTAAAAAGTAACATTCTCCCAACAATTGCTGGGTCTGGGCGTCTTGCTTACCAGACTTTTCTACCGCATCAATAATCGTATTGACACCTGTAATAATTTTATAAGAAATGTACCAGTAAAACCTGGTGTTACTCTGTCCCGGAGAATGGCTCAAACTGAAACTGTAGAACAATGGATCTTCTGTAACCTGTCCGCAAACAATATCATCACTTGCAAAGTCAGACAACTGATAAAATTGTCTCAGGTACATGTTATTCAAATCCACAGACCCATTGAAAGAAATATGATCTTTAAATAAAGCATAAGCACCATTTAAAGCATTAGCGAGGCCAGCTGGCGTCATCACCAGTGTGCTTGTACTGATGGCGTCACTAGGTGCTACATCAAGGTTCTTACAACTGCTGACAGCAATAATCAGGATGACAAATATGGAGGATATAAGTTTTTTCATGTCCTTAGAAATTGAAATTAACTGTTAACAAATATTGCCTGTTATTAGGGTACTTAAAATCAGATACACCCGGTGTTACAAAACCACCAGACACCAATGTGGTTTGTGGGTCCTGTCCTAAGAATTTCGAGAAGGTAAAGACATTATCAGCGGTTACTCCAACTGTCACCGTTTCCATATTTAACTTCTTCACCAAAGTTTTCGGCAAGGTATAATTCAGTGAAATATTTCTGATGGTAAAATAGCTGCCGTCTTTTAAATAACGGGAGGAGGTTTCTGTTGAATTTGCCGCATTCTGAGGGCTAGGTTCAGTTGCCTCTGTATCCCCCGGATGACTCCATACTTTAGAACCAGAAGGCATTTGTAACTGGTTATAATAAGGCTCATGCCCATCGTTCATCATAAAACGCAGATTATTGCTGTACACCTTGTTTCCGTAATTGAAATAGGTACTGATCCTGAGATTGAAGTTTTTATACTTGAAACTATTGTTAAATCCACCCTGATACTTTGCCAGTGCAGATCCTACTTCCTGATTGGTAGCTTCTGAATAGTTAGAAGTTCTTTCTCTTCCACTAATTTTCCCTGCGGCATCGGTAATGACTTTTTCCCAGACCGGAGCTCCAGTCTGACTATCGACCCCTAACCATTTAGGCATATAAAACTCATACAGATTCCCTCCGTTCCGGTAGATTTGAGAAATACTCCAGGCTCCAGTTTTTACGATAGCTGAAGGCAGTCCGTAAAGTTTATTGTTGTTAAAATTTATTGTAAAATCCGTTGTCCATTCAAAGTCTTTAGTACTGATATTTGTTGAATTCAAACCTAGTTCTATCCCCTTATTGATTACATTTCCTGCATTTTCCCACCTGGTTTCAAAACCAATTGACAACGGCTGTGAAACCTGCAGTAACAAATCCTTGGTATTGTTCCGGTAAACATCAACAGTCAGGTTTAAACGTTTGAATAAGCCCAAGTCAAAACCAGCATTAACCTGGTGTTTACTTTCCCAGGTGAGCAGCGGATTGGCCAACTGGTAAGGAACCGCACCAATCAGAGAATTATACTTGGTAGTCAAAGAATATAACCCCAGGTAACGGGAAGAACCAATATCCTGTGTTCCGGTGATTCCATAACTTAACCGGAGTTTCAGATTATCAATAATCTTATTCTCCGCTAGAAAATCTTCTTTACTCATAATCCATGCACCCGAAATGGAGGGAAAAGAAGCATACCTATTTTCTTTGGGAAATGCAGAAGAGCCATCTGTGCGGAAGGAACCTGAGAGGAAGTAACGGCTTTTATAATTATAATTTACCTGCGAAAGCAAAGACTGCAAATAGTTTTTATTATTCGCCCCGCTGACCAGCTGGTTATTAGAAACTACATTCAATACTTTTAAGCCTTCTGGCAATCCTTTACCGGATGCACCTGAAAATTCGGTCTGTCCACCCTCAAAAGCGACTCCGGCCAAACCACTTAAAGAATGGTCGCCGAATTTAAAATTGAATTTCAACAAGTCATTTGAGATCGCGCTATAGCTCAGTGTATTTACTTCATTGATATAGCCGGTTCCATGATAGGTTCCCGCTACTAAAGGCGAATAATAATCTGTTGCTTTATTAAAACCAGCAGAACCTCGGTTTGTACTGTTAAAAGTTAGCCAGTCGGTAATCTTATAATTTATTGCAAAATCATAATTCATATCAAATCCTTTATAGGGATGATCAGAATTTTGCACCGTATTGATCGGATTGATTTTATCTCTGGACCACCATTTGAAATCAGATTTACCATCGACATAAATAGGTGCCCCGTTCGCATCATAAGGATTATCCCATGGCATGTTCAGAAAAGCATAATACACATCATTATAATCATAGCTATTTCCCTGGGAAGCACTCAGATTGATATTATTTGTTATACTTAATTTTTCAGAAAAGGTATAGGTAGAATTCGCACGCAGATTGATACGCTTAAATCCAGTATTCAAGAATGTTCCTTTTTCATCGTAATAAGATACACCTGCATAATAGTTGTTCTTTTCTGTTTTACCACTGGCTGATACATAATAGTTATTCACAGCAGCGGGTTTAAATGACTCCCTTGGCCAGTTATAATCCTGATCTCTCAAGCTTAATGGGCGTTCTTTGTAAAACTTGACCAGATCAATTTTATAGGAGTTATCTGTTGCACCAACAATGTAATCACGGTAAAATTCTTTCTGATGATCATACAGTTCACCGCTGTTCATCAATTTCATTTTCCCGAAATCTGCTGTTCTAAACCCTGAGGAGACCTTAACCTCAAAACGGGTCAAGTCAGATTTAGCACTTTTTGTGGTTACAATAATTACCCCTGCATTGGCCTGGGATCCATATAAAGCAGTAGCCCCCGCATCTTTCAGTACGGTAATACTTTCCACATCATTCGGATCATAATTTCCACCGATAATTCCATCTACTACGGTTAGCGGGCTTTGGTTTGCATTTACTGAGGATACCCCACGCAGTCTTATTTCTGGGGTGGCTCCTGGTGCACCAGAACTATTAACGACCTGTAATCCTGCCACTTTCCCCTGCAACATAGTTCCGATATTGTTTGCGGTTACATCTTTCAGTTTCTCTGCAGAAACTACAGCAACTGAACTGGTCAACTCGCTTTGCTTTTTACTGTCATACCCAACAACAACAACATCATTCAACTGGCCTACATCTTCCAGTAAAGTGATACTCATCTGTCTAGCACTAACCTGTACCTCTTTACGGATATAACCAATAAAAGAAACAATCAGTATTGCTTTTTCGTCTACATTTTTCAGCAGAAAATTTCCATTCTGATCTGTACTGACCGCTCCGCCCTTTCCTTTTACACTTACCGAAGATCCAGGGAGTGGTTTTCCATCTTTATCAATAACCTGGCCTCTGACATCAATATTCTTAAGTTTTTCTGCAACTGTAATTTCTTTGGCCTTGATCAGGATTGTTTTCTGTTCTATTTTATAACTCAGTGGCTGATCTTTCAATAAAGTTTCGAGCACCAAACTCAGCGCTGCATTTTTAAAATCAGCATTGAGTTTCAGGTTGCCGTTTACATTCTGGTCAGAATAAAGCACTTTATAGCCAGTCTGCTTTTTAATTTCCAGAAAAACCTGATTAAACGTAGTGTTCTGTTTTATATAATTTAGTCTCTGGGCAAAACCGGATGCACTTACCTGCAACAAGAAAGTAGTGACTATAATTATGATCAGGTTAACTCTCATTAGTAATCTTCTTATATCGGCTGGACTGATATACTGCTCAGCTGATTTCTTAATTAATAAAAGTTTGGGGTATAGCCACAGGCGTGGCCTACCTAGGATAAAAGCATTTAATTTCATACTTTTGTTAGCTTGGGTTAATACGTTAAACGGATCGCAAATTTGTTTTTTTGGTTAACTCAAAATCTGCCATGGAAGTGCTGAAACACTTTCATGGTTTTTTCTTAAAAACCACTGTGCTGATTAACTCGCCTTGCCCTTGATTCTTTTCATAGTTTGTTTTGTTTAGTTGATTGGTTGCTTATTCAACAGGCTGGTTAGACCTCAATATGATGTTTATTGCACTTTTATTGTTTTTCCTTCAATTGAAAAATGAACATTACTGGTTTCTTCCAGCATCTTTAACACGACTGATACGTTTTCAAACCTGGAAACAGAACCAGTAAATGTAGTCAGCGCCGTTTGAGGTTTAACATAGATAATTTCTACATTATACCAGCGTGAAATCCTCCTCAAGACCCTATCCAGAGATTCATTTGTAAAAATAAACTCTCCATTTTTCCAGTCAATCGCTTCATTCGCATCGACTTTTTTCAACTCGATATTTCCTGCTGCATAAACAGCTTGCTCTCCTGGTTTCAGGACAACCCGATTATTTACGTTTACGGATCCTTCCAACAGTGTAGTTTTGATTACTGGTTCATCGGCATAAGCATTCACATCAAAATGCGTCCCCAGTACTTTAATTTCCTGCCCGGAACTTTTTACGATAAAGGGATGTCGTTTGTCTTTTGAAACTTCAAAATAAGCCTCCCCCGTCAGTTCTACTTTACGCTCTTTCAGTGCAGTAAAACTGACAGGATACTTTAAAGAAGAGGCCGCATTAAGCCATACCCTAGTACCATCCGGTAAATTAATCTGATACTGGCCACCTTTAGGAGTTTCTATTTTATTATATTCTGCTTTTGCATTATTTTTCTGATCAGCAATGGTGTAAACTAATTGTCCATCTGCTCTTTTTGTAATCTGTATGCCAGTTTGTATAGCTAACTGACCATTTACAGCATCTGTCAGCACAATTCTTTTCCCATTAGATAATGTTAAATAGGCTTTATTACTGCCTGGATGGATATCACTGGCATAAGCTGCAGCCTGCTGAGTTTTATTTAAGGCCTTATGTGGATAAAAATGCAGCCCTGTACCTAAAGCCAGTAATATAGCCCCTGCAATGGATAATTTTGGCCATAAAGAAGCTTTCCTTACTTTCAAAGGCCGATCAACAGGTAAAAATGCCCAGATTTCTTCACTAACGCTGTCCAGTTCTTTTGCAGTAAGTCCGGCATCATCATTCTTGTTAAGCTGATGCAGCCAATATTTAGCAATCACTTCTTCTTCAGGAGTAGCACTTCCTGAGCTCACTTTATCTAGAATATCTTTGATATCTTTTTGCATTGTTTCTTTCTCGGATTTTAAGCCCAATTAAGAACAAAGACGATTTAGGAATACGGATTGGGTACAAGAGGAGAAAAAAAATACAATTACCCTGCTAACAGCTAAACTAATTTAAGATATACATCAGATACACCATGATTCCAAGTTTCACCCTTAAATGTTTTAAGGCTCTTTTTAACTGGGTTGATACCGTATGTTCTGATAGTCCTAATTGTTCGGCAATCTCTTTAGTAGTCAGAAATTGTTTTCTTTTAAGCAGATAGATCTCTCTCATTTTTTCAGGCATGGCAGCAATTTCCTTTTCAATCAGAATGGCAATATCTTTTTCGCGGATAAGGTAATCCGTTTCCGGATTATTTACTTCGATATAATGTTTACCACTATCAGCATACTTCCTGATTATACCTTTGTGTTTAAAGATATCAAAGATTTTATTGAGTATAGATTTATAGAGATAGCCCGAAAGGGTTGTTTTCAACTTAAATTCAAAACGGTTATTAAATAGCCAGGTAAAGATGTCCTGAACCACATCTTTTGCTTCTTCTTTATTGCGAAGCTTTTTATAAGCATATAAATACAATAGCTTGTCATAACGCAGATAGATTTCACGAAATGCAGCATCATCCCCCTCTTTTAACAAAAAAGCTAGTTCGTCGTCAGGGCATTTACTGTAATTGATCATGAGACCCTAGATTAGAAATCCATTAAACATCAATAATAATAAATTAATTCGGATAAACAGAGATCAGAATTTTAAGCGCCTCGATTTTAAGTTTTACAGGTTCGAAAACTTGTAAACAGAACTTGTTTTATAGGTATGCCCCGGACGAAGTACTGTAGAAGGGAAAGAAGCCTGATTTGGAGAATCTGGAAAATGCTGGGTTTCCAAGGCTATTGCTGTTCTAAAATCATCCCTGGAACCACCCTTAAAAGTGTTTTTACCTTGCATCACATTACCGCTGTAAAACTGTAGGCCAGGCTCTGTGGTATAAATATCCAGTACAATACCAGATTTATCCCCCCGAACGGTAGCCGCATGAAACATGCCCATTCCTTTTGTTTTATTTAATACAAAGTTATGGTCATAACCTTTACCATAGCTCAATTGCTCGTTTTTATCATTGATCCTGGCTCCTATAGTTAATGGTTTAGAAAAATCGAATGGTGTTCCAGCTACCTTTTCGATCTTACCTGTTGGAATTAAAGTAGAATCGACCGGGGTATACCCATCTGCATAGATCTGTAACCGATGGCCTAAAATCTTCCCACTTCCTTCCCCGTTTAGGTTAAAGAATGCATGGTTAGTTAAATTCACGACAGTTGGCTTGTCAGTTGTAGCTACATAATTCATTTTCAACTCATTGTCATCTGTTAATGTGTAAGTTACTTTAACTATTAAATTACCAGGAAAACCCTCTTCCATATCTTTAGATACATACTGAAGTTCCAGCGTATGAGCATTTGGTTGTTTTGCATCCCAGACTACATACTGATAGCCTTTTTTACCTCCGTGTAAAGTATTCTGACCATTGTTCGTGAATAAAGTGTACTCTTGACGATCAATACTGAACTTACCTTTAGCAATCCGGTTGCCATAACGCCCAATAGTTGCTCCGAAATAAGGTTCCGTAGATTTTTCGTACGCATATACACTATTAAAACCGACCACTACATCCGTTAATTTACCTTCCTTGTCAGGAATCAGTAAGCTAACCAGCCTACCTCCATAATTAGTAAAGACAGCTTCGGCATGTTTAGAATTTTTCAGGACATAAAGACCTGTTTCCTTACCGTCTGTAGTCCTTTTAAAAGAATCTGCCGAAAGTTTTACCGTTTGCAGGCTATCTGTTACTGCAGTTGATTGGGTAGCTGAATTACAGGAAACAAAAATTGTCCCCGAAATTGCCAAAATAGTGATATAACTTAATTTCATAATCCTTTATAATTAAATGGTAGTCTTGTCTGACAACTCATCAGGACAAGACCTACCAAACTAAACTTCTTTTATTTACTATGTAACTTATAATCCAGCAATTTAATTGCATACCCACCCACTACACTTCGCGCCTGAAAACCTACCTGTTTACCATCTATAGTTTCATGCCAGTCACTTAGCGGAACTCTGCTGGGCGTTTCCGTCGCATATTTATACACTGGATCAATAAACTTTTCAAAGTCTGCACGATTATCCGTCAGTGTTGCTGTCCACATAATCCAATCCGATTTAGTATAAGTGCGGCGACTATCCAATGGCAAACCAAAAGCATTTTGTTTAGTCAGATAATACTTGATTTCTTTTTTGAATACGTCCTTTGGAAAGATATCCATATCCAATACTTTATCCCAAATCAGGTTATATTTCTGGCTCCATGTATTTTTCTGATCAAAAGTTAACGCATAATGGTCATCATCATTTGCCATCTCCATCCATTTCATCGCCATTTGTTTCGCCATAGTTGTATATTTTGCAGACTCAGCTTTCATACCCAGTTTATCTGCAAGTTTTCCGTACCCACCTAAAGCAACAATTGCCTTGACAGATAAGTTTGCATTGCGCGCCATATGTCCTGCAAAATCATCTGTACACAATTGATTGGCCGGATCAAATCCTTCTTTACTCAGATAATCTGCCCAGACAGAAAGTGTCTTCCAGTGTTTTTTAGCATAATCAGCATTACCTTCCACCTTTGCAATTGCTGCTGTGAGGATAACCATATTACCAGCTTCTTCTACAGGCATGTCTTCTCCATAAGTCTGGCCGTTCGCTAAAGGATATGTCCCCAGATCATGGGCAGGAAATGGCTTTTTCCATTTGCCGCTTTCGCTGTAATAAAAAATACCGTTCAACATGCCTTTTAATAAATCGGGATTATAGACAAGAAATAGCGGTGCCGAAGGATAAGTTATATCCACCGTATTGATAGAACCGTTACTGAAGTTTTCTTTAGAAAGAAAAAGCATTTCCCCTTGCGGACTCTCCACTAATTTATGTGCAGAAATGGCCTGACGATAGGAAAGATCTGAAAGTTCAGCATATTTTGTCCCACCTGCTGCTACATTGTCAGAATGAAATCTCTGATCAAAATCATTACATTTTTTCAGCACAGCTGCATATTCCACGTGGGCTAGTTCCAGTTGCTTTTCTATCGTTTGGTTATTTTTCCGGTTCCACCACGGTCTCAGGTTCTGGCCAAAATACTGCACAGCATACACATCATCATAACCTATTAAAATATGTTTTTCCACTGGTGATATGCCAATTTGGTTAAAAGGCAACACCGTAGAAAGCATTAACTTTTTCCCCTCCGCACTCGTCTTTCCTACTGTTTTCTCCTTAGCAAATGAAGCTAAAGCTTCATTTGCGGGGCCAGCAAATTGCTTTGCCTGCGTATTGTTCGGAGCAGCGACATACAGATAGCCCCAATCGATACGTACATCGTCACCATGTTTTTTCAACACCGCCTGTTCTTTGGTTCCCGCTTTTAAGACTGATAACTGTCCTGTTTTATACTGCTTGGCAGTAACCTCCTGAAATTCTGTATTCACAGCTAAACCAGTGCTTGCTCCGAAATAGACTTCAGCATTGTGCTTTTTACCATCTTTAGATTTCAATTTAAAAGACACATAAGAAACTGGACGGGCCATAAGATTCAAATCGCTCATCAGCAGAGGCGAAGTAAAATCTACAGCCAGATTTATATTTTCACAATCAAAATTATAGGAAGTCTGAGTAGCGCTTAAGCTTATTTTTGTCTGTTTAGCCAGCAAAACATTAGGTGTACCCACAGCAGGTTTATCATATACGAGTCCTGCATCCAACCACTGACCACCCACATTATTTTTAACATGAACAGCTAATAAGTTTTCTCCTTTTTTCAAAAGCTTCGTATCTACCGGTACATAGATAAACTTGCCATTGAAGCATTCACAGGCAAAAATCCGGGTCCCGTTTAAATAGACTTCTACATCATCATCATTCATCAATTTAAGTTTCAAACCCTTAAAGTCTGTCTGCTCCAGGTTAAAAGTCCGGCGCATCCACAGGTCTTTAGTTCTCCATTGTGTGGTTGCTGCGCCATCTCCAAAAGGAGCTATCCCTGTTTTCCAGCCGGACTCCACAAAACCTGCTTGATTCCAGCCTTTTTCTGGTGCCGACTCCACATATTTTGCAGTATATGCTTTTTCATCTGAAGCAGGAAGTACCGTCTGGTAGCTTTCTTCCTGCCCACCCAGAAAGCGGTAGACCTTGCCATCGACCTTTAACAAACCGGTCAGAGACTGATTTGCTCCGGTCCAGTGTTTGGTAGCCGAAGTATTTAATTCATCTGTAAATGACCAAACGCTAAAATAAGGATCATGCGTAAGCAGTGGATATGCCGGCGCAATACGTTGCTGAGCTGAAGACTTCAGCAGCAAACCTGTTAAAGCCAAAGAGATAATTAATCGTTTCATGCTATGTTATGTTGAGTTATTGCTATTATTAAGGGTTAGGTATCAAATAAAGTTTATCGTTAACTCTTTTCAGTTCTTCTACAGGCATTTTAATCACCTTTCTATCATAGGTCATAAAGCCATTTATTTCTCCTTCTACGTCAGTTGTCTGTGTATACACCGCAGCTGACAGCCCTAGTGGTATTAATTCTTCTATCCTTTTGGTAAACGATGCATACTTGGTAAACAGGTCACTCGCGTTTTTGAAAGACTGATAGCCCCAGTTATTCTTTTGCTGCCAGGTATGTCCATCCACAGGTAACCCCAATCCACCAAACTCACCTAAAACAAGGATCTGGTTCTTTCCGAACAAATCTGGTCGTGGCATAGCCGGTTGCGGATAATTGTGCAAATCCACGATATGCCCTGTGGTATAAAAATTACCTCCGCTTGCACTGTTGACTAACCTGGAAGGGTCTTTTTTCATTGTCCATTCTGTTATTTCAACAGTTTTAAACTGTCCCCAAGCCTCATTAAATGGCACCCAAACCACTATAGAAGGGAAATTATGCAAACTGTTCATAATTGCGTCCCATTCTTTACGGTAATACCCTTCAGATTCTGCCGTTCTGTTTTTGTCTGTGGCACGACCAAGTACCCCGGGATTGCTTTCCCAACCATTGCCCAGATCACCACTCGGCATATCCTGCCACAGTAGCATTCCAACCCTGTCACAATAGTTGTAATACCTTGCAGGCTCAACCTTAATATGCTTGCGGATCATATTGAACCCCATTTTTTTGAGTTCATCAATATCGTATACCATTGCTTCTTCAGTAGGCGCTGTATATAAACCATCAGGCCACCAGCCCTGGTCTAGCGGGCCGTATTGAAAAATAAATTTATTGTTAAGCAGCATCCGCTGAATACCGTTTGCATCTGGGCCCATAGAAATTTTACGCATAGCGAAATAACTTTTTATTTCATCTATAGGTTTTCCATTTCGCAGCAGTGTGATCTTCAGATCATATAAAAATGGATGTTCCACAGACCATAATTTTTCATTCTTAACCGAAATTTCAGCTATAGCATTCACAGCTACCTTTTCTTCAGCAATAATGGACGTACCATCTAATATACTGATTTTCAACTGGTCTCCAGAATGGCTATTTTGAACCGCAGCATTTACCAAAATACGATGTGCATCAATATCGGGTGTCTGTTTGGTAGATAGAATATAAGATTTGGGTACAGCTTCCAACCAAACAGTTTGCCAGATACCTGTCACTGGTGTATACCATATATTTTCAGGTTTTTTCACCTGTTTACCTCTTGGTTGAGGCCCCTGATCGGTCGGGTCCCATACCCGGACTTTAATTTCTTGCTGTGTCCCTTTTTTAAGTAAAGAAGTGATGTTCAACGAAAAAGGATCGAAACCTCCTTCATGTTTACCCGCGCTTTTGCCATTGACAAAAATCTCCGCCTGCCAATCTACTGCTCCAAAATGTAGCAGCACCTCTTTATTATTCACCAATGCTGGTAACGTAATCATGTTTTTATACCAGAGTACACTGTCTTTGCCTACCGTTTTACCGACCCCTGATAAAGCCGACTCCACAGCAAATGGCACCAGGATATTCCCCTGATATTTGGAGGGCTCTTCTTGGTCTTTTGGGACGATAGCGTACTCCCAAATCCCGTTCAGGTTTTTCCAGTTATTATTGCGCACAAGCTGAGGCCTCGGATATTCAGGCAAAGGGGCTGAAGGATTAACCTTTTCTGCCCATGGAGAAACAATCTTATCTTTAATTAAAGTCCATTTGGTCTGCTGTGCATTTGCAGAATAGCCCAGTATTAAGAGCATTGTTCCTGTTACAATTTTTTTCATCATATTATTAATTTGTGGTTACAATTGGTAGTTCTTGTTTACAACTGTATTTTTTGAAGAGGTGAAAAGACCATATCTTCTACGCCTTCTATTTTGACGCCTATACGGGCGAAAACATAATTTTGTACCGGAACAATAACCGGAACACTCACTTTAAGACTTAAGGCAGTTGGATCGGTTATAGCTCCACCCGACAATTCTTTGCCGGCAATATTGTCTGAGCCCGAAACAAACTGAGTCTTATTTACGTATAAGTTAACACGTTCAATCTTTTTAGCATCATTACCTGTAATGATCTGATCTACACGAAATGTAGCGGTCAGTTCAGTTCCAACGGCTTTATAAACTGTATTCCTGATCAGATAATAAGGAACCGCCTGTAAGTCCAGGGTCTGGCTCCCGTTAACAGCTACAGTTAAAGTATCATTGACCCCAGCTGCATTCTGATGCCATTTAAAAGGCCCTTGTCCGTTGGGAATAATCAGTTTATAGTTTCCATCAAACAACAGTGCTGAATAGCTTCCATCCTGAGCAAAGCTGGCGGCAATAGCACCCTTTTTCCCAAACCCCGGTTGGTAGAGTTCCAGAGGAACACGGTCATATTCTAATCCAATTTCTTCATTATTATAAAGAATTCTTCCTTTTAAAGTAGATGAAGGCGCAGCATAATTATCCTTTTTACAGGAGAAAATGGGAAGGAAAAAAAACAGGATATATATAGATTTTAATTTCATAATTGCTTGTTTAAAAACCAGAACTACTGGTTTGGTTGTTTAACAATTTTCGGATTTGCGGATAAAATATCATTGCCAATAGTTGAATAATAATTCCCCATCTGGAACATGTTTGCCCCCGTAACAACTGAAGGCAACACTTCTTTAAACAGCCATTTGCCATGATTCGGATTTCCCGGATTGTAATACTTATATGGCCAAAGCCCATAAGGTTGCGTATTTTTTTTAGTAGACAACCCAATATCACTCACTAGCTGATCTACAGTCATTTTACTTCCATCCCAAACGACATGTGCTAAACGCCATCTTTTCATATCAAATAAAGTATGTCCTTCAAAGACAAGTTCTACCCGGCGTTCATGAACGATCTGGTTAAACGTCACTCCATGTATAGCTCTGGTTAATCCGGCCCTGGCACGAACCTGGTTGATGTATCCATCGGCAACACCACCCATAGCCAACTCAAAAGCAGCTTCAGCAGCATTCAATAAAACCTCTGCATAGCGGTATCGGATAAAGGCAACATCACTTTGTCTTCCTCTTCTTCCGGAACCTACCTGCGGATCTAAATATTTTCGGATATAAAATCCGGTTTGCGACCTGAATTCCTGTCCATTAACTGGCCCATCCTTCCCAACTACTTGAACCGCAACGTCAGTTCCAGGCAATTTAGCCAGATGACCAGCGTCATCACTGGTTAAAATACTGCCATCCGCTAACTGATAACCAGCCCAGATATCAACGTTCTTACCTTTAAAAGCCCCATTAGGTAGTAAGACTGTTCCGGCCAGCCTGGCATCTCTACCTGCAAAAGCATCCAGCTGATTGGTGTAAAATATGGGATTACCCTGTGCGTCCTTTGTAGCGATAGGCGCATAGGTATTATCTAGTTTTTCAAAAGCCTGTACCAAATTTAAAGAAGGGTTAAGTCGTCCGGCATCCAAACCTTCGTCCGAAATAGAAAAAGGTTGATTATTGGTTGTAAAACCGTGAACCTTTGCGGAGTTTACTTTAAAATCCTCAATAAAAATAGATTCCTGATTGACACTGCTTTTATCTAGAAAGACTGCCGCGAAGTTCTCCGAAAGATCAGGTAAAACTTTATAAAGCTGATAAGAACCAGCCTGTCCTTTGATAATCTCTTCTGCCGCAGTCAGTGCTTTTTGATAATAACCGCTTGCCATACCAACGGGTATCCCCACTTCCGCACCGGGTAACGTAACCTGCGGAGTCTTTGACCCATACTTGGCAATAGATCCTGCATACAAAGCTGCCCTTGCTTCCATAGCCAGCGCAGCTCCTTTAGATGCTCTTGATTTCTGATTCGCATCTACAGGCAATATATTTTTAATCGCTTCAGCCTCACTGATGACAAAATCATAGACCTCTGATTCTTTGGATCTGGGAACTTGCAAATTGGTTACATTACCGGAATAATCGTATTGCATGGGCTCTATAATTAGAGGAACTCCCCCCATACGTTTTGCCATCTCAAAATAAAAATTAGCTCTGAGAAAACGTGCTTCTGCAATGAACCTGGCCTTATCTACTTCAGTGAGCTTAGTAGCTGCAGTTGCCCGCTTTACAAAAAGATTCAGATCGCGGATATACCCATAATCCCAGGTGCCCCATTCTCCATAACCCCAGCCAGTTCGCTGAACGATATTATAACTTCCATTTTCTGAAGGAAAGGCTTCGCTAAAATCAACAAATGATCGCCAGCCATCTCCATCCAAACTTGAAAAATCCAGCTGTCTGTTATACAAATCTCCCAAAACAGAAAGTACCAAAGCTGGATCTGAGAATGCAAGCTCTTCGGGAATGATCTGTTTAGGAGGTACATCTAAAAATGCACTGTCTTTTTTACAAGCCCCTGTAAGTAAAAGGGCCGCAAAGGTGAGTACTGTATATATCTTCTTCATGCTATTAAAAAGTTAAATTGAGACCTATGTTAAGCACCTTGTTCTGTGGAAATTGAAGACCATTGTCGTCCGCAATTTCAGGGTCAACGCCATATTGTTTCATATTATCAATTGAGAACAAGTTGTATCCGTTTACATAAATCCTTGTCCGTTTAATCTTGATTTTAGCAAGCATTGCAGCTGGAAAAGTATAGCCAAACTCTATAGTTCTTGCCCGGATGTATCTTACGCTATGCAACCAGAATGTTGAATTTGTAGCATAATCACTATGCCCAGTACCTGGATTATACCGGTTTGCTGGATATTTACCGGGAATCCATGCACTGTTGAGATCAAATGGATCTGCACGGTGAAATCTGTCTTCAAAAATCGTATTGAGATTACCATTGTTCTGAAAAGCCCATCTTGTTTCATAATTTTGAAACCAGGTATAACCCGCTCCACCAGAAAAATCTGCGTGAAAATCAAAAGATTTATAACTAGCTCCAAAGCTTAAACCGAAATTGATATTAGGTTGCTTGCCATAACCAAAGCCAATTGGCCGCTGATCGTACTCGTCAATTTTTCCGTCCCCATTCTGATCTTTATAAATCAAATCACCAGGCAAAAGGCTTCTGTTTCCTTTACCATCAATATTTACCGGATAATTATTGATCTGTTCCTGAGAACTGAATTGACCACTAACCTCATAACCCCAATCTATATTGGTATACCTATTTTCGGAAGAGTTGCGGTATTTATCCCATGAATTAAAAAATAATGGGTTATAAGATTGCAAGTTTTTTGATCTCGTATAGGAAAAATTACCTCCGACATTAAAGTTGACCTGCCCAATTTTACTGCTGTAATTTAAAGAGATCTCCTGACCGTATTGTGCATCGCTGTTCACATTCTCATCCGGCAGTCTATAGCCTAACTCAACTGGAATAATGATGTCGTTTCTGCTGCCCAGTAACCCAGTACGTTTTCTGTAAAAATAATCTATGGTACCAGTCAGTTTATTGTTGAACATACTGAAGTCTGCACCTGCATTAAAAGTTCTGCTCTTCAGCCATGATATCCTGTTTAAAGGAATCCCTTTATCTCTGGAAACAATTACCGGGTTTCCGTCCAGAATAACCGTTCCCTGGTTATAATTATACCCCGGAAGATAGGCATATGGTGGTACAATAGACTGGTTCGGATCATTTGGATTCCGATCATCTCCGAGTATTCCATAAGAAGCACGGAACTTCAAATCGCCCAGGATCTTTTTGTCACCCAACAGTTTTTTCATGAACCCTTCCTCAGTAATTCTCCATCCCGCAGAAACACCAGGAAAATAACCTACCCTTTTATCAGGGGCAAATAAATAAGAGGCATCCCGTCTAGCAGAAGCTTCCAGGTAATATCTACTGTTATAATTATAGTTTAACCTGGCAATATAGCCTATACGTGCTTCGCCATCATCGCTGTCATCATACCGGTCTGCAGTTGGAAAATAAATTAAAGGCAGATTATTGGAAATTGGAGAAGAGTGTATATAATTCCGCTGATGCTTCAGTTCAATCCTTTCCGCAACCAGGGTAGCACCCACGCTATGTTTCCCAAAGGTATTGTTATAATTCAGCTGGCTTTGAAAGGTAGTGGCAAACTCTTTTTTCTGTTCACGTTCCCGATATGGGTTATTACTACCGCCGGTAATATCATAGGCACCAGTAGCGGGCCTGTAAGTGTAAGTATTATAAGTATATTCATGATTGTTGAGTACATAATCTGCCACATAATAAGAGTACACGGCTTTAGCCACCAAACCTTTCACACCCGGAATCTGATATTCTGCATTGAAATTGGTTTGTAAAACTCTCCAGTCATTACGGTATATACCTGAAAGTTTTTTATTCAAAAAGGCATAATTGGTTTCAGTATGACCAATATCATTCAGATAGTCTGGATTATCATTAGCATAGGGACGTTCCAGAGGATTGTTCCGCAATACTGCAAGACGAGCCAGCAGGTAATCATCTACACCGGGAACTCCAGGATTCTCACGGCTTTCAATTCTTCCGTTAATATTCACCCCAACTTTAAGTCCGTTAGCTACGGTAGCTGTAATATTAGACTGGATATTGGTTCGTTTAAACTCGTATTCTTTTCCCAATACAGAATTCTGATACAGATTAGTAGCAGAAACATAATAACTCATTTTATCTGTTCCTCCTGTAAAGTTCACATTAACCGAATTCTGAGGAGCATTGTTGTTACTTTTCAGGATATAATCCCGCCAGTCAAAACTCCTGTAGGCAGGATCAGTTCCGGCTTTATATTTCTCCAACTCTGCTGGCGTAATACTTGTGCTTCCGTTAGAGTTTAATTCTGCATCTGCTTTATAACGCATGTAATCATAGGAGTTACGAACCACATCAGGAAACCTCGACCAGTTCTGGAAACCCAGATAAGCATCTACGTTTATCCGGCTTTCACCAGTTGTTCCTTTTTTAGTGGTGACTACCACTACCCCGTTGGCTGCACGCACTCCATAAATAGCAGCAGAAGCATCTTTTAGCACTGAAATACTTTCAATATCGTTGGGGGCAATGTTGTTAAACTGCTGCTCTTCTTGCTGGATCCCGTCAATAACATATAAAGGACGGCCCATATTACGGATTTGTATACTAGCGCTTGCTCCCGGCCGGCCATCTGTCATCCGAAAGGTAACACCAGGAATCTTTCCTGCCAGAGCCGTACTTACTGTAGATCCACCATGTACCCGCTCTATATCTTTGCTGGTTACAGATGAAATGGCTCCAGTAATCGATTCTCTTTTTTGTGAACCGTATCCTGTAACCACAATCTCCTGAAGGTCATTGTTGAAATCCTTCAATTTAACGGTTAGCTCAGTTTGTCCATTTAAAGGAATTTCTGCTGTGGCGTATCCGATGTAAGCGAATACTAAAACAGCATTTTTATCCGGAACTGTAATTTTAAATTTCCCGTTCGCATCAGACATTCCTCCAATTTTCGTATTCTTCACTTTTACTGTGACACCGATTAGTGTCTGTCCTTTATCGTCCGTTACTGTTCCGCTTACGTTGCTCGTTTGTGCGGTACTGTTTAGTGAGAAAAGAAGGAAAATACAGAAGGTAAAAGCTTTAAGCTGATACTGCTTTAAGCGCACACTTCTGCAATAAGCATGTAGACTTTTTTCCATAAAGATTTAATATTTGGTTAGGTGTGCCCGGATAATCAAATGATACTATCCGGGTACAATCAAATATTAGTTTTTTAGCTTTTGGTTGTTGTACGCTTTTGTATCAATAATTCTTCAATTTGTCTCTATTTTTTGTCTCCTAAGGATATAAAAGGTTTATTATAAAATCGGTTCAGCTTTATAATTATTGATATATATTTGAGATAACGATAAACCAAATTGAGAATTCTAACCTTATTCTTCTTATTGTTGTCTGCCACACTATTGCAGGCACAGCCTTATTACTTTAAACATTATCAGGTAGAGAACGCCCTGTCCAATAATAGTGTATTTTGTAGCACGCAGGATCATAGTGGTTTTATGTGGATGGGAACAAAAGATGGGCTCAATAGATTTGACGGATATTCTTTCAAAACTTATCGCCATGATCCCGCAAACCAGAAAAGTTTGGGTAATGACAAGGTTCACTCCTTGCTCAGTGATCAACCAGCTAGTCTGTGGGTAGGTACAGATCAGGGATTATACCATTACAACGCAGTCAATGAGTCTTTTACACTGATCAAAGAAACAAAAAACAAAAGCATAGGCTCACTCACAATTGATCATGAGGGTAATTTATGGATGCTATCTTCTGGCAATGTATACACCTTTAATCCTGTTCAAAACAGGTTTTCAATTGTACAACCTGGTCAGTCATTTGTGCCAACCTATATCTATTGCCGTCCTAATGGTGAAATTCTGGTTAGCAGCCCAGATGGTTATATCGGCAAATACAACAAAACGTCCCGGACTTTCGAAGTGCTGAACTTGACTGCTCAAAATAAAACTGTAGAAATAGGCTGGATCTCTGCGATCGAAGAAACAAATGATCAGCAGCTCATTATTGGTACTACAAACCAGGGGATCAAATTATTCGATCTTCAAACAAAGGTGCTCAAAGATCTGATCGTAATGAACAAGGACAAAACTCACATTTTTGTCCGGGCTATAAAAAAACTGAATAATCAGGAGTATTGGATCGGTACGGAATCCGGCCTATATATTTACAACTGCCAAAGCCAGAAATTGGTACACTTGCAAAAACAGAACAGCAACCCTTATTCTTTATCTGATAATGCAATTTATTCGCTTTGCAGAGATACAGAAGGTGGAATGTGGGCCGGAACCTACTTTGGCGGAATGAACTATTATGCAGCTCAATCTTCCATTTTCACCAAATATTTTCCTACACAGCAGGAAAATTCCATTAGTGGAAATGACGTCAGGGAAATTTGTAAAGACCAGAACGGCAATTTATGGGTCGGAACTGAAGATGCCGGATTGAATAAACTAGCCCCTGGTACTGGCAAATTCGTCTCCTATTTCCCCGATGGTAGTAAACAGACCATTGCACATTATAATATTCATGGCCTGCTAGCCGATGGCAACCAGCTTTGGATAGGTACTTTTGAACATGGGCTGGATGTGATGAATATCAATACCGGACTGATTACCAAGCATTACCACATGCGTAAAGGAAGTTTACTCCAGTCAGATTTCATTTTAAGCTTGTATAAAACCCAAGCCGGCGATCTTATTATTGCGACTACAAAAGGTATTTATACTTACAACCGCAAAAAAGATGACTTTGATCCCATACCAGGTTTGCCTTTCCTTTTCTTTAATAATCTCAAAGAAGATGCAGACGGGATGCTCTGGGCAGGAAGTTTTAATGATGGTCTTTTCAGTTTCAGGCTCGGTAACAGCAGGTATAAGAATTACAGAAATGATAGTAAAAAGACAAATAGTCTACCCAATAATACTGTAAACTGCATTTTTCAGGATAGTAAAAAGAATTTATGGATTACTACCGATGGTGGTGGCTTATCACTATTCAATAAAAAGACAGGCGATTTCAAATCCTATACGGTAAAAACCGGGATGCCCAGTAATTTTCTTTTTAATATTCTGGAAGATAATCAATATAAGTTATGGATCAGCAGTACCCGTGGACTGGTATGTTTTGATCCGCTCAAAAAGAACGTTAAAGTTTATACAAAGACAGATGGTCTGCTCACCGATCAGTTCAACTATAGCTCCTCTTTTAGAGATGCGGATGGCAGAATGTATTTCGGAAGTGTAAAAGGCTTGATCAGCTTCCTTCCAAATCAACTGAATACCACCTCTAAAACTGCTCCGTTATTTTTAACAGGCTTTAAAATTGACAATACAGAACTACAGCAAAAAAAAGAAGATACCGTTACGCGGCAATCAATCTTATATACCCATCAGATTATCCTGAATAACGATCAGTCTTCTTTTAATATTGATTTTGCCGCATTAAGCTATGTCTCTCCAGAAAAAACTGAATATGCTTATAAAATAAGTGGATTGTATAACAACTGGCAATATTTGAAGACGAACCGAAAAATATACTTCACAAAACTTGCCCCGGGAGAATATGTGTTTGAAGCAAAGGCTATGATCCAGGGCAGTAAGAAATGGAGTAAGAATAATATTAAGTTGTTTATTGTAGTGCTTCCGCCGTTCTGGAAAAGCCCGCTGGCCTGGTTCATATACGCATTGCTATTTATTGGCTTAACCGCACTAATTATCAGCCAATATCATAAAACTATCCAGCGTAAAAACAACCGGCGAATGGAAATCTTTGAGCATGAAAAAGAAAAGGAGATTTATCAGGCAAAAATCGAATTCTTTACTAACGTCGCACACGAAATACGAACGCCGCTTACGCTGATTAAAGGGCCTATGGAGAAAATGATCAAATCTGCGGGTGAAGTTCCTGCACTGGAAAAGAATCTAAAGATTATGGACCGCAATACTGACCGCTTGCTGAACCTGACTAATCAGCTCCTTGATTTTAGAAAAACAGAGATCCATGGTTTTTCTTTAAATTTCGTTAAAGCAAATATCTCTGAAATCCTTCACGATGTGAACTTGCAATTCATGCTTGCTGCTGAGCAGAAAGAGATAAGTTACGAAACCCTTTTACCGGTAGAACCCCTTTATGCTTATATCGACCTGGAAGCCTTCTATAAAATAATGAGTAATTTGGTCGATAACGCCATTAAGTATGGGAAACAAACTGTAAAGGTGACCCTTAGGGTAAATGAACAGCAAGATCGGTTTATAGTGCGTGTTCTCAATGATGGAAATAAAATTACACCGGAACTGGCACATAAGATTTTCGAACCCTTTTTCCGGACAAAAGAAGCTGAAATGAAACAGGGAACGGGCATCGGTTTGTCTATTGCAAAATCACTTACTGAGCTACATAAAGGTTCTCTTAAATTGGAAGAAAGTAATGGTGATAATAATATACTAGTGGCCGTATTCCCCATACACCAAATAATAGAGTTCAACCTAAAAGGAAGATGGAAAAAGATTTAAACTTCGTACCAGATACAGCAACTGATATCCTGGAGAAACCAGTTATTCTTGTTGTTGATGATCATGAAGAAATTCTTGATTTTATAGCGGATGATTTGAGCGAGAAATTCAAAGTTCTTATTGCCTCAAATGGTCATGAAGGTCTTGACATTCTTGAGAAAGAAATTGTTCATCTGGTAATCAGTGATGTAATGATGCCGGAAATGGATGGTTTTGAATTTTGTAGAAGAATAAAATCTGGGATAGAATTCAGTCATATACCCGTTATCCTGCTCACAGCCAAAAACAGCTTACAGTCTAAGATCGAAGGGTTGGAACTCGGTGCAGATGTTTATATTGAAAAGCCATTTTCTCCGGAATTTTTACAAGTACAGGCCGCTAGTTTAATTGCCAACCGCAATAAAATTAAAGCTTATTTTTCAAGCTCACCATTGCTCCATATCAAGAGCCTCGCCTACTCTAAGGCCGACGAATTATTCTTAAAGAAAATACAGACAACTATAGATCAATCTATTAGCAACCCACAATTAGATGTAGACCTCTTGACTGATCATATGAATATGAGCAGGCCAACGCTGTACCGGAAAATAAAATCTATTTCCAACCTTTCCCCGAATGAACTTATCAACCTGGCTAGGTTAAAAAAAGCAGCAGAATTACTCAATGAGGGCGTCCTTAAAATTTACGAGATCTCAGAAATAGTTGGCTACAGCTCTCAAACGCATTTTGGAAGGGTTTTCTCCAAACAGTTTGGGATGTCCCCGACCGATTATGCGACCAGTATGCACGCCAATCAGAAAAAGAAGATTTAAGTGTTGTAAGCAAATGATAATATTAATAACCTTCAACAAACATCAAATATTTGTTGAAGGTTATGGATGAAGATAAAAAATCCTCAGTTCGATCCACTTTCAACGTAGTCAATAGCTAACTATAATTCGTTGAGCCATAGGCTACAAAAAGGAGGTTTAGTTATAGATAGATGATCTCCTTTAGTAGAGTATACATCTATTTTATTAAAATAAGGATTCCAGGAATCAGGCCGTAACCAGTCTTTACTCTCCTCGGCAATAATCAATTTCAAAGTATAAGGCAATCTGCCATATGGATAAGCGTATTGTACAGACAAAGAGGTTTCCATTACTTTCCAGCATTGAGCAAAAACAAGAGCTTCTTTATGGAATTCTTTTTCGACAATTAACTGTTCAATGTGGTTCTCCCATAATGATTCAGGCTCAACTCTCAAAATATCCTGAATCTGTTGAAGAATTTTCTTTCGTTCGTTTAAATGTATTTCCTGAAACAGCGCATTACAAAAAAGTAGTACATCGTCTGTTCGGAGTCCGTTAATATCATCCGATATACCACAATCTATCATGACGATTTCATTGACAGAAATATCACTTAATTCTAGTTTTTTGAGCATTTCATACAGAATTGTTCCTCCGTAACTATGAGCGAAAAACTTTACCTCTCCAGCTTTAACAACTTGCTTAATCAGTTCAATATTATGAGCTGCCATCTCCGCGATACTATCACAAGGTAAATCACCATGATGTCCCTTCATTTGAAGACCATATACATTCCCGGTTCCGTATAGATTTTTAGCCAACCCATAATATCCATCGCAAAGTCCAGGTAAACCTGGAATCACGAAAACAGGGACATTATCCGAACCTTTAGCTGCTTCTCGTAGAAAAATCAAATAATCAGCAGGTATTTCGTTCGGCTCACCACTACCTGCACTTTCCACCAGGACAGCTAATTCCTGAATATTCGCCGCCTTTAAAAAAGTACCCATTGACAGATTTACTTTCCAGGTTTTGTTGATCCGCAGCAGAATTCTAATTGCCATCAGAGAATGTCCTCCCAGGTCAAAAAAATTATCCATTATACCCACCCTTCCCACAACTAGTTCTTCTTGCCAGATTTTCACTATAGACCATTCAATAGCTGTTGTAGCAGGAATATAATCCTTTTGGAGAACATGACTTACGGATAGGTTAGCAAGGGCTTTCCGATCTGCTTTCCCATTGCGTGTAAGCGGTATACCGTCCAGTTTGATGAAATTTGCCGGAACCATATATTCTGGTACTTTTTTTAACAGGTAAACACGAAGCATAACCGGGTCATATTCTATTTCAGAAAGATAAAAAGCCATCAATATATTTCCTTCTGATTGGTTTTTCGCAATTACTACGACTTTCTTTATCCCCCCATATTCAGCCAGTACATTCTCTATTTCACCTAATTCCACCCTATATCCTCGAATTTTAACCTGGTCATCCAGACGATTTAAGAACTGCAAATTTCCATTATCAAGCCAGCGTACCTGGTCACCAGTACGATAAATCTTACCCTTGCCGAAAGGATTTATAAAGAATTTTTCAGCGTTAAGTTCATCTCTGTTAAGATATCCTCTGGCAAGACCCGCTCCAGCTATATAAAGTTCGCCTTTTACACCAACAGATAAGAGTTCCATATTTTTACCAAGCACATATACTTGTGTATTTGCTATAGGTTTACCGATCGTGAGTTGCCCGCATTCCCTGATTTCAGCTATGGTTGTATTTACAGTATATTCTGTGGGGCCATAAGCATTAAATGATTGTACGCTTTTTAATGCGCGCAGCTTGTTCCATACTTTTTCGGACAACGCCTCTCCTCCAACCGAAATCAACCTGATTTGAGCAAATAGCGCTTCCTGCTGGTCATCATCCATTGTTTCAATAACATTAAAAAATAAAGGAGGAATATTGAGAATAGTTACCTCTTTTTGGGTGATTACCTGATGAAAATTAAAGGGATTTATGTCCTGTTCAGATCTGATTACAATACCGGCACCAGCAACCAAATAGGGAAAGATCTCTTCAACCGACATATCAAAACCCAGAGAAGCAAATTGAAGAATTCTATCAGAGGGCACAATCTTATACTGCTGCACCAGGTGTTGAGAAAGGTTGACTAGTGAAGAATGTTCAATCATCACACCTTTAGGTCTGCCAGTACTTCCAGAAGTATAAATGACATAGGCAAGGTGAGCTGGAAGTACTTCTTTTTCCAGCACTGAAACCGATATAAGAGGAGTTTTTAGTATCTGATCTACAGACCACAACAAACATGTTTCTTTGACTGCAAGTGTTAATCTATCCATAAGCCGTTCCTGTGTAAGGAGCATTTTCACCTTAGCATCCTTCAGTATGAATTGAATTCTCTCTTCTTCATAGCTTGTGTCTATAAAAAGATAGGCACCGCCAGCCTTTAATATTCCCAATAGTGCTATAATGGCATCAGATGAGCGTTCCATAGACAATGCAATCAAAACATCTGGTTTAACACCCTCTTTTTGCAAAAAGTGTGCAATATGTGTGCTCTGCTCTTCTAACGATCGGTACGTTACGATTTTTCCGGATCCACTATCAATCAAGGCAGCGTTATCAGGAAAATGAAGTGCCTGTTCTTCAATCATTTCATGAATACAGAGATCGGGTATGCCTATGCTCGTATTATTAAATCCATGGATCAGTTGTCTTTTTTCTGAATATTCCAGTATATCGTAATCTTTAATCTTACCCTGAGGCATTTCTACTACATCTTGTATCAACTTATCAAGATAGCCTAGATGCCGGCATATAGTTTTTTCCTGAAACAGACTCTGCTGATATTTGATTTGTATTTCAAGCGAATTCCGAAAATCATATACTTCCAATGTATAGTGATCTTCAGTCTCCTGATAAACATCAAAAAAAGGTTGGATAGACCCTTTAAAATCCCTGTTTTCCAGGATCTCATCAAATATATTCTGGTAAGTATAGGATACCGGTAAAGTAGATTCTATACCGCTGTCTATTTTTATACCCAAACTGGAAGTGAGTTCGGTAAAAGGATAAAATGCATGATTAAGTCCCTGGTTAAAATTATCGCGCACTTCCTTCAGTAAAGTATCAAAACTTTTTTCTTCAGAAACTTGATTACGGCTAACCATGAGATTAATATAACACCCTACACTTTGTTCATGAGCTTGCTCTGGCCTACCGCCTACAGGAGTGCTCACCATGATATCTTCTTCCCCAGTAATTTTATACAGCAGGATGTTAAATATAGTCAGTATAAGCGTCGAAATATTGACCTGTAGTTCTCTCGCTATATTTTTTAACTTTACCAGCCGATCACCTGTCAGTGTAGTTTTTTCGCATCCCACACCAATCATTTCAAAATTAGTTCTGTAGTCATAGGGCAGAGCAGAGGGCTGACCTATTCCAGCTAGTTTCTCCTTCCACCACACCAAATCATCCATTGCCTGATTACTATTCAAATAGTTTTGTTCCCATCTTACATAATCAAAAAAGGCAAGATCTGGTACACTTACTGGATAAGGATTACCTTTAGAAAGAAGGTGATAATTCTCCCAGAACACCTGCATAAACCTTATTCCTGAGAATCCATCAATGATGATATGATGAATAATAAAGTAAAGATATGAAATACCAGAATCCTCCTCTGAAAGCCAATACCATCTGATCAATGGACCAGATTTCAGATCAAATGGCTCTCTAAGTAGGGAGAACATAATAGCTGTGATGGCTTGTCCTGGTTTTAAAATTATTTCAACAGGAGCTTCAGCAATCTGTTCTAAGGATAAAAACTGATGGATCAGTTCATCATTATCATCATGCTGAACAAGATTAGTCGTTAAGATGGGGTACTTTTGCAATACTGATCTAAAAGCCTGGCAAAGTAAGTCTCTATTTAAAAAATCTTTAATCTTAAATGCTATCGGGACATTGAACCCACTCGAAGCAGGGTTACTTTCTTGTATGTACCACAAGCCTTTCTGAACTTGCGAAATGGGATAGCCCTGCAATGTTTCATCAAAGGAATTATTTCCTATCGGAAAAGTTTCTTTGCTACTATTTCTCAGTTTATAGTTCTTTTCTACTAGCTCAAAGAAATCTTGAAAACTATCTATTGATAGCGCTTGCCCCAGTTTAATGGTTATATCCAGACTTTGATTGATCCTGCGGATTAACTGTACCGTTTTGATAGAGTCAAAACCATAATAAACGGGAGAACGGGACCAATCAATTATCTCAAGATTCAAATTGAAAATTGCCTGAATATGCAGTTGCAATACAGCTTCAACCAAAGGGTTAAGAGGCTGACTACAGGCACTTAGCTTTTGCAGCGTATCATCTTGTTCATCATCCGACAATTTTTCCTTATCTATAAAATTATTGCTGGTATATTGTTCCAGGATAACGTGCGCATTGACACCACCTATAGCAAAGCTATTCAAGGCAGCTCTTCGTGGAAACTTCGCTACCTTCCAATCTGTTGCATACCGTTCAATAATTAGAGAATGAGAATCTGGCAGTTCCTGATTCAAGGTTGTTATGCCAGGATTACCAGGAATTACACCATGCTGCATGGCCTGAATAACTTTTAGCATCGAGCCCGCACCTGCTGCAATTTCCGGGTGACCTATACTAGGCTTTACACTGCTAACCCTCCACTTTTTATCTTTCTGATTAGAAAAGGAACGATATACATGATCAATTGCGCCAAGTTCAAGTGCATCTGCTAATGGGTTAGCAATACCATGGGCCTCTACATAATCAATAGTGTCTACATTTATTCCGGAGTCTTTTATACATCTTTCCATAGCAAACTTCATCCCCTTCACATTAGGAGCTTCTATTGAAAATCCGCTCCCTCCATGATGAACCGCGGTACCTCTGACAAGTGCAAGTATCTTATTTCCATCGCTCCTGGCAAGTGCTAATGGTTTAAGGATAAATAAGCCGAGACCTTCTGTACGTACAAAACCATCAGCATGCTGACAAAAGCTTTTAGTGCTGTTCCCAGGACTTAACAAGTCATCGTATAATCCAGCCATGGCTGCTTTTTTAAAAACTCCATCTTCAATAAGATTTATCCCCCCCACTATTGCATGGGTAATTTCTCCCGATCTGATACTCTGTACTGCCCTGTGCAGTGCTACGTATACACTGGTACAAAAGGTATTTACCTGTTCACTTGGCCCTTGCAAGTTCAAGCGAAAAGAAAGTGCATTGGACAGCGTTATCTGATAAGGCTTTACTAGAAAATCACCATCAGCAGGACGGTCTGGTGAAGAAGCTATAAATACGCCAGTCATCTGAGAAGACAATGCTTTCAGGCTTATAGCATGATCATTCATGGCCCTGGCCAGGACCTTATAAAATAATCTCAGCGGTCTTTCCATGCTATAATATTCTGCCGATGTTATACCCAAAAGATCCAGTAGGACATCCCATTCAGGATCCCCCAACTCTCCATAAGTCAATGTCATCTCTTTATCTTTAAGCGGAAACATTACGTTTTCTCCAGAGTGTACCCGTTCCCATAAGCCATCACTATCCGCTATGCCTGGAAAAGCACCTTCCATCGCCACAATGGCAACAGTATGTATAGACAACTCTTCTTTAGTAAAGACCTCAGTTTTGCAGGTTTTCAAAACATCGACCTCTGTCTGACCTTCAACTTCCTGCTGACCTATTTCAATTATCAGATAATCAACCAGTACATCCAATGTGGGATAATCAAATAAAAGCGTGGTACGAAAAGAACAACCTAATAACTTCTCCAGCTTTATCTTAAAGGCAACGGCCTCTGTAGAGCTGGTGCCAAGATCAATAAAGTCCTGGTCTAAAGCGACATCTTCAATAGAATCCAGTTCCAGAAACTCAACCAGCAAGTTTCGGATAATATCCGTCAGTAGCTGTCGCTTTCTCTCCCCCGATTCCCTTTTGATCTGGTCTATTATTTTTGAATTTTGAGATTTCATTATATATTATCGGATTAGCTTTTTTCTTTTGCAGGTAATATTCCCAATACAACTTCTCCTTTTGAGGAGCCTCCATTTATATCGTGAAAATTGCAGTAGGTATACAGAAATGTGCATTGCGCTGTTTTTTTAATAGCTGTAATGCCCCAGATACCAGAAAATCCTTTTGCGTTTAATAGCCTACTGAAAGATGAATTTATCTTAACGATCAATATATGAGTTAGCTGCTTATGGAAAAAAGTTTCTTCTGTATAATCTTTCAGCTCAGGTATCAATTGATTTTTAATACAATGCCCAAGAAACACGTAACCAAGCTGGTTATAACAGATATTGTATTCTACTGCATTAAAATGGCCTGTATCATCAATATAGCAGGATTGTGCAATAGCAAAATCTCCGGTTACCTTCAATCCCTGAATTACCTTATCCGGCTCTATATGAAAAACAGCATGTTTAAGATAGGTTGTATGTTCTCTATATGGATTTAATACTCTTTTTATAAAATCCGGATCTATAGCTATAGATCCGGGTTTTAAATTCAATGTGTGTCTTTCGATTTCCATGATCCTTAGTCTTCAAGTCCGGCATAAAATGGATATGCATCATAAATTCCAATACGGTAGCTTTTGCTTTTTTCTCCGGGAGACAGCTGAGAAGACTTATGCAATAAAAAGCGGTTATCCCAGATGATAATATCCCCTTTATCCCATGAATGTGTATGAATGTGTTCTTCCCTTTCGATAAAATCAAATAAAGCCTGCATGGCTTTTTGATTATCTTCATAAGTCAGGCCTTCAATCCCCATAGTAAATCCGCTACTCATATAAAGAGCTTTATCTCGGGTTACAGGATGTTCAATCACAGCAGGATGCTTTACTGGCGGAACAATTTCATTCATATAATCTATTAGCTGCTGTAATGATTTATCAACATCTGAAGGTTGAACTTTATAGCGATTATTCCCGCCATGAACCATAATAGCTCCATCTACTAATAACTTAAGATCATCAGGTAACTCACGGTATACCTTCGCCATATCAATATAATAAGTCGCTCTAATTGATTCAGGGATAATGATTGGAGATATCGAAGTCAGGGATAATGGCCGCTGTTGAAACTGGCAGTCTGTATGCCAGTAATGACCTGTACCAGCAACACCGACTTTTTTCCCATCCTCATTGACATTGGAGGAAACGAAAATTTCCGGAAAATCAGGGTGATGATAATTATCCTGAAAATAAACCTGGGGAGTACCTAATTTCCTTGTGAACTCGACATATTCCGCTGGTGTAAGTTCCTGATTACGGATGACTATGAGTTTATTCCGATAAATGGCAGATCTGATTTCCACTAACTCCGGAGAGTCAGGAGTTAAATTTCGAAGATCAAGACCTAAGATCTCGCCACCGATTTTATTATTTTTAGCATTTCTTATTTCGAATATTTCTGTTTTCATGATTATCTTTTTTTGATTATAAATATTAATTTACTGCACGTCTTCTTCCTGTCCAGTAGGGTTCTCTAAGCACCCGTTTCAGAACTTTTCCACTTGGGTTTCTCGGCAGCTCTTCAATGAAGCTGACAGAGCTGGGGCCTTTAAAATTTGCCAGTCTCGCTCTCACAAAAGAGATAAGTTCTCTGGATTTTAATGTTGCAGCAGGTTTTAACACCACAAAAGCCTTTACTGATTCTCCAAGTAAATCGTCAGGGATTCCTATTACAGCAGCTTCGGCTACCCCGTCGTGTTCACATAAAATAGCTTCGATTTCTGCCGGGAATATATTTTCACCTGCACAGATGATCATGTCCTTAATGCGATCACATATATATAGATAACCGTCCTGATCCTGGTATCCGCCATCTCCAGTCCTGACCCAGCCATTAGCCAGAGTTCGCTCAGTCTCTTCATTATTTTTCCAATAAGCCAGCATCACTGAAGGAGACTTAATATATATTTCTCCTATTTCTCCGGCTTTTAACTGCTGTCCCAACGGATCTGCAATTTTAATTTCTACACCTGGCAACGGTCTTCCTGCAGCATTTATCCTCTTTGCCCCATTCGAATCGTGGTCTTCCGGACGAAGACAAACCGCCATATTACCAGTTTCAGTCATCCCATAAATCTGGAAGAAATCACATTGAAACTTCCCGGCTGCTTTTCTCATTAGTACATCAGAGATAGGTGATCCACCATATAGGATCGCCTTAACTGAGGAAAAATCTGTATCCTGACAAGCTGGTTCCGACAGGCAAAACCCAAGCATAGCAGGGACTAGTTCAATCTTGGTGATTTTATACTTTTCAATTAGCTGCAAAACCTTCCAAGCAATAAAAACATCAATAAGAACACTTGTACTCCCTGAAATAAATCCTTGAATGGCCCACCACAAACCGCCTATATGGAACATTGGAAGAGATACCAATAGAATATCCTGATCATTTAAATCCATCCACTTATCTCCCGCACTATACATGTTGTGGAGCAGCCTGAAAAAGGTGTAATGAGCCAGCTGTACACCTTTCGGTTTACCTGTAGTTCCGCTTGTGTAAAGCTGAAGAACAACATCCTCTTCCGTGGGTTTAAAAGATAGAGAATTAAGCGCAGGAAAAGTGTCACGCCATGATTGGTAGTCAGGGTATCCTGATCCATCTCCATCTATTGTAATTATTTTTTTGATCGATGGTAATTCAGGAAGTATCTCTTGAACTAAACCAACAAATTCCTGTTGCACAAACAAAAGTTCAGCATCTCCATCATTCAATATGTATTTAATCTCACGGGCAGATAACCTCCAGTTCATGCTGATGAGTACTGACCCCGATTTTGCACAACCGAATAAGATTTCATAACCATAATCAACATCTTTGCTTAAAATGGCTACTCTGTTTCCAGGTTTTACATTTAAGAGATCCAGACCGGCAGCAACTTGGTTTGAATATTTTTCAAATTCACCAAATGTTGTCTTTCTATCCTCATAGATTAAAGCCGTTTGATTAGTTCTATTCGCAGCGTTCCATGCTGAAACTTCCGGAAGATTATTTAAGCATAGATTTCTCATCATTGATCCGTTTTAAAATTTCACGATTAAAGTTGTTCCATAAGTTCTGGGGGTTCCCAAAATAAAAGTGCTGAAAGAGCCATAGGCTACATATCTTTTATCAGTAATGTTCCTTGCCCAGAAATTGAGTTCAAAATTCTTACCTGTTACTCCAGTTTTAGCATTAAATAAACTATAGCCCGGCTGATTCAGGCCATTGACAAAATCAAAGTAATATTTATCCAGATAACGATACTCTCCTCTCAGAAACGCTGTTAATTTTTGTTTACTATTGCCAAAATCGTAACTATACTGAGCGGCCAGCATAGAACTGAATGGCGGATTATAAATTGGCTGATTCCCCTTATTATCCACAACAGCCTTCGCCTCTTTGTTATACAGTAGTAATGAAGCATATCTGGCATAAGAATAACTAGCATTCAAATCAATTTGAAAACCTTTTAAGGGCAATGCCGATAATTCAAGCTCAATACCTTTATTGTGCATTTCTCCCACATTTAAAATAAGTTGGTTAACGCCATCCTGAGAAGTTCCTACCTGCTGATTGTGTTGTTCCAGATAGAAACCAGTAAGATTGAGTTTCAACTTATTATTCAGGAATGTGTTTTTCCATCCAATCTCATAATTATCGGAATGTTCAGGATCATAAGGCACCTGATCTGGCCTTGGTGCAGTCGTGTTTAATCCGCCAGCCCGAAAGCCCCTTGCATAAGATGCGTAAATCAGCATCTGATCTTTTGGCTTATAACTAACTGTCAGCTTTGGGGTTACTGCATTGAAATTAGCCCGGTAATCCCTGTTCGGAGTTAGTAATACAGGTGGATTGGGATCTTTCTGATAATCAGTATACTTGCTCAACTTCCTGACTTCATGATCGTAACGGATACCCGCTGTCACATCCCATTGACTTGCAATGGCATAAGTAGCTTGTCCAAAAAAAGCAAAGCCTTGATTTTTTGCAGAACTATAAGCAATAGTATTAAATGGTGCACCTGATTTAGGATCTAATAGTAGATAGTCAGGGCCATAACTGGATAATGAAGCGTTACTGTTATTTTGCAAGAATCCATAAGCACCTGCAACCCATTGCAGTTTACTGCTATTCGTAGTAGGAGAAGACAAACGAATCTCCTGTGTGTAAATATGTTGACGAATATCAGGGCTTCCTGTTAAAATATTTAAAGGACTAAAATCAAAATCATAGCCGCCAGGGTAATCCAGGTGGTAATTAATATAAGAAGAAACTGAAGTGAAATTGAAGTCTTTACCATAGTAATTTGCCTGTAAGGAGGTATTAAAGTTATTTCTCCGCTCAATATTGGTATTATTTGAAGATACTTCATAAGGTTTTTCAAGGACCTGGGTATAGGATCTGACCCAAGGATAACTTCCTCTGTCATTATCATTTTCTATTTTCGCATTTAAAGATAGTGCCCAGCGTTCCGAAGGCAGATAGCGCAAATTGAAATTGCCCGAGTAATCTTCCCGCCTGTCGTAACCGCTTTTAGTATAATTATTATAATAAATCGATCCTCTGTGGTTATAAGTAAACGCTCCGCTGGCGAAAAGTTTATTTTTCACTACCGGTCCTGAAAGGCTAACAGTATAACGTTGTTGCCCGTAATTTCCTAAACTAATTTCAGCGTAACCAGAAGATGTATTACCGGGTTGTCTGGTGGTAATGTTGACTACACCACCAAATGCGTTGCGACCATAAAGTGTTCCCTGTGGTCCACGTAAAATTTCTATACTTTGTATATCATTAAACAAAGGCGGCGCAGAGAAAAACTCGTATTGATTTACACCATCAATATAAGTAGCTACTGCCTGCTCGTTCGTATAGCCTAATACGCCACGTATATTGAAGAAATTTGCCCCGGTACTATTACCGTGTTCAACTGTAAACAAACTCGGAGCGATCGCTGTAAGATTTGTAATATCCCATAACCGATAATCCTTAATCTGCTTCGCATCTAAAGATGTAATTGCGGCGGGAATATTCTGGACACTTTCCTGTCGTTTTTCAGAAGACACCGTTACTTCATTCAACTGCTGATTACTTTCTGCCAATTTAAAATCCGAGATCAATACCTCCCCTTTACCAAGGGTGATTTTTTTGAGTATCGAAGCGTAGCCAATGGCAGAAACACTGATGGTATAATTTCCACTTGCTAAATTTTTGATGGTGTATTTCCCCTCCGCATCAGTCAGTACTCCATAATTTGTATTTAATAGCTTAACTGTTGTTTTAAAGACAGCCTGTCCTTGAGATGTAGTAACTGTACCTTGTATATTGCCGGACTGTGCAAATACCGGGGTACAATAAAGTATAAATAATATAATCGTAAGTTTTAAAATTGCTTTCATGTTCATTTTCTGGTTATCTGGCCAAAGGCCAATCTTTTAATCTCAATAGGGTATCTTCCTGTAGCTTCTAGCACAGGACATCAAATATTGATTTATACATTTCACCAGCACGCTCAAATTGATTAAGCAGCACAAGGATTGAAGTTTTTAATTGCACAGCCATAAACCCGCTATAAAAAATAGCAGCAAGGCGCAATCAAAAAATGATGTAATCAGGAAGATATTTGAAAATCAGACGAATGGCCTGGGTGGTCTGAAAATGTTTCGGATATAATGACTGGTGTATAAATAAGCGTAAGCAGGAAACGAATGATTACCGATATTTAGAGTAAAGGGATCGTGAAAAGAAAAACTAAAAGGCTCCTGGTAAAAAGAGACTTCTAGCAGGCTTAGGTTATTCCTTGCAGCTTCTTTCTTTTCATTTTCTTCTGCTTGTTTGATTTTTTTCATCAGGTAGCACTTCCCATCACAGTGCATCTCAGGTCTGTTCCGGTTAATACAAAGATTACTGGCAATGTATTCCTTATTGAATTCAAATCCGGCGAAAATAAAAAATCGCGAACAATTCGCCATCAGCGAGATCAATATATAAAGAAACAAAACTACCTTACGAAACATCATATTGATATATAATCAAATAGTATTATTTTTTTGAAGCATATACAGCTGCATTTTTCTCGAATAAATTTCTACAGGTGGCCGAACAAAAATGATAGTCTTTACCATTGTAGTGAAGGTGATATTTTGAACTCCCTTTGGGAATAGTCATTCCACAAACTACATCTTTCTCCTCCTCATTTATTGTCTTCGGTGTTAAGCTTTTCATTGCTCCTGCAGAAGTTGCAGCACTTTCCTGATGCATCATGGACATATCCATTCCTTTATGCTTCTCCATAGCACCAATGACTTTACCATCAGCCGGGTCCCATTTATCATATTCTATAACAGCCGTCACAAACAGAGCCTCTTTCAATCCTTTTAATTTTTCTATCACATGCAAAGCTCCATCAATGCCTGCTGACACACCCGCTGTAGTTATAATCTTTCCATCTTCAACAAATCTCACGTTACCGATAAACTTTGCTTTAGGCGTCAGCTTTTGTAAGGTATCTATGGCGCCAAAATGAGTGGTCGCCGTTTTTCCATCTAGTAATCCTGCTTTTGATAATAAACCTGCACCAGAACAAACTGACATAGTTAGCTTAGTTTTGTCACTTACCTTATTGATCCAGCTGATCACCTGATGATTTGAAGCGACTGCTCCGACGGTACTCATCGTCGCACCGGGGATAACTAGTATATCTGGTTGAGGTGCATTGGAAATCGTAAAATCAGGATTTATACTTAGCGTGTTACTTTTAGTATTGATTTTACATGAACCAGTAGATACGGTATAAACCTGGAAATATTTACTATTGCTAAAAACCTCTGAAGGTCCTGCGAAATCCAAAAGTTCTACACCTGGATAGATGAGTATAGCGACCTTGATCTTTCCATTTTGCATAACGGGTTTAGCAATTTGTTCTTTTACATTTTGCTTACAGCCCATACAAAATGTAATTCCTAATAATAAAAGGATGCTGAAAATCTTTATTTTTAAATTAATCATGTTTTTGATATTCTGATAAGAGGCCAATTCTATTGTTTCTTTGGGTTTTACTATTTTCTTCTGCTGCACCTAAATCCTGTTCGGTACAACGGATGCCGATTTCTTCTTTTTGCCTGACGCATTTATCAGGCTAAGGCATTTCAATTCCCTGCAAATCCACAATAAGTTTTTATTTAATTCTTTTACACGACTAAACCCCGACATTAAACAAAACTCACATTCATCATGAATATTGACAAAATCAGTCACGTCGATAAATACCCCTGTTTTTTAAACAGAAAATAAAGAATCATGAGCATATATTAAGATATACTCCGGCACATATCAGGAGTGTAAAAGAATAACAGGAAATTAAGCCGCAGTCTTTGGCGGTCTGAAGATCTGGTCGCAATAATTACTGATATAATTATAGCTGTAGCGAGAATATCCTGACTGGTCTTCAATTATGAATACTGTAGTATTTAATGAAGGTGCAGAATTGTGCTGATAGAATGATATGGACAACTGATTCAGGACATTTATAACGGCCTTATGATTTTCATCTTTCTCTGCTTCTCTGATTTTTCTCATCAAATAACATTTACCGTTACATTTCATCCATGGCTTGTCGCGGTTTATACAAAGAGATGAAGTGATATAATCCTGATTTAATTTATAGCCTGCATAAACAAATAATCCAGAAAAATCACTTGTAAATACAGCTAGAAAAAAAAACCAGATGATATACTTTTTGTACATATGCACCAAATATATGATTAAAGTATTTTAAAGATAATTATTTGGCCTACTATTTTGATTAAATCCTTTACAGGATAATATTTCTTTTAAACGCACAGCCCAGTTCCATGATAGAATCTGTTTTAGCAATACCTGGGATATTATCAATTTTCTCATAGAGTATTTGCCTCATATGCTCATGATTTTTGGCAATGATTTTTAGATATAAGGTATAAGTACCGCTAATATAATAACATTCGGTAATCTCAGGAATTTCCTTTAACTCCTCAATAATACGATTTGAGTTATGATCTTTTTCGAGCGTAATCCCGGTAAAGGCTCCCCAGTCATAACCAATCTTCTTTTCATCTAATACAGGTTTGATCCCTGTTAATATACCTTGTTCGGTTAATCTGGATATCCGCTGATGAACCATAGTGTTGGATATGCCAAGAGCGGTAGCGATAGCCGAATAGGCCATTCTTCCATCTATTTCCAGTTGTTTTAATATTTGAATATCAAATTCATCAATGTGATCCATGAATTAATAAAATTAGGTTATTCTTTTAAATCGGTTCATTAGAGCCAAATACACTTTCAAAATCAATCAAAAAGTCAAATTAACTTTTTATAAGCACAAAAATAATAAATATTACTATATTTGCACTAAGAATAATCAATTATGGAAACTTCAACAAACTTAAGTAAAAGCGAGGAGCTAATAGAGAAAGAAGAAAGATATGGTGCGCATAATTACCATCCTCTACCTGTTGTCCTGGAAAAAGGAGAAGGTGTCTTCGTTTGGGATGTTGAAGAAATGAGATATTATGATTTTCTATCTGCCTATTCTGCAGTGAACCAAGGGCATTGCCACCCAAGAATTATTAATGCACTTAAAGATCAGGCTGAAAAACTTACACTGACTTCCAGGGCATTTTATAATGACAAATTGGGTGATTTTGAAGAATTTGTCTGTAATTTATTTGGTTACGATAAGTCATTGATCATGAATTCTGGTGTGGAAGCGGTTGAAACGGCAATGAAACTTTGTAGAAAATGGGCCTACCAAATAAAAGGTATCAGTGCTAATGAGGCCAAAATCGTCTTTGCGGATGGAAATTTTCATGGCAGAACCATTTCTGTAATCTCAGCTTCTAATGATGAAAGTGCAAGGAAAGACTTTGGTCCCTTTGTAAGTGGAATAGCCCATGTTCCATACAATGATGTAGATGCTTTTGAAGCTCTTTTAAAGACAGATAAAAATATTGCAGGTTTTATTGTTGAACCTATCCAGGGTGAAGCTGGTGTCGTTGTCCCGGATAGTGACTACCTGGTACGCATTAAGGCACTTTGCCAAGCTTATAACGTCTTGTTCATTGCTGATGAAATCCAAACTGGAATTGCCAGAACAGGAAGCATGCTGGCTTCATATGAAGTCAATTCTGAAGAAAAAAGTAACCGCCCGGATATTTTAATCCTAGGAAAAGCAGTTTCAGGTGGAGTACTACCAGTTTCACTTGTACTGGCGAATGACGAAATCATGCTGACCATTAAACCAGGAGAACATGGTTCAACTTACGGAGGAAATCCTTTGGCTTGTGCAGTGTCCATGGAAGCAATACAAGTCGTTATTGATGAAAATCTAGCTGAAAATGCCCAAAAAATGGGGAATTTGTTCAGAGCAGGATTAAAAAAGATTGCCAAGAAAACGGATATTATCCAGTCAGTCAGAGGTAAAGGATTGCTTAATGCAATTGTCATCAACTGCACGGAAGAATCTGATATGGCCTGGGATATCTGTATGAAATTTAAAGAGAACGGCTTGCTCGCCAAACCTACTCATGGAAATAAAATCCGCTTCGCCCCTCCATTAATAATCACTGAAGAACAAATTATTGAAAGCCTGGAAATTATTGAGAGATCACTGTTAAGCGTTGCTTAGGCTTTTATGAAGAGAACGATAAATCTGGTAAAAAACAGATCTGATATTGGTGCGGGAACCCGGGGATCTGATATGGGAATAGATGCCATCGAAATTGCAGCAATTAATAAGGGAAGTGAGTATTTTAACAATTTCAGCACGCTGGATGTCCAAACGCATAATGAAACCATCTATAATAAAGACCGGAATACATTTGCCATAAGAATTGAACATGTACTACAGCAATGTACCCGACTTTCCAATGCTGTGGAGCATAGCTTATTAGCAAACCATTTTCCTTTCGTATTTTCAGGAGATCATTCGTCGGCACTGGGTACAATTAGTGGAATAAAAACAGCTTATCCCGATAAAGTACTTGGTGTAATTTGGATAGATGCCCATGCAGATTTACATTCTCCATATACTTCTCCATCCGGGAACATACATGGCATGCCCTTAGCGGCTGCCTTGGCCAATGACAATCTGGATTGTCAGCAGAACAAAATTACCGGAGACACAATACTATTCTGGAATAATCTGAAAGCTATCGGCACGGCCGAGCCTAAATTGCAACCTGAACATTTGATATATTTTGGTGTTCGTGATACCGAAGAAGCGGAAGACAAACTCATTCAAAATTTAGGAATTAAAAACTATAAAGTAGAAGAAGTACGTTTCAGAGGTTTGAAAACATGTGTAGAAGAAGCACTGGAGAAATTAAATAGTTGTGAAATCATTTACATTTCTTTCGATGTAGATAGTATGGACTGTGATTTGGTTTCACAAGGTACAGGCACTCCAGTTTCTAAAGGATTTGATCAGCAGGAGATCATCGCTATTATTCAAACAATAGTTGCCTCAGAAAAAGTTTTATGTATTGAAGTTGTAGAGGTTAACCCATTGCTAGACAATAAGGGAAACAAAATGGCCGAAACTGCTTTCGAAATAGTAGAACAGGTAACCGAATCTATAATCGCAGCCCTTTAAATTCCAGGTTGGATTTCTTGCCCGTTTTAAGAACAATTGCCTTTCATGATTAGTCTTCTTCGAAGAATTTAGAAACCTCCACATCTAACACTTCAGCAATGTCAAAAATACTGGATACTCGTGGACTTACTAATCCCAATTCCCATCTGCTAATCTGACTTAGATTTACGTCTATCATATTGGCTAATTTTTCCATGGACAAACCTCTTAGTTGTCGGTATTTCCTAAGATTGCTTCCCAACATTTTTATGCCTTCTTTGTTTATTGGCCGCTTCGTCATATTTGTACCAATAAAAAGAAAATATTTCATTTGTATTGATGCTTTAAAGCCTTACATTAGTATAAATTACAGATAACTGATTTAGGTATAATAACCACATAAAAACCAAATATAAATGGAGAAAATCTCATTTATTACTTAGGTTTAATTCATCTACCCCCTTTTATGAGTTGCTTTTGAATCTTCTGCCATATTTGAAATTCAGAAAAATTCTACATTAGATTTTCCAAAGCGGTGACATTACTTAATAATTTAATGATATAGAGATCATTATAAGACAAGACAAACCACTAATTAATTTAGTTAGATGAGGTATAACCTAAAATTTTACTATGTCAGTATATAGCATTTATAGTGATAAAGAGCTTCTTCTATTTCTAGAGAGTGATAGGAATGACAAACATGCTTATGCGGAAATATATATGCGGTATATGCCTGCTTTGCAGGTTCATGCTCTTCAAAAAATCAAATCGAAAGATGATGTAAATGATATTTTGCACGAATTGTTCATAAAACTATGGGACAATCGCAAATTCTTAGAGGTAACTACTTCCCTCTCGGCTTATTTATACACTGCCGTAAAAAACAGGATCTTAAATTATATTATCCGGGGCGATTTTGTAAAGGATTACATCAGTTCCATACAGGATTATATACAGCGTGGCGTACCAATTACCGAGCAACAGGTGATGTTAAATGAGCTTCAATCCATTATCAATAAGGAAGTAAAAGCAATGCCCAAGCAAATGCGCCAGGTATTTGAATTGAGCAGGTTTGAGGAACTCAGCCACAAAGAAATTGCTTTAAGACTACACATCACCGAGGGAACGGTTAAAGTCCATATCAATAATGCTCTAAAAATATTGAGGCCAAAAATCAAGTCTTTAATTATTGTCATCCCCTTTTTCTAGGGCAAAACATTTTTTTCATTTTTCTTTATACCCTAAACCATTTTCAACTGTCATATAATTAGAAAGCGGAGAATTAGAGTCTTGTAAAATTGTTACAATACTCCTCTCAACTAATTAACATGGAAAATCAAGTTCAGGAACTAATAGTAAAATTTAGAAGCGACACTTTATCAGAAACGGAGAAACATCTTCTTGAAGATTGGTATGACCAATTGGGAGACTTCACCCAAATGGATTATACTTCGGAAAAACTGAAAGAAGACCGTGAAAAAATATGGGGAAAATTACCTGGAAAAATCATTCCTAAAAAAATATGGCCGTATTTTCCTGAAGTTGCCATTATCATTTTCGTTTTAAGTGCTTATTTATATCGTGTCGGACATTCTGATAGGTCAGCTAAAAACGAGAGCCTTATCTCTCAGATCGCACCTGCAAGCAACAAAGCCATTTTAACTTTAGGTGACGGAACCAAGATCAGTTTAACAAATGCAAAAAGTGGAACAGTTGCTGAACAGCTTGGTATAAGTATCTCCAAAACTGCAGACGGCCAATTGGTTTATACCGTTGCAGAGCCCAAACTGCGTGGGAACGACGTAAGTAGTCGTCATCCTAAACTTGTTTCAATATCTCAATTCAACACCATAGAAACGCCCAATGGAGGGCATTATCAAATAAATTTACCAGATGGAACGAAAGTATGGCTCAACGCTGCCTCAAGCTTAATGTACCCGATATCCCTTAATTCCCTTAAAGAACGCAGGGTAAAGTTGAGCGGTGAAGCTTACTTTCAAGTAAAGAAAAACAAAACAAAACCTTTCCGGGTGGAGACCGGAAAGCAGGAAGTAGAAGTTCTAGGTACGCATTTCAATATCAACAGTTACCAGGAGGAATCCGAAATTAAAACTACCCTATTAGAGGGATCTGTAAAAGTGCATTATGCAATGACTAACGGGGCCCAATCAACACAAAATCTTAGTGGGGAAATCATTTTAAAACCCGGCCAGCAATCCAATTTAAAACAGAATGGTCAGTTGAAAATAGTTCAGACAGATACTGTTGGAGTTGTGGCCTGGAGAAACGGAAAATTTCAGTTTGACGGCGAAGATTTAAAAACAGTCATGCGGATCATTTCAAGGTGGTATGATGTCCATGTTGTTTACGAAACTGAAGTCCCTAAAAATCTAATTCTCCAGGGTTGGGTTTCAAGAAAAAGTAATTTAGGGTCTATACTTAAAATGATAGAAAATATAAGTAGTGTTCACTTTAAAGTAGAAGGAAGGAGAGTAACAGTTATGAATTAAACAGGGCTATGCTGTTGTAACAAAAGAGTGCCAGAAGTGCGATCAACACCCCTGGCAGTGTTCGGCGTTACAGCGACAAATAAATTTATCAGCTAACCATTACTTAGTGCATATAACCTTGTAAGTAAAGGCACTAGTAATTAAACCTAACTAACAAATGTATAGAAATTTTACTACAAAAAATGGTATAGGAAATCGCTATATCCATAAAATCCTGTTCATTATGCGCTTAACCACCGTACTTTTAATGACAGCCTTTATGCATGTCAGTGCAGCCTCATTCGCACAGCGCGTCACGCTTAAGGAAAACAATGCCACTTTGGTGAGTGTATTGCAAAAAATACAGCTGCAAAGCGGCTATGATCTGCTGTTTAATAAAAACATTCTTAATAAATCGAAGTCTGTTAGTGTTTCTTTAAATCATGTAAGCGTCAAAGAAGCACTGATTGCTACACTTACAAACTTGCCTTTAACCTTTGAGATCTCAGGGCAAACGATTACCATAAAAGAGAAAACGCTTTCTATTATGGATCGTGCTGTCAATTCATTTAAGGATATAAGTATAACCGGAAAAATACTCGATGAAAACCGGCAACCTATTAAAGGAGCTACGGTTACAGAAAAAGGAACAAATAACCGTACAAAAACTAATGAGAATGGCGATTTTACCTTATTAAAAATAGGAACAAATGCTGTACTTCTAGTTACTTATGTTGGTTCTACCCCTTTAGAATATAAAATAACTGATGAAACTAAGAGTATTCTAATTGTTCTTACACCACTTACCACTAAACTAAGCGAAGTCAGTATAGTAAGTACGGGTTATCAGGAAATTCCAAAAGAACGGGCTACAGGTTCGTTTGAAAAAGTAGATAATGCCCTATTTAACCGAAGCGTAACCACAAATGTGCTGGATAGGTTAGATGGGATAACAACCAGTATATTATTTAACAAACGAAGTGTTCAGGGAAAACAAAAGTATCCAAGCATAAGGGGAATTAGTTCATTATCTGGATCGGAAGGCCAAAATCCTTTAGTTGTTATAGATAACTTTCCTTATGATGGTGATGTAAATAACATCAACCCCAATGATGTAGAAAGTATTAGTATTTTAAAGGATGCTGCAGCTGCTTCCATTTGGGGAACAAAGGCTGGCAATGGAGTAATTGTAATCACCACAAAAAAGGGAAAATTTGATCAGCCACTTAAGATCTCTTTAAACAGTAATGTTACGATTACTCAAAAACCAAATCTTTTCTATTTACCCGTTATTAAAAGCACCGACTTCATTGATATTGAACAATATTTATTTAAAAATGGTGCCTTTGTTGGTTATGTAAATCAAATGTTTGGCAACCTAAGCCCCGTCGTCCAAATTTTGGATCAGCAGGACAAAGGACAAATCTCCCCGACAGATGCGACCAACCAGATCAATGCTTTAAGGGGGGGTGATACCCGAACAGATTATATGAAATACTTATATAGGAAGTCTGTTAACCAACAATATGCCCTTAATATTAGTGGAGGTAGTAAGCAAATAAGCTACTATTTATCTGGAGGTTTTGATAAGAACATGAATAGTCTGGTTACATCAGATAACAACCGTTTGTCATTTCGTTCAAATGTCACCATAAGACCAGTTAAAAATCTTGAAATCGAAACAGGAATTCAATATACTGAAACCAAAGACAAAGAAATTGGAAGTCAATTTCCCATTGCTTATGGAAATTTGAATTATCTACGCCCATATATTAAACTTAAGGATGACAATGGTAATCCGCTTGAAGTTGATGCCAGCCCAATATATTTAATCAAAAGCTATAGAGATACCGTTGGTGGGGGACGTTTGTTGGATTGGCATTTCAGACCATTAGCCGAACTTAATAAAAGCTCTAATACAACTACTTTAAGAGATGTATTATTAAATGTGGGTGCCAAATATAAAATCAACGGAATATTTAACGCATCTATTAAATATCAGTATGAAAGAAATACTGGCCAAAATGTAGATTGGGAAGGCCTAGGGAGCTATTATACCCGAGACCAAATTAACTATTATTCAGATTGGACACCAGCAGTTGTAAAAAGAGCCATACCGATTGGAGATATTATCCAGACAACTAATTTAAACCAGGCATCCTATGATGCCAGAGCCCAACTGGATGCCAATAAAACATGGAATACTATACATCAGCTAACTGCAATAGCAGGTGTTGAGATAAGACAGAACCATAATTGGTCTCAAGGTAATAGGGTTTATGGTTATAATGGAAATACTTTATCAACACAAGCAGTTGATTATGCTACACCGCAAGTGGTGTTAGCTGGAAATGATTCACCAGCTCTAATTCCAAGAAGCGATGATTTTATTGACCTCACCAATAGATATACTTCAATTTTTGCCAATGCAGCTTACACTTTTAAAAGACGATATACCCTATCTGCTAGTATAAGAAAAGACGAAACTAATTTTTTTGGCGTTGAAAGCAACCAAAAAGGAACCCCATTGTGGTCTACTGGATTAGCTTGGGACATTTCTAAAGAATCATTTTATGATTCTGGATTATTGCCTTTTCTAAAGCTAAGAGCAACTTACGGGTATAATGGAAACGCTATACCAGGTCAATCACCCAGACCTGTAATTTCTTATATTAAATTTCCCAATCCTATTACCCAGCTAACTTACGCAAGTGTTCTAAATCCGCCAAATCCTGGCTTAAGATGGGAGAATGTAAGGGTTATTAATTTGGGCGTTGATTTTGCATTAAGAAACAATCGATTGTCAGGTAACATAGAATACTATGATAAACTTTCTACTGATGTGATTAGTACAATACCGACAGATCAAGGCTCAGGGGTTCTGACAGTAAAAAAAAATGCAGCAAACTTGCATGGCCGTGGGATTGATGTTAACCTAACCAGTTTTAATATACAAAGTCCTTCTTTTAGCTGGGTATCAAATTTACTATTTAGCCACAACCGAGTTATTGTTTCAAAATATTTGCTTCCCCCTAACTTACCGGATTTGGTAAACTACAACGGAACTGCAAATATTAATCCTGTACAAGGTCAGGATTTAAATGGACTGTATACGTTTAAGTGGGCCGGGCTAGATCCATTGACAGGAGACCCACAAGGTTATGTAAATGGAAAAATAAGTAAAGATTATAATGCATTAACCAATCCTACATCAATTAATGACCTTGATTACCAAGGTTCAGCTACGCCAACCTATTACGGCGCCTTCAGAAATACATTTACTTATAAATCCTTTTCAATTTCAGCAAACATCCTTTATAAATTTGGCTATAAATTTAAAAAACCCGTACTTTCTTATACAGATCTTTATACAAATGGCTTTGCACAAACCGGATCTGATGAGTATACAAATAGATGGCAAAAGCCAGGTGATGAAACTATCACTAATGTACCTTCTGTATCATATCCTGCTAATTCTTTAAGGGATCTCTTTTACAAAAATTCATCGGCTACAATTGAAAACGCTGCAAATATAAGATTGCAGGATATAAATCTTAGTTATACAATTAACAGACCGAATATTTATTTTAAAAATCTCAGGCTATATGCAAATATGAATAATCTAGGGATTATTTGGAAGGCTACAAAAACTAGTTATGACCCAGATTATGTTCTAAATATACCTAATCCCCGGAGCCTAACTTTTGGATTAAGTGCAAATTTTTAAATGAATTTAAAATTAGAACAGATGAAATTATTTAAAATATTAATACCAATTCTGGTGCTGAGCACATTGCTCTGCTCTTGTAAGAAATACCTTGATCTGAAACCAGATCGGTCACTATATGTTCCGTCAAATTTAACAGATTGTCAGGCATTACTGGATGATTATACTAAGATGAATAGTGGCTATCCTGCAGATGGAGAAGTCGCTTCTGACCACTATTATTTAACGGATGCCAGTTGGACAAGTTTATCAAATAAGGACAATAGAGACAATTATATATGGACAATACAAGCTAATCATAGTGTTACTTCATGGGCCCAACCTTATGCGACCATATTTAATTCAAACCTGGTGTTACAGGTTCTGGACGGTATTACACCTAAATCTGATATTGAGTATAATACGATCAAAGGATCTGCTTTATTTTTTAGGGGATTTGCTTTGCATAGTATAGCTTCATTGTTTTGTAAACCTTATGATGCAATTGCCTCAGCAAATGACCCTGGAGTTCCTACACGTTTAAGCCCCGATATTAACATTGTTTATGGTAGAGGAACAGTACAGCAAACATATAATCAAATTATACAGGATCTTAAAATGTCAGTTGATTTACTTCCGGCAACGAGTACGATTAAATCACGTCCAAATAAGGCCGCTGCTTATGCCGAACTTGCGCGGGTTTACTTGTCGATGAGGGATTATACAAATGCGGGTACCTACGCAGATTTATGCTTAAAGATAAATAGCCTCTTACTTAACTATTCCTCACTAAACGCAACAGCAACTATTCCATTTACAAGATTTAATGATGAGGTAATCTTTTCATCTACTTTGACCAGCCCCAATTTCCCTCCATTGTCCCAAACTAATGCAAAAATCGTAAGCACGCTATATTCTTCTTATCAATCCAATGACATCAGGAAACAGATCTTTTTTAAGACGAATACTGGGCCTAACTTGGGCACTTTTGCATTTAAAGGCAGTTATGATGGCTCGTCAACAATTTTATTTGGGGGGTTAGCAACAGATGAAATGTATCTGATTAGGTCAGAATGTTTTGCCAGAGCTGGTAAAACTACTGAAGCGCTAAATGATTTGAATAATCTGTTAAAAACACGATGGAAAATTACCCTGGTAAATGGAGTTAATACGACCCCATACCCCAACTACACAGCCAGTAGCGCTGATGAAGCATTGGGGATAATCTTAAAAGAACGTGAAAAAGAATTAATTTTTAGAGGAATCAGATGGACCGATTTACGGCGTCTAAATAAGGAAAGTCGATTTGCCATAACATTAGCACGTACAATAAACGGAATTATCTATTCTTTACCACCTGATGATTCGCGGTATACCTTGCTAATCCCACAAAACGTAATTAATAATACTGGTGTACCACAAAATGACAGATAAATTTCAATTCATTAAAAATCAACCCCAAGCAGTATTTCCAAATAAAAAATAATTATGATAAAATTTATTAAATGTTTATTCCTTCTGGTACCATTTGCTTTTATTGTAAATGCCCAACAAAAAACGGAATTTAGCAAACGACCGCAACCAGATCCGACAATCCGTAATCTTAATGTCGGCGATCAGGTTCCTAATGTTATTATCTCAAAAATCATTAGAAATGATAAATCCAATGCTAAGCTATCTGACTTTAAAGATCAATTATTGATAATAGATTTTTGGGATACTTTCTGTGGAAGCTGCATAGACGCATTGCCCAGATTAGATACTCTGCAACAGCAATTTGGTAGCCGAATCAAAATATTGCCTGTTAGTTATCAATCTGAAGCAGTAATGTCTGCCTTCTTTAAAAACAACAATTTTGTGAATAAAAGGAATGTTAAATTGCCTTGCGTAGTGGAAGACAAGTTATTGGGATCATACTTTCCGTATAAACTTATTTCTCATGAGGTCTGGATTTATAAGGGAGTGGTTAAAGCTATTACGGGGACAGATTACATTACTGCAAAAAACATTCAAACTATCCTTGATGGAAAAACAGTGAAGTGGCCAGTAAAAAACGATATGGTTAATTTTGACCCCAAAAAGCCAATCTTTGCTCAAACAGAGGCTGATCAGTATAATACTACAGGTCATTTTCTGAAATATTCAGGAATAACCGGCCATAGGGAAGGAATAGATTATAAAAAGGCAATTGTTTACGACACATTGGCAACGGGTTATCGATCTGCATTTTACAATAAGTCAATTGTCCAGGCATTCACAATGATGACCTTTTTATTAAACCCAAAAACATTTATCCTACACCCGGACAGGCTTATTTTAGAGGTGAAAGATAAGTCACGGTATGTTTATGAAAAGGAAAAAAAATTTCCCAGTGATTGGCTGAGTGAGCATGAAATTTGTTATGAAATGGTTTCAGCAAAACCAATGGATAAAAAGGAGAGATTGGAATACATTTATTCAGATTTACAACATCTATTAGGAGTAAATGCTCGCTGGGAAAAAAGGGATGTTAATTGTTTGGTTATAATCAAAAATAAGGAAGTAAATATTGATTCTTTGAACGCAACCAGAAAAACAGGAAAAAAGGTTATCGTAAGTGGTATTCCCGTGTTTTATCTGGATCAAAGCGAACAATACCCCCCAGGAATTGATGAAACTGGAATAAAGGGACAAATAGTAATTCAAGATTTTTCAAATCTCGATGGTTTAAAAAAACAATTGCAACTTTATGGTTGTGATATTATTGAAGCAAAAAGAAATATAGATGTGATGGTGATTACAGAAAAATAGAATTGTGCTTAAACAATAAAAAATACACATTGGGGGCATACCCCCAATGTGTTCATTTCTCAATTACAGGATTAATTTGCACTCCTTAACAATACACGGGTTTGATCCGAATTTGTATTCAACGCCGTAACCATTTCTGATTTCAACTCGTCATCCAAACTTGGTTCATTAGGAATATCACTTTCATCTGCAAAAATTGCACAAATTTTACCTGTTCCTGGACAAGAAGGAGGAACTGTACCTACAGAGGTGTAACTTGAAGGACTATTTGGATCTGCTCCAAGAGTCCTGACATACCATGTAAACGCCATAGTTTTAAATTTAAAATGTTGCCTACTCTATTCAGGGTTTTGGGCATCCCCCTTGCCTACTCTTAGGATTTTCGGCATACTCCTTCGTGTTTCGAAATTTGAAATTTTTAATATTTTTATTAATTATTGAAGCTTAACAAAACCCTCGTTTGATTATTATTTGTATCTAAGGCAGTTCTCATTTGAGCTTTTAAATCCTCATCAATAATGGGTTTACCGAACTCGTCGACCTCTGCATAGATCGCACAGATTTTCCCTTTACCAGGACAATTTGGAGGAGCAGATCCAACATTAATATAACTTTCTGGAAAGCATGAATCAGCACCATGTACCTTAAAAACCATACATAAGCCATAATTTAAGTGTTTTTATAAACTTAAAAAGCGTAAACTTTAATTCTTGCCTACTCTGTTTCAGGATTTTCAGCAATTCCTTTATTCTAAAAAAGGATTGAATTCTAGTTCCTCTCTACTTGAAACATATTTCGCTTACTCCAAAGTCACAAATATTTGAGAATAGGGTATTTAAAGTTTTAGCTGCTTCATCTTTAATTATTGGATCGAAGTAAGACTCTTGGCTGGTCAGATCTAGTGTTTAGGGCCGTGATCATCTCACTTTTTAAACCATAATCAATTATAGGTCTGCCGAACTCATCGACCTCTGCGTAAATAGCACATATTTTCCCCGTACCAGGGCAACCTGGAGGCACGCCACCAACATTTGTATAACTATTTGGAAGACATGGATCAGCTCCATATATCCTTAAAAACCATGCATAACCCATAATTTTAGTGCTTTTATATTAAAAAGCTTAAATTTTAGTTTCTGCCTACTCTGTTAAAGGATTTTCGGCGTTTTCCTGGTTTAACCTAACTGCTATATGCCCTGAAACATCCTTGTTGCGATGACTAATATTAAAAGGATACAACAACAGACACTAGTTCGTTTTATTTCAATCTATATTCTAAAAGCAGAACTCCAATTAGTGCAAGGGCAGAAAGGATAAGGTTCAATTTGAAATGTTTTCTCCAACCTATACGGGTAAATAACCCTCCACATGGACACGGATATTTATTGTATACATGAAACATAATTCCTCCGACATATACTGTAAAAGCTAGCATCATTATCAAAGTAGCATACATGCCAATTAAACGGGTTTTCTCAAAAATCAACAGACCAATTATACTAAGTTCAGTTATTGGAAGGAGCCAAGTAAGCAATTGAGCCATCCATTTAGGGATCGCCTGGCTTTCCATAACCTCTTTGAAATACCTGATATTTCGGAATTTGGGTATTGACGCGTATGCCCATAATAAAATGAATAGCGCAATGATAATGTATGTTAAACCGGAGAGAATCATAATTATTTCGTTTTGTTAGTACTAAGTTCGGCAGATTATTTACAGACTGCTAGGGTCAGATGTCTCAAAAGGAACATGTATAAACTATTATGAAACGAAATAATGATGGATACTAAACTGGCATCATTCAGATGGACTTCACTTGGTTTAACGTTATCTGCTATAGGGGGAAATCTAAAAAACATGGGCGGCAGAAAAAATTCTACATAGCAGTAAGAATTATAATAAAAAAACTTTTTGAAGATTTTTTTAATATTTTTATATCATTCCAAAATAGCATAAGATATTATAATGATCCCAATGATGGACAATACCTACTTCATAAATAAAAATTCACACTATAGCTATTATTAAAATAGTTCTTAATCAATAGACAAAAACATATGTTAATAATCAATAATTTCGAAGAGTATAAATCGCATTTAGGTAAAGAATTAGGCGTATCTGGTTGGCATAAAATTGATCAGGAACAGATTAATAAATTCGCCGACGCAACATTAGATCACCAATGGATTCATACTGATAAAGAAAAAGCGGAACGTGAAGGTCCATTTAAAGCGACCATCGCCCATGGATATTTAACGTTATCATTAATTCCATATTTATGGAAGCAGATTGCAGATGTTCGCAATATTAAAATGGAAATTAATTACGGTATTGAGTCTTTTAAATTTGGTCAAGCAGTTTTGGTAGATAGTGAGGTACAGCTTAAGGCGAAACTCAATTCGATAACAAATTTGAGAGGAACTACCAAAGTTATTATTGAAGCGAAACTTGTAATTAAAAATCAACCAAAGCCTGCTTATACTGGTGATGTGATATTCCTATATCATTTTGTATAATCTGAGGTTTCCCTTCAAAAAGAATCTCAATCCTGCTACTTGATAAAGGAAAACGATATTGGATTAAATCCTGCTTTAATAAAAAAAAGTCACCAAACGATTTAATGGTAACCTCCAAAAAAACTACGGAAAGAGCTCCACCCTATCCGTCAAATATATTAAGCTGAATGTTCTCCCATTGCTGATTTGGAGATAAAGATGGCCGATGTCCTAACAAATTTCAAACTTTTCGTAAAATCAGGAGGATTGAAGCAGTCTGTCTTCCTTGAATTGAGTGGGTGATACACCAGTTTGACTTTTGAAAAATTTGGTAAAGTTAGTGGGTTCTTCGAAGCCTAAATTATATCCCACTTCCTTCACACTCATAGATGCATGGATAAGCAAACGTTTAGTTTCGAGTATTATTTGTTCGTTAATTAGTTCTTTCGGAGATCTGCCGAGCACTGCCATTGATGCTATTTGAAGCTTTCGCTCACTAATAAATAATTTATTGGCATAATATTTCACTTTAGTCTCTTTCCTAAATGCCTCCCGGATGAGTTTTTTATACTCAGTTACATATATGCGGTTCTGTGATAAGTAGTCGTATTTAGCACACTTATTATTGATTTCTATACACCTGCGTTCTGTAAAAAGTAAAAGATTCGATAAATAATTATGCAGAACAGGAGCTTGAAAATCATCATATGGCGTAGCCAGCTCAAGCTTCATTCTCTCTATCAACTCAATAATAATTTCCAACCAAGATTCATTAAAACTAATCTTGGTAACCGTATTGATATCATTGAATATTTGGGCATTATCCAGAAAATGTATATCCTGCGGAGACTGATAAAGAAACTCCTTTGGAAACGCAAGCAAAAAACCATCATACATTTCGCTTTCGATAAAGTTATGCACCTGCCCTGGTGTAATTACAAGAATATCACCACGGTTAACTTCAATTTCCAGAAAATCAACCATATGCCTCGAGCTTCCTTTGTTTGTCAGATGAATAATATAAAAATCAGTCCTATGAGGTCTTTTGAGAGCATCGCCTCCTCTAACCATTCTTTCGGAAATACTGATGATATGAAGCATTTGCCGGTTATTGGTAACAGGTTTGAAGGGGTAGGAAATGATATGGGTCATTTGGATAAAATAATTGCAGTTAATCTAACACCAAATATAAGAGGCATTTCTAACAATAGCAGTATATTTCCTGTTAACAAATTACATCCATTGATAAAGATAGAATTAATTATCTTATTCAATTTTTCGGTTTTGTATCAGTAATGAGCGCAAAAGGATAGGTAAGCCAATCAATAGCAATTTACCTTTGCCTATCAATAAACTCAGTATTAATTTTATAAAATATTAGAAATTATGGAACTCAGTATTTCAGACAAATTTGCGATTTTCGAACAGCTATCATTACATCAATGTTATATAGATAACGATCCAAGTAGAACATCCGTTGAAAAATATCTTAGCCTTTATTGGCCAGAGGCAACATTTACAGTACACGATTTAAGGTCGCAGACATTTACAGGCTTTGAAGGGTTAAAAAATTTATATGACTATGCACACAGTGTTTTTCCTATAAGCAAGTGGTCACACAGCATGGGATGGTTTGAAATTACCGGTATTAGCGAAACAAAAGCTTCTGTACAATGGAGATGGATAGTAAACTGGAAAGAGGATAAAGAAGGTGTTGTATCTACGGGTACGTATACTGATGTTTTTGAGAAAAGGAATGATAAATGGAAGCCGATTGAAAGAATTTCTGATATAGACCCTAACTGGCCGGGTCATCTTTTCCAGCCATTTGTTGATAAACAAGATCAGACATTTAAAGCTTCATAGAATATTCCAAGTATTTGATGTGGATCAATTTAATGATTAATCAACGGGTTAACTCATTTGCAGATTAGCCCGTTGATAGTTTTTATTTATTTAATACCGTCTTTTATAATTTGTATTTCGGATATAAAATTCTATTGTAAGTCTATATTTATGATTCCATTTTCCGAATCAAAATTTTCATAAAATCTTGGTAAAAGAAAATACGCTATGATCTGTGCACCAAATTGAGGGAATACAGTTCTAGCTGTATCCATAACATTCTTTCCTCCATGGCTGCCCGGTAAGGTCGTCATTAAAAACATTCTTAAATACTGTGGTATAACTTCTATTGTGTTCTGCAAGAGAACAAATAATAAGATAACATGATTCTATCTCTTTTATAAATTTATGAGCTGCTTCAGGAAAACCTTTTTTCTCTTCATCTATAGAAAAAAGTGGCATCTCAAAATCATTCAAATCAATAAATCTAACCTCATGGTTAGTGAAATAATTGAGGCAGCATTTTACTAATTCCCGATTAATGGAAGAAGAAGAAGAACTTCCTGCAAAGGCAAATATTTTCATTGTTCTGGGTTTAATATTGTTGATTTTTGTATGAATTCGTTTCATATAACAAACATCGCGCACTTTATAAAATAAACATTGAAAGAGATCCTTCCTGTTAGCGGAAGAACCTCTTATATTTCTAATTAAAAGAAACCTATATTGTAGCTGATATGATAACGTTCGCTACTTCCTTCGGGTGTGACATATATACAGCATGACAGCCTCCTTTAATCTCTGTTATTTTCGTTCCTGATCTTTTATACATTGTTCTCAGTATTAAAGGATTAATACTTTTATCAGCTGTAGGCACAATACCAAATGTCGGCTTAGTGTGCCATTCTGCTGCAGATAACGGTGTGGTAAAACATACAGCAGCTATTGGTTTTTGCGATTCTGCCATGAATATAGCCTGTTCCTTGCTAAGATTTCCAGCAAATCCAGCATGGAATTTTTCTTTGTCATAATATAAAAAACCTTCTTTATCCGGTGGGAGAATACCATTCTCTGGTAGAGCAGGTTGAGATGAAACCCATTTCCAGGCATCTTCACTTTTATCTGGCTGAAAAGCAGTCACATAAACCAGAGCAGCTACCTTCGAATGATTACTCACCTCGGTAATCACAGCACCTCCCCAGGAATGTCCTACAAGAACGACTGATCCATCAATTTTATCCAAAGCTCTTCTTACAGTTGCGGCATCATCCTGCAATGAAGTTAATGGAATTTGAGCAATAACAACATGGTATCCTTTCCTGATCAGAATATCATATACCCCTTTCCAACCTGATCCATCCACAAATGCCCCATGTACGAGGATTATATTCCTAATTTTTGACATACTTTCTTTGCTCTGCGCAGTAATTTCAGAATAATTGAATAATAGGGCAATTGTTGCCAAAAACACAGTAAATAATTTCTTTTTCATATTTTTTTTACATTTTATATTGTATTTCAACTACCAATCTTGAAAAATTGAGTAGCTTACTTGGGTTTCCTAACTAAATTCCGTCTTTGTCTGGCATATTATAAATCCACTTTTTAAGTAACCATAATATAGCTGGTATAGCAATGTATACCATCAGCGTTGAGATTATAACAGATACCGTTATACCGCTCAATAGGATTGATAAAAGATGAATATTAGCAAATAATACAGCCACTATTTTGGGTACAAATATGGTAAGCGGATATACAGCCAAAAATGATGCAATTACTTGTTTCCAGCCTGGAATCATTTTTTTGTTATCTGTTGCCTGAAACCAGAACTGATTGTTAATATGCAGCATCTCTTCTCTGCCCGAAATATGTTCTATAGATGCTTCGCTTAAAATCTGCCTGCGCTTGTCTGAATTAATCCACCCCTTTGCATTATACGATGTATTAAACCGTAGAACTACTGTATGAAACTCTTCTCCATCTACTGGTGACAATTCGCTTCTATCTATAAAACCCTCTGCACTGTTAGTTGCTACAACCAATTTCTGATACCAAAGGTTCCTTTCAATATCATTGGTATTATTAAGCTTATATTTCACAATAAAGATGCTGATCATTCCGCTTATCCCAATTGAACATTCATCGTAATAATATCTCTTGAAGTAATGTTAATGAACCAGTCTTCAGACACTATTTGCGATTCCGGAAAAAATTCATAAAAAATTTGATACGTAATTTTCGCTTCCATTTTTGCGAGATACCAACCAATACAATGATGTATACCTTTGCTAAAAGAGAGATGATTTTTCAGCGGATCTTCTCCATTTTTCATATCATAATTTGCAGAAGCCAACATCACAATTAATAAATCTCCTTTTTTTATTAAAGTATCAGATAACGCATAATCCTGATGACTATATCTTGGAAATGCACTATTAGCAGGGGAAGTTCGGGATAGTATTTCGTCCGCAAGATTATTGTGTGGTGCTATTTGCTTGTTTATCATTTGATAAAGCCCCTGACTAATTAAACTTGCTGTAGTTCCTGATCCAGCCATAAATAAAAGTAGACTCATACTCAAAACCTCTTCTTCAGAAAGATCAGCATTTAATAACACAGAAATGATATCATTGCCCTTAAGTCCCTTTTTTCTGGCTATAGCTTCACTTATGATTTGATGAAATGAGACTACATTTTTCAAATGATTTTCAGGATTTTCTTTTACCAATTGAAGAGAAATAGCATATTCAGGAAAATGTTCTTGCCATTCGAGGCCTAACATCTTTGAAATTACTTTTACCGGAACAAGGTAAGAAAGCTCTTTTGCCAGATCATGTACCTCTTCCTTTTTCCAATTGAATAGCATACTTTTAATCTCTGCTGTAATAAATTCACGATAACTTTCCAGTACCTTTTTAGTAAAAAAACTTTCTAATGGGCCTCTCAATCTCTGATGCTGCGCACCGTCTGTGGCTAATAAGTGTAAAGGTTTTGGAATTGCTTCAGAAAAAGGATTTTGTTGATATGATTGAGCGTCGGTAGCTGGTTCTACCTGGAATATGATGTTTTTCGTAAGCACTTCTTCTACATCGGAACGCCTTGTTACTAACCATGCTTTAGTCCCATTTGGAAGTTCGTAGGGATACAGTCCTTTTTGCTTGCGTAACACTGACGAAATTTGTTCAGGGTCCGTTGCGAATACTTTTGAATTAAAATCTATAATGTCTATCATCTTTTTCTTTGTAATTGAGAAATAATCCTATTTAATCTACAATGTACCAGGCCTGTGAAAAACATGTTTATGCTCCAGAAAATCTTCTAATGAAGCTACTCCATTAAGCCTTCCAATTCCACTTAATTTATATCCACCTTCTTCAAATTCGTCATTTACCTGTGCCCATTCATTAATCCATACAGTACCTGCTTCAAGCTCTCTGACTACTTTGAATGGAAGATCTACATCTTGACTCCATACTGATGCAGCGAGTCCATAAATGGACTCATTAGCAAGTTCTATCGCTTCTTCTGCTGTCTCAAAAACCTGAAGGGTTGCAATAGGGCCAAATGTTTCATCCTGAACAATCGACATTTTATTATCATTCACCAGCAATAATGTTGGCCGATAAAAAGCGCCGGCAGCCAACGGGCCATTATCGATCTTCCCTCCTCTTACCAAAACCTTAGCACCTTCTGCAATTGCTTTCTCTACCACTTTATCTACACGATTCACATTTTCTTTGTCAATCATTGGTCCCATATCGCTTTCAGGATCAGAAGCCGGGCCTACTTTTACATTTTCTAATCTTTCAGACAATCTTCTAACAAGTTCATCCTTAATTCCTTTTTGCACCAGAATTCGGCTTCCCGTCATACAAAACTGACCAGCAAAAACAGTAATAGCCTTCTCCAAAATAGGTACTGCCACATCCAGATTTGCATCGTCAAAAACAAGCATAGGTGTTTTCCCGCCTAATTCAAATCCAAACTTCTTAAGCTGTGAGGCGCCGTTCCGCATTAATATTTTTCCAGTTTGAGTGCTACCAGTGTAAGAAACAGTTGGTACATCAGGAGACTCCACTATGAAGGCCGCACCATCACTTCCACTTTCTGTAAACTGGTTGATTATGCCTTTCGGCAGGCTTTTTACAGACGCAAAAACTTCATTTATTTTCGCATTGATTTGTGCAGTTTGTGCCGGCATTTTAATCACAACAGTACATCCCGCCGCTAATGCAGGTGCAAGAGAGCGGATCATTAAAATCAGAGGCGAATTCCAGGGAGCAATAATTCCCGCAACTCCAATGGCTTCTGTGAGTACCATACTATACGAACCAGGTTTAGTTTCTAAGGCACGACCTGTTTGTGTTAGTGCTTGAGCGGCATAATATCTTAGCTTAGGGGCTACCAAACTAAATTCAAATTCTGCTTCTCCTCTTACTTTCCCATTTTCTAAAGTAAGGATATCCACCAATTGATTTTGATATACTTCAAACTGATTAGCCAGTTCATTTAAAACTTTGTAACGTAAATGACGATTAGTTTTCCAATCACTTTTTTTAAAAGCTTCTTTAGCAGCAGCTATAGCTAGTTCTGCTTCTATTTTCCCACCATCGGCATATTTTCCTATCACCAATCCGTTGGCAGGATTAAAACTGTCTTTGTGTTCGCCACTTTCTAGCCACTCTCCGTTAATCCAATTGAGTACTGTTTTCATTTTATATAGCGTTATTTTAAGTTTGAATAAGGTTACTTCCCTTCTTTAATCTCTTCTGCAATTTTCTCAGCCATCATAATAACGGTTGGGTTTGGAGCAGCAGAAACAGCATCAGGAAATATAGAAGCATCTACCACACGCAATCCTTGTGTTTTATATACTTTGCCTGAAAAATTGACTACAGCATCTTTGCTATTTTCTTCTCCCATCGGAACTGTTGAAAATGGATGATGATAAGTGTCCAGAGACTTTTTCATTGATTCAATAATATCCTCGTCTTTGGTAATCTCATTTCCCGGATTAAGTTCCTGTGTTGTAAGGCTTTTAAATGGCTCTGTCTGACCTATTCTCCGGGCAATCTTCACACCTTCTAATAATCTTTTCTGATCTTCTTCTTCTGCCAGAAAATTTAAATCAATAACCGGGGATACTTTGGGGTCTTTACTTGCAATAGTAAGGGTACCTGCTGATTTTGGGTTAGTTAACGCCACTGCCAAAACAAATCCTACTTTAGTCGGGCTTTGCTCATGTGGGAATAAATGAGTAGCTGTAATATGCAAGTCTAATTCACCCTCTTTTGCATAAGAAGATTTTGTCCACAATTTTGCTCCAATCACCGGTATTTGTCTCTCTACTTTTTCTGGGTCCAAAGCATAAGCGTTATAATAGAATGGATGATCATATAATTTTTTCCCAACAGGTAACTCTGCTACTAAAGGAATGTTCAATTCATCAAGATTCTCTTTTGGGCCTACTCCTGAACGCAATAGTATAGCAGGACTACCGTAGGTACCTGCCGAAAGGATGATTTCTTTACCTTTAAAAACACGTCCGTCGGCAATTAAAACCCCAATCGCCTTTTTGCCTTCAAATAAAACTTTATCCGTTAATGCATCACCAATGACCGTTAAGTTTTTTCTATTACGTACGTTTTCATCCAAATAAGCCATTCCTGTATTGTATCTCACTCTATTGATGATATTCATGGGATAAGCACCAACACCATGTTGTTTGCTTGCATTGAAGTCTGAAATTTCAGTATACCCAATACTTTCAGTAGCCTTCATAAACGCAAGCTGCAAAGGGCTGATTTCTTCTTTTGTCATTTGATGTATAGGAAATGGCCCGTTAGTGCCATGCCATTGCTGATCTGCCACATTTGATACTTCCATTTTTTTGTAATAAGGCAATACATCGTCCCAGGTCCAACCTTGTAGTCGATGTTTTTTGGTCCAGCGATCAAAATCTGATGGAAGAGATCGTACGGCAACAGCTCCGTTTACACTAGAACTTCCTCCCAAAACTTTTCCTCGAATAGCTCCAATAGACTTCTTAATATAACCTGGAGTAGACTGATAGCCCCATTCATAACGACTATCTCCATTTGCTCCCAATATATCACTGCTTGCTATAATATCGGGATAACCTTTCTTGTCGAATATAGACCCGGCTTCCAATATTAATACTTTTTTAGAAGGGTCTTCTGATAACCTGTTACCCAATACTGCTCCCGCAGATCCAGCACCTACTATTACATAATCGTAATTTATGGTAGTAGCCATTGTTGTGTTTTTTGAATCCATTGTCTTGAAATTTTGTGCATTAATATTTCTAGAAAATAATGAGATGACTCCTGCTATAATTATATACTTCAAAGCCTTGTATTTAAATTAACTCTTTACTTATTTTATTCTGATGCAAATTTAATCTCTTACCTGTCCTGTAAAAAGGTAAAAACACGAACAAATCATGGATATTTGCGAATAAACAAATAAAAAAAGCCCTGTCAATTAATTGAACAGGGCTTTATAAATATTATAGATTTTAATGATTTTTCTGGTCTATCATGAATTTAGAACTATAAAACAACTACACATTCAATATAGTTTGACGCTTCTTTAGCGAATATTTAAAATATTGATAACATAAGTGACCTCCCCCCAAAAAACCGGACTTTTGTAAAGTAGAGATTTTCGGTGTCAAAAAGATAAAATACTTAAATTGACATTATGAAAAAATCAAAGTTTACCGAGGCGCAGATCACCTTCGCCCTGCGTCAATCCGAGACGGGTACACGTGTTGAAGAAATCTGTCGGCAGGTGGGTGTTTCGCAGGCCACATTTTTCAATTGGAAGAAAAAATACGGCGGTTTAGGAATTCCTGAATTAAGAAAATTAAGACAACTTGAAGAGGAAAATACTCAGCTCAAAAAGCTGGTTGCTGATCTAAGTTTGGATAAGCAAATGCTTCAGGATGTGATAAAAAAAAAGTTGTAAAATCGCCCTATAAAAAAGAAATGGCAAGTTGGATGGTTAGTAATTACCGGATATCGGTACAAAGGGCCTGCCCCTGTGTACGGCTGCCAAAATCCATGTATTATTATATCCATCATCGCCGTGATGAAAGTTTACTTAAAATGCGGATAAATGAAATCGCCCAGACGCGTGTTAGGTATGGCTTTGAGCGGATTTTCGTTTTATTGCGGCGGGAAGGTTTTCTTGACAATCACAAAAGGATTTACCGGATTTATAAAGCCTGTGGATTGAACTTGCGTACCAAAGGCCCAGACGTAGCAGAAGTGCGGCACATCGTCTGGAACGGCTGGAGACTCAAGCAATAAATAAGGTGTGGAGCATGGATTTTGTGCAGGATGCCTTATTCAATGGGGAGCGTTTCAGGATCTTAACTATAGTGGATAACTGTAGTAAAATATGCCATGGGTTGCTGGTTGGAAAATCACTCAAAGGGCCAGATGTCGTGGGTGAATTGACCAGGGTATGTCTGGTGGAAGGCTGCTTTCCTGAAAGAATTCAATGCGATAACGGGAGTGAATTTATATCCAGGGATGTAGACATGTGGGCATACCAGAACCAGGTAACCCTAGACTTCTCAAGACCTGGAAAACCTACTGATAATCCGTACGTTGAATCTTTTAATGGCAAATTCAGAGATGAATGTTTATCGGTCAATTGGTTCCTTTCTCTGGAAGATGCCAGAGAAAAAATTGAGAATTTTAGATGGGAGTATAATCATTACAGACCGCATAGCAGCCTTAATGACCTGACTCCCAAAAAATTTGTTAACTTGCAGCTCAAAACACCGAAAACTCCACTTTTGACAGTCTGAATATCAGGGAGGAGGTCATAGATTTGAATTCTCGTCTCCTAAACCAGTTCGAAAAAAGGGAGGGTTACAATTTCCTGTCTGATTTACTTAGTATAGGTATTTTCATGTAAATCTCTGAAGCAGTATTCACATGTAAAACACATTAAATTTATGCCCGTCTGGGTCAGCAAATACTAAACCATAATATCCCTCTCCAAACTCTTTAGGTTTTGAAACGATTTTTCCACCTGCCCTTTGAACTTCTTTATCCCATTTGTTCACCTCATCTTTGCTTTCAGCTGAAAGGGTAAATATGACTTCATTTGCAACATGTGCGTCAGAAATTTCAATCTCTACATTCGCTTTCAGCTTATCTTTTAAAAAGAAGTGCATTACAAAATTATCCACACCCATAAAAAAGCTTGTCAGGTCCTCAGACCTCCCGTTGGATTTAAATCCCAGTGTCGTATAAAATTTCGTTGTTCGGTCTAAATCACCTACGGTTAAATTTGACCATATCATTTTCGGATTCATATCTATATTTTTCAGTTAGAAACTCTTTCATAAAGTTAACACGTAACGGCGAAACATTTGCGGTGCATAAGCGACATTTAAACGGGTAGTTTAAGACATTTTTTTTACGAAGATATACAAATGAGGATGATCGAAACAACCGTTAGTGGTGAGTGGATAATTCGTTTCGGGTCAAAGTGATCACTCCTGTTAGCTGCTTTGGGGTAATTCGCAACGGTAATCGTTGTTTTTAAATGAGCATCATTACCCATTACCTGCCCCAAATTGTCATGTGTATATGTAATGTTTTAATTAAACTGCCATTCTTATGGATCTAAACTGATAAATATTTCCTTTAGTTGTTTTCTACCTGGTGCTCATCCATTTATATGCACTGGCCGACGTTGAACGAGGATGGTAGGTAATTGGGATGATTTTGCTGTTTCTTTTTACATAAATGGTTAAAGGTTTTGAATAACTTCTGTACAATGGAATAAGATCTACAGCATTGTTGATAATATCGCCTTCTTTTAATCCAGCTTTTGCAGCTGGAGAGTCGCCTCTCAGATTTTTAATCTGCTCCCCTACTTTAATAGACTTAGGATAATCAAAACCCAAATCAAAAAACCTGGCTTTAACAGCTTCTCTTTTAAATTTCTCGCCGAAAGCATTATCTCCCGGAATCAGTAAATTACCGGATAGCATGCTTTCGTAATCTGTTAATGCCCATTCCCCAGCCTCTTTCTTCAATAAGTTTGCCCAAGAATCTGAAGTGATTGGTTCTCCGCGATTTTTCATAGAATTCAATGTATTAACTAACGAGAGTACAGTCACTTTCGCCTTGTGCTGTCTTAATTTACCCTCAAGATCAGCAAAATACATTGATCCCCTGCAATAAGGCGTAGTCCAGGCATTGGTACCTAACCACATAATTTCTGGTATTTTTTTGTTTGGTGTACTCCTCAACTTATTAGTATAATATTCAGCCGCTTGGCCATTTATCACCTCAAGATATTTTTTTTCGCCAATCAAATGTCCATCGTATAATAATTTTACTGAAAGATAGTCGGCAATACCTTCTATATACCAATCTGTCAATCCATCAGGACTAACAAGGTCTGACACAAACACATGTATCATTTCATGAGCAGATAATATTTTTACATCTTCATCATTCATTGACATTTGTTTGGGAAGGTACATAAGAAACGATCCATTCGTGGCTCTGCCACTTGACATGGGATTCCCATGATAAGACCTAAAAAAATAATAAAACGGTGAAGTGGGTGAACCATTCAAGTTATCCCTTATTGTTTTATATGCCATTTCATACCAACCTGCCGAAGCATTCAATTCATTATTTACGTCCTGCCCAAGTCCGTACATCCTAAAGCCCGTATTAATTTTATTGTTTGCATAGGAATACAGACTACCTGCTAGAAATTGTGTCTCAAAAAGATCGATTACGGATGTTTGGAATGAAATATTTTTTCCAAAACCCTGGCTGCAAACAGCCTCTTGGCCATCGTTTAACGTCCAATGGAGGTTAATAGTAATTTTTTTTGAGTGATCAGGAAATAACAAAAAACTGCCGATTGCTCCCGATAGTCCATCTCCCGCAGCCTGTAGGTCCTTTACAGGTCCACTTTTCAACGCAATTCTGGGGGCTAATGGTACATAATACGAAACCGTCAGCGGTCCATTCTGTGCCCGTGATGCACTCCACTTAACATAGTCAGAACTATTTGATTTATCACTAGTCTGAAGTTTAAGGGGAAATGCTCCTAACCTATCTCTCACCTGCAAGCTGGAAACAGTATCACTACTTCTTTGCAATGGATACATTTTATCATACAAAAACATTAATCTCCCTGTGCTATTGCTAAAAGTTTCAGACAAGGTGTATGTTACATCAATTCCTATAGGATTAACTCCATTCGCATACCTAAATTTAAGGTTTATTTCAGCCGATTGGCTATAGCCTTGTTGTATACCTAGCAACAGGAAAATACTAATAATAGCAGAACGCAGAGATTTCATCATTATTAATTTATAGTTTTCAAAAAAGCTCCTGATTGAGAACTTCAAATATACGTGTAACCTTCTATTCAAAGTACAGAAATACAGGCCTTAAATATAATCTTTTGATAATACAATACTATTCTGCAGATTTACGTATTTCTCTTTCAATCTATATTCCGACTTTTCCATAGAAATTTTCATTACCAGCTTTAGTTTCCAGTAAGCTATGTGCTTTACCTCTCTCCGACAATAAGGTTTTGAGGCTTATCATTATCAACCAATGTAACTACCTGCCCCATCTGACTGAGTATCTTCCCGCTATCAGATAGTGTATTCCCCCCTATGGTATCAATTATTATATCAACTCCTTTATGATCTGTTAATTGTTGAATAGCATCGATGTAATTTTCGTTTTTGTAGTAAATAACATAATCAGCACCTATATTAGTTTACACCACTTCATCCCTCATGGGTTTACAACACCAGTAATTGCTATTAATTCAACTCTATGTAAAGTCTGGAAATGATATAACGTTTACGTAGTGATTGAAGAATCAACCTCTACGTAAACGTTATATCAGAACAATTCCTGACAGCACCAAAAAAAACAATCTACTTAATTATTGTTTTCATAACTTATCTCCTGTCCAGATACTTTTCAAAGGTGTGTATTTCACCTCTTTCAATAAACTTCCATTTTTAGCTTTAAAACGAATAATATCCATAGGCTTATACGGAAAAAACACATCTGTCATTACGGTTAACCCTTCATCAGTAAAGAGCTCGGCAGAAGCTACATCAATAAATAATGAAATATCCATTTTTTTACCCCTTGCAATTCTAGGTGCGTAATGAATCTTTGAGAAATTCTCATCGAAAGAAACCATTCCGGATTTTGACCTGTCAATAAAATAACTATTTTTCTTTTCATCATAACCAACCAGCAATTTATCTCCATGATCATTCTCTACAGAAATTGTAAAAGACTTTAGCTCATCACTTTTGATTTCCAGCTTAAAAGGACTATGCAGTTTGATACCATTCATCAAATCATTATCTCCTTTTATAGCTACATTGGTTTTAACGACAGGCTTCAAAGCAATCTTTTCCAGCTCTTTAACAGGCATTGAAGCCAATAGAATTTCATTATTCACTTTCTGCAATTTCAATTCACGGGGAAGCGTAGTTGCTCCTCTCCAGGTAGATGTAGGCACTTTATTAGCATACAACCAATTGTTCATCCATCCAATAAACACTTTCCTCTCCCCTGTATTTGACCAGGTAATACCTGCATAATCATCGGCACCATAGTCTATCCACCTTGTTTGAGTGTTAACTGGTGTAAAATCCTTACCGTTAAAATCACCTATAAAATATTGGCCTCCTGAACCACCGTTTGGAGCGCCGGGATTAATATTCACAATCAGCACCCAATAGGTTTTCCCATTCAGTTTCAAAGGAAATAAATCCGGGCATTCCCACACTCCGCCATGCGCACCTGTATGTTCACCAAACTCACTTTCCTTGCTCCAATTCTTTAAATCCGTAGAAGAATAAAATGTGACCCTGTCTTTGGTAGCAAGTGTCATAATCCATTTTTTACCAGCCTCATACCACATTACTTTAGGATCACGGAAATCCGTGATCCCAGGATTATGCAATACTGGATTACCCTCATATTTCGTCCAGCTCTTTCCTTCATCCAGACTGTACGCTAAACTCTGATTTTGAAAATCTTTTCTTTTTTCTTGCTCCCCATCTACATTGTGGTGTGTAAAAATCGCTACTAAAGGTATTTTACCATCTTTCCCGAACCCTGAAGTATTGTGGTAATCTACCACCGCACTACCAGAAAAAATATAGCCTAAGTTGTCTGGGTATAAAGCAACAGGAAGACGCTCCCAATGTACCAGGTCGATACTTGTAGCATGGGCCCAGTGCATAGGGCCCCATTCATTCCCTCCGGGGAAATATTGATAAAAAAGATGATATTTCCCGTTATAATAAACCATTCCGTTCGGATCATTCATCCAATGGGCTTCTGGAGAAAAATGAATTTGAGGACGGTATTTTTCTGTGTTTAGTCGTTCTGTCTGCCCTTTTACTTCATGATCAATGATCATACATAACAACAGAAGTCCAATTATTTTCTTTTTCATGAGTGTAAATTTGTTTTTTTACTGGTTTGATCAATTATAAATCTTTAGTCATCATTAAAACTACCATCCTGCATTTTGTTTATATAATCCTTTGCTAAAATTAATCTGGTTCAAAGGAATGGGTAAATATTCGTCCCGGTTCTTTTGAAAAAAAGCATCCTGAAGATGGGGTTTTCTTGTTTTTTCAATTGTAAAATAACTATTCATATAATCTGCTGCAATACCCCAGCGAACCAGGTCAAAGAAACGGTATCCTTCCATCGCAAATTCCAGACGACGTTCAAATCTTAATGCCTGACGGGCAAAGTCTGCAGACCACAGGCAGTTAATACCGGGTTTATAAATATCAATTTTATAATTTGAAGTGGTACTTCCATTGGCTTGTTTTAATAATGATTCACTACTTACGGCACGCTGACGGACCTGATTAATTAAAGGTAAAGCTTCCATTGACCTGCCTAATTCAATCAGGGCTTCAGCTTTAAATAACAGCACATCGGCATAACGGATAATAGCCCAGTTTTTTCCGCTTGACATAAAAGGTGGAAACTTTTTAAAGGCAGGATCATCAGGTAAAACTGTTTCTTTCATACTCAGGTGCGGGCCATAAATCTGTGGTGCCCGTGCCCAGGAAGTTTGAAAGATAAATGCTGGTCTATATTTATAAGGATGGCCTGGAATTGCAACGGTGTGATCCATTCGGGGATCAAAAGAATTGGTTTGATAATCGGCAGCAGGCTCTACATCATTGCTATTAAAGGTGGTTATCATTGGTAAACCCGTATTATCCGTTTTAAATGCATTGATCAGGTTATTACTTGGCACATGGAAACCGCAGCAACCGTATTCCTGGTTCATTGGATAATTCAGTTCGTGACCAAAATCTGCCCGTCCTTGTGGCGTACCATCATTTATAGAGTATTGTATAGCAAACACAGACTCTTTACTATTTTCAAACTGTGATAAAAAGTTATTTGCAAAATCTGCACTTAATGCGTACGATCCGGAGTTGATGACTTCATCACACAAACTATTCACCTGAATCAGTTTGGGCTGATCAATGCCACCTACGTTATTACTCCCATCCTGAGTATAAGCATGGTATAATAAGGTTTTAGCTAAGTAAGTTTTTGCAGCAAATTTATTAGCTCTGCCAATCTCAGCTTGCAGAGGTGGCAAGTTAGCTGCCGCGAAACTGAAATCATCTTCAATTTTTGTCCATAAAGCATCGTCTGTTAAAGCACGATTAGAAATGGTTGAATAGTTCTCTTTAGCTATAGTTTCATCGATATATGGCACATACTTAAATAATATTTTTAAAAGAAAATAAAAATGTCCTCTTAGAAATCTTAATTCTCCCTGCCTGATTGTTTTATTTGGAAAGTCGGCAGTTGATATTGCATTTACCCGGGCCAGGGCATCATTAGCCCTTCCAATTGCTAAATAAAGACGGAACCAAAGGGCATCTGTAGGTCCATAATCAACACGGTTCAATGAAAAAGTTTCATAACCATGGAATTCATTGATATCTCCCGGACCATCTCCTCCTTTATAAGCATCACCACTCCTGATACTGCCATAAGGCCACATACTGCTATAAGGAGTCATATACTCATCATTTCCCAATGCTGAATAAGCTGCGATAACCATTTTATCAACATTGGCAGGGGTATTCAGGTCGCTACTCGCTGCTGTACCCTGTGGGATAGTGTCCAATGATTTTTTGCAGGACAATAAGCAAACACATATTAATGCTGCTATATATATTTTATGATTCATGTCTGTACTAATTAAAATGAAAAATTAATTCCCATTGTGCCTATTACTGGAATAGGATAAACATTTGAAGGATTTTCCGGATCAGTTGCAGTATATGACTTACTTTTAACAGTAAACAAGTTACTGGCTTGCAGGTAGACCCTTGCGGTTTTAATATTTAAATGTTTGAGTGCATTTTTAAGATTATAGCCAAGCTGGATATTTCTTAATTTCAGATAAGACCCGTTCTCAATAAAATAGGTGGAGACCCGGCCTTCATTATTCCGGTCAACAGTTGTTAATGCAGGAATGGTTGAGTTTGGATTTTGTGGCGTCCAGCCACCTAGGGTTCTGGTTCCCCAGTTTGCGCCTGGAGCTATAGATGAAAAATCGGTTAACCCTTTATAGGTGTTATATACCTGTCCGCCCTGAACACCCTGAAAAAAGAAAACCAAATCAAATTGCTTATAACTGATAGTTGTATTTAGTCCATAAGTAAAGTCTGGGTCTGTCGAGCCCAAAAACTCCTGATCCTTACTGTCAATAATTCCATCTCCGTTCAGGTCTTTATACCTGAGTCTGCCTAACCCTTTTCCTGGTTGTGCTGGTGAATTATCAACCTGACTCTGAGAAGTAAATAAACCGTCAGCAACATAACCGTACATAGAATTAACAGATTTGCCAAGAATAGTTTGATCGGTTCCATTGCCTGGATAAGATGCGATAGCGTCTGGAGGCAGACTGGTGATTTTACTCCGGTATGCCGCAATATTACCTGTCAGGGAAAAGGAAAGATCCTGTGATACCTTGCCACTATAATTTAATAAAAACTCATATCCTGTATTACGTACCGATGCAGCATTGATTGTACGATTGCCTGACTCACCTAAAACCCCAAGATAAGCTGGTGTGAGCAGGATATCTTTTGTATTTTTAATAAAGTAGTCAGCAGATCCTGTTATGGTATTATTAAATAAACCAAAGTCCAGACCAAAATTAGATTGAGAAGTAGTTTCCCATTTTAAGTTATCGTTACCTTGCTGTATTTGTGTAAAACCTGAAGGCAGCTGACCAGTACCTGCACCACCTATATCATATGCAGAACCGGTTTCATAACCGAAAATATGATTTACACCGTAAATAGCAGAATAAAGCGTGTATGGAGCATAATAAGGACTAGCCTGATTTCCAGTTTGACCATAAGAGTATCTTAATTTCAGATCGGATATTGCTTTAATATTATCCTTTATAAACCCTTCTTCACTTAAACGCCAGCCTAAAGAAATTGCAGGAAATACGCCATATCTTTGGTTAGCACCAAACCTGGAAGAACCATCTCTTCTTATGGTAACAGAGGCCAGGTATTTATCATCGTAAGAATAATTAGCTTTTCCAAAAAAAGAGAGCAATCCATATGTCGCTCCTGACCCACCATTATCTATATTTGTTGATCCTGAACTTAAATAGGCATAGTTAATATTCTCCAGGCCAACCCCCTGTCTTGTTCCGTAAAAACTCTGGTTAATATACCTGACCTCTTCCTGACCAGCTAATAAATCTAATTTGCTTTTACCTTTTTTCAGGTTATAAGTTAATGTATTGGTAAATATCCAGTTGCCTTCGTAATTAGAATTCTGATTGACAAGATTTGTTGGATCTGACAAGAAACCTGAAACGTATGATTTCCTTAAAGTACGGGAATAGTTCCCACTGTAATCAGCAGAAAGACTGGTTCTGAAGTTTAATCCTTTGATAATATTTACTTCAGCATATACATTACCTAAAATCCGTGCAAAGTTGTTCTTATTTTGTTTGTTATCTTCTATCAGCCTGACCGGGTTCTGCCTGTCGGCCATTCCGGGTGCGGGCCCACCCCATCCTATACCATCTACGGTATGAATAGGTACAACAGGTTCTTCAATCTGAGCTAAAGAAGTCACGTCACCAGTAGGAATCAATACATCCTTCATATAGGTACCAGTAAAGGTTTCCCCTATCTTCAGCCGGTTCTTGAAGAAGTTGTATTCCGAATTAAAGCGGGCGGTCATCTTTTGATTATGTGTTTCTTTAATCACCCCTTTGTTATCATAATAACTTACAGAGAACAATGAATTACCTTTCTCATTTCCATTAGCTACAGACAGGTTGTAAGATTGAATGACTGAAGTCTGAGCTATCTCATTAAACCAATTTGTATTGGCCGGTTTCATGGTCTTGGCCGCATCAAGGTATTCTGGCAAAATCAAGTTGTTAAGTACCGGATTATTGAAATCCTTGTTCCAGTTGTATTGGTAGGTTTGATTGGTATTTGGATCAAGTTTATCATTTACTGCCGCCCGCCAGTAGGCTTCACCGCGTTGCTGTGCATTTAATGTATTCAACTTGGAAGTGTAAAATTGAAGTGAAACAGATGCATCAAAATTGATACTGCTAAACCCGGCTTTTGCTTTTTTTGTGGTCACGATGATTACACCAGCAGCTGCACGGGAACCATAGATGGAGGCTGAAGCTGCATCTTTTAAGATCTGTATGGATTCAATATCACTTTGATTAATCTCCTGCAGACCTCTTTGTGTCTGGACACCATCGATGATATACAACGGGTCATTACCCGGTAATCCTGCTAACGGAAGGGTTGTATTTCCACGTACTCTCACAGCTGCACCTCCACCTGGCGAACCATCTGAGGTAATAAATAGCCCAGGAACCCTTCCTTGAAGTGCTTTTATCGGGTTACCAACTGGAATATCTTTGATCTCTGCTACATTCACCACTGCGACTGCGCCAGTAATGTCTTTTTTGCGTTCTTTCTGATATCCTGTAACAACAACTTCATTAAGATTTGTCGCAGTGATATCGAGCTGTACATTTACCTCATTATCTTTTCCTATGGGTATGGTAACAGTTTGTGCCCCCATATAGATAAATTTAATAATTTGACCGCTCTTACCCTGAATGACAAATTTGCCTTTCGCATTTGTGACCACAGTTTGATCGGTTCCTGCTATATTAACAGTGACCCCATCCAGTGGATTAGTAGTTTTATCTGTTACAATACCAGAAATGGTGCGGGACTGCGCAAGCCCCTGCAATGTCGCTGCCAATAAAAGGCAGCAAAATAGTAGTATTCGTTTCATACATTTTGGTTATTTGGTTGTGTTTAAATTTTAATTGACTAGTCTTCAGACCAGCTGACCGTCATTCATACCCATTTTTCTCTTCCAGATAAACCTGTCCAGATCAAATTTGGAATACTGCGGACAAGCCCCGGTTTGAGAGGTAATAAATGCTCCCATAGCCACTGCATAATCTAAAGTATCTTCTACGTGCTCGTTTGTTAATTTCATAGCTAAAAAAGCTGCAAGGAAAGAGTCCCCGCTTCCTACTGTATCTGCAACATTTACAGGATATGCCGGATAGTCATAACTATAGGACCTGGTATGGTAAGTGGCTCCCTGACTCCCTTTGGTAATTAGAATTTCCTTGATTTCAAAACGTTCAAAAAGCAGCTCCACACAATCAGTTTCTATTAGACACCTGTGATCATACCATTGCGCAATCAGATTCAATTCATTGGCGTTAACCTTAACCAGATCGCAATGCTGCAAAAGTTCAGTAACCAGCTCAGGAGTATAATGAGGCTCCCTTATATTGATGTCAAATACGCGATACTGAGCATAATCCAGCATTTTTAATAAGGTTTCTCTTGAATGCAGGTTCCGTGAACCCAGGCTACCAAAAATCAAGGCAGCTGCGCTACCCAGTAATGCTTGATATGCTGGTTCCCAGTTAATATAATCCCAGGCTACCGGGTAAACTATATCATAAGTAACTTCATGGTTCTCACCAACTCTGGCTAATACCTCACTGGTTGGATATGTTTTATTTCCCTGAATATGAACCGTAGACAGCCCTATTCCTTTTAAAAAGTCCAGTAGTTTTTCTCCAGCAGTATCTTTTCCTATACTACTAATCAAATGGGTGTTAATCCCCAGTTTATGCAAGTGATAAGCAACATTCATTGGTGCACCTCCTGGCCTTTTGCCAGAGGGCAATACATCCCACAGGATTTCACCAAAACATATAATTGTTTGCGTAGAACAAGTATTTTTCATGTCCGGTTTTTTAATGCATGATTAAATTAGATCCGATTTGCTCTAAAGATTCTCCTTTTGTCTCCGGCATCAAACGCCATACAAAAATCAACTGCAAGACCATCATACTGGCAAAAAAGAAGAAGGTAGTGGCCCCTCCAAATGTCTCAGCCAGATACGGAAAACAAAAAGCAATTATAGCAGCCATTATCCAATGCGTAGAACTACCAAGTGTCTGTCCTTTAGCACGAAGTTGGTTTGGAAAGATTTCTGAGATAAATACCCAGATGACCGCCCCTTGAGAAAAAGCGAAAAACGCTATGAATAACATCATGTAAGCAGGGATTGCAAAACCGCTCATATTTCCAGAATAGAAAGTATAGCCAACCATAAATAATGAAACGATTAACCCAACCGACCCAATTAGCATGAGTACCCTTCTACCAACCTTGTCTATAAAGTTGATTGCAATCAGGGTAAAGATAAAATTGATCAATCCGATCCCAACTGTAGACAATAAGGATGAATGTGCACCCAAACCCGCCATTTCAAAAATTCTTGGTGCATAATAGATAATGGCATTAATTCCGGAAACCTGGTTAAAGAAAGCAAATAACATAGCCAGAATCACTGGTCTTTTATATTTCGCAGAAAAGAGCTTTTCTTTTTGCCCTCCTGAACCTGAAAGATCCCGACCTGATTTTTGAATGGCAAGCAATTCTTCTTCACAGTTCAAAGGGTTAATGATCCTTAAAATTTCTAATGCTTTTTCCATTGCCCCCCTTTTAAGGATCAGCCATCTTGGACTCTCAGGAATAAACCTGATCAAGACCAGAAAAATAAATGAAGGGAAGGCCTGTACCCCTAGCATCCAGCGCCATGAGGCTTCACCTCCCTGGCTAATCAGGTAATTGGATAAATAGGAAATCAGAATACCCAGAACTACATTAAACTGGAACAAGCCTACTAAACGACCGCGTCTATTAGCTGGCGAGACCTCAGAAATGTAAATTGGTGCGGTTACGGAAGAAATCCCAACACCCAGTCCACCTAACAACCGGAAAATTAAAAACACATACCAGTTATCGGCAAAAGCAGTACCCAGAGAGGAAAGCAAGTAAGCGATGGCTACAAAGTACAGTGTGTTTTTACGACCAAAGCGATCAGAAGGACGTGAACCAACTAAAGATCCAATCACGGTACCAATTAAAGCTATAGAAATAGTGAGGCCATGTTCAAAAACCGAGAGATGCCAGAACTGTTGGATGGATTTTTCAGCACCAGAGATTACTGCGGTATCGAATCCAAATAAAAAGCCACCAAGGGCCACGACCATGGACCAGACCATTACAGAATGTTTTTTCATACAGGGGTTTATATATTGGTTAAGGATTGCAAAGTAGAGCTATTGGCTCTTGAAGAACATGGTTATTGTTTCAAATGCATTAAATTTTGAACAAAACATCAACATGCTTTAAATCAGTAGCTTATTTTTATTTGAAAAATAAAAACAGCCCAAACTTTCAATTTTAAAACATAAACATTACAATTTTGATACACGGATCTGTTTCTGATCAAAGAATTTGCCTAAGGCATTTTAAGGAATTTTTTATTTTTTCATATCTTTAAAGATAGTACCCGACAAAAAAACTAATCTTTACCAAATAGCCAATCTTTGATACCAAACATATTTATTGAGATCAAAAGGTTAGCCCACCTGTATATGTCTTTTTCCTCTTATCTCAAGTTTATCTTATTATTCCTGTTCAGCGGTATTATACTGGGTTGCAGTGAAAAAAAACAAGATCCTGTATACATAATTGGCTTTTCACAATGTGTGGGTTCTGATCTATGGCGTAAAACTATGCTCGAAGAGATGAAAATGGAATTATCATTGCATCCTGGGGCAAAATTGATCTATACTGATGCCAACAATAACAGTAAAAAACAAATTGCTCAGGTTAAGCAAATGCTGGAACAAGGCGTTGATATGCTTATTATCTCACCCAATGAAGCAAACCCGCTCACTCCCATTGTAGACCAAATCTATAATAAGGGTATACCGGTAATTGTTATTGATCGTAAAATCTCTTCTGGTTCTTATACAGCATATGTCGGCGCAGACAACTACCAAATAGGTAAAATGGCTGGCGAATACGCTGGGACAATGCTCAAAGGTAAAGGTAATCTCTTAGAAATCATGGGGCTTCCCGGCTCTTCTCCTACGATTGAAAGACAGAAAGGCTTCATGGATGGGTTAAAAAAATATCCTGACTTACAAATCAAAACCGAAATTTACGGCGACTGGCTGAAAGAAAATGCAAAGAAACAGTTACTAAAAGCTGGCTCAGTTTTAACTCATACTGATGTTATTTTTGCACATAATGATATGATGGCATCCGGAGCAAGGGAGGTCTTAAATCAGCTAAAATCAACCCGCTCTATCAGAATTATAGGTATAGACGCATTACCTGGTACTGGCGGTGGTCTTGAAATGGTAGCCAACCAGGTTCTTGATGCTAGTGTACTCTATCCTACTGGCGGTAAAGAAGCTATTCAGACTGCCTTTAAGATCTTGAATAAAGAAGCTTTTTCGAAGGAGAATATCCTGCAATCTTTGGTAATTGACGCTACTAATGTGCAGCTGATGAAATTACAATGGAATAAGATCAGCAGTCAGCAAAAAGACATTGAACGGCAGCAAAATTTACTGGAAGAACAAAAATCTTTGTTTAATAACCAGCAAACTGTGTTAAACGTTACAGTCATCACACTTGTACTGGCCGTGGTATTTGGTGGCCTTGCTTTTTACTTTTTACTGGAAAACCGCAAGAGCAATAAGAACCTGGAAGCAAACAACCAGGAAATATTAAAGCAACGTAACCAGCTGATTGAAATGTCGGCCAAAGCGGAAATTGCAACTGAGGCCAAGCTCAATTTCTTTACTAATATGTCACACGAATTCCGGACGCCATTGACTCTTATTCTTTCCCCCCTCGAAGACCTGCTGCAAAATGAGAAATTAAAAGTAACAGCCGGAAAGAATCTGAAACTGATTCATAAAAATGTATTCAGATTGCTGAGACTAATTAACCAATTGATTGAATATCGAAAGATTGAGCATGATAAAATGAAGATCAATGCGTCTCCGAATAACCTGATAGAGTTTATCACGGATATTCTGGAAAGTTTTCAGCACAATGCGAAAAAACGCAATATTGATCTTCGTCTGATCACTAAAGAACAGAATTTAATCATCTGGTTTGATGCGAATATGCTGGATAAAGTAATTTTCAATCTGCTGTCAAACGCATTAAAATTTACCAGTACAAATGGGATGATTCATATTTCCATAAGAAAAGAGGATCAAAATGTATATGTAGACGTAAAAGACAACGGAAGTGGAATGACTGCTGAAGAAGAGGATCATGTGTTTGAGCGTTTCTATCAATCCGGGATCAATGCAGCAAAAGGTTCGGGACTAGGATTATCCCTTTCCAAAGAACTAATGCACCTGCACCATGGAGATATTGAGGTACACAGCCAAAAATGGCAGGGCACTACTTTTTCTTTAAAACTTCTTATCGGCGAAACGCACTTTACTGAACTGGAGAAAAAGAAAGAGGCTCTGGATAAAGAAGAGCTTTATGAACAGGCCAGGATCTATACAACAGACCTTGATGAACCGGTAGAAATACAAACAAAAGATTCTTTCAGCCCATTTAAAGATCAATCGATACTCATCATTGAAGATAATACTGATCTACTGAATTACCTGAGTCATAAATTTAGTGACCGATACGAGGTATTTACTGCAAATAACGGCAGCAGTGGTATAACAGCTGCTTATGAACAAGTTCCGGATCTGATCATCTCTGATGTGATTTTACCAGGAATGCCAGGTACTGAATTAACTAACAAACTTAAATCTGATGTCAGAACTTCTCATATTCCAATCATTTTATTGACGGCTAAAAGTAGTGTAGAACAACAAATACAGGGAATAGAAAGTATGGCAGATGCTTATGTTGTCAAGCCCTTTAATTTTGATTATCTACTGGCTTGTGTGAACAGCCTGCTCAAAAACCGGGTGCTATTAAAGGCACATTACACCAGTGACATCAGCTCTTCTGCTAAACTTCCTATTTCTAAAACACTTGATAAGAAGTTTATCAATGACTTTTCTGGTATTGTGGAACAGAATCTTGGAAATGAAAATTTCAGTGTAGATGATCTTGCAAGGGCTATTGGTGTATCCAGAGTGCAACTTTATCGAAAAGTAAAGGTCTTACTGGACTGCAACATTACTGATTACATCTTAAATCGCAGGCTAAAGAAGGCTCAATATCTTTTAATTAATGAGAATTATTCCATTTCAGAGATCACTTATATGGTTGGATTTTCTACTCCAAACTACTTCTCAACAGTGTTTAAAGCAAAATATGGATGTAAACCAAGTGATTACAAGAAGAACAGGGCATAATATATCATTTGATGATTTGGCTCCGACAGACAAAAAGATAATGGCCTAACATTGAATCTTTACTTTTACATCCTGAAATACCTTGTTGATGACTTACCTTGTAATTAGCCGCTTAGCGAAATATGTTATGGTTCAACAGGAGTAGTATGTGTATAACTTGCTCTGGAATCTTTAAATTGAACAATGTTATTGGCAATCCATAACCAAAGTGGGGTTACCTGTTCCAATAAACCAATACCGAGATTGGTTAATGCATATTCAACTCTTGGAGGTACTTCAGGATAAACACTTCTGGATACTAACCCATCCCGCTCCAATTCACGGAGACATTTAGTTAACATTTTCTGACTGATACCATTGATGTGGTTTTGTAATGCAGAGAATCTCATATGCCCATCGATACCCAAGGCATGTATGATAAATAATGACCATTTATTTCCAACATGGTTTAATATGTCACTTTTCACATTATCATGATCTTTGTTTAAAACCTTACAGATATCGTCCCAGGCTTTTACAAGCTTCTCATCGGTAACAAGTTTTTCCATGTCTTTATTTTTATAATGTATCTGACATCCAGCCCTATCTATATCAAATCAACAAGTCATATTAACGGAAATCAATCTGTAGATTGTGGGCGCAAAAAATCTAAGCGACAGTCCATTACCCAATTTCATCATAATATAGCTGGTCAATAAAAAATTGATAAGTATTTGTAATGTAAAATAAAAATTCCTGTGAAAATTTAATAAACTTATAATCAATAAACTAACCTGCAGGTAACTTACAAACCAAAAGGTGCCTTATCTTTCCTGAGATATAGCTATTCTAAATTTGTCCAAACAAAAACGCCGTTAGTGCAACTAATTATACAAAGAACGTCATTTTGGAAAATATATTTAATGGATATGGAAAATAAATCAATCCTAATTTTAGGAGCTGGAGAACTGGGCATGCCCGTAATCCGCAATATAGCGCAAGAGTCAAAAAAACGTAATAATGTCAAAGTCACCGTATTGCTTCGTGGTACAACAATCGAATCCGACGATGAAGAAAAAAAAAGAAATGTCGATGAAATCAGGTCACTCGGAGCATCTTTACTCGCCGCTGATCTCTCCGCCCCATCTTCAGATTTGATATCTATTTTCAAAAACTTTGATGTTGTCATTTCATGTACTGGATATGGTAGTGGAGCAGGCGGATTTCAATTAAAACTTGCCACTGCAGTACTTGATGCTGGAGTAAAGCGTTACTTCCCATGGCAATTTGGTGTAGACTTTGAGGTTATTGGTCGTGGTAGTGCACAAGACTTATTCGATGAACAGCTCGACGTACGTAAGCTTCTCAGATCACAGAACAATACAGAATGGGTCATTATTTCAACAGGTATGTTTACCAGCTATCTCTTCGAAAAATCGTTTGGTTTGGTAGATTTTGATAAAAAAACCGTAAATGCATTGGGTAGTCCAGATACTACCGTAACCGTTACCACACCAGAGGACATCGGCAATCTGACTGCAGCAATCTTTTTTGCAGAACCACAAATAAAAAATACTATAGTTTATATCAGTGGGGATACCATTACTTATGGACAATTTGCTGATGTAATAGATTCATTATCGGGAGAGAAATTTGAGCGTACGGTCTCTGATGTTGACGAGTTGAAAAATGATTTAAAAAATGACCCGACAAATTTTGTAAAAAAATACAGATCTATTTTTGGAGATGGCCGTGGTGTATCCTGGGAGCTTCAGAAAACTTTCAGCTTTCAAAATTCGATTGAAACTACGTCTGCAAAACAATGGGCGGAAAATAATATTGAATGGAATAAATAATTCCACTTAATGGGCAACAGAGATGTCTTAGGTACTGTGGTTATATAACCAGTGTTTTTGAATATGACTCATACAGTACCTATGGCTTTTCTCATTTCTTCAAAAGCTTTTGTTCCATCATACGGGTAGCACGAGTAAATATCATAGTTTCAGAAAGACCTTGCGATTCTAGTTCTGATTCAAAAACCACCTTCGTATTATTTCTGTCAAAAGAAAATATCCCTTCAAAAGTATCCTGGCTATTTGAATATGAAAAGAGTGAGCCAAAAATATGAAGAACGTTAGGAAATAAAGGATTATGTCGCATATTTAAATACCAAGGTCTCCTATATACAAAACATATCGCCTACAACTCTTTATCTACGTGTTCCTGATTTTAATCTTTCACAAAGAAAAAAGATTGACAGCATAATGCAAGCCAATGACGCTTTGATTACTTCTACACCCAATCTTATAATTGATATTAGAAATAATGGCGGTGGCGCAGATGCTTCTTATAAAAAAATCATCCCCTACCCGAGTAATGTCGCCATCATGATCAATGAAAATAATGCAAGCATTGCCGAACAATTTTTACTAGAAGCCAAACAGAGTAAAAAGGTAAAACTATTTGGTGCTAATACTTTTGGTGCTTTGGATATCTCTAATATGGCATTTGTTATGTCTCCCTGTAAAGAATTTGAATTAGGATATTCCCTATCCGAAAGTTTTAGAATTCCAGATTTCATGATAGATAACGTTGGATTACAACCAGATTATTATATTGACAAAAGTATCCCTCAATACAAATGGATTAATTTTGTACAACAAATTTTGGAGAACCATTAAACTCAAAACCATTATAATCAGTCCTAACTCTTTTTAATCATTACTCATATTTAAGCGCATGAGCGGAGGTATTCAATTTAGCCGTAACTTAATCGTTTTGGTTATAAAATTTATTTAAATCAGACTTCAAAACATAGCTAAACTTGCCGTCTCGATGTTTAGGGATATTATTACGTTTCGGAAGATCCCACCAACGCTCTCTCAGAAAAATTAAGCGCCTCTTAAGTCTCTGAGATGGAATAGCAGAGCTTAGGATGTGGATTCTTTTCATTTACAAGACATTAAGAAATGTATCCTAAAAGATATATTTTATTTTACTGTTTAATTATATCTTTATTAAAAAAACCAAATGAAGAAAACCAAACTACTCTTTCTATCCTTATTTATTGCAAATTTCAGTTACGCACAAAACACACTATTAGATAGTTTAATCCAAAAAAACTATACTACTTTTCAAAAAGACAATAATAATTCTTTTACAGGTAAAGGCTGGACGACCTTACAGGAGCAAATGACCAACAGTAATTCTGTTGTAGTTGGTGAATATCATTTTCGAAATGAAATTCCTTACTTTATGAACGCCACCATCAACAGCATTAATTTTGACAACTATTTCCTGGAAGTGGATCCGTATCTCGTAAAAATATTAGAAGAAAAAATCAACACCTTATCTCCTCCAGCACTAAAGCAATTCATCGCTGACTATGGTCACAATTCTAATTTTTCATTTTTAAGTCAGGAGGTAGAATTTGATTTTTTCAAAAATACCCTTAAGCACCATATAAAACCTTACGGAATTGAGCAAATCAATATATTCTCGGATCGGGTCATCATTTCTGAATTGAGTAAACACTCCAAAAATGCTAAAGCAAAGGAGATTTATAAACAAATGATGGATGATTCCAAGGCTTTTGACCGGAAAAAAGACACCGAATTCTATTTATTGACGGAAGATTTTTTAACAAAACTAAACACATTGGCTGCCCTAAATTTATCCGCTAATGAAAAAGAGCAGCTGGAAGCGCTAAAATCAAGCAGGGAATTATATTTAAATCGAAAACACAAATTAAGGGTTCAATTATTAAAACACTTAGTGCTTCAAAAACTGCCTGAATGGGAGAACAAAAAGAATCTTTTCAAATTTGGTGCGGGCCATACCCCTAAAGGCGAGAGCTTATTGCAAGTATATGATATCGGCAACCTGATTTCCAATATTGAAGATGGACATTACAGGAAATCATTACACCTGATGATCATGGGAAAAGATGAAGGTAAGACACTGGCAAATTTAGAGCAATATAAACCATTTTTAACAGTGATAAAAGATGACCAGTGGTATAGTTACGATTTAAGACCTTTACAGGAAGCCATTTTAAAAAAGAAATTAAAAATAGACGATATAGGGCTGGAAAGAATTATCAAAGGCAATGACTATTTAATCTACGTTCCTAACTTAACTGAGATGAAAAACTTTGGCGAATAAGTCCATGGGAAATCTACAAAGCCGGCTATTTGAAAAATAGCCGGCTTTTTTAATAGCTATCAATTTTTCTCATGTATAAGTAAGTCACTTGTTATCAGGGCATACCTTTATTTGCGCCGAACAAAAAGTATTGGAGAGAAAGAGAGATAAGAATAAACTAATAAAAAAAAATTCATTAGTTTGTTTTGGTGATCGATATAGTCTTGTTTTACTTCAATTCCAAAACAGCAATTGAAAATGGTGGAAGTTTAATTTTCAATTTTCCTCCCTTCAAAACCGCTCCATTAAAAACAACTGGCTTAACGTAAGCCGGGTTCTCAAAGGTGTTATGATCATCTATTCCAGGAGAAGTTAAAATCCTTCCAGAAACGGAATTATATTGTTGTCCGGTAATATCAATTTCAATCATCTCATCTTTACTTTTATTGATGTTTACTACAGAAACGTGAGTTAATCCCATTGCATCTTTTGAGGCCGACACAGAAACCGACGGCAATTTGTCATTTCCAAAAATATAATCATCAGTTTTCACTTCTACTGGAATTAAGGTTGCATTCTGATGTACTTTATACATTTCCATTACATGGTAGGTAGGAGAAAGCAGCATTTTTTCTTTATTTGTCAAAATAACTGCCTGCAATACATTTACACATTGTGCTAAATTGGCGATTTTAACACGATCACTATGGTTGTTAAAAATGTTTAGTGTAGTACCAGCAATCATTGCATCCCTCATGGTATTCTGCTGATATAAAAATCCTGGATTTGTTCCTGTTTCCACATCAAACCATCCACCCCATTCATCAACGACCAGACCTACTTTTTTACCAGGATCATATTTGTCCATGATTGCTGTATGTTTTGTGATGAGTTCATCCATACGTAAAGCTGTTTTCATGGTCTCAAAATACTGCTGTTCAGTAAATCCGGTTGCCGGACCTTTTTTATCCCAGGCCGGAAATGAATAATGATGTAATGCAATACCATTCATCATATTCAGAGGTATTCCTTTCATGAGTGTCTCTGTCCAATGATAATCATCAACATTAGCCCCTGAAGCAATTTTAAATAAGTTATGGCCTTCCATAAATGTTGCATATTTGCGGTATTCCCCAACATAATATTCTGGCGTCATATTGCCACCACAACCCCAGGCTTCATTACCTACTCCCCAGAATTTAACATCCCAGGGTTTTTCCTGGCCATTCTTTACGCGCAAGTCAGACATCGGGCTCTTACCTTCAAAGTTTACATACTGTACCCAATCAGATAATTCCTGCACTGTACCACTTCCTGTATTTCCAGCCAGATAAGGTTCAGTACCCAATAGTTTACACATATTGAGAAAATCATGAGTTCCAAAACTATTATCCTCAGTTACACCTCCCCACATTGTATTCACGACTGATGGTCGCTTATCCTTAGGCCCTATTCCATCCTTCCAGTGATAACGGTCTGCAAAACACCCTCCCGGCCACCTTAGATTAGGAATATTCAGATTTTTTAACGCTGCAATAATATCATTCCTTACCCCTGCTGTATTGGGAATACTGGAGTTCTCACCTACATAAAATCCATCATAAATACAGCGGCCCAAATGTTCTGCAAAATGTCCGTAAATGTGTTTACTAATTTGACCAGAGGGTTTATCTGCTCTAAGAGTTATAGTAGTTTGCTGCGCCATCAGCAGCTGATAATTTCCAGTAAAAAACAGGAACAGCGAGAGTGTTTGAATTAGATTTCTTTTGAACATGGTAATAAAATTTATATTCGGAATTTATGTGTTTTTTATTCTGCCCAAACGACAGGGGCACGTAATCAGTTCTACGGTTAACTATAAAAATTACTTTTGAACTAAAATGTTATTTTTTTGCAGTATTGCATCTCCTTTATCCGAAGATTATTTTTTACTCATCAAAACAGATTAATGCCTTTATTAGTGACTCCTTTGCATGGAGCAACTGATCAAATTTTCCCTTAACCTGATCAAAAGGGACATAATGTGTAACAAGTTCTAATGGTTTAATAAGATTTTTACTGATACAATCGATCACATTTTCAAAATCTACTGGCAAGGCATTTCTACTGCTCATCAGCATAGCTTCTCTTTTATGAAACTCTGGATGTAAAATCTGAATGACACCTTTCTGAAGTCCTATCATAATAAATTTTCCACTATGAGCCAAAAACCGGAAAGCATCATTAATTGCATTTAAGTTTCCAGTACAATCAATCACAACTTTAACCATGTCTCCCCCGGTAATTTCTTTTATCTGCTCCAATGGATCGGCTTTTAGCGGATTAATGGTATATTTCACATCAAACTGATCCCTGCAAAAAGCTAATCTGTTATCGTTTACATCAATAACAATAACTTCACCGCCGTTAATTCTTGAAAATGCCATAGCACCAAGGCCAATTGGTCCTGCACCAAGTACAAGTACTGTATCTCCCTTTTTAATCTGTGCCAATCCAACACCATGTGCACTAATGGCCAGTGGTTCAACCAGTGCTAATTCATCTAATGTGAGTCCCTTCCCGGCAACCACCGCCGATGCAGGAACAGAAATATATTCCTGCATGGCACCATCAATATGAACACCAAAAACTTTTATACTAACGCAACAGTTTGTCTTACCACTACGGCATGCAATACAGGTTCCGCATGAAAAATAGGGGCTTATGGTAACAAAATCTCCCGGTTTAAATTCGCATCCGTCATCAGACTTCACAACTTCTGCCGCAATTTCATGTCCTAGAATTCTTGGATATTCAAAAAATGGCTGCGTTCCTTCAAAGGCATGATAATCGGTACCACAAATACCCAATCTTTTCATCTTGAGCAGAACCATATTCTCTCTGGCTGATGGAATATCTTTATTTATATAGCTAAATTCGCCCGGCGTTTTACATATTAATGCTTTCATATTCAATTTAAAATTTCGATCAGTCCCTGGTCTTGCATTTCCTCCCAAAATTCGATAGGTATTTCTTTCTGGGCCAGCGCAACATTCGCGGATACCTTTTCTGGTCTAGAGGTATTCAAGGCTATACTTTTCACTCCTGCGAAATGAAAAGAGAAATTGAAACAGGCTTCGGCAGGAAGGATATTAAAACGGTCACACACCGCAAAAAATTTTCTTCTCCAATCCAACAGCGCTTTTCCTGAAGTACTATTGGCATCCACTGCCCGATAATTATAAAAATCACCACCAGTCAAAAAGCCTCCGTTGAATATTGCCGAATTAATAACATTGATATTTTTTTGATCCAGATCATCTATAAATGCTACCAGCTCTTGCGGATGCGACTTTATGGTTAAGCTGTTGGCAATCATTATCCAGTCAAGATTAATATCGGATGCGATTCGCTGGATTACTTTCCAATCCTTTGCACCTACCCCAACTGAGGCTACCAAACCAGCAGACTTTAGCTCTCCTAATGCCCTGTAAGCATCAAGGATATGCTGATACCGAGCCTCAAAATCTGATTTGTCGTAGCTAGCTGACAAATATTCGTCCGGATCGTGTATAGATACGGCTTGTGCCCGGTAGTTGCCAAGCAGGCTGTTGCCCTGTTCAAAACACTTTAATATGCCATCATAACTGATCATCTGTACAGCCTCATGTTGGATATCTTTCCAAATATCAACTTCAAAAGTGGGTTGGGGAGTTAAAAGTTCTGTTCTGTACCAGCCCAGTTTATTACTGATCATGACTTGCTGTGGATCAACATTTAAATCAGTTAAACACTGGCCTAAGGATTCGAGCGCGAGCCCGGCCCCATACTTGCCTGCAGTATCAAAAAATGCAATAGGATCAGCTGATGTCACACATTCATTTACAATGTCCAGCTTAACCGCATAATCAATGGCATGATAAAGGTTTCCCAGGCTACTGGTTCCAAAAATAACTGGAGGCAGCTCATGCACCAGTTGCACATCATAACTATCTTTATTCAATATATCCATCATCCTAAAGCATTTAGCTGGAAGATATTTTTCATCAGCAACCACTTTTCTCCGGGTTTTGCAAGAGGCAATGCCTGCTGATATTTCCACATCAATTCTTCCCATTCTTCTACTGATGGATTGGAAGTATCCATAAGTGCTTTTTTTTCAAAACTAAAATCATCACGGGTTTCCATAATCATAAATAACCGGTTAGAGATCCGATATATTTCCATCCCCAGGATCCCGGATTCAATGATACTCAATTTAATCTCTGGCCAAACGTTAACATGATAATCTTCATATTCTGCAATTAGTTTTTGATCATCTACCAGGTCCAGGGCGAGACAATCTCTCTTCATATTTTATAAAGTTATCAGCGTATAAGTCCTTATTTTTTAAGTTCTATTTTAAATCCAGTTACCTGCGAGGCTGGGGCATTTGTAATTTTTTTTATAATCAGCGAACCGTCATGCTGCTCCCAATTCAACTTTTGCTTACTGCCAAGCAGCGTAACAGCGCTTATGGGTTTATCTAAGTATTTCGATTTCCGTCCCAGTAAATGCATTTCAATATCTCCCTGAGGAGTGCTGAGACAAAATGCAAAAAGATCATTTCCCTTAGTGGTGTACCGGATATCTCCTGACTGATAGGCACCCGTATCAGATAACCCGCCGAAGTCGCCTTTTTTCTGGTTTGATTTAATGGTAGAAGGTCCTTCGCCATATATTTTCCAGGGTCTTGTAGCATAAATCCCTTCTCCATTCAATTTGGTCCACTCTCCTATTTGTGTTACAATTTTTATCACATCCGGTTCCAGATCACCTTCAGGAGTCTGCACCACATTGATTAACAGATTACCATTTTTACTCACAATATCTACCAAAAGCTGCGCAATTTCATTTGCACTTTTGTACCTCTGTCCCGTTCTGTAATACCAGTCTCCTATAGAGGTGTCAGTTTGCCATGGAAACGGGCTGATCGTATCCAAAACCCCACGTTCTACATCCTGAGCCCATTTCCCCTCAGATGGCTCCTTCGGGGTATATACAGCTTCCAGTTTACCATTGTTTTTAGCTATATCCTCATTGTAGTAATGGGCCACCATTGTACGTCCAACATCACCAAAAGGAAGGTGACTATCTGAATAAAGCAGATCAGGGTGATAATTATCGATCAGTTCGGTAACATTTTCCAACCACTGTTTATACCACCCTGTATTGTTTGTGATCCATTCCTTAACGTTGCTTGAGTCGGCAGGCAGATGATAAAGGTCTGAATATTGAGGATCCTGTCCATCATAAGGAACACCAGCAAATTGTCCTGTTTTATCGGCCCCATGGCTAGGTTGAAACCAGTTGAAACTAGCAGCCAAATGCTCAGAAACTCCGAAGCGAAGGCCCTCTTTTTTTGCCGCCGCCTGCCATAAACCAACAACATCTTTATGTGGCCCCATATTTACCGAGTTCCACTTATGGATTTTAGAATTCCATAAAAAGAACATATCATGATGTGAGCCCATACTTACAAAATATTTTGCCCCGGCTTTCTTATAAAGAGCCATCAACTGTTCTGGATTCCATTTTTCTGCTTTCCATAATGGAATAATCTCTTTATACCCAAACTTGGATGGTGTTCCATAATGTGCTACATGATATTTATTTTGATCACTCCCCTGTATATACATATTCCTGGCATACCAATCGCCCTGTCTGGGAACAGCCTGCGGACCCCAATGTGACCAGATACCAAATTTCGCATCCCGGAACCAGTCAGGATATTGATACTTTTTTAAAGATTCATCATTGGGCGTAAATTTCCCCGGTTCAACCGTACTTTCCTTTTGCTGTGCCTGGACACTCACCAACATAGAAAATGTCGCAATAATTGCAATTACTTTTTTTTTCATATCGGATTTATTGCATGATATATCAGAAATATGAACTGCAGAACGCAGAGGAGCTCTCGTTTTCATATGATTAAATATTTGGTTATTATTACCAAAAATAGATATCTCATCCGATCTAAATTTGAATAAAACAGACTATTTATTGTAAAAATCCGACATTTCAAAAAATGATTAAAAGAGTCTTACAGAATACTTTTTCCTTGCTTAACGTAGATTACGTAAAACTTTCCTCCAAATGGAATTACCGGAATGTAATTAGTCCATATTACCGCATATATTATATCGACGGTGGTTCGGGCGAGATATCCGATCAATTGCATTCTTTGCAGCTCGAACCTGGCTATCTTTACATCATCCCCAGTTTCACTTTATGCAACCTACAATGCAACAACTATTTAAGTCAATATTTCGTTCAGTTTTTTGAGGAATCAGTAGATGGGACTTCACTTTTTGCGCGAAGCCGAATAGTTTCAAAGATCAAAGCTACAACGGCAGACATTGATCTTTTTAAGCGGTTACTCGAAATTAATCCCGGTCGTGGGATCAATCGTTCTGATGATCCTAAAGTCTACGAAAAAAATATTTTTTACAAAGAGTACCAGGAATTAAATAACCGCCAGAGTTTAGCTTGTTATCTGCAAACACAGGGAATATTGCTTCAATTGGTTGGCCGATTACTATATTCCCAATTACATCTAAGACAAGAGGCTCATCAAACTCCCGTTAAGATAGCTGAAACGGTAAGCTACATCTTGGTTAATTTACACCAGGAACTATCTGTAAAAGCGCTTGCATCCCGTGTAAATCAGCATCCAGATTACTTCTCCCGTCTATTCAAAACTTTCACAGGAGAACGCCCAGTTACCTATATACTTGGAAAACGGATAGAGCGGGCACAATATTTATTAGCTACAAGCCGGTTTACCGCATCAGAAATTGCCGCCCAAACTGGTTTTGATAATCTTTCCTACTTTTCGAAATCATTCAAAAAACTAACAGGGATGTCACCAGGTGCGTATAAAAAACAGGTTTACAGAGTAGGTTTTACTTTGTAAGACCTAGAACAAACTATTAAACCTTGGGCTACAGAGCCTCGTTTTGGTGGTTTTTGTTCCTTCTTATTATCCCACTGGCACCTTTTTCCCGCTTAAATCATCGGTAGTTATCTCTCCTTTTTTAGGGTGATTAAGGAGAATTAAGGGTGAAACACTGCGCTTAAGGAACAAATGCGCAAAAAACTGTGACAACTACCTAAGAATCCGGACAAAACAAACATACATAACCTGTTAATGATTAGACGATTACTATTCATTATTCAACTTAATTATGCGTAATTACACAGAGCTATTTCCCGACACAACAAACACAAACACCTGTAATTCAACGCATTAAAACAATAAAGAAACAAATAAGAAACAGACATTTGTCATGTAAAAGACTACGCTTGTTGTGGAAAACTCGTTTCTATTTTTGCTAAAAATAGAAGCGAGTTTTTATGGAGAGAAAATCAATCCGATGAAATATTGACTATCATTAATGCAAAAAAGCTAATTCATTTTTTATAATTCGGACATAATGCACTGATCCCAAAAATCCAGACCTATCTTTCTATATCATTATCAAGGTCAAATCTTATTCTATCTTGTTCTATTAATTCTTTCAGCTCATCTTCATTCGGCAGGTATAAACGATACTTACTTGCAAATAATTTTTCATTTTCTGCTAGAATGGAATATTTAACAATTGTTTCATCTTTCTCTGTGCAAAGTATCATGCCAATGGTTGGATTGTCATCCTCACCTTTCTTCAAATCATTATACATCCTGACATACATATCCATCTGTCCAATTGCACCATGAGTTAGTTCATCAGTTTTCAGATCAATCAGCACAAAGCACTTCAAGTAATAGTTGTAAAAAACCAAATCAATAAAAAAGTCAGAAGTATCAGTAACAATATGTTGTTGTCTTGCTACAAAAGCAAACCCCTTTCCCAATTCCATTAAAAATTGCTGTAGGTGATTAATCAATGCTGTTTCTATTTTATTTTCTGATGTCTTTACATCTATAGGCAAGCCCAAAAATTCAAATATATAAGGATCTTTTATTAATTGTTCAGCTCTAGGAGCTTCTTGCCTACTCGTATCTAATACCCGACCAATATACTGTGATGCGATATTGCGTTGTAAGGTACGTGTATTCCAACCTGCTTCAACTGCATACATCACATATTGATTTCTCAGAGTTTCTGTTTCTAAACGACTTATAATTCTATAATGCGTCCAACTTAATTCGTGACGCACTGCGTCACGTTTTGGAAAGGCTAAATAAAACTGTCGAATATTTCTTAAGTTACTTTCATCAAAACCTTTTCCAAATTCCAGTGTAAGCAGTTGAGCCAAGTTTTTTAATACAGCTTTTCCATATGCAGCCTTAGCATTACCATCCTGCTCATCTTCAACAATAAGATGTCCAATTTGCCAGTACATTTCTAATAAAATGGCATTGCTACTCTGATATGCCTTTTGCTTTGCATGAGTTACAATTTCAGTAATTTGCTTAAAAAGAGTACTCGGTTTTTCTATTTCACCCATGCTGAAGTAATTTCATCTAGTCAAAATTACAGAGAATAACTTTAATAAACCACACAGATAACTGCCCCTATTTTTTCTAATTTTCAGCGGTCTGTTTTTTTTGGTAGGGAGGTCAAAGTCACGAATTTTCGCATCTTATACAGTTCGATTTTCAGGAAGGGTTACAGTAAAGCTAAATACAATGTTGTAACCATTATCATTATTCGTAGAATACCTCGAGGCTTGCCTCGGGGTCAGAGCGGAAAGTATTTGAAAACGAAGAGTTTTCAAATACTTTCGTTGTATGGATGAGCATATTTATAAACGTCACAATAAGACGCTCTTACTTTACCACTTGGTATTTCCACTGAAATATCGACGAGGTGCTCTTAATGTTTCATCAGGAGAGTCGTTGAAAAATATTTGTATTGAAGTTACCGAGCTTTACGAGATTCAGTTTTTGGAAATAGGCTATGAATCGGATCATGTTTTTCAATTCATTTTTTTTAAAGTAGCAAACACTTGATAATATATAATCTTGGCACCACAAACTTATCTATTTTTATCAATAATGTATTAGAAACTCAGGTTCGTTTAGATGACAGTTAATAAGGCATGTGAGAAGATTCACCTTTACAAAACGTGAATACCTTTTTTAATACCATTAAGTGTAGCCTATGATAAACTTTTGGTAATAACGATAAATCTAATACAATTGTGTGTATTTATTAAAAAGTGTTATTGAAACTGATGTTGGCTTTAGCAACCCTAACTGGCTTAATCACCAATATCAGTTTCATTTAACGATTCAATTGTTAGGATTTCTTCTCTATAACAAAAGCTTTCAGTTCTGCAATTTTCCCATTTTCAAAGCGCCAGACATCGCAATAATCATAGTGGTTATAGGTTCCATTTGCAGCCTTCAGGGTGATTTCACCTGTCACTGTTACATAGTTACCTTCTTCAATGGTCTTTTCGACGGTAAATACGGGCGGTTCCAAATAGAATTCTTTCATATACGCTCGTACTTTATCTCTACCCTCAAGGATACGTTCGCCTACAAAAACCCATTTGGTATCCTGTGTACAGTAGACTAGAAAACTTTCATAGTTTCCCTTTTTAACGAATTCGTTGGCTTGGTGTAATATTGTTGCGTTTTTCATTTTTATTCGTTTTTTAATGTGAATCGATTCAGCTTTGCTTGAATCTGATGTGCTTGCATATAATTCTATTGGTAAGTGATCTACGTTATAAATTACCTTCCCAACATTGGAGTTATAAAGATCAATGGTTCGTATTTCGTCATCCCAGTTCCTCATCTTTTGAGGATTTATAACAGGCTGAAATGTGTTTTGATTAGGAAGGTAACTTATCGGTTGTGCTATGATTTCGAAACCAACTGACAGTAAAATGGATGTTGTTAATGTTAGTTTTTTCACGTTATTATTTTAATGATTAAGTTCTACAAACTTTCCAGGGTTTCTTCAATTATTTCGATTCCAAATTCTTTTAATCGCTTGCTGATATCATGAGTGGAGATAATAGTTTCTGGAAGATACAAACCCCCAATCTTTTGTTCAGATTGTCCATTGAGGCCCAATAACTTTTCGGTGATTAAATATACACCCACAGCTGTGAGATGGGAATTTCCTTTTGGGCCGGATACGATCGTACTTAGTTTTCTTTTTTCGCCGGATAGTAGAGTGCCATCAATAGTAATGTATAAATCATGGGAAGCATCCATACCCTTACTAGTCCCTATAGACTTCCCGATAATAAAGTCGAACCGAATATTTTTCGCACTCGTAAAAGCGGCGATACTAGGAACATCCAGCGTACTGATCGGATAACCTATTGCTGATAAATGATTGTGCAGATCAATAGTTCTAGGGTTTTCTTTTGCTTGTAATGACAGCCAATTTCCCCCTTTGCGAATAAGCGCCTCACCAACAAAACCACTAACTTCGTTTGCAACTAGCGGACCTACGCTGTCCTTTGGGTCATATAACCCTGCAAGTTCGATAGTTTCTATCTGACTGAACTTGTCCGCTTGTTGCTTGACCATAAGGGTTAATAGTCCCGCTTGCCAATGACCTGCGTATACAATAGGCGCAACAATCGTTTTGTGAAGGCCCAAAAATGCTGTTGGAGAAATTTGATCCGCTAATTCGCTTACAGCAATACATGCAATACCATTTAAGATAGCAGTTTCCCTTAATATATTACTGTGGTCATCCACCGCTGATATAATCAGGTCAATTTTCTTAAATTCACTCAGATTGAAGCCTTCTTCGAGATTGATATAGGCTGTTTCTGAATGATTTAATTCCTTAGCTAAAGATATTCCATTTTGCGGATTTCTACCAGCAAGAATAAGTTCGATATGCTTATCAGCTTGTCTGATTAGTCTGGCGATGTTACTTCCAACCATTCCATAACCGCCCACAATTAAGATTCGTTTTGTATGTGTTTCCATATTAAAATTTTCAAATTATATAAATTACATTTTGCAATTCATTTTAAGGGTGAAATCACTCACAACTCATCGATGAATGCCAAATATGATCTTACACTAATACCTATGTTGCCTTCAGGGACGTTTTATCACATACTAAGTAGAGCTCCACAATTATTAAAGTTTTCATATTTCAATGATTAAGCTTATTTAGGACAAAGTTAAGGTTGTATATAAACTTTTGTATATTGCATGCCAATTGTTAGGTACTATAAATATTGTAAGTAATGAGCGAGATCAAGCAATCATCAACCAACTTCTCAAATAAACTTGCGCTGAGCGATGAATGTTCGGAAGCATATGCCTCAAATATCATCGGCGGGCAATGGACATTGGTAATATGTTCGTGGTTATTAAGTGGTAAACTTAGATTTGGAGAACTAAAGAAGAAATTACCCGGTATTACTGAAAGGATGTTGACCTTACAACTGCGTAAGCTCGAAGAGAATAGAATTATAAGCCGAACTGTTTATGCAGAAGTACCGCCACGTGTAGAATATGAGGTGACAGAAATTGGATACGCATTGAAGTCAGTTATCACGGAATTAGAAGTTTGGGGCACAAGCCACAAAAAATTGATCGGTGAGTAACCTTAAATTCCTGCTGTTACGTAAGGTAAATGGCTAATCATCTCTCATTATTCCCTCGTTTTTCAATAATTAAGCTGGACCTAATACTAATACACTTTAAAAAATCAAACCTATCCCCATTAACGTTGGGATATCTTTTATCTTTTAGTTGATTATCATAAACTCATTCCATTATTCAAATCAAAATTTTAGTTTTTGATGATGAGTTTTTGATAATTTGTATTACAGAACAGCGCTGTTAATTGTTGTCTGATTAACCACGCTTAAAGAGAAACCCTTCGTGAACAAGGCAACGTAAGGTAGCCACTTCGACATACATGCGTTGCCTTGTTTGCGTTTTGAAAGCCAAACTGGAAAACCAATGCCTATTTCCTATCCTGAAAATCCAGTATCGATTGGTGATCATATAAGAAAGAAAAGAATGGAACTCAAGCTGTTTCAAAAAGAGGTGGCAAGGATTTGTGGAGTTACTGAAGACTGCATTACAAATTGAAAAAAAAAACAGGAGCATTCCTCAAATCCAATTTTTTCCGCATATTATAAATTTTTTGGGTTACCGGCCATTTGAGGTTGATTTAACTACTCTTTCAGGAAGACTCAAAGCACGTAGGCATATTAATGGGCTTAGCCAAAAACAACTTGGAAAAATCCTAGGAATCGATGGAGCTACAGTTTGCAGCTGGGAATTAGAAGAAAACCAACCACATAAGGCAATATTGGAAAAGCTAGACATAATGTCGAATCTCATTATTCCACGGAATAATGAGATTCGACATTATGTCAGGGAAGTTTGACTCAATACTATGGTTTAAGAAAAATAGGCGTATTAGGTATAGCCGGTGCCCCTAAAGTCATGCTGATGGCGGCAATTGCCTTCAATTTGAAAAAATACCTGAAAAAAGGAGCAAGAAAGCGTTCTTGCACTTTTTTTAAAGCCATTATGGGCACCTTACAGCAGTACTTACTCGCATTTTCCGCTAACCCAGTTAATCAGTACCAGTTCTCCTAATGGCTGAATAAATGATCTAATGAATAAACGTCTCAGAAAACATACCCCTTCTGCAACGGCCACTACCGTTTTTTGATAAAAGTAAATTCTTTAAGCATTCATAAAGATTATTTAAAATTGTAGTTCGATTAACGCAAGACCTACTAATAGGAACTATATCTATTTATTTACGAAGTGTTAAAATCAATTTCTGAAATAGGTCGGCGTAGCGTGAGCTTGTCTCCGAAAAAAGTGGTTAAAGTGAGAGACGTCTTTAAACCCTAGGTTGTAAGCAATTTCAGACACGCTCCAGTTTGTATGCTTCAGTAGAATAATGGATTCCTTCAAAATACGCTCAAACAAAATCGCGCTTGTAGACTTACCAGTCTTCTCTTTTATGATTCTATTTAAATAATTTACATGAACATTAAGGGCTTCAGCAAAATCACTCACTGTGCGAAGGTGTTTGTGGCGGGCGGTCTCGACTGGAAACTGTCGATCTAACAATTCGTTAAATACTTTGTATAATCGCTCTTTTGAAGAGAGGGCATGATGCCTTTCCGTAGCCACCTGCAAAGTGTTTGCATAATGCATTAGTTCGTTGAGGTAATTCCTGATTAGATCATCTTTTAATGAATAATCAGATCGTTCCTGTCGTTCAATTTTCGAGAAGATAGACTTTACTTCTTCTTCCTGTTTTGTATCAAGCAAAAAAAGGGGTTTGGATTCGTTATTGAATAAGGGGGTGTGCCTAATCCCTTGATTAAAATAAGTGTCATAATAGAGTTCAGTGAAGATCATATAGCCAGCATTTTCTTCTTCCTTTAATTGTTCTATGGTATAAGGAACCCAGGGACTAAAAAAGGAGAGCGCGCAACCAAAGACTTTTATGCTCTCATCACCATAATGCACAATATACTCACCCCGCAATAAACTAACCTTAAAGTAATCTCTTCTTCTGTAAGTAATCGGATTTCCAGATAAGCAATCGGCAGAACTAAACAAACGGAAAGGCTTGTGCGGCTTTGGGTCGTGGTTGGACAGAAGTCTTAAGTTTTCAAAGTCTTCCAGCTTTTCACTTTTATAGATCAATTTATTTGTTTTATCCTGTTTCATTATGACACCGATGTTTTGGAGTGTTAAAGCTGATTAAAATTTATGCAGCTTTAACACTTATAAAAGTAAAAAAAATTATGCTCCGGTTGCTTGGTTGACCATTAATAACGCCTCTTCGGGCGAGCGAAGATAAGTCTGGTAGATCTCCTCAGAAAGTCCGGGGCGAATCTCATATTCCTGATTTTCTATTCCTATGATCAAACGCTCAATAACTGAGCTGGCTGATACCTTAAGATCAGATTTAACAGCCTTCGAAAAAGGAGAATCGACCAATGGCGCCATCAGTTCGTAAAGCTTGATTGGAGATTTTTTTCTTTGCAACACCAACCTCAATCCTAAAATGTAATTGTGCAACGCCGCCTTTGTGGCACTATAGGTTGGATGAGATAGGTCTGGTGCAAATGCCACTCCTGAGGTGGTTATAATAAATGCGGCATCTTCTTTAAGCTCAAGTAGCGGCGCCAAGTGATGCGTTAAATATACGGCAGGGTGAAAATTGGTCAACATTTCATTTATACTTGCCACGTATGCCTGGCTATTATCAAGCAATGCATAATTTGTAGCCATACCTGCGTTGAGAAAAACAAGATTTAAATCCTGAAAGTTTAGCTTTATGTTTTCCACCAAAGAGTGTAATTGATCCAGTTGGGAAAGATCACAAGCGATATAAGAGGCATTTTTTAATTGCTCAGCTTCTTTCTTTAGTCTTGCTTCATTTCGTGCAACCATTACCACCTGGCTGCCCTGTTCTGAAAACCATTTTGCTGCCTCGAGGCCCATTCCGGTGCCTGCTCCAGTAATAAGTACAGTGCTTTCTTTGAAATTCATAACTATTTTTTTGTGTTTAAATATTCCGGAATGAACCTCTCACGCATATAATCTACATAAGCCTGATCGTCACCATCTTGCATTTTTCCTATATACAGTTCCGAATCTTTGCCCGCCTGATATCTCAATTGATCAGTATCATCCGTTGCCGCAATAAAAATGGTTTCTGCTATCTCTTCGGGCTGGGAAGCCATTGTATCGTACTTAGCCCAATTTCCTAAACCGATATTTACAAATTGCTCGTATTCGGGAATTTCGCCCGCCGTCACTACAGCTGCACCAACAAATTTTGTCGCTGTTGATCCTGGCTCTACAATTTTAGTTTTTATTCCAAAGGGAATCAATTCATAGGCAATGGCCTCGGTCAGTCCTTCGAGTGAAAATTTTGTTGCATGATAGATGCTGCAGGTTGGAAAAGTAACTCTTCCGCCTTGCGAAGTAATGTTGATTATTGTTCCTGAACGTTGTGTTCTGAAGTAGGGAAGAATAGCCCTCAAAACACGCATGGAACCAAAAACGTTGGTGTCAAATATTTTATTCACCTGATCTTCTGTCGCAAGCTCAAACACGCCAAATATTGCAGCTCCGGCATTGTTCACCACTGCATCAATTTTTCCGAATTTATTGATCCCAGAGACTATAGCTTCGGCAATAGTCTCTGGTTTCTGAACATCCAAAGCAACGACAAGAACATTATCTAATTGGTTTAACTCTGTTTCTTTTTCTGGCGCACGCATAGTAGCGATTACATTCCAACCTTCGTTGTTGAATTTTAGCACCGCGGCTCTTCCTATTCCTGAGGATGTACCGGTAATTAATACTGTTTTCATTTTACTTGATTTAGAGTTTGAAGAATAATATTATTCAATTCGTTCTTTAGAAGACCTACCGCCACTGCCGCATAGCCTTTCCTTTCTACCAGTTCAGCATGATTTTGTAAATCCTTTTCGGATGCCCATTTTTCAATAATGTAATAGGTAAAAGGAATATTGTTTGCACTTAGCACTTCGTAAGCGATACGGCCTGACTCCCTAGGAGTTTCTTCCAAAAGCTTCTGGAAAATATCTACCAATTCAGCTGCAGAACGCTCGTCCTTTGGTTGAAATTTTGTGATTACTGTAACCATAATTATACTTCTTGATTATTATGGTACAAAGTTACCATGGCATTCAATGCGACAATTGTTCAATGCACACTAAAGATTGTCTGATTCAAACTTTAATCAATGAAGTGGAGTTAAATGGACGCGATTATTGAATACACATTGTGTTAAAACCAAATAGTCCTCGTAGTGTAAGCTTAAGATGTTTGTCTACATCCAAGACAGATGGTGTAACCCTCCCCTTTTTCGAACTGGTTTAGGTGGCGAGAATTTATCAAGCAGCGCCCATCGTTTTCGAATACATTGATACTTGGTATAACCGTAAAAGATTACATTCTTCCCTGAGAAATTTGGAAGAAATTTAAACAAACAAAATATTTCAGCTTAACAGAATGTCTACTTTATTGTCGCAATTCCATTCGATACTTGCCCCTAAAAATGGACGATAATTTAACCTAACAGTATGATTAATGAATGTATACGTTTTTAAGTCAATTACTTTTAAAAATAGCTTTCAAATCAAAAGGATGATACATAAATATCATCCTTTTTACCATTTTCAGTGAGGTAATCATAAATTTGTTTTAAATAAAAATCGATTTTTTCACAAAAAACTCATTTGATTTACTGCTATACTTTAATCTTTCTCATCACTAACTTACCCTCCTATTTGAGAAGATCAGGCCCGAAAGGCGGAGTCCAAGCACCTGAGGGTAATCCTATTTGACGAAAAAGATTAGCTAGATTATAGTAGTCGGAGACGTGTTGAATCTTCCCATTTTTTAACTCGAATACAGAAACAGCCGACACTTCAAATGATCGTCCCGTTCCCTCGATCGGCCCAATATGTTTGGGTAAACCGTGGAAAACCCATCGAACTGTCGCACGATCTCCACTTTGGAATGCGTCTAATATTTCTACACGCGCATCTGGTATACTTTCCACTGTGAGTTTCACCCACTGTGAAATTTTTTCATGTCCAGACCACGAAGCTTGAAATGCATAATCATCGTAGATTCCATCCTCTGTAAATAAGGCCGACATCTCTTTGCCGCTTCCATCATTCCATGCCTTTGCCCATGCTAAAATGATGCCTGGCGTGGGAACCGAACTAGGCGTTTGTGCAACGGTTGCACTTTTCATGAGAACAATACACCCGATAATTAATAATGTCCTAAATAGGTACTTTTTAGTTGTCCTGAACATAACCTCAACTGTTTTTGTTGTGTTTTCCATTTTATGTTTATTTATTTGTATTTTATTTAAAATTACACTGTAAACTAGCCTTAAATACTAGCATTTAAATCAGTAATAGAATTTATTCTCATAATATACCTACTACGTTGCTTTTCATTTCTCAAAAGTGATGTCGCTTTTACGACATTCTCCTCAATTTGTTGTCAAAAGTTGATCGCATCGACTCATAATAATCAAATAAAACTTGTAGCAATTGCCTTCAAGTAAATTTGTAAAAAAGTAGTGCATTATCATTTATTTAGTAAATGTTCAATTTAAAGCTATATAATTATTTTTGTAAAAATTTTTTCTCAGACAATATCTAACTTTGCTAGAAATGTTAATTAAAAATCGGTTAAGCTTGTCAATATTTAATATGAGTACAATTCCAAACTCCGCACCATTACAGTTGGTTCCTGACAAATCTTGGAGATATAATTTATCCATTTTTATTATTTGAATTTTATTTATAGTGTAAAAGAGAGATTTTTTTTTCTATCAAAATTGTAAGAAAACGAAAATTAGCAGATTTCTTATTGAATTCTTGTCTCCTAAACCAATTCGAAAAAAGGGAGGGTTACACTTTCCTCTTTCCCTCATAAAAGCTACGGCTTGGTCAGAGATCGGCAAAATTTCTGCACTTTCTGTCTTTTCTTGTGAGAATTGCAAATGATATTCTCCTGGTTTACCTCGGACTTCTGACCATTTCAGACTTTGAACATCTGAAAAGCGTAATCCTGTAAGTCCAGAGAACAGCGATGCTCTTTTCATTAGCGTCGAACTGGATAGGGTATCGAAAAATAATTGCAATTCTTCCAGAGTAAGGCGTTCACGATGAGTTTCTTTGGGGCTGATTGGCTTAACAAGAGCGTGAAGATCCTGACTGATGTATCCCTTTTTATAAGCGATCCGAAGAACAGTCCTAAACTTAGCATAGTAACTAACTGCTGAGTTTCTTTGAATCGGTCTTCCCCACCTGCTAATCCCTGGCCCACTTAGCAAATAATTTTTAAAGTCTTCACATAAAAAACCAGTGACTTCTGTAAACCTAAGATCATGCCCGGCAAAGGCAATGAAATACCTTAAACCCATTGCCCAGTTATCGGAGTCTGATTTTTGTTTTTTCCGGGCTTCTACTTTAAAAAAATCAATGAAACCAGAATCTCTCATAGCGTCGGATAGAAAGCCGTATTTGCGATTTTGAATATCCAGCTGTCTTTGACTACATACAGTACGGGCAAGTATCATTGTTTCCTTATTGTGCTCCCGCTCCCATTGATCAGCTGGGCTATCAAAGATATGTAGTTTGAGCGTTTCAAAACACTTTAGATTTCCATTAATTGGGTTCTTTAGAGGTGGGTAATAGTCTAAAATCAGACTATGTCTGTTTTTAGTAATAGCTTTTTTGCGCAGGGTGACTTAAGACATAACTTAACGGTTTTGGTTAAAAATGCTGTGGAGGTCAGATTTCAGGACATAGGTGTACCAGCCATTTTGAAATTTGTTGACGTTGTTTCTTTTGATTAGATCATAAAGGGCTTTTTCGGAACAGTTGAATTGATCTTGTGCCTCTGCCATTTTATAACAATATTTTGGATGAGGGTTCTTTTTGGGTTTCTCTCTTGCTGGGACTTCAAATTGCGGTTGTTCAAATATTTTATCAATTTCTGTTCTTTTAATAATGGTTTTTCTGCTACTGAGCCTCACTGCTTTAATTTTACCACTTTGAAGTATGTTATATAAGGTTTTCGTACAGAGTCCCAAGAGCTGTGCAGCTTGTTTAATGGTTAAGAACTCTACTAAGACTGGATGGTTTATGATTGAGGTTAGATTTTCTTTAACCTGCACATCAGATCTTTGATCTTTGAATTACGGATCTTCTGTTTAGCATATCTACCATTGCATCTTGGGCTGCAGAACCTCGTTACAGTTGTTTTCGCCCTGAACGGTTTTCCGCAGTATTCACATATTCTTTGGATGTTGATGTTTGAACTCATTGCCTTATTTTCTGTTCTTTCTCATTATCCTGCTGACACCTTTTTCTAGCTTAAATCATCGGTAGTTATCTCTCCCTTAATTCGCCCTTTTTAGGGTAGTTAAGGAAAGATAAGAGGAATTAAGGGTAATTAAGTGCCATTAAGCGCAATGTTTTACCCTGTGTTTTTTTGAGGGTAAAATTTTGCGCTTGAGGAACAAATGTGTAAAAAACTACGGCAATTATCCAAGAATTTGGACAAAAGAAATACACATAACTTATTAACAATAAGCTACTTACTATTAATTATTTAACTTGGTTATTCGTAATTATACAAGGTTACTTTCCGATACAAAACTTACTAAATATATTTTCCAGCAAATCATCCGTAGTAACCTTTCCAGTAATCTCCCCTAAATAATAAAGCGCCTGTTTAATATCAATCGCCAAAAAATCAGAAGTAACTGGGTTAACCAACCCTTGTGAAACACTGTTCAATGACTCCTGTGTTTTCCTCAGCGCTTCCACATGCCTGATATTCGTAACCATTGTATGGTTCTCCGACAGCTTATCCCCTATGACAGTCTCATATAACAACTCCTTCAACTCTTCAACATTCTGGTTTTCCTTCGCAGAAATCCCGATAAACCTGATATCAGAAGGCAAATTCAATTCCTTTAACCTATCACTAAAAGACAAATCAATCTTATTAGCAACAGCAATAAAAGCTAATCCCGGCTTATACAATCTTGCAATGTCCTCTTTAATTTCCTTTGCAGTCAGGTTAAGGACATCGAACAAATAAACCAAAACAGCAGACTGGCTAATCTTCAGCATCGTCTTCTCTACTCCAATCGCCTCAATAGTGTCTGTAGCTTCACGTATGCCTGCAGTATCAATTAATCTAAAGTTGATACCATTGATATTTAAAACCTCCTCTATCGTGTCCCTTGTCGTTCCAGCGATCTCACTTACAATTGCCCTATCCTCATTTAACAACGCGTTCAGCAGTGTAGATTTACCCGCATTTGGTCTTCCAGCAATAACCGTATTAATCCCTTCTTTAATCACGTTTCCTAATTCAAAAGAACGGATCAGTTTATTTAATACTACAGTAATCTTATTAATCAGTTCCTGTAACTGATCTCTGTTCGCAAACTCAACATCCTCTTCAGAAAAATCGAGTTCCAATTCAATCATTGAAGCAAAATGGATCAGCTGTTCACGTAACACATTCAGTTCAGTACTAAAACCACCGCGTAACTGGTTCATCGCAACACTATGCGCAGCCTGCGAATCCGAAGAAATCAGATCAGCCACAGCTTCTGCCTGAGATAAATCCATTGCCCCATTTAAAAATGCCCTTAGCGTAAATTCTCCTGGTTTAGCAGCCGATGCACCTTTTTTTATCAACAAATTTATAATCTGCTGAATGATATAATTTGACCCATGGCAAGAGATCTCTACCACGTTTTCTTTAGTATAAGACTTAGGGCCTATGAACAAACTAACTACCACTTCATCAATCACCATGTCGCCATCTTTGATCAATCCAAAATGCAGGGTATGTGTAGGTTGACTTAACAGATCCTTTCCGCTAAACACGGAATTTGCAATCGCAATAGCATCTTTCCCAGATAAACGGATTACGCCAATGGCACCCGCTCCAGGTGGGGTTGATAAAGCTACTATTGTTTCATTTGTAATCATAACGGACAGAACTTAGATTTAAGATTGCGCAAAAATACCCAAACATTTCCTATCTTTTCATGTTTAACCCTTGAAAATTAACATTTACATTACAATATGAAAGAATTACCCCTCACCGTCAAGCGGTCTATCGAGTTACTTGGTTTAATGCTGATCGGTGCGTTATTTGTGGTCGCTAGTGATATTATCATGCCAGTTATCATGGCATTCTTCATTAGTATCATGCTTTTACCAGTCTATCGTTTTCTAAGAAAATATAAAATCCCTGAAATCATAGCTATCGTTTTCCCTATTTTGTTAGTGGTAATTTTTATAGGGCTCATTGCCTGGTTTTTTACCGCACAGGTTGGAAACCTCGTTTCAGACTTTCCTGAAATCAAGAAAAACGTAGCACAGCATCTAAAATCCCTTAGCCAATGGATAAGCAGTGTGAGCCACTATTCCCCTACTGAACAGCTTACTTTTATTAATAAAAAGAGTAATGACCTGTTAAATATGGCCGGAGGAATGGCAAGTGGAGCAGCAGTAACCTTAAGTTCCTTATTTGTATTTGTCGGCTTGCTGCCTATCTACATTTACCTGATGCTTTTCTATAAAGACATCCTGTTACGTTTCGTATTTATGTGGTTCAAAACGACAGATCATCCGAAAGTTAAAGATGCTATTTATGAAACTGAATCAATTATCAAAAATTACCTTATCGGGTTACTGATACAAATCACTTACATGACCATCCTTTTAGGTGGATTATTAATGCTTTTTGGTATTCAGCATGCCCTATTAATTGGAATTATCTTTGCCATTCTGAACCTGATCCCTTACGTAGGCGCATTAATTGGAAACATAATCGGCGTATTATTAACCGTAACTGCTTCCACCTCTCTTGCACCAGTAGTCACAGTTTTAGCCGTAATTGCAGCAGTTCAGTTCTTAGATAACAATATCCTGATGCCAAGAATTGTAGGTTCAAAAGTTAAGATAAATGCTCTGATGGCGATTTTAGGTGTAGTAGTTGGCGGAAGTATTGCCGGAGTTTCGGGGATGTTCCTTGCCATGCCACTCATTGCAGTACTTAAAGTTATTTTCGACAGAACAGAATCGTTCAAACAATGGGGCGTTCTTTTTGGAGATGAAAGACCTGCAAAAAGCCCGATGACTTTCCCTGGTTTCAGACGCAAATCGAACGTAAAACTAACATCAGGGACGCAAAAAGATTAAAATAGAAATACGAAAGATTAAAATTTGTTGCTTAAATTTTAAATACGAGAAACCCCGGTACACCATGACCGGGGTTTTCTTTTGATCAGAACGACCTATTTATCAAAAGACTTGCGGATCTTTTAGCTTATTGAAGGAAAAGAGATCCCCTTAATCTTTCTAAACATCTCTACCGCATAAATATCAGTCATACCAGAAACAAAATCCAGCACACAAAGTATCTTTGTATAATCGTCAGCCTCTTTAGTCTTGAATTGATTTGGAATCAGCTCCACCAGTTTTTTATGATATTTTGATTCATTGTTCAAATAAGCCGGGATGAATTCTTCCAGCAAACCGCCCATTACTTTATAGCCGGCAACCTCTATCTGGACAACAGAAGAATAATTATAGATCTTTTTGATCGAGATACGCTCGATATACTTCATCACAGACAAGAAAGGCTCCTGTATAGCATCCATCAGACTTAAATTAAAGTCACCATTAAGAATAGCTTCCTGGTTATCATAGAACACCTGAGAACATTGCCCAATTAAAGTATTAATTGATTTTGCGCGCATTAATGTAATCTTCGCATCATCATCTTCCATTTCTGCTAAACGTGCAGGCAATTTAACATCATTACATAGCGGCAGAAGTAAACTTTCAACCTCTTCGTAAGAAAGGATTTTCAAACGATGAGCATCTTCCAGATCGATGATATTATAACAAATATCGTCAGCCGCTTCAACCAGGTAAACCAGCGGATGGCGCTTATAGATCAAGGGTTCGTCCTGAACCTTGATCAGCCCCATTTCTTCCGCTATTTTTCTAAAGCCACTCTCTTCAGCCTGAAAAAAGCCATATTTCTTCGTATAAATATTTGTTTTATCATGTCCTGCAACAGCAGCACAAGGGTACTTTGCGATAGAAGCCAGAGTCGCATACGTCAATGCGAAACCTCCAGTTCCCTTTCCCGCAAAAGAATGCGTCAATATCCGTAATGCATTAGCATTTCCTTCAAAATTGATCAGATCCTCCCATTGAGCCTCACTTACCCTGTCCTTATATACTTTTCCATCACCAGTAGTAAAATAATGAGAGATAGCAGATTCACCGGAATGCCCGAAAGCCGGGTTTCCCAGATCATGCGCAAGACAGGCCGAAGCGATAATATTACCAACCTCAACAAGCAGCGGACAAGACTCATCTATATCCGGGTTAGTTTCTTTGATCCTGTTATAAAAAATAGTTCCCAGCGACCTTCCTACACTAGCCACCTCTAAACTATGCGTCAGCCTGTTATGAACAAACACACTTCCCGGCAAAGGGAATACCTGTGTTTTATTCTGTAATCTCCTGAATGGAGATGAAAAGATAATTCTATCATAATCACGTTGAAATTCAGACCTTGCTTCTTTTCCATTTGCAACAAAACGATCTTCATTTCCCCAGCGCTTAGAAGACAATAATTTTTTCCAATTCATAAATTGATCAAATGATTAGGCACAATAATACAGTAAATTAAACCACAATAAAAAGAGGTGCCGTTGTTAAAAGCACCTCTATTATTCTTTCAATTCCAAATGGAATCATTTTTTGACAAAAAAAAGGTTTTACATTCTCTCTGGAACTTCAATTCCTAAAATACGCATACCCGATTTAAGAATATTTGCAGTCACCCAGCTCAGATTTAATCTATGTTGTTTAATCGCTTCATCTTCTTCCTTCACGATTGGCGGAATCTCATGATAAAACTTATTAAACATCTTAGCAACCTCATAAATATAGTTCGCTAAAGTAGCAGGACTAAATGCTTTAGCAGAAGAAGCAATTTCAGCAGGATATCTTGATAACAAGATGATCATTTCCAGTTCAGTTGCAGATAAAACTATATCCTTATCCACATGCTGACCTTTTTTATAATCCGCTTTGCTTAACAGCGATTTAATCCTTGCATGCGTATATTGAATAAACGGACCTGTATTGCCCTGGAAGTCGATAGACTCAGCAGGATCAAATAACAAACGTTTCTTAGGCTCAACCTTCAGCAAGAAGTATTTCAACGCCCCCATTCCAATTTTATAGTAAAGACTTTCTTTCTCTTCCTCACTGAAATGATCTACTTTACCCAGTGCTTCAGTTTTCTGCTTAGCAGTAGCGATCATTTCCGCTATCAGATCATCCGCATCAACCACAGTACCTTCACGTGATTTCATTTTACCACTAGGCAGATCTACCATTCCATAAGATAAATGATATAATCCTTTAGCCCAGCTCTTACCTAACTTATCTAAAATCAGGAACAGAACCTTAAAGTGATAATCCTGCTCATTACCTACCACATAAATAGACTCATCCATTTTGAAATCATCATATTTCATTTGTGCAGTACCCAGATCCTGAGTGATATAAACAGAAGTTCCATCCGCACGAAGTACTAATTTCTGATCCAGTCCATCCTCAGTAAGATCGATCCAGACAGAACCATCAGGTTTCTTAAAGAAAACTCCTTTAGCCAGACCTTCTTCTACAGTATCCTTTCCTAATAAGTACGTATTACTTTCATAATAATACTTATCAAAATCAACACCAAGGTTCTTATAACTAACTGCGAAGCCATCATAAACCCATCCGTTCATCTTTTTCCACAGCGAGATTACATCCTCATCACCAGCTTCCCAGGCTAACAACATAGCTTGTGCTTCCTTGATTAACGGAGCATTCTTTTTACCTTCATCCTCAGTCTGACCAGCTTCCTTAAGTGCTTCAATTTCCTTTTTATATTCTTTATCGAAGATCACATAATACTTACCAACCAGATGATCACCTTTTAAACCAGAGCTATCAGGAGTCTCTCCGTTGCCCCATTTCTGCCAGGCAAGCATAGACTTACAGATATGTATTCCCCTGTCATTAACAAGATTAACTTTAAACACCTCTGCTCCATTAGCTTTTAACAGCTCAGAAACAGAATAACCTAATAAGTTGTTACGAACATGTCCTAAGTGAAGAGGTTTATTTGTGTTTGGCGAAGAATATTCGACCATTACTTTTTTACCATTTGGTGGAATAACACCAAATTCGTCCCTAAGCAAATCCGTTTGAAAAAGGTCAACCCAGTAAGAGCTTACGATGCTCAGGTTTAAAAACCCTTTAACAACATTAAAAGCAGTTATTTCTTCAATATGTTCCTTAAGATATTCCCCAAGGTCATTTGCCGTTACTTCAGGTGATTTTTCAGAAAAGCGGACTACAGGAAACACAACAATAGTAATTTCTCCCTCAAATTCGCTGCGCGTATCCTGAAGATTAACTTGTGTTTCAGGTAAATCCTGATTGTATAGTTCTTTGACCGCGTTAACAGTCGCAGTAATAATATGTTGTTGGATATTCATAATTCTATTCGTTTCTAAAGGCATTCGTTGCCTTAATTAAAATCTCAAATGCATGCTCAGCCATTTGATTTTCCCTGTCAAGGGTAGGGTTAACTTCTACTATCTCAAAACAACAGACCTTTTGATAAGCAAGGAACCTGGACATCAATCCGCCAGCTTCACGTTCAGTAAGGCCCTGAGCTACCGGAGTCCCGGTACCTCTTGAAGCCGTAGGATCCATAGAATCCACATCAAAAGACACATAAATCAGATCGCATTGATCCAGATACTGCATGGTTTCAATGACGATTCTTTCTACCCCTCTTTTCCGGACTTCAGCAGTGCTGTACATCTTTACTTTATTTTTCTTCAGTAAAGACTCTTCCGGTTTCTCCATATCCCGCGCAGAAATCAGCACAAGATCGCTATAATTGATCTTCGGTGCAATTTTACCGACATTTTTTAACTGATACCAGTAATTAAGTGTTTCCTGGTCAAGTTCATTAACTTTAGCATCAAGATTATCTTCATCAAGCACCATTGCCAGTGGCATTCCATGCATATTTCCAGACGGAGTAGTGTATGGAGAGTGCATATCTGAGTGTGCATCGATCCAAATTACACCTAATTTCGATTTAGGGAAAGCTTTTTTTATTCCTGTGATCGTGCCCGCAGCCGTACTGTGGTCACCAGCCAGAACAATTGGGAACTCATTTCTAGCTAACGTTTCAGTCACCTCATCGGCAACCCTTTCTACCATTGTTAAAATACCAGAAATCCGCTTAGCGAATGGACTGCCCGTGTTTTCCAGTAATAAATGATTCTCATTCGGAACCTCAACAGACTTATGTTTTTTAAAAAACCTACTCCCAAAATCAAGGGCGGCAATCTTAATTGCATCTACGCCGAGGCTGGCACCGCGTGTACCTGCGCCCAACTCCGACTTAACTTCAATAATCTTTAAGCTCTTCGTCATAAAATAAAATTACCAGTGTATTTTAAAGTGTTTATCTTTGGCACCAAAATTAACTCATTTTAATTTGTCAACCCTTTAAATAATTGTTCAAAAATATAAAAAATGCAGAGTTACTCCGAATTTCTTGATCTAAGTGTAGGTTTTCCTCAAGAAGGATACAGTGTCATAGATGACGAACTATACTTTCAGGATCTGAATTTAATGGAAATGATTGAGACTTATGGTACGCCATTACGTTTCACTTATCTTCCGATGATCACTAAAAAAATCCAGCAGGCGAAACTGTTGTTTCAGACCGCGATCATCAAGAACAATTACCGTGGAGATTACAAGTATTGCTATTGCACAAAGAGCTCTCACTTCAGACACATTGTTGAAGAAGCTTTAAAAAATGGCATTCACTTAGAGACATCGTCCGCGTTTGATATGCCGATGATTGAGGCCCTTGAGAAAAAAGGCGCCCTTACCAAAGACATTACTGTGATATGTAACGGTTTTAAAACGTATCAGTACAAACAATATATCATTGATATGTTGCACGATGGATACAAGAACATCATTCCAGTATTGGACAACAAAGAGGAATTTAACCTTTTTGATGACGAAGTGGAATTGGAAACACCTTGTAATTTAGGTATCCGTATCGCAGCGGAAGAGCAGCCAGACTCACAATTCTATACTTCCCGTTTAGGTGTACGTATGGAAGATGTGATAGACTTCTACAACAACAAAATTTCTACCAACCCTAACTTCAGGGTTAAATTACTGCATTTCTTTATCAACTCAGGTATCACGGATTCTCCGTACTACTGGAACGAGCTGGAAAAATACGTAACCCTATACTGTAAATTCAAGAAAATCAACCCAGAGCTGGATACTTTAGATATCGGTGGTGGTATGCCGTTCAAAGACTCCTTAGTATTTGATTTTGATTATGAATACATGGTGAATGAAATCGTTAAACGTATCAAAGAAATTTGTGCTGAACACGATGTAGTAGAACCAGATATCATTACAGAATTCGGTAAATACACAGTAGCAGAAGCTTCAGGTATACTTTACAAAGTATTAGGCCGTAAGCAGCAAAACGACCGTGAAAAATGGTTAATGCTGGATGGATCATTCATCACTAACCTTCCTGATGTATGGGCTTTAAACCAGAAATATATCCTGCTTCCTATCAACAACTGGGATGCGGAATACGAAAGAGTCAATCTTGGGGGTATCACTTGTGATGGTCAGGATTACTACAATCAGGAAGCGCATATGAACTCTGTATTTATGCCAAAAACGCGTAAAGTACAATACCTTGGATTCTTCAATACCGGAGCTTACCAGGAAGTACTGAGCGGATACGGTGGAATTCATCACTGTCTGTTACCAAGTCCTAAGCATGTTATTATCCGTCGCAACCGCGATGAGACATTCAACTTTGAGGTATTTGGAGAAGAGCAAAACAGTAAGCAAGTATTAAAAATCCTGGGTTACACCTAGCCCCGGACTACTATAAAAAACACCAATCCCGTTCATAAGAGCGGGATTTTTTTTGTATAATATTTTTGTTACATACCAACAAATACTATCTTTGACACCTCATAATTCTTTAAAAGATAATAGATGTTAATCTAAAAATTAATTAATTAAAAACCATGAAACCAATCTACTAACTCTTATTAATCACTGCAGCTAATTTGTCAGCCTGTAAAAAAGACACGGACCAGCCTCCAACTTCTCCGGCGCCACAGGCAAATTTCGCAATAGATGGACAGGAATCTGCTTCAGTGACACTCAAATCTACCTGGGATTATTACTTAGAGAATAAATCACAAAATGCTGAATCCTTCACCTGGACTCTGGGAGACGGAACCACTTCTACAAAAAAGCATGAAATATTCAAATTTAACAAACCAGGTAATTACACAATTTCACTAGCAGCAAAAAGCTCATCAGGAGAAACTTCTGTAGCAAAAAAACAAGTAAAAATTGTTGCCACTGTCTTAAGGAATATTACAATTCAAAATATAGACTGGAGAGCCGGTGACGGGGCCCTACCGAAATCTAACAATGCTGATGTCTGGGTGGAAATTACAAAACGGGAAGAAGGAGTAAATTATCCACTTACAAAAATGGGTGCATATGATGCTCCGGTAGTTTATAGAAGTCCTGTCTATTATAATGCCACACCTGATAATGTACCTATTACATTTAAAGTTTCAGAAAAATCCTACATTGATGAAACAGCCGTTGCAGGTTCGAAATATGATGTCCAGATACATGCCAAAGATGCTCAGGGCACTTACTTATTACTCCATAAAAATTTGGGTTCGTACTCGTCTGTGTTTAACGGGAAAATAAATAAAGATACAAATGGCTTTCTTTGGAATGTTGGATTTTCCCGTTACTCAGTAGACCTGACTGGAAATTACGAGTAACCACACTAGTTTATTTAGGACAACAGATCCCTCAGAATATTAACCCTTTTGTACTAATAAAGACTCCCAGCACTTACAGACAAGGAGTTTTTATTAGTACAAAAGGTATCTGATTTTTATCTAACGATTAAAATTCTTCACCAATCTACCTTTCTCATTCAATTGGACATATATGTCCCCTCTAATGCAGACTCCCTTTACCTCCCTTAAGTTTTAAGTTCAGTCACATTACAGAACTGCTGACCTGAGTGATTTATATAGCCACCACCAAGTCGCATCCGACCAGACAGAGTGCTCGCCTTACCGCTCGTTTCTCCCACCAATAACATAGTCAGCGAGCCCGTCCTTAAAAGGATATACAAAATCAAAAGTTGCCGGAATAATTCTATCTCCATTAAGATCAGCAAAGCCCATTTCACCTCCCTCAACAAAGTGGAAAGGCCTTAAAACAACCCCTTCCTTTCTATCAATCCCAACCCATTCATACTTCCACAGAACTATAGTCATTTTATAAAACTTATCTGTATCGACACTATTAAATTTTGCAGGAATAGCAATTTTACCACCTCTTGTTTTGTAGCCATAAAGCTCCCCATCTTTAATTTCATTATTCGACACCATTAACAACACCGCATGCAACATTTTGCACTATATATTGTCATATTTCTATAAACCCAAACTAATGAAGCAAACTATAACCTTACTTCTTATTCTATCTACAGCACTAAAATCCGCCGGACAGGCCTCACTACTGACTAACAAGCAATATCTCATTCATTCACAAAGAGCAGCAAAGTACTATAATCAGCAAAAGTATTTACAATCGGGCTTATCTTTTGATTCATTATTTAAAGCAAACCAAGGCAAAGGTCTGAACAGAGATAAATACAATGCTGCCAGTTCATGGTCTTTAGCAAACAACCCAGACAAAGCGCTCCCCTATTTAATTCAATATAGCAAAGATATTAAAACCCTTAATCCCGATTTCCTTGTAGAGGATCAGGATTTCAAAAACCTCCATCAAGACCCGCGTTGGAAGACCTTAATGAATCAATGTAAAACAAGTATTCAAAACGCAAGGAACAAATATAAGGTACAGGATACCCTGCTCAGCGTCGGTACACATCAACTCTTTTTCAGCCTTATTAAAGGCTCATCAACAGTCATTCTATTTGAAACAGGCGGTATGGACAATTCAAAAGTATGGGGAGAAATCCTTATACCAATATTTGACGCCACGGGAGCAACCCTCATTACCTACGACAGAGCAGGCTTTGGAAGAAGCACCAGGGACTCCCTAAAATCAGACCTAACCAATGAAGTAAAAAGCTTAGAAACAGGTCTTTCAAAACTAGATTACGGCAATACGAATACGATCCTTGTATGTCATTCCATTGGAGGCTTCTACGCTACAATATTTGCTGCGAGGAACTCAAAAAAAGTAAAATCAGCAATTTTCCTGGATGCCAGCCTGAGCTGTTTTTACACCGATGAGAGAGTTAAAAAGCTTATCAAATTGAACAGCAATAATAAAGACCTTGAGACCATAAAAAAAGAAAACATCAGTCTATACTACATCTTCAAAGACCTTGAAAAGAACAGTGCGACAATGAGAACTGTATCCTTCCCCACAAAAATACCAATAACCGATATCTACGCCGAAAACCCGCCATGGGACGAAGCCGACAATAAAGAATGGAAAAACTGCCATCAAAACTTCATAATGCCCAGAAGCAATAGCAATCAGATTCTCGCAAAGGGCAGCAATCACTATATCTTTACAGATAACCCACAACTAGTTATCAGCGAAATAGCCAAATCTTATCAAACAGCTATAAAAAACTAAACAGAAGCCCTCCAATAAAAGAACTATGATTCATCTTCAATCCATCAACAAACTGCTATTAAAAGTATTCCTGCTAAGTTTTTCTGTTACCTGCACCACAGCATCAGTAATGGCCCAGACAGCCGATGTAAGCTCATTCCTTAAAGATAAAATGCAAAAGCTCGGCATTCCCGGAATGCAGGTAGCAATAGTACAGCGTGGAAAAATAATACTGAATCAATCCTTCGGAATTGCTAACCTTCAGGAAACCCTTACAGTAACAAGCAAAAGTATTTTCCCAATTAACTCCTGCACTAAAGTCTTTACCGGGGTAGCAATTATGCAATTGGTGGAAGAAGATAAAATTGATCTTTCAGCACCAATATCCCACTACCTGGACAGTCTTCCTGAAAGCTGGAAGCCAATAACCATTAGACAATTACTTACCCATATTTCCGGCTTGCCAGATATCATGAGTGTCCTTGATCCATTTTCAGGCGGCTTCGGATCTCTAGGCAATGAAGCCACAGCATGGGCAAAAATCACAGCAAAACCAATGGACTTTACTACTGGAACACAATTTAGCTATAATCAAACGAATTACCTTCTGCTAGGTAAAATCATAGAAAAGCTAAGAGGACAGCCATTCACCCAAGTATTCAAAGAAAGACAATTTCAGGTAGTCAGTATGCCAAATACCGTTTTCGGCGATTCCCGCGACGTCATTCCCCACATTGTTCCGAGCTATCGCTTCACAAGAAACATAGATGGAAACACACTTCAGGAACCCAAACTAACAAATACCTATGTAGAGTTCGTTCCAGCTCTCCGTACCGGCTCAGGATTAAACTCCACAGCAGAAGACCTGGCCAACTGGATCATAGCCCTCCAGCAAGGCAAACTTATAAAGACCAAGTCAACTCTAAACACCATGTGGACAGCAGGCACCTTCAACAACGGCTCACCAACCATATGGGCTTTAGGCTGGGGTGTTAATAAATTCAGGACTCATCACAAAGCAGTAGGTATGTCAGGCGGCGGCCGTTCAGCCTTTTTAATCTATCCAGATGATGATTTAGCTATTATAGTCCTAACAAACCTTGCAGGCTCCTATCCCGAAAGTTTTATTGATGAAATTGCAGGTTATTACAACCCCGAAATTCCCGCGTCCGATCCCGTTGCCCAGCTCCGGGCGCAAATACCCAAAGCTGGCTTTGAGCATACGGCCAAAGTGTACAAAGAATTAAAAAAGAAAGACCCTAATTTCAAGCCAGATGAAAGCGACTTAAATAACTGGGGATACCAAATAATGAGAGGAGGGCAAATCAAAAATGCCCTGGAGATTTTTAAACTCACCGTTTCCATCAATCCTGAAAGCTGGAATGCCTACGATAGTTATGGCGAGGCCCTTTTAAAGGCAAAAAAAAAAGAAGAGGCGATCAGTATGTACAGAAAATCTATTGAACTCAATCCCGAAAACAAAGGTGGTAAGAAGATTTTAGCCGAACTATTACAATAGCAATCCTAATAGTAAACCTAACAGCGATCCAAATAACCACCCTGCCCAACTATGTAGAAAGTTCACCTAATTTTTTACATTTTCTAAGTATGGGTATCCGTTCTGGGGGAATAATAAAAAAGCAATAGTAGTTTGAAGGACTGGTATTCATGAAGAATGAATAATGTCCTTCAAACTACTATTGCTTTTTTATTACCTTAGAAGCTCCCTTTCTTAGAAAAAAAGGGGAAATCTTTCGAAATCCCCCTCTTTTTGAACCTAAAAAAACCAAACCAACTATGAAACTTTAATCTCTTTATTTTCTTCCTTCACCTCAACCTTTTTACCAATTGCAATTGTCAGAATCCCATTTAAATACTCCGCAGAAATTTTTTCCGCGTCAATACTCTCCGGTAAAGCGAACGACCTTGCAAAAGACAAGTAATCAAATTCTTTTCTGCTATAATTTTTTTTCACCTCACCGTCAGCTTCTTTTTTCTCGGCCCAAACAGAAAGCGTATCTTTTTTCAAATTGATTTGAAAATCACTTTTCTCTAAACCTGGTGCTGCCAGTTCAATAGTATAACTTGTATCCGATTCCAGGATATTTACACCAGGAACTTTATTTATTGTATAATTTTTATTTAACGCTTCACTGAACAAAGAATCAAAAACATTGTTAAAGTAAGGTGCGTGGCTTCTTGTACGATTGTTAAAATTTACTAATGTCATAGCTATATTCCCCTTTATTTTTTTATTTTAAATATATAACCACCTATTCAACTCTTATACCAAACCAATAATTCATCAATTTTAAGACATTATGGCATTAAAAACAAAAACAATAAGACAAAAAGTCAGTAACCATGAGTACTTTAGACAGTTTTAAGTATAAAACGGATATAGAAATCCGTTTCGCAGATTTTGATATGCTGGGCCATGTGAATAACGCCGTATATTTCACCTACCTTGAAATAGCCCGTACAAAGTATTGGAATAACGCCATATTATGGAACTGGGAAGATACAGGAGTTGTTATTGCACAAGCAACGATGGACTATCTAAATCCAATTTTCCTAAATGACAAAATAAACATTTACGTACGGACCTCCAGAATTGGAAATACCAGTTTCGATCTCGATTATACGATCGTCAAAATTGTAAATAACAAAGAAGAAATTTGCAGCAAAGGAAAAACCGTCTGCGTAGCCTTTTCACACGCTACAAAAAAAGCAATCGCAATTCCCGAAGCAGAAAAAGAAAAGATGATAGCTTTCGAGCAGCTTTAGCTGCTCGAAAAACTTAGAATATCTTTCCTGGATTTAAGATCCCATTCGGATCAAACACCTTTTTAATCCCCCTCATCAAATTCAGGTTGATCTCACTATATTTAATCGACATAAACTCCTTCTGTACCAGTCCAATTCCATGTTCACCTGAAATTGTACCTCCTAAACTTGCCGTCAGCTGAAACAGCTCTACAATACCATCTTTCAGCTTATTTTTCCAATCCTCATCACTCATCCCAGCTTTGATAATATTGATATGCAGATTACCATCACCAGCATGTCCATAACACACACTCTCAAAACCATACCTGGAACCAATTTCCTTAATCCCGCTAATCAGTTTTGGTAATGCAGCCCTTGGTACCACTGTATCCTCCTCCTTATAAACAGAATTAGACTTCACTGATTCGGCCATTGTTCTGCGCATACGCCATAATTCCTCTTTTTGCCCTGCAGTATCTGCAAAAAGTACTTCCGAACAACCAAACTCTTCCAGCACCGTATTTACCTTTTCACAATCTTTAAATATGGCATCCAGATCATCCCCATCAAACTCAATCATCAGATAAGCATTAACTCCATTTTTGATATCAAACTTAATATTATCATACTGAACAACCCATTCTACCCCCCTACGCTCCATGAACTCCAAAGCAGACGGAGTAATTCCAGCTCTGAAAATCGCAGAAACCGCAGCACAAGCCTGTTCATTTTCAGCAAAAGAGCCCAGCATCAGCACACTGTTCTGTACTTTAGGAACCAGTTTAGTCACAATTTTAGTCACCACACCAAGTGTCCCCTCGGAGCCAATCATCAATTGTGTCAAATTGTAACCAGAAGCATATTTAAGCGTATTAGCACCAGTCCAGATAACTTCGCCCGTTGGCAAAACAATCTCCAGGTTCAATATATATTCTCTGATCGTTCCGTATTTAACCACCCTTGGCCCACCGGAGCCATGCGCTACATTGCCACCAATAAAACAAGAACCCTTGCTTGACGGATCTACCGGATACAACAAGCCTTGCTCTGCCACAGCATTCATAAACTCTTCAGTAATCACCCCAGGTTCAACCGTAGCCTGTAAATTTTCAGTATCAATAGCAATAATAGCCTTAAAACGTTCCATTGATAACAACACCCCGCCAAACACCGGCAAAGCACCCCCGCTTAAACCGGTTCCACCACCTCTTGGCGTCACCGGAACATGATGTTCATTACAAAGCTTCAATAAAGCAGAAACTCCTGCTGTATCGACCGGCTTCACGACAACTTCGGGTTCATAATGAAGATCTTCAGTTTCATCATGACTATAATTTGTCAATGAAGTATGATCATTAAACACATTTTCTGCACCCAACACTGAAGTAAGCTGAGCCAAAAAACCAGAATTTATCTTTGTATAAACAGGGATAGAAGACATATGGTATTAATATTTTTTTTCGGAGGTCTATTTTAGTGTTTTTTTTCTGAAGAATATGACAATTGAACAAAAGAATGATCAATTTCTCCAGGCATGGGCGGATGCATTTTCTTTATTCCGGCAACTGCGGTTAAAACAAAAGGGAAAGTAGAAATAGTCCTGTCCAAAATAAGTTTAACCACAGATTCAAGCATCTTTTTGGTGTTCCTCATCTCTTCAAGGATGATTGTATTCAGCACTTCATAATTAACAGTTCGCTGTAAGTCTTCCGTATCACCCGCAGGGATAAAAGTAACCTCCACACTTACCAGAAACTCGGTTCCGGTAAGTTGCTCTTCCGGATAATATCCATGCAGTGCAAAACACTTGACATCATTTAAAGCAACAGTTTGTAAATACATATTGATCTGATTTTGCGACAAAATTAATTTTTTGACCGGTTTTAGCTAGCCATTACACGAAATTATTACCTTTGAAAGCAAGCCTCGAATAATAGTTATATAATAATAACGAAAAGATTTATATAATGATACGAGGCAGGATGCCAGATCAACCAAATATTTGTAAACCATGAATAAATCAGGAAAGAAAGACCTTTATGAAGCACCAGATTATTATCTGTTAGATGAATTACTGTCTGAAGAGCACAAACTGATCAGGTCAACAGCCCGTGACTGGGTAAAAAAAGAAATCAGTCCGGTGATAGAAGATTACGCACAAAAAGCAGAGTTCCCTAAACATTTGATCAAAGGACTGGGCGAAATTGGTGCTTTTGGCCCGACCATTCCAGTGGAATACGGAGGCGCAGGATTGGATTATATTGCATACGGCATCTTAATGCAGGAATTGGAACGCGGAGACTCAGGTATCCGTTCTACAGCATCTGTACAAGGATCTTTAGTCATGTATCCTATTTACGCTTACGGCTCTGAAGAGCAGCGTCGTAAATATTTACCTAAACTGGCTACCGGAGAAATGATGGGTTGTTTTGGTTTAACAGAACCAGACCATGGATCTAATCCAAACGGCATGGTGAGTAACATTAAAGACAAAGGCGATCATTACCTATTAAATGGCGCCAAAATGTGGATTTCTAATGCTCCCTTTGCTGATATCGCTGTAGTTTGGGCGAAGGATGAAGCTGGAAAAATCAGAGGAATGTTGGTTGAACGTGGTATGGAAGGATTTTCGACACCAGAAACACACAATAAATGGAGTCTTCGAGCTTCAGCTACCGGAGAACTGGTATTTGACAATGTAAAAGTCCCTAAAGAAAATATATTCCCGGAAATCTCGGGTCTTAAAGGCCCCTTAGGCTGTTTGAACCAGGCTAGATACGGTATTGCCTGGGGAGCTTTAGGTGCAGCTATGGACTGTTATGATACCGCTTTACGTTACGCAAAAGAGCGTATTCAGTTTGGAAAACCAATTGGAGGATTCCAGCTGCAGCAGAAGAAGCTTGCTGAAATGATTACTGAGATAACTAAAGGCCAACTCCTAATTTGGAGATTAGGTGTCTTAAAAAGTGAGAACAGAGCCACCGCAGAGCAGATTTCAATGGCCAAAAGAAACAGCGTTGAAATTGCGCTTGATGTAGCCAGAAACGCAAGACAAATGCTTGGTGGAATGGGAATCACAGGTGAATATTCTATTATGCGCCACATGATGAACCTGGAATCCGTTGTTACCTATGAAGGAACACACGATATTCATTTACTGATTACAGGAATGGACGTCACAGGTATTAATGCCTTTAAATAATAAAAAGATCATGATTGTTTCATGACCGTTATACAATAAACAATAGATTACGAATGAAGACCTTTAAAAAATACTACTATCTTCCCGCTCCGCCAGAAGAGGTTTATCTGGCAATGACCAAAGCGCAAAGCATCCAATTATGGACAGGTGCTGAAGTTGAATTTACAGAGCAGCCGGATACAGAATTCTCTTTATGGGGAGGAGATATCATTGGAAAGAACCTCGAGTTCGACTATGGTAAAAAAATCGTACAGCAATGGTACTTTGGTGAAGAGAATGAGCCTTCTATAGTAACTATTAAACTTCATGCAGATAAGAAAGGAACTTCTCTGGAATTTGTACAAACTAATATTCCTGATGAAGACTATGAAGATTTCACGGCAGGATTAAATGAATATTACATTGGGGGATTGCAAGATTTCTTCGAAGAAGAGTAATTTCATTTAGCCAGTAACTTAAAGGCCCTGTAATTCTGATCCCGGCCCCCTCTTCAGGGGATTAAGGTCAGAAATTACAGGGTTTTCATTTTTTATTACTATTTCAAAGCATATTAAGAACATTTTAACAAAAAATATTCTTGAAATGGGGTAAAAGAAATACTTTGCAGCTAATAGGTTTGAAAATCAGATATTATGAAAAGAATTTACTTTTTGCTAAGCCTATTATTGCTGTGCTGTGTCTCCTTAAATAGTTATGCAGTTAAAAAATCCACGAAGATCCAGAGCCATACTCTTGCACCCATATTTTTAGTAGATGCATTGAAGAAACTAACCGCTTTGTATAAAGTAAACTTCTTATATGAAGAATCAATTATCAATAACAAGCAAGTAATTTTTGAGGCTGAGGGGATCAAGGGAAAAAAGATTGGTGAGGTTTTAGATGGATTGTTGAAACCGCTGAAATTGAGTTGGTATAAGATTGATGATAAAAACTATTCGATCTATACTGTTGTGAAACAAAACAAATCTACCTCATTAAAAAATGATAACATCTTAATACAGCTAAACAGAGATACCTTAGCTATTGGAAAGATAAATGGCCATGTGGAAGATGAACATCAAAAGCCACTGGAATATGTTACCCTAACATTAATCAAAGCACTTGACTCTTCTTTCGTATTGAATGCACTCAGTGATTCTACCGGGAGATACCTGTTTTCGGCTATTAAAATGGGCGACTACAGAATTAAAGTATCCGCACTGGGTTATCAATCAATCATTACTGGCCCACAGAACTTAAATTCAATCGAAGGACTCACAGTGGAGAAACTCAGAATGAAACCACTTTCTGAGACCTTGCATGAAGTGAACATTACTGCCAGCCGCGCTATGGTAGAAACAAAAAGTGACCGACTTGTACTCAATGTCGAGAATAGCCCTATGGCCAATGGAAATTCACTCCAATTATTGAAATCTGCACCATTCGTCCGGATTTCCGCAGAGAATAATGTGACCTTACAAGGAAAAAAAACAATGATTCTCATTGACAACAAGCCAGTTCCGGATGCTTCCTTAGAGAGTATTCTACAAACCTTGCCAGCTGGAAACATTTCAAAAGTAGAGTTGATTACACAACCATCTGCAAAATATGACGCTGCTTATGGAGCCGTCATTAATATTACCACTAAAAAAAGTTCAATAGAAGGAATAACAGGCAATGTGAGCGCAAATGGTTCAACAGGAATCTATGCCAGAGGTGATTTAAACAGCACCTTAACCTACAAATCCAAAGGGCTGACACTTTATGGAGCAGGTGGAATAAACAAAAGTGATTATCTGTTTGCAATTAAATCAAACCGGGTTCTTGGAGGCGGAGGTACACCAAATTTATTAACCAACGATATGGAGAGACTTTCCCATAACAACATCTATACATTTCAGGCTGGTGCAGACTTCGAGCTCAAAAAGAATCAAACCCTCGGTTTACTGGTCAATGGAAACATCATGTACTTTAAAGGCCCATGGGGCACTGTTAACGAATTCAGTAAACAAGGTTCACCAGTCGATTCTACATTGTATACCAATACCACTTTTCATCAAAAAGTATCGTATTACACCTATAATCTAAATTATCATTTACTGGCAGATTCTGATAAAAATGAACTAACAGTCCTGGCCACGTTTACTCCATTCAAACGCAACATGTTCCAGAGTTTCCCTTCCGTATTGTTAAATCCTTCAGGTGAAATCATCAATACCCCCGCTACATTCCAAACTGTCAACACGTCTGACATTAAAGTATACATCGCTCAAGCAGATTACAAACATACTTTCACCAACCGATGGATAGTGGAAAGCGGGTTTAAATATCAGCAGACTGATTCAAAAAGTACAGTTAACTATGAAACTAAAAAAAACGACCAATTTATTAACGACCCAACCTACTCTAACCATAGCAATTTAACCGAATCCATATCTGGCGCTTATGCGATCCTGAATAAAGACTGGAAGTATGACAAACTACAATTAGGACTCCGCGCAGAAAACACTAAAGCTATATTTAAAGGCGTTTTCGATCAGCACTATTTTAATGCCTTTCCTTCCTTTTTATATCAGCATAACTTTAATGAGAACAACAACATTTCGTTCTCCTTTAAGAGAACCATTTCCAGGGCGCCTTATTATGAACTCGTTCCCTATACCGTCTTAAACAATAAATATACAATCGAACAAGGTAATCCTGCTTTAAGACCAGAATATGATAATATTTACACCGTTACAACCAACATTCATAAACTGAATTTAGCCATGAGTTATACGGCTGCCACAGATATGAATGTACTACTTCCAGTCACTCAGAATTACGACACCAAAGTCACTTACTTCTCCTTTCAAAATCTTAAAAAATCATCTGATTTATCACTCTACCTCTATTACCCCCGGCGTTTCAACAGCTGGTGGGAAACTCAGAACAGCGGTACCGTTTTAGGCTATACCAAAGCACAGGGACAAGTATTAGGTAGCAATTATGAATTATCAGCCTTCCACTCAGACTTCAGAACAGCTCAAATATTCAAACTATCTAAAGACTTGAAACTACAAATAGATGCTTATTTCTGGACAAACTACGTTCAGGATCTATCGAAATACAGCGGTTATAAAAACGTAGACGCCTCCCTGCTCTTGGACTTAATGGAAGGTAAAGGACAAATCAGATTAAGTGGTAATGAAATTATCTTTAAAAGGAATGACTTTTATCAAAATAATGACTTTGGTGCTTATAGTTCCCATCAAGTCTACAATACCGATAGCCGCAGAATAAGTATCGGTTTCACCTATAAATTCGGTAAAATCAAGATCAGTTCACCAGAGAAAAAAACTGGTAACGAAGAAGCCATGAAACGACTTAAATAACCCGTAACAATAGTGGACAAAATGTAAGATAAAACCGTTTAAGTTAGGTAACCAGTGCGTAAGTGATCGGTGTTGAGAAGGGGTTGGTAAGACGGTTTTAACTGTCTTCTATTTAACAAAATTCACCCCGCAATTTCACCTCCCTGCAGGCCTCCCTCCAACCAAACCACCCCCTTCACAATTATATCTGGATAAAACGTAATGGCTGCTTTTATCCCATCCAAAAGCCCGTTCACAATCCTTAGAAACGCAAAAAACCAATAATAGTTTTCGGACATTATTCATTCTTCATGAATACCAGTCCGAAAACTATTATTGGTTTTTTGCGTTTTAGAAGAAGAAGAAACCTTTAGATCCCGCTAAATGCAACCCTTACATTTTCCCTCAGATTATAATGTGAACTCATTACTTCTCCGTAAGCCCCAGTACTCCTAATTGCTACCAGATCTCCTCTTTCCGTTTCCTGCAACAATACCTCTTTTCCAAAGCAGTCCGTACTTTCGCAAATTGGGCCAACCACATCATACTTCACAGCAGGTTCTCCATCCTGTCTACTTACATTCTCAATCTGGTGATACGCCTGATATAAAGCAGGCCTCATCAATTCCGTCATTCCTGCATCCAGCACAATAAAGTTCTTATTCTTACCATTTTTCACATACAGCACTTTACTAATCAGTGAGGAACACTGTCCTACTAAAGCTCTGCCCAGTTCAAAATGAACCTCCTGATTCGGTCTTTTCTCTAAAAAGTCATTAAAAATCTTAAAATATGCTACAAAATCAGGAATCTGTTGTTCAGGATTCTGATAATCTATACCTAACCCTCCCCCAACATTTAACACCTTCACCATAAATCCGCGTTCTTCAAACCATTTCGCAAATTCATTAATCCTTACACATAAATTCTTATACACATCCAGATTAGTAATTTGCGAACCAATATGAAAATGCACCCCAGTAAACTCCAGATTCGTGCAAATCTTTAACATCTCTGCACAATCAGGAAGATCCCATGAATTTACCCCAAACTTATTCTCATCTAACCCTGTAGTGATATTATGATGCGTATGCGCATCTACATTCGGATTAATTCTAATCGCTACTTTCGCAATTTTATTCTTTTTACCTGCAAGCTCATTGATCACTTCCAACTCCTGAACAGATTCCACATTAAAGCAGAAAATATCAAGATCCAGTGCCTCATTGATTTCCTTATCGGATTTCCCAACACCAGCAAACACCACCTGTTTCCTGTCGAAACCAATTTCGATAGCCTTCTTCACCTCATTGCCACTTACACAGTCAGCACCCAGACCAGCCTCTTTAATCTTTTTCAGCAGCGTGTCATTGAAATTCGCTTTCATGGCATAATGCACATGAAAATCATAAACTTTAGCCGCTTCAGCACAAGCAGTTAGGCTGCGCTGTAATAAACTAAGGTCATAATAATAGAAAGGCGTTTCTAAATCTGCAAACTGTGCTATATCTTTGTTAGAAAACATAATGTTTAAATATCTTATTGTATTTTGTCTAATTGGAATGGTGTTGATTTACATGGGCAACTATTTCGATCTTCAACGTCAGAAAATCAGCAAAAAAGAATACGATAGAAGAATCAGGATCTTTATCGTACTCTTATTTATTGTTATAGCAGCTCTTACTTATCTCAAAAAGAGATAACCCGCTTTTTATTCAAAAATACGGTTATGTAAACTCCTCAATACTTCCGTTTTATCCTCCGTATTAATTAATAAAGAGATATTATAATTACTTCCTCCATAAGAGATCATTCTGATTGGAATATGTTTGATAGAATCAAGTACTCTGGAAGCGAAACCATGTTTACTCGCACCAAAATCACCCACTACACAAACAATAGTCTGCTCTTTATCCAACTCTACAGAACCAAAAGCATGCAATTCTTCAACAATTTTATCCAGGTTATCTGTGAAATCAATCGTTAACGAAACCGCAACCTCCGAAGTTGTGATCATATCAATAGGCGTTTTATAACGCTCAAAGATTTCAAATATTCTTCTCAGGAAACCATAAGCCAAAAGCATTCTGCTTGACTGAATCTTGATCGCAATAATGCCATCCTTAGCAGCGATAGACTTGATTTTACCTTTTTCACTTTCCGAAGAAATCAAAGTCCCTGCAGCAGCAGGCTCCATCGTATTTAATAAACGAACCGGAATTTTATATTTCTGTGCCGGGAATACCGACTGAGGGTGAAGGATTTTAGCACCAAAATAGGCAAGCTCCGCAGCCTCATCAAACGAAAGGTGAGAAATTGGCTTAGTCCCCTTTACAATCCTCGGATCGTTGTTATGCATTCCATCAATATCCGTCCAGATTTGAACTTCCTCTGCTAAAATCGCAGCACCAATCAGTGAAGCCGTATAATCACTTCCACCGCGACGCAGATTATCTACTTCACCAAAGCTATTTCTGCAAATAAAACCTTGTGTGATAAATAAGTTATTCCCCTTATATTTCTCCAGCAAAGGTTTAAGATTTGCCGTAGCATAAGGAATATCTGGTTCATTATCCTCATCAATCTTCATGAAATCAAGTGCAGGCAGTAAGACCGAAGGCACTCCTATAGATTTCAGGTAAATATGATAAAGCGTAGTCGACAATAATTCACCTTGTGCTAAAACTACCTTCTCTTCGATAGGCGTAAAAATATCATTCACCAGTGAAGTTAAAAACTGAAAATGGTAATCTACCACTTCCTGCCCCTGTTCACGGAAATCACCCTCAGGAAGAAGTTCTATAACAAATTCATTATATTTTTGATTTAGGGCGTTAATCAAAGTTAACGCCCCCTGTTTATCTTCCTTTAAAAGTTTGCCTGAAATTTCTACTAAACTATTGGTTGTACCAGACACGGCTGATAAAACTACAATTTGCTCTTCAGCTGGATTGATGATATCCAGCAATTTCGTCATCCGCTCAGGGCTTCCGACAGAAGTTCCGCCAAACTTTAATATCTTCATTTTTCTAAATTGGTTTAATAATCAAAAGAAAATTACTGCCACAGTTAATTTTATTTGTGGTAGATATTTTTAATTCAATTAATTTGGTATATAATTGCATTGGGGCGTGAAATTAATAAAACGCGCTTAATAATCATGATATAAACAAAATAAAATTTGGAGAGTTGATTTTTTCAAATGAGAACAGCCTTTTTAATTTGGTTCATTGAAAACATCACGGCCCTGTTTTTTGTTTATAAACCAGAATAATCAAATACTAACGGAGAACATGCAATTAGAAGCAGCAATACAGAACACCATTAACCAGTGGCTTAATGGCAATTATGACCAACAAACAAAAAAAGAAATCCAAAAACTAATAGACAGTGAAGCATCCACAGAATTAGTAGATGCCTTTTACAGAAATCTGGAATTTGGTACAGGTGGACTCCGTGGAATTATGGGAGCTGGTTCTAACAGAATAAATAAATATACAATTGGGACAGCCACCCAGGGCCTGAGTAATTATCTACTAAAGAAATATTCTGGAGAAAAAATCAAAGTGGCTATCGCGCATGACAGCAGAAACAAATCTGACTTTTTCGCCGAAATAGCTGCCGATGTGTTTTCGGCTAATGGCATTCAAGTATATTTCTTCAAAGAATTACGTCCCACGCCAGAACTTTCTTTTGCAATCAGACATTTGGGTTGCCGCAGTGGTGTCATGCTGACCGCTTCACATAATCCTAAAGAATATAACGGATACAAAGCTTATGGCGCAGACGGAGGACAGTTTACTTCTCCTGATGATACGATGGTGATGGATGAAGTTGCAAAGATCAAAAGCATCGACGATGTCAAGTTTGAGCGCAACGAAAAAAACATTGAACTGATAGGTGAAGAAATTGACACTTTATATCTGGATAAAATCACTGAGCTTTCGGTTTCTCCAGAAGCGATAGCCAGACAAAAAGATCTTAAAATTGTCTACTCTCCTATCCACGGTACAGGGATTACCTTAGTTCCTAAGGCACTGGCACAATTTGGGTTTACCAACTTAACTCTGGTTAAAGAACAAAGCACACCAGACGGAAATTTCCCTACTGTAGTTTATCCTAATCCAGAAGAGAAAGAAGCGATGACACTGGCTTTGAATAAAGCTAAAGAAATTGATGCTGATCTTGTGCTGGCAACAGACCCGGATGCAGACAGAGTAGGTATTGCAGTTAAAAATAACGACGGTGAGTTTGTCTTGTTAAATGGAAACCAAACAGGAAGTTTATTGATTAACTACCTGCTTACGGCATGGCAGGAAAAAGGTAAATTGGATGGCAATCAGTATATCGTTAAAACTGTGGTCACCACTAACCTGGTAGAAGAGATCGCTAAAGCCAAAAATGTAGAATGCTACAACACCTTAACGGGTTTTAAACATATTGGCCATCTAATCACCAGTCTGCAAGGTAAAAAGACCTTTATTGGTGGTGGTGAAGAAAGTTATGGCTACCTGATTGGTGAATTGGTAAGAGATAAAGATGCAATCATATCTTGTGCTTTCATTGCTGAAATGACGGCTTTTTACAAGGATAAAGGCAGCAGCTTATATGATGCTATGCTGGATATGTATGTAGAATATGGCCTATATAAAGAAGAGTTGGTTTCTCTGACTAAAAAAGGGAAAACTGGTGCTGAAGAGATCAAAGCGATGATGGAGAAATTCAGAAACAATCCGCCATTGGTTCTTGGAGGTTCTAAAGTAAAAACTTTAAAAGATTATGAACTCGGTATAGAAACTGATCTGGAGACTAAAGTAAAAACCAAACTTGATTTTCCTCAGTCTGATGTTTTACAGTTCATTACAGTAGACGGAAGTATTGTATCTGCACGTCCTTCAGGTACAGAACCTAAAATCAAGTTCTATTGCAGTGTGAATGCACCTTTAGCAGATAAAGTTCAGTTCAAAAAAGTTGATGCGGAACTAGGCGCCAAAATAGAATCTCTGATGGCAGATTTACAGGCTTAAACAGCCTAATTTAATAAGAAAGCCGTATCACTTAATTGTGATACGGCTTTCTTATTAAATGAAATTAAAGTTATTTTACAGGATAAGCATAAAAAAGGACTCCATCATTTCTCCAACCACTGTTATTATTCAGGTAGTTTATAAGATCCGCATCTGCAGCAAGAATATGACTTCTGTCATAATCATGATAATAGGCATATACTGGTATTGTTCCTGCTTGCTGAGTAGTGTAAACATAAAAAGCTATACTTCCCCCCACATTCCAATAAGATGGGTTTTGCAGGGCTGGTGTTCTATCCAAAAGAATAACGTGATCTGTTCCATAAGAGCTGTAGTAGCTATAAGCTGGTACAGCTCCAGGTGCCGGAGAATTAAGTGCTTTAAATTTCGCACCAGAAAATGACCAGTAGCTATTTCCATCAAGACTTCGGTCTGTTGTGAAGAAGTGATCTGTGCCCTGAAGACTAAAATATTCGTATACATCTATTTTTTCATAGGTCAAAGAAATCTGTCTATCAATCAAATACTGACGGATATAACTTTGCACTGCAGAGCTTTTTGCAGGATCTTCAATAAGCTCCCAAAGCGGAATTAATCCATTTTCCCCAATTTGAACTAAAGTCGCATTATTGATACTACAACCGCCTTGCCATGTACCTATACTTAGTTTAGGGATATTAGTATTATCCAGGCTAATCTCTCCTATAAGACCTTTAGTAGCATCGCCACCAACAGTTTGATAAGATACGGTCTGATCAAAATTAGATGTTGCCAAACTTTCATCTTTATCAATATTAGCACTTATTCCAAATATCCCAAAAAGACCTTTCACAGTTGCTCCGGCTTTTACAGCTTCTGTTCTTTTCGCCGAATTAGTCTGCGCACGGTAGTTCAAATCAAACCTAGCTCCCAGCGTTATATCAGAAAGAACATGGGTACCATATCTTCCAACCAATTCCGCTATAGATAATGCATTCACATCAGATTTAAATTTATCTGTCAGATAAGCAGCCCTTAGTTCTGCAGGAGTCAAAAAGACACGCAGATGTCTTTGTGTAATCAACATTGAAACACCCGCATAAGCGTATTTTGAAGAATATGAATTGGTATTAGCGAAAGAACCAGACACCTCCCCACTAAATAATTTAAGACCACTCAAACTAGCATTGTAGGATTGAGAAAGTTTACTCGAATAGTCTTCTGCGTTCTCACCAAAATGCGAAGTGAAGAACGTATTTGTACCTGGATATTCCACTACAAATGGGACCACCTAATGGTGCAATGTATCCCACCAAGTTCGGGGCCTAGCGTAACAGTAAAAAGGTTATAATTTGATCAATTATTCCGCTGGAAAGTACCCCACCAGAAATAGTTGAATTTGTAAAGGACTGACATTCCGGCACAAAGTACCCCACCTTTACGCACCTGTTTCCACTAAGAGAGAGTTAAGGGCTAATACCTAGGTTTGGTTAGTATTACCTAATCCGAAAGTATGGCCAACAAACTGCTTAGTATGAACAAAATAAGACAGATACTCATTTTTTTTGAACGGGGGGCCTCCCTGAGGTCCATAGAGAATGAGCTTAAGACAAACAGAAAAACGATTAGGCGTTATCGCGATAAATTTCAGCAAACAGGCCATAGTTTTACTGCATTACTCCAATTAAAGGACCATCAGCTTGATGAAATCCTGGGGCTTAGCAAGCCAAAGGTAATTGAATACCCTGAGCCCCGTAAAGCTTACTTCTCTAGTCAATTAAGCTATTATCATGAAGAATTAGCCAGGGAGGGTGTAAGCCGTCAATTGCTGTGGGGAGAATACATCAAAGACAATCCTTCGGGCTATAAATACTCCATGTTTTGTGAACTTTTACGGGAGCATAATAAAGTTCGTAATGCTGTAATGCGTTTTGAACACCGTCCAGCAGAGATGATGCAGGTTGATTTTGCAGGAGCCCCGCTTCATTATGTGGATACTTTAACCGGAGAGCTCGTAGCCTGTCCTGTTTTTATCGCTGCATTGCCCTTCAGCAGCTATGGTTATGTGGAAGCCTTACCGAATGCAAAACTTCCCCAGGTAGTAAAAGCATTGAATAATACCCTGGAGTATCTGGGTGGGGTACCATTAGGTGCCAAATCGGATAACATGAAGCAATGGGTAACCAAGAGCTGCAGGTATGAGCCAACCTTTACAGATATGTTAGCACAATGGGCCAGCCACAACAACATTGCTTTATATGCCTCAAGGCCCTACAAGCCAAAGGATAAGCCAGCCGTAGAGAACTCGGTGAAGATTGCTTACCTGCGTATTTATGCTACGTTACGGAACCAGACTTTCTATAGCCTGGCTGAGCTGAATAAGGCCATAAAAGAGAAGTTGGAGCTGCATCATAAAATGAACTTTCAGAAAAAGACCATCAGTCGTGAAGAATTATTCATGGAACAGGAAAAGTCACATTTACAGGCACTTCCCCAATCGAGCTATACGATCAAACACTATACAAAATCAAAAGTTCAGAAGAACTACCATGTAATTGTTGGTGAAGACTGGCACTTTTACAGCGTTCCCTGCCGCTATATCGGTAAAGAGGTGCGTATTACATATTGTGCTGACACCGTTGAGATCTACCACGATAGCCACCGGATTGCCCTGCACACCAGAAGTTACCGGAGCCATCACTATACCACTATTAAGGAACACATGCCAGAATCCCATCAGGCATTCTCAGCGCAGCGTGGCTGGAGCCCGGAATATTACCTGCAAAAAGCAACGGATAATGGCCCCAGCACTTATGACTTCATGATGAAAATCATGGAAAGCAAGCAGGTTATTGAGCAGGCCTATTCCTCTTGCATGGGCATACTCCGGCTGATCAAGGCCTATGGTCCCATTCGTACCGAAGCGGCCTGTAAAAGAGGATTAAAAGGATCAAAGTTCCGCTATACAGTTATAAAAAACATCCTGGAGAACAATATGGATCAGTTGGAAGATCAACCCTGTCAGGAATACCGTATTCCGGTTCATGTCAACCTAAGAGGTCCGGAAACCTATCATAACAACTAAAAAACACTTTAAAAATGAATACACAAAACACATTAGGGCAGTTAAAAACGCTCAAACTAAATGGGATGGCTAAACGTTACGAGGCCATTCTTTCACTTCCTGTACACGAGCTGCAGGATGTGCACTCCCTGTTAGGGATAATCACCCAGGCAGAGGTAGAGCACCGGGACCACACCCGCACAAAAATGCTGCTTAAAGTGAGTAAGCTCCGTTATCATGCCCTCCCTGAAGACATACTTTGTAATGCGGAAAGGGGAATTACCAGGGAACAGGTACTGAGATTATCTGATGGAATGTTCATTGAAAAAGGACAAAATGTACTCATATCCGGTGCGACTGGTTGCGGTAAAAGTTTTCTGGCCTGCGCTCTGGGACGCAGTGCCTGCCTGCTTGGATACCGAACCTTATACTTTAGCATGAACAAGTTTCTGGAGGCGCTGGCCCAGGCCAGGCTGGATGGAACTTACCTGAAGTGGATAAAGGGTATTTCAGCCAACCGCTTGCTCATACTGGATGACTTTGGACTCAAAGAACTCACCAATGATGCTCGGATTGCACTGTTGGATATCCTGGAGGACAGGTATGGTAATGGGGCCACCATCATTACTTCTCAGCTCCCTACAGACAGCTGGTATACTTTCATTGATGAACCAACGTTAGCCGATGCAATAATGGACAGATTGTCAGCTTCTGCACATAGAATTACTTTAACTGGAAAGTCTCTGAGGAATAAAAAAAATCATTAGGTTTACACACACCATTCTCGCTTAATAGCGACAGGTTCCGACCCCGAACTTGGTGGGATACATTGCACCATTAGGTGGTCCCATTTGTGCGGAATATCCAGTACCATCGTCCTTCCCAATATTCTGAGGATTGTTAGCTTTAATTTTGTCCATATCAAGTACCTGCGCCTGCGTTGATGACAAACTAGCAAATTTCCCCGTCACGTTGTACCCATAGCCTAATACGTCAAAGATTCCGTCACCTCCTGAGTTTACTTCAGTTTTGTTTTTCTCAGAAGGATTTTCCGGATTTGTGATGTTTTTCTTACATCCTGTAACAAACAGGAGTAGCGCTAATGATGCCAGAGGCATCGATTTAGAAAAGTTTAGATGTTTCATTATAGATTATTAATTAATTTTCTTCATATACAAAATCGCCACACACAAGACGTGTAAACACGTTGTTTTTTTTATCAAAAATGATTAACAAAAAAACAACAACTAAAAATTCACACACCAGTAGTTAACTCAACAACAGTCAAAGATATATAATTATATCTAAATAACATATAATTAATATTAATTATATGTTATTTAATAAAAACACTATTTTTCTTGTGTAAAAAACATTTTTTTACGCTATACAAAGAAATAATAAATGATAAACAAGATACTATCCTAGTTCATCACGAAAAAACAAACAATTCTTCAGACTAAATATTTCAAAAAAAAACTGCTTCCTGAACTAACAGGAAGCAGTTTTAATCATATTTAAAGTCTTCAACTATCTTTCTATCAGTCTTGAAGACAACACTACATTATTCAACTCTTTCTTTTCAAACGTACCGACCACTGCCAGTTCTTTTAAAACGAAATTAATCACGTTCTCTGCAATTTCCTCTATCGGCTGATCTACAGCACTGATTGTTGGAGAATGCAGTTTAAAAATATCATGATCATCATAAGCAATCACTTTAAATGTTGAATTCAGCTGTTTATTCATTTCTCTGAAACTAAACAAACCTCTTACAGCCAGGTAATTTGTTGCAAAAAGCACCGCATCAATCTCTGGATTATCAGTAAAAAACTGAGTTAGTTCAGCCGTAGTTTCTTCTGCCGTATTGCTAAATGAAATTAGCTTACACAATTTTTTATTGATTTTGATCTTATTTGCTTTCAATGCCTGCTCATAACCTTTATAACGATCCTTGATTTGCTCAACGTCTACATCTACGGTCACAAAAGCAATATTCTTCATTCCCTTACGGATCAAAGAATCGGTAGCCATATATGTTCCTTTGATGTTATCTACCAGCACACTGCTAACTTCCAGCCCCGGTAAATGACGATCAAAAACCACTACAGGCGTATGATCAGATAACAGCTCACGGATATCTTCTTCCATCCCTACCATTGGCGCAATAATATAACCATCTACCTGTCTTGACTTAAACATCTTGATCAGGCCTTTTGCCTTCTCCAGGTTATTTTCAGTACTGGAATAGATGATTTTATAACCATGTTTATAGGCCTTATCTTCAATCAGTCTTGCTATTGCAGCAAAAAATGGATTGGAGATATCTTCTACAATTAACCCAATTGTATTGGTGTTTCCTGTACGCAAACTTCTTGCAACTTGATTTGGCTTAAAGCCGACTTCCTTTATAATTGCCTCGACTTTTGCGATCATTTCCTGGCTGATCCGCATTTTCTCGGCTTTACCATTCAATATGAAAGAGACAGTAGTAATAGATACATTAGCCTTCTTTGCAATATCTTTTATAGAGAGGGGTTTCATTTCGTATTTTTTATATTAGATGACCAAGCTAGAAAAATAAAAACTATTAATGAAACAGTCTCAACAGTCTCCCCGGTATTTTATTTTACGATGGTTAGTAAAAACTTAACGCTTATGTTGTACACCGTACTTTTATCGCGATAAAATATGTTAAAATGACCTCTACTCACGCTAACCAATCTGAATTGACTGAAATCATTTAATTCTTCCAGCTCTCCTTCAATTGTAATAATCCCGTTATCATCACGAATAATAGCAACTGTAAAGTTTTTAACGAGCTATAAAAAGCAATTTATAATAAACAATGTCCGAAATCAATTCCGTATTGTTTATTATATAAACCGTAAATTTGCAATTGATATCTTTTACTTATGGCATACATTGATTATTATAAAGTTCTGGGCGTAGATAAGAAGGCAACGCAGGACGAGATAAAAAAAGCGTACAGGAAACTGGCACGTAAATATCATCCGGATCTAAACCCCAAAGACAAAGAAGCGAATAAATCATTTCAGCAAATCAATGAAGCTAATGAAGCATTAAGCGATCCTGACAAACGAAAGAAATACGATGATTACGGTGAAAACTGGAAACACGCAGATCAGGCACAGCAACAAGGAGGTAATCCTTTTGGTGGTGGCAGACGAGGTAGTTCAGGTGGGTTTGGTGGAGGATTTGGTGGTGGTTCAACCGATTTCGGTGGTGGTGATTTTTCAGATTTCTTTGAATCGATGTTTGGCGGTGGTGGCAGACAACAAAGGAACAATGCAAGGTTCAAGGGACAGGATTTACAGGCAGAATTAAAAATCTCATTCAGAGAGGCTGCTGAAACACATAAACCAACCATTACAGTTAATGGTAAAAATTTACGGATAACTATTCCAGCCGGTATTACTAATGGCCAGGTAATTAAATTGAAAGGCCAAGGTAGCGCTGGTGCAAACGGTGGCCCTGCCGGAGATCTGTTTATTACAATTACTATTGCTGACGATGCTGTTTTTAAAAGAATAGCTGACGACATCTATTTAATCAAAGAAATAGACTTGTATACTGCTATATTAGGAGGAGAAGCCATGGTTGACACCTTAAGTGGTAAAGTAAAATTAAAAGTACCAGCAGGCACACAAAACGGCACAAAAATACGATTGAAGGGCAAAGGGTTCCCTATTTACAAGAAGGACGGAGAATCTGGAAACCTTTTCGTGACTTATACAGTTAATATACCTGCAAGCCTGACAGAAAAACAAATCGAGCTCTTTAAACAATTACAGGAGCTGTCGGTATAATAGAATAATTCATCATCCTATGGAAAACGAATTAATAACTATAAGAGATTACTGTGTTAATTATGCTATAGACCCTTCTTTTGTTCAGGCATTGGAAGAATCTGGATTAATCAAGCTAACCCTAATTGACGGAGACAAATACTTACATTTTGAACAGTTAATGGAAATGGATCGTTACGTCCATTTCCATTATGAACTGGAGATTAATGTTGAAGGTATTGATGCCATCATGCACCTGCTACAAAAAGTAAAACATATGCAACATGAAATTGAGATATTAAAAACTCATATCCATGTTCATGAAGGCCATCAAAGACTGCTATAAACTTCAGGGTTGACCAAAAATGGAGGCCGTTCTCCTTTTGATACTGCGATAATATTCTCTGCGGCCAGTCTCGCCATAGCATTTCTTGTCCCTTCGGTAGCTGAACCAATATGAGGTAATACAGCTACATTAGGCATCACGAGTAATTTATTCTCCGGTTGCATTGGTTCAGGATTCGTGACATCCAAACCCGCGCCCCAAATAATTTTATTTTCCAGCGCCTGGATCAGATCTTTTTCGTTGTGTATAGCCCCTCTTGCTGTATTTATAAAAATAGAACCTGGTTTCATCTGTTTAAATGCATCAAGATCAAACTTACCTTCAGTTTCAGGAGTCAATGCGGTATGTACAGACAGCACATCGCTCTGCTTTAACAATTCGTCAAAAGAAACAAGTTCTGCACCCAGTTCATTTTGAGCTTCTTCATTTCTGCTCCGGTTGTGGTAAATTATTTTCATTCCAAATGCACCAGCACAACGTTTAGCCATTTCGACCCCTATTTTACCTAGACCAAAAACACCAAGCGTACAGCCGTTCAGTTCTTTACCCAAATTAGCTGTGGGTTCAAAAAAGTCCCATTCTCCATCAATTATTTTGCGGTTCATATAGAAAGCATTTCTTGCTGCTGCCATCATCAGTAAAAAAGCGGTATCTGCAGTAGCCCCGCTTAATACACCAGGAGTATTACCTACAGCTATTTTAAGCCGGGTCGCCGTTTCAATATCCACATTATCAAACCCTACAGAATGCAGGGCGATTATCTTTAAATGTTTACTTGCTTCTAAAAACTCCTGATCTAATTGCTGACCAGCACTGAGCAGTGCATCCGCCCACTGGCATTCTGCAATCAGCTCTTCCCTTGTCATTTTCCTTTTCTGTGTCCACGTTCTGACCCCAAGACCTGCTTCTTTCAATAAACGCAGACCTGACTCGGGAATTATTCTGGTTATAAATACATTCATGGGCGCTATTTACTCAAAAAATTTGAACTGATAGTATCCCAGACTTCTTTTCCATCTCCTTTTAAAGTTTGTTTCAGCATATAAATACCAAACCCTTTAGCCTGTTCAAAATCGATTTTAGGTGGCATTGATAATTCTGCCTGGTTTACCACTACATCCACTAATACTGGTCCTGGATGAGCTAATGCCAAAGCAATAGCCGCCTCTACCCCATCAGATTCTTCTACCCGAATTCCTCTGATCCCAATAGCTTGTGCCATTTTTGCAAAATCCGGGTTTTTCAGATCAGTGCCAAAAGGAGGCATACCAATCACCTTCATCTCCATGGCTACGAAACCAAGAGAACTATTGTTGTAAACAATAATTTTCACGGGAAGATTATATTGATAGATCGTCAAAATATCTCCCATTAACATCGCAAAACCACCATCACCCGACAAAGAAATAACTTGTCTTTCTGGAAAAGCAACTTGCGCACCTATCGCCTGCGGCATTGCACTAGCCATTGAACCATGGTTAAAGGAACCAATCAGTTTTCTTCCTTTTTTCATATCTACGTAACGCGCTGCCCATACGGTTGGCGTACCTACATCTGCGGTAAATATCGCATCATCAGCAGCCTGCTCACTCAATATCCTGGTCAGGTATTCCGGATGAATAGGTTTACCGGTAACTGGCTGCGCGTGACCAAGCAGGTTCTTCCTGTTGTCCTGATAACGTTCCTGACACTTTTCTAAAAAAGAAATCTCTTTGACTTCTTCCACTAGTGGCAGCAGAGATTTGATCGTTTCCTTCACATCACCCGTTAAGCCAAGATTCAGCTTACACCGGCGCCCCAATCTTTCTGGCCTGATATCAATCTGGACAATTTTTGCTTTGGAAGGATACCATTCCTTATAAGGAAAATCTGTACCCAGCATAAGCAGTAAATCACTTTCTTCTACCGCATGATAACCGGAAGAAAGACCAATTAACCCAGTCATACCCACATCGTATGGATTATCATATTGCACATGTTCTTTTCCTCTAAGCGCATGTACGATCGGGGATTTAATTTTACCAGCAAGCGTCAGCAATTCATCGTGTGCATCTCTGCATCCGGCTCCGCACAATAAAGTGATTTTTTTAGCTTCATTTATAAAACCAGCCAGCTTCTGTAATTCTTCATCAGAAGGACGGATTGCCGGACGGCTGATAAATAAAGGATGTTCCAGTTCTTCCTGCTCCATTTTTTCCATCGCCACATCACCCGATAAGCTAATTACCGCGACTCCACTTTGTCCGATGGCATGTTGCATGGCAATTTGTAACACCCTGGGCATCTGTCTTGCAGAAGCTATCGTTTCACAATAGTAACTGCATTCGCGAAATAAAGATTCCGGACGTGTCTCCTGAAAGTAAGAAGTACCTACCTGTTCACTTGGAATATGTGCCGCAATAGCTAATACAGGAGCATTACTTTTATGAGCATCATATAAACCGTTAATCAGGTGCATATTTCCAGGCCCGCAGCTTCCTGCACAAACCGCTAATCTGCCGGTCAGCTGAGCTTCGGCACCGGCCGCAAATGCGGCTGCTTCTTCATGCCGGTAATGAATCCATTTGATTTCTTTAGAATTTCGTATTTCATCTACAATTCCGTTCAGGGAATCACCGACTAAACCATGTACATGTTTAACTCCTGCCTGAATTAGTATCTCTACTAATTTTGCCGCTACTGTTTTTGCCATAATTTCTTGGATAAAAGAAAAGCCATCCCATCGGGACAGCTTTGATCAGGTAATTATTTTTTTACAACTTCATTATATCTGCGCTCTACTTCCGGCCAGTTGACCACTGTCCACCATGCAGTAATATAGTCCGCACGTTTGTTTTGATATTTCAGATAATAAGCATGTTCCCAAACATCTAATGCTAAAATTGGACGGCCTTTTTCTATGGCTACATCCATTAATGGATTATCCTGATTAGCTGTAGTTGTAATTTTCAGTTTTCCATTCTGTACAATTAACCATGCCCATCCAGAGCCGAAACGTTTAGCAGCACTATCGGCAAAGGCAGTTTTAAATTTTTCCATCGTACCGAAATTCGCATCAATTTCTTTCAAAAAAGCAGGCGATGCGGGTTTCGGTTTAGGAGCCATAATCTGCCAGAATAACGAATGGTTATAATGTCCTCCTGCATTGTTTCGGATTGCAGCAGGATAAGTTGAAGCCACGGCCAGAATCTGCGCCAGAGTTTTACCTTCTGCTGCAGTCCCTTTTATTGCTGCATTCAAATTGGTAACATAACCCTGATGATGTTTGGTATAATGTATTTCCATCGTCTGCTTGTCTATAGCAGGTTCCAAAGCATTATACGCATAAGGTAAAGGCGCAAGTTTGAATTGTGCACTAATCGTCTGTGTTCCTGCTAATAGCAGAACAATTGGGAAAAAGCTCTTAAATAATTTCATCTTAATAAATCGGGTTATTTGAAAAGCTGTTTAAACTTGATCTTTTCATCAGATAAGTTTAAACAGCTATCAATTTAAAACGATTATTAAATTATTTTGTTTTCCCTATTTCGTTTTAATAAAGAGAATTAATCCTAATACACTCACTACTAAGACAGAAAAAGCAGAGAAGGCTGTCAGAAAGTCCCTGAAGTTTTTACCTGCAAAATCTACCAGTAAAAATTTATGGAACACGGCGAAGCTTAAGCCTTCGCGCCGGTCCGAATCCTGAACTTTTGCAGCTAACCTGCCTGTTGCCGTTTCAAGATAATAAGTTAAATGCTGTGGCGTAGATAAGGCTATTTTCACTACAGGCAAACGCTTATTGACAAATCCGTAATCGTTATCGAACTTAGTCAGATAACCTGATGAGGAAATAATTAGCGGAGCCGATTCATCAGCTGCCGCATTGGCCATCATTTCACAGCAGGCGGCTTCTCCATCCGCAGCTCCCTGAGCTACGAAATGTTTGACCAGACTATAACTGTGCTCCATAATTCCATCTGGTAGAAGCTGACCGTCAGCTGCATCGTAATAGGCTACCCCAGGTTTCTCCATTTTATCTTTTTCACCAAACATGGTTTCCGCTTTAGCAACCTGCTGCTTTTTCCAGCTATCATTTCCTTTCTTTACTGAATATACCTGGTAGTAGGTTTTATCATTAAACCTGGCTAAGGATAAATTGCTGACCTGATCCCATTGGACCGGCAAAGTCGTGGAAGCAACTTCCAGGTCACGCGTCCTGATTTCTGGTTCAAATACATAATTTATCCGGTCATCCGGTGTAAATTTATGGGTTGCATGGTAAGCACCAGACCCCATAAAAGTCAGAGTTACAATTGAAGTCCATATACCAATACTCCGATGGTATTTTCTCCAAAAACCTATCCTTTGACCGGTAACGGACTTTTTAAATTTCTTCCACAAAAACCCATAGATCAGTAATCCGCTTAAAGTAGAAAAGATCACAATAGATGCCAATACCAGAACCAGTATGTACCTCGCAGTATTGCTAGTAATTTTCGCAATAAATTCATAGCTATGAAAATTACTGAATACCCAAAGAAAAACCTTCCGGTTGGTATCATTATAATTGGCCAGTCTGCTTTGTGAGGTCTCTACATAAACATCCATTCGATCTTTTCTATCAAAACTGACTTTCCATACGGGCAGTAAGCGGTTGATATACTTATATTCATCTGTAAAACTGGTTATCTCGGCGATGGAAACAATTTTAGAAGTACTATCCCCTAAAAAATACCGGCTCAGATACTCGGCATACAAACGATCTCCACCAGGTAATTTCACTCCATCGGTCGCAGAGAAATACTGGATCTCATTCTTTCGGTCTTTAACCTGGTAAAAAGTTTTTCCATGGAAATCAATTAACCTGAAATTTTTGAATAAATTAATTCCATTTCTACTCAGTACCTCATTAACAGATAATTTGACCTGTTCCTGATGAATTGCTTTGGGTTTAATATATTCATGTGCAATCTGTAATTTGAACCAGTGCGCAATGATAGGATGGCTTAAGCCTGAGCAAGTCCAGAAGATCACCGGAATGATCGTCATTATCCCCAGGATACGGTGCCACGAATACATATTCCGCTTCACCGTCCGGCTAAGATTTGCTGTGTCCATCTTATTTCTTGTATTCTGTAAGTAGAATATCCATGTCCTTCATCAATTGCTCCACCTGCGCATCTACAGTACCATCATAAGCACCCCTGATCCGTTTATCCTTATCTACCAGCACTAAGTATCCCTGGTGAATAAAACCTCCTGGTGCAGCCTTATCCTGCCCCACACTAACCAGGTAATTGCGTTCTGCTAAAGAATAAACTTCTTCTTTAGTACCCCATAAAAATTCCCATTGTGCACCCTTAATACCTAGTTTATCTGCATAAGCTTTCATTCTGGATGGGGTATCATATTTTACGTCAATGGTATGTGAAGCTAGTTTTACCTCTGGATTGTTCAAGTATTTTTTATATACTTTTAACAAATTACGATGCATAGTCGGGCAAATTGTCGGGCAGGAAGTGAAAAAGAAATCTGCTACATAAATTGCACCGTCAAAATCTTTATTGGTGACCACCGCACTGTCCTGGTTCAAAAATTTAAAGGCTGGAATAGTTCTGTACGTAGTATCCGTGCCGGTTATATCCTGTTGTAAAAAAGGAAGTCTTTTCGCTTTGTCTTTACATCCTGTAACCACTGCCATCAGCAGGAACAGATAAATTAATCTCTTTCCCATTATTTCTTGAATTGTTTCAGGTAAGCATCAGACGATTGAATTTCGATTTTATACACGCTGTCAATCTTACCGATCTTAATGCGTTCAGCTTTAAAGTACTGAATAGCGTCTTCATTTGATTTCCCGGTTACATCGGGTTCAAATTTGTGCATCCAGTCATTCATCAATTCCTCAGCTACGTTTAATTTATCTAAAGTTGCTTTCATCACTACTTTCTCTTTTACAGTATCGGTAGCTGGAAACTTCGTCTTCAAAGCTGGCATTCCCTTTAACAATGAATCTAAGGTCATTTGGTTGTTCACTAAAATTCCATGATCTGCCATTACGGTATCATGAAATTTCATGACTTCATCTCTTTCTGTCTTATAATTTTGAGTTTGAGTACAGGCAACTGCTCCTGTCACTAATACGAGTACGGCTAAAAATAATTTCATATAATTATTGTTTGAATAGCGATGTATATACTTCTTCAGCAACCTGTAAGGATTGCGAAAAAGATATCATCATTAAAGAAAATTGATTAAAAAAGGGAAATACCCGAAGAAATTAACAGCCGCCTTGTGGAGGGTGGAATATAGAATTCAGCTGCGCTACCGGTACACCCGTTCTTAACGGAATACACAGGTTTATGTCAATAAAAGAATATTGTTTAAATACAAAAGGAACGGAAACGATAGCTTCCTGCAGCTGAATTTTCTGGAACTGACGATCTTGTTTCTGTTCCTTTTCTTCTGCCTGTTTGAGTTTTTTCATCAGGTAACATTTCCCATTGCAATGCAATTGGGGTTTATCTTTATTCACACAAAGCTCTTTCGCGATATATCCCTGGTTCATTTCGAAACCTGCAAAGACAAAAAGTCCCGACAGGTTTAAAGAAACCGAACACAATAAAAGTAATATGGATGTAAAGCGTGTCAACATTGATTTTGTTACCCCCTTAATTTACCCCATTTTAAATAAGTTGCACCCCAGGAGAATCCCGCACCAAAAGCGGTGAGCAACAAGTTATCATTTTCTTTGAAGTCTTCTTTAAATTCCCACATACATAATGGGATAGTTGCAGCAGTCGTATTACCGTAAAGCTGAATATTAACTTTAACCTGGTCTTGTGTTAAACCTAACTTATCTCCTACTGCCTGAATAATTCTCAGGTTAGCCTGATGTGGAATCAACCAGTTGATATCTTTAGGTTCCAGATGATTTCTTTCCATGATTTCAGTACAAGTCTGTGTCATGCCTTCAATTGCAGCTTTAAAAACTATTCTTCCATTTTGAGAAATGTAATTCAGTTTTTTGTCAAGCGTATCAGATGAAGATGGATTTAATGAACCACCCGCAGTAACAATCAGGTGCTCTTTACCAATACCATCAGTTCTAAATACATTATCTACTAAACCTGTTTCTGCTTCTGTCTGCTCCAGCAAAACTGCTCCGGCCCCATCACCAAAAAGAATACAGGTATTTCTGTCTTCGTAATTTATTATAGAACTATTTGCATCCGCACCTATCACAATCACATTTTTGTAGCGATTGCTTTCAATTAAACTTGCACCAAGAGTCAGTGCGTAGAGAAATCCGCTACAAGCTGCATTGGAATCTACACCCCATGCATTTCTTAAGCCCGCTTTTTCACAGACTATACTTGCGGTTGAAACCATAATATAATCTGGAGTAGCCGTAGCTACAATTACGCATTCGATTTCATCAGGATTGATGTGACTATCTTCCAACAGTCTTTTGACTGCCATCGTAGCTAAATCGGAGGTTGCAAGTGAATCATCGTTCAGGATTCTTCTCTCATGGATACCAGTTCTTGAAATAATCCAGTCACTATTTGTATCCACCATTTTCTCCAGATCGTGATTGGTTAAAATGGTTTCCGGTACATATCCTCCCAAAGCTGTTATGGCAGCATTATATCTCTTTCTCATTAAGCATTACAATTCTTGGCGCAAAACTAATAAATATTTACAGCTACGTTACACTTTATTTTTAGAGTAGTGTACCTTTGCCCGGACAATGAATTTTATTATGAGACATCAATCCACTCTAACTTGCGCTATTTTACTGGCAGCCACACTGTTCGCTTCTTCTTGTAAAGAAGAAAGAAAACTTCCTATATATGGCTTAAGAGATACTAAAACTGTTAAAAACAGTGATGGTACGCAAGGTGTTGATACGGTATATCAAACTATACCTGCCTTTAAATTCCTAAATCAGGATAGCGTATATATTACAAACGATCATTTTAAAGGTAAAGTTTATATTGCAGATTTCTTTTTCACTTCTTGTACAAGTATCTGCCCTATTATGCATAGAAACCTGAAAATGATCTCAGAAAAGTTCAAAGATAATCCTGATGTCATGTTTTTATCTCATACCATAGATTTCAAGTATGACACTCCTTCAGTGCTTAAAAAATACGCAGAGAAGTTAGGTGTGGATGGCCCGAAATGGCAATTTGTTTATGGTCCGAGAGACAGTGTGTACACCCTTGCGGAAAAAAGTTACCTGGTTGCAGTCAATGTCGACAGTACAAACAGGGACGGTTATGTACACCAGGGATTCTTAGTATTAATTGATAAAGACAGAAGAATCCGAGGTGCTTACGACGGAACAAATCCAGAGCAGGTAGCACAATTGGAAAAAGATATTCCAGTTTTATTAGCAGAGGATAAAAAATAGAGATGAGAAAATTTACATTAATTAGTTTGGTTTCGCTCACGCTGATCAGCATGTTTTATTCTTGCCAGACTGCCGAAAACGTACAGCAGGATGCTTATTACGTGAACGGAAGGGATCTTTATCTCAAACATTGTCAGAATTGCCATGGTGCCAAAGGAGAAGGACTGGGCACATTAACTCCACCCCTCACAGACAGTATTTTCATGAAAGCAAACAAGGAGAAACTGGCTTGCATCATTAAAAATGGAATTTCTACTCCTGTTACCGTGCATGGACAAGTTTATGAAGGCAAAATGCCAGAATTTAACCTGGCGAATATAGATGTTGCTCAACTCGTGGTTTATATCACGAATGCTTTTGGGCATAAACAAGGAATGTATACGACTCAACAGATAGAAAACGATCTTAAAAACTGTAAATAAAAGCTATTTATTCATTCGCTAAAATTTTGATCAGATTAGAGCCTGTTTAAATTTGGATGATAAATTTAAACAGGCTCTAAATTTTAAACAGTTTCTGTATCTTTGCGCAAAATGCAAGCTGTTCTATCGCTGTAAGTAATGCTCCGGCATCTTAAAGAGGAAAGTCCGGGCAACACAGAGCATCTCGCTTCCTAACGGGAAGAGGTTTGGGATTGAAGACCTGAATTATGGAAAGTGCCGCAGAAAATATACCGCCGATGGCCTGCAAGGGCACAGGTAAGGTTGAAATCGTGAGGTAAGAGCTCACGAATTTTCCAGGTGACTGGAAGGGCTGGTAAACCCCGGGAGTTGAAAGACCAAATAGGCTGACGCATGTAGGGCTGCTCGTCCGATGTCAGTGGGTAGGTCGTTAGAGATAAATGGCAACGTTTATAGTAGATTAATGATAGAAGCCTTAATTTATTAAGGTACAGAACCCGGCTTACAGGCTTGCATTTTTTCATTTTATCTGTATTTTTTGATAATTAGTAAATATATTCGTATCCGACAAAAGATTAACATACCCTATGGCTAAATTATTAATAATTGATGATGAACGTGCGATAAGAAGCACATTACGTGAGATCTTAGAGTACGAAAATTACGAAGTAGAGGATATTGATAATGGAGTTGACGGATTAGATCTGATCAAAAAAAAGAAATATGATCTGGTTTTATGTGATATAAAAATGAATAAAATGGATGGTATGGAGGTGCTTGAACAAGCATTGGCTTACAGTCCGGATTTACCATTTATTATGATCTCAGGCCACGGCACTGTAGAAACAGCAATTGAAGCTAGTAAAAAAGGTGCTTTTGATTTTATTTCTAAACCACCCGATTTAAACCGTTTACTGATCACTGTCAGGAACGCGCTGGACAGAGGTAACCTGGTTACCGAAACTAAAGTATTAAAACGCAGAGTTAGTAAAACCAGAGATATTTTAGGTAGTTCTGAAAATATCAATAAAATTAAAGAAACGATAGAACGTGTTGCCCCTACTGAAGCCCGTGTATTGATTACTGGTGCAAATGGTAGTGGTAAGGAATTAGTAGCGCGTTGGTTGCATGAAAAATCAAATCGTTCTGAAAATCCTTTAATTGAAGTTAATTGTGCCGCAATTCCATCAGAACTGATAGAAAGTGAGCTATTCGGTCACGAAAAAGGGTCATTTACGTCTGCTGTAAAACAACGTATTGGTAAATTTGAACTGGCCAATGGTGGTACTTTATTTCTGGATGAAATTGGAGACATGAGTCTTTCTGCCCAGGCAAAAGTACTTCGTGCTTTACAGGAACATAAGATTACCCGTGTTGGCGGTGAAAAAGAATTAGAAGTTAATGTCCGTGTACTTGCTGCAACGAACAAAGACCTGATGAAAGAGATCGAAGATGGCAATTTCAGGATGGACTTGTACCATCGTTTAAATGTAATCAATATACATGTTCCTCATTTAACTGAACGCAGGGAAGATATTCCTGAAATTGCAATGAGTTTCCTGGAGGATATCTGTAAAGATTATGGCATGCCCGTTAAAAAAATCAGTGAAGCTGGAATGGTTGCCTTGCAAAACTTACCGTGGACAGGAAATGTACGTGAGTTGCATAATATGATTGAACGTTTGATCATTTTAAGTGACAAAATAATCTCTGAACATGAGGTTACAGCATTTGCTAATCCAGGTGGAGGCACAAATATTGGTGCGGCTAATCATGGTAATCACAGTAGCAGCAACGGTTCTTCGGTTGGTACAACCAACTATGATAAATTCACTAACTTCCAGGATTATAAAGATCATGCTGAAAGAGAGTTTATCAAGTTTAAACTGGAGAAAAATAACTGGAATGTGTCTAAAACAGCAGACGACATTGATATTCAACGCAGTCATTTGTATAGTAAAATAGAGAAATTCGGCTTAAAAAGAGTAACAGACTAATAAGACTGCAGCGATCAATCCAATTGTAATCAGTCCGGATAAAAAATACAACTTATAAAAAAGCCGTCTCTTAAAATCAGGAGACGGCTTTTTTATTGAAATCTGAGTAGCTCTTATTTCTTCAATATATAATGTGCAGCCAAATCTCCGGTGATATTTTTCCCCTCCATATCCAACTGAGTAATCGTATTTTCACCAACAAAATATTTATTTGGCGCATCTTTGATTCCGTCTAAAGTAATCACCTGCCCATCTTTATTCCAGCTAAACTTGCCTTTTTCTTCAAATACTTTAGCATCGCTTTTACCCAGATATTTAGTTTTAAGACTATAAGTCAATTCGTTACCTAAAACAATAGTCGTTTCAATGCCTTCGCAATCCGCACAAGGAACAACGCCTTTGTATGTACCCTCCCAATCCAAAGAGTTCATCGAGTTATGTTCATCCACCATTTTAGAAGTATCAGATTTTACCCTTCCCATTGTCAGACTATCTTTAGATAGACTATCTGCATTTAATTTTTCAGAGGTTTTGTTTGAATTGCCGCATCCCCAAATGGTACAAGCTGTAATTGCAATTGCCAGAATTTGTTTAGTCATGGTACGTTATTTGTATATAAAACCGATAAGAAGCAAGAAATACGCCAAAGAATAATTAAGTATCAACATACTGAAAATCTGATAAATGTTTTATAGCTTCATTTAAATTTAAAAAACCACAATATGAAAAAGTTAATCGTTATGATGCTGCTGGCTGTAATGGCTTTTACAACCACTCAAACATTCGCTCAAACCAAAAAAGATGGTTCAAAGGACATGCGTTATAAGAAAAATAAGCAGCCTATGAAAAAGGACGGAACACCTGATAAACGTTTTAAAACAAACAAACCTGCAGCAAAAAAACCAGCGACAGCTAAAATGGCTCCGGCTGTAAAAAAAGCAGCTTAGGCTTTTAACCGTAATAGATATATAAAATGCCCTGAATTCCAGGGCATTTTATATATCTGAATCGCCTGTGACAACAATTAGTAAATAATTTACGTTATTTGGATTGATATGAAACTAATAAAATATGTGAGTACCCTGGTACTCTTTTCTCTACTTGCGCTTGCCGCTTCAGCACAGGATGCTGTAGTGATCGATACTGGCAACTTTGTCAGAGGAACGATACAGGGAACTGATTTCCTGACTGTAGGCCTCAAAAAAGATGATGGTACAGTTGAGAAATATAACGCAAAGGATATTAAAGAATTTTTATGGAATGGAGAGACATTTGTTAGTAAGCCTTTTGTCACGAATAAAAAGACTGATTACCGTTTCTTTAAATTAGTGGAGACAGGGGCATTGAACTTATATTCTATGGGTGGTAACACAGGTGTTGAAAAGCCTAAACGCCGTGTCCATTTCTCTCCTTCTATTGGCCTTGGTATTGGAACCGGCGGATATAGTGGTGTTGGAATTGGTGGTGGAGTAAGTTTTGGCGGCAGAGGCGATGACGATGACAGACCAAGAAGAGAGCGCCGTGCTTTGTATTATATAGAAAAACCTGGAACTGGTGAAATGCTGGAGATTACTCCGGACAACTCAGACACCAATACGCAGTATATTAAAAACACTTTAATAGAGAAGATGTCTGATGATAAAGATCTGACTGAACGTATTAAAGGAATAGAATACTTCGATGTAAAATCTATTGTTTCACTGGTAAAAAACTACAATTCGGTTCATCAGTAAACCAAAATTATAAGGCAAAATGAGGTTAAGCCTTGTTTTGCCTATCGTGCATTTCGTGCATCACCCCTTTTAATTGCTGATAGATCCTTTTGTAAAAATCAAAACTGGTCTGATAACTCAAATGATTCTTTTGATCAGGTTCAATATAAGTAACATGTTGCTGATCTGGCAATGGATAAGTTGCAGAAAGACCAATGGCTTTAAAAGCAAGATAAGCTGCTCCTACAGCCGAGGCATCTTCTACACTATATAATAAAAGTCTTTTGCCTGTAATATCAGCCATGATCTGTAACCAAATCCCAGAAGTTACAAAACCACCACTTACATTCAATTGCCTTATTTCCTGTCCGGAGGTAGTTAACGCTAGTAAAACATCATTCAACGCAAAACAAATTCCCTCAATCACTGCACGGGTAAAATGAGGAGTATGATGATTTAAACCTATTCCGAAAAATGTACCGCTGCTTTTAGAATCCCATATCGGAGCCCGCTCACCTTGTAAATAAGGTAGAAAAATAAGTCCTTCAGCTCCTGGTTCAACAGTTTCGATTTTATCAAGTACACTGTTATAATCAGCTGCATCAAGTTCTGTTTTTTGAAGGACATTTTTCATATGCCATTTCAAAGCTATTCCCCCATTATTGACTGGCCCACCGTTAATAAATAGTTCTTCGTCCAAACGATAACTGAAGTTCATTGCTTTCTCGTTTACTACAGCTGTATGGCCCGCTACCCGCAATGCCCCGCTGGTACCAATAGTTAAAGCAGCAATTCCAGGTTGTATGGCTCCAGTACCTAAATTAGCGAGACAGCCGTCTGTGGCACCAATTACAAATGGAGTTCCTTTTGCTAAAAAAGACAAGGTTTTTGCAGGATCAAAATCTGTTCTTATATAGGAAGTGCTTACTAAAGCAGAAAGTTGTTTTTCTTTAATTCCCGCGGTAGCTAAAGCCTCTGGATACCAGCTCAGTTTTTTCACATCCATTAATCCGGTACAGGAGCCGACTGAATGATCCACTTCAAAGGCATTAAACAAACGATACCAGATATACTCTTTAATGGAGATGAATTTATAAACGCTTTTAAAAAACCCAGCCCGGTTTTCCTTAATCCAGATGATCTTACACAATGGAGACATGGAGTGAATTGGTGTACCTGTCGCTCTATATAAGGCTGCCCCCAGAGGAGAAGCTAACAAAGAATCAGCCACGGTGGTACTTCTACTATCCGCCCAGGTCATCATTGGTGCCAATGCCATACAATTTTCATCTACAGCAATCAAACTGTGCATTGCACAGCTTAAACTAATAGCCGCAGGGTTAGTTTTTAGTTTGAACACCATTGCTGAAATACTTTCCTGAAAGGCTTGCCAGATTAACTCAGGATCTTGTTCACTATAACCAGGTTGTGCAACATTTGTTGGATAAAAAAACTGACTGCTATCGAAAGCCTGATGATCTGCTCCTACAGCTACAGCTTTTGTACTTCCGGTTCCAATGTCTATTCCAAGAATATATTGCATGATGATCGATTAAGCTGCAATTTAAACTTTAACCTTTCTGATGCAAAATATTATTCCAAAAGATGATTTTTATGGATTTGAGATGGCATAATCAAAAAAGGCCCACTGTAAATACAGCGGGCCTTTTTCAAGACATATAGATATCTAGATACCCAAATATCTAATTACAATAATATAGATACAACGATTTAGTCATTAGATCTAAGACCAGCTAAAACCGCATTTGCGTACGTTACATTTGCATTGAAAGTATAAACCATGATTCCTCCTTTTTTTCCCTGAGTTGGAGTCCATTTAGCCAAATTAACGTCTTCAGCCTGAGATTTTCCTCCTTCTGCATAAGAACCAAAAACCATTTTCGAAGCTGGTATTTTGTTTTTACCCACAGCATAATTCATCATCAGCTGACAGTCAGTAACCTTTCTATCATAAGACTGTACCTGGAAATAATCAATTGCATCACCATATTTTTCTGCTATTTTGTTCCAGGAATAAACATCTAATCCGGTTGCAGTATGTAACTGTGTATTGTTATTAGCCTTTGGTCCAAAGTATTTCGTCAATGCACCAATACAAGAAAGGAAATTAGGGTTCGCGTCCATCGATCCGCTATACCAGCCATTGTATCCTATGTCCGCAAATTTAGGAAATGGAGGAATTGGATTAGGCCTTTTTCCTGAATGTTCAATATCAAGACTGACTCCGTCTAGGTGATATTTATCAATCAGTGTTTGTTTTAAAGCTGTGGCCCAGGCTTCAGGAGTTGTATATCCGTCTGGTTTCGCATCCTGCCAGCTTGCAGCATCATCCACATTTTGTAAAACAGCGATTCCTCTTTGTTGTAAAGCTTTAATGTCACTAAAATAAGCACCATACGATTTATAGCTGGCCATCATCCCTGTTCCTGCTGGATATTTCAATGTATCCAGGTATTGCCAGTATTTGACACCAAATAAAACGACCATATCTACCCCATCAGGAATATCACGAAGTTTAAAAGTAGGATTACGCCCATCGGTAATGTAATAGGCAATAAATTTTTGTTTTCCAGCAACATTAGGTTTTGTCACCGAGCCACCACCTGCTCCGGATTCAAGCTTCTGACAGCTTGAAATCATCAATGCCGGCAACAGCAGACATAAGATTAGTCTCAGCGTTGTTTTTGTGTTTTTCATATAGGTATATTTGGTTTAAAATTCTTCTACATAATCCAGATCTTTAGAAAAAGTTTCTTTCATCCTGCTTAAGGCATAAAATGCAATAGCAAGGCAAATAATGGCCACCGTAATTCCAGAATGAATAATATTTCCTCCATAAACCCCTTTCAACAGTTGAAACAGTAATGTAAGTGGCACAACTGCACCACGTACAAAATTTGGAACAGTAGTCGTTACTGTGGCCCTGATGTTAGTTCCGAATTGTTCAGTAGCAATGGTCATAAAGATCACCCAATAACCTACAGTTACACCTATACCAGCACATAACCAGTAAAAATGCTGCAAACTAAGATCATATAGGGTGAAGTATGAAATGATACCAACGGTAGAAAGTGTGAGAAAAATATAAATGACCTTAATCCTACTTTTTAACCATTGACTCAGTAGTCCGCCTGCAATATCCCCCACTACAATACCGCCATAACACCAGGCTACTGCCGCACCGGCACTCACTTCGCCCTGTACACGTAAAACTTTACCAAATTCCGGAGATAAAGTAATGAGTACTCCAACTACAAACCATAAAGGAATGCCAATCATAATACAACGGATGTATTTGACAAATTGTAATTTATTCTTGAATAACGCGAAAAAATTGCCTCTGTTCTCAGCCTTTTTAGATTCGCTGAACATCCCGGACTCTGCTACGCCAATCCGCAGTAACAGCAGGAAAAGTCCTAATCCGCCTCCTATAAAAAAGGAAGTACGCCAATCAAATAGTTGTGCAACAAAATAGGCGACTACCGCCCCACTCACTCCTACCGAGGCAACGATCGTTGTCGCATATCCTCTTTTCTCTTTAGGCATTAATTCTGCGACAAGGGTAATTCCTGCTCCTAGCTCTCCTGCAAGCCCCAGACCTGCTATAAAACGCCAGAAAGCATAGGCATTAACTGAATGTACAAACCCGTTGGCTACATTGGCCAGAGAATATAAAAATATAGAGCCAAATAACACAGACAAACGGCCTTTTCTATCGCCAAGTATCCCCCATAAAATTCCACCGATCAGCATGCCGATCATTTGGGTATTTAATAACATAATACCCGTATCAGTTAACTGAGTACCACTTAGTCCTAATGATTTTAAACTGGGAATACGGACAATACTGAACAATAAAAGGTCGTAGATATCGACGAAGTAACCTAGTGACGCTACAAGAATAGCGGCGGTTAAGGCGGTGTTTGATGCTTTAGTTGGTTGCATTTAGGCTGATTGATGTTTTTTGTATAACTAATGTAGTAATTTATGCTTCACCTAATTAACTTTCTTTAACAATTGAGATGGGAAAATTCAAATATATTTGCACGTAAGCATTCATTAATCATTTTAAACCCCAGTATATTATAGCCGAAACTCTACTTTAAAAACAAGATACTGAGTATGACAGGCGCGAATAACATCATTTGGGAACATCAGCAGCATTGCCAGATTTCTTTGCAGTTAGCAGCGGAAGAACTTTTCAATTCTTTAGATGACAGGCTTTCACCAAAGGTTTTTCTGATTGGGGTATTGCTTAAACCTGATATGCACCTTCCTTTTGTGAGTCTGGAATGTCCGGATTGTGAGTATTACATGAAAGACTTTGTCTCACTGAAAGCGTTAAGTATACAGCACAGCCTTTTGGTCAAACAGGAAAATGAGGAAGAGAAAGAGAACCATACCGGGCTTTTAAATACAGCTTATACTACAGAAATACAGCACATTTTAAGAGCACATGTCAACGGCAAAAACAATGTCAGTTTCATTTCTGAACCGGTATATGTAAACGGTTATCTTGTTTATGTAGTGCTGGAACTAAGCAGACGCGTACTAAGCACTTTTTATTACCTGACTAAAAACACGCTTCCCAATGATCAGTGTGTAAGCCGTTCTTTTTTAGAAAGCATTATCAAGGTCTATCTGGACGCCAGTGCTAATGCTTTAAAAACTAAACCACAGTCAGATTTTAACGTTTTGGCAAAAAGTCGGGATGAGTTGGTGAGTAAAGCTGGTCATGATTTCCTGACCACCATTTCTCTTTCTGGACAAAATTCAAGTGGTCTGCATGTACTTTTTGATGCTTGCAATACCATTTCTTCCTTGAAATATGAAGGAGAAGAAGGTTTTGGAAAAATGGTTATTGCCCGTCAGCAACATCCCAACGTTAAGGTGACAATGTTATTGGAAAATCCTATCCACATTAAGGATTTCAGAAAAATGAGAAAGTTTCTGGAGCTGGCAGATAACAAGCAGATGATGCTTTCCGATTCGGTCTGGATCTATGGTTTAGGCCAGCTAACAGGGAAATATAATTATCATGATGAGTCTTTGTTTATTATTCATTTCACCAAACATTTCCATTGGGAAGTTTTACACCATGACCATATCATGATGTCCGTTTCTTTTAGAATGCCTGCCTTACATAATGAAAAAATCAATAAGGAAAAGTTCTATTCCAGTCTGAAAAGGGTATTTCATGGGATTGACAAATCGAGATTAAACTCGCTTTGGGAGGTGACAATGGAGGCAACCAAACAGAAACATGGAACTATATTAGCAATCTCATCCGAAGCAGACCAGGAAGCTGTCAGGTTAAGCAGTCAGTGTTTTAAAATTAAACCTATGCGGATCAATAAAGATATCATTCATCAGATTACTTCTATTGATGGTGCAGTATTAATTGACATAGACTGCACCTGCCATGCCATTGGCGTTATTTTAGACGGCATAGCTTCTGCAAATGGCGATTCATCCAGAGGCGCGAGATATAACTCTGCAATCAGATATTATGAACACATGATTAATAAGGCGCAGACAGTGTTGGTTGTGATTTCGGAGGATGGCCTCATTGACCTGATTCCCGATCTTAAGCCACAAGTTAAACATTCTGCTATTGTTTCACATATCAGAGAGTTAAGCAAGTTAAGCCAGACAGATAAGCATCTAAGAAAAAACTTCAACCGGTTAATGGAATTCTTCCAGGAACATGATTTTTATCTGTCTCCAAAAGAATGTGGAACTGTGAACAGACTCCGCAGAACCATTGAATTCAAATATAAAGACAGTGAAGATGGAGTCAGGATGATCTGGAATAATTTAGTTCCAAATAGTGCGATGAATATTGGGTATTACGTGAGAGAATAATTAGTTTTATGGATCATGAAGATAGCTTTAGCCTCCCCCCCAATTCCAAAATCAATCAACGACAGCCTGTACTGGCTGGAAAAACTGGTCAAAGATGCGGTTAAAGACCAGGCAGAAATTATCTGTTTTCCCGAATCATATATCCCAGGGTATCCTGGAATGGGCTATGAGCCAGAAGAACGTTCTGCTGAAAGGTTAGAAATGGCACTTCGTAAAGTCTGTGAAATTGCCGCTGAAAATTGCATTGCCATTATCATTCCGATGGATTGGCATCATCATGACGGCATTTTAAATTTAGCACATGTCGTATCAAACACAGGTGAGTTGTTAGGTTATCAAACAAAAAACCAGCTAGACCCAAGTGAAGAGAATTTCTGGATTCCTGGTACTGAGCGCTCTATTTTTGAAGTGAATGGTGTGAAGTTTGGGATTACCATTTGCCATGAAGGATTCCGCTATCCTGAATCTGTAAGATGGGCCGCACAGCATGATGCGAAAATTGTGTTTCATCCGCATTTTGGTGGAAGTGATACGCATGGTGTGAAACTGACAGAATGGGGAAATAAAGACAATCCTTATTATGAAAAAGCGATGATGATGAGAGCAATGGAAAACACAATTTACTTTGCGAGTTCAAATTTCGCTTCACTTTATGCGGAATCGGCAAGCTCAATCATCGCACCTGATGGAACTTGTGTTGCACACGAAACTTATGGAAGAACTGGTGTTATTGTGACAGAAATTGATCCTGAGCTAGCTACAGGTTTATTAGCAAAAAGGTTTAAAAATTCACTTTACGCTTAAAAAACATCTTTATTAGAGCCCATTCAAATTTAGATGATAAACTTAAACAGGCTCTAAGTTCAAATTTCCCCATCAGGTTTTGACGGTTACAGTCTGCCTTCATCATTTTACCCACCATGATTTCTACTTTGTAAGCTTCTTCATTTTTTTTAGGTGTTAACTGAATAACCGACGGCTGAAATCCTTCTTTAGGTTCCGGGTAGATTTTAAGATTTTGTTTGTCCTGAACAAATGAAAGTGTTGTTGTAGTAATCAAGCCGAATACAAGTCCAAGTAATAATTTCATGATGTTTTATTTTAATTTATATAATTCTACTTACAGAAAATATGCCAGAGGAACAAAATTCTGCTTTGTAAATAGAAATAAACCGCATCTCAGCATTAAATAAGGCCAATTATTCATCACAATAACATTATATATTAAAAATGACATACAGCAAATACAAATGCAATACAGTTGCTTTTATATTTGCAATTCAATAATCTTATTTATCAATCACTAATTAATACGTATATGGCTATTTCAAAAACCTCTCAGCACCTTGATCGTCTGGGAATGACCGCTTCTACTTTATGTGCAATTCACTGTGCTTTAGTCCCTATATTTTTAACGACACTCCCTCTTTTAGGTCTTGAGTTTTTAAGCAATGAGTGGGTAGAAATCTCAATGATTATCGTATCTGTATTTTTAGGAACCCTGTCTTTAAGTATGTCTTATCGGAAGCAACACCATAAATTACTTCCATTTTTCGTCTTGTTTTCAGGTTTCACCCTTATCGCTTTCGGCCATTTTTCTGGCATAGAAAAATTAGAGCCAATTCTGATTCCCCTGGGTGGTTTTACTGTTGCAGCGGCGCATTTGGTCAACTGGAGATTAAACAGGACTTGCAATCATCCACACAAAGATCTGTAATCATTAACAGAAATAAATGGTTTCTATCTTTCTTCAATAACCTAATTATGTTTATTTTGCGATTATGAAATCTTTAGCAAAGAAAACCTACATGTTATCGGCTGCAATATCTATGTTATCTTTTGGCGTTTCTGCTCAAAAGCTAGCACCCAATATAGATGACCAAATTTATATCACTGCCCATTACACCAAAATTGAGAAACAAGTCCCTATGCGGGATGGTATCAAACTGTTTACAGTAATCTATATTCCAAAAGATGAAACCAAAAAATATCCGATACTCTATAACCGTACCCCTTATAGTGCCGGTCCTTATGGATCAGATCTATATAAAACGAGTTTAGGGCCATCTATGGTTTTCGCAAAAGATGGATATATATTTGTTTATCAAGATGTAAGAGGCAGATACATGTCTGAAGGAGAATTTGTCGCCACCCGCCCTTATCTTCCGAATAAGAAGAGGAAAACGGATATAGATGAAAGTTCTGATAGTTATGATACGATAGACTGGCTAATCAAAAACATCCCTCATAACAATGGAAAAGTGGGAACCTGGGGTATTTCTGCTCCTGGCTTTTATACTACAATGACCACCATAGATGCTCATCCGGCATTAAAAGCAGCATCTCCTCAAGCACCGGTAACAGATTGGTTTATGGGTGACGACAGACATCACAATGGTGCATTTTTCCTAATGGGAACATTTTCCTTCTTATCCTATTATGGAGCACCAAGACCTGCGCCTACCCCAGATCATGCGATCCCATTCACAGCTTACGGCACACCAGATGCTTATGAATTCTACAAGAACCTTGGCCCGGTAAAAAATGTAAATGAGAAATATTTCAAAAGAAAAAACTCGATCTGGAATGAGATGGTTGACAATGAAACTTATGATAATTTCTGGGCTTCACGTACACCGGTTCCTTACCTAAAAAACATTAAACCTGCGGTGATGACTGTTGGCGGATGGTTTGATCAGGAAGATCTATATGGGCCATTAAAAACATTTGCAGGCATTGAAAAGAATAAACCTGTTGCACCAAATTACCTGGTTATGGGTCCATGGACACATGGCAGCTGGACAAAAGGGAAAAATGAGTCACTAGGTAACGTACGATTTTATTCAGAAACCGGTCCTTATTACAGAGAGCAGATTGAGCTTGCTTTTTTTAACCATTATCTAAAAGGTACAACTAACCCGGACCTGCCAAAAGCTACCGTATTTGAAACGGGTTCTAATCAATGGAAAAAATATAATGCATGGCCTCCAGCCGAGGCTAAAGAACAACGTTTATACTTCCACGAAGGCGGAAAACTTTCATTTGAACCACCCGCAAGTCATGATCAGGCTTATGATGAGTTTATCAGTGATCCAGCCAAACCGGTTCCTTATACTAAAGAAATAAGAATAGACAGGGGTAGTGATTTCATGTATGAAGACCAGCGTTTCGCTGCATCCAGACCAGACGTTCTGGTTTATCAGACCAAAGTACTGGAAAATGACGTGGTAATTTCTGGTCACCTTTTAGCTGATTTGTTTGTCTCTACAACAGGTACAGATGCCGATTTTATTGTGAAGCTGATCGATGTTTATCCTTGTGATGCACCAGACGACAGTCCCATTCAAGGTACAAAAATGGGTGGTTTTCAACAATTGGTTCGAGGTGAAGTCATGCGTTCTAAATTCAGAAATGGTTTCGCAGCACCCGAGCCAATGGTTCCCGGTCAGGTAACCGAAATTAAATTTGATATGCAGGATGCTGCCCATTGCTTTAAAAAAGGGCATAAAATTATGGTACAGGTTCAAAGCTCCTGGTTCCCATTAGTAGACCGCAATCCGCAAAAATTTGTAAATATTTATAAAGCCACGGACGCCGATTTTCAAAAAGCGACTCATCGTGTATATTTTAAAAAGGGCCAGGCATCAAGCCTGAAGGTTAGTGTAATAAAGGCTGATTAAAAAACCTCGACTTCCCAGCTCCGTTTCCAGTCCAGACCTGGCGATAAAGATTGTATTCCTTCTTTATCGCTAAGCTGTTGGTTATGATGAATACCATCAGCGATGCCACACCAAGGCTCCAGGCATACAAAATCAGCATCTTTAGCTGCCCAGATACCAAAAAACGGAAAATCAATAAAGCGGAAATTAAGACCATGAGCATTTTTAGTGTTTCTGAGCTGAATAGACTGACTTTTCAGATCTTTCATCACTAAGGCATCATTATAGAACAGCTCGTGCTGTAAGTTTAGCTTTTTATCAGTCAGCCGGATGACTAAAGTTTGATCACTAATCAGATTATCCTCAATTTTATGTACACTCAGAGAATCATCCTGCGCAAATTCCAGATAGTAATCTTCATAAAGTGTATCTGCTGTCAACGGTGCGGCAAAGGCCGGATGTGCACCAACAGAAAATAAAAGGTCTTTCTGACCTGGGTTATTCACTTCATAAGTACAGGAAATTGATGCACCAGAAAGTTTATACCTCAACCTTAAACTAAATTCAAAGGGGTAAACGTTCAGCGTCTCTTCATTTTGGGTGAGCGTAAATAAAGCTTCCACCTCACTAACCTGCTGAACCTCAAACTCAAGATCTCTGGCAAATCCATGACGGGGAAGCTGATAGGATTGGTCTCCAACACAATAAGTATTATTTTTCAAACCACCTACAATTGGAAAAAGTACCGGACTAAATTTACCCCAGTAAGCTGAATCACCTTTCCATAAATATTCAAGACTGTTCAGCTTACTTTTTATACTTTGCAATTCTGCACCCTTTACCGCAATAGCTACTTTGATACTTTCATTTTCTAGTAAGATCATTATTTGATAAATTTAGACAAAGGGGCATTTAATATTATTTAACTAATAGTTTTTCTATTCTTTTAACCACATAATCAAGATCAAATGGTTTGCTGATATAGGCGTCAGCCCCAGCAGTAACACTTTTTTCTTTACTATCCGGATTAGCGGACATCACAATCACAGGAATATGTTTAGTAAAAATATCTGTTTTCAAATCTTCACAGATCTCAATTCCATTTCCATCCGGCAGCATCACATCAATTATAAACAAATCTGGAAGGGAATCATTCAATTTACCCTTTAGTTCAGCAAAAGTCGATGATAGTTGTAATTCATAACCTTCATCTTTTAATAAAAACTCTATAATATATCTTATATCCTGGTCGTCTTCTAATACGTGTATTCTTTTCTTCATAATTGTTTATTGGTAAAAATCTCAATTTCCAACAATATGCAAACATTGTTCCGATTTGTGCGTTTAATCTTATCTTTTCTCAACTATCTTTCCTTAAAACCTCTAAAGGTGGGTGTTTTAGTACACCTCTGCTACTTAACATTCCTGTAATCACAACAATAAAGGTTACCGAGCTAAATAAGAATAAAACAGGAAAAAATGGCGGAACAAAACTGGTTTCAAAAAGATACGTGGCTAATGCCCAGCTTCCTGCAATAGCAATCACCACTCCTGCAACAGCAGCAAGTAAACCCAGAAAAAGGTATTCAATTACTGTAATTGCTAGAATTTGCGAACTTTTTGCGCCTATAGTTCTTAGAAGTACAATTTCACGTAGTCTTTGATTTTTACTGCTTCGCACTGCGGAAATCAAAACAATCCATCCTGTTATAATACTAAATGAGGCCATAAAGCGAATGACAAAACTGATTTTGCCTAATATGGTATCCAGTACTTGTAAAACCAGTCCAAGATCCAGTACAGATACATTGGGGAAACCCTTGACAATGGCAGCTTGAAATTGCGCAGAGGTCTTCGTGTCAGGTATTCTGGTCATCAGTACGTGAAACTGTGGGGCATCTTCCAATATACCTGCTGGAAATACAATTCGGAAATTAGTCTGTATTTTGCTCCATTCAACTTTCCTTAGGCTTCCAATTTCTGTCGGAATCATCATTCCCTGAACATTAAACAGCATCTTATCTCCTACTTTTACACCAATTCTTTCCGCGTATTTTTCATCCAGTGAGATATAAACTTTACCGCCTGCTGGTTTAACCTGGCCTATCCACGTTCCGCTTGTAATTTTCTCCGCACCGGTCAGCTTTGTTTGATAAGTGGCTCTGATTTCATTTTTAAAAGCAGAAGCTGAGGTCTCCCGTTTTTCTTTTTGCGAGTCTGCGGGTAACTTATTTTTCAAACTATCGGCCAATGCCAGCGCTGAAGCTGTTTTACCATTAATCTCTTCAAGCCGCATCGTAATTATAGGCACCTGGTTCATCAAAGGCAAATGAGATTGAATGGCAAGAGCATTTACAGCTTTAACCTGATCATCCTGAATATCAAAAAGCACCATATTTGGTTGATTCTTTCCTGAGGATATGGTCACTTTATTAATCAGGATTCCCTGGACAAAATATAGTGTAGCAATCAATGTAGTGGATAAACCGATAGCTACAATGAGCATGAGTGTCAAATTATTTGGACGATATAGATTAGAGAATCCTTGTCGCCAGGTATAGGCTATACCTGAAGGGAGCGCTTTTCTAACTAGTGTTAACAGTAAAACTGAAAGCCCATAAAATATCAATATAACCAATACAAGACTGAAGAAAAAAATGGCTGCTTGTAACCAACTATGCATTTGCAGATAGGTAAAACCAAGTACGAATAAAGAAATGATCAGATAAACGAGTATTTTCAACGGGTCCGATTTTCCTTGTGACCGCTCAAACGATAATCTAATAGCATTCAACGGGGATATTCTTCTCACAGATAATAATGAAGGTAAGGCAAAAAGGATGGCAATCACTACACCGGTAATTACTCCTTGAACAATAGCCAGCCAGGAGATCTGCATATTGAAACCCGCAGGCAGAAAATCTTTCATAACATAAGGCAATAGAAATTGTAGCCCTGTTCCAATTATTGCGCCAGCAACTGCGCCCGCAAACCCAATAAAAGTAAGTTGAATGAGATAGATAAAAAAGGCTTCCCACGCGCTTACTCCCAAACAACGCAAAGTAGCAATAGCAGCTAGTTTTTCACTTATATAAACATGAATAGCGCTTCCTACACCAATACAGCCTAATAATAAGGCTATAAAACCAGCAAGAGAAAGAAATTGAGTAAGGTCTTGAAACGCTCGTCCAGTATTTTGTTTTTTAGTTTCAACCGTCTCGTGATCAAGACCTTCTTTATCCAAAAGTGGCCGAATCTTTTTCAGCAGAAGTGAAACAGCCACTTGTCGATTAAATTTATAATAATATGAGTAATGGATACGGCTGCCAAATTGAGCAAGCCCGGTTCCTTTAAGGTATTTAAATGGAATATAAACCACAGGTGAGATCGAAGCCATAATCCCAATCTGCCCGGGTGCTTTATCTAAATAACCAGCAATCGCAAAATTAAGTTTACCGACTTGAATAGAATCGCCTGGCTTGGCATTAAATTGCAACATGACCGTTCTATCTACCAGCGCATTCCTACCCTGATTCCATAGCTTAGCCGCTATTTTTGGGCTCGTTTCAATCTCTCCGTAAAAAGGATATTTACCTTCCAGCGCTTTAATTTGAACCAGACGACTGCCCTGCCCCTTAAAAAAATAAAGCATAGAAGGGAAACTTTGTTCTTTAGAACGCTGATCACCCAGGGTATCTAACATCGCAACTAAAGGCTCACTAATTGCTTTACGACTATCAATAATCAAGTCCGCTCCAGTTAATTCTTTAGCTTGTTCATCAATATCACGCTGTAAATTATCACCAAATGAATACACTGCTACAAGAGCAGCAATTCCTAAAATAATAGATGAGGTGAAAAGAAATAGTCTTGACCGGTTTTTACGGCTATCCCGCCATGCCATTTTAAACAACCAGGAAACAGGAACAGTTTTTCGAAAAATGGGCTGTTGCTCAGGCATAGGTCTTTTGTTCGTCAGCTATAATTAATCCATTCTTTAATTTGATAATTCTGTCTGTACGGGAAGCAAGCTCCAGATCGTGTGTTACAATAACCAGCGTTGTCCCTGCTTCTTTATTTAAATCAAACAACAGACGAACCACTTTTTCACTGGTCTCACCATCAAGATTTCCTGTGGGCTCATCTGCAAATAAAATAGCGGGAGTATTTGAAAAAGCTCGTGCTAAAGAGATACGCTGCTGTTCGCCGCCCGAAAGTTGTACGGGATAGTGGTTCGCACGATCTGTTAAGCCTACTTTATCTAATAATTCCATAGCCCTTGGCCGGATATTTTTTTCTCCTCTGAGTTCTAAGGGAACCATAATATTCTCAATCGCAGTAAGTGTTGGCAAGAGTTGAAAATTCTGGAAAATGAAGCCGACATAATGGTTACGAATAGCAGCTCTTTCATCTTCTGAAAGCTGATCCAATACGACTTTATTTAGCGTTACGCTTCCTGAGGTTGCCCTGTCCAGACCTGCACATAAACCAAGTAACGTAGTTTTTCCACTACCGGAAGGTCCTGTAATAGATACAGTAGATCCTTTTTGAATAGAGAAATTGACATGATCGAGTATAATGAGTGAAGAATCGGCACTTTTGTATTGTTTACTGACTTCTTTTACGTTTAAGATGTTTTCCAAAGAAATAAGATTAAATGATGATATTTATTGATATTTGATCTGGTAATGGATATTTTGTTACTGTTTAAATATATCAAAAACCAATCCCTTTGTAAGATGAAGAGCAAGAAGTTACGTTATAATTACATCGTTTTAATAATATACGCCTGTATACTATCCAGCTGTGGCAATATGGAGCGTAAGACCGATAAAAATACTGCTGCTGATTCTTCCATAAAAACAACTCCAAAGAAACAGGAAACGGTTAAACATATTTTATTTTTTGGAACCAGTCTGACGGCTGGGCTGGGCGTAAATCCAGAACAGGCATTCCCGGCACTGATACAACACAAAATTGATTCTTTACATTTACCATACCATGTGACCAATGCAGGTTTAAGCGGAGAAACTTCAGCTGCCGGAAAAAGCCGCATCAACTGGATATTGAAACAACCAGTAGATATTTTCGTTCTGGAATTGGGTGCTAATGATGGTCTGAGAGGAATTCCTGTAAAAGAAACAGCAGCTAATCTGCAAGCGGTGGTTGATAAAGTAAAAGAGAAATACCCAAATGCTAAACTTTTACTTGCAGGGATGCAAATGCCACCTAGTATGGGAGATAAGTACACAATTCCTTTTGCAGCGATCTTTCCAGCATTGGCGAAGAAAAACAAGATGAATTTTCTTCCTTTCCTATTAAAAGATGTGGGCGGTATCCCTCGTTTAAATCAAAAAGACGGTATCCATCCAACACCAGAGGGGCACAAAATAATTGCGGGAAATTTATGGTTAAAGTTACAACCACAACTATAATGTAATGAACATCCTGTTAGAATACCCTTGGACAGATAGATGATCTGGGTGCTTTTCCAAAGGCGATACCTACGGTAATTTCATGTGTTCCGGACTGATAACCGTTGAGTTGAGAAAGTGCATAATCATAAGAATAACCTATTCTGAAGCGTTCATTCACATAAAACTGAGCAATACCAATCAATGCAGCCTGGCTAGACACATCAGTATTTTGATATTCTTTCTTAAATGCTTTGATACTAGTACGATATCCTCCGCCAAGCCATATTTTATCATTAAAAATGGCCATTATATTAAAATCTGCATTAGTAGGTCCTTTAAAGTCTTCTCTAATCATCATACTTGGTCTGATTCTAAGATCGGTTGAAACATTAGCCAATGCTCCCGCTACAAAATAAACATGCCTGGTGCGTACAATGTTATCAGCTAAACCAGAACTTCTTCTATAATCATCTACAGTTTTGGTATTTGACAAGAGGTTGAGGGCAGAGATACCGACATACCAATAAGGCGTAGTATAGAAAATTCCTGCCCGGAAATCCGGAGTAAGTTTACTGGCCCCTCCGGTTGGCACAGTTGCATCTCCGCCATCTACTGTGGTTAGCGCATTTCCATTTAGTCCGTATTGTGCTACCCCTACTCCTAATCCAAAACTTAAACGGCGAGTATCCGCTCCGTCAAGCTGTATGCGAAAAGCGTAATTTAAGGTTGCTGTATTTGAAGTTTGCGGGCCTAATTTATCAGCTGTAATCTGGAGACCTACACCATGCTTGGTTGTCTGCGGGTCTAAAATCCCATCAATAGATAGCTGTCCGGTTTTAGGTGCACCCTGGATTCCTACCCATTGGTTACGCAAGGCCATTTGAGCAAACCATTCTTCTTTGTATCCTGCGTATGCTGGATTAACGCTTAAGGTATTAAATATATATTGAGAGAACTGAATATTTTGCTGCGCAGTAGCTCGGTCGGTAAATAAACCGATTGAGCAGATAAGGAGCAATATTTTATACAGTTTCTTCATTTTATCTTTTTATAAGTACCCAGCCGTTTTTAGAAGTTTTACTACCGGCCTTTTTCAAGGTGACGATATAGTAGTAAGTTCCTTCGCTTAATCCAGATCCATCCCATTCATTATGGTAGTTATTATTCCGGTAGACTTCATTACCCCATCGGTTGAAAACCATTAATTCAATTCCATCAAAGCTTTCTCTTCCAATAATTTTGAACGTATCATTTTTACCATCGCCATTTGGGGTAATGGTATTTGGGATGAATAATTCGATTGGGATTACTGTGATCTCTACGTAGGCTCTGTTACTTCTATTTCTGATACCAGCTTTTTTATCGTAGATATAGTAGGTAAATTCATCCTTTCCTGAATAGCCTTTATTTGGAGTATAAGTAACAGTTCCATCAGTATGAATTTCTATTTGCCCATTTGAAGGGAAACTGCTGATTTCTATACTAGCTTTGTCCAGACCATTTAGTGAAGGCAAATCGTTACCTGCAATATTAATAGTAACAACCTGGTTAATCTGAACATCTGCTTTATCATCTATCGCCTGTGGTGCATCTACGATAATATGGACTGTAGGCTCATCACTATTTGCCTGTGTACCTGAGATGTCAGAAACAGTGTCACCGGATGGGGTATTTGCTTTAACTGTAGCTGTATTAACAACTCTTCCATCTCTTTTTTCCTCGTCCGAAACTTTATAAGTAGCCGTCACTATAATAGAAGCACCAGCTGCAATTTCATTGGTACCCAGTTCCACTTTTCCGCCAATTTTGGTATCTAATAAATCTAGATTATAGAGCTTTACTCTACCTGTATTGGTGACTTTGAAGGTATAAATGATGGTTGAGAAATCACTGCTGATTACCCCGGTTTTAACTAGTACAATTGAACCTTTAGTTACAATATCTACTTCAGCATTTGCTGTTAAAAGAGTGGGTGCTTCAAACGTATTTACAGTCGCAGTATTAATAATTTTCCCAGACCTGGCATTAGGTTTTCCATTATCGTCGATATCAGCCTGGGTAACACGATATTCTCCAAAATATACCCATGCTTCATTGGCTTCAAGAATTCCATTTCCATTATCTCCTGAGACTGGCCCTCTTAATTGTCCTCCAAGTAATGGATCATTTACCTGTATACCTGTATGATTGGCTGTAGCCGTATTCTTTATAGTTATAGTATACTGTATCAGGTCCCCTGGTTTAGAAACAACACTTACATTAGCAGTTTTTGTAATCTTCAGACCACTGCAAACAGGTACATTAACAGTAACAGTAAAGATTTTCCCAGAGCAGCCTCCAGTAACTGAAGTTGGTGTTACAGTATAAACGACTTGCTGAATGGTATGGCTGATGTTAATTAAAGTAGCATTAATACTATTTCCAGAACCATTGGTCTGACCTTTAACATTATTGTTTGGAGTAACTGTCCAGGTAAATGCAGAAGAAACTGAATTTCCACCACTTACCATATTATTTACATTATCTTGAAGATTATACTGGAACCTGTTATTTGTACAGGTCAAATTACTAAGTATATCATTAAACCCTATTGGACTTGGGTTAACTGTTATTGTTCCGTTAAGATGCTCTGTCTGACATAAGCCTGTAGTATGTGCCGTATAATTGAATGTCCCTGATATTTGTGGAATACCGCTGATTGTAAGTTGATTGTTGTTATAGGTGAAGTTTAATCCTGTTGGCAAACCTGTCACTGTGGCCCCTATCGCGTTTGTAGTTTGATAGGTAATGGTTTGCAGGTTATTACTATATATACATAAGGTCTGATTTGCTGTTGAGGATGCAGAAATTAAGTCTAGGGTAGTATTTGGGTTTACTTTTATGGCGCCATTGAGCGTAGCTGATGCACATCCTCCGATAGTAGTTATCGTGTAAGGGAAAACTCCGGAAATGGTTGCGTTTCCGCTAATGGTAAATTCTTTAGTAACCGCATTGTAATCCCCTGTCAGACCTGCTGGTAAAGTCGATATTGTTGCACCTGTAGCATTTGTTATCTTGTAAACTATTGGGATTAATGGAGTATTGATACACAAGATTGGCTCGTTGCTTCCAATCTGAGAAATAAGATCTATTGTCGCGTTGGGATATACAGAAATCTGTCCTTGACGCTGTTTCGAGTCACAGTCGCCAGTTGTAGTTATTATATAATTAAATATACCCGATTGGGAAGAAATACCGCTGATTGTAAATCTTCCGCTTAGATAATTTCCAACCACACCAGCCGGGAGACCAGTTACTATTGTTGTTCCGTTTGCAACACTATAAATGACAGGAGAAATTGGAGTGTTGACACAAGCTGATTGGTTGTTGCTGCCATAGGTTAACGCAAGAACAACATCTGGTTTTACCGTAATCGTAAAGCGCTCAGCAACTCCTTTACAGCCTTCAGATGAAGTAGGAATAACTGTTATAGTAGCCTCAATTGCACTGTTAGTTGTATTCGATACAGTAAACGCCGGAATATTTCCTGCACCCGTTCCAGCAAGACCAATTTCAGGATGATCGTTGCTCCAGGTAAAAGTACTGCCAGTACCATTATCTGTAAACACAACTGGAATAGTACTACCCAGGTTACATAATTTCTGATCTGCTGGTTTAGTCACCACCGCTGTTGGCTCAACCCTGATTTTGAATGTTACAGCTAAACCATTACAGCCTTCAGATGAAGTAGGAATAACTGTTATAGTAGCCTCAATTGCGCTGTTAGTTGTATTCGATACAGTAAACGCCGGAATATTTCCTGCACCCGTTCCAGCAAGACCAATTTCAGGATGATCATTGCTCCAGGTAAAAGTACTGCCAGTACCATTATCTGTAAACACAACTGGAATAGTACTACCCAGGTTACATAATTTCTGATCTGCTGGTTTAGTCACCACCGCTGTTGGCTCAACCCTGATTTTGAATGTTACAGCTAAACCATTACAGCCTTCAGATGAAGTAGGAATAACTGTTATAGTAGCCTCAATTGCACTGTTAGTTGTATTCGATACAGTAAACGCCGGAATATTTCCCGCACCCGTTCCAGCAAGACCAATTTCAGGATGATCGTTGCTCCAGGTAAAAGTACTGCCAGTACCATTATCTGTAAACACAACTGGAATAGTACTACCCAGGTTACATAATTTCTGATCTGCTGGTTTAGTCACCACCGCTGTTGGCTCAACCCTGATTTTGAATGTTACAGGTAAACCATTACAGCCTTCAGATGAAGTAGGAATAACTGTTATAGTAGCCTCAATTGCGCTGTTAGTTGTATTCGATACAGTAAACGCCGGAATATTTCCTGCACCCGTTCCAGCAAGACCAATTTCAGGATGATCATTGCTCCAGGTAAAAGTACTGCCAGTACCATTATCCGTAAACACAACTGGAATAGTACTACCCAGGTTACATAATTTCTGATCTGCTGGTTTAGTCACCACCGCTGTTGGCTCAACCCTGATTTTGAATGTTACAGCTAAACCATTACAGCCTTCAGATGAAGTAGGAATAACTGTTATAGTAGCCTCAATTGCACTGTTAGTTGTATTCGATACAGTAAACGCCGGAATATTTCCCGCACCCGTTCCAGCAAGACCAATTTCAGGATGATCATTGCTCCAGGTAAAAGTACTACCAGTACCATTGTCTGTAAACACAACTGGAATAGTCCTACCCAGGTTACATAATTTCTGATCTGCTGGTTTAGTCACCACCGCTGTTGGCTCAACCGTGATTTTGAATGTTACAGCTAAACCATTACAGCCTTCAGATGAAGTAGGAATAACTGTTATAGTCGCCTCAATTGCACTGTTAGTTGTATTCGATACAGTAAACGCCGGAATATTTCCTGCACCCGTTCCAGCAAGACCAATTTCAGGATGATCATTGCTCCAGGTAAAAGTACTGCCAGTACCATTGTCTGTAAACACAACTGGAATAGTACTACCCAGGTTACATAATTTCTGATCTGCTGGTTTAGTCACCACCGCTGTTGGCTCAACCCTGATTTTGAATGTTACAGCTAAACCATTACAGCCTTCAGATGAAGTAGGAATAACTGTTATAGTAGCCTCAATTGCACTGTTAGTTGTATTCGATACAGTAAACGCCGGAATATTTCCTGCACCCGTCCCAGCAAGACCAATTTCAGGATGATCATTGCTCCAGGTAAAAGTACTGCCAGTACCATTATCTGTAAACACAACTGGAATAGTACTACCCAGGTTACATAATTTCTGATCTGCTGGTTTAGTCACCACCGCTGTTGGCTCAACCCTGATTTTGAATGTTACAGCTAAACCATTACAGCCTTCAGATGAAGTAGGAATAACTGTTATAGTCGCCTCAATTGCACTGTTAGTTGTATTCGATACAGTAAACGCCGGAATATTTCCCGCACCCGTTCCAGCAAGACCAATTTCAGGATGATCATTGCTCCAGGTAAAAGTACTGCCAGTACCATTGTCTGTAAACACAACTGGAATAGTACTACCCAGGTTACATAATTTCTGATCTGCTGGTTTAGTCACTACTGCTGTTGGCTCAACCCTGATTTTGAATGTTACAGCTAAACCATTACAGCCTTCAGATGAAGTAGGAATAACTGTTATAGTAGCCTCAATTGCACTGTTAGTTGTATTCGATACAGTAAACGCCGGAATATTTCCTGCACCCGTCCCAGCAAGACCAATTTCAGGATGATCATTGCTCCAGGTAAAAGTACTGCCAGTACCATTATCTGTAAACACAACTGGAATAGTACTACCCAGGTTACATAATTTCTGATCTGCTGGTTTAGTCACCACCGCTGTTGGCTCAACCCTGATTTTGAATGTTACAGCTAAACCATTACAGCCTTCAGATGAAGTAGGAATAACTGTTATAGTAGCCTCAATTGCACTGTTAGTTGTATTCGATACAGTAAACGCCGGAATAATATTTCCTGCACCCGTTCCAGCAAGACCAATTTCAGGATGATCATTGCTCCAGGTAAAAGTACTACCAGTACCATTGTCTGTAAACACAACTGGAATAGTACTACCCAGGTTACATAATTTCTGATCTGCTGGTTTAGTCACCACCGCTGTTGGCTCAACCCTGATTTTGAATGTTACAGCTAAACCATTACAGCCTTCAGATGAAGTAGGAATAACTGTTATAGTAGCCTCAATTGCACTGTTAGTTGTATTCGATACAGTAAACGCCGGAATATTTCCTGCACCCGTCCCAGCAAGACCAATTTCAAGATGATCATTGCTCCAGGTAAAAGTACTGCCAGTACCATTATCTGTAAACACAACTGGAATAGTACTACCCAGGTTACATAATTTCTGATCTGCTGGTTTAGTCACCACCGCTGTTGGCTCAACGGTAATCGTAAAGATTACAGGTGTACCACCACAACTTAATGCAAAAGTTGGCGTCACCTGGATATGAGCAACAATAGGTCTATTTGTATTATTTAAAACTGTAAAGACAGAGATATCTCCGCTTCCTGAAGCAGGAAGTCCAATTTCAGGATGATCGTTTGTCCAACTATATACTGTTCCGCTTACTACCCCATCAAAAATAATTTTAGTTATAGCTACATTATTACATATTTTCTGATCTGAAGGTTTAACAACAGTTGGAGTTGGGTTTACAGTAATCGTAAAAGTTTGTGCATTACCAACACATCCCTTTGCTGAAGTCGGGATAATCGTGATGGTAGCAACGATTGGGGCATCACTTGTATTTAATGTCACAAATGACGGGATGTCCCCAATACCTGATATAGCAAGACCAATTTCAGGATGATCATTTGTCCAGGTATAAGTGCTACCAGTACCATTATCTACAAATGTAACTGGATTTGTTGTAACCTTATTGCAAATCTGCTGATTGGCTGGCTTAACTACAGTTGCAGTCGGATACACTGTAACCATAAAGGACTCAGGCAAACCATTACAACCCGATACAAGTGTCGGAGTTACGGTAATCTTTGCGATAATAGGAACGGCCGTGGTATTTGTAACTGTAAAGACAGGAATATCCCCTTCTCCAGAATCAGGAAGACCAATTTCACGATGATCATTCGTCCATTTGTAAATTGTGTTGTCAACCGTTCCTTTGAAGATTATTTTGGCTATTGCTACATTATTGCATAACGCCTGATCATCCGGTTTAATCACAGTTGCTGTTGGATTCACTGTTATGGTGAAATCTATTGGGACACCATTACATCCTATTCCAATTCTCGGAGTAACTGTAATCTTCGCAATAATAGGAACCGCCGTAGTATTTTTCGCTTTAAAGGAAAGAATGTCCCCTGTACCATTACCAGACAAACCAATTTCCGGATGATCGTTGATCCAACTGTAAGTTGTACCGGCAACTGTACCACCGAAACTGATAAGATCTGTAGATCCCTGATTACAATAGATCTTGCCAGCCGGTTTAACCACTGTTGCAGTTGGATCTACAGTAATAAAGAAAGTTTGTACTGTACCATTACATCCGGAAGCAAGTGTTGGCGTTACAATTATTGTTGCCTTTATAGGACTATTTGTATTGTTAACAGGTGTAAATACCGGGATATCACCAGTTCCAGAAATAGGCAAACCAATTTCTGGATGATCATTGGTCCAGATTAAAGTCGTATTGGCGATCATTCCTGTGAACACAACTTTTGCAGTCGCTACTTTATTACAGATTTCCTGATCTAAAGGCTTATCAACCCTTGCCGTTGGGTTCACTGTAATAGTAAATGTTTCTAATTCACCATTACATCCGGAGATAAGTTTTGGTGTTACGCTGATCGTTGCCATAATCGGTAAACCAGTATCATTTTTCACTAAGAACGGTAAAATATCTCCGTCACCAGAAATAGGCAGACCAATTTCAGGATGATCGTTGGTCCAGCTGTAAGTTGTCCCAGTAACTGTACCACTGAAACTGATAACCTCAGTAGCTCCCTGATTACAATAGAACCTGTCAGCCGGTTTAACTACTGTTGCTGTTGGATGTACAGTAATGAAAAAAGTTTGTGCCGCACCGTTGCATCCAGAAACAAGCCTTGGTGTTACAGTAATTGTTGCTATAATAGGTATATTTGTAGTATTCACCGCTGTAAAAACCGGGACACTTCCGTTTCCTGATATTGACAAACCAATTTCAGGATGATCATTTGTCCAGATTAAAGTAGTGCCAGGAATCACTCCGGTGAACACAACTTTTGCAGTGGCTGCATCATTACAGATTTGCTGGTCTGAGGGTCTGTCAACTCTGGCAGTTGGATTTACGGTGATAAGAAATGTCTGTGCCGTACCAGAACAACCATTCTTAGACGTTGGCGTAACTGTAATAGAGGCAATAATTGGTAAATCAGTAGTATTTTTCGCTTTGAAGGAAAGAATATCCCCTGTACCATTACCAGACAAGCCAATTTCAGGATGATCGTTGGTCCAATTGTAAATCGTTTCTGCAACTGTACCACTGAAACTGATAATATCAGTAGTTCCCTGATTACAGTAAATCTTGTTAGCAGGCCTAACTACAATTGCCGTTGGATTTACAGTAATAAAGAAAGTTTGCGCCGTACCATTACATCCCGAGGCAAGTGTTGGTGTTACAGTTATTGTTGCTTTGATTGGACTACTTGTATTGTTAACAGCCGTAAATACCGGGATATCACCAATTCCTGAAATAGGCAAACCAATTTCAGGATGATCATTGCTCCAGATTAAAGTGGTATTGGGAATCATTCCCGTAAACACTACTTTTGTTGTCGCTACACTATTGCAGATTTCCTGATCTGAAGGTTTATCAACACTTGCAGTTGGGTTCACTAAAATTGTAAATGTTGTTAATGGACCATTACATCCGGAGATTAGTTTTGGTATTACACTGATCGTAGCCTTGATCTGTAAACCAGTATTATTTTTCACTACGAATGATGAGATGTCCCCTTCACCTGAAATAGGGAGACCAATTTCTGGATGATCATTTGTCCAGCTGTAAGTTGTCCCGGTAACCGTACCATTGAAACTGATAACCTCAGTAGTTCCCAGATTGCAATAGATTTTGTCAGCCGGCTTAACCACTGTTGCTGTTGGATTTACAGTAACAAAAAAAGTTTGCGCTGCGCCATTACATCCGGAAACAAGTGTTGGTGTTACAGTAATTGTTGCCTTAATAGGGCTATTTGTATTGTTAACAGGTGTAAATACCGCGATATCACCAATTCCAGAAATGGGCAAACCAATTTCCGGATGATCATTTGTCCAGGTTAAAGTGGTATTGGGGATCATTCCCGTAAATACAACTTTTGCTGTGGCTACACCATTGCAGATTTGCTGATCTAAAGGTTTATCGACTCTCGCAGTTGGGTTTACAGTGATAAGAAATACCTGTGCTGTACCCGGACAACCGTTCTTAGACATTGGTATAACCGTAATAGAGGCAACAATTGGTATGTTTGTTGTATTTACGGCAGTAAATACTGGAATATCCCCATCTCCTTTAGCCGCTAAGCCAATAGTGGGATTATTGTTTACCCAGCTATAACTGCTTTCAGCTAAAGTACCGTTTAAATGAATTGAAGTAGTAACATCGTTATTACAATAAAAAATTCCCGTTGGTACAATTACATCCGGAATCGGATTTACATGAAGTGTTACTTCATTTGAATAGACATCACAAGTAGAAGATGTCCTTGAGGTAACTTTAACTCTGTATTTTGCACCGTCATTATTCAGACTCCTGTTATTCAACGTAAGTTGAGGACTCATAGCCCCTGTACTTGCATCTGTTAAATCATTCCAGTTTCCCAAAGCATCCTTAGCCTGCCACTGATAGGCAATACCAGTTCCCTGTACTACAACACTGGCGCTAAAATCAGAGCCTGCACAAATCGTAACATCTTTAGGTTGCTCTTGTATAATAGGTAAAACAGTAGTTACTGTAATGTTACCAATTGTAGACAATGCTCCGTACACATCCTGAAAAGTATACTGAATAGTTGCAATCCCTTTGAAATTTGCATTTGGCACAAAATAAAGTGTCTTAGAACCAATAGGGTCAAAAGTAAAAGTACCATCAGCTGTAACTTTTGTCAACTGGATACCATCCATATCAAGATCTAAATCAACGTTATTTGGATTAGGTGCGCCCCCTGCATTAGGGCGATCAGCACCCGCTAACAGATCTATTTCCTTAGAATATCCCTGGCAGACATTTACATTTATATCTTTTGCTACCGGATGGAGTAATGCATTAGGATCGACAGTCAATGTCAATCCTCTGATTTCATGAAAATATGAGTTATCACCAGTAGAAGAAGCTATACCATACTTCAGTCCCTTAGCAGGAATAGGTACTGGATAAGCGTAATTAATAATTACTGGAGTTATTATTTGTCCATGCTGAATACTCACATTAATCATTAATCCCCCCACCCGGACGTGGTACTAAATTAATACGCACTTTACGATAACCATCGTTTTCAGGAGTCGCACCTCTTAAACCACCAGCAATATTAAAATTATCAGTCAGCTTTGTAGTTTGGACTGTTGTTAACCATTTATAATTTTCAGAAGTAAAAGCGCTTCCATTCCCTGCACCCCGCAGCGTTACGCTATTACTTCTCTGACCAGGCCCACCCTGCCTGCCTTCTTCATTTGCATTTGCAAAATTCCCCCATTCATCTATACCAATACCTAAATACCCTTTACTGACACCAACATATGTTTTATTATTTTTATCTAGCTGTGCGTATCCAAGTGATCCACCAAATCCTCCTATATTAAAACTACCATTGGGAACCGCAGCATCAAACAAGAAAAAACATAGGCCATCGGCCCCAGAGTGTTGATTTCCACTGGTTTGATAGGTAAAGTATTCGAATTCGATATTTAAACCAAAAGTTCCTAAAAAAACATTATTGGAATAAACGAATCCTGTCTGCTTAACATCTTCATTAGTTAACCGCAAATAACCCTGCCCATCAGCATCTAGCTTTAAAGGGGCAGCGGCAGTCAAAAAAGCACTTGGAGGACCTCCGCCAAATACAACATTAGCTGCTGTAGAATTCCTAAAACTTTCATTATATGGAAACTGAGCATACGAAGAAAAAGGTTTTAGTAACAATAGAATAAAAAAACCTACATAAAAAAAAGGTAATAACCCTTTTCTTGCCGAAATCCCCATCCCACTCATAAGCTCTTTTAACGAGCATATCAGCGAAGTAAACTTTGTTAAGAGTTTAAAACGGAGAAGTTTATTCATAAGAAGCGATAGAGTAGATTATTTCCACAAACTGCCTGCTAACAATGCAAAAAACCTATTTTAAAGTTTACACCTGATATTGAATAAACTCTGATAGTTAAAAACCGCAATTATCTCGGAATCAATATTTCACAATAGTTAATAATACAATTTACACTCACAAAATAGGGACAATTAATAGTATTATCCAAATTTTAACCACTTAAAATTTATTTTCAATAATTTCTATGCCAAAAAATGATAACTAAAATATAATAAACACTCCAAACAGTTGTCACAAAATGAAACAAGTCGACTAAACAGTATAAAAACACAAAAAAACTACCCTTATTACAAAACTTATTAAATACAAATTTAATCCCAAAAAGAAGAAAATTCAATATTAAAAAATTATTAAAAATAAAATTAACGAGTAATAAATACCCACATTGAGCAATATTTTACCCTTTATAAAAAAAACCAATCACAAGATAAAAATAATTTAAAAAGGAAATATACAACTACAGAGATAATTATTATCAATAATATAACAATTAAAACAATAATTAAGAATATTAATATCTTTTTTATACAGATTAGAAAAAACAACAGGCACACATTAAAGAAAATTAATATCCATTTATTATACCGGTAACATGGACAGCTCATAACTATACAACTCCTCTTCAAAAAAACAGCCTATATATAGCGACATATTCGGCCATCTCCTTTCGTAAATAAATTAATTTGTGTACATTTGCGTAGAACGGAGTATAAACACACTATTCTCTTAATACTTACTTGCTAATCACCATTTGATTAGATTCAATTTCTCCTGGCTCCCCTACCGTTGTTGCCCGGGAATTTAAGTTTTATTCGGGCTAGATCGATCCAGTACTATATTGTTTATGGAACGCCTTAACAAGTAACAGCAGAGAAGAGTTATTTTTTAACTAAATACGGAAATTTATGGCTAAGTCTCAGGCGACCTTCATGAAGAAGCAACTAGAAAAAAACAGGCAGAAGAAAAAAGAAGATAAAGAGCAACGCAAAGAAGAACGCAAACAAAACTCAACAGGCGGCGATTTGGAAAGTATGATGGCATACGTAAATGAATACGGTGAGATTGTATCAACACCCCCTGAAAAATCAACACCTCCTGAGAAAAAATAAATAAAAAAGCCTGATCTAACAGACCAGGCTTTTTTATTTGTCACGTTCTAAACTAAAGTTTAGAACGTGACAATCTATTATATAATACTTAGTTTTTCGGTTGAACTCTACCCGACTTTCTATCTTGTCCACGACCGATCAGATATCCGCCACCAGCACCTGCGACCCCACCAATAAGTGCACCTCTACCTTTTTTCTTATCAATAAGCGCACCACCCAAACCACCAGCTCCAGCACCAATTACAGTACCTAATGCTGCACTACTCCAACCTTTCTTTTTCTTTGTAACAGTAGTGCTTTGATGATCTACTGAATGATTACCTGGAGAAGCCATAGTAGCAGCAGGAGCATTCTCCGCAGCTTTGGCAGAAGCTAACATTAGAACTCTTTTTTCTTCCTGAATCTTAGCGGCCTGTTGTTTTTCAGCAGCATCTGCTCTTTTAAAACTATCTAATCTCATACTGTCTTTTACAGCTTTAATCGTAGCAATTTTAATCGCTTCTTCTTTTTTCGCGTTAGAACAAGCTGCAAAAGCAAGAGCGATTCCTAATATTGCGAATGTCTTTTTCATTTTGTGTTATTTTAGTTGATAGATATTAAAGTCTAATAGCTATTTGCTAAAATGGTGCCAAGATTAATATTTCCGTTACAATAACTCCTATTTATCCATTAAAGGCGAATACCCCGGTGTTTCCCGGGTATTATGGCCATCATCTTCTCCATCCGGATTATGAGAAATCCGGTCATTGTCATTGTTATAATTAGTTCTTCCTGAGTTCACAGACGAACCATCTGCGTCTAATCCTAAATTATCTACCTCCTGATAATCGTTAAGATTAACCACTTGAGCTGAATTTACTTTATCTGTTTTGATAGTGTTTACTTTTAAGTCCGGATTTATCATGAATTGATCTTTTATATTTTCTAACAACAAAAATATGATACGCTGGTTTTGCCCGATTCATGTAAAACTAATACAATAAGCAATTAAGATTTTGGATATTAGTATTCAATTGATTATTTTCACAGCGAAATTTATAACATTAATATGCGTACAACAGGAAAAGTTAAATGGTTTAATTCTGCAAAAGGGTTTGGTTTTATAACTCCAGAAGATGGAGGAAAAGATATTTTCGTACATTTTTCTGCGATTGCAGGAGATTCATTCAGAGAACTGAATGAAGGTGATAATGTAGAATTCGAATTGAATGACGGTAAAAAAGGCCCTGAGGCTTCTAATGTAACTGTTCTTTAAGAAATTCGTTAAAATTTAAAAAAGGGGTGATGCAATGCATCACCCCTTTTTTTGTAATAAATCTACAGGTAAAGAAAATAATCAAAATGATCACCTTAAATAATAAAATCAGCATATTAGGTTGCGGGTGGTACGGACTCGAACTCGCTAAAGAATTGATAAAAAACGGATATAGAGTAAAAGGCTCGACCACAACTCCTGAAAAACTAGCAAATCTGCAACAATCAGGAATAATACCCTACCTTATAAATTTCAACGAAGAGGAAAATGGTTTTGATCGTGATTTCTTTAATTGCGACGTCCTCATCATTAGTATTCCACCAAAGAGAGTTACTGCAGAACAACATACTTTTTTATCAAAAATCGAGAAGATATCAAAAGCAGCAGAGACTCACCTTATTCCAAATATCATTTTCATCAGTGCCACTTCAGTATATGGAGATTACAATGAAGAAGTTAACGAGCAAACTATTCCTAATCCAGAAACAGATTCTGGCAAGGCAATTCTGGCCGCTGAATTAGCTTTAAAAAATATAACCAGCTTTAAAACAACAATACTCAGATTTGGGGGACTAATAGGACCAAACAGAGATCCGGGAAGGTTCTTTGCTGGAAAATCAGCAATACCAAATGGAAAAGCCCCTGTTAACTTAATCCACCTTACAGATTGTATTGGACTAACAATGCGTATCCTTCAAAAGGAAGCTTTCGGCTACATCTTTAATGCTTGTGCTACAGATCACCCTACACGATCTGTTTTTTATACTTCTGCGTCTTTAAGGTCTGGATTTGACAAACCTCAGTTTATAGATGAACTGTGCAACTGGAAATTAGTACATAGTATATATATAACAAAAAAACTCAACTATGAATTCAAAATCTCGTTAAATAGCCTGGTTTGACAATAAAAAAAATCAAACCATCTATATTACGTATCACTCTCTAAATCAAACAAATAAACACAGAGAGGCCTCTCTGTGAAAAAAAACAGGATATATTAACAAAAAATGAATTGTACTAAACTACTATTCATTAGCTTTTAAAGTGATATATTGCTATTCTTTTTAAACTGAAAGAAATAAGAGTTTGTCTACCTTTACAAGTTAAATTGTTTATCTTTTATCAAGTGAATTTTAAACAGGCTCTAAGATTGCAGGAAAATATATACAGACATGAAATTAACGATTTGGGGAGCAGCGAAACAGGTAACAGGAAGTATGCATCTGCTGCAAACAAACAATTACAGTATACTGATAGATTGCGGACTGGATTATGAAAAAGAAACCTATCAGGAAGAAAACCAGTATTTCCCATTTGATCCGGCTTCAATCGATGTTGTTATTTTAACCCATGCCCATATTGACCATTCTGGAAATTTACCCACTCTTTTAAGACTGGGCTTTAATGGTCAGATTTTATGTACACCACCAACGGCAGATCTAACGGAATTGCTCTTAATGGATTCAGTAAATATATTTTTGAGTAAACAGAACAAAAGATCAAGAGGTAAACGGGCAGGATCAGGCCCAAAACCCCTTTATCTGCATAAACATGTGATGGATACTGTAGATCGTTTCGTCACTATTACCTTTAATAAAGACTTTACTATAAAAGAAGGAATTACCCTTCGCTTCATCCCTGTAGGCCATTTATTGGGTGCAGCAGCGGTTATATTAAGTATTCAGGAAGATGGACAAGAAAAGAGAATTGCCTTTACAGGCGATATTGGCCGTAAGAACTACCCGGTTCTTGTAGACCCTCAGCCAATTCCTGAAGTCGATTATCTTGTCTCTGAATCTACTTACGGTGGACGTCTTCATAGCAAAGACACAACAATTGAGCAGAAACTGATAGAAACCATTAATGAAACTTGCGTCAAATTCCCTGGCCGCCTGATCATTCCAGCTTTTAGCATCGGTAGAACCCAGGCCCTTGTTTATTCGTTGAATAAAATATTTAGTGAGGGCCTACTGCCTCCTGTTAAAATATTTGTAGATAGCCCACTGGCTAGTTTTGCAACGGATGTATACCGCAAGCATCATCATTTACTAAACGAAGAATCACAGGATTTTTATAACAGAAAAGGTGATGAGTTCGAATTCGAAGAACTTTCTTACGTACAGGATAAGAGAGAGAGTATTTCAATTTCTAATTATCATGAACCTTGTATTATTATATCGTCCGCAGGTATGTTAGAAGGCGGAAGAATTCAGGATCATTTATACCATAACATACAGAACTACTATTGTACTATACTATTTATAGGTTATTGCGCCAAAGGTACTTTAGGAAACCGCCTATTGAGAGGCGATCCCATCGTTCGTTTACGTCATCGTGATTTAATGGTTTTTGCTACGATTAAACAAACAGATTTATTGAGCGGCCACGGTGATCATGATGATTTGTTAAACACAGTAAAACAACAACATCCCGAAAAATTGAAAAAAGTATTCCTTGTTCATGGTGAAAACAAAAGTCTGGAGAGCTTAGCTGAGGCAGTTACATTAGCTGGATATACAGTAGCTATACCGGAAAAAGGAGAAATATTCGAACTGTAATTTTGATAGGAAAAATCAATTTGTAGCAAATACTATACAGTTTATTGAAATTTGGCAAGGAATATTCAAAGTTACTAAAAACCAAAACAACCCCAGTAAAACGCTCATTATCAGTTTGTTTTAATTTTTAATCCTCAAAATAACATCAATTGGCAGGATTATTACAAGTTGGCTAATCATTCAGTAGAGAACTGATGATTTAATATCTAACTATAATTAAAGATGAACTCAAGAATTACAAAATCAGTGTTGGTACTATCCTTAGTAGGACTATCAACCTCGTTGTTTGCTCAGAATATGAATTCTGATACAACAAAACGCTTTGACAAGAAAGATTTCCGTACCTGGTCAATAGGTTTAAACGGTGGTATGTTAACTCATTATACACCATTCAATAACAGAGCAAATGGTGACTTCAGTACCCCACAAGAGAGCTGGGGTTACGGAGGTTACATCAAGAAACAAATTCTTCCAGGATTTGGTATTCAGGCCGACTTCCTTGCTGGTAAAGTAAAAGGACTAAGAGCTAATATTGATGGTACTACACAACAAAATACGAGTTTCGAAACTCGTATTGACTGGTCAGCAGCTGTTAGTGGTAATTTTACTATTGCTAACATGAGTTTAAACCACAAACGTTCAGTATTATCACCTTATTTAACTGCTGGTGCTGGTTATATGTCATCAAGCGCAAAAACTAATGCAGTGGGAACACTTACTACACCTGCCGGAAGCACAGGCTATGGTGAGCATTGGTTCATTCCGGTTGGAGCAGGTTTAAAATTTGGTTTATCAAAAGGTGTTAACCTTGATTTAGGTTACACAGTTAACTTCATGAAAACTAACAACTTTGACGGTGTACAAAGTGCTGCCAATGATAAATTCACCTATGCACATGCTGGTGTTGAGATCGCAATTGGTAAAAGAGGAACTTCTCAATTACAAAACTTTAGCGCAATCGCAGCAGTTCGTGAAGAAAGTGCAGCAGAAAGTTCAGAGTTAAGAAGAGCATTATCTACTTCTGAGCAAAACAGATTGAGAGATCAGGAACAATATGCGAAAGACATGGGTGATGAAGATGGAGATGGTGTAGCTAACAAATTTGATAAATGCCCTGGAACTCCAGCAAATACAGTTGTTGATGGTGCTGGTTGTCCTTTAAGAACACAAAAACAAATCATCAAAGAAAAAGTAATTGTTACTGCTGAAGATCGTAGAGTTGTTGATGAAGCAATCAGAAATTTAGAATTTGATTTAAGTAAAGCGACTATCCGTGCTACTTCTTACAATACTTTAAACAGAGTTGCTGCCTTATTAGTAGAGAAAAACTTTAGCTTGAAATTAGCTGGTCACACAGACAATACTGGCTCAATGGCTTTAAATCTACGTTTATCTAAAGACAGAGCAGAAGCGATTAAAACTTACTTAGTTTCGCAAGGTGCTAATGCATCTCGTATCGAAGCAACTGGTTACGGTCCAAACCAACCAATTGCATCTAACAAAACTGCCGCTGGTCGTCAGAAAAATAGAAGAGTTGAATTCTCTTTATTTTAATCAGAACAGCATTTAATATAAAAAAAGAAGGTGTCTCAAAAGGACACCTTCTTTTTTTATAGCCAAAACACCTACTCAGAATCTCGTTCTGGCCAATACTCTCCTTTTAATTCCAGCTCCCTTGCCTTTTCATCAATACCAACAGTAACCGTCATCTTTTCCAGATGTAAAGTATCGATTGCACTGCAGGCACTAAATTCTTCCAGTACATATTGCAGTTTTAACACCATAAAATCTAAAGATTTAAAAACAATACTATCAGGAACAACCGTTACCCTACTTACTTTTTCACGGATATGATAAGTCTGTAGCATGTAAGCAACCTGATCAGCATATTTTTCTATCACGAGAAACAATTGCGCTTCCAATATTCCTTCCTCTTTCTTTACAATCTCTTCATGCTGAGACAAATAAGCTTGTAATACAGATGAGATTTTCAACTTTACAGAGGATTGCATATAAATCTAAACTCAATTAATAATTTGTTAAAAATAACTAATCAAGATGTTACTTAAGACCATGTAAAATCTTTTGTAAGATTTCTTTTCCACGCTCATTATTGGGATTAAGCTCAACAGACTTTTTGTAGTTTTCCAAAGCAAGCGCCTTGTTTCCCTTTTTGAGAAATGCTTCGCCTAAACTATCATAAGCATTAGACGATCCTGGATGATTCTTGGCATTTTGCCGAAATATCTCTATAGCCTGATCAGTATCACCACAGCTTAGTCTTTGATAACCGCAATCGTTCATAAAGTCTTCTCCCGGTTTTATTTTATAACCATATTTGTTTGGAAAGCTTATTAAAATGAGCTTCAATGTCGGCAAACGACTTTATCACACATGGATCCTTCGGATCAATAAACCAATTGGAATAAATAAAGCGTAATCCATCATACATACTTTTATATCCAACAGAAAAATGATCCTCATTAGGATAGGTAGTATATTGCCATTTAAATGATTTCGGAGCGGATTTTTTCAATTGATCAATTAGCAAATCGACTGCTTTTTTACCCCAGGTTCATTTCCCAGAGAGACCGGCATATAACCGGAAAGCATTGGATGCTTTAAAAGAATAGGAGTAAACCGAGCAAGTATTTTCATATTACCCCCATAAATAGCCGGACTGATGACGATAGTTGATTGAAATAGTTCAGGAGCAGTTTCTTTACAATATACAGCAAACAATTCGCCCAATGAACGACCTTCAAGTATTCTATACGGTTGTGTCCGGTAATTTTTTTCAACATAAGGTATTACTTCCGCTTCGATAAATTCAAGAAAACCCTTTCCAGTTCTGTAACATAACCAAAATTCATATCCGGGTCAAGCAAATAAAGAACCGGGTATGTTTCATCACTCACTTGATAATTTGACGGAGTATAAATCCATAAAGACCTTTTTTCATTCAAGACACTTGATGTCAAGACTACTTTGCTTTGGCTTCTGGTTGGGAGTGCATCATCTTGCGCATTGGCCAATATTGAAATACTGGTTAGTGACGAAGTCATTAAAATTATATTTACCAGTATCCTGAATCCGATTAAGAATCTGTTTAAAATGACCGGCCAACAATATAGACCCATATTTTTTTGTCTTGTTTATGAATTCTGTAAAGATTTCAAGGCGACTATCGCTCTCTCTTTTCTACAAACGGTTTTCACTAAACTGTTTGCCAGCATAAACAGAGTCAATTCGATGAATTGACTCTGTTGTATCAAATGATTTAAACTAATTGCGCAAGCGCATCAGCTGTAAATCCTTTCAACTCATCTAAACGATTATCACGAATTTTCTGTACCCAGGCAGGATCAGCCAAAAGTGGCCTTCCTACAGCTACCAGGTCAAAATCACCTCTATCCATTCTTCTCACTAATTCATCCAGAGAGCTTGGTTCTGATCCCTGACCACCAAATGCACTTATAAAATCTCCATTCAAGCCCACTGACCCAACTGTAATTGTAGCTGCACCAGTTATTTTCTTTGCCCATCCTGCAAAGTTCAAGTCTGAACCTTCAAATTCAGGCTCCCAGAAACGACGCTGAGAACAGTGTAAAATATCAACACCTGCATCTACCAGTGGATTCAACCAGCTCTCCATTTCTGCCGGATTAGTTGCAAGTTTAAAATTAAAATCCTGAACTTTCCATTGTGATAAACGAAGAATAACTGCAAAATCATCCCCCACTTGCCTGCGCACCTCTTTAACAACCTCCACTGCAAAACGACTACGCTCTGCAATCGTTTTACCACCATAACTATCAGTACGGTGATTTAACTGATCCCAGAAAAACTGATCAATCAGGTAACCATGCGCACCGTGTATTTCAACCGTGTCAAAACCTAATTTTTTCGCATCTGCAGCAGCACGGCCATACGATAAAATCGCATCTGCAATGTCACTTTCAGTCATTGCTTTTCCTTTTAACTCTCCAGGATTAACAAATCCTGACGGTCCTTCAAACGCTGTTTGTGGTACCCAGCCAGATTTATGGTCCTGCTGTATACCCATATGCCAGATCTGAGGGCCCATCTGGCCACCAGCCGTATGAACATCCTGAATTACCTTATCCCATCCCGCTAATGCCTGTTCTCCATAAAAATGAGGAATACTCGGATCATTTGCAGAAGAAAGACGGTCAATCACAGTACCCTCCGATAAAATCAGTCCTACATCACCCTCCGCTCTTTTGCGGTAATAATCAGCAACATCTGCTGTTGGTATGCCATTTGGAGAAAATGCACGTGTCATTGGTGCCATCACCAATCTGTTTTTCATATTCAATGTTTTCAGCTTAAAGGGCTGGAACAAACTGTCTGTATTCATAGCTATTTAATTATATTGAAGTTTCTATCAATTGTTTCAGTTCAAGACAGGCAGCCTCATTCCTTTTATAATAAGTCCACTGCCCTACCCGCGTAGATTCTATTAACCCTGTTCTTTGAAGAACAGACAAATATTCAGAAATCGTTGATTGTGTCAGCTGTGCTTTATGCTGTATCTGACCTACACAAACGCCAATTTCTTTCACATCCCGTTCCTGGGCAGGAAAATGCAATTCGGGGTCTTTCAACCATTTCAAAATCATTAATCTTGTCTTATTTGACAGTGCTTTAAACACCTCTACCTGATCCATAAAACAAATATATATCGACTTTTCCCGATATACCTATTAAAGAAACAAACATGACATTAACCTGATAACCAGACAGAAAACTGACAATCCAGAACAGACTGACATTAAAAGACAAAGGGCCGGCGGATAAAACCAGGCCCTTTGAAAAAGACAATAAATCTAAACACATTGCCAAACCGTATCCACAAACCATTTCTTATGGTCATAAAAATGTGATACCGTTTTAAATCCTGAAACCTGTGCAATACTTCCTATTTCCTCTATACTATATTTTTGAGAAATCTCCATATAAATGACCTCATTATCCTGAAACTGAAAAGTATGATCCGAAATTGTAACTCTCTGATTAGTCCTGCTCACCAGGTAGCTTTTACAAGCCCCGCTTAACGGGTCATAGGTTGGATAGTGTTCAAACTGCGAAACATCAAAATCCCCCCCCAGTTCCTCATTGATTCTATGCAACAAATTCAGGTTAAAGTCACGGGTAAAACCTGCTGCATCATTATAGGCGGCGAGGATAGTATGCGGATTCTTTTTCAAATCAAATCCAATCAATACTAAATCACCTTCCTGCAACGAAGCACGGATTTTACGGCAAAATTCAATCGCACTCTCTGGTGTCTCATTTCCTATATTTCCTCCCAGCAATAAAACAACCTTTTTTCTGGAAGAAACATGATTTGCCTTCTCCAGCATATCAAAATACTCCCCATTCAACCCCTGTACCCTAAGCCCCTTAATCTTCTCTGGTAATGACTTTTCTAAATGCGAAATCATTGTAGAGGAAATATCTATAGGCATATAAGTAAAATCTACCTGCGTATCGATCAGCTCTTTCAGCAGATAACTTGATTTAGTAGCATCCCCAGCACCCATTTCTACCAGATCAAAGGTATTGAACCCGTTTTTCAAGGTGATTGCCAGATCCTTGAAGCGCTCTCTGAAAATCTCCTTCTCGCAGTTTGTTGGATAATATTCAGGGCAATTCATAATTTCCTGAAAAAGCTTATCCCCTTTACCATCGTAAAAATACTTAGGATTTAAAGTCTTTTGTGTTTGACCCAGGTCTTGTAAAACCTCTTTTAGAAATTGATTCATATCATTATTTTGCAAGCCTGATACCACTAAACATCCAGCGCATATCAGGGTGAAAGAAGTTTCTGTAAGTATTTCTGCTGTGATTTAAAGGAGTAGCGATCGATGCACCACGCAGAACTTTTTGATTAACCATAAATTTGCCATTATACTCTCCCAATGCACCCGCAGCTTTAGAAAACCCCGGATAAGGTAGGTAAGCACTCTCTGTCCATTCCCATAACTTGCCCCATTCAAACAACGAAGAGGCAACTTCCCACTCAAACTCTGTGGGTAAACGCATTCCTTTCCACTGGGCATAGGCAGACGCTTCATAATAACTGATATTAGAAACAGGAGCAGCCATTTTTAAGGTTTCAAGACCAGATAAGCTGTACCTATACCAAATCCCCTCTATTTCATACCAGTATAAAGGTGCCTTTATATCCTTTTCCTTTAACCAGTCCCAGCCCTGTGCGTGCCACAAACTAAAATCATGGTACCCTCCTGCTTCAATAAATTCTAGATATTCGGCGTTGCTGACTAACCGGGTAGAAATACTAAAATTCTGTGTATACACCTTATGCCTGCCTAATTCATTATCAAAATGAAAAGAGTCTCCCTGATAACCAACCTCCTTCACCCCTTCTTTGAAATCAACCCAGCCCGGCTCAGCCAGGATCAGTCCCTTCTCTATATTATTTGCTGCATAAGGAGGAAAAAGCGGATTATGCCCCAATATATACTTGATATCATACCACAATAATTCCTGATGCTGCTGTTCATGATTTAAGCCCAGGATCAGTAACTCTTCTACTTCCTTACTCACCCCACATAACAAGAATTTCTCCATTGCCTCATCTATATAAGCACGGTAATGGAAAATATCATCTACTGTTGGCCGGCTCAGATTACCCCTGTCCGTACGGATTACCCTTGCGCCTATACTTTCATAGTAACTATTAAAAACATAGTTATAATCCGCATTAAACAACTGATAAGCAACAGCATGAGGTATCAGAATAAAAGTTTCAAAAAACCAGGTAGTATGTCCCAGATGCCATTTCGGCGGACTCACTTCTACCGTAGGCTGTACCACGTAGTCTTCTTTTTGCAGTTTATCGCATATCTCTACGCTATACGACCTCACTGCGGAGTATTGCTCCCAAAGTGACATATTAATTTTGGTTTATATGATTGGTTAAGTCTGTTATTGTTTTAATCTGCAAACTTTGTGCCTGTTCTCTTCTCATCATCAAAGCATAGGCGTTATTAAACCCTATCGGTTTAAGCCACTTCATCTTAAACTGATGTTTAAATTCTTCACTGACATAATGGTACACCCCATCTACATTTCCTGTCAGTTTCCTGATAGTTTTTGCGTCTGGTTTTAACAGCACTAAAAATCCAGTCCCTGTATATTCAGGATAAAAATCTATCTGATTATTAGCCAGCGCATCAAAACATATTTTTGTGCCTCCCAACCCAGTTTTAGTCACTACATCTAAATCCGTATTCCCTCTGATCAATATTTTGTATAACTGAGCAAGAATATACTGTTCCCCAAATATTTTTGACCCGATCCTTATTGTTCCCTTACCCGCAACCCTGGCTGGCTTATATAAATGATGTGCTTTAGCGAAATCCAGCGCTACTTTCTCCGGACTTTCTTTTAGCTGATCTACTTTGTAATTCAGCGCAGTCATCGTAGAATCATCAATAAATCCCGATAACTGGTTTAAGACCCCTTCCAATTCAGGATGCTGATCAAGCACTTCCTCCCGGACTACAGGCGCTGCATAATATGGAGGAAAAATATGCTGATCGTCATTCAGAATAACTAAATCGTAAGCCTTCAATCTTCCATCTGTACTGTAACCACTAATGACGTCCAGCTTTTTCTCATAAGCCGCCTTATACATCACGGCATCACTGATAACTACAGTTTCAATCCCTAGTTTATAAGTCTTCTTCAGTCCCAGATATCCATCCTCTCTACCCATAAATTCTGGCGTAAACCCGCCTAACATCTTACCGCCAATCTGAGTAGGCAGTAAATAGAAAGAGCTTAAAGTGATGACCATAAAAGGGAGTACAAGATAAGCAATACGAATACTTTTCAGGTTAAGCTTTTGAACCAACGATAGCAGAAAATCAAGCAAAATAGCTAGTAAAGCTGCTGGAATAGCTCCCGCGAGGATCATATTAGAATTATTTAAAGCTATACCACCAAATATAAACTCACCTAAACCACCCGCAGCAATATAAGCCGCTAATGTCGCAACACCTACATTAATTACCGTAGCTGTACGGATACCGGCCATTAACACTGGAAATGCCAAAGGTAATTCTACTTTCATCAGAATTTGCCACCTGCTCATTCCCATTCCTTTAGCCGCCTCAATCACTGCAGGATTTACTTCCGTAATCCCAGTATACGTATTTCTAATAATAGGTAAAAGTGCGTATAGAAAAAGAGCTAGAATTGCAGGTTTCGGGCCGATGCCTAAAAAAGGGATGAGTACCCCGAGCAGGGCGATGCTTGGAATCGTTTGTAATATACCAGCGAAACCCAATACCAGGCCCGATAATTTTTGCTTTCTGGCAATCAGAATCCCTACGGGAACAGCAATTAGAATAGCAATGATCAATGAAATCATGGTCAAGCCTATATGCGCCCAGGTTTGACTCCAAAGCTTATCAGCCTGCTGGTCTACAAATTGCCAGAAACTTTGTGCCTGCTCCATATTATTGTTTTTTATAAGCTGAAAAAGCGCTCATCAGACTTTCTATATTAATTGAATCCTCTGGCAGATGCGGGTTATCCACTTCCAGTAAAGCTTCCATTCGTTCCCAGACTGTAACATTCTTACCTGAATAACCCGGTAAAATTTCAGCCACCAGAACAGATTTCAATTCCAGCTGCAAACGCTGTTCTTTAAAGAAATCAGCCACAAAATCACTAGCAGGATGAAAAAGTAATTCTTCAGGGGTTCCTATTTGCCTAATTTCTCCTTTATCCATCAAACAGATCCTGTCACCCATTTCAAAGGCCTCCTGCACATCATGCGTCACCATAATGACCGTCTTTTTTACCAATTCATCCAACGCTTTAAACTCCTTACGAATGCTAATCCTTGTCAGATTATCCAGCGCACCAAAAGGTTCATCCATCAATAAAACCGGTGGATTTACCATCAGTGACCTTGCCAGCCCAACCCGCTGCTGTTGTCCGCCACTCAGGGCTGCCGGATATTTTTCTGTCAACGCAGGATCAAGATTTAGTTTCTGGAAAAGCTCATCTACTCTTTTTCGGATATCAGCACCTTTCCATTTCAATAAACGCGGCACAATTGCAATATTTTCCGCTACTGTATAATGTGGGAAAAGACCATGATTTTGTAGCACATATCCAATTCCGCGTCTTAGTTCTTCAGGCTGACGTGTACGCACATCTACCCCATCCAGAAATACAGTTCCAGAATCGGGATCTATCAACCTGTTAATCATGCGTAGCGTAGTCGTTTTACCACAACCACTTGTCCCTAATAAGATCAGATTTTCACCTTCTTTTACCTCAAAGCTGATATCATTCACTGCTACCGAAGCACCAAATTTCCTGATTAGATTTTCTGCTTTGATCATTTAGGCGATTGACATAAATAAATTGTTGAGTGATTCTGCATATAAAGGATGAGCAAAAATTGCAATGCGGATTTCCTCATAAGTGATTTTACCCATCATAGCCATTTGCAGCACAGACATAATTTCACCACCCTGTTCCCCTATAATCGTAGCTCCCAGAATCTGCTTGGTTTTCTTATCCACTACCGCTTTCATAAAACCTCTGATTTCTGCTGTCTCAATAGCTCTGGCTACATTTCTCATTGGAATCTTAGCCACCAAATAATCAACTCCCTCTTCTTTAGCCTGCGTTTCGGTAATCCCAATCCTTCCTAACTGCGGATCAGTAAACATGCAATAGGGTATCATACGGTCTTTAACACTCATTTTACTGTTTTCGAGAAGATTCTTAGTCACTACAATATAGTCATTATATGAAATATGAGTAAATGCAGGACCACCTTTTACATCACCCAACGCATACACCTGTGCTGCCTTAGTTTCCAGAAATTCATTCACCTGGATAAATCCACGTGAATCACAGGTGATAGCTGTATTTTCCAAACCTAAAGCAGTAGTTTGGGGGCTTCTGCCCGATGCGATCAAAACATGACTGCAAGTAAAAGTCGTCTTTTCGCCTTTCAAATCTATCGTAACCTTAATTTTATCATTAGCCAAAGTTTCAAACTTTACCACTTTGGTTTCAGTAAGTACCTTTATTCCATCCTCTTTAAAAATCCCGCTCATCACTTCGCAAACATCATCATCCTCTTTAGGCATTAATCTGGAAGATTGCTCCATAATCGTAACTTCAGCACCAAAACGTTTAAACATTTGTCCAAATTCAAGCCCGATATACCCACCTCCTACAACCAACAAATGTTCTGGGACCTCTTTAATCTCCAAAATTGAAGTAGAAGTGAGGTATTTGATCTCTTTTATTCCTTCTATCTCAGGAATCCGGGGACTAGCTCCTGCATTAATGAAAATATGTTTAGCCGTATAATTTTCAAAATTACCATCCTTTCCATTCACAACTACCGTATGATCATCCTGAAACTTAGCCTCTCCATAAACCAGGGTCAGATTCTTCGTCTTTTCAATTCCGGCAATTGAACCCTCACGAAACTGAGAAACAATAGCCGATTTACGGGCCATAACTGCTTTAAAATTGACTTCGTAAGCTGGAATATCGATTCCCAGAGTTTTGCTATTCCCAGCCAGATAAGCCATCCGTGCAGAAGCTACCATAGCTTTAGTTGGTGTACAACCATCATTGATACAAGTACCGCCAACCCATCTTTTCTCTATCAATACAGTTTTCCAGCCTGCATTAGCCAATTTCTTAGCAAGCGGCACACCTGCCTGACCTGCACCAATTACAATTGCGTCAAATACCTTCATTAGTCTGTTTTGCTTTAAATGGTATATTATCTACTCAAAACCAATACCTACGTAGGTTTGAGTAAAGACAACAATTAAAAATCCAAAATGGTGACAACTTTTTCTAATTCTTCGGTAGTATTGAAATAATGCGGGGACAAACGGATAGCGCTATCTATGTTTTTCTTGGCAAAATCAAGCATTGCAGAACCTTTAAAGCTCATGGAGAAATAAACATGATGTACGCGCAGTTGCTCCGCAATTTCTTCCAGAGAATGATGGTCCATAGTAAAAGTAAGTATACTACTCACACAAGATCCCCGGTCCTGTAGATTTAAGCCCTTAATTTGTCTGAGCCGACTTCTGAATTGCTTCATTAGCTCTGCATTATATTGCTCAATATTAGCCATTCCAATAGTATTAGCATAATGCAACGCCTCTTTAAGCCCTATCCTACCCGCTATTGAAGACTCCCAGTACTCAAACCTCTTTGCAGAAGGCTCCAGCTCATAATCATCGGCAGCCGTCCATTTAGCCCCCTGCATATCCATAAGTAACGGTGCTAACCCAGCTTCAAGCGCGCGATCAGACACATACAAAAATCCAGTCCCCCTGGGTCCGCGCAGAAATTTCCGGCCGGTAGCTGTTAAAAAATCACAACCTATTTTTTTAGTATCGACAACCAATTGCCCTACCGACTGGCAGGCATCCAGTAAATACCACACCTCATATTTCCTGCAAATTACTCCTACTGCTTCTACTGCCTGGACCAGTCCAGAACTAGTTGGAATATGTGTTATCGCGATTAATTTAGGCCGATATGCTTTAACCATTTCTTCAAATGCCAAAAGATCAAGATCACCATCAGGCAGATTAACAGCCCTGACAATACGAATTCCTAGCCGCTTTCTTAAAGAAATAAAAGAGATTTGATTGGAGACATAATCATCATCCGTAGTGAGAATAACATCCCCCGCTTTAAAGTCAATAGCCGAAAGTGCCTTTGCATAAGCATCAGTAGCACTGGTCTGAAAAGCCATATTCTTCGGCTTACAGTTCAATAATATGGCCGCTTCTTTATAGAACTCCTCTGTTTCTTGTAAATGAGCTGCAGCCAATGCATATCCACCAACCTTAGCTTCCTCAGTCAGGTAATTCATCACTTTATCAAATACCGCGTCGGGCACCAGCGATGAACCTGCACTATTAAGAAAAATTTTACCTGTACAACCTCTTGTATCGTTTCTAACTGCTTTTATATCCATTTTTTAAGAAATTTATCCGTGCTGATTAATCTTTAATCCACTAGCCCAACAATAAAGATCATCTGTTTTTTCACTATTAATTATAACAAGCAAAAGATAATCAAAAAGCTCAAATCTGTTGTATATCATGACAAATTTTGACCTTAATCACACCTAATTCAGTCTTAATTGTTGTAATTGCAATTTAACAAAAAAGCTTATGAGTCAACCCAAATATAGCAGCGCAGAAGATGCAGTAAAACATATTCAATCAGGCCAGCGCGTATTCCTGCATGGCAGTGCTGCAACCCCGGTACACCTAATCAAGGCCCTTCAACAGCGCCATGCAGAGCTTAAAAACGTAGAATTAGTCAGCATTACAACCTTAGGAGACCTCGATTTTAACAATCCAGCATGGCGTGAGAGCTTCTTTTTCAATTCCTTATTTACCTCAGCCAATACCCGTTCAGTAGTAAATAGTGCCAATGGCGATTATGTCCCTGTCTTTTTAAGTCAGATCCCTAAGCTATTCAGAGAAGGCTTTTTGCCCATTGATGTAGCCATCGTACAGGTTTCCCCACCTGATGTTCATGGTTATTGTTCTTTAGGAACCTCTGTAGACATAGCAAGAGCAGCAGTAGACACAGCAAAACACGTCATTGCGCAAGTTAACCCGAATATGCCCCGCACACATGGCGACGGTTATCTCCACAGCAGTAAAATAAATACCTTCGTGTGGCATGAATCTGTATTACCAGAAATTGATTATTCAGCTAAAGTAAGTGATGCGATGATTACAATCGGTCAGCACATCGCCTCTTTAGTAGAAGACGGCGCAACCCTGCAGTTAGGAATAGGAGGTATCCCAGACCAGGTATTAAAAAATCTTGGCAACCATAAAAACCTTGGATTGCATACCGAAATGTTATCCGACGGAGTCATTCCCTTAATCCAGAATGGCGTCATCAACAACAGCATGAATAAGATTAACCGTGGTAAATCCATCACCTCATTTATGATAGGCACGCGCAAACTTTATGATTTCGTGAACGATAATCCCAGTATCAGAGTTATGGATATTTCTTATGCAAATGACACCAGTGTGATCCGTCAAAACCCAAAAGTCACTGCAATTAACTCTGCTATAGAACTGGATTTAACTGGTCAGATTTGTGCCGATTCGATGGGGACTTTTCAGTATTCCGGTATCGGTGGACAGATGGATTTTATTCATGCCGCTTCACTATCTCCAGGAGGAAAACCAATCATAGCCCTACCCTCAATTACCTCCAAAGGGATCTCCCGGATTGTACCATTTCTGAAAGAAGGAGCTGGTGTAGTAACCACTCGCGGACACGTGCACTGGGTGGTTACCGAGTATGGAAAAGTGAACCTTTTCGGAAAGAGTTTGAAACAGCGGGCCAGAGCATTAATTGAACTTTCACATCCCGATCATCGCGAGAATTTGGAAAGAAAATGCTTTGAAAGATTCGAAACTTCTTTCGAATAACAAAATAGCAAAACGTATAATACATTAATATTCAATAATAAACACAATTTAACTAAGCTAAAGATTAACACAAAAAATTCACCTCTGGATTAGCTGATCCGATCCAGAGGTTTACGATCGCCACTTGGCTGTGCCTTGTATTTACTAGGCGTAACACCTGTAACAGCCTTGAATTGTGTAGACAAATGTGCACTGCTACTGTACCCCATCTGGTAAGCAATTTCATTTAAATTTAGCTCACCATACTCTAGTAATTCCTTTACCCTTGTCACCTTCTGCTGGATGATATATTTCTCAATAGTGACCCCCTCCACATCGGAGAACAACCGGCTCAGGTAAACATATTCCTTATTCAATTTCTCCGCAATCACACTCATCATGCTCTGCTTAAGTTCAAACAAATTTGAATAATGAACCAGCTCAATAACCTGGGTTTTCACCTGTTCAACCAACTGGTCTTTATCCTTATCGATCAGTTCAAAACCCAGCACCTGGAATACCGATGAAATGTCCTGTAATTTTGCCAGGTCAGGTTCTGGCGAAACCGTAACTTTCCCTAAAGAGATTTCCTCTACAGCAAGGCCAAGATTTTCCAGTTGCTGTCTCACAATAAGGATACACCGGTCACAGACCATATTTTTAATGTGCAGCTGCATATCAGATTAATTCAGCTTGAAAGCCAGCCTTCTTTATAGTCTCTACCACTTCATCTTTCAGATTTCCAGCATCACCTGTTACCGTCAAAACCTTATCAGCTACATCAGTATCAACGTTCCATTGTTCAAGACCAGTCATTGCATTTAAATGCGGGGTCACAGTAGCTATACATCCGCCACATTTAATATTCGTTTTAAATTTTAGAGTTTTCATATTTTCTATTTTAAGAGCCCTTTATATTATAAAAAGCTACTGTGTTTGTTATAAAATTAGTTTAATTTAATCAGTTTCAACCTCAAACTGTTCCCCACAACCGAGACTGAGCTTAATGCCATTGCAGCACCTGCAATCATCGGATTGAGCAGAAAACCATTAAACGGATACAAGATACCTGCAGCCAAAGGTATACCAATCAGATTGTATATAAACGCCCAGAACAAATTCTGACGTATAGTTCTCACAGTCGCCTGCGAAAGCTTCAGTGCCTTAGAAACCTGTCTCAAATCTGAGGAGATCAGTGTCAGCTTAGCCACATCTATTGCAATATCAGAACCCTTACCCATTGCAATAGATAAATCTGCCTGTGCCAGCGCCTGACTATCGTTGATCCCATCGCCAATCATCGCCACTATTTTCCCTTCCTGCTGCAAGCTTTTCACAAAATCAGCTTTCTCCGCAGGAAGCACATCAGCTTTGTAGTTCAAAATCCCCGCCTGTTCCGCAATTGCAGCAGCCGTAAACGCATTATCCCCCGTAACCATATAAACCGTTATCCCTTGATTTTGGAGCTCCTGTACAGCTTCTTTTGAGCCCACCTTAATTTGATCTGCAATAGCAACTACGGCCAGTACCTTTTTGCTGCTCATAAAATAAATCACCGTTTTCGCACTTTGCTGAAACCCATGCACCACCTCCTTCAATTTTTCCGGAAGCTCACGATGCATATCAGCCAGAATTTTATGACTGCCTGCAAAATACATTTCCCCATTAAAAGCAGCCTCCACACCTTTTCCCGTCAAGCTTTTAAAATCAGTGATCCCGGCAGCCTTAACGTCCATCCCTTTGAAATAACTTACTATTGCTTCAGCCAGCGGATGTTCCGATTGTTGCTCCATAGCAAGAAACACGCTCAGCAACTTTTCGTTATTGACATTCTCACTATCAACCCATTCAATCCCCGTAACTAAAGGTTTACCTTCAGTAATTGTACCTGTTTTATCTAAAATCACAGTATCCACTTTATAACCCGACTCCAATGCTTCCGCATCCTTAATCAGTATCCCATGTTCTGCACCCTTCCCAATTCCAACCATAATCGCTGTTGGCGTCGCCAGTCCTAACGCACAAGGACAAGCAATAACCAACACCGTCACCATAGCCATCAGACCCTGACTTAATTTATAATCTGCACCAAACAACAACCATACCCCTAAAGTAAAGAGTGCGATAAGAAGTACTATCGGAACAAATATCCCAGCAATTTTATCCACCAATTTCTGCACCGGAGCTTTAGATCCCTGCGCATCCTGTACCAGTTTAATGATCTGCGCTAATAGCGTTTCTGCCCCCACTTTCTCTGCGCGGAATTTAAAGCTTCCCTTCTGATTGATCGTACCCGCAAAAACCTGGTCACCCGGCTCTTTCAATACCGCTACCGGCTCACCGCTGATCATACTTTCATCCACATAAGAATGGCCGTCATCCAATATACCATCTACCGGAATCTTATCCCCCGGTTTAACCAGTAAACGATCTCCCGCCTTAACAGCAGAAACCGAAATTTCCTGTTCTCCATCCTCAGTAATTAGCATAACCGTTTTCGGCTGAAGACCAATCAATTTCTTAATAGCTGAAGACGTATTCGATTTTGCATTCTCCTCTAACAGCTTACCCAGCATAATAAAAACAATTACTACAGCTGCCGCCTCATAATATACGTGAGGATGAATCCCTCTACTATGCCAAAATTCCGGATAAAACGTATTAAAGACACTAAACAGGTAAGAAATTCCTGTGCTTAGCGCGACCAGACTATCCATATTTGCCTTACCATGCCGCGCTTGTTTAAAGGCATTGATAAAGAAATTCTTTCCAAAAACGAACAATACCAGTGTCGTTAACACCAGCATATAATAATTTGCATAAGGAATATCCATCAGGAACATTCCTATAACCACTACTGGTAAAGTAATTAAACCAGCAAGAATAGTCCGGGTTTTTAGCGCTTTATAATTTTGTTGCTGTACCTCTTCCTGTTTCTCTTTTCCATTCAAAGCATCCAGAATCAAGTCATATCCTACCGATTGTACCGCAGCCTGAAACTGTTCCGGAGTAATTTTACCCGGTTCATAACTTACCTTCACTTGTTGCGTCGCGTAATTAACCTCGGCACTTTGAACACCCTCCTGAGCTTCAATCATGGATTGCACACTAGAGGCACAGCCCGCACAGGTCATACCTAATACCGGAAGAGAAATGGTTTGGAAGTTCGCTAAATCTGACATCTTATTTAATTATACCACAAAGATACACCCGACCCCTTCCAAACACTTACATCATTTTGTTATAATTTTATAGAATAATGCGCACCAGCATACCCCCTACCCTTTTCTCCCATTAAAATAATCACAAATAACCATCTTACTTTCTCCCTCCCTAAAAGCACTTCCTTGCGTGGCTTTAAAACTATTTACAAGCTACCCAATTAGAAATTTTAAATATTTTTAGAATCCATGTAAGGGTAACTCCTCATCTCGTTGTCCCTAATTAAATATACAAACAAGATGAACACGAAAACTTATACAATTAGTCTGTTAAAACTAACCATGCTAACCCTATTAACCAGTACAACCCTATACGCACAAAACAAACCATCCAGAACCCATATCGGTTTAGTCTACCCATTAAGCAGTAACGGAAAACACGCCCCATTAGACAGCAATACATTTTCCCTTAACATTATTGCCGGCGTCTCCGCAGCAGAAGACGGCTTCACTTTAGCTGGCCTCACTAATATCATCCACCACACTTCTAAAGGAGTCCAGATTGCAGGATTCTCAAATCATATCGGTCAGAAAGCTACTGGAACAAGAGTAGCCGGCTTCATGAATCTTACCGGAGAGAGCGAAGGCGTATCCCTTGCAGGCTTTCTAAACAAGTCAAAAGACATGAAAGGAGCACAAGTGGCTGGATTTCTAAATAAGTCCAAAGATGTTTCTGCACAAGTAGCAGGGTTTACAAATCTTGCTGACAATGTCAAAAGCGTTCAGGTTGCGGGTTTCCTCAACAAATCAAAAAACGCCTCTTCTCAGGTAGCAGGTTTTATGAATATAGCCAAAAAAGTCAAAGGCGTACAAATTGCAGCCTTCATGAACGTTGCCGACAGCTCCGACTACCCTATTGGATTAATTAACCTCATTAAAAACGGAGAAAAAAGCCTAGGTGTATCTGTTGATGACAACCTCACCACCTTGTTAACCTTCAGATCGGGAGGAAGAATCCTTTATGGAATTCTTGGAGTTGGTTATAATTTCAAAAACGACAAAAAAGTATATGCTGCAGAAGCAGGACTGGGCGCACACGTCTACACCTCACAAGCATTCCGCATGAATATTGAATTAGCCGCCATTACATTAGAAGACTTCAAAGCTGGAGAATATTTTAAATCCTCTATCAGAATTCTGCCAGCCTTTAAAATTGCACCGCATATGGAAGTTTTTGGCGGACCGACAATCAATTATGTTAACACAAATACAGCAGAAGGAAGAGAACTGACAGAAAAATTTATCTCCAAATGGGATAGCGAAACCAGTACCAGGTTCCAGGGAATCTATGCAGGATACACTGTAGGAATACAATACGTTTTCTAAAACACAAACCAATGAAAACATTGCCAGATTTATTTATAGCAATCAAAAGACTATGACCACGTTCGGAAAAACTATTAATATCGTATTACTCATACTTTTAACAATAGCAAAACCTTTAAGCGCAGAACCTTTCGGCGAGAATCTTCCCTCTCCACGCATAGAGAACCTCTTGTTTTTTGTACAAAGAAATCCAGATGCCAATACCGTAATCTATGAATTAAATCTCAACGAAGACGGGACTCTTTGTACTCAGGCCCCTGTTAAAGTTTCCTGGATCAAATATGCAGAAGACGGGAAGCGGGAAGAGCTCACCAGCGTTGAAAGAAAATACGTTTATGGTGTACATAGTCAGAATTTGGGAAATGATGAATATGAAATCCATTTGATGGCTTATACCAAATTACCACTCTATCTGAAACGTTCCGAAACAGACAACAAATATAAAATTTACATCAAAGATGAAGGCATACCATATCTCTTAAAAAGAGTATTTATTAAACTGGACAAATATTCAATCTGGTCTCCAAAAGTACAGTACATTGATCTGGTTGCCGTTGACACTGCAAATGGAAGAGAGATTTTACGAAGGATTAATATTTTAGATAACCAAATTAACTAATTGTACAAGAATCAGAATTCTAATTATATTTGGAGAAGAAATACCACGTGGAATTGACCAGAACTGTGACGCAGACTATAGCAACCCGATATGACGATGCCGCTTTTGAACAATTGTTTAAAGCGCATTATAAGGCTCTACACAACTATGTAAACACGATGATTCGTGATGAAGAGATGGCAGAAGAAATTGTGCAGAACAGGTTTATGAAATTCTGGGAAAACCGAGAGCTGCTGAATATTGAAACCTCAGTTAAAGCCTACCTGTATAAGTGTGTCCACAACGACACCTTGAATTTACTGAAGCATGAAAAAGTAAAAACACGTTACCAGAACTTTACCCTTCATACTTCTGCGGCAAGCGAACCTGCCTCGCACAGAATAGAACTAAACGAATTAGAATCCAGGGTACATAAGGCTATGGAAGAATTACCCGAACAATGCCGGCTTATATTTCACATGAGCAGGTTTGAAGAGTTAAAATACAGAGAAATTGCAGATCAGCTGGGCCTTTCTATTAAAACTATAGAAAGTCAAATGGGCAAAGCTTTGAGAATAATGCGCTTAAAGCTAGTCGATTTTTTAGGCCTTATCATACTAGGTATAATGTTTTACAAAGATTTTTTGAATTAAGATGGGCGATAGAGATGAACTTTTAATAAAGTATTTATTAACCGAAACGAGTACCGAAGAAAATTCTGAAGTATTACACTGGATAGCTGAAGATCCTGCTAATAAGGTATATTACAACCATTTTAAACAGATTTGGGAAACGAGTAAAAAGCTGGAACCAGTTAGACAGATAGATGCAGACCAAGCCTGGAATAAATTCAAAACCAGGGTTTCTGCCCCCGTTGAACAGGAGGCCAGAGTTGTTCCATTGCGCTACAAATATGGCTGGCTTAAAATTGCCGCCATATTCCTGATTGCGGCTGGAATATGGAGTACCTACCGCTTTTTTAGTGCCACAGATTACATATCGGTCGGTGCCGGCAAAGAAGTTATCGTTAAAACACTTCCGGACGGTTCCGTATTGACATTGAATAAGAACTCTTTAATGAGTTTCGCCAGCAATTTCACCGATCACAGAGCAATTCGTTTACAAAAAGGAGAGATATTCTTCAAAGTGACTCCAAATAAAGAGAAGCCATTCATTATCGACATAGATAAAGTAAAAATAAGAGTAGTAGGCACATCTTTCGATGTAAAACATACAAACGAAGACACAGAAGTTATTGTTGAAACAGGTATCGTAAAAGTAAGTATCGGCAGCGACTTCGTAGAATTACATAAAGGAGAAAAAGTATTTATAAAGAATGGAACAGCTGAATTAAAAAAAGAAACAAATACCGATCTGTTATATAATTATTACCGCAGCAAAGCTTTTACCCTCAATAACACCTCACTTTCGAGATTTATAGAAGCCTTAAACGAGGCCTACCAGGTAAATATCGTTATTGAAGACCCACGTATCAAAAACCTAACGCTCACAACTACTTTTACAGAGGATTCACTGGATCATATTTTACAAACAATCTGTCAGACACTGGATATTAAACAGGTCCACAGTGAAGGAAAAATCCTCCTAGTAAACAAATTATAATGAACAAGACATTACTTGTACTATGCCTTTTATTTTTCACCGTCCTTAAGCTACATGCACAGCAGGAAAATCATGCAGAAAACTTATCCAGAAGAGTTACTATAAAAGTAAAAAATCAAAAGATTGCCGAAATATTGAGTCAGATCAGTACTTCCGGCAATTTTCACTTTTCTTACCAGGGTAACTTATTTAATACTGACAGCCTCGTTACACTTTCTGTTCAGAACACTTCTATAAGAACTGTACTTGATCAATTGTTCAGAGGTAAAGTTGATTATAAAGAAAACGGACAGCATGTTATTCTCCGGCTAGCAAAATTACATCTCACTATAGAACCAGAAAACATAACTACTGCAGAACGCTTATATCTGATCAGCGGTTATGTTATTGATACTAAAACAGGCTCCAGAATTAAACAAGCCAGTGTTTATGAAAAACGATTGCTCCAATCCACTTTGACTAATAATGATGGTTATTTTAAACTTCGTTTCAAAGGTGATTATAACGAAGTCATACTCACCGCCAGTAAAGAAGCTTACCGGGATACTACGTTGATTTTTCTATCTAATATCAATATCAAGCCAGAAGGATATGAAGATTCTACTTCAGGACGTAAAACAAAAGTTAGCAACCTGGTAGAGAATCTGGGGATCGGGAGGTTCTTTGTCTCCTCCAAGCAGAGATTTCAGAGTTTAAATATATCTGGTTTCCTTGCAAACAGCCCATTTCAAGCCTCACTTACACCAGGCTTGAGTTCACATGGAATGATGAGTTCACAGGTAATCAACAAAGCTTCATTTAATATTTTGGGTGGATATTCTGCGGGTCTTAATGGCTTCGAAATGGCAGGCCTGTTCAATATGGACAAAACCGATGTACGTTTTGTACAGATTGCAGGATTGTTCAATATTGTAGGCGGGTCTGTAGAAGGATTACAGATGGCAGCAGCTGTAAATTCTGTCATTGGAAATGTAGATGCCATGCAGGTGGGTGGACTGTACAATCATGTCCGTGGCAATGCCGATGGAATACAAATGGCAGGAGCAATCAATATAGTCAAAGGAAATATGAACGGATTTCAGATTGCCGGCTTATACAATCGTACTCGCAAAGATTTTAAAGGTGTACAAATGGCAGGAGCCGCTAATATGACAGGAGGAACTATGAAAGGAGTCCAGATTGCCGGACTCTATAATTATGCAAAAACTGTCAAAGGTGTACAATTCGGTTTAGTAAACGTAGCAGATAGTTCTTCAGGTTACAGTATTGGTCTGCTTAACCTAGTCAAAAAAAATGGATATCATAAAATCAGTTTGTCCAGTAATGAACTCATTAATGCCAATTTAAGTATCAAAACTGGTACTCATAAACTATATTCCATCCTGATGGCAGGTCATAATTTTTCAGATACAGCAAAGATTACAACTATAGGTTTTGGGCTTGGGCATGATATGGCGATGAATAAAAAGCTATCTCTTGCTGTTGAATATAATGCTCAGCTAATTACTACCGGCAATTGGGATGAGGTCTCCGGACTGAATAAATTACAGGTAAATCTACAATTCAAAATATTCAACGGACTAACTATTTTTGGAGGTCCGTCCTATTCACTCTATAACGCAAATCGCCCGCAAGGCTCTGGTATAAAAGGCTATAAGCAGCAAGTAGCTCCAGATTATGCAAATGCATTCAACAGTCAACTTAGAGGCTGGCTGGGCTGGAATGTCGGAATCACATTATTTTAAAGAACCCCCTTTACCATTATAGTAAAAGGGGGTACAACACACACAAGGTCTTTATAATTACTTATGGTTTACTATGACAGAAGGAAAATAGTAACCATTATAGGAAGCTGTCTTTTTAACTGCTGCCGTTATCGGATCATAAAAATATAAGTTGTTAGCTTTAAAGTTTTCTCCGAAACCTGACTGTACAGTACTTACCAATAACTGATCCAGTTTTGAATTATAACTCAAACCAGCACCATAAAAAATCTTACCAGCAGGTAATTTTAAAAATGCTGTGGTCAGAGAGGCAACATTTCCGGGAATATATTTATAGATTTCTGTACCACCGCTAAAAGATCCGTTTTTAGCAAAGAATACAGCATTTTCTTTGGTAGATGCTGAAATAGACCCCGGATGCCATGCACCCCATGAACCAAAAATTGTGAAAGGCACTGTAATTGCCTCAACTTCAACTGCAGAGTTGATTTTAAACAATTTAGTTCCTCCTGCTGCCCATACACTACCATCAATAGTACGTGCAAAACCAACTGATGCACCCGCAATCTTTTTCACTAATGTGTTATCAGATGCATTCAGGATCACAACACCGTCAGTTGATGATATTACAAAGATATAATTGCCTTCTTTAATCATATCACCAACCTGTCCGCCAACATCAGCAATCTTTTGACCAACAACTAAGGTATTCAGATCAAGTGGAAATACTCCTTTACCAGAACTGATTAAACCTTTAGTTTCATCAACACCAACAAAAGAACGCCAGTCATTACCACCCTGACCTGGTATACGGGCTAACTCTTTCATACTATATTCGTCCGTAACTACCATTGGCCCGCCTACCTTTGAAATCAGGTAGAACTTTTTATTAAAAATAATACCCGATTGCAGCGTAGATGATTTAGGTTCCAGATTTTTCGTTGGATTTTCTTTAACAAAAATGCTGTCTTCCATTTTATTGGTATTGTAACGGTAGAAACTTACCGTTCCCGTTCCATGACCAAACCAGCCTTCGTTAACGATATAAAAACCATTCTCATATTTACCCCATACATGAATCTGATAATCAACACTAATTTCGCCACCAGGCGTAGCTGCCTTGAAATTGATCTTATAATCACCCTGATCTGTCCCCTTAAAAGTGAAAACAGAGTCTGACCCTTTACGCGCACCATTAACTGTCCAGCTGTAAACTGCACTTTTATTGTTTTTCAACTTTGGGTGCAGGAATAAAGTATCATTAATTGTAATTGAATCCTTTCCCCCTTTAGCTAGCTGCTCAGTCACTTCTGGCTTAATTAAAAGCTCTTTCTCATTGTCTTTCTTACAAGATGCAATCGCTAGCATAGCTAAACCAGCAAACACATACGGTATTGATTTTTTAAAATTCATTGTATTGATTAGTTGTTAATATTTAAATCTGCGGCACCTCTGACTTCAGTAGAAATCTCCCCTAACATCGTATTGCCTTTTTCGTTCTGACCTGTATAAACCTTTACGAAATCAATTATAGCAAGATTAACTGCTTGTCCTGTGCTGTTTACAGCCCATGAAATATCGAATGAGTTATACATGTTATCAGCATAATTATCACCTGTTGACCAGCTGTCTGTATATCCCCATGCAAAAGGGTTATTAATGAATATTTCACCATTTTTGCCCCATGTAGATTTCAGCAACGTGCCTTTAAAAATAGTGCTTACCTGATTTGGCGCAAAAAGCGGATAATAATTGTGGTTATGGTATCTGTTAATCCCCACCTGTCCTGATTGTCCCTGGTTATCCGTCCAGTTTACATTTGCTGTTGCATTAGGATTAGTATAAGTGATCTCGTAGTTTTTGATAGTTCCTGCAGCATTATATTCACTGCCTGCAAGTTCATACCATTGATCATCCGGCAAACCATTACCGTTACTATCCTGACTTACCATCACAATACCTGGTTCTGACCATTGTAAAGTGGGGCCTAATGGATTACCGTAAATTGCAAGGTCATAACCTTGTCTGTTGGTAATAGAGTGATCAAATCCAAAAACGATATAGCCACCATAACCACCTAATGAGACCATGCCCGTTTGACTAACATCACCAATAATCCGCTGTGCACCAGCCAGACTGCCCAGACTTTCATTGATAAACTGTCCCGGAGCAGGCAGATATTCAAATACTTTAGTAATAAATTTACTGCTGGCCGCTGTTACTTCTCTTACCGGGGCTCCTGTTTTAACGTCATTATTTACGTCTTTTTTACATCCTGTGAATGCAATAACTATAACAAGTGCAATTGCCAGAGGCTTTAAATTACTTTGTAGAGTTTTCATCATGTTATGATTTAGGTTGATTAATAAACAAAAGCAAAATGCGCAGGGATATCACCTGTTGCTACCTCATATCTCTTCTTACCAGCCGGATCAAAGCTGTAAAGTGTACCGGGTGAAACATAATCCTTTGCATCAGTTATAAATACATCTTTAGTATAAGGATTGACTGCAATTCCGTAAGGAATGGTAATATCTTTATCAGTACCATCAGTAATGAATTTTTTATCCGTAAGGACTTCATTTTTCACATCAATAATACCGTACTTAATCACATACCCCCCTGTGATATAACTGAATTCTGAACTATAGAAATAAGCAGAATTATCATCTATGACAAGATTACTCACACCAATATCAAAGGTTTTCTTCACCTTCTCTGTTTTAGTATCAATTACAAAAAGTTTAGAAGGAATATCATAATAATCACCTCTTGAGGTTACATATAAATCACCATATTTATCCGCTTTAAGACGATGCAGGTTAACACCAACATCAATCTTATTCACTACCTGAAAGCTATTCAAATCAATTATTGAAACTGTTCTTTCATAATTACTAGGCGTATAACCTCCAGAATTGGCTACATATAGTTTTTCTCTTACTACTGCCATTTCCTCTGGCTGACGGCCAACATTTATTCTTCTGATTTCAGTAAGCGATGTGGTATCAATTTCTGCAACGATACCACTTGGTGCAGAAGGATCTCCTACTGTACCCAGATAAGCACTTACATAAGCTTTTCCTTTATGGAAAGTAATATATCTGCAGTTCGTAATATTAATCTGACTGATACGTTTGCCCGTTTTAACATCCATAACTTCTACTTTATTAGAGATATTCACCACCACATATAATTTCGAACCGTATACACCGACATCATTACCTACATCTCCCAGTCCCTTGACAACTGTCGGATTGGCTTGATTATAGATATTTCTGCGGTAAACACCTGTTTGTAAATCCATGAAGTCTAATGAAGCTCTATTCATGTTCATGTTACCTTCATTAACCAGGTAAAAACCTTTTACAGGTGTTGACGGGCCAGGCTGCACAACGATTTCATCTTCAAGAATCAGTTGTGGATCCTTCCTGCAGGAAAACAGGAATACTGATGCCAAAACGACCAGTGATAAACAAGAAGCGGTTTGCTTTTTCATTTTTTTTATAATTAGGTTTAATAGGAATATGCTAAGGTAAACCGGTAAGAACGACCCGGCATTGGAAAATTGGTGATCACATCATAATACTGGTTCAGCAGGTTATTAACTTCTGCCGAAAGCCGGAAGCACTGCTTATTTATGGTATTTGTATAGTGAAATGCAATATCATGGGTGTACCACGCAGGGACATAATTTTTAGCGTTATTAGCACTTTGATCATATCGCTCACTGGTATAGATATAACTGTAGTTCATCGCAAAGTTTTTCCAGTCTGCACCCAGCAGAAAAGAACCGCTGTTTAATGGGATATAAGGAATTTGATTTCTGTAATTTAGTTTAACATCGGTCACGTCCAGTGCCTGCTGATAAGTATAAGTAAGTCCTGTATTCAAAAGGAGATCATTTGTAATCTTCCAGGCCGTCTGTATATTCACATCCAATCCTTTAATCTCTACAAGGCCAATATTCTGCATGCTCCAGCGGAACAGGTTGGCACCAGGCACAGCTACAATCTTATCTTTTACGGTATTATAATAAGCATCTGTCTGAACAGAAACCTGCTGAAGCAGCTTGCCTTCAAAAGCCCTGATATATGTCAGTCCTAAATCATACTGTTTTGTATATTCTGGTTTAAGAAATGTGTTACCAATCTGTGTATAATATAAGTCATTAAAAGTAGGCATACGGAAAATGTTCTTATAGAAACTGCGTATCCTGAATTCTTTTTGATTAAAGGGTTGCCAGGAAACCATTACCGTTGGTGAAAGCATATGTTTGTTTCCGGCAGAATAATATTGTTCTACCTTATCATTTACATAAGTATTTAATAAATTAGCCTGTATATCGATTCTTTCAAAGTGAATTTGTGTAGCCAGTGCAGTCAGAAAGGTATTTCTCGTAGGATAAGGAAACCGATCAAGATTCGCATCCAGTGTATTCCGCTGATAATCACCAGACAATACAACATCCCAGAATGAATTGATTTTATAACGGTTGGCAACTGACAAATAAAGCTCCCGCTGTTTATAAACATTATTTAGAAGCTCAGTCTCTTTCACATAGTCAGGATTCAGATATCTTGAATAGTCATTTGCAAATTTTGCCGCCACCATCAGATTATACCTTCCGGCTTCTTTTTTATAAGTAGTTTGTGCAAAGAAGTTCTCGTTCCATAACCGCTGGCTAAAGTCATAGACACTGTTTACAATAGCTCCGGGCAATCCCTGATGGTCTTTGTAAAAATAAACCTTGGCAGTCCAGGCACTGCTGTCCGGCAACTTACCATTCAATCCTGCCTCGACACGCATCGTTTCTATGTCTGCATTCTTTCTTACAAATGTGCTGTCATAAACCCCATTGGTATACCTGAACTTATACCGGCCATTTGCATTTTTATATTCTGCATTAAAAGAGGCTGAAATTGCATCATTGATTTTATGCTGCCACAGCACACTTGGATTAATCAGCCCAAATGACCCACCTTTAATAGACGCTTTAAGATGATCAGTTTGTCCATTTTCAAAATCTGGTTGTTTGGCATTCAGATATAGCGAACTTCCAGATGCAAAACCTCTGGCAGATTGGAAAATAGTACTCTTCTGTCCATTGTAAAGTTCTATTTCTTCAATATTATCAAGGGAAAACTTACCCAGATCGACTTGTCCATTTTGTGCGTTTCCTAATTGTACACCATCATAAAATACAGCCGTGTGGTTAGTCCCCATACTTCTGACGTTAATCGTCTTTAAGCCTCCTATCCCTCCGTAATCTTTCAATTGCACACCAGAGAAAAACCGGATTGCATCTGCAACCGATAAACTGTTTAATCTTTCGAGATCTTTGCCTGATAGAATTTGTAATGGAGAAGAAGAAAGTTGACGTTTACTGAGCTTTATAGTCCGAATAGAAACTTCTTTAAGTTCATTCGCTTTTTTAACAGAGTCGGTTTGTGCTGAAGAACTATAAGGCACAAAAACCCCAAGCCATAAGATAGCAGAAAAGCCGAAAAAAGAATTACAGATGCCATCAAAGGCAAATTTTCTTTTAGTCATTTTGTTGTGAGGGTTACCCACAGCAAACAGCAGATTAAGGAAATGATTACGTCAATAAAAAGCACTCACCCCTAGCTTCAATCCCCGAAAGCTATGAAATTATAAGGCTAGAGGCAGGTCTTCTGACTTACTCCCGGAAATTCACGCCTTCCCCATGTTTAAACATGAGTGGCTGGATATGAATTCCGTTAAGGAGCTTACAGCTGCGGGACAGTTATGGATTTACACCATATTCCCTTTTAATCCTGGTCGGGTGGGACCAGGAACCAAAAGCAACGCAAAGTTATTAAAATAAGCGACATACATTTAATCTTCGCCCATTAATTTTTTCTTGTACTGTTCTAATTTTGCCATTTCTTCATCTGGCAATACAGGATATTTGAGTTTCATCCCTTTGAAGGTCTCTTCCAATATCTGGCTGATAGTTAAGCGGGCAAACCATTTTTTATCTGCCGGAATAATATACCAGGGCGCATTCTCTGTGGAAGTTTCTGTAATTGCCTCCTCATAAGCTGCCATATACTCTTTCCATAGCGCCCTTTCAGCGATATCTCCAGATGAAAACTTCCAATTTTTTGAAGGATCATTAATTCTATCCAGAAAACGCACCTTTTGTTCTTCTTCAGAAACGTAAAGAAAGAATTTCAGGATCACGGTTCCATTTTCAGTCAGTTGTTGCTCAAAGTTACGGATACTTTCATACCGTGCTTTCCAGAAATTCTTATCTATCTTTTTTACGTCATCATAGCCAGGAATCCTTTCATTCAGCACATATTCAGGATGAACTTTACAAACCAGCACATTTTCATAGTGTGATCTGTTATGGATACCGATTCTGCCTCTTTGCGGTAAGGCAATATAATGTCTCCATAAATAATCATGTGCATACTCATTTGCATTCGGTGTTTTAAAACTAAACACCTGGCAGCCCTGAGGATTTAAACCAGACATCACATGTGAAATTGCACTGTCTTTTCCTGCTGCATCCATTGCCTGAAAGATAATCAGTAAAGAATGTGAGTTTTCAGCGTATAAGACCTCCTGATAATCACTAAGTTTCTCCTTAATCGCAGTCATAGTTGCCTTGCCGACCTTCTTACCTGAATCTCCATCATAGTGAGTACTATAATCCTTCAATTTGATCTTTTTTCCTGCTGGCGCTAAAAAGCGGTTAGTTTCTTTATTCATGAATAGAATGGCCTATAAATTATTATTCAGGTACAACCTGCAAAGCAATTTCCGTCAATTTTCAGACATAAGCAAATCTGTTTTTGAATTATGGTTATTCATCATTATTAAATATAGCCAAAATCCCTATCAAATGGCTGACATCGTCCTCAGCCATACTTATTCCTCTTAAGGTTTCAATAAAAAAAAGCTCCCAATCAGGCACCGGCTGATCAAAACCATCTATATAAAATTTCAAGTTTCTTTCAATCAAAATAACAAATGACTCTATCAGTTCATCTTCTTGCTTTTTCCAATATGAATCAGTTAAAAATCTAAGATAATGATTCTTCAAAAGGAGTGTAAATCCATATAAAGCGTTCAGTTTTTTTTCTTCTGATAACTTTGTCAACCGATAATAAGAGTCAATCTCACCTTCTACTAACAAGTAAGCTGGCTGATTAAATAATGCTCTGATATTTAACTCCACGTCTTGCAGCCGCTTATAAGATTCATCCCATGCTCCTATTTTCTCAAGAAATTTTTTCTTCCAGACCGGCGACATCGTTTGCCATGGTATTTCATGCTGAATAAAAGCACACACTAAACCTTTCAATGAGGAATCAATCACAGAAAACGGTCTTAGATGTTTGCCTTTTTCATCGACCATCAAAGTATTAAATACAATCAGATCTTTATTCGGATTTTTGGACAAGATCAAAATGCGTTCAGCAATACAATGCGGAGCAATTGAATCATCAGCATCCATAAACATGACATAATCTGAAAGGCTATCACTTAATCCGGCATTTCTACAGGCATTTGCCCCTTTGCAATTGGGCCTAACTGAAGAGAGGCGGATCCGGCTATCAATTTTCGAAAAATACCTACTGATTTTCAAGGTGTCATCTGTAGAGCCATCATCAACTAATATACACTCCCAGCATTGATTAGATTGTGCTATGATTGAAGTCAAAGTCCAGAAAAGATATTTTTCAGCATTATATGTTGGCATCACAATACTGATGAATAGAGGTGCATATAGCATATGATTTTCCATATTGCTATAATCTACATTCCTTTAATACATCTTTCTGATGTACTGTAAGCCAAATAATATTTAAAGGATGTAACTCATTTAAAAGTCGTTTTTTTTGTTCACGTATATATCTTATCCTCCTCCGCCATTCATTATTCTCAATCGCAACAATTATAGTTTCAATAGATTCCCGCTGCTTTTTTACATTAATTTTGATAAATGCTCTCTCGTCAATAAACTCATATAGATTTTTGCACCCGTCATAAAAGCATAAGCTTTCAGCTATAATAGGATCAGCAATTTTTTCAGTAAAGTAATTTCTCTCAAAAGAATTTTCACAAGCAAAATGATATTTGTATTTCCATAATGCTTCATACTTATCTACAATAGGCCCGTGATAATTCCGGATATATTTAAAGAAACTACTTTGTTGTGATTTCCCCCAGATATCCAATCCTTCTAGTACTACCCTGTCCAGAGAATAAACAAATTGCAGCCTTGCCTGATGACCTTTTAAATAACTTAGGTCACTGGTCACTATTGACAATAGCTTGTTTTTTTTGATGATCTCCTCATTACCCCCAAATTTCGCACTCCCATAAATAGTAGAGGGCAGAAAAGGCAGAGGCAGATACATTTTTTCTATTCTACTGGTTTTATGACTTCGTCTATTAGGTGAACTTGGAGGTTCTGTTAACAAGGTTATAGCCTTTCCTTCATCATAATCTTTGGTATCTTGATGAGGGGAGGTAAAAATAATCAACCAATCAAAGCTATCGTCACTCACAAATTCTAAATCACGCCAATGTGCAGATCCACCACAGTATCTTTCAATAAAACGTAATCTTAAATTTTCATCATTCCGAGCAAAAGTTGTTAGTCTTATTTTCATAGCATTATCCTTTGTGTTATAGGTAGTTTTTTTCGAAATATTACTCAAGCAACCAAGCCTCTGCCCAAGATTTTGTCGCCGATATTTCATCAAAATATGCAAGCCCTTCGAAAACAGTTAAATTTTGAGTTTTAGCTCTTGTTAAGTTTAATTTATAGTTGGATAATATATATTGAGATTCAGTATCCATATAAACAACTTCATTCTGGTGAATCTGCAGTTCTTCAAAAAAAACATTTATATTATTTCGCCATGTAGTTGAATTCATATTTTTAGCATAAATACAACAGACATGTGCAAGATATATGATGTCTTTTATTATCAAACTACGAGCAGAGATATCCATTTTAAATATCTCCTTACATTTGGATAGAATTTCACAAATCAACTTTGAAACTACTTCCTGATTAATTTTTAATGGATAAAACTTCACAAGGATTAATAGGGACTGTCCCAGTAACCTTATCTTCTGGGAAGTATAAACTTCGCCAAGGTTCTGCTGATTTCTTTGTTCTTTTAAACGCAAATAACTCGCTAATGAATCGATCAAAAGATTCCCACATTCAATTAAGCAGACCTCTCTATAAAAAAAACCGCCCCTACTTTTAGTAGTGATTCTTTTATAAAAATACAATAAAGCACCAATCAATCCAGTTTCCAGTGAATAAGATGTAACCTCGTTATTTACTATGTTTTGATAAATTTTATCATCTAATTCTTCTAGAAATTCATTTGTATTTTCTTCAATGAAACCGTTTTGATGCAACCATTCAATTGCCCATCCAAATCCCAAAAGTCCATGAGAAAAGGTATAAGTCTCCATACCCGAAAGGTTATCAATTACATCATTTAGAATTTCCTCAGCAACTGTAGTACTATCTAATCTGTCATCGTCCTTTTGTCTTGACATATAATTTATTAGACATAACCCAAGGCGGCCATCAAAAAGAGAATAATTTTCCGCAGTATTTATCACCACACCTTTCACTTGATTCTTAAACAGAAGCAGTTTTCCTGTCATCCGGGCCATTAATTATATAGGTAATAAAACTTGTTCCCCGTTTCTTTAAAATAATCGATCCCGACACAAGACAACATCATCTCTTCTTGAAAATCAAGAAAATGATCATTGTCACCCAAAGATTGAATAAGCAATTCTTTATTTCCTATGATAAAAGCTCCGGAGAATTTTTCGCACTTAAAAAATTTCCCCCTATTACGAATGAGCAATTCATCTGTTAAGTATTTTGAAAACATCTCCTTTAATAACAGATCTACCAAAAGTATTTCACAACAAATATTTATAGCACCCGCTTCAGTTTTTTCGAATTCACCAACTAAAGCAAGAATGTCTGATACAGGTATTATCGAATTCTGATCATAGAAGAATACAAAAGGAGTTACCACCAATCTATCTAACAGTTGAGTAGTTGAAATAAGTGAAGGATTAACTTCGCTAACATAACAAACGGAGACTTGTTTCGATAAACGATGATTATCTAATTTCAGATGACCTACACACACAAGAACTAGAATTCTGGTGCTAAAATTTAAGCTCAGATAATTGACAATTATGTATAAATTTTCCACTTGTTCAGATCCATCATCTAAAATTTTTAGAATAAAAGTAAATTTATCAAAATTATGCAGCTTATATTCATTTGCCAGATTGTATAATTCAATTTCTTTAACAACTAAATAACTAGCTGTCCCTTTATTAATGCTATTGAACTGAGCGTAAAAAGGATGTCCGTTGACATAGTTGTTTTTTCTAAAAATGCCCTTATTTTCTTTTGCAACTCTCCCGGTATAATGAATGATAGGATTTTCTATTTCGATTAATGTCTCAGCCCATGAAAAACTCAATTGGACATGGGTTCTGACATTCTTTTGTATTAGAATAGCATTCCACCACAAACACCACATGTCAGTACACCAAGACTCGAATTTCTGCTTTCCCTCTACGTAGAAACCTGACTGTGCATTATAATTTTCCAACATCCCGAACATTTTTTCACAATCAGCTTCAAGTTTAAGCCAAAACGCCGAAGTAACATTTTTTAATACATATTGTGCCCCCCCGGAATGTTTATCATTTTCTTCAATGGATTCTATATCAATTCCAACAATCGAAATCATTTCCTTCAAAAGAGCTGCATTTGAAGTCTTTATAATGTAATCGATTGAAGTATAATTCCAGGTGTCAGAGGCAAACCATTCATCACCTTCGAGTAAGAGTTTAAAGTCTGGGAGATGCCTAAATATGATATCAGAATCGTGATAAAATAAAACTTGATGTTCCAACCAGCTATTTATTCTAAAATGAGTGGCTAACAAATGTGGTCTTATTGAAGAAGCATATTTTTTCGAAATGCGTTTGTCTGGATAGGCATAAAATGTAGCTTGTTTATTTAAGTTTATCAATTCACTGAAGAAATCAGAAAGGCCTCTATTTTCATTATATCCTATAAGTACATGAATACGGTCAGCAGCAATCCCCATTCTTGAAAAGTTGAATATCTGCAGCTTTATTTGCCAATAAAAATAGTATTCATCGGGTTGTGCAGAAATATAAATCATAGTCAGACAAGGTTAAAATAAGTAGACATTAAAAAGCACCCCTATATAGTATTTTAATAATAATTGTGTTAGTGGTTAAATAATTCTTTTAATTTCCTGTCAAGTGATGGAATCTGGGTAGTACCATTTAAATGGTAAATACCTTCAACAATACCCAATTTGTTAATTAAGATATATGTTGGAATCAGAGTAATTGAATATTTAGCAGACAAAGACCTGAGTATGTTTCTGTTTTTTAGATCCTCACCAGTTGAAAAATCATGTACATTGATAAACTGCTTAAGATTATGGTTGATTACGCCACTCTCCCAGGTAAAAAAATCTCTGTCCATAGAAATACTAATTACTTCCAGACCATCCTGATTATATTTTTGAAAAATTTCAATTAGATGAGGGGTGTACTCTATACAGGGTTTGCACCACGTTGCCCAAAAATCAAGCAGAACATATTTCTTTCCAATATAGGAAGAAAGTTGTATTGAACTCCCGTTTAACGCAATCCTTGAAAAATTAAACGCCGCTTTACCCACTTTGACAGAGTCTTTTTGAAGAGTTACCATCTCTTTTTGAGTTTTCAACCTTTTGAAAACCTCCTTACCAAGTGCACTATTTTTTACAGGCTCAGAAAATTGTTCATAAAGATTTTGTGCTAAGTCACTGGAAAGGGTAACTCCATCTGTATAAGACAGGAATACATAAGGGCCAATAACAGAATTAGAATTCATTTTTATAAAATTAAGATCCGCTTTCTTTAGTTGCACCTTAACTTCTTCAAGATCCTTAGATAATATTCTTATACTGTCTTTATAGTGGTCAACCTGATTCGTATCTACTTTGCTTCTTGAATTCAGGTATAACCATTTTTTTCTTAAAGAATCTAAAGATTTATAGAATGGTTTTTGTACCTCAAGCAAAGCTAAATAGGTAGAATGCGTCTTAGAACCCACAAGAACAGCTTTCTTAAAACTATTCTCTTCCAGAGTTATTTTCATTGACTCAGGCTCCAAAAAGATAGTGGTTAAATTCGGGTCATCCATTGACCTGGATTTGATGTTCCCCTTAAGCAAAGCCCATACTGGTTCAGAAATGTTCCCTTTAAATGAAAACATTCCTTTTGAAACTATAGCAGTGTCATTTAGATACTTATTCAGATTATTCGTGTAGGTTAATACAATAGTTCCGGTATCACGATTCAATAGTTTACCTGTTAAACAAAAATCACCTTTATTTAACCTCTGCCCCATGGAGTTGAAAGCAATAAGACTAAGCAATGAAAACAGAAGCCCTACTCTATAATTCCATTTTTTCTCGAAAACCTCCATTCTTTAAAGATATAAAATGTATTGAAAATTATTCCAAAATTGATTTAAGCTATAATTTGTGTAAATACCCAAATGTCATTTGACACCCGGGTATTTGCATAATTTAATCTTTGTGTCTACCGCGTACCATTCCAACCGCATTCACCACCATAATTACCTGGCTCACCAACAGTTATACAAGAAACACAAGAAGCATCAGTTGTACAATCATTACTAGTACGACAAGAAGTTGTAGTTCCACATCCGGTTAAGGTCGATGTATTAAATCCCCCCATAACATTTTTCAATTGACTTCTTGTTAGAATCCGGCCCTCGGCAAGGTCAACAATTTTCAAATTTAACTTTCTCATAGTTTAAATTTTCCATGATTAATATAGATAACTTCTCCAAGCTGAGTTAATTAAGCTACATAGTTTTATAACTCCATGTTAGTTAGAACTGCTCGTTTGCAACCGGTCAGTTCACTTGTACAAAATCTTTATATAAACTTATATCGTTCTGAGAGGTATAGAATATGATATTTTTTTCTTTACAGTGTTCGGCTTTTATTCCAGTTTAGCGAGCATTATGGAATTAAAAATCTGTTAGTCAATCAAAAACTCGACATCTTCAAGTCGATAAGGAAGTGTTAATCTATGTCCATTTATAAAAAATGTTGGTGTACTTGATATTCCGGCCTGTTTGTACCAGGCTTTTTGCTGAACCCCAAAGTTCAATTTAACTTCTTCGATCTCTATTGGATATTTTTTGGCCCAGGAATCATAATCCTGTTTTCTGGAGTACCAATCCAATAATGCTGTATCGAGTAATTCGCTATCACCAATCACCTGTAATGCTCTAAGATGCTGAACTACTTTTAGCCTGGGATCGTTAAGGTATGTAGATACACTAAAAATAATCTTCAGCTGGAAATCGTCTCTATTCAAAAGCCAGTTCTGAATAATTTTATGAGAATCACCGCAAGGCCTGCAATAAAGATTACTGATCATAGTTATAGTCGTACCCGCTTGCGGATTTCCTATAGATAAAGCAACTAGATCTTCGGGAATGTATTCATATTGCTGATTTATTAAATGCTGATTGAACATATTGGCATCATATTTAAATAACTTCAGCTGTTCTTTTAAGGGTTGCGTTTGTGAAGAAAGAAGAAAAAATGGTTTAAGAAATGACCATACAGCAATAGGAAGTCCGAATGAAAAAATCAAGGCAATAGCTTCTGAAAAATCAATCGTCTGAGTGTAAGAAAAAAAAGTAAAAAAAATAATAGCCTCTAACCATAAAAAAGCTTGAATTGCACAGCAGAGTATACACCAGCTTTTATGTCTGAATTGATACACCAAAGAATAAATTGTATAGGGTAAACATAAAACATTCACAATTGCCAGTAAAGAGACATTATGAAGGTTATAAAGTAAATAGATTAGTGAACCAGTAAAATAAAATGCCCCCACTTCACTCCAACTTAACCATGAAGTTAGCTTGGCTGCATCAGAATTTAAAATAGTGTTGCAATTGCTTTTCTTAACTACACCACATAGATTTTGAACGAAAGGGTTGTCAGCATTTATACTATGGATCAGAAGAAAACAACTGAAGATGACACCCAATACTTTTACACCTAACAAGCAAAAAAAAGCTAACGATCGATCATAGTTAAGAAAAGCCAATATCAATATCAGCATCATCGCTACCAGAAAGGGCCACCTGGCCTGATTAAAAAGTCCCTGAATGATTGCAGAACTATAAGATGGTTCGCCACTATATTTACTCTTCTCGGCATAGAGTATAATTCCATCCCATTCATTCAAAAATTCAAGTTCAGGCATCTTCCTGTTAGAATTTTTGTGATCAGAAAAAGAAACTACGTTATCTTTTATATCATATATGATAAGAAACCTATCTTCTTTCAGCGCTTGCAAGTGAGCGACGAAGGGGAATCGTAATGTTCTTTTATAGTAATCATCCTTATCAATCTGATAGGAAATATGCGGAACTGACCATTCAGTTAAACAATCACTTATACTTAAGAGACTTGGATAATATGGATGATTCTTCAGTTTTTCATTTAATGTAAAACTGCTGACTCTTACATTCAGCTTTTTCAGCAGCAGAGAAAGAACTATAATAGGATTATCTTTTTCAAATTCACCAGACATCATATTTCACATAATTATTTAATCTAATGTATAGTTAAAAAAAATAAAAAACAACAATAATATAAACAATACAATGACATTACACACACTCAATAAGAAACAACATATAATGTTAAAGATATCTAATAGCAGATATGAACAAACACAAATTTTTTAATGAAATTAAATTTCAAATTTTAACGTTAAAATATTGGAAAAACCAGTTAAGATTTGCACGAAACAGTATGTTTTTTCATTCAGAAAGAGCAACTTAACAATAAACAAGATATCGACACCGTTCTTACAACCACCTTACAGTTTTTTTTTATTAACCACTAACCCTTCTAATTCACTAAAAATCAGGCCATCTATAGCACATACGCTCCAAGAAGGGCAACGTATTTTATAATGGCAAAAATTTTAGTGATTTATTTACGTTAATTTGCACATAATGTTCTTTGAATCTGTTTGAATTGCAAAGGTAATCTTGACCCCTTTTCAATTCAAACAGGCTCTTAACCAGATTTAACTTAAACTGTTTTACTAATTTTTTGACCATATCGTATGTTTAAAGAGATTCATAATAAATACCTGCGTTATTTCTCCGTATTTATTTTCTGTATCATCACTTTCTTTTGCGCACTTCAATTAAATTTCCTGTGGCTTTTTGGCTACTCCCCTTCTTACAGGGATATTAAGATGCCTACGCAAAGTATAGGTTCAGAATTATATACCGCAGACGGAAAATTAATCGGCAGATATTACAAAGAAAATCGTACACCAGTTGTTTACAAACAAATCTCTCCAAGTGTTATCAACGCATTGGTTGCAACGGAGGATGTCCGCTTTTATAAACATATGGGTATTGACTTCCGTTCTTTATTATCAAGCGGAATTTCGACAGCCACGGGCGACAAAAGAGGTGCAAGTACCATTACGCAGCAGCTGGCAAAAAACATGTACCGTACCAGGTATAACAAATCACAAGGTTTTATTAAACATATCCCAGTTATCAGAACCATTGTTTCGAAATTGAAAGAATGGATGACGGCAGTCAAGCTGGAAGCTAACTATTCTAAGAATGATATTATCACGATGTATCTCAATACAGTTTCGTTCGGTAATAACACTTACGGGATAAAAACTGCGGCAAGAGTATATTTTGATAAACAAACGGATTCTCTGAGTGTGCCTGAATCTGCCATGTTAGTAGGAATGCTGAAAGGAACCACAACCTATAACCCGGTACGTTATCCTGAAAGAGCTTTAGAAAGACGAAACGTTTCTTTATCTCAAATGAATAAGTATGGCTATATCACTGCTGCCGAACTTACAACTTATAAAGACACCCCTATTAAACTGAAAGAAGGCAGAGAAGATGAAGGCAGTGATGGCGATTCTTACCTGAGAGCCGCAGTGGCTAAATACCTGGAGAAATGGTGCGATAAAAACGGATACGACTTATATGAAGACGGACTGAAGATCTACACTACAATTGACTCCAAACTTCAGAAATACGCTGAAGAAGCAGTTGCTGATCAAATGAAAATAGTTCAGAAAAGATTCTATACTGCCTGGGGAAAAGAAGATCCATGGCAGGATTCTGAAAAAAACAAAGTTGATTACCCTGGCCGTGCCATGAAGAATCTTCCAATCTACGCATTGCTGGAAAAGAAATACCCAAACAAACCTGATTCGGTAACGGCTTATTTCAATAAAAAGAAAAAGATGAAAATATTCACCTACAAAGGTGACCGCGATACACTTTTCTCTACACTGGATTCTATCCGTTACTACGGCAAGATTATGAATACAGGGATGATGACCTTAGATCCCTTTAATGGTAAAATTAAAGTATGGGTTGGTGGTTTAGATCATAAATTCTTTAAGTACGACCATGTAAACCAGTCTAAGCGTCAGGCAGGATCAACTTTCAAACCTTTTGCTTACCTGGCAGCATTTGAAAGTGGTATGAGTCCTTGTGATACCTTTATTGATAAACCTGTTAAAATCAAATATGATGAAAAAGGTAAAACAGAATATTGGGAGCCAAGAAATGCCAACTGGCAGAATAGCTATAGAGAAACCTCTCTGCGTGCTGCAATGGGCCGTTCAATCAATACAATCACTGCACAGGTAACAGAAAAAGTAGGCTGGGAAAATGTAGTTAAGTGGGCACATGAATGTGGTATTGACAGTCATCTGGAGTCTGTACCCTCTGTAAGTTTAGGCCCTAATGATGTTTCAGTATTTGAAATGGTAAGAGCCTATGGTACTTTCCTGAATAAAGGCGTAAGAACCGACCCTATTTTAGTAGAAAAAATCACTGACCAGGATGGGAACGTATTAGAAGATTTCGTTGCCAAAACTAAAAAGATACTTTCCGAAGAAATCGCATGGTTAATGCTTTACATGTTCAGAGGTGGAATGGATGAACCAGGCGGAACATCCAGAGCATTATGGGAATGGGATCTTTGGAAGAGCAATAACCAGATTGGTGGTAAAACAGGAACATCTTCAGACTATGTTGATGCCTGGTATATGGGAATTACAAAAGACCTGGTTACAGGTGTTTGGGTAGGCTGTGATGAACGTTCTGCACACTTTAAAAATGGCGAAACTGGTGAAGGATCACGCACAGCTTTACCTATTTTCGCTAAGTTTATGGAAAAGGTTTACCATGATAAGAGTACTGGCTACACTTATGGACCTTTCCCGAAAGCTACCGTTCCAATCACAAGAAACTATAACTGTCCTACTCCTGTTTACGCTGTTGACACAACTAAAACAGATAGTGTAGCCACAGATTCTCTTCATGTAGCAGTTCCTGCCGATGGTGATAAACCTGTAGAAAAACAGGAAGAAGCAAAGAGCGAAGTTCAAAAAGCTGTTGAGCCTGCTTTAAAACAGCTCGTACCTGTAGTACCGTTGACAAGAAAAGAAGAAAGAGAATTGAGAAAGAAAAAACGTCAGGAAGAAAAGGACAAGAAAAAGGAAGAAGAAGAGAAGAAAAAAAACGAGGGTAAGACTAAATAACCTCCATTAACAAGACTAGACAATCTTTAGCATATTTCAAAAAAGGCCAGCCAAATAACTCAATCTCGCTGGCCTTTAAACAATCAAATTCCTTAAGGATTAGTACTATAAGTTCGTACAAACTCAACCCAATCCTGAACATTTTCAGGAATAATCACATTAGGGGCTATCCCAATATTATCCAACGGCCGTTTATCAACCAAAAAAGATCTGCAAGCTGGATACGAAAAAGAAAAATAATTGCATGGCATTTTTAAACTGATGACCTCTATATAATCAACTGCACCACCACTATTCTCACCAAATAAAGTCACCTTTTTACTTTGTTCAGCTGCCAAAATAAAGAACTCCGTCGAACTTGCGCATCCACCATTGATCAATATAGAGACACGACCAGGATTTTTCTTAATACTGTCTAATCTTAGCGTCTCACCAGAATATAAAGGATACAATTCACCTAAATGTGCACGAAGTTTTGCAGCAGTTTCTTTTATTTCCTTTTTTTTACTTTCAGTAAAACTCACATCATCAATGTCATAACCATTTTTTATGTTGTCTTCAGTGGCTAAAACTGAACCTCCATTAATATAGATAGGATTCGTATAGAGATAGGGTAATAATTTTTCAAAGGTGTAGACTGAACCTCCAGAATTATTTCTAACATCAATGATCAAATGTTTTGTCTGTTCCAGTAATGCCTTATTCTTTTCAATGATGCTATCTACTGCCTTTTTATATCTTATCCTAAAATAAGGTATTGTTAATAGATTTGTTTCCTTATCAAGGATTCTAAATGAGGGAGATAAATCAGTTTCCTTTACAGGTTTTACCACAACAATGGGGATATTACCTCTATACCATTTACCATAAATACCGAAATCAAGAGTATCCTTACTCTTATAAAAAGATGGATTACTATTATCATGATTGAAGAGTCTGTAAGACAACAGGCTGTACTTATCTTTCGTCTTCTTAACACACAACTTTACTTGTTGTGGCATCCAGTATATACCGTCAGCTTTAATAATAAATCCCATATATTCATCCTTTTTAGAAGCAGAATCTTTAACAATACCTATTTTATACTTACCTGCATGTTCAGACCATATTCCTTCTATTCCGTCAAGACTATTAACCTTGTTCTTTAGATAACTATTAAAAGTATCTTCAGTCCATCCTGTCTTTTCAGTCCCTGCAAAATACGATCTTATATCATTGTCTTTAGCATTTCCGGGTGTAAAAGACGACATACCAATATGTCCATCCTTAAAATAAGACAACCACTTTTGGCAAATATCACGACAATCAGCTTCTTCAGTAGAACGTGCCACCTTACGTAAACTATCAGTAAATAAGTCAAATCTTTGTTGATTTGATTTATTTACTTTATCTCTATATCCAACATAATTAGCCTTTATCTTTCCTACTAGAAATTCAAAATTCTGTGAGCAATTGCAATTCTGAGCTTTAGCTAGAGATGACAATAAAATAAATAAAAGTACAATGAGTTTCTTCATTAAGCTATAGTTGATGCTGTATAATTGCAATATCATCTCGTAAATATGTGCTTTTTTACACATAAACAATGCAAACACCTACAAACTCCATTAAATTATCACAGCCTCTCTTTAAACTGGTTCATTTCTCTGTACAGTTCCGGAAAGTCCGGAAGTATAGACCTGATGAGCGCAAAAATCCTGATGATCCTCTTATTTACTTCGACAGATTCCACGCTCTTTAACAAACCGGACAATACCGTAAGACCTTGTTCTGTAAACGCATACGGATAAACCCTCACCTTGGTATCAATCCTTATCATATTATCCTGCCGCATGAGTGACAATTCATCTTCACGATTGAGCTTAAATATAAAATCTTCTGCAAAACGATGCGCATTTTTACCGATTAACGTTCTTAGCTCCGCCGTTTTTAATTGATAAAGCTTCACCAAATCAACATCGATCATCACTTTCTGGCCTCTGAGCAGGTAGATACGATTCATAATCATTTCATCAGTTACCTGCTCCTGCTCAGTTATCTTCTCTTTATCTAATTCTTTATTCTCCATATCAGCTATAAAAATCTATAAGTTGTGCAGCTGCATCTCACCTTATTTTTTTAAGACATAATAGTCAAAGGCATTTTCACCTGCGTGGATAATGGTCTGCTCATGGTAATATGTTCAAAGTCTAGACCAATGGTCAGATCAACCCAATCCGGATTACAAGAGCGGACTAACCGTTCTTTCTGCATCCTGGTAAATCTGCTGATCAGTTTAAAACGGCTAAGTGCTTGTGACTCCGTTTTGAACTCTTCAAAATAAACTAGTCGGGTAAGCTGCTGTCCGCTGTCAAAAAACAGACTTGGCATTTGTTTATAAAAATCAAGCGTCTTAATTAAATCAGCGCTCATTCCAACATGTAAACTTGTACGGTTTCTATCGGTCACGATGTAGACAAACTTTCTCATTGCTTGTAGTTTAAATTATTACCACTAATTAAATTAGCATATATCTTTGCAGTGCGAATAAATATTACTAACTTTATTGGTACAATAATACTAACTATTTTAGTAAAAACAAATTATTTTTAATCTTTTATTTTATGTCAAATATTTCCATAAACCTCAAATACTTAAGAAAGAAAAAAGGCCACACTCAACAGCAATTTGCTGATTTGATGGGAATTAAAAGATCACTCGTTGGTGCTTACGAAGAAGACCGCGCAGAACCAAAATACGATTTACTAAAAAAAATAGCAGAATACTATGAACTAACCATGGATGAATTTATCAACGAAATAATCAATGATAACTGGAAACCTAAACTAAAAAGTCAGGGTTCAAATTTAAGGATACTCAGTATCTCTGTTGACCAGAGCGACAATGAGAATATCGAAATGGTCCCAGTAAAAGCCAGCGCCGGATACCTGAACGGGTTCTCTGACCCGGAATACATCAAGGATCTGCCTAAATTTCAATTGCCCCTTCCCTCTTTAAAACATGGAACCTTCAGAGCTTTCGAAATTGTTGGAGACTCTATGCTACCTATCCAATCGGGAAGCATCATCATTGGTGAATACATGGACAACTGGAATGACGTTAAAACCGGGGAAACCTATGTAATCGTGAGCAAAAATGAAGGCGTAGTCTATAAAAGAGCTGGAAATCGTTTTAAAGAAAATAAGGAGTTAAAGCTGATCTCTGATAACAAGCTCTATGACCCTTATAATGTACCGGCCGAAGATATCCTTGAAATCTGGAAAGCAAAGGCTTACATCAGCTCTACGCTGCCTGATGCAGCTACAGAACCGACTATGGAAACACTAACCAATATGATGTCACAGATGCAGAAATCAATCTCACAGATGAACAAAAACTAAATTGATTTTAAACCCTTTCTCTTTTTTTTACTCTATGCTTTAAAACAACATACAAATGAAAAGAATCGTTTTAACATTAGCCATAGCATTTATTGGATTAACTGCCAGTTATGCGCAGACTGCAGGCAAGCAAAAAATGACCCCAGAGCAGAAAGCAGAAAAAAGTACTGCTAAATTAGAGAAAGAGTTATCACTCACTGCCGATCAGAAACAAAAAATCTATACCGTAGAGCTTGACAAGTACAAGAAAAATGAAGAATTACACAAACAAAGTCATGCGGATAGAAAAGCAACAAGAGACCAGCATATCGCTTCAAAAAAAGAAACTGACGCCAAAATCGACCAGATATTAACCGCAGATCAAAAGAAAAAGCTAGCCGATAATCATCCGGCAAAGAAAGCTAAAACTCAGGAAAAAAAAGATCGTCGTAAAGGAGCTAAACCTGCTAACGACACCAAGACTGATGATAATACCAATACAATGGAGAGCTAAAATCCTCCATAATTTTAAGCAAAAAAAAAGGGAGCAAAATTGCTCCCTTTTTTTTGATGTTATATATTTCTATTTAACTGTATCAATTACTGCTTTGAAAGCATCTGGATGATTCATAGCTAAGTCAGCTAAAACCTTACGGTTTAAACCAATATTTTTAGCCGCTAATTTACCAATGAATTGAGAGTAAGAAATTCCGTACTGACGCGCACCAGCGTTAATACGTTGAATCCACAAACCGCGGAATTCTCTTTTCTTAACTTTACGGTCACGGTATGCATATTGCAAACCTTTCTCAACCGTATTTTTTGCTACAGTGAATACTTTACTTCTTGATCCCCAATAGCCTTTGGCCATATTAAGGACTTTTTTCCGTCTTCTTCTCGAAGCTACTGCGTTTACCGAACGTGGCATAGTGTTGTTGTTTTTTGATAAACGGTGTTGCGTATTTCAGCAAACTTACTACCGGGTACCTGGTTAAAAAAATCTAATTATTTACCGATAGCTAGCATACGCTTAACGTTGCCCATATCAGCAGCTGACACCATTGAGGTGTGACCCAAATTACGCTTACGTTTAGTAGACATTTTTGTTAAAATGTGACTTTTGTATGCGTTTTTTCTTGCGATTTTACCGGTTCCAGTAAGCGAAAAACGCTTTTTAGCACTGGAATTGGTTTTCATTTTTGGCATAACCTGTTCTTATTTATGTAATTTATTTATTTTTTTGCAACTTTTGGAGCAAGGGTTAAAAACATACGTTTACCTTCTAATTTAGGTAAAAGTTCAACCTTTCCTATATCTTCCAAAGCTTGTGCGAACTTAAGCAATAAGATCTCTCCCTGCTCTTTGTACACGATCGCTCTACCTTTGAAATGCACATATGCTCTAACTTTTTCTCCATTTTCAAGGAAACTAACTGCATGTTTCAGTTTAAACTGGAAATCATGATCATTAGTGTTAGGTCCAAAACGGATCTCCTTAATAATGGTTTGTTTCGCATTCGCCTTAATCTCTTTCTGCTTTTTCTTTTGTTCGTAAACAAATTTGCTGTAATCGATTATTCTACAAACCGGTGGAACTGCGTTTGGTGATATTTCTACCAGATCCAACTCCAGTTCATCGGCAAGGGCTAAAGCTTTTGCCAAAGGATAAATCCCCGGTTCAACATTATCGCCAGCTAATCTAACCTCCTGGGCTCTGATAAACTGATTAATATTATGTTCTGCTTCTTTTTTCTTAAAAGGAGGACGTGGTCCCCTGTTAAATCCTGGTCTGCCTAATGCCAAATTTATATACTATTTAAACTGTTATTTCTTTAATTAATAATTCACTGAACGCCTGGATAGTCATTTCACCTAAATCTCCTTCTCCGTGCTTCCTTACTGATACCTTTCCTTCTGCCATTTCCTTTTCACCGATAATCAGCATATATGGGGTCTTTTTAACCTCAGCGTCTCTAATTTTCCTTCCAATCTTCTCATCACGAAAGTCAATCAAACCGCGAATATCGGAATTATTTAGTTCATCTGAAACTTTTTTAGCATATTCTTCATACTTTTCTGAAATAGGAAGGATTATAAATTGTTCAGGAGAAAGCCATAATGGGAAATTTCCAGCGCAATGTTCAATCAAAACTGCAATAAATCGTTCCAGAGAGCCAAATGGAGCGCGATGGATCATAACAGGTCTGTGTTTCAGGTTGTCACTTCCAGTATATTCCAGTTCAAATCTTTCTGGTAAATTATAATCCACCTGAATAGTTCCCAACTGCCATTTTCTGCCTAAAGCATCTTTCACCATGAAATCAAGTTTCGGACCATAAAATGCCGCCTCACCTAATTCAGTTACTGTATTCAAACCTTTCTCTGCTGCAGCTTCGATAATTGCACTTTCAGCCAGTTTCCAATTTTCATCAGTACCAATATATTTTGACTTATTTTCCGGGTCTCTTAGCGAAATCTGGGCAGTGTAACTCTCAAATCCTAAAGATTTAAATACGTACAATACCAGATCAATCACTTTCATGAACTCTTCTTTCACCTGATCCGGACGACAGAATAAGTGTGCATCATCCTGAGTAAAGCCACGCACTCTTGTTAAACCATGTAACTCACCACTTTGCTCATAACGGTAAACAGTACCAAACTCTGCTAAACGCAAAGGAAGATCTTTGTAAGAGCGTGGTTTGACTTTATAGATTTCACAGTGATGCGGGCAGTTCATTGGTTTTAACATGAACTCCTCGCCTTCCTGAGGTGTTTTTATTCCCTGAAACGAATCTGCGCCATATTTATCCCAGTGACCAGAAGTCACATAAAGATTTTTATGACCGATATGCGGTGTAATTACTTGTTCGTATCCTGATTTTGCTTGTGCTTTTGTTAAGAAGTTGACTAAACGCTCACGTAAAGCTGTTCCTTTAGGTAACCATAATGGTAAACCCATTCCAACTTTTTCCGAGAAAGCGAACAGTTCAAGCTCTTTCCCTAATTTTCTGTGGTCGCGCCTTTTAGCTTCCTCGATCATTAACAGATATTCTGTTAACTCACTTGCTTTAGGAAAAGTAACCCCATAAATACGAGTTAACTGTTTTTTAGTTTCATCACCTCTCCAGTAAGCGCCGGCAACGTTCATCAACTTTACAGCTTTGATAAATCCTGTATTTGGAAGATGCGGTCCACGACATAAATCAGTAAACTGACCTTGTTTGTAAAAAGTGATTTTACCATCTTCCAATCCCTGAATCAGATCTAATTTATACTCGTCATCTTTTTCTGTGAAATAGGCAATCGCATCTGCTTTAGAAACGCTCTCCCGTACAAAAACTTCTTTTTGTTTGGCCAGTTCCATGAATTTAGCTTCTATCGCTTTGAAATGATCTGATGAAAATTCTACATCACCAAAATCTACATCATAATAGAAACCTGTTTCAATTGCAGGGCCGATTCCGAATTTAGTACCTGGGTATAACGCTTCCAGTGCTTCGGCCATGATGTGGGCAGAAGAGTGCCAGAAGGTAGATTTACCAGCGGTATCATTCCAGGTTAATAATTTAACTGCTGAATCTTGTTCAATAGGTCTGGAAGAATCCCAGACTTCGCCGTTAACTTCGGCTGCTAAAACGTTACGAGCAAGACCTTCAGAGATAGATAAAGCAATCTGGTGGGCACTTGTTCCTTTTTCATATGGACGCACTGAGCCATCCGGTAATGTAATGTTAATCATCTACAACTATGATTTATATGTGAATTTAATGAATTAATGGTACCGAATCACTTACAAGGTGATTTCTTGGATACAAAGGTAGGTTTTTATGTTACATTCAGAGAAATAAATTGAAAAATGAGGCAAATGTCTACATTTTGCAAAGAGCCCGCTTATCAGGCAACCTGTGTACTGGTTTCATTTTCAAGTGGCATCATCTCTTTCTCAAAAATCTCCTGAATCGTTTTAATCTCTGCCGCATAGATCGTTTTTTTCCGCATCGCGAAATGAAGCGTATTTTCCATGACTTTACTTCCTTCCCAGATTAACTTTACGCTGCCATTCTGTATTTCATGGCGGCATAAAAAGTCTGGCAATACAGCAAATCCATTCATTCCTTTAATACACCTCACAATAGAACTCATATTAGGCACGATGTAATTTGGTTTGAAATCAAGTCTTTTATTAAAATTACAATGCCAAAACCGCATCAGGTGTTCCATATCGCCCGAAGTACCATACCAAATCTGATGTTTCAGCCATTCTTGCATCCCTTTCAAATCCCCGTCTTTATGCATCAGGTCAAAATCTGTGGTATCATTTTTTGAACCCGCAACCAATACGATTTTTTCTTTAGAGAATGGTTTATAGGCGATATTAGCCATACTTTCCATGTGTGGAGTAATCACAAGGTCCAGAATACCGTTATCCAGATCATTCAGCATTTGCGGATACTCTCCGAATTTCACAATCACATTAAATGATAAACTTGATAAGTAAGGTTCAAGCATCAGCTGAAAAGTTTCGAAACACATCCCTAAGCTCAGCGTCGGTTTTTCCTTTTCCGTGCTTCTGTGGAAATGCTTTTCCGCCTCTTCTAGCTTGATTAAAGCTTCAAATACAAAATTATACATGACTTTACCACGTTCTGTAGGAACCATCTTTCTGGATGTCCTGTCAAAAAGCTTATAACCCACATAAGATTCTAAAGAGCTTAAGTGCAAACTTACCCCAGGCTGAGACACAAAAAGTGCTTCAGCAGCCCCTGTAAGGGTCCCTGTTTCATAAATTGATTTAAATGTCCTGTACCATTCCAGATTTACCATAGTATCATTAATATGATACAAAGATACGACTTATATCATAATTATAAAACATCCCGAATTAAGCAGTAATTGAGCGGCAAAAACTTAAGCCGATAGGCATCGGGAATTTTAAACAGGATTCTGGGTTCTGAAGAGTTGGGTTTGTGATCTATGTAAATCTAACCTAAATCCAATTTTAGACTATGGTAACTCTACCGACTTCAACTAGCTAAAATCGATAGAGTTACCATAGAGTCACCATAGACTCACAATAGATTTACACCGATTACTAACGCAATTTAGACCCCAATAAATGGGATCAGATACTATTTGAAATTTGGATGATATTCCAGAAAAATTAAAGAAATTTTCAACGGTTAATCAGCGAGAAGACCATCTTATCATGAAACTGACCTTCAAAAAAACCGCCTTCTTTAAAATGGCCTTCTTTCACAAAATTGTGTTTCTCCAGCACATTCGCAGAGGCTTGATTCTCTGAATTAACTACAGCTTCCAGCGAATGAAACTTCAGTACACTAAATGCATAATTAATTACAGTTTTTAATGCTTCGTTAATTATCCCTTTACCCCGATAATCTGGATGAAGAATATAACCAGTCTCAGATCTTAAGTTTTCCGGTTGCATTCTGATTAGACAAATCATCCCTAATAGTTTAGGATCATCTTTAAATGAAATCGCCCAATTGATAAAGTTATTTTCCGCAAGACCTTTATCAGACATTTTAATATAATCAAGTGCATCCCCAATGGTTTTTGTTCTGGGTACGGGAATATATTTCATAATCTCTTCATTAGATCTCAACGCAAAGATTTCATTGACATCGGCATTAGTAATTCGTCTCAACTGTAAACGCTCCGATTCCAATACAGGAAAAGGATCAAGATTAATTTTTAGCATATATAATAGTTTCGGTTTCTTTTCCCATGATTACTTTTGAAGCGAGCTGTACAAATAAGCCATGTGCTAAAATGCCCTCTATCCTATTCAAGCGTTCGGATAATACTTCAGGATCACTAATCAGCCCAAAATCTGCATCTACTATAATATTATGATTATCGGTGATAAAGGGTTGATTATCTTTCATCCGGACTTCTCCTTTAGCGTTTAATTTAGTGAGTTGCTGCATTACATAATTTAACGCCAGCGGTACTACTTCGACCGGAACTTTAAACTTACCCAACTGCGAAACCAGCTTCCCGGAATCTGCAATAATGATTTCATTTTTAGTTAGTGAAGCCACAATTTTCTCTCTGAACAATGCCCCCCCTCCTCCTTTAACTAAATTCAGCTGTTCATCAAATTCATCAGCTCCATCTATCGTGATATCAATTGCTTTGACCTGCTCCATTGGCAGCAGTTCAATACCTAATGATTGTGCCAGTGCTGCTGTATGCTCAGAGGTGGGTACTCCTTTGATTTTCAGCCCATTCTTAACTAATAAAGCAATTTCCTGAATCGCAAAAAAGGCGGTAGAACCCGTTCCCAATCCTACAATATCATTTTGCTGAATAAATTTAACTGCCTCTCTGGCTGCGATCTGTTTTTCAAGATCCTTTTTATCAATTGATTGCTTGTCCAAGATATAAAGATTAAAATGTAAGGAGCGACATCGTTTGCTGCTAAAATTAGTTAAAAAAACAGCAGCCCGCAAATACAGAAAAGCCTGACCATCATGGCCAGGCTTCCTGGTATAAAACAATTTCTGGCTGACAGAAATTGAAGATTTCTTTAAGCGATCACGGCTATTTCATTCACCATTAGTCTCCAGTGTTCGTTTTCAGGAATACCAGGTTTACGTTTTCCAAAAAACTGAACGATAATTTCACCATTCTCGTCAAACACCTCAATGCTGGTCACAATACCATCGGCAGTAGGTTTTTTCACCAACCATACCGAAGCAATTGCGTCTTCACGTAAATGAAGATCAAAATCTGGGTCCAGTACATTAAACCATGGCCCAGTCTGCAACAGATTTTTCACTAGACCAGTATGGATCTGGATACAACCTGCACTTCCGGTAAAGACCATAATTTCCAAATCAGTTTCAGAAGCTTTTTCCATCACCGCTTTCAGAGATTCTTTAGTAATACTCACCGCATGGCCTTCAGGAGCCAGACGTAAACCTTGTGTTCTGGTTACGCCAAATTTCCTTAGCATACCATGAAAATCATGTGTATCCTTTAAACTAAGCCAGGTCTGCTGAAAACCAGCAGCGTCAATTTCCGCATCCGGTTTCTCCTCTACTATTTTTTTATCTTTATTGATAACTAAAACTGCATTTTGATCATGCGCCACAAATTTATTCACCAATGTATCATAGGCTGCAGCATCGCTGGTTTCAACGAGGTAAATTTTATGAACAGCATTTCCGTCTTTACCAAAAAACTGTAAACTTTTCCTTCCATTTTCATCGACTGCAAAAGCAGAAGACCATTGCATCATAAAAAGGCGCAAATCAATATCCGGGTTTACCGCAAGTCCCATCGGACCAGAAAAGGTCACATCTTTATAAACTCCTTTACGTTCATGTACGCAATAATCATTACGTGTAAGGGCCATTACTTTACCCAAAGATTCTATTGATTTCAGAATTTCCTGAAAATCATTAGTCAAGCGGGTAACAGTATCGCCAGCTGAGGTAGCCAGTAACTCTGCCTCTGTTGTATCTAATTGTTTCGCAGCGTCTCTTATTCTTACTTTGGGATTTTCTGTCTTGAAAGCTTCCCATTGTTTTTTTAATTCTATTACTTTTTCCATCTGATCGTATTTTTTTATAAACTCTATATTTGTATCGTTGCTGGAATAACCAGCGGGCAACTATATCCCTCACACGCCATTAACTTAACGTTAATACTAAAGGTTTCATGTATATTCTCGCAATTAATTACTTCTAATGGTGCCCCCATTGCTACTTTTTGCCCATCTTTCAGCATCAGTATTTTATCTGCAAAACGCGAAGCAAAATTGATATCATGCAAAATACAGATCACACAATATCCACGATCGGCAAGTCGGCGTGCCAGCTCCATAACCTGCTGCTGATAAAGCAAATCCAGACCATTGGTCGGTTCGTCTAAAAACAGGCAGGCATCAGGGCAATCATAAATCTGCGCCAGCACACGGGACAATTGTACCCGCTGCTGTTCCCCTCCCGAAAGGGTATTATAATCCCTTCCTGAAAGATGTGTAATACCCGTTTCTTCCATCACCTTTTTTACTATTTCCGCATCATGCGGGCCTGGCTGATGTTCAAAATGAGGATACCTGCCCATCATGACCAGTTCATTGACAACAAAAGAAATAGAGATCGTATTTTGCTGTGCTAATACCGCACGTATTTTTGCTAGTTCAGGTAATTTATACTGTTTCAGATTTTGCCCGCGAAGCATAATATCACCATAAACAGGTGTAATTTCTCTGCATAACAATTTCATAAGTGTACTTTTACCTGCTCCGTTTGCACCAAGTACAGCTAACAACTCGCCCGGCTTCACCTCAAAGCTCAAGTCTTTTACCAGCTCCTTCTTCCCAATTTGATAAGTGATATTCTTTACCTGGATCATAACTTACAATTTATTTTTATTTCTTTCGGTAACAATGATGTACATGAAGACCGGGGTCCCTATTAAGGCCGTTAAAATTCCGATCGGTAATTCTGCAGGGGCCACAATTGTTCTTGCCGCCATATCCGCAGCCGTTAATAAAGCTGCACCCAAAATAGCCGATCCCGGAACAACTAAACGGTTATCTGCTGTAAAAGTCATCCTTAAAATATGCGGAATGACCAGGCCAATAAACCCGATGATTCCAGCTACTGCTACAGAAGAACCAACCGCCATTGTGGCTAAGATGATAATGATTCTTTTCATCGTTACCACATTGATTCCCATATGAAGTGCCTGTGCATCACCTAAAGCCAATGCGTTTAAGGATTTAGCTAAAAAAGGAAGGATCACAACCGGTATCACTATAAAAGGCAAAAGTCCGCTTACAGTTTCCCAGCTTGCACCTCCCAGGCTACCCAAACTCCAGAAAGTAATTGCAGGTAATTGCTCATTAGTAGCCATATAGGTTAACAACCCCACAAATCCGGCAGCCAAAGAATTGATCGCAATGCCAGATAATAACAAGGTTGTAATTTCGGTTTTACCATGACGGGTAGACATCCGGTAAACAAAAAAAGTAGTCATACAGGCTCCCAGAAAAGCAGCAAGAGAAATGGCATAAAAGCCAATAACCCCATTTAATTTCGAGAAAAATCCGACTTCCAGCACAATGACCAGCACAGCAAATAAAGTGGCGCCAGCCGATACGCCGATCAACCCGGGTTCTGCCAGTGGATTTCTGAAAAGCCCTTGAATTGCCGCTCCTGAAATCCCAAGTCCTGCACCAATTAAGACACCCAGAACTACCCTTGGCATTCTGATATTCATCAGCACCGCTGCCTGCTGTGCTTTAAAGTTTACGACATCCGAAATTCCGGCTTTATGCGCGATGATCGATAAAAATTCGGGTATAGTAATCGCTACCGCCCCGATACAAGAGGACAGGATAATTACTGCAACCAACAGCACTGTTAGCAGTAACAGAATTAATTTTATTTTTTTACTCAATTTATTTTTTTAGCTAATTCTTGTACTGCAATTCCTAAACGTGGACCAAAACTGCCTAACAGCTCCCCGTCCATACTGATTATTTTTTTATTTTTACCGGCATTAGTTTCTTTGATTCCCTGAATCTTAGCTACGCCGTCCGGCCCGCCCAGACTTTGTAAACCTGAATCAAAAAGAAGAAGAATATCAGGATTTGCTTTCACTAAAGCCTCGGCAGTTAAGGGTTTATAATCTACAAATTCAGTAACGGCATTCTGGCCACCTGCCAATATAATTGCTTGCTCAACCTGCGTACCAGTACCGCCCACCATCATTGTACCTGCACCACGTGCATAAATAAACAATACTTTAGTTTTTTGAGCAGCAAGCTTCACTTTGGCAAGATCTGCATCCAGTACTTTGATCAACGAATCGCCTTTGGCAGTTAAATGTAAGCTATCTGTTAAAGTGCGAATCAATTGTTTGGTTCCTTTGACAGAATATTCCTGGTCTACTAATAAGAGTTTCACACCTGCGGTTTTAAATTGTGCCTCAAGTGCCGGGCTGAAGTCTTTTTTAATCCCGATCACCAGATTTGGTTGTAAAGCCAAAATTCCTTCGGCATTGATATTTCTGTTATGCCCTACTTTTGGTTTTGCTTTCAGGCTTTCCGGATAATTGCTTGTAATATCTGTACCGACAATATTCTTTTCTAAACCAGCACCAGCCAGTACTTCGCTAATTGCCCCACTTAAGGATACAATTTTAATACTATCGGAAAGCCCCTCAATTTTTGCTTGTTTGTTTGCATTACAGGCTCCAAGACTCAATAAAGCCAGCGCTCCTGCTACTACTAATATAGGTTTCATATTTTTCTGTTTTTAATCTTCTAATTTTAACTAAAGGCGGCTTCCATCATCCGATGGAAGCCTGCCTTCGCAACCTAAACTAACCAAGTTTATGCCTTTTTAACCAGTTTGTATTCGACAACCGGTTTACCGCGAACTCCCGCATCATTTGGATGGAAGCTCACAAATTTCAATTTGTATATATTACCCGCGCCATCTTTAACCAGGTAGAAACGGTCTGTTTTTACACCTATAGGAGTACCTGAGGTGATTCTCCAGTTACCAGCAATGACTTCTCTTTTACCAACAAATAATTTTCCTGTTAAATTAGCCTCTGCAAAATCATCAAAACTCACTTTGCTATCTGCAACAATCACTTCCGCAGCGGTTACGCCACCAACAAAATTGATCAGTACAAAATCAGAGAAGGTATATGGAATAGTTGCATTCGCTTTATAAGTAGCTAATGTCCATTCGATATCCCAGTTCGCTTTTGCTGGTTCAACATCAACTGCACCAGTAGTAAAGGATACATATTTAAAGTTGAAGGCTCCATCCTTGGCAACCGTCAGCGTTTTGAATGTCTGCTCATTAATTTTAGCATATTGTAAAGTATAACCTGTTCCTGAACGGATTACACGGATTTTTTGCCATCCTGTTGTACCACCACGGTTAACGATATAGACTCTATTATCAGCATCTGTAGCGGAGATCGTTTTAATTACTGTACCTGCTAAATAAGCAGTAGCATCGCCTTCAATTGGATCTATATAAGTGAATCCACCTGCGCCCTGACCAAGACTTAAGTTACCAGACAAAGCCAATGCCGTAGTATCAGCTGCAGTTATCTTTGTTAAATCATTTCCAGCCAGCTCAATAGCAGTTGCTCCAACGGTATGATTGAGAATAACTTTAAACTCAGCACCTGAATAAAACCCAAGATCCCATGAAGTGCGGGCTACTGAAGTTTGTTTATCTGTACTGAAATCTACGTAGACACTATTTCCTGCGGCTGCGCCTGACTCATTAGCAATTAATCCATTTAAGGTCAGTTTACTTCCAGTCGATGCCGGAGTTATAATAATTGGATCACTATCTTTTTTGCAGGCAGTAAATGCAGTAGCAAAACATAGCAAAGTGATCAGTTGAGTAAATTTGTTCATGTTGTGTATGATATTTTAGTTAATGATTATTTAGATTTTCGACCAGTTAAAGCTTAATCCGATTACATAAGAGCGGCCATACTGAGAGGCCACAGGTTGCCCCGGAGCATTATGCGGCCCCGTACCGGAAGATGAAGTATTGCTTAAATCAGTAATATTAAACAGATTATTTACACCCGCATTGAAGTTGAATGTTTTAAATATTTTTTTGGTAATCATCAAGTCTGCAATGGTAGATGACCCGATTTTCGTCTGTCTTACTTTCTCCAGGCCATTATCTGTATAAGCCTCATAACTCCTTCTTATACCATTAAATTTGGAAGATAAATTGACCGATGTGCCCAGCTTTGGTAAAATATAAGTGAGGTTCATATTCACTTCTGGTGACCAGGTATAAGCTGGCGATTCTCCATAAGTTTTGGCCTCTGCACTATACCTGTTATAGGTTCCAATCATGGAAACTCCAAGATTTGCCTGAAAATCTTTCCAGACTAAATTGTTTTCGAAAGTTCCTCCTTTAGTTTTCGCCCTATCCAGATTAACCAACTCCGATTTAGTAGGATCTACTGTTGACATTAAATAATCTATTTTGTTCTGGATATTGTTATAATAACCGGTTAATACGGTCTTTAAACTTAGATTTTCTCGCTCAATTGCAGCAAATGAAAGAGAAGCATTGAAGTTATCCGATTGCTCAGCTTTCAGATTGACATTACCAAGAATGGTATGGTTAGCATCGATAAAGTCATAATAAAGTTCACGTAACGCCGGAGCACGGAAACCACGTGCATAGCCAAAACGTAAGTCAAGTTTTTTAGTCAGATTGATTTTGGCATTCAACGAAGGAATAACAGGCGGCGCATCATAAACAGAGTTTTTAGTGAACCTGGCTCCAGGACGAAAAGTTACTCCTTTAATGATATTCAATTCCGAGGAAATGAAAAATGCATAGTCATTGATTGTCGGATTCCCTTTAATTCTTGCCCCGGTTGCACCATCCATATTAATTTCTATCCCTGGCTGAAACGAGATCTGATCAGACATTTTATAAACTAATGTACTGCGTAAAGCACCTGAATTAAATTTGGCTACATCCTGTTCTCCCTTTTCCTGACCCGGATTATCCAGACCGGTTGCATAATCGTGTATCGTTGTTTTGGTTGAACGTGTTAGATTATTATAGGCTAGCGACCCGCTGAGCGATAATTTATCACTAAAACGATAGTCACTTTGTAGCTGGTGGATGTAACGGTTGGTTAGGTAACGCTGATTCCTTGACTTGTTTGCGTTTACAATATACCCGCCCCTGCTTTCTATTTCTTCATCCAGGTAATCCATTCTGTACCAGATATTAAAATTATCTGTTCTATAACCTAATTTCCCATTGGCCATCCATTTCTCTTTTGGTTTCCAGCGGCTCCCACCTAAAACAACCTCTTCAGTTGTTGTCATAGGGCCGGGTACACGAAATCCTCTAAAATCAACTCTGGTCAGGCCAGTCATTACACTCCACCCTTTATTTTGCCATCCACCGCCTATGTGCTGCGTATGTGAACCGGTTTTACCAAATGGGCTATATTCCTTTCCAACGGTCTCTTCCTGAATTCTGGCATTGAGATTTAATGCTTCTTTACCAGGTCTTTTGGTAATTACATTGATTACGCCTACCAGTGCATCAGAACCATAAGAAACTGAAAGTGGTCCTTCTACAATTTCAATTCGTTCTACGGTATTGATATCTATCTGATTTAAACTTTCGCGGTCATCGTTCCTATCTATCATGGGCACACCATCCAGCAGGATCTTTATATTGCGACCAGCCATTCCCATCATTTGAACATCACTTGTTCCAAGTGTCAGATCATTAGAGAAGCGGAATCCAAGTTCCGTATTCAATACCTGCTGGATATTCACTGCTGCTTTAAGACGGATTCGTTCTGAGTTAATGATACGTGTTCTGTAAACAGAATTTTTCAAGGATTGTGGCTGATACTCTCCTGTAACCACTACTTCTTTCAAATCATTACCAACAGTATCTCTTTTCTGTATGCTAACAGCACTTTTGTTCTGCGCATTAGTAATTGCAGTGGATATAAATATTGTAATCAGGAGTAAACCAATTCTCATTAAAAAACCTATTTAGAATTATTTTAAATAACACCGCAAGTATAAGGAGTTATTTAGAATAATTACAAATAATTTTGAAATAAAATCATAATTACACTGATAATGAGACCAGTATATTCAACAAATATATTTTAGAATCGGTTTTTGTTATTTGGTTTTCAATACGCTCAGTCCCACGTATTTGAAGAAAGAGTCTTTATAGGTATTACCTAATTGCAGAATCGTTTTATTTTTGAGAATTACCATATTTCCTTCAATATGGCTGATCTTTTTATGATTGACTACAAAAGATTTATGGATGCGCAAAAAACTGGTTTCAGGCAATTGAGGAAGCACATTTTTTAAGGGAATATAGGCAATGTAATTTTCGTTTTCCAGGTTAAAAATCACATGGTTATCATTTGATTCTATATAATAAATATCATCAAATTCTATTTTGATTAGCCTGCCTTTAACCCCATGTTTAATATAGATATAAGAGATCTCTGTGGTTGTAAGCTGCGTAACTGGTTTACCCAGATTCGAGACAAAACTGATCACTTTATGAATAGCCTGCATGAATCTTTTATGCGAAACGGGTTTCAACAAATAATCGACTGCATTATGACTAAACGCATCAAAAGCATAATCTCTGTAACCACTTACAAATACTACTTTAGTTGCCGTGGTAATCTGTTGACAGAAATCCATTCCATCAAGCATCGGCATATTGATATCCAGAAAAACCAGGTCTGGTGCTAATTTATTTACCTCACTCAACCCTTTTTCAGAGTTGCTGTTAAACCCCACTAACTCCAAATAGGGAACTTCACTAATGTATGTTCTTAAAGTACTAATGACATGGTACTCATCATCAACAATATAGCAAGTTATATTCATTGGTTAATTTAAATTAATCATAGGTTCATATTCTGATAAATGAATGTACTATATAAAACTACTAAATCAATAATCCAATTCATATTTTTTTAACCCCGCTAAAAATTCCGTTTACCTTCCAAATACTCGTTTTAACCCAGATTATTTCTATAAGTCAACCTATATCAATAATTTGATTAAGATTTATCTTTTCTACCTATGAAAAGAACAAGTCAGAAAGTCTGCGCTTTCTGGCTTGTTTTATTTTTTTGCTGGCTGACATTGAAATGAAAAAAGAAATAAAGTTGATGGAGAACGAAAAAAAAGAGCTGGGCTATAAGGCTGAAAGATGGATTTCAAGCTGGGGCATTCTCATGAGTTCCATTATCCTTAGCCTGTTTGTCCCGATTGCATTCCTGATTCCCTATAAAGACGGTATGTCATTTAATGCGCAGTTTCATACTCAGCATAAAATTGTTCCGGTAATCAGTCCTTACAATGGAATAATCAAAAGAGATGTATTTGATATCAATAATGCAATAGAACCGAATACTTTCCTATTTACCATTTTTGATTTATCAGCACAGAAGGAAACCTCTGTATATGCTAAAGAAGCAGGTTACTACCTACCCTATAAGATCAAATTCAGAAATAAAACTTATGTCAGTAAAAACGATACGCTCTTTTATATTATGCCAGACATTAAAAATAAAGGCGAGGTATATTGCACTGCTAAAGCTGATGAATTTGAGATCTCTAAACTCAGTATAGGCGATCAGGTACAAATCAGCCTGGAGCGCTATGAGCAAGAAGCTAATGTTTCAGGGATCGTTTCTTCTATAGCTACAAATCCCGATCAGTCAGGAAAATATCCCTTTCAGATTAGCCTGGATAACAAAGACATCAAAGATCTTTCAGAAAAAGGCATGTTTAACTTTGACCAGCAAGGGAAGGCACAGGTGAACTTTAAAACACAGAAGCTCGCTTACAAACTGCTAAGTTTTTTATAATTACTGAATCAACCCTCTTAAAACTGCAAACCTGATTAATTCCAGTATCAATTTTTTCTTATCATACATCAAGACAACAACAATTTAATTATACCATATTTGTAGTATAAAAAATTATAGACATGAAAAAATTACTTGTATTATTATTTGCAGCATCTACTGCACTATTTGCTTTTAAATCTGTCACGGTTAACACGTGGACAGCCGATAAATCACATTCAAAATTAGGATTTGTAGTTACGCACTTAATGATTACTGATGTTGAAGGTTCATTTAAAAACTTTGAATCGACAATTACAGCTTCAACAGATGATTTCTCTGATGCAGTTGTAACCTTAACTGCTGATGTAAATTCAGTAAATACAGAAGATGAAAAAAGAGACGGACACTTGAAAAGTGCTGATTTCTTTGACGCAGCAAAATTCCCTAAATTAACTTTCAAAAGTACTTCAGTAAAAAAATTATCTGGTAACAAATTCAAAGTAACTGGCTTGTTGTCATTACATGGTGTAACTAAACCGGTTACTTTAGATGCTACTTTAAGAGGTGTTACGACTAACCCAATGTCTAAAAAAGCTACTGCTGGCTTCAAAGTAACAGGAACAATCAAAAGAGCTGATTTTGCTCTAGGTTCAAAATATCCAAATGCAATGTTAAGTGATGACATTACATTAAATGCAAACACAGAATTCGTTAAAAACTAAACAGATGTTTAGTTTGTCACCTAGTTAAATGGGTTGACCAAAAAAAAAACGCTGCTCCAATATTGGAGCAGCGTTTTTTTTTCTGATAGCACTGTTTACCAGATCTTCACTCTTTTATCTGGTGCAAGATATAATGAATCACCAGGTTTCACATTGAAAGCGGTATAAAATTCAGGTATATTTCTCACTACACCATTGACACGGAACCTTGCAGGTGAATGGGGGTCTGTTCCTACTTGTTTTCTTAAAGCCTGTTCTCTGGATTTGTTTAACCAAACCTGTCCCCAGCCAATGAATACCCGCTGATCACCATTAAAGCCATCTAAAACAGGAGCAGTCTGACCATTCAGACTTGCATGATAAGCTTTCAAAGCGATCGTTAATCCACCCAGATCTCCGATATTTTCACCTAAAGTAAATTCACCGTTCACGTTCAGGTCACTTAACACTTTAAATCCACTATACTGTGCGACTAAAGCACCTGTTCTTTTTTTAAATTCGCTCAAGTCATTTTTTGTCCACCAGTCACGCATCACACCATCGCCATCAAAAGTACTGCCCTGATCATCAAATCCATGACCAATTTCGTGTCCGATAACTGCCCCAATACCACCATAATTTACTGCATCATCCGCATTCATATCAAAAAATGGTGGTTGCAAAATAGCTGCAGGAAATACAATTTCATTCAATGGTGGATTATAATAAGCGTTGACTGTTTGAGGAGTCATCCCCCATTCTGATCTGTCGACAGGAGTTCCCATTTTTTTCATCATCCTGTTGTACTCAAAAGCCGTTGAACGTGTCAGGTTACCATAAAGATCATTTTTAACAATCTTCAGGCTGGAATAATCTCTCCATTTGTCAGGATAGCCAATTTTAGGGGTAAACTTACTGATCTTCTTCAATGCTTCTATCTTAGTCTCCGGACTCATCCAGGCCAAATCTTTAATGCTTGCTTCATAAGCTTTAAGCAGATTGCCAACCAATACCAGCATACGTGCTTTAGCTTCTGGCGAGAAGTGTTTCTCTACATATAACTTGCCTACCATTTCTCCTAATGAGCTGTTCACAACACCTACAGCTCTGCGCCATTGTGGACGTTGTTTAGGCACACCGTTTAAAACTGTTCCATTGAAGTTGAAATTTTCTTCGTCAAGAGCAGTATTCAGCGCACCCGCAGCTCCGTGAACCAGACTCCATTTCAGATAAGTTTTCCAAGTATCAAGCGGCGTGTTCTTAATAATTGCATTTAGCTCTTTGGTATAATTTACCTGTGCAACGACAATACTGTCAGGGCTTTTCACCCCAGCTTCAGTCAGCATACTCTGCCAGTCATAATCGGGCATTAAAGTATTCAGTTTGCTCACTGCATATTTGTTATACAAACCAGCCATATTTCTGGTCTCTTCTTTTTTCATTTGTTTAGAAGCCATTAAAGTTTCTAAGGCCATGATTTCAGCAGATTTCGGCTTCGCATCGGCAATGCCAGCTAGCGTCAGCATTTTTTCAATATGTGCTGTATATTTAGTCCTGATCTCTAGAGATTTAGTATTATCAGTGAAATAGTATTCTCTGTCTGGTAAGCCTAATCCACCTTGCCAGGTTAGCAACATGTAATTCTTAGGATCTTTAAAATCTTCGGTAACAGCAACACTGAAAGGGACCATATTACCTATCTTATTTGCATAAGCAAAATAAGCAGCCAGTTCTTTTTGGTTTTTAATTGCATCAATCTTTTTGAAATCTGCAGCTAAGGGCTTCACTCCTATCGCATCCCTGGCAGTTGTATTCATATAGGAGCCATACAAATCGCCAATTTTCTGTTCTTCAGAACCATCAGCAAACTTACCTGAAGCTGCTTTTTCTATAATTTCCTTCACATCTTCCTGTGCTTTGTCATTGACCATAGAGCCAACGCTTGCAGATGGTTTATCTGAAGGGATTTCAGTTTTTTTAATCCAGCTTCCATTCACGTATTCCATGAAGTTATTTCCCGGAAGAACTTCTTTATCCATATTTTCAAGGATAATCCCGGATTTCGGACCATCTGTAGTTTGAAAGGAATGGAATGCAGCCAAAACCAGCAGGGAACCGGCTATTAATGGTACACCCAAAGAGAGTTTTAAATTATTCATATGTTATCAGTTAGTTTAACCAAATCTACTAAAATTGCTTATAAATGTAATGTCTGTATGTAAATCCGTTATCTGCTTGATTAATATGTAAGATTCAGTTTTATTTCAATAAATTGCGCCCTGTTTGGAAAAGAACACACAATAGAAGATTATAGATGACAAGGATCGATAAAGACACACCTATAGCCGTTATAGGCCTTGGTTATGTTGGTTTACCATTGGCAGTTGCTTTTGCCAGGTATTTCAAAGTAACAGGCTTCGATACGAAACAAAAACGCATAGAAGAACTCAATACAGGATACGATAATACGCTGGAAATAACTGAAAGTCATTTACTGAAGGTCAAATCTAATTTATCATTCAGCAGTGATAGCCATGCGTTACAGCAAGCCCGTATTTATATCATTACTGTACCCACTCCTATTGATAAGTTTAATCATCCGGACTTATCTGCTTTATATAAAGCAAGTGAAACTGTCGGGAGTTTTTTAAAGCAGGGCGATATTGTAATTTACGAATCAACAGTCTACCCCGGTGTCACTGAAGAAGAATGTGCACCTGTGCTGGAACGCGCTTCAGGACTTAAATTCAATGTAGATTTTTATTGCGGCTATTCCCCTGAACGTATAAATCCGGGTGATAAAGAACATACACTGACTAAAATTTTAAAAATCACTTCCGGCTCTACACCTGAAACCGCGGACCGGGTTGATGAGTTATACCGGACTATTATTACTGCTGGAACTTACAGAGCGGCAAGTATTAAAGTTGCTGAGGCTGCCAAAGTAATTGAAAATGCACAAAGAGATATTAATATCGCCTTTGTCAATGAACTAGCTAAGATATTTAACCTGATTGGATTGAATACGCTGGATATACTGGAAGCTGCAGGAACTAAATGGAATTTCCTGAATTTCAAACCAGGTCTTGTAGGTGGACATTGTATTGGTGTGGACCCATATTATCTTGCTCAAAAGGCACAGGAAGCGGGCTATCATCCGGAAATCATTCTTGCAGGAAGACGTTTAAATGATGGCATGGGACAGTACATTGCTGATGAAGTGATTAAATTGATGGTCCGTAAACAGATACAAGTAACGGCTAGTGAGGTCTTAATTTTAGGTTTTACATTTAAAGAAAACTGCCCTGATGTACGTAATACCAGAGTAATTGATATCGTGACCCGTCTTAAAGAATATCATGTTAATGTTTGTATCCTTGACCCATGGGCAGATCCTGAACATGTCTTTCAGGAATATGGCATCACTTGTCAGAATGAACAGATCACAGACCGTAAATTTGATGCGGTAATTGCAGCAGTCGCTCACACGGAATTTGAAGAACTTGACGTTCAGCAATTGTGTAAAGAAAATACAGTAGTTTATGATATAAAAGGTATGTTACCGGCAGAACTCACCCATGGAAGACTCTAAAAATCATTTGTATCTAAATCCTTACCATAGTAAAGATTTAAGTAAATCATCATTTCTGATCACCGGTGGAGCTGGTTTTATCGGTTCAAACCTGGTGAAGTACTTATTGAAATACGGCGCTGGAAAAGTACGCGTACTGGATAATTTGTCTACAGGTTTTTTGAAGAATATCGAAGAATTTGAGTCTGATCCTGCATTTGAATTTATGAATGGTGACATACGTGATCCTGAAACCTGCATATCGGCCTGTAAGGGAATAGATTATGTGGCTCATCAGGCAGCTCTAGGCTCTGTTCCGCGCTCTATTCAAGATCCTTCAACAACTAGCCAGGTTAATATTGAAGGCTTTTTAAATATGCTGCTGGCTGTAAAAGATCAGCAGGTTAAAAGAATGGTTTATGCGGCTTCTTCTTCTACTTACGGTGACAGCAAGGAATTACCGAAACAAGAAGACCGTATTGGGGCACCGCTTTCTCCTTATGCGGTGACTAAACTGGTCAATGAATTGTATGCCGATGTTTTCAATAAGACGTATGGGACAGATAGTGTCGGTTTACGCTATTTTAACGTATTCGGACCTAATCAAGATCCTGAAGGGGCATATGCAGCTGTAATTCCTTTATTGATGAAGGCGGTATTATCTGGTAAACCTCCGCGTATTAACGGTGACGGGACTCAGACCCGCGATTTTACTTTTATAGAAAACGTAGTACAGGCAAATATCAAAGCGCTATTATTTACTGATCATCTGCCTCATGCCATTTACAATGTAGCCTGTAGTGAACGGATTTCCTTAAACCAGCTGTGGACCAGTATAAAAGAATTGAATCATACAGACCCTGGTCAAACCTACGGGCCTTCCAGAGCCGGAGATATTCATGATTCACTGGCAGATATCAGTAGAATCAGGAAAGATCTTGGTTATGAACCATTATATGATGTAAAAAAGGGACTGAAATTCACGTTGAACTGGATGAAGAACAGGGCCTAAATTATTCTACCCGTTTGTCTGAAATTTGATGACTTGTAATGATTTTCTCTACAGATCGCCAGTAAAACCTGGTCATCAGATCTTCTGCCTTTAACATAATTTCTGTAAATTCGTATCCGCTGACCAGGTAATCACCCTTCGCAAATAACCTGAATAAAAGTCTTTGTTTGCGCTCATTTAACTTTCGCAGCCTCGCGTTTGGTATTGCTTCTCTATGTATGGCATAGTTTTCTGCCAGATCTGCTGTAATTAATCCCGTCTGCGAGTTCTTAATTAAAAGAATTTCTCTGAAACTAGTGATTGCAGAAAAACAAAAACGACTATATAGATCAGGGTTCAGCATATCGTTATGTTGATTTAAGAACTTAGAAGTTTCCAGTACAAGTTCAAAATTGCTATCCGGAAAATTCTGAACAAACTCTTCTTTAAAGTATATAAATAGATTTTCAGCCAGTCTTTCACTCTTGAAAATAGACAAACAAATCGATAATGCTGTAGTATAGGAAGCTTTTTGCCCTAACTTTCCCCATTCAAAACTACAATCATAAAAAGGACGAAGTGCATTCCCGCTTTCCGGAAATATCTCGATCTTGTTTACCCATATTCTCCTGTAAGTTTTGAAAGGTCCAGCAAGATGATTTGAAACTACAACAGTGCCCTTAATATGAAATATTTTTTCTGGTAGCTGTAGGTCCCATTTCGTGGTCTTTGACGCGGTATATATACTCATAAGTTCATTTTAATTAAAGAATTAAAAAGGTAAGGCGACCAGCTATACGCGTTAACCAGGAATAAATTCGCCAGCCGCACATACCAATTTCTTAATCAGGTGATGTATAATGATGATGGAGTTGTGAAAGCAAATAGACGGAGGCTGTGAAAAAAAACAGGGTTGGCTACTTGACTGACTTATCTCGTATGGAGTTTGAAATTTACTAGATTTCTGCTACAAGGCTTATCAAGCAGTGCTTCATTTCAGTTTGAAGCACTGCTAAAGTAAAAGTTTTGTTTTAATCTATATTTTTATTGCATATAATATATTTTAATGATGGATAAACAAATATGTTGATTAATTACACAAATCATTGCAACTTTCTACATTATAAATACTAATGTCAACATAATTGTAGAATTATACTAATAAAATGTAGAATATTTTTAAACTTTATTCGTTTACCTTGTTTTTAGTGAAAAAAGGGGATTTTAAGAAACATAAAGGCGAATATTTAGATTACATTGTCCGCAATACAGGGATAACGATAAAGGCGTTAACTACATTTGCAGGCTTTGACAGGTCTTCGTATTATAACCATATTTTAGATCCTCATCTACCCTATAAGGTTATCTCCAAATACGGAGAGGTTCTGCATCATGATTTTTCTGACCAATACCCGGAAGAAAGAACTGCTAAAAGCAGTGATCCTAATGAGATCACGACCTTCGAAGAAATGAAAAAGGACAGGGATTACTGGCGCTCCAGGTTTCTTGATTTAGCAGAGAAAGTGGCTGATAATTACAAGAAAGAAACCCCTGGGAATTAATAGTAAATCGATTATTCAGATTCTCTCTGTGCGGCTGGATTGATAAAGTTTACAGCAATCTGTGTCAGGTAGGAATCAGCACTCTTCTCGTCTGCCAGACACTGCTTCAAGATCAATTTTGCTTTAGGATAATCAAGTTCCGCTAACAGCGAAATTAAACTTCCGTAACTTGCTATCTTATAATGCGCAATCAGTTGAACAGCATAAATTATTGCGGCATCCCGCAGCGCAGTACCTGTCTCTACTGTTTTCACTATCGAAGCGGCTTTATCACTTAAAATCTCTATAATATGACATCTGCCTATACCAGGCTGCTGGTTCATCAGATCAAATACATTGTCTAACCGTTGCACATGCAATCCAGCTTCTTCTGACTGTGCAATTAATGCACGCTGCAATTCTTCCGTAAAGGCAGCTATAGATAATGCAGCTGCACAATTTACCAGTTTCTTCTCTGCGATATATAAATCCTGCAAACACTGGACAAAGAAATCTTGTAAGCCTTGCGCTCTGAGTTGATCCACCATAAGGCAATAATTTAATTTCTTTTAGGAATGATCCTATCAGGAATAACAGACCTAAAACAATTAGAACTGAGAAAAGTTTACATTAATCGCTTTTAGTTCATAGCTTTGCAGAGATTTAAAATTCATTATGGCAGTATTACATAGAAAAGAAGAGAAAATAGAAGTTGTGCTTAGTAAGCTTCCAAAAGATTATACCGATGAACAGTTTGTAGAAACTTTCATCCAGCTTTATTCAAAAGATTGGGGAAAGATTAAAGCAAACTACATCAAACAATCTCAGGATAAGGAACCTGGAACAGTGATTACCATGCCTAAGCCTGAGCTATATTTAAAAAGCGTTTTGACAGTTTACCTGGAAAATCTAAATAAAAAAGGTTAGAAATAATTTAGCTGCGTGGCTATTAACATATTCACGCAGCTCTTAATTGATAGCCTGCATGAGTTCAGGTCTGTTGTTAATCACACCTTTCACCATCGTTGCATTCACCGCTCTATCTACCCGGTAGGAATCCATCAATTCATCAGGATAGGTTTTGCACAGGCTCAGTAACTCAGGTGTTGCAAGGTCCTTACTCAACCATAATGCTTCTTCTTCCCTACTCAGTATCACTGGCATTCTAAATTTAGGGGCATGAACTTTACCTACTGTTTCATTAGCCTGAGTAGTCATAATAGTGAAAGAGCGGTAAACTTCTCCAGAAAACTGATCTTTCCATTGACTCCATAATCCTGCAAAAGCAAATAACTCCCTATCTTTTAATACAAAATGATAAGGTAAGGTCTCCCCTGTTTTTTTATCCCATTCATAAAATCCATCTGCCAGTACCAAACAGGTTTTACGGTGTGTAATCAATGGAGCAAAAGTTTTCTTACCCATAATTTCTTCAGAGCGGGCATTGAGTGTAGAAAAATCCAGTTTGGTACTTTGCGCCCAATGTGGTACAAGTCCAAAATGCATCAGCTGTGCTGTATCAGGCTCATCTGCGGTAATCACTAAACCTTTTTGAGTTGGCGCCAGATTGTAGTTGGCCCTGTAATCTGCAGGTAATTTTACCTGATAACGAATTAATAATTCCTTTTGAGCTTTAGTAAGGGTATAGCGTGCACACATGAAATCTAAATTTATATCTTTGTCGAATGAGTTATAAAGTAACCAAATTTGAATTAGTTTTCAAGGGTAAACCTGTCGCGGTAACTGTACATTCGGTAACAGACGGCGAGGAAATAAACCACATTGTTTCTATGGATGATTATGAAAATTTTGAGATCAGAATGACCCCGGAAAACAAATGGAAAGCTGACAGTGATACAGGAATCAGTGAAGATTTACTTACACTCATTACCGATCACTATCAGGCTCCTTAACTAGATCAGTTCATTAGCTATTATATAGGCTTGGGCTGCTCTAAAATCAGTAAATATTTGGTCTGCACTGGCTAATTTAGCATGACTTTCCTCATCGCCCTGAATAGCAAAACAAGTTAATTCAGCATTCTTAGCAGCCATTAAGCCGTTTACGGTATCTTCAAACACCAGGCATTCACTTTTCTGAAAACCAATACCCTGAACGGCAAGATTATAAGATTCAGGATCAGGCTTACTTTTGGTTACATCACTCCTGGTTACTAACAGATTAAAATACTTATTCAACCCGTTTTTTCTGAAGACTTCATCTACATCTGTCCTTTTACTTGCGGTGACTAAGGCCATGGCTATCCCCTTGCTGAAAAAGAAGTCTAGTGTCTCTTCCACATAAGGCATCAGTTCAATAGTACTTGTTTTCAACCGTTCATTGGTTAGTTCTTCTTTTTGCAAAATCAGCGCCTCCAGAGGCGATTCAATTTCATATAACTCCTTTAACCTTTTAGCATTTCCCGGCAAAGGGACGCCCGCAAAATTTTTAAGAAAATCTGAATATTGTAGTTGTACAGCTGACTCTGCCAGTATTTCGTTCCAAACCCTATAATGAAAGTGTTCAGAATCAATGAGCGTACCGTCTAAATCAAAAAGTAGTGCTTTAAATTTTGTCATTTATTTGCTGTTTGATAAGCCTATTTACTTTTTATCCAGGCTATAATGTCATTAATTAGTGTTTCAGATACGCTGGAAGCAACATTATACTGATTTTTCGCATCTTTCTCTACCTGTGAGCTTAACAAATGGTTCAAATCCGGATATAATTTCAAAGTGACATTGCGTTTTTTGTTCAGTGCTGCATTCCATAAGTCATAGTCCTGAGTGGAGACCTGGAAATCATTTCCACCTTGTATAATAAAAATACGCTGCTTATTGATTTTTTTCGCCACTTCTACCTGCTTGTATTGATTAAGATCTACCCAGTAAGATGCTGGCAGACCGAAAATTGTTGAGTCTGCTTTCATACTCCCTAGTGTAGTCAGTCTGGTTCTGTTCATTTCTTTAAGCCGTGCATCAAGCTCTGTTTTCATTGCCTGCGTCGTATCTTTTGCCTGATCAAACATATATTTAGTTTGTTCAATCCAGACATCAGTAAAGCTCCTTGCTGGTGCGGCAGCTAATATAATACCATTTAATTCCGGAACTAAAGCGGCTATTCGAGGTGCCAGCATCCCACCCAGGCTATGTCCCATTAAATAAATCTGTTTCTTATCTACATTTGGCACTGTACCAGCCAAAGCAACTGCAGCAACTGCGTCATCTATAGCTTCTTCTTTAACAGTGAACACACCACCAAACTCGCCACTGTAAACCATTGTTCTTTTCACATAGCGGATACTGGCTACTCCTTTAGCAGCAAAACCAGCTGCAAGATCTTTAAAAGGTTTATTAGGTCCTAAGGTCTCATCCATATCCCCCGGCCCTGAACCATGTACCAAAACAACTATTGGAAAATTCTTTGCATTCTTTGGTACTGTTAACATCCCGACAAGGTTGTGTCCTGGAGTTTTAACATAGATTTCTTTTTCTGTATATAAGGTCGTATCTGCATATGCAGGATTCAGGTATTTTACGTCAGACCTGTTTGGCGCAATCACAAAACCGATCATATTTCCGGCTTTATTATAAGCCAGAGAAAATGCCTGCGTCGTATTTGCAAATTTTGCTTCTACAGTAACCAGAAAAACATCGCCGTTTACTTTGCTTTGCACTGAATTTGCAGATTCGAATTTCCCAAGTTTTTCATTGAGACTTTCCCATATTTTCTGCAGATCTGCAACAGAGACCTTTGAAGATACACTAGGATCGAAATAGGCCTGAGCCTCAACGAATTTCCCTTGATTCATTACTTCAAAAAAATCGCTGGAGCGATTAAATAGTTTTATAATATCTTGTGAAAAAGACAATGTTGAGAGCAACATTGCAAAGATTAATAACGTAATTTTCTTCATGTAATTTGTTTAGCGTTTAAGAGTCTGTTTAAAATAACCTATAAACAATTTTATCAGATAAATTTTAAACTGGCTCTAAATCAAAGCTAACATATTTTTGAATGAAATATCAAGTCATTCATAAAAAACAGCTAGATTAGATAGGCTAATTTTCTTCCCAAATCAACATCAATTAATAGTTAAAGATAACAAAGTAATAGTAAAGAAAATAAATAACATGAAGATTATCAAAATTGAAATCAATTGATATCGGATATAAGGTTTAATCACAGAAATATGACATCAAATAAAAAAATACGTGTGTGTGTTGCGGGTGCTACAGGTTGGGCCGGCTCTGAACTTTGTAGAGGAATTGTGTCAACAAAAGATCTGGAATTAGTCTCAGCAGTTTCGCGAACAAATGCAAATAAAGATCTGAATGAATTACTCAACTTATCTTCTAAACAGAAAATCCCGGTTTTTGGAACAATAGAAGAAGCATTAACCATCCCTTGTGACGTACTGGTTGACTATACAAAGCCAGATATCGCTAAACATCAGATTATTACCGCAATCCATAAGGGGGTAAACGTTGTAGTTGGCACATCCGGCCTTTCGGATGCAGATTATGAGGATATCAAATTAATTGCAGAACAGAAAAAGCAAGCTGTACTGGCGGTTGGGAATTTTGCGATTAGCGTTGTCCTGTTAAATAAGTTTGCAGAAATGGCAGCCAGGTTTATGCCGCAATGGGAAATTATTGATTATGCCAGTGATAAAAAGATAGATTCTCCAAGCGGAAGTGCATTGGAACTTGCACATAGACTATCTAAAGTTAGAGAGTCAGTTAAAACCATTCCCATTGAGGAGACCAAGGGGGTTAAAGGAACCAGGGGCGCTGATATTAATGGAATGCAGGTACACGCGGTAAGACTACCTGGATTTATCATTTCTCTGGAAACTATCTTTGGAATGACCGACGAGAAACTGATTATTAAACATGAAGCCGGAGGTAGCGCAAAACCTTATGTACAGGGCGCTCTGCTGGCTATCAGAAAAGTGGATTCTTTTATAGGATTAAAAAGGGGCTTGGACAATATAATGGATTTTAATTAGATATAAAATGATTAAACGGACACAGTTTTTAATACTTCTGGCAGTATTCTGCTTAATCTCCTCCAAATCAAATGGTCAAACGAATAATCGTAGTGATCTTAAAAAATTCTATGATGAATATCAGGTACAAGGTTCCTTCATCTTGTATGATCAGAAGAATGACCATTACACTTATTACAATCAGCTGCAAACAACCACAGCTTTTACGCCTGCATCAACCTTCAAAATTTGCAATTCATTGATTGCACTTGAAACAGGCGCTGTTAAAGATGAAAACGTCGTTTTTAAATGGGACAAAAAAGAGCGCCCGATACCTGCATGGAATGCAGATACAGATATGAAAAATGCATTTAAGAATTCAACGGTATGGTTCTACCAGGAGCTGGCGAAACTTGTCGGTGATGAGAAAATGAAATTCTGGCTGCAAAAGGCAAATTACGGTAATGGTGATATCAGCGGCGGAATAGATGGTTTCTGGTTATGGGGAGGTCTTCGCATTTCGCCAATACAGCAGATAAATTTCCTAAAGGAATTACAGGGGAATAAACTGCCCTTTTCCCCTCGTACAATGGATATTGTAAAAAATATTATGATTGCTAAGCAAACTAATAATTATGTAATCAGAGCTAAGACAGGAAATGGCAAACAAGGTGATTTATATGTTTCCTGGTATGTAGGCTATATTACGATAGCTGATCGCGTTTATTACTTTTCTAATTGTATCCAGACGCAGGATAAGAAACCAGATTTTAAGAAAGCCGGGATATCTATTGCTATCAATATTTTGGATGACCTGAAAATTATCAAAAAACAGGAATGGGATAATTGAGATAAAATCCAACATAAATAAGATAAAAATAATGAGCAAAATATTTGGATTTATGCTTAATTAATAACTAAATTCATGATATCAATTTAATATCATTTAAATACTATATAAAAATGAAAATAGAAAAAATTGTTACGCCCTTCAACGGTTATTTGGTTATATTCCTTCTGATCATTACCGCAGGTTTACTTGCTTATGCCGTCAGTACTGAGCAGGTTCTTTTAATTATAACCTGCATTCCTGTGTTTATTATTCTAAGCAAGGGCCTCATCATTGTCAGCCCGAATAGTTCAAAAGTCCTTTTACTATTCGGAAAGTATAAAGGAAGTATTAAACAAAATGGAATTTTTTGGATAAACCCATTCTATACCAGACATACCTATTCCCTTCGTGCAAGAAACTTTGAAAGTGAGAAAATCAAAGTAAATGATAAAATGGGAAATCCAATCCTGATTAGTGTAATTCTGGTTTGGAGAGTGAGAGACACCTTTAAAGTCGCATTTGAGGTAGACAGTTATACGACTTTCATCAAAATACAAACAGATTCTGCCGTAAGAAGACTTGCCGGCTCCTTTCCTTATGATCATTTCGAAGATGAAACTGCCACCATTACTTTAAGCACCAATTTCGACGATGTGAATATCGCCCTGGAAAAAGAACTGGCAGAAAGACTGGAAATCGCTGGTATAGAAGTCATAGAATCAAGAATTGGCTATTTAGCTTATGCTCCTGAAATTGCGCATTCGATGTTAAGAAGACAACAGGCATCAGCAGTAGTTGCAGCCCGCCATAAAATTGTAGAAGGTGCTGTAGGAATGGTTGAAAGTGCACTTAGGCTTCTTTCCGAAAAGAAAATCATTGAGTTTGACGACGACAGAAAAGCAACTATGGTAAGCAATTTAATGGTTGTCCTTTGTGGTGATAGTGAGACAAAACCGGTTATCAATACCGGGACATTAAATCAGTAAATATGTCAGAAAAGAAATCATTTGCGTTAAGGATTGATTCAGAAACGATGAAGGCTATAGAGAAATGGGCTGCTGATGAATTTCGTAGTGTTAATGGTCAGATTGAGTGGATGCTGAGCAACAGCCTTAAAAGCGCAAAAAGAATAAAAGCAAAAGGAGTTCAAAAAGATACTCCGGAAAAATAACCCGAATAAAACAAATAGCCTGAACAAAGAAAATATATGACACTGCAATCAATTCAACGGCTTCAATATCTGTGCGATATTATTCCCTCTCTTTTAAATGAAATTGATGATCATATATTTTCTTTTAAACCAGCTGCTAACAAATGGAGTAAGAAAGAAATTATCGGACACCTGATTGATAGTGCAGTAACTAATCATCAGCGTTTAGTAAGAGGCCAGTTTGAGGATGTTCCGAAAATCACTTATGACCAGAATAATTCCAATGCATTTAATTACCGTAACATTAGCCTTCGTATTTGATGATTACGTAGCCCATGTGGAATATCATTTAAGACAGCTTATCGTTTATCCCTAAATTAGCCAGACAACCAGTGGTTACGGGATAGCATGAATACAAACTCATGCGCCCTTTTTCGGCTATATTGCGAAAAAGAATATTAGATTTCCATACATATTTTAATTTCACATTGGTCAAATCACCGTTCGTGTAATAAAATCGCACAAATTATATTATATCCTTATTATTAAGAAAGCTAATAGCTGTTCAGGACCTCTTAGGGTAGGTAACATCCTAAAAAACCAATGGATCTGTGCAGATAAAAAGATAAGTATTAAATATAATTGTACATGCCAAATAGAGGTTAATCATGGGAAAACTATCAAAAGCCATCTTAGTTACAGCCATTTTAGAAATCGCGCTGCTTTTATTACTATTCTTCACTAAGTTCACAGATGCGGAGTTCCCCTCCTCTAACACAATTTTGATTACTGGTGAAGGAATCATGGTTGTATTAATTGGCTTAATTGGAGTTCTGGTCGTTAAATCCATGAAATCAGATTTTAAGATCGATAATTAACTACCTAGTTTCTAAATCATAATGATTATATATGATTTGTACGTTCTATAAGTATAGAATTGCGATATGAATGAGAACACTCACAGGAATAGGGATAATAAATAAACAGATCGAAACTATAACATCAAAAAGCTTATTCTTTACCAGGTCTCCTCTGTGGACAAAAACAAAGTTTCTTTCAAAAGCATACCAGGTTACGCTATTGATCAACAGTGCCATTAAGATAAAAAGCAGTGGAATGCTTGCCAAGGGCATATTAGTCAACGCTAAAAGCATTGACAGGAACAGATTCGCATATAGATATATCTTGTCTTTAAATAACCTCAGATAATTTCTTCTTAAAGGTCTTCTTGTAAATGGATCTATTAAGTAAATCCAATACAGAAGAGATATTACAACAACTAAAATAGACAGGTCTATTGTTTTAAGCATTATATGAAGTTAAAAAAGTTGTTTTGTACATAATGTATCAAGATAAAAATTTATTTAGCCCACCAACTTACCTTTATTGATCGCATTTTTCAGGTCACTTATAGTCAATTATTTTCCAGGACTCCTTATAAAGAGATTAGTAACAAATTTGGTTATCTGATCACCCTCAGGATCAAAATAAGTGCTGATTGGAAATGCATTTACATCCACCTTAAACTTCTCTGAAAATGCAATTAAAAGATCTACTGAATCATCCCCAAAAATACCGAGATCTTTTTGCAGACCTAATACATCTGAGGAATCGTCAAATATTTGTCCGGTTTAGGATTTCAAAAAATCATATAACGCTGAGTATTCCATAGAATTCTAGTAAATATAACTTGTGAAAACGCCTTTAACAAATATTTTAATGTAATTGATTTCTCTGCTGATGCGTCTGGTGTTATAAACCTTTTTTCAAGATTGGTAATCCTACCACAACAAAAGAACTACCTGCCAAATATAAACCTGTACTAACGGGTTTTCTCTTTAAGATCCCGAAGCCGTCATGTATAACTGATTTTTGAAAATTTATAGCTAAATCAGAATAGGGGTTTCCAATAATCTTACGTCTATATATTGAGAAAAGGGTACTCAGTACAACAAATCTTATAAATAAACACATTAAACACACATGAAAAGCCTGATCATCATCTCAATATCTCTATTATTTATTCTTTCCAGTTGCAAAAAAGACGACTTAAATTCTGATAAATTAAAAGTAGAAATTAACACCTTCCAAACTGAGAATCTAAATACTTCTTCTTTTAGGACTGGTGAAAACACAGTAGATATTGTTAATCTTAATACAAAAAAAAGCATACTAAGTTCCAAGACTAGCTATAAAACTATATTTGAAACAGAAAGTGTGCTTCCAGGAGACAATATTGATATTACATATATTTTAAACTGCAATTGCGATATTACAATAAAATATAAAGGTAAATTACTAGCAAGGGGCTTAAGGAACTTCCTTGGTGGTAAAGAGGCGAAGATTTCTGTTGCTATTCCAAGATAAGCTATCAATGTCTAATATGAATGCTTCATTGATTAGCATACAGAGCTGAAAACTATGATCTTATATCAATATCCTGAGATAAGAATTACAGAGGTGCAACCCTCCCTTTTTCGAACTGATTTAGGAGATGAGAATTCAATCTCAAATTAGAAATTATATAACTCCTACTTTGATTTTAATAGTTTAACAGCAATATAATTGACGATGAAAATTGAAAATATTAAAATTATTATGTCATAAATAAAATATTTCAAATAGAATCCTAATTTGGCGTACACAGAAGGATTACTAAGCTTCCCCTCTGTATATTTATAAAAGGTGAAAGGAAAACCATACATATCATACCCATCCACTTTAGCCTCATTCTTAGAAAAGATTAATGTCAACAATACGAAAATTACAATTACGACTGAGCTTAGGATTATTTTAGTCTTCATTTTTATTTATTTAAATTCCCAGATCTATAATTATCAATAATAACATCAATCTGACGAGGCACAATTGCGGTACTGGTCGCATCATGCATATACCTGCTATCACCACTAAACATCACATTCGTACTGTCTTTTGTATGCTGTTTTTTTACAGGAAAATATTGTCTAGGATCATTTCCATAAGCATAATGTGAGTTTACGTGGAGCAAACCTAATGTATGGCCAAATTCATGCGGGATTGTATTGCGATCTAGTCCTTTAATAATATTACTCACAAATATCACATTTAGCTTGACTGCATTCCCCCCGATATCGTTAGCCCGCCCATATACCCCAACCATTTCCCCAGCATCAGGTACGATATTCAATAGATGCTCATTATCAGTCTTTTGGTTCGCTCTCGATATAATTCTAACCTGTACTCTTACAGAAACAGTGACTAATTTCCTTACTGGTAAAGCCATACTCCTACTTGGAAAGTTATCTAATCCACTTCGAACAATTTCAAAATTACAGGTTTCTTTTAGATAACTTACCTGATACGTATTCTTTAATTGTTTGGCAACAGCATTACCCAATTGATTAAGGTTAATAATTTTATTAATGGTAGAGTTACATATTGCTAAGTTAAGACTAATATCAACCTGGATAGAGTTTGTAGACTGCTTCACCTGTATACGCCAACCACCTGATTTACCCATGATTTAATTAAAATTTACGAAATATGTTTTATATGTAGACTATGAAGCAACAATTATGCCTTTAAATTTAAATAAATAACTTTAATTTTTACATTAAAACTTCACGGTTAACCGTGAATAATAAAAAAGGTGGTAATACATTCCCCCTAGCTCCATCTGATTAAGGGTTTATGTAAACTTACAGTCATTGAATCAGATTTTCACGACCACGTATAATCGAATTATTTAATTTAATAACAATTCTATCTATTTCACTTTGACTTTCTAACATAACTGATACGAAAGGGAAAACTTTAATATAATCAGCAATAAAAACGCCTACCAACTTAAAAGCATTGCTTAAATTGAAGTTTACATTATCAAAGTTGTCTGTATTATCTGTCTCAAACATTCCTCCAAATTGAAAAACAGAAACATTTGATGGATGCGAACTTAAAGAATAATAGGTGTACAATTGTCCAATTGAATTGGTTACTACCCCAGCATTATCTATTAATTCCTGAAATCCACCTAAACCCTTAACTTCATTATCAACAAACATTATATAATAGTGCTTTCCATTGATTGCGTTATAAATTTTGTCTTTATCTTTAGGTTTTAAAGATTTAAACAAATCAGTCTCTTCAATATCTTTTGTTAGCTTATCAATCTTTTCTTTTTCAGCCTTTGACTTCTCCAAAAACTCTAGGGATTTAGTAACTGAATTAAATCTTTGGCGAAAGTTTAATCCTGCAAGAACCCATAAAGTATGTAAGATTAATCTCTTATCTTCAGTTTTTGGATTAACATACACGATATTAAACATCCCAACGGACTCAAAAACCCCTCTTATAGATGATGATATCAGTATGGGGTCTGTAACTTTGTTCAAACGTGCACCTGTTGATGATGTAAACTCTATTCCCTCTACTAACTTTTCAATGTTTGCAATTTTTGAAAACATCATTTGCAGCAATAATATAGCCTGTCGATTCTGAACAGAGGTATTTGATTCATTCTTATGATTCATCATCACTTTAAAAAGAAACTCTTTATAGATCTTAAAGATATCTGTCAAATCCTGAGGTGTATTTGGATCCATTAGTCTATCCAGTTCTTTTAGCTCTGTATCAGTCATATAGTATAATTCTTTAAATCAGTTTCGCCCCAGGTGGTAGTTACCAAAATTAAAGTCGTTATGCGACATTAACGATGTATTTTTTTCTCTATGGGTGGGTAAAAACTGAACTGAAAGTGAAAATTTTCATTCTTCACAACACCGAAAGTAACTACATTGACGTATATCTATCAATACAAAGCCGCGATGGATGCACAAAAATTGGCTGACAAAATGGTATAAGGATGATTTGTTAGCTCAACTTATCGAGGCTATACAGGCTCTAAGAGTCATCACCATCCGCAAATGATGACTTATACAAGACAATATGTCTATTATTTCAGCTAAATTAAAACCAGTTGATGTTATCCAAAATCAGATAAATGAACTACAAAAATATATAATCCCAACTCCTGTCGATAAACCGACTAAACCAATTCCAAAGATATCAGCTCAGGAAATAGCCGAAAAACAATATTTAAGGAGGTTTTGAAGAATAAAAAAGGATAAATTTTAGCAATGAATCTAGCAATGATAAACTAAAAAATTAGCCAAAAAACTGCAAAAACGAGTAAATGCGAATGAATGTTACGAAACGTAACTAATTGAAATACAACAACAAAAGGTCTTAAAAAAAAGAAAGGGTTGTTCCATCCAGACACATCCCTATTCTAACCAAATATAAACCTGTATGAACGGGTTTTCTCTTTAAAATTCCGGCAGTGTTGCTGTCATTCTACTGACTCATCCTTAATCCGGAAAATATTTATTGCTTATTTTCTGATACAAATATATTAAACTTTTATATAGTGTACAAATTACACTATCAAATATTTCAAATAAAACATTTCTATGACGAATTAACGACAAAACAGCCTCACCAATCAGGAAATAGATATTGAAAGAAATTAGTTTAGCCCTTATCAGCCACTAATAATTGAATTATATCATTTTCAGTACCATCAAAAGGTCCGTAAGATTCCATTTTTAAGCTAGCCATTGCTGCACCAAATTCACCAGCCTGCTGTATCCCTGCTCCTTTAACCCTTTGATATAAATATCCTGCCATATAAGTATCACCACATCCGGTAGCATCAACTTCGGCCGAAGGCCTGAATGCAGGAATATCATAAAAAACACCATCGGCAAAGATCACAGAACCTAAACTAGCCCTTGTAATCACGATTTCCAGGACTCCCCAGTCATTTAAAATCTTTACGCCTTCTGGTATACCAGTTACTCCGGTTAAGACCTCTAGCTCAGCCTCATCAGCTTTTACAGTATGTACATACTGAAGAGCTTCCATTTTATCAGCCCAATCTACAGCACAGACACTTTGCCCTCTTACTTCACGTAAATAACCCTGGACATCTAACGAGACCTTACTCCGGCTTGCCAAATCCTTAATCAGCTCAACAGAAATATCATTTGATAACAAGGGCCCTAAATGAAAGATTTTAGCATCAATAGCTTGAAGCTGTTCTACCGTAAACGGATCTGCCTCTTGTAAAACCCTTTGAGTCCGGTGATCCAGATTCCCGGAATAAATATTCTCGAAATAAACAGTTTTTACACTTGGAAAGACATTTACCTCTGTACCCTTTGCACGTAAATCCCGTACGAATTCCATTTCACTTTGCCCTACAGCCGTTACAAGACCATAATTCACTCCCATCTTACGGATAGCATTTGAGAAATAAAATGACGTTCCTCCTGCCATATGCTTTTCCGTTGTGGGCGTGACCACTCTGTCCAGCGTAATATGGCCTATACAACAAATATCGTACATATACCTTTATTAATAAAAAACATGGTCAGCCTAACTGCTAACAAAGATCAAATGTATCAAATGATTTAAACTGTATATGTAATATTATTTAAACAGTTCAAAACTGGGAGAAGCATCACACCAGAATTCATCAAGAGCGATAATCCTTGGTTTCAAAAAAGAAATCAGTTTTGGCCAGTCTTCTTCCTTAAAAATACTGACCTCACTTAAAGGTTTATAAATTCTGCTTACAGTTTTATAATTTTCATCCAGTATGTTCATCTGCCATTCCCAATCCTCATTTAAATAAGTTTTCAGAATATTCCTGAACTCCTTAAACTGTTCAAATAACAGTTCCTGAACCCCGGTATCCGGATGCGAAAGTTCAATTGCGATAAAAGCAGACTGATTATCCGCGTATAATTTGAAATGCAGGTGTTTGATTCCTGTCCTGTAATTTATCCAGTTAATTTTCAATCCCTCTGCAGATAGCTGAGGTGCAATATACTGGCCAAAAGCCGTCCAGAAGGCCTGTTTCAGTTTTGAAGCCTCGTCTTTAGAATACATTAAAATTACTATAAATTGTTTGGATATAATTTAGCCTTTATCCTTTTGTAAAACCAGTAATCTCTCTTCCTTTAAAAGAAGAACTTCTTCATCTTCCATCATTACCACCTTATTATAGTGTATTTCTAGAAAATCTGTCTTGGAATCTTTGAATGACTTCACCGTTCCTAATGCATACATAAAACGTATATAGTACCAGGCAATATCCACCTGGTGAGGCAGGAATCCTGTTCTTGCACTTTTTGGATACAAATGATGATTATTATGCCATTCACCGGCAACAATCCCTGGCCAAAGCTGGTTGATAGACATATCCTCCCTTGAGAAATCATAATTATCTCTACGCATATCTTTTCCCTTGCCGTGTCCTTCATAATTGAAAGTTCTCACACCTACAGCCCAGATACCAGCTGCACCAAATACAGTACAAGCCAATCCATGACCACCAATCAGAAATAAGACCAGATACCAGAATGACCAGTTCAGTAACCAGGCCAGCACTGTTCTTGCCGGGTTTGCAATAGACCCCCACTTTAGATATTGTTCGTACGTATTTGGCTGAACCCCTGTATGTTTCATCAGCCTTGCTGCACGATGATAATTTCTTTCAGTTAAATCTTTCGCAATCGGCTGATGATTTACATCCGCAAGAAAGCAATATAAAAATCCACCTGAAGCATTATAAGGATCACCCGGAGCATCAGATTTTGCATGATGTACATGGTGTGAAACCACATAAATTTCTTCAGGAATCATAGATATAGTCAGGTTCTGTGTAAAAAACCGCCAGAATCTATTACTAAAAGTATAAGCATTGTGTGTACAAAACCGGTGATGCCATATAGTTCCATGCGTACCCATGATAATCATACTATATAAGAAGGCAACAATCAACAAGCTCCAGCTAAAATATTCAAAGATGAAAAAGTAAAGGAATGGAATTGTTACAATGACCTTTGTCCAGCTCATTAATGGCAGCCAGTTTTTTTTAGTTCTAAAAATATTAAGCCTTTTAAAGAATTCTTTCAACAACTGTCCAGCCGTCGGCTTCGATAAATCACCATTAGCATCGGCCCATCCATAAGAAGGAGGATCTAATACTATACTCAAAAATGCCATAGACTGCGATTAGATTTTCTTGTGAAAGTACGTTTGATTTTTTACAAATCAGCTACTATATAAAAATATCTTACATCTAACGGTCACTTTCCGGTAAATTCCCCATTATTTTCTAGTATTATTTTAAACATATACCTACTTTCGACCACTTATTGGCTATTGGAGTAATCTACTCCTCTGGCAAAACAAAGATCAAGGATACACACAAAGATGAACAAAGCAACAAACCGCAAACAGGACGCATTAGATTATCACTCGGATGGTCGGCCAGGTAAGATTGAAGTCGTACCTTCCAAGCCAACAAATTCACAAAGAGATTTAGCACTTGCCTATTCACCTGGAGTAGCGGAACCCTGTATGGAAATATACAGAAACCCTGAAGACGTATATAAATATACCGCTAAAGGGAATTTAGTAGCCGTAATCAGTAATGGAACCGCTGTGTTAGGTTTAGGAAACATCGGTCCGGCAGCAAGTAAACCAGTAATGGAAGGTAAAGGATTGTTATTCAAAATCTTTGCAGACATAGACGTTTTCGATTTAGAAATCAATGCAACTACCGCTGATGAATTTGTAAACGTAGTTAAAGCATTAGAACCAACCTTTGGGGGTGTAAACCTGGAAGATATAGCAGCGCCGATGTGTTTTGAAATCGAGCGTCGTTTAAAAGAAGAAATGAATATCCCTGTAATGCACGATGATCAGCATGGAACAGCAATCATTACGAGTGCAGCATTGCTGAATGCATGTGAATTACAACACAAAAAAATAGATAAAATAAAACTTGTTGTTAGTGGAGCTGGTGCAGCGGCAGTATCATGTATCAAACTATACCTTAAATTAGGTGTCAAAAAGGAAAACATGCTGGTATTCGATAAGGATGGCATCGTTAATATGGACCGTACCGACCTTGATCCAATGCGTATGGAGTTTGCCACACCAAGAAAAGACATCAGCACATTAGCTGAAGCAATGAAAGGTGCAGATGTATTTTTAGGTCTTTCGGCAGCAAATGTAGTATCAGTAGAAATGGTGCAGTCCATGGCTAAAAACCCAATCGTATTTGCATTAGCTAATCCTGATCCTGAAATTGCTTACGACCTGGCCATTAATAGCCGTAAAGATATCATTATGGCAACCGGGCGTTCCGATTTCCCTAACCAGGTTAACAACGTATTAGGATTTCCATATATCTTTAGAGGTGCCCTTGATGTACGTGCTACATCGATTAATGAAGAGATGAAGATTGCTGCAGTAAAAGCGATTGCCGAATTGACTAAGCTTCCTGTCCCAGAAATCGTTAACCTTGCTTATAAAGCGAAAAACCTGAAATTTGGTAAAGACTATATCATTCCAAAACCAATCGATTCAAGATTAATCTGTATTGTATCTACTGCTGTTGCCAAAGCAGCGATGGAATCTGGCGTTGCCCGCAAACAAATTACCGATTGGAATGCATATCAGGAAGAGTTACAAATCAGATTAGGTGCTGATGATAAAATCTTAAGAAATCTTGCAAACAAAGCAAAATCTGCCCCTAAACGTGTGGTATTTGCGGAAGCTGATAATTATAAAATATTAAAAGCAGCACAAATCGTTAAAGACGAAGGTATCGCAACCCCCATTTTATTAGGTAATGTAGCCAGAATCCAGAAAATCATCCTGGAACATGGAATTGAATTCGGCGACGTTGAAATTATTGATCCATGGCAGGGAACAGAAGAGTCTGATAAATTTGCAGAACATTTATACCTAAGACGTCAAAGACGTGGAATTACCTTATACGAAGCAAAAAAACTAGTGCGTGACCGTAACTATTACGGTGCAAGCATGGTAGAATTCGGACAGGCAGATGCATTGATCTCTGGATTAACCAAAAACTACAAATCGACTTTAAAACCTGCATTACAGGTTATCGGCACAAAACCAGGCGTTAAAAAAATCGCGGGGATGTATATGATGCTGACTAAAAAAGGTCCTGTATTTTTAGGAGATACGACTGTAAACCCTGATCCTTCAGCACAAGACATGGTCGATATCACAGCAATGATTAATGAAACTGTCAAAGGGTTCAACATCACGCCAAGGATTGCCCTGTTATCTTACTCTAACTTCGGTTCAAACAGTGGTCCGGTTCCTGAAAAAATGAGGATAGCGACCGCCTTGTTGAAACAGAAATATCCAGACATGATTGTTGATGGAGAAATGCAGGCCAACTTTGCGATGAATGCAGAATTGCTGCAAAGTAATTACCCGTTCTCCAGCTTAAAAGGAGTTCCGGCAAATACACTGATCTTTCCAAACTTAGAATCTGGAAACGTTGCCTATAAATTATTACAGGAATTAGGAAACGTAGAAGCTGTAGGCCCTATACTTCTTGGACTTAATAAACCAGTACACGTTTTACAAATGGATAGTTCTGTTAGAGAAATTGTAAATATGATTACAATTGCTGTAGTAGACGCACAATAATAATTAGGTTAACTTATCAAAAAAGCCTCAACTTGAAGTGCCCCAAAAAAGTTAGACACTTATTGGGGCACTTCAAGTTGAGGCTTTTTTGAATAAATACCTTTTTGATTTTCAATAAACCAGGAACCTTATTTATCTAAGAACAAATCGCTGCTTAAGTACCGGTCCCCTCTGTCGCAGGCTATAAAAACGATTACACCTGAACTCAATTCAGCAGCTAGTTTAAGCGAACATGCTAAAGCACCTCCACTACTCATTCCGGCAAAAATACCTTCAGATTTTGCCAGTTGCCTGGTACATTCCGAAGCTTCATCCTGTGAAACATCCATTACCCTGTCAACTCTGGATGCATCAAATATTTTAGGCAGATATTCTTTCGGCCATCTTCTGATCCCAGGAATTGAAGATTCTTCAGTAGGCTGACAACCCACAATCTGAATTTCCGGATTCTGCTCCTTTAAATACATAGAATTACCCATTATACTCCCTGTAGTACCCATTGAACTCACAAAATGAGTGATTTGATGCTCCGTATCTTTCCATATTTCAGGTCCTGTGGTTTTATAATGCGCCAAGTAATTATCAGGATTTGCGAATTGATTCAGCAGGAAATACCCAGGCTTAACCCCTTTTTCATCTGCATAATCTCTGCATTTTTCTATAGAATCCAGCAAAGTAACTTTTGCTCCGAAAGCTTCCATGGTCAAAGTCCGCTCTCTCGTAGAGTTTGAAGGCATCACCAATTCAATTTCCAACCCATAAATAGCAGCAATCATTGCTAGTGCAATTCCCGTATTTCCACTCGTAGCTTCCACTAATTTCGTCTCCTTATTTACTTCTCCACGTTCCATCGCACTGCGAATCATATTTAAAGCAGCCCTGTCTTTCACACTTCCACCAGGATTATTACCTTCCAGTTTAGCGAAAATCCGGACAGCAGGATTAGGATTTAGCTTCGCGATTTCTACCAATGGGGTATTTCCGATGCAATCTATTAATGTTCCCATTTTTAAACTTTGTTTTTTGTTTCTATAACTTTCATTGCAGACTGATGATATACTGTCGAATTTGGTGGAACGCTTTTGGTCAGCCATACATTTCCGCCGATTACACTATGTTCACCAATTAAAGTATCACCACCTAAAATTGTGGCTCCCGAATAAATGATCACATGATCACCAATTGTAGGATGTCTTTTGGTATTAGCCATAAACTTCTCTACACTTAATGCCCCTAGCGTAACCCCCTGATATAACTTCACATGATCTCCGATTTTCGTTGTTTCCCCAATCACCAAACCAGTACCATGATCAATGAATAAATACTCACCAATTTCAGCGCCAGGGTGAATATCAATCCCGGTTGCCGAATGTGCATATTCAGTCAATACCCTTGGAATTAGGGGAATACCCAGTTTCAGTAATTTATGTGCAATCCTATAGATAGATATAGCCAGAAATCCAGGATAAGTTCTGATAATCTCAAATTCGCTTTTTGCTGCCGGATCACCGCTTAAAGTAGCCGTGATATCCGTATTCATCTGACGGAATAATTCGGGCAGTTCGTTATAAAAAGTTTCTGCGATTACCTGATGATTACAAAACTTACAAGCTTTTGTCGCTTTCAGAATATTCAGTAATTCCTGCTCAGAATGGATGAAATAGCCCTTAATTTCTTCCAGCGAATAGCTAGGATTAGTTAAACGTTCAGGATAAACTAAATTCAATAAGCTTACAGCCCATTCTGCAATCTCCAAATTAGAGGGAATAGCCTCAATCTGGCTTTGTTTGTTGTAGATATGAAGATAAAATTCTTCGTTCATTATAGATGGATTTTAAATGTTTAAGATACGCGATTACTCATCACATATAACTCAACCTTTTTTGATAAAATAATTTGATTCTTTTCCAGCGCTTCTTTTATTTTTTGATAATTAGCATGATAAACAGGCCAGAAATTCCCATTGGCAGCCCATGCCCTTACTAACAATACAACAGCGTTATCTTCTAGCGAAGAAACCAGTACAACTGGCTTAGGATCATTAAGAATGAGTTCATCACTTTCTAAAACAGCCAGTATCACCTTACGCGCAGTATCTATGTTAGTCTCAAAAGAAATGCTGATCTTATATTCAGCCTGTCTTATTTCATTATCAGAAGTATTATTGATTACGGCATTTGCCAGCGGGCCATTTGGTGCATAAATCGTTGTACCATTACCAGCCTTCAAAGTCGTATATAAGATATCGATCTTTAATACCGTGCCGGAAACATTATTAGCTGAACTAATAAAATGACCAACTTTGAAAGGCTTAAAAAGTAAAATCAGTACCCCCCCTGCAAAATTGGAAAGGCTGCCCTGTAAAGCCAGGCCAACCGCAAGTCCTCCTGCCCCTAAAACTGCTACAAACGAACTGGTTTGTATCCCGATCATCGAAGCACAGGAAATAATCAGCAGGATATAAAGGATAACCCTGATAATACTAATCAGGAATTCACTTAGGGAAACATCTACAGTGTTGCGCCGGAATCTGCGATGAATAAAACCCAGAAACCACTTGATTAGCCATATCCCTCCCAAAAGGGTAACTACAGCAAGAATTAAGTTGGGTAACGCACTGATAATTCTATCAGAAAATACTGCTACATAATTTTCAATTCTATTCATTTGTGAATAAACGTAATGTTGATTAGAGGTTAGACTAAAAAGAGCCTGTTTAAAATTTATCAGATAAATTCCAGACAGACTCTAAGATTTTTTAAAGATACGTATCTATTTTTTTGTTCAAAATGAAAAGGTATCATTGATATGTCAGGTTAGGTAATTAGTTTTACCTGATGGATTATCAGACCTATCTTACATCAATACAAAAAGCAAGACCGATTTGACAGTTAAAAGCTGTATCAATAACATCAAAATGGGAAATTTCAATCTTAATCAACTTCAAAGACACTTTCAAATATCAGAAAGGCAGCTAGAAAGGAAATTTAATCGGAATACCTCCAAAAACACTGATCAGGATCACCAGGTTTCAATCTGCTATTCACGAAATACGATCTGGCATTCACAAGAACCTGAATGACATTGTATTTAAGTTTAATTATGCCGATCAATCTCATTTCATCAAAGAATTTTCTGGCTGTACCCCAAAAAAGATAATAGGTAGAGATGATCAGTTACTCTCCAAACTAATACTTTATAAGTAACCAAATTTACCCAGAGTAAGAAAATCTATTTTACCTTATAAACTGTCGGTTTTCATCTATTTCCCACTTCAGACATCCTCTACTTTTGTAGTCGAAATGAAAAAAATGAATTTAGAATATTTAATGAAAGACTACACCGGGTTCAATTTATGGGCAAATGGTGAGCTGGTAAAATGGTTAGAATCAACCTCTGCTCATCTACTGGAGCCACCTATGCAAACGGGATTCAGTACACTAAGAGAAACTATACTTCATCTTTGGGAAACCGATACCTTTTGGTTGGCAGTTCTACAGACCACCACCTTTACAAAGCTACCTGATTGTGGTACAGATGAAGTTTTCAGTGGTTTAATAAAAAAATATACAGAATTTTCAACCTATGTCGATAGTCTGAATGAAAGTGCAATGGGAACCTATTGCAAAATAGACACACCCTGGATAAAAGACATGCGTCCAGTAGCAGAGATCATTCATCATTGCATGAATCATTCCACTTATCATCGCGGACAGATGGTGATTATGGCACAGAGTCTGGGACTTCAAAAGGCCCCTAATCTAGACTACAACCATTATAGATCAGAACATGCTAAGCATTAAACTATCTATCCCCAGCCACCTCTGAGTGTGGATAGCCTTAATATTCCCACGCACTATGGTATCCCCCAACTCCCTCAACATATCCTATAAAATCAAGGTAAAACTCAGACCTTGACAGCGTCGCACTATCTCCGACCACCACTAACTTCTTCTTAGCTCGTGTAATCGCCACATTCATCCGTCTCACATCAGCAAGAAAGCCAATTATCCCATCATCATTGCTTCTGGTCAGACCTATATATACCACATCCCTTTCCTGTCCCTGAAAACTATCAATAGTATTAACTGATATCTTATCTGCATAAACCTGTAATTCCGGAGAATTTAATAGCAGGTCTTTCAACAAATAAACCTGTTGTTTATAAGGTGATATCACCGCTATCGTTGGAAAATCGGTCAAAGCTACCCCTCCTGCTACCACCCTCTCCACTAATTGCGTCAGATGTTTAATTAGAAACTCACCTTCCTCCGGATTCGTTGTGCTCGTCCCCTCAGTTTTCTCCTCAAAACCACAACCCGCAGTATCAATAAACTCGAGCGGAGCTTCTCCGTCCATTAAAACACGAGTCGCAACTGAAACATTCGCTCTCATTTTATCCGCATAAAAAACCTTCGAAGAATACCCCATAATCTGCTCATGCATCCGGTATTGTTCCTCTAAAAGCACAACCGCATCCGGATATAAAGCCACACATTTTTCCAGCAAAGTCGTACTCAATCCATTTCTCGCAGCCACATTCGACTTGATAGTCGGTGATAACTGGCAATGATCACCTGCAAAAATCACTTTTTTAGCCTTCAATACAGGTATCCAGCAAGCCGGCTCAAGTGCCTGTCCCGCCTCATCGATTACTACGGTATGAAACTTTCTATTTCTAACCGTATAATGATTAGACCCAACTAAAGTCGCAGTAATTACCTGAGCTTTTGCAATCAGGTCATCAATAATATATTGCTCCGTATTGCCCACCTCCTTCATGATTTTATGTGCCTCACTAAAAAGTGCTTTACGCTGTTCTTGTTCAGCCTTACCAAAATTCCGTTTATACTTGTGCGCAAGATTTTTGTACTCATTGGCCTGTTTTTTAAGACTTTTCATCTCCTTCATGCTACTATGCTCAGCCATTTTGCTATCCAGTGTCAAAGCCGTCAATCTTTCAGAAACCCTCGCCGGGTTTCCTACACGCAATATGTTCAACCCCTCATCTGCCAATTTTTCACTCAATAAATCAACCGCCGTATTGCTGGGTGCAACCACTAGAATCTGTTGATGATCCTGTTTAATCAGTGCTTTAATTGCCTGAACCAGCGTCGTCGTTTTACCAGTCCCAGGAGGGCCGTGCACAATTGCCAGATCAGCAGCTGACAGAATTTTGTTTACCGCATCCTGTTGAACAGTATTCAGCGAAGGAATTGTATACTTATAATCCTGGTTATTGAATGATGGAGACAAATCTCCCATCAGAATTCTGACGATCCGTCCATCCTCTTCCTTCTCAAAAGGCGATGCAGCAGTCTTTAGTGCATGCTGCATCTCATCGTAACTATTGTTATCAAAAAGCACATCAATTCCCAATTTCCCATCACGCGACCAGTCAGGAAGTTCATCTGTACGTAAAGTAACTTTGATTTTATTACCAGATTGATGAGACACAACACCTTCTACCCGATCAACTTTCGGATCATGATTAGAAAAGATTACCACCGATGCCCCAAACCTAAGCTGATGGCTGATATCCTGATGAGAAGTTCTTTCCATTTCTACTGTCAGATAATCACCACGGCTCATTTCTGAACCTCTTATAGCAATTGGATACCATGTTAAACCATTCGACCGCCGATCTGCAACAGAAGAAGACTTAGTTAATTTAAGATAAGCATTTTCATCTTCTTCACGTTCTGTTTTAAGTAAATCGAGCAGTTTTTTGAAATATTCCATTGCTGCAAAGGTAGCAGTTTACCTCAATTTTGACATTCTTTTGAAAAGCACATGAAACAGAACTCTTATATTGCCCCATTCAATAAATTCAAGATGAAATACTACCGCCAAATCTATCAGCAAGCAAAAGATCTCAGCCAAATGGATAGTTCTACAGTTGACGATTTGCTCTGGAAATTAATTTGCTATGCGCCAAAAATTCCTTTAAGGTTAGCTCAAGAGGAATTATTAAAAAAGGCCACCTCTTTTCAACTCACCGTTACCGACACCTATTTCACTAAAAAACAGCTCAGTTTTAACGGATTCAAATGGGGTAAAGGCAGCCGGAAAATTTTGCTGACCCATGGATGGAGCTCCAAGGCTGCTGATTTCTCGGCGGTTATTGAAGAACTGATGCAATTAGAGGATGTCGAAATTATCGCTTTCGATGCACCAGGAAATGGCAGTTCACCCGCGGAACTATCAAATTTGATACTTTATATTGATTCTATTAAAGAGATTATCAAACAATATGGCAAGCCGTCCATTGTCATTGGACATTCTTTAGGCGCAATGGCAAACGCGATTGCCCTTCAACAAGCAGATATCAAACCTGACTTATTAATAAGTATCGCCCCGGTTATTAAATTAAAAGCCCTGTTCAGCAACATGATGAACAGCGTCAATATCCCGGAAGCTATTCAGAACGATTTTTTCACTTCTTTTCAAGCCACGTTTAACAGACCAGTTTCTGATTATGATCTGGATACTTATTACAATTATGATCAAAATGTAAACCACTGGATAGCCTTTGATGGAGATGATAGAGTAGTAGATTCCACCTATCTCTATTCCTTTTTAAAAGACAGGCCATGGATAAATTCAGTAAATTACAAAGGAGCAGGGCATGAAAAATTAATCAAGCATCCCCCACTCCTCCATGATCTGATTCAGAATTATTTTCCTATCACTTTATAAGAAACCTTTCCACCGTCAAAAATCTGTTCGTAATAAACTCCGTAATCAGAAACATAGTATTTACTTCCCTTAACCATTACCTCTTTATAACCTTCAGGCAGCTGACTCACTACATCACCAATCTGAGGGCCATTATCTGCATTATTATCATTTCCGTTATTATCAGTATTCAATACCCCATCTTTACCGGCAACGATATAAGTAGTTTTTCCATCCGCATCTTTCTGCTCACTATAATACACTCCTTTGTACTCATAATAAGTCTGTCCGTTAATAACAACCGACTCCGCATCAGAAGGAAGATTAGGTACCTCAGCACCTATTGGAGGCACAACCACTTTATACTGATCATCATACTGTCTATAAAACAATCCTCCAGAGTAATAAAACTGATCTGCCCCATAAAAGAACGGATAATAGCCAAAAGGTAACACGCTAATACCAAAACCAAGATAAGGTCTGTAAAAACTGCGGTATGAATAATATGGTCTTCTATAACCCCAACCAACCGGACGATAGTGATAACCGGCACGAACGCCGGTATGCACTGAACCTCTGCCGCCAAAAGAACCTACTGAGGGGCCATGAAAAGACCGGCCACCCCCGCCTCCACCACGTCCTCTTTGAGCAAAAGCACTTGTTGTAAAGCCACTAAATATGAGTATAACAGTTACAATTAGTAACGATTTAAAATTTGAAGTTTTCATATCCAAATGAATCAATTTGGTAATATGACTTTGCTAAAATAAAAAGGATTATTCACTATTCTATTTTAACATAAAACTGACACTGTGATGATAAATAAAAGTAACCGGGATCCCAAATCAATACAGATTCTCTTCAGTATTGATTTGTAGCTTTAATTAAACCATATAATCAGATGAAAAATTCAATCGCAATCCTAGCCATTTTTACCATCGCAGGAGCTACATCAGCCCTGAATGCACAAACTAAAACCAGTGTTCAAACTCCCCTTGCAGTAACTGCTGCATTTGCAAAAGAACACCCCAACGTAAAACCAGTCTGGGAAAAGGAAAAAGGAGCTTTTGAAGCTGGCTTTATCGAAAACAAGCAAAAAAAATCAGCGCTTTATACCCCTGCCGGTGTAAAAACTGAATCAGAAGTAGAAATAAGTGCTTCATCACTTCCAGACCCAGTCAAACAATATGTAAAAACACACTATAAAGGGAATACGATTAAAGAAGGTGCTAAGATTACCAAAAGCAATGGGGAAGTTAATTATGAAGCTGCAATCAAAGGTAAAGACCTGATATTTGACCATACTGGTAAATTCATTAAAGAAGCTAAGGATTAACCCCATGGCCAGCACAAAATTGTAGCAGATTATTTACAGAATAACAGGCCATTGATTTTCATAAAACAGTTGAGCCAAACAGAAAAAACTGTATTTTACAGCTGTTATTTTATCAATTTTCATACTATGAGGTTATTTACCAGGCAGCATCTTTCATTTTTATCAATTCTACTATTTTCAACAGGTGCCTATGCTCAGCATTTAAATGATGCTCCTCAGCCATACGGCGCCATCCCTTCAGAAAGACAGCTTAAATGGCATGAAACAGAAATGTATTGCCTGGTTCATTTTACCCCAACCACCTTTCAAAATAAAGAATGGGGTTATGGAGATGCAGCTCCTTCCCTCTTTAACCCAAAGAAATTTAATGCCCTTCAAATTGTTAGCGCTGCTAAATCAGGAGGCTTCAAGGGAATTATATTTGTAACTAAACATCATGATGGTTTTGCCCTTTGGCCCACTAAAACTGCTGCTTATAACATTAGCGAAAGCCCCTGGAAAGATGGTAAAGGAGATATGGTCAGAGAATTTCAGCAGGCAGCAAGTCAGCAAGGGATGAAATTTGGAATTTACTGCTCGCCTTGGGATAGGAATAACCCGAATTACGGTACGCCAGCCTACCTGACCATATATAGAAACCAGCTGAAAGAATTGTATAGCAATTACGGCGAACTCTTTATGAGCTGGCATGATGGTGCAAATGGCGGAGACGGGTATTATGGTGGTAAAAATGAAAAAAGAAAGGTAGATCAGTCCAGTTATTACGACTGGATGAACACTTGGGAAATCACCAGGGAACTACAGCCAAATGCCAGTATTTTTAGTGATATTGGCCTGGACGTACGTTGGGTGGGCAATGAAAAAGGCATTTCACCAGAAACAAGCTGGTCAACCATCACGATCAAAGGGAACGAAGATAAACCTGCAATGCCCGGTTTCATGGATGATTCAAATCTAGGCAGTGGCACCAGAGGAGGCAAACAATGGATTCCATTTGAAGGAGACGTATCTCTACGCCCGGGATGGTTTTATCATGCCGATCAGGATGGCCAGGTGAAAACTGTAGCTGAACTATTTAACATCTATTGCAAATCAGTCGGACATGGCGGAGCTTTAGATCTTGGTCTTTCACCTACTACAGAAGGAATTCTACACCCGAAGGATGTAAACACCCTGACTGCATTCGGTAAACTAATCAAACAAGTATTCGCACATAATCTTGCAAAAGAAGCCAAAATAAGCGTTTCTAACGTAAGAAATAAACAACAAGCATCATTCGGACCCAATAACCTAACCGATGCCAGCAGATACAGTTATTGGGCCACGGACGATGCTGTTCACCATGCCACCGCACAGCTTGATTTCAAAAAAACCGTACACTTCAGTATTATCCAGCTCCGTGAGAATATTAAACTTGGACAAAGGATAGACAGTGTTGGCATCGACATATTCAGCAATAACAAATGGAAAGAACTCGCCAAAGCAACCAGCATCGGTTCAAACCGGATTATTCGTCTCCCACAAGCTGAAACTACGAAGAGACTACGCATCCGTGTCTATGCACCGGTCGCTATCGCTTTGAGTGAAATAGGGCTTTATCTGGAACCGGAAATCAAATCTGCAGAGACTGAAAACACAGCAAATACTTACTCTAAAACCAATTGGAAAGCAGTAAGCACCTCAACCATAACAGAATCAGCACCAAAAAATGCAATAGACAATAATGCATCCACATTTTTTGAGACCAAAACCAGTAATTTTATAGCACTTGATTTTTCCAAGCCACTTGTCTTTTCAGCAGTTGGGTATCTGCCGGCGCAGGATGGAACAGCCGCAGGAGCTATTGAAAAATATGAGCTTTTAAGCAGTGAGGATGGTAAAAAATGGAGCACCATCGCTACTGGTGAATTTTCAAATATTAAAGCCAATCCAATTCTACAGCGTATTTCATTGGTTCAAAAGACTACAGCAAGATATTTAAAACTAGTTGCAAGGCAAACCGTCCCGCCAGCTAAAACTGAAAACAAGGAAAATAGCCTCTTGCGAATCGCAGAGATCGAAGTTTTTCGTTAAACAAAAAACTATACAAAATAACAGCGCAACTCTTTTACCGCAAGCCTGATCTTTGATTTCACAGTACCTAAAGGGATATGCAGCTCATCTGATGCCTCTAACTGCGTATAGCCCTGGAAATAGACCAAATCAAGAATTTGTTTCTGGGACTCTGACAATAAGGTTACCAGGTCACGCACACCAATCGTATCCGTATTATAACGGAAATAATGGAAGTCATTAACTTTGGCATATACACTATCGATATCATCATTTTTGATACTCTTAGCAAAATTTTTCCCCTTGAGGTAATCTTTTGCGGTATTACGGGCTAAACAAGCCATCCAGGTAAATAACCTACCTTTCTCAGCATCATACTGATCAATAGATTTCCAGATTTTGATAAAAGTTTCCTGCAGAATATCCTCTGCGTTCTCCCTTGATGGCACAAATTTCAGGATAACTCCAAGAAGCATAGAGGCATAGTTCAGATATAATCGATTAAAAGAAGATTCGCTTTGCTTTTTCAACGCCCTCACAATTTCAACTTCAAAACACTCCTTCTGACCCAGGCTTTTGTCACCATGGGGAATTGCCAGAATTTTGTGATTAGAAGCCCTGTTCATCTTACGAATTAATTAATTTAATCTTATAAAGATCTAAAAATACTCTCTTAAAAGAATACTCACAACCTTATGTTACCATTCATTCCATTCATTTTCAATAAAAGATAATTTCATCTTCTATTAGAAATTAAACACATCATTTTTACATCATTAAGAGGTTAATAATATTTAAAGTTAAAGTTGTTTTCTAGTTAGTGATTAAAACCACTTCTTTAATTTACAAAAAAAACCTAAATAACTAGCGTTTTTACAGTATTAAAACTTTTTAGCCACAAAATCGGCCTATCTTTGTCTTTCAAAACAGGACGAAAATCAGCATGGAAAACTTAAGTACAAAGACCTTCAAAAATGAGTTTGTGACTACGTTTGATGGTGACAACAGCGGTAATCTTCAACCCCGTCAAACTCCAGGTGTTTTATACAGTAAAGCCACCCCTACCCATGTTAAAGCCCCTGAACTGTTAGCCTGGTCTGATAAACTGGCTGCAGAACTCCATATTAGCCAGCCCAATGAAAAAGATGTATCTATTCTTGGAGGTAACCTGGTTACCCCTTCTATGCAACCTTATGCAGCCTGTTATGCAGGTCATCAGTTTGGAAACTGGGCAGGACAACTGGGAGACGGACGCGCAATCACTCTTGGAGAATGGACTAGCGAAAATGAATCCACTTATGAACTTCAGCTCAAAGGAGCAGGTCCAACCCCTTATTCGCGCAGAGGGGACGGCAGGGCAGTTCTTAGATCATCAGTACGTGAATACCTAATGAGTGAAGCCATGTTTTTCCTTGGTGTACCTACAACAAGGGCCCTGGCATTGGTATCTACTGGAGATCAGGTAATGCGTGATCTTTTTTACGATGGACGTAGTGCTTATGAAAAAGGAGCAATCGTCATGCGTACAGCCCCAAGTTTTCTTCGTTTTGGGAATTTTGAAATGCTCGCTGCAAGACAAGAAACATCACAACTGCAAAAATTAACTTCATGGACAATAGATAAGTTCTCCCCTCACTTAACTGGTGAAAACAAAACCATAGCATGGTTCGAAGAAATTGTAGAAAAAACCGCAACTTTAATGGTAGATTGGATCAGAGTTGGTTTTGTACATGGCGTGATGAATACCGATAACATGTCGATCCTTGGACTGACTATTGACTACGGGCCATTCTCTTTTCTCGATCAGTACGATCCTGAATTCACCCCAAATACCACAGATCTTCCTGGTCGCAGATATGCTTATGGCCGTCAACCATCCATCGGCTACTGGAACTTAGGTTGCCTGGCGAGTGCTATCGCTCCGTTGATTGAAGACACCAGCGAACTCTCCGTCGCACTGGAAAAATACAAGACTATTTATTTCGATAAATACCATATCATGATGGCCGGTAAACTTGGCCTGGATGAGTTCAGAAAAAATGATCAAGTACTGATTGAAGACGTCGAAAAAACCCTAACAATGCTCAAAGCTGACTTCACAATCTTCTACCAATTGTTAATGACCCTACCACTCACTGAGGCTTCTGAAGAAGCTGTTACAGCACACTTTTCACCTTCATTTTACGACATTCCAGATCGAGCCTCACAACAAAGTTTACATAAAATAACAAATTCTTATATACAAAGAATCAAGGAGAACCAAATTTCACCTGAAGTTTCACAAGAGATAATGAGGACTAGCAATCCACGCTTCATTTTAAGGAATTATTTACTCCATCAAGCCATTCAGGAACTGGAAAAAGGAGAACAAAATCTATTCCTGAAACTACAGGAAGCTATTAAAAATCCATATGCTAAAGACCAGGATGAATTTTTCAAATTACGTCCAGAATGGGCAAATGATCAGCCCGGAAGTTCCACTTTATCCTGTAGTTCTTAGCACTTGTATAAGCTCAAAAATAAATTTCAAACCCCAACGGATCAACATAATTTATTCGCGTTAGGCTGATCATTATCTGCATCATTCAAGTTCTGCAAAGTGGTTTGAGCAATCTCTATTAAAGCCTCAGTAGTGAAGAATCCCTGATGTGCGGTGATTAATACATTGGAAAAGCTCATCAATCGCAGAATCTGTTCATCTTCAATCAAGCTCTCAGAAAGATCCCTGAAGAAAAGTTGAGCTTCCTGCTCATAAACATCAATCCCTAAATAGCCTAATTTCCCTCTTTTCAGTGCTTCAATAGCATCATGCGTATTTAATATAGCCCCTCTGCTCGTATTAATCAACATCACTCCATCCTTCATCTGATCAAAACGTTTCTGATCAATCAAATGATGTGTATGTTCATTTAAAGGGCAATGCACTGAGATCAGATCAGAATCGGACATCAAAGTATCCAGTGCCACCAATTTGATAAATGACGGTGCCTTTTCAACTATAGGATCATAAGCACTCACCTCACAGCCAAAGCCATGCATTATTTTAGCAAAGGCAACGCCGATTTGTCCCAGCCCGATCACACCAGCCTTTTTATCATGCAGATTAAAACCTATTAACCTTTCCAGAGAGAAATTCCCCTCTCTTACTCTGTTATAAGCCTTATGCGTTTTACGGTTTAAAGTCATGATCATGGCTACCGCATGTTCAGCAACCGCCTCCGGAGAATAAGAAGGCACTCGATACACACTCATTTTCAATTCTTTAGCTTTTTCCAGATCGACCTGATTAAAACCTGCGCAGCGCAACACAATAGTTTTCACCCCCGATTGACAAAGAACTTCCAGCGTCCTGGCATCTACCTTATCATTTACAAATACACAGATACCTTGACATCCTGTGGCCAAAATTGCCGTATCTGCATTTAAAGCCACTTCCAAAAAGGTAAATTCATGATTAGAACCCCTGTTAACCAGGTTAAAAAACTGTTTATCATAAGATTGAGTACTGAAAACTGCTACTTTCATACTGAATATTTTAGGCTTAAGGTAAGCTTTTTATCCTACCCACTAAATTGAATGGATATACAAATTCCTTCCACAAAATATTAATCAAAACAATAAATAATACTCAATAAATACATGATTTTAACATAAAAAACATAACATAATATAGTCCAGTGCATATAAAATGCTTGATAAAATAATTTACCTTGCATAAAAAAACATCATTTATGCAAACGCTCATTTTTAATTATTACTGGGTCTTAATAGCCCTGTTATGCCTTGTATTATACAAACACATCCTGCGCTTCTTATTTGGAATGGTCATTGTTCCGGAAGACAAAGTCGGCTTAATTACCAAAAAATTCGTCCTTTTCGGAGCCGATAAGGAACTACCGGACGGACGTATTATTGCGATCAAGGGTGAGGCAGGTTTCCAAGGCAAGACTCTTGCACCCGGTTTATATTTCGGCATGTGGTTCTGGCAATATAGTGTTACCATGGAACAGTTTACCATCATTCCAGAAGGAAAAATTGGTTTAATCATGGCTAAAGATGGCTCTGAAATCCCTACAGGAAATATTTTAGGTCACCGTGTAGAGTCTGACAATTTTCAGGACGCCGTTAAGTTTCTCGAAAATGGTGGACAGCGTGGCCGTCAAACCTCTTACATCACCTCTGGCTCTTACCGTATCAATACGATGTTATTTCAAGTTTCAGTGACGGATATGATACGTATTCAGGAAAGTATGGTAGGAATCGTCACCACTTTAGATGGTTTACCTATTGAGGTTAACCAGATTGCCGGTAAATTAATAGAAGGACACAACAATTTCCAGAACTTTGATAATTTTATAAAAAATGGTGGTAATCGAGGTCTGCAACCACAAGTGATCCTTGCAGGTTCATATAATTTAAACCCTTGGGCAGTTCAGATGGAAGAAATTCCAATGATGGAGATCGCTATTGGTTATGTTGGCGTCGTTATTTCTTATATCGGAACAGATGGAAATGACTTAACTGGAACCGATTTTAAACACGGTAATATTGTTGGAAAGGGCTCTAAAGGAGTTTGGCTGGAACCACTCGGACCAGGTAAATATCCCATCAACAAATATATTATGAAAGTAGAGCTGGTGCCAACAACCAACCTGGTGTTAAACTGGGCAAGCGCACGCAGCGAAGCTCATAATTTAGATAAAAACCTATCTACCATTACCGTACGTTCTAAAGATGGGTTCCCATTTAACCTCGATGTGTCCCAAATTATCCACGTTCCAACAACAGAGGCTCCTAAAGTAATTGCCCGTTTTGGTAATATGGTGAACCTGGTTTCACAGGTTTTAGAACCAACTATTGGTAATTATTTCCGTAACTCAGCTCAGGACAGTGATGTAATTGCTTTCTTAAGCACCCGTAAAGAACGCCAGGAATCTGCAAAAGAACACATCCGTAAAGTATTAGATGAGTATAATGTCAATGCAGTTGACACTTTAATCGGGGATATCGTTCCACCAGAATCACTGATGAAAACATTAACCGATCGAAAAATTGCGGAGGAACAAAAGGTCACTTATAATACTCAAAAACAGGCACAGGAGACCCGTCAGGGCATGGAAAAGGAAACTGCGATAGCCGATATGCAAAAAGATATCGTGAAGGCCCAGCAAAGTGTTGAGATTGCAGAGCGTACCGCAAGTGCTACGGTTAAGAAATCAGAAGGTGATGCAGCAGGTGTGAAATTAGCAGTTGGAGCCGAGGCTGAAGCCACTAAAATGCGTGCACATGCTGAAGCTGAAGCAACTAAAGCCAGGGCACAAGCCGATTCAGAAGCTATTAAACTCAGAGCCTCTGCAGAAGCAGAACTCATCTCTTTAACGGGTAGCGCTGAAGCCGGAAAGATTCTGGCTATTGGAAAGTCTACTGCTGAAGCTTATGAACTTGCAGTCAAAGCTTTAGGCGGGGAGAATTTTACCCGTTATAAAATAACTGAAGAATTATCAAAAGGTAAAATCAAACTCATCCCTGATGTTTTGATAGGCGGAAATGGGAACAATGGTGGCTCTGCGATGGATGGGCTTTTAGGACTTAAACTGATGGAAATGATGGATCCTGAGAAACGTAAAGAAGTCATTGTAGCTGAATTAATTGACCCAAACACAAAAAATATAAATCCATCAATTTAACAGCAGAAATATATTGGCTTAACCACAACAAAAAAGGCATTCGTAAATTACGAATGCCTTTTTCTATTTCAACCAGCAAATTCCAATTATAGGCTAAATTACAACTTAGCTCATTTTTAGTTTTTTCTGTATATCATTCACATACCCTTTGAATTTCTTATCCGTATCGATCAGGTCTTCAACAGTCTGGCAGGCATAGATCACTGTAGAGTGGTCTCTCCCACCGTAAAATGCACCGATACTTTTCAAAGAAGACTTTGTCAGACTTTTCGACAAGTACATAGAAATTTGACGCGCCTGCACAATTTCACGCTTGCGGGTAGGTGATTTCACCATCTCCACTGGCACTTCAAAATACTCACAAACAAGTTTCTGGATATAATCCATAGAAATTTCTTTAGTGGTATTTTTGATAAAGTTTTTCAGCATTGATTTAGCCAGACCAAGGTCGATATCTTTTTTATTCAATGTAGACTGTGCTAATAAGGAAACCATTGCTCCTTCCAGCTCACGTACATTGTTATCAATATTATTAGCTACATACTCAACTACATCCGAAGGAAGTTCAATTCCATCCGCATACATTTTCTTTCTCAGAATTGCTATTCTGGTTTCCAGATCAGGAATTTGCAAATCAGCTGAAAGCCCCCATTTAAAACGACTTAACAAGCGTTCTTCAACTCCTGAAAGATCTTTTGGTGCTTTATCTGAAGTGATAATAATCTGTTTACCCGACTGATGAAGGTGATTAAAAATATGGAAAAAAATATCCTGAGTTTTCTCTTTTCCGGCAAAATTATGAACATCATCCATGATAATTACATCCATTGCCTGGTAAAAATTCACAAAGTCGTTAATCGTATTGTTTTTTAACGACTCTACAAACTGCTGACAGAATTTCTCGCAGGATACATAAATAACTAACTTATCTGGTAAAGTACGTCTGATTTCATTTCCTATAGCCTGTACAAGGTGGGTTTTACCCAATCCTACAGCACCATAAATCATTAAAGGGTTAAACGAAGTTGCACCTGGTTTTGCCGCTACTGCGAAACCCGCAGAACGCGCTAAGCGATTACAATCCCCTTCTACATAACTATCAAAAGTATATTGAGAATTTAATTGAGGGTCTACATTCAGTTTTTTTAATCCGGGTATAATAAAAGGATTCTTAATATCCTTATTGATAGATACCGGAACTGGCATTGATTGTGTTTTTGAAGCTGCTCCGTTCCCATTTGATGGCATGCTGGTAGTGTAAGGCGAACCGCTATTAGACGATTTATCTACCACAATATTATATTCTAAACGTCCTTCTTCTCCCATTTGCTGTTTAACTGTCTTGCGCAATAAACCGACATAATGCTCTTCCAGCCATTCATAAAAGAATAAACTTGGCACCTGTACCGTTAATATATTGCCTTCCAATTTTAGTGCCGAAATCGGCTCGAACCAAGTTTTAAAACTTTGGACCGGGATATTATCCTTAATAATCTGGAGACAGTTATTCCATACTTCGGTACAAGTTTTTTGCATAGTTATTCTATAAATTAATGGTATTCGACTTAAACAACGACCAAACACTCTGCCGTTTTGGGAGGGCGAAGATCCTAAAAATTACCAACAAAAAATCATAAAATCTCACCTAATTCATAAGTCGCTAGCAGGCAAAACGATAGCCTTGGGAAAAGCGTCTTTTTTGTGGATAACTTATCCACATCGAAAATTCAGTGTTTATAACTAATACTTAGACAAAAGATTTTTCATCCTTAATACTGGACAATAATACCAAAAAAAACTGGCTTATTCAGTCCTGATTACAAGTCACTTTTTAAAGCAAAAAAAAGAGAAACGACATTATGTCATACACTAATTATTTAGATAACAGACATATACAACTCATTATAAATAAAATATGTTTAATATTTACTGATGTATTTTAAGAATACCAGAAATATTCACACCTGCAGTTGAACAAAGTGAACAATCAAACACTGCGTAAACTATGGTTGAGTTTCGCTGATTGACACCAGGAGTAAAAAGGCGAAAAAAAATTAGCAACGTTTTACACATTAGCAGAAATGAAATATTTACCAGCTGAAAAAACGAGCTAAATACAGCACGTTTAAACGCCACTTTTCTCCCCGGCGCCTAGTTACCAGTAATCCTACAAACTATCCCGTAGAACAAGGCTTAAACAAGCAGACAACCATAAGAAACAGGGGTTGCATTACTGGACGTATTATTCCAGTCTATTCATACCACCCGCAGATTTTTATTGCAGACCCAGGTTAGACAAAAAAACCGGTATAAAACAAGGCCTTAAATCCCCGTTTAAAGGACATTGAGAGGGGGTTGGAAGGGGGTTGGAAGGACCTTGATAGGACCTGGGGCCTTCCAACCCCCTTCCAACAACCCTACAACCACCTTTCAATGCATATTTATCCCCCTTTAGCTGTTCTCTAATTCAACCTCAATATTACCACGTGTAGCATTTGAATAAGGACATACATGATGCGCTTTCTCAGTCAATACACGAGCTACCTCTGATGTAACTCCTGGAATAGATACTTTTAGCTTTACAGCCAGCTGAAAACCGCCTGTAGTGTTCTTACCTATACTAACCTGTGCAGTTACTTTAGTTTCTCCAGTCTGAACTTTCTCCATTTTGATCACTAAATTCAAAGCACTGTCAAAACAAGCAGCATACCCAGCTGCAAAAAGCTGTTCAGGGTTAGTGTAGGCCCCCGCCCCACCTCCAAGTTCTTTTGGCATTCTTACTTCAAGATCCAAAACGCCGTCTGACGATTTCACATTTCCATTTCTACCACCTGTAGCACTTGCTTCAGCAGTATACAGTTTCTCAATTTTATCCATGATGTTTGTTTATTGTATTTAAAATTCCTGTTAGTTTTTGTTGCAGACTCACCATTTCACCCTCAGTGATATCTAAAGCACAAAATAATGCCCCGGGTATTCCTGCTGCTGCATACTTTAATTTCTGCCCTGTACTGGTTAATTCGATCACGACAATCCGCTCGTCCTGCTCACTTCTTTTCCTGGTCAGATATTTTTTCTGCTCCAGTCTTTTCAGCAATGGTGTTAAAGTTCCCGTATCCAGCAAAAGCTTCTCGCCAATTTCTTTGATACTGATTTTGTTCGTATCCCAAAGTAGCATCATCACTAAATATTGCGGATAAGTAAGCTCGAGTTTTTCCAGCAAGGGCCGGTATAAAGCGGTGATCTGCCTTGACAAGGCATAGATCGGGAAGCAGAGCTGCTGCTCCAGTTTTAACATTTCCATAACTATTAAACGTATTGTGTACTATTATATTGTACAAAATACAATAGTACACAATATAAATGTAATCACATGAAATACAAAGAAATACAAGCAAAAAAAGAGGGTCCCTAACTGAATAGGAACCCTCTTTTAATAGAATGCGACCAGATTTAAACCAATCCTGGGACCTCTACCATTTCATTAGATTCAACTTCATAATCTACACCAGCTACATCAAAGCCGAATAAATTAAGGAAGTCTTTTTTATAACCAGGAAGGTCACCAAGAGCTGGCAAACTTTCTGTAGAAACACCGTTCCATAATTCAACAACTTCAGTTTGAGTTGCCGCATCCATTTCCAAATCATCCACACGGATTCTTCCGTTAGCATCAGTTGACACTTCAGCACCAGTGTACAGTCTCTGTTGAAATAAGCGCTGAATCTGCTCAATACAACCTTCATGTGTTCCTTTTGCTTTCATTACCTTATACAGCAGTGAAATATATAATGGAATCACCGGGATTGCAGAACTCGCCTGAGTAACCAAAGCTTTGTTTACAGAAACATAAGCTTTCCCATTCAGGTCTTTCAGTTTCTCTGTAATCTCAAAAGCAGTAGCTTCCAGGTTATCTTTTGCACGGCCGATTGTTCCTTTACGGTAAACCGCTTCAGTTACAGATGGGCCGATATAAGAATACGCAACTGTAGTTGCACCCTCTGCCAGTAAACCAGCTGCTTTCAAATCTTCAATCCAGAAACCCCAGTCCTCCCCTCCCATTACGGCAACGGTATTCTCGATCTCTTCTTCAATAGCTGGCTGGATGGTGATATCAGAAACAATACCGGTATGAAAGTCTACAGTTTTGTTCGTAAAACTCTGGCCAATGGGCTTCAATACAGAATTGTAAACCACTCCAGTTTTTGGATGTGTTCTACGGGGCGATGCCAGACTATAGATCACTAAATCAATCTGACCTAAATCAGCTTTGATCAGCTCAATTGTTTTTTGTTTGATTTCATCAGAAAAAGCGTCACCATTAATGCTTTTAGCATATAAACCGGCTTCTTGAGCTTTAGTCTCAAAAGCAGCAGTGTTATACCAGCCTGGTGAAGCCGTTTTACCCGGTGCAGGAGGTTTTTCGAAATACACACCTATAGTAGATGCGTCCGATCCAAATGCACTGGTAATTCTTGAAGCCAGTCCAAATCCTGTAGATGCGCCAATAACCAGCACACGTTTAGGGCCTGCTATAGCTCCTTTTGATTTCACGTAGTTAATTTGATTGACAATATTTTTCTCGCATCCTTCGGGATGAGCAGTCAGGCAGATAAAACCACGTATTCTTGGTGCAATAATCATAAATTGTTCTTTAAAGAAGGTCTAAAGTAAGTAATTCTTTTTTATTTAGTGTTTTCGGGAATCTCTTTCAGTATCGTAACCAGATAACCCCAGAATTTCTGAACAGAAGAAATTTGCACGCGTTCATCCGGAGAATGTGCTCCCCTTATAGTTGGCCCAAACGAAATCATGTCCATTCCAGGTAAATGACCCCCTAAAATACCACATTCCAATCCAGCATGGCAAGCATCAACTTTAGGCTCTTTTCCAAATGCCGTCTGGTATAAGCCAACCATTAATCTTAAAATATCAGAATCCGGGTTAGGTTTCCAGCCAGGATAGTCTCCTGCCTGTTTAACTTCACTGCCCATATTTTCAAAAGAAGCACGGATTGCGTTTGAAACATCAGTTTTAGTACTTTCTACACTGCTCCGTTGTAAAGATTGCGTGATAAATGCACCATCCTTAACAATTACCCTGGCTAAGTTGCTTGATGCCTCCACTAAATCCTCAATATCAGGACTCATTCTAAAAACACCATTTGGCATAGCATAGATTGCATTCACGATCTTTTTGAAATCAGCATCCACCATTACTTGTTCTGGCAAAGCAGTTTCAGTCAGTACAACCGTTAATGCAGGTTCTACAGTTTGGTATTCTTCTTTTAAAAGCGCAGCGAATTCTTTTACAAACCCTTCAAACAATCCTTTTTCCGCAGGAGCGACAACAACTACCGCTGATGATTCTCTTGGAATCGCATTTCTTAAGCTTCCGCCATTGATTATACTTAATTGCAGTTTTATCTTTTCGCCAGCAGTATAAAATAACCGGTTCATTAGTTTGTTCGCATTCGCTCTGCCTTTATGGATATCCATTCCTGAATGTCCACCCTTTAATCCTTTGATGGTAATTTCAAAAGCAGTGCCTGAAGCGTTAGCAGCTACCCGCTGATAATTGTAAGTTGTATTGGTATCTATTCCTCCGGCGCAGCCGATAGTTAGCTCATCATCTTCTTCGGTATCCAGGTTCAATAAGATAGAACCAGAAAAATTCACAGGATCAAGCTCTTTAGCGCCCGTCATGCCAGTTTCTTCATCAATGGTAAACATAGCTTCCAAAGCAGGGTGCTGAATCTCTGTTGAGGCCAATAAAGCCATAATCGCCGCCACTCCTATTCCATTATCAGCACCTAATGTTGTCCCTTTTGCTTTCACCCAATCCTCATCAACATACATTTCAATACCTTGTTCATCAAAATTAAACACAGTATCACTGTTTTTCTGATGTACCATATCCAGGTGAGACTGCAAAACCACTGTTTTACGATCTTTCATTCCCGGAGTTGCCGGTTTTTTGATCACGACATTCCCGGCAGGGTCTGTTACGGTTTCAAGACCAAGGTCATTTCCAAAGCTGACCATAAATGCGATCACACGTTCTTCCTTTTTTGAAGCACGTGGTACAGCATTTAGCTTAACAAAATTACTCCAAAGTTCCTGAGGTTCTAAATTTTTAACTTCCATTGAGAAGGATATATGAAATAAGCCTGTATGGCAGATTTCGTGATTAAAATTGTATGTATTATAAAAATTATATTCTTGCTATCGCTCTGCCAAGATACCAGAATAAAAAACTGAATACAGGCGCGGCCAATACATCCGCAGTATAATGTACATGCTGAACCAGCAATAAGACACCCAATACAGCTGTGGCACAGAAAATTATCATTTTTTCTGTTTTATTTTCCAGGCAAAGGCCCACCAAACATAAAGTTGCGGTATGCCCCGAAAAGAACAGATCCTTTGTAATCAGGTTAGAACCGTAAAAAATGATAGAAAAAGGATCGCTGAGATGTACCAGGTTTAGCGGCGCATCCAGTGGAATCAGCGAAATAGTGATCATCCTGGCCAGGCAGAGAAAAATATAACCCCATAATGCGGTGATACAAATAGAAGAATTCTTGATCAGTTTCCAGATAAAAAATCCTGTTGCCGGATAAAGTATCAAAAAGATATAATGGGAAACATCATGAGCAGCCAAACGGCTCAAAACCCAGTCATCCATTAAAACTCCGTTTCTAGCCTGTATAAATAAGAAAAAATCCTGCAAGTAAAAAAGTATCAGGAACATCATTAAGATGCCTAATATAAATTTTACGCGGAAGGCTGGATATTCCCAGGCGAACTGCCAGGTCAGCTGTTTAGTCTGCATTAATATTAATCAGGTTAGATTTTGTCGCGACAAATATAATATTACTTTTCCCGCCTTTATATTTTTGGAGCAAAAATTGATGAAAATCCAGATAAAAACCGGCCAGAATAATGCGCTTAGCCAAAAGAAGTGGTTATTAAGGAAGTGGTTTTATTTTTTTTATCCCAATATTTGACCATATTATCGAACAAAATGAACATTATGACTAATAAACTATCATGCGTATAAAAGACATATTTCTATTTTCTGCCTGTGTATTCATCCTGTTAATCAATGCTTGCCAGAATAAAATAATTAATTACGGTAATAACAAAAAGACAGGAAAATACTTTGAAATCAGAGGCTTTAAAATGTATTATGAAACTTATGGCTCAGGCAAACCGCTGTTAATGATTCATGGAAATGGTGGTGATATAAGTTCTTTTGCCGGTAACATTCCATATTTCGCAAAAAAATATAAGGTAATCGTAGCTGATAGCCGTGCGCATGGTAATTCACAAGATACGCGTGATTCACTGAGTTTTGAGATGATGGCTGATGATTATGCAACTTTACTGGATTCCATGAAAATAGATTCGGCATATGTGATTGGCTGGAGCGATGGTGGGATTAATGCTTTACTTATGGCGATGAGGCATCCGGCTAAAATCATTAAACTGGCTGCTACAGGTGCCAATCTGTGGCCAGATTCCACGGCTTTAAAGCCCGAATTCTGGAAATCTGAACAGAAAACATTTCTATCAGGTAAAGACCAGATTTTCACCAATCCGAAAGAGAAAAACGACTGGAAGGTCTTCTTACTAGACTGGCAACAACCCCACATCTCTTTAACTGCCCTACAGCAGATTAAATGTCCCGCCTTAATTATCGCCGGCGATCACGATTTAATCAACACCGAACATACCGTTTTAATCTCTAAACATATCCCTCAGGGGCAGTTATGGATTGTTCCGAAATCCGGTCATGCAACTTTAATCGAGCATAAAGACGAGTTTAACCAGAAAGTAGATGAGTTTTTTCAACCCTCAGTTCATCAATAATATATATTCTAACGATTTACCTATATTCATCACCATGAAACTAAAGCTTCGCTCCATTTTTACAATTTCAAGGTCTTTGGGCTTGTTATTGATCCTGCTGACTTCACTGTTTTTTGTACGATGCAGGCAAAAAGAGGTTAAAAAAATAGCCAGAGATGTAACCATCACCCCAAAAAACGCAGTGACGAAACTATTAATTGATAGTATGGAGTTGGAAAAATATATCACTGATACTAAATTAGATGATAGCCTGGCCCTGCGTTTACGGAATTTCTACAACAGCAGGAACTTTCAGTTCGCCTGGCTGACAGAAAAAGGACTTGCTGAGCAGACCAAAGTATTTTATGCACTGGACAAAAGTTACGATTCAACTTCCAGAGACAGTACAAAAAACGATATAGCTTTACGTAACCAGCTGAGTGGGTTAATCAGCAAAGACACCGTAATCACTGCCGTGACGCCATCTTTAATTAAACTGGAATTGGAACTGACTCAGCATTTTTTCAGTTTCGTCACCAATGCTTATGCGGGGAAAGTAGATCCCGCAGCATTGCAATGGTATATTCCAAGAAAAAAAATTGATGCTGTAGCTTTACTGGATTCACTAGTGGCAAAAAAGGGAGCCGGAGTGGAAGAATGGGAGCCTGTCAATGGGTATTATAAAACATTGAATAAAGAACTGATCCGCTGGTATAGTATTCAAAAAAGAGGTAGCTGGCCGCAACTTGATCTTGCTGAACTTAAAAAAATAAAAGAAGGTGATTCAGCAGCAGTAGTTTTACAGTTAAAACAACGGTTGATTGATTTTGGCGATTTGAGTGCTGAAGATTCTACTTCAAATTATACACCAGCAGTTACTGCCGCAATAAAAAAAGCACAATTGCAGTTTGGCTATGGACAAACTGGAAAATCAGACCGTGCCCTTATAGCCTCTTTAAATGCCCCTGTCGAATCCCGCATCCAGCAAATGCTGATCAACCTGGAAAGAATGCGCTGGTCACCGCTGATGCCAGATGGAAAACTGATCCTGGTCAATATTCCCGAGTATAAACTACACGTGTTTGAAGCAAAAAAAGAAGTACTGAATATGGGAATCGTGGTTGGAAAGGCTGCGAACCAGACTGTCATCTTTAGTAATACTTTAAAAAACATCGTTTTTAGTCCGTACTGGAACATTCCACCAAGCATTGTTCGTGCTGAAATACAGCCAGAAATGCGCAAAAATCGTAATTTCCTAGCACAAAAAAATATGGAACAATATGGCTTTAGTGATGGACTGCCACTGATCCGTCAAAAACCAGGTAATACAAACTCATTGGGACGCGTCAAATTTCTATTCCCTAACAGTTATAATATTTATCTGCATGATACCCCTGCAAAATCTCTGTTTTCAGAAGATAAACGTGCATTTAGTCATGGATGTATTCGTTTGGCTAAGCCAAGAACATTAGCTGAGTATTTATTGGCTGACAGACCAGAATGGACCACTGAAAAAATTGATAAAGCCATGAATTCCAAAAAGGAAATCTGGGTGACAATGAAAGTTCCGGTACCAGTGATTATCGCTTACTTTACGAGCTGGGTGGATAAAAATGGGCTGCTTAACTTCAGGGAAGATATTTATGGCCATGATCGAAAAATGGCCGAACAGCTATTTCCTATTAAATAAAAGGATAATTCTTAAATTTATCTAAACCATTAGAATACGTTAGGAATTTGTGAGTTGAAATGTGAGTTAAATACCACATTCACATGCATCAATGTTGCATTAATATGTATATTTGTAGAATAATATATAGATTAATGGGACTTACAAACTATCATAAAATCCTGATCATATCAGTGATTTGCTTAGGCTCTGCTTTAAACCTAAACGCGCAATTAATAAAGGATGAAACATTAGCTTTAGCAAATTCAGACCAGACCGGAGTAACGTCACTTCACGATGCAAGCCGGATCGGCCGTACATCCGGATCAAAAGCAACTGAATTCCAAGAACTTTACGATTACGAAACTGGTGGAAAATCACTTATCGATGCAACCTTTCCTTACCAGAGTTTTCTGCACAAAGCTTATGTAATTATGCTCTGTGAACAGAAAATAATTAATATAACTGAGGCAAAAACTATCCTTAAGGGACTAGAAAAAGTCGATATACTAGCTAATAAGACACCCTCCTTACGCGTATACTTGCCTTATGAATCTGCATTAATCAAAGAAATCGGAAGTGTTGGAGGTAAAATGCATATTGGACGTAGCCGTAACGACCTCGACAATACAACGCAAAGAATGTTCTTACGGGATCAGTTACTAAATCTTATAGAATCAATTATCAGGTTCCGCATAGTTCTTAAAGACAAAGCGATAGATAATCTTGAAACTGTTATGGTTGTATATACTCATAGAAAAGAGGCTCAGCCGATAACACTTGCACATTATCTGACAGCCATTGATGAGAGTATGGGTAAAGTCCTGGATCGATATATTGAACTCTATAGCCGCATTAATCAATCTCCCCTTGGATCGGGCGCAAGCGGAGGTACGAGCTGGCCGCTCGACAGAGTGAGAGTTGCAAATCTGCTTGGATTTGATAAGGTCTCCATAAACACGATAGAAGGAGTTGCAGGATGGGACTATGTTGCTGAATTCGCGTCTGACAATGCCATCTACATGAGCGATTTAAGTCGTTTTGCATCCGAAATACAGTTATGGAGTACCGATGAATATGGTTCAGTAGAATTAGACAATTCGTTTGCAGGAATCAGCAGTATGATGCCACAAAAGAAGAATCCGGACGCGCTGGAACGAACCCGAAAAGCATCTGCACTTACAGTTGGCCAGCTCATTTCTATTCTTACCTCCTTGAACAGCATAGAGTATCAACATAGCGGAGTCAGGTTAAGTATAGAACCCAGATCTTTAAACGCCGTTATGGCTGCTACCCATGCCATGACAGGTTTGACCGCTACGCTAAAGATTAATAAAGAAACCATGCTACAATATGCCAGACAAAACTTTTCGACCATGACTGATCTTGCCGATTTATTAGTAAGAGAAACGAACCTCGACTTTAGAGATGCACATGAATTGATCGCGGCGGTTGTAAATGATGCACTGAGTGAAAATAAAAAGGCCGATCAGATTACATTAAAAATGATTCAGAAAGCTGCAAAGAAACAAATTGGACATGAATTAAAGATCACCGAAAAACAACTTCAGGAAGCTCTTGATCCTGTTCAGAGTGTAGCACGTAAAAAAGGTTTAGGTATGCCTGCAGTATCCTCTGTCAACCAGATGATAGCTAGCAGTAATCAGGATATTAAAATCAAAACTAATTGGTTAAACACACAAAAGGCCAAACTAGAAGAAACTAATTCTAATTTAAAACGGCTAATAACTAACCTTAGCCTCATTATAAAATAATATTTTAGTCAGTATAGTTCATTTAGTCTTTTGATATCTTTAAGCTTATCCCCCTACCGGATAAGCTTAAAGATTCTATTCCAACGGATTTTATTCAAAAAAGAACCGTTCGCATCATGGCTCATCTATATAAACAGAGCTTTACCAACAATGTGATCTTCAGGAACAATCCTCCAATAGCGGTACAGCGTTTGATAAAGTTTTGTCTTTGATCAACTGGCCTGGAAGCAATGGTTTATTTGCGAATACACTGTGTTACGCCCAGAATGACGTAAAATAGTCTGCATTTTGGTTTTCCTGAGTTGTGGTATTCCCTGCGGATAATTAAAGACTACTACGTCATTCCTTTTGATCACACCATGCCCGGTAACCTTCTATATTTCAATCCTATTCCTTCCCAATAAGCTTTTGTACCGATAAATGGCATCGTGTGGTGCGCAAAAGGGAATGCCACAGGTGTCATAGGAATACGCGCTCCATAATTCACTTTCCTGACAAACAGGAAGTCTCCGATTAATAAAGATTTCTCCATAGAACCTGACGGGATTACATAGGCTTCAATAAAAAACACCCGGATTAAAGTTGCTGCAATCACTGCAAATATAACTGCATCAGTCCATTCACGAGTTTTAGATTTTCTCTTAATTGTTGTTTCTGTTGCACTTTTCTTTGTTTTAAACCATATAAATAAGATTTAAAATTAGATCGCCAATGGTATTTATTGTTACAATATCACAAAATTAAGATCTGGTGGCTAAAAGTTTGAGATTATAAACTAAACAGGTTATGTTTATACCGAATTACCATCATTTCAAATGAAACTTATTTTAAGAAACGTATCAATTCTATTGCTCGTACTGGCAAATGCAGGATGCGATCAGCTATCTAAAGATGTAGCCCGTAAAAACATAGCTTATCATGAAACTATCAATGTAATTGGTAATCACCTAATCTTAACAAAAGTTGAAAATTCAGGCGCTTTTCTAAGTACCGGAGACTCCATGACAGTCTCTGTTAAGTTTATTTTCTTATCCTTAATTCCACTGCTGGCACTTTGCTATGGGATTTATTATCTACTGAGAAACAGCCAGCTCAATAATTTGTTAGTGCTGGGTATTTGTTTTGTGATTGGCGGAGGATTAGGGAACCTTTACGACAGACTCCTTTATGGCTCAGTTACCGATTTTCTGCATATAGACTTCTATGTTTTAAAAACAGGAATTTTCAACCTGGCGGATGTATCTATTATGATAGGAATGATCATGCTTGTTATACATTTATACTTTAAACGAACCCTTCAGCTAACATGAGATTACTTACCCTGACTATCGTTCTATCTTTTTTGTGTTGTACTGTTAAAGCGCAGACTAACTATATCCGTCTTTCTACTTCAAAAGGAGAAATTCTGATTATGCTGTATGATGAAACGCCTAAACACCGGGATAACCTGATTAAAATGGTCAAAAATGGTCTATTTAAAGATCAGGAATTCAACAGGGTTATTAAAAATTTTGTAAGTCAGGGCGGGGAATTGGATGATACTATATTAACTAGAGAAAAACTGCATCCACAATCTCCTATTGAGCGTCTGGAGGCCGAAATCAGACCAAACCTCTTCCATAAAAAAGGTGCTTTAGGTGCCGGAAGAAATGATAATCCTGAAAAAAGCTCTTATCTCGACCAGATCTACCTGGTAGAAGGCAAAAAACAGACTGATGCTGAACTGGACGAACAGGAAGTTAAAAAGGGAATTAAGTTTTCTACGAAGCAGCGCCAGGTTTATAAAAGCATAGGTGGAATACCACGTCTGGATAATGATTATACGGTATTCGGAGAAATAGTTAAAGGATTGGATATTGCCCAAACAATTAATAGGGTTGATACAGATACAAATGCCCGGCCACTAAAAAAAGAAAGTTTTGAGATCAGTGTCCTTAGCAAAAAAGAAATCAAGGCAATAGCAAAGCCTTAAGCTCAATTCTCTCCTCTTCTTCCAGGTCTACAATACTTTCCAGCAAATTCAGTAAGCTAATCCGCTGATCAGAGACTAATAAAGCATCAATTAAGGCTATAAATGTCTTTTTCTGATCTATACTAAGGTTGCTGAATAACTTTGGCTGGATTTCATACACCGCTTTCAATATATTCAATAATACTTTCTTTCTTTGGAGATCTACTGGCTGTTTATCATTCAGAGACAATACACCTTCATTTTCATAACGCTGAAACAGCTTACCTGAATATTCCTTTAAGAAAAACTTCCTTTTAGCGCGAAGTAATTCATTCACTTTTTTACTTAGTAATTTATATTCTGGCGATGATCTTGAACGGTTATACAACTTCACCTGTGTATCGAATTCGCTTCCGCTGAAATCAAAATCAGTAAAAAACTCGCTCTCTATATAAACGCTATGGAAATATTCATCGGCTTTTTTGTTCAGCGTTGTATATTCCTTAAATAGCTCCTCACCTTTTTCATTAATATAATAAACTTTAGAAAGCTCTTTATGCAGAGACTCTTTCCATTGCACAAATTTCAGTTTAAATACGGTCTTCGTACGCTCGTCTTCTATCTGGATATCTTCTTCATAATACTGGATGTTATCAGTATAATCAAGTGGAACACCATTTATTATAATTGTATAGTTTCTTTTCTTATTCAACTCGAGAAACCAGCAGAATTCTGCCTTTAAAAAAGGAATAATCTCCTGTTCCATGTTCTCTTCCAAAATCTTAATATTAGAGAACAGTACTCTTGTACCCGGTTTATCGCTCAATGGCATATCCAGAAGACTTGCCCGATAGTTATTCAGAGCAGATACTCCAATTCTGATTCGTCCGCTTTTCAAAGCATCATTATGCAAAAAAGTAGTTTGCCACTCCGCATCGTTGGCGAATTTGAAAAACGTCAATCTCCCTACTCCATTTTTACCGTGCATCACCGACCTGTTCCTGTTGACAGCTAACTGCAATGCCTTTTCCGACTCGTAAAAAGGATCAAACTTAATCTTCAGGTTCTTGAAGTTTATGCCGTATCCATTGTCATAGATCTCCAGTCTATCCATAAACCCCAGCTCGTTAGCTGTGTAATTAATTTCTAAGGTATCAGCATTCGCATCAAAACCATTCCAGATATACTCAGCAAGTGCTTGCTTTTCATTGTAATTCCGCAATACCTTTTGTATGCCGCTGGAAGTGATATTTACATTATTTGCCATAGAACTGGTAGGGTATATTTCAAGTCAAAACTAAACATTAATTTATTTAGAGGCTTTAGAACCTGTTTAAAATTTATCTTATTATTTAAACTCGCTTTTAATTTCTTCTTCAATTCTTAGACTTTCTTTGTGAATGGCATTCATCATCTCGGTAATAAAGGTAGCTGACAACCCTTCTTTTGCACCAGCTGCGATACTTTTCTCCAGGACTTGTTTAAAACGATCCGCCTGCAAAGCAGGAATATGATGTTTAGCCTTATAGATACCAATCTCTTTCACAACTCTTTCTCGTTCACCAATTATTTCCATCAATTTCTTGTCCAGTGAGTCGATCTTTTTTCTACTGACCTGCAACAGATCAGAATTACTGTCAGAAGTTTTTGTATTTAGATTCTGCGCACAAACCATGGTGTGACTGAACAAACATGCTGCAAATAATAATGCGATCCGGCTATATAGTTTCATAATGATAGATTAGAATGCTAAATTAATCTTTCATCTTCTATACAGATATAAAATGATAATAGATTTTATCCCGCGTATGTAAATTTATAAATTCCGAACCCGTTTGAATTTATTTACCAGCTTTTTAATAAAAAATAAGTTTTAATAAAAAATAATCAGGGGTTTATACAATAAAGCTTAAATATGAGCGTCTGTATATATGAGAGCGTTAATTTAGATAGCGGGGATCAGTCGGAGGACTTATCCCCGTTTCTTTTTATAACCCTTTGATGATTGCCCGGGTCACTTGCGAAATATCATCATCAAAACGATGAGAACCAGGAATGATAACTTTATGTATCTTATCTGTTGGTTTGATAGCTTTATAAAATTCACTATCTTCATCTTTACCGAAAATACACCATACCGGAATCACAGATTTCGACAGTTCTGGATTTACTTTATACTTTTCTTTATCTGTTGAACCAAAATTCAGTAAGTTTTTCAACTTCACTACATAACCAGTAGAAAATCCCGGAGAAAGTAATACCAAAGAGTTTTGTTTCTCTGCCAGATGTTCTGGTAAACGAGAAGGTACAAAAGCAGCAACATCTGCCCCAAAAGAATAACCAATTATAGAAAAAGACTCCTTATTCCATGTTTTAAGATAAGAAGAGATAATCACCTGCATATCTCTGGAAAATTGATCTGGAGTTTTCTGATTCCAAAAGTACTTACGGGTATCCAATCCAATAGTTGCATATCCGTTTTTAACCAGTTCTTTTACTGTTGACTCTGAAAAAGTATTCCAGCCACCATCACCAGTCAGGAAAACCAATAGCGGTTTATTGGAACGAACATAATGCGCATGGATTGGAAACTCTGACACTTCGCGTGCAGGCTGAGCATACACGTTGAACAAGCTGCATGCCGTAATTAGCAAACAGGTACTTAAAATGATTGTTAACTTCATTGTTTTGATTTTGTCTGAAGAGAGAGTCGCCCCTATCGCCTTTATGCAAAGTTAAAAAAAAGCCACATAGATGTGATTAATCTTACGGATTCAATATATGATCTCCGTCATTTTTTAGCACAGTTTACCGTTTTATATTTGGAACAGATAATTTATTCCAAACCGGTGGATACCGGTTTATCCTTGGGGGTTTTACTGGGAAGTTCAGCCGCCTTCATTCCAGATTTGTTTAGGATAATACAAAATCGAATAGAAAGGTAAGATCTAAACGCCGGTTTAAATGAAGATAAAAACATCTTTTATTTAAGAAACCACTTATTTGGTACAAGGTTTGTCATCTATGTTATAATAGTATAAGCACACAGCCAATATTGAGTCATTCAACTAAAAACGGCCTTATTTCTATTAGAAACCTATTGAAAGATGATGAAGCAAATATATGTTGTAGAAGATGATCAGGATATCAGACAGATTATAGAATTCATTCTGGAAGACGAAGGTTATAAAGTAAGACTATTCCCTGATATTTCTTCCTTCCATGCAGCCATGACGGACAATATCCCAGATTTGTATTTGCTGGATGTAATGCTTCCCGATGGCAATGGTCTGGAATTATGTAAAGAGATCCGAACTACCCAAAAGACCAAAGACATACCGATTATCGTGATGTCTGCACATGCTTCAGCGGATTCCGTTTTTCAGCAGTGTACTGCCAATGATTTTATCAGTAAGCCTTTTGATCTGAATGATATTCTGTTCAGGATTAAGAAACAGATAACATTACATTAGACTCTGCTATTTCTCCGACTAACTGATCTATCTGATTTTTAGTTACATTAGGCATGCAAATGATATGGCACCAACCATTTTCTAAAGCCAGCTGCCATTTAATTCTTACCTGTGCTGCGGGTTCCGGCAAATTTACTGTAATGGAATCCGGATTTCTCCAGGCATTAATACCAATCTCCTTTAAACGCATTTCCGCATAAGCAGCTACTTCAAGACTATGTAAAGCTCTTTTCTTAAATCCTTCCAACCCAAGGCTTTTAATCATATACCACAAAAATAAAGGAGTATGACCATTTCTTGAACCTGTAATTGTGGTATCCATACTTCCAGTATAGGAAACTGAACGTGCAATACGGTCACGGTTATTCTTTTTAACAACAACTACACCGCAAGGAATCGGAGAACCTATAAATTTGTGTCCGCTTATCGCAATACTATCTGCCCCATCGGAAAAATCAAATGCTGGACGAGGTTCTATAAATGCGCTGTAACTTCCTGATAAGGCGCCGTCAGCATGGATATAATAATGCTGAATAGCCAGGTCTTGTAAAATTGCCCTGATCTTGCTTACATCATCACGGGCTTCAGTCATTGTAGTTCCGATATTGGCGAAAATAATCACCGGCATATGCCTGTTCATCTTTATCGTATCCCGAAGATCATCATAATCAATTTCGCCAGTTGACTGGGTACGGATAACGATGTTGGGCATATTTAGCAAATGCAGATTTTTTTGTACGCTATAATGTGTAGCCTGCGAAAAATAGACCATCCCCTTTGGGTGAATTTCCCTTGCCAGGTATAAGCCATAAAGATTTCCTTCAGAGCCACCATTGGTTACATAACCCCACCAATTATTCACAGGTGCCCTAAACAGTTCTGCAAAGAACTCTAAAACCTCTTTTTCCATTTCACGTGTACCTACATTATAGGTTGACGCAACAAATGGATCCCCAAGATTATTAATCGGAAAATTCAGAAATTTTGCTAGTTCAGTATAATCAAAATCTTTTGACACTGGATATCCAAGCATTAACTCTGAATCGGCAGTTAATCTTTCCATTAAATCCTGCAGTCTCTCTGCGTTTTCTGGCGATAGGTTACTCTGTTCCATCTTACAAATACAATTAGTTTTAATGATATGTAAAATAAACAATCTCAACTCTATAAAACTATTATTTGGCATAAATAAGAAAACAAACACTATTATATTGATATTTACAATCTTTTTAAACCTTTTAAGAGGTGTAAAATTAATTAATACAGTATAAAAAAACTACGATGGAAGCGTTCGACCCTATTGATAAGAAGATTTTAAAGGTTTTACAGGCAGATGCCCGCCTGAATACAAAGCAAATTGCAGGTAAAATAGGATTGACGGTTACGCCAACATACGAAAGACTCAAAAAAATTGAGCAGTCTGGGGTAATTAAAGACTATGTGGCCTTATTGGACAGGGATAAAATCGGGAAAACAATAGTTGCCTTTATTAATGTTTCCTTACAGCTGCATTCTAAACCACTCATTAATGTATTTGAAAAAGCCATCATTAAAGTTCCTGAAGTCATGGAATGTTTCCACGTTGCAGGTAATTTTGATTATTTGCTAAAAGTTGTCGTCAAGGATATGAATAGTTATCAGAATTTCCTTTCTAATAAACTAGCTACAATTGAGAATATTGCACATGTTCAAAGCTCATTTGTCATGACTGAAATCAAGTATCAGACCGCCTATGTACTTGACTAACATCTGGCTAAGGAACAGCAGGACCGGCGAGTATTAACCTATTTCGTTTGGACCTGCTGGTTCCCTGCACCTGTTCTAATCAGGAGGTTCTTTAATAAATTGATTAGAATGAATGATTAACTCTTGCATAAGGTCTGTAATTATTTAGGTTCTAAACACCTTAATATTACTATAGTTATGAAAAACCGATTAATCTCCTAGGCTAAAACAAAGTTTACACCTATATATGTTATCCAGGCGCTTTCAGGTCGACAAAATAGTTCTATACACTTGATAATCAACCACAAAACAAATACTATTTTCTACAATTAGATATTTAAAGTGTACACTAAGAATAATTTATAATTCCTAAAAACATTTATTTTACACAAAAATAACATTGCAGGTGATTTAAGACAATTAATAATTACCACCTTGTCAAGGTGGCAAAGAACGATAAAAGTGCATTAAAAGAATACGGTAACCGGGTGAGAACCTTTAGAAAAGAGGCTAATATCTCGCAGGAAGCATTAGCTACCTTTGCGAGTTTGTATCAGTCCTACATTGCTTCTATCGAAAAAGGGGATGTTAATATCGGTATACTGGCACAACAAACATTGAGCAATACCTTTGGAGTTAAACATTACCAGTTAGCCGATCCGGATTTTCCGATTCCGCCTAAAAAGGTTTTAAGAGAAAATATCAGACGTTATCTTCATCAAAAAAACATAGACCCCGCTTGTCTGAAGGAAAAGATACCTAATTATGTGACTTGCATGGATGAATTGCTAAAATCTGGCTTTCTGGATGAAGCCAGGACAACTAAGCAGATTGCAGATAAATATAAGCAGGAGTATCAACTGGTTATTAGCCCTGCCCGCATAGCTGGCATTTTGAGCCGGGGTTCCAGAAGTGATCACATTGACACGATCAAATCTCCGTGTGGTAAACAAAGTAAGTACAGATTGCTTAATAAGCAGGTAAATCCTAAAAATAATTCAACAGGTTAAGAGCCTGTTTTTTTTACAAATTCAAACAGGGAATAAATGCTTTTTAGTATAAAAACCGCCTTAAGCGCAGGGCTTAAGACGGTTTTGAGCGAGAGGTTATATAGAATTAAAAGTTTGGCTTATTTAAATCCCACCACAACCTGGTGCCTCCATTATCAAGTCCGCCCAGTAACTGGACAGCTTTCTGAATTTCAGCCCCATTAGTAGAGTATTCATTTTGCGGAAATGCTAATCTTCGGATCTGGATTTTCGAGTCTATTGTTCCGTTACTGTTGTTTGTTACTACAGGGAACAGTTTAGGATATCCTGTACGACGGTATTCCGTCCAGGCTTCCTGACCTTCAGGGAACATTGCAATCCATTTCTGCGTGATAATACGTTCTAGTTTTTGCTCATTTGCTACCCCATCATCCCATTTAATGGTAATTGTGGAGACTGCAGGCGAATTATTTACCGCATTTCCTGGATCAACATAAGCGATTGGCAAGCTTGTATTATCATTAATATAAGCACTGCCTGATACTCCCCACTGATCCATTGAAGTTTGAATACCTGTGGTATAATTAGTCTGTGCATCACCTGCACCAGACCAGCCGCGTAATGCTGCTTCAGCTTTTAAAAACCATACTTCTGCTGCGGTCATCATCATCATAGGTGAATTATTTTTCACAATAGTCTTGGTATTTAGCAAAGAGTAACCATTGTAACCAGGTTTAGCAGTTACCAGTGACCCTATACGGATACCTTTATACTGACCAGCAAAACGATCATCTGTAGCCGGTGTAGCATATATAGATAAACGTGGGTCTTTATATCCAACCAGGTAAGATTCTATTGGTGCTCCCAGCGCAATATCCGTCCAGCTGGATGTAATTACTTCCAGTGGATTATGAGTTCCACCACCAGAAACACCAGCATTGTCAGCATTTGTAGTCAATACACCTCCGTTAGCTGGATCTAAAGCCTTTTGCGCTTGTGTCTGAGCAGTTGCCGCATCAGCTTTCACAATATGCATAGCTAATCGTAAACGCAGTGAATTAGCAAATTTAACCCATTTCGTATAATCTCCGCCATAGACTAAATCATATTGCTGAAACGGAATTTTGCCCGGGTTAGCTTTGACATAAGTATTCAGATTGGTCACAGCTGTATCCAGCTCAAGGAAAAATTGCTTATAGATATCCTGCTGAGAATCATAAGGTGTATTCATTAAAGTTTGTCCTGCGCGACTGTATGCAGCCGGACCGAATTTATCGGTCAGCCTGTTCATCGTTTCCACCTTAAGGATTAAAGCTATACCCCAAAAATCAGGCTGTGAAGTCCTTGTTCCTGATTTTGCTATTGCATTGATGGCAAAAAAAGAGTTGGTATAAGAAGTCACGAAAATATTCTGATTCCACCCATCTACCAAACTGTAATTCAGGTTATTAATATTTCCTCTAAAAGGATTTGGTGACATCATATATCCTGAATAACAATCTGCATTTAAGTTTTGGTTCAGCTGATAATCACCTTCCCCTCCAAAAATGGCAGCCTGGATTCCTGGATATATCAATCCAACCTGGAATTTCCCTTTACCTATACCAGTATTATCGGTATTATATTCTTCAAAATTCTTTTTACAACTGGTGAACGTGAGTACTGTAAGCAAAAGAAAAGCCGACAGCGCAAATTGATAACCATTGCGTATCATATATTGAGTTTTCATCTTTTTAATTTTAATGGTGAACATTTTACAAAGTAAGATTCAGGTTAAAACCGAAACTACGTACAGCCGGCTGACTAAATACATCTACCCCAGATAATCCATTACCAGTAGACATCGTAAGCTCCGGATCGAAAGGGGCTTTTTTATAGAAGTACAAAAGGTTCCTTCCAACAATAGAGAATCTTAAACTTTTAATTGCTCCTTTAGTAAATGGAACAGTGTAACCCAAAGATGCCTCACGAAGGCGGACTACAGTTGCGCTATAAATATAGTTTTCGGTAATACCATCACGACCACCCACTGAGGTGTACCATGTCTTAGGATCAACACTGGTAACTGGCTTGCCTGTAACAGCATCTACACCATTGATATTTACGCCACCCTGATTTCTCGCATCACCTGATACTTGTGAAACACCATATTTATCAAGTACAGCCTCTGTAAGGGACAATACCTGCCCTCCAAATTTTCCATCTACCAGGAAGCTCAATCTGAATTTTTTGTAATCAAAACTGTTGCTCCATCCTAATTGAAATTTAGGATTCGGGTTTCCAATGTAGTTATAACCACTATTAACCAATGGTTTACCATCTGCACCTATCATAATACGCCCCTGGTCATCACGTTTAAAAGTAACCCCAAAAATATCTCCGAATGATCCGCCTGTTCTTAATTCTGATTGATAAGTATTGTTACGGTTAGGAGTCAATATAAAGGCATTAATGCCATCCTTTGCATCCACATCGATTACTTTATTTTTATTTGCAGCTCCGTTGAATGAAGAGTTCCAGGTCAGATCTGTATTTTTTATGATATCATAACCCAGCATAAATTCAATGCCTGAGTTCTGAACATTTCCGGCATTAACATATCCTTGTGAAAAAGTAGTGGTAAAAGAAGGAATAATCTGAAAATACTGATTTTTTGTATTGGATTTGTAATAAGTGAAGCTTAAGCTTAATCTATCCTGAAGGAAACGTAAGTCAGTTCCAACCTCAAAAGAAGTCGTTTTTTCTGGTTTCAATTCTGGGAAAGGAGCAACAGCATTTAAACGCACACCACCACCAGCATTAAAGTGAGTTAATGGATTAGTTACATAATTTGGTACAGTGTTACCTACCCGGGCATAAGTACCTCTCACTTTTGCATAAGAAATAACTTCCGGCAAGCTGAACATTTGGTTCAGGATAAAAGATAAACCTGCTGATGGATAAAAATAGCTGTTGTTAGGTGTAAATGCAAGGTTTGACGACCAGTCATTTCTTGCGGTAAGGGTTAAGAATGCCCAGTTTTTATAACCAATATTAGCATTTGCAAATATTGATTGTATCTGGTTATGATTGAATGGCAAAGTTGTGACAGGAGGACCGCCTACAGCTGTAACAATATTTTCAGGAAGAAAAACATTTGGTACGGTTAAACCTGTTCCAATATAGCTATTATCTGCATTAGGGCCAATAACGTTGCCAAAAGTATTATTATCGGTCACACTTGTTCCCAGCACACCATCAATTTTAAAATCAGAATGAGTTGGCACAGAAAAAGTAAGTAATAAATCTGCATACTTTTGTTCAGTAGTTTGATTACTCAATAACAACTGTCCTCTTTCTTTAGCTAAAACCGCATTGGTACTCGCATATAAGTCCTGCTCGTACACATCGGTGAAACGATCAAGACTTCCACGCGCTTGTATACTTAACCAGCTATTAAAATCATATTTAGCACTGGCATTTAACAGCATACGGTTACGTTTGGACTCATTCAGGTTCCGGTTAAGTATCCACCATGGATTCTGTTGTACATCTTCATTGAATGGCCAGTTTTGTTTAGGTACTGGAACACCTTCTATGGTTCCAGGCAATTCAAACTGATTTCTGTAAGGAGAGATATCTCTTCCTCTTGGGAATAAATACAAACCGGTTAAAGGATTTAGGTAAAACCCAAGACCAGGACTGTTGTTAACTTTTTGAATGATATAATTGAAATTTCCGTCTACGGTTAATTTATTGTTCAGGAACTTAGCGGTCTCCCGGAAATTAATATTATGACGTGATAATTTATTAGTGGGTTCAATACCTCTTGCAGCTGTATTGGCATAAGAGAAATAAGATTGCGCCACCTCGTTTCCACCAGAAAGACTTAGGGAGTTGGTTAAGTTTGTACCCGTCTGAAAGAATGAGCTTACATTATCCTGCGATGACGGTATTTTATCACCCCAGCTATCTGCTCCGCCGGCTGTCTGGCCATAACTGTTTTGAAATTTAGGTTTATAAGCAACACGGTCAATATTAAGGGATGATGAAAAATTAATTACAGCTTTCCCAGCTTTTCCTTTTTTAGTAGTAATTAAGATTACCCCATTTTGTGCCTGGCTACCATATAATGCAGAGGCTGATGCGCCCTTTAATATAGTAAGACTCTCAATATCTTCAGGGTTTAGGTTCGATATACCGTCACCACCATCCTGACTTGGACTCACTGTAGTGGGGCCGCTTACTCCCTGTCCTACATTACTTCCAAAAGTATTGTTAGGCTGTCCGTTAGCATTAGAACCATTTGAAATTGGAACCCCATCTATGACATATAAGGGTTGGTTATTTCCGCCAGCTGACTTGTTTCCTCTTAAAACAACTTTAGCAGAACCACCCACTCCGGATGCACTTGGAGAGATCGTTACACCAGAAACTTTACCGTTCAGGGAATTCATTAAGTTATCACTTTTCACTCTGGTCAGTTCCGTTCCTGCAACCTGTTGTGTAGAATAAGTGATTGTTTTTTCCGATTTTTTAATACCCAATGCAGTAACCACAACTTCTCCAAGTTGTTTTGAGTCTTCAGCAAGGGTAATGTTTACTGACGAAGATCCTACAGTTGCCTCCTGACGCACATAACCGATATAAGAGAAGATCAGGACATCACCAGTGTTGGCCTGGATGGCAAAGTTACCATTTGAATCTGTCTGAGTACTCAATTTTGTGCCTTTAACCTGGATGCTAACCCCAACCAGAGGTTGTCCGGTTACATCTTTGACAGTTCCTTTAATAACGGCTACTGTTTTCATCGTATTTAAAGGCCTGGCCATATGCACGGGCCAGCTAATCAATACCGGGCTGCCTGTATTGGTGAGATTTGCTCCCATTGCCAGGCCAGGCATCAATAAGGTGAATAGTAATAATTTTTTCATCTTTGGTTTTTTTTAAGTTGAGTTGAGATAATGTTAATTTCTAGCTTGTTTTATTAAAGTTTTACCATATTCAATCGTTTTGTATTTATAGCTAATTGTTCATTGTCAAAGTTTTCCATAACCAATGCTGCTGCACCAATAATTTCACCATCAAAACCGAGATCTGAGATCAGTAACTCCGTATTTGCAGCTAACCGGGGAATACAGTATTTATTCAGGGCCTGCTGCATTGGGGCCATCATTATTTTACCTGCCTTTGCCCCCCTGCCACTCAATACAATAGTTTGTGGATTCATAATATGAATCAGGATAGAAAGCGCTTTTCCTATTTTATAACCTGCATCCGAAAGGAGTTCAATAACAAACTGATCACCATTATTGGCAGCGTCGAAAATGGCATCCCCCATTAATTTCAATGGATCATCAATAAAGGAATGTAAAGTGGACAGTCTGCCCTGTTTAATACCTTCTATCGCTTTTTTCACAACAACAAGCATTGACGCTTCAGCTTCCAGACAGCCTTGTTTACCGCAGATACAGAGCACCCCATCTTCAAATACAGGAATATGACTGAATTCTCCCGCAAAACCACTATAGCCTCTGAAAATATCACCTTTAACAATCATTCCAAGACCAATCCCCCAGCCCAGATTAATCACCATGACTTCGGTCAAAGACTTAGCTATTCCAAATCTTTGCTCAGCCAGTGCAATAATACTGGAGTCGTTATCTATATAGGTAGGTAAACCGGTCGCCTTTGCGAGATAATCAGTTAACTTTTCCCCGTTGGCATCGAGATAAGAGTAATTTATTCCATCTTTTACACTAACAAAGCCAGGCATTCCAATACCAATCCCTAAAATGTTGTCTTTTTTAATGCCTGATTTTATGATATAGCTATCGATGTAACTTATCAATTCAGCAAGGGCAACTGAATTATTATTCAAAACCATTTCTACAGTTTCGATTTCTGTAACCGGTTTATTGTTCAGATCGACAATAGTGATCCTGGTAGAAAGCTGATCCATTGCAATGGCCATAATATACATCGCATCTGGTTTTACAGCATACATTAGTGGTCTGCGCCCTCCGCTTGAAGGCGCATAACCCACTTCAATAACAAATCCCTCTTCTATTAACTCGTTTATCGTTTTAGTTATAATTGGTATACTTTTATTAAACAAAGTGCTCATTTCGGCACATGAAAGTGATTTCTCAAGATACAATTGCTTTAAAATCTCACTTTTTAAGTCTGTGCTTTTAACTAGCTTCTCTTTTACTTCCATTATATATTTGATTACTTCATAAACTTACTAAAATATTTTAATAAGTTTTTCAAGTAATTAAAATAAAATAGGAATAATTTAAACTTTCTCGTTTTATTACATAAGTAAATCAATTTAGCAGAGGTGAATAAAATGTGATCTAAATCCAGAAATATCTTCTGGTGCTCAGTTTTTATTGAATAAAAAAAAAGCATAACCCGATTTGAACAGGTTATGCAATTTCACAACCTGTTTAAATCAGGCTGTATTTCAAAAAAACACACCAATTGTAAAAGAATTAAGCTGACAGATATCCCTAAATATTAGCTTAATTTTTTTACAGTAATTTAGCCTGCGCCGCTTTTTTACCGAAACGGATTCCTACAGAAATCTCATGAGATCCCTTACTAATTTTGCCAATATTAGCACTGCCAAAACCGGTTTGATAACTGTATCCAAATTTCAGGTTATTATTCAGAATGACTGATATTATGCCGGCAATTTCATCAGTAGTTTTATAGTTAACTCCAAATCCAAATTTGTCTTTCAGATAAACAGTTGCAGATATATCTGCCTGCGTATCATAAGTCCTGCTGTAGGCAACCAGGGTAGCAGGTTTGAATTTCACATCTTCATTCAATTTGAAAAGATAGGCTCCACTAAAATAATACGTATTGCTATAATTTCGTTTATCATCTACAGATGCCGTACCCAAACTACGAAAGCTTAATCTTGGTAAAGAGGCACCGACATAGTATTTTTCTGGGCTGTATAACATCAATCCTAAACCAACAGTTCCTACAGTTTCCCTGATATCGTTACGGAAACTCACATCATTAGGATCAACTTCCGAATAACTTGCGATGTAATTCCTGAAACCTGCATTGAATGAGGCAGCAAAGAAATTATCATCCGAAAGCTGTACAGCTTTAGCAAAAAAAACGCTTACTTCAGTCAGTTTTTCAATATTGAATTTATCGTAGGTGAGTGACAAACCAGCCGCCCCGTTTATCTTTTCGATAGGCATACTCCCATTTAGCTGAAGTGTATATGGAGCACCTTCTATCCCGGCCCATTGTTTCCGGCTGTTCAAATTAACGGCCCCGGCTTTATCTAATAAGGAATAGGCAGAGTTGAATGGAATCTGGTTATCATGATATTGGGTAAAAGAAGTAGACTGCTGCGCCTGGCTTGCGCTGAACATCATGATCAACGCACCTGTGAATAGTGCCTGTTTAAAGAATTTCATATATCTGTTTTATATTTTGATAAGGCCGGAAGCAAATTCCGACCTGTTAAGAATTAGTATTTAAGGATGAAATAACCTGTTTTACGCTTTACACGGCTATCCATCTGGTATTCAATCAGACAGAAATATGTACCCTGGGGTAAGCTCTCTCCTGATTTAGATTTACCAACAAAGACATGCTGGTCATTATCGTAACCTTCTATATCAAATACTTTAAGGCCATTGCGGTTGATAATTGTCACCTTATTTAGTGGAAAATCTTTGACTCCATCAATAGATAAGAATTCGTTCACACCATCACCATTGATCGATAATGCGGGATGAATTTTTAATCCATCACCAGCTTCATCTGCCACCTGAATATCCTGTATAACCAATTTCGCAGCGGCATAACGGCTATCTCCTGGCTGGCTGGCGGTGATTTGTGTCTTCCCTATTCTCAGGCCTTTAAGATCAGCACCAGTCAGGGAAACAAGATATGGATTGGCTACTGTAAAGATTAGAGGTAAACCAGCACTCGATGATCCTTTTAAAGTATATGTTCCATTAATTTGTAGCGCCGGTATATTGTCAAAAGTAATGGTTTGCTCTGCTTTGCTTACCACTAACAGACGACTTGCTGATGGTGTAGTCGCATAATTTGGATTTGCCGGAGCAGTGGCTGTAATCATTACATTTCCAGCCCCTAACAGGTGAATTTTGTTATTCACAATAGTTGCAATCGTCACGTCGGCACTGCTGAATACAGGCGTTTCTCCACTTGTCAATACTGCATCAGGGGTAAAATCAGCATCACCAACAATTTTTGTATTGATCACGTCCAGAGTGATTGTTCTGGTCGTGGAAGTAACAGTTAATACACCATTGATATAATCGAAGTTGTAATTGTCTGCTGAAGCTCCTGTTAATACAATTGGGTAAGTACCTGCTGCAGAATTTTTCACAGCCACAGTTGAAGCTAATGGTGGATTCTGGATCACAGATTCACCCTCAGCATTTACAAAACCACTATACTTAAAGGTTAAGGCAGGATTATCAATTCCAAAAACTCTGGTCTTATTATCTGCAATTACCTTTAATACCGCCTTATCAACTGTTAAAATCCCTGATTCATAACTAATGGTATAATTTAATGCAGAAGCGGCGCTTCCGGAAATAATATAAGTTCCTGAAGGGGATAATGGTTTGGCAATCGTAGTCAGTAAAGCCGGTGCAGCTATAGCAGTAGCTAAAGTTTCTCCGTTTACAAAACCATCATATGTAGCTGTTAATACAGGATTTGATTGCCCGTATAATCTTGTTTTACTATCGGCTCTGACAATCAATGCTCTTTTTGCAACTACAAGTGATTTACTTACACTGGTCGCAACAAAATCAGCTGTTGCAGCAAAAGAGGCGACAATATTAGCAGTTCCTGTACCCGATATTTTTACTTTTCCATTCTCTATCACAGCAACATTTATATTATCGGAAGTATAAACTGGTTGTACACCAGCATTTGAAGAAGCAGCCGGGTCAAAATTTGCATCCCCATAAGTTAAGACCGGTAAGTCAGCATAAGTAATAACTGACAAGCTTCTGATAGATAGCTGTCCGGGAGTATAAGTAATCGCATAATTTACAGATGAAGCACCGCTTACTGCAATCGGATAAGTCCCTTTACCTGAGGTAGCTGTAGCTGTAGTTACTCCTACTGGAGCTGTGGTTAAACTACTAGCCTGATCTCCATTCACAAAGCCTGTATAAGTAAAGGTAAAAACAGGATCAGCTTGTCCGGCCCCGCGTTCTGCATGATCAGCTTTAATATTCAGTGGTGCCTGATTGATAGTTAACAGACCGGGATGATAACTAACCAGGTAATTTGTGGTCGCTGTTAAACCCGAAACTGTAACCGGATAGTTAGCTGCACCTGAACCTGCAGCAGCTGCAGTAGCTATTACCGTTTTTAAATTTAAATCGGTTATATTATCCTGAGGTGCCAGGCCTGTATAAACTAGTGTGAATTCAGGATTTGCCTGTCCATATATTTTAGACTTGTCATCAGCTTTAACAGAAAGTGGTGCTCTATCCACAGTCAATACACCTTGCTGATAGCTGAATTTATAATTTGAAGCAACTGCTGCAATGGCACTAATTGCATAAGTCCCCGCAGCAGAATTTATAGTCGCCAGGGTCGATATTTGTGGTTTTACGGTTAAAATACTTTCTGTTTCTCCATAAGCGAGTCCACTATAACTTGCTGTAAGTACAGGGTTTGCCTGTGCGTATAACCTGTTTTTCGGATTAGCGGTAATCATCGCCATCTTCTGATCTACATAAAGTGTTGTTGCTCCGGTAGCGCCTGAGCCAAATGTCGCTGTTACAGTTGTAGAACCGGCACCCTTTATTTCCAATAGACCAGCTGAATTAACAACAGCTATGGCCGGGTTAGAGACAGTATAGGTTGGCGCACCTCCCGAACTGATTGCACCCGGATCAAAGGCTGCATCACCATAAGTCTTATTTATAGGTGAAAAAGCAACATTTCCTTCTGTTAGTTTTCCATTTACAAAAGTGATCGCATAATTTAATGATGTTAAACCTGATGGGATAATCAGGAACCCGGTTCCGTTTACTTGTTTGGTAAATGTAATTGTACCAGTTAGTTTACTGACATCATCTGCATATACGAAACCTTCATAACGGGCGGTAAAGACAGGATCTTTTTCACCAGTCAGTTTCGATTTATCATCTGCGGTTATCTTTAAAGGAACTTTTGCCAGGCTGATATGCTGGCTGGCTATTGCTGGTCCATAAACCGCATCTTCTGCTTGTAAAGCTGTAATATCTACTTCACCTGCGCCAATAATTTTCACAGTCCACTCCCCTACTATATCTTTTTCAATTACCGCAACAGCCGGATCAGAACTGGTAAATGTAATTGGGTTTGCGGTATTACTGATTGCCTGAAAAATTAGTGGCTGATCTCCATAAGCCGCCGCTGAAGGAATATTTTTCAACGTAATAATCTGATCAGCTTTAGCTATTATCGTCAGCCTTCCTTTTACTGGGTTAAAAGTGTATTTGTCAGAGGTTAATGCGGTAATGTCTACTAAAATATCATATATACCTGCCACAGACATCGCATCTGCCTGAATGGTTAAGATTGGTGTACCTGTTATCGCAGTGGCATCATCTGTACCTTTAAAAGCGCCATAAGTAAATGTAGCTACAGGATTTGCACTTCCATGTGTCTTGCTTTTATCTTCTGCAATTACATCAATTACTGCTTTTGCAATGGTCAGGGTACTAGTTACTTCGACAGCAGGAGAATAATTTGCATTTCCAGCCTGGTTTGCTCTGATAACTACTGTACCTGATTTTTTGATGATGACCTGGTTACCTGCAGCAATTTCGGCAATTGCCGGATTATCTGAGGTATAAATTACTGCGTTTCCACTCGCCCCACCATTAGCAGCCAGGATTATATTGGCATCCCCGTAAACGCGTGAAAATGCAGCAGGTAAACCCGTAATTGTTTGCGGAGTTGCTGTTACAGTGATACTTTTGGTTGCTGTTGCAGGGTCTGTAATTGTATTTCCCGGTTCAGTTACAGTGATTACTGCCGTCCCTCCTCCAATTACTTTTACAGTGCTGCCAGTAAGCTGAAGAATACCTGCCGGGGTTACTGTATATTGGAAAGCAGTTAAACCAGCTGTACTATTTGCTGTAAGTACGAAATCAGCGTCACCTACTTTGAAGGTAGCTGGAAAGGTATTAGTAAAAGTAACGGTTTGCGGAGATTTTGGAAGCGCAAGAGTAACTTTATTTCCATCAAGTACAAGTGATTGGGTGCCATCAGCACCAGAACCAAGATTTGATAAAGTCGTGGAGACTGTACCTCCTGTAGTTAATCCATTAGCCCAGGAACCATCAGCAGAAGTGTTATAGCCCGCTAATGAACCATCCGCTAAACTACGCTGTTCAATACGGCGGATCCCTTTTTGATCAGCACTTAATATCATTGTGCCCCAGGCCCCAGGAGATCCATTTACATCGTTAAAATAAAATGGAGAAAGCCCTGAAAATTCATCAGCTTTCACTGAAGCTACGCCGTCATCTTCAATAAATGTTCCAGCAATAGGACGGCCCGTCCCTTCAATATTGTCATAAAGAAATACAAAGTTTTTAGCAATCCCACTAGCTGCTGCCGTACTGCGAATAGCTGTTCCGGCACCAGGAGCCCCCTGATCATCAACATCCATACTCGTGATTGTCAGTAAATCCGACTCAGGTGAGTGTAATTTATAAGCAATGGCAGTTGGATCAGCAGCATCAGGATCATTCAATGATATTCTCAATAATAAATTCTGTCCAGGATTCATTCCATTGGTATGAACTGTTTCCTGAATAAACCAACCCGTATAATTTCCAGCGCCATCAGAAGTTAGAACTCCATAATCCGAAAGAAGTTTTCCTGTCACAGGAGATCCGTTTTTGATTTTTGACTTTTCTAATGGTGGTCTGTAAAAATCTCCGCTAACATGTCCTGCTGTTCCTGAAGCCACATTGCTGGTCGGAAGAAGATATATATAAAATCCACCAATATCAGTGGCAGTATTTGAGGTAACCAGATTGTTTTCATATCTGTAGGTCTTATTTGGTTTCAGACCTGTTATTCTAGCTCTATACACGTAAGGAATACCATTACGTGCATATGCTCCCCCCTCAATGTATTTTGGAAATATCAGCATTTCAAGTTTAGGCTCTTGCCCAAATACTTGAATGGAGAATAAAATAAGTAAAAACAGTAAAATATTTTTCATCTATAATAATTTTAAGATAAGTCGGTTTTAGGGGAGCATTATTTGCTCATTAATAGCGTAGCCTTGATCTCAGGCTTAGCAGATGGCACAGTAACAGCGATCGTCTTATCTTCCAGATAAATGAGATATACAGAGGCTTTTTCCACAGGTAAAACAAGTGGAAAAGTAAACAGTATAACCTGATCATTTGAATCCTTTATATGCAGTGTAAATTCTTTTATAGGTTTCAAAAACTGGTCTTTTCCTATCAGGAGAATTTTAAATCCAGAAAATGAACCTGAAACCTTAAGAATTTCGCCAACCTTTATTTCTTCTGAACCAGAGCCCTTATAAGTAGTAGTGGTTATATAAACGTTGACCTTGTCTGGTAATAATTTAGAAAAATTCGCCAGGCTGATTTTTATTGAACCAGCTGCCGAGAATGTCTCTTTATCAAAACCATTAAGAGAATCATCAAAGACCTGGAAATTAAGCTGATTGTTCGGTCTGAGCATAAAATACTCATGCTTCTGAAAAGGAACTATTTTCAATAAAGTATCTAATAATAGTGTGTTTTTATCATAAAACCGAAATCTGTTATTTCCTTCTGGCAGACTAATATATTCACCCGTTACAAGTAGCTTATTGTTTGCTCCTTCCACAACAGTTATTTTTTTTGAAGTAAAATCACTGATGGATAAACTTCCAAATGCAGGGTCTTTCACTAAATCACCTTTCGTGCATGATGAAACCCCAAGCATGGCGAGCATGGATAAAATGAAGTAAAAAGTTATTCTCATAGCGTATGAATAATGAAAAAGCAGTCCCCAAAATCAAGGGATACTGCTTTTTCATAGAAATATTTAAAAAAATTAGTCTTGAGAAGTCTGAGGTGTGAATTTCACCCAACCAGAAGTCCATTGGCTAAGGTTTGAAGCAAGAACAGCACCTTGAGTAGTGGTTGTGTTTCTTGGTAACAGGTTATTGAAAGTATAAGTACCAGCAACATCTGTTGTATAGAAAGGACTTAAATTTTTACTTCCTCTGATACCTAATCCAATAAACGCATCAGCATCAGCAGATACTAAAGTAGAGTTTGTGCTTCCTGTTAAAGAAACAGCTGTTGCAGGACTGAATACTGTAGTATAAGAATGTACAATGTTATTATTGAAACCGCCTGCAGTTGCAGTTGTTACAGTTTCATTTTGGAATTCAGCACCTGTGTTATAACCAGCAATGATTGAGTTGGTGATCGAAAGATCAGTATTTCTTCTCCAGCGGTTACCAGCACGTAATCCTGTATTTACACTTGAATAACCCAGTAAAGTAAAGTTTGAATAGGTAGGTTTTGTTCTTGGTGAAGCCGATGAACTTGCTCCATCATTATCTGATTCAATTCCATTAGAGTCAGAAACACCACCACTCATACTGTGTGTTGACTGTGGATCTTTTAAACTAATTGCATAATTGATCGTCCCTGAATAACCGAAATCTGTATCAAAATCATCATCATCGTTACCCAGAGCTAATAAATAACTTGCATTAACTGTACCACCAAAGAATTCAAAGGCATCATCAGCACCAAAAGAAACCTGTACGTGATCGATAGTTGTACCTGATCCAACTCCACCCATAGTTAAACCATTGATTTCGTTATTTGGTGCTAAAAGGTAACCTGCGTATTCAATACGTACATACTGAAATTTACCTGAATTATCAGCAGGAACAGTACCACCGTAAGTAAGATCAACCCCTAATGGAGAATTATCTTCAGCAAAACCTGGCAAACCTTCAATAACTGTAGTGGATGGTTTGTTTGTTGTTGAATTTCCTAATATAATTACACCACCAAAGTCGCCAGCAACACGTGAACCAGATGCTTTTGGAGAAGTAAAAATAATTGGTTTTGATGGAGTACCTACTGCATCAATTGAAGAACCTCTTGTGATTACCAATACTCCTGCGATTGAATTAATCACTGAGGTAGCAGGGTCAACTTTGTAGTTTACTTTTTCTCCTGTAGTGATAACCGTACCTGGCTTAATAGTTAGTTTTGCTCCGCCAGTCACATAAACTACACCATTTAATTTGTAAACTTTTCCAGGACTCAATGTTCTGTTCGCAGAAATTTTTCCAGTAATTACGGAATCAGCTCCTGTAAAAGGCCCGCCAGCCCCATTTGAACGATCAAAATTTCCGTCTGTTCCTTTTTTACAGCCTGCGACTGCGAATACGGCAATTGCTACAATTGCAAACGCTTGTTTTGTGAATTTTTTCATTGTTTTCTTTAAAATGGTTTATGGTTTTTTATTATATAATAAAGTTAGTATTCCCTTGTTTTCATAAACACTATTCCATGTTAAGTTTTCATTAATAATTGATTGATTAAAAGATAATTATAATTTTTATATAAATATTTTATTCATATAAAATATTTATCATTGAGCGTAGGACAAAACAGCTTTAAGATTTAAGGGTATTAGGCTTCTTACATATAAATTTTCAAAGTTAATCCTGAGACGTCTGAGGGTGAAGTTTCACCCAACCTGAATTCCATTGACTAAAATTTGAAGTAAGAACGGCACCGTTAATAACAGATATATCTCTTGGTAACAGGTTATTGAAGTTATAATTACCAGCACCATCAGTTGTATAGAAAGGGCTTAAATTTCTAGCTCCCCTAAAACCTAATCCAATAAAAGCATCTGCATTAGTAGCTACTAAAGTAGAATTTGTACTTCCTGTTAACGAAACAGCTGTAGCTGGACTGAATACAATAGAATAAGAATGTACAGTGTTATTATTGAAACCACCCGCAGTTGCAATAATTTCAGTTCCGCTTTGGAATTCAGCACCTGTGTTATAACCAGCAATGATTGAATTAGTGAACGAAAGATCAGTATTTCTTCTCCAGCGGTTACCAGCGCGTAACTCAGTACTTGCACTTGAATAACCTAGTAAAGTGAAATTTGATAAATTAGGTTTTGTTTTAGGAGATGCAATCGTTCCAGGACCGTCATTATCTGATTCAATACCATTAGAATCAGAGACACCACCACTCATACTGTGTGTTGACTGAGGATCTTTTAAACCAATAGCAAACTGAATATTCCCGTTATATCCGTTTGTAAAGTCAAAATCATCATCATAGGCACTCAATGCAATTAAATAGCTTGCATTAACAGTCCCTCCATAAAATGCAAACGCATCAGTAGCACTGAATGAAACCTGGATATGATCAATTTCTGTTCCTGAACCTACTCCAGCTAACGTAAGTCCATTTACCCCAGTATCCCCAAATATTCTATAGCCAGGATACTCGATACGTAAATACTTAAGTTTCCCCGAGTTATCAGCCGAAATTCTCCCTCCAAAAGAGAGATCAACACCTAATGAATTTCCGTTTTCATCAAACCCGGGCAAACCATCAAGACTTGAATAAGAAGGCTTATTTGTAATTGAATTCCCTAATATAATCAAGCCACCAAAATCACCGGCAATACGTGATCCGCTTGGCTTTGATGTAGTAAATATGATTGGCTGTGACGGAGTTCCAACGGCATCAATAGAAGAACCTTTTGTGATTACTAATACACTAGTAATAGCAGTCAGTACAGAACTGGCAGGATCAATCTTGTAATTTACCTTTTCTCCCTGAGTAATTATTGTACCCGGTTGAATAGTCAGTTTTGCTCCACCAGTTACAAAAACTACTCCATTTAATTTGTAAATTTTTCCAGGGCTCAATGTTCTGCTTACTGAAATTTTCCCGGTAATTACGGAATCAGCTCCTATAAAAGGCCCTCCAGCCCCATTTGAACGATCAAATTTTCCCTCATTCCCTTTTTCACAGCCTGCTAATGCGACAATTGCTACAATTACAAGCGCTTGTTTTGTGAATTTTTTCATTGTTCTTTTTTTTTAAAACTTATAGGTAAATGCCATACTTATATTAGCCCCAGATTTCACCTGATAAGTGATTTTATCACCATCACTTTCTTTATATTTATCTGTTTGCCCTTCCTTTAATTTATATGGCATATCGCCACCATCTCTTTCATACCCATTGACATTTTTATAAAAACTGGTTTTAGCATTTAGAAGGTTTGAAATATTTAACTTCAGCTCACCTTTTTGTTTAAAAAGGCGGGTGAATACTTGAAAATCAACCAGATCTCGTCCCATTTCATATTCAATTTGAAAAGGCTCGTTATGGATAGTATTTGTTCTGTATCCTGATTTATTATAAACCACATTTACTCCGTACTTATCATGGGTATAAGACATCCCAACATTGACAATCCACGGCGACTGGCCATATAGCGCTCTTTTAGAATTAGTCTCCTTAACTTCCTTATTATCTTTTCCCCCATAACTTAATGCAACTACATTTGATTTAATAATAGTTCCGTTTCCAAAGACAGAAAGATTCCGCAGCCATTGTTTATCAGCAATGAAGCCCATTGATTTTCTAACTTCCATTTCCAACCCGTAATTAACTGCAGATTTTTGATTTTGAAATGCATATTGATCCACTGCCATGTCCTGAATAAATACCAATTCAATTGGCTTATCAAATTTCTTATAGAATCCTGATACGGAAATAAGCTCGCCTGGAGAAGGATACCATTCGAACCTTAAATCTGTATTATTAATCCTAGTACTTTTCACATCAGAACCTCTGATTCTGGCATCCAGAATTGGATCGTAGAGGTTAAAAACAGAAGTTTCTCTGAAATCAGGTCTTACGACAGTTGTCGCATAGGATGCTCTGACATTGATATTATCTGTTATACTATAAGTTAAATTGACCGAAGGAAGAAATTTCTTATTATCATCAGTATTCGTTTCTGCTTCCTTTGTTTTCAATTGTGTATTAGAAAGCTTATAATCATCAAACCTAACTCCATATACCAATCTTATTTTTTTTAAAAGATGCTGATCCAACATTACATAAGCACTTTGAGAAGTCGCCTTACCTGCAAATTGTCCACCCTGATCATCACGAATACTATAAAATACTTGCCCTGGGTCACTACCGATCTTATCGGGTGTAAGACTATATTCATAAGGGGCAACAAATAGTTCAGAGCTGAATGTATTATAAATCTCAGCTGTATAATTGGAAAGATTTCTTTTCTTATTAAACCCACTATAACCAATTTTAACTAATGTCTTATCTTCTATAAAATCAAAGGATTTACTTAAATTAAGTCCCCAGTTATAATCCTTTTCTCTAGTATCAGTATAGAGACGAAAATCAGGATCTCCTTCATTAATAGTAGGACTAGCCACCAGATACCGCTGAAAATAAGGTATCCCATTTACCGAACCAGAACCAAATGCTGTAAATTTGCGTCTGTCATTTATGGTTTGAATTACATTTGTATAGGAACCATTCCAGGTTAGTTTTATACCCGTCTCTCCCAAAGTGTGCTCACCTTCCAGTTTATGCTGTAAAACGGTAGTGTTCTTTGGGTCCTGAATATTGAACTGTCTTCTGCGATCGGGCGCTGTATTCTTATCATCATTAGGATCTCTACCCTGTGAAGTAATAAAATCATTATTATAGACATGAGAATACATGTTTCTAAATCCAAGTTTAAATCCTTTACCCTGAATGCCCAAATTCAATAGTACGCTTGATGTAGAGTTATATTTATAAATTTTCCCATTCTGACGAATGTTCACACTATCAATTACTACCGGTGTATAGCCAGCTCTTGTACTTATAAAGTCATTAATTTCCTGACTATTACGCAATGTCGCTCCACCCACAAATCCAAAACTCACACCATTTTTCAGTGGATAAACCCGGCCAAAAGAGAAGCGATAATTGTGATTTGGCTCAAAGCCATACCGGTATCGTCTGAAACCTTCCGCATTAAAAGCTTTACTTTGTGCGATGATATAATCAGGAGGTATCCCATTAAGGCTCCAGCTTTTTAAATTAAGAGGTAATTTGTGGGTATTATCCATAAAACCAAAAAACTCAGCCCCACCTCTTTTTCCTACCTGCAAAAAATCCTGACCAATTGTACTTGTATTATACCCTGTACCAATCTGAAACTGCATAAAATTCTGCACTGGAATATCTAAAGTATTAACGATGACCTGTCCACCAGCAAATTCGGAAGACAAATCTGGTGTAGCTGTTTTATTCACTATGATATTACTCACCATCTCAGCCGGAATTGCATCAAAGGAGAAATTACGGCGGTTCATATCCGTACTTGGCTGTGTAACTCCGTCAATTTGTGCCTGGTTATATCGTTCGCTCAATCCACGTACTACAACATAACGGTTATCTACAACGTTCAAACCACTTACACGCTTGAGTATAGCTCCTACATTATTATCTGGTGTGCGGGCAATTTGTGCTGCTGAAATACCATCGGTAATTCCGGCAGCAGTTTTCTGTATTGCATACAATCCTGCTGTTGAAGCTTTCTGATAGCCTGATGTCACCACAACCTCTTTTAGTGCATTTGCAGAGGGTTGCATAGAAATGTCCAGCTTGGTCACAACACCTGCCTTGATCTGAACACCAGTAATTTTCTGTGTCTGATAAGAAATATAACTGATTTCAAAAGTATAATTTCCCGGGGGAAGTGACATTGTATAAGTACCATCAATCGAACTCTGTATTCCCGATCCCAATTCGATTACCCGGATACTTGCGCTTGGAAAGGTTTCTCCTTTTTCATCGCTGACTGTGCCGGTTATTTTTCCCGGCTCTGGCTTTTTTACAGGCTGCTTTACCGTTAAACGAACAGAAATATTGGAGTTTAACATGGAAAAATCAAGATTAGTTTTCTTTTCCAGATCTTCCAGTACAAGTTTTAAGGGTAAATGATCGTAACTGATATTCTGAAGCTGAACACCTGCCATTTGCGCAGGATCGAAGACAAAAGTAAAGGAAGATTGTTTATCTAACTCTTTTAATAAGCTCAGCGCAGTACATTTTTTATAGCTCACAGTAATGGTTCCACTCTGCCCCTGAGCATTGGAAATACTATAAAATGAAAAGAAAATAACAAGAAAACTTAAAAGGAATAAGGATTGAAAAGGGTATACTGTATATTTTTTTTTGGACAGTAAATATATAATCATACTTTTGGAATGGTTTATTGCGCCTGTGAATCGTGATTTATCATTGTTTTTTAACCGGCTTGACCGGCAAATTAGGAGAAGTACTGCCGCCAGCGGTACTTCTCCTTTTTTTGGTACCTCGTACCGGGTTTATTAAGCGCTCAATTCATAATAACATACCCTTCCGGGATTTTTTTAAACTTTAAATGGTGAGTAAATAAAAGTGTATGAATGACATCTTTAACAGGTTCATTCCTAAATTTGCCGCTAATCGCAAAGCCTTTCAGCTCTTCTTTATTGAACTGTAGTTTGATATCATAATAAGAAGCGACACGGGCTAAGGCTTCTGTTAAACTGGTATTATCAAATTCCAGTGATCCATCTTCTGCATAAGGATTGATTTCTCCATCGGCATCAAATACTCTTTTAGTCCCAACATCACCAACCCGCGTATATTGCTGGCCTGGAGTTAATCTTAATGGAGAAAAATCTTTTTCTTTGCTTCCTATTTCAACCTTACCAGTATACAAGCGCACTTTTTCAAGCTGATAGGCTTTGTAATTCTCTACGGTGAAAGAAGTCCCTAAAGCTGTGGTTGATAACTTGGCAGAATAAACAGTGAAAGGCCTGGTCTTGTCTTTAGCAATCTCAAAAAAACCTTTTCCTTTAATCAGAAATACTTTACGGTTGTTTGAGGCGAATGATGCTGGATATTTAAATACGGAACCAGAATTGAGCGTAACTATGGAGTGATCTGTCAGGGTAATAATTTTAATCGACCCTACAGGAACGCTTACCGTAGTAAATAAAGACTGCTGTTTTAAGTTTTCTGTTCTTCGGTATGCTAAATATCCTATTGCAGAAACAAATAGTAGGGAAGCTGCTACAGCTAGTTTGATTAAAGCCCTGAATAATGGTCGTATTTTAGTTTTTGGAACAGCTACTTCAACCACTGGCATGATATCCAGATAGTCAGCATCAAATTCTCCATTTTCTACCAACAGAAAAAACTCATCCAGCTCTGCTGCATTCAATTCCTTTTCAAGAAACCTACGGTATAGATTCTTTTTCTCGCTCGACTTCATACTACTATATACTATCGGGCGAGATGTTTAGGGGGGATGATAATTAAAAATAATTATCCAGAGAAAAAAGCAGCGGTAAAAAGAAATAAATATAATCAGCTGCATCGGCCAGTTTGCTCAGATCTCTCTTCGCTAAACTCATATGTTCTTTTATAGTTTCTTTACTTACCGAAAGCAGATTAGCCGCCTCAGCATAAGTAAACCCATCTATTTTACACAGTTCAAAAGTCTCTCTTCTTTTGGAAGGCATTCTTCCCATAATTTTCCGGAGTAAAGCAAGATCCATCGCTGCGGTAATGGCGATATGCTGACTTGCATCTTCCTGAGCAGAAAGGTATCGTCCCCGAAATACATTTTTCATCTTCTGATCAGTAAGCGTACGCTTTAGCCAGGTGAAGGTTACGTTTTTTGTGATCGTAAAAAGGTAAGGTTTTACTTCACGCTCTGGATCCAGATTTTCACGTGCTTCCCAAAAACGTAAAAACACATCACTTGTCAACTCATCAGCGATTTCATCAGAATGCGTATGTTGGAAACAATAGGACCTGATATCTTTATAATACAGCTTATACATCTGGGTAAAAGCATATTCATCACCATTAATGAAATCTTGAACAATACCTTTTGTTAACACTGTCATACCGTACAAATCTAAGTTTCAAAATGACGTAGTATATAAACTACAGATTAATAAAATGTTAACTTGAATGAATATATATTAATAAGGCCTGGCAATAGTCAGACTTGTCTTTAGATCAACCGGAACCCTGGAATCAAAAATCACTCTGGGTTTTTCACTTATAGATTCAACTCTTACCTGGCCCTTGCCTGCCATAACAGAATTCATTTGCAGACAACGCTGAACAAGTGGATCTGAAAGATTACCAAAAGGCTTTAAAGGAAGAGCAGACAGTTCATCAACTTCTTGATCTGGTAATAGGCCGTTGCTATAATCGCCCTTTCCTTCTGCATTATATAACTTAAAAATCATGGGATAGATTTCCCATTTAGGGACGATCTGCGGATTCCTGTAATCTTTAATCACAAAACTGGCCATATCTTTTCCAAGTGTTTGCTGTCCGGATTGAATAACTGTGATATAAGGCCGGAGAGAATTAATCAGCAATTCTGATGCTGATGCAGTATGATTGCCTGTTAGTACGTAAACACGGTTCAAATTTAGCTGGTAAGCTGAAAGCTCCGCAAAACCAGCCTGCTGTAACCTCTTCAATTCTGCTCCAAAACTACTTTTCCTTGAACCCGCTTTCGCATTACCTCTGTATTCTACAAAAGTTGCACCTTCAGTTGTTTTTGGAGCTATCATTGCCGCTAAAGCAGCAGCAACAGGGACACTTCCCCCTGGATTATAACGTATATCCACAATCAATTCCTGTACCTGATGCTGTTTAAATGCAGTAAAAGCTTTTTTAAAGAGTGGTACAGCCGTATCCTCAAAAGAATTTAAAAAAAGATAACCATAGGTTTTTCCACCGGATGGGAAAATCTTAAAACTATATAGCGGAACTTCTGCGATCATTAACTGCGAAACTTTAATTAGGCCGGTCTTACCAGCCAATTCTAAATCAGCACTATGCTGCAGAATACAGTTGCTGGTCAATGATGCTATGTTACCTGCCGAAGGGATAGTTCCATTAATTGTTTTAACTACATCTCCACGGCTCAAACCTTTGTCTGCTCCCCCTGAACCCGGAACGACCAAAGTTATTACAGTCTGTACCTGCCCGTCACTGGTTTGCAGTGTAATCCAGTCAAAGCCTAAAGCATGAACAAGAGAAGGGGGATAATTTTCAGGAAAGTCAGGATTTACCAAAGCAGAAAAACGGTCAGCACCATTTCTTATACCCTTAAAGAATGAGGAAGGATCTGTATTCAAACCAGGACTTCCAGGCAGGTTATTATTCCAGTAATAGTAAACTTTCATACTATCTAATATCCACGAATTAATATTTTCCTGGCTGCCGGCAGGGTAATCAGGTCTGTTATCTGATTTCCTGCAACTATTCAGAGCGGAAAAAGTCAGGCATATTAGCAGCGTTTTAATAAACAGAGAGCATGCTTTCATAAAAACGTTATCATCGATATGCAGTAAAAGTAACCGCCCGGTATAAAGCTTATATTAAGATAAAAACATATAATCTAGCGAAATCTCTTTATACATCTTAGATAGCATAAGTATCATTATATTCGTCACATTTATTTAACAAGTTCTTTTGAACTGACACCGTTAAACAGATTTAGTATTCAAATAAAATCATGATCAGAAAAACTAGTATCACACTCCTTTTCCTGCTATTTTCAGGCACACAAATCTTCGCACAAAGCCTCATTATCGGCACTTATAATCTGCGTAATGACAACAAAGGTGACATCGGTAACCTATGGATACAAAGAGCGCCAATTGTTGCTAATCTATTACGTTTTCATCAATTTGATATATTTGGAATTCAGGAAGGATTTAAGAATCAGCTGGATGATATTAATTCTGCCCTACCAGAATATGCGCATTATGGCAAAGGCAGGGATGACGGGAAAGATGCAGGAGAACACTCTTCTATTTTTTACCGGAAAGATAAATTCAAACTCTTAAAAAATGGAGACTTCTGGTTATCAGAAACACCAGACAAACCAGGTTTAGGCTGGGATGCGACTTGCTGCAACCGTATTTGTACCTGGGTGGAATTACAAGATATAAAAACGGGCCGCAAATTCTATTATTTTAATGCACATTTTGATCACCAGGGAAAAATTGCCAGGGTGGAAAGCAGTAAACTGATCATCCGTAAAATGAAAGAGATCGCGGGCAATGCACCTGCGGTATTTACCGGTGATTTAAATGGCGGACAGGATAGTGAATGGTATTTAACATTAGCCAAATCCGGCTATCTGAAAGACACTTACAATCAGGTGGCTCATCCTTACGTAAATAATCCATCTTTCAATGAATTTGGCGAACATCTTGATGGATTTGAAATTATCGATCATGTTTTTGTAACCCAAGATTTCAAGGCTGACAGATGGGGGATTTTAACAGATTCTTATCATGGTAAATATCCCTCTGATCACTTCCCTGTACTGGTTGAAGTAACCCTTAAAAAGTAACAATCTTGTGAAAGAGCGTTCTTAATAGTGGCTTAATACGATTTACCATATTTCCGTATACTTTTGTATATGGATTCACGTAGAGATTTTATCAAAAAAGCAGCACTCCTTTCTGGTGGTGCTGCTTTAATCAATACTTTGCCACCTGTCATTCAAAAGGCAATGGCCATTAACCCCGCTGTCGGAAGTACTTTTTATGATGCTGAACATGTTGTTTTTCTGATGCAGGAAAACCGTTCTTTCGATCATGAATTTGGTACGCTGCAAGGTGTAAGGGGGTTTAATGATCCACGGGCAATTGACCTGCCCAATAAAAACAAAGTATGGCTTCAATCCAATAAAGAAGGGGAAACCTATGCTCCATTTCATTTAAGTATCAAAGACACCAAAGTTGCATGGATGGGTGCTTTACCTCATAACTGGACAGATCAGACTGATGCCAGAAATGGAGGGAAATATGATCAGTGGCTGAACGTAAAAAAGGCTTACAACCCTACTTACGCTCACATGCCACTCACTATTGGTTATTGTAAAAGAGAAGATTTTCCTTTCTATTATTCACTGGCAGATGCCTTTACAGTTTGTGACCAGAATTTTTGTTCTGTAATTGCCGGTACACATCCAAACCGGTATTACTGGATGACTGGTACAGTACGGGAAAAGAACATTACCGAAGGGATGGCGCATCTCTGGAATATCAGTAATTATGATAAACCTACTTTAAACTGGAAAACATTCCCTGAGCGTCTGGAAGAAAATGGGGTACCCTGGAAAATTTACCAGAACGAACTTACTTTAGGCTTTGGACTTAACGGTGAATCGAGCGCTTGGTTAAGTAATTTCGGTACAAATGTCCTGGAGTATTTCGAACAGTACAATGTACGTTATCATCCGGGGGCAATAGCTAATCTGAAGGATAAAAAGAAAGAGCTGCTGGCACAAATTGCAGTGGCCGATCAGAAAAACCTAAACCCGGAAGAACAAACGAAATTTGAGGCACTCAAAAAATTATTAAATAAGACGGAAAAAGAAGAACAACAATATACACTGGCTAATTATGAGGCGCTTTCAGAAAAAGCCAGAAACCTGAATGCTAAAGCTTTTGGAATTAATTCAAATGATCCGAACTTCCATCAACTCAATCCTTTAAAATATGACGAGAAGGGTACGGAAAGAGAATTGAATATTCCTAAAGGTGATATTCTTGATCAGTTCAGAAAAGATGTAAATAATGGTTCTCTGCCTACCGTTTCCTGGCTGATGACCCCTGCAAATTTTTCAGATCATCCGGGCGTACCCTGGTTCGGTTCATGGTTTGTAAGTGAAGTGATCGAAATTCTGACTAAAAATCCCGAGATATGGAAGAAGACTATTTTCATCCTTACTTACGATGAAAACGATGGATATTTTGATCATATTCCTCCCTTTGTCCCGCCCCACCCTTATAAAGAACATTCGGGTAAAACCTCTAAAGGCATTGATCCTAAACTTGATTTTGCAACAAAAGATTTTCAGACAAACCCTTCAACAAAAGAGGATCGTATCAGAGAAAGCCAGATAGGTTTAGGTTATCGTGTACCCATGGTCATTGTTTCTCCATGGACAAGAGGCGGTTATGTTTGCTCTGAGGTCTTTGATCATACTTCTTCCCTTCAGTTTCTGGAGACCTTTATTGAGAAAAAACTGAATAAAAAGATTGTAGAAGAAAACATTACCCCCTGGAGAAGAACGGTCTGCGGAGATTTGACTTCAGCTTTCAGGCCTTATGATGGAGAAAAAATTGAACAGCCACAGTTTCTGGAAAAGAAACCTTTTATGGAGAAAATCTACTCCGCCAAGTTTAAGGAATTACCAGATAATTATAAGAAATTAAGTCCGGAAGAGATTGCATTGATCAATACAAACCCCATAGCATCTCCTTATTTCCCACAGCAGGAAAAAGGTGTCCGTTCGTCTTGTGCATTACCCTATGAATTATATGTAAACGGAACCATGCAGCAAGACCGTTTTAGTATCAGTTTTAACGCTTCTAACAAACTATTTGGCAAAAAATCTGCAGGCTCTCCCTTTACTGTTTATGCAATGAACCCTTATAAGGATGAAGTACTACGCAGCTGGGACTACACAGTTTCTGCGGGCGATACTTTACAGGATGAATGGTTATTGAAAGATTTTGCCGAAAGAAGATATCATTTGAGAGTATATGGCCCTAATGGTTTTTTCAGAGAATTTATCGGCGACGATAACAATCCGTCTTTAACTGTGTCATGCTCTTTTGAAAAAGATAAAATATATCCATTGAAGCTGAGCGGAAATATTATTGTGACAATTACCAATAATGGAAAACAGGCCCAGGATATAGAAATTACAGATATCAGTTATAAAACCGGAAATAAAACATTAAAAGTACCAGCAAATAGCAAGGCAAGTATTATATTGGATCTGACAAAGAATTTTAACTGGTACGATTTCAGTGTAAGTACTATCGAAAAGACCGGTTTTATGGAAAGATTTGCCGGAAGGGTAGAAAATGGGACAATCACTAAAACAGACCCTTTAATGGGAAACATTCTTTAGAAGATGAACAAATCAAATAGAAGAAAATTTATAGGGACGGCAGCAGTATTGCTTACAGGAACAGCTGCGGCGGCAGCAATGCCTGGCATGACCGCTATATCAGCCGTTCCAGCGATGAAAAACACAGAAGAATTTCCTGTAGTCCATCATGTTTTTTTCTGGTTGAAAAACCCTGCATCAAAAGCGGATCTTGACCAGCTGGTTGCAGGTGTAAAAACCCTTTTAGCTATAGAAACGGTACAAAAGCTCAAAGTAGGTGTAGTAGCCAGCACAGAAAAACGCGACGTGGTTGACAATAGCTGGGCTGTTTCTGAGTTGATTTTCTTCAAAGATTTAGCCGGTCAGGCTATTTACCAAACTCATCCTGTGCATCTGGAGTTCATCAAAAATTGCGGTCATCTATGGGAAAAAGTTATCGTTTATGATGCCACAGATGCTTGAATTTCACGTTAAATAACTAGTTTATTCTTAAAATTTATTCTGTAAGAACATCTTCTATCTCCCGAAACAATATGATCTTCGCGGTTAATACTGACATCTTCTCCCAGTATAAACCTGAATACATTTAATTCACCAGAGCAGAAACCCTGACAAGAGGTTGCAGCAGCACAAATCGGGCAATGGTTTTCAATAAATAAATAGCCGTTTTCATCCTTGCTGAATTCGGCCATATATCCTTCTCTGGATCTGATCTCTGTTAGTTTAACAATTCGTTCTTCCAGCTCATCAATCGTATCTAATTCTTTCTTGTACCTGTCCCTGCCTGCTTGTTCACTGGCATCCATCACAGCTTTCAAAGCGTTATCGCCCAAAGTATTTTTGATCATGTCGATCAGTTTTACAGTGAGCTCTGCATGTGTATCCGGGAATTTAGCATTACCCAAAGCAGTTAAACTAAAAAACTGTTTAGGCCTTCCCACCCCACTAGATTCATTCTCCGCTAGAATTAGTCCTTCATCTGTATACTTTAACAACTGTAACCTCGCTCCTTCTTTGGTCATTCCTAGCTCCTGTGCAATTGCAGCAGCAGTTAATGCACCCCGGGTTTTAAGCAGCATAAGAAATTTGTTTGTCATCATAAGTTAATAAAACAAGTGTTTAGTTGTTTTATTAACAAAAGTACTAACTTTGCTGAACTTATTCAGTCATTATTATAATTTTTCGAACATAAGAACGGTTTATTCATTTATATTTTAAAAAATAGTTATGTCTTTAAAATTACAAGAAACTATAACCATACCCCGCCGGGAGAATCAGCCAGTATTTGTCATTCCCTACTGGAATGTACTGATGCGAAACACCAACTGATCACCTGTTTTCTTACCAGAACATCCCTTGTAAAGGATAAACAGCTAAAAATAAGCTCATTTATTTTCTAACTCCTTAAAAACTGATTTTAAGCAGACGGGGATTCTTATGCCCAAAAATTCAGTTCAAAACCCAGTTCATCAAATTTTACCCTAACGAATCTGCCAATCAAAAATAAAATGGAAGAAATCATCAATAAAGTAGACTTGAGTGGTATTCTTACCCTTGACCTCCTCAATTATAAACCCTTAAAAAATGAATATGCCGTTTTTGACCTGGTCCCTTATTTATTCAAGGGACTACTCTTAAAAGAAAAAGTATTCAGAGTGGACATGATCCAGATAGACTGGAGCCAGTTTACAGGTAAAGAAGTGGTTCTTTACTGTTCAAACGATGCTATTGTTCCTTATTGGGCTTATGTATTGATCACCTCTTTACTCAAGCCTTATACAGATAAGATTCTATATGCCAGCAATCAAAATCATGAAGAACTGATTTGGACTGAAAGGATTAAAAGAATTGATTACAATCTTTTTAAAGAACAAAAAGTAGTACTCAAAGCCAATACAATAATTCCCCCTGCAATGTACGTATGCGCAACAGGTTACCTCATGGATCAGGTACAAAGTCTGATGTGGGGAGAAGCAGGCTCACCAATTATGATTTACAAAAAGAAAAAAAACTTATAAAGCCCTACAATGAAAACAACACTAATTTACTCCTGCCTGTCGGCATGTCTGATCTTATCCTCTTGCACACCAGCAAAAAATCCAGAACAGCAGGAAAGGATACAAGAATTCCCTGTCTTATCAATTGCAACACAAAAAGCCGATCTTTTCGCAGAATACCCAGCTACTTTACAAGGGGAACAAACTGTAGAAATCCGTTCTAAAGTTGATGGTTATATAGAGCAGGTATATGTTGCCGAAGGTACCATCGTCAGTAAAGGACAGTCTTTGTTTAAAATCGACGCAAACAGCCTTCAACAGGAAATGAACAATAAGAATGCAGCCGTATTGGCCGCCGCAGCCAATTTGGAAACGGCCAGTATTCAAACTGAAAGAACAAAAATCCTGGTAGAGAAGAAAATTGTCAACTCTTTTGAACTGACTTCTGCTAAAAATGCAGAACAAGTAAAAAAAGCAGAATTAAACCAAGCAAAAGCAGATCTCTCCGCTGCTAAATCCAAACTGGCTTATACCAATATTGTAAGCCCTATCAACGGAGTAGTTGGAAGCTTACCTTATAAAATAGGTAGCCTGGTTAGCAGTACTTCTGCAATTGCATTGACGACGATCGCCAATACCAAACAAATCTATGCTTACTTTTCACTAAGTCAGCAGCAATTAGGCTCATTTTTAAGTCAATACAATGGTCAGAAGATCAGTGAAAAATTCAAAAACATGCCACAGGTATCTCTGATTATGCAGGACGGAGAAACCTACAGGTCAAAAGGTAAAATCGAGACCCTGAGTGGTGTCCTGAATGCAGAGACTGGTGCTGCAAATTTCAAAGCTGTATTCCCAAATCCAGAGGCTAAGTTGTGGAGCGGAGCAAGTGCAACAATCAGAATTCCAACTCAGCTAAACGAAGCCATTATGGTGCCTAAATCAACAACTTTTGAGTTACAGGGAAAATATTTTGTATTTAAGGTCGACCAGAAAAACATCGTTCATCATACGCCAATTGACATTATGGATGCCGTGACCGATAAAGACTATTTGGTTACCAAAGGATTAATCACGGGTGATAAAATTGTTACCGAAGGCCTCGGTAACTTAAAAGACGGTATGAAAATCAAACCAAATCCTGCAACCCCGAAATAGAAAGCGCCATGTTAAATAAATTTATTGAAAACCCGGTATTGTCTACGGTTATATCGATTATTATCGTCATCCTGGGTATTCTTGGACTAACCTCCTTACCCATCTCTCAATATCCAGATATTGCCCCTCCTACCGTTTCCGTAACGGCTGCTTACCAGGGCGCCAGTTCCAATGTGGTGATGAAAAGTGTGATTGTTCCTTTAGAAGAGCAGATCAACGGGGTAGAAAACATGACTTATATGACTTCTACCGCCAGTAATAACGGAAATGCGACGATTACCATCTTCTTTAAACAAGGAACAGATCCGGATCAGGCCGCCATTAATGTACAGAACAGAGTAACTAAAGCAACCAGCTTACTACCCGAAGAGGTCATTAAAGCAGGGATTACGACCAGTAAAGAACTGAGTAGTCAGGCCTATAGTTTTTTATTATACAGCAATAACCCGGCATACGATCAGAAATTCCTTGACAATTATCTAAGGATAAACATCATGCCTCAAATGAAACGTGTCAATGGTGTAGGGAGTACGCAAATTTACGGCATGCAGGAATACTCCATGAGAATCTGGTTAAAACCCGATGCCATGGCTGGTCAGGGTTTAATTCCTGACGATATAGTCGCTGCCCTGAAAGAGCAGAACATTGAAGCTGCACCAGGTAAACTAGGAGAAAACAGCAATCAGTCTGTACAATATACTTTAAAGTATACAGGCAGACTTGAAGAAGTCAAACAATTCGAAGACATTATCCTGCGCAGTGCTAAACAAGGTGGCTTATTGCGGCTAAAAGATGTAGCACAGGTAGAATTCGGCGCACAGGATTACACCACCTCACTGGTTACCCAGGGGAAGGTTTCTTCCGGAGGTGCAATCAGCCAGACTTCCGGCGCAAATGCCAGAGAATTAATCATTGCCTGTGAGAATATCTTAAAGGAAGCTTCTAAAGATTTCCCTCCAGGAATCGTGTATCATACTTTTCTGAATGCCAATGATTTTCTGGATGCTTCCATTGAAAAAGTAATCTCCACTTTAGTAGAAGCTTTTATCCTGGTTTTTATCGTTGTATTTATTTTCCTTCAGGATTTCAGATCAACTTTAATTCCAGCCATTGCTGTACCAGTTGCCATTATCGGAACCTTTTTCTTCCTTAAGCTATTTGGGTTTACGATCAACCTGCTAACCTTGTTTGCCTTGGTTCTCGCCATAGGAATTGTAGTGGATGATGCCATTGTCGTAGTCGAGGCGGTACATGCCAAATTAGATCAGGGCGCAAAATCAGCAAAAAAAGCCACCCTGCATGCCATGAGCGAAATCAGCGGTGCTATTGTATCAATCACCCTGATTATGTCAGCAGTTTTCCTTCCTGTTACATTCATCACGGGATCAGCCGGGGTATTTTACAAACAATTTGGTCTAACCTTAGCAGTAGCAATTGTGATTTCGGCAGTGAATGCGCTTACCTTAAGCCCGGCATTGTGCGCAATCTTTCTTAAACCACATGGGCCTGAGGATCATACGCGCCCAACCGGATTTTTGCCTAAATTCTATGCCGGTTTCAATACGGCATTTGAAACCGTAACTAATAAATATATTGGTGGAGTCCGCTTTTTAATTCGCAGAAAATGGATCTCTATAGCCGGAATTGCAATATTTGCAAGTATTTTTTATTTTCTGATCAAAACTACACCAACAGGTTTCGTACCAAATGAAGATAGTGGTGCTATTTTCGGAGATGTTATTTTACCTCCGGCTTCTACATTGGCCCGGACCGAAGAAATCACCAACATCGTAGATAGTATTGCAAGATCTATCCCAGATGTAGAACTTTCCTCCAGGTTAGCCGGAATGGATTTAATCAATGGATTTGGAGGTTCTTATGGAGCTTTGTTTATCCGTTTAAAACCATGGAAAGAACGAAAAGGTAAAGACAAGGATGTAACCAGTATAGTCAATCAGTTATTTGCTAAAACTGGTCATATTAAAGGGGCCAAAATCATTTTCTTTGCTTCGCCAACCTTACAGGGTTTTGGTAATAACAATGGTTTTGAAGTACAACTTCAGGATAAAACCGGTAGTAGTTATGCAAATTTTGCTAAAAACATTGGAAAATTCATGAGTGCTCTAAATCAGCGTCCAGAAATCATGTATGCGGCCACACCTTTTAATATTGGCTTCCCGGAATTGGAAGTAAACGTAAATGTAGCCAAATGTAAAGATGCCGGCGTCAACGTGAAGACAGTACTCAATACCCTTCAGGGATACTATGGCGGATTATACGCTTCAGATTTCAATAAATTTGGTAAACAGTACCGGGTAATGATGCAATCACATGCAGATTTCAGAGGTAAAGAAGCTGATATCAATAAGGTGTTTGTCAGAACAGATAAAGGCGTAATGGCTCCGATTACGGAATTCGTTACGCTTAAAAAGACTTATGGTCCTGAGTTCATCAACCGCTTTAATCTATTTACCTCTACTACAGTTACCGGAACGCCAAATAAAGGCTTTAGTTCCGGAGATGCGATTAAGGCGATTAACGAAGTAGCAGCACAAACATTAGGTCGTGGTTATTCACATGAGTTTTCAGGATTGACTAAGGAAGAGCTTTCCAGTGGCAGTCAGACTACCTTGATTTTCGCACTCTGCCTGATCTTTATTTACTTCCTGCTAAGTGCACAATATAAGAGCTATATCCTGCCTTTTGCGGTCTTGCTTTCTCTGCCCATAGGATTAGCCGGAGCTTTTATATTTGCTAAAATCTTTGGCGTTGACAACAATATCTTCCTCCAGATCAGTTTAATTATGCTGATTGGATTACTCGCTAAGAATGCGATTCTGATTGTTGAATTTGCCTTAATGCACAGGTTAAGTGGCAGAAGCATTACGCAGTCAGCAATCTATGGTGCTAAAGCAAGGTTAAGACCTATTTTAATGACCTCTTTCGCTTTTATTTTCGGATTGGTTCCTCTAATGCTGGCAACCGGGGCCGGAGCACTGAGTAATAAATCTATCGGAACGGCCGCTGTAGGCGGAATGTTAATCGGTACAGTATTCGGTGTTTTTGTAATCCCTGTACTATTTATCCTTTTCCAGGCTTTACATGAAAAAATATCAGGTATACACCCGCCAAAACATGAGCCCTCACCTCTTCCATAAATCATTTAAAATTAAAAAGATGAACCAAAAATATCATCAATTCCTGATTCCTTTAGCACTCGTTTCAGGATTATGGAGTTCCTGTAAAATAACACAGTCCTATCAGAAACCTGTTGTGAATTCTTCTTCAAATTACCGTGATGCAAGTCTTTCTGATGCGACCAACATGGCAGGTTTAAAATGGTCTGCTGTTTTTACTGATACCTTATTAAATCATTTGATCTTACAAGGTTTAGCAGCAAACTTTGATCTGAAGATTGCAATAGAACGAATTAACGAAGCAAGGGCAAATTTAAGATTAAGTAAAGCCGCATTTTTGCCAGAAGTCAATACAAACATTTCTGTTAAACAGTCTAAACTGGCATATCCACAAAGTTTTGGACTTTTTGATAACTCTACCCAGTACGATTTTGGGATTACAACTGCCTGGGAAATTGATGTTTGGGGCAAGTTAAGCAGTGCGAAACGTGCGTCATTAGCTGAATTGCTAGCCTCCGATGCGGCTAAAAGAGCAGTGCAGACACAGTTAATAGCTAATATTGCTAACTATTACTATGATTTACTGGCACTGGACGAACAATTAATTGTGACACAAAAAACTGCTTTAAACAGAAAAGCCGATGCCGATGCCATTAAACTGCTTTTTGAAAGTTCCGTATTAAATGGAGTAGCAGTTGTGCAGAGCGAGGCTAACTATTACGAAGCTGATCTGGCTATTCCTGATCTCGAACAAAAAATCAAGGAAACGGAACATGCTTTAAGCGTATTACTAGCTCGTTCACCGGGAAAAATTGAAAGGACATCACTAAGTCAGCAGCTGCTGGATTACGATTTGAAACCGGGTATCCCTGCCCAGTTACTGGCTAACAGACCCGATGTGCAGCAAGCTGAATTTACTTTTAGAGCCGCATTTGAACGAAGTAATGTAGCCAGAACCTATTTTTATCCTGCGCTAACGATTACCGGAGCAGGAGGTTTTTCAAGCCTTAGTCTAAAAGACTGGTTTAACAGTGCCGGTTTATTTGGAAATATCGCTGGTGGTTTAACTCAGCCATTGCTTAATAAAGGCATTAATAAAGCAAGGCTGACTACCGCTCAGTCACAACAAAAACAAGCGTTCTATAACTTCGAGTTATCTCTGTTAAAAGCAAGTCAGGAAGTATCTGATGCCTTATCGGCTTATCAGTCTGCTGCACAAAAAGAAAGTAAACGAGAGAAACAACTGACTGCCTTAACAAAAGCGGTTTCGTTTAATAAAGAATTACTCAATTACAGTAAAAACACCAATTACACGGATGTTTTGACAGCAGAACAAAATCTGTTATCTGCACAATTGAAAAGTATAAATGACCAGAGCCAGAAACTTCATGCTGTGGTTAATTTATACCGCGCGTTAGGCGGTGGATGGAATTAATTTAAATACAATACAGCTTTAAAAGCTTGCAAAAACTATCTCAGAGTGATTTTTGCAAGCTTTTACCTACATAATTAAATTATTGTTTTATCTTTATGTGCTATGAGCACAGACCTTCCAAACAATCCGTATTACTCCAGAACAAATGACTCTAAATTAGAAGTTCCGAATACCGAATGGAAGAAAATCCTGCCTGCGGATTTATATGTTGTCGCCAGGGAACAGGGTACTGAACGTGCATTTGCAGGAAAATACTGGGATAGTGAAGAAATTGGCACCTACTATTGTGCCGTTTGTGGAAATGTATTGTTTAAATCTGATGCTAAATTTGCAAGCAGCTGCGGATGGCCAAGTTTCTTTGAAACTATTAAACCCAGCAGTGTAATTTACAAAGAAGACATCAGTTATGGTATGCGCCGGATAGAAGTAACCTGTGGCCGTTGTGATTCGCATTTAGGACATATATTCAACGACGGCCCTGCCCCTACTCACCAAAGGTTCTGTATGAATTCTGTATCATTGGAATTCGAACCGGATCAACAATAATCAGAACCCGTATTTCAATAATTCCTGTTGCTTATTGAAGACACATTCTTGTTACTTTTCGGGGATAAAAGCATTTATGATTACCTTTAAGTTAGAAATTGTAATCAACCCTAAATTAATGAAAGCTATCCAAAAACATGCTTATTTTAAGCAGCGTACAAAAGCTATTTTGGTCTCCCTGCTGCTAATGGGAAATATCGCCTATGCGCAAACAAAAAACCAGGTTATCGATAACATAGTCAAAGAAGCTACTGAAAATTCTCAGTTAGAAAATCTTGCGCATGAACTCATGGATGTGGTTGGACCAAGATTAGTTGGCTCTCCACAAATGAAACAGGCAAATGACTGGGCAGTAGCCAAATATGCCGGCTGGGGAATTACAGCTAAAAATGAAAAGTGGGGAGAATGGCGTGGATGGGAAAGAGGAATATCTCACATTGATATGGTTTATCCCCGTGTTAAATCTTTAGAAGGAATGCAGCTAGCATGGAGTCCGGGTACCAAAGGGAAATCTGTAGTTGGTGAGGTAATTGTCTTTCCCGATCTGGTAGATTCTGTAGCCTTTAAAAACTGGCTGCCGAGTGTAAAAGGCAAGTTCGTCTTGTTTTCAATGAACCAGCCTACCGGAAGACCGGATTATAACTGGGCTGAATTTGCTACTCCAGAATCTTTCGAGAAAATGAAGGCCAGCAGAGCTGCACAGACAATGGCATGGCACTCCAGCATTAAAAAAACAGGGTTAACGCTAAAAACACTTCCTGCTGCCTTTGAAAAAGCTGGAGCACTCGGTGTAGTGACCTGTAACTGGTCAGCTGGTTTTGGAGTAAATAAAATTTTCGGAGCCAATACTACTAAAGTTCCAACTGTAGATATTTCTTTAGAAGATTTCGGACTATTGTACAGATTGTCTGAGTCGGGCAACAAACCAAAAATCAGTGTCCATGTAGAATCTAAAGAACAGGGCCTGGTTCCAACTTTCAATACCATTGCTGAAATAAAAGGCACAGAAAAACCGGATGAATATGTGATTTTATCTGCGCACTTTGATTCGTGGGATGGCGGCACAGGTGCAACTGATAATGGTACCGGAACAATTACCATGATGGAGGCTGCAAGGATTTTGAAAAAGATGTATCCAAATCCTAAAAGAACAATTTTAATTGGCCATTGGGGTAGTGAAGAACAAGGATTAAACGGATCGGGAGCTTTTGTTCAGGATCATCCTGAAATCGTAAAGAATATACAGGTTGTATTTAACCAGGACAATGGTACAGGCAGAGTCGTTAGTCTTGCAGGACAGGGGTTTCTGAATTCTTATGATTACCTGGGCCGCTGGTTATCAACAGTACCCGAAAGTATCAAAAAACATATCACAACTAGTTTTCCTGGCGCTCCGGGTAGTGGTGGTTCTGATTTCTATTCCTTTGTTGCAGCAGGTGCACCAGCATTTTCACTGAGTTCTAATAGCTGGTCTTATGGCACTTATACCTGGCATACCAACAGAGATACTTATGATAAGATTGTATTTGACGATGTACGGAATAATGCTACACTGACGGCAATCCTTGCATATATGGCTAGTGAAGATCAGGAAAAAACCTCAAGAGAAAGAGTAGTACTGCCAGTTAATCCGAAAACCGGTGAGCCGGGCACCTGGCCTCCAGTTATAAAACCTAAGCGCAAAGGTGGTGTAAACTAAATAGTTAAACTTTCTATAGTTCCTCAACAAGGCTCATTTCAAGTCTCATAATTCAAAAAAACTACAATTGTTATACGGTTAAAACCGTCTTAATACCCTCTGTAGTCCGTAAGTGATCGGTGTTGGAAAGGGATTGCTTTTTTTGCCCGTTCCTTTTTTATGATAACTTTGTTCATATGGATTATATGAAACATTTTCTCCGTCACTATCTTTTCTATTTCTTCATCCCCGTACTTGCTTTTGCCTGTAGTCCTATGGTAATCACAAAATCAGATTTGCGGGTAGGAACCACAGGTGATTACCCACCGCTGACTAGTTTTGACAGCACTAGCGGTAAATTTCAGGGAGAGGATATTGATATGGCTTTACGTTTAGGTAAACATTTTGGTCAACGGGTGATCTTTATAAAGACAACATGGAAAGAGCTGAATACTGACCTGCTGGCTAAGAAATTTGACATTGCCATCGGTGGAATTTCAGTAAATACAACCAGAGAAAAACTATTCAGCTTCTCAACACCCCTGCTTACAGAGCGTAAAGTTGCAGTTTTCCGCATCGCCGACCGTTCGAAATTCAAAGATTTTAATGCAATAGATCAACCAGGTATCAGGATCATTGAAAATATAGGAGGAACGAACGAACTATTTGCAAAAAAGAACATCCGGCAGGCTACTATTGATGTAATTCCAGATAATCAGCAGGTTTTCAAAATATTATTAAACAATAAAGCGGATGTGATGTTTACAGATGAGACAGAAGCAAAATACCAGCAAACAAAACATCCGGACCTTTTTTGGCTCAAGCTGGATGCGCAAATAAGTCCCGCCTATAAAAAAGCGATTATGTTTAACAAATCGGATACCTTGCTTCAGCTCAAAGTTAATACCTGGTTAAAACATCAATAAAGAGAAATCGTTTTATGGAATAAACCAAACCAACGCATCCTAATATATATCAAACATATCCTTTATCTTTAAATAAAAAGCTCATGAAAAACTCCATTCTAATCTGTACCGCACTGGTATCAACAGGACTGCTTTACAGCTGCAGCCAGAATAATGGCTCTGCAAACAAACAAGCTGAAAAACCTTTATCTACTACCTGTTATATGGCTTTAGATGGAAAAGATACTTCCAGAATGGAGCTGAACACTTTCAGTAAAAACGTTAAAGGAAATCTGGTGATCAGTTATTCAAATAAAGACAATAACAATGGAGAATTTGAGGGCGAGCTTAAAGGAGACACCTTGTTGGTTATTTACACCTTTAAAGTTGGGAATAAACCGACGATCTATAAAAACCCGCTTGCCTTCTTAAAAAAGGACGGGAAATTGATTATGGGTGTCGGAGAGATGGAGAGCGCACTGGGCAGAACTTACTTCAAGAAAGGTGTTCCTATAGATTTTGGAAAAGGTAGGTTTACCTATGCTTCCGTGGAATGTAAAAAGGAGTCTAAATAGACTCCTTTTTACCTAATCAGGCTTCCTTATAGAAGCCTTTATTATTGTTTTTCCAATATACTTTTCAAGTTATCAAGTCCTGTCTGCAAGTCTGGCCCCAGTGCTTTATCCATGTCCATAAATAAATTCATAATGTTCATTGGATAATTCATTCTTCCTTCAAATACCCACTTCACCCTGGTTTGATCAGCGGAGATAGCAATAGTTTCCAGATAGGCTGTCGCTTTTGCATCAAATGGCTTTATAAAATGCAGATCATAGTCAAGCCTTTCTCCGTCATTGATTTTAGTAATAGTTTGTTCTCCTTTTCCAACATCTTTCATTTCACTATCCCACGAAGACATGAAACCTACAGTTCCATCAGTTCCTTTGAAATCTTTCTTCATTTTCGGGTCCATACTTGCCCATTTCGTAAAATTATTATGATTTTTCAGTAAAACGAGGTAATCAAAAACCTGTTGTTTAGATTTATTAATTGTAACATCACGTTCCACAGCATAATCTTTATTTATGAATGCAGCGACTACTAAAACAATGACAACTAATGCAACCAGAATGGCGAGAATAGTTTTTATAATTTTCATCAGATCAATAATTTAGTAATTAAAAACTAAATAAACATACCATTTTTTTAATTACCATTTCATACTTCGGGATGAAGAAAATATTTACGTAGAGGTACAAAACTATCATCCATTTCATAGACCAAAGGAACACCCGTAGGAATTTCATAATTCACAATATCTTCATCAGACAAATTATCCAGATATTTCACCAATCCTCTGAGTGTATTCCCATGTGCTGCAATCAAAATATGTTTACCCCTTTTAAGTGCTGGTGAAATTTCATTCTGATAATAAGGAACAACTCTCTCCATCATAGTTTCCAAACTCTCCGCCAAAGGTAAAAGTGAAGGATCTACACCCGCGTAACGCGGATCTTTAAAAGGTGCCCGGATATCTTCGGCAGTTACAGATGGCGGCGGAACAGTAAAACTCCTTCTCCAGGTCAATACTTGTGCTGCGCTATACTTAACTATGGTATCAGCTTTATTAAGTCCTTGTAGCGCCCCATAGTATCTTTCATTAAGTTGCCAGGCTTTAACTTCAGGAATCCACAGCGAATCCATGGCTTCTAACGCAATATGTAATGTTTTTATAGCTCTTTTCAGTACAGAAGTGTAAGCAATATCAAATGTAAAACCTGCCTTGCCAAGAAGCTGACCAGCCTGCAATGCTTCGGCCATCCCCTTTTCACTTAAATCTACATCCTGCCATCCGGTAAACCTGTTTTCAAGGTTCCATTCACTTTGTCCATGCCTGATTAAAACGAGTTTATTCATAATTTTTTTTTTATACGGAGTTCTGTTAGAATATACCATTTAAACAGGCTCTTATAGAACATAAAAACGAACAGTTTGTTTAGTTACGGCCTGCGAAAACCATTTGTAATTGCAGAAAATAAATTACCTAAGAAACTAATAATCAGATTAATTTACTTAAGTTTATTTATGAACAAGCCTCTAAAAAGAATTATTTTCTTATTGCTCATCTCCTCTCTGCCTGCTCAGCTTTACGGCCAACGATTCCTTGTATTTAACAAAGATAAAGCTTCATCTGAAAATATTAAAAAAGGAGATTCCTCTTTTTTTAATAATAATTTTAAAGAGAGTATTGGATATTATGAGCAAGTAATGGCTAATGGTTACGAAGAAAATCTCTATTTAAATCAGGTTCAGAATTATCTGAGTGACGGAAATCACGATCATGCCGTGCAATTACTCAGTTTAATGGCTGACAGCGGGTTTTATAAATTCTGGATGCTGGAAAAAGATAGTGTTTATACCGGTTTAAAAAAATCAGGGACTTATCTGCCTGTTCTAAAAAAAACAGAAACTAACTTCAACGATTTTGTGATTAAAAATCACATTACCAAACCATTAATCGTACAGAAAATACTATGGATGTCTTATCTTGACCAATATTATCAATGGCAACACTCATTTAAGACCAGGTAAGAACAGGCTTATCCGAATGTATCAAAAGATCAGATTAGTACGCTCACGAGACAAACAATGGATAACAATACGAAGCGGCTGAAGCGGCTTTTTTCTACACAAGGTTATTTATGGAATAATGAAATAGGTAAAATAGCAACCCATCAAATATGGCTGATGGTTCAGCATGCTGACAATGACCTTCCCTTTCAGGAAAGATATTTAGAAAAACTAGCAATTTCCATAGACAAAAAACAGGCAGATATTACAGAGTTTGCCTATCTGACAGACAGAGTAAGAAAAAACAAAGGTTTGAAACAGGTTTACGGAACACAAATGAATTATAGAACAATTGAAGACCCTGTTAAAGGCAAAGTCAGTGTGATGGAACCCTGGCCAGTCGAAAACCCGGAGAAACTGGATGAAAGAAGAAAAAAGGCTGGTCTCCAACCGATCAATGAATACCTGGGCATGATGAAACAACTTAACAATATGAAAAAGTAAAACAGTCCCGCTTCCATAATAAATTCTACCGTGATAGTTACCGCCATTTTAACTTAATCTTTTCCCGTGCATTAATCTGTCTACTGCCTCTTTAAAAGAGCCCGCTCTGGTTACTTCTCCAGAATTAATAAAAAATATCTCATCTGCATTTTCAATCGTATTTAACCGGTGTGCGATAACCACCAGGGTCGTTTCTTTTGGTAAATTGGCTAAAATCTGTCCCAGCAACTGTTCTGTTATCGTATCAATATTAGCTGTGGCTTCATCCAGAATCAGTAATTCTGGTTTACGCAAAACTGCCCGCATAAACGCGATCAGTTGTTTTTGCCCAATACTCAGGCTATCACCGCCTGATAGAATTGCCGTATCCAGTCCTTCATCAAAAGTAGCCAGTAATCCTTCCAGTTTTGCCTCTTTTAATACCTCCAAAAATTGCGCATTGCTGATCTTATGATATAACGAATTGCTATATAGGATATTCTCTCTGACCGTTCCAGTGAATAAAAAAGGTTCCTGTAAGATAAAACCAATTTTCTCTGCACGTTCTTCAGGGCTATAAGTACGGATATCTTTTCCTCTTAACAGTATAGTCCCTTCCAATGGGTCATATAAACGAGCCATTAGTGAGGCTGTAGTTGTTTTACCACCACCTGTCGGTCCTACCAGTGCATAGGTTTTTCCGTGTTGCATTGTAAAACTGATATTATGCAGAATTTCATACCCCCCAGGATAACCAAAATGTACATTTCTGAATTCCAAAAGTGCATCCGTTGGATTCTGTGTATCATCATAAGATATGGTCACCAGGTTATTATTTAAAGACAAAATCTGCAAAATCCGGTCCCATCCTGCTAAAGCCACCTGGAAACTGGTCCAAAGTGCAGCTAACTGGCGCAATGGATTATAAAAATTCGTGGCATAAGAGAGATAACTAACCAACAATCCTACAGTAAAATCACCTTGTGTAATCAGGTAAATACCAAAAGATAATACTGTTAACTGCGCAATTGAAGAGAACAGCCCAAATACAGGTAAAAATATATTATTAGCCAGACCGGCACCAATAGCAGTTTTATAATTCTGACGGTTCGACAGATCAAATCTTTGTCTGAAATAATCACGTCTGTTAAAGGCTATGATCACTTTAAAATTATTCAGGCTTTCCTGAATTTCCGCACTCATTGCTCCAGTGCTCTTCAAGTTCAGCGCGTTCTTTTTCTTAATCCATGGAGAAACCAGTTTAGTAAAAACCAGGATAAAGATAGCGGGTACTAAAGCTGCAAGCCCCAGTTTAATATTAATGATCAGCAAGAATATACCTGCGCCAACCATAATCACAATATTACTGATAAACTGCATGAGTGCCTGTGAGAAAAACTGACTCAGCTTATCTGTATCGTTATTGACTCTTGAAATCAAATCCCCGGCTTTATTTTCATTAAAAAAAGCAAGCGGAAGCTGCTGGATTTTATTGAAAATCGCATTACGTAGTTCAAAAATAATACGCTGTCCCAATCCGCCCATTAATTTGGTCTGGAAATAACTGCTCACAAAAGCAGTAGCGTACATGGCAAAAAGTATCCCTGTGAATACAAGAACACCATGATATTGTTTAGTCAGGATATATTTATCAATGGTATGTCCGATTAAAAAAGGGCCTAATAAATTCAAAAAAGCATTCAGTAATACAGCGCAAAGTGCAATAACAAGTGTCTTTCTTTCTTGCTCTACAAGCTTTAACAAGCTCTTCACTCCTGACCAGGTAGAACTTTTCGCTTCCCTTTCAGGTAGGCTATTCAGGTTATAATTCATAGTTAGAAGTACTTTGTTGAGAGTTAAGAATCTGTATATATTCAGGGCTTTTGCTCATCAGTTCTTCATGAGTCCCTGCAGCCAGCAGTTCACCCTGCATCAGCAAAATAATCTGTTCATAATGTTGTACAGCAGCAATTTTCTGTGTAACAGAGATCAAGGTTAATCCCGGATAATTTGCCGTAATATTGGTCAATATCTTTTGTTCCGTTTGCGGATCAACTCTTGCTGTAAAGTCATCAAGCAATAAGATTTTCGGATTTAAAGATAGCGCACGCGCCAGCATAATCCTTTGCTTTTGTCCACCAGACAGGCTCAGTCCACGTTCAGAAACCTTTGTATTCAAACCCTCTGGCATAGAATCGATAAAGTCTTTCAATTCTGCTGTTGCGATAGATTTCTCCAGTGATTCATCAGTTACACTATCACTGAAAGCAATATTCTCACGGATGCTCATGTTAAACATGATACTATCCTGAAAGACAAAACCCACTTGTTGATGAAAAGCTTCCGACTGATATTCTTCAATCAGTTTACCATCATATAATACTTTTCCGGAACTGGCAGGGATAAGTCCGGTCAGCAGGTAAAGTAATTGAGATTTCCCGGCAGCAGTAGGTCCGATAATCGCAATTTTCGCTCCTGGTTCTACCTTAAAAGAGATATCTTTCAAGGAAGATTTTTCACCGTAAGTAATACTTACATCCTGAAGTTCTATTGCGCCGGTCAGGTCTTGTGTGAGTGTCCCGGTTTCTGCTGGATCTTCTGCATGAAGAACCTGGCTTATCCTGCCAAAGGATGCGGTTGCCTGTGCAATTACATTGCTCATAAAACCTATAACCAGGATCGGAAAGATCAGGAGTGCAAGATAACTGTTGAAAGCAGCAAAATCACCAATGGTCATGCCCCCTTTAATGACGTAATGTCCACCTAAAGCCAGAATAGTTAAACCGGCCATATTTGCCGTAAAAACAATGATTGGAATGAGCCATGCAAATAAACGAAGTATAGAAACACCAATTGTTTTTGCTTCTGTACTTGCGTTAAAAAACTTTTCGTATTCCAGTTGCTGAGAATTGATAACCCGAATCAGTGCAGCACCGAGAATACTTTCGTTGATTACTTTGTTCAACCAGTCAATGACCTCTCTCGACTTCTTAAATAGCACTTTAACTTTACCTAATACCACGTAGTATGCACCACCGATAATCGGGATAATACAAATTGTAGTTAGCCCTAGTCTCCAGTTAATACTTAATAACAGGATTGTTGCCCCAATGATAATAAAGATAGATGAGACTATCGAGACAATAGCCTGCGCTATAAACATCTTGATAGAATCTACATCTGAAGTTAAATTGGTCAGCAGCTTCGATGGATTTGTCCGCTCAATAAAAGCAAAACTCTGGTTAGAGATTTTATTCGTAATCCTGGTCCTCAAATCACGAGCTACCCGTTCAGAAGCAAAGGTTTGTACGATACCCTGCAAATAACTGAGTATAAAGATAACCAGTGCTATTGCAGCAAATTCTGTAATTATAGTTTGATAAGAGAAGTCCCCTGAATTATAAGCATCGATACCATGTCCAATCAATCTGGGTAACCATAAGTTTAATCCATTACTGAATAGGGCAAACAGAATGAGCAGAATGATCATTGCTCTATAGGGTCTTAGCAGGCTGAAAATACCGGGAGGGCTCTTTTTATCCGTACTGATTTGTTCTTTCATTTTTTAAATTTATTCCTTCAGTCCCCATTAAAACAAAGGTCTACTTGAGCTGATGAAGTTATAAATTTTTATTAATTAAAAATCTCCTGTTCTTCTGTATAATAGGTTTTCCTCGCTCCTGTTTTCACAATCAGGATAGGTACACCTGCCGGACTATGTGTCTTTTTTGTCGTATGAATTTTCAGGAAACCCCTTATTTCACCGCTAATAATAGCCGGATGAGTTTTTAAAATTTGTTCTACTGCATTTTTCAATACATGCCTGACTGCCTTAGCCAGGTCCTTCAGTTTCTCTTCAGGTATTTTATTAGCCGAAGAAAACGGAGAGATCCCTGCTTCCCATAAAATCTCATCTGCATATGCATTGCCAATTCCCCGGATGACATGCTGATCTAACAAGACATTTTTAATTGCGGCCTTTTTTGAAGCAAAAATCCTTTTAAAGAAATCCTGATCTACTTCTTTACTTAAAGCATCAGGTGCACCATCGGGAATAGGATTGAGTGTTACTTTTGCCATTCCCTGGAAATCGGTTAAGAGAAACCGGGTTCCATCTTTAAAATACATTTCAATGATTACATGTTTTGGACTCTCCTCATTTTTAAGCAGATGAAGTTCCCCTTTTAGCATCATATGCAAACTTAATATAGCTTTGTTTTCAAATTCGAAATACAGTTCTTTACCAGAACGAGATATATGAGCAACCTTTTGATCTTCGAGGGACAGCTTTAATTCTTTAGCAGAAACATTTATTTTTTTACTGTTCTTCACAACAATTTCTTTCAGCTGCTTCCCATTTAAATGTTGCTCAAGATTGCGGCTGAAAATTTCTAAATCAGGTAGTTCAGGCATATTTCATTATTTTATTTAAGAATGAAAATATACGTGAAATTTTCTGAATAGGAGGTGAATTTAGCTTAAAAATCACAAAACATCTCCCTGAAGGGCCACCCAAAACGATTCCGATATTCCTAAAAAGAGTTGCTATATGGCTTTTTAGTTGCAAAAAAGATTTATCTTTAATAAGATCATCAAATGCTCTCAACTCATTTTTTGATTTTATTAAAATGAGTTCTGATGAAAAAAGTAATAGTACAGGATACTGATTCTGACTTGCTCGAAACTCTGACTTTCCTTTTAGAGGATGCCAGCTTTGAGGTACTTCCTGTACTTCATTATAAAGATGTAACTTCACAGATCAGTACCTTTAATCCTCACCTGATCTTACTCGACTTCCGGCTTTCTGGTGTAGAATGCAAATGTTTATGTGAGTCTATCAAAAAGGACTTCCCCTATCTTCCCGTCCTTGCCCTGAGCTGTAACCATAATATTCAAAAAGAATATGCCCTTGCCGGCTTTGACGACTATGTTTCCAAACCCTTTGACATTGACCATCTGTTGTCGGTCATGAGCAAATATGAATCAGGACGGCCGTAACCACATTATTACCAGTGAATAAGGAAGCATTCTTCTGTAATCATTTGGATTTTTTGTAGATTCGACTAAACCATTTATAACAAAAAATGAATAAAATATTTATCATGCCACTTGTGGCTATTATTACTGTTACCTCTTCCTGCGGGAACAACAATAATAAATCCGGAAACGGAAAAACCAGTTCATCAGATGCCAGCCCTTTTACGAATACTAGTAAACTGGCTTACCAGACACCTGCATTTGATCAGATCAAGGATGATGATTTTCAGCCTGCACTAGAAAAAGGAATGAAAATACAATTGGAAGAAATACAGAAAATAGCAGATAATACTGAAGCTCCAACCTTTGAAAACACTTTGGTCGCTATGGAAAAAAGCGGACAGTTATTAATGCGTGCAAATAATGTATTTAGTGCTTTAACAGGGGCTAATACGAATCCTAAGCTTCAAAAAATACAGGAAGATATTGCACCAAAACAAGCGGCTCACCAGGACGCTATCTATCTAAATTCCAAGCTTTTTAAACGTGTACAGAAAATTTACGCGGACCGTGATCAATTGAAACTTGATCCTGAAGATAAACGCCTGGTAGAATATTATGAGCAACTGTTTGAATTAGCTGGTGCTAAATTATCAGATGCAGATAAAACCAAACTAAAAAAACTAAATGAAGAAGAAGCCTCTTTAAGCGCCAAATTTTCTAACCAGTTACTTGCAGCAAATAAAGCTGGCGCACTGGTAGTTTCGGATAAAGCAGAACTGGCAGGTCTTTCACAAGGAGATCTTGCTGCTGCTGCACAAGCTGCAAAAGCAAATAAACAGGAAGGTAAATGGCTGATTCCTTTACAAAACACTACCCAGCAACCCTTATTACAGTCACTAACTAATCGTGCAACTCGCGAAAAGTTATTCAAAGCTTCCTGGAACCGTACCGAGAAACAAGATACAAATGATACCCGTAGTACTATTGTCCGTATCGCTAAAATCCGCGCAGACAAAGCTAAACTGATGGGCTTCCCTGATTATGCAACATGGAAACTACAAGACCAGATGGCAAAAACACCTGCTGCCGTTGATGCTTTTTTTGCACAGCTCGTTCCTGCCGCTACTGCAAAAGCCAAAGTTGAAGCAGCCGATATCCAGGCACAGGCAGACCTTGAAAAAGGAGGATTTAAAATCCAGCCATGGGATTGGAATTATTATGCGGAGAAAGTAAGAAAGCAGAAATATGACCTTGATGAAAACCAGGTGAAACCCTATTTTGAATTGAATAAAGTATTAGAGAATGGCGTGTTCTATGCCGCAAATCTGCTTTATGGCATAACCTTTACAGAGCGTCATGACCTTCCTGTCTATCAAAAAGATGTCAGAGTATTTGAAGTATTTGATAAGGATAAATCCACTATTGGCCTTTTTTATTGTGATTACTTTAAACGTGACAATAAATCTGGTGGTGCCTGGATGTCAAACCTGGTTGGTCAGTCCAAATTAATGGGTACAAAGCCCGTAATTTATAACGTCTGTAATTTCACTAAACCAGCAGAAGGACAGCCTGCTTTAATTAGTTTCAGTGATGTTACAACCATGTTCCATGAATTTGGACATGGCTTACATGGTTTATTTGCAAATCAAAAATATCCAAGCTTATCCGGTACAAATGTAGCACGTGACTTTGTAGAGTTCCCTTCTCAGTTCAATGAGCACTGGGCCTTAAACCCGATGGTATTTAAGAACTACGCTGTTCATTATAAAACAGGTGAATTGATGCCACAGGTTTTAGTGGATAAAATCAAAAAGGCCGCTACTTTCAACCAGGGGTACAACCTGACAGAAATCTTGTCTGCCGCCTCTTTAGATATGGCATGGCATAAACTTTCGGCTAGCGCTCCTCTCCAGAATACAGATCAATTTGAGCAATCCTCTTTACATCAATTGCATTTAGATCTTCCCGAAGTACCATCACGTTACCGTACTTCTTACTTCTCCCATATCTGGGGTGGAGGATATGCTGCTGGCTACTACGCTTACCTATGGACAGAGATGCTGGATGATGACGCTTATTCTTGGTTTGAAGAAAATGGCGGCTTAAACAGAGTAAATGGTCAGCGCTTCCGTGATATGATTCTATCAAAAGGAAATACGGAAGACTATGGAAAAATGTTCCGCGAATTCAGAGGGCATGACCCTAAAATAGGCCCAATGGAAAAAAGCCGCGGCTTAATTACTAAATAATTCATCCTGCAGCAGGATGTTCACAGGATTGCAGCCACAAACTGCAATCCTGTTTTTTTTGTCAAAACCAAGACGAAAATCAATTAAGCGTTTATTTCTTCTGAATATTGTTGTTATTTTAGCCAGACATACCAATAAAATCAGATGAAGCGTAATTATTTTTTTTTGCTGATTGCCCTGTGTTTCTTAAACACAACAAGCAATGCTCAAACCAATTACCAGAACAGTGGTTGGTTATTCCTATTGAACAATACTAAAATCAATAAAAAATGGGGGACTCATCTGGATGTCCAGGTCAGAAGTGCAGACGATTGGAGTAACGTCAGGAACTTCCTTTTCAGGCCAGGGATAACTTACTTTATCAATGACAAAAATGATTTAACGCTCGGTTACCTCTTAAGTGAAACCCATAACCAGGTGGACGACCTTGGAGAACACAAACTTGTGGAGCACCGCATCTGGCAACAATACATCCATAAACATAAAATTAGTACAGTTAATGTCAGTCACAGATTTAGACTAGAGCAAAGATTCATAGAGAAAATACGGAATGAAGAGGTGTTTGCACAACGGTTAAGATATTTTGTTCGTTTTCTTATTCCTTTGAAAAAAGAGGTAAAGAACTTTGAAGAAGGGCTATTTGCAGCACTTCAAAATGAATTATTTTTCAATATTCAGCATAAAAACGAACTAAATGGTCATTTATTTGACCAAAACAGAGCATATGCCGCACTGGGATACCGCTTCAGTAAGAAATTCGATCTGGAAGCCGGATACTTAAATCAGGCAGTAAAAGGAGGAAAAGCTAATTCTATGAATAATGTAATCCAACTCGCGGTATATACCCGATTTTAATTAGATAAACTGACTGAGGATTAATACTCCGATCAGTCCAAGTATTGAAACGAGGCTCTCCATCACTGTCCATGTCTTAAAAGTCTCTTTCAAACTCAGGTTAAAATACTCTTTAAACATCCAGAAACCAGTATCATTCACATGAGAAAGCATTAAACTCCCGGCTCCCACAGCCAGAACCATGAGTTCTGGCGAAGCGCCAGCTGTAATAAACGGGATAACCATTCCTGAAGCAGTTACAGCCGCTACGGTCGCAGAACCCAGTGTAACACGCAGCAGTGCGGTAATCAGCCAGGCAAGAATCAGTGGGGAGATATGCATATTGGCTGTCATCAACTTCACCTGATCACCAATTCCACTATCAACCAGGACCTGTTTAAAGGCTCCCCCTGCGGCAATAATTAAAATAATCATCGCAATACTTTTCACCCCTTCAACACAGGAATTCATCGCTTTTTGCATTGGAATCTGCTGGATTAAAATCGTAATGATAATGGCCATGGTCAGCGCAACCGTCGGATTGGCAATAAAAGTCAGTACATGTTGTGCAACAGGGTTTGCAGTTAGTAAAACACCCACTGTACCAGTTACAATAAAGACAATCGGAGAAAGCGCAATGATAAAACTTTTCAGTGCAGAAGGCAGGTTCTCCTCCCCTTGCAAATCCAGCTTTTGAGTCGCTCTATCCCCTTTAGGTAATTTAATAATAGCTCTTGGGAAAAATATTCCCGCTATAATTGCTACAGGAATACTAATGATCAAACCATAAACTAAAGTACGGCCAATATCGGCATGAAAGATGCTGGCTAATGCAACTGGCCCAGGATGAGGCGGAAGAAAACCATGCGTTACAGACAGTGCCGCAGCCATTGGGATACCCACATACAATTTCGGGAGTTTAGCCGCCGAAGCAATGGTAAAAACCAATGGAATCAGCACCACAAAACCAGCATTATAAAATAAAGGGATCCCGACCAGTAAACCCGTCAGCAAGACTGCCCATTGTATATTTTTAATTCCAAAAACCCTGACTAGTACAAAGACAATTCTCTTTGCAGCACCACTATCTTCAGCAAGCTTACCAACCATTGCACCCAATGCCAGTACCATAACCATATCTCCCATGGTATGACCAATACCTTCATTTACAGTGGTCATTACCTTTTCTATAGGCAGACCTAACATCAGCCCCGTAACTACCGCTACAATAAGCAGCGCAAGCATCGGACTTACTTTTTTAAGGATCAGGATTAACAGGATAATTATCCCAAACAGTACGAGCAATAAGTCCATGGGGAAATGATTTTAATATTTTACAATTTACACGGTAGGTTTCAACTGAATATAGTCTGCCATTACTTTTAAGGTTTCCTCTTCTAAGAAATCAAAGTTCTCCTCCTTTTTGATCTTATCTCCTTTTTTAACCGCAGCAAGACCTCTTGAAATCCTAAGTTTATTAAGTTTCTCTAAAGATTTAACTTCCAGGCTCTCCCGTTCTGATTTCAATTTATTTTCATTCAGTGTAACTGAGGTTTCCAGATTACGCTTCTTCATATCGGCAATATCCTGAACCAGGATTTTATAATCCAGAGATTTCTCCATTCTTGTTTCATGAAGTTTAACCAGCTCAGCTTTAACAGCAGAAAGATTGTCTACTGGTGTGAAATCTGATTTCTGAATTTCATCCCACGGCAATGCAGAAGCTTCAGTATCCTCCCCAACTTTATCCATTGGATAGAAGGAAGGTAAAGTAATATCCGGCATCACACCTTTATGCTGGGTACTGCTACCATTTACCCGGTAAAACTTGGCTATGGTTAAATTAATCTGTCCTAATTGAATATCACTTACCTTCTGCGCAGCCTTAGCTGACCCTGTAGCATTTACCTGAACCATACTGGCTAAACGTTGCAGAATAGATGGATTAGTTAATTTATTTAAATCAATTGGCTGCTGTACCGTTCCTTTACCATAAGTCTGCGTACCAATAATAACTCCTCTTGCATAATCTTGTATGGCACCTGCAAAGATCTCAGAAGCAGAGGCGGTCGTACGATCTACCAGCACACCAAAAGGACCACTCCAGGCAACACCAGGATTATCATCGCGATCCACTTCAATTTCCCCTTTCGGATCCTTAACCTGAACAACAGGCCCCTGATCAATAAATAATCCGGTCAGATTAACAGCCTCCAACAAAGACCCGCCACCATTGCCCCGAAGATCCATGACAATAGCATCTACTTTATCTTTATTTTTCAACGTGTCTATCAATAGCTTTACATCGCGTGTTGTACTTTTATAATTAACCTCTCTGGCTATAGCAGCCTTAGAGTCTATATAAAACGCAGGGACATTAATGATCCCGATTTTATAGGGTTTTCCATTAGATTGTACAGTTTTTACCTCTTTTTTAGCAGACTGATCTTCCATCACAATCTTCTCCCTGGTAATCTCCACAATCACTGGTTTTGAAGACATATCATGCCCTACAGGTATAATTTTTAATCTGACGATAGTACCTTTTGGCCCCTTGATTTTTGTAATCGCAATATCAAGTCTCCAGCCTATGATATCTTCAAAATCTCCCATTCCCTGGGCAACTCCGATAATCCTGTCACCTGCATGCAACTGCTTACTTTTAAAAGCCGGCCCCCCTGGGGTAACTTCTGCAATCTTTAAAACATCATTTTCTGATTGCAGGTAGGCACCGATTCCTTCAATAGAACGTGACATCTGTTCATTAAACTGACTGGCCTTAGTTGGATTAAAATAATTAGTATGCGGATCAATAGTTCCAGTAAAAGCATCCATAATTACCTGGAATACATCCTGATTATTCAACTTAGCAGACTGTGACTTAAGATTCTGATATCTTTTAGTCAATGTTTCTACATTTTTAACTTCAGAAGTTCCTGCCAGTTTTAGGTTAACGAGTTCATATTTAACTTTTTTTCTCCAGATGTCATTCAGCGCCGTAATTGAAGCGACCCATGGCATTTTCTCCCGGTTAAAGACATAACTATCCTGCTGGTCGAAATCATATTTATCTTTGATATGAGCTATTGCATAATTCATGGTCTCATTATACCTTTTAGAATACACATTAAAAATATAAAATGGTGCGCTCAGATCTCCTGTTCTGAAAGCGTCATCCAGCGTAGTTCTGAATTGTTCAAAACTCTTGATATCTGAAGCAAGGAAATAATTCCGGTAAGGATCCAGTGCCTTGATATATTTATCTAGTACCAGTGAAGAAATAGAATCATTCACGGTCAGTTTTTTATAGTTATAATTTTCTATCAGTGCAACTATTTGCCTCGCTACCAGGCTTTGCTTTTCATCAGGCATAATATTCGGAATACCCTCAATCACCTGTTGCGGTTTTGGGGTACCCTGACAAGCCATTACAGCTACGGTAAAAATTGCACCTAATATTCTTTTTAACATCTCTACAGGTAATTTAAAGTCCATCCTTACAACAATATCTAAATATAATCCCAATTCCTGCAATAAAATCCTTTATCTATCAAAAAAGGGACAAACTCTAAAGCCTGCCCCCCCTTGTTCGTAGGTAAACGAAAAATCTTTGCTATTCTACTACAGCTCTGAACATCAAGGCACCTACAGTTAAATTTGTACGTCCATCAATCAGTATCGCTGATCCGTTAGCTTTATTTTCGGTATATAAATCAAAAGCCAGTTCATCAGCCGTTTTTATTACCACACGGCCTATATCATTTAATTTAAACTCATGCGTTTCCTCTTTTTCCAAAGTATTGATATTTACCTTATGCAGAATTTCTCTGATTTTGCACTTGGTGAGCTTACTGTTATGTTGTAAGAAATAAGTGATAGAATCATCCATTGGCTTATTGTCCATCCAGCACAAATCTGCCTCTATCAACTGAGACCGTTGTGGTAAATAGCTTGAATTGACCAGTACATCGCCCCTGCTGATATCAATATTATCTTTCAGGTGTAAAGTCACAGACATTCCTGCGGTAACTTCGTCGGGGTTCTGATCAAACACCTCAATCCGATCAATTACAGAACTGCTTCCAGAGGGCAAAACGGTTACTTTATCATTCACTTTAAAAGAACCACTCAGAATACGGCCCGCGTAACCTCTATAATCATGTAATGCCTCCGTTTGCGGACGAATTACCCATTGTACAGGCATTCTTGCATAATGTAGATCCTGATTCACTGTCACTTCTACAGTTTCCAGAAAACCCAGTAAACTTGTTCCTTTATACCAAGGCATATGCTCAGAAGTGTGGACAATATTATCCCCTTTTAAAGCACTTACCGGAATAAAAGTAATATCCTGCAAGTTCAGCTTTGTGGCCATTTTGCGATAGTTTTCAGTGATCTTATGGAATACTTCCTCGCTGTAACCTTCCATGTCCATTTTATTCACACAAATAACCACATGACTCACACCCAATAAAGAAACCAGATAAGAATGTCTGATGGTCTGCTCTACCACGCCATTTCTCGCATCCACTAAAATGATTGCCAGATTTGCTGTAGAAGCTCCCGTAACCATATTTCGGGTATACTGAATATGACCGGGCGTATCTGCAATTATAAATTTCCGCTTTTCGGTCTGAAAATATTTATAAGCAACATCAATTGTAATTCCTTGTTCTCTTTCTGCCCGCAGCCCATCTGTTAAAATAGCCAGGTCAATTGTACCATCATCATTTTTACGGTTCGACTGTTGCAACGCTTCCAGCTGATCTGCCAAAATAGAGCCGGTATCATATAATAATCTGCCGATCAGGGTACTTTTCCCATCATCAACACTTCCTGCTGTAAAAAACTTAAGTATATTCATTAAAAGTATCCTCCTTTTTTGCGGTCTTCCATTGCTGCTTCAGATACTTTATCATCCAGACGGGCTCCACGTTCACTTATTTTTGATGCGCTGATTTCATTTATAATATCATCAATCTGATCAGCTTCAGATTCAACTGCTGCCGTACAGCTCATATCCCCAACCGTACGGAATCTTACTTTACGATGCGTGACCACATCTGCCTCATCCATATTCAGAAAAGGAGAAGCGGCCATTAGTTGTCCGTTTCTTGTGATACAATCCCTGTTATGGGCGAAATAGATAGATGGCAATGACATTTTTTCTCTGCGGATATAATTCCATACATCCAGCTCTGTCCAGTTACTGATAGGAAATACCCTTACATTTTCTCCTTTGTGGATTTTTCCATTATAGATATTCCACAGCTCAGGGCGCTGACGTTTAGGGTCCCACTGACCAAATTCATCCCTTACCGAAAAGATTCTTTCTTTAGCTCTCGCTTTTTCCTCATCTCTTCTGGCACCGCCGATACAGGCATCAAAGCCATGTTTCGCTATCGTATCTAACAAAGTAACTGTCTGCAAAGAATTTCTGCTCGCATTTTTACCTTTTTGCTCAATCACTTTACCATTGTCAATTGATTCCTGCACGTAACCTACAATCAGTTTCTCTCCCAAACGTTCTACCATTTCATCTCTGTAGGTAATCGTTTCTTCAAAATTATGACCGGTATCGATATGGACCAGCGGAAAAGGAAACTTACCCGGGCGGAAAGCCTTTTCAGCCAGCCTAACCAGGGTAATCGAGTCTTTGCCACCAGAGAATAGCAATGCCGGTTTCTCAAACTGCCCCGCTACCTCACGCAGAATATGAATTGCTTCTGCTTCTAATTCGTCTAAATAATCTAAATTATATTTACTCATGTGTTTTCTGCTTATTTTGTGGTGTGCAAACCACATTCTTTCTTTGACTGATCTTCCCACCACCATCTTCCTGCTCTGAAATCTTCACCTTCCTGAACAGCCCTGGTACAGGGTGCACAGCCGATGCTGGGAAATCCTTTGTCATGAAGTGTATTGTATACGATATTGTTTTTCTTGATATATGCTTTCACTTCATCCAGACTCCAGTAAAAAATAGGATGAAACTTAATCAGCTGATTTTCTTCATCCCACTCCAGATTTGACATATCCGTACGGTTTAAAGATTGTTCTGCTCTGATTCCTGTAATCCAGCATTTATTTCCTTTAAGCGCCCTTTTTAACGGAACGATCTTACGGATAAAACAACACTCTTTTCTGTTTTCAACGGATTCATAAAAACTACTTGGTCCCTTTTTAGAGACCATCTCCTCCAGTGCTGCCGCATCCGGATGATAAGAATGTATAGGTTTTTGATAATTTTCCAATGTCCTGTTCCATACATAATAAGTTTCAGGAAATAACCGGCCCGTTTCCAGTGTAAACGCTTTGATAGGCAAATCATTAGTAAATATCAGATCTGTAATCACCTGGTCTTCCCAGCCAAAACTGGTAGAAAAGGTAATCTGTCCGGCGAATTTCTGCGACAGAAAAGTCAGCGCCTCTACTGGGCCCAGATCCTTAATTTGTACAGCAATTTCTTCCAGGTACGCTTTCATTTTATATAACTTTTAGAATAAACATAACAATACTCCTTAAACTCACAGCAATTACGATAATCCCTACTGCAACCATAATGCTTTTGACCGAAATACGGTTAGAAACCTTAGCCGCGATTGGTGCTGCTAAGGCACTGCCGATAACCAGGCCAGCTACCGCTTCCCAATGCGCAGATTTCAACATCGTAATAAAAGTCAGTGAGCTCATCAGTGCGATAAAAAAACGGGTCAGCTTCACTGTTCCTAAAGAAAATCTCGCATTTCTGCCACCGGCAATCAGACTGGATAAAACAATAGAACCCCATCCACCGCCACCAACCGCATCAATAAAACCGCCAAAAAGCCCTAATAAAGTGATCTTCTTAATTTTTCCGCCCACTCTTTTCTTGGAAATATTAAAAGCTTTAGAAAGGATAACACCACCAAGAATCAAAGTATATAAGGAGATAAATGGTTTGATATAAGGCCCGTAATGCTCTAATGAAGACAATAAATAAGCACCTGTCACTGCACCTACAATTCCCGGAATAATCAACAGTTTAAATAGCTTCCAGTTGATATTTCCCATACGGTAATGCATCCATCCGGCTATTCCGTTACTCAGCACTTCCGAAAGATGGACACCCATACTGGCTGATGCCGGTGGAATACCCATGGACAGCGAAAATGCCGTAGAAGTAACCCCATAAGACATGCCAATTGCACCATCCACCATTGCAAAAATAAAACCTCCTGCCAGAAACCAGTAAAAAACCGGGTTAATATCAGCCACAAATGCCTGAAATTCTGGTTCCCTTTGCCAGAAAACAGCGATAAGGACAGCGATTGATAAAACTATCGTTAACCAGATCAGCCACCTGAATTTAGGAAACGAGGTTTTCGAAGCAGCCGGTTCGACCAATACTGCACTCACCTCATTTAATTTTTTCACTTTCGAACTGAAATCTCCCTGTAAAGTATTACGCAATGAACTCATTTGCTGCAAAGTAATATCCAGTTCGCCTGGTAGGTTATCATTAAACAATTCTTTTAATCTTTTAGCAATAGTTGGTGATTTACCATTGGTAGAGATTGCAATTTTCAAGTCTCCTTTTTTCACAATAGACCCCAGGTAAAAATCACACAAATCAGGCTTATCAGCCACATTCACCAGTAATTTCAACGCATGGGCATCACGTATGATCTCTTCATTTAATACATTATTATTAGTTGCAGCAATTACGATAGCAGCCTGCTCCAAATCGGCTGCCATATAACTTTTCTTCAAAAGTTTAATCTGCGGCAAACGTTCTGCAAGTGCATCAACTTCTTCACTGATCTCTTCTGCAATCACTGTAATTTCTGCTTGCTCACTCTGGGCAAGCAACGCATTTAGCTTTTCAAGCCCTACAGGTCCAGCACCAATAATTACTGTATGTAACTGGTTCAGCTTTAAAAACACAGGAAATAGTTGATTACCCTTCAATTCCTTCACAGCTTATAACTCTTCTTTAATGGCGGCAAAAAAATCTTTGATGGGTTGAAATTGAGGATGCAGGGAAACAACCTCACCAAACACTAAAATAGCTGGTGCGCCTATCCCTTTTTCCAAAACAACCTCTTCAATAGTATCTACAATACCGATAGCCAGTTTTTCCTCTTCAGTAGAACCGCTTTGTATCACCGCAACAGGTAAATTATGTTTTCCTTCCTGTTGATATAGTTTTACAATTTCTTTCAATTTATTTAAGCCCATTAACACCACTACAGTTGCTTTTGTACGGACAGCTTCATAAAGATCATTTGATATAGCACCTGATGCTGTTGATCCGGTAACTACCCAAAAACTTTCACTTAATCCGCGGTGCGTAACCGGAATTTGCTGTAAACCGGGTACTGAAATAGAACTTGACAATCCTGGAATCATTTGCGCAGGGATATTATATCCGGCAGCAAAATTCAATTCTTCATAACCACGGCCAAATACAAACGGGTCTCCACCTTTTAAGCGAACCACATGCCCGTAATTGAGCGCATAATCAACCATTAATTTGTTGATCGCTTCCTGCGAATAAGAATGTTCACCTGAACGTTTCCCTACATAAACTCTGATTGCATTTGCTGAAGCGTAGTCTAGTACTTTCTCGTTGACCAAAGCATCATATAAGATCACATCCGCATCTTTCAATGCATTTGCACCTTTCATGGTAATCAGCTCGGGATCTCCCGGGCCGGCACCAACCAAAGTAATTCTTGGTTCTCTGATTTTTTTTGTTCCTGAATTAATTACCATTTACCAGCGCCTCCCTTTTCGCTCTCATTTCTGTATAAAATTTGGTCGCCTGTTCTAAATATGCTTTCGCAAACTCTTCTGAAGGCTCATTTTTATTAATCTGTAAAACCAGTTCATTAAAAGTAACTGGCAAAATCACCTCACCAGTTTCCACATAATTTGTTTCAAATTCTCTGATGACACCAATTTGCGTACTGCTGTTTACACTTTTATCTAATAGTAATGCTTTTGCAGTATTTACAAACACACTGTAAGCATGATAAATCGCATCAGACCAGGCTTTACCTTCAAAAGAAGCATTAGCCCATAATAGTTTCTCTTCACCTTCCAGTAAAAGCGTAGCCACCAAATCAATCACTACCCCCGCACATTCACCTACACCAATTGCAGTCACAAATGTTTCTTCATGCCCCCAGTCTACATACTCTTCATTTGTCAATGCGGTCAGATCTGCTAATGGTTTCAGCAACTGGTAAAAATAATCTTTACCCTTCGCGTCATAATATTGGTGGAAACTTTCATCAGCTCCGGAATTCATATGATAATCATCCAGAACCGTACGCAAAATAGCTGGTGCACGTTTTGTTGGTGCTTTAATCACACGTTCTGCAACTCTGCCTTCGCCGTCACCTACTGTTCCACCGCCAATCATTACCTGTACTGCAGGGACAACTTTACCATTTGCTTTCACCGAACTACCATGAAATCCAATATGTGCCAGGCCATGCTGACCACATGAATTCATACAGCCACTTATTTTTATCTTAATATCTTTATCGTAAATCAGGTCAGGGTATTCTTCATAAATCACACTTTCTAATACCGCTGCTAATGACATACTATTGGCAATTCCCAGGTTACAGGTATCTGTACCAGGGCAGGTCGTAATATCACCTATACTATCAAAGCCCGGAACTGCGAAATCTAATTCATGTAATGCAGCATATAAAGGAATCAATGCTTCTTCTCTGACAAATTTCAACAATAAGCCCTGATTCTGTGTAATTCTGATTTCATCGGCAACATATGGACGTATAGCCGCTACAAATAATCTTGCTTTATCTGTTTTAATGTCACCCACCGGAACCTTGATATAGACCCCATAAAAACCACTTTGTTTTTGAGGGAATACATTCGTATCAAACCATCTCTGGTATTGTTTTTCATCAGCCGGACGCACATCAGATGCACTTACCGGTTCTGGTAACTGAGGCAATGGTACAGTACCCAGATCAATCTCAAAAGTTTTAACCTTATTGGCTATCACTTCCTCTGCAATTAAACGAGTTACTTCTTCCAAACCCAATTTTTGCACCAGATATTTTAACCTTGCTTTATTTCTGTTCGTTCTTTCACCATAACGGTCAAATACTCTCAAAACAGATTCTGAATAAGGAATTAACTGATCTTCCGGCAGAAAATCATGAACCACACTAGCCAGAAAAGGCTGCGCCCCTAAACCACCAGCAAACATGACTTTGAATCCACGTTCTCCTTTTTCATTCAGTTTAGGAATAAATCCTAAATCATGGATATAGCTGAAAGCTGTATCTTTCTCTGTAGATGAAAAAGAAATCTTGATTTTCCTGCCCATTTCCTGGCATACAGGATTACGCAAAAAGTATTTGAATGTGGCCTGAGCATAAGGAGAAACATCAAACAGCTCGTCTGGGTTAATCCCCGCATCGGGCGAAGAAGTTACATTTCTAACGGTATTACCGCAGGCTTCCCGTAAAGTAATATCATCACGTTCCAGTTCTGCCCATAGTTCAGGTGTACGGTCCAAACTCACATAGTGAATCTGAATATCCTGTCTGGTGGTTAAATGCAGATTTCCGCTTCCATATTCATCAGAAACATCAGCAATACGTAATAACTGTTTAAAGGTGACTTTTCCAAATGGCAATTTAATACGCACCATTTGTACGCCCGGCTGCCGCTGACCATAAACACCGCGAGCTAACCGCAAACTGCGAAACTTCTCATCGTGTATTTTTCCTTCACGGAAGGCACGGATCTTTTGTTCAAGATCTATGATATCTTTTTCTACTACCGGGTTCTCCAGCTCCGTTCTAAAACTTTGCATGTCAATAAATCTTGGTTATGGATTGTTTCGTTTTAAAGACCGTTTTAGGGTCTCATCTTTCAAAGATATATATTCTAGATAGATTTAGTAGTATTAAATATAAAATAATAGCAACTACCCTAACTAAAAGGGTATTAAACGAATATTTTGATTTTCAAATGAAAAAGCCACCTCCTATTTTACAAAGAGATGGCCGATATTAAAGGAGTACAGAAAAAATATTACCTGATCATTTGTACAATCTTTCCATTCAAAGAAACAGTAGCACTGTCAGATAGATTATAATTGGTTTTTACCAGTTGCGGATTCAGCAAGTTCAGCTTACTGTTACCAGGAACATTGAGCTCTGCATGGCCAATTTTGGTGTCCGAAGCCAGCGTAAGTTCTGCTCCGCCCTCTGTTTTAGTTCCGACATTAGCATTTAATCTTTGTATATCCATACGGTGCAGATAAATACTTACAAAGCCTGCTATTTGCAAATCCAGCTGGGCTAAGTTATACCCCTTAACGCTAATATTACTTGAACCATTGTAATTGTACTCTCCTTTTTCAGGTACAAAAAATGGCGCTGTTAGAATCGCGTTCAGTTTTTTAGTGACAATGATAATTCTGCCATTAATGACGCCGCTTCTCGAATCTTTCCCAACTGTAGAAACACCTAAATTAAGTGTCTGCCCATTTACGCCGTATTTCACCAGGGTCTCTATGTCTTTATCTATCCAGATCCCTTCTTTGTCTCCATATTCGAGCTGAATCTCAGATAACTTTGCAGTCTTTATACTTAATTTTTCTACTCCACTTAAGGATTTAAAATTCATTCCGTTAAACCGGCTTTTATAGGCTCCTGTCAAATAATAATCTTTAAGTGATGAATTAAAGGCGACTAATGATCCTAAGGTAATCAGGACGGCTATGATGATGAACATTGTACTTGTCTTCATGATTGTTCAGGTTTATGATTGATTTTCGTAAAGGTTTCATATCGTTGTTTAATCTCGTCTATACTAATGTCAAGCAGAGCAATATTTTTAAAAAACTCAGGAAGCTCCTGTCCCAGAAATCGTTCTTTCCTATAATCTTTCAGCTTTTCCTTAGCTTCAGGAGCAACGAAAAGACCAATTCCCCTCCTATTTAAAATCACTTCCTTAACTTGTAGAAATTCATAAGCCCGCATTACTGTATTCGGATTCACCTGAAGATCTCCTGCCAGCTCCCTCACAGAAGGAAGTTTTTCTATCCATTTCTCTACAAGTATATTGTCTCCCACAAATGCAGCTATTTGCAGATATATGGCTTCGTTTTCTCTAAATTCCATTTTATACTTGTTTTTCTTTCAGTTTAAAAAATGCTGCTGCCCATAATACAATGGTAACTGCAATCACCATATAAATCACAATGATATAGGACTGTTCCATAGGTTTGATATAAATAGACTGACCTTTAATTTCTCCACGCAATACCACCCCAGCAAAAAGAGGTTGCATCCTTGCGCTTGCTAAAAAGAAGTAATTAACAATAGGGATGTTCACCACTTGAAAACAGATCAATGTAATAAAAACAGCAAAAGCAGTTTTGATGAAGTGCAATTTTTCAAAAAATATAGCACCAAGAAGAGTAGCTCCATGCATTAAACCAAAGATTAAAAATGCGATCAGGAATTTGTTTCTATCCTCACCAAAATTAAGCAGGTCATTTTTCACCAATGGATTAATATCACCGATTTTGATCACGATCAGATCTATCATGAAAAAGCACATGACAAAGATCACTTGAAAAATTAAATAAGAATAGATCCAGCCTACTAGAAATCTCTCAAAATGTGAAACAGGCAATGTTAATGCTGGAATGGATCTTTTCTTATCCCCAAGATCGGCAAACACCATACTTGTAAAAATAGTACCCGATAGGAGCAGGAAAACAGAAAAATATGCTCCCTGTACATTAATACTTAGACGCCCGTTACCGAAATAAGCAGTAGTACCTAACATCAAGGTTAAAATTCCAATTAAAACTGCGACAGCTATTAAATAAGTATGATAATGCTCTCTTGTATGTTTACTAAATAGCTTAAAAAAGCGTTGAAAACTAAATATATTTTTCATGTTATTTATTTTAAACTATCTATAATGGACTGATGACCAGAGATAATGGAATTAAAAAGCATTTCCATATCCACCCTGCTAAATTTTTGTTCCTTATTCACACTAATTGTATTTACACCAATTGTATTTTCCTCAACATACAATACTTCCGCAGCATTTGCCTGTGTGGGGGTTGTAAACAGCAAACGCTCTGCAATCTGATCCAGTGAACTGTTCAATACAATTTCTTTTTCATGTAATATAACCAGAGTATCAATCAGGCTATCCAGATCCCTGACCTGATGCGTAGAAATAATCACACATCTTTCTTCCGTTAAAGAACCGGCAATGATTTTTCGAAACTGTATTTTAGAAGGGATATCCAATCCATTAGTCGGCTCATCCATAATTAATAACGGCGTATTGGTAGCCAGCCCAAAACCTATCATCACTTTTTTCTGCTGACCAAAAGACAATTTACTCAGCTTCTTATTGTCTGGAACATCAAATTGTACCAGTATCTTTTTGAACTGTGCAGTATCAAAATTCGGATAAAAGTGAGCAGTACTCTCCATGAACTGAGTTGCAGTGAGTACAGGCATAAAGAGTTCTTCAGGAATAAAAAACAGCTCCTGCAAAAAAGTGGGTAACCGGTCAGCAGCATTAAAGCTATTTAAGGTACAACGACCGTTTAAAGGATACACGAGCCCGGCCAGGTTTTTCAGTAAAGTCGATTTACCCGCCCCATTCTTGCCGAGGAGACCATAAATATGGCCCGCTTTTAAGGATAGGTTCAGATCCTTGAATAGCAACGAATTTTTACTGTAGCCAAAAGTTAAGTTAGTTATCTCTATCATGGTTCTAGTGTCTAGGTGTACTAGTTATCTAATACACTATAAATGTACAAAAGAATTTAACTAATCCAAATTCGTTGAAACAAGAAGTTCATCAAAAAAAGAACAAAAAAAATACCCGGACATCCACCCAGGTATTCTTTATCAACTAAACCTTAACTAGAAAATACTAACCAAATATTTTACTGGCACAAACATACTGCGCCTATATAAATTCAGTGTTAAAAATTAATGATCAGATTATGTCCCCACCTTCTTATTTTTTCTTTAAATTTCGCATCTTTTCATACTATCATAATTACCAATGCTGATTCTAGCCTATATCATTCTTGCATTAATCTCTGTTTACCTGCTTATTTATCTTTATAAAAAGAACTTTTCCGTTCAAAGCCAACGGGAAGAACTAAAGCGTGATTGGGGGAGCGCCAAAAACAGCAGATATATCGATATTGATCTGATAGAAAACTATTTTTTAAATACAATCACTGAATCTTCAGAAAAGCTACAATTGATTTCAGATAAAATAGCTGATGATTTATATATTAATGATGTTTTTAAACTGATTGACAGAACCGTTTCGAGAGTTGGCCAGCAGTTTCTATACGCAAGACTGAGAACTATTGATAAAGATCAAACAGAACTAACCAAACTTGACCAGTTTGCAGATGCACTTACAGCAGATGAAAGGCTCAGACTAGATACACAAACAACCTTACAGATACTGGAGAAGAATGACTCCTATTATTTTCAGGATCTGATCTATGCCAAAAAGATCGACATACCAACATTCCTGCCGGTCGTTTATATTCTTGCTTGCCTGAATATCCTCTGCTTGATCTGTACTATCTTTCACCCAGGCTTTCTACTCGCCTTTTTTGGAATATTCATTATCAATACAGGTCTTCATTACTGGAATAAAAACAAAGTAAGTGTACATACTTCTTCCTTGGGCGAATTTCTTAAAGCATTTGACACAGCTAAAAAACTGGATGCAGATGCGAAGATCAGTGCTCAGTTTCCTGATGCCGCCAATCTGATTAAAGAACTTACCCCATTAAAAAGGAAAATGATTGGGGTAAAGCTCGATAATATGGCAGAGGCCGATACGGTTATGATTGGTTATATGTTATTCGAGCTGCTAAAAATTGCCTTTAATGTAGAATTTATAGTTTTCTATGCAATTATTGACTCCCTGAGAGCCAAAAAAGTAGCACTAAAAAAACTCTTTAAATTCATTGGGACCGTAGATACAGCTGTTTCCATCTCATCCTTAAGACATTCATGGGAAGGTGAGTATTGCAAACCAGTTTTCAACCAGGAGAATTGCCTGGATATTGAAGGGATCAAACACCCCTTAATCGTTAACTGCGTACCAAATGATCTTGATTTGCAACATAAAAACCTATTGCTTACCGGTTCTAATATGTCCGGCAAAACAACCTTTATCAGATCAGTAGGTGTCAATATGATTCTGGGACAAACGCTTTTCACCTGTATGGCAAAAAAGTTCAGCATGCCCTACTCTAAAATTTTCTCGTCAATCACCATTTCTGATAGTTTGCTGGAAGAAAAGAGTTATTATTTTGAAGAAATGAGAATTATCAAAAACTTCATCGAAGAATCTGTGAGTGAAGAACCATGTTTTTTCATCCTGGATGAAATTTTCAAGGGTACTAATACCATTGAAAGAGTCTCTGCAGGAAAAGCGATCCTTTCCTATCTGGCAAAAGGCAATAACTTTGTATTCGTATCCACACATGATACGGAACTCAACGAACTGCTGAAAACTGAATATGAGCACTACCACTTCTCTGAGACCATAGCCGAAGAAGAACTGATCTTTGACCATACCATAAAAAAGGGCCCCTTAAAAACAAGAAATGCAATCAGAATCCTGGAAATCAATAATTATCCGGCATCCGTTATTGCTGACGCAAACGCTACAGTTGATTTAATCATGAAGGATTAGTTAGATCCTTTAAGATTGCTTTACTGGCATTGATATTCAATGTGTCACCCGCATTTTCTGGATTCTGTATATATTCACGAAGTGCATTGATATATTCCTGACGGAAAGATTTGTTATTTGGACTTGCATTATACATGCCCCGAGCTTTTTCCAGCGGTTTTAAATTTTCATAAATTATTTTTTTTATACCATAAGGCGATTCATCAGCCATGATTGCAATGTTTTGCTCAAAACCTTTGATGTATTTAACCACAAAACGCTCTCCTTTGGGTGGAATAAGGATTTCATTGCGAATCGGATAAATGGAGGCTGATGTCGTCGAGAAATCTGTTACCACATCCCTTCCATCTGCCGTCTTCACCACCACATCATAATCCCAGATCGGCGACTCATTTAATGTTGAACTGGTTTCCTCTGCCATGGTAATCACCGCAGATCCCGTCTCCCCATAATGCGCAAGAAACACTGCATTTACAAATTGACCGGTAAAAACATTCGCAATAGCCAGAATAAAACAAAAAATAACGTAGAATAGACTATTACGCCAAACACTCATTCCCATACCAAATAGAAGAAGCACTAAAAAGGACCAGGCTCCGTGATGGGCAAAAAAATAGAAAAGCATTGATAATATCTTCATTACTAATTAATTAGTCCGTAACTAAACTAATCAATATTCCGATAGTATCAATGCTAAATCCTTTATTATGAAAATACAGTGAATCAGACAGTTATTTCAATGCAGGCGCTAAAGGCCAGTCTACAGGAATATCTGTTAAAGCGTGCAGATAATTCGTAATGATTTTATCACCCACAATCATCACGATATCAACCAGGTTTCCTTCCGTATAACCTGCTTCCTCAAATTCAGCTAGAAGTACTGCATCTACATGGCCTTTATTTTCAGTGATACTTTTCGCTACTTTAGCTATTAAAGCAAATTTTGGATCAAAAGTGATCTCAGCTTTACGGATCTCCAGGATCTGTTCATCAGTAAAACCATTCATTTTTGCAAAAACCGTATGTGCACTTAAACAATATAAGCAGTCATTGATTTCACTGACTACTAAATTGATTACTTCACGTTCTTTAGGTTTGATCGAATTTTTAGCATTTTGAAGGGCCAGAAAGTTTCCTAACGCATGATCTGAATTTGCGAATGTGGCATATAGATTCGGTACAAAACCAATCATTGTTTTCAAATTATCAAAAATAGCCTGGTCAGCTGGTGTTACCTGTTCTCTTGTTGGGATGGTGAAAGTTTTCATGCTTTTGTGATTTAATGTTCTTTTCTTATTGAACACCACAAATATCCATTTTCAATTGAACCCGGCGAATAGACAGACTTCCCGAAGGTTTGTAATAAATGCCTTAAGCACTTTTAGCACTCCTGAAATCAGAAGGTGATAAGGAAGCATGTTTTTTAAAGAAATTGCTAAAATATGCCGCATCATCAAAACCCAGATCATAAGCGATTTCTTTAGCAGACTTATCCGTATAAATTAATAAACGTTTCGCTTCCAATGTGATCCTTTCCTGGATCACAGCCAAGGGCGATTTATGGTTATAAATAGCAAACAGGTTAGACAAGGTCTTAGGAGAGCGGTTCAGCAATTCAGCATAAAACTGCACCTGATGTTGTAAACGGTAATGTTTCTCCACCAATAAGTTATACCTTCTAATGATATCCAATTTATCATCCGTCAGATTTTTATCTGCAACATACTGCCCTTTAGCGAGCCTGGTTGTAATAATTATCAATCTTTTAAGTAACATTTGCAGCATCTCCCGCTGAATATTATCTACCGTATTAAACTCTTCAATAAATATTTCATAAAGCAGTGTAATCTTCTTTTGCTCTTGTTCATTGAGTCTGATAAACATATTACCTGTAGATCCATAAAACAAAAAGCCAACACAGCTCACCTCTTTATCATGGTCAACAATACAATAAAAGCTTCTGTTATATTGCCAGGCAACTATTTGTTCCGGCTTTTCAAATTGGAAAGATTGATTGACCATCAAAGGCAAAATGCTTTGCTCAGGAAAATCATATTTCACTCCATCAATAGTGATCTCCTGCTTACTCCCCTTATTCCAGGCTATGGTAAGGAATTTTTCTGAATGGTTATGCTGAAAAAACAAGCGATCGAAACCTGCCTCATTAATAATCAGATGGAATTCGCCCCTGCTAACAGGCTCTAAGTAGTGAAACTTCATGTACGGTTGATTGATAAATATCAAATCTATTATATATATTTAACTCATTCTATTCTCTTTATAAAATATCGCTTATTTAAAGCGGATTAAACCAAATCCGTGTAAACCTCTGGTCTTCTGACCGATGGAGAAGGCACAATATTTTCAACTATTTTATAAAGAAATCAATGAAACAATCTATAAAAGTCGCCCTATTGGGTGCAACAGGAAAAGCAGGCAAATATCTTCTTCAAGAATTACTGACTAGTGGATATCAAGTCAAATCTCTGATTCGAAAACCAAAAAACTACACCATAGCTGATCCTTTACTAGAAATAGTAGAAGGTGATATCAAAGATTCAGAAACTGCACACCAATTACTCAAAGGCTGTAATGTTGTCATTAGTGCAATCGGCCAGAATAAAGACGATGTGCTGATTTCAAGCCTGGCTACCATCAATATCGTACAGGCAATGGAAGAGTATAATATCACCAGGTATATTCTACTTACCGGGTCGAATCTTGAAGTCCCTGGAGATCAGAAAAGTGATAAAAATCTGGAAGGTACAAAGTGGATGAAAGCAACCTTCCCTATTCCTGTAGCAGATAAACAAAAGGCATACGAGATACTAACTGTTAGTGCTATAGACTGGACAGTAGTCAGGTTACCCTGGATTGAACAAACCACAGAAAGACGAGGTTTAATTGTTGATCTGCAGGATTGCCTGGAAGACTTAATCAGTACTACAGATCTCGCTGACTTTCTTATTTCACAGATTACAGCAACTGAATACATTAAAAAGGCTCCTTTTGTGGCAAGTAAAAAGCTCAGCAAGTCATGAGTAAAAAATAGCCTGTAAAATAATAAAGGTAGCCAATACGTTATTGGCTACCTTTATTATTTTACAGGCTCAATCTGATTATTTTACGGTAAAAACTTTAAAATCTTCAAAAGTCACAGGAAAACTCAGTTTACCCGGAGCCGCAGCTACCATCCCGATCTGTACTTTTACTCCCGGAGGGAAATAAGCAAGACGCAGCATTTCATATTTCTTCTGGTCAAAAGAATACTTGATTTCTACATAATCTCCTTTGCGAAGCAGTTTCAACCAAACCGATTCCGGACTGTTATGTCTTGGCACGACAGACCAGTCAGAAACATCCCTGGTTACTACAGCACTGATATTCTGCACCCCATCAACATACTCAATACCCGTTTTAATCCAGTTTTTTTCATCTATTCTAACCATTAGTCCGGCCTGATGAAATAACTCTTTGTAGTGACCAGTGATTTTCACACTTGCCTCAAAATCACCTTCAATCTCCTGATAATAAAAAGGACCGTTATCACGTTTAAAACCGTAATGTGTAACTTGCCAGTAATCCGTATTCGGATCTACAGTAAAGGTTAAACGGGCAGCATTTCCTGTCCATGTACCCGGTTGGTTGAACCATTTCATAGCTGATGTCTGTTTTTGAGCCAAAACACTACTGCTTGCTAACAAACAAAGTATAACACTCATTTTAAGTCTCTTGTAAATTAAATTCCGGTCTGATCTCATATTGCTTTAAAAGATGTAATATAGTAAGAAGCAATTTAAATTTAAACGAAAAATTGTTTAAACTCAGCAATAGCATTTTACAGGCTCCTGTCTTTTTTCATAAATACTCCTGAGCCCGATCATCAATAAAGCCAGCATCCCAAAACACATCCCCACCCATGGAGACATGGCTATCCCACTGGTTGCAATAATCCATCCGCTAACGATGGTTCCAACCGATACCCCCAGATTTCCAAAAGAAGTAGCCAAACTATTTGCAAACTCTAGCGCATGCGGTGCAGCAGAAATCATATAAGCAGAAGCATTAAGAAAACATGGTGCATACAAAAATCCCCAGATCGCAACGACCAATATCGTCAGCCAGGTATTTCCTCCGGAATATTGTAAAGCAAAAGGGATTAATATAGTACCCGAAAGGAACAAGCTTGTCGTTGCAGGTATGCTTTTACTTAGCATTTTACCAGAAAGCCAGTTCGCTGCAATGCCTGTCACTCCGAACAACAAAAGCATGTAACTAATCATCTTCTCGTCCATCTGCTTCACCTTGCCCATATAATCTGCAAAATAACTGTAAGTTGAGAACCATGCTGCAATCATAAAAAAGTTCATCGCTGTGCTCATCAGGAAAGAAGGCTGTTTTAGAATCTGGAGCTGGCTGCCATAAGATTTTTTTGCTTTAACAGGCATGGGTGGCAGCATCTTCAGAATACCTATAAGTGCGACCGCGCTCACTACGGTCTGTACCATAAAAGAAACTTTCCATGTAAATAGACCAGCGAGATAAGTTGCCAGTGGCACTGTGGTTACCATCGCAATAGCAATTCCTCTCAATACAATTCCCATCAATTGATGTTCATCTTTTTTATCTCCCGTAGCCACGGCGGCAGCAATCGCTGTAGAAATATAAACCGGCTGTAAAAAAGCAGGTAATATTCTTACAGTCAAAAGTAACCAGAAAGGCGGAGCGAAAGACGAAACAATTCCAGTAATTAAAAAGATAGCAATTGCAGTTGCCATCACCTTCTTGCGGTCAAAACCTGATGCCATTAAAGTCATAAAGGGACCAGTTATTGCAATAACCAAAGCAAAAGCGCTCAATAACACCCCTGCTTTATCAATCGTAATCTGATATTGCTCAGCAATTTGAGGCAATACCCCGATTACCCCAAATTCTGTACTGATGATGCCAATCAATCCAAGACATCCAATATAGGCTGTTTTTTTTGTCATCATCTTAGTTTTCAATCAATGAATAAAAGACATTTTTAAACAGATAACCGAGATCCCAGTAAGAATCAGGCATATATTCTTGTGTAAAGACAAGACCAATCAAATGTTCTTTCGGATCTACCCAGTAATGCGTATTAAAAGCACCGCCCCAAAACAAAGAACCTGTGCTTAAAGGATGAAGATAACTATTCCGCTCCGTCACTAAACCCCAGCCCAACCCAAACTGAAAATCTTCTCCTTCTCCATTTATTTTCATGTTTTTTGTCAATTGATTCTTCATCATCAGCTCAACAGTCTTCTGTCCAATCAATCTTTTCCCCTTATAAATCCCTTTATTTAATACCATTTGAAGGAATTTCGAATAATCAGCAGTGGTTGAACTCAATCCTGCCCCTCCCGACAAATAAATATCATCTGCTGTCGGATAATTGATCTTATTTCCCTCATAAATCAGCTCTTTTCGTTTCTTCAGTTTACCGCTTACCTTTTGATGAAGTGCAACCAGGCGTTCACTTTTTTCTTTTGGCAAATGGAAATAAGTATCCCCCATTTCCAAAGGATCAAAGATTCTTGCCTTGAAAAAATCATTTAAAGGCAAGCCACTCCAGATTTCAATCAACCGTCCCAGCACATCCGTATTCAACCCATAGGTGAACGCCTCTCCCGGTTGATGCAAAAGCGGTTGTCTGGCCAGCAATTCCATTCTTTCTTTCAATACTCCCCTACTGCCAAGGCCTGTCCCGATACCCGCTTTCGCATAAATCGCATTCATCCGTTCATCTAAGGAAAACACAGGGTAGCTCAAGCCTGAAGTATGGCGAAACAGATCCCGAATTGTGATTTCACGAATAACCGGTACAACGGTATAACTGCTGTCCGCAGCACTGAAGGTCTGAAGTACCTGTGTCCGCTTAAATTCAGGAATATATTTAGACACGGGCTCGTCCAGTAAAAACTTACCCTGCTCCCATAACATCATTGCTGCGATACTCGTTATCGCCTTGGTTTGTGAAGCAATTCTGAAAATACTATTAGGCTGCATTACCTTTTTTGTTTCCAGATCAGCATAACCAAATGCTTTATTGTAGATTGTATGTCCGTCTTTCAAAAGCAAGATGCTGACTCCAGCGATATGTCCTGTTTTAGTCAGCTGTTCAGCTAAACTATCTATACGATGTAATTTTTCACCTGTCAAAACTGGAATCTGTGCCTGTAAGCTCAGGCCTGATAAGGCCATACCTAACATTAGGGGATATTTAGTCATTTCGAATTATTTAAATTGAGCTGGCTAAATTAAATGGTAACCCTTACTTTTGCAGGTAATACGCTCATTGTATGGTACACACAAAAAAGTAAGTAATGGGAAAGATCAAAGAGAATTCGACGAATAACATGAATAGAAAACACATTATAAATGACTGTGACTTAACCTATTCCGTCTGTATGATTGGTGGTAGATGGAAACTTCTGATCTTGTGCAGACTAGAAACCGGGAAGTTACGGTTCAGCGAGCTGAGAAGAGAGATCTGTAACATCACCGAGCGAATGCTAACCTTACAATTAAGAGAACTGGAAAATGATGGTATCATCAAACGTACCGTTTACGCAGAAGTTCCACCAAGAGTAGAATACGAATTGACAGAGATAGGAAAAGAACTGATCCCAATATGGGGCCAGCTCAGTAAATGGGGCACAAAACACCGGGCGTTAATCAAATAATATCCGCAACAAGGTTTACATTCCTCTATCTGTGATCATTTCTCCTAGTAACTGTACTAAATCATCAGAAAGATCATCGTCTGTCATCCATTTTACACCTGAATTTGCATCATCTTCTGGGTAGATTACCCCCAGAACCAGTGGAACTACCACACTATTTACAGTTTCATCATAAGAAACAATGTATTGTTTATCTTTTGTCGAAGTGACAGTAACGGTATGGTTTAAAAATCTTATACTAAATTCGTCCATTTTTTATTATCATAAAAAGGGCCGGTTTCTATCAATGAAACCGGCCCTTTTAAATTATCCTTTTAAAATTTTACTCTTTTCCAGATCAAATTCTTCCTGGGTGAGTATTCCTGCGTCTAGTAGTTCTTTCAAATCCAGTAATGCTTGTTTTTTAGCAAGCATATCGTTTCCAGGTGCCGGAACTACAACAGCAACTCGTTCAACAGGTTTTACCACAGTACCTGGATCACTAAACTTCAAAATCAATTCAGTAATTTCATTATATCCTTTAATGTTAGAATAATCAATCGCTTTCTGTTCTTTTACATTAACGGCATTTACATCCACTTTATTTTCCAGCAAGTATTTAACAATATCTTTCTTTCCATTTGCAGCTGCATAATGCAAAGCTGTATTCCCTGACTCATCCTGGTAATTAACTTTCGCATCCTGCTCTACCAATAACCGGACCATACTCAAATTCCCACCTTTAACAGCTACATGCAGCAGGCTTTCTCCACTGCAAACATCATTGTTCAAGCTATAACTGTTGTCCAGAGAAATATCGGCCGCACTTTCTACCCAATCCAGGTAAGAATTCATCGCACCATCTGCTTTATTAAATGGTCTTGCATAGTTGACATCCAACCCATTTTCAAGAAACAAACTGACCGTTTCTTTTTGATTGTGCGAAGTTGCATACCAAATTGGTGACATCCCACTTTTCGCAGACATAAAAATATCAGCTCCTCTTTTGATCAGCATTTTGACAATCATCTGGTTATTTTCGTAAGAAGCAACTAACAACGCACTTTCACCCGCATCGTTGACATGGTTAATATCAGCCCCATTATCTAATAATAACTCTACCATTGGGCTGCTTTTAGATTTTGTAGCCAACAATAGTGCATTGTTTCCAAAATTGTTGGTTTTATTGATATCTGCCCCATTTTCCAGGAGCGCTTTTACAATTTCTCTGTTCCCACTTGAGGTCGCAATTAACAAGGGAGTTTCGGCATCATTGTTTACCAAATCCGCCTTCAGACCAAGCTCTATCAATTTCTTAAGTACTTCAATTTGTGCGGTTTTTGCCGTAATATGTAAAAAGCTATTGCCTTGGTTATCGTTGCGATCAACCCTGGCCCCTTTTTCAATCAGGAAAAGAGCCGGCTGTTTCTGTTTACTTACCATTGCAAAAAACATCGGTGTTTCACCCCTGTGATCTTCATAATCGACATCAGCCCCTTTATCTGCTAATATCTTTACTATATCCAGATAACCTCTGTGCGCGGCATAATGCAATGCAGTACGTCCTTTTTCATCTGTATATTTAACATCTGTTTCAGCTGCAGAAAGTAATATTTCTGCTATTTTTCTATTGCCGTTTTCACAGGCAACCAGGAATGACATTGACATCGTATTTTCTAATTATTTTGCTGAATTGGACATTAATAATTGCACAGTTTTTATCTTCAGATTGTTATTTGAAGCAAGCGATAAAGGCGTTTGTTCACTACTATTGATTAAGTTGACATCCGCCCCCATTTCAATTAGTAATTTCACCTTTTTATAAATCTCTTTGGCTATACGTTCATCTAAAACCACATTGTAAGCACATACCTTGTGTAATAAAGTTTCGCCCTGATCATCCTGTTCATTGATATTTACCGTACCAGTTCCCAAAGCGATTTCGAAAGTTTCAAATGATTTCTCTGCCAACCAATCCAAACCTGATTTCTGTTTATCATAGTACGGCGCTTTCTGCGTCAGATCACCGCCGGCTTCTAAAAGTTTAGGAAGTATACCAATATTATAATTGTCATTCAAGCGACTCATATAGGACGATAAAAGTGTATTTCCTGTTTCATCTACCTGATCAAAATCAGGAGAACTATAAGTTGCAAGTTTATCATAAAGAACCACACTGGACTGATCTACAACTGCCCGGGTAAAAGCGGTATGACCTTTACTATCCTGCTCATTGGCATCCGCACCATTTTCTAAAAGCAATTCAATGTATTCTGGTTTATTCTGGTTTACAGACACCATTAATGGAGTTTCCCGAACTACATTCCCTTTATTGACATCTAAACCTTCTCCAATTAAAAGTTCCATATAAGCCAGCGCTTTTGCCGGAGCCATCATTCTCTTATTCACCACCTCATAAAGAAGAGTCTGCTCTGCATTATTAGTGTAATTTACATCACAGCCTGCATCAATCAGACATTTTAGAATGGCTACATCTGCCCCATTGTCCAAAGCATAGCTTAACAAGGTATGATCACCGATTTCATCATTGAGACTATCTAGTTTCCCTATAAAACCTCCCAGCCATCCAATTGACTGTTCATCTGTTGGAAATTCGCGGACTATACTCTCAAAAATAGTATCCCTGAAAGCATCGTACTCATAAATGTCAGTTTCAATCGTTTTATCAGCAAGCCACAGGTCAAGAATATCAAATTCTTTAGCTCGGATTACCTCGCTGAATGGAAGCTTGAAATTTGGTTGGTTGATTACGTTTTTAGTGATTTTTTCGCCGCTCTGAAGTAATGTTTTTGCTTTTTCAAAGTCTCTGGTCTGGATTGCATTTACAATTTCACTTTCGATTCTCATTATTTTTTCATTATTTAGATCACCATTAGTACACCATTAAAAGAGTTTAATTTCTTTTGAACGTTCAATAGCTTAAAAATACCTATAATTATTTATTTACAAGTATAACTCCAAATACGATTTAATGTTTTACGGAACCGATAAAATATTTTAATGATAAAAACCTAATCAACAATCTGCTTAAACCGGGCCTTTTTATAAACCTCTTTTTGCACATGTACTTTCAAGCCTCTAAAAGTTTCCAGAGGTCCTTTAGTTGCAAAAAGATTGATTAACCAGGCAGGAATACTTCCCATTGGATCTACTTCTAGTACATACTCTGCTTTAACCTGATTTTTCCCTATTGGGGTGATAGTCCATTTGCCAACAGAATGGCTGATTCTTACTATATTTTTCTTTTCTGGCACATAACCAGGTACACATGGTGAACTCACCGTGATCACTTTGGTATCCGGATTTTGTTCTGTCTGAATATGTACTACATAATCACGGTCTTCTACCGGCCACGGTACATCAATCCTGGAGTAATAGATCAGATCGAGGGGCGAAAGCTGTTTAAGCATTATATTTTCAGTGCTATGGTAAACCCACTCATCGCAGGTTTGTATATCTAAAATTGCAGCAAGTAACTGTGTAGGTGTAGCAGACATGGTACCAACTACCCTAATGGCCTTAATTTTAGAGTTATCTATAGGACGGGTGTAAACCTGTATTCCATCACGGTTTACCGATAAAGCCCATTTATCCTGCGCAGCAACGGGATTAAAACCAGTGAGAAATAAAATAAAGCCTAAAAATACAGTATAAAAACAAGTTGATCTTTGCATAAAAAATCACCGGATTAAAGGATAATTCAACCGGGCTCCAAAAATACATAAATCGCATTTACAGGACTATTTTTCCTGCCTATGTTAAGTCATTATCAAGTAATTATACCATATTTACATTCTAACCGTTTAGATTTCAGTACCTTTGTTTAATTAATCATCAAAAAACCTCCTCAAAACAAGCATCATCTGAAGAAAAACAAACCTAATTAACTGTATCAAACATAGCACTTAAACCCGATTCTATGAGAAAATACCTTTTAGGCGGAGCAGGAATAACATTTAGTATACTTGCCCTGACCATTATAATTAGCTGGATACCTTGTTCAAACCGGAGTTTACCGGAAAAAGCCGTTACCCAGGATTCATTATACAATCTGCACGTCAGTAAAATCTATCATGCAGCCCATCTTGAACAAAGCGGCCTCAGACCTGAGGTTTTTGAAAAAGCACTAACAGGATTTTATAACCTGAAGAATGCAGGTAAAGTTTCTACTGAAAAATCAATTCTTACGATTGCAGATTTCGATCAGAACAGCACTAAAAAGCGACTCTGGATTATAGATCTGTCCATAGACTCTCTTTTAATGAATACCTGGGTAGCCCACGGTCAGCGCAGTGGCGATGATCTGGCAACACGTTTTTCGGACGCCAGTGATTCTAATGAAAGTAGTCTTGGATTTTATTTAACTGCAGAAGTTTATAAAGGCAAGCACGGCCGTTCACTCCGCCTGGATGGAATGGACGAAGGTTATAATTCAAATGCCAGAAGACGTTCAATAGTTGTTCATGGTGCTCCTTATGTAAGCCAGGGTACAATTAATGAATTAGGGAGACTGGGACGTAGTCAAGGCTGTCCGGCAGTACCTGCCGAGCTCTCAGACCGTGTAATTAAAACAATAGAAGGAAAGACTGTTATTTTCATAAACGGTACCAATCAACCTTATTATTCTAAGTATCTGAATGCCCATATGGCAGCAAATATGATTGTTCCAATGCAGGACAGCAGTTTAATTGCCCGCATCTAATCAAAAGCCAATTTAAAGCTGAGGGATGATGATTAAATAAATTTGATCATCATCCCTTAATATTGTCATCACATTGTCTGCGTAATTTTGTATATTAACAATTTATGACGAGCATGCTGAGAGCTATCAAACAATGTCCTGTATTTTTTGCATTTCTGTCTTTGCTGCTGATTGCGGGAATTAGTTTTTGTCTGTATGCCTCAAAATTGGATAGTTTCACTTTTCTGAATTTCTACCATCCCCTTTGGCTAGACAATTTCTTCTCCTATTATACCCTGATGGGCGATGGGATAATCACCTTAGTAGCTACTCTGCTTTTATTCTTTTATAAAAAGAAAAAAGCTGCATTGATCCTCTTCACTGCCTATTTAAGTTCTGGCATTGTTGTTCAGCTTTTAAAGCGGCTTATTTCTCAGCCAAGGCCATCTCTTTATTTCGAACAAATTTCTTTCCGTTATACCCATTTTGTAGATGGCATCATTCCAATGCACTCAGGCTCATTCCCTTCTGGTCATACCGCCTCTGCATTTGCGATGGCTACGGTACTTGTCCTTTGCCTAAAAAATAAGAGAATCAGCTTAATCTGCTTATTTACAGCCGCCTTGGTTGGTTATTCCAGAATCTACCTGGCCCAGCACTTTTTACAGGACGTCATAGCCGGAGCGATTACCGGTTCTATTTTTGGTCTGCTGAGTTTTTACCTGATTCAGAAGGCTAAACCTTTAAAGTTTGACAGAATTTACCAAAAAAAGCAGCCGGATTATATCCAGCCTACACATTAACTTCAACCAGTTCTCCATAACTGAATAAAGATATTTTACTCGATCCACCTGGCTGTCTGCTTAGCTGGATCTGTGTACCAATCCGCTCTTTAAGCGTCTCCACATGTGATATAATCCCAATACTTTTTCCATTAGCCTGTAAATTTTCCAATGCCGTAATGGCTACATCAAGCGTCTCGGCATCCAGCGTTCCAAACCCTTCATCAATAAATAACGAATTGATCTGTACCTTACGGCTGGCCAGATCTGATAAACCCAAAGCCAGCGAAAGACTCACCAGGAAACTTTCCCCACCAGAAAGCGTAGACATCGGTCTGATTACATCTGCCTGGTAACCATCAATAATTTGCAAATCCAAATCCTTTTCAGGACTTTTCAAGATACTATACCGGTCACTTAACCGCAATAAATGCCGGTTAGCCAGCTCAGTTAACCTGGCCAGTGTGAGCCCTTGCGCAAAACGGCTGAATTTCTTACCGTCAGCAGATCCAATTAAAGCTGCCAGCTTCTGGAAACGATCTGACTCTTTCTGCTGATTTTCTATCCGCCCGGCAACTTCACTATGTTTTAATTTCAACTGATCGTCTTCAGAAAGCGTATGACGCAATCTGACCGTCCGTTCTACTAAAGCTCTTAATTGCTGACTATACTCCTCTAACAAAGGTACAATCTCCTCTGCAGTTTCTGTAGTCAATATTTTTTCCTGCGCTGTTTCCAGATCCTTTTGTACAGCTAATAAAAGACTTTTACCCGAAGCAATTTTCTGTGCAGCCTCTTTCTGTAATTCTGCGGCAGCCAGAGCTTCCTCCTCAGAAAGATATAATTCTTTAAGTTCAATTATCCCCGACAATCCTTCAGCTGTCAGCTTTCCAGTCAATTTTTCTAAATGCGCATTAAATAGCGCCTTAGTAGCCAGGTAAGAATTATGAAGTGTGATCTTCCTGTCTTCAACAATCTTTACCCGCTCCTGTTTCTCCTGCAATAACCGTTGAAAATTGTCCGCTTCAGCCCTATATTTCTTTAAAGCATTAACCAATTGCATTCTTTCCACTACCGGGTCTTTCGAACCAAAAAGTTCAACCCGGTCTTCCTGTATTTGCTGTAAAACTTTTTGTTCTTCTTTTAACTGCACGCTCAAGTGCTCAATCGTATCTTTCTTTTCATTCTGGCCAGCAAGAGTATTTTTAAGCTCAGTTTCCTTTTGACGAAGGTCAGGCTGCAACTGATTCAACTCTTTCTCAGAGGTTTGGTAACGGCTGTATCTATCTTTCATTTCCAGCATAATTTCTTCCGCTTTTTCCACTTCAAAAACTATCCCGAATGGTTCAGTTAACCCACTAGCTTTAGCTACAAACACCTTGATCTCCTCCGCTGCCAAATCCAGCTCCTGACTAACTGCGGTCCCCTGTTTTTCAGCAAAACTAATCGTTAAAACTGCCTGTTCAACCTTATTCTTTTCCAGCACTAAAACTTCCTTCTGCTGGCTGAACTGAATTTCCAATGCATTTATCTGCAAAGAAACTTCCTTTACCGCCTTCAGCTGAACCTGTAAAGCTTGCTGTTGCGATTTTTTCCTATTAATCACAGCCCCAATAATTTCAGGTTTATTCAAGTCTAAGGGTTTAGGTAATTTCTCATTATTTGCAGTAAACTCCTGCAAACTCTGCGTAAGCGATTCCTGTAAAACCAAAAGTGATTGCTCACTGGTCAGCTCCTGGTGATTCAGCGTATTGAGCTCAATTAGCTGCTGGTTGAGTTTTGTTTTCAGCAAATTCACCTTTTCCAATTGCTGATTACGCCTTTCAGCAGACTCAGACAACTTACTGACGTATTTCCCTTCTACAAATGGATGATGTACCGAGCCACAAAGCGGGCAAGGTTTTTCTGATTCTAATTGCAAACGGTCAGCGTCATATTTCTGCACTTTTACTTCCAGCTCATAGATTTGCTGCAAATAATTCAGATGAGTTGTGTCCTGTTCGTTTTCCAATTGAAGTGCAGCCAGCAATTGCTGTGTGGTAACTGTTTGCTTGCGATATTCATCTAAAATACCAGTCAATAACGTCTGCTCCTTCAAAAACTTATGGTATTGCCCCGATAAGCGCAACTGTTGTTCTGAAGTTTGGATCAGGACAGGTAAATCTCTGAACTCTGTTTCCAGTTCTTCCAAATTTTTATCCGCTAAAACTAATTGCAGGTTCTCATTCAGCTGAACAATCCCGTTCGTATATTCTAGTAGTTTTTGCTCAAATAAGCTGATATTCTTATTGGTCTGTACAACCGTCAGTGTTGCTTTTTCTGCCTGACACTGATAATCTGCCAGCAATTTCCGCTTACTCAAAGTCTGCATTTCCAGATTTTTAAGCTGCGAGACCAATTGCCCGAAAACAATGACTTCCTTATCCAGCGCGCTATCCTTAACTTGTTCTTTTAACCAATCGGAAAGCCTGTCAATCCGCTGCTGTAGTGCTTTCAATTGTTCTGTCATCAAAGCACGGGCAGTAGCAATAGTTTGCAAGCTCAGATTAGCAACGTCAAAAGCCTTAATCGTCTTCTCTGCTTCGGTTTTTGCCTGTTCAATCAACAAATCTTTCTTCGCTACAGCCTCAAAAACAGGTTCTGATTCCGTTAAAGTCTTCTCCGTTTGCTCCATCTGCTCTTTGACTGTCTTCAAAGCAGTTTTCATTAACAACTCTTCTTTAACCAGATCAGGATGCTGCAATTCGGCTTCTCCTAAATCAGTTTCAATTTTACGCTGTTGGTTTTCTATTGTATTTAATTCTGCCAGTGCAGGGCGATGAACCAGTGCCGACAAATGTCTGCTAAGTTTTAAGAACCGGGATTCATGTGAAGTATAAAAAAGCTCATCGGTAACTAAGCTTTGTTGCAACTCTAACTTCCTGATCTCCAGTTTACTCAAATTATTCAACCACTCAATTTTAGTTCTCAACAAGGCTTCCTGTTGCTTCAACTGATTTTCATGAACAGAAAGCTCCGCTAATTCCTCCTGGTAAACCTTTCGCTCTTCAGTGGCCAGCAACACCACATTATCCAATTGATTACGCAGTAAATCAAGTTTTACCCGCTCCTCTTTCGCCTTTTCATAAGCATCAATTGAAATCTGCGAATAAATACCCGTATCCGTTATTCTTTCCAGCAGTTCACTTCTTTCATTTTCATCTGCTTTCAGAAAACGGGTAAAATCGCCCTGCGATAAAATCACAGAACGTAAAAACTGGTTATAATCCAGCCCGCATAACTGTACAATTTCATCTCTCACCTCCTGTAAAGGATGCTCAATCAGAATAGTACCGCTTAGCGCTTCGGCCAGTTCCATCTTTTGCGTTTGCAATTGACCTTCAGCCTTACCGCGGCTGCGCCTGATAGACCATTTGGCTCTATATAATTTATCTTTAACTTCAAATTCTACTTCCGCATAAGACTCTCCGGTATGCCGGGTCATAATCTCAAATACATCTTTAGTATGGCGGTGTACTCTGCCATATAAAGCCACTGTGATGGCATCAAGTATGGTTGTTTTTCCAGCACCAGTAGGGCCGGTAATGGCAAATATTCCACTTTCGGTAAAAGGTGGCTGATCGAAACGAATCTCATGCAGACCTTTCAGAGAATTAAGATTTAAAAATCTGATACTTATAATCTTCATATCTTATCCTCTTTTTGCGCCATATATTCCAGTACCTCATTAAAAGTGAGCAGTAATTCGGCATGGTCCTCTTCTGGAAATTCTGCTTCACAGCGTTTTAAAAATACCGTTTTAGGATCAAGATCTGTTAGCACCAGTGACTCTTCCGTTTGTTCATCCAGATTACGTACCGCTTTTGTCCTGATTTGCCTTGGAAACAGCCTGTCTATAAAAGGCTTATTGACAATCAGTGTATTCAATTGTTCTTCCAGATCAAAAATAAACGTTTCTGTTTCTACCTGTACCTCTACCCAAGCCGGATAAAGTGTTCCTGGGTCTTCCAATAAAACCAGTTTGGTTTTTACCTTTTCAAAGTCCCCTTTAATCCTGATCAGCTTGCGGTAACCAGGCACTTCAACTTCAACGAGACTCACCATTTTGTCTCCTTGAAATTCCAGTACAACTACCTGTTTTCTATCCTCGGTCTCAGAAAAACTCAATGGAATAGGTGATCCTGAATACCGGATATGATTCATTTGATTGATGACTTGCGGGCGGTGAATATGGCCAAGGGCGACATAATCAAACTCCACAGGGAACTGATCACCGCCAACCTGCCCCAAATTACCTACATGGATCTCTTTTTCACTATCCGAGGTACTTGACCCCGCAGCAAAAAGATGTCCTGTAGCAATCACTGGAATATGATTAGCTTTATATTGCCCAATATATTCTTTAAAACGATGATAGTGATCACAAATTCCCTGTTTAATCCGATTTTCTCTTTCCTCGGCAGTTTCTCCAGCTACAGACAGCCTGATATCGCGGTCACGTAAAAAAGGTACCGCACAAACTACCAGTTCCAGTTTACCGGAAGGGCTTTTGATTTCGATAATCTGATCTGTAAATTCTTCAGGGACACCGCCAATAATATGTACATTAAAATACTTTAGCAGTGCTGAAGGAGCATTGAGGGTACTAATAGAATCATGATTGCCCCCTATAATAATAACTTCCCTGCAACTCGTATCCTTGACCCGTCTCAAAAATCCATAATACTGCTCAAAAGCCGTATTAGAAGGACTGCCAGTATCAAAAATATCACCAGCAACGATTAAAACATCAATTTTTTCGGTCAGTAAAGTCTGTATCAGCCAGTTCAGAAAAGCCTGATGTTCATCTGTCCGTTCGCTTTGTTCCAGTCTTTTCCCAAGGTGCCAGTCGGCGGTATGAAGAATTCTCATTGTTGCCTGCTAAATTAAGCAATTGCCTAGACAATTGCTTAATTCGCCAGTGCCTATTCCATTAGTTTTGCAGATTAGTACCATTTCCAGGCGTACTAGAAATAACCTTATCCACAACGAATACGGTTATCCCTCTCCAGGGCAGCGGGCTAATATATTCCTTATAATGCACTTCAACATTAGAACCTGCGCTTTTGTTCAATTGTTCTGCAACTTTTTCATCTGCTACCGAAAACATAAACTCATTAGAAGCGATATTCCCCGGAGCCTGTGAACGGATTCCCGGTTGTATCAAACGGCCTTCGTTTGTCTTAAATATATATCCCTTTTTCACAAAGTAATTCAGCTGACCAGCTTTCACCCCTTCACCAAAAACGAAGAAATATCTATAATAACCAAAACCAGCCACAGCTAAAATGACTATGAGTATCAGTATAGTCCAGAATTTCCCTCTGGATTTTTTTTGAGGAGCATTAGATCCAGTATTTGTATTTTCCATAGAAGACGTTTTCCTTGTCGGCAATCAACAACTGTTCCAGAAACATTGCCTGGTTTTTCAACCTGCTAAAAACACATTAAACATCAAGGCAAAAGGCATTAATCCTAATTCAAAGACGCTTAAGTATTAAGTTAAGCCTATTGGTAGTGAATAGTATATCCTTCAGCAACTGTCCTGAAAACCAAAGTATTTGTATATTGAGCAATGAATAGCTTAATTGAATAAACTATGGTAAATGAAAGCGAAAATCCTGAATTTTGGAAATCCAGCTTTATTGAAAAGCAGGAAATGTGGGGCCTTTAACCTTCAAAATCTGCGGTATTGACAAAGGACTTTTTTGTTCAGAAATCAGTAAAAAACATGCTTATTCCAGGAATTGGTTACGGAAGAAATGCGCAAGTTATTTCGAAAGAAGCTCATACTTATGGACAGGGCAAATTTGTCAGCAAAGATCGTCATGAAATATTTGATGGGGTCAAAATGTTCCTTTATGATAGAGAATCAGCCATTCTTTCTTATTAAATGTAAAAAAACACTCAAAAAAAGAAGTGATACTCCTATAGGTGCATCACTTCTTTTTTAATTATTATATTTTACTTCCAGCCGCCGCCTAAAGCTCTATACAATTCTACAACTGCATTTAACTGTGCTGTTTTTACAGTCGCTAAATCCAGCTCGCTCTGCAAAGCATTACTTTGTGCAGTGATCACCTCTAAATAATTCGCCATACCACTTTTGAACAACATATTTGCGTTGCTCAAACCACTCTGTACAGTTTTCACTCTTTTATCGGCAATGGTATACTGTTGTTTCAATTTCTCAATTTTAACCAGTTCATCAGATACTTCACCAACCGCAGTTAAAACAGAAGATCTGAACTGGATGACAGATTTTTCACGATCTACCAAAGCCACCTCATACTGTGTTTTCAACTGTCTGCGTGCAAAGATTGGCTGTGTAAGCCCACCGGCAACCATACCAAACAACGAACCTGGAATATTAAACCAGTTACTCGCTTTAAATGAATTCAAACCACCACTTGCAGTAATCACTAAAGAAGGATATAAACCCGCTTTCGCAATTCCAACCTTAGCATTTGCCTTCACCAATTCTAATTCCGCACTCTTCACATCCGGTCTTAGGCTTAACATATTCGAAGGAATCCCTGTCCCTACCTGATCCTGAACATTAATCGTATTTAAAGTTCCGATTCTGGCAATAGTTTTAGGGAAAGCGCCGGTTAAAATACTTAGTGCATTTTCTTCCAGGCTAATTCTTTGTTCTAACTGAGGTACCAAACCTGCTGCAACCAGCTGCTGTGCTTCGGCTTGTTGAATGGCCAGAGAAGTGACCTGACCAGCGTCAAACTGCAATCTGATAATCGTCAGTGTACTATCATTCAAAGACAAGTTTTTCTTTGCAATTTCCAATTGCGTATCCAGCATAATCAACCGGTAAAAACTCTGCGCGATATTAGAAACTAACCTCGTTTGAACAGCTTTTTTCACCTCAGCGGATTGCATAAAAGCTGCACCTGCCGCATTTCTCTGGTTTGCAATTTTGCGCCAGATATCTGCTTCCCAGCTTAATCCTCCGGTAACACTATAATCTTCAATATGAGAGGAATTCGAGAACTGACCGATCTGCAAACCATTCAGACTATTATCTGATGGACGGCTTGTACTTGCGTTTACTTTCAAATTCAATTCTGGTACATTCCCAAATTTCGACTGCTTAAATAACAAAGCCGCAGCTTCCATATTTTTCAGTGCAATCTGCATATCATAGTTATTTCTGATTGCAGTATCGATCAGATTTCTAATCGTCTCTTCCTTAAAAAACTCTTTGTAAGGAAGGGCAGCAATACTCACAGTATCTGTTGAAACACTACCCCTGAATTTTTCAGGAGCAGCATTTACTGGCAGGGGCACATCTTTAGATACTTTACATGCACCCAGTACCAGGACAACTAAAAGTGCTGTATATATATTTTTATACGGTTTCATATTCATTGATATTAATCGGTTCTTCGTGTTCTTGTATAATTAATTCTTCAGGTTTACCTGTAACTTTTTCCTGTAAAAACTGGAAGATTACGAATAACACAGGAATGATGAACAAACCAAGGATTACTCCGGTAATCATCCCTCCTGCAGCACCAATACTAATAGAGTGGTTACCTAAAGCAGAAGGTCCGGTTGCGCGCATCATCGGCATTAACCCTACCACAAAAGCAAGGGAGGTCATGATAATCGGACGAAGTCTTAATTTAGCCGCTTCTAATGCAGAAGAAACTAACGTGTTACCAGCTCTACGTCGCTGCACCGCAAATTCGACAATCAGAATCGCGTTTTTAGCGAGTAGTCCAATCAGCATGACCAGTGCTACCTGCACATAGATATTATTTTCGATTCCAGTTAATCCAATAGCCACAAACACACCAAATACACCTGTAGGAATAGATAAGATTACAGCTAATGGTAAGATATAACTTTCATACTGCGCCGCTAAAAGGAAGTATACAAAGACAAGACACAAACCAAAGATAATCACCGACTGACCACCAGAAGTAATCTCTTCTTTAGTCAAACCAGTAAACTCATAAGAGAAGCCAGAAGGCAACTGTTTTGCTGCAACCTCTTCTACTGCTCTGATCGCATCTCCCGAACTATAACCCGGTTTTGCCATCGCATTAATACCTATAGAATTAAATAAGTTATAACGTGATACAGTTTCCGGCCCATAAACCCTATGTAATTTAACCAGTGTATTGATCGGTACGTTTTCTCCAGATCTGTTTTTCACAAAAACATTATCCATTGAAGAAGGATCCGCACGGTCAGCCACATCTGCCTGAACCATTACCCTGTAATATTTCCCAAATCTGTTAAAATCTGAAGCCTGAGCACTACCAAAATAAGCCTGCATCGTAGCCAGTACATCTCTTACAGAAACGCCCAACTGTTCTGCTTTTTCTTCATCCAGCTGAAGTTCCAACTGTGGATAATCTGCTCTGAAAGAAGTAAAAGCTACTGCAATTTCAGGACGTTTCATCAGCTCACCGATAAAGTTATAGGCAATACCACTGAATTTATCAATTTTACCACCAGTTTTATCCTGCAGCACCATGTCCAAACCATCCACATTACTAAAACCAGGAACCGTAGGGAAAGTAAACACGAAGAAATTCGCTCCTTTAACCCCCGCCAGTTTACCTCTGATCACGTTCATGATCGCATTGATATCTTTAACTTCTCCTCGTTCTTCTGTAGGTTTCAATAACACAAACATTGCACCCGCAGATGGACTGTTTGATTGTGTCAGCAAGTTAAAACCGCCTAATACGTTAAACAGCTTAGTGAAAGCCAATGGTCTTAATAAAACCTCAGTCTCTTTCAGCACCTCTGTACTTCTTTCTAACGAAGCACCAGCTGGTAAGGACATTGAAATTGCAATAAAACCTTGATCTTCTGAAGGAATGAATCCTGTAGGTGTTTTTTTCACCATCCAAACTGTAGCCAGAATAACAACTAGCAAACCAGCAAGTCCAACCCATTTGGTACGGATCAGGAATTTCAAACTTCCTACGTATCTGTTGGTTAAGGAATCAAAACTAGTATTAAAACCTTTAAAGAAACGTTGTTTAAAACTAGTTGGCACTTCAGTACCATGATCTGTAGTATGAATTTCTTTCAAAAACAAGGCACACAATGCAGGGCTCAGTGTTAACGCATTAACAGCTGAAATTACAATCGCAATTGCCAGTGTAAAAGCAAACTGTCTATAGAAAACCCCGGTAGAACCTTCCATAAAACCAACGGGTAAGAATACCGCACTCATCACCAGGGTAATGGAAATAATCGCTCCGGTAATCTCATGCATCGCTGCAGCCGTTGCCGGTTTTGGCCCTATCTTTTTATGTTCCATCTTCGCATGGACCGCTTCGACTACAACAATCGCATCATCCACGACAATCCCGATGGCCAGTACCAATGCAAATAAGGTTAACAAGTTAATCGAGAAGCCAAAAAGCTTCATGAAAAAGAAGGTACCTAAAATCGCTACCGGAACAGCAATTGCCGGAATCAGTGTAGAACGGAAATCCTGCAAGAAGATAAATACAACTATAAATACGAGGATAAACGCCTCAATCAAAGTATGGATTACCTGATCAATAGATTGATCCAGGGAAGTTTTAGTACTATATACAACATCATAACTTACACCTTTAGGAAATTCCTTTTCGGCTTTTTTCATGAATTTCGTGATCGCAATCTGGATCTCATTCGCATTAGATCCACTCAATTGCTGAATTGCAATGTTCAAACCTGGTTTAGTATTTACCCTGGTTAAATTCGAGTAAGTATAAGAACCTAGCTCTACTCTTGCTACGTCTTTAAGACGTAAAAACGAACCATCAGCATTTGAACGGATAATGATGTTCTGATACTCTTCTGGTTTAGTTAATTTACCTTTATATTTCAGTACATATTCAAAAGCATTCTTACTGCTCTCTCCGAATTTACCAGGAGCAGCTTCTAAGTTTTTATCTTTAATCACCGCCATTACTTCGCTCGGTGTTAAATTATAAGTTGCCATTTGTGCAGGGTTTAACCATACACGCATTGAATAATCCCTGCTTCCACCAAATATATTCGCCTGCCCCACACCTTGAATCCTTTTCAATTCAGGAATCAGGTTGATCTGCGCATAGTTGGCTAAAAAGGTTTGGTTATAGCTTTTCTCATTATCGGTGTGTAAATCAACCACCATGATTAAGCTGTTCTGTTGTTTTGCAGTTGTCACCCCAGCCTGGATAACCTCGGCCGGTAATTGACTGGTTGCCTGTGCAACACGATTTTGCACATTCACCGCTGCCTGGTCCGGATCAGTACCCAGTTTGAAATAAACTGAAATTACTAATGAACCGTCATTACTTGCTGTTGAGCTCATATAGCTCATGTTCTCTACCCCGTTGATTGATTCTTCAAGGGAAGGTGCTACAGAACGTAACACAGTTTCGGCGTTTGCACCGGGATAAAGCGCAGTTACCTGAACAGCAGGAGGCGCAATATCCGGAAATTGCTGCAAGGGCAATTTTGTAAGTCCCAATACCCCCAATATCACCAATAAGATGGAAATAACAGTGGCTAAGACGGGTCTGTCTATGAATTTCTTAAACATGATCTATGTGAATTATCTTAATGCAGTTTTAATAGGTTCTTCTTTTAGTTTTTCAGGTTTGATTACTTCGCCTTCTTTCAGCTTATCAATACCATCAAAAACAATTCTGTCTCCTGATTTCACGCCTTCTTTAACCAGGTAGTTTGTACCTGTGGTTCCAAGAACGGTGATTGGAGTTTTAGCTACTTTATTTCCGGCATCAACCGTGTAGACGAACATTTTGTCCTGAACTTCTATGGTAGAAGATTGTGGAACAAGGATCGCATCCGGGTGGTTCATGCTTAATCTTAATTTACCTGTATTACCAGATCTTAACAAGCCCTGACCATTAGGAAAAGTAGCTCTTAAGGCAATTGAACCGGTTTGTTTATCAAACTGTCCATCAACCATGTCTATTTTACCTTCTTGTGCATAAACTGTACGGTCTGCCAGAACTAAAGCAACACCAGGTAATTTTTTAAGTCTTTCTGCAACTGATTTACCAGGATAAGTAGCATTGAAGTTGATAAAGTCATCTTCTCCTAAAGAGAAGTAAACATGAACTTCGTGTGCATCTGAAAGCTGTGTAAGTGCCATTGGATCAGCCGTGCCCACCAAACTTCCTTGTTTTTTAGGTAATCTGCCCACATAACCTGTTACCGGTGCTTTAATCAAAGTATAACCCAGGTTAATATTTGCAGTTGCGACACCAGCTCTCGCCTGTTCCACACTTGCCTGCGTAGACTGAAGCGTAGCTTTAGCACTTTTAAGCTGAAAATCAGATACAACCTTGTTATTCACTAAAGGTGTCAGTTTATCAACTTCAAGCTGTGCATTAACTACTGCTGCCTGTGCTGCATGTAATAAAGCTTTAGCATTGTTTACTGCTTCCCTGAAAGGAAGTTCATTAATTTTAAAAAGTGGTTGTCCTTTTTGGACAAGGGCGCCTTCATTGACATAAATCTTATCCAGAGTACCAGAAACCTGAGGACGTATCTCCAAATCTACTGCTCCCTGAATGGAAGCTGGGTATTCAGTGAAAGTCGTTTCAGCGCTATTGTGTAAAGCAATAACCGGAAGTGATTGTATTACAGGGGGCGGTACCTGGTTTTTATCGCTGGAACAGCCAATAAATAGTGCGGCGAGAAGTAAAATTGAAATTTTCATAACGTTAATCTGTTGTTTAACTTGTTGAGGGATGTAGGCAAAATGTATCATTTATTTAATATTGGGGTAATGCTTTTTTAACGTAAATAGGTTATTTAACACTGTTAAGTTATGTGGTAAAAAAAACGAAATCTTACGAATAGACTTCCTTCTTAGCGGTGAGCTAATTACATATAGATAATCTAACAGTGTTAAGTATTCCATAAAAAAATTATTAATCGTTTATTGTTTGTATTATTCCATGAATTGCATCTTTTAAAATATGCTGATTCATTTCGGCATTAGTTCCTTTATTAACCAGGTTAATAGAAATTAATCCGTGGATGATTGACCAGAAAGTATAGTACTTTCTGCAAACCCTATCCTGACACAAACCATCAATTTTCATAATTTCTATTATGGTATCTGAAATTAATTTACGGGAAGCTTCTACTTCTGGTAATGATTTCTGTTGTTCACAACAAATCATATCAACACCAAACATCACCTGATATAAGTGCGTATGTTCAAATGCAAAATCCCAGTAAGCAATCCACATAGCTGTCAATTGTTTTTCCGGCGTATTATGCTTTGCTTTCGCAGCTTTCAGATCTATCAGTAAAAGCAAATTTCCTTTTCTGGTCAGTTCAAGTAAGATGCCTTCTTTATTCGCAAAATATTCATAAATAATTGGCGCAGTGTATTCAATTTTGTCCGCGATTTTGCGCATACTCAAGGCTTGCCAACCGTCCTCTTTGACGATTTCCAAGGCAGCATCAAGAATATTAGCCCTTGTTTCTTCCTTAACCCTTTGAATTCTTTCTTTACTACCCATTGTAATATTTGTACTGTGTAAATAATCTAACAGTGTTAAGCAAATGTATAACTAGTTTTAAAAATCTATATCAGCGTATTGTCACAACTCTAAAAAAGGCCATAATTTAGATCTAAAGCAAGATTATTTCTTTAAAATAAGCAGAAAAGAATATAGACAAGGCCTTGCATTCCAATAAAAGTAAGTGTCGATTCCTAAAAGAGCTATACACTAAAAACAGTGTATGGAAACAAAAGAAACAGAGTTTATTTACTCAGATCGGATTGGCAAGCAACAGCGCTTTGATAAGCGCTTAATCGCATATGTTGTTCAATTAGCAGAACAAGGAGTCCCCCGCCGAGACCTTATACAGGAATATGGTATGGCCAGCTGCACCCTAAAGGATTGGATAGATCGGTACGGTTCAAGTATAGTGAAACACAAAAGCTATACACTGGCAGAAAAGAGGTCTGTTTTTCGCGCTGTAGAAGCAGGAATGAGCGTCAGACAAGCTCAAATTGCCTTTGATATTTCTTACCCGAGTGTAATACGGGGCTGGATAAAGAAATTTAGAGAAGAAAATGTCGAAATTAGCGATATCAAATCTTTAGAGGTGGTTAAAAAGACAACAAATCAATCTGATAACACAGAACTCAAAGCCTTGCAAGAAGCCCTTGCAGAGGCCAATTTGAAGATCAAAGCCCTGGACACCATGATCGATATCGCTGAAGAACAGCTTAAAATCGATATCAGAAAAAAGTCTGGTGCCAGGCAGTCATCAAAATGAAACAGGACTTCCCTAAGCTTGGGATTAAGTTGCTGTGCAGACTGTTTGGCAAAACAAGACATGCTTATTATGATCATCAATGGAGGCTACAGGATGAAGGATTAAAAGATGAGATCGTTTTGCAGCATGTGATTGATATCCGCAAAACGCAAAAAAGAATAGGTACTTTAAAACTACATTTTATGTTGCACAAGCCCTTAGAAAAACACGGTATCAAAATTGGCCGGGACTATCTCTTCGGACTGATGCGGGAACATAGCCTACATATCAGACAACGAAGAAGAAATGCGGTAACCACCAATTCAAGGCATTGGATGCGTAAATACAATAATCTGATCAAAGAATTGAGCATCAATCATCCTGAACAGGTTTGGGTAAGCGATATTACTTATATACATCTTAAAAAACAATGGGGCTATCTCAGCCTGATCACAGATGCCTATTCTAAAAAAATCATGGGATGGGCCTTCAGGACAGATCTTTCGGCTCAGGGCTGCATAGATGCACTGGAAATGGCAATAAGCAATAGGAAGTACCCTCAAAAAGACCTTATACATCATTCCGACAGAGGATCGCAATATTGCAGCAAAGGATATATAGATCTGCTGACAGATAGTAAGATAGCAGTTAGTATGACAGAAAAAGGAGACCCATATGAGAACGCTATTGCAGAGCGCGTTAATGGGATCTTAAAAGCAGAGTTTGATCTCTATGGATCTAATGCTGGACTGAGAGAAACTAATGGAAGGATAAGAGAGAGTATTCAGACGTATAACCACAGTAGACCACATGCTAGTTGCGATTATCTAACACCCGAACAGGCTCATCTTAAACAAGGAGAGCTTAAAAAAAGATGGAAACCCAAAAAATACAAACTAAAAGAAAATACAACTTGTATAAGTCAAACAGGAATTACAAATTTGCTTGTATAGTCAATTCAAAATTAATTCAATAACCTGTATAGCTATACGAGGATAAGACAAAGGCGTGTTTTGGCTCGGCTCTAGTCCACATCTAGTCCACGTCTAGTCCACGTTGAGTCCACGTTTTGCCATAAATAGGTGGACTCACTATGGATCTACTATGGATTTATAGTGATGTAGTACCGACCGCAAACCTCGCGCTTCAGGTATAAACAGGCTCTTACAGAGCAGCAGCAGCTTTTTTATCCGGATAAGTTAGTTTAAAACTATGTCTGTTTCCATTATAGGTTAAGTGAAAGATATTAGTCTGATCGTCAAAAAGATCATATAAAACTGTACTGGTTGTTTCCAGCTTGACAAGGCTCTTCACTTTTTCAGATTCCAGATAGACCACTACCGCTTCACTGTCATTTTCAAAACCGAGATAATGTAAGGGCAGTATTTTCCCATTATTTGCCAGCTGTAGATGAGAGGTGATATACTTGCCTACCAGCAGATCTATTTCTTTGTGTTTCGCTGCCGCGGAAAGATCTGCTTTAACCTTATATTTTTTACTGAGGACATCTTCAAAATCATCCGTAAATATTCGGCAGCTCACTTCCATAACATGTTCTTTCGCATTATAATTCAGTTCTGTAGAACTCAGATGCAGCGGATGCTTCAGCCTGTTTCCAGCATCGGCAGCTGCCACAGGTTTAAACATTCCGATAATTACGTAACAAATTAATAGCGGTTGGTGAAGGATAGACAACATAGCATGAATATAATTTTTGCTTTACAAAAAAACGGTTTAAATTTAGACTTCCTACTATAAAACTCAAATGACTAAACTTTTAACCGCAACATTTTTACTCTGCTCCTATGTGCAGCTTTCTTCTGCACAGAATATTCAATACAACCCAGGAAGTAACCATGGAAATAAATTTGAACAACTGGGTACTATTCTCGCCACGCCCAATGAGCAGCGGACTGCAAGTGGTGCGCCCGGCGTAAAATACTGGCAGCAACGTGCAGATTATGATATTAAATGTAGTCTGGATGAGAAAAAACTGGAATTGACAGGTGCCGAAAAAGTAACCTATTTCAATAACTCACCTGATGTATTAACTTATATCTGGTTACAACTGGACGAAAATGAGCACAGTAATATCCGCAATGCCGGTTATCAGACCAGTACAAAAATACCGGACACGACCACAACCAGAGAGTTAGACAAGGCTGCTTTTGATCAGCCTGATAATGGGAATGGCGTTTCGATTCAGAAAATTACCGATGCACTGGGGAAAGAATTAAAATACACCATCAATAAAACAATGATGCGTGTCGAAATACCCGCTCCGCTAAAATCCGGTCAGCAGTTTGTTTTTAATGTGACCTGGAAATATAAAATTACAGATAGAATTTCTGGTGGCGGTCGTGGTGGTTATGAATTCTTCCCTGAAGATGGAAATTACCTTTTTACCATGGCACAGTGGTACCCAAGATTATGTGTCTATAGTGATTTCCAGGGCTGGCAAAATCACCAGTTTACTGGCAGAGGAGAATTTGCCTTAACTTTTGGTAATTTCAAAGTACAAATGACCGTTCCAGCAGATCACGTGATTGGCGGAACCGGAGAATGTATCAATTATAGTGCTGTGCTTACACCTGCCGCACTGGCCAGGTATAACAAAGCGAAAACGGCTACAGAACCAGTAGAAATCGTTACACTTGATGAGGCTAAAAAAGCAGAGAGTTCAAAAAGTACGGCAACTAAAACCTGGGTTTTCCAAGCCAATAATGTACGTGATTTTGCCTGGACTTCCTCCAGAAAATTCATCTGGGATGCGATGGCACAGCAAGTTGAAGATAAATCAGTAATGTGTATGAGTTTTTATGGCAAAGAAGCCTATAATTTATACAGACCTTATTCTACTAAAGCCGTTGCACATACTGTTAAAACATATTCGCATTTTACTTTCCCTTACCCCTATCCTGTTGCGCAAAGTGTAGAAGCAGCGAATGGAATGGAATATCCGATGATTTGTTTCAATTACGGCCGTACTGAGAAAGATGGCACCTATAGTGAAAGTTCTAAAAACGGGATGCTGGGTGTAATTATTCATGAGGTAGGCCATAATTTCTTTCCAATGATCGTGAACAGTGACGAGCGTCAGTGGACATGGATGGATGAAGGACTAAACTCTTTCCTTGAATATCTAACGGAAGAACTCTGGGACAATAAATTTCCGGTTAAAAAAGGTCCGGCTTATACGATCATTGATTATATGAAGTTACCAAAAGATCAGCTGGAACCTATCATGACTAACTCAGAGAATATAGAACGTTTTGGTCCGAATGCTTATTCTAAACCCTCAACAGCATTAAATATTCTGAGAGAAACCATTATGGGTAGAGAACTGTTTGATTATGCTTTTAAAGAATATGCAAAAAGATGGGCTTTTAAGCACCCTACCCCAGCCGATTTATTCAGAACCATGGAAGATGCCAGCGGCGAAGATCTGGACTGGTTCTGGAGAGGATGGTTCTATACAACCGATCCATGTGATATTGCGCTGGATGCTGTGAAATTCGCAAAGGCGGATGTAAATTCTAAAGTTCCTGTTTCAAAGGTAACCATGGTTAAACTGGTAGCTCCACAGGTTAATGCTTTTGATGACATTTCTAAAGTCAGAAACAGAGCAGATAAAAACATTAAATTCTATACAGATCAGGATAAGTCAACACAGGATTTTTACTGGAAATACGACCGAGGGATCGAAAAGTACGATAACAAAGAACATCAGCAAAAGCTTCCTGAACTGAAAGAAGCGCTGTCTTCAGAAGATCAGGCAAAATATGCTGGTAAATTCTTTTACGAATTGTCTTTCAGTAATAAAGGAGGTCTGATTATGCCTATTATCGTTGAATTTACTTTTGCTGATGGTACTAAAAAAATAGATAGAATCCCTGCGCAAATCTGGAGACATAATGAGTTAAAGGCTTCTAAATTCTATGTTCAGGATCAAGAAGTAACCGCTATAAAACTAGACCCAATGCGTGAAACCGCAGATATCGATGAAAGCAATAATACCTGGGGTGGTAAAGCTGAAACTTCAAAATTCCTGCTGTTTAAACAAAAAACTAATGCAGCAAGAGGGCAGTCGGTAGGCGTTAATCCAATGCAAAGCGCAAAAGGAGTTCAATAAAATTATAAATTATGACAGGAACCTGCCCCGATGTTGAACATTCAGGCAGGTTTTTTTTGTAATATTGTAGCGTCTATTTCATAAATTTAAACAGACTCTAGTATAAACAGATCTTATTTTGAACTACAAAAAGACCTCCCTTTTACTGTTCGGGATGCTGTTGGCATTTTTTGCTAATGGCCAGCAGTTAAAAAAAGTGAAAAATATTGCCGCATGGAAAATAAGCTATGCGCTGGATTTTGGTACGCAACCAGGAAAAGGAACTTCATCTAAAGACCAGGGGCAGGCGGCTATGATAGAATTAGCTAAATCTCTATCCGGATCAACCGATGATAACCCTCCTTTAGTCTGTTATTTGAGCCCTGAATATATCAGGGTTGAGCAAAACGGATTGGGCGGCGGAATAACAGTAGCAGATAAAAGAGATACCGTAAGTTATTTACTGGATACAGCTGCGAAAACAGCCACCAAATATCCCGCAGCAATGCCTAATATACAAACTTCAATGGCAGGTGACTCCATGACAGTCATTAGTTCTGCTGATTTCGTTATGGAACTTAAGCCTGGAACAATGATAATTGCTGGTCATTCCTGTAAAAAAGCAATATTTGTAAATCCTGCATCTCCCGAAAACGTAATTACAGTTTGGTATGCAACCGAACTTCCACGTTTATACTGGCAAAAATACAGTTATTTAAAAAGTATCCCGGGTTGTGCCTTAGCAATCGGCACCTCGTCAAGAGGGATGGATATTGGTATTAAAGCGAATCTGATTAAGAAAGTAAACCTTCCGGAAAGCTTTTTCGTCCCACCGGCAGATTATAAGATTAATGAAGAAGTGTCCTATTAAAATTAATTATGCGTAAATTACTGATTTGTGTTTTATCGGCCGTACTAATTAGTATTACTGCTAGCGCACAGGAAAATATTCAATTAAAAACCGGAGACCTGATATTTCAGAATTTAGATTGTGGTCCTTTATGTGATGCAATCAATGCAGTGACACAAGGCTACCAGGGAAATAAATTTAGTCACATGGGCATGGTGCTGCTTAGAAATGACAGCGTACTGGTAATTGAAGCTTCAGGTAAAAACGTTCACCTTACCCCGCTTGCGTTATTTTTATCCAAATCTGTACATCCGCATTATGTAGGCAGACTAAAACCTGCTTATCAAAAGATCATCCCTACTGCGATTGCATTTTCAATGCAGCAGATAGGTGTCCTGTATGATGATCAGTATTTGTATAACAACGGAAAATATTATTGTTCGGAATTGATATACGATGCTTTTAAAGCAGCCAACAGAAATAAACCTTTCTTTAAATTGTTTCCTATGACTTATAAAGAACCGGGCTCGGGTGCCTTTTTCCCGGTATGGAAAGTGTACTTTGAACACTTAAACATGCCTGTTCCGGAAGGCAAACCCGGATGTAATCCCGGCGGCATATCTTTATCTGATAAAATTGATATTCTGGGGCAATATAAATGACCGCTTAAAACAGCCATAAAGTCATATAGAAATCAAATTAACCTCTAAATTCTCGTTTAAAGGGTCTTTATAAAGTTTTTCATCAATTATGCCTTAAAATTGGTATTCTTTCAGCTGTTTCTGGTTTTATATGGCTAGAAATTTGTTAATTTGAATCATCAAACATTGGTAGTCAGGCACCAAAAAGCAATATTCATAAAAAAAGAATTATGGCCAACAACGAGAAAGAAAAAGAGAGTACCCATATTTTATCAATTGATATTGGTGGAACCGGTATCAAGGCCTGTATCTTAACAGAAGATGGCGAACTATTCTCTGAGTACACTAAACTTCCGACACCTAAGGATTCTACTCCGGAAAATGTCATTCAGGTTATTCATGAATTGGTCACTCCACTTGCGCCTTATGGAAGAATCGCAATCGGTTTCCCAGGATATGTTAAATGCGGTATTGTAGAGACAGCTCCCAACCTTGCAAAAAACAAATGGGCAGGCTATCCACTTGCGCAACACATCAGTGACGTTTTAGGTAAACCTGTCAGGTTAATTAATGACGCTGATCAGCAAGCGTTGGGTATTGTAGCCGGTAAAGGTTTCGAAATCGTCCTTACTTTAGGCACAGGTTTCGGTACAGCATTAACTTTTGACGGAGATTTACTTCCCCATCTTGAACTTTCTCACCTTCCAGTAACCAAAAACAAGGATTACGATGATTACATTGGTGAAAAAGCATTTCAGAAAGAAGGTGAGAAGAAATGGAATGAAAGACTAAAACGAGTTATAGAAATTTATAAAACAGTATTTAATTACGATGTCCTTTATTTAGGAGGCGGAAATTCTAAATATATTTCTTTTGAATTAGAGCATAATATCCACCTTGTTTCTAACAGGGATGGAATTAAAGGCGGTGCAAAATTATGGGCCGCTGAAGAAAAATATCACGTTTTCACTACCTATCCAAAATCAAATACAAAAAATGGAAAGTAAATTCACATTAGGAATGATAGGCCTTGGTACTATGGGCCGCAATTTATTGCTGAACATGGCCGATAAAGGCTTCGCAGTTACAGGTTACGACAAGGATCCGAAAATGATCCAGAAACTTAAAGAGGATGGCGTAAAACACAATCTTACTGCTTACAGTTCATTAGAAGATTTTATTGGAAGTCTGCAATTACCAAGAAGAATTATGCTTCTTGTACCTGCGGGACCAATTGTTGACAGCGTTATTCAGGAACTTTTGCCTTTACTGGACAAGGGAGACATTATCATTGATAGCGGAAACTCTCATTTTACGGATACCAGTAAAAGAGCAGAAGATTTAGCCGGTCAGGGAATTCACTTCTTCGGAATGGGTATTTCTGGCGGTGAAGAGGGTGCGCGTTTCGGTCCTAGTATTATGCCAGGTGGTGATAAAACTGCTTACGGTGAAATGAAAGAGATTCTTGAAGCTGTTTCTGCTAAAGTAAAAGGTGACCCTTGTGTGGCTTATATTGGCCCAGGAGCTTCAGGTCACTTTGTTAAAATGGTACACAATGGTATAGAATATGCCATGATGCAGTTGTTAGCTGAGGCTTATGACATTATGAAAAATGCACTTGAGTATTCAAATGAGCAGATTCATGACGTATTTGAGCAATGGAACAATGGCCGTTTACAATCTTTCCTATTAGAGGTAACGAAAGATATCTTTGCTTTTAAAGATGAGAAAACTGGTGGTTTCCTTGTAGACTATATTAAAGATGAGGCTAAATCTAAAGGTACTGGAAAATGGACATCACAAGTGTCAATGGACTTACAATTACCTATTCCTACGATCAATGAAGCAGTAAGTACCAGAGATTTATCAAAATTCAAAAGCCTGCGTATCGCCTTATCTAAAACTTATGCGCAAGGGAAACCAACTGTTGGAAATAAAGATAAGTTCATCGTTGAACTAGAACAAGCTTTATACTTTGCAGTAATTACTTCATATGCACAGGGTCTCCATTTGTTATGGCAGGCATCTATCACTTATGAATACAACCTGAAACTTCACGAAATTGCGCAAATCTGGCGTGGCGGATGTATCATCAGAGCAGAATTCTTAGAAGATATTTATCAGGCCTATAAAAAACAACCGGATCTGGAACATCTTTATGCAGATGCGGGTGTAGCTAAAAAATTAGAAGAAATTTTACCGGGAATGAGATCTGTAGTAAGCCATGCGGTGTCAACAGGATTGGCTGTTCCAGCATTTGCTTCTGCCCTTACTTATTTTGATTCGTTAAGAACAGAAAGAATGCCTTCTAATCTAATTCAGGCGCAAAGAGACTTTTTTGGTGCGCATCAGTTTGAACGTACAGATGCAGAAGGAACATTTCATGCGATCTGGAATCCAGTAAAATCATAATACGATAGAAATGAAAACAAGTCAATGCCTTAACCCAACAGTTTTTGTCATCTTTGGTGGCACTGGGGATTTAAATATGCGCAAACTTGCGCCAGCGATTTACAACTTATATTCTGACGGCTACATGCCAAAGGATTATGCGATAATCGGAACTGCGAGAAGTAAACTCACTGATGTACAATTTCGGGACACCATTATGGAGGGGGTAAATCAGTTCTCCCGTGCCGGAAAAGTAAAAAAAGAGAAATGGGATGCTTTTGCAGAACATGTATACTACAACCCCGTAGATGTTTCTGCTCCTGAAACTTTCCAGGATCTGAAGACTAATATTGAAAAAATTAAGAAGAAATTCGGTCCTAAAACACAGGTAATTTATTACCTGGCTGTAGCACCTAATTTGTTTCCACTCATTGCAGAATGTATTGCTAAATATGATCTTGCAGGAAATGAAGACAATTGCCGTATCGTAATTGAAAAGCCTTTTGGCCGTGATTTAGAAACAGCTAAAGAGTTAAACAAACTGTTAACTGGAATCTTCACAGAGAAACAGATTTACAGAATAGACCATTACCTGGGCAAAGAAACTGTTCAGAATATTATGGCATTCCGTTTTGCTAATTCATTCCTCGAGCCACTCTGGAACCGTACTTATATTGATCACGTTCAGATATCTGTAACTGAGCAATTAGGCGTTGGAGACCGTGGTGGTTATTACGATGGTGCAGGTGCATTAAGAGACATGATTCAAAATCATATCCTTCAGCTGCTGTGTTTAATAGGTATGGAAACTCCGATCAATTTTGATGCAGATGAGATTAGGAATAAGAAAGTTGATGTCTTAAAAGCCATGCGTCCTTTCGGCCCGGATGATATTAGAAATAGCACTGTCCGCGGACAGTATTCTAAAGGATGGGTTGAAGGTAAAGAAGTTCCGGGTTACAGATCTGAAAAAGATGTAGATGCACATTCTAATACAGAAACTTTTGCCGCAGCCAAATTCTTTGTAGATAACTGGCGCTGGCAGGGAATTCCTTTCTATGTACGTACAGGTAAACGTCTGTTCCAGACTTCTTCTTTGATTACGATACAATTTAAGGATGTTCCTCACCAGGTTTTCCCTGCAGGTGTAACTGAGCACTGGCAGCAAAACAGGTTGATCATTAGTATCCAGCCAGAAATGAGTATCCGTTTGCAGGTACAGGCAAAAAGACCTGGTCTGGATATGGTACTAAACCCTGTAGATATGGTTTTTGATTACAAAGGAACATATAGCTCACAGGCTCCTGAAGCTTATGAAACTTTATTACTGGATGTCATGATCGCTGACCAGACGCAGTTTATGCGTGCAGATCAGGTAGAAAGTGCATGGGAATTACTGATGCCCGTAATCAATGCATGGGAAAGTAAAACTTCGTTGAGTTTCCCAAATTACCCGGCAGACTCATGGGGACCTGAAGATGCGGAGGCCCTGATTGCCAGAGATGGTTTCCACTGGTTCACCTTACCCTTAAATAATAAAGACTAGAATGAACTTACTCATTTATAAAACAAAAAGTGAACTGCTGAAAGACTTGGCAGATTACATTATTGCAATTGCAGAAAAGGCAATTGCAGAAAAAGATTGTTTTAATTTTGTGTTGACTGGCGGTAATTCTCCTAAAGACTTATATGAGATGCTGTCTACAGAATACCGTGAAAAATTAGACTGGTCAAAAGTCTATTTTTTTATCGGGGACGAACGCAATGTTCCCCCCGGGCATGAAAACTACAATGGTTTGATGGCAAAGAAATCGATCTTAAGTCCTTTAAATGTTGCTGCTGATCATATCTTTTTTGTAGATACCACACTGGCTCCTGAGAAAGCTGCTATTGAATACGCAAAAGCGATTACAACACATTTTGATGGTGCTGATCTTGCTTTCGATCTTATTTTATTAGGCATGGGAGATGACGGACATACGGCTTCCTTATTCCCTGGCACAGATATTCTAACGAGTAAAGAAGTAACTGTAGAAAGTGTCTTCGTTGAAAAACTAGCAACTTACAGAATCAGTTTCACCGCTCCTCTGATCAATAAGGCAAAAAATATTGCCTTCCTTGTATTTGGAGAAGCTAAAGCTGAAGCGCTGAAACATGTGATCGAAGATCAACCTAAGAATACACAATTGTATCCATCAGAATTGATTAACCCGATTGATGGAAGTCTTACCTGGTTCCTGGATAGTGATGCTGCAAAATTGCTGGATAACTAATTATTTCTTTTATAAGAAGCCCTGTTCTGATTGCCTCCATAAAGTTGTTAGACACTTTATGGGGGCAATCAGAACAGGGCTTTTTTGTTTAAGGTTTAAAAGAATTTCACTCCAGAATTCGGCATTGTTTAAATAGGGCAATATAGCTTGAGGGGTTGTAAACATGGTATCGCAAATTGCGGTACCATGTTTATAGCTTCCTGAGGCGTTAGCTGAAACATAAAATTAGGGGAAATCTTTCCAGATTACGTTTTACCTGCTCTCTTAAACGAATAGGTTTAACACCATAAAGATCTGCAAGATCTTTGTCCAGCATTACTTTCTGCTCCCTGATCAAATGTATTTTATTCATTACGACTTCATCTATCCTATCCCACGAATTATTTCAATAAGATAATTTAATTATTAATATAACACAAATTAAACTATTTATTAAAAACAAACAGACAAATAATCTGTTATATCGTTACGCTAGTTACATCCTTTAATTATGCCTATTCAAACAGATATTCTAATTATTGGTGGCGGCTTGGCCGGTTTAACTGCGGCATTACATCTGCAACGGGCAGGTATAGCCGTAATACTCATTGAAAAAGACACCTACCCTCATCATAAAGTTTGTGGTGAATATATATCTAATGAGGTTCTCCCCTATCTGCAATGGCTGGATGCTGATCCGGCATTACTGCATCCTACGGTAATTTCCAGACTACACTTCTCCACCATTTCCGGAAAAAGTATTTTCACCACCCTACCATTAGGAGGTTTTGGAATCAGCAGATTTAAACTGGATCATTTTCTTTATGAAAAATTTGTGACTAGAGGTGGTTGTGTGCTCCAGGATACAGCTGATAACGTAACATTTGAAAATCAACTTTTCATCGTTTCTACTAAAACTGGAAAGGAAATTTCTGCCAGACAAGTAATCGGGGCTTATGGCAAACGAGCCGCTATTGATATTAAATTAAACAGGAAGTTTATTCAGCAGAAATCACCATTTCTTGCTGTTAAAGCACATTATTCGGGAGCATTTGAAGATGGTCTTGTAGCACTGCATAATTTCAGAGGCGGATACTGCGGAGTTTCTAAAGTCGAAGATCAAAAGATAAATATTTGTTACCTGGCAGATTATAAAACCTTCAAAACATATAAAAGTATCCAGTCTTACCAGGAAAAAGTATTATATCAGAATAAGTATTTAAAAAGTGTTTTTGAAAACTGTGAATCATTATTCGATCCCCCCTTAACAATCAGTCAGTTATCATTTGGGGCAAGGGAGGCGGTTGTTGATCATATGCTGATGATCGGAGACACTGCCGGATTGATTCATCCGCTCTGCGGAAATGGTATGGCAATGGCCATCCATAGCGCGCAGCTTTGTACCGAATTATTGATTCAGTTCCTGAATGGAGATATTTCCAGCAGAACTGAACTTGAAAAACGCTATATTATATCCTGGAATCGACACTTTAAATCCAGATTGTGGATGGGCAGCACTTTGTCCGCAATTTTTAACAGAGAATACCTGGCCGAAAAGTTAATAGGCGGAATGGTTAAGTTACCTTTTATATTACCACTGCTAATTAGAAAAACACATGGACATCTTTTAACCGTTCACTAATCATGTTTGTAGAAACAACGCACAGAAGTACCGCTCCAGAGATCATGGATAACTTTGAGATGAAGGGAGAAATACTCCGGGATGCACTGGATAAAATTGCCAGTATCAACCGACTGCTTGGTGGAAATAAGGTTACACTGGAAGGAATTAAATTTTTACTCTGTTCACAACCAAAATCTGCCATTATCCGTATTACAGATATAGGATGTGGAAATGGAGATATGCTAAGAGCATTGTCAGATTATGCAAGTCAACACAGGCTGAATTTTATATTGATTGGTATCGATGCAAATAATTTCACGGTTGAACATGCACGTAGTTTATCTGCCGGTTATGAAAATATAAGTTATCAGTGCCTTGATATATTTGACGATTTGAAAACACATCAACAAACAGATATTATCCTTTGTACTTTAACATTGCATCATTTTAAAGATCAGGAGATCATCGAACTGCTGCAAAGTTTTGGGCGAAATGCAAGACTTGGTTTCGTTATCAATGATTTACAGCGGAGTGCAATAGCTTATTACCTATTCAGGGGTTTATGTTTTATATTCGGCTTGAATGAAATGTCACGTGAAGATGGATTAACCTCTATTCTTCGCGGGTTTAAAAAAGAAGATTTAATAGCATATTCAAGAACATTAGGTCTAAAGAATTATTTAATCAAATGGAAATGGGCATTCCGCTACCAATGGATAGTTAAAATAGCATGAATGTAACTATAAAGAGCATTAGCAAGGCATTACCAGGATATTCAAGGACTACAGCAGAGATCATTCCTTTTCTGGATGGATGGCTGCATGGTCAGGAAGAACGATTTGTCCGTAAGGTTAAAAAGATATTTGAAAATGCAGCAGTAGACCAGCGGTATTCATTTATGTCACCCGAAGAAGTATTCAGCGCACTTACTTTTGAGCAGCGGAATGATATTTATATCCGGGAAGGAATCAGGCTGGGCACGCAATGTCTGGGTGATGCGATTGAGAAAGCTGGCTGGAAGAACGAAGATATCGATTACCTGATCACCGTCAGCTGCACCGGAATTATGATTCCTTCCCTGGATGCTTACCTCATTAACAAGTTAAGGCTGCGTCAGGATATCGTACGTCTCCCGGTTACAGAAATGGGCTGTGCAGCAGGTGTTTCCGGAATAATTTACGCCAAGAATTTTTTAAAAGCTAATCCGGGTAAAAGAGCTGCTGTAGTTGCTGTAGAGTCACCGACTGCAACCTTTCAACTCCAGGATTTCTCTATGGTCAATATAGTGAGCGCAGCTATTTTTGGCGATGGAGCCGCCTGCGTGCTTTTGTCATCACATCCTGATGACCATGGCCCGGAAATTCTGGACGAAGAAATGTATCACTTTTATGATGCAGAAGAAATGATGGGGTTTAAATTGACAAATACAGGATTGCAAATGGTATTGGACGTAACTGTTCCGGAAAATATTGCCTCCCACTTCCCTTCAATCATCCATCCTTTTCTGGCTAAAAACGGATTAGAAATTAAAGAAATAGACCACTTGATTTTTCATCCGGGAGGAAAAAAAATTATTGAAATTGTGGAAGCTTTATTTGGTGAACTGGGAAAAAACATTGACGACACAAAAGAAGTATTAAGACAGTATGGAAACATGTCGAGCGTGACGGTACTGTATGTCCTTGAACGGATTATGGATGCTGGACCTAAACCCGGCGAAAAAGGATTAATGCTCAGTTTTGGTCCTGGTTTTTCCGCACAGCGAATTTTATTGCAATGGTAAGCGATTTTTGTATTTACTTTACATCTTTGAACTGATTATTTAATATAATGATGAAACCACAAGAAATACTAGCAAAACTACCTTATAGTAAACCTTTTTTATTTGTAGATGAATTACTTCAAATTGATGAGAACGGGTCAACAGGAACCTATACTTACGATAAAGATCTTGATTTTTACAAAGGCCATTTCAAAGATGCTCCGGTTACTCCAGGTGTAATATTGACAGAAACTATGGCGCAGATCGGTTTAGTTTGTCTCGGTATTTACCTTTCTGAAAGTGCAAATACAGAGATGAAAGCCCATGTCATGCTGACTTCTACGGCAATGGATTTTATGAAGCCGGTATTTCCGGGCGAAAAGGTTACTGTGACCGCTGAAAAAGTATATTTTAGATTCAAAAAACTGAACTGTAATGTAATCATGAAAAATGAAGCGGGAGAAACAGTTTGCAAAGGAAATATATCAGGAATGGTAACAGCAAAAATGCATGACTAAACGCGTTGTCGTCACTGGCCTGGGGGTTGTTTCACCAAATGGTGCAGACCTTACGCAATTCAGACATGCGCTTAAAAATGGTATGTCTGGTATTGCACATGATCCGCAGTTGGAACAACTCCTTTTCTCTTGTCAGATTGCAGGAAAACCAGTGATAGATGAAGCCCGGATGAGCCGTTATTTCACAGAACTGGAAATCCGGAATCTGGAAAGTACAGGAATTGTTTATGGCGTGATTGCAGGTCTGGATGCCTGGGAAGATGCGGGGCTGGAACCTGCTGCTGCAGAAACACCCGACTGGGAAAGTGGTACTGTTTTCGGTACAGGCACTTCCGGGATTGATAAATTCAGAGGGGCTATTTATAAACTGGATAACCTGCAAATCCGGAAACTAGGCAGTACGGTAGTGGCGCAAACCATGGCAAGCGGGGTCAGTGCTTTGCTAGCCGGAAAACTAGGCTTGGGCAATTTAGTCACCACCAACTCTTCTGCCTGTGCAACGGGTACAGAAAGCATTTTAATGGCTTATGAGCGTATTAAATCTGGTCAGGCAACAATTATGATTGCTGGCAGTACCAGTGACAGTGGCCCTTATATATGGGGTGGTTTTGATGCCATGAAAGTCTGTACGTATAAACACAATGCTGATCCTGAAAAAGGAAGCCGACCGATGAGTGCTACAGCCAGTGGTTTTGTTCCCGGCAGTGGAGCCGGAGCCCTTGTTTTAGAGAGTCTGGACAGTGCTTTAGCCAGAGGGGCCAAAATTTATGCCGAGATACTGGGTGGCCATTTGAATTCTGGAGGTCAGCGTGGCGCAGGAACAATGACAGCGCCAAATCCTATAGCTGTACAAAGGTGTATTTCAATGGCTTTAACCGCTTCGGGGGTACATGCAGATGATGTTGAGGTCATTAATGGCCATTTAACAGCCACAACAAAAGATACGCTCGAAATACAGAACTGGGTAACAGCTCTGGGACGTTCAGGAAAAGATTTTCCATATATCAATTCCATTAAAGGAATGATTGGTCATTGTATCAGTGCCTCTGGAAGTATAGAATCTGTCGCATCAGTATTACAAATCCATGAAGGTTTTATTTTCCCCAATATAAATTGTGAGGATCTGCACCAGGAAATTGAATTGCTGGTAGATCCTGAGCGTATTCCACGCATCTGCCTGCATAAAGAATTCAATCTGCTGATTAAAGCAAGCTTCGGCTTTGGTGATGTAAATGCCTGTTTAATATTAAAACGATATGCGCATGAATAGAGAAGAACTAATTGCCGCCATTAAAGAAATTGCGAGTCCTTATACCGGGGATAAAACTGCATTGGATCAAATCAATGAAGAGACAAATTTCATTACTGACCTGAAAATCAATTCCGCTAACCTGGTAGATATCATTCTGGATCTGGAAGAGAAGTTTGGGATAGAAATCGATAATGATTCCATGTCTAAGATGTTGAATGTAAAATCAACAATAGAAATTATTGAGGCAAAACTTGCTGAGAATGATAGGAAATGATGTTGTTGATCTGAGAAAGGCCGGGCTGGAGAGTAACTGGAAACGAAAAGGTTATCTGGCAAAAATCTGTACGCCTGAGGAACAGCAGATGATTTTAGAGGCTTCCAACCCTACCGTTGTACTTTGGCTGATCTGGACCATGAAAGAGGCAGCTTGTAAGATTATTCAGCGCAAAACAGGTATCAGAAATTATGTTCCCTTACATTTTCATTGCGAAGACTTACCTTGCTACAACGAACACTTAAAGCAAGGTAGTCCGATGCTAACTGGAAAGCTTAGTTATTTTGGAGATGACTCCCTTTTTAGAGAAGACTTCCACATCAAAAGTGAAATCAATGCTTCACTGATTCATTCTATAGCTGTTTCAAATATCAGCCATTTTGAAGAGCTTCATTTACAATATCTTCGTCCTGCTATCAATTACAGAGAAGAGTTTAATAATTTATCAAAGCTTTATCTTTTGGCCAGCACTCCATCTGGACTTCCTGAGTTAGTCCACCAGATAACCGGCCAAAAGCATGCGGTATCAGTAAGCCACCACGGTGACTACCTGGCTATTGTTTATTCAGATTCTCTTCTATTAACAGATTAATAATTCCATCTGCCATCCCTACTCTTGGTACATGGATCTGCTTAATACCTGTCCATTTCATCAACGTGATAAAGATCTCACAAGCTGGAATGATCACGTCTGCACGGTCAGGATTTAAGCTAAAAAGCTGAATTCGCTCTTTCAAAGAATGGCTGTTCAATTGATTGTAAAGAGATTTTAACTTCAAAAAGGTTAAAGGCATCCCCTCTTTTTCATTCGCCATTTTATAGAGCTTGTTGATGTTTCCACCAGTACCAATTCCTGCAAGATTTTTATGGTATTTGGTTTGATCTTTTACCCAAAGTTTCATTTCTTCCCAAGTCTCTTCTTTATCCTGATTATCCAGTATCCGGATTGTTCCGATATCAAATGATTTAGAAGCCACAGGTACTTTATTCACGAAAACTGAAAGTTCTGTACTACCACCACCAACATCTATATAAAGATAGTTTTTCTTAATATCCAGGTCATTCTCGATATGATTCGCATAAATGATATTAGCTTCTCTTTGTCCTTCAATAATTTCAAGATCTACATTTGCCTTTTCACGGATCACCTGAATAATATCAAGTCCATTTTCTGCCTCGCGCATAGATGAGGTTGCACAGGCTAGATATTTAGTCACCTGGTATACATCCATGAGGTTTTTGAAAGCCTGCATAGTTTTGATCAGATCTTCGATTTTACGCACAGAGATTTTATGATCTAAAAACGCGTCATCGCCTAAGCGCAACGGAACCCTTACGAGCGTATTCTTTTTAAAACCAAACCCATTTTCATTGTATGTTATATCTGCAATAAGCAGTCTTACGGCATTAGAGCCAACGTCAATTGCTGCATATCTGAGCATAATCTTCTTACTGGTGTTTGTTTTTTAAGTAATTATATGTCTGTACCTGCGCCCGTACCTTAGTACTGATCCGGTTTTTGTGGTATTTATTGTTATTCAACCTGGTGATATCTCTTGCTTTCACATTATCCTGTAACTGAAAGTCAATAATATCTCTGATTTCTTGTTTCACATCTTCATCCAATACAGGGAACCCAACCTCCACCCGATGTTCAAAATTTCTGCTCATCAAATCGGCTGAAGAAAGAAACATTTCTTCTTTACCGCTATTCCCAAAAATGAAGACACGTGCATGTTCTAAAAACTTGTCAATAATACTGATTACAGTGATGTTTTCACTGAAACCTTGTATTCCCGGAATCAGACAGCAAATACCGCGTACAATCAATTTGATCTTCACGCCAGCATTACTAGCCTCATAGAGTTTTTCCACGATTCCTTCATCGGCCAAGCTGTTTACTTTGAATATCAGATAAGCAGGTTTACCTGATTTGGCGATTTTAATTTCCCGGTCTATCAAAGTATAAAACTTTGTTCTCGACTCTAATGGAGAAACAATCAGGTATTTGAATCCTGTAGCTACAGTACGTTTATTCAAGGCTGCGAAAAGCTTAATCAAATCATGTGTGATTTCCTTTTTAGCAGTAAAAATACTGTGATCGCAATACAGTTTAGCAGTTTTTTCATTAAAATTACCAGTTGCCAGGTTCGCATAATATACAGGACGGCCTTTTTCTATCCGGGTAACCAGGCAAATTTTGGAGTGAACTTTATAGTCAGTCAACCCATAATTTACATGTACGCCCTCTTCTTCAAGCCTGTTAGTCCAGAATATATTTGCTCTTTCATCAAAACGTGCTTTAAGCTCTACCAGACAGTTTACTTTTTTACCATTCTTGGCCGCGTTAATTAAGGCATTAATTACTCTTGAATTTTCTGCAAGCCGGTAAAGGGTGATATTGATCGCGGTAACTTTCGGATCAATAGCTGCTTCCCGGAGAAACAGAATAATATAATCATAAGACTGATAAGGTAAATTGACCAGATAATCTCTTTCAGCAAGTTTGTTAAAGATACTTTGTGTCCGGTGTAAACCGAAAACCTTCAAGGGAACATTTACAGGATATTCAAGGCTTTTATCACCGACATTCGGGAAACGAATAAAATCACCAAATTTATGATAACGATTTCCGGGGATCAGACTTTCTGCTTCAATTTTCATTTTAGCAACCAGTACACCCAGCATATCAAATGGCATTTCTGTATCATAAAGTAAACGCATAGGTTTACCTTTTCTACGTTTATCCAGACTGGTTTTTAGTTCTTCTATAAACTTGTCGCTGATGTTTTTATCGATATCAAGCTCTGCATCCCTGGTTAACTGTATTGAATAAGCATCCATTTCATCGTATTTAAATACGTAAAAGATGTCATCCAGACAGTATTTAATAATGTCTTCAGCAAGAATGATAAATTTCAGCCCGTTTGTTTCTGGCAGCACTAAAAACCTTGGCAGATCAGGAGGTAATTCTATCAATGCATATTTTTCGTCTTTCTTACCTGTCTTCTTTTTAAGTCTTACAAAAAAATACAGGTACCGGTCTTTAAGTTCTGGAAATGGTTTCTCCAGATCAATCATGATCGGTACCAGATTAGACAAAATTTTATCCCGGAAATGTTCTTTTACAAACTCCCCGCGGGCTACATTAAGCTGCGTGTCATTCAGGATAAAAATCCTGTTTTGTGCCAGTTCATTAATCAGGGTAGCTTGAAAAAGCTGTTCAAATTTACGTTCCTGTTTAACGACGATATTTTTAATTTCGTTCAATACTTTCTTAGGATTAAATCCTAATAGCTCTTTGGCCTTGTCGTTTAAATTAGACAGTCTGGTCATTGTAGCTACACGAACCCGGTAAAATTCTTCCAGGTTAGAAGAGAAAATAGACAAAAATTTAATTCTTTCAATCAGCGGTACAGTCTCATCTGTAGCCTCCTGTAAAACCCGTTCATTGAAATATAACCAGCTGAGTTCTCTATTTAAAAATGGGACCTTCTTCTTTGTCATGTGGGGTTGTATCAAAAAATCCCTAATGGGAACGGATGCTCAAAACTGCAAATTCTATTGTTAAGTCAGTGTTAATTATTTGAGCATTATTCTTCAGAAAACCATTTTTAAATTAACTTTCTACCGTCGTCTTCTCCGCATTATTTTCTGTCGCTGTTGCAGATTTAACTACAGTAGCAGCTGGTTTAGCTTTTACTGTTGCAGCAGGTTTAGCTGCAACTTTCTTTACCGGAGTCACTTTAGCAGCTGCTGTATTAACCACTTTTTTAGCAGCCGAGGCCGCAGCAGTAGCAGTTTTATTTACTCTTTTTACTGGTGCAGCTTTAACAGCAGCTTCAGCTTTTTCTTTCACAGCGGTCACTTCTTTCTTCACAGCAGGAACAGCTTTTTTCACTGTAGAAACAGCTTTTTTAATTACAGGGGCAGCTTTCTTCACCACCACAGCAGCTTTTTTCACTGGTTTAGCAATTACATTAGCGGCCTTTTCTTCGCTAGCGATCACAGGAACTTTAATACTGTTTCCTGATGTTCTGATATTCGCAACTGCTTTTTTAACTTCCTTTTTAACTTTTTTAGCTCCTTTAGCAGTAACCTTCTTAACTTCTTTTACTGTCTTTGCTATTTCCTTCTTAGTTGGCTTTACTGTTTTGGCAGCTTCTGCTTTCACAGCTTTGAATTTTTTAGCTAATTTACCAGCAACTGATTTTGCTGCATGAGCTAATTCTTCACCAATTTTTTCGGCATCATGACCCAAGTTAGAAACTGCTTCAAAAAATTTTTGCGTAAGACTCTGCTCCAATTCTTTTTTAACTGCTTTTTTAGCATTATTTTTTTGCACTTTTGATTTATTGGTTTTCATAATAATTTTTTTAGCTAGAACGTTAAATAATTAATATCTAAATCTAATATATTTTTTATACTAAAGCTATAATCATGCCCACTTTCGATATCGTAAGTAAAGTTGACGCGCAGACATTGGACAATGCAATGAACAACGCAAAAAAAGAGATCCTTAACCGTTATGATTTCTCTACCTCTCAGAGTACAATTGATCATGACAAGAAGACAAATGTAATCACCATCGTTACTGAAGATGACATGCGTTTAAAGGCAATTGAGGATTCAATTATATCCCGTATGGTGAAACAGAACCTTGATCCTAAAAGTCTTGATTTTGGAAAAGAACAATATGCTTCTGGCAATATGATCAGAAAAGAAGTTTCTATTAAAGAGGGAATTGATAAAGATGTTGCTAAAAAGATAGTTGCTAAAATCAAAGCAAGCGGACTTAAAGTTCAAGCTTCTGTTATGGACGACCAGTTGCGTGTACAAAGCAAAAACATTGATGATCTTCAAAAAGTAATCTCTCTTTGTAAAAGCGAAGATTTCGGACAGCCACTTCAATACATTAACATGCGTAACTAATGGAAATTGCTGATAACGGATTTATTTTTTCGGACGACAAAAGCAAAATTAATGCTGCTGCCGTTCATCTTTTCCTGAGTATAAAATCTTATTGGGCTCAGGGAATCCCGTTAGAAACAGTCATTAAATCTATTGATAACTCTCTTTGTTTTGGTATTTATCAAGAAAGCCAGCAAATAGGGTTTGCGAGATGGATTACCGACCGTTCTACTTTTGCCTACCTGGCAGATGTTTATGTAGACGAGGAGTTCCGTGGTATGGGACTTTCGAAAAAATTAATGTCGCTTATGCTTTTCCATCCTGATCTGCAAGGTTTAAGAAGATACATGCTGGCTACCAGGGACGCTCATAGTCTCTACAGTCAGTTCGGTTTTCAACCATTGGACGCGCCAGAAAATATAATGGCGGTTACAATCAAAGACATCTATAAAAAGCAAGAGGATTAATCTTCTTGCTTTTTTCCTAAACTTGCAAGATGGATAAATCTAATACTTAAGCTGCGCCTCCTGTAGCTGCATTAAATGTCCTTTGCGTCAGCTCTGAATTGAGAAGGTATAAGGCAGAAGAATTGTCTCCAATCATTTTCAGCTTACTGATAATCTGAGAAACAGTGGCCTCTTCTTCAACTTGCTCGGTAACAAACCACTGAAGAAAATTATGAGTTGCAAAATCATTCTCTTCAAATGAAGCTTTAATCAGCTCTCCTATACTTTTTGTTACCGCTCTTTCATGTGCCAAAGTAATCTCAAAAACTTCTAAAACTGAATTAAATTCAGATGCTGGTTTTTGAATAGTATCAATAATTACTTTACCTCCAACCTCATGGATATAGTCAAATTGCTTTTCAGCATGAAAAAGCTCTTCTTTAGCCTGCACCTTAAAGTAATTAGCAAAGCCATCCAGATCTTTCTCTGTAAACCACGAGCACATAGCCCAATAAGCATTGGCCGAATACATTTCCAAATTGATTTGCGCATTCAGCAAATCTTCCATTCTTTTATTAATCATACAATTGCGTTTAATAGACTTGAGATTCTTCAGTAATTAAGCTGCAAGCTAAACCCAATTAAGAACAATTCCAAATAAAGAGATTCATCTTTTGAATTTTCATACCATTGCAACAAGTGCTAATAATGGAGTTAATTAACCAAATCCTAAAAGAATGGTAAATGATATTACTTTTGTAAAACAGCATTGAATGCTCACCCACATTTATGGAACAAATAGTAAATAATCTGGATAACGTAATCAAACGATTAGAATAACTTTAATGAAAAAAAATCACTTCAACAGCTTCCTGCTTGCCTGTCTTTTACTGACTGCTTCCTGTACACAACACAAACCTGGAACAGCTATCCAGGATACTTTAAAAACCAGTGTTTCCACCGCAAAAGACCTTTCGGCAAATAAAGCTGGTATTGTTAATAAACCGGATGTTTCAACAAAAAAGTCTTTGAAAACGGATACGGTACCTTTCTCTACAAATCCATGCAGCCAGATCGCCTATGAAATTCTGACTACTTCTGATCGCTATAAAAGTCTAACAGATGGACTTACTGCCAGAATAATCGCTAATGGTGGTACTTCATATGGTTTATTTTACGAGGGCAGCCCCAATGCAAAAAAAGATAATGCCATGAATTATTCTAAAACCTATGATTATGCAATTCATGAAAGTTATCCCGATCACTCCCCTGTAACTGCAAGATTTACCTTCGACCCTACAAAAAGACAGTTATTTGAATATGATGCAGCATTAGATTCTTTAATTCCAACATCGTTCAATAAAAACCTGCTGCTGGAACTGGATAAGGCTTGCAAATAATTACTTACCATAGGTCAAGTTTGAACCCGGAACCCATGATTAACTTTGTGTGTGATTTAAAACAAATCAATTATGGAATTAGGTATTAGTATGTTTGGAGATTTACGTGTTGATCCAACAACAAATAAATTTCAATCCGGCCAGCAAAGACTGGGAGAGATTATTGAAGAAATCAAATTAATGGATGAACTGGGACTCGATTATTTCGGTATCGGGGAACACCACCGTCCGGATTTCGTAGTTTCAAGTCCTGAAATATTACTTGCTGCTGCTGCAGTAGTCACTAAGAATATTAAACTAGGTAGTGCGGTCAGTGTATTGAGTTCTTCTGATCCGGTAAAATTATATCAAAACTTTGCAATGGTCGATTTGCTATCTAACGGCCGTGCAGAATTAATGGCTGGTCGTGGTAGCTTTATTGAGTCTTTCCCACTATTCGGCTATAATCTGGATGATTATAATGACTTGTTTACTGAGAAATTGGAGTTACTATTAAAAATCAATCAGGAAGAAACGATTACCTGGAAAGGCAAATTCAGAGCCCCCTTGACCAATCAACAGGTATTACCAAGAGCTGTAGATAATAATTTGCCCATTTGGATAGCGGTGGGTGGTACGCCCGAATCTGTGATCAGAGCGGGTATATTAGGCCTGCCTTTAATGATCGCTATTATCGGCGGAAGCCCTAACCAGTTTAAGCCATTATTTGATTTATATCGTGCTGAATATAAAAAGGCAGGACATGATCTTGCTAAACTTCAGGTTGGCATCCATGCGCATGCTTTTTTTGGTGAAAACAGTAACGAGGTAGCTAACGAATATTATCCGTTGTATGCAGCACAGATGAATAGAGTAGGAAAATCGCGTGGCTGGTCTCCTTATACTAAATATCAGTTTGACTACGGAAGACAAAGAGAGGGTGCGTTATTTGTAGGAGAGGCAGAAGAGGCAATTGACAAAATTTTGCATGTACAGGAAATATTTGGTTTAACCCGTTTTGCAGCACATATGGATATTGGTGCTCCTTCGCATAAAGATATGATGAAGTCTATCGAAATCTACGGAACCAAAATAGCCCCAAAAGTAAGAGAGGCATTGAAGAAATAAGTATTTGAACTCAAAAAAAGGCAAATCAGTTTAAATTGATTTGCCTTTTTATTTTCAGTTCATCGTCAATGAGATGAAACGTTTTTTATTATACAGTTTTCACATCAGTCTCACTATATTCCTTGATATCAGTAATATAACCATTTAAAATCAAGAAGTCGAACAATGGTTTTGCTTCTGGTGTAACCGGCATATTCACGGTTGTAATTACTTTATTTGATTTTTTATCCAAAAATGGATAAGCAAATAATTTTACATTTTTAGTGAACATATCACTCACATAACTCAACAGCATACTCGAATAGTTTTCTCCGAAATTGTATGAATTGAACACGAATTTCAAGTTATTGATATTCGTTGATATCCCGACACTTTTCGGTTTGCATCTGTCCAGATATTTTGCCAGTTTATTATGTCTTGCAAAGTTGGAAACAATAACCAGATTACCTGTTTTACAGAGCTCTTCGGCACGTAATGCAACTGCTTCCAGATCTATATTTTCAGGGATCTCTTCATCAGCAGTCAAAACGTTCGAAAGTAAGACCTCAATTAAAACACTAAGATTATCTTTTTTCACATCTTCTGTTCTTGTAAACTGATCTACAGCTTTGTTGAACATGCTAAAATTTGGTAATGACTTTTGCGCGTATTTTGTCCGCAAAATCATAATATCTTTTTTGTACAAAAGATCTTTAGGAAGACATGGGTTTCCAAGTGAATCAAAAATAGCCGCATCCGAGAAGTCTTTTACAATCAGATACAGATTCAACAGGATATTATTGATGTTTTTAAAGGCAGGACCACTTACTGAAATCAAATCAATCTCTACAGAACCTACAGTCAGGTTATCTGCAAGCGATTCAACCATTCTTTTGGGATCGGTATGGTAATAAAATGCAGCGTAAACCAAATTAACACCAATTATACCCAGAACATTCTGCTGAAGCGCGGCATCAGTATCCAGTAGACGCACATGGAAAAATATCTCATTAGGTTCTCCCCCCGGTTCTGTCTGAAATTTAATACCAATCCAACCATGAGGGTCATTGGATTTGTTATAGTTCAGCGTAGTTACTGTGTCCGCAAAGGCAAAAAAACTTCTGGTCTCATATTTTTCACCATGTAATCTTTCTGTCAGCAGATCAAATTCATGATTCAGCATTTTAGTTAACCTTGACTGACTCACATATCTTCCTGTTTCCTCTACCCCATAGATCGCATCGCTGAAGGTCATATCATAGGCAGACATAGTTTTAGCTACTGTTCCTGAAGCCGCACCTGCTGTAAAAAAATTACGTGCAACTTCCTGTCCTGCTCCGATCTCAGCAAAAGTCCCATAAATATCAGAGTTTAAATTAATATTCAGGGCCTTGCGCTTGGTATCAAGAATTTCTCTTTCCATTCTGCAAAAATAGCACAAAAAGCGAAATCTGAGGGATAATTTTATCTATATTGTACCTCTGATGCTAAACGTAATTGATCTAAATATCCAATTTTTTAATCAGGAAGACCGCTCCTGGCATACCGCGGTTAATCAGATCAGCTTCAAAGCCGAAAAAGGGCGTGTTTTAGGGATCGTTGGAGAATCCGGATCGGGCAAATCAGTCACTTCATTTTCTATTATGCGTTTGCATAACCCTGAATATACCAGGATCACCGGTGACATTCTTTTTAACGGAACCAGTTTAATACATTTATCCGACCTGGAAATGAATACTTACCGGGGCAATAAAATTGCCATGATTTTTCAGGAGCCCATGACTTCTCTGAATCCTGTATTTACTTGCGGCTACCAGGTGCAGGAGGCAATTATTCTGCATCAGAAATTAAGTAAACAAGCAGCAAAAGAAAAAACTATTGAGCTTTTCCAGGAAGTTCAGCTTCCCAGTCCCGAAACTGTTTTCAATACTTACCCGCATCAGCTTTCGGGAGGTCAGAAACAAAGGGTAATGATTGCGATGGCATTAAGCTGCAATCCTGAACTTCTGATTGCTGATGAGCCTACTACAGCATTGGACGTAACCGTGCAACAGACGATTTTACAATTACTGCTCAAAATAAAGGAAGAACGGAATATGGGAATGATTTTCATTTCTCATGACCTGGCAGTGATCAGCGAAATTGCGGACGAAGTTGCAGTTATGTATAAAGGAGTAATTGTTGAACAGGGCTCAGTAGAGCAGCTATTCAAACAACCTAAACATCCATATACCAAAGGTTTACTGGCATGCCGTCCATCTCCTCTATTTCGTTTAAAAAAACTGCCTGTAGTAACTGACTTTCTTCTTCAGGGTACAGATCAGCCAGTTGCCCATTTACTGGCTGCAAATAGTTATACACAGCAGGAAATTGATGACAGAAGAGAGATCCTTTATAAAACCACTCCCCTGCTTGAAGTAAAAAACCTCTGTACCTGGTTTCCAGTCAGACAAGGATTATTTGGCAGCTCTAAAGAGCTGATTAAAGCAGTAGATGATGTCAGTTTCAAATTATATCCGGGAGAAACTTTAGGTCTTGTCGGAGAATCCGGCTGTGGCAAAACGACACTAGGCAGAACTATCCTCCGCCTCATTGAACCTACCTCCGGAACCATTTTCTTTGAAGATCAGGAGATCACGCATTTAAAGAATGATAGTTTCAGAAAATTAAGAAGAGATATACAACTTATTTTTCAGGATCCTTATTCTTCCCTGAATTCACAACTCACTGTAGGCAACGCCCTGATGGAGCCCTTACTGGTACACCGGGTATTTTCGACAGAAACACAGCGCAAAGCTCATGTAATGAATTTACTGGAACTGGTAGACTTAAAACCAGCGCATTTTGACCGTTATCCTCATGAATTTTCAGGAGGTCAGCGGCAGCGGATCGTTATTGCCCGTGCACTTGCTTTACAGCCCAAACTAATTATCTGTGATGAATCCGTATCTGCACTGGATGTTTCTGTACAGGCTCAGGTTTTAAATTTACTAAGAAGATTGCAACAGGAACTCGGCTTGACCTATATCTTCATTTCTCATGATCTTGCAGTGGTCAAACATCTGTCTGACAGAATGATTGTGATGAACAAAGGAAAAATAGAAGAGGAAGATTTTCCGGAAACCATTTACGCACACCCAAAGACAGCATACACGCAAAAACTAATTGCCGCAATTCCTGGTAAATTCAGCCTGTTCAGCTAGGATTTTGCTGTTCGGGCACGGCTAATTTAATTATTGCAGTATTCAACACTCTTCTGATTTCTCTTTCTTTCAGCTTATCATAATTATTTAATAAGACCTGGGCCTTGAATCTGGCAATATCCTTATTGATTGCCAGTGTTTTAATGGTTAGCCCACTGGCCACAATATTAGCTTTAAAAGCATCCAGATCCTGGTATAAATGCTTTTCCAGAAAACCTGGTGTATAACCGAAATGAAGAGCCATTTCAAATTCTACACTCAATTTTTTGATATTCTGCTTTGACTGATTGATAATCACTGAACTGAAAACTACTGAGTTCGGGATAATCACCATATCATTATCCTCATTCTGAAGAATCATATTAATCAGCGTGATATCCAGAATCTTCCCTTCATTATCATTTACACGAATATGATCACCTAAAGATAAACGGTCGGAAAACATAATGATCAGCCCGTTAATCATATTGGTAATATAATCCTTAAAGGTAACCGCGATGGCTGCTGCCACAATAGTAATACTGGTTAAAAACTCAAGAGGTTTAATCCCCATCCAGATCATCAGTGCAATTACTGCAAATACAGTATTGAGAATAGAAACAATCCTGTTGATTCCTAAAATGAAGTTATCTTTGATATTAGGTTTAAAATGATGCTTTTTAATATACCAGTAGATAATAATCAAACGAAAAAAAGAGACGATGATACTTGGCCCCATAAATACGGTCAAAGCATGGGCTGAGAGTGCTATAAATGGATAATCGGTAAATAGCACGGGCTGATAGGTTTCAAAATAAGCCAGCACGAAAATGATGATGGTCTTCAGCATAATCATCAAAAATTCTCTTCGGGTACTCCGTTGTTTTTCTTCTATCATTTTAAATTACAATATTTGGAGCCTGCTTGCCCACGCGTCTAAATCTCCGATATAAATTACAATTATACAAATCACTAAAGCTTCTGAAGGCCCTCAATATTGGATTTTATCCCTGTTAAGGCTTTATAAATCGTTTCAAAGTGTTACCTTCGGAATATTGACAAATATACTATGGCAAAAAAGAAATCTTCTCAAATAAAACTCGTGTTAACTCAGTTAATTAGTGATGTTTTAGAGAATAGCAACAATGAAGCCTTGAATTACAAACAGGTTTCAGCCAAACTCAACATAAAAGATGATGAAGCAAGGGAGACCATTTTGGAAATCCTGAAAGAACAAGCACATAAAGGTGTCTTCGCTGAACCTCAAAAAGGAAAATTCAAGCTTAAAGATTTAAAAACCTTTATCACTGGAAAAGTGGATATGACTGCCGATGGAGCAGCATTTATTATCCCTGATGATGAGTTTGAAAAAGACGTGTTCGTCTCGGCCCGTAAACTGCATAATGCACTGAACGGTGATAAAGTAAAAGTTTATATCTACGCTAAAAAGAGCGGCAGAAAGAACGAAGGTGAAGTAGTTGAAATTATACAGCGCTTAAAAACTGATTTTATTGGCGTAATCAAAATATCTGACCGTTTTGCATTCGTTACGATCGATGATAAAAAAATGCTTCACGATATTTTTGTGCCGCTAAGCGATCTTGACGGGGCCAAAAATGGACAAAAAGTACAGGTAGCCATCACCGACTGGCCGGAAGGGGCAAAAAACCCCATCGGAAAAATCATCAACATCCTGGGTACTCAGGGCGAAAATGATACAGAGATGAATGCAATCCTTGCACAATATGGTTTTCCATTGGCTTTCCCTCCTGAAGTGGAGAAAGAAGCAAATGATATTCCTGAGCAGATTACGGAAGAAGAATTGAAAAACCGCCGGGATTTCCGGGAGACGGCAACCTTTACTATTGACCCTGCGGATGCAAAGGATTTTGATGATGCAATCTCCTTCAAAAAACTACCAAACGGCAACTATGAAATCGGTGTGCACATTGCGGATGTTTCCCATTATGTACAACCTAAAACGTATTTAGACAAAGAAGCTTATTCAAGAGCTACTTCTGTTTACCTGGTAGACAGGGTTATCCCTATGCTTCCGGAAAGATTGAGTAACGGGGTTTGTTCGCTTCGCCCGAATGAGGATAAACTTTGCTTTGCGGCAGTTTTTGAACTGGATGAAGCGGCTAACATCATTGATGAATGGTTTGGAAGAACGGTAATCCATTCTGACAGACGTTTCAGTTATGAGGAAGCCCAGGAAGTGATCGAAAACAAGGAAGGTGATTACGTAGAAGAGATCCTTAAATTAAATGAGCTTGCTTATATCTTAAGAGATAGAAAGTTTAAAAATGGGGCGATCAGTTTTGAAAGTACTGAAGTGAAATTCAGACTGGATGAAAAAGGAAAACCGGTTGGTGTTTACGTGAAAGAACGCAAGGATGCGCATAAGCTGATTGAAGACTTTATGCTGCTTGCCAATAAAAAAGTGGCTGAATTCATTGCTAAAAAAGGTAAAGGAAAGTCAAAATATACTTTCATTTACCGTTCACATGATTCTCCAAACCTGGAAAACCTGGGAAACTTTGCGTTATTTGCTGCACGTTTTGGTTATAAAATCAACATGAAATCAGATAAGGATATTGCAAAATCCCTGAATTTCCTGATGGAAGATGTAGAAGGTAAAAAAGAACAGAATGTGCTGACGCAGTTAGCTATTCGTTCTATGGCTAAAGCGGTCTATACGACTAAAAAAACAAGCCATTACGGACTGGCTTTTGATCATTATACGCACTTTACCTCTCCTATCCGACGTTATCCGGATGTGATGGTACATCGCCTGCTAGCTGGCTATCTTAACGGAGAACGCTCTGCCAATGAGGATGAGTATGAAACTGCTGCTGCTCACTCTTCTGCGATGGAAAAACGTGCTGCCGATGCAGAACGTGCTTCTATTAAGTACAAACAGGTAGAATACCTGGAAGAAAACGTTGGGAAACTCTTTATGGGTATTATCTCTGGCGTTACCGAATGGGGAATGTATGTAGAGCTTATTGAAAATAAATGTGAAGGAATGATCAGGTTGAAAGATATAGCCGATGATTTTTATGTACTTGACGAAAAGAACTACTGTATTGTTGGTCAGCGCAAGAAAAAGAAATATCAATTGGGTGATGAGGTTAAAGTGAAGGTCAAAAGAGTTGACCTGTCTAAACGTCAAATTGACTTTTCATTAGTACAAGATTAAGATCATATGTATAAATCTGGCGCTATTCTCATTTTCCTGCTGTTATTTTCTTCTGTATGCGTTTTAGCGCAATTGAAAATTTCCGGTATTGTGGTAGAAAAAAACACAGGCAATCCAGTTGTTTTTGCTACTGTACAGGTTAAGAATCAGAAGAGTACATTAACCAATGGAAATGGTGAGTTTGAACTCACAGTTACTGCATTACCGGTTAATCTCCTGATTACACATTTGAACTATGCAGGAGGCAGTTTTGAGGTTAAAACTGCGGAAGAGAAATTGAAAATAGTGCTGGATCCACAGGTCATGACTTTAAAAGAAGTGACCGTTGGTGATCCAGCGACTGCAATTATGCAGGATGCCAGTGATAAAGCCTTAAAGACCTACAACAAATCGAATTTTGGTAAAGCCTTTTTAAGACAGATTGCTTATGAATCAGATGAACCGGTTTATTTAAATGAAATCTGGCTTAATGCCGAATGGAAGCCGTATGGTCTGATTGGCTGGCACCCTACCGAGGCACGTCACCTACAAGATAAAAAAGGGATATCTTATACCAATACAAGCTTTGTTTCTTTCATTTTATCAGGTTACCTTGCCAATTCTTTTCATAAAAAGCCGTTGTTAAAGAAAGTAGATTCTCTGTATACTTTTAAACTGGTCGGTACTTATCTACAGAATGGAGAAGAAATTGCCAAAATTAGCTGCACACCCAAACGAGCATTGAAAGAAAAAAGATTTGAAGGCGCTTATTATGTAAATACAGTCACTAATAATGTTGTGAAGATTGAAGGCACAATTAAAGGCCTGTTTTTTAAAAGCCAGGGAGCTATCAGTATAAAAAACAAAGAAGCCGTATTTATTGCACAGTACAGACTGAATAAACAGGGAGATAATGTTTTGGATTACGCTGTTTTTAATACGATAAACAGGTTAAAAATGTTAGGCTTCGGTGTTCAGGATACAGACCTTTATTCTACTTTGTACATGGTAGATGACGAAAATATCAAAGGAAGTGATCTGCAAGAAGTAACACCTGCCATCAATGACAGCAACCTGGTTAAAGCAATGACTTATAATGAAGAATTCTGGAAGAAAAACCCAGGGATCAAAAGGACTGAAAAGGAACAGGCAGCAATAGAAATTTTAGAAAAAAACACCACATTAAAAAAATAATGCATACCATTTTTGAGTTACAACAATTAATTGAAAAGGCGATCAACAAGGTCGAATATCCAACTCATCCATCAAAACTTTACGAACCAATCAGTTATATTATGCGTCTTGGTGGTAAAAGGATCAGACCAGTCCTACTTTTGCTTTCCAGTGAATTGTTTAACAATGATGCCACTAAAGCAATAGAAGCTGCATTAGCCATTGAAACATTTCATAATTTCACCCTGATTCATGACGATATTATGGACAATGCTCCTTTACGCAGAGGACAGGATACTGTGCATATTAAATGGGGAGTAAATAACGCTATCTTAAGTGGGGATGTCATGATGGTAGAAGCCAACAAACACCTGACGAATCTGGATGCCAGTATCCTTAAAAATGCGCTGCATTGTTTCAACTCAACAGCTCAGGGAGTTTGCGAAGGACAGCAGCTGGATATGGAATTTGAACAACGAACAGATGTCAGCATTATGGAATATATCAATATGATTCGTTTAAAGACGGCTGTATTGGTAGGTGGTGCGATGAAACTTGGTGCAATTGTAGGTGGTGCAAGCGAAGAAGATGCGAATCATCTTTATGATTTTGGTGAAAACTTCGGAATCGCCTTTCAGTTGCAGGACGACATTCTTGATGTCTATGGTGACCCTGTTAAATTCGGCAAGCAAGTGGGTGGTGATATCATTTCAAATAAACAAACCTTCCTGTTGCTGAGATTAAAAGAACTTGTCCAGGAAAATGACCTGACTTTATTAGAAGCGCAATATTCGAATACTGATTACCTTACCAAAATAGAGTCGATCACGAGCTTGTACAACAAGTACAAAATAAGAGAACTGGCAGTAACAGAAATGAAACGCAGCCTTGATATCGCTTTTACAGCATTGGAGAAGGTAAGTATTGAGGCTGCTAAAAAGAATGAACTTATCCTGCTTGCCGAGTCATTGCTCGATAGAGAAAATTAGCCTTGAATAAGGTATTAGTTATCTACCAGATGTTTAATTTTATCATAAGTTAAGGGTTTCGTCAGGAAATCCTTAACTGACCTATAGGACTGCGCTCTGGTCCGCTCTGCCGGGTCTATTGTAGAAGAGATGATAACTACATCCACATCTGGTCTTTGTTCTTCCAGGAGCTTTAAAAAAGCCCAGCCGTCTATCTCAGGCATATTCAGATCAAGCAAAATTAAATCCGGTTTATTTTCTTTCAAATAATCCAAAGCATGTGTTGAACTTCCAAACTGAACTACCCTCCTGTTCTTATTGTATTTGGTGATAATCATGTGATGCAATCTGTTAGTCAGTGAATCATCATCAATTAACATAATATGCTTTGAATCAGTTTTGGTCGATTCAGCTACAAAATCATCAGTGCTGTGTTCTTTATTGATTAAATTGTTTAACATTTTAATAATATCATCTAGCTTTTCTGCCTGAAAATTGATATCTCTTAATAGCTCTTTAATTCTGCCTGTATCAAATGACTCCATATCAGGAAAATTCATCAGACTGGACAGGCTTAATATATTGGTTATTGGTGCGCGAAGATCATGTGAAGCGAGGTGTGAGTATTCATCGAGTAATTTCATCTGGTTAGATTTCTGGTTACTATCTATTATTGTACAGGCAACCTGGGGATGATCAGGGTCAGTTAAAACCGGTGTCAGGACGATCTGTAACAAAACATCATCCATGTCTTTAACCTTTAATCTCTTTTCTATACTAAAAGACTTCCCTTCAAAGCACTCCGCAACAAGTTTTGAAAAGATCCGTTCATACTTTTGTGAAATGATTTCCACAAAGGATTCCCCAATAGTGGGATTTTTGGCCAAAAAATACCCTATTTTTTCTATGGAATGGATGTTGAAAAAAGTAACGTGATTTTTTTTATTAAAAAGGAAATAAGAGTTATCGGTATAACAATCACAGTAAGCACTAAGCTTCATAGTTGATTTCCTTTAGTTTGACACAAATACAAGCACTCATTTATTTCTTTTTAACATTTAACTAACTAATTAAATCTATAATTCCTCCCATAAAGATAACCATTTTATACGCGAGGATGTAATGGTTCGATAATTGTCTTTTTTACACCTATAGAATAAAGTCACAAACCAACAAAAAAAATATTATTTATGCAAGAAATTCTATCAAAGAAAATATTAGGGAAGAGAATTAAGTCACTTAGACTAGAAAACGCTTATGCTCAGGTTGATGTAGCTAATTTATTGAGTTTGTCAAGGAGTAATTATTCTCAAATCGAGCTAGGTAATCAATATCCCACATTTAACACACTTTGCGTACTTTCAAGACACTATAAGAAGAGTTATGAGTGGCTTTTACATGGGGAAGATCACAGTGAACAATTACCCATTCAACCTGTAGCAGGCCTGATCGATGAACTGGAAATAAGTCTGAAGAACTTTTCTTTGTGTTTAGAAAAATTAGAAAATGAACTTCAGAATATAAAAACACGAATAGCCGTATCTTAGGATATCGTAAAAAGGCTAATAAAAAAGCCGCAACGTAAACGTTGCGGCTTTTTTATTAGAATATATTTAAAGATTATTCTGCCGGAGCAGCGTCAGCTTTAGCAGCTTTTTTAACTGGTGCTTTTTTAACAGGTGCTTCAGCTACAGGAGCAGCAACTTTCTCTGCTTTAACAGGTGCAGCTTTTGCTACAACTTCGCTAATTACACTTGCAGGTAAGATAGAAACGTAAGATTTGTTATCTTGTTTCTTTCTGAAAACTACAGTACCAGCAACAAGAGCGAATAAAGTATGGTCTTTTCCAATACCTACGCCTTTATCAGGATGGTGTTTAGTTCCGCGTTGACGTACTAAGATGTTTCCTGCAATTGCTTCCTGACCACCAAAAATTTTGATACCTAAGCGTTTACTATGAGACTCACGTCCGTTTCTCGAACTACCGGCTCCTTTTTTATGTGCCATTTTGTTTTATATTTTATCAACTAACAGTTATAAAACTGATAATTTTTGTTTAACAACTAATTATAAACTGATACCAGAGATCTGGATTTTTGTGAAGTACTGGCGGTGGCCATTTTTCTTTTTGTAACCTTTTCTACGTTTCTTTTTGAAAACGATCACTTTATCGCCTTTTAAATGAGACACGATTTTAGCTGAAACGATAGCTCCTGATAATAAAGGGGCACCAACAGAGATCTTACCTCCGTCTTCAACCAACAATACATTGTCAAATTCAATACTAGCGCCTTCATCTCCTTGCAAACGGTGTACAAAAAGGTGCTGGTCTTTTGCAACTTTGAATTGCTGTCCTGCTATATTTACTATTGCGTACATTGTTAAATAATTAGTATTTTAAATTGTTTATTTTTTTATCGAGGTGCAAATATAGAATATATATTTATAAAATCATAGAGAGAATTACTTTTTCTTACTATATCTTTCCTGTGCATCATTTATACTTTGCTCTACCAGGGTCTTCATTTGCTTAGCTACATCCCTTAACTTAGCGATATCGTTGTAATCAGTAACAAAAATCACCTTTTTGGTCTTACGCTTATAATTAAACTGCATCACATAACGCAGTACTTTAGACTTATTCAGATCAGTACCTGCATTGGCAATCACGTCGGGAAAATTCCAGAAACCAAGCTCACTAGCTTTGCTATGCAGATAAATGATATCATTTGGTCTTAACTTTACATTCGTTTTGATCAGTGAGTCTTTTGAATTCAGATACTGGTAATCTCCGGTAGCAGAATCGTAAGAGTTTACTAAATCATTACCTGCACCCCATTTAAACTGGAAAGAGACAAACTCATCCGATCTGAAGGGCGCATTTTTAAGAATAGGCATATAATAAAACACACAGTAGGCCAGAAAAGGGACTACTATAGTGAGCAATAAAAATATTTTTTTCGCGTTGGTACTCATCATTTTTAATCTATATAAATTGGTCTTGTATCCGTAATTCTAATCCAGAGGCTCTGTAAGCTCTCCCTCCCACTTACTGACCACAGCAGTTGCCAGACTATTACCAATTACGTTAGTCGCTGACCTACCCATATCCAGCAGCGGATCAATACCAATCAATAAGGCTAATCCTGCTTCCGGGATATTAAAAGTAGCAATCGTTCCTGCAATCACCACCAGTGAAGCTCTTGGAACACCTGCAATACCTTTACTGGTTAGCATCAGAATCAGTAACATGGTTATCTGCTGCTGAAATGATAAATGAATACCATAAGACTGTGCAATAAACAAGGACGCAAAGGTCATATATAACATTGACCCATCCAAATTAAAGGAGTAACCTAATGGTAATACGAAACTCACAATTTTATCTTTACACCCAAATTTCTCCAGCTGTAACATTGTTTTAGGGTAAGCAGCTTCACTACTCGCTGTACTAAAGGCAACAATTACGGGTTCTTTCATCCTGTTCATCAGGTTGAAAACTCTTCCTTTAAGAACCAGGTAACCAATCATAATCAGCACGAGCCATAAAAGCAGCATACTGGAATAGAACTCTCCTATAAATAAAGCATAAGTTGAGAGTACACTCAATCCCTGTTTAGCAATAATTGCTGCCATAGCGCCAAATACAGCAAACGGAGCAAAATTCATGACATAACCTGTAACTTTTAAAATTACATGTGCTACAGCATCAAAAAAATCAATAATGATTTTCCCTTTTTCACCAATAGCCGCTGTTGCAACCCCAAAAAACAGGGAGAATACAACAATCTGAAGAATTTCGTTGGTAGCCATTGCCTCAGCCATACTTTTTGGTATGATATGAGAAATAAAGTCTTTCATGGATAAAGCTACTTTATGAATACCAGTATCCGCATGACTGCTTGGAAGTGGTAAATTCATTGCTTCGCCTGGTTTGAAGATATTAACCATGATCATTCCCAGGAATAAGGACAATAAAGAGGCGCTGATAAACCAGAGCATCGTTTTACCACCTATACGTCCTACCGCTTTAATATCCCCTACTTTAGCTACGCCGACAACCAGTGTGGCAAAAACCAATGGAGCAACGATCATTTTAATTAATCTCAGAAAGATATCACTTAATAAAGTAAGTGGTTCTAATTTCTTTTCTCTCTCCGTGTCACTTTCCCTTCTTATCTTAATCGTTTCTGCCTTTTGCGTCTTTAACTGCAAATATTGTACTGAGGCCGTATCTTTAATCCCACCCAATTTGATATCCAGCGTTTTAATCTGGGCATCTGCATTAGTAATCTTATTGTTATAAGTATCGAAGGAGTTTACATTTAATACATAACCTAAGACAACGCCCAGTATCAGTGCTAGAAATATAAAGAATGTTAATCTGTTGTTTTTTGACATTATATTTGGTTGTGTGTTTTTTCAGAGCGTAAAACTACAATAATAAACTTATTTTTAAATTGTGAAAAACCATTTTGTGGTGTAACAATTCATGAATAGCCTTGTCAAATAACTAAAGAACGACGCAATTGGATCAGAAAGACATCTTATTTAAGCAAATCTTCGATACTAACTCCAAGAAAATATTCCATTTATGCTATGGCTACACGGGTGATGCCGAGTCTGCTAATGATTTATTACAGGAGACTTTCCTTAAGGTTTGGCAAAATCTTGATAAATTCAGACAGAAATCATTAATTTCTACCTGGATCTATCGTATCGCAGTAAATACCTGCCTTACTTATCTCCGTTCTGAAAAAAGACAGGCTAAAGATGAGCTAACGGAAAATATTATTGAGAACAGAGTGGAAGAATTCTCTGAGAAAAACGAGCAGGTGGCTCTGTTATATAAATCAATATCCAAATTAGAAGAAAACGACCGTTTAATTATTACAATGGTCCTTGATGAACTTCCCTATCACGAGATAGCCGAAATTTCAGGGATCAGTGAAGGAAATCTTAGGGTTAAGATTCACCGGATTAAACAAAAACTCACCGAATTATACAATCATCATGCAAGAATTTGAAAATATACAGTCTCTTTGGCAATCACACTCTGTAGAGGTAAAAATCACCTCAGAGGAGATGCTGAACCAGGCAAAAAAAGAGGTGAATTCCATTCGTACCAAATCTCTTTTTAACATTGGGGGAATGATAGTTTCATTCCTGGCTATCAGCTCATTACTATTCTATTTTAATTTTAGTTCCTGGGCTACTCTCTTAGGAATCAGCATCATTATACTGGCAGTAGCTATTTATACAATTCTGCTATTCAGAGAACACAGGTTAATTTCCCGCAACGATTTCACCGAGCATCCTGGTGCCTTCCTGAAAAAACTTCATGAATACCAGTTGAGCCGTTTCAATTTATACAATAAACTTTACTGGTTTTACGCCGCGGCGGTATCAATTGGCTTCATCCTTTTCTTCGTTGAAACACTGCATCATCTGAATACACTGGTGCAAATTGCGATTGTCCTTTTCACCGTGGTCTGGATGGCTTTCTGTGCAACCATCCTGCGGAAGTCATATATGAATAAAGAAAAAGAGCGCATTGATCTTCTCATTGAGAAATTTGAAAGAATCAGTGCGCAGTTTAAAGAACAGGAGTAATTACTTCTGTTCTTTAGCTTTCTCCTCTTTCACTTCGTCTACTGAAAAGCTATTTCCTCTTAAACTGTAATGCAGCATCTTCATTGTTCCGTCTTTTTGTGTAGAATCCGACGAATTAACAATAGGAAACGATCTGAATAAGTCTCCATTCTTTTGGATGAACTGGTCATTACCCTGGTAAATCTTCTTCATTTTAGCACTTAAAGGTGGAAAGCTAATTTTATTAAAGCTACCGTTGTACTCATAAACATTGAGGTCCTTCACGTTCTTTTTGCTCATTAACTCGATATACAATTCCGGGTTACCGTCATTATCCATATCCATATTCCAGGCATCAGTAATAATCCCGTTGCGTTCTACAGAAAATGATTTGTAATTATTTTTGAGTGAATCCGACATCAGGATCAGGTAACCACCAATGCTATCCACTCCTCTTCCCCAGCTCAATACTTCAAAATGAAGCCCTGGTTTAATCACGATATCTTTATGAAAAGGGAAAGTTCCCGCTGTGTTTTTAACTACAGCTTTTTCATCAGCTGCCGGAGAAATTTTAACCGGTTGACTACGGTTACAGGCAAACAAAAACAACAGACCAACACATAGTGCAGACTGCCGTAAAATATATGGAGTTCGTTTCATCTGGTTCATTTTTATTCCAGCAATTTATACTAAAAAACGATCTGAACCAAATATAAGAGCCGGTTTTAAATTCATTATTTGAATTCAAAACCGGCTCTTATTGTTAAAATAACACGCTGACTACTTCGCTCCGTTATTTAATGGCGTTTCAGAAATTACACTATATTTTCCATTTGAGGTAACCACTATGGTCTTCAGTAAAATTTTACTGCCTTTAGGCACATTAACTTTTAATGGACCACGGTATTGATTAGAAACATCAGAAGGTGTAGTGTTATCTAAAGTATAATAGATCTTAGCTCCCTTAACTGGTACTTTCAAATCAACTGTAATGTTCTCTCCATCAATTTGTTTATCAGACTGACCAATTGGAACTGGCACCCAGTATTTTGTATTGGTTTTATCCAGACGGGCTAAATGCAATGGAATTCTATCTTCAGAGAAATTTTTATAGTTCTTTCTGTCTAACGGAGTCCAGGCTATTTCAGCTAAAGCAAACATTCTTGGCAAAATCATATATTCTGCTTTTTCAGGGCTTTCAATATATTCTGTCCAAAGATTCGCTTGTACGCCTTTAATAAATTTCTTTTGATCAGCCGATAAAACTTCCGGAACCGGGTCATAAGCATAAGCTACTGAATAAGGGGCATTACCACCGATATTAACCGGCTCACCGCTCGATTTAGATTGTGCATGATCAAAGTATAAACCCTGACTTCCAGGAGTCATGATGACATCGTGATTAAGTTTTGCAGCAGCAATACCACCTTCTATCCCACGCCAGGACATTACAGTTGCATTTGGCGCTAATCCACCTTCTAAAATCTCATCCCATCCAATGATAGATCTTCCTTTAGAATTGATGTATTTTTCAATACGCTGAATGAAATAACTTTGCAGCTCATGCTCATCTTTCAGACCTTTTTCTTTAATCAACTGCTGACAGAAAGGAGATTGTTTCCAATATTCTTTTGGACTTTCATCACCGCCAATATGAATATATTTTGAAGGGAACAAGACCATTACCTCATCTAAAACATCTTCTAAGAATTTAAAAGTGTATTCAGTTGGTGCAAATACGTCATCAAAAACACCCCATTGCTGCTGTACCTGTTTTCCTTTTCTCGATCCTGCCCATGGCGTTTTAGGATCAATAAAAGTATCTCTTTCAGGGAAACAGCTTAACTGAGGATAAGCAGCAATTGCCGCAGAACTGTGTCCAGGTAATTCAATTTCAGGAACCACAGTCACAAATTTTCTTGTCGCATAAGCAACTACCTCTTTGACCTCATCCTGTGTATAAAAACCTTTATATGGAGTATTATCGTTGGTTACACCAGGATGGTGACCTACCACTGAACCATTTCTTTCTGAACCAACAGTAGTCAGTTTAGGATACTTTTTGATTTCGATTCTCCAGCCCTGATCTTCAGTCAGGTGCCAATGAAAATTATTCAGTTTATAAGCAGCCATCAGATCAATATATTTCTTGATAAAAGAAACAGGAAAAGTATGTCTTCCTACATCCAAATGCATGCCCCTGTATTGAAATCTTGGATAATCTTTGATGATACTGGCAGGTACATCAATTTCCTGACCTTTTTTCTCAGGCATCATTTGCATCAGTGACTGTACACCGTAAAATAAACCAGCACCTTTTCCGGTAACTGTAATATTTTGGGGAGTAACTTGTAACTGATAACCTTCAGCAGGTAATTTATCCGCCCCAACAGAACTCAACACAATTGTACGCTGACCAGTTGCTGCTGCCTTGGCAGCTCTTAATGCAAAACCACCCTGACTGGCGATATAAGAATTAAGAATATCGGCTGTTGCTGCATTTGGTGTTTCATTAGAAACCAGCACTACAGTTTTATCCAGTTTAAAAACTCCGGATTTTTTAGTCACTGACACAGGCGCGGGTATAATACCTAAGTTTTCATCCGTCTGCGCCTTTACACTTAAAGTTACACAAGCCAGAATAAGCCCTGAAATGATTTTTTTCATGATTTGGTTTTGGTTTTATATTTGGTTCATTGTTTGTTTAACTTAATAAATGCGGACGTGCCAGGAACACTTCCCATAAAAACTCACCGAAAATGGTATTTGTCCAGGCAAACCATGATCTTGTAAAGATTTCTGGATGATCCTTTTTAAAGGACTCGTGCATAAAACCAGTACCAGCATGTGTTTTTTTCAAAGCTTGAATACATTCCTTAATTTCTTGCTCATCAGTACTGGTTAAACCTCTGACAATAATACTTAACGGCCAGATCATGTCCTGCTGTTCTACATGCGGACCACCAATTCCCTCTAGTTCTTTACCCTTATAAAAATACGGGTTATGTTCTGAGAGTGCGAATTTGCGGGTATTCTGATAAATAGGATCAGTCACTGGCACTGCATTTAAATAAGGAAGAGAAAGCAGGCTTGGTACATTAGAGTCATCCATCAAGTTTACATTTCCAAATCCATCTACTTCAAAAGCATAGATTTTTCCATAAACAGGGTGTTCTACAATGGCATATTTCTGAATTGCTGTTTCTACTTCCGTAGCTAAAGCAGTCAATTCCGCAGCAAACGTTTCTTCCTTAAAAATTGATCTGAACATTTCTGCCATCTGTTTTAAGCTGACAACAGCAAAAAAGTTAGAAGGAATCAGGAAAGGAAAGATTGTTGCATCATCACTCGGTCTGAACATAGAACAGATGAGTCCTACTGGTTTAACTGGAAAGCCATAGCCTGCCATGGGTAAGCTGTCAGTAGGTTTGGCTGTATCACGCTGAAAGTGATAGGGCCCCAGCCCAGTTTTACGCTGCTGCTCTTTAAATGTTTTCAGAATAGTATGAATGGAGGTTTTCCATTCTTCATCGAACGGTGTTGCATCACCGGTCATTTTCCAATAATTATAGGCCAGACGCATCGGATAACAAAGTGAGTCTATTTCCCATTTGCGTTCATGCACACCAGGTTGCATATCGGTATGGTCACCTGCCCATTCACTTTTTTGTTCCCCATCCTTGTAAAATGCATTCGCATAAGGATCTTTAATTACATAATGTGCCTGACGGTGGATAATCCCTGCAACTAACTGCTGTAGTTTTTTATCCTCTTTCATGAAAGCGAGGTAGGGCCAGACCTGTGCAGAACTATCTCTGAGCCACATGGCGTCAATATCACCGGTAATTACGTAAGTATCAGGTTTTCCATCTTTCGTAGCAAATGAAACGGTCGTATCCAGGGTATTTGGCAGACAGTTATTAAATAACCACCCTAATTCTTTGTCCGAAACCTTTTGCTGGAATTTAAGAATTGCTTTTTCTACTGCCGGGCTGCTGAATTTTCTTTTATTCAACGGCACTCTTACATTAGGATAAGCCAACTCAAACGCGCTTAAATCTTTACTCAAAAACAAACCAGCAGTAAGCAGGCTCGTACTGGTAATGAAATCTTTTCTGTTCATCTATATTTGGTATTATTTAGCGCCAGTTTTCACAGGTGCCTGTTAAAATTAATGTGTTTTACTTCTTACTTTATAACCTGCTGCTGCATAATAAAAGATAAATGCATAACAAGGGACCATTATCCAGTAAGCTTGCTGTGCATTTACTTTGTCAACCAATGCACCGTAACAAAGCGGAATAATTGCCCCCCCAGCGATACCCATAATCAATAATGAAGATGCTATTTTGGTAAATCTGCCCAGCCCTGAAAGTGCCAGAGGCCATATTGCCGGCCAGACTAGGGAGTTGGCCAAACCAAGCAGCGCGATAAATAAAACTGAAGTATAACCCGTTGTAAAAATAGAAGTAATAGTCAATACAATACCTAATACAGCAAACCACTTCATCGCATTTTCCTGGCTGATATACTTAGGAATACAAATAATACCGATCAGGTAACCAAGAATCATCCCTAATAAAGTAAAAGTGGTAAAAAACTTGGCAGTAGAAAGCGGAATCCCTTGATAATGGGCATAACTGATAATGGTATCACCAGCCATAACCTCTACCCCTACATATAAAAACACTGTTAATACACCTAATAGCAGGTGAGGGAATTGAAGAATACTTGTTTTTCCAGCTGTAGCCTGAGAAACAGTTTCGTCTTCTTTATCTGTATCGATTTCAGGTAAGGTTGAGAAATAGATTAATACAGCCAGAATTAAAAGAACAATAATGATAATCACATAAGGTAAAATTACTCTGGATGCCAGTGCATTCAGTTCAGCAATTTTTTCTGCTGGATTCATTAGTGCTAATCTATCATGAAAACCGTCTGCATCTTTCAATGCAATTGCACCCAAAACAATTGGAGCAATGGCACCGGCAACTTTATTACAAATTCCCATAATACTGATCCTTTTCGCTGCACTTTCTGCAGGTCCGAGAATAGTGATATAAGGATTAGAGGCCGTTTGCAATAAAGCCAACCCTGTTCCCTGAATAAACAAACCGAGTAAAAAGAGGCCGTAAGTACGAGTCAATGCTGCCGGAATAAAAACCAGTGCACCAACTCCCATCACAACCAATCCCAGGGCCATCCCCTTTTTATAACCGGTCACTTTAAGTACACCTGCAGATGGAATTGCCATCACCAGGTAACTGATGTAAAATGCGAATGCGACTAAGTAAGACTCGAAGTTATTGAGCTCACAAGCCAGTTTTAAATAAGGGATCAGTACCGAGTTTAACCAGGTTACAAATCCGAAAATAAAGAATAAGGCACCGATAATAATAATGGGCGGCATTCCTTTTTTAGCTATTGCTGTCATTGAATATAAAATTAATGTTGGTCAGATTCAATTAAAATTTCCACTTCACAAATGCTTCCATAGCTTCATATTCAGCCAGTCCAAGCTGATCATATGCCCTTGCCGTTTCTTGCGTACGCGCCTCTGCTCTTACCCAGAATTCCCTTGAATCCTCTCCCGGAAAAACAGGCAGGTCTTTTTGCGACTGATGTTTAAATATGGCTAGTTTCTTTCTTTCTACTTCCTGAGGTGAAAGCGGTACAGCCATCTCAATTTCATGAGTTTCAAACTCGTGCCATGCCCCTCTGTATAACCATAACCAGCAGTCTTTTGTCCAGCTTTCAGTTTTTCTCAAACGAGTCATTGCTTCTACCAGAATATTGAAACATACTTTATGCGTACCATGCGGATCAGCGAAATCACCAGCAGTAAAAACCTGGTGAGGTTTTACCTGTTGTAACAACTCCATGGTTTGCAGAATATCATCTTCAAAACTCACATCTTTCTGAAACTTGCTTCTGTCATAAAAAGGAAGATCCATAAAATGGATACGCTCATCTATTACACCAGCAAATCTGGCTCCCGCAATAGCTTCTCCTTTACGGATCAGTTTCTTAACAGTACGGATCTCTTCAGGATCTGTCTGATTTGGTGATTTTGTACTGATGAAACTACGCATTCCATCATATGTAGCCTTTAAAGCTTTAGCATCTTCACCTCTTGATTCCACAAAATCAATATTGAATTCCATAAAACGCAATACATCATCATCCCAAACAGCGGTATTACCCGAAGTTTGATAAGCAACATGTACTTCATGTCCCTGGTCTGCCAGACGGATAAAAGTACCACCCATAGAAATTACATCATCATCCGGATGCGGAGAGAAAACTATAGAACGTTTCAACGCCGGTTCTGCACGTTCCGGACGCTGACTGTCATCTGCATTTGGTTTACCACCCGGCCAGCCAGTAATGGTATGTTGCAGCTTATTAAAAATATGAATATTGATTTGGTAAACCGGCCCACGCAATATGGCCAGTTGTGCCATTCCATTGTTGTTATAATTGTCTTCAGTTAATTTAAGGATAGGCTTGTTCAATGTCTTTGCTAACCAGATTACTGCTTTAGTCACTTGCAGATCAGTCCATGCACAATCTTTAACTAACCATGGCGTATCAAAACGTGTCAGGGACGATGCTGCATCCTGATCCAGAATAAACTCTACATTAGGAGATAACTGTAAATAAGTAGCTGGTACATCAGACGATAACTCACCTTCTACAGCTTTTTTAACAATAGATGCTTTCTTTTCATTCCAAGCCATCAGGATGATTTCCTTAGCCTTGAAAATAGTACCAATTCCCATCGTGATTGCTTTAGTAGGTACATTAGCTACCCCTCCAAAATCACGGGAAGCATCTCTTCTGGTTAATTCATCCAGCGTTACTAGTCGTGTTCCTGAATTTGGTGCAGAACCTGGCTCATTAAATCCAATGTGACCTGTTCTTCCAATCCCAAGGATCTGTAAATCGATACCACCAAACCCACTGATTTTCTGCTCATATTTCAAACAGAAATCTTCAATATCCTCTCTTTTCAATTCACCATCTGGAATATTGATATTTTCCCTTTTGATATCAATATGATCAAAAAGATTCTCATTCATAAAACGAACATAACTCTGGTCCGCTCCTGGTTTCATTGGATAATATTCATCCAGGTTGAAGGTTACTACATTACTGAAGCTTAAACCTTCTTCTTTGTGCAAACGGATCAGCTCTTTATAAACTTTAACAGGAGTGGCTCCGGTAGCAAGACCTAATACAGCCCGTTCTCCCTTTTCCTGCTTTGTCAGGATAAGAGATGAAATTCTTTTTGCGACTTCAATACTTGCAGTTTGCTCATCGGCGTAAACAGTTACAGGCAATTTCTCGTATCTCGTCTCTTCTAATAAATTTAATCTTGGCATGTCTTAATGTATGAGTTTTGGTTCTAAGGGTTTATCTGAATAGTTTGTTCCTGTCCAACATAATTAGTTAAGGTAATCACTGGCACGGCAGCACCGTTTTCAGGATGGTAATCGATGATGATCTTTTTGTCCGCTCCAGGTAAGATGGAAAAATAATTATCATCATAAAATACAGGCAAAATTCTCTTTTTAGACTGCGCATCTATCAGCGATACCCTATTAAAGAAATTGACAGGACCGTTGGCTGGGTTAGTTAATGAAACCTCTACCTGACCTGTTTTTAATAGTTTCGCAGTCGCCTTAAGTTTCGAACCTTTCAGTTCATTCAAACCTGAATAGGTACCCTTACTATCAGCTAACCAGTATAAATTATTACTTAATAAGGTCTTGTTTTCATCTAACAATTGTAAGGAAAGGAATGCTCCTTTTTTCTCTGAAAGCTCATCTACAATCTTCTTAACAGACATCACCTTTTTAGTGCTTGAAGGATCAAGGAAACAGAATACCTTAGTTAAAGAGGTTTCTTTCCCATCCATATCAAATACCCTCGCATCCAGCATAATGTTCTGTTTACCTTTGAAGTCATTATTCACCACCATCAGCATTCCATCTACCGGGTTATACATCGCATGTAACGACTCACTTCCAGAGCGTAAACCAAATAAACAAGCATTTGGATCCAGGTAATAGTCATACATCTGTCCGCGCATCGAAGTCCATGGATTTTGTGTTTTCCAGATGATCACACCAGTATACCATTCCCACATATGTGCGCTGAAACCTTCCATTAATCCTCTGTATTGATCATAATTCACCAATTGTGCTTTCTTCGCAAAATCAGCTACATCAGCAGGTTTTCCATAAGGCAGAATATGCTGTTCATAACCCACACCTAAATAATTATGATAATCCCATACAGAATCCACTTTCTCTGAAGGTCCTTTAGCCTCACGTTTTTCAGGAACAATATAAACTGGAGCGATTAAGTTCGCTTTAGGAATAAATCTTTCCAGAGATTCCAAATCTCCAACACCTACAGACCCCACTTCAGAGTTGAATGGAAAAGTTCTGTCTTTCCAGAAGGTACTTACATTTTGAATGGTATAAGGACCATCACCATTTCCACCAATCGTATTTAGTGACATACTATCAGAATTCGAATAATCTATAAACCAACGTGTACCATCCAATTTTGGTAAAATAGAATCACGCAATGGAATTAGGATATCATCCGGAGGAGTAATTTCGTTTCCTCCACACCAAATAGCTAAAGAAGCATGATTTCTTACCATTTTGATCATATCCGTAGCTGATTCCAGGAATAAATGATGGTCATCCGGATATTTTCTACGTTTCCACTGATCTTCCAGTTTCATCGGATCTTCCCATCTTCCATTACAATCACCCGACATCCAGAAATCCTGCAAAACCAGCATTCCGTATTTATCACAAGCCTGGTAAAACTCAGGACGTTCAATTAGTGCACCTCCCCAGATTCTGATCAGGTTCAGGTTCATATCCCGGTGATATCTGATTTCTGTATCATATCTTGCATCAGTAAAACGAAGCATTGCATCAGAAATGATCCAGTTTCCTCCTTTGATAAAGATCTTCTGCCCATTCACTAAAACTTCTTTACTTTTCGTAGTCACATTCCACGCTGTTTGAATCTCTCTGATCCCAACATTTACAGTCTGACTATCACTAACCTTCACGCCTTTTTCTAAGAAACTGATCTGCATAGGGTATAAATCCTGTTTACCGTAACCAGCAGGCCACCATAACTTAGGATTTGCAAAACTTAATTCAGGAAAGTTAATTTCATTTGTGCTGTTCGCTTTTAGCGTAACAGATTTTACGATTTTCTGTCCGCCAATCGTATAAACCATATTGCCGGTTACTGGTTTTGAAGTTGTATTCTTCAGTTCAGCAGAAACTTTGATTATTGCAGGCTGCTGTTGCCCTGAAGCCTCCCGTTTGCCAGGAACCAGGGTAACTACATGCGGATTATCCAGACTTACAGCACCAGTTTTTTCAATATATACTTTATCCCAGATTCCTGTATTCCGGTCTCTGATTGGACGAATCCAGTCCCACCCCGCAGTGTATTGATGTGCTACACCTTTAGCAATAGTACCATCACCTCCCTGGCCACCATTAGGATTACCAACTTCATCTGGAGGATAAACAATTACTGCTAACCTATTAGTCCCGCTTTTTGATAGTAATGCCGTGATGTTAAATGTTTTCCGCAGATACATCCCTTTAAAGGGCTTTTCATTTACTTTCTTGCCATTCAGAAAGATATCGCAGCTATAGTTAATCCCTCTGAATTTCAACCAGACTTGTCCGTCACCTGCCGGAATTGCTTCCTTAAATTCTTTAGTGAACCAGTAAGTGTAATAATCTCTGCCAGTATTATAAATATCAGGGATCAGCTTATTATTCATTCCAAAAAATGGATCTGGTACTTCTTTATTTTCAAGCATTGTGGTCAATACAGTTCCAGGAACAACAGCCTTTTTCCAGCCAGCCAGTGAAAAAGAAGAATTGGAAATTTCAGCACCTTTTGATTTGACTTTGGTAGATGGCATACATAGCCAGCCCGAATTGAGTTCATATTGATCTTGAGCCGATGACTGATTGAATGTTGCAAGTACAATCAGTAAAGAAAACAGCATTTTGAGCAATCGGAATTTAGTAGTTTTAAACATTACAGATTTATGTATTTATTTGGTTTTGAATTTAATGATAAATATGTTCAATTATTTCACAGAATGAATATTTGCTATTGAACAAGGAGTTCAGACAGCACAAAGAACGTAACCAGGCAGAAAATCATTCAGAGAATGAAGAAGCTGGTCTTTAAAAGAATTGATTTTTATAATGATTTATATTAACAGTAAATTAAGTACTGTAATACCCTAAAATTATTCGAAAATCTAATAACAAAGACAATGTTAAATCGCTTTAGCTTATTAAATGGATGAAATTATAATAAAATATGGAGAAAACAAAGCACAAGAGTTCCGTTTATCTGCAAAAATGCAAATAAACGGAACTCTTGTGCTTTGTACTAACTGAAAATCGGCTATGTAATAGGATTATCACAATTAATCTACAAAAAAGGGTTGGTTTAAAAGCTGCTGCAAATTACAGCAGCTTTTAAGCCAACCCTTTTTAAAGCTTATTCAGCTCTTATACTGCCTTAAGAAACAGCCTTCACTTCATGTTCTTTAGCAGCCAGGTAACGTTCCGCATCCAATGCAGCCATACAACCTGAACCAGCAGCAGTCACTGCCTGACGGTAATAATGATCTTGTACATCACCAGCAGCAAAAACACCTTCGATATTTGTTTTTGTTGTACCAGGAATGGTTTTCAGATAACCAGTATCATCCATTTCCAACCAGCCTTTAAAGATATCAGTATTTGGTTTATGACCGATAGCCACAAAAAACCCTTCCACTTCTAAGTCTTTCTCTTCACCAGTTTGGTTATTCAGAATTCTCAGGCCAGTTACGTTTTTACCATTTCCTAAAACCTCTTTCGCTTCAGAATTGTAAATCACTTCAATATTAGGGGTGTTCAATACACGGTGAACCATTGCTTTAGAAGCTCTGAATTCGTCACGACGTACTAGCATATATACCTTTTTACATAATTTAGCAAGATAAGTAGCTTCTTCAGCAGCTGTATCTCCAGCACCAACGATAGCAACATCCTGATTTTTGAAAAAGAATCCGTCACATACCGCACATGCCGAAACGCCAAAACCATTGTAATGCTGCTCACTTGGTAGACCTAACCATTTTGCAGTTGCACCAGTAGAGATGATCACTGTATCAGCAGTAATCGTTTTAATTTCATCTACCACAACTTGATGTGGCGTAGTGGAGAAATCTACAGAACTTACATAACCAAAACGGATATCTGCACCAAAACGTTCTGCCTGTTTGCGGAAATCTTCCATCATTTCAGGTCCCATAATTCCATTAGGGTATCCTGGGAAATTGTCTACATCAGTTGTCTGCGTAAGTTGTCCCCCAGCTTCCATTCCTGTATACAATACAGGTTTTAGATCTGCTCTGGCAGCATAAATCGCAGCAGTATATCCTGCCGGACCCGAACCTATGATCAGACACTGAACGTGTTCCATTTCTTGAGAAGTATTCATAATTATATTTTCTATTATAGCAATTGCATACACATATAAAATCTATATGTGGTCTTATATTCTTTTAATTTACTTTTTTACGTTCTGCCTGCTTCTCCCGGAGTTTTTTACCTTTCATCGAGGAAACTAACTTATCGTTGACATACTCGTTTTCCTGTTTACCACCATCTAAAGTCCAGGTTCCTTCTTTTTTTCCGGATTTGTAAACACCCTCAACCTGCACCTGACCCGTCGAATCAAAAGCCTGGTATGGCCCATGAATCATACCCTGGTAAAAAGTAATGATCTGTTTCATTTTTCCATCCGGGTAAAAAGAAATCCACCGGCCATTACGCCTGCCATTCTCGTAAGTACCCACCAATTCAACGAAACGTTCCTTTCCATTGATCTCAAAGCCATTATTTGTATAATTATTATCAGGAGTAATCCAGCTATAATAAACGAATTTACCTTGCGGCACCTCCATATCATCATCTCTAAATGAGCCTGAAGCCAGCAATACACCACTAAAGTCAAACTTTTTAAAGGTATAAACTGTATCTCCGCTAATTTTACCAAGCACACCATAAGTCACCGCAAGCGTTGAGTCTGGTGTAATCTGATCTTTCTCATCAAGAAAAACCGTTTTAACCTGGGCATATGTACTTGTACCAGCAAACAGAAAGAAAAAACAAAGCAGTATTCGTTTCATGATGAGATCAAAGTTAGGAACTAGGTCTGAATTATTCCAACATTGAATTGTCTTTTTATTGGCGATTGATTAGCGGCTTCAATTCCCATAGAAATAACCTTACGCGTCTCCAGAGGATTGATAATTCCATCTACCCATAATCTCGACGCTGCATAAAACGGTGTAGTCTGACTATCATATCTATCCGTAATCTCTTTCAGTAGTTCGGCTTCCTTTTCTGGAGTAATCGTTTCACCTTTTGATTTTAGGGAAGCTGCCTGAATTTGTAACAATGTTTTTGCAGCCTGAGAACCACCCATTACTGCAATTTTAGCTGTGGGCCATGCATATATCAATCTCGGGTCGTAAGCTTTACCGCACATGGCATAATTTCCCGCACCATAAGAATTGCCAATCACAATCGTAATTTTTGGTACAACAGAATTAGCTACGGCATTAACCATCTTGGCACCATCCTTTATAATACCACCTTGCTCTGACCTGCTCCCAACCATAAAACCAGTTACATCCTGTAAAAATACAAGCGGAATCTTTTTCTGGTTACAATTCATAATAAAACGAGCAGCTTTATCAGCACTATCAGAATAAATTACCCCGCCAAACTGCATTTCTCCTTTCTTTGACTTGACAACTTTTCGCTGATTGGCAACAATGCCAACCGCCCAGCCATCAACCCTTCCTAGGCCGCAGATAATACTTTGTCCGTATTCTTTTTTATACTCTTCAAATTCCGAATTATCTACCAACCGATAAATAATTTCGTGCATATCATATTGCTTTTCCCTGTTTTCAGGTAAAATTCCAAATATATCTTCTGGATTGAGCTTAGGCATTTCCGGTTTCACACGACTGAAGCCAGCCGATTGCGGTTCACCCAGCATGCTCATAATATTACGAATACTATCCAGACAAGTACTATCATTAGGCTGTTTGTAATCTGTAACGCCAGATATTTCACAATGTGTAGTTGCACCGCCTAATGTTTCATTGTCCACATCCTCACCAATGGCAGATTTCACCAGGTAAGAACCTGCAAGAAAAACTGAACCTGTGCCTTCAACAATCATGGCTTCATCACTCATAATTGGCAGATAAGCACCCCCAGCTACACAAGAACCCATAATAGCAGAAATTTGTACAATTCCATCTGCAGACATCATTGCATTATTTCTGAACATCCTTCCAAAATGCTCTTTATCAGGAAAGATTTCATCCTGCATAGGCAAATAGACCCCAGCACTATCTACCAGGTAGATAACAGGCAATCTATTTTCCATCGCAATTTCCTGAGCACGAAGATTTTTCTTCGCCGTCATTGGAAACCATGCTCCAGCCTTAACAGTCGCATCATTTGCTACAATCATGCACTGGCGGCCAGAAACATAACCAATACCGCAGACCACGCCTGCCGATGGACAGCCGCCCTGTTCAGCATACATACCATCAGCGGCAAAAGCGCCAATCTCTAGAAATTCAGTATCTTTATCTACCAGGTAAGCGATTCTTTCCCTGGCCAGCATTTTACCTTTTTCTTTTTGCTTCGCTGCACTCTTTTCCCCTCCACCAGCAAATATTTTCTTCAGCTTTACTTTGAGATCATAGACCAGCTGCTTATTGATATCTTCGTTTTTGTTGAATTCGATGTTCATTCGGGCAAGATAAATCATTCTACCAAATAATAGAAAGAGAAATGCAAATTTTACAAGATAAAATCACTCTTATTGTCAATCAGACACCTTAAATATTGGGCCTTAACTTAAATTTCTATCCTCAAACCAAACCGAATCAGGTGCGGCTTTAAAATCAAGCATTTTTTGCAATAGCTCAGTCGGTTCAGCAGCATTAAGCACTAAATCTCTGTTATTCGGTTTCAGTAACCTATGCTCAACCATCACATCCAGCTGTGCAAACAAGTGATCGTAAAAACCACCCACATTCAACACACCAATCGCCTTGTTATGCAAACCTAACTGTAACCAGGTCAATACTTCAAAAAACTCTTCTAGTGTACCGAAACCACCAGGCAGAATAATAAAACCATCAGAAAGATCAGCCATTTTTTGTTTACGCTGATGCATATTCTCCGTAACAATCAGTTCGGTAACCTCCAGATTCCCTACTTCCTTATCCAGTAGAAACTGAGGAATAACCCCAGTCACCAATCCTTTGCGTTTCAATACTTCTTCAGAAATAATTCCCATTACCCCTACGCTTCCACCTCCGTAAACCAGACGAATGTCATGATCTACAAATGCTTGTGCCAGGTTCTCTACAGCAGCTCTTAAAACTGGATCACCATTAAAATTGGCGCCACAATAAACACAAATCGATTTCATTAGAAAAATATATTAATCATTAACACGGTTTTCACTCCTATTTCTTATTGTTCGTAAACTCATTTTTAAGATTCTCCAGATCAGCGATCAACTGTACTTTTATCGCTTCAAAATCAAATTCCTGCGCATTAAAAGAATAATTTCTAAAAGTCAGTTTATAACTTAAAACCAACGGTCCCAATGCACCTGTTGATTCTTTCACAGCCTCTTCCAACTCAAAGCCATTCTCCGCAAATATGATATTTTCAATCATCTCAGTGAGCACTTGTTTTTTATCCTCTCTATGGCCTTCTCTGTCATAAATAAAAGTGAATAAAGCAGCGGCATAATCACTAATCGAGTCCAGGATAGTCAGCTGCTCCGAGATTGCCTTTTTGATTTCCTTTTTGATTTTAGCTCTGATTTCATTTCTCTGCTCAAAACCTTCTGCTTCATCATGGGTTAGTAATTCTACCTGATAATTTTTCAGCGCTTCAATACCAAGGAATGATAATTTAACACCACCATCAATTTCGTCCAAAAAGGCTGGTCTTGCGATCTTGTCAAAATCATTTATATAAATACCTGGAACAGGTATTTCGATTTCTAGTCTCATAATTTATTAATAATATACAGATAAAAACAAGAGCCTGTTCAAATTTACTATCTAAATTTAAACAGGCTCTAAAAAAATCAATCACTCCTCTCGGAAAATTACAGATTGATTTCAAAAAAGATAATAAAATCTTAACGTGAGTAGTTTGGAGCTTCTTTAGTGATAGAAATATCATGTGGATGACTTTCTCTCATTCCAGCTGCCGTTATTCTGACAAACTTAGCCTCTTGTAATTCTGCAATAGTTGCAGCACCACAGTAGTGCATTCCAGCTCTCAGACCACCAACATACTGATAAATAACCTCAGCTAACGTTCCTTTATAAGGAACTCTGCCTACAATACCCTCAGGAACCAGTTTAGTTACTACATCCTCATCATCCTGGAAATAACGATCTTTAGAACCATGCTGCATTGCTTCAACAGACCCCATACCACGGTAAGACTTGAACTTACGTCCTTCATATATAATAGTCTCACCTGGTGACTCCTCTACTCCTGCAAATAAGGAACCAGCCATGATTGAACTTGCGCCAGCAGCAAGAGCTTTAACGATATCTCCCGTTTGTTTGATACCACCATCAGCAATAACAGGAATTCCAGTACCTTTCAAGGCCTGTGCACATTCGTAAACTGCGTATAACTGAGGTACTCCCACACCTGCAATAATTCTTGTTGTACAGATTGAACCTGGTCCGATACCAACTTTAACAGCATCAGCACCAGCCTCAGCAAGTGCCAAAGCAGCTTCTGCAGTAGCGATATTACCAGCGATAACCTGTAAATCAGGGAAACGTGCTTTAATCGCTTTAACCATGTCAATTACTCCTTTTGAATGTCCGTGAGCCGTATCAACGGTAACCACATCTACTCCAGCTTTAACTAAAGCAGCAACACGGTCAATATTATCAGCAGCAACACCAACAGCAGCACCAACCCTAAGGCGGCCACGCTCATCTTTACAAGCTTTAGGATAATTTTTATATTTCTGGATATCTTTAAAGGTGATTAAACCTGCAAGATGACCTTCTTTATTAATTACTGGTAATTTTTCAATTTTATAATCCTGAAGAATCACTTCTGCCTGGGTCAGCGTAGTACCTTCAGGAACCGTGATTAGATTTTCTTTGGTCATTACTTCAGAAATCGGACGCTGCATATCTTTCTGGAAACGAAGGTCACGATTGGTGATAATACCAACCAGTTTATTATCATTGTCAATAATAGGTATACCACCTATTTTATATTTAGTCATGATCTGGAAAGCGTCAGCAACGATTGCATCAGCACGCAAAGTTACCGGATCTTGTATCATACCACTTTCAGAACGTTTAACCTTGCTAACTTCTTCAGCCTGGCGTTCGATGCTCATGTTTTTGTGCAGCATACCAATACCACCAGCCTGAGCAATTGCAATTGCAAGTCCTGATTCAGTAACGGTATCCATTGCAGCAGAAACTACGGGGACATTTATACGTATATTTTTTGTTAAATAACTTCCGGTGTTTACATCACGGGGAAGGACTTCTGAGTAGGCTGGAACTAATAATACGTCATCGTATGTTAGTCCTTCGGCAATAAATTTTTGGGGATCGAGTTGCATAGCAAATAATTAGGAGTTATTACTTGCCGGGCAAATCTACATAAATTATTTGAAATGCAAAACTTTCTCTCTAATAAATCTAAATTAGAGAGAAATTGACAATCAGATTAAATCTCTGATCCTTCTTCGGGCTCACAATGCTGTCTCAGTTGTTTAGGACCCTGAGGCCAGATATAAGAAGTCGTCTGTTTTTTCCAGCCCAGTTTCTGATAAAAATCACCTTTTCCAGGCGCAGCAGTTAAATTCACAAAATGATAATTATCCAACTGACCATTTAGCATATTGATGATTTTTTTTCCTAAGCCATTTCCCTGGAAATCAGGATCCACAACGATATCTGCCATCACAGCGTAATAACGACCATCCCCTACTACTCTTCCAAAAGCAATGATCTGATCTTCATGGTAGACAAATAAAGTCCATGTACTTTTTCTGAAGGCCGATTCAATTTCATCTTCTACCCTTGTTCTCCAGTCAATCTTCGAAAAAAGCTCACAAACGTAAGTCCAGTCCACTTTAGACAGGTCATGGTTTAACTTATAAACGAAATTATTAATATCGATTTTTTTCAGCGTCATAAATATATTTTACAACCATTTCCATGAGAAGAATTGGTCTTTATTCGGCGCAAATATGAGCAAATATTTCAGCTAAAAAAACGACTGAAAAGAAAAAACAATTTATATAAATAAAAATCCAGTAAAGCGGTAAAACTACAAGTCATTACCACCTTACCGGAGTTGTTTTCAAGAAGAAAACCTTCATTTATTTTTTCCCTACTACAACCTTCGTAAAATCGGCAGTATTCAGGTATTTATTAGCAAGTGCTTTGATCTCCTCTGCTGTAATAGATTTCACAGTTTGAATATAATTATCATAATAATCATAGCCCAGCCCTGAGAAATAGATGTTCTTAAATTTATCAGCATGAGAAAATGCATTCTCTAAACTTCCTAGCATTGAACCTAACATATAACTGCGTACCAGGCTCAACTCCTCCTCAGAAACTGTTTCTGATTTCAACAAGTCAATTTCCTTCTCTATTTCAGTTAATGCACTGGTGCAGACATCAGCTCCAACTTCCGTAGCAATGAAAAAATAACCAGCATCCTTCAAAGAGACAATTGCAGAACCAATTCCATAAGTATAACCTTTATCCTCACGGATATTAGCCATTAATCTTGAGCCAAAATAACCGCCTAAAAGGCAGTTCATCACCTGAAAACCTGCAAAATCTGCATGTGACCTGTTAATGCTTAAAGTTCCCATTCTGATTGCAGACTGAATAGCATCAGCTCTTTCAATAAAAATATCCCCTTTTACAGTACTATCAAAAGAGAATTGATTGACTTTGGATACCTCATTATTATTCCATTCTTTACCAAAAGAAGCATTCAGCAGATCAAATTCGGCCGTTTCAAATTTTCCGGCAACAAATACAGTACAGTTTTCAGGCTTATAAGCCGCACTGAAATAAGCACGAAGATCAGCTCTCTCTATTCCCTGGTAATCTTCAACTTCTATATTAGAACCGTATGTTGAGGTTCCAAAAATAGCATGTGCAAAGTTCTTCCTGGCAATAAAATCATTCTTCTGCAAGCTTACCTTAAGTGACTGCTGCTGATTTTGCTTAAAAATATCCAGTTCCTGCTGAGGAAAAATACTTTCATTTAATACAGACCATAAAATAGGTAGTACAGATGACAGGTGTTTATTCAGCGTATATATTTTGATACTCGATTGATCGGCACCATAATCAGTTTGTAAAAAGGCACCATAATAATCCACTTTATCAGCAATTTCTCTTGCCGTAAGTTTATCAGTTCCATTATTAATTAAATGGTTTACTACTATTGCCTGCAAAGGTTTAGACTCATCCCAGTTTACATTTTCAAACACAAATTCAATACGAACAAGTTCCTGTTTCCCCGCATTCACGGTAAACACCTTAATTCCGTTCGCTAATTCCTGTTTTTGAGGGGCAATAAAATTGATATTATTTACCTGTCTTGATTCAGGTATAAGGGTTCGGTTAAGCATTTTCGGAAGTTAAATAGTATAAAGTGGAACATTGCTCTCTAACGAAAGTCTTTTTGGCAGCCTGAAGTATTTTTGCAGCATCAACAGCCAGATATTTATCAATCTCCGTATTCAATCCATCTGCATCACCCAACAACTCATAGTAAGCAAGGTTCATTGCTTTATCAAGCAGGCTCATTTCGGCAAATACCATGATAGATTCCGCCTTGTTTTTAATTTTCGTTAATTCTATCTCGCTCACCTCTTCAGTGGCAATCTTACTCAGTTCTGCCCATACAGCCTTCTCTGCAGTTTCTATAGCTACACCTTCACTTAATTTCCCTTCCACAACAAATAACCCTTCATCCAAACTACTGGTAATATAAGCGTGGATATCACTAAATAACTGCTGATCTTTTAGTAAGCTATTATACAGTCTTGAGGATTGTCCCTGTGAAAGCACATCAGATAAAAGATCATAAGTCTGATAATCATGATCTCTGCGGGCAGGCATTTTAAAGGCAAGGTAAAATGCATTTAATGGCACATTAGCAGTAACCGTTTCCTTACGTTCTTCAGTTTGAACAGGCTCCTGAACTAAATCTCTGACATATTTATCTCCGGAAGGAATAGGGCTAAACCATTTTTCTGCAAGTAATTTAATCTCTTCAGTTTTCACATTTCCACCTACCACCATAATAGCATTCTGCGGATTGTAATGTTTTTTAAAGAATGCCTTTACATCCTCCATCGAAGCATTTTCAATTTGAGCAAGATCCTGTCCTATAGTTGCCCAGCGATAACTATGTTTTTTATAAGCCAGAGGTCTTAATTTCAACCATACATCACCATAAGGCTGATTTAAATATCTTTGCTTAAATTCTTCACAAACTACATTACGCTGTGTTTCCAGACTTTTCTCAGAAAAAGCAAGGCTTAGCATCCGGTCACTTTCCAACCAAAAAGCCGTCTCAATATTAGTTGCCGGTAATGTGATGTAATAATTTGTAATATCATTACTGGTGAAAGCATTATTTTCTCCGCCTACTCTTTGCAGGGGTTCATCATAGCTTGGTATATTGACTGACCCCCCAAACATGAGGTGCTCAAAAAGATGTGCAAAACCGGTTTTACCCTCTTCTTCATCTCTTGCACCAACATCATACAGGATATTTAATACAGCCATTGGAGTTGTATCATCTTCGTGTACCAGAACACGTAAGCCATTAGCCAGTGTAAAACGATTAAAATCTACCATAAAAATATATAATTCCGTCAAATATAGGAATAATGATCTCCCGGTTAGCTTATCCCGCAGGAATATTGATTTAAGCTAAATGTGATACTTTCATGAAATAAAAACAGCAGAACAAATGGTATATTTGCTGTATGAATACTGCCGAATTATTACAAAGGGCTCTGCAATTCGACTTTTTAACTAAAGAAGAGGGCGTGTTTTTGTACCACAATGCAGCCACTGCCGATCTGGCATTTGTTGCAAATGAGCTGAGAAAAAAGCAAGTGCCTAGCGGAAAGGTTACCTGGCAAATTGATAGGAATGTCAATACAACCAATGTATGTATTGCTAACTGTAAATTTTGCAATTTCTTCAGAAGACCAGGACACGATGAAAGTTATATCACAGATATAGAAACATATAAGGTTAAGATTGAAGAAACTTTCCGTCTGGGAGGTGATCAGTTGCTTTTACAGGGGGGCCACCATCCTGATCTGGGACTTGAATTTTATGCCGACCTGTTCAGAAAACTAAAAGAACTTTATCCTGATCTTAAATTGCATGCTTTAGGCCCACCGGAAATTGCACACGTTGCAAAGTTAGATAAACTAACCCATACAGAAGTTTTAAGTGCGCTAAAGGCTGCTGGTATGGATTCTTTACCTGGTGCAGGTGCAGAAATTCTGAATGATAGAGTCCGCAGATTGATCTCTAAAGGAAAATGTGGCGGCAAGGAATGGCTGGATGTCATGCGTGCAGCACATCAGCTGGATATCACAACTTCTGCCACCATGATGTTTGGACATGTGGAAACCATAGACGAACGTTTTGAACATCTGGTATGGATCAGAGAAGTACAAAGTGAAAAACCTGAACATGCCAAAGGATTCTTAGCCTTTATTCCATGGCCATTTCAGGATGACGGTACTTTATTGAAACGTTTAAGAGGAATTACAAATGATGTTTCGGGAGATGAATATGTGAGAATGCTTGCTTTAAGCAGAATTATGCTTCCAAATATTAAAAACATACAAGCTTCATGGCTAACTGTAGGTAAAAATGTTGCACAGTTGTGTTTACATGCAGGAGCGAATGATTTTGGTTCAATTATGATTGAAGAAAATGTCGTTTCAGCTGCTGGTGCACCACACCGTTTTACAGCAAAAGGAATTCAGGATGCCATCAGAGAAGCTGGTTTTGAACCTCAGCTAAGAGGTCAGCAGTATAACTACCGTGATTTACCAGAACATTTGGAAGAACAGGTAATTAACTACTAAGCATACCTTATAATACACAGTAAAATAAAAAAGGAAGAGAGTACATACTCTCTTCCTTCACACTATTTCCCCATTCAATAAATATTATTTGATAAACAGACTTGCAATCGCAAGTACCTGAGGCATTGTTAATGGTTCATCGAATGCTTCTGTAGAAGCACTCACTGAGAATCCAAGACTTGGAATATTGATATCTAATTGTACTACATTATCTTCACCTGCATAACTCGCTGCCGCTGCTGCAACACCACTGTCATTTGCTCCGGTAATCCAGGGTTTTAAAGCAGTAAGCCCACCACCAGCAGGTGCTTTACGCATCTGACGGATGTGTGAAGCATGACGAGCTTCAACCGAGTGAATTTGTAAAGCCGTTTGCAATACACTTGGGCTGCCCATTAAAGCAGTAGCCTGACCTTTATAAGCTCTTACACCTGTGTCTTCAAACACCTGTGCAACTGCAAGAAAAGTTGGATAATCAGAGAATACAGTTGGAAAATTTCCTTTTGCAGTAAAATCAAACGAAGCCGCTGTGTAAGATACTGGAGTTCCACCAGAAGCAGTAATTGCTCCTTTTAATAAATTAACGTGTGCTAACTCATGATCACGGATGTTATTGATCGCTGCTACAGCAGGGGTACCCGCTGGTATTAATCCCGAAGTATTAATACCAGTCTGATAGAAATTGTATTCAATATATTCTAAAGTTAAAGCAAAGTTCAATACATCAATCACGCTTGTGGAGGTTTGTCCGTAGGCTTTTTTGAACATAGAACCTAAAGCCATTGGAAGTGCAGCTAAAGCTACTTTTGATCCAAAGCCATAAAATGATTTCATTGCCTCTCTGCGTGGATTTAAGCGTTCATACACTTCCGCATCCACTTTTTCAATTTCTTCTAATATGTTAATGATATTCATGATTTCCCGAATTAAGAAGTAGGTAAATTAGACGCGTTAATTGAAGTTTTAAGATAAGTCTTAGCCATGGTTAAAACCTGGATTGGTGTTCTGGCACCATCAAGACCATTGGCATCAATAGCTGTTGCATCAGCGAAAGATCCATTTAATATCAAGTCGCGGATTAATGCTGCGTGGCGTGCTTCTACAGAAACTATTTTTCCTGCAACCTCTAAATATTTCGCCGTTTTTATTAGTTTACCAGCTCCATTATAAGCTGTAACTCCTAAATCTTCAAATGTTTTAGCTGCATTCAGCACACTTGTTCTGTCTGCGAAATTGATCGACGAAAAATCTACTTGTAAGCCTACAATCGCACTTGTAGCTAATGCTTTTTTGAAAAATTCACGGTGAGCCAATTCATGATCTCTGATATCCGTAAGTAAAGCAAGCTCATTTGCAGGAATGTTAGCATAAGGACTTTTTACTACAGCATCATAAAATGCACCTTCCAATTGTTCAAGCGCATAAGCATAATTTAATATACCTATATCTCCGCTACCTAAATCTACACCAGTATCCAACCCTGGAGTAGTGTTATGATCTTTTTTACAGCCAGCGGCAATTAAAGCTACACCGGCTACTCCTGCTCCTGCATATTGCAGGAATGATCTGCGTTGCAGTTTAGCAGTCAGAATACCGCTTTCTTTGTGCAGCAATTCTGTCTCTTGTTCTTGTAAACTTTTCATAAGAAATATTTTTATAATATGGTTCAACAATTATAATATGGTTCAACAATGTGAGGGCCCCCATGATTATACGGTGACATACGTCAGATAAAACAGTTTGGTTTTTGAGTTTTAGAGATAAATTCTTATCTCCCTTATTTTTTTGATAATTTCACCTTATAAAAATATCGGCCAGTGTTCAATGTAATTATAGTAGATGATGAAGAATTTGCACGCTCTTCACTATATTTTCTTTTACAGGAAAATTGTGAAAACGTGCACATTTGCGGCATAGCAAAATCTGTAGATGAAGCCCGTGAATTGCTAGCACTGCACGAGGTAGACCTCATCTTTTTAGACATCGCTATGCCCGGCAAAAATGGCTTTGAGCTTATACCAGACGCGAAACAGAGCAACACACAAGTAGTTTTCACTACCGCTTATGACCAGTATGCATTAAAGGCAATTAAAGCAAACGCACTGGATTATTTATTGAAGCCGATTGACATTGACGAACTCAAAGAAACTGTAGAAAAAGCCTCCAGGTTAATTCGTCTTTTTGACCAGGAATCTGATCGGAATGAACGCTTAAAAAATTTAGCAATTAATTTAGCAGACCGCTCAGAAATCCGTAAATTAAGTTTACCAAACGGGCAAGGATATACCCTGATAGACCTCAATGAAATTATTCATATTGAGGCAGATAGCAATTATTCAATCTTCCATCTCGATAATAGAGAGAAAATCACCGTCTCCAAAGTATTGAAGGATTATGAAGAGATTCTGCCCGAAAACCAGTTTATCCGCATTCATAAATCCAGCATTGTCAACCTGAATTATTTAAAAGAATATAATTCCAAAAACGGTCTTGAAGTTTTACTAAAAAATGGAGAGAAGATTGCTGTATCAAGACGTAGAGCAAGTATTTTCGCAGAAAAAGTTAAACAATACACCAATTTCACCAGTGATAAATAAAGTAAAAGCTTTCGGAATAAGGGGAATAGCCCTACTCTTCCTCTTACTTGTTTCAAGTGTTTATTGCTATGCCCAGACCACTTTTATTAAACATTACAATACTAAAGACGGCTTACCGAGCAATAGTTGCTATTATTTGATACAAGACAAAAAAGGGTATATATGGGTAGCTTCCGATGCCGGTGTAAGCCGGTTTGATGGAAAGATCTTTGAAACATTTTCAGTAGATGACGGACTACCAGACAATCAGATTATCCGGTTAAATGAAGATCGTTCAGGGAGGATCTGGTTTTCTGCACTAAATGGTCAGCTCAGTTATTTTTTGAACGGAGTCATTTATAACGCAAGCAATAATAAATTACTAAAGCTTTTAAAATTTAACGGCGTTGTCACCTCCTTTTTTGAAGATAGTAAAGGCAATATCTGGTTTGGAACCAATAAAAACATGCTGGCCAGGTGGGATGGTAAATCGTTAAAAAAATACAGTTCAACTGACCACGACAATCAGTTCATCAATACCTTTATTTACGAAGATCAATCTGGCAGAATATGGGCTTCAAGCACACATTGCCTACGTTTTTTTGACGGAGAGACTTTTATTAAAACTACATTCAGTATCAACCCCCTATCCTATAAAACAGCCAAAAACCTGCCCAATAGGACCATGTATTTTCTCGATAAAAAAGGATTGAATTTCAAAAACGGTATGCAGCAAATGCTGACTATGAAGATTGACAGCTCCCTACTTGCCGACAATCCGGGTTATTTTTATGCAGAAAGTCAGCAGGAATTATGGTTAACTACCAATTCCGGAGTCTACCATCTGGAAGCAAATGGTTCAAAAACACATTACCTGAACAACGTGACTACCAATCAGGTGATCAAAGACAACAGAGGAAATATGTGGTTCACCACAAATAACGGGATCTACATGCTACCCAAAAAGTCAAAAAGAGTGTATGTCATAGACAATCATCAAGGCTTAAGCAATAATATTGTTAAAAGTGTCATGAAAGACCATTCCAGCAAATTATGGCTAGGTCTGGATAATGGAAAAATTAATATACTCAACAGACCGGGACATCAAATCGATAAGATTGACATTCCTAACCTCAAAAAATTCGGCAACATCAAACAAATCAGTCCTGATTCCAGTGGGAAAGCCATTTTTTTCAGTTCTGAATACGGTTTAGGAATACTTCACCCCAAGGATGGCAGAGCCAGACATATTCAATATGTAAAGGAAAGTGATAATTCAGATTTCGTTCTTAAAAGTTTTAGCGTGAGCAGCCGAAATCAGCTTTCGCTCGCACTGTCTTCTGGTATAGTTACACTGAATAACCCTTTTCATCAATTATCCTTTACCCCATCAAATTATAAAAAAGGTGAGAACTTCTTTAGCAACAGAGCCTACCGTGTCTTTTACGACAGCGATGACAACCTATGGTTCTCCAATACCAGTGGTCTGGCCGAATTATCAGCAGGCAAATTGATCAAACATTATCAGCGGCACCCGCTGTTAACCAAAAGAATTAACGATATCGCTCAGTTACCTGATGGAACTATCGTACTCGCTACCGATGGGTACGGAATACTTTTTCTCAAAAACAATCTGCTAATCAGACAGATCACAAGAGAAGACGGCTTGGCCAACAATATCTGCAAAAAGCTATTCATACAAAAAGAACATGTCTGGGTAATTACCAACGGTGGCGTAAATCGGATTTTTCTCAACGGGAAAAACCCTGTCGAATCGTTTGAATATACAAACAGTCTGCTCGATAACGATATTAATGATTTATACATAGACAAAGACAGTGCTTATTTCGCCACCAATCATGGACTCGTTTTCTTTGCGAATACCCCATTTGACAGAAATAAAGAGGTCCCTAAAGTACTGATTTCTGCTATTGTCAACAACAGAAAGCCACTACCTATTAATGCGGATTCCTTCAATTTAGCACCAGCGGATAATAATATCACTTTTTATTACAGTGCCCTTGATTTTCAGAACAATTATATTTTATACCGCTACAGGCTAAAAGAAACCAACACATGGACCGAAACAAGAAACAGAAGACTGGAATTTTCCTCTCTTGAACCCGGAATCTATAAATTTGAGCTGAGTGCAAAAACAAATAATAGTCAGTGGAGCCAGCCTATAGCCGTAAGCTTCACACTGAAAGCACATTTTTGGCAAACCTGGTGGTTTATATTTGTCATTCTTTTAATCGCCAGCCTGAGTTTTTATAAGATTGCTGTGTTTGTAACCAAACAGCAAAAGAACAAAGAGCAGCAAAGACTGTTATTGAAGAATAAAATTCTGATGTTGGAACAGCAGGCCCTTCAGGCCATGATGAACCCTCATTTCGTTTTTAACGTCATGAACTCTATCCAACATTATATCAATACAAAAGACACCTCCTCGGCAAATAAAATCCTGACCGGTTTTGCCCGGCTGATTAGAAAAAATCTGGACATCTGTACCAAAAGCTTTATTTCCATAGAAGAAGAAATTGAATACCTAACCCTTTATCTCAGCCTGGAAAAGAAAAGATTTGGAGAAAAGTTCAATTATACCATTCATATTTCACCAGATATCGATCAGGATGAGACGATGATTCCCTCTATGATTTTACAACCCTACATAGAGAATGCAATCTGGCATGGGTTGATGCCTAAAGAAGAAGGCGGCAAAATCGAGATTGTTATTCAACCTGAAGGAACAGATGCTTTATTGATTCAGATTATTGATGATGGGGTAGGCATAGACAACTCACTGCGTGTAAAAAAAGAAAAACATGTCAGCAAGGGGATGAGTCTTACTCAGGAAAGAATTAACCTGATCAACCAGATTGAAGCAAATCCTATACAAATAGGTATTAAACAGAACGGTAAATCAGGTACAACTATCTCTATTTTAGTCCCAAACAGGTAGAATTTACCGTTTACTCAATGATACCTACCACTTACTAAGTATTATTCGCTGGAAATGAAATTTGCATTAAACTTGTTATAGATATTAAAACAAACAAAGTTTGTAAAACGCGTTCTTATAGAATTGGTCAAAGATATTTTTAACCTAACCTAAAACTTATCTCAATTCAGGTTTCATTTGTGTGTTAAAAAGTGGTAAAGTAAAAGCTTTGCCACTTTTTTTTTGCGCAATAACTATACAACTGATCAGCAACCTCTTGGAGTACTTCTGCTGAAATTTGAAAAAAGTTCTTTTTTTGAAAAGCTTTTTATGTTAAATTTGATTGAGCAATAAATTATAAAAAACAGCTTCGATGCTATTTAAAAAGATTTTATTGTAAATTTAACGTATCAACAACCTCTGGTAATTTTATTTAAGACAAATGACAACTCCAAAAAAATCTGTTAAGAAAAGTTCATTAGATGATCAGGCACAGGACAAAGAAATGAATGATGAAAATTCTTATGACTCCATCGACAAAAAGAAAGACTTTGACGATGATGACGATGACTTTGATCTTCCCTTAGATGATCTGGACACCTTCGACGACTTTGATTCAGAAGATGACGATGATACTTACTAAGTAATCCAGTTTAATCTATATAGAGCATCTTACAAAAAAGATGCTTTTTTTTTATTAGCGACTGTATAATTTCAGTCTCTTAAACCCTATTGAATAAATGCAGCTAATCCCAGTTTCCAGTTCACAGACAAAAAAAGAGTTTTTACAGGTTCCTCATTATATCTATCAGAATGATCAGAACTGGATCTGTCCGCTGGACCAGGATGTTGAAAAAACATTTGACCCGGAAAAGAACATGTTTTTTCAACATGGTGAATGTACCCGATGGATACTCCAGGACAAGCAGAGAAAAACTATTGGAAGAATTGCCGCTTTTATCAATACAAAAAAAGCCTTCAACTATGAACAGCCAACAGGTGGAATAGGCTTTTTTGAATGTATTGATAACCAGGATGCCGCATTTATCTTATTTGATTCTGCGCAGCAATGGTTAAAAGAAAAAGGGATGGGAGCAATGGATGGACCGATTAACTTCGGTGAAAACGATACTTTCTGGGGTTTACTTGTAGAAGGCTTCACTCCTCCATCCTACGGCATGAATTATAATCCGGTTTATTACCAGTCTTTTTTTGAAAATTACGGATTTGTAACTTCTTATCAGCAAATCACCAATCATCTGGCAGTCCGAAACCCATTTCCGGAACGTTTCACCAAAATTGCAACCTGGGTAGCTAATAAACCGGGTTATACTTTTGAGCATTTCTCCAAAAAGAACTCAGAAAAATATGTACAGGATCTGATGGAAATCTACAATGATGGCTGGAAAGATTTCGAGAACTTTGTTCCGATCAAAAAAGAGACGCTCCAGGAGAGTTTCAAGCAAATGGAGGCTATAATGGACGAAAAACTGATTTGGTTCGCTTACCTCAACGGAGAACCTGCTTCTTTTGTAGTTATCATACCTGATGCCAACCAAATGATTAAAGATTTCAAAGGAAAGCTGGGTTTAATAGAAAAACTGAGATTTGTTTACAGAAGATGGAAGGGTGTCAACAGAATGAGGGCAATTGTGATGGGTACAAAAACAGCCTATCAGAAACACGGGTTAGAATCTGCCCTATTTATTAAATTAAAAGAATATGTTTTGCCTTTGAACCAGTACGATGAACTCGAATTATCGTGGGTAGGTGACTTCAATGATAAAATGCTTTCAATTCATGAAGCAACGGGAGCCGTTTTTGGAAAGCGACACCTTACAATGCGAAAAGTCTTCTCTTAAGGGAGAAGACTTTTGGATAAGTAAACAATAAGCACCCGTTTAAAATTAAACAGGTACTTAAAATTTCTCTATTTTTCTCTGATTTCTTCGTAAAGATCAATAACCTTCTTTTGAAGTTTAATGATCTCTTCTTCTCTCAGTGATAGTTTCGCTTTCAGATTATTGATCTCTTCGAAATTAACCGATTGAGGATTCTCTCCTTCTTTGGAGATAATGTCCATTGTTGAGACTTCAAAAAGATTAGCGATCTGAGCCAGCCTTGAGATATTAATATCTGTAATCCCTGTTTCAATCTTTGAAAACGCAGGAATAGAGATGTTAAGTCTTTTAGCTACTTCGCCCTGGCTCCATCCATTTTTCTGACGGAGCTGTCTGATGTTCTTACCGATGATGTTCATTATTATAAATTTAGGTGTGTTTTGTTCTTTAAGTATTCAACTCACGTGCCAGTTTAACTAAATCCATCCCTCCGAAATTACCTGAACTCATTAGCAGCAGGTTTGTATGGTTGAAATTTAGTCCTCTTAAGTATTGCTCAAGAGTAGAGGCATTGTCAAAAAACGTAAGCTTATCGTTATTAAATGCTGTTCGAACATCTATTTCCGAGAAAGGCTTAATTTTTTTTTGTTGAAATGTTTTTATATCTATATATACGATAGGAATGTCTGCCCGGATCATCGTATCTGCATATTGCAGTAAAAAATTTTTATTTAAACTACTAAATGTGTGCAATTCTATACAGGCTACCAACTTTCTTTCCTCAAATTGTGACTTTACTGCCTCAATTGTAGCTCTCAATTTTGAAGGAGAATGGGCAAAATCCTTATAAACACTGGTGTTGTTTTCGGTATTAAGCAGTTCAAGCCTTTTTGCAGCTCCTTTAAATGAGGCAATCGCGTGGTTAAAATTCTCTTCACTAATCCCTATTTCTTTACAGACCAATTTCGCTGCGCTTAAATTCATTAGGTTATGGTCACCAAAAACTTTCAGCGGCAGATTTTCAGGGTCTAGATAAGTTATACCATTCTTAACGTGATGTACAGGGATTTCGTATCCTGTCTTAACAATTTCTTTACGGCTATTTCTTACAAGGATTTGTAATTCTTCATCGGCTTCACAATAAAAAAGCGTCCCTCCTGGCTCTATAGTATCAATAAACAGCTCAAATTGATGAATATAGTTTTCAAAAGTAGGAAATACATTGACGTGATCCCAGGCTACACCACTGATTACCGCAATATTTGCCTTATACAAATGGAATTTTGGTCTTCTATCAATCGGCGAGGCTAAATATTCATCTCCCTCGATAATTATTATTGGTGCTGAGTCGGTAACTTTCACCATCGTATCGAACCCTTCCAGCTGAGCGCCTACCAGGTAATCGAAATCTTTTTCGTAATAGTTTAGAACATGCAGAATCATAGACGTTATTGTCGTCTTACCATGACTGCCGCCAATAACTATCCGAAGTTTATCTTTAGTTTGCTCATAAATATATTCAGGATAAGAATAGACCTTCAGACCAAGCTCTTGTGCTCTCAGTAATTCAGGGTTATCTATAAGCGCATGCATTCCCAGGATAACCGCGTCAAGGTCAGGAGTAATTAACTCTTCACGCCAGCCCATTTTTTCAGGCAAAATCCCATACCTGGCTAATCTGCCTGCCGATGGTTCAAAAACTAAATCATCAGAACCACTTACGATAAAACCTTTCTTATGCAAAGCTATTGCCAGATTATGCATTGCACTTCCCCCGATAGCTATAAAATGTATTCGCATTCTCAAATATTAAAAAAAATAAAGCAATTAAAATACTTTTTTTATTACGCCTTTATAAACCGGGCAGCAACCCAGTCTCCTATTTTCTTGTGATTGATATAATTCATGCCCAATTGCTTGCATGCATCCTGAATCATTTGAAGATCTGGAGACTCGTAAAACCCACTAAAAAAGATTTCACCGCCGCTTTTTAAGACTTTAGCATAAACAGGAATCTGATCCAGTAAAATATTACGGTTTATATTAGCTAGTATAATATCGTAGGCGTGAGTGGGGATAGTCTCTTTGCCACCGCACAAAGCAGTGATATTATGGATATCATTCAGTGCAGAATTTTCCTTTGCACTCAGGTAACAAACTTCATCGTTATCAATTGCAACCAGCTCCGCGGCACCCTTTTTGGCAGCAAGAATTGCCAGGATTCCGGTTCCGCATCCCATATCCAGGATGTGCTTTCCAGCAGCATCACTTTCCAGGATATATTGCATCATCATCGTTGTAGTTTGATGATGGCCAGTTCCAAAAGCCATTTTAGGATCGATTACGATCTCATATTTATAGCTGGGCTGGCTCTGATGAAAAGTAGCTCTTACATAGCAGGTTTCATCAATAATAAGGGGTTCGAAATTCTTCTCCCACTCCTCATTCCAATTTTCCGCTGCAATTTCTGTTACGGTGTAAGTATATTCGAAATCTCCTTCAAACTGAAGAAGAGCTTCGGTTAAGTTTTCTTTGCTATAGCTATCGAGGTCAATAAATGCAGAAAAACCATTTTCCGTATCTTCAAATGTATTAAACCCGATTTCAGCCAATTCACTGATTAATAGGTCCTGTTGATACTCTTCTATTAAGGTGAAGCTGAAGGTGACTTGAATGTACTGCATTAAGAATTAAACGTTTTAATGATATCTGCGAAATCACGTGACTTCAAAGAAGCACCTCCTATTAAACCACCGTCAATATCTTTTTGTGCAAATAATTCAGGTGCATTTTTAGGAGTACAGCTACCTCCGTACAAAATAGAAGTTTCTTCTGCTGCTGTTTCACCATATTTGCCAGCAACTTCAGCACGAATAAATTCGTGCACTTCCTGAGCCTGCTCTGCAGTAGCAGTTAATCCTGTGCCTATAGCCCAAACTGGCTCGTAAGCAATTACTACTTTTGAAAAATCTTCCGGACTTAAATGGAAAAGACCATTTTCTAATTGTCCTTTAAGAATTTCAAAGAAATTACCATTGTTTCTTTCATCCAGTGTTTCACCGATACAGAAAATAGGTAACAATTGATTTGCCAAAGCAATATTAGTTTTATCAGCAAGTAAAGCATCGCTTTCAGCAAAATACTGACGACGTTCTGAGTGTCCGACAATTACATATTCACAACCTACTGATTTGATCATTTTGGCCGAAATTTCACCAGTAAAAGCACCGCTTTCTTTTTGATGACAATTCTGAGCACCAATTTTAACGACATCTCCTCCTAATTTTGATAAGCTGTTTAAATGAATAAACGGGGCACATATGATAGCAATCTGATCGCCTTTTTTCTCATCTCTTACGATGTTAACGATTTCTGAAAATAATGAAATACCTTCTGCATAGTCCGTATTCATTTTCCAATTTCCTGCTACTATTTTCTTTCTCATAATTAAATCTAATATTATTTTAATTGCAATCCTAGTTTATTGATAATAAGGCGCCGTTTTAACTCCAAAATAATCATTCTGTTTTTATAGCTGTGCCTATAGCTGATAAAAATACACAAACTCTCTTAAAAAGATCTATAAATTGAAGTTAATTCAAAAATCGACGACAATATATCCTTTTCTATCTGATTAAACTCAACATTTTTACGTTCGAAGACTTTTTCTGTCGTCTCAAACATTTTTTCAATACTATAAACATCAAATTCCTGCGGGCCACCCCATGCAAAATCAGGGATAAAGTTCCTTGGATAGCCTGAACCGAACACATTTGCACTCACTCCAACAACAGTTCCTGTATTAAACATTGTATTGATACCGCATTTAACATGATCAGCCATAATTAAGCCGCAAAACTGAAGCCCGGTCTTTCTAAAAGTGGTTTGTTCATAATCCCACAGTTTAACTTCTGCATAATTATTCTTCAGGTTAGAATTATTGGTATCAGCCCCAATGTTACACCATTGCCCCATTACTGAATTGCCCAGGTAACCTTCATGACCTTTAGAAGAATAACCCCAGATCACTGCGTTATTAATTTCTCCGCCTACCGTACTAAAAGGACCGATAGTAGTTTGTCCGTAAATTTTAGTTCCCATTTTCACTCTGGAGCCTTCGCCCAGCGCAAAAGAGCCCCTGATATGACTACCTTCCCACACCATTGAGTTTTTCCCAAGGTAAACAGGTCCGGTCAGCGTATTAAAAGTAGCACATTCTGCTTGCACCCCCTCTTCCAGAAAAATCTGATCTCCCAGAACTGTATTCGTCCCGCTCAGTTTGGCTGAAACTCTTCCCTTTGTTAACAGGTCAAAATCAGCACGTAACTGCACATCATTATATTTAAAGATATCTTCTGGGAATACAATCCGGGTAAAAGTACCGGAATAGGAAACAGGGTGTAATAAAGTACCTGCTGCTAAACTGAGAGTTTCGCCCGGATTAGCTTTATAAGCCAGTATAGTGTTTCCCTGGAGAAGTACCTCTCCGCTTTGCAGCGCAGCAATAGCACCAAAAAGATTGATATCAGGACAAACAGAACCATTGATATAGATATCCGCATCCTGGCGCATTTTATATTTGACTGCAAGATAGCCCACAGTACAAAAACCCGGAACAGCAGATGAATATTTCTCCCATTTCTCTGCTATGGTTAAGATTCCGATACGTAAATCGGCCACAGGCCTGGTGAAAGTTAAAGGCCTTAAAGAAAGAGCAGTTTGATCATCAAATAAATTAATGTTCATTTATGTTTTATTGTTTTGTTTTACACAGCGCTCCTATGATTCAGCACTCCATATATAATATACGCAAAAATAAAAAAAGTCCCGAAGCTTAGCATCGGGACTTTAAAATAATTTTCTATAACTGTAGAATTATTTCTTAGCGTAACGAGTTTTAAATTTATCGATACGACCAGCTGTATCTACCAGTTTCATTTTACCAGTATAGAATGGGTGAGACGTGTGTGAGATCTCTAATTTATAAAGAGGGTACTCGTTACCATCTTCCCAAGTCACAGATTCTTTAGTATCAACACAAGATTTAGTTAAGAAAGAGTATTCGTTAGACATATCTTTAAATACTACGAATCTATAGTTTGATGGGTGAAGATCTTTTTTCATAATGAATATATACTTATTTGTACTTATTTGTCGCTTATTTTGAAGGTTGCAAATATCCTAATTATATTTTTTATTTACAAGGATTATTAAAAAATTATGTACTATACTTTTTTCTCGTTTCAATTTTCTGCATCTGCCTGCTAATATATTCATCTGCAATCACTTCTGCCGAAGGCAGTTGAGACCTGCTGATCAACAAAGACTTCAGCCTATCTTCGTCTACATCTGTCCGATATAATATATTCATCATTTTAGAGATGTCATTATCGAGTAACCACGAGAAGGCGCGAACCATTTTTTCTCTCAATTGTTCGGCAGATAATTCATCTTCCAGTTCAAAATCATTTCCTATAATTCTGCTGAGCGCTCTAAGATCATCCATTAAATCATTTTTTTATTTCCTGACACAATTCGATCAGTACGCCATTTGTCCCTTTAGGGTGAACAAAGCAAATCAACTTATTGTCGGCCCCAAATTTAGGTTCTTCATTCAAGAGTACAAAACCCTCATTTTTCAATCTCTTCATTTCTGCAACAATATCATCTACGTCAAATGCAATATGATGTATTCCCTCTCCTCTCTTAGTGATAAACGAAGCAATCGGACTATCCAGTATACTGGCAGCCAGTAATTCGATTTTATTCTCCCCGGTCAAAAAAAAAGCCGTATCCACCCCTTCTGAGGCTACTGATTCCCGCTTATAAGCTGGCACCCCTAATAACTTCTCATAGAGATTACAGGAGGCATCAAGATCTTTTACTGCGATACCGATATGTTCAATTTTATTCATCCGCTGTGTAAACGTTAAAAGAATGTAAAAATGCATGTTTTAACCATAGCTTCATAGCTATTAATTACATTCTTTGGCAATCTTTTTTAGTACATTTGTACATTAAAAGAATAAATTACATACAATGGAACTTCCTATCTATCTAGATAATAACGCGACAACCCCCCTTGACCCAAGAGTGCTTGAAGCAATGTTGCCTTACTTCACCACCAAATTCGGTAATGCCGCAAGTCGTAACCACGCCTTTGGCTGGGTTGCAGAAGAAGGTGTTGACTATGCACGTGAACAAGCTGCTAAACTAATTGGCTGTACTGAAAAGGAAATTATTTTCACTTCAGGCGCTACAGAAGCAGACAACCTTGGTATTAAAGGTGTGTTTGAGATGTATCAGGATAAAGGTAATCATATTATTACTGCGACTACTGAACACAAAGCAGTTCTGGATACTTGTAAACACCTGGAGAAATTAGGTGCAAAAGTTACTTATCTGAAAGTAAAAGAAGACGGTTTAATCGATCTTGCTGAGTTAGAAGCGGCAATGACTGAACAAACTATCCTGGTTACAATTATGTATGGTAACAATGAAATCGGTGTTGTTCAACCGATCAAAGAAATTGCAGCAATCGCACATAAGTTCGGTGCTTTATTTATGACTGATGCAACGCAGGCTGTAGGTAAAATCCCCGTAGATGTAAATGCTGACGGAATTGACTTATTGGCTTTCAGTGCACATAAAATGTACGGACCTAAGGGTGTTGGTGTACTATATGTACGTCGTAAAAACCCAAGGGTTAAAGTAACTGCACAAATGGACGGTGGTGGTCATGAGCGCGGTATGCGTTCAGGAACATTAAACGTACCTGGAATTGTTGGTTTAGGTAAAGCCTGTGAATTATGTCGTTTAGAAATGGATGCAGAAGCCACTCGTCTTTCTGCATTGAGAGATAAACTAGAAAGCGCATTGACGGTAATGGAAGAAAGTTATGTCAATGGGAATACGCAACACCGTTTACCACATGTAGCTAATATCTCCTTTAAATATGTTGAAGGCGAAGGACTGATGATGGCTATGAAAGATTTAGCTGTTTCTTCAGGTTCCGCTTGTACTTCAGCTTCATTAGAACCTTCTTACGTATTGAAAAGCTTAGGTCTTTCTGATGATCTTGCACACTCTTCTATCCGTTTCGGTTTAGGCCGCTTCACTACAGAAGAAGAAATTGATTACGCTATTGAGAACACTAAAAAAGCGGTTAATCACTTAAGAGACCTTTCTCCACTGTGGGAAATGTTTAAAGAAGGAATTGATTTAAGTAAAATTGAATGGGCTGAGCACTAGTCTCAATCCAATTCATTTATAAATAAAATATTTAGAAATAAGCCCCTTTAACGAGAGGTTTGGAGGAAAATAAAATGGCATACTCAGAAAAAGTAATGGAACACTATACCAACCCCCGTAACGTTGGTACTTTAGATAAGAACAGCAAATCGGTTGGTACAGGATTAGTAGGCGCACCAGAATGCGGTGACGTGATGCGTCTTCAAATTGAAGTAGATGAAAACAATGTAATCACTGATGCGAAATTTAAAACTTTCGGCTGTGGTTCTGCAATCGCTTCTTCTTCTTTAGCTACTGAATGGTTAAAAGGAAAAACTGTTGATGAAGCAATGACGATTGACAACATGGATATCGTTGAAGAATTAGCTTTGCCACCAGTAAAAATTCACTGTTCTGTATTAGCAGAGGATGCGATTAAGTCAGCAATCAACGATTATCGTGTCAAAAATGGTATGGACCCAATTGCATTGCCTAAATCACACCACTAAAAAAAATAACAAGGTCAGTATTTAATATTTAAGCATATGATCACCATAACAGATAAAGCGAAGAGCAAAATTGATAACTTAATGCAGGAATCTCAAATGGATACTACTTATTTTTTACGTGTTTCAGTAAAAGGTGGTGGTTGTTCAGGTTTATCCTACAATTTAGATTTTGATAATGAGGAGAAGACGGGAGATCAGTTTTTTGAAGACAGAGGAATCCGGATCGCACTGGATATGAAATCATTTTTATATCTGGCCGGTACAGAACTTGACTTCACAGATGGAATAAACGGGAAAGGATTCAATTTCAATAATCCAAATGCAAGCCGTACTTGCGGTTGCGGAGAAAGTTTCTCAGTTTAACCCGATATATAGTAAAACTAATAATATTAAGCCCTCGTAGAGAATTCTGCGGGGGCCTCTTTGTTTCTACTGGAAAGCCGAACTTAAAACAGCTTTTTCTATGATTAATGAAAGTCCTGAATCTTCATAATTAAGACAAATATTATGATATAAAGATATTAACACATGATAACTGTATTTACATTAACTACAACTTAATTAAAAATGGAAGTTGGGATAATTAAACTAGAAGAATCAGTTGCCTCATTGTCCGAAACCATTAACATTGGTTTTCAAAAAATTGATAACAACTTTCATTACTCAACAAAAAAACAGACTTATTGCAAGGTAATTCAGTTTCAACCATGGAAACATTAGAAACGGGAATTAATGATATTAGAATCGAGCTTGGTTCTGGGATTAATGATATTAAAGACATCAAATCAGAAATTCAAAAAATATATGTAGTAACTCGTTATGAAAGCCGATTATCCATACTTAATTGAAGATGCTTCTAAAGCAGGGGATCAACCATTAAATTAAAAGATTAAAATAATTAAATTTAAGAGCCTGTTTAAAATTTAGATGATAAATTTAAACAGGCTCTAATATGAAAGCTCCAAAAGGAGCTTTTTCTTTTTAACAATATTCTTAATCCTAGTCTTATTTTTTATTTAAATGTTGAACTTAAAACAGCTTTTTCAATCGCCGCTTTATCATCAGCCTTATCAAAAAACCAGGTCATAGTAAATAGATAACCATTTCTATAAGCCAATAATGTTTGATTTACACCGGCAAAGCCCTCCTTAGTATATACTATTGATTTGAAATCCTGCGAATCAACCTTCAAATTCAGAACTTTCGTATCCATTTTTGTTGTTGAATACGTTTTTTTCAATATCATTACTATATTATTACTGAGATCATCTAGTGTCCTGACACCCTTCTTTGCTAATGACACACTATCCTCAATCATACTCCTGAACATTGGACCTGTCTTATCCCCTTTGTTAAAGCTTATCAATTGAGTTGCAGCAGAGCCATTAAGTTTATGATTTGCAGTTTTTTCTAAATGTTTAAGTAATTCTGCCTTATCATTAGCAGTCTCTACATGCCACCCTTCTGGCACCTCCATGTTCCATCCAATTGTCTTATTGATATATTTCCCATTTACCAAACTTTCAGTCTGTGCTGACAAGTTAAAACAGACAAATAATAGTAAAACAGTTATAGTTTTTATTTTATTGTACATATTTTGGTTTTAACAATTGTATTATTTCATCTTGATTATTCCAAAATGAGGGAACAAAATATAGTTTTTTAATACCATCGAATTTAACGGCGAAGACTTTTTCATCTTTAAACGTCTTCATAGGATTTAATTCTTCACAAATAAGAATCTTATCTAATGTAGTTTCAAAATTGTATTCTTTTCCTCTCAATCCTTTAGAACAAACAAAAACCACCTCGTCGTTTGTTAATTTAATTTCCTTAATCGTATGTTTTACGATAGACAAAAGCTGTATCCCTCTAATAATAAATATTTTCACAATAATTGCAGTGCCTACAAATGCACTAACTAAATAGCCTTTTTCTCCGGATGGAGTAGATAAAGAATTTACAAATACTACTATACCTAGTAAACCAAACATTATTGGCACAATAACAAATAAACTTTTCTTGATTTTAATGGTGAATTTTTCAAGAAAGAATATGCCATTAGGGTTTATATCGAAATAATGCATAATTTACCTAAGGCCACTATATTGATATGCAGAATAAGTTGAATTAGCAGCGTCTAACATGAAATAAGCACCCGCAACTGCTCCACCACTTATAACAGCAGTTACTCCATCATTAATTAATGCACCATATTTCTCACCTGTCGCTCCATTGAATCCACGACCAATCAACGCAACCAAATTAGATGCTCCAGCCCCAGGCTTAAGAAGATCTGCAAAATTCGTTGCTATACGCGTACTTCCATAAATTATTAAAAAGGTGGTTACTCCCCCACTTTCTATAGCTCCAAGGGCCCCAATAGCAACCTCTCCAACTCCTAAAAGTGCATTCAATGCACTTTGCCACCCAGGGGTCCCTGTGTTAACTTGTACCAACGCTTGATTGGTCCAAGTTTGACCACCATTAAAAGAAATTTTCGCGTAAGAATCACCAGAAATACTTTTATAAATCTGATTATCAAATAAATACCCCCCACCAGAATCACTTCTAGGAGAATAACTCGAACTACCTGTAGATCCATCATTTCCACTCGGATTAGCAGCTGAACTATTGTCCATTGATGGGGTTCTCCCAGTCACAGTAAATCCCCCTAACCCATACCCATTAGTAAAACCGCTATTCCTACCATCACTATTATATCCACCACCAGTACCTCCTACAAAAGTATTAGGCGTATCTGCTATTTGCTCCTGAGGCATCTCTCTTCCTCCTAGAATACTTCTTTTAGAACCATTTCCTAAGACTTCCATCTCCCCCCTCCAATTCATCAAATGACAAATTTCTCAATGTATTTTTCATAGTTTGTAGTTTTTAGACTGCGTATATTAACGCAGCAGCTAAAGGTATTATAATAACAATTAAAATAAAATAATTATCATATAAATAACTATATTTTCGCAGCCCTCTACCTAATATCTACGACCTTAAAAAAATTCCCTTCAGACAGACAGAGGGTCACCACGGACTGCGGCCCTGCCTGTTTGAAAATGATTGCCAAATTTTATGGTAAATTTTACTCATTACAATATTTAAGAGATAAATGTGGAATAACTAAAGAAGGGGTGTCTTTTTTAGATTTAAGTCAGGCTGCTGAGGGTATTGGTTTACGCACTTTATCCTTAAAATGTAGCATTGAAGATTTACTGGTCAAAATACCTTTACCAGTAATTGTTCACTGGAATGATAGCCATTTTATTGTTGTTTATAAAGTAACGCCAAAATATATTTACGTTTCAGATCCTGCAAGAGGATATATCAAATTTACTGTTCACGAATTTGCCAATAAATGGATAGAAAAGGGGCTAAAAAAGGGAGTTCTAATGGCCATAGAACCTCAGGCAGATTTTTATCAACGCCAACCTAATGAAAAAAGGGACCGAAGAAAAACACTCGAACACTTTTTAAGCTATTTCACCCCTTATAAAAAGAGCTTTGTAAACTTGTTTGTTGTCATGCTACTTGTTACAATTCTTCAAGGATTTTTGCCTTTCATTGCTAAATCGGTTATTGATGTTGGCATCCAGACACACGACTTGAATTTCATCAATATCGTACTTATTGCCAATGTTGCAATTTACATCAGTATTCTCCTTTCAAATATTGTCCGGGATTGGATACTACTTCATATCACATCAAGGATAAACATTGCCTTAATATCAGACTATCTCATTAAGCTAATGCTATTACCTATTACTTTCTTTGAGAATAAGCAGACCGGAGATATTTTACAAAGGGCACAAGATCATGAACGTATCCGAAGTTTTATCATGAACAACTCGCTCAACATGATTTTTTCCACTTTAACCTTTTTTGTTTTTGGTGTCATACTCTTCATCTATAATACCTTGATTTTCGGAATATTTTTAACTGGAAGTATATTCTATGTGTTGTGGGTCATGTTTTTTTAAAAAAAGTAAGGGAGAAACTAGATTGGGAATATTTTGAATTGGTTAGTAAAAACCAAAGTTACTGGGTAGAGACAATTGGCACAATACAGGATATCAAAATCAATAACTATGAAAAATCCAAACGATGGAAATGGGAAGATATTCAGGCCAGATTATACGAAGTCAATCTAAGAGTACTAAACGTTACAAACACACAGAATTTAGGTGCGCAATTCATAGATAACTTAAAAAATATTTTTATTACTTTTTTCTGTGCCAAAGCTGTAATAAAAGGCGAAATGACCTTTGGTGTAATGATTTCTACTCAATTCATTATTGGCATGCTTAACGCACCAGTTGTACAATTTATCATTTCATTTCAATTTGCTCAGATAAGCTTCCTTCGTCTAAATGAAATCCATCAATTAGAGGATGAACACGAAAATGTAGGGTCAAACACGATAGAATTACCAGAAAACAAGAGCCTTATTCTTAAAAATGTATCTTTCCAATATACACCAACCGGTCCAGTAATATTAAAAAGTATACGGTTATTGATTCCAGAAAGAAAAGTAACAGCAATTGTAGGTGATAGCGGCTGTGGTAAGTCAACTTTACTTAAACTACTATTAAGATTATACAAGCCTTCCTATGGAGACATACAAATTGGTAATATGAATGTAAACAATATCAGTTTAAAACAATGGCGGACAAAAACAACGTGTATTAATTGCCAGAGTTTTATATAAAAATCCTGACTATTTATTTTTTGATGAAGCAACGAACTCATTAGATACCTTAAATGAACAGAAAATAGTGAATGCACTTGATGATGTCTTTAAGGATAAAACTGTTATTGTTGTTGCCCATCGCTTAAGCACTATACGCAAAGCAGATCAGATTGTTGTTATGCAAAGCGGAATGGTTGTTGAAATTGGAAATCACGATAATTTAATGCAAAATAAGGGTAGATACTATCAATTAGTTCAGTCACAAATGGAGCTGGCAACGGTCGATGTCCCAAATCTCACTATACTTTCTGAAAATACTTAAAAAGTATTCCGGGTTTCCAACTAATTGACTACAGACAAATGAAAGAAGAAAAAAAATATTATTTAAGCCAGCGAACAGAACAAGTACAAGATATTATAGAGCGTATGCCTACAAAGTTTGGCTTTTGGGTAAGTCTAATAGTAGCATTTATATTCGTACTCCTTCTTGTTTTTGGCTGGTTGGTTAGATATCCCGATGTAATAACAGGTCAAATTGTAATTAATGCAAATAATGCGCCTTTAAAGTTAATAGCGAATAGTAGCGGTAAGTTAAAGCTAAATGGTGTAAAATCTATGGATCAAATCAAAGAAGGACAGGTAATAGCTTATATTGAAAATCCTACGCAGCTAGAAAATGTCCTTTTGATAGAGCACATACTCAAAGATTACAATCCCAACGCAGATACCATCACACGCATTTTCGCAAAATTGCCCCCAAATTTTTCAATGGGTGACTTAAACATAAAATATTACTCTTTTGTCAATAGCCTGCAAAACTACATTAACTACAAGGACAATAAACTAATGGATAAACAAGATTCTAATTTAAGCATCCTGCAATCCGAACAAAAAAAGGCTATTATTTCAGCTGAAAAGCGTATTGAGATGAGTATTAATAATTTAAAATATATTTACAAGTCTTATAAACGTGATTCTTCACTTTTCATAAAAAGGATAATTAGTGAATCTGAATTTGATAAGACAAACCTTAGTTACATCGCTGCTAAAGACAGCTACCAGTTTTCATTAAATAATATGATTAATGCAAAACAATCTGAACAACAAACTGATGGTAAAAGGCAAGAGCTATCAGTCCAGAAACCCGAAAAACAAATAGAGCTACGCATGGCAGTAATTTCATCTTTTAATGATTTAGTTGATAATGTTAAAAGCTGGGAGCAGAAATACATTTTCAGATCCCCATTTTCAGGCAAAGTACAATTTTTGAAATTTTACACTGATAATCAATTTATTTCAAATGGAGAACCGGTTTTTACTATTATTGCTAAAGAAGACAAAGCTTTCGGCCAAGTTTCCTTGCCAGCTGGTGGCTCAGGAAAGATCAAAGTTGGACAAGAAGTAATCGTAAAACTAGATAACTTTCCATTTATGGAATACGGATCTATAAAAGGAAGGGTAAATTCCATATCCTTAACAACCAATATTACTAAAACAGAGAATAATAGTACCGTTGATACTTATATGATTCTTGTTAATTTTCCCGATCAGTTAAAAACTAATTATGGAAAACAATTAGATTTTAGAGCAGAGGCTAAAGGTACGGCAGAAATCATTACAAATGACCGACGTTTGGTGCAAAGATTTTTTGATAATTTAAAATACGTCTTAAACAAATAGTTAATCAAATACACCCGAAACATTTACTGTATTCCAATTGTTTATAGCACACGTATTCTATTATTAATGTAAAAAACTTTATTATTGCCCTCGCAAAAAAATAAATATGGTCTCATTTAACGAATCGTCTACGGTTCCCAGCTTATTAAGAAACGTAGTAGAAAACATTCACAAACCCGAAGAAACTTTCTTAATCCACAAAAAAAACAACGAGTGGGAGAATATCTCATTTAAGCAAACCCTGGATTATGCAGATGCAGTAGCCGCATTTTTTTTATCAAAAGGAGTAGCTAAAGGTGACAGAATGGGTCTGATGATCGAGAATGGACCAGATTATGTTTACTATGATCAGGGTATTCAACAAATCGGTGCAATTAATGTTTCCATTTACCCCACTCTATCTGAACAGGAAGTCGAATATATCATCAACGATTCGGGAATAAAATCCCTGCTGGTAGGCAATCCATTCCTTTACAAAAAGATACTTAAAATCGCAGATAACTGCAGACACTTACAATACATCATTCCTGCTTTTGCAGAATACAATAAAACCACTGTTCCAGAAGATCTGAATAAAATCATTATCAGTTTTGAGGACCTTTTAAAACAAGGAAAAGAACTAGTATCCACTTACCAGGTTAAAATCAAAGAAGCCAGATCATTGTTACGTCCATCTGATACCTCTTCTTTAATCTATACCTCAGGTACTACCGGCACACCTAAAGGAGTGATGCTTTCTCATAGTAATTTCGTAGAAAACGTAAAAGTTTGTCTTCAGCAGATTCCGATCATTGACGAAACTGACGTATTTTTATCTTTTCTTCCCTTATCTCATGTCTTTGAAAGAACGGCAACTTATCATGTATGCTGTGCCCAGGGATGTAAAATTGCTTATGCACAAAGTCTGGAATTATTAGCCAAAAACATGGCAGAAATCAGACCGACCGTAATGAGCTGCGTACCACGACTATTAGAACGCATCCACGATAAAGCTATTAAAAGCGGGACTGCCGAAGGCGGCTTAAAAGCTAAAATATTCTTGTGGGCATTGGAAACCGGTCAGAACTACCGTCACAAAATTGAAGCGGGGAAAAACCCTGGTGTATTTTTATCCATAGAAAAGCGAATTGCAGAAAAACTAGTATTCAGTAAGATTAAAGAAAAAACAGGCGGAAGATTAAAATTCATGATTTCTGGTGGTGCAGCCCTTCCTAAAAACGTAGGTGAATTCTTCGGTAATCTTGGTATTAAAATCCTTGAAGGATTTGGTTTGACAGAAACCTCTCCGGTTATGGCCGTAACAGAATATGACAGACAAGTTTACGGAACCGTAGGCCGGATCATTCCCGGTATAGAAGTAGCCATACAAAATATCGAGACCAAAGAAATGGTTAGTATTCAGACCCATGAATCATTTAATCCGGATTTTGAATGTGCCGAAGGCGAAATTATAGTACGTGGCCATTGCGTCATGCAGGGATATTTCAATAAACCAGCAGAAACAGCAGAAGCAATCGATAAAAACAACTGGTTCCATACTGGTGATATCGGCCGTTTCTATAAAGGTAATCTTCAGATTACAGACCGTTTAAAAAACATGATTGTGAATGCTTACGGGAAAAATGTATATCCTACGCCAGTAGAAAACATTTACCTGAAAAGTCTTAAAATAGATTCTCTGTTTTTAATTGGAGACAAAAGAGAATATCTGACTGCAATTATTATCCCTAACCGCGAAAGTTTGCAGGAAAAGTTCAACTTGCCGGATGCTTTCTTTTTACAACCAGATATTTTTATCAACGAACCAGAAATTATTGACTGGATTGACCAGGATATCAGAAAGCTATCAAATGAGTTATCAAAATTTGAACGTATTAAGAATTTCAGGATTAAAAGAAACCCATTCAGTATCGAAGATGGTGAGATCACTCCTACTATGAAAATAAAGCGCAAAGTGGTCGAAAAAATCTACGCTGAAGCCATCAATGAGTTATATACAGAGTCCGTTGAAGCCGATTAGAGGTCATTTAAACAGGCACCTAGAATTTTCTAAAAAAACAGGCTCTAATTTACTATTTTTGCAAAGCAATTGAATATAGCATTCAATTGCAGACCAATCAAGAGCTTATCCGGTGAGAGCCGAATATAATAACATATATGAGTACAGGATTATCAGAATTAGAAATACTGCGCAGAAATGCGTTAGTTCAGTTACGTGAACTGGGAATTGATCCATATCCACCTGAAGGATATGAAATCAATACAAATGCAGCCGATATACTGGCTAATTACGAAAACAATAAGGATGCTTATCAGAATGTAAGTTTTGCAGGCAGAATTATGACCCGCCGTATTATGGGTAGTGCAGCTTTTGTAGAAATACAAGATGCTTCCGGCCGTATCCAGGTTTATTTAAAGAGAGACGAACTTTGTCCTGATGAGGATAAAACCCTTTATAACACTATTTTCAAAAAGCTGCTTGATCTGGGTGATTTCATTGGGATTAAAGGTTTTGTTTTCACTACGCAGACTGGAGAAATCTCCGTGCATGTTACTGAATTCAAATTACTTTCAAAATCATTGAAACCTCTTCCTATCGTGAAACGTGACGAAGACGGAAACATTTTTGATGGCTTTACTGATCCGGAAATGAGATACAGACAACGTTATGTAGATCTAACCGTAAATCCTGACTTTAAACAGATCTTCATCACCCGTTCTAAGGTAATCAATACCATGAGAGCTTACTTTGATCAGGAAGGCTGGATGGAAGTGGAAACACCTATCCTGCAACCTATTCATGGTGGTGCTGCAGCACGTCCGTTTAATACACATCATAATACACTGGATATGCCTTTATATCTGAGAATTGCAAATGAGCTGTATTTAAAGAGACTGATTGTTGCTGGTTTTGACGGTGTATATGAGTTCGGAAAAATGTTCAGAAATGAAGGAATGGACCGTACACATAACCCGGAATTCACCTCGATGGAAATCTATGTAGCTTACAAAGATTATATCTGGATGATGGGTATGGTAGAAACCTGCCTGGAAAAAGTAGCTATCGCGACACATGGCAAACCAGTTGTTAAAGTTGGTGAACATGAGATTAATTTTGCAGGCCCGTACGAGAAACTGACTATGTATGAATCTATACAGAAGTTTACAGGGATCGACGTTTCAGCAATGACAGAAGAGCAGTTGAAAGAAACCTGCAAAAGCCTGAATATAGAGATTGATCCTTCAATGGGTCGTGGAAAACTGATTGATGAGTTATTCAGTGAAAAAGTAGAAGCTAATTTAATTCAGCCTACTTACATTACTGATTATCCTATTGAGATGACCCCGCTGGCTAAAAAGCACCGTACATCAGAAGGATTAGTAGAAAGATTCGAACTTTTTGTAATGGGTAAAGAAATCGCGAATGCTTATACAGAGCTGAACGATCCAATTGATCAGAAAGAACGTTTTGAAGATCAGTTGAAACTGGCTGCAAGAGGTGATGATGAAGCGATGGCGATGGATGATGACTTTATCCGCGCACTGGAATACGGTATGCCGCCAACTTCAGGTTTAGGTATTGGTATTGACCGTTTGGTGATGCTCATGACAAACCAGTCTACGATACAGGAAGTTCTTTTCTTCCCTCAAATGAGACCAGAGAAAAAAGCCAAAGTAACCACAGATGAAGATTTTGTGAATGCAGGTATCCCGGCAGAATGGGTTCAGGTGATCAGAAAGATGGGCTTTAATACTGTAGAAGATTTAGCAGGAGCAAATGCAAACAAGATATTTAATGATTTAGGCGGCATGCGTAAAAAGTTAAAACTGGAACTGGCTATGCCATCGAAAGAAGACGTAACCGCCTGGTTCTCTTAACATAATAATAACAAAAACTTAAAGGCTTGCTATGATGATTTTCAGCAAGCCTTTTCTATTTTTAACAAACAATAAATATTGAATGTTATGAATAATTCAAGTCTTGAGATAACTGAAAACGAATACTGCATAAAATTAAGTAAAGATGCCTTTGATCTGTCCCTGATCCGTCAGCTTATCAAAAGAATTCAATCTGAACAATTATTTTTCAGTAGAAAAAAAGAATACCTTGAAGATGATATTATCAGCAGAGGTGAACACGGAACAGTTGAGAATTTTGACTGTCTGAGCGATAAATAAAAAAAGCCACATGATCTGTGGCTTTTTTATTTATTACAATGTTAATTCCTTATTAACTATCTATATCTTACCTGTTGCTGCTTATCAAGCATGCCCAACTGGTCTTTCATCTGTTTAATCTGATCTGCTAGTAATTTGTTCTTATCCGCTTTTTTCGCTTCCGTCAAATACATCTGAGCTTCTCTTTTATTACGTTTACCCATTGAAATACCAGCTAAACTTAATTTAGCTAATGCAATGTTATGATCCATCTGCATTCCTAATGCTAAAGCTTTCTTGAAGTATTTTTCAGATTGCATTGGTGCTTTTCTCGATTCAATTAAACCAATCAATAATTGGTAATAACCATGCTGAGGTCTGATCAGCTGAGTTTCATAATTCGTAATTCTATTTAAAAAACGTTCTGCTTTAGGCATATCGTCTTTACGTAAGAACCATTGTGCAAGCAACATGTTTTCGTTGTAGAAAAAAGTTGCAACGATTAATATACTAATCAGTACAGCTAAAATTCCCCAGCCCCAAAAACCGAAAATCATAAGTGCTACCGCACCCCCCAATACCACAAACGCTGCGATAAGTCTTACTATGTTTGGCATATCTATTTTTAATTATTTCGTGCAAATATCGTGTTTATATACCAAAAATCAGATTTAATTTAAAAGAAGTTATAAGAATTTATAAGCAGTTTTTAAACATATTTTATCGATTTTTGATCCTTATCTTTGTTCAAACCTTCAACAGGTCGTTGTCCGGCAATGATTAAAGGTTTAGAAATTTTAAATTAAAGGAGAAATAACAAATGCCAAATGTATCTGCCCGCGATAAACTAATGGAATCTCCGGCAATGAAAGAGAAGTACGATTTAGAATATCCTGCTTATCAGCCTAATCTTGATGCCACACAAAAATTAAAATCCTCACTCCGGGATAAAAAAGTAATTATAGTAATGGGTAACTGGTGCGGGGACAGCAGATTACAAGTTCCTCATTTTTACAAAATTCTTGATGAGGCCGGCGTCGCAGAGAACAACATCACCCTGATTTTTGTTGACGAAAATAAAAAAGCAGAGAACGGCCTCGTTGACCAATTGAAAATTGACCGGATTCCCACCTTCGTCATTACCGCAAACGAGAAAGAAATAGGTCGGATTACAGAGTGGCCACTGGTTACCCTGGAAGAAGACCTGGTTGAAATCACTAAATAAATTATAAAGCATGTCAGCAGCATTAGAACCAGGCTGGTTAAACGTCCTGGAACCTGAATTTGAGAAGGAATACATGAAAAATCTGAAAGCTTTTCTTTTACAGGAAAAAGAAACAGGAAAGATTGTTTACCCTAAAGGAGCAGATATTTTCACCGCCTTTAATCATACCCCATTTGACAAAGTTAAAGTAGTCATTCTGGGTCAGGACCCTTATCATGGAGATGGCCAGGCACATGGTCTTTCTTTCTCTGTGCAAAAAGGGGTGACACCCCCTCCATCCTTAAAAAACATCTACAAGGAGCTTACAACAGATATTGAAGGATTTAAAACACCAGACCATGGTCATCTTATCCAATGGGCAGATGAAGGTGTTTTATTACTCAATGCATCACTGACCGTAGGCGCACGCGAACCAGGCTCCCACCAGGGTAAAGGCTGGGAAGCATTTACAGATCAGGCCATCGGTCAGCTTTCTGAACAAAAAACCGGACTCATATTTTTATTGTGGGGTAAATTTGCGCAGCAAAAAGCAGTGCTGATTGACGAGACAAAACATACGGTTCTAAAATCAGCTCACCCTTCTCCCTTTTCAGCTTATACCGGGTTCTTCGGCTGTAAGCACTTCTCAAAAACAAACGAAATTCTGATTGCTGAAGGAAAAAAGCCAATTAACTGGCAAATCAGCTAATTCATATCAGAGCCCTTTTAGATTTACAAAGCACAAATCTAAAAGGGCTCTAAATTCTAAACAGGCTCTAAATCCAGTGAGGCAAACCTGCAAATAGTTTAATACTCTAGCGGGACGATCGGCTCCTTCTTAGTCGTCGACATAATCATCATAGTCTGAAAAGTCTTCACTACGCTGATTTTACTGATTTTGTCCATAATTAATCGTTCGTAAGCTTTAATATCACTCACATATACTTTTAAAAGAAAATCCGCCTGCCCCGTTACATGATGACATTCCGTAATTTCTTTAATCTGATTTACCTCATCGAGGAATATCTGAATTGTATTATTCTTATGGAAATCAAGTTGTACCTGGATAAAGGTTTTGATTCCCAAGCCTAATTTCTCTTCATCTACCAACGCGTGGTAACTTTTGATGAAACCGGACATCTCCAGTTTTCTTACTCTCTCCAGCGTAGGTGCTGGCGACAACCCAATTTCCTGCGATAAAAGCAAATTGGTGATTCTACCATTCTCCTGTAAAAGTTTAAGTATTTTAAAATCTATCTTATCTAATTCTGCTGCCATTTTTCCGATCTTGAACCCAAAGGTAGAATAAGAACACCTTATTTACCAAATTTAATTCTAAAAATAAACATAAAAATTAGGCATTATTCTATATAAAATTTTTAGATTTATCTAAATTTATAATTAGGTCGATATAATGCATTCATTTACCGAAGAGAATTACCTTAAAATCATTTATCATTTATCCCAGGCAGACACCGGTACTGTACAAACCAACGCTATTGCAAACGGGATGAACACCAAAGCCGCGTCAGTCACTGACATGCTTAAAAAGCTGGCAGATAAACAATTAATTGATTATATTAAATATCAGGGAGTAACACTGACTGAAAAAGGAAAGGCGACTGCAATCAAAGTGATTAGGAAGCATCGCCTATGGGAAGTCTTTTTGGTCGATAAACTCAAATTCAGATGGGATGAAGTTCATGATATAGCAGAAGAACTGGAACATATCAATTCACCAATCTTAGTAGAGCGGTTAGACGATTTTCTGGGTTTCCCTAAACGGGATCCTCATGGTGACCCCATCCCGGATAGGGACGGAAATTTTGAGCCCTCTGTAAACATACATCTCCATGAAATGCCCCAAGGTAAAACCGGGATCATTATTGGCGTAAGTGACCACTCTTCCCCATTTTTAATCCATCTGCAAAAACTAGGGTTAACCATAGGGGTAGAGATAGAAATAACCGGTATTACAGATTATGATGGCTCAGTAGAACTGCTGATGAATACAAAACAGCTTAATGTAAGTAAAAAAGTAGCTCAGCACATCCTTGTTAATTTACAAGAAACCATCTAAATACTAGAACATTACATAAAAAAAAGCTGCATCAATAATTAAAAGAATTTTTAGCTAATGAAGAATACAGAATCATTAAGTGAAGTACATCAAAGTGTAGATACAGGTAAACGTACCGGGTGGAGAAGGATATTGTCATTTATAGGCCCAGCCTACCTGGTCAGCGTAGGTTATATGGACCCTGGAAACTGGGCAACCGATCTTGCCGGAGGTAGCAAATTTGGCTACCAATTGATCTGGGTATTACTGATGTCAAACTTAATCGCTCTATTATTACAGACTTTAAGTGCAAGACTAGGTATTGTAAGAGGTTTAGACCTAGCACAAGCTTCACGAAATGCCTATCCTAAGTGGGTAAATATTCCATTATTTGGCTTAGCACAAACTGCAATCGTTGCCTGCGATCTGGCCGAAATTATCGGTATGGCTATTGGCTTAAACTTACTTTTCGGCTTACCATTAATCTGGGGGATCAGTATTACAATTTTTGATACCGTACTACTCTTGTTCCTGATGAATAAAGGCATGCGTAGAATGGAAGTATTCATTGTCTCTATGGTTTTCATTGTTGGAATCTCCTTCTTAGTAGAGATGTTTATTGTTGAACCCTCTTTAAAATCAATTGTCAAAGGACTAGAACCTTCCGTATTATCGGGAGAAGCACTGTACATTGCTATTGGAATTATTGGGGCAACAGTAATGCCGCATAATCTTTACCTGCATTCCTCCCTGGTTCAAACCAGAAAATTTGAACGGGACGATAAAGGAATTAAAGAAGCCATAAAGTTCAATTTTATTGATACAGCAGTTGCGCTGAATCTAGCTTTTTTTGTCAACGCAGCTATTCTGATTCTTGCCGCTGCTGCTTTTTATAAAAATGGACTACATGAGGTTGCAGAAATCCAGGATGCTTACAAATTACTTGGCCATATTTTTGGCGGGGTTGCCCCCAGCCTTTTTGCCATTGCATTGATTGCAGCCGGACAAAGTTCAACGATTACAGGTACGCTGGCAGGACAAATTGTAATGGAAGGACACTTAAATCTCAGAATTCAACCCTGGTTACGTCGTTTAATTACCCGTTTACTGGCAATCATTCCAGCTTTTTTCACGATCTTGTATTTTGGCAATGACGCATTGAGTGGATTACTTATCCTGAGCCAGGTTGTCTTGAGTTTACAACTCGGTTTTGCAGTTATCCCATTAATCCATTTCACTTCAGACAAGAAAGAAATGAAAGGCTTCGCGATCAAATTATGGGTCAAAATATTAGCATGGATCAGTGCCGCCGTTATTGTTGCGCTGAATATTAAACTGGTTATTGAAGAGATTTCAGGATGGGCAAGCACTACAAATGGGTGGTATCTCTATGCGCTCATTATACCCGTGGCTATTCTGATTGGTCTGCTGCTCCTGTATGTTTTCATTTACCCGATATTCAATGCACAAACTAAACTGGACAAAAACATTCCACATGGAGATGCGTTGGATATCGATACCATTTCTCAGATCCATTATACCCGGATAGGCATTACCGTAGACTTTTCTAAAAACGATTTGAATACGATCAGGCATGCGCTGATTCAGGGTGGAAAAAAAGCAGATTATCATTTAATTCATATTGTAGAAACTGCAGGTGCACGCTACCATGGAGAGGATACGCGGGATCATGAGACTATGAGTGATGCAGAAAACCTGAAGAAGTATGGTCAGAACCTGGCCAACCTTGGTTATCATGGCATCCCTCATATCGGTTTTGGAGGTGCACCCCGTGCAATTGCAGAAATCACCAAAGCCAACGATTTACAATTACTGGTCATGGGCGCGCATGGCCACAAAGGATTAAAAGATCTGATATTTGGGACAACCGTCGAAGCGGTAAGACATAAAATAACTATTCCGGTCTTAGTAGTCAGATAAACCTGAATACATTGTAAAATTCAGAAAGAATTGCAGTAAATCGGCAATTCTTTCTGATATTAGCTGATTCTATGACGAACGATATTCAAATAAAAAATAAAAGAGCATACTTCGATTACCATGTTGTTGACAAATACAATGCTGGCCTGGCTTTATTAGGGACAGAAATCAAAGCAATCAGACAAGGAAAAGCCAATATGACCGATGCCTTTTGCATGTTCATTGGTAATATATTATACGTTAGAAATCTTCACATCTCAGAATATAGCCACAGTTCTTTCCATCACCATGATATTAAACGTGACCGGGTACTGTTACTGCAAAAAAAGGAATTGAAAAAACTGAAATTCAGAAGTGAAGAAAAGGGGTACACCATTGTTCCGTTGCGCATTTTCACCAATGAGAGGGGTTTTGCAAAAATAGAAATTGCATTAGCACAAGGGAAGAAAGATTTTGATAAAAGAGATAGTATCAAAGACCGTGAATCTAAACGTGAAATGGACCGGGCAATGAAAGGCTAAATTACCAGGCCTGGTCTCCTACCAGTGGTACAAATCTGAAAGTATCCAGTTCGAACTTTTCATATTCTGTTTCACTAACGCGAATTACAGTAACCATAGTTTGAGAATGCTCATTACCTACCGGGATCACCAGGATTCCACCAATTTTAAGCTGTTTTAACAAGATTTCAGGTACAAATGGTGCCCCGGCCGTTACAATAATCTTATGATAAGGTGCATGGTCGGCAATCCCCATAGAACCGTCGCCAAAAAAGAAATGTGCGTTATATCCCATTCCAGGTAATACCTTCAGCGTATGCTTATAAATACTTTCCTGTCTTTCAATCGTAAAGACCTCAGCTCCGAGTTCCATTAGAATACAAGTCTGGTAGCCCGACCCAGTTCCAATTTCCAGTACTTTATCACCTTTGCTGATATGCAGCAGTTCACTTTGATAAGCCACAGTATAAGGCTGAGAAATAGTTTGTCCATCACCAATGGGGAAAGCAATATCCTTATAGGCCTGGTTCCAGAACGTTTCATCGAAGAAAAAATGTCTTGGCACTTTGCCAATTGCATCCAGAACACGGTCATCCGCAATGCTTCTTGATTTAAGATGCTCAACCAATTTCTTCCTCGCTCCTCTTTCCCTATAATTATCTACAAACTTATACGCCATTGATTTCAAAAATACTTCTTTGGAACCGATTTTTAAGATTTTAATTCGAAGAATTTAAGTTAAGTACCGTAAAACACAACAGATCAAATCACAACGAGCGTTTACAGGCATTAAACGATAAGTAAATTATTTCACCATTTAAACACGAAACAGCAATCTAATTTCAAAAAATAAACAAAAATTATCAATATAATACAATTATGTAAATTTCAGGATGCTTTTGATTAGTCTATCAAATATTACATATTTTTATGTAACTAAATGATAAATATGGACTTATGAAACAGACAACGCTCTTTCTGTTACTGGTTTCTATTCTAGCTTTTAATGCACACTCACAGGTCAACAGTCTTTACAGTGTAGGAGTGAATGCATTCAGTATAATGCAGCTGCCAAGAATATCGAACCAGAATCCGATAAAATATATCAACACCAGTTTCAAGGGTGGGATATTTAAAGTGAACGATCGCCAGATCAGTTATCGTCTAAGCGGAAGTTTTGTTAATCAATCGATAGAATTTCAAGATAACTGCACTAATTGTGAACTCGATAAAGGCAAAGTAACAGACTACAGTGCTAAGCTTGGTTTTGAAAAAAGCTTCAACTACTCTCGCATACAACCCTATTTTGCATTTGATATCGGATATAGGTACAACCGTTTTAATGGTTTCCAGAATTTCATAGATCTTAAAAAGACCATTTCTTCAACCTCACAGATCGAAGCTACTAAAAACGGTTTGACACTGTCTCCATCCCTGGGATTAAGGATTACCCCTATTGAGCTGATCTCGATCTTTGCCGAAGCCAGTATTGAATTTTATTATTCCAGCTTACGTACACAAACCAGGATGCTGGACCAATCTGCTTTAATGACACTCAATTCCGAACATAAAAAAGAATTCCTGTTTACCCCAATCACTATTGGCCTGCAAATTCATTTGGGAAATGGATTATAATTTAATAAGGATCTACGTCAATCTGGATAATTACTCCCTTATAAGTGTTTTCAGCATTAAAATCTGCAATTGTTTGTTTCAGCACAGCCTTAACTTTATGAATGGCCGTTGCTTTATCTGATTTAATGATCAGTTGTTTGATATAATAATTTCTAATCCGGGACACTAATGGTTGTTCGGGCCCTAATACCCTGCTACCCAGCTGTACTCTCAGCATCGAGGCAAAACGTGCTGACGCTGCATTTAATAGATTGGAGTCTTTGTGTTTGACATTGATAAAGATCAGCCTAGTGAAAGGCGGATAATGAAATTGTTTACGTTCAGCAATTTCATCGTTATACATTTCAAGATAATTATTATCAACCACTTGTTTAATAATCCGGTGATCAGCATCATAAGCCTGGATACAAACCTTACCCCGTTTATCTCTCCGGCCCGCACGCCCCGCAACCTGTGCTAACAATTGAAAACTACGCTCAAAAGCTCTGAAATCCGGGTAATTCAGCAAAGTATCAGCATTGATCACACCAATCAGTGTCACGTTATCAAAATCGAGTCCCTTAGCCACCATTTGTGTTCCGATCAGGATATCAGTTTTCTTTTCCTGAAAATCACCAATAATCTTCTGGAGACTATTTTTGGTCCGGGTACTGTCTACATCCAGCCTGGCAATTTTTACTTCCGGAAAAATCAGGCTGAGTTCCTCTTCTACCCGTTCAGTTCCAAAACCTTTTTGCTCTATATGAACTGAACCACATGCAGGACAAATGTTCATGCTGCTTTCATGGTATCCACAATAGTGGCAATGTAATTTCCCACTACTTTTATGAAAAGTAAGACTGACATCACAGTTCACACATTTAGGTGCAAAACCACAGGTTTTACAGATTAGAATTGTCGCATAACCTCTGCGGTTCTGAAAAAGAATAACTTGTTCTTTTCTTTCCAGCGTTGCAGTAATATCATCAATTAATACGCTGGAGAAATAAGAAACCATTTTCTTCTTCTTGGTTTCTTCGGCAATACCAACAACCTCCTGAATAGGGAGTTCTACCCCTCCAAACCTTTCATTAAGCGTCACTAAACCATATTTATGATTCTGGGCATTGTAATAACTTTCTATTGATGGTGTAGCCGATCCTAATATAATTTTTGATTGATGCAGGTGCGCCAGGTAAACAGCTGCATCCCTTGCCTGGTATCTTGGCGCTGGTTCATTTTGTTTATAGGAAGATTCATGCTCTTCATCAACCACAATCAGTTTTAAATCTTTAAATGGTAAAAACACAGCAGAACGCGCGCCAAGAACAATCTTATACTTACCGTTCATCACATTGTTCCAGATTTCTACCCTTTCGTTGTCATTAAATTTGGAATGATATACCCCAATTGCGTCTCCAAAATATCGTTTTATTCTTTCAACAATCTGAGTTGTCAGCGCAATTTCCGGAAGCAAAAACAAAACCTGCCCCCCTTTTTCAATTGCCTGCTCTATCAGTTTGATATAAACCTGGGTTTTACCGGAAGCCGTTATTCCATGTAATAAAACAACGTCTTTAGTCTGAAATTCAGTTTCAATTCTTTGTAGGGCTACACTTTGAGCAGCACTAAGCTTAAAATTAAGAATCATGTCATCAGATTCATCATTCAAGCGGCTCACCACTTTCTTTTTCAAGAAGAAGATCTCCTTGTCTAATAGTGATTTCAAAGCCGCCTGTCCACAGCTGCTTTCTTCCAGCAACTGCTGTCTGGAGATCTCAATTCCGGTTTTGGACAATTTGATATATGTTAGTAAAGCATCAAGCTGCTTCGGTGCCCGCTCCAGCACTTCAAAAAGGTGTTTAAAGTTTCCTTCTTCCTGATAAAATGGATTCAGGGTAATGTATGATTTTAATAAGGGCTTATATTTTTCTAGGACTTCTTCTGCGATATAGATGATCTCTTTATCTAAAAGGGACCTGATTAATGGAAATACAGTTTTCTGTCCTAGTAATTTGGAGATCTGATCTACAGTTAATCGTTTTTGTTTTTCCAGAGCAGCAATCAGAATCTGCTCTTTATCTGTGATTTCAAGATCGTCCAGAGAGATTTCTTCACGCAAAATAATAATGGTCTCACTAGCCAGCTTTAATCCCGCAGGAAGCGCGGCAGACATCACTTCACCTTCATTACACAGGTAGTATTCTGTTATCCAATCCCAGAACTGCAATTGCCGGCTGTTGACAACAGGATATTCATCGATCACATCTATAATATACTTCGCCTGATACAAAGCCGGTGCCATCTGACTGATGGTTTTAATCAGTGCAGTATAGATCTTACTTTTCCCAAACTGTACAATTACTCTTTTTCCAACGGCAGTTTGCTCATTCAAGTCAAACGGAACACGGTAGATATAGTTTTTTGAAAGAGAAAGAGGTAAAATAACCTCTACAAACAGTGTATCTCTCTCCGTAAAATCAATATCATTAAATTCCTGCATTTATCTGTTTTTTAATGCAGCGAAAAAAAGAAAAATCCAGCCTGCAACTAATAATAATCCCCCCAGCGGAGTAATCGGACCCACTATGTTTACCCAGCTTAACTGTAGCACCTCACGGGTAGCCAGCAGGTAGAGTGATCCGGAAAAAAGTATAATTCCAACAGTGAAACAGTAATAGGCAATATCAACCAGTTTATTTCTGAACCTTGCAAAGGTAGATAGAAACAACAGCGCGAAAGTATGATAAAACTGATACTCAATTCCCTTAGTCCAGATCGCCAGCTGATCTGCAAGAATTACATTTTTTAAACCATGTGCACCAAATGCACCCAGTATAACCGCTATTGCTCCAAAAAAAGAAGCCGTCAATATTATTCGTCTATTCATTCATTTCGTCTTAAATCCAGCCAGACAAAATTAAGCAACCTAAATGCATTTTTGTTACTTCTATTTGTAATAATTTATTTTGCACCCGGATTCCTCTCCAGTCAAACCAATTTTCGTTGCTTAAGGCTAGCGCTTTTTTAAGACAAAATACCCATTAGAAAAACCACCTTAAAAGGTATGTGAAGCCTGTTGAAAGGAGGTTGAAAGGGGGTTGGAAGGACCTTGGTAGGGCCTTGATAGGACTGTAGTCCTTCCAACCCCCTTTCAAAGCCCTTTTAATGATTATTCAAGGTGTTTTTAGCACGGAACTCAATTGCTGTTCATCTCGCATTTATGTGGTTCTGACATCAGGTCATTCAGTGCCACAGCTGATTAACAGTCCTCCCCTTTTAATAAATAATATATCCTGTAATGATCAACAATTACCTTAAATTTGCATAGCGTTCGTTTCAATTGATCAATTAAAATAGACGCTTACATACAATGAAAAAGATATACCTCACCCTCTTTACTCTATTCGCAGCAATTGTGGGTATGGCATACCTGTACTTTTCCAAACTAAATCAGGAAACTACCGCTAAAGAAATCAGCTTATATTCGGCTACAGCAAATTCTGGCTTGGTTTTCTGTATCCAGAATGAAAAAAGTGTATTTGACATTCTGAAAGGACAGAATTTTTTCCAAAAACTGATGGGACAAGATAAGTTCAATCAGCTCAGCCTGTTGAAAAACAAATTCACTACTAATCCTGCGGTGAGTAAATTGATTGGCAAGAGAAATATTTATATTAGCTTCTCGGCCGGTCAAAAAAAAGAGATAGACTACCTCATCAGTACCCAGCTAAACGACGAACTCGATAAACCAAAACTCTTGAATGCACTTAAATCAAATGGGGTTGCCGTCACCGCTGAAGACAGTTTCATGAAATTGGTATTAAATGATAGCGCCACTTTTTATCTGAACATAGATAAAAATTTAGTGCTGTTATCTAACAGTACCGGCCCGTTGAAAGCAGCAAAAACGGCAGTACAAAACAAAGAAAATCACCAATTTACCGCTTATATCAAATCAGGCAATAGGTTCACTCAAAATAGTTTGGGGAACTTGTATATCGACTTCAATAAAATACCAGCCCTGTTGAAATCCGTATTGCCAGGACAATTAAGTGGAAGCTTATCTGTGTTGAATCATCAGAACTCATTTGCGACATTAAATTACAACTTCAGTAAAGAGAGATTATTCTTTAATGGAAGTTCCCAGCTGAATGATGACAAAAGTTATCTTCGCTTATTTGCAAATCTGACGCCACAAAAAAACAGTATAGATAACCTCTTACCAGAAAACACAGCAAGTTTCCGTTTATATTCACTTGCAGCTTATAAAGACTGGAGAAAAGCACTGAATAGCTGGTTTTTAGTCAACAAAGAAGATCAGAAGATCAAAAACACAATCAAATCCTTCAACGAGGAGTATCATTTGAATGCAGAAGAAATTTTTCCTGTTTATTTTAAAGATCAGCTTCTCACTTTTCAGCTGAAATCTGCTGAAAATATAGCTGCAATCAATTTAACCAATGGCGACAAGGTAAGACAGCTTTTACTGGATATGAGCGATAATTATAACCCGGATATTAAAAGATTCAAAAAATCTGGTCTTTTATATTGTTATTTTGGAGAGCCTTTTAAGCCATATATCAAACCATATTATACAATAATTGATAATTATATGGTTTTTTCCAATCAGCCTGGTGCGCTCCAGTCATTTTTAAATGATTACCATGCAAACAAATTACTGATTAACACCCCGGATTATATCAATGTATACAGCCAGATTTCAAAAACGGCAAGTATTACCTATTATGTCAACCGTAAAAACTCCTCAGATCTGGTCAGAAGAACCATCTTTACTCCTTATTATAATCATTTCATCAAAAAACAAGGATTAGAAACATTTACTTCTTTAATTTATCAGCTGAATGGAGATAAAGGAACCTTTCAAACTAATCTTTTGATCAATACTATTCCTGTATCATTTCCAGATACACTTGAAAATTTAACACTTAAATAGTAGCTAACTATTTATTTAATTACCATATTTAACTTAGTTTCCAGCTTATGGCAAAAAAATACCTTATACTGAGTCTTTTTTTAGTTTTATCTACACAGATCAAGGCGCAACAATATGGATTGTTTAATACCAAAACATTATTTGATGCTTTTGAAAACCCTGCTCAAAAAGCATTTGTATTAGATTCTTCCCGCCAGTATGCCTCTAATTTCTTACTTCCGTATTTCGGATTAAACGGAGCAAATAAAGGGGATTCAAACTATAGTTTGAGAAACTATATCAATGGTAATAAATTCGAAACTTCTGGTATTCCAATTGGCAATAACGCCAGAAATCAAGGTTATCAAAGTTCAAATGTCTATCTTTTTACTTTCAGAATCTTCCAGTCTTATAAATACCATAAGGAACTTGGTTTCTCGTGGCAGGTACGCTCAGATGCCTTTGCCGACTATACCAACGAGACACTAGTTGCAGCCAATGATTTCAGACGATTTAAAGATAACCTGATTGCTCCGTTTGACGGAAATGGATACAGCCAGTCTTATCATCAGTTTAGTATGACTTACAGAGAAAATTTTGATAAACAACTGGCTTTCGGAGTCAAATTAAGTTTACTCAGCGGAATCACTTATAATAAAATTAATATCACCGATTCCTATCTTGATTTCAATGGTGGAGCAGACAATCAGAGAACTATAGGATTTAGTGGCACTTACAAGTCCAACTTCTTGCGAGCAAAAGAACTGGATGCAAATACACTGGTTCCGAATTTCAAAAACCCAGGCTTATCCGTCGGTTTTGGTACGACTTATACTTCAAAAACTGGTTTCTTTTTAATAGGAAGTATTAAGGATCTAGGTTTTATCAAATGGAATAATCAATCGCATACAATGTTTGTTCCTAATGGAGAGATTGTGGTTAACGATGCGTCTCCTGGCCAAAATTTACAAACGAGATTTGAAGATCAGTTCACTAACAATGATCAGCAGAAAGGGTTCTATACCGCAACCAATGCTAAAGCGGATTTCCTGCTCTCCAAAAGATTCGATTTCTATACACCCAATTTTATCGTATCAAAAAACCTTTGGAATAAAGGCGGGGATATTGCACTCGTAAACAATTTCGCTTACAATGAGTTTTCAGTAAGCTTATCTCCTATCTATAACCTGAATGGTTTTATGATGTTAGGGACGCAGGCAAAATACCAGACTCCGAATTTCGAATTCTTCTTAGGCAGTGACAACGTCTTGAAATCTGCGGCCTATAACCAAAAGGCTAATACAACTAATAATGGCAGTTATGCCGGGGCTTCTGTATATATGGGAGTTGGTATTAAATTCGGTTATACAGTGGAACATCCGCAAAACAGCAGTTATATGCCAGGAGTTGGCGGTGACGCAGATGAAAAAGGCTTTTTCAGTAAGCTCTTCGGGATCTTTAAAAAGAAAAAATAAGCGGTATCTTACAAAACCAACAATCAGAACTCCTGAACAAATAATCAGACTTTCTTTTTCGCCTGTGTAATAATGAAATCTTTTAGATAATAAGGCTCAAAATACGCTACATCTTCAAAATCAGCGGCAGTAAAGGCTGCATAAGCCAAACTGCTCATGTTAATCGCAGAATTAAAATTAAGGTCAGAAAATGTGGTATTCGGAGAAAGGATCGTCCCGCTGCACTTCATAGCACCATCACCAATAAAAGTAATTAACTGATTCTTTAACTGTTCCTGGTATGAAGTTTCATCAATTATTTTAGCTTCAACAGGCAGCACTTCAGTTAGCTCAGAATTATATAATCCAGTAAAAACTTCCATTCTGCGCGCATCAATCATCGGGCATACCAGACCTGCATAATTTTCATTGGCCTGTAAAAATCCCTTAGCCATCATTTTCAACGTATCCACCCCTATTAAAGGCTTATCGAGTGCAAAACAAAGTCCCTTCGCTGTAGATACCCCAATTCTCAGCCCGGTATAAGAACCCGGTCCTTTACTCACGGCTACCGCGTCAAGATCTGCATAAGAAAGTCCCGCTTTTCCCATGACTTCCTGGATAAACAAGGTCAGGCTGCCCGCATGAATATTCTGAGCAGCAAGTTCTTTTAGTGCAATTGTCTCTCCATTGACAGATATTGCAGCAGAGCATACCTGCGTAGCTGTTTCTAGTTGAAGTATCGTAACCATTAAGGCAAATATAGTAGATTAAAATTTAAGAGAATAGCACTTATGGAACAGGATCATGTCCGTGTTTACCCCATGGATGACAACGTCCAATGCGTTTCAACGTTAACCAGCCTCCCTTAAATGGGCCATGTTTTTTAATTGCTTCTACCCCGTATTGAGAACAGGTCGGCGTAAAACGACAACTGGCGCCCAAAAGTGGTGAAAGAAACAACTGGTAAAATTTAATTAATGCTAAAAAGAACCAGCCGATAATTTGCTTAATCAGTTTCATCGGCATCCGGTTTAATCACTGGTAAATCCGCAACAGATTCAACCGTTAAGATCAGCTTTTTTAAAGCATTAGCAAGCTTCTTTTCAAAAAATGCCTGCTCATAATGTTCTTTTCCCACAAACTGAAGGGAAAGTAGTAACAATTGATCAGGATGATTTAATAAGGGATAAAGGGTCGACGACTTTTGTAATCTGTAAGCTTCACGTATTCTGCGCTTGATCAGGTTCCTGTCATGCGCGCGCTTGAATCTTTTTTTAGATACATTCACTACTACCTGCACAGGGAAAGCATTTTTCTCCGGCACAAACAAATAGGAAACCCGAAATGGATATACTAAAAAAGAAGAACCGTTCTTAAATAGCAGGTCTAATAATTTCCTGCTGCATAACCGTTCTTCTTTGGTAAAATTTTTCATGTTTTTGATTGCAGATTTTGCAGAACAAAGATCTGCCAGCACCTAAAGTGCTGCAATCAAAATTATGCTTTGTGACGACGTTCGTCAGAAACTGATAATTTTCTTCTTCCTTTTGCACGACGAGAAGCTAATACTCTTCTACCGTTTGCTGTAGCCATTCTTTCGCGGAAGCCGTGTTTGTTTCTTCTCTTTCTTTGCGAAGGTTGGAATGTTCTTTTCATAACTGTATGATATCTTAACTATTATTTTTTAATTGAGAGGTGCAAATATAATGCGATTTTTTCTTAAATGCAAATACATGCAGCATGTGTTTGCATTTTTATTTATAAACCCAATGAAGCCTTGAGTTTAATATACCCGGTTTTGCTGACAGGCAACCAGATATCGGACTTCAAAAGTACAATATAACTATCTTTTTCTTTCAACTCTATTTTAGTCACCTGGTCTAAATTTATTAAATATGACCTGTGAATCCGGATAAATTGTTCACTATCCAGTGTTTTTTCAAAGAAACTCATGGTCTTATTTTTATAAAAGATCCCTTCTGTTGTACTTAATTTAACATGATCATCATCAGCCTCCAGGTAATGAATATCTGTAACTGCAATAATTTTAATGACTCCATTACTTTTAACCACTACCCTATTGTGCTGTGCAGGGCTCAATGCTGCTGTTTCCAGTAATTCATGGGTAAGTTCAGGTTGTTTTAGTTTGGCAGGCAGCCGCTGCATAGCCTGTTCAAAACGCACCTGCTCTATTGGTTTCAATAAATAATCAACCGCGTTTACTTCAAAAGCTTTGATAGCAAATTCATCAAATGCAGTGGTAAAAATCACAGCTGGTCGGTTTTCTACCAGTTCGAGCATTTCAAAACCATTGATTTTAGGCATTTGTATATCCAAAAAAATGAAATCAGGGCTAAAAGCAGCAATTGCTTTAAGTCCTTCAAAGCCATCATTACATTCGGCAACGATCTCCACTTCAGGAAAATTTTTGAGATAATGTTTTACAACATCCCGTGCCAGCGGCTCATCATCAATAAGGATAGTGCGTATCATAGTTTTTGTGGTATTTTAAGCGTAGTAATATAAAAATTATCTTCCGTAGTAGCCGTCTGTAAAAGTGTACTATCTGCAAAAAGAAGATATAGCCTTCTACGGATCGCAGTCAGTCCAAAACCAGTCCCTCCTGTAGCTTTCATTTCCGGATCATAAGGGTTCCTGACACTGATAGTCAACATATTATTCTCTGCCTTTACAGTAAGAGAAATCAAGATAGCTGCTGAAGTATTGTATAACCCGAATTTGATTGCGTTCTCCACAATAGGCTGTAATAATGTTCCGGGCAAAGAAAGATTAAGGGTATGCTCATCAATCGTGATATCCAGATTTAACCGATGACTAAATCTTACTTTTTCAATATCGAGGTACAGCTGGACATATTCCATTTCTTCTGCCACAGTTACCCAAACTTCATCATCCCTTTTCAGGGTACCTCTTAAAAAAGAGGCTAGTTTCGTAATCATTGTACCTGCTTCTTTCGGATTCACAATAGTTAATGCATAAACCGAATTTAAGCTATTGAATAAAAAACGGGGTTGCAACTGGTGTCTCAGTTTGTTTAACTCTGCTTCTCTGGCCAGGTTTTGCGCGGTAAAAAGACGTTCCTTCATCTCAGATTGTTCTTCCAGACGATACCACAATATATTTACAAATGCACACCAGGCCAGGAAAACAAAAACCACAATAAACCTGAATACGAGCGAAAAATTCAGAAAGTTCACATAGGTATGATCGTGCACAAAGATGTGGCTTAATAGAAATCTGCCGATTAAACTAATTAAAACAGCCAGAGCAATAGCCAGCACAATCACGAATAACACGATTTCATCCTTCGGCTGATAAAATCGCAGCATCACACTAATAATTAAACAAGAAGCGGCTAAAAGGGTATTTGTAATCAAACTATCTGCAACAGACACATACCAATTAAAATTCAGGGTATAAAAAAACAGCAGTATAAACGCAGCCGTCCAGGCTACAAAGAGTATAGCTGCTGTCTTTTGTGATTTTCTAGTTAACAGAGGATTATCGGTCACAACTTATTATTTAGTAGTTACTAATGCTTACACCACCAAATAAAGCTACTCCATTTATTGTAATTATTTTCAGAGGCTCGCTGGTGGCTGGGTTAATTGAACGTTTGTCATCCAGACCGCCAAATATTGGGGTCACCTCCGATTTCACTACCCATGTTGGAGGAATGATCAATTTAACACCACCAAAAATGGCGACAATTTCTATCGACACATTGTCCTGAAAATCAGCCTGTGTCAAATCAAGTTCGCATCCTCCAAAAACAGAAACGATATCTCCACCTTTAAAGTTCTTAGAATAAACCTGTCGTTTACTACCTCCAAACACATTTACAGAATCAATAAAATCATTTTCATTGCCGTAAGTTCTTGTATAGGGATCTGTAACCGGATTACCAGATGGGTTAGTCTGTGAACCTTCTGGATTAGCCTGTGGATCTACTGGGTTAGCCCGAGGGTCTCTAGGGTCAGTGTAAGGACCAAATGGACGATGCCTATAATCTGTCCACTGAAATTTCTCAAACTTCTGATCCCAATCACATCTATTGACTCTTTTTGGTTTAAAGATCACAAACAGTCCTAAAACAATTAACCCTGCTCCGATATAATATTGTGACATATTTATATCAACTATATTCTGAACGGTAAAATATCCTCCAACCAATACCATCACCAGCCAGCCGCCACCATTAAAATTACGTTTAAAACCAATCATTAAACCGATTAGAATTAATAAGGTGGGCCAGGTAAAGATCCAATTCGGAATATCAATTCCAAAATTCCTGAGTAAAAAAACAGATCCTATAATTAAAAGAATCAAACCGCTCCAGATTCTGCTCGAACGATTTTTATATTTATGATTTTCCATAACCTTTATTACCATTTATTATACACCAAAATTAAGGCTTAAATAAGAATTGTTAAACAGGGATCTTCCATATGGCTGTAAAACCCCGGTGAACAACATTTTTTCACCGGTGAATAAATTACTGATTCTGGGCAGACACCACCAGCCTATGTTCCCTCCTGATTTTTCAAAAGATAAACAACTGAGTTATTATCTTTCAAAGTAATCAAAAGCTGAACGCAATTGTTTACCTAAACGAAACAACCCATAACACAACTGAATTAAGAACAAAATCACAACCGAAATACAAAATTTATTACTGATAACCAGATTAATATAAAAAAAACGGATTAGTTTTTCATGCAAAAAACGACGCATAAAGACACATTTCAGCAAAATATAAAAATTTTAAATTATTTATTATGTTTTACATAAAAACAATTTTATATTTATATATATCATCATGTTTTAATAGAAAAAAAAATTACCATTAAAAAGCGCAACAATTAACACTAATATGTCTAAAACTGCCTGGATTATGCTTTTTATTTCGTTATCAGCTATTATTAATACCAGTGCTCAGGAAGTAACTCTTAGTGGTAAGATCGTTGATCAAAGTGGCCGTCCTCTGGAATATGTCGAGACAGCCCTATATGCTGATCATAGTGCCAAAATAAAAAGCATTTTTTCGGACACCTTAGGATACTTTAAAATTCAAGTAAAAAAAAACTCATACCAATTTAAAGTCCTTCAATTTGGAAGCGTCTTATTGACAAAAGACATCACATTAGACCACGACACAGACTTGGGAGTACTTCAGATAGACAAAGCAATTAATCTGGAAACCGTAGTGATTCAAGGAAATAAAGGAATCATCACCCAACAGCAAGATAAACTCATTTTCAATGTTGAAAATAGCCCTTTGAAAAATGGTTATAACGGACTTGAGGTATTAAAGCGCAGTCCAAAATTGAGAATTAATCCAGAAGGAGATATTCTGCTAAGAAATAGTAGCGTTTTAGTTCTGGTTAATGGACGTAAGATGACACTTTCCGGAGAAGAACTTTCTGGCTATTTAAGAAGCCTGCGCTCAGAAAACATTAAAAAAATAGAAATACAAACAGTTGGCTCTGCCGAAACTGACGCATCAAACAGCGGAGGGGTAATTAATATTGTTCTTAAAAAGGTTCCCACAGGCTTTCAATCCACCCTACAAAGTTCATACACTTACAGGGATAAAAACCACTCCACCAATTTTGGTAGTATCAATAATCAGTTCGGCTCAGAAAAATGGAATATCTACAGCAAAATAAGTTATAGCGACTACAGTAATTTATCAAAGTATAATTCTACTACACGTTTTTATGATTTTGATGGTAGAAATGAAAATGGCGGAGAAACAGAGAACCGTAATAGAAATCTTAACGCCATAGCTGGAATAGTTTTTTATCCTAATAAAAGAAGTGAGATTGGTGCCGAAGGATATTTCTCCAATAATAAAACAGATCGAAATGGTTTAGAAATTCTAAATATTTTTGAACCCCAGTTAAACGCAACGTCTACTAACAAGTCCCTGTACTATAACAAAACCATTTTTTGGAATGCAACTTTAAACTACACCTATAAACTTGACAGCATTGGTAGCAAGCTGAAATTTATTGGGGATGTGGGGAACAATGACTTGCATAACCGAAATGAAGTAGATACACGGTACACCTTTGGCACTTTGCAAGATAATTACAATCGTTTTCTAACCAATGCCAAATCCAATTTTTACAATTTACAAACTGACTTGGTGCAAAAACTTGAAAACAGCTGGGAACTAACAACTGGTATTAAATTATCAAGAGTATCACGAAATAACCAATTGTACAATTACATATTTGAGAACGAGTGGAAACCTCTAAACTCAGGTAACCAAAATTTCAAAAATGATGAGACTATTTTAGCCGGTTATGCCTCGGTTTCAAAACAATTTGATAAAAAAAATAGCATCAAATTAGGATTAAGAACAGAATACACCAAACTCAAAGGAACGGACTATATCAACAGCTTAAATATTAATAAAAGCTATTTTGATTGGTTTCCAAATCTGTATTACGGGTATGAAATCAAACAGGATCAAAGTCTTTCATTCAGTTATTCACGTAGAATTCAGCGGCCAAGCTTTAGAGACCTCAGTCCCTTTGTGATTAAGCAGAATGACTTTCTCTATCAACTGGGAAACCCCGATTTAAAGCCACAATACACAAACAAATTAGATTTCACTTACCAACAGAAAAACCAATCTTTCTCTATTTTTTGTAACCTAACAAACGATTTGATAGCTGGCATCTACTCCACAGAAAACAATGTGAGCTATTACAGACCTCAAAATTTTGGGAAATCGAGAAATATAGGGATTGATTATTCCTATCATGGAGATATAACGAAATGGTTATACTCCAACATTTCGATAGGTGTCATGAATTACGACTTTAAGTCGGGCAGTAGTAAACAAAACAGATTTTCATTTTACAATACGATAAGCACACAGGCAAAGTTTTCAAAGACATTTTTCTTAGATATAACACATGATTTTACGAGTAAAAGCCAATATCAGGTTGTTGAACTTGCAAAACAATACGAATTAGACCTTGCTTTACAAAAGAGTATCTGGAAAGGAGCAGGAATTATTCGATTAAGTTGCGATGATGTTTTTAACACACAACGAGACAGTAATATTTCCTACTATAAAAATTTTGATTTCAGGTTTTATCAAAAACGCATTACACGTATGGCTTCATTAATGTTTACCTACACATTTAAGAATAGAACCAATTTCAATACAAGGAAAGTACAACAGGGAAACGAGAATAAAGGTAGATTATAATTAAAAATGTTAGAATTTATAAGAATATAAATTACAAACTTCTTTTTCGCGAGAAAGCGGCAGAAATAGTTTAGGGAGGCCTACTTAATCTATCAAGCCGAGTACCTGCTTCCTGGGTATTACATTGGAAGGGTGCCTGCACCACCTAAAAAAGCTGTAATTATCATTTTTTATTTAAAAACTTAGATCAAAAAATTATGAAAAAGCAAATCAAATTCCAGAAAAAAGGGTTATCTCTTAACAAAGAAACACTTTCAAAAATTAATGCAGAACAAATGAGAGCTATTGCTGGTGGTACGGCAAGAGCAGCAGCCTCAGGCACTGTAGAACCAACTAAGCCAGATGTAGCTGTTGCAGGTAGTAATTGTTGTTCATACGCAAATACTGCTTGTTGCTAGTTTTAATTATTGAGCAGCGGGATAATTTAATTATCTCGCTGCTTTTTCATGAATAAAGACAAGGCAAATTCTTAATTTCTACAATCTGGATACCACCTCCTTTAACTTATATTTTTTATGATAAAAATTGGATTACTAGATTTTGGTGTCAGAGCTGCGCACATAAATAGCATATCAATTATTGAAGATTTAATTGATTATGCCTGCAAAGCTGAAGAATTAGGATACAATAGGTTCTGGTTATCGGAACATCATAATTTTGATCCGCTATCCCCATGGTTAAATCCTGAAGTTTTATTACCAGTCATTGCTGGTATGACAAATAACATCAGAATAGGAACCGGAGGTATCCTGTTAGCCAATCATTCTCCCTACCGGATAGCTTATACTTTTAAATTACTGAACAACCTTTTTTCAAATAGAATAGATTTAGGCATTGCCAAAGGGTATAGTTCGCGGAATATCACGAATCCAGACCAGATGGACACCGGACTTAGCAGAGATAACATAAGCAAAGTATTTGATCAAAATCTTTTATCATTACTCAATTACCTAAATAATGAAGAAGAGCTTTTAGAACAGCAAATCATCATACCCCCCTATAAAGGGGAAAGCCCGGAAATATGGGCGTTGGTTAGTTCATATAAAAACTTAAAAGTGATCGCAGCACAAGGCATAAACTTTTCAAGATCGATATTTCACTATGGAGCCGATGTAAATTACCACAAGGAACAGCTTCATGAATTCAGGGAAATCTTTTTTTCGGCCCATCATAGATTTCCTAAAGTATCTATTGCATTCTCTGGCTGTTGCCACAAAGATGAACAAAAAGCAAGAAAACTTTTTGAAGATTACCCATACGCCTTCAATGCTGATAACATTGTTGGCTCACCTTCAAAATTTGAAGACACGTTATGTGAATACCAAACGCGATATGATATAGATGAATTCATTTTTATGAATGTAGCGTTAAATCCTGAAGACCGGCAAAATGGCATCGAGCTCTTATCAGAAAAAATGCAACTTAAAGCTAATGTTTAAACTTTTCAACAACTATGAGTGTAGATACAAGGATCAAAACCACACTGGATAAGATTAATAAATGCATTTTCCCGATTGAGTTCGAATGCAGTCTGAAAAAAAACAAATACGCAATATTTAACGGAGATTCATTCGCGGCAGGAAATCTTGGCCTAGTTCTTTTTCACTACTATTACCACAAAGTAATCAAAGACGAGAAGTCCGAAGAAAGGGCATTAGAGCTTCTTCAAAACATTATTGATAGAGTAGATAATAATTTGAGTTCTCTTAGCAGTTATACTTTAAGCTATGGTCTTTCTGGTCTGGGTATTATGTTAGACCATTTATCGGTCCAGGGTTTTATTGACTATGAAATTGAAGAAAGCCTAGAAATGGACAAGCTTATTTATGAATGGGCCCTTGAAATGATAAATAAAGAAGACAGTGAATTTTTACATGGAGCATTGGGCGCTGTCTCCTACTTATCAAAAAATCAGGATAAAGAATTTAGTCAAAAATATATTGATGATTTGTTGGGAGAACTTTCGGCCAAAGCCATCTATACCGAAAGTGGCAGTATATATTTCGACCTCTTTAATATCATGATCCCTGAATATCCAAAAGGCACAATAAATCTCAGTTTATCACACGGATTATGCGGTATAGTACTCGTACTAATTGAATTACTAAAAAGAGGTGCTACTGAAAACCCTGCAAAGATATTAATCCATAAGGCACTCCAATTCCTAGAAGAAAATATAAGCCCTGTGGATTTCTCCAAGAAAATTTATTGCTATTCAGATATAGTTATCTTTTCAGACCATAAAGAAAAGCGCAATACCAGACTCGCCTGGTGTTACGGAGATATTAACCTGGCTCTTGTATTTCTTACTGCAGGAAAGTTTTTCAGTCATGCGCACTATACAGATATTGGAAATAAAATTGGGCTAACAACACTCTCAAGAAAGGATTTCGACCAGACCTACATCAAGGATTCACAATTCTGTCACGGGACAGCCGGTATCACTCAAGCGTATTACAGATTTTATAAATTAACAGGAAAATCAGAATACCTTGAGGGCAGAGACTACTGGTTACAAAAAACAATAGATAGGGTAGAATTGGAAATTGACACCAATTATTATGATAATAAGGGAAATACAGGAGAGTTACTGGAAGGACTTACTGGTGTAGGACTTGTCCTCCTTTCAGCAATTGCACAGGAGGAATTAGAATGGGATAACCTACTCATTTTATCATGATTTAACCTTTTTTAAATTAAAACATCTAGCTATGCTCCAACCTGAAGATTTTTATTTACTTAGAAGCCCTTACCTATCTATTAACACTGCAGAGGATTTATTGAACAATCATGATGAATTGTTTTCCTTACTTACAGCAATCTGCCAGAACAAAGGTATTAAAGAAGCTATTTACATCGCCTCTCCAGTTCTATTCAGAGAAATGGAAAAAATGCTCGAAGGAAAAATTACAGAGGAGAAATCTACTAACCGTATCCTGCAATCCCTGTTGAAATATATACTTAGAGCAAGTAGCCGGGCTACTCCTTATGGTATGTTTGCCGGCACTTCCATGGGAACTACAGCACAAACGACAAAAATTACAGTTGGAGAACGGCATCAGCATAAATCCTTTACAAGACTTGATATGGATTTTCTTGATAAAATCATAGAATCACTTGCAAAGAACCCACAAATCAAACCCCATCTATCGTACACGCCCAATTCCAGTTGGTATCGTGTTGCAGATAAGATCAATTATCTTGAAACAGAAATGCTAAAACAGACAAGTACATACAGCCTTTCAAGTGTAGATTATTCTGAATACCTGCAAGAAATCCTAGAGAAGGCGAATATTGGCCTTAATCGGGAAAAACTGTATCTATGCTTAGACGCCGAAGATTTTTCTGAAGAAGAAGTTGCAAATTTTATAGAAGAGTTAATTGATAACCAGCTTTTGGTCCATAATCTAAAATCATCACCTACAAGTGAAAATGCTCTTCTGGAAGTTATAGATAAAATAGCTTCAATAGCGGATAAAACTAAAGACCAGGAGATCATCAAATACCTGAATCAGCTGAATAAAATAGATAGTGTATTATCTTCAGATTTATTCATCACCGAAAAAAGAAAAATAGTTACTGAAGTAGTCTCGGTATTCTTTGATGCATTAGATTATTCGGGTGACTTCTTTCAGGTTGATCTATCATTAGCCACTTTGCATAACCAGATCAATAAGAATATCTTAATCGAAATTACTCAGCAGATATCTGAAATAGCATTAGCAATGAAGATAAATCAGCCGGATGACCTTGGAAAATTCAAAGATATTTTTTTAAATCGCTATGAAGGACAGGAATTACCGTTAAATCAGGTTTTGGATACAGAATATGGTATTGGCTACGGCAATGCCAATAGCCATTCAACAGGAATTTCCCCTCTCGTAAATGAAGTTAACGGAGGCTCTTCCCCACCCAGCAAGATTTTCTCAAAAGATTTTTTGCATGATATGGTTCAACAAAAGTTATTTAATGCGTTGCACATGGGTAATCATGGTATTGAAATTACCCAACAAGATATAAACTCTTTAAATCAGAACAAAACGATTTCAGCCCCATTAGCTGACAGCGCATATATTTTAGGCACCATAACCTCCAGAAGCCCAGAATCAGTTGATAAGGGAGAATATAACTTCATTTTAAATGCTTTTACCGGCCCCACTTCATCAGCTATAATCACAAGGTTCTGTTATACGGACAATCGGCTTTATGAGAATGTTAAGGCATGTATTAAGAAGGAAGAAAATGACACTGCTGTAATCTATGCTGAAATCATACATATGCCTCAGTCCAGACAAGGAAATATAATTAACAGGCCTGCATTTAGGGAATTTGAAATTCCTTTTCTTACTGCTGGCAGTGTACCTAGAGAAAAACAGATTAATGTAGATGATTTAATGGTCCGAGTGACTAATGGAAAAATCATACTCCGTTCACAGAAATTAAACAAAAGGGTAATACCTCGTCTGACAACAGCTCATAATTTTAGATTTGCCAGTTTGCCGATATACAAGTTTCTTTGTGATCTCCAGTTTCAGGGAACTCAATCTTATTACATGTGGAATTGGGCAAACTTTTCAGACCTGCCCTTTCTTCCCAGAGTTACATTCAAAAAAATAATTTTGTCGCCAGCGATATGGAATATTACAATTAAATCATTGTATGAAAATAAAGAGACTATAGATCAGCAAGCCATCATTCCTGCATTAAAACAATTCCAAAAAAAATATAGCATACCAAATAAGGTTTTATTAATTGAAGGCGATAATCGCCTACTAATAGACTTTACGAACCAATTGAGTTTAGAAATACTTCAACGACAGTTTATCAGTAGTAAAACAATAGTTATAAGTGAGTTTCTATATGGCTCAGATCAATGTTTTATGGAGAACCAGAGCCAGGAAAAATTCGTTAACGAAATTGTTATTCCTGTGAGCAAGATTTCTAAGCCCCAAACACCAACACAAAACAGCCCAATTAAAAATGAGCCTGAGACCTTAGACAGAAGATTTACTTTAGGAAGCGAATGGGTTTATATAAAGATATATGGCGGCCTTAAAACGCTTGATAATATCTTAAGAACAGACATTCTATATTTGACAGAATATCTAAAATCTAATGCCATAATTGACAAATGGTTTTATATTCGGTACCAGGATCCAGAAATGCATATCAGACTGCGGTTTCATCTTAGCAATGAATCAGACTGGAAAGATGTAATTTCCGCCATAAATATAGCGCTCGAAGACAGTATAAACAATGGGTCAATATATAATATTGTTTATGATACCTACGAAAGAGAAATGGAACGATATAAAAGTTTGACAATAATACCTAGTGAGGACCTTTTTTGTGTTGACAGCTATTATGCTTTAAAATTGCTTAGTATTTCAGAAGGTGATCAATATGAGAGAATAAGATGGATGATTGCCACGTTATCAATTGACGATTATTTAAACTATTTCAAGCTAAGCCTAAACGAAAAAAGCAAGCTGACTCAAGAACTGGCTAAAGGATTTTATCTCGAATTTGGAGATAGCGTACAAATAGAGAGGTCTTTAAACGGCTTGTATAGAAGTCATTCTCAGTCAATCAAAGACTTATTTGAAGGTAAAATTACTGAAACTGATCATTGGGTAGAAAACACCAAATCGCTGTTACACGAAAGAAAGCAAAATATACAGCCAATTGTGGATAGAATCAGCACCCTTCAAGCCAATGCAGGACTTCAAAGTGATCTCTATCATTTAATTCCAAGCTATATGCATATGAGTATTAATCGATTTTTTTTCTCCTACCAAAGAAAATACGAAATGATCATCTATCATTTTCTCCATAAATACTATAATTCCAGATTAGCAAGGGAAAAAATTCAGGATCTGAATAGAAATTAATGATAGACTTCATTCCTCAACATGATCAGATGGATTGCGGCCCTGCTTGTTTAGCAATGCTGACAAGTCACTATGGAAAAAAATATTCTCTCAGTTACCTGAGAGATAACTGTTTTATAACTCGGGAAGGCGTATCTCTACAAGGAATAGGTGAAGCGGCCGAACGCATAGGTATGGAACAGTTTGCTACAAAAGCCTCCATAACCAGGCTTGCTGATAAGGATATCCCATTACCAGCTATCCTATACTGGAACCAGAATCATTTTGTTGTCCTGGAAAAAATACAGGTTGATTTTTTTTCAAAAAAACTTAAATTTCACATCGCAGATCCAGGATATGGTTTTATAACGTTAACTCAGGAAAAATTCGAGTCACATTGGCTTTCAGATAATGATGAAGGTGTTGTTCTTCTCCTAAGTCCTACTGAAAAATTTGATGAACTTCAGCCGCCTCATGAGGAAAATAAAACTATCAAATATCTTTTCAGCTATTTAAAGCCATTTACAAATTCTATATGGAAAATGTTTTTTCTTTTATTACTAGGCTCTTTGTCAACACTAATTTTCCCTTTTCTTAACCAAAATCTCATAGATAAAGGAGTAAACGGAAAGGATATGAGTTTGATTACCCTAATCCTGATAGCGCAGCTCAGCCTCTTTGTGGGAAATCTTGTTATAGAACTTTTCCGAAATTGGATCATGATGGTTGTGGGAACAAAAATTAACATCCAGATTATATCTGACTTTTTAAAAAGGTTATTAAAATTGCCAATCAAGTTCTTCGATACCAAACTGATGGGAGACTTTAACCAGCGCATTCAGGATCATGAACGCATTGAGCAATTTCTTACCTCCCAAAGTTTACTGACGTTTTTCTCCATGATAACCTTTGCCGTGTTTTTCGGAGTACTATGGTATTATAGTATTAGTATCTTGCTAATTTATGTAACTATGACATCAGTTTCTTTAGTATGGTCATTCTACTGGTTAAAGAAGCGCAAATCTCTAGATTATTTTCGTTTTCAACAAAGAAGTGAGAATCAACAAAGCATTTATGAAATTATTAATGGCGTTACAGAACTGAAACTTAATCAGTTCGAAGATTTCAAGCGGGAAGAATGGACTAATATTCAACAGAAGCTATTTAAAACTAATATACGTATACTCAGAGTAGATCAGCTTCAGATATCCGGTTTTGAATTCCTGAATCAGGCTAAAAATATTTTAGTGACTTTTTTGTCAGCCACACTTGTAGTAAAGGGAAGTATGTCTTTAGGAGAACTTTTGGCTATATCTTATATCATCGGCCAGCTTAATTCTCCAGTTAATCAATTGACTGGTTTTTTTCGATCTTTGCAGGACGCAAAACTTAGCCTGGAAAGATTAAATGAATTACAAAATCAACCCACAGAAGAACATCCCGAATTACAAAAAAAACTTTCTAAGGATAGTAGCTTAGGTATTTCGTTCCATAATCTCTCCTTTCAGTATGAAGGTCCAAAATCACCTTTTGTGCTGAAAGACATAAATTTCACTATACCAGAAGGCAAGGTAACGGCTATTGTTGGGGCCAGCGGAAGTGGTAAAACAACTTTGATGAAACTCCTATTGAGGTTCTACGAACCAACCTGTGGATCGATATTCTATAATCAGGACAATATTCTCGACCTATCTCCCAAAAATATCAGGGAGAACTGTGGAGTTGTCATGCAGGATGGCTTTATTTTTTCCGATACCATAGAACGCAATATTGCCACAGGTGAAAAAATTATCGATCGAAAAAAACTTGACCATGCTGTTGAAGTTGCTAATATATCCTCTTTCATAAACTATCTTCCCTTAAACTACAACACCAAAATTGGTGAAGCCGGAAATGGTATTTCAGGGGGGCAAAAACAACGAATGCTTATAGCCAGGTCTGTCTATAAAAATCCTCGGTATATATTTTTTGATGAAGCGACTTCTGCACTAGATGCTGAAAATGAAAAAATAATACATGATAATTTGCAATCCTTTTTTAAAGGTAAAACAGTAGTGATTATAGCCCATAGACTTTCAACTGTAAAAAATGCAAACCAGATTATTGTATTAAAGCACGGAGAAGTTGTAGAAAAAGGAAGCCATGCGGAATTAATTCAATTAAAAAACGAATACTATAACCTGGTGAAAAATCAGTTAGAATTAGGGAGTTAATCTACTAAAGATGATATAATACCTTTTTGAGCAATTATATGTTACTTTGAGCAATTCAAAAACAATTGATACAAATGAAAAAGAAACTCCTCCTCCTTGCGTGGGTATTGATCCCTACAGTTTTATTTGCTCAAAATACTAATCAATCCTATAAAATATTTGAAACAAAAACAAAGAAGAGCATTAGCTTAGAAGAGCTGGTAAAAAATATAAAAAATGCAGATGTTCTTTTCTTTGGCGAAGAACATAATGATTCTATCGGGCACTTGCTGGAAGCACAAGTTTTCAGCAGAATGATAATAGCCTACCCAGGCACAGCTTTATCGTTAGAAATGTTTGCTACAGATGTGCAACCTGTTATAAATGAATACCTTGCTTCGGTAATTTCTGAAAAGAATTTCATCAAAGAGGCACGGGCGTGGAATAATTACAAAGATTACAAGCCATTAATTGAACTGGCAAAACAAAATAAAGCAGAAGTTATCGGAGCCAATGCAGCAACCAGGTATAGTAACGCCGTTACCTTTTCAGGTTTAGAGAAACTAAATGATTTTCCGGCTGCTTCAAAAGTGTTTCTTCCACCCCTACCTATTGATACCGCAACAGGAAGATATCTGGAAAAATTTATTGAAACCCTGGGCGGACATGATATGGGAGGAATGAAGATCTATCAGACCCAAAACTTATGGGATGCCTCGATGGCCTGGTCCATCGCTAAATATGCCCAGTTAAATCCGAAGAAAAAGATCCTCCAGGTAAACGGAAGATTCCATAGTGATGAACACCTTGGTATCATGGGCCAGCTTAAAAAATATGCACCAAAACTCGCTACAGTCAATATTTCTTGTTTTACAGGCAAAGATAGCGAAGAGCCGGACTGGACAAAACAAACTATATTGGGCGATTATATTATCATAACTAACGTGATCAAAAAATAACAAAAAAAGGCCAACCCGTAAAATTACAGGAAGGCCTTTTTCATTAATCTTATATATTTCTACAGATTTTTCGTTTTTAGTAAGTCTCTGATTTCGCCTAACAATACTTCCTCTTTCGTTGAAACTGGTTCAGCAACAGCTACTTCTTCTTGTTTACGTTTCAATTTATTGATAGCTTTCACCATTAGAAAAATAATAAACGCAAGAATAACAAAGTTTATCACCTCTGTCGCGAAATTACCCCAGGCAAGTACCGGGCCCGCTTTTTTAGCATCTTCTAAAGAGGCAGTAGGATTAGCTGCAACGAATGCTCTTACCTTATCGTTTAATGGAAGATAATTATTAATAAAGCCCTTATCGCCTATTAATAAGCTGATTGGAGGCATAATTAAATCATTAACCATAGAGGTTACAATCTTCCCGAATGCCCCTCCAATAATCACACCGACTGCCAGGTCGACTACATTTCCTTTTAAGGCAAATTCCTTAAATTCTTTTACAAAACTCATAATTTTAATTTTTCATGGTGTTCAACTATCAATAAAAATATAAACTTTATTACAAAAACAAAGCTTTTTGTTGGAAAAACTCATTCAAACGCAATATTTCGTTTAACTCTATGATTGATATCTAAACCAAATGCTTATTTTTGAAACGGGTTATAACACCTTTTCTACAAAACATGCTTAAACAACATTTACAACAAAAATTACTTCAAAAGTTATCTCCTCAGCAGATCCAGTTTATAAAGCTGTTGCAGGTACCTACTGTTTCCCTTGATACCAGAATAAAAGAAGAATTAGAAGAAAATCCTGCACTCGAAGATCCAAGTTTAATGATCGCCGAAGAGCCTAAAGGAGAATATGATGATTTGAATGACTCACCTGATGATTTTGACGGAGGTTCAAAGGAAGAAAGTACTGATGAATTTAATGTAGATGATTATTTACAGGATGATGGCGGGAACGATTACAGTACATCTTACAACAATAATGATGATGATGAAGAAAAGAAAGAAACTCCAATAGCTATTGAGAGTACTTTTTTTGAAAGTCTTCAGGAGCAGCTGGATCTGGTTCCTTTATCAGATCAGGATTTCATTATCGGTAAACAAATTATTGGGAGTCTTGATGATGATGGTTATCTGCGCAGACCGATTACTTCAATGATTGACGATCTTGCTTTTTCACAAAATGCAATGGTTGAAGAAGAAGATGTACTGGAAATGCTTAAAGTGATCCAGAGTTTTGACCCTCCGGGAATTGCAGCAAGAGATCTTCAGGAATGTCTGACTTTACAATTGCGCAGAAAAGATTCTCAGAATCCTATTATCCTGAAAGCTATCTCAATCGTAGAAAACTATCTGGATGAATTTACCAGGAAACACTATGATAAACTTGAAAAATCATTAGGTTTAAACAGTGAGGACTTAAAGGAAATCATAGCAGAAATACTTCGTCTAAACCCTAAACCTGGTGATTCAAACCAGGTAACAACCAAGCAATTGCAGGTTATTCCTGATTTCCATATTTCAAATAACGACTCTGTTTTGATTCTGACACTGAATTCAAAAAATGCCCCAGAGTTAAGAGTTAGCCGCTCTTATATCGATATGTTCCAGCATTATGATAAGGCTGCACAGAAAGATAAAAAATTAAAAGAGGCTGTACAATTTGTGAAACAAAAACTGGATTCTGCTAAATGGTTTATTGATGCCATTAAACAGCGCCAACAAACCTTGTTAAAAACAATGAATGCCATTATGCAATATCAGTATGAATATTTACTGACAGGTGATGAACGTAAAATGCGTCCAATGATCCTGAAAGATATTGCAGACAAGATTGACATGGATATCTCTACCGTTTCAAGGGTAGCAAACTCTAAATATGTACAAACTGAATTTGGGACTTTCTTATTAAAATCTTTCTTCTCTGAAGCAATTCAAACCGAAAGCGGTGAAGAGGTCTCTAATAAAGAAGTAAAAAAAATCCTGGAAGATTGTATAGGTAATGAAGATAAACGTAAGCCACTCGCTGATGAGAAGCTAACCGAAATCTTAAAAGAACAAGGTTACAATATTGCGCGCAGAACAGTTGCAAAATACAGAGAGCAAATGAATATCCCTGTAGCGAGACTGAGAAAAGAGCTTTAATTGTTTTTATACAAAAATGGAACCTGATCGGTTCCATTTGCATTTGGTATAGGTTAAGAAAGTAGATTTTGTCTGAGCAGAAATTCCAGCTGCTTATTTGCAACCAGCAATGCTTCAGTTAATTCTTTGTTTTCTTTTCTTAGGGCATAAATCTCGTAAGCTTTTTCAATGTTGATCCTCAGATCTTCATCCATCCATGGCTTTTGTATATATTTATAAACCTGACCTTTGTTGATGGCATCAATCACTGCATTAATATCTGCATAACCAGTCAGTAATATTCTAATCGGATCAGGAAAATCAGGAATTATTGACTCCAGGAATTCAATACCAGTGGTAACTGGCATGCGTTGATCGGTGATAATTACATGAATTAGTTCAGTTTCTAATACTTTCCGTCCCTCTACTGCAGATTCTGCTGTAAAAATGTTGAATTTCCTTCTAAAGCCAGCTTTAAAAGAGTTAAGATTATGAACTTCATCATCCACATAAAGCACATTAATTGGGGTGTCGGAATTCATTGTTATTTATTGGATTTTTTTGTTAAATATATTGCTTTTATAAATTCTAAAAAACTAATTTCGGATAAAAATTATTTCTAAATAATAATTGCTCAATTTTACACAAAAGCTCACACAATATAGCAAAAATGGATAAGATTAATTCTAGTGTTAATGCTCCCGACCATTCAACAATATACCGTCCCGTTTATTTCAGATTAATCAATCCGGAGGAAGAAGAAAGTCTAAAAGCTTTAATCCAAAATAACCGTAACCTGACCATTTACGATACTATTTTAAGCCAGCTTGCCGAGTTAATTAAACTCAACAATCCGCAAAAAAAACTGACAAAAGAAGAATCCGCAGAACTCATTGCACTGCATATGAAAAGTGAAGCTGATCAGTATGGCGTATGGGTATATTTCCCTTGGTCAAATAAACTGGTGCACACTTTAGATGAAAAGGAATTTGCCCAGGTAAGAACTAACAGAAATGTTTATAAAGTTACCCCTGAAGAAATAGCTGTCCTTCAACAAAAAAAGATAGGAATTATTGGCTTATCAGTAGGTCAGAGTATTGCTTTAACTTTAGCCATGGAACGGACCTGCGGAGAACTGCGCCTGGCCGATTTTGATGAGATAGAGCTCAGCAATATGAACAGAATTAAGGTAAGCGTACAGGATCTTGGTCTGAACAAATCTATTGTAGCAGCTAGACAGATTGCTGAGCTTGATCCGTTTATTAATGTAATTTGTTTTACAGATGGTATCACGCTAGATACAATTGATGAATTTTTCACTGGCAACGGCAAACTGGATATCCTGGTTGAAGAATGTGATGGTATTGACATTAAAATTCTCGCCCGCATTAAGGCCAAAGAATTGGGTATCCCAGTAGTGATGGATACTAATGATAAAGGAATGCTTGATGTAGAACGTTTCGATCTAGAACCTGAAAGACCAATATTCCATGGAAAAGTAGCTGAACTGGAAGCTTTAAGTCCTGATGAGCTGACTGAAAGACTAAATAACCTAACCATTCCTGAGAAAATAGGATATTTGGGTAAAATTATTGGTTTTGAAAATTTATCAGAAGCAATGATGAAATCTGTCAGCGAAATGAACAAAACCATTGTAGGCTGGCCACAACTCGCTTCGGCCGTTACACTAGGTGGAGCCATGATTACGGACATCAGCCGCAAAATACTGCTTAAACAATTTAGTGATTCCGGCAGATACTTTGTAGATTTCGACAATCTATTCAAAGATGAGTTTAATACGATTAAAACTATAAACGGAGACAATGATACACATTAGAACATTCAGAGCTCCGGATGATCCGGAAGCATGCTCAAAATTTATTGTCGGCCACAAAAGATTACTTGAGCTTTATGGTATCACACAAATCACCTCAAATAAACAGGATTGGGTAGAAGACCCAAAAACTATGGTGATTCTGGTGGAAGACAAAGAAACCAAATTTGTCTACGGAGGTGCACGGATTCAAATTAAGACTGACCAGTATGAATTACCTATTGCTACAGCGATTGGCAAGTACGATTCAAAGATATATGACATGATTAACGCAGACGATGAGCGTGGCGGAACTTGTGAATTATGCGGTTTATGGAATTCACGCGAAGTTGCTGGTATGGGAATTGGAAGTCATGTACTAGCCAGGGTTGGCTCAGTGCTTGCTGCAAAACTACCCATCGTAAGTTTATTCGTTTTGTGTGCTCCTGTGACAGTTAGAATGGGAAAAAGAGTAGGATGCGTGATTGAAACTTCACTGGGTAACAACGGACTCTTCTATTATCCGAAAGACGATCTTGTAGCGACTGCAATGCGATTAAGAAATCCATTTGATTTAAGTAATGCTGATGATGCAGAACGGGAAAAGATCCTTTCTCTTCGTGATAATCCGCATCAGCTTTTTGAAGAAAGGGGCCCAAAAGGAATGTATCAGTTAGAATATAATTTAAATATTCCAAACCTCCATGACCCTGTTTAAAAAATTATTTTTCATCATCATGGCGTTAGTATTAGGTACTGTACTAACCTATTCTGCTACGCAGGACAACACACTGATTTTTAAAAACGAAAACAAAATTCTCAAGATTGAAAATGGCATTTTCATTTTCAAAGATCCTTCAAAATCATTAACTATCAATGAGGTCATTGGCCGTAAATTCGAATATCTCAATCAAAAGGTTCCTAACCTGGGCATAACCGCTGATAAAATATGGGTTAAATTTACAGTACAAAACCAAAGCCAGGTAGAGAATTTAATGCTGGTTGTTGCGCAGCCTGCAATTGATAGTATTACTTTGTACAGACTGGAACATACTAAACTTTATGCTTCTTCAAAATTGGGAAAATTTAAAGCCTTTCATGAAAGACTAGTCAATAACCCCAACTACATCTTCCCAGTAAAAATTCAAAAAAACGGGACAGAAACATTTTATATCAGTATCAGTTCTACAGATCAGATCCAGCTTCCTATAAGCCTGGGTACACCAAAGGTAGTACTGGTTAATGATAATAATAAGAATATACTATTCGGGATTTATGCAGGAATTATCATTATCATGATCTTATATAACCTGTTTATATCGTTCACCATCAAGGATCCAAGTTATATCTATTATATCTTCTATATTTTCTTTGTAGGCCTTACCCAGGCTACTTTCCAGGGATATGCTTTTAAATTTCTCTGGCCAGATAGTTCCTGGCTAGCTATAAACAGCTCTTTTTTGGTTCCATTCTTCTCAGGAATAACTACAGCACTGTTTTTAAAACGTTTTTTACAGACAAAAATACAAACGCCAAAACTACATATCGGAATAGATATCTTTGTCGTGCTCTACTTTATAGCACTTGGATTGTGGCTTTCAGGTGAACATATTACCAGTATTAAATGTTTGCAGACATTAGCTTTATTTGGCTCTTTATATTTCCTTTACGTCGCTAATGTCATCAGAAGAAAAGGCTCTCGCCCCGCCCTATTCTTCCTCATTGCCTATACTATATTTCTCTTGTGTGTTGTCATTTTTGTCTTAAGGAATTTCAACTTAATTGAGTACAACCTTTTTACTTCTTACATTTTAGAAATCGGTTCGGTGATACAGATTACCTTACTATCTTTTGCGCTGGCAGATAAAATCAATATCTACAGAAAAGATAAGGAACAATCACAGGAACAGGCACTTCAGATTTCGAAAGAAAATGAGAGACTGATTCGTGAGCAAAATATTGAACTGGAAATACAGGTCAATAAACGTACTGAAGAATTACAAAGCTCAAATGCTACTTTAAATTTAACGCTTACTGAATTAAAAGAAGCGCAGTCACAACTCGTTGATGCAGAGAAAATGGCCGGTTTGGGTCAATTAACCGCAGGTATCGCTCATGAAATTAACAATCCTATTAATTTTGTGACTTCAAATATTAAACCGCTGGGCTTAGATATTAATGATTTATATGATGTAATTCAGAAATATGAAGAGCTTGATCCTACCGGGGATATCCAGGAACAGCTTACTGCGATAGACAGATTTAAAAAGCAAATAGATATTGATTTCATCAAAACAGAAATTAATTCATTGCTTTCTGGCATCGGTGAAGGTGCTAAAAGAACTGCTGAAATTATCAGAAGTCTGAAAAATTTCAGCAGACTGGATGAAAGTGACACCAAACCTGTAGACTTAAACGAAGGCCTGGAATCAACGCTTGTTTTACTGAGAAGTACGGTCCCTCCTTTCATCAATATTGTTAAAAATTTACAGCAAATCCCTTTGGTAGAATGCTTGCCAGGCAAGATAAATCAGGTTTTCATGAATCTGATTACCAATGCAATACACGCCCTCAAAGTCAAAGAAAATCAAAAACAGGAAGAATATATTTATATTTCAACCTGGTCTGAAGATCAGCAAGTAAAAATCAGTATTAAGGACACCGGTTCGGGGATGACTGACGAAATCAAACAGAAAATATTTGAGCCTTTTTTCACCACAAAGCAGGTCGGAGAAGGAACTGGTTTAGGCCTTTCCATCGTTTTCAGCATTATAGAAAAACATAAAGGCCATATCGATGTTGTTACAAAAGTCGATATAGGTACAGAATTTATTATTACCTTGCCTCTAAACATACAATAATATGACTCGCTCGCCTGTTAAAGTTTTATATATTGATGATGAAGAGAACAACCTCCTCGCATTCAAAGCAAGTTTTAGGAGACAATATGAGATTTACACAGCAATTTCTGCTGCAGAGGGTTTAAAGGTATTAGAAAACCTGCCTGTAGAAGTAATTATTGCTGATCAGAAAATGCCTGAAACTACCGGTGTAGAGTTTTTTAAGAGTATTGCTACTACTTATCCGGACCCTATCCGCATACTCCTTACTGGTTATACAGATATTGCGGCATTGGCCGATGCCATTAACCATGGTGATATTTATAGATATATTACAAAACCATGGAATGATCTGGAATTGCATAATTCTATCAAAAATGCACATGATGCCTATCGTTCCAAAATTGATCTCAGGAATAAAGTTAAGGAACTGGAAAAAACTAATGATGAGCTAAACAGGTTCATTTATAGTATTTCTCATGAATTAAGAGCTCCCCTTGTTTCGGTGATTGGAATCGTCAATCTGGTTAAAATGGAAGGTCTTTATAATTCGAGCGGAGAATACTGGGAATTGATAGAATCCTGCTCAAATAAACTAGATTATTATATCCAGAAAACACTGCAATATTATAAAAACAACAAGAATATATCAGAGAATTCGGATATCAATTTCAAGACACTGGTTGATGAAATGATTGACCTATATGCTTATAGTGATCGTGATACCCAATTCAATCTGAATATTAATCAGACACATCCGTTTATGGGCGATTCTTTCAGAATTGAGGTCATATTGGGTAACCTGATTTCGAATGCGATTAAATATCAGAAAGAAAGCGGACATCATAAAGTTGTAGACATCTCTATAGATTCTAACCTTTTGTCGGCCGAAATATCAATTACAGACAATGGCCTGGGTATTCTTAACGAACATCTGGAAAAAATATTTACCCAGTTCTTTAAAGCTAAAAACAACAAAGGAAGTGGATTAGGGTTGTTTATAGTGAAAGAAGCACTCAATAAGATTGATGGAACAATAGCAGTCAGTTCCTCATTAAACCATGGTACTACGTTCAAAATCACTATTCCCAATGCCAAATAAACTGGAGAAACCTATAAAAGTGATGTTGGTCGATGATAATATCATCGACCTGAAAATCAATTCCAAAATCATTTTTATCTCTAAATTATTCGATGAAATCATTCAGTGCCAGTCAGGAGAAGAGGCCCTCAGTTATTTCAATACACACTCCAACCAACCGGAGAAATTGCCAAACCTCATACTTCTGGATATTCAGATGCCCGAAATGGATGGTTTTGAATTTCTGGATAACTACAAACGTTTTCCTCCGGAACTGAAAGATAATTGTATCGTAGCGATGTTGTCATCTACACTTGACTTTGGCGATATCCGCAAGGCTGAGGCTAATCCTTATGTAGTTAAACTTTTAAAAAAACCACTTTATCCTGCACACCTGGAAGAGTTGTTCAAGGCAAATTTTCCGGTAGAAAAACAGCCTCGGTTTTAGCTTTTAAACTCTCCTTCTCTCGCTGCTTTATTTGCTTTTGCCAGTTGTAAAAAAGAATCCTGTGCGGCTTTAACATTTTCCGTTTTACCTTTCCAGATTTCCAAAGCTGGTTGATGTAAAGCTCTCGAAAACGAGTAAGTAACCGGCCACGGCAATTCAGCTTTATAGTTTTTATTGATGGCATTTAGATTCAGAGAGGCTGTAACCGGATCCTGACCGCCGGATAGAAAAGCAACCCCAGCTACGGTAGCAGGAACAGCATTCCGTAAACAGTTAACGGTTAATTTTGCGACCAATTCCGGAGAGGACTTTTGAGGAGCATCTTTACCGGCAAGAATCATGTTGGGTTTTAAAATTACTCCACCCAATTCAACTTTAAGGAGGTGTAGCTCTTTAAATAAAGACCGCAATACACTTTCTGTTACTTCTGCACAACGTTCTATCGTATGGTCACCATCCATAATAACTTCCGGTTCTACAATCGGTACAATGCCTTCACGCTGACAAGCAGCGGCATAACGGGCCAATGCATGCGTATTACTGACAATACAGGCCACCGAGGGTAATTCTCCGTCGATTAAAATTACCCCTCTCCATTTCGCAAATTTCAATCCTAATTTAGCATAAGCTGTGAGGCGTTCTGCCAGATCATCAAGCCCTTTAGTTACCTTTTCTTTTGGAAAGCCTGCAAGATCTTCTGTTCCTTCATCCAGTTTGATCCCCGGGATAACACCTGCCTTTTTCAGTTCCTCCATAAATGGGATACCTGTTAAAGTTTTCTGATAGACAGTTTCATCAAATAATATAGCTCCATTGATGTAATTACCAATCCCCGGAGTCGTAATCAAGACCTCTCTGTAGGCTCTTCTATATTCTTCTGTTTGTGGTATACCAGCAAGTTCAAAACGCTTGTTTAGGGTAGAAACACTTTCATCTATAGCAACAAGACCTTTAAAATTTGCTACCATAGCTTTTGCAGTGCTGATCAATTGCTGCATGTGATCTGTATTTTCCATATTTAATATCTGCTAATCTGGAGCCTGCTTTAAATAAGCTCTCTCAAAGAACATTTTGATAAATGCAATTGTTTTAGATTCTCCATTTGTTTTTCAAGAGCCTGTTTAATTTTATTATCCGAATTTAAACGGAATTAATAGTGTTTTCCTGGTCTGCTAATGCAGAAATCTTTACCCGCAATTTCTTTGATAAATTTCCGGGGCGTGGTTCCTAAGAAATGATTAAAATCTTTAATCAGATGGCTCTGATCATGATAACCATGGTTTGCGATCAGTTCAAACAGATCAACTTCTTTCTCTTCTTGATTGATAATCTGATAAATAACTTGTTTAAAACGCATAAAACGAAGCAGCTCTTTAGGGGAATAACCTAAAAATTTCTGAAAACGCTGTTGTATGGTTCTTTCGGTCAATCCAGTCTCTGATGCTAAAGCTTTAGCGGGTTGTATAGCAGGATTACTAAAGTAGGAAATACTAGGAAGTAAGGATGTTGCAGAAACTTCATTTTCTGTGAGAAAAGTGGCCGCATAACTTTCAATCTGGCGAATTCGATCTGGAGTCTTCAGTACAGCTAATTGTGCCCATAAATCAGCAAAACAGGTTTTATCAATTAATATATCCGGATCCAGTATTTCATCAAATGGTAACTCATTCATTGGTATTTTAAATAACCGGTAAAAGCCATTCAGGGTGAAATTAACGACGATCATATCTGCACCGGCCTGTAACTCATAATTGAGCATTTTACGGAGTGGCCCGACCACGGAAGTCTGTTTAATGAGAGAGGCATTGAGTGCGGAATCATTAAATGAAAAACGGATAGGAGAACCAAAATTAAAAAGCATCAGCATATCAAAATTCGGAGACAGATGCTTTAAAACGGTTTCAGCATCTTTTGCAGTATAGATGTGGTAAAAATGACTTATAACATCATTTAAAGGTGGATGAACCTCATAAAATTGTCCGTTAATTGGTGAGTCTTCCATGTCAGCTTTCGTTTTCTTACAATCCTAAGGAAATTCCTGCCCCTAAGTTTGTCTTAACAAATTTAAAGAAATCACGAACAATTTAACTATTTATCAACCATGAATATCCAAAACAAAATTACCAATGCCATTATATATGGCATGCTAGGCACTGTAGCAGTTCTGATTTCTGTCCTGCTAGTTATTCCACCATGGATCCTTTTTCTTGGCTGGATTAGTTACTACTTATTTGGGAAGAATCCGGAAAGAGCTGTCAACACCTATGTTCTGATGCTCATTGGCGTCATCCTATCCATGCTTATGAAAATAACCGGAGAGTTACTCACCCCAATAATGGGTCAATATGCAATACTGATAGTCGTTTTTGTCCTGATCGGAGCGCTTACTTTTGCAGAATATTTAAAATGGTTTAGCAATATGGCTGCTTATTTTTTAGGCATGGTGATTTACTTCGGCTCTAAAAAAGAATATGGCTTAACGGTAATCTATGAAATCAGTATTCCACTAATTCTTGGATTCATATTTGCATGGCTTGCCGTTTTACTTCGTAAAAAAACAGAATTGCTATTTTCAGGTACGCCAGACCAAAAGGTTTGAATCTTGCAATTATCGGTTTGAATCTCGCATGCTCAACTAGGAAGGTCTCCTTAAATTTACAATCAGAAATAAATGTAAACCCTCCATTTAAGATTACCTTATGAAAACGCAAAACAATTACACCCCACCAGTATTCCCTATTACCCAATCCTTCTGCACACGTCTTCCTGATCAGACTATTGTCTGTAAATCTCCCGCAAAAATTCAGGAGATTTACACTTCGCTTGGTGAGGAACGTGAACTAGCTCTTTTATTCTTAGACATCCAGAATTTCACTTCCGCCATGGAGATCAAATCTTCGTACGAGGTCATCTATATGATCCGAAAACTGTTTGTTTTGTTTAACCACTCTATTGCTGAAAACGGCGGAAGGATTATCGAAAGCAACGGAGATAGTATCTATGCAGTTTTTGGTCTGGACACTACCCTACAAAAAGCAGTTCAATCTTCAGTAGATGCGGCATATGCTTTACTACATGATGTGGACATTTTCAACTCTGCCTACGCACAACCGTATTTCAACCTGAGTTATGAAATTGGTATTGGTGTCCATAATGGTAAAGTCGTAATTGGCCAATATGATCTGACAAACAAAGAACAGATGACAGTTATGGGTTTACCAGTAAACATCGCTTCACGTTTGCAAAGCGAGACTAAGGAACTCAACAATAGTTTAGTAGTTTCTGAAAGTGCTTATCATTTATTAATATCTCCTAAACCTGCGGAAATCAGAACAGTAAATTTAAAAGGGATCACAAATACCATGGATGTCAGGTTAATGGGTAATCACTTCCATCCTAAAAACCTGGTCAATGAGATGGATTTGAATTATTACCTGGGTGTTTCAGGTTAATCCACAAGAGTTTTAAATGATTTTCTATTTTATTTAACGAGACCAAACTTTGCCAGGTGATTTGAAAGTGTACCTAAACCTACTTTTGCTCTTCTCTCATCTACATGTCCAGGGTCTTCTAGCGGATCTAATGAATATTTCCCCGTTTCCCTATTCAGGCTAATCGATGCACCATAAATCTGCTTTTTACCTTGATTAGTTAATATGCGATCTTCCATAGCAGCCAGGTCTGAGGCCCGTGCAGCTTTGTTTTGAACAGCAAGCCTGATCATGGGCAGATATTTCAACCTGGTTTTAGCATCAGCATGCTGAATCACCAAAAACAGGGCCGAATTACCATCCTGCCCAATCAGACTGGGGCTTAACCATCCGTATTGAGCTAATATCGTTTGGACTTTAACCAGATTCAGACTATCCATATGATTCATCTGCGAAGCGAGTTCCTTTATTTCCTTCGATTTAAAACCATATTTCAGAAAAGTACCCTCCACTTGCTGCCTGTATTTCTGATCATCTTCATAAATATTCAGTAATTGTTTGCTCAAAGCATTTTTCAAAGCAGTATCGGCTTTCAGCTTAATGACATTCAATGCAACAGTTTCAGCCGTATCAGCCTCATTTTTTCCTTTATTTTTTTGTCCGCAGGACACAGTTGTAATCAAAGTGACACACAGAAACAGAAGAATGGTTGACAAGCGCATTTCGTTAATTTCCAGCTAAGTTAACTTTTTTTTCTACATGCTCGTACTGCTTCCATCCTGTATTGCCCATTCGGCCATGGAGTGCATCAATGGAATTAATTTTTCACCAGAAGCACTTAAAAAATAAGTAACAAAGGGAGGAACTACTGGTTCAGCTTTCCTAATGATCAGATTATCTGCTTCCAATTGTTTTAAGCTCTGAATCAGCATTTTTTCAGTAATCGCTGGTATTGCTCGTCTTAATTCACTGTAACGCTTTGCTCCATCTATCAGTTGATAAAGAATAATAGACTTCCAGTGGCCGCCAATCTTATTCATTACATAAGTAACCGGACACTTAAGCTCCGCAAGTTCTTTGTTTAGGTTAATAGTTGAATTTTCTTTAATTTTAGTCATGTTACATACTCCGGGGTAAGTACTTGTAAGAAAGCAAGTACAAATATACCTTTGTCTTATTAAAAACAAATTCATAATCATGAAAATTACATTAACAGGTTCTTTAGGAAATATAAGTAAACCATTAGCACAGTTATTGATTAGTTCAGGTCATCAGGTAACCATTATCAGCAGCAGCGCCGATAAAACTCAAGCAATTGAGGCACTTGGTGCAGCGGCCGCTATTGGTTCAATTGATGACGTTAACTTTTTAACAAAAGCATTTACTAATGCTGATGCCATTTATGTAATGTGTCCGCCAAATTTTGGTACCGACAATTACCGGACTTACCTTTCAGCTATAGGCGAGAAATATGCCGCAGCGATCAAAGCAGCCGGAGTTAAACAGGTGGTGAATTTAAGTAGTATCGGTGCACATTTAAAGGAGGGAACAGGCCCGATCAAAGGATTACATGATGTAGAACAATTATTCAATAAGCTGGTTGGAGTAGTGGTTAAACATATGCGCCCGGCTTATTTTTATATTAACCTTTATGGCAATACCGAAATGATCAAACATGCAGGTATTCTGGGAGCCAATTATAGCGAATCTACCAAATTAGTTATGGTACACCCCAAAGATATCGCAGCAGCAATTGCAGAAGAAATACAACAACCATTCTTAGCAAACAGTGTTCGCTATGTAGTTAGTGATGAACGCACTGTAGCAGATGTTGCAACCGCACTGGGTACAGCGGTTGGTAAACCTGAATTGAAATGGGTAGAATTTACTGATGAAGAGGCTTTGGGAGGAATGATTCAGGCCGGACTACCTGAAGAAATAGCCAAAAACTATGTAGAAATGGGTATCGCGATCAAAAGTGGTGTTTTATGGGAAGATTTTAATGTAAACAGGCCTGTGTTTTCAACGATCAAACTGGAAGACTTCGCTAAAGAATTTGCAGGTAATTTTTAAGATTCTTTTAGTGCAAGTTTGATCTCTTACCTAAAATTTTTCTTAAAAAAGAACTAGGGTTTCTCTTAAAAAAGCAAAGGTGCTAAATACCCTTTGCTTTTTTAATGTTATAAAGATGGCTCCAATCCTGTAGTAATTGCAAGCCTGTTCCATGCATTAATGGTAATAATTGTCAGGATGATATCAGCCAGGTAAGCCGGATCAAAAACATCAGCCGCCTGGTTATAGGTTACATCAGAAACATGGTTACTAATTAAAGTTACTTCTTCAGTAAGTGTTAATAAAGTACGTTCCTGTTCGTCAAAAAATGGAGTATCGCGCCACGCAGAAAGTGCATATATCCTTTGTTCTGTTTCACCTGCTTTACGCGCATCTATCGTATGCATATTAATACAGAAAGCACATCCGTTAATCTGGGAAGCTCTGATTTTAATCAGATCCTTGTGTTTAGCGGTCAGATTGGTACTTCCAATATATTTCTCAAGGGCTAATATTGCATTGTATGCTGCTGGCTGTACTTCATCGATTTTAATTCTGTTGCTCATAATTTCGTTTTTTATAGAACAAAGATGCGCATCAATAAGATTCAAAAAAATGAACTGCAGTTAAGAAATATGCAATAATAAGTTTGTAAATCGCAAAACGACCCTATCTTTTCTTAGCTCTTAAACGACTTAAGAACTGTGGCGTAAACCCCAGATAAGAAGCTAACATATATTGAGGAACTCGCTGTACAAAGTCAGGAAAAAGCCCTGAGAAATGCCTGTAGCGTTCTTCTTCTGTTTGATTAAAGATAAAACCTATTCTGCGCTGAACAGCAATAAATGATTTTTGCATCATGATTCTAAAATAAGTCTCCAGCAGTGGAATCTCTTTACACAAAATCATACGGTCTTTTTCATGAAGTAAAAGTAACTCCGTCTCTTCAATGGCCTGAATATAACAGGTAGAAGGCTGATGATTCAATAAACTATCCTGATCAGCGATCCACCAGTTCTCCAAACCGAACTGGATAATTTGTTCATTGAGTTTTTTATTGATAAAAAATTGACGTACGCATCCTTTGAGAATAAAGGAATTCCCATTACACAACTTACCCGGTTCCAGCAAAAACTCTTTCTTCTTCAGCATTTTAAACTCAAGTTTACCAAGTAGCATTTGTTCTTCTTCAGGTTCCAGTTGTACATATTTTTTGATATGATTTAAAATTTCCTGATACATATATTATAAAAATAAAGAAAAGATTGCTACCTGCATTCAATTAATTTTGATGTTTTTGAAACAATTTGGCCAGGCTACAGTCTAAAAAACGGAAGAACCAAAATATCCCGACAATTGAACCTTCATCAATCTAATCACATGAAAAAAAACACTTTAACCGCAAAAGTACTAGTCTTTTTTTTAAGCCTCGCTTTCATTTACACAGGATGTAAAAATTCTAGTAGCAAAACATCTGTTGTTGTAAATGAAACTCGCGATCAATATCAGCTAGCTATAGATTACGACAAAACAAAAACTGATTCTGTTGAACATTATCTTTCCCGATTTATTGGTCAGGATGCTATTTTCACACCGGAACATACCTCCGCAATCCATATCACTATGGCTGATCAAACTATTTTCGACGTTAAATCTACACCAGGTGAATTCAGACTAACTTTTGATAAATCGAAAAATAGCAGTACAGCTCTTAACCGTATTAAGACAATCAATAAGGAGCTGGAACCAATTCTCAAATAGCTTTACAAAGCCTTTGGATTTCTGTGTTTACCTCTCCAGAATTTGTACCAGTTTTTATTGGTAGGATATCTGCGGTGCGGAGTTGCATTATTACAAATAACAGCCACAATAAAAAGGATCAGTACTCCTGTAAATATTGGGCTCAAAACATAGATATAACCCAAAGAGTTGATTTTTGCAGAACCAGTTGTTGCAATCAGTGCCGTTGCTCCACCGGGAGGATGAAGTGTTTTAGTAACCTGCATCACTACAATAGAAAGCGAAACGGCAAGGGCTGAACTTAACCACACTTCACCAGGAATTAATTTATGCATGGTTACACCAACTATTGCACTTAGGACGTGCCCACCAATTAAGTTTCTGGGTTGTGCTAAAGGGCTGTTAATAATCCCATAGATTAGTACGGAAGAGGCTCCAAAAGAACCAATCATAAAAAGGTTATCATAGGCTGTAAAGTATTTGCTGTTTATTAAGCCAATAATTCCTATGCCCAAAAATGAACCGATAAAAGTCCATAAATGCTCTCTAAAATCTACTAGTGTTTCCTTATAAAGGATATACTTTGCTTTCCTGACGTGTCTTCTTATTTTATGTCTCATATACTAACAGCAAAAATAAACCTTTGTCCGGTAAGATCAGGCTTGTATCTTATTTTTCATTTGTAATCCCTTACCTTTATCAAATTATGCGTAAACGTTCAGCTCTTATTATTCTAATTTATCTTGTACTTGGAGCAATCTGGCTGATTATGGGTGCAAGGTGGATAGAAAGAATTGACAGACTCACACCCGACAAAGATCTGAAGTGGCTTTACGCCTATAAAAATATTTTTTTTCTGTTTATGTCTGCTATACTGCTCTTTCTATTGATAGAAATGTATCGCATCAGTCTTTCAAAAATAGAGAAGAATTATCAGCAACTTTTTGAAGGCTCACCAGCGGCAATTTATGTCTTTAACAAGCTTAGTTTTCAATTCCTGAAAGTGAATAAAGTAATGACTCTGAAATATGGTTATAGTGAAAAAGAGTTGCTAAAAATGACAGTAACGGACGTCAGGCCGCATGAGGAAAGTATCAAACTAAAAGACTATCTTTTATCTGAACATGTCGAAGGCACAGAAACAGGGCTTTGGCTTCACCGGAAGAAAAACGGAGAGTTATTTCACCAGTTAATTTCTCATCACAGCACCACTTACAAAGGCCAGTCAGCTTACATGGTCATTGCTATTGATGTAGAAAACCATGTCAGAGCCGAAGAAAAAATCAAAGAATTATTAAACACCTACGAAACCGTCACCAGTGTCACCAATGACATAATATGGGAATACTGTCCCTTTACTGACCACATTAAATGGATGAATGGTTTCTCAGAAATATTTGGCTATACAGAAGAGCTTCGTGAAAATTTAGGGGAATGGGTATTAACTAAAATCCACCCCGAAGACAAAGACAGAGTAGTCAGTTCTATGGAACTAGCCTTTAAACAACTTAGTAACTCCTGGCGTTGTGAATACCGGTTTTTATGTGCAGATGGAACTTATAAAGAAGTATCTAATCAGGCATTTATCCTGGTAGACAGCAAAGGAAAAACTGAGAAAATGGTTGGTGCATTAAGAGACATTACAATCAGGAAAGATTACGAAAAACGCCTCCTGCGTAAAAACAAAATGCTGAAAGAGATCGCTTGGAATAACTCGCACGAGATACGCCGGCCTCTAAGTAATATATTAGGATTGTCTGACCTCTTAATTGCTGATCCGGAGACCTCAGCAGCCCATCTGGAATTGTTAAATATGCTGGCAAAATCGGCATCCGAACTGGATGAAATTATTATTAAAATAAATGATTCACTTAAAGACATCAATTTCGAATCTAATATTTAACCCCATCGGCAAAAGCCTAAGAAACAACCAGTCTCAAAGCCAAATTGCTGATAAGAGATTAAAGCTAAAGGCCAGAGTAATAATCATAGCCCTGCTCTGCCCAATAATCACGCGGCCGCTGATTACTGAAACTTATAGTTCCAATCCTTTTCAGGTTTTTAATGCCATATTTAACCGGGATGATCAATCTGAGCGGTGCGCCATGTACATCTGCAATAGGCTTGTCATTCATTTCATAAGCCAGTAAAGTCTGCGGATGTAAGGCACTTTCCATATCCAGACCTACGTAATACTCTCCATCTGGTGTTTCCATCCCAACATACTGCATCTTTGCCTGTTCCTGCAACTGATAATGTGCAATGAAATCAATAAATCTTACACCTGCCCAATGCTGTATCTGATCCCAGCCTTCTACGCATTTAAAATCATATATGATTTCAGTTTTAGGTAAAGACCTAATCTCTTCAATACCAATTTTCAACACATTGCCACTGTTTTTCAGAATTGATAATTGCCAGTTTTCTGCACTGAAATCATCGTTATTCAAGCCGATGTCACTATTCACCCGGACATTTTTTGCAGCCCGATCTTTTGGATAGGTTTTTACCTTGTGATCATTACTGAAGACTCTCCTGAAAAATAATTCCGTTTGATTGAGTGCTCTCCTGAGTGGTTTACGTACACCTGCAGTAATACCAGCAGTTTCCTGTTCAGCATCATAAAGCCATTTCCATCCGCCAAATGCTGCTCCTGCACCAATAAAAAAAGCACTGAAGGATATAAAATTACGTCGTTTGATCTTCTTTTCGATCGCCAGCTCCTGGAGCTCAGCTTTACTTAGTTTTTTTTCCATTTGCTTTTTTCTTTAGGGTAACTGGCAATGGTTGCGCTTTGGGCTGTTCTTCAACGACAGGCTCTATTTCTTCAATCGATGGGACATCTTTCACCTCAAAACCAGATACAACAGACCGAAAGTTATTCCATCCCGCAAGTACCACCTGTACAATATGGATCATAAAAAAGAACACATAACCAATAGTCAGGGCAAAATGAAGAATCCTGGCCAAATGATAACCACCGCAAAGCCATGTTATCCAATAAAACTGAACAGGCTTATAGATAGCGAGACCTGTAAATACCGAGCCAAAACCCATGATAATAATGGAGGTATAGGCAATTCTCTGAGCGGCATTATACTTCTTTTGCGGAGGAACCATTTTTCGGATATGAAGGTCATGTAAAAGCACCTGCCAGGCTTCCTTAATCGAATGCCGGTTAGGTAATAAAAGTCTCCATTCTCCGGATACTAGTGTATAAAGCACGTAAAATATCCCGTTTAATGTAAAAAACCACATGAATAGAAAGTGAAAAGCCATTCCTTCGGCAAGACGCTGTGGCACATGGAGCCATTGATAAAACCATTCAGGAAAAAAGTGGACAAAAGTATAACCGAAGATTGTAACGGTGTAAACATCATTTGCCCAATAAATCAACAGACCGCTCCAGATCATAATCAGCAGTATGGGAAAATTGACCCAATGTGTCCAGCGTATTGCTAATGGATGTTTTTCTTGAATGATTTTCATTTGTACCTGGTTGCTGCAATAATTTTACCGTCAGTATCATTTTGTAAAAAGGCCACCAGTTCCGATTTTTCGGGGTCCAGGTCCTTCGGCAGTTCGATACTGGCTATCCCAGTACTCCCCCCCTTTAAAGGAATTTGTTTAAACTGACGTACAATCTGGACATGTGATAAAGTATGTCCGCTATTTTCTCCGCTTTTAACTTTACTTTGGGCATTAAGCTGAACAACTGCCAGAAACAGGGAAGTTTGTTGATCTGTACCCTCTGTCTGGTAATGCAAGCTGATTTGTCTTTGATCTCTTTTTATTTCACTTAGTACTAATTTTGCAAATGATGGTTTCCGCAAACTACTTTTAATCGCATTGCGCAAAGTAGTTTCTTCTGAACCAACAAATTCCTTTTGCCCATTAATAACAACCTGAGGCGTATAAACTGACCTTAGATTTAACCAGCGGGCGTATTGATTTTGCCTTTTTGAATAGTCAGCACTACTATATACGTCTTTCCAACCCAAACGGTTCCAGTAATCTACATGAAATGCTAAAATATAAACAGGCTGATCCCGCAATTCCCGATTAATCTTGGCCAGGAGTTCATCTGCAGGCGGGCAGCTCGAACATCCTTCTGAAGTGAAAAGCTCAATTAAAGCGAATCCATTGAGATTAAGGACAGGCATTAATTTCCTTTCCCCAACCAGATCAGCAGGGATACCTGCATAACTATGTTTAAATGCTACTATTCCCAAGGTTAGACAACCTAAAAGAAAAAATATTTTAATTGCTTTCATTTTAATATTTTTAGGTAATATTTCCTAATTTGTCGGTTAGGAGAGAGAATCCTTACAATAAATTTAAACAATTTGTAAGGAATTTTTAGAAAACACGACTATTCTATTTTACCATATCGAATGTCAAGCCAAAAGAATCAAGAAACACCCCCGACAGATACTGCTATTACTGATCCTCACCATTGGGTACAAAATCATGCAGACTATCTCTATAGCTATGCAATTACCCGAATTAATGAGGAAGATCAGGCTAGGGATCTGGTTCAGGAAACATTTCTCGCTGCATTGGAACGATTGGATAAGTTTGAGGGAAGAAGTTCGGAACGTACGTGGCTTACCTCTATTTTAAAAAACAAGATTATAGATGTTTACCGAAAAAACTCTTCGGGATTAGGAAAAAAAATGGTTAACTTAACTGTAGAAGAGCAGGACCAGGACTTCTTCGATCCATATGACGGCCATTGGAAAAAATCACACCGCCCCGAACCATTTGGCATTGAAGATCATGACCCTTTAATGAATAAAGAACTTAATTCTATTCTTAAAAAATGCATGCAGAAACTTCCGGCCTTATGGTTATCAGTTTTCACGATGAAACATATAGATGATGAGACAACAGATCTTATTTGTGCAGAATTGAAAGTTACCCCTTCCAATTTCTGGGTGATCATTCACCGTGCTAAACTTAACCTGAGAGCTTGTCTCCAAAAAAACTGGAATTAATATGAATGAGCTGAAAAACATTATATATAACTGCAGAAAAGCTACTTTTCTAATTGAGAAGAAACAACTTACTGTATTGACCTTAAGAGAAAAAGTAGAATTACGTATTCACTTGACTGGTTGCTCGATTTGCCGGTTGTTCCAAAAACAAAGTATTGGGATAAACAGGATGGTACATGAGCTTTTTCATTCCGCACAGCATAAAGAACTTAAACTGGATGAGAATTACAAAAAGAAACTACAGGAACGTATTGAAGAGCAATTAGATAAAAATTAATATTTATTGTAAGGTTCATACAGACTTTCCGACTATAAAGAGAAACAACAATAAAACTTAAGTATATGAAAACTCAAAATTTCAAATCAAATTTTTCTAAAAGTATCCTGACCGCTATAATCGGATTCAGTTTTGCGCTAACTACATCTGCTTTTGCAACTGAGCATCCACTGCAAAATGACACTTCGAAAATGGCGGCTCATAAAATGAGTAAAATGGCTCCTTCAAAAATGTCAGGCAGTAAGATGGGTGCTAAAAAAATGGATAAGATGAGTGGCAAAAAAATGGATAAGATGGCTCCTTCTAAAATGTCGGGTAGTAAAATGAGTCCTAAGAAAATGGATAAAATGGCACCTTCTAAAATGTCCGAAGAAACAAAAGGAAAAATGTAAACCCAATGAACTAAATGCGTGAGTAGCTTCATAGAAAGCGTTCACGCATTTTACATCAACGATATATTCAAATGAAAAAACTAGTACTTATAGGAATTGGAATGTTATTTACATTAACTGTTGCTGCGCAAAATGGACTAAAAACAGGAATGATGGCTCCTCAATTTACAGCAAAAGATAATACAGGAAAATCAATTGAGCTAAAACAATTGTTAAAATCGCACAAAGCAGTTGTGCTGTTTTTCTACCGTGGTCAATGGTGTCCCTATTGTAATTTACATATCAAACAATTACAGGATTCTTTACAGCAATTAACAGCAAAAGGAGCTTATGTGATTGGTGTTACTCCGGAAACGGGTGAGAATATCAATAAAACTATTGAAAAAACACATGCTTCCTTCTCTATGATACAGGACAAGGGTTATAAAATCATGGATGCCTATGATGTGAAATTCGTGATGAATGATGACCTGGTTAACAAATACAAAGGATACGGAATAGATTTGGATAAAAACAACGGAAATTCAGATCATGCACTTCCTGTTCCGGCAACTTATATCATTGACCATACCGGGAAAATTACTTTTGTTCATTTTGATAAAGACTATAAAAAAAGAGCTTCTGTAGCAACATTATTAAAGCAACTCTAATTGGTCATGAATTAAAGATTAAGACCAAACTCAAACTGTTTGAGTGAAGAAACAGAGCTGCTTTAACACTATGATAAAGCAGCTCTGTTCTTTAGCTAGGGTAAGTCAAACCCAAATTTCTTATAAATAGAATTTGCTTCTGCACTAACCAGAAAGGCCATAAAATCTTTTGCAGCGGCCGGATGTGGTGCATTCTTTAACTGTCCTGCAAAATACTGCGCATGAATATTTTCTTCTTCTGGAATTTCAATCAGTTCTACCGGATGACCAATCATTTTCTGATAATGTGCTTCACTATACCAAACTGTTGCCGCATCACTCTTATCATACAAAATTCGCATTGGAGATTGACGGTGATGAATTTGAGTCAAAAAAGTAGTCTTGTCTTTTAATTTAGTTTCCATCACAGCAGTTTTCAGCTGTACTCCTCCTGCTTTAACATAAGCTTCTTCTATACGTTTACCAATACCTTCAAAATCCGGATTAGGCATACTGACTCTTAAATCGCTAATCGCTAAATCTTTCAATGCCTTCACATTTTTCGGATTCCCTTTCTGCACCATAATGGCCAGTTTATTTCTTGCATATAAAGCCGTTTTATTAAACCACTCAGGAGTTTGATCAATTCTTGTTTTTCCCGCGGTATAAACATCCGGTTTCAGCGTAATCCGCATGTTTCCAATTACAATACTTCCCGTAGCAATTTGTTTTGCCAGGATTCCCGGAGGAAGCGTTTCTGCAAAGATCCGCTGATACTGAGGATGCTTTTTTTTGAATGCAGCAATCAATTCATCAATCACCATAAACTGGTTACCTGCAAAAAATACGACCAGCTGCGGATCATTAATATCACCAAACAAATCCGGCACATTGTCTACCCCAGGAACTGTAAACTGGACTTCACTTTCAGGAGGTGTGTTCCAGGGCGGGTCGAAACGATATTCCTGAGCTGTCACCAGATTTGAAATCAATACCATGGCTGCCACGGCAAAAAATTTCTTATTTAAGCTCTTCATTAGATTTACAAACTAAGGATGTACAACTGCCCACCCCTGATATTCCCGGATAATAATCTCGCCATTACCACTTGGCACATAACTAATAAAGTCATACAGTGCACTTTTTTCTATATGTCTTTCTTTGATTGTATTCTCACATTGCGCCAATAAGACACCTCTGGCCTGCAAATCTCTGAGCGTCTTTTCGAATACTCCATTTTTATTATAGACAGCTACCCCATCGCCAAAAACGATGAGTTCCAGCTCTAATTTCCCTTTCAGTCGAGGATCTTCCAGTGCATTTTTCATATTTCTAAGTGTACTGGTCATTTTCTTTTCATCACCGCTGTTTAAAACGTAGAGTGCTTTATAATTTTTCAAAGTAGCCTTTGCACCAGTAAATTCTTGTGGTTTTGTTTGCGCAAAACTTGTTGTCGCACCAGCCATCATCAAAAGCAGGGAGCAGATCAGGATCGTTTTCTTCATCATACAGATTTTAGTTTATTTATTATTTATTGAATTTATAATTTCGGCTATGGGTTTAAAAGGCCCATATTTATGTTGTATTTCAGTAAATTGATCACTATAAGGGCCATAAGGAGCATCTACCGGTTTTTTAGTCAAGTCCGGATAATCTTCCTTTTGATCTTTATGTCTTCGAGGCTGTGAGTTCACAAAAGCGGCCAGATCCCACGACTCTTCATCGCTCAGCTGCGGATCTTTATAGGTTGCCCCAAGTGGCATATTATTCTTAACAAAACCAGCAAAATTAATGAGCCTGTACATTCCCGCTGCATCATTATAACTATGATCTCCCCATAATGGTGGATAAGTATAAGTCTTTCGATCAACCGAAAGTACACCTTCTCCATGTTTCCCATGACAAGAAACACATTTTGCAGCATACAAAATCTTTCCACGCTGCGGATCAGCAGGCCTATCCATATATTTTATCCTTTCAAAAGCGGTCCCAAAGACCTTCTCTCCTTTTTTCACTTCAGACCCGACCCATTTTAAATAAGTCAGCATCGCCTGTACTTCTTTACCCGAAGCATCCGGAGCTTTTCCAGCCAGACTGCGTTCAAAACATTCTGCAATCCGGTTTGAGGCAGGAACAACTTGTCCTGACCTGTTACTTTTTTTAGGGTAACTGGTAAAAAAGACTGCATAATTATTAGCGAACATTTTTGTTCCCGCCTGTAAATGACAGTTTTGACAATTCATTCCATTGCTAATGACTGCTATAGAACCATTCGGACCAAAATATTTAGCGGTATTCACAATCAACTCTTTCCCATACCTGATCTTTTCACCCGCTTCCCCAGTAGGGATCGTACTTTCATCTGGAGCTTGCCACCCCTGATCTGCAGCATTTTTTGCTGCCGGAACGACACTTCCATTTTTTTCAATTGCAGTTTGATCCATTTGTAAAGTCAGTTCATTTTTCTGCTGATCATTCCATAAAAAAGTACTGAGCAAGATGATACAACATACTACCAAAAGTACAGAGATCAATAAAATAGAGCGGGCAGTGTGAATCAGTTTTTTTTCTGTTTCATTTAAATTATTCTCTGGCATAAAGATTTTAATATTTGATTCTATACCAAAGATGAGCGTAACAATTCGAGGTTCATAAGCACAAAAAGTAATCACGGATAACGTAAAGTAATATCGGGATAATACCTTGCTAAATCGAATAAAGAAACGTTTATAGTGATTTTGTTACCTATCCCTGAAACGGATTTTATATCTGGATAATTTCCGTTCCAGAAATCCTGGTTTGGATAGATGATCAGCACTTTCACTCGCCTGGTCACCTGCCTCATGAGCATCAAATATTTTAGGAACTACCATTCTTTGCGCACTGTAAATCCCGGAATGGCCGCTAAAGAAATAAGCTGTAAAACAAGCAACAACAAAAAACAGCGTGTACTCACTACCAAATAACTCAATTCCCATCATCGTACAAGCCAAAGGTGTATTGGTTGCCCCGGCAAAGACAGCGATAAATCCAAGCGCTGCAAATAAACTAACCGGTGCATTCAGTAATGATGAAAGAGTATTACCCAGTGTTGCGCCAATATAAAATAACGGAGTAACCTCTCCCCCTTTAAACCCGGTTCCCAAGGTTAAAGTTGTATAAACTGTTTTCCAGAGCCAACTCCAGGTGTCAGCACCACCTTGAAGAAATGCAGAAGGAATCGTAATTGCTCCCGGATATTCGGCATCCACCCCTAAACTTAAATAATCGGGCTTCCCTATCACATAAGTTAAGGCGATAATAATCAGTCCTCCTGCCAATGGAATCATCCAGCTCACTTTAAAAAGTTTCGCAAAACCCTTCTTTACTCCATGGACACTAATAGAGAACAGATAACTAGCTAATCCAAATCCAACTGAGGCCACAATCACTTTGCTTAACAGTAAAAGATCAACGGGCAGATAGTCTGATAAAAAGTAAGGTGTTTTAGGCAAAACAGCAATATGATAAGCAGTATGGTGAATTTGCCAGGCAGAAACCGTCAGATCACCAATAATGCTGGCAATTAACGCTGGGAATAAAGCATCATACTTAATTCTGCCCATTGTTAGTACTTCCATCGCAAAAATAGCCCCGGTAACCGGAGTACCAAAAACAGCACCGAACCCGGCAGCAATACCCGCAGTCAGTACCAGCTTCGTATCTTGTTCATTCAGTCTGAACCATTTCCCAAAAACTGAAGCAATACTGCCCCCAATCTGAACAGCGGTTCCTTCTCTCCCTGCCGACCCGCCAAAGAGATGTGTAATCACTGTGGCGATTAAAATTACCGGCGCCATGCGCCAGGGCACCCCACCGCCCGTTTCATGAATTTCATCCATGATCAGGTTGTTTCCCCCTTCAGACGATTTCCCAACAGACTGATAAATCAAGTGAATCAGAACTCCGGCAAAAGGCAATAAGAAAAACAGCCATTGATATTGAAAACGTAAGTGGATTGCGAAATTAAGTAGCCAAAGAAAAAAGGCAATTACAGTTCCTATACTAAGTGCTATAGGAAGAATCAATAGTGTCCAGCGGATTAAATGATTAAAAGTTTTCATAAATACCTACAAATAGTTTATTCCAATGAACGGTATTGCTCATCAGATTAATTTTTGTAGGCGCCATCAGCTTTTTAAGGCGGTTAAGTCGGAAGACACCATTTCCGTGTACACAAATATAAAAATTCAATCAGCAATTACAAATTGCCGATTGAATTTTTAAACTGGCACTATGGTTGTTTATATAAACCTAAAGCAGTCAAAGTTGGATTTAATCTTGAACCAGTAATTTTCAACCGCACCTTTTGTGTGGTAACCGGTTTAAAACGGATTAAACGTTTCGCGCCAACCGTAGTTCCTTCAGTTAATGATGACCAGCTTTTTCCATTTAAATATTCCAGCTCAAATTTCTCAATACGCTGACCAATAGTAATATTTTCTTTTAAAAGCAGTACATCAAAAGTCTGTGGTTTAGCCAGTGTCATTTCGATCACTGCCGCAGTATCCTGACCTTTAGTTGTCCAGTAATTTTTCGAACCTCCATGAAGCAAAGCACTAGTATTCACCCCGTTTAACGAAATAATTTTTGCACCTTTTGCCAGATTAGTTTTAAAAGTCTTCGCGATAATATTTCCCCAATCCTTTAAATTTTTCTGATCATGTTCATTGATTAAGCCTCTTTTATCGGGCGGAATATTTAATAGTAAAACTGAATTACGGCCGACAGAACTGTAATAAATATCGGTCAGTTTTTCTGGTGATTTAACTTTCAGATCTTCAGTTTCATGATAAAACCATCCCGGACGAATAGATACATCCGTTTCACTTGGGTACCAAACTAGTGTTTTCGCCTTGTTGATGATTTTACGGCTTCCCAGATCATCACCAGTCATATCACCCTTAGGTGCAAATGTGATATCCTTTTGTGAATTCTCCGCTATATTTTCATTAGGTAAACCATTCATTGGAACGGTACTCCATTCCGTTAAACGGCCATAACCACTTTCAGTACCTACCCAACGTACATCTGGACCCATTACTGCAATGACAGCTCCTGGTTGTAATTTACGAATCAAACTGTACCAGACATCAAATTGATAAACCGGTTTTTTGCCATTCGGGCCTTCTCCATTAGCTCCATCAAACCAAACTTCATCTACCCGGCCATAATTACTTAACAATTCCGTCAGCTGATTTAAAAAGTAAGCATTGTATTTTTCGGTATCTCCATAATCAGCATTATTCCTGTCCCACGGAGAAAGATAAACACCAAAACCAATCCCTTGTGCATGACAAGCATCCGCAACCTCTTTAACCACATCACCCTTACCATTTTTCCATGGACTATTTTTCACAGAATGTGCTGTGTATTTACTTGGCCACAAACAAAAGCCATCATGATGCTTAGCCGTAATAATTACTTGTTTAATTCCTGCTTCCTTACAGGTACGCACCCATTGACCGGCATCCAGACCAGAAGGATTAAATAATTTAGGATCTTCTTTTCCATCTCCCCATTCCCTATTGGTAAAAGTATTCATCCCGAAATGTAAAAATCCGGTAAGCTCTAGTTCCTGCCAACGCAATTGCCTGTCTGAAGGTGTTAAGCCCCCAGCTTTCCGAACAATATCCTGCTCAGAATCAGTCAAATTAATAGTAACATAGTTCTGCTTTTTCTGTGCATAGGTTAGTGTGCTAAAGACTAGAGGCAGCAACAATAGGCCATATTTATAGTTTTTCTTCATGGTGGTCAAATAAACAGGTTGAGTTGAAACAAGAAAGGCCACTTTTAAGGGTGACCGTTCATTATTTATTAAGGTTATGTGTATTATTGCTTAATAGTCATCATTTAAAGCGAAAACAGGTTTTCTTGTCATCCATTGTCCACTGGTAAAATCAGGGAAGTCAATAGTTTCATTACCTAATTCGATAGACTGCTCACTTAAAGGCGTAATTGCACTCCATGCTGCTGCATCATAGACATCTAATGGTGTAGGTGTTCCACGTTTCACTGATTCAATAAATGCATGTAAAACAAAGAAGTCCATTCCACCATGACCAGCTCCTTTTGCATCATCACCGTATTTTTTCCAAAGTGGGTGATCGTATTTTTCTAACCACTCTTTTGCACTATCCCATTGATGCGGTTTACTTACCCCTTCTACATAAACACTATTATTAATATCCATCCATAAACCATTCGTCCCCTGTACACGGAAACCTAAAGAGTAAGGTCTTGGAGAATTAGTATCATGCTGAAGGATAATCGTTTCACCATTTGCACAGTCAATTGTCGTAGTGACAATATCACCCAGTCTGAAATTAACTTTTGCATTTGGATGGCTTTCACCACCATGGTCTACTACAAATTTATGCAGACCTCTGGATTTTGTAGCAAATGAATTCAATTTAAGGAACTTGTTTCCTCTGTTGATATTGATACATTGAGCTACCGGGCCGATACCATGTGTTGGATATAATTCTCCATTACGGTGAACCGAGTGATTTGTTCTCCATCTGGCTTCAGAGAATCCTTTTTCATTGAACTCTACACCACCACCATAAGGTTTGATCCCATCATTAAATTTCACTTCTCTCAAATCATGCTGATAGCCACCCTGTAGGTGAAGGATTTCACCAAAGATACCCTGTCTCACCATATTTAATACCGCGAGTACATCTCTTCTGTAACAAACATTTTCCAGCATCATGACATGCGCTTCATGTTTTTCGGCCGCATGTACAACATCCCAGTGATCCTGAAGTGTAATACCCAGTACCACTTCTGTCGCTACATATTTGATACCTGCTTCCAGTGATCCGATAATCATCGCTTTATGCCATTCCCATGGAGTAGCAATCAGGACCGATTTTATCTCTTTTAACTGAAGCATCTTTTTCCAGGCATTGTTATCACCGGTAAAAATCTTAGGCATTGGTTTTCCGCTTTTAGTGATCATAGCTTTAGCCATCTCAAGCATTCTTGAGTCAACATCACAGATAGCGACTAGTTCAACGTCATCCCTTTTTAAAAGTAAAGCAAGGTGATTTTGCCCGCGCAGACCAACGCCCATCATTGCAATTTTAACTTTCTCTCCCGCATAATTGGCAAAAAGTGATTTTTCTGGCAGGATAGTCAGTGCAGCTGCTGTGAGCGTAGTTGATGTTACAAATTCTCGTCTGTTCATAATTATTTTTAGTTCAGATTAATTGGTTAGCTATTTTATATTTCAGTTGTGTGTAATCCTTCGATGCGCAGAGAATTAAAAGCAGGGTTCGTCAAAGCCATCTCTCCTACCCAGTCTGCGGTAGTATATTGCATAGATTTGATACTAGAAAGTGTCAGACCTGCGCTGTCCATAATTTTCAGTTTTGCAAAGCTCATACCCATTCCCAGGGGATTCACAGTTAAAACAAGCTGGACACCAGTAAGCAGTTTATCTTTTGCAATTGTTCTTTCATCCATCAGCTGATCCATAAAAAGACAGCCTTGTTCGTTCAGTCCGATTTTCACAGATGCAGCGTGGTCTGGCTTCAGTCCTATGATCAAATTTACAGGCCGTTCATTGCCAGAGGCTGTCAATGGACAACTTAAATCTAATGTAACTGTAAATGCAAATTCAGTAGAAAGATCCAGTTTAAAAATGCCCGTTTCGGTTAAATCGGTCCATTCCTTAAAAACCTGGACGGTCTGGTCAGTTTTTAAATGTGCAGGAGTTTCCAGAACCGGATCAGGTTCAGGAACAATCGGCTCATTTACTAAGCTTCCTTTAAAAAGAATATTAAAGATCTCTCTCCTGTCCATTTTTATAATCTGGTTTCTTAACAATAACAACCTGTTTAAATTTAAACAGACTCTTAATGATTACAAGGTATAAATTTTCCTCTCAAGCTATGAAGTGATAGTCTTCAATTATCACGCAAACGTTTGCCTATACGCAAACAAGAGGTTTGTGTAATCACTATAGCCTATATAAAAGCACCTATTTTAGAAAATCAAAGCTAAAAATGAATAGATAAGATTAAAAATCTAGTTTTTTTTCGCGAATTAGATCTCCTAGGAATAGATACAGCAAAAATACAATAGGTTTTTCTTGATTTTATGTTTTTGCCTATTAAACGCATCCATGAAACATATCAAACGTTTGCGTTGATTTAGAACCTTTCAAATGCCCTACACACCCCTAATGCTTTATACCTTCAGTCATTGCTAATGAAAAGCTATCGGAATTACCTTTTCATTGAGCTACACTAACCAAGTCTTAACCTTATTTTGCATGTCAAAACTCTACACACCGATTAACCTGGTTTTCAACCGGGTTTTCCCACCGTTGGGTAAGCTCAAACAGCTTTCCTTCAATCAACTAATTAAGGCAATAACAATCGTATTACTTACACTTTGTTCGAGCATTGCCTTTGCTCAAACTCCAATTACCGGAACAGTTACAGATGAACAGGGCCTTCCAATGCCTGGCGTTTCTGTAAAGGTTAAAAAAACAACAAATGGTACGATTACGGACGGCAATGGTAAGTTTGCCCTCAAATCAAGTACTGATGTTATCCTGGAATTTACCTATATCGGATATGCACAGCAGAATGTTGCGGCATCAGGAAAAAATGTGATCAATGTAACCCTTAAACCAGATTCAAAACTGATGGATGAGGTTGTTGTAGTAGGTTATACCACAAAAAGTAAATCACAAATTGTGAGTTCTGTTTCTACTGTATCCGCTAAACAGCTTTTAGATGTAACCAGTAACAACACAGCTAACCTTTTACAGGGAAAAGCAGCAGGTGTAGCGGTTTCTTCTTCTTCAGGGCAACCTGGAACAACACCAACTATACGTATCAGGGGTACTGGAAGTATATCTTCTGGAAATGAACCACTGACTGTAGTTGATGGTGTAATTGGCGGTACTGCAAACCCAAGAGATATTGAATCTATTACAGTATTGAAGGATGCTGGTGCAACTGGCCTTTACGGTTCAAGAGCAGCCAATGGAGTGATCGTCATCACTACTAAACAAGGTAAAAGTGGGAAGACGATGATCAATTACAGTGGATCATTTGGAATCAACAATGCTGCTCAGGGAAACTTCAAATTAATGAATGGCCAGCAGTTGCTTGATTACAGCAGTTACTTATATAACAATGATTATACAGGAAAAAGAGCAAACTATATTAAACAGCTTCAGGCAACTACACCTAATCCAACCCAACAACAGATCGATGATTTTCTAACTAAAAAAGGGCTTCCGCTAACTAGTGCAGCTTATCTAGCAAAATCACTCCCTACTGTTCCAGGAAATACCAACTGGAGAGATGAAGCATTTAAACAAGCCTATACGAACAGCCAGAACATCAATATTTCTGGTGGAGATGAAAAGACCCGTTTTTATATCGGTGCTGATTATTACGACGAAAAAGGTACATTGATTAATACAGGCTATAAAACAATTAATTTCAGGGTGAACCTGGAACATAAAATCAATGATCGTTTTAAAATCACTACCAGAATTAATACTGGTTTTGGGAATAAAACTGATGATCAGAGTGGTGCACTTTACCAGGCTTATACCAATCAGCCATGGGATAATCCTTATGATGCCAACGGCACTCCAAGAAGAATTACACAGGAAAGCCAGTGGTATGGACGTGATAAAAGTAATTTCGTCTATTTAAAAGATTACAACCTTGACAATGAAAGAACTCAGAATTTAGCTGGTGATTTAAAATTAGAATATAAGATCAATGACTGGTTAAATTTTGCGACTTCAAACAGATATACAACAAGTAACAGCAAGAGAGAAATTGGCGTAGACAAAGCGACTCCAGGTGGAGAAGCAAATCAAGGAGAGTTGAGAAATGTGACGGGTTATTCCAACTCTATTCTTACTTCCAATTTATTTCACGCTGCACATAGCTTCGGAAAACATAACTTATCTGGAATTGCAGGTTTTGAATACCAGCAAAATTACTTAGAGAGCACTGATGTAAGAGGTTACGGTATTGCTTCAGGAATTACTGCACCAGACGCTGTAGCTACTGCCGCAAAATTTGAAGGCCTTAAATCACAAAGCCGTTTCATCTCGCAACTTTTCATGGCCGATTATAATTATGACAACCGCTATTTTGGAACAGCATCTTTTCGTAATGACGGTTCCTCAAGATTTGGTGTGAATCATCCATATGGTTTGTTTTACTCTTTTGCGGGTGGATGGTTAATTTCTAATGAATCCTTCTTTAAATCCAAAACCATTACTAATCTGAAACTACGTGCAAGCTACGGGGTTACTGGAAATACACCTAATACGGATTATAGTGCGCCAGCTTATTACACACTGAAGAGTCAATATGCCGGTATTCCAGGAGCAACCCCTTACAGTTATGGCAATACCAATTTAACCTGGGAAACACCTACAACAATTAACATAGGTGCTAACATAGGATTCTGGAACAGAATAGAGTTAAATGTTGATGTTTATCAGCGGACCAATAAGGATCTGATTATTGCAGTGCCTCTTGCTTCCGCTTCGGGCTATTACACACTGTCACAAAATATCGGCGCGGTCAAGAATCAGGGAATTGACATCGAATTAAATACCAAAAATTTCACCGGAGAATTCAAATGGAATACAAGTTTCAATATTGGATTTAACAAAAACAGGGTAACTAAACTAAGCGAAGATAAGCCAGTTGACAGATTTGCAAGTCAGCGTATTGCTGTAGGACATGATATGAATTCATGGTATACTTATGAATGGGCTGGTGTAGATTCTCAAAATGGAGACCCACTTTGGTATACGACTAAAAAAGATGCTTCAGGAAATAACTATACAACAACTACAAACCAATACAAGGATGCTGACAAAAGATTTGTAGGTACATCTTCTCCAAAATTCACAGGAGGAATGGGAAATGAGTTCACCTATAAAAACTTCAGCTTAAATACTTTCTTCAACTTTGTATACGGCAGCAAGATTTACAATGGCAACCGCGATGTATTTGATTCCGATGGTGCTTATCCTCAATACAATAGTATCGTATTACCAGACGGATGGAACAGATGGGAAAATCCAGGAGATATAGCTACACATCCAAAAGCTGTATTGAATGGAAACAAATTATCTAATAAACCTTCATCAAGATTTTTGGAAGATGGTTCTTACCTGAGATTACGTAACATAACATTTGGCTATAATTTCCCGGAATCAATCACTAAAAAACTCAAGCTTGCAAATCTTAGAGTTTATGTAAGCGGTGATAACCTGGTCACTTTCACGAAATTTTCTGGTATGGACCCTGAAGTCTCTAACCTGGATCCTGCAACATTAGATAATCCAAGTCCAAATACAGTCGGTATGAGCGGGACAAAGTATCCGATCAGTAAAAAGATATTATTTGGCGTTAACATCGGTTTTTAAGCTCCACCCTAATTAAGATTAAAATGATTACTAGATATAAAACAATTGTAGCCATAGCACTTATTGTCTCCGCTACAGCATGTAAAAAAGATTTGGCCTTATTACCTTACAACGGTATCTCAAATGAACAGGTTGTCGGCACTACAGAAGGCTTGCAAACTGCTACCATTGGTACCTACAGCCTCATCAAAGATCCTAACTATGTACGTAACTACCACATTTTTACGGAATATCCCAGTGACAATGTTTCTTTGAGCGGAACAACCACCGACCCACTATTTTATGCTTACAATTATCAGCATCAAAAAAACCAGGTAAATGTACTGGCCTTCTGGCGCAAAGGTTACCAAGCTATTAACAGTACTAACGTAGTTATAGAAAAAGTAGCAGAAAGCACCGATCCAGTAAAAAACCAGTTATTAGGAGAAAACTATTTCTTAAGAGCTTTTATACATTTCGACCTGGTAAAGGTATTTGGCAGACCTTATACTGATGACAATGGAGAGTCTTTAGGTGTAATGATTAAAACCAAGCCTGATATACATGAACTACCGGCAAGATCAAAAGTGAAAGAGGTTTATGCTTTAGTAATTAGTGATTTGCTGAAAGCAGTTAAACTAATGAGCAGCGATAAAAACAATAATTTTGCTTCTAAAGAAGTGGCGATGGCATTATTGAGCAGAGTATATTTATACATGGGGGATTATAAAAATGCTTTCGATTATGCAGATCAGGTGATCAAAAGCGGAAGATATACTTTAGTGCCTTCTACAAGTTATGCAAAGTATTTTACCAGTATACCAGAACTAAACCTGGAGACCATTTTTGCTATCAGACACACCATAAAAGACGACCAGCAGGATGCAGCAATAGGTTCTTTGTATTGGGGTGGTTCTATAGGTTATGGCGAAATGTATGCTTCACAGCCTTACCGGGCACTAGTTAATAAATTCCCTGAAGACATCCGTAATTCGTTTGTTGTTCCTCAATATGAGAAAAATGATGATGGCACAATTAAAAAAGATGCTCAGGGTAATCCAGTACTTCAAAACAGAAACGGTTATCCTAAATATTTCATCAACAAATATTCCTTCCAGGAAGGCTATGAAACTTTGAGTTCGCCTGTTGTATTAAGATTAGCGGAGATGTATCTAACAAGAGCAGAAAGTGCTTTCCAGCTAGGCAGACCAAATGATGCATTAGCAGATGTGAACGTGATCAGAACCCGTGCAGGATTATCAGAAAGCGCCTTATTTTCTGCAGGTAATATGATGGGATATACGAATGTACTGGATGTGATTTTAGATGAGCGCAGATTAGAATTCGCTTTTGAATGTCAACGTAAATTCGATGTCTTCAGAAATAAAAGAACAATGAATAGAGATTATCCGGGTACACATCTTGCTTCCGGACAAACTACACAACAGATTCCTTATACCGATCCACGCGTTATTTTCTTCATTCCTGAAGATGATATTACGCTTGATCCTAACCTGGTTCAAAATCCTTAATTATAAACCAACCAATCACAGCCTGTTTAAATTAGCATCTTAATTTAAACAGGCTCAAAAACCAAAAACCTATGAAAAAAATTGTCTTATCCCTTTCCCTCCTCTCTCTTTTGATAGGGACCTCTTGTAAAAAGAGCACAGTAACGGGTGATCCAAACACCAAAACGCAGCAGCAAATTTCAGATTTTGTAGCTACCGGCCCAAAAATCGCCGTCGCTTTAGGTGGAAACGCCTGGGTCAAAACAACTGCATCAGAAGAGATTAACACCAATGGTCTTGCTAACTGGACAAATTCTGACGCCATCACTAGTGTTTACTTCAGAACAGAAACCGCTGGTATCATCACTGTTGCTTTACGAATGAAGGTTACTGGAGGAAACAGTACGTTCAAAGTATCAACAGGTACACAATCTATTACTAAAACGGCTTCAAATACGGCTTTTGATACTGTTGCAGTTGGTAATTTCAATATCACTGCAAAAGGCTATGTCAAATTCGATATTCAGGGTCTTAATAAAACTGGCGACTATTTTGGTGATGTTTCTGATCTAATTATCAGCGGAAAACCAGTTACGGATTCACTGTCTTATGTAAAAGATAATATTGACTCCCGTTTCTACTGGGGCCGCAGAGGGCCTTCTGTACACGTGAACTATGTAATTCCTGATGCCATTAAAAATGATGTAGAATGGTTTTACAATGAAATCAATGTACCCGTGGGTTCAGACCCGATCGGTTCTTATTTTATGTCTAATGGTTTTGGAGAAGGTTATTTCGGTATTCAGGTTAATTCGGCTACAGAACGCAGAGTTCTATTCTCACTTTGGAGCCCTTTTCCTACTGATGATCCTAAAACTATACCTGATGACAAAAAAATCAAACTGATTAAAAAAGGTACCGGTGTAACCACTGGCGAATTTGGAAATGAAGGTTCCGGTGGACAAAGTTATCTAGTATACCCATGGACAGCAGGAAAGACATATGCTTTTCTAACCAGGGCACAGCCAGATGCAGCGAATAATAAAACGGTATACACTTCCTACTTCAAACCTTCGGATGGCAACTGGACTTTAATTGCAAGTTTCGAGCGTCCTGCCACCAATACCAGATTAAAAGGTATGTACTCTTTCTTAGAAAATTTCAATTCAGAAATGGGCAACATAGAACGTAAAGCTAATTATGGAAACCAATGGGCTGTGGACAGCAAAGGAAACTGGACAGAAATAACAAGCATGAAGTTTACCGGTGATGATATCGCGAACAGGGGCTACAGAAAAGATGTTGGAGGTGGTGTAAACGGCAATCAGTTCTTTTTAAGAAATGGTGGATTCTTTAGCGATGCCACTGCCTTAAAGCAAATTTTCAACAGACCAGCAAGCGGAAATGCGCATCCCGTTATTGATTTCAGTCAATTGCCTTAACATATTGTTCTATGATTATGAACGATTTATCAATTGATACTTAACAATTGGCCCTGGCAAGAATAGCCAGGGCTTTTTTTTTACTCGTTTTAATTACTTATATTAAAAGATAATTGCAACATTTGATACAAATGTCAGATAAACCAACCACTATAAAAGAAATAGCCAAGCTTCTCGATATCTCGGTATCTACCGTTTCCAGGGCTTTGAATGACCATTCCAGCATAGGTTTAATCACTAAAATGCGGGTAAAAAAAATGGCCAAGGAACTTAACTATGAACCTAATCAAAGAGCTATTCAATTTTTACAGGGTAAATCGCATACGATAGGCGTGATTTTGCCCGAACTTGCCGAGTCATTCTTCTCGGCCGCGATCAGCGGAATTGAAGATATCGCTTATAAACGAAACTATACCGTGCTGCTTGCGCAGTCACATGACGATGCCGACAGGGAGAAACTACTCATTGAAAAAATGAAAATGCAGCGAGTGGATGGCCTGTTAATTTCGGTATCGAAGACAACCAATACCTATGAACATTTAGAGGCTTTTAAAAAATCCAATATTCCTATTGTATTTTTTGATCGTATACCTCCGGTTAAAAATATACATTTTGTTGCTTCCAATCTGGAATCGGGTACTTATGAGGCGGTTAACTTCTTATTGAAGAAAGGTCACCGTACCATCGGTATGATTAATGGCCCAACTAATTTAGTAGCCAGTACCGAAAGAAAAAACGGTTATATCAAAGCGATGACCTCCCACCGGTTAAAATTCGATCCTTCATTAATGCTGAATTGTGATTTAACAGAAGCAGGAACTATCGAATCAATGGATAACTTTTTGAATCATAAACGCAAGCCTACAGCCATTGTAACTTTCAATGATTATGTGGCTTTATTTGCGATCCGTTATGCTCGTTCTCTAAACATTCAAATCAATAAAGACATTGATTTTGTCAGTTATGCAAATTTGCCGTTAATCAACTATATGGACTACACTCCTATTGCCTCAGTTGAGCAATTCCCTTATAAGCAAGGAAAGAAGGCAGCCGACATTTTACTGGATCTGATCAACAAACCAAAAGGTGATTCTGAGGCGGAAACTGCTTATTACAACGTAGTTGTAGAATCCGAACTAATCATTGGCAAAGAGAAATAAAATTACACAAACGTTTGCACAACAATCTGATAGCGAAATTGATTAAGTTTGAGTTTACGAAAAAAAAATAAACTCGACTAATATATGTTTGATAAGATTTTACCATTGTACGGCATTCAGCCAGCTGAAAGTGAAGTACAATTATTTGGAGATGGTCTCATCAATCATACATGGAAAGTAACCACTAAATCTAACGGATATATTTTACAGCAGGTTAACCAGTCTGTTTTTAAAAAACCGCTTGATATAGATCAGAATGTATCAAGACTGAAATCTTATTTAAGTAAAACACATCCTGAATATCTTTTTGTTTCTGCACTTCCTGGATTATCCGGTGATTCATTAATTGAAACACCAGAAGGATATTTCAGGTTATTTCCTTTTGTGGAGAATTCACATTCGCTGAATGTATTAAATAAAAAAGAAGAGGCTTACGAAGGTGCCAAGCAGTTTGGAAGATTTTCCAAGTTGCTGAATGATTTTGATGTTAAACAACTTCACATTACCCTACCTGATTTTCACAACCTGACTTTACGGTTTGATCAGTTTGCAAGGGCCGTAGAAAATGCCTCAACGCAGCGAAAAGAAAAGTCTAAGGACTTAATCTCTTTTATTATGGCGCATGCGGACATTGTGACAATCTACAAAAATATTGTAGCAAGCAAGGAAATTCCGCTACGGGTCATCCACCATGATACTAAAATCAACAATGTTCTTTTCGATCAGCAAAATAAAGGAATCTGTGTGATTGATCTGGATACGGTGATGCCTGGTTATTTCATTAGTGATGTGGGTGACATGATGAGAACCTATTTATCTTCTGCGAATGAAGAAGAAACTGATCTAACTAAAGTCAATGTCAGAAAGGATTTCTTTAAAGCCATTTATGATGGTTACATGGAAGAAATGGGTGATGTACTCACGTCCAGAGAAAAAGGATATTTCATTTACGCAGGAAAGTTCCTGATCTACATGCAGGCCATCCGCTTTTTAGCTGACTACTTGCAGAATGATATCTATTATGGTGAAAAATATGATGGCCAGAATCTAAACCGGACAAAAAACCAGGTTACCTTACTGGAAAAATATTTAGAACTAGAACCTGAGCTGGAAGAAATTATGGGTAAAATAGCTATCCAGTAATCAGATACGCCGAATTGCAAACAAGCAAGTATGTGGTACGTTTGCGTACCATATACTTGCTTGTTTATTTGTAACTCTCCATTTTTTTGACCTCTCCTGATTTAAGGGCATCAATTTTGTTTAATAGTTTGCATCAAACAATTTAACAGCATAGATGGATCGTAAACAGTTTATCAAAAGCAATATCGTACTAGGCATCGGGCTGACCACTTCAAAATTAGGATCAGCCTTTCCCCTTCCTTCCAATAAAGAAGCTGAACATCATCGTGTAATTGTGATTGGTACTGGTTATGGTGCTGCTGTTGCAGCGTTACGCCTGGCCGAAAAGGGAATCAAAGTACTTATGCTTGAAATGGGTATGGACTGGCCAGCCAGTAAAGATCATAACACTTTCTCTAAACTCATCTTTCCGGACAAACGTTCTACCTGGTTAAAATCACATAGCATTCTTCCCTTCGCCAACGTATTTAACTTTAAAAAATATACTGGTGTACTGGACAGGATGGATTTCGAGAACTTAAAGATTTATGTTGGCAGAGGTGTCGGTGGAGGCTCTCTGGTTAATGGTGGCATGGCTGTAGTTCCTAAAAGAACTTATTTTGAAAGCATCCTTCCGGAAATCAATGCTAATGAGATGTATGAAAAGTACTTCCCCCTGGCAAATCGAATGTTGAAAGTCAATTCTATTTCACCAGATTTTTTCGAATCTACCCCTTACTATAAATTTACTAGAACGGCAAGAGATCAGGCCCACAAAGCGGGTTATAAGACTGTTTTTGTACCTAATGTATATGATTTTGGGTACATGGAAAAAGAGAGTAGAAAGGAGGTTTATCAATCGGCTTTAAATGGCGAGGTCGTCTATGGAAATAACGCAGGGAAACAAAGTTTAGACAAGACTTATCTTGCCGCAGCGTTAAAAACAAACAAGGTTGAAATCAGGCCGCTGCATTGTGTAAAATCTATTTATAAAACGGATACTGGATATCGGTTAGCGGTTGATAAAATTAATACCGAAGGGAATACAGAGTTTGCTCAGGATTTCAATTGCGACTACCTGTTTGTTTGTGCAGGCAGTATGGGAACCTCAGGATTAATGGTTAAAGCAAAAGCTACCAGAACTTTACCTGCACTCCACGATGAAGTTGGTAAAGGATGGGGAAATAACGGAAATGTAATGGCCGGCCGGAACTTCATTAAACAAGGTACTGGAGGTAAACAGTCCTGTATTCCAACTATGGCTATTGATGACTGGGACAATACAGCACATCCGGTTTTTGCCGAAATTTCACCTATGCCAATGAAAATGGAAACCTGGACTTCTTTATACCTTGCGATCACTAAAAACAACAACCGCGGACATTTTAGTTATGATGCACTGACGAATAAAGTTCTTTTAAAAATACCCGAAGATTTTAGCACAGCTGCAATGGCTACAGTAAAACAGCTCATGGATAAACTAAACAAGGAAAATGGAGGCACATACGCTCGTTTGTTATTTAAGAACGGGATTAACGGAGATATTTGTTATCACCCTTTAGGAGGCTGCGTAATAGGTAAAGCGACAGATTTATATGGCAGGTTTAAGGGTTATCATCAATTGTATACCTGCGATGGTTCATTATTGCCAGGTAGTACTGGGGTAAATCCATTTGTTACGATTACAGCGCTCGCAGAGCGAAATATAGAAAAGATCATCTCTGAAGATTTTGAATAGCTATGGATGTTGTCCTTGTTATTAGAACAATTACATATAGCAAAACAAAGTCTGATACAATTTGATAAGACAAGTAAAACCTGTAATTTAGGCACCAATAGATGAAAAAGAGTATCGTCATATTGCTGCTTTCTTTATTTCTGGTTTCAACAACTGAACTTTCTCAGTTATTGAAACTACCCTTGCTGGTGGAACATTATATCCAACATAAGAAACAGAACAAGAACCTAACAGTATGGCAATTTTTATGCATTCACTATGCTCATGGAGATGTAAGAGATGCAGATTATGATCAGGACATGAAACTTCCTTTCAAGACCTCCGATCATTACAGCAACTCCCAGTTAGTCGCTATTCCACCCCTTCCATGTATTTCATTAGTCTTAAATCTACCAATTATAAGGACGACTATGTTTAGTGGAAATATACTGTCAAAGAAGCCCTCAGCCCATCTCTCTGCCATCTGGCAACCCCCCAAATCCGCTTAGCCATTTCCTGATTTTATAAATTCCAATGGATACACTAGTTGTAGTGATTCCCTATGGACTTATTTTAAATTAAATAATTAAAGAAACATTTCATGCTTAACAAAATAATAGCGTTTTCCATAAGCAATAAACTGATCATCGGGCTCTTTACGTTCGCGCTGATCTCTTATGGAATTTACGAAGTCAAAAAATTACCCATTGATGCCGTACCAGACATTACCAATAACCAGGTACAGGTCATCACTGTAGCCTCATCTTTTGGTGCCACAGATATAGAGCGCCTAATCACCTTCCCTATTGAACAGGCCAATAGCAACATTCCGGGCATGCTGGAAATCAGAAGCTTTTCCCGTTTCGGTTTATCTCTCGTGACCATTGTATTTGATGATAACACAGATATATACTGGGCAAGGCAACAAGTTGCGGAAAGATTACAACAGATACAGACTCAGATTCCTCTGGGTATAGGAACACCAGAACTTGGACCACTTTCCAGCGGGCTCGGTGAAATTTACCAGTATGTGGTAAGACCTAAAAAGGGATATGAAAATAAATATGACGAAACAGCCCTGCGAACCATTCAGGACTGGATTGTCCGCAGACAGTTACTTGGCGTAAAAGGCGTGGCCGAAGTAAGCAGCTTTGGAGGAAAACTAAAGCAATATGAGATTGCCATAAATCCAAATAAACTCCAGTCTCACAATATTAATATCAATGATGTATTTGCCTCGCTCGAAAAGAACAACCAGAATACAGGAGGTGCTTATATTGAAAAAGGGCCGTCCGTTCTTTTTATTAGAAGCGAAGGCCTCCTGGGTTCTATTAGCGATATTGAAAACATAGCTATTAAAGGTACAAATAGTGGTGTTCCTTTATTTATACGGGACGTGGCGGAAGTAAAAACAGGATATGCTACCCGTTATGGAGCAATGTGTTACAATGACCAGGGAGAAGTTGCTGGCGCAGTAGTGATGATGCTTAAAGGAGCAAACAGTAGTGAAGTCATTAAAAATGTAAAAGAACGAATTACTCAAATTCAGAAAACACTTCCCGAAGGTGTTATTGTAGAACCCTTTCTAGATCGTACAAAAATGGTTGACCATGCAATCAGTACAGTAGAAAGAAATCTGCTGGAAGGAGCACTCATTGTAATTTTTGTATTGGTTCTTTTTCTCGGAAATTTCAGAGCTGGTCTACTGGTCGCCTCCGTAATTCCATTAGCCATGCTGTTTGCTATTATTCTGATGAATACATTTGGCGTTAGTGGCAACCTGATGAGCCTGGGAGCCTTAGATTTCGGACTAATAGTAGATGGTGCAGTGATCATTGTAGAAGCTGTTATGCACCAGATTACCCGGAATCAAAGGCAAGGCACTAATCTTCGCATTTCTCAGCAGGAGATGGATCAGGCAGTGAATGGTGCTGCTGGTAAAATGATGAACAGTGCTGTATTTGGACAAGTCATTATTCTGATTGTTTACCTGCCTATATTTACCCTGCAGGGAATAGAGGGCAAAATGTTTAAACCTATGGCTCAAACAGTGTCATTCGCTTTATTAGGTGCTTTTATTCTCTCTCTCACCTATATCCCAATGATGAGTGCCTTATTCTTAAGCAAGAAAACTAATCACCAGCCTAATCTGTCTGACCGGATTATGGCCAGACTGGAACAATCCTATCAAAAAAGCCTGGCCAGCATATTACAATATCCAAAAAGGGTTTTGGTGGGTGTTTTTTCCTTATTTATACTAGCTATCATCACACTAACCACTCTTGGTGGTGAATTTATACCCGCGCTGGAAGAAGGAGATTTTGCAGCAGATACCAGGGTACTGACAGGAAGCAATCTAAATACAACTATCGAGAGTACACAGAAAGCTGCCCATATTTTAATAACACGATTTCCTGAAGTTGAAAAAGTAGTTACCAAAATAGGTAGTGGCGAAGTACCTACAGATCCCATGCCTATGGAGGCGAGTGATATGATGATCATCCTAAAAGACAAAAAAGACTGGACTACTGCAAACACATTTAATGAACTGGCAGATACGATGAGTAAGGCTCTTCAGGATGTACCTGGTATTACCGCCGGCTTCCAGTTTCCGGTACAGATGAGATTTAATGAATTAATGACAGGTGCAAGACAAGATGTAGTCTGCAAAATCTTCGGAGAAAATCTGGACACTTTAGCCACCTATGCACAAAAGATAGGTGCACTGGTTAATAAAGTAAAAGGTGCACAAAATTTATTTATTGAACCTATAACCGGTGTGCCACAGATCATTATTAATTACAATTCTTCGGCAATTGCACAGTATAACCTCAATATTACAGAGGTTAATCGCATCGTGAATACTGCATTTGCAGGACAAAGTGCAGGATTAATATTTGAGGGAGAAAAGAGGTTTAACCTTGTTGTACGTTTAAATACAGATCAACGTAAAAATCTGGAAGATGTTCAAAATCTTTTAATCCCTACCCCTGCAGGTACCCAGATCCCATTAGCACAGTTAGCGAGTGTAGAAATAAAAGAAGGGCCAAATCAGATACAACGAGAAGATGCCAAGCGCAGAATTGTTGTAGGATTCAATGTAAGAAACCGGGATGTACAGAGTATTGTGAATGAACTTAAACAAAAAATAGATAGTCAGATTAAGTTTCCAGCAGGTTATTATGTAACCTATGGCGGAGCTTTTGAAAATCTCAATGCAGCTAAACAAAGACTGATGATTGCCGTTCCAGTTTCTCTACTGCTGATCTTCATTCTTTTATTTTTCGCCTTTAAGTCTGTCAAACAAAGTCTCCTGATCTACTCTGCAATTCCGCTTTCTGCTATCGGTGGTATTTTCTTTCTTGCACTTCGAGGCATGCCATTCAGTATTAGTGCAGGAGTAGGTTTTATTGCCTTATTTGGTGTAGCAGTGCTGAATGGAATTGTATTAATAGCTGAATTCAACCGGTTAAAACAAGATGGATTGAGTGACCTAAAGCAAATTGTACTCCGGGGAACAAAACTGAGATTACGCCCGGTATTGATGACCGCTTTTGTAGCCTCACTGGGATTTTTACCTATGGCCATGAGCAATGGATCTGGCGCGGAAGTGCAAAGGCCCCTGGCTACTGTAGTTATTGGCGGGCTAATGATCGCAACCTTTTTAACACTTTTTGTTTTACCAATTCTTTATATACTATTTGAAAGCAAATGGAAATTTAAACCTAAAACACCGATAATTACCCTGGTAATTTTACTAACTACATGGAGTATCTCCAATGCCCAGACTCCGATTAATTTAAATCAGGCACTTGATACAGCGTTAAAAAACAACCTGGGGATCAAAAATGAAAGGCTAAAAGCAATATATAAACAACAGCTGATTAAAACATCAGCTAATATCCCCGCTACAACCATAGGGGCCGAATTGGGACAAATGAATAGCAGTTACGCGGACAATCGATTGGGAATATCACAATCCATTAGTTTTCCTACAATATACATCAGGCAAAAAAAACTGCTTACAGAAGAATGGAAAGCGATGGCATTTAATGTGTCACTCAAAGAAGATGAACTACGGAAAGCAGTAACAGCGATATTCTATCATCTCCTCTACCTCCGGGAAAAGGAGAAATTGTTACTGCAAAGCGATACTATATACCGGGAATTTCTTGTTAAAGCAAGCCTGCGATTAGCTACAGGTGAAAGTAATATTCTAGAAAAAACCACTGCACAAAACCAGAGAGGGAATGCAAAACTACAATTACGGCAGCTTCAACAGGAAAAAGAAATTGCTAAAGCTAATTTCCGGTTACTGCTTAATGCAGAAACAGATTTTGTACCCCATGCACCTGATTTTAAAATAACTGGTACACCAATCGATGACACCACGACAATTAATGAGCATGCCTTGCTAAAAGTTTCACATCAGCAAGAAGAAATCAGTAAGGCATTTACGCGAGCGGAAAAATCGAAATTACTACCAGATGTTACCTTAGGTTATTTCAATACAACTATGAAAGGAACCGGAGCCGACAATATTTTATATACAGGGAGTAAACGTTTCCAGGCCGCACAAATGGGTATTGCTATTCCGCTGTTTACAGGTGCACAAAAAGCAAAAATAACTGCCGCTAAATTAAATGAAGAGGTTGTAAGAGCTGATTTTGCAATACAAAAAACACAGCTTATAAATCAATATCAAATTGCCTTGTCCCAATACCTGACAAGCCTGAAGAACTTGAATTACTACGAACAGGAAGCATTGAAAAACGCCAAAATTATCAGGCAAACCATAGATAAACAATATGTGAACGGTGATATCAATTATTTAGATTGGGTGATGCTGACTAATCAGTCTCTCGCCATACAAAGCAACTACCTCGATGCAGTTAAAATCTACAACGAGAGCATTATCGAACTGAATTATTTAACCTCGAAAAAAACAAAATGAGAGCACTCATCACAATCATATGTATAAATCTGCTATTTTCTTCCTGTGGCTCTAAACAAGTAGCCAAAGAAGCAAATGATATCCGTCCAGCTAACAATCAGAATACTGTAGCACTTACTGCCGTACAAGCAAAAAATGCAAATATTGAGCTTGGGCAACTGGAACAACGTCAACTGTCATCGGTGATCAGACTTAACGGAGCAGTAGACGTTCCACCACAAAACATGGCCTCGGTCAGTATGCCTATGGGAGGTTACCTGAAGTCTACCCAACTACTACCCGGCATGCATATACTTAAAGGTGAAGTCATTGCCAGGATGGAAGATCAGCAATATATTCAGCTTCAGCAAGATTACCTGGTTATAAAATCTAAATTGACCCTGGCTGAAAAAGAATATATCCGTCAAAAAGAGCTAAACCAGAGTAAAGCAAGCAGCGATAAAATTTACCAGCAGGCAGAAACAGAATACAATATGCTCAAAATAAACTTGAACAGCCTGGCTCAAAAATTAAAATTCATCAATATCAATCCGTTAACATTAACAGATAAAAGCATTACGCCAACAGTAAACCTGTATTCACCGATTAATGGTTTTGTTTCTAAAGTCAATGTAAACATTGGAAAGTATGTAGGTCCAACTGATGTACTTTTTGAACTGGTTAATCCATCCGATATTCATTTGAACCTGAAAGTCTTTGAAAAAGACCTGGAAAAACTGTCTATTGGACAAAATTTAATTGCGTATTCTAATAGCCAGCCAGATAAAAAATACCATTGTAAGATCATCCTGATTAGTAAAGACCTTTCCTCCGATCATACTGCTGATGTACATTGCCATATTTTAGATTACGATAAAAATCTTTTCCCAGGAATGTACATGAATGCAGAACTCGATATTAAGGTTACCGGAACACTTACCTTACCTGAAGACGCAGTTGTAAATTTTGAGGGTAAGGATTATGTTTTTATAGCCATAAGCCATAATCAGTTCAATCTTACATTCGTTACCACAGGAAACAAAGACAAAGGTTTTATAGCGATCGAAAATGGAGAAGCATTGAAAGGAAAGTCTATTGTTACCAAAGGGGCTTATACACTGTTGATGAAAATGAAAAATAAGTCTGATGAATAATCTCTCCACGGCTATATAAATTTTAATTCCCTCCTCTTAAACCGATTCAAAATAGAGAGGCACAACTATTAACACAATATGACAGCAATAGAAAACGAACGACAATTCCAGCAGAGCGATGCCAACCTACTTATGGATATTATGACAAACAGACGAGATGTCAGAGGCAATCGATTCATAGATAAACCAATCAACGACAAGGAGTTGAACCAAATCCTGGATGCTGCAATAAATGCTCCTTCCGTAGGTTTCTCACAACCTTGGGAATTTGTTTTAATTAGAGATACTAAAATCAAACAGCAAATCAAGGACAGTTTTGACCAGGAGAATACTAACGCCTCTAAACTGTTTATAGACGATAGGCAAACCACCTATAACCTCTTAAAATTAGAGGGAATTTTTGAAGCGCCATTAAATATTGCGGTATTTTATAACGACGATCAACAACCGGTTCTAGGCAAGACTTCCATGCCCGAAACCGGATTATATAGTGTGGTTTGTGCCATTCAGAATATGTGGCTTATGGCCAGGGCTTTGAACATAGGCATGGGCTGGGTGAGCATCATCAACCCAGAGGAGGTCAAGAGTATCCTGAAAGCAGAAGAAAATAAAAAATTGGTCGGTTATCTTTGCCTTGGTTATACAAAAGGGTTCTTAAAACAGCCCGAATTGGAATTATTACATTGGGAGAAGCGTAAAGCCAGTAAAGACATCATATTTAACGACACTTACTAATGATCTACGTCCATTAAAAATCAATCGTTCTATTATTCAGCGTTCATTTTAACCACTTTAAACAAAAAGGGTGACAGATTATTTAATAATCTATCACCCTTTTTGTTTAAAGTGGTTAATTGTTACTTAATCGGTTTTATCCAATAACTGTAAGCCTGATTCACAAAAGGAACACGATACTCCTTTAACGGACTTGAACCCCAGCTATCAATCCCTTGTACACCGGATTGCTGCGCATCCATATGTACATAAACACGATTCCGCTCTGTTAACTCACCAGAATGGTATTGTTTTTTATCCTGTTCAGGATCAAGATCGTCCAGACTGTAAGGTAAAGCAGAGAAGCTTAACAGGTTATTTTCGTAAAAAAACTGCACTCCTTTACCTTTTTGATTCGTGAAATTCACCCAGCGTACATCTGTTTTGTTCCCACTTTCCTGGGGACGGGCATAAGAAAAATACTGATCTTTTGTTTTTTGCTTATATAGCCCCACTAAAGAAGCTGTTTTCCTGTCCCAGTAATTTTCCCACGGACCTCTACCATAAAACTCAATATTTTCATATTCTTTCTTCAACTCCAGATCGGTTCCTACCCTTAACAACAAAGGATATTTACCTTTAACAGCAGTTAGATGATTATCTACTTTCAAAGCACCATCAGCAAATACAGTAATCGCTGATTCTTGTGCAGCAGCACCATCCAACAGTTCTTTTCTAAAATTCATCGTATAACTACCATCAGCATTTTCTTTCAAATCTGAGGAAAGTAATTTAGCCGATTGATAAGCATTACGCCATTTACGCAAGCTTTTATTAAAACCAGCACCAATATCATTATCTGTAGGTGCTCTCCAGTACGCTGGTACAGGCCCACGTTCCAATAATTGTTCATTGTGCTGGAAATAGCTTTTCAATACCCCAGCTTTCACATCAAATTCAACTTTAAAATCTTTACCTGAAACCGTGTAAATGTCATCCGTTTTGTTGATTTGTAAAGCTCCTTTAGCCAAAGCAGAAGACAAGACTGGCTCCACTTTGTTCAATGCAAATTGCTCATATGCTACTTCGTAACCTTTTTCCAAAAATGGTTCCGCCTCTTTCAACACATAATGTACATTCAGAAAGTATTCTTTCCCTACCTGCTGTTTAAATTTAACAGGCAATGAGACTGTGATTTCTGCACGTGGCCCAACAGCAAGATTTGCAAAAATTCCTTTGTCAACTATTTTTCCGTTTTCGATTACTTCCCAGTTTAACTGAGTATGGTCGATATTCCTAAAAAAATAACTATTGTTAATTTTAACCTGGTTATTCCCCAAATAAGTTGTTTTGATAAACTGGTGTGTTTTTTTAACCTGTACAGCCATTGGTGTCAATCCTCTATAAGCGGTAACTACACCTTTTACACAGAAATTATTATCACTGAAATTTTGATCTACAGGACCAGCTAAAGGAAAATCACCACCATAAGCTAGGATTCGTTTTCCATTTTTCACAGTATCCAAGCCCTGATCAATCCACTCCCAGATAAAACCACCCTGTAATTTTGGATTGTTCTCTATCGCATTCCAGTACTCATCATAATTTCCCAAACTATTTCCCATAATATGGGCAAACTCACTCATAATTAAAGGACGTGTTTCTGCACTTTTAGAATATTCCACCAGCCAGTTAGGATCTGGATATTGTGGCACAATCATATCCGTATTGAAATCTTCTTCTGCACGCTCATACTGCACCGGACGGGTTGTATCCGTATTTTTAAGCCACGTATAACCTTCGTACATATTTGTTCCATTTCCAGCTTCATTACCTAAAGACCAGGTCACTACCGAAGGATAGTTTTTATCTCTTTCATACATTCTGCGGATACGTTCAAAATGTGCATTTCTCCAGGTTTTATCATTCGCAAATGTAACTGCCAGATCATAACCACGGCCATGAGATTCAATGTTTGCCTCATCAATCACATATAAACCATATTCATCACAAAGTTCCATCCAGTAAGGATCAGGTGGATAATGAGAGTGACGTACCGCATTGATATTGAGTTTTTTCATCATCTCCATATCTTTACGCATATCAGCATGGGTCAATGTATGGCCTTGTTTAGCATTATGTTCATGTCTGTTTACACCTTTGATAAATACACGTTTGCCGTTCACCAGAAAATCACTTCCTTTAATTTCTACACTGCGGAATCCTACCCGTTGCGGGATCACTTCGATCACTGCACCTTTACTATCTTTTAAGATAATATTCAGCGTATATAAATAAGGAATTTCTGCCGACCATTGTTTCACAGATGGGATTTCTCTTTTAAAATCCAGTTGTTTATGGTAATTACCTAAAACAGTTTGCGGAGCAGACTCCTCTTTCCACATTGACTTTCCAGTCGCATCTGTTAATTCCAGTGCAACAGAAAAAGCATCAGGTGTGCTGTGGTTCGTTCTTTGATCCATCCGGTAGTTGTCTACATTCACCTGTACGTCCAATAACCCATCCTTATAGTCTTTAGTCAGGTTACCATTGACTTTAAAATCCCGGACATCTAATTTTGGAGTTGAATATAAATATACATCACGCTCTATTCCCGAAATACGCCACATATCCTGGCATTCTAAATAACTACCATCACTCCATCGGTACACCTCTAAAGCAACCAGATTTTTACCAGGTTTCACATATTTAGTCAAATCAAATTCAGCAGCCAGTTTACTATCTTCACTATAGCCTACCTTTTTTCCATTCACCCAGATATAAAAAGCCGATTTAACCGCTCCTAAATGGATAAAAATCTGACGGCCATCCCAGTTAGCTGGAACCTCAATTGTTTTACGGTAAGAACCTACCGGGTTGTTATCTACAGGAATATCAAAAGGAGGATTTAAACGACCACCTCTTTTAGTTTGACCTGCAAATTCATAAGGTTGATTCACATAAATTGGTAAACCATATCCATTAGTTTCCCAGTTTGCAGGAACTTTAAAATCTTTCCATCCAGTATCGTTATAATCTGTTTTATAGAAATCCAGCGGACGTTTTGCCGGATCCTGCACCCAGTTAAATTTCCACATACCGTTTAAAGACAGGAAATATGCCGAATTTTCTTTTTGTCGTTTAGCTGCCAGCGCGTTATTTTCATAAGCATAGGCTTCTGCCCGCATCGGCATCCGGTTAACGGACACGATATCGGGTGTTTGCAATTCAGCTGGAAGCTGTTGTGCTTTGACAGTAAGCGTACCTGAAAGCAAAACAATCATTCCTAAAAGCTTGGTTTGGAGTGAAGATTTCATTTGTGTATATAGCGTTAGTTTGTTTTAAAGTTCCATTCTGACACTTCCGATGGTCTGTGTGCCTTGTGCGCAATTTCTTCGATCTGTTTGGTTAATACAGGCTGCTGAGCAGAAAGGTCATGTCGTTCTGCGGGGTCAGTTTCCAGGTTATAAAGTTCCCATCTTGAAGTCGCATCATTGGCTTTATTCCTTACCCCTTTCCATTTCCCTTTTCGAACTGCCTGGCGTCCTCCATCTTCGTGGAACTCCCAGTATAAAGATTCATGTTGCTTTTGTTTACCTTTAGCAAGCAATAAAGGCAGAATAGAAATACCATCTGTGTAAGCAGGTACAGGCTGTTTGACCAGTTCGGCAAAAGTTGGTAGAAAATCCCAGAATGCTCCTGTCTGATCAGTGCGTTTACCCTTTTGAATTTTCTCCGGCCAGCAGGCAATCATCGGTTCACGGATTCCACCTTCATAAAGTGATCGTTTAATCCCTCTGAGACCACCACCACTATTAAAAAATTCAGGATCATTACCGCCTTCACGATGTGGTCCATTATCGCTTGTAAAAACGATCATTGTATTTTTGTCTAATCCGAGTGCTTTTAATTTAGCGACAACCTGCCCGACATAAGTATCAAGGGTAGTGACCATCGCTGCATATGCGGCATGCGGATAAGCCTGCGGCTGATAACCATTGCCATCCCACTCTTTTTTTATCGCTCGTGGCTGTTCGTTAAATGCTTTTTTATACCTTTCAAATGCCGCATTTCCTTCTGGTAACTGTAACCCTGCATGGGGCAGTGTATAAGACAGATACAGAAAAAATGGTTTCGCTTTATTGGCTTCTATAAAATTTAAAGCTTGTTTTTGAATGAGCTCAGGGGCATATTCTTTCAATTTTGTAAAGTCGTTATCCAGGATTACCTTTTGTGTATTATCCCACAAATGTTCGGGAAAATAGTTGTGGGACTCGCGCTGGCAATTATAACCGAAAAACTGGTCGAATCCCTGGTTTAACGGATCGCCGGATGACCCTACAAAACCTAAACCCCATTTTCCGAAATCGCCTGTGGCATAACCTGCCTTTTTAAAGATTTTAGCGATAGTAATTGTTGAATCTGGTAACGGACGCTGTCCTTCCGGTTTAATCTCATAATTGCCGCGGATTGGGGTGTGACCGGTATGCTGCCCTGTCATTAAAGAAGACCTGGATGGGGCACAAACGGAAGTCCCGGCATAAAATTGAGTGAACAACAAGCCGTTAACCGCCAGTTGATCAATATTTGGGGTCTGAATTAATTTTTGACCATAAGAGCCCAAATCACCATAGCCCATGTCATCTGCCAGGATAAAAACAACATTTGGCCGCTGCTGTGCCCGAAGCGCAAGTGTGGTTAGGGTCAATACAATAAGCGTAGCTATTTTCTTCATATAAATCCATTTTACAGATAAGTCCTGCCTGTAAACAGGCAGGACTTATCTAAAGATAAAACTGTTTCTGGGGATTAATATCCCGCGTTTTGTTTCAATACTCCTTTTGCCAGATCAATCTGTGTTTGAGGTATAGGCATCAGGTATAATTTATCTGTCCATACCCTTTGCTGCGCCTGGCTATTTTTAATACTATTGATAGTTTTCATCACTTGTGGTGCAATTTTCCAACGGCGAATATCCATATAACGCTGACCTTCTACTGCTAATTCTACCCTGCGTTCATTACGGATTAAAGCTCTTAATGAAGCTTGATCTCCATATTTCGACCGGTCAACTACAGACATTCCTGCACGGGTACGAATGGCATCCAATGCGTCATAAACTGTTCCATCTGGCCCACTTAATTCATTTTTAGCTTCGGCATAAGTTAATAAAACTTCGGCATAGCGAATTAAAATCAGGTTGGCATAATTGTCTATCTGCTCACGGAAAATTGCAGGATCTACCAATTTACGGAAGTTATAACCTGTTTGAGACATGTTAGAAGCTCCTTCTACCCAGGTGAACTTATAATCATCCTGTATCGCATTCCATGGTGCATTTTCAAATAAGATACTGGCATAAAAACGTGGATCACGATTTTTATATTCATTTGCAAAAGCAGGATCTTTGGCGGCATACCAAGCTGCTCTTTGTGCAGGATCTGTCGGTGTAACCGCATCTCCTGTTTTGTAACTTGCATAACTGTCCACTAAAGCCTGGGTTGGTGCCACTGAACTCCAACCTCCTATTGAACCCGGAGGCAATAAGGTGTTTAATGTATTTGCATCAATCTGTTTGATATATTGACGGTCCAGGATAACCTCCGCATTGCCCTTATTTCTCTGGTAGAAAAGAGCCTCATAACTACTTAAACCTAAACGGAATTTACTTTCGTCGGCTGCATCTGTAAAATTCACCCAGACGCTGTAATTGTCCTTAGCCTGAAGCGGGTCTGCTGTAGTTACTTTAAACAAACTATAACCCAGGCCCATGACCTGGCTGGCTGCATCTGCCGCTTGCTGCCACTGGCCATCATATAAATACGCTCTTGCTTTTAAAGCTAATGCAGCACCTTTAGTGATTCTGCCTTTTTCATTTGGTTTGCCCCCGGCATAAGATTGCGGAAGTACTTTTGATACTGCATCCAGCTCATCCAAAACGAATTTCAATAAGTCTGCTTTTGAAGTTTGCGGGATATTTTCCTCACCTATAGCTATAGTATGTTGCATTAATGGAACAGCACCAAATCTGCTTAAAAGGTTGAAGTAAGAGAAAGCTCTCATAAAACGTACTTCTGCTTTATAACGGTCCATTAACGCTTTATCGATAACGGTTACTTTGTCTGCATTGTCAAGGAAATAATTGGCTCTTTGAATACCTACAAAATTCCAGCCTACCAAATCAGTCGTAATAGTCGATGTAATCGCTCCAGCTGAAGCATCAGTAGCAGAACTTTCCCAGGGATACTGTGCATGTGCATTGTCTGATGCGCCTTCACAGTAAAGTGGGCCGTGCGTATCACCAGATCCCGGTAATTGATTGTAAACACCCATTACAACCTGATAAACATCATTTTCGTTTTTCCAGAAAGTATTTTCTGCCAATTGCTGAGGTGGTCTCTCTAAAAAATCTTTTTTACAGGAGATAATTACACCCAAACTTAATAAACCTGTAACTATATATATTGACGATCTTTTCATTGCTTTAATTTTTATGATTAGAAACTTGCATTTAAACCTAATGACCATGTCTTAATTCCAGGATAACCACCTCTGCCAGAACCTGATTCAGGATCATAATCTGCCAGGCGTTTATCAGCCATAATCGTAAATGGATTACTACTGGTACCGTAAACTCTTAACCTGGACATACCAAATTTCTTAGTGACCTGCTTAGGAAGCGTATAGCCCAAAGTGATGCCTCTAACTCTGAAATAAGCACCGTTAAACAACCAGAATGATGAAGTCGGTGTATAGTTTTGTCCACCCGCTGCGGTTGTTAAAATGCGTGGAAAATCTGCATTTGGATTAGGGTTTGCTGTAGTCCAGCGGTTTAACCATTGTTCTTTTACACTGGCTCCGTTAAAGAACGGATATGACGCTTCTTCTGATAAATATGTTTTCACATTCGCTACACCATAAGTCAGTACGCTAAAATCAAAGCCTTTATACGAAGCGTTAATATTAAAACCGTAATTCAACCATGGGACATCATTACCCAATACCTTACGGTCATTAGCGTCAATCTTACCATCACCATTCAGGTCTTTATATTTGATATCACCAGGGCCGGTTGCAGCAGATTGAAAGGCGTGGTTTTTCACATCCGTAGCATCAGTAAAAAGACCATCAGCTTCATATCCATAAAATGAGCCAATAGCCTCTCCTACTCTTTGGATGTACCTTCCATCATAATTATCTCTGCTGTCTGCCAATTGGGTGATTTTATTTTTAATAATAGAAAAATTAGCCCCAATACTATAAGTGAAATCACTCCCTATTTTGTTGTTATGTGTTAAACCAAATTCAAAACCTTTGTTCTGGGTTGCAGCGCTATTGACCAGGGGTAATCCACTTGTCGTAGCATTTGTTGTATTGGTATTCACACCAATGGTTTCCAGAGTGGAAACCCGTAATAAAAGGTTTTTAGTATCTTTAATATAGTAATCCGCAGTAATATCCAATTTGCCTTTAAACAGACTAATGTCTGCACCGAAATTGGTCATGTATACACTTTCCCATGAAGTTGGCACATTAGGAATTTTATTCCTCCATACTCCGCCTTGTGGTACACCTTCAAAGCTGTAAGCATATCCGTTAGCCAGTAAACTAGAATAATTGCCAATCGACACCGGAGTTTCATTACCTAATGAACCGTAAGAAGCACGTATTTTCAGACTAGACACCCAGTCTATATTTTTCATAAAATCTTCCTTTGAAACAATCCAGCCCGCAGAAAAAGAAGGGAACACTGCTTTACGGTAGTTACTGTCAAAACGAGACGAATAATCCATCCGTACATTCGCTTCAAACAAATATTTATCATTGAATACATAATTGAAGCGTCCAAACATTGACCGTATTGCCCATTGTTCCTCAGCTGATGTATTTGCCTGACCATCATCATCTGAGTTGATATCTTCAGGGTTTGAAGAGCCACTGCCAACTGTAGTCAAATCATTATTCGGGAAGTTTTTTCTGCCCAGAAAAGCCGTTCTGTAAGTGTTACTTTCCTGACTTGCACCAATGGTTATTTTACCAAAATGTTTTCCGAAAGTGCGTTGGTAATCAGCCGTTCCCTGTACCAAAACTTCTCTTCTTTTACGGTAATACTCCTTCATATCATTCACCGTTACCGCAGTAGCCGCAATAGGCACACCAGTCAAAAAGTTATTAATCGGATCAAGCGTACTGTTGAAAGCCCATGAATTTCCGTCAGTGAATTTAAACGAGGTTAGCGCCGTAATAGTCAAACCTGGCAGTGGAGTTAAAGTCGCATTGGCTGCTGTTTGTAGATAATTATCCTTATCCCAGGCGCTACCGCCGTCGTCAATCACACGCATTTGGTTACGCTTTGCTGTTTGTGCATTTACATTGCCATTATCAATAGACCCCCAGTCTCCATTACTCTGACGCAACACCGAAGTAGGTAAAGAGCGATTCAACTCCGTCCAGCTCATATTTCCTTTACGATCAAAATTCTGACTGGTGAAAGATAGATTTGTTCCTATTTTTAAGATCTCGGGAACAATAATACTTTCCGTATTTAATTTACCACCTACACGCGTTTGTTTTTTTCCTGGGATTAAAGATGCTTGAGAAAGATAATTTAAGCCCAAATAACTGCTTGTTATCTTTCCTGGTGAGTTCACATTCACACTTACATTACTTTGTGGCGCAGTCTGACGCAATACCTCTTTATACCAGTTTGTGTTTGGATATAAATCTGGTTGAGAACCATCTTTGTAAGCTTGAATTTGTGCGGGTGTAAAAAGTGGTTTTCCACCTGCATTAGTTAGGGCCTCATTATATAAATTAGCATAATCTGCTGAGCCGACATATTTTGGCAAACGTGTTGCTGACTGCCAGCCATAATCGGCATTCAGTTCTACAACCGTTCTATCGCCCCCACCACGTTTGGTAGTGACCATAATAACTCCGTTTGCAGCTCTTGAACCATATAATGATGCAGATGATGCATCTTTTAAAACTGAAATACTAGAGATATCATTTGTATTAATCGCACTCAATTCTGCTGCCGTAGCCGGAATTCCATCAATCACATACATTGGCTCTCCTGCAGAACTCAAACTACCTCTTCCTCTGATGGTAATTGTACCTGTACCATTGGAAGTACCATCTGTTTTACGGCCTACATCGCCAGGGCGTTGCAAAATGGTTAAACCAGGTGAAACACCTTGCAAAGCATTTTGTAAAGAACTGGCTGGCCTGTCTTTCAATTGCTTCGGGCTTACCGTAGCAATAGCCCCGGTTAAACTACTTTTCTTTTGTGTACCATAGGCAACGACAACTACTTCATCCAGATTACTCGCCTGCACAGCCAGTTTAATAACCAGCGGACTGCCAGAACCTGCACTTACCTCTTGCGTGATATAGCCCAAATACGAAACTACAAGAATTGCTTTTTCATCAACATTAGCAATTTTGAACTGCCCGTTACCGTCTGTAATACCACCCAGTGCAGTACCTTTTACTTTAATAGTAGCACCCGGGATCCCCTCTCCTTTTTCGTCAACAACTTTACCAGTGACATTGATGTTTGCGTTAACTGCAGAGGATGTATTGGTTGCCGATTTTTTTTCCTGTACAACAATCGTCTTTGCTGCAATTGTATATTCCAGAGACTGATTCACAAAAACCTGCTGAAGTGCGTCTTCCAAACTTGCTTCTTTAACCTCTATACTGACAGGCTTTGACAGCTTTAAATCTTTTCTGATAAAGAAGATATCATACCCGCTCTGTGTTTTTATTTCATTCAGAATTTTCTCCAGTGGTGCGTTTTTATGCGATAAGGTAATGCGTGTTTGTGCAAAAGCCATCGCATTCAGCTGTAATACAGCGGTTAACATTAAAACGAGCGTAAACTTCGTAGCTCGAAGAATTTTTTTATTCCTACAGGGCTTCCCGTATGAATTAAAGGCTAGATTTTCATACATTGATTTGGTTGTGTTTAGGCGGATGTCGTTACTGTTCAGGTAACGGCAACCCGGTTTAGTTGATAGTTTTGTTTCTTTGGTGGTGTTTGAATTTTTAAAAGAGTAGAGTTTATGACATCACTATAATCCTCCTCCCTTCAATTTTAAACTTCATTTTCCGGGTTAATTCTAAAATTTTAATGACTTCCGATAAGCTTTTCGATCTGGAAATCGTTCCGCCAAAAGTGATGTTATCAAATTTCCCATCATAAGTGATATCTACATTGTACCATCTGCTTAGTTTACGCATAGATACTTCAAGGTCTTCATCAGCAAAGGTGAAATAGCCATTTTTCCAGGCTACAACATTCTCTATATCCACTCGATTTACATCAAATGAGGCTTGTTTTAACGAAGCCTGCTGTCCGGGGCTCAGGAGTTTCGAACTACCCTGATTTTCCGGCTCATAAATTTTGGAAACCCGGACACTTCCTTCTAAAAGCGTTGTCTTAATCACGTGTTCTTCTTTGTAGGCATTTACATTAAAGTGAGTACCCAAAACCCGTACCTGCTGTTGATCAGTAACAACTGTAAATGGTCTTTTCTTATCTTTTGACACTTCAAAATATCCTTCACCGGTTAACTCAACTTTCCTTTCATTACCAGCAAATTGTGTCGGATATTTAAGTGATGAAGCTGCGTTCAGCCATACTTTAGTTCCATCTGGAAGATTGATTTGATATTGACCACCCACAGGAGTTTCAATCGTATTAAACTGTAGTGTATTTTTCAGTGAACTGGCAGCTGCCGAATTTTTCACAGTATAAACTAATTGTCCGTCTGCAGTCTTGGTCACACAAATCCCCGACTGTTCAGCAATTTCGCCATTGGTCGTATCTGTTAAGCTGATTTTTTCACCATTTGCCAGTGTTAAAGTTGCTTTGTTTCCTCCCGGTTGAATTACCGAAGCTAACTGGCTGGTGTTTTTTGAAATTTTTGAAGAAAAACGATTAAAATAGAGAAAGAAGGTCGTTCCCAGAACTAATAGAGATAATGCTGCTGCTAAAATTGAGTATTTCAATTTAGCATTTATCTGCTTTGGGAAGCGGATATTCAGTTTCTTGTTGATCCTTTCATTTATTGCTGTGCCCAGATCGGCAGGTGTTCCTTCTTCTTCAGCAGTGAATCCGGTTTCATCAAAAGAGTTATACCATGTATTAAACACAATTCTCTCCTCTTCTGTAATCGTGCCATTACGCCACTTTTCAGCAAGTTTTGATAGTTTTTCCTTATCCTGGTTGGAACTCATTATTGTGGCTGTTTATTAGATAGCCAAGCCAATTCAGTAAATCCCTTAGTCCCTTAGGTTATTTTTATAAAAAAAGTACTGATTTAGCCATTTCAGCTAAATAGCCAAATCTGATGCGGATTGTTTTCCTGGCTTTTGAAAGATGTGCTTCTACTGTTTTTTCTGCGATATTCAGTTCTTCTGCAATCTGTTTTTGAGAATATCCTTCTTCATGTTTCAGCTTAAAAACCAGTAAACATTTTTCAGGTAATATTTTGATTGTCAACGCCAGCTGACTTTGCAGTTCGTTAAAATCCAATTGATCTGAGGTAGACTCATCAATTGCGGAACTCAACACAAAAACTTCCTTTTTCACCCTCGTTTCCCTGCTTTTTTTGGCCATCCGGTTGATAACTTCAAATTTTACTGCGACTGAGAAATAGTATTGAAATCCTTTAATTAATTCAAATGTGTTACGCTTTCGCCAAAGGTTACAAAATATGTCCTGTACAATTTCTTCTGCTTCATAAGCATCATCAATTCTATGGCGTGCAGCAACATACAGCCTTTCCCAGTATCTTTTATAAATTTCATTAAATGCAGCTTCGTCATCTATCGTAATCAGCGCAGCAAGCTCATGATCCGAAAGGATAGCATATGATTTTGTGTTTCTGGCTGTAAATAATGAATTCAGCATTTTTATTAGGTTTAATATTGGTTTTGGCAAATAAAGGATCAGCTCCTTTGTTTAGGTTTTGATGAGACACATCTGAAACCTGTATTTTGAAGACCTGTATCTGGTGAGGACTTCATTCTGGCAGTTACTCTGTATCCTTTACAATAGGATTCGTTACACATAAATGAACCTCCGCGGGTTACTCTTTTAGGAATAGTGGGTTCCTGCGGATCGAAACTCTTTACCGGGCCCTTTGGATTCGTTGCGATATGATTCCCCAGAGATTGATAGTAATTTTCATCGTACCAATCGGCTACCCATTCCCATACATTTCCTGACATATCATATAAACCATACCCGTTTGCAGCAAACGATGCTACTGGAGCTATCCCTTGAAAATGATCCCAGTTTGTATTTTTATCCGGGAAACTTCCCTGCCAGGTATTTGCTTTTGGTTTTCCCTTTTCTATGGGCTCATTCCCCCAGGGATAAGTGGCTTCTTTGAGTCCTCCGCGAGCGGCATATTCCCATTCTGCTTCAGTTGGTAAACGTTTACCAGCCCATTTGGCATAGGCCGATGCATCTTCCCATGAAATCTGAGTGACCGGATAATTTTCTTTGCCTTTAATATCTTGTTCCGGGCCTTCCGGATGTCTCCAGTTCGCACCGGGTGTCCAGCTCCACCAAAGACTGGCATTATTTAATGGAACAGGGTGTGTTGGCGGATTAAAAGTAAGTGCTGCCGGAACCAGCATATCGTCGGCAGGTTTTGAAGTACCTGGAGGCAATTGCTTTTTAAGTTCCTCCCAGTCAGGTTTGCGTTCGGCAACAGTTATGTAACCGGTAGCCTTAACAAAGGCTTCAAATTCTGCATTAGTTACTTCGGTTTCATCCATCCAGAAACCATTCAATTTCACTTCATGAGCAGGATATTCATCCATTCTACCTTCATTATCTCTTGCACCCATCACAAAATTTCCAGCCGGGATCCAGATCATTTTGTTTGCAATATGCCCGCTACCTGCTAAAATTGTTTGATTTGATGAGTTTATAACAGGGATACCATAACGTGTAGGTAAACTACTACTACAAGAGGTATGGGAAGAATCATGCGCATTGGCGTTGCCTTTTTGTTCCTTTACTTTCGGTTTACAGGAGCAGGCAACTAATAATGGCAGCAGATAAAAAGCTCTTTTATTCATTTTCATATTTCATCTACCTCAAGAGGTTACATATCATCAACCAAAAAAAGGTTCAGAGAAGTTGGATCTGGTCAGGATTAATAGATAATAGTTTAGCTAATAAATTGTGCTAGCTATAAAACTAATATACTGGCAAGCAGCCTCATTAAAAAGGATGAGAACTACGCAAACGCTTGCATAAGTATGCTGGCGACAGGAGTTTTTTTGCTTGATGAGATACAAAATAAATGTAGAATAAAGTTAATTAAGGTGTGTTCAATGATTTAAAGACTTGCAAAAGATTTCGCCGTTAAATATCAGCACAAACGTTTGTTTTATACTTTCAGCATGGTTTTGTCGACATAGCTATACAATTACACGATCCGAACTACCAGTCATTCCAAGCAGACGCTGCAGAAAAATTTCGGCCATTATAGCTGCTCTTTTTTTCGCTTCAGATGCGACTTCGCCTTCAAAATCGGCATCAACGGTTTCATTGAACAGGATTAACCAACGTTCGAAATGTTGCACATCGATAATTAGAAGAGCATGTTTGGCAAATGGGTTTCCACGAAAACCAGGTACACTAAATAACGCTGCATTCCAGAATTTATACATTTGCTGCAAGTGAGGCGTCCAATCCTGAATCGCACCTGCGAACACAGGACCGATTAATTCATCTTGCTGCACTTTTCCGTAAAATTTATCAACGAATAAAATAATATCTTCCAGATTTTGAATATCAGCCTTCATAGATCCAAATTTATGGAAGAAGATCAGAAGGTGAGTTGATTTACATTAAATATTACCTAGAAAAGAGATCTAGAAAATCCAGTTACAATGCTCCAAACAATTGATCAATATATTTTAATGAGAAAATTCCTTCCATAAATCACGATACTGTAACATTTTTAAGAGAATTACACATTAACTAAAGAAATACTTGTTTTAGTGATTTAAAAGTAGAAATTTGTTTTAATGGGTCTATTGAGGCATATATTTCACACGCTTAAAATGGTAGCTGCATTAAGACTGCAGCCTGCTCCTGTTATGCGTAGCCATCCCGTTTCTTACCATTCTAACTTAGGATACTTCTTCCTTAAAAACAGCAAAGACTTTATTCAGTAAGTCCCGACCCTGATTTGATTTGGGGCCAATAATAAAGTTTCGTTTTTTAATATCTTAATTTATTTTGTTAATGAATACAATCCATACACACCACACTATTTACGCAATGCTCGAAATCTCCTTTACTGCGGGAATGCGTGCTTCATTTGCCATGTATTGTCAGGTGGTATCCATTCATTATCATTTCGGATTCTTCTCCCAAACGACCAGCAAGGACTTTATTAAGTAAGCCCCGACCATATCCTGGTTTGGGGCCTTCAGGAAAATTATATCTTTTTTTACTGAATTAATATTTCTTATGATCAATAAATTTAAATCCATGTCGTGGATCGGCCTAGGCTTGATCTGTGCTTTTGGCTCAAACGTTACGCTTGTTCTTGCTGCATTGTTACTGGATTATCTATGGTTGAACATTCTGGCGGTACTGATATCCGTATTCCAATTATTCCTGCATCGAAAAATACGCCCCATGAAACGAAAACTTAAAACCCACAGCAAAATACTCAATCTCCAAAAATCGCATGCTGCGAATTAATATATAGTACCAAACATTTAAACTGATTTAAAGAATAATCATATGAAAACGGAACAATTAATGATCGTTAAAAAAGAACTGGATCTGTTAAAAAAACATCTTAAAGATTCTAATCTTTCTGAATACAATAAAAATCAATTACTTGCAGAATTAGGCTCTGCAAAAGTTGTGAAAGAAGATGAATTACCTGAAGACGCGGTATGTATCGGGTCGGAAGTGGAAATTCAGGAAGTAGTGAGTGAGAAAAAATATACTTTTCAAATCGTTCTGCCAGCAGAAGCGAATATGAAAGAGAATAAAATGTCCGTTTTTGCCCCAATCGGAACAGCCTTATTAGGATATCGTGTCGGTGCGCAGGTACAGTGGGAAATGCCAAATGGCATGAAAACATTTGCTATTTTAAAAGTAAGTCATAAAATATCACCCTTAATATAATAAGATTAGCACAATAAAAAACCTCTTAAACGGAAAAGAGCCTGTATCATGAATTTATGATACAGGCTCTTTTTTATTTGATGAGCTTACTTAAAAGCCTGGATTATTAGGTAACAGGCTCGAATTAACATCCGTCTCCTGTTTAGGCAGAGGGAATAACAACTGTTTCTCTGAAAATGTTGCCCCGAAGACTGTTTTATGGCCAACAAAATTGTCCCAGTTCCCGGTCACATCATTGTGAACTTTTCTGGTACGCAACATATCAAACCACATTTTATTCTCAAAACATAATTCAAAATTACGCTGTGCCCATACTTCCTGTTCAAACGCAGCTGATGATAACGCTCCTATCGGTGCAAGCTTCGCTCTCTTTCTAATGTCATTTACAAACTGAATTGCTGTACCATTAGGTGCACCTTCTGCTTGATTTGACGCTTCAGCATACATTAATTCTACATCCGCCAAACGATATAAAGTAAAATTAAGATCAGATTTAGTTGTGCTCACTACAGCTAGGGAATCAAACCACTTATAAATATAGGATCCTTTAAAATTAACAATCTGTCCTTCGGTTTTCGCGCTTTTATAACTGGTATAAAAGAATTGTTTTTCTGCTACCCGTTTATCGCCTGGCGCAAAAGAGCTGATAAACTGCGTAGTTGGATACACCGCCCCATACTCATCAGAGTATTTGGAAATTCCGGAAAAGTTTGGAATAGTTAAGGAAGTTAATGGGTTGGAAGATGGAACTGCCGCTGCATACTGAACCTGAAAGATAAATTCCCCATTATTCTTATTTCCAGGTTTCAACATGTCCGTATATTCAGGAAATAAGGAATAGCCACCAGTCTGCGCTACAGCCAATGACCGTTGTGCAGATTCAGCATAAAACTGTTTTCCTCCATTGATAGCCGCACCAGCATAGGTTAAATACACATCTGCAAGGATTGATTTAACGGCCCCCATTGATACTTGTCCGGAGATATCTTTCCATGGTAAGGTCGATTTCTCTGCCTCCAGTAGATCTGGTATAATCACCGTATCATAGATGTCTTTCGCAGCAGTACGTGGAATCGAAAGATTCAGGTTCTTCGGCACTTCAGTAACCTTTGGCACAGCTCCATACATTCTTACCAGGTAAAAATAATACAGTGCTCTTAAAGTACGTACCTCGGCAAGCATATTTGTTTTACTTGCTTCATTAAGCCCCGGAGCATTGATTTTAGGGATTTTTTCGATGGCAAGATTACATGCTCCTATTCCCAGATACATTTGCTGCCACCAGGTATCAATATAAAAAGAAGTCGTATTATAAGAAAGATTTTGAAAATTAACAGCTCCGGTTTGTCCAAGATCGCTATTTGCTTTCCCCGTCATAAATTCCATCAAATTCCAGGTATTACCACCATAAGATGAGGGCTGACTTTGCAACACCCCCTGAAGATATTGATAGCCGCCATTGGCAAAAGCCCTGGCTACTTTAGCACTGGAAAGCTCAGAGTCCGGGGTGATAAAATCGGTTGGTTTTTCTTCCAGAAATTTCTTACAAGAGGCACATGTGAGTAAGACCAGCACCGCAAATATTATATTTTTTGTCGTTTTCATTTGATTGAGATTAAAAGGTAAGTTGAACACCTAAATTCCAGACACGCGGTCTTGGCGTAGAAAAGAAATCCAGATTCTGTGAGAAGGAAGCATTTGAACCATAAGTCTGGTTAAACGTATCTACTTCAGGATCATAACCAGTATATTTTGTAATAATAAACAGATTTTGAACGTTTGCATAGATTCTCAAACGCTTTATATTCAATTTTTCGTTAATGGCGGCTGGCAAAGTGTAACCAACAATAAAGTTCTGACCACGAATAAAGGATCCATCTTCTACCCACCACGTATCAAAATGTGAATCCTGGGCAAATTTATAATTACGTACCTGGGAAATAGAAGTATTTTGATTTTGTGGTGTCCAGGCGTTTAAAACCGTTGCCAAGCTGTTTGAGATCGTTTGTCTGTCTTCAGTAGAGTGTTTAAAGTTAGCTGCTGTATTTACGCCCTGAACAAAACGGATATCAAAGGCTAAGTCCCAGTTTTTATACTTAAAACTACTGCTGAAAGTTCCTGTCCATTTCGGATAGGCCTGTCCAATAATACTGTAATTAACACTACCATCTGCATTGTAAAGATATTTTCTATCCCCAGGCTTCAATCCGTGTGACTGGGCTTCAGCTGCCTCAGCTTCACTATAAGTGCCCAAACGTGTCATCCCATAAAATGACCCGATTGGTTGTCCAACACGAACAACATAGTTCTGCCCCAAAAAGTTCGGACCAGGAAAAATATCAGCATTACCATCGTTTAATTTAATTACTTTATTCTTATTTGCAGAGAACAGGAAGCTGGTTGACCAGGTAAAGTTTTCAGTCTTCACATTGACTGTGTTCAGACTAATTTCTATCCCAGAGTTTCTAACTGAACCCACATTTTTATAAACGTTGGCATTAGTAAAACCTGCTGACCACGGAATTGGTGTCTGCAACAATAAGTCTTTAGTGACACGATTGTAATAATCTAAGGTCAAGTTAATTCTATCATTGAACATGCCCAGTTCTACACCTGCATCAGCCTGAATAGACCTTTCCCATTTCAAATCAGGATTACCAATATAACTAGGTAATAATGAAGATTGCGCTTGTCCACCCAATACTGTTGTATTCGGCTGAATTTGTGCCAGTGAGCGCGCTTGTCCGATTTCCTGGTTACCTGAAGTACCATAACTTGCACGGATCTTTAAATTAGAAACGGTTTTGCTCCCTTTCAGAAAATCTTCTTCAGAAACTTTCCATGCAGCACCTACAGATGGGAAAAATGCATATTTATTATTTACCCCGAATCTTGATGAACCATCATAACGGCCAGTAGCTGTAAAAAGATATTTATCATCAAGGCTATAATTTAGCCTTGCATAAAATGAACTTAAAGCTGATTTAGTATCGTAAGATTCACTGGCTGATTTTACCGATCCAGCCTGAAGATAATGATATTGAAAGATATCATCTATAAAATTTTGTGTTTCTGCACGAACTCTTTCATAGCCTGTCTGCTGCAAAGATGCCCCTAATAAGGCGGTCAATTTCTGACGGTCATTGATCTTTTTGTTCCATGTTAAATAATTCTCCGTCTGCCAGTAATAGTTATCATAAGCATTGATATTAGCTACACCACCCTGATCAGCAGATAAATGTTGCAGATTTTGAGAAGAAAAGAAATTATTTTTGTTTGAACTCAGGTTATATCCAAAATCCGTTTTAAAATCAAGTTCACTGGTAATATGAAATAACCCATAAACATTACCCAGCATCTGAAGCGTATTATTAATCGTATACCTGTTATTTGCAATATCAATCGGATTGGGTGCCCCTTCTAAACCATCAATATCAAAATTACCCGCATAAATACCGTTTGGATATTTTATCGGTACAAGTGGTACTTCTTCTGATACTGCCCTTGCTACGTTCAAACTTCCGTTACCATCAGTAACCAAACGCTGTATACTACGGATCAGGTTTACGTTACCACCAACTTTTAACCAGCTTTTAACATCGTTATCCAAGGTCATCTTCACAGAATAACGCTTAAAACCTGAGGTTGGAGCCAGTCCCTTCTGGTTCAAATAACCCAATGATAAACTGTAAAGCGTCTTTTCGTTACCACCTTGTAAATTCAATTGGTGATTTTGGGAAAAAGCTGGCTTATAGGTTTCTTTCTCCCAGTTTGTATCGTAAAGAGGCTTGTTATTCGTATCAAATAACATAGGGTAATTCGCATAATTAAGTAGTTTTGGAGGAGTCCATACACCACCTGCCGGGTCAAATTTCTGACCATTTGCAAAAGCCTGATTATAAACTTGTATAAATTCAGCTGAATTTAATGTACGTACGTGTCTGTAAAGCTCACTCACGTTGGCATTCGCTTCGTAACTAATTTGCGTGCCATCTCTTCTACCGCGTTTAGTGGTAATCATGATAACTCCATTTGCACCACGGGAACCGTAAATTGCAGTAGAAGAAGCATCCTTCAGGACCTCTAATGACGCTACATCATTTGGGTTAATTGAGTTGGGATCAACACCGGCAACTCCATCAATCACATATAAAGGATCAATATTGGAGTTGATAGAACCAATTCCACGTACACGTACTTTGGCAGCGGTACCTGGAGCAGCACTATTCAAACTAACCTCAACACCGGCAATTTTACCTTGCAGTGCCTGAGATATATTTGCTACAGGTTTGTCCATTAGCTGTTCTCCTTTGATCGTCGCAACAGCTCCGGTCAAATCTGATTTCTTGACTGTACCATAGCCTATAACGACTACTTCGTTCAGATTATCAGCCTTTTCTTCTAACTGGATATTGATTACACTTCTGCCAGTTACATTTCTCTCCTGGCTTGCAAATCCTGTTGAAGAGAAGACCAGGATAACCTGATCATTGGCCAGCTGTATCTGGTAATTTCCACCTGCGTCAGTTATGGCTCCGCCAGCGGCGCCCTTTACTTTGATACTAACGCCGGGGATTGGTAAATTATCTTTTGAGCCGGTGACTTTCCCCGTTACTTTAATTTGTGCCATCGCCTGCAAACAGAGCAGGGAGAGCAGGATTGAGTAAATAAACGCTTTTTTCATAATTTGGTTTTTTAGTTTTTAGGTGTGGTTATACTCTAGTTTAAAAGCTATTCAACTGTATTACTATGGCTAATTTTTAGCCGCCCATTTCCTTAACGTGTCAACCGCGTCAAATAAAACACCCGCCTCACCTCTAAAATCACCAGATCCTTTAGCCTCTCCGGTTTGCACATTGTACCACTCATAAAATCCTTTATGCGCGATTGCACGATCTACCATAGGTATTAATTCGGCATAAGCTTCTTTGATCAGGTCATGGGTGACCAATCCATTAATCATCCGGCCACCAAACCAGGTCCAGTCCCCGCCGTTTTGATAAGAATAAGGCAGCATATTTGGAAATTCACTTTCCGGATAAGGTGGAGAAACTGTAAAACCAATTGTGGCGTACTTCTCTTTTGAGGCAGCAACTACAATTTGACGGTTAATATTTTCAACTTCTTTTTTAGTATTAAAACCGGCCAGAACAGCACACACAGATCCACCGGAATACAAGATTTTGTCTTCATCAAATGTTTTTGAAAATGGACTACCATCCAAGTACAAATGAGGTCTGTATTTCTGACTCTCCGGCATCCACAAATATTTTCGGACATTAGTTTTAATACTGCCCGCTAAAGCAGCCCAATCTTTTTGCGTTTGATAACCTTTAGGTTTCATGGTCAGGAAATCGTTAATCGCGATTACAAACATGGCATTATCATAAATATCGATAGCCCATTTAGTATGTGCGTTAATCGCCACACCCCAACCCTTTTCAGGTTGTACATCTCCCCAGTCAATTGTTGTAGCACCTGTTACCAGACCATATTTCTCAGACCACCTGTCTTTTAAAAGGTACAAAAAAGAACTTTCTATTCTTTGCAAAATGGTTTTAGCTCCAATGCGTTCAGAAAGTATTGATACATCACCAGTAGCGTCAATGTATTTTTTAACCGCTTGCACCAGAGAAGTCTCCTGATCTGTTTCTACAGTATTTTTGTGCGCTGCCCATCCCGGAAGTAAGGACGAATACCGGTACTTATAGCCACCGTTTGCTTTCGCACTATCAACTACGCCATCTACAATATTTCCATCTTCACCCTGAATTTTAAAAAACATCAGGAGCATTGTTCTGACTTTTTCTTTGGACTGTATTTTTAAAGACCCCTTGATAAAAGTATTAAAATCTCTGATCCAGACTTCATCATAAGATGTACCAGCAGAAAATCCAGTAAGTAATTTGATTGCTCTGGCCTGAATAGTATCTAAACGGCTATCGGAACGGATTGATTTGGCTAGTGCTGCTCTTTCTGCTACCTGAGCGGTAGATTTCAGATTAAAAAAACAAAAAACAGCAGAAAAAAAGAGTAAAGATTTTTTCATTCAGTTTTATTTAAATAAGATAAATAAAAGCTTCCACACTCCACTTTTAAGGAGAAAGGTGGTCGCCGTTTATACTTGGTTGGTTAATAGTTATGTACAAACATAGAAGTATTCTAGTTATTTCCAAATTTTAAATGATATTTTTTCGAGATGGTAAAACGTTTAGTCAATATCTTTTCAGGTTTTAGTTATTTAGTTATTATTCAAGTTATAACAACCCAAAGTAGCATTAGCAACACTTAGTTTTTCGTCTATCTGGTATTCTTGTTCATTAGTCTTAACTCCTCTGGGGAATAGTTCAAAATTACAATACAGACATAGATACCTACATTCCTATTTGCTATGTACACATTAAAAAGCTTATTTTTACAGTCGATAATCGAATCAAAGTAATCCGACCATGAATATTTCTATTGACCATAAAAGTCATATCCCACTTCACATCCAGGCTGAACTACTCCTTAGAGAGCTGATAAAAGACCCAGCTTATCAAGCAGGCAAATTATTGCCTAATGAGGTAGACCTTGCAAAAAAACTGGCCATCTCCAGAACAACACTTCGTCAAGCCTTGAACAAATTGGTTTATGAAGAATTACTGGTTAGAAAAAAAGGATATGGAACAAAGGTAGCCCCTTCAAAAATTAGCTCAAAATCAATGAATTGGCTTAGTTTTTCACAAGAAATGAAAGCAAGAGGCATCCCTGTTAAAAATTATGAACTTCATTTGAGCTGGGTATATCCGGATGAACAAACAGCTAATTTTTTTGATATCAAAACAGATAAAAAGATCCTGAAATTAGAGCGTTTACGTGGTGGGTCAGATAGTGCATTCGTTTACTTCATCTCCTATTTTCATCCTAGAATCGGCCTTACAGGAGAAGAAGATTTTAAAAAGCCTTTGTATGAAATGCTGGAATCAGAACATTCAGTAATTGCCAATTTATCTAAAGAAGAGATTAGTGCAATCGCTGCGAATAAATTTACTGCTGGAAAATTAGAACTCGAAACAGGAAGCCCTATTTTATTCAGAAAGAGATTTGTATATGATCAGGGTGAGCGCGCAATGGAGTATAACTTAGGTTATTACAAAGCTGAGAGCTTTATTTACACGGTAGAGAGCCGTAGAAATAGCTAGATATTTATAGAATAAAAAAAGGTTGTTGAATATTTAAACGAAATGTCATATGTTTGGACATTATAACATAATACCAAACAGAATGACTGCTAACAACAAAGACGTAATCAATACCGATATCAATTTGCTGCGCAACACAACGCAATTTATTATTCCAGAGAAAAAAGCAAAAGTAACGCAGCATGGGTATGATATCTACCCTACTTTTAAAATCGAGGGATCCGTTCATCGTGATTTCGGCAGTCTGTCGCAATGGATCATCAGTCAGAATAAAAATGTAGTGATTGATGGTTATTCTGGCGTCTGCTGGGATATGTTTAGAATCCAACTCGATCAGCAGTTAATCCAGCATGGTAAAAAAGCACATTGGATTAACATCGATACTACTTTAAAGCCATCAGAAGAGATTGATAGTTTAATTGAAGATCATCTTCAACTAAATGACCCTGTATTTGGCAAATTGTACGAAGGAGAGTTAAGAGACTTCTTTAATGCCGGTCAATTGAATTCAATTACAGTATCAGCACATGAACTTACTATTATTTACGGTTGTGGTGCAGCATTAACAGCCATTGATGCAAAGATCATTTATATTGATGTACCTAAAAACGAGATTCAGTTCCGTTCCAGAGCAGGTCATATTTACAACCTGGGTGCGGTAGAAACGGCCGAGCCCAAAATGCAGTATAAACGGTTTTACTTTATTGACTGGCCAGTTTTAAACAAGCATAAACAACAATTACTGGCTAACATTGACATTATTGTTGATGAACAAAGGATTACTGAAATCTCCTGGATGAGTGGCAAAGATCTGCATGCAGCATTAACCAAAATGTCAATGCACCATTTCAGAGCAAGACCGTGGTTTGAACCGGGTGTCTGGGGTGGTCAATGGATCAAAAAAAACATACAAGGCCTAAATCAGGATGTTGTAAACTATGCCTGGTCGTTTGAGTTAATTTCACCCGAAAACGGGATACTACTGGAAGATGAAGGCAAAATGCTGGAGGTTTCCTTTGACCTGCTTCTTTTTCATAACTGCAAAGCTATTTTGGGTACAGCGGCAAAACGTTTCGGCTATAATTTCCCCATACGTTTTGATTTTCTGGACACGATAGCGGGTGATAAATTATCCCTGCAATGCCACCCTTCTGTAGCTTATACCAAAGAACATTTTGGTCAAGACTTTACACAGGACGAAACCTATTATATATTGGATCATAAAAAGGACGCAGAAGTATATCTGGGCTTTCAGGAAAACATCAATAAAGAAGAGTTCAGGCTGGTTTTAGAAGATAGTTTTATACACAGCAAACCTGTTTCAGTAGAAAAATATGTACAAACATTTAAATCACAAAAACATGATCTTTTCCTGATTCCAAACGGCACTGTTCACAGTTCAGGTACAAACAACCTGGTGCTGGAAATCAGTGCAACTCCTTATATTTTTACCTTTAAAATGTATGATTGGTTGCGTCCTGATTTGAATGGAAAACCACGCCCATTAAATATTGACCGCGCTTTTGCTAACCTGAACTTTGATAGAAAAGGAGAAAATGTTCGTGACACCCTAATTTCGAAACAAACTGTAATCAAGCAGGGCGATGACTGGCAGGTGGTTAACCTGGCTACACACCCCGATCACTTTTACGCCATTCAGCGTTACGAATTTGACACTATTATTGAAGCCCGTACAGAAGGTCAGTGCCATGTTTTGAGCCTGGTAGAAGGCGATTATATTGTCGTAAAAACCGGCGAACTGGAACAGGAGATTCATTATGCAGAAACTTTTATTATTCCCGCAGATGCAGTCCAATATCAGCTCATCAATAAAAATAAAGGTCGTGCAAAAGTGATCACTGCCTTTGTAAAAGAAGAATGTTGTTAAAATTGAATTAACATGAAACAACCATGAACCTAAAAACAGAACCACATTTGCCTGCTCAGAAATCAACTCTCTTTCTAATCGCCATTACTATGGTCGCCACATTGGGCGGTCTGCTTTTTGGCTTTGACATGGCTGTTATTTCAGGTGTATTACCTTTTGTAAAACAACAGTTTAGTTTATCACCTGCAGCAGAAGGCTGGTTTGTTTCCTCTGCATTGGTAGGCTGTATCATTGGCGTAGCCTTCGCTGGCGAATTAAGCGACCGGTTTGGAAGAAAAAAAATGCTGATGCTCGCGGCCATTTTATTTTTATTTTCTGCAATTGGTACTGCGGCATCTGCCGATTATACACTTTTAATTCTTGCAAGGATGCTTGGCGGCATGGGTGTAGGTGTGGCGTCTATTGTTGCCCCCTTGTATATTTCAGAAATTGCTCCGTCTTCTATCCGGGGCCGCTTAGTAACCTTTTATCAACTTGCAATTACTGCGGGAATCTTAGTCGCTTACCTGACTAATGCTGGTTTACTCAACTTATCATTAACTCATCGCGGTCAATCCTTAGGTAGTATCCTGGACTTTATCGTAATTAAAGAAGTATGGAGAGCAATGCTTGGTCTGGGAGTTATTCCATCACTGTTATTTTTAATGGGTTTGTTGTTCGTTCCAGAAAGTCCAAGATGGTTAATTCACCAGGGAAAAGAGCAGGAAGGAATTGATATATTAACCAGAATCAGTGGTGCCGCAAGTGCAGATGAAGCCATCAAACTGATCAAAAAAACACCCGCTAAAGAATCTGGTTCTTATAAAGAATTGTTTACTAAGGAAATGAGAAAGCCCTTGCTTATAGGCCTGCTGCTACCTTTATTTTCACAATTTAGCGGTATCAATGCCATTATTTATTATGGCCCCCGTATTTTGAATGATGCTGGCATCAATATCAGCAATGCACTTTTAGGACAGATCATTTTTGGACTGGCTAATTTTCTCTTCACCTTAATTGCCGTTTGGAAAGTTGACAAAATGGGTCGCAGACCTCTCTATATTATCGGTTCGTTAGGCGCTACCCTTTCTTTGTTTTTCACCGGCTGGTGCTTTTATACAGGCGCAACAAACAATATTGCGCTAGTCATCAGTATTATCCTATTTTTAGCTTGTTTCGCTTTTTCTATCGGCCCTTTAAAGTTTGTAATTGCTTCAGAAATCTTCCCGACAAGAATACGAGGAAGAGCAATGGGTTTAAGTATAATGGTAATGTGGACGGCAGATACCATTGTGGGTCAGCTCACCCCATTATTACTGGGTTCAGTTGGTGCAGCTACGACATTTTGGTTTTTTGCATCCTGCTGTTTAGTCTCCTTCCTGGTGGTCTTTAAAATGGTTCCTGAAACCAAAGGAAAATCTTTAGAAGAAGTCCAGGAGCTATGGACAGGACACTAATCTAAATATAACGGGAATTAAAGGTATTCGTTTTAGCACCTTTAATTCCCGTTTCAACGCTAAACACAGCACCACTTTCAGGGTAGTTGATCAGCGTTTCACTGCTCAATTCTTTCGTTGCTGTGGTGATAAAAAGTTCTGTCAGCTGTTCTCCCCCAAAAGCACAGGATGTTACATGCGGCGCATTCACACTCACTTTACCAATTAAATTCCCAGATTCAGGATTGTATCTGTTCACACATCCTCCACCCCAGATAGCCACCCATAACATTCCCTTTTCATCTATACACATTCCATCCGGCAAACATCCTTCTTCCTTAATTTCAACTACAATACGGGAATTGGAGAGTGCCGGGACGTTGATATCAAAATCAAATGCTTTAATATGTTTATCGAATGAATCAATATAATACATGACCCCATGATCTGATGACCAGCAGATTCCGTTTGAAACACTGATACGATCAATCATTTTAGTTAATCTGCCATCATAACAATACAAGGCACCCTCGTTTTTCCTTGCCTCCTCCTGCATCGTTCCAAACCAAAGTCTGCCCATCGCATCACATTTCCCATCATTACTTCGATTTTCCGGTTTATATTTTTCCAGATCAACCAAATGGTTAACAGTTTTATAGTGGAGATCGAATATAGCTAGTGAGCCTTGTAACGCGACAATGACCTGATGCTGATTTACCGGAATAGCACTGCCAATTTTACTTCCCGCCTGATACTCCTGCTTTTCACCAGAAACAGGATCAGACAAACATAATTTCTTACTTTCTATATCAACATATAGTAATTTGTTTAGCGCCGAATACCAATGCGGACCTTCTCCTAAAATCAGCTTTTCCTGAAAGATAACCTTTGCTTCCCAATGTTGTATTTCCATTTCTTTTAATCCTGTATAACTAAAATATGGCATTAATCCTGCATCAGTGCACTTCTGCCCCCGTCAACCAGGTAAGTTACTCCACAGGCAAATGCTGCGTATTCACTAGCCAGAAAAACACACCAGCCACCAATTTCTGCTGCTGTGCCTAATTTTTTCACCGGGTGAAGATTGACTGTATTTTCTCTTTCCAACTGAGGGTTATCAAAAGAATCAAACCAGGCCTGGTTGCCGGGCGTATCAATAAATCCTGGTGCAATACCTACTGTTCTTATTCCCGGGGCCCATTCAATAGCAAGGCTCCTGACTAATCCTGTCAAGGCAGTTTTAGTTACATTATAAGGGAAGCACCCTGGTATAGTGCTGTAAGCATGATTGGAAGACATCATAATAATTGTTCCGTTGTTCGCTTCCAGGGCCAGCTTACATGCTTTGGCCAGAAGCCAGTGCGAAGCCAGATTAATCTGATGATTTTCCATCCAGCGTTCTTCAGAACAGTGTTCTGCACCTTCAAAAATATTGACGCCAGCATTCGAAACCAACACATCAATCCTGCCGAAATGCGCAATTACTTCTGCAACCAGATTAACAATCTGATCGGTCCGGACAAGATCTGCCGAGCAATAAAGAGACTCAGCATCTTGCAGATCCATCTCTTTTTGAAACATCAACGCTTCACTGCTTCCTTTTAAATACTGGGCACAACCAACTATTTTCGCTCCTGCCTGGGCGAAAGACTGAGCGATTCCTGCTCCAATACCAGAAGTTGCCCCGGTAATCAATACTACTTTTCCGTTAAGGTCTATTTGAAAGGACATGATAACTCAATTTGAAATAATAGGGTAAACCAATTTGCAAAGACATAGGTATTCATCATAGACTTACACGTAAAAACCTGGTCTGGGCTCCAATATACCAGGGTGCTTTTCCATTACCTCTTCTACTAAATCTACCCCAAGTCCTGGTCTGTCAGACAAATGCAAATGACCGTCATGAATCATATCTTTAATCGGATGCGTAATCACCTCGTCTCTCCATGGAACATCATTAAACATAAACTCCTGTCTAAAGAAATTTGGCACAGACGCACAAACATGTGCACTTGCCAGTGTTGATAAGGGCCCGTTAGGATTATGCGGGGCTAGTAAAACATTGTACGCCTCCATCATCGTTGCCATTCTTTTCATTTCTGAAGGACCACCACAGCGGGTAATATCAGGCATCATAATGTCACATACATTCTTTTCCAGTACCGGACGGATACCATGCCTTGTATAATGTCTCTCTCCTACACAAATAGAGACGTTTGAAGGAATACGTTCTCTCATTGCACGCAGTGTATCTGCACTTTCAGGTCCCGCGGGTTCTTCATACCAGGTAATATCCAGTTCAGCCAGCCGCTGTGCCATTTTCACTGCTACCCTGTAATTTAACATCGCATGAGTTTCGATCATAATGTCAAAATCAGGCCCTACTGCATCACGAACGGCCTTACTAACATTGAAAGCCAAATCCTGCTGCGCGGCTGTGAGCTGAAGATTAGAAGCCAGATCTTCACCATATAAATAATTTGTATGCGCAAAAGGGTCAAATTTCAAACCCGTAAAACCAGCTTCTTTCACTTTCAGCGCTTGTGCTGCATAATCAGCTTCGTTATGTCCACCGCCAGTAAACCAATAATTTGCATATAACAAGATATCTTTTCTGTAGGCTCCTCCTAATAATTCATAACATGGAGTCTTCAATACCTTTCCCTTCAAATCCAGCAATGCCATATCAATACCGCTGATTGCACACAAACTTGCTCCGTTTGGCCCAATCCAGTTTAAATCACGATACAGCTTTGTCCAGATAAAATCAGTACGCATAGGGTCAAGTCCAATAATCCGCTCTCCTACATGTTTAGCAGCATGATAAACAATCGGGCTGCCCGGCCAGTTCGTCGCCTCTCCAACACCTGTATGCCCCGTATCTGTATATATTTTCAATAAGGTCCAATTATATTTTACACCTTCAACCAGCCATACTTTTACATCAGTAATCTTCATTGTATATTTTATTTAATGATTTAGGAGCCTACATAAATGCAGTTCTTCTTCATTCTTATTTATAACTATTTTTTAGTACAATCACCGCTCCCGGTTTACAAACTAACTGCATCAAACCGTTCCCCTTAACACTAATTACCGAGCCTGTATTCAAAACGGTAACAAAAGTTTTAAAAGGAAGTTTCAGCTTTACCAGCCCACCTTTTTCTGCCTCTAATCTAACCTCGTCCACGATACCATCTTTTCGTTTTGCACTCACTAAAACAGCCCCTTCCGCACGGAGACGATCAAATGAGATGTTCTTCCAACTGGCAGGTACGGCAGGCATGATTTCAATAAATCCGGCATAGCTCTGTATTAACATTTCCTGTAAACCACCGGCAAAAGCAAAATTGCCCTCCAGCGTAAATGGCCGGTAAGTGAATTTTGAATATCCACTTTTTGTCTGATCTCCGTTTAAATGAAAACTATTTACAGAACAGAATGCTTTGGCAAAAATCTCCAGATCTTTAGCCGCGCCATCACCATCTTTAGCTCTTGCTTTCATATTTGCCATCCATGAATAGGAATAACCGCACCAATATGCAGGTCCGATACTATCCAGTAAATGAATTGTATTTTTAATTACACTTTGCGCTTTTGGCCCATCTTCCCATTTGATTAGCCCTAAAGGGTGAATAGCCATCGCATTAGAAAAATGACGGTGTGACTGATTATAAGCCATAGTTGGCGCAAACTTCAACTCATCATTTGCAGAAAGTGCATAGGCATCAAATTGTTCAAAAATAGTATTCCAGTGTTGCTGTTCCTGTTTCAAGCCTAATTCTCCCGCCAGTTCAGCAGCAGATTTAAAAGCAAATTTCATCAGCGCAAGATCGTAATTGGTATTTTGCAGAAACCAGGCCTCCAAACTGTTATCATTGATCTCCGGACTTGAACTGATTTTTAATTTACGATGCCCAGCACTATCTAAGACAGTAATATCTTCTAATAACTGCGCAGTTCCTTTAATCCATGGATAGGCTTTTTGCTTCAAAAAGTTCTTATCCATACTGTATCGCCATTGCAGATAATAATGTTGTGCTAACCACGCAGAAACCGTTGGAGAAAGCGAGTATTGCACCCATCCCCCCATTTCTGTTCCATCCAGCGTAGTCACTCCTGGAACAGCAATTCCGTTGCTTCCAAAAAACTCTTTTGTATAGCGTTTATAGTTATCTTTATTGGCTTCCAGATAATCGAGATAACCCATCGCTTCTCTCAGATGATTCCCACTATAGGCAGACCAATAGCTTAACTGTGTGTTCAGATCATGATGATAATCGCCTTTCCATGGTGGTAGCCTTCCATTGTCAGCTGTCCATATAGCCTGTAAAGAGATTGGTGGTGCACCTACCCTCGCTGCCGAACCAAATTTATACTGTTCCAGATACCATTGTTTTTCCAATAACACATCAGGGATAGTAATCGCAGATTGCAGCCAAAATTGTTTCCACCAGTTTTGATGAACTACAAAATCTGAATTAAAACCAAGATTAGCAGCCTTGGACGTCACCTCTGCCGCTGTTATGTTTTTATCATTTACTGCCTTTTTAGAAGAAATACTCCAGGTACCTTCTATTGTTTTTCCTATTTTTTTCCAGCGTACGTTAATTTGATAACTAAAGCCTCCCCAGCCAGTTTGATTATAAGTTATGTCCTGTGCCTCTTTATTAATTGTTCCTTTTGAATAACCCAATCTGGATAAATCGTCACCACCAACCGGATCACCAGAATTTTTAACCTGCCCCTGGTATTTTGGCGCGACCAATTCTATATCAACAGCTCCTGGTAAATTTTCAAATTTAAACCACCCTAAAGATTTATCCGCAGTAACAAAGGTTTTTAACAAAGTACCATTTGTCCATTTCACTTCACAAAGAGCGTCCTTTACAGACAAATTAACGGCAGTAACTTTGCCCCAGCTACGCGTATCAAATTCCAAAGCACCACCAGGAATTTTAGATGGAGCAGGCTCTGTGTCATAAGGTTCATCAAAATATTTTTGCACAACCGCATAATCTTTCTGATCAACCTGGTTAATGATCCAGTTGTAACTAAATTCTTTACGGTGTAAGCCTTTCATAGGCCGCTGATCCCAAAGGTCTGCCCGATCCAATGAGAAATGAAGTTGTCCGTCTTTCTGCCAGATTAATGCGCCAAGCATTCCATTACCCAGGGGGATTGCTTCATCCCACCTTGTGGCCAGCTGATCAAAATGGAGATCATGACGGGAAGCTGGCTGTGCAGCCACACCCTTAAACAACAATACAATCAGCAGAGAGAAAAACACTTTTTTAATCATAATGGACATCTTTATTTAATTCTGAAGGAAACACTCCCTTTCAATTGTTTATTTTTAATGTTAATCCTGTTCTCGGTGAACGGAGATCCGTAAAATGGTTCAGAACCATTGTTACTATAATCCGCAATCAAAAACTGAATATGCTGATCTTGCAGCCAGCTTCTGGAAGCTTGTTTACCGTTAGATAAAGCCTCCACTCCTGAACCTTGCTCATCCGTTAAAGCTACATTAAAGATCTCTTTTTTGGTAGAGCGAAAATCATTTGAGCCCAGTTGATTCGCATCATCTTTCCAGTCTTTAGCAGGCTGCTTACCCCATTCTTCTACAGCCGGTAACCAGCGGAAATTTAATTGCGCATGTCCTTCAGATCTGGCAATATCAACCGGAGAATATACCGTAAAGGCCCCTTTACGTTTCCAGTCCAATGTTGAATAAGAAGCTGGAAGTTCCATTAGCATTCCATATTGATAAGGTTTCTCCTCTTTCCCTTTATAGTCAATCTCATAATTAACTTTAACAATTCCTGTTTTCAGGAATAAATACTGGATATTTCCCTTAGTATCATTTATATAGCTCGTTCTAATAGAAAAAACAAGTCCAGTATCTGTTTGCTGAGTTTTAATTTCGCTAGCAAACAAAGTATACAATGGATAGTTTTTCAAAGGATAGATATCATTCTGATAAGTTTCGCCTGCAACATTTGGTTTACCGCCATCCTCAGAATTCATAGGCACAACGCAAACTACCGGCCCTTGTGACAAGACTAGTTTATTACCTTTTTTAGCACTCGTAATTATTCCAGTAGTTTTACTTATAGTATAAACCACCCCTGAATGCTCTACAAAATACGCCGCATCATTTTCAGTGAGTGAAGGATTGTATAAAGCTGTAACAGACTTTTCAATTTTATCCTTCAGATTGATCCGCTCTTCATTGATGATAAAGCCTCTTGGGTCTTTAAAAGTCAGATAAATTTCATCAGTCCGTTTGTTTATTGGGATAGTGAGGTATCCTTTTGAATGCGGAGCGATATCAGAACTAACCTTCACATCCGCACCATCAATTTTACAGCTAATTGCCACATTTTTTAAAGAGATAAAATCATAACGATTCTCGATTTCCAACTGCAATTGCTGCCCGTTAATATGCGGTTTATCTATATTCTTGAGCACTACAGGTGAATAAGCTTTTTTCATCCCCCAGTATTCAGGTTTTGGTCTTCTCCAGCCGTCAATCGGCCCCCATGGCCCATAACCATTTATCCGACCATCAGGCATGTGAAAAACATCATCTATTCCACTCCAGATAGCCCCACCTAAACAACCATTATGCGCATACATAGAATCATACATTTTAACCAATGGTACTCCATAAGCAGCACGCACTCCCGGATCAGTCACCAATTCTCTTCTGTTATAATCAGAGATATGCGCATACTCTCCAAACAGAACCGGTCTGCTCATTGTATCTGTTGCTACAGCTCCATTAATTCCGGGATAATGGTAATTAGCGATATCAGCCTTGCTGCCTGCATTGTTATAACCACCCCAGCATTGATCATGAAATGAAGTAGGACGGCTTGGGTCTAACTGTTTTACTACAGCCAGCACTTTCGCCCATAATGGACTCCACCTGGATTCATTCCCTAAAGACCAGATGATAACCGATGGATGGTTTTTACCAGCCTGCATTTTCTCTATGTTTGCATTGATCATAAAGGGGAGAAATTTTTCATCCTTATAATTCCATAATTTCCAGATCGGTGAGGCATCATGTTCAATCCAGGTCAGCGAAGATTCATTCTCTACAAATAAACCCAGCTCATCAGCAGCAGCTAAAAACTCTTCTGATGGCGGATAATGTGAAGTCCGGATATAATTGCAATTTGCGTCACGGAAAAGCAAGGCATCTTTACGGTCAAGATCGGCAGAAATACTTCTCCCAGTTAAAGGATGTACCGAGTGTCTGTTTACCCCACGCAGTTTAATCGCTGAACCATTTACCAGCACACGATTTCCCTTAATCTCAATTTGTCTGAATCCTACCTGGTGAGATACACTTTCTGTAACCCTTCCACCAATTAACAAAGCTGTTTCCAGCTGATATAAATAAGGCTGTTCAGTATTCCATTGTACCGGTTTTTTCACAGGAATTGAAAGCGTTAACAAGTCATTTCCCCCAGGGTTAATATCTTTGGTAGTCAAAGACTTCTCTACTACAATTTTACCAGCTGCATCTTTAAGTCTGTAACGGATTACAGCTACCGCATTTTTCTCACTTTCATTTGCAATAGAAGTATTCAGCTGAAGTGTTGCATTCTGATACCGTTTATCAAAAAAAGTCGTGATAGTAACATCTGCAATATTCAAATCAGGTAAGACAAAAATCAGTGCTTTGCGCAAAATCCCACCTACGGTATGGGCAGCATACTGAGACGTACAAGCTAACCGGTCACTGATCGTCAATGCCTGAACTTCAACGGTCAGTATATTTTGACCAGACTTAATAAATCTGGTCATATCAGCTTCAAAAGGAACAAAACTCCCCTCATGTTCAGTAACGACTTCATCGTTCAACTTCACAATTGCATGAGAGCTAATACCATCAAACCTGATTTTAACTTTTTTATCTTTCCAGTTACCCGGGATGCTAATCTCCCGGCTGTAAACAGCAGTTTCTCCATCTCCTACTTTAAAGCCCTGCATTTCCCATTCTCCAGGAACAACGATTTTTTTCTTCTCCTTTTCCCCTTTAATTGCAAAATTCCAATCTCCATTCAGTGAAATAACAGGGGTATTAACGGTCTCTGATTTCAAAGGTAATGGTGATAACCGGGTAGGTTTATTTTGCTGGGCATAAGTGGTATTCAGCAGTAATAACAAACAAATTGAAAAGCTATATATCTTTTTTAGTATCATATCTTAATTTTTAAAAAGGCCAATTTCTGCATAGATGCATATTGCCTGCCATCTGTTGCAGAGGTAGCGGTGAATTAAAGTACTGGAAATTCCGTTTATCGCCAAACCACATTTCTTAATCCAGGTTCCATAAAACTCTTGCCCTTTGTGCAATGGGGAAACTAAAAGATAAACCCTTACAGAATCCCATATTTTCTAAAGGCATCAGTTGCACTCATTCCTTCCTGAATTTCACCCTGGACTACCTTCTCTCCTCTCGCTTTTTCTAGTGCAAGTGAAAATATTCCCTTTTCTGCTGATCTGGGTACCACACAAACACCATCAATATCTGCAATAATAATATCACCGGAATTAATGCGTACACCACACATTTCAATTGGTACTCTGAAATCTATCACTTTACCTCTTGGAGCCTGATCTTGCGCATATCTTCCCAATGAAAAAGTAGGAAAGCCCATTTCTAGAATACCATTCGTATCTCTGGAATAACCATTAACAACTGCACCAGCAGCCCCCAGTTTTATCGCTCTGGTACTCATCAGTTCACCCCAAAGCGCATATCTTGGAGAGGCTCCGCTACAAACATATACTTCGTCTTTCTTCAGGTCATCCAAAGCCTCCAGCATCAAACCAAATGGTTTTGCCAATACTTCATTCTGGTTGACTGCTCCATCCAGTATATCAGTTGATAACACCGTCATTGCTCTGCCAACAATAAACATATCATTTCTAAGTGCATGTATTTGCGGGGATAAAAACTGGTTTAGAAATCCATTTTTATCCATTACATCACCGATTACCGCGGTGTAAAGTTCGTTTCTGATAATTTTAAAAAGCTCTTCGTCGTTATTCCATTCCATGTTTTACGTTTATAAGGGGAGGGTAGTTTCGTTAAAATTCAAGTGTCTGCCAAAGTTGATACTTCATCGACTCAAACTCTACAACATAGAAGGCTACTATTAAAACTTTTTTACCATTAATATGAATTTTTGCATATTTTTAAGCGTATTTAATTGCACTCTATTCGCTGATGCCTTCTTAAGCACATTTAACAAGATCACTATGAAACCCCAGTTTATAGGTATTTCCTCCCCTCAGAAGAAAAACATCTATATCAAAGAAGTCGATGAACCTGTGTTGATTTCATCGTTGCACTTCCATGATTTGTGTGAACTTGTCTGGATTGAAGAAAGCTATGGAAAGCGGATTGTAGGAGATAATATTGATGATTTTGAATCCGGAGATTTAATCCTGATGGGACCAAACATCCCCCATATCTGGCATAATGACACTATATTTCACACCCGGGAAACAGACCTCAGAGCGAAAGCACTGGTTGTTTATTTCCCTATAGATTTCTTAATGCTGCTGAGCGATGATGATCCTACGATTTTACTCGTTCAAAATTTCCTGAATAAAACAAAAAGAGGCCTGAAGTTTCACGGAGACACGAAAAAGAAGCTTATTGAGCAGCTTAAAGAAATAAAAAACAGCTCAGGTCTGAAAAGATTATCCAATTTCCTGGCTACTATTGATATTATGGCGGCCTCCGATGAGTATGAATCACTAACCAGCAGCGCCTATGAAATCTCTTTAAATGAGAATGATACAAAAAGGATACATAATATCTATGTATACCTGATGGAAAATTTCAAATCAGATATCTTTTTAATAGATGTTGCACAGATTGCCAACCTGACACCGAACGCCTTTTGCCGGTTCTTTAAAAAACACACCAAAAAATCATTTTCAAGATTTTTAAACGAGCTGCGTATCGCACATGCGTGCAAATTGCTGCTCGATAAAAATCTTTCTATTACCAATATTTGTTATCAATGCGGTTATCAAAACCTAACTAACTTTAATAAATTCTTCCGGATGATTATGGACTGCAATCCAAGTCTGTACCGCAGCCGTTTTAAATAATTATTTTAGCCCACCCTGACCTTGATATAAACTAACCGGTTTATCGAGTTCCAATGCCAGCACCGACATATATTCATCCTGCGTGTCTTCCGGTACATTGATAAACACCAATCCAGGAATCGGGCTCCAGGAAATTTTACCCACAATCTTAGGTTGAATTGTTTTAGCTGTCCCCACTACACGAATTTTTTTAATATTGTTTTTCAATCCTTTCACCACAATATTACCGGAAACTTTTCCTGGAAGGAATAAATAAAGAATAGTAGAATCTTTTGATAAAGTAGTAGGCCCGTAAAAATGACCTTGCGGCAAACCACCTAGTGTATTAAATATCGCTTCTCCGTGTTTCTTATTCCATTTACCCAATTCCTTTAAAATATTTACTTCCTGCTCAGGTATAGTTCCATCTTCTTTTGGACCAATATCCAACAGCATATTTCCACCATTACTAATTGCATCGGCAAAAATTGAAATCACTTCATAAGGTGTTTTCCAAGCTGTATCCTGTGGCTGGTAACCCCAATTATTGTTGATCGTCATACAAAGCTCCCACCAATTGAATTTTGGCCTGGTAACTGGAAAATTCTGTTCAGGAGTATCATAATCGCCATATCCCTGTAAACGTCCGTTAAGGATCGCATCAGGCTTTGAACTCAAAATATTTTTACGGATTAAAGGCGCTTTCCATTCTTCTGCTGAATGCTCCCAGTCCCCATCAAACCACCATAAATCAGGTTTAAAAGTTTTGTTGACTTCATCAATCTGAGCTTGATTGAAGGTCAAAAACCGCTGCCAGCGTGCAGGATCATCGGTGATTTTATAGCGGGTACTATCTTTTGTAAAACCAGGGTACTCTGGAGAACTCCAGTCAATCAAAGAGTAATAAGCCCCTCGTTTAATTCCTTGTTTATCAAGAGCTGCATAAAAAGGAGTCAGTAAATCTCTTTTAGCAGGTGTATTTTTAACCACGCTGTAATGCTTTTGTTTCGTATTCCAAAGTGCAACCCCATCATGGTGTTTAGTCGTCATTACAGCGTATTTTGCTCCACTCTCTTTGATGAGTGCAGCCCATTCTTCCGGATTATATTTAGAAGCAGTAAACCCTTTTAGCTGTTTCATATAATCGGTATGGCTGATCTTTTTATTATAAAAACTCCAGCTTTCATCTATTCCGTTGACAGCATAAATACCCCAATGCACAAAAATGCCCAGCTTTGCATCAGCAAACCATTGCATTTTAGTTTTTATAGAATCAGGGTTAATTTTCGATTGTGCTGAAGCCGTATTCGCAAGTATAGCAGTCAACACAAAAACACAGCTTATTTTTAAAAGGTACCGTTTCATCATATATTTATTATTTGGAACATAAACATAAGACTATCTGCGTTTTTAACCGCATTCATTTCAAAAAAATTACAACCTAGTTCATGAAAAGGTGAATGGCTCTAATTGGTGGTGTTGAGGACAGATATGCTACTAAGGATTATACACCTCACAATCACCCGTTAACAAGTTATGAATGAGCAGTGTGTGCGGCAGAACTGTTTTTCCCTCCTTCACAAAAGGCACATTGCTAAAATTAGCGGTGATTTCCATCGTTTTTCCAAATGTAGTCCGCTGTATCAACCTGTCTTTTGTTAACCAGTCAAACCGCGTCATTTCCAACTGAACCGCCACTTCATGTGTTTTGGAAAAAACCTTCATATGTTTAGTAATCAAATCCTTATACTGCATCCATGCAGCTTGATTAAGATGATACATAGGAGGTACATTATATAAAATCTCTTTGAGCTCCGTATTTTTAATTTCACCCGGAATCTTTAAACTTCCGCATTCCCAATGATGAGAAGTAATAACCGCATCATTGTAAACCAATTGAAACAAAGGGACATTGAATCGGTTATCAAAATACAGGTACAAATATTCGTCTTTCAATGGTGCCTGTAAGCCATATCTGCCCGGTATTCCTCCATCGCTTGAATAATAGGCCCCAATATAATATTTAGAGTTTTTGTTTTTTCGCATATCCGGATCATCCCAGGCAATTACCGGAGTAGTCATCCCATGACCAAAAGCAATCGTGTTTGCTGCAAAGTCATTGCCCACCTCAGTGCCTATCACTAGTTTATACCGATCTCTGATCCAGGCCATCCGCTGAAGTCTCGCTTCCAGATCCTGTTGCTGACTGGTCATCCTGCCAGGTGTATAATCATCCATGATTTCTCCTGTCCCATCACAGTCAATAAACCACGAATTGAATTCATGCCCAAAATCCTTCATCACCGATGACATTCTTTGTTCAACTGCTGGCATGGCTAATACAGGGTTTAATTGTCTCCCCTTACCTAAAAAAGCACGTGCAGGTTTACCTTTTTTATTCATTACATACGCTCTGTCATATAAAGTTGTATCCTCAAATTTTGCAGTTAACCAGGCTTCTTTCCCTGGCGGATGCATACTGTGGTAAGAATCATAAGGCCCTATCAGATATCCTTTTTCTTTTGCCTTCAGTACAAACTCCGGATGAAATTCACCAGAAACCCAGTCATTAAGCCCCAACCATGCATTTTTAATACCCGCAGCCTTCATTTCATCAATCATAACCAATGGAGCACCGCCCCAATCTGCTACAGGATTTAAAAAGGGAAGATATGCTTGATATAACAGCAGCTTATTCAATTGATATAACTCCATTAACCCCTTCTTATCTTTACGGATTAAAGACTGAGCATCTTTATCCAGCTGGATTTGCTTCCATGCTGTTTCATCATAAAAGCCCTTCACTTTTAATGCTTCACCCAGTGCCTTTACCAATAGGTCTTTATGATATTTACTCACATACTCATTTTTACTGAATTCACTTAACTCAGCAAGAAATACCTTACCTGATTCTGCATCCTTCTGATTAAATAATTCAAAAATATGCCTGGTTGGGTTCATAGAAGCAGATGCTAAATCTTTAATGATCCTAGCTTTTAGCAGTTTCCAATTTTTGATATCATCAGCTATAAGGAATTCATTATTCCAGATATAAATATGAGGTGCACCATAAAGTTTCCTGATGTTTATATTGTCTTTAGCCTTCTCTTCTAAAGTTAAAATCGGGTCTTTTTTCTCTACATACCGTTTATATGTTTTGGCGATAGATACAGGATCATTATTAACCAGGTAAATCCTGAATCCATACTGTTTATCTTTCACTGTAGCAGGGAATTCATGCGTAAATTGAAGCGCTAGTATTCCTGCATGTGCATAAAACTTCAGCTCATTATTAAACATATTCTCCATGACATAAACCAATGCTTTAGTTTCAAAATTGGCTGCAAAAAACTGCATAGATAAATCCTGAGAACCAGAAATGGTGCTATTCTTTACAAAATGTGCTTTCCAGTGTTCATCCTGTGCTGGAATATATTTCCCCTGATGCAAAGGAACAGTAAAAGCACTCAGTTTTGCTTCTACTTTTGGCCAGCTTACCAGGGCGGTATCAGCAGAGCTGATATTGACAGACAGGTAATCATCTTTCAATTCTATAGATACTGACAATCCCTTTTGGAAGGCCCAGGCTAAGCGATTACCATCCCTCTTTAAGTTCCTGACTCTCTGTTTTGCAAGGGGAGCTGAGATCACATAATGATTTCCTTTTTCGTCGATCGCAGAAACCGCAAAGGTTTCAGGATGAACTTCCACCCTCATTTTTTCATTGTGTAACTGTATAGATTTGTCTTGTGCCTTGCTTGGTATAAAAGCCAAAAGCAAGACAACCATTAAACTTAATCCTGTCCGTTCAGTAATTCGCATCTTCAATTATTATAATTCAATATGATTTAGTCTGTAATTAATTTATAGCCTATCCCCCTGATGTTGACAATCTGAATACCGGGATCATCTTTCAGATGTTTACGCAGTTTAGTAATAAAAACATCCATACTCCGTGCATTGAAGAAATTATCAACACCCCAAAGTAATTCGAGCGCAATCTTTCTTGACAAAACATCATTTTTATTTTCAATCAAAAGCTTTAACAAACTAGACTCCCGAAAAGATAACTTAACAACCTTGTTCTCTTTACTCAGATCCTGAGTTACAGAGTTAAAATAATATTCGCCAACCGTACATTTCAATCCATCATGATGGTGCTGACTATTTTTGAGCGGCAACCGAAGTAAAGAATTGATCCGCACAATAAGCTCTTCCATGCTAAAAGGCTTCTTGAGATAATCGTTTCCTCCTATTTCAAAACCATTAACTACATCTTCAGTTAAAGATCTCGCGGTCAGAAATATAATCGGAACTTCTGAGTTTATTTTCCTGATATCTTTAGTCAGTGAAAAACCATCCATTTCAGGCATAGTCACATCAAATACACAGACATCAGGTTTATAATCACCAAATAACGAAAGTGCTTTTGTTCCATTATCTACGTGCATCACTTCAAAACCTCTTGATTCCAGGCTCTCCTTTACAATGCGGGCCAAAAACGGCTCATCTTCTGCAAGTAATATTTTAATTTTCTCCATGAATTCAGTGTGAAAGATTGATCGTAAAAATGCTGCCCTTACCCAATTTGCTATTTATGGTGATACTTCCATGATGCATGCTGATAATATTGGCTGCATAACTTAATCCCAGCCCAAAACCACTTACGTTTGCTAGCTTGCCGCTGGGTACCCTGAAGAACTTATCAAATACCATTTTCTGGTAGGCCTCATCAATACCAATTCCATTATCTTTAATGGCTATCTGTACCGTATCTCCATTCTGGTTACAACTAATTTCTATCTGTGGTGAAGAACCTGAATACTTGATGCTATTATCGATCAGATTATAGATTACACTAATCAAATGTGTTTTATCTACTTTCAGATAGAGTTCCCTTTCAGCATGATTAAAAATGAGTTTTACCTCTTTACTTTTCAACTGCAACTGCATATTATCAATCACATTCTGAATTAATAAGATCACATCCACAGATTGTAAGAACAATTTTACTTCACTGCGTTCAAAAGCCGACATTTTAAGTACCTTTTCAACCATTTCCCCTACCCTATTAATTTCATGCTCACAAATTTCAAGGTATTCCAATGCCTTTTCAGGTTTATTCATGACTTCAAAGTTTTTCATCGCTTCAATCCCCAATGCCACTGTTGTTATTGGTGTTTTGAACTCATGCGTCATATTATTAATAAAATCATTCTTGACCTCAGCAACCTTCTTCTGCTGATAGATTGTACGTAACATATAAATAAAAGCCCATGCTGTAATCAGCATAATGAGCAAAGAGGCGAACAAAATCCATTGCATTTTCCTGAACACATAGGCTCCGTTACCTTCAAGGGCTAGCCTTGCTTCATAGACCTCCAATAAACCAATTTTAACCGGAACAGTCTTTACCCGGAAAAGACTAAACTCTTTAACATTAGAAATAAATGGCTTGCCCTTTCTATTTACATTCGACAGTTTCACTGCAAACCTGCTATGAATACCCTTTTCTTTTAATAAAGAATCTATTTTTTTCTGCAGAGGAATATAAAACCGCTCTAGATCCTTTGTACTATAAACCGTATCGGAATTAATAATGTACTTTCTCTCTTCATCCTTCTTCAACTTTCCACCCTCAGTTTTGTGATCACCAGCCCGCCTCAATTCGATTTTCACCTCAATATCATCTTCTTTTTTATTTTTGTGTCCTCTCATATTCTCCGCAGCCCGGATAGAAAGCAGCATTCCGCTGAATTTTGACGCAAATAAATGATCATTTACAATGCTGTCTTTTACAAAAAGATTCTCCCGGAGTGCCTCATCAAGTGCAATGATGTGATTAGCCCGTTGTAATACTTCCGAAATATCCCATTTAAACTGCTGTTTTGTTATTCCATAAGATGTATATAACCAATACCCCTGAAAAAGAGATAAACCAATCAGGGAGATTCCCATAATGGCAATAATAAACCGGATTTTTTTTTTCATCAGTATAATTTCGTTTTGACGACATATTTAAGATTCAGCAAATCTAATATTATTTGAACCACGGGTTATCCCAGTTAACACTGTTTAACACTAAATAACCATCCGATAACAAAATACTGAATTACAACCAGATACCTTTGAAGCAAATAAAAAACAACGCATGAAACTATTCATTAAATCAAGCATTTTCCTATCTATGGTCTTGATTCAAACTGTCCACGGACAGCTTAAATCATCGTCAATTACTCCACTACCAGGAGATACCACTTTACCATCCGCAAGTACACAGCTAAGCCATATAGCAGCCAATGAAAAAGAAACATTTCCTTATCGTGTTGAAGACTATTTTCTCAAACCACAGGTAAGTGAATTTGAACTTTCTCCCAATGGCGAATTTATCTCCTTCCGGCAAAAGGATACTAACGGCAAACGCGATCTATATGTTAAAAACGTAAAAACGGGCTCAGTTCAAAAGATTTTAACAGAAAAAAAAGAACTCATCCGTCAATATTTCTGGGTCAACAATAACCGGTTGATTTATTTGCAAGATAAAGGAGGAGATGAAAACTATCATTTATTTGCAGTCAATAAAGATGGCTCAGCTCAGAAAGAGCTCACTCCTTTTCCAAAGGTAAAAGTAAGTGATATTCATAAAATAAAAGATGATGCAAACTTACTCATTATCACCATGAACCTGACCGATCCCGAAATATTTGAGCCCTATAAGTTGAATATTATCACAGGAAAAATCCAGAATCTCTATAAAAATATGAAAAAAAACCCGGCCAGTGATTTCAACTTCGATAAAAATGGGATATTAAGAGCTTATACAAGCACGGTGAATGATACACAGCATCAGCTCTTTTACAAAGCTCCAAAGGACAAAAAATTCAGGTTAATCAATACAGTTTCCTGGAAAGATCAATTCACAATCCTGAATTTCGACTACACTGATCTAAGTGGAAACAAAGTATATGTACGGTCTAATATTGGTCGTGATAAAAGTGCGATATTACTTTATGACATGAAGCAAAATAAGATAATCAAAACACTTTTTGAGAATGAAAAATTTGATGTGGATGAACTAAAATTCTCCAAAAAAAGAAAAAATACAATCGACTATTACTCCTTCAACGGGGAGAAAAATAACATTACACCTGCAAGTGATTATTTTAAAACGTTATATCAGAAATTCAGTTCAACCTTCAAAGACAAACAGATTTCTATCGTGTCGGTAACCGATCAGGAAGATAAATATCTGCTCTCCATAAGCAGTGACCGCTTATACCAGACTTATCACCTTTATGATGTAGCAAAAGATAAATTTGAATTGGTAAAAGACGTCATGCCCCATCTAAAAGAAGCAGATATGGCAAAGATGCTCCCCATTCATTTCACCACCAGGGACGGACTAACTATTTATGGCTATCTAACCTTGCCAAACAGAGCTTCATCAAATCAACCGGTTCCTTTAATCGTTAATCCACATGGTGGCCCTTATGGAGAAAGAGATAAATGGAGTTTCAATCCTGAAACTCAACTCTTTGCCAGCAGGGGTTATGCAACACTACAAATAAACTACAGAGGTTCAGGTGGCTACGGAAAAAAACTATTACTCAAAGGCAGCAAACAAATTGGCCGTAATATGTTAAATGATTTGGAAGATGGCATTGCTTTCGTCCTTAAACAGGGCCTGATCAATAAGGATAAAATAGCGATTTATGGAGCAAGTTATGGCGGTTTGGCTACCCTTGGCAGTTTAGTCAAAACTCCGGATTTATATAAATGCGCCGTTGACTATGTTGGTGTTTCCAACCTGTTTACCTTTATCAATTCATTTCCTCCTTACTGGAAACCATTACTGAAACAGTTTTACGAACAATGGTATAACCCGGAAAATCCGGAAGAAAAAAGAATCATGACTGAGATTTCTCCTGCTTTGAATATAGACAAAATTAAAACGCCATTATTTATTGTACAGGGCGCAAATGATCCTCGTGTGAATATTAATGAGTCTGATCAGATGGTAAAGCAACTTCGTTCCAAAGGATTTGACATTCCATATATGGTGCGCTACAATGAAGGACATGGTTTTCATCATGAAGAAAACAGGGTCGTTTTATATCAGACAATGCTAGGTTTTTTTGCTAAACATCTCAAATAGTAGGGTCACCAACCAATAACAGAACCATCGGCTCTTCTTGCCCTCAGCAAAGAAGGGCCGATTAAATTCCTGTTTCCGGTTCCAATAACTTTTTCTTTCTCCATATTCTGCCCCCATAACCAGTTAGCTCCCCATCCGTACCAATAACCCGGTGGCAAGGAATCAAAATAGAGATTCTGTTCATCCCATTTGCATTTCCAACTGCTCTGACCGCTTCAGGTTTATCAATGGCCTGAGCCTGTTCCTTATACGTTCTTAAAGAACCGTAAGGGATGTTTTGCAAAGCTACCCACACCCTGTTCTGAAATTCGGTGCCTGGTGTAACCAGCGGAACCGTAAAAACTCTTCTTTTCGCTTCAAAATATTCAGCCAATTCCTTTTCCAATAAAATAAAATGCTTGTTGCTACCTTGAATTATACACGCATTCAATATTTTAGCCAGTGTTTTCAGTTCAGTCTCCAGCATTTTGCGATCGGTGAACTCCAATAAACAAAGTCCCTGCTCAACTGCACAAGCTATCATAGGACCTAATGGCGTATCTAATTTGATCATATCAATCACTTGCTGCGATCTGCTATTCACCGGAGATACGCCAAAAACAGCTTTAAATGACTCTCCAAAACCACTCAAAGACTCATAACCTGTATTAAAGGCAGCGGAGGTTACAGGTTCTCCTCCCTGGATTCTCTTGAAAGCCGAATTGACCCGGAGTAATCTTTGATAAGCATGAAAAGTAATCTCATGGTTTTTCAAAAACCAGCGTCTTATTTTGTTGGGTTCTATCCCTTTTTCAATTAAATCATCGTCCTTAATTTTTCTCGAAGGATCAGCATTCAGTTCCCTTAAAAGCACATGGATATATTCAGGCATTTCATTCAGCATTTCCAATGGACAACAAACTTTACAGGGCCTGTATCCATGTAAAATTGCGTCTTTAGCAGAACTAAAAAACTCCACATTCTCTCTTTTCGGCTTTCTTGCTGTACAAGTGGGCCGGCAAAAGATCCCCGTAGTTTTGACCGCGGTATAAAATACACCCTCAAAAGAAGAATCCTTTTCTACCGCAGCCTTATACATGATATCATCCGTTAAACCTTCCATTAAATTAATGATTAAATAAACTATCGAAGTTTTGCTGTGCAACAATTTCCTTTGTTAATTTTTCCATATGCTGATAGACATTCCGGTAAACATAACCGCCCATACTAATCCGCTTTACACCAAACTCCTGCAATGATTTAAACCCGGGTAACCCTGGCATACACATCACATGGAGCGGAAGCTTAGTGAACTGAACAATTGCAGAGATATCATCTTCTTTGACTATAAAAGGTAAAAACATTCCATCCACATTTGCCGTCTCATATAGTTTGATCCTCTTTTTAGTTTCTTGTAGCGGATCAGACAAACCTAAAATATAAGCATCGCAGCGTACATTCATATAAATCTCCGCACCCTCACTTTTCAGTGCATCAGTTATCTTTCTTAATTTGTCAGTAAACAATCCGGCATCCTGAATTATCCGTTTAGTCCCTTTGACTAAAGAATCTTCGATATTGATTCCAGCCACACCTAAATCAATTAATTTCAGTATGTTGGAAATTATCTTTTCCGCAGTATCCCCATATCCTGCCTCCAGATCTACAGAAACTGGTAGTTTAACAGATTTCATGATTCTTTTTATGATAAAAAGATAATCATTGAAAGGCATATCCTCCCCATCTTCATAGCCTAAACTTTGAGCAACTGCGACACTAGAAGTTGCAATTGCCCCAAACCCAGCCTGTTCATAAAGCAACGCACTCTGAACGTTCCATACATTGCCTATCAAAAGCAAATTCTTCTGGTAATGGAGATCTCTAAATTTTTCAAACGATGAAGCCATAATTTCAATTCTAATTCAGGATAAAAGTAGTGCATAAACATAAGTCGTTACAACCGAAAAACTGACAACTATTTTTTTCCAGGAATCCTGAATATTTTTTTCAAACCTACTGACATAGGGTTGTCACAACCTCTTCGTTTCTTAGCCTAAAATAAAACAACAATGGAAAAATTAGATTTGGCAAAACTATTTAAAACTTATTATTCTGCTGGTAAGGCCCCTGCATTAATCGGCATGGAACATGCAAAGTACATCTCGATTTCGGGCATTGGCGATCCGAATGAGCAACCCTTTGCAGATAAAGTTAAGTCCTTATACGCAATAGCCTATACCATTAAATTCATGCACAAGGCCATCAAACAGGATTTTGTTGTCGCAAAACTAGAGGCCCTATGGGACCTCAATGCATTCACCCCTCGTACCCACTGGAAATACCGGTTATTAATCCGTATACCGGACTATATTCAGCAAGAATCACTATTAACAGCAATTGAAGAGGTGATCGCAAAAAAACAATTGCCATTAGCCAAAACAATAGAATTATATACCATGCGGGAAAAAGATGTAGTACAGATGATGCACACAGGGCCTTTTAGTTCCGAACCTAAAGTGATACAACAACTACATGCTTATATTGAGAAGAAAGGTTTACAGAAAACCGGGCTGCATCATGAAATTTATCTCACTGATTTTAGGAGTACACCACCCGAAAAATTAAAAACGATATTACGTCAGCCCGTAAAATAGGTTGTTAAAAGTTAGCCTGACCAGGCTTAATATCCTCTACCAGATGTGCGGTTAGCCAACCTCTGAACAGATCAGTATTTTCTGCTCTGTGGTGAATAATTTTTCCGTCTTTTAGTAAAATAGTAAAGATATCTACCGCACATATAAATTTACGCAACAAGTGTGCGGGATATTCAAATCCCGGATACGTATCCGTAGCATTATTCATCCTTCTCTCAATTTTCAAAACTAAACTCTTTATCATCGTGTAAATAGTCAATTGATTAATCATAAATACAGGGATTCGAAATATAGCGACCAGTAGGTGCTATATTTCAAACCTGTATTTCAAAACACCCCCAAGAGGTTAATACCTATTCACAAAACTCGTCACATCGTATTGAAAACCCAATACGTAAAAACAAGTAAATTGAATACGTAAAACAGCGTATTTTATAAATAGCACATCATTTAAACGGGGTTGTGAAATTACGCGTTGAGTTTATTGATCAGCTCCACTTTATTAGAGACACCAACTTTGATGAAAATATTTTGGACGTGCTTAGATACCGTCCGCTCAGATATAAACAGCTCTTCGGCAATAGATTTATACTTTAATCCTTTATCTATCAATTTTACAATGCCCGTTTCTCTAGCTGTTAAATTATAGAGTTTACAATTCAACTCATAACTTTCTTCTTGCATAACCATTACTGTGTTCATCTCCTGAAGTAATTTATATTCGGCTTTTGATCCTTTAATGGACTGCCGGATATAAATCAGGGTCATAATACAAAAACCACTATTACAAACCAGTACTTCTACAATCTGACTACTATCCAGGTAAACTATAACCGGCAAAATTGACCAGGGTAAAACAGCACAGCAGACTATAACTGCATGTATTATATTTTCACTGTTTACATTCTCCCGCAGTTTTTCATATACTTCTTTAAAAATGACGAAGACAAAATATCCCCCGTATAACATTGGAATAAATAGCCCCCTCTGGCTGGCCTTATCTATATCCCCATCCATAGAATAACCAATCACTAAAAAAATCAAGAATGGAAGAATGATGAATATAAGGGTTCCATAAAGGGCAAGAAACCGAAGCTTATGCAGGTCATATGCTTTATAAAAATAGTAAGGAATGTATGCAGCCATCAAAAAACCACTGCCATAAGCAATAATATTCTGAAAAATAATTGGTAGTGGAATATGCGGGTCCGGTAAAAGATTCGCTCCAACATTATACCCCAGCAATAGCAGCAGCAGGATCAAATAGAGCAACCTCTTTTTATCTTGTGGTCTGCTTAAGTAGTAGATAAACTGAAAAAAGAGAATAAGACATTCGAATAACACAAAAACGAAGGTCAACAGCTCCATTTCTGTACCAAAGACTAGCATACGACGGGTTGATTAATGTGATTAATTTGCAGCTAAGCTAAGGAAAGCATAACTATTTTTCCCGTTCGAACTGATTCATCACACGCAAATGCAATTTTCAAACTATTTATGGCGTCATTTGTAGGCTCCGTCAAATCAATATCCTCCAAAATTGACTTCAAAAAATAGCGTTGTTCCCGGTTGCAAAGCTCCTGATGATCTGGTTCATCAGTCAAATCAATCCAGGTATCTTTTTTCGTAAAATGATCATTACGATCTAAATCTGCATAATGAACCCTGATAGATTCAGTTTTGGTATGTGCAGCTATTGAAGAAGAATTCCCTGCACTTCCTGCATCTTTTGCCACAATTGAAACTGAGCCTTTTGGCCCGATTACATCTTTAATAAAAAAGGCAGTTTCACTGATCATCGGCCCCCAGCCTGATTCATACCAACCTACTGAACCATCTTCAAACCGAATCTGCAACTGTCCATAGTTATAAGTATTCTCCTCGATATCCGGTGTAAGTCTTGCCCCTATCGCACTTACCTGAATAGGTTTTGAGCGGGTCATCTGACACATCACATCAATATAATGTACACCACAGTCTACTATCGGACTCAAACTTTTCAACAAATTGCGATGCACGGTCCATTTCGCTCCCTGGCTTTGCTGATTTAAGTTCATCCGCATCACTAGTGGTTTACCCATTTCTGAAGACAATTCAATAAATTTCTGCCATGAAGGATGATACCGTAAAATATAACCAACTACTAATTTCTTTCCAAGCTTTTTTGCAACCGCAGCAACACGCTCCGCCCCCTCAATTGAATCAGCCAGCGGTTTTTCTATAAATACATGACAGCCACTTTCCATGGCCTTAACTGCAAATTCTTCATGTGTATCCGGATAAGTAGAAATACAAACGGCATCTGGAGCCGTCAATTCCAAAGCTTCCTCATAATTATCGAAAAGCGGGTACACACCTCCCAGTTTCTCATTTAACACAACTTTACTATTTCCTGTTGAGACTAGCCCACAGATTTCAAACCCAGCTAAAGTATGGTAAGCGGTAGCATGGGAAGACCCCATGTTACCGCAACCTACCACCAGTACTTTCAAATTCTTTTTTTCCAAAGACATTTTCAATCAAACTAAGCTCCTAAACTCCATCCTTTACGGTATTCCCTTTTGATATATTGATTTACCTCATCAAAATTTGTGACTCTTAAATTTTGTTTATCCCACAGCAATTTAATATCTCTTCCCGGATAATCAAACCCGGATCCACCGGCTTTTGCTTTTTGTATTTCCGTCCCTCTGATAGCTAAATTTGCAATCAAAAGCGTTTCAGTGAGCGGGCCTGCAATCTCAAACGGAGAACTTAACTGTATTTTGCCATAACCAGCAATAGCAGCTTCTGCCCATTGCCAGTAGTGACCATCCACACCTCCTTTTACTCTTTCCACTCTCTGTTTAGTATGCACCTCATTGTTGCGCGACAAAGGCAGAAGTCTAGGATTCGAGCCATAAACATCACACATCATTTTCCCTTTTGTCCCCTCAAATAAAACACCGTTGGTTCCAAAACTCTCATTTGCGCCTAACTCTTCCGGACGTGCAGGTTTAATCCCTCCGTCCATCCAGTGGATCTGTAAATTATCTTTTGTTTTCTTTGTTTTCTCAAATGTCATAATCACATGACTGGAAGGAGGGCAGCTATCCGGGAAATAACCACGTTTAAATTCATCCACATAAATACTTCCAACACTGCATTGTACGTCAATCGGTGTACTCAACCCTAATACCCTGAAAGGAGGTTCAACCAAGTGACAGCCCATATCCCCGATCGCACCCGTTCCATAATCCCACCAGCCTCTCCAGTTAAAAGGAACCAATTTTTCTATATACGGTTTACTCGGTGCACTACCTAACCAAAGATCCCAGTCCAGCTCTTTTGGAACTACTCCATTAGTAGAAGGCCACGAAATCCCCTGTGGCCAGATCGGGCGGTCTGTCCAGCAATAAACCGTATGTACTTTACCAATCACCCCATCATCACACCAATCCTGCAATTGTCTTACCCCATCTCCAGACGCACCCTGGTTCCCCATTTGTGTAACTACACGGTAACGGCTTGCCGCTTCAGTTAATTTACGCGCTTCATAAATATCATGAGACAAAGGCTTTTCTACATACACATGTTTCCCCAGTTGCATTGCAGCCATTGCAATCATCGCATGGTTATGATCTGGTGTTGAAACTACCACTCCATCAATATTTTTCCCTTCTTTGTCCAGCATCTCCCGGTAATCCTTATAATATTTTGCTTTCGGGAAGTTTTTAACAGAAACTGCCGCCCTTCTTTCATCCACGTCGCAGAGAAAAGCAATGTCCGCTTTACCACCTTTATAGATGTTATTTAAATTGCTTTCCCCTTTTCCACCAACCCCAACACCGGCAACCATTAAACGATCGCTAGGTGCTAAAAACCCCTTCCCACCTAAAACATGTCTGGGTACAATCATAAAGGCCGCTGCTGCAATAGCAGAATTCCGAATAAAGCCTCTTCTTGAATTATCTGTAGCCGAACCTTCTTTTTCTTCAGTCATAAATTTGTTCTTTTAAGCGCCTGTATAAACAGGTCATAATTTTTTATTTACCTAAATCTTTGATCCTTATATTCTTGAATTGTACCGGAGAACCATGTCCAAGAAAGCCGATGTGTCCGCTGGCCCTTAACAATCCAGGATGTTGCTTCCCATCAGCAGCCCCGTTTTTGCGGGCATCTGTAATATCTGCATCCAAAATAACTGTCCCATTTAAAATCACCTTAATCTTAGGCCCTTTAACAATGACTTCTTCATAATTCCACTCTCCAACAGGTTTCAAAAAGCCCCTTTTAGCCGGTATTGTCCCATAGATAGAACCATGATACTGATAAACATGCAAGTCTTTATAAATCGGTGCATCATTATCAAGAATTTGCAATTCCATCCCTTCATAGGCGGCATCACCCTCTAGCGGAGCTCTGATTCCTAACCCATTGTTCGCACCCGGGCTCAATTGAAATTCAAATCGGAATACAAAATTGCTATACTCCTCTTTGGTGAATAAATTACCACCAGAACCTTTTCCAGGTTTTGGACGAATCGCAATATTTCCATCTTCAATCACATAATCAGTTGTATTTCCCATCCAGTTATGCATATTGGTTCCGTCAAACAGTACCTTAAAACCTTCTTTTTTTTCTGCTAAACTTAATTCAAATGGTTTCACACGTGGAATTTCCCGGATATAAACATCACGATAAGCCACCGGCGATCCATGTGCCTGCAATTCAATCTGCTCTTCTGCAAAAATCGGCAGGTTTCTGTCCCAGTAATTTTCAAGAATCACGTTATCCGTCACCAGTACACCGTTCAGATACACCGTCACCCGGTCACCTTTCATTAGAATACGAAAGGTATTCCACTCATCCAGTTTATTATCAGCAACTTTTAAAGGTTTGCTCTCGTTAACCTGGTTGTTATATAAACCACCTGAACCAACCTGGGCGCCATCTTTGATCCTTGCATTATCCCAAATCTGAACTTGCGGTGATCCACGTAGATAAATCCCCGCATCCCCCTTCTGTTTATGGTCATCAATAATTTTCCAGTCTACCAGCATTTCAAAATCGCCATATTTTTTAACCGTTGCCAGATTATTTCCATGGCTCATAAACAGCAGTTCACCATTAACTACTTTCCAGCTATCCAGCATTTCAGCATTTGCCTTTTCTTGTGCAGCAGCTAATTCTTTAGGCTCCATTTTTGCCCTTTTAATCGGATCTTCCACTAAACCTTTCCAGCCCGTCAGATCCTTTCCATTAAACAAGGCTACGAAACCTTCTCCCTGTGGCATTTCCGCCAGATACTTCCGGATCGCTTCTTTCTCATACTGGCTATCCCCGCCTTTCAGCATAAGCATAGTTTTTTCTAATAAACCTTTCACCAGTACACCATGATACGATTTATCGGCCAATGCAACATTCATCACTGTATTTGCAGCAGTTAGCTGTAATGCAGGGTCGTCCAGATATTTTCCAGCAAAGATTAACGCATTAAATGATTTAGCATTTTCAACCTCTTTTAAGATCTGATTTTGCTGTATAGATGTTTTTGCCAGGCTCATCGCTTCCCGTAACATTAATAACCGCTGTTCCGCAGGATAATCAGCTTTCCTGACTAATCCCAGGTATCCTTCCAGCGCCTGGTTAAAAAAGTTAGTATTTTTTGTTTGTTTTGCAATTTGAATCAACTGGCCAGTAGCCCCTGCATCAGCCCAAAAAGACAAAGCACTAAGCGCAGCTTTCTGATTTTGCTCATTTCCTGTCTTGAAAGCGTTACTCACTGCCTCTAAAGCTTGACTGCCACCTAAACTAGCCAGCATTTTATAAAAAAGAGGCTTTTTATCTTCCGGAGCAGCATTCATTTGCTGTAAGAGCTGATTGACTTGCTGATCTCTGTTTCCTGATCCCTCATTAGCCGCAATAATTGCATCCTGCACACTAATTAGTGCAGTCTGATCAGAAGTTTCATTTACTAAAGTAAACAATTGACCAAGATCAGCACTGGTAACGATTTGTTTTAACGATGCAAACGCTGCTTGTCTAACCTCAGGGTTTTTACTTTTAAGCAGACCAGAAACTGCATTTAACTGATCATTTGCTGCTCGCGATGCCAGTAAATTAATCAAAGCGATCTGAAGAGCCGGATTCGCCTTAGGGATAGATTGTGCTAAAACAGCAGGAATACCATCCCCCTTCATTCGTTGAATAGCATCAGAAACTACCTGCGCAGTAGCTCCATCACCTTTGCTCATCACCTGCAACAAATTATTCAGAACCTGATTCTGACCAATATTTGTCGCCGCATTGATTGCTGCATATTTAACAGGTACATCTCTGCTATCTAAATACTTAAGAATAGAAGGTAAAGCCTGTTTTGACTGATTTTCACCCAGCATAGTTATAATTTCTGCTTTGGTCATGGGATCAGCTTTATCCATTTTGCCAATCCAAAGTTCCGTAGAAACAGGATTTAAATAGGGAGCAGCAAATTTTAATGCCGCAGCACGATACTTCACATTTTTATCACCGACAGCATCAATCAATATATTTGAGCTCTCATTTTTACGACTGTCCACCAGAATTTTCAAAGCAGCAGAACGCGTAGATACCTGGTTATCTGCCACTGCATTCTTCAAAATAGATTCAGCAATTTGACCAGATAAGGTATTATTACCATCCTTTAACAACATTTCTGCATAAAGCAAGGCCGATGCTGTCGCATTTGTATTTTCAAATTGATAGCCACTTTTTTCGGCAGCTCCGGTCATTATTCTTTCAGAAGAAGGATCAGCAATATTAGCCAATGCATATAAAGCTATTTTCTGCAAATCTGGATTACTATCTCCTGCTATGGTATTAATAGCACCTGCAGCCTCTTTTAAACGGCTATCACCTAAAGCATTCACAATTGCTAACTGTGCCGGACCAGTCGCTTTGGCCAAACCCGATAACAAAGCGTTTTTTGAAGCCGGAGAATTGATCTTCACCAGGGCCCTTGCCGCGGCATCTACCAGCTGGACATTAGTCAAAAAAACCTGTAAACAAGGGATTGCACTGTCATCCCCTACCAGCTCCATCTGGCTGATAATAAACGATTTGTTCTGGCTATCAGTTAATGTACCTAAAGCCTTACAATAAGCATTGACACTCATCTTTTTCCAGTTTTCCCGGCCAGCTTTACTTACATAAGCAGAATAGCCTCCAACTGCATATTCTAATAAGGCATTATTCCCTTTTCCCTTGGCGGCCATGCCGCCAATCATCGTTGCATAGCCGTCTTCTCCCATATTGGAGATGTCCTGCATACTGGCATTGAACAGTTCAGCATTCTGAGCCGGCAACTGTGCATACAAATCTGCAATCCTGGTTTTAACTGTGCGCTGGTCAGTCTTTTCCTGGGCAAAAGCATTGCTTTGCGACAAGGCAACAGCCAGCAGCATAAAAAATATCTTCTTGATCATGAGTTGAAATAATAGAATGTTTAACAGAAAGAATGAATTAATTTAAATAGTCCATGGCGCGCGCAAAACTGGGTTCAGCAATCTATTTGCAGCATCGTCGTCTACAAACACCTGTTTTACCGGGTCAAACTTTAAATTACGGCCTAAACGTAAAGCAACCAATCCCATATTTATGATATTGCATGATCTGTAACCATTCTGCTCATTTAAAGCAAATTGCTGTCTGGTTTTAACTGCCTGTGTAAAATCAGTCTGCTGTGGTGCAGGTTCTGGGAAAGCAGCCAGTTTTCTGTCCAAATCAGGAATATTTGATTTAAATCCAGGATATAATTTCCCCTTTGGCCCCTCTATATAAGGTACATTCGTATCTTTTCCCTCTCCATCTAAAATAATCTGGCATCCATCAGCATAAGTATAAGTGATTCTGCGCCAAGTGCCCACAGCATCCGGATGCTGTTGCGGAGCATCAATTTCAACCGACACAGGGTTGGTATCATCCTTACCCAAAAAGTATTGGATCGGATCAATATAATGTTGTCCCATATCACTTAACCCGCCCCCATCATAGTCCCAGTAACCACGAAAAGTCTGATGTACACGATGTGTACTATAGGGTTTGTATTGCGCAGGACCCAGCCATGCTTCATAATCTAATTCTGCGGGTACAGATTCTACAGGTAAATTGTCTTTTCCCACCCAGTAAAACTTCCAGTCAAAACCAGTGCCTTTGCCAACAGTAACTTTTAATGGCCAGCCTAGCAAACCACTCTCAACCAACTTTTTAATTGGTTTTACAGGAGTGCCCATTCCGTAAAAATTATCCTTAAACCTGAACCAGGTATTAAGACGAAATATCCGACCATGCTGCTGTACGGCCTCCATCACTCTTTTTCCTTCGCCTATACTATGAGTCATAGGCTTTTCACACCAGATATCTTTACCAGCATTTGCAGCATCAACAGCCATAATACCATGCCAGTGTGGCGGGGTGGCAATATGTACAATATCCACTTCCGGAAGCTTAATTAACTCCCTGTAATCACTAAAAGTTTTCACTCCTTTATCTAGCATTGGCAGTGCTAGTGCAAGGTGTCTTTTATCTACATCACAAATTGCTACTACTTGTGTACCATCGTATGGGAAATGGTTTCTACCCATTCCTCCTACACCGATAACAGCTTTAGTTAACTTGTCACTTGGCGCAATGAATCCATTTCCGCCAAGAACGTACCTCGGGACAATGGAGAACACGGCCAGTCCCACCGCCGTTTTTTTAATAAAATTTCTTCTTGAATTTGGTTCTTCAGGCTGCATATATATTGTATTTGGTTAGATTTCATATATGTTATTGTACGGGTATATATTATATATTGTTCAGTTTTCTTATTTAATACGTTTCCCACCAACCTTTTGCACTATTCCAAATATAATATTATTGTTGAATTCCAGCTGTATCATTATTGATAAACAATTGTATAATTAACACTAAGTTAAAGTCAGTTATCCATCAATCATCAACGTTAAATTCCAATAACAGGTTCCTGTAACTTCATTTCAAGGAAACTGCCATATCTGGAAATTTCCTGATGAAGCATTTGCACAGCATACTGGTCCAGCGGATCCAAAGACATGATTTCAAGCTGTATCTCATTCTTAACAAAGGCTCGTCTCCAGGTACCGGAGATCTGTCCTTCAGTAATAATCAGGGGGCTGAAAATTCCATTCTTAGTTTGGTTAATCAAATGATGATGAATTAATGCTGTCCGGTCTTTATAGGCAATGGCTAATTCATCAAATGAGGATAATAAATAAACCGACTTACTCTTTACTGCCGGTTTTCTATTTGGTGAAAACCAATAAACCTGCTCCCCTATCTTTTCACCTACAAAATGAGATTTATTCATTTCAATCCCCCTTTTAACATCTGTCTGATTTAAGCCGCTCCACCAGCAAAAGTCAGTAATCGTTGCCGGCCCACGGCTTAAAAAATATCTTTTTGTCAATTCTGCAAGCGCAGTTTCTCTATCAAATGAAGTAACAGGAGGAACCCGTTCGTCAAATAACGCATAAGTAAACTGTTTCCCTTCCCTTTTGCCACTGCATATAACTCCATCCAATTCTGCCTCTATAAGCAAATAGCTCATCCGCATTTCATCCGTATCAATTTTATTATTTTTAAAGACCTCCGCCAGTTCTGTACGGTTCAGATGGTAACCACCGTTTAATGCTTTTATCAAAAGCTCCTGGCTCTTTTTAATGATAGCCTCATCAATTCCAAGTTTCCGCCACTGGGGTTTATTCATTGCCTTCACTCTGGGGGCAGTAAGTTTAAGCATCCACCCAATATCAGCAGGAGAAACAAAATGCCAGGTAGGCCGGAGCACATGAGTTCTTAAAACCTTTCCAGCATTAAAATCTTCTTCGACCTGAGCATCAGTAAGACCATTTACCCTATTTCCAATAGCCCATTTTACGGCAGCATGGTCCTGCGCCTGCATACAGCCCATCCATTGAACCAGCTCAACCGGAGTTGAAAAATCGGTCCTTTCAAAATGCTGACTAACGAGACGCTGCATGGCGATATTTAACATTTTTTCCATCTACAAAGATTATCTTCGTTAATATTGCATCACCTTATCTGATAAAATAACCCTCTCTTATTTAATACAATAATCCCTCATTAAATATAAAACGAAATAAACAAATTTGACTCAACATGAAGACAATCATCCTTTTATTCTCCTTTATTCTATGCACAGTTACCTTATCATTTAGTCAGAAAAAACAAACCTACCAGGAAAGTTTAAAACAAATGATGATCGCTACCGGAGCAGAAAATATCTTCAGAACTGCAATTAATCAAATGCTAGCCTCCTATAAAACACAAAGACCAGAGATTAAAGAAGAAATCTGGACCGGACTAGACGAGTCGTTTCAAAAAATTGGGATGGATGAACTGATCATCCTGCTCCTGCCTATTTATCAAAAACATGTTTCAGAAGAAGATATTCAAAATATCACCGCGTTTTATCAAACCCCGACAGGAAAAAGATATGCAGAAAAAAGCCCAGTCATTGCACAGGAGTCTATGCAAGCCGGTGAAACCTGGGGTCAGAAAATTGGGGAGGAACTGGAAAAAAAACTTGCAGAAAAAGCGAATTAATTCATACACATCTTTGTCCTGTTAAAATCAAAACTTATTTTATTTAAGTATAAAAGACTTAACATATAACTAATCATCTCTGCTTGTTCTATACGGACAGGCAGAGAAAATTCGTACGCATTTTCCTGTACATTCTCCCCGTTAGATACTTCAAACACGACATTCACCATTTTCTGTTTCCCCTGCCCATAGAGTTCATAAGGAATCATTCTCAACTTTTTACCAATCCGTTTAGTCCGCAAACCCGTTTTAAAAAAAAGACAGCTATGATAAGAAGTGATCAGTCTTTTATTGACAGTCACACGCTCAGCGCCATAGAGATTCCATAAAGTATATCTTAAAAAAAAGAGCAGCAGTATCACAGCTGCAAAAATAAATGCAAGTATATTCAAAATGATAGCAAGAATAGTAATCCCCGCCAAAGCAAAACAGCTGCCGATTAAAAAAATCTGCAAAGCTAAATTTACTTTGCTTTTAATGGTAATACAGACATCATTTCCATCATAATCTAAATTTAAATCATTTTGGTTCATTGTTTTAGTCCTCAATTTGATAGTTAAATTTAGGTAATTACCCACCCTTAAACATCAACCCAATGTAAAAAACAAAGGGATATTGCAAAATTACCATCCATGGTATATATATTTGTTTCATGAAAATAGAAGATGAATTACAGCATCAGTTTTTAAGCCCTCAGCAAAGAGTAAGTACTAATATTATATTCACTGCGAACTGGATTTTGAACAAGATTTCTGTGTCTTTAAAACCGACTGGTCTGTCTTTACAGCAGTTTAATGTTTTGAGCATCTTAAATGGACAGCCTCAGCATACAGCAACCGTTAACTTAATCAAAGACCGTTTAATTGACCGGATGCCGAACGTATCCCGTTTGTTAAATAAGCTGATGGAAAAAGGGTTAATTCAAAAGGGACGAAACCTTTCCGATCAGCGCGTTGTTTATATTAAACTAACCCCATCAGGAGAAAAGTTGAGAATACAGGGAAGACAGCTATTGAACCAGATCTCTGTAGGGATTAATGATGAACATGCTAACTTATTAAATGATCTTTTAGAAAAAATGAGGGACTAAAAAAAATTTACCTAAATACAATCCATGGATTATAAATCCAGGGTTACAACAACGTTTTAACTGACGGATTAATAACCGATCATAACACATATCAGAATGATAAATAATGTAATCACCTTAGCAAACAGACCTTTTGGAAAACCACAGCTTAGCAATTTTAAATTTATCACAGAACCTATGCCACAAGCGGGTAAAAATGAAGTCCTGCTACAAACACTTTATGTTTCTGTAGATCCTTATCTGAGAGGAAGAATGAATGATGCAAAATCATACATCCCTCCTTTTCAATTGCATCAGCCTATACAATCCGGCATTATTGCTGAGGTTATTGAATCTAATCACCCTGGTTTTACCAAAGGAGACTTTGTTTCCGGTGGCTTAGAATGGAAAGAATATCAAACTTCAAATGGAACCAGTCTTTCTAAAGTTGATTCTAAAGCTGCGCCACTAAGTGCTTATCTCGGTGCATTAGGTATGACAGGTTTAACCGCATACCTGGGTTTAACAGAAATCGGTCAACCAAAAGTTGGCGAAACTATTGTTGTTTCCGGAGCCGCTGGTGCGGTAGGAAGTATTGTTGGCCAGATTGGTAAAATCCTGGGCTGCCGTGTAGTCGGAATTGCCGGTACTGATGAAAAAGTGGAACTTTTGAAAAGCCGCTTTGGTTTTGATGAGGCAATCAATTATAAAACAACAAAAAACATGAAAAATGCCATATCAGAGGCCTGTCCGGATGGCGTTGATATCTATTTCGATAATGTTGGTGGTGATATTTCTGATGCAGTGATGGCAAACCTGAACAGGTTTGCACGCGTTCCTGTTTGTGGTGCGATCTCATTATACAACACAACAGAGGCACAAACTGGTCCAAGATTACAACCTATACTCGTTACCAGAAGCGTATTAATGCGTGGTTTTATTGTCTCAGAATTTGCTGGTAAAGCACTGGAAGCTGTCTCGCAATTAACCAACTGGCGGAACGAAGGAAAACTAAGTTATTCAGAAACTATAGTAGATGGATTTAATAATATCCCTGCTGCATTTCTGGATCTTTTTGAAGGCAAGAATGAAGGCAAAATGGTCGTAAAAATCTAAGTATAAATCGTATAATCTAAAATAAGAATTATGAAAGTTTTAATTGTATTAACCTCACACAGTGAGTTAGGCAACACTGGTGAAAAAACCGGTTTTTGGGTAGAAGAATTTGCAGCACCTTATTATGTATTAGCTGATGCAGGTGCAGAACTGACATTAGCATCTCCTAAAGGTGGGCAACCACCTATTGACCCTAAAAGTGAATTACCTGATTTCCAAACCGAAGCTACCCATCGTTTTGATAAAGATGCTGCTTTGAAGACACAATTAGCACAAACTGTAAAACTGAGCGAAGTAAACGCAGCCGATTATGATGCTGTATTTTATCCAGGAGGACACGGTCCAATGTGGGATCTTGCCAATGATACTACTTCAATTCAATTGATAGAAACATTTTATAAGCAACAAAAACCAATTGCCCTGGTATGCCATGCGCCAGCAGCATTAGTAAAAGTTAAAACTGCAAATGGTGATCCACTGGTTAAAGGCAAACAAATAACAGGCTTCTCCAATTCTGAAGAAGAGGCAGTTCAACTGACTGATGTTGTTCCATTCTTACTGGAAGATGAGTTGAAAAAATTAGGTGGAATTTACAGTAAAGGAGCCGATTGGGGCCCATATATCCAAAAAGACGGGTTACTAATTACAGGTCAGAACCCTGGCTCATCAGAAGCTGCAGCTCAGGAATTATTAAAAGCACTGAAATAATAAGAATTGTTAAAAAACTAAGAAAGCATTTGAAATACAAAAAAAGCCGGCAAAAAAAGGGGGGATCCATCAAATATGAATCCCCCTTTTTCAATCTAAAAAGTAAATTCTCCAATAAATACCCCATCCTTCTTTTCGCCAGACAACTGTAATGCAATCACTTTACGTTCTTGGTTTACCTTGCCATAATTCGTATAAATTTCTGCCATTACTGTTGTAGGCCCACTGATACTTAACTGGCTATCTCCAAAGTAATTCACCTCAATCTTATACCTTCCTTTAATCGCTTTTTTTATCATAAACTGTTCCGGGCCATAACCAGTTGTAAAATCATTACTAATCCTTCCGCCAGCCTTAGTCCGGTTATTACTGTAAAAGCATTTTTCACCATTTGGATCTGTTACCCAAAGATCAATATCTGTATCTTTTTTGTTCCAGTTCATCACCACTCTTACATCCACCGGAAAATTAAAAATGACTTTTTTATCAATTTTACCAGTACTCAGTTTTGTACGGTGAAGATTGATCAGGTTATTGATTTCCATCAGTACGATTTCTTCAATTCCCTCATCTCTATCTGCATTATCCAGACTATAGCTTTGATTCAACACTGTATATAAGGTATCCACTGCCTGTTGATAATGACCGCAATCTGCTAAAGCCAGGGCATAATCCCGGTAACTTTGTGGATCCATCGGTCTCCATTCCAACACCTTACGACTGGTAAATAATTCAGCCTGCACCTTCCCGGTTTCTCTCAGTTTATAAGTTAAAGTTTTGTAGATTTCTGCATTCTCCAAATCCAGCTCCGTCAGGTTACTTAAAATCATTAAGGCCTTATCTGCATCTTTATGCTGTTGAAACCAATTTGAAATATCCAAATAGAACGAAGGCGTAGTCTGATACTCTTTTCTGACAGACAGGTATTGCTGATAAGCCTCTTCAACACTACCATTTATTTTTTTCATATATTCTTTGTCGCTTTTAAATTCAGGGACAATGATAACCGGGTTTTCAGCGACCGTTCGATTCACCGCAAGGCCAGTAAGTACCACACCTAATTTATTCGCCTGAGCCCCATAAACAACTACACTTTCAGACAGCATCTGCCGACTCATTACTTTTCTGCTCATACTTTCATCAGCATTGACTGCTGTAACTTCAGCATACCGTTCGCGGGAAACAGGAGATGACGATGAGATTGGGGTTGAAGGCGATGCGTTATATGCCACCGGTTTCTTGTCTGGCCTCGGAAAAAACTTCTCCGGTTTAAAAACCGTATTCCACCATATTTTTAACTCTGCCGCCATCACTATAGCTTCTTTCATTAACCCCTCTTTCCGTTCTTCTTTATATTTTGAACGACCTTTCATTTCCCGGTTATACGCGTCTCTTAATTCTGCCGGCGGTTCAACCCTATAACGAACATAATCAGCAACAGACTCCAGAACTAACAAACTCGTATTCCTTGTAACCAAGCCAAATTGTTTCCCTAGTTCACTTATTTTATCTTTATTTTGAGCGTAATTCACATCCATATCTGAAAGCTTTTTCTGAGCCCAAATCTTGCTGACATCAATCGCACCAGTAGCTTGTGACGCAGCATTCAGTTTAATTATACGTTCTAGTGTCACCTCTTTACCATAACCAAATTGCAAAACCAGATTTTCAGATCCGGATGCAGCCAAACCAGCAATAGAAAGATAACCGCTCACCCGCACAGGTAACGCAGGATAAAGCTCGCTAATGCCCGGATTATTCTGAATACCTATAAACTGCATCTCATCCTTCGCCATCTTTTGAAAAGCACTTTCAGCAGACAGCACATTCAAATCAATAAACTGTCCACCTGTTTTACTGCTGATATATTTCAGGTTACTAAAATCAGCACGCAGCGATGAACTAATTGTATAAACAGGCTTAGTCAATGATACAGCAACATTACCAAAGCCGGAAAAACCATCCGTAAAGAACAAATACTCGTTCGCGTTTAGTAAGCTTGAACTGATCTGACTATAATCTGTACCGCCATCATAAACCAGGTGAGTTAATCTCTCTTTTAACTCACCCCATTCTCCATTTTTAATTACAAATACACCGCCTTTTTTAAAAGTGTTGTTCAGTAAGCCTAATGTGATGGTCAGGTTGTTTTTTTCTTTAATAAATGCATCCAGTAAAGCCAGTTCTTTAACACTATTTCTTTGCAGACCACTTAAAGATACGTCCCAAATCAATCCTAACTGGTCACTCCACCGATGTACGCGTGATGGTGCATCAACCAGCACATTAGTCAGAAAATAATAACTCTGCCCTGCTTTTTGCATCAATGCACCAGTTTGAGTTCCACCAACTGGCAGGTTAATCGTTAATCCATGTACTGGAAGAAAATCTTTCTGCTGCATTTCAGCAATATAGTTAGTTCCCTTATTTTTAAAACTAAAACTACCATCAGGCTGTTCAGCTAACAAAGGCTGTTCATTACTTTCCAATACACTTGTTTTCAAGGAAAACTCAGGGATTGCTTGTTTATAATCCAATGGTAAATGATAACTCAGCTGCTTGTCCAGGAGAAAAACTAAGTTCTTCTTCATAACTAATCCTTACCGTTCTGGTGCCTCCGGCATTAAAAGGATAAATCCGGGTACGAAAATTATTTCCCTCTACCTTTTCTAATAATCCTGGATCAACCCTGCGGTGTTCTACACTTTCAAAAATCTCAGTTGCTCTGGCTTTTTCGACAGGCACAGCCGCCCTCATTTTACCATTTATATCCAATGCATAGCCACTGATACTCACTCCATCGGGCATTGGAAAAGTAAGTTCTCCTTCCAATATCCTGGAACTAGTATTCACAAAAGACATCGTCATTACTGTAGTAGCTATGTTTCCATAAACTTGTACTTCGATATGGAGTGATTTCAAGCTGACAGCTTTCTGATCGGCAGTTATCGTTGTACCCAACACTTTAATTTGTGGGGTTTGGCCATCACTGACTGAGGATTGAATGATAAACAAGAATAAGAATATATACTGAAAAATTCGATGTAGTTTCATAAGGATTTTTAATTCAGATGCAAGAAGAGGCCGCATTCCATAAAGCAGCAATCCAATTTCTGAAAGGACATTAGCTGTTGCTCATGAAACCAGAATTTAATCAACCATTAGATCAGCTAAAAATAGAACCAATTTTTCTAAACATTTCCAATAGAAGACTGTTACATAGATACATTAACAATTTAAGCAGAATGGGATTATTAAAAACAGCGTTAATTGGTGCCGCAGTTTACGGTGCAATTAAATATATAACCAAGAAAGACCTCAATGGCAGATCAATAGTTGACGATTTGCAGGATAAGGCCCCGGAATGGGTAGATAAAGCGAAACGTTTTAAAGATGATCTGGAACAAAAATACAAATCGGAACTTGACCCTTATACGGAAGTCAAACCGTAATTAAAAAGGGGTTTCCAAGGAAACCCCTTTTTTGCAAAAAACTCTATTTAATTAACGGATTCATCACATATTACAATTAAATTGAATTGATGAAGACACTGAAGCCGTTATTATTCCTTCCCTTTATAACTCTTATATCCTTTGCATTGTCTGCACAGCAACCTTTTCCAGAGAATGATTCAACTGTTCTGGCCATAGACTCCGCCCATATCAATCATCAGCTTTACACAGCCATTTTTAAGCTGAACCAAACCTTGTACATTCTGAATACAAAAGGTGACATTATCTTTCAGGATAGCCTGTTATATTCGAAAAATGAATCTTTCTCCAGTTTTAAATTCATTGACTTTAATAATGACGGATACAAAGATCTGCTGATGAATTACGCTACAAATGTTCCAGGAATACAAGACCTCATTCTATTCAATCCTAAAAGCAATAGATTTCAGAAAGTAATTGATTTCCCGGATTACCCAGCCTCAGTTCATATCAAAGGGACTAATTATTATTATTCTTATCACCGGAGCGGTTGTGCTGATATGGCCTGGGATAGTGATTTATACATGTTACAACAGAACAGGATTATAAAAACAGGGCAGATCTCAGGTAGTGAATGTGAGGATTCAGCAGAGAAAAATAATATTCATATTTACGCCTTTCAGCATAAAAAACGAAAGACAATTACCGTGTACCCAATAAAAATTCTGGATAAATACAAGAATAGAAAATGGGATTTCATCGAATCTTACTGGAAAAAGAACTATAGTCGGTTCAAGACATAGCAAATTAATCACTGGATATTCCACTACAAATGGGACCACCTAATGGTGCAATGTATCCCACCAAGTTCGGGGCCTAGCGTAACAGTAAAAAGGTTATAATTTGATCAATTATTCCGCTGGAAAGTACCCCACCAGAAATAGTTGAATTTGTAAAGGACTGACATTCCGGCACAAAGTACCCCACCTTTACGCACCTGTTTCCACTAAGAGAGAGTTAAGGGCTAATACCTAGGTTTGGTTAGTATTACCTAATCCGAAAGTATGGCCAACAAACTGCTTAGTATGAACAAAATAAGACAGATACTCATTTTTTTTGAACGGGGGGCCTCCCTGAGGTCCATAGAGAATGAGCTTAAGACAAACAGAAAAACGATTAGGCGTTATCGCGATAAATTTCAGCAAACAGGCCATAGTTTTACTGCATTACTCCAATTAAAGGACCATCAGCTTGATGAAATCCTGGGGCTTAGCAAGCCAAAGGTAATTGAATACCCTGAGCCCCGTAAAGCTTACTTCTCTAGTCAATTAAGCTATTATCATGAAGAATTAGCCAGGGAGGGTGTAAGCCGTCAATTGCTGTGGGGAGAATACATCAAAGACAATCCTTCGGGCTATAAATACTCCATGTTTTGTGAACTTTTACGGGAGCATAATAAAGTTCGTAATGCTGTAATGCGTTTTGAACACCGTCCAGCAGAGATGATGCAGGTTGATTTTGCAGGAGCCCCGCTTCATTATGTGGATACTTTAACCGGAGAGCTCGTAGCCTGTCCTGTTTTTATCGCTGCATTGCCCTTCAGCAGCTATGGTTATGTGGAAGCCTTACCGAATGCAAAACTTCCCCAGGTAGTAAAAGCATTGAATAATACCCTGGAGTATCTGGGTGGGGTACCATTAGGTGCCAAATCGGATAACATGAAGCAATGGGTAACCAAGAGCTGCAGGTATGAGCCAACCTTTACAGATATGTTAGCACAATGGGCCAGCCACAACAACATTGCTTTATATGCCTCAAGGCCCTACAAGCCAAAGGATAAGCCAGCCGTAGAGAACTCGGTGAAGATTGCTTACCTGCGTATTTATGCTACGTTACGGAACCAGACTTTCTATAGCCTGGCTGAGCTGAATAAGGCCATAAAAGAGAAGTTGGAGCTGCATCATAAAATGAACTTTCAGAAAAAGACCATCAGTCGTGAAGAATTATTCATGGAACAGGAAAAGTCACATTTACAGGCACTTCCCCAATCGAGCTATACGATCAAACACTATACAAAATCAAAAGTTCAGAAGAACTACCATGTAATTGTTGGTGAAGACTGGCACTTTTACAGCGTTCCCTGCCGCTATATCGGTAAAGAGGTGCGTATTACATATTGTGCTGACACCGTTGAGATCTACCACGATAGCCACCGGATTGCCCTGCACACCAGAAGTTACCGGAGCCATCACTATACCACTATTAAGGAACACATGCCAGAATCCCATCAGGCATTCTCAGCGCAGCGTGGCTGGAGCCCGGAATATTACCTGCAAAAAGCAACGGATAATGGCCCCAGCACTTATGACTTCATGATGAAAATCATGGAAAGCAAGCAGGTTATTGAGCAGGCCTATTCCTCTTGCATGGGCATACTCCGGCTGATCAAGGCCTATGGTCCCATTCGTACCGAAGCGGCCTGTAAAAGAGGATTAAAAGGATCAAAGTTCCGCTATACAGTTATAAAAAACATCCTGGAGAACAATATGGATCAGTTGGAAGATCAACCCTGTCAGGAATACCGTATTCCGGTTCATGTCAACCTAAGAGGTCCGGAAACCTATCATAACAACTAAAAAACACTTTAAAAATGAATACACAAAACACATTAGGGCAGTTAAAAACGCTCAAACTAAATGGGATGGCTAAACGTTACGAGGCCATTCTTTCACTTCCTGTACACGAGCTGCAGGATGTGCACTCCCTGTTAGGGATAATCACCCAGGCAGAGGTAGAGCACCGGGACCACACCCGCACAAAAATGCTGCTTAAAGTGAGTAAGCTCCGTTATCATGCCCTCCCTGAAGACATACTTTGTAATGCGGAAAGGGGAATTACCAGGGAACAGGTACTGAGATTATCTGATGGAATGTTCATTGAAAAAGGACAAAATGTACTCATATCCGGTGCGACTGGTTGCGGTAAAAGTTTTCTGGCCTGCGCTCTGGGACGCAGTGCCTGCCTGCTTGGATACCGAACCTTATACTTTAGCATGAACAAGTTTCTGGAGGCGCTGGCCCAGGCCAGGCTGGATGGAACTTACCTGAAGTGGATAAAGGGTATTTCAGCCAACCGCTTGCTCATACTGGATGACTTTGGACTCAAAGAACTCACCAATGATGCTCGGATTGCACTGTTGGATATCCTGGAGGACAGGTATGGTAATGGGGCCACCATCATTACTTCTCAGCTCCCTACAGACAGCTGGTATACTTTCATTGATGAACCAACGTTAGCCGATGCAATAATGGACAGATTGTCAGCTTCTGCACATAGAATTACTTTAACTGGAAAGTCTCTGAGGAATAAAAAAAATCATTAGGTTTACACACACCATTCTCGCTTAATAGCGACAGGTTCCGACCCCGAACTTGGTGGGATACATTGCACCATTAGGTGGTCCCATTTGTGCGGAATATCCAATCACATCACAAAAAAAAGTAACTGACAATTTAACAATTATTTCATTTGTTAAATTGCCTTATCTTATTTATGTTTGATTTTCGAACCCTAAGCTTATGAGATCGCTGTTATTTATCCTTTTGTTTTTTCCATTATTCCTATTTGCGCAAGATGATCCCCAGACAGGTCGTTTACCTGCAGGCATTCAGGATACCATAACTGGTACAGCACTAATTCTAAAAGATTATACTATCATTTTCGAAAAAATTTATTCCTCAGATTTAAAAAAAGAGGAATTGGCAGCAAAAATCAGAATGTATTTACCGACTGTCAAAAACTTCCACCTAACAGGCAGTGAAAACCAATCTGCTTATCAGCTAAGCGGCCGGCTTAATCATTTCGTGGTTAACTGCAATTATCTTAACGGTAAGTATTATGACCCTGCTAAACTAATCAATCGTGGCATAGATGCTAATGTTCTGATCAGTATTAAAGATAAAAAATACAGAGTGATTATTTCTGAAATGACATTTAGAGATTATATACCCGATTATAAATATCCTGGTGTAGATAGCCCTCTTAACGAATATCTTACCTTTAAGTATAAAACAAGATTTGAGCTGAGCAAAGAGGAAAAAAGAATTGCAAAATATATCAGCGATGACTTATTATATTCTTTTGACATCAATAATCACAATAAAATAGCAGTCGATTTTTAGCTTGATCAGCCCCCAATTATTGTGATTTTTCTGTTTCAAATACTTTCCATTTCGCAATCATAAAAACTTTAAAACGTTCTGGTATTCCTGCTTCATCTTTCATCGTTCCCGGGATTGTTTCCCCCACATGAACCGTTGTTGTACCCCTGATTATATATTTATTTTTATTCTCCAGCATGATTAACTTCATCACCTTGTTATCCACTCCACCAGTACAGGTTAAGAGGTAAGCAAAAGTACATTCTGCGACCCCATTTCCATCCAGGTCTGTTATAAATAAAGCCTCAGGAATAAAACTGGTTACAATATCTACCGGACAGGAACCTATATGATCATTAACAGTTGCAATCAATTTCCAGGTAGTACCATTTTTTGTAAAATGATATGCATACAATTCAGCATCACGGTTATCGGGATATTCTAAGCTATCTTTTGAGCCAAATTCACCAGTTTCGGTAAGCAGCAACAGGTTATCCCCTAGCTTATCTTTCCAACTTCTGATCTTAACAGGTTTTCCTTTATAAGTAATTGACGCAGGCAAGTCTTCAACTTTTAAACAATCACTTTTAATTTCCCTTACTCCGGTTTGAGCAGAAACAACAGTCGCTTGATACTGCTCAACAGATTTACCAGGCGTACAAGAGCAAATAAATGCAGTTAAAACCAAAGCAATCATCGATTTCAGATACGAATTTAAAGCTGAAAAAAGTGTTTTGTTCATCATGGAATAAAGCTATAATTTAATCTGCTTTTTTCGAAAAGAATTCAGCTACTTATTTCCCAACCAGCTTAAAAACAAAGTCGATTTTTCTCTCCCTACAATTAACTTTTCGACAGTGTTGAGTACCAATTTCACCAATAGTTTTCTGTCAAAGTAGTGCTGTACTTCTTTGATGCTCTTGAAAGCAATGATGTACTGCCGGTTGATCCGGTAAAAATCATCTGGATTTAACAAGCGCTGAATTTCATCTAGAGATTCTTTGATTGGGTACGCATTCATTTCGTCTATTACAGCAAAAACACCAGTTAAAGATTTATAAAAGTATTTGATTTCAGCAGTAGCAATATTGATGTAGCTGTGATGGTGAAAAACCAAAAAACTGGTTTTCCCTTCCTTTTCCTTTGTAAGAGATTTGATGACCTCAAGAAGCTTTGAATCGGGTTGTGCCATACGTTGAAAAAAGTTACTTAGCTCTTCCACCTTAAGCAATGCATTTTCTATATCAACTTTAGTAAAGGGTTTTAAGATATAATCAATCCCATTATTTTTAAATGCCAAGGTAGTGTATTCGCTATATGCTGTACAGAAAACAACCGGAGCTTCAATTTTAACAGCCTCAAATATATCGAAGCAAGATCCGTCTGCCAGCTGTATATCCATAAAAATTAAATCCACCGGATTTTTTTGACTAATCCATAAAATTGTGTCTTCAACACTTTCAACCATGCCCGAAATCACGATTTCAGGTTTTACGGACTGTAGAAAACGGGCTAATGCCTTTGCTGTTTTTATCTCATCCTCTACGATCAATATTCTCATATAACAGTGGTAATTTTACGATAAAAAAGTCTTCAGATTTGGTTATTTCTACTTGCTTTTGGCTGATATAGCGATATCTTCCCTTGATATTATCCAATCCTACACCAGCCGAGTTCTCCTTCTTCTTGAACAGATAATTGTTTCTAACTATCAGATACCCCTCTTCGGTATAAATAGCTATAAATAATGGTCGTTTACTCGTAAAGGAATTATGTTTGATACAATTTTCCACAAGAAGTTGAAGAGTAAACGGTGGGATCATACTGCCCTTCGCCTGTTCGTCCACAAGCAGATCGATCACAATACTTCCTTCATAACGGGAATTCAACAAAAACAGATATGCTTCAAGAACTTCTATTTCTTTGTATACAGCTATTAAATCTTCTTTTCTGCTTTCAAGTGAGAAACGATAGAAATTGGATAATTCGACTACAAAATCGGAGGCCCCTATATCCTGAATATCAATCATTGACTTTAAGGTGTTCAAACTATTGAAAAGAAAATGAGGATCAATTTGCTGTTTCAATAATTCATATTGTGCCTTGATATTTTCAGATTTTAATCTTTCCATCTGAAGCTTTACCTGTTGTGCATGGAAGGTTTGATAAAGAAAGAGAAGCATCATGGAGATGGTGAGATTAATGAGAATACCTCTGAACTGGTACATCATTAACATTGAAAAAAAAGAATATTTAGGGAAAGCAAGTTGATGGAAAAACACGAGAATAACCATCACAATTAGTCCAAGAATCAGGCTAAAAGCTACCTTTTTGATAATCGTTAATTTAGTAATACTTACAATCGAAAACTTCGGTAGGGTAAATAAATTTACATACCATACAAAAAGAGAAAACAAAAACGCGATCAATGCATCGACAGTAAGTTCTGTGAATGTTATGTTCAGTTGCAAAATTTTGGGTATTGATGCCAATATCCCCATAAACAAGGAGCTTAGCCAAATAATGCTGGGTGATACATAAAAAATATTATTGCTCAATCTCATTTTGGTATTGATATTACAATGACTAAGTTAATCGGTAAAACGGGCGTCTCTTTTTTAGACTACGGCGCCACCGCAGGTTTTAGAGATAAGATTAAATTAATTCTATTTTGCTTTTCCCACGCACTGATGGTTCCGTTTTTTTTTAATGACCTTCCTTCAAGCTTGTCATACTGGATAGGCAAATCGGTATTAAAGAAGTTTGATGATGCTAATTCTTCTATGGAAAGTAATCCGCCTGGCACCATTGCCCCAAACCATTTAGGATCTTCCTCTAGCTTCCAGGAAACTAAAATCAGTTTCTTCACGCCGTCAACTTGTGCCGATGTATTTTTCATAGTTTCATATGCCTCTTGATTACCAAAAAGGGTACTTGTAGTCTGTGCCTTTGAGTCAATAAAAGTGGTAATTGTTTTAAGCTTCATCGCTTCAAATCCAAAGGATTCGGGTATTGAAGCCTTATCGTTTCGGTTTTCTTTTAATTTCTCTTGACAAGATACGAACAAGAGTGTGATACAAATGAATAGAATTGTCTTTTTCATATTAGTGTTGGATTGGTGCGGTGAAAACAAAGTCACTGTTTTGAACAGGCCGGTGGCAATTGATACATTCAGTAGTAAAAAGGGCGTTTGTACCATATGGTGTCAATTTTGGCGTTTTGAATCGCGCCCATCCCCAACCTTTAGTTGTTGCATATTTCTCACTATCCTTTATCATATATTCTACTTGCTTAAAGGCACCAGTAGTTATGTTTCCTTCTGGTGTTGTCAATTGATCCCAAGCAACTTTTGCGATAATGCTTCCATTTGGCCAAGGATTGGTCTGATGGTTTTTTATTGCCTTAATTGCAATATCATTTCCATATATAATCCTTATTGTACCATTATCTACACGTTGAGTGGTACTTATAGGTGTCCAATTCTTGTATTCTGGCATGTACATAACTCCGTTAAGTGCTACAGGAAATTTTTCCTTAGTATGATTCGTTGAGACTGTCCACTTGCTGTATTGGGTTTCCAGAGTCTTGGCTTTTGCTGTATCTATCCGCTGTTTAGGAGCCAGAGTAACCAGATAATTTTTCAGCACCTGCAAGTCACTTTCTGTGATTTTTGCCTGTGGATGCAGCGCTGTATAGCTTTCCAAGGGCATGGCTCCCAAAATTATCTGGTTTACAGATTCCCAAATTTTCGCATTCTGATCCGGTTTCTCTATGTTCTCCCAATCTGAGAAATTTAAAACACTTCGCCCCTTTTCTATATGGTCAGCGACAATCCAGTTTGCAGGCGTGATCTGATCAAACCACTTTAGATCTGCGTGATTAGAATGGCAGTTATAACACGAACGTTGCAGGATGGCTTCGACATCATGTGGGAATACGCTTGACTTTGCTTTTTGATGTCCGTAATCTATTTTTGGTCTGATAAATTGAATGAGCAACAAAACTGCCAGGACAGACAGGAATACCTTTAGCTTTTTATTTTTCATAATATCATATTTAGATACAAAGTAAAGCGGTATTTCCTCTTAATATATTTGATAAGCTATGAAATGTTCAAATTGGTTATTCAGGTGTTCAAATTTGGTTTTCAGTTGGTGATATTTGACAAAACCTAAGTTTTTGTCCATTATACTGCTTCCCTCAAAGCATTTCTTTTTATTGATTATTCTGACCATGTTCAGTTCAGATGAGGAGGTATTTATATTGGATTCAAAGATGCTTAGTTCCTGATTTAGTTACTCCTTGCTCTATTTTTCTCCTCTTCTGCCCCTGCACTAATAATCATTTTTTTAGCCGCCGATTTCCCGAATTTATAGCTAAAATTCACCTTCACAGCTCTGGAATCTGTTCTGACAATCCTGGACTCCATAATACTCCCTGCATCTGATGTCCAGGTGAAATTCTGATCACGAAAAATGTCATTTACATTCAAGGATAAAGATGCTTTGTTTGCAAGCAAAATCATTTTAATCCCTAAGCTCAGGTTGGAGTTTGCTTTATAAATTGCTGATCCTATCTGAGATTTACCGGAATAACGAAAATTAGCTTCGGCTGAGACCCGGTCGCTAATCGAAACAGCCTGATTAGCAGATAAAAAAAAAGAGGGTGTCCCCTGATTATCCAATTTATATTGATTGATATTCCCACTGTACAGATTATAATTAAATGTAAGATTATTATTCATAGTCCACCATGAGTTTAATCGTTTGATATAGACAACCGCTGCACTATAAGCACTCGATTTATCTATATTAACAGGCCTGGAAACAATAGTTTCCTGAACCTTATCCTGAATATTGTGCTCAGGGAATACCCAATAAGTAATATAATCAGTGTAGAGACCATAACCCAGACTAATAAACAGTGTGCGATTATAGGAATAGGTGATTTCATTTTGATAGGAGAGCTGGGGGTTTAAATTTGGGTCACCCTGGATATAAGCTGTTGCATTTATAAAACGGAGCAACGGGTTCAAATCTCCATAAGCTGGACGATCAATCTTTCTCCCGGAATTCATACTCAATGCATTTTTATCATTAATATTATACTCCAGGTAAACAGAAGGAAATAACTGAAAATAATCTTGTTTAAATTGTTTGACAGTTAACAGTTGAGTTCCAGTCCCATTTGTCTGTTCAACCCTTAATCCAATCTGATAGTTTAGTTTTTTCAGTTTTTTATGCAAAGAAATATAAGCCGCGTTCACCCGCTCCTTATAATGAAAACGATTCCCTTTGATCGTATCAAGAACGGCTGTTTCACTACTCACATCATAAAATCTACTGTCATTTTTAGTATTAACAAAACTTGATTTAAGCCCAAATTCCAATTTTGAATTCAGACTCAAGGGCTCCACATAGTCCAGCTTTGCCGAGTAGATATTCAATTTGCTTTGCTGATCTAAAAAGATCCTGGAAAGGTTTAAAAAATCTCCTTGTGCACTGTTCATTGTTTCCGCGATTTCCTGCCCGGAAGAATTCCTATAATTTGAATAATCCAGATCAGCAGAGATTTCCCTTCCATTTGTATCCATCTGATTCACTAAATGTACCCCTGAAGAATAATTATTTGCAGGTTCTTTGATCTTATTGATAAAGTCCAGGTTAAAGCCTTGCTGATGATTCTGATCAAAAACAGCAGTATGTGCATCAGAAAGGTTTCTAAATGACCTGACTTGTCCACTGCCAGATAGCGTTAAAGTGGTTTTTTTGGAGAGATACATTTCCAATCCAAGATCTGGACTATAGGTTTTAGTATCCCGTAAATGAAAATTATCCGAGGTATAATTCCCTATAAATTCATTTCCTGTATAAAGATCCGATACAGATCTGGAGTCGAGAAAAGTGCGTTCAGACAAATAAGAATTGTTGAACATCAGGTTGTATTTACTATTTTTAAAACTCAGGTTGAATGCGCTATTATACCGATTATACCTCCCTCTCCCATAACCAATAGCTACGTTTCCATTGAGTCCCTCTTTGTGATTCTTTCTCTTGATAATATTAATCACCCCACCACTTCCGGAAGCATCATATTTTGCAGTTGGAATATTAATCAATTCAATTTTCTCCACGTTAGCAGCAAACATTCCTTTCAAAAAACTGCTCACATCAGCAGCTGATAAAGAAACTGCTTTACCGTCAATAAAAACGCTGACACCAGGTTTACCTACCAATGTCAGTTGTCCATCCTGATTGACCCGCACACCTGGTAATTTATCCATCAGTTCATAGACTGAAGAACCTTCCCCTATGATACTTTTATCTACATTTACAATATACCTGTCTCCCTTTTTTTCCACTAAAGGACGGCTTAACTTAATCTTTACTTCCTGAAGGGTTTCCGGAAGAGGAATCATAATTAAAGATTTTACGTTCAGGCTATCCCCAGCAGCTAAGCAGAATTTTTCAGAATAACTTAACTGATAACCTATCCCCTGAGCTAGTATCAGATAATCACCCGCTTTTAATTCTGTAAAAAGATAGGCCCCACTTGTATCACTTAATACATTTTTCACTCTCAAAGAATCTGCTGCTCTTAACAGTGATACCGTCGTAAACGCAGCTCCCTGCCCCTGGTCTGTAACCCGTCCCGAGACCTTTCCAAAAAACTGCAATACAGGTGAGAGTTTGCTTCCTTGTTGACTATCAGGCAGACTAGTCTTCTTTTTTTGTACCGTGAGAAAGATGGAGTAGTTTTTTGCATCAATAGCAGACCAGCTAAGTCCTGCCGGTGTTAATAGTATGGTTAATACTTGTTCTATTCTTCGCCCCTTTAAGTTGTCAGTGGTAAACAAGACCTTTTTGTTCCTCACATTAATCTCTTCGTATAAAAAATTGACCTTATAATAGATTCTGATTTGCTTTAATGCATCTACAAGAGTAACTGCAATTTCAGTACGCTGCGGTGCTTGCGCAGTAGCGACAAAAAAAGAGAATATACAAACGATCAGCAAACACAATTTAAGGCTCAATAATTTCTTCATCATGCTGAAATACTATTTAATGATCAACTGATGATTATTTTCATCCTTTTGTATAGAGATGCCAAGAGATACAGCTATTGCTTTGAATAACGCATCCTCTGTGCTAAAAGAGAAAGTACCCGAAAGTCTTTTATTGCCTAATGCAGGATCTTTTAACACAGCCTTATACCCATAGTTATCCTCAATAAGTATCAAAACTTTATTAAGCGGTGTATTATCAAAATGCAATTCTCCATTTTTCCAGGAAGCATAGGCCTTCACATAGGCCTTGGTTTTAACCAGTAAAGCCATATTCTCCTGGTACTCTCCAAGTTCACCAGGTTGCAGATTAATTTCAGAATCCCGGTTACCTTTTACATCAAGCCTGACTTTACCCGTCAGTAATGCAACTTTAACCAGTCCTCTCCTGTTATTCACGTTAAATGAGGTTCCCAGTACTTCTATGTTCAGTTTTTGTGCATGCACGATGAAGCGTTCTTCAGCTTTGATTATGCCCGACCGATGTAAATGATTCACCTTAAAAAAAGCCTCCCCTTCAATCCAAACCTCTCTCATTTTTGTTTTATCCCAGTTTTCCGGATACCGCAATTTGGAATTGGCATTTAAGGTAACAATAGTACCATCAGGCAGGGCAAAAGTTTTAACCTGTCCGTATACTGTACTGATTTGCTGCTTTTGATACTTTGTATAATAAAATAAGGATAAGATAGAGATCATGCCAACCAAGAAAACTGCCGCCGCAGCACGGAACCACAACGAGACCCGTTTTCCTTGTTTTTTCTGACGGAGCCCAGCTTTCACTTCAATGACTTCCCAAAGCGACTGCTGCTCTTCCAGGTTCATACTTTCACGCTCAATCCGGATGGATAAAATAAGATTTCTGGCCTCGTTAATGACAGGTTTAGTCTGAGGAAAATCCTGCTGGACCTCTTGCCAAAAAGAGTCAAGTGCCTCATCTGGTAAGGTGATCCAGGAAATAAACCTGGCATCATCGATAAAGTCTTCCAGTTTATAGTTACTAAAATCAGCGGATTGTTTCATAATCTAATCTTTCAACCCTATTAGCTGACAATTTCATTTTTCACCCCATGGAGGAGATTCATTCTACAGAGCAAACCACAAAACACTGTATATCAATTATATAATTTCATATAAAACAAAGTAATTAACATCAGCAGCTCCTCTTTTGTCAGATTTTCTCTTAAAAAGCTAAGTGACCTTGCCATGATTTTATAAATAGCCTTTACCGAAATCCCCATAACTTCTGCAATTTCATCATAGGAAAGATTCTCATAAAACTTCAGAAAGACAGCTTCCTTTTGTCTATCTGTTAACCGTTGTAAAGCGGATTCAAGTCTTTTCTTCAATTCGTCTTTCTTTTCACCTTCGATGATAATATCCTCAATGTTCAGGGTAACAGAAAACGGGTAATTTTCAGTTTCCTGATACTCCTCCAGTTTTTGAAGAATGCTGGACTTTTTAAAAATGGAAAGCCTGAAAGATTTAAACAGATAATTTTTAACATCAGCCGGATGGCCGATAAATTCTCTTCTGGTCCAGATATTTACAAATAGTTCCTGAATACTTTCTTTGATCAGGTCTTTATCTATAGTAAACTTTGAACCGTAATTGTATAAAGCATTTGAGTATAATTTATATAAGGACTCTAAAGCATTCGCATCTCCAATTTTCAGGAGGAACCAGTATTCTTTTGCTGATGCCGAATGTTTATTGTGCTGTATATTCAAGGATTTTTTTCGCTATGATACAAATTTTATTTTATTTAATCACAAGTACAGCTTGTTAATTAACAAAAAAAACCACCATGATTAATGACCACACCTGGCTCTATTTCTCCGTTCTCCTCAATTATGCAAGGGCTAATAAACAATAAATTATAACTATTGGTGCATCCGCTGGTAGCCTGGATGCAATAGCAGCAAAGGAACATCTATATGGTTATAGCAAAAAAGAATGGAATGACCAAAGTATATATAAAAGACGGCGGCCCTGGTATCCATGAAGAAAAAGGCCCCATTTATTTGACAGATATTACCTTACCGGCTACCAGGGAGGACAATATTCAGGGTTGGGTTTAGGCCTTTATATTTACTCAGAGATCAACAAACGTCATGGAAGGAATATTGGCCTGGATAGCAAATCGATCAAGGTTCCACGTTTTGTCTTACATTACCTTAGTACTGCAATCAATCCGGTGTTTGCAAGAATCAGCTTTTAGACTGTCCTTCTCTTTTTTGACCTTAATAAGTTTAAATTCAGCTTCTTTCCTGGCCGTATGACCAGAAGAATCAAGTTCGCTGGTAATTGTTAGATTTGAATAGGCTAAACTAACTATCCTATCAAATTCGAGCGGATCGGTTTGCTGATTACACCCACCAAAGGCTAGGGTAATTAAACAAAATAGCACCAGTAAAATTCTCATGTTTATTATATAAATACTTATTGTCTGATAAATATTTATATAATAAACAGTAATAAGAAATTTACTACGCCAACTACCATTTAACTTACATCAACAGGGCATTCTTGTCTATAATTATTAATTTCAGAAATTACCCACTAAGCTATTTCCTTTGATTTCAGAAGATATTTTTTTTCTTTCACCATTCGATCTTCCTATATTTTCTTAACAGGAGTCATCCCAAGTATACCGGTTGCAAACTTGAGAGTTTCCCGTTCTACACCAACCACATCTTTACTTAATAAAGGGGAAGCAATAACATGATTTCCTGCATTAGGGATGGCTTGTTTAACTTTCAGCGCAGCTGAGGTTCCCAATTCCTCAAACATTTTCAGCATCGCATCTACCTTTACCGTAGCATCCTGATGTTCAGCATCCTTATAATAGTATAGCATTAATACTGGCTGTTTTACTTTTTCATAGCTCTCTTTAGTGTTAGAGGTTTCCATAAATTCTTGCAATTGCGGAACAGCTTCTAAACGATACTGGCTATACCAGTACTGCAATACTTTTGGATCGGTATCAGCACTTTTCTTCGAGTATTCTCCACCCATTACTTTCCTTATTAGTTGCAAGCCCCATGGTTTATTGGTCAGCCACGCCGAACTATTATTGATTTCAATATTAGGAGAGTAAAGAATCAGTCCTTTAATTTCCGGAAAATTAGCTGCTAGTTTCACCGCCAGGGCTCCACCAGTTGACGTCCCCATGATGATCACCTTTTTACCAAGCTTTTTACCAATAGCATAAGCTTCGAGCGTGGATATCCATAGATTTTCAGGAGTAAATTCAAGCATTGCATCTTTTCCTTTTAACCCATGACCGGCAAGGCGCGCTAAATAAAGATTACATCCAAAAGTTTTGGCGAAGTTACGGTGCACGGGCTCCCCTTCTCCCTGGCTTGCTGTAAATCCATGCAGATAGACTAAAGCATATTCTGTTTGCTCTTTATGCGTACTGTCAGCCCAAACTATCCTCGCCTCATTTTCTGGCTTCACAGGGAGCCCAGTTTCCCGTTGATTAATAAATGCATCTAATTCAGTTAGCTTATCCGGAACTGAAGGCAAAGCTGTTACATAAACAGGAGTTGCGGGTTTTGGGCCAGAAAAATAAACGACAACCAAGAGAAGGATAAGAACTCCCAGACCTATTAGAATTTTCATAATTATGTTTTATGTCTGTATCAAAAATAGCATTTTTATTCAAAAACAGATACAAATGTGTTTCGGAATATCGTTGAACCCTTCATTAGTCCCTGCCGAAAATTTCATTTATTAAAATGAAACTTAATAGATATTAAGTACATTTAATTATAATGTTCTAATTAACCCCAAATTATTAACTAATAACTATCACAAAAATCAATGAATCAAAAACCATCAAGTGCATTTATAGGGGCTTCCTGGGTAGCTTTAATGGCAGGATTTGCTGCATATAATATCGGTCTGTTCAATGCGACAATGCAACTGAATGAAAAAGGATATTATTTTACAGTCCTTATTCTCGGTTTATTTTCTTCCGTATCTGTACAAAAATCTGTTCGTGACCGCTTAGAAGGAATCCCGGTAACCAATATTTATTATGGAATTGCGTGGACTTGTACCATGCTTGCAATTCTGTTGTTAACGGTAGGTTTGTGGAATGCTACGCTTACATTAAGTGAAAAAGGATTTTATGCGATGTCATTCTTACTGACACTTTTCGCTGCTATTGCTGTGCAAAAGAATACGAGAGATAGTGTAGGTTCGGAGCCTAAAACTCCATCCGATCAGCAAAATCTTTAAGCCAATTGATAAAGGGTATCCAAGGCTTTTGGATACCCTATTTTTATCTTCCGAAAACTCCTTATTGTTTCTTCGAAGTGATATAACGCCTGTGATAATTAATCTGCCCGGCATGGTAAGATAAATGTGTCAACAGGTGAATTAACATATATTCAATTGTCTGTCCCTCATTCACTATTTTTAGTTCTTCGGGATACGCATCATTCAGGTTCTTATCAGTCAAACTTGAAATCGCATTAATAATAATTTCTGATAGCTGATTAAATTCCGTGATCAGCTCTTCCTTGGTAAACTGTCTCGCATTAAATTCAGCATTCCTGTTTCTTTCATAATTAATGTGTCCAAAAGGATTACCTACAAATGTTTTCAGATTACCGATCAGATGCTGCATCAAATTACCACCAGAATTTGTTGTACCGGGTAATACCTCCCATAAAGAATTATCATCCGGATATTTCTCCAGTTCATCAGTCACCTTGCTGAGATCACGTTTATATAATTGCGCATAAAATTCTGTTGTCATCATATTTTATTTTTAAAACAGGACATCCTGTAAATCTGGATTCTTATCAAATACACTTTTAGCAAAAGGACATAAAGGAAGAATTTTAATTTTGGTATCCCTTGCATATTTTACGGCTTCCAATACCAGTTTTTTTCCCACACCTTTTCCTGAAAAATCTGGACCAACTTCAGTATGGTCAATAATTATTTTACTCGGTCCGGCCCAGACATAAGTCATTATTCCAGCTTCTTTATCATCTTCTATAGCTTTAAAACAGCCCTTTTTCTCTTCGTTAGCCTGCTCAATATTCATACGGTATAGCTTTAAATTTAGTGTTTGATCTGTTTTCCCTGCTCCGGAAGCGGGACAAATTCCGTTTCGCCCGGAACCCGCGGAAATGACTGTTCAAGCCATTTGGTTTTAGCCTCTTCTATCCTTTCTCTGCTCGAAGCGACAAAATTCCAATAAATGAACCTTTCTTCGGGGAATGGTTCACCGCCAAAGATATAAACGGTAGTATTTTCATGCATTTCAAATTCGCAAAGCTGACTATCTTTAGCAATCAGTATTTGTTTGGGCTCATAAACATTACCTTCACTTTCTATTGCACCCTCAAGGATATATAGCGCACTTTCTCCATACAGATATTCGCCAATTTTCACCGTTTGCCGACTCGTTGTTTTTAATTCCAAAAAATAAAGCGGACTAAAAACGGGCACAGGAGATTTCTTTCCGAATGCTTCTCCGGCAATCAGTTTAAAAGAAGTTCCTTCCGACTCCCAGACTGGCATCTCGTTTTCTTCTATATGATAAAATTCAGGAGCCATTTGTTCTTTATCTTTTGGAAGGGCCACCCAAATCTGAAGCCCATGCAGCATCTTATCCGAATGTCTTAAATAATCGGGGGTTCGTTCCGAATGCACAATTCCACTTCCTGCTGTCATCCAGTTTACCTGACCTGGTTTGATCTCTACCTCATTACCTAAACTATCTTTGTGCATAATACTGCCTTTAAATAGATAAGTTAACGTTGAAAGACCGATATGCGGATGCGGTGGTACATTGAGGTTCTCCTGGTCGCTCAGACAAACCGGGCCCATGTGGTCAATAAACGAAAATGGACCTACCATTCTTTTTTCACGAAATGGTAAAAGCCTGCCTACTATGAAATTGCCAATGTTGCTTGCTCTTTCTTCTATAATCAGTTGAATATTTGACATAGCGAATTGTGTGTTTTTTTTTTATAAAATATGGTTCTGTGAGATCGTATGGCTAAGATAGGATTTATAATTCTCTTCTGATCCTGCTGAGCTGAGTAGGTGTGACACCCAGGTATGAAGCAATATGATGTTGCTTCAAACGCTCCTTAAGTTCTGGATAAGTGGCAAGGAATACCTGGTAACGCTGTGTCGCATTTTGATATTTGGCAGTGATTTCCAAAACCTCTTTATCTGCAATCCAGTGTTTTTCCATGTATTTAATATGAAACATAGCCAGATCAGGAAACCGTTCTATAAGCTGCCAGAAAGCAGATGAATCGTATTCCAGCACCTGGGTATCTTCTAATGCGCAGATATTAAACAAGCTGGGTTCTTTTTTGAGCATCGCAGAGGTCGATGCCACAAAGGAATTTTCAGCGAAGAACTTTTTGATCACAATATTTCCTTCCTCCGTTGTATAATAATAGGAAAAAAGGCCTTTTTGGACGAAAGCAATAGTTCGGGGAATACTCCCCTCCCTAAGCAAAAAATCGTGCTTTCCAATAGTTTTAGGCCGCACAATTTTCAGTATTTCTTCTACACAAGCTGTAGACAGTGTAGCGTATCTACTTAATGCTTTAATAAATGAATCCATCCTCAATCCCCCTTTTTACTGAAGATAAAGATCGGATTATTTCATTTAAAATTACAAGGGATTCTAGTTATTTAACCGCTGTGGCATCAATTTCAATCTGCATTCCATCTAAAGCCAGCCGCGATACAGGAATCAGTGTATTCACAGGAAACTGCTCATCCGGCCAAATCTTTTTACCTTCTTCGATTAGTATTTGATGTTTTGCAGCATCATAATCAACTACCAGCGTGGTTAGTTTGGCAATATTTAACAGAGTTAACTCTTTACTTTGCAGGGCTATTGCGAGATTTTTAAAAGAGTATTGCACTTGGGTTCTAAAATCTTCACTCAACTTACCCTCTTGATCTGTTCCTGCCTGCCCGGCAACAAAAACAAGGACACTATTAGCGGGTACGGTTGCAACATGAGAATATCCATGCGGACGGGGATCATATAGACCTTTTGGATTCGTAATTTCTTGTGCAATGACTTGTTGTGTAAACAGACCTGATGTTGTCATAATAATTAAGTATTTAAAGATTTTCATGGTTAAACTTTAGGATTAAATAGTTTCACTGAATAAACGATTTTTACGATTGCATAAAATAATGATGAATAAATAGGAGTTGAAAAGCCGATGCTTTTGACCAGTAAGCAGCATCATGTGCTCCCGGACGTTCTGTATAATCATGCTCGATTTTAAGCTCCGTTAATTTGCGGTGTAAAGACCTGTTAATTTCCAATAAGGGATCATTAAGACCACAGTCAATGATCAATTTTAATTCCTTATTTTTCAGTGAGGACGCAGTATAACTCACCGTATGAGTTTCCCATGATCTTTCATGAGATGAAAAATCGCCAAGACTTTTCTCAATTCCGTAGGCATGAACAAATGGCCTGAAATCAACTGCTCCGCAAATACTTCCAGCGGCACCATACAGATCTTTGTGACGCATAGCGATAAAAAGAGCTCCGTGTCCACCCATACTCCATCCATAGATTGCTCTTTTTTCTCTTTGCATTATGGTTGGATAGTTGCGATCTGTAAAACTGATGAGCTCTTTACTGATAAAACTTTCATAGCGGAGCTGATCATTGACCGGACTGTCAAAATACCAGCTATCAAATCCACCATCGGCCAGAACAAAAATCATTTTATAAATATCGGCTTGTGCAGCCAGATCAGGAATATCCTGTTCGATAGTTCTGATTGCATTCCCGCTATAGCCGTGCAGCACATAAACTACAGGAAAATGTTCCGTATCTATTGTTTGGTTGGGAGTGATGAAAATACAGCGGATCTTTTTTTTCATCAATGTACTCTGTACTGCTATCGTATCTACTTTTGCGGCAAAAGAAGAAAATGCAAAAAACAGCACAGCTAAAAATGCGAATAATCGTTTCATGTTTTTATAAATTTGAATAGCAAAGTACGGCCTAATTTATCTGCTAAACATTTACATATGTTGAGGAAAAACAGTTAAATTATGAGCTTATATGATGAAGCATTTATTTAACCTGTTTTTCCTGCTGATTATGTCACAGACTTTGTCTGCCCAGAACGATTTCAAACAACAGCAACTCTCTTTTGAAAGAGTAAATACTGCTTATACTGAAAAATGGAATGGTTTACAGGAGGAGCTGCTTCATAAAGGTTTTAAAGAAAATTTCCAGTTGTACATCGCTGCCTATAAAAGCGAAGGTAAATTAGAAGTCTGGTTAAAAGCTAAAAATCTGCGATATTTTAGTTTATTTAAGACTTTTGATTTCAGCGCACATTCAGGTACTTTAGGGCCGAAGACGAAAAAAGACGACCTGCAAACTCCGGAAGGTTCTTATTTCATAGAAAGATTCAATCCACAAAGCCGCTTCTATTTATCACTGGGTATTAATTATCCAAATGCAGCTGATCTGCAAAGAAGTGGCAGCAATGACCCGGGTTCAGCTATTTATATTCATGGTAGCCGGGTTACAGTAGGCTGTATCCCGTTAACGGATGAGAAGATAAAAGAAGTTTACCTGCTGGCTGTTGAGGCTAAAAACAATGGGCAAACACAGATTCCTGTTCAGATATTCCCCTTCAGAATGACAAAGGAAAATATGAACACAAAATTACCCGGTTTCCCGCAGCACAACGCATTCTGGAAAACTTTACAGGTGGCTTATGACTATTTTGAAAAACATAAGAACCCAGCTTAGTTGTGCTTCTGCTATTTAAACACAATGGCTTAATCTTCATTAATAGGTGACCAGGTTTCCTGCAAATGCTGCCATTTCAGCTGTCCGTCTGCTGCTCTAGTAAATAAAGCACTGGCTATTCTTTTGTTATCCCCCTCTTCTCTGTACTGAAATTCTGTATAAGTCATCAGCACACAATCGCCTTGTACATAAGCAGCTTTAATATCCTCCACTGTAATCAGTATGTCTGGTTTAATTCCATATACCGTAGGTAACCAAGCTGATAACCCCTTAAAATCTACAGCTTCACCACCAGGGGTGATCATGATAAAATCCTTATGAAAACTCTGGAGTATAACAGTTTCTCCTGCCTTGTTTCCTTCCACATCACTGCGAAACCATTCTCCTATATTCTGCAAAAAACGATTGATTTCTTCTGTTGCCTGCGTGATTATATCCATAAGTAAAAATAAGCATAATTTATTTTCCATAGCAGTAAGGGTAAAGGCAAATTATATTGTCACAAGATAAATAACCGATAAAATGACTGATCAATTCAAACTGACCTTTCGTCAATGCCCCTACTCAAATGGTCAATTGTTTTATTGTAACCAAAAACAACAAACTAAATTAGTAATCTTATGATAGGTCAAACACATTCACTATGTTTTCTGTTCAGCGGTTTTATATCAATTGCGCTCGTACTGGCTATCCTGGTAATTATCTATTTATTAAAAATCGTACATGAATCTTGTGAGGAATAAATTTTTCAACCAACTGTATCATCTTGTTTTCTTTCCGATCTATCTGCTAAGCTTACTGCCTTATGCTGTCACCAATCTTACCTTAGGACGGATGCTTTATTTTATTTCTTACACGGTTTTCAGGTATCGGTATAGTGTCGTCCTGCAAAATCTTTCCAGATCTTTACCTGCTAAGTCTTATGCTGAAATTCAGCAAATCGCAAAAGAGTTTTACAAACACCTGGTCTGTATGGTTATTGAGACGGTCAAACTTTTCTCGATGAGCGGTGATTTACTGGATAAAAAAGTAACGCTTGTCAATACAGAATTACTGCTTCACTACCAACAGCAAAACAGGAATATAATTGCTGTATTAGGCCATTATGGAAATTGGGAGTACCTGAATATCTTACCTGCACAACTCCCTTTTAAAATCAATGCCATTTATAAACCGCTTTCTAATCCCATGATGAATAAATTGGTTCATTATGTAAGAACCCGTTTCGGGATGAAGCTTCTGCCAGCAAATCAAGCATTAAGACATCTTCTTAAACATAAAGATCAGCCACAACTGTCCATTTTTCTCGCCGATCAATTTCCAGGGGCCAGTGAACATGCCAAATTTGATTTTATGCATCAATCTACCAATATGTTCAATGGAGCTGAGAAACTCGCTATTGCAACAAATGCAGTGGTCGTTTACCTGGAAATGAAAAGAAAACCCGGTAACTGCTGGGAAATCCGATTTTCCCTGATTACTGAATCCCCGAAAGAAACCAGTAACCAGGAAATTACCAAATGTTTTGCAGACAAGCTACAGCAGACCATCAAAATTGATCCTTCTTACTGGTTATGGTCACATAGGAGATGGAAAGATTAAAAATCTATTTCCAGCCACCTCCCAACGCGCGATACAAGGATACAGTAGCCTGTACCTGTTGTAGCTGATCGTTGACCTGCCCAAGTTGCGCGGCCAGAAAACTTTGCTGTGCAGTTAGAACTTCAGTGTAATTTGCAGAACCATATCTGACCAGGGCCTGCGTATACTGGACTGATTTTTCCAGATTTTCCAGCTGACTTGTCCTGGTAATTTTCTTTTCTGAGGCTTTCTGATAAGAATACATGGCGTTGGAGACCTCTTGTCCGGCAACAAGCACAGCATTCTGGAAACTTAATACCGCTTGCTGCTGCTGTTCCAGAGCTACTTTTAGCCTCGTTTTATTTGTGCCCCTGTTAAATATAGGTTGTGTCAGACCAGCTGTTAAGCTACTAATCCATGAGCCGGGCCCAAAAAAGTTGCTGTAACTGGAATAGCCACCTGATGCAGAAATGGTCAGCGAAGGATAAAAGTAAGTTCTAGCTACATTGCTTAACTCAAAGGCATTTTTGAAATTCAGTTCTGCGGCTTGTACATCCGGCCTGTTGGCTAATAACTGTACAGGAACTCCAGTCTGTAATAAACTCAGCGAATGTATCTGATCAAATTTACTTCGTTCTATTGGCCCAGGAACCCTGCCTAATAATAAATTCAGTCCGTTCTCTGTTTCTCTGATCGATTGCATCAGATCTGGAATAGTAACCGCTACTGCAAATTTACTCGATTCGCTTTGTACAACAGCTGCCCCGGTCACTACATCCGCTGTTTTCAGTTTTTTCATAATATCTACAGTTGTCTGCCAGTTTTTCACACTTTGCTGGGTGAGCAGAAGCTGATCGTCCAGGGCGAGCAAACGGTAATAATTTGTGGCAATATTAGCTACAACGGCTGTTTGCACTGCCCTTGCATTCGCTTCTGCCTGTAATAAAGAAGCTAAATTAGCTCGTTTCGCACTGCTCAGTTTCCCCCATAAATCAGCCTCCCAGCTTGTGGTTAGCTCTGCCTGAGATTGATAAGGTATGACACTTTTTAAAGCGTTCTGATTTGATGAGCCTGTCCCTATAACACTGGCATCGCCATTTAGGGACGGAAAGAAAGCCATTTTGCTCTGCTCAAAATAAGCCTGAGACTGATGAATCCGGGAGTATGCCGCCTTTAGATCTAAATTCCGTTGAATCCCATCGGCAATCAGCTTTTGCAATAAGGTATCCGTGAACATCTCTTTCCAATGCAGGTTAGCAATGGTAACCGTATCCGCAGCGACGTGTTCTCTATATAATCCTTCCATATCAATGGCTGGCTTTTGATATGGGCGTGTTATTTTGCAAGATGCGAATAACAATATAATGAGCCCGATAAAGGATGAATAAACTTTCAAGTATCGTTTCATAATTAAAATTGCTGTAATTATTTGTGGCTTGGTTTCTTTTTCATCTTCTCCTGGAGCGTCTGAAACACAATAAATAAGGTAGGGGTAATGAAAAGACCAAAAACTGTTCCTACCAGCATTCCTCCTACAGCCCCCACACCAATAGACCGGTTACCATTTGCACCTGCCCCCGTGGCCAGCATTAAGGGTACTAAGCCCAATATAAAAGCGAATGAGGTCATTAAGATGGGTCTGAGTCTTGCCTGTGCACCTCTTACGGCAGCTTCTGTAATCTCCATGCCCGAACGTCTGCGTTCTACGGCAAATTCAACTATCAGAATTGCGTTTTTGGCCAACAATCCGATCAACATGACCAAAGTAATCTGCACATAGATATTGTTACTGATCCCAAACAAATGGGCAAACATAAATGCCCCGGCTGTACCTACCGGGATCGTTAACAGGATAGACAAAGGCAACAAATAACTCTCATATTGTGCACTGAGCAAAAGATAAACAAAGATCAGACAAAGCAGGAAGATGAAAATTGTCTGGCTGTTACCAGAAAGTTCTTCCCTGGTAATCCCTGAAAACTCATAACTATATCCTGCGGGCAGCGTTTTTGCGGCCACTTCTTGTATGGCTGCAATAGCCTGACCAGAACTATAAGCCGGATTGGGCGTACCATTTACACTGATAGAATTATACAAATTGAACCTTGTAATCGCTTGTGGCCCGTAAGCTTGTGTCAAGGTGAAAAATTCTGTCACCGGAACCATTTGTCCATCAGGTGTACGTACAAAAACACCGTTCAGACTCTCAGGAGTCATCCTGTATTCTGGTGAAGATTGCACCATTACTCTGAACTGCTGTCCAAACTGGTTAAAGTTAGAGGCATAAATACCGCCAAAATATCCCTGCATCGCAGAAGTAATATCAACGACATTCAGTCCCGCTTCTTTAATTTTCGGCACATTCATATTCATCAGGTATTGCGGAAAATTAGGATTAAAAGAAGTGGTGGCAAACTGTATTTCAGGCCGCTCGGACAGAGCCGATAAGAAGTCCTTGCTTGCTTTATAAAATATTGGTATTTCTCCTCCTGTTCTATCCTGCAATTGAAAAGCAAAACCGTTAGTTGTTCCAAAACCCTGAATGGTAGCCGGTGCAAAAAACTTAACCTCTGCTTCTGTGATGTTAGCAGACTTTTTAATCAGTTCGCTGATGATAGCCTGAACGTCTCTTTTTCTTTGATCCCATGGGGTCAGGCGCATCACCACGGTTGCATAATTACTTCCGGTTCCGGAAAGCTGCCCTCTGCCTGTAATGGCCAGTACGTTATTAATTTCGGGAATGGTATGTGCCAGTTTCTCTATTTTACGGGTAACCACGTCTGTCCGCTCCAAAGAAGCATCTGGTGGAAGCGTGATATTACAATTGACCGCGCCAAGATCTTCATTGGGTACAAATCCTGTAGCCGTATTTTTTGCCAGAAAGAACAGGGCAACCATAAAAAGGGCAAGAATGGTGAGCGGAATCCATTTCTTATGGCTAAAGAACGCAATGGTATTTGCATACTTCGTACTCATTCGCTCAAAAGATGTATTAAAGGCAGTATAGAATTTCTCCATGAAACTCATTTTCGCCTTCTCTTTTTCATGATGGCTTTTCAAGAATAAAGCACAAAGTGCAGGACTAAGTGTAAGCGCGTTAATTGCAGATAAGATAATGGCGATAGCCAGCGTCAATCCAAACTGTTTATAGAAAACACCGGATGACCCGCTGATAAAACTGACGGGAATAAACACGGCAGACATCACCAGGGTAATCGAAACAATTGCACTGGAAATTTCGCCAAGGGCATCAATACTGGCCTCATGTGCGGAGGTATAACCAGTATCCAGCTTCGCGTGGACAGCCTCGACCACTACAATGGCATCATCCACAACAATACCAATGGCCAGGATGAGGGCAAAAAGTGTCAGCAGATTGATCGTGAATCCAAAGAGCTTCAGAAAGAAAAATGTCCCAATAATTGCCACAGGAACAGAAATAGCGGGAATAAGAGTGGAACGAAAATCCTGAAGAAAAATAAAGACGACGATAAATACTAGTATAAATGCTTCAAACAAGGTATGGAGTACTTTATCAATGGATGCTGTAAGGAAATCATCTACATTCTGCAAGACGACATAATGCATGCCTTTAGGGAAAGTTTTAGACGCTTTATCCATCACTTTCAGTGTTTGCTGAATGACATCTCGTGCATTGGAACCTGCTACCTGCGCCACATTAATGGATACCGCAGGGTGACCATTAGTTCTGGTACTGTTAAAATAGCTTAGGGCACCAAGTTGAATGCGTGCAATATCTTTCAGTCTTAATAGTCGGCTACGGTCACTGGAACGGATAACAATGTTCCCAAATTGAGCCGTATCTACTAATGTACCAGGATACTTGATAACATATTGGAAAGCCTGTCCTCCTCTTTCACCAAACTGACCGGGAGCAGCTTGTATATTCTGATCAGATAATGCTGCAGTCACATCTGCTGGCACCAATCCATAAGAAGCCATGGCCTGTGGATTTAACCAGATACGCATCGAATAATCCATCTGTCCGGAGGCTGAAGCATCCCCGACTCCCTGAATCCTTTTGACTTCCGGGACAATATTAATATCGACGTAGTTCTGTAAAAAAGTCTGATCATATTGGGGGTTATCACTGTAAACAGAAAAGATCAGAAGCGTACTAGTCTGTTTTTTCTGAACCGTAACCCCAGCTTTGGTTACTTCTTGAGGCAATAATGGAGTGGCGCGCGAAACTGCGTTCTGCACATTCACCGCTGCCATATTCGGGTCACTCCCGATTTTAAAGCTCACAGTTATATTTCCAGAACCGTCATTACCAGCAGTAGAGGTAATATAATCCATATTTTCAACCCCATTAATCTGTTGTTCCAGGGGGACAATTACACTTTTTAATACGACATCGGCACTTGCACCACTGTAATTGGCTGAAACCTGTACGGTTGGTGGTGCAATATCAGGATATTGGGAAATTGGAAGGGAAACTAAGCCCAGTATGCCCAGGGTAACTATAATAATAGATACCACGGTAGACAACACTGGACGTTCAATAAATAGCTTTAACATATGCTGATATTTCTTAAATTAATTTTGAGGTTTAATCTCCAATCCTTCTCTCAGGTTTGAGATCCCGTCTGCTACAATTTTATCTCCTGCTTTTAATCCTTTCTGGACTACAAAAGAATCACCGGTACTGGCAGCGGTAGTAATCTCCACAGATTTCACTTTATTTGAAGTGTCTAATACATAGACAAAAAGTTTGCCTTGTATCTGGTAAGTCGCCTTTTGTGGAACCAGCAAAGCTGAATTAATAGTTCTGGGAATTCTAACCACAGCACTGCTTCCGCTTCTAACTAACCCATCATGGTTAGGGAAGGTTGCCCTCATATTGATAGATCCGGTCTGTGCATTGATTAAACCACTAGCAGTTTCTACTTTTCCCGGTGCGGGAAGGATATTTCCATTGGCAAGTACCAGATTAACTTCAGGGAGTGTAGTCAGTTTTTGCTGCATGGTTACTCCTTTTGCTGCCAGGAAAAAATCAAGTCCTTGTCTTTCATTAATAGAGAAATAGGCATAGATCTTCTCAATATTAGATACAGTTGTGAGTGGATTAACGGTTGTGCTGCTAACCAGACTCCCTATTTTATAAGGAAGGATGCCAATCACACCATCTACGGGGCTAAAAATCTGTGTATAGCTCAGATTTGTTTTCGCATTATTTAAGGCTGCTCTGGCTTGCGCTAGTGCGCCTTGTTTTGATTCCAGTGTATATTTTGCAGATTCCAGCTGATAAGGACTCACAATATCACCTTCTACGAGTGGCTTTACTTTATCGACATTCATTACTGCCGCATTCACATCTGCTTGTGCTATTTTGATATTCGCTTCTGTAGTTTTCACATCCTGTTCATATTGCGGCGCATTGATGCGAAAAAGCAATTGTCCTTTTTTGACTGACGCCCCTTCATCGACATACATATCTGCTACATATCCATCTATTTTTGGACGAATTTCAATATTCTGGATTCCCTGTATGGTAGCAGGATAATCTGAATAGATATTTGCTGTTTGAGGCGAGAGGGTAATGACAGGATATGGTTTAGCCTGATCGGTAGTTTTATCTTTGCCTTTTTTGCTGCTGCAGGCAGAAAGAATAATAAGGGAAGCCAAGATGGCTAAAGGAGCTTTGAATGTGTTCATGTTGTCTTTCAGAAAGAATTATGTTCAATTAAAAATTGATCATATACAAAGTACTCTATACTAACCTTTTAATAGATTAATATAGTGATAAAAATGGGGAAATAGAAAATATATCCGCCCTGACTGTATAGATTAGCAGTAAGGGGGAGCCCGCAGAGAAAGTAGCCGGAATTCATGGCCGCTGAGACTTTTGGTAGTGCACAATACCTGATAGGCTTGTACAACGACAAGAGATGGTGGTGTTAAATTTAACCTGAATGCTGCCGGTGGCAATGTGATCACCTGAAAATCCTGCTCAAAACAAAGCAGTCTGCAATGCACAACTTTAGCTCTGCATGTTGGGGTCTTCATTCCCCCCTCTTGTTCAGTTGAAGCACCTTTATGAAAAAAAGCATCGGCATACCTCACAATCACCCTGCCCTGTAAGCCAAAAACAATGACCACAATCAGCAGGAGTTTCAGTAAAGTATTTACCAGATTTCGAATCTTCATAACAGGATAGACTACGTTAATCGTTAAAGGTTCAAATGTATTTATAAATTCTGTGAGAATACTGAAGATTATAAGATCCTGTTTAAATTTAGATGATAAAATTGTTTATAGCTTTTTTTGAAGCGAAACCTCTTCATTCTTGTCGTAAATACCCCCTCAAATTGTCTTTAATACATGCATAAAACTAAAAAATTGAGTGTAATTTTAGATGAACTAACCGAAACTAATTATGAATCTCAAAAGCACAAAAATCGTCTACTGGATCAGTACAATACTGCTGGCTCTGTTCATTTTACCGGGTATCTTCTTTATTGACAGCCCAATGGCACAGGAAGGCACCAAACATTTAGGTCTACCCTACTGGCTCCATCTGGAGGCTGGTATCGGAAGTTTTATCGGGGGACTAATTCTGATCATCCCTAAATTACCACCCCGTCTTAAAGAATGGAATTACGTCGCATTAGGTATTGTTTATCTCTCTGCATTAACTGGCCATTTAAGTGTCGATGGAGTTATTCCAATGTCTTTTATGCCACTTGTTGTTTTTGCTGTACTGCTGATTTCTTATATCAGCTATCATAGACTATTAAAATACACGAATCTTTAAGCTCAGTTCAAAATTATCATCAACATATCCTCTTAGTGCTGCAGTTCCAGATTATAAGATGCATTCAAACTGAATGCCTGGAATTGCAGCCCCATGCCAGCGGTGAAACTTTGTGCAGAACACTACATCAGATTATGCGTTTCTTTAATTGCAGCCATCACAAAAATGCTTTTGGTCTGCCCTATGCCCTTAACTTCTCCCAACTTATTGACAAAGAAATTATGATAACTTTCCATGTTTTCTGAAACGATTTTGACCATAAAATCAAAATCACCAGAAATATTATAACATTCAACGACTTCTTTAAATTCAAGCATTGCCTTGATGAATACTGCTCCTGCTTTTTTATTATGTTCTCTTAAAGTTATCATACAAAGCACAATCATTCCCTTCCCTACCATTTGCTTGTCTACTATCGCAGCATATTGCTTAATGACCCCACTTTTTTCCATTCGCTTAATTCGCTCATGAGTTGGTGTTGCACTTAAATGAATAAGTGCAGCAATTTCTCTTACCGTAAGCTTCGCATTTTCTTCAAGTAACCTGAGGATTTCATAATCTTTAGCATCTAAGGAGATGATCACCTTTTCAGGCTGTTCTGTATTTACCATAATTAAGTTTAGCCAACAGGATATTTGACGTAATAAATATACATATATAACGTATCTGTTCTAAATATTTATTATTATTTCAATAGTCTATTCTATATAAATACATTTGAAAGAACAACAGCAATTTATGATTTCAAAAAAGAACCTTATTCTCATCATTGCTTCTATGGGTATTTTCGTAGAAGCGCTCGATATTGCCATAATTAATCTAACTATTCCCTCCATACAATCACAATTCAACATTAGCAATGACCAGGTACAATGGCTGCAGACGCTGTATGTATTATTATATGGTGGATTTCTAATTATCGGAGGAAAACTATCAGACGTAATCGGAAGAAAAACAATATTTATCATTGGCGCTGCTCTATTTTTACTGACATCTTTAGGTGCCGGACTTTCAGGATCATTTGGAATATTAGCTTTTTACCGTGCTGTTCAAGGTTTAGCTGCAGCTTTAATCATGCCCTCAGCCCTCTCTATTGTGACTCATACCTTTACTGAAAAACATGAACGCAGTAAAGCAATAGGGATTTTCAGTTCTTTTGCGGCAATCGGATCGGGCAGTGGTTTATCAATAGGTGGAATCATCAGTACTTACTGGGGCTGGCACTGGGTCTTCCTGATTAATGTTCCTATTCTGGCTATAGTAATCGTCACTTCCTGGTACTATCTTGATGCAGACCAGAAAAGAGATACGACAAAAGCACCGGATCTTATCTCGGGTTTTTTATTGGTTGCCAGTCTGCTGATGCTAAGTTATGGCGTTCATGAACTAGGAAACATTCAAAAACATTACCTGCAATTAACAGCTCTTGCAATTGCTATCGCAATCTGTATGAAATTATTATTTACCCGCCTCACAACACTAAAAGACCCTTTAATTGACTTATCAATTTTCCGTTCCCGGACAGTGATTACAGCAAACGGTGTCTTTTTTTTACTGGGGTCTTTCTGGACAGGCTATTTATTCGTTATCTCTTTATTACTCCAAAAAGACATGAGCTTCAGTGCAGCTAAATCCGGACTTCTTTTAGTTCCGTTCAGTGTCTTATCAGCATTAGTTTCCAAATTCGCTTTACCAATAATCATGAAACGATTAGATATCGCCAAAACCGGGCTTTTAGGAATGCTTATGATGCTAATCAGTGCAATTTTATTAGCTGGATCTCTAATCGCTGGTCATTCTTTACTGCTCATCTTACTTTCAGCCGCATTCGCTTCAGGACTGGGGATCACAATCAGTTATACTGGTTTATCAGTACTTTCTATTCAGGACATCCCAAGCCAACACTATGGCTTAGCTTCAAGCATTGCAACAACTTCGTATTTTCTTGGTGCTGGAATAGGACTATCAATCCTGACCCTTTTCATGAGTACAGAAAATGTATCTGCTTCTGTTACGCCGTTTTCCATAGTAATCCTTGGTATATACGCTTTTCTAGGTTTAAGCTGGTTAATTGTATTTATCAGAAATTACAGTGCGAATCAAAGAAGAGCATCTATGGCTTAACTTAGTTATTCAACTCCTGACCAGTTCAGGAGTTCAAATGAAGGGATTGTCCATTAAGATGGGACTGTTTTAAAAGTCGTCAGACAAATAAGATTTGCGAAGATCAAACCGGTCTGAGAAATCCAGGTCAATGAATTTGGCAAGTCTTACATCCGATTTTCCATTACCAAAGCGGCTGCGGCGCTTTTTGGTGATCAAATCACTAAGCAGCCCATCTATAAATTCTCCTTTTGTTGCTGCTGGTATATCTTTAAATACAATATCAACAATGGTAACCCGATATTTAAAATCTTTAATATTAACAATCACTGTTGCTTCCAGTGGGTAACTTAAAACAGCTGGTGTCGCAAATACAGTTCCACCATATTTATTGGTGTTGATATTATAACAAATCAGCTTTCCGATAAACTCACTCCCCGTACTTTCAACACGACGATTAAATCTGAATGTTTTCTCCGCAGATAAGAGTGTAAAAACTTTTTCTGCCAGCTCATCACCTGTTAACTTCGAGGTATAAACCTTCTGAAAAATTACCTCATAGTTCTTCAGCACAATAGAAGTACCGGGCACACTATCAATAACTCCTGTTGAAAAGGAGTTATTATTCTGGTCAATCTGTCCAAAGCAAAAAAAAGGCAATAACATTGCCAGCATCGTCATTCTCATTCGTTTAGTATTATTCTTAAACAGGATAGATACCCCTATTTATATTTAGAGTTATCTATCCTGGATAAGTTACGATCTATGGTTATTTTTTATTAATTGATTATAAAGGATATAGGGCGGCTGTTGCTTGTTTATCTTTTGTAGATAAAACAGTAGCCCCCGAATTACACTGTCCACCATTCATCAGTGATGAAGCATCTGTTCCTCCTACTCCCGGTACAGGTGTGGCAGTACCCTCACCATTAGCAGACCAGTTTGTATGTCTCAGGGAAATATTATGCCCCAGTTCATGTGTAATTGTTCTTTGACGCTGCGCAAAACTATTTGCAGCAATATAAGCCTTGTTGATATTGATTAAATTACCTGCAGCGCCACCAGATGGAAATGTTCCCTGTCCGCAAACACCATTACCAAGATTTTGATCTTTGATAAGAATGTCATAAGTACCACTGGTAACGATCGAAAAGCGCACACTGGAAGTAGTGATCGCATTCCACTGATTAACCGCCGAGGTTACTTCTGCATTCATACTGGTCATGGAAGCATCAACCATCACACGGATGTTTTTCTTGTTGTTGGCGTTGACCAGACTACCAGTATAAAACTGTTCAGTTTTTGGTTGTCCTACAGGAATTACCATATTTTTCGGGAAGAGAATATCTTCTTCTACAATAAAGGCATCTCCATTATCTACGATAGCAGAAGCAGGGAATCCAAGACTCTGAATATAGGATAGTACCTTATCAGATTTCTGAGTTTGAGGGTCAGCATTTGCAGGTGTCTCTTTGGTTTTAGAACACGATGCAATCACTATTACGGCCAGTGCAATAAAAGTGAAATTTCTTAAATTTTTAGTCATAGGGTTGAATGTTAGGTAGATCGTAACACTCTAATATACAGAACGTACATTTACTATTGTAACTTTTTTGATATTTATTTTAAATATTATTAATAAAACATCCTGATAATCGAGCTATATTAAAGCATAATACCGCTTTAATATAGCTTAACAAAAAATATTACTTGATAATTTTTCCGTCTATTTTAATATTTTGCCAGCCATCATCAAGTCCAACGCCTTTTAAATAACTTACTTTAAATGTACTTCCTTTTAAATTCGGATGATTAACCATGTCAAACTCAAAAGTTCGTCTGTCTCCAGTTTTTTCTACCAGTTTAACTTCATAGTCATTTGTGCTTTTATCATTTAAAGTGTAAAATTTATCATTTACATTCGCGTTAAACTGGGCATGGACATAGGTCATTCCTGGCTGATCAGGAAAGGCCTCCAGCAACTGATTCTTTTCGTCAATCCGTAAATATTTTGTAGAGGTTGCGTCCCCTCCAACTAAAGAGTAGAATTTATAATAAAGCTTTTTATTAATACGTACTGTATCCTGAATCTCAGTGTAGGAATGGGCTCCATGCGACCATTTGTTTCCAATCTGCATCGGCATGAAAGAGTCGCTTGCTGCTGTCTGCTTAATTATTGATTTTTTCACCTTACAGGATGGTATTACTAAAATGATTAATAAATACATTAGATAAGAAATTTTCATAGGGTTAGGTTTTTTACCAATTTATGAATTTAATCCAACTTTTCTATGCTTCCTATTTTTGAAAGATCCAATATGGTCTGACCGGTATCATCTTTGGAAAAGATAGTAGCAAATCTGGCATTATGAATAATATCTTCATCTTTATAAGAAGTTCGGGTATGTACTGTTTGAGAAAAAGTGTCATCAAAGGCTTTGAGCAGTACTAGTATTTCTACCTCAGCATCAGCCAGCTCTTCTGGCGTTCTTTCAAATAATGGGCTATTTTCATCAATAGGGTGAACCACAGTCCAGCTCATGGTCAATAATCCAATTTTTGCTCTTTCTAAATCCAGCGGATAAAACCGTCTTACCTTTTTATCATTTATCGATTCATTGTAGGAAAGTACAACCTGCACCTCAATTTCTATCAGTTGATTATTTCTTAAATTGGCCAGTCTGAACATTAGCCCTTTAATTTCTTTATAGGGTGCAATCACCATATTTTCACTGTAAACAACTTTGGCAGTTGGTCTGGAAAACCGCCCGTAAAGGAGTCCTGTAGCCAAAGCGAAAGCCAATAACCCCAGCATAGATTCAAACGCAGCTAAACAGCTTGTTAAAAAACCATCCGGACTGATATGTCCATAACCTACTGTTGAAATGGTTTGGGCAGAAAAGAAAAACGCATCAAAAAAATGATCTCTTTGTGTAATTCCTCCTGCTCCTTTAAGATGTTCGATACCTATTAAAACATACAAACCGGCAAAGAATACATTGACAACCAGGTAAGCGATAAGCAATATGAAAAGAAATTTCTTCCAGGTCATAGAGATCAGCCAGTTATAAGTATCAGAGGTCCTGATTAGTGGCAGACCGATTCGTCTTATATTCGAAGACCCATCGGTATTCATTAATCGCTGATCTCCGGTAATGGGTTGAGTACCAAATCCGAGATCGTCGTCAATTTGTGATTTACGTTTGAATAGTGCCATAATTTCCAGCTAATTTTAGTGAAAATTTAGCGCATTATAAAAATCTATTCATTGAATTGCTTTCTAGCCACCTATCAAAACAACCATTGATGCAATAATTACGCCTGCAAGAATGATAAATAAGGCATTTTTACTTGATTGTGCTATCATGATATTATATTTATGTCGTTTATTTCAGGTAAACGCATAGATCATCAATACCCCTATTGTAGATGAAAAATTATTTTTTTCCATAAAAAAGGCCCCTAAATAGTGTCTAACTTTTTGGGGGCTGTGTAATTTTACGGGCTGGTCTTTTTTTGTATATTAAAAATGCTTATTGTGCGCTTATTACATCAATTGTAAAATCAAGTATTGAATTCGGAGGGAATGGCTGTCTGTTATCATTTCCATAAGCCAATCCTGAAGGAATAATCAATCTCAACTTACCACCTGGCTGAACAAGAGGAATCCCTATTTGCCATCCAACAATAACTCTACTCAATTCAAATTTTAAAGATGTCCCATTTGACTTATCAAAAACAGATCCATTCAATAAAGTACCAACATAATTAGCGCTAACTAGCGTAGAGGTTGTATAATTTACAGATCCGGTACCCGGAGCGATTACCTGGTAAAACAACCCATTTACAGGGTTCTTAATTGCAGGAATATTCTTTGCAATGATAAAAGCTCTGATAGCGGTCGTATCCTTTGTAAATTGCACAACAGGATCGAAATTATCTGGAATAACTGGAATATCATGGTTTATTTTCCCACAGCTTGAAAATGCGATAACCGCACAAACTAATAATAGGACGAGGTGCTTAATCTTGATCATCTTGCAAATTTAATTTTATTTTCCTAAATCACTAAGAAAAATAACTGTTACACAATAGCATTCTTCTTCTTCAGGTCCCATGCCACGACATGCCACAATTCCTTTTCATCACGGTAAGTTCCTATAATTTCAAAACCCATCTTTTGATGAACTTTTAACGAATTAACATTTCTCGCAGAGATCTCTGTCACACATAGTTCATAACTTTCATATATCCTATTCCTGGTTTCATGATACAACTGCCGGAGTAGTCCTTGCCCTCTAAAACCCTGATGTACACAAACCTGACCACCAACCATATAATCATAACTGGTTAATTTTCTATTGTGATAGCTGCATCTTTCAAATTCATCAAACATTGGAACAAGGCTTTGCAACTCGTTTCTCAAAGAAACAGCCATTGCAAGATTGTAACCAATTACCTTATGATCACTTATTGCAATCACCTGTGGTAAATGATCCGCCATCTTCTCTAATAACTCTAAATTATGTTCTGCAAATACAAATCCCTGCTGTTGCTGTTGCTCCACACTAATTTCACTGTACAGATTCTCTTTTTGTAAGGCAAGTATTTCACTAAAATGCTGAGCTGTTGTTGCAATTTCTAATACAACAGGCTCCGATACCGATTCTTCTTTCATACGCATTCAATTTATGAATCAAATTCCATAATTTTAGCTAAACCAATACAGATACAGTTTTAACTAATTTAACCAGAACAGTTTTTCCATATGAGAAAGCCAGATGCTGAGCGTACTCAATACTTATATGAAATTAAATTTGCAACTGCCATTTCTGTTATTTCTCTCACACATGAAGCAGTGGCCGATTTCTTAGAGAAAGGACGATACAAGAGTCATTTGAAAAAATTAAGAAATACGCTCAACAGCAATTACCTGAACTATATAGAAGCCATCAGAAATGATTTCCCAGAAGGGACTAAAATTAGCAGACCACAAGGTGGATGTATATTATGGGTAGATCTGGACAGATCACAGATCAATAATGCCATTAAAACTATTGGCCACTTTTTAATATAGCTTCTTGATCATATGGATATCTTCAGGTTCTTTGTTAAAAAGAATCTCATCAACAGCATTCGTTATGGCTCCTCCATTTTTCCGATAAAAAGATACTGCAGATTCTGTTTCAGTAGAAGAGATATATAGGTAAACTGCCCCTCTGATTTTTGCTTCCTTACTAATCATTTCTAAAATTACGGACCCTATCCCCTGCCTTCTGAAATCTCTGGAAACATACATTAAATCTACATGCAGCTGGTCAAGGTTTTCACCCATCAAACGATGCCCAAGAACACCAAAACCTACCAGGCGATTCTCGTGAAACGCACCGATAGCCATTCCCCCATTAGTTAATTCGAAAATGTACTGCCGCTCGATTTCTTGCACTTCTGAAGTATTCCAGCCTGAGTATTCATAATTGGCATCGGTCTGTTCCACCTTTTCCTGATTCACCTGGTAAAGTGTTGTAATGAATTCTGAACGGTCGATTTCGCTCAACCGGTTTGACATAGCAATAGTCATCAACAGATAGGTAATCATATTTTTTTATTTAAAGATAAGCTTACACCCGAATATTTTCCGTTTCTATGGGTTTAGTATTCGGTAAAATCTGTAACCCAGTCATATGAAATTCAACCTGACCAGATGCTAGTAACACTGGCTTCCTGACCGTTGCCCCGATGACTATCCCGCCAGAAAGTAGTACTATGTTCTTAATGATATATTGCCCAAGTAAGGTAGGTATCAACAAACTTTGATTAAAAGTTTCATCTGGAAAAAAGACAAGAGGCAGGAAAGTACCAACCATCTGCAAATAAAGTAATAATAAGGTGAGCCCAAGCCATTTTTTGGAGATTAACCCGAAACCGATAATACATTCCCAGACTGCCAAAAGAGGAAGAGAAACCGATGGCAAAATAATTCCAAAACTTAATTTTGTGATTGTACGTCCTGCAATAACTTCAGCTGCACTCACACCAGGAAAAAATTTAAGCACACCGAACCATATGAATATTAATCCTAATGATATTCGCAAAATATTAAGACCATTACGCGCTTTCCATTCTATTGCTTTGTTTTCAGTTTTGATGAGAATCGACATTATTCTGAATGCTTTCATAGGGCGAGGTTTAATGTTTCATCACATGTACGTGAAAACACACCCTGCAGATGTGAGTTTTAGGCTATTAAACAAACACAATAGGAATATTTTTTTTCTTTAAATTACTTTTTACTCCTTTTAAAAAAACAGCCAGAATATTGGGTCGTTTTACACTGAGAGAATTAAATAGATTGAATACGATAGAGATAACCCTTGCCGGTTTTAAAGTAATTATTATCTTTGCGGCCGCTAATTATTATTTAGACTAACAATAAATAATATACATAAAATACTAATAAACAACAACTTAATATCAACAATTATTTCATTAAGTTGAGTAAAGTTATCCAAAATGGACAGCTAAATACACTATTAAACACACCATATGATTAAATTTTTTACAATTTTAGGAATATCAATCACCCTTTGCTTCGCAACCAAGGCGCAAGTCATCAAAGGTATTATATATGACAAAAACACAAAAGAAACCATTATTGGTGCTAGTATTATGATTAAAGAGCATCATGGAAAAGGCGTAATAGCGGATGCACAAGGCAAATTCAGTTTGCAACTACAATCAGGCGAAACACTCATCGTCAAAATGATTGGTTACAAACATTTCCAAAAACAATATACCGCTGTCAAAGAAGGTCAGCAAATTGATATTGCCCTGGAGCCGGGTGTTGAATTACAAGAAATTATGATCACGGCTAGTTTAGCCAATTCGAGAAGTAAAAAAGCAATCGGAACTAATATAGACCACATCAATGCGGCTGCAATTGTAGCTACCAGCAATCCATCCTCCCTTGCAGACATTGTCAATGGAAGAATAAGCGGAGCGCAAGTTTACAATACCAATGGTAAAGTGGGTATGCCTATTCGTTTTGATATCCGTTCTTCTGCAACTTTCAGTATGGATCGCGATCCACTGATTTTTATAGATGGCGTACGTTATGGCAGCAGCAATACTTCCGATATAAACTCTCCACAAGAAGCTATGAGTGCACTGAATGATCTGCCTTTAAACGATATTGAGTCTATAGATGTAATTAAAGGCCCTGCAGCAGCAGCATCTTATGGTGCAGAAGCAGCAAATGGTGTAGTTGTTATTCAAACCAAACGTGGATTAAATGGTAAAAAAGGAATTGCAATCAATGTAAAATACACTGCAGGTTTTAGTGAACTGGCCAGAAAATATGATCAGTTTGTCAACAATGACCCTTTAAATGATTTTTTCAGAAAGGGAACTGAGCAGCAATTGTATGCGAATATAATTTCACAAATTGATGCAAACAATAGTATTTTCATCTCAGCAAACACCAATAAAAATGCAGGTATTGTTCCTGGAAACCAGGATAACAGGCAAACGGTACGCACCGGATATGATTATGTAAAAGACCGTTTTAAATTATCTCTTACTGCTGGTTATGTCAAAGGTAAACTGAGCATTCCGCAATCGGCATCGGGACGTGATGATGCAATCTGGAATTTAATGCGTGACCGTACGCCGTGGCCATTTATCGCAGAAGAAAGTTGGCGTGCCATTCAAAAACAATATGAAAATGATCGTTTCACTGGAAGTCTAAGACTGGCTTACACTTTCCCTTTTGAGATTAAAGCAGAAAGTTTAGTGGGTTTAGACCTGAACAGGATTGATGGTTTAAATTACCTTCCGTATGGTTTTTTGCAAGGCACCAATAATACAGGAAGTAAGCAAATCAGTAACCGCCGTAACCAGAATATGAACTGGGACTTTAAATTATCCCGTAACTTTGTGTTTAATCCAAAATGGCAGCTGAATCTATCGTTCCTTTCGCAGGTAACACAGGCTTCAGAAAAGGTAACCGGAATCAGTGTCCGTAATTTTGCGGTTCCTGGAATCAGTAATATTGCTTCGGCAGCTGAAATATTAGGTACAACCGATAATACTTTTAAAAAACGTACCCATGGACTATATGGAGAAGCCTTTTTGAGTTTTGACAACAAATTATTTATTAATGCCGGGCTTAGACGCGATGTTTCTAATATGATTGGAAGAAATGTGGCAAGTATCTGGTATCCCACAGTTAGTGTGGCCTATAATGTGGCCGGCATGGACTTCTTAAAAGGCAAAGTAGACGAATGGAAATTCAGAGCTGCTTATGGAGAATCAGGACGTTTACCTTATCCGGGTGATGCACAAACCGCTTATCTAGTCGAAAATTCTTCTTTTGGATCAATAGTAAAACCTTTAAGGAAAGGAAATCCAGATATTAAACCTGAACGGACTGGTGAATTTGAAATCGGAACTGACATTAAGATATTTGATCAGAAACTGAGCTTTACCTATTACAGACAAAATACACGCGACGCGATTGTCTATACCACCCTTTTACCCTCATTAGGCTGGCCTTCTACTTTAAGTGGTGACTATCCTGAAAATATTGGAAAAATACAAGGACAGGGATTAGAGATTTCTTACAATAGCAGGGTATTTACCAGTGCAAATAAAAAACATAGTCTTGATATCTATGCTATTTTTAATCAGCAATCTAATAAAGTTATCAATTCTGGTGATAAAGATATTCTGAGTTCAGTGAATTTAATCCGTTCTGGCTTACCAGCATTCTCTTTTTATTCTAACTTATCTGAAGGTCCGTTATTTGATGCAAAAGGTGTATACACTGGTACTAAAGAAGGACCGCTACAAGAATTAGGTAAACCCTTCCCTACTTATAATGGTTCAGTAGGATTTGGTCTGCAACTGTTTAACAACTTCCGTTTACAGTCTCTTTTCACGTATTCAAAAGGAGCAAAAGTTTATAATATATCGGCTAGAAATGTAGCCTCACAAGGCAATAACTATGAAGCCAAAGAAACTTTAAAAACTCAGTTAGCGTCACAAACACCGGGTACCGCAGACTATATCTCAACAGCTACAGCATTGTCAAAAGTTGAGGGCGTAAGAGGTGACTTTATCCAGAAAGCAGATTTCATCAGGTTGAGCAATTTAACTTTATCCTATGATTTGGGTGACTGGGCAAAAAGATATACAAATGGTGTGTTGAAACGCTGTATTTTATCAGTAACGGGAAATAACCTGTGGCTGACCACTAATTATGGTGGTGCGGAACCTCAGATTGATTCTCAGGGTGGTAGTAAAAGGAATAAAGGTATAAGCTATTTGTCTTCAGACTGGACCGCTGTTCCTGCTCCCCGCACGTATGCATTTAGTTTAAATATTGGGTTTTAATTCAGACTGATTTTCAGTCTATTTATAGAAAAATTATGTCAAAGAACTTCAACTTTTTTTTTAGAATCGGGGCGGTAGTATTGATCGCATTAACTGCTTCATCCTGTAACAAATGGGTAAATGAGCCGAAATCACCAGATAATACGGTTGATGAATCACAATTGACCAGCATGGAGATGTTAGGTCGGATAGATAAAGGTAATTACGTGAACGGACCAGTGATTGCTGGTGTCTGGCGCGCTGGCGCAACGGCATCATCTAATTTATTAGTTGCATCGGGTGCGATTGCAGATGAGATTACTTCAACCGCTGTACCTAACTCACCTTTTTACAAAGAACTGGACGAAGATAAACTGAGTCCGGATAACCCATCGCTATTCAGTACCTGGTCAGATGTTCAGAACTACAGAGCACGTGCCGAAGATGCAATCCGTCTTGCTGAACTGCAAAATCCGGCAGATGCCGATAAAATTAAAGTTAAACAAAACGCGCTAATCAATACCCGTTTACATGCGGGTTATGCCTGGATGTTACTGGCAGATTATTTTACTGTCAGTGAATCAAATCACGCTATTTACGCAGATCACGCACTGGTTACCCACGATCAAGCTTATGCCAAAGCACAGCGTTACTGGGAAGAAGCAATACCCTTAGCCAGCGCACAGGAAAAGCGGCTGCTTCACTCTTTACTAACTAAACTCGGCATCCATACTCAGAATTATACTTTAGCCGCTGCGCATATTAATCAGTCATTTACAGCACTGGAAAACTTTGCTTTCTTAAATACTGTAGGCACGACAAGCAATGCGTTCTTTTCTGCGTTAAGTATCAATGTGAGAGATGCGGCAGTTGATCCGACTTTTGTCGCAGTCTTGAAAACAACAGCTGATAAAAATCGTAATCCAGTCGTAAAAGCACCAAAAGGCCATTGGTCATTAGCTTATTTTAAAGAAAGAGATCCGTTATTAGTAAGTGATTTCGACGAAATGCAATTGATCAGAGCTGAATTGGTAATTCGAGATCTATTACCAGGTAATGCTGTAGACTTTGTAAATACCGTGATTCTAAAATATGATGCATCCGGGTCATCAAATCTTCCGGCACAAACGGTAATGAATTTAACTAATCTGACTACGGTAAGAAGAACTTTCTTATCCTGGAGAGGTACCCGGTTAATTGATTTAAGACGTTTTAATATAGACGGAGATCTAAATCCTGGATTTACGAAAAGAAAATGGCACTGGATTGGAATTCCTGAAATCGAAACCAGGTAATTCATAAGCTGTCAAAGGTTATTATTCCCATCAAAAGGATTGTAATCTTTGACAGCTCATATTTTTTTGCTTTTTTTAAGAGATTCAATATGACCCAAGTCTTTTTTTCTACCCGTGGCTTATTTATTTTTAATAAATTCAATGACATTAATAACGCTGACTTTCAGATCATTTACCTCCCCTAACATATGCCTCATCAAATTCTACTCCAGAAATAGCATTCAATAGATCTATTCTAAGAGGAGGATATCCTAATTGAGTTACATAGTTATCTTTCATAAATTCTTGTTCAGTAAGACCTAAAGAACCAAAATCATTTAGAACTGCAATCATTCTAATCGCATTTTCAAGGCTAGACTTGATCCAGATATCTAAGTCACCCTTATGCCTGGGACGACCATGATAAGCAAGCGCATGAGCACCAACAACCATATAATCAACATCATGAATTACTTTTTAGATTTTGTCAGGAAAATTACCATTAATCCAGGTAAAATAGTTTTTTATTAACCGGCTTACTTCAGACAGACGTTCTGAAACAGTTCTGCTTAACCAATATAAAACATCAAGACTATCTTCATCGTCTATTTTAACAGGATTAACTATCATCGCGATTTTTCTTTCGTGTTTCATATTTTGAAATCTTATTTTACGAATGTGCAAAGCTATTTCTTATATAGATGTAACTAAACTATTGTAATTGCTTTGTCATAGCTGCATACCTCTATTTATAAAGATTATAAATAATATATATTTGCCAGGTATCAATTGCAAAAGAAATGAGTGAAACAAAAAATACAGCCCCAGCCATTCTCCGTGGAGTATTGGAAGTTAAACACAAAGTATACCTCACCCCACATTATATTCGTATCACTTTTACGGGCGATGATGTGCCTGCTTTTGCCGAGACTACCCCCGGTGTAAACAATAAAATCTTTATTCCTCCTGCAGGTCTCAACGAAATTCATTTCCCTGACTTCGATTTTACCACTGGAGAATGGACGCATCCACCAGAACATTTAAGACCTGCAATCCGTACTTATACGCACAGAGCTTTTGATGCTAAAAAAAATGAAATGACAATAGACTTTGTTGCACATGGAGAAAGCGGACCAGCTTCTGCCTGGGCAATTCATGCTAAAGCCGGAGACCGGCTTGGTGTAGTAATGAAAGCTAAAGAATCTGTAATTTATCCTAAAGCAGATTGGTATCTACTAGCCGCTGATGCGACAGGAATCCCTGTAATTGCTACAATACTGGAAACTCTTCCCTCTACTGCAACCGGTATTGCCTACATCGAAATTCCGGGAAAAGAAGATGAACAGTATTTAAAAACTGAAGCAGATATTCAGATTATCTGGATATATAATGAACATCCCGGAGAAAACAGACTTCTTGCCGATGCTGTGCGTACAGTAAAGATACCTGAGCAAACTCATACGACACGTTTTAGCTATGTTGCTGCCGAATTTTCGGCAGTGAAAGACATCCGCCAGTTTCTGCGTAAAGAACAAAATTGGGATCAGAGTGAATTATATGCTTACTCTTACTGGAAATACGGTGCTAGTGAAGATGGTTCTGTGAAAGCACGCCGTCAGGAGCATCACGAAGAAAATTAAGGGATATTTCTTTGACTAAGAATTGGTTACATTTGGTTTCAACAGAACCCAAATGTAACTATGAGAAATAAGTTTTTTTGTATTGTCCTGGCTATCCTGTATGGACAGTTTTCATTCGCTCAAGCGCCAAAATTATTTCTAATCAATGCCGGCCAACTGAAGGCGAAGAAAGAAGCCTGGCAAGAACAAGATAAAAAAACAAAAAGCCTGATAGCCCCAATTATCAGCAAGGCCGTTGATTTTCTTACGGCAAAGCCAAAATCTGTAATGGATAAAATATCAACTCCACCAAGCGGATCAAAACATGATTACATGAGCCAGGCACCCTATTTCTGGCCCGATCCTTCCAAGCCAAACGGAACTCCCTATATTAGAAAAGATGGTGAACGTAATCCAGATATCAGAAAAATAACAGATGCTGCATTTCTGCATGAGCTAACCAATCAATGTAAGTTTCTATCTCTGGCCTATTATTTTACGGGTCAGGAAAAATATGCCACAAAAGCCATTGAATTGCTCCATGCCTGGTTCATTGCGCCTGAAACGAAGATGAACCCCAACTTGAATTACGCACAAGCTATACCAGGTATAAATGATGGACGCGGAATTGGTATTATTGAAAGCCGATCTCTGATCGAACTAGCCGATTGGATGGGGCTTTTAGCAACATCAAAATCACTTTCAGTAGCAGAAACTGAAGGGATTAAAACCTGGTATAAACAATACCTGGATTGGTTGTTAACCAGCAAAAATGGTAAGGATGAACATAGATCCAAAAACAACCACGGGACTATTTATGATGCTCAGGTTGCCTCCTTTGCTTTGTTCACCGACAATGAAGAACTGGCCAAAAACACCCTTACAGCAAGCCTTCAAAGAATAGCTATACAAATTACCCCTGAAGGAGAGCAGCCATTGGAACTGGCAAGAACAAAAGCATATAGCTATAGTACTATGAATCTGAACGACGGCTGGTTTAATCTCGCCTTACTCGGAGAACGTGCGGGTATTGATGTTTGGAATTATCAGACTACAGATGGAAGGAGCATTCATAAAGCACTGGACTGGCTAATTCCTTACGGACTTGAGGAAAAAACAAAAGACCGCAAGCAGATTATCCCATACAATAGCGGTGAACTATACCGCCTGCTAGTACTTGCAGGCAGAGCATACAAAAATAAAACCTATTTAAAACAGGCTGCTTCCATTAAACAAGATAAAGAAACACAACTAACTGATCTGCTATATAACTAGCAGATCAGTTATCATTTAGTATTCTACTTTATAATCCTTAACTACCTCTTCTCCTGTCCATGCTTTCAAAGAGGTCCATGGGGCTGCGGGTGCAGTCCAGAACTCATTATTCGCAGGAAGGCCAAGTGTCAAAAACCCAAGGGTTGCCATATATAAACTTCCTGTAGAGGTATAATAATCAGCTATCGCAGGCTGATGGCCATTAAATCCCAAGACTAACCAGCCTTTTTCATCAAAATTCTGGTTTCCGTCAAACATATTATGAATTACTTTTGTCAATCCACAACGTACTTGTGCAGGTTTTACATGAGCTGGCAATTTTTCCATTAATGCGGTTTGAGCGAGTGCCTGAAAAGCAGCAGTACGGTAAGTGATAGATCGTCCATATGCCGGATAGGTGCCTTCAGGAGAAATAACCCTTTCCAGATATTCTGAGTATCTAACCATTCGTTTCAGTGCCTGATCATAATCAGTCACAGCAGCTTTTTTATGATCAGCCAGAATCTTTAACAGATCAACAAGCATGGTATGAATCACATATGAGTTATAATAATCCATACTGAATTTTTCACCATCACTATACCAGCTGTCACCAACATACCATTCCTTGATTTTATTAACGGCAAACTGTACTCTTGCCGGGTCATATTGTTCACCGATACTAAGCAAAAACCCTTCTGTTAAGCCCGAAAACAAAAGCCAGTTGTTATAGGCTCCGCTCCTGTTTCTCAAAGATTTAAATTCTTCGACAAAACGTACCTTGGTTTCTTTATCAAGCGGTTCCCACAAAGCTTTTGGTGCGCGTATAAAGGCCTGAGCTACATAAGCTGCATCTACAATTGGCTGTGATTCAGTTCTAAAATTCAAATAGTCAGGACTTTTTGGGTCCACAGCATTCGCTAACCCTTTTAAAAGCAGCATACGCATTTCTTTACGCATTTTGCCTTCTTCGGTACCATCATCGGGAAGTGCCAGCCATGGAGCTAAACCCGCCATTGTCCGGCCCACTGCTTCCAGATAGGTCACACTTTTAAGATTCAGACCATATTTAGGTCCCGTTTCTAATGGCATATTTTTTTTCAGCGTTCCTTTAGCAAGGTTCTGAACTACAGGATAAGAGATTTTGTATAATGCTTTTACCCAAACCTGTCTGTCCTGTGCACCAGTGCTTGCTTTCTTATTTTTTTCCTGTTGTGCCGAAGCTGAAGAAAAAACAATCAGCAGAAAAGATAAGATTAAAGTAGTTTTTGTATGGAAATAAATCATATTTCATCAAGGGTTAAAATTTAAAATCCTGGTTTATAAATACCATTTTTTATATCGGCCTAAAGCCTCCAGGAAATAGTAATCAGCATAAATTAAAGGTACATCAATTTCACTATTCAGCGGTAAAGCTCCCGTACTGTGTAACAACAGAAAACCACCGTTCTCACCTAGTTTAGCCCGGTATACTGGGGTAGCTAAAGACCGGATCATGGTCTCAGCCGAAGAAATAAATTCTTTTTTTTCTGTGGCCGTAGTATATTGAGCCAATTCCAGCAAAGCTGATGCAGTAATCGCCCCTGCAGAAGCATCACGATCTGCATAAGGAATCTTTGGTGCATCAAAATCCCAGAAAGGAATTTTATCCGCAGGCAGGTTTGGATGGTTCAGAATAAAATGAGCAATTCCCTTTGCCTGATCCAGGTATTTATGATCTTCAGTAGCGCGGTACATCATGGTAAAACCATATAATGCCCAAGCCTGTCCGCGAGCCCATGCAGAGCAGCTTGCAGCCCCCTGCCAGGTTGCCTTGCGAAAAACTTTCCCTGTGGTCAAATCATAATCTACTACATGGTATGAACTAAAATCTGGTCTGAAATGATTCTTTAAAGTTGTATTGGAATGCTTAACAGCGATCTCTTTGTATTTTGCATCTCCTCCCTTATCACTCACCCAGTTTAACATTTCCAGATTCATCATATTATCTATGATAACCGGGCATTTCCAGTATTTGCTTTTATCCCATGATTGGATAGACTCAATTTCAGGACGATAACGTTTAGCCAACGAAGCCGCCGAATTGTCAATGACTGATTTATAAGCTGGATTTGCCGTCAGACGATATGCATTTCCAAAACTACAGAACATCATAAATCCAAGATCATGGTTCCCGCTAAAATATTGATTGGACTCGATTACTTTTAATGCTTTTTCTGCGGCATTTTTGATCTCTGCCTCTTTGGTCTGTTCATAGATATACCATAATGACCCACTATAAAATCCACTGCACCACCACTTAATATCATAAGCGACTAGCTTATTCTTTTTAGCATCATAACTCTGTGGGGTTAATCCCGCAGGGATATTTTTGTCCAAAACTTTGTATTGTTTAGCGGCAAAATTAAATTGTTCATCAATTAATTGCCCCATGCTTTGTTGTTGTGTTCCTGTTTTCTGCGCAAAAGAGGCAGACCCCGTTAGTAAGAGTAATCCTGCAATTAAATTGATTCTTTTCATCGTTCTGTTTTTTCTTAGCTTATTTATAGTGAATCTTTTAGCCTGTTTTTAAATTGTGATCAATTCAAATGACTTCTTATTGTAGCGCCTCGGTGTGCACCTTCAGGTAACACACAACTCAGTTTTTTTAGTCCTGAGAATCCCGGTAATTTAAGTTCGAGTGCTATTGCTGCGCTTTCCAGTGCAGGATCTGAGATATCAATTATAGGATTTGCAGTATGCAAGCCCTGAATTAAAATAGTACAGGCTTTATCTGCTTTAACCGTTAAATCTGCGGTTTTTAATACCCCTCCTTTATAAAAAACCAATTGTAAAATGTCTAACCCTTTATGCTCTACTACTTGTAAATCTGCCGTATTACTTATGATGTGTATCATTGATAAATTATAATTTTTCATGGCGTTAGCGTCAGCTAAGCCCGGCACAACAACATATTCATAAGTTCCGTTTGCAGGTTTAATTCCGTGACTTAAAGAAAGTTGAAATACTTCTCCGCTGACCTCCTCTTTTGGCTGAGATTGGTTGATACGATACCAGCTGCCTTTTTGTGCCTGATTACTTACGCTTAAATTTCCACCTTCTGGGAAAAAATAAGCAATATGATCATGCCATATCCATGAAGGTGCAGCAATTTCACGTTCAGTATTAGCTACTAATAAGTCTGTTTTAACTTCTGGAGATTTAGCTGCCGTGGCCATGATAACATTCCCTTTTAACCAATTCTGATTCACAGTGGTTCTAACTTCTTCCTGAGCTTCACTTTTGATACCTGCCCCAAGGCAAACAATCTCTTTATCAAAAAAGAACCATGCTTTTTTTGCCTGTACCTGATCGTAATCCTGCGCATAAACAGACACTCCATAAAGTCCATTACTCACCCCGCCAACAAAAGAAGTTGTGCCAGGAATCCCCCAGTCTTGTTTGATTGTCGCGCCCTCGTCATCACCATAAATTCTGCTGGTCACACCCGGAATTTTATCCCATTCCCAGACAGGCATGATATTCAGATATTCATCACCCCGTATTTGAATATTTGTTGCACCATCAGCCAGAAACTTGCCCAGTATATTTTCATTGTTACCTCTTTCAGTTCTCAATGTCCTGGAGGATGCAGCTTGTACACTAAATGTATAGCCCGGACGGGTATGCAGCGTATAGCCACTTTTCCAATACTGTTTGTGACCAGCAATAACTCCAGAAGCCGGCGGTTCCGTCTGCATTATTCGTTTCATGGCAGCCTGCCAGTAACTATCGTTCTCAGGGCTCAGTATTTCAACCTTTGCCAGAATTCCAATTCCACTGCCTTTTAAAGAATCTTTCCGGCTAATTCCCCTTCCCTTCACATTAAAATCAAAATAGGTTCCTCTGATAGTCTTGAAAAAAGTATCCTTCACATAAGTAATCAGCAACTGTAACTGAGCTGCTGGCATCGCATAATCAGTACCTCTTAAATAGAACGCTGCATTTACAGAATTTTCAGCAAATACAGCTCCATAGCTTGCTATTGCCTGCTGTTTGCCGTGTTGAAAATAACTGTTATCAACCTGTAATCCTTCTTTCCCATCCGTAATAGAGACTGGTTCATATAAGTACTTTGCAGCAGAGTCCAGTGTAGTTTTACGCGCTGTTAAACAGGCACGATATAAATAATGCAAGGCTTCGTCCGAAGTATTAGCACCATCCCCGGTCTTTAATTTCCGGGTCATCCTGATCAGTAAAGACACTTCTAATGCCTGTGGCAAGGGCGTTTTTGCGTACCGCATTAAAATTAGTATTTCACCAATAGTCTTAGGATAAAAGATCTCATTATACCACCAGTTTTTATTTTTAGGATCTTTATCGAGCCAGTATTGAAGAGATTTAACAACAGCAGCATAAGCCGCAGCATCACCATACAATTTGTGATTTGATCCGCTGCAAGCTATCGCAATCATTTTAATTCTGCCCAGAGGATCATAATCTGGGTTTGCATAATTGATATCTGCCCAACTGCCATCCTGTTGAAGTTCAGCTATGCTTTTTAAAACCTTTGTATTCAGTATCTCCTCATTGCCGTGCTGCTGCAATTCTGTATTGACCCGGTCCATAATTGTCTGATAGGGCTCAGTTTGCCCGGCAATCAACTGATTACCGGACAGACATAGGAGCAGCAGTACAACTGCTTTTAATAGAAATTTATTGATATATCCGAACATAAAAAAGGTTCTTTATTAATTGATCCAGCCTGTATTTTGTTTCAAGTTAGGATTTCTCTCTATTTCTACCTGAGGTACCGGCCAGTTATAAATATAATCACCTTTAAACGAGTAAGGGTATACGGTATTACCCCAAATTTGTTTTACCCCATTGCCAGAATAGAAAACTTTGTCTTTCCAGCTTTTCCAGCGCAATTCATCAAAGTAATTAATTCCCTCATTTGGAAATTCTACACGGCGTTCATTACGGATACGTTCTCTTAAATCTGTTTGGCCACTGATATAAGTACCCAACATGCCGTTACCCATTTGAAGGACTGCAACACCTGCCCTTCTTCTCACCTCATTAACTTTTGCCATCGCATCTGCTGTTGCTCCCTGCTCATTCAATGCCTCTGCCCACATCAGCAGGACATCTGCATACCTGAAAATTGGAAAATCTGTTGGGCCATAAGCTCTGTTCAGCGTTTCAGATGCCCCTTCATAAACAAATTTCCTATACAGATAGTAGAAATAACTTTGGGTATCGGTACGTAAATCACCATTTAATGCAGCTTCTGAACGATATGGCCATCTGGAAGTAACCGTTGCATTGATACCACTATATACACCCACATAGGTCGAATACGGTGTAATTACATTTGCTGCCAATCTAGGATCACGATCTGCATAAGCCAATACTATACGTGCCTCATTGCCTGTTGGCAGATAAAGACTCATTTTTGCTCCTCTGGCAGTTGCTGCTGCGATTTCTGTATCTTTCAAATTATTCCTTAAAAAATAGACTTCTCTTTCTGCTACAGATAAGGCTGAATAACCCGGAATTACACTTTCCCAGTTAAATTTAGACCCATCAGCGTTTTCATACAAATCAACCAGATTCGGCGAAACATGATAGGTATTCCAGCAGGAGCCAAAAGATGATCTGGTACCGCAAAAAAACTGTGTCGTAGAACCTGAATTTGGGAGCCCAATATTCTGTATCGAAAAGATCATTTCATTACTTTGTTCATTTGCCGTTTTAAACAAAGCAGTATAATTCGCAAACAATCCATAGCCTGCATCTCTAACTTTACTAAAATCGGCCGTGGCTAAAGCCCATTTTTGCTGATACAAATAGGTTTTACCCCGTAAGGCATAAGCCGCACCTTTCGTAACATGCCCATAGGCCGCATTGCCGGCTATATATCTGTCTGGAAGATTTGGGTCATTGATACAGTCTGTCAAATCTGCAATCACCTGAGTCCAAACTTCATCTTCAGTTGAACGACCTTTTATTGCTTCTTCAGCTTGAAAAGGGACCAGGTAAACCGGCACTCCTTTATACAACTGATTTAACCTGAAATAGAAATAAGCTCTTAAAAATTTAGCTTCCGAGATATAGCGGCTTTTTTTTGCATCCGTGGATGGAGATTTCAAAGGAATATTCTTAATTGCGTCATTTGCACGTTGAATTCCTTCATACATATTTTTCCAGTTATCACTGAACATTGAATTACCGGTAGTAATTGTGCCCGCCATCAGCACTTCAGAACCACTGGTCTGCCCGGTAAAACTAAAACGATCCAATTGATAAAGCTCCACACCAGAAGCACCATCAGTTTTAATTCCTAAGCGCAGAGCATTATAAACACCACTAATTCCCAAATCAGTCAGGTTATCTGTGGTCCACATCTTTTCGGCAGGTACTGCCGAAGGTGGTGTGGTGTCCAGTAAATTCTTTTTACATCCAGAGAAAACAACCAGGATTAATATAATTGATAAAATCTTTTTCATTTCTTTCTCGCTTAAAAAGTAACATTTAAACCTAATGAGTATTGACGCATAGTTGGATAGCTAGCTCCATTATACAACCCTTCTTTAACGCCTATCTCAGGATCAATTCCAGGAAACTTTGTAATGGTAAATAAGTTCTCTCCTGAAACATATAACCTTGCTCTGCTCATACCTGCCTTTTTAGTTAGATTTTGGGGAAGTGTATAGCCAATCTGTAAATTTTTCAGTTTCACATAGGAAGCATTGTACAGATAGAAATCACTGGCTACACCAGCATTCTGAACATCCGTAGTGTTTTTTAATCTTGGGAAACGTCCATTAATATGATTAGCCGGGTCAGCAGGATTAGCTTCGTTATAATAATAATGATCATTGGCAACCAGCTTACTCACTGCGTTACCTAAGGATACAATTGAGTTGTTATAGCCAACATTATTCCAATAGTATTTCATACCTGCACTACCTGCCCAAAGCATAAACATATCGAAACCTTTGTAACTAAAATTAAGCTGCAAACCGAAATTGTATTTTGGAGTTGCAGAAGCATTTGAAAAAGTCTGATCATAAGTATTGCCGTAAATACCATCGCCATTATTATCTGCATAGATTAAATCACCATAATAGATTTTGTTTTTATCCACTCCGCCTGCTGGCTGAAAAGTATAACCTGCCGCAATCATATTCTTTACCCAGGTCAGATCTTGTGGCGTTCTGATCATTCCGTCTTTAGGACCACCGTTAATATTCAGGCTCCCATCAGCATTGTTATACGTCCCGTTTCCTTTGTATACATTGTATAAATAATATTGGTTAGCCTGCTGCCCTTCCAGGATACGGGCGGTTGTCCCATTGGATACACTACCAATATTAGAGGTATAAACCTGATTGCCAATCGCATCAGTCGTATAACCTTGCTGCAAAGCACCTTTATACTTTTGTACCCGGTTAAAGTTATAAGCGAAATTTCCGGTCACACCGTATTTAAAGTCTCCTGATTTTCCATTATATCCTAGCGTAAATTCGATACCCCTATTGGAGATTTCTGCTATATTTTTTGTCGCTGCGGTAGCTGTACCTACAGTTAATGGTATAGTAGGTATATATAGAATTCCGTCAGTATATTTATTATACAGATCAACTTCAAAATTAACTGCTCCTTTGAATAAGGCTCCATCTAAACCAAGATTAGTCACCGTAGTGGTTTCCCATTTCAAATCACCATTGGCAAATTTCGGCTGTATCAGCCCAGTTACTGGCTGACCATTAAAAGAGTAGGGAAAAGAACTATAAGCAGTCCTGTAATCATAATTACCTTTAGCGGGATCAGAATTCATCACATTATTACCAGTTTTACCCCAGGATGCACGTAATTTAAGATTGCTTACATATTCATTTATGTTTTTCATAAATGGCTCCTGAGAGATGCGCCATCCCGCTGAAAATGCTGGAAAAAAGCCCCAACGATTATCTGGTCCAAATTTTGAAGAACCGTCATAACGAAAAACTCCTTCTAGTAAATATTTACTATCATAGGCATAATTCAAACGGCCGAAATAAGAACGGATAGCATAATCGTATGAATCACCATTAATAGAAGTCATGGTGGTAGCTGAACCTAAAGTCGTAATTGATTCATCAATGAGACCTGTTTTAGTAGCATCCCAATTATAATAGTTGTAATAATTTTGGTTATAACCAGCTAAAATGCCAATATCATGTTTTTCATGAATAGTCGTGTTATATTTTAAAACGTTATCGATAGTGGTACTATAGTTTTTATTAAAAGCATAGGTTGTACTTAACTGATCGGGTGTCGTTGCAGCAACTTTCTGCGTATTGGTCGCAAAATTCCATTTTTCAAAGGTATTGCTATGCGCATTTGTTTCCCTGAAGCGAGTTTGGTAATTAAACCTGCTTTCAAAACTTAATCCTTTTAAGATGTCAATTTTGGCAAAAACAGTCGTGTTAAACCTGGACTCCTGATCTTTCCCCCCAGTGCTGTACAAATAAGTTAAGATATTATTCGCAGTAGCGGATTCTTCTGCTGCCGCAGGAAATCCATAAAGACCATTGTAGACCGGATAAACTCCTGGTGTTGTCTGACGTAAAAAGTTAAATGCATTAGCTGTGTTTGCCAGTCCAAAATTTTGTAAGGAGGCAAAGGTTTGTGTCCCTAAAGTCAGGAATTTATTGACTTTAGACTGTAAATTAATCCTTAACTGAAAACGGTCTGCACCTGTATTTGCCATCGTACCTGGATTATTTAAATAACCTGCAGAAAGTAAATATTGCGTACTTTCTGTTCCTCCATTCAATGAAAGATTATGTTGTTGTACAAGGTTATGTTCAAAAACAGCTTTAGCCCAGTCGGTATTAGGATAAGCAACCTTATTTGGAATTCCCTGAGCAGTAAGTCCGTCTGGATTAGCATTAGCATTCTTCCATAAAGCCATGGTCGCATCGGTATATACTGGTGTCTGTCCAAGATTACGGTAACCTTCGTTAACCAGATTCATATGTGTCAGATAATCCGTCACAAATTTGGGCATCTTAGTTGGTTCCGCCAAAGAGAACAGACTGCTATAATTAACGCTGAGTTTATTACTTGTTCCCTTTTTAGTCGTGATCAGAATAACTCCGTTCGCTGCCAGTGAACCATAAATGGATGCAGCGGCAGCATCCTTTAATAAGGAAATACTTTCTACGTCATTTGGATTGACTGCGTCCATAGTACCTGCGATACCATCAATGATTACTAAAGGATTGTTGTTATTTAAAGTACCTGCTCCCCTGATCCTGATGGTTGCCTCATCGCTTCCTGGTTTACCAGAGCCTTGATTTACCGCGATTCCTGCACTTAAACCAGCAAGACCAGATGACAAATTTGTCAATGGCCTGTTTTCTAGAGATTTAGAGTTAATTGTAGCAATAGATCCAATTACGTTTACTTTCTTTTGTGTTCCGTACCCGACAACCACAATTTCGTTCAGTCCTGTACTTGTCGCTTGTAACTTCACATCTAATGTTCCATTGTTACCAGTTTTTAATGTTTGCGTGGTGAAACCGATTGCTGTAAATACAAGTTCAGAAGTACCATCGGCCTGAATTTTATATCTTCCATTTGCATCTGTTTGCGTAGACTTCTGTGTTCCTTTTACCTGGATGGATACTCCGGGAACTGGTAGTTTCTGTTCGTCGGTAATTGTTCCTGAAATGATCTTGCTTTGTGCAAATAAAGATAAAGGAGATACAAATGTTAAGGTACTTAATAAAAGTACCATCAACATTAAACTACCCCTAATTACATTTGGGTATAATTTCTTCATAATTGGTGTTTATTTGGTTAGGTTTTTTAGGATGCTATTTCCAGTTAATTCGAATTAATGGTGGTAACATCCTAAAGCAAACATATAGGCAAAGGAGAATTTGAAGGGGGTAATTTTATAAATTTATAGGGGTGATTTTATAAATATTAAGCTTATAATTGCGTAAACAGGTTGTTTATCACATATTTTACCTGAAAAAACAGAACCATGCGCACCAAACGCCTCAAAACAAATTACTTCATTTTATCAGCGTTGTTTTTTTTTCTCTTTTGCAGTAAAACCAAGGCTCAGCAACCGATTTTCTTTGACCATTTGAACATTGAAAAAGGACTATCTCATAATAGTGTTCTTTCTATTGCCCAGGATAAGAATGGTTTCATGTGGCTCGGTACCGGACATGGCTTGAACCGCTATGATGGCTTCGGGTTTAAAGTCTATCTCAATAGCCCTTCTGATAGTACCACTTTAAAAGACAATTATATCAATGCACTTTACAATGATCACAGTGGAGTTTTATGGGTGGGTAATGATGTAGGGCTTCAGCAATATCACAGTCAGACAGAATCATTTGAACTGGTAAAAGATCCCGACAGATTAAAAAGTAAACCCGGCGGGCAAAAGATAACCTGTATTTATGAAGATAAGTCTGCCAATATTTGGGCAGGTACAGAATATGGTTTAAAATTACTTGCCCCCACCAACAGAAATAAATTCAAGACCAGCTTTTATGCAGTTAAAAATCAGCTTCCTGCAAATAATATAAGGGCCATTTACCAGGATAAAGAAGGGGCTTTATGGATTGGTACAACAAATGGCTTAACCAGACTTAATTTTCAGCATGGCATTGCTGTTTACGAAACTTTTAGAAACAATGCCCATCCGGGAGATATCAGTGATAATTATATCACGAGTATTGTAGAAGATCAGGAGAAGAATCTATGGATAGGCACACAAAATGGAGGTATAAACCGTTACAATCGCTCAGCTAACAATTTTACTTCTTTCAAACACAACAGTGACCCAAAGAGCATCATCAATAATGTAATCCGAACCATTATTAGTGATCCGTCAGGCAAGCTCTGGATTGGTAGCCTGGAAGGGATCAGTATCATGGATACCAAAACACTCCATGCAGAGTCTTATCAAAATGCACCTGAAAACAGAAAGAGTTTAAGTCAAAACTCCGTTTACAGTTTGTTTAAGGATAAAAATGAATCCATCTGGGTTGGTACTTATTTTGGCGGTGTAAATCTTGCACATCCTTATATGACGCACTTTGTTACTTATCAAAAAAACAAGTACGAATCGAGTATCAGTAACAATGTAGTCAGTTCCCTGGTAGAGGATCAGCAGAAAAATCTCTGGATAGGAACTGAAGGTGGCGGACTCAATTATTATAATCGGAAAACCGGCAGATATACGAACTACCTGAATAACAGCACAAATCCAAATAGTCTGGGATCAAATCTGGTAAAATCTATTTATGAAGATAAAAAAGGTAAAATCTGGGTTGGTACACATGGCGGAGGATTAGACTTGTTTGATCCAAAAACCCAGTCTTTCAAACGGTTTCTTTACCATCCAAAAAACACGGTTCAGGATGAAGTGCATACGCTGATGGAAGATGAAAAGGGAAGGTTGTGGATCGGGACGCAAAGAAATGGAATTATCTGCTCTAATATAAAAAAAACAGCTTTTTATCCGCTGGATCTGCCTGAAGTAAATAAAAAATTGAAAGGCAGGTCAATTTATGTATTTCTTACCGATCAAAAACGGAATATCTGGATAGGTACATCTGATGGTTTGTTTATACTGAACAAAAAACACGACCTGCTGATCTCTTTTAGACCCGGGCTTACGAAGAGTTTAAAATCGAGTAAAATTCAATGTATTACCGAGACCAGAAAAGGTGGAATATGGATTGGCACCTATTTTGGTGGAATCAGTTATTATGATCAAAAGAAGAATAGCTTTATTACCTATACGGAGAAAGATGGATTACCCAATAACAATGTGTTTGGTATCCTGGAAGACAATGCAGGCAATCTCTGGGTGAGCACAGATAACGGTCTCTCCATGTTTAACCCTGAATTAAAAACATTTAAAAATTACACAGTCAGCGACGGCCTTGCTGGTAATCAGTTTAATAAAAATGCCTATCTGAAAAGTGCGGCAGGCGAACTGTTTTTTGGTGGTTATAATGGATTTACAGGCTTTTTCACGAATAAGATACAGACCAATACCAAACCGTCTGAAATTGTATTAACAACCCTTAAACTGGACAATCAGCCTGTCAATATCAACGATCAAAGCGGCTTACTCCAAGAAAATATTTGTCAGACCAAGGCGCTTACTTTTCATCATGATCAAAATACAATTACACTCAGCTTTGCACTACTCAATTATATTAAACCAGAAAAAAACAGGTATAGTTATCAACTGGAAGGTTTTGAAAAGAAGTGGAATTTTGTAAACACCCCTATGGCAACCTATACCAATCTGCCACCAGGAAACTATACCTTTCTGGTTAAAGGAATAAACAATGACGGGGTCCAGAGTCTGAACACCAGAAAATTGCGAATCAGCATACTCCCTCCATTTTATTTAACCTGGTGGGCCTATCTATTTTATATCTCTCTGGCAACAGGGACTATAGTTTTGCTGCTGCGTTATCTTTTAATCCGGGCAGTGCTTAGAAACGAGAAAGAAAGTAACGCAAACAAACTGGAATTTTTCACCAATATCTCTCACGAGATCAGAACTCCGCTCACCTTAATTGTTGCTCCTTTAGAAAAGATAATTGAGGAAACCAGAGCACAACCGAACCTCAATAAAGAGTTGTTTTTAATTAAAAACAATGCCGACCGGCTGATGCGTTTAACTACCGAATTACTGGACTTCAGAAAAGCGGAAAGCGGAAAAATGATCTTACAGGTCAGCCCTGATAATGTGGTTAAATTTTGCCACGAGATTTTCCTGATTTTTCAAAACATGGCCTCAAACCAGCAGGTGAATTATGATTTTCAAGCTGACAAACAGGAGGCACAATTGTATTTTGATAAAGTACAGTTAGAAAAAGTATTGTTTAACCTGCTTTCCAATGCGCTTAAATTCACACCAGAAAATGGCCAGATTTATCTGCATATAAAGACTGGTCAGGAGCAAGTTAAAATTGAAATAGCCAATAGTGGAAAAGGGATTCCACTGGAAAATCAGCAAAGTCTGTTCAATAGCTTTTATCAGGTTAGCCCTGCAACAAACATTGGCACCGGTCTGGGACTTTCCTTTTCAAAAAGTATTGTAGAACTTCACCACGGTAGAATTTATGTCGAAAGTACTCCAGATCCAATGGGTAAAAACGGACATACTTGTTTTACTGTAGAACTTAAAACTGGTAAAAATCATTTTAAAACAGAGGAGCTTATTGCCGATTATATTTATGATGATGATTCGGTGAATTATAGTGAACCTTTTATCGAGTCGTTTGCTGCTGGTGATCCTGGAGCTCATATGGAGAACCTTGTCCAAAGTAAAAAGTACACCATCTTGCTGGCCGAGGACAATACTGAGATCAGAAAATTTGTAAAAGATGCACTTTCTGCTAGTTACCAGATTTATGAATGTGAAGATGGATCGTCGGGATGGGAGACGGCTCCAGATCTAATTCCGGATTTGATTATCAGTGATGTGATGATGCCCAATATGGATGGACTTGAATTTTGCAGACGCATAAAAACAGATGTAAGAACCAGTCATATACCAGTGATCTTGTTAACAGCAAGATCTGCTTATGTCCATCAGGTTAACGGCCTTGAAACCGGGGCTGATGCTTATATTATCAAACCGTTTAACATCAGATTGCTCCAGTTAAATATAGAAAACCTGCTAAATTCGAGAGAGAGATTGCGTTTAAAATATGGGCAGACCATTACGCTTGAACCACAGAATCTGATCATTAATACAACTGAACAACATTTTCTTAACAACCTGATCAAAATTATTGAGAAACACTTGAGTAATACCGAATTTGGTGTACCTACGCTAGCAGCTGAGATTGGAATGAGCCAGCCTGTTTTGTATAAGAAGATCAGGTCGCTGACGGATCAGTCTGTAAATGACTTTATCAAATCTTTCCGACTTAAACAGGCTGCAAGGTTACTTAAAACCGGTGGCTTGTCTATTTCTGAAATCGCTTACAGTGTTGGTTTTAATGACCGTAAATATTTCAGTCTGGAGTTTAAGAAGCAATTTGGAATAAGTCCTACTGAGTATATTCAAAATAGCTTAAATGAGTAATGCGTTATCCATCGTAATCATTGAAAGATAACGCATAAAGAATTACAAATCATTAATCGGTCTGTATTTCGGCACTAATCCTTTCATCACCATCCAGGCAAAAATATAGGCTACAGCACAGATGGTAAACATAATGGTATACCCAGTTTGTGTATGCCCTAATGCTTTGTAATGGTCAAAAAGTGAACCTCCCAGCTTGGACATAAATACACCGCCCAAACCTCCGGCCATGCCTCCAATTCCAATGACTGAGCCGATTGCTTTTTTAGGAAACATATCTGAAACTGTGGTAAAGATATTGGCAGACCATGCTTGGTGAGCAGACGCACCTATCCCAATTAAAACTACAGGAATCCAAACGCTGATATGCCCTAGTGGCTGTGCAGCTAACACAACTAAAGGAAAAAGAGCAATAATGAACATTGCTTTCATCCTACCGTCATAGGGTGCATATCCTTTCTTCATGAAATACATCGGAAACCATCCCCCGCCAACACTTCCAATCATGGTCATACTGTAGAGTACTGCTAAAGGAATCATAATCGCAGTGTCATCCATTCCATACTGAACTTTTAAGTAAGAAGGTAACCAGAACAAAAAGAACCACCACACGCCATCTGTCATAAATTTGCCCAAACTAAATGCCCATGTTTGTCTGTATCTTAACAGCTTAAACCAGGAGACTTTTTCGGCGGCTTCTTCAGTTGGAGAAGGAGAAATTACTTCTTTATCCGGATCGCATAAGATATAATCCAGTTCAGCTTTAGATAAGCGTTTCTGTTTTTCAGGTATCTCATAGAAGATAAACCAGAAAATCAACCATAAAAATCCGACTGCACCAATAATCAAAAAGGCTGCTTCCCAACCCCAGTTATGTGCGATCCAGGGAACGGTAAGCGGGGCCAGTATGGCACCAACATTTGCACCAGAATTGAAGATACCAGTTGCGAGTGAACGCTCCTTTTTAGGAAAGTACTCCGCTGTAGCTTTAATTGCAGCTGGAAAATTACCTGATTCACCAAAACCTAAAACTGCCCTGGAGAAAATAAAACCCAAAACAGAAACGGAAATTCCTGTGATCCCAATTACACCTAACATTGCTGCCAGCCCATTTCCTACAGGAATAGCTTTGGCGTGCAAAATGGCTCCTAGAGACCAGACAATTAAAGCAACGGCATATCCCCATTTTGTACCTAGCCGATCTACAATCCGACCTGCAAACAACATCGAAATCGCATAAACTAACTGGAAGGCTGAGGTGATGTTTGCGTAATCACTGTTGGTCCAGTTGAATTCTGCTTCCAGCCTGGAATGCAGCAAACTAAGTACCTGACGGTCAAGATAATTTACTGTTGTAGCAAAAAACAACAGGGCACAGACCGTCCAACGGTAATTGCTCATTCTGGTCTCTTTCATTATATTTGGTTTTGGTTTGGTTGTTTTGGTAGTCTTTTATCGTGTGGCTTTTACCATATCAATAGTTTTTTTAGTCCGTATAGCTAATTCATTATAATCTTTTGTTTCCAGGATCTCTTTACTAATCAGTTTACTTCCCATGCCAACAGCACATACACCAGATTTAAACCAATTTCTCATATTCTCTGCTTCGATTTCTACACCACCTGTCGGGATAAAAAGTTGTCCCGGAAATACTTCTTTTACAGAAGACAGGAAAGCCGGCCCAAGGATATTTGCGGGAAAAATCTTAATTAATCCTGCTTTTAACTGGTGGGCTGTATTGATCTCGGTGGGCGAAAAACATCCTGGAATCCAGAGTAAACCTTGATCATGTGTTAATTTCCCCACTTCAGTATCTACCACAGGGCAAACAATAAAGTGTGCACCTGCTCTGATAAATGCTTTGGCTTCGGTGGTATTTTTGATCGTACCGATTCCCAGATGCAGATCTTTCATTTCGATTTCAACTGCTTGAATCAGGAACTGAAAATTAGCCAGAGCGACAGCACCGCGGTTGGTATATTCCAATACTCTAATCCCGGATTTATATAAAGTTCTGATAATTTCCAGACTCACTTCTGCATCTTCGTAAAAAAACAAAGGCAATAAGCCCTGATCTGTTATTGCTTTTAATGAACTCTCTTTAGTCTTCATAATTTCTTACCTTTTCTTTAATCTCTTCTGCTTTTATTGTAGTTGCATCTCCTGCTACAAAGAGTTTGGAGAATGCGGCAGCTGTCGCAAATTCAAGTATTTCTACGGCCGGCTGATCAAGGTAAAAACCATAGATCAAACCTGCCATATAACAATCTCCACTCCCCACTTTATTTAGGATTTTATTAGCTGAATATTGTTTGGAAACCAGTAAATCATCGTTAGTAAACAGGGTAGAATAATACTTTACGCCTTCTTGTTCATCAAAACGAAAGGTGTTGGCAGCCACTGTACATTTAGGGAATTTTGTAAGGAGTTGTCTGGAACTTAACGCTGCCTGTTCCAGGTAAAGTTCTTTCAGATCAGCAACAGCTAAATCTTCAGGAACCGGAATCCCGAGCATTTTTTCAGCAGCCCATAAATTCCCCATCACTACGTCACAATACTGAACCAATGCGGGCATTATCTCAATTGGTTCTTTTCCATATTTCCAAAGTTTAGCTCTGTAATTGAGATCAACTGAAATGCGGATATTCCGTGCTGAAGCTTCTTTTAAGGCTTCTTCACAAACTTCGGCCGCTGCTAAACTTACTGCAGGGCAAATGGCGCTGAAATGAAACCAGGAAACATCTTTCAAAACTTCGTCCCAGTTGATCGTTCCTGTTTTTAAAGTAGCAAAAGAGGAATTACCCCTGTCATAAATAACGCCGGAATTTTTAAGGTCTTTACCTTGATGCAAATAATATAAACCTACTCTTTCACCAGTATATTGAATAGCGTTGGTATCGATATTCAGGTCCTGGATATAACCTACCAATTGTTCAGTTAAGGAGTTGGCCGGTAAAGCGGTCAGGTAAGCTGAAGGAATGTCCCATAAAGCAAGTGCCGTGGCTACATTTAGCTCAGCACCACCGACATAAAATGGCAGACTATTTTCTTTTAGCCACGCACCTTCTACATCCGGACAAATCCGCAGCAGTAACTCTCCAAAATTCAAAACCTTTCCCATATTTAAACCCCTCCAAATACAGAGAAACCTCCGTCAACACAAATCATTGCTCCAGTTACAAATTGTGAAGCATCACTCAATAACCAGATCAATGCACCTTTTAATTCATCCGGATGTCCAAAACGCTTAAAGGGTGTTTGTTTAATTGCTAATCCCCCGCGATCGGTATAAGTACCGTCAGGGTTAGTTAATAAGGTACGGTTTTGTTCGGTAAGGAAAAATCCTGGTGCGATCGCGTTCATGCGGATTGCCCCGCCATAACGGTTAGCTAATTCTACGGCAAACCATTGATTATAATAATCAACACCCGCTTTCCCAAGATTATACCCTAATACTTTAGTGATCACCCTTTTAGAATTCATAGAAGATATATTGACAATACTTCCTTGACCGCTGGCAGCAATAGATTCTCCAAAAACCTGTGTAGGAATAACTGTCCCCCATAAATTCAGATCCATCACTTTTTTCATTCCTTCCAGATTCATCTTAAAGATATCCTCCTCGGGATGTAAAACACCTTCTGGCTGATTACCTCCAGCAGCGTTGACTAAACCATCTATTTTACCGAATTTCTCTAGTACCTTGCCCCTGCAACTGATGAGCTGGTTTTCATCCATCACATCTGCAACTAAAGCAATAGCATGGCCACCGTTTTTGTTAATCGCATTTGCCCGCTCATTTGCGATTTGAGCATTCCGGCCTAAAATACCAACCGAGGCTCCAGCTTCAACTACAGCATTGACAAAAGCACCGCCTAAAATTCCAGTTCCTCCGGTCACGATAATGACCTTGTCCTTTAAAGAAAATGTATGTTCCATTAACGTATATCTTGAATTGCAACAGGGTCCATATCCGCATAATCAAGATTCTCACCTCCCATACCCCAGATAAAACTGTAGTTTTTGGTACCGCTACCTGAGTGAATACTCCATGGCGGAGAAACAATTGCTTCATGGTTACCCATTAAAACATGGCGGGTTTCCTGCGGTTGTCCCATTAAATGGAATACACGCTGATCCGCCTCTACATCAAAATAGAAATAGGCTTCCATCCTTCTGTCATGGATATGTGCTGGCATGGTATTCCAGACACTTCCATTAGCAAGGATAGTGAGGCCCATCACCAATTGACTACTTTGAATTCCATCTCTGTGAATATATTTGATGATTCTACGTTCATTAGCCGTGGCTAAGCTACCTAGTTCTGTAGAAATTGCATCAGCATGCACTAATAATGTAGCTGGATAAACCTGATGCGCAGGAGTAGATAAGCAATAGAATACTGCTGGATTGGTTTGATCTGTACTTTTAAATTTGACCTCTCTAACACCTTTACCAAGATATAAAGCATCCAGTTTATTGACATTAAAATTCTTTCCATCAGCTTCGACAGTACCTGGGCCACCCACGTTAATAATTCCTATTTCTCTTCTTTCCAGGAAATAATCTGCACGCAGATTCGAATAGTTGCCTAAGGTTACGCTTTCTGAAACCGGATGCACTAAACCTACAATCATTCTATCATAATGTGTATAAGCAAAATTGGCCTTATTTTCTTCCTTTAAGTCAGTCAGTAAAAATCTTGATCTGATTTTTTCAGTATCGTATGCTTTAAAATCATCCGGATGTACCGCATGTAACACTTTCATATCCTTCATTATTTATATTTTTAAGATTGTGAAGCCGCTTATTTTTTCTTTGCAGGAATCAAGCTTGAAATCCAATCAACCAGGTCTGCTCCCGCTTTAAGATTATCATATTCAGCAGGCAGTCTTTTACCATCTACGTATTCGTTATATAACCATGGATCACCAATGATAATCACTGCACCTTTACCATATTTTGATAAGGCAATAACCTCATTTCCATCTCTGTCTTTCAAAATAGATTTCGCTGGTGGGGTAATCGCTAAACTACTAAACTCTTTGATAAATAACTGTTTTGCAGTTTTGAATACGGGATTCCCTGCCAGTACCATAATCTTACCCATTTCAAACTGATCGTCAGTTACTTTTCCTTTACTATCGAGGTTAAACCTGACACCAAATTCTTTCGTCAAATTGTTAAAATGATTGAGTTCTGCATTGCCAACATCATTTCCCATTAAAACCAATACCCCCCCTTTTTTAACCCATTCGGTTAGTATTTTAATATGATCTTCCTGTATAAATTTAGGATCACTGCTTTCTTTTTCTGTATCCGGGTCAACGATAATATAAACAGACGAACCCTTTAAGTTCTGAGCAGTTGGGGCTGCATAGAGGGTAGACGTTCTGAAGCCAGCTTTGTTAAATTCTCCTCCCCAGAGAGAGAAACCGCCATTAGTCTGTTCCTCCCATTTATAATGCCAGGAGACTAGATGACCAGCTTTATCCTTTTTAGTTTCGTTATTGAAATAGGAATCCAGCATTACTGTGAGCGAATCAGTTCTCTTGCTTTGCGCATTACTATTTAAACCAGCAAAAATCAGAATACCGGAAACTATGACGTGGAATTGATTCATAAATATTTGGTTAGCTATTTTGTTGTACATCAACTAACAAGTCTACATAGTTTTTAACCGGGATGAAACAAAAAACCGTAATATTATTGCGCAATCGTTCCCGGGACCGTCAAAAATTATATGTAAACTTGTATGAGTTTATCTATCCGCAACGGACATTATGTTTGAGCCCTTTACTTTAAAAGATATAGCCAAGGCATTAGGCCTATCTACTTCCACTGTTTCAAGAGCTTTACGTGACACACATGAAATTAGTCCACAGACAAAGAAAATTGTTCTTGAATATGCGCAGAAAATCAATTATCGTCCAAACCCAATTGCCTTAAGCTTAAAAGAACGCAGAAGTAAGTCTATAGGGGTTTCCTTGAGTGAGGTGGCCAATCCATATTTTTCGAGGGTGATTAATGGCATTGAATCCATTGCTTATGACCGGGGTTATCATGTCATCATTACGCAAACTCATGAATCTTACGAACGGGAAAAAATCAACATTGAACACTTAGCTTCCAGATCAGTAGATGGTTTACTGGTTTCTTTATCAGCCGAAACCAGTGATACTTCTTATCTTCAGAATTTACACCAGAGAGGCTTGCCTATTGTTTTTTTTGATCGGGTAGCGAAAGAGATAGAGACACATAAAATTATAGCTAATAATGAAAAAGGCGCATTTGAAGCTACTGAACACTTAATTCAGCAGGGTTGTAGACGAATTGCGCATTTGACAAGTTCTGATCACTTATCTATCAGTGTTGAACGTTTAAACGGCTATAAACAAGCTTTGGCTAAGTACCAGGTTCCTTTTGATGAAACTTATGTCAAGTATTGTGCGCATGGAGGAATGTCACAACAAGAGACAGAAATTGCGATCAAAGAACTGATGAACCTGAAACAAAAACCGGATGGAATTTTTGTAGCCAGCGACAGGTTAAGTATTGGCTGTTTAGTGGTCTTTAAGGAATTAAAGATTAAAGTGCCGGAAGAGATGCGCATTACCGGCTTCTGTAACTCTGATGTACTTGATCTGATGTCTCCTACGCTAACTTCTGTCTGTCAGCCTGCTTTTGAAATGGGCAGGCTAGCGACAGATATGCTACTCAATTTAATAGAAAGCAAGTATCCGGTTCATGACTTCGAAAAGAAAATACTGGACACCAGCTTATTTGTCCGTAATAATTAATCTACATGGAAGGCACGTCGGGCAATAATCTTCCAGTCTTTTTTATCTTTGATAAGAATCAGCACAATGCCCAGGCTAATATGTGCAGGTTTACCTCCATCGTTGGTATCGGCCACTAAAACATGACGGACTATGGCAATGTGGTTTTGAATAGTGATAGATTGTTTGGTTAATTCAATCGTTTTAAAATCAGATCTTTTAGCAACAATATCAGCTATAAAAGCAGTTCTGTTTTGAATTTTACCACCAGAATGCCCATAGGTTAAATCTGCCGAAGTCACGCTTTCCAGGTCTGATTTATTACTGCTAATCATCGCTGCTCTTAACTTTTCAACTACCGCAGCAACTTCAGTTTCTTCTTTAGTGGTTGGACTAACTGGTTCTTGCTGAGCTTTAGCGAATATGCAGGCGGTGATTAAGAGCAAAGAAAGGATTGTTTTTTTCATTTTTTTATGGTTTAGGTTTTATATGTCAGTAGTAACATATTGATGGTGTCAAATTAATCGTTAATTATCATTAATATTATATAAAAAAACAAAACATATGAAAAAGTTACTTTTAGCATTTGCCTTTGCTGCTGCAGTACTTCCTGCAGTTGCACAAACGGCTGCCCCTGCCGCTGCACCAAAACAACAGGTTGCAGTTAAAGCACAAAAAATGGTTCAAAAGGCATCGGTAGTGCCTGCTGCACAGCGTGCAATTCCATATTCTAAAGAACTGCAAAAGAAACTCACTTTAACTGATGATCAGTATGCTAAAGTTTTAGTGGTAAACACAGAATGTATCAATAAGAAAGATGCGCTAAAACAAGCGGATCAGAAAAAAGGTGGTGGTTCTAAAGAAATTGCCCAGTACCGGATGGAACAATATAAAACCATACTTACACCAGATCAGATGACTAAGCTAAAAGCAATGAATACACAAGGCACAAAAAAATCATAACAACTAACTTAAATTGAAGCCGTATTGTAGAATACGGCTTCAATTGATAAACAACCTAATACTACCAACCCGGATTCTGAATTAATGTAATTGCTTTGTTGATTTCATTTTGTGGTATTGGAGCAAAATAAGATCTATCCTGCCAGTTTACAGAAAGTGCTGTTATTGTTTTATAAGTATAGCTGTTATTGGTTTCTTTAGTAATATACATACCTAACATTGGTTTATTTTCTGTAATTTCCGCAGTCCTCCATCTCCTGGTGTCATATCTGAAATGTCCCTCCTGAAAAAACTCAACAGTATATTCATTTTGAATTAGTTTGCGTAATTCGACCTGACTAATCCCGAAAGGAACACCGTACCTGGAGTCAGATCCAGCTTCAATTCCTGCACGGCGTCGAATCTGATTTATGACGGTAACCGCTTGTTCTGTATTACCTGATTCATTCAGGGCTTCTGCATAACCCAAAATTATTTCAGCAAAGCGAATTACCGGATAAACACGATTAATACTGGAAGAAGTCCCCGTAGAATCATTTGCCATTTTACGGGAATAATAACCAGTTTTAGTATATGAATTAGCCAGACCATCAACACTTAAGGAATTCGTTGCTGCATTAAAATAAATATCAACCGGGACCAATGTAGTGCCCGATCCTGCCTTATAAATCGGAGCCTGATTATAAATGATGGAATAATAAAACCGTGGGTCACGATTAGCATATGGGTTTTTAGCGTCGTAACTGGAAGATTGATCGCTGATTAGCTTGCCGTTTCTCATTCCAAAATATTGAACAGCATTTTCAGTCGGATTACTCCATCCTGAACCCGACCTGCTTCTTGGAAAACGCAAACTTTCTAAACTTGTTCCATTGGTAATCATATAAGGAAATATGTATTCTGTATTCACTCTGCCTTTGATAAACATCTTCCAAAATCCATTCCCCGGCCGTGTCACATTATCTTCGACCAAGCTATATCCACCCATACCTATAACTGCCTTACAAGCATCCGCCGCTTTTTGCCATAATGAAGCATCATAGCTTGTGGAATAACTAATCAAAGGAAGTACGGAAGGATCGGTACTAATTGACTTTCCATTATACAATGGACTAGCTGCTGTGACCAGCATCCTTGCTTTTAAAGCTAAGCACGCCCCCTTCGTTGCCCTTCCATATTCTGAGGGATCCTGTGTCAGTGGTAAATCTAATGCCGCAGCATCAAGTTCTTTGGCGATATAATCGATACACTCTTTATAGGCATTTCTTTTAGAGGTTAAAGCGTCATTAATATCCAATACCTCATCGCCCATTAACTGTACTCCTCCATAAAAACGAACTAATGAAGCATAAAAGAAGGCACGCAGAAAGCGGGCTTCACCAGCTAGTCTCTTTCTTTTTGCTGGCGACAATGGAGTAACCGGTAGCTTTTGCATCAATAAATTCGCGGCCCTTATCTTGGTATAAAAAGTTGTCCAGTAGTTATTCAGCGCATATCCTCCTGCACCAACAGAACCCTGCATTATTCCTCCCTGAGGATTGGTATAAAAGCTGACTGAAAGTGAAGTCTGATCATCCAGACAAGCATAATCATTTGACCCCGGACTTGTAATGATATTGGAACGCTGTGGTAGAATATCCTGACCCGTATAAGCATACATATCATTGATAAAACTATAAGTCAACGTACTATCTGCAAAAACTCTTTCTTCTGTTAATGTCTCTGTTTTTTTATCCAGAAGAGAGCCTTTTTTACAGGACACAACTCCAATAATTACACCCGTAATCATTAGAAGCAAGATAAATTTGTTTTTCATTTCTTATTATTCTAATGTTATAAACTTATTTGTATACCGAAATTATAGATGCGTTGCTGAGGATATTCATTCGTATCTCCAATATTAGTCGAATTAACCGTACCTGTAATTGATTCAGGATCAATAAATACAGGCAAAGCAGTATAGAGCAAGCCAAGATTGTATCCATTTGCGTATACTCTGATTGTATTCAGTCCAAGTTTTTTAGCCACGCGAACTGGAAATTTATAGCCTATTTCGACGTTCTTCCACCTAACGTAATCGCCTCTTTTAGTCCAGTAGGTCGAATAAACGCTATTTTGAGAATCACTTCCTGCTAAAACTGGAAAAGTAGCATCATCTCCGGTAACTGGTGTCCAGCGCCCCAGATTATAGGGCACGGATTGATTTTCAGGTCTACTATAGTTAATCACCCCACGTTGAATATTAACAAAATAATCTGCTGCTCCCTGAAACAGGGTGCTGACATCAAATCCTTTGTAAGAAAAGCCGAAACTTAATCCCATGATATATTGAGGCTGATTGGTCCCGATATAACCTAAGTCATTCTGATCAATAATACCATCTCCATTTAAGTCTTTCAGTTTAACACCACCAAGTGATAGATTTGATAAAGGAGTAGCCGTAACCAGCCTCGGGCTATTATAAAGATCAGCCAGACTTTGATATAGCCCTGCGTCCTGGTAGGCAAATAACGCACCTACAGGTTTTCCGGTTAATCCTAACCAAGGATATCTTGCTGTACCTTCATCCCTGAACACTACTTTATTTTCTGCATGGCTCACCTGCGCATTCACAAAATAGCTGACTTTATTTTTCGCTGCTGTCCCCCGGTAAGTCAGTTCAATTTCATAACCTTGATTATCTACAATACCTAAATTCTGATAAGGCAATGCGGCTCCGAATGCAGCTGCAATCGAAGACCTCTGTGTCAGAATATCTGAGCGGCGTTTTTTAAAATAATCAGCAGTCAGGCTTAATTTACCTTTAAACATTTTAAGATCCAGACCAATATCCGCGTCCCTCTGTGTTTCCCAGGTAATCTCATTATTTGCCAGCGTAGGTTCTATCAAACCAGAAGAGGTTGTGTTGTTTACATCTCCAAACAGATAAGGTTTTCCGCTTCCAGTAACATAAGTTTTATCATAAGAATAAACTTTCGTCCCAATACCGTCATTACCGACAATACCATAAGAAGCCCGCAGTTTTAAACCATCTACGAATTTAATCTTGTTCTTAAAAAAGCCTTCTTCACTAATATTCCAGCCTATACTCGCTGAGGGGAAAAACTGAAAGCGCTTACTAGAGCTAAATTTATCAGACCCGTTATAGGCTCCATTGACATCAAAAAGATATTTTTGTTTGTAATTATAACTTACTCTGCCGACGACCCCTCTGACATTGTAGGGTTCACCAGCACTAATAATCTTGGTATCAGTACTATATATATCTTCAGTTTTAGTTGCCTGGTTGAGCATAAATAAACTACTCAGGTTATGATTGCCGAAACTTTTATTATAGTTTAAAGAGGCCTGAATGTTGAGTAACCGGTTTGTTCCAGTACTAAAACCGCCTCTGTTAAGTTTTCCATTACGGTACAAATTTGGGGTGACTGGTAAATAGCCCCCCGAATTCGGATCAAAATAATAAGTCAAGATTTCTGTACTGTTCCTGGTTAAACTCCTGGTAAAATTATAATCACTTGCAAATGAAACTAACCCATTTGCAGAAAGCCCCTCAGTAATAAAATCAAGCTTTTGAACCGCCTGAGTCACAAAACTCAGGTTATTGTTATAGTCACGATTATATCCGGAGTACCTTAAATTCGCCACGGGATTAGGTTTAGTTGCCTTGCTCGTCGAGCCACCTAAACTACCATCTGCATTGTATACAGGATACCCAAAAGAGGAAAGTTGCCCATTCCATAAATATTGGAGTGTTGCAGCCCCCCCATTCCATGGTGCATCATTTGGGGAGTTGATAATGCCAAACCTACCGGATAAATCAAAACGAAGATGTAAGTTCTTATTTGGGTCTAAATCAACATTGGAACGAAAGTTATACCGGTCATAATTGTAATTGGAATTGTATCCGGTTCCTTTAGAAAAATCCTTATAAATGCCGCCTTGAGATAAATAGCCTAAAGAAACAAAGTATTTTGCCTTTTGCGAACCACCACTGATATCAAAATTAATCCTGCTTTGCAGACTATAGGACTTTGTTAATTCTTTCCACCAATCTACTGCAGGATATTTATAGGGATCATCATTTAAACGATAATGTTCCAGGTTATTACCACCGAAGAAATTGGGATAGGCAATTGCTGGATCAAGATATTGTTCTGTGGTCCATTCATTTAATAATTTCAAGGTAGTATAACCATCATTGGTATCAAAGTTCAAAGTAGACTTGGCCAGCCCCGTTTCACTGCGAAAGGTTAACTGAGGTTTACCTGCCTGCCCTCTTCTTGTTTTGATCACAACTACACCATTTGCTCCCCGCACACCATAAACGGCAGTTGTAGAAGCATCTTTTAGAATCGAAAGACTTTCAATCTCATTCGGATCTATCTGATTAATCTGATCTACGGTAACCTCAATATCATCCACAATAATCAAAGGTGTAGTTGTTCCCTGAAAAGTACTTATTCCCCTGATTTGGAAAGCAGCCCCATCTTTTCCTGGCTGGCCACCTCTTTGCTGTGAAAAGAAGCCCGGTAAACGTCCGGCTAATGAGTTCTGCAAACTTGCAGACGGACTCTGACGAATTTGCTGTCCTGTAATTGCGCTGATTGCACCTGTATTTGTGATCTTTTTCGTCTGGCCATAACCTAAAACCACCACTTCTTCCAGCCCTTTAACATCGGCATCCAACGTTACTTTGATTGTTGTTTTCCCTGTTACATTAACCTCTTTTTTGAGGAAGCCGATGGCCGAAAAAACTAATATTCTAGCATTTCCTTTAATTTTGAGTGTTAATTTTCCGGTTTCGGTAGTCACAGTACCATTCGTAGTCACATCTTTTTCATAAACATTTACTCCTGGTAAAAAACCGCCATTATCAGAAATTGTGCCCGTTACAGTCTGTGGAGTTTGTCCTGATACTGGCATACCGCTTATTACAACCAGTAAAAACAGTATTCCATATAAAAGTTTTTTCATAATTTTTTCGTGTTAAGCATTACCAGTTTGGATTTTGAATCATTTTTTGATTAGATACGATCTCTTTATAAGGGATTGGGTATAAGTACATTTTACTGGCATTAAACTGTACAGGAGCCGATATGACTTCTCTATAGCTTATAGCTGCTCCATTTAATGTCCCTTGAATACCATGTAGTGACCCATTTAAGACAGCCTCTGCAATCTTCCATCTTCTGATATCCCAAAAACGCTGTTCTTCAAATGCCATTTCTATCCTACGCTCATGCCTGATCCGGATACGCATATCCGACTGACTTAAGCCCGTTGGCAGATTAGGCATATTTACCCTCGATCTGATCTGATTGATTGCGGCATAAACATTTCCATCTGGTCCGACAGCTTCATTCTGTGCCTCTGCATAATTCAACAGAATTTCTGCGTATCTGAAAATCGGAAAATTATGATTCAGACTCGTGTAAGCATTATCACTGGTTGTACCAGTCATAAATTTGCGCAGGTAATATCCAGTCCGGGTTTCGCCCTGAGCCACATTGCCATATCCCAGAGGTCGGTCTTTGCCCCCATCATAGGTCTGAACATTACGAGTCAGCCAGAATAGCCCATCAAATGATACGGTTCCGGCTAAACGGGGATCTCTGTTGAAATATGGTGTAGTTATCGTATAACCAGAGCCAGTTTCACTAATCATTTTTCCGTTTAGCATTTCATATTCGTTGACCAGTTCTTGTGTAGGGTTGGTTTTCCCTAAACCGCCTCTTGGATAACCTATTGGTTCGTTATTTTTTTCTACATCGCTATTCGTCGATTGAGAATAAGGCAAAATGATCTCATTATTACTACGGGCAGAAAAGACGTTTAAAAACTTATTGACACCCGAAACATAGTTATTCAGACTTGTCGCAGAAGCAAGGGCAGACATATTCGCCGCTGTATAATGTGCAGTTGTTGTTGCTGTTGACAGACTGTAAAGGAACTTCCCATCCCTGACACTATCCATAATTGATTTAGCAGCTAATGCAGCGGCAACCCATTTCAGATTACTGTTTGCAGGGTTATTTAATGGGCTGGCGGCATAGAGCATCATTCTTGACTTTATGGCCATTGCTGCTCCGCGGTTAAACCTGCCATAGTAAATACCAGTGGTACCACTTGTTCCATTTGGGCCTAACAGGGAAGGCATTGCTGCATCGAGTTCCGAATTGATATAATTAAGGCATTCCTCGTAACTATTTCTGGCAACATTTAAGTCACTACTCAGCTCAAATACCTGATCACCGATGAGAGGAACTCCTCCCCAGCGTTTAATTAATTCAAAATAAAACATTGCCCTCAATGCTCTGGCTTCTGCTTTCCAACGTAATTTTAATCCTGGAGTTTTTAAAGGAACCTTCTCTATATTGGCAAGGAAAACATTGACCTTACGAATTCCGGCATAATTAGCATCCCATGGATTATCTGGTAAATTAACCGCATTATAAGTACCATTTGAATAATACTGAATCACATCTGCGGTGGATGAAGGTAAGGCATCATCTGTACCTGCATCCAGTAAGGTATTTTCAATACGGTTAAACCCTTTAGGCAAACTACCATATATGTTATTTAAAAATTGTTCCGCATAGACACCTAAGGAATCCTTTGCATCAAAGACCAAATCTTTATCTGCATTTTCTAAAGGACCGTCTTCGATCATGTTTTTTTTACATCCAGTTATACCAAAAGACAGTGAAATCAAAAGGCATAGCAATAGTATGTTGTTCTTCATTGTTTCTAGGATTAAGTTTATAACTTCAGTGAGACGCCTCCATTAATTACCCGTTGATTTGTAAAGCCAGATAAACCAGCTTCGGGATCCAGATATTTTAGCGGTGTCCAGGTAAATAAATTATATGCATTGACAAACACCCGCACTTTATTGATTTTTGTACGCTTCAATAGTTTTCCGGAAATGGTATAGCCGAGCTCAATATTTTTAAGCCGGACATAGTTTGCATTTTGTATCCAAAAACTTGATGGCTGCTGGTTATTTGTATTTGTGCCAAGTGTTAACCGGGGTAGCGTTGCGTTGACAGGATTTTGCGGCGTCCATCGGTTCTCTGTCGTATAGTCTAAAACATAGCCGTTCCCGTTTGAAAATGCCGACATCAGCGATGGTGGCAGCACAACCTCCTTATTTACAACCCCTTGAAAGAGCGCACTGAAGTCAAAGTCTTTATAGTTGAATCCCAAGTTTAAACCAAAGAAAACCAGGGCTTTTGAGCCAGATATAACTTTCTGATCCAGGTTATTGATGATTCCGTCTCCATTCAAATCTTTGTATTTAATATCGCCGGGTACGGGAGTATAACCAGGAATATTTGCTGTTTTAGTCAAGTCTTCGCCCTGCTGATAGAAACCAATAGCCTCATAACCAACAGTACCACCAGGCTGTCCTGCCCTATACATCCATGGATAAGGATAATTACCTTCATTGAGATCAACTACTTTGTTTTTAGCGATACTGATATTACCTTTAATGAAGTAACCAATACCCTTATGCTGACCGTTATAACCTAATGTGGCTTCAATACCAGAGTAACGTATGATCCCAAGATTTTCCAGGGGGTAGGTTTGTCCAATAATACCGGACATCGTACCACGCTGCTGTAATTGATCATAGTATTTATTGTTATAATAATTGACTTCAGCATTTAACCGGTTACCTAAAAACACCACTTCAAAACCGATGTCATATTTCCAGGCCTTCTCCCAGGTAATGTTCTGGTTGACCATTGCATTCTCGTAACTCCCGGATACCCCATTTGGCGTAGAGCCAAAATTATAACCACTGCCATTTACAGTAAATGACTGTAGGTAAAGAAAATAGTTTCTGGATGGATCTGCTAAAGCTGTTTGCCCAATGCTCCCTCTGATTTTAAGGAAGTCAATTCCGCTATTCTTAAAAAAAGACGCATTGGAAGCGATCCAGCCTAAACCCAAAGAAGGTAAGAACCCCCATCTTTTACCAGGTTGATATCGATTCAAACCGCTATAAGACATAGATAACTGAGCCAGATAGGTATTTTTATACGCATAATCTGCACTCAAGCCAGCAGTCTGAAAAATTTCATTCAACTGGGTATAACTGGCTATATTATTATCAATATTATAGGTTCCAAGCAGTCTTAGATTGTGCGATCCAAAACTTTTATCGTAGCCAACCAATGCGTTAAAAAAAGTCTGCTTTGCCTGGTTATCTACAGTACCAATACCTTTTCCTGCTTCTACGGTTCCGTCCATACCAATTTTAGTATAGGTAGTACCAGTTGACGTAATATTTGGATAATACACTGCAAATGTCTTTGCCCGGGATACTTTTTCCAGGTAATAGTTATTGATGGAAACCATTCCCTTTGCCCATAGTCCAGGCGTAACATTATCAAGTTTAAACCTTAATCCGATATCTGCATTTAAGGTGCGCTGATTATAACTGTTATAGCCTGAATTAAGTGCGCTGGCAAGAATATTAGTTCCATAAACCACATTATTGATCGTTACGGTATTCAATGGACTCCCTCCAAAACTTCCATCTGCATTATAGGTCGGATAAGCGAGTGGAGAGGTCGTGTAAATACGATTCAACAGGGTACTTACTCCGGTTCCGATAATTGGATTTGACAATACACCCGGTTCACTGAAGTCTTCAATAGAGCCAAATACATTGAGACTCAGCTGGATATTTTCATTAAAATCTATCTGTCCGTTTGTCCGAATATTATAGCGTTTATAATCGTTATTGGTATTGTAAGGATTACGATCAGAGGTTACCAGGTTGCCTCCTTGCGAAAAACTTTCTATAGAGGTATAATACCGATATGATTTACTGTTACCAGAGGCGCTTATATTATAGCGATGCTGTGCAGAATTTTTCTGGTATACATCATTATAAAAATTATTATTCGGTTGTAAAAAAGGATCGTTTGTTTTATTCTGATAGGCGGCTATTGTTGCTGCATTATAAGTCGGAGTAGCTCCGGGAAATGTATTTGCCTGTGCTTCATTATACAACGTCGCGTAGTTGCCTCCAGTAATAAAGTTCGGTCTTTTAATTTGCTCCAAACTACCATATTGGGCTGTAAAATTCAGTTCAAATGGTCTTGATTCTGCCTGATCCCTGGTAGTAATATAGATGATCCCTCCGGACGAGCGCAAGCCATACATATTTGTTGAGAGTGCATCTTTCATTACGGTAACTGACTTAATATCATCCGGGTTAAAATTTGTGAAAGATCTGACTACCCCATCGATGACAAAAAGTGGTGTCTGTCCTCTCAAAGACATACCTGTCTGACTATTCAGTGGCCCTGTCCCTCCCGTAGTAAGCACGTATAAGCCGGCTAATCGTCCGGCCAGGATATTACCAATATTTGATACCGGGGTACTCCCAACATCTTCCCGGTAAACAGTTGATGTCCCAGCAATATTTTTTGATTTAGCGACGGTTCTGTTCCATAAATTAACATGGCGATTGAGATAGCCCGATGAGGCAGACATCTTGTCCACAATAATGGTATCACGTAAAGTCGTATCTTGTTGTTGCGGCTGCTGATAGGTTATTGTAAAAGCCAGAGCATTACCTGAAAGCGAAAAGACCCCCAATAAAACACTCAATAATAACTTAAATTTCAGCGCATAGCAATCCCTCTGAATGTGTTTTTTACGATTCATTTTTTTAACTCCTATGGTTAAGATTTATATAAATAAGCTTTGTGATTTTCTACCTGAACTGGGGAATGTCCGGAGAATTTTAAAGTGATAACTGACCTCTGACTAGCCCTGAAGGAAGCTCAGCAGAGTTCACTTGTAAATAAATTGTATTTGCTAATAGCCGGGCAGTGACTGCATCATCTAACTGTACGTTTCCTTTCAATTCGCCTCCGGCAAAACTGCCTTGATTGAAATCAATTAATGGCAACCCGTTTTCTTTTGCTGAACCAATAAATAGTTTGGCTGCCGTGGGCGTATCACCGGTATTAACGGCTACATCAAAATAAATATCGTAGGATAGCTGATTGTTATCCATCAGATAAATTAAGGCAACGGCGTGATCAGTTCTACCTGTATTTGCCGGGATAACAGCTTGTACATTCATATCTACTTTCCATTGTTTTTTAATGTACACCTGAGAGGTATAAGTCTCTTTTTTGCAGGAAGCAAAGAGCAGGGCAATAATTCCCGTTAAAATATATTTTATAGGTACAGGCAGCCTGTGCCTCCCATATAATTTATACTTTGTCGTCTTCCACACTAGTGGTTCTGTAGTATAGGTTTTAATCATAGTCTATTATTATTTGGTTTTGAGTAATCAGGTCTTTAACTCGTAATAGGTTTAGGTTTTGATAGCAGAATTTAGAAACTATAGCTTGCTTCTTTAGCATCACTATGGACGATTCTGCTGTGAGCAAACGTTTGATCAGCGATTTCAAACGTTTGAAATTTTTCTGTATTTTTATTGCAAATTGTAAATATTTCTTCTAGTTCTACGATTTCCAAGACAATGCAGATTCACATAAAAATGATAAAGGGTAGTAATTCGGATTGAAAAATAGGAATTAGAGACCCATATCGAAACGCTTGATTCCCAAACCGATTCGTACAGGTTCAGGAAATTTATTGGGCTCAAAAGGATCAAAATAATAAAGACCTGCCTCCCGAAAAAGCAACAAATGTTCTTTTAACCGCTGTTTAAATTTAGTGAAATCCTTTCTTTCTGATGACCATGCGGCTTCTGCCAATGCTGTTATCCTGGGAAACAACAGATAATCTAACCGCTGCTCATTTTGAACAGTTTCTGTCCATAAATTTGCCTGTATACCCAGAATCTGATCTTGAGCAACAGATTCTTTGATATAATTGTCTTTAGAGAAGTTATAGACATCTTCAAGAGAATTATATAACTTATTCCATTTACGTCCGTAGTGATGTGTGCTATCCTGAACAAAATCAAAATATAAGGGAAGCCGTGGACATAATACGACGTGGTATCCTTTACTTAAGGCCAGTTTTAGCATAGCTGGTTTTTCTTGTCTCCACCAAAAAATAATGGTTTTATCCTTTGCCAGATTACTTTCTGCCATTTCATCCCAAACCAATAGTTTAGCATTCATCTGGTATACTGAATCGGCCATGCGTTTCATAAAATACGATTCAACCTCTTTGCGATCCTTCAAACCACTTTTCAGCATTAAATCTTGAATTGCACTATCTTCTGCCCATTTCTGATTGCCATAAACGACTTCATCCCCACCAAGATGAACCATACCCGAGGGAAACAGGGTATTTACCTCTCTTAGGATGTTAGACAGAAATAAATAGGTTCCTTCTTTTCCAGGATTAAAAGTAAAATCCGGATGTCCTGGTGCTCCACCTCCATTAAACTGAGGATACGCTTTATTGGCTGCCGTTGCATGACCAGGCATATCGATCTCAGGAATCACGGTTATAAATCTTTCTGCGGCATAGGCTACAATTTCTTTCACGTCTTCCTGCGAATAGTATTTTGCAGGCTGTAGCTCATTTAAATAATCACCAATCCCTCCTATTAGTCCTAAGCGAGGGTATTTTTTGATTTCTATCCGCCAGGCTGGCTCATCCGTCAAATGCCAGTGAAACTTGTTCAACTTATAAAATGCCATCCAGTCCAATATGGATTTCACCTTTTCTTTTCCAAAAAAATGTCTGGATTCATCTAACATAATGCCACGCCATGGATACAAAGGATGATCTTTTATAGTCCAGCTCGCCAAAACTAATGTACCACTGATGAGTTTACTTTGCCTGGCAATTTGTAAAATAGAGACCAAGCCGTAAAATGCTCCTGAAGCGTCTTTAGCAGTTATCGTAATACCCTGAGCATTTATATTCAGGAGATAAGCTGAAGCACCAGCATTCTTCTGAGTGGAATACCTGATCGTAATTGCTGGCTTTTTTGAGGATAATTGTATGCTTAATGGAATTTGTTTGACTCTGAGTAGTTCTGCTTGAAAATAATGTGCAGCCGACAGGAAATTTTGATCTTCTACAATGATTGCAGTATTTTGATCTAATAAAAATGAGTCCGTACCTTTTGCTACCTGAAAAGGCAAAGGAACGATGGGGCAGTTTTCCTGAGATTTTACCGTTTTACTAATCAGTGCAACAAGCAGGATACTAAAAACAATTTTCAAATTCATTGGGTGCTTTAATTAATCATAAAAGATTCAACGACAATCCAGAGAGATTGTATGTTTTTACGCCTTGTCTATTATAGGTTCGACAATGGAAATTACTCGTTTTATTATCTTTTATGTTTTCTGATATTCAATAATTCAGAAACACAAACGTTTGATCCGGCTTTTCAAACGTTTGAAATTAAAGCATGGCATAACTAGCCATGGATAGCCTCTTTGTTGCCGAAACTTTGAATCAGTTCACCTTCAAATTCCAACCATTCTTTCCATCTTTTATCGACGTCAACATCAATGGTATATTTACGGGCAAAATTTAAAAACGTGGCATAATGTCCGGCTTCTGAAACCATTAAGTCATGATAAAACTGAGCTAATTCCTTATCTTTGATATTCAATGACAATATACGAAAGCGTTCACAGCTCCTTGCTTCTATCATTGCTGCAAATAAAAGACGGTCAATGAATGCATTATTCCTGCTTCCATCTCTGCGGCTAAATTTCACTAAACGGCCAACATAATCGTCTTTGCGTTCACGGCCCAAAGTGTAACCGCGTTTTTTGATAATCTCAATAACCATTTGAAAATGCTGCATTTCTTCAATAGCAATAGCTGTCAATTCTTCAACCAGATCCATGTGCTCGGAATTATTCGCAATCAGCGTAATCGCATTTGTTGCTGCTTTTTGTTCACACCAGGCGTGATCAGTCAGGATCTCTTCTAAATTCGATTCAGCAATATTTGCCCAACGCGGGTCTGTTAATAATTTTAATCCAAGCATGAGGTTATTAATAAAATTCTTGTTTGCCAAAATTACGAATAATCGTTTGTTTAAGGGCCTGTTTAAATTTAGATATCTAAATTTGAACAGGCTTTAAAGATTCTGTATTAAAAACATCTATTTTGCATAAATTTTAAAGAAATGACTAAAAAGAGCATCCTGGTAATTGGATTGGTATGGCCTGAACCTACTTCATCGGCTGCAGGCACGAGAATAATTCAGTTAATCAGTTTATTTATTGCTCAGGGATACAAGGTAATCTTTGCTTCAGCAGCCTCAAAAAGTGATTTTAGCTTCGATTTGAAAAGTTTAGGCGTCATAGAACAGGAAATCAAATTAAATGACACTGGTTTTAACAGCTTTTTGAAGAAAATAACCCCTGATATTGTCCTTTTCGATCGCTTTATGGTTGAGGAACAATATGGATGGAGAGTGCAGCAGGAATGTCCGGATGCACTCAGAATATTAGATACGGAAGATCTTCATTTTTTACGTCATGCCCGCCAGCAAGTGATAAAAACAGGTGGACCAATTGAGTTGTTTACTGATCTGGCCAAACGTGAAATTGCTGCAATATTAAGATGTGATCTTTCCTTACTTATCTCAGAAATTGAAATGAATATCCTACAAGAGCAGTTTCATATCGATCCTTCTATAATTTATTATTTACCCTTTTTAGAAGAGGAACTTACAGAAAACGATACTCAAAACTGGATTGATTTTGAAGAACGGGAAGGTTTTGTATTTATTGGTAATTTTCTACACGAACCTAATTGGAATACTTTACAGCTATTAAAAACAAAGATCTGGCCTGTATTAAGAAAAAAAATCCCTACTGCAAAACTTGACATCTATGGCTCATATTCCAGTCAGAAAGTGTTGCAGTTACATCATGAAAAAGAAAACTTCATTGTCCATGGCCGGGCAAAGGAGGCCCGTGAAGTTATAGCAAAGCATAAAATACTCCTTGCACCAATTCAGTTTGGTGCTGGAGTGAAAGGTAAATTTATTGATGCGATGCAAGTGGGCACTCCTTGCGTCACAACTACTATAGGGGCAGAGGCGATGAGAGGGATTTTTGATTGGAACGGAGCCATAGAAGATGATTTCGAGCTTTTTATCGATCAGGCAGTGAAGCTATATCAGAATAAAACATTGTGGTTAAAAGCACAGCAAAACGGAATCAGGATAATTAATGAGCGCTATGGGAAATCACGATTCACAAATTCATTTGTGGAAGCTCTTAGCAAATTGTCTTTGAATTTAAAAACACATCGTAACCATAATTTCTTCGGACAGATTTTACAGTTCCATACGGCAAACAGTACAAAGTATATGTCTTTATGGATTGAGGAAAAGAATTCCAATAAATCTGGAATTTCACACTAGTTATTTTTCAGCTATAGCTGCATTTTTGCCGGCTGCAGCAATCACAATTAGCGCCATAACCAAAATAAAACTGTACTCCGACCCTCCATCTCCATGCTCCCCGACAAACCACCCCTTTTCGGCATGAATGATTACAATTCCCATGAGTATAATTCCCATAAAACCAGCACTCAGCCATTTTGTAAAATATCCTAGTGCCAGGAGCACCCCTCCTATCAGCTCATAAGCAGTAATCATCCAGACAATGGACGTACCGTAAACAAACCCTTTACTATTCAGAAAACCACCAAAGCGTTCTACAGTACCGTCTGTTACACGAATTGTAGCATGGGCAAGAAATATAAATGCTACTGAATATCTTAAAAGAACCAGGCTATTTGCCAAACTGATAAAAGGATTTTTTTTCATGAGCACGTTAAAATTCAGACCTTTAAGTTCTGATATTTTTTTGATATAAAATATAAAAGCTACACAGCAGATAAACTACCATGCAGCTTTTATTACTGCCACAAATTGTGGCCTGATTTAAAAATCTATATCGATCAAACTAGTTAAAGGAATATGTATTCCGTTTTTCAGTTGAATATACTGTTCAGTAACTGACCATACTGTTGTATTCACAGTTTTTGGGCCAAACTTTGTGTTAAATGTAATATCTGCTTTTGACTTGAATTCATTGCCTAAACGCTGAGCAGCATTGAGTTTATCTCTAAATTCTTCTATATGGTTTTCACCAGCAGCTATAAATTCACTAACGTCTATTGATTCCTTTTCGATTAATTCTCCTAACATAATATAATGGCTAATTCTTTCTTAAATATGCATTTAATCTATTTAAACAGCAATACCATCCCAAAAGAGTTACAATTCTATGAGTTTTAAATTTTGGTGTGAGACTCCAATGACACTGATTTACAGGCTACTGCTATTTTTGCTATAAAATGAAGAAAGAGACGTTTAGTCTCTTTCTTCATTTTATCAATCTCTTAACCAGCCTAATAACCTTTATTCTGTGTTAATGAAGGATTATTTCTGCGTTCAGCATCCGGAATTGGATACAAAAAATAATTAGGATCTGCTTTACTCATCATTTCTGTTAAAGCTAAACCTGTTCTACAGTAATCAAACCAAGCTTCTCCTTCAAACATCATTTCTACACGTTTTTCATGCTGAATAGCCGTTACAAACGCCGGAACAGAAGTAAACGTAGAAATATCAGGAGTGGTAATACCAGCACGGTCACGTACCTTTTTATAGGAAGCGTAAGCAGCAGCACTAACTGTAGCCTCTACACGTGCCTGAGCTTCAGCATGGATTAAATAGATTTCTGCCAGACGAATAACTGGGAAATTCTGAATGGCCGGGCTGAAGATTCTATATTTACCAATATAGTATCTTGCATCTTCCGGGGTATTCTTATACACCGTAAATAAGCCTCTCTTATCTGCAGTTTCATATAAATATGCAATAGACTTTCCTTCTGCATAAAATAGTACAGATGGGTTTGGATTACTTACCGCAGCCAGTGCATTAGTCGCCTGTGCATCAAACTGGAGTTCAAAAATTGATTCTGAAGTATTTTTTGTTTTCCATATCGATGAAAAATCATCTGGCATAGAAAAGCCACCAGTTGAAATAACTTCCTGTGCTAATCTGGCTGCATCTGCGTAGTTATTTGTTGTACTTCCATTATACAGGTAAACTTTAGCCAAAAGTGCTTTAGCGGCATTACCTGTAGCTCTGCCTTTAGTCTCTGCAACGCTGGCATAACTGTTTGGCAAGTTAACAGCATCCTTCAAGTCAGCTATAATCTGCTTATAAACCTCTGCTACAGTATTACGTGGCACTTTAAGATTGTCATTTTCGCTGGTAGGGGTCAGAATTAAAGGAATATCACCAAATGCCCTGACTAAATTAAAATAGTTTAAAGCTCTTACAAACTTACCTTCTCTTACAAATTGCTGTTTTTTATCCAGTGCAATTGCACTCTCCGGCATGACAGCCACTTTTACGACTACATTATTGGCCGCATTAATTGCAGCATAGGCAGCAACCCATATATTTTGCGTCCATGGATTATCAATACGGATTGTGTTTGTCTTAAAATCAACATACTCTGGATAACTGGCTACATGGTTAACATGTTTCGCAGAAAATTCAGGAACAATTACCAGTGACTGCCCATAAGAGAAAGAACTGAGTTGCGTCCTGTATACACCCATCACAGCAGATTGTGCCCCTTGTTGTGAAGTAAAAATATTCTCTGGTGTAATCTGTGCAATCGGCTCCTTATCCAGGAATTTCTTACAGGATGTAAAGCTTAAGGAAACGGCTGCTATTAATATATATTTGGAAATCGTCATTGTGATCTGTTTATAGGATTATTCTTAAAAAGTTAAATTGATACCAGCGGTAATTATTCTAGGCTGCGGATAGCTACCATAATCGTAGCCATAAATTAGCCCCTGATTAGCACCTCCCTGGTTAGAACTTACTTCAGGATCATAACCACGGTACTTAGTAAATACGAAAGCATTTTGTACTGTGGTATAGACACGCAGGCTTTTTATTTTCAATTTTTGTGAAACTTTATCACTTAAGGTATACCCGAACGTAATGTTGCGTAACCTGAAGAAAGAACCATCCTCAACAAAACGATCAGAGATTGCGGTGTTATCCAGACTACCTGGTGTTGGACGTGGTACATCTGTAATATCTCCAGGATTTCTCCAGCGTCTGTTCCAGTCTACAAAACCGTTACTGGTTTTATTACTTCCATCCAATCCTGAGGCCAGGTTATAGTTAAAAACATCATTCCCATAAGAAAATTGCCCCATAATACTCAGGTCAAAATTTTTGTACTGAAAGGTGTTGGTGATACCACCATAAAAATCTGGGTTAGGATTACCAATAACTACCCGGTCTTTCGGATCAGTTGGTGCACCAAGGCTACCATCCTGTTTCACATAATCAATCAGACCAGTCTGAGGATTTACACCAGACATTTTCCAGCCATAGAATGTACCTAAAGGCAAGCCTTCTCTGGCAATATTCAGATTTCCAACACCACCTGCAAGCTCTCCGCCTGGCAATGAAACAACTTTATTTCTGTTGAAGGACATATTAAAAGAGGTATTCCATTTAAATGCACCAACCAGATTCTGAGTAGATAATTCAAATTCAAATCCTTTATTCTGAATCTTACCTACATTGGTAAAACGGGTTTGAAATCCTGAACTTGATGGGATAGAAATACCAACAAGCAGATCGGAAGTATTTTTAATATAATAATCTGCAAGTAAAGAGATACGATTGTTCAACAAGCCCACATCTAATCCAAAGTCCAGTTGTTTTGTGGTCTCCCATTTCAGGTTTTTATCACCCAGTACATTAGGTACATAACCAGTATTACCAAGATAGTTATTACTACCGCTATATAAAGAATAGCTGGCATAATTAGGAATATTCTGGTTTCCTGTGATTCCCCAGCTGGCTCTGACTTTAAGATTACTGATGACCTTATTTCCTTTCAGAAAATCTTCATCCGAAGCACGCCATGCAGCTCCAAACGAAGGGAAAGTAGCATAGCGGCTGTTTGTACCAAAACGTGAAGATCCATCAACTCTGAAGTTTGCAGTTAAAAGGTATTTTCCTTTATAATCATAATTTACTCTTGAAAAAGCAGAAGCAATACTCCATTCTTCAGGAAAGGAATTTGCACCTGTAATTGTTCCACCGGCAGAGATATATTCTATATCATTAGAAGGGAAGTTAGAACGTCGTGCATCCACAAATTGTATACGTGATTGCTGTACCGAGGCTCCAGCAAGGGCATCAATATGATGCTTACCAAAAGATTTCTGATAATTCAGCGTAGTTTCATTAATCCACAATTGATCTCTTGTATTTCTCTGCGCTCCAATTCCTCCTTGCGCGGCAAATGAACGGATACCATTTGGAGGCATAAAGAAAGTTTCATCAATAAAACTTAAATCTGCCCCAAAGCTGGTCTTTAAAGTCAGTTCAGGGATAATTTTATATTCGGCAGAACCACTTGCAAGCACTCTGAAGGTTTGCGAATTGTTAACTGGTAAAAGCAGCATCGCAACCGGGTTTTCACGACTGGTATTCACCTGATCGTAAGCGTAACTTCCGTCCGGGTTGTAAACAGGTAGGTTTGGTGCAACAAAAATACCGTTCTTGGTTGACCCTTCTTTAGAGTTTTCTTCTTGTACACGATCATTCAGCGCTCTCGTCAGATTTACACGGGTAGAGAATTTTAATTTATCGCTATGCTGATGATCCAGATTGAACCTCGCACTTATACGGCTAAAATTAGAATTTAATAACACACCACCCTGTTTCATATAACCTACAGAAGTATAATACTGTGTTTTTTCTGATCCGCCACGTGCCGATAATTCGTAATTGCGGGTAGGTGCAGTTCTAAAAATCTTATCCTGCCAGTCTGTGCTGATATTTGGATTCGCCAGAACTCCTGCCGGAACAGGTGTAGAATTGCCATTGGCATCAAGAAGGTATTTATAGTAATCCTTCATATAATCCTGATATTCTGTCGTGTTCATCATTTTATACCTCCGTTCATTTGGCACCTGAGAGAATCCCTCGTATGCATTAAAACTGAAGGTACTTGTGCCCGGCTGACCTTTTTTGGTAGTAATCAGCACTACACCATTAGCTGCTCTTGCACCATAAATTGATGAAGAAGCCGCATCCTTTAAAATCTCAACAGATTGTACGTCAGAAGGATTAATAGACGCAAGGATATTAATTCCCTGCGTTCCCCCTCCAAAGTTAAAATCACTTCCACCTGTAAAATTTGTTGTACTGTTTACAGGAATTCCATCAACAACATATAATGGGTCAGAGCCCGCATTGATAGAGGTTGTTCCGCGGATACGGATATTTAGTCCACCCCCTGGAGATCCTGATTTTTGGGTAACCTGGACGCCTCCTGCTTTACCCTGAATAGCCTGGGTAATGGTAGGAAGCACATCATTTTTAAGCTGATCTGCCTGGATACTTGAAACCGAACTGGTTAATTTTGCCCTGTTAACGGTTCCATATCCTGTGGCCACAACCTGGACTTCATCGAGTACTTTTGAATCCGTTTGAAGGACTACATTAATCACAGAACGACCATTTACCGGTTCTATTTTAGGTTTGAAACCCATATAGTTAAAAATCAGAACGGCCTTATCTCCGGCCGCGATCCTATAATTTCCACCTGCATTAGTCAATGTTTTTTCTTTCCCGTCTTTTACGGTAATTACAACACCAATCAAAGGTCCTGTCGCATCGGCAACTTTACCACTAACCGAATCCTGTACAGTTTTACTATTTGAAGAGTCTTTTACAGTTTTAATACTAGAGTCCTGAGTAGCTTTAACTGGGGAAACCAAGGGTATTATAGCAGGTTTGATTGAATCTTTTTTGATTGCCCCCTTTTTCAGGGAATCTTTCTTTATCGAATCTTTAGGAATCGTATCAGTTTGGAAATAAACAAACCTGAAACGGGATAGCTTATTTTCATGGGCAGAGCCATGAGCAAACTTGGTAGTGAATACCAGGGCGAGTAAAAATACGAAGTACGGTAAAGGGTTTCTTTTCATCTGAACACAAAATCTTTAAGTAATGAGCAAGTTATTAAAGTAGCACAATAGCAATTTCTGCTCCACAGATTAAAAAGAGATTAAAACGTTCGGTATAAGCGATTTGAATTATTTAGACTGTTTCCAATTGTAGACATTATCTACAGCTTGTAGGAAGAAGCAACACCATTTCAGCTCACAAACTTGTCGTTCCAGACGCCATTGCAAAATAAAATTAAAAATGACATCAGGGTATAACTCAAACACGTTGTCATAAATCCGAACAAGAGAAAATATTAAACACATAAATAATACTTAACCCCCATATAGAAATTGTATGTTCAAGAAAATTCAAACACTAAAGAAATTACTTATCCTTCTTTTGATTTTATCAGGAAAAAGCGTTGTTGCACAATTTTCACCGCCCAATACCTTAGAAATTAATGTGACCTATAGCCCGGAAAGTAAATATACACAGAAAGACGGGGACCTGGAAGACACAAAAAAAACTCAAAAAAGGATTGACCTGGGTTATAGTTTTCTAATCTCAGACAAGGTTGATCCGGTTACAAAAAGACTAAGCCGCTGGACAGGATTTATAGATGGAAGTTATACTCAAATGTCCAATAAAGTCAGTGAAAAAGATGTTATGCCCGAAAAACTATTGAGTTCACAGCTCGGTGTTAGTTATTTTCGCTCTATGGGCAACAATTGGGGGATGCTCAATATATTATCTGCGGGGGTCAATTCTGATCTCAAAAAAGTAGATGTTCATGACCTGTTTGTAAATGGTGGTGTACTCTTCATTAAGACCTATAGCCCTAGGTTTTCAATAGGATTTGGAGGTTTTGTTGTCAACGCATTGAACGCTCCAATGCTTTTCCCTGCCTTTGCTGTACATTTCCAAACAGATGGCAAACTTAAATTCAATGTTGATATCCCAACTGAAGTCAGCGCTGCTTACGATGTGACAAAGAAAATGGAACTCAAGCTAGCCTTCAAGTTCAGGAATATGATTTATGATACAGAAAATAAAAATGATCCTCAAAAACGTTACCTGAACTACATGGAACTCCCATTAGGACTAGAAAATAAATGGAAAAGTAAACACTTTGATTTTGTTTTGGGTGGTGGTTATATGTTCCTGAGAAACTATAGTTTTAATGAAGGTGGCTTAAAACATATGTATGACGACGTTGCTTTTAATAAACTAGGAGGCAATTTCTATGTCAATGCAGGTATCAGATATAGACTGAAGACACCAACAAAGTAAATGAAGTCTTTTTTTTAAACGATAAAGCCCATTCCTATATATTAAGAATGGGCTTTATCGTTTAAAAAAAATACCAACTGGCCTTCTTATCTATTTAATGCATACAAAGCAGCTTGAGGAGAGGTCCTTGCCAATTCAAATATTTGTGCTGTAACACAAACATGAATTTCATACTGATCAGTTTTAAGTGCTTCCACAAATTCTTCCGCAACCTGCAAAGCCGGAATACCACGTTCTTCTCCCCCTATTTCTTTAGAAAATTCAGTATTCACCAGAGGCGGCATCAATTCAAATACTTTAACACAAGTATCTTTCAATAACAGTCGCAATCCTTCTGTATAAGAATGTACTGCTGCCTTACTTGCACTATAAGTTAGTACATTGGCGTTTGGTGCAATAGCAACGATTGAACTCACATTCACTAAAGCAGCTGTTTCTTTACTGATTAAGTGCGGGAGCAATTTTTCTGTCAAACGGATCAATGAAATATAATTAGTATTCATTTCTTCTCCAGCTTTTTCCCACGACTTTTGTCCACCAATAGCATCATATGCATAGGCCAGACCAGCATTATTAATGACCATATTCAGTTGAGGGAAGTCTTTACTTATTTTGCTAACTAATTGATCCACTTCTTCTTCTTTTGTGGTATCGAATAATATCCCCGTAACATTATCCAGTTTAGCAACCGCAGCATCAAGACGTTTCTGATCACGGCCAGTAATGATTACGTGATTGTTTTTTGCTACCAATAATTTCGCGATTTCAAATCCAATACCGGCAGTTCCACCGGATATCAGGATTGTATTGTTTCTTAGTTTCATTTTTTTTACGATTAATTTTTTAGATGATCAGTACTCCTGTATACTTCTTCCCAGGTTGCAATTTCTGCTGAGACTTTATCTCTGTTATTTCTAAATGATAAAACAGCATCTTTTACGATCGGCAGGTGCAATGGAGGGTTCTCACTCAAAGATGTACCCGCAAAACCCTTCTTATTAAGGATCACTGCTGAACTCTCAATAATAAAATTTCTGGTATGCTCTGCTTTTGAGTATGGCTTATTCACAGAACAAATATATACCGATTGGTATTATTAAAGAAACATAGAAGATTTATATTACTTCCGCGTGTCAATCGATTGTTATTCAGAATAGCACTACCCGATGCAAATAACGAAAACAACATTAAGATTTACGGTTCTTCTTTTGGCAATTTAAGAAAATCTCATACCGTTTGGAACGCGGATGAAAATGGTAGGTCAATTGAAAATATAACCATATTTGTTACCAATTCACAAATATTGAGTTGACGATATACTGAAATAGAAACGCGGGTTGTCAATATATTTCAAACCTTATAATTCATAAAATTCTCAATTATTAAACAGATGAAACCGTCTTAATACCCTCACTAGTGCGTAAGTAGTCGGTCTTGGAAAGGGTCAGAGCCTTACCAACACCTTTCCAACACCGACTACTTACGCATCCGTTACTAAAACAAAGCCCTTTTGTCTCTTATTTTTTCATTTAAAACATGACCAATTAATTTGATTCTTTATAAAAAAAACCTCCATAAAGTTAGATACTTTATGGAGGTATTTCAATTAACGCTACTGTATTTCAATTGATTGTCCTCGTTTGTTTACTAAACAAATTCTACATCTGCTTTTCTTTACCCTTCTTAACTACTAAATAACAGAGATATAAAAGTATTAGCCATACTGGAATCAATTCAACAGATACTTTTAATCCGGTAATCCACATAATCACTAAGATACCTGTCAGAAAGACCAGGCAGATATAATTCGACAAAGGATAGATAAAAGATGGAAATTTCGTTTTGACCCCCTCCACGCGCTTTCTTTGTCTGAATTTTAAATGGGTAGTCGTAATCATCAACCAATTAATCATCAACGATGATACAACAAGTGATATCAAAATTTCCAATGCTTTTTCTGGCATCAGTTTATTGATAACAATACATATAGCTACAAAAACACCTGATGCAAAGATTGCTCTTAATGGTACATGGTTTTTATTCAGTTTCGACAAAAATGCTGGTGCATTCCCTTGTTCTGCTAATCCAAAAAGCATCCGGCTATTACTGTAAACACAACTGTTATAAACAGATAATGCAGCAGTTAAAACTATCATATTAAGGATATTGGCAATAACTTTGGTAAAGTAAATGGTATTGCCAAAAAGGTTGAACTGGAACCCCTTCAGACTATCGAAAACCATTACGAAAGGACTACTATCTGTAGTAATATTTTTCCAGGGTGATAACGAAAAAAGGATCACTAATGCACCCACATAGAAAATCAGGATACGATAAATTACCTGGTTAGTTGCTTTCGGTATTGTTTTTTCAGGTTGTTCTGCTTCGGCAGCAGTAATTCCAATTAATTCCAATCCGCCAAAAGAAAACATAATCAAGGCTATTGCCGAAAACAAACCCTGGAAACCTCCTTTGCCATCTGAACTCAATAAACCCTTTGCAAAAAACCCACCATCATTCCACAGATTTTGTATACTGGCCTGTTCACCACCATCTCCACTTATGAGTAAATAAACACCAAAAACAATCATAGCGATTATGGCTACTACTTTTACAATAGAAAACCAAAACTCAGCTTCACCATAAACTTTAACGGATGTTAGATTTAAGGCATTAATCGCCAGAAAAAAGAAAAGACTGGATGACCATAAAGGGATTGCCGGCCACCAGAAATGTACATATATACCAATTGCCGTTAATTCGGACATACTAACCAGGATATAAAGTACCCAATAGTTCCAACCAGAAGCGAATCCAGCAAATGGTCCCCAATATTTATAAGCAAAATGACTAAAACTACCTGATACCGGTTCTTCTACAACCATTTCGCCCAATTGGCGCATGATAAAGAATGCAATGATACCAGCTAATGCGTATCCCAGAATCACAGACGGGCCTGCTAATACGGCTGCAGGGCCAATGCCTAAAAATAAGCCAGTTCCTATGGCACCTCCGAGAGCTATCAGCTGGATATGCCTATTTTGCAACCCCCTTTTGAGCTTATTCTCTTCTGGTTTTTCGTTTAATTGTTTCAATTTTTATGGTTTAATCTGATGGCGAATGATTATCAGAGAATAAGATCTCCTGATACTCGAAATTCCAACAAAAATGTAAACTTATATCCACTTCAGCTATTAAATGAACAAATAATTTAAAATAATCAATCAAATTCCGGTTCTGCTTTATAAAAGCCTGATGTCGTATGGAAATTTCAAACTTTATGCATCCATAGTTTAAGCATAATAACTATGGAAAAGAAAATCAACAATGCTGACCTGAGCTTTATATGTAAGGAGAACTGGGATAAAATGGAATCCGATGGTGAAGAAGGCCGGTTCTGCAATACCTGTCAAAAAAAAGTATATGATTTGACAGATAAGAAAACTGCATATTTTATCAGGATAATGCAGGATAATAATAATAACGTATGTGGCAGATTTACATCTGATCAATTGGCTGCTCCAGATCAAATTCACAAATCCATTTGGAAAAAATGGACTATTACCGCTATGTTATTTATTGGTTTTGGTGCCGCCTGGCAGGAAACAAGTGCACAAACAGGGTTACAAGGTAAAATCGTTCCAAAAGAAACCAAGCCAGATTGTGATAAAGGAATAAGATTGGGGGTAATCACTCTTCCTGCATCAAATAAAGAATTAACGTCTTTACATCATTATCTTGTTCAAAACTGTAAAGTTCCAAATTCAATAAACGGTAGATTAATTATCTCTTTTACAGTAAAGAAAGACGGTTCTCTAGCTAACTTAGCATTAAGTAACCAATTATCTGAACTTACGCGCCGGGAAGTGATGAGGGTTTTAAAAAATGCACCGAATTGGGAGAAAAAAAACAGAGAATATAATTATCCTTATTCGTTGTCCCTGACTTTCAAAGATGGAAAATTAGCACCATACAAACATTAAGCTCTGACCAGTCTAATTCCTTAAACAAGACGATAGCATAAAATATACTTGCACTGTTTCTCATTTGTATTTTTCTTAGAGAAAGAATAGTCAACAAAATATCATATTTAATTCCAAGACTTCAGCTGCTCTTTACATGCACCCTAAAATTAATATCTTCCATTATCAATTCTGACATTGATAAACCTTAACCACACATTTCAATGAAACTGAAAGTCAAAGGCTATTTTTGGGGATGTATTTCATCTGCAACATTTGGCCTTATTCCATTATTTGCCTTGCCCTTAATGCGCAAAGGGATTTCCCATGATTCGCTTCTATGTTATCGTTTTGCTTGTGCATCTTTCTTGATAGCACTATTCATGCTGTTTAAAAAAGAATCTTTTTCCGTGTCAAGAAGAGAATTGATTCCATTGGCTATACTTGGAACACTATATGGTTTATCCGCACAATATTTATTTGTAAGCTATGACTATCTGGGTGTAGGTACGGCCTCCACTATTTTATTTCTGTATCCCGTATTTGTTGCAATTTTAATGGGCGTTTTTTTTAGAGAAAAGATAAGTATAATCACCATGGTTTCCATTTTGATTTCTTTTCTTGGTGTTTCACTTTTATATAAAAGTGAAAGTGGAATTACACTGAATCCATTAGGAATAGGTACTATCTTACTCTCCGCACTTTGTTATGCTATTTACATTGTAGCAGTCAACAAATCAAGGATACAATTGATGTCAGGATATAAGCTTACCCTTTATGTAATGTCTTTTAGCGCCGTTTTCTTTCTTATAAAAACACAAATGGCCACTGGATTACAACCGCTACCGGATACCAGATCACTCATTGACCTGACTTTACTGGCACTGCCAACCACAGCAATATCCTGCGTTGCAATGATATTTGCAGTACAATATGTAGGCTCTACGGTTACTGCCATACTTGGAGCATTAGAACCCTTAGTAGCTGTAGGAGTAGGCATTTGGGCTTTCAATGAGGCGATAACAAAGAATCTTATTCTTGGAATTTCACTGATTATAATCGCTGTTCTTACGATTATTCTTTCCGGTTATTTCAGTCAAAAGTTGAGGTCCCAAAGACTATTGTAAAGAAATTTCGGGTTCCTATAAATTTATCCGGTAAAGATTAAAACAGGCAATAATTAATATTTGATAATATCCGATAAGGTCAGATTTGTTTATCCTTCTTTAATATTGCATTGAACTCTTTTAAAGTTTTGTGTAGTACAGGCACCTTTTTATTAGGATTGATCAGATGGGAAGCACGACTTTCACCACTCACTGTGTTATAAGAAAACATAATGCCACACTCAGGACATTCCATGAACATCAGCGTCATTTTTTTTGCTGTAGCACAGATTAAAAAATTCTGATCAGAATCACTTAGATCCTCTGTTGTGAATTCCTTTCCACATACCCAATCATATGCATACAATATTTTCATCATAATTTTAAGTTTATGATTGTCAGCTTCTTTCTGCAACATAAAAAAAACATTCCAGACACAAAGACATCAACATTTAAAGACATCTTTATATCTCCTAATACTCCCACCCAAACATAAGGCATATATGGACATCAAGATATCTATATTTATTTATACATAGACATCTATACACCACGTAAAACAACTTAATAAAAGCTGATAAAATTGTCCTGCAATAGTTTTTATGCACATAGAGTCTATCTGAATTTTAGTATTCAAGTTATTCATTAATAAAAACAGATGCAATGATGCTAAGATATCAATACATCTTAGTATCATTGCATCTTTATACAAAGACATATTGATATGAAGATTATTGCTATTATAAACCACAAAGGAGGTACAGGAAAAACAACATCAACATTGAATATTGGCGCTGGCCTCGCTCGCGCTAAAAAAAAGACGCTGCTTGTTGATATTGATCCTCAATCAAACTTAACAGAAGGATTAGGACTCAGAGACGTTAAAATTTCAATTTATGATAGTATAAAAGATGATACAGCTCTTCCAATTGAATCAATTTCCGAATATTTAGATATCGTACCCTCTTCATTAGATTTACTAGGAGCAGAAATTGAGTTGGTTTCCAGACTTGGAAGAGAAACCATTCTCAAAAGATTACTAAAGGCTGTTGAAGGAAAATATGACTACATATTAATAGACTGCGCTCCTGCTTTAGGAATGCTAACTGTAAATGCACTAGTAGCAGCCCATACGGTTATGATTCCGTTAGAAGCTGAATATTTCGCCTACAGAGGAATAGATCGCTTAGTATCAATCATTTCTGACGTCAGAAAGCACTACAATGAAAATCTTACGATTGGTGGAGTCTTCTTAACTAAGATAAACCCGAGAAGAATCATCACCGAACAAATTACCGAGAGTATCAAAAAGTACTTCAATGATAAGCTGTTTGATACTTCTATCAGGATAAATGTAGCATTGGTAGAAGCACAGCTGAAAGGAATAGATGTTTTTGAATATGCTCCTGCATCCAATGGTGCACTAGATTATTCAAGTCTAACAGATGAAATTTTAATTAAAATATAAGGTCATGGCAAAGAAAAATTTAGGCGATATCGAGGATAACAATAAAAACTTAGGCGGTGTATCTGCTCTATTCAATTCTCCATCAAAAGATATTATTTCAAAAGGAGGAAAACAAACCTCTGAACCAGATGATGATATAGTTACCTACCCTTTACGACTAAAAAAAAGCGCATTAAAGGCACTAAAAATACTTGGTGCGCAAAGAGGGGTTACGGTAAAAGAACTGATTTTATCTGTGATAGAAAAGGAATACAACGTGTAAATCAGAAAGTTATATATAGACATAAAGATATCTATATATATTAAAACATAAAGTTACCACCACGGCCTTCATCTAAAGTAATCCTGTACACAGCCCTTGTATGCGGGATTGCTTTAGCTTTCTATTGTCTGCTCTGAAGATACTGCAACTCAATTGCTGCATCACACCAACATCTTCAATAACGATCTCTTCGTGTGCTGCAATACCATTTTTCAAATGGATATTTTTTTAATTTAATTAGTACCTCCTTCCCTTCCTTGAATTTAACCAGCAGATTTTTCACAGAACGGCCATTTCCTTGTAAACAGACTGTCTAATGTAGATTTTAATTACTGTTAAATAATTAAAATCTATCTCCATCACCTGTTTGAAAAGCAAATCTGAGTACTGCGTAAGGGTAATACTCAAATAGATTGTCCTACCATTAAAAAGCAGATTAAACGGAAATATAATATCAATGCCAGCATCAGGAACTCCCTTTAGACAGCTAAAACTGGAAAACCAATATTATTAATAGAATGAAAAAAGAAAACTTCGATCATATCCTGCTTTTTAAAACGGATATCAAATCTAAGCAGGATAAACAGGCTTTGCAGCTTACTCTGGACAAAAATGAACACATAGAACAATGGAATGTGGATATGGATGACGAAGATTGTGTTTTAAGAATTATCTCGTATCAGTTAAGCCATAAACAAATCATTGAACTAATTAAAAATCAAGGCTATAAATGCAAAAAATTAAAATAACAGCCTCGTTCAACTACCTATAATGTAAAAAATAAAATACATTTATTAAGCCTGTTCTTCTTCTTTAAACTTTAAGGAAATTAGTATCTTGTACTATTCGACACTAAACCAACCATAAATTAAATGAGAACAACAGACCGTAGAAATTTCATTAAAGACCTGGGAGTTTTAACTGCAGCAGCAGGAATTTCATCCATCATTCCTTTAGAAGCATTTGCCTTAGACAAAAAAGAGTTTTTTCAAATCTCTCTTGCACAATGGTCATTTCACAAATCTCTTTTTGACGGAAAGCTAAGTAATATGGATTTTCCATTGAAAGCGAAAAAAGAATTTGACATCCACATAGTAGAATATGTAAGTCCGTTTTTCAAGAAGAAGGAGACTGACCGGAAATATTTAAAGGAACTCAAAGACAGAACCGATAGCGAAGGAATTCAAAATCACCTGATCATGATTGACGGAGAAGGACATTTGGGAGACTTAGATGATAAAGCAAGGTTAATTGCTGTAGAAAACCATTATAAGTGGGTCGATGCTGCCAAATTTTTGGGTTGCAAGACTATCCGTGTAAATGCTGCAGGTAATGGAAGTGCCGAAGCAGTAAAAACTGCAGCTATTGAGGGACTTGGGAAACTTAGTGAATACGGTAAGAAAAATAACATCAATATAATAGTAGAAAACCATGGCAGTTATTCATCTAACGGCAAATGGCTGTCTTCGGTTATAAAAGCAGTAAATAATCCCTATTGCGGAACTCTTCCCGATCTGGGAAATTTCAAAATCAGTGCGGATAACGAATATGATAAATACCTCGGAGTAGAAGAATTGATACCTTATGCTAAAGGTATAAGCGCAAAAACCAATAATTTCAAAGAAGATGGTGAAGAAAGAGACATTGATTATACCCGCATGTTTGAAATTATAAAAGCAGCAAAATGGTCAGGTATTGTGGGTATCGAATATGAAGGAACGGGGTTATCTGAAGATGAGGGCGTAAAGAAAACTAAAGCACTCCTGGAACGTGTAAGAACTAAATTGGGATAAGAAAGATATCATAAGCGGGGAGCAGCGATAAAAATCACTCCCTGCCTTGTGCCACTTACCTTGCCTAATCATTAGATTGATGCAAATAATTGATGCACATTTCCATTTCTACAAAAAAGACGAAAAAATTATAGGACCTTTAAACCAATTCAATGTCTTGTTTATAAAATCTACGGGCTTTTCCAGGTAGATTTTATAAGCGATAATATCCTAATAGTTTTTATGCTGATGAAAAGATTAAACAAGTCTAACAGAAATATTCTAAAAAGAACAATATTAATATTTGGTTTATTATGCTGTATTATTGTAATAATTCATTCTTGCAGAAGAAAATTTGAGGAATTACCAGGAGAAGAGGAATCACCATATGACATCACTGCACAGGTTAATGTAAACAATACAGAATCAGGTTCAAAAGCTTCCGGAAACCTTTTTGCAACTTACACAAAAACGAGCAGGACACTAATTTACGATATTAATTTTAAGGGAATCCAGCCGAATCATATTAACTTAAATCAGGGATCTTTGATCCAATTAGGCCGCTTAATAGCAAATCTCAAAAAAGAAGGGATAAAATTCTCCTCCCCTCTTCATGGGAAATTAGTTCTAAATATCCGTGCTGAAAAAGCATTGCTAAGTAATAAATTATATCTCAATATGAGCTCAGTGAAATTCCCTGAAGGTGAAATCCGTGGGCAGCTAATCGCGCATAAAAATCATCAGGACTGATAGTCGGAGCAACAAGCTGTTTTTTATTGTCCAATTATTTTTTCAGGTCAAGGTTCATTTTCTGCTGAACAAAACCTTGAACAGAAAAAAGCATCAGCAAGATTAACACAGATTGTTTCATAGCATTAAAGAGTATACTCGTAAGTATACTCTTTAATTTTAAGCTCTCAAAATACGATCAGAATAAACTTCTCATTTACAAAGGCTGCTGCTGTGTAACACAATGAACCATTCCGCCATTTGCAAATAGATTACGACAGTCAATCCCAACAACTTTTTTATCAGGATATAATCCCTGAATAATTTGATTTGCAACGACATCATTAGGATCATTATAATTTGGCACTAAGACGCTGTTATTAGCAATATAATAGTTAATATACGACGCCTTTCCAACATTCTTACCGTAGGTAGTGATCACCTCATTTTTAGTGAGCGGAACTTTAACAAAAGTATAATTCACCTCATTTTTATTCGTTGCAGCGTATAGTTTCTTGACATCCCCTCGCGGAACCTGCCAGTAATCCAAATCATCATCATTCATTGTTATGATTGTTGAAGAATTTGCAAATCTTGCGAACCCATCCACATGCATGTCGGTGATTTCCAAGCCAGCTTTACCTTCAAGCCAGATAAATTTAGTGACACCCAAATATTTTTTAAATATTGCTTCTGCCTGCAACTGGGTCATACCAGGGTTTCTATTTTCATTTAATATCGAACTTTTACAAGCCATTAAAACTCCCTTACCATCCACTTCAGCACTTCCACCTTCATTTACCATAGTAGAATTAAGATCGATTTTTTGGATATTCTGATCTATAGCAATTTTAGCTGGTATCATATTACAATTGGATGAAGCAGCTTTTTTACCCCAACCATTAAACCCCCAGTCTTCAATAAAAAGATTACCGTTTTTATCTTTTACATAGATCGGACCATTGTCTCGTACCCAGAAATCGTCAGTTGGGTAAATCTTAAAATCCACCTGAGTCAATTGAACACCTGCGGTACTTAACAAATTGGATATCCTTTCCTTTTCTGTCTGATCGTAAGCAACAATATGAACTTTTTCACCATGAACCAGTTCCTGTGTCAAACCTACCCAGGTTGCATCCAGACGATCGCGGTAAGTAGTACCATACTGATATTGGTGAGGCCATTGAAGCCATGTTCCTTCATGCCTGCTGGACTCTTCCGGCATGGTATAAACAACAGTATTAGTAGTATCAGTCGGAACTGAAGATTCATGTAACCCACCTTTGGTACATGATAATAAAACAGCAGGTAATAACATCAATATGATTCCCATTCTACGCATAATAAATTATCTTTTTTTTATAGGACAAAACTAGCCTGATAAATATTTGTAAAGTTGTCCAGAATTGACAATTTTATTTAAGGGGCAGCAATATCGCTGTCAACTGATCTTCTTCACTATCTGTATTATCAACATGTTTAATATATCTTTCAATGATGGGGGTATGCGCGAATTCAAGTCCGGAGTCAAAAATCCAACCTGAATAGATCTCTTTATAAGTTTCTTCAAGAGTCCCATATTTACCGGCATGAATAAATTGAGCATACCTGCCTCCCATTATCATTTTTGAAGGAAGCTTTTTAGACTTAGCGGGTTGAGAAGAACATGCATCATACCTGCAATTCAATTCTTCCCTTATTAACGGCTCATCCACTATAACCCCAAAATATTCTGTTTCATAATCAGGGAATTCATAGTGCATAAACTTGTTCCATAATAATTCAATCTCCTCATTTGCATATTGCGTAGAAGTACTTTCGTAATAGACCCGTGTAGGCTGGATATAGATGATTTCTGGCTTTAACATTATAGCAGATTTAACTGGGATTATACTAGTTTCATTCAATAGAAGCCCCCTATCTGATTTGGCTTGTTTAGGCGAGATATTAAAATGCTGTTTAAAAGCTTTGGAAAATGAGGCCAGATTTGCAAAGCCAACCTTAAGCCCAATGGCCGTAAGGCTCTCTTTGGTATAAAGTATCAATTTATAGGCATTTTCAACACGAAGTCTTTGCTGATAAGCTCCAATTGTCTCTCCACAAGTATACTTAAAAATCCGCTGAATATTTCTGTAAGAGTAATTTGAGACCTCTTCCAACTCCTTTATTGAAATATATTGATCATACTTACTTTCAATAAGATTTAATGTATTATAAACGCAATACAGGTTCACTGAGCTGATTCTCCCATCTCTACAATTCTTTTGATGAATGAAAATTACCTAAACAAATTACAAATAAAAAGAGAAATAACTGGCTATCATAAGCAGGTACTATAAAGCGAAGGGCATTATGGCTTAAAACAGGCCTGATCTTGTCATAAACACACCCCATTAGTTCGGATTAATACAAATACATTAGTTAAAAAAAATAAAACTTCAAACAGATATGAAAACGGTATTTGATAAAGACGTAAGAACTGAACTGATCTGCAGAATCAATACCCTTGATGAAAATTCTAAATCTCAATGGGGTAAAATAAACATTCGCCAAATGTTAATGCATTGTTCATTATGGGAGAAAATGACTTTAGGAAAGTCAAAATTAAATCGAGTCTTCATCGGTAGGATATTTGGCAAACTTGCGCTAAAAGGCATATTGAAGAATGCCAGCCCGCTGACCAGAAATACTCCATCCAGCCCCGAACTTGTGATAAAACAAGATATCACTACCCCCGTCATCCTGAAAAAAAAAGAATGGATCGGGCTGATCGAAGAATATGAACATTTTTCGAACTTTGACTTTCTGCATCCTTTCTTTGGCAAAATGACCAGAGAACAAATTGGTTATCTGGCTTATAAACATAGTGACCACCACTTACGGCAGTTTAATGTTTGACTATATGATTACAAAAATCATCCTATTTTTTTAAATACAAATTTCGACTTCTGATAATCAATTGGAACAGTTTTTTTAAAGAAGGTTATGTTCATGAAAATTTCCATCGTACCCTCCCCCATTATCAATTTGTTATCTTTTTTCAATAAAGCTATTGGAATTCTTTGCTTTGTTTCTATTCCATAATGCTGAAAATAAAAAGTTCCTCTTAAAGTATCTCCTTTTATAATTCCAGACACATCACCAGAGTCCTTATATAGTCCATTATAATTAATTTCTAACTGCCCGTAAAATTCTCTATCCTTTAGCACAATGTTAAGATTGGCTGTATCATTTTTATATATAGCCTTATACGGCATTTTAGTTTCATTTGGTGCCTTATTATTACTGCAGCCAATTACCGCTGCGACAGTCCAGATAAAAAGCAATTTTATCGCGTCTCTCAATGATATTATGGTTGATCTCTTCAATTAATTTTGTCTTAAATATACATTAAACCTGCTACCTGTTTAAGGTAAAGCGGGAAATAATTTAAAAGCAGCGTGATCAAAGCTCTTACTCCCCAACGGAGTAAGGACCTTCTGAAAATTTGTGGCTATGATATCCTTTTGATCCAATTTCAAGCGACAATTCACTTCTGTGCTCTCGTCCATCTTTTAAGCATGTCAATAGATAGGGGAAGTCATATTTTGGAGTCCATAAAAGTTCATGTTTTGCTTTTTCATTACAATATACTCTGTCAATAGAATCCAGCATCTTCCAACCTATCTCCTTATATATTTTTAAAAATTCAGGGTAATATTTAGCTACAACCGAAGGTGCGTTTTCCCTTAAAGCAGAAAGATCCTCTTTTCTAAACGGGGAATTTCCACTGATAATATACTTTCCAAAACCAATACTTTCCGCTTGTTTTATCGCACAAATATGAGCGCTGACCATATCCGCAATATCCGCTCTGCGATAAAGCATTTCGTTTACTTTCAAATTTTCATTCTCAAAGGCTATTCTCTTGTCCTTCTGATCGTCGTCTTCTGCAAAGAAACGCGAAGTTCGCAGTATAATGCAGTTAAGTTTATTATTTCTATGAAAAAGTTCGCAAAGGTTCTCTGCTGCCAGCTTGGTAACGCCATAGATATTTTTAGGTTTAGGAATCACTTCTTCATCGATCCAGACTGCGGGTTCGCCAATACCAGGGCTCAACGCGTCTCCAAAGGCACTTGTCGTACTAGTCATCACAAACGTTTTAACTCCTTTAAGAACCGCTTCCTCCAAAAGATTCAGCGTTCCCGCCACATTTGTATTGATAAAATCCAAACGGGAATGCGTAGCAACATGGGGCTTATGCAAGGTTGCAGTATGTAAAATTGCATCTACACCATCAACCACTTTAGCGACAAATGTACCATCAGAAATATCTCCTACGAAATCGGTGTAATTTGAAGGAATGAGGTCAACACCAACAACCTGCTCACCTGCAGCGATAAGTGTTTTGATCAGGGCTTCCCCCAAATGTCCGCTGCTCCCTGTAATTAATATGCTCATTTTTATTATTATGTCCTCAATCTAGTTTACTCTTCAATAATATCACCTAAAGCCTGAAATATATTCATAGGATATTCAGCAATTCTATTACAGAGATACAGGTACCATTCTTTACCATACACAAAATAGAGTTTTGTTTGATAACCTTCATCTTTAAGTAAAAAGAGCTGGCCGTTACCTATTCCAAACAGACTTTCAAATTCATAATTTTCTTTCTCTGGCTTATATTTTTGAATTAATTGTTTCGCCTTTTCCTGAATTTTAGCATCATGTGTGGCGATTGAACATTTATGATGCTGCATCAGCAATTGCTCTATATAATCCAGGTAAACCTCATCCAATTTCTCCCCTCTTGGTATTGAAAGCCCCTCAGCAGTTTGAAAAGCTCCCTTTACTATTCTAATTCTGCCTTTTTCTTTTATAAGTTCTGCAAAATCTTCCTTCGTTCTAAATAAATAAGCCTGTAAAGTAATAGCTAAATGATCATACGTTTTGATACCTTGTTTATAAACTTCAAGTATCGCATCGGTTCTTTCCGTTCCTTCTGCACTGATGATCACTTCAATGTTTGATTTTGAAGCCTCCTGACAGATTGAATTTAGATTTTTAAGACATAGTTCATTGGAAACAGCTAATCCGATATGAGATAAGTCGAGAGATATGGTCGCATTTAACTTTTGGAGCCTGATTTGTTCAGCTATCCGAATAAATTCATCAGCAGCAAAATTCGATTCTTCCTCCGTTCTTGTGCTCTCTCCCATAAACTCTATCGAGCATTTCAGCTTATAGAATGCATTGACTTTAACAATAGTCTCTTCCAGCGTTTCTCCACCGATATATCTATTTGCCGCTTTTTTGAAAAGCTGAAACAATGCAGGATTAGTTAATACATGATTTTTTGTATCTTCATTTAATGCAATCTTTCTAAGTGCTTGTGCTCCTATTTCCAATAACTGTCTATCCATTTTAGTTCTTTAATTAATACTAGCAAAATAGCACTTACAATAAAATTTCAGAATTAAATTCACAAATACCAGATTCATCTTACAAAAAAAGGGATCTCAATATTATATGATCAAAATAACATATGAGATCAATATGTTCAATAACAAAAAATCCGTTTCTAAATAATAGAAACGGATTTTATTGATTAGTTAATTAACTAATCAATAATATTAAAGCTAGCTATACCTTTTCCGTCCCACATAAGCCTCCCATTATACCACACACGGATTACCCGTGTCACCGATGCAGATGTGATTAGTGCAGTAGTTAAAGTATCAGTCCGTCTATTCTTTATTTCAATATAAGTAGTACTTATTCCTTTTCTATCCGGGACTTCATTAGCCATTATTCTTAGCTGATAACGGCCGTCTTTCCGTTTTTCAATAGTTAAGTTCTTAGGTAAATCAAGATTTGGGTTAAAAACACGGCGTTTCACACCTTTTTCAAGATAATAGATCTCAATATCCTCCACTTTAATTGCATTTGAACCAGAAGGGTCAAGCATATCCGCATTTACAGAATTAGTATAAGTAATCCTGACTAGTGTATCTATGAAAGCTGAACCGGGCTGCTGGTCACATCCAGGTCTAAGTAAAAAAAACAAACAGATAATAGCCATTAAATTATTCATATTAAAAGATTAACGATGTATCCCTACAATAATTTGGCTCTTGTAATTAAAATCATTCGATCCGGGATTAAATCCAGAAAGACTGTAAAAACCGTCATATTGACCAGACCATCCCCAATTCATGTGAAAAACCAATTGACCATAACCGCAATTCCACGTTTCAACAAACCCGTCGCAAACCCATTCATGACCACCTTTATAAACTGGAAAAATAAACCAGTTCCCTTTATTTCCTCCACTAAAAATAACAGGACGATTTGCTCTAATCTCATTTTTAACGAGATCATAATTACTTGTACCACTATAATTTAATTTCCTAATATCGCCAGAATATCCCAAATAATTTCTCAATGTATTCAGCGTTTTATCCATAGTACTGCTGGATCCCACTTCACAATTAAATTCCTCAATAGTCACACTAAAAATATTTCCCATTAACCTTGCCGTTTCGGATGAAGCTCCGATATCTGGCATTAAGCTATAGTTATAAGAAGTCGGGAACTGATGATACTTAGCGATCTGTGCAATAGCTGTAGTTGTGCAACCTGTATAAGCATGACCACCAGGACCACATGCTAAAGCTGGGCAATTACTATTATAACCTTCATTCTGACTCCATTGAGTGGTCAGTAGTGGACCTACTACTTCACTTGTGCTACTACAACCTGGTTCAGGCTCCGGCTCCGAGTTTGTTTTAACTGTAGCTGGCAAACTTGCTTTCAGTAATAAATTTCTACTGGTCACATCCTGACCAGTATATTTAACTTTAGTTTTTCTTACTGAATCTACTACTGTTTTTGCAAAAGAAAGCCATTGGCTTACCCCCTCAGGAACAATATCAGTTTTAAATTTACCGGATTCTGAATAAGCCATAATGGATAATGTCCTTTTGTCTGCCGAGACAATAGAGAAACCACCCTCATTATAATTAATGATATAATAGGCGTTAAGACCTTGAGAATCTTTCACGGGAGTAATGTTTTCTACTGTTTTACCTGTCATATTCACAGCAGTTCCTGAGTTATTTTTTCCATTCGACAAACTCCCGCTTCTTTTTCCGGCAAGCAGTTTATTATTAAATTCCAGCCCAACAGTAGATGCCTGCTTTTGGTCCAGAAAATATTCATCATTGACGCTTTCCGTTTTATCGGCAGTTTTATCCTTCTTACATGAAATGTAAATCAGCGTAAAGCAAGCAAGAATCAGCACTTTAATAATGGTGCCACCACGTATTTTTCTTCTCATAAAATATTTTTTAAGTATTATCGAATATTAGTTATATTAATAACAAATAAAATATAATTACGTGAAATGCGTCTTTTTTTACGCAAAAGTAGTTTAAAAACTAATAAAATATAGTTTTGATTTACAAAATTAAACTTCTGATATATGTTCATTTATAACATACGCAATCGGTCCTGTCTGAATTCCAACGATTCAATAAACACTATAGGTAAATGAAGCACCCGCAATACCAATTTCTTTTGTCTTTGGATCAATTACTATTATTGACCAAGTTGCCTTCGCTTTAATACTTATTATGGTAAGCAGACTAAGTGCTAAGAGATTTTTTTTGGGTTCATGTAACAAACTACCGGATAAAACAAAAATACAGTCTAACTGCAATATGATTAAAAATATAGCATATAACTAATAGTATTAAACCGTGTCTATTATTATCCAAAATTTAGTTAAAATGAAGAAATTTTTAAATACGCTGTTCTTTTTTGTTCTTAGTCACTACACTTTCGGACAAACGCCAGGAATTAAACAATTAGTCGAAACCTATGCCGCACAGCATCAATTTAATGGAACCGTGCTAATTCAAAAGGATTCAAAATAATCTATCACCAAAGCTTTGGCTTGGCAGAATACGCATTCAATTCGCCAGTTACAAACCAAACCAAATATCAGGTTTGTTCTATAACAAAGACATTTACAGCGGTCTTGATTCTTCAGCTTATTAAACAAGGAAAAATTGATTTGAATAAGAAAATAATTAATTACTTACCCGATTATAAAGGGGGAAGGCGGCCCTAAAGTATCAATTCATCAGTTGCTTAATCACACATCCGGAATGAAAAACACGGATACTGCTAAAGATGAAAATTTCCTCAAATATGGAATTGGGTTTTATCATAAACCATATCAATTAAAGGAGATCGTAACTAACTTTTGTTCAAATCCTATGGTTAGTGAACCTGGAACAAAGTTCGATTACAATAATGGAGATCACATGATTTTAGGTCAGATTTTGGAGGTTATTTATCGAAAGACTTACGAGCAAATCCTAAATCAGCAAATTCTTGTTCCATTAGGAATGTACGATTCAGGATTAATTTCCCATTATAAATTGATAAAAAATCTAGCTACTCCCTATTATAAGGACAAAGATCTCGATCATTTAATTCCAAATATACCTCTATACGTGGAAGACTTCTCTGCTGCCGGAGCAATGTATTCTTGCACCTCCGACCTGATCAAATTTAATAATGCCCTTTTTGCTTTTAAACTTATTAAAAAAGAAACGCTGGATCAGCTTTTAACACCTGGACTGGATGATTATGGATATAGTGCCTGGATCCGTGATACTCAAAAGTACAAGCGAATGGAACGCTACGGCAGAATAGCAGGTGCGAATGCTGTTTGGTTTCACTATTTGAACAATGACTTGAGCATTATCATATTATCAAATACCAATCTGACTGACCTAGGTGATTATGCACTCAAAATGGGGAAAGCAATTCTTTAAGCCGGTATATTTAAACTAATTCCTACTTGATTCACATCTAATCACTGATTTGATAAAATAAAAATAGAATCATGATATAAAATTAGTAATCAGGAATGAATTTTCTATTTTTGTAATGAACAGCACAAAAATAGGTATTAACGTGAGAGGCAGGCCAACCATATACGATAACGAACAAGTTTTACAAAAAGCGCAAAACATTTTCTGGACAAAAGGATATGCAGCAACATCTTTAGAAGATTTGCTCAAAGCCATGGAAATAGGAAGCGGAAGCTTCTATAATGCATTTAAGGGTGGAAAAAAAGAACTATTCCGTAAAGCAATCCTCCAAAGAAGAACAGCATTTAAACAGTTTAAATCGGCGTTAAAACAAAATGAATCTCCTATCGATTTAATCAAAGATTTTTTCCGCAGCATTGCAAAATCTGATGAAGAAACTCATCTCAAGGGCTGTATTATTGTTAATACTGTAGTAGAAATGACTTTTGTAGATCAAGAGCTGGAAAATGAGTCTATCACTATCTTAAAAGAAGTAGAAGAGATGTTTACTATTGAAATTAGAAATGCACAGAAAAGTGGGACACTAAAAAACCAAACAGACCCAGTAATTTTAGGCAGATACTTAATTACCTTATGGAATGGTCTAAATGTTACCAGAAGGATGTATCCAGACAATACAATACTTAAAAAACAAATCGAAATGCAGCTGGAAATAATCAGCTAATTTTTTTTTGCCCAATTTTGTAATGATCAATACAAAATAAATATTAAACATATATGGACTTACAATTAAAATCAAAAACTGCTTTTATAAGCGGCTCTACGCAAGGTATCGGATTTGCTATCGCAAAGCAACTGCTTACTGAAGGAGCCAAAGTAATCATCAATGGCAGAACACAAAAGAAAATTGATCTTGCTATACAAAGTCTAATCAAAGCTATACCAGATGCTGACGTCTCTGGAATTGTAGCTGACTTCTCTAACACAGACCAGGTAAACGAACTGTTAACTAAGCTTTCAAATATTGACATTCTTATTAATAATGTTGGAATATTTGAGCTCAAACGGTTTGTTGAGATTGGAGATGAAGATTGGATTAAGATCTTTGAAATAAACGTATTAAGTGGTATTCGTTTGTCAAGACTATTGCTACCGAAAATGTTAGAGAAAAAATGGGGCAGAATTATTTTTATCAGCAGCGAATCGGCTATAAATATCCCCGAAAACATGATTCATTACGGAATGACTAAAACCGCCATGCTCTCTATTTCTAACGGTTTAGCAAAACTCACTAAAAATACAGAAGTAACTGTAAATACAATATTAGGTGGTCCTACCTATTCTGATGGAGTAGCCGAAACGATAACACAAATTGCACTGGCACAGAACCAGGATGTAGAACAAGTAAAAACCTATGTCATGAACAATTTCAATCCATCATCTTTACTTCAAAGGTTTATTGATCCTTCAGAAATAGCAAACCTTGCTGTCTACCTTTCCAGCCCTTTATCTATTGCAACAAATGGCGCTGCACTTCGTGCGGACGGAGGTGTTTTAAATACCATTTAAATAGTATAAGCAAAAACAGTAAACCTTCAGGTTTACTGTTTTTGCTTATTTAAGACCACCCCAAATTTGTTCATATAATCATCGAATTGAGCTTTTACTTTATTAGAAAGTGCAGTTTGTCTATTTTCTTTCGTAAGGTTAGCTATCCCATTTAACACTTGAAGACCGATCTGTATATTGCGCAGGTCTAAATTGGTATCATTTTTACTTAGTAAATGGTAATTGTAATCCAACTGGTCAACAACGTAGTTATCAATAGTGGTTACCAGTCTATTACCAAGGAGGTTATCATGCAATTGAAAGGCCAGTTGCACCATGAACAACCTAAGACTGGCAAAATCAATGTAGGGTATGATATCGGGCATTTCCTGATCATATTTATGAAGTACCTTTAAAGCGAGATCACTATGTCCCTCTCGTATAAGATTTCGCGCCAGGTCAACAAAAGTTGAGGTCATGACCGGATAAAACATAAACCTGGACTCATGATCCAGATATCTGGCGTTTTTAAAATTACCAAATTTAAATTTGTTCATGATGTTGCTATACATCACCATCGTATTTGTTTTGCTTAGCTGATCGTGAATGGTCGTATCCTTTTCAAAAGGGATCAGATGATAGATAAAACCTTCTTTATATAAGTATTGCTGCAAACCAATAAGATTGTCGTTACCAACAGTAGTAGCAAAACAGATAGGTCTTTTCCAGTTATTATGTGCCAGTATATCAAGCATGGCCAAGTTATCTTTGGTAATATAGTTTGGTGTAAATTTCCATTCCATACTTTTGGTAAGCCTGCCTTTCTGGTCTGCAGGAACCACTCCATTTTTCACTACTTCATCTGGATTTACAGTGATCTTAAAGTTTTTGGTTGGCAGGTAGTTCCCATATTCACCATTTTGATATTGCGCCATGAATTGTTTATCATCAGACGAAATGAAATCAAATATGTCCTTCACCTCCACCGATCCGGCAATTTGATGATCATCATAAGAAATAACATCCCTCACTCCTTCCTTGTACTTATCATAAGGCATAGTAATGGGTAATGGTGCCGATGCATTCATTTTCTTCTGCATCTGACGAATGTACCAATCACCAGAGAAAAGGCTCAGGTTAACGATACGCACATCTGTTCTGATGCCTTCTACTTCCTGATCGTACCACAGGGAGTAAGTATCATTATCTCCATAGGTGAATAAAATAGCATTTAGCGGACACGATATGAGGTAATTATAAGCCATATCGTGTGCTGTCAATTTGGTGGAACGATCATGATTTCTCCATTCTTTAGCGCCCATCAATACTGGACCAAGCAAAAGACAGATAACAGTTGAACCAATCACCGCCGTTTTAGCATGAATATACCTACGGACAAACTCTGCAATAGCAATCACACTTAGGCCTATCCAGATAGCGAAAGCATAAAACGAACCAACGTAGGAATAATCACGCTCCCGTGGCTGTATGGAAGGTTGATTAACATATAATACAATGGCTAGGCCTGTAAAAAAGAAAAGCAACAAAACAACCAGCGCATCCTTCCTTTTACGTTTGATATGATAAATCAAACCTATTAAACCTAAAATTAATGGCAGGGCATACAGTGGTGTATAGGTTGTACTGTGAACTACTGATTTCGGCAGATGTTTACTTCCATCAAAAATTCCACTCGTCCAGTTTCCATCAATATCATTGCTCTTTGCTTGTCCATCAACATCATTATAACGACCTACGAAATTCCACAAAAAATAACGCCAGTACATTTGGTACATTTGCTAGCTTAGCATCCATTTCATATTGTCAACAAAATTTGGGGCTCTGCCATCAGGAATTTGCAACCAGTCTTTATAAAACTCAACATCCTGGGGGTTGGTGCCATACATACGGGGTAAAAAGGTGGTATGGTCATAAACAGATTCAACGTTATGCCCAGCGTCTTCGTACGTTTTTTCTCCTTTACGATAGATCGTGTTACTTTCTTTCTGATCCGTAATTTTCGCATCATAATAAGGCCCGCTTAGTAGCGGATTTTCTCCATATTGGATACGATTCAAATAACCATAAAGCGTAAATGCATTGTCAGGACGAGAGTTATTCAGATGAGGATCAGCTGCTGCTCTAATGGGGATATAAGCAAAGGATGAATAACCAAAATAAATAAAAGCAATACACAGAAGAGTCAGGTTAAGGATTGGTTTTTGATTACGAATGCTATAGCTGATACCCCATACCAGTGCTGCAACGATTAACAAGATAAAGAAAATCGCACCGGTGCCAAAACTTAGTCCAAGTGAGTTTACAAAAAACAGATCAAAATATGCAGCAAATTTCACAGTATATCCTCTAATGCCATATTGCACAATACCTAAGATAGCAACCCCCGTTAAGAAGGCCCAAATACCATTTTTCACAGTGACATTTTTACTTCTGCGGAAGAAGTAAACCATTGCTATCGCTGGAATGGTCAATAAGTTAAGCAAATGGATACCTATTGATAGCCCCATGATATAGGCAATAAAAATAAGCCATTTATCCGACCTGGGTTCATCGGCATGAGCCTCCCACTTTAAAATCGCCCAGAATACAATGGCTGTACACATAGAAGATAAAGCGAATACGATGGTTTCAACAGCAGAAAACCAAAATGTATCTGTAAAAACAAAAGCCAAGGCGCCAACTAAACCGGCGCCCATGATCAGAATAAGGTTCGACTGTGTAACAACCTCACTATGTTTATGGAGAAGCAGCTTTTTAGCCAGGGCAGTTATAGTCCAAAACAGGAACATAATGGCTGTCGCGCTTGCTATTGCCGATCCTATATTCATAAAGTAAGCGACTTTAGTTTGGTCACCAAAAGACAGCAGCGAGAACATTTTGCCAAGCATAGCAAATACGGGATACCCCGGTTGATGGGCTATCTGTAAACGGTAAGCACACGAAATGAACTCACCGCAATCCCAAAAACTTACTGATGGCTCTAAGGTTAAAATGTAGGTAACTGAGGCTATAAAAAAGCAAAGCCAGCCTAATAGATTATTGATTTTTCTATACTGCATTTATCAATTGTGCTTTATAATCAAGTAAATATCAATCTTTTTATAATCTGCTAAAAAAGAACAGGTTCAAACAACCCTGATTTAACATTAATTAACATAAGTTACCAAATAAAAAATATTTTAGTACTGTTTGGACAGAATCTACGTTACATGACTTACCGATTAAGGAGCGGTTTTACTTTGATAAGCATCTCATCTGCGGTGGTATTTGCCAGTGATTTTATTTCGAAAATTTCTAATGCCTTATTGAGTTCGCTTAATTCCTTATTCTGTTTGTTTTTCAGATAAGATGACCTTAACTGCTCTATTTTTTCATAATCCTGAGCACCCTCAATTAGTTTTTCAAACCTGATAGAACTTAGCGGACCAGGGTATACCTGATAAGTGTCGCCAGCTGGCCAGGCAGTGAAACGACTATCAACCAATGGATTTTTCGTCCAGCTATTGAAAGCCCATCTTAGATAACCATCTAACTTTTTATTTGCCGTATACCAACCCATCCAAACACCTTCTGCTGGCGAGGAGAAAGTAAAGTTATTAGGATAAGATTCGGTACAGCAAGTATACCATGTGCTAATCTTGTGTTGTTGTTTTCGTTTCCGCAATATTGCCGCTGGAAAATCCCATTTTGAGGCAATACAATAGTTCTCCACATCTTTTTCTATTTCGGAATGATACTCTCCTGCCAATGCTATTTTCCAATCTTTGTCAGTCTCTTTCAATAATTTTATTACTGCCTTCATTGCATCCATTGGTCTTTCATCCATTGCAATATAAGTTTTGTTAAACCAGCCTTTCTGTTTCAGGTGCTTTGTAAAATCGACTAGCATGGTTTTCCAAAAATGATTATAGGATAGTGTACCAATACCATCAGTAAAAACTGCTTCTTTTTGTGAACTTTCGTCATAATAGGTAAAAGCAATCTTCCAGGGCACCATACTGTAACAATTGATACGGTCTCTAATACCACAGTCCATAACAAAAGCGATATATTTATCAAATAAACTGTAATCGTATTTCCAGCCACCATCTGTTTTCTTAGTCCATTTAATCAAACTCGGATAATCATCAAATGTTTGATGTCCCCAGGGTTCATTAACTATACTTGCCGTAATCGTTTTTTGGCCGGCATCGGCCAACATCTGATAGTACTTTTTCATTATTGAAAAATGTTCCGCGCTCCACAATGGTAATTTATGGATACGGGCTATAGATGCCGGATGCTGCCATAAATCTAAATCATATTGCCATTTTCCGGGGGCTGGAAGTGTTTTATTTAATACCCGTATGGTCACTGACAAGGTATAATCTTTATCTCCATTAATTTTAACTATACCCTCATAATTACCGGGAATAGTGCCTGCTGGTACTTTTATACTTAGCCATATAGGCTGCGTGTTATTTTTTTGTAGCGCTATGGAACTGCTTTTTGTATCAATCAGATCTGCCACGTACGAAGAATCAAAGTCTGTTGCCTTACGATAACCACAGCCATTTTTAAATTCGTCGGTAATGACATATTTGATAAAACCAGTCGTAATGTTTTCTTTTTTCAGGAGATGACCTTGCTTATCTTTTAGATCGGAGAGGTGTAAAGTCACTTGGTTCAACCCCTTTTTAGCCCATATCACTACCTGTGTATTTATCTTTTCACCTTTCCAGACACTTGCTTCCCATTTTGTTTGTAATTCCACTTTTGGTGGTAATTCTCTTGCAAAATGCTTATTGTCCGAGGCAAAACTTACATTTAATCCATCAGGCACTTTAAGCCACTCATCATCGATAATCTGCGTATTTAACACTGTTCTTTTTTGCAAGGCTAAACTAATATCCTGCGCTTTAACATTTAAACATAAACAGGAAAGACAAATAAAAAAAAGATGTTTCATAACTCTAAGTTAACTGTTTCGGAAGCAAGGTTAACCGCCATTTGTACAGCATATTCTACGCAAACGTTTGATATAATGTAACGATATTGATAAGACAAAAAAACAGACAATTCTTTTAGAGGAAGAATCACAAAGATTGGATTAATTGTATCCATCTTACTAAACTTGATTTAGAGAGTCATACCTCCTGACACCTCGATACACTGAGTAGTGATCCAGCTAGCATCTTCCGGTTTTTCTACACGTCCTAACGCCATCATGGCAATTACGTTAGTCCCGAATTGCAGATTATCCTAAACAATACCACCTCCAATATCCGTTGCAATTGGCTCCGGTACTACTACATTCACTCTGATACTTCTCGGTGCCAATTCTTTCGCTTGATAAAGCACTAAGGTTTCCATAGCAAATTTAAATCTTACTCAATTTCTCCCTATCTTTACACAAGAAAAAATATCCATGAAGTTAACCATCTCAGATCAGAAAACCGGAGGAGATTTATTACTCATCAACGGTGAAAAAGATTTTGATCGCTTTTTTTATACCCGCGACCGTGCAAAAAAGTATTTCACGATTGCCTGGAATACAGGTATCAAACAAACAGTTAACATAGATGGAGCAGATCATGATTTCAATACAGGTACACTCCTGCCTCTTATGTTCGACCAGTCTTTCACCTTTGAAAGGCCCACCGATATTGTTGCCTGGCAATTCAACAGAGAATTTTATTGTGTGATTGATCATGACGCCGAAGTCAGCTGTGCGGGTTTTCTTTTTGGGATGGGGGACATTCTATTTATCCGTCTTGATGATCCGGATCAATACAGGCTAAAGCTATTATTGGATATTTTCACCCAGGAACTGAACACACAAGATCATATTCAAAATGATATGCTGATTATGCTGCTGAAGCGGTTGATCATCATAGTAACCAAACTTGCCCGCGCCAAATATATCCCAGCAGAAAAGCATCGGGACCAAAAACTGGACATATTCAGGAAATTCAACTTATTGGTAGAAGTCAATTTCAGAAACGAACATTCTGTTAACTACTATGCCGGGTTATTAAATAAATCCCCAAAAACGCTATCTAATATCTTCTCACTCTATAATGACAAAACACCACAGCAGGTCATACAAGCCCGGATTGTCCTGGAAGCCAAACGCCTGCTTTATTACACCACCAGATCAGTTAAACAAATCACCTATGAGCTGGGTTTTGAAGATCCAGCTTACTTCTGCAATTTTTTCAAGCGACATACCAAACAGTCCCCCGCAGTATTCAGGAGTGATAAAGCGCTGCCCGAATTAATAAAGTAATCATTTCCCTGTAACACCTGGTTACAATTCCTGTGCTGCCTTTTTCATTTTTCTATAATATATAGTGTTCCACGGGAAGAAATTACAACTCTTCGGGAACTGGCAATATTTCCCACCTGGCACTTTTGGGGCACCTTTGTTTTGTTAAATCATTCATCACATTAAAAAAAGACAAAATGAAAATTTCAACATTAAAAAACAGAATTAAAAGTAGCCTGGTTAGTTTAACATTAACCCTTGCAGTAGTTTTAGGTCTCACTAATTTATCTCAAGCCCAATCCGTTAAAAATGTAGTATTGGTCCATGGTGCATTTGCTGACGGTTCGGGTTTTAAATCTTTGTACACTGAACTTGCAGCTAAAGGCTATCATGTAACCATTGTTCAAAATCCACTAACCTCTTTAGAAGACGACGTCAACGCTGTAAAAGTTGCCCTTGACAAACAGGATGGCCCTGCCGTGTTAGCAGGTCATTCTTGGGGAGGCACAGTAATCACCGAAGCTGGTAACCATCCAAAAGTAGCCGCGCTTGTTTACATTGCTGCATTTCAGCCGGACAAAGGTGAATCTACTGTACAATGGTTACAAACGGCCCCTCCAGCTCCCGAAAATGGTGTTTTAGCACCGGATGACAAAGGCATTGTTTATTACGATAAAGCTAAATATCATGCTGGTTTTTGTGCCGATATCAGTAAAGCAGAAGCTGATTTCATGTATGCTTCACAAGGGGCGTTTTATGCAAAAGGATTTATTACTCCTATCACTAATCCTGCATGGAGAAACAAACCTACATATGGTCTGATTGCTACTGAAGATAAAAGCATCAATCCTGATATTCAACGTGCTATGTATAAACGTTCGAATACCAAAGTGACCGAAGTAAAAGGCAGCCATGTAATCTTCATGTCACAACCCAAAATTGTTGCCAGCGTAATTATCAAAGCGGCAGAAAATGCTTCCGCTAAAAATTAATCTTCTGCATAATTTTCTGAATTAAAAACTCGTTTGCCTATTCCATAAGCACTTAATTTAAAAACCAAAAAATCCGTTTCTTAAAAGAAGAAACGGATTTTTAAGCTATGGCTCCAACTGAGTACATCTCCAACTATTTTCCTCTCCCATTAGAGAGAACGAAAAGGAATAATCACATCAATTTCCAGAGCCCCGGAAATCAATTGCGGGTCATTAGAAATAATATGCTCAAAATCATTGCTACAAGCCACTTTTAAAACAATACAAATGGCATCCTGATTCATACAGTATCCATAACTAATCAACTTTCCTATTTGTTGCCTGTAATATTCGGCATGTTTATTTAAAGACAGTAGGTACAGACTTGATAGATAGGAACTAGATCTAAGCGTCATCATTACCTGATGGCCGTTTCTATAATAACTAGCTGTTGTCATTTTTTTGCTTAGTGTTTTTGTCCGTAAACCAACAGAGAAGCTTTGGCAAGGGTAGAGAAATGCATATTGAACCCTACCAACGCCGGAGTAGCATTTTTATCCAATACTAATTTGTTACTTAGAGCATAGACCGTAATCAGATAACGATGTGCAGGACCATCTGGTGGAGCCGCACCTACATAGCCAGGAGCCCCCATATCAGTATTGCTTTGTACCGCCTCCTTAGGCGCTAAATGCTTTGCAGGATCTCCCGCATCCGACTCAAGTTCGTGTACATCGGCAGGAATATTGAAAACTACCCAATGCCAGAAACCACTACCGGTTGGGGCATCCAGATCATACATTGTCACTGTAAAACTTTGGGTTTCTTTCGGTGCATTCTTCCAGTAAAGCTGAGGCGATCGATTTTCGCCTGAAAAACCCATTCCATTAAGATACTGCTTGTTTGTAAACTGACCTCCAAGTTCGTTACTCTTCAAGGTGAATGTTTGTGCCTGAGCACCGCTGCTTTGTGTAGCTGCTGCTGTTAATGTTGCCATAATCTTCTTAATTGATATTTGAATGTCATTCAAAGGTATCCCGAAGAATGCCGGCGGAAGATGGGGAGACGTTCAAAAAGTATCGCTAAACGTTCAATTTGATAGCTGGTATTGCTTAGGCGTTACCCCATGAACTTGCTTAAAAGATTGGATGAAGCTCGAGAGATTCTCGTAGCCAAGTTTGAAAAATATCTCACTTGCTTTACATTCACCTTGTTTTAGCATTAGGGCCGCTTTCTCCATTCTCTTTTCAAGCAGCCATTTATTTGGCGAGGTACCATGAAGTTTTGCAAAGCGTCGTTTAAAGGTAGAAAGACTCATATAGCATAAAAAGGCCAGTTCTTCAACAGTCACCGCATTATAAATGTTGGCCGTGATCGCTTCACGGATCAGTAAATCGTCGTTAGCTTCATTGCTAAAATTGCGAAGCCGTTGAATTCTTTCAGGATAATGCTCAGTTAGGTAAAGTAACAATTCTTCCAGTTTCACCTTTTGTATTTCAGCAGATAAAGGTTGACATGAATCAAGCATAAGACCAAGAGAATCAATGAAGTTGATCAGAAATGCATCTTTCACAAACATCAGAAAAGGTTCATCATTGTTCTTTTTCGTTAAAGGCCGTAATGACTGAGCATGGCGAATGAAAAAATCCGCTAGTAACCTATTGTCGAAAAAAAACAGAATACTCCTGTAACGACCATCAGCTGCTGCAATCTTCTCACTCATCAGGCAATTGCCCGAAGAAAGCAGCAAAAACTGATTAGGATTTATTTTCACCTTTGTTTCAGCATATTGAACACTTTTCTGTCCTTCGAGTAAAAAGCTGAATAAATTTTGCCGCAATTTGATCCTGGAGTTAAAACTCCCCACAGCTGAGCTATACCGCATGATTGAAACAGGATCAACCACATTTTGTGAATCAATGGAATGAAGATCGGCAGGCAATATAGATTTTTTCATAAATAAGTATTACAACTGTTTGACTTCTTGTTCCTTGCCATCAACAAAAAAATGTGTAGCGGATACTTTCATTGGATTGAAATCAAAGTCGATCATTGTACCGTTATTTGGATTACCATAAAGATCAAAAACCATCTCTCCTAAAAGTTTTCCATCCAAACCATAATACTTCGCTTTTAAATCATTGAAATACATCTCCTGCCTGATACCTTTAGGATCTCTATCATAGATGATCTGTTTGACACGCTGGTCATTTTCAAATACCGTAATCAGGTCATATTGTGATGCATTACCTTCAATTAATGTTCCTTTGTAGGTATAAAGTATAGCGCTTTCTTCCGTCCCCTCTTTATAAATAGCTTCCTGTCTGAGTCTCTCATCCTCAAAATATGTTTTAACAGAACCATTTAAAATTCCATTTCTAAACATCGATATACCACTGACTTTCCCATTCTCTTTATAATATTTAACTTCTCCGTCAAATTTATCCTCAGTTTTAGATAGAGAGGAGCCTTCAAACTGAAGCTTACCTGATTTGTAATAATCTTTGAAAAGATATTTTCCGTTTACAGCTTTGGGTTCTGGTCTGTAATAGACCATATTTTCTTTCGTGGCTGGCTTCCAGTCCGCATCAAAATATTGCGTTTTTTCCTGGGCTAAGGTACTTGCGAACGCAAATAGCAAAACAAGCAAAATTGAATTTCTCTTCATAGGGTCGGAAATTATTTTGTACTTACGAAGTTATAAAAAGACGCAATAAATTAGATCATTTTAAAATAACTTTTGTGAAAAATGATGCTTCCAGACCACAGGTGTAGTATAATTAATCTTTTAATACTTTGAAATTTTGCGCTGTTAAGAGTTCTTACGATTTAATACAATAAATATGCGACGATAAACCTAATTCATCATCCACTAGATTCTACGATATAAGTGATCGGATTTTTATATATTCACAACAAAAAAGGCTATGAAACTATCATCCATTATACAGCCAGAAGAATTGGTTATACTCGGTAAAAACGATTTCATCCTTTTTGATGTAAGTGCAGGGACGAAACCAAGATATGATGAACAACACTTAAATGGCGCCTTTTATTTGGATTTAAATACAGATCTGGCCGATATTAAAGATTTCGCTATTGGTGGTAGACATCCATTACCTCCTCTTGGACGTTTTGCTCAGCTTTTAGGGAAATACGGGGTTACAAAAGATACGCATGTAATTGTTTATGACGATAAAAACGGATCTAATGCCGCAGCAAGATTCTGGTGGATGCTAAAATCAATAGGTCACGAAAAAGTTCAGGTTTTGAATGGTGGTTATACTGCTGCAATTAAAGCCGGATTTGCTGTAAATGCTGAGGTTCCGTCAGCGAAACCTACCGAGCCAGCTCAATTCACAGAATGGCAGTTACCCTTGGCAGAAATAGATGAGGTCGAGATAGCTAGCAACAGTGATAATTATGCAATTATTGATGTTCGTGATGCAAATCGCTTTGCGGGTTTAACCGAACCTATAGATTTAATTGCTGGTCATATACCTAACGCTATAAATATCCCTTTTACTGAGAATATGGATGCTAATGGAGATTTTTTAGCCCCCGAAATTTTAAAAGAAAAATATTTAAAAGCGCTAACTGATTATAAAATTGAAAATGTGATTATACATTGTGGTTCTGGTGTAACCGCTTGTCATACACTTTTAGCGATAGACCATGCAGGTTTAGAGATACCAAAATTGTATGTGGGTAGTTGGGGCGAGTGGAGCAGGAATAACAAGAAAATGATTTTGGCTTAGGTTTACCGTTCCAATTATCCAGAAATAGCTTTTTTCAAAAGCGGCTCCAAATGTGCGTTTCCCGAACCATTTCGTGCCTGTTTTATGTTTAATTGCAGATTTGTTCAATAAAATTTTGAGTTCTGATCTATCATGGTGGCCATTTTATCCAAAGGCACCCTCACTTTTTTTGTTCCTGCATAGTAATCATTTTTTTCATCCCGGTAGCCGATAGATAAAATCACTGTACTATGCAAGCCTTTATCAGTTAAGTTTAACAAAGCGTCAAATCGATGAGGATCAAAGCCCTCCATTGGTGTTGCATCTACACGTACATTTGCGGCAGCAATTAAAGCCGTACCTAAAGCAATATAGGCTTGTTTATCTGCCCAGATTGAATTTTGTGTAGCTGTCCGGCTTTTAAAATAGGAATCCAGTGTCATGAACAAACCGTCCAGTGACTCTTTTGTAACTTCCTTTTCTTTGGCTGTCAAATCAACCAGATCCTGAATATGTTCGGTAGTCACCTGATTATATGCTGCAAACACGATAAGATGTGAACTATATTCAATCTGACCATTAAAAGAACCCAAACCCAGTTTTGCTTGAAGAGTGGGGTTATCAATAACAAATAGTCGATATGGCTGTAAACCACATGATGAGGCAGTTAGGTTAGTTGCTTCAAGGATATGCTGTAACTTTTCTTTACTTACTTTTCTATCTGTAAATTTCTTTGTGGCGTATCGCCAATTTAAATCTTCAATTAAATCCATATAATATAATTAGCTAGCAAAGCTATTTTATATAGATGTCATTTGGTAACTTTGAGACAAAAAGTAACAGGGACAAATGAGTAACCAAGTGACCGAAGAGAAACCTAGATATATCATAGAATGCGGCGGAAAAATTCAAGCTATTCATGACACCATGTACGTATTAAGTGGAAGATGGAAAATTTCTATCATAGCTTGTTTGTGCTATCAACCTATGCGTTATTCAGAATTGCTGAAAAATGTTATAGGTATTTCTGGCAAAATGCTTAGCCGTGAATTGAAAGAGATGGAAATCAATCAACTTATCAGTCGTAAAGTCCTTTCTACACAGCCATTAAATGTCCAATATGAAATCACAGAATATGGAGCCTCTTTAAAAGAATTAACCCAGATCATTGCTGACTGGGGGTTAAAGCACCGGAAGCAAATCACCGCCACTTATACTCTGGTTATTGAAAAATCATAGAGTATACCCAATCTAAAGGTGGTTGAAATAATATTTTCGAGATTAGGTGATTAATCCTCTCTATTCTTGTTTATTAGTTTTAACATCGTAAAATTGAGTGCGGAAAGATCTAAATCAGGCGTAGAAAAAAACTCTAAGTCTGCATTTTCAACGGCTATAAGTGCTTTTTGAAAGACAGATCCTCCCAATGGGGTTAAATTAATCGTTTTCGCTCGGGTATCAGTCTTGTGCTCACTTCTTGTTATGAACTTCTTCTCTTCTAATGTGCGTAATACTTTGGAAACCATCATTCTGTCAGCATTTCCTTGATTAGCAATATCTATTTGTGTTACCGCATCATTCTCCTTTGCAAGCCAGGCAAGGGCAGCCAAAAGTACAAATTGGGTATGTGTAAGGTCTAATGGATCTAGCGCACGCTTTTGCTTCCTTTGCCATAAAATAGTCATTTGGCCAAGGAGATATCCAGGGCTGTCCTCCGGACTTTTAAACTGGAAATGAATATCTTTACTCTTCATTCTTAAGCATTTTTGAAGAAATCAAATCAAAATCCTCCTGTTGAATTTCGAAGAATCCAAACCGAAAAGGATATCCCCAGCTTTTCTTATTTTGAATAAAATGAAGCGAGTTTATCAAAGGTAAAACCGAAACTTCATTACTCGGCAAAAACTTTATATTTCTTCTTGAAGGACAGAAACTTTCCGAAACCTGTTGCTGATATACTTCATCATCCGCAACTTTTCCTATTGCTGTAAATTTCTGACAAAGTTGAGGCTCACCCATGTTTTGCTTGCCAGAGTAATAAAGAATGAAATCATCTTTCCTCATCCTTCTCAACGGCGACGCTTTTCCATGGCATGCTTGTGCAATACCCTCTGCCTGGCCGTTTTTCACATGGTCTTTTGAAGCCACCATAATCCAGTATTTTGCTTGATTTGTGTTCATATCACCAGAGATTAGTTTACTTGTAAAAAAGTAATATTATATCCATCGGGATCCTTTGCAATAATGGTCTTTCCAAAAGGAGTTGTCTGAATTGGGCCTAATAAAATGACTTTCTTTTCCAAAAGATCAGCCTGTAGGTCCTCAATATTTCCATCTATTGCAAACCAAAGGGATGCACCAACGCCTAATTCCTTTCCTTCCAAATCGCCGATAGGCTTCCTGATGGCAAAGCTAGCCTCACCCTTATTATATTTGAAAACACATGCTGCCGGATTTGTCGCTTCTGAAACTTCAAAGCCCAGTTTGTTTGTGTAGAAGTCCTTTGAAACTTCTAAATCTCTTACTTGAAGAGATGCAAAATCTAATTTTCTCATACCAATTTGCTTATTGTTGTCGCAAATATAGTATATACGACAACAATAAACAAATAAATAATCTACAATTTGTGCATTTACCTAAAGAATCCATATTGGACTCGACCCAAAATCACCTTTTAAACAACTATCAGAGTCTATAAAAATGTCTGCAAAAATAAAAGAGTCTGTATCATTAATCAAATTCGGTTTTAAGAAACAGAATTAAATTTTGTAGATTCCTAAGTGAATTTTAAAAACAATAAAAAACGCCAATCTTCGACTTGAAGATTGGCGTTTTTTACTGTTAATTTAGAGAAGCTCGAAATTTTATTTTGCGGCTAAAGTGCAAAAATGACTTATGATACAGCCTCTTTGTGGACCCAACTGGGCGCTTCTCGAACCATTTCCCATCTGATTTATGTTTAATCGCCGATTTAGCAAAAAATATTGTATAGACCTTGCTACGAGTAATCTTGCATATAGTTAAAGAAAGGGGACTTAAAAGTGTATAATCAAAATTATCAAATACTCATTATCAAAAACTAAAAATTGAATTTGATTAATGGAATGAGTTTATGATAATCCATAATTAAAACACGATGCAGGTGTGGACTTATAAAACCATTTAAATTCAATTATATCGTAAGCCAGCCTCTTATCAAAAAACGAGGGAATAAAGATATTTTTTCGGCCCTGTGGCCATAAATGTATATAGTACACTTTGCTTCATATTGAAGTAGCCATTGATATTACAGGTTTGGAGTTTGTTCAGCCACAATTGATATTAAATATTCAAGTCATGGATCAAACAATGAACCAGGACTTTATTTTTAGATTAATGCTAAACCCTTACATGCTCATAGTGCTCAACAGCTTTAGTCTCTGCAACTCTTCAAGATTCTAAATGAGCTTTCATTAAAAGATTTTGAGATTTAAATAACAGCAATATGCGTTTTAGCCCACTCTACAATTCCAGTTGTCGGGATGTTGTTGCGGTGGTTAAATGTCTCGTTCATAGGCCAAGTCACCCCAGGATGTGTAAATACTAACCGATAACGATTGAAGATGTCGTTCGGTTCATCATTTAGTTTTTGTTCAAGGTAGGTGCGGTCCCATAATGCACGCTCAAATTTTTCCTCAAACAAGCCCTCCATTTTATCTGCTATTTCTTGAAAGGTTACCGTATCACCAGAAACAAATACGACTTGGTCCAGTATTTCTCGTTGATGGAATAAGACCTCAACTGTAACTGCACCGATATCTTCACACGAGGTTAAGGTTAATGAATGTTGCCAGTCACCGAGCGCATGTATGACCTTTTCAGATAATTTAATAACACCAAAGTCTTCGCGAAACAAGAAGCTTGTGATCATTCCTGTAGATACAATAATCCAATGTGTTTTATTTTGTGCGCGAAGCAGATCCCGAACATCAAGCTGTTCATCAAAAACCGGCTGTGCACTGCCGCGGCCGATCTTATCGTAATCAGCGCCAAATTGCCAAGGCACATATCTTCTTACTCCAGCCTCCAATACAGCTTTTGTAATCTTTACCTGCATACCTGCCCCGATTGAAAACCCACTGCAACATATTACCGTATCATATTTTCTCAAAATGCCTGCCAGGTTTTCAATGCTTTCCGACACCAAATCCACCGCTTCGACGGCAAGACCGGCATATTTTGAATGTGGCGCGCTTTCATTGCCGGCACTCGAAGGCTGAACTAAGGCTCCAACAGTGAACTGTTGCGTGCTTGTTACCTTATATTTATAAAGACTGTCTAACATAGCGATTCCTACCTCGCCAGTACCAATAACCAAAAATGATTTTTCCATAACTGTATTAAATTTATACAAAGCTATGGTGGCGGCACAGGTATTTATGTGCAAAGAAACGGCTAATAGTTGCAAAAAAAACTATGCTGTTCTGTATTGAATAGGGGTGACTCCGGTTTGTCTTTTATAGAAGTTTTGGAAATGCGAGGTCTCCAGAAAATGCAGGCACCAGGCAATTTCCTTGACACTGAGACTAGTATGTCTCAGAAGTACATTGGCCTCCTCTATGATCCTTTCCTGAATGATGGCTTGGGTAGTCTTGCCCCTTGAAGCTTTTAATACTTTATTAAGATTGTCCACCGTGGTGTTCAGTAGGCCAGCATAATAAAAAGGAGATTTACTTTCAAGTATCTTATCTTTACCAATATCAAAGAAAGAATTTTCCAGCATTTTCAGAAGGCGTTCTTCAAGGCTTTCCTCGGTGGTTGTTACACCTTTATAGAATTTCTCATCCAACTTCTGCACATAATGAATAATATCCAAAATCCGGTTTCTAATTAATTGTTCCCTATATGGATAGGCTGATCTGTGCTCATTTTGTATTTGTTCAAATAGGATCATCAAATCATCATATCGGACTTTAGATAGCGGCTTGACATAAATGTCCCTGCTTTGGAAAATAGGGAGTGTGCCTAAACTGAACTGGCTCGTTCCCCTAAGAAACGTCTCGCTACAGACACAATATTTCCCTTCAAATTGTTCATCATTTGTCGTAAATGAAAACCTTGACAAGGGGTCACTAAAAATAATACTGTATCCCGAGATAGGGATTTGTGCTGACTTGGATTGGTAAATTGCATTTCCACTGACAAGGGCGATCTTATAAAAAGGTTTCCTTTGAAGCCGCTCGCAAGCAGAAAGGTCTTTTTGGAGATCTTTCCATAATAAGAAATCAAAGTGCCCTAGGAAGCCATCTCCAGGGGGATGGTGTCCATCAACATACTGATCATAAAATATATTAATGTCCGAGCTATTCATCCTAAATTAGGTTACTGGTATTCTTACTACATCCATAATAAAGGTAGTCTATGATACCCATTATATTGTTACATCAATGCAAGAATTGTGATGGCACCTATAACTAGGAGCCCGTGCAAGTAAAGAAGATATTTTGGGTGAAATGCAATTCATATCAAAAATCCATCTCATTATATCCGCAAAAAAGGGTCGTTTTTTGATGTACACTTTTGTATTTTCTCAAATGACTACTACGTTCAGATCGTAAAGTTTATATAACATTGTTTATGCTCCTATTCCAATCTTTAACACTTAGTCGGAATTTACTAGTCTATCTGAACAAAACCTCAATGGGCTCGAATCAAAAAACAACCTTTATACTACTATTAAGGTCGATTAATTTTCAAGTAAAAAACAAAACCCTCTTTACGGACTGTAAAGAGGGTTTGTGGACCCAACTGGGCGTTTCTCGAACCATTTCTTATCTGATTTATGTTTAATCGATGATTTAGCAAAAAAAATTGTATAGACCTTGCTACAAGTAATCTTGAATATAGTTATAGAAAGAGAACATAAAAGTATATAATTTAAAAGAATTCAAATTATCAAATACTCATTATCAAAAACGAAAAAATGAATTTGATTAATGGAATGAGTTTATGATAATCCATAATTAAAACACGATGCAGGTGGACTTATGAAAACATTTAAATTCAATTATCCCGTAAGCCAGCCTCTTATTAAAAAATGAGGGAATAATGATAGATCATAGATTAATATTAAAGATAAAACTCGATCCTGATATCACTTGGATCATTCAGCCATATCTTCTCTTTGTGACTGGATTCATCTATATGTATTCCACTATTTTCGATCCCATTTATAGTTAGTACTTCATGGACCTGCTGCAACTCGTAAAGGCTTTTTAGTCCGAACGCCAGATGCTCAAGACCTATGTTTTAAGGATCAAATTTTTGCAGCTGGCTAGGGACTGATTCTTTTTGCATAAAGATCAGCATCGTTTGGCCAACTTGATATATAGCCGTTGAGGCTGTTGAAAATAGGGATGGACCAAATATTTTAGTGTAAAAACCCTCCGTCTCCTTAAGATCTCGGATTGTGAGAACCATATGATGAATGGTTATCGTGCTTTTTAAATTGTTGCTTATCATAATATTTAAATATTTTTAATATTAACTAGCTTCTTACGCTTTCGAGCAAGTCATGAGGATATCCTAATGATATTTCACTTAGCTCGTTCAGTTTTATAATTTGCTCATCTGACAATTGGATAGTTGTCGCCTTCAAGCTATCTTCGAGATGAGAAAGCTTTCGAGCACCTATTAGTGGGAATGAATTTTTGGAAAGTACCCATGCAAAGGCAACCTGACCAGGAGTTGCATCAAGATCGTTTGAAATGTCAACAAGCCCATCAATTACTTTCTTTGTTTTAGCATCCTCCTTGTATTCAGAATCTACTCCCCTGTTTATTCGACCAGATCCCCCACTTCTGTATTTTCCGGTGAGGACTCCTCCTGCTAGTGGAGAATACATCATTGTCCCCATGCCAAGATCTTTTGCCATAGGAATTAATTCGCGTTCAGCTGTTCGTTGCAGGAGGTTGTATTCAATCTGAAGTGCATTTAAATTTACTAATCCTGCAATTGAGGCCGCTTTCCAGGCAGGGAAATTCGTCAGTCCAGTATATAAAACCTTACCATCTCTGACAAGATCCTCTAGTCCTCTTGCAACCTCCTCGAAGGGGGTTATACCATCATCGAAGTGAGGCATATATATATCAATGTAATCGGTTTTCAATCTCTTCAAACTTGCCTCAATCGCACCCTTCATTGATTTACGATGATTTCCCACATTACTGATTGCAGGATTTGCCTCGCTACTTTTTGTATACTTGGTACAGATGATAAAATTTTGTCTCTGGTTTTCTAAAAACTCTCCTACAATTTCCTCGGCTTCCCCCAATTGGTAGAGATCTGATATGTCGATGAAGTTGCCACCAGCAGCTGAATAAGCGGCCAATATTTTTTTTGATTCCTCGACAGTTGCTCCATATCCCTGGCGTGTTCCGAAGTTCGCAGCACCTAAAGCAATTTCACTGGCATAAAGTCCAGTTTTTGATCCAAATAATTTATATTTCATACGCTTTGTGATTAAGGTTACAAAGTTACGGGTGTACCAACGAGCAGTCAAGTACGGGTTAATTTGTCCGTATAATAAATATTATATTTGCCTTAAAACTCCTTATCATGTATAATAAGAAGAATCCAGTGTTATTGGAATGCGGACTACACCTGTTTATCGAAGTAATTCAGGGCAAATGGAAGATTGGTCTGATCTGGGCAATCCATAATGGGATTAAAAGGCCTGGAGAACTTCAGAGGAAAATTCCGAATGCTTCAAGAAGAGTACTTGAAACCCAACTTAACCAACTGGTTGGACATGGTTTGTTAGAAAAACAAACATACGACGTAAAGCCCCCAAAAGTAAAATATAGCTTAACTAAACTAGGAGAATCATTGATTCCAGTGATAAAATTAACCGCTAAATGGGGGAAAGAACATAGAGCGGAATTGGAGGAATTGCTTACAACTTAATATTATTTGGTATTAAAATTCGTCCCGTTTAAGTAGCATACCATTGTCCAGTCCTAAGTATTATGAAGAGCAAGGCATTTGGTGTTCTATCAAAAAAGGGTAGAATAATGACATTATTGACCGGCTTCTCAGATATCCAGGGAAATAATCATATTTTTAGGAACAACCGATTTAATACAGATCCAAGTGACAGATCCGAAAGACGTATTACAAATCTTACATCTTATCCACGCAGGGCTTGCAAGCGGACTTTTGTCTAAAGAGGAAGTTATCGAGTGGGCTGATAAAATAATTACTAAAGAAGATCACCCAGATATTTTCTTTATTGATTTGGCTCTATCAAGCTCTAAAAGCTCTAGCGAAATTCTCCATTACTTTAATGAGTATCTCAACTTTGAAAACGCGGTAATTCAAGGACGACCGCTGCTTGCTATGCTTTATAAACGGTTTTCAAGCAGACAATTTACACTTGAAGAGACAGTAGTTAAACTCTTTAGGCTAAAATTTGAAGCAATTTTTACTAAAAGAGAAGAAAGTTACATCTATTCAATCGACAACGATTTCGACTGCGCAAAAGACAATGTTTACGGGACACTTGAGGCAGTGAATGCTGATGTTGACAAGTTCCTAAGTTTTTACAAAGACTATTCTCTTGACAGCTTTGAACAATGGCAGAATTTAGACTTGAAAGTAGAAAGTAAGCTGGATGAAGAAATTGACTTTAAACAGGAGCAAGAAAGTGTGTTAGAAATGAAAAGCGAAAATGTAAACAAACCCTGGTGGAAATTTTGGTAGCCTCAATAAGATAACAAGGATGGGCGGCCTACAACAGCCAGTTTGACTCAATGTTGACTATTAAAAAACGGTGGAATTCTTAGAGGATCGAGTTCAATTTGTCAGAAACTTAGGAAATAATGATAATCTATCGGTTTATAATATATAAATGCGCACCAGTCACAAAATTTACCTGTTTAAATCAGGAATCATAGTACCGATTTCCTACACAAAAGCGTACTTTTCGATATATTTGAAAGATGGTCATTTACACAAACGGTAAAGAAGCTAATGGCAGACAGAACCCTAGCGGCAGAAGATAAACGTATTGAATTGAAGAAGTTTCGAGACTTAGTTCTGGCAGCGATCGATTATCATTTAGATGACACTTCAGCTGCAATCAAAACTGATGACTTCAATTCCTCTGTACATTATGAATCTTTAAAAAAACAAACCCTTGAACATTATAGCAAAGATCGTCTTACTAAACTAAAGCAGTGGTTTAGGGATCTGATAGAAATGCAAACAGAAGTTCGTAATCTTAAGTTTAATAAATATCTTAAAAATAAGACGGGTTATGATATTGATATTTTTGAAGCCTACTTCAAACGAGTTGAAAAAATAATCGAGAAGGGAAAGATTACTACGGACAATCAATTCTTGGATATCAGCATTATGGTCGATCAGTTATGTAGTGAGCTTACGATCGACGATGGAAAAACTCATATTTTGAATCACTTTCTGAGTACCTATGAAGCTAAAAAATAAAAGAAGCGCGGTTAACAACTTATCATTAGCTTCAACTTTAAGTTATTAAAAAACGGTCGTTTTATGATAGCTACTTTTGCATTTCTTCTAATTATTATTACAAAAATTGGATCATTTATTTATAATACATCCATTCGCCTTCCTAAAATATCCAAATTAATTCGCTGGAATTTCAATCTCTAATTTTAGGCATTTAATAAAAAGCCATACTGGGTTCGAATCAAAAACGCACTCTAAACTACTCTCAGGGCATATAAAAATGTCTGCAAAAATAAAAACCCTCTTTACGGACTGTAAAGAGGGTTTGTGGGCCATGATGGGCTCGAACCATCGACCAAAAGATTATGAGTCTTCTACTCTAACCAACTGAGCTAATGGCCCGCGTAAAATCTATTAGATTTTGCGAGTGCAATGTTACATATTTGTATCGAATTTTAAAAGTACTTTCATGCAAAAAATTAAAAATATAATCTTCGACTATGGTAATGTCATCTTTGAAATCGACTTCCGAATCACTCAAAACTCTCTGAAACAACTAGGTATACCAAATATAGAAACTTTTTTCGGACACTCAGGACACCACAATTTATTTAACGAATTAGAGACAGGAACCATCACTCCTGCCCAATTCAGAGACGGAATCAGAGAAATCGCACAAAATTCGGCCCTCACTGATAAAGAAATTGATGCAGCGTGGAACAGTTTATTGATTGGCGTACACCCGGATACTCACCAGGTATTACTGGAAACAAAGAAAAATTACCGGACTTTTCTCCTGAGTAATACCAACCAGATCCACTATGACTACATTATGGATTATCTTAAAAAAGATTTTGGTCTGGAAAACAACGATACCTTCTTTGAAAAAGCGTATTATTCACAACTGATGAAATTCCGCAAACCACATGTAGAAATATTTCAACAAGTGATCAATGAAAACAATCTTAACCCAGCCGAGACGTTATTTATAGATGACACCCCCGGTCATCTCGAAGGGGCGAAAAAAGCAGGGCTGCAAACCTTACTGATGACAGAAAAGCCTGAAAATCTCGGAGCCTTCTTAAAAAGTAATGGTATATTAATATAGATGAACAACAATCACAAAATGCAAGATCAGAAATACAAAACTTTAAAAGAATTTTACCCCTTTTACCTGAAAGAACACCAGAATACCACAAATAGGATATTACATTTTGTAGGTACAGGCCTTATTGGCCTATGCTTTATTACAGCTATGCTTTTTCATAATTTCATTTTCTTCGCACTAATCCCCGTTGTAGGCTATGGATTCGCCTGGACCGGACACTTATTTTTTGAGAAAAACAAACCCGCTACCTTTAAATACCCATTGTTTAGCCTTGCAAGCGATTTTTTATTATTTGGTGACCTAATGATGGGCAGGCAACCCTTCAGAGTTAAATAGCTGATACTGATAACTCTTATTACTCCTAATAGACAAACTCTATATCGGTATAGAAATTAGGTGTTGGGATCCCAGGATAATACTATCTACTTTTATAAAAGCAAAACGAAATAACCATGGAAGAAACGAACAAACCAACGCGCAAATTAACAACTGCATCCGGCAGACCTTACGCCGAGCATGAAAATACGCAGTCAGTAGGCAGAAGAGGTCCTTTATTATTACAAGATTTTGTCTTACATGAGAAAATGGCTCATTTTAACCGTGAGCGTATCCCTGAAAGAGTCGTACACGCCAAAGGAACAGGCGCATACGGTACATTGACAATCACCCATGATATATCAAAGTATACAAAAGCAAAAATCTTTAATAAGGTAGGCAACAGCTGTAAAATGTTTTTACGTTTTTCAACCGTAGGCGGTGAAAAAGGAAGTGCAGACTCTGAAAGAGATCCGCGCGGTTTTGCACTCAAATTTTATACAGAAGATGGTAACTGGGATTTAGTAGGGAATAACACGCCTGTTTTCTTTATCAAAGACCCTAAAAAATTCAGCGACTTTATCCATACACAGAAACGCGATCCGAGAACGAATCTGAAAAGCCCCACTATGATGTGGGATTTCTGGTCATTAAACCCGGAAAGCCTGCACCAGGTTATGATCCTGATGTCTGATAGAGGTACTCCTTACTCTCTGCGTCATATGGATGGATTTGGCAGCCACACCTACTCAATGATCAATGCTAAAAATGAGCGTGTATGGGTTAAATTTCATTTTAAAACCCAGCAGGGGATTAAAAACTTTACAGGGCCGGAAGCAGATGCGATGCGTACGCAGGACATGGATCACTCCCAGCGTGATTTAGTAGAAGCAATTGACAATAAAGACTTCCCAAAATGGACCATGAAAATCCAGGTGATGACAGAAGAAGAGGCTAAAACCTTCAGATGGAATCCTTTTGATCTTTCTAAAGTATGGCCACATGGTGAATTTCCACTGATAGAAGTTGGTGAAATAGAATTAAATCAAATTCCTAGAAACTACTTTGCACATGTAGAACAGTCAGCCTTTTCTCCCTCTAATCTAGTTGATGGAGTTGGTTTTTCTCCAGATAAAATGTTACAGGGCCGTATTTTATCCTACCCTGATGCTCACCGCCATCGTTTAGGTGTAAATTATGAACAGATTCCTGTCAACGCCTGTCCTTTTATGGTTAACAATTACCACCGTGACGGGCAAATGCGTGTTGATGACAATGGAAATGAAGATCCTAATTACTATCCAAATAGTTTTGGTGATGTAATTCCTGACGAAAGTTATAAAGAACCAGCATGGGAATTAGAATCTAACATTGCCGACTGGTATGACAGAAATGAAGGTGAGGGCGATAATGATCATTATACCCAACCGGGCGATTTATACCGCAAAGTGATGAGCGATGATGACCGAAAAAATTTAGTTAGTAATATTGTTGGTGCAATGAGCGGCATTAGCGGCCCTAGAAAAGACCAGATCATCAACCTGCAACTCTGCCATTGGTTCAGAGCTGATATTGGCTTAGGCATGGCGATCGCAAGCGGATTAGGCATTGACGCCAATCAAGCAATGCAACAACAAAAACATTAGGCCGATTTTCGCCTGAAAACATAATATTTATTTTTTTCAAACCCCTGTTTGCCAAAAGCGAGCGGGGGTTTTATTGTCGATTCCTAAAAGAGCTATACACTAAAAACAGTGTATGGAAACAAAAGAAACAGAGTTTATTTACTCAGATCGGATTGGCAAGCAACAGCGCTTTGATAAGCGCTTAATCGCATATGTTGTTCAATTAGCAGAACAAGGAGTCCCCCGCCGAGACCTTATACAGGAATATGGTATGGCCAGCTTCACCCTAAAGGATTGGATAGATCGGTACGGTTCAAGTATAGTGAAACACAAAAGCTATACACTGGCAGAAAAGAGGTCTGTTTTTCGCGCTGTAGAAGCAGGAATGAGCGTCAGACAAGCTCAAATTGCCTTTGATATTTCTTACCCGAGTGTAATACGGGGCTGGATAAAGAAATTTAGAGAAGAAAATGTCGAAATTAGCGATATCAAATCTTTAGAGGTGGTTAAAAAGACAACAAATCAATCTGATAACACAGAACTCAAAGCCTTGCAAGAAGCCCTTGCAGAGGCCAATTTGAAGATCAAAGCCCTGGACACCATGATCGATATCGCTGAAGAACAGCTTAAAATCGATATCAGAAAAAAGTCTGGTGCCAGGCAGTCATCAAAATGAAACAGGACTTCCCTAAGCTTGGGATTAAGTTGCTGTGCAGACTGTTTGGCAAAACAAGACATGCTTATTATGATCATCAATGGAGGCTACAGGATGAAGGATTAAAAGATGAGATCGTTTTGCAGCATGTGATTGATATCCGCAAAACGCAAAAAAGAATAGGTACTTTAAAACTACATTTTATGTTGCACAAGCCCTTAGAAAAACACGGTATCAAAATTGGCCGGGACTATCTCTTCGGACTGATGCGGGAACATAGCCTACATATCAGACAACGAAGAAGAAATGCGGTAACCACCAATTCAAGGCATTGGATACGTAAATACAATAATCTGATCAAAGAATTGAGCATCAATCATCCTGAACAGGTTTGGGTAAGCGATATTACTTATATACATCTTAAAAAACAATGGGGCTATCTCAGCCTGATCACAGATGCCTATTCTAAAAAAATCATGGGATGGGCCTTCAGGACAGATCTTTCGGCTCAGGGCTGCATAGATGCACTGGAAATGGCAATAAGCAATAGGAAGTACCCTCAAAAAGACCTTATACATCATTCCGACAGAGGATCGCAATATTGCAGCAAAGGATATATAGATCTGCTGACAGATAGTAAGATAGCAGTTAGTATGACAGAAAAAGGAGACCCATATGAGAACGCTATTGCAGAGCGCGTTAATGGGATCTTAAAAGCAGAGTTTGATCTCTATGGATCTAATGCTGGACTGAGAGAAACTAATGGAAGGATAAGGGAGAGTATTCAGACGTATAACCACAGTAGACCACATGCTAGTTGCGATTATCTAACACCCGAACAGGCTCATCTTAAACAAGGAGAGCTTAAAAAAAGATGGAAACCCAAAAAATACAAACTAAAAGAAAATACAACTTGTATAATTCAAACAGGAATTACAAATTTGCTTGTATAGTCAATTCAAAATTAATTCAATAACCTGTATAGCTATACGAGGATAAGACATACAAAGGGTTTTGGCTCGGCTCTAGTCCACGTCTAGTCCACATCTAGTCCACGTTGAGTCCACCTTTTCCTGTAAATACGTGGACTCACTATAGACTAGCTACGCAGCAGATATGCATTCATTCCGAACTAAACCTAAGCTCTAAACAAAGAAAACCGCTTTATAACTTAATATAAAGCGGTTTTACAATTATTTCCCAGGAACTACCCGTTGTTTCTTCTCTGTTTTTCTCTCGCAATTAAATCCAGTTCTCTACTGGTCTGTCCTGCAACCGATGTATTCTCCTGAGCCCTTCTGAATAAATAAGGCATAACGGCCTTTACAGGTCCATAAGGAACATATTTAGCCACATTATACCCCGCATCAGATAAATTGAAACTCAAGTTATCACTCATTCCCAATAACTGAGCGAAATAAACATGAGGATGATTGTGATTAATGTTATTCTTATCAAGCAATTCTGCCAGAATCCTGCAACTTTCCTCATTATGAGTACCACAAACTACACCGATCTGTTCTACGTGATCTGCACAATAAGTAATTGCTTCATTATAATCTCTATCTGTCGTTTCTTTATCTGGTTGAATTGGTGAAGAATAACCTCTTTCGGCCGCTCTTTTACGTTCTTTTTCCATATAAGCACCGCGAACAACCTTAGCACCCAAAATAAAACCTGCTTCTTTAGCTACCAAATGATCAGCTTTTAAATGCGCCAGTTTATCATGGCGATACAATTGATAAGTGTTGTAAACAATCAGCTTTTCTTTATTAAACAGGATCATCATGTCTAAAGCCAAAGCATCAATTGTATCCTGAATCCAAGTCTCTTCTGCATCGATCATTACAGGTACGTTTTTCTCAAAAGCTGTTCTGCAAATACGTTCACAACGATGTTTTACTCTTTCAAACTCTTTTTGCTCTTCAGCTGAAAGTTCAGTTTTAGCATCCAGTTTTTCCAGTAAAGCAAAACGGCCAATACCAGTCACCTTAAAAACAGTAATCGGAACACGTTTATCTCCCGTAGCACGATCTATTGTTCTGATAATCTCTGCGCAGGTAAAATCAAATACATGCTCCTCCTCTTCTCCTTCAACAGAGTAGTCAAGAATTGTACCCACTTTACTTTCGCCCAGCTGCGTGATAGTTCGCTCACATTCAGCAATCGTTTCTCCACCGCAAAACTGCTTGAAGATTGTAGATTTGATAATCCCCTGAATCGGTAATCCGATGTTTAAAAATAAATTTGTTACAGGTGGCCCCACCTGAGTCAAAAAATTGCTACTCATTATCTTGAATAACCAGTAAGCGCTGTTTAGTTCTGATTTTGATTTATTACGGAAAGCTATCTCCGTATTGTCAAAATTTAGTTTTTTCCCTGGGGATACCTGCATTTGGATTGATGTATTAGTCAAACGGACGCAAAAATATAAATTCCGGGCCTATCATTAGCAAAACCCTTTATAAATAATTGTAAATTTGCAGTACAATGATAGAATTTAAATTAGAAGGCGAATTTATTCCCCTTATTTCTTTGTTAAAAGCGACCGGACTTGTTCAAAGCGGTGGTGAAGCACAGACAGTAGTAGAAGATGGTCTGGTTAAGTATAATGGAAATGTAGATTACCGCAAACGACTGAAAGTCCGCGTAGGTGACCTTGTTGATTTTATGGGCAACCAAATTAAAATAGTATAATGAATAAACTGGAAAGTGCTGGTCACAATATATATTTTGATACCAGGTTAGCACCATTAGTAGAAATCATCGAAAAAGGGAAATACAGCAATGTCTTTGTCTTCGCTGACAGAAATACAGCTGAACTCTGTTTACCCGTATTCAGAGAGATGCTTGATGATTTTAGCGGATTCGATCTGATTGAGACTGATCCTGGTGAAGAAAACAAAAACATTGATTTTTGTATCGGCATCTGGAAAACTTTACTTGATTTCGGTGCAGACCGCAAATGTCTCGTAATCAACTTAGGTGGTGGTGTGATTACGGATATGGGCGGTTTTGTAGCCTCTACGTATAAACGCGGGGTAGATTTCATCAATATCCCTACTACCTTATTATCACAGGTAGACGCTTCTGTAGGTGGAAAAACCGGTATTGACATCGATAATGTAAAAAACATGGTCGGTACTTTCAGTTTACCACAAGCAGTATTCATTGAAGCAGAATTTTTGAAGACTGTTCCAGCAAGAGAATTGCTTTCAGGATTTGCAGAAATGATTAAACATGGGCTCATTGTTGATCAGGAATACTATCATCAGTTAAAAGCAGCGGACTATAAAAATATAACAACTGCCGCAATACACCGTTCGGTAGAGATCAAAAATGAGGTAGTAACCGCAGATCCGCAGGAAAAGGGTTTACGCAAAATCTTAAACTTTGGTCATACGATCGGTCATGCTGTTGAAAGCTATTCATTGAGTAAAGATAAAAAACCATTGACCCATGGAGAAGCAATCGCCATTGGAATGATTTGTGAGGCTTATCTTTCTCATAAAAACAGTACCCTTACTGCAGAAGAACTGGAAGAAATACGTCAGTATATCTCTAAAGTATACCCTGCTTATAAAATTAAAGAAAAATCGTTCGCCCAACTTTCTGTACTCATGCAGAGCGATAAGAAAAATGAACACGGTAATGTGCTATTTTCATTATTGCAAAGCATTGGAAAATGCACCTATAACTGTAGGGTTTCAGAAAGCGACATCGTCGAGAGTTTGGAATATTACAATTTAACTTATGCTAAATGATCCTAGAAATATAACGCTTTCACTCCTGTTCGGCCTGTTGATTGTCATTTCTTTAGTAGAAATGTATATCAGTTACATGCACGACAGGAAGTTATATGCCAAAAGAGATACGTGGACAAACGTATATCTGATGGGGTTAGCTTTTTTAATCAACGTATCTACAAAAACAGCTACGTTCTTTTTACTGAATTACTGCTATCAGTTCCGGTTATTCGAAATCAAAAATATCTTCGTTTACTGGGTAGTTCTGGTTCTTGCACAAGACCTGTTGTACTGGATACTCCATACTTCAGGTCATTATATCAGGTTTTTCTGGGCGATGCATGTCACACATCATTCGTCACCTTTATTTAACCTGACTACAGGATTCCGTTCTACAGTTTTTGAACCGCTTTACCGCGTATTCTTCTATTTGCCGCTCGCCTTTATGGGTTTCAGTGCTATAGATATCCTTTTTGCCTACCTGGTTACACAGTTGTATGGTAACATGGTGCATACACAAGCAGTGGGAAAATTACATCCGGTCATAGAGTATTTCCTGGTGACGCCTTCTCATCATCGCGTACACCATGCCAGCAATATCCGTTATCTGGATAAAAATATGGGTATGGTCTTAATTATCTGGGACAGAATGTTTGGGACTTTCCAGGAAGAATTACCTGAAGATGAGATTGTATACGGACTGACGCATCAGCCAGAAGATACTGGAGCACTGAATATTGTTTTTCATGAATTTAAAGCCATGTCAACAGATATGAAACGTGCACCTGGGTTCAAAAACAAACTCAGATATATGTTTAATCCTCCGGGATGGAGCCATGATGGAAGTACACAAATAGCTAAAGTTATGCAGAAAGAGCTAAAGGATGCTGAGCAACATGCCCATTCAACACTGTTAAGCCACAATAAATAATTTTTTTTATATTAAATTTGACAAATTAAATTTTGTTGCTACATTTGAAAAAACAAATAACAAAATTATAGGAAGCTGTTCGCTCTTCCACCATAGAAAAAATGAGAAACATCACTACATATTGGTTTAGCTACTTTTACTACTTTAGTAAGAGCCGGGACTGATATGCAATCAAAAAAATCAACATAAATTGTATATGAAAAGTCCCGGCATCCTGCCGGGACTTTTTTTGTTTAAAGCAAAAATTAACGCAGGAAATTATTAAAATGAAAAAAGTAACAAAAGTAGCTATACAGGGTATCAAAGCTTCCTTTCATGAAGAAGCTGCTTTCAAATTCTTTGGTAACGATATTCAAACTATTGAATGCAATTCCTTTAAACAGACATGTGAAGTGCTTGAAACCAAAGAAGTTAACTACGTAGTAATGGCAATTGAAAATTCTATTGCTGGTAGTCTTTTACCTAACTACACGCTGATCAGAGAATACAATTTTGCAGTTTGCGGAGAGGTTTACCTGCCTATACAATTGCATTTAATGGCCCTGCCGGGGGTGAAACTGGAAGATGTGAAATTTGTCACCTCTCACCCTATTGCTATCCGTCAGTGCATCGATTTTTTTGACGAGTTTCCTCATCTTAAAGTGGTTGAAAGTGTTGATACCGCTGCCTGCGCAAAAAAAATAAGAGACGAACAACTCACTGATACTGTTGCGATTGCCAACACACTTGCCGCAGAACTTTACGGCCTGAACATTATTGAGAGAAGAATTGAATCTAATAAAAAGAACTATACCCGTTTCCTGATCCTTCAAAAAGAAAAAACTGAAGATTTGACAAATATCAACAAGGCCTCCATCTGTTTCCAGGTTAGTAACCATGTAGGCGCACTATCGAAAGTACTGAACATTTTTGCAGAGCAAAATGTGAACTTAAGTAAAATCCAGTCTATGCCTGTTTTAGGCAAAAGAAATGAGTACTATTTCTATGTTGATATGGAATGGTTAGAAAACGAAAAATATGACATTGCCATTCGTAAGGCACTGAAATACACCGTAAACTTTAACATTATGGGCGAATATCTAAAGAATGATATTGTCTAGTTAACAAGAAATTAATATAAAATATTTAACATATACCACACCTTAAAAATCCCCCTCATCATGAAATTAAACTTAAACATTCAGCCATTAGAGAGCTGGATCAATGTAAAAAACGAGCCGTTAATCATCTCTGGACCATGTAGCGCAGAAACTGAAGATCAATTGTTATCTACAGCACATCTATTAGCTGCAACTGGCAAAGTATCTGTTTTAAGAGCGGGAATCTGGAAACCACGTACCCGTCCGGGAGAATTCGAAGGAATTGGAAGTATTGGTTTAGAATGGTTGAAAAGAGCGAAAGCTGAAACCGGATTACCTACGGCAGTAGAAGTTGCAAATGCGAAACATGTTGAAGAAGCATTAGCTGCAGGTGTAGATATTTTATGGATCGGTGCAAGATCAACTGCAAACCCTTTCACTGTACAGGAAATTGCTGATGCTTTAAAAGGTGTTGACATTCCAGTATTAGTTAAAAACCCAGTAAATCCTGATATTTCTTTATGGATTGGTGCTTTAGAGCGTATCAACAATGCAGGAATCACTAAACTAGGTGCTATTCACCGTGGTTTCTCTTCATACGAAAAAAGCTCTTTCCGTAACGAACCGATGTGGGAACTTGCGATCCAGTTGAAAACTCTTTGTCCTGAATTACCGATTATTAACGATCCATCACATATCTGTGGAAACCGTGAATTGATTCCATACATCTCACAAAAAGCACTGGACCTTGACATGCAGGGATTAATGATTGAGTCACATATTGACCCTTCAGTAGCATGGACTGACGCTAAACAACAGGTTACTCCTGCTGCTTTAGAAGAATTGATTGCTAAATTAAGCTTACGTGATCCTGAATCTAAAAATGAAGACTTCACTGATAAATTAGCTGAATTACGTAAACAGATTGATAAAATCGACGATATAATGCTTCAGAAATTAAGTGAGCGTATGGCTATCGTTGAAAAAATCGGTCAGTACAAAAGAGATAGTAAAGTAACCATCCTTCAGGTTAACCGTTGGGATGAGATTCTGAAAAAAGGAACTGCTTTTGCTAAAGCACTAAAATTAGACCTTAGTTTTACAGAGAAATTTTTAGAACTGGTTCATGGTGAATCAATCAGAAAACAAACTGAGATCATGAATGAAGGTAAAACTGAAGAAGAAATTGTTGAAGCTTCTGCAGCTGTAAAATCTTAATACATCAAATAGTACAAAGCCTGTATCAATCATGCAGGCTTTGCTATTGTAAATATATATATGCGCCCAATGAAAAAGAATGCAGTTGTTTCCTTTAGGGGACAAAAGGATATCCATGCAACCATTAACCTGACGGGTTCTAAAAGCGAGAGCAACAGGGCATTGATTATTGCTGCGATCAGTAAGGGCTTAGTTCAGGTAAAAAACCTCTCTGACGCCGCCGATACAGTAACCTTGAACCGGATTCTTACCGATTTAAATCAAACTAAAGAAGCAGAAAGAAGGACTGTAGATGTAGGTCACGCTGGTACTGCAATGCGCTTTTTGACTGCTTACCTATCTACCATTCCGCAGCAGTTTTTACTAACTGGTTCTTCCAGAATGCAGGAACGTCCGATTGGAATCTTAGTAGATGCTTTAAAAAGTCTGGGTGCGGATATTTCGTATGCTAAAAACGAAGGTTTCCCTCCCCTGTTAATCAATGGCGGACTAAATAATGTACGTGCAGAGGTTTCTATCAAAGGAAATGTAAGCAGCCAGTACTTATCTGCCCTGCTGATTATAGCGCCAAAACTATTAGCTGGTCTTTCTCTGAATATTGAAGGTGGACTAACTTCCAGACCATATGTAGAAATGACGCTGGCCTTATTAGCTGAAGCGGGAGTTTCACATAGCTGGAAAGGTGACAATATCTATATAGGTCCGCAGCAATACCAGGCGGCAACATTGACCGTTGAACCAGACTGGAGTGCAGCTTCTTACTGGTATAGCATCGCTGCGCTGGCAGATCAGGCAGCTATTGAATTGCCTAATTTGAAAGAAGAAAGTCTACAAGGCGATAGTAAGATTCAGGAAATTATGGTTGCCCTTGGTGTAAATACACAAAGGACAGCAGATGGAATAGCAATCTCAGCCCATCAGAATGAACTTAAACCTAAAGAAGTTCTAAACTTAAAAGACTGCCCTGACCTGGCGCAAACGATTATTGTCTGTGCTGCTGCAAAGGGATTAAACCTTGCTTTTACTGGCTTGGAAACACTTAAAATCAAGGAAACCAACAGAATTCTGGCTTTACAGAATGAACTGGCTAAGATTGGCGTAACTTTAAATGAAGACAATGAGGTCTATACCTTAAACTGTGAAGGATTGAATTTCCCCGAAAAGGTAACTTTTGCGACTTATGATGACCACAGAATGGCAATGGCCTTTGCGCCATTAAGCCTGCTCATTAAAGAAGTAGAGATTGAAGATTTTCAAGTGGTAGAAAAGTCATACCCTGACTTCTGGAAACATTTGGAAAAAGCAGGTTTCACAGTTCAGGAATTAGCCTGATATTTAGCGTCTGTTTAAATTTATTATATAAATTTAAACAGACGCTGTAGAATAATATACATTAATATCTTTAAATCAAAAACATGGCAGGGAATACCTTTGGACACTTATTCAGGATATCAACCTTTGGGGAATCACATGGCGAGGCTATTGGCGTTATTGTAGATGGCTGTCCTGCCGGGCTGCCAGTTGATTTGGAATTTATCCAGTCGGAATTAGATAAACGTCGTCCTGGACAATCAAAAATCACTACGCAACGTAAAGAAAGTGACACCGCACAAATATTATCCGGTATTTTCGAAGGAAAAAGCACAGGTACGCCTATTGCACTTTTAATTCCAAACGAAGATCACCGTTCCAAAGATTATGAGCATAACAAGACGGTATACCGTCCTTCGCATGCAGACTATACTTATGATGCTAAATATGGTATCCGGGATCACCGCGGAGGCGGACGTTCATCGGCAAGAGAAACCGCTGCCCGTGTAGCTGCAGGTGCAATCGCGAAGTTATTACTGCAGCATTATGGGATCAGCATTTTTGCCCACGTATCTGCTGTAGGGACAATTAATGCGCCTAACCTGGAGAACTTACCTGTTGCTGAATTATTAGTGCAAAGGGAAGAAAATATTGTGCGCTGCGCAGACCCGGCTACAGCCAATGAGATGATTGACTTTATTGACAGTGTCAGAAAAGATGGTGATACTGTAGGTGGAAAAATTAGCTGTATCATTCAAAACTGTCCTCCTGGATTAGGAGAACCAGTTTTTGATAAACTACACGCTGATTTAGGCAAAGCGATGTTAAGCATTAATGCCGTACATGGCTTTGAATATGGCTCTGGTTTTTCGGGAAGTGAAATGAGAGGATCAGCACATAACGATATCTTTCTGACCAATGGCGATAAGGCACCAAAAACACTGACTAATTTCTCGGGTGGTATACAAGGGGGTATTTCTAATGGTATGGAAATCAACTTTACTGTTGCTTTTAAACCGGTGGCAACCATTATGCATAATCAGCAAACGGTTAATGCAGCTGGTGAAGCCGCAGAGATTAAAGGAAAAGGCAGACATGATCCATGTGTTGTTCCAAGAGCGGTAGTAATCGTAGAGGCAATGGCAGCTTTAGTACTTGCAGATCAACTGCTTAGAAACAAGTCCAGCAAATTATAAAATATAAAGCGTTAAAATAGTCGAACACCCTGTTATCTTAAAGATAACAGGGTGTTTTTTTTATATTAAATTTTCACTATAGCTATCACATTTTTCATTTTAATGAATTTTTCTTTCTACCTTATCATTACCTACTGAAAATAGCATTAAAAAAACAAGCTACATGAAAAACAAAACAAACAAACTGGTACTTTTAAGTGCCACTTTATTATTCGTTTTAGCCTCTTGTCGTAAAGACAACATGACTAATGGCAACCAGGATCCACTCCATCAAAAAGATCAGCTCTACACTGTTCAGGAAATCAATGCAGCCATTCAATCCAGTCTGCAAAAAAATGGCAGGTTTAACTGGCAGGAACAAAGCGATGAGTTATTATTCAGTGCGATCATGCACGGAGATAGCCTTTTATCTGTCGGGTATGGAAATCCCCAAACCAATAGTATCACCAATACTGAAAGCTTTAATTCTGAGCCACAAATGACCAATATCAGTTTATCAGAAGCTAGAAGAGCTGGTGTAAACATTGATGGCATCAAAACGGAAATTTTACAACAGGTAAGAAATGATGAAGGGATTAAGGCAAATGCCGTTACCACTGAATCTTATCAGGACGTGCTTCAATATGAAAGTCCAGTACTCACTAGTATGGTCATTAAAATAAGCAAATTAAGTACGCTCCAGGATCTGCGTAAATCAAAAGCAATCCGCTATGTAGAACCTGCCGAATACAATAAGAACTTGTTAAAAAGTAGAACTGCTATTGCAACAGAATCTTTGAGCTCTGGTGGTGGTGACCCGACTGAGCTTCCTGGCTGGTTTATTCAGGGAAGCGGAGAACCGTTAATTCCTAAAAGTTATGCCGACCAGAAGATTCCTGAAGCATGGAAAATAAGTACGGGTAAAGGGATTACCATTGGCTTAATTGATAATGGCATTTATCAATCACAAACAGCCTTTTCTGCACAGGAATTTAATAGTAGTGGAACAGGAAGAACTATTGCACTCTTTGGTACATTCAAGGGTAAATCAAGTTCAAACGATGGTGTTTATGCAACTACAGATGATATGAGTATTGGTCATGGTACAGGCATGGCTACTTTAATCTCTGCACCGAAAAAAGCAAGCCTTCCTGTAGGAATCGCATATAACTGTAATCTGGTTAGCTACAGAGGAACAGACTTCGTGGCTTTATGGAGTTCAAAACAACAGCAGGGTGTTGCTAGTGCCCTGACTAAGTTAGCGGATAATGATCAGGTGAAGATTATATCAATGTCGAATGGCTGGATATTCGATGTATCTGTTTTGGCAGATGCGGTAAAATATGCCAAAAGTAAAGGTAAATTGATCTTTGCTGCCGCAGGAACCTCTATTAAACCAATTGATCTGGGTTTGTTCGTTATCGATATCCCCAAAAGTGTTGGTGTTATCTTTCCAGCTTCTATGAGCGAGACAGTAGCTGTTACGGGTACTGATTACAACGAAACCGGAAAATTGGTCAGCTGTAAAGAGTGCCATGAAGGGGATAAAGTTTACTTTACCACAACTACTGCGACTGCAGCTGGTGTAAATAATGCTGTGCCTGTTTACCAGGATACACCTGGCAAGTATGGTTTTTCAGGATCTTCTTCTGCAGCTACAGCTATCAATGCAGGAATTGCTGCACTTGTATGGTCTTCACACCCTAGCTGGAATGCAAAACAGGTTTTACAAAGAATGGTAGAATCTGCCAAGTTATATCCTAACAAAGATTCAAAACTGGGTTATGGTCCAATCAACGTTTTAAAGGCAGTACAACCTTAAGATTTGATTTCCCACAACCTTTAACCAGCTATTTACTTCAATAAAACCACCAATAAAACACCTTGTTATCTTAAAGATAGCAGGGTGTTTATTTATAAACTCTTTTGACAAAACAGTACTCTATTTATACTAAAAACGTTTTAGCAATATTTTATATCGGCTTTTGATTAACTTGAATCAGTATTTAACCCAAATATATACCTATGAAAAATCTATTCAATCTTCAGACAACTGCACTGATCTTAACCGCGGCGTTATTTGTCACAGGCTGCAAAAAATTAGGACTTGAAGGCGCTGGCGGCGGAGGCGGTACAACAGCTCCTGTGAGCAACCATCCTTTAACCGTAGGCTATTTCAATGGTGTAGCCAGAACCACATCAGATAATAATGTCTCTTATTCTCTCCGGGATGTACCTGCTGGGGTAGATATTGTAAATATCTTCCATAGGTTCAACGAACTTTCTAATTTAAAAAGAGGAACCAGACAAGCAGGAGCTACAGAAAAAACTTTGACAGAGATATTGGACGATGTAACTTACTTAAAAACTAAAAAAACTCAGGTGGTTGAAACTCAGTTTATGACTGAAATCTTTGACAATTACAGAGATGCAGCAAAAACAAGTAAATGGACAAATACACCAGCCGATTATGATGGTTATGCCAAATCAGTACTGGATTCTTTAACTAAATGGGGACTGGACGGCGTAGATTTAGACATAGAACCAGGATTTTCTGTTGGAGACCTGACCAAAGCGGAACAGGAATCTTTAGTGAATGCTTTCGCTAAATATTTCGGTCCTTCATCTGCTTCAAAAAAACGCTTGATTATTGATACTAATGTTGGATTTTCAACTTTAGGATTCTCCAAAGAAACACTGGCTAAAATTGACTATATCTATATTCAGGATTACTTTGGTTCAGCTTCCAGTACCGACAATAAAATTGACGGATATATTGCTGCTGGCTATCCAAAAGACAAAGTATTATTGATAGCCGCAGATTTCGAAGGAGATTACACCAATGGTGTAGCTCGGTTAAAAGCAGCTTATACGAATCCAAAATATCTGGCTAAAACAGGTGGTTTTGGTGCTTATGGTTTTAATTTTGATTATAAAAACAAGTACAAAAACACGATTGATCAGATCAAAACATTAAATCCTTCTGGTAATTAAGCTTCAGTATTAAACTGTTTAAATAAAAAAAACGTGGTTCCTCCGGAACCACGTTTTTTTTAATCGGGCTGACGACCTAGAAAATCGCAGGATATTTTGCTTCATTATGTGCATTCATCATCTGGTAAATCAATTCTACTACATCATCTACTGATGGTTTAGTAAAATAATCTCCGTCAGATCCGTAAGGAGGACGGTGAGCTTTCGCAGATAAAGTTTGTGGCTGTGCATCTAAATGGTAGTATCCACCCTGAACTTCTAAAATCTGTTGCAGGATATAAGCGGTTCCACCACCTGGGACATCTTCGTCTACCACTAATAATTTATTTGTTTTCTGTAAGGAAGATGCGCACAAATGATCCGTATCAAACGGAAGTAAGGTTTGCGGATCAATAATCTCCACGGAGATTCCATAGGCTACCAGTTCTTCTGCCGCTTCTTCTACAATCCTCAAAGTTGAACCATAAGAAACAACTGTAATATCTGTTCCTTGTCTGATTACCTCTGCTTTTCCTAAAGGCACTGTATATTCCCCTACATTATCAGGCAACATTTCTTTTAAACGGTAACCATTCAGGCATTCAATCATTAAAGCTGGTTCATCAGCTCTGAATAAAGTATTGTACATTCCCGCAGCCTGAGTCATATTACGAGGTACACAAAGGTGTAAGCCACGCAAAGAGCCTAAGATCATACCTATTGGTGATCCTGAATGCCAAACGCCTTCTAAACGGTGTCCACGGGTTCTTATAATCACTGGAGCTTTCTGTCCACCTTTGGTACGGTATGATAAACTCGCAAGGTCGTCACTTAAAACATTCAGTGCATATAAAAGATAATCCAGGTATTGGATTTCAGCAATTGGTCTTAAGCCACGCAGTGCCAATCCTATCCCCTGCCCTGCGATAGTCATTTCTCTGATACCTGTATCAGTGATTCTTAATTCACCGTATTTAGCTTGTAAACCTGCAAATCCCTGGTTCACATCACCGATATTCCCCAGATCTTCACCAAATGCAACTAAACGCTGATCACGTGCAAAATTAGCATCAAAACAAGCATTTAACAATTCACGGCCATCGACCATTTTGCTGTTCTCCTGGTAAGATGCTGGTATGATATTGATTAAAGAAGGACTTTCTTTTCCATCTGTAAACAGTTTGGAGTTGTAACGTTCTTCGTTGTTTGCTTTCTCATTTTTATACCAGCTTAATAACTGGGCTCTTGCTTCAGTCGGCTCATTTAAAGTTAAACGGAGCGCTTTTCTTGCGGAAGAAACTACTTCTTTACGCTGTGCATCCGGCGTTCCGGCAAGTGTACCTGCAATTTTCGATAAAGCCTGACTTGAATCAGAAAGATTATTGATCAAACTGATCACTTCATCTTTTTCTACTTTAATATCTGCAAGGAATTCATTCCAGGCAGATTTTTGTGCTTCACGAACAAGCTTTTTAGCTGTATCTTCTAATTCAGCCAAGTCTTCTTCGGTAACAATAGCAGATTCAAGCATCCAGAGACGCATCTGGCGGATACAGTCAAATTCCTTCTCCCATTCCAGTCTTGCTTTATCTTTATAACGTTCATGTGAACCTGAAGTAGAATGTCCCTGTGGTTGTGTAACTTCAGTTACATGAATCAGGACAGGTACGTGTTCTTCACGACAGATTTTGATAGCCTGCTGATAGGTTTCACATAAAGCCGGATAATCCCAGCCTTTTACTTTATATATTTCATAACCAGGATTATTTTCATCCCGCTGGAAACCTTTTAATATTTCTGAAATATCTTCTTTAGTCGTCTGATATTTTGCCGGAACAGAAATTCCGTAAGCATCGTCCCAAACAGACATCGCCATAGGAATTTGTAAAACACCAGCTGCATTGATCGCTTCAAAAAATACGCCTTCAGAAGTTGAAGCATTCCCGATGGTACCAAAACCAACTTCATTTCCATTAACGGAGAAGTTCTTCAGATAATTTAATTCTGGATTTTGTCTGTATAATTTAGAGGCATAAGCTAAACCGACCAAACGTGCCATCTGGCCACCGGTTGGTGCAATATCTGAAGAAGAATTCTTCATTGCTGTCAGGTCTTTCCAAGAACCGTCCTCATGAAGTGAACGTGTAGCAAAATGGCAATTCATTTGACGACCAGCTGAAGCAGGATCTGCTTCTACACTTGGGTTTGCATATAATTGGGCAAAAAACTCTTTAATGGTACATATTCCTGTAGCGAAAGCGAAAGTCTGATCGCGGTAATAACCAGAACGCCAGTCGCCATTTTTAAAAGCTTTAGCCATTGCAATCTGAGGAAGCTCCTTCCCGTCACCAAAAATGCCAAACTTAGCCTTACCTGTTAAAACCTCTTTACGGCCTAGTAAACTAGCCTGTCTGCTCTCGAAAGCAATCCTGTAATCATCTATTACTATAGTCTTGAAGTCGTCAAAACTTAATTCTGAGGCATCGATGGGGTTCGTCGTAAGTTTGTTATTTAGCATCATAAGCACAAAAGTTTATTGGGCAAATATACGTATTTTCTGATTTCCGTCCCTTAACACTTTGTAATATATATATTAGCTTTTGACTTTGAAATGTGAATCAAAACATTAAATTTGTTCTAAAGATTCACACATGAAACCTGCATAAGCCTACTGCTCAAGCATTAGACACAGAGGTTCACGAAGATTCGTAACCATAAAAAAATAAATATTGATGAAAAAGCTAATTATACTATTAACCTTTGTTTTAGGTATTACAGTTACCTCATTTGCGCAGAATAAAGCGGAATTTAAGTTCGAAAAAGAAACGCACGACTTTGGAAAAATTCCATTAACAAGCCCTGTTTCAGTAGAATTTAAGTTTGTAAACGTTGGTGATGAGCCTTTAATCTTAACTAAAGTTGAAACTACCTGCGGCTGTACTGTACCTACTTACACACAAACTCCAATCAAAAAAGGAGAGTCTGGCTTAATTAAAGTTACTTATACACCAGCTGGTTCACCATTGCCTTTCAGCAAAAGCATTACAATCAACTCAAATGCAAAAACACCTACTAAAGTGTTGTACATTAAAGGAGAAACTGTAGGTAAATAATCCTTAAAAAAATATATCATTATCAATCAAACCTCGTTAAATCAACGAGGTTTTTTTTTATTTTTGCCCCATGCCACATATTTCAGAAAAAGGGATTCAAATGCCCGCATCGCCAATAAGAAAACTAACCCCATTTGCTGACAAAGCAAAAAAAGATGGTAAAAAGGTTTATCATTTAAATATCGGCCAGCCGGATATCGCTACTCCGGAGGTTATGTTAAATGCAATTAAGAATATTGACTTCGATGTTTGGGCATATACCCCATCTGAAGGTACATTAAGCTATAGAACGAAACTTACTGAATATTATAATAAACTAGGATACAATATCACTCCGGAAGACATCTTAGTTACTGTAGGTGGCTCTGAAGCAATTACTATCGCTATGCAAACCTGTGTAAACGAAGGTGATGAAATTATCATTCCTGAACCGTTTTATGCAAATTACAATGGATTTGCCTGCATGAGTAATGTAGTTGTTAAACCAATTTTATCTCATATTGAGAATGGTTTTGCTTTACCAGCGATTGCAGAATTCGAGAAATTGATCACTGATAAAACTAAAGCGATCATTATCTGTAACCCAAATAATCCAACGGGATATCTTTACTCAAGAGAAGAACTTCAGGCATTGAAAGAATTATGTTTGAAATATGATTTATTCTTATTCTCTGATGAAGCTTACCGTGAATTCTGCTATGATGGCAGAGAGTTTATTTCTCCAATGCACTTTGAAGGATTAGATGAAAATGTAGTGATCTTAGATACTGTTTCGAAAAGATACAGTGCTTGTGGCGCTCGTTTAGGTTGTTTAATCACTAAAAATAAAGAAGTGATTAAATCAGGATTAAAGTTTGCGCAGGCAAGATTAAGTCCTGGAATGGTTGAACAGATTGCGGGAACTGCTGCTGTAGATACTCCTGATAGCTATTTTGAAGAAGTAAATAAAGAATATACATTACGCAGAGATACTTTAGTATCAAGATTAAATGCTATTGATGGTGTTTTCTGCCCAAATCCAGGTGGTGCTTTTTATGTAGTGGCAAAATTCCCTATTGATGATGCGGATGTATTCTGTCAATGGATGCTGGAAAGTTTCGACAATAATGGTGAGACAGTAATGATGGCTCCTGCTACTGGTTTTTACTCAAGCCCCGGTTCTGGTAAAAACGAAGTGAGAATGGCTTATGTATTGAATACTGATGATTTAAACAAAGCAATGGATTGCTTAACGATAGCCTTGAACCAATATCCTGGTAAAACGAATTAAGAATTCATATCTTTAGACAAGAAGCCCTGTAAATTAAATTTGCAGGGCTTTTTTATGATTTAGTTTGAGCCTGTAAGATTCAGCTTTATGAGATTAATAATATTAGCTATCACTTATTTACTGATTCCGTTAGCGATCACACTGGTTTTTAATTATTTTACTATTAGTATAACCTGGCCAACCTATGTATTGACACCTATACTAGTTTGCCTGTATACTTTACTGGTGCTGGAAATGGAGAATCGTTTTAATATCCTTGGCGATTTAGGTTTTTCTGCCCGTTATGGTCTTAGAATGAACTTACTTATCTATAATTTCCTGTTTTTCATACCCGTTTGTTTACTCCTTCAATTTGTGTTCCTGAAGTTTTTATAAGTTAGCTCAAATGATCAGGAGATGATCATATGCAGGATTGGAAAAGGCTTTCCCATCCCATCTAAAGCAGATCGGCTAATCGTTTTAAACCCCATCTTTTCGTAGAATCCTGCTGCCTGTGTATTGTCTTCATTGACATCCACTTTATTTACTTTATAAGTTAACAACGCATGCGTCAAAAGTCCTTTTCCAATCCCCTTACCCATTGCTGAAGGATGTACAAATAACATTTCTAGCTTATCACCTTCTATCCCCATAAACCCCAGGATCAGACCATTCTCATCTCTGATACAATAGAGATTAACCAGTTTAAAATATTCATTCAGCAATAGTGATTTGAAGAACTGTATATCCTGTTCTTTTAAGAAATGATGGGTGGCCCGGACAGATGCCTCCCATAACTCTGCCATTTCAGTAAATTCTGAGGTTTTAGGGACATCTATTTCATACGGGACTGCCATCTTGCCAATGTAGGAAAAATGTTATACTAGCACTATCAGATTGTCGTAAAATGTCGTTTACCTGATAAAATACGGAATAGCGTATCAAAATGAATTGCGTAGGTATCAAAATGAATACAGATTGATAGGAACAAAGATAAGAACAATTATTACGGGGTAATACTGGAATGGTAGGTGAAGGCGTAAATCATTAACAGAAGTTATGGTAAAGATATTATAGCACTGGCCAGATAGAGCCAGAGCAATAATGAACTCCAATATTTCCACTTAAGGTGTTAAATCCTCTTCCTTCTCTTCTTTCGCTTCCACGTTTTCTGAAGGATGTTTTTCTCTGCCAACTGGTATTGGTGGTGCTCCGCTGAGACCAATGCCAAAACAAGCTAATCCAATTAATAAGATCATACTCATCAGGCGCAATGCTTTTCTGATGCGTTTCATATCAAATGCTCATTAGCCACAGCTTTTCAGCTCCGGCTTTTCGTGAAGAAATATTTAATTTTAAATAGATTTCAGACTAAACTGTGAAATAGTTTAACTGGCTTTGAAGAGGAATGCACTTTGTTCTGAAGAGGAGTAAAGTATCATTCTTGTGGATAGATATCCGATAGGGCGTTGAAATCTTAAAATAACCAACGAATTGATATTCAACTGTATTTGTACACTCTTGTTTTGTATCCATAACGACAACTGATCTGAAGAAGACAGGAAGCCGCGCAGAAAATTATTACTGCGTATTTTTTGAATGAAACTCTGATAAAAGATATGCGAACTACGGACAATACGGCTATTGCCAGCTAATTTACCACTGGTAACTTTTTCTTCGGTTGTCGAAAACTGACTGTATCCACCGGAAATGACTAACAGATTGATAAACAATAAAATGAGCATTGCCCAATGGGACATCCTCGTTTTAAAATCAAAAGCTGTTAAATTGACCATCTCGAACAAAGATAATGATTAATCTAACAGCCATCAAACTGACTAAAATATTGTAAATTAATTATTTAACGGAGCGTTGAATAGTTATAAAACTGAATTCTACCGGTACCATTTACCTTAATAGTCTTGGTTTCTTCAGCTCCCTCAGCATTTTTAAGCGTGATATTAATTTCATTCTCTCCCGTCTTCAAAGGAATACGAGCGTAAGAAATATTGCTTGGTAAAGATTGCCAGTTACGGGTATCGGCCTTTTCAGATAGTAAACTATAAAGTTGCATACCATATCCAAGACCTTCTAATAAGGTGTTGTTTTTTTGATTGTCACTTTTAGCACTTTCACGCAAAGCGTACTCTGCTATTTTCTTAACGGCAAGCCTGGAAAGTATTTTGCCCATTTCTTTCAGGGTACGTTGCTGAAGAGTCCTATAAGCCAGTACATTGATATCTTCTGTTTTTTCCAATATCAAATCGCCCTGTGCACTTTTAATCACAGCAGAAGAATAGTATGAAGGCTTTGATACATATTTAGGAAACGCAGCCCTTAAACTCTCCACAGCTTTAATATTCAGTTTATCGCGATCACCGGTGTAAATAAATGGAATGAGCAAACCACCCGCAGCATTGCTAAAAAACAGGTTTCCACCGTCGCCCCTGGTTAAAGTAAAAAACAGATCTTCCTGTACCTTTACTGGTGCTAAACCATTCTCCCAGAAAAAGATCAGTTCGCCGCCTTCGGGCGCCTTTTCTGGTTTATACTGGATTCCAAATGCATTTTCAAACTGTACAGCTTCTGAAGTGAACCCATTTAAATAAGCTGTTCTGATTACATCTTTCTCAAGACCTAAAGGCATTTTAGTACCATAATAAGTTTGCTCAGGACTTTTCTGATAGATTTCTACGGCATTCCGGTAAGAGATAAAAGCGTTGTTTACATCATTATTACTTTCGTAAATCATGCCCTGCAAGGTTAAAGAGAAGGCATCCTGACTATAACGTTTATCTTTGTTATTGAATTTATCACCCTGTTCCTGCGTTTGTAAACTAATACGTCGCGCTTCTACTACGGCTTCGTCTGTATTGTGCAGATATAGATAGTTAAGTGCTTTGTAGTAGTGGATCATGAATTTCTCGAAATCTTCTCCTTTATAACGTTGCGTCATTGGATTCACCAATACGCCAACTGTTGCATCCATCACACCTGTCATACCAATTTCCAGCATTTGATCGGCCTCATTAAAATACCGGTTACTATTTTCGTATTCTCCAAGCAAATGACTTATTCTTCCTTTCTCCATCAGGAAAAGGAGTTTGTTTCGCGGCTTCTGAATCAGGCTGTTTTTATCCAGCTCAATTTCTGCCTCTTTATAATTTCCTGTAGAAATATTTTTATAATAGGGAGTAATACGGTCGTTATAACTTGCGCAACCAAATAAAAAAAGCATCAATCCTACAACTGATGCCCGAAGAATATACGTACGAATGGTTGTCATATTAGCTATAAACTGTCCTGAACATCAAATCAATGATCTTCAGGACAATGGGAAATTACGGGATTAGTTTTTAACGTACTTGGCTATTTTCTTTTCACCGATCCAAACAACTTCGTTAGTTTGAATATTAGTCAGCTCAAGATTTACCTGATAATAAACTACTTTCTGACGTTTATGCGCATCAACAATAGAGTTGATTGAACCCTGAAGAATAAAATCAGCTCCGTTTTCCAAACCGAATTTCTTGATTGTTGAATTAGAAGAATTAGTTTGCTGATCTGCTTTTTCAGCACGCAGTTCTTCACGTTTTTTACCCCCTTGTACTAAACGTACACGCTGCGTTTGAACAAATGAACTTTCAATATCTTTTACGAAAGTCTCTGCGTCAATATGCTCATGGCTTTTGTTTTGAACAAATCCAACAATCACTACTGGCTTTTTGCCTTGATGCTCTTCCTGGTGGTTGCTGATCCAGGCTGCATTCAGAATGTTTTTTGTTAGTTCATCTGCTACCATTCTGGAATCACTGTTATTCCATGAACCGCTGATATCTATCGTTTGATCTGTACTCACACGTGTTACTTGTCTGGATGAACATGAGGCAATCATCATTCCTGAAGCGGCAAGCGCAGTAACTGTTAATAATTTATTGAATTTCATCTGTGTTATTCGGGTTTTTTATAATTGTTAGATCGTATTTCCAGGAATTGTTACCAGCCGAACCAGAAATTACTGCGGCCACCATAATAGTTTCCGTAGTTATAACCGCCATAAGGATAATAACTGCTACCAAAACTCAGGGAAGGATAAAAATCGCCATAATAACCATTCATCCTTTCTTCATGTCTCCACTCCAGTCTCTGGCGACGGCGTTCTAATTTCGCCTCATACCAGTCATATGCCTTATAGGTGTTCTGTATAGTCGTTCCATGCTGACTAATCAAAGAGTCTGCGACTTTAAAATATTTCTCCTGGCTTTCTTTATACCGTGGGTTTTGATCCGGTGCTAAACCAGATTGCTGTGCGCTTGCTGTTCCAGCGTAAAGAGCGCCAAACAATAAGCTGGAAATAACGATTAAATTCCTTTTCATGACCTTAAATTTAAAGTGTAACAAAAATAAACAAAATATAGATCAGATGTACAAATTTACTGCCATGCTTCAGTTAATTTAACGTTTTTTAACGAAACTTTGATAATTCATATCCCCCGTCCAATTAAAATTCTCTTTAAATAAAAACTTTGGGTCGATTGCGTTCAAAACTAATACTCGATTTAGCAATACCTCTATTAATTATATAATTAGAATATTTATTTCGTTCACTGTTATTTCATCACATCAAATTACTTCAAAACATAGACTTATTGTGAGAAATAATAATAAATAATGATATTTAACACATCTATACGTATAAATAAAATTTAAAAACAAATCTACACTTATGAAAAAACTTATCCTCTCATTGGTATTAGCAAGTGTTAGCCTGATAGGCTATGCACAGGTAGCCCCGAAAGTTGATACGACAAAAACATGGACTATACACGGAGAAAATACTTTTCTTATTAATCAGAGTTCCTTTTCCAACTGGTCATCTGGTGGAGTAAACTCGGTAGCTGGAAATATTTTGTTTAATTATGATTTCAACTATAAAAAGGATGTTTGGAGCTGGGATAACAAAGTAATTCTGGGTTACGGATTGAGTAAGCAACAGGATATTGGTACCCGCAAAAATGATGACAGAATTATTTTGAATAGTTTATTGGGTCGTCAGGCATCTAAATACTGGATGTATACCTTTTATGCGAATTTTCAAACTCAGTTTGCAAAGGGATATAATTATACAGGAAATTCACAAAGCTTAATTTCGAATTTCCTTGCACCGGCTTATTTAACGTTTGGGCCAGGTTTTGCCTATAAACGTTCTGATAATTTCAGAATTAACATTTCACCAGCCGCTGCACGTATTATTATAGTTCGGGATGATTCACTCTCTCATAAGGGTGCATTTGGTGTTGATGTGGATAAAAAGAGTAAGTTCCAGTTTGGTGCTTCATTAGATGCTTACTATAAAGTAAACCTGCTTGAGAACATCAGTCTGGAAAACACTTTAAAGCTATATTCTAATTACCTTGATAAACCAGGAAATATCTACACTGATTATACAGCCAACCTTTTCATGAAGGTGAATAAATTTGTAACGGTGAATGCTGGCGTCCAATTGATTTATGATGATAAAACTAAAATACCAGTATATACCAATGGACTACAAACGGGAGATAAAAAAGCACTACAAGTAAAACAGATTTTCGGAGCTGGAGTTACTTATAAGTTCTAGTTTTTCTAACATAATTTCTTGTTCTAAAAAATCTGAAAAAGGTGCAGTATTTAAAATACTGCACCTTTTTCAGATTTTTGTCCCAACTTTAGAGAAGTTAATTCAATAACTTTATGATCTAACCATCCAGATCTTCATTCAGTTTTGAAGTCTCTTTTGAATCCTTCATAAATACATAAACGACCAATGACATAAAGATACAGCCAGTAATATACCAATAGAAATAAGGCTCATGTCCTATCTTTTTAAACCATAGCGCTAAGTATTCAACTGTACCACCAAATATGGCTACAGTAATCCCATACGGTAATCCAACGCCAAGCGCCCTGATCTGCGCCGGAAATAGTTCCGCCTTCACGATAGCGTTAATACTGGTGTATCCGCTGACAATTACAAGTGCCGCCAGTAAAAGGAAAAAAGCCCCCCATTGTGAAGTCGTTTGACTCAGCGTTGTCAATAATGGCACTGTAAAAATAGTCCCTAAGACACCAAAACCAATCAGCAATGGTTTCCGGCCTATCCGATCTGAAAGACTGCCAAACAACGGCTGTAATAGTGCAAAAATAAAAAGAGAGAAAAATGATAATAAGGTAGCTTCTCCTTTGGATAAATGCACTGTGTTGACTAAAAACTTCTGCATATAGGTTGTATAGGTGTAAAACGCAAGAGTTCCTCCCAGTGTAAGTCCAATAACCGTAAATATGGCTTTAGGGTGTTTCAATAATTCTCTGATTGTACCACTTTTATCGTCTTTTTTACTTTTTTGTGCTTCAAAAGCCTTGGTCTCATGCAGGCTTTTACGCAGATATAAAGCTACAATGGAAAGTATTGCTCCAATTACAAAAGGAATACGCCATCCCCAGGAGATCAGCTGCTCTTCAGTGAGTATTCTTTGCAGAATAATCTGGATTCCTAAGGCAATGAGTTGTCCGCCAATTAAGGTAACGTACTGAAAACTTGAATAGAAACCCCTGCGGTTTTTAGTCGCCATTTCACTCAGATAAGTTGCAGATACGCCATATTCACCTCCAACACTGAGTCCCTGTAATAATCTGGCCACAAGTAACAATACAGGAGCTACCAGCCCTATCGTTTTAAAAGTTGGCGTTAAGGCAATCAGTAGAGAGCCCAGAGACATTAGTAATACAGATAGTGTCATGCTTTGTTTCCGTCCTACCTTATCAGCGATACGGCCAAACATCCATCCGCCAATTGGACGCATCAGAAAACCAAGTGCAAAAATACCTGCTGTATTCAGTAACTGTGCTGTTGAACTTCCTGATGGAAAAAAAGAAGAAGAAAAATAGATGGCAAATGCAGAATAAGCATACCAATCATACCATTCCACAAGATTTCCAACTGATCCACCAAAAATGGCCTTTAGTCTTTGTTTTGAAATTTTAGGAGATTCCTGATCTTCATCAGTCAATTGTTTGATCGCTGACAAATCGGTCTGTCGTTCCATATGATAATATTTTTAGGTGTTTTTGATAATTTTTATAATGTTATGCTGTGTTGTCTCTATAGCCAGAATTGTATCGAGGCCAAAAATTCACCTGCACGTTTAAATATTTTTCTATCTGTTGTTGTATATAAAGGTCTGCTGCCATACTCAAGAGAAAGCTTTACATGGTTTCCATCGAAAAGAAAATTAGCCCCTGCGTTATAATAATTCCCGGGTTGGTTAAGCGCCTTTAAATTTTTATAACTATATGCAATATAAGGTTGTATACGTAATTTATCACTAAATTTCGGCAGAGTAAAAGCTGTCTGAGTATACCAGATATTACCCGTCCCCATTAAGATTCTGGAATTCCCAAATCCCTCCAATGCTTTCAATCCGGTATATGAAGTATCTGCAGTGCCGGGATTCATAACACCCGTTGTACGCAAATAATCTGGTCCGAAATTATAATTGTACCAGACGCTGTATAACGTAAAAGACATCTCTTTCGATGAACTTCCTACTGGGGTATCAAAGAATATATCCGCTCCCAGTGTAGTAATCGCATGGCTTAGATAGACATTTTTTGACGGTTGGGTCATCGTCCCCTTTGGTGCATGAAGAAAACCTGCACCTACATTAAAAACCTTCTTTTTACCATAATAAGAGCCAGCAAAAAAGGCATTTGGGGTTTCTTCTCCATCTAAAAACTGATAGTCAAAATATCCATTGTAAGACATCGAATTCCCTCTGTTATTGTCAACGGCAGGCCCGCCTATTGTAGGTTTCCCAGAGGTCATAAACGGTTTATTGATACTAACCCGATAGTTTAATCTATCAATATTACCTTTAGCAAAGACACCAAACTGACGGGTAAACTGGTCGGAAACTTCTACTGTCGGCCAGTTAAACACAGGTGCATCGGCTGTAAGCAAGCTAATTGTGCTGGCATTCGTTAATCGGCTGACTCCATTCCATGAATGTAAGCCCGTACCGATATAGAGTGAGTTATTCCCCGCAGCTGATGAAGATTTTGCAGACTCATCAAAAATAGTAAACTGACTGTAAGCATCATGAATGAAGAAAGGTGCTTTTTTACCTGCCCCATTTGCTCCCGTTCCTGTACCTCCTCCGGTAGCGAAACTCTGATTATTCATTCCTACCTGCATCATTAAAAGGAAGCGTTTTGACGTTTGACCGTATAACTGAATCCGCATACGCCGGATTCCGGCATCTGAAGACCAGTTCTGAGGTTGTCCATTCACCGCTGTTCCTGGATTATTTTCTATTGCTCTTACCCAGGATTGCAGCCAGATATTCATTTTCAAATACTGTGTCCCGCTTTCATTGAATTTGAAATAAAGACCATTATTAGCTGATACCAGTTTAGGTGAAGAAGCTTCAGTTTTCGCTGGAGGAATCTTTCCTGATTTAAGTGGAAAAGCTTCTCCCAGTTTATCTGGCGGAATATGGCTCGTAGTATCATCCTGAGCCTGGGCAATCTGTATGGAAAGAAAACAGACGCTTATCACAAAAAAAAGAATTCTCATTTGCATTGCTATTTGGTTAGGCACTTCTACCAGATAAATAATTCTGGTATTTAGTTTGCCTTATAAAGCAAAGCAATGATTTTATAGAAATTTTGAGGAAAACTTATAGAACCTTTGAAATTTCATTAAAAACGGCAAATAATAAAACGATCAGGAGCGATCTGTATGATTAAATACTAAAATCAGTGAATGCCATCCATGTTCATATTCATAACTAATCTGATGTCCATATAATTCACTAATCTTTTTAACAATAGCCAGGCCAATACCAATGGAGTCACGTTCACTGTTTCCTTTTTTAAATCGTCCAAACAATTCATTGAGCGGAATTCCGGGAGCCTTTCCTGTATTTTTAATGACCAGCTCTGTTTGGGTTAGTTTAATTATAATTTTACCGGACAGTATATTGTGCCTAATTGAATTACTTACAAGATTATTCAACATCAATGTGGCTAGTGATTCATCGAGCGCGACTTTCACTTGCGGTTCAATATCAGTTTCCAAACTGATTTCTCTCATTTCCATCCAATCTGTAAAGCGTATAATTTTCCTGGAAAGGATAACACTGAGGTCAATCCGGCTCTTTAAATCAGAATTATAGTTTTCCAGTTTCGCCAGCAAAGTAAGTGCATGATTTATCCTAGCCAGTTTCTCCAGTTCATCATGGATATCTGAGAGCATCGCAGCCTGCGTTTCTTCTAACTCAGACTCCATGAGCAATTCTATCTTAGCCTTCATTGTTGCAATAGGAGTTTGCAATTCATGAGAAGCATTTTCTGAAAATTCTTTTAATGCGATGTAGCTGTTCTTCGCTTTGTTAGACATTTTAACCAGGAAGCTATTGAGTTCTTTGAATTCTGTAGTCTGCGTTTCATGTACATTGATCGTATTTTCCTGGTCTATTTCAAATTGCTGAATTGCATCAAGCGTATCATTGAAGGGCTTTAAAATATGCCAGGAAATCAATTCACTAAGAATGATAACCAGGGCGATCAAAAAAACAAATGTCCAGGCAAAAACAAGGATAATCCCAGTGAGATAAATATCATCTGGTTCTACCAGCATCGCCTTGCTGGATATGTTATAATGTACTCCATTAATTACCGGATAGGAAGAAAAATAGACCATAGGAACTATGGCTTCTACTTCATCATTCCACTCCTTCTGAATCTTGACGGATTCAGGATTCATTAGCGAATCCTGAATCAAAAACGGTTTGATCTTTACATTTTTCCCGGGAAGGAAAGCTGTATGCTCATATGGTTTTTCCATATGCCTTGCAACAACAAGGTTCAAGTTCTCCAATTTACCTACAACTGATTGGACCGCACCGCGACGTATGGCTGAATACACAATTGCAAAACCTATGTTTAAGACCACGAAGGTGATGATCGCATAAGCTATTGTATATTTATAATTGATCTTCATCCTAAACTTGTTTTTCTAGCCTTTGGTTCTCATAATCTCTTGATCATTGCTTACGAAGATTCAATTTATATCCAAATCCATAAACGGTACTGATATAATCAATACCGCCAGCATCGGTGATTTTTTTACGCAGATTTTTAATATGCTGATAAACAAAATCTACACTATCAAGATTATCCGTATAATCACCCCAAAGATGTTCGGCTATAGCCTGTCGTGTAAGTACCCGTCCCTGGTTGTTGATCAGATAGATTAACAGATTTATTTCTTTTTTTGTCAGACTGAGTGGCGTTTCATTAACATGGCATTCCAGTAGCTGAAGATCGACAGTAATTTCCGCAAAGGTAAGCTGGTGATTTTTTCCTGGAACCTTTCTACGCATTACAGCTTTAATCCGGCTATGCAGTTCGGGTAGAGGAAAAGGTTTAGTAATATAATCGTCAGCTCCCTCATCCAGTCCGGTAATTTTAAAATCAAGCGCGTTTTGTGCAGAGATGATAATCACGCTGCTCTCAACCCCCTCTTTTTTGATCAGCCTGAGTAAATTAATTCCGTTCCCATCCGGCAGCATAATATCCAGGATAATACAGTCGTAGGTAAACAGTACTAGCTTCTCTCTCGCCTGATCAAAAGTTTTTGCAATCTCACAGATATAGTTCTCTTGTTTGAGGTAGTCGGCTATACTTTTCGCAAGCTCAGGTGTATCTTCTACCAGTAATAGTTTCATATGCAAATGATCTCTAATTGCAAAATAAGAAAAATAAACAGAGATCAGGCTAGAGAAGTATCAATTAATAACTTATAGCTGATAGTATTTATTATACACCAGCACCGTTATTGGTACCTGATCCATAAGAGACATTTCCTTTTTTTTTTAAATAACTTGTGTAACCAAAAGGTTTCATATATATTTGTAACCGAACGGCTACATAATTAGTCAGTATGTATGAGAAGAGATGTATTTCAGGCTATAGCCGACCCTACCCGCAGAGAGATTTTGAATATGATTTCAAGTCAGTCTTTAAATCTGAATGCAGTGGCTGATAATTTTGAGATTAGTCGCCCTGCGATATCAAAACATATAAAGATCCTAACCGAATGTGGGTTAATTGAGATTAAACAACAAGGACGGGAGAGATTTTGCGAGGCAAAGCTGGAAAAACTAAATGAAGTTTCTGAATGGATTGAGCAGTACAGGGTATTTTGGACCGCTAAGTTAGACGCGTTGGAGATATTCTTGGCTAAGGATACAACCAGCCCTTCGCTCCCAGATAAAATTAAATTTAAACCAAAAAATCAATAACATGAAAAATCAACCATTTGTAATTGAAAGGACTTATCATGCGCCGGTAGAAAAAGTATGGAAAGCTATTACTGACAAAAATGAAATGAAGCAGTGGTATTTTGACCTGGCCGAATTTAATCCTGAAAAGGGCTTTGAATTTACCTTTGATGCAGGCGATAAAGGCAACCTGTATACCCATCTGTGTAAGATAACTGAGGTTATCCCCAATAAAAAATTGAGCTATAGCTGGCGATATAAAGATTATCAGGGTGATTCTCACGTCACCTTTGAGCTGTTTGCTGAAGGTGATCAAACCAGGTTAAAACTGACACATGAGGGATTAGAAACATTTCCGCAGAACAATCCTTCGTTTGCTAAGGAAAGTTTTGCCGGCGGATGGACTGCGATTATTGGCAAGTCTTTAAAAGAGTATGTAGAAAAGACTGCGTAAGCTGCTGATTATGAATTGAGTCCTCTATTAATGGCTTAAATGACTCTTTTATGTAGAAATTGGTATAATATTTCGTAATTTTGTACAAGATAGCTGGAAAGGAGTAGTTAACCACAGACTATCTTGTACGTATTGGGGCCGTTTTGGATTTGACAGGGTGGAGGTACGTATGTTAGCATGCAGTGCGTTGTACGGGGAGCACTTTAAAGTGAACGTTCACACTTTGATTGGCGAAAATAACTACGCCTTAGCTGCTTAATTTAGAATTAAATAGCTTTTGTCCCTCTGGCTGCCGCGTTTTTAGGCCGGAATCAGGGGCATCGAAATAATTACGCTGGCAATTGTAAGGTATGGTACAGTTGTAAGATAAAATACCTAAGGAGAAAGGCAAGGTAGGTTTCCGGCCCGTCTGATCCCGAAAATAAAGTGGAAAATAAGCATGTAGAAGGCATAATTTGCCACACAACTGGACAAGGGTTCGAACCCCTTCGGCTCCACAAGAAACGAACAGGACGGTTAAGATTGAAATAATATCTTAGCCGTCTTTTCTTTTAAGCTATTTTACTAATTTTTTTAGTATTTTTGATACCGAATCAAACTGCTAAAAGTGTGCACCATGTTGACACCAGAGCAAAATAACTGTTGACACCATGAACATCACGCTAAAACTCACACTTTTCAAAGGTAAAACCTACGCAGACGGTACTCATCCGATTCAATTACGCTATACTATTGATAGAAAAGTCAAAAGAAAAGGAGTTTATAAATGTCATCTAAACGACTGGGACTTTAAAACAGACCGGGTTAAAAGCAAGGTGACTAACTCTGCTTATATTAATAATTTTTTATCTGAGAAATTTGCTGAGGCTGAAAAAGATCTCTTTGCATTAAAAAAAGGAGAAAAGAAACCTGATCAGATATTTCAAACCAAAAAGGCTCTTACCCTTCAGGAAGTATTCGATACCGAACTCTTACGGTTAACAGACGAACTTAAATCTGGCTATTATGATAAGGTTAAGGCAATTCAGAAACAAATACCAGATACAGGTATCAGTATAAATGATATTAATGAGGTATGGTTTGAGAAGATGATTCAATTCATGTATAAACTGGGGAATACTGGAAATACAGTAAAAAAGAAGATCAAACTCATGAGAGGAATTGTTTCCCGGTATGCTGAGAAAGGGGTCACTAAGGAAATGGAAGCTATCTCTGTTCCAACAAATAAAACTATTAAGCTGAAGTTAGACCGTGATGACCTTTTAAAACTTGAATTACTGGTTCTTCCGGATGGAGATTTGACAACAGCTGCAAGAGATTTGTTTTTGATGCAGATATACTTAAGAGGTTCACGCATTGGAGCGCTTCTACAAGCCTATTCAAACCAATTTGAGAAGGGAAGATATATTGCTGTGAATGATCAGGGGAAAAACAATGTTGATTCAAATTTAATCCCAAAAGCACAGGTAATTGTAGATAAATACAAAGACAAACATCAACGTTTGTTTCCATTCTTTAACTGGGCTCCTGATGAAAAATTAACAAAATTTGAAAATCAAAGAAAAAAGATCAAGCACAAAGAGGTGTGTACGACTGTAGTGAATAAATATCTGAAAGTAATTGCTGTTATGGCCGGGATCAGCAAGCCACTATCCTCTCATATTGCCAGGCATACATTTGCCAGGATGGCAATTGATAAAGTCAGTAACCCTATGAAAAGTATGGAATTACTAGGACACTCTAGCTTAATAGTACATCAGAACTATTTAAATGACATCAAAAAGGATGATGAGTTAGATCGGGCAACGGAAGAGATATTCAGTTAGGTTTTTTTAATAACCAGACTACGACTCCCGCGATCACTATAAACAGGATAATGAACCAGACAGTCTTTTTAGGCTCTTTATTCACGAGAATATGTTCAGAAGAAGATCTTGAATTATTTAAAACAGCTTCTGCCTTCCTGGATTGAGTCACCACATTATGATGTGCTGAAGTTTCTCTATCAAACTTAACGGGGATAAAACGAGATTTTATAATTGCCTGAGCGGTTAAGATCCTGGTGATTGGGTTCAGCACCAAATTTACGTCAATCAAATCATTCTTGATTACAGTTATCCCATTGATAAGGCTATCCATATTTAAGTAGGTACCCTGGCTGAAAGTTTTAGCAGGAATACTAACCAAAGTGTCCAACTTTTCTTTTATAGTAATGATAGACTTATCAATCGTAAGCCCTAAACTATCCCGCGTTTCACGCTGGGAAGTTTCCATTTTTACCAAGTCCTTTTCTTTGTATACTGTACTGAGTATTCCACAACTGGAGAGAAACAATATAGTTATCAGTAGTATAGTATTTTTCATCTCGTTTCTTTTATCAGACTATCCAATTTCTGAAGCTTATCGTTGAGCTGATCAATTTTAAGTAAGTCTTTAGGTTTATGCCCGGACTGTTGAACTGTACTTGCTGGTATCGCAGACATGAAGAGCAAAAAGGCCGGTATCACTAATAGCTTTTTCATTTCTTTTTATGGTATATATAGTGGTTTACATTATTCAGGGTACTGTCTGCTTTTGACAATAGCGTATCTACTTTACCATTCGTACGTTCGCTCGCATTTTGAATCGGTCTGATTTGCTTATGTACCTCTCCTTTCATTTCAGCTATTACACGTTCGTACATTTTATCTTTATTCGCCTGCAAGTCATCATTTACACTAATCCATTTTCGCATAAAAAAAATATTAGTCAACGTAAGTATGACTAACATTGTCACTTTTACATCTTTGCTGAAGAACAGGAAAAGCTGATCCATTAGTCCTAAACTTTTATTGTCCATCATTTCCCCCCTACCCTTTTTCAGTTCAGACATATTTTATATTTTGTTTATTTCGGCTAAGGTTTGCGAACCGGCTATACCATCAGCAATTAAGTTGTGTCTTTTCTGAAAGTCGATAATGGCGGCTTTAGTATTTTTACCAAATATTCCATCAGCAGGAAGCCCCAGCTTAGTCTGAATAAATTTTACCTGATTGATGTATAATTGCTGATCCGTAGCTCTCTGAGAATTATCAGGAGCAAAGTAAAGCGCAGCTTCACGTTTTCGACGAGCCAGAAGAATGGGCTTTCCTCCTGCATTCTTCCAGGCTTCAAAGGCCAATTTAATTTTCGGGTCTTGTTTATCCTGGTTAACCTTTTTCAACAAATCAGATGATTTAAAGCCATTAATCCCTACATTAAATGTGAAACTGGTTAATGCGTCAAACTGATTCTGGTTGATATCATCACGGGTAGAAGAATAAACCGCCAGTTCGTAATTCTTCAACAGATTTCTGAACAACGCAATCGCACGTTCGGTGGTGATAGCTGGGTCAGTCATTTTTACCTTAGTCCCATTTTCATAGTAAGTACAACCTATACCGATAGTAGGCACGCCCACCTGATCTAAGTAAGGTCTCTTGATTAATCCTTCTTCCTGTATTAAGAATTGAATACCTTCATTGCTAATCTCTTTGATCTCATTCGTGTCTGCCATGCCTATAATATATATACAAAATTACCTTAATGTAACAAGGAACTGTAGCTTAACATTTGATAATATGTACCATTGTAAAGGATTTAATCAGTTAATGTTTTAAAAATAAAGCCTTCCATTTCTGAAAGGCTTACTTCTGTAACCGCCGTTCTTTATTTAACCAGTTCCATTAAAACTTCCAGCTCGCTAGTTGTAAGTTTTGGGTTCTCTTGAAATAGTTCTTCAAGCTGTTTTTCAGTGAGCATTTTTATCGCCTGGATACCTGTTGTATCCTCAATTAAATCTTTACCACCCTTATTTAATTTATTCATTACTTCAACCGGGTTCTCTTCATTATTCAAGAATTTGAATGAACCGTCCGAATTATATTCAACACCACAGGCACTGGTCAGCTCCTGTTGCATTTCCTGATATTTTTTTACTGCAGCAGTTAGATTTGATTTTAATTTGATAATGGGAAAGAACAATTCAGTTCCTAAAGATTTGATGGTACATTTTCCTAAAATTGATGATAGTGCTAGTGCTGTTCCGTAATTAATATTTGTGCTTTCCATTATTATGCAGTTGCTTTAATTTCAATAATTGTTTTAATTTTTGTTAGAAACTGGTCTTTAGCGGCCATTACTTCTATAATTTGGGCAGCAGTCAGGTCAGCACTGCCTAGTATCTGAGAACCTGCTGGCTGGACATTAATTCCTGTCATACTTTCAGCAACAACTTCAGTACCGTCTATCCTAGTAATTGTACGTGCACCTTGTAGGATGACTTCTCCACTGTTTGTGTTGATTGACACACTGGTTAATACTCTTTTTTCTAATGTTGCGCCTTTTGCGTCTTTTATTGTAATGATTTCCATAATATTCTATTTAATTGTGTTTATTTTAGTTATGCTGGCCACGACAGCTCAACTATATCTATAGTTACCCCATTATAGTTAGGGTTCTTCATTCTATGCCTAATAGTACCATTAACTGATGTCTTACCCGCCAACATAGTTATCCATTGTTCTGTTGTACCTACGCCATCTCTTACCACAACATTTACATTGACTTGCCCAGCATCACCACCACTATTTAAATTTCTCTGAACAACATAGTCAACAATCACAATACTTCCATTTATTGAGACATTAGCTCGCTGTACAGCGTAACGCTCGATATCTCTTGGTGAGAGTATCGGAGCAGGAGTACAATCTGTTTGCTGACCCAGATGCCCGTCCCACAACTCCACTAAATAATTACCCCATTCACCATAATAGAAACCTATCGCTGGTTTAGTTAGATTAGCATCTGCATAAAACAAGGTGTCATAACTAGATGCATCCTGGGCACACCATACCCATACACCATTAGCCTCTCTAAATTGTATTCTTTCCGGTTCCGGTTTCCCAGGATTAAGCTTCATTTTAGCCATTGTAGAAAAAATTCTCGTACTTACTTCACCATCAGTACCACATGTTGCATATGGACGTTTTCTAACATAAAAAATGGTGACAGGTGGTTTTAAGCTAAACTGTTCCGTTTTCACATAACTGGAATCACCATTTTCGTCACTTACATTATATCTTAATTCGTAATTCAAACTGGATAAAGCAAGTCCGTTTATCATAGGTGAGGAAAGTACTTTATATGCCTTTACTCTGCTTATGTCTGCAGCAGGAGAAAATTGATTCAAAGACGTACCGAAATCGTAGTTAGGAATGGAATCATTTAAATCAAATGTTCTCTCAATAACTAAACTTGAACCGGACCAAAATTCAATCTTGCAATTAGATACAGTTCCATACCAGGGTTGTAAAATAGCGACTGTAAATTCTATATAGTTCACATTATTAGCTTCAGTTGAAATATGGATAGGCATTCCGAATGTATTAAGCCCTGCATCGTTCATAAACTGACAGTCTCCTCCATCATATATCCTCAACTGACCACGCCTTGATGCGGTATGCATATTAAAATTAGCTGAACCTATCCGACAATAACCGATTACTCCGTCAACATTGGGTTCAAGGCTGATCGTGAATACGCCGTCTAAATAGAATCTTTTTAGCATTGTCGCTTTATCTACCTGGAGAATTGCACATAAATGCTGAGCATCCCCGGTGTTTTCTTTATTCCTGGTAATTAATGATTTTGTTCTGTATGCTCCTGCTGGTGCTGCCATTTTATTTTTTATAATTTATGCTATCCAAATTGAACCTGGCTCTGGACTTCCTGGTCTTGTAGCAGGTATAATTAATTGTGTTGTTGCTTGAATTGTTGGAGCTTTAATTCGTCCTCTTGCAAGAATACTACCGCTGGTTAGACCAAAGTAAATAGACTTAATCCCATTGTTAGCCATGAAGAGCTCATGTTCATTACTCCAAGCATTATTATAACAGTACCCCAATCCGTACATTGTTCCCAAACTATTCCAACTATCACCGATAGTCCATATAATCTTATCTGCAGTACCATTCTGATTATAATCACCTCTCATCCCCATATAGTTCTGAGAACCAAATCCACCTGTAGGAGCATTATAGCCTTGATTAGCAGTCATGAAACCAGATGCACTAATAGATGCGATATTTCCATTAACTGCACTTCTAAAGCACCAACCTCTGTTAGATTCGCCATTCATAGTAAGATATGTTGCCCAATCTCCGGAAACACCACCATAAGTGCCAAATGTTCCAGTCTGACCAAAAAATAATCCATAATCTGGTACACCAGCCGTTGGCCCATTATAAAGTGATATACCTTGACCAAGTATTCCGTTGGTTTGTATAACTCCAATACTTGCCGCAGCTAATCCACCTCTTGTATAGATACCATTACCAATAGCTGTATTTAAGATACCTGCTTGTGTAAATAATGCTTGATGCTCCAATCCTGGACGCGAAATTCCTCCTGCATTTGAATGCGTCCATAATATTCCATAAGTATTTCCTTGACTACTACCGTCAATTGCAGGTCTGAAACCCTCCCCCATAGAGAAAACTTCTTGATATCTAACTGAATCATAAAGACCAACTAAACCACGACCAATATTACGGGAACAGTAACCTTCATTAGCATAAATTGCCCCATCTTGTCTTATATAAGCTTTAGGTGCATTTCTATCACCAAAATGGAACCCGATATTATCCAAACCGCTACCATTCCAGTTCTGATAATATCCAATACCATATTCCTTTGCGTTATCTAACCTCCAAATATTATTGTGATTTGCGTTATAACTTACGTTAGAAAATCCACCGTTAGTTCCGCCACCTGCCATAACATCACTAGCACCAAAAACCTGTTTAGCTATAAAATTTTCATAAGCTACCCCTGGATTGTTCAAGATCATGATTGCTCCGGAACTATTAATACTAATATTAGATGCTACAACTCCTGCATAATGAAATGATAAATTAGGAGCAGTGCTACCAATTCTTCTTAACTGTAATGTGGCATCCATATAACCTGTACCTGAGCCCCCAAAGAACGTAACCATTTCATTCCCATAACCACTAGTTAATATATTTCTCCAGCTACCCCAAGTATTGTTATCACCATTACGTGCACGAAAAGCTAGCTGTCCGGTATTAGCATACGAACCATGAAGTTGCATGTCGTACCTACCATCACCCTCAAAACCACCGAAAGATAATAGAGAACCAGAATAAGGTGTTCCAGATTCAGGGTAAGCAAATGTCACTACATTGCCTATTTGGGCATCTGCCTGACCAGGCTGATTAATGTAGCTTACATTTTTTCTAATGAACTTGCCGTCTTGCATTCCAAGAAAGTTTCTAAGATTTCCGAAACCTATGGGATGCCAATTACCATCCCCTCCAAGTCCCATGATGTAGGTATTAACAGGGGTATCAACATTTACATAGCTTCCAGCTGCGTTCCAAACTGTAGCACCATCGGCTATTCTCGCACTATCAACTCTAACACCATATGTACTTATACCATTCCATCCCATAATCGTTGGGAAACTTGGTGACCAAGCATTTGATGAATTTTGCGAATCAATTGTGGAACCACTAGGTGATGTCGCATTTGAGGCATCGAAAATTATATGGCCGTTCCCATAATTTTTCCAGCGCATGTACTGTGAAACACCTATGTCAACTGATGCATTAGCTGGCCCCGTATTAACTTCATTACCATTTATACCATTACGATAAGCAAAAGAACCTAATTTACTTAGATCGGTTACCACATTTCCATTGATCCATTTTGTCCCGTTCCACATTGGAACCTGTCCGACTGCCTGATTATTTAAAGCTACATCCAATAGCGAAGAGAAATAAGAGGAGCCTCCACTACTTGGAATACCAGCAGTAGCTCCGTCACCTAACCAGATTGAACCTGACTTTTTAACAGCTGGAATTCTAAATGGAATACTCATTTCTGAATCACTGAAATCGGCACCACCCCCATTAGAAACACGAATAAGTTCATTAGGATTAATCTCTATCTTAGTTCCGGAAATATTTATTTTCCCAGCTGCATCAATGATAATATCACCTATTTTAGAACCCGGTCCTGCCGTTATTTTCCCTTCGAAAACACCTTCTTTAGCATACATAGTTCCATCTCTGGAAACTCTGAACTTAGCAGTTTCAGGGTGTCCATATGATGTTGCACCAATAAATAAAGGCCATGAACCGTTATTACCGATCCCACTTACATAATCGCCATAGCCAATTACAATATTTTGTGCCGTCAATGTATTCGCCAATGTTACACCATAATCAATACCATTATTTGAAGCACCCAAATTGAAGGTACTATTGGTAAGATTGAAGAAGTTTAAACCGGAGATATCCATCAATATACCAGCCTTAATCTGATCACCGATGATAAACGTCATCCCTTTAGTGAACTCATGGTCACGCCTGCCTTCCACAACTGAAAATAACACACCAGATTGTAGATTCCAATATCCGGCTTCCTGTTCGGCTGTAATTATATTTTCAGAAATAACCCAGTTACCCACTAATGATGTTCTGGAAACCCGGGCATAGACATAGTATGAACTTGAAGGTGCCAACCTCCTGAAAGTTTGGGGCGCCATGTTCCAGGTAAAACCTACACCTGGTATATCAAGTGCAAAATGCACAAGCTCGCCTGCTGAAATATCAAAGACAGCAGGATCACCAGCAGCATTCGCGTCAAAACTTATCCCTCTCAGAGAAAAGTTAGTCGCTTTTGCACCGTTAGAAAAATACAATGTTTCAATACTCCCGGCACGGATCTTCTCTGTATAATAATTCCCTTCGGGGTCAACAATGTAATTCTTAAGTTCAGAAACTGTCCTGGTATTTCTTCTTGCTCTGTTTACATCATACAGATTATTTAAATTGATAACATTTTTAATATTATCCTTCTCAATGATTGACCTCACGATCGAACTAATCGTTACTTCGTCAGCCAGTTCCAATGTTATTTTCCTAGGATCCTGCTGATCGGTAGTTAAACCTACAATCCTGATGTTAACCTCTCCATTGAGTACAGGAGAACTAATGGTGACAAAATCACCAATACGGATATCAAAAAGATTATTCTGTTCAATAAAGGCTGGGCTACATATGACCTCACATTTTACGGGTTTCTGTTTACTATTGTTTAATAACTCTAATGCCTTAGCATCTACCCTGGCTTCTGCAGCGGCAACATAAGAAGCTGGCAACTGAATGTCAAAAAGGAAGTACTTATCGCCAACTGCAGGTTTTAGATATTGATTTGGTAACCCTTCAATTCCATACGCAGTCTCATCTTTGCTAACATTAAATTCTATAGCTTTAGTAGCCGGTTTATAGTTATTAATTTCAAATTCATAACCGGCAAGTCTGCCTGTTGTAAATGAGATCTTAGCCGTTATACCTGGCAATTTTTGTGCTTCGATATCAAAGTCAAGACTATTGTCAAAAACAATCGTGGGCTTACTACCTAATGCACTAATTACGCCTTCTCTCTCAGGAAATATCTCGCTAAAAGTCTTACTTCTTTCTATGATACCGAATTTTTTTATTGTCTCGGCATCGGCCTGAATAAACCTGTTAGCTCCTAATAATTTACGTGAAGCAACCCCAGCAGAGTTCTTACGATAACCAACTGGAAGGTTCTTATTCCCTCCAAAATAATAAAGTTTAGTGATCAGCTGGAAGTCATCCGGCGTAGTTGCGTTTACTTCATATAAACCTTTTCCGTGACCATAAGCAAACTTTAAACCCGTAGCTCTTCCTTGTTTGGTAAAATGAATCACCTTGCCATTAAACCAGAACTCAGTTTTAAACTGTTCCGCAAGTTTAGTTAATACAGTACGGCAATTGTCATCATCCGAAAAAGATAAAGTAACAGCGTCACCATCATCAATCGTTCCTAATGACCATCCCGAGAGTCTTCTGTTTGCATTTTTTAACAGAAGCCCCAGAAATACGCTTGGTTTGCCTGTTAAATTAAACTCAGATACAGTTAACTGATTATCCTGATCGTACATAAAGTATTGTGTATCAATCAAAGAATAAGCATCCTCAGCCTCGAATGTCCCGGTATACTCGTAGTTACGGGTACTCGTTTCTTTTGAAGAAGGCCTTCCGGACAGCACATATTTCAAACCATTTTTCAAAACATAGTCTCCCTTTTGCATCTCTATAAATGACGGCATTACCCAGGTAGACTGTGCAACATCTTCGCCCATTACACGGGTTTTCCAATTTCCCGTCAGGTGTACTTTAGCAAGAATTTCACCTGCTCTATAAATTTCATGAACCATTAGGATGGGATTGGATAAAAACTAGTTGGAAAATCATTAATTAAGGTCAAGGTTGCTGTGCACCCAATCTGATTCGAGTCGAAAGAAGTGAGCTTATCAAAATCACTCATTTCTTTATACAAAAGCTTAAACCTTCTTTTCATCCTGGTCACATCAAAGTTGAAATAGCCTGTATTCAAAATGAAAGCAGTAAATGCCCCGTATTTCTGATAAAAATCAGCTTCACTGTTCGCTAATATTACAATGCCAATTGTAAGCGTAGCGCTCTCATAAAATGACCTGTCTACATTAGCACGCTCAGTACCATCATGGTCTGGGTAGCTGAATTCTATTGACTGCTTTTTGGCTGGTAGTTTTAACAATTGCTTATCCAGCCCCTTCGGAAAAACAATTCCATAAGTTGAAAAAGCATCCAAACCATTTATTTTATATCCTTCCATATTAATATCCCGATGCTCTTTTTACGTTATCTGGATTACTCATTTTAGCATCAATGCTAATCAATGAGGATTCCATTTTTTCTAATCTGTTTGTATTATTTGCTGTGATGAAAGTGTTTGCCTCAATTCTCAAGGCGCAATCCAGATTTGCCCGTGATATATTTAGCTGTTCAATTCCGGTCATGCCAATATTTTGCAATATTTGATTTCCATCCAGTTGAGCGATTCGTGTCCCTGCAAAATATCCTGTCAAAACATCTGCCTGCGTCGCGCTTATTTTATCTATAGATCCTGAGACTGTGTCCTGCGAACCGCCCTTTCCAGTAAGATTTAGCTTCTCCAGCATCTTATTGATAACATCGAATTGTCCACCTAAATCACCCCCAACACCATTTGCGTAAGCCAACCATTTAGAGATCTCTTTTTCACCAGGGATTTTACCACCATCGAACATACCTGAGAGCTTATCAAATACAGGGGCCATAGCTTTTTGAATTGTATTCAATTTGAATGAACTCACTATCGCTTTGCGCATTATACTTTCAAACGTATCTCCGAAATCTGCAGCGGAGAGTTTTCCGTTATCAAAAAGAGCCGATAATGTATCACTTAAGCCTTCAACAGAAGTACCGGTCAACATTTCATTTAACTGCTTTTGAAGGTCTTTTATATCAAATCCAGCCGCCTTTAACTCTTCACGCAGTGCCTTTAAACTTTCAAAATCAGCCTTTGCCTTATCTTTAAGCTTTCCTTCCGTATATGACTTTTCAAGACCATCGTAGTCTTTACCAGCAAGAGAAGCCATGATATCCCATGTTTTAGCTTTTCTAAACCATGTACCATGCTCATACCCTTTGCCTTCAACTGACTGTTCCCCTTGAAGTGTATTGAATATTTTATCGTAAGCACTTTGCAACTCAGGAGACTGTTTCTTAAGGAGTTCAAGTTTTGCAACTATTCCCTGATAGCTGGTTTTACCTCGTCCAACCTCATCTAATTCACGTTTTCTTAGTAAAGCCTCGTAATCTTTTTCACCCTTAGCCGCCTGATCATAGAAGTCCGAAACTTCTTTACGGGCAGCAGCGTTCATTTCTTTCGTCTTCTTATTAATGGAAAGAACCGAGGCCACAGCACTGATTGTTTTGGTAACTCCACCGATGATATCACCCGACATAAACGATCCTACAGCACTTGCGGCATCTGCACCGGCTTTAGCCAATTGACCAATCGTATCTAATAAATAACCTGCCTGTGTGTTATTACCACCTAAGGCACCAGATAGTTCTGAAAAACCACCAGATAAATTCCCCAAATCTTTCGATAAACCTTCTGTAAATTGCTGAGTAGTTCCGTTTAAGTAACTAAATTTTCCAGCAATTTTATCAGCAAAAGAGACTTTGCCATCGCCATTTCTGTCAAGTTTATCAATAGCAATTTGTATCTCTGTAAGATCTTTTACAATACGTTCCTTCTCTTCATCACTGATAATACTTATTCCATTTTCATCTTTCCGATCCTTTTCACTAAGCAATTTTTCTGTTTTATCTCGCTTTTCTTTAAGCGTATTCAGATTTGCCTGATCGGTTCCAATATTCAGGTTCTTTTTGAGTTTACCTACCTTTTCCTGAATGTTAGCAGTCGCATTATCAGGAACCTTACCACTTGCCATAAGCGCTTCTAATGCTTTTAGCTGTTCGATGGTTTGTTCTCTTGTTAACAGGATAGTCTCCTTGGCAAGTTCTTTGTAAATAGCAGTTTTAGCGAGTGCTTCATCTTTAGCAATCTTAATAGACTGATCACGTTTAGATTCTAATTCAGTTTTATTCTCTACTGTTATTTTTGCCCCTAATGCAATAATGTGATTGTTATACTCTTCATTTATTTTTTCAAGTTTTTGAGAATGGCTCATTGCCGCCTGGTAAGCATCCTTATAATTTTGATCGCTCTTATTATCTTCCTTCCCCTTTAATTCTTCAAAAGATTTATTTCCATTATCAAGTTTCGCTTGCTCCCCATCTGTCAATGGCTTCTCCCCAGTAATCTTATTCACAACAGACTTAAAAATTAGCTTAGAATAATTTTCCTGCAATACTTTAAGGTAGGTTTTACTCGTATCGATCTCATTACCAAACCTCTCTTTAGCACTGGCTTCACCATAAGTACTTTTCCAACTTTCATAAGCCTCATAAATTTCTTTTTGCTTGTTAAGCGTACTTTCTAATTTAGCAGTATCCTGACGGTAAGAAAGATCCTCTAGTGCCGCCTTACGGATTGGCTCAATCTGCGCAGTAGTTTGTTTTGGTCCTAAAACCTCATTAGCCTTTGCAGTACCATATTTTTTGGCATAAGCATCATATTTTGCCCCCTGCTGTTCAACATCATGAGCAAGTTTTTTAAATTCACCAATAATGGCATTACGGGCTTCTTCTTCTTTACTCAGGCCCTTGTTTGTAAACTTGTCTTTGATGGCAAGCATACGTTCTTGCAGGCTTTTCTGTGCATTCAATATTGCAGTATCATCAGATGCGGAAGCTTGCTGCGAATTACTTCTAATTTCGGCCTTCTTCACTGGTTTACCGACTATCCCGTCACGTATAGCATTAGATTTATCAAGTTTTTCTTTAATTGCTTTACGTTGATTTGGATCACTCGTATTTTTAGAAGAAGCTGTTAGGTTCGAAATTTCTTTTTCAATTTCATTTTGACTGTAAATACCATTAGCTTGTCTTTCTTTGACAGTCTTATTTGTATTTTTTCGCTGAAGTGTACTTTGTATATTTCTGGATCCTTCTAACTTTTCACCGCCAAACTTAACATTAGCGTTGAGCTTTCTAAATCTTTCCATACGTTCATTTCCACTCTCCCTACTATCTTTATTTGTATTAAAATCTGCATTAAATTTTGCCAATTCTGCCTTTGCTTTAACATATTCAGTAGCAAGCGACTTCGTTATAGCAATTTGACCAGAAATAATCCTGGTTCTACTAGCAGCAGATTTCGACTCAAAATCCGAATAATATGTTAACCCTTTCTGGGTTATTTTTCCAATAACATCATTATCAGCTGCCGATGGATCAAGCATTTTAGCGGCACCAGTGGCAATCTTATTCCATAGATTCGTAAAAAATGTTCCCAACCTACCGGTTTTATCAGCAAGTGTATCAACCATCACACCAGACTCGCCCATACTCTTCGTCATGAGATTTGCAGCTGCCTGAGTAAAATCCCCTGTCTTAACAATCTCTTGATTAAGCGCACTTTGCGATAGACCAAGCTTATCAATCATATCAGGGGATTCTTTTCCAAGACCGTTTATGATATCATTTGTTAAACCTTGAACACTTTCTCCGGTATCCCTGGCTCTTTGTGTAGCAAAAGCCAGATAAGTTCCCATGTTTTCAATTGGAACATTTAAATTATCGGCTTGTAAAGCAAGTTTCTCTAATTCGAAATCACTAAAAAGACCATTGGTTTCTTTCCTTAATTTCGTCAAAGAATCGCTATCTCCAAGCCTGGTAAATGCTCTTTCAGTACCCGAAATTTCAACAGCAGTATTAAACAACTCCTTACCAATTGAGACAAGCATTTCAGCTACAGGAGGAATACCCATCGCAGACATCACACCATTAAGAACAGAAAACACTCCAGTAGTTTTCTCAACTTGGTTACCCATGTCATCAAACCCTGTCCTGCCAGCATTATTTACCCTGGCTAACTCTTCTTCAGTTTCTTGAATCTTTTTATTAAGTGTAACGAATGATTGAGGAGCTTTCGCCTCTCCTAAAGCTGCGTGAAAGAATTTTAAACGTTCTGTTAGAATCTCCTGCTTACCAGTCGAAGCTTTAACTTTATCTCCGAATTCATCATATCCTTTTTTACCTGCATTGTTTAACCTGCTGATTTCTTCTCCTGTTTCTTTTACAGTTGCGGTTGCTTTAGTTGAAGATGATGCAGAGAGGTCGTTTGCTATCTTTGAGGCATTACCGAATGCAATTGCCCGGCTTGTGGCCAGCGCATATTCATTGGCCGCAGCCGTCACAGTACTCCCACTTGAAATACCAGTATTCTGGCTATTATAAGCATTCACTTCAGACTGCGAATCAGACATTTGTACGGGTCTGATTTGTCGTCCAGACTGATCAAATGCAGCATTCTTTCTTTTCAATGCGACCTCTGCTCTTTCATGAGCCTTAGTTTCTTCATTGATAGAATCAATAACTTCTTTAGATGCCTGGGCCTGGTTCTGCGTGACCTTTACAACCTTTTCTCTGGATTTGACTTCCTCCTCAATTCCTTTAGAGTTTTCCTTTGATATTTTATCATTATTATCCTTAGAAACCTTCGCAATATTTGCAAGAGTTTTCTTTAATTCAGCATCATCAGCAGTTATTCTAAAATTTAAATCCGACATACCTCAAAATTACCATAAGGTAACCAATAGTAATAAACCACGTTTTGACAATAGTATATATTATCAAGTATTTATATTTTATTGTTCTCCTACAGGATGTTCATAATGGAATTCTTTTTCATTGAAGTAAGATCCCTGAAGTTTTGCTTCATGCCTCCTTAAATCACACCCTAAGTCCATTCCTACCCATGATTTACACTGATCAATTAGCTTTAAACTTTCTTCTTCTTCCTGATCAAATTTCTTAGCAATCGATAAGGCCTCGGGTAACAATATCACTCCATTTATCGCTGCATTTTTAATCGCCATCTCTAGTCTGTTCATCATATTTAATTCTCATTTACAAATAAACCGGGATGCACACATCCCGGTTCTGTTAATCTCTCTCACTCATCCCACCCAACTGGCGCACCAGGTCTGTACAGCACACTTTTACTTTAGTCCGGCTATCTGCTCTCCGAGTTCAAAGAAACTGATACTCCTTCCGCTTGCAGATGAACCTCCGGATCCGGTTCCCTTATCATCGTAACTAGGTATACATGCATTAAGCATCATTGCATTGAGGTAACCCTGGTCCATAGCATCTTCAAATGTTCTGTAGTGCCAATATTTCATCATTGGACCGATAACGCCCCAGGGAGAATCCCCCCCTGGACTATTTACATTAGACTTAGACTTCTGACTAATGCCGTAGAGTCGAAAAAAGATTGTACATCTAACCTCCTATAGATGTCTCTAACTGTGATCTTCAATTCTTCGTTCGTAAACTCGTCAGCAATAGATTGGATAAGGTATCGAGGTGTTTCCTCATTCTTATTATGAACAGCAGCAGCAATATAGCCTGCCATCTGGTAAACATTATGATGATATATCTCCATGAATTTATCCATTTCACCCATTTTTGCACTTTCCAGAATCAACCCATTAGAAATAGCAGTTAACCTGTAATTAGTTGATAGTTTTAAGCCACTCAGATAAAGCATTTCATAAGTAGGTCTCTTTATCTTCAAAAAGATTAAAAACTGTTCAATTCTATTTTTCGGAGCTAATTTCACACGCTTTAACGGTGTGGGTGTATCCAATACAACCGATAATATTCCGTCTTTTTCTTCTTTAGTCATTTACATTTTTATGCTACAAAAAAGCCCGGCTCAAACCAGGCTTTTAATTTTCTAAATAGGTAATATTAAACTCCTGCTACAGCGGGCACTTCAATAAATTTGTATCCCCATGGAGATAGTGCTTTACCTGTTGCATCTGCAGGCGTAGTAGCCTCACCAGTATAACTTAAAGCAACAAATCCTTTTTTGCTTAGGTTATTCGCAATTCCACCAGAGCCCGCAGCTACTGGAATACTTAACTGGAATTTTTTACCTTGAAATGGTGTAGAAGTAAATCTTACTGCTAAATATAAAATACCAGGATTAGCCGGGTAATTATACTCTTGTGTTACCGGGTCCCAATCTCCACCCATAAATAGAACTGCCTTATCACCAGCAATATCTAATGACTTAACCGCAAATGCAGCGCCATCTGTATCACCTGGTAATACAAATCTAACACCCCCCTTATCTTCAACACGTATTTTAACTGTAGTTAATGGTGGAACATTAAAAGAGACCGAGTCTTCTTCAATATCTACAACTTTAACCCATCCTGTAGTTGGCATTTTACCATTTGCACCAATGGGCGCAAATTCAATGCTTTCAATCCCTGTAACCGCTTGTGACATAATTTTTAGTTTAATTTTTTTATGATTTATCCCATATCTGCGTATTGACGAACCAATTCGTAACATCACTGTATGGAATATCAAATTTACCATCATGATTACCTGGGATGAAGTGGCAGTTTTTACAATGGTATATATTGTCAAATATTTGGGCTATACCTTGATCATTAAACGACAACGAGCCTTACAGTATAATTACAGCCACCTAACTTTTAGCCGCAGATACAGTAAATATTAGTTTCTGCTTTTATACGAAATTCATTTGATTGAGATATTGTTCGGTAATACTGTTAACAGATGCTTTAAACGTTTTAATCTTCATATACGCCCTTGCCTGACCAATGTAATGCGAAATATTTGTACCGGATTCGCCAAAACAATTAGCCAGTGATCTGCGAACCCCATTACGGAGCTTGCAATCAATGATCAATGTATCAGGATTAAAAAGGCGAAGAATTGACGCTATAAAAAGAAGCTTGTGCTTATAGTCTACGGCTGGCTGATATGTGAGACAAACATATGCATAGATTTCTCCGATCAAATCTAAATTATTCATTAGGGGAGTGATGCTTTCCTGAGCTTCTTGTATGAGATCAGGATGCGAAACTGCCAGCACTTTTAGCACTCTTGCATCAATTGTCAACTGTTTCACGTCTGTCATGTTCTTCTTTTTTTGTTAATATAAAGTTATAAATATTACTAAGCATTACCACATAGTAATAATACTATGCTAAGAATACAGCCCGTTACTTGCTGATGAAGGGGATAGATCCAATTTCTTTTAGTCGCATATTTTTAAAAAACAAATTGAGTGCTATCTTCTTTGACCTTGGTATAATCGTATTATTATTAGTCATCAAAAGTTCTATCAGCTTATAAAACCTTCTGGCTTCCGCTATAGACTTAGGCTTTTGAAGCCTGGTGTATTCTTCCTGCCTGGCTTGTTCAAGTATTTTGAATTTCTCAGTGGTTGTGAACGGAATTAATTTTTCGCCATCTAAAAAATCATAAATAATATTTCCTAAATCATCATAATGCTCAGCAATCTTAAATTTTTCATAAGCCTTTTGAGCAAAGTCAATGCGATCCTGACGGGTCAATTCTCTTGAAGACGCTGGTAGTTCAACTCTCAGTAGAGTCTTTCCAAGATTTATACGGTAATCACTTGCCAGGTATCCAATGATAAATTTCTCAAAAGAAACAACGCTTAGTCCCATGAATTCACCATATGCCCCGCGAATACCATTTGCAAAACAGATTGTCAGTTCTTCTTTCCTAAGTTGTTTATAATTACTCCTTACACTAGTCGTAATTTCATTGACCAGAATATCCAAATCTGAATCTCCAGGCACTTTAAAGCCTAAATGATTTATAGACTTCACAACCTGCTTTAAAATTTCATCATAAATAGTATTGAAATCGTCCAGGAAAGCGGGTTGATTTTGTAAAATGTGTGCAATGCTATTTGGCACAGGAAGTGAGACCCCACTTGGGGTAACTGTAAGCTTTTTCATGTCCTTTTTAATCTATTATATGCAGATAATGCTGCATCAACACCTTTTTGAGTACTGACAACAAGCTGATTTTTTATTCGATTTTTTTCTTGTTCTGATTTTAGCCGGTGCATCCAATTTTCAGCATTCCATGCACCGTCCTCAAACAGCTTGCTATATGACCCTAAGAAATTCTTAAATAAGTGGATATAGCTATCATTAATTTTTTTGTATTCAACATAAGAATCGAACTGATTTTTAAAATATTCCGTTTTACCATTAGCATGTATGCAGGCTAAAAAAACTCCGGTTTCCTTTAATTTATCAGCATTTTCCACTTCATTGAATTCAAAAAAATTCATGATTTTATTAACCAGAATCTGCTCAGTTATTGGGATAAAAAAATCCCTTTCCTTATTCCCTTCCTTTCCTTGTTCCATCTCCATTTCCTTTCCTTTCCCTTCCGCCACTGAGCCCTCACTGAATTGTACGTGAGTAAGCAGTGATCCCTCATTCAACACTGTTGAAATCACATTCAGTGGTATTTTTGATGGAGTAGGCCTATTTATTTTTTGATGAGCTTTAAACGTTCTTACCAATAGAAATTTTTCACCATTATATTCAAAAGGCATTAGCATATTACTTGAAATCAAGGCATCAATACACCCCCTTACCATCCCAATAGTAAGATCTTCATCATATGCAAAGATTTGACCTTTAATAAAGGCAGGAGTTGCTTTTAAAACACCTTCATCGTCTGCTAAATTCAGAAGCCCCAGAAAGAGTAAACGCTCGTCGCGCTTTAACTTCCCAACCTTTTCATCAGTCCAGAACTCAGGTTTAATTGTACGTATTCTTCCCATTAGTAAAAGTATTTTTTGTTAATAATATCCATGAATACTGCAAATCAATAAATCTCTTGGAGAAGAGGAATAGTTACACAGTAAAGGCATAATTTTTCATTACAAAAAACTAACTAAAGGTGATATTCATTAAAAAATGAGTTATACTCATTTCTGTTTTTAAGGTCCTTTGTATTGCAAAAAAAGACGACCCCCTTCTTATCTCTTACTTTTGAGTTTCCGGTTCCATCAATAAGCCTCAAAACGGTAACTAATTCACTCATTGCCTTCATTAATTCTGCCACCCTGAATTGATATGCCAATGATCCGTTTATTCTCAGGTTACTGCTACCTGGCACAAGTAGCATTTGTATTTCTTTTTTCATTTATTGATGATTTAATTATTTAATAGTAATTCAGTTGCCATACGGATGGCTTTGCAATCTGCTTTCATAGCTATAATTTTTTCAAGAAGAAGCTGAGCAAGTGAATGCAATTCTTTTTTATCTTTTGCGCACATATTTCGACGGATAATAATAGTTGATGAGCTTTTTGACTCCAGGTACTATGGTTTGAATATTAAAAGCCTGCTTATTCTTATTACTTCTTTCTCGAATTGAAATTACTTTCTTCCATAAAGCTTTCTACTTCTTTCCTTTTAAACCTTAGTTCACCTCCAACCATGCGATAACCAATCTTATGTTTGTTGTCATTTACCCAGGTCTTTTTGAACCCAGTATATTCCATTACGGCTTGTGTATCCATATAAGGGCTTTTTGTTTCATTTAATTCTTTAGATATCTGTTCGAAGCGAATTCCCATCACTTCAATTTTTGCAATTAAGCTGTTCAACAGCTCATTATCAACTAGTGCTACACTTGGTGTCATTTTCCCTCCAAACCTTTAAATAATTAATTCCTCGAATTGTCTCTTTTTTAGTTTTAATTACCCTTAAAGGATATTTAAATTTTATTCTTCCGCTAATTAGCGGACAGATCGTATTTAACTCCGCATAATGCGCCATTAATGGCTCCCCATTAACTCTTAGCGCAACTATTTCAGCAGTCCAGCTAAATTTACTGATCGGCTTTTCTATAACATTTACCATATACATCCTATATAATTCCTTTATTTACTGCAAAAATTACCTATTGAGCGCTATGCTGTCTTTTCAACATGTTCTGAACATCAATATCCATTGTTTTCAGGATCGCTATTAGCTTACCATGACCTTCTCTATTTAACATTTAGTATTATTTGAGGATATAATGAGTTACCTTTGTTTTATTGTACAATACAAATGTCAATAGAATTATTTTCTATTACAATAGATTTTTAGATTTAATTTCTATCAACAATACACTCATCTGATAATCAGATAGATTTATTTTACACAATGGATTTAAAAGGAAGAATAAAAGAGTTTATAAGTTATTTAGATATTGAGACCAAGGCATTTGAGGTGAAATGTAAGCTATCAAATGGTTTTGTAAACAATATCGGGCAAAGTATAAGGGAGAAATCCATGAGCCAGATATTGGCCGTTTACCCAGAACTTAATAGAAATTGGGTGCTTACAGGAGAAGGAAACATGTTAAATTCTAATTCAAAATCTACCGCAAAAGATCTTGGAGAATTACCAGGTGCTTTTGATTTAGATGAAAATCCTTTTTTTGATCTCCCCGGTGGGGATATTTTAATGGTTTTCCCTCTGGTTGAAGAAGCTGCTTACGCAGGATACCTTGGAGGTTATGCAGATTCAGAATTTATAGAGCAGTTACCAAAACATAGTTTAATAGTGCAAAAATATCATAAAGGAAAATATAGAGGATTTGAAATTGTTGGAGAAAGCATGACAGATGGTACTTTAGAAAGCATTCCTGATAAAAGTAAAGTCACGGGAAGATATCTGATGCATCACCACTGGCAAAACAAGCTTCACTTACATCGGTATAAAGACTTTATTATTGTCCATAAAACAGAAGGTATTATTGCAAAAAGAATTATTAAGCACGACGTAGAAGCAGGTATCATCACTTGTCATTCTTTAAACCCTGATAAGGAAAGTTATCCTGATAAGGATTTATCATTGGATGATGTTAAAGAATTATATAATATAATTGACGTTTCAATAAGAAGATAGAAAAGGCCAATTTAATCGGATATCAACAAGCACTCCACCAACGATAAAATCATGCAGCAAGATTTAAAAATAATAGGAGCCCGGTTCAAAAGCTTTAGAGAAGCAAATGTTGGAAACCAAGCTGATCTGGCTAAAGAATTAGGTGTAAATGTGAAAACCATTTCCTTTATCGAGAATGGACATGTTGCCCCAGGAGCAGTTTACCTTTCTTACCTTGCAGAAAAACATTCCCTTAACATGGAGTGGATGATGAAAGGACTTGGGGATGAAAAGAAGTTTTTGAAAACCGATCCGAAATCAATCGCTAATCTTCACGCCAAAATTATATTGATGGAAAAGGAACTTGAAGAAATGAAAAACTTAATAGAGACGATTTTGGAAAAACTGAAGTAGCAGTACTTAGGTTGTGATTTTCAATCTCCAAATAATTGTTGACACCTAATTGACACCATTTTTAATATCCAAAAATATAAAACTGCTTATCAAACAATTACACATCAACCAACTAGTCCCTTCGGATCCACCTAAATAAGAATCATACACTACCTCTCTTTTATTTTGATCAAAAATAATATTTATGTACGTTAGTGCACCTAAAGACTAATATCTTATAAACACCTTAACGATCAGGAACTAACCAACCTACTCAAGTCTGATGACAGGGTGGCTTATGCCGAAATTTATAACAGTTATCATGCTGCGTTATACATTCACGCATTTAAAAGACCTCAATTAAGGGAAGAGTGCAGAGACCTGATTCATGAACTCTTCACTACATTATGGGTCAAACGCAGGGATATCATTTTTAAAATCACCTTCTCTGGCTACCTCTATACCTCGGTTAGAAACAAAATATTCGACCTCCTTGCTAAACAGAAATTAAAAGTATCCTATACCGAGTCCATTCAGTATTTCGCAGAAGGCGGGTTGGTTAATGCAGATTACCTGGTCCGGCGGAACCAGCTCACTGCACTCATAGATCAGGAAATAGCAAATCTCCCGGAACGAACCCGTCAAATATTCGAGTTAAGCAGGAAAAGATTTCTCAGCCATCAGTAAATAGCAAAAGAACTCAGCATTTCTGAACAAACTGTAAAACCACTGTAAACAATGCGCTAAAAGTGCTGCGTATCAGATTTGGTTCCATGCTGTTCCTTTCCTTGTAATTTATTTTCATTTTCCTTACCCTCAAGGCCACCCTGCTTCGTCTTTAATCTTTGAATGCGGAAGGTACGCTCCCCTTCCCTTGCTAATAATGATGCAACAAGAGGAAATAGACAAGCTTTTACAAAAAAAACAAGCAGGCAATTGTACACTTGAAGAAATCGCTTTTTTAGAGAGTTGGTAAACGCAGTGGAATAAAAACCTTCCCCTCGGCTTAACTGCAGAAGAATTGCATGAGGCCTTGCTCGCTATCAGGAAGGTGACTACAACCTTACTTTCAGAAAGTAAATCCAAAAAACTAAGACAAAGCTTGCTGGTGGCGGCAAGTTTATTTCCTAAGCTTTGCAATTCAAACCGATCCTTCTGATTATTATTTTTTAAAGGTTTAAATATAATCTTATGCGTTAACCACGGTGTTCGTCTTTTGATGAGATCCTGTACTGGTTCAAATTGCTGCGCTAAAAGATCTAAGGGAAGTAATAATAAAAGTAAATAAATGAATTTCCACATAAAATTAGGTTGTTTTTTTGTTTTAAAGTGACCGAAACTAACTAAAATAAGACACAAAACAACCAGTATACCAACCATTTAACCGTTATAAAAATAGAGCAATCGATTGTGTTTCCAGATGCAATCGATTGTGTGATTTTCTACCATTCTATTCCCTGTTTTTTTGTTTAGCATTGTAATAAATGTTTGTGTTTTTATAATTATTCGTCCTATGAAGAAGCATCTAATTGGTTTATTACTTTTGATCCTGTCAATACTACATTTTCAATCAGCTTTTGCGCAGCAAGAGACAGAAGCACCTTTCAAAATCAGTACAGAATCTTTTATATTAAATGGTAAACCCTACATTATTCGTTGTGGGGAACTGCATTTTGCCAGAATTCCAAGAGCTTATTGGAGACATCGTTTGAAAATGGCCAAAGCGGTTGGTTTAAATACCGTTTGCGCTTATCTGTTTTGGAACTTCCACGAAACCAGTCCTGGTAAATTCAATTGGGAAGGGCAAGCTGATGCCGCCGAGTTTTGTAAAATAGCGCAGCAGGAAGGGCTATATGTCATATTGCGTCCAGGCCCATACTCTTGTGCTGAATGGGAGTTTGGAGGTTTTCCATGGTGGCTACTGCAAAAGAAAGACATCAAACTTCGGACACAGGACGCCTACTATTTAGAGCGCAGCCGTCAGTATTTAAAAGAAGTTGGACGAGTGTTAAGTCCACTTCAAATTACTCATGGAGGCCCTATACTAATGGTACAGGTAGAGAATGAATACGGGAGTTACGGAACAGACAAAGCTTATATTTTAAAGATCAGAGACTATCTGAAAGCAGCCAATTTTAACGTTCCATTTTTCACCTGTGATGGAAGTGTACAGCTGAAAAATGATGTACAAAAAGATCTTTTTGCCGTTGTCAATTTCGGGAGCAATCCAGAAGCTAGTTTTAAAGTTTTACGTGAAGTTCAGCCTGAAGGACCATTGATGTGCGGCGAATATTACCCGGGCTGGTTTGATTCCTGGGGCTCAGCCCATCACACCGGTTCCAGTGATCGTATCGTTAAAGAACTGGACTGGATGCTCGAACACAAAGCTTCTTTTAGTATTTATATGATCCATGGAGGAACCTCTTTCGGTTTATGGTCAGGAGCCAACTGCCAGCCTTATTTACCTCAAACATCCAGTTATGATTACGATGCACCCATCAGTGAAAACGGGTCTGCCAATCCTAAATTTTATGCACTGAGGAATTTGCTCGAAAAGCACCTTCAGCCTGGCGAAGTTCTACCAGATGTACCTGCTGCAATTCCCGTACAAAAAATACCTCCGTTTAATCTCACTATGGTAGCACCTATCTTACCACAATTGGTTAAACCTGTACTTAGTGATACCACACTGTACATGGAAGATTTGGGACAGGGTTATGGAATGATGGCTTATGAAACCAGTCTGCCAGCCGGTGCAAAAGGCAACCTTGATTTTACCGAAGTCCATGACTATGCCGAAGTTTATCTGGATCAGAAGCTCATTGGGGTATTAAACAGAATGAAAAATGAACATAGCATAGAAATTCCTGCGCTATCCAAAAAAACCAGACTTCGCATATTGGTTGAAGCCATGGGACGTGTTAATTATGGAGAATACATGCATGACCGCAAAGGGCTGCAAGGTGAAGTTTTCCTGATCTCCAATACCCGGAAATTGCAATTGAAAGGGTGGAAACATTACTCCATTCCGCTGGGAGAAGGTAATCCTGCATTCAAATATCAAAGCATTAAAACTGCCGGCAAAATAAATGAACCCGCTTTTTATAAAGGTAGCTTTACTGCTAAAAACAAAAATGATTTTTACCTCGATATGCGCCAGTTTAAAAAAGGCGTGGTCTGGATTAACGGACACTGTATGGGCCGTTACTGGAATATTGGACCAACTCAAACTATGTATGTCCCTGGTGTATGGTTAAATGCCAGAAAAAATGAAGTGGTGGTACTGGATCTTCATCGTCCGCTTACACTCCGTTTACAAGGTTTAGAAAAACCGATACTGGATAGTCTTACTCAAGTTAAAACCATTAGCAGCAATCATCACAAAGCCGGACAGCAGTTTGGCGACAATTCGAGTAACTTGGTCTATAGTGGAACAATGGAAAATTCCACTAAGTGGCAAAATTTCACTTTTCCGCTTAAGAGCGGCAGATATATTGCCCTGGAAGCATTAAATAGCTTTGCCGATGATCCATTTACTTCACTGGCGGAATTGGAGTTACTGGATGAAAAAGGCAAACAAATTCCAAGAAATTCATGGAAAGTAGTTTATGTTGACAGTGAGGAACTGAAAAGTGAAGACGGCAAATCGGAGAATGTATTTGATCTCCAGTATACCAGTATCTGGCATAGCCAATGGAAGGATAATAGTCCTAAACATCCCCATCAGATTGTAATTGATTTAGGCGCTCAAACAAGCATTAGCGGCATTAAAATATTACCCCGTCAGGACATGGAAACAGGAAGAATTAAAGATTTCAGATTTTATCTGGCAGCTAAGCCATTTAAAGGCTTATAAATGTGGAAAGACTGCCATCTTTCCATTCAATTCCACAAATTATAAAACCAGCGGATAAATCGTTGGTTTTACTTTTTTCTCTGTTAAAGATGGAAAACAGCGATTTCCGCTCTTGACCCAAATCTTATTGGAAACATGCTTGTACCAATTCCCTTAGAAACATACATTTTTGTTTCACCGACCTCATACCATCCATTTATATATTGACCACTACCCTGAGGTAGAAAAGGTGCAATCCCTAAAATATTGATCTGTCCTCCATGAGTGTGACCAGATAAGATTAGATCGGCTTGATTGGATTTATCTAAACTACTTGCCATTACATCTGAATATTCAGGACAATGATTGAGTATAACATGATAATCACTTGGTTTAAACTGTGTCAACGCACTTGTGATATCTGATTTTCCGCCAACATAATCATCCACCCCAGTGACTAAAATAGTCTTTTCACGAAAAGTATATTGATTAGCTTCATTTATCAAAAGATCACAATTATAGCTTTTGTACAGAGAGTTCAAGGCATTGAGATCCACCTTGCTCCAGTATTCCCAATTTCCGAGAATAGCAACCTTTTTGATCTTCGTGCCTAAAAGCTTCAGAAAAGCTCCCAAAACGTTTAATTTACCGGCATCATCTATAGCATCCCCCGTCAAAAAAATCAGATCAGGATTCGAGTCACTTATCTTATCAGCCAGTGTCTTCAATGATCCGGTTATAGATTTTAAATGAAGATCCGATACCTGAATCACTTTAATACCTGGTGTATGGCCTGGTTTCTTATTCAGATGGAACTCATTCGTTTCTATAAATGCTTTTTCAAACCAGAAAGCATCAGAAACTAAAAGCAAGGCGGAGGTCCCAACACCTATTTTCACAAATTTACGTCTTGTCAATTTCATTCGTCCGTTATCCTTACTCTTCATACCCAGCGGATCTGTTTTAATTACATTGGAATTTGGATTACGAAATTTGTTACAAAAAAAGCATCAAAGCTAACCATTGGAAAGCAAGATTACCCCACAAATAAAACAACTAAACATTTGTTTAGTATTTATAAATAATTAATTTAGCTGTATCAACTTGTTCCATAAAATAAAAGAAGGAATTCTCTTCCTGAACTAGCTAATTCCTAACCGTCATCATTATAATCAAAAATGGATAGAAAAGAGTTTTTATCAAAAACAGGACTTGCAGGGGGAGCACTACTATTCACACGTTATCCTGAACTAAAGCCACAAAACAAAAAGATCAGATTCGGTGTCATTGCCGATTTACACCATGATATCATGCATGATAGTCCGGCTCGTTTATCTGCATTTATAGCGCAGATGAATATTGAATCTCCAGATTTTATTATTCAAATGGGCGACCTTTGCGTACCTAAAAAGGAAAACCTCCCTTTGATGGATATCTGGAATAAATTCAAAGGACCTGGTTACCATGTCATCGGAAATCATGATACAGATGGTGGATATACCCGCGATCAGGTGGTAGAATTTTGGAAAGCGAAAGCAAAGTATTACTCTTTTGATGCCAATGGTTTTCACTTTATAGTACTAGATGGTAATGAGCACAATGAAAGTAAGGAACGTCCAGCAGGATATGCCCGATATATATCACCTGTTCAACTGGAATGGTTAAAAGAAGATTTGAACGGAACTTCATTCCCAACCATCGTACTCTGTCATCAGGGCCTGGATAATGACGCTGGAGGCCTTGAAAATGGCACCTTGTTACGGTATACGCTGGAGCAGGCCAATCAACAAAAGCAAAAAGTGATATTAGTCTTAAGTGGTCACCACCATCAGGATTATTATAACCTGATCAACGATATACATTATGTTCAGATCAACAGTGCATCTTATCAATGGCTAGGGGACAAATACAAAGAGATTCGTTACTCCAAAGAGATTGATAAAAACCATCCCTATATAAAATATACAGTTCCCTACAAAGACCCCATATGGGCAACTATTGAAATTGATCAGAAAGGGAGAATAAAAATCAAAGGCAGAAAAACTGTTTTCATTGGCCCCTCTCCAGCAGAACTTGGATTGAACCCAATCGATCACATTTACCCGATAGTCCCATTTATTTCTGACAGGAACCTTACCAATACCTATACAATCAACCGAATTATATAAAACATGCGCGATTTGTCTATCCAAAAACAAACTGGAAAGTAAAAAGGAGAAATGCTGTAAATACGAAACAGAACATCTTAATCTAACTGAAAAGACTCAAAAAAACACACATCAAAACTGGGTTTATCCCCAAACATTACACCTGCTATATGTACTACAGCATTCCGTAGAGAACTACGGAAAAATTAAAACGAAAAAAGCATTGGTAAACTTGATAATGTACCTAGCTAACCTTAAAATCTAATCTTTAAAAAAAAGAATAATTTTATTACTTTCGCAGCAATTCACATATAATGAAACGCATCTCCTATCTGTTTGTCTTTATCTCTCTTCTCTTTATCTTGTCCTGTAAAAAAGAGAAAGAACAGCCCGTTCCTACCGAAACGATAGAAAGTTTGCTCTGTACTGGAACATGGACAGAAGATTATACTGTTAATATTTATTATAAGTATAAACAGATAACTGATGAAAAATCAAGTGATGAACCTGATAGTATAAGCAGAAAAAAATCAACAAATGGCTTGAAGGCGACCTTTTACAAGGACACAAAAACAACCTTGATTCTCAATGGATATATTAAGCCATTTGAATCAACTTGGGGATATGACCAAGAAATGGGAGTACTTTATACAAAAGCAACTATAGATCTAGGCGCATATATATTTCCTGTTTTCCCCCCAGGTACAATTGAAGTAAATAAAAACGAGCTTATAGTTAAGGGACTTATTATGTTTTATGTAAATTATGCTAAGGGTACAAAAACAAAAATTCTCTCTGAAACTCATTTCAAACACTGAGTTAGCCATAGAAATATTGATTAATTCTTACCTCCCCGCTCTACACTTTTAATATCTTCTTCCCGATTCTTTTTGAAATCAAAATGTTCGAAATCTTTTGTTGCCGGAGGTTGGATAGTATAACTATTCAGCGTATCAATTTCAATCACGATGTCATCAGTTAACAAATCAATGATATGGCCCCCATTATCTTTCTGAGTAGACAGATAATGAAAATGATACCCAGAAATATTAGTATTATCCATAAAAGGAGGTAAACGGTAACCGATCAAATCCCCTTCACAATTCTTATACTCAAAAAACTTTTGAAGATTTAGCATTTCAGCCAGTGGTGTATGCTGATGTGCTTTCACTGGTGGAAAAGCCCTCGTTTTAACAGTTTTGAATTTCCCACTGATATGAATTGCATACATGCCATTTACATTGGTTAATACACTATCCAGATAATGAAAAAGAGCTCCTTTATTCAGCCCTTTTGGAGGAGCAAGCCTTCTGTCCGCACGAAAAAAATTGACCATTGCAAAGGAAGTCAGCTCATGCTCATTGACCAGTGAAGTTTTACCAGTATGCTGTGTTTTGTAGATTTCTCCTTTAAATACCAACAGCTCTCCATCCAGCTTATCAGGTGCACCCAAACCGAAATCCCCATGCTTTTTAAGTAATTCATAAGGATAGAAACCATCATAAAGTCCACCAATAAGTCCGCCGCCAATACCAACGGTAAATAAGGAATGAGGTATACTATCAGTCGGATCAGAGGCAGGGCTTGCGGCCAGAGTAACTGAACTGGAGATCAGGATGAAAGCAGCAGCTAAACTATAAACGGAGATTAAACTATTGATACGCATGTTTTTTTGTTATTCAGGTGAATAAAGATACACCCAGAATTACATATAGCCCTTAGTTTTTTTAAACTCCTCGAAAGATTTTTTGATATAGCTGTGAAGATCATAATCAGCCCATTTCCTGACATCCTCATTCTTTGGCCAATAGGCTGTTTTAAATTCCTCCAGATCTTCTTCTTTAATCGGAACAACTTGCTTGATCTTCGTCGTATTAAAACGGCTGACCACTTCAGTATAAGCAGATTCCCGTTCTATAAACCTCCCAAGTCTTCTGGCTCGCTTTCCGTCCTGGCTAAAAGTTTCATATAAAAAAGTGAGGGGACTCCCCCCTAAAGGAGACAATAAGGCTTTTGACGGTTTCCCATTATAAAAAATCCCTTTAGCTTTGAAATCGGCCTGAGCATCTCTTAAATCACGTAATAAAGACGGACTGGTTATATTTACTTCTTTCAATGTATTTGATGAAATCCGCAGATAAATGACAAGATCTTTTAGATTTTCGACCCTTAATTCTTTAGTTAAATATCCATCAAGAGAAATTTGCAGCGTATCCCCTTCTTGTGCAAGAACATCAAACAAGCCGAAATTATTAGTTGTGCTTGTATAACCTGTTCTTTTATTATGAACTGCCGCACTTCCAAGTCTTGCCTTTGTTCCTTCTTCAAACAGAACACCTTTCAGCTGCTGAGGAGACTGTCCTTTTGCGATGATAAAAAACAGCAGGAAAAAACTCATCAATAACATTCGCTTACAATTTCGTCCCATGTCCTAAAAATAAGCAGAGAAGTAATTACATGCGCAATAATTAACACTCTTTAACCAGAGTGTTAATTATTGTTAATAGCTATACTGGACTTATTGTGCCGCTTTATCTTCTTCTAGTATCCCATGACAATTCCCGTCCGTATCCATAAAGAAAGCTAACCATCCATAAAAAGGAATAGCGAATTTAGGTTTTATGATCTTCCCTCCTGCTTTTTCAATCTTTTGAATTGTTTGGGCTATATTTTCTACATTGATCGTGTTGCAAACTGGCTGGTTCATCTCAACTGGCTTCATGATTGCGCCATTTATTCCAGGTGTTGTACCATCGCCAGAAATGGCAAGCCAATATTGCTCTTCGCAAAACTGTTCAAATTTCCAGTCAAATACTTCCGCAAAGAATTTCATACTTACTTCTGGATTATTAGAAGGTATTTCAAAATGTGTGACCCTATTCATAGCTTTAAGATTTAGCATAGATTAATACTCTAAAATTAAAGCTAATCAGTTTGATTTTCAGGGTGTATATGAGGCAAAATGAGGGGGTGACCAGGACAATTAATCTGCTGTTTTTTTATATATTTAGTTTTCGCTCATTCAAAACCAAATAGTAACTCCATTGAAACAGATATTTTCCGTTGCCCTTTTATTACTGATCAGCAGCACCCTTTCGGCACAAATCAAACTTACAGGTACAGTAAATGACAATCAAAAACTGCCCCTACCCTACTCAGGATTAACATTATCCAATTTAACCAATCACCAGACAGTTACTTCAGACAGTGCCGGTTTTTTCCGTTTCAACAACTTAAAACCAGGCAAGTATCAGCTCAGTGCATCTTATACCGGATTTCAGAAAAACAGTATTGACCTCATCCTTTCTGCCGATACTTCTATAAAATTTGTGTTACAATCCTTAAATAATCAGTTAAGTGAAGTAATAGTCACTGCCGGAAAACCCACGTTAATTAATAACAACGAAAAATTAACCTACAATGTCTCAAATAGCATTACAGCTACCGGAACTGATGGGCTAACCGCAGTAAGCCAGATCCCTGGTGTCAAAGTCAGCAGTAACGAAATTACCAGTGCAGGTAAAGGTCAGCTTAAAGTAATGGTTAATGGACAAATCATTCAGCTTGCTGGTTTAGATTTAATGCGCTATTTAAAATCTATATCGGCCAACCAGATCTCAAAAATAGAATTCATTAAAAACCCTTCAGCAAATTTTGATGCTGATGGGAATGCGGGTCTCCTCAATATTGTAACCAAACAGAGCAAAAAACAAGGTTATTCAGGAAATGTACAGTTGAACGGAAAACACTGGATACATGATCAAAGAACTATTTATGGTACAAGTAATTTTTATGCGCTTAATGGCAGTGCCAGCCTGAACTATAATTCAGAAAAACTAGCTATTTACAGCAGTATCAATCTGGATAAGGATCATCATCTTGAAGGATTTCAAACAGACCTGTATTATCCAAAACAAACCTGGTTACAAACAGACACAGGAGATTATACTTATCGCAACATCAACATTATTGCAGGGGCAGATTATAAACTCAGCCCTAAAACTACTATTGGTCTATCTTACCTGGGCGGACGAAATGTATATGACGGTTCCGATCATGTGAATAACCCAATCTATAACCAAACCGGGAAGCTGGATTCTACTTTAAAAACCTATGCAACCTATCATCCGATAGCACTGAGCAACTCAATTAATATGCATACCATGATCAATTTTGATACTACAGGAAAAAAGCTTTCCTTAAATGCAGATTATTACAACTATTACCGCACAGACCGTTCCGATTTTGAAAGCAATAGTTATTTACCGGGGCTCGCCAATGCGGTAAATAATACCCGCTACTACGACACCAATAAACAAGATATCAATATCTATACCTTTAAAGCAGATGCTGAACTGCCTACCCGGTATGGAGCCTTATCATTTGGTGGTAAGCTGAGTTTTATCAATAATTATAGTAATGCTTTTTACTATAATAAGATTAATGAGCATGACCAGGTTTATAATATCAACCTCAGTAACGAATTCGATTATACAGAAAATACCCAATCACTTTACGGGAATTTAAGCAAAATACTTGGAAAATGGAGATATCAGGCCGGTCTGCGCGCAGAATTAACACAAACTAAAGGCTACTCTTATACAGTTGACCAAACTACAAAAAACAGCTATGTAAAACTATTCCCTTCCTTACTTATTTCTTACCAGGCAGATCAGGATGATAGTTTTTCATTTACAATGGGCAGACGAATCAACAGACCATCTTTCTGGAGTCTGAATCCCTTTAAGTCACTATATACGGCTTATAGTTACGGTCAGGGCAATCCTTACTTACAGCCCGAATTCAACAACAACTTCGAATTATCACATACTTATAAAAACAACCTGACCTCTGCTTTATTCTTAAATATAACCGAAAACGGATTTAACAATGTCACTATCGTTAAACCAGATACAAACCTGGTTTACACAACCCCGATAAATTTCCTTAAAACTTATCGTTATGGTATCTCCGAAAGCTATTCCTTAAAATTGTTTAGCTGGCTGGAAAACAACAATCAAGCTACATTTTATCATACCAATGCCTATTCCAGCAATAGTAGTTTCAATGATATCAAAGGTTATGGAATGTATCTCGCCAGTAATAACACTGTCTATTTCAATGCCGATAAAACCTTTGCCGCAGCAGCCAATTTCTGGTACCAATTCCCCGAAATTGATCATATTGGCAGATCCGGTACGACTTATAAATTAGACCTTGGCTTAACAGTATTAGCTCTTAAAAAGAACCTGAATATCACTTTCAACGTAAATGATGTTTTCAGAAGCAGTGCTACTTCTGTCACAACCTATGTCAATGGGATCAAGCAAAAGTTCACTAACTTCCAAATCAATCGCTTCGCCCAACTCAGTATGAGCTATCGCTTTGGGAGTAAACCGAGTAAAGCACGCGTAACTGGTAATGAAGACGAGCGCGGCAGGAATCATTAATCCTGCCAATAGTCAGCTTTAATTAACATTTTTCTGATTAGAATTCCAGCAATTTCCCCTGTTCAGGAAAAACAAGCTTCAAACCTAGTGAATCATTCTTTTTCAGTTCGTTAACCAAATATTCTTCCTCCTTATCCCATGCTTTCATGTGGGTAATGACCACAGCAACCTTTCGTAAGGCCTCAACTCCGGTCAATTTACTTAGCTTATTTAACTCTACCATCAACAGACGTGGCGTCAAATGTCCGAACAGCTGATTTTCTGGCTGTTTATTAGAAAAAGAGGTTTCAATAAATAAAGCCTTCAGCTGATTTTTAACTACAAGCGGAGCGACCTGTTTCCAGAGTTTCTCCAATTGTGTGTTTTTTTCTATTTCATCTGCACCAGTATCTCCCAGGTATAACAAACTCGCATTCCCATGACTAATTAAAAAAGCAGTGCTTTCATATCCTGGCCCATGGCTTAGACGAAAAGGAGTAACCTGCATTTCAGTACCCATCAGCTCTTTATTCACATTTTCTTCCAAGCTCACATAAGTATATTTGCTCAAACGAGGCAAATCGCCCTCATTAGCAAAATTAGCCCAGGCTTTCCAGGTAAAATAGTTATCTCTCAAAACTGCAATAACAGAAGGAAGCGCATAAATATTCTTTTTAACATCATCCGGGGAGTTCATAATCAGACCGGCAACATGATCCAGGTGCGCGTGAGAAATCAGATATCCTTTGATCTTGTTTTTTAAAACCTCATCAGCAGGTCCTTTAAATAATTGATTGCTGATCGCTGCATCTATCCCATGTCTGATTGTCCCTGCGTCGGCACAAATAAAATTTTCACTTCCTGCAGGAGCGATCAGGTAAGCGGATAAATTACTTTCATCTAATCCGCCCTTTGTACCTAATGGAATTACCTTAAAAGCACTTTTATTTTGTGCATAAGTTGGATTAAAAACAAGGCCCAAAAGCATTAAAATGAGGAACTGTAATTTCTTATTCATATGAATGGTAACATTTTAGAAAATTTCAATTTATCTTTCTAGTTTTATAAACGCTTTACGGAATTCAAGATTAAACCACAAAGCTAAATTATTCCAGCTCTCTCAATATCCGTAACAAAAATGCGTAAATTAATACTAATATACTGTAGCAGTCATATTAAGAAATCTAATCATGGCAGGGTTCCTGCATATACCAATGGGAATCAACTTTTTAACAATAACCTATGAGAAGTTTAAAAATCAACATCGAAGACGATGTGTACAGTATATTACATCCCATTTCTACTATTAATCTTTATAAAATAGTGCACCAAAAGGGCTCATTTGAGATTACAAGAAGCAGATATACAGGAGAATGGAAGGTCTTGATCCAGACAAACAATTCCGTAACCTTACCCGTTGCCCCGATTGGAAGAGCTATAGAAGAAAGATTAGGCATAGTGAACTAAATCAAAATCAACCACATACCGTTGATTTTATTTCCCAGTTTGTGCGTTACAATACCCATATTATATTATTTATAACCGGGTAATAATTTATATTTATTACCTTCACAAAAAAAAACAATATGACTATTTGCACAGTTTTAGAAAACCACGAAGTTTTAGAACAACACTCGACTATAGGGAATAAAGAAGTTACGTTTATTGTCCTTGCTTTATGCATCATTATCGCTACAACAGCAATTTACTTTTCTTTTCTTAGAAAAGCAGCGCATACCGATGATGCAAAACACTAATTTGTTTCTTTAAAAATTAGTACTGCTCTTCGGATGGATCTCTAAATAAATTCTGCGCAAAGTTGACCAGGAACAATTCCTGTTTAGCCCTGGTAATGGCAGTATATAACCAGCGCAGAAATTCCAGATCAACCATTTCATCGGTCAGGTATCCCTGATCTACGAATACAGCGTCCCATTGCCCACCCTGAGCCTTATGACAGGTTACGGCATAGGCAAATTTAATCTGCAACGCATTATAATAAGGATCTTCCTTAATAGCCAGCATCCGCTCCCGCTTATTGGTAATATGTTCATAGTCTTCAGCTACCCCTTCAAACAATTTTTTACTCTCTTCATAAGGTAAGTTAGGTGTTTCTGCCTGTAGTGTATCCAGCATCACTTTGCAAGTAACCTGACCAGCCTCAGGATAATCCAGAAATTCAAGTTGTACTTCAGAAAATCTGAACCCGTAACGCTCTTCTTCATTTCTTACCCTTACAATCCGGGCCATATCGCCATTGGCTATAAAAGAAGTCGATTCATTATCCGGCAACCAGAAATAATTATTCCTGACTACCATAATCTGATCTCCACCAGTCAGTTCCTCTTCGCGATATAATAAGCGGGCCCTGATCTGCTGATTGTAAACATTAGCAGATTTATTAGACCGGCAAACGACCAGAGAGTTTTCAATATCGAACTTTCGGTAAGCATACTCCAGTCCTTCCACAAGCTTTACTCCTGTCATTCTGAAAATATCTTTGTACCCTTTAGTGAAAAACTGCGGTAAACTTACTTTCTCCTCTCCATTTCCTTCTGCTATATTTTCTATATGTGTATTGATTAGATCGCGCAGCATAGAAGCATTCGCCAAAATTCCAGATTCTCGCCCCTGACGGACAACTTCTCTCAGTTCCGTTTCAGTAACCCGCAGTCCAAAATTCTGAGCTACATAAGCCTTATTTAATGCTGGAGAATCTAGACTTCCTACTGGTGGCAACTGTGCTGTATCACCCACAAAAAGTACCGCACAATTTTTACCATTATAAATAAACTCCATGACATCTTTCAAGAAGGATGACCCATTCCTGGTATTCCACTCATCGGCAATCATAGAGGCTTCATCAATGATGAACAAGGTATGTTCTGCCAGGTTTGGAGCCAGCTGAAATGACATATCAGGAGATACAGCTGAGCGTTTCCGATAGATTTTTTTGTGAATAGTTAACGCTGTTCTGCCCGAATAACTGGTCATTACCTTCGCTGCCCGCCCGGTTGGAGCCAATAAAATAGACCTGAGCTTAAATTTTGGCAAAACCTTTACCAGTGCGGCAACGGAAGTAGTTTTACCTGTTCCGGCATATCCTCTAAGGATAAAACACCTGTTATCCAGCTCTCCAGATAAAAAATCGGCCATTTGCTGACAAAAAATGAACTGTTCAGCAGTAGGTTGAAATTGGTAAGACTGGGCAATTATTGAGGCTTTATCCATTTTACAAATATGCAATGGTGTTGTTATAGAAAAAAGAATTAATTTTGCTAAGATGAACAATAGTAAAAACAGCATTTTATTAGTGGATCCAGAATTTGATCCCAATACTGCCTCAGACTGTAATTTGTTGTTGAAAATTACTGGAGATAGTTTTTCTTATGCCATAATTGACAAAAACAGCAAACAGTTAAAAGCTGTTTTTGACCGGCAGGAATGTGAAGATATCAGTACTGAACTGGCCGCTATTTTAAAAAATGACAGCTATCTTAAACTTCCTTTCAGGGAAATCAAGGTTTCTGTTTATACGCCAAACACTATAGCTGTTCCCAACGAATTTTTCTGTACCCAGGATTTAAATGACTACGCTAACTTTTTCAACGAAGATCAGTCTGACACTTTATATACCCGTGCTTTTACCCGCTTTGGCTTTACTTCAGTATTCAACCTGGAGAAATTCACAGAACAAACTTTAAATACTTTTCTGGCCAGTGCTGCCCGCTATGAGCAGAATGCACCGGTACTGGCATTAGCATCAAGCGTAGAGGGTACCTCACTATTACTGGACTTCACAGTAGGTTCTTTCAATGCATTATTACTGGACGAAAGCAAAATTCGCTTCCAGAATACTTACCAGATGGAGAATGCTGAAGAGTTTAATTATTACCTGGTCTTACTAATCCAGGAACTCAAATTAAATCCGGCAACTACTCCAGTATTAATCAGTGGAATTATTCATCAGAACGACGGCTACCATACCTGTCTGCATAAATATTTTAACCACATTCATTTTAACCTTCCTCCTGCTAATGATATTGATCATGCTATCTTAGATGATATGCCTGCCCATTATTACAGTAGCTTATTAGCTCTTGACTTATGCGTATAATTGGCGGTAAATTAAAAGGTATCCGCATGAATGCGCCTGCCAGTCTTCCTGTAAGACCTACTACAGACATGGCCAAAGAGGCTCTTTTCAATATTTTGTATAACACTTACGATTTTGATAGTTGTAGGGTACTTGATTTATTCTGCGGCACTGGAAATATCAGTATTGAATTTGCCTCAAGGGGTATACAAGAAGTTACAGCCGTAGACAAACATTCTGGTTGTATCTTCTGGGTCAAATCAGTTATTGAAAGATATGAGCTGAACGAAATCAGTCTGCAAAAAGCCGATGTTTTCAAGTTTCTGGAACAACATACTAAAAGCTATCAGATCATATTTGCAGATCCACCCTACGACTTAACTAATATTCCACTTATCCCTCAGTTAGTAGCAAAAAACAAGTTATTGACCGAAAACGGATTATTGGTTGTAGAACACCCTTCCTTATTAAAATTAAAAGATCAGCCCGGCTATAAAGAAACCCGTCGTTACGGTAATTCTTCTTTCAGCTTTTTCAACTATACGCCATAAATTATGAAGATCGCCCTGTTCCCGGGTTCATTTGACCCATTGACTATCGCACATGCTGATATTCTGAAGCGTGCCCTTCCCTTATTTGATAAAGTAGTTGTTGGAATTGGTTTGAACAGCTCCAAACAAAGTTTCTTGTCCGGACCAGTTCGCGAAGAAATTGTCAAAGCCGTATTTGCAGACTATGACAATATTGAAGTTCAATCTTATGAAGGATTAACAGTAGATTTTTGCAGGAAAATCAATGCATCTTATATGATCCGCGGAATTCGTTCGGTTGGTGATTTTGAATATGAAAGGGCAATAGCACAGATCAATCAGACCATGATGCCTGAAATGGAAACGATATTTATTCTGAGCAAACCAGAATATTCGGCAATCAGCTCCACCATAGTCAGGGATATTCTCCGTAACCATGGTGATGTGACGCCTTTTCTCCCTAAGGAAGCTTTATTTTTTCTTTAACTACTTTTTCTTTAATCAATTTACCTGCTTTCAGGACATCAATAATAGATGGGTAAGTATTCTTCAGCACTGGTTTCAGCTCAGCAGCTGTCAACCATTCTGCTTTGGTAATGCCTTCTTCTTTCTGTGGAATCAATTTAGGACTACCCTTAACGGTCATACTATACCAGTTGGTTCTCTTCAGTACCAGCTTAGTACCCATTTCATAAACATGATAGGTTTTACATAACCGCTCATCATTGCTAAGGATTTTAACACCGCATTCTTCTTCCACCTCGCGTCTTCCTGCGTCTTTAATCCCTTCCCCTTTTTCCACTTTACCTTTTGGCAGATCCCACTTTTTATTTCTAAAAATAAACAGGTATTCATCTTTCGCGTTCATCACTAATCCACCAGCTGCTTTAATGACTGTCAAGCCAGCTTTCAATTGCCTAAAGAACAACTTTGGGTCTTCAGTGATCAATGCATAGGTTTTTGCAGAAAATTTACTTAAGCCTTCATAGAAAGCTTCAAAGTTAAATCCGTTTTCCTCAAGCAGTTCTACAGCTTCTGAATGTGCAGGCAGTTTGTTCGCAATTAGCAGGGTATTATCGTTTATGTAAATCGTGTACGTTTTCATTGGTTTGATCGTTATTAAGCCAGTTTATAAAAGCTGGATATAAGTGGTTTTTCGGAAATAAAAGTATAAAAATTATGTACGATACAAAGAGGAATCGAATATTATTTAGTTTTAATCGCCCTACTTTCTAATTATCACATTGAGTATCAATCGGTGGCAAAAAAAGGACAAATCCTTTGTGTAATAAAGGTATTATTTTGAGTAATTTTGGATCATGTATAATAAAAGTGATATTGAATTAAAGGTAGCTGAATTTTTACTTCAAATTAAAGCAATAAAATTACAGCCTAATAACCCGTTTACCTGGGCCTCAGGTTGGAAATCTCCAATTTATTGTGATAATAGGGTGACGCTCTCCCATCCGTCAGTAAGAACATACATCAGGCAAAAACTTACGCAACTGATACAGGAAGAATTTGGTTCTGTTGATGTGATTGCAGGAGTTGCAACTGCCGGTATTCCTCAGGGTGTATTAGTAGCTCAGGAATTGGGTTTACCATTTGTCTATGTAAGAGCGAAAGCTAAAGAACATGGAACAGGTAGCTTAATTGAAGGCGAGATCATTGAAGGTCAGCGTGTAGTAGTGGTAGAAGATTTAATTTCTACTGGTAAAAGTAGTCTACAAGCCGTACATGCATTAAAGAATGCAGGTTTGTCTGTTGCAGGTTTAGTTTCTATCTTCACTTATGGTTTTGACATTGCTGAAGAAAACTTCAAAGAGGCTAAATGCCGTTTTGCAACGTTATCAAATTACAATACCTTGATACAATATGCTGCTGAGAATAGTTTTATCGCACAAAGTGATGTAGATATACTTAACCAATGGCGCAGAAACCCATCTGAATGGGGACAAAATTTTGACCAAAACCCAGTATAAAATGACCGTTATCGAAAGTGCCACCACAGTAAACCAACCGGTAGAGAAAGTTTACGCTTTTTTATCCGACATGAACAATCATCAGCAATTGATGCCTGAAAACATTTATAACTGGTCCTCTACAACAGATGAAGCAAGTTTCACTATCCAGAATATGGCTAAGCTGGCTATCAGGATTTCCAGCCGTATAGAGAACCAGGAGTTGATTGCTATCCCTACTGAGAAAGCTCCTTTCGATCTGGAATTGAAATGGACAGTTGCAGATAATGGTGATGGCACAACAACAGCTACACATATCATTTCAGCAGATTTGAATATGATGATGAAAATGCTGGCTGCGGGACCTTTAAAGAAACTTGCAGATCATCAGACTGAACGTTTAAGCGAGATTTTAAAATAAAGAAAAATATTTTTCAAGAATAAAACCCACAAAAAAGAGCAAATACTTGCTCTTTTTTCACGTCTAAACTCCTGTTAAAACTGGTCTTTAAAATGTCTGTAGTACGTAAGTAGTCGGTGTTGAGAAGGTGCCTTTCTTCCCCGAAATTATAGCATAGAAAACTTCAGAAATACCGGTACATGATCAGAAACTTTTCGCGCCTCTTTCAGTTCATCAAACGCCGTATAAAACGGGATAATTCCTGCATTGATCAAATTGATCTTTGACTCATTATAAAAAAAGTTATCATAAGCAGACGCAAGGCAATTGCCATTTACACATTTCTGTTTCAATGAAGTCTTCTGATTGGTGAATGCAGGCGGATAACCTAAATTCTTTAAAGGATTAAATACAGTATGTGATTCCGGTAAATTGAAATCACCACAAAAGATCAACACATCCGAAGGATAGTTCTCCGGCATATACTTCAGGTATTTAATTTCAGTTTCCGGTTGTTTGGATTTTGGAATCGCATGCATAGTCACCAGGGTAAATTGTTTTTTACCCAACCTGAATCTTGCAAAATAAGGTTCCCTGGTAATTTCCAGGTTATACTTCTTCTCCAGCCACGCTTCTCCAATCTTCTCAGTTCTACTGGTTTTCCAGATAAAAGCGTAACGCTCTTTACTATATCTGTCACTGGAAGTACCGTGACTAATGGTATAATCCCATTTCGTTCCTGTTCTGTTTAATGCGTCATTCAGACGGGCAACCGCCATTGGGCCTCCTGGCCCTGCTACTACTTCCTGAATTGCGATTACATCACAGGTTTTCAGGGTTTGTGCAATAAAGTCTATTTGTATATCGGTCTTTGATTTTCCAAAATCTTTTAGGTTCCATGAGCAGACAGTTAATGTTTGTCCAAATGCTGAAAACGAAAAAAGAAGGAAAACTGCAATTGTAAATCTTTTCAAATCGTATCTATCTCTAAGTTCTGTTTCAAACAGAAAAATTTAATTGGGTATCGGCTTCTTTTTTAAATTCTGAATATTCATTAATACAATCGCACTGATGATCATTAAAATCCCCACCCACTGTAAAAAATTAACAGGCTCTTTCAATAAGATATAGGCAAACATAACAGACACCGGTAACTCTACAGAAGCCACAATTGTACCCAGGCTAATCCCTGTATGCGGCATCCCGCTGGTAAAAAGCAACGGAGGAAGAATGGTTCCGAAAAAGGCAAGGAATACTCCCCATGGCCAGAAAATACCAAAATTAAAATTCGAATAAGAATTGGTGCAGAAAATTAGCACTATAGCAATCAATCCACCTGCAAGTAACCATAGGCTTCTTTTCAGTGGCCGCATATGCGTCGCAATACTATTGGATACAAACAAGGAGATTGTATAAGATACCCCCGCTGCTAAACCCCAGGCCACACCTCTCCAATCCAGTTCATGCACGTCTGAAAAAATATTGGTTGCCAATGCTGTTCCCATTAAAACGATCACCGTAGCAATAATTTTCCTGGTTGAGGGTATCTTTTTATCTATAACTGCTTCCAGTAATAAACCCATCCAAACCGATTGCATTAACAAGACTATCCCTACTGATACCGGAATATATTTTACTGCAAAATAATAAAAAACACTGGTCAATCCGAGGGAGGTTCCACCAATCATCAGTTTCAAAACAGACCCTTTTCCTGTTGAAGTCTCTTCTTTTGCCTTTACCTTATCCTTAATCAGTATATTTAATAAAAACATGCAGGTAAATCCAATCGTGAACTGAGAAGTTGTTACTTCCGCAGTAGTGAATCCATGAGCATAAGCCATCTTAACCACTGTTGCCAGCGCACCGTAACTTGAGGCGCCAAGCCCAACCAATAAGGCGCCTTTGAGTAAGTTTCTTTCCATTGTATTGTATTCGTATTGATTTTTATATTGTAAGCGTATTAATTTTGATGCAAAGGAACTCATTCAAAACTGAAATACACAAGATTTCCAGGAAAGGTTAGCATCGATAAACAGATTTTAAGCTAAAATTTACAATTAAGGAACAGGTTCTCCCTCAGGAGCAGGAAATGGGAGCATTCAGATTGAAAATCTTAAAATCAGGCACACACTATTATCTCAAATTAAGGACAAATAAGAGAACCAATATTAATTCGTACTTAAATACAGACAAAATTTCAGTATAAACCGTTAAATATCAGACATTTATTCAGTAAAAAATATTCTTTAGCGACATAATTTCCGATCTGGAAGAATACAGGCTTATGGCATTTCTTTTGTTCGGACATTAGCATGAACTTTAACAACTTTACTATAAAAGCCCAGGAAGCAGTTCAACAGGCTTCCGAAATAGCCCAGGGCAACCAGCAGCAGGCTATTGAAACGGCCCATTTGCTTAAAGGGCTGCTAACTGTTGATGAAAATGTAGTTTCTTACGTTTTAAAGAAACTAAATGTAAATTTAAATACGCTCAATCAGCATCTGGATGAGCAAATAGCGAAATTCCCAAAAGTAAGCGGGAGTAATGGATACCTGTCATCGGGAGCCAATTCTGTCTTGCAAAAAGCTCAATCTTATCTGAAAGAATTTAAAGATGAGTTTGTTTCAGTTGAGCATCTTTTACTGGGAATTTTATCCGTTAACGATAATACTTCAAAATTGCTAAAAGATCAGGGTGTAACCGAAAAAGATCTTAAGAAAGCTATTTCAGCTTTACGCGGAGACAACAGAGTAACCGATCAGAATGCAGAAGCAAGCTACAATGCTTTAAATAAATACGCGAGAAATTTAAATGAATATGCAGAATCCGGAAAACTAGACCCTGTTATTGGCCGCGATGAAGAAATTCGCCGGGTAATTCAAATTCTTTCCCGCAGAACTAAAAACAACCCCATCTTAATTGGTGAACCCGGAGTAGGTAAAACTGCGATAGCAGAAGGTATAGCTTTCAGGATTATTAAGGGTGATGTGCCCGAAAACCTGAAAACAAAAACTGTTTTTTCCCTGGATATGGGTTCTCTGATTGCCGGAGCAAAATATAAAGGCGAATTTGAAGAACGTTTAAAAGCTGTAGTTAAAGAAGTCACACAAAGTGAGGGGGATATCATCCTGTTTATTGATGAAATTCATACTCTTGTTGGTGCCGGTGGCGGTGAAGGCGCGATGGATGCCGCCAATATTCTGAAACCAGCGTTGGCCCGTGGTGAGTTACGTGCTATAGGTGCAACAACCTTAAACGAATATCAAAAGTATTTGGAGAAGGATAAAGCCTTAGAGCGTCGTTTCCAAAAGGTAGTCGTAAGTGAACCAGATACACAAGACGCAATTTCTATTTTAAGAGGCCTAAAAGAAAGATACGAAACTCACCATAAGGTAAGAATCAGAGATGAAGCTATTATTGCCGCTGTAGAATTATCGCAACGTTATATCAGTGACCGTTTTCTGCCAGATAAAGCGATTGACTTAATGGATGAAGCTGCTTCTAAACTGCGTTTAGAAATGGATAGTGTCCCTGAAAATGTGGATGAGCTGGATCGTAAGATTATGCAGCTGGAAATTGAACGTGAAGCCATCAGAAGAGAGAATGACGATAAAAAGGTAAAATCTCTTGGAGAAGAAATTGCGAATCTCTCTGCCGAACGCGACGAGTTGAAAGCAAAGTGGCAAGGTGAAAAGGACGTAGTTGATGGCATTAACAATGAACTGGAACAGATAGAAAACTATAAACTCGAAGCAGATCAGGCAGAACGTGCAGGTGATTACGGAAAAGTTGCAGAGATCCGTTATGGTAAAATCAAAGAGGCACAGGATAAAGTCGAGAAACTGAAAGTAACACTTGAAAGTCAGCAGGGCGAAGGCCGTATGCTGAAAGAAGAGGTTACTGCTGATGACATTGCAGGTGTGGTGGCACGATGGACTGGAATTCCAGTAACAAAATTAGTAGCTAGTGAACGCGAGAAATTATTAAATCTAGAAGATGAATTGCATAAACGCGTAGCTGGACAGGATGAAGCTATTGAAGCGATATCTGATGCCATACGGCGTTCCCGTGCAGGTTTACAGGACAAACGCAAACCTATTGGTTCGTTTATCTTTTTAGGTACAACAGGTGTGGGTAAAACTGAGCTTGCTAAGGCGCTGGCAGAGTTCCTGTTCAATGACGATAACGCATTGACACGGATCGACATGAGTGAATACCAGGAAAGACACTCTGTTTCAAGATTAATCGGAGCGCCTCCGGGATATGTAGGTTATGATGAAGGCGGACAATTGACCGAAGCTGTTCGTCGCAAACCTTATTCAGTAGTGCTGCTTGATGAAATTGAAAAAGCGCATCCAGATGTATTTAACATCCTTTTACAAGTATTGGATGATGGACGTTTAACTGATAATAAAGGCCGCTTAGTCAATTTTAAGAATACGATTATCATCATGACCTCCAATATTGGTTCTCATTTAATTCAAGAGAACTTTAAGGATCTGGATGATAACAATAGAGATGAAGTCATCGCTAAAACTAAAAATGAACTGTTTGAATTGCTGAAGCAAACAATCAGACCAGAATTTCTGAACAGAATTGATGAGTTGATCATGTTTACTCCTTTAAACCGCAGCGAGGTTAGAAACATTGCAGAATTGCAGTTTAAGCATGTACAGGAAACATTAGCTGAAATGGGAGTCGAAATTGAAGCTTCTCCAGAAGCGTTAGACTGGCTTGCAGAATTAGGTTATGACCCGCAATTTGGCGCACGTCCATTGAAAAGAGTAATTCAAAAACGCGTATTAAACGAATTATCAAAAGAGATACTAGCTGGAAAAATTGATAAAGACAGTAAAATCAAGCTGGATATGTTCGATAACAAGTTCGTATTTATCAATACAAAAAAAGGAACACCTGAAGCTTAAGGTTTTCTGATCAGGATGCTGGTCTTGTTTTTCGTTATTTGCTAAAGGCAAAAAAAGGAAAACAGGATCAGCATTCTTTTTTTTGCTAAATTGCTTTGCAGCTGACCTAATCAGCTGGCCGGTATTAATGAGCAGGATAAAGATCAGTAAGAACGCAAATTCGACCAATTTCATTTATCTGTTAAAGTGCCTGACCGGAGTAATCATTTGTTATGCACTTTATAAAGCCTTCCCTCAATATCCTTTTTACTGGGCCCTGGTTTCTGTAGTCGTTTCCCTATCGCCCGACAGCAGTAACACGCTGGCTTATGACCGGATGAAAGCTAATATGATTGGCTGTGCTGCCGGCATCTGTATGTATCCTTTGCATTTACCCAACTTGGTTATCTTGTGTTTTGGAGTTACTTTAACTATCTTCATTGGCATTACACTACGCATGACCAACACCTTAAAAACAGCCTTAGCTGCTGTAGTCATTATTACCCTTCAGGAAGAACATGAAAAACACTGGTACATCGCACTAGAAAGAGTAACCTGTGTCGTAACCGGCTGTTTAGTTGCCCTTGCTGTCACGTTACTTTTTAATTTGCTCACCAGCAAAAGATATTCAAAACAATAACCTCCATATTTTGCTTTATAAGAGAGAAAGGAACCCGAATCCGTCTTTTATACGAGAAATCTATTCCAATTAAAAGCAAAAATTAAACAAAAGCTTCTAATTACAGTTTTTTGTTCAGCAATCCGTACCTGATCATTCCTCTTATAAAGTAATTTCTAAAACCAGTTGTTCACAATGGCTTAATAACCTTAAAAAAACGTGTTGTAATGAAAATAGCTTATATATCGACCTACCCTCCGCGCGAATGTGGTATTGCTACATTCAATAATAATCTTTTAAAAGCAATTGGTAACCATACAGAAGCAGTATCTAATGAAAGCTTTGTGGTGGCCATGACCGACTCTGAAAATCTGACTACTTATGAATTTCCTCCGGAAGTAAAATTTATTATCAGACAGGACAACCAAAAAGATTATACCAGGGCAGCAGACTACATCAATACCAGTCTGACAGATATCTGCATTTTAGAACACGAATTTGGGATTTATGGGGGAGACAATGGTGTCTACATCCTACCACTGATTGCTCGTTTACAAAAACCACTGATTACCATTCTCCATACGATACTGAAAGATCCATCCTACATGCAACTGACTATTATCAGAGAAATTGCAAAATATTCTTCAAAAATTGTAGTGATGAGCAACAGGGCAGTAAATTTTCTGACCAGCATTTACGGGATATCAGAAGATAAAATCAAGTTGATTGAACATGGCGTACCAGATCTGGAGCCAAAAGCAGATAACCAGATCAGGAACTCACCTGCTTTCAAAAATAGAAAAGTACTGTTTACCTTTGGCCTGATCAGCAGAAACAAAGGATTGGAGACTGTGATTGAAGCACTTCCTAAAATCGCAAAAAAAAACCCTGAAGTACTATATGCCATCTTAGGGACCACTCATCCCGGCGTAATCAAAAATTCTGGCGAAGAATATAGAGACAGTCTGAAACGAATGGCGAAAAAGCTAAGCGTAGAAAACCATCTTATTTTTATCAATAAATTTGTCTCAGAAGAAGAGTTACACGACTATCTTACCGCAGCAGATATGTATATTACTCCCTATCTTAATGAGGCGCAAATTACCAGTGGTACACTCTCCTATGCCATTGGCGCAGGAGCCGCTGTCATTTCTACACCTTACTGGCATGCCCAGGAATTACTGGCAGATAACCGGGGTAAAATATTCGATTTCAAAGACTCGGCCGCATTAGCAACAATTGTAAATGATCTATTTGCCAACCAGCAGCAACTCAAAAAACTAAAAACTAATGCCTATAATTATGGTCTGCATTTGCGCTGGCCAAGCACAGGCATTGTTTTTATTGAGACTTTACAAGAAGCGATCAGCGAAGCGAAGCAGGCAAAAGAAGAAATCAAACCGATTATAGATCCCGATATGATGCCTGCTTTTAGCATGGCACATATCAAACGGTTAACAGATGATACCGGTATTGTACAACATGCAAAATATGGTATACCCAATCTAAAAGAAGGATATTGTCTGGACGACAATGCCCGTGCATTGATTATGGTCATCCTTGCCTGGCAGCAAAACAAAAATAAAACAGCCTTGGAATTGCTGCCTGTTTATCTCAGTTATATCCAGTATATGCAATGCGACGATGGTAATTTCAGAAATTTCTTAAGTTTCAAAAGAGAATATCTCGATGAGGTAGGCTCAGAAGATTCCTTTGGAAGGACTATCTGGGCATTAGGTTATCTCATTAACAATGCACCAAATAATTCCTATAAAGAATTTGCGACAGAACTCTTTATCAAATCCATCCCCCATTTCAGCAAGCTTAAACACTTAAGAGGTGTGGCTAATACGATCATCGGCCTCAGCAGTTTTTTAAAGGCTCACCCTTATGATGAAAATATTATCAATGAAATTAATCAGCTCGCCATACCATTGAAAGCAGCCTATCGAGCCAATAAAGAAGACCACTGGAACTGGTTTGAAGAAAAAATGACCTACGACAATGCAATTTTATCATTAGCCTTGCTCTGTCATTATGAGACAACGCAAGATCAGCATTCTCTGGCTATCGGATTAGAAAGCATGGAGTTCCTGACCTCCAAAACTCTGGATAAGGGTTATTTAAATCCGGTAGGTAATGATGGTTGGCTATTTAAAGGAAAGGAAATGGCTTTATACGATCAGCAGGCAATAGAAACGATGGCCATGGTCCTTTTATATTTCAAAGCATACGAGATTACCCATGATTTAAAATATATCAGACAAATGTATTTAAGCTATCAATGGTTTCTAGGTGAAAATAGTCTCAGATTGCCTTTATATGATTATGAGACTAAAGGTTGCGGAGATGGACTGCAAACTTATGGGGTCAATAGAAACCAGGGTGCAGAAAGTACATTAGCCTACTGGGTATCACATCTGGTGATCTTAAAATCGCTGGAGTTTGAGTATGAATATAGTAAAGCTCCTGAAGTCTCCCCCATTCAAGAGGAGATTTTATAATGAAAGTTGCCGTTTTATCGCCGGTGGCCTGGAGAACTCCTCCACGTCATTATGGCCCATGGGAACAAATGGCTGCTAACTTAACAGAAGGTTTGCATCAGGCCGGAGTAGAAGTCACTTTATTTGCCACCGGCGATTCCATCACCAGCGCAAAACTAGAGAGTGTAGTTCAAATGGGATATGAGGAGGATCGGAATCAGGATGCTAAAGTGATAGAATGTCTGCATATCAGTAACCTGATGGAGCAGGCAGCCAGCTTTGAGCTGATTCACAACCATTTTGATTTTCTGCCGCTTAGTTATTCGAAGCTGATCAACACTCCCATCATTACGACTATACATGGCTTTTCTTCAGAAAAGATTGTTCAGGTGTATCAGAAGTATAACCAGCATAGTCATTATGTATCGATCAGTGATGCAAATCGCCATCCGCTACTTAACTATTCAGCGACAATATACAACGGTTTAGATATCAATGATTTTCAGTTTAATGCCGTACCAGAAGAGTATTTGTTATTTTTCGGAAGGATTCATCCGGATAAAGGAACAGCCCAGGCCATACAGATTGCCATGAAGAGTAAGCGCAGACTACTAATTGCCGGAATTATTCAGGATGAACATTATTACAAAGAAGCTGTTGAGCCTTATTTAAGTGAAGATATTATATTTTTAGGTTCTGCCGGACCCGAACAACGCAATCAACTGCTAAGAAATGCAGCGGCTTTACTGCATCCGATCAATTTTGAAGAACCATTCGGATTAAGTGTGGCTGAAGCTTTATTGTGCGGAACTCCTGTAATTGCTTTTAATAGAGGTTCAATGCCAGAACTGATTCAACATGGAAAAACTGGTTTCCTGATAAATCATGTAGAAGAGGCTGTGGATGCGGTAAGCCAAATCACACAACTTGACAGGCATGATTGTTACGAATGGGCGAAACGCAAGTTCTCTAGAGAAAAAATGGTAGCAGACTACCTTAGTCTTTATCAACAGATTTTATAGGATTCTAATATTTATATTTTCCTTTCTGATTCCTCTCTCGCCTTTTCTGTGTTTCCAGTATCGGATATTTCTTCACGCTCACGCTCTGAGCTCAACAACTTAGTAAGTAATAAATCCATTTTCACTGACGCAAAAGAAGAGCAGTAATCCGATAATCCATAAGGAATAATTAACTCTCCATTGTGAATGATCGAGCCGCACGAATACAATACGTTAGGTACATATCCTTCTCTCTCATCATTATTAGGAATCACTAAAGGTTCGGTAAGCCTGCCAATCTCTTTAGAAGGATCTTCCAGGTCTAGTAAACTGGCTCCCAGACAATACCTCCGCATTGGGCCTACACCATGGGTAATCACTAACCAGCCAGCCTCTGTTTCTATTGGAGATCCACAATTACCAATCTGAATAAATTCCCATGGAAATTGCGGCTGCTGCAATTTCACCGGGTGGTCCCATACCGTCAGTTTATCCGAATACATAAGATAGTTATTCCATCCATCGATTCTCGACATCATGACATATCTGCCTTTAATTTTCCTGGGAAATAAGGCTAGATTCTTATTCTGCGCACCCGCACCATGAAGCGGGCTTACTTTAAAGTCATAAAAATCCGTTGTCTGTAAGAGTTTAGGAAGGATCATGTTTCCGTCAAATGCCGTATAGGTAGCATAATAAATAACCGTTCCGTCTTCTTTAATAAAACGGACAAAACGTGCGTCCTCAATCCCTTTTCGTTCAAATTCTGAGATAGGAAAGATAACACGGTCTGAAATATCTGTGTCTCTGGAAAAACTAATTTCATGATAAGTATCTGACAACCAAAGAATCTTATTATACTCTAGTTTTTTCAGCTCGTCAGTCTGGAGATTTTTAGCCTCGGTGATTACACGTCTAAGGATCGCATAATCAAATTTCTCCTCAAGTTTCAGCTCAACTTCATCCAGTATATTCTGATCAATCAGCGCATCAGCAGCCCTTTTGAGAAATAACTTCTTGTTATAGACAGCGTTCCGCACTACTTCTGCCTCATCAATATAGTTTCCTGAGGGGTTAACCGTGATGTTTCCATTCCCGTCTATCAAAGCTCGCCTGAAGACCACTGACGAAATATGTCCCTCCCCTACAGCTCTGAAACTAATGATCAGCCTTTTCTCTCCTTCCACGAGCTCAGACTGATCCGGATCTTCCACTACTGATGGATTAAAAAAGGCAGCAGACTCTATAGAATATTCATGTGTAAAATAGGAACCCAATAAAAGCCGCTGATACTTGCTGAGCGACTCATAATCGATCTCCATCTCATCGATACAGTATTTGATATTTTTACAGTGGCGTGCCAGAATCTTGGTGATATTCCGGTGTCTTTTAGAATACTCCTGTAAAATAGGTGAAATCAAGCCAAAAACATCCTTGTGAGATAAAGCCAAGACACGTTTAATGACCTCTTTAGCTCTTTCCTCTCCATTAAAAAAGAACCTGGCAATTACCCGTTTGGGATCGGGGTAGACTTTTATCGGTTTTCGTTCTATTAATAGTCTCATATATTATTAACGTTTTAAACAGACATAAAGGTTTAATGAATTTACTTTTTTTTTACCAGAAAGCAGTTCTGCCAGATAGTTTTTTGATCACACCGATCAAATTACTTGTCAACATCCGTCTTAACTGTCCTGTAAACTGACAGAAATGGCACCTAAAAAACTGACATTCTAACAAATAAAGTCAAATTGTCTGAACAATTTTAATGTTAATTTAATATCATCATTTTGTTAATTGTCATTGCAAAATAATAAAGAGAAAGCTAAAACTTTTTATCTCACTATCGGATAAGCTTTTACGAAAAACACCATTTCCAGTTTGTATAGTAAATATTTGTTTGGCACCGGTATTGACTATATGCCAAACATAGTCAGATACTATAAAATAAAAATCTGGCTTAGTATTAATTAAAAAAGCAACAAAATGAAAAAATTATTATTATCATTAATCGCAGTTTCTGCATTAGCATTCACAACTCAAGCACAAACTGAAAAAGGTAAATTCATGTTAGGTGGTAACGTTGAATTTGATTCAAATAAACCAAATGGCGCAAGCAAATCAAACACAATCTTCAATATCGTTCCAAGTGTAGGTTACTTTGTAACTGATAACTTAGCAATCGGTACTGGTATTGGTTTTGAGTCTTCTAAAAATCATACTGATCTTGTAGGTACAACTGCTGGTTTCACTACTAAAAAACAAGCGTTTGTAGTTGCTCCATTTGCACGTTACTACAAAGGTATCACTGAGCAATTCAAATTTTTCGGACAATTATCAGTTCCAATGGCATTTGGTAACACTAAAATTGGTGACAATGACGGAAACAACTATGCAAAAACTAGTAAATATAACAACGTAGGTGTTGCTTTATCTCCAGGTTTCGCATTCTTCCCAAGTAAGAAATTCGGTATTGAATTCTCTGTTAAAGGTATCAGTTACAACGATAACACTTTGAAAAACAACAACGGTGATAAAATCGGTGGTAACAAAGATTTCAATATTGGTGCAAACTTCTTCGCTCCAAAATTAGGTGTTCAGTTCTACTTATAATATGTAGGTACTCTACAAAACAATTAAAAGCAAAAAAGGTCAGGCAATATTGTCTGGCCTTTTTTGCTTTTAATAAAAAAAATGTCAGTTGATTTCCTAATTTAGCAACCAACACATAAAATATCCCCAATGAAGCAATATATCTTATCTATGACCGCTGCTGCGCTATTTTTAAGCGCAGGCTGCCAGTCCAAATCTCAGAATAAAAAGGAAGATGTCAAAGACAGTACTACTTTAGCTGTGACTTCAACCGGACCATCCACGCCAAATAAGGCCGTAGATATTTCAAAAATCAAAGTTGCTGATGCAAAAACTATTCTGGCCCGCAAACAAGTACCAGTATTGTGTTATCATCAAATCCGTGACTGGAGACCAAAAGATTCTAAAGCTGCTAAAGATTACATTACCCCAATAGACGTATTTAAAGGACACATGAAAATGCTGGCAGATAGCGGTTATCACACCATCCTGCTCGATCAGTTATATGATTACTTGAATAATGGTACTGCGCTACCTTCAAAACCAATCTTACTAACTTTTGACGATACTGATTTGGATCAGTATACCATTGCAGAGCCTACTATGAGAAAATACGGTTTCAAAGGAGCTTTCTTTGTCATGACTGTTTCTCTGGGCAGACCAAATTACATGAGCAAAGCACAGGTTAAAGATTTATCAGACAAAGGAAATGATATTGGTTCCCATACCTGGGATCACCACAATGTAAAAAAATATCAGGGTAAAGACTGGGAAATTCAAATTGACAAACCAACAAAAACACTGGAAGCTATCACAGGTAAGAATATCCACCATTTCGCTTATCCATTTGGACTGTGGAATCCTGAAGCTATTCCTGAACTGAAGAAAAGAGGATTTAAAAGTGCGTTTATTTTATCTACAAAACGTGATGAAAAAGATCCGCTGTTTACCATCAGACGAATTATAGCCAGTGGTTACTGGACACCAAAAACATTAAGCAATAGCATTAAAAATAGTTTCTAAACAGAACGCCGAAGAAAAAATAGAATCTGGTCTTCATTTGGATCTAATAGAAGAGGTTATATCTGCTATAACCTCTTCTATTTTCACTAATCGATCTTTTTGATCGTATACTCGTTTTTGTTAAAGCTAAAAGACTCTCCAGCTTTCTTCCCCATCAGTAATTGCCCGATCGGAGAAACTGCCGAAATAGCAAACACCTGCTGCTCCTCTATTTTTAATTGTCCAGCGCTGATACTGATATAAAATATCCCATTAGATGTATAAACAAGAGCACCATTTCTAACCACATCACTGTGTACAGCTTCTTCCAATGAAGTTAACAATTGCAGATTCTGCTTTGCATCAAGCAACAGGTTTTTATTCCTGGCGATGTCTTGCTGCATCATCTCGCGCGTAGTTTCAAACTTATCTCCCGCACTGCTCTTTGTATCGTCATTACTTGCTTCCTGTGCTTGTTGTAAAGCCGTTTCAGCAGTATTTATCCTTTGCATGATGAAATCCATGCAAGACTGATATAATTTCGCTTTTAATCCTTCCATGTTAATCATTTATCCATCTTACTTTCTCTGTCATCGGGGTACGTTTTGGTAAACGGGGTTCTTCATTGTGGAAACCCATATAAAACAAGCCGAAACATTTTTCGTTTGGTTCCAGTTTCAAATAATCATTCAACTGGCTAATCAACCCTGGTGAACTCCAGTAAGCACCAATCTTTAACGCTTCGGCAGTTAAAGCCATATTCTGTACCGCACAAGCAAAGGCTGCAATTTCTTCCCATTCAGGAATAATATCCGGATGCAACTGCGCATTCAGCACAATCACACAACTGGATTGTACTGCTTTTTCAATGATCCCCTCATATTTCTTTTGAAGAAATTGTGCCTCAGGTGTTTCTTGCTTATATAAACGCGCCAGCTCTTCTCCCAGTTTACGTTTCCCTTCATTACGGCAAACAATAAATCTCCAGGGCTGTGTTAACTTATGTGTAGGCGCATAATTTGCGCTTTCCAACACCTGTATAATCAATTCTTCAGGAATCTGCTCTTTGGTATAACTTGGCGGGAAAATGCTCCGTCTGCGCTGTATAATAGAACTCAGTATGTTTATTTCATTCTCCATAATTAGTACAAAAATAACATTTTAAATATGCCACAAGTCTATAAGAAATAGATTAAAATTTATAGTTCAGACTTAAATTAAACAATGCCCCATTGCCATGAACATATTCTGCATTTCTTGCATTAAGTTGCGAAACAGTGGTATAATAGGTTTTATCGAACAGATTCTCTATTCCAAGACCCAACATAAAAGCTTTATTCAATTGGTAATTAGTACTTAAATTAAAAATCCCAAAGGCATTAACCGGGCCTTCTCCTTCAGCATAAATATTTTTTTCGTTTGGTACAAAACGATTTCTTTCTCCTGATCTGATATAAAACAAAGTAGCACTCCAATCTTTAACAGGAGCATATTTCACATAAGCAGTCAGCTTAGATGGTGAAATACGAAGCCCACTCAAGTACTTACTGTAACTATTATCATTTTTTATATCCGCTTTCCCCTCCTGATATCCATAACCAACACCAAATGATAATTTTTGATTTACATAAATATCAGCATTGATATCTACACCACGAATATACTGAGGTGCTCTGACTGGAACCCAAAACCCATCAATAGATTCTAAATCTGCTCCAAGTTTAGATCTGCTATCAAAGTAACTTGCACTCAAACTAATATGTTTGCCTAACTGGCTATTAAAACCAATCTCATAATTATTAATTGAAACCGGCTCAGTATTTAGCTTATTGATCGTGTTTTCATCTGCCTCTCTAAGTACGCGACCCAGATCGAAAATAGAAAAGCCCTGAGAAAAACTAAAGAAAGGGCTAAATACAGCAAATTTTGTATAAACCAGGCCTAAATTAAGTGCCGGGTTTTTATAAGTTAAATCTCCACCTTTTACATTCACGGCCCATTCTTTACCAGAAGGCAGCGTGGTATAGTCATCAATATTTACACGGATATTATCGTAACGTAAACCCGCCTTAAAAATGATATTCTTTGCAATTGTATTTTTTATCTGGATATAAGGAGCCATGCTGGTACTATTTAACTTTGGAACCCACATTCTTCCATCTACTAAGGGTTGTGCAGTCTGTTCTCGCATCACATCCAAACCATATACAACTTCTGTCTTCCAATCTTCTGAAAAGACGATGTTTGTATTCAGGTTTGGACGAAACCCAAATTTATTTGCTGTAATCATAGCCTGTCCACCTGTTTTCCAGCGTGGCGGTTCTCTGTAATCATAGACCGTGGCAAAATTCTGATAGTAGAGGGAGGCATTCAAATCTGTATTCGCAAATATTTTAGAAGCAGTATACTGGAGATAAGCATTATGATTATACCTCGTTCCTTCTCTTGCTCCTTTATTCTCTCCCTTTATTCCCGTAGTGGGGGTTTCTCCGTAAACTCCATTGCTTGCGATATATTTAGAGTCCTGAGTGCTGTTGTAAAAGTTATACATCAGTTCAATACGATTCATTTTATTGATGTTGTATCCTATCTTCGCAAAGCCATTGTAGGTATTTGTTTCATTCAAACCATATCTTGGAGATAATACTACCCCATCCCCATCTTTACGAACTCCCGTTCTATCCATCGTTCCGCTCACTAAAAAGTCAAATTTATCTGCCGTTCCATATAACTGTTGTGAAAAACGGTACCCTGCACTATTAGAAAAAGGATTAGTAAGATCACTGCCAAACTGCATAGTACTCATTCCTCCTATTTTCTTACCAATAACCGGTTTTTTTGTGATATAATTAATTACACCACCCTCTGCTCCATTGCCATAAATAGCAGTCGCACCTTTTACAATTTCAATGCGATCAATTATCGAAGGATCAATTGTTCTGATATCTCTTGAGCTCTGTCTCAAAGGAGTAGACTGTGGAATACCATCTATTAAAACCAATATATTTCTTCCTCTTAAAGTCTGGCTGCGATTACTTGTTGTGTTACTTCCCATGGATAACCCCGGAACAGTCCAACCCAAAATATCTGTCATGTCTGCATGAATCTGTGATTGTGTACTGATATCAGCGCTGCGCAATAAATTTACTCTCGCTGGAATAACAGACATTTGCTCTGGCGTACGGGTAGCTGTAATAATTACATTATCAAACATATTTTCGGGCATGCTCAATCTGATAATCCCCAGATCAACGGTCTTGTCTTTAATAGCATTTATAGCTACAGTACTTAATGTATCTCCTAACAACGTAAAACGCAACACAGCCTTTCCTTCCTTCAAATTTTCCAATTGAAAGTTTCCATCAATATCTGATGACACCCCTGCTTTCGTACCCACGACCTGCACCGTTACAAAAGATAAGGGTTCGTTTTTGTCAGACAACACCCTGCCTTTGATTATCGTTTGCAACTTAGCAAAGACCAAATCAATACGTTGATGCTGTCCCACCTGAACTTTAGACAACTGACTACCAAACAGTTTCTTTAATACTACGCCAAGAGGTTCTTCATTAAAACTAATACTAATCTTCTTATTGAAATCTATTCTTTCTGTCGCATAGACAAAAGAACACCCGGCCTTGCCAGCAATTGCCAGCAGTGCATCTTCTAACCTAAGCCGATCAATTTTAATACTTATTTGCTTATCTAAGATACTTTGCTGTGCATAAACGGCTCCTGTACTTAGAAACAAAGTGATTAAGATTAGTGTGGTGCCTTTGAATTTGTTGTAAAAATTCCTCTTGCGAAAGAATAGTAATGAAGATTTCATACTTTTGATTGATTGATTTATGTGAAAAAATTAATTGAGCCCGATACCTGTTTTCCAAGGACTGTATCGGGTTTCTTTTTATTTACGTGATAAATAATCACATAGTTGATAGCTAATAAATCAGCACTTTTTTATCATTTGTCTGATATTGAAAATGAAGAATAAAAGAAAGACTTTTTAATACCTCATTTAATGAGGGATTCAGATAGATACCAGAACATCTGTTATTTAATATTTCAGTATTTTTAACAGTGATTTGAATTCCATACCAACGTTCCAGAATGGTAACAATCTCTTTCAAAGATTGATGCTGAAAAACCAGACGAGAGTCCTTCCAGCCGCTGTAAGCATCGACATAAACCTCTTTTTTTGTCAAAGATCCATCCGAAAGAATAACAGCTTGTTCATTAGGCGTAATAATGACTTTTTTTCCTGTTCTTTTTGCGGCAAACAATACCCGCCCATTCACAAGGGTCAATGCACTTTTTTCTTCACCTGCATAATCTTTTAGGTTAAATACTGTCCCCAAAACGGTAGTATGGCTATGATTCGAATTAATTTCAAATGGTCTTTTAGCATCTTTGCTTACTTCAAAGTAGGCCTCCCCCGAAAGAGAAATTTTCCTGCTACTGTCTGTAAAATGCTTTGGATATATTATTTTACTATTGGCATTCAGCCTGATGATAGTCCCGTCACTTAAGGTAAGTACCTTCCTGCTTCCCGATTTGGTTTCCACGGTTAGCAACTCTTCCTGAGCCGGATAACCAAACTCCTTATTCCATCTATTCTGGAAAAAGAACCCCATTCCCATCAAAATTAAGAATGAGGCTGCTATTGCTATCGCAAGAAGTTTCCTGCGTTTTTTCTCTGGTTTGATCAATGTCCAAATGGAATTCACATGGTGCCGCTCTTTCTGGTTACCTTTAGCGAGAAGCCAGGCATTAACGGCTACACTTTCCTGATCTGTACAATTTCCATCCAGATACCTATCGAGTAACTCAGCATCAATTTTTTTCTTCATAAAACACAGAGCAGAGAACTAAAAAAGAATTCAACTGCATGCATATATATCGAACAAAGCTCTATTTAGACCTAGTCTAATATCAAGAATAATTACAAACAACTGTTTTACAGACAGATAATTTCAAAAAACTATCTGTATTCCTGCAAATGAGTACGAAGAAAGGACATTGCTTTATGTAAATGATTTTTTACCGTTTTTATGGCTATACCGAGTTTTAATGAGATTTGTTCATTATTCAAACCATTTTCATGCTTCAAAATATAAACCTCACGACATTGATTTGGCAACTGGTCAACCAGTGAATTGACTTTATTCAGCAAATCATCATGAAAAATATCTTGTTCTGCAAACTGGTTTAAGTGATCAGTTGAATTTTGAAACTCTTCATTATAAACATAGGAAAGCTGCAGTTTCCTGACCCGGTCAATTGCTTTGTTTTTAGCGCATCGCAAAAGAAAAAATTGCCATGATTCGTGAATATCTCCAGTTTCTCTTTTTTTCCAGAGATCAAGAAATACATCCTGAACAATTCCTTTTGCGACTTCTTCATCCCTGGTATAAATAAGAGCAGCACGAAACACCTGAACAGCATATTGTTTATAGAGAAAAGAAAAATATTTTTCGTCTATAGCAGTAATACTTTTGATCATTACAGTTTGCTCCCCTTTTTTCAAATCGCTCTCTTTTAGATACTGGGACAAATATATTCATTATTTAGAATAATTATACATAGCTATCACTATAATCAATCCCCGCTGTACGAAGCATTTTATTAAATTATCGTTACCTTTGCGGCTTATTTTTGTGCAATATGATTTCAGTTTCTAATTTATCCCTGCGTTACGGAAAACGTACCCTATTTGAAGATGTTAACCTAAAGTTCACTCCTGGCAACTGTTATGGCGTAATTGGAGCGAATGGCGCGGGCAAATCAACTTTCTTAAAAATCCTTTCAGGTGAAGTAAATCAGACCTCTGGTAGTGTAGCTTTTACGCCCGGAGAACGTATGGCGGTTTTAAAACAAAATCACCATGAGTATGATGAATTCACAGTTCTGGAGACCGTTATGATCGGTCACAAAGAATTGTATGACATCATGAAGGAGAAAGATGCAATTTATTTGAAAGAAGATTTCACGGATAAAGACGGCGAACGTGCTGGCGAACTGGAAAACAGATTTGCAGAAATGGATGGCTGGAATATGGAAAGTAATGCAGCAACCATGTTGAGCAATCTTGGAATTAAAGAAGAATTCCACCATAAACAAATCACTGAATTAGATGGTAAACAAAAAGTACGTGTGCTTCTTGCACAAGCTCTTTTTGGTAACCCTGATATTCTATTACTGGATGAGCCAACGAATGACCTGGATATAGAAACTATCGCCTGGTTAGAAAACTTCCTGGCAGATTATCAGAGCACAGTTTTAGTCGTATCCCATGACAGACACTTTTTAGATGCGGTTTGTACACACATCGTAGATATCGACTTTAGTAAAATGACCACTTATTCCGGTAACTACACTTTCTGGTATGAGTCAAGTCAGCTTGCCTTAAAACAACGTGGTGATCAAAACAAAAAACTAGAAGAAAAAGTAAAGGAATTGCAGGAATTTATCCAGCGTTTCAGTGCAAATGCTTCCAAATCAAAACAAGCAACTTCACGTAAGAAGGCCCTTGATAAGATCGATTTGACAGAGATTAAACCTTCCAGCCGTAAATATCCTGCTATTATGTTCAATAACGTAGGCGGTAGAGAAGCGGGTGATCAGATCCTTCAGGTAGAAAACCTTGCATTAAGCAGTCATGGAGAAGTCTTGTTCAAAGGCGTAAACTTCATGGTAAACAAAGGTGATAAAATTGCGATCGTTTCTCAGAACAGTTTAGCAACTACAGCTTTTTACAATGTATTAACGGGCCGTGACACTTCTTATACAGGAGAATTCAAATATGGCGTAACGATAAATACTGCTGATATTCCGAATGATAATACGGCTTACTTTGCAGGAAAAGACATGAACCTTGTTGACTGGTTAAGAGAGTACTCTGACACAGATAAAGACGAGCAGTTTGTAAGAAGTTTCCTTGGCAGAATGCTGTTCTCAGGAGAAGAAGTACTGAAGAACTGTAAAGTATTATCAGGTGGTGAGAAAATGCGTTGTATGTTCTCTCAAATGATGTTAAGACAAGCTAACTTGTTATTATTTGATGAGCCAACGAATCACCTGGACCTGGAATCAATCACGGCATTGAACAATGGCCTTAAAGATTTCAAAGGAACTGTATTATTTACTTCAAGAGATCATGCATTAACAGAATCGGTAGCAAACAGAGTAATTGAATTGACACCTAACGGATCAATTGATAAAATGATGAGCTATGATGATTATATCAACAGTGAAGATGTAGCACAGTTAAGAGCTGATTTATATAAATAAGCTGGTAGCTTAATTAATAATTTAAAAGGGGTATCCAAAATTTTGGATACCCCTTTTAAATTATACACAAATTTGGACCTTTAATCGGCGGCGGCTTATTTTCCCAGCGTCAATGCAACTGTCTTTTTCTTATTAAAACTCTTCTGTAAACTGTTATAAAGATTTTTGGCCGTATAACGCCCCGGATCAATAACCCTTCTGATAGTATAGATTGGATTGACTTCATCCATTGGCGTCGATAAAATGAATGCTGCTTTAAAACCATGTTCTTTTAATTTATGCAGATTTGCCGCTTTGAAAACTCCATAAGGATAAGCGAAATACTGCACTTTTTTACCGGTTAATTTCTCCAGTGTCTGCGTAGGCTTATCAATCTGGATTTCCCAGTCTTCATCTGTAAACTGTGCAAAATTCTTATGGTTCCAGGTATGACTGGCAATCACATGTCCTGCATCTGACAGTTCTTTAATTTGTGCCTTGCTCATATATTTTGGTCTGCCAATAGAAACAGTCATAATAAAAAACACCCCTTTAAATCCATTTTTCTTTAACTCTGAAGCCCCTACCGTATATTGATCTAAATCTGTATCATCAAAGGTAATCATGATCGGTTTAGCAGGTAACTTCTTACCATAATTCAAATAATCATACAATTCATCCGGCAAAATAGTATGGTAGCCACTATCTGCCAGCATTTTTATATGTTCCCTAAAATTTGCAGGAGGAATAATATCGTCATGCGCCCTTTGTGAATCTGAGGCTTTCCAGTCTCTGATCTGATGATAACACAATACAGGAACCTCTTTACGTAAGAGAATCGTTTTAGCATTAGCTAAAGCCAATTTCGCAGTATCCTTCAGATTCTCCTCTGTGTCTTTTGAATTTTCAGCTGTATTTACATCTTCCTGAAGAGCTGTCTTAGCACCTTCTTTTGCGGATTCAGAACGACAAGAAAAAAAAAGTAATAAAAGGAAGAACAATAGGTAATTAGGGTATGTTTTCATGGATGCAAAAGTAAAAAACTAATTTTAAAAATAGTAACTGGATTAAGGTCTCCGTCTGTAAAAAATTCTTAAATTTAAGTATGGAAAAAGAAGAAATCAAAACAATTCTGGAAACAGTAGAACAACAAGTCAGCTCTTCTATTCTTGGAGGAATGGAAGATGCTTATGAAGAACTAGAGCGCCTGGGCTATATTCTTATTCATCCGGATAGTGCCCATCCCTCGGCAACAATTACTCAAAAGGGCGAAGATTTCCTGGAGAATTACTAAAAAAGAAGGTCTGAATGAACAAACGAGTATCATCAGACCTTCTTTACTATTTAGCATCTATACACTAGTTCCCCGTTTTAATCATCCATTGCTTGTATCTCCACTCTAAAAAGCCATTTAGGTCGTCTGTATATGCTTTTGTTTTCAAAGTAAAATGATCTCCGGGATAATATTTAAAAAGCACATTTGCCTGAATCGCTTTCATTTCCTCTTCAAGTAATCTAACCGGGTAATTCAACTGAAAATTATCATCATCACCTACCGATATCCGGATTTTTCCATCCAGATCTTTCTTTAAATACTTCCAATTAGTTCTCAAGTATAAAGAAATATCGTATTTCTTCCAGTTTTCGGCAGTGAGGTGATTTATTGCTCCTGTTTTGGAGTCACAAATCGGCTCAGGTAAACCATCCTTCCCCTTTTTACTAAATACAGCCTCAAAAGAATGTTGCTGTTCCCCTCTTGAGATCACATTTTCTACCTGGTACATTTCTTTCAAATAAGAAAAAGAAAATCTGCCGGCCACAGTACCTCCAGAGATTAACTCTCCTTTTTGATCATAAAATAAATTACTGTCTTTGTAAAGATCTACCATAGAAAACTTACGGAAATCCACATAATCAGGGCTGCTGGAGGCAGTAGCTATAAACAAGGTAGGGTAATGGGTTTGCAACCATAAAACAGACCATCCACCACTACTATGCCCCATTAACATCCTGGCACCATTACACCGGTATTTCTTTTCCAGCAGAGGTATCAATTCCTGTGTCAGTGCATCGCCCCATGGCCCATTATTCTCACTGTTCGCATATTCGGCATGACCCAACGAGCAATTTCCATCCAGAAACACACGGATAACTGGTAAAGAACCCAGTGGTGCCGATGGCTTTAGGCTACCGGACGTGGAATGATAATCTCCACCAAAACCATCTACTGTAAACAATACAGCAAATTTCTGATCTGGATTTTCATCATATTCAGCAGGCAATTGTACCGCAGCTTTCAGAGAGAATTCCTGATGATGAAAATCACTCAATAATTTTGAAGGCACTACTAATTCTTTCCTGAGCTTCGTTTCCAGAAAACTCTTTTCAGGTACTACCTGATCTGCCAGAATCTTAAAAGACTGTTTACGGTCTTTATTAATTACTATTTTTTGAGGCAGACTAAATATGTTGCCAGGACTAGTTGTAATTACCCTTCCCCCCAAATTTAAATCCCATACCGCTTGCACATAATAAGTACCACGCTCCATATCTGATGGGGACACTGGATAAGCGATAGCCTGATCATCTATAATAATGCTTTCGCCCGGCTTGATATTTTTGACGTTTGCAGCAAAAGCGTTGAGCGGCTCTATACCGATAGATGCTGCTAAAGGTTGGGGGTTATTCTTTGATAAGTATAAAAATACCTTGCCAGTAAATGGCTTTCCAGACACAGCGGAAGAAAAAGCGACTTTAAACTGTTGTGCATAGCTGTTTAAAGCAAAGCAAGTAGCTAAAGATAGCAGTAAGGTTATCTTTTTAGTCATGAGAAATAAAAATTGATTAGATTCCTAAGATACGAGTCAGCGAGGATATTAATCAATAAGGAATCAAATTACACCAGAAACAGAGTGGATAGCTAAAAATTAAAAAGCACCGTAACGGCTGATGAATTCCGTTACGAGTGCTTATACCTATTAACTAAATAATGAAGATCAAATATACGATTAATATCATCAGTTGCAACTAGATTGCATTAAATTATTATAATAATCCGTTATTTATTAATCTTTTCTTTACTGAATCACGTTTTCAAAAGGATTTACAAAATGTAATTTGTTTTGATATTGAAGTACTTCTTCATTTGTGATCAGACAAGCATTCAATTCTTTGTGCAATTGTTCTTTCTGTAGATCCTGAGCAATGAAAACCAACTCATTCATCCGGTCTCCGTAATCCACATCCCAGCGCCCCTCAATTTCTTTCCGGTTTTCTGTAAAATCTAAATAATTCATTCTTTCTGATGGCAGCATACTTGCCCACCAGGTTCCTGCACTTTCAATTCTCAGAGACCCACCAGCCTGAGAAAAATTCAATGCGCGATCTGGCATAGGTGCTAACCAGAATAATCCTTTCGTTCTAATCACATTGGGCGGAAATTGTTCATTTAAATACTTCCATAACCGTTCCGGATGAAAAGGTTTCGAGGAGCGGAATACTGTACTGCTAATTCCATATTCTTCTGTTTCGGGCTCATGTTCACTATTCAGTTCTTTAATCCACCCAGCTCCCTGCGAGGCTTCATCAAAATCAAACAATCCTGTATTCAGAATTTCTTTCAAATCTACCTGGCTAAAAGAGGCATCAATCTGTTTAGCGGAAGGATTCAGTTTTCTAACTACTGCTTTTAAAAGCTTCAGATCATCCGCAGAAACCAAATCTGTTTTATTAAGGATAATCACATTCGCAAATTCAATCTGATCGGTTAACAGATTGACAATTGTGCGCTGGTCAGCAACATCATCTACCCATTCCCTATCAATCAGCAATTCATTGGTACCAAAATCCTTCTTAAAATTAAAACAATCCACAACCGTCACCATCGTATCGAGCTTACTGAACTTACTCAAATCAATGTTCATGGCCAGGTCAACATAACTAAAAGTCTGTGCCACAGGAACCGGTTCAGAAATACCCGTACTTTCAATAATTAAGTAATCAAAGCGATTTTCTTTAGCAAGTTTCTCAACCTCAGCAATCAAATCTTCCCTAAGGGTACAACAAATACAGCCATTGCTCATTTCCACAAGCTTCTCTTCTGTTTTGGACAACATATTTCCACGCTGAACCGCATTCGCATCAATATTGATTTCACCCATATCATTGACAATAAGCGCCACCCGCAGATTTTGTTTATTATGAAGAATATGATTGAGTAATGTCGTTTTTCCACTTCCAAGGAAGCCGCTGAGTACAGTTACAGGTAATAATTTTGTTTTCATTTCATGTGTTTATTTAATGCGCATATATATGGATGCCTTAGCTTGTTAATTCTGATCAATCAATAGAGCAACTAAGTTGCAAATATACGGTTAACAAATATAAATGCAATTTAATTGCATTTATATTTGGGTATTTATAACAATTCTAAAAACCTCCCGTTTGGAGATTAAACAGTGGTAGCAAACTCTTTACATATTTACTATATGCAATAAACTTGCATTTATTACTTTTGTTAAGTTAAAAGCGCAAAAGCCATATAAAACGACAAACACAAATGATAACTATTCAATCAATTTCACACAGTTATGGCAGCACACACCGCATTGACTTTAAAGACTGGGAAATTAATAACGGTGAACAGTGGTTACTCCTGGGAGAATCTGGAAGTGGAAAAACTACATTACTTCACGTATTAACCGGAATTTTAAAACCAACCACCGGGGAGGTAATTATGGAAGGTACATCCATGTATACACTATCTTCCAAAGAACTGGATCAGTTTAGAGGCAGAAATATAGGAATCATTTTTCAACGCCCCCATCTGATCAAAAGTCTGACCATAACAGAAAACCTTACCCTGGCACAAAGTTTTGCCAACCTGCCAGAAGATCTGAAAAGAGTAAATGAGGTTCTGGAGTCTTTAGGCATAGCGAACAAGAAAAATGCATACCCCAGTGAATTAAGCCATGGACAATTACAACGGGTTTCTATCGCCCGGGCAGTGATCAATAAACCGGCTTTATTAATTGCCGATGAGCCTACTTCCAGTCTGGATGATAAAAATGCCCAGGCAGTTCTTGAATTACTGATGCAGCAATCAGGATTAAATCAAGCCACATTAATCGTCGCTACCCATGATAAAAGAGTTAAAGATGCATTTACTAATACCTACGAATTAAAATGAGCCCATTAAAAATCAGCTGGAAAAGCTTATGGTCTAAACCATTATCTTCCGCATTAAACATCATGCTCATTGCATTTGGTACAGGTATTCTGACCATTTTACTCTTAGCATCCACACAGATCGGCGAGAAACTAGACAACAATTCTAAAGACATTGACCTAGTTGTTGGAGCCAAAGGAAGCCCGCTTCAGCTTATTCTGAGCAGTATTTATTATATTGATTTCCCAACCGGGAATATCCCGTTGAAGGTTGCACAGGAATTAGCGCATAGCCCATTTGTTAAGAGAGCTGTACCTCTGGCACAGGGCGATAATTACCAGGGTATCAGAATTGTAGGTACCGATAGTAATTTCGTGCGTATCTATAAATTAAAAACTAGTACTGGAAAGTTCTGGGCAGCCGATTTTGAAGTCACCATCGGCTCTGCTGTAGCTGCCAATCAAAAACTGAAGATTGGAGATACCTTTTTTGGCGCACATGGATTAACAGGCAGTTCAGACATTCATAAAACACATGCTTATAAAGTAGTAGGCATTTTAACGCCCCAGGCAAACGTAACCGATAACCTCATTCTAACTAATATCTCCAGTGTTTGGAAAATGCATGAAGATCATGAAAAAGAAGAGGCAGCAGAACATCATCAGGACCAACACAAACATGAAGATGGTGAGACTCATCACCATGAAAGTCAGAGACCCGATCAAACCGGTCATAATGAGGAAAAGGAAATCACGGCCTTATTGATCCAATACCGCTCTCCGATGTCGGTAGTTATGTTCCCAAGAATGGTCAATCAGTCTACCAGCTTACAGGCTGCCTCTCCCGCTATGGAAAGTACCCGCTTATTTTCGCTGATTGGGGTTGGGGTTGATACCTTACAATGGTTTGCAGCTTTAATTATGCTGATCGCAGCCATCAGTGTATTTGTAAATTTATATAATTCTCTAAAAGAAAGAAATTACGATCTCGCTATTATGCGTACACTAGGTGCATCAAGGGCAAAATTGTTTTGTATCGTGATTTTTGAGGGAATCCTGCTTACGCTAGCTGGTACAATTATTGGTATTATCCTTGGACATTTAGTGCTGCAGTTTATTGGAACTTACCAGGAAAGTAGCCAGGCAAGATTAAATGGATTAATATTCCTGAAAGATGAAATTTATTTATTTGCTGCAGGCCTTGCGATTGGTATATTTGCAGGTATTATTCCTGCCTTGCAGGCTTACCGGTCAAATATTTCTAAGATATTGTCTAAAAACTAAAAATGAATATTCTAATGAAACCGTTGATCATTATATTTTTACTAATTTCAGGCCTTGCAGCAAAAGCCCAGCATAATCCAAATGATCAGATCACTTCGAGCAATTGGGAGGTAATTGGAAGTGTAGACTTCAAAATTGTAAAGGATACGCAAATGTTTCCCATCTACAATGCTGATATTAAAAAATATGCAAATAAACCATTTGAGCTGGAAGGATATTTAGTTCCGATTAAAGATGGAATGAAACAAACAAAGTTTATGCTTTCTACCCTACCGATTAATCAATGTTATTTCTGCGGAAAAAATGGCGTACCGATTATGGTGATGGTTGAGCTTGCTGAACCTATTAAATTCACCTATCAAACAATAACTATTAAAGGGATGCTGAAGTTAAGTACTGGAAATGCAATGGATAATCCACCAATAGCTTTAGTTAATGCAAAGTCAATCTAACGAATATGAAAATCGACCCTACTCACATATTAAAAGAACACTCACTGAAACATACCAAACAAAGAGTTCGTGTTTTAGAAGAGATAGCTTTAGATACTGTCGCCATTTCACAACCTGAACTGGAAAAAAAACTAGGTAAAGAAATTGACAGAGTCACCTTATACCGGATTCTGAATATTTATGAGGATAAGGGAATTTTGCACAGGATTATGGATATGAATGGAACTGCAAACTATGCAATCTGCTCGTCAGCCTGTTCTGAAGATCATCACCATGATGAGCATATTCACTTTAACTGTACAAATTGCCATAAAATCTACTGTTTGGATGTGGTGGTTCCGCATAGTACCATGCCAAAAGGTTTTACAGCAAAAACAGTGAGTACTACCGCGTACGGTATCTGCGAAAAGTGTAACCTGCTTGTTAAAAAGAATTAGACATAAAAAAAGGTGCAGATAATATCTGCACCTTTTTTTATAATTTATCAGGATTAGTGTCCTGCATGTCCGTCAGCACCGTGTGCATGACCGTGACTTAATTCTTCTTCAGTTGCTTCACGTACTGAAAGGATTTTACCACCAAAAATCAGGTTTTTACCAGCCATCGGGTGATTCAAATCTACCGAGATAGTTGTATCATGTATAGCAGTAACACCAGCTCTGAAATGATTTCCTTCGTTATCCTGCAAAGGAATAACATCGCCTACGTTAGGCAGGTCAACATCTTTGAACATATCTTTTGGTAAGTCAGCAAAAGCTCCCGGATCTAAATCTCCATAACCATCAGCTGCACTTAGCTCAAATTTATACTCATCACCAACATTTAATCCGGTTAAATGCTCTTCAAATTTAGGCAACATCATACCTGTACCGTATAAGAATACCAATGCATTTTGCTCATCAGCTTTTTCTACGAAAACTTGTTGTCCCTCTTCATTAGTCGTATGCAGTTCGTACGTTAATGAAACTACTGTATTGGGTTTAATACTCATTGGAATCTTATTTAGTTAATTAATTTTAATGCTTCTTCAACTGTTGTTACAGGCAGCTGACACGATTTATTTCGGCAAATATAGCAGATTTTAATAAACCCTCTTTATTTAATCTTGGGTGAATACAACCTATTTTCTTATCCAACAAATAAACGGCCCTTATTGTTCAATAAAAGATTTCAAATTTAGTACTCGTATTAAATACGGTTCTAACGTAATCAGAAAAATTGATGAGTTCACTAAATCAGGCATTATACTAAAGTGTTTTTGACAATAAATTGCATAGACCGTCCTTTGCTGATACCTTACTAAGCAAGCAACAATAACGCTTTCGCATAATTAATCAGACGTTATATTGGTACTATTTTTGTTGTTTATCTGATACACACAAAAAAGATAATCAGGTGAAAAAATTAGCACTAGGCATCATTATGTCTATAATTCCAATTTTAGTATACAGCCAAACTACGCAATATAAATATAAGGTAGATTTTTTTGGCGATACAGTCCTAGTTGATGGGAAAGACCAGATGATCGGTAAACAAAAAACAGATTTTTTTGGCAATACCATTATCGTAGATAAAGACGGTAAAACCATAGCAAAACAAAAGAAAGATTTTTTTGGCAATACTATATTGGAAGATGAGTCCGCAAAAACTGTAGGTAAACAAAAAGAAGATTTTTGGGGGAATAAAATTGTAGAAACTGAAAGTGACCAAAACCTAGAACAACAAAAAAATAAAGTTTTAATAGGTATAGTATCCAGAAACACAAAAGCACAAGTTGAAACTAAACAGAAAAAAGATATTTTTGGTAATACTATAATTGAAGACGAACATGGCCAAACATTAAGCGTATACAAAAAAGACATTTTTGGGGACACAATAATAGAAGATGCCAATGGAAAAATCATAGGCAAACAAAAGAAAGATGCTTCAGGAAAGATTGTAATAGAGGATGGCAGCGGTAAGCGTATCGGGTTTTATAAAACAGATATTTTTGGAAATAAAGTCTTCGTTCCAGAAACGTAGCTATTTATACAATAGGAAAATAAATAATGAATCTATTATCTAAATCCAATAACCATCCTGCTCATGTTTCTGTTGCATCAGAAGCTAAGATTAAGTCTATTGCAGTTCAAAATAAATGGGGTGCTAATCGGACAAATAAACCAGAAAATTTTCTGGATAATTATGCTTTCTTTATCTGTGCGCTGGCAAAGAGTGTTATGGGGGGGAGGATTTCTTGAGAGGGCAATGTTTACCTTTGTGGATATTAGTTAATAACAATTCAGTCCTTCGCATAGGCTATTAGATGAATGAGAAGGATAACCCCTAGCCCTCCAAGCAGAAAGCCTCCAATAAAAAAGAAATTGCCATATCTATTGGGTTAAGTAAAACCATATCCTAAGGAATACCATCCTGTTCCAATAAGAATTAAAGCAACTATAGCCTTAAGCGCATTAATTAATCCAGTCATATTACGTACGAATATAGCGAAAAAACCAATATCTGCTTACAGCCTGCGAACAGAGCTAAGGTGTCAACTGAAATCGTACGAAATACGATTGGCTCCAATTATATATTGAAATAGCAGTTACTTTAGCATGTTCAACCCTATTTTGAATTCCATATAGATACGTACCTATGTTATTTAGTTAATTAATTTTAATGCTTCTTCAACTGTTGTTACAGGCAGCTGACACGATTTATTTCGGCAAATATAGCAGATTTTAATAAACCCGCTTTATTTAATCGTGGCTGAATTAAATCTATATTCAATCTAACAACCCTACAACCTTTATTGTTTAGTAAAACATCTTAAAATTTAGTATGAATATATTTCACAAAATCAGATAATTTATATAATAGATAGGAATAATATGAAAGTTTTCTATTTGTCCATCACCTGTTAAATCTGAAACTTTCCTTTATTTAGTTTTCAATATTGGAATGGAAATACGTTATAGTTTTTTTGGAAATAATTATTTTCAATTACATTTAAAAAAATTAACACTTTAAACATGATAGAACACAAAGAGCATGTTAATATTAAACCTTAATCGATGAAAAAATATTTACTCTACAGTGCTCTATTCGTTTTTTGTTGTTATTGGCTCTTATCTTCTTATGATGCATTAAAAGCAATAAATTATGAGTTTAATGGAAAAGTTCAAAAAGTCACACCATCTTCAGGATACTATAAAATAATTACAGTAAACAATAAAGACTTTGATTTAGAATGGGTTAGATGGTATGATGACTTATATAATATAGAAGTCGGTGATAGTGTAATTAAGAAAAAAGGTACACAACGGATGTCCCTATTCAAGAAAAAGTGACTGGCGTAAATTTATCCTAATAGAGTTTACTTACAAAACTAATAGAAAGTCATTTGACAACGGATTATATTATTTAGTTAATTAATTTTAATGCTTCTTCAACTGTTGTTACAGGCAGCTAACATGATTTATTTCGGCAAATACAGCAGATTTTAATAAACCCGCTTTATTTAATCGTGGATGAATTAAATCTATTCCTATTCTAACAACCCAATAGCCTTTATTGTTCAATAAAACATCTTAATTTTAGTACTAGTACCAAAATTAGTGCTAAAATGAAGCCATTCCTTATCCCTAAATCTAACCCAAATGTCTACTTTATTGTTGCAATTCCAGTTTGTTTAAATCTTAGTTTAAAATCATAGATCAACAATCCAACTTGCAAAGTTGTCGCTACAAAAAAACACTTAATAAAAAGATATAACGGGAGAAAGCATAATTTAGTAAATAAAAGTTTCGAAAAAAGACCATATACCTTATTAATACCACTAATAGGTATCTGATCGGCAAATGTAAATTCCACAACTTCTTTTGTGAGTATATAACTATTAATTATGAAAACTGATAAGGAAGAAAGTGCGACTAGAAAAATGTAAAGGATTAAATTCTGATTTTTCGAAAGCATTATGATTTAAATAAAATTCTACCGCAAAAGCTAGTTTTGCGGTAGATACATTAATTTTTGAAATAAAGATCGTAGAAATACTTAGTGCTATAAAAAGGGATAAACAGCTTCACAAAGCTGCTTTTTTCTATACTTCCCATATACAATAGCCTATATCCATCTACAAATGGCCTATAAATAAGTGCATAAGCCAAAAGACCAATCACAAAAAAAGAAGCGGGACATGATACAGCAAGCCAGTAAAGAATAGGTAATGGCACTAAAATCTGCAAGTAATAGGCTAAAATTCTCATTATTTTCTTATTAAATGTTTTTGCCTATACAACCAGCAGCAACTAATGCGGCAGTTTCTGGCATAAATGCTGTTAATATAAAAATCCAACCGAAGCCCATCCATGATTAGCATATGCATCAGTAATACAATCCGCTGTATCGCCCCCCATTTTGCCACCTCCTATTGTCATTTCCATTTGCTCTAGTGTTATTTCTCTCATAAATAATTGTTTTTATATAATCTCCTACTCTTTTTAGGTTTTTCGGTTTCACCTTTCACTAAGCAACATTACTTAGTGTCCAGCAAATGTAATTCACCTAACACTACTATTCCTATAGACATTGTATTAATAATACAAATAATTTATCCCTATTCTTGAGTTATATAGAAGGTATTATGACTGCATCTACCTAATTCTGCGCCCCTTTATGAAATGTCATGATATTAAAAATGAGGATAGACATACAAAACATGAACTACTCTAATTAACTGATAGTATCAGCTGGACGTAGCTCCTGCAATATGATAAAGGAGGTTTAAACAAAAAACATAATAATGATAAAGAGCTAGTAAAACTGAATCAGGCCTGTGAACTAAACAATTTAATAACTGCTCTTGAAGGAAACTTTAGTGAATTATTATTAGAGGTTAAAGCAAATTTTCCTCATGAAAGCTGGTATACGGCAAAAAATGAAATTTTATATACAACCCATTGGGATAGTCACTTTACATTATTATGCTCAGGCAAACAGATGGTAAAAAAAAGTCATCTCTAACCATCTTTTTAAAGGCTTTTACTGCAATGAAAAACTGAAGTTTATTGGAGCTTAATTTAATAGATTATCTAAATTGAAATACCACATTATTGATTTTCTAAAAAATCAGTCATTAATAGACGATTTTAATACTGAACCAATGTTTGTGATGATATTGAACTAGCTAGTAACTACTTTCATGAGATGATAAAAGCCTACTCAAGGATATTCTAAGTTGATATGGCCAATTATTTATGGTATTTTCATTCAGAAAAGGAAGGAAGTTGGCGCTAATGAAACTACTGTATTGAGTTTAATACTCATTGGAATCTTATTTAGTTAATTAATTTTAATGCTTCTTCAACTGTTGTTACAGGCAGCTGACATGATTTATTTCGGCAAATATAGATTTTTGTTTCAATGCTTTGCTTATCTTTTAACAAAGGAAGCACAGAATTTTTTCCCGACAATATAATTTTATTCGGAATATACCTCTTATTCAATTCCTTATGGACCTCATCCACAGCGTTACCAGTGAATGCAATTTCATTAATTCCAAATACTTCATTCATCAATTGAATAGCCCAGTTGGAATAAGCAGAACCATAGGTTTTGATTTGAGGATGTACCGCAGCCAGCATTGCGTCTGCTTTATCGGTATAGCGAAGTTCATCAAATAAGAGCCCAAGATATTTTAGGTTTTGGGCCATTACAGAATTTGAAGCAGGAATCACATTGTCCATAATCTCATGTTTACGGGCAATCAGAGACTCTCCGTTTGCTGGGGTATAGAATAACATCGGGCTATCCAGATCCCGGAAATTACTTAAAACCCAATCGCTTAATCTTTTAGCTTCCAGCAACCACTTCTCTTCAAAATCTGCTTCATATAAAGCAATTAATGCTGCGATAAAGAGTGCATAATCATCAAGAAAACCGGTAATTGAGGCTCTATTATGTTTATAGTTCCTATACAATCCACCGTTCTCGGCTATCATATTAGAAAGAATAAAATCCGCCGCTTTTTTAGCTGCTTCATAAAAATCTTCCCGATCAAAAATCTGACTGCTTTCAGCGAGCGCTTTAATCATCATCGCATTCCATGCTGTCAGACATTTATCATCCAATGATGGGTGTATTCGTTTATTTCTTACTGCACTGAGTTTCTCTTTGGCCAATTTCAATTTTTCATAAAAATCATCAATTGACAACCCCTTCAATTCAGCATATTCTTCTATAGTATATTTTCTGAAGAGAATATTAATCTCTTCATCTTCCCAGTTTCCACGAGCAGTAACATTGAAATAGTCGGCCATTAATGCCGCATCAGCTCCAAGATTTTTTTCAAATTCCAGTAAATCCCAAACATAGAATTTACCTTCTATACCTTCACTATCTGCATCAAGTGCAGAATAGAATAGTCCTTCTGGCGAAGTCATCTCTCTTTCAATCCAAGTAATAGATTCTATGGCGACATCTTTAAAAAGCTTGTTGCCTGAAAACTGATATGCTTCAGCATATAGACCAATCAGCTGTGCATTATCATAAAGCATTTTCTCAAAATGAGGAACATGCCAGTCACTGTCTACAGAATACCTGGCGAAACCTCCTCCTATCTGATCATAAATGCCACCAAAGGCCATTTTCTCCAGTGTTAGTAAAGTGGATACATGTGTAGCATTATCATTCATTAAATGACTGTAACGCAATAAGAACTGCCAGTTATTAGGCAAAGGAAACTTTGGTGCCCGGTTATACCCACCTTCAATCATATCAAAATTCCGTTTCCAGGGTGCGGTAATATCCTGAAGATCCTGTTGTGTATAAGGTGCCGTTCTGATATTAGGAATTACCCGCTCAGAATTGCGGATTCCATTGGTCAGCTGAACGGCATATTGTTCTGCTTTGCCTGGATCAGTTTGCCATAAATCTGCAACGTTCAATAATATATTAACCCAATCATCTTTTTTAAAATAGGTACCTCCGTAAATCGGGCGCTGATCTGGCAAACAGATACAATTCAAGGGCCAGCCCCCACTACCAGTCATCAGCTGGATAGCCAGCATATAAATCTGATCAATATCGGGCCGTTCTTCCCGGTCTACTTTAATACAAACAAAATGTTTGTTCATTACTTCTGCAACTTCATGCAGTTCAAAACTCTCCCGCTCCATGACATGACACCAGTGGCAAGCAGAATAACCAATACTGACTAAAATCAGTTTGTTTTCCCGTTTTGCTTTTGCTAATGCTTCCTCCCCCCATTCATACCAGTTTACAGGATTATAAGCATGCTGCAAAAGATATGGTGAAGACGCGTGGATTAGACTATTAGGTTCCATATTCATAAAACAAAGATAAAAACAATTCTGTTTGGGCGTATCACTTCTTATCCTACATCAACTTCTTGCCATGTTGAACAGGGTACATTTGTATAACAAAAATCAGATCACTCTGTTGTTAAAATGTTTTAATAATTTGTTGTGATTTGATCAAAAGGAGAAATAAGATGAAAAAGTTAATTGAAAAAATCGTGACAAAACCTGGTCAACCAGGCATGGTGGGTGACGGATTCAGAGTATTTAATTACATACCCGGTGCAGATATTTCTAAAAGAAGAATCAGTCCGTTTTTATTACTTGATTTTAATGCAGAATATGATTTTGGTCCTTCCGATCATATCAGAGGAGTAGATGTACATCCGCATAAAGGTTTTGAAACTGTAACCATTGCTTATAAAGGTAGTATAGCGCATCATGACAGTGGTGGCAATAGTGGAGTTATTAATGCGGGTGATGTTCAGTGGATGACTGCTGGTGAAGGTATCCTTCACAAAGAATACCACGAAGAAACTTTCTCTAAAACGGGCGGTCCGTTTGAAATGGTTCAGTTGTGGGTAAATCTTCCCAAAAAAGATAAATCAACCCCAGCACATTACCAGGAACTTAAAGCTGCGGGAATGGGGAAAGTAGAATTGGCAGATCAGGTTGGTACAGTGAACGTGATTGCCGGAAATTTTAACGGAGTTGCCGGACCAGCTGAAACTTATACCCCGGTAAATTTGTTTGATATTAAATTGACCGAAGGTGGAGAGCTGACTACTTCAATCGATGCCGGACATAATACAGGTCTGTTGGTAATTAATGGCAGTGTATTAGTCAATGGAGAGATTGCCGGAGAACATAGTTTCGTGTTATTTGAGAATGAAGGGGAGGAAATCCATATCAAAGCAAATCAGAAAAGCGTTGTTTTGTTAATGAGTGGTGCACCGATCGATGAGCCTATTGTAAGTTACGGCCCCTTTGTAATGAATACACAAGAGGAAATTCATCAGGCAATTGATGATTTCAATAGTGGTAAATTTGGTATATTGAATTAATTACATCAAGATATGAATGAAGAATATGCAGGTCTTCCACTGGTTAAGAACCAGGAAGAAAATCGTTTTGAGCTCAGGATAGGTGACTACACCACATTTATTGACTATAAAGAGCGTAGTAAGAAAATCTGGCTGATCCATACTGAATCACCAGATGAATTAAAAGGTAAAGGCGCTGCAACGGCTGTGATTGAAAAGACGCTGGACTATATAGAAGAAAACGGTTATAAACTTATTCCTTTATGTCCGGTAGTTGTTGCCTATCTCAAGCGGCATACAGATTGGAACAGGATCTTAGATGAAACGGTAATTCCTTTCTAGTTCGATAATTGACATACTTTATAAAGCCCGGCAAACTCAGGATTTGCCGGGCTTTCTTTTGATATTATGGTTCTTTCTAGTCCACATTTTCGCATCAAAAGGTGGACTCAACGTAGAGTCACTTTAGATCGGTTCTGGGTTCACTGCGACTGGTAGCTTGCTGCTGCAGTACCTAACAAATTCATATCAAAAGGTTTCCTGTAAAATAAATAACCTAATTCACTATTAACCAGAATACATTTGTTGCATGAGCGAGATTAAACTGACAACCGTATCCGACGAATTAATCATCGATAAAATTTATCTGATAAGAGATCAGAAAATGATGATAGACCGAGACCTTGCTGAAATGTACAACGTAGAAACTAGAGCATTGAATCAAACTATTAAGCGAAATGAAAACCGCTGTCCCTAAGACTTCATGTTTCAGATGACCGGCGAAGAACTGCTAAATTGGAAATCACAAAACGTGATTTCCAATAATAAAGAGAAAATGGGTTTACGAAAATGACCTTATGCCTTCACTGAACAAGGTGTTGCAAGAATATTTACCCGTGTCAGAAAATTGCTAACTGACCATGCTGAACTGCGTTTAGAGGTAGAATAAATCAAAAGAAAATTAGACAACCGGCACAAGAATATGAAGATCGTTTTTCAGCATCTGGACGAATTACTGGAAAACGACGATCAGCCCGAGGCAGAAAGAAAAGCCATCGGTTATCAAATTGGATCTTCAACAGATTAGAAATCCCTTATGAAGTGGATTTCTAATCAATAATTTGCCTGTCCGATATTCAACCGGTTGATCTTACCATTCTCCTCAATTTTAAATCTGAAATAGGTCTTAAAATCTCCCCACTGATCGCTATGAAATTTGCCATAGACAGCCAGGCCATTGTCTTCTACCCGGTCTATGGTGGTAAAACGTTCATGCCCTATTGCCTTTTCAAAGAATTGTTTAAAATCCACCTCATTGCCATCATCATATAATTTGGCATCAGTTGTGAATAAAGAAAACCAGAGTTTTTTGTCAGCATTCTGCAAAGCATTTATTGCCTGTTTGACTGTTTCGTTTTTGAGTTGGTCCGTTTCCATAGGATGAGTTGTTTCTATATAACAACACAAGACTCCGAGTAGTTTTAAATACAGGACGATGTTAGATAATAGTATTGATCCACTAATTTATTGAAGACTAATGTTCTCTCATTTTTTTCATTCGAAGGTTGTTGAACTTTATAAAAGCACATGAATTTGTCAATTAGCTTCCCATCTGTAAAGACAAATATTTAGGGTAATCATTACCTTAGTTTATCTATTTTTTGAGGGAAAGACTTATCTTTTTTTAATAATTTACAACATATGGACATACAGGAATATTTTGATCGGATTCAATATCAACAAGAAGCCAAAGTTGATTTAAAATCACTTAAAGAGCTAATGAAAACACATTTGCTGAACGTTCCTTTTGAGAATCTCGATATCCATCAAAAAACATGGATTACACTGGATGAGGAAAAGATTTATAAAAAGATAGTCCAGGAGCGCAGGGGCGGATTCTGTTATGAATTGAATGGAAACTTTCAGCAGTTATTATTAAAGATAGGTTTCGATGTCCAGCTCATTGGTGCTAAAGTGTACTTTTCTGAGACCAAAACATATTCTCCTCCTACTGATCACATAGCCTTATTGGTTCAATTGGAAGATGAGCGCTATTTAGTAGATGTGGGTTTTGGGGACTTCGTATCTGAACCGATAAAAATCAGCGCAGAAACTCATCATTCGGAGCGATGCGGTACTTTCAAACTGACTAAAGCTAATCAATATTACTATTTGATTGAAAAACAAGATGAAATGCTGGGTACTTATATTCCCGGATATACCTTTACACTTACCCCCCTGATGTTAAAAGACTTTACGCATAGCTGTTACTTTCAGCAATTATCCCCAGATTCTAATTTCACCAAAAACAAGGTCTGTTCATTGCTTACTGACACGGGTAGAAAAACAGTTACGCAATCGAAGTTCATTGTGACAGTAAACGGAATAAAAACAGAACAAGCAGTTCCTGATGAACAAGCGTTCCAAGTACTGCTCGAAAAAGAATTTGATATCGTTTTATAAGCGCCTGTTTAGACAGACGTGACCTCTTCTATATCTTTTTCAATAATTTTCCTGCTACCTTTTTCAGTCCGCCACTTTGAGTCCAAATGGTGAGTTGAGGAATATTTTCCAAGCTAGTCTTCGACCCATTCAAAGCGATGAGTTCATGATAAATTTCCAGTAATTTTTTAAGATTTTCAATCGGTTATACCTCCCCGAGTCCCGAAAGTAAAACAGCTCATAAATTAATGGTGCTGATTCGAATCAGCACCATTAATTTACTATAGAATATTTACAGTAACCGGCACAGATACGCCATTAAAAATATCTGTAATGGTTACTCTTGCCGAATTTGTACCACTTCCTAAAGCGACATTAATAACGGCCTTTCTTTTCTCTGGTAAGACTTCATTAACCGTTTGTACCACAGTTCCTGCCGCATCGATTATTTCTATTTTAGAAGAAAACTGTGGACTAAGATTAGCAGTCACTTGCCAGTTCACAGTAACCACACCCGAACCAAATTTAGCAGTAACTCCATAAACCGCGCCCACAGTTAATACTGGTGCATTTCCCTGATTGGTTTGTACAGGTAAAGTCAATGTTCTTCCCGTACCAAAAGCCGCAGATGGTTCTACATTTCCACCGTGTTCCATAAAATAAGCATCTTCAGTTGCGTCATATCCGGCATTAAAGCTCCGGTCATAAATCCCGTTTCTGTCTGCATCATTCGCATTGGCACTGAAAGATCTGCCGGTATGTTTTTGCCATTGATTACTGGTGTTCAAATTCCAGCAGTCTTTAAAAAATGCTTTTCTTTCAAAACGACCATCATCGGCCGCATCGGTTCCATCCCAGTTTTCAAGAAAGGCATCATTTTCAGATCCCAGAAATGTCGTCCTTTCCGGAATAGCCAGCGTAGAAGTATGAAACCAGTTACCAGTGGATAGGTTCTGAATAAAAGTACCGACGAACAATTCTCCATTTAATTTCCAGGAGCGAATCGCGATATTATACCAGGTATCTTTAACCCATTTATATGGATTGATAGTTTTGTAGCCATCTCCTTCTCCCCCAAAACGACTGGAAACGGTTCCTGCTCCGGTATAAGCAACTCTTGAATAGATTTCACCTGCGGTATTTGGATCCCATAACGAGGCAATCAGAGTATTGGGTGCTCCATAAGATTCATCTGGTGTCTGCTGAAGTCCATTATACCCTCCTGAGAAATTATTCACGGAGAAATATTCCTTATCAGCAGACTTGGTGATTTTGATCTTTTGCATTTTAAGGATTGCATCCGATGGAAAAGAGAAAAAAAGATGTTCTGACGGAGCTGCATTCTCGCCTGTAGCAGCAGTTACTGCGGTTTGATTTGTGGATTTTCCAGATGGAGAAACTGCAGATTTTGTACATCCGGTAAAGAACATTAGCGCATAGGCTAACAGGCCCACCGGCAAAAGAGTTTTAGTTAAGTTTTTCATAGGTATAAGGTTAGGTATATATCCCATAATTTAGAAAAACAACACTATACATTGAAATTAAAAGTCTGCGCAAACGTTTGATTTACAAGACGATTGCTTATTTACAAATTTTAACCACTCCCGTCTTATACAATTCAATAGCTCGTTTTAAGATTGTATTTATAGTAGCGATTGGCAGGTCTTGCCCCACATCGAAAAGCATAATTTTCATTCTTGCTCTTTTCTCGATGATAAGATCTGGGTGATCCAATCTTTTTCCTTCAACCAGGCCAAGATAAGGCCGATGAAGTTTTTTGTGTACCCATAAATAACAGAACATTTTTCCCCGATAACAAAAAAATGGCATTCCATATTTCCAGGCAGCAGTAATATCCTTGTCTTGTTTCATGATGATTTCTCTGAGTGCAAGCAGACAGCCCTGAACAGGTTCTTTTTGCTGCAAATAAAAATGATCAAGCTCTTTGGACATCCCTGATTGGTAATTCATGAATGTAAACATATTTTACGTCTTCTAAAGAAAACAGCCAGTATCTACCTGATCAGCATTTGTTGAAAAGCCAAACTATCCCCTCTAAAAGCATTGAAATCGACTACATGATTAATCCCGGTAATCCTGGCTTTATCAGAATGCTGCCAGAAAGACCATTTTGTATTCACACCTGCCCTTAATTCAGCTTTATAATAATGTGCAATCCATAAAGGATAACCATCAAAATGTCCTTTCAAATAGTCTTTATAGAAGACCAATCCAGAATAAATAATAGGCTTCACTCCTGTTTTCCTTTCCACATGTACTATAAAATCTTTCAACTCTAACCGCATCTTTTCAGGCGATACACCAGTTAGCTGTTCTACATCAATGACCGGCGGTAAATCGCCTTTCTCAAATTTAACAGTTTGCAGAAAGAACCTGGCCTGCCATAAACCGGATTTTTTAGGGATAAAATAATGATAGGCCCCACAAACGATACCTGCTTTAGGTGCCTCTCTCCAGTTTCGCTGAAAATAAGGATCAATACTGGAAACACCCTCTGTAGCTTTAATGAAAGCAAATTTGATGCTTACATCATCATCTTTCATCTCCTTTACTTTATTCCAGTCAATCTTCCCCTGGTAATAGGAAACATCTATCCCATGAATACTATAACGTTTCGGGATTTGAATAGCATAACTTTTATAAGTACGATAGTTCGGATCTTCGCCTATATCCAGGATCCATCTGGTGGTAGATGTAAATAGTTTGAGCACATATCCATAATACAATGGAGAAAACAGGATAAGTAACAACCCCGCGATTACAAATTTCCATTGTAACGAAAGACCTTTTTTCTTTTTTGGGACAGGTTTTTTACGCTTTACAGGAGCTTTTGGGACAAGAGGTTTATCATCAAAGAGTTTTCCCTGGGTTGCAATTGTTTTCTTAATCGGTGGAGGCACGGGGTAAAAATACAAAAGGGCAGCCATTTGGCCACCCTTTGTTTATAGAATAATCTAAAATTATTTACTTAGTTCCGCAAAGTACTTGTGGAATAAAGGCAAAGTTTCAATTCCTTTATAGTAATTAAAGATATCGTATTTCTCATTTGGTGAGTGTAAAGCATCACTATCAAGACCAAAACCTAACAATACAGATTTAATACCTAAGACATCTTCAAACAAAGCAACAATAGGAATACTTCCACCTCCTCTTGTAGGAATTGGTTTTTTACCAAAACTTGTTAAAATAGCTTTTTCAGCAGCACGGTAAGCTACACTGTCTGTAGGTGTTACCACTGGCTCTCCGCCGTGATGAGCAGTTACTTTTACTTTTACAAACTCAGGAGCAATGCTTTCAAAATGTTTCTGGAAAATTGCAGAGATTTCATCGGAATTTTGATGAGGTACCAAACGCATAGAAATTTTAGCACTTGCTTTTGAAGGCAGTACTGTTTTAGCACCCTCACCAATATAACCACCCCAGATACCGTTTACCTCTAAAGTAGGTCTTGTTCCGGTACGTTCTAAAGTAGAATATCCTTTTTCACCCCATTCAGCACTGATATCAAGATCTTTTTTATAATCATTCAGATCAAAAGGAGCCGAATTTAAAGCTGCTTTTTCATCTGCTGTCAATTCTACAACTTTATCATAGAAAGCAGGAATAGTAATATGGTTGTTTTCATCATGCAGTGAAGCAATCATTTTACACAAAATAGTGATTGGGTTTGCAACAGCTCCACCATAAACACCTGAGTGAAGATCTCTGTTCGGGCCGGTAACTTCTACCTCCATATAGGCTAATCCACGTAATCCAGTTTCAATAGAAGGATTTTCCATACTGATCATTGAAGTATCTGAAATCAGAACTACATCAGCTTTTAAACGTTCCTGATTAGCATTAACAAAGATTCCAAGGTTGCTTGAACCTACTTCTTCTTCTCCTTCGATCATGAATTTCACATTACACGCAAGTGTATTGGTTTTCATCATTAGTTCAAAAGCTTTCACATGCATATAGAACTGGCCTTTATCATCACAAGCTCCGCGTGCATAAATCTTTCCGTCACGCACTGTAGGTTCAAAAGGAGGTGTATGCCATAATTCCAATGGATCTGCCGGCTGCACATCGTAGTGGCCATAGATCAGAACAGTAGGCAATGTTGCATCAATAATTTTCTCGCCATATATAATAGGATAACCAGCAGTCTCGCAAATTTCCACTTTATCGGCACCCGCTTCTTTCAGCTTATCCGCAACAAAAGCAGCAGTTTTCAATACATCACCTTTGTATTTTGGGTCTGCGCTCACTGAAGGAAAACGTAATAATTCAAACAACTCGTCTAAAAAACGTTGTTTGTTATCTTCTACATATTTTTTGATCTCTTGCATAACAAATGATTTTTGACAAATATAGAATAAATAAAAACCCACCCACAAAAATGATAAGCTGCAATTTTATCAACATGCTGAAATAAGCGTATACTTTTCTTATTTTTGTACCTTTTCATACGCAAAACAGTATTTCAATTTGGATTATTTAGCAGGATTAAACCCTCAGCAACGTGCAGCAGTAGAGAATACTAAAGGACCGGCAATGATTGTCGCTGGTGCGGGATCAGGTAAAACAAGGGTAATTACATACAGAGTGGCACATCTGATCGAAAAAGGTGTGGATGCTTTCAATATTTTAGTTTTAACCTTTACCAACAAAGCTTCTAAAGATATGCGTGAGCGTATTTCGAAAGTTGTGGGTACAGAAGCAAAGAATTTGTGGATGGGAACATTTCACTCGGTATTTGCTAAAATATTACGTGTAGAAGCAGAAAAGATAGGTTATCCTTCTAATTTCACCATTTATGATACAGATGATAGTAAAAGTCTGATCAGAGCTATCTTGCGTGAAATGCAGCTGGATGATAAGTTATATAATGCAAACTTTGTATACAACCGGATTTCTTCTGCAAAGAACAACCTGGTTAGTCATGTAGAATACATGAAAAGTGCAGAGATTCAGGCAGAAGATATCAGTAATAAACGCCCTTTGATAGGTTCTATTTATGAAACTTATACTAAAAGATGTTTCAAAGCTGGTGCGATGGATTTTGATGATTTGCTATTCAAAACCAACGTCCTTTTAAAAGATCATCCGGATGTATTAAATAAATACCAACAGAAATTTAAATACCTGATGGTAGATGAGTACCAGGATACTAACTTTTCTCAATATACGATTGTAAAAAAACTAGCCGCAGCTTATCAGAATATCTGTGTGGTTGGTGATGATGCACAAAGTATCTACGGTTTCCGTGGGGCTAATATTCAGAATATCCTGAATTTTGAAAAAGATTACCCGGATTTGAAAGTCTATAAATTAGAGCAAAACTATCGCTCTACACAAAACATAGTTGATGTAGCGAACAGTATCATTGCGAATAATAAAAATCAACTGGAGAAAAATGTCTTCTCCGAGAATGAATCAGGAGATAGGATTAAGGTATCCCGAGCTTTTACAGACAATGAGGAAGGTAAAATAGTAGCCGAATCTATTGTTCAGGAGCGGACTTCAAAAGGATTAAATTATAGTGATTTTGCTATTCTTTACCGGACCAACGCACAATCAAGGGCAATGGAGGAAGGCTTAAGAAAGCTGAATGTACCTTATAAAATATTTGGCGGACTATCTTTCTATCAGCGCAAAGAGATCAAAGATTTAATCGGTTATTTCCGTTTAACCTTCAATCCGAGCGATGAGGAAGCTATCAAAAGAGTAATCAATTATCCAAAAAGAGGATTAGGTGATACAACTGTCGAAAAGATAATTGTAGCCGCCGATCAGCATGATATTACCATGTGGCAGGTGATCTGTGAACCGCAAACCTATATTGCCGGCCGGATCGCTAACCAGTTGAATGACTTCTCGATGCTGATCAAAAGTTTCCAGGCAGAGTCAAAAAAACTGGATGCTTATGAAACAGCTTTATATATCGCACAGCATTCCGGTATTTTAAAAGAACTGCACACAGATGATAGTGTAGAGGGACGCAGCAGGTATGAAAATATTCAGGAGTTATTAAACGGTATCAAGGAATTTGCTGAACGTGAAGATATTGAAGATAGAAGTCTGGCTATTTTCATGCAGGATATTGCCTTGCTAACGAATGACGACAGACAGGATGATAAAGAAAAAGATACCGTTTCCTTAATGACGATTCACTCGGCAAAAGGACTGGAATTTAAGAACGTATTTGTAGTCGGGCTCGAAGAAAATCTGTTCCCTTCACAAATGTCATTGAATTCAAGAACCGATCTGGAAGAAGAACGCAGGTTATTTTATGTAGCCATTACACGGGCAGAGAAAAAGCTGACCTTAACTTATGCTACTTCACGTTACCGCTGGGGTACACTGACCAATTGTGAACCAAGCCGGTTTATCAGTGAGATCAGTGCTAAATTCCTGGAGCTGGAAGTGGTAAAAGCGCCAAAAACGACAAGCACTTCTGATAGTTTTGATGGAGAACGCAGGTCATGGTCACAACAGAGAGATTCTTTCAGTAAACCTAAACCAGCAGCTTCAGGTTCAACCACGCAAACTGCTCCGCCAAGACCTGCAACCAGGACAATCTTGCCTACTGCACATATCCCAACACCTGGCTTTGCGCCTGATGCAGCGAGTGCTTTTCAAAATGGCATGGAGGTTGAACATGAGAAATTTGGATTCGGTAAAATCATTAACCTGGAGGGTACTTTACCTGATGTAAAAGCGACGGTATTTTTCCAGGGATTAGGAAACAAGCAATTGTTATTAAAATTTGCTAAATTGCGGATTGTAAAATAAGGTTTATCTTTAAACCATATTACAGTAAAACAAGGCTAGGAGCCTTTATAATCCCCCTTCAGCGAATACCACAAGAAATAAATAGAATGAATTTCGATTACAATACCACAAGAAACGAGTTAATTCTTGCAGAATACGGACGTAATGTACAAAACATGGTGAAGTACATTTGCGAACTACCGGATCTGGAAGAGCGCAATAAATATGCTCAGGCAGTGATAGATTTAATGGGTTTTTTAAACCCTCATCTAAGGGATGTTGCCGATTTCAAGCATAAGTTATGGGATCATTTACACATTATCTCCGGTTATAAAATCGACGTGGATAGTCCATATCCCAAGCCAACTCCAGAAATGGCATTGGTTAAACCTTCGCATATCGGTTATCCGCAGCAAAGGATAAAATATAAGCATTACGGTAAAACTGTTGAAGTGATGATCGAAAGAGCCATCGCAGTAGAAGAACCGGAACGTAGAGCAGCCCTGGTTCAGGGCATCGCTAACTTTATGAAAATGGCCTATGTGACCTGGAATAAAGATAGTGTTGCTGATGAAACTATCCTGAAAAATCTAAGCGAATTGTCAGGTGGATTACTTCAGCTGGAAGAAAACATCAACCTGAACAAGGTAGAATTCAGACCTCCTGTAAACAGAGCATCTACAAATACCAACCGCGGACGCAATAACAACAATAATAAGGGAAGGCAAAACAATAACAACAACAATAATAATAACCGCCCGCGCAGCAGCAATCCCAACCCAAAACAAAGACATTAAAAGAGCAGATTTAAATAATATAGGTTAATAGCACATGAACGCATTTGAAATTATTGGTGGGAAGAAGTTAAAAGGTGAAATCCATCCTCAGGGAGCTAAGAATGAAGCGTTGCAGATTATATCTGCCGTTTTACTTACAGAAGAAAAAATCACTGTAAGTAATATCCCTGACATCAAAGATGTAAATAAACTGATTGAACTTCTAGGTGATTTAGGCGTTGAAGTGCACCGCTTATCAAAAGACACTTACACGTTTGAAGCAAAGAATATCGATCTTGAATTCTTTAAATCAGCCACTTTTAAATCTAAAGGCGGAAGTTTAAGAGGATCAATTATGATCGTTGGACCACTTCTTGCGCGTTTCGGACAAGCTGCTATTCCTAAACCAGGTGGTGATAAAATCGGTCGCAGAAGATTAGATACGCACTTCCTTGGCTTTGAAAAATTAGGAGCAAAATTCGTTTATGACGCTAAAGAATCATTCTTTAACGTAGATGCCACTAACCTTAAAGGTGCTTATATCTTATTGGATGAAGCTTCTGTAACAGGTACAGCAAACATTGTTATGGCTGCGGTACTTGCAAAAGGAATTACAACCATCTATAACGCTGCCTGTGAGCCTTATTTACAGCAGCTGTGTAAAATGCTTAACCGCATGGGTGCCAAAATATCCGGAATCGGATCTAACCTGTTAACTATTGAAGGGGTAACCAAACTGGGTGGTACTGAGCACAGAATGTTACCGGATATGATTGAGATTGGTTCTTTTATCGGCCTTGCTGCCATGACTGAATCAGAAATCACAATCAAAAACGTTTGTTACGAAGAATTGGGTGTTATCCCTGATGTATTCAGAAAATTAGGTATCAATTTTGAACGCAGGGGTGATGATATTTATATTCCTTCGCAAAAACATTATATCATCGATACTTTCATTGATGGATCTATCCTGACTATTGCAGATTCACCATGGCCAGGCTTCACTCCTGACTTATTGAGTATTGTACTGGTTATTGCTACACAAGCTAAAGGATCTATATTAATCCATCAGAAAATGTTTGAAAGCCGTTTATTCTTTGTGGATAAACTGATTGAAATGGGCGCTCAGATTATTTTATGTGATCCGCACAGAGCTACTGTAAACGGAATCAACAAACAGTATAAATTAAGAGGTATCAGTATGACCTCTCCTGATATCAGAGCTGGAGTTTCCCTTTTAATCGCAGCTTTATCTGCTGAAGGAACTTCAACTATCTATAATATCGAACAGATTGAACGTGGTTACCAGGATATCGATACGCGTTTACGCGCATTGGGTGCACAAATTAAACGTGTGGATGCAAATTCACCATCTCACTAAATAAGAGCCTTTATCTAGAAAAGCCAGGATTTATCTCCTGGCTTTTTTTGTGTCTTATCATTTATGCTAATTCAAACAGGAATCCTTTAGTGTTGTCTTTACTTTTTGTAACTTGATGAACAAACCTTCGTTTCATTACAAAAAAACAATCAAATGCGTTCCATCTCTCAACCACAGGCAACTAACTTACTTATTTTCTTATTTGCGTTAATTAGTCTGAGTCTTCATTTAATCGGCTTAAATAACTACGGCATTCACCGGGACGAATTTCTACATATCGCTCTTGGTAATCACCTGGCTCCCGGATATATGGAAGTTCCTCCTTTTATTGCATGGGTAGCCAGATTTTCTATTACTTTTTTTGGCGACAGCACTTTCGCAATCAGGGTCATTCCAGCTATTTTTGCTGCTTCAACTGTTCTGACTGCAGGCTTCATCGTGAAAGAAATCGGTGGCAAACATTTTGCCATTACTGTATGCGGGCTTGCGCTTTGTTTATCTCCAGCATTTTTAGCTACAGGATATCTGTTACAGCCAGTCGTGTTTGATCAATTTTGGTGGGTTCTAACTTATTATCTTTTGATCAAATATAATTATACCACGCAAAATAAATATTTACTTCTTCTGGGACCTGTAATCGGTTTTGGTTTATTGACCAAATATTCGATCCTGTTTGTGATCATTGCCATCATAGTTGGTCTTTTATTGAGTAAACAACGCAAAATCTTATTAAAAAAGCAGGTTTACCTAGCCGCCTTAATTGCTTTCCTGATTTTCCTTCCCAATCTGATCTGGCAATATCTTCATCAATGGCCTGTGCTAACCCATATGAAGGAGCTTACAGAAACACAATTGGTTCACAATACAATTGGGGGATTTATCGAAGCTCAGTTGATTTCTAACGGAACCGCATTTTTTCTCTGGATACCAGGTTTACTATTGCTGTTTTTTAATAAAAAATTGTCGCAGTTAAGTTGGATTGGCTTTAGTTATATCCTGCTGTTGCTCCTTCTGATCTACTTTAAAGGAAAGCCATACTATGCTTTTGGTGTATATCCAGTATTATTTGCTCTAAGTGCTTATGGTATTGAAGTGGTTACCCTGCGCATCAATGTCTATTTAAAATATACAATAGCCTTTCTTCTGCTCTTACCCAACTCGATATACATGCCTGCTTCTATCCCCATCTTACCTATTGATGATGCAGTTGAATATTTCAAACCCCTGCATTTAGATGGTTTTCTGTATTGGGAAGATGGAAAAAAGCATCAGACCTCACAAGACTATGCGGATATGATAGGTTGGGAAGAAATGACCGGAATAACATCCCGGGCCTATCAGAAAATCCCAAAAGATCAGCACAGTGCAACTACTATTTATACAGAAAATTATGGAGAAGCCGGTGCAGTCGATCACCTGGGCAAGAAATACAAGCTTCCCGCTACGGTGTCTCTGAGTAGTAGTTTCACCCTTTGGGCCCCGGAAAGTATTCCTTACCAATATATCATCTATATTGATGATAAAGGTCAGGTAGAAAAGACAAAGCCTTTTTATAAAAAAGCAGAATTGATTGGTACAATCAGCAATAAGTTATCCAGGGAATATGGAACAAAAATCTGGCTGCTTACTGAACCCATAGGTGATGTCAATCCTGGTTATCAGTTATCACTGAAATCAAAAAGACAATAGGGCCAGATCAAAAGCCTGAAATTAGCCGTTATAAAAAAAGCTTCCCGATATCGATCTGGAAGCTTTTTTTATAACGGGATAATACGATCTGCTAACCAGAAATCGCGTTAATAATATCATACTGCGTAATGATTTCAAAATTACCTTTCTCATCTTCAACCAGTACCGCACTGTTCTCTTTATTGATTAATGCAGAGATCTTATCAATAGAAGTATTCATATCCACGAACGGGAAAGTTGCAGACATAATCTCTTTTACCGGTGCAGATTTCAGTGAAGGATTTTCCAATAACGCTTTCAGAATATCTCCTTCTGCTAATTTACCAACAACCATTCCATGCTGTGTAACGGGAATCTGAGAGATATTTAGCATATTCATGGTATTGATCGCCTCTACAATTGTTTTCTCGCAATCAATAGTTACAATCTCAGATTGCTCTTTCTTAGCCAGGATAGATTTAGCGGTTAGTTTTTCATCCGTAAGGAAACCACGTTCTCTTAACCAGTCTTCGTTATACATTTTACCCATATAACGGCTTCCATGATCATGAAAAATTACCACAACCACATCTTCAGGTTTTAGTTTATCTTTCAATTGCAATAAACCCGCAATCGCAGATCCGGCAGAGTTACCTACAAATATTCCCTCTTTACGAGCGATATCCCGGGTCATTAACGCTGCGTCTTTATCTGTTACTTTTTCAAAAAGATCAATAACATCAAAATTGACGTTTTTAGGAAGAAAATCTTCTCCGATTCCTTCAGTGATATATGGATAGATCTCATTTTTATCCAGAATACCTGTCTCTTTGTATTTCTTGAAAACTGATCCGTAAGTGTCAATTCCCCATACTTTAATATCAGGATTCTGTTCTTTTAAATATTTTCCAGTACCGGATATAGTTCCACCAGTTCCTACACCTACTACAAGGTGAGTGATTTTACCTTCTGTCTGAGCCCAGATTTCTGGTCCTGTCTGCTCATAATGTGCTTCTGAGTTGGCCAGATTATCGTATTGGTTCGGCTTCCATGAGTTCGGAACTTCACGCTCCAAACGAGAAGAAACAGAATAATAAGAACGGGGGTCTTCAGGCTCTACGTTAGTTGGGCATACGATTACTTCTGCACCAAAAGCACGTAAAGCATCTACTTTTTCCTTTGACTGTTTATCTGTTGTAGTGAAAATACATTTATAACCTTTTATAATAGCAGCCATAGCCAGGCCCATACCTGTATTTCCTGATGTACCCTCAATAATAGTTCCCCCAGGTTTCAGCTTGCCACTTCTTTCTGCGTCTTCGATCATCTTTAAAGCCATACGGTCTTTAATAGAGTTGCCCGGATTGGTAGTCTCTACCTTAGCCAGTACAGTCGCCTTAATTTCTTTCGTAACATTGTTCAATCGCACCAATGGTGTATTGCCAATAGTTTCTAATATATTATTATACCACATGATACAAAACTACGACTTGATTCCTAGAATTTTATTCCTATTAAATATTCGTAATCATATTTCGAATAAATACATATAATAAAATTATATTCTGATTACCAACCAACAAGCTAGCCTTCACATAGATATTATATGGCAAAACGAATAAGACAAAGGCTCAAATCAGCTGATATATCTTCCCCGGAAGCGATATCAGAACACCTTTCATCTCCAGATTGAGTAAATGCAGTGCTAACTTATGCTGCTGGATACCAGCTTTTAGCCCGAGTTCGTCAATTCCTAAAGGAGTGATTTGGAGTAAGCTCACCAGTGCAATTTCCGCAGCCGAAAGAGCTACCGGTATGCCGGTCGGGATTGCTGGAATGACTAATTGAACAGCTTCCCACCCCATATAATAGACCAGATCTTTAGCCTCGTTAATCAGCCCTGCACGGTTAGTTTTCAGCAGAAAATTACAACCCTGACTATATTGGTCTGTAGTCCTGCCTGGAAAGGCAAATACGTCCCGGTGATAGGATTCAGCAATACCAGCTGTGATTAGTGATCCGCCCTTAATAGCTGATTCTACCACAACCACCACATCTGCAAGACCGGCAATCACCCTGTTTCGCATAGGAAAATTCCCCTTTTCAGGTACCGTATTCAAAGGAAATTCGGTCAGTAAGCCTCCATTTTTAAGCATTTCACCTGCCGTTTGGCGGTGAACGGCAGGATAGATCTGGTCAAGCCCATGACCCAATACCCCAATAGTTGGGATCTTGTACGCTAAACTTTGTCTGTGCGCTTCAATATCAATTCCATGCGCAAGACCGCTGACCACCAGTACATCATAATGCTGTAATAAGCTAACAAGCTGCTGGCAAAGCATTCTTCCATAAGAGGTGGCCCTTCTGGAGCCTACAATGCTGACTATTCTTGAATGGTTTAGACTAGCAGTTCCCTTATAATATAACAAGACAGGAGCATCATAACAGTCCTTTAAACGCTGCGGATAGTTGGCTTCTGTATAAAAAAGAACTTCGATCTGATGTTTATTCAGGAATTCCAGTTGCGCTGCGGCAACGGTAAGGGCGTTGGTCCGGAGAATTTCATTGGCTTTGAGGCCGCTCAGCCCCTCTACCTGCATTAACTGTGCTTCGCTTGCTGCAAAAATAGCTTCAGCAGTTCCGAAATGATCCAGCAGGCATTTAGCAGTTATATGACCCACATTTTTAATAAGGGTCAGACCAATTTGATAAATTAAACTCATGGGCTAAATTAATACTTAGCCCATTCATCGTGGTAATTTATTTAACAGCCGTTTAAATTTAAACAGGCTCTTATATTAACAAGGAATATAAACGACAAATTTTGTCTCAAAAAAGTCTTCTTCAAAATAATCAGCTAAAGGATAGAGCTCTGCTTTTAATCTTGACTCTTTAATTTCTTCCGCTAATTCTCCTCCTTTTAAATACAAAATACCATTAGCGATTGCATTTTTAGAGTCCTTATTGAACTTATCTTTGATCCATGGATAGAAATCTATTAAACGCGTTACCGCACGCGAAACAACGAAATCGTATTTATCATCTACCTGCTCTGCTCTTAAATGGGAAGCTTTCACATTGGTTAAACCAAGTGCAGCAGCTACTTCAGTCACTACTTTAATCTTTTTACCAATAGAATCAACGAGATGAAATTGTGTTTCTGGAAATAGAATGGCTAAAGGAATTCCAGGAAAACCACCTCCAGTACCTACATCAAGGACTTTCTCTCCTGGTTTGAATGTACAGAATTTAGCAATCCCAAGAGAATGCAGGATATGGCGTTCATATAGTTCTTCAATATCTTTCCGGGAGATCACATTTATCTGCGCATTCCAGAAACTATATAAATCAAACAACTGATCAAAATTGCGGATCTGAGCTTCACTGAGATCTTTAAAATACTTTTGTACGAGGGCTGAGCTTATTTCCACTTTACTTTTTTAACAAATATAGACAGAATGCCATTAAACACTAAGAAAATGAACAGGAGTATATCCAAAATAGGAAACCACCATCTCAAATCGGGGTAATTTAAGCGTTTAAGCAAACGGGGGTAAATGAAACTTCTAATGATCAGACTAAGGGCGAAAACGCCTCCAGCAATATAATTAGAAGGTTTAAAAAACATTAATGCAATAAACAGGGCATAAAACAAGAACTGAAATATGATCTGTAAGGATAAAATAAATTTATGTTTAGCCTTGTAAAATTTACCGGCTCCAAAATGTCTTTTTTTCTGCCTCAGATAGCCTGAAAAGGTGGTATTTGGTGCAGACCATACGTGTGTGCTGCGGTTTAACCGAATCTCCGTATTGTCACGATGTGCATGTGCGTTTACAAACAAATCATCATCTCCCGATGGGATATGCATATGTGCCGCAAAACCTTTATTTTTAAAAAATAAAGACTTTTTATAGGCCATATTCCTGCCTACACCCATATAAGGCATTCCTTTAATGGCAAAAGAAAGATAATTGACCGCAGTAAAAAAGGTTTCAAAACGAATCAGGCTGTTTAATAGGCCACGTTTACGGATATATGGAGAATAACCCAGCACAATTGCAGCGTCTTCGTTATCCGGCTGCTGCATTCCCAACAACCAGTTTTCTGAAGCAGGAACACAATCTGCATCAGTAAACACAAGCCATTCGTTTGATGCAGCCTTAATTCCCATGGTCACAGCGAATTTCTTACCGGCTATAAACTTTTCTCCTTCAGCAACAGTAACTACTTTAAGGTGCTTATATTGAGCAACAAAGCCTTTCAAAACTTCCCTGGTTTGATCCCATGAACGGTCGTTCACCACAATAACTTCAAAGTCAGGGTATTTCTGCTGCAAGACAGCAGGCAGATATTGAGTGAGGTTTTCTGCCTCATTACGTGCACAAATAATTACACTCAAGGGCTTAGTAGCCTTTTCAGGCAACTCTTCTACTTTAATAAGGGCCAGTTTTAAATGTATAGCTAAACTAAAATACAGCTGAACGGCAAAACAAAAAACGAGGGCACCCAGCAGGCAACTCTCTAGTAAGGTTAATTCCACGATGGTTTTTTTGACAAGCGTCAAATTTCTGATTTTTAATCTGTAATGCAGCCCTATGTTGATAAAAAATTAAACAATTTGTCGAAAAAATTAAAGACGGCTTCTCAGGCCCTGTTTAAATTTATATCGGTAAACCGGGTGTTTTTTCATACTTTTGCCGAGATTTTTTGAAGCGTACACACATTTATGAAATTTACTTTACAGGCAAACGACCCGCAGTCAAAAGCAAGGGCCGGAACAGTTACTACCGCTCATGGCGACATCCAAACACCGATTTTCATGCCTGTGGGCACCGCTGGAACGGTAAAAGCAGTTCATCAGCGGGAACTTAAAAATGATATTGATGCCCAGATTATTTTAGGAAATACTTATCATTTATACTTAAGACCAGGACTTAATGTACTGGAAGGAGCCGGTGGTTTGCATAAATTTATAGGCTGGGACCGCCCGATTTTAACAGATAGCGGAGGCTACCAGGTCTATTCTTTGAGTAAAGTAAACAAGATTAAAGAAGAAGGTGTAACCTTCCGCTCACATATTGACGGTTCAAAACACTTATTCAGTCCTGAATATGCAATGGACATTCAACGTACTATCGGTGCCGATATTATTATGGCTTTTGATGAATGTACACCTTATCCTTGTGATTATAAATACGCAGCGAATTCTATCAATATGACACACCGGTGGTTAAAGCGCTGCTGTACGCGTTTTGATACAACTGAACCTAAATATGGTTTCGATCAAACCTTATTTCCAATTGTACAAGGTTCTGTTTATAAAGACCTGAGAAAGAAATCTGCTGAATTTATCGCGTCGATGGGCCGTGAAGGAAACGCTATTGGCGGTCTTTCTGTAGGCGAACCGGCAGAAGAAATGTATGGCATGACCGAGGTTGTTTGTGATATTTTACCTGCAGATAAACCACGTTATCTGATGGGTGTGGGTACGCCGATCAATATTCTGGAAAATATAGCGTTAGGAGTAGATATGTTCGACTGTGTTATGCCCACAAGAAATGCGAGAAACGGGATGTTGTTTACCAGGAACGGAATCATCAACATCGGGAATAAAAAATGGGCAGATGACTTTTCCCCTATTGATGCAGAAAGTGACCTTCATGCTGACCAGGTTTATTCAAAAGCATATCTGAGACATTTGATGCACTCTAAAGAGATGCTGGGTGCACAAATTGCTACTTTACATAATCTTCATTTCTATATGTGGCTGGTTAAACAAGCTAGAGAAAAGATCATCAGCGGGGAGTTTTACGCCTGGAAGAACAAAATGGTGACTATATTAGGGAATAAATTATAAATGAATATCCTCAGAGGCAGATTTAAAATTATTGACCGCTTTATTATAGGCAAATACCTGGGTACATTCATTTATACCCTGAGTGTCTTTGTAGTCATAATTGTTATTTTTGATTTATCGGAGAAAATGGACGACTTCCTGAGAAGTAAATTATCTGCCTGGGAGGTAATCTGCCAGTATTATGCAGGTTCCATTCCTTTCTACGTCAACATGCTCTCGCCTCTGATTAACTTTATTGCGGTAATCTTCTTTACGGCAAAAATGGCCGACCAGACAGAAATCGTTCCTATTTTGAGCGGAGGTGTAAGTTTCAATCGCTTTTTACAGCCTTATTTCATCTCCGCATTTATTATATTTTCGTTTAATCTGACCTCTAACTTATACATTCTTCCTTATACAAATCAGCTCAAAAACACTTTTGAGAACACCTATGTAAAGAAGAACGATCCGACAAGTAAACTCCAGATTCACATGAAACTTGATGACAATACGTACATCTATATGGAGAGTTTTGAAAACAAATCAAAAACAGGATACCGTTTTATGCTGGATAATTTCAGAGGGGATGTATTAACCAAAAAGGTAATTGCCGACCAGATTAAATGGGATTCTTTAAAACGCAGCTGGAAATTGACCAACTACTCAATCAGAACAATAAACGGACTGAAAGAAAACATGTTCAGAAGCATCGATAAACCTAAGGATACGATACTGGACATGCGTCCCGATGACTTTTCTGCCTATGATAATGTGTATGAAATTTTAACGAACAGGGAGCTTTCTGATAAGATTAAAAAGGAAAAGACCAGAGGAACGGGTATAGAAAACGACCTGCTTTTTGAGCAATATAAACGTTGGCTACAACCTTTATCTGCCTTTGTACTGACACTGATTGGTGTTGCGCTCTCCTCCAGAAAGGTAAGAGGAGGGGTAGGACTGCCCCTTGGTATTGGGATTATACTTAGCTTTCTCTACATAGTCATGAATCAGTTTGCTAAAATGTTCTCGCTAAAGGGTGGTATTCCCCCCCTGCTTGCAGTCATGATTCCAACTATATTTTTTGGTTTACTAGGTCTTTACCTATTAAAAAAAGCACCTAAATAATGGAAAGACTCTCTCCTTCTGAGGTCAATAGGAATCTGCTTATTCTTCATTCTACAGTTTTTATCTGGGGATTTACAGGCATTCTGGGAGCACTGATTTCAGTGGGCCCGGTAGAAATGGTCTGGTATCGGGTTTTGATTGCCAGTATTACCTTACTTATCTATTTTAAAGTTACTAAATTCAGTATCCGGGTAACTAGAACCGAATTTCTTCAATTCTTCTTTACAGGCAGTATCGTGGCCCTTCACTGGATCCTGTTCTTTCAGGCCATCAAAGTCTCAACGGTTTCTGTAACACTGGTATGCCTCTCCTCTTTTACCTTGTTCACGGCTATCCTTGAGCCTATCATTAAAAAGACGGCAGTTCAGCTCAGTGATATCTTTATTGGAATAGTGATTATTTTTGGGATTTACCTGATCTTTCACTTTGAATCTAATTATACACAAGGCATTATTTTCGGCCTTTCCGCAGCTGTAGCTTCGAGTTTATTCTCCATTATCAACTCTAATTTCGCCCAAAAAAGTGATGCTAAAGTGATCAGTTTTTATGAGCTTTCCGGTGCTTTTTTCTGGATCACTATCTACCGGTTATTTGACCAGAGCCTGCTTCATGAGAGTTTCAATCTGAGTGTTTCCGATTGGATTTACCTGCTGATACTGGGTACAGTTTGTACCGCTCTTGCCTACATTGCAGGCGTCTCTGTGATGCGTACATTGTCTGCTTTCCGGGTAGCACTGATCAGTAATCTTGAACCCGTTTACGGGATCATCCTGGCCTTTCTTTTCTTTGGTCATAAAGAGACCATGTCAGTTGGATTTTACATGGGATCTGCCCTGATTCTAGGTGCAGTATTCTTATATCCTATCTATAAAAAACGTCAGATCAGGAGCTAATTCAGTTCATTTTTCTTCCTTTTATTCCAAGTGTTTTCCAAATAAAAATAGCAATTATTTTTCTTCAGACCCCTTTACTTTGAAAGGAATAAGTGTATCTTCAGCACTGCGTAAAAAGTCCATTAAAATATCGGTTTTTTTAAAAACCAATATCAAGCACTTACAGGGAATAAAAACAATAAAAAACAGCAAATAAAACCAAAAAAATATAAAAATAAAATAACATAAAATACTATATATCAAATATTTAAATACAACAACATCATTCAATATGATGCGTAAAATAAATTTACATCCTCCCAGAAAACTAATTATTTTAGCAACACTAAATAATGCAGCATAAAATAAATAATAACAAACTTATAATCAGTATATTAATATTAATAAGTTCAATCTCAGCAACAGATAAAGCATATGCACAGATTTTCGGAGGAGAACAAAACCCGTTTAGTGTAAACTGGAGACAAATTAACACCTCTGGATTCAAAATAATCTACCCTATAGAGCTGGAGTCTGAAGCACAGCGGATGGCCAACAATATCCGCTATATCTTTCCAAAGGTTGGCCGTAGTCTGAATGTAAAAAAAACAACGATCCCTATTATCTTTCAAAACCAGGGAGTGATTGCAAATGGCTTTGTACAGCTTGGTCCTAAAAAATCAGAATTCAACACAACACCGCCTCAGTCATTTGACAGCCAGGATTGGCTAAACAACCTTGCGGTTCATGAACTTCGACATGTTGCTCAGTTTGATAAACTGACTAACGGAAGAGCTTATCCTTTTCCAGAAGAAGTATACTTTGCGTGGATGGGTGTCAGTATTCCTTTGTGGTTTTTTGAGGGGGATGCAGTGTCCAATGAGACTTCCCTTACCCATGCCGGACGCGGACGTCAGCCCAGCTGGATTATGCCCTACAGAACAGCCTTACTGCAGGGGAAAAACCTATCCTACAGTAAAGCCAATTTCGGCTCTCAGAAAGATGTCACACCTGGTTATTATCAGGTCGGTTATCTGCTGGCTTCTCATATCCGTGAGGCTGCCGGAAAATTTGTCTTCGACAGTGTCCTGACCGATATCAAAAACCATCCGCTTCGCATTTACCCATTTGCTGGAAGTCTCAAAAAATTCAGCGGTAAAACTGGTAAGGGGTGGTACGACTATACTGCACAAAAAATCAAAGCAGACTGGGAGAAACAAGCTAAACTAAACCCCGCAACAGACTACCCTGTTTGGAATCAGGAGGCAAAATACGCAACAGATTATTCCCTTCCGGTCAAAATACGGGATGGCCGGATTTTAGTACTTAAACAAAGTAAAGCTGCACCTGCCGCTTTTACGCTGATAGACAAAGATAAAAGAGAGTACAGGTTGCAGGGAATCGGCCAGCAGGAACAGCCTTGGTTCAGTTATGCGAACGATTTGGTAGTCTGGGATGAAATCAGGTTTGATCCCAGGTTCCAGCAAAGGACTTATAGCGTGATCTGCACCTATAACCTCCAGACTAAAAAAATTAATCAACTGAGCACCAGATCCAGAATCTTCTCCCCTACCCTCTCTACCGATGGTTCTAAGGTAGTTGCTATTCAAATTGACCTGAGCAATAAAGTGCAGATGATTGTCATGGATGCTATTACTGGTCACATCATCCGGACTTATCCGAATCCTGAAAACCTAATCCTGCAAACCCCTGCCTTCAACAGAGATGGATCAATGATCTCCTATATTAGCGTTTCGGAAAAAGGAAAAGCGCTCTGGACAGTTGACACAGCGGGTAAAACCGAAAAACTGATCGGTGAAACACAGCAGCAGTTAAGCAGACCAGTATTCATTGGCTCGCACATCGCATTTAACGCGCACTACAACGGAATTAACAACATTTACGACATAGATGTCACTTCGAAAAAAATAAGCGCACTGAGCGCCTCAAAATACGGAGCATTTAATCCTTCGGTCATTAATGGGACAGACAGCATTTTATTCAACAATTATAATCTGTTTGGCTACGAAGTGGCCAGTACAAAAATAGATGAACAGCAAACCGGCAAAGACAATTTCGTTTTCTTTGGAGCTGCTGCCGAAAAACAGGAGAACACAGGAAATGTATTTGATCATATTCCCGATAGTAGTTTTACTTCTACGCCTTACCGGAAGCTTGGTCACCTGATTAACATCCACAGTTTAATCCCGGTAATTGCAGATGAGTACAAAGGAGGTTTACAGTTAAGGTCAAATAATCTTCTGAATACTTTTGATGCTTATGCTGGCGTAAACTACCAGCGTGACCTTGGGAGATTCGAATACAATGCAGGCGCCAGTTTCAAAAGTTTTTATCCGGTCTTCAATGTCACTTACAGTAACAGGCCGCGCAGAACTTTTTATGCAAGTAGTCAGGGAGTCAAACAAGGAGACTGGAGAGAAAATTATGTCAAGCTTCAGGCAGTGGTTCCTATCAGTCTGAGTGCTCAGAACAATAATTACAACTTTTCCATTAATGCAGGAACAAGTTATACGAAAAGATACGATGCGGAAAATATGCCTGCCAATTTTGTTACTGCTATCAAATTTCCTTTGGAAACTGGATTTACCTTTACGCATACCACTCGCACTGCAGAAAGAGACATTGCTCCTAAATGGGCACAGGTCTTGAAGTTCAATTATTTCAGCCAGCCTTTTGATCCGCAGCTTAGTGGCGATTTATTCGCTGCCGCGGGTTTCTTCTACTTTCCCGGACTGGCAAAAAACCACAGTTTCCTTGCTAATTTTAATTTTCAGGAGGCAACAGGAATCCGTACTTATGACAACGAGATCAATACGGTTTACGGATACAACAATATTCTGGCGAAAAGCAAGCTTAAAAACACTTTACTCCTGAATTACCGCTTCCCTATTTTTTACCCCGACGCAGAGATCGGCCCGCTGGCTTATATCAGAAATATCAGGGGCGGTGTCTTTTGTCATTATGAGAATCTGGGTTCAGACAGCAATATTTCACAGCCCAAAACCTACGGATTTGAACTCCACGGGAACATGAACCTGCTTCGCTATCAGCCAAACGTTGATTTAGGTACAAGATTTGTGTTTGTAAACAAGGAATATCATCATAATCCTATCTTTGAATTAATTGTTAACTATACTTTCTAAGCTCATGCGTACTAAAACCATCCTGATTATTATTCTCACTGTATTAATCACCATTTTTCTGATGATGAATACAGACGCAGTTCAATTCGATTTTATATTCGTTAAAAAGGACATTTCCAAATTACTGGTCGTAGGAATATGCACTTTTACTGGTTTCCTGCTAGGTTACTGGGCAGGCCGTCCAAGAACTGTCATCAGTACTTACGACAGAAACGAAGATGAAATCCTTCCAATAACTCCGCCTCCTTCAACCAAAGATACATTGAGTGACGAAGACAGAGATTATATCAGCTAAAGCTCGAATACATCATCAAACCGGGCAATATGGAATCCATTTTTAAGGACAATTTTCGTTTGCCCGCTTTCTGGATTCAGCAGCGGATTAGTATGGTTCAGGTGAATAAAATAAATCTTATCTTTCTGTTGTTTTGAAAGTTGCTTAAATAACGTCATACTTTCCACGACCAAAGGATGTGGAATCTCAGTAAGTGGTCTGTTATTCATTTCAGCAGCGTCGTAAAAAGTTGCATCAATAAAAGCATAATCCACTTTACCTATCTCATCAATTATATTTTTATTCCATTTAGACCATTTGTCTATGTCAGGAATAAATAATGCTTTTTTATGTGGTCCTTCAATCAGGTAACCAACTGTTTCAGAGAACTCATCACGATGCGGAACCTTGAATGCCGTCACTTTGATATTGGATGAAAGAACATTTACCTTTTGGTCCTGAATTGGCCTGATGCTGATATTTTTGAGACTTACCAATTGACTCCATGGCCCATTTTGCTCCAAAAAAGACTTCATTTTCGGCATGGCATAAACCGGCACTTGCTTAGCGTTGAGTGCTTCTCTGCCCAGATACATTAAACCTGCATAATGCCCGATATGTGCATGTGTAATAAAAATACCGTCTGGGACTTCCTTAGTGCTAAATTCAGATTGCTTTTTCAGGTTTTTAATTTGAAAAGGAAGATCTGGTGTCGCATCAAATAACCAATTCAATTTATTCTCAGGATCAATGACGCCTAAAGAAGAAACCATCAGGGTTGGGTCCGGGTGTTCAAACAAATCTTTACAACATGCTTTAGTACAACCTATATGCGGTGCCCCTCCGTCCTGAACATTGCCTAATACAATTATGGATGGAACAACAATTTTTAATTTAGGTTGTGTATGAATTATTGACTGTGCTTTTACATTGGCAAAAAACAAAGACAAGAACAGTATAATTGATGGTATTCTCATAAAAAAATAGTTATCACTCAGTGGATATATTTAAAAGCAAAATTAAGCCCGCTTTAACAAAAAAGGGCGCCCTTTTGAACACCCTTATAAATAACTAGTCTGAGCTGATTAAGCTAAAGCCTGCTCAATATCAGCTATAATATCATTAATATGCTCCAGTCCGATAGAAAGACGGACAGTCCCTTGCTCAATACCAACCTGCAATCTTTCTTCTTCAGTCAGTTTAGCGTGGGTGCTTGTAGCCGGATGCGTCGCAATAGAACGGGTATCACCAAGATTCGCCGAAATAGAAAACATTTTCAGTTTATCCATAAAACTACCTGCTGCTTTTACTCCGCCATCCACAATCAAAGTCACGATACCACCGCCAAGCTTCATTTGTTTCTTCGCAATGTCATATTGTGGGTGAGAAGGTAAAAACGGATATCTTACTTGTTTCACTTTAGGATGTGCTTCTAAAAACTCCGCAACTTTCAAAGCGCTTTCACAGTGTCTGTCCATACGAACAGCTAATGTTTCTAAACTTTTAGAAAGGATCCATGCGTTAAATGGGGACATTGCTGGTCCGCTATGTCTTGCAAAACCTTCAATTTGTCTGATCAGTTTGTCTGATCCTAAAATTACGCCACCCAAAGTACGTCCCTGGCCATCGATAAATTTCGTAGCAGAATGTATCGAGATATCAGCACCATATTTTAGTGGCTGCTGTAAATAAGGAGTAGCAAAACAGTTATCAACTACCAGTAAAATATTATGTTTTTTTGCCAGTTGTCCTATCCATTCCAGATCAATAATATCAATTCCGGGATTAGATGGTGTCTCCACAAAAATCATCTTTGTATTTGGCTGAATACCGTTCTCCCACTGTTCTTTTTTATCCAGATCAGCATAGGTATAAGAAATATTCCATTTAGGAAAGATTCCATTCAGCAATTGATGTGATGATCCAAAAACAGAACGACTTGACAAGATATGATCTCCTGCTCCTAGAAACGTAGCGAAAGTGGTAAAAATCGCTGCCATACCTGTAGCGGTTACCCAACCTGTCTCTGCACCTTCCAGTGCTGCCATCTTTTCAATCAGCTCTGAAGTATTTGGATTTGCATAACGGCTGTATACATTTCCTTCTTTTTCATTGGCAAACAAGGCCCGCATTTCTTCAGAATCGTCAAACTTATAACTAGAAGTCAGGTATAGTGGTACTGAGTGTTCTTTATACTGACTGCGTTCCGCTTGCAAACGGATGGCCAGGGTTTCAAAATTATCTTCTTGCATGGTATTAATTATGGATAGTGTAGGAAAATTTGATGGTTGCTGAACGGCCTAAAATATTTGAAACTGAACAATATTTTTCAAAGGTTAACGCCAGGGCTCTTTCTACCTTCTGTTCATTCAGGCTTCCGTAAAGATTAAAATGGATATCGATTACATCGAATATCGGAGGAACTTCTTCATCCTTACGTGTTGCATTGATTTTAATTTTAATATCGTCTAATGGTTCCTTCTGCTTGGTCAATACATTGACTACATCAATCCCACTGCATCCGCCTAAGCCAACCAGCAGCATTTCCATTGGTCTAAAACCTTTACCTTCCCCGCCTATCTTTGGGTTTGCGTCAAGTTCGACTGTTTTTCCTCCCGAATTTTCGGCTTCAAAATTGAATTTTCCACTCTTACGTATTAAGTTGATTTCCATTGCTAGCTAAATATTGTAAAATACTTTGTTTTCTTTTTCTAGTTGCGGTAAAGTTACTGCAGCCTCAAATATCGCAAATACACTTGAACCACTACCACTCATTAACGCAAATGTAGCACCCGCATGATAAAGCTGCTCTTTTATTTGAGAAATTTCAGGATATTTTGAAAAAACAGGTTCTTCAAAATCATTTCTCAGTGAATTTCTCCACTCGCTTACAGGGAGTTTGATCAGTTCTTTTAATCCGGTTTCTGGAAAAGCGGGCTCCAGAGAGCCATATGCTGTTGCCGTAGAAACATGTAGAGGAGGTTTGACAAGAACCATGAAGTATTTGGATAAGTCTAAATTTAAAGATGAAAACTGATCTCCTTTTCCCATTGCAAATACAGGTTCATTTCTGATAAAGAAAGCGCAGTCTGCACCTAAAATCCTTGCATAATCTTCCATTGCTTCTATTGTTAATCCCAATTTGAATTTAGTATTCAGCAATTTAATCAGAAATGCGCCATCAGCAGATCCACCACCCAAACCTGCGCCAACAGGAATATGTTTTAAAAGCGTAATTTGCTGAGCCGGTATTTTGAAGTCCTGCTGAATTAATCTGAATGCTTTCAAACAGATATTATCAGTCATTTCTCCGGGAATAACTATCCCCCTGATCTGACACGAAGTTTCTGCAGCATCAGTAATTTCTAATGTATCATATAACTTTACCGGGTAAAAGACTGTTTCCAGATTATGATATCCGTCAGTTCTTTTCTCCAGAACATTTAAGCCAAGATTGATTTTGGCATTGGCGAATGCGAGCATTGTCGTGTTTTTAAAGGTATGGAGCACAAACTTACAAAAGGAAGGAATATTCTGCTCTATTATATTCGTCTATTTTTTAATATAATTTGTTTTAGTTTTGTACTTTAAGCGAAATTATCCTCCAACATGAAACAATATCTGGACTTAATGCAATACGTGCTGGACCATGGAGCACAGAAACACGACCGGACGGGAACAGGGACCATCAGTACATTTGGCTATCAGATGCGTTTTAACCTTCAGGAAGGGTTTCCTATGGTAACCACAAAAAAACTACACCTTAAATCAATCATCCATGAGCTTATCTGGTTTTTGACCGGTGACACTAACATCAAATATCTGAAAGACAATAATGTCAGGATATGGGATGAATGGGCAGACGAAAATGGCGACTTAGGACCGGTTTATGGCTCACAATGGCGGTCATGGCCAACGCCCGACGGCAGACTAATCGACCAGATCAGCAATATCATCAACACGATCAAAACTAATCCGGATTCAAGAAGGATTATTGTTTCTGCGTGGAATGTGGCTGATATCGATCAAATGGCTCTTCCCCCATGTCATGCGCTCTTTCAGTTTTATGTCGCCGATGGCAAACTAAGCTGTCAGCTCTATCAACGCAGTGCTGATATATTTTTAGGCGTACCTTTTAATATAGCTTCTTATGCGCTGTTAACAATGATGGTAGCACAGGTATGTAATCTTAAATATGGCGAATTCATCCATACCCTGGGTGATGCACATTTATATAACAACCATATTGAACAGGCAAAACTGCAATTAAGCAGGGACACCAAAACTTTACCTGTCATGGAAATTAATCCCGAAGTAAAAGACATTTTCAGTTTCAAATTTGAAGACTTCAACCTGAAAAACTACGAACCACATCCGCACATTAAAGGAATTGTTGCCGTATGATCGTCTCTATCATTGTTGCCATTGCTGAAAATAATGGAATAGGAAAAGATAATCAGTTATTATGGCATCTTCCTGCTGATCTCAAACACTTCAAAAACACAACTAGTGGCCATACAGTGATCATGGGTCGCAAAACATTCGATTCTGTGGGAAAACCACTTCCCAACCGGCGTAATATTATAATTACAAGGAAAGCAACACTGGAAATACCGGGTGTTGACGTAGTGAACACACTGGATGCAGCAATTGCACTCTGTGATCAGAATGAAGAAGTGTTTATTGTAGGCGGCGCGGAAATCTATAAACTGGCGATGGACATTGCAGATAAAATATATCTGACGGTTGTTAAGGGCACTTTTGACGCGGATACTTTTTTCCCGGCTATAGACCCTGATACATGGAAAGAGGAAAGCAGCAACAGCTATGAGCCGGACGAAAAAAACCTCATTGGTTATACAATTTCAACCCTTGTTCGTAAATAGTTCCAAATCCTCAATAAATATTATATAAGGCTGACTATTAATTAAAAAATTAATTAGATTTGCCGACTTGTTGAAAAAAATATACAGCATAGACAAATAATTACAAACAAAAATGCAAGGTAAAGGTTTCATTAAATTTATGGCAATACTTTTAGGTATTGTCTGCGTGTATTCCCTCTCGTTCAATTTCGTTACGTCGAAGGTAGAAAAAGACGCTAAAGCGTATGCTAAAGGCGATCCGGCTAAGGAAAAAGCTTATTTGGACTCCATGTCAACCGTCCCGGTTTATCCGATATTCGGGTTTGACTATCAGTTCTGTAAAGGGAAAGAAATCAACTTAGGTCTTGACCTTAAAGGTGGTATGAACGTAACGATGGAAATATCGTTAGGTGAGTTAGTAAAATCTTTAGCAAACCATACGGATGATGCTAATTTTAACAAAGCACTCGCTACTGCCCAAACTCAGCTGAATGCTGGTGGTAAAGATTTCATCAGTTTGTTTGTTAATGAATTTGAAAAAATCAGTCCAAACGTAAAACTTGCAGATTATTTCTCTAACCAGGATAATGCACAGCAGTTAAAAGCTAATGCGAGCAATGCTGATGTGAAAAGCTACTTATCTAAAGAAGCAACAAGCGCAATTGACCGTTCATTTATCATTATCAGAAGTCGTATCGACGGATTTGGTGTGGTAAGTCCTAACATGCAAAAACAAGAAGGTACTAACCGTATCCTGATTGAGATGCCAGGTGTTCAGGATAAAGAAAGGGTTCATAAATTATTACAAGGTTCTGCAGAATTACAATTCTGGCAGGTGTATCAAAATGAAGAGGTTTACTCGATCATGGAGAACATCAACAAAACTCTTGCTTCGACATTGAAAGACACTGCTGCTACAGCAGTAAAAGATACAGCTACAAAAGCAAAAAGTGCTTTAGCGAATTTAGCCAAGAAAGGTACTACAGGAAAAGATTCTACAGATTTAAAAACTAAAGAACTTTCTAAATCAAATCCATTATTTGCTGTTCTAAATATCCCAACTTACCAGAATCAACAAGGACAACCTGCTTTACGTCCTGGTCCAACTGTTGGATGGGTTCTTCCGAAAGATACGGCTAAAGTTAATTCATACTTCAGAAGACCTGAGGTTGCAGCAATTATTCCTCAAAGTTTCAAATTCATGTGGGGCGTAAGACCTACAGAGCTTGGTGCTGCTAAAGTTTTTGAACTTTATGCAATCAAATCTGTATCTCCTGATGGAAAACCTGATTTAGGTGGTGAAGCGATCAGTGATGCCCGTCATGATTACGATCAGAAAGGTAAGCCTGAGGTAACCATGTACATGACTGGCGAAGGTGCTCAGAAATGGAAAAAAATTACAGCAGAAGCTTCTGCTGATGCAAACAACAAGAAATCTATTGCTATCGTTCTCGACAACGCAGTTTACTCTGCTCCTACTGTTCAAAATGAAATTCCTAACGGGATCTCTTCAATCACGGGTAACTTTACAGTGAACGAAACACAAGATTTAGCGAATATCTTAAAAGCAGGTAAATTACCGGCTCCGGCACGTATTGTTGGTGAGTTTGTTGTTGGTCCGTCATTAGGAGAAGCAGCAATTCATAACGGTTTAATGTCATTTGTATTGGCGTTCATTGTGATCCTTGTGTTCATGGCCTTGTATTACAACAAAGCGGGTTGGGTAGCTAACCTTGCCTTAGTGATCAATTTATTGTTCATCATGGGTATCCTGGTTTCACTGGGTGCGGTGTTAACTTTACCTGGTATTGCTGGTATTATTCTGGTAATTGGTTTATCGGTTGATGCGAACATCCTGATCTTTGAACGTGTAAGAGAGGAACTCAACCATGGTAAATCAACGGCAGTTTCAATCAAAGAAGGTTTCAAACATGCAATGCCTTCTATCATTGACTCAAACGTTACGGTATTAATTTTAGGTGTTATTCTTTACATATTCGGTAGCGGTCCGGTTCAGGGTTTCGCAACTACGTTATGTATCGGTATCTTATCTTCATTATTCTGTGCAGTATTAATTTCCCGTTTAGTGTTTGATTCATTGCTGAATAAAAATGCAAATATCACATTCGGTAACAAAGCAACAATCCACGCCTTTAAAAATATTGCATTCAACTTTGTTGGACGCAGAAAGATCTATTATACAATCTCTTCGATCATCATTATTTTAGGTATCATTTTCTACTTTAAAAACGGTGGATTAAGATTAGGTATTGACTTTAAAGGAGGAAGAACCTATATCGTTCATTTCGATAAAGGAATGGATACTGAAGATGTAAAAGCGAAATTAGCGCCAAGCTTCCAGAACGAAGAAATTCAGGTCAAAACTGCAGGTGCTGACAATGAATTAAAGATCACAACTACTTATCATATTACTGACCAGGATGCTGGTGCAGATAAAATAGTTGAAGATGCATTGAGAGCTGGTTTAGCTAAAACAGGTACAAAATACACCATTGAAAGTAACCAGAAAGTAGGACCGATTATCGCAAGTGACCTTGTTTACAGCGCTTACGGAGCTATCTTATTCTCTTGTCTGCTGATGTTTGTTTACATCATTGTAAGGTTTAAAAAACTAAACTATGGTTTAGGTGCGGTTATCGCATTATTCCATGATGTGTTACTTGTATTATCATTCTATACTATTCTTGATGGTGTTTTACCTTTCTCTTTAGAAATTGGTCAGGATTTCATCGCAGCAATCTTAACGGTTATGTCTTACACAATGACTGAAACAGTAGTTGTATTTGACCGTATCCGTGAGAAATTAGCAGAGGCTGGTAAAGACGATTTATATGGTGAAGAGCGTAATACTTTAATCAACTTCGCTTTAAACAGTACATTAAGTCGTACCATATTAACTTCGTTAACTGTATTCTTCGTTTTACTTGTAGTCTTCATCTTCGGTGGAGAAAGCATTCGTGGATTTATCTTCGCCTTATTAATTGGTCGTGTTATCGGTACATACTCTTCATTATGTATCTCTACCCCAATTGTAATTGACTTAGGTAAGAAACACGCATAAGCAAAGAAACAATTTCATATGCAAAGCCTCCTTCTGAGATCAGAAGGAGGCTTTTTCGTTAAATGGATTATCGAAACTACAGATCATCAACCCCTTAACCAATCCCTTCACCACAAAAAAGTTAATCATTTAGCCAATATGAGTTAATCATTTCAGGACAGACTTCTTTTCTTTTGTACTAAGCTAAATCAATTTGTAGCCTGCAAAGCCTAAAGAACCTAACCTAAATTCAGAAAAATGATAACAAAAAAACTAAAGCTATTATTACTGATTACGCTGTTCACCTCTACAGGCCTGTTCGCCCAAAAGATGATCGGTAATGAAACTGCGGCTCAGAAGCAGAAACGAATGGAATGGTGGACGCAAGACCGTTTCGGAATGTTTATTCACTGGGGTCTGTATGCTCAGCCCGCCAGACATGAATGGGTGAAAAGTATGGAAGGATTATCTAACGAGCAATACCAAAAATACTTTGATCAGTTTAACCCGGATTTATTCGAACCGAAAAAATGGGCCAAACAAGCTAAAGCAGCAGGGATGAAATATGCTGTGCTAACCACTAAACATCATGAAGGTTTTTGTCTGTTTGATTCAAAGTTCACAGCTTATAAAGCTACCAATACACAAGCGAAACGTGACCTCGTCAAAGAATATGTAGATGCATTCAGAGCAGAAGGTATCAAAGTTGGTTTTTATTATTCTTTATTAGATTGGCATCATCCGGACTATACCATGGACGAAAACCACCCGCTTACCAAAAAAGACAAAAGTGATGCAGCTTATGCCCGTCTCAATAAAGGCAGAGATATGGCAAAATACCGAGCCTACATGCGTAACCAGATTACCGAACTCCTGACAAAATATGGCAAGATAGATATCCTGTGGCTTGATTTCTCTTTCCCTCATCCAAACGGAAGGGGAAAAGGAAAAGATGACTGGGCTTCGGTTGAATTACTAAAAATGATCCGGAAATTACAGCCTGGTATTATAGTAGATAACAGACTGGATCTTGGTGAATATAAAGATGGAGCTGACTTTGAAACACCAGAACAGGTTGGAACAGCAGAACTAGCTAAATACAAAGGAAAAACGTGGGAAACCTGTCAGACATTTTCCGGATCATGGGGATACCACCGCGACGAGAACACCTGGAAAACGCATAGACAATTACTGGATCTGCTGATTACTTCTGTGAGTAATGGCGGTAATCTGATTCTCAATGTCGGACCAACGGCAAGGGGTGAATTTGATCGCAGGGCAACGAATGCTCTGGATAGCATGAGCCACTGGATGCATGCAAATGATAAAGCGATTTACAACTGTACTTATGCACCAGACGGATATAACACCCCAGAAAACACTAAACTTACTTATAACCCTCAAACAAAACGGTTATATGTACATCTTTTTGAATACCCGTCAGATGGTAAACTAGTTTTATCAGGCTATAAGGATAAAGTGAAATATGTCCAGTTTTTGAACGACAGTTCTGAGCTTCTGTATAAAGAGACAGGATCGAACGACCTGGTCGTGACACTCCCGGCAAAAAAACCAGATTTCTCCATACCAGTTGTAGAGCTTTCTCTTCAATAGGTCAAGAGCTTATTAAAAGGGCAGAATTTTCAAAATGAGAACCTGCCCTATTTTTGTTATTTCGTATTTTTACTTACATTGAGCTGTCACACAAATAACCAGCGTGTTTTAATAATATGAGTCAGAAAGCTATTAAACTAATCGAATGTCCAAGAGATGCAATGCAGGGTATTCACGATTTTATTCCAACAGAGTTAAAAGCTGCTTATATCAATTTACTCTTACAAGTTGGTTTTGATACCATAGATTTTGGCAGTTTTGTATCACCAAAGGCAATACCTCAGCTAACTGATACCAAAGAAGTTCTGGCACAATTAGACCTCAGCAATTCCAAAAGTAAGTTACTGGCTATTGTAGCTAATTTGCGTGGCGCTGAAAGTGCGATTCTTTTCCCTGAAATTACTTATGTAGGATTTCCTTTTTCTATCTCTGAAACTTTTCAGCAAAGGAATACAAATTCCAGTATCAGTGATTCATTAAATACGGTAGAACAAATGCTGGAACTGTGTGATAAAAATCAAAAAACTGCCGTTGTGTATCTGTCTATGGGATTTGGAAATCCTTATGGAGATGCCTACAATACTGAAATTGTAGAACAATGGGCTGCTGCTCTGGTAAAAAGAGGAACCAAAATACTTTCTCTTTCAGATACTACCGGCGTATCTACTCCAGAAAAAATTAAAGAATTACTGCCACTACTCATCCAGAGCTTTCCGCAAACAGAGATAGGCTTACATCTACATAGTACTCCGGATACACGTAAGGAGAAGATTGAAGCAGCTTACACAAATGGGTGCAGAAGATTTGATAGTGCCTTAAAAGGATTTGGAGGATGTCCAATGGCTGCCGACGATCTAACCGGCAATCTGGCTACTGAAGATTTGATTGCTTATCTTGCACAACAAGGTGAAACATTAAACCTGAATATGGATAAATGGCAGCAGGCAATCCAACTGTCATCTCAGGTATTTCAAGGAATGTAAAATTATATCCCTGATTAGTTTATTCCTTCCTTTCTTATTTCTTTACCATTCTGAGATGCTGTATTCCAGCTTCTTCAAACTGCTCACCTTCTACTGCAAAGCCAAATTTTGCATACAGGCTAACTGCTTCCACCTGCGCGTTTAAATAGATATCATTGGCACTATCCGGTATATCTGCTAATGCAGCGGCAACCAGGGCCTGCCCTACTCTTTTCCCCCTGTATTCTTTTAATACAGCAAAACGTTCCAGTTTATATCCTTTATCAGTTTTTCTCCACCGGCAGGCACCACAAGGATGATTATCCATTAAAGCAAGAAAATGATGAGAAACATCCTCATTCTCCCATTCCAGCTCAGGCGGACACCCTTGTTCTTCAACAAATACTTGTTTGCGAATCGCAAATGCACTTTCCAGTTCTTCCTGCGTTCTTATTTTATTTACCTGAAGTAGTTCCATGATTTTTAGGTTTAAATAAATGCTTCGCTTTGATTAAGCTGATTTCTTGCGCAGCATCAATGGAATGAGAACAATGAATATCGGTCTCTTGTTTTGCAAGCGCCGATAATTTGACATAGAACTTATGTAACTGATCCAGTTCCGCTTCAGTCAGGTCTTCAATATCTACCATCCTGTTACTTGCCCGTTCATGTGCAGCAAGTAGCTCATTCAACTTCAACTGTATTGCTTTTCCATCCTTATTCTGAGCTTTCTGAATTAAGAAGACCATTAGGAAAGTAATTATTGTTGTCCCTGTGTTGATGACCAGCTGCCAGGTCTCTGAATAATGAAAAATCGGACCACTGATCCCCCATACAATTACAATCAGCAAAGCGATAATAAACGCAGAAGAACTACCAGTAAATCTTGTTGCCGCATTCGAGAACCGTTCAAACAAGTTATTTTTATTTTCTGTTGATTTCATAGTTATATTTTTACAACTAAAGTTCCTAATAAAAACCCAATTTAATCTGAGAATTAACAAAAATACACCACAAAAAAAGCGCTTCAGGATTAATCCTGAAGCGCTTTTAAAGAGTTCTCTTTCGAATTACAATTTATCACTTGCGTTTCTGCAGTTCAAATCTTCAAAAGCCTGAGTTAAACGTTTAACAAAAGCTTCTTCTCCTTTGCGCAACCAAACACGAGGATCATAATATTTTTTATTTGGTTTATCATCTCCATCAGGATTTCCAATTTGTCCCTGAAGATAAGCTTCATTTGCTTTGTAATAATCCAATACGCCTTCCCATAATGCCCATTGCATATCGGTATCAATGTTCATTTTGATTGCACCATAAGAAATAGCTTCTCTGATTTCTTCCTGAGAAGAACCTGATCCACCATGGAATACAAAGTTGATGGGTTTTTCTGCTGTTAATCCTAATTTCTCTTTGATATAATCCTGAGAATTTTTAAGAATTACCGGCTGCAATTTAACGTTACCTGGTTTATAAACACCGTGTACATTACCAAAAGCTGCCGCTACAGTAAATTTATCACTTACTTTACTCAATTCTTCATAAGCATAAGCTACTTCAGAAGGTTGAGTATATAATTTAGAACTATCTACATCACTGTTATCTACACCATCTTCTTCACCACCAGTTACACCCAGCTCAATTTCGATAGTCATGCCCATTTTAGCCATACGTGCTAAATATTTAGCTGAGATCTCCATGTTTTCTTCAATTGATTCTTCAGAAAGATCAAGCATATGTGAAGAGAACAATGGTTTACCAGTTTCAGCAAAGAATTTTTCTCCGTGATCTAAAAGACCGTCAATCCATGGCAATAATTTTTTAGCAGCATGGTCAGTATGTAATACTACCGCAACACCATAATGTTCCGCTAATAAATGAACATGTTTTGCTGCAGATACTGCGCCCAATACACATGCATTTAAGTTATCATTATTTAATGTCTTACCTGCATAAAACTGCGCGCCACCATTTGATAACTGGATCATGACTGGTGAATTCACCGCTTTAGCAGTTTCCATAACCGCGTTGATTGTATTTGTTCCGGTAACATTAACTGCAGGCAATGCAAACTGATGTTTTTTAGCCTGCTCAAATAATTCCTGAACGGCATCTCCGTAAATTACGCCTTTATAGCCTTTTAAACTCATTGTTATTAGATTTTATGTATGCCGAAGTTAGGAAAAATATTAGCCCGGGCAAACCTAAGAAGGTATTATTTTCACCGGTATAAAGCTAACGTCATTCAGCAGGAAAGCTACAGCAGCTTACCTGGCTTTTTGAGATTAATAAATATTTAAAACACTATGCAATTTATACGAAATCTAGGTAAAGCGGTTCTGATTTTTTTTCGTTTCTTTGTAATCGCATTTTTCAACGAATAACATGGCTTGGTTTAAGAGAGAAAAAAAAGGTATCAGTACGCTGACAGAAGAAAAAAAAGAAGCGCCGGATGGCTTATGGAACAAGTGTCCTAATTGCAAAAAAGCATTACACAGCGCAGATCTTATAGAAAATAAATACGTTTGTCACTATTGTGATTATCATTTGAGAGTTGGTTCCAAAGAATATTTTCAAGTATTATTTGATAACAATGAATTCAAAGAGCTTTTTGCAGATCTGACTTCTGGAGATCCATTGAACTTTACTGACAGTAAACCTTATACAGAACGCTTAGTTGATACCATGGCTAAAACAGGCCTGAAAGACGCTATCCGTTCAGGAGTAGGTAAAATAGAAGGTGAAGACCTGGTAATTGCCTGTATGGATTTCAATTTCATTGGTGGTTCAATGGGTTCTGTTGTAGGAGAAAAGATTGCAAGATCAATCGATTACAGTATTAAACATAAAATCCCATTTCTAATGATCTCCAAATCTGGAGGAGCCAGAATGATGGAAGCTGCATTTTCATTAATGCAAATGGCTAAAACATCGGCTAAATTGGCTTTGCTGAATCAAGCGAAAATACCTTATATATCTTTATTAACTGATCCAACTACAGGAGGTGTTACCGCATCTTATGCTATGCTTGGCGATATTAACATCGCAGAACCGGGCGCACTGATCGGATTTGCCGGTCCGAGGGTAATTAAAGAAACTATCAAAAAAGATTTACCTAAAGGTTTCCAAACCGCAGAATTTGTGCAAGAACATGGTTTCCTTGACTTTATTGTAGACCGCAGAGGCATGAAAGCGAAATTGGCTACTTTCCTTAAAATGGTGAAGAACTAGAAATTAATATAACATAAGAAATCCCCTGTAGAAAGATAGCTTGAACGCTTTCTTTTCTGCAGGGGATTTTTCTTTGCTCATAAAAGCGGTACCGTTGATTACAAATAGAACTGCAATCCTAAACGTGGATTAAAAAAGTCAGCTCCAATATTAAAGGACTTGAAATGGCTCTTCACATCTTTTTGATATTCGTCATTCTGCTTCAAAAACTGAAATCCTGTAAACATCAGTTCAATTCCAATCTTTTTAGATGGAAATACCGCAAAACCAGGTGATAAAGCTGCTGAATAAAAATTACTGCTTAATTTTTCCGGCGAAACTGTTCCGTCCCGATCAATAGATCTAGATTTTCTCCAGTTCATTAAAACTCCTGCTTCGCTAAAAAACTTAATTGCTGGTGTCAGTGTGACATAGTATCTTGCAAATGGTCTGACATTGATAACATCTGATTTACTCCCCATAGACCAGGAAACATTAGGATTCGGAGAAATAATTGGTTGAAGATTTGAATGTACAAATCCTATTCCGGTTCCAATAACCAGATTATTGGCAACAAAGAAACCTATGTTAGGATTAACTCCAAATGAAGTTGAGTTTTTAGTTATTATCCCGGATTTTTTAGAACTAATTTCGAAAGATCCACCCAAAAATATTTTCCCCTTTTCAGTTTGCGCTATACAACTGGTTGATATTGCTATAAAGGCAATAAAAATTACTGCTGTTTTTTTCATATGCTGCAGATAAAGTGCTAAAAATGAAACTGAATACCAATTCTCGGAGCAAGAAAATTAGTTCCTAAATTAAAGGCATTATCCTTATCGCCCTTATCTAAAGAATTATTCATCTTATTTACTCTTTTATTCCATACATAAGAAAGTCCATTTACAGAAAGCTGTATACCGATCTTTTTAGTTGGAAAATAGGCCAGACCTGGCTCTATGCTTACACCAATTGAGGTATTTTTAGATTTGAATGTATTGGTATCATCTGCTACTCCCTCCTTTGGAACTACCTTCGAATTTCCCCACTTCATTGGTACAGAAAGCTGACTGAAGAATTTGAATTTCTCCGATATATTAACATAATGACGAACAAAAGGGCTTACCATAAAATAATCCGTAGTGGTTTTAACATTATAAAAATCCGATTCGGCTGACTTCTGCTCCAGCGAATATCTTGAATAACCAGCGCCGAGTCCAAGTGCAAGATTATCCCGTACAAAATATCCCGCAGTAGGGAGTAAATCTAAATTGGTTTGTGTACTGTTATACAGAAGGTTTTCGTTTTTACTCTCAGAGTAACCTATAGTTCCTCCTAAAATAACCTTCCCCTTTTCAGTTTGTGCATTCACTGCTATAGCGGATGCACATAGCATCGCTAATGTTAATAATTTTTTCATACAATGGTTTCATTTGTGTACTCAATATTAAACATATAAAATGAAATATCAATACTATTAGTAAAATAAAATTAACACAACAAACCAATAAATTAATGCTAAAAAATTAATTAATCAATAATTTAAACCATACAAATACCTGTAGTTAATTTAAATTAACTACAGGCTCCAATAATATTCATAAATAATTCTAAAACAAGAGAATACATAAGCTTTTTAATGACTCTAAAAGAAAAAGGTCCGATAATCTCATTTTATCAAATGAAATTATCGGACCTTTAATATAAAACACCCGTGTACTAAATTCTACGGGAGTTCTCTTCTTTACTTTTTCTCCGTTGACATCGAATAAGGAAAATCTGCTTCCACAACTCCTCTCTGTTTATTAGGGGTTGAAGTCATATCGAAATCAAGCGTTGCTCCCTTTACCAGATCGCTATGGCTTAACCAGTTTTTATCATAATCTTTACCATTGTATTTCAATGAATTGATATACTTGTTATCAGCACTATTTGAAGCAGCATTGATCACAACTTGTTTCCCGTTATCCAGATTCAATGTTACTTTTCTGAACAACGGCGCACCAATTACATATTGATCTGTAGCTGGCGTAACCGGATAAAAACCAAGCGAAGAGAAAACATACCATGCAGAAGTCTGCCCGTTATCCTCATCTCCGCAATATCCATCAGGTGTAGCCTTATATAACTTGTTCATGGTTTCTCTAACCCAGTATTGTGCTTTCCATGGTTGTCCGGCATAGTTATATAAATAAATCATGTGCTGTATAGGTTGATTTCCATGTGCATACTGTCCCATATTGGCAATTTGCATTTCCCTGATTTCATGGATCACAGAGCCATAATAACTGGCATCAAAAACCGGAGGCATAGTAAACACAGAATCTAGTTTTTCTACAAACTTGTTCTTCCCACCCATTAGTCCTACTAATCCATTTATATCCTGAAAAACTGACCAGGAATAATGCCAGCTATTTCCTTCGGTAAAAGCATCTCCCCATTTAAATGGATTAAACGGTGATTGAAATGACCCATCCTTATTCTTTCCACGCATTAAACCTGTCGAAGGATCGAAAAGGTTTTTATAGTTCATCGCTCTTTTACCATAAATATCAATTTCAGCAGCTGGCTTTTTCAATGCTCTGCCCAATTGATAAATAGTGAAATCATCGTAAGCGTATTCTAAAGTTCTTGCTGCATTTTCATTTAGTTTCACATCATAAGGCACATAACCAAGCTCATTATAATACTTCACACCTGCCCTGCCTACTGCTTCATTTGGCCCTTCATTATTTGCTCCATGTTTAAGCGCTTCATACAAAGTTTCAATATCATATCCGCGAAGACCTTTAATATAAGCATCTGCCACTACAGAGGCCGAATTATTGCCTATCATACAGTTCGCATATCCCGGACTCGACCATTCAGGCAACCAGCCCCCCTCTTTATAATCATTCGCTAAGCCTTCCTGCATTTCTTTATTGATCGCAGGATAAACCAGGTTTAAAAACGGATATAATGCTCTGAATGTATCCCAGAATCCTGTACCCGCAAACATATAGCCCGGCATGGTCTTACCATTATAAGGACTCCAGTGAACAATTTTATTTTTTGCATCTATCTCGTATAACTTATTCGGAAAAAACAAAGTCCGATACAAACTCGAGTAAAAAGTACGTGTCTGATCAACAGTTCCACCTTCTATAGAAATCTTACTTAAGGTCTTATTCCATACCGCTCTTGATTTCTGCTGTGTGGCCTCAAAAGTATCATTAGCAAGTTCTCTCTTTAAACTAATCTCCGCCTGTTCCACACTGATAAAAGAAGAGGCTACCTTCATCCCAACTTTTTCTCCCTTTTCAGTCTTAAAACCTACTATAGCACCAGAATGATCACTTTTCAGCTCCAGTGTATCTTTTGCCAGCGCATTTCCATGCCAGGTGTTTGCAGAAGTAATCGCCTTATCAAAATAGATAACGAAATAGTTCTTAAAGTTTGCTGGCAGTGGACCACTCGCATAACGTGTACTGTAACCTATAATTTTTCTTTCCTTAGGGATAACCTTAATATAAGATCCTTTATCAAAAGCATCAATTACAACATAAGAACTATCTGATTTAGGAAAAGTAAAACGGAACTGTGCTGCTCTTTCTGTAGGTGTAATTTCAGTAGTCACATCGGCATCAGCCAGATAAACACTGTAATAATATGGTTTTACTATTTCAGCTTTATGAGAAAACCAGCTTGCGCGGTCATCCTGGTTAAACTTCATTTTCCCAGTCACAGGCATTACAGAAAACTGTCCATAGTCGTTCATCCATGGAGAAGGCTGATGTGTCTGTTTGAATCCCCTGATCTTGTCGGCATCATAAGTATAAGCCCATCCATCTCCCATTTTACCGGTCTGAGGAGTCCAGAAATTCATTCCCCATGGAACTGCAATAGTAGGATAAGTATTACCATTAGACAAGCTGGGTTTACTCGCAGTCCCCATGAGTGGATTAACCCAGTCTACCGGATCTGTCAACTTACCTGTCTGCTGTGCCAGTACCGGCATCGCTGCAGAAATAAGTAACGCTGATAAGAAATATTTCATCATTTGTTGTGTGGTTTATAATATTAGGCCGGTTATAGCTAAAGTCCGGATACTGTTTATATATGGTTATCGCATTAAAAACGATTTAGCAAATCAATAAACCCTTATCATACTTTTCAAGTAAAAACTAAATCTAACCTCTAATGTAATGGAGAAAACGTAAACAGCCAAATTAATCCGGTAATATTTACAGGATATAACACTGCCGGTTCCGGCTCTAAACAAAAAAACCTGAATCAACTATTGAATCAGGGCTTTCTATTTATAATCACCAAGGCTTAACAAGCCAGAGAAGATACGATTTAGAATATCTCACCACAAAATCAGATGATCTTTCAAAGACAACAATTACCTCGCCAGCGGATGATATAAGTAAACCTGTTTTTTAACAACACGGATAATTTCATTGAAATATAATTCTTCTCTTTCCGCCACATTAGTCATCAAGACCAAAGCATGTGATACATGTGAATCATGGTACGAAGGCTGCAAATAATCAAAGGGCAATGAAACCAGCCCTAGTCTTTCATAAAAACTAACTCTGCGTATTGAATCCACAGATAATGGCGGTTCTACTTCCAGTAATAACTTACCTTTTACCAAAAAGTCTTTCATAACCCGCTCTCCATACTTCTTCCCCCTGTTAACAGGATCAATAGCCAGGTGTTCAACAAAACACCATTTCTCAAAAGTCCAGCTAATGATAAAACCAATTGCTTTTTCTTCTGCTATAATCACTTGAAAAGACATTTCCGGAACCGTCCCAATCATTTTCACTAATTGTTCCCAGTTCCTTCTTTCTTCTAATGGAAAAGCAGAATGGTATAATTCTTCTACAAAGGACAGATATGAACTTTTATGGTTCTCTATTGATAAGTAATGCATAATTAATCAGTTAAAAAAAAAGCTCTGACCGCTGGCCAGAGCTTTTCCTCCATAAATAAATTGTTAGACTGTGATATTCTGCTCCACAATATGTTTCACTTTTTCTATCACATAATCGATTTCCTCTTTCGTATTGTATTTACTGAAAGAGAACCTAACCGATGGACGATCAGGATCGATACCTACAGCAGTAAGTACATGTGAACCGATATTAGAACCAGAAGAACAGGCACTGCCGCCAGAGGCAGAGATCCCATTAATATCCAGATTAAACAACAACATATCAGACATATCCATTGCCGGGAATGACACATTCAATACGGTATATAAACTTTTCTCCGGATCAGTTTCGCCATTAAAAGTAATCGCAGGAATTTCTGTAACCAGGCGATCTTTCATGTAAGTTTTAAGTTCCTGGATATAAGCCTGATGTTCTGCCATATGTTCATATGCCATTTCCAATGCTTTAGCCAGACCTACAATTCCATATACATTTTCTGTTCCACCACGCATATTACGCTCTTGTGCCCCTCCAAAAATCATTGGACTGATTTTCACAGCATGGTTTACAAATAAAAAGCCCACTCCTTTCGGACCGTGCAATTTATGCGCCGCACAAACAATAAAGTGCGCTTTTATCTTTCTGACATCATGTACGTAATGCCCCATAGTCTGTACAGTATCACAATGATAAATTGCTTCATAACGTTCGCAGATATCACCAACCTTTTCCATATCAGTCAGGGTGGCTAATTCATTATTTGCATGCATTAAAGAGACAAATGAACGTGAATTATCCTTTAGCAGCTGCTCCAGATGGTCATAATCAACATTACCTTTCGTATCAATATTTACAAAACTAAGCTTGTCAATAACCCCGTCTTTTAACAATTGACCCAATGTGTGCTCTACCGCATGATGCTCAATTTTTGAAGTAATCGCATGTTTAATTCCAAAAGCAGCAATACCACAACGAATAGCTGTATTATCAGCCTCGGTTCCACCCGATGTGAAAAAGATCTCAGCAGGTGTCGCATTCAGTAAACCAGCTACAGTCTTACGGGCCTTCTCTACCAATGTACGTACCTCACGGCCCTGCGCATGAATTGAAGATGGATTACCATAGTAATTCTCCATCACATTAATCATTTCAGCCATCACCTCTTTGTCAAGAGGCGTTGTTGCAGCATTATCTAAATAGATCCTGTTCATCTGTATTAATTCAATTTTAAAATTTCTTTGATGTCTGATATTATTTTGTTCGCCAGATTTTCAGCTACAGTTTCATTTTCCGCCTCACTGTAGATACGGATAATTGGTTCTGTATTTGATCTGCGCAAGTGAACCCACTCATTATCAAACTCTATTTTTAATCCATCAATCGTACTGTTTGGCTGGCTTTTATACTTTTCCTTTACCTTAACCAACAAAGCATCAATATCCATTTCAGGAGTTAGTGTTATCTTATTCTTCGAAATATGATAATTCGGATAGCTGCTTCTTAACAAGGATACAGATTTTCCAAATTTAGCCAGATGCGTTAAAAACAAAGCGATTCCAACCAAAGCATCACGGCCATAATGCAATTCAGGGTAAATAATACCACCATTACCTTCACCACCAATAATTGCATTCGTTGCCTTCATTTGGTTAACCACATTTACTTCACCTACAGCTGCAGCATGGTATTCTCCACCTGCTCTCAGTGTAACATCTTTTAAAGCTCTTGTAGATGACAGGTTAGAAACCGTATTACCCTTTTGATTTTTAAGGATGTAATCCGCTACCGCCACCAAAGTGTATTCCTCCCCAAACATAGTACCGTCTTCACATACAAAACATAAACGGTCTACATCTGGATCCACAACGATACCCAGATCCGCCTGTTTACTTTGTACTACTTTCGCAATTTCAGTCAGGTTTTCTGGCAATGGTTCCGGATTATGCGGGAACTCACCATTAGGCTCACAGTATAATTCAAATACTGTTTTCACCCCTAATGCTTTTAACAGCGCAGGGATAAAAATACCTCCCGTAGAATTTACACAGTCAATCGCAATTTTAAAATTCGCTTTTTTGATCAATTCAACATCAACCAGGGGTAAAGCAAGAATTACATCGATATGTTTTTTAAGATAAGAATCATCATAAATAACTTTCCCCAGGTCATTCACTTCAGCAAAAGAGAAATCTGCTCTTTCAGCAATTTCTAATACTTCCTTACCATTTTCATCATTGATAAATTCACCTTTCTCATTTAAGAGTTTCAAGGCATTCCATTGTTTAGGATTATGGCTGGCCGTCAGAATAATTCCACCACCTGCTTTTTCCATTGGAACAGCAATTTCTACAGTAGGAGTAGTCGATAAACCTAAGTCTATGACTTCAATACCTAATCCCTGTAAAGTACCAGTTACCAGATTATTCACCATATCTCCCGAGATGCGTGCATCCCGTCCGAGTACGATTTTTTTAATATTCGTATTTTTAATTACCCACGAGCCATAAGCCGCGGTAAATTTCACTATATCAATAGGTGTTAGCCCATTTCCAGCGATTCCGCCGATAGTTCCCCTGATTCCTGAAATAGATTTTATAAGTGTCAACTGCTATGAATTTTGTTTTCCAAAAATAGTAAAAATTTAAGAAGGGGCTATCATAATAAGCATCTGTTTCCAGCAATATGAAAAAGATTATTACATTAATATTAAACAGCCATCAAGATAATTGAGCTGATTATCCACCCAGTTGCATTCCTAATCACTATATTTGTTTTTTTAAATTAAGACAGTCTTTATGCAACGAAAGTGGTTTCAGTATTGGTTCAATTCTCCCTATTATCATATTTTATATAGTCAGCGTAATGACGCTGAAGCAGAGTTTTTAATTGATAACCTGACTGCTTATTTAAAACCAGCATTGCATTCCCGTATACTCGATATAGCTTGTGGAAGAGGCCGTCATGCCGTTTATTTAAATAAAAAAGGATTTGATGTTACTGGGATTGATCTTTCTGAACAAAGTATAAAGTATGCTAAACAGTTTGAACAAAAACATCTGCACTTCTTTGTGCATGATATGCGTAAACTGGGTTACATCAATTATTATGATATTGCACTGAACCTGTTCACCAGTTTCGGATACTTTGATACAGAAAAAGACCATGTAAATGCATTGAAATCTTTCAGAAAAAGTATCAAAGAAGATGGAACAGTAGTTATTGATTATTTCAACACACAGAAAATCATCAGTAACCTGACCCACAGAGAAACAAAAACTGTAGAAGGAATAGATTTTGATCTTCATAAATTCGTGGCAGAAGGAAAGATCATTAAACATATCAACTTCGAGCATAAGAGTAAACATTATGCCTTTGAAGAACGTGTACAGGCATTCACATTAGCAGATTTTGAGCGTATGTTTGAAAAAAGCGGGTTAACCATCGTTGATACTTTCGGGAGCTATAACCTGGAAGCCTTTGACCAGGCCAAATCCGACAGGTTAATCCTTGTTTGTAAAAAAGCATGATAGAAAGCTTACATACCTTTGATGTAGAACTGTTTCTAAAAATTCACAGAGGACTTTCCAATGGCTTTTTTGACTGGTTTCTCCCACTGATGCGCAATCGTTTCTTCTGGGCTCCGTTATACCTCTTTATTATCATTTTCTGCTTCAAAGAATATAAAAAAAGAGGCTGGTATATCATTGGCGGTATCCTCTTGACTTTCGCCTTAGGTGATCTGATCTCCTCCAGGTTCATTAAACCCTTTGTCAGCAGATTAAGACCTTGTAATGAACCCAGTCTCGTTAACGACATCATTCACCGAGTACCCTGTGGCAGCGGATATAGTTTCCCTTCAGCACATGCAACCAACCACTTTGGTATCGCTGTGTTTATGATTGTGGTTTTCTATCCGAAATGGAAACCCATCCTGCCAATTGGCCTTGCCTGGGCATTTATTATTTCTTTTGCACAAATATATGTTGGCGTACACTACCCGATAGATACCATTGCAGGAGCTGCTTTGGGTTCAACTATCGGGATTTTAGTAGCTCTGCTTTATAAAAAATTACAACCAGTACCTTAATGGAAGTTTGGAAAATCTTAATACTATTCTTTTGCGCCTTTTTTGGAGGGCTCTCTATATTTTTAGTAAAAAGTGATAAATCACAATTACTAAAGCTGATACTATCATTCAGCGGAGCCTACTTATTTGCAATTACCGTACTGCACTTGATACCGGATGCCTATAGCGGTCCGGATCACGCCCAAATTGGTATATACATTCTGGTTGGATTCCTTTTACAAATCTTACTGGAACAGTTTTCTGAAGGAGTAGAACACGGCCATATCCACAAACACAGTGACACCCAGATTTTTCCTTACGGAATCATGATCAGCTTATGTTTACATGCTTTTCTAGAAGGAATGCCTCTTGCCGCAGACCAGCATAACGCTTTGATATTCGGTATCTCTTTACACCATATTCCCGCCGCTTTTGCTTTGGCGAGTATATTGATGCAAAATAAATTCAAACCAGGAGGAATCATCTTTTATCTGGCCATTTTTGCAATTATGGCTCCACTTGGTTTTTGGGTCAGCAATGGGATCAGTACAGGAAGTATTGGAGGTATTGAAATTTACTTCCATAAAATGATGGGAATTGTGATCGGGATATTTTTACATATCTCAACCACTATTTTATTCGAATCCAGCGTAGATCATAAAGTTTCAAAGCGAAAAATGATGGCTGTCTTACTTGGAATTGCAATTGCACTGATTGGGTTTTACACCTCAAGACACAGCCATTAGACCAGCTCAATCATCGCCTCTGGCTTTTTCCAGTAACGAAGTTAACAGTTCAGCTTCCTGCCTGGTTAAATTACCAGAAAGGACGGCAGATAAATCCATTTCCCTATCCATTTTTTTAAGCAGTGCGAGCCCCTTCTCATTAATCAGAATATCTACCGCTCGTTTATCATAAGGATTGATTTTTTTACAAATCAACTCCTTCTGTACCAAGCGGTCTACTATTCTGGACGCATCACACATTTTATCCAGCATTCTGTATTTCAATAAATTGATAGTAGAAGGATTCGGGTATTGGCCACGCAATATTCTCAGCACATTGAACTGCTGATTTGTAATTTCATAAGATGAAACCGCCTGTTTCACCTGTTCATTGCACCAATTCTGCGTGAAAGCAACATTTACCATAGTTTCATGGAATGCACTTTCATAACGGGGAGCTTTTTTTTCTTTCTGCAGCTGCATCAGTTGATCTATTTTTCTTTAGTTAATTCATTATCATTACCATCTTTCTTCTTTCTGCCGTATTTCCAGGGACAGTGTTTACAGCCATTCTTACAGCAATAACCACGTTTAAGATGGTATGCTTCAGTAAAAACCATCAGCCCATCTTCATTGAAATAGTAATCGGCACTCTGTGTCATTAGTTAAGCAATTTAACAGTAATAATGTTTGTAAAATAACTTTTCAGCTGAATCCCACTCCCATGTGTAGTCCAGATCTCTTTTGGCTTGATTTTGTCTATAGTATAAATAATATCATCCCAATCCACATGATCAGAAATAAACAACTGCAACTCATTATTATGCTGTAAATGTTTCCATCCAGTAGCAAAAACCCGGATTACATTCACCGCTCTGATATAACTTCTGTAAACTAGAGGCGGAACAAGATAAATCATATCAGTTTTAGTGTTTTTCATCACCTTCCGATCGTAAACCTCATATTTCCCCATATCAATTCCCATTTGTTCATAAATTTTCACGAATGGAAGGATACTATGGTGTACCAGGATTCTCCTTTGCGGACAGTGGTCACTAATCAATTTAATCAAACGCTGACTTTTACCTAAAGCATAAGCACCCAGCATGATATTACTCGTAGTTGAATTTAGCTTTTTGATCTCCAGTTCTACATCCGGATGTTTAGTGTCCGGATTCGCAAAAGTAGTTTCAGTAATCAGTACATCAGCTTCTGCAAATTCTATTGGCTCACAAGTTGTGTCCGGTTGTAATTTATAATCACCAGTATATAAATACTTCACCCCTTTATATTCCATCATCACCAATGCTGAGCCTAATATATGACCAGCAGGAATAAAGCTGATCTTCACACCATTGAGTATAAATTCAGTATGAAAAGCATAAAGATGAAATTCACCAGCGGCAAACTTCTTATAACGTTGTATCATGAATAACGAGGTCGCTTCAGTACAATACACATTAAAGTTACCACTAACTGCATGATCACCATGTGCATGTGAAATTACCGCATCCTTTACCATTTCTTTCGGGTCAAGGTAAAAATTGCCATAAGCGCAATACAGTCCAATTTTCGTTGGCACTAAAAAATCCTCTAATATCATTTATTTTGTAAGGTTTATAAATTGATGGTGAAGCTCCAGTACCTGGAGTATCACCGGTTGGCTTTCGTCATTCGTAATCACAAAATCGGCCATTTTATTCTTTTCATCATCACTTAACTGCTTATCCATTCTAGCTATGACTTGCTCCCTGGTTACCCCGTCACGCTCCATTACACGCTGTATTTTAACATCCGCAGGTGCGGTCACCAAAATACTCCTATCACACATTTGATAAGAACCACTCTCAAATAAAAGGGCTGCTTCCTTTAAAGTATAAGGAACATCGGCAGGTACAGTTTCCAGCCAGCTCTCAAATGCCCTGAATACTGCTGGATGAACCAGACCATTCAGTTTTTCCAGCTCTTGCTTATCATTGAATACAAGCTGTGCGATATATTTATTATTCAATTTTCCCGACAGCTCATAACTCTCTTTTCCAAAAGCAGCAATAATCCCTTCCCTCAACACCGGGTCAGTTATCATAATTTCTTTAGCCACAGTATCCGCATAAAATACAGGAATACCCAATTTTTCAAATATTCTGCAAACCGTGGTTTTACCACTTCCTATACCACCAGTAATCCCTATCTTAATCATTATTTTTCTATGATAAAGTCAATTTTCTCCGGATCCATTCTGACTTTCCTGCAGTAATCAGGAAAGCGCATTAATTTTACACTCAGCTGCGCATGGTGTTTTAACTTCCATTCATTCAGATCCACTACAGCTTCGATGAAATCTTCATTGACCTGCTGATAACTGGACAAAGCAACCATAAAGGTGATCTTTACCTTTTTCGGGTAGAGTTTAACATTATAGTATTCATTGTTATTGATAATCTTCAATGGCACTTCCAGTGTTTTTTCAGTAAACTCATCTACAGGTAGTTTAACTTCAACACTGGCAGGAAATATATTTACATTCTTGAGTAAATTCTGCTTCATTGCAACCCTGGTGACCGCCTGATTCTGAATATCGCGAAGAATTAAAGTATCCGTCTTCCATTCACTAATCTTTTCCAGCTCTTCCTGCGGGCCGGATACAGTTACATAATTAGGCGTACACTGAATCACATCAGAAATACCAAACTGTTTGGTAAAAGACAGGTTAGACACTAATTTAACTGGAACTCTTTTGACTGTCCGTTTAGAGAAATCAAAATATAAAGTATCCGGGCGGACAGAGATAATTTTCTGCGAAGTTTCCAGCTGATTATTTACACTATATAACTGTTCTGAAAAAAGAATATAATTCCTGTTATTCAACTTATCAAGACTAATACTGATAAACTGCGGATTCACCCTTAAACGAGCAAATAACAATTGCCAGCCAGTTCCTTCAACCAATAAATCCACTGTATCTGACTGCAAAGGATGAAAAGCCTTTTTCTGAGGAAAATTTTTATAAATCAAAACTGTTTTGGCCGTATAAACATATTTATTGTTTAATGCCAGAAAAAGCCATCCCGCAATTGCCAGAAGCACGCAAGTGATCAATACCAAAAAGCGCTTTTGCTCTATTTTTGTCAGTTTAATGAATGGCATGGCTGTAAAGTAATCAAATTTAATAAAACAAAAAAGCCGCACCAAATAATGGAGCGGCTTATAATGTCTGTTAACGAATTAAGCCTTAGGCAATTCAGTAGATGCTTTAGTTGCATCCAATGAAATTGCAGACTTGTCAAAACGGATTTTAGTGCCGCCTTCAACTTCGATTAAGAAAGTAAGTTCATTCATATCTACGATTCTGCCATGGATACCAGCAGTAGTAACTATTTTATCGCCTTTTTTCAAGTCAGCAACTAATTTCTTGTGATCTTTAGCCTTTTTAACTTGTGGTCTGATCATGAAGAAATAGAAAACTACCATGATTAATACCATTGGAACCAAGGTACTTAACATACTGCTTCCGCCGGCAGCAGCATCTAAAATTACTGTTAATGTCATATTGATTGTATTATTATATAATTATGTTCGTTCTTTAACCTCACCAATCAGGTGAACTTCGCTTGTCGAAGGATTACCGTTTGAGGTAATTGTAATCACTTTATCTTGCATTCCCATTTTACCAGCACTGTTAAATACTACTTTAATCACGCCTTCGCCACCTGGTTTAATTGGTGCTTCTGGTTTTTCCGGAATAGTACAGCCACAAGTTGCCGTTGCATTGGTAACAATCAGCGGGCTTTTCCCTGTGTTTTTGAACTTGAATTCGTAATGTATTGATTCCCCCTGTACAATTTTCCCGAAGTTATACATTCCTTTTTCAAAGCTCATCACCGGTGCATCTGGTGAAGCGACTACTGAAGTAACAGCGGTTTTAGCTACACTATCAGCAGCAGCGGTAGGTTTTGTTTGTTGGCATGCAGCTAATGATACTGCTGTAAATGCAAGTAAAAAGATCTTCTTCATTAATATGATTTTTTATTCTTCTATTAATCCGCGGCCAATTTTCTTGATACTGTTCGTACGCTTTAAATCGCCTAAAATTTTGTCTAATATACCGTTAATAAATGAATTACTTTTCGGAGTACTGTAATCTTTTGATAAGTCAAGATACTCATTGATGGTCACTTTAACCGGAATTGAAGGGAAATTCATCAACTCACAAATCGCCATCTTCATCAGGATAGTATCCATTAATGCAATACGTTCAGATTCCCAGTTTTTAGTACGTTCAGCAATTAAATTCTGGTATTCAGTATTATTTTTCAGTGTATAGGTAAAAAGATCTTCTACAAATTTGCTATCCTCTTTCCAGTCTGCACTAATTGGAGTAAGCTTATTCTTGAATGGATCTTCTGAAGTAAAATTTTTCAGTGTTTTTGCAACCATACCTTGCATCACTTCTTTATCTACCGGCCAGTTTATAAACTTATCTTCAAAAGCCTGAATAATATTCTGACTCTTCAGAATGATTTTTCTAAAGATAAATTTGATAATTTCTTTTGATCCTTCAAGACTATCATCTGCATCTTCCAGATAAGCAATGTACTCAGGAGTAGCTTTAAGCTTATTGTAGATTGTTTTGATGAATTCAGGATCTGCATGCCAGTTGATCTGGTATTTGTTTACAGCCGATTTAAATTCAGGATTTTCCTGCAGCATGACAATAAATTTGTTGCGCAGTAATTTCTTGTTAGGATTCAAATCCTCAGCAGTAGGAAAGTGCTTGTTAGCTCTTTCAATAGCATCCACTGATGTGTATTCAGTAATTTCAGAAAGTAATGCCAGCATTCTGACGTACATTTCATAAACATTATCAATACTGTGCATCAATTCTTTCTTTGCAGAAAGTAGATCCTTTTTGTCTGTCATTTGCCACGCAAAAATGTTTTGCAGGACTTTAATTCGTAGGTGCCTTCTATTTAACATGAATGTAAGAACGAGTTGGTAATATACCGGTTATTAAAATGATGATTTTATTTTTTTGATGTCTATTATTCTTTGTTCTGCAATCCTGTTTGCTGCCAGGATAGTTGGGATATTTTCTGCCTTGGACAATTTAATCACATTGCGTGTTGCCTGGTAGATATTTTCTGTCAATTGCATGGTCCGTTTTCTGCCGAAGCCTGTCAATTCCGAATAGCAATTGATCAAACCACCAGCATTAATCAGGTAATCCGGTGCAAAAAGTATATTCTTTTCCAAAAGCAATTTACCATGAACCTGCTCATCTGCAAGCTGATTATTTGCAGAACCAGCTATGATCGCAAATTTCATTCTCGGAATCGTTACGTCATTAACTGTAGCTCCCAATGCACATGGTGCATAAATATCTACGTCAAGACCAAATACTTTATTAGCCTCAACAGGCTTAGCCTTATATTTTCTTGCGATATGATGTAAACGCTCCTCATTGATATCACTGATAAAAACTTCAACGTTTTCATTTCTCAGCAACTCAACCAGTTGTTCTCCCACATTACCTATTCCCTGAACAACTACAGAACGTCCAGCCAGCATATCAGTTCCAAAAACTTCTTTAACGCAAGCTTTTATTCCAAGGAAAACACCTTTAGCAGTAGTTGGAGATGGATCTCCCATACCACCAATTGATTCAGGAACTCCTGTCACATGTTTGGTTTCCATGCGGATATACTCCATATCTTTAGTTGTCGTACCCACATCTTCAGCAGTGATAAATTCACCGTTCAGATTTTGAATAAAACGACCATAACTACGCATCATCGCTTCAGATTTACCTTTACGGGAATCACCTATGATGACTGCTTTACCACCCCCAAGATTCAGCCCGGTAATGGCAGCTTTATAAGTCATACTCCTCGATAACCGGAGCACATCTTCCAGTGCTTCAGTCTCAGTAGCATAATTTAACATCCTTGTACCACCTAAAGCAGGGCCTAATGTAGTATCATGAATAGCAATGATGGCTTTTAAGCCGGTATCGGGATCATTACAAAAAACAACCTTTTTGTGTCCTAAAGCACTTAGTTGATCTAAAATTGAGGTTACCGCAGAACTATTACCAGACATAAGATTTCGTTTATCAGACAGCTCGCAAAACTAAGGATAAAAAACATTATTTACATTGTTTTAACCAAACAGTTTTCAAAAATCATGTGCAATTGGCTAACTTTACGCCACATGAAGCACCTTCGTTTTTTAAATAAACATTTCTATAAATATAAATGGTGGATCATACCCGGGGTGTTTTTCGTTATTATCTCTAATATTTTCGGCGTAATTCCTGCTCAGGTCATTGGCCATGCCTTTAATTTAATTACTGAAAACATCCAGATTTACGGACTGTTTGACGGTTTCGAAAGACAACAGATTATTTATGATATTTTCAGTTATAGTCTTCTATATTTTGGTGCACTGGTACTCATTCTCTATTTAGTAAGGGGTTTATTCCTCTTTTTTATGCGGCAGACCTTAATATTAATGTCCCGGCATATCGAATTTGACATGAAGAATGAAATCTATGCACATTATCAAAAGCTGAGCCTTGGCTTTTACCGTCGTAACAATACAGGCGATTTAATGAACCGGGCAACAGAAGATGTAAACAGAGTAAGAATGTATGTTGGTCCTGCAATTATGTATGCTATCAATACGCTCGTTTTGTTCCTGCTGATTATTACTTCCATGTATTCCGTAAATGCCAAACTAGCGACTTTCAGTTTATTACCTCTACCGGTACTCGTGGTGATCATTTATTTTGTGAATACCCAGATTAATAATAAGAGTGAGCAGATTCAGGAACAGTTATCCAGTCTGTCAAGCTTTGTACAAGAGCGTTTTTCAGGTATCAGGGTTATCAAATCATATGTTCGGGAGGAGTACACCAGAGAAATTTTCGCCAATGAAAGCAACGCCTATAAAGGTAGCGCAATGGGGCTTGTACGTGTACAAGCGCTCTTCTACCCTACTATGCTTCTTTTAGTTGGACTGAGTACCATCCTAACTGTATATATAGGTGGAGAACAAGTACTTGATGGCTCCATTACCCCCGGTAATATCGCAGAATTCATTGTTTATGTCAATCAGCTTACCTTTCCTGTAACTATGCTTGGCTGGGTAACCACCCTGATTCAGCGGGCTTCAGCTTCTCAAAAAAGAATCAATGAATTCCTGGAATTACAGCCAGATATCCGTACAGGCGAAGCACCAGTGGAAGATCTTAGCGGAAATATCAATTTCAATCAAGTAAGCTTTACTTATCAGGACACAGGAATCAAAGCACTACAAGACGTAAGTTTTGATATTAAAGCGGGACAGTTTGTAGCTATCATTGGCCGTACCGGTTCAGGAAAATCGACACTGGCCAATTTGATTATGAGGATGTATGATACCGATTCGGGACAGATTTCGATCGATGGAACTTCAATAAAAAAGGTCAACCTGAATTCATTCAGAAATCAAGTCGGTTTCGTTCCGCAAGAAGTTTTTCTCTTTTCTGATAATATCAAGAATAATATCGCTTTTGGTTTAGATCAGGTGACTGATCTGGAAATCGAAACTGCGGCGAGAAATGCAGCCGTATACCATAATATAATGGATTTTGAACTGAAATTTGACACCATGCTTGGGGAAAGAGGAATTACCCTTTCTGGTGGACAAAAACAACGTGTATCTATTGCCAGAGCACTCATAAAAGAGCCCAAAATATTGATTTTCGATGATTGTCTTTCTGCGGTGGATACCAAAACTGAAGAAGAAATCTTAAATAATCTGGGTAATGTCATGAAAGGAAAGACCAGCATATTAATTGCTCACAGGATTTCCACTATCAAAAAAGCAGACAAAATTTTAGTTCTTGAAGAAGGGCGCATTGCCGAGCAAGGAACTCATGATGAGCTAATTAGCCTTCATGGAATCTATGAAGAAATGTATCAAAACCAGTTATTGGAAGAAGAAAATAAATCTCTTTAATTTCTATTTTGATCTTATCTAATTAATGCTTTATATTTACCCGAACCAAAAACCAACAGCAATACCAAACATGGGAGAATTCGACAACAAAGAGAGAGAAGAGGTTTTTTCTAAAAAAGTAAGGGCCGGTAAGAGGACTTATTTTTTCGACGTTAAAGCAACACGTTCAGGAGATTATTATTTAACTCTTACTGAAAGCAAGAAAAGACTGGAAGACGGTGTATTTGTAAAACATAAGATCTTTTTATACAAAGAAGATTTTGAGAAGTTTGCTGAAGGATTAAACGAAACAGTTGATTATATCAAGAATCACCAGGAAGTAGTTGAAAAACGCTACGAATATTCGGAAAACCATGAAGGTGCCGTAAAGAGCCAGAATGATGATTTTTCTTTCTAGGATTTAAGACTTTTTAGAAGCTCCTTTCAGGGGCTTTTTTTTTGCCCGGATATTTTCACATGATCTGGCACAGATCCTGAGGATACCTTTCGATTTGCAGTGCCAAACGGATAAATAAGAAACAAAATATCTTATATTTATAAAAAAATTATCCGTTAGTATCAGATGAAAAAGCTCCTGTTTATATTTCTAATCTCCATCCCATTTTTAACTAGAGCCCAGAACTGTAATTGCGGAGATAACTTCAAGTTTGTAGTTGAAAGAATAAAAAACAACTATCCTGGTTATAAAGACAAAGTAATTCCTGCCAAACAACAACGCTTTGACTTTTTCACTGATAGTCTGCAAAAAGCAGCAAACTCAGCTGATAAAATTCAGTGCATGGACATTTGCACTGAATGGTTAGCCTTCTTTAAAGACAAACACATCGGGTTTTCATTTATCATCCAGGAAAACGCTTCCAAACAAGAAGTCAGAAATTACTTTACCAAGGCAGAAAAGACCTCATGGAATAAGCAGGATTTCAAAAGATATCTGGATCATAACAAGAATAAACTTGACGAAATGGAGGGCATATGGTTCTCTGATGGCGGTAATTATGAAATTGGAATTGTAAAAGATTCTGTACAGAGACCCAACGAGTTTATTGGTTTTATTATTAAAGCAGATAGCCTCAACTGGATGCCTGGGCAAGTAAAAATACGAATCAAAAAAACCGGAAACAGTTATAGAGTATTATATTATGGAACCATAAACCATATTAAATATTATCCCCCGTTCCTCAAAACCGGAGACACATTTAATCTTGGTTATTATGGAGACTGGTTTAAAAATGTCCCTAAAAAAGTTAATAAAGCAAGTAGCCAAAAAGAAACAGATTACAATCCATCATTTAAAATACTAGATAAGGAAACGAGTTTAATAATCTTGCCCAATTTTGCAATTCACTACAAAAAAGCCGTAGATAGTATTATTGAAGCAAATAAAACAGCACTCCAAAACAGTAAACACCTGATCATTGACATCAGAAATAATTCTGGAGGTTCGACTTATACTTTCGAAAAACTATTACCTTATATCTATACCAATCCTATTTATACAGATGGAGGAGTCGTATGGGCTACAGCAGGCAATATCAAAGATTGTTACTCCATAATAGATAACGATATTCCCGAAAAGAACAAAAAACGGGCAGAAGAAAATTTACTCCAACTCAAAGCACATCTAGGTGAACTCTATCCTCTCTATCCTGCCGATACGATTAAATTTGATAGTGTCTTGAAGAGCCCACAACGCGTTTCAGTCCTGATGAATGGTAATAGCGCCAGTTCCGCCGAACACTTTATTCTAAGAGCAGAACAAAGCAAAAAAGTAACCCTATTTGGCCAAAACAGTTCCGGTGCAATTGATTACACTGAAATTGTAACTGCAAAAATGCCTTGCAAATTATATACGGTCACTTACCCTGCTTTCAGATCAGACAGAATAAACAGACGCAAATTAGATAATGTTGGCATTGCTCCAAATGTTCTGATTCCAGATAGTATCACGGATTGGGTAGAATTTGTCAGAAAATATCAAAAACCATAAAAAATTGCAACGATGTACGGTTTTTCTTATGACTAGCTTTTCGCCTCTGCAGAAAATATACAATGAGCAGCCTTTTAATCAAACGAGTTCTATTTATTTAATATCCTTCCAATTGAATCCAAACCGGTCCATGATCACTTGTTTTCTCCCATCCGCGAACATCGCGATCTACACCGCAAGCAGCCAGTTGATTGACAATTGACGGACTCAATAAAAAATGGTCAATCCTTAATCCTGCATCACGACCATAAGCATTACGGAAATAATCCCAATACGTATAAATCCGTTCTTCAGGATGAATCTTTCTTACCGCATCGGTCCAGCCTTGCGAAGTCAATGCTTTGAAAGCCTCACGAGATTCAGGTCTGAACAGCGCATCTTCGACCCAGCGCTCCGCCTTATAAGCATCCAACTCAGTCGGTATAATGTTATAATCTCCAGCCAAAATCACTGGAATTCCACTTGCAATTAATTCTGCCGTATAAACCTTAAACCGTTCTATCCATTCCAGCTTATACTCGAATTTTGGTCCTGGCACAGGATTACCATTTGGCAAATAAAGACATCCAATCAAAACCCCATTAATTTTTGCTTCAATATAACGGCTCGGACTATCTTCCGGCTCCCCTGGCAATCCCCGTTTAACTTCAGTAATCTCCGCAGTGCGCGATAAAATAGCCACACCATTCCAGCTCTTCTGTCCATGCCAGACCACCTGATAGCCCGCATCAAGTATTGCCTGCTCAGGAAATTTTTCCTGAGGCGCTTTTAGTTCCTGTAAACAAACCACATCAGGTGCAGTTTGTTCCAGCCAGCGAAGCAACACGGGCAGACGTGCATTTATTCCGTTTACATTATAAGTAGCTACTTTCATTGTATGAATTTAAACAGACTCTAAGTTAAAAAATATAAAAACAAAGGGTGACTTATTCGTTATAAGTCACCCTTTGTTTTAAATAATCTTTGGTTTATTCAGGAACCTTAAACAAGGTTCTTACTTAACCGAAAGCAAGAATCCTATTGTAAAGTTAGCATCCCAGTCAAACACGAAGGTGTCACAATGAGTTGCATATTTGATCGCTTTATAAATATTTACTCCACTTTTAATCTTTACTTTATCCGTATTATATTTTTCAGGATTATTCAATACTGTAAATCTTTCTTCACCAACACGAGTCTGTTTAGCCAACTCAAAAGGAACACCGCCAATAATAAAACAAACCTCACGTTTAGCAGCTGGAATTTTTTCAGCAATAGCTTTAACCTCATCATATACCGCAGCATCTTTTAAATCTTTCTCATAATACTTAGCTCCCGGAGCTTCAGCAGATTTAACTATACCATCCATCCAGGAGATTTTTGTGTTACCAGAACCAATATCAACAACAAAAGAGTTATCATAATAAGAAGCTGGCAACACACATTTCAATGCTAATTTCCCCTCTTGTTCTGCAGTTACTAAATTAACTACATAACCCATTTTTTTAAGTTCAGAAGTAATAGCAGCTGTTTTAGGCTCTTTTTGAGCACCAGAACTAATTACAAAATGAATATTTTTAGACTTTACACCCTTATCAAACATTGCACCTATATAATCTTTTAATCCTGTACGGATATCTGCAGTGGAAGCCATCCCCTCATACACGAAAGATTTACCGAAATCTTTAGAAATGATCTCCCAGCGTTTTTCTTTATCAATATTAACTACAAAAGAGTTAAAACCAGAAGCACCCACCTCAACTACACCTTTGTATTCACCGTTAACTGGTTTTTCTGGCGTATAGTTAAAAGTACGTTTATCATCACTGCTTTTTACCGCAGAACCAGATGTACTTACAGTTCTGCTGATGCCAGTACTGTCCGGAGCTGCTTTAGTTGTCATCCCATCCAGTTTTCCACTTTCAGATGCCCAGTAACCTAATCCTATAATTGGAATGGCAATAATGATAGCTTTTATTGGCCAGCGTAATCTGCCCCATGTCGATTTCTCTTCCATATTTTTGTTTTTATAAATTGATATATTGATTTATTCCAGCCCAGACTGTTTATTTATTTAATCTAATAAAGTAAAGCCTTTGTCTACTTTCTCTTCACTTTTCAGTTCATAAGAAGCATCTGACATCTGACTAACATTCAGCATTTTAAGATTACGCTGATCTACCTTCTGAATAAACTCTTCCAGTTCACTTTGTGATGGTGCACCACCAACAGTGATATTATTATTCTGATCAAGGAAATCCAGATTGGAACGGATAGACGCAATATTCTGACTGATTGCACCAGTTGCAGCGTTCATCGCCTCCTGGAATACCCAGCTATCTTTAATATTAAACACTTCTGCTAAACCATCTGTAGCATTTTTCATTTTCTGAGTAGCTTCCAGTTTTTTAGAAATAATAGAAATACTGCTATCCAGTGTACTTACATAAATACGGGCAGCACTTTCATTGTCTTTTAAAACTTCCAGTACCTTAGCAAACTGGTTAGCATACTGAACATAACTTCTTGCATTCTGTTCTTCCGACTCCCCTTCTTTTCCTAATAAAAATGCTTTGGTACGGGTTTCCTTTGCATCTCTGCCATAACCATTCGCTTTTTCAATATTATTATTTGCAGTTTCCACTTTACCTTTTTCATCCAGATTTGCAGCTTCAACTGTAAAACGTTTAGCATAAGTATATTTCTCTTCTGCAGTTTTCTGTGCAGTTTCACCACTTTGAATCATATCAATACGTACACCATCTACGTTCGTGATTTTTTCTTTTACACGCTTTAAAGTGTCTTTCGCATCTTTAGACAATAACTGAAGTGTTTCAATTGGGTTATTACGGATAATCGCCTTCTCTCCTTTAAAAATAAGGATAGTCCCTAATCTGTGTAATAAAGCCGTAATTTTTGGCGCAAGCATGAGTAAAACAATCAGAATAATGCTGAAAATCACTAGCAAAATACTTTTTGCAGCATATTCCAGCATAATAGGCAGGAACTTAAAAAAAGCAAATGAGCCACCTAAAACAAAAGCCCAGAAAAAAATATTGGACATTGTTTTTCTGGCTTCTGGTGTTTGCATCTGGCTAGGCAAATGATCACCAAGCACCTGGAATATAGGCAACTGGCTCTTCAGTTCGGCCGGTATATTTACAAATTGGGAGTTGTTTTCCATATCTTTCTTAATTTATGTTTGTTTCAATTATGTTAAGGGCATTTTTAATATCGGTAATTACTTCGGCAACGGCAGTATTCCCAATAGCTATTTTTGCATCAATATCCTGAAGCTGCGGTTCATATTTACTATTGATCTCTTTCAGTTCTTTTTGTCTGGAGCCTAATTTTTCACGCAGCTCGTCAATATTCTGTTCAAGTCTTTGTATTTCGGCGCTCAGATTAGCCTTTTCTGCTACCTGATTTTGTTCAACATTCTCCTTTTGCAACTGCTTTTGACTAGTTTCCTTGTCAATAACCTTCTGCAGTTCAGCCGCATAATTCTGACCAGTCCTGATCAGTTTATCTTTATCTAATGTCTTATCTACATACTTCAAAGACGTAAATGCAGCTTTGATTGAGCCCGCATTCACACTCCCCATTTCCGCAGCAGCATTCCAGACTTCAAAAAAGTCCAGTCCTGGTTCATTAATCCTTTCCAGTATTTCCAGGACTTTAATCTTCATCTGTTTTACATCTGTAGGTGGTAAATCAGAAGTATTTTGTGTTAGATTAGTTTGAGGATTTTTAGTTACGTTTTCACCTGTTTTAGTTTCCGCAGCCGATTGTGCTGCAATAGGCTGCACTTCAGAAACAAATGGCTCCGGGCTATCCTCAAAGATTAATTTCTTTAAGCTTTTTAAAATCCCGAAGGAGTTATTTGCTGGTTCCTCACTCATAATTTAATTTATCTATCTAAAAATAATAAAAAAACCAAGATAACATATCGATTTATTTAACCCGGTCTATTTCTTCAAAATTAATTTAAATTTAATAGATAAACAGAATTAAACAGAGCAGGTATTCTGGACATTAATTCAATAAAATGCCAATTTCATCTACTATTTTGCCAAAAATAACAAAGAAAAATACTGGAAATTAGATCTTTAGCAACGCCAGAGAATGCACACAAAACAACGTGATTATGAAAACACATTTAGCCAAAATGATTTCGCTGATACTTTCATTTTTAATAGTTCAGTTTCAATATCTACCGGTATCTGCTGCTATTCAACCTGGCCCACGTGCTCAAAAAACCATAATTATAGCCAGTCCGGATGGAAAAATTCATTTACTGCTGCAACAAAAAAACGGATCTTTAGCTTATGCAGTTAATTTCAACAAAAAACCTGTAATAGAATATTCTCATTTAGGAATGATTATCAATGGGAAGCTATTTGGAGATCAAGCTTCGACAGGTGAGGTTGAGAAATATACAATTAACGAAACATACCCATACAGAGGTGTACACAACCTGGCGAGGAACCACTGCAATGGGGTAAAAATCAATATAAATGCTACAGAATCCTCATTTGTCCTCGACGTTAGAGTTTTTAACGACGGTGTTGCCTTTCGCTACCTGATCAGCAATACAAACGAAGCAATTATTGAAAAAGACACCACAGAATTTGTAATCCCTTCCGGTAGCCTCGTATGGTCACAACCTAATATCAAATACTATGAAGGTATTTATAAGCAACATCAGATTGAAGCATTTAAACAAGATGACCTGGCTGGCCCACCCATTACCATTTTATTACCAGAAAACAATGGGTATGCGGCAATCACAGAAGGCGGCCTGACAGATTTCGCAGGCATGGCACTACGTGCTGGGGGAAAGCGGAATTTCTATGCCCACCTATCCGGAGTAACCAAAAAATCCGGACTTATTGAATCTCCCTGGAGAATTATTGAAATCGGTAAAGACCTCAATACATTGGTTAACTGTGATATTATTGCCAATGTCTCCCCTTCTTTTGACCCTGTCATTTTTCCAAAAGGTTACGATACAGACTGGATCAAACCTGGCCGCAGTGTCTGGTCGTGGCTTGCAGGAAATGGTAAAGTCACTCTGGAAACTATGAAACGTTTTTCAGATTATGCCTCCGCCCTGGGTTTTGAATACAACCTCGTGGATGAAGGCTGGAGTAATTGGAAAGACGGAGACAAAAACCAGTGGGATCTGATGAAAGAACTGGTGGATTACTCAGCCAAAAAAAATGTAAAGATATGGGTATGGAAAGCCTATCCGGACAGAAAAGGAATAGCAGGTATCAAAGACCCTGAACAACGAAAAGCATTTTTCAGGAAATGCAAAGATTTAGGTATTGCAGGACTAAAAGTAGATTTCTTTGATGCTGAATCCCAGGAAATCATAGACTTCTATCAGGCCGGGTTAAAGGATGCCGCAACTGATCAATTGATGATGGATTTTCATGGTGCCAATAAACCGACCGGAGAAACACGTACCTGGCCAAACGAGATGACCAGAGAAGCAATCAAAGGTATGGAAGGTAAACCACCATGGGCACTGGGTAATACAACACTTCCATTTACCCGCTATCTTGCCGGTCATGCAGATTACACTCCGGTTCACTTTGGAAAACGACTGGGAGAAATCAGCTGGGCACATCATATAGCCAGTATGATCATCTTTACCTCCCCATTTTTATGTATAGCAGCCGATCCACAGAGTATCCTGGATAATCCCGCAAAAGCGATGATGCTCAGTATTCCATCTACTTGGGATGAAACAATTGTCCTCCCCCAAAGTAAAATAGGTGAGCTGGTTTTTTATGCCCGTCGAAAAGGCAAAGTCTGGTATCTGGCAGCAATGAATGGCCTATCTACCACACAAACTATCAAACCTGATCTTTCATTTTTGGGTAATGGAAAATATAAGCTTTCTGCTGTCATGGACGACAAAGAAAAACAAGACCATGTTTTATTGGAAAACACAACCATTTCAGCAAAATCAGCACTCACTATAAAACTGAATGCTGAAGGAGGCTATGTTGGCCGGTTCAACCAATAAATTTCCATAGCAATTTAATTTTTTAGAAATCTATACCTTAAAAAAGAATGAAAGTTCATATTGTTTGGTTAAAGATTAAATATAACAACCAGTTTACGTTAATATTCAATACATTGAAAATCATCAACATCAGTTCAGCCTAAAAACAACAGGTAAATCGCCTGAAATAAAATCTACAGAAATATGAATACAATACTATATATGGTGAATGGTACTAATATTGGGTTTTCAGAAATCATGATCATTACACTCGCCCTGATTATTGTCTTTTTGATTATGCGGAATATTATCTCTCCACCAAAATATTAACACCATCCTTAAAAATCAAAACATAAAAAATGCCTTCTTCACAGAAAGCATTCCTTAAAAAAATTATATTAATTAGTCGAACAGACAGGTTTTAAACTAAGCTTGCTTCCAGTGCTATAGCCACATTATAAGCTTTACTCACCGGGCAGTTTTCTTTTGCTCCGGCTGCAATTTCCTGGAACTGAGTTTCAGTGATTCCTGGGATACTAGCCTTCAATACCAAATTAGAACTGGTAATTACTCCATTGTCTAAGGATACAGTTGCTTTAGTTTCCAATGAGGTAGGATTAAACCCCGCTTCCGTCAAATCAAGACTTAATTTCATCGTAAAACATCCTGCGTGTGCAGCAGCCATCAACTCTTCGGGATTAGTCCCCACCCCATCTGCAAAACGGCTGTTAAATGAATATTGAGTCTGGTTTAGAACAGTACTGTCAGTGGTTAAATGACCTTTACCTTCTTTGATTGTGCCATTCCAAACGGCTGTTGCATTACGTTTCATATCGTTTTGTTTTTTAAGATAATATTGAAGTAAACACTACTTTCGAAAATACATAATTAATCCATTTTATGCTTCAGTAATTTAAATCCTGACGCACAAACGACTAATAGCAAAATGAGCATAATCCACAACCAGTTATAACCATATTTCTCAGCGAGGTAAAAACCTGCAGAAGGGCCGATTACCTGCGAAACAGACCAGCTCAAAGTATACCCCGCCGCATATTGCCCGCGGTTAAATTCATTGGTTCGGCTCATTACAAAAGTATTGATAAAAGGAAGAGCGAACATTTCACCGATCGTAAATAGCAGTACAGATAATAAAGCAACTATTACAGGAGTGATTCCAGGTAATAACAACATGACGTAGGCACTGCCGATAAACAATACCCCCTTCACGATATAATGAATCGGAGAACGTTTATTCTCTATCCGGTTAATCATTACCATTTCAAACAGGGCAATAATCAACCCATTCATCCCCAGGATCAAACCAATTTCCATCTCATTGATATGCCAAACTTCTTTATAAAATAATGGCACAACCCTGAACATCAGGTAAAAACAAGTGGTCAGCATCGTTGTCAACAATAAAAATTTAATAAACAGCGTATCCTCCCAGGGTTTACGAACCTTCATCCCTTTAATTTTTTCAGCTACTGCTTTGCGTGCCCCTTTTACAGTTGCAGGCAAAAGAAGTAAAATAGAAAGACCGGAAAGTGCACTCACTGATCCATCCACTATAAAAAGTAACGGATAGCTAAAAGAAGCGACTATCCCGCCAACAGCACTCCCTACAGCAAAACCCATATTCGTTGCTAGTCTGTTTAAGGAATAAGACCTCGTTTGAGTCCCTTCTTTCGCGTAAGTCGCAATTGCAGCAAAATTTGCCGGTCTGAATGCTTCAGAGAAGAAACTAATTACGACCGTTAGCATGCACAAAGTCTCGAAATGTGTGATGGTAGAGTACAGAATAAAAAACAATCCACCAACAATCGAAGATATAATTTGTACTGCTCTGAAACCGATTACATCTGTCAGTTTTCCACCGGCAGTAGCCCCCATGATGGACCCTACTCCAAAAAGCGTAATAATCAGCCCCGCATCAGACGGTGGTCTGTGCAAATATTGCGTCATGTATAAACTCATAAATGGTACAGCCATGCTACTGCTTCTGTTGATGAGCATCACTATACTTAATAACCAGGTTTCAGTACTTAGTCCGAAAAAAGAATCTTTATAGGTGATTAATATTTTTCTAATCATTATTTGTATCGTTCAAAAAACTCCATAGTCCTCAACATCTGGTCAGCACGCTGTCTGTTGTTTCCAGACCTGGTGAGCTCATGTGTAGCTCCAGGGTGTCTTACATATTCTACTTCTCTGCCTAAAACTTTCAGGGCTTTGTACATCATTTCGGATTGGATAACCCCTGTCCTCAAATCCGTTTCTCCATGAAAAATAATCAATGGTGTATGGATCTGGCTGACATAAGTGAAGGGTGATTCAGCTCTCAGCAATTCGCCAGCTTCTTTCTCCCATGGATAACCGCCAAAATAGAATGGAACAAGTCGCCAGGCATTACCCTCACCAAAAAAGGTATTCAGGTCATACACTCCACGCTGCGCACAGGCAGCTTTAAACCTATCTGTATGAGAAACAATCCATGCGGTCAAATACCCTGCATAAGAACCTCCCGTAATAAATTGTTTGGTCGTATCTGCCCAGCCTTCTTCAATGGTCAAATCTAAAGCTTTAATCACATCACGCATTGGCCCTGCCCCCCAGTCTTTAATATTTGCCCGCAAAAATGCCTCATTATACCCACCCGATCCGCGGGGATTAGCATAAACCACTCCATAACCTAAACCCGTATAGTACTGAAATTCGTGCCACATACTAGACTCACCAGGCCCCCACATTGCCGAAGGACCTCCATGGATTTCCAGTATGACAGGATATTTTTTACCTGCTTCCACTCCGGCAGGTTTCATTACCCAATATTCCACTTCCATCCCCTGGTCATTTTTAAAAGTCTTTTTCACGGGTAAGCTCAGCATCTTCCCCCCCAGCCAGTCGGTATTCAAGCTGCTGATCATTTTCGACGTTTTATTCAGCAAATCTGCAAGATATATTTCTGAAGGATCCGAAATACCTGTTTGAGAAGAAACGATTTGTGTATTATTAATATCAAATGAAGTTATTCCTCTATCAAATGCCGATAACCTTTGAACAGACTTATCAGACAACTTATAACTATACAATACATTTCCTCCGTTTGAACCCACCGTAAAATAAAGGTTCTTACTGTCTTTACTCCAGGTAAAAGAATTGTAATTGCGTTCTAAGGGTATAGCCATTCGTTCTTTTTGATCGAAATTATAGACATAGGTCTTTCCTATATTTATTCCTTCTACAGGAGTAATCGTAAAACTCATCCATTTTCCATCTTCAGAGATACTGCTTGCTTCAAAACGCTGTCCCGCACTACTTAAAACTAATTCTGGTTTTCCGCCAGTTAAATTGATCCTGTAAATTGCAGATTCATTACTTCTGTCAGGATGTATTGCCTGATTGAGATCAGCATTGACCAATATATATTTACTGTCAGGACTGATATCTACTAAATTATAGCTGTAAAAACCATTAGTTAATGCTACCGGAATAGCATTTTTTTGGATCAGCGATAGCGTAAATATCTGCGTAAAATTAAGTTCAGGATTAGTTGCTGCTTCTCCCTGAAAATCTAACCGGTTAAATACTTTCGCCTTTTTTTCTTTTTCGTTCTGCTGCAAATAAGCTCTGATTTCTTGTAAATTGCCATCAGCATTACCTTTGACCACATTACTATAAACTTGTTCGGCAGTAACTTTAGGTTTCTCCAGATTCCATGAAGGTGATTTCTTTTCAGGATTCAAAATAGAATCCTTTTCCAGTTCCGCCAGGCTAATTGAAGCAGAAAACAGGAGTGTTTTGCCATCTGGACTAGCTATCGGATTATCCGTCCCATACCGAAAATCTGTCAATTGTATAGCCTCTCCACCATTTAACGGCAGCTTAAAAAGCTGAGATTTACCTTTAACCACCCTCGTGAAAAATAGTTGTTTACTATCACCAGACCAACTAACGCCACTGCTATTCTCTTTTTGATTCGTGATTGCTCTTGGCACTGTACTTAAATCGGCTGGTGACAGAAACCATTGTCTCTGATAATCATATTCCCCTGTTTTAGCATCGTTGGCTACAATAGCTTGAACACCGTAGATAAACCATTTGCCATCAGGAGAAAACTTAACACCTGAAGCTGTTTTTATTTTGTATAAATCACTCAGTAAAACTTTTTCACTTTTCTGAGCGAAAGTGTTCAATGTAAAAAGTAAAAAAACAACGGTAAAGAGACGTTTCATAACATTTAGGTTAGAATCCTAAATTAAATACAAAACCGCAAATTTATGCTACGAATAAAAAACTAAAGGTATTAAGTATCGTAATAATTAAGTCAATTTTCAGCCCAATCCTGTTCTTCAGAAAAGCGCTCATGATAGGCATTTAGAATCAAATCTCTAATTTCCTCTGGTAAATCACTTTCTTTATCAAAAGATAATTCAAAAGTATCATGACTCAGTATAAAGTGATCATAGATACGCTCTGTCACGCTCAATTTTTTTTGTATAGATTTTAGCCCAAAATACAAGTAATAATCTATTTCTATCTGATCTATAACACTATAGAATAAATCCTGTCTCTTTTGGAGGTCAGCAGCTGTCATGTTTATATTTAGTATTTAAGCCAAGATACAGTGTACCTCTAAGTTTATCAATAGACAATAGTCCCATATTATACTTTGAACGAAAGGAACAAAAAATTGTTCTGTTTTAGCAAATGAACATGCGTTAAATAATGTTAATTTATCTCGAATATTCAGTTGATCAGATAATTTTGTCTGGCAAGATAACATGTCCCCCTTGCCAAAAAAAATGGATAAGAAAATTATTTGGAGTTTATCACTCCTGATCAGCATCACTGGTCTTTCATCCAACACACTTTACGCACAAAAAAATGATCCGGATGCAGATGTAAATTTATGGGTGCAACAACCAGTTAAAGTAGATGGAATTTCAGATGAGTGGCATGAGCCGCTTAACAATTATAACACCGAAACCAAACTTGCATTTGCACTGGCAAATGACCAGCAAAATCTTTACCTGATCATTGAATCTCTTGATGAAGCGACCACAAGGAAATTATTGGCTGGCGGCCTTACTTTAGATATCAATACAGCCGGAAAAAAGAAAGATGGAATAAAACTCAATTTCTTAGGTATGAACCAGCCACCAACCCCTACTAATCAAAATGACTCATTGCATCACCAAACAACTGGTATGAATGCAGAAGAACATACCGGAGTACATGTAATCCAGATTTCTGGATTTAAAAATATCCCGGATGGAAGTTTAGCCATGCCTAATAAAGCAGGTATAGAAATAGCTGCTGCTTTCAATAAACAGCGGGATTATATCTGTGAACTGTCTATTCCATTTACACAACTGGGTTTAAAAGGTAATGAAATGAAAGCCATTGCCTATAATATAAAAATAAACAGTGGTACAGAACATCATCAAAAAAATATGCCGGCTGGCGAAGGTGCACCTACTGGTGGCCGCGGAATGGGTGGTGGCAAAGGCGGTGGTGGTATGGGTGGTGGTATGCATGGTGGCGGTGGAGGAAGGCACGGCGGTGGCGGTATGGGCGGTGGCAAGGGATCACATAGCGCTGAAGGTTCAAATAGCCAAAGCGCGTCAGCTGCGGATTTCTGGATCAAATATGAGTTAGCCAAACCAGCTGATTCTTTCCGTGCAAATTAAAAGTCCGTATAAATTTTTGAATTTATTTTTTTCGCACACAATAAATAACATATTTCAGCGTCTTTATATATGAGAGCGTTAATTAGATAACGGGGACTGTCCGCCTGGATAGTCCCCGTTTCTTTTTTCACAATACTTTCTCCACAAAATTCTTATTTCAAGAATTCTTCTAGTTTCTTAGTCAACTGTTCCCCTCTTAAGTTTCTAGCTATAATTACCCCATTTGGGTCTACCAGGTAATTTGAAGGAATTCCCTTAATACCATAATAGGTAGCTACCTCATTTTTCCAGCCCTTTAGCTGTGAAACCTGGTCCCATGGCAATTTATCATCTTCAATCGCTTTTTTCCATTTGGCAGCATCCTCATCCAGAGAAATTCCTAATACAGTAAACCCTTTAGGAGAAAAACGGTTATAAGCCTTAACTACATTTGGATTCTCGCCACGGCATGGGCCACACCAGCTTGCCCAGAAATCAACCAGCACATATTTCCCTTTTAATGAAGAAAAACTAACAGGTTTACCGTTTGGGTCATTCTGTGTAAAATCGATCATCTTTTGTCCGTTACTTCCATTCTTCAGAACAGCTATGGAAGTTTCTACTTTTTTTCCTGCATCCGATGTTTTTATTGCAGGAGCAAGTGAGTTGAATAACTGCGCTATTTCGGCATAATCAAGTTCATAACCCAGCTCACTTATTTTATCTAAACTTACATAACTTGCAGGATGACTCTTTACGAATGCCATTGTAAGTTTTTTTGAACTTTCTTCCAATGGCTCCATATCCTTCTCTGCTTTAGCTAAGGCAACAGAATCTTTTGCTTTCTTTGCTGAAGACCAGTCTTCATAGATCTTATTCAATTGTGTATTGATAGCTTTTTTACTTGCAGCCAGCTCATTGTTTTCTGCTTGTGTTTTACCACCGGTGATTAAAATATCATCAGGTTTACTCAAGCTTCCCTTAATCGTGACTGGTCCATTCTCCGCATAAAAATCTCCGAAGCCGATCACCTTATTATGTATGCTTACTTTGGTTGGCCCGGTAACTGCCGCTCCCTGATAAATAAATTTCCCATCCTTTACAGCAGCCGAATCAGACTTACCTTTACTATAAAAGTAAACATATGGGGTTTTTAGACCTTCAATGTTTCCATTCACTGTGTACCCGCTTTTTTTTTGCTGCGCATTTGCAAATAAGCAAGCGCCAAATAAACCTAAAATAATTGCACTCTTTTTCATAGCTACTAATTTGTTTTAATTTATTATAAAATATGATTAAGCCCAACCTCTCCCCTTGTTTTTAATAAAGTGAAAAGTTCTTTTTCCGTATATAAATTAACTATTGACATCCTGATTCAACGAATATAGTAATTTAGATTAATCAAAATAATCATTTCATCTACTGCTTTAGTAGTCTTTATTAAAAGACTACTATGCAATATTTTACACCATCAAAACAATTATTTTCCGTTAAAAAACGTTAATCAGATAGTTCTACTGATTCCATTGATTATATTTGGTTACCTAACCACTATTTATGAAAACATACTTCTTTAGCTTTCTTCTTATTTTCTTTTTTATAGAGGCCTCAGCTCAAACTCCAGCGGCTACTATTCCTGCTTTTCAATTTTATAAAGCAGATGGAAAAGCATTCACCAAAACACAAATTATTCCTGACCATAAATCTCTTTTCGTTTTCTTTGATGCGACTTGTGTCCATTGTCAGAAAACTATGCTTGAATTATCTAAAAAATATGAGGAAATAAAAAAGCTGAATATTTATCTGGTTTCCCTTGATCAACATATCACCATGAACGATTTCATGAGTAAATATGGTAAAAACCTGATTGGAAAGAAAAATGTCTTGTTACTGGAAGATCGCGACCACGTTTTCATCCCTTTGTTTCAACCTAAGAAATATCCCTCTCTGTTTTTATACTCCCCTAAAAACGCACTGGAATTTTATACCAGCGGTGATCAAGAATTACCAAAGCTTTTTGATGCGATCAAAAAATAGATTAATTTCTTATCTCCTGTTTTCAACAGCAGGTACCGATTGATGTAAAGAGGCTGTACGTTGCGGGGTTCTGCTACATTGGCCCAATGCAACATATATCAATACGAAGATCAGAATAGTTGATAAACAACCACCGCCAAGTTTTTTAGCACCCCAGGCTGCTATTATTGTTTTAAAAAATGAGTTCATCAGGTATGATTTTTATTAAAACATCCTACCTTCCATAAAGTTTCCATACCCGAAGAATTTTATATTAAACGCTAAAGGCTATTCAGGTAATCTTTTACGATAGGCAGATCTGCCTCTGCCCAATCCAGCTTTACTAATTCTGCTGGCAGTAACCACAAAAAGGCGGCATGTTCCGTTAATTGTATTTCTCCACTAATCAGGACACATTGAAAGGGAATCAGCCGGATAATTTGTTTACCCTGGTCATGAATAGATTCAGCCATCTTTTTAAGGATTCCGATTTCCACGCCTAATTCCTCCCGAATTTCCCGGATCAGACAAGCCTCTGCACTTTCATCCGCTTCAACTTTCCCTCCCGGAAACTCCCATTTCAGCGGCAAATGCATGCTAAGACTTCTTTGAGCAACTAGAATTTTTCCATTCTGGCTAATAATCAGGGCGCAGGATACAGCTATCATCTGGCTAAAATATTAAAAAAATCTGCCATGGGCGATAAGTATTCCTTCTTCATCGGTAAACACTCACTACTCGTAGACAATTAGTTATCCTTTATTCAGGTTGGCATATGGTTTGAATTACCCCTGGCAGATCACACAAACAAAGATGAAAAGAATTATTTTAGCTGCAATTATCGGAGTAGCTTCGTTTAGCAGCATCAATGCCAATGCACAGGTTAGCCTGAATATAAAAATAGGATCTCAACCTACCTGGGGACCTGCCGGATATAATCATGTTGATTATTATTACCTGCCAGATGTAGACTCTTATTATAACGTATCTGCACAGCAGTATGTTTACCAGGTGAATAATCAATGGGTATTCAGAAAAACGCTACCTGCAAGATATAGCGGCTATAATTTGTATAATGGTTATAAAGTGGTTATGAACACACCTAAACCGTATTTAAATCATAGTCAGAATATCCGGCAGTATAGTAAATACAAAAACTATAATGGTAAACAAGGAAATATCAGGGATAGCAAAGACAACAGATACGCAGCTGCCAGAAACCAGAGACCTGTACAAGCAAGGGATTCCAAATCAAATGATAGACCTCAAAGAAGTAACCAGGTCAATGAGCAGAGAAGTGGAAGAGATAATAACAGATCAGACCATAAGGACCAGCCTCAAAGAGGCGGTAGAGAACGATAATATCAATAAATCGCACACACGCGAACGCCGGTCTCCTCACAGAGGCCGGCGTTTTTTATTTACTTTGCACCAGTATATTTCATCCTATATCTTATCTTTAAAAAGCGAAGTAATTAGTAAAATTTGATAACCATGAATCTATCCCTTTTAAATAAAAATGCAGTAATTTGTGGAAGTACACAAGGTATTGGATTAGCAACTGCTACAATCCTTGCCAGCTTAGGGGCAAACTGCATTTTGATAGCCAGAAATGAAGAGTCATTAATCAACGCATTAAAAGAATTACCATTAACGCAGGGACAGCAACATGCTTATGCAGTGGCCGATTTTTCTAGTCCGGCATCAGTTGAAGCTGCTATACAAAAAATCGTTGCGAACCAGCAGATAGAGATTCTGATCAATAATAGTGGTGGCCCAAAACCCGGCCCAATTACCGATGCACTAACTAGTGATTTTGAACAAGCATTTAGCCAGCATTTGATTTGTAATCACCTCTTAGTGAATGCCGTTTTACCAGGGATGAAAAATGCACGATACGGAAGGATTATCAATATTATCTCTACCTCTGTAAAAACACCATTGCCCAATTTAGGTGTATCCAATACCATCAGAGCAGCGGTGGCTTCCTGGGCAAAAACTTTGTCCAATGAAGTTGGACAATATAACATTACTGTAAATAACGTATTACCCGGTTTAACACACACCATGCGTTATACAAAATTACTGGACAGCCTGTCTGATACTGCGAACAAAGCAGAGGTAGAGCAAGGTTTAATTAATTCTGTTCCAATGCAAAGAATCGGCAAACCAGAAGAAATTGGAAATGTGATTGCTTTTTTAGCTTCTCCAGCGGCTTCTTATGTGACAGGAATTAGTATTCCTGTGGATGGAGGAAGAACTCCCGCTATTTAACAGAGTTTTTTTTGATCACATTGCCCCACGATATTTCACCAAGATAAACACTATCGGAAATGATTTTACAGTTATTAGAAATGAATGAAAGATAGATATGTGCATTTTTCATGGTACGATTTCTGTCCAGTTTAAAAGTATATTTCCCTTCAAATCTCCGTACCTCCGATGTAAAAATTCTTGCTTTAATTGTTTTTCCATCGGGGAAATAAGCTAATACCAACACCTGATCATTTTTATGCATTCCCGCCCCGGCAATCTCCGTATCCCAGGTTAATTTTAGTCCATTGGTTACCTTTTCTGCTTTAGCTTCTTTAATAACCGCCATCTTCCCCTTGGTTACTAATACCTTTGCAAAGTCTATAGCGATATCAGGGTATTTCCCAGTAAACTGATTGAAGTTTTGCGTCATGGCCTTATTGAACTCGTTCTGATTTGTTCCCCTGGCCTCCAGCTCAAAACCAATTCTAATCATAGCCCCGATATGCTGAAAAAACTTATTCATTTTTTTCATGACCAGACGTGTAGTCAATTGTTCAGTTGTCGGCTTTTTATGCGAAATTCCAATACCCCGTCCTACCGTTTGATTTCCCAGTGGGTAGATTGTAATATTTCCTATTTTGCCCTTAAATGATCCTAAAATACTATTTGTAAGAATTGCCATGTCTTTTGGTTCAGATGAATAATTCAGTTAATATGAATGAGGGTTGCGCTGTTTAACCATAAATAAACAATTACAAAAATCGAATCACAAAAACAAGTTAGTTAAATAATTTTATTAATCCATATTTATTTATGTTAATATTTTATTAAACAACCCAATTAAATTATACGTCTTTATCTTCATAACTAATCTTGTTAAACAGCGTAAGAAAACCCTGCTGAAAAAGCCTTTAAATGGCCTAAAAAGGACATTGGAAGGGGGTTGGAAGGCCCCGGGTCCTATCAAGGTCCTTCCAACCCCCTTCCAACCTCCTCTCAATGTCCTTTCAATAGGGTTTTCTCCCGCTTTTGATTAGCCTGTTTTACGTCTAACCTCAAGCTGTTACTCCTTCACCTGATTTGAATAACCCCAAAAATTACCCACACAATACACCACTGTATATCAATTACTTAACATATTTATCAACAATTATTGTGAATAACTACCATTCTGATACCCAAACAGATACCCAGACAAGTGCTTAATCCTCAAACTCAATTACGTTATCAACACCTATCCACATTAAAAACCGCATAACTAACAGCTTTTCAACAGACAATGTGCATAAACCTGTTAAAGCCATGAAAAAACGTTATTTTGCATCCAATTAATATCTCATTTATGAATGGATACGCTTTAATAACCGGTGCAAGCAAAGGAATAGGCAAATCTATCGCTTTATCACTTGCCCACTCCGGCTATCATTTATTACTCGTTGCACGTTCAGAAGATGACCTTCAGCTGCTTTCACAAAGCATAGCCGAAATACATAAAGTACAAGTCTATTATTTAGCTGTTGATCTTTCTGATCACAAAGCCGCCACCCAGGTTACCACCTGGTGTACCCACATAACACCCAACCTGTCTATCCTCATCAATAATGCTGGATATGGTTTATGGGGTAATTTTGACGAACTCAAAATCCAGGAACAAATGAATATGTTAAAGCTAAATATAGATGCAGTTGTAGAATTGACTCACCGGCTTTTACCTGTTTTGAAACAACAAAAACAAGCATATATCTTAAATGTATCCAGTACCGCTGCCTATCAGGCTGTACCCACATTAGCAATATACGCAGCCAGTAAGTCATTTATTCTTTCTTATAGCCGGGCGTTACGTCATGAATTGAAAGACGGTCCTGTTTCTGTCAGCTGTCTGTGTCCAGGTCCTACCGCCACAGGGTTTTCAAGTCGTGCAGGAATGGATGCATTGGCTGAGCTAGCAGAAAAATTCAATATGACCCCAGAAAATGTGGCAGAAACAGGCCTAAAAGCTATGTTCAGAAAGAAAGCAGAAATCGTTCCGGGCTTTTTAAATAAGCTCTCCGTATTTACTGCCGGACTACTACCTAAGTCACTGATTGAAAGCATAACAGCCAGCTTGTACAAACAATAAAAAAGAATTCAGATTTATTTTCAAATAAATTTTTTAAACGGAATATTTTCCTACATTTGCAATGTATACTAAATTAGTATACATTATTACACATGAACAAGAACAACCATATTCATCACGCATACAAAATGCGAATGCCCTTATCTGAAAGGGCAGGTTGTTGCTATTGTTGTTGTTAAATCTCTGAGATTTCCTATTGATTAATAACCTGTAGAACCTGCAAAACCAAGCGGCAGGATTGCTATATCCTAAATTTTCAACTCTTAAACCTATTCGTTATGAACCCTAATTACAGCAGATTCACCTTAGGTGAGACTATAACAGACGAACAAAATGCCTTTTTTAATAAAAATGGTTTTATTCATTTTAAAAACTTCATCAAACCAGAAACGGTAAATGATATCATTCAAGCTTCTATAAAAGTACAGCAGGACTGGATCGAGCAAAAAAGAGTTAAAGTAAATGGGATACCTGTTAAATACGGTAAAGATCTGGATGGCTCAGCTATTGTACAGCGCTTTGCATTCTTAAATCAACATCATCCCCTATTTGAAGAATTGACACAGGATCCGCGTTTCGAGGTTTTGTTAAAGCTAATTGACCCGGGAGCCAGATTAGGTACTGGAGAAAAAGACGGGATGGTTCTAAATCATTATGTAAATGGCCCGGAAAGCAAGTTTACACAGATGGGATGGCATACAGATGGTTTACGCGATATATTTCATGGACAAAAACTAAATCCAATGCTGAATGTGGGGATACATCTGAGCTCATTGCAACCTGAAAATGGAGGCTTAAGAGTTCTTCCAGGCACACACAAGCAAAGTTTATATCATATGTTATTCCGCAAAAAATATTTCCTGGATAACAAAGCTGATTTAAAGGAAGTAGCCATTGTACCACAGGCCGGCGATCTGACCATTCATGATGGCCGCTTATGGCATCGCGTGGCACAATCTTCTGTAACCGGAGAGGAAAGCCGCAGACGTGTAATCTACCTGCCAATTATTGCGGGTAAATATGAGCCTAAACATGAAAACAGTCCTACTGCATTTTACCAGCGGTTTGCTAAACTGGTTAAATAAGTGAATATGCTGATCGCTTTAACTATAGGCTACCTGATACGTTCGGGAAAATGGCCTGCCCTGCAAAAATTCATTTCCATAAAAAAGCCCGCAAACTAGTGTTGCAGGCTTTTACTTTATTGCCAATAAGGTCTTTCTAATTTCCCCAGTTCACTTCTGCCAATGGTCTGGGCATGCTATCAAAAATAGTTTGCCCAGACTGGTCAAGTGGCAACTGATTGAGACGACCATAGCGCCGCATATCAACCCACCGGTGTCCTTCGTAAAACAAAGAGTATCTCCGCTGTTTCAAAAGTTCATCAATTAAGGCGGTTTTATTGATAGAACCGGAATATACCGGAAGATTCCCCGCCTGGGTCCGTATCATATTAAGCGCCTGCACAGCATTTGAGAGTTGCCCCAACTGCATCATACACTCCGCATAAATTAAGACTAACTCTTCGTTACGGATAATCGATACCGGAGTTAGGTTGGTAGGATATAAATTTACATCAGACGAACCAGTGATTCCTACCAGATTTATTGCCGAGCTGCGTAGCACAACTTTATTCAAACGCATATCTCCCTGCTCTGCATCTGTGATAAAGGAATTATTTGCAACCACCGATACTGCACTATTCAGCGGTTGATAAAGCGGATTTAGTACATCGGGTGCCACACCCCAGTTCAACACTGGTCCAGTTGACAGCGGCCCATCAATTTTGAAATAAGAAGCATTTAAATTAGCCAGCGCACCTGTCCAATCTTGCTGGTAAATAGCCACACGTGCAGCAATCGCACGGTTGAATTGAAGAAATGTCAACGGCGTATCAAAACCTGCAAAACCAGAGGGCACATTGAACATGAAAGTATCTCCTGCTTGTTTTAGCTGCGCACTCGCATTATCAAGTAATTCTTTGATGACAGTAAGACCAGCATCATAAGAAACAAAAGGTCCGGGTTTCAAATAATTCGTCAGATCGGTACGTATCCCATTTTTTCCCTGCATATTTAAAATATGCAGCATTTCAAATGCTATAATTGTATTGGAAAAACCCTGAATGCCTAGTTTTTCCCGATTGTTAATGGAACTCGTATTTAAGGCAGATTGCTGCAAAATAGCGGCAGTTTGTCTGGCACTGCTAAAGGAAAAATAATATCCGTTATAAAAAGCACCAGGGTCGAGTGTACCATTCAGACCCGCCAGCTCATTTACCCACCTCGTTTCTGATTGATTGACTACATATACTTCGCGGCCTAGTGTTCCCACGACCTTGCAATAAGACTCATAGGAACTGGTTCCGTTTCCAGGACTCGTGTTGTATCCTGTACGCATGGCCGAAAATGTTCCGGTAGCTAATTGTATAATTTGACTACGGGTTGCATTCTTTAACACCGTTGATAATTCAGCACCATTAGGATTTGAGAATTCTGGATTATCGATGATTTTTTTACAGGAGAAAGTCAGCGACAAAATTGCTATTCCTGCTATCGTAAACACTTTATTTTTAATACGTGTCATAATTAAATTTTTGAATTAAAGTAAACAGGTAATTAGAAGTCAATTCCAAGATGAAACATAAACCTTCTAGTATAGGGTGCGCTTACGATATCGTAATTACTACCAACTGAAGTCTGTCCAAAAGCAGAGACTTCAGGATCTAAACCGGTATATTTAGTGATGGTAAACAGGTTGTTACCAGACACGCCAATCTTTAATCCCTTAATGTTATTACCAAAAAGTCTTTGTAAATGTGCTTTGTCAACAGTATAATTAAGCGCCGCCTCTCTCAGTTTAAGATAGCTGGCAGATTCGATAAAATAACCTGCATTAAGGCCAATTTGTCTGGCCAGACCAGTAGGAATTGCGGGGCCAGGGATTGTATTTCCTGTGGCATCAAAATGTGTTGGCACCATCCAATCGGGACTCTGACCTCCCTGATCAAGCTGAAACCTGGTAAAATTACTTACATAACTTTTGTAGCTCCAGTGCAGTAAAAATGAAAATTCGAAGTGTTGGAGAAAATCTATTTTATTATAACTAGTCAGTTGAAATTTGGGCTGGGCATCACCATATTTTGTTAAGGAACCATCTGGTTTTACCGGAGTTCCAACAAACAAAGTTGGAGATTGGCCTACTCTAAGCTCATTAAATCCATAAAGTGCGCCTAGGTTTGGACCGGCCGCAGATGGTGGAATAATCAACCGCGTAATCTTACTTCTGTTAAACCAGTAATTAAATACAGTATTCCATCTGAAATTTGGCTGGCTAACTGGTGTAGCACCCAAAGATATCTCAAGCCCCTTGTTTTGCAAATCTCCAATCGGATAACCGGTAATACTCGAATAACCAACAGATGGAGCAAGTGTAAAAGGCTGCAATAAGTTTTTCACTTTTTTATCATATAAGGTTACCTCCAGCGTAAGCAGGTTATGGAAGAAACCCATATCTACACCATATTCAATTTCACTAGCTATTTCGTACTTAATTTTATCATGACCAATAGTTACCGGTGCTGTAACTCCTAAATTATTCTGGTAAACAATTGGGTTTAATTGGCTGAAGTTACTACCAAATGCCGCCGGGCCGCCTGTCTGACCATAAGCCACCCGCAGTTTAAGTTGATTAACTGCTTTGAGATTCCAGAAATCAAATTTTGTCAGATTGACAGCCAATGCACCTTTTGGAAATGGGTAAAAAGTATTATACGCTGTATTAGTTGTATTTTTATCGATTCTTAAAGCTGCCGTAGCAATTACCCGGTCTCTCCAGTTCAGCTCATGTTGCAAAAATGCACCTGTATTAATGATTTGCTGGAAGTAACTATAGTTTGAACGGACAGCTGCATTAACGGGATTGACCTGTCCTGTTTCCAGCCCCTCACCCTGTACTGCATGAACTGCCAGATTCTGGTTGAAGCGAACCAAAACAGCCGATGTTTTATTGGTAAAATTTCCCCCTTCAAATGTATTGACTAACGCGAATTGAAAATTGGTATTGATGTTCCTGTTATTTGTAAATCTGGACGCTCCAGGATAACCACTGACTGCATTAACTTGCGATTGCGCATCATCCGGTGCATAAAGCTCAGCTTCAGTTAGTAAATAGTCAAGTCCAGCCTGGAAGCTTGCTTTTAACTGATGATGGTCATTTTTGAGGATAGCATAGTTCGTCGTGAAAGATTCGATAAAACGATTGGTCGTTTCTCTGTTAATAAAATTATCAATTACATGAAAAGGATTTTCTGCATAATAAGGATTTACAGGATAAGTCCCATCAGCAATGCGGTGTATCTGTGCGTAAGAAGGCAGTGAGGTTAGATTTGTACCAATATCTACCCCATTGTTGTCATTATTCTCCCATCCTCTATTGGTCACATTGTTAATGTAATTGGAATTAAACTGCAGGTCCCATCTCTCATTGATGTTATGGTTGATGTTTGCACGAAGTGTTGCCCGCTTAAAATCTGTGTTTTTAGTCAGACCATCCTCATGATTATAACCTCCTGAAATATAGAATTTCGTATTTCCAGCCCCACCCCTAAGACTTAGTTGGCTATAAGTACCTAATGCAGTACGGCCATAGATCTCTTTAGGATAATTAAAGATTTTACCCATGGATTTCGCTTGCTTATAAGCGTCAATTTCGGAACTCTGTTGATCAGGATCCTTATAAAATGCTTTTATTTTTGCCTCATCCCAACTACCGTAAGGGAGTAGTTTAGTCGCAGAAATAGCAGCAATATCCTGAGTAAAGTTAATTTTTGTTGGGCCATCAAATCCTTTTTTCGTCGTAATAATTACCACACCGGCATTGGCTAATGTACCATAGATCGCTGCTGCGCTAGACCCTTTTAAAACTTCTACAGATTCTATATCGGCTGCGTTTATATCTGCCAGACGGTTTGCTAAATTATCCTGACCTTTGGAAATACTGTTTGCACCGGTAAATGCATTTGTACCTCTTCCTGCATCAAAACTTGAGTTGTTGAGAATTACTCCGTCCATAATAAACAGTGGTTGAGAACTGCCGGTGATAGAAGAAATTCCTCTTAATTGCATAGAAACTCCACCACCTGGCGCACCACTCATTTGCGTAACTGTAGCACCTACAATCTTTCCACTAAATGCGGCGTCAAGCGTTGAAGGTGTAGTTGTTCCGGTGAGACGGGCCGCAGAAAGTGCAACAATTGCGTTTGCGGCAATGCTTCTCTTCACACTGGTGGCCAGCCCCGATGTGATAATTACTTCTGTTAAAACTTGTCCCGCCGGGTCAAGGATAATATTGAGTGCAGAAGCTGATCCAATTTTAAGCTGTTGAGTTTTATATCCGATCAGACTGAAATTGATCACATTTTCTTTTGCAGGTAGCTTCATGCTATAATTACCAGTTGAATCTGATGTTGTTCCGGTTTTTGTCCCGATAATACGGATGTTTACACCAGTAAGTATTTCACCCTTTGTAGAGGTTACTATCCCTTTAAGTACGGCTTGTGCAAAAATATCCGACGAACTCAAAAATAATAGTATCAAAGTGGTAGCCAAAACAATTGCTGGCCGCTGATTAGAAGAAATCATTTGAGTAATTTTCCTAAACAGTAATTTCGTAATTAGATGTATTTTCATATACACTGGTTAATTTTTTTTAATGAAATAGTTTTGGATAAAAAAGGGGGAGACTAGGCGATAAATATTTTACCGCAATGGAGGTAACTGGGTTGCTCTGCTTCCATCGTATTTTGTTTAAGTGATAAATCAGACATTCCTTTTGGAATACGGCGCGAAGATAGATTGGCCTTTTTGCAAGCTCAGTTAGAGGAGAGTTATAAATTTATTATAAATAAATTAGAGGAAAATCGGCGCATATTACCTCCTATACCCTATCGAAGGTAGTTTCACTGAACTACTGAGAGAGCATATTGCTTACAAAACCAAAATTAGAAAAGCAGATTGCTAATTGTACCAGTGAATCAGTTGCAGATTGCAGTGAATTCTTGAAAGCCCATTTGGTTGTACAGCTTCAAGATGCATCTGAATCACGTTTTTATCAATCACACTAAAGGTGACCTTGCGTCTTACTTGTCCCCGATCAGCCAGATTAATTTCTTTAGAAACGGAGTTAAGATGCCATGAACCATCGAATTTCTGAAGCTCAGGCCTTTTTTTAGCTGTAAGGTCAAGAAGCTGCTCTTCTAAGACAAAAGTAGAATCAGCTTTAAAAGTGATAGTGACCAGGAGTTTTATTGTTCCGGTATTACCGGCATGATCTCTTTCGCCAGTTAGAAATCCCCCCCGATATCTGCCCAATCTAAAAAGAGAGCTCTTTTTATAACGCGCAAGAGATATTGCTGTCAAACTGATTAAGGCTATTACCAGCACAAAATAAAGTATTGTTTTGATCATCTGTTATACCTGGCTAATTCTCTACATAGTTATACAATTTTAACTAAAATCTACCAACAGGAGTTATCAACAATAAAAACAGACTGACAAACAATAACTTAACACACATATCAACATTCAATGTTAATAACAAAATAAGTCACAAAAAAGGAGCCGAATAAATCCGGCTCCCCATTTATTTTGAAATTCTGGAAGATGTCTATTGAACTACAACTCCATCTTTATTAATTTTAATGAAGGCCTTTTCAGTACCTTTTTTAACATTAATCAGAAAGTATTGAGATTTATCTGCTGCAGTTACTAAAAATGCATCTGTAGCAGCCCAATCTTTATAAGCATCTGCTTTTAAAGTAGTTGTAACCGGAGCCGGAAGCTCTTCCAATTTAACAGGAACCTTTTGAGAACTATCTTGTTGTACTTTCATTGCACTATCCATTTTCACTGTAATAGCTAAAGGAGTTTTAGTTTCTGATGCTTTTACGGTTGATATACCAGTAATGGCCAATATAGCTGCTGCTGTTAAGATGATACTTTTCATAATAATTTGCTTTAAAGATTTGAAATTGTTAATTTTTTAATCTTGATCCTGGTGTGTATTATTTAGTTATTTAATCTGAATAGTATAGTTTCATAATGATGCCAGAACGGCACAAAGAAAACAAACAACTGAAAATCAATTATATACATATATAACATGAAAGATAAATTGTGGAATAATGCTACAATTTGATGAAGCAGGTAACAAAGGCGGAACTTTAGTAAAGAAAAATGCTGACATCCATCAGCATTTTTTTTATTAACTACCTATTTATAAGCCGAAGCCTATTTCTTTTGTAGTTCTTTCAACTACATCTATTAAAATCAATCCTTCGTTAAAAGGATAAATAGAATTCAAATAAAAGCTGCTTAATAATCCGTGGAATGAGAGCGAATTAAAGCTATATATTGATTTATATAGCTGCTTGCAACGACAATATATAACTTTTTCACATAAAAGCTAAACAGATTACAATTTTTCATGAAATGAGAATCATCTCCTACTGACCATACTTGTCAATTCATTATTCAAAATTTAAATTGTTTCTGTATCAAATCTTATATATTTATTACATGGAAAATGATCAGCCTTTAATTTTACTAAATGCAGCAGAACAGCGTGTTGTAGGTGTCCTTCTTGAAAAAAGCAGAACCACACCGGACTATTATCCAATGACGATCTCTGCATTGACTACCGCATGCAATCAGAAAACTTCAAGAAATCCTATAGTAAATTATGACGAAGAAACCGTCACACTGACCTTAAATTCATTAAAAATCAAGGGCTTGACGAGTACTGCAATGGGAGGAAGCAGCAGAAGTACAAAATACAAACACAATCTTGCTATTGCTTATCCACTTATCCCTGCCGAGCTAGCTGTAATCTGTTTATTGCTTTTACGCGGGCCATTAACTCCGGGTGAAATCAACAGTAACTCAGCAAGGCTTTACGAGTTTGAAACTATCGAAGAAATTCAGGAGATCCTGCATAAACTAGCCCATGAGCACCCTGTTTATGTAAAACATCTTCCTAAAAGACCCGGGCAGAAAGAATCCAGGTATAAACACTTATTTGGAGGTGATATAGAAGAAGAAAATCCTGAACCTGAAATCAGTCATCAGCACTCGCCAGACCTGGAAAACAGAATTAGTAAACTGGAACAGGAGCTAGAAGAAGTTAAAGAGATGTTGAATCTATTAATGAGTCAATAATTTTCAGAATCTGTTTAATCCAAAGAAACAAAAAGTTCAGATTGTGTTAGCCATTTTCCCTTAATCTTACGCCACATGGCAGAATAATTACCTCTGAACTTTTCTGTTTTATAATTCCATTCTCCGGTTTCCCACGCCAATATACCGCTATTTCCAATCGTGATCACCGAAGGAATACGCACAAAAACTGGTGGATTAACTTCAAACATCTCCGTAAATACCTCGATCAGTACCTTTTTCCCGGAATATTGCCCGCCTTCACCAGAAATAACAATGATATCATCCATCCAATATTGTGCTACACCAGCTGCATCAGCCTTCAGAATAGCTGCATTCGAATTTTCACGGAAATCCTGAATAATTTTGATCTCGTTTTGTCTTTGATCCATCTTGTTTAATTTTGCAGGAACTTATCCAAATAAACTGTAAAACTACCGTTGACTATGACTTTCTTTGAACCGTGTACCACCCCATTAACTGGTGGAAAAAACACACCATCAACAATCCCTTTAGCGGATCCCGGATTAGGATCATAAGCTGCATTAAAATGAAACTTCCCACTCACCTTCAAATACCCTTTTAAATCAAGTATTTCAGTTAAAGTCAGGTATACAAAACTATTAGTACCTTCACTGTCAGTGTCAAAAAACATCCGGTATAATGTAGTACTGTAGCTCTTCGTTTTTTCATCATTTTCTACTGAAAATGAACCAAATGCGCCCTTTTGTTCCACCCCTGTCTGAAGGTTTAAAGGCATTACAACAGCAACCTTATAATCGGTACCATTCTTCACTCTTAAAGTTCCGTTAATTGTAATTGGGGTGACGGAGGTTTTCGTGAATTTCAAAAATCCCAAACCTGCATACTCCTCACCTGACGCTTTAATGTTACTGCTTTCATCACCCGATATCGTGGCACTTACAGAATTGACATAAGATATCTTCTGTACAGCAGAATTTTGTGCGCTACTATTTTCACTGACGTGGCTTAATCCTATAAAAAGGATACCATAAAGAAATTTACGTGTCATGCTTTTGCAAATAATTACAAATATAAACAATTAAAGAAAAAATACCTATCCTCAAACAATTCTAAGTGTGCGCGTTGCGATAAAAATAATTATAATCATTCCATTTCCCATAGAATTTCGCTTATTTGCCATATATAACATAGGAGATGGATATAGGAATTATTGGACTGGGCGACATGGGCAAACTGTATGCAAAGCATTTTGCTAAAGCAGGACACCACGTTTGCGGAGCAGATTTACCGGCATTCAGGGAGAAATTAGAAGAAGAATTAGCTCCATTGGGTATAGAAATATTAGCCGATGGAAATGCGGTATCCCGAAGATGCGACGTGATATTTTATGCAGTTGAAGCTGAAAAAATAGCCGAAGTAGTAGCACTTTATGGTGCTGCAACTAAATACGGTGCTATTGTGGCAGGACAAACCTCTGTAAAACATCCTGAAATCGAAGCTTTTGAAAAATATCTCCCTAAGGATATCAATATTATCACTTGCCACTCTCTGCATGGCCCGGGTTTTGATCCCAAAGGGCAAACATTAATAGTGATTCCTCATCGCTGTGATGAGGCGGCATATACACGCATGACTGATCTGCTTGCTATTTTAGGCTCTGACATGGTAGAAATGAAAGACTATCATGAACATGATAAAATCGTTGCCGATACACAGGCTGTAACCCATATGGGTTTTGAAAGTATGGGTACAGCATGGAAAGAAGCTGGATTTTTTCCATGGGAGAACCCATCTTATCTTGGCGGAATCGACAATGTAAAAATATTGACGATGCTGCGGATTTTTAGTTACAAATCACACATCTATGCTGGCCTTGCAATTATGAACCCTTATGCACGCCAGCAAATCAAACGTTATGCGCAGTCAGAATCTGAGCTTTTCAAGCTGATGATTATGGAAAAAGAAACAGAGTTCCGAGACCGTATTAAAAAGGTTAAGAATTTTCTTTTTCCTGATGACAAACAGTTTCTGTTGCTTGATAACCAGATCATGAAAGAATTCTCCTTATCTGGCACTGGTGCACCTCATACTCCAAATTCACATTTAAGTTTGCTCAGCATGGCTGATGCCTGGTATCACCTGAAGATTAATCCTTATGATAACCTGATCTGCCAGACTCCTCCTTTCCGTTTACGCCTGGGGATAGTAGAATATCTGTTCCGAAACGAAGAATTACTGGAAGAGTCTATTATGGCAGCTATATATGATAAACAAATCCGTGCAGACGATCTTGAATTTCATTCTTCGGTAAGAGAATGGTCTTCCATTATTGGCTATGGGGATATCAATGGATATAAGCAACATTTTGATCAGACTAAGGATTTCTTTAATGATAGATTAGAGCAAGGCAGAAAACAAAGTGCAGAACTTATCAGCAGATTAAACCGCAACTCATAACCCAGTCTTATTATGCCACAGAATCCGAATCCTATTCCCGCAGATGAACTGGAGAGAATATACAGTCTCGCAGAGTTTGATATTGACTACTCCTGTATGGAGAATAATTTCAAAGATCTGGCTCATTTAGCGGCAAAAATTGCTGGCACAGAAATATCATTGGTTAATTTGATTGACTCTTTTACCCAATGGACCTATTCCAGCTATGGAGCTGATGATACCATACAGCTGCCCAGAGAAGACTCGGTCTGCCAATATACGATTGCAGGAAATGATTATTTTGAAGTTCCTGATTTATCAGCCGATGACCGCTTTAAGGAAAAGCCATATGTAAGCGGCCCACCTAATCTGCGTTATTATTTCGGGGTTCCTTTAACAACCTCCGATGGGCATCATATTGGTTCGTTATGTGTGCTGGATAAAAACATGAGGTTACAAAGCCCGGAAAAAATAGAGTTGCTTAAGATTGTTGCTGATGAAGTAGTCAACAGACTGAAAGCACTAAAGGCGATTGACGGGTTGAAATATAAATTAGATAAGATCAAAGAAACTCAGAAAAAGGTAGCGCATGACATCCGTGGTCCTATTGCTGGTATTGTTGGACTTGCGGCAATCATTGCAGAACAGGGTAACAATAATAATCTGGATGAGGTATTGGAGTTCATCGCTATGATCCATAAAAGTGGCAGATCTGTGCTTGAGCTTGCAGATGAGATCCTGACTGAAGGAAGAGAAAATACTTTAAAAGAAGACGAGTTCAATTTATTGGTGTTTAAAGAGAAACTAGAGCGCTTGTATCTGCCACAGTCCATGAATAAAAACATCGATTTTCAGGTCAAAATCAATGAAAAGAATGAGCACATTCCTTTTATTAAAAACAAGCTGCTTCAGATTACCGGGAACCTGATTTCTAATGCGATGAAGTTTACGCCGCAGAAAGGAAAGGTAACTGTAAATCTTGATTTGGAAGTAGATGTAGGTCAGTACAAATTAAAAATCAAAGTTGAAGATTCAGGTGTAGGCATGGATGAGCGCACGGTAGCCTGTATTATGGATGGAAAAACACCTTCAACCGACGGTACTGTTGGCGAAAAAGGATACGGATTCGGTCTTTCACTGGTTAAACACTTGGTTAATAGTTTAAATGGCGATTTTAATATCCATTCGAAGATTGGCACGGGTACAAGTTTCGAAATTATACTGATTCAGCGTCACCACTTATAGGTTAAATCAAACCAGGCGCCTGTTTAATTAATTTAGGTGGGCGTCTACGTAAGTTTTTTAGTGTACAACAATGCTGTTTTATATAAAAATAATATGGTCTAAGTACAAACTGGTTAACCTCAAGTTCGCATCAGCTGCTTCTCCTCATCTTAACGGATTACAATCCTTCATATAGGACTTTTTAAATAATCGTATGTCATGTAAATGAAAAAACGATTATTTAAAACTTGTAATGTTCAAGATATTTTCATCAAAATCGCGGAAAGATCCATATGGCTGGTTTGGAAACTATTCCAACTGGGATGACTTAGTTGCGTCTGTTAATGGCTATAGCTCAGTCAATATACTAGACAGAACTAAAGAGGCGCTATTACAAGTAAAAAAAGGCAATGCTGTTTACGAACGTGACTCGGTATTATTTGACAAAATAGTGCACCCTTTTCCTTTATTAACTTGTTTATTCAGCAGTGCAGCTTTATTAAAAAGACCACTTCATGTCCTTGATTTCGGCGGATCATTAGGAAGTACCTATTTTCAAACTAAACATCTTGCAGGAACAGATATTTGTGCCAGTTGGAACATTGTAGAGCAAGAACATTATGTAGCCGCAGGCAAAGAACATTTTGAAGATGAGCACTTAAAATTTTTCTCATCCATTGAAGCTTGCCTGCAAGTTCAAAAAATAGATTTAGTCTTGCTATCAAGTTCAGTACAATACCTACCCGAACCACATCCCTTTCTTCAACAATTAGCCAGTTACAATTTTGATTTCCTTGTATTTGACCGGACAGCTTTTGTTCAAGGTAAACGAGATCGTTTAACGCTGCAAATCGTCCCCCCTACAATTTATAAAGCGGCCTACCCTTCCTGGTTTTTTCATGAAGAAACTTTTCTCAATCACTTCACATCCAACTATACCACCATCTGCGACTTTAATTCTTATGTAGAAGGAGAATCGACAATGAATATCGATCATAAGCCTATTGGCTACAACAAAGGACTTTACTTAGTTAATACATCAAAACATGCTTAAATTCTGCACACTATTCAATACGACTTACCTCTCTCGTGGACTGGCAATGTACAATTCACTCGAACAGCATTGCGAAAGTTTTCACCTGTATATATTCGCATTTGACACACACTGTTTTGACCTGCTGACTAAGATGGCCTTAAAGAATGCAAGTATCATCAGCTTAACCGCATTTGAAAATGACAGACTTCTAGCTATAAAAGATGACCGCACCGCCGGAGAATATTGCTGGACCTGCGCCTCTTCTACAATTAAATATTGTCTTGAAAAATATGCATTGGATCACTGCACTTATGTTGATGCTGATCTTTTATTTTTTAATGACCCAGCCTGTTTAATAGCAGAAATGGGTGAAAAATCTGTATCAATTACTGAACACCGGTACACCCCAATTTATGATCAGTCAGTTACAAGTGGGATATACTGTGTACAGTTTATGACCTTTAAAAATACAAGAGAGGGTTTAGAAGTACTAAACTGGTGGGTTGATGCTTGTATAGAATGGTGTTTTAACCGCTTTGAAGATAATAAGTTCGGGGATCAGAAATATCTGGATGACTGGACTACACGTTTTAATACCGTTCATATATTAAGAAATTTAGGTAGTGGCCTCGCTCCATGGAATGTACAACAATATGATTTCGCTACTAAAGGGCATCATGTTCAGGGTAAAGAAGTCGCAACTGAAACTCCCTTTGACCTGGTTTTTTATCACTTCCATGATTTCCAGTATATCAAAGGTAATACCTATCGTTTATCAACACCTGCCTATCATTTAAGCCGTAATGTGATCAAGCATATTTATAAGCCATATACCAAAGCACTTTCAGTTGCAGAAGCAGAAATCTATAATATAAATACAGAAATAACTGCTCATGAATTATCAGAAGATAGCAGTGGAATTAACCTGGTTATAGGAAGGATGATTCTCTTCTTCCTACTGGGATACTATAAAAATTTTTACACTAAACGTTCTATGGAATATGGTTTTCTAAGTATGAAAACTTTTAGACTTAATTAAGCGATAATTAGTATTTTAGCCTTCTGTATCAAATGAAATGAAGGTTAGAGAATCAAGCTTATATGCTGCTTTAGGGAAGGTTTTATTTTTAGTCATTTTTGCGCTTTTGTCATGTAAAAAAAAATCGTCTACGGAAGAAACCAGGATTAATCCACCAGTAAGAGCTTATTTAATTACTGCCAGGATAGATAAAAAGGGCACAAATACAAATGCTGAAGGTACAGGCATTTTAAACGGTTCATATGATGAGGGTTCTAAACAATTGTCGTATACACTCAGTTTTAAAGACATTGCTCCTTCATTAATTACGATCAGAAGTGGTATTAAAGGATCGGTTGGAGAGCTGGTCAAAGAGATATACAAAAGCAAAGGACAGATTTCAACACTGGAAATTAGTGGTGGATTTACCTTAACGCCTCTGCAGGAACGTAATTTACTGAAAGGATTATGGTTTGTAGCCATTAACACGGTCTCTGTAGCCCCCGATATTTCTGGGGTATTGACCTTAAAACAAAAATAATGACCGGATGAGCAAAGAACAGAAAAACTCTCTTCCGAATGAAGAACAGGAATTAATAGCCGCGGTAAAAAAACATGACCGTAAAGCTTTTGAAAAACTATATAAACAATATTACAAACAACTGTTTGCACTGACTTACCGTTATGTTGGCCAGGCCCCGGTTGCAGAAGAAATTGTACATGATGTGTTTTTGACAATCTGGAAGATGGCTGAACAACTTACTATTCAATCTTCCCTCAAAAGTTATCTGTCCAGAGCGGTAATTAACTCAGCGCTTAATTTCATTAAAAAAGAAAAGGCAGAGCATGAAAAGAAAAATACATACCTCACTACCGAAACAAATGCGGAGGATGAAGATGAGCAGAAAAGCAGAAAAGAATTTTTGCTGACCAGTCTTGAAAATGCACTGACTATTCTGCCACCAAAATGCAGAGAAGTGATGTATTTAAGCCGTTTTGGCAAATTGAAACAACAGGAAATTGCAGTACAGATGAATATATCGATTAAAACAGTTAAAAATCATCTGACCTATGGTTTTCATAAATTGAGAGAACAATTAGAAAAACAACAGCAACCTTTATTATTGCTACTGCTAATACTCTATAAATATTGGGGCCAATAAAAAAGCATACCATGAAAGCATTTGAAACTAACGAACAATTTATTTACTCTCTGATCATTGACGACCTCGATGATACCATAAGCCCTACGCATAAAGTTCTCCTCGAAAACTGGAGATCAGCGAGTAAAGAGAATGAGAAAACATACCAGGAATTTGTTCAGGTTGAGCAAAATATTAGTGAGTTATATCATGAACAACCTTATACTGCACAATCGTCCTGGGATATACTGGATCAAAAGATTGATCAGCTGGAACATAAATGGATACAAAAAGAAAAAGACCAGCATACTAAAATTTGGTATAGTATTGCGGCTTCTGTATTGCTAGTCCTTTCTTTAGGTTATTATTTTGTCAATAAAACCACTTATACGACAGTGAGTAATGAACAAGATGCGGCTATAAAAAACATAACACTCCCAGACGGGACACAAGTACAGCTTAATGGAGGCGCCACCATAAAATATGCATCCCACAGCTTCAAAACAAATAGAAAACTTCAACTGTTAAATGGGGAGATCTTTGTTAAAGTTAAACACCAGGAAAAGTATCCGTTTCTGGTAGATCTTGGTGATGTAAAGGCACTAGATGTAGGGACTAGTTTTAACATCATTAAACACAACCGGGATATTGTACTTATCGTTGCAGATGGTGAAGTTGCTTTACAACAGCCTTTAGCTTCTAAATCAGTTCGTCTGAGTGCTGGCACTATTGGTCGTTATGCTTCGGCTACTGGAAAACTTACTGTCGAAAAGAACACAGATCCTAATTACAAGTCATGGATGAATAAAGAGTTCACCTTTATTGAGACTCCATTATCTGAAGTGGTTAAACAATTGAATAAAGTATATAAAACCTCTATCATCATTGATGGAAATAATTTGGAAACACGTAAGTTAACCGCGCACCTGCATTACCAAACACCAGACAGTGCTCTAAAAGTTATTACTGCAACTTTACAATGCAAAATGACAACCGAAGCAGGTAGTTATATTTTAGCTGAAAAACAATAAATTTCGCAAAGGCGATCTGGTCTCCCCTTATAAATAGGTATGGTAAATAAGTTTGTTGCATTACTCCTTTTTGTCTGCTTATGGCAAACAAGTAAACTTTATGCCCAAAAAATGCCGGCCCTTGAACAGCAAATCAGTATAACACTAAAAGCCGATTCTCTGATTAAGGTACTTACAAAAGTTCAGAACAGAACCAAACTCATCTTTTCTTTCGACCCGGATTTACTCCGGATGTATCAAGCGCCTGCTATTCATTTCGTGAATACGCCAATGACTACAGTACTCAAAAAAATATTTAAAGGAACACCTTTAACCTTCGCCCTTGTTGGGAACAATATAGTAATTACAAGGTCAAAACCTGCAGTCTGGGCCATTCACGGTCATGTACATAGTGAGGATGATGGAGAAGAACTGATAGGGGCCACAGTATATATTCCTGAGCTCAAAGTTGGTGTAATCACTAATCAGTATGGTTTTTTTTCACTCAGTGTTCCCGAGGGGACTTATGATGTTTTAGTTTCAAGCCTGGGTTATGAAACTCAACTAAAAAACATTTATTTAAATAAAAACATCGATTTGGAGACAGAATTGCCCCCAAAGACTAAATTACTGCACGAAATAGAGGTTAAACAAACAATTACTCCAAATCCACTTTTGCAGAATGAGCAAAATTACAGTCCTGCAGCTCTGGGTATGAAAGCTTATTATGCCGGTGAAACAGATGTTGTGAAGGCGTTACAAATGCAAAATGGCATAAAAGCCATTTCTGAAGGAAGTTCAGGTTTATTTATCAGAGGTGGCAATTCAGATCAGAACCTTATTTTACTGGATGAGGCTGTTGTTTATAACCCCTCACATCTATATGGACTGGTTTCGGTTTTCAACCCTGATGCCATCAATAACATACAGGTCTATAAAGATTATATTCCCGCTAATTTTGGTGGCAGGCTCTCTTCTGTGATCGTGAACCGGATGGCAGAAGGTAATAATAAAGAGTTTCATCTATCCGGAGGAATCAATATGATGTCGGCCCGGATTTCTGCGGAGGGCCCGATTGTAAAAGACAAAGGTTCGTTTATCATTGCTGTCAGACGAAGTTTACTGGATGTATTCAGAAATAAGTTTAAGTTATTTAACCCGAATTCCATTTATTATGATTTAAATGCAAAAGCAAATTACAGGCTGAATAAAAACAATAGTGTATACTATTCATTATATGCGGGGCAGGATAGGTTATTATCAGAAAACTCGTTCCGCAACGATTGGGGAAATCTAACTTCTACCCTACGCTGGAATCATATTTTCAATTCAAGATTGTTTATGAATGCTTCTGCCATCTATAGTAATTATAGTAATCTGCTGGACCTGAACGCAGATACGCTTTCTCAAAAAAGTCAATGGAATACAGGGGTTAGAGATATTACAATTAAGGCAGATTATACTTTTTACAGCAGCCCGGTAAACCTGATCAAATTCGGACTTTCAAGTACTTATCATCAATTTACTCCAGGACAGACAAAAAATAAAGAGAACAATGAATTTAATATTGCAAAAGATAAATCTGTAGAATCTGCTATTTACTATAACCAGGAGATTTTCTTTAACAATTCATTTGAAATAAATTTTGGACTGCGCCTTGGTATGTTCCAAAATGCACAGGAACGTCTTGATATTTTTGATTCACAGGGAAACAGGGTAAAACAGTATGACTATAAAACATTTATCAACCCTGAGCCAAGGATTAATATAAGCTATTTATTAAATGATAAAAAACGTCTTTTCGTAACTTATAACCGCAACTATCAATATTTACAATTAGTACAAAACAGTACGCTGGCATTTTCTTCATTAGAACCATGGGTTCCGGCCTCCGGAAAAATTGCCCCACAATATACAGATTTGCTTTCAGCTGGTTATCGTTATTCGCCGGGCAATTATACTTTTTCAACCAGTGCTTACTATAAAAAACTAAGCAACCAGCTGGATTTAATTGGACATGCACAAATTATTCAAAATCCGGATATCAGAAGCCAGCTTAAAGCAGGTAAATCTGATGTTTACGGTTTTGAAGCAGAAATCAATAAAACAGAAGGTAAACTTACTGGTACTTTAGCATATACTTATTCAAGGGCATTCCGTACCATTCAGGGAATAAATGACGGTAACCGTTTTGCTGCAAATTATGATATTCCACATGAATTAAAGCTCAGTGCTTCTTATGTTTTCAATAAACAGTTTTCACTACAAACTTTCTTTACTTACTCCACGGGCAGACCATTAACCCTTCCAGTTGGTTATTATCGACACGATGGTATTAATGTTCCTATATTTGAAGGTAGGAATACTTCCAGGTTTCCAGATTATAGCAGACTGGACATTTCTGGTCAATATCACCTGGAAACTCCTTTGTCCAAAAAAAGATCATTATCAAGTATTATATCTGTGGGAATCTATAACTTATATAACAGGAAAAACCCTTTATATTATCATTTGACTACGGATGCTTCAATTGATCAGAAAAGTTCTTTGGAGTATGCATTTGGCTTTTTCCCCTGGATCGCGTATAGCTTTAAACTCTAATCATAATGCACGGGATGAGTAATAGTAATGTACCAACCAAAATAAGCAGATATTATCTCCTGCTCTTGCTTTTCTTACCAGGTATGCTGAAGTCCTGCAAAAAAAATACGGACAAGATTTCTTTTGATAAACCAAAGCATCAATATGACCTGGCTGTTGAAGGAGGTATAAACACTTTGACTAAATCTCAGTTTATACGACTGACAAAGCCTTCTTTGACGCTAGATATCAAACCTTCAGCTATTTCAAAAGCCGTAGTTATCGTAAATAATGGCAAAACAGATCTAGTTTTTAAAGAGACAATTACTCCGGGGGTTTATTCTTTTACCGATCTAAATTCGCCTAATTATAACAAGGCCTATACGCTGACAATCCAATATAATAATAAAACTTATACAGCAGTAGATACGCTAAGACAGGTCGTGAATATCTCAGATGACTTTTTACCATTCAAGGTAAAGAAAAATGAAAACGGAATTTATGATGGCACAATACCAAAACATACCTTTGGCTATCTTAATCCTAATAAATGGTGGATAAGTTATACCGGTATTCCACAATGGAACCCTTCAAAATTTGATGGTACAGAAGCACAACCACTATATTTTAGTTATACACATTTTTTAGGCTCTCCAAATTCTTTATATCCGCTTAACAATCTTAAACGTACTTTCTCTTTAAAGGGCGAAGACACAATTTTTATTTATAAATTCTCTCTTTCCAAAGAATATGCGAAATACCTTTATGGGGTCTTCCTGGAAACAGATTGGAGCGGGCTTTTTTCGAGTGTACCGGTAAATGTTGATGGTAATATATCAGGAAATGCACAGGGCTACTTCTATGTGACTGACATAGATTATCAAAAGTATAAAGTGAGTGCGCTGAAATAATCAGTTTTATTTTTTTGAGAGGGATTATCCCAGGTGCCTTTCTATAATTCCTTGCAACTGGCTAGCAGGAATTACACCTGATTGCCTCCATTTGATTTCACCGTTTCTAAAAAGAATTAGAGTAGGTACACCCTGAATTTGATATTTACTGGAAACTGCCGGATTTTTATCGACATCTACTTTTAAAATAGTTGCGCGGTCACCTAGCATGCCCTTGAGTTGCTTCAAAATGGGAGCCATCATTTTACATGGGCCACACCATTCTGCGGAAAAATCTACTAAGACGGGTTTATCTGATTGAATAAGATCTGCGAAGTTTGCCATAGCCGTAAATTTAATAAAAAAGAAGCGGGGATCCCACTTTCGCAGTATCCCCGCCATCTAAATTAACGCTCTCAAATATATAGACGCTTATAATTTGATAATATTATATCTGCTGCTAAATATTTTTTAAAATTACTCTCTTTAGCGCCATGATATAGCCAAAATGTAGCCCCTCATGAAAGGTTAAGAAGGTTGTTACATCGTCAATATTATTTAAGTTAACTCCATAACGGGTAGTCCATCCTTTATAGTTATCAAATATTTGATTATGATAGTCTATTTTGAACTGATCAAGGGTAGAGACTAATAAGGTTTTTATGTGAGTGATCTCCTGTTCAGAAACAATTCCATCTGGCTTGGTGCCACCAGTATAGCTGAGATAAAAATCTTTATCTACAAAGGTTTCCAACCCCGCTCTTAAATAAGAAATCCCCTGTTGGGCGGCAACCAGGTGAGCCATATTCCAGATGATGTTATTATTAAACCCTTCTGGTATCTCATTGAGTTGTGCTGCCGACAGTTCACTAATGCTTTCAATAAAACTTATTCTGACTTGTTTGACGTTATCAATTATCTGATCCATATTTTATTTAGTTTTTTAGTTCCGTTTAAAATTAGATTCTTAGTGCCATTCAAAATTTATCAGTTAATTTAAGAAACGGTTTAAGTTTTCTCCAATAAAATATAAGCAGTTTCTAGACATTGTCAGGTGTAATAGCTCTTTGATGTCTGAAAAATAGTTGTGAAATAGGTACAAGCATCAACCCGCAAAGACCAAAAATAACAAAGGCAATTCTCAGACTGAAAGCATGTGCCAGATACCCTATTATTGGTGGTCCAAGCAACATCCCAGTAATAGAGTAGGTTGCAATAATGGAGATCGCCATTCCTGGTGAGTATTTTTTTGAGGCCCCTGCTAAAGCGTAGGACATAGGTACGACTGCTGCTGTCCCAAAACCAACCAGCGAAAAGCCGATCATTGCAGTCCAGAACTGTGGAAAAATGATAGCCAGAGAGATTCCGGAAACAATAAAGATTGCACTCATCAAATAAGTCGCCGGCATTCCAATCCTTGAGATAATAATGTCTGATAAGAATCTGGATGCAGCCATAAAGGTCATGAAGATTAAATATCCATAGGTAAATATCTTTACATGAAGCACTTCCTTAAAGTAAATACCGCTCCAGTCAAACATACCTCCCTCGCAAATAGCAGCAAAGAAAACAACAACTCCAAGATACAAAATATACGGATCTGGCTTCCCTACGATAATCTTATTTCCACTTTCAGACCGGTCCCCTTTCAATAGAAACTGGTAAGAATAACAGGTAATCAGCAAACTAATGATTGCTACAATCAATAAATGCGTATGCAAAGAAACATTGTAAGCCAGTAACAATGTAGAGAAAGCAACACCGGCAATTCCACCAGTACTCCAAAAACCGTGGAAAGAGCCAATAATTTTCTGACTGAATTGTTTCTGAAGAGTGATAGCCTGTGTATTTACCGAAATATTAAAAATCCTTGTGGTAAAAGCAAACAGCACTACTGCAACCACCAGGCTAAAAGTATTCTGGGTAAATCCGATCATTGCTAATGCGACAGCGTTTAAACCATATCCAACAGCCAGAGGCACTCGACTGTTATACCGTGAAACCAGCCAGCCAGAAATTGGCAATCCGATTAACGAACCGATTGGCATGGCCAGCAAAATTGTACCCAGCTCCGCTTCATTGAAGCCAAAGGCCGTTTTGATGGTTGGTATCCTTGATGCCCAGGTTGCGAAACTGAAACCAGACATAAAGAAAAAAGTACTTAAAAATATTCTATGCTTGTTTTTAGTGATTATATCCTTCATTTACACCACAAAGATAAGATCTGTTTACTTGATATAAAGCAAAAGTTCTTTCCATTGTTCCAGTTTTTGCTCAAATGTTTTAGTTGCATTGGCCCCACTTGGCGAGGGTAATAAATGATAATTTTTATCCTTACTTTCTTTCACATACTTCAAGTAAAAATGTGCTGCTTTTTTGCTGTCGAAAAAGATTTCTGTCAGAGCTGGATATTGCCTGTAAAAAGCAAAGAAGTCATTCACTTTTTCACTCTTGATGTTACTATCCAAACTACCTTCACAAGTACAGGACTCCAAAACATCCCATAAAGCAATTCCATGATCGAGTAAAAACTGTTTCCGTGCTTCATAATCCGGATCAACAGGTTGCTTGAATAAAGAATAGATCAGTTTCCAGAAATGATTACCCGTATGTCCATAATATTGCTGAAGCCGCAAAGATCGGTCCCCAGGCATAGTACCCAGTAACAGGATCTTACAATTTTGATCAACTATTGGCGGAAAAGCAATTTTGACAGGGATAATGATCTCTTTGTTCATTCTTTATTTATATCTTGATATCAAGACACCTTGATACACGTCTAATTGTTTCTGATCTATAAAGATAGGAAGAGCCTGTTTAAATCCATCAGATATTGCTACCTTTGCAGATTGAATATTAAGAAATACCAATGATACAGATAGGACAATACAACGAGTTGAGAATTACAAACAAGACAGAATCAGGACTAATACTGTCTGATGGCGATAAAGAAGCGCTATTGCCCTATAACCATGTCCCAAAAGACGCTGAAATTGGAGATAATATTAACGTTTTTATTTACATGCATAAAGATGGAAAATTACATGCAACCACTCAGAAACCTCTGGCTTGTGTAGGCGATTTTGCTTACCTGACAGTTGTTGAAGATGGCGAGAATGGTGTTTTCATGGATATCGGTATTGATAAAGATGTATACGTACCAGAAAAAGAACAAAAACGCCCAATGTTTAAGGGTGATAAACATGTAGTTTACGTTTTCCTTGATGATAGCAATGACCGTATGGTAGCTTCGTCCAGATTAACTAATTATGTGGAAGAAGAAGAAATCAATTTTGAAGAAGGTGATGAAGTAAGCTTATTAATAGCTGACCGCAGTGATCTTGGTTATAATGCTATTATTGATAATAAATACATAGGGTTACTATATCAAAATGAATTATTTGACCAGCTTAATCCTGGTGAAGTCAGAAAAGGATGGATTAAAAAGGTTAGAGTTGAAGGAAAAATTGACCTGAGTTTACAGCCGATGGGTTATGGTCATATCCTGGATACTAAAGAAGTTTTAATCAAAATGCTGGAAGAAAACCAGGGCCTGATCAATCTAGGTGACAAAAGTACACCGGAAGAGATTTATGATCAATTAAAGATCAGCAAGAAAGCATTCAAAAAAACAACCGGTGCTCTTTATAAAGAACGTTTAATTATGATCGGTGATCATGAAATCAGACTGCTATCTGAATAATATAACCAAGTTTTCCATATTAAAAGAGGTTGCTACGCTGATAAAAAAGCAGAACAACCTCTTTTTTTATGCCTATAAATGGTAATATTAGAGTAGAAAGTGTTAATTTATTAACATTCTCCTCACAAGACATATGATATCTTTACGCTCATAAAATCTATCTTATGAAAAAAAAAACTTAGGTACAATTACCCTATTATTTGGCCTTACAATTTTCCTGGCTTGTAAAAAGCCTGACACTAACCAGTCTCGGCAGGCCGACCAGCTGAGTACTTCCTCCCGTAAAAAAACGAACGCTAACGGTGATTCAGACAATTTCAATGATGGCCCCTATGTTCTGTACCGTAACGGACAAATTGAGGTAAGGACTATTGTACCAGAAGGTGATAATCAGGTTGCAAACACTCAGACTTATGATCCTGCAAACAAATCAGCTGTTCCAGTTAACATCAAATTCTCCAATCATCCGGATTGGAATTTTTCTGTTAAGCTGAGAAATGAGATTACCAATGAGAACGTATCTTATACCCAGCCGACCAAAATCCTTGCTTTATCTGATATTGAAGGCGAATTTGAAGCATTCAGAAGCTTGCTGCTGGCAAACCATGTCATAGATGAGCAATACAACTGGATTTATGGGAATGGACACCTGATAATCTGCGGAGACCTTTTCGACAGAGGCAAAGAAGTTCCGGCTACGCTATGGCTCCTTTATAAACTTGAACAGGATGCCAAATCAAAAGGAGGCTATCTTCACACGATACTTGGAGATCATGAGTTTATGAACATGAATGGCGACCTTCGCTATTTACAGCAAAAATACTTAGACAATGCTGCATTGATGAACCTTGATTACAATGAGCTTTATACAACGGACACTGAGCTTGGACGCTGGTTGAGAAGTAAAAATGTAATAGAAAAAGTGGGAGACTACCTATGCTTGCATGGAGGGGTTTCTCCAGCGGTAAATAATCTTAAAATGAGCCTGTCAGCACTGAACAGTTTATGCCGCTCAAATTATGATAATTATAAAAAGCCTGATTTATACACTGATCAGGATATCAAAACCTTATTTGACGGAAAACTTTCACCATTCTGGTACAGGGGGTATTTTAAAGACCCTAAAGCTACCACCGCTGATATTAACAAAACGCTCTCTTTATATAACGCCAAAAAGATTCTTGTCGGCCATACGATTATCAGTACTAATGTAGGTTTTTACTATAGCGGCAAAGTAATTGGTCTAGATGTAGATGAACATAATGGTGATCGCGCAGGTGCATTGTTTGAAAACAATACCTGGTATAAAATTGATGACAGTGGCGATCAGACACCACTAAACTAACCCATTCTTACTAAATAAAAAGAGGTTGAAAAGGACTGCCCCAAAAAGCCAGACGCTTATGTGGGGCAGTCCTTTTCAACCTTAATTTTCACCTCATCGGTTTTCCTATTCAGGTCTGATTGTATATAACATCCAGATAGAGCAGGAATAATGCCCGGTATCACCAATAGGTTGGTCCAGTAATTTAAAACCAAGTTTCTCATAAGCAGAAACCGCAGCAGCAAGCTCTGGCATAGATTCCAGATAAATATTTTTATACCCTAACTCTCCGGCTAAAGCAATACATTTTTGCATTAACATCTTCCCTAAACCCTTACCTCTATGCGCAGGAGCAAGATACATTTTCACCAACTCCACAGTGTCTTCCGGGAGCCCATTTGAAGGATAAATCCCTACCCCACCAATAATTTCATCCTGTTCTACAGCAACGTAATACTTGCTGCCTGAAATCTGGAAGGATTCATATAGGCGATTGGTACTCTCATCAAAATAAGCAGTACCAGGAATATTAAGACCAAACTCTTCTAAACTTCTTTTTATAATTACTGCAATTGCGGCGTTATCTTGCAGCTGGATTTCCCTTACCATTATACTCATAATGCACAATCTAGTAAAAACAGATTAAAAAATAAAAATGGTTCAAAAAATAAAAACCATTCTTTAAAACAATAGCAATCGGTCTGTGTTATAAATTATCTGAATAAATCTTAAATCATCATTATCAGTTATATACTATTAATAATTAATGAAATATATCTTCATCACGCTTCTCTTGTTCTGTTCAGAAAAAATATTCTCTCAGTCAGCGACTTATAAGTTAACCAATAAGGAGGATGGAACTTCAGGCAGCATTTCTGTTAGAAAAACGGAAGATCAGGTGGAAGTAAATATACTCGCAAACTGGAACAATAAAGCCGGAACTTATGGGCAGTTCACTTCAAAAGGCGTCTTGGTAGATAATAAGTGTATACTGAAGGCAGATAAAAAATCACAATTGTGCAGAGTCGCGTTAACCTTCTCAAAAGATTCTTTGGAAGCTGATTTTCAGGATTGCGAAAACTACCAGCTTCCAAAAAACTTCTCTGGCATCTATACTAAAATCTCTGATAATGTAACCGGCGAATATATTGTGAGCGCTGACATTTGTTATTTCTACAGTAAACCCGATGAAAAATCCAGAAAGAAAGGCTTTGCCTATACGCCAGAGATCTTAAATATTGAAGAATTATTTGAAGATAGCTGGGGCTTCGCTACGTTTATGTCGGACGGAAAGCATCTTTTTGGCTATGTAAAATTGACAGACTTAAAATTCAAAAGAACCTATCTCTACGACTAGCTATAAAAAAGGATTATTTAGCCCCTGTAATTTCGTTATAAACACCGTTCCAAAGATTGATTCGCTGTTGCAGTGAAGCTACTGTCACTTCTTCTGCAGCTTTCCAGGCAATTTCATCATCTCCGCAAAGTTCAGCGGTCATTTCCAGTGCAAGATGGCTATGGTGATCTCCATCTACCTCAATGTGTCTGTCCAGATAATATTTAATCAGGGATAACTGGTCGGGGAATTTCTTATTCAGATCGCCTACAATAGAAATAAACATGTGCGGAATCAGATCCTCTCTGCCAAAAGTAAAGGCAGCTGACTGCAAATGAGATTGCCTGCCGTCAATCACACCAAAAGTAAAGTCTACAAAAGAGCGCGCTTCTTCTGGTACACCAGCTACAATATAAGCCTCAGCAAGAGAACTATTCTCCTTTAAAGCGCCGATAAATTTATGGATTACTGAAGTATCCGCACCACATTGATCCATTGCTTCCAGATACATCTCATAGTGACTTTTACGGATACCTCCTCCATCTACATCAGACTCTTCGCCGGCAACAATTTCGTTGATCAGATATCTTGTATTTGCATTTCCTACCGGAAACCACGGGGTAGTTGTACAGGTAAGCCCAATTTGCAAAGATTTAAGCAATGACATGAAATCCCATACGGCATAAACATGGTATTGCATAAACACCTTAAGGTCATCCAGATTATTGATTACTGAATAAACTTTATGGTTGATAATCTCCTCTCTTAAAGGTTCGATTACCTGTTGTATTCTTGCGATGTGATGATTCATTGCTGTTTTTATGTTATGATCTAGGCGCAAATGTAATTAGTAATCGATAGGTTTCTACACCTCCTGATTATTTTTTTTCTGATCATACAAAATATTTACGCTTCATCCAGAATCGACTCTGGCCTACCCTGAATTTAGGATAATTTTGTAATTATTATAGCATCCATAAACCATGTTCTCTAAAGAACTGATTCCTTCTTAATCCACGCAGTGCTTTAAAAATATCCTGGTGAGAAGAGACGTCGTAATGATGATCACCCGGTAAAAATTTAAGTGTGAAATTTTTCTTTTCTAGTTTCTCCATTGGACGGGGGTCTTCCTTCTCTCCGTAAAAACAGAAAACAGGAACAGTGACGGCCTCAATTTCAGGCTGTACTTTATATTGCCTGTCATCGCCTGCTATATTCAGCAGATCGGAGGTATGGACCTTAAAATCTGATGTAGAATAAGGAGACATGAGTTCTAAGGCGACAACTTTACTTTTCATGGCTTCAGGTAAACGGTTATAGATAAAAGGGACTACATCTGCGCCAAAAGAGTAACCTACCAAATAAATTACCCTGGTTTTATAAAGCGTAGAATATTTATAGATCAGTAAAGCGACATCGTCTGCAGTTTGCTGCGGTGTTTTACCACTCCAGAAGTAGCTTCTGGAATTAAAACCTATAGTATGAAATCCTTTTTCTGCAAAGCCAGTAGAGAGCTGATCTTCAAAATCCAACCAGCCTCCATCACCAGAAAATAACAAGAGTAATCTTTTAGACGACGGAATCGCACTCGGATAATTAATGACAGGGAGATTGAAATCATCGGTTTCTACACCATGATGATTAGTAGCCCTGGTCTTCATCAGAATTCCGCATCCAGAAAATAGAAAAATAGAGAGAAGGCATAGACCTCGTTGCCAATAATTCATTCAGCTTAAAAATATAATAAATTCGGTATATCAGTCCTATTTAGGACAACAATAGCCAATTAAAGTTTAATGTTCATTTAAAATTATTGTGACTCGTTTAAAGATAAAGAAATATTGTCTAAAACAGGTCTAATTGGCCTCCTTTTGGCAGTTTAGCATCGCCAAAAATCGTTTTCCCTCCAAACTTCCAGGAGTCACGGCGTTCTTTTTCAACCAGTTCCTCAAAATTGTTATTAGCTATAAAATCTTTTTCTGCCAGACGGGATAATTCTCCGAGTTTCTGAATAGCTTGCAATTTATCTGATCCCCCTATTTTAGCCTGATGAACTGCTTTGGTTAACACGCTGATAGTTTCGTCATAAATTTTCAATGGCACTGGAAACGGATGTCCATCTTTTCCCCCATGCGCAAAAGCAAAACGTGCAGGATCTTTGAATCTGGAAGGAGTACCATAAATAACCTCACTGACTAACGCCATTGACTGTAAGGTTCGGGGCCCCATTCCCTGGAGTAAAAGTAATTCTTCAAAATCAGCGGGCTGTTTTTCATGTGTTAACCACAACATTGCACCAAGACGCTTCAGGTCAATATCTTTGGCTTTAACGTCATGATGTTTTGGTAAAATCAACTGCTGAACTTCTGCAATCATTCTTGAAGGATGTTCTGTAGTCATCGATAAAATAGATTGACGGGCAGGATGTGCGGCTTTGGCTACCATATTTAAAATTGTACCCTGGCTGGTTCCACAAATTGCGGTATGCGGATCGTCTACAAAAGAGTTCATTTCTGCCGAATGCCAATGGTAACGACGGGCTGTAGAACTTCCGTCCTGCAAACCTTGCTGGACAACGGTCCATAAGCCATCGGTATTAACGATGAAACTATGCATATACAATTGAAAGCCGTCTTGCACCGCAGTATTATCTACTTTTGCACTGAGTTTACTGCACCGCACCAGCTCTATACCATTCAATCCATTATGATCACTATAACAAAGGAGCTCCTGAGGGGTTTGAAGAGAGGATTTACCTTTTCCGCCACAAATATAAATACCTAATTCTTTAGAAAGTGGATTGATGGAGCTCTTCAAAGCACCCATCACAGAAGTGGTAATACCTGAGGAATGCCAGTCCATACCCATTACCGCTCCCAGACTTTGGAACCAGAAAGGGTCACTCAGTCTGCGAAGTACTTCGGTAGTACCGTATTCAGCAATAATAGCTTCTGTAATAGCCAGCCCAAGACGTGACATACGCTCAGCAAGCCATTTTGGGATATGGCCATAATGTAGTGGTAAATCTGCTGTCCCTGACCTTTTCATCTGTTAAATTATCCGAATTTAAACTGATCAATCCTTACCCAGTGCATCCCCGCAGCTTCAGCCGCTTGTGTTCCTGGATTACCATCTTCAAATACCAGGCATTTCGCAGGATTTACTCCTAATAACTCTGCGGCTTTCAAAAACGGATCGGCAAAAGGTTTCCCTTTAGGTGTTTCTCCTGCACAGACCAGTACTTCTACGTATTCACTTACACCAATCACATCCAGTGTATGCTGAACCGCCCTGCGGTCACCGCCAGAAACTACGGCGATACGCACGCGGCCTGCATTGGCTTTCAAATGTTCTGTTACATAAGCAATTGGCAGGGCTTTACTGATATACTGTTCAAAATAAAGCTTAGCCTTTCTGGCTGTGAATTCTGCCGGGTCCATATCCGCCTGATAGCGAAGATTGAGTTCTTCAACTACATTAAAAATTGGCCAGCCGGCCAGTTCATCTATAATTGCCGGATCCATATCCACCTGATATTGCTTGGCTATGGCGACATAAGTCTCCGTATGTGCAGGCATATTGTCTGCAAGTGTACCATCACAATCATATAAAAATGCTTCGTAATCCCCCTCTGTTAATTTACTGAGTCTCGAAAAATTAGTCTCTCCCATAAAAATGTATTTAATGCGCTTCCCTGGTCCCCTTCTTTTGCTGGAAACTATAAATCAGGTAAACCAGCGCGGGAATAATAAAAATACTACCAATTAGCAGTGCGTAACCTAAAGTCTCTATTGTTCTGAATTGTCCCTGGTGGGTTAATAACGAAAGATTATCACCGCCTTTCAAGAGTATAATATCCGGGAAATGGCTGTAAGTGGCGGCAAAAAGGATCATGGTTACCTGAAAACCAGCCAGCAGACGCAGCATAATCGGTTTGTTTCTATTCAATAAGACAAAGGTAATAACCAGTGAAATAGTAGCCATGATCAATGCAATAATCCCCGGAACATCACTAAAAATCCAACGCAATAATGGAATACCTTCGGCATGTGCGGCTAAAAACACGAGTCCACCGGCTGCCATAACGATAAAAATTGTACGTCTTGCTTTACGTGTAAACAGTTGTCTGTCTGCTTCGTTTTCTGCCTCACCAATAATGAATACAGTAGCCAGATAAGCACAAATGGTCACAGTGAATATTCCTACACTGACAGAGAACCAGCTTAACCAGCTTAAGATGTAAGCTGAAACAAAGTCCTGTGCGTGTAAATCAATCTGCCCTGAAACCGCACTTGCAGCAATAATTCCCAAAAAGAAAGGAGTTATCATACTTGAGATCACAAAGATTGGGGTATATATTTTTTGCATATCATCTTTTACAGCATCGTAATTTCTGAAAACAAAAGCTGTTCCACGGGCAATAATCCCCATGAGCATACAGACCAGTGGAATGTGCAGGTAAATGGAAACAGTCGTGTAGATTTTCGGGAAACCAACAAAAAGGATTACGATTACAATAATGAGCCACATGTGATTGGCTTCCCAAACCGGACCAATGGCTTCATACATTTTTTTACGCATCCTTGGTCTGTTGGCCCGGGAAGTAAACAATTCGATAATTCCTGCACCAAAGTCAGCTCCTCCCAATAAGATATATAACAGAATGGCAGTCCACAGGAAAATTATTACTACGTATACCATAAGCTACCGGGTGTTTTTATCGGATGAAGAATCATAAAGTTTATCGACCATCTTGATCTGACGAAATAACAACAGACTCACAATAATGGCCAATGAAATATAAACAGCTGTAAACAAATAAAAAGAATAAGCAATTCCAGGCATCGGGGTTACGGCATCTGCGGTACGCATCACACCATAAATAATCCATGGCTGACGGCCTACCTCGGTTACTGTCCAGCCAGCTTCCAATGCAAGAAATCCCATTGGGGTAGCGATAACAAATAATTTAAGCATCCATTTACTCTCAGCCCAGTTTTTCTTTTTAAGCAGGGCGATGAAATAAACAACTGCAATACCTAACATAGCCATGCCCAGACCAACCATAATCTGGAAAGCATAATGTACAACTGCAACTGGCGGCTGATCTTTTTTAGGGATCTGATCTAATCCTTTAACCTCTGCATTAAAATCACCAGTAGCCATAAAACTCAGGGCTTTGGGTATTTTTACTGCGTATTTGACGGTTTGTGCAGCAGTATCTGGGATTCCCCCGATGATTAATGCAGCTCCCTTTTCGGTATGAAAATGAGCTTCCATAGCAGCTAGTTTTGCGGGCTGACGCTGCGCCACATCTTTCGCTGAAATATCACCGCTAATGGGTTGAAGACAGGCAGCTATTGTAGCGAAAATGGCAGCAATCTGAAAAGCTTTACGGTGAAAGTTTACATTTTTGCCTCTCAAAATCATTAGAGCATGAACACCTGCTACAGCAAAACCCGTAGAAACAAAAGCAGCAACACACATGTGCAGGGCTTGTGAAAACCAGGCTTCGTTAAACATGGCTTTCATCGGATCTATATTCAAATATTGTCCGTTGACAAAATCAAAACCAGAAGGACTATTCATCCAGGCATTAGCGGCAACAACAAGGATACCTGACAGCAATCCACTGATACCTACAATTACACCGGTAAACCAATGAAACCATGGATGAAAACGGTTCCATCCATACAGATAAAAGCCAAGAGCTATTGCTTCAATAAAAAAGGCGGTTCCTTCCAGTGAAAATGGCATCCCGAAAATGGGACCCGCGTGTTCCATAAATTTGGGCCAGAGCAGTCCGAGTTCAAAAGACAATACGGTTCCTGAAACTGCACCGGTGGCAAAAAAAATAGCTACCCCTTTACTCCATGCCTTAGTGACATCTAGATAGACTGCTTTTTTTCTTTTTAACCAGAAATAATGGGCAGTACACATGAAAAATGGCATCACCATTCCGATACAAGAGAAAACTATATGAAAGCCTAATGAAAAGGCCATTTGGAGTCGTGCGGCTAAGAAATCATCCATGAAACAAATGTAAGATTTATGGCTTGTGAAGCCATAAACCGGGGGTATTAAATTGCCTTATTATTGTAATATTAGCTGGTTATAAGTTCTTACTTGCCGGCCTGACGATCATTCTTAAAGATTGATCTTTTGTAAAGTAAGCAATCATCCAGTTATAGAGTGTTTTCATCCTGTTCCCAGAATTAATCAGCGAAATCAAATGGATAAACAGCCACATCACCCAGGCGATAAAGCCGTGGAAAAACAATTTAGGTTTTGGCAGGTCTGCAACCGCTTTGTTTCTACCGATAATAGCCATTGTCCCTTTGTCCACATAACTAAAGGGTTTCAAGCTTTCATTCTGTAAGCCTCGAATCATATTTTTACCTAGGTTATCTCCTTGCTGAAGTGCTACCTGTGCGAGTTGCGGATGCCCTTGCGGGAAAGCAGGGTCTGTTAGCTGAATACAGGTATCTCCTATAGCGTAAATATCCTGTTGGACATGATTGAATTCATCGACCTGAAGTCTTTTACCTCTTCCATATGCTTCCTGTGGCATGCCTTTAAAAGTCATAGCAGTCACACCAGCCGCCCAAATCAGATTTTTAGCAGAGATGGTACTTCCATCAGCAAAATAAACAGTATCGTTCACAAAATCTTTTACCATAACATTCAGCTTCACTTTCACCCCCATCTTTGTCAGGGTATCAAACGTATATTGCTGCGATTTTTCGCTCATTGGAGCAAGGACTGATTTCACACCGTCTACAAGATAAATTTCACCACCGGCACCTTTGAGTTCAGGATAGTCTTTGGAAAGAATTGTTCTTTTCATTTCGGCAAACATCCCAGAGATTTCCACTCCTGTAGGACCGCCACCGGCAACAACTACAGTCAGCAGTTTTTTACGTTCTGCGGGATCTTCTTCGCGGGAGGCTTCTTCCAACCGTTCTAATAAAGTATTCCGCATTTGCAGCGCATCAGAAACCGTTTTCATCGGGATAGCGTACTTTTCTACATTTTCCATTCCAAAGTAATTGGTCTCGCAGCCAGTGGCAAAAACAAGGTAGTCGTAACTGACCTCCCCTGTAGAAAGAATTACTTTCTTTTGTTCCGGTATAACCTCTTCCAGTTCTCCAAGTCTGAACATCACATTTTTCTTTCCTCTGAAAAGTTTCCGGAAAGGGTAAGTAATGTTGGAAGTTTCCAGATAGCCGGTAGCGACCTGATAAAGCAGTGGAGGGAAGAAGTTATAATTATTTTTATCTACAAGAACAACATCGAATGACTCATGACCAGCAAGTTTTTTAGCCAGATTCACGCCCGCAAATCCACCACCTATAATGACAACTTTTTTTTGCATATGATTCAGATTTAAAATATTAGATCAATTCTAAACAATTTCACTTACTAGCCTTAAAACAACAATAAACGTGCTATGTTTTAGAAAACAGAATTATATTTTGTATGGTGAAGGTCAAATAAATCGGTAACTTACCTAAGTTCTGAACCGATTTAATTTTTTATGAAGAAACTATTCCTGTTGCTTTCGATCTTTTATATGATTGGCAGTTTTACGACGCATGCGCAGACCATTATTAAAGCAGCATCTCCATCAGAAAATGAAAAACCGCAAATTAATAGTCCTGTCTTTTTTGGTACAAGAACAGGAAAAGAATTCTTCTATCAGCTTCCGGTAAGCGGGCAGCGACCGATGAACTTTGACGTAGCGAATTTACCTGAGGGGCTTACACTAGATAAGGTCACAGGAGTTATTTCCGGGAAACTAGAAAAAGATGGTGCATACAAAGTCAGCATCTCTGCTCAGAATAAAAAGGGCAAAGCTATCAAAAGCTTAACATTTGTAGCAGGTGATAAACTAGCGTTAACCCCTCCAATGGGCTGGAGCAGCTGGTATAGCTATGGCAGAAATGTAAAGGAAGCAGATATTTTGAAAACTGCAAAACTGATGAAACAATACGGTCTGGAGCATTACGGCTGGAGCATTCTTGAGATTGATGATCCCTGGACTAATCAGCCTGATGAACAAGATCCGGTCTGGTCAGCATTTAAAACTAAAACTGAAAACAAAGTTTATGAATATCATGAAGGCCCGGGAAATTTAACAGACCGGATAGGGGCAACACGCGATCAGAATGGTGTTCTTTTACCTAATAAATATTTCAAAAACATTGCTCAAACGGTTAAAGACATTCATTTCTTAGGCTTCAAAGTAGGCATCTACAGCTCTCCGGGGCCTTTAACTTGTGGCGGGGTAGCGGGAAGTTATCAGCATGAGCTACAGGATGCAGAATTCTTTGCTAAAACCGGCTTCGATTATCTGAAATATGATTGGTGCAGTTATGGAATTTTCGCTAAAGACAATTCTTTAGAGGAGTTGATGAAACCGTATAAATTAATGGGTACAGCTTTGAAAAATCAACCACGTGATATTATCTTTTCTCTCTGTCAATATGGAATGGGTGAGGTATGGAAATGGGGTCATGAAGCAGATGGACAATTATGGAGAACTGGTGATGATGTCAGAGATAACTGGAAATCAGTTTACCATGCTTTCAAAACACTGGCCGATAAAAGTGCTTATGTGCAACCGGGCCGATGGAATGATCCGGATATTTTACAGTTGGGTGCTGTAGGTGCAGAAAGTCGTGAGGGTAACAGTAATCACTTAAATCACCAGGAACAAACCAGTTTAATGAGCATGTGGTGTTTATTAAGTGCGCCTTTGTTAATCGGAGCAAATATTGAGCAGATGGATGTATTTACATTGTCTCTTTTAACCAATAATGAGGTGATTGCGATCAACCAGGATGCGCTGGGTAAAGCGGCAAGCCTGCAACATACTCTTGATAATAAAATAGAAATTTGGAGTAAAGATTTATATGGAGGCGGGTTTACTGTTGGTCTTTTAAATCCTACTGATCAGGAACAGCATGCAGAATTTCCTTTTGCTGTCATTGGAAAGAATAGCAGCTATAAAGTACGGGATTTATGGAAGAAAAAGGATTTGGGTAATGGGCTTAAAGAGATCAGCGCAAAGATTCCTCCACATGGAATCTTATTGTTAAGTTTACAAAAAAAATCAAAATGAGCAGTAGAGATCAACCATCAGCAGACGTTTTAGTATTCCGGAAAGGTAAGTATGTGTTTACAGCCAATTTAGAAGAAGAACAGCCTGAAGGCGTCAGTGTTCCTTTCTTCAGTGCAGAAGCCATCATGGTTACAGAAAATGAGGGCTCTCTTCAAGGTGATATTGCAAAAATAAAAATCAGTGACCTGATCTTGAAACAATCCAGTTTTATCGATGAAAATGGAAAGGTACTTGAGGCACATAAACTATACATATGGCCCCGTAATTTGGGCAGTACCAAAGAGTGGACAGCAAACAAACAGGAGTTTTTGAATGAGTTTATCTTAAATTTCCCCATTGAAATCATTTCTTTGCAGGAGTCAAACGGAGTGACCTGGAGATATATCACGCCAGAGAACTTTAAAAAACTCCCGGATGATATTCAGGGTTCTGACCGCTTTCAGGAATATGCAACTCATCAAAGTGAATACTTCTTTTTGCGTCGCCCTTTGAATGAACCTAAATAGCTCCTTTACTTTACGCTGATTACTCTGAGATAATCCAGCATAGCCTGGTTGATTTCCCCGTTCATGTTTTCATTCCAGTCTTCAAATGAAAGATTAAACTCATGCTCACCTTTAGTCAGTTTTATGGAATTGACATTACTGAATCCCCAGTCAGACCACTCTTCTTTTCCACGCTGAGGGAAAACAAAAGTTCCGGCAAATAAACCATCCACTTTGAATGTTCTGATTGCGCATTTATTCTCCGTATTTGTTGGTCCATTACCATTCGCATACCTGAAATCAATAGCATAGGTACCTGCTTCAGCAACATTAACCTTAACTGTTATATTTTTATTCTTTGTTTTACTGACCTCGATAAAACCATCACCTGTGTATCCCTGATAAGGAAGTGCAGACTTTGGAGCCGCTGTTTCCATTGCAATAGTCTGTATTTCTTTCGCCTCTGTGATCAAAACAGGCTCACTCGCAAATGATTGCACACCATTTTTATCTAATGCAATTACCTGGTACTCTCCGCTTTGTTTAGCATTATAGCTCAACTCCTTTGATTTAACTATTTCCTGTCCGTTACGGATAACCTCATAATTTTCCGCGCCCTCTACCTTTTCCCAGCTAATCAAAGTGCTTTCCTTTTTCAATAATGGGGCAACGATAGAAAAATAATCTTCAGCATGTGCTACTTTACCTTTCTCCAGTTTATTGTCAGCCAATACAATAACTATTTGATGTTTGCCTTTTACGTTTGCAGAAATCATCGCCAATGGCAAAATCTTACCATCCATGGTAATCGATTTAATTACATTGCCGTATCCATTCAATTGGATATCCAATACAGCTTTACGGTATTTAAAATTAGTCAGTGTTCTTTCGCCTTTTAAAACTTCAGGAATAAATGGCCTGAATACTAATCCATTTTCCTGCATATCCATACCAAACAGCACTTTATAAACCAGGCTTAGATTTCCAGCCAGGCTCCATAACATATTGCTTGAATTGACTTGTGTACCCGCAAAATCGCCAGAAGTGGATACGAAGTTCTCTTTATTGGTCAGAAATAATGCCGCAGGGCGATAAATTGCGCTCATACTTTGCACCAATGCCTCCGCATTTCCCGCTTTAGCCGCAGCAAGCGACCAATATGCCTGCACAAAAGGCCAGACTGCATTATTATGATAAGGTGGAATATTTGGAATCTGTGGATAAATACAAGGAATACCAAAATTGGTTATCGGTGTTCTGGCAATTACAGATTGCTGCTGTTCAGCAGAAGCGATATCAAATAAGACTGTTAATGCCTCTCCTAATGCTTCGGAACGCGGAGATAAAATTTTAAACTGTCTCCCATATAAATACTGTCCGTAATACCCTTTTTCCGGCATCCACAACTGTGTATTAATCCCCTCTTTGATCAGCGCCGCTATCTTTGCATATTTTTTTGCTGCTGCCTGATCTTTCATCAGTACAGCCATTTGGGCAAGCACCTGATTAGTTTGATAATGAACTGCATTAGTACCTAGATTTTCTGAAGCGTAGATATCAGCAGACTGCATCCATTTAGGATAAGTCTGATCTCTCCAGTCCAGGAAAGAGGATTCTCCTCTGACCAGCCCAGTCTGAGGATCATATACATTTTTCAGATCATCCTCTACAGAGTTTTTGATAATGGTATAGGCTTTACTCAGCCATGCCTGGTCTCCTGTAGTTTTATAAACTTCCCAGGCAGCAACTGCCCAGATCATCCGGTCTGAAGATACCGGCCATGAGCCTCCTGTACCTGTATCCTGAATCACCCGGTTATTTTTAACTTTTCTCAGCAAACTATATTGTGCAACTTTAGGCTGCAGTGTAGCCATGGAAAGTATAATACTATAACTGATATCTCTTGTCCATACACCCGCCCATTCTTTTCCAGTCCTGAAAGTACTATCAGGCTCTACCGCATTCTCCATTTCTTCTAAACCGAGGTTATACAATGCATCCATCATCGGAACAGCCGATTTATACTGAGGGAAAGCAGAGATATCTTTGGTGAGTTTCCAGGAAGAAGCAGTAGTCTTTTTCTCCTGCGCCTTATTCATTTCCAGGGTAACTGTATAAATACCGTCTCCGTCAGCATCTTTTAATTCCAGTTCTTTATGGTTGCTCAGGTTATCAAAATCCCAGATTAGCGGGCTGATACTTCCAGCCACAAAAACACCCTTGAAATCTGCCTTGTAAATTTTTGTTCCGTCATAAGCTGTATAAAATCCTTTGAATGCAAAAGCAGCGAGGACTTCACGCATATCCAGCTTGATAGTAAATTTAGTATCAGGGGATAAAAAAACACCTTTTACCGTAGGATTATGCCCTTTGAATTGTTGTCCGAAACGAATAACTGGTGTCTCAAATTTTCCGTTTTCTGCAATGATACTCACCTGGTGATTCTTTCCAGATAACATTTCATTATCCTTACCATTAATACTGAACTTGAAAGACAAATCTGGACTGATATCCAGATTAACCGGACTTTGATAATTAGAATGTAGCATTGTCTCCGACAATGCTACCGCTTCAAATGCCCCTTGTGTAACCTTATCTTTTGATAGGCTATAAGCATCAGACTGATAAATATTGTTCATAGGCTTCTGGGCCATAGCAGCCATATAAGAGAACGAAAAAATTGCAGTAACAAAAAGTTTATTCATGTACTGCAAAAATATCATTTAAAACACGAATATGCCAACCTAATGTGCCACTATAACCTTAAAAATGGGTTTTAGATTACTCTTCGTCTTCCAGAATATTCCGGTCTTCCCAGCTAAGATATGCTCTGTACCATTCTGCACATTGTTTAAACACCTCAGTCAGATCTCCCTCGTTCAAAGTAAAATGAACTGCAAATAAATGATTCTCCACCAATCCGTAAAGATTCAGATATTCAAATTCATAAGTTTTAGTTCCTGCTTTAAAATTAAGTCCTTCAACTTCATCTGAAGCTATAACTTCCACTATCGTATGCGAGGTAGTATGCTGGATTACAGTGCGGCCTTCCATTTCATTTCCAAGATGTTCACTTGGTTCTAAGAAAACTATTTCAGGAAGGGTAAAGTCAATTAAATTCATGCCGCGAATTTAATAATTTTTATTGAGCTAGAGACTGATCCCAGTCTTTCCAAACCGCTTCATAACCTTTCTCTTTCAACATACCCGCAATCTCGTCTGGTGTTCTTTCATCACAAATTTCAAACTGTTCCAGCGACTCCGGTTCCACTGCATAACCACCAGGATTAGTCTTAGAACCTGCACTCATTGAGGTAATTCCTAAACCAATGATATGGTCACGAAAAATAATTGATTCCCTGGTTGAAATCGAGAGTTCTATCTCTTCATTCAACAATCTGTAAGCACAAATCAACTGAGCCAGTTCCCTGTCAGACATTTCCACTTTCGGTTCTAAACCTCCGCTAAATGGGCGCAAACGAGGAAAAGACAAGCTATACTTGCTCTTCCAATATTTTTTCTCCAGGTAACCCAAATGCAATGCGGTGAAAAAAGAATCTGTCCTCCAGTCTTCCAAACCGATTAACACCCCTAAACCCATTTTATGTACCCCTGCTTTACCCAGCCGGTCAGGTGTTTCCAGTCTATATTCGAAATTAGATTTCTTCCCCTTCGGGTGATGCTTTTTATAATCCTCCCGGTGATACGTTTCCTGGTAAACCAGCACGGTGTTCAATCCTAAAGGAATCAATTCCTCATAATCTTTCGTATCCAGCGGTTGTACTTCCATTGAAATCAACGCAAAATGTGGTCGTAAAAGCTCAAGTACCCCTTTAAAGTATTCGGTATGTACAGTTTGATTAGCCTCACCAGTGACTAGTAAAACATGGTCATACCCCATTTTTTTCAGTACAGCAACTTCCTGCATGATTTCCATTGGAGACAGTGTTTTACGTCTTACCTTGTTATCTAAACTGAAACCACAATAAGTACAAATATTATTACACTCATTGGAAAGATAAAGCGGCACATATAATTGTATGACTTTACCAAAACGCTTTAAGGTAGCCTGCCTGCTCAATTGCGCCATTTGTTCCAGATATGGAGTTGCCGCAGGAGAAATCAGTGCTTTAAAATCTTCCAAAGTACGTTTGCTATTTCCTAATGCACGTTCTACATCTAATGCAGTTTTTGCATAAATACTCTGGCTGGTTTCTGCCCAGCTGTAAGTATTAAAAAGTGCAGTAAAATTATCAGTCATCTAGAAAAGAAGTTAAAGGGCTGCTGGAGACTGCGTATATATTCATCGCGCCTAATTTTGCTTCAAAGGCCATTCTTCCGGCTATAACCGCAATTTTAAAGGCTTCTGCCATTTTCACAGGATCCCTGGAAACAGCAATTGCGGTATTCACCAATACGGCATCTGCACCGATTTCCATTGCCTTTGCCGCATCAGAAGGTGAACCTATCCCTGCATCTATAATTACCGGGACGTTACTCTGGCTAATAATGATTTCCAGAAAATCAATTGTCTTTAAACCCTTATTACTGCCAATTGGTGAACCTAAAGGCATAACCGCAGCCGTTCCTGCATCTTCCAGATGTTTACACAACACTGGGTCGGCATGAATATAAGGCAAGACGATAAATCCAAGTTTCGCCAGTTCTTCTGTTGCTTTTAACGTCTCAATCGGATCAGGCATTAAATACTTAGGGTCTGGATGAATCTCTAATTTAATCCAGTTGGTTTCCAATGCTTCCCGGGCCATTAAGGCGGCAAAAACCGCTTCCTTAGCATTTCTAACCCCAGAAGTATTAGGTAACAAACCTATTTGCGGGTAATTTAACCTGCTTAAAATATCGTCGTCTTCATCTTTAAGATCAACTCTTTTTAAAGCAACAGTGACCAGTTCTGAACCAGAAGCCAGCAGTGCACTTTCCATAATTTCTGCTGAACTGAATTTCCCCGTTCCAGTAAATAAACGGGAGTTAAATACTTTATCTGCGATGGTTAACATATCGTTTGTTTTGAATTAAGATTTATTTCCTGGTAAAGCAGGTTTATACTTTCTACAGAATTATCCTGCGTCAGTAAACCAGAAACGGCAATACCATGAATTCCAGTTTGTCTTATCCCCGCAATATCAGGAAGTTTTATTCCACCAATTGCAATAATGGGTATGGTAATCTGTGCATCCCTAACCTGCTCCATTAACTTTTGATAGCCTTCAAGACCAAGTACCGGGCTCAGATTTTTCTTAGTGGTAGTCAAACGAAAAGGCCCCAAACCGATATAATCAGCCCCTTCTTCTACCCTTCTGCAGATATCAGCAAAAGTATTTGCTGTACCACCAATACATTTATTCTCTCCAAGAATGGCTCTTGCCTGTGGTATAGGCATATCATCCAGACCAAGGTGAACACCGTAAGCACCAGATTTCAAGGCTAATTCAGGATAATCGTTTACAATCAGTTTTGCACCGTACTTTTCGCATAAACGGTTGGCCTCAATTGCCAGTTCAAGTACGACGTCTTCTTCTTGTTCTTTTACCCGCAACTGAATCCATTGACCACCCGCCTGCAATACTTTCTCTATTGCGGTGAGATGCGTCCCGTTTTCGGGAGTTTGTGATATATAATGTAACTGATCAATTAACATAATTTCATATTGCTTTGCGCATTTTTTCTAATTCTTCCGCAGCGGCGGATGGATGATTCCAGATCGCCCCCAAAACTGCGGCACCGTCGAAATTCATCCTTTTTAGTTCTTGAATCCGATCTGCTGTGATCCCGCCCAGGGCAAAGACTTTTAATCCCCCTGGGATATCAGCTAAATAAAAGTTTTCATCCACGATACTGTTATATCCAGCTTTGGAAAGGCTGTTAAACACCGGACCAAAAAAAACATAATCTAAAAAGGCAGTATCAACAGGAGGCCCCCATTCATGAATGGACCGGCTTAAATGAAATCCTTTTGTAAAAAGTGCTGTTCTCTTCTGTTCACCTGTACGTTTCCAAAGTTTTTCGGGATAATGAAGCCGTCTGATTAAAAACAAATCTGCAAGATCATGATGCTGATGAATGGAAATCAACGGATAATAAACCGGGTTGATTTCCCTCATCAGCGTCATAAATTTAAGCTCATCATTTTCCGGTTTCCGGAGATGCAATAATTGAAGCCCCGCATCAAACAGGGCGTTAATCAACTGGCCTTCTCCTTTGAAATAATCCGGATGCGTGACGACTACCAGTTCCATTTATAAATAGATTTCGCTTCCTTTTTCTGTGAATTCGCGCGATTTATCTTCCATCCCTTTTGCTAGTGCAGCAGCTTCATCGAGCCCTTGTTTTGCAGCATATTCCCGTACATCCTGTGTAATTTTCATCGAGCAGAAATTAGGACCACACATAGAACAGAAGTGAGCGATTTTGGCACCATCGGCTGGGAGTGTTTCATCATGAAACTCTTTAGCAGTATCCGGATCAAGAGACAGATTAAACTGATCTTCCCATCTGAATTCAAATCTTGCTTTACTCAAAGCGTTATCACGGTACTGTGCTCCAGGATGTCCCTTCGCTAAATCTGCAGCATGCGCAGCAATTTTATAAGTGATTACTCCGTCTTTTACATCTTTTTTATTCGGTAAGCCCAAATGCTCTTTTGGCGTTACATAACATAACATCGCTGTTCCGTACCAACCGATCATCGCAGCACCAATCGCAGAAGTGATATGGTCATATCCCGGAGCTATATCCGTTGTTAAAGGGCCTAAAGTATAGAATGGAGCTTCTCCGCAATGTTCCAGTTGTTTTTCCATATTTTCCTTGATCATATGCATAGGCACATGTCCGGGACCTTCAATAATTGTTTGTATATCGTGTTTCCAGGCAATTTTAGTCAGCTCACCTAAGGTTTCCAACTCTGCAAATTGTGCAGCATCGTTCGCATCCGCTAAACATCCGGGTCTTAGCCCATCACCTAAAGAAAATGAAACATCATAAGCCTTCATAATCTGACAGATTTCTTCAAAATGTGTATATAGGAAGCTCTCCTTATGATGTGCCAGACACCATTTCGCCATAATTGAGCCACCTCTGGAAACAATACCAGTAATCCTTTTGGCGGTTAACGGAATATATCTCAACAATACCCCGGCGTGGATAGTAAAATAATCAACCCCCTGCTCTGCCTGCTCAATCAAAGTATCTCGGAATAGTTCCCAGGTCAGATCTTCAGCTTTACCATTTACTTTTTCCAACGCCTGGTAAATCGGTACGGTACCGATTGGAACTGGAGAATTACGGATAATCCATTCCCTGGTTTCATGAATATTTTTACCAGTAGACAAATCCATAATCGTATCTGCACCCCAGCGACATGCCCAAACAGCTTTTTCCACTTCCTCTTCAATGCTGGAAGTCACTGCCGAGTTACCAATATTCGCATTGATTTTAACCAGGAAATTTCTTCCAATAATCATGGGCTCTGATTCCGGGTGATTGATATTCAATGGAATAACAGCTCTGCCACAGGCCACTTCCTCTCTTACAAATTCCGGAGTAATGTGTCCTTTCGGTGTGTTCGCTCCAAAGCTGTTTCCAGCATGCTGCTGTGCCATAGCTTCGGCCTGCTCACCCTTTTCATTATTCCATAAATCTATCCTTTGGTTTTCTCTGATCGCGATATACTCCATTTCGGGAGTAATGATGCCCTTTCTTGCATAGTGCATTTGCGTTACATTCTGACCAGCTTTTGCACGGTAAGGATGATGCTGAAAAGCAAAACGTAATTCGTCAAGGGTAGGATCAGCTAGTCGCTGCGCACCATAAGCTGAAGTAATCTGCGCTAGTTTTTCTACATCGCCTCTGTCAGTAACCCATTTTTCTCTGATCCTTGGTAAGCCCGCTTTCACATCAATATACGCATTGGGATCTGTATAAGGCCCGCTTGTGTCATAAACAGTTAAGGAAGGGTTTTTCTCAGTCAGGCCAAAACCGTTGTGTATTTTAGTTTCGCTAAGGCTGATTTCGCGCATGGCAACTTCAATATCATGAAGTTCACCTTTTACAAAAACTTTACGGGATGCCGGGAAAGGCGTCCTGCTGATGACCTGGCCATCTGGAATTTTTTCTACTTTCATCGTTATGTGATTTTTGTTAGGTTGCGAACAGAACTCAGAAATTATCCCCCCTGGGTTGCTTTGATCAGCATGACCTGATCCCCGGGTTGAAGATGGTATGCAGACCACTCAGATTTAGACACCACAGACTGGTTGACAGCAACTGCGATACCGCTTTGTGAAACCTGTAAAACAGCAGATAAAAGCCGAATTACGGAACAAGAACCGGTAATAGAATAAGTTTGATGATTTACAGTAATTTCCATTCTTTTCATTTTTAACAACGATAGGAATGACCTGTATAAGGAATCGAAAACCGACAACAGCGTTGTGGCTTCACTTTTCCCTTCGGCAGTACTAACTGCATCAGGTTCAAAGGGTATATCTCAGCACAAGGCACCCCTAAAGTTTTTTGTAAACCTATAACATTTTTAATAAGAAAAGAAATTTATTAAAATTTCCTCTTTCAAAACTAGTATTATAAATGTCACTTTTGCATTACAAACATCAGATGTTTGTGTTTAAGATATACCTTTGAAACATCAGATGTTTAAATCATGAAAAGAATCAATCTCTCAGATAAAGTAATCATTGCACTTAAGGCTGATATCGCCTCTGGCAAATTAAAAAAAGGGACAAAAATCCCTTCTGAACCTGAACTAATGGAACGTTATGAAGTTGGCCGCTCTACAATCAGGGAGGCTATAAAAACACTTGCGATCTCTGGAATCCTTAAAGTACAGCAAGGCTCCGGAACTTTCGTGGCTTCAAAAATAAAAGACGAAACACTTGCACAGCGTTTACGTCGCGCAGACTTCGAAGACATCAATACGGTCCGCTCCTTACTGGAAAAAGAAATTGTAAAACTGGCTTGCCTGAACAGAACTGATGAAGATATTACGGCGTTGAAAGATTATTTAGCACTGCGAAAAAAAGCAATAGAAACGGACCAGCAACAAAAATGCACAGATGCAGATATTGCTTTTCATGTCAGCATTGCAAAAGCTTCAAAAAACAAGGTTTTACTGGACTTGTATCAAAATTTCACCGCAGTTATCCGCGATTTTTTCACGAAGCGGAAGGAACAGAATATGGCTTATTTCGCCAGAAGTCACAAATGGCATGAAGAGCTTGCGCAAGCCATTGTCAACAGAAACCAGGAAGCAGCAAAACAGCTCATCAAAACTTTATTAAATAACAACTACTAACAAAACAGCTCATGACAATTCTAACTTTTACCCTGATCTTGTTATTAGGGGCTTATCTGGCCGGACTTGCCGGTTCACTTACCGGTCTTGGAGGCGGTGTGGTCATTATCCCTTTACTAACTCTATTTTTTCATGTTGATATCCGTTATGCAATCGGCGCAGCACTGGTTGCTTCTATCGCCACCTCTTCGGGTTCCGCAAGTGCCTATGTGAAAGAGGGAATTACAAACATCCGTCTTGGTATGTTTCTTGAAATTGCAACAACAGCCGGTGCGGTGATGGGAGCTATTCTGGCGATCTACACTCCTGTTAACATTGTGGCTATCCTTTTCGGTGTTACTTTGATCTTCTCTGCCGCAATGACCATGAGGAAAAAACATGAGGGGTTGCTGGCTGAAGGAAGTAAGCTCTCTTATGTGCTTAAACTAAACAGCAGCTACCCGACAAAGGATGGTGTCGTAGATTATAAACTAAAAAATATTGGTGGTGGATTCTCCATTATGACCCTTGCGGGCATGTTATCTGGCTTGCTGGGTATTGGTTCCGGCGCGCTGAAAGTTTTAGCGATGGACAGTGCCATGCGCGTGCCGTTCAGAGTAAGTACGACAACCAGTAATTTTATGGTAGGTGTTACAGCCGCCGCTAGTGCAGTGGTGTATTTACAAAGAGGATATATTGATCCGGGAATTGCCTTTCCAGTAATCATAGGTGTCCTTGCCGGTGCTTTTACAGGTTCAAAGTTACTGATGAAAATCGATGTGAAATGGTTGAAGATTATCTTCAGTTTCGCGATTACCCTCATCGCATTGAACATGATCTACAATGGTTTTAATCATAAATTCTAGGAAACATGAATAACAAAGAAGTTAAAAGAGTAACCGACTATGATATGCAGCAGCTCATTGGTCAGGTTTTAAGATATGGGGTTTTAATCTCAGGACTAGTAGCCATCGTTGGAGGAATCTGGTATTTGTACCAGCAAGGATCAGGCATACCCAACTATACTGTATTTCACGGAGAAGGCGAAGGTTATACCAGCCTAACAGGAATTATCAACGGATTAGGTAAAGGGAGCGCAACTGAAATCATACAATTAGGCGTGGTCATTCTGATTGCAACCCCCATCATAAGAATTGTATTCTCGCTGGTTGCATTTGGTTTGGAAAGAGATAAATTGTATGTATTAATCACAATGATCGTACTTTCCATTATTCTGTTCAGCACTTTTGGCGGACTAAGTATTTAAGCCAGATAAACACAACAATCAATTTAAATAGCTTTAACTGCCGCCTGTCTGCTTTTGTAATAAGCAAAGATACCGGTGGCAGTTATTCCTATCAGTCCTTCGATCAGCACTGCTGGTCTAGGACCAATCAGGTGAGCTACCCATCCGATCAGTAAGCTACCAACTGGAATCAATCCCTGGTAAGCCATAACATAATAACTGATTGCACGACCGCGCATTTCAGGAATAGAATGGGTTTGGATATAAGTATTAATTGCTGAAGACTGAGCCATCATTCCTACTCCGGATAAGCCCATGAAAAACAAGGCAATTGGTAATTGCGGCGCATAAGCCAGGAATAATAAACTTCCTCCCATTACCGCGCCAGCAATAGTAGTCAGCTTAATCAGAGTGCTGCTGTCTTTTAAATTGGCAAGATAAATTGCACTGATGATTGAGCCTAATCCTGCTGCACTTTCAAACCAGCTAAAGGTTTTTGCATCTCCCTGAAAGATATCTTTAGCAAAGATGGGCATCAATGTATTAAAAGGAATCACAAATAAACTGCTGATTCCGATCATCATAATCATACTGCTTAATTCTTTATCTCCAGCTACATATCTAAATCCTTCTTCTAACTCCACCCAGATACTTTTCGTTGTTTTTGTAATAACCTGTACTGGTAAACGCATCATGAATAAACAGATCAGTACCGGAATGTAACTCAGGAAGTTCCCCAGAAAACAAATGTCGGTACCGAAAGTACTCAGGATAATTCCAGCCACAGCCGGCCCAGCAATACGGGCAAAATTGGCCATAGAAGAGTTCAGTGCAATTGCATTCGGTAAATCATTTTTATCATTTACCATCTCTACCATCAATGATTGTCTGCAGGTTACATCAAAAGCATTGACAATCCCCTGTACCAGGCTTAATCCAATAATAAAAATGATACTATTAAATCCGAAATAGATAATCGCAGCCAATGCTCCTGCCTGGAGCATCGATACAATTTGAGTAATCACTAAAATCCGGTAACGGTTATGTCTGTCAACCAGACTACCTGCATAAGGCGATAAAATCAACGAGGGGATTAAACTTACAAAACCAACTACACCTAATAGAACCGCAGAGCCTGTCAGTTGATAAACCAACCAGCTAACTGCCGTCTTTTGCATCCATGTACCTATCAGGGAAATTGATTGTCCATAAAAAAAGAGTTTGAAATTACGTGATTTTAATGATCGGAAGACATTCATGAGATTATTTTATTGCTTTATCAGCCTGATACAAATTTCGGCATAAACAATCTATTTATAAAATTGATAGTTTTAATGATATTGATTAGTTTTAACGATCGATTATGGAAATCAGACAACTCAATTATTTTATCAAAGCCGCAGAACTCCTGCATTTTACGGATGCCGCAGCTGCCTGCTTTGTTACACAGTCTACTTTATCGCAGCAGATCAAACAACTGGAAGAAGACTTAGGAATGCTCTTGTTTGACCGGATGGGAAAACAGGTAAAACTGACAGAAGCCGGAAATGTTTTCCTGACTCATGCCCATCAGATTATGCTGGATATTAAAAAGTCCAGACAAGCAATTTTTGAACTGGCTAACCTGGTTAACGGGGAATTAAGAATTGGCGTAACCTACGCATTTAGTTCGCTGTTATTACCTGCACTAACCCCGTTTTCGGAGAAATACCCAGGTATCATGATCCATATAGAATATGGAACGGCCGGTGAGCTGGAGGCGAAACTTAAACTAGCAGATCTGGATATCATTCTGGCATTTCATGAACAAAGAGATAGCGGTGGCTTCGAGATGCAACCCGTGTTTTCGTCCAAGATCATTATGGCAGTATCTAAGAAGAATCCATTAGCCAAACTCACAAAAATCTCCCTGAAAGAACTTGGAAAGCTGGATTTAATTTTACCAAGTAAAGGCTTTAGTTCCAGAGATCTGTTTGACGAGATCTTCAGAAAAAACAATATCGTAGCAAAAACAAGAATCGAAATGAACGATGTACATTCTCTTCTTTCGATGGTTGAAAACGGAAACTGGGCAACCATTATCAATGAAAAGGCGCTATTTACCTGGGAAAATCTGGTGGCTATACCGATATCAGATCAAAAGCTCTACAAGCAAGCTTTCATCCTATGGCAAAAGGGAGTTTACCGTAAAAAATCGGCCATGTTATTTGTAGAAGAATTTATGAGGGTTGTATAAAATCAATCGTGCTATACATCACGCTATCCACCAAACCATCCTATCCACCCAGCTATGCACCTACCCCAACTATCCATCTTGCCCAGCTATGAATCCAGCAACAGGAGGAGCTAAAAAAAACGAGTATGCTAATGTGAGGACATAGTGTTTTTTGGCCCTTCAGCCAAATAATGCCGGCCGAACATAGCATACTCGTTTTTTTTAAATTTCTCTGAACGCGCAGAGAATTACTTTTGTGCAGACAACCTATACTGGAAGATATCTTCAATTGAAACAACCGTAGACTCATATTTATCAGCAAAAACAGAAATCTCTGCTAAGCGAGCCATTGTACCATCCTCATTCGTCAGTTCACATAATACTGCAACCGGTCTAAACCCAGCGAGCACGACTAAATCAATACTTCCTTCAGTATGACCGCGTCTGCCAAAAACCCCATCCTCATTAGCCCTTAGCGGGAAAACGTGACCTGGTCTGGAAAGATCTTCCGGTTTAGCCTGATCAGAAATTGCCGTTCTGATCGTCTGTAAACGGTCAGCAGCAGAAACCCCGGTAGTCACCCCTTCTTTAGCCTCAATAGATACCGTAAACGGCGTATGATATTTACTCGTATTCACCTGTACCATGGGCTGCAATTCTAATGAATCAACCTTATCCGGCTTTAAACACAAACAGATAATCCCACTGCATTCTCTGATCATTAAAGCCATATCCGATACCGTCATGGTTTCAGCAGGAAAGATCAGGTCACCCTCATTCTCTCTGCTTTCGTCATCAACAACTAATACCCCTTTACCCTTTTTCAGACAGTCCAGTGCATTTTCAACTCTTTCCTTAAAATCTTTTCCGAAACGGGACAGCTCATAATGATCTTCCATATATAATATTTAGTTTTTTTTGACGGTGCAAAGGTGACTAATTAAACTTTCAATTCAAATGCAAAGGAAATAAATCAACTTGCGATGACAGACTCATACTCACAAAAAAAACAGTACCCACATTTAGCGTGCTTTCTACCCAGATCTTTCCATGCTGCATCGCAACAAATTCTTTACATAAGACCAGTCCCAGCCCAACTCCCTTTTCCTGGTTTGTTCCATAAGTACTCTCAGAGTGCAAAGAAAAAATATGATCATAATCCTGCTTCTCTATTCCAATTCCCGTATCCTGTACAGTAATCCAGCATTCCTTTCCATGAATTTCGGACGAAACAGTGATCTTCCCACCCTGCGGCGTAAATTTAATCGCATTACTAACCAGGTTGCGGATAATCAGCTCCATCATATCGCGATCTGCAACAATATAAGTATGATATGCAATCCGGTTAATCAAAGTCACCCCTTTTTCTTCAGCTAGACTCGTTTGTAAAAGCAAAGTAGCTTCCAGTGCCTTTGACAGATCAAGGCTGACCAGCTTAACATTTACACCTTCCATTTGCGTTTTACTCCACGAAAGCAGGTTAATAAGCATCTGACCAGTATACTTCGTCTCTTTGAGCAAACTGGAATTAATCGTTCTTTTTTCATCCTCCTCAATTTCTACCTGCATAGAGATTTCAAGAAAACTCTGGATGGAATTTAACGGTGTCCTGAGATCATGTGCCAGAATAGAGAACAATTTATTCTTTGACTGATTTGCAATTTCCAGTTGCTCAGCCCTTTGTTCGGCAAGAAGTCTTTCCCTATTATAACTCTTAATAATGCTGGTCAAAATAAAATAAACAATAATTAAGGTAAAAAAATAGACATACCCGAGGTCTATATGTCTGCTGAGATTATCCCTGTAGTTGAGCGGGACAAGTGCAGGGTAATAATATTGGAAAGCAATAAGACTTAAAGCCACAATGATATTGACAGTCATCCAGGAAAAACGCTGTACGCTAGGCACAATGCTAATCACCAAAAAGAAAAAAAGCAGGTAAACGACCAGTCCTGGGCCATTAATACCAGAATTATTTAGAAAAAAAGCAACAAACAACAGATTACCCAATACACAGAAAATGGTAATGGCAAGATTTAGCTTGTATTTGAATTTCGATAAGTAATAAACAAAACAAACCGCACATACCGCAGGCACCAGCAGCATTGACAAAGTATACAAGCCAATCAGATAATTAAACACAATACTGCAAGTAAAAAGCAAAGCAGTAAAAATACAGGCTGTATGAAATATAATTGCTTCCAGTTTATGGGTAGCAGGGCTTCCCATAAGTTTTGTCCAGAAATGCAGTGTATCTTGTTTCATTTTACAATCAACGCCCGTAATGAGCAATAGTTTTTAATTTCACGAAATAAAACATAAAGTTATGGAAATAAAAGTGACTTACGTCACTTTTTAAGGTTTCTCGCATCATTTTAAAATTGAGATTATGCTCCCATTTTTGGAGGAAAGAATTTCAGCATGAAAGAAACAAATAGCTTAACAGTTGAGACACATTGTTTTCACTGCGGAGACGATCTTCCTGAGCCCCCTTACCCAGCCGACGATAAACAATTTTGTTGCCTGGGTTGTCAAGGCGTTTATCAGATTCTTTCCAGTCACAACCTTTCTAGTTATTATCTGTATAACGATGTACCCGGTGTTTCTCAGCAGAAAAAAGCACCGCACTTTAATTATCTCGATGAACCAGGCATAGCCGCCGAACTGGTCGATTATACAGATGCCAGGATCACAGTGATTTCCCTTTTCATTCCGGTGATTCATTGCAGCTCTTGTATCTGGCTACTGGAAAATCTGCATAAAATCAATCCTGCAATTGCACAGTCACGTGTCGATTTCCTTAAAAAGCAGGTCACTATTACTTTCAAAAATCAGCAGATATCCTTGCGTCAGGTCGTGGAAATGTTAAGTATGATTGGCTATGAGCCGTTAATCAGCTTACAGGATATGATCAAAAAACAAAGATCTGATCATTCTGAACGCAACCTCTTAACCAAAATTGCGGTGGCCGGTTTCTGTTTTGGAAACGTCATGCTTTTAAGTTTTCCGGATTATTTCGGACTGAATAGCTTTGAACAGAACTTTAAAAACTTCTTTGGATGGATTAATCTTGCATTCGCAATACCTGTACTGTTATACAGTGCCAGAGATTATTTTATCTCTGCCTGGACAAATCTTAAAAATGGGGTACTGAATCTTGATTTCCCACTCGCACTGGGTATTGCAGTTATGTTTATCCGTTCTGCTTATGAGATTATTACGCAGACCGGGGCTGGCTTTGTCGATACTTTATGTTCCCTTGTATTTTTTCTGCTGATTGGTAAATGGATGCAAAAAAGGACCTACCATTACCTGTCCTTTGAACGCGATTTCCGTTCCTATTTCCCTGTAGCTGTAACACAGTTAAAAGATGGACAAGAAAAACCAATTCCACTGAATGAGCTCAAAACTGGAGACCGTATTTTAATTCGCGGCAACGAAATTATTCCTGCTGATGCCATTTTACTTAAAGGAGAAGCTGAACTTGATTTTAGTTTTGTAACCGGCGAATCTTTACCTTTGGCTAAGGTTTTGGGGGAGATCGTTTATGCTGGTGGAAGACAGTTAAGGGGAGCGATTGAACTCGAAGTAGTCAAACCTGTTTCTCAAAGTTATCTGACCAAATTATGGAATAACGAAGCATTTTCGGGACAAAAAGATCCGATTAAAACTTTCAGCGATACTGCCAGCCGGTATTTCAGTATTGTGCTGGTGGCTATCGCACTTGCAGCTGGTCTGTACTGGATCAATACCGATGTCAACAAAGCCATTGCCGCATTTACAGCAGTGCTGATCATAGCCTGCCCTTGTGCACTGGCCTTAAGTTCTCCATTTACTTTAGCAGCGGTACTCAGCATTTTCGATCAAAATAAATTCTATTTAAAAAATACCGCTGTCATCGAAGAACTTGCCCGGATTGATACCATCGTTTTTGATAAAACAGGAACGATTACTAATCCACAGGCTACAGGCTTCGATTTTAGCGGCACATTGGATCAACACCAAAAACAACTCGTTAGTGATCTGGCTAGAAATTCAGGCCACCCATTAAGCAGAGAACTGGTTAAATGGTTAGCAGTTAATCCTTATTTCCCAGTAGAACACTATATGGAAAAGGTAGGCCGGGGAATTAGTGGCCGCCTAGACGGACATGATGTAAAACTGGGAAGTGCTGCTTACCTTGGTTTAAAAACACAAGACAAGGGTAGTGTCGTTCATATCTTAATTGAAGGCCACTATTCTGGCTATTTCCGATCTTCGCAACGCTGGAGAGACGGCTTCAAACAACTCGCTTTAAAATTAGGTCAAAAGGCCGATCTCCATTTGTTATCAGGGGATCAGGACCATGACCGGAAAACCCTGACCCCATTTTTCCCAAGAATGCAGCAATTACACTTCCAGCAAAGCCCCCAGCAGAAACTGGACTACATTCTTCGATTACAGGAAACCGGGGCTAAGGTGATGATGCTTGGCGACGGCTTAAATGATGCAGGTGCTTTAAAACAAAGCAACCTTGGGATTGCAGTCACAGACGACATCAATAATTTCTCTCCTGGTTGCGATGCTATCCTGGATGGTGCTGCTTTCAAAAAAATACCACAGTTTATCCAACAGGCAAAAGATGCTGTAAAAGTGATCCATATGAGCTTTGCCATCTCCCTGCTCTATAATGTGGTGGGTCTATTCTTTGCTGTACAGGGCTTACTTTCACCCTTAATGGCCGCCATATTGATGCCCGTGAGTACAATCACCATTATTTTATTCACCAGTTTAACCGCCCGGTTTTACGCTCGTAAAAACAAGTTATTATGAATATGATCTTCCTGCTGATAGGCTTCAGTATTCTATTAGCTCTTTTGTTTCTACTCGCTTTTTTCTGGGCCAGTAAATCTGGTCAGCATGATGATCTCTATACACCTGGTGTGAGGATCCTTTTTGAAGAAGAAAAGCCTTCGGAAACCAGGATTGAACAAAAAAGTGATGAAGATCACCCCTTTACATAACTCCTGTCACTCCCCGGAATATCAAACAGGGCTAATTTTACCCCCATAAACCACAAAGTTTTTCTCATGACTGAAAAATTCCATTACGACAACAAAATCGTCAGAAACTTCGCATTGGCCACCATCGTATGGGGCATAGTAGGCATGACAATTGGACTTTTGATTGCCATGCAGCTCTTTAAGCCTGCCATGAATCTAGGTTCTCAATACACAACTTTCGGCCGTATCCGGCCATTACACACCAATGCGGTAATTTTTGCATTTGTTGGTAATGCTATTTTTATGGGTGTTTATTATTCTTTACAGCGGCTTCTTAAAGCAAGGATGTATAGTGATATCTTAAGTAAGATCCATTTCTGGGGTTGGCAGTTGATTATTGTTGCCACTGTCATTACTCTTCCTTTAGGAATGACCAGCTCCCATGAATATGCAGAGATGGAATGGCCGATAGATATCGCGATTACAGTGATCTGGGTCGTATTTGGTTACAACATGTTTGGTACCATTATCAAAAGACGAGAGAAGCATATGTATGTGGCCATCTGGTTTTACATCGCAACTTTTGTTACGGTTGCTGTACTTCATATTGTCAATTCTATACAATTACCAATATCTGCCTTTAAAAGTTACTATGTATACGCTGGTGTACAGGATGCGCTGGTACAATGGTGGTACGGACACAATGCCGTTGCTTTCTTCCTGACTACGCCTTACCTGGGTATGATGTATTACTTCTTACCTAAAATGGCCAATCGTCCGGTGTATTCTTATAAATTGAGTATCCTCCATTTCTGGTCACTTATTTTCATTTATATCTGGGCTGGCCCTCACCATTTATTATATACTTCATTGCCTTCATGGGCACAATCTTTAGGAGTCGCTTTCTCTGTCATGCTGATTGCTCCAAGCTGGGGTGGTATGATTAACGGACTGCTTACTTTACGCGGTGCATGGGATAAGGTAAGAGAAGATCCTAAGCTGAAATTCATGGTTGTAGGTTTAACAGCCTATGGTATGGCCACTTTCGAAGGCCCATTACTCGCTTTTAAACAGATCAATGCGATTGCCCACTATACAGACTGGATAGTTGCCCACGTACACGTTGGTGCATTAGGATGGAACGGATTTTTAACATTCGCTATACTTTACTGGTTGATTCCAAGAATTTACAATACCACTTTATATTCTGTAAAACTAGCCTCCTTCCACTTCTGGATAGGTACACTGGGAATTATCTTTTATGCTGTTCCTCTTTATTTCGCTGGGTTTACCCAAGGCTTAATGTGGAAAGAGTTTACTGCCGAGGGGACATTAAGATATCCTAATTTTCTGGAAACTGTGGTTCAGATCCTTCCTATGTATGTAATGAGAGCTATCGGGGGTGCATTATATCTGACTGGGGTAATTGTAATGACTTATAACCTGGTTAGAACCATGAAATCTGGTAAGCTGGTAGCCAATGAAGCGGCCGAAGCACAACCTTTAGCTCCGGTTTATGTGGCCAAAGGTGATGACAAAAAACTACACCGGATGCTGGAACGTAAACCAATGATTTTTATGGTCCTTTCTCTGATTGTGATTCTGATTGGCGGAATGATTGAAATGATGCCAACTTTTACCATTAAATCTAATATTCCAACCATATCCAGTGTAAAACCTTATACACCTTTAGAGTTACAAGGCCGGGATATTTATATCAGAGAAGGTTGTGTGAACTGCCACTCTCAGATGATCCGTCCATTCCGTTCTGAAACGGAACGCTATGGAGAATACAGTAAAGCCGGTGAGTTTGTTTATGACCACCCATTTTTATGGGGATCGAAACGCATAGGTCCTGATTTACAGCGTGAAGGTGGTAAATATGGCAATGTATGGCATTACAATCACCTGTACGATCCGCAAACCATGTCACCAGGTAGTATTATGCCGCCATATGAATGGCTTATTGAACAAAAACTGGACACAACCACAACCAAAGTAAAAATTAATGCCATGCGAACATTGGGTGTACCTTATGAAACAGGTTATGAGTATCAGGCAAATACTGACCTGGAAAAACAAGCTAAAGCGATAGCCGCAGATTTACAACAGAACAATATCAAGGTGAAAAGTGATAAGGAGATCATCGCGATCATCGCTTACCTGCAACGCCTTGGAACAGATATTAAAGCCAAATAACGCAAAACATGTTTAAGCAATTTTTAGATAAGGTTGATGGAAACCAAGGGTATCTGCTCAGCTCACTCGGCATCTTCATGCTATTTTTCTTACTGGTAGGCGTCTTATTGTTAACCATGAAGAAGGACGAAATAAAATATATGAGCGAACTCCCTATAAAAGACGATCAGGATGAAAGAGATAATTAACAACAACTGGTCTACAGGAAGTACTTCAGCAGATATTGTCATCGTTTTAATGCTCATTACTGCGGTTATGATCCTTTGTGTAGCGATACTGATGCTCAAAGTGATTAAGTTTTATGTCAAAGAATCTATCAATCCAACTCCATTTGCAACACCGCAAGAGAAAGCGCAAAGAAGACTGGAAGAAGAAGCCTTACAGATGATCAAAGACAAAAAGCCATCTATCTGGACCAAGCTGATGCAGCTGAAACCGATGGAGGAAGAAAAAAACCTGGTCATGGAGCATAAATTTGATGGGATTGCAGAGTTGAATAACCCTACTCCTGCCTGGTTCATGATTTTGTTTTATGGCACAATCATCTTCGCTACCGGCTATTTACTGACTTATGATGTGCTGGGATACGGTAAATCGCAGGAAGAAGAATATATAGCAGAACTGGAACAGGCAGCTGATGCCAAAGTAGCTTTCCTGGCAAACCCTGCAAATGCAGCTAATGCAGTCAATGAAAACAATATGGAGCAAAGTAAGGATGAAGCAGTAATTAAAAGTGGCGCCTCTTTATTTGCCAATCGCTGTACGCCTTGTCATGGAGAACATGGAGAGGGTATTGTCGGGCCAAACTTAACTGATGAATATTGGTTGCATGGCGGAAAAGCGAAAGATGTCTTCAAAACAATCAAATATGGGGTTCCGGAAAAGGGAATGATTGCCTGGGAAAAATCACTCAGTGCACAACAGATCGCTGACTTAACAAATTATGTTTTGTCATTACAAGGAACAAAACCTGCCGGTGCAAAAGCGCCACAGGGTAACAAAGAATAAACATGTCACAAAGTCCTGCAAATTTTAGAGATCAGCCTGGTACGATTACCGACGACGGAAAAAAAAGAAAGTGGATCTATCCTAAAATTATCAAAGGAAAGGTTTACCAGTACCGCGCTGCGGTCAGCTATTTTTTCCTGACCGTGCTGTTAGCTGCTCCATTTCTGAAATTAAATGGAGAACAGCTGATCTTGCTCAACGTGCTGGAAAGGAAGTTTGTCTTCTTTGGTATCATCTTCTGGCCACAGGATTTCTACCTCTTTGTACTGACATTACTAATTTTCATTATCGGTGTGGTTTTGTTTACAGTAGTTTTTGGCAGGGTCTTTTGCGGATGGGCCTGCCCCCAAACTATATTTCTTGAAATGGTTTTCCGTAAGGTCGAGAACTGGATTGAGGGCGACCTTTTGAAACAGAGAAAACTGGATGAAGGACCGCTCAATTTTGGGAAGGTCAGAAAAAAAACGATCAAACACGTTTTGTTCCTTGCCATATCTTTTCTGATTGCCAATATATTTCTGGCCTATCTGATCAGCACTACCGTGCTCTGGAAAATCATGACCGAACCCATTGCAATGCATATTACGGGCTTTATTGCAATCTGTGTCTTTACACTGGCCTTCTACCTGGTGTTTTCAAGAATGAGAGAACTGGTTTGTACAGTAGCTTGTCCATATGGCCGTTTACAGAGTGTGTTATTAGATAACCAGAGTATCATTGTAGCCTATGATTATCAGCGTGGTGAGCCTCGCGGAAAAAGAATTAAAGAAACAGAACAGCCAGAAGGCGATTGTATTGACTGTAAATTATGTGTTCAGGTTTGTCCTACGGGTATAGATATCAGAAACGGTACGCAAATGGAGTGTGTAAATTGTACTGCTTGTATTGATGCCTGTGATATGGTCATGGAAAAAATTGATCGTCCGCTTCGTTTGATCGGGTTTAAATCTGAAGAGGAGATCGCGACTAAAAAACCATTCCATTTAAATAAACGGATTTATGGTTATGCTGGGGTTCTGTTAATGCTGATGACCGTACTAGCCTATTTATTGATTAGCCGCAGCGCTGTGGAAACGACTATATTGAGAGCAAGCGGAACTTTATATCAACTCAGAGATCAAGATAAAACGGTGAGTAACCTGTACAATTCTGAACTGGTCAATAAAACCAGAAGTCCAATTAAATTTGAGATTGTCCCTGATCATAAGGAAGCCAAAATACAATATATCCAGAAAGAGGACCTGATTAAACCGGGTGAAACGATTAAAATTACTTTTTTCGTCATCCTTCCACAAAAATCTATTCAGAAATATAAAACAGCTATAGGTTTTAAACTAATGTCTGACCATAAAGTTACCGGGCAGTTTCAAACCACATTTATTGCACCTTCAAATGATTAAGATATGAATTGGGGAGTAAAAGTATTAATAGGGATGGGAATGTTTATGTCCTTCATCACCGTACTGGTAGTCATCATGTTTACTAGCAAAACAGATGCACTGGTCGACAATGATTATTATGAACAAGGAATAAACTACAATAGAATTTATAACCTGAAAGAACAGGTTAATATTGATCATGCAAAACCTGAAGTAATCGTAAGCAAAGAGATTATTCTTTTAATTTTCACCACGCAGGCGAAAGGAAATATAAAGCTGATGCGTACTTCAGACAAACAAATGGACAGGGCTATGCCCTTTGAAACCGATCAAAACCTGCAAGTCCTAATCCCTGCGATGAATTTACCAAAAGGATCATGGCGGTTAATTATAGAATGGGAAAGTCAGTCTAAAAAATATCTCTACACACAAGAAATTAATATCAAATGAGTGTACAGTACCTCGCATTTCTAATCGGCCTGATGGGCAGTGTCCATTGTTTAGGGATGTGCGGCCCGCTAGCTTTTGCCGTACCCACCTTGAAAAAAGGATGGGGCTTCCTGGTGTTGGATAAACTCAGTTATCAGGGTGGCAGAATCATCTCTTATTGTATTTTGGGAGCCGTTATTGGCTTCATTGGTCGCCAAATCTGGCTTGCAGGTGTACAACAATACTTAAGTATGCTGAGTGGTTTGTTGATCCTTATAGCGGCTGCAGCAAAATTATTCCATTTTTCAGCAGGCAGGATTAATGCTAAATTGCTACAGCCCTTTAACCAGCTATTTGGCTATGCGTTGAAGCACAAAGCTAACCATCTGATCATTGGGATAGTTAATGGTTTTCTGCCTTGTGGCCTGGTTTACCTGGCCTTAACTGGTGCCTTAAATACCGGGTCTGTGAATACAGCTGTTGAATATATGTTTTGGTATGGACTGGGAACGGTCCCCCTGATGTTTATTGCGGGAATCAGCGCTGGTTTTACCAGTGTACTCTTTAAGCAAAAGCTCAATAAAATGATTCCATATATGATGGTGATCTTAGGCTTCTGGTTTATACTGCGGGGCCTGGAATTGAATATTCCATATTTAAGTCCGGCCAAAGCCGGAACTGCCATCTGCAATTAATCTTATCTTTTAATGTCTTAGCCAGCCATACTGAATAATTGTGTTTGCGGTTGATTGGCATACAATCTGGAATCCAGGGCCATACAGATATTTCTTAGAAATCTTTTACCCAACGGGGTTACTTTTAAGGTCTTACCACTGATCACCACCAATCCATCATCAGCAATTAAAACCATCCGCTCCAGACCTTTACTGAAACCTGGACTTTGCTCTTCAGGTTTAGCCCATGAGGTTTCTCCTTTACACATCAGGTTTAAGATATGTCTTCTGATCACCAAATCTTCCTGATCCAGGATATGGCCTTTAAAAACAGGGATTTTACCTGCATTAACCAGACTAATATAATCTTCCACTTTTTTCACATTCTGTGCGAAAGCAGTCCAGCTGTCACTAATGGAAGATACGCCTAAGCCAATCATCAATTTGCTGTATTGATGCGTATAGCCCATAAAATTACGGTGTAAGCGTCCTTCTCTTTCTGCCGTATACAAACTATCAGACATGAGTGTAAAATGATCCATTCCAATCTCTTTATACCCTCCTGCTTTGAGTATTTCTCGCCCTAACTCATACAATTCCTGTTTTTCTGCGGGAGAAGGAAGATCCAGTTCTGTATACCTGCGCTGCCCCGGTCTTACCCATGGCACATGTGCGTAACTGTAAAAAGCAATCCTGTCTGGACGTAAAGTCAAGACCGACTTGATCGTATCTGATAAACCCTGAATATTTTGCAAAGGAAGACCATAAATCAAATCATAGTTCACAGAATGATAGCCTATGGTTCTTGCCTGTCGGGTAACCAAAGCCACTTCTTCTACACTTTGTATCCGGTTAATAGCCAGTTGTACTTTAGGGTCAAAATCCTGAATTCCCAGGCTGATCCGCTTAAAACCCAGATGATATAAAATATTTAAATGTGCTTCAGTCGTATTGGAAGGATGTGCTTCAAAACTGAACTCTGCTCCCTCCTGTATAATAGCAGAACTAAGAATGCCACTGATGAGCAATTCAAGATTTTTGGGACTAAAAAAAGTAGGTGTCCCGCCACCCAAATGCAGTTCGCGGATTACAGGCTGGCTGTCAAAGAGCTTCTGGTATAATTTCCATTCTTTCAGGACAGTCGCTATATAAGGATCTTCTACTTTGTGATTCCGGGTAATTCTTGTGTTACAACCGCAATACGTACATAAGCTTTCACAAAATGGCAAATGAATATATAAACTAATCCCATCCTGCTGGTTGCTGTGTGTAAATGATTCCCGCACCGCATAGGCCCATTTTTCCTGGTCAAAACCTTCGGTATCCCAATAAGGAACTGTTGGATAGCTGGTATAGCGGGGAGCGGCAACATGATATTTTGCAATCAGTGTTTTAATGCTCATGGTCAGGTGTTTTAGGGTGAACCTGGTCGCAGGCTTTTGAACAGACACAGGCAGAGCCCAAACAACGGTTATCCTGCCATTTATCAAGGTTCAAAATGGTTTCTCTGGCTAAAGCAAGCGATAATTCATCGGCGGTATCGGCCAGCAATGAAACAGCCGGAACATTCGCAATTTTAAGATGACGGCTCGCAGCGGCTTCCTGGTCTATATGTACCGTTGATGTAGACCGGGTAGCGATATACTTCACACCAAGATCGGCGAGACTATTGATTACCGCTGCTGAAACGAGGTCGTCCGTAAAGACAATAACAGCTTCTTTTCCAGCCGCATAACTAACTGTATCCAGACTCAGCGAATTGGATATTAATGTAATATCGTGTTTTTTATGGTTGGCGATTGCCAGTGGCTCTTTTTCAAAAGATTTGATACTATAGGCTACTACTCTCATTTGGTTCGATTTGTTAATGGGTAAAATTAACCCAAAAACAAGTCGGAGAGAATGAGATTAGTCAGTCATAAATATGATCTGGATCAGTTTTTCATTTGTTGAAGCTTCATGGCGTCAAGTATGCCAATCTGACTTCCTTTTCTTTCAATTATACCTTCATCTTTAAAATCACTTAAAATACGACTGACTGTTTCTGTAGCCATCCCTGCCATTGCAGCAAGGTTATCTCTGGAAATACGCAAGATAATCTGTCCTTCCTGTTTTTCCTGCTTATACAAGCGCAACAGTACCTCTGCCATCCGTTTACGGACTGAGTGGTAAGCTAATTGCAATAGCTGCTCTTCTTTGTCCAGCAGATTGTTGGACAGGATATGAATAAATTGTCGGGCTACATCCGGATACAGGTTAAGTAATTCCTCCAGCATTTCTTTTGGCAGCTGGCAAACGGTTGTGTCTTCCAATGCTTCGGCAGTTTCGGCATAAGGCTCATTTAGTAACAAAGCTGGAATACCAAAATACTCCTCAGCACCATAAATACCAGTCAATAACTCTCTTCCGTCTTCTGTGAGCTTAATGGTTTTCACCTTTCCGCTTAATACAAGATAAATTCCTGAAACGCTATCTCCTTCGTAATAAATGATCTGCTTTTTTTTAATGGTGCGGACTTTACGGTCGAGCATGAGTTTATCCAGTTCTTTTATCCCTTGATTGGAAGAAACCAGATAATTTAACTGATCAATCGATTTGCTATAGAAAAGCTCCTGTTTTTCTCTTTTACTGAAACGGCTTTCTATGGCATTCAGCAATTCCACATCATCAAAAGGCTTAACCAGGTAATCATCTGCTCCCATCTCCATACCTTTACGCATATCCATTCTCTCAGCTTTTGCAGTTAAAAAGATAAAAGGTGTAGTAGCTGTTTCCGGGTTTTTATTCAAAAGATAAAGTACGCCATAACCATCCAGTTCGGGCATCATGATATCGCATAAAATTAAATCAGGTAAATGGCTGTGTGCCATTTCTACTCCTGTTTTTCCGTTATCGGCCTGGAAAACCTCGTAATCGGCAAGTTCAAGTATTTCCGCTGTGCTTTCTCTGATATCATCATTGTCTTCAATGATCAATATCCTTTGTTTCCTGTTTTCCATTCTGTTATCGTCTTACTTACTGAAAGATAGTGTGAATTTAGTTCCTTCGTTGATTTTACTTTCAAACTGTACTTCTCCCTTCATTAAGCCGACATAGCGAAGCACGATATTTAAGCCCAAACCTGTACCCGGAATATTCCCTGTGTTATGCGCTCTGAAAAATGGCTGGAATAAGTGTCTTTGATCTGTATCAGGAATGCCAATCCCATTATCTTTAATGGTAACCAGGCATTGCTGTTCATTAATTTCAGTATTAAACTCAATAAAAGTGTTTTCTCCGGAATATTTAATCGCATTATTAATCAGGTTGATCATACAGTTTTTCAGGAGGTTCTGATCCAGTGAAACTACACTCTCCAGACCCGTATGCTGATAAATAATATTTTGATCCTGTTTAGCGATCATCTGCATTTCTTCAGTAATCTCTTCTGCTAATTTAACCAGGTCAAAAGATTGAAATGCAGGTTCTACCCTTCCGGCTTCCAGTCTTTCAAGAGATAGAAAATCGTTTAGAATAGTGGTTAGATTACCAACGGCATTTTTTATTTTATGTACGTGTTTTTCAATGTTTGCATTGTGAAAGGGCTGCGCATATTTTTCAATGAGCGAGGCGGAAAGCTGTACGGAGCTAAGCGGTGTACGAAATTCATGCGATGCCATAGAGACAAACCTGCTTTTCATCTGATTCAACTCTTTTTCTTTTTCAAGTGACAAACTGACCTCTTCTTTTGCTTCTCTTAAAGCCGTTACTGTTTTCTTCAGGGATTTAGTCCGTTCCTCAACCAGGCTTTCCAATTCTGCTGCATACTCCTGTAGACGCTCTTCTGCTTCCTTTTCTTTAGAGAGATCATGGATAAAACCGGTATATATTTTTCGGTTTTCATATTGCACTTCACTCACTGCAAGCCGGAAAGGAAATGTAGAACCATCCTTTCTTAATCCTCTTACTTCTCTTCCTTTACCAATAATGTGTTTCTCACCAGTGTCATGATAATTGGCCAGATAGCTATCATGCCTCGCTTTGTCTGGCTCCGGCATTAATTTAGAAATATTCTGTCCAATTACCTCGTCTAGTGTATAACCAAAAAGTTTGAGTGCCGCAGGGTTAAGGCTTTCTATTTTTCCTCTTTGATCAATGGTGATAATTCCATCAATGGCTGTTTCAATAATTGCCTCTAATAACCTTGCTTTTTCCATAATCGATTTTTACAAATATAGAAAATCAATTAAGATCAGATACCAGCAACAGTCACCAGAAGGATCATTGCATGAATTAACAAACTAAAGTAAAATAGTCCGATAGTCACTCTGGTGCTCGCACTACTCATGTTTGCTACAATATTCGCAAAGAAAACCAGCATACTGATTGCCAGACAGGGAAGCACATATCCATCCAGAGAATAAACCAGAACAAAAGTTAATGGAACCAGTAGGGTCGCATGTAAAACGATAGAGACTAAAAACCAACCTAAATGATTCGGTTGCTGCGTATCTGCAAAGTTTAAATATTTAGACCATAAACTAGTAGAAGGGGCTGTATTTAATGTTAAAGTTGCCATAATATGTTGTTTTGATACTACAAATATCGGCTCATCAGTTGGCCCTTTCTATGATACCGGTCATCTCCAGGACAGCTATAAATCATATAAAATAATGATCCACGTCATATTTTATCCCCGATTTTCTCCGCTATTTTGCCGGCCTACAGATAAAACAGAATTGCATGAACCACACTTTTCATATACCCGTTTTGGGATTGGGTTACTCCATTGACACACCTTTAAAAGTGGCTAAATATGGCATTTCCTCTGTCCTTTCCATTGTTGATGATGAACTGACAGAGCGAATGAGAAAGTTCCATTCAGCGGCAAATGACATTGAATATGTACTGATTAAAAAAGAAGAAAATGACGGTCGTGCAAGAAGGATAACGGCCTACCTGGATTTGATCGGCAAGCTGGTTAACGAGCAGTTTCAAGCTTTGATAAAGGAACCTTTTATTAATGGAGCCGCAATCCACATTTATTTTGAACTTCTTCCAGAAAACTCTATCCTGAAAGCCCAGTATCTACAAATGCTGAAATTGGATGAAAGTGCAGAAAAAGAGGGTCTGCAACAGCAATTACGTTTACAAATGAAACCTGGGAATATTGATGTGAACATCATGTCGAAGGTTGATAAAGCTAATTATACAGCCGATAAGGAGAGCTTAGGCAATGATTATACGGATGCCCTGGCTGCAATGCGCGGTTTTGGGAACAGTACTTTATCCTCTTCGGTTGTAATTTCGGCGGGTCTGAACCCAAGGTTATATACCTATATGGAGAACTGTATAGATTTTTATCCGGATGCAAACGGACAAATCAAAAAGAAAATCATTCTCAAAGTCAGTGATTTCAGATCGGCATTGATACAGGCAAAAATGCTGGCAAAAAAAGGATTGTGGGTCGCTGAATTCAGAGTAGAATCCGGATTAAACTGCGGAGGCCATGCTTTTGCCACAGAAGGCCTGCTTTTAGGCCCGATTCTAGAAGAATTTAAACAAAAGAGAAATGAATTACGCGAAGAGTTATTGGCCATTTACCACGCTGCAATACTGCACAAAGACATTTCTTTAGTTACCGATCCCGTCCTTAAATTTACTGCTCAGGGAGGAATTGGTACGGCCACAGAAAATGCTTTCCTGCTCAATTATTACCAATTAGACGCTACGGGATGGGGAAGTCCGTTTTTACTGGTTCCAGAAGCAACTAACGTAGACAATCAGACCTTAGAGGCTTTAACAACTGCGCAACAGGATGACTATTATGTCAGTAATTCTTCCCCTCTGGGTATATTATTTAATAATTTCAAGAATAGTACAATTGAACAGCAAAGAATGCAACGAATAGAAAAAGGAAGACCGGGAAGTCCGTGTACTAAAAAATTCCTTTCCACCAACACTGAATTTACTGAATTGCCCATTTGTACGGCTTCCAGAGAATATCAGCGTTTAAAAATTAAGCAACTGGAAGCAACAGAACCAGATCCTGCGCAATTTGCTGTAAAGTTTGAAGCAATTACAGAAAAAATATGTCTGTGCGAAGGACTTTGTGCTTCTGCTTACCTCAGGAATAACCTATTAAAACCAAAGGAGAATAAAGCAGTAAGTATCTGTCCGGGGCCAAATCTTGCTTATTTCTCTAAACAGTATACGCTAAAAGAAATGATCGGACATATCTATGGAAGGGAAGCGATTACTTTTAAATTCAACCGCCCTAATTTATTTATCAATGAACTGCATTTGTATGTTGATTACCTGAAAAAAGATCTAGGCGCACAATTACATGATCTAAACGCGAAAAAGACTAAATATTTTGAAAAGTTCAGAGCGGAACTATTTAAAGGAATCAATTATTACAGAGAGCTGATTCCGGAATTAAAACTCCAGACAGATATCGCAACTCAGGAATTACAGCAACAATTACAGAAAGCTGAAGAGAAACTAAAATTGATTACTCAGGTTCTCGATCCTGTTAGAGCTCAGGGATAAGAAGAAGGGCATTTTGTAGTTCAACAAAATGCCCTGTTTATGTTTATGATTTCATTTTTGCCTGAATGGCTTTTGCTTTTTCATAATGCCCGGTAATAATCGGCAGCATCTTTTTAGCAAATTCACTCACGTCTTTTTTCTGTGAAGCAGCAGCAGATTTAAATAAGGTAATGGTTTTATCATGATCGGTAACCATCATATCAATATAATGATGATCAAATGCACTGCCAGTCATGGTTTTCATCATATCCATATGTGCTTTATCTTCAGCAGGAAATGCTGTCGGAAGAACTACTTTTTCTTTTTCTGCCAGTGCTTTAAGCTCGGCATTACCTTTAGAATGATCTTTAACCATTTCTTCTGCAAAAGCTTTCACGTCTGCATTGGTTGATTTTTGAGCAATCTGCCCTAAATCAACTTCCATCATCCCACCCAATGCGGCGGTTTTCATAAAGGTTGCTTCATCACCAACAACCGCAGCATCACTCATCTTAGCAGTACTGCTCATCTTAGATCCCATTTTTGAACTATCTGTTCCCATGGCAGTAGAATCGCCTTTAGTTTCATGGTTTCCTGAACTGGTACAGGCTTGAATTGAACAAGCTCCAATAACTAACAAGCCAAATAAACTTAATTGTTTCATAATCGTATTATTAGAATAAGTTTTGTTTACGATTTAACAGTTAGGGAAAGAAAAGGTTTTTATTATAAATCAAAACATAACAGTAATTTCGTATAAACAAAACTTATTCTAATGAAAACATTACTCAAAACAACTTTACTGCTTATGCTGGCAATCAGCATAAATGCAGACCTGAAAGCACAAGGCATCAATATCCCTCAGCCAAGTTCTGGTCAAACAGTTATTCAGGATTTTGGTCTCGGAAAAATTACAGTGAAGTACTCTCGTCCAAATACTAAAGGGCGTAAAGTATTCGGTGAACTGGAACCATACGGCTCTGTATGGCGTACAGGGGCCAACAGTGCCACAACGATCTCATTCACTGATAATGTGACTTTGGAAGGTCAGGCTGTTCCTGCTGGTGACTATGCTTTATTCACTATTCCAGGAAAAACAGAATGGACAGTGATTTTAAATAAGGATACGAAACAATGGGGTGCTTATGACTACAAAGAAGCTGAAGATGTGCTGCGTTTTAAAGTTAAACCACTTACAGTAAAAGATAAGACAGAAACGTTTGCTATAGGATTTACAAATGTGTTACCAACAAAAGCAGTAATGCAACTATCATGGGATAACACAATTGTTCCTGTAAACTTAACTACGGATATCGATGCTAAAGTAATGGCAAGTATTGACGAAGCTATGAAAGGAGAGAAAAAACCATATTTCCAATCAGCTATTTATTACCTGGAAAATGGTAAAGATTTGACGAAAGCTATGGAATGGATGAATGCTGCTGATGCTGCTGATGGCGGCAAAGGCCCTTGGTTCAAACTTTGGAAAGGCCGTGTTCAGCTTAAAATGGGAAATAAAAAAGGTGCAGCAGAAAGTGCAGCAGCTGGTATCAAAATAGCTACGGAAATCAAAAATCCAGAATACATTCGTTTAAACACAGCATTGTTAGCTGACGCAAAGAAATAAATTTCAATAAAATAGCGAATTACCCGTAAATAGAAAGATGGTTACATCTTATTTAAAATCAATAGATTAAGCCGATTAATCCTAACAGTAATATTGTTGGATTAACCGGCTTTTTTGATCGTTTTCATCCAGTGTCCAAACGCAAAGACTTATTAATGATATCGCTATAAACGATAAGTCTATCTTTAATAGGAAGTGTTTTTTTTAAGAATAAATTCTATATCAAATCTAGATTATACAACTAAATGGAATGATTAATGTTTAACTTTCAATAACATTAACTACCCGCCAGTCCATGTCCAGCCTATCCAATAGCTATTTAAAAAAAATATATAGCAGCAGTATGCTACTGCTGTGTATTGCCTATATCTTAACAGCATTATCCTGCAATCCGGTTACCGAGCAGCCACTCAACCATCAGGCACATTTTGACACCATTATCAATCAGGCAACGACCTATGTTGGAAATGGCCAGCCTAAACAAGCAATAACTTATCTGGATTCAGTTTATGCAACCTATCCAAATCCCGGGGTTAAAGATGTTTTCAGGAAATATGAGAGTTTGATTAATATTTATCTGCATTTTGAAGTCAATACTAGTAAAGCAATGTTATATACAGATAGTATATTTCATCTTTTAAAAGACAAAGAGACTATTTATAAAGATGAATATGCGAATGGTCTTTTCTTTCTTGGAGAAACCTTAATGGCAGAAAAAAGATACACTGAAGCTTTCAAAGTCTATTATGATGGAAAGTCTTTTGCGAAAAAGTACCTGGAAGATTGTTCTCTCTCTATCTTCAGCAATAAGCTGGGTTTGGTTCGGTTTAATCAGGAACAATATCAAAAAGCCATCCCCTACTTTAAAGAGGCTATTCAAGAGAACAGGAATTGTAAACCAGAGACAGGATTTGATTACCTGTTCATTTTCCCTCAAACCTACCTGAACACAATTGCGATGTGTTTTGAACGGTCTCGCGAACCTGACAGCGCTATTATTTATTATCAAAAAGCGCTGGATTTTATTGCCTTCAAAAAAGGTCTGTTTCCCAAACGACAAGACTTTATTTCTTTAGCGAATGGGGTCATATATGGAAATCTGGGAGGAATCTATGCTAAAATTAACAATTATGGCCAAGCCGTAAAATATCTAACAGAAAGTATAGCTATCAATGATCGTCCCGGGTATGAAATTCGTGATGCACAAACAGCGAAACAGAAACTGGTTGAACTGTACATTGGGCATTCAGATTTTGAAAATGCGAACAGATTACTGAACGAATTACAGACTTATCTATCCAGCAAAGCTGGCCTGAGCCAAACAAATTTGAATATCAGATTGAAGTGGTTAAGACTCAAATATGAATACTTCGATAAAAGAAAAGAGCCATTAATGGCTTATACCTATCTGCAAAAGTTTCATAATAGCCGCGATTCCATTAACAAAGTGGATAAAGAATTGAAAAGTGTGGATATAGACCAGGCTTTTAAAGATACTGAACAGAAATACCGGATGGTACTACTGCGTAAAGACAACCAATTGAAAACTGCTTATCTCTCTGCCGTATTGGCCTGTATGCTCCTTGTTATTATTATCCTTTTCTTTATATGGCATAATTTAAAACGATCCAGGAGACTAAATAAACAGATTAGTGAACACAATATCAATATGCAGCGTACACTGGATTCACTGGAACAAAGCCAGGAGGAAAATGCAAGAATGATGATGATTGTGGCTCATGATCTTCGAAATCCAATTGGAAATATTACTTCAATGGCTAATCTCATGCTCGGAGAAAATAACAGGCCTAAAGATGATCTGGAGATGCTGGGAATGATTAAAGCGTCCGGACAAAACTCACTCCACCTGGTTAATGATTTGCTCAAAGCCAATAGTCAGAGAGAAAAACTGCAAAAAGAAGATGTTGATTTATATGATCTGCTAAATTATTGTGTTAACCTACTTGCACATAAAGCTAAAGAGAAAAACCAGCAAATAATGTTGCACGCAACACATGTAAAGATCTCACTGAATACAGAAAAAATGTGGCGGGTGATGAGCAATCTTATTGGTAATGCGATTAAGTTTAGTCCTGAACAGGCAACGATTATAGTGAAAATGGAAGAAAGACCAGAATCTGTACTCATCACCGTAGTAGATCATGGTATTGGTATTCCTCCTGTCATTCAGCATAAGATCTTTGATATGTTCGGGCAGGCCAAAAGATCCGGCACTGCGGGTGAACAACCTTTTGGACTTGGACTTGCTATTTCCAAACAAATTATTGAAAATCATGGAGGTAAGATCTGGGTAGAGAGCAAAACCAATGAGGGGTCAAGCTTTTATGTTGAGCTCCCACTTAATTAAGATATTATTTCTTTCTTCTTTAAGCGCTGCTGAAATAAATCATAACCTTTTTAACGGGTGTAGAAATTCAGCAATACTTAACTCTTGCTTGATTTGAGTTGTATTACTCATATATCCCGGCGCATATATCATGGTTACGGGTAATTTATACTTCAAAGCTTCTGCAGGGAGCCCGATTATTCTTTCTATAAAATTTAAGCTGGTAGATTGTTTGCCCCTGAGTTCTAATGTAATTTTTACGCCTTCTTTTGATGGTGCATAAAATGAAAGCTGCCTTATATCCTCTGTAGCCTTAATTATTCTATTATTTACAGCTATTAGTTTACCATTTTTTGGAAGAAAAAGATCAAAAGAATTCGTCGCAGGTGTACCAAGTATCAGAATTATCATTTTCCTCTTATCGGAAATCATTGTATCACTCATGATCTCCATCTTTGCTGCAGGTAAATCCAAAAAAACAGCTTTACTTTTCCATACATAAAAATCATCGTTGGGATAGAATTCTGTAAACAGACTCTTTTTATTGTCTTTAATATACTGGGATAACCACTCATCCTTGGCTTTCTGACTTGATACCCACATTGCCTCCCGTTTATCAACGTTAATACCATACATCAGCTTAGTCTGAAGTGGCCTCTGCTCACTGTAAGAAGAATTCATATGAGTCAGAATTAAGCCTGCAATAATTACTCCGAGTGACGATATCAATATATACTTCGTTTTAATGAAATAGAAGATCTGTTTTACAGGCAGTAAAACGGGAAGAAAAAAACATAGAAAAATCATTGCCGGATAAGGCATGGCTAACCCAAATACAATAAAGAGAATGTAAATAAAAGGCATCCACATTCCTAAAGGGAGCAGTAATGCGATCATTAATCCAAAAACAAATCTGAAAGGGTGTTCCCTATAATTTGTTTCTGTTAAAATCATTGTAATAAGCAAAATCAGAAAAGGTATAAGAGGTATATATATTATATAGGCAGCACTTGGTAGTATGATTTTGATAGCAAACATCAGTAAAACCAGTATAAATAACCCTCCGGTTACGAGAGAGTAATAGAAAATTTTTTTTCCTGCTATACCAAAAAATAATATAAAAGCGAACATTGACAGACCCGAAATTACAAAGAGATAATATTTAATATTATAAAAGCTGTCTCCATAAAAATTAGTATAGTAGGAATAGACATACGAAACGGTTATCTGTAGCAGCCAGGTTAAACCAAAAACAAATAAGATGCATAAAAGATATAATCCAATTCCTCTCAGCAAATCGCTAGTACTTATCAGGCGTTTATGGTAGCCAGTAACAATTGCGGCAACAAATAATAATAGTGTTATGATTATCAAAGGATAATCCCATGCCATTGGGTATATCCATAACCAATGGCCAACAGGGTTAAAAAATATAACGTCCTTAGCCTGAATTGGGGCCAGATCCCGGTTCGCAAAGTGTCGTACTGTATTCAGCATTAAATTTCCCTGTGTCTGAAAACTTTTCATGTCCAGATTTTCGGGTGTATCTTTCATACTATGATAATAAGCATAGCCATCTATAAAAGCCGTATTCAACCCCGCAATCCCCTGCTTTTTTAATACAGTAAAATCAGTATTATTTGGCATCCTCTGATAAATTTCATACGCAAGAGAATTCGCGATCGGACGATCCGTAGATTTAGCAAACTCACTGATAAGCTTCCCATTATCTTTAGAAGTTTCAAAGGTATAGCTCAATCCAGAATTACCTCTTGCATCGAAATTCAATACTAGTTCTATATCAGCAATATTTTTGAAGTTATGTATAAAAGATTCCGCACCCAGCTGTCCGGATTCTTCAAGATCAGTAAATAAAAAAACCACATCATGATTAAGTTCCGGTCCCTTAATTAATACATTTATAGTTTCCATCATAGCTGCAACAGCAGCACCATTATCTGCTGCCCCCGGGGTATTGGGCTGAGAATCATAATGACTCATAACCAGAACCGTACCTTTTGAATACTTCCCCTTAAGTTTAGCAATGATATTTTTAGCCAGACCGGAAACAACACCTCTTTTATTATAATCAAGGCCAGTTGCTTCTTGCGTAAAGGTCTCTAAACCTTTCTCTTTACAAAAATTCATAATATAACTACGTACATTATCATGAGCTTTTGTTCCACTACTATGTGGTTCCTTAGCTACCTGCCTGAGATAGTTAAATGCACGGTTTACTGAAAATATTTTAGCATTGGAACCAACTGGCACAACCTCAGGAGGAGTTAACTCTTGAATTATAAACCATCCGTAAAACATAAAGAAAAGGACAAACAATCCTGAGGATATTTTTTCAAATTTTGGCATACATATTTTAAACTGAGTGATGTTGTTTAATAGCATTAATATATCAGAGTCTGTCAACGGCATCTTTATTCCCAAGTTTCTTACCAGGTGTTGCAATCCTGACCTTTCCAAAATTGTAGGTGAAACCTAAACTAACACGTCTACTATCAGCATACCGATCTTTTCTTGATCTGTAATTATCAAAATTCTGTTCAGAATAATAAACATTACGTTTTAATATATCAGTACCCCCAACTCTTATCTGAGCGTTGCCTTTTAATACATTAATCATCAGGGATGCATCGATATTTCCCACGCTTCCAATATTGGTCAGTTCAGAGCTAAGCGATGAAGAGTAGTACCCGATAACCTGAAGTTTGATATCTTTTGAAATTTCAAAAGTATGATCCGTTTTTAAATTATACCAGTGTGAGGATAAACTAAAAGGCTCTCCCAGCACATAACCCGTGGCTTTTGAATAACCAAAAACAGATCCACTGTTTTGAGTACTCCACCAGGAATTAATGCGCAGAGGATAAAAAACATCAATATAAAAATCATGAGAGCTTTCCAGATTCTGCAAAGAAAAATAGGTAACTTTTGTATTGTAATCCTGAAAAGATGGGAATTGACCAAACATCCCCTTACTTGAACTATAAGTAAAAATAACATTTACCTTGTTCAGCTTTGTATTCAATGTAAAGACATTATCATACTGTGGCAAAAGAGCAGGATTACCAATAAAAGCAGTATACTGATTAATGAATGTAGTATAAGGTACCAGTTCATTGTAAGGAGCTCTGCTGATAGTCTTCTTATAAGAAAGCGAAAAATTATATTGATCACTCAGATCATGCTGAAAATTTATAGTAGGAAAGGCTTTAAAGTAGTGCTGAGAAAAATTCCCTTTAAATTCTGCATCAGTATTTTCAATTCTTAGTCCTAATTGTAATTTATCCTTATCCCAATCTTTCGAAATAATTCCATAACCACTGTAAATAATTTCTTTTAGCCTGTTATCACTTGAGAATTGCGGAACATTATTAAATACACCAGTTCTGTTATCTTCATAATCAATAGTATTTCTTGAAATTGTTCTTTGATTTTTCACTCCGCTTTCCAGTCTCCAGCGGCTTCCAAACTTATGATTGTAATCTACCTGAGCAATCCATATATCTACAGCGGTATTATTATCTGACTGATAAATCGGTGGAGTTCTTATTACTTGCCCATTTTGCCCGACAAGAAAAGAAGAAAAGTGCTGATAAAAGTCTGTTCTATATGGAGTATAAGTAGCAAGGACACTCAGTTCGTTTTTCCCTGAGTCAGACAATAAGTGATAATTGATATTATAATTATAAGTTGAACCACGATTGGTAAACGGACTGCTCGTAAATAAAATTGAATCAACCGGTGCCTGATACTTTCTAAAAATATTATTCGAATTAAAAGCTCCATGACTTCTGGTAATCCTTCCGGTTATCAATGCCCCCAGTGTCTGATTTTTGCCCAGATCAAATTCTGCACCAGATTGAAATGAATAGAAATTCTGGTAGAACATTCTTGTCGTATTATCCACAAGAACATCAGGTATTGCTGTACTGCTAAGCTTTCGCTCAATGCCATTGAAAGTCTCCTGATCACTTCTTGTATACCCTGCCAGACCAAATAGTGTCATGCTTTTTTTCTTATAGGTAATGCTTCCGTTAAGTCCGTACTGACCATATTTACCTTGAGCCCCTTCAGCTCTGATATTCCCGGTAACTCCCTCTACTGGTTTCTTTTTTGTAATAATATTAATTACGGCACCATAAGCGGCATCATATCTCGCAGATGGATTTGTAATCAGTTCTACAGAAGCAATATTGCCGGCTGGCAGCATTTGCAGAATGTCCTGAAGTGATCCCTCGGGAACCGGCTTATTGTCAATCAGGAACATAGTTTTTTTGCCTTGTAATTTAATTTCATTGGTCGCAGATAAGGATACAAATGGAGTAGATTTTAACAGATCTATTGAATTTCCCGCCGCCATAGCACTTTTTTCTACATTAACAATAAAACGGTCACTTTTTCTCTGTACAACTGCTTTACTCCCCATGATCTTAACTTCACTTAGATTATTTCCCTCTGACTTCATAGTCAATAAGGGGATGGTTTTTAAACCAGCCTGTAACTTTAACAGAGCTGACTTGACTGAAGTATATCCAATGGCAGAAGCTTTTATGTAGTATTCACCTGGCTCAATATTTTTGAAACTGTATTTCCCAAGTGTATCTGTTAACACATTTTTGACTATTAATGAATCTGCTGCACTTAATAAAGAAATAGTAACGAATGGTTGAGTTGTACCTGATTCATCAACTACTGCACCAACTAATTGTACCTTCGTTGTTGTGTCAGTACTAAAAAAAAAATGAGTTTTTACTGGCTTATTATCACTTATCTTTTCTGAAAAAGCTAATAAAGGACGCAGGAAGAGCAAAGCAATAACTAATACAGATAAGGCTAATTTAATTTTCATAGATCTTGCTTGATAATTTATTTGGGATCAATTGTGTATTAAGGATACCCGGCATAATTTCTTTTCCCAAGGTATCCTAGTGGTTAATTTTTGATAATGATACTTGACGAATGGATGAGGACATCTTCTTCGATTAGTTTACCATATTCCATTTTATATAACTTATTTGCACAATGATAATATTTGTCATCATGTGTAATGGCGATAATGGTGATACCTTCTTCTTTTAGGATGGGCAGAATTATGGTATAAAACTTCTTACGGAAATACGGATCCTGATCAGCAGCCCATTCATCCAAAACAAGAACAGGCTTTTCTTCCATTAAAACTGCTATAAGTGCCAATCTTTTACGTTGTCCAGTAGAAAGGTCTGTTGTAGAAAACTGATTGTTTTCAATGTGTACCTTTCCTTCAAGTTCAAACAGGTTGATATAGAAATTCCATTTATCCAGATCAGGTTCTTCAACACTCAGCAATTCATTAAATAAATAGAAATCACTGAAAATTGCTGAAAAAGCGCTTCTGTAATCCGAATAATTACTTTCAGTGACATGGGTTTCATTTAAAAAAATATTTCCGTCGGTAGGTATTCTTAATCCAAGTAAAGCATGAACAAAGGTTGTTTTCCCACTTCCATTTCCGCCATAAATAAAAATGGCTTCTCCTTTTTTAATCTCCAGATCAATTGGACCAATCTCAAAAGCAGCATCCTTACTTTCATAGCGAAATTCAAGATCCTTTATACGAATCTGTTCAAATTCATCCTTAAGAATATATCTCAAAGGAAGACGTTGATGGCCTTCTGCACTTTCGAGTTCACTTTTAAGATCCATCAAATGTGTAGCTGCGACTTTTGCACGCATTAAACTTGGTAATGAAACCATGATGGTTTCAATAGAATTTAATAGATAAAGCAGCGTAAAAACAAAACTTACTGTATCCTGAGGCTTAATATTCAGAAAAATACTTAGAACTAGTACTACAGAAGAAATCAGTATATAAAAAAGTACTTGTCCGGTAATCTGGTTATTTAAGAAACCAGTATATGCAGCTGTACTATTTTTAAATGCTTCTTTAGATACATCATCTATTTTATGTTCATAAATGTATTTCCCTTTTTTAGGTTCTAAATAGATTTCCTTAAACCCATTCAGTATTGAATTGAAATTTTCCAAAAACTTGTTTTCCAATGAACGGCTTTTTTCAAAGAGAAGACTATTTTCCCTTGCGCTAAACTGATACACAATTATACCTGTTGAAGCAACTACCAAAGTAATACCAAACAGAATAAGTGAGATTGAAGCCAGATAAACCATACATGCCAGCCCCAATATCAAAGACGTAAAAAACAGAATAATACTGGTAGAAGCTTCAGTTAAAGTATAAACATCACTTACTACTGCCGCATTAATCCTAATCTTTCTGGCTAACAGCTTGGGATAATCCGCATGTAGAACAGAAGATAGAATTTGTTTTCTCAAACTCCAGAAAAGTGTCTGGGATAATTTTATTATCGCCATGGAAAGAATTCTTCTGACCAAAATAAAAAGAAAGATTACCGACGCAAAAATAGCTATATATTTTACGTCGATATTCTTATAGTTGCCCGCTATAATCAATCCTATAACATGTGTTACACAATTAATAAAGAGAAAACTTAATACTCCGGAGAGAATTCCCATCAAGATGTTTTTCAGGAGCTCACCTGCACCAAACATTGGCAATAATATATGGAAGATACGTTTCATTTTTCCTGAATAAAGTTTATAAACCAGCGCTGTGCTGTTAATGGTGAATTCTTGTTCTTATTTACAATATAGTTATTAAGAGAGAACCTCTGCATATTCATACAACAGCTCTTTTTCGCCAAATAATCGTTCGGCTATAATTCCTCTTTTAGTACATTCCTCAACCAGCTTATTGGACTGTACAATTGGATTTGATTCCTCTGTATACTTAATACTGCTAATAAATTGCAACCATGGTTCCTGCCCCATTGCATACACATAGGCTTCTTTTGGATTAAATGTATTGATCAGATGCATACCCTTTTGAAAATCTGATCCAGAAAGTCTTCTTGACTGATCTTTATCACGTGCCAGGTCTTCTGTTAGTAGTGGCCCATATAACCAGGTTAATGGTGCTCCATCACATTCCATTCCCAGAAAAATAACATCAACATCACCTGTTATGCGCTGTACATGTTTATACAGATTTGCTTCCAGAACTCTGGAATCTGCTACAAAAAGAAAAGTAAATTTATCTACTTCAAGATGATAACATGTTTTTGCTTTTACATTCAAATCACTATGTTCACCTGTAAATGGTATTCCTGTAATCACACAGTTTTTAAACTCAATACGTTCCATATCATCAATTTCAATCACATTATTAAAGCCAATATGATTAAAAGCCAATTTCAGGCTAGGGTCTTGCAATGATCCGCTTGTAGTTCTTGGAATCATGATATTTTTAATTTTATGTCTGAGCGGAAGCAATGTCTCTAATAAAATATGATCCTGGTGATTATGTGTAATCAGGACATAATCAATTACATCTGGAAGGTCTATATCAGAAAAATGTTCTACCGTTTGCTCGTAACCATAATAACTGATCAGGGGATCAACCAGGATACTTATATCTTTGGTTTCAATCAAAATACAAGCATGGCCAAAATAGCGCATTCTAACTTTTGAGCCTTCGTATTTTTGATATTTTTGATGCTCGTCTGTAGTAAAAAAGGTCTCGAATAATTCTTTATCAGCGTCTTTTATATTCAACAAAGCGGTAATTTCATCAATCGAACCTGGTTCACGCTTCATTCTGCTAAGCGCATCAATACCTGCGTGATTAAAGGGAATATTTAGTTCAAGAACATCTGGTTCACTTAATTTTGGTGTACTTAAGCAAAAAGGTCTTTCATCATTATTCGTCACCCATAACGCAATACTCTGAGTACTATCATTATAAAATTCACTATTGTATAAAAGGGATTCAAAAAGACTAAATGAAGGATTGCTATTTAAGTCATAAACCAATTCTACATATCCTTTAAGAATTTCCGGAACCTTATCATATAAATCTTCTAATGCATAACCTTTAGCGTTTGCTTTCAACATTTTATCCAGTTCCTGTATAGCGCCAGCCAGTGCTATAGAACTTGCCTGATGCTCCATGGTATCAAGTTTAAGCTGCTTAATATCTTCAACACGTGATTGTTTATAATCCATAAATGGTCCACCAAGCATTTTAGGATTTTTCACTGCTGCTACATGAATCTGTTCTGACTGAATATAAGAATTCATAATTTTTAAATGCCTGCCTACAACATTCATAGCGGCTGTAGCTGGTGATATAAGATGTGCCCAGGCATACCATTTTTCAATTAAAGGCTCAATCACTACATTAGGTTTCAAATACCAATTGTTGTCTTTCATAATTTTAAATTTTAAGGTTTCTAGTTTTTTTTATTATTCTTAGGTTAATTAATTTTAGTTTAGTTGCACTATTTTTAAAAATTGAGAAATTGTATCTTCGGAAAAAAGCTGCCAATGCCCTTCATTTATGAAACTAATGTTAAAATTACCTTCAGTATGTTTTTCCCAATCTTTCATATTTGTTCTGACTTCATTTCCTAATGCTTCAACAACATGTATAGGACTTTTTATTACACCCTGATATTCATATCTGTCAAGAATTCCTATATTATTTGTCAAGAATTTTTTAAGGTCTTTTTCCTCCAGATTTACAGCCTGTACTATTTGTTTAAATTGTTCGAAAAGATAATCTATAGCTCTTTTCTTATATCCAAAATCAAAGAAGCTATTAGAAGTTTGACGTGGGTTCCTATCTACTAATATCAGTCTAAGGAGCTTACCTTGCGCTTCCAAAATCTTAGCAATTTCAAAAGCTATTGCTGCTCCCATAGAATAACCAACTATTGTCAATTCTTCTGTTGTCGAATGGCCGATAATTTTTTCACTGAAATCCCGGGCGGCCTGTTCAATGGAACTAAACAAAACTTCTCCTTTTTCCAAGCCCGGATATTGTAATCCGTAACAATTAAATTCACCTTCCAGGCTTTCTGCTAATGTTCTGTAGATTATAGAACTACCTAAAATTGGAGGAATAAAATAAATACTTCTTTTAATACCAGCTACGCCTTTATTTAAATTCAAGAAACTGGTATTCTTCTCTTTATTTAAAGCAAGTGCTTCAATAGTTGGATAATTATAGATATCCTGAATTTTCAACCCAAATCCATATCTCTTGTTCAAAATGTTCTGCAGCCTCATTGCTTTTAAACTATGACCACCAAGATCAAAGAAGTTATCTTTAACCCCGATCTCTGCTCTGCCCAGCAGCTCTGACCAGATCACAGCAAGATCATGCTCAGTCGGGTTACGCGGAGCAATATAGCTCATACCCGAACTCAAGCCGGACACTGCCAAAGCCAATAGTTTCTTCTTGTCTACTTTACCATTGCTGGTCAGCGGAATAGCATCCACCTGAACATAATAATTAGGGACCAGGTAATTCGGCATAGATCTGCCCAGCTGTTCCCGGATAACGGAAACCAAAATCTCCTGCTCACCGGCCAGGTAAGCCACCAGTTCCTGTTCCCCTTCACCAAAACCACCACCACCAGAACTACGCGCAAGTACAACCGCACTGCTGATCCCTTCCAGCGACACTAAACGGCTCTCAATCTCCCCAAGCTCAACACGGTAACCACGAATCTTTACCTGTTCATCCAAACGGCCCTGGTATTCAATAAAACCGCTGGAATCCCAGCGCCCAAGATCACCCGTACGGTACATCCGTTCTCCAGGTTTAAAAGGGTTCGCTACAAACTTCTCCCCCGTCAGTTCCACCCGGTTCAGGTAACCTAAACTCACTCCCAAACCACCAAGACAGATCTCTCCGCTTACCCCGACCGGCACAAGTGAGGAACCTGCATCAAGAATATACACCTGCGTGTGATCAATCGGTTTACCAATCAGCACCGGAAATGGTGCATCAAAACGGTAACACGTACTATAAGTGGTATCCTCTGAAGGACCATACAGGTTACGTACTTCCATAACCGACAAATCCAGCTGCTCCAGGTAAGCACCCGGAATAGGTTCGCCGGCCATATTCAGCACACTCACCCCCCTCAGGTCTACACCCTCGCGCAGTAAACCGCCAACAACACTCGGTACCGTATTCAGCAGAACTTTAGAACAGCCCGATAAATAACTGCTGATCGATAATGCATCAGGCAACAGACGTAACAACTTCCCACTGATCAGCGGATAAAATATCTCGTAAACAGACAAATCAAAACAAACAGAGGTTACTCCAAACAAGACCTCGAAATCTGATGCCCGGAATTCTTTCTCACTCCATTTCAAAAAGGAATACATATTCCCATGACTTACCATCACCCCTTTGGGTAAACCCGTAGAACCTGAGGTATAAATCAGGTAGGCCAGTGAATTTGTACTCAGCTCAGCAGCATACACAGCAGTCTTTAAACCAGCTGCTGAAAACTCCTCTGCTGAAACCACGGCACTGATAGCCTGCTGAAAAACAGCCAAAAAGGACTCATCCAGAACCTCCTTACAACCACTGTCAGCCAGCAGATAATCAATCCGCTGCTGAGGATAACCAGGATCTACAGGAACATAAGCACAGCCTGATTTCAACACACCCAGCAGGCAGACAATCAGCCACTCCGTACGTGGCAGTTGAACACCAACCAGATCACTGGTAACCAACTGACATTCCTCCCGCAAATAAACACTCAGTAGAGTTGACTGCTCATCAAGCCAGCGGTAACTCACACGGCGGTCTTCATAAACCAGTGCAATCGCATCCGGATCAACATCATGACGGGCCTTGAGTAAATCCAGCACTGTACCCGAAACATAAGCCGCTGCCTTCGGATTAAAGGTTTCCAGCAGTTCATGTTCTTCTGCAGCACTCAGGTAATTCAGCTCCCCCAGGCTAACTTCAGGACTCGCCAAAGCAGATAGAAGAAACTGCTCCAGATGAACAGCCATCCTGGAAATACGAACTTCATCATAAATATCACTGTTATAAGCAATACCTAAATGGATACCAACTGAGGTTTCCACAAATTCAAATAACAAATCAAATTTGCTTACCTTGTTTTCCAGCCCTCGATAATTCTGAATTTCCAGACCATCAAGCACAGCCTCTTCCGCTCTGGTAATCAGTGCATTATTTTGTAAAACTACCATCACATTGAACAAACCGTTCCCTGCAAGCGATAACTCATTGATTAACTCATCAAAAGGGTAAACCTGGTGTTCATATGCTCCTAAAGCTACTTCACGGCTTCTATCCAGTAAACTCCTGAAACTATCCGCATCCCCAAAACGCATCCGTAAAGCCAGGGTATTCAGGTAAAGTCCAATCTGATCTTCAAGTGATGCATGATGACGACCTGCTATAGGACTGCCGATCACAATATCCTGCTGATGACTGTAACGGTAAAGTAAACCCGTAACACCTGCAATAAGCCCCATAAACAAGGTTCCGCCACCAGAATGACTCTGCGCCTTCAACTCCTCACTCAGGCGCTGATCCAGCTGGTGATAAACACTACCGCCACGATAACTTTTCACCTCCGGACGTAAACGGTCAGCAGGAAGTTCCAGCACTGGTAAATCACCTGAAAACTGAGCCAGCCAGTAACTGCGGTGCGCTGTAAGCAACTCTCCACTCAGCTGAGACTGCTCCCAGACCGAGTAATCTTTATATTGTAACGGTAAGGCAGCCACGGAGGCAACCTCTCCACGAACACCCGCATTATAAAAAATTGACAGCTCACGCATCAGCACCCCAAGTGACCACCCGTCACTGATGATATGATGCATCACAAAACTCAATAACCAGTGATCGTTACCCAAACGGTACAGATCAGCACGCAGTAAAGGTCCTGAGCCTAGATCAAATTCACCAGAAACAGAGGCACCCAGTAAACTAACCACTTCAGCTAAGCTGCCATCACCAAGATCAGTAATACTGATCCGCAAGGCCTGATCAGCAGCCCCAAGGACCACCTGACGAACTTCTCCATTACCATCCTCGCGAAATACAGTTCGTAAGATCTCATGCCGCGAGATGATTGCATTAAAAGCCATTTCCAGTAAAACAGGATCAAGGGATCCTGTAATCTCATAAACCCCAGGCATATTATATGCTACATTACCGCCTTCAAACTGACTCAATAACCATAGCCTATATTGAGATGATGAAAGTTTATAATCTTCCTGCTCAGGGACTTTTTCTATGGAGAGATAATTTGTTGTTCTTTTTTTATAAGTGTCCAAAAGAACAATAAGAGCTTCTTTATTATCTTTTATTTCTTGTAATAACTCCTTGTTAAGAACACCTTTAGGTGCCTGTAAGTCAATTCGTCCGTCTACCAATCGAATGACAACTCTCAGCTTTTTCAGTCTTGAATATAAATCAGTTATCATATCGAAAAATTTTCAGTATCATCTATATTATCAACCTCTAAAAGCTCATTGCCAGCCCAATAAGTATTCTCTATTTCGTTTGCCAGACTTTCTATAGTTGGATTATTAAATAACACATTCAGATTTAACTCAAGTTCAAATACTTTACTTATTCTGGATATCAATTGAATAACTTTTAAACTATGACCTCCTGATTCAAAGAAATTATCTTTTACACCTATATTTTCTCTTCCGAGTACTTCTTCCCATATCTGAGCAATTTTCTGTTCTACCTCATTTCTCGGGGCCAGATATTCTGCGCGTGCAGATATACTGATACTATGAGGGGCCGGTAAATTTTTCCTGTCAATTTTACCATTTGGCGTCAACGGTAACTGTTCCAGTTGAACAAAATAGTCAGGTAACATATAAACTGGTAACGTCTTATTCAGATAAGCTCTCAGGTCTCCTGTATTGAACTGTTCCTCACTAACCAAATACGCGATCAACTGATTTTCTCCGGTCGAATTGACAACTACTGTTACTACAGCTGCATTAATAGCAGGATTAGATTGCAAGCAGTTCTCTATCTCACCAAGTTCAATACGATAACCACGGATTTTAACCTGTTCATCTTTACGACCCAAAAACTCAAGATTTCCATCTTTACACCATCTACCTAAATCGCCAGTTTTATACATTTTCCTACCTGGTCTGAATGGGTTGTCCACAAACTTTTCTGCTGTGAGCTCTGGTTTGTTCAGATAACCTCTTGCCAGACCTGTTCCTCCAATGCAAATTTCTCCGGTTAATCCAATTGGCTGAAGACCTAACGATTCATTTAAAATGTAGATTTCGGTATTAGATATAGGTTTACCTATCATTATATCTATACCAGTTCTTAATCTGCAGACAGTGCTATAAGTAGTATCTTCTGAAGGACCATATAAATTTCTCACTTCAATTCTTTCAGCATCTATTCCTTTTAAGATTTTGGCAGGAATAGGTTCTCCAGCCATATTAATCACATTTACTGAGCTCAGGTCTACATTTTCCTGAAGCAATGTGCTCATAACTGTAGGTACAATATTCAATAAAACCTTATTTGAAATTTGCAAATATTGAGGAATAGACAATGCATTATTAAGTAGTCTAAGCTCTTTACCTGAACATAAAGTATAGAAAATTTCAAATACAGATAAATCAAAACAAATAGACGTTACGCCAAACACTGTCTCAAAATTTGACGTCTGAAACTCATTCCGACACCATCTTATAAATTCGCAAGAATTTCTGTGCTCAATCATTACTCCTTTAGGAAGTCCTGTAGAACCTGAAGTATAAATGACATAAGCCAAATCTGACATTTCACTTCTTATTTCATGATTTTTGATTTGACCTGATTTCTCCAGCTGCCTGTAATTCTCCAATACAGACTCTTCAAGCAATATTTTGCAATCACTATCAGAAAGCATATAATCAATCCTTTCCTGAGGATAATCAAGGTCTATAGGCACGTATGCCCCGCCTGCTTTTAAAACGGCAAGCATTGAAATAATCAACCATTCATTCCGTGCTAATTTGATTCCAATCAGATCATCCTTTTGGATGTGATATTCATTTTTCAGATAATGAGCGAGTAAATTTGACTGCTCATTAAGCTCTTTATAAGTCATTGCTTTCTTTTCAAATAGCAATGCAACCTTATCCGGAGTTCTGAATACTTGTTCTTCAAATAAGCTGATAATAGTCTCATCTTTAGAATAATCTATGCTGGTATAGTTAACTAAAGGCAGCAATTGATCAGCCTCTGCCTGACTAATGTATTTCACATCGTGTAATGCATTCTGAGGTAAATAAATTATATGTTCCAGGATCACCTGATATAATCCGGCAATCTTTTCAGCAGTAAGGCCTGATTTAAGTTTCCTTGTCAGACTTACCCCTATGTTATAAAATCCACCGGTTGTATCTATTGTAAAGTCAAAGTAGGTATTTCCTTGTACCTGACTATCCACATCAACAGCCGAAATTTCTTCTCTATTATAATGTCGATCTTCCTGCATAGAGTTAAATACATGAAAGTCTACATAATTGAATATTACATCGAAAAATGGATTTCCAGCTTCCATTCCTATATGGTGCTGACGTGCAATCTCTAGTGTACTTAACCTTTCCTTATCTTTTAGAACAAGAAGTTTTTCGTGCACCTCCTTAATCAAATTAGTGCCGCTAACTTCCTTATCTATCTCTATTCTCAATGGAATTGTATTCAGAAAACAACCAAGTATCTGAGCACTATTTTCACCAACCGGACGAGTATTTGTCACCAGACCAGCCACAACTTCATCACTATAACTCAACACTTTCAATAAGTATAGATATGCAGTCAGTGAAATCACTTTTACATTCGTATTAAGCTGCTGTGCAAGAGATTTCAAAGTAGTTAAATGCTGAACATCTAAACTAATTGAATAATTCTGATGATGACTTTCTCCTGTAAACAGATCTAAACGTGACGCACCTGTTAATTCCTGTTGCCAGAAATCACGGATCTCTACATTACGCTTATCCAGTTCATGGGCAACTATAAAATCTTTATAATCTGAAGCCAGAGCCGCAGGACGATAATCCGGGGTCTCCCCAAGCTGTAAATAAAGATTGTTCAGCTCAGTTACAAAAGAGGTCTCACTCCAGCCATCTATAATCGCATGGTGACACTGGAACACAAAAATCAGTTCTCCCTTCCCAAAGTTAAAAGCTGTCATCCGCCATAAAGGCGATTCTGTCACTTCAAATGGTCGCCCTATCTCTTCCTCCAGGTAAGAGCGTACCTGATATTCCTGGAAGTTACGTTCAAGCTCACTTAAATCACGGTAATCCAGCTTCACAGCTATCTTACGATGCACCATCTGCACTTCACGCTCAAAACTCTCCAAATGGAAACTCGTCCGAAGGATCGTATGTTTCTCTACCAAAAGCTCTAATGCATAACGGAAACGTTAGGCATCAAAATCAAAAAATATTCTTTGGAATACTTTTAAATCGTGATAAACTCCTTTATTTTTACTTACAAGTGATTCAAACACCATTCCTTTCTCTATATCACTCATCGGATAAATATCCTCGATGTTAGAGCTGTCTTCAAGCTCCGATAAAATACGCACCCTCAGTTCTTCCAGCTCAGCACGAACCGCTGCCTCTTCCGCCTGATGACGAACCTGCCCTTCGGCCAGCTCCTGTTCATGGCTCACGATATGCGCCATCAAACCTTCAATTGTACTGTTACGGTAAACCTCTCCTATAGGAATATCTACACCAAGTTCACGGCGAAGACCAGCCATCATCCGAAGGATCTTGATCGAATCTCCACCAAGATCAAAGAAGTCATCACGGATACCGACCTGCGCTTTCTCCAGTACCTCTGACCAGATCTGTGCAACCTGTTCTTCAGTCACGTTACGCGGAGCAACATATTCGGTTCCACTATTCAGCGATAAACCACCCGCTGCTGCCAGCTGTTTCCTGTCCGCTTTGCCATTGCTGGTCAATGGGATAGATTCTACCTGTACAAAATGAGAGGGAATCAGGTAAGCTGGCAAGAGCCTACCTAAGTAAGATCGCAATGAATTGATATCCAGCACGGAATCACTCACCACATAAGCCACCAGTTCCTGCTCACCGCCACTACCAGGCTGAGCCAGCACAACAGCTTCGCTCAACTCACCATAACCCTGCAGCTGGCTTTCAATCTCCCCAAGCTCAATACGGTAACCACGAATCTTCACCTGTTCATCACCACGCCCTAAGAATTCAAGTTCCCCTGAACTTGTCCACCGCCCCAGATCTCCACTCAGGTACATCCGTTCTCCTACACGGAAAGGGTTCGCTATAAATTTAGAACCGCTCAGTTCAGCTTTGTTCAGATAACCTGATCCAACACCATCACCGGAAATGCAAATCTCTCCGGCAACACCCACAGGAACAAGTCCTCCGCTGCTGTCGGTCAGGTAAACTGACATCCCGGAAATCGGACGGCCAATCAACACATTTTCATCCAATTGAAGTTCCTTTACCACACAACCGACCGTAGTTTCTGTCGGCCCGTATTCATTGTAAATACGCATCTCAGGATTGATCTTTTTCAGGATCGATACATGGGCAGCGCTAACCGCCTCTCCTCCTACAATTGCACAAAGCATGCTGCTGCTTGACAGATCCAGGTGTTGTAGCAGGTTAATATGAGAAGGAGTCAGCTTGATACTGTCAATCCCACTCGAGGAGCCGAAACTGTCACGCAAAATATCTGTCAGCTCTCCCTGCTGCCCATAAACACGCAGACAACTTCCCAAACTCAAGGCACAGAAAATACTCGTTACCGTTAAATCAAAAGATAATGAAGTATATAATCCAAAGTTCCCAACAGCTGTTTTATCAGTATTACCTGTAGCAGCCGGTACTCCTCCATTAAAATAATATTTGTTTGCCCACTGGATATAGTGGGACAGGTTACCATGACTCAACCCGCAACCTTTAGGCTGACCGGTAGAACCAGACGTATAAATCACATAAGCCTGATCTGTACTTAAATTATCTTTATGCAATACAGCCCCACCAGATAAGCCTTCCAGCTGCGCGTCTACTGCAAACAACTGGCCACTGTAATAATCCAGGTCAAAAATATAATCAGTCTGCGTCAGTAAAACCGAAAGTCCTGTATCACCCATGATATACTCCTTGCGCGAGGCCGGGTAAACAGGGTCAATCGGTACATACGCACCTCCTGATTTCAACACCCCAAGAATACTGATCACCAGCTCCAGAGAACGGTCCTGCATAATGCCAACAAGGCTTCCTGAATGCACCCCATAACCCTTCACCAGCTCTGCTGCAAGTTCACCCGAACGGCGGTCCAGCTCTCCATAACTCAGTGAAACATCTCCATAAACTACAGCAATACCCTCAGGATCTGCACTCACCTGCTCAGTAAAAAGTGATAACACAGAACGGTAAGCAGATCCTTCCCCGCCAGATCCCAAAGGCCCCAGCAACTGCGACTGCTCTGAACTGTTCAGATAGCTCAGTTTACTCAGCGCCTGTAATGGAAACGAGATAGCCGATAATAAAAGCCCTTCTAAATGGCCAAACAGCTGCTCTGCACGAGACAAACTGTATAAATCACTGTTATATTCCAATAGCAGGCTTAAACCTGCTTCAGATTCTATAAACATAAACGTCAGGTCAAACTTGCTCACCTGTGCCGCACTGCCCTGATAACCTGAAACCTGAAGTCCTTCAAGTTCACTCTGCTGCTGTAAACTAGTGCTCCGCAGATCATGGTAGTCAATCAAAACATCAAACAACACGTTACGGCTGAAATCACGTTTCAGCGACAACGCATCCACAAGCTCATCAAAAGGATAAACCTGGTGCGCGTAACCTGAAAGGGTAACCTCACGGACATGAGCAAGTAAGTCCTGGTAACTCTGATCACCATCAAAATGCATACGAAAAGCTAGTGTATTCAGGTAGAAACCTATCTGTCCATCCAGATCAGCATGCTCACGTCCGGCAATAGGGCTACCAATAACCACGTCCTGCTGACCACTGTAACGGTATAAAAGCGCAGTCACTCCAGATAAAAGTCCCATGAACAAAGTCCCTCCATGCTGATGACTCAATCCACGGATACCCTCCAGTACACGAGGATCAAGAGAACGCTCGATCACTCCCCCATGATAACTCTTTACCGATGGACGGGGATATTCATTCACCAGTTCAAGCACAGGCAGATCACCCGAAAACTGTTCCAGCCAGTAAGCCTTATGTGAGGCTAACTGTTCGCCCTGCAACTGATCCTGCTGCCAGGCTGCATAATCTTTATATTGAATGGACAGACCTTGCAGCAAGGCTGGCTCACCTTTCAGTCCCGAATTGTAAAATGACAGTAACTCTCCAATCAGCACTTCCATAGACCACCCGTCACTGATGATATGATGCATCACATAACTGAAAACCCATTTCCGGTCTGCAAGCTGATATAAACCAGCACGCAATAAAGGTCCATGACTTAAATCAAAAGGTTCCAGTAAAACTTCTTCTACCAGTTGATCAAGTACTTTCCCATCAAACCCCTGACCACGAAGATCCTGATAGCCAAGATGAAAGTCAATAGACCGAAGAATAACCTGACGAACATCCCCCTGCGCATCTTCTTTAAAAATCGTACGGAGAATCTCGTGACGGGAAATCAGCTGATCAAAAGAAGTACGGAAAACATCTAGGTTCAGTTCACCAGAAAACTCATAAGTCCCGGGAATGTTATAAGCAATACTGCCTTCTTCAAATTGACTCAATACCCATAAACGGCGCTGCGCTGAAGATAAAACATAATCTGCCTGTAAATCCAGTGCAGTGATACCCCTAAAAATACTTGCCGCAGATCCACTCACCAGCAAAGCCTGATCTTCCAGAATCACAGTACTAAACAAATCTTTCAACTCTATTTTTACCTGGAACTCTTTATGAAGCTGACTCACCAGGCGGATAGCTGTTAAACTATGTCCACCCAACTCAAAGAAGTTATCAAGCACACCAATACCTGTTTTTCCCAGGATCTCTTCCCAGATTCCAACCAGTTTCTCTTCGGTCACATTACGCGGAGCAACATATTCGGTTCCACTATTCAGCGATAAACCACCCGCTGCTGCCAGCTGTTTTCTATCCGCTTTGCCATTGCTGGTCAATGGGATAGATTCTACCTGTACAAAATGAGAGGGAATCAGGTAAGCTGGCAAGAGCCTACCTAAGTAAGATCGCAATGAATTGATATCCAGCACGGAATCACTCACCACATAAGCCACCAGTTCCTGCTCACCGCCACTACCAGGCTGAGCCAGCACAACAGCTTCGCTCAACCCACCATAACCCTGCAGCTGGCTTTCAATCTCCCCAAGCTCAATACGGTAACCACGAATCTTCACCTGTTCATCACCACGCCCTAAGAATTCAAGTTCCCCTGAACTTGTCCACCGCCCCAGATCTCCACTCAGGTACATCCGTTCTCCTACACGGAAAGGGTTCGCTATAAATTTAGAACCGCTCAGTTCAGCTTTGTTCAGATAACCTGATCCAACACCATCACCGGAAATGCAAATCTCTCCGGCAACACCCACAGGAACAAGTCCTCCGCTGCTGTCGGTCAGGTAAACTGACATCCCGGAAATCGGACGGCCAATCAACACATTTTCATCCAATTGAAGTTCCTTTACCACACAACCGACCGTAGTTTCTGTCGGCCCGTATTCATTGTAAATACGCATCTCAGGATTGATCTTTTTCAGGATCGATACATGGGCAGCGCTAACCGCCTCTCCTCCTACAATTGCACAAAGCATGCTGCTGCTTGACAGATCCAGGTGTTGTAGCAGGTTAATATGAGAAGGAGTCAGCTTGATACTGTCAATCCCACTCGAGGAGCCGAAACTGTCACGCAAAATATCTGTCAGCTCTCCCTGCTGCCCATAAACACGCAGACAACTTCCCAAACTCAAGGCACAGAAAATACTCGTTACCGTTAAATCAAAAGATAATGAAGTATATAATCCAAAGTTCCCACTAGCATAACGGGAATTCATAACATTTTCAGAATCAACTGCCTGTTTAGAATTTCTTCCCTTAAAATAATATTTGTTTGCCCACTGGATATAGTGGGACAGGTTACCATGACTCAACCCGCAACCTTTAGGCTGACCGGTAGAACCAGACGTATAAATCACATAAGCCTGATCTGTACTTAAATTATCTTTATGCAATACAGCCCCACCAGATAAGCCTTCCAGCTGCGCGTCTACTGCAAACAACTGGCCACTGTAATAATCCAGGTCAAAAATATAATCAGTCTGCGTCAGTAAAACCGAAAGTCCTGTATCACCCATGATATACTCCTTGCGCGAGGCCGGGTAAACAGGGTCAATCGGTACATACGCACCTCCTGATTTCAACACCCCAAGAATACTAATCACCAGCTCCAGAGAACGGTCCTGCATAATGCCAACAAGGCTTCCTGAATGCACCCCATAACCCTTCACCAACTCTGCTGCAAGTTCACCCGAACGGCGGTCCAGCTCTCCATAACTCAGTGAAACATCTCCATAAACTACAGCAATACCCTCAGGATCTGCACTCACCTGCTCAGTAAAAAGTGATAACACAGAACGGTAAGCAGATCCTTCCCCGCCACATCCCAAAGGCCCCAGCAACTGCGACTGCTCTGAACTGTTCAGATAGCTCAGTTTACTCAGCGCCTGTAATGGAAACGAGATAGCCGATAATAAAAGCCCTTCTAAATGGCCAAACAGCTGCTCTGCACGAGACAAACTGTATAAATCACTGTTATATTCCAATAGCAGGCTTAAACCTGCTTCAGATTCTATAAACATAAACGTCAGGTCAAACTTGCTCACCTCACGTACATTATCTTTATATTCTGTAATAATTAATCCATCAAAATTCTGCTCTTGTTTTAATTTACTCTCCCTGACATCATGATAATCAATCAAAACATCAAACAAAGCATTGCGGCTAAAATCCCGTTTTATTGCTAATTCACCAATTAACTGATCAAAAGGATAAGCCTGATGATCATACGCACTTAACGTTACCTCCCGAACATGGTCAAATAATTCACTGTAATTCTGCTCTCCTTTAAATTGCATTCTCAAGGCGAGTGTATTCAGATAGAACCCAATTTGTCCCTCCAAATCTGCGTGTTCACGACCAGCAATCGGGCTACCAATAATCAAATCATCCTGACCACTATAGAGATGCAGCAATGCTGTTACTCCCGACAAAAGTCCCATAAATAAGGTACCACCAAGCTGCTGACTCAATCTACGGATGCCTTCCAGTACGCGCGAATCAAGATTACGTTCAATAGTTCCACCATGATAGGTTTTAACTAGTGGACGCGGATATTCATTCATCAATTCCAGCACAGGAAGATCTCCGGAAAATTGGTTCAGCCAATAAGCCTTATGATCTTTCAGGCCGTCACCTTTTAACTGTTCCTGCTGCCAGGCCGCATAATCTTTATACTGAATAGGTAAAGGACTTAATAAAGCTTCTATCCCTTTAATCTTTGAACTATAAAATAACAACAGTTCTTTGATTAATATATCCATTGACCATCCATCACCAATAATATGGTGCATTACGTAGGTAAAAACCCATTTATGGTCGTCTGTTTGAAACAGTTTTGCCCGAAATAATGGTGCACTTTCTAATTCAAAAGAAGTATTCAGTTCTTTTGCTATCAGCGTATTAACATCATCCTCAAATTTAGGTTCACGAAGATCTTCATAACCAATATTGAATTCAATAGCTGTTGAAGGAAGGATTAGCTGCACTGGCTCACCGGCTTCATTTTCTATGAACACAGTTCTGAGAATTTCATGTCTTTCGAGTACCAGATTAAAAGCATCAGTGAGTATCGAAATATTAAGTTCTCCCTGAAATTCATAAACCCCGGACATATTATAAGCCACATTAGCTTCTTCATACTGCCCAACTGCCCATAAGCGTAATTGAGCAGAAGAAAGTGGATAGTTTTCCTGTTCAGGTGCTAATGGAATACTTGTTTTAAAAGAATCATTAAACTCAAGCTTATTATTTTCTGATAATATCTGGAAGAGTTCCTTTTTATTCTTCTTTATTGCAGCAATTAAATCCGGATCTACGTTTGCATCACTCGCAAATACCTTTAATTCACCATCAATGATTTCTAGCAGAATATTATTATCCCTTATTTTGTTTAAAAGATCTCTCATATGTCTATTGATATTAATTTGTCTCTTTTTTGCTTTTTTTGTTGATCCTGATTAAGGACGAATAGAATTTGTTCTGAAATATTTTCTATAGTGGGTGCTTTAAAAAAGCTTTGAATATTAAGTCTGACTGAAAATGTAACAGCGATCTTTGAAATCAATGCCATCGCTTTTAAGCTATGACCACCAAGGTCAAAGAAGTTATCTTTAACCCCGATCTCTGCTCTGCCCAGCAGCTCTGACCAGATCACAGCAAGATCATGCTCAGTCGGGTTACGCGGAGCAATATAACTCACACCCGAACTCAAGCCGGACACTGCCAAAGCCAATAGTTTCTTCTTGTCTACTTTACCATTGCTGGTCAGCGGAATAGCATCCACCTGAACATAATAATTAGGGACCAGGTAATTCGGCATAGATCTGCCCAGCTGTTCCCGGATAACGGAAACCGAAATCTCCTGCTCACCGGCCAGGTAAGCCACCAGTTCCTGTTCCCCTTCACCAGAACCACCACCACCAGAACTACGCGCAAGTACAACCGCACTGCTGATCCCTTCCAGCGACACTAAACGGCTCTCAATCTCCCCAAGCTCAACACGGTAACCACGAATCTTTACCTGTTCATCCAAACGGCCCTGGTATTCAATAAAACCGCTGGAATCCCAGCGCCCAAGATCACCCGTACGGTACATCCGTTCTCCAGGTTTAAAAGGGTTCGCTACAAACTTCTCCCCCGTCAGTTCCGCCCGGTTCAGGTAACCTAAACTCACTCCCAAACCACCAAGACAGATCTCTCCGCTTACCCCGACCGGCACAAGTGAGGAACCTGCATCAAGAATATACACCTGCGTGTGATCAATCGGTTTACCAATCAGCACCGGAAATGGTGCATCAAAACGGTAACACGTACTATAAGTGGTATCCTCTGAAGGACCATACAGGTTACGTACTTCCATAACCGACAAATCCAGCTGCTCCAGGTAAGCACCCGGAATAGGTTCGCCGGCCATATTCAGCACACTCACCCCCCTCAGGTCTACACCCTCGCGCAGTAAACCGCCAACAACACTCGGTACCGTATTCAGCAGAACTTTAGAACAGCCCGATAAATAACTGCTGATCGATAATGCATCAGGCAACAGACGTAACAACTTCCCACTGATCAGCGGATAAAATATCTCGTAAACAGACAAATCAAAACAAACAGAGGTTACTCCAAACAAAACCTCGAAATCTGATGCCCGGAATTCTTTCTCACTCCATTTCAAAAAGGAATACATATTCCCATGACTTACCATCACCCCTTTGGGTAAACCCGTAGAACCTGAGGTATAAATCAGGTAGGCCAGTGAATTTGTACTCAGCTCAGCACCATACACAGCAGTCTTTAAACCAGCTGCTGAAAACTCCTCTGCTGAAACCATGGCACTGATAGCCTGCTGAAAAACAGCCAAAAAGGACTCATCCAGAACCTCCTTACAACCACTGTCAGCCAGCAGATAATCAATCCGCTGCTGAGGATAACCAGGATCTACAGGAACATAAGCACAGCCTGATTTCAACACACCCAGCAGGCAGACAATCAGCCACTCCGTACGTGGCAGTTGAACACCAACCAGATCACTGGTAACCAACTGACATTCCTCCCGCAAATAAACACTCAGTAGAGTAGACTGCTCATCAAGCCAGCGGTAACTCACACGGCGGTCTTCATAAACCAGTGCAATCGCATCCGGATCAACATCATGACGGGCCTTGAGTAAATCCAGCACTGTACCCGGAACATAAGCCACTGCCTTCGGATTAAAGGTTTCCAGCAGTTCATGTTCTTCTGCAGCACTCAGGTAATTCAGCTCCCCCAGGCTAACTTCAGGACTCGCCAAAGCAGATAAAAGAAACTGCTCCAGATGAACAGCCATCCTGGAAATACGAACTTCATCATAAATATCACTGTTATAGGTAATCTCCAGATGGATACCACCTGAGCTCTCTACAAACTCAAATAACAAATCAAATTTGCTCACCTTGTTTTCAAAACCGGCGTAACGACCGATATGGATTTCATCCAATGCGATATCCGCATCAAATACATTATTTTGTAAAACTACCATCACATTGAACAAACCGTTCCCTGCAAGCGGTAGCTCATTGATTAACTCATCAAAAGGATAAACCTGGTGTTCATATGCTCCTAAAGCTACTTCACGGCTTTTATCCAGTAAACTCCTGAAACTATCATCATCCTCAAAACGCATCCGTAAAGCCAGGGTATTCAGGTAAAGTCCAATCTGATCTTCAAGTGATGCATGATGACGACCTGCTATAGGACTGCCGATCACAATATCCTGCTGATGACTGTAACGGTAAAGTAAACCCGTAACACCTGCAATAAGCCCCATAAACAAGGTTCCCCCACCAGAATGACTCTGCGCCTTCAACTCCTCACTCAGGCGCTGATCCAGCTGGTGATAAACACTGCCGCCACGATAACTTTTCACCTCCGGACGTAAACGGTCAGCAGGAAGTTCCAGCACTGGTAAATCACCTGAAAACTGAGCCAGCCAGTAACTGCGGTGCGCTGTAAGCAACTCCCCACTCAGCTGAGACTGCTCCCAGACCGAGTAATCTTTATATTGTAACGGTAAGGCAGCCACAGAGGCAACCTCTCCACGAACACCCGCATTATAAAAAATTGACAGCTCACGCATCAGCACCCCAAGTGACCACCCGTCACTGATGATATGATGCATCACAAAACTCAATAACCAGTGATCGTTACCCAAACGGTACAGATCAGCACGCAGTAAAGGTCCTGAGCCTAGATCAAATTCACCAGAAACAGAGGCACCCAGTAAACTAACCACTTCAGCTGACCTGCCATCACCAAGATCAGTAATACTGATCCGCAAGGCCTGATCAGCAGCCCCAAGGACCACCTGACGAACTTCTCCATTACCATCCTCACGAAATACAGTTCGTAAGATCTCATGCCGCGAGATGATTGCATTAAAAGCCATTTCCAGTAAAACAGGATCAAGAGATCCTCTAATCTCATAAACCCCAGGCATATTATATGCTGCATTACCGCCTTCAAACTGGCTCAATAACCATAAACGCTTTAAAGAAGAAGATAAAACGTAATCTGCACCCTCTCCCACTAAAGGAATAGCACTCACAACACTTTCGCTACTCATCCCGATCAGCTTAGCCTGATCTTCAAGGCAGCAATGACTGAAAATATCTTTGATCGATAAACCCACCGAAAAAACTGCCGATATACGCGACAGCAGCCTCATTGCTTTTAAACTATGACCACCAAGATCAAAGAAGTTATCTTTAACCCCGATCTCTGCTCTGCCCAGCAGCTCTGACCAGATCACAGCAAGATCATACTCAGTCGGGTTACGCGGAGCAATATAACTCACACCCGAACTCAAGCCGGACACTGCCAAAGCCAATAGTTTCTTCTTGTCTACTTTACCATTGCTGGTCAGCGGAATAGCATCCACCTGAACATAATAATTAGGGACCAGGTAATTCGGCATAGATCTGCCCAGCTGTTCCCGGATAACGGAAACCGAAATCTCCTGCTCACCGGCCAGGTAAGCCACCAGTTCCTGTTCCCCTTCACCAGAACCACCACCACCAGAACTACGCGCAAGTACAACCGCACTGCTGATCCCTTCCAGCGACACTAAACGGCTCTCGATCTCCCCAAGCTCAACACGGTAACCACGAATCTTTACCTGTTCATCCAAACGGCCCTGGTATTCAATAAAACCGCTGGAATCCCAGCGCCCAAGATCACCCGTACGGTACATCCGTTCTCCAGGTTTAAAAGGGTTCGCTACAAACTTCTCCCCCGTCAGTTCCGCCCGGTTCAGGTAACCTAAACTCACTCCCAAACCACCAAGACAGATCTCTCCGCTTACCCCGACCGGCACAAGTGAGGAACCTGCATCAAGAATATACACCTGCGTGTGATCAATCGGTTTACCAATCAGCACCGGAAATGGTGCATCAAAACGGTAACACGTACTATAAGTGGTATCCTCTGAAGGACCATACAGGTTACGTACTTCCATAACCGACAAATCCAGCTGCTCCAGGTAAGCACCCGGAATAGGTTCGCCGGCCATATTCAGCACACTCACCCCCCTCAGGTCTACACCCTCGCGCAGTAAACCGCCAACAACACTCGGTACCGTATTCAGCAGAACTTTAGAACAGCCCGATAAATAACTGCTGATCGATAATGCATCAGGCAACAGACGTAACAACTTCCCACTGATCAGCGGATAAAATATCTCGTAAACAGACAAATCAAAACAAACAGAGGTTACTCCAAACAAAACCTCGAAATCTGATGCCCGGAATTCTTTCTCACTCCATTTCAAAAAGGAATACATATTCCCATGACTTACCATCACCCCTTTGGGTAAACCCGTAGAACCTGAGGTATAAATCAGGTAGGCCAGTGAATTTGTACTCAGCTCAGCACCATACACAGCAGTCTTTAAACCAGCTGCTGAAAACTCCTCTGCTGAAACCATGGCACTGATAGCCTGCTGAAAAACAGCCAAAAAGGACTCATCCAGAACCTCCTTACAACCACTGTCAGCCAGCAGATAATCAATCCGCTGCTGAGGATAACCAGGATCTACAGGAACATAAGCACAGCCTGATTTCAACACACCCAGCAGGCAGACAATCAGCCACTCCGTACGTGGCAGTTGAACACCAACCAGATCACTGGTAACCAACTGACATTCCTCCCGCAAATAAACACTCAGTAGAGTAGACTGCTCATCAAGCCAGCGGTAACTCACACGGCGGTCTTCATAAACCAGTGCAATCGCATCCGGATCAACATCATGACGGGCCTTGAGTAAATCCAGCACTGTACCCGGAACATAAGCCACTGCCTTCGGATTAAAGGTTTCCAGCAGTTCATGTTCTTCTGCAGCACTCAGGTAATTCAGCTCCCCCAGGCTAACTTCAGGACTCGCCAAAGCAGATAAAAGAAACTGCTCCAGATGAACAGCCATCCTGGAAATACGAACTTCATCATAAATATCACTGTTATAGGTAATCTCCAGATGGATACCACCTGAGCTCTCTACAAACTCAAATAACAAATCAAATTTGCTCACCTTGTTTTCAAAACCGGCGTAACGACCGATATGGATTTCATCCAATGCGATATCCGCATCAAATACATTATTTTGTAAAACTACCATCACATTGAACAAACCGTTCCCTGCAAGCGGTAGCTCATTGATTAACTCATCAAAAGGATAAACCTGGTGTTCATATGCTCCTAAAGCTACTTCACGGCTTTTATCCAGTAAACTCCTGAAACTATCATCATCCTCAAAACGCATCCGTAAAGCCAGGGTATTCAGGTAAAGTCCAATCTGATCTTCAAGTGATGCATGATGACGACCTGCTATAGGACTGCCGATCACAATATCCTGCTGATGACTGTAACGGTAAAGTAAACCCGTAACACCTGCAATAAGCCCCATAAACAAGGTTCCCCCACCAGAATGACTCTGCGCCTTCAACTCCTCACTCAGGCGCTGATCCAGCTGGTGATAAACACTGCCGCCACGATAACTTTTCACCTCCGGACGTAAACGGTCAGCAGGAAGTTCCAGCACTGGTAAATCACCTGAAAACTGAGCCAGCCAGTAACTGCGGTGCGCTGTAAGCAACTCCCCACTCAGCTGAGACTGCTCCCAGACCGAGTAATCTTTATATTGTAACGGTAAGGCAGCCACAGAGGCAACCTCTCCACGAACACCCGCATTATAAAAAATTGACAGCTCACGCATCAGCACCCCAAGTGACCACCCGTCACTGATGATATGATGCATCACAAAACTCAATAACCAGTGATCGTTACCCAAACGGTACAGATCAGCACGCAGTAAAGGTCCTGAGCCTAGATCAAATTCACCAGAAACAGAGGCACCCAGTAAACTAACCACTTCAGCTGACCTGCCATCACCAAGATCAGTAATACTGATCCGCAAGGCCTGATCAGCAGCCCCAAGGACCACCTGACGAACTTCTCCATTACCATCCTCACGAAATACAGTTCGTAAGATCTCATGCCGCGAGATGATTGCATTAAAAGCCATTTCCAGTAAAACAGGATCAAGAGATCCTCTAATCTCATAAACCCCAGGCATATTATATGCTGCATTACCGCCTTCAAACTGGCTCAATAACCATAAACGCTTTAAAGAAGAAGATAAAACGTAATCTGCACCCTCTCCCACTAAAGGAATAGCACTCACAACACTTTCGCTACTCATCCCGATCAGCTTAGCCTGATCTTCAAGGCAGCAATGACTGAAAATATCTTTGATCGATAAACCCACCGAAAAAACTGCCGATATACGCGACAGCAGCCTCATTGCTTTTAAACTATGACCACCAAGATCAAAGAAGTTATCTTTAACCCCGATCTCTGCTCTGCCCAGCAGCTCTGACCAGATCACAGCAAGATCATACTCAGTCGGGTTACGCGGAGCAATATAACTCACACCCGAACTCAAGCCGGACACTGCCAAAGCCAATAGTTTCTTCTTGTCTACTTTACCATTGCTGGTCAGCGGAATAGCATCCACCTGAACATAATAATTAGGGACCAGGTAATTCGGCATAGATCTGCCCAGCTGTTCCCGGATAACGGAAACCGAAATCTCCTGCTCACCGGCCAGGTAAGCCACCAGTTCCTGTTCCCCTTCACCAGAACCACCACCACCAGAACTACGCGCAAGTACAACCGCACTGCTGATCCCTTCCAGCGACACTAAACGGCTCTCGATCTCCCCAAGCTCAACACGGTAACCACGAATCTTTACCTGTTCATCCAAACGGCCCTGGTATTCAATAAAACCGCTGGAATCCCAGCGCCCAAGATCACCCGTACGGTACATCCGTTCTCCAGGTTTAAAAGGGTTCGCTACAAACTTCTCCCCCGTCAGTTCCGCCCGGTTCAGGTAACCTAAACTCACTCCCAAACCACCAAGACAGATCTCTCCGCTTACCCCGACCGGCACAAGTGAGGAACCTGCATCAAGAATATACACCTGCGTGTGATCAATCGGTTTACCAATCAGCACCGGAAATGGTGCATCAAAACGGTAACACGTACTATAAGTGGTATCCTCTGAAGGACCATACAGGTTACGTACTTCCATAACCGACAAATCCAGCTGCTCCAGGTAAGCACCCGGAATAGGTTCGCCGGCCATATTCAGCACACTCACCCCCCTCAGGTCTACACCCTCGCGCAGTAAACCGCCAACAACACTCGGTACCGTATTCAGCAGAACTTTAGAACAGCCCGATAAATAACTGCTGATCGATAATGCATCAGGCAACAGACGTAACAACTTCCCACTGATCAGCGGATAAAATATCTCGTAAACAGACAAATCAAAACAAACAGAGGTTACTCCAAACAAAACCTCGAAATCTGATGCCCGGAATTCTTTCTCACTCCATTTCAAAAAGGAATACATATTCCCATGACTTACCATCACCCCTTTGGGTAAACCCGTAGAACCTGAGGTATAAATCAGGTAGGCCAGTGAATTTGTACTCAGCTCAGCACCATACACAGCAGTCTTTAAACCAGCTGCTGAAAACTCCTCTGCTGAAACCACGGCACTGATAGCCTGCTGAAAAACAGCCAAAAAGGACTCATCCAGAACCTCCTTACAACCACTGTCAGCCAGCAGATAATCAATCCGCTGCTGAGGATAACCAGGATCTACAGGAACATAAGCACAGCCCGATTTCAACACACCCAGCAGGCAGACAATCAGCCACTCCGTACGTGGCAGTTGAACACCAACCAGATCACTGGTAACCAGCTGACATTCCTCCCGCAAATAAACACTCAGTAGAGTTGACTGCTCATCAAGCCAGCGGTAACTCACACGGCGGTCTTCATAAACCAGCGCAATCGCATCCGGATCAACATCATGACGGGCCTTGAGTAAATCCAGCACTGTACCCGGAACATAAGCCGCTGCCTTCGGATTAAAGGTTTCCAGCAGTTCATGTTCTTCTGCAGCACTCAGGTAATTCAGCTCCCCCAGGCTAACTTCAGGACTAGCCAAAGCAAAAGACAGTAAATTGTAGAAATGATTAAGCAAACGCTCAATTAAAGCTGAAGAGAAACGTCCCTTTTTATAATCTACGGAAAAAGTAAGATCCAGTGTGGAAGAATATTCCAATAGATGAAAAACCAGATCTTCCTGCTGTTCACCACTATGAATAAAATTAATTGAGGTCTGCAGATCCCCCAATTTAGTCTCGTAGCTATTTTTTTGATAAGAAAATAAAACATTGATAATATCAATATTATTCTCAATACCCTGCAATATATTATGTAATGGGAAACGACTATGTTTATAACACTCTCTCAGCTCATTCTTAATTTTCACAAGTAAATCGATAAATGTTAGATTATCCTGAAGAGATATAGAGAATGGTAGTACATTAACAAAAGTTCCGATTACCGATTTAAATCTCTTATTTGTTCTGTTAAAAACAGGTATTCCGATAATAGGAGATTCATTTGCATACTTCCTATTCAGAATAAAAAGTAATGCAATAAAATAATGCGTTACTGTACATTTATGCTGCGTGCAAAAAACATCAATCTCATTAAATAACACTCTGGGTATATTAAGTTCCTTCCTTTCAGAAATAAGAGATGGAGACAAAACCTTATCAAGACAAGACCTAAAAGCTTTGGATGAGAAAGTAGTATCCAGTCTGTTTAACCAAAATCTTTTATCATCTATGAAATCTCCACAGGCAACGTAATCTTTGTTATATTGAATAAATTCAGTATATGGAACTACCTTAATTTCACTTTTTTCATTCTCAATAAACGAAGAGTATAACGTAGAAACCTGAGTAAAAAAAAGAGACATCGCATAACCATCAAAAATCAGATGATGAGCCTTTACATACCAAAAAAACTTATTACCACCACAACTTATAATCCTGACTTTAAGAAGGTTTTTACTCACATCGAAGCTCACTTTCATATCAGCAGAAATCCATTCCAGACAAGAACTGATTGAATCTTTATCAAATGAAAGATCAACAGTTTCTATATCATATCTGATAAATTCCAGATTATCATTCAGCGGCTTATCATTAAATGCATCATAACCAATTTCTATCACATCGATATTTTTCAATACTTTTTCAATAGAAAGTACTAATAAAGGAATATTCAACATCCCTACAATTGAAGCATATCCTCCAATATTGAAAAGTGAAGAGGAAGTATGAATGGATTGGGTTAACCAAATAGGTTCTTGTACAGTAGATAGATTCTTCATTGTAGCCGTTAGATAACTATTACAGGATATTCCTTTTAATACAGGAAAAATGTTGATGAATATAGACAGGAGGATAATATAGAAATATGCTATTATGCATAATGACATACCACAATTCAGGATTGATAATAGGATTCAATTTGATGGAGATAAATAAAAATTAAGATTTAACAATTTGAGAGGACATAACATGGAGCAGTGGCGCAAATTTTCAACAGATGAAAATTATTAAACAACGACAACACAAAAGAACTTAACATATTACCAAAAACATCCCTTCGTGGACCATAATGTTACTATTATTAAATAAACGTAAACTAAAGATAAATAAATCCACACATACGACTTGCTGTTTCCGCATAGTTATAAAGATTGTTAATTATAAATCCCTACCAAAATTTATTACTCTAATGATATTATTCTAATGGTGAAACAGCTCTTTCCCTAGGTAAAATAAGCGTATGAAACACAATAAATAATTAAAGCTCTTTTTTACTAATTAGAATATTCAATTCCAGCGTAATTCACATTCGAAAATGAGATTACTTACGTAGATTGATAAACTGCTATTAAAATAAATCATTCTTAATACAATCTTATTTGCGTTTATATTTCAGATGATATAAAACAAGCAACCTGGCTGCAGGCTATATTATCTTATTCCAAAATATGCAACCAAGAAATGTATAATGCTTTTCAGGCTCACGGAAGATTAAAGACATTTTCAGGATTATGGAAATCTGTTATGTCTTTATTTTTAAAAGGCAGAGAAGTCTTAAAGAATTGCGAATGCTAACGTCTTTTCTAGAAGAATGTTAGCAAATCACATACAAATTTTCAACACACTAGAAATGGTAAAAAATCAGCCATGAGTTACTGAAGAAAAATTTGTTCAGACAATCACACTGCAATAAGGATTAACCTTTTTTTCAGAGCTTATTAATTAACAAACAGTTTTTTCCTTAATGCCTGCTGAAAGAAAAGGGATAATAATACAACCAGCAAACATCCAATTACATTCAACCATAAATAAGCCACCAGTTTCTGATAACCAAAAACGCAAACGACCGCTTCAGTTAGAATAGCTGCATAAAACACAGCTCTACCATTGACATGTTTCAGGTAAAAAGCGACAAGGAATACACCCAGGATGGTTCCATAAATATAAGAACCAAGGATATTAACCGCTTCAATCAGATTCCCTATTTTACTAGCATATAAAGCCATTGCGATACAGACCATTCCCCAGATCACAGTCGACCATCTGGATGCTTTTAAATAGTTTTCTTCGGTCGCATCTTTATTAATCAATCTTTTATAAATATCAATTACACTGGTAGAAGCCAGTGAATTTAAGGCACTTGCAGTAGAGCCCATAGAAGCCAGAAAGATAATGGCAATAAGCAGTCCGATGAGTCCTTTAGGCAGGTACTTAGTCACAAAACTTAAAAAAATATAATTGTTATCATTGGTATCGGCTCCCGGATCATTTTTCAGCATCAGATCTGTCACCTGTTTACGGACAACTTTAGTTTGCTCATCAGCTTTTTTAAGCGCGATTCTTTGCTGATCGATTACTGCTTTATTCTCCTGCTGTAAAGCTGTGTTTAGCTTATTAACCTCCACCTGCTTTTCCTCAAAAGCCTTTTCATAATCCTCTTTAAGTTGATTCAACTCCGGATTATAGCTGCTTTTTTCCAGCTTGTTCAATTCAAAACTATTAAAAAATACAGGTGGTTTATTATATTGATAGAAAGTAAAAACCAGTACGCCAATCAATAAGATCAGGAACTGCATTGGTATTTTCACCAGTCCGTTCATCAGTAAACCCAAACGGCTCTGACTCACAGATGCACCGGTCAGGTATCTGCCCACCTGGCTCTGATCTGTTCCAAAATAGGATAACTGGAGAAAAAAACCACCAATTAATCCACTCCAAACCGTATATGGATTATTCCAGTCAAACTTAAAATCAATTGCATTGGTCCGCCCCATTTTACCCGCAATACTGATTGCTTTACTGAACCCAATATCGCCTGGCAGCAAATGAACCACCATAATACCTGCTGCAAACAAACCACAAAAAATAATACTCATCTGTAGCATCTGCGTATAGGAAACAGCCTTCGTACCACCATAAACTGTATAAGCAATGACAATACTGCCAATGACCAATGTCGTATAGGTTGTATTAATATCCAGAATGGTTGACAGAATGATAGAAGGTGCATAAATTGTAATCCCGGTAGACAGGCCCCTTTGTATTAAAAACAGAAAGGCCGTCAATGCTCTCGTCTTTAAATCAAAACGCTGTTCCAGATATTCATAAGCCGTATAAACTTTTAGCCGGTGAAAAATCGGAACAAATGTTACGCACAGTACAATCATCGCCAGTGGCAAACCAAAGTAGAACTGCACAAAACTCATTCCTGAAGAATAAGCTAAACCCGGAGCAGATAAAAATGTAATTGCACTGGCTTGGGTAGCCATTACTGACAAACAGACGCTATACCATGGCAGAGAACGGTTTCCCAATAAGTACCCATCAATATCTTTTGCACCTCTGCTCTTGTAAACGCCATAAGAGACAATTACAATCAGTGTGCAGCATAAAACAGCCCAGTCAATATAACTCATTCAAAATATTGGGTAAATAGATAAAAGCAAAGGATTAGAAACACTAACCAACCAGCCAGTAACCAGTAAAATTGTTTCCAGCTCTTTACAAAAGGCGGTAAATCTGTACTGCGTTTTTGAGGTTCCATTATGGTGCTGTATTTTTTGATATCAGGTTTACAAATAATCTGTATGCACCAGGAACACCGGCTGGCAGTTCTCTAAAAAAGGACAGAGAAGTATAGACAAACTTCCCTTTTCCATAATCGGTTACCAGCAGCGAACCATCACTGGCATTCTCTCCTGTATCGTTCATGCGTAAAATCGGCGTGTAATGTGAGTCAACACCGGTGGCGAAATACAAACCTCGTTCCTGGATCCAGCCATCAAAATCTTTTGTTGTAATTTGGTTAGGAAAATTTAATGCCGGATGTTTTGGGCTTAAAAAGGTAACCTTCGCATCTTCTTCAGTCACCCTGTCACGGCTAAGCTGAAAGGGATAAGGGCCGAGATCAGTAATTTTTAATGGTGCATTGACATTGTACTGAACGAGTAAAACACCTCCATTTTTCACATAACTTATCAGTTTAGGCTGCATGAGTGCTATTTGTTCATTAATATTATATAACCGGACACCTGTAATGATCGCATCATAACCAGACAGGTCTCCATTGATAATTTGTTTCTCATTCAACCTGGTCACCTGGTACCCAATCTGGGTCAATGCTTCAGGAATTAAGTCTCCTGCACCAGCAATATAGCCAATCTTTTTCCCGGCAAATTTCAGGTCAACTCTTTCTACACGTGCCTCTGCTATTGGAAATAAGGTTTGTACGGGTATATGATCATATCCAATTACTTTTAAGCCCTTTTGATAGGTTTCGCCCTCAATTTTTAAAGATAAGGAGAATAGTCCTTCAGACAATTGGCCCGCCGGGGTAACTGTAAATTCAATATTCTGCTCTTCTCCCTTTTGCTGAAGATCAAAATCTACTTTCTCTGGCGAAACTTTCCATCCAGACGGAACAGCAGGTTGAAGCATTCCTTTTGATTGTGCTTTAAAACTCTTTAACTGTACCGTGATTGTTTGAGGCAAGTTGTTTGTAAATACAATAGAATGTTCTGCCAGCGTAGCTGTAACTGGCGGGGCAACAACTAAAGGTTGGTAGAGTTCTCCTTTTACAGGATCTGTATGTTTATAAACCAACGGGCGGACAACATCAATATAATGATTGCCAAATAAAACACGGAATACGCCAGCATGAGGAGCCGGTGCTTCTGGTAAACCGAGATTTGCTAAAGAATCAATAATATAGCTCCCTATCGGATGCTTTTTCTCCAGCCAGTAGGGTTGTGTAAGACCTAGCTGACGGGCTTCAATTTTCAGGTTTTGAGAGACCATACGGTCTGGTATCAGCTCTGAAGTTTGTTTTGAATTTAAATCTTCCAGAGAAATCGTCAGCGGAAAATACTTCCTCACTCTGGATATTGCATTTACCGTGACTGGAATAACATCATTAATCGCATAAGATGGTTCCGGAACTGTCGTTTCTATCCATATCCCTGCACAGGCAAGAATCAGTTCATCGAGTTGCTGATGCTTAAAAGGTATATTTTTGACTTCTTCTTTCAATTGCAGCAGTGCATTGATAGATTTTGAAGGATCTGAAGAGTCATAATCAGCATTAATTTCGTTTAGCAGCTGCTGTGCCTTTTCTGTCCCTTTATTTCGGTCCAGATTTAGGTTTACCCCCTCAAATAAATCCGTTTGTGCTGTTTGCCCACTAATAGGGCTAAAAAATTCTATTGAAGTACCGCGTTGTTTTGCAGCACCGAAACCCTGGCTTTTATGGTTAGACCTGCTTTCGGCTGCTATTTCTCCATAACCTTTACCCAATAACGGGTTAAAAACACCCACATCAAGCTTAAGCTGGTCGTCGGCTGTTGTATTGGTAGAACCAAAGTTGAAAGTATTCCATACGATTCGTTTTGCCTGCCAGACTTTTACTTGCTTAAGCTGTTCCGGAAAACGTTTAGGGTCTGCCGCAGCAGTAAAAGCTTCCCTGGCCAGAATTGCCGAGGCTGCATGATGCCCATGTCCTGCACGTGCATCTTCCGGGAAACGGGTAATAATTACATCGGGCTGGAACCTACGGATAATCCATACCACATCTGACAGGATCTTCTCCTTATCCCATATTTTAAAACTTTCTGCTGAATTTTTAGAAAAACCAAAGTCGTTCGCACGGGTAAAGAACTGCTCCGCACCATCCATTCGTCTTGCGGCTAAAAGTTCTTGCGTACGGATCAGTCCTAATAATTCGCCCTGCTCCGTTCCAATCAAATTCTGCCCGCCATCGCCCCTGGTCAAGGACAAATACCCCGTTCGTACTTTTTTCTCTTTGGCGAGATAAGCTAATAAACGTGTATTTTCATCATCAGGATGCGCAGCAATGTATAAAACACTGCCTGTAACGTTCAAACTGGCTAATCCTTGCCTGATTTCCGCTGCATTAAGTTCAGCCTGCTGGGCTTTACCAAAAAACGGGGCAAAGGATAATAAACAAAGGAAAGATAAACTACACTTCATATTGGGTTAGATCAATTGTCGAAAATAATTAAAATAACCCTTTGTCGCTTTTATTTAACGTTAAATAAAAGTAACAATACTGTTTTAAGCTTATAACAGTATTTTACTACTTACTTCTTTATCAATACTGATGAATCCAGGATATTTAACAAGCACCCCACCGACCATAATACTCGGTCTGATTTTTAGCGTAACTAATCCTTTTCTTTCTGAACCGCCATTAGCACCACCACGCAAAAAATCTGAGATTTCAGACATCACTTTCTGATTGGAGATAAACTGGTAAACGTTCACATTTAAATCTACTGGTACAACAACAGACTGACCTGCTGGAATACTAACCTGCTGATTTACAAACCCATTTGCGAGCTCTTGTTTATTGATCAGCACTTTATATTCAAACTGGTTGATCGCAGCGAGAAAACCAGATGGATTACTGATTTCCATATTCAGTCTTGCACGAAACGGAACATCTCTTCTTAACAATCCAAAGGCTAAACCCGGCAGACTTGCCAGGTTAATATCCTGACCATTGATTATTTTTTTCACATCTGCTCCTGCTACTGAAAGATTCTCAGCTGAAACAATTTTATATTTACAATTTTCAAGAGCTTTGATTTGCTGCGCTTGCTTATTCACACCGCATCCTATCACTGTAATCATTGTCAGACAAACCAATAGTATCCTTTTCATATATATTTATTTAATATTCTTCCCTAATAACGGTTTAATCTGGAATTATTGCCCACTTAATAGCTTCTTCTCCTTTTAGCAGACTTATGGCTAATGATACTATCGACACTTAATCTTCCGCCACCGGCAAAAAGCAAAACGACATAAGTTAGCAGATAATGAATAGCAAGCTCTTTTTCTTTTAGTCCATCATTACCATGAGCGATCAAAATAGCAATCAGCATCGTTATCATTAATGGAATTACTGCTAAACGGACCGCAATTCCAAGAAGGAGCAATACGGAGCAAAATACTTCTGCAAAAACAGCCAAAGCTAAAGTAGCAGTATCTCCAAGACCAATAGGGTCCATAAACTGTATTTTACCACCCACAAGCAGCATTTCAAGTTTAGGTATTCCATGAGAAAGCATAAGGCCTGCAATACAAATTCGTAAGATCAGCAATACAAAATCAAGTCCTCTGTGATTGTAATTAGTGTTGAATAATCTGTTCATCAGCCTATCTGGTTTTTAAAATTAAGCGTAAATTTAGGTAATATAATATTTTTCTGCCGATTACAAAACGAGAGATTTACAGAACCCATTGATTGCATCTTTCAAGATCATCTTTTTAAAAGCATCAGTCTTCCCACTATTTTCTATCATCTGTATGGAAACCAGACCATGTAGAATAGACCAGTAAGCGTGATATTTTAAAAAATAATCTGCCTCTCGATTCCCCGTCTGTACTAATGCTTCCTGTATAGTAGAAACCAGGGTACTAGTCATTTCCTTAATTTCTGCGACTTGATTCACCATTTCACAGGCAGGAATTCCCAGACCAAACATCAATTGATAATATTCTTTATTTTCGAAAGCAAAATCCCAGTAAGCTACGGCCATCACCTCGAGTTGCGCAGTAGGCGACACAACGGTTTTTTTTGCTTCATTTAAGGTTAAGGCCAATTTTTGATAACCTTCTTTTGAAAATTCAAGCAATATTGCTTCTTTGTTCTCAAAGTGATTGTAAATTACTGGAATACTATATTCTATAGCATCAGCAATTTTTCGGATAGAAAGAGACTGCCAGCCATCAGTTATTACCATATGCCATGCAGCTTCCAGTATTCCTGTGCGAATTTCTTCTTTATGACGCATTTTACGCTCTACTATTCCCATTTATTTTAATAAGTTAACACCGTTAGCAAATATAAGCCTATTATGAGATGATTTTTAAAACAGGTTCAATTTTGACTTAGTAGCAACAATTTTAACACAGTAAATAGGGTATACTGATCACTTAGCATGCATTAGCCTAAAGCTTAAATTAATACGCGGCCCAACAGGGAGTGTAGTCTTTGTAACCCGATGTTCCCAATATTCCTGAGTTTGTCTATTCATGAGCAATGCACTACCATGATCCAGCTCTAAAGAAATGACCGGAATTTTTTCTTTGTAATCTCTGAACTGAAAAATTCTTGTTGCCCCGAAGCTAACGGAAACAATTACTGGATATTCTCCCAGTGCGTGCTCATTATCTCTGTGCCAGCCCATATAATCTTTGCCGTCACGATAGTAGCTCAATAAACAAATATTAAATAATGTCTCAAATTTTGCTTCCAATTTTTCTTTAATCCTGACTAAAGGCGAACTCCAGTTCTCTGCTTTCAGCGTCAAACCGGCATCATCATATTGCATACTTTCGTCTCCAAAAAAAGCCGTTAACCGTGGTTGCATTTTCTTTTTGCCAAACAAAACAACTGTTTCCTGCATCCAGGGAACATCATTCTTGAAATATTGAAAATAAGAATCACTCTCTTGGGATGTAAAGAAATCTGGGAATAGCAATGCCTCACCATGTGATGGGAGAATATTGTGATGGTCTGCGTCAATCAGGTGTTGCATAATGTACGATTTGAGATTCTTTGCAGGATCAAATAACGTCTTTTATGCTGAACAATTAGGCAGCTTATATTGTTGAGGGTTATTCAAAAAAATAACACCTGTTTAAATTTAGAAACTAAACTTAAACAGGTGCTTAAAATCTTCTGTTTTTTGATAAAACAGAAAACCAATATATACAGTTAAATTGAAGCAGCGATTAAGCCGTTTCTAATTTTACGATGTTTCTGTAAGGAAATGAGCTGAAGATATGACGGCGTGCAAATCTCCCTGGAGAATCTGCATTGACTAATTTCACGTAAATTGCTTTTGGAACCTCAAAATACTCATATCCGCTTCCGTCAAGGAAATGAACTGTAAGTACCAGTCCAGCCCAGTTATAATCAGCAATACCACATGAAGTGATTGTACTTGTATATTCTTCAATTGAGCCAGCAAGCGTTTCAGGAGCAATACTAACCAGGAAGTGATAGGCTTCAATAATTTCTTTGCTTTTTATTTCAGCAGCTAATTTAGCTTCATCACTTTCCTGAAATTTATCCGGATGATATTCCTTCATTAAATTTCTGTAAATGGTTTTCAGCTCTTTCAGCTCGGCATCTTTCTGAACACCTAACAATTTTCTGTAATCAACAATCTTCTTCATAAATATATTTAATGCAATTATTGTTCTCTTTTAACAGGCTGAATCTCAGGAACAACCCATAATAATGCTAAACAATTTTGCAAAGGTACAACTTTATATGTAAAAGAAAGATTAAGCTTTGATTTAGAGCATGTTTAAATTTAAAACAGGTGCCAAAAATATTTTAACCCTGTTTTAATCCTGCTTTAATCAGGATTTAATTAACCACATTTAGTTTTGCCAGGAAACAAAACACACCCTAGCCTGCCTGGTCTTTTTGTAAAGACCAGGCAGGCTTAAATAAATCTTTAAACCATGCTTAACACCTCACTATTAGCCGCATTGGGCACACCAGAAATCTTAGTTATCCTGGTAGTTGTATTACTCCTTTTTGGAGGTAAGAAAATTCCTGAACTGATGAAAGGCCTTGGCCAGGGCATCAAAGAGTTCAAAGACGGGCACAAAGGGAATGAATGAGTTTGGATTTAGATAGCTACCTTTGCAACTCAATCAACCCTGAGCAGCAAATGTTTAATATAGGAATAGCAGAAGATGATGTAAAAATAGCCAGCCTGATAAAGACAGGACTGGAAGAACATAATTATAATGTCACTTCCATTCCTGATGGGGTAATGGCTCTTTATACTTTCCAGGAAGAAAAATTTGATTTGCTGATTCTGGATGTCATGATGCCCGGAATGAATGGTATTGAAGTATGCCGTCAAATCAGACAAACCAATAAAGAAGTTCCAATTCTGATGCTAACTGCTTTAGGATCTATTGATGATAAAGTACTGGGCTTAAACTCTGGTGCTGATGACTATCTGGTCAAACCTTTCCACTTCAAAGAATTACTGGCCAGAATTGAGGCCATGTTAAGAAGACAACAAACTGCACTGAGCCAGCAGAAACATACCCTAAGTTTTGAGGACATCCAGATGGACACCTATTCCAAAACTGTACAGCGAGCAGGTAAGGATATCACCCTTACCGCAAAAGAATTTACTCTGCTGGAACTTTTCCTTAAAAACCCAAACCGCCTTTTATCAAGACAATACATTGCAGAGAATGCCTGGGACATTAGTTTCGATACTGGAACTAATGTGATTGATGTTTATGTAAACTTTTTACGAAACAAAATTGAGAAAGGGTTTGATAAAAAAATAATCCATACAAAAATTGGTATGGGCTACATCATGAAGTAAACGAAGTGATGAAGATCAAAGACCGTCTGGCTTTATATTTTACGCTGATCAGTACAATTACGCTGTTATGTGTATTGTCTGTTACTTATTTCACCTTCAAAAAGGTAATGGAATCGGAGTTTTTTGACCGCCTGACTGACCGGACTATGGTCACGGCTAAATTATACCTTAAAGCAGACGAAATCTCGAACGAAGCCTTAAATAAAGTTAGAACAGAATATCTGGAAAGATTAAATGGTGAGGTAATCCGCATTTACAACGACAGCAATAGCGCTGCTTTTATTGGCGACGACCAGCAATTCTGGAGTAGCCAGACCATCGACAAAGTGAGAGAAATGGGTAAAATCCGTTTCAAGGAAGGTGAAAGACAGGTGGTTGGCATTTTTTACAAAGACAATCAGGGCGATTTTGTTATCCTGGCCTCTGCAATAGATCAGAGTACAGCAATCCGGGTACAGAAATTATTAAAAGTCATGATTGGTGTGTTCATCGTCATCTTTCTTGGGCTGCTACTTTCGGGCAGATGGATTGCGAAAAGAATATTATCCCCACTCAATGTCTTTATCGACCAGGTAAAGCTGATCAAATCAAATAATCTCCATTTCAGAGTAGAAGAAGGTACAAATAAAGATGAGATTACCTTGCTTGCTCAGAACTTCAATAACCTGATGGAACATCTGGAGCATTCTTTTATTTTACAAAAAACATTTGTTGCCAATGCTTCTCATGAGCTGAGAACTCCGGTAACCCGGATGATTATCGGAACGGAGATCGCCCTTTCTAAAGACCGGCAGAAAGAAGATTATCAAAAGGCACTCCAATCAGTTTTGGAAGATGCAGAAAAACTGGAAAATATCATTGCTGCACTACTTAATCTTGCCCAGGCAGATTTGGAATATAGCTCTTCTCTTACGCAAGAAGTTCGTCTTGATGAACTAGTCTGGCAATTGCAAACCCAGTGGAACCAGCGAAAAGGACCAAACCAACTTGTAGTAGAAATGAAAAATCTACCCCTGACTGATGATAGACCATTAATCATCACGGCAAACCCTACCTTATTACAAATTGCTTTGGACAACATTATCGGTAATGCCTTTAAGTTTTCAGACAACCAACAGGTTAGCTGTATTCTTAACATTACTCCTGAAGGATTAACCCTGACTATAAGCGATAAAGGTGTCGGTATAACAGAAGTTCAATTAAAAGAGATATTCAAGCCCTTTTACAGTTCTTCCCATAAAGTAGAACATGCGGGCACTGGAATGGGTTTGTACATGGCGCATAAAATCATCACCCTATTTAATGGAAAAATCACAGCAACGTCATCAAACGGCCTTGGCACTACTTTCCGCATTGAATTCCATTCATTTTAATCAGTTTTTAATACCTCTTTAATATCCCTTTAATTTCTCGAAATTAGATTTGTTTAAAATAATAAGAAAATGACATCTAACTTCCTGAAATATCACCTGTTAATCTTCGGCTTCGCTCTGCTAGGCTTCTCCGAAAATGCAGCAGCTCAGGCTACTGACACTTTAAAGCTCACCTTGCCCTTGGCAGAAAAACTTTTCATCCAGAATAACTATCAATTAATTGCTCAGAATTATCAAACTGACCAGGCGAGAGCAGAAATTATAACTGCTAAATTATTCGATAATCCAGAATTGAATGTAGAAACACAGCTCTATAACCATTTGACTAAAAAGTTTTTCCAAACTAATAATACCGATGGCGAATATCAAGCTTCAATTTCACAGCTCATTAAGCTTGCTGGAAAAAGGAACAAAAATATTCAAATGGCTAAGACAGGGGTAAAATTAGCGGAATATCAATATTTCGACCTAGTGCGTACTTTGAGGTTTAGTCTGCGTTCTAATTTCTATAAAACCTATTACGCTCAACAATCCGCTAAGTTATACCAGCAACAAATTAACTCTTTGCAAAAACTACTTTCCGCTTCAGAACAACAACTGAAGATGGGAAATATGGCGATGAAAGATATCATCAGGATAAAATCACTGGTTTATAGTCTTCAAACGGAGCACACCAATCTGGAAAACAGCATTGAGGATATGGAAACAGATCTTAAACTACTGACAAACATGAAACCAGAAGCTAATCTTACTTTAGTGATGGATCCTTTAGAAGAACAGGCTTATCAGTTAGATAAAACAGTGTACACTAATCTGCTGGACTCGGCACGTAACAACCGTGCAGATTTAAAACTTACGCAAACCGGAATTACCTATGCAGAGAAAGCACTCAGCGTACAAAAAGCCAATGCTGTACCTGACGTACAGTTTTCTTTAACCTACGATTTACAAGGAAGTTACCCCACAAAATATACGGGTCTGGGAATGCATATTCCACTGCCATTATTTAATAGGAATCAGGGAGAAATCAAAAAAGCAAAGATCGCTATTGATGCAGGAAAAAATCAATTGAACCAACAGGAATCTGCTTTACAAAATGAAGTCTTCAATAGCTATAAATCTGCATTAAGGACAGAAAATTTATACAAAGGTTTTGATAAGAACTTTAGCAGTGATTTTGATAAACTAATTGGAGAAGTTATCAAAAACTTCAAGAGCAGAAATCTGAGCCTGGTAGAATTTATGGATTTCTATGATTCTTACAAAGAAAGTACCCTTCAAATGAATGACCTGAAATATCAGCGAATGAATGCCAAGGAAGAAATCAATTATGTAACTGGTACTACAATTTTCAAATAATACACACATGCAAACCCAAATCAAACAATTCAGCAGGCTTACTATTGGCGTCTTCACAGCTTTCGTATTATTACAGAGTTGTACAGAACATGTTAAAGAACCACCTAAAGATGAAAAATTCGCCGTTACGGATTCACTGATCAGCAAGTTGATGATCGATACAGTCAGAAGTCCAAATAATGAAACGGATTTAAGCTTCTCTGCCAAGATAGCTCCAAATGATGAAACAACAGCAAAAATTTTCCCTATGGTTAGTGGAAATGTACGATCAGTTCCTGTAAAACTGGGTGACCGTGTTGCTAAAGGACAGGTATTAGCTACTTTGGGAAGTGCTGAGATGGCAGGATTTGATAAAGAGGCTATCAGTTCTTCTGCTGAATTAAGGAATGCCGCAAGAAGCATGAAACTTGCAGAAGATTTGTACAAGAGCGGCCTTTCATCTGCCAGAGATGTAGAAGAAGCCAAAAACAATTACCTGGTTAAACAGGCTGAAGCCAAACGCAGTAAAGCCGTTCTGAACTTAAATGGCGGTAGTACCAATGGAACTTATACTTTGAAATCACCCATTTCTGGTTTCGTAATTGAGAAAAATGTAAACACTAATATGCAGCTCAGACCCGACAATAGTCAGAGTTTGTTTACGGTAGCTGATTTGTCAACGGTATGGGGTATGATTAATATTTATGAATCAGATATCGCCAGCGTCAAACAGGGTGATAATGTAAAAATCGCTATCCTCTCCTACCCTGACAAAGTTTTCACCGGTAAGGTTGATAAAATCTATAACATTCTGGATGCAGAAAGTAAAGTGATGCATGCCAGGGTGAGTATTCCTAATCCAGGTTACTTATTAAAACCAGGTATGATGGCAACTGTACAAATTGCTTCTAAATCTGATATCAATCTGCCATCTATCAATGCAAACAACATCGTCTTTGACGAAAATAAAAACTACGTGCTGGTATTGGATAAAGTAAAAAAAGTACGCATTCAAGAAGTAGAAATAGGGAGAAAATCGGGCGACAAGGCTTATATCAGTAAAGGACTGCAACCAGGTGATCGTATCGTTGCCTCCAAACAGGTTTTCCTTTATGAAAGCCTGAAAGACTAATTTTCTTACACCAGATAAAAATTCAAATAATGAATAAATTCATTAAGATGATCATAGGTTTTTCCCTGAAAAACAAGATCTTCATATTCTTTGCTACCCTGGTGATGATCCTGGCTGGTTACGTGAGCTTTAAGCACACGACCATTGAGGCTTTTCCAGATGTAACCAATACTAATGTTACGATTATTACACAATGGCCTGGTCGTAGTGCCGAAGAGGTAGAGAAATTTGTGACTAGACCGCTGGAGATAGCGATGAACCCCACTGAAAAAAGAACGAGTATTCGTTCTTCTTCTCTATTCGGCTTATCTATAGTAAAAATCACTTTTGAAGATGATGTAGATTATGCTTTTGCAAGGGTACAAGTCAATAACCATATCGCTGAAGCAGATATTCCGGCAGGGGTAAGTCCTGAAGTTGAACCACCTTATGGTCCAACAGGAGAAATTTTCCGCTATACACTAAAAAGTGATAAGAAATCAGTCAGAGAATTAAAAACATTGCAAGATTGGGTGGTACAAAGAGAGTTACTTTCTGTACCGGGTATTGCCGATGTGGTAAGTTTTGGTGGTGAGGTTAAGACCTACCAGATTACAGTAGATCCGCAGAAGTCCATACAGTATGGTGTAACTGCTTCAGAACTTTTTGACGCAGTATCTAAGAGTAATATTAACGTAGGGGGTGATGTAATTAACCAGGGCGGTCAAGCCTATGTGGTACGCGGAATTGGTGTGCTGAATAACATTGACGAGATTAACAATGTAATTGTTGATAATGTGAATGGTACACCTGTTTATGTTAAAACTATTGCAGACGTTACAGAGAGTGCTTTACCAAGATTGGGGCAGGTAGGCCGTGATAATGATCCGGATGTGGTAGAAGGTATTGTAGTGATGCGTAAAGGCGAAAATCCGAGTCAAGTATTGACCCGGTTAAAAGAGAAGATTAAAGATATCAATGATAACATTCTGCCGGGCGACGTAAAAATCAGCACTTTCTATGACAGAGAGAACCTGGTAAACTTCGCTATTCATACGGTAATGCACAATATGATGGAGGGAATTATTTTCGTAACTGTCATTGTGTTTTTATTCATGGCCGACTGGCGGACTACGCTGATCGTGTCTATCATCATTCCATTGGCTTTATTATTCGCTTTTATTTGTTTGAAACTAAAGGGAATGTCTGCCAACTTATTATCAATGGGGGCGATTGACTTTGGTATTATCATAGATGGGGCGGTAGTGATGGTTGAGGGGATTTTTGTAGCCCTGGATCATCGTGCACAGACCACTGGAATGCAGAAATTCAATGGGCTGAGCAAACTAGGCATTATTAAAAGGGCTTGTTTAGAAAACGGTAAAGGGATATTTTTCGCAAAACTAATCATCATCACAGGATTACTGCCAATTTTTACTTTTGAAAAAGTAGAGGGAAAAATGTTCTCACCACTGGCATGGACTTTAAGCTTTGCCTTGTTAGGTGCGTTAATCTTAACGTTTACATTGGTTCCTGCCCTGGCAAGTGTCTTATTGAATAAAAATGTAAAAGAAAAACATAACTTCTTTCTCAAAGCGATCACTAACGGAACAATCAGGTTTTACAACGCTTGTTTCAAAGCGAGAAAACTGGTTTTCGGTATCTCTATAGTCGTTCTCGTATTAGGCTTATTCAGTTTTAAATTCCTGGGGACAGAGTTTTTGCCTTCGCTTGATGAAGGATCTATTTATGTAAGGGCAAGTGCCCCTTTAAGTATTTCATTAGATGAAACTAAAAAACTATCCAATGAGATACGTAAGATTTTCCTCCATTTTGATGAGGTAAAACAAGTAGTTTCTCAAACAGGAAGACCGAATGATGGCACTGATGCTACAGGTTTCTACAATATGGAATTCCTGGTAGATATTTACCCTAAAGATGAATGGAAACGTCATGAGAGTAAAGAACAGCTAATTGAACGGATGCAGGAGAGATTAAAAGGTTATCCTGGAATTAGCCTTAATTTTTCTCAGCCGATATCAGATAATGTGGAAGAAGCGGTATCTGGTGTAAAGGGATCAATTGTAGTCAAGATGTTTGGAAATGATTTTTCTTTTATTGAGAAGCAGGAAGAAAAGATTGAAAGCATCCTCAAATCGGTCAAAGGGATTGAAGATTTAGGCATCCTAAGGAACTTAGGTCAGCCCGAATTACAGATCAACCTGGATCAGACTAAAATGGCTTTATACGGGGTCAGAACTGAAGATGCAAATGCGGTTATTGAAATGGCAATCGGCGGAAAGGCAGCCACTCAGATTTATGAGGGTGAACGTAAATTTGCCTTGAGAATCAGGTATCCGGATTCATTCAGACAAAATGAAGAATCTATCGGTAACCTGAGAATACAAAGCTTATCTGGTGCAAAAGTTCCGTTGAGTGAAATTTCAACCATTAAAAAAGTAACTGGTCCGAGTATTATCTATCGTGATAAACACGAGAGATATGGAGCGATTAAATTCTCTATCCGTGGCAGAGATATGGGAAGTACAATTGCAGAGGCACAGGCTAAAGTAAATGCAGCGATCAAATTACCTAAAGCGTATAAACTTCAATGGGCTGGAGATTTTGAAAATCAGCAACGTGCCACAGCAAGGTTATCCCAGGCAGTTCCAATCAGTCTATTGTTGATTTTCTTTATCCTTTTTATCTTATTCGGAAATATCAAAGATTCACTACTGGTTTTAAACAATGTTCCTTTTGCGATGGTTGGGGGTGTTCTAGCCCTACTTGCATCTGGTGTCAATTTTAATATCTCAGCAGGTATAGGTTTTATAGCCTTGTTTGGAATATGCGTACAGAATGGGGTTATTTTACTGACCAAATTCAAGTCAAATATTGCAGAGCTGAAGTATCACCCTACCTGGACATTTGCAGATGCACTGAAAGACGGTATTGCGACCAGGCTCCGTCCGGTAATTATGACCGCAATGATGGCTGCAATTGGTTTGATGCCAGCTGCCTTATCCACAGGGATTGGTTCTGAGGCTTCAAAACCTTTGGCGATTGTAGTGATCGGTGGTTTAATCACCAATACATTATTCAGCTTGTTTGTGTACCCAATCGTATTTTACTGGGCCTATCATAAAAAAGCAAAACATTTAACAGACACAAGGGATATAGCTGGAATTGCACATCATTAAGATGCCTGTTTAAGCAAACGATTTTTTTTTCAGTTGGTTAGGGTTGTGTTTGCATTATGCAAGAGAATTGGCAGATTTTTGAAACATAATTGAGCAAACACTTTAAAGGGGTACCGCAAAAGCGGATACCCCTTTTTAACTATATTGTCTTTTATGAAACACTCCTGCCTTTAAACTGTTATAATCTGGAATCCCGTTTATATTTTAATTCTAAACTATGGAAGCGCACAAAACACATCTAAAGTTACGTTCAGGTAAATTTTCTATAGAAAAACATCACTATTCGAATGTAGGCCTGACCGAGCGTTTTGTCTCTGTATTTGCTGGAGCTCTATTATTAAGCAAAGCGATTAAAAACCCCTTTAAGCCAACATTTTTATATGGCGCCTATCTTACGTACAGAGGTTTCACTGGTCATTGTCTGTTTTATGAGCAATTAGGTATCGATGCCAGAAAGCCCCAAGCCATCAATGTGCGTGGTGAATTTGTGATTGACAGACCTTCAACTGAAGTATATAGTCACTGGCGCAATCTGAATAATCTGCCAGGAAGTTTGAACTATCTGATGGATGTGAAAATGATTGATGAAAATTTATCACTCTGGAAAAGTAAAGTACTGGGTAACTTAATCCCTGTAGACTGGAAGGCTGAAATTGTAAAAGATGAACCCGGACATTTAATTGGGTGGAAATCCACTACTGATTCTATCCTGCGTCATGTAGGAAAGATTGAGTTCGGGGAAACACCTGATGGATCAGGTACAATTCTGAAGATTGTGCTTTCCTATCATCCGCCTGCCGGAGGGTTAGGTATTGGTGTCGCAAGATTATTAAATCCTTATTTTGAACATCTGCTAACAAAAGAGATTAAGACATTCAAACATAAAATAGAATTACCTGTATAGCAACTATACAGGTAATTCTAAAATTAAACTGCCGCTTGTCCTGCAATAACCAGAACAATCATCAATATATAAAGGGAAATGATTACAAGTGTTAGGATTCCCCAGAATTTAAAGAAGGATTTCAGTTTGCTGATCGCTTCGCCCAAACTTGGCTGATCTGCAAACAACACAGCTTTATTAGCCGAAGTGGAAAATTTATAAAGCAGAAAACTAGGATAAAACTGCAAAAGTGCAAACAGTAAATAAACTATAGTCCATACTGCAGGCCCTAATTTCAACATTGGATTACCAGGCATAGTCTTACTTAAGGCTTCCAGCATTGGTGCTACACTAAAGGCAGACATTACACACATGGCAGTAAGTACAAATCCTACAATTGATAGAAATCTAGTCCATTTCGCTGCATCATAGATATAACTGCGTATATCTTCTGTAATCCACAATGCATCTACCTCCGCATCTTCCTGCAATTCAGGTTTTATCTCTTCAAAGTTGTCCATGATCTTTTAAGGTATTAAGAATCTGTTTATATTCTGATTCCAAAATGTTTTTTAATTTTTTAAACATAAAGAATATTTGGGGGTGCCGCAAGTTTATTGCGGGATGGATTTAAAAAAATTGATACCTTTGCGCCAAATCAAGAAAAAAATCATTCATGGCATTACAATGTGGGATAGTTGGTTTACCAAATGTTGGAAAATCTACCTTATTTAATTGTTTATCAAACGCAAAAGCTCAGGCAGCTAATTTTCCTTTCTGTACAATCGAACCAAATATTGGTATAATTACGGTTCCAGATGATCGTTTAACAAAGCTGGCTGAACTTGTAAAACCGAATCGCGTAGTTCCAAATACAATCGAGATTGTTGACATCGCTGGTTTGGTAAAAGGTGCATCCAAAGGAGAAGGATTGGGAAACCAGTTTTTAGGAAACATCAGGGCAACGAATGCAATCATTCACGTTCTTCGTTGTTTTGACGATGGAAATGTAATCCATGTGGATGGTTCTGTTGATCCAATCCGTGATAAAGAAATCATCGATACTGAGTTACAGCTTAAAGATTTGGATACGGTTGAAAAACGCATTCAGAAAGTAGAAAAGCTGGCTAAAACAGATAAAGACGCAAAAAAAACTTTCGAAATCCTAAGTGTGATCAAACCTCATTTAGAAAGCGGGCAATCGGTTCGTTCGGCAGTTTTAACACAAGAAGATTTCGACTTTATCCAGGATTTAGGTTTATTAACACAGAAACCAGTCATGTACGTTTGTAATGTAGATGAAAACTCTGTAATTAGCGGAAATGCTTATGTTGACCTTGTTAAGGAAAACGTTAAAGGTGAAAATGCAGAGGTATTAATTATCTCTGCTAAAATTGAATCTGAGATCGCTGAGCTGGAAAGCTATGAAGAACGTCAGGAGTTTTTATCTGATTTAGGACTAACTGAATCTGGTGTAAATAAATTGATCGTTGCGGCTTACCGTTTACTGAATTTATATACTTACTTTACCTCTGGTGTACAGGAAGTAAGAGCCTGGACAATTACTAAAGGTTTTACTGCGCCTCAGGCTGCTGGTGTAATCCACACAGATTTTGAAAAAGGATTTATCCGTGCTGAGGTTATTAAATATAATGACTTCATTACATTAGGGTCAGAAAATGCTTGTAAGGATGCTGGAAAACTTGGTGTTGAAGGTAAAACTTACGTAGTTGAAGATGGTGATATCATGCACTTCCGTTTCAACGTCTAATCATTAGAATAATGATACTGCGGTTTGTTGTTCAGGCAAACCGCAGTTCATTGTATGCTGGACCAGCTTCTGCAGGTTAAATAATCAATATTCCTTACAGCAATACGCCTGTCAGGAACATCACCGCCACAGAGAAGTAAATAATCAATCCGGTAACGTCAACCAATGTAGCCACGAAAGGTGCAGATGAAGTTGCAGGGTCAGCGCCTAATTTTTTCAATAATAAAGGTAGCATAGAACCTGCGAGAGAACCCCATAATACCACACCGACAAGAGCTACACCTACAGTCACACCTATTAGTGCCCAATGTGGTCCATATAAGTTAGAGAACAAGGTCCATATAAAAATCCTCAAAAAACCTATGGAGCCTAAAACAAGACCAAGCATCAAGCCAGAGATGATCTCCCTACGCATTACACGCCACCAGTCACCTATTGTAATCTCTCCTAATGCCATTGCCTGAATAATCAGCGTGGATGCCTGAGAGCCGCTATTACCTCCACTGGAGATAATTAATGGAACAAACATAGCGAGCACAACAGCTTTAGCAATATCTGCTTCAAAATGAGCCATAGCTGTAGCAGTTAACATCTCCCCAAGGAAAAGTACAACCAGCCAGCCAATGCGCCTTTTAAACAGCCCAAAAATAGGCATATCAAGATAAGGTTCATCCAGAGCTTGGGTACCCCCTATCTTATGCATATCTTCTGTGTATTCCTCGTTTGCAATCCAGAGGATATCATCAACAGTTACAATCCCCAATAAAACGTGGTTGTCATCTGTTACAGGTAAAGCAACCCTGTTATTCATCCTAAAGACATTAATTGCCTCTTCCTGAGGATCATTCGCGTTCAATGCTATAGATCTGTTATCGGTAAGTTCTCCGACCGGAACATCAGGATTGGCAAGCAGGATTTCCCTGATTCTGATATCATCCAGCAAAATCCCGTTTTCATCTATAACATAAACGACATCAATAGTTTCTGAATCTTTTCCGTATTTCCTGATATGTTCTAATACTCTTTTAACCGTCCAGTCTGTTTTAACAGCAATATAATCTGGTGTCATTAAACGGCCGACACTATCCTCTTTATAACCAAGCAATGATAAAGCTTCTACCCTATCTTTGGCTGGCAATAAGATAATCAGTTTTTTTACCGCATCCCCTTTGAGTTCAGAAAACAAAGATGTTCTGTCATCGGGAGGCAGTAGATTAATCAGCTGTGCAAGCTTTTCACCAGGAAGTTTCTTTATAATTTTCTCCTGAGTAGGAAAATCCAGGATTCTAAAAACGTTAACGGCCCTTTTAATAGACAGTGTATCTATGAATTTAACCGCATATTGAGGAAGTTCGTCTATCAGATGTTCAACGTCCGAGATATTAAGCGCGTCTAAATAATCCCTTAATTGCCCATCGCCTTCACGCTCAATTAGTTCAACAACCTCTTCAACAACCTTTTCTTCCATAAATAGCGCTTTTATTATTTACATGTTTCTTTTGCTTTACCAAGATTGCAAAAGTGATGTTTTATTTTTAAAAACGCATTACGTAAACCACAATTAATTGTAATCCTTATCCTTTAGATTATCTCCAAACGTCCATTGTATGATCTTTTCGATAGAATGCAGCAACTCGACTTTCTTTTCGCCCTGGTTTCCTAAAATCAAATGATTAGTACCGGCAGCAAGTAAAGTCGAAACAACATTAAAATAGGTAATACAATCATTAAAACCTGACTCATTTATAGGTTGCGTTTTTCTATTTTGCAATCGGTTTTTAGTTGACCTCTTTTTAATAACGATATTGTAATCAGAAGTATCATTTAATACCATTGCCTCCATTTCACAGTGGTTATAAAAAGAACTAAATCTCTCTTTTAATAAGGTCTGAATCAACTCCTGAATGGTAGACGCTGCATCATCCGAAACAGTAGGCTCCATTAGATTATTTGTCCAAAAGTTATTTTCTGTCACATAGAACCTCACCATTTTACTAAAATCTCCAAAATAGCGATAGATCAGTATTTTTGAAACCCCGGCAAGCTTAGCTACTTTGTTAACACCTAATCCACTAAAGCCATCTTTTTTAAGGATTACTCCTACGGCATCCAATAACTTTCTCTTTGTGTTTTCTTTGTTTTTCATTTTTAGGGTATCGCTTTTTAATGGTTATTAAGCTTTCAGCTTTGCATATTTCAGCAATTGTTATACTAATATTTAGTTAGGTATTGACAATATGTTCAGAGACCACAAAATTCTGCCATTATGTAGACAACGGCTTGTTCACCTGTTTTTCGTTAAGATATTATTCAGGGGTACAGAAAATGAAAATTTTATATTAACAGGGTATAATTTTATATAAAAGGGCATAATTTCACTAAAAAGAAGCAATCATTGTATTAATGCTTGTATATTTATATTGCTTAAATTAGATATCAAAAAAAAAGAATAGCGTATGATAATGAGCTGTATTGTAATTGACGACGAACCTCATGCTATTGATGAGTTATGCGAACTAATTGCCCAGGTACCTCATCTGAATCTAATCAAAAGCTTTTCTGATGCCAGGCAGGCAATTGCTTATTTACAAGAGACAGAGCATATAGATATTATTTTTTCTGATATCAGCATGGCAGTTCTGAATGGAATTGATGCTGCAGAGATCTTAAATAATTATTGTCACTTCTTAGTTTATGTTACCGCACACAGAGGTTTTGCTCCTGAAGCATTTCAAGCTAAAGCAGATGGATATCTACTTAAACCTGTCAGCTATATGGCATTCAGACAAAAAGTAGAAGATCTGACACTTAAACATCAGGATATTATCAAACTTCAAAGGGATGAGCAACAATTCCTGTTCATTAAAGGCGGCCAGAAGAGCAGTTATATTAAGATAAGATATAGCGACATTGTTTTTATTGAGGCTATGCTGAATTATATCATGATACATACAATTACCGGTCATGAAATAACTTATATTGGTCTAAAAGCGATGGAAGATAAATTGCAGATAATGGATCTCTTTTTCAGGATAAACAAGTCTATCATTATCTCCCTGAATTATCTGGATCGTGTGGATGGGAATATTGCAAGACTGTCAAATGGGGAGAGCTATCAGATAGGAGATAAATACAAAAGTGTGTTCCTTGATTTTTTAAAGAAACACACTTTGAAATCGTAAAGTTCGAACCTTAAGATCTAAAAGATTAAGGCCAGTTAGGTGAAGCACCTGATGTCATTGTTGGATCGCCAACTTCCGTAGGACGACCTTGACTTGCTCGTTTTTTGTATAAAAACAATGTTTTTTTTGTCAGTGTTAGTTTTTTCTTAGTTGAACTCATGGCTATAATGATTAGTTATAGCCAATGTTATCCTCAAAAAAAAAGCTTCACACCTTTATTATATTACATGCTTAGATTATTATATAAAGACTGGTTAAAGCCATCAAAATCAGTTCAGATTCACATCATATGCTGGTGTATATTTATTGTTTACGAGGTGAGTATTTTAAAACTGATGTCTTTGGATTATCAGCCGTTTTTCTTTTATGTACTATACTATACACTTAACATTTGTCTTTTTTACTTTCATTCTCGCATCTTACTCAAAAAGGGGACAACCAATACCCGAAACGATCTCTGGCGCTTACCTTTATTCTTTCTTCTGGAGCTCTTTGTTTATTTTTCGATCTCAGTAGCCATTGGTTATTGCTTATCATCGTTACAGAATGAGTTATTTTATAAAAAATTTTTTACCACACGGGTTATTGCTGGCTCAGTTTGGAGAGGCGTTTATTTTATTATCTATTCTTCAGCCTATTATCTGCTATTCAGCTATAATGAAAAGAGGCAAAAAGAATTAACTCAAACCATAGAAAATGAACAGCTAAAAAATAAGCTTCTTCGTGCAGAGCAAGATTTTCTGCGTGCACAAATCAATCCCCATTTACTATTCAACACCCTCAGTTTTATTAAATATGCAGCCAAGAAAAAACCTGAGGAAGCAGATGAAGCTATTATGAGATTATCTGGTATTATGGGTTTTGCGTTAGAAAATAACAGCCAGACTATCCTGGTATCAAAAGAATTGGAACAGGTTGAAAATATTATTCAACTGAATCAACTACGGTTTAATCATACGCTATACATTAACTATACACCCAGATTAATTAACAAACAGGTCACCATTATTCCTATCATTATACTTACACTGGTAGAAAATATTTTCAAACATGGTAATCTGCTGGACAAAGATTATCCAGCTGAAATATTGGTGGAATCAACAGATGATTACCTCCTGGTGCAAACTATTAACCTACCCAATTATGATAAAAGTGTAAGTAGTGGTAAAACTGGGCTAAGTAATATCAATTCGCGCCTGGATCAGTTCTATAAAACTAATTACAAATTCAGCCAAACCATGACAGACAAATTATTCAAGGTTGAGCTTATCATAAAGCTGAAAGACTAATTAAACCTTGTCTTCATATCAGTATCTTATTGTTTATTTATTCACAAAAATATATAAACATTATTTTATGAAATTAACGATCTCTCCTGCCAGTATTACGCGTACGCCTGTATTTTCTCATCAGGAAGAACTCAGCAAGGTATGGAATGAACTTAAGGGATATATTCATGAGTCTTCTCCTTCATTTTTTGAGATGATCAGAAATTATGAATATGCAGACTTACAGTCTCTGGAACCAAAAATCAAATTTACAATCTGGAAATATTTCAACCGGGCAAAATTCAGAGCAACACCCTATGGGAATTTTGCTGCATTTTCAATTGTACCAGTTAGTAACGAAACCAGTACATCACCTGTTACTTTATCAAAAAAACATCTTGTTCACCGCTTCGTTAATTGGCAAGAGAAGGAAAACTTCAATGCTGATCCCAAATGGCTTATCCGCCATGTGGGATTTCTAACGACCAATACGACCGCTTATATCGGAGGAGGAGAATTACGTTATATCAATACAGAAAATGGCTCATTTGAGCTTTCGGCCATAAACATTGAAGAAACAACGCAGTCTACGCTGGATTTTTGCCGCACTAAAAGAACGGTCGAAGAAATACAAAATTTCTTGCACAATGAACATAGTCTGAGCAAAACAATGACGAGCTATTTTCTAGAACAACTGGTTACTTTTCAACTTTTGATCACTGATTTTCAACCAAACATTATCGGTCCTGATTATTATTTACGTATAGGTTTTTCGCAAGCAGATAAAAAAAACGATTATATCATTTCTGAGCGGAAAAGAATCAAAGGTAAATTATCCGAAAGAAGACTTCAGATACTTATCGAGTTGACAGAGTTTCTCTCTAAACACACCATTGCCCACAAAATTGATTCACTGGATAACTTTAGACTTAAGTTTATAAAGAAGTTTGAGCATAAGGAAGTCCCATTGTTAATTGCCATGGATCCTGAGATAGGCATTGGCTACAGATCCTTGACAATAAATAAAGATGAAGGAGCATTAGTTCAGGAGTTAAAACAAGACAGACCATACCAATCCATTCACAATTTGCCCTATACAGCCTTACATCAGTTTATCCTAAACCAGATGATGCAGCAACAAACAGTACAGCTTCATGAATTTAATGACCAGAGAAAAACTTCCCGGTTATCTGTGGCGAACACGATTAGTATCTTACTACAATGTACAGAAGAACATATAATTATGGAAAATGTAGGTGGATGTACTGCAAATGCACTTTTAGGGAGATTTTCTTTGGCTAGCGAAGAAGTGACCAGAATAGGGCAAAGGTTTGCTCAAATTGAACAGGAAGCTAACCCAGGAGTTTTGTTCTTCGATATCGGTTATCAAATCGAAAAACATGCTGATAATATCAACCGAAGAAAAGCAATCTATAATTATGAGTTACCTATATTAAGCTGGCCTGAAAGTAACCAGATACTCGCGCTTGATGATATCATGGTAAGTGTAAGAGGCGAAGAACTCATCTTACATTCTGCAAAATATGGTAAACGGCTGATTCCAAAACTAGCTTCGGCATATAATTATTCCCGTTCAGATCTTACCGTTTACAGATTTTTGTCTGACCTGCAGCATCAGGGGCTTCACACAAGTTTAAGCATTAATCTGTCCACTATTTTCCCTGGACTTTTACACTACCCCAGGGCACAATATAAAAACGTAATTCTCTCTCCGGAACGATGGCAGGTTCCCGAATATCTTTGCAAGGAAGCAGACGCGGCGTCTTTGGTCCGGCTAAATGATTGGTTGCATCAGATAAAATTACAAAAGCCTTTTAAATGTGGAAATGGTGATCAAACTTTGACTTTTACTCCGGGAATAGAGGAAGATATGTACTCATTCCTCCTTTTTTGCCGGAATAAAGAAGATTTGTATATCGAAGAAACCTTTATCCCCAATCTACCTCAGGTGATCGACGAAAACGATGCGCCTTATTTACCAGAGTTTATTGTAAACCTGGAGCATAATGAACAAATCTACATCCCCTATCCATTCAAAGGTTTATGGAATAACGATCACTATTTTTCCAATTTGTTTTTACCAGGAAAAGAATGGCTGTATTTTGAAATCTATTGCCATTCTTCAAAATCAGATTCTATCCTTCTTCATCTTCATAAGGAGCTCATTATTTCCGCTGGCAAAAAGATAAAAAAATGGTTCTTTATCCGCTATAATGATCCGGCTGATCATATCCGTCTAAGATTACAACTGAAAGACGCAAAAGATGGACAAGAGCTTACTGCCTGCCTTTCTGATTTGATTGAGCCTTACATTACTTCTGGTATTGTGGCAGATCTACAATTAAAAATCTACCGCCAGGAAACAGAACGCTATGGTCTGGCAAGAATGAACCTCATAGAAACATGTTTCGGAATTAATAGTGATTTTATTCTGGCAATTATTGCTAAACCATTCGAAACTAACGACCTCTATATCTTGTCCATTACCTTGATCGAAAACGTGCTACGCAAAAGCGGATATACAATGGAGCAACAATTACAATTTTATGAAAGAATGCACACCAATTTTATGACTGAGTTTAATATACAGTCTGAAGAAACTAAAAAGATTAATCTGAGTTATAAAAACTTCAATATTGACGGACTTACTGTCCCATTAAATAAGTTACTGCAGAAAAAAGCGATTCAAACAGAGCTCTCCTTTTTAAATAGCCTAAATGCTTGCCTGGATACAGAGAAAAGTAGTTTGCTTTCGGATTTGTTCCATATGCACACAAACAGGGTTTTCAATCACGACCAGCGGATGCACGAAATGATTATGTATAATTTTCTGACTAAGCGCATAAAGATGAAAATTGGTCGGTTAAAGAATCAGTTTTAGCTAAATAGCATAGCTGATGCAAAATCTTTGCTACGCCGCTCAAAAACACTCTGTTTTAATGAAATTAAATTATAAAATAAGATACGCATTGAACAAAATTGCTATTTTTACTGATATGGTAATATGTGCGTTTTCTCTACAAAAATTCAATTGAGGCTCCTAGTTATAGATGATTTATGAAACCTTCGACCAAAAATTATTACAATGCACCCTCAGTCTTGGTAAAGAGCCTGGAAGCTATCGAAAACTTTCAGTCTGCACATAAGCTCTTTCTCAAAAAAAACACTGAGGATTCAAGAAAGTCAATGGCCCAATCACTGCAAATGGTAAAAGCTTTGCAAAATGAATTGTCGATTCCTGATGAATCGGCTGACCAGATTAGGGTAGCCTTTCTAAAACAAGTGACTACATTAGAACAAAATATTGAAAGTATTCATAAGGATGGCTTGTACCCGGATTTGTATAGAGACAGTGAGTCTAATTTCCGTTTGCTGAAAGACATTCTTGATGGTTTTAGAATATCATTGTTATCTAATGGGGAATCTTATCCCTTCATTGAACTTTCTACAAGTAATAATGAATGGAAAGATCACGGTGTAATTGCTTTTTGCCGGGATGTAAAAAACAGCCTGAAGCCAACAAAATTTAATAGCTTATGGGATGCATTACAATGTTACGAGAAAAACAAAACACAACTTACTTATACCTTTGAAATTTTATCGCTGACAGGTAATTTAGGTAAACAATAAAGAGCTGTAACAGAATATCAGGTGAATTTTAACTTTTCACCAAATATGTTCAATTGAAAATATGGAATAAGCAATTGAATGCCTATATTCGCCAAAATGTTCCTGTAGTTCAATGGATAGAATTTTGGTTTCCGGTACCAAAGATGGGGGTTCGAATCCCTTCGGGAACACTAAAAAGCCTGCTAATTATTTATTAGCAGGCTTTTTAAATTTATGTGTCACGTCCTGGAAAAAGTTGACTAATTAAAAATTAACAGTATGAGAAATCAGTAAATTACATCAAAAAAGGGTATCCCGAAAAGCATTACAGCGAATCCTTTAAAAAGGAGCTTGTTCAAGAATACATTACCCATCAAAAAGCACAATCAATAGGACGGCCAATGAAAGATCCACAGAAACGGTATATTAAGGCCTTAGAAATAGAGCTAGCAGATGTTAAGCTTAAATTAGCAGCCTATGAGGAGCTCATCTCAATAGCTGAACAAGAAGAAAACATCAGCATCATAAAAAAAGACGTCGTCAAACAATTAGTGAGCTTGCCAAAGCCTACCCAGAAAAGTTATGCTACACGAGATGACCCATGCTTATTTCAATATAGGTATGGCATTGTGGCGGATGATTCAAAGCCAGTATTAGAAAGACTTAGTGAATATGCAAAAGTATCCGCCGATATAAACGGTAGAGATCACTTAACTATATTGGCAGGATATGTTGCTACAATAGCAGAAGTTGTAGGTTTAAGTGATAGTAACAAAAAGTCTAAATCGGGTTATTACAAACTTGCTATTGGTTCATTTTACAATGATGGCAAAACTCGTTCTCCTGATTTCGATAAGACTTTCAATACGTTACTAAGTAATGGATATTTTAATCTCTCCGGGGTTTATTTATTTCCGTCAATGTTTGTTTGTTCCAGCAAGTTTCGAGTTGTCTGATAATTGGTTCTAATTTGTAACCAATTAAAGTTAGTTCATATTCTACTCTTGGTGGAACTTCGGCATAAATGATCCGTTTAACAGTTGATGTCCTCTCTTTAAAGATGTAATGAACAATTAAGTTTTCAAAAGCACATATTGCGGAAGGTTGATGAATTAAGTTCTGGCAGATCTCTGCTTAATATTCAAAAAGCAAGAGTACATATGGATAAAATAGAAATGACTGATATCTAAACAAAAGCATCAGTCATTTCTGCCCCCATCCCTATATTTAGTGAATGTATCAATAGGGTAATTTATGGTTTAGGATAATAATCTACGTGTATAGACTTTTGAACAGTATATACATTTCCGTCTATACTAAAACTAACCTAGAGACTTCCGGCTGTAACACCTGGTCTATAATAAATTAAAATAATTTCATTTGGAACATTTCCTATTTCCCACCCTTCAGGGAGTGACCAGACAGGAGATGTAATTTCTTTACCTGCCAACGGTCCTGTGAGTCCAATAGAGAATTGCACAGGAGCCGATGCTAGGGTTAAACACCCCATTCCTTATGACACTTACATTCACACTTTGGCCCACAATTGCTAATCCTTGTTCTGGAATAACTGACATAACCATATTTACTGGCTTGACAAGCTAAACAGCATCAAGGACTGTACTTCTTTGTTCAGTTTATGCTGAAGCTTCAACGCAATTCAATGTGGTTACTATTGAAAGAACACCAATAGCTAACAACACGTCTTTTGTTTTCTTCACAATTTATTTTCAACGACAACAACAACAAAAATAGTTAACAATTAATTTATGGAGATAATTTTTTATTACGTAAAAGAACTTTTCTATTACGCGAAACTGATCTGGCCGGGGCAAATATCAGAAGGCCTATAAGACAACTTAAACAAACTAAATCAATAGTTATATGAATAAGATTTGAATAACACAAATATTTCAGGTAACAAATCCGTGTCATGTTACCACTTTATCCCTAAAAATATCGATTTACTAGCAAAAATATAACATTTAGCACCTATTCACGTAGGGAAAACGGCCGTTGGTGTAATAATGAAACGATTAATCAATTGATAAGCTTAATATTGAACTGTGAATCATCTACCTATGAAACACACACGACAGTAATGTACATATTCTACACTACAGAAAAACCAGCCGATTGGCTGGTTTTTTGTCTTTTAATCATAAAGCAGTTATGAGATCCGCATATTCTAAAATGCGTTGATGATTAATTGAATCGCTCCATGGTTATGTTCAGGACTAAACATTGCAGTTGCTGCAACTGGCATATGATAATTAAAAACAACCAGTTCTTTATTTAGTGTTATTCCCGCGTTTACAATATTAGGTTTAGATCCGTAAAAGTTCTGTTCTCTGCCAAAAGCAAAACCACCACCTGCAAAAAGGTGAACATTAGTAGTTCCCTCTTTCCAGACTCTATAATCAAGGACTACATAATTCGAATAATTATTAGCCAGCTCCCCATTACCGTTTACGTGGGTATCACGTCCTTGTACAATCGTACTCCAATTAATACTGATCGGGAAAGCATCTCCGAACTGATATCCGGCAGTTACATCGATAAAATGAGAAGTAGTCCCTCTTTTATAATCAAATAGTTTAGCATTAGGGAAATCAGTAAAATTATTGATATCCCAAACAGAAAAGTTAAATCCTGCCTTAACATAACTCACATAATAATCGAATTCTTTGTATTCTCCATTAAAACCTGCTCCACCCCATATACCGGCAGAAAAACTTCCGTCTTTGGTCGTGTAGTGCATATCAACATCAGTTATTGGACTATTTGAAACTTTAAATCCACGCCACAGGTATAAACTTCGTACCTGCAGACTAACATCGAAAGGTTTATATTTTTTTACTGGTATAGTATCAATTTTCGTCGCCTTAGCATCCTGAGCCATCACGGACAGGCAAAGGCATAGCCCTAGTATAGCCCCAAGGCTACCTTTATAAATAGTTTTCATAAAAATCTGTTTTAAGGAATTCCGTTTCTTGTTTAGCTGTTAATTAGTGAAACTGCATATAAATAAAAGCTGCAATTGCCGCTCCGATAATAGGACCTGCAATTGGTATCCATGCATAAGACCAATCACTGCCCCCCTTGCCTTTAATAGGTACTAACGCATGTATGATCCGCGGTGCCAAATCACGTGCAGGATTAATAGCATATCCAGTAGTTCCACCTAATGAAAGACCAATTACCCATACTAAAAAGGCAACTGGAACAGCACCAACAGAGCCTAAACCAATAGGTATTTTTGTAGGTATAATTTCAGCCCCGGTGATATAGAAAACAGTAAATACTAACACAAATGCGCCAATAATTTCACTCGTTATATTGGAGGTATAATTACGGATCGCAGGACCGGTACAAAAACAGGCGAGCATAGCTCCAGGATCATTGTTCCGGTTAAAATGATCTTTATACATGACCCAAACCAGAAATGCACCCATCCCCGCTCCAATCAATTGCGCTGCTATATATGGCAACACGCTTGCCCATGCAAACTTTCCTGCTATGGCTAGACCGATAGTTACAGCAGGGTTTAAGTGCGCACCACTATAAGGGCCAGCAACCGTTACCCCTACAAAAACGGCTAATCCCCAGGCTGTGGTAATCACCATCCAACCGCCATTATTTCCTTTGGTATCATTTAACACTACGTTGGCCACTACGCCATCGCCTAAAAGTATAAGTAACATCGTACCTATAAGCTCTGCTATGAATGGAGTCATTATAGTAATAATTAAGAGTAAATAATTAGTTTATATATTTTCAGGAAGTTCATCATTCCAACTTTGTGTTGCATGAATAGCCCTTTTCCAATCCTTAATTCCCTTTTTAATGACTTCAGGATCTCCAGAAGGAACAAATTCTTTCTCTGATTTCCACAGTTGCTGAATCTCCTCTACACTTCCCCAAAAACCCACAGCTAATCCTGCTAAATAAGCAGCACCTAAAGCAGTAGTTTCCACCACATTCGGACGTATAACCTTACAATTCAATAAATTGGACTGAAACTGCATCAGCAAATCATTTGCAGTTGCTCCACCATCTACTCTTAATTCCTTAATTTCCATTCCTGCATCCGCTTCCATTGCTTTTAGAACATCCATTGTCTGATAAGCAATAGATTCAAGCGCTGCAAGAGCAATATGTGCAGAAGTAGTCCCTCTGCTCAAACCCACAATTGTACCTCTGGCATCAGGCTTCCAATATGGGGCGCCCAAACCGGCAAAAGCTGGCACAAAATAAACACCCTGAGTATCTTTAACACTTGCTGCAAGTTTTTCAACCTCAGCCGATTTCTTAATAATACCCAGGCCATCACGCAACCATTGTACAACAGCACCGCCAATAAATATGCTTCCCTCAAATGCATACTGTATTTTTCCGTTGATCTTCCAGGCAACTGTTGTTAGTAAATTGTTTTTTGATTCTATAAATTCATCACCAATATTCATCAGCATAAAACAGCCTGTACCATAAGTGTTTTTGACCATAGCTTTATCAATACACATTTGTCCGAAAAGAGCCGCATGCTGATCTCCTGCGATACCTGCGATGGGTATTTTAGAGGCAAAGATAGTGGTTGTGGTCTCACCATATATTTCACTGGATTGTTTTACTTCTGGAAGCATACTTTTTGGAATATCCAGAAGTTCCAGTAATTCATCATCCCATTGCTGGGTACGAATGTTAAAAAGCATGGTACGGCTTGCATTAGTGATATCCGTAACATGTACATGACCTCTTGTAAATTTCCATACCAGCCAGCTATCTACTGTTCCAAAAGCCAGTTCACCTTTATTTGCTCTATCGCGAGCCCCTTCAACGTTATCGAGAATCCATTTTATTTTAGTGCCCGAAAAATAGGAATCAATTACCAATCCCGTTTTAGCACGGACTAAATCAGTTTTACCATCTTTTTTAAGTTGATCACAGAATGCCGCAGTACGCCTATCCTGCCAAACAATCGCATTATAAACTGGCTCACCAGTTGCGCGGTCCCATACAATTGTCGTTTCACGCTGATTAGTAATACCAATTGCTTTGATATTCGAACCGTTAATACCCATCTTAACGGTTGCTTCTGCAGCTACACTGGCCTGAGTTGACCAAATTTCATTAGGATCGTGCTCTACCCATCCTGATTGTGGAAAAATCTGGGTAAATTCCTTTTGTGCTGTAGATTTAATCTGACCTTTATGATCAAAAATAATCGCACGCGAGCTCGTTGTGCCCTGGTCCAGAGCCAAAATGTAATCTTCCATAACTTTATTGATTTATATTGGTTTAATTGACGCTAAACAATTTCTATTCAGGGGTATAAGGCTCAAGTAAATAAGATTGAGCTAATTTTATAAAGGCTTTGACCTGCTCGTTTTCCCAGGTTTCATCATAGCGCAGTTCCGAAGCCACTAATTTTGCTACAGCAGGAGCCATATCTATTGCCGCACGTGCATCCAAAAACAAAGCTCTTACCCTTCTGGCCAGAATATCTTCTACTGTACGAGCCATTTCATGTCTCACACCCCAGATTACTTCCGCTTTGATATAAGGTAAGCGAACATGCAATTTCTCTTTCCATTCTGGGTTATCTTCGCCTAAAGCCAAAACAGCTGCTTCATCACTACCATAAACATATAAATGATCATTGCGGTCTACATCTGCTTTGCTACCATGGATAGAAAGTTCCTTTGTTTTTGTAGGACGAGGAGTTAGTTTACCCACTTCAATTGCCTTATCAATTGTATCCTGTCCCATTCTGCGATATGTTGTCCATTTACCACCAGTAATCGTAATCAGACCAGACGCAGTAACTATCAGTTTATGACTTCTTGAAATTTCTTTTGTTTTTGAAGAACCGTCTTCAGGAGCTGCCAAAGGACGCAAACCTGCAAAAACACTTAATACATCCTTACGCGTAGGTGCTTTAACCAAGTATTTAGCTGCTGTACGTAAAATAAATTCGATTTCTTCTTCCAATGCTACTGGCTCCAGACTATGTTTATCCAGTGGTGTATCCGTAGTTCCTACGACTAATTTATCGTGCCACGGCACAACAAATAATACCCTGCCATCATCCGTTTTGGGGATCATAATAGCGTCTTCACCTGGCATAAATGTGCGTTCAATTACAAGGTGTACCCCCTGACTGGATCTGACCAATGGTTTTTTACCCGGCTTATCCATTTGTAAAAGATCATCTACAAATACTCCAGTCGCATTGATAACTGTTTTACCTTTCAGCCTATAGGATACGCCCGATTCTACATCAGTTGCAACAACACCAGCTACTTTATCCTGCGCATCTTTAATTAAACTTGTCACCCGGATATAATTCAAAATCGTAGCACCCTGCTCCAAACTTGTTTGAGCCAGATTTACTGCCAGACGGGCATCATCAAACTGTCCATCATGATAAACTACTCCTCCATATAAATTTTCGGGTTGTATGGTCGATAGCTTACTGATTACATCCTTCTTAGAAATATGTTTTGCACGGCCAAAACCAAGTTTTCCTGCTAAAAGATCATAAAGGGTTAACCCAATTGTATAAAAGGCACCGCCCCACCATTCGTAATTAGGAATAATGAATGATTCATTTTTCACCAAATGGGCTGCGTTTTTCAAAAGTAAACCACGTTCATATAATGCCTCTCTTACCAAACCTATATCACCCTGCGCTAAATAACGTACGCCACCGTGAACTAATTTGGTACTTCGGCTGGAGGTCCCCTTTGCAAAATCAGCCTGCTCTAATAATAATGTTTGATAACCACGGCTTGCTGCATCAAGCGCTGCACCTAAACCTGTTGCTCCACCACCCACTACAATTACATCCCAAATTTTTTCCGCATCAACAATATTTTCTACGAGTTCTTTTCTGCTTTTGTTCATCTCTGATGACCTCCTTATATTTTATAACGATTTGTTTCGCTTTGTATACCAAATTTATAAAATAAAACATTTCAAAACAAATTAAAATGAATAAGAACCTTCATTAATTTCAAAAAGAATGAAAAACACCATATAAAGAATGTTTATCGACAAAAAGAAGAAAACAAAACCCATGAATCGAAACAAAACGAAACACATAGTAAAATATATAAGCGCCTGTTTTAAGAAAACTTACGGTTTTTGCTTATTTTTGATCTCAACGACCTCAACGCAACCGAATTAGAATGAAGAGTATAACCGAAAGACATCAATTAATTTTAAAAAAGCTCCAGGACACTGGAGTTGTTAACGTACAGGAACTCAGTACACAAATGAAAGTATCAGATGTTACCATTCGGAAGGACCTGAAGCTTCTTGAAGATAAGAAATTGCTTTTCCGAACCCATGGTGGCGGCTCTAAAACAAATCCCTATACCAATGATAAACCGGTTGCTGAGAAAGAACAGATACATGCAGACAAGAAAAGACTGATTGCTATTGCTGCTGCAGAAATGATTGGCCACAATGATTCTATCATTATTGCTTCGGGAACCTCCATGTTAGCCCTGGCAAGAGCTATACATCCAGAAAAACATCTGACTGTAATTACCTCGGCTTTAAATGTTGCACTGGAATTATCACACCACTTGCATGTAGAAGTTTTACAACTTGGCGGGCAGCTCAGACAGAACTCCTCTTCAGTTATGGGCCCTTATGCTGAACAGATTTTAGCAGATGTTTCTTGTAGCATGCTCTTTTTGGGGGTAGATGGGATTGATCTTGAAACAGGATTAACCACGACAAGCCTGATGGAAGCCCGCCTGAATCAAAAAATGATTAATGCAGCGCAAGTTACGGTCGTACTGGCAGACAGCTCCAAAATGGGTAAACGGGGTTTAGGAAAAATCTGTTCACTTGACCAGATTCAGCATATCATTACCGACGACGGAATATCACCGGCACTGGTTAAACTCATGGAGAACAAAGGCATCAGCGTCACCATCGTTAAAGAAAAAAATTAGTTTTTAAAGTTCAACCCTGCAACGTTCACGGCTTAATGCATCCATAAAACTATGGTGTTCATAAGCCGTTTGCTTTAACATAGCTTCATCTTTTTTATAGGTATTTTTAAGTTCTTTCCTATTCATTGCCTGAAAGAACCGTCTGATATCTTCGCGACTTTTCAAAATCAACGCAGGCACTTCTTTTGGCTTATTATCTTCTCCAATAGCCACCATTGTAAAGTAACTCGTATTAGTATGCTTGATTACATGCGTTTTAAGATTTTCAGAAATCACTCTGATTCCAATAATCATAGATGTTTTTCCGACATAATTTACAGAGGCCATTAAAGAAACTATTTCACCCACCTCTACCGGTGCCAGAAAATCAACCACATCGATAGACGCAGTGATGCAATATCCATCTGCATGTTTCGCTGCACATACATAAGCCACTTTATCCATTAACCCAAGGATAATACCTCCGTGTATTTTACCCCCAAAATTTGAATAAGACGGAATCATCAACTCTGTCAGGGTAACCTGAGAATTTGCAACTGGTTTATACTCTGACATGTCTATTTTTTTGACCGCAATTTAGCCTTTTTTGTAAAACAGGCAAATTTGAAAGGCATGATTATTGATCGAAAAGAAAATAAATACTTGTACATGACGATTGCCAAAAACCGCTTTAATTACGTTGCATTTCTAGTCAATATACTGATCACGCTCAGTTTTGGTCTCGTGGGTGGTCTGCTTACCCAGCAAACAATTAAAACATGGTACCCTTTAATTCAAAAGCCTTCATTCAACCCACCAAACTGGTTATTTGGCCCGGTATGGTCTTTATTATTTATCATCATCGGGATTTCTGCTTACCTGATCTGGTCTAAAAGACAACAAATCACACACTTTCCAAGAACTATAGCTATTTATTTTATTCAGCTTATTCTAAATCTCTGCTGGTCCTACTTATTCTTTTATCATCACCTTATAGGCGCTTCTCTGATAGAGATTATTGCCTTACTGGCAGCCATACTGGTAAATGGCATAGTTTTTTATAGGATTGACAAAACTGCCGGATTACTTTTTATTCCCTATTTTCTATGGGTAAGTTTTGCAACACTGCTTACTTATAACATTTATATACTGAATTAAAAGAATTTTGAACAGACTCTTACTCCTTCTAAAAGAAAACCTGTAATTTAGGAAGGTGATCTCCTTAAAAAAGCTACTTACTGGTTTACTTTGTTTTTGTGCACTTTATGGAAATGCACAAAAGGTAGGATTAGTTCTCAGTGGTGGTGGAGCTAAAGGATTAGCCCATATTGGCACACTGAAGGCCCTTGAAGAAAATCACATTCCGATTGACTATATCACTGGAACTTCAATGGGCGGCATTGTAGGTGCACTTTACGCTGCCGGATATTCCCCCACACAAATTGAAAAAATAGCACTGACCAACGATTTTCAGGATTGGGTAAGCGGCCGGTTTAAAAGCGACTACAGTTTCTTTTTTCAAAAAAGCAGCGCCAATGCTTCATTGATTACTGCGAAACTTTCGGTTGATACAGCTTTGCGGGTAAACTTCCGGTCCAACCTGGTAAATGATATCCCTTTAAACTTCGCACTGATTGAACTCCTCTCACAGGCCTCAGCAATAGCAAAAGATAACTTCGACAATCTTCTTGTGCCTTATCGGTGTATGGTCTCTGATGTGTTTTCACAAACCAGTATCACTGTAAAAAGCGGCAGCCTTGCGGAAGCAGTCAGGGCAACTATGACCGTCCCATTAATCTACAGACCAATTAAACTAGACAATAAATACGTGTTTGATGGTGGATTATACAATAATTTTCCTGCCGATGTAATGCAGAAAGAATTCAAACCTGACTACATTATCGGGGCAAATGTATCTTCAAAAAACTTCAAAGAATATCCTAAAAGCGGAGATGAACGGCTGATCAACCGGTTGATGCTTTTCATGTTCTTATCCAAATCAGATTCTACATTAATCGGAAAAAACGGCATCTATATACAGCCCGATTTGCAGGATTTTAGCTCCAGCAACTTTACTCCTGTCGCCGAACTAATCAAACAGGGATACGATGCAACCATGGCAGATATGCCTAAAATACTAAAATCAGTACAGCGAAGAGTAAGTAAGGAAGAAATCGGGCTCAAAAGAAACAGCTTTAACAATAAGAAACCGCAGCTGGTGGATATTCCACTACAAATGGGACCACCTAATGGTGCAATGTATCCCACCAAGTTCGGGGCCTAGCGTAACAGTAAAAAGGTTATAATTTGATCAATTATTCCGCTGGAAAGTACCCCACCAGAAATAGTTGAATTTGTAAAGGACTGACATTCCGGCACAAAGTACCCCACCTTTACGCACCTGTTTCCACTAAGAGAGAGTTAAGGGCTAATACCTAGGTTTGGTTAGTATTACCTAATCCGAAAGTATGGCCAACAAACTGCTTAGTATGAACAAAATAAGACAGATACTCATTTTTTTTGAACGGGGGGCCTCCCTGAGGTCCATAGAGAATGAGCTTAAGACAAACAGAAAAACGATTAGGCGTTATCGCGATAAATTTCAGCAAACAGGCCATAGTTTTACTGCATTACTCCAATTAAAGGACCATCAGCTTGATGAAATCCTGGGGCTTAGCAAGCCAAAGGTAATTGAATACCCTGAGCCCCGTAAAGCTTACTTCTCTAGTCAATTAAGCTATTATCATGAAGAATTAGCCAGGGAGGGTGTAAGCCGTCAATTGCTGTGGGGAGAATACATCAAAGACAATCCTTCGGGCTATAAATACTCCATGTTTTGTGAACTTTTACGGGAGCATAATAAAGTTCGTAATGCTGTAATGCGTTTTGAACACCGTCCAGCAGAGATGATGCAGGTTGATTTTGCAGGAGCCCCGCTTCATTATGTGGATACTTTAACCGGAGAGCTCGTAGCCTGTCCTGTTTTTATCGCTGCATTGCCCTTCAGCAGCTATGGTTATGTGGAAGCCTTACCGAATGCAAAACTTCCCCAGGTAGTAAAAGCATTGAATAATACCCTGGAGTATCTGGGTGGGGTACCATTAGGTGCCAAATCGGATAACATGAAGCAATGGGTAACCAAGAGCTGCAGGTATGAGCCAACCTTTACAGATATGTTAGCACAATGGGCCAGCCACAACAACATTGCTTTATATGCCTCAAGGCCCTACAAGCCAAAGGATAAGCCAGCCGTAGAGAACTCGGTGAAGATTGCTTACCTGCGTATTTATGCTACGTTACGGAACCAGACTTTCTATAGCCTGGCTGAGCTGAATAAGGCCATAAAAGAGAAGTTGGAGCTGCATCATAAAATGAACTTTCAGAAAAAGACCATCAGTCGTGAAGAATTATTCATGGAACAGGAAAAGTCACATTTACAGGCACTTCCCCAATCGAGCTATACGATCAAACACTATACAAAATCAAAAGTTCAGAAGAACTACCATGTAATTGTTGGTGAAGACTGGCACTTTTACAGCGTTCCCTGCCGCTATATCGGTAAAGAGGTGCGTATTACATATTGTGCTGACACCGTTGAGATCTACCACGATAGCCACCGGATTGCCCTGCACACCAGAAGTTACCGGAGCCATCACTATACCACTATTAAGGAACACATGCCAGAATCCCATCAGGCATTCTCAGCGCAGCGTGGCTGGAGCCCGGAATATTACCTGCAAAAAGCAACGGATAATGGCCCCAGCACTTATGACTTCATGATGAAAATCATGGAAAGCAAGCAGGTTATTGAGCAGGCCTATTCCTCTTGCATGGGCATACTCCGGCTGATCAAGGCCTATGGTCCCATTCGTACCGAAGCGGCCTGTAAAAGAGGATTAAAAGGATCAAAGTTCCGCTATACAGTTATAAAAAACATCCTGGAGAACAATATGGATCAGTTGGAAGATCAACCCTGTCAGGAATACCGTATTCCGGTTCATGTCAACCTAAGAGGTCCGGAAACCTATCATAACAACTAAAAAACACTTTAAAAATGAATACACAAAACACATTAGGGCAGTTAAAAACGCTCAAACTAAATGGGATGGCTAAACGTTACGAGGCCATTCTTTCACTTCCTGTACACGAGCTGCAGGATGTGCACTCCCTGTTAGGGATAATCACCCAGGCAGAGGTAGAGCACCGGGACCACACCCGCACAAAAATGCTGCTTAAAGTGAGTAAGCTCCGTTATCATGCCCTCCCTGAAGACATACTTTGTAATGCGGAAAGGGGAATTACCAGGGAACAGGTACTGAGATTATCTGATGGAATGTTCATTGAAAAAGGACAAAATGTACTCATATCCGGTGCGACTGGTTGCGGTAAAAGTTTTCTGGCCTGCGCTCTGGGACGCAGTGCCTGCCTGCTTGGATACCGAACCTTATACTTTAGCATGAACAAGTTTCTGGAGGCGCTGGCCCAGGCCAGGCTGGATGGAACTTACCTGAAGTGGATAAAGGGTATTTCAGCCAACCGCTTGCTCATACTGGATGACTTTGGACTCAAAGAACTCACCAATGATGCTCGGATTGCACTGTTGGATATCCTGGAGGACAGGTATGGTAATGGGGCCACCATCATTACTTCTCAGCTCCCTACAGACAGCTGGTATACTTTCATTGATGAACCAACGTTAGCCGATGCAATAATGGACAGATTGTCAGCTTCTGCACATAGAATTACTTTAACTGGAAAGTCTCTGAGGAATAAAAAAAATCATTAGGTTTACACACACCATTCTCGCTTAATAGCGACAGGTTCCGACCCCGAACTTGGTGGGATACATTGCACCATTAGGTGGTCCCATTTGTGCGGAATATCCAGCTGGTATTTAATGAGGTAAAAGTTACCGGAGTAAACAGCCAGCAAAAAAGGTATATCGAGCGCTTATTCAAAAGTGACAAGCCGACCTTTGATTTAGCCGACATCAGGCAAGGCTATTACAAATTGGTTGCAGATGAAACATTTGAGACTATCTATCCAAAGATCAGCTATAATCCATCATCTGACAGTTATACTTTTGAAATTATTGCAAAACCTAAAAGAAGCTTTAAACTTGATCTGGGTGGTAATATCTCCAGCAGACCTATCAGTAATGTCTTTCTTGGCCTACAGTACAATTACCTTGACCGCAAAGCCTATACCTTTGGTACAAATTTCTATTCAGGCCGTTTTTACGAATCTGTTCAGATCAACGGCCGTATTGACTACCCGTCAAAACTCCCGTTCTTTTTAAGTGGAGAAATGACCTATAATCACTTTAATTTTTACAATACCAGCCAGATTTTCATTGAAAACCCACACCCTACTTACATTGAACAGTCAGACCGAAAGATTGAGCTCAAGGGAGGAATTCCACTGAACCGGAACACCAGAATTACACTCAGTACATCATTCATCAACAACAATGACCACTATAGTCCAACCAATACATTTAACATTGGAGACATTCTGGATAAGACTGTATTCAACGGATTAAGATCTACCCTCTCCTTTGAGCAAAATACCTTTAACCGTAAACAATATGCCACCCGCGGAAGAAACTTCCTGCTCAGTGCTAATTACTTCACCGGAATGGAGTCTTACACCCCTGGCAATATCTCCAGAAATAGCGGAGTGCCTGTTGGTATTGAAGAAAATGAGAAGCAGAGAGAATGGATAAATATTAAATTAAGTGATGAGAATTACTTCTTTCATCAAGGAAAGTACACCCTGGGCTATCTGGTAGAAGGGGTAATTTCTACTCAGCCTCTTTTTTCAAATTACTACTCGACCCTACTTGTAGCTCCCGCTTTTTATCCGTTGCAGGACAGCAGATCTCTCTTCCTCGAAAAATTCAGAGCAAGAACTTACCTTGCAGGCGGATTAAAAAACATCTATAATATCCGCAAGAACTTAGACCTGCGGGTAGAAGCATTCCTTTTCATGCCTTACCAGGAATTTGCACAAGATGGCTTTCAGGAAGTTAGCAATACACCCGTTTTTAATCATATCCATTATGCCGGAACCGCAGGCCTTGTTTACCATACTCCGGTTGGCCCCGTCAGCTTAAGCTATAATTTATATGATGATCCGATAAAAAGAAACGGCGTTTTACTACATTTGGGGTATCTCATTTACAACAAACGCTCCATTGAGTAATTAGCCCTTCGCTGCGGCCCTTGGATAAAAACAAACAAAAACAATGAAAACAATATACTACTGCTTATTATTTCTATTAATTTCCAGCACAGGATACGCTCAAAAAGCAGACATCAACAATTTCATTGTTAAGGAAAGCCTGTTAAAAAACAGCAAGCTGGCTATTATTGCAGCAGATTCCCTTGATCAGCCGCTGGAAAAGATAAACGGCCTCTATACCTTTACCATTAGTGGTTTTACACAAACCCTTAAATTCAATGACGGTGTCGCGATCCTGCCATTGCAAATCGACAAATCAGCCTTCGTCTATGTTAAACATCAGAACGACAAAGGCACTCATAGTAAACTGCTATATGTTTACAAAAAAGAAGGAAGCCTGAACCCTTTCACGATTAATAGCCTGTGGATGATTCTTTTCCCGTTATTGTTGGTTTTCATCGCCTTCGCTTTTAGAAAACTCATTATCTACGCGGTGATCATACTGCTTATCTTTATTTATTTCAATCACAGTAGTGGTCTGAATTTATCAACCTTCTTTGAAACTATATTTGATACGCTTAAAAAAGCATTTTAAAAAAACAATAACTAACTTTATCAGAATATCCTGTTTAAAACAAGAAGGATTTGCATCTTAAATGATGGTGTTTTAAGGAGATTTAATACCGCACTAAACGGTCTTGATTAGGTAACGACTACTTACTAGTGAGGGTACTAAGACGGTTTTAACCTTATAATAACTGCGATTTTTTAATGAATTATAAGTTGGGTGTAATAGCCACCTTACCACAACTAGAACGGCAAACCTATACCAAAATTATACTGGAAGAATCGATAAGTATCCGGACTGTTTGCAGCATTATATGTTCTCTGAAACTCACTTCTACCACTAAACAACTTTCCAATAACCCACTGATCTTCCGGGGCAAACTGGGGATCTCTCAATTTAAGACCAACATCAAATCTGAATACAAAATACTGCAAGTCATACCTGAGTCCCATTCCTGTACCCACACCAATCTGGTTACCCAGATTTTTGAATTTAAAATAAGTTTCCGGATTCGGATTACCTGGAGAAATGTTCCAGACATTTCCCGCATCCAGGAATACTGCTCCCTTAAGCTTTGCACCGAAAAAATTATTAATTAATTTATACCGGTATTCCAGGTTGGCCTCAATATGCATCTGACCTAACTGATCAATGCCATATGTTATCTTTCTTAACTCTTCGGTAGTAAGGGTATTACCGCGATTATAATTCCCAGGACCTAAAGTTCTGGCTTGCCAGGCCCTAACACCGCTGGCACCACCAGCAAAAAACAACTTTTCAAAAGGAATGGCAACAGAATTACCATAAGCAACACCAACACCTCCATTAATTCTGGCTATAAATTGTTTATCAACTCCTAGACTTTTATACCAGCGTATATCAACTTCAGGACGAACATACTGGTTAAAAGGTAGCCCAAGAATTTTGGCATAATCCCCCTTAGAGGGATCGTGCTGTGTATCAATAATTCTTGAAATACCATCCAGCATATTTCCTGCGATATCTATATTTCCCCTAAAATAAATAAAACTTTTATTCAGTAATAGCTTGTTCGCATTTAGTGAATAGGCATATTTCATCCCTACCGTAAGATCACTTCTTGTCAGCAATTGAATATTATATAAATTTTTGAAATAAATATCCTGCCCTTCAGGGGTTGTCAGGTCGATCAGTAAACCTCCAAATCTATATTCAAAGTTCAGTGGGGTAAATGAATGCAGCTTTGATTTAGTCTCAACCCAGTCATAGGTGACAGAGTTCAATAAAACCCGGCGTACAAAAAAGTCTTTTTGTAATGAGAAAATATAACTTGTTGAAAATGTAGTAAAAGGCATTCCGTTTTTCCCCATGAGTGGAATATTAAACGGAACCATCAGCCTTGGCACTGCCAGGTTAGCACTCATAGAAAAATCGCGCTGGTAGATATCACTAAACAATGAGCCACCTTGTCCGACTCTGGATTGAAGTCCGCCTTTCACTTGGAACTCAAAACGTTCTGCCCCTCTGAAAATGTTGTTATTGGTATAGGTATTACTCACGGTAAAGCCCACTGTACCAGCATTGAATGGAACTTCTCCCTCAACCCGGTTACTCATCCGTTTCTGCGGTGTCAGCTGAATCAAAGGGTTCAGTATATTTGAACTATCCTTAGGTTTTATATATTCAATTTTAACATTTTTAAAGACATTAAGCTCATATAAACGATCATAAGTCAAACTTTCCTTAGTCACGTCATATACTTCACCCTGTTTTAAGAAATCATAGCGAACAACTGGGTTTCTTCTAAAACGTTTAGACATATCTGTAAAACGGAGCCCTTTATAAATACGGGGATTTAATGTGATTGAATCTGTAAAACCTTCAGTTGAGGGGGCTACAATTACATTAGTTTCACCTATCATATACTGGATATGCTTTCCAGTTGCAGGGGTATCGATAAAAAGCCCCACATTGGCCTCGCTTTTATTCAGTGAAGAATCAACTTCAAATCTCACATAAGGCCGTGCAAAATCATAATATCCATGCTGTTTCATCATCTGGTAAATCTGTTCTCTTTCCAGAGAAAGGGAGTCATCATCATATTGTATACGCTCATGTAAATGGCTGCTAAATGTCTTTCTATCCATGTAAAGCTGCCTGACTGCCGGATCAGGAATCGTATAACTTAGTTTATTTATAAAAAAAGCAGGTCCCGGAGTCGCAATAAAATCTACCTGTGCGCGCTGGTTTTTCACTTTAATTTCAGTTCTTACTTTAGCCATAAAATATCCCTTGCTTTTGAGATATTTTTCGACTTGACCTCTGGAAATTTCAACCAACGTGCTATCCAGAACAGGCGCTTTCTTACCTACCGACTTTGTTTTGAATAAAGTATAAAAAACATTATACAATCCAACATTGATTCCTAATCTGGATGCGGGGCGAATATCTTTCTGAATATAATTCAATGCTTCTTCTTTATACCTGGAAGGAATACTGTCAATTTCCACCACTTTTACGATCGATTGATTCTCTTCAATAAATTTTGTAGAGGAACAAGCAGCAGCAAAAAGAATAATAAATAGTAATATTGCGGGAAACTGGAATTTCTTTTTATAAATAGAATATGCTTTCAAAGTCTCAGATAAGTTTTATAAAATCGTTACATCAAAAAAAGTACCGTAAAGAGCAGAGGTTGTTTATTATTGAAGGAATAAAATCAATAGTTGAATTTGTCCCTTCCAATTACCAGATTCATAGCATCTATTTTCTGGCCCAATACCAATCCTTACTACCTAAATTACCTTCAAATATAAAGTTATTTGAAGTAAACAACACGGAATTAGAGAAGATTAGTACTTTACAGGCTCCACAAGGTATTCTGGCACTGGTGAATATACCTGAAACTACTGCCTTTGACAAAAGGACCCTGAATAACAATTTCTCCCTGGTCCTTGATGGAGTACAGGATCCAGGAAATCTGGGTACAATTATCCGGACAGCAGACTGGTTTGGATTTAAAAATGTAATTTGCTCACTGCATACTGTAGAAGTTTACAATCCAAAAACAGTACAGGCAACCATGGGTTCGCTATGCAGAGTGAATGTAAGTTATCATGATCTGCCTGTATGGTTAAAAGACATTAAACTACCTGTTTTTGGTGCAATGTTAGACGGAAATAGTCTTTATGAAACCAAATGGGGAACCGAAGGACTGGTTATTTTAGGTAATGAAGGACAAGGAGTGAGCCCGGAAGTAAGTAATCTGATAAATAATCCGGTAACTATTCCAAGAGTTGGAGAGGCTGAGTCATTGAACGTTGCGGTGTCCGCAGCAATCTTTTGTGCAGATATTAGTAGAAATTTGCAAAAATAAATTGCACATTAACTATTAATTGCTATTTTTGCAACCTGAATTTCAACAGGTCGAGTGGCCGAGTGGCTAGGCAGAGGTCTGCAAAACCTCGTACAGCGGTTCGAATCCGCTCTCGACCTCAGATTTATAATAAATTAAAAAATTAAAGGTTAAGACCATGGCAGTTACAAGACTAAAAAGAAAAGACAGAAAGAATAAAACGACTTCACGTTTAGAAGTTAAAACTTTGAAACTAGCTACAAACATTGAATTAGGTAGTCGTTCACAACAACCTAAAAAAGATCAGTTAGCTAAAAACAATCTTTTATTAGATCAACTTTCTGCAGCTTTAAGAGCATAAGTTCTAAAGTTCAAAAACATAAAAAAACCGTTCTGAATATTCAGAACGGTTTTTTTATGCGCATTGGTTTTTCTTAAACCAATGCTTTACAAATTCTCTTTACGATACCTGGTCCTTCATAAATAAAACCAGTATATAATTGTACTAGCGAAGCACCAGCCTCCAATTTATCTTTTGCATCCTGCGGAGAATGAATCCCTCCCACACCGATGATTGGGAATGCTTTATTTGATTTCTGAGATAAGTACCTGATTACTTCTGTTGAGCGTATAGTTAAAGGTTTACCACTTAAGCCACCTGCTTCATTAGAGATCTCTGCTGCAGTAATTAAACCAGTCCTGTCAACTGTTGTGTTGGTGGCGATAACCCCGGCAATACCCGCCTCCATGACAATTTCTACTATATCATCCAGTTGCTCATTAGTCAGGTCCGGTGCAATCTTAAGTAAGATTGGCCTGGAAATCCCATCCTTATGGTTACGTTCCTGTAAAGTTTTAAGTAATAAAGTCAAAGGCTCTTTCTCTTGCAAAGCCCGTAACCCCGGTGTATTCGGAGAGCTTACGTTAACAACAAAATAATCAACCACATCAAATAAGCGGTCAAAACATTTCACATAGTCAGAAACCGCATCCTCATTTGGCGTGTTTTTATTCTTTCCAATATTCCCGCCGATAACAATACTCTTATCTTTTAATTTTAAAACCCGAAGACGTTCTGCAAGAGTATCAACTCCTTTATTATTGAAACCCATCCTGTTGATGATGGCCTCATCTTCAGCTAATCTGAACATCCTTGGCTGATCATTACCCGGCTGAGGAAGCGGTGTTACCGTGCCCACCTCAATAAAACCAAAACCAAGATCACTTAATGCTTCAATATATTCGCCATTTTTATCAAACCCGGCTGCAAGACCTACAGGATTTCTGAATTTAACACCAAAAACTTCACGTTCCAGCCCTTTGATATGAATATCAAAACTACTTCTGATGATAGTTTTGCCTAACGGAAAATGTTCATGAAACCATTTCAGTCTCTGGACTACGAAATAATGAACTTTTTCAGGGTCGAACTTAAAAAACAAAGGCTTAATTAAACGATACATAGGGCGAAGATAGGAACGATTTTATAGGATTACAATTGCTGTATCCATCTTTTAGGACAAAAATAGCATGATCTTGTAATAAAAACGTAGAATTTCTTTGCTATATGCACTGTGTTCAAACAATATGCGCCTAAAAATTGTATTTTTGCACCAACATGATTTCGATAAACGACTTAACATTCCTTATAGGTTCCCGGGCTTTATACGACGAGGCGAACTGGCACATCAAACCGGGAGAAAGAATTGGCCTTATTGGCGCCAATGGAACGGGAAAATCTACCCTTTTAAAAATAATAGTAGGAGAATACGCACCCTCATCCGGGTCAATTTCAATGTCTAAAGATTTAAAAATAGGCTATTTGAACCAGGATTTACTTTCGTATGAATCTCACCATACCATTTTACATGTGGCCATGGAGGCTTTTGAGCGCCAAAACCAGATCCATGATGAGATTGAAGAACTTTTAAAAAAAATAGAAACAGATTATTCTGAAGATGTCTTATACAAACTAAGCGATAAACAACAGGAGTTTGAAGCATTAGACGGCTATAACATTGAATATAAAGCAAATGAAATCCTTGCAGGTTTAGGATTTAGTACAGCAGATCAACACCGCCCGCTGAATACTTTTTCCGGGGGATGGAGAATGCGTGTAATGTTAGCAAAGATCCTGTTACAAACTCCAGACATCCTGTTACTGGATGAGCCAACCAACCACATGGATTTACCTTCCATCAAATGGCTGGAAACTTATTTAGCTGGATTTGAAGGTGCAATTGTAATTGTATCTCACGATAGATACTTCCTGGATAAAATTGTAAACCGTACAGTGGAATCCCGCAAAGGAAAATTAACTACCTATGCGGGTAACTATACCTTCTATCTGGAAGAGAAATCTTTACGTGGAGAAATTCAAAAAGGAGAATTCAAGAACCAGCAGGCTAAAATCAAACAGGAAGAAAGACTGATTGAACGTTTCAGAGCGAAAGCGAGTAAAGCTAAAATGGCGCAGTCCCGTATGAAAGCGCTTGATAAAATGGAGCGTGTAGATGATGTGGATGATGACAATCCTACTGTAAACTTCAGCTTTAAGTTCACCAAGCCTTCTGGCCGTCACGTAATCCGTATTGAAAACGCGACGAAGAGATATCCTAACATTGACATTCTGGAAAATGCAGAAGCTGTCATTGAAAAAGGAGATAAAATTGCTTTAATTGGTGCCAACGGTAAGGGTAAGTCTACCCTATTAAGAATGGTTGCTGGTGTTGAAACTTTCGAAGGATCTTGTGAAACGGGGCATAATGTAACGACTACATTCTTTGCACAGCATCAGCTGGAGTCTTTACACCTGGGCAACACTATTCTTGAAGAATTACAGGCTTTTGCTCCTAAACATACGGATACTGAACTTCGTTCTATTCTGGGTTGTTTCCTTTTCACAGGAGATGATGTGTTTAAGAAAATCAAAGTCCTTTCAGGAGGGGAAAAATCAAGGGTTGCTTTGGCTAAATCATTAACCACAGACTCTAACTTCCTTATTCTGGATGAGCCTACGAATCACCTGGACATACAATCTGTAAACATCCTGATTCAAGCTTTGAAACAATTTGAAGGTACATTCATTGCAGTGTCCCATGATAGGTACTTCTTAGATAATGTAGCCAATAAAATCTGGTTTATCGAAGAAGAACAAATCAAACAATACCCGGGTACTTATGCAGAGTATGAAATTTGGAATAGTAAAAGAGAGATTCCACCTGCAAAAAGCATCCCTGTAAAAGCAGAGAAAGAAGTAAAGCCTAAGGTAGAAGCTAAGCCCGTTACCGTAAGCAGTCAGCAGCAATTGAAAAAGCTGAATGATCAGTTACAGAAAGTCGAACTGGAAACTGTAGAGTTAGAAAAAAATGTGAAGGCTATTGAAACTGAACTCGCAGACGAATCTGTCTATAGCGATCAGGCTAAACTTGCTGAAGCAAATAAAAAATATGTTACTTCAAAACAACTGTTAGAGACTGCCCAAAGTAAATGGGAAAATCTTGCAGCTGAAATCATGGAATTAGAATAAAAATATGATTAAATCCGGAATATTGCTCTTTTTATGTTTGTTTAGTCTGCACCAAGTGCAGGCACAGCAGGAATTTACGTACGATAACAAAGTTTATTCTACACAAATCAAAACTGTACAACTTTACAATACACAAAAAGAGCAATCCATTCCGGCCATTGCGCTTCAAACTACTGAGAAACTCAGCTTTTCTTTTGACGACCTGAGAGGCGGAAGCAAAAATTACTGGTATACAGTAGAACACTGTACCTATGACTGGAAACCATCAGGTTTATCAGCGCTGGATTACCTTGACGGGATGAATGAAGATCGGATCATTGATTATGCCTACTCTTCAAAAACACTTCAGAAGTTTACCCATTACACCCTTAATTTCCCAAATGAACAGATCAAACCTAAGATTTCTGGTAATTACCTGTTAAAAGTCTATGAAAATGGTGATGTGACTAAGCCTGTAATCTCACAGCGTTTTTATATATATGATCAGCAGGTTAATATTCAATCAGAAGTGATCCCAAGTAATGAGGTCGCACTAAGGTTCAGCAATCAAAAAGTAAATATTACTATACTTCATCAAAAGCCAATACAAAATCCATATCAGGATATTAAACTGGTTTTAATGCAGAATGGAAATCCGCTCACTTCAAAATTGAATACTAAACCTACTTATGTTAAACCAGGTTCTTTGGTTTATAATGATATAGATGGGAATGATTTTAAGGGCAGTAATGAATTCAGAAAATTTGATTTCCGCAGCCTGCGCTATAAAGGTGAACATGTAGCCGATCAATTTACAGACAGCACCAATAACCTGATCTTATTTACAGACCTGAATGGCACTGCCTTGAAATATACTCAGCAGATTGATGAAAATGGCGCTTTCTTTATTCGTAATCAGGATAATAAAGACAACGATACAGATAGTGACTATGGTCATGTTCAATTCAGCCTGAATACGTCTGCACCAGGCGCTAATGGCGACATCTATGTAGTTGGCAGGTTTAACAATTATACCCTCACTGAAGAAAACAAGTTGAGTTATGTTGCTTCTAAAAAGAAGTTTTATGCCAGCATGTATTTAAAACAGGGCTTATATGACTATCAATATGTATGGAAGGATAATACGACGGGAAAAATAGACTATACGGTATTGGAAGGTTCTTTCTTTGAAACTGAAAACAACTACCAGGCTTTTGTATACTTCCGCAGACCTGGCAGCAGATGGGATGAACTCATCGGATATAGCCTGTTCAATAATCTGCAGAAAAAATAGTTAGCTATCTTTTGTGATCCAGACTGATACACTGCCTGCTTCACAAAAGAATTCTGCCCAGCCGTTTTCATCAATAGTAATTTCTTCGTGCCTGTATCCCATCACATCAATAAATACCTTGCCGGCATGACCAATACCCATCTCCATTTTTTTCGCACCATCCTCTCCATTGCTTAAGACTACAGCAATACCTGATTTTTCCAGTTCAGCTATTCCCTCCCTTGTCCATCCGATACAATTTGGATGATCCAGATAATCACGTTGAAAACCATAAGCCAGATCCCTGCGGATTTTAGTCATCAAGGGAAGACTTTCTATCGTTACCAATTCTACTTCAGCCTCATTCCCTTCTTCATCCTTGTCACTATACTTAGCACCGTATAAATCTGCGTAAAAAACACAAGGTATGCCCTGCTCCCTTAAAAGTATTATTGCATAAGCTAACGGCCTGAACCAAAACTCCACATAAGCCTGAAGTTCTTGTAGGGGCTGAGAATCATGGTTATCTAAAAAAGTAATCGATAAATTCGGATGAGATTCTACCAATGTATTTTCAAAGATCTTACTCAAATCATAAGCATCACCAGCATTTCCGGCTTTAAAAAAATTAAGATGCAGCATAGAATCAAAAAGTTGCATTCTGCCTCCGGATAGATCAATATAATTTCTCAAATGGATTACATCATCTACTACCCAATTTTCGCCAATAATAAAAAAGTCTTTATCGAACTTTGCCTTCATATGATCGAGCCATTCATTCAAAAAGTCAGGAGCAATATGTTTGACTGCATCCAGCCTGAACCCATCAACACCACAAGTTTCATAATACCATTCTCCCCACCTTTTTAATTCTTCACAGACAGCCTGATTTCTGAACTCAATATCATTGAACATCAAATAATCATAATTCCCCAGTTCCTTAGAAGGCACATCTTCCCAACCCTCACCATATTCATTTTGTATAGAGAATATAGCCGTTTCCTTTAAATCTTCAGCCCAGTCAATTCCACTAAAACAACTTTTATCCCAGATAAATTCTGAATATTTGCCTTGTCTGCCCGGAAAGGTAAACCTGGTCCAGGACTCAATCTCAAAAACATCAGAAGTATATTCTTCTCTGTTATCCGTTGCTACCCTTCGCACAGCGACTTTTTCTAGTTCATCACCCCCTGCCTTGTGATTAAAAACCACATCAGCCAGCACTATAATCTGCTGTTCATGCAATGCATTGATGGCCTGCAGATACTCTTCTTTAGTTCCATATCGGGTAGGCAAGCTATTTTTCTGATCAAATTCACCTAAATCATACAAATCGTAACTATCATAACCTACAGAATTTGCACCTTCTGTAGATTTATAGGACGGTGGAAACCAGACCCCGGAAATCCCTATTTCCTTGAGAAAGGGAGCTTGATTTGCAGCTTTATGCCATAGTTTTTCTTCTTCATTATAATACCAGTGAAAATACTGTATCAGAGTTTGATTGCTCATAAATAAAATAGACGCTTAATTAGATGGAAACAATAGAGTAACACCATGTCTCACTTTTTGTTTACTTTTGTAGCAATATGAGCACAATAGTTAAAAATCCCAAAAATTCATTCACGGTCATGAATGAGTTGGTTCTACCCAATGACACCAATACGCTAAATAATTTAATGGGTGGCAGGTTACTGCACTGGATGGATATCGCTGCAGCGATTTCTGCACAGAAACACTGTAACCGGATTGTAGTTACGGCCTCAGTAGACAACGTATCGTTTAAACAGCCTATTAAATTAGGTGATGTAATTACGATTGAAGCCAAAGTAACCCGTGCTTTTCATACTTCTGTAGAAGTAAGAATGGATGTGTGGGCAGAAAATATTCCTTCAGGAACTCGTGTTAAATCAAACGAAGCCTATTATACTTTTGTCGCAGTAGACCAAAGTGGCAGAACAATTCCTGTCCCTGAGTTGTTACCTGAAACAGAAGATGAAATTGAATTATTTGCAGGTGCATTAAGAAGAAGACAATTACGTCTGATCTTAGCCGGCAAAATGAAAGCTAACGATGCTATTGAATTGAAGGCTTTATTCTTCAACGAGTAGTATTTCTAAACGAATTATATGACCACGTACACTACATTGATTATTCTGAGCGGACTGGTCATATTTTCTTATTTGTTTGATTTAGTTGCCAGTAAAACAAAACTACCCTCTGTTCTATTACTCCTTTTATTAGGAATAGGTTTACGCGTATTAGTAGACCAGCTGCATTTTCAGACTTTCGATTTTTTAAAGGTTCTGCCAACTCTAGGTACTGTTGGTTTGATCTTAATCGTTTTTGAAGGAGCACTGGAACTCAAGTATGAGCGGGAAAAGAATAAACTGATCAGAGGAGCCTTTCTCTCCGCTTTTTTTATCCTGGCAGCTACTGTCTCAGTAATTACACTGATCATCCATCAGATCACCGGAGAAGACTTTTACCGCTGTTTTACGAACGCCATACCTTTTAGTGTAATCAGTTCTGCGATAGCCATACCATCTGCTGCAGCATTGACCGGACAAAGCAAAGAGTTTATTATTTATGAATCCTCTTTTTCAGACATTCTGGGAATTATCTTATTCAACTTTGCAGTTTCCAATCCTCATATCTCTATCTCTTCGTTCACAGGATTAGGGCTAAGCACACTGCTCATCATTGTACTCTCAATTATCTCCTGTATCTTACTTTTGTACCTGATGGGAAAGATATCTCATCATATTAAGTTTTTCCTGATCATCTCCATTCTCATTCTGGTTTATGCAGTGGGGCAATCGTACCATTTATCATCATTGGTACTCGTGCTCTCCTTTGGGTTATTTCTCAATAACGCAGATGCCATTGAACATTTCTATTTCCGAAGCCTTTTCATCTATAAAAACTTATCAAAAGACCTGGAACAACTTCATCAGTTATCTGCAGAAACTGCTTTTATCATTCGTACCTTTTTCTTTGTAATCTTTGGTTTTACAATGAATATCTATGAGTTGAACAATAGTATAACGATCATGAACGGCATATTTATTCTGATGACGATTTATCTGATCCGGATTATTTATCTGAAATTATTCAGAAAAGAGAACAGTGGAACGGAGAGTGTAATTGCTCCCCGCGGACTGATCAGTATCTTATTATATTATAATTTACCTCCGTCATTAAGACTGCCGGAGATAGGTACTTCTTTCTTGTTCCTTGTGGTATTGGGTTCAAGTTTAGTGATGAGCATAGGCCTGCTGGCCAGCAAAAAAATGGTAAAAGCAGAAGCTACTGCTTAACTGCCCATCTCTAATATTTTATCAAATTCTGTAGCTTTCAGCTCCATCACAGAAAGGCGACCTTGTCTTACCAGTGAAATATCTTTAAGACTTTCTTCTGCTTTAACCTGCTCCAGGGTAACCGGGTGCTTTAAGGTTTCTACCGGAACAAGGTCAACCACAACCCAGTTCGCATCATCAGTTGTCGGATCCTGATAAAACTCCCTTACCACTTTAGCAATCCCCACCACATGTTTTCCTTCGTTACTATGATAGAAAAGTACAAGATCTCCCTCTTTCATCAATTTGAGATTGTTGCGCGCCTGATAATTGCGTACACCATCCCAAAAGGTACGTCCGTCTTTATTAAACTGTTCCCAGCTGTACTTAAAAGGTTCTGATTTGACTAAGAAATAATTCATTGCGTATCTGTATAGTTAATACAGGAAGAAATATGGATTAAAATGGCCCGTCTTCCTGAGCTTGTTTATTCAAAGCCAAAACTAACAAAAGTGAAAGGATAAGTGGTTAAATAAATTATAAATCCTGATAAGGAAAATACCGTTCCCACTTCCGGGGCGTAAATTTATCAGCGATCGTCAGTTCCAACAATTCTTTGAACATGCTTTCTCCAGAATAACTATACCTTTTTCCCGGCTGCTGTATTACCTTTAATTTTTCATCGGGCATATCCCATCTCCAATTCGGAAAACCAGAAGTATGGTCAAGACAGATTCTGGCAGTAATCTTTGAAAACAGGATATCTCCTTTTAAGCTACTGTAATCGTCATGCCATCTTCTCTGCTTCTTATATTCATAAATAGGTCTCGGAAGATAATCCTGTAACGGTTTATCCAAATCTATCTTACCCTGTTCGACCAGTTTCAGTACTAAAACGGCAAAGACACATTTACTCAAGGAAGCACCGTAAATATTTGTGATTGATTTTAATGTTTTTTTTGATCAGCACGACTATACCAAAAGGTATGGGTATAAATGATCTTGTTCTGATTAAAAACGGTAATCGCCAGTCCTGGTACTTTAGCCCTACGCATCAATTCCGGGAGGTAGTTATTTAATGAATCAGTGCTAATTTTTGTTTCGTCTATCCGAAGGAAACACTGTTGAGCAGCAAATCTTGAAGCAGAGATGAATATGAATAACAGCATGCTTGTGAAACACAGAAACCGGCTAAGCCTACTTCTGGTCATTGAGGGCGAATTAATTCACATAACAAATTGATTTTCAATAAAATACAATACACCATCATAAATAATTGCCAATTATCGCAAACAAAACACACAATAAATAAAAAAAATTAATCAAAAATTTTAATACACCATACAAAAAATATAAATTCGCAAAAAAAAAATACATATATGAAAAAACTATTTCCTTTACTGTTATCATTAACACTCCTCATTAACGCTTGCAAAAAAGAAGTTAAGTCTCCTACGTCTATTACCGATCAACTAATTACCAATGAAGCCAATCAGTTTAAAGATTTAAAAATTCCTGAGACTGCCAAATCAAATACTATAAACCGCAAAAAAACCAGCATGATGTCGGCCAATGGAACAGTTAGCCAAGGCTGTGTGCCAGTTTTACATAGTCAGTCTGCTCAATTTGACAAGTTAAATGTATTAGACCCAACTACAGATATTATGTACATTGGATCTTTAATGGATGGAGAAAGTATTCAGAATGGCACCTATAAACCCTTATTTTTACCATCAGATTATGTACGCAAGCCGGTTACCTATTCTGTTTCAATACAAGGTTCAAATGGACCTATCAGCAAAACTATTTCTCCGGATCTTGCCAGTTTCAGAAATTCTATGCAGGAGATTATGAGTACAAATATTGTTGGTCAGCAACCTGCTAATTTCACTTTCGAATTGGAACAAGCTCGTTCCAAAAAAGAGATAGAAATGAAAATAAAAGCCAACTTAAAGTTTAGTACCTTCTTTAGCTCTGTCGGAAATTATGATGAAAGCCAGACATCTACAAGAAACTTTTATTTGTTAAAAATTTATCAGAAATTTTTCTCCGCAGACATCAGTATTCCTTCAGATGGTAATTTATTTAATAAACCAGCCAATTTTCAGGGCGCCGTTGCTCCGGTCTATATTTCTACCATTGATTATGGAAGAAGTGCTTATTTGCTGATTGAAAGTTCATTTGATTCTACACGTGTTTATAAGTCTCTTGAAGCCTCCTTTGGCTTTTGGAAAATTGGTGGTGGTACGACCATCACCCAAGAACAAAAAGAGGTTATGGATAATATGAAAATTAGTGGCACTGTGATCGGTGGATCATCCACTGATGCGGCTAAAACTATAGGTGGCATGCAGGCTTTTCATGATTATTTAATAAACAGTGCTAATATGGGACCCGATTCAAGAGGTGAAGTTATTGCTTACAAACTTCGGAACGCCAAAGATCATGCACTTTACGTAACACTAATCAATGGTGATTACTATACATCTGACTGTTCTTCACAACTGACTCCAATCTATTCGTATGTCAAATATAATGGCGGACAGCATCTACTTTCTACTACCACGGCTGAGGGTAGTTACTGGAGAAATGAAGGGGTAAACTTTATGGCTTATAAAACCGCTGTTAATAACAGCGTGGCTATCCGTAATCTTCGTCCAAATGATCAATCGGATAATTTATATACAAGTAGTTTCACTGATGGTTATTGGACCCGTGATTTTGGAGTTATATTTTATGCTTATAATACACAAGTTTCTGGTACAATTCCTATCTATGATTACACAAACAGATCAGGAAAAGATCATTACTGCTCACCAAATATAGAAGGCGACTCATATTGGGTAAGACATGGAGTTGCTTTTTATGCATTTCCTAAATCTTAATTAGAAGAGACCAATAAGATAAAAAGGGAGTAGAATCATAATGATTTTACTCCCTTTTTATCTTATTGGTCTCTTTAGTAAAAAATCAGTTTATTCCATTTAATGAATCATCTTAAACAACAGCTCTTTCAATAGTTCTCCATCCGTCACATTACCAGTACTGTCAACCCCCTTACTTTTCAAATCATATTCTCTGAGTAAACTGATAATATCGAATGTTTTATTGAGGTTATAATTTCTGGCGGCAGTTTCATAGTCTTTCACGAAATATGGGTTTACCCCTAATTCTTTAGCCGCGTCACCTTTGTTCTGCAAATAATGATATTTCAGGATCTTGGAAAAATAACTATTCAGGTTCGCCATCACCATCACCATTGGATTAGCTTTAGGATTATCGGAAAAATAATTAATAATCTGATTACATTTCAGCACGTTCCGGGAAGCCAGTGCTTTTTGCAATTCAAAAACATTGTACTCTTTGCTAATCCCTATATTCCGTTGTACCAGATCGGTATCAATAATTGTTTCTTTACTGATGTTCAATAATAATTTTTCTATCTCATTAGAGATCTTGGATAAATCAGCACCCAGATATTCTGCCATCAGGGCCGATGCCTGGGGCGCGATTTTCGCTCCCATTTCTTTGACCAACTCTTCAATCCACTGGGCCAATTTATAATCTCTTACCGGGTCAGACTGAAAAACAACTCCGCTTTTAGTAATGGATTTGAATATCTTTTTACGTTTATCAAAATTCGCATATTTATAGCCCAGAACCAGAATCGTACTATCCAGTGGCTTCTCAAAATAATTCTGAATAAATTCCGCTTCTTTACTGCTTCCTTCTGTTTCTTTAGACCACCTCAGATCCTGCGCTTCCTTCACAACGATCAATTGATAGTCCGACATCATCGGATAACGCTTTGCTGCATTTAAGATCGTAGCCATATCCGTATCTTTACCATATAATACAGTTTGGTTGAAACCTTTCTCCATATCATTCAATATATGATCTTCCATATAGTGAATAATCTGATCGATATAATAAGGTTCTTCACCGTGTAAAAGATAAACAGGCTTGAATTTTTTAGCTTTGAGGTCTTTGATAATATCAGCAGCAGTCATAATTATCCAAATGTAACGGCTAATTACTAATTTTTAAAGGTTATTTTTGCACAAATGGCATTTACTCCTACAGCTTTGAACTTACCGCATCACCCTTTCAGGATAACCCAGAAAGAAGAGCAGTACTTTATTTTTGATGAGGTGCGGAAGAAACACCTGGTTTTAACCCCTGAAGAATGGGTAAGACAACATTTTATTCATTATCTAATCAAAGATAAAAAGTTCCCTAAGTCCTTGATACAAATTGAGGGTGGGCTGAATTTAAATCAGCTGCAAAAGCGTACTGATATTGTTATCTTTAATACTTTAGGAGAGAGAATTATGGTTATTGAGTGTAAAGCTCCGTCAATTAAAATTTCTCAGGGGGTATTTGACCAGGCAGCCAGATATAATTCAGTACATAAAGCCAAATGGCTTGTCGTGACTAATGGACTGAAGCATTGTTACGCACAGATTGACCATATAGCCTCACAATTCTATTTTTTTGAAGAACTTCCAGAGTATTCTCTGTTGTAGAAAACAAGAAGGGGCAGTATGTTCAACCATACTGCCCCTTCTCCTATTATTAATTTACAAACTTAGAAGAGACTCCTTGATAATAGTCATCTTAGCTTCCGCATCTGCTTTCTTATTGCGTTCATTCTCTATAATTTCCGGTTTCGCATTCTGCACAAACCTTTCATTACTCAACTTTGCATCTACAGACTTCAAAAATCCTTGTAAATAAACAAGCTCACCGTTCAGCCTTTCGCGTTCCGCATCTGCATCGACTGTCTCGTTCAATTGAATAAAGAACTCATCATTTCCAACCATAAATGCAGCTGCACCAGTTAATTTGTCATTTACAAAATCAACACCATTGATATTAGCCAGTTTAGAAATAATAGTCAGCCATTTATCGTAGGATAAAGCAGAATTAACCTTGATACTTAAAGGCAGTCCTTCTTTTGGAGAAATCTGCTTCGTGTTACGGATATTACGTACTTCAGCAACAATTCCTTTCACTATTTCAACAGCTTTCAATAAAGGTAAATCAGCAGTACCAATTACCGGATATGGTGCCACAATAATACAGTCCATTTCGCCTTTTGTGCCAAATATCTCATCATGCCATAATTCTTCTGTGATAAAAGGCATGAATGGGTGCAACAGGCTTAAAATCTTTTCAAAAAAACCAACTGTTGCTTTCAATGAAGCAGGATCAATAGGATGCTGATATGCTGGTTTTACCATTTCCAGATACCAGGCACAGAAATCATCCCAAACCAATTTATAAGTAGTCATTAAAGCCTCCGATAAACGGTATTGTTTATAGTTATCTTCAATCTCAGCAAGTGCTTCATTGAATCGGTTCTCAAACCACAGGATTGCCTGCTCATTAGGATTCGCCAAAGTCTCATCAACTTCCCATCCTTTTACCAGACGGAAAGCATTCCAGATTTTATTAGCAAAGTTTCTTCCCTGTTCACAATAGCTCTCATCAAACATCAGATCATTACCGGCAGGAGAACATAACAACATTCCTACTCTTACCCCGTCGGCTCCATATTTCTCAATCAAACCGATTGGGTCAGGAGAGTTACCTAATGATTTAGACATTTTACGGCCTAGTTTATCACGAACAATACCGGTCAGGTATACATTTGTAAATGGCTTTTTACCCATAAACTCATGACCTGCCATAATCATACGCGCTACCCAGAAGAATAAGATCTCAGGCGCTGTTACCAGGTCATTCGTTGGGTAATAATAATTGATATCTTTATTTCCCGGATCTTTCAAGCCATTAAATACTGATATTGGCCATAACCATGAAGAAAACCAGGTATCCAGTACATCATCATCCTGTCTGATAAAAGCAGCTAACTGGTGTTTAAAGCCATTCGCTTCTTCTGCAGTGAATTTACCGTCAATATCTTTAAGTTTTAAAAACTCATTTAGGGCCTCTTCTTTCGTTTTTGCAACTACCCAGTCACCCTTATCATCAAACCAGGCTGGAATACGCTGTCCCCACCATAACTGGCGGCTGATATTCCAATCTCTTACATTTTCCATCCAGTGACGGTAGGTATTGGTAAATTTCTCTGGAATAAGTTTTACATCACCATTCAATACATCAGCTAAAGCAGGTTTAGCCATTTCGTCCATTTTACAGAACCATTGCAAAGAAAGCTTAGGTTCGATCGCTGCATCTGTACGTTCAGAGAACCCTACTTGTGATTTGTAATCTTCTACTTTTTCGAGATGACCAGCTTCATCTAATAATACGGCAATTTTTTTACGGGCGATAAAACGGTCTTCACCTACCAGAATCACGGCAAGTTCATTTAAAGTACCGTCATCGTTTAATATATCAATTACCGGAAGTTTATGCTTCAGACCTAGTTCATAATCATTCAGATCATGCGCAGGAGTTACTTTTAAACAGCCAGTACCAAAATCCATGGTTACATACTCATCCTCAATAATTGGAATCTCACGGTTAATTAACGGAACAAATACTTTTTTCCCTTTCAGATGTGTATATCGCTCATCATTCGGGTTGATACAGATCGCCGCATCCGCCATAATTGTTTCTGGACGTGTAGTTGCAATTGTTAAGAATTCAGTATCTGCACCTGTAGCAGGTGAGATTGAATATTTAATATAATACAACTTCTGATTTACTTCCTTACGGATTACTTCTTCATCAGAAACGGCTGTTTTACCCGCTGGGTCCCAGTTGACCATCCTTACACCGCGGTAAATCTTACCTTTTTTATACAGATCTATAAAACAGTCAATTACTGATTCAGAAAGATCATCTTCCATGGTAAAACGTGTACGGTCCCAGTCACAGCTTGCACCTAGTTTCTTTAACTGCTCAAGAATAATCCCTCCGTATTTCTCTTTCCATTCCCAGGCATAAGCCATGAATTCTTCTCTGGTCAGATCTTTTTTACTGATTCCTCTTTCTTTCAGCATAGCAACTACCTTAGCTTCAGTAGCAATAGAAGCATGGTCAGTTCCAGGAACCCAGCAGGCATTTTTACCTTGCATACGAGCGCGGCGAATCATAACATCCTGAATTGTATTGTTAAGCATGTGGCCCATGTGTAAAACACCCGTGACATTTGGCGGTGGAATTACAATTGTATAAGGCTCACGTTCATCTGGTTCAGAATGAAAGAACTTTTTCGATAGCCAGTAGCTATACCATTTATCTTCGGTTTCGGCGGGATCGTATTTAGTAGAAATGCTCATTGATTAGGTGCTGATTAAAATGCAAAAATAAGGTTTTTCGAGGAAAATATTTAGGCTTTCCACTCTTCATCCAGAATGGCGTACTCAAAACTATCCATCCATCCTGTTATTAAAGGTAAAATTTGTCGTTTTCTGCCCTCCTGAGTCATACCAGCTTTTTCCAATACACGAATAGAAGCCAGGTTTTCTACTGCACAACCAGCTTCAATACGATGTAATTTCAAACGGTCAAATCCAAACCTAATTACTGCTCTGATTGCTTCAGTAGCATACCCCTGGTTCCAGAAATCAACATTAATTTTATACCAGATCTCTGCGCTGTTAAATTTAGAAGAAGATAACTTAAGGGAAACCAGTCCAATAAACCCACCCTTTTCAAACTCCACAGCGAAAGTATAATTCTTGATCGTTTTTTTCTGATGGTCATTAATCCATCCATCTACAATTATATTTGTTTCTTCCAGATCTTTAGGAATACCCAAAGTATTATACTGATCGGTTTCAGCTAAATGGTGCAATACATGAATCGCTTCAAGATCAGCCATTTCCACCAATCTTAGTTTTAATCTTTCCGTAAAAAATTTCAATACTACCATGAATATTATTTAAGATTTTGCATAAAATAATCTGTTACTTTCTGATAAAGATGTGTTCTGTCTTTACCAATCACATTATGTTCGTGACCAGGATAAATCATATAATCGATTTGCACATTACCGTCTACAGCTTTTTTGACCAGTTCAACTGTATGTTGTTGTAGCACGACGTTATCCTGTAACCCATGAATCAGCAATAATTTACCTTTCAGTTTCTGGATTTGGTTGGTCAGGTTTGTTGCCGCGTAACCGTCTGGATTCTCCTGTGGAGTATCCATATAACGTTCAGTGTACATGGCTTCATAGAAATTCCAGTTAGTTACTGCTCCACCAGCAACGGCTGCTTTAAATACACCAGGATGGTTAACCATAAAATCTACCGTATTGAATCCACCAAAGCTCCATCCAAATAAGCCCATATTCTGAGCATCTGTATAAGGCAGTTTCTTCAGATAATCTACAGCCGACATCATATCTTCCATTTGTACATCTCCTACTTTCCTGAACATAGACTGTTCAAACGCTTTACCGCGGTTATCACTACCTCTGGTATCAATCACCATCACGACAAATCCCTGCTCAGCAAGATACTGAAACCAGTAATTACCAGCTCCGCTATTCCATTGTTCATGGATTAATTGCGCGTGTGAACCTCCATACCAATAAACAATAACCGGATATTTTTTAGTGCTGTCCACTCCTACAGGTTTAAACAGGTTACAGTAAATCGGATCTCCGGATTTTCCTTGGATCGTAAATATAGAAGACACTCCCAATTTATAGTTTTCCAGGGGGTTAACAGATTGAAGCAGTTGTTTTTTTAATCCATTTTTCACTTCGATCAGCACAACAGTTCCTGGATTTTTCGTTGAACTAAACCCATCAAGAACTGTATTTCCCGATGTACTTACTTCTGTTTTATGGATCGCAAAACCTGAGGTAATTCTTTTTGATTTCCCAGATTTGATATTGACTACATATAAGTTCCTTGTAATTGGTGACTCTTCAGTAGATTCATAAAATAGATTATCACCCGCCGCATCGAAACCCTTCACTTCTAAGACTTCCCAGTTACCCTTAGTTAATTGTTTAATCAATTTCCCTTGTGCGCTGTATAGGTATAAATGATTCCAGCCATCCCGGTTACTCTGCCAGATAAATTGTTGCGGATCATTTTTCAAAAACAATATGGGAACCAATGGTTCTACATATTTATCATCTTTTTCTTCAAAAAGCGTTCTGATGTAGTTACCTTTCTGTGCATCAAACTGTTTTAATTCCATATGGTTTTGTCCACGGTTTAAAACAGCGACATAAATAAATTTGTCATCAGGGCTCCAGGCAATGTTGGTCAAGTATTGTTCTGCAGGCTGTCCTGTTTGAAGATAAACAACAGACTGCGTCTTTGTATTGTAAACACCTACAGTTACTTCGTGAATTTTATCACCCGCCATAGGATATTTTATATTGATATTTTTTGCTGGCCGCGATGTCCAATCAATGATCGGATAATCAGTGACCATACTTTGATCCATCCGGTAAAATGCAAGCAGTTTGCCATTGTTACTCCAAAATGTTCCTTTAGATATCCCAAATTCATCTCTATGTACCGAAGAAGCATAAACGATGTCATTCGTGCCATCAGTAGTTACTTGTTTCGCTGTTTTACCATCGCTCACAAACAAATTATAGTTCTCCAGGTAAGCGATATATCCGGCATTCCCTGCTTCCGCTTTATTTTTACTAGCAAGTGAATGATTAATTATATCGGCAAAAGTATTTTTTAACGGGTCATAAGCTATAGTAGCTCCATTAATAGTTATTAACCAATCTTTACCTTTATTAAACTGAATATCAGGCATAGTTTTTAAGGCACCATGCTGTGCTGCATGCAATTTTTGATTCAGTTGATTTAAGGTAAGAAAAGGCTGGTCTTCTTTTTTACCCGCACTACCTGTAAACCAGACTTGTTCCTGATTAACGATCTTCTTATATACATATTCTTCTTTTCCATAAAGAAATTGCAAACCCTCTAACTTTTGAGGGGCTAATGTGGTTCGTATATTAGACATGGCATCGAGCATAGTCAGGTTTTTCTGCTGCCCGTTGACAATTACAGCAGCAAAAAGCATCAGGATTGATAAAACTAGTTTTTTCATTAATTTAATTTTAATGGTCAAATATAGCAATTATGGTGTACAGGGGTGAATTTTACCCCAATTTGGAAATCGCCTTGATAAGCTAATTTTTCACATCTGCACAATAATAAATGTTAAAATATGTTAATACAGTATATTAATTCATCAGGTTACCTATTATGAAAGCGATCAAAGTATTTCTACTTCCAGGATTAATTATCAAAAAACTGGGATTAACCAAACTCTATTATTGGTTCAATAAGTAATCCCATTACCCATATTCATTTTTTTATTGAGTAATATTTTCATTAGGATAAGTATTTATAGATCTCATTTGCTATTTTGATCGAACCTATACCTTCTTCTTGAAGGTCGATCTTATTAAAATAAAAAAATGAATACTAAACACCTGAAAGGCTATTTCGCCATTTTAGGAATACTAGCGGCAAGCTATTCTTCCTATGCCCAGAAAATTCCTGGTAAATTTATAGATCCAGCAAATATGGATCTTAGCGTAAAACCCGGAAATAATTTTTACGAGTATGCCAGTGGAAACTGGATTAAAAACAATCCCGTTCCTGCAAAAGAGACTCGCTGGGGAAGTTTCAATGAACTAAGAGATTTTAATATTAATGCAGTAAAAAGCATTGTTGAAGATGCGGCCGCAGATCGTACTGCACCAGCAGGATCAGTAAAAAAACGTGTTGGCGATTTTTACGCAGCTGCAATGGATAGCGTTACCATTGAAAAGCTAGGTTATACGCCTATTAAAGCTGATCTTTTAAGAATTAGAAAGATCAAAGATCTGCAGGGTATATTAGACGAGGTGATCACCATACAAACTTCTGGTATCGGATCTCCAATGTATAATTTCTCTGTGGGTCAGGACAGGAAAAATGTGACTAATTATGTCGTGCAGCTGGGTCAGGGTGGAACTACTTTACCTGATCGTGATTATTATTTGAAGGATGACAGCAGAACCTTAAAAATACGCGAGGCTTATCTCAATTATATGACTACGCTGTTTACGCTGACTGGTAGTTCTGCTGCTGAGGCGAAACAAAAAGCAAATACCGTACTTTCAATAGAAAAAAAACTGGCAGAAGCTCAGATGTCACGTCTTGAAATGCGTGATCCTTATAAAACATACAATAAATTTACAGTTGCTGATTTCACTAAAACCACACCTCAGATTAACTGGGCTGCAACTCTGCCAAAATTATTAATCAAAGGACAGGATACCGTTTTAGTAGGTGCTCCTAAATTTTTTGTCAGCCTGAATGAAATGCTGACCACAGTTCCGGTTTCTGACTGGAAGACTTACTTGGAATGGAACATCCTTAAAAATTCAGCATCTAATTTAAGCACTCCTTTTGTGAAAGCCCATTTTGCTTTTAACCAGGCGCAAACAGGTCAGAAAGTACAAACACCAAGATGGCAGACGATGTCTTCCAAAACTGACGGCTCTATTGGTGAATTGCTGGGACAGCTATATGTAGCTAAATATTTCAAGCCTGAGGCAAAAGCCCGAATGACAGAGATGATTAAAAATCTGCGTACTGCGTTTGAGATCAGAATCAAAGGACTGGAATGGATGAGTGCGGCAACTAAAGAAAAAGCACTGGCTAAACTAAATGCTTTTATACCTAAAATTGGTTATCCTGATCAATGGAAAAACTACGACGGTTTAAACATTGACCGTCAGACTTATTTCCAAAACCTGAGAAATGTAGCGACATGGGGATATCATGACATGGTGGATAAATTGGGTAAGCCAGTAGACCGTAAAAGATTTGGGATGACCCCTCCAACAGTAAATGCTTATTATAGCCCCACTATGAATGAGATTGTATTCCCTGCCGGAATTTTACAATTTCCTTTCTTCGCTCCGGATGCCGATGATGCGATTAACTATGGCGGTATCGGTGCAGTTATTGGTCACGAGATGTCTCATGGTTTTGATGATAGTGGCAGCCGTTATGATAAAGATGGTAACCTGCGCAATTGGTGGACAGATCAGGACCGCACTAAATTTGAAGAAAAAACAAAGGCTTTAGGAGAGCAATATGATTCATACGCAGTACTGGATACTATTCATGTGAATGGTAAACTGACCATGGGTGAAAATATTGGTGATTTAGGAGGTTTAAATGCTGCTTACACTGCGTTTAAATTAACTAAACAAGGACAATCTGAAGAGAAAATTGATGGATTCACTCCTGATCAGCGTTTCTTCCTTTCGTGGGCACAAGTCTGGAGAGGTAATATTTTACCTGATAATGCTGCACAGCTGATTAAAACTGATCCGCATTCTCCTGGACAATTCAGAACTATTGGAGCTCCAGTAAACATGGATGCCTGGTATAAAGCATTTGATGTGAAACCGGGTGATAAATTATATAAAAACCCGGAAGACAGAATCAGACTCTGGTAATTCTTAATCAGAACAAAGTGCCGCCCTGGTAATTCCAGAGCGGCGCTTTTTGATATCCTATTATTTTAAATATCTATTTAAACCTGGTCAAAACTTTTCTTCCCAGATCATAAGTTAATCTGAATGCCTGCTGGCTACTCGTTCTTGCAGGAGTATTGTGCAAACTAAATACGAACGATCCTTTAATATTTTTAAAGATAATTGGCGTATAGATCAAATCAAGTCTGTTATAGGTTTTATTCTGGTAGAAACCATCTCCATAATTGATATGAGATCCCTGACCTTTATAAAACTCTTCATATAAAGCAAAACGTTTATAACCCAGATAAGCGCTGGCAACAAACCCTTTTGGCGTATTCAAATTGGTAACATCTCTGATTCTTTCAATAGAAACCAGTGCCCCAGCTTCAATAGTCAGGGAGTCCAGGATGGTCTTGCGACTAAAATCTAACCCTAATTTCACTTGCAAACCGCCATTATCTTCGATATGATCACCAGCCTGTTCATTTGAAGTATAGGCATTGTGCATTAACTGGAAATAATGGGTCACATAAAAAGGCCCCGTAGTTACCGGTCGATATTTACCAGATAATCCAACTAAAAACTGTTCCCGATCTGTAGGCGATTGTTTGCTCAGCCAGTCGATCCAAACCGTTTCAGTAAAATGTTCATTTTGATATTTCAATAACATCCCCTGCACATTGGGGCGGTAATAACGTAAGGTATCATTTAATAATGAACGAGGATAGTCACTGATTAGCCCCTCACGTGAAAATGCACCGATATTAAAATTCCAGTTTTTGTTCGTATAGTTATAATAGGCAACCGGATCTACCTTCATAAAGCGTCTGGAACCAAACTCGTGTAATCCATTTACGCCTACAATAAAATGGTTGTTACTATCCAGGTTCAGTCCCAGATCAAGTGCTAATCTTGTACCTGAGTAAGTATTGGATCTGGAAATATAATCTTTATACTCCCGGTTGTCCATAAAGCCCATTCCATTGAAATGGATATCAAGGCTGCCTTGAGCGAATGCTATTGTACTTGAAAATATGGAGACAATAATAATCAGGTAAACTTTCTTAATCATAAAATGTATTTTAAATATATTGTTCTTGTATTTTCTTTGGTAACTTACTTAATACGAGTTGCCTTGACTCTGAGATTCTTTTTTTCAACTCCGCAGTCGACATAACATCAAAACTAAAGACACTAATCCAGTGTCCTTTAGCCAGATGACTTGCCTGTTTTATACCATCTCTTGCAACCAACTCTTCAAATTCTTCAGGGTTAACCTTTAATGCAAGATTACCTCCGGAAAGAGAATTCATGACAAATATCTTCTTTTCAATCATGAAACAAAGGTTATCTTCCCATTTAATTTCTTCGGTAGTGCCAGCAAAGGAGAGACAGTAGTCCCGGAACATTTCAATATCCATCCTAATAATTTGCGCTAATCTAGGAACTTGTTTAATAATATTTAATTAGTTCTTATTAATTCAGATAAATTTGCAGAAATGAATATCATCACCCAAACCGCAGACGGCTCTAACACATTATATAATGAAACCATAGGTGAGCATTACCACTCCAAACATGGTGCATTACAAGAAAGCAAACATGTATTTATTGATGCCGGATTAAAACAAGCCGAACTTAATTTCCCCGGACAGACCATTTCCATTTTAGAAATTGGCTTTGGCACTGGTTTAAATTTTCTGCTGACTTCTGCCTATGCAGACGAACATGGCCTTTCGCTGAACTACACGGGAATTGAGGCTTATCCTTTGAGTAAAGAAGAGCTGATCTCTACACAATATAATCAATATGTACCTGCACCGATCTGGGATAGCCTAATGAATGTTTATAGTGCTGCCTTATGCTCGGCCACCGCTTTAAATACAGATCAGGAACTGACTATTGCACACACTACACTGGAAGCTTTTAAAGCTGAAAAATTATTTGATCTGGTTTACTTCGATGCCTTCTCTATACAACATCAGCCTGAAATGTGGTCTGACGAAATCATTTGCCATGTTTGCTCATTTTTAAAACCAAACGGGATCTTTGTTACCTATGCAATTACCGGGAAACTAAAACGTGCCTTAAAAAGCTTCGGTATGAAAATTGAGAAACTTCCGGGAGCACCTGGAAAAAGAGAGATGCTGCGTGCAATTAAGATTCCAACAGAACAAACACCGGTTTAATTTACAAATTCAGGACTAAACTTGAACTTCTGCCTTTTAAATTTGTTTTCACGGTAATTTTTAAAATACTGCAGATTCTATGATCTGAATCGTTAGAAACTGCCCGATAAAAAACCGTATGGTGCATCCGGATACGAATGAAAACAAATATTTACAAATGGAAAAAAGAAAATTAGGTAATACAGATTTACTGGTTTCGCCAGTAACTTTTGGGGGAAATGTTTTTGGATGGACGTTAGATGAGAAAAAATCTTTTGAAATTCTTGATGGTTTTATAGCTGCCGGTTTTAATTTTATTGATACGGCTGATGTATATTCCAGATGGGTTCCGGAAAATAAAGGTGGTGAATCAGAAACTATTATTGGAAACTGGATGAAAGCACGTAATAACCGTGATCAAATTATACTGGCTACCAAAGTAGGTAGTAATATGGACCCGCACGGGGAAAAGTGCCTTTCAAAAAAATATATACTGGAAGAGGTTAATGCTTCACTGTTAAGGTTAAAAACTGATTATATCGATCTTTATCAAACCCACTATGACGACCCGGAGACTCCGGTACAGGAAACACTGGAAGCTTATGATCAATTGATCAGAGCAGGAAAGGTACGCTGGATAGGCGCTTCAAACCTGAGTCCTGAGAGATTTAAAGAGTCCCTTGAAACGAGTGAGCGTTTAAGCTTACCTAAGTATCAGAGTTTTCAACCTGAATATAATTTGTATAAAAGGGAAGGCTTTGAAAAGGAAATGGAACAAATTTGCATAGATCATCAGGTTGGCGTGATCAATTATTATTCGCTGGCCAGTGGTTTCCTTACCGGAAAATACCGTTCGGAAACTGATTTGGGCAAAAGCCTGAGAGGTGGGGCGGTAAAAGAGTTCATGAATCCAAGAGGCTTCAAAATCTTAAAAGCACTGGACGAAGTTTCAGAACAATACAATGCTTCTCTTGCCAGTGTTGCAATAGCCTGGTTACTCGCAAGACCATCAGTGACCGCTCCTATCGCAAGTGTCACCAGCTTAGAACAGTTAAAGAATTTAACAAAAGCTGCCTCTTTAAAACTTGGTGTTGAAGACATTTCTATACTGGACGAAGCTAGTTCATGGGAGTAAAGCAATAGAAATATCCTATTTGATTATGCCCTGCCAATTATTTTGGCAGGGCATTTGTTTTTAGCAAGACTTTATTATTAATTTCACCTGAGAATGAAAAACATATCCCCTCCCTTTTATGCCAAACTCGCTTTGGTTTTATTTTCAATTATCTGCCTTGGGTACCTTGCGATCTTAGGCCATAGTCTTCTGGCTCCTTTGCTCGCCTCTTTTCTGTTAGCATTACTATTGTTACCGCTGGCAAATTTCCTCGAAAACAAGTGGAGGTTCAAAAGAAGCTTAGCCTCTATTGTATCCGTAGTAATTACGATTGCTGTAATTTCAGGAATTATGTTCTTTCTTGCCAATCAGTTAAGTGATCTGGGACAGGACTGGCCCTTGTTAAAGCAACAAGCAGTACATTCATTCGAGGCCCTTCAAGTCTGGGTTTCTCATAATTTCAATGTAAACGCCCATAAACAGATTGATTATTTACAAGAAAGTGCAACTAAAGCGTTAGCATCAAGCGCGACAGTAGTTGGCGCTACACTGATAACACTGTCTTCAACCCTATTATTTCTAGCTTTCCTTTTATTGTTTACCTTCTTTATTTTAAACTATCGCCGCATCTTGTTTACCTTTCTGATTGCTGTATTCAAGGAAGAACATTCCGAAAAAGTTAAACAAATAGTGGAGCAAATTCAGTACATTATTAAGCGCTATATCTTAGGATTATTTCTTCAGATGCTGATAGTTACGACTTTAACAATTGTTGTTTTATCATTATTAGGTGTAAAATATGCAGTGCTGCTGGGGCTGATCACTGGTATTTTCAACCTTGTTCCCTATTTGGGAATCTTCTCCTCGTTACTCATTAGTGTGCTGATTACATTTGCCACAGCTGGCGCAACCAAAGTTTTGTTTGTTCTAATTGCTTATGTTGCTATACATACACTGGATGGGAACATTCTGATGCCGCTGGTTGTAGGGTCAAAAGTAAAAATCAATGCACTGTTTGCTTTTATCGGAATCGTTGTTGGCGAAATGATATGGGGAATTTCGGGTATGTTTTTATGTATCCCTTACCTGGCAATACTGAAAATTATATTTGATCGCGTAGATGAACTCAAACCATGGGGGATTTTATTGGGTGAGCAAGAAAAACCTCACCGGAAAAGAAAGGTATATCGTCTCACTAAAAAAATCAAGCTTGAAGAGCCTGAATAACACTATATAAATTTTAGACCTATTTTGACCAAACCCATTCTTTTAAATAGGATGGGTTTGGTATTTTAGCACTTTATACTTCAAACACAGACCTATGCCAAACAATATCCCTCCTGCAACTGCATCCGATCCTTCTTCCGCCTTTCAGAGATTATTAACAGTCCTTGATACCCTGAGAAGTGAGTGTCCATGGGACAAAAAGCAAACAATGGAAACTTTGCGACACTTGACTATTGAAGAAACCTATGAACTTTCTGATGCCATTCTGGATGGAGACCTAACCGAAGTCAAAAAAGAACTTGGTGATGTGATGATGCACCTTGTTTTCTATGCAAAGATTGCTTCCGAGACCAATGACTTCACAATAATAGATGTATTGAATAGTGTTTGTGATAAACTGATCAACCGTCATCCGCACATTTATGGCGATGTAGAAGTACAGGATGAAAATGATGTCAAACGTAATTGGGAAAAGATTAAACTCAAAGAAGGTAATAAATCTGTTTTAGGTGGAGTTCCGGCTTCGCTCCCTGCATTAGTAAAAGCAAGTAGAATCCAGGAAAAAGCAAGGGGGATTGGTTTCGACTGGGAAAACAAGACCCAGGTTTGGGAAAAAGTAGAAGAGGAACTTCAAGAATTCAAAAATGAATATAATGTCATCGACAATGAGGCTATAGATCTGGAAAAAGCCGAATCTGAATTCGGAGATCTGATTTTCTCTCTTGTAAATTATGCAAGGTTTATCGGAATTAATCCCGAAAATGCATTGGAAAAAACAAACAGAAAGTTCATTAAACGCTTCCAGTATATTGAAACTAAAGCGAAGAATTCTGGTAAACCACTACAAGACATGACTTTAGCCGAAATGGATGTTTACTGGAACGAGGCTAAGAAATTATAGATCAATTTAATCTATGAAGCATAAATTGTATCCTTATTAAAATTAATCCGGCAGTAAAAAAGCCTGTTTATTGCTGACAACTACTTCATGAAGATATGATTAGTAATAAACAGGCTTCTCTTATATAGTTTAAGAATGTTTTTTCTTCATGGTCATCTTAGCCTTCTGACCGATACCATAATTGTAATTCTTTGAATTGCTTTCTTTTTTCTCATGATAAGCACCACCACCAGCCGGTTCATCAGCTTTCACCTTCACGATGCGATTCTTATCCAACCCTTTCGTTCTAAGTGTTTTCTCTACCATAATCTCTTCAGGTAAATCTATCAATTCTAATTTCTGACCAATTGACTGTTCAATTTTTTTGACTTGAGCAAGCTCCATATCAGTAGCAAAAGTAATGGCAACAACCTCTTCAGGATTTTCCTTATTTTTAATAATACGGCTTAAGAATGTTTCCTTTTCTTCAGGTACATCAAAATGGAAAATAAATGGAATACCATCTAAATCCAACGGACCTTCACCCTGGTTGGCCACAACCAGTACCCTAGCTTCAGGAGTCTGTTTGAAATCTTCAAAATTATCAAAACCATTCTCATCAAAATGAAGTGGTCTGAACATCGAGAATTCCATTTCCTTAGGGCTTGCAATACTAATTGCCAATTTCTGAGCAGTAAGTCTTGAATTCACAAAAACAACCACTTTATCAAAAACCTCATCATCACGCAGCAAATGGCGTAACAGATTGATTTTAGTTTTATAATTTGGAACCTGGTAAAGTATCTGGATTACAGTTTCCGTTTTTGTATCACCAAAGTCCTCTACTTCAATTACTGTAGGGTAACTCAGGAACTGATCTGTCATTTTGGTCAACTTTTCATGGATAACCTCGGTGAAAACCAGATGCTGACATTTACCAGCACTTCTTGCTAATTCACAAACAGGCAATTGCATTCCCTGCTGTACAATCAATGCAGCATCATCAACAATAAAAGTCTGTAGTTTACTTAGATTCAAACCCAATTTCAAATAAATTGCCCTGGCTCTTGTTGGTGTAGCCACAACGATATCTATACCTAAAACCAATTCATTGACTTCCGCTTCTACCCCACCTGTACCATAAAGGCCTACTATATTCAGATCTCTGTTTTTACTCAAAGAAATAAACTGATCGATCACCGCAATTGCGCGATCTTTATCAGCCACTAAAATCAACACTTTTGGTGCATCATCTTTCGTATACTTCAAACGCATTAAAACGCCAAGAATATAGGCTGTTGTTTTACCTGATCCTTCTGGACCTACAGCAAGTATATCCTGCCCTCCCAGAATTCTAGACATAGTTTTTGCCTGAATTTCTTTAGGGGTTAAGTACCCAGCATCAGTCATTGCGGTGATCAGGGGCTTACTTAGTTTTAATTTATCTAACGACACAGTATTTCAGTTAAAATTGATATTTTGCCAAATTTACGGAAATAAGCACAATATCCGGTATGATCTGCACGAAACCATTAAAAAACCAACTTAAATTACTATTGTATCAACAATTTGATACGATGAAAGGGGATTAGGGATCGGTTTTTAGTAATTTTACGAGATTAACAAATTCCCTTTCATATGAAGAAATCATTACTAACCCTATTTTTATTCGCGGTCTCAGCAAGCGTGTTTGCGCAAGACGCAATCAATTACCAGCTGCCGCCAAAAGCAATTGCAGATTTACTACTTGCCAAAGCTACTCCTACAGTGAAGATAGATGGTAAAGCAGAATGGATGTTATTGAGCACGCCGAATTCTTATCCATCGGTTGAAGAACTGGCAATGCCGGAATTTCGCATTGCGGGATTACGTATCAACCCAAATAATTTTTCTCCAAGCAGAAAGAATTTCATTAGCAACTTCACATTAAAGAACATTAAAACAGGAAAAACAGCCATAATTACGGGTCTGCCTACCCCCTTGTTTGCCGATGACGCCACATGGAACCCCGCCCAAAATAAGATTTCTTTCACACAAACAACTCCAAAAGGAGTGGATTTATATATTATAGATATTGCGACATTAAAGGCCGTTAAAGTAAACAAACAACCACTAAACGTAGTTCTTGGAAACGGAATCACCTGGGTAGATGATGTTACTCTATTATACACTACAGCAACAAAGCCCGCTAGTTCAATTCCTGTTAAGCCGTTAATGCCAAAAGGCCCTGCAATACAGGAGAGCCTTGGTAAAGCCGCACCAAACCCTACTTATCAGGATTTAATCAAATCACCATTTGATGAGCAGCTATTTGAATTTTTGGCTACCTCTCAATTAGTACAATATAAAAACGGAGTGCAAACCCTGATTGGTCAGCCAGCCATCTATGCTTCTGTAAGAGTTTCTCCGGATAAAAAATATCTGCTACAAGAAACCATCAACAAACCATTTTCTTACCTGGTCCCTTTTTACAGTTTCCCATCGGTAGTAAAAGTCACTGATTTATCTGGTAAGTCGATTAAAGTCCTGGCTATCCTTCCATCTGCTGAAGGCAAACCTTCCGGATATGACAATACACAAAACATTCCCCGTAATTATGAGTGGAGAAACGATGAAGCCGCCACAGTTATCTGGGCGCAGCCATTAGACAGTGGTCTAATCAAAAAGCAAGTACCTTTCCATGATGCCGTATATGCATTAAACGCGCCTTTCACTGGCCAGGCCAAAGAATTATTTAAGACACAGACACGCTATCGCAGAACAAGCTGGGGTAATTCAACAATGGCCCTGGTTGAAGAAGGACTGCGTAGTAAACAAACTATAAAAGTAAGCCGCTATAATCCTTCTACCGGAACCATCGAAACTTTGTATGAATTAAGCGAAAATGATAAATACAATGATCCAGGTACCGCCGTTACAGAGAAAAATGCATTTGGCCGTCAGATCGTATTAACAGTAGATAACGGAACTAAATTATTGATGAACAATCAAACCGGTTCTTCCCCAAAAGGAGATCTGCCTTTCCTGGCTAAGTTTGATCTGACTACTAAAAAAAATGAGATTATCTGGCGTTGTGCCGAAGATAGTTATGAATATGTTGTGGATGTACAAGACGCAAAAAAGCTAACACTGCTAACCAGAAAAGAGTCACAAAAAGAAGTACCAAACTATTATATCAAAAACCTGTTACTTAGAATAGCCGATCGTCCAGTAACAGATTTCCAAAACCCATATCCGGGTTTGATCGGAGTTTCAAAAGAAAAAATATCTTACAAACGTGCTGATGGCGTAGACCTGACAGGCGATTTATATTTGCCAAAAGGTTATGACAAAGCTAAAGATGGCCCATTACCAACGTTAATCTGGGCTTACCCTCGTGAATTTAACTCTGCAGCTGACGCAGCACAGATCAGAGGTTCTCAGAATCGTTTTACAATTGTTAAATGGGGTTCTCCTATTTACTGGGTAACACAAGGTTATGCTATTCTTGACAATGCAGAAATGCCAATTGTTGCCAAAGAAGGAAAAAAACCTAATGACACTTTTATTGATCAGCTGAAATTAAATGCAGAGGCGGCGATCAATAAACTGTCTGACCTGGGTGTGGGTGACCGAAATAGAATGGCCGTTGGCGGACATAGTTATGGGGCATTCATGACAGCAAACCTGTTAGCACATACTAACCTATTTAAAGCCGGCATTGCACGCAGTGGTGCTTATAACCGAACGTTAACTCCATTCGGATTCCAAAATGAAGACCGTACTTATTGGGAAGTTCCACAACTTTATTATGAAATGAGCCCGTTCAGTTATGCAGATAAAATTAAAACTCCGCTTTTATTAATTCATGGAGATTCCGATGATAATCAAGGAACCTTCCCTATGAATAGCGAACGTTTATTTAATGCGATCAAAGGTTTTGGAGGTACAACAAGATTTGTATTCTTACCATATGAAGCACACGGCTACCGTGGAAAAGAAAACATTTTACATACCCTATGGGAAATGAATTCCTGGTTAGACAAGTATGTGAAAAACGCAAAGTAAAATTTATTTCCCCATATATAGAGGGCTGCACTTCAAAAAGTGCAGCCTTTTTTATTCAGGCATATTTTTATTTAAAACGTATCGCTTTTAGCGGAGAGATCCTGCTCACTAGTAACGAAGGCAATATCAGCACCGCAAAGCAAATTACAACAGTAGCAGCATTCAATAATAGCACATCGGTAAAATGCAGCTCTACTGGTACATAAGACAAATAATAAGAGCCTTGATTCAACTTAAAAAAATGTGTATACTGCTGTATAAACCCTAAGCCTAGTCCAAGAATATTTCCCAGTAACAATCCTATTCCAACCAGGTACAGGGCATTGTATAAAAAGATCTTCATTACACTATAATCGGACATCCCAAAAGCCTTCAGCATGCCTATCATATTGGTTCTTTCCAGGATCATAATCAACAATGCAGTAATCATATTAATAACTCCGACAATCATCATCAGAATCAGCAGTACCCTGGTATTCACATCCAGCAGCGATAACCAAGTGAAAATATTTGGAAAGTACTCACGAACAGATTCCGATTTAAGATTAATCTCCATTGTAGAATAGATCTTTTCAGAGGCTACTGGTAAACGCGAAAAATCTTTGAGCTTAATTTCAATGCCACCAATCTCATTAGGCTGCCAGTTATTTAACCGTCTGATAATATTGATATCTCCCAATACAAAACTTTTGTCAATTTCTTCAACCCCAACATTATAAATTCCTACAATCTTAAACGGACGTTTACGCGGAGGGTTTTGCACAAAGTACATGATAAAATTATCTCCGGCTTTAAGTTTTAGCCGATTGGCCGTAAAAGAAGAAATCATGATTTCTTTAGTGGCTTTAGCACTGTCACTAAAATTTATAATCCTGCCGCTGACTAAATGTTTACTGATGTAATCCCAATTAAAGTCTCTGTCTATCCCTTTAAAATTGATTCCTTCTACTTCATCATTCGCAGAAATAATTGCTGGTTTAGTCGCATAGGGCTGAAAATAGGCTATATCCTTATTTTTTTTAAGATCCGATATGGTTTTTGGCGTAGGAATAAAAGGCGTGAGTTCGAATGAATTATTTAAATCCAATTTAAAGATCCTTACGTCACCAACAAAACCTCTTACTTTTTCCTGGATCTCCGTTTTAAATCCTTTAATAATAGCAACAGAGAGCATCATTACAGCAAGACTTAGCATTACACCCGCGATAGCGATACGGACGATCAACTTAGAAAATGTACGTTCCGACTTAATGGCAATTCGCCTGGCTATAAAATATTCTGTATTCAAAATCTTCAATAAACTGTAATTGAGCAAAAGTAGCTGTCATTACACAACTCTAATTGGCTGTAAAAATGCAATATTTTATTCAATATATAGGAATTGGTTTGAGCACAACTCACCGGATGTTCCTTTACTCTCATATTTACGCTTTATCATAATGATTTTTATTAAATTAGCCATACAAATTTTGGCGCATTCTATTCTGATTAACCTAACAAATGACGATTTAAAGGCCTAAAAAAAATGACCAGCATGAAATTAAACTCAATCATAATATTCCCGTTTTTCCTTGCACTTCTTAGTATACACGCCCGTGCTAATTCTCAATCGTCAGTTACAGGAATTCTGACCGGAGCAGAACAAACTGAAAAATATTTACCCCTGCTTAAAGGAAAACGTGTAGGGATGGTCGTTAACCCAACCTCCATAATTAACCAGGTCACTTCTGTAGACAGCCTGTTGAAACGAGGGATAAACATTGTCAAAATCTTTGGCCCCGAACATGGCTTTAGAGGTAATGCCAGTGCCGGAATCAAGGTTAATGATGCGATAGATGAAAAAACAGTAATAAAGGCCATTTCATTATACGGTAAACATGAGATTCCAACTCCAGCAGATTTATCCGATGTAGATATTATGGTTTTTGACATTCAGGATGTGGGTGTCCGGTTCTACACTTACATCAATACCTTACAATATGTCATGCAGGCATGTGCTGAAAACAATAAAGAATTAGTTATCCTGGACAGGCCAAATCCTAATGGGTTTTACATAGACGGACCAATCCTGGATTCCAGACTAGTCTCAGGTATTGGGTTAAAGCCTATTCCAATTGTTCATGGACTGACCATTGGAGAATATGCTCAAATGCTTAATGGTGAAGGCTGGTTGAAAAATAAAGTAAAATGCAAAATCTTAATAATCAAAGTAGCGAACTACAACCATGATATGGCTTATGATTTACCAGTGAAGCCATCCCCAAATTTAAACACACAACAATCTATTTTACTCTATCCCACCTTATGCCTGTTTGAAGGGACTTATCTCAGTCATGGACGCGGAACCCAATTTCCATTTACTATACTAGGGGCCCCTGCACTTAAAGGAAAATACAGCTTCTCTTTCACGCCCAGGAGTATAAAAGGAATGGCGGAAACGCCCTTGTATCAGGATCAGTTATGCTATGGACTAGATCTGAGAGATTACGATAGTTCAAGCATTAGAAAGAGTAAAACATTAAATCTTAAATGGCTTATTGAATTGTACAAAGCCTATCCCGATAAAGCTGATTTTTTTAACTTCAAGCTAAGCAAGCAGATGAATAATTTCGATAAACTTGCAGGTGTTTATAGCTTGAAGGAACAAATCATTGCTGGGAAATCCGAAAAAGAAATCAGAGCAAGCTGGGAACCGGGCTTAAGTCAGTACAAAAAGATGCGAAAAAAATACTTGCTATATCCTTAATTATATACATAAAAAGCTCTTCCCAAAATGGGAGGAGCTTTTTATATAACTGATACTTTTTCTTTAGCGAACAGTTCCAGCACTTCTTTCCAATTCATCACACGAGTGTGGTGTAATTGATTTACATTATGTGAGCCATTAAACATGACCGGTTTCCCTTTACAAAAATCCAGGTTTTTGCAATGATCGTCTATTAGATAATCAGTATCAATAACACTTTTGTCTCCGCATAAAATGATATTTTTCCAACTGATAAAAGGGAAGTATTCATTTAACCATTCCATTTTCTCAGCTAGACACTGCGGAAATTCTGTTGCTGCAGACACGATAAAAACATCGTAATCTTCCATTAAAGTTTTTACCGCTTCAATTGCACCAGGCATTACAGGTATCGTCCTAAAAAATCCCGGAGTATAGACATAACGTCTAATTGCCATTTGATCTGGAAATCCTTCAGATTCCGATACACCTAACCTTTGTTCTCTTGGCACCAGAATCCCATATTCCTTTTCATACCAATCCATAAACTGTGCCTCTATGTCAGCAAGTACGCCATCCATATCAATGCCTATTTTTTTTCTAATCACATCCATATTCGCAATATATTGCAACAAATATAGCAATATATTGCAATATAATGCAGTAACACACTCATGAATATTTGTATATTTGCAACCCAGATGATTAAGGCAGAACGATTACAATTGATTATTGACCATATTCGCAAGGAACGAAAAGTTCTTTTAGGGGATTTAAGTACCTTGCTAGAAGTATCTGAGGATACCGTAAGGCGTGATATTAAAGAACTATCAGATCAGGGATTACTGAAAGCAGTCCGTGGCGGTGCTATATCCCGTTCTCCCATCCCACAGCATTTCCGGGAGAGAGAACATTATGACGTCAGTCATAAAGAAATCATTGCACAAAAAGCCGTAAAGCTCATTAAAAACGGGCAGGTTGTTTTATTCGATTCCGGCACATCAATATTGGCAATTGCTACACATTTGCCAAGAGATCTGCAAATCACAGTAGTGACAAATAGCTTCCCTGTAGCTACAGTACTGGAAGATCACCCGCTTATAGAAGTTATATTTATAGGTGGCAGATTAAATAAATACTCATTTTCCACTACTGGTTTTGAAGTCATACAAACACTCAGAAGTATCCGGCCGGATATCTGCTTTCTTGGGATTTGCAGTATCGATCTGATTTCTGGTGTAACTGGGACTAGTTATGAAGATTGCCAGATCAAAAAAGCCATGGTGGAGACGTCTAAGCAGGTCATAGCAATTGCTACTTTCGAAAAACTGAATGGAACCGAATCGTATTATATTACCAGCACAAGTGATATTGACATCATCATCACCGATACTGATCCAGCTCACGAAAACCTTAAAAATTACAGAGACCTGGGAATCAAATTAATTTAATTCCCCTTTTGTACTGCACAGAGGAATTGTATTAACGTTTTTGTTAAATTTTTAGTTCTTTTGCTGAAGAAAGACAGGATGAGTAAATCATCAGAGATATTCAATAATAATCACGAATAAACCAAACACGTACAGATGAAAATAGTTTTCATGGGAACGCCCGATTTTGCCGTTGCTTCTTTAAATGCTTTAGTAGAAGCCGGATTTCATATTGTAGGTGTAGTTACCGCAGCAGATAAACCAGCAGGAAGAGGACAGAAATTACAGGAAAGCGCTGTGAAAAAATATGCTGTAGAAAAAGGTTTAAAAGTATTACAGCCACTAAAATTAAAAGATCCTGATTTCATTGCAGAGTTGAAATCTTTGAGTGCAGATTTACAGGTAGTAGTTGCTTTCCGCATGCTTCCAGAAATAGTTTGGGACATGCCCGCTAAAGGCACAATTAATTTACACGGTTCCCTTTTACCGCAATACCGGGGTGCTGCGCCAATCAATCACGCTATCATTAATGGGGAGACTGAAAGCGGAGTCACTACTTTCTTTTTGAAACATGAAATTGATACGGGAGATGTGATATTTTCTGCAAAAGTGGGTATTGCCCAAGATGATTCAGCCGGCGATCTCCATGACAGCCTCATGGAAACAGGCGCTGGTTTACTGGTTAAAACAGTAAAAGCAATCCAGGCCAATGACTATACTGAGCAGCCCCAAATATTTTCAGACGAACTGAAACATGCCCCTAAAATATTTAAAGAATTCTGTAAAATAGATTGGAACAATCCTGTAAAAACGATCTACAACCTGATTAGAGGCCTGAGTCCTTATCCGACCGCATTTGCAGAGCTGAATGAAAAAACCATCAAAATTTTCAAAGCGGATTATGAAGAAACCACACCTTCGGTCAATCCTGGTATGTTTATCACAGATGGCAAAACCTATTTAAAGTTCGCTGCTCAGGACGGTTATATTTCCTTACTAGACATACAGTATGAAGGTAAAAAGAGAATGATGGTCGATGAATTTTTAAGAGGAATGCGTTTATAGCTTAAAGCTATAACGCATTGAGCAAAGCGCTTAAAGATTTAGTCACTTCATTGAAATAACGTTTTTTACCATACCCCATCACCCAGCGGATACCGGAGGTTGCATTGGTAATAAAGACCTCATCTGCTTCATTTAAGACTTCCGGATTAATCTGCGCTTCAATAACAGGGATTTGGTTAGCTTTAGCCACCTTCATCACCACATTACGCATTACCCCGGCTATACATCCTTCCGAAAGAGCTGGAGTATAAATCTGTTTATCATAAACGACAAATAGATTGGAGCTAATGCTCTCACAGAGGAAACCATGCTGGTTTAAAATAAAAACCTCATCCAGCCGGTTCTGTTGTTTATATAAACCCGCCATTACATAAAGCAGTGAGTTACTGGTCTTAAATGTAGAAAGTTTATTAATCGGTTTAGTTATTTCGTCGTAAACATTGATGATTAGTCCCTTTTTATTGAGTTCATAACCTCCAGGGGCCAAAATTCCAGATTCTAATATATATCCCGATTTATTACTATCTGGTGTATACAGTCCTTCACCTTCCCGATAAATAGATAGGCGGAACCGCACATTATCTTTGAGCTTATTCCTTTTACAAAGCTCTGCGGTCTTCTGTTTCAGAAAATAATCATCAAACAAAATTCCACCATCCATCTTCAACGCATTCATTCCCGCCTGTAAACGATCAGCATGCAATTCAGCAAACTTCAGTTTGCCGCCAGACATCCGCATAGATTCAAATAGTCCATCGCCATACCTGAAGCCTCTATTTGTGGCCGTCAGGATAGATTGGTCTACCGCAATGAACTGATCGTTATGTAAAATATATTCTTGTTGCATTAAATTATTGCTGTACGATATAGTTTCTCCATTTGTTAAGTACAGAATCAAAATCCGGTGGCAATGGCGCTTCAAATTCCATATATTCTTTTGTTGTCGGGTGTATAAAACCTAAAGTCTGCGCATGTAATGCTTGTCGCGGTAACATTTCAAAACAGTTGGCTACATATTGTTTATACTTCGTAAACGTAGTTCCTTTCAGGATCTTATCTCCACCGTAATTCGCATCGTTAAATAACGGATGACCAATATGCTGCATATGTGCTCTGATCTGGTGTGTTCTACCTGTTTCAAGCTGGCAGCTAATCAGGGTTACATAACCTAAGCGTTCTAAAACAGTATAATGTGTCACTGACCACTTCCCTTTGTCTTCCTCATCATAAACATCCATGACAATTCGGTTTTTGGCACTTCGGCCGATATACCCTGAAACTGTACCATTTTCTTTGATATCACCCCAAGCTAATGCAAGATATTTTCTTGTGATGGTGTGGTCAAAAAACTGTTTAGCCAGTTTAGTCATGGTAATTTCGTTCTTACTGATCAGCAGTAAACCTGAAGTATCCTTATCAATCCGGTGTACCAATCCTGGCCTGCCTTCGTTGCCCGGTAATTGCGGCAATTGTTCAAAGTGAAATGCCAATGCATTGACTAGTGTACCTGTATAATTATTAAATCCAGGATGCACAACCATTCCTGCAACTTTATTCACAATCAATAAGTCATCATCTTCATAGACAATATCCAATGGGATATCTTCCGGATAAACTTCGGTATCCCTTGGCGGATGAGGAAATACAATAGAAATCTCATCAGCTGGTTTAACTTTATAACTAGCTTTTACAGTCGCTTTATTCACCAGTACGTTACCTGCTTCAATCGCATTTTGTATGCGATTTCTTGAAGCATTTTCCATACGTTGCATCAAAAATTTATCTATCCGCAATAAGGATTGCCCTTTATCTACGACAATATTAAAATGTTCGTATAAATCCTGCTCTTCTAATTCCAATGCGGTGTTGCTGTTCTCCATTATTTATTTTATCAAATGTTATGGAGAAATACGCAGTCTATCGCCATTTAAATGCGCAGACCCTATTATAACTCCATTTTACAAAACTAGTCTTTAACTCTTACATTTCTCAAAGAAATTAAGGCTATACGGTGCAGAATCCAGATTAATTTAGGAAATTGATCTGTTTATAGCTTTTTTCTGACCAAACTGCCTCTATATTTGTTTCATGTTTGCAGATTTACACAGCCCATTACAACAATTAAAAGATTCACATTTATCCCAGCTCTGGATTAAAAGAGATGATTTAATCGACCCCTATATTTCAGGAAATAAATGGCGCAAACTGAAGTATATTTTAAAAGATGCCACTGCAAAAAAGAAGAATCACCTGGTCACTTTTGGCGGCGCTTATTCCAATCATTTGGTAGCGACAGCATCCGCAGCTGCGAGATCAGGTTTAAAAGCAACAGCATTTGTAAGAGGCGAAAAAGTAAACAACGAAATGCTGGTCTTGTGTTCCCTGTATGGTATGGAGCTGATCTTTACAGACCGCGAAACTTATAAGGATAAGAAAGCCTGTTATGTTAAATATTACGGACAGGACCCGGATAGTTATTTTATCGACGAGGGCGGCGCATCTGCAGAGGCAGTTTTAGGTTGTGCAGAATTAATTACTGAGCTTCCGGCGGATACGGCTCATCTATTTTGTGCAGCAGGAACAGGTACTACCGCAGCCGGTTTGCTCCAGGGAATTCAAAAAGCAGGATTAAAAACGAAGCTTCATGTAATCCCTGTCTTAAAAGGCGGGGAGTTTATTCGCGAAGAAATTGGCAAATATACTGAAATCACTGATCAGCTGATTTTGCATACAGCTTATCATTTTGGTGGATACGCAAAAACGAAACCAGAATTACTGAATTTCATGAAGAATTTTGTTGCCAGACAAGGGATCCTAATTGACCCGGTTTATACTGCAAAAATGTTCTTCGCTCTTGATGATTTAGCTGAGCAGAGTTATTTCGGCACAGAGGAAAAAATTGTAGCTTTACATACAGGAGGATTACTCGGGATCATGGGGATGAAGGATAAATTCGACTAACAAGGCTAACCAAATGAAACATACACGATACTTCCTGTTACTATTATCCTTTAACATGCTGTTCTCTCAATTTATCTTTGCCCGGGATTCTCTGTTTATCATTCCAAAACCTCTCATACAAATAACAAAACCAGGGTTTTACACCTACCCCATTCAGGAAAAAGTCTTTGTCAGCCAAACATTTCTGGCAGCAGCCGATTTACTGCATGAGCATCCCTTTATACATTTCAAAACAGTGGCACTGCTATCCAAAGGAAAACCGATTCCTCAGCAGGGGATTATATTATTGCTAGCGGCTCCAAAAGACCCTATGCCTCAGGATGGTTACCGCTTGCAGGTAGAACCTAAAAGGATTACAATTACTGCACATAACCATGCTGCCCTACTCAATGGAATTTCAACCTTAAGACAGATAGCCTATACGCGAAAAAACGGCGATAAACTCCCTTCGGTCCTCATTGAAGACCGTCCGGCATTTGGGTATCGTGGGTTGATGATAGACGTTTCCCGTCACTTTTTCCCAATCAGCTTTCTGAAAAAATATATCGATATCATGTCTTTATATAAACTGAACACCTTTCACTGGCATTTGACAGATGGTGCAGGCTGGAGACTGGAGATTAAAAAATATCCTGAACTCACCCAAAAAGCAGCATGGAGAACACACCATAATTGGAAAGACTGGTGGAATAATGGACGACAATATGTAAACATGGGTGAACCAGATGCCAATGGCGGATTCTATACACAGGAACAGGCCAGAGATCTGGTTAAGTACGCTGCAAAAAGAGGGATTACTATTATTCCTGAAATTGAAATGCCTGGACATAGTGAAGAGGTATTAGCCGTTTATCCCAATTTATCCTGCTCTGGTTTACCTTATAAAAATTCGGAATTCTGCATTGGCAACAAGGAAACATTTACCTTTTTAGAGAATGTCCTTGATGAGGTCATCAGTATTTTCCCTTCTAAATATATCCATATTGGTGGAGACGAGGCCGATAAAGCCGCCTGGAAAAAATGCCCGAAATGTCAGAAAGCCATTCAGGATTTCAATTTGAAAGACGAAGCTGGTTTACAAAGTTATGCAGTTAAAAAGATGGGGACTTATTTAACAGGCAAAGGAAGAAAACTAATTGGGTGGGATGAAATTATAGAAGGTGGTTTGGGCCCGGAAGCTACAGTAATGAGCTGGCGCGGCGAAAAGGGTGGTATTGAAGCGGCGAATTCTGGACACGATGTCATCATGATCCCAGGTTCTTATCTTTATTTTGATGCTTATCAGACCAACCCAATTGGTCAACCCGAAGCTATAGGAGGTTATCTGCCACTAAAAAAGGTTTATTCCTACTCTCCTATACCCAAAGAAATAGATGCAATCCACCAAAAACATGTGTTGGGTATTCAGGCGAATGTATGGACAGAATATATGTCCACTGAAAACCAGGCAGATTATATGATTTTTCCAAGGGCCCTTGCACTTGCAGAGATTGGGTGGACAGCAGCAAAAAATAAAAACTGGGATGATTTTATATTACGCATGCAAAAACATTATTTACTGATGCAACGTTTTGGTCTGCATTATTATAAACCTTCAAACGAGTTAAGTATACTATCCAGATTCGACATGATAGATAAAACTGCCAGCGCAATTATAACCTCGGAACAATTCAAGCCGGAAATAAGATACACTACGAATGGAGCAACACCAGACGCCAACTCAGCTATTTATAAAGACCCAATCTCTTTTAATCGCACTACAACGATAAAGGCAGCCCTATTTAAGAATAAGATACAACAAGGAAAAACACAGGAATTAGTGGTCGATATACATAAGGCCATTGGCAAAAAGGTAATTTACAATAGTCCATGGAATAGTGGCTATCCCGCACAAAAAGAACTGACCTTAGTCAATGGGCAAACTGGCGATTTAACTTATGGTGATGGGCAGTGGCAGGGTTTTCTGGGCAACTTTGATGTGACGATTGACATGGAAAACAACACAGCTTTGACACAGCTGAAAGTCCGGTTCATGCAATTGACAGGTCCGGATGTATATATACCATCTGATGTTACACTATCCGTTTCTAAAGACGGTAAAGATTTCAAAACAATCAGAAAAATAGATAACGATGTTCCTGCTACAGATTCGTCATTGAGATTCAAGACCTTTGACTTCGATCTAAAAGGAGTATCCACTCGTTTCATACGGATAACAGGAAAAAATGAAAGAACCGGTTTTGTATTCAGCGATGAAGTAGTCGTTTACTAGGGCTTATTTTAGAATTCGTTTAGCAGCCTTTCTTGCCAAGATCTATTCAGGCATGATTTATGTAAAGACAAAAACAAAAATATTATTCTAAAAGATGAACACAAAAACAACATTACTCAGTCTAACATTTGCCATGTTCTGCACCGTGGCATTCGCTCAATCCACAGTGAAACCATCCCCAAAAGCACTTGGCGGAGACCGGGATAAACATGGTTGTATTGGTTCGGCCGGTTATACTTTCTCTGTTATAAAAAATGACTGCGTAAGACTTTTTGAGCAAAAGCCTCAATTAAAAGAAGTTAATCCTAAAGGCTCTTATACTTCAAATGCAACTGTTATTTTTAGTTCAGACAACAAAAAAGCAGAATTATTTGTTCCGCATTCAAAATCGAGCATTATCCTCAACAGAACTGGTGACAAAGCGAATCCCGTATGGAAAAAAGGCAAATTTTCTCTTTCTCAAAAAGACAATAATTACAAATTAAAAGAATCAAATAAAGTTACCTATACGCAGGTACCTTAAGTAATAAAAAGATGTCTGGCGAAAGCCAGACATCTTTTTATTACTGTTAACTCTTTACGATTGAAAAATCATGATCTTTCAACTACTCCTTTAACAAATTTCTCTATAACACCTGGAGCAGCAACAGACAGGCTATCCTCACCCTAAGTCAGTTGCGTCCGTATGTCGTAGAAATCTCAGCACCAGCCTCCTTTGCAATTAGAATTCCCGGGAGCCAATTATAAGTATTAAGTACTTCCTGACAAAAGAATTAATCCACGTGGCCCATAGTTTCTTACGATAGCAATTGGTCAAGCAATGCTTTAATAGAAGCACCGATCCGACTATTTAATCACCGGTATTTTCTTCGGTAAAGAAGGGTGGTTAAAAGTAGCCAGCATAAACCGGGTTTCAGTTTTTCTATTGACTCTTATTACTATAGGGATGCATCAATTAGACTGGACACATTCAAGGTAAAAATATGCCTCGAAAACAGTTAATCAATTTCAAAATTAATTACCCCCATAGCTCCTTCAGCAGCCAATGGATTACAACTCCAAGTTACCACACCGAATATATATATCCGGTCTCCGTCTATCTTTATTGGCCTTGCATCAAGAGAACCAGCCATCAGGTATTGATTTCCTACTAGCATCCGAATAATCCAATGCCCCTCATGATTGACAACAACAATAGACCCGTTTTTTGCCTTAACGGATCTGTCAACAACCAGCAATGCACCTTTACATATCCCCGTTTGCAAGAGATCATTGTTATCCATTTCAAAGTAAAATGTATGCGTAGGATCTTTAACTAACCGTTGAATAATATGTAGCTTATCCTGAGAATAATCATGTACAGGAGATGGAAAACCAGTTACCTTACCTGGGTTCTTTAATGGCAATGACTCATTGTGCTGGTCCGATGTTGTCTTTCTAAACATATGCGAGTATTATAATAGCTAACAAAACTAGTTTAATTATTCACATAAGCTAATTATATTAGCAATAATATTACAGAAAGGCGTCCAGATCTTCAAAAAATACAGCACTCAAAAATTACGATTATTTAGGTACCCAGTGGAAAGATGGATTAAAAAAAGTATACAATTTTTTAAGCATTTACGAGAAGACAAAGAATATTGCGATAAGTAATAAGGCTCTTGACGAAGCCAAAACACGGAACAATTTTGAGGTTATTCACAAGGAAGAAGAAGATCGGCGAAAAAAGAATGATGCATTGCGTGCTTATTATCATGATTTGCTTCAGGTTAAATCTACATTAAAGGTATTGATTAGTGACTCGGAAAATGATGACAGAACCTTCAATATGAACGGTACCATTGAAATTCCAGGAGTAGGAACCGTTTATTCCAGTATTAAGGGCAGAGACAAATCAGGCAAGAATTTCGGCAGTTTTAAAACAATAGATAACAAAGATACTCTGGGAAATGCAGGCAAACTAATGCTCAACGATTCTAAAACACTGGTCTTTCCGATGCCTGTAAAAAATGAAGGAAACAAAATAACAGGTGCCACCTATGATATAGAATTAAACAATGGGTGAATAATAGAGAAGGCAGATGAAAAAGGAAATTACCAGATAAATAAGGTACACTGACGTAACTCGTCATTTCTTTAAAAACTACTCTAGATTACCTTCCAAAAAGCCCCGGTCAGCCCTGGTCTCCATTTAAAAGTTACCAACATTTATGGCTGACAGATCTATTTTTCTATAAAACCATACTTTAAACAGTTTAAACCTTGTTTTTGATTTTTTAGCCGAAATATGCCCTAGACTTGTTATTCAGGGGCATTTTACTAAATTTGGATAAACCAAAACACAAGAATTATGTACCAACTTACTGTAGCTCCTGAAGAGGTCAACGAGATTTTAAGTCAGCATATTTTAGCTGATGGATATGATATGACCTACGATATGGGACAAAGCCAGGGAGCATACATTTATGACTCAAAGTACAAAAGAAAACTATTGGATTTCTTTACTTGTTTTGCATCTGTTCCTCTTGGATATAATCATCCGAAAATGGTTAATGATACCGCCTTTAAACAAAGTCTTTTACAGGCTGCAATGGCTAACCCGTCAAACTCTGATGTATATACACAGCAGTATGCGGAGTTTGTGAAAACTTTTGGCGCAATTGGTATCCCCTCTTATCTTCCTCATGCTTTTTTTATAGCAGGTGGCGGATTAGCTGTGGAGAATGCAATCAAAGTTGCAATGGACTGGAAGGTTCAGAAAAACTTTGCAAAAGGACATCAAGAAGAAAAAGGATTTAAAGTACTCCACTTCGAAAAAGCCTTCCATGGCAGAACTGGTTATACTTTAAGCTTAACAAATACGCTGCCAGACAAAACTAAATGGTTCGCCAAATTTGACTGGCCAAGAGTTTCTGTACCTACGGTAAAGTTTCCCTTGGAAAATGATAACCTGACTACAGCAATCCATACTGAAGAGGTTTCTATTGCTCAGATTAAACAGGCATTTGCGGATCATAAAGATGATATCTGTGCAATTATTATCGAACCTATACAATCTGAAGGTGGCGACAATCATTTGCGTGAAGAGTTTTTAATCCAGCTTCGTAGCATTGCGGATGAGAATGATGCTTTCCTAATTTATGATGAAGTACAGACAGGTGTTGGCCTAACTGGCAAATTCTGGTGTCACCAGCATTATAGTGAGCAAGCGCGTCCCGATATTATTGCTTTTGGTAAGAAAATGCAGGTATGTGGAATATTGGTAGGAAACAAGGTGGATGAAGTGGAAAACAATGTGTTCCATGTTCCTTCAAGAATCAACTCGACATGGGGCGGTAATCTGGTTGATATGGTCAGATCTACTCAGATTTTGCAAATCATTGAGGAGGATAAACTTTGTGACCATGCTGCTCAAATTGGTAATTATCTGAAAGAGAATCTCGATGGATTAGCGAAAAAGTATGATAAAGTAAGTAATGTACGTGGTAAGGGTTTACTTTGCGCGTTCGATTTCCCTAATGGAGAAATGCGGAATGAATTTGTCAAAAAAGGTATGGAGCAAAATGTAATGTTCCTGGGCTGTGGCCCGTTAACTGTTCGTTTCCGCCCTGCACTGATCATTGAGAAAAACCATATCGATCAGGGCGTGGAGGTAATGCATAAAATAATAGCTGATTTATAGAATATAATGCGCAATAAAAAAATCAATATTTTCCTGGGTATTCTTGTCTTTGTTTTAGTGATTTGGATGCTTAAGGGTACGTTTTTTCAACCTGGAACTGGCGATTTAAAAGCTGGCTTTAAAGAGGTCTCTCATTATCGAAATGAGAATAATACCGGACCAATTCAATATGTTTTTACAGTTACCGTGAAAGATACAATCTGGTCGGAAATGGAAACTTATGGGAATTATAAACCACACCATAAAGGTGGAAATACAAAGGTTTATTACTTTTTGGAAGGGACACAGGTGCCGACGGAGTTAAGTGCTGGTAGGGTGAATTTTGACGAGAAGTTTAATAAAGGGTGCGTGGGTTTGTATGAGAAAAGCGCCATGGGGAACACGAGTATCTCTAAACGGCCATTCAAATAAGGCTTCGTCCTTCCTTCTAGGGGAAATAAAAAACTGTCCTGCCATTTTCTGAACTGGAGTTTTCCGCGAAAAGCGAAAAAAATATGTTCAGAAAATGGCAGGACAGTTTTTTATTTTTCACCATAGAAAGAGCCTTAGCATTGTTTGAATAGATTGTTCCAGAGATACGCCGCAGTTTAGGAAAGAAAAGGATAGGAAAGATAGAAAGAAAAAATTTCCTGGAGACACCCGGCCCAAATAGTTATTCTAAACAGCATGAATCGAGTAAAACGAGTATTGTCCGTCAGTTCCTAAAATAAGGACAAGTTAATGTAAGCTAGCACTTGATTCTGTCGTCAGCGAATCAACTTCAAATCAACAGCACTTTAATAGTGGATTAACTGGCAAGTGTACTTCATCTCAATGCTGATTTTAATTAAATATTTATTTTTTAGTTTAAAGTTTAAATATTAATTTTATACTACACATGAAGGTGGATTTTAAAACTTTCTAATATTCAAAGGATTAATTGATATTTAAGTTGCTACGAAGAACAGGCTTAAGTAATGTTGATGTCCGCTATTACAATTTATCTTCTTTAATCCGTTAAAATAAGCTTATTTTACTATTCGGTTACAGCTGTTACTACACGTCATGCCGCCCGGCTAAACGTACCTGATCTTTTTTTTCTTCTATCCTATTGAAGCCGGGTTTTATCCCAATGGCATTGCTATGCCCAAATTTTCAATCTTTCACCTTAACAAATTTCAAATTATTACATGGAAAACATGACCAAAATCACAGAGAAAAACCTGGTAATTGTGCACAGGGTAATGATGAAAAGAATTGCCAAAGGATATAGCGCGGAGCAGTTGTCCTTTCTCATTGGCAAACCAAATGATTACGTTACAATGGTAGAAATGCTAAAAGAGCCGGTTTACTCTATCCCAGAATTAAAAAAAATAGCAAAGGCAGTAGAGGAAAGTAACTTCAGGGCTTTCTTTCCAGCTATAAATCAGGAGACTATAGTTAAAGTACAAATAGAACGAATAGATTCCCCGGCAAGACGCACGCATATCTGTGCGATAATTAGTGCGGAAGGAAAAAGACGTTTACATTTTATGCTGGATGAAGTCTTCGAAACTGAAGAAGTGAATGATTATGGTGTAATTATGGCACAAGATGCTATTTCTTTATTGATCAGACATGGATATTTCTTTAAGTCACGCCCGCCCCTGGAGGTCTTCCATTCTATAAACCACTTTCTCAAAAAGGTGGTCAACCCGGATGAGATCCAGCAAGCACTCAATTCTTTCTGTAAAATAGAAGCTGAGCTCTGTTTAAAGCGAATCAAAAGTAATAAAAGAGGATATTTATACGCTGAATGCTAATTGATTTGATTCTTGAGAGAGACCGAACCCACTGTTATCCTGAAGATTTCAAGATAACAGCTTTTCTTATCCAAAATGAATATCAAAGCTGGAATATGAAATGTGAATAAAATTGTAACTATTTAAAAAAGGCGATGTTGTATGCGGTGTAGTTCTAGAATGGAATTACACCGCATACAACATCGCCTTTTTTATTAACCTACGAATAAGTTTCTTCACAAGGAATATCTTTAAGATACACCACTGAAGAAAAGGTTATCCTTGGCCCTCTATTCTTATTTTAGAAGCGCCGCCAGTTTTTTGTGTAAATCCTCTCCTCTTAAGTTAGTCGCTACGATTTTACCCGCTGGGTCAACTAAAAAGTTCTGAGGGATACCTCTTACACCATAAAGGGCTGCTGCTTCGTTATTCCAGAATTTAAGATCCGAAACTTGTGTCCAAACTAAACCGTCTTTAGCAATTGCAGCTAACCAATCTGCTTTTTTACCCGGCTGATCCAGAGATACACCAAGGATCGTAAATTTTTTGTCTTTGAATTTATTGTAAGCAGCTACCACGTTAGGATTTTCTTGTCTGCATGGTCCGCACCATGAAGCCCAGAAATCTATCAGAACGTATTTACCTCGGAAACTAGATAGTTTTACGGGTTTACCATTTACATCGTTTTGTGTGAAATCTGGAGCCATTACGCCCACTGAAGTTGCACGTGCAGCATCAATAGCTTTAGCTAATTCAAGACCAGCTTTTGTTGCACGTACTCTTGCAGAAAGACCTTTATAAACAGGCTCTATTGTTGTAACGTCAATGCTCTGTCCGGCTGTTTCACGCAGGGCTAAAAGACTGAAATAAGAATCTGGATTAGCTTTAATGAAGCTACCCTGAAGCGCAATCATCTCTGCTTCTGCTTTTTCGTATTTAACACCCAACTGATTTCTGAATGTTTCGTCCTTCTGTTTTTCTTCTGGAGCATCAGCGTATTCTTTGTTTACGGCTGTAATCGCGGCAAGTGGTGCAGCAATATGCGTCATATAGCTCGCGTTCTCTTTATTTAATTTTGAACCTGTAACAGCTACGGTTTTTATGGAGTCTGTAGCAGTCAGGTTAATGGTTGCCGGCTCCAGGTAAACAACGGCATTATCTGCCGATCTTCCTAGTTTTGCTAAATCTTCGCCTTTATGAGCAACCAGAACTCTAGCCATCGTAGGTCCATCCACTTTTCCTTTGAATACAAATTCACCTTTATGAACTACGACAGAGTCTATCACAGCACCCACATCGCTTCTATAAGTCAGGTATGCTTTTGCGGGAGCATCAAGCGTACCGATTTTTCCGTTCAATGTAAAATCTCCTTGCTGTGCGAACACAAAAGCAGGAGAAGTCATTAATAATGACAGCACTAATCTCTTCATTTATTTTATTTTTATGAGTTGTTTGACTTACACCGATAACAATCAACAAGGATAGTTTCTTGAATATTGTTGTCTTTCAATAGATTCAAAATTAACAGAATATATCGGAGGAGGATCCATGTAACCAAAATATAACGAAATATTTTCGTTTAAGGTATCCTCCTGTTATACAAAAGCTGAGAATCCGGTTATGGCACGGCCGACAATTAAAGAGTTAATCTCTTTTGTGCCTTCATAAGAATAGATAGCCTCAGCATCAGCCACGAAACGAGCTACATCATACTCTAGCAGGATACCATTTCCACCCATTACTTCCCTCGCCCTGCTCACTACATCGCGGGTTCGCAAAGAACAGAAAACCTTTGCTAGTGAGGCATGTTCGTCTGTCAGCAAACCTTGATCCTGTAATTGGGATAGACGAAAACATAAGGTTTGCATCGCGGTCAGATTTGAGAGCATTTCCACCAAATGGTTCTGAATGAGCTGGAAAGAGGCGATGGGCTTGCCAAATTGCTTACGGGTCATGGTATAGGCTAAGGCACTTTCATACGCTCCACGTGCACAACCTACGGCCTGCCAGGCTACTCCTGCCCGCGTCATCCGAAGTACTTTAGCGGTATCCTTAAAGGAATTGGCATTTTGTAAACGGTCTTCTTCATCCACTTCACAATTGGTTAAAGTGATTAAGCCATTCTGTACAATTCGCAACGCCATTTTATCGTGCATTTTCTCTACAGCAAAACCTTTGTTACCTTTTCTAACCAGAAAACCTTTGACTTCATTGTCATCAACATCCCTGGCCCAGATGATGGTCACATCAGAAAAGGTTGAATTACCTATCCATTTTTTCTGACCGTTCAGCATCCATTTACTTCCTTGTCTTTTAGCGGTCGTGGTTAACCCACCCGCAGCAGCAGAACCTACTTCGGGCTCTGTCAAGCCAAAAGCTCCGATGATTTTCATCTGCTGCATTTCTGGCAACCATTCTTGTTTCTGAGCTTCTGAACCCAAAAGGTAAATGGAGCCCATAGCCAAACCACTTTGTACACCAAAAAAGGTGGACATCGAGGTGTCTACCCTCGCCATTTCCATGGCAAGCATGCCTTCCATGAGATTGGTTTTACCCGGACATCCATAGCCCTGATAAGTCAGCCCGCAAATGTTAAGCTCTGCAATTTTAGGAATCAGCTCAAAAGGAAATTCTGCTTTCAGCCAGTAGTCATTCACTAAGGGCTTAACCTCTTTTTCTAAAAACGCCCTTACTTTCAATTGTAGTGCACGGTCTTCTTCGTTTAATGCGGCATCTCCCAAATGATAAAAGTCTCCGTTAATTGGTGGAAGCTCTTTCTTTTTATGGGGAGTACCCAACATTTTCATTAAACCAGAAAGCTGTGTTTCATCCAGACCCGCCACTGAATCCACTATCTTTTTAAGATCTACCTTTTTAGAGAGTGCATCCAGTTTTTCGAGATCTACACTTTGAAAAAGTGCATAGGCATTTTTTAATTTAGAGATTATACTGGCCATAATTGAAGCTGTTTCTATAAAGAACAGTCAACAGCCAATTTTGTTCCCTATTGCAGATCAAAAAGATTATCTACACCTAAAAGTTTAATTGAAGTAAAGCCTTCTGCATAGGTTGCGCCTATCGGTTTACCCATTTCTCTTGCACGTGCAATCACGCTTTCAAAGAAATCTGGTGAAGAGATATAAGTGGCTGGCCCATCCAGTTCAGGATTTTTATTCAATTCAGGACTATGGAACTGAGTCTTAAAAGCTTTGATAGAATTAAGTTTTGTTTCGATATAAGGAGTGATATCAACAATGATATCCGGCTTGATATAAGTATCCTGAATATATTGCAGAAATAACCTCGGTCTCCATGCTTGTTGTACTACACCGTCCTGCAGTGTTTCCACTTTAGGCAGACCAGACAGGAAACAAGCATCACTGATTAATGAGGCAGATCTTCCATGATCAGGATGACGGTCATATACGGCATTACCCAGGACAATTTCAGGCTGATACTTACGGATCATCCTGATGACTTCCAATTGGTGCTGCTCGTCATTTCTGAAAAACCCGTCTTTGAACCTTAAGTTTTCCCGTGCATGTAAGCCTAAGATTTTTGCGGAATCCTGAGCTTCCTGATCACGGGTTTCAGCCGTGCCACGCGTGCCCAGTTCTCCCCTGGTTAAATCGACTATTCCTACTTTTTTACCTTGAGCTATATGTTTTAAAATTGTTCCTGAACAACCTAATTCGGCATCATCCGGATGTACGGCTAATACTAATATGTCTAATTTCATTTTGTTATGTTAGAATTTGTGAAATCACGGCGCTATAAAAGACGCTGGATTTTCTTCCTGACCTTTGAGGATAAAGGTTTGGTAAATGGAAAAAAGTAATCCACGACTTCTCCATCTTTATTGATTAAATATTTATGAAAATTCCACCTTGGCGTGGACTTGATATGGCCATTGAGGTCTTTATTACCTAAGAATTTATATATCGGATTAGCCTGTGCACCACGAACCATGATTTTTTCAAACACCGGAAATTTAACACCGTAGTTCACTTCACAGAATTCATTGATTGCAGCTCCTTCCAGGGGTTCCTGCCCCCCAAAATCATTGGAAGGAAATCCCAGAACTTCAAATTCATCCGTGTTCAATGAATCTCTGAGTTCCTGAAGTTCTTTGAGCTGTGGAGCAAATCCACAAGCAGAAGCGATATTCACAACCAGGAGCACTTTACCCTTATAATCCGCTAATTTCTTGTCTTTTCCATTGATTAGTTTTGCATTGAACTGGTAAATACTCGGCGTGTTTTTTTCCATGCTTATTGACGATAAAAACCTGAATTCTGAATAATAGATTCTATATCTCTTTCTTCCTCAGGATTATAAGTACTTTTTAAATTATGCCCCACTACTCTGGCAACGGACTGGTAAATAAAGGCTTTTACACCTCCTTGTGTTTCCTTGACAATTTCGTAAGTAGTACGCCCTACTTCTCTGTCTATTAATTTGGTAAGAATCTGACCCTGGGTGATGGTTAATTCCTTAATCTCCGTATTGAACATTTTTTTGATCTCCGCATCACAGGCTTTGACCAGTTTCTTATGTTCCTTGCGATCGGTAGTTACTGCCAGATCACGTTCCAGCTGCTCGTATCTTCTTTTTGCAAAAAGAGCATAAGGCATAACTTTTAGGACATTATAACGGAGTCTGTTAAAGGCAGCACGGTCTGCGGGAGATTTAAAAATCCTGGACGCATAGATAACCACCTCATTCAGAGGTATCCATGGAATCATTTCACCATCTTCGTTCGTAGAGGCTACCCTGATGGTATCATTTTTGCCTTTCACAGGAAACTTAACAGGCACAGAATTTTCCTGCGCTTTCAGCTCACCTACGGCAATAATGACAAATAACAGAATAAATAAACTGCAAAATTTCATAAATTTATACTCCCACGAAGTTAAAGCAAATTTAATACATTAGGTTTATAACTAAATCTAATATATTCTTAAACGATTAACAAGCAATAATTATTACGAAAATAATACAAATGAAGAATACCTTAGTGATTGATTTAGAAGCAGAAAAGCAAGAAATCCTGAAGAGATACCGTGCCCTCTTGCGTGCCTGTAAGCCAACATTACAAAAGGGAGATAAAAAAGAAATTAGAAAAGCATTCGATATGGCTCTTGAAAGTCATAAGGATATGCGTAGAAAATCTGGTGAACCTTATATCTATCACCCTATTGCTGTGGCTCAAATCGCTGCTGAGGAAATCGGACTCGGAACAACATCTATCGTATGCGCTTTATTACACGACGTAGTAGAGGACACTGAAATTACGCTCGAAGACATTGAAAGAGAGTTTGGAAAGAAAACTGCAAAAATCATTGACGGACTGACCAAAATAGCAGGTGTTTTTGATTATAACAGTTCTTTGCAAGCCGAGAACTTCAGGAAAATGCTACTTACCCTGGCAGATGATGTGAGGGTGATTTTAATTAAACTAGCAGATCGTCTTCATAATATGCGTACCATGGATTTTATGCCAAGGCACAAGCAATTGAAGATCGCATCTGAAACCATTTATCTGTATGCTCCTTTAGCGCACAGACTGGGTTTGTATGCGATAAAATCTGAGCTGGAAGATCTTTCCATGAAATATCTGGAACCGGATACTTATAAATTTATAGCAACCAAGCTGAATGAGAAAAAGGCAGAACGCACACTTTTCGTTAAACATTTTGTTGATCCTATCAATGAAATCTTAGCAGAACAGGGTTTTGTAGCCAGTATTTATGGTAGACCAAAATCTATCCATTCCATATGGAATAAGATGAAAAAGAAAAATATTCCATTTGAAGAGGTCTATGATCTTTTTGCCATCCGTATTATTCTGGACAGTTCTCCTGAAAATGAAAAAGCAGATTGCTGGAAAGCTTATTCTATAGTGACCGATTTATATCGTCCTAATCCAGATCGTTTACGCGACTGGGTTTCTTCACCTAAAGGGAATGGATATGAATCGTTGCACACTACTGTAATGGGCCCTAAAGGGCAATGGGTAGAAGTACAGATTCGTACACAAAGAATGAATGAGATTGCCGAAAAAGGTTTTGCAGCGCACTGGAAATATAAGGAATCAAGCAACGACAATGGTTTGGATCAGTGGATTCTGAAAGTCAGAGAAATGCTGAACAATCCGGAGGCTAATGCACTGGATTTCCTGGATGACTTCAAAATGAACCTCTTTTCGGATGAGATTTTCATCTTTACGCCAAAAGGTGCACTGATACAGCTTCCATTGGGTGCAACAGCATTGGATTTTGCTTTTGAAATCCATACCGATGTGGGTGCCAAATGTATTGGTGCCAAAGTCAATCATAAACTGGTTCCACTTTCTTATAAACTACAAAACGGAGATCAGGTCGAGATCATTACTTCTGGTAAACAAGTTCCTAAAGAAGACTGGCTGAATATTGTTGTCACAGCAAAAGCCAAATCGAAAATCAAGTCTTCCTTAAAAGAGGAGAAAAGGAAGATTGCAGAAGGAGGTAAAGAAACGCTGGAACGTAAACTGAAATCTTTAAAAATTACTTACAACACTGATAACCTGAATAAACTGAGCTATTTCTTCAAGCTCACCTCTACACAAGAGCTTTTTATTGCTGTGGCTACAGGAAAGATTGAACTGAAAGATTTAAAGGAATATCTGGCCAGTGAAAAGGAAATTGAGAACAGAGGTACCGAACGAAATGATGGTCAACAGATTGAAGCCTTATTAAACAAAGTGAAAGGCCCCGAGTCTGACATTTTATTAATTGGTGAAGACCTGCAAAAAATCGACTATACACTTGCAGCCTGCTGTAACCCAATTCCTGGTGATGATGTTTTTGGTTTTGTTACTGTAAGTGAAGGGATTAAGATCCACCGGACTAATTGTCCGAATGCAGCACAGCTCATGGCCAATTATGGTTACCGGGTAGTGAAAGCAAAATGGAACAAACAACAGGAACTCACCTTCCTGACCGGACTGCACATTATAGGCATTGATGATGTCGGCCTGATCAATAATATCACTAAAGTAATTTCTGGAGATTTCAAAGTGAATATGCGTTCGATTACCGTAGATACAGATAATGGTATTTTTGATGGTTCAATTATGATCTTTGTCAATGATAAAGAGCATCTGGATAACCTGATCAAAAATCTTTTAGAAGTGAAAGGGGTAACTGGAGTTACACGTTTCGATGCCTAAAATTGTATAAATCAGCACTTGTTTTAAATTCAACTGACGAATTTAAACAAGTGCTTAGGGAAATTGTTTATTTTTGCTGATTAAATTGCGAGCGAGTCAAATTGAAGCAATAAACAGATAAATTTTAAACAGTTTCCATTTGTTCTGTTTAAAAAATGATACCTTTGAAAGGAGTTTTAAAACTATGTCTACAAACCATAACAGCGAGTTAGTTAGAAAAATATTCGAAGCCTATCTCGAAAATAAAAGTCTGAGAAAAACGCCTGAGCGTTTTGCCATCTTAGAAGAAATCTATTCCAGAGATGATCATTTTGATGTAGAGACCCTCTATATCCATATGAAGAACCAAAAATATAGAGTAAGCAGGGCTACCGTGTACAATACACTGGAGCTTCTTGTTTCTTGTGATCTGGTTACCAAACATCAGTTTGGAAAGAACATGGCGCAGTTCGAAAAATCGTATGGTTACCACCAGCATGATCATGTAATTTGCATTGATTGTGGGAAAGTAGTTGAATTCTGTGATCCTCGTATCCATCAGATTCAAAGTATGGTTGGTGATTTACTGAAATTCGAAATCAAACATCACTCTTTAAATTTATATGGAAGCTGCTTCGATTGTTCGGCAAAAGCATCCATTAAACAAAAAGAGGATATTAAACATGCAAGTTAAACAACACAATTATAATCTTTTCTTAAATTAAAATAATGACGCAAGTAGACGTGCTTCTTGGCCTGCAATGGGGCGATGAGGGCAAAGGAAAAATTGTTGACGTATTATGTCCACAATATGATTTGATAGCTCGTTTTCAAGGCGGACCGAATGCCGGCCACACCTTAGAGTTTGATGGCAAAAAGTTTGTTCTAAATACTATTCCATCTGGTATTTTCAACAAAGACACCATGAATTTGATTGGTAATGGTGTGGTAGTCGATCCCATCATTTTAAAAAGAGAATTAGACAACCTGAAAACTGCAGGTCACGATCCAATTGCTAATGGCAAACTGGTGATTGCGCGTAAAGCACATCTGATTCTTCCAACTCACCAGCTTTTAGATGCTGCGAATGAGCAGAAAATGGGTAAAGATAAGATCGGTTCTACCCTTAAAGGTATTGGCCCAACTTATATGGATAAAACCGGACGTAATGGTTTACGTGTTGGTGATACTACTTTACCGGATTTCAAAGAGCGCTATAATAAACTGGTTACTAAACACAAGGAATTACTTTCTCATTATAACTTCGAGTATGATCTTGGAGAAAAAGAAGCAGCTTTCTTTGAAGCAATTGAGTTTATTAAAACTATTCCTCATGTTGACAGTGAGCACTTTGTCAACGATTACCTGAAAGAAGGTAAAAAGGTTCTTGCTGAAGGTGCACAAGGTACATTACTGGATATTGATTTCGGTTCTTATCCTTTCGTAACTTCTTCAAACACAACTACTGCTGGTGCTTGTACTGGCCTGGGTGTTGCGCCAAATAAAATCGGAAGTGTTATTGGGATTTTCAAAGCTTACTGCACACGTGTTGGAAGTGGCCCTTTCCCTACTGAACTGGAAGATGAGGTTGGAGAAAATCTTCGTCAGGTAGGCCATGAATTTGGTGCTACGACAGGCAGACCACGCCGTTGCGGATGGATTGACCTTCCGGCATTAAAATATGCAATTATGCTAAACGGAGTAACTGAAATGGTTATGACTAAAGCTGATGTATTGAGTGGATTTGATACAATTTATGCTTGTACGCATTATGAGCACAATGGCGAAACGATTGATTACATGCCGTATGACATCATCACAATCAAACCAACTCCGGTTGTTAAAGCCATTGAAGGGTGGAAAACCGATATTACTAAAATAACTGAAGTTGATCAGATTCCTGCTCAGCTTGCATCTTATATTGCTTTCTTAGAAAAGGAATTAGAAGTACCAGTAAGATACCTTTCTGTCGGTCCAGACAGAGTACAGACATTGATTCTTCCTTAAGAACTCAATTCATATATAAAAGGCGGCCTGGTGCCGCCTTTTTTTATTTTAGATTGCTTAAGATCCTGTTTAAATTTTAAACAGAATTTAAAAAAACATTTTGACTACAATGAACTCCCAGGAACTAATTTCATTTAAACAGAAAGCATTACAATGGGCAAACCAATTCGAGGTCTGCTGTTGCTTTGATTCAAATGAATACACTGATCCTTATTCCAGATATGATTTCCTGATTGCTACCGGAGGTAAACAGGAGCTAAACTTGGCCACAGGTGATGCTTTCAAAGCCTTAAAAACATTTGCCACAGCAAACTCAGGTTGGTTATTTGGTTTACTGAGCTACGATCTCAAGAATGAAATAGAAGCACTGACTTCGACACATGAAAATAAGCTTGATTTTCCAGATCTGTTTTTCTTTGTTCCTAAATATCTGATTGCCATTAAAAATGGAAAGATTGAAGTGTTAATCGGAATGCCGGATCTGCTTGAAATAATTAGTGCAATTGATCTTATTCCAGCATCCGCCCCTACTACTTTAAATATCCAGTCCAGAATGGATAAAGCTACTTATCTGCGTAAAGTAGACGAATTGAGAGATCATATAGCTAAAGGAGATATTTATGAAGTTAATTTCTGCCAGGAATATTTTGCTGAAAATGCGTCGATCAATCCATATGAGGTCTATCAGAAACTTAACGAATTATCCCCTACTCCATTTTCAGGATTCTTTAAGCTTCATGGAAAATATATCCTTTCTGCGAGTCCGGAACGGTTTTTATGTAAACGTGGAGCAAGATTAATCTCTCAACCTATTAAAGGTACCGCAAAACGAAGCACTGACCCAGTACAGGACGAGCTGACAAAAATGGCTTTAAAAAACAATCGGAAAGAACTGGCCGAGAATGTCATGATTGTCGATCTGGTCCGAAATGATCTAACAAAAAGTGCAGTTCCTGGAACGGTTAAAGTAGAGGAGTTGTTTGGTATTTATACTTTTCCGCAAGTGCACCAGATGATCTCTACAGTGAGCTGCGAAATCAATCCGGATCTGCATCCCGTAAATGCGATAGAAAACACTTTCCCTATGGGGTCTATGACAGGTGCTCCAAAGGTTAGAGCCATGGAATTAATAGAAGAAACTGAATTTAGCAGAAGAGGCATTTACTCAGGTGCTTTCGGTTATTTTGATTCTGAAGGAGATTTTGATTTCAATGTGGTGATCCGCAGCATTCTCTATAATGAGGAAAAAAAATATTTATCTTTTCAGGTTGGTGGAGCAATTACTTTTGCTTCTACCGCCGAAGCTGAGTATGAAGAATGTATGCTAAAAGCTTCAGCAATGATTAAAACGCTAAAAGGGTCGCATTAGCGACCCTTTCTATTGATTATATTTTGAAAATCCTGTAGCCCATTGGCTTATCTCGTCTCATGTGATTACCTGATTGGCTTTCCTGTCGGAGAGTTAAAATAACGTTGTGCTTCTGGCAGATCCTTCTGAATCTGCGCAATCCTTGTTCCATCAGCAGGGTGAGTACTTAAAAATTCAGGTGGTTTCTGTGACGACTGACTAACTGCCGCCATTCTTTGCCAGAAACTTACTGCACTTTGAGGATTATAACCCGCCATCGACATAAAAATCAATCCTAAATGATCGGCTTCCAGCTCCTGAGTTCTTGAATTTGGCAAAAGGTAAAACCCCTGTGCACCAACCCCATAAATCTTACTGATCGCAGCTTGAGTAGCCTCAGACTGACTACCAGTAGCAGCGCCTAATAAACCGCCAACACCTTGTGCAAGTGCTGCTTTTGATGCACGTTCCGAAGAGTGCTGTGCTATCGCATGCGCTATTTCATGCCCCATTACAGTGGCCAGTCCTGCGTCATCCCTGGTTACAGGCAAAATACCTGAGTAAACAGCGACTTTACCACCAGGCATACACCATGCATTGACTTCTTTACTATCAATCAGATTAAACTCCCAGTGATAACCCTGGATTTGCGCACCATAACCGTTCGCAACCATATATTTTGTAACTGCTGATGCAATCTTTTCCCCAATTCTTTTGATTCTCTGGGCATCAGCATTATTCAATATCTTAGTTTTTGGGTCTTTTAGAAGTGTGGTATAACTTTGTGCAGCGGCAGTCTGCATTTCACCTTCATTCACAAAACTTATTCTGTTTCTCCCTGACAAGGGAACTGTAGAGCACGCATAAGCCATAGATACTACAGCAGCAACTCCCAGCAACGTTAATTTTTTCATCAGTATTTAGTTAGTAGTTGTCTTCTTTTTAAACAGATAAACTTTAGATTCTTTGCCTTTGAGTAAACGTTCCAGGTTTTTCTGATGCGTGACCAGTATGAGTATACAGACACACATCCCATACAAAACTTCAGACTTAATTGTAGAATGCAGTATAAAAACAATTCCTAATGGAAACGTAAATCCTGCACATATAGAACTCAGCGATACGTATTTTGTAACCAGAAGCACTATCACAAAAACAAGAACACAAAGCATAGCTGCCGGGAAATTAACTGCCAAAATCATTCCAAAAAGTGTTGCGACTCCCTTTCCGCCCCTAAAACCTGCGAAAATAGGGAATAAATGGCCCATTACAGCCGTTACACCTAATGCCAGTTCATAGTTAACAAATTGAGAAGAATTATGTGGTCCGGTTACGGACAGACCTATAAAATAGGCAAGTTTAGTAGCGGTATATCCTTTAGCAATATCAATGGTCATTACAGCCATACCTGCCTTTTTCCCCAATACACGAAAAGTATTTGTAGCACCCGCATTTCCACTGCCGTATTCTCTTACGTCAATACCATAAAATGCCTGACCAATCCAAACCGCTGTCGGAATAGATCCGCAGAGATAAGCAAGAATAACTGCAGAAATAGAATAGATAGATATCATACCTTAATAGGCTTTTAAACTCATGTCTAAACTTTTAACTGAGTGGGTCAATGCGCCCATGGAGATATAATCTACACCACACGCTGCATATTCAGTTATATTCTCTTCGGTAATCCCACCAGATGCTTCTGTAGTAAACTGATGATCGATCAGTTTCACAGCCTGTCTAAGGTCAGCAAAGCCAAAATTATCCAGCATAATCCTATTTACCATCCCTTTCGTTAATACCTGGTTCAGTTCTTCAAGGTTCCTGACCTCAATCTCTATTTCCAGTTGTTTCCCCTGAGCCACAAGATAAGCATTCGCAGCAGTAATTGCATGAGCAATTCCACCAGCATAATCAACATGGTTATCTTTGATCAGAATCATATCGTATAAACCTATCCGGTGATTTACACCACCGCCAATTCTAACTGCCCATTTTTCGAGATATCTCATCCCCGGGGTAGTTTTTCTGGTATCCAGTAACCTGGTTTGATAAGGTGAAAGTAATTGTACAATATGGTGTGTTTTGGTTGCAATTCCACTCATTCTCTGCATACAGTTCAAAACAAGTCTTTCTGCAAGCAGAATAGCATGAGAGCTGCCAGCTACTGTAAAGGCGATATCGCCATATTTTACTGCATCTCCATCTTGTAAAAAGACTTCAACCTGCAATGCTGAATCTACTTGTTTGAAAATTTCAAGCGCAAGTTCTACTCCGGCAAGTATACCATCCTCTTTAACCAAAAGCTTTGCTTTTCCCTGGGCTCCGGCAGGAATGGTAGACATAGAGGTATGATCGCCATCACCAAGATCTTCGGCAATAGCATTTTTTATAAATAGGTCTATTAATTTCTTATCCAAAACATGTATTTTAGATCAAAAATAGCATTTTTACCTAAATTTGCATCACTATTTATCTGGTTCAACCCGTAATTCAGTGATAAAAAAGGTGTTAGCTGTTTTTTTGAGTGTGATTGCCACCCTGAATTTCCCTGTTTTTGTAGTGAGCGACAGGATACCAAACCTATAATTCGGATTGGTATTAATGAGATGGACTACTGCTGAATTCACCGGTGCATTTTTGGTAAAAAAATCTCTGAGTATCTGTTCAGCCTGTGCTTTAGTGTACACATCTTCTTCCTCATTGATCGTCAGTTCTACGGATGGGGAAAAACTTTTACTGATTTCTTTTGAATTCGCAGACTTAAATAAGGCTGATAACGAGTCAACAATATCCCCCTGAACTAATCCAGAATGAAATATCTGGGTCAGGAAAATCAATACCGAAAGTAAGGGTTTAATCATATTCTAAAGATAACAATTATTACGCACACAAATTATGCCAGTAAGAGCTTGCAGATTATAATTTCAAATAATAAAATTTTCACCTGTACATTAGTAACTTAGCTTCTGATCCTAAACCTAATACAATTTCAAATGTTAAAAAAACCAGTTGTCACATTCTTGTTAGCTTTAAGCTTGTTAACCACCACAAAAGCACAAATCAATAATAAAGACCGTGCCCAATGGTTTAAAGAGGCTAAATTCGGAATGATGGTGCACTGGGGCTTATATAGTATCCTGGGTGGAACCTACAATGGCCATACTTTACCCGATTCAACTTTAAAACACGCAAATGGCTGGTATGCCGAATGGGCACAACAAAGGCTGGAAGTACCAGAAAAAGAATATCAAGCTTTAATAAAACAATTTAACCCAGTAAATTTTGATGCAGACAAATGGATATTTGAGGCCAAAAATGCCGGTATGAAATACTTTGTCATTACAGCCAAACACCATGATGGATTTGCACTTTGGGACTCTAAGGTTTCAACCTACGATATTGGAAGTACTCCTTACAAAAGAGATATTTTAGCAGACTTAGCCAAAGCCTGTAAGAAGCATGGATTAAAATTTGGCCTTTATTACTCGCACTGCGAAGATTGGGAACATCCGGGTGGTGCGACACCAGATTGGTTACCCAGAAAAACAGATGCACAATTCGAAAAATACTGGAATCAGAAATGCCTGCCACAAATTTCGGAGTTAATCCACAATTATGATCCCGACTTATTCTGGTTTGATACCTGGGGCGATGAACAGGAAAAGACATTTATTTCTGATAAACGGCGCGATCAGTTAATCTCACTCATCAGAAAGGAAAGTCCGAAATGTTTAATTAACGGCCGGATTTCTTATCTGAATCCTGGTGACGATATCGATTTCTTAGAAATGATGGACAATACCTATCCCGAAAAACTACAAACAAGACCATGGCAAACTGCTGCAACAATGGTCAATTCCTGGGGCTGGCACGCTAAAGATTATAATTGGAAACCTGCTAACGAAATGCTCGGCTATTTAATCAGTAATGTAGCTAAAGGAGGCAATTATTTATTAAACATCGGCCCTAAGCCAAATGGTGAAATCCCACTCGCTGCTATTCAACGACTGCGTGAAATGGGTGGCTGGCTTGCTGCAAACGGAGAAGCTGTATACGGTGCATCACACGTTGACGTCCCAGCGGTTAAAGATGTTTATCTTACACAGAAAACAACAGCGAATGGCGAAAAATATGTTTTCGTAAGTATTGTCAAGCCATTAAGCTCCGGCAAACTAATCCTGCCATTCCCTATTTCAACTATCAGCGAATGTAAATTACTGGAATCTGATATGCCGGTTCAATTCAGTGCAGCAGAAAACAATCAGGTTTCACTAGAATTACCCAAAAGCAGATCTGCTTTCTGCAGTGAAATCCAGGTTATAAAAATACGGATGAAGAACTAACGATAAAATCAATATAAATAATCGAAGCAAGTGTATAAATTACAATTAGATTTCTCATCCAAAATCAATTAGAGTTATATTTGTTTGACACCTGCTTCAATTCATGCTATTATTTGATTAGGAATTAGGATAACAGACATTATTATATCAGCGAAATATCAATTCAATTTAAATGAATAATAAAAAAGTGATGCTCCTCATTCTTGATGGATGGGGTTACGGAAAACAAGACAATTCGGACGCTGCCTATGCAGCAAATACACCTTTCTTTGATTCTTTATTAAAAAAATACCCTAACTCAAAACTGGAAGCATCTGGTGAAGCAGTAGGTTTACCTGCCGGACAGATGGGAAATTCTGAGGTTGGGCATATGAACCTTGGTGCCGGTAGAGTAGTTTACCAGGAACTGGGAAGAATCAATAAAGCAATCAGTGATGGTTCAATTAAAACTAACAAGACTTTAGTTGACGCTTTTGATTACGCAAAGAAAAACAATAAAGCAGTTCATTTTATTGGATTAGTATCTGACGGTGGTGTACATGCACATATCAATCACTTAAAGGGCTTATGTGATGCAGCAAACGAACAGGATTTAAAAGATGTTTTTGTACATGCTTTTTTAGATGGCAGAGATACCGATCCGAATTCAGGATTGGGCTTTGTGAAAGAACTTGATGAACACCTTAAAACTTCCACAGGCAAAATAGCCAGCTTAATTGGTCGTTACTATGCGATGGACAGAGATTCGCGCTGGGAACGCGTTCAGCAAGCTTATAATTTATTAACCAAAGGCATTGGCGAACATACACAGGATCCATTAAAAGCTATTGAAAAATCATATGCAGATGGTATTACTGATGAGTTTGTCAAACCTATAGTAATTACCGGAACTGATAATCAACCGTTAGCGACTATCCAGCCAGATGATGTAGTGATCTGCTTCAACTACAGAACAGACAGAGGTAGAGAAATCACAGCGGTATTAACGCAAAATGACTATCCTGAATTTGGCATGCATAAATTGCCTTTATATTATGTAACGATGACTACTTATGATGAGAACTTTGAAAATGTAAAAGTTGTTTTCACCAAGGATGATCTGACAGAAACCCTAGGAGAAATCTTAGAGAAAAATCATAAAAACCAGATTCGCATTGCCGAAACTGAAAAATATCCTCATGTAACATTCTTCTTCTCAGGCGGCAGAGAGCTGGCTTTTGAAAATGAAAAGAGATTGATGATTCCTTCTCCAAAAGTAGCAACTTATGACCTTAAACCAGAGATGAGTGCACAGGGAATTACTGATGCAATTACGGAGGAGCTGGAACTTGGCTGGGCAGACTTTATTTGTCTGAACTTTGCCAATCCTGATATGGTTGGACATACAGGTGTATTTGAAGCCGTTATTAAAGCAGTAGAAACAGCAGATCGCTGTGCGAAAGCTGTGGTGACTAAAGGTTTAGAAAATGGCTACTCATTTATCATCCTGGCAGATCATGGAAATTCAGAATTTATGGTCAATAAAGATGGTTCAGTAAATACCGCACATACAACAAATCTGGTTCCTTGTATTTTAGTAGGTACTGATTATACGTCTATTGCAGATGGTAAACTAGGTGACATTGCCCCAACAATTCTTAAATTAATGGGAATTGAGAAACCTGCGATCATGACAGGAAATTACCTGATCTAATGAAAAGGCTGTCATTATTTTCATTAAGCATTTTGTTTTTTGCGGCCTGCAACTCAACAGCGTCCAAAAAGCAAAATGCTGCATTATCCTATTTTGATCTGAAAGATTATATTGCTCAGGAAGTCAAGAGACTGACGCTCGCTAACCCAGAGATTGATAAAACTGTAATAGTCAATAAAGCTGCTGAACGTAAGAAACTCAAGATTGCCGACTGGCAAAAAGAGTTATCTGTTTTCGCTGATGCAGACATTAACAAATCTGCCTGGCATGGATTGTTTCAGATCACAAAGACGAAAGATGCAGAAACCTATCACTCTGACAACGAGAAAGTACCGGTAAAATCTTTAAATATTAAGTATAAAAACGGGAAGATCTATAGTATTCAGCTCCTGATCAGCAATACGAATTCTCTTTACACTTCTAATGATACGCTTTCTTATTTCCCGGATAGTTTATATGAAGTTAAAAAGATGCAGAATATTAAATTATTGAAGGGAAAAAGCTACACTATTACAGGAAGGTTTTTATCTGCTGTAAAATAAGCCGATTTGTTAAACAAAAAAGCCGGAGATTAATCTCCGGCTTTTTTGTTGTTAATATTTTATTTCAATCTCTATAGGTTGGCTTATTTATTTCAAACTTGCAATCTGTGCTTTAACATAATCTATCAGTGAAATGATATCCTTACGTAAGGGCTGAACAGTTAAAACCTTTTGAAAATCTGCAACTGAATTGTTAAATAATACAATACAAGCATCTTTATCTACACGTTTTTTGATTTTATAAGATTTGTAAATTGCATAGTCTTTATAAGCCAGACCTCTGTTTTGAAGTAACTGAGTATCTTCCTCTCCGTTGATCTCAATTGCTTTTGTAAAATCCTTAATTGCTGATAAATAGAAAGTGTCACGCATTTGGTTCAAGGACTCTTTAGGATCGTTAGCCACGTTTTGTCTTGCTTTACCTCTATAGTAATAAGCTGAATAATCAGATGGTTTTACTGTGATTAGTCTACTGTAAGTCTCAATAGAGCTTTCGAAATTACCACATTGAAAATAAGAATATCCCAGCATCTTTAATACACTTGGGTTGTTTGGCGTTTTAGAGTCGGCTTTTTCTAATTGAGCTACTGCTCCTTTATAGTCGCCTTTCATCATTGCCTGCATTCCTAGTTTATCGTAACTTCCGCTTTGAGCGAAGCTGACATTGGCAGAAACAACCAAGAATAGTATAAGCGCTTTTTTAATATAGTTCATCAAGTTTTTATTAATAAAGAATAAAGATATAAAATGATAGATATAAGTTACCCATAATTTACACATCATTTATTGATATTAAAAGGTAAACGCTTAAAAATTCAAAATATGATACACCAGTCAAATAATTTCACATATTCTGACTTTTTAACAGATAAAAACCAATATTCAATGTTTGGCACAGGAGTTGAAATTATAACCAACAATATATAATTATAATTTTTATAAGCGACAGACTGTCACATTGTCGTTTTTTTATTTCTAGAAAGGCCTATTAATGAGTATAAAAGATCAGTTTGATTTTGGCAATGCACTACCCATCATAAATGAAGATACGGAATTTTTCCCTTTGATGTCCCAACAGGATGAAGATGAGATGAATAACGAAGAAACCCCTGAAATACTAGCCATACTTCCATTGAGAAATACGGTATTATTTCCTGGAGTTGTCATCCCAATTACCGTTGGAAGAGACAAGTCCATAAAACTGATAAAAGAAGCCTATAAAGGTGACAAAATTATCGGGGTGGTTTCCCAGTTAGATGTATCTATTGAAGATCCGGCATTTGATCAGTTAAATAAAGTTGGTACTGTAGCACATATTATTAAAATGCTGCAGATGCCTGACGGGAATACAACTGTTATTATCCAGGGAAAACAACGCTTCCGATTACTTGAGGAGGTACAATCTGAGCCTTATATTAAAGTTACTATCAGTAAGTTTAATGAGGCGAAACATAAAAAGGATAAAGAATTCAAAGCTTTGGTAGCATCTATCAGAGAAATGTCTTCTCAAATCATCCAGCTTTCACCAAATATTCCAAGCGAGGCAGCAATGGCGCTTAAAAATATTGAAAGCACTTCTTTCCTGATCAATTTCATATCTTCCAATATGAATGCAGATGTCAAAGACAAGCAAAAAATGCTTGAAATGGACAATCTGAGAGAAAGAGCCTTAATGGTCATGGAATTACTGACACTGGAACTACAGATGCTGGAACTTAAAAACCAGATTCAGTCTAAAGTACGTGTCGACTTAGATAAACAACAAAGAGACTATTTCTTAAATCAGCAACTGAAAACAATTCAGGAAGAATTGGGAGGCAACTCTTCAGACCTTGAATATGAAGCACTTGAAGTTCGTGCTAAAAAGAAAAAATGGTCAGAGCAAGTCAAAGATCATTTCGGTAAAGAGCTGGAAAAGCTGGGAAGAATGAATCCTGCTGCTCCAGACTATTCAGTACAGATCAATTATCTTGAATTATTACTTGATTTACCATGGAATGATTTCACAAAAGATAACTTCGACTTAAAACGTGCACAAAGAGTATTAGATAAAGATCATTTCGGACTGGAGAAAGTAAAACAACGTATCATTGAGTATTTAGCTGTCTTAAAGCTGAAACGTGATATGAAAGCTCCGATTATTTGTTTAGTGGGCCCTCCGGGAGTTGGTAAAACTTCACTAGGTAAATCAATTGCTAAGGCTTTGAACCGCAAATATGTCCGTATGGCATTAGGTGGGATCAGAGATGAGGCTGAAATCCGCGGTCATAGAAAGACTTACATCGGTGCAATGCCCGGACGTATTATCCAGTCTATCAAAAAAGCAGGTGCCGCCAACCCAGTATTTGTATTGGATGAGATTGATAAAGTAGGTTCTGATTTCAGAGGAGATCCTTCTTCCGCATTACTTGAAGTTTTGGATCCTGAGCAAAATAGTGCTTTCAATGATCACTATGTAGAAACTGATTACGATTTATCAAACGTATTATTTATCGCGACCGCGAATTCACTGAGCAATATTCAACCTGCTTTACTGGATCGTATGGAGATCATTGAGGTTAATGGTTATACCATTGAAGAAAAGATTGAGATCGCGAAAAAGTATCTTTTACCAAAACAGAAAGAACAGCATGGTATCAAAACAAAAGATATTGTTTTAAAATCTAGCTTAATAGAGAAGGTAATTGAAGACTATACCCGTGAATCTGGTGTGCGTGGTTTAGAGAAAAAAATAGGTTCACTGGTTCGTGGTGTAGCAACTAAAATTGCTATGGAAGAAACTTATGAGCCTGCATTAACACTGGACGATGTAGAACGCATTTTAGGCGCGCCAATCTATGACAAAGACTTATATGAAGGTAACGAGGTAGCTGGTGTGGTTACCGGGCTGGCCTGGACACAAGTTGGCGGCGATATTCTATTTATAGAAGCTAGTCTTAGCCCTGGTAAAGGAAAGTTAACATTGACCGGTAACCTGGGTGATGTCATGAAAGAATCTGCAGTAATTGCGCTGGCTTATCTTAGAGCACATGCTTCGTTATTCGGCATCGATAACCAACTGTTTGACCTTTGGGATATCCATGTACACGTTCCGGCTGGTGCAACCCCTAAAGACGGTCCTTCAGCGGGTATTACCATGCTGACTGCGCTGACCTCAGCGTTTACGCAGCGTAAGGTTAAGTCTAATTTAGCAATGACTGGTGAGATCACACTTCGTGGTAAAGTTTTACCAGTAGGTGGAATCAAAGAAAAAATACTGGCTGCTAAAAGAGCTAATATTAAAGATATCATCTTATGTAAGTCTAACCGCAAAGATATCCTGGAAATTAAAGAAAGCTATATCAAGGATCTGAATTTCCACTATGTTACTGAAATGAAAGAAGTAATCGAACTGGCACTAATGAAAGATCAGGTTAAAGATCCTCAGGATCTGACTATCAAGATTAAACCGGTTGTAAACCAAGAACCAGTTTAAAGATTGCGCAAATAAATTTTAACTCATATATTTAAAGCTCCGGAATAACCGGGGCTTTTTTTTTTATAATTCACATGAAATATACCGGATACTCAATCCTTTTCTTTTTACTGTTCTTCTCTTCTTTTGCTTATTCACAATCTTTTAAAAATGAGATTGGTTTCAAAAGTGACAACGATTCTTATCTGGCTCAAGGTTCTGACCGTTATTATACCAATGGGTTGTTTCTCTACTTTCGCCATGCAACTGATCAGCAAAAGCTAAAAGCCGGGCTGGAAAAGAAAACTTATGAGATCAGTGCCGGGCAAATGATGTTCAACCCCTATTCCGGATACGCCCCTGATCCCACTAAACAAGATCGTCCTTTTGCGGGATACCTATATGTAGGCGGCACGATGAATTGGTTTTACAGTGATGAAAGTATCATCAGTGCAAGTGCACAAATAGGAACTACAGGAAAAAATTCATTAGGTGAGGCTGGTCAGAAATTATTGCATAAAACCTTTGGCTTCTACGATGTGGGCGGTTGGGACTACCAAATCAAAAATGAACTGGCGCTGAACCTTTCTGCACAGTATACAAAGCTACTGACACGCACAGCAGGTAATGCAGTTGAATTATCTTTTGAAGGATATGCGAACCTTGGGACAACCTTTAGTGGTGCTGGTGCGGGTTTGCTTTTCAGAACGGGTAATTTAAACCAGCTTTTCAATTCTGCATACACCCGTGCAGTTATTGGCAATAATGCCAAAACTAAAACACTGGTCAAAAGAGAATTCTTTTTCTATGCTAAACCTCAGCTAAATGTAGTCGCTTATGATGCAACTATTGAGGGAAGTATGTTCAACAATAACAGTCCGGTAACTTTTAGTCAGAAACCTATTGTATTTGCACAGCAATTAGGGATTGATTACAGTGTGGATCGTTTCACTGCAGATTTTGGCGTTTTGTTTAAAACGAAAGAGATTAAGAGTGTTGCAAAGGCACATCAGTGGGGATCAATTACCGTGTCCTATAGATTTAATTAGCGATCAGTTTAACCAGGCATCCATGCCTGGCTTTTTCCTGTTCTCTTTTTTGGCCGCAATTGATTTTTTATCACTTTTCCTTCTCAGGATTACACTTTTTGGCGTGTGTGTCGGCTTCCTTTTCTTGTCTATATGCAAACCAGTTTTAAGCAGTGACATCAGTTTGATGATGCTTTGTTCTTTATTGATCAGCTGACTTCTGTCTTCCTGTGAAACCACATGAAGATTCCCTTCTGTGTCAATCCGGTTTGCGAGACGTTCCGCAAGCAATTCTTTTTCTTCTGCGGTGAAGAAATCTGCTGATGCGACATGAAGAATCAGCTCGACTTTGCTGGATACTTTGTTGACATTCTGCCCGCCTTTACCCCCACTTCTGGACGTTTTAAAGGTGAGAGATTTAACGAGTTCATTTCTATCTTTATACATCACGCAAAAATAATTCTTTTTCTTTAAAACTATTAAAAAAAGAGCCTCAAAACAGTATATTTGCACCCTATGAGAAAGAATGTAGTTGTGGCCATTGATGGCTATTCTTCATGCGGTAAAAGCACGCTGGCAAAAGCTCTGGCCAAGACCTTAGGCTTTATATATATTGATAGTGGCGCAATGTATAGAGCAGTGACTTTATATTTTATACGCAATCATACCAATGTAAATGAAGAAGCAGCCGTAAAAGATGCCCTTCAGCACATTGAATTAAATTTTCATTCCAGAGATTACGAATCACATATTACCTTAAATGGCGAAGAAGTTTCGGAAGAAATTCGTCAGATGCCTGTTTCGGAAGCTGTAAGTGAAGTATCGGCACTGAAGCTGGTTCGTACCGAAATGGTAAAACAGCAGCAGCGCATGGGTAAGTCCAAAAACATAGTGATGGACGGACGTGATATCGGTACCAAAGTATTCGAGGATGCCCAGGTTAAATTATTCATGACTGCCGATCCTAAAGTTAGAGCCGAACGACGTTTCAAAGAAATGCAGAGTAAGGGAGATACTACGACTACGCTGGAAGAGGTTTTTGAGAATCTTGCGCATCGGGATTATGCAGATACGACCCGCAAAGAAAGTCCGCTGATGCGTGCAGATGATGCTATTATTCTGGATAATACAGATATTACTCCCAAAGAACAACTGGAATTTGCGTTGAATAAGGTAACTCCTTTCATCCCACAGTTAGTCTGAAAGAGGAATATGGGTAATTACCACCTGATTGTCATTCGAAATACATATTCATTAAGGCAAGCAGTTCAAAATCAACAACATTTATTAAAAAATTCTTTCATTAAATATATTAATTTCTATCTTTGCAGTCCCTAAAGGGAAAAGGAGATTAAATGATTAATGGCAAAAAAACAAGTAGCAGAAAAAGAATTAGAGGCTAAAAAAGCCGAATTACAAGGTACAGACGCTCGTCTGACTGAAAAAGAAACCATTGAATCTGAAGCAGATTCATTGTCGATCGAACAGATCAAATCATCACTAGCAACACCAGATCAGGATTTTGACTGGGATGCAGACGATAAAGCTTTCGGAAAATACTCTGACGAAGACCGTAAAAAGTTTGAAGACATGTATACCGATACTTTCAATCAAATCAACCAAGGTGAAATCATTAGCGGTATTGTTGTTTCAATCAACAATAAAGACGTAGTATTAAACGTAGGATTTAAATCTGACGGTTTAGTATCAACTTCTGAATTCCGTGATACTCCTGATTTGAAAATCGGCGACACAGTTGATGTATTTGTTGAAGCTCCGGAAGACGCAAATGGTCAATTGATTTTATCTCGTAAAAGAGCTAAAACTCAGAGATCTTGGGAATCTATCAACGAAGCCCTTGACAATGACAGAATCATCAACGGATTTGTTAAAAGCCGTACTAAAGGTGGTCTTATCGTTGACATCATGGGTGTTGAAGCTTTCTTACCTGGTTCTCAAATCGACATCAAACCGATCCGTGATTACGATGTTTACGTAGGTAAAACAATGGAATTCAAAGTTGTGAAAATCAACCACGAATTTAAAAACGTTGTAGTATCGCATAAAATCTTAATCGAAGACGATTTAGAAAGTCAAAAAGTTGAGATCGTATCTAAACTTGAAAAAGGTCAGGTATTAGAAGGTACTGTTAAAAACATTACTGACTTCGGTGTATTCATCGATTTAGGTGGTGTTGACGGTTTACTTCACATTACTGATATTTCTTGGGGCCGCATAGAGCATCCAAAAGAAGTATTGAGCTTAGACGAGAAAATCAATGTTGTTGTTCTTGACTTTGATGACGAGAAAAAACGTATTGCATTAGGCTTAAAACAATTAACTCCACACCCTTGGGAAAGTTTAGATACTAACCTTGTTGTTGGATCTAAAGTTAAAGGTAAAATCGTTACTGTAGCTGATTACGGTGCATTCTTAGAAATCATTCCTGGTGTTGAAGGTTTAATTCACGTATCAGAAATGTCTTGGTCTCAAAACTTACGCAGTCCACAGGAATTCCTTAAAGTTAGCGATGAAATCGAAGCTGAAGTATTAACTTTAGATCGCGATGAACGCAAAATGAGCTTAGGTATTAAGCAATTAACTCAGGATCCATGGCAAAATGTTGCTGAAAGATATCCTATCGGAAGCAAACATACTGCTGTAGTTAAAAACATGACTAACTTCGGTGTATTCGTGGAAATTGAAGAAGGTATTGATGGATTAATCCATATCTCTGATCTTTCATGGTCTAAAAAAGTTAACCACCCTAACGAATTCACTAAAGTTGGTGATACATTAGACGTAGTTGTTTTAGAATTAGACGTTGATAGCCGTAAATTAAGCTTAGGTCATAAACAATTAGAAGAAAACCCTTGGGATACTTTTGAAACTATCTTCACGTTAGATTCAATTCACCAGGGAACTGTTGTTAAAGTAACTGATAAAGGTGCTGTTATTGCTTTACCTTATGGTGTAGAAGGATTCGTTCCAACTAAACATATGGCTAAAGAAGATGGTACTACTATCAAAGCTGAAGAAACTAATGATTTCAAAATCATCGAGTTTAACAAAGATGCTAAACGTATCGTTGTTTCTCACGCCCGTATCTGGGAAGAGGCTAAAGCTGAAGTTGCTGCTGAAGAAAGAGCTACTAAGAAAAAAGATGCTAAAGCTTCAAGCAATGCAGTTAAAAAAGTTAAAGATTCAGTTGAGAAATCAACTCTTGGTGATCTAGGCGTTCTTGCTCAATTGAAAGAACAAATGGAAGGCGAAGAAAGCAAAAACAAAGCTAAATAATCTTCAAAACTTATATATTGAAAAGAGGGTGCCTTTTGGACACCCTCTTTTTTTATGTGATAAAATCCATGCGGTGACCCTACAACCGCATGATGCTACAGGAACTTCGCCTTTAACTCAACCGTTGGCACCATACAACTCTCCTCCCTGCCCCAAACCGAATACCTCCTCTTTGCTATCTCATTATACACAAAGTCCCTGATAAAGGCTGGAATAATCATTAAACCATATAATAAAGGCCAGGCGCCGCTCAAGTGTCTTGTAATTCGTAATGCGGCAGTAGAACGTTGATAAACCCTGCCATTCTCAAACAAGATAATACTGCTGAGTTCACTTAATGATAATCCAAATGGTCCCAGGTATTGCTGCGTGATATCACTTTGCAGTGCTGCGAACCTGAACCGGTCCTTGTGATCTCTTTGGATAACGAATTTCACAGAGCCAGTACACAAATTACAAACACCGTCAAAAAATATTATGGAATGCTGCATAGTTCAATTTAATCATATTACTAGAATTTACGCCGTCTGTTCCTAACCATTACTACTAACGAATTACATAGTTAATAATTGCAAAATTGTTAGACGAAGAAAAATATTTCCTTAACATTTTTTAACAGTCTTTACTAAAAGAATTACATACATTTAATAAAACTATACACTTCTATATGTATCATCATGATAGCTACAAGAAACACGAAAACTGGTATAATGCCCACTTTCCTACCATAGAAGATAAAGTAGCCTATCTAAAAAAAAATGACCACAAGGCGCAAACCATAAATAACTGGTTGCAGAACATATTCTACAATTGTATCACTCCTTTACTCGGCAAAGCTGATCAAAAATGGCTGACCGTAGGTGATGCTTATGGTTTTGACGCACAATACATCCAGCAATTTAATCCCAATCAGTATGCAGAAGCAAGTGACCTGAACAGTGATTTCTTAGAAATTGCAAGTCAGAATGGAATTATTAACCATTACTCCGTACAGAATGCAGAAAACCTGACCTTCCAGGACAATACTTTTGATTATATCCTATGCAAGGAAACCTATCATCATTTCCCAAGACCATACGCAGCATTGTATGAAATGATACGTGTGGCTAAAAAAGGTATTGTTATTATTGAACCTCAGGATCCAATCACCAAAATGCCTGTACTTTTAGGACTCTTAAATCTTTTAGCGAAGACCAGTCCTTCTTCTATCAAAAAACTATGGAGAAATCAATTCTCTTATGAGCCGGTTGGCAATTTTGTCTACAAGGTCAGTGAAAGAGAATTTGAAAAATTTGCAGCAGGTCTGGGCCTGCCAATGGTAGCCTTTAAACAAGTCAATCCAAATTTCTATAAGAAGGCATTGGATGGACTACCTGCCGTAAAAACTGAAAAACACTTTAGAGACATCAACAGGAAAAAGAAGGTTCTGGATACTTTAGTAAAAATGACAGTCATTCCGGGGCAGGTACTGTCTGCTATAGTATTCAAGGAACAACCTGACCCACAGTTATTAGCAGAATTGAAGGCACTGAATTACAGAATTGTCTCTATTCCTAAGAATCCTTATGTCTAAAATAAGGCAGGCTATTAAGCTCTCCCTCTCTGATCAACTGGTCAATAAATTTTCGGGTATAAATCAAGCAATTAGCATTATTTTAAAATTAAAATGCCGAACCTCATTGAAATTAATTAAAATTGCGAGCACATAATTCAATCCGATTTTTTATATTTGCCTAATCAATTTGTCAATGCAAAAGAGAACCCTGCTAGACGGTAAAAAATTCCAAATCACAATTAAGAGACTTTGTCATCAATTAATTGAGAATCACAACGATTTTTCTAATACCGTACTCATTGGTATACAACCCCGCGGCAGTTACTTCGCAGACAGAATCAAACAGGAACTTTCAGAAATTCTAAAAAACAAGACGATCAGAAAAGGTAATCTTGATATCACTTTCTTCAGAGATGATTTCAGAAGAAAAGATGGAATTGTTTCCGCAAACAGCAATACTATAGACTTTATCATTGAAGGATGCAACGTCGTTCTGATAGATGATGTACTATGGACCGGCCGTACAATCAGAGCTGCATTGGATGCATTGCTTGCTTTTGGCAGGCCAGCTAAAGTAGAACTTCTTGTGTTAATTGACAGAAGGTTCTCAAGACATGTACCTATTGAACCGGACTATATTGGGCATCAGGTAGATAGCCTGGATTCCCAAATGGTAAAGGTGAGCTGGAAAGAAACAGAAGGAGAAGACAAAGTAATTTTATTATCAGACCGAAATAAATAAGAAATGGCAGCAGAAAAACTATCAACACGACATCTTTTAGGCATTAAAGATATTACCCTGAATGATATTGAATTGATTTTTGAGACTGCAGATAATTTCAAGGGAGTCATTAACAGGACAATTAAAAAAGTTCCTTCATTACGTGATATTACGATTGCTAATATCTTTTTCGAAAACTCTACCCGTACCAAACTTTCATTCGAACTGGCAGAAAAACGACTTTCAGCAGATGTGATTAATTTCGCAGCCTCTTCCTCATCCGTGAGTAAAGGAGAAACGCTGATTGACACAGTAAATAACATTCTGGCCATGAAAGTAGATATGGTTGTCATGAGACATCCCTATGCCGGTGCTGGTGTATTCCTGAGTAAACACATCAATGCACAGATTGTTAACGCCGGAGACGGTGCACATGAGCATCCTACTCAAGCCCTACTGGACGCTTACTCGATCCGTGAGAAACTAGGTGAGGTAAGAGGTAAAAAAGTAGTCATAGTTGGGGATATTCTACATTCAAGAGTAGCGATTTCAAATATACTGTGTCTGCAAAAACTAGGTGCTGAAGTGATGGTTTGTGGTCCTACAACCCTGATTCCAAAACATATTGGCAGCCTGGGTGTCAAAGTAGAACATGATCTGATTAAAGCTCTAAACTGGTGTGATGTAGCCAATATGCTACGCATCCAGCTGGAAAGACAAGACATCAAGTACTTCCCTTCTTTAAGAGAATATGCAATGATGTACGGCTTGAACAAACAAATTCTGGATAACCTGGATAAAGAAATTATTGTCATGCATCCGGGCCCTATTAACCGGGGTGTGGAGATTACCAGTGATGTTGCTGATAGTAAACAATCAATCATTCTAGACCAGGTAGAAAATGGAGTAGCTATCCGAATGGCAGTACTTTATCTACTTGCTTCTCAGAGAGATTAGTCCTCAATCCTTTTCTTTTATACCATTCTGGCTAAATTACCGTTAAACAGTGTTATCAACACTTGTTAACTTCTTATGTTAACAAGACCCTTTACAATATTTATATTAGCAGCAACCATATTTGAAATCATTGCAACCATCATGTACTTATTGTGCTTAAAATCGCAATAGAAAAGGTTCATGTTAGTTTCATAACCGCTTAAAGAAATTAAACACCAATGAAGAAAAAATACTTTTTTATTCCGCTTTTATTAGCTGGTAATCTTACCGCAGGTTATGCGCAGGTAAGTGCGTTAGTAAACCTCAATAAAAACTATCAGACTGGACTTGAATTACTTAAAAATGAGAAGTATGTCGCAGCAGCTCAACAATTCAGATTGGTTGAACAGTTAAGACAGAAGCCCGGAACTCAGCAGGAAAGTAATGCTGAACTTTCTTTATTAAAAGAAAACGCCAAATTTTATGCAGCCGTTTGTGCACTTGAATTAGGTAATCGTGATGCGGAAAGCTTATTTCAAACCTTCATTAAAGACTATCCTTTAAACCCGAATACTAAACTAGCTTACTTTCATGTAGGCAAGTCTTATTTCGCGCAAAAAAACTATCAGAAAGCATTAGAATGGTTTGAAAAAACTGACCCTTCTACCCTTTCTCAAAAACAGAGAACAGAGTACCAGTTCAAACAGGCGTATTCGTATTTTGAACTGAAAAACATTGAAAAAGCAGAACCGCTATTTGAAGCGGTAAAAAAAGTTGACGGTCCTTTTCAGGAAAGTGCAACTTACTATTTCGCCTATATCAATTACCTGAACAAAGAATATAAAACAGCGTTGAGTAATTTTGAAAAACTGAAAGGTTCTAAAACTTATGAATCAAGTTATCCTTATTATATCACCTCCATGTATTACCTGGATGAGCGTTATGATGACGTAATTAATTACGCTGTTCCGGTATTGAAAAATACAAAACAACAATTTGAAGCAGAAATGCTAAGTTTAATTGCAGCTTCTTATTTTGCCAAATCAGATTATAAAAATGCAGCCTTATATTTCAGTGATTTTTACACGAAGAGCGGTAACACAAAAACTAAGAATAATCTTTTCATTTATCAATACGGTTACTCTTTGTTCCAATTAGGAATGTATAGAGAATCGGTTGGTATATTAGAGCAACTGACTGCAGATGATGTTTATCTTCAAAGTGGTATGTATACACTGGGTCGTTCTTTTATCAAACTGGGTGATAAATCAAAAGCAAGAAGTGCTTTCTTCAGAGCATCACGTTTAGAATTTGACAAAGTAATTCAGGAAGATGCCTGGATCAATTATGCAAGATTGAGTTATGAACTTGATTTTAGTCAGATTGCTTTAGAATCGACACAGAGTTTCTTGAAAAAATTCCCCGCTTCTAAAAAAATAAATGAGGCTAAAACATTATTAGGTGAAATTTTGCTGACGAGCAAAAATTATCAGGCAGCTATTGACATTCTGGAGCCTATCCCGAATAAGTCACCAGAAGCTCTGGAAGCTTATCAAAAGGTATTATACTTCAGGGGTCTGGAATTCTATAACGAGCGAGCATTCCCGAATGCCCTTTCTATGTTCCAACGTTCTAACGCTCATCCTAACGATGCCGAAATCCATGCGTTAAGTACTTACTGGATGGCAGAATCAATGTATGAGTTACGTAAATACGGAGAAGCAGTTACCACTTTCGAGAAGTTCCTTGCCATGCCTGATGCTGAAAAGACTAAAGTATATAATTTCGCTAATTACGCACTGGCCTATTCGGCTTTTGAAGATGAAAAATATGCAAAAGCAGCTACGTATTTTGAACGTTTCCTAAGTGGAAATGATAAAGATAAAAATACAGTGGTGGATGCAACAATGCGTTTAGCCGATTCTTATTTTGTGAGTAAAAGCTATGGCAATGCGCTAACCCATTACAATAGAATTATTGCTGATAAATCAACTGGTGAAGATTATGCTTTGTTCCAAAGAGGAATGATCCAGGGTCTACAAGGACAGGATGACACCAAGATTGCAACTATGGGAAGCTTACTGCAACAATTCCCATCTTCAAACTATGCAGATGATGCAGGTTTTGAAATTGCATATACTTATTTCAACAAAGGTGATCTGGACAAATCAAGAAATGACCTGACCGCTTTAATCAGCAAATATCCAAACAGCAGTTATGTACCAAGAGCATTGGTCACTATTGGTTTGGTACAATATAACCAGGATAAAGATGAAGAGGCCATTTCAACCTTCAAGAAAGTAATCAATGATTATGCAAGTACTGAAGAGGCTAAACAGGCTTTAGAATCTATCAAGAATATCTATGTTGACCGTGGTGATGCCAATGGTTTTATTGCTTATGCAAACACAACTCCTATCGGTAACTACACCGTAGCAGAGCAGGATAACATTATTTTCCAGGCAGCTAAAAACAGATATTTAAAAGGTGATGCGCAGGGAACAGTAGAAAGCACCAATGCTTACTTTGATAAGTATCCAAAAGCTATACACGCCAAAGAAGCTAAATTTATAAGAGCAGAATCACTGGTTAAACTGAACCGCCCGGATGATGCTATTGCCGATTACGAATTCATTCTGAATGACTGGACAAGTGATTATACAGAACGCTCACTGGTGAGTATTTCTAAATTATTCTTAGCACAGAAAAAATATAATGAGGCTATCGTTTATCTGAAAAGACTGGAAACATCCGCAGATTACAAAGCGCATTATTCTTTCGCCATTAATAACCTGCTTAAAGCATATACGGCTTTAAACATGCCCGATGATATCATAAAATATGTATTGCTGACTAAAGAGTCTGACAAAGCCTCTGAAGAAGAAATCAACAGTGCAGACCTGTATGCAGGTAAAGCTTATTTGTTAAAAGCAGATACTGCATCTGCAGTAAAAGCCTTTACCAATGTCGTGAGTAAAACTAAAACTCTGGCAGCGGCCGAAGCTAAATACACACTGGCAGAAATTCAATACAATAAACATGACTATAAAACATCTCAAAAAACTTGTTTTGATTTAGTCAATAACATGTCTTCTTACGATTACTGGGTAGCTAAAGCGTTCATCCTGCTGGCAGATAATTATGTCGCATTAAAAGACAATTTACAGGCGAAAAGTACGCTCTTAAGTATTATTGATAACTATGACGGTAAAGATGAAATTGTCGCTACTGCCAAAGAAAAACTAGAAAAAATTAAATAAGACCAAGCACCATGAGATTTAACAAATTAATATATACTACTGTTTTCTTACTAACCGCGGGTACATTGAGCATCAAAGCTCAGGATAAAAAACCGACAGAGAAAAAGCCTACTGAAAAGAAGGCCACCGAAAAGAAGCCTGCCGACAAAAAAACTGTCGATAAGAATACTGAAGATAAACAGATCACAGAAGAAGTTGAAGTGGTAAGACCTTATAAACCAATTCTAGCCGAAGCCGTTAAACTGAGAAGAAGCCCGGATTTAAATGATGTTAAAACTTATAAAGCACGTTTCAATTACAGCCTGACAGACAGAAAGCTTGAACTCAATTCTGATATTGATAAACTTTATGCGCAGGAAGTAGCAGCCGAAAGACAAACAGAAATCATTAACAATTATGTAAAAGGTGGATTTGGTTCTGCCAGTACAGTTCTTGGTGAAGCTTATATCAATATGGGCCGCTCAGAAGATATGCAGTTAGGTGGTTTCTTCAAACATTTCAGTCAGTCAGGAAAATTAAACGGACAGAAATTCAATCAGCAGCAACTGAGCGTTTTTGGTCGCAGCATCGGCGAAAAAGCAATCTTAAGCGGCCGTATTAATTACGAGAGAAAAGGTCTTTACTTCTATGGTTATGATGACGCTAACCCCACAAGAAATCCTAATCCTGGAAAACAATCTTTCAACTTCATTGAAGCTGAAGCCGAGGTGGTGAATAAACACAGTGAAGACGAAGATGCATTAAGTTACGCAGCTAAAGTGAATGGTTATATCTGGGGTGACCAGCTATCTGCCAAAGAAAAATCGGTTGTCATTAACGGTTATTTAAATAAAAGAATCAGCAGTTTCAATTTTGGTTTGGCAGCATCCGGAGAATTTGGTAACACAAAAGATGTTTTAACCAGTGTATCAAATAACCTGATGCGCGTGAATCCATATATCAGGTTACAGGCAAGTGGAATCAATATCACTGCAGGAATTAACTTTGTTCAGGAGTTCGGTACAGTATCGAAATCAAGAATCTTTCCTGCTGTAACTGCAGACTTCACGATTATTCCTGATTATCTGCAGATATTTGGTGAAATCAAAGGAGACGTAAATAGAAATTCTATGAAAGAATTCACAGATGAGAATCCTTTCCTGAATAGCAATATTGCCATTAAAAACTCTGTTGAAAAATTAAGTTTCAGTGCTGGTATTAAAGGTACTGGTGGTCCTGGTTTTGGTTATAAAGCCAAAGTATACCGCAAAGAAATTACGGACATGCCGCTTTTCGTAAATAACTTTAACGACCCTAATAAGTTCGATGTGATTTACGATTTTGGAAATATGAAATTGTTAGGTTTAGAAGGAGAAGTCTCTGTACAGGTTAGCGATCAGTTAAAATGGACAGGTAAAATCAACCTGGAAGATTACAAACCATCTTCAGAATCTTACAGCTGGTTTAAACCACAATTACGTGTGAGCTCAGACTTATTATATAGTATAACAGATAAGATAGGATTCAATGCTGCTGTAGTTATTCAGGATGCATCTAATGCTAAAGTTTACACAGCTGCCCCTTCTTCTCCATACATTCTTCCTAATCCTGCTAACGAAACCGTCGTGAATGTAAAAGGTTTTGTAGATTTAGGAATTGGTGCAACTTATAAGATCAATAACAAATTCTCAGCCTTTGCTAAAGCTAATAATCTGCTGAATAAGAAGTACAGCAGGTATTTATATTACCAGGCAATTGGTGTAAATGTATTTGGAGGAATCAGCTATTCGTTCTAAGCAATTACAATTATAATTGGTTGATACGGAATTAAAATTTATTTTTACCAGAATGGATATCTTATCTTACCTCTCAGAACTTATTCAAACCCGTAAAGCCGTAGGAGTTTCCGGATTAGGAACTGTCTACAAAAAGAAATTACCGGGAAGGTATGATGCAGCATTGCATTCATTTGTACCTCCTAGTTATATTATTGACTTTACGCCTGAAGTTAAGGAAGAGCTTATTTTAGCGGAATTCATCAGTAAGAAAAGGAATGTATCAATTGATACGGCCAATTACTTTATTGACGAATTCAGCAATGGTATTCTTCAGCAGTTGAACGATGTTCAGGAAGCCAGTCTGGGTGATCTGGGTAAGTTATCTAAAGCGGACGATGAACTTCATTTTGTACCTTCAGAAAAGCTGAACTACGGTTTTGACTTTTATGGTTTACCAGTTGTTAAAGCAGAGCAGGAACCTTCAGCTGAAGAGATCATGCCTGAGACACCGCCTGTTGAAGAAATCGCGCATAGTCATATTGATGAAGTATTACCATTTGAAACTCCAGTTGTTGAAGATACAGTAGTAGAAGAAGTTACTCCAATTGAAGGAGATGCAGCACATATTGGAATTCCTGTTGTAGAAGAACTTGCCGCAGAGCAGATCCCAACTGTTGAAGAAGCAACAACTCCAATTGTCGAAGAACAACTGACAGCATCACAAACAGTTGCTCACGAAGAAGCTGAACTAGCTGCCGAGACTCCGGTTATAGTACCCACTGGAGCTGAACAAGAAATTATTTCACAGGAACATGAGATTATTCCACATGAAGAAAAAGTCAGCCACGAGGAACCAACACTTGTTCATGAAATAGATGAGCATGAAAATCCGGAAGAACCCGTAGTTGAACCTGTTAAAGAGCCAGCCATAGAAACTGTTGTGCCTGACCATGAGAACTTCATTCCGGATAGCCCACCGCGTAAAGATGAGCAGCAGCTCCGTGCTGAAATTGAAGCACTGAATTTTTACAGATCTAAATCTCCGGTTGCCAAAACAACTACACCTGAACAGGAAGAAGTAATTTGGAATATCAAAGACAATACTAAAACGACTGAGCCAGCTCAGTTCTACAATAAGAACGAAGAAGTTTATACTCCGGAAGAAGAGGAAGAAAAACCGAAAACAACACCATTATATCTGAAAATCATATTAAGCTTGTTGATTTTGGTGATTATGATGATCGTTGCTTATATCGTCAAGCCAGAATGGTTTAACGGATTGATCACAAATAATCCTTTTAACACACCGAAAACTGAAACACCAGTTAAACAGCCAGTACAGATTCAGGAGAGATTTAAGTCAGATTCAAGCCAGACTACGGATACACTTAAAAAAGCAAAACCGGTGAATACTCCGGTTACAGCCACCGCTGCTGCTGCGAAACCTGTTGTTAAAAAAGACACAGTAATTAAAAAAGCTGAGGTTAAAAAAACAGATGGACCAATAGTTTATGAAATTATCGGGGCTTCAATGCACGATCAAAAAGAAGCAGATAAGTTCATTGAGTTGATGAAAAGAAGTGGTGTTGATGCAAAAGTTGTCACCAATATGTCTGGAAGAAGACTAAAGATGAGTATTGCAACGTTAAAAGATGAGGAATCGGCCAAACTTGAATTGGAGAGATTATCAAAAAAACTAAAAATACCAGGAATATACATTTATAAAAACAAACAATAAATATGATCACTTTGCTACAGGTTGCTACAGATACAGTACACCAATTAACAGATACCGCCAACGTTGCGAAACAGGCTGTAGCTGCTGCACCTCCAGAACTACACTTCTTTGATTTATTGATGAAGGGTGGTTGGGTAATGCTTCCTCTTGCATTTCTTGCTTTTGCTGGTTTGGTAATCTTTGTTGAACGTTATCTGACTATCAGAAAATCGTCCAAAACTGAATCCAATCTGATGCTTCAGATTAAACAATACATCCATGACGGCAGATTAGAAAATGCAATAGCTTTATGCAGAAATACAAATTCCCCGCTGGGACGTATGCTTGAAAAAGGCTTAAAAAGAATTGGTCGTCCGATCAAGGATATTGAAGCTGCAATTGAGAATGTAGGTAAACTGGAGGTCTCTAAACTGGAGAAAAACATCAGTATTTTAGGTATTATAGCTGGTATAGCACCAATGCTTGGTTTCGTAGGGACAATCATCGGGGTAATTACAATTTTCCATGATGTATCCGTTAAAGGAGCAATTGAAATTGGAACAATATCTGGTGGATTGTATACTAAAATGATTACTTCAGCAACAGGTCTGATCGTAGGTATTATTGCTTATGTTCTATATCATATCCTGAATGCAATGGTAGAAAGAATTATCCTGAGAATGGAAACAGATGCATTAGAGTTTATTGATCTATTAGAGGAACCAGGTAAATAATGAATCTACGTAAAAGAAATAAAGGAACTGTTGAAGTACATACTTCTGCGCTGAATGATATCATGTTTTTCCTGATGTTGTTCTTCCTGCTTGCTTCGGCAGCAGTAAATCCGCAGGTGGTAAAACTACTTCTTCCACGTTCTGAATCAGGACAACAATCTGCTGCTCAAAAAACAGTAACAGTCTCTATCAATGATAATCTGACTTATTTTGTAGAGAAACAACCTGTTACCCTGGATAAGATGAAGGCCAGTATTGAAACCTATCAAAAGGCATCTCCAGATCTGACTATTGTATTATATGTAGCCAGAGGAGTTTCCATAGAAAATACTATGGCAGTGTTTGATGTAGCCAATCAGTTGAAACTGAAAGTTGTATTAGCTGTAGAACCAAAAAAATAATGACTTACAATAAAGAAGAAAATAATTATCCTAAAGCCGTAGCAATATCCACAGCGATCATGGCCGGTCTGTTGGTATTAAGCTTTTTTATTGCTATCGGGACCTTCAAACCTGCTGAAGAAGCGGGTATGGGCGGAATGGTAGTTAATTATGGTACTTCTGTAGAAGGTATGGGTACTGATTATACCAGTATCGAGGAACCTTCTGCTGATCCTAATGCAAATAAACAGCTTCCCGATAAAGTAGTTCCGGAAAAACAGGTGACCCCTGTTAAATCTGTAGAAAGTACAGATAAGGAAATTACTACTCAGGATAATGAAGAAGCAGTCAGTATCAGCACTAAAAAAACGAGCAAACCTTCTACCCCTACTGTAGCGACTAAGGTGGTTGATAAACCAGCAAAGCCAACGGTAAACCAAAATGCGCTTTATAAAGGTAAGGCAAATAAAGGTACAGGCCAGGGTGATGGTACAGGAACTACACCAGGAAATCAGGGTTCAGTCAATGGAGATCCACTAGCAAACAATTACGGGGAAGGCGGATCCGGTTTTGGTGGTAAACCTATCGCTTTAAGACAATTCACCAACCTGGTTACCCCTCAGGATAACGGCCAGAAAACAGGTAAAATCGCTGTGCGTATCAGTATCAATAAACAAGGAATAGTTGTAGATGCCACACCGGGTGTTAAAGGAACAACATTACAGGATTTAGATCTTTGGGCCAAGTGCAAAGCTGCCGTAATGGGGGCAAGACTGAATCAATCTGAGTCTGCACCGGATTTACAAGTCGGTGTTGTTGTTTTCAACTTTAAAGTGAAATAATTCGGTTTCTTTGATACTTTTGTATCCTTAGAATCATTCCATGACTTATTTAGAAACCCTGGATTACCTGTACAGCAGACTTCCAATGTTTACCCGTATCGGTGCAGCAGCAATGAAAAAGGATTTACACAATACGATTATAATGTGTGAAAACCTTGGAAACCCACAAGATAAATTTAAGACCATTCATGTCGGTGGTACAAATGGCAAAGGTTCTACCTCCCATATGCTGGCAGCGATTCTGCAAAAAGCTGGTTATAAAACCGGCTTATATACCTCCCCTCATTTAAAAGACTTCAGAGAAAGGATCAGGGTAAATGGCGAAATGATTAAAGAATCATATGTCACTGATTTTACTGCACAGGAAAAGGGACTGATTGAATCCATCTGTCCTTCTTTTTTCGAAGTAACCGTTGCTATGGCATTCGCTTACTTTGCTGCCGAAAATGTTGACGTGGCTATTATTGAAGTTGGCCTTGGTGGTAGAAAAGATTCTACCAATATAATTCATCCAGAGTTATCAGTAATTACTAATATCAGCTTTGATCATACCAACCTGCTGGGCAATACCCTACAGGAAATTGCCAGTCAGAAAGCAGGAATTATCAAACCTGGAGTACCAGCAGTGATCGGTGAAAAACAAGATGAAATCTCACAAATATTTATTGATGAAGCAGCAGAAACTTCCAGCAAGCTGATCTTTGCAAATAGCGAACTCTCTGTTAGAGACACAGTACGTGAAGGTCGGTATTTACGTACCTCAGTCTATCAGCAAGGCACCTGCATATTTAAAGATCTTCAACTGGACCTTACAGGTTTCTATCAGCTTAAAAATGTACTTACAGTTATTCAATCGGTATTTACACTCAAACAAGCAGGTTTTAATATTCCTGATGAAGCGGTTTATAGCGGACTTGCTAATACCGTTCAAATAACGGGATTACAGGGGCGTTGGCAAACCATCAGTAAAAACCCCCTGATTATCTGTGATACCGGACATAATATAGCAGGCATTCAGGAAGTCCTGGAAAACATCCAGGCAACGAGACATCATCACCTGCATATCGTAATCGGTATGTTGAAGGACAAAGACATTACCAGTGTGCTGGAACTATTACCAGCACAGGCAAGTTACTATTTCTGTCAGCCTGATCTGGAAAGAGCAATGCCAGCTGAAGAACTTGCGCAGCAAGCGGCAAAATTTATGTTACAAGGCCCTGTTTTCGAAACCGTAACATTAGCTTTGAATGCAGCCAAAGTAAATGCACAAACCGATGATTTAATTTTTGTCGGTGGCAGTACATTTGTCGTTGCAGAGGTTCTTTAAAGCTTCACAACTAAATAATGAAATAAGAAACTGATGAAACCTGCTTGAACTTCTCTTGAGTTCAAGCAAGCTTCATTACCGATAAAAACCAATAAGAAACTGATGAAAAAAACTTACCTGTTATTCACCGCACTTTGTTGTCTGTGCAGCGTGACTTTAGCACAAAAAAAAACAAAGAGTCCGGCGGGCACTTATCCTGCAACTATCGATCGTCCGAAATTAGTGATAGGCCTGGTAGTCGATCAAATGCGATGGGATTATCTTTACCGCTATTATGACAGATATTCAAACGGAGGTTTCAAACGTCTGATCAATGACGGATTTTCAGCTGAAAACACTTTTATTCCCTATACACCTACTTATACGGCTGTAGGTCACTCCAGCATTTATACCGGCTCTGTACCAGCAATCACAGGTATTGTAGGTAATGACTGGTATGATCCACAATTAAAAAGAGGCGTTTACTGTACAGAAGATACCTCAGTAGTTTCTGTGGGTTCTACGACCCGTGCAGGAATGATGTCTCCTAAAAACTTATTGAGCAGTACTATCACAGACGAATTACGCCTGGCAACAAATTTCAGAGGCAAAGTTATTGGTATCTCTTTAAAAGACCGCGGATCTATTCTGCCAGCAGGTCATACACCTAATGGTGCTTACTGGTATGATGGCCAAACAGGCGACTGGATTACCAGTACTTATTATATGAGCCAGCTACCTTCATGGGTACAGGACTATAATAAGTTAAAAATGGCTAATAAGTATTACGATCAAAATTGGAATACCCTTTATCCGATTGAAAGCTATACACAAAGCACAGCTGACAATAAAGACTATGAAGGTAAAACCAGGGGCGAACAAACACCTACTTTCCCACATCCGTTAAAACTTTATGCAGGGAAAAACTATGACATGATCAGAAGTACCCCTTACGGGAATACGATTACCCTCGCCCTTGCTAAAGTAGCGATCAAAGCAGAAAATTTAGGTCAGGATAATATCACAGACTTTTTAGCTGTAAGTTGTTCCTCAACTGATTATATCGGTCATCAATATGGTCCTAACTCTATAGAAGCTGAAGATACTTATCTGCGTCTGGATAAAGATCTGGAAGACTTCTTCAACTACCTGGATAAAACCGTAGGTAAAGGAAATTATCTTTTGTTCCTTTCTGCAGACCATGGTGCGGCTCATGTACCCGGTTTTATGAAAGAAAACAAGCTTCCAGGTGGTGTAGTAGATGATAAAGCTATTGTAACCAGCTTGAATACTTATTTGGAAAGCAAGTTTAAAATAAAAAAACCAGTCTTGTTAGCGATGAACAATCAGATCATCTTTAACCATGACAACCCTGACTTCAAACAGATCGATTTTACAGCAATGAAATCTGCTTCAATAGAATATTTAAGAACAATGGAAGGATTCGCTGATGCAGTCGATTTAGCCCGCATTGCTGAAAGTACCTTAACAGCTGTACAAAAACAAATGATTACCAACGGATACAATGCACGTCGCAGTGGAGATATCTATTTCATCTTACAGCCAAATTGGTTTGACGGTGGAAAAACAGGTACAACACACGGTGCGTGGAATCCATACGATGCACATATTCCCCTGGTTTTTATGGGTTGGAATGTTAAACCTGGTAAAACCAATAAAACACACCATATGACCGATATTGCAGCAACCCTTGCCGCAATGCTTCATATTCAAATGCCAAGTGGCTGTATAGGAGAACCTATTACAGAGCTTACGCATCAATAAAATAAAAAGACAAACGCTCTATACGCTCATGCCTTTGAAAAGAGGTGTGTATGTCCAGAATGGGTTTGTCTTTTTTTATGCCTTATATATTGCAAAGCCGTTCAAAACAGCTTTTATATTTTATTTTGAATTCAATAATCAAACTTGCTATTTAGTTTTTATTAACTTTGCTGACCAAATATAATTTCATCAATGGAACCAATTAAGAGCTACGTCCCTAAACATAAAATTCGTTTTGTAACTGCAGCGGCCCTATTTGACGGGCACGATGCAACCATAAATATCATGCGCCGTATTCTACAATCTTCAGGGGCGGAAGTTATCCACCTGGGCCATAACAGATCAGTAGATGAAGTCGTTAATTGTGCCATTCAGGAAGATGTTCAAGGTATTGCAATGACCTCCTATCAGGGTGGGCACATCGAATACTTCAAATATATGTACGATCTGCTTCAGGAAAGAGGAGCTACAAAAATTAAAATATTTGCAGGTGGTGGCGGGGTAATCTTACCTACCGAGATTGCCGAATTACAAGCCTACGGCATTACCAGGATATACTCTCCTGATGATGGCCGAAAAATGGGTTTACAGGGTATGATTAATAACATGCTGGAGCAAACTGATTTTATAACCACTAAATTAATTACCAACGAACTGGAGATGATTCCGCAGAAAGAAGTCAGAAGTATTGCTTCTGCTATCACTGTTGCAGAAAACGATCCGGCAGGTGCACAAACATTTGTCAATGAATTAAAAGTACTGACCAGTAAAAGCCAGGCTCCTGTTCTGGGGATTACAGGAACTGGCGGTTCAGGGAAATCATCTCTGGTAGATGAGCTGGTCAGACGTTTCCTGATGGAAGTCAAAGACAAAACACTGGCTATTATTTCAGTAGATCCTTCAAAAAGAAAAACTGGCGGTGCCTTATTAGGTGACCGGATCAGGATGAATGCGATCAACAATCCAAGAATCTATATGCGTTCTCTGGCTACAAGACAGGCAAATTTAGCGCTGTCGGTTAATGTACAGGAGAGTATCGATATCTGCAAAGCTGCTGGTTACGATATGATCATTGTAGAAACATCAGGTATTGGTCAGTCTGACACTGAAATCACAGAACATTGTGATATTTCCTTATATGTAATGACGCCGGAATTTGGTGCTGCTACACAATTAGAGAAAATTGACATGCTTGATTTTGCTGATTTGGTAGCGATTAATAAATTTGATAAACGCGGGGCTTTAGATGCTTTGCGCGATGTACGTAAACAGTACAAACGGAATCACAATCTATTTGAAGCTAAGGATGATACTATTCCTGTATTCGGTACTATGGCTTCTCAGTTCAATGATCCGGGAATGAATAACCTGTTTACCGCGTTGATGTCAAAAATCAAAGAGAGAACAGGAACAGATTTTAAGGCAAAAATGCTGATGACCGCTGGTCAATCAGAAAAGATATATATCATTCCGCCAGACAGGTCAAGGTATTTGGCAGAAATTGCCGAATCCAGCCAGGCATACAATGACTGGGTAGAACTGCAAAGCAGCATAGCCAGAAAATTGTACCAGCTTAAGGGGGTTTTAGATCTTTGTGAAGATGAAAAACAAATAAAGAAAGAATCAGCTTCGTTAAAAACTTCCCTTCAGGACATCTATAACCATCTGGAAGAGCAATTAGATGGTCAGTGCCGCAGATTACTCAGAGAATGGCCGGAAACTCTTCAAAAGTATAAAGAAGAGTATTTTGTTTATAAAGTAAGAGATAAGGAAATTAAACAACCTTTATTCTACGAGTCTTTATCGCAGCTTAAAATACCTAAAGTTTCACTGCCAAGATATAAAGACTGGGGAGATATCCTACGCTGGTTACTAACAGAAAACGTACCAGGTGAATTTCCATATGCAGCAGGTGTATTTCCCTTGAAACGCGACGGAGAAGATCCAACAAGGATGTTTGCCGGAGAAGGTGGACCAGAAAGAACGAACAAGCGTTTCCATTATGTTTCCCTTGGACAACCAGCTCACCGTCTTTCAACCGCGTTTGATTCCGTGACCCTATACGGTGAAGACCCGCATATCAGACCAGATATCTATGGTAAAATAGGAAACTCAGGGGTCAGTATTGCTACCCTTGACGATGCCAAGAAGCTATATTCGGGTTTTGACCTGTGTGCCTCTTCAACATCCGTTTCTATGACTATCAACGGACCTGCTCCAATGTTACTGGGCTTCTTTATGAATGTAGCTATCGATCAGCAATGTGAAAAATACATTATTGAGCATGACCTGTTAGCTGAAGTAAAAGAAAAGATAGACCAGATTTATAAAGAAAAGAAGATCAAAAGGCCCGTTTACAGTGGCGCACTGCCTGAAGGTAACAATGGCCTTGGCTTGTTACTTTTAGGCGTAACAGGCGACCAGGTTTTACCAGCAGACGTCTATGCTAAAATTCGCGCCTATGCAATTAGTACCGTTCGCGGTACAGTGCAGGCAGATATTCTAAAAGAAGACCAGGCACAAAACACCTGTATTTTCTCTACTGAATTTGCATTGAGAATGATGGGTGATATTCAGAAATATTTCATTGATGAAAAGGTAAGAAACTTCTATTCTGTTTCCATATCAGGGTATCATATTGCGGAGGCAGGTGCCAACCCGATATCACAACTTGCCTTTACCTTAAGTAATGGATTCACATTTGTAGAATACTATCTGAGCAGAGGTATGCATATTGATGACTTCGCTCCTAACCTTTCCTTCTTCTTTTCTAATGGAATTGATCCGGAATATGCAGTTATTGGCCGCGTGGCCAGACGCATCTGGGCAAAAGCGATCAAGAACAAGTATAAAGGGAATGACCGCTCTCAGAAGCTTAAATACCATATTCAAACTTCAGGAAGATCATTACACGCACAGGAAATTGACTTCAATGATATCAGAACTACCTTACAGGCCTTATATGCAATTTATGACAACTGTAACTCATTACACACAAACGCATATGATGAGGCTATTACTACACCTACAGAAGACTCTGTAAGAAGGGCTATGGCAATTCAGTTAATCATCAACAGAGAATTAGGACTGGCGAAAAATGAAAACCCGTTACAGGGTGCATTTATCATTGAAGATTTAACTGATTTGGTGGAAGATGCCGTTCTGGCAGAATTCAAACGTATTAATGACCGTGGTGGTGTATTAGGTGCGATGGAAACTATGTATCAACGTGGTAAGATCCAGGAGGAGAGTTTATACTATGAAACTTTGAAACACTCAGGAGAATATCCTATTGTAGGCGTAAACACCTTTTTAAATAAAAACGGATCGCCAACAGTTGTACCTGGAGAAATTATTCGTGCTACGGAAGAAGAAAAGCAATTTCAGATTGAAGCGCTGGATGAATTCCAGAAAAGAAATGCAGACCACACTGTACAGGCATTGAAAGACCTGCAAAAGATTGCGGTTACCGGAGGTAATACTTTTGAGGCTTTAATGGAGGCGTGTAAAATTTGTTCGCTTGGACAAATTTCAAATGCCCTATATGAAGTTGGAGGTCAGTACCGAAGGAACATGTAAGCGTTATAAAATTGATTAAACAAGAGAGGCCCGGATAAATATCCGGGCCTCTCTTGTTATCATATGTTCTTCTATGGTTAGTATAAGAATTATTTTTTTATCTATGGTACTGTATTAAGCGTGTATCCAGCTGAATTTATAATCCATAGTTGGAGGTTTCATCCTTTCTGCAACACGTAGTAAACGGCTTGGCAGAGCCATGATATAATCACGTGCTTTTTCTCCGGCTTCATTCAGGTCCTGCATACTTTCAATTTTCCATTCAACGATAAGCTGTTGCATGATCTCTACATAATCAACTGCAGTATAAACACCTAAGCGTTGTGCAGCATCAGTAAAGTGTCCGAAAGTCTGTCCCATTTTCATTCCCATTTCTCTCAGAAAGTGAGCAGGCATCACAATCTTTTTACGCATCATATCTTCAAAAGCGATCATAGCTTCATTAGGATCTACTTCGAATATCTTAGACATAAAATCTTTGTAAGCTTTCGCATGTCTCGCCTCATCAGAAGCAATTACCCCACAAATTTTAGAAAGTAACGTATCACCATCTTTCTTAGCTAAAGAAGCTACCCTACGGTGGGATACATTAGTTGCCAATTCCTGAAAACTGGTATAAATGAAATTACGGTAAGGATCATGACCTGTACCTATGTCAAAACCATCGGCAATAAGATATTGTGTAGATATTTCCATTTGGCGCATATCTACACGTCCTGATAAATAAAGATATCTATTTAACAAATCTCCGTGTCTATTTTCTTCAGCAGTCCAGTGACGTACCCACTTCATCCATCCACCTTGCTCATTTCTTGAAATACCATCAACCATAGATAACCATGATTCATAGGTGGGCAGTGCTTCTTCTGTAATAGTATCACCAATTAGTACGGCAACAAGATCATATGAAAGGTCATTCGCAGTTTCGCGAAGGGATTTTATATCCTGGATAAAGGTATCGCTGGTAGAAACAGGCAAAAAATCAGTTGGCTGCCAATTCGTATCAATCGGTTTCAGGTAAGTATCCATCATATCAAGCATATACTGCTCGATGTGAAGCATTACTTCCCTTCTTTTTTCAGCAAAAAAACTCATTATATGTGTGTTTTAGTTTAACACCAAAGATAACCAAAATTATTTCATAATGCCTTTCTGCTACCATTTAATAGCACATTAAGCTAAAAAATGTTAATCCATAAAGACAAATTCTAAAAGAATATCATTCATCTGCTTATACAACACCTAAAACTATTAATTTGTTATAAATCAAGACAGAAATATTGATAAAAATCAACACCGAAATACGGCAGTTACAAATAGAGAATTGATCTATAGCTACAGGAGATATATTAAGCCCAAAGAGTTAAAAACCCCGGGAGGTTATAAAACAAGAAAAGCCTGTAGTTTCCTACAGGCTTTCTTTAAGATTTGGCACCGACCTACTCTCCCACGTGTTACCGCAGTACCATCGGCTCTGGTGGGCTTAACTTCTCTGTTCGGAATGGGAAGAGGTGGACACCACCGATATAGGCACCTAAATGTCTTTATCAATCATATTGCATTGATCAGTATTTTAATTTGTTTAATCCAAGTATCATTCCGCATTTAGCATTGCTGCTTTTTACGGTAAACGATCACATTGGTCAAACGATGACATATTATTGAAAGAAGTTAGTTATGAAGAACAAACAACAGTTTATTGCTCTTGAAAGCTTCGGATGATTAGTATTACTCGACTATGCTGTCACCAGCTTTACATCTATAACCTATCAACGTAGTAGTCTGCTACGGTCCTATATGGAATTCTCATCTCGTGGCTAGTTTCGCACTTAGATGCTTTCAGCGCTTATCTATTCCCAACGTAGCTACTCTGCAATGCCCCTGGCGGAACAACAGATTCACTAGAGGTTAGTCCAACCCGGTCCTCTCGTACTAAGGTCAGCCCCACTCAAAATTCCTACGCCCACAACAGATAGGGACCGAACTGTCTCGCGACGTTCTGAACCCAGCTCGCGTGCCACTTTAATCGGCGAACAGCCGAACCCTTGGGACCTTCTCCAGCCCCAGGATGTGACGAGCCGACATCGAGGTGCCAAACCTCCCCGTCGATATGAGCTCTTGGGGGAGATCAGCCTGTTATCCCCAGCGTACCTTTTATCCTTTGAGCGATGGCCCTTCCATGCAGAACCACCGGATCACTATATCCGTCTTTCGACCCTGCTCGGCTTGTCTGCCTCACAGTCAAGCAAGCTTATGCTATTGCACTCCTCATACGGTTACCAAGCGTATTGAGCTTACCTTTGAAAGCCTCCGTTACCTTTTTGGAGGCGACCACCCCAGTCAAACTACCCATCAAACAATGTCCCCCAATACAGGGGTTAGACACCGAATACAAAAAGGGTGGTATTTCAACGTTGACTCCACAACACCTAGCGATGCCACTTCATAGTCTCCCACCTATCCTACACATCCTGTATCCAATGTCAATGTTAAATTGTAGTGAAGGTGCATGGGGTCTTTCCGTCCCGTTGCGGGTACCCGGCGTCTTCACCGGGACCACAATTTCACCGAGCTCATGGCTGAGACAGCGCCCAGATCGTTACACCATTCGTGCAGGTCGGAACTTACCCGACAAGGAATTTCGCTACCTTAGGACCGTTATAGTTACGGCCGCCGTTTACTGGGGCTTCGATTCAATGCTTCTCCTTGCGAATAACATCCCCTCTTAACCTTCCAGCACCGGGCAGGTGTCAGGCCTTATACTTCATCTTTCGATTTTGCAAAGCCATGTGTTTTTGTTAAACAGTCGCCTGGGCCTTTTCACTGCGGCTGACATTGCTGTCAGCGCCCCTTCTCCCGAAGTTACAGGGCCATTTTGCCGAGTTCCTTAGCCATGATTCACTCGAGCACCTTAGAATTCTCTTCCCGGATACCTGTGTCGGTTTGCGGTACGGGTTTTTATAACCTGAAGCTTAGCGGTTTTTCTTGGAAGTCTGATTACCTGCGCTATCCACTTACCCGAAGGCTTGCGGTACTATCGACCTTTAGCTAGAGTGGCGGATTTGCCTACCTCTCCAATACCTACAGTCTTTAACGATCTATTCCGTCAGATCGCGGCAGTGTCACTACTCCGTCCCCACATCGCAGTTATAAAAAGTACTGGAATATTAACCAGTTGTCCATCGAATTTCCCCTTCGGGTTCTCCTTAGGCCCCGACTAACCCTGATCCGATTAGCGTTGATCAGGAAACCTTATCCTTTCGGTGGGCAGGTTTCTCGCCTGCCTTATCGTTACTTATGCCTACATTTGCTTTTCCAGAAGCTCCACCACAACTTACGTCATAACTTCGCTGCCGCTGGAATGCTCCCCTACCGTAATATTTAATATTACCCATAGCTTCGGTGTACTACTTTATGCCCGTTTATTATCCATGCACGATCGCTCGACTAGTGAGCTGTTACGCACTCTTTAAATGAATGGCTGCTTCCAAGCCAACATCCTAGCTGTCTAGGCAATCGCACCTCGTTAGTTCAACTTAGTAGTAACTTGGGGACCTTAGCTGATGGTCTGGGTTCTTTCCCTCTCGGCCCGTGACCTTAGCACCCCGGGCCTCACTGCAGTGTATATTTATTAGCATTCGGAGTTTGTCTGGATTTGGTAGGATTTGACTCCCCCGCACCCAATCAGTAGCTCTACCTCTAATAAACTTAACCACCACGCTGTTCCTAAAAACATTTCGGGGAGTACGAGCTATTTCCCAGTTTGATTAGCCTTTCACCCCTACCCACAGATCATCCGGAAACTTTTCAACGTTTATCGGTTCGGTCCTCCAGTACGTGTTACCGCACCTTCAACCTGTCCATGGGTAGATCACAAGGTTTCGCGTCTACCTCCCCTGACTATACGCCCTATTCAGACTCGCTTTCGCTTCGGCTGCGTGTCTTAAACACTTAACCTTGCCAGAGAAGAGTAACTCGTAGGCTCATTATGCAAAAGGCACGCCGTCACGCCACCTGGACGCTCCGACCGCTTGTAAGTACACAGTTTCAGGTTCTATTTCACTCCCCTGTTCGGGGTTCTTTTCACCTTTCCCTCACGGTACTGGTTCACTATCGGTCTCTCAGGAGTATTTAGCCTTACCGGATGGTGCCGGCAGATTCCCACAAGGCGTCTCCGACCTCGCGGTACTCAGGATACTACTAGACTAATGTTACTTACGTGTACGCGGCTCTCACGCTATTTTGCCAGGCTTCCCATCCTGTTCCACTTCATTTCATTAATGCCATATTGTAGTCCTACAACCCCAGATATGCCGTAACATAACTGGTTTGGGCTCTTTCCCGTTCGCTCGCCACTACTTAGGAAATCATTATTATTTTCTCTTCCTCTGCTTACTTAGATGTTTCAGTTCGGCAGGTTTGCGCATCGTAATGCGACTAGTCTTCAACTAGCCAGGTTTCCCCATTCGGAAATCTCCGGATTAATTCATATTTGCTAATCCCCGGAGCTTATCGCAGCTTATCACGTCCTTCATCGCCTCTGAGAGCCAAGGCATCCCCTGTGTACTCTTTCTTACTTTCTTCTCTCCATAGCCTTTTGCGCCTATGGAAATGCTTTTTTTGATCTGTTATTAAACCTTTCGGTAATCAATGTGCAAGCACATCTCATTCCTCAAAGCTAACAACGTCTCTATTGTTGTTTGCTCTTCTTTATTAACTTCTTCCAATATGTCAAAGAACTTTATTGTCCCAGGTAATCCGTATTGCTACTTTTTTACCCTATTTCTCGTGTCTTTTATCTTAAGCACGGGCCAATTGTGGAGAATAACGGAGTCGAACCGTTGACCTCCTGCGTGCAAGGCAGGCGCTCTAGCCAGCTGAGCTAATCCCCCTTAGAATATATAATGTAGTCCCGAGCAGATTTGAACTGCTGACCCCTACATTATCAGTGTAGTGCTCTAACCAACTGAGCTACGGGACTATTTACTTCGGTCCAGTATTGTTGTTGAGGTGTCTCAGCACAATTCCTTTTCCTCGGTCAATACCTTCTTTCAGTAGGTGAACAACACTAATTTTGATGTTTCATCCTATGGGTTTTTCTTTTTGAGATTTTTTTGTCATTTACTTATATACTTACTCTTCTCTATCGAGTAGTGTTATAGTATATCATTTACGCAGCGAGTAATCTATCTTGCTCCAGAAAGGAGGTATTCCAGCCGCACCTTCCGGTACGGCTACCTTGTTACGACTTAGCCCCAGTTATCGGTTTTACCCTAGGACGCTCCTTGCGGTTACATACTTTAGGTACCCCCAACTTCCATGGCTTGACGGGCGGTGTGTACAAGGCCCGGGAACGTATTCACCGTATCATTGCTGATATACGATTACTAGCGAATCCAACTTCAAGAGGTCGAGTTGCAGACCTCTATCCGAACTGTGAATGGCTTTTGGAGATTTGCTTGCTGTTACCAGCTTGCTGCCCTCTGTACCATCCATTGTAGCACGTGTGTAGCCCCGGACGTAAGGGCCATGATGACTTGACGTCGTCCCCTCCTTCCTCTCTGTTTGCACAGGCAGTCTGTTTAGAGTCCCCACCTTAACGTGCTGGCAACTAAACATAGGGGTTGCGCTCGTTGCGGGACTTAACCCAACACCTCACGGCACGAGCTGACGACAGCCATGCAGCACCTAGTTTCGTGTCCTTGCGGACTCATCTATCTCTAAATGATTCACTAACTTTCAAGCCCGGGTAAGGTTCCTCGCGTATCATCGAATTAAACCACATGCTCCTCCGCTTGTGCGGGCCCCCGTCAATTCCTTTGAGTTTCAATCTTGCGACCGTACTCCCCAGGTGGAATACTTAACGCTTTCGCTTAGCCGCTAACTGTGTATCGCTAACAGCGAGTATTCATCGTTTAGGGCGTGGACTACCAGGGTATCTAATCCTGTTTGATCCCCACGCTTTCGTGCCTCAGCGTCAATAAAATCATAGTAAGCTGCCTTCGCAATCGGTGTTCTGTGACATATCTATGCATTTCACCGCTACTTGTCACATTCCGCCTACCTCTAATTCATTCAAGCTCTTCAGTATCAAGGGCACTGCGATGGTTGAGCCACCGTCTTTCACCCCTGACTTAAAAAGCCGCCTACGCACCCTTTAAACCCAATAAATCCGGATAACGCTTGGATCCTCCGTATTACCGCGGCTGCTGGCACGGAGTTAGCCGATCCTTATTCCTTCGGTACATTCAGCTACTTACACGTAAGTAGGTTTATTCCCGAATAAAAGCAGTTTACGACCCAGAGGGCTGTCTTCCTGCACGCGGCATGGCTGGTTCAGAGTTGCCTCCATTGACCAATATTCCTTACTGCTGCCTCCCGTAGGAGTCTGGTCCGTGTCTCAGTACCAGTGTGGGGGGTCATCCTCTCAGATCCCCTAGACATCGTGGTCTTGGTGGGCCGTTACCCCGCCAACTAACTAATGTCACGCATGCCCATCTTAATCCTATAAATATTTGATCATTGTATAATGCTATACTGTGATTTTATGCGGTGTTAATCCGAATTTCTTCGGGCTATCCCCCTGATTAAGGTAGGTTGCATACGCGTTACGCACCCGTGCGCCACTTTCCTCTCTAGCAAGCTAAAGAGTATCGTTCGACTTGCATGTATTAGGCCTGCCGCTAGCGTTCATCCTGAGCCAGGATCAAACTCTCCATTGTAAAATGTTGTTGTTTGAACGCTGACCATTCTTAACTTGTATTAATAATAGTCTTATTCTTATTTGTCTGTCAGAATAGACTTAAAAAACTCGAGCGGTTCATGTACTTTGAACTTGTACGTGTTTACCTCGCTACGTTTGTAAATGACATCTCTTTAATGAACTTCTCGGCAGTACCTCACGGTTGCCTTTTATATGTTGCAATACTTCTCTTTCATTTCCCTCAGGTCTTAATATTCCTGATTCTTTCCCAGTTTCGCATCGTTTCAATCTTGTTATCATGAAAGCTAACATCCGTTAACTTTCTTCCCCTTTTTGTTGGGACTGCAAAGGTAGAAATCTTTTTTGCTTTAGCAAGCTTTTTATTTTTTATTTTTCGAAAGTTTTTATCCTTTCTCAAGCTTACCAATACTCCTACTTTTTACATCCTTTCAATCTTCTGCACTACATCCTTTTCACCATTGCCCTTCCTCCGAAGCGGGATGCAAAAGTAGGAAATTCTAACCGTTATCCAAACATTAATCCACTATTAATCGCATCACACTCCTAATACACTGGTTTACAACCCTAAAAAATTTAAACCATATTCAAATCCCATTACTTTACCATTCGATTGATAGATTTTTACCATTTAAATCGGATGCTCTGCCTATTCAATTCGTATCTTCCACTTTTCAATCGGTATCTTTTTATAGTACATATTGATACGGAATAACTCAGATTTCAGCAACCAAACGCAATTAAACTAACAATCCTAACATTCACCTCTGGGTAATAAGCGACTACCACCACCTATCGACCCTATCACAGTATACTTATAGTAGTATATAATATATAGCATATAATAAAATTAATGACAGCGGATTCCCTCTCCTTTTAATTGTAAAAACAAGACATCCGCGTTCAAGACAGGTTTGCCTTCGGTTTATAGCCCGGGTAAATCTAATCTCACACCGGTCTTACTCCCTGCAAACTCTATTAGTTTCAACTAGCTAAAATTAATAGAGTTTGCATAGACTCACCATAGACTCACCATAGATTTACTGGGACCGGTAAGCGATTACTGTCTTATCCTCGTATAGCTATACAGGTTATTGAATTAATTTTGAATTGACTATACAAGCAAATTTGTAATTCCTGTTTGACTTATACAAGTTGTATTTTCTTTTAGTTTGTATTTTTTGGGTTTCCATCTTTTTTTAAGCTCTCCTTGTTTAAGATGAGCCTGTTCGGGTGTTAGATAATCGCAACTAGCATGTGGTCTACTGTGGTTATACGTCTGAATACTCTCTCTTATCCTTCCATTAGTTTCTCTCAGTCCAGCATTAGATCCATAGAGATCAAACTCTGCTTTTAAGATCCCATTAACGCGCTCTGCAATAGCGTTCTCATATGGGTCTCCTTTTTCTGTCATACTAACTGCTATCTTACTATCTGTCAGCAGATCTATATATCCTTTGCTGCAATATTGCGATCCTCTGTCGGAATGATGTATAAGGTCTTTTTGAGGGTACTTCCTATTGCTTATTGCCATTTCCAGTGCATCTATGCAGCCCTGAGCCGAAAGATCTGTCCTGAAGGCCCATCCCATGATTTTTTTAGAATAGGCATCTGTGATCAGGCTGAGATAGCCCCATTGTTTTTTAAGATGTATATAAGTAATATCGCTTACCCAAACCTGTTCAGGATGATTGATGCTCAATTCTTTGATCAGATTATTGTATTTACGCATCCAATGCCTTGAATTGGTGGTTACCGCATTTCTTCTTCGTTGTCTGATATGTAGGCTATGTTCCCGCATCAGTCCGAAGAGATAGTCCCGGCCAATTTTGATACCGTGTTTTTCTAAGGGCTTGTGCAACATAAAATGTAGTTTTAAAGTACCTATTCTTTTTTGCGTTTTGCGGATATCAATCACATGCTGCAAAACGATCTCATCTTTTAATCCTTCATCCTGTAGCCTCCATTGATGATCATAATAAGCATGTCTTGTTTTGCCAAACAGTCTGCACAGCAACTTAATCCCAAGCTTAGGGAAGTCCTGTTTCATTTTGATGACTGCCTGGCACCAGACTTTTTTCTGATATCGATTTTAAGCTGTTCTTCAGCGATATCGATCATGGTGTCCAGGGCTTTGATCTTCAAATTGGCCTCTGCAAGGGCTTCTTGCAAGGCTTTGAGTTCTGTGTTATCAGATTGATTTGTTGTCTTTTTAACCACCTCTAAAGATTTGATATCGCTAATTTCGACATTTTCTTCTCTAAATTTCTTTATCCAGCCCCGTATTACACTCGGGTAAGAAATATCAAAGGCAATTTGAGCTTGTCTGACGCTCATTCCTGCTTCTACAGCGCGAAAAACAGACCTCTTTTCTGCCAGTGTATAGCTTTTGTGTTTCACTATACTTGAACCGTACCGATCTATCCAATCCTTTAGGGTGAAGCTGGCCATACCATATTCCTGTATAAGGTCTCGGCGGGGGACTCCTTGTTCTGCTAATTGAACAACATATGCGATTAAGCGCTTATCAAAGCGCTGTTGCTTGCCAATCCGATCTGAGTAAATAAACTCTGTTTCTTTTGTTTCCATACACTGTTTTTAGTGTATAGCTCTTTTAGGAATCGACATACAAAACCTTTCAAAAACTGATTATCTTATCTTAGTAAGATAAGATCAAAAACTCTTTATCAATCATTGTCCAGTCAGCGTGCAGATCAAACAGACACAAGCTCATTCCTTCCCTCCTGATGACCTAAATACAGGATGAACAAATTAGCCACCAAAGCCAGATACCATCATACTATATTATATAGTCTATTTCCAAACAGTTCTCCCAAGCTCTTCCCATCAAAACCCAGAATAGAATAGCCTTACACCATATCCTATATAAAATCCCGATCTTAAACACACTAATACATAGTATAAGTCTCCTAAATATTGCGTACCTTTTTATTCATTTATAAACCTTTTATCTATTGCAACCCCAAATAGCATATACGATACAAAAAGTATTGCTAAGATTTTCATCAAAAAAAAACATCATAAGCTCCTTTCCGCTCCCCATTTTTTGCCATTAATTAATGAGATAACCGCTTTCAAACAATTAATTTGTTAAAATATGTTAACAGCTTGACTTATAAAAAGGCTTTATATAGCTTAGCGGTCGATTATTTTTAATTGACGTTATCGTATTATTAACTTATCTTTGCACAATGTTTAAAATTAAACACGTTTTTATACTAAGTTTTACTGTTATTGCCCTGAGTATTGCAGGTTGCAAAAGCCGTTTTGAAAAAATCAGGCTCAGCAATGATGTGGCCAAAAAATATCAGGAGGCAATAAAACTATATAACAAGAAGGATTATTCAAAAGCCCTCATCTTATTTGAAGACCTTTCTCAGAAATATAGAGGAAGAACTGAAGCAGAAGATTTGAATTATTACTACGCTTATACTTTATATAGACTAAAAGATTATACTACTGCACGTTATCAGTTCAAATACTTTGCGGATACCTATCCAACAAGTAAAAATGCTGAAGAATGTAGATATATGGGCGCTTATTGCTACTACCTGGATTCTCCAGAGTATACATTAGAACAAGAGAATACCTATAAAGCAATTGATGCCTTACAATTGTTTATCAACTTATACCCTAAAAGTGAGCGTGTTGCACAGGCAAGTCAATACATTACTGACTTACGTGCAAAACTGGAGTTAAAAGCTTATACAAATGCAAGATTATACTATGATTTGGGTGGATATGATATATCTTACTATAAATCCTCTGTAATTTCTTTAAAAAATGCAGAAATCGACTTCCCGGATATTAAGTATGTAGAAGATATGGACTTACTGATTGTTAAATCACAGTATGCCTATGCTAAAAACAGTTACGCTTTCCGTCAGGAAGACAGATATAACGAAGCAATTGGTTATGCAAATGAATTTATAGAGGCACACCCTGAAAGCAAATATATTGCTGAAGTGAAAACGCTGAAAACAACAAGCGAAGCTGGAATAGCAAATGCAAAACAGTTGATGGCGCAGGATGCTAAACTAACCGCTAAATACAGAGCATTAATTGAAAAAGATGCCAAAAAAGATACTACTTCTAATACGATTAAAACCCCCAACCCATAATGAATACGAATAAACCCGCAATACCAAATACTACGGTAACAAGAAATGTAAATGATTTAGATCAGAAGACCCACAATATTTATGAGTCTTTAGTGATTATTTCTAAAAGGGCCAATCAGATTTCAAATAACATGAAAGAGGAGTTACATGGCAAATTAGCTGAGTTTGCTTCTTCTAATGATAACCTGGAAGAGATTTTCGAAAACAGGGAACAAATTGAAATTAGCAAGCACTATGAGCGCATGCCAAAGCCAAGTCTTATTGCAATTGATGAATTTCTGAATGATAAAATTTACCACAGAAATCCAGCTAAAGATTCACAATAAATTTTGCATAGGTATTAAATCGCATAAACACTTGCATTAATAAACCATGCTCAAAAATAAAAATATCATCCTTGGCGTTTGCGGCAGTATTGCAGCATATAAGTCAGCAGTGCTGGTCAGATTACTGATCAAGGCTGGTGCAAACGTCAAGGTTATTCTGACAGCAGATGCGGCAAATTTCATCACACCGCTTACCCTAGCTACGCTATCTAAAAATCCTGTTTACACCAGATACTTCGAAGAAGAAACAGGAGTATGGAGCAACCATGTAGAACTAGGTCTGTGGGCAGATTATATGGTCATCGCCCCTGCCAGTGCAAATACGATTGGCAAAATGGCCAATGGACTTTGTGATAACCTACTCACTGCCGTATATCTTTCTGCAAAATGTCCTGTTTTTTATGCTCCGGCAATGGATCTTGACATGTGGAAACATGAAAGCACAAAAACTAATATAGAGAAACTACAAGCCTTTGGTAATACCATCATCTCCCCAAACAACGGCGAACTTGCCAGTGGTTTATATGGAGAAGGCAGAATGGCGGAACCGGAAGAAATTGTAGCTTTTCTGTCTGATAACATCAGACAAAGTCTTCCCCTGGTTGGTGTAAAAGTCATGATAACTGCCGGTCCTACTTATGAACCCATAGACCCCGTCCGTTTTATAGGCAATCATTCCTCTGGTAAAATGGGTTTCGCCCTTGCAGATGAAATGGCGCGCTTAGGTGCAGAGGTAACTTTAATCAGCGGGCCAACCGCAGAGAAAAGTATACAACAGGTAAACAGAATTGATGTAACCACTGCCAGTGAAATGTTGGAAGCCTGCAAAAGTAATTTCCCAAATACCTCCATTACAATTATGAGTGCCGCTGTGGCCGATTATACGCCTGTCCATGTCGCAACTCAGAAAATCAAAAAAGCAACGGGTGAGTTCAGTATTGAGTTGAAAAAGACAACCGATATTCTGGCTACTTTAGGGCAGACAAAAACTAAAGACCAGATTCTTGTTGGTTTTGCACTGGAGACAAATAATGAAGAAGAACATGCAAAAGGTAAATTGATCAAGAAGAATCTTGATTTAATCATTTTAAATTCATTGAATGATGCAGGAGCCGGCTTTCAAAAAGATACAAACAAAATTACTATCTTTAATCAGTGCTTAGAAAAAACGGTATATGCAGTGAAATCAAAAACTGAGGTAGCCAAAGATATCTGCACTGAGATATTAAAGCTACGCCAGGCATGAAAAAAATCACGACTCTAGTTTTCGCTTCACTCTTCTTCTTTTTCACTGGTTTTACCCAGGAATTAAATACTAGGGTAACGGTCACAGCACCCACTGTGCCAAATATGAATAAAAACAATATCGAGCTGATCCAGACTACGGTACGTGAATTTCTAAACAATAATAAGTGGACCAATGAAACTTATCAGCCGCAGGAACGGATTGAAAGCAACCTGGTTATTACGATAAGCTCATGGGATGGAGCGTCGGGCTATAAAGCCGATGCACAGATACAAACCAGCAGGCCAATCTATGGAACTTCTTATAATAGCACAATCCTCAATTTAAGTGATAAAAATTTCGACTTCAACTATAACGAAGGTGAACCAGTAAATTTTTCAGATCAGAACTTTTTGGGTAACCTCAGTTCTCTGTTATCCTATTATGCGTATACTATTATTGGTCTGGACAAGGATAGTTTCAGCAAGCTGGGTGGAACTCCATATTATTTGAAAGCTCAGAATATTCTGAATGTCGCTCAGGTATCTGGCAACACTGGCTGGAAAGCCTATGATGGTCTGCGTAACCGCTACTGGCTAAATGAAAACCTCTTAAATAAGAGTTTTGAAGATCTTAGGATATTTATCTATAACTATCATGCAAATACCCTTGATCGTATTCAGGAAAATCCAACAAAAGGCTGCCAGATGTTATTAAGTTTTTTGCCTGACCTGAAACAAATGGATAAACAAAAACTAGGTTCCATTTTCCCTAATGTCTACCTGGCTACCAAAGCAGAAGAAATGACAAATATCCTGACCACAGGAAATACACAGGATAAAATACAAGCTTATAACTTACTCAGTGAGATTGATCCAGCCAATATCAATAAATACGAAGTCCTGAAGAAAGGGTTATAAACTCTGATAACGACATCCTACTCACCCCCTTATTTCCTTGATCTGACCCTACTTCATTTTTTTATAAAATATATTTTGGATATACGAATATATTCGTACATTAGTAATACGAAACAATTCGTAAATAAAATATGTCCTCAGATAACCTAACAAAGCCAACAGAGAGTGAACTGGAAATACTTCAGATCTTATGGGAGAAAGGAAACTGTACAGTTAGAGAAGTGCATGAAATCCTAACCCAGAATAAAGAAGCAGGTTATACAACTACGCTTAAAATTATGCAGATCATGCATGAAAAAGGATTGGTAAAAAGAGATACCAGCTCAAAGACACATATCTATAGTGCGTTAGCCAGTCAGCAAAAAACACAGCAACACCTCGTTTCCAGATTAATTGACAATGCATTTAGCGGGTCCGCAGCAAGGTTAGTTATGCAGGCTCTAGGAAATCACACCTCAAGTAAAGATGAAATAGAAGAAATCAAAAAATATTTAAATGAACTAGATAATAAATAATATTATGGAGGCTTTATTAAACAATCTCATACAAGCAACAGGGTGGAGCATTTTGCATTCACTATGGCAGGCCGCATTAATTTATGCATTGCTTCTTCCAAGCCAGATGCCTATTTTTCAACTTAAAGCGAAGGTTAAATACAACCTCTCTTTTGCTGCCAACGCCATCATATTCCTTTGTTTTGTAATTACGTTTATCCTTGTTTTTAAATGGCCTTCTGCTCAGGTCAGCTCCGGAGTATTGGATCCAGCAATTGCCGATCAAGCCATACAAATTCCTTTTACGGCAATTCTAGCACAATATACGGAGACAATTTTTCCTTTTCTGGTTTTACTGTATGGCATAGGATTGCTGATTCAATCTATTATTGTCTTCAAAGGATACATTAAAATACAAAATCTTAGAAAAGCAGCACGCGTTGCTATCCCTGAAGAATGGAATACGTTATTTGATAACCTCACTAGAAAGCTGAATATTAGTAAACACATTTCATTCCATTTGTCTAACCACGTAAATGTCCCGCTTGTGATTGGGTTCATTAAACCCGTTGTTCTTTTCCCGGTTGCCTTAGCGGCACAAATGGATATGAAACACGTAGAAGCTATATTGATTCATGAACTTTCTCATATCAGAAGGAATGATTACTTGTTCAATCTGATCAGGACGATGATTGAAACCATTTTGTTTTTCAACCCGTTTATCTGGTTGATAGGGAAATTTATTGATATAGAACGGGAACATGCGTGTGACGATTTGGTCGTTACTCTGACAAAAACACCGCTTACCTATGCCCATGCATTGCTTCAGGTAGAACTACTGGCAGATAAAAGTACACCAGCATTTGCACTGGCAGCAACAGGGAAAAATCAACATCTGTATCAAAGAATTAAAAGAATTACGGACATGAAAACGAACTACATGAATGCAAAACAAAAACTTTTTGCAGTGATGCTGACTCTCGCAACAATCACTTCATTAGCGTGGATTAGCCCTGCTAAGAAAGAAATACACATTAATGCGATTAAGCAACAAAGAAAACCAATAATCAAAGCACCTGCTATCCTGTTACCAGTTGATACGGGTAAAAAGAAAATTGTAAAGACAGTCTTAATATCTCGTGCGGCCAATTCCGAAATTACCTCTATAAATGGAAAGGATTCGACAACCAACAATTATACTATACACTATACAACATCGGGAGATCCAAAAGTGACTAATGATCTGGTGCAGGATTCTGTTCTGACACCAGAGGTCCTGCGTAGCATCAATACTTTTACAGTTGATATGAAAGACATGATCGCTAATGTAAATATTGATCAGACTAATCTCAACAAACTTACTGCTGAACTAAAAAAGAGAGGTGCTGAATTAGAAAAGAACTTCAATACTTCTGAGCAAAAAGCAAAATGGGCAAGATACGGGGAGAATATGAAGAAAAAGTATAATAGCCCTCAGGAACGTGCTAAATGGGAGAAAACAGCCAAAGAGATGGAGGCCAAATATAATTCACCAGCAGAAATACAAAAAATCAGCATACTGCAATCAGAAGCAAAGACACAGGTACTTAATGCCCAAAGAATGCTCAATTCTCCTGAATTCAAAAAAAAGATGCGCGCTATAACAATTAATGGCACTTCTCCCCTGATTGTGCTGAATGAAACAGAAGAGCAGCAAAAAATTAAACAAACCCCGGAATATCAGGAATTGAAAAAGAAATTTGATGCAGATGTAGAAAAACTGAAAGCGAAAGAACTTAAAAAAGAAAATAATTAAGTGCTTGTTTAAATTCAGATCAGCTTAGCCCACAAAAAAGCCCAACGGCAGGAGAAATGTCTTCTGCCGTTTTTTGTTAAAAAAGAATAAACGCCAAATGGCTAAGTTTTCATAATTTAGCAATCAAATATGCTACAGAAACTTTCTATACGTAACTACGCACTTATTGATAGTGTTGATTTAGAACTTGATAAAGGTTTAAATATCATTACAGGGGAAACCGGTGCAGGTAAATCTATTATGTTAGGTGCGCTCTCGCTGATTTTAGGTCAACGGGCTGAAACAAAATACTTTTTCAACCAGGCAAAAAAGTGTGTGATAGAAGGGATGTTTAAACTTTCTGGTGCAGGACTGCAACCCTACTTTGAAGAATTCGATTTGGATTATCAGCAGGAAAGTATCCTCAGAAGAGAAATTTCTATTGATGGCAAGTCCAGAGCTTTCATCAATGATACACCAGTAACGCTCGCAGTCATGAAACAGATTGGAGAAAAACTGATTGATATCCATTCACAACATGCCACATCTGAAGTAAATGACCCTGGCTTTCAATTGTCCGTAGTCGATACCTTATCTGATCACTTACCGATGCTTACTCAGTACAGGTTAAAATTCAGAGAATATAAAAAGAATCTTCAGTTGTTAATTAATATGCAGACATCGGCTGATGAAGCCAGAAGCAAGCAAGATTATGAGCAATTTCTATTTAATGAGCTTGAAAGTGCAAACTTGCAACCTGGTGAACAAGGTGCACTGGAAATTGAGATGGAAGCTTTAAATCATGCCGAAAGTATTAAAAGAGGTTTATTAAATGGTCATGTTTTACTGGATGGTGAAGAAACTGCTGTACTTCCGATCTTAAAAGAAGTGATCAATCAGATCCAGGCGATCGAGAAATTTAATCCCGCTTACAGTGCAATGAATGAGCGTTTACGTTCTGCCATGATAGAAATCAAAGATATTGCGGAAGAAACTATCGTAATGGAAGAGAATATTGTATTCAGTCTGGCAAGGATTGAGGAAATAAACACCAGGCTGGATACGATTTATACTTTGCAACAAAAACACAGAGTGACTTCTGTAGATGAACTGCTTGCCATACAGACTGAGCTTTCAGATAACCTAAATACATTATTAAACAGTGACGAGGAGATAGAACGTCTGATTCTGGCAATCAACAAGCTAAAAATTGAGCTGGAAAAGATAGCGGATACCTTATCAAAAAATCGCAGCAAAGCAATTAGTGTTGCTCAAAAACAAGTCGGCGAGATCTTAGTCCGTGTGGGTATGCCCAATGCTAAGATTAAAATTGAGCAGACAGTAGTAGAAAATTTAAACAAAGACGGGAAAGATATGATTTCTTTATTGTTTTCTGCTAATGCAGGACAAGCACCTGCACCGGTAGGCAAAGTGGCTTCTGGTGGTGAGCTTTCCCGTCTGATGCTGGCTATTAAATCAATAATTTCTAAACATACCTCACTCCCTACCTTAATCTTTGATGAAATTGATACAGGTATTTCTGGTGAAACAGCGCTTCGGGTAGGTGACGTCATTGGAGAACTGGAGCAGAATATGCAGGTTATCTGTATTACCCATCTTCCTCAGATTGCTGCCAAAGGAGAAGCACATTACTTTGTCTATAAAAAAGAAGAATCAGAACGGACTACAACAGGTATACGCAGACTCAATCCTCAGGAACGTATTCTGGCAATTGCAGAAATGTTAAGCGGCAAAAACCCCGGAGAGTCAGCTTTAAAAAACGCACAGGACTTATTAAGCTTTAAAAGTTAGGTTGTTATCCTCTTTAGTTTTTAGAACTTCACCAAAGTAGTTGATCATAAAAAACAAAAACATTCATATGTATAATTTATTAAAAGGTAAAAGGGGAATCATTACAGGTGCCCTTGACGAAAATTCTATTGCTTGGAAAGTTGCTGAAAAAGCACATGAAGAAGGTGCTACATTCGTTTTAACGAATGCCCCTATTGCGATGCGCATGGGCGAAATCAATAAACTAGCAGAAAAAACAGGTTCACAGATTATTCCTGCAGACGCAACCAGCGTAGAAGACCTGACAAACTTATATGCCCGGGCTCAGGAAATATTAGGAGGTAAAATTGACTTCGTTCTGCATTCTATTGGAATGAGCGTCAACATTCGTAAAAAAATCCCATATACAGAATTGAACTACGACTATTTTCAGAAAGGAATAGATGTTTCAGCATTATCATTGCATAAGATGCTTGCAGTGGCAAAAAAAATGGATGCAATTAATCAAGGAGGGAGTGTAGTGGCCCTTACTTACATGGCTGCTCAAAGAACTTACCCTTTTTATACTGATATGGCTGATATTAAGGCGATGCTGGAATCTATTGCCAGAAGTTTTGGTTATCATTATGGTGTGGAGAAAAAAGTCCGCATCAATACCGTATCTCAGTCTCCAACTAAAACAACAGCGGGTACAGGTATTAAAGGTTTCGGTGATTTCTATGATTTCGCAGATTCAATTGCTCCATTAGGGAATGCCGATGCAGCTTCTTGTGCAGACTACTGCATTACGTTATTTTCAGACCTAACCCGTATGGTGACTATGCAAAATCTTTTTCATGACGGTGGTTATTCGTCAACCGGTGTAAGTGATGAAGTTATGCATAAATTAAGCGTGGATACTGAAGACTAATACCTTAACTTTATTTAACATCTCGATAGCCCGTAAAGGGCTATTTTTATTATAAAATAACTCGTAGATCAATTAAATTAGCTCCATGATAAAATATCTCTTTGGGTCAGTATTACTTTTATTATTCTGCCTGAACACTCATGCACAAAAACTGTATTTAATCAGTGGACAGGTCAAAGATAAAAAAGGAGAGACACTCCCTGGAGCCGGTATTTATCTCAGTGGATATACCACCGCTACAGTAACGAATCAGGATGGCCAGTTTACCCTGGCTAAGATAAAACCGGGTTCTTATGAAGTTGTGGTACAAATGATTGGTTACCTGCCATACAGCAAAAGTGTAATCATTTCTGATAAATCTGTGAATATCTCGATTACGCTGGCAGAAAACACGATACAGCTGAACGAAGTGGTGATCAGGGCAGATCCTGACAGAGAAAAGAACCTGAAGCTATTTGAAGATTTTTTTATTGGCAGGACCCCGAATTCTTTTAAATGCAAGATCCTGAACCCACAGGTATTGTATATTAAATATGATGGAGATGCGAAGATTCTTAGTGTGACAACCAATGAGTTTTTAGTCGTTGAGAATAAAGCGCTGGGCTATCGTCTAAAATATATGCTTAATCTCTTTGAATATAACTACAATACTAGAATTGTGTATTTCTCCGGTCTTCCGGTATTTGAAGATTTGAAGGGATCTGGCAGAAAAAGAAAAACCTGGCTAAACAACAGAGAGATTGCTTATGCGGGTTCTCCACAACACTTCTTCCAATCCTTATACCAGAATAAAGTAGAAGAAAATGGTTTTATTATCTATAAACGCATTAAAACTAAAAACCCAAACCGACCACCGGACAGCTATATTGCCACAACAAAAGCAAGGCTCATGAAAAGAATGCATGGGGCAAGTACTATTGGTTCGGTATTTAGCGATTCTCTTTTGATGATGCAGCGTCTATATGATATGCCTAAAGAATTTACAACGCTTGATATGTCTGGCGTAGCAACCGACACTTTGGTTAAAAGTATTTATCCGAATATGAAGACTATCAACTATAAGGATGAACTCTATATCATGTATACTAAAGAAGAAGAAAGTAACGCTTATTCCAATACGGGTCATTATGTAATGCGGCCATTAACTATTCCTAATTACCAGATTTCGGTAGTCAGCATGCTCAAAGGGCCAGTAAGCTTCTATCCTAATGGTGCAATACATGATTCAAAAGCTATATTATTTGAAGGATTCTGGGCTTACGAGAAAATCGGAGATATGGTTCCAATGGATTATATCCCGTTAAATAAAAGATAAATCTCTTTTTCTAATTACTAATATTTTTAGTAATTTTAGAGATGATTTCAGCGGAAAAGCCAGAAGAGCAATATTTGAAAGGGAGAGGCGCACAATTTAATCCCCACAATCATTTCCAAATCCATTCGTATGTCAAAGAACATAGCGAAGGAATAGACGATTGGGAAAATGAAAACCACAAGACGACTTTCATTATTGGAAAATCTAAATCCATAGTCAATAAAGTAGTCAGTCCGGATGTTGGCATGGCCTATTCTCTAAACCCTTATCAGGGTTGCGAACATGGATGTACTTATTGTTATGCCAGAAATACGCATGAATACTGGGGATTTAGCGCCGGACTAGACTTTGAAAGAAAGGTTATTGTTAAAAAAGATGCCCCGCTGCTATTCAAGAAATTCCTAGGACGCAAAGGCTGGAATGCAGAGACAATCTCCTTATCGGGAAATACGGATTGTTACCAGCCCGCAGAACGCGAATATAAACTCACACGCCAGCTCCTGGAGATTGCTCTTGCCTATAAACAGCCTATTGGCATGATTACTAAAAACTCTCTGATTTTGCGTGATCTTGATATTTTACAGGAAATGGCAAAACTCAATCTTTGTATGGTCTATCTTTCCATCAACAGTCTGGATGAAAAACTAAGGTCGAAAATGGAGCCACGCACGACCACCGTCAGACAAAGACTAAAAGTTGTGGAGGAACTGAGCAAAGCTGGAATTCCAACTGGTGTAATGGTTGCGCCTCTTGTACCCGGACTAAGTGACCACGAAATTCCTGCTATACTGAAAACAATTGCCTCTTGCGGAGCAGAAAGTGCAGGCTACACTATCGTCAGACTAAATGGTGCGATAGGCCCTATTTTCGAAGACTGGCTGCGTCAGAATTTCCCCGACCGTTTTGACAAGGTATGGCACATGATTCAATCCTGTCACGGAGGCCAAGTTAACGATAGCCGTTTTGGTGAAAGAATGCGGGGCGAAGGCAACATTGCAAAAATGATTCATGACACTTTCAAACTACATTGCAGAATAAACCACCTGAATGTTAAAAGGATTCATCTGGACTCCAGTTTGTTCGCCGTACCGGGAACACAAATAAGCCTGTTCTAAATTTAACGATAGCTAAACCTAAAAATGAGGTATATTGCTCCCTAATTTAACATAAAGCATGCTGCATTTCGTCAAAAAACACCTGTCTGTTACCCTGCTTACTTTTTGTGGTCTGCTCCTTCCTTCACTGTTGGATGCACAGGAAAATAAATTTACTGGTGTATATGAATATGTGAAAAACGAAACGTTCATGCACTTCTATTTATCCCCCAGTCGTCGTTTCGCCTTCATACTGGAAGATGGGAAAACCAACCTGGAAATCAGAGGCAAATACAATACTAAAGGTGATTCTGTGTACCTGGAACAGGATAAAACAGCGCAAACTTTTTTTGATATTTATGGCACCTATAATCCAGCTATACCTGTGGGTAAAAGAACCATTTATAATTATCTTCCACAGTCAGCAAATACAATGTACAGCATTAACAAAACTTACCGCATCAGTGCTTTAAGTACTCCTGGTTTAAAAGACGAAGACGGTAACTGGACAAAAAAAGAGATAACCTTAAAAAAAGGAGATAAACTTTGGTTATACACGACCGATAACCCGCACCAGATAGAAGAGTATATATTACCAGATAGTTTTAATGAATTCGATATTGTGTCCGACCTTTATCCGGCGAGCCAATTTAAATTATCCCGCAAAATAAAGGCCGTACTGAATACACATAAAGAACTGGTTACTGAACTAAGCCCCGGATCAGAAGCCTTCCTCTTTAAATTTATCGCAGACCCTATGAATGCAGAAGATCATCAAAAACTGGAGAAACCATTACCGATTAAACCTTTGCACACAAAAAATCTAAATTATACAACAATCCGCGTAAACCGTCAATTTGAGGATAAAAACACAAAGACCCTGATTATTACTGATGAAGACCCCCCCAAATCTGAGTAACCGGTCAACAACATCAGGCTTTATAGAAGAAGGAACGAAAGTTTCATCTACAAAAAAGGCTGTCCTATGGAGACAGCCTGATTCTATTTATGATCAGAAATATTACTCAATACTTCCTTCTTCTTTTTTCTTCTTTTTACCCGGGCTCTTATTTTCCACTACAATCAGATCTGTTTCCTTATTGTAATCAATTTCAAGTGTATCTCCATCGTTAATCTCTCCTTTAAGGATTTCCTCAGCAATAGGATCTTCCAGATATTTCTGAATCGCGCGTTTTAACGGACGCGCACCAAAGTTGATATCGAAACCTTTATCTGCAATAAATTCTTTTGCAACTTCAGTCAGTTTCACTTCATAACCTAAGCTATGTACCCTTCCGAATAATGATTTAAGTTCAATATCAATGATTTTGAAGATTTCTTCTTTACCTAAAGTATTGAATACAACCACATCATCTACACGGTTCAGGAACTCGGGAGCGAAAGCACGTTTCAACGCATTCTCGATTACCCCTCTTGAATGTGCATCAACCTGGTTGGTTTTTGCATTCGTAGAGAAACCAATACCCTGACCAAAATCTTTAAGCTGACGTGCACCAATGTTCGAGGTCATAATGATGATCGTGTTTCTGAAATCGACCTTACGACCTAAACTATCAGTCAGCTGACCTTCATCCAATACCTGTAGCAAGATATTAAATACATCCGGGTGAGCTTTTTCAATCTCATCCAATAAGATAACCGCGTACGGTTTACGACGTACTTTTTCAGTTAACTGTCCACCTTCTTCATAACCAACGTATCCCGGAGGCGCTCCCACTAAACGCGAAACAGCGAATTTCTCCATGTACTCACTCATATCAATCTGGATGAGAGAATCATCGCTATCGAACATGAACCTTGCCAGTTCTTTAGCCAGCTCAGTTTTACCTACACCCGTTGGGCCTAAGAAAATAAATGAGCCGATAGGTTTTTTTGGATCTTTCAATCCTGCCCTGGTACGTTGAATAGCCTTACTTAATTTCTTGATCGCTTCGTCCTGACCAATAATTTTAGTAGCTATCGTATCGTACATATTCAGCAACTTCATACTATCAGTTTGACCAACACGTTGCAAAGGAATACCAGTCATCATAGAAACTACCTCAGCCACATTATCTTCAGTTACAGTGTAACGTTTAGTTTTAGTTTCAGCTTCCCACTCTGTTTTTGCACGATCAAGCTCCTCTAAAAGATTCTTTTCAGTATCTCTCAGTTTTGCAGCTTCTTCATATTTCTGGCTTTTTACAACTTTATTCTTTTCAACTTTGATATTCTCAATCTTGTTCTCAATATCAATGATGTTTTCAGGCACATGAATGTTAGTCAAATGTACTCTTGATCCAGCCTCATCCAGCGCGTCAATCGCTTTATCCGGAAGGAATCTGTCAGTGATATATCTTGTAGTCAACGCAACGCAGGCATTTATTGCCTCATTTGTGTAAGTAACACCATGATGTTCCTCATACTTCTCTTTGATACGGTTTAAGATCTCAATAGTTTCATCAGGTGAAGCAGGCTCAATCATTACTTTTTGGAAACGACGATCTAATGCGCCATCTTTCTCAATATACTGACGGTACTCATCAAGCGTAGTTGCACCAATACATTGAATTTCTCCTCTTGCTAAAGCAGGTTTAAACATATTGGAAGCATCCAGAGAACCAGAAGCTCCACCAGCACCAACAATAGTATGGATCTCATCAATGAATAAAATTACATCAGTCGATTTTTCCAGTTCATTCATCACTGCTTTCATACGTTCCTCAAACTGTCCGCGGTATTTAGTTCCCGCAACTAGTGAAGCAAGATCTAACGTAACCACACGTTTGTTGAACAGTACTCTTGATACCTTACGTTGAACAATGCGCAAAGCAAGGCCTTCAGCAATTGCTGATTTACCTACACCTGGCTCACCAATCAAAATAGGGTTATTCTTTTTACGACGAGAAAGAATCTGCGAAACACGCTCAATCTCCTTTTCACGTCCTACAATAGGATCCAGACGGCCTTCTTCCGCAGCTTTAGTTAAGTCTCTTCCAAAATTATCCAGAACTGGTGTTTTAGATTTAATGTCAGATACTTTTTTCGGACTGCTGAAGCTTTCCTCCTCACGGTAATCCTCATCACCACCAGTAGAAGCACTACCTTGAGTTTCATCTCTGAAACCATTTTTATTCACTTCTACTTCCTGTTTGAAGATTTCGTAGTTGATGCTGTACTGTAATAATATCTGAGATGCGATATTATCATCATCACGAAGGATAGACAACAACAAATGCTCTGTTCCTATTAAATCACTCTTGAAGATTTTGGCTTCCAGATAGGTGATTTTTAATACTTTTTCGGCCTGTTTGGTCAAAGGGATATTTCCCAGATTAACCGTAACACTGGAAGTACCCCTTACTGCCTCCTCAATTGAGCGGCGCAATTTAGACGTATCAACCCCCAGCGACTTCAATATTTTGATAGCCATTCCATCGCCTTCGCGAATCAGACCTAACAAAAGATGTTCAGCGCCTATATAATCATGACCTAATCTCAGGGCTTCTTCCCTGCTAAACGAAATCACGTCTTTTACTTGTGGTGAAAATTTAGCTTCCATATATACCTTTTCTTAAACGCAACGCCCCTAAACTATAAAATATGTTTTATAAATAAGCGTCACCTATACGATTTATTTTATCAACAATTACGCCATACGGCAGAGGAAAGATTTCAACACTGACCTTATTTCACTAAACTTACTAAGTTTTGACACTAATAGCAATATTATTTTATTTGCCATAGAAAAATAAAATATGTCCTAAAGTAGTTTAAATAATCATTAGAGAAACCATCCTGCTACTTTAAAGGAGTTTTGTCCCTGAAATGTAATGATTATTGTGCCATAAACCACCTGTCATTTTGCTAGTTACAACCAGTTTAAAGCAACAAAATGGCAGTCGTTAATTCGATTTTTCAATCCGTTCCCCTATTTTTCGGGCAATAGGTTTCAATATATTATAATCTGTTTGCCAAATTATAGCTTCATCATTCACTAAAGGGCTGATTAGCCCTATAAATTTGGACTCACAAAACACCCTATAGCCCGAACCATCTTCAACTGATAGGATTAATAGTTTTCTTTTCTGACCACGATATTCATCCTCATAGATGTATTGCTCCATAATTAGGCGTTGATATAATATTTAACGCCTCAAATTTCTAAAAATTTCACCAGGATTATATCCATAAATAGAATATAATCGCTTATTCGTCATTTTGGTTAATTTGGCCTATCCTTGACAAAGGAAAATCCCAAAGGCCAACTCTGATGAAGATGTATGAATTGATATTAAAAAACATTGCCAAACATATTTCGCTTGACGAGCAGGAGATCGCTTGTTTCACTTCCTTCTTAAAACATAGAAAAATCTCCAGAAAAGAATTCATTCTCAAAGGGGAGGAAATCTGTAAGTACATCACTTTTATTCATTCGGGTACAGTAAGGGCATATTATCTGGATAAAGCAGGCAAAGAATCAACTATTATGTTCGCTGTTGCAGATTGGTGGATCACTGATATGTTTTGTTTTATTAACCAGCAACCCGCCATGCTCACTATTGAAGCTGTAGAAGAAAGTACTATCATTCAACTATCAAAAGATGACCTTGAAAATCTTTATATCGAAGTACCCAAATTTGAAAGATTCTTCAGAATAATCTTTCAGAATGCTTATATCAGGGAGCAATTGAGAGTGATACAAAACCTATCACTCCCGGCAGAAGAACGTTATCATATCTTTTTGACTAAATACCCGCAGATAGTCCGCCAGGTTACTCAAAAACAAATTGCCTCCTACCTAGGTATTACACCCGAGTTTCTGAGTATGATTCGTGCCAATAAGCATAAAAAATAAGCGCAGTTTAAATTTCTTAAACTACTTTATTTTTTCACGCCGTTTTATTCACGTTTTTTGTAGAAATAAAAAAAAGATATGTTAATACTTATAGCAGGGCCTTACCGCAGCGGGACAAATGATGATTCCCAATTAATGCAACAAAATTTAAGCAGATTAGAGGCGGCGGCGTTGCCCCTATTCAGATTAGGGCATATCCCTATGATTGGTGAATGGGTGGCTTTACCATTACTTCATCTTGCGGGTTCGACCAGACCGGGTGATGAGGCTTATGAAGAAATTTTGTATCCTGTTGCCCATCGTTTACTTTTAAAATGTGATGCGGTATTACGCCTTGAAGGTGCTTCAAAAGGAGCCGATGAAGATGTAAGAATTGCAAAAGAAAGAGGGCTTAAAATATATTATAGTATAGAAGACGTACCTCATGCAGAATAGAGTTCTATAATTATATCTTTTTGGGGACAGTAATTGTCCCCATATACATACAAATATCACAGCCTCCCCCTTGTTATTCTTTTCTTTCTTACTGGACTGTTCAATCTGAACAGGGATCATCCTGTAGAAATAAGGGATATCTCATTATTGCTTTCTTAATCATATCTCTGAAATTTTCATAAGACTGAAGTATTAGGCTTTTTTTCTGGATATAATATTTTCCATCCATTTGTTTCTACTTTTACAGACATGATGTGTTGGTCCAACTGCCTAATACAATAGGTTTGTTTTACAATAAATCTATACACACTCTCAATTCTATGATGATAAAAAAATTATTGCTACTGATTATTTTAAGTTGCCCTTTTAAATGGGCCAATGCTCAAAAAAAACAGAATATTTATTTTTACAAAGGTGAGTACAAGGAAGTTTTTAGTAAAGACAGTGCAGATTTCATCAGGATCATCCAGGAACCTGATAGTGGTAATGTATATTTCAATTTAATAGAATTATACCCGGATGGTCAAAAAAAGACCTTGGGTACCGTCTCTAGATATTCCCCTTACTTAATACGTGAGGGAGAATTCGCTTCTTATTATAAAAATGGGAAAAGAAAGAGTTTAGTACATTATGAAAATGACAAAATTGTTGGCGCATCCCATTATTTTTTTGAGAATGGATCATTACGGGAAATACTTGAACTTAAGGATGCACCGTTATCAAAAAACATTAAGCGAGATCAAATAAACAACTATCATCCGACGGACACAGTGATAAATTATCTGGCAGATTCTCTTGGTCATGTTATGATAGAGAAAGGAAATGGACACGTTATTGAACAGATTTCATCATTTGGAGGTGCTGTTCTTGAAAAAAATTATAAAGATGGACTTCCACATGGCACATGGACAATGAAAAATCATGTGGGCACATGCTGGTATAAGGAGGAATTCGATAATGGTAAGTTCATTTCTGGTGAAAGTGAGAAGGATGGGATTAAGTTTCGCTATACACAGATTGATGAATCGCCTACGCTGAAAGGTGGAATAGAGAAATTTTACAATTATGCAATGAGGAATAATACATATCCTTCAGATGCGCAGCGTGGTCATATACAGGGAAAAGTGTTTTTAAGCTTTATAGTTGAAACAGATGGTAATCTGACAAATGTTAATGTCGAACGTAGACTGTATCCCTCTCTGGATTCAGAAGCCGTGAGGATCATAAAATGTTCACCTAAATGGATCAGTGGTAAATCACACGGTTTTCCGATTCGCGCTAAACTCAACATGCCTCTTTCCTTTACACTAAATGTTCTCCCGGGAATGAGTGTTAATTGAAAAGCCGTACATTTTAGAAAAACATGCCTTTATAAATTCCTTTAAAAAACCATTTCGTTACTACCATACCTTGTTTATCTTTGCACCTGTTGCTTAATCAGGATGAAAGGGCATAAAATATTAAAAACCAATTATGTCAGACGAAAAAATAATCTTTTCAATGGCGGGAGTAAATAAGATTTACCCCCCTCAAAAACAAGTATTAAAAAACATATACCTTTCATTTTTCTATGGTGCCAAAATTGGTGTAATTGGTTTAAACGGATCAGGTAAATCATCTGTTTTAAAAATCATTGCAGGAATAGATAAGGCATTTCAGGGTGAGGTAGTATTCTCACCAGGTTATACTGTTGGTTATCTTGCTCAGGAGCCTGAGCTCGATGAGAACAAAACTGTTCGTGAGGTTGTAGAAGAAGGTGTTGCAGAGATTACTGCGATCCTGAAAGAATACGAAGCTATCAATGAACAATTCGGCTTACCTGAAGTTTATGAAGATGCGGATGCAATGGATAAACTGATGACTAAACAAGGTGAACTGCAAGATAAAATTGATGCAGTAAACGCATGGGAACTTGACAATAAACTGGAGCGTGCAATGGACGCTTTACGTTGTCCCGATCCTGACACTAAAATCGGTGTATTATCAGGAGGTGAGCGTCGTCGTGTGGCGATGTGCCGTTTGTTACTACAAGAGCCTGATGTTTTATTACTGGATGAGCCAACCAATCACCTTGATGCAGAAAGTATCGACTGGCTGGAGCAATTTCTGAAAGACTATAAAGGAACGGTAATCGCAGTAACCCATGATAGGTATTTCCTTGACAATGTAGCTGGATGGATTCTTGAACTGGATCGTGGAGAAGGTATTCCATGGAAAGGTAATTACTCATCCTGGTTAGATCAGAAAGCTAAACGCCTTTCACAAGAAGAAAAAACGGAAAGTAAACGTCAGAAAACACTGGAACGTGAGCTTGAATGGGTTCGTATGGCACCAAAAGCCAGGCACGCTAAATCTAAAGCACGTTTGTCCAATTACGATAAACTGGCCTCTGAGGATTCTAAAGAAAGAGAAGACAAACTGGAGTTATTTATTCCGGCTGGTCCAAGACTAGGTAATGTGGTTATTGAAGCCAATAACGTAACCAAATCATACGGAGATAAAATATTATTTGAAAACCTGAGCTTCTCTCTGCCTCCAGCGGGAATTGTTGGGATTATTGGTCCCAATGGAGCGGGTAAAACGACATTATTCCGTTTAATCACAGAACAGGAAACTCCAGATGAAGGAACTTTCAGAGTGGGTGAAACTGTTGCCTTAGGTTATGTAGACCAAATGCACAATGACCTGGATGGGGACAAAACAGTTTACGAGAACATTACTGACGGACTTGATAACATTATGTTAGGCAACAAGCCAGTAAGCGGTCGTGCTTATGTTTCTAAATTCAACTTCAACGGTGGCGATCAGCAGAAAAAAGTATCCATATTATCTGGTGGAGAACGCAACAGGGTACACCTTGCGATCACTTTGAAAAAAGGAGCAAATGTATTACTGCTGGATGAGCCTACCAATGATATAGATGTGAATACACTGCGTGCATTAGAAGAAGCCTTAGAAAACTTTGGTGGTTGTGCAGTAGTCATCAGTCACGATAGATGGTTCTTAGATCGTATCTGTACACATATTCTTGCTTTTGAAGGTAACTCACAGGTTTACTTCTTTGAAGGAAACTACAGCGATTACGAAGAAAACCGTAAGAAACGTTTAGGTGATGTAACGCCACACAGAATTAAATATAAAAAACTAAGTTAAAAGCGAATTTTTTACTTAAGATTTTTTATGTGCAAAATTCTGTAAACGATAATTAAAACTAACGAGGAAATATCTGGTAATTTGATTATACCGACTATCGGTAATTGAATTATCAGATATACTTCTAACTAAGTTATTTCCTTGGTTCAGCAAATCAAAAGCCTGCAAAGAAATTGTCCCCTGCCTGTTTTTAAATAAGATTTTCTCCAGACTCAGATTAATCAGTAATGGATTCGCCACTGCCAGTGAATAACCAGAGTTGATCTTTTTTGACACATCAGCACTCAGCGAAAAACTTTTATCCAAAAACGCGCGGCCACTGCAATTAAATTGCCAGGTCTCAATATTCCTTAGTTTCAGCAGATCAATTGAGTAACGGTTGCTGCTATAAGTATAAGTTGCAGAACTTGCCAAAGTAAGCCTGCGCTGATTCATTCTCAGTTTAAGTGTCTGCGAAAAATTGATATTCCTATTTGTATTCAGGTCATTGTTCGTATAAGAAATCATGTTGATGTAATCAAATGTTCCTCTGAGTTCTGCATTGAACTTATTCCTCGCAAAAGGTAAAGAATAGGAATACATACTCCCTACCAGGTACGCGCCATTTGCATTTTCGTAATGTGTTTCTTGCTTTAAAGTATTCAGTGTATCCTTTAACAGAACCACGTTACTCACCACCTGATCTTCGACTACAGATCCATTTAATGCAAGTTGTAGCGTAGAGCCGTTTTGCTCATCTGTGTGCTGATAACTCAGATTTCCAGAATGGGTAAAACTAGATTTCAAATTAGGATTACCAATGATAACATTTTGAAGATTACTGATATTCGGCACGGGTTGCAGCTGATAAAAATCCGGAGCAGTACTACTCCCACTATAAACAAAGGCGACATTATCCCAATTCGACAAGTTATAACTCAGATTCACAATAGGGGAAATATTGAGTTCAAAATGACTAATCTTAGTTTCATTACCTGCATATTGACCGGTTAGCAAACTAGGTTGCGCCGTTACTCCCAGACTATAATTAAGACGCTCAGCTTGATAGCGGTAGTTTACCGCAAAACGCTGAAACATAAAGGCAGATGAATAGATAGAACTTAGAGAATCTACTACAGTAGTACGGCCAGTACTATTATCCACCTTTGTGTATAAGCTGTTCCGGGTTTTACTCATGGAGAAGAAATAAGAGAAATCTATGTTTCTTTTAATTAGAGAGTCACTGCCAGCCTTTAACGGTTCACTATATCTGAAATCGGCAGTAATCATATTTGTTCTGTTCTCGGTATCCACAAACCTGTTAACCAGGGAATCTTTGATCAATGTATCATTTTTCTGATTATAATAACTGACCTTATTGCGAAGATCATCCTGAACCTGGTTAATTCCGCTGCTTAAAACGATCCCCGCCGACATACTTCTGCCGGGTTTTTCCATACTTCTTGCCCAAACAAAATTACCGTTCAGATTAGGCGTCTTCGTATTCGAACCACTCTGACTTAGCAAATCCTGCCTGATCAGCCCGGTTTGCTTAGAAAAGATATTCCCATCCCTATCCTTTACAGCTAAAGAACCACCCAGAGATGCCTGAAAATAACTCTTATTGGCAATGGACTGCAGATTAAAATTGATATTATGATTGTTATCTGAAGAACGGCTTCCCGATTCCGATTCATTGTGGATCGTTCCATCAGTAGTAATTGTTTCCGTTGAATTAATTTGATTTGAAAGATTTTTATTATAGCTATAATTATATGCGGCACTCGCAGTGACTCCAGTTGATAATTTATCTCTGTAATTGATACCTGCAGTGGCAGTGGTATTTACCCCAGCTTCATTGTTTGTATTATTGGAGCTACTGCTTAAGCCTATCTGCTGACTACCATCCCAGAAATTTCCATTTCCCTGAAGCCCATAGCGGCTGTTTGTACCACCGCTTACTAACGCATTACCAAAAGTCCCTTTATTCTGCCCGGCTTTAGTAACCAGGTTGAGCATTTTTTGAGGCTCTCCAGTTTTCATCCCGGTAAAATTGGCTTCATCTCCATAGTCATTAATGATCTCAATTTTATCTACTACACTCGCTGGGAGCTGACTGATAAAGTCTTTCACATTGCTTGTGAAAAAATCTTCTCCGTTTACCCTTAGTTTCTGTAAAGGTTTTCCCATTGTAGTTGCGTTGCCATGCTCATCAACCTCTATACCTGGCAATTGTCGCAACAGATCTTCTACCCGGTCATTTTCAGAAACCTGGTAAAAAGAAGCATTATATTCAATTGTATCCTTTTTTACCTTGATCGGTTTGTCTCTGCCGTTAATTACAACCTCATTTAGCAGATTGGATTCCAGATCAAGTACAATCATGTCTAGATCCAGATTCTGCTGGCCAGGTTTATATTGAAAGGTTTTAGTAAACGGTTTAAACCCAACACTCATGACGAGCAGGGAGATTCTGTCAGCTTTAAAACCAAAGAAAACAAATCTGCCATGGGTATTGGTAATCGTATTGAGTGTGTCTTTATCAGCAATGATAAAGACATCAGCTCCAGATACAACATCTTTTAGTGAATCGATTACAGTTCCCGTAAGCCTGTGCTGAGTTTGAGACTGAGCAGCAAAGGAACAGAGTAATACCAGCGCATGGATTAAAATTATGCATTTTAAATGACTCAAATTTCCAGGAAATTTCAAAAATCTAATCATTCTTTATGCAATCCAAATGGCCAAATGCAAATGTAAAAAGGCTACAAAACTCTTCTTTTCACAAGTATAATGTTTGTTTGAGTTAAATTAACTCAATTTCAATAAATACATGCAAATTCCCGGTATTTTACAGTGAAAGCCTCTAATCGGCAGTTGGCGGAGTCAATTTCTCTACTCTCGGGCCTCTTTTAAAGATCACTAATCCATTGAGGAAATTACGCAGGATCTGATCACCACATGGCTTAAAGTTAGGGTGATCTTCACTTCTGAAAAAAGAACCCAGTTCACTTTTTGTTACTTTAAAATTTACCAGTTCAAGGATTTTAATAATATCTTCATTATTCAACTCAAGCGCTACGCGGAGTTTCTTTAAAATGTCGTTGTTGCTCATAATTACATCGCTACTTCTATCTTCACTTTCTTGTTTTTTATCTTCTCATTGGCCAGGGCAGCCAGAACCTTACCGACCATGTTGCGTTTGACAGCAACATATGAACTTTGATCTTTTACTTCGATAAGCCCAACATCGTCTTTATCTAATCCACCCTTTTTAAGCAATAAGCCAACAATATCAATTTTGTTCACTTTATCTTTTTTACCCGCAGCAATGTATAAGGTCTGCCACTGGCTATCCTTTGGCAATTGATAGTTACCTTTTAATTTTTCAATTTCTATGTCACTTTTCAGAAAAGGATACTTGTCTTCCTCAGTCATCATTAAATACGCCGTTCCTTTAGCATTCATACGTGCCGTACGACCGTTTCTGTGCAAAAAAGCATCTTCCGTATAAGGTAACTGGTAATGAATGATATATTCTACTTCAGGAATATCCAGTCCGCGCGAAGCCAGATCGGTCGTAATTAAGATTTTAATACTTCCATTTCTGAATTTAAGTAAAGCACGTTCTCTTTCATCCTGCTCCATACCACCATGAAAAATATCATGTGCAAGATCCTTATCAATTAATAAATCACTGATACGATCTACCGTTTCCCGGTGGTTACAAAAAAGCAAGGTTGTTTTATTTCCTATTTTACAGATCAGTTCAAATAAAGTATCCAGCTTATCTTCAGCTGTGGTCATGACTTTTTTCAGCTTCAAATCTGGTGCAACCTTTAAATCCTTCAAAAAATTGATTTCTACAGAAGATTTTAAACCTGTAAACTCAGGAATAGTCTCCATCTGCGTTGCAGAAGTTAGCATGCGTTGTTTAAGTGAACGCAGGTTACCAATAATATAGGCCATATCTTCCTGAAAACCAAACTCAAGTGCTTTATCAAACTCGTCCAATACCAAAGTGGCAATAGATGATTCATCAAAATTTTCTTTTCTCAGGTGATAAGCAATTCTTCCTGGCGTACCGATGAGCACCGCAGGAGGCTGTTCAAAGTTATTTCTCTCGGTCTTAACCGGATGTCCACCATAGCAGCAGTTCACTTTGAAACCAGTACCCATTTGTTTAAATACCTGCTCAATTTGTAAAGCAAGTTCTCTTGAAGGAACCAGTACTAACGCCTGCACCCCTTTTGTGGCAGCATTTAAATTTTTTAAAACCGGCAATAAGAAGCCAAGAGTTTTACCAGAACCTGTTGGTGCAAGTAAAACTACATCCTTTCCTTTAGCTGTAGCGGCAATTGCTGCCTGCTGCATTTCATTCAAAGAAGCGATTTTTAAATTACCCAATACCTTTTCTACCATCATGCAGCAAAGATAAGGGAATTAAGCAAAGATTAGCGCAAAAGGGAATGGACTAATACTTTAGCAATCTTTTTCTGATTTTATTCATTCGCAACTGCGCATTCTTCTCCAGTTTCATCAGCATCATCCCTCTCTTAGTCATCCAGGAAGTAACTTTATTATTTGCCTTCTGGATTGGAGAATAGATTTTTTCCTCCAGGATATCAAGATATTTAGCATTAGATCTGCTTTGTTGAAGTAAGAAGAATTCATTCATCAGTTCTGTTTTCATCTTTAATAGCTTTAAATGAGGACTCAGTTAGTTAATTGATGTAACGTCTTGTAACAATACAATAGTATCAATTTGTTATCATAAATATAATAAATTATAATATAATTATTGCCAGCATATCTTAATAAAAACGCCTGCGCAACAGGCAATTCCTATCTTAATTCCAACAAATAGCTCATTAATTTGTTCTACTGCTATTAAACACAATGAAACGATAGTAAAAATACATTTAATGGAGAGACATACCTATCAGACAGGGATAATTGGAAACTGTGCCTTCCTTGCGCACATCAACAAAAACACTAATATTGATTGGTTATGCTGGCCAAGATTTGACAGTTCTTTCGTATTTGGCGGTTTGCTTGATGAGGAACAGGGCGGCGAATTTTCTATCCTTCCTCATGGTGCATACACTTCGGAACAGTACTACATGGAAAACACCAATATTCTATGCACTGTAATCAGCAATGAGGAGGGAAAATACCGGATTACCGATTTTGCACCAAGATTTTATCAGCATGAGCGCTTTTATAAACCGTTAATGTTAATCCGGAAGATCGAACCGCTGGAAGGGAACCCAAGAGTTAAAGTAACCTGTAAACCGGTTTTTAATTATGGCGAAGGAAAGCAGCAAGGTTCCAGGGGTAGTAATCATATCCAGTTTACCGGAGATGAAAATGACATGCAGCTCAGCACGAATATCTCTCTGTCTTATATTGAAGACGAAAAACACTTCGCACTAAACGATACAAAATACCTGATACTGACTTATGGCCATGATTTAGATGCGCCAATTGAAAGTACCGCAGAAATATTTCTCACGGAGACCCGAAAATACTGGAGAACATGGATTAAGCACTCCTCTATAGCAGGGTTTCATCAATCACTGGTGATCCGTTCGGCATTAGTGCTGAAAATTCACCAATATGAAGACACTGGGGCAATTATTGCTGCCAGTACAACCAGTTTGCCTGAGTCCCCAGGAAGTACACGAAACTGGGATTACCGCTACTGCTGGATGAGAGATACTTACTATGTGATTACCTCCCTGAATCATATTGGTCATTTTGAAGAAATGGAACGGTATTTTAACTATATCACCGATATTTCTTTCAGAGATGATAAACGTTACCAGCCACTCTTTGGTATTGCCGGAGAACGTGTGCTGACAGAACGTATCCTGACTAACCTGAAAGGCTATATGGGCAACCAGCCGGTACGCGTAGGTAACCAGGCTTATGAACACATCCAGAATGACATTTACGGACAGGTCTTGATTTCGATGCTGCCTTTGTATACAGATAACAGATTCATTTTTAGTGAACGTAAAGACTCTGCAATCTGGCTGGATTATTTACTCACAAAGATCGAAAACACAATAGATGAAAAAGATGCCGGTATCTGGGAGTTCAGAAACCAGGCAAATATGCATTGTTATACCAATCTGTTTCAGTGGGCGGGAGCAAGTGCAGCTTTAAAAATGGCCAAAACTATTGGCAACAGAGAATTTGAAGAGCGGGCAAGGCTATTGATTGATCGTGCTGCTAAACATATAGAAGCGTGCTACGATCCGGAAAGAAAGGTATACAACCATGCTGTTGACAGTGCACATTTGGATGCAAGTACTTTGCAATTAATTCTCATGAATTATCTTGATCCTAATTCACAGCGTGCAAAAGACCACCTGATAGCGCTGGAGGAAGAATTGAAAGGTGCAAACGGTTTGTTTTACCGCTACCGTCATACAGATGATTTTGGTAAGCCAAAAACAACTTTCCTAATCTGTGCTTTCTGGTATGTAGAGGCATTGGCTATAGTTGGTCGTTTAGATGATGCCGTAAGAGAATTTGAATCCTTAATTGGTTATGGCAACCATCTTGATCTCTTTGCAGAAGATGTGGATGAAAACGATGGAAGTCAATGGGGGAATTTTCCGCAGGCTTACAGCCATGTAGGACTGATGAATGCTGCACATAGAATTGCTATTAAACTAGACAAGCCCGCTTTCTTGTAGAAAAACGGGTTTGTTAAATTTCAGCTCCTATTTAATTTGATTTAATGATTCAAGTATTTATTTTGAGGGAGTCTGCGGTATTTCTGTTAACATTTTCAGGAAGCCGCGGACTTCTACAAAATCTCTTAAATAATATCTTGCAGCAGAGATATTGCTGCCTACTTTAATCGTATAAGCTTCTGGCTTTAATGCCTTAAAAATATCCTCATCCGTATGGTCATCGCCAAATGCGATAATAAAATCAGGATCACTATCATATAACAAGGCTAAAGTCGCTTTTCCTTTATTTACCTCTATATTTTTAAATTCGATCACTTTATTACCCGGCATCATCTGTAAACCATTCTCAGCAACAGTAGCCTCCAGATGACTGATAATTTCGCTTGCCCTGAGCTCGCCTAAACCTTCTTCAACTTTACGGTAATGCCAAACCAGGGAATAACTTTTATCTTCTGTAAAAGAACCGGGAGTACGATCTGTATAGGTATCCAATACTGCTTTTAGCTCCTGTTTCCATCTGTCAGTCAGCAATGGTAAAGACTTCCACCCTTGCTGATTATGTTTCTGCCAGGCACCATGTTCTGCAATCAGACCCAATTTCAAATGACCAAACCATTTTTCAAGGGTCTCATGTTTGCGTCCACTCACAATAACGACTTGATTTGCAGAATCAGCAGCCAGGTTCTTCAGTATGTCATATAACTCTTCATCAGGTGAAGCCTTATCAATATCTCCATTAAAGCCGACAAGCGTGCCGTCATAATCCAAAAATATATACCTGTCTCCGGATATTGCATAGGCAGCACCAATCTGCTCTCTTGTCGCTTTTACTGCATGCTTGGTTAATAGTGATTCCTGCATTTTTTTGACCTCATCTAACTTATCCATAAAATTCTTTACCCAAAGGTGTATATCAAATTTCTTTACAATACCTCTCATTACAGACATCCGTCTTTTCTGCTCCGCTACCGGCATATTAATCGCTTCTACAATGGCCCGCATCACATCCCCTATATTATTCGGGTTCACAATCAGCGCATCATTGAGTTCTTTAGAAGCACCAGCCATCTCACTTAGGATAAGAACCCCGGTATCGTCTACCCTGCTGGCTACATATTCTTTACTCACCAGGTTCATTCCATCACGCATTGGCGTAACCAGACAGACATCCGCGCTGTAATAAAGTGCAGATAAAAATTCAACCGGGAAAGAACGATAGAAATAATGTACGGGCACCCAGTTTATAGTTCTGAAACGGGCATTGATGTTTCCGACCAACTGATCAACATGATCTTTTAATTCTTTATATTGTGCAACAGTATCCCGGGAAGGGACTACAATCATATACAATGACAACTGTTCGATATATTCAGGATGAGTTTCCAGCAGCAATTCATAAGCTTGCAACCGCTGCAATATCCCTTTACTATAATCCAGCCGGTCAATTGTTAAAATAACTTTACAGCCATGTACAATCTCCTTAAGAGAAACCACATGCTCAGCTACAACCGGATACTGGGTCAGCTTTTCAAATTTATTTGCATCAATTCCCATAGGGAATGCCTCAACTACAATCTGCCTGTCTTTATAATTGATGACGTTATTTGATACTTTTGCTGAAGATAAGCGGGATGCAGCACTTAGAAAATGCCTGACGTCATCAAAAGTATGAAATCCTAGTAAATCAGCTCCAAACATACCGCTAATTAACTCTTCCCGCCATGGTATCAAACGAAACATCTCATAAGATGGAAAAGGAATATGCTGAAAGAACCCAATGATTACATGAGGTTGTGAAACCCTGATCAAATCCGGGAGTAATAAGAGCTGGTAGTCATGTACCCATACTGTATCACCTTCGTTGAGATGCCTGATGACTACCTGCTTAAATTTATCATTTACACTTTGATAAAAATCCCAGTAAGTTTGTTCAAAATGAGCATAGGTAACCATGTAATGAAATACTGGCCATAAGACTTCATTTGAAAACCCTTCATAATAAAGGTTAATTTCATCAGGGGTTAAAAATACAGGGATCAGATTAAGTTTGGCAAGTTTTTCAGCTACCTCTTGTTGTCTTTCTTCAGGCACCTCGATTCCAGGCCAACCTACCCAGATATTATCTCCTTTTTTATATACCGACCCTAAGCCGGTTGCAAGACCTCCTTCACTTGGACTCAGGAGATATTCCCCATTTTCTTCTACTATTTTTACGGGTAATCGATTTGAAACTATAATTGTTTTGTTTACCATGTTATAATAGAATTAACCCACTTTCTTACATATTGTTTTAATTTTTATGTATTAAAGAAATTACACTAATTAACCAAATCAATTGATCTCTGTTGACAACTCTCTGATTGTTAGCAAATAAACAACAAATAATTAATGTATCTTTAACATAATCATCCTAATTTTAGGAAACCTGAATACGGGTTGTTAAGCTAACACCAAAAACGTATGACCTGGAAAAAATTCAATGGCGAAGTAATCCACTTGCCGATTTTAGAAGAAGTAGAAAAAGCTATCATCAGGGAAACCGAAAATGGCTATCATCTTAAAGTATGCGTTGGTACAGATTCGCAGGTTAAAGGTGCCTACACTGATTTTGCTACCGTGATTGTTTTGTTAAGAGAGCAGCATGGTGGCTTTATGTACATCCATCAGGAAAAGACCACACAGCAAATGAGCATTAAAGAAAGAATGCTCATTGAAGTACAGAAATCCATAGAAACAGCTTATGCTGTATGTGATCTTCTGGATTTATATGATGTGGATCTGGAGGTACATGCTGACATTAACACTAATCCGATGTTTAAGTCTAATAAGGCATTGAACGAAGCTATGGGTTATATTTTAAGCATGGGGTTTATTTTCAAAGCTAAACCGGAGGCTTTCGCCAGCTCGACTTGTGCAGATAAGATGGTTCATTAACACGGCGGACCTACCAGCTTTTAATAGAAATCCTACTATTGGATTTATGAAGCGGTTTGGCTTGTTGCGATGCAGACAGATATTCTTTGAACTCGGCAGCAAAGGCGGCCGATTGTCTGCCCGTATCATTAATATAAGAAGACCACTCTCCCGCATTTAATTTACCGGGACTCTTTTCTAACGGGATCCCTTTAGCCGTTGAAGGAACAAAATTCCCATACCGATCCCGTTCGTAAGAAACAAAGACAAAGTCAGTTAACCAGAACCTGTACTTCTCTCCCCTGGTTTCAAATGCAAAATGATATAACATTTCTCCAGAGGGATGTGACAGAACAAACGCCGTCTTGCTAATCACAAATTTCCCGCGTTGCCTAAACAAGGCACTATCGGTTCCTATAGAAGTCATCTTTTTCAATTTAAAGAATGTCTTCGCCCTGTAAATAAGAGAATCAACAGGAATAGCATTCCCTGTAATGACCTCATAGTGGATATATTTCCCCCGATCATCCTTTTCTAATTCATCTCCTGTTTTTTTGCTTTGAGCAACGGAACCCCACGGGAATAGCAGTAGAAATAAAAAGAGAAATGCACCAGACCTTTTGTTCCGGTGCATTTCATAATTATCATTGAATTTAAAATGCATACACAGCAGCTAATGAAAATTGAGAAGCATTTTTTGTAGGATCAAGATTATTCTTAACAAACCTGGCCGTTGAGCCATTGTCAAACCTGACTTCAGGAATAAACGTCAGCCCACCTGCCTTAAAGTTCCCGGTTAGAGTAATCGATTTAACATTTGAACCTTTCAGATCAGGGACATCTTTTGTTTTGAAATATTCACCTCTTAGCCCTAAAGAGAAATTTGCTGTAAAAGCATTCTGTAAATACAGTGCGGCCCCACTATAACCACCATTGTCATTTGTCACCGAATAATCGGCAGCATTTAAACCAATTTTAACCTTATCTGTTATCTGATAAGTGGTTGTTAAATCATAAATTGACCCGGTTCCAGTAGCTCCAGCAGCCCGGCCTGTTAACACATTCAGATAGGCTGTCCATCCATCAACAGGAACAACGGTCAGCTGAGCTCCAAAATGCGTAACTCCATTCACATCTTTATACACGTTCCAGTCATTAAACAACCCAACCATTACGGCTACTTTTGGAGAAAAGACATAATTTGCCCTTATTCCCGCATTTTGAAAAGGTCCGTTAGTAAACAGGTACGAAGTAGAATAATTAAAATTCCCTGTAGGTACAATCACTTCATAGCCAATAAACGTACTCATATACCCAGCTGTTACAGAAAGCTTATTCGTAAAAGCATAAGACATGTACAAATTCTGAAGATGAAAAGAGTTATCCGCATTACTCGCCTCTCCCTCCCCATTGGGAATTGAACCATATTGACCCCTTGGGCCAAAAGACAGTTCTCCAACAAAAGATGCTTTTCCAGTCGTCTTCTTTAAGGCCAGATCAAGCATCCCCAGGGATATTGAATTCTGATCACTCGCAAAGCTTGTCCCGATATTCGGTTTCTTAGAGAAATCATACTTGTAATAAACATCAGCCGATCCCGAAATCTGCAACGGCGTGGATGTAGTTGTTTCCTGAGCGTAAGTGGCAGCGCTCATCGTGAGGGCAGAAAGCGTAAAAAAAGATTTAATCTTCATAGTGGTTGGTTAGGTTGGTTGGGGTTGCAAAAAAATATGTCCAGGTCAGGTTAATGGAGAATGCTCCATTTCAAGACCGGTAGAAGCGACAATCAAAGTACCCTGAGAATATTTCTCATTATGCTGACTTGCATCCAGGCCTTCTTCTTCCTCTTCAGAGGTTACACGAATTGGCTGAATCACATTAATCAGTTTAAAAATCAGGAAAGACACAACAAAACTAAATACCGCAACAATCAGTACCCCTTTTACCTGGGTAAAAAAGAAGTCGGCATTCCCATAAAACAAACCGTCTGCTCCAGCTGGATTTACTGTTTTTGTAGCAAAGACACCTGTTAGCAGCATTCCTACAATACCCCCCACTCCATGACAAGGAAACACATCCAGTGTATCATCCAAACTGGTTTTAGATTTCCACATCACTGCCAGATTAGAAATAATAGCCGCTGCAACTCCAATGAAAATACTATGTGGAATAGCCACAAATCCTGCTCCCGGAGTAATGGCTACCAGACCGACCACAGCACCAATACAAAAGCCAAGTACAGATGGCTTTTTCCCCCTTAACACATCAAAAAACATCCACGAAAGACCCGCAGCACCCGCAGCTATATTCGTCGTTGCAAAAGCCGACACAGCCAGGCTATTTGCTCCTAATGCAGAACCAGCATTAAATCCAAACCATCCGAACCATAAAAGTCCTGTACCAATTAATACATAAGGAATATTTGCAGGTGGAATTTCCTGATGATCCTGGTGAACTCTTCTCCTTTTAAGTACCAATGCACCTGCAAGCGCAGCCATCCCCGCCGAAATATGCACTACCGTACCACCTGCAAAATCAAGTACCCCCATTTTAAACAGAATACCATCAGGATGCCATGTCCAGTGTGCCAGCGGAGAATAAACGAAGATGGCAAACAGTACTATAAACAGAATATAAGAAGTAAAACGGATACGTTCAGCAACTGCCCCCACAACTAACCCTGGGGTAATAATGGCAAACATCAGCTGAAACAAAGCAAATAAGGTTAAAGGAATGGTTGGAGCAAGACTCCAGGCCGGACCAGAGTTAACCCCCTGAAAAAACAAAAAGGTCAACGGGTTCCCGATCAGCCCATGGATACTTTCTCCAAAGGCAAGACTGAAACCGACGGTTACCCACAGCACACTGATCACCCCAGCAGAAACTATACTTTTAATCATGGTGGAGATCACATTTTTCCGATGAACCATTCCCCCATAAAAGAAGGCCAGACCTGGTGTCATCAAGAAAACCAATGCAGTTGCGACTAAAATCCATGCAATATCAGCTGCATTGTATTTTCCAGCATCAAAATCAGCATGCAAAGGAACAAAAAGTGCGAAAATTGCGACAATCGCAAGAATAACGAACGGAATTACCTGTTTAAATAATGGTTTGCTCATATAAATTATATTTTTATTGGTTTATTTGTTGATTTATTACACTATTAATATAAAAATAGCAATAAACTTCAATAATTAACAATAAATAATCACAAAAACAATAAAACAACACCAAAAATATAATCTAAAACAACAAAAATTCAAAAATAAACATCAATTAAAATTAATTATCAGAATTTTAACCCAAAAACAATAGCCTTATTTAAAATAAATTCAAAAAATAGCTCAAAAATATATGATAATTGTTTTTCTTTCATTTTGAGATAAAAAAACACAAACAAGAAACCGTTTAAACTGTTTGTTCCTGAAAGACACGTTCAAAAACCAAAATATGAAAGCCTTTCATCTTAAATTCTCTCAATTTCTTCCAATAAGTCTGCATGAAGCCTGGGATTTCTTTTCCTCCCCAATGAACCTGGCTAAAATAACCCCTCCAGACATGGCTTTTACAGTCACCTCTCCCCTTCAAACAGAAGAGAAGATGTATCCCGGAATGATTATCACCTACAAAGTATCTCCGTTGGCGGGTATTCAATTGAACTGGATGACAGAAATCACTCAGGTATTAACTTATCAATACTTTATTGATGAACAGCGGTTTGGTCCATATAAATTCTGGCACCATCAGCATCATTTCAAAGAAGTACCCGGAGGCGTAGAAATGACAGACCTGCTTACTTACGGATTGCCGATGGGGATTTTCGGAAAAATAGCCAATAGTGTATTCGTAGCGCACAAATTACAGCAGATCTTTAATTTCAGAAAGCAGAAGACTATAGATTTATTCGGAGACTACACCGCAGCAACAGCAGGTACGTAGACTGACCCTTGTACAATTCCCCTTTTCTCGATTTCCCTGTCAATATAAGTCTGAATAGAGGACTTATTTAAACCCCAGTTTGGAGCAATTAATAAATCCCAGTCAGAAATACCGAACAAACGCTGAATAACCACATCTGGTCTAAGCAAAGGAATCAATTTACAAAGCAGGTCAGTATACTCTTCCAGTGTAAATAATTTAAATGGATCTTTCTTGTATTTGGCACCCATGATGGACCCCTCAACGATATGAAGGTGGTGAAACTTAACGAACTTAATTTTCGGGAACTTATTGATCTCATGGATATACTCCAGCATCATCTCTTCAGTTTCCCATGGGAAACCAAAAATCGTATGTACACAAAGATCAAGCTTACTATTATCCAGCAATTTAACCGCCGCTACAAATTCCGCATGACTGCATCCCCTATTAATCTGATTTAAAGTGTCATCATAAATAGACTCCATCCCCATTTCAAGGTCCACATCAAAACGATCAGCATAACTTTCCAGCAGTGCAACCTTTTCCGCATCAATACAGTCAGGACGTGTACCTACAGAAAAACCAACAACATCTTCTGAGTTAATAGACAGCGCCTCATCATACATCATTTTCAGATAATGCACTGGCGCATAAGTATTAGTATTTGGCTGAAAATAAACAATAAATTTATCCGCCTTATAAAACCCTTTACCGCGTTCCATCCCCTGTTCCAGTTGTTCCCTGATTGTTGGTAATTTTCTGGAAAGCTCTGGTGTAAAAGAGTCTACATTACAATACGTACATCCTCCATAGCCCTTACTGCCATCACGGTTAGGACAGGTAAACCCACCATCAACAATCACTTTGAACACGCGTTGCCCCTTATACTTTTCCTTAAGGTGAGTACCGTAATTGTTATAACCTTTTATGCCTGAATCTAATGGAGTTCCCAAATTGCTTTTTATTTTTTTGCAAAAATACACCTTTTAATCTAAAGTTCAAGCCATGGAAAAGCAACATCTGGAAAGATGCGCTATCTATTTCATCAAAGAGGTGCTATCTATCTATTTAATCAATGCAGGCAGTTCATCATTTTTGCCCCCTTTTATAAATTCGTTATAGCTCTTCTTGATATAAACAATCATTTCATAATCAGACATCTCCTTTAGCCGGCTTGCAGCTGGCCTGTACTTCTCCATAAAACGCTGAAGTAAGTCCCCTTTCAAAGAAGTAACACGTGACACTTTTGACTTGGAGAATACACCATTTACATAATTATTATCCTCGCTCACGATTAATGCTTTTTGCAGCTTAGACATCGGGGCATTATTCTTACCCAGTACATCAGCAAGCTCTAGTAAATTAATACCTGCTATAGCAGCCGTACTATTGGTATTCACATTACGATCTGGAAAACGGGGCGACCTGACATAAGCAGATTTTGAAATCAAAATATTAGTAAGTTTTGGGCTCTTATAAGCAAACACCGACGCAAAATCCTGTCTATTCCTCAATGAATCGAACTTAAACCGGTTATCTGCCTGAATATGTACTTCCTGCAAAATAAAAGGCACTGGTTCAAGCACAACCACAACAGAAGCTTTATCAGTCTTAAGTGTAAAATAATAGGTTACATAATTAGCGCGGCTAACCTTTATAGTAGCACCCGTATTAATATCCGACAGCATAAACGCACCTTTAGGATTACTAAAAACGATCCCATAGTTTGTGCTTATAGTCGCATTTTCAATCGGCAACCTGGTTTCCTTATCAATAACTGTCCCTGTTATCCGCTGCGCAAAAAGCTGGCAGGAAGAAAAAACAAACACCAATGTCCATATTAATTTCATACCTACTAATTTAAATATTCTCGACTACAATACCACTACATAATCTCTTTAACATTAAAATTTAACATTTCAACTTCATTCGTATCAAAATAAAGCTCAGACAATAATATCCTCCCAACAAATTAGCTCATCTTCTAATCCCCTTTATCGCCCCTTTCAATCCTATTTATTCTACCTTTCAATCCTGCTTATTTCACCTTTCAATCCTCCACAAAAATCATGCTTCCAGATATTCCTGCTTTATTTTTCTAAATAAGAACAGCCATCCTGTAAGTCCAGTATACCCAGTTGAAAAATAAAAAAACGCCCTGCTATTTTCTGAACATATTTCTTCGCTTTTCGCGGAGAACTCCAGTTCAGAAAATAGCAGGGCGTTTTTTTATTTCCCAATGGATACCCCCCTTTACACAGCGGGAGTCTCTTTTGGTTTAGAAAAATAATAAACAGGGATACCTGCGATCATGATCAACACTCCCCACCCACACGTACTAAACTTAGTAATCAGTAAAGCCACACAAATAGCCGCAGCAACCACCATATATAACGCTGGCAGCACAGGATAACCAAAAGCCTTATACGGGCGCACATTATCCGGTTGTTTTCTTCTCAAGATAAAGATCCCGTAAATAGTCAGAATATAAAAGATCATGACAATAATCACCACATAATCCAGCAAATCACCATATTTCCCCGTTAAACAAAGAACCGAGGCCCAGATACACTGGAACCATAGAGCCCATCCGGGAACACTTGACTTATTCAATTCAGCTGCTTTCTTAAAAAACAACCCATCTTTTGCCATTGTATAATAAACCCTTGCCCCCGCCATAATCAACCCATTATTACATGCAAACGTTGAAATCATGATCATCACTGCAATCGTTATTGTACCTACATCACCAAAGATATACTGCGCAGCTGCCACAGCAACACGGTCAGATTTAGCAAAAGCAATTTCATTTAAAGGCATCACAGAGATATACATCAGATTCGCCGAAATATAAATCACACTCACAATAAAAGTTCCGAAAAACAAACTCAGCCCAACATTACGTTCAGGCCTTTTGATTTCGCCGGCAATAAAGGTTACCCCAACCCAGGCATCGCTCGAAAAAAGAGAACCCACCATCGCAGCAGCAATCCCGGAAAGCAATGCAGTGCCGCCAATAGAAACCCACGAACCATTTTGTGCATCAAACGCTCTCGTATTCCATGCATCAGCCCAGTTTGCATTCCATACCTCTGTATTTGCCGCGATTAAAAATCCACCTGCAACTAAACCCAATAAAGAAAAGATCTTAATGATCGTCAAAAAAGTCTGGAGCATTTTACTATCCTTAACTCCCCTGCTATTGATATAAGTAAGTAGTATAATGGTCACAATCGAAACCAGCTGAGCTGCATTCAAATGAAAAGAACCTACACTATATAATATATTCCCATCACTTAAAGGTTCATAGAGATAAGCCGCAAATTTCGAAAAAGCAACTCCTACAGCAGCAATCGTTCCCGTCTGTATCACCGCAAAAAAACTCCATCCATACAAAAATGCAATCAGCTTATTATAGGCTTCTTTAAGATAAACATATTGCCCACCTGCTTTTGGGAACATCGCGCTAAGTTCCCCATAACTTACTGCTGCAACTACTGTCACTAAACCCGTCAATACCCAGATGAGAATGAGCCAGCCAGCTGACCCAACCTGTCTTGCTATATCAGCACTTACAATAAATATACCCGAGCCGATCATAGAGCCTACAACAAGCATAGTCCCATCTAAAAGACCGAGCTCTCTTTTAAAAGAGCTATCCTGAATTTCTTTGTTCATTTTTATTTGGTTGGTTGGTTGATTTTATAATCCTTGGAGGATGGTTTGTAATCGCTAATATATTTAAATTATCAAAATAAAAGCATCCTAAAATACTAAACACAACCAAGAGTGTAAATCTTTCAACCAGAGACGATTAATTTGGCAATGTCAGAAACTCTCTTTAATTTGTATAACGGCCAGACACGCCCTCTACCTAAGAAACCAAATTTAAACAACATATGATTTTTTTACAGCAAAATTTAATCTACTTCATCCCCTTTTTTGGCCTCATTGGGATACTAGTCATGGCCTTCCAGAGTGCCTGGGTTACCAGGCAGGAAGCAGGAGACAAAAACATGTCTGAACTCGCAGGTTATATAGCTGACGGAGCTATGGCCTTTTTAAAAGCAGAATGGAAAGTACTGAGTTATTTCGTCATCATTGCTGGTATCTTGCTAGCCTGGTCAGGAACCCTCACAGGGACCGCTGCAAGCCCAATTCATTCCAGTCCGATAATCGCAGTAGCTTTTTTAATAGGCGCTGTATTTTCAGCCTTCGCAGGCTATTTAGGAATGCGCATCGCAACAAAGGCTAATGTCAGAACCACACAGGCAGCCAGAACAAGTTTAGCGCAAGCATTAAAAGTATCTTTCAGAGGAGGAACCGTAATGGGATTTGGTGTTGCTGGTTTAGCAATTCTGGGTTTAGGAACGTTATTTATTATTCTCTATCATACCTTCGTCCATCCCGGAGCCCCAGAATCTTCAGCAGAATTAAAAAAGACGATCGAAGTCTTAGCAGGCTTCTCTTTGGGTGCAGAAAGCATTGCCCTTTTTGCGAGGGTTGGCGGAGGCATTTACACTAAAGCTGCAGATGTTGGCGCCGATCTTGTCGGAAAAGTAGAAGCAGGAATTCCTGAAGACGACGTACGTAACCCAGCAACAATTGCTGACAACGTGGGTGACAATGTAGGAGATGTTGCAGGAATGGGCGCCGATTTATTCGGATCTTATGTTGCAACAATTCTGGCTACCATGGTACTCGGACAGGAAATTATTTCCAAGGACTTATTTGGAGGTATGGCTCCGGTATTGTTACCCATGCTGATTGCAGGATTAGGACTAATCTTTTCTATCGTCGCCTCTCTGTTTGTTAAAATCAATAAAGAAACTGACAGTGTACAAAGTGCATTAAATATAGGTAACTGGCTTTCCATTATTCTGACCGCTATTGCTTCTTATTTTGCCGTTCGCTGGCTATTACCTCCGCTTATGTCTATCCGCGGATTTGAGTTTACTCCTATGGCCGTTTACTATGCGATATTAATCGGACTGCTAGTGGGTACATTAATGAGTTTGATTACAGAATATTACACCGCAATGGGCAACCGACCTGTAAATTCAATTATTCAGCAATCTTCAACTGGGCATGCAACAAATATTATAGGCGGCCTTTCTGTAGGAATGGAATCGACAGTATTACCAATTCTGGTTCTTGCAGCCGGGATATACAGTTCTTATTACTTCGCTGGTTTCTATGGCGTGGCTATTGCCGCAGCCGGGATGATGGCTACTACAGCAATGCAGCTGGCCATTGATGCTTTTGGACCAATCGCAGATAACGCAGGTGGAATTGCAGAAATGAGTGGATTACCAAAAGAAGTTAGAGAAAGAACAGATATGCTGGATGCCGTAGGTAATACAACTGCTGCCACAGGAAAAGGCTTTGCTATTGCCTCTGCTGCGTTAACATCCCTCGCTTTATTTGCTGCATTCGCAGGAATTTCGGGCATTACTTCTATCGATATCTATAAAGCGAACGTACTCGCAGGACTATTTGTAGGTGGCATGATTCCTTTCATTTTCTCTTCTCTATGTATTGCAGCAGTAGGTCGTGCGGCGATGGCCATGGTACAGGAAGTAAGGAGACAGTTTAAAGAAATTCCAGGAATCATGGAATATAAAGCGAAACCGGAATATGAAAAATGTGTTGCCATTTCGACCGAAGCCTCTATTCGGGAGATGATGCTTCCAGGAGCCATTGCTTTAATCGTTCCTCTAATAGTTGGTTTTACTTTTGGCCCCGAAGTATTGGGAGGGCTACTTGCCGGCGTAACCGTTTCGGGTGTTTTGATGGGAATATTCCAGTCAAACGCAGGCGGAGCATGGGACAATGCAAAAAAGTCCTTTGAAAAAGGAGTAATGATAGCTGGTAAAATGGAGTATAAAGGATCAGAACCGCATAAAGCCTCAGTAACAGGTGATACCGTTGGAGATCCGTTCAAAGATACTTCAGGTCCGTCTATGAACATCCTGATCAAGCTCATGTCTATTGTTTCACTGATTATCGCCCCTCATATTGCTATCGGAACCAGTACCACTGCCACAACAGAGATCAGAAAAGAAATACAGATCAGTAAATCGACCGATTCCAAAGGAAAAATCAAGATAGATACCGTTAAAAATGTAACAGACACCTTAGTTACGCACTAATCAAGCCATATATTGTTCTGAATAAAAGGGATTTCCAACTAAAATCCCTTTTATTTTTAAATATATTTTAATTAGGTTTGATTTGAACTAACCTTATCCTAAAAACAAAACAACTTAACCATCAAATTAACTTATGTTATTTAAAAAATCTATCCCACAACTATTAGCCGAGGCAAATGAGAGTGGCGAGGGTACACTAAAACGAACCCTAACCAGTTTCAATCTTGTAGCCTTAGGCGTTGGTGCTATTATTGGTGCAGGATTATTTTCCCTTACAGGTATTGCAGCGGCTGATAATGCCGGTCCTGCAGTAATACTTTCCTTTATCATCGCTGCGGTTGGTTGTGGTTTTGCAGGTCTTTGCTATGCAGAGTTTGCCTCTATGATTCCCGTTGCCGGCAGTGCCTACACTTACTCTTATGCTACTATGGGAGAGTTTATGGCCTGGATTATCGGATGGGATTTGGTACTTGAATATGCACTGGGTTCAGCTACAGTAGCTTCAAGCTGGTCACAGTATTTCTCACAATTCCTGCTAGAGTTTAACATTCATTTCCCCACGGGCCTGTTGCACGGTCCATTTGAAGGTGGGATAGTCAATCTACCAGCCATTGTTATAGTTTGCCTGCTGTCTCTGTTACTGATGAAAGGCACCAAAGATTCATCGAGTGTCAATAACGTATTAGTTATTGTGAAGGTCTCTGTTGTATTGATTTTCATTGCTTTAGGATGGAGTTTCATCAATCCTGTTAATCATCATCCATTCATCCCGGTTAACTTAGGTGAAGAATCTGTGAAAGCAGGTACCAAAGGTTTCTTTGAATTCTTTGCTAGTGATGATTTCGGACACTATGGTATTAGTGGTATTCTGCGTGGTGCAGGTGTTGTTTTCTTTGCATTTATCGGTTTTGATGCCGTAAGTACAGCTGCTCAGGAAGCTAAAAATCCACAAAAAGGAATGCCTATCGGTATTATCGGTTCATTGGTAGTATGTACCATATTGTATGTATTGTTCTCTTATGTAATGACAGGACTGGAAAACTACACCAAATTTGCTGGTGACGCGAAACCGGTTGCCACTGCCTTTGCACAAACAGGATATACCTTCTTAAACCGCTTTTTAATGATCGCCATTCTTGCTGGTTATACTTCAGTGATTCTGGTCTTATTATTAGGGCAAAGCCGTGTATTCTATAGTATGAGTAAGGATGGATTATTGCCTAAAGTATTTTCAGAGCTGCATCCTAAAAACCAGACTCCATGGAAAACCAACCTTGCATTTATGGTTTTCGTAAGTCTTTTTGCTGGATTTGTACCTGTATCAGACTTAGGCCATATGGTAAGTATCGGTACTTTATTTGCTTTCTCACTGGTTTGTATCGGAGTACTGATCTTAAGAAAAACAGATCCGGATCTGGAAAGACCTTTCCGTACTCCATGGGTTCCATTAGTCCCAATATTGGGTATTATTGTTTGTGTGCTGATGATGGCTTCTTTACCAATTGTAAGCTGGGAGCGTTTAGCGATCTGGATGGCATTGGGTATAATCATCTACTATGCTTACAGTAAGAAACATAGTAAGATTAGAAATCAGCATAAAGCATAGAAGTTATCTATGTGACAGACAAAAAGTTAATCTGTAATCACTCCATACATTATATTGAATAAAAGGGATTTTCAACGAGAATCCCTTTTATTTTTAAATATATTTTAATTAGGTTTGAAATTGAATTAACCCTATCCCAAAACAGAACAACTTAACTATCAAATTAACTTATGTTATTTAAAAAATCTATCCCACAACTATTAGCGGAGGCGAATGAGAGTGGCGAGGGCACATTAAAACGTTCCTTAACCAGTTTCAATCTTGTAGCCTTAGGCGTCGGTGCTATTATTGGTGCAGGATTATTTTCCCTTACAGGTATTGCAGCGGCTGATAATGCCGGTCCTGCAGTAATACTTTCCTTTATCATCGCTGCTGTTGGTTGTGGTTTCGCAGGTCTTTGCTACGCAGAATTTGCCTCTATGATTCCTGTTGCCGGCAGTGCCTACACTTACTCTTATGCTACTATGGGAGAGTTTATGGCCTGGATTATCGGATGGGATTTAGTACTCGAATATGCATTAAGTGCCGCTACGGTAGCTTCAAGCTGGTCACAGTATTTCTCACAATTCCTGTTAGAGTTCGGTATCCATTTCCCCCAGAGATTGCTACATGGTCCATTTGAAGGTGGAATAGTTAACATACCAGCAATTGTTATTGTTTGTCTGCTGTCTCTGTTACTAATGAAAGGCACTAAAGACTCCTCGGCTGTAAATAACGTGCTGGTTATTGTAAAAGTTGCTGTTGTATTGATATTTATTGTTTTAGGCTGGAGCTTTATCAATCCTGCAAATCACCACCCATTCATTCCTGTTAACGGAGGTGAAGAAGCTGTAAAAGCAGGTACAAGAGGTTTCTTTGAATTCTTCTCCAGTGATGATTTCGGACATTTTGGTATCAGCGGTGTACTGCGTGGTGCAGGTGTTGTTTTCTTTGCATTTATCGGTTTTGATGCCGTAAGTACAGCTGCTCAGGAAGCTAAAAACCCACAAAAAGGAATGCCTATTGGTATCATCGGTTCATTAATCGTATGTACCTTATTGTATGTATTGTTCTCTTATGTAATGACAGGACTGGAAAACTACACCAAATTTGCTGGTGATGCGAAACCGGTTGCTACTGCCTTCGCACAAACAGGATACACTTTCTTAAACCGCTTTTTAATGATTGCCATTCTTGCTGGTTATACTTCAGTAATTCTGGTGATGTTATTAGGACAAAGCCGTGTATTCTATAGTATGAGTAAAGATGGGTTATTACCTAAAATATTTTCAGATCTTCACCCAAAAAATCAAACTCCCTGGAAAACCAATCTTGTATTTATGATTTTCGTAAGTATTTTCACTGGGTTTGTACCCGTTTCAGATTTAGGTCATATGGTAAGTATCGGTACTTTATTTGCCTTCTCCCTGGTTTGTATTGGTGTCTTGATTTTAAGAAAAACTAATCCGGAACTGGAAAGACCATTCCGTACCCCATGGGTTCCTTTAATCCCAATATTGGGCGTAGTTGTCTGCGTATTGATGATGGCTTCTTTACCAATTGTTAGCTGGGAGCGTTTAGCGATCTGGATGGCATTAGGTGTAATCATTTACTACGCTTACAGTAAAAAACATAGTAAAATCAGAAATGAATATAATAACAGCTTATCAAAATAAGCCGTTCTACAAAATGAATTAAATAAAAAAGCCACTTATAAGTGGCTTTTTTATTTAATTCATTTTACATTTACACAAAAATATACAATGGAATTCAACCTAAGTCAAATACTCTCAACCTCAATGGTTTTGTTTGCAATCATTGATATATTAGGTGCTATCCCTGTAGTGATTCAATTGCGTAGTAAAGCAGGTCATATCGAATCTGAAAAAGCAACAATTGTTGCCACCTGCCTGATGATTATTTTTCTTTTTGCCGGAGAAACTCTATTAAGAGTTATCGGACTGGATGTCGAGTCTTTTGCGATTGCCGGCTCCCTGGTTATTTTTTGTATTGCGATGGAAATGGTCCTTGGACTTACCCTGTTTCATGAAGATGCACCGGAAACAGTTTCCATAGTCCCCCTTGCCTTCCCCCTGATTGCAGGAGCAGGAACCATGACGACCTTGCTTTCTCTTAAAACTGAATACGCTACACAGAATATAATTGTAGGTATTTTGATCAATATGATGTTCGTATATTTCGTTCTGAAGAACACGGAACGACTAGAAAAGCTTTTTGGCAAGTCAGGCTTAAATGTACTGAGGAAAGCATTTGGAGTAATTTTACTGGCCATTGCCATCAAACTATTCAGAAGTAATACAGGCTTATAATCCTGTATATCAACGGTCCGGACACAAAAAAAAGATCTATCTGAAAAGCAGTAATTCCCAGATAGATCCTCTAAAATTTTAGTCTTTTTTAATCAGCCTTGCGATAAACATCGTATCGGCTTTATCATTGTAACCTACGATACTTTGCATACTTTCCAGTGTAACTGGCAAATTTGCAGTCAGGTAGGCAACAACTTCTTCATTTTCCTTTTTGAACACCGAACAGGTAATATAAATCAATGGCTTACCAGCTTTAAGGTATTTCACCACACGCTCAGCAATACTCTTCTGCAACTTAGAGAAGTACTCAATTTTATGCGCATCAAAATGAACCAGCATTTCGGGTGTCCGTCCCCAGGTTCCTGACCCGGTACATGGCGCATCAAGGATAATCCCGTCAAACGTATAATCATGTAAGTCCTGATCATTATTCTGCAAGAGATCAAGTACTTTCTTATGATACTTTTTAATACCGGCGGCTTGAAAACGCTCATCCAGGTTATGGAGGCTGTTCTCCCTGACATCACTAACCAGTAATTCTATTTTAGGCTCCATATCATGAAGCAACAGAGACTTTCCGCCGGAAGCGGCACAACAGTCCCACCAGTAATCATAAAGCTTTGGAGCGAAGAATTCTCCTGTTTTCTGAGATGACAAATCCTGTACCTGATAATATTGACCTTCAGGAAGCAGTTTTTCCAGCTTTGTTCCATTAGGCAGGGCCAGTGTCTGATCACTGATCTCTTTGACAGCAACTTCTGCTGCAACCAGCAGATCAAATATCTTTTTGTGGTGTATAGATTTAATCCGGAGAAATAAGTCTGGCTGAACAAAAAACGATTGTAAGAAATCTGTTGAATCAATGCCTTCAGATAATTCCGCAGCAAAAGAGAAAACATCCGTTAATTTAAACTTCGGGAAAGTATCTTCAATCAATTTTAGTTTAGCCTGAACCGGCAACAAAAGCTGTTCCTTAAACTGAGGTAAATAATGACTAACGATCAGACTTTCTGTTTGATTACATAAAAAATCTGCAATCGCAAGACGTAACAACTGTTTTTCCTTTTTTAAGGCCTGACCTAAACGGAAATAACTATACAGATACCTGGTTACCCAGCGTCTGTCTGACGAGCCCATTTGTTTATGCTGTTTAAAATAAGTAAACAGGAATCTATGCAAAGGTAAAACTCCGTCGTATTCCTTAAAGACATCCTCAAAAGAACGTATCTGATATTCTATTTTCATTTAGTAAATATGTTATTCAGCGGTAATGGTTCCCCTACTCTATCGGATCCAACGCATAGTTTCTATACTCCAGCAAGAACAGACTGGTATTGATATAACCTAACTTTTCATCTTTTATAAAACGGAATGAGTTACTCAGTCCATCCTGTCGTTCTGTGGCCAAATGTTTAAGATAACCAGCACCATGTTCTGCGAACAGCTTGCCAAAGAAAAACCCAATATCAAACCCTTTAAATGAATATTCACCAGGTTCAAATTTATTAAGCTGGCGATACTTTCTCACAAAATTGATGACCTCCCGACTTTTATAATCTACATAGTAAGAAGATGTGATTTTTGTATGGAGCAACTGCAATTTTTCAGTATTGTAGTTTTGTTTGCTCCAGTTTGGATGACCAAACAATTCAATCGCAGTTCCCGCAATTTTCATTTTAGCAAGTTTATCTAAACTCCCTACCACAAAAGCTCTGTCTGACGAAGAAATCAGCACCTCATATTGTTTACCTGGAACCATCTTTGTTTCCATAGCAAATACAGAACTGTACTCCTGGAAAGTATAACGTGCCCCTCTGCCCTTCTGGAAATAATCACGTAAAGGATTTCCCAGTACTTCGTCCCCAGTTTTTTTTGGATCAATCAGAACCACTATAGTTTTACCAGGATCATATTCCCTTCTGATATAATCACCAATTTTATCTGCATGTAAATCAATATTATTGACAACAGAGATCAGATTGGGATTATTAAATTCTTCAGGATGTGTAGCAGCCAACGGCGAAACAACAGGAACATTGTTTGCAATAGAGTAATTGGAAATAAACTTAATCCCATCAGGGAATACAGGGCCGATAATTAAGTTAGTACCCGTAATCTGTCCGGATTTAATTAAAGAAGTAATCTGAACATTATTATCACGCGTGTCCAGCACCTTTACTTTAAAGTTCATCCCTGTAGCAGCGGCAGAATCAACCCCCATTTTAAAGCCCTGATAAAAATCAATGGCCATAGCTGATTTTTCAAGTTCAGCTTTATTGCCAGATTTTATCCTGGCACTATTCAGATTTAGAGGAATCAGTAAAGAGATATTGGCCTCAGTGAATTTCTTCTCTGACGCCATATCTTTTTTATCTTCTTTTTTTCCGACTTCTTTTTTAGGTGACTTATTTGTTATTGTTTTTGGCGAACAAGCCGCCAGACAAAAACAAATAAAGATCAGACACCAGAATCTATTCCCACTCAATCGTTGCAGGTGGTTTTGAACTAATATCATATACAACCCTATTAATGCCTTTTACTTTATTGATGATTTCATTAGAAATTTTCGCAAGAACCGGGTAAGGTAAATGACACCAGTCGGCAGTCATACCATCCACAGACTCTACAGCACGAAGACAGATTACGTTTTCGTAAGTACGTTCATCGCCCATTACACCGACCGATTGAACCGGAAGGAATATTGCTCCTGCCTGCCAAACCTGGTCGTATAAACCTGCTTCTTTCAGATTATTAATATAGATCGCGTCAGCTTCCTGAAGGATAGCTACTTTTTCTTCAGTTACATCACCCAGAATACGAATCGCTAAACCTGGACCCGGAAAAGGGTGACGGCCTAAGATAAAGTCCGCTAAACCTAATGATTTACCTACTCTTCTTACTTCGTCTTTAAACAAGGTATTCAAAGGTTCCACTACTTTAAGTTTCATGAAATCAGGTAAACCACCAACATTATGGTGAGATTTAATTGTTGCTGAAGGGCCTTTAACAGAAATTGACTCAATTACATCAGGATAAATTGTACCCTGTGCAAGCCATTTTACATCCTGTACTTCATGTGCAGCATCATCAAATACTTCGATGAACACACGACCTATAGCTTTACGTTTCAACTCAGGATCTTTAATACCTGCAAGCTGGCTTAAAAAACGATCCTTTGCATCAATACCTTTAATATTTAAGCCTAAGTGTTTGTATTGTTCAAGAACAGCTCCGTACTCATCTTTACGCAATAAGCCGTTATCTACAAAAATACAGTGAAGGTTAGCACCGATAGCTTTATGCAGTAAAATTGCTGCAACGCTTGAATCAACACCACCAGAAAGACCCAGAACAACTTTATCAGTGCCAAGTTTTTCTTTCAATGCTGCAATCGTAGTTTCAACGAAAGCATCAGGAGTCCAGTTTTGGCTGCAACCACAAATATCTACAAGGAAGTTTTCTAACAATTGTTTTCCGTCAATACTGTGCGTTACCTCAGGGTGGAACTGAATGGCGTAAGTATCAGAATCTTTTACATGAAAACCTGCAACTCTTACACTATCGGTACTTGCTATGATCTCAAATGACTCAGGAACTACAGTGATGGTATCACCATGTGACATCCAAACCTGAGAATTTAAGCCTATATTTTTTAATAACTTATTATCTGACTGAACAAAGTTCAGGTTCGCTCTGCCATATTCACGGGTTGAAGAAGCCTGAACTTCGCCACCTGAATGCTGTGCAAGGTATTGTGCACCATAACAAACAGCCAGCACCGGAAATTTCTGATGAAAGCGTGTTAAATCTATTTGAGGCGCATCTTCCTGACGCACAGAATATGGGCTACCTGAAAAGATAACACCTTTAACATCTGATAAGGTTTCCGGAATATTATTAAATGGATGTATTTCGCAATAAACATTTAGCTCACGCACCCTGCGGGCTATCAATTGTGTGAATTGAGATCCAAAATCGATAATGATGATTTTTTCTAGCATGGCCAAAGTTAGTATTTATTCACTTCAACACCGAATCTTTTTAAGAAATCCACACCCTCATCACTAGACAGCCCTTTATAAGCCGCATAGGAATCTTTAAAATAAACAACTTTTATCCCTGACGAAAGGATTAATCGCGCGCAAGCAATACAAGGAGAAAGTGTAGTATATAACGTAGCTCCTTCAATCTTTGATCCATTTCTGGAAGCATATAAAATCGCATTTTCTTCTGCATGAAGCGCAAGGGAACAACTTCCCCTGGAATCCTTTTCGCAGCCATGGTCAGGCCATTCTTCATCACAATTATGTGTACCGGAAGGCGGACCGTTATACCCGATAGAAATTATGCGGGTATCTTTTGTTAACACGGCACCAACCTGTGCTCTTACACAATGAGATCTGGCAGCAAGATCTACTGCCAGATTCATATAAATATCATTAAAACCAGGTTTAACTGTCATAAAGTTAATGGCCTCCTTCAGCTTCGATATGTTCTACATCAATTCCTTGTCTCTTCAATACCGAACTCACTTTCCATGCAAAGAAGATCAGGTAAACAAAACCTAGCAACGGAATAATATAAGAATGGTGAATACCATGTGTATCTGCTAATTGTCCTTGTACCGGCGGCAGAATAGCACCACCCAAAATCATCATAATCAGGAATGATGACCCCTGACTTGTATATTTTCCTAATCCTGTAATAGAAAGTGCAAATATAGAAGGCCACATAATTGAACAGCATAAACCACCACTGATAAAAGCAAATGTAGCGACTTCACCGGTTGTCAATAAACCTACAGTCATACAAATTACGCCTAATGTGGCAAAAATAGCTAATGTTTTAGCTGGCTTCTCCTGACCAAGAAAAAATCCTACGATCAATACAGCCACACAAACCCCATAGATATATAAGTTACCTACATCGGTACCAGTAAAATGGTTCACTAAAAGAATCACGCCAAAAGCAACAAAAGGAACAATTACAGTCAAGATGTTTTTTGTTATTTTCGACAAGTTGAAAGCACTTACAGCACCTGTCCAGCGGCCAATCATCATACTTCCCCAGTATAAAGCAATATACGGTTTAATCGCAGACTCAGGGAAACCACCAAATTCTTTCAGGTGAAGTAAAGCACCCAAATTGCTCTGAATAGTTACCTCTACCCCTACATAAGTAAAAATGGCGATCATTCCCATAATCAGCTGAGGATACTGCATTGCGCCCCATTGATTCCCATTTTCTTTCTTTTTAAGCAGTACAAAAATCAATGCACCCACTATAATTGCTAATGAAGAATAGACAAAATTTGCTTCCTGAATATGTGTTAAACCAGCTAATGGTTTCGCAGCAAGTACCATTAAAAAGCCAAGGATAACGATAAAAAGCGGTCCGTTTGATTTTGGACTTGCTTCCATAGTCTCCTTACTAGTTACTTCTGGTAATTTGGTAATCGCATAAAAACCAGCAACCAATAAGAACAACCCTGATAAAGCATAGTATAAAGTAGTAATTGATGAAATCTCCACTGTTTTGGCTACCGCATCACTTGCAGAACCAAAAAGCACCAGACTCACGATTACAGGTCCCATTAAGCCACCAAAGTTATTGACGCCACCAGCAAGATTTAAACGGTGTGTTCCACTTTCCGGAGCACCAAGGGCTACCACAAATGGTTGTGCAGCAGTTTGCTGTAAAGAGAACCCGATTGCAATGACAAAGAAGGCTACTAAAATAAAGAGGAATGATCCGGAGTGAACCGCAGGAACCATTAACAAGGCTCCGCCAGCAGAAATAATTAAACCAAGGATAATTCCTTTCTTATAGCCAATTTTATTCAGAATATCAACTTTACTAGCCTGAGAAGCAAAGTATAAAATTAATGAACCAATAAAATACCCGCCATAGAATGTAAAATCAATCAGTTGAGATTCAAATTGTGTGAGGTGGAAATGTGACTTACAGAAGGGTATAAAGATACCATTCGATGCGGCCACAAAACCCCAGAAAAAGAATACGGTGATGATTGAATACAACGCCGTTCCATAGTTTTTTTGTTTTTGGTTTTCCATTGATTATACAAGTTTTTTTTGGTTGTTTGAAACTATCTTATGGTTAGGATTGTTCCATATAATTATAGTCTTAATATTATCAATACTTAGAGCCGATAATACAAGGCATAAACATAATTAAAATATTGTGTATAGTGTACACAATAAATGAAGCAAAAAAAATAGGCGGTATTATACTTTAAAATCAGATATTAGCGCGAATTATATGAAGTTGAATGATTGAAGCGATACTACAAGGGATAGGTGCGGGTATTTTGTTTTCGTTTTTAACGGGCCCAGTCTTCTTTTCCATGATCAAAACCAGCATTGAAAAAGGCTTTAAAGCTGGTTTTTCTTTGGCCATTGGTGTGATCCTAAGTGACATTATATTTATCAGTTTGACGATTTTCAGTTCTCAGTTTGTTGATTATAATGCAGATTATAATCAATACATAGGCATTATAGGAGGACTTTTTCTTTTAGGAGTCGGTTTATATTACCTGATTAATAAAGTCACAGTAAACTATGAAACTTCTGAGATTGTTAAGGTTCGCAAGCGCGGATACATTATCAAGGGATTCTTAATGTGCCTGTTATCGCCAACTACACTAATGTTCTGGATCATGGTAGGTGGAATTGTGTCTGGTCAGCTCCATTATGAGATGGCAGAAAAGGTGGTTTTCTTCGTGGTGGCTATGTGTACTCAGCTTTTCGTAGACTTCATCAAAACCTATTACGCTGCCAAACTAAGATACCGGATCAAAGAAAAAAACATCAAGATCCTCAATCGGATTGCAGGAGGGGTAATTATCATCTTCGCCATCAGACTGTTCATCGAAGTGGCCATTAAATATTACAGCTAGATATTACAACTATCCCCCTTTCAGCTCCTGAAAACGCTTCCCTATCAAGTTCAACTGTGTATTATTCAATGAGGAAGTCTGTTTTAAAACGTTCTTAAATGCAACAACCTCTTCATCCGATCCGGGATACCCAATATTCGGTCCTTTTGTCTCTAAGGCTACTCCCTGTGGCCTAAGCTGAGAATCAGCCAGTAATTTACCATCCTTGTCCAGTACTAACCAAAAAGGTATACCTGTTCTATCACCTCCATATTTAGTCAGCAGCTCTTTATCTCCGGCATTTTCAAGGCTCTTATTTTTATCTGATTCCATTACCGTAAGGTGGCGGATAATATAATTATCATTGAGCAGTTTTTTACAAGCTGCCTCATTCATAGCCATATCCATCTTATGGCACCAGCCGCACCAGGAAGCATGGAAGATGACAAATACCTTCTTTTTTTCTTTAGCAGCCTGCTGATAAGCTTCCCGAAGGATAATATGAGCAGATTTTGCGTCGTCCTGCGCTTTAACCGAAGACAGCACCAGCAAACAGCAAATGGTAAGTAACAGATATTTTAGTTTCATCAGCTAATTCCATTTAAGTACGAATACATAAATCTACCAAAAAACCAAAACAGATCTCAATAAAAGAAATAAAATCTGATACCATAAAAAAGCCGGTACTGATTAGTACCGGCTTTATAATTTTGAACCTCGTTAGCCTAGTAAGCTCTCTGGTTGTTTCCTTCTTTCCAATTCACGAATGCCTTATTAACGACTTTGTTTCCACCTGGAGTCGGATAATTACCTGAAAAATACCAGTCACCAGTATGGTTAGGGCAGGCGATATGTAAATTATCCAATGTCTGATAAATTACTTCTACTTGTGCAATCGTATCCTTAGGTGTAATGATTTTTGTAATCTGTGCAGAGATCTCTTCCTGTTTGAAAGGTCTGTAGATATCTTTCACATGATTTACAATTTCCTCCTTAGGTAATAATAAAGAAGCTTTACATTTTTGATATACATCTTCTATAATATGTTCTAATCCACGTTCTTTTAACAACTGGATAGCTGCTTCAAAAGCTACGAACTGACCTAATTTAGACATATCAATTCCATAACAGTCAGGATAACGAATCTGCGGTGCAGAAGAAACAATAATGATTTTCTTAGGATGTAACCTATCAATAATCTTGATAATACTTTGTTTCAATGTAGTTCCCCTTACGATAGAGTCATCTACAGCAACTAATGTATCCACATCATTTTTGATCACTCCATAGGTAGTATCATAAACGTGAGCGACCATTTCTTTACGGTCAGCATCGGCAGTAATGAAAGTACGCAATTTAACGTCCTTAATTGCCAGCTTCTCAACACGTGGAGCCATCGATAGCAGTTCATCCAGTTCAGCATCCGTCAGGCTTTCTTTACGCTCAATAAGCGTATCCTTCTGAATCTTCTTGATGTGCTTGTGTAATCCTTCTACCAAACCGTAGAATGAAATTTCAGCAGTATTTGGGATAAAGGAGAAAACTGTATTTTTCAAATCTGAATTTACTGCACTCAGGATCTGGTCGATTAGTAATCTTCCTAATTGTTTTCTTTCTTTATAGATATCGGCATCACTTCCGCGGGAGAAATAAATGCGTTCAAATGAACATGCTCTTTTTTCCTCAGGCTCTCTGAAAATTTCTTGTGTAACAGTACCATCCTTTTTAACGATCAATGCATGTCCTGGTTTAATTTCCTGAACACTGTTGATCCCTACATTAAATGCAGTTTGAATTGCCGGACGCTCAGAAGCAGCCACAACAATTTCATCATCCTGGTAAAAATATGCCGGACGAATTCCCGATGGATCACGCAGAATAAAAGCATCACCATTTCCTACGATTCCAGAAATAGCATAACCACCATCCCAGTTTTTAGCAGAGCGGGTAAGAATATTCGCGATGTTCAGATTTTCAGAGATTTTAGCAGTAATCTCTACATTTGATAGTCCTTCTTTTTTGTAAGTATCAAAAAGCTCCTGATTCTCATCATCGAGGAAGTGACCAATTTTTTCCAATACAGTAACTGTATCAGCTTGTTCTTTCGGGTGCTGCCCCAATTCGTATAATTGCTCTAATAATTCATCAACATTAGTCATGTTGAAATTACCAGCAATAACGAGATTACGAGTCATCCAATTGTTCTGACGAAGAAATGGGTGACAGTTCTCTATACTATTCTGACCATGTGTTCCATAACGAAGATGTCCTAACAATACCTCACCTATGAAACTCACATTTTGTTTCAGCCATTCTGCATCCTGCATCAGTTCAGGTGTCTCATTTTGAATGTCTGTAAATTTACCGTGTACATACCCGAAGATATCTGCAACGGCATTCTGCGCCATTGACCTGTAGCGGCTAATGTACCGGTGACCTGGTTTTACATCTAATTTGATTGTTGCAATTCCTGCGCCGTCCTGTCCTCTGTTGTGTTGTTTCTCCATCAAAAGATACAGTTTGTTCAGTCCGTAAAGGGCCGTACCATACTTTTCCTGGTAGAATGAGAGAGGTTTTAAAAGACGGATAAAAGCAATTCCGCACTCGTGTTTTATCTGGTCACTCATTTGTTTGTGGTTTGAGCCGCAAATTTACCGTTAATAAAAGTCAGAACCTAGCTAAAAATATAATCTTTCATCAGCGAAATGTATGTTTTTAGCTCTCCCTACCAATAAAAAAAACAGCATACTATGTGCGAGTGGCATTTATTGATGCCCGAAGAGGAAAACGCTATGCAATGCACTCACATTAGCAGACGCTTTTTTTTCGATGTCTGATATGCGAGGCGGGGGAGGGTAAAAACAGACATAACGGTAATGACAGGTCATATTTTTAAAGACGGTCTTCATTTCTATTTTGCGGACATCTGTTAGTTGGTGTGCTAATAATTGTATTAGTATGGTGCTTTAAGATTTAAAATATTATACTTCTACTAAACCCACTTATTCCGATTTAGGTTATTTTTTAATAAATAAATATTAATCGTCAGTAGTTTAATAGCGCTGATGAGTTACAAAATCATCATGGCTGCATAGCTATTAAAAGGAAAGAGGCTGATGAAGATTAAAATTACTGCACGTAAAGTTATTTGGGCTGGTCTTTGGGTATTGTTACTCCTAGTGCTAAGGCCAGTTTCTTTTCTAATCTATGTTTATGCAAAAGACCAAAAGACTTTAAGAAAAGAAAATATGGGCATCATTCAGGATGCGAGCAATCTAAATCAGGTAAAGGTTGACACTATTGTTAAAGTACTTAAAGATCCAAAAGAAGCCATTATACAAATCAGGGACTTAATTAAAAAGGCCGGTGAGCAAGGAAAGTCTATTTCAACTGCTGGTGCACAACATACAATGGGAGGGCATTCTATCTGTAAACATGGGATAGTTCTGAATATGAAGACCTTCAATTACATGAAAGTCGATACCATCAGAAATTTATTACTCGTTGGTGCTGGTGCATTATGGGCTGAAGTTATTCCTTACTTGGAGCAGTATAATAAATCTGTTAGGGTTATGCAGTCAAATAATTCTTTTTCAGTCGGTGGATCAATAAGTGTAAATTATCATGGATGGCAGGCCAATTCGCCCCCTATAGCATCAACAGTAGAATCTTTTAGATTAATAAATCCATCCGGAGAGATTCTGAATTGTAGCAGAATTGAAAACTCAGAATTATTTTCACTTGCGCTCGGTGGATATGGTCTTTTTGGAGTAATAATGGATTTGCAATTAAAAATAACCGATAACAAGACTTATATATCAAAACAGTACATAATTAAGAGTAAAGATTATTTTAGTGAGTTTAAAAAACACCTTAAAAGTGGTGGAGGTTTCGAAATGGCTTATGGCAGAATTAATGTAAATCATGATCATTTCATGGAAGAAGCAATTCTTTCTACTTATGTATTGAAAACAGATATGACAAAAAAAAACTTGAGTAAAAATACCTATCCAGCTTTTAGACGTACATTATTCAGAGCCTCTGTAAATAGTGATTATGGGAAAAACTTACGTTGGTCTATTGAAAAAATGGCTGTGGGTGTTGTTAACGGCAGAGAATTTCCCAGAAATAAATTATTTGGAGAAGGGGGTAGAAGTCTTTCAAAATACAGATCCAGATTATACAGATATTTTACATGAATATTTTGTCCCCGGAGACTCACTGGCACATTTTATCACGGCGGTTCAAAAGATCATACCGCAATATGATGTTGATTTGTTAAATATCACTGTGAGAAATGTAATGACTGATAACGACACCTTCCTATGTTACGCTAAAGGGGAGATGTTTGGCCTGGTAATGCTCTTCAATCAAAGAAAGAACAAGAGTGCAGAGGTTGAAATGGAAGCATTAACTCAAAATTTGATTAGTACAGTGATCCGCTTTAAAGGAACTTACTATTTACCTTACAGGTTACATGCAACAAAGGATTTGATGTATAGTGCGTATCCAAATGCAAGAGCTTTTTTTTAAATTTAAAACAAAATACGACCCCCTATTGGTATTCCGTAATCAGTTTTACGAAAAATATAAACCATAGTTATTAAGCTCTGCCCTACAGCCATGTCCAAAGATGTCCACTTTACCATAATGGTAAACCAGACTTTGAATTATTTAGATTTTCACCCCCTTTTAATTAGAATTTCATCCTCTCGGATAATTTTGATGCAGGTAATTTGCCATACCAAACTTATATCAAAGAATTATGAAAAACTTAAGCTATTTAGCAGCCCTCACACTGGCGATCTGTTTTACCAGTTGTAAAAAAGAGAGCCCAACTGGGAAAGTAACTCCCGCCATGATCACCAAAACACAAGCTGCCGGGGACACTGCAATCTTCTCAAGAAACCTAGTTTTCAGCATTACCGGGCTAACTAAAATCGGAGCCGATCTGACCGGAGTAAACCAGGGACAAGTACAAAGGCTAATTAGCAATACTGCATATGCCGCGCTGACAAAAACCACAAACACAACTACTGTCGGAAGTCAGGGTACAGAACTCAAATCCATTGCTTTACAATGGGCAATTTCACCAGGGCGTGATACCGCTGCCAAATACCTCGACAAGGCAAAAACAAATCTGCTAGCCTGGGCAGCCGTAAACACCCCCTCCAGCAGCACCCCTACCGAGGCCGCCTTTATAGAGATTTTTGAAGCCTACTCCATAGTCAGAGCAAACATCCCAGCGGTAAACAAAACAACTATTGATGCCTGGCTGAAAAAGACTGCAACCTATTACATCACTAATGCAGCTAATTATACCAACAGAAAAAACAACTGGGAAACAATCAGACTGAATCTCCTATATGACATTGGCTATATCCTGAATGATGCAACCATCCTCAACCATGTCAGAAATGCCTACAATACCCAATTAAACGTAAACTTATTTGCCGGAGGAAAAACCGAGGACTACGTCAATAGAGATGCCTTCGCCTACCATGCCTATAACCTCTATTTTTACGCAAGAATACTCAGAGCCGTTTCCTTATATGAAGGCCAGACAGCCGGAAATAATCTCCTGAACAAAGCCAACAACATCAACATCACCATTCCAAACACCATCACTTTTTGGGAACCCTACATGCTAGACCCAGCAAACAATATTCACCTTGAATTTGTAAACACCGGCTATGCACCAGACAAATCACGTTCAGATTACAACAAGCCCTATAACCCGTCAAGTACAGTATATGTCTTAGACCAACTTGTCTATAGTTTCCCTGAAGTAGTCAATTACGAAGAAATCATCGTTGGCTCAAACACAACCAGATTCAGAAACTTAGAATACTATCTGAACACACTTGAATACAATCTATAGAAAGAAAAAAAAATCAATAGCACAATTAATTCAGACAGTCGGTGGGCAGGCAAATCTCAATCAGTTTTTAAATCAACCAGGTTAGAAGAGCAGGACGCAGGAAGTTATATATTAAAGTGAATATCGAATCGGTACTTCCTTAAAGAACACGCTACCTACACCATCCCATACATTCCTGGAGAAATTAAAATAAAAAAGCAACAACTGTATTTCAGGCCTTATTCATTCTTCATGAATACCATCCGAAATACAGTTGTTGCTTTTTTATTTTTTCGAGGAGAAACACTTTCTCCCTTACAATCTAACCTGCTCCGAAACCACTTTTTTCGAAAAGAAGATAGAAGCATGCGCATCAAACACTTCATGATCACCCGAAGTATAAAACCTCATCTCCCCATCCTTCGCCAACAAGCTTTCTATCTCACTATGCCTTTTCATATAGTCAACCAGACTACGTGCCACAATATCTCCCTGTGCTACAAGAGCTATTCCCTCCGGCAAATATCCCTTGATCTTAGGCACTAACAACGGATAATGTGTACAAGCCAGTAAGATCGCATCAATATCACCAGACTGCGCAAGCAGCTGATCAATATACTTCTTCACAAAATAGTCTGCCCCTTCATTCACATGTTCATTGTTTTCAATCAGTGGAACCCACATCGGGCAGCTCTGCTGAACCACATTAACCTCAGGAAACTGGTGATTTATCTCTATCAGATAAGATTCTGAATTAATCGTTCCACGTGTCCCCATTACCCCAATAGTCTTCGATTCTGTATAACCACCAATTACTTCGGCCGTAGGCCGGATCACCCCCAATACCTTATACCCAGGATACTTCACAGGAAGAACCTTTTGCTGAATGGTTCTTAACGCTTTCGCAGAAGCCGTATTACAAGCCAGGATAACCAGTGGACAACCCTGTGCAAATAACCACTCCACACACTCCAGGGTATACTTGTAAATCGTCTCAAAAGAATGGTCACCATAAGGTGCCCTCGCATTATCCCCAAAATAGATATAGTTATAATCCGGCAGTTGTTTAGCGATAGATTCGAAGACCGTCAAACCACCATACCCTGAATCAAATACACCTATAGATTTTTTATTTATCATGACAAAAAAAACGGCACCGGGAAAATACCCGATGCCGCAATTTATATATTTTTTTAAATATTATTTCTTCTTAGGTGCTGCAACTGCAGCAGCAGAGATACCTAATTTAGCTTTAACTAAAGCTGTAACATCGTCACCACCTTCCCATGCTAAAAGGTTGTTTGCACCGTTTTGTGCAGAGCTATCAAATACATAAGCAAGACCTTTGTCTCTAGCTACAGCTTTAACTGCAGTTTGGAATTTAGCGTTTAATGGAGCTAATAATTCACCTTGTTTAGTAGCAATATCTTGCTGGGCTTTCTGGCTTGCCTCACCGATACGTTTTTCCATATCCTGTAATTCAACACCCATAGCTTGTAATTCTTTACCAACAGTTTCTTTGTTCGCTTCACTCAAAGTTTTGTTTTTAGCAACTGCAGCCTCATACTTTACAGTGTACTCACTTCTCATTTTTTCGATCTCAGCTTGTTTTTGTTTTTGAAGAGTCTCTAAAGTTGCTGATGCAGTTTTCGCTTCAGGCATAACAGCAAAAATAGCTTCAGAATCCAGATGTGCAATTTTTTGTTGAGCACTTGCAACATTAGCAGTAAACAAAAGGCCAGCTGCCACAAAAAATACGTTAATTAACTTTCTCATTTTTATTGTTCTTAATAGTTGTTTTTTAAAATTTATTTATGTGTGTCTATTTTACAGTGTTTGGTTTATAACCTAATCTGATAATAACATCATTACTCAGGTCATAATTACTACTCGCGTAAATCATCATGGTAGCTTCGCTGCTTTTATCAAAGATAAAATCCAGAAACTTAGTTTTAGCCAGATCAGCAATTACACTAGTAACTTTATCCTGAATAGGCTTAAGCAATTTTGCTCTCGTCTGGAAAAGCTCACCTTCCGGTCCGAATTTCTGACGCTGGAATTCTTTAGCTGCTTTTTCCTTTTCAATGATATCATTCTCTCTGCGTTTACGCATATCATCTGTCAATAAGACCTGATCAGCCTGATAAGCTTTATACATCTTATCGATAGCTGTAAAGTTAGCATCAACATCTTTCTGCCATTGCTGCGACAATACATTCAGCTGGTTTTGTGAAGACTTGTATTCAGGTAAATTTTTAAGGATATACTCTGTGTCAACATAAGCAAACTTCTGCGCAAAAGCACCAAATCCTGCGAAAACTAAAAATCCGATTAAAATAACTTTCTTCATTTCTATATTAATTAAATCCACCCAATTGCTGGGCAATACTAAATGTGAAATTCTGTTTACCACCATTAGTTGCTCCTTGAATTGTATCAAACGGAAATCCGTAATCGATACCTAACATTCCAAATATCGGTAAAAATATTCTAGCTCCAATACCTGCAGACCTTCTAACATTAAAAGGATTGTATTCTGAAAACTTATTCCAGGTATTACCACCCTCAGCAAAGCCCACAATATAAGCAGTTGCCTGCTGACTTGCAATAACAGGATATCTTAATTCCATTACATATTTAGTGTAAATAGGACTTCCTGATTGCTGAGCAATTTGAATCTGCGAACTTGTAGTAGCCGTTGCAGGAGTAACTACGTTGTTTGCATATCCACGCATTGTGATGATCTCAGATCCCTGAAGGAAATCAAATCCCTGCATACCATCACCACCAAGTTTAAACCTTTCAAAAGCAGACTGACCTACAGCTTGGTTGTATGAACCTAAGAAACCAAATTGAGCCTGACCTTTAAATACTAGTTTACCCATTACTCTCTGGAACCACTGACCTTCAAATTTCCATTTGTGGTATTCAGTAAATTTATAACGCTCTTTATCCGATGCTGTTGCATAGTTCACTTTATTTAGCAACGAATAAGGAGGAGTTGCCTGTATTGTGAATTTGAAATAAGAACCTTCAGTTGGGAAGATTGGTGAGTTTCTTGAGTCACGGCTAATCTCCTGCGTTAAGTTCAAGTTATAAGACGTACCAGTGTTAAATAAATAACCAGGATAGTTATTCAGGATATACTGTTGCATATTAACTGCATGTGAGATCTGGAAATAGTTATCAGGCCATTTTAAGACTCTACCCAAACTTACAGTTACACCATTTAAACGAATCCGTTGTGCCTGCGCTCCTGTTGCAACACCATTTGATGAAAGTGAAGTAAATGCACTTAAACCAAAACTCACTGGTTTCTTTCCACCTAACCATGGCTCAGAGAAAGAGAAACTATAAGACTGGTAGTACTGACCATTGGTCTGACCACGAAGACTTAATTTCTGACCATCACCTTTAGGCAGTGGTTTGTAAGCTTTTGGATTTAATATATTTCTTAAGGAGAAGTTATTAAACGTCAAACCAATTGTTCCGATTACACGACCGCCACCGAAACCACCAGATAATTCTACCTGATCAGAAGGTTTCTCTTCTACAGCATACTCGATATCAACAGTACCATCAGAAGGATTCGGTTTTGGAGTCGGTACAGTTTTAGATTCATCAAAGTTACCTAACTGACCAAGGTCACGTACCGTACGTACCAATAACTCTTTAGAGAACTTATCACCTGGTCTTGTACGTACTTGACGTAATACTACCCTATCATTCGTAATTGTATTTCCTTTAACAGTAATCCTGTTATTGGTATACTGAGGGCCTTCATAAATTCTTACTTCTAAATCTACAGTATCATTATATATTTTTGTCTGAACCGGCTCCACGTTAAAAGTAAGGTAACCATCATTCAGATAAATGCTCGATACGTCATCACTTTCAGCCCCGTTACCATGAAGTTTAGCATTTAGCTTTTCTTCACTAAAAATATCACCTTTCTCGATACCCAATACTTTAGTCAGATCTTTAGTTGCATACTTTGCATTTCCAGCCCAGGTGATATTTCCAACATAATATTTTGGACCTTCATACAAATCGATCTTAATCCCAACAGATTTCTTATTGTACTGGTAGGTTGTATCTTTAATAATTACGGCGTCACGGTAACCTTTTTCCTGCATTTTAGCAATCAGCTTTTCTTTATCTTCTTTATATTTCTCCTTGCTGAATTTACCAGAACCGAATACTTTATAGAAAGCCTGCTGCTTAGTTTTCTTCAGATACTTGCGTAAAGCCGAAGCTTTAAAATCTTTGTTACCGGTAAAGTTGATCTCATGAACCTTTACTTTGTTTCCCCTATCTATGAAGACCTGCAATACCACCCCATTCTCCATATTCGGATCAGGCTTAGTTTTGTAGTCAACCTTGGTAAAGAAATAACCTTTTTCAGCAAGGTACTTATTGATTATACCCGTTGTACTGTTGTAAGTATTTTCGTTAATAATTGTTTTTCCTGACTTAGAATTCAGCTTTTCGGTAATATCCGTTTTCTGAGACTTGCTCAGTCCGTTTAGTTCAAAGGAGCTTAAACGAGGTCTTTCAACCACTTTGATGTCGAAATAAACAGTATCCAGAACCATTTTGGAGATATCAAGTTCGATATCATCAAACAATCCCTGCGCCCACAATGTTTTAATTGCATTAGACGTTGCTTCCCCTGGAAGTAAGATTTTTTCACCCTTAATTAACTTCGAAAGTGTAATAATAACTTCCTTATCAATAAACTTGGCACCGCTTAAAGTTGTTCCGCCTATAATGTATTCTTTAGGTTGAAAATAATCCATATCTGTACCGCTGACTTTTAAGCTTGGGGTATTAGGATTGGACTTTGGACGGGTAATCTGTGCCATTGCCGGTGACCCGATCAAAAGCAATAATATGAGTTGGTATATTCTTTTCATTTACAATCTAAAAAACGTTGCTAAGTTAATTTAAACACATGTTAAAAAGTGTTAAAAGTAAAATTAGTTCAACTGTTCACTAATTTTACCGAAGCGACGTTCGCGCTTTTGGTAGTCCACAATAGCTTCAAAAAGATCTTCTCTTCTGAAGTCAGGCCATAAAGTTTCGGTAAAATACAGCTCGCTGTAAGCCATCTGCCAAAGCAAAAAATTGCTAACCCTGTGCTCCCCGCTAGTTCGGATCATTAATTCAGGATCAGGCATATTTACAGTAGTTAATTGAGTAGAAAACTGTGTTTCATCAATTTCATCTACTTTAATTTTACCCTCCTGCACCAATAATGCAATCTTTTTTGCCGCCTCCAAAATCTCCCATTTAGCACTATAGCTCAAAGCAAGTGTTAAAGTACAGGTGGTATTTCCGGCCGTTTTTTCCATTGCACTCTTTAAATCATCAATACATTTCTGAGGTAAAGAGGCTATATCGCCAATGGCATTTAACCTAATATTATTTTTATTGAGGGTATCTGTTTCATTGTTGATTGTTGCAATCAGCAACTCCATCAAGGCATTGACTTCGTCAATAGGTCTGTTCCAGTTTTCAGTAGAAAAAGCGTAAATAGTCAGATATTTCACACCTATGTCGGCACATCCTTCTACAATATCTTTTACAGATATTACACCACTTTCATGACCAAATGATCTGAATTTACCTTGATTTTTAGCCCATCTCCCATTCCCATCCATAATAATGGCTATGTGTTCTGGTAAGCGACTCGTATCGATTTGTTCTTTAAATCCCATTTATTTGTGCAAATATGGCTAAAATGTCTAACATACAGAAGAATGACACGTTAGAAAACATCAAAGTTATAAGATATTTTGTTTATTTCTATCATAAACTTACTGGCTAAACGAAGGAAAAGTTCATTTTATGATATGATGTAGGAATAATTTAGTTAAAAAGAGTAACACTTGTCAGAAGTGAACGTATAAGAAAGACCTATGTGTATAAAAAAGTAAGTGTCGTTTTTAACGAAATTACCACGCTGAGCACCAGGAGTTCCAATGCCCGTAGGGTCAGAAAGGATGGTTCCGTTATTTCCAGAAACAGGTATCTGAGGGTATCTGTCCCCAACATCATCCAGGTAATCTGTTTTTGCTGTTCTATATCCTAGCTGTGTAAATATACCCAGACGCTCCCCTATCCGATACTTCATCCCTATTCCATAAGGAATACTGACTGCATAATTTTTATACTTCTTACCTTCAGTCTCATAATATCTTAATTCATAAGTCTCTGTCTTACCGTCAGTACTAGTATAAGTAGCCTTCGGATTAAACAATACGCCACCAATACCAGCAAACATATAAGGCGTAAAATTCTGTCTTCCACCACCAGAAAAGTACTCCAGAAAATTAAAATCTACTTGTAAACTCAGTTCATTTAAAGCGGTAGAAAAATTAAGTCCCCGCGCTTTCAAACTTGCATCATTAGATTTCAGATCATCTCCTTTGATATGTCCATAATTATAGTGTAAACCTATAGCCCAGTAAGGATCAAGATTACGCTTTACATAAGCACCAAAAGCAACACCACTTGGTTTAAAAAGTTTGTTTGGATTGATATCACCGATATATCCGGCAGCCCCGGCATTAATTCCAAGTTCTGTAGTCTGAGATTTTACAGCACTGGAAAGGATACAGCTTAGCACAATAGGAAATACTATCTTTTTGAATCTCATCTTAATAATTACGTGTATCAATTCCCCAAAGTAATTTGTTCCTCAAGGTAGTCAGATAACTTTCATTATTCAAACGAATCAGGTTCACATGAAAAGCAGCTTTATTTACCGTTATTTTAACTGATCTGTCTACTGTAGCTGTTCTGGAATCACAGGATACCAAAAACTTGGTACTCCGGGCTTCCACTTCAAACCGCAGCGTTACATCGTCAGGAATAATTACCGGTCTGACATTAAGGTTATGTGGCGCAATAGGAGTAATTACAAAATTCTGTGCACTTGGAAATATAATAGGTCCTCCACAGCTTAAAGAATAGGCTGTTGAACCCGTAGGCGTCGCAATGATTAATCCATCTGCCCAGTAAGAATTGATAAATTCATCATTCATATATGCATGGATAATCATCATTGCCGTGTTATCACGTCTGTGAATAGTGATATCATTCAGGGCAAAGTTCTCATCCCCAAAAAGATTATGTTTCGATTCCACGTTCAGTAAGGTCCGTTTATCCAAGGAATAATCGTGATTTACCAGTGCTTCAATCGCATTTCTAATCTCATTTTTATTGATACTGGCTAAAAAACCAAGCCTGCCGAAATTAATTCCTATAACTGGAATTCCCGAGTCCCTGATTAAAGCAAGGGTATCTAATAATGTTCCGTCCCCACCTAAACTGATTAGGATCTCGGCATTATTACGTAGTTCAAGATGATTGGAGAAAGTCTTAAGATTAGCAGGGAGTGTTACTCTATCTTCAATAAAATCGTTGTAATCCTGATGCACAATAGTTTCAATCCCATAATATTCAAGGGCATTAAAAACTTCCTGCACAAAAGGCAAAACGCTATTATTAAACTCTCTGCCGTAAATTGCAATCTTCATTTAGATAAATATTGGGTGTTGAATCGTTATAGGAATGAATTAAACATTTAAATAACTCATTAACAAATTGTATCTGTCTTCCGTTCCGTTATCCGTATTGGTGCTGTTAAATACTGCTTTAACCTGATAATCATATCTTTCAAAAGCAGAGATAATACCAGATAATTCAGTTTTATTAATTTTCAGCGTGACCTCTAAGCGAGTAGAATCCGGAAAATTCTGCACGTAAGAGGATAAGATTTGTGCATTATCAGCCTCAACAATCTGAGCCATATGCGATAAGGAGTTGTTACGATTACTAATCTCCAGGACGATAATTCCTCCTGGTTCTTTAACCGCAAAAATATCTGAGGTATACTTTAATAAGTCGTGTATAGAAATAACCCCCAGATAATTTTTTTGATAATCAAGTACCGGAACTAATGAAAGTTTAAGCTGATCAAATATCCGGATGACATCATAAACATGTACATCCTGATACACAAATGGGTTCAGAATAGTTAAAGAAAGTACACCTATAGGCTCTTCAATATTTCTGATTTCCAACAGGTGATCTTCTGCCACTATTCCCAGGAAAGCGCCCTCGTTTAAGACCGGCAAATGATTTAATTTGAATTCTGCCATTCTATCCAATGCAGTGTGCACCGTTTCAGAAGTCTGTAATGGTGGGATTGAATTGGATATGAGTTCAGATGCAAACATGGCTATTTCAATAAAATTCTATCTAAAAATTTGTCCAGATAATCGTTAAAAATCTCAGGATGCTCCATCATTGGGACATGTCCGCATTTATCAACCCAATTCAACTCCGAATTAGGCAGCAGCTGATGAAATTCTTCTGCTACATCCGGTGGAGTTACCTGATCATTTTTACCCCAGATTAAAGAAACAGGGATCGTTATTTTGTGCAGGTCTTTAGACATATTATGACGAATAGCAGATTTTGCTAAAGCCAGAATACGGATAACTCTTGAACGTTCATTTACCGTTTTATAAATCTCATCTACCATTTCTTTAGTAGCGATAGAAGGATCATAAAAAGTAAACTCTACTTTTTCGCGAATATAATCATAACTTTCTCTTCTTGGGAAAGTACCACCAAATGCATTTTCATATAAACCAGAACTACCAGTTAATACCAATGCTTTAACACTTTCCTGATGTGCTGCCGTAACAACAAGACCAAGATGTCCACCTAAAGAATTACCGATAAGAACTACCTGCCCAAGTTTCTTAAACTTGATAAATTTATGAATGTATTTTGCTAAACTTTTAACACCTAAGGTAAGAATTGGTAATTCATATATAGGCAAAATCGGCACCAGTATACGGTAATTTTCTTTAAAATGATCAATAACCGGCTCCCAATTGCTCAATTCACCCATCAAACCATGAAGTAATACCAGGGTCTCGCCTTTACCGGCCTCTATATACTTAAACCCGTCCTCTTCTATTACTTCGTATTTCATGTATATATATATTTCTGTAAATATTTCCCGGAATGGATATTACCACAATGGTGTCCGGTTCAACATTGTTTCTTAAGATACGCTACTAAGTTAGTCGCCTAATTTAATTTTAAACAAAAAAAACTGTTAATTTTTAAATTAATTCTTTACAGATACCATCTAACACAATTTATGCCAATTGATTTTTCACAATTTCAGCTATCAATTTGCCGTCAGCCTTACCAGCCAGTTCTTTATTTGCCAGCCCCATAATACGCCCCATGTCTTTTACTGTGTTTGCACCAGATTCTGTTATCAGCTTAGCAATCAGAACTTCAACTTCTTCTTTGCTTAATTGCTGTGGCATAAACTGGCTGATTACTGCAATTTCCTCATCCTCAATTATAGCCAGGTCTTCTCTGCCTTGCTGTTTGTAGATATCAGAAGATTCTTTTCTTTGCTTAATTAGGCGTTGAAGAATTTTCATTTCTCCATCTTCAGTGATCTCTTCAGCAGATCCTTTTTCTGTTCTGGCTAGTAATAAAGCTGCTTTAATTGCACGTAAACCTCTCAATGAAGCCTGATCTTTGGCTAACATTGCTTTTTTTATTTCCTGATCTATAATTGTTGATACCATATTCTTACGATTTAATTCTAATTTCTATTGACCAATGTTGCAGATGCCTGTGCTGTAGGCATGATTAACATATCATTTATATTTACATGTGCAGGGCGACTCACCACAAACCAAATTGCATCTGCAATATCCTGCGCCAGCAAAGGCTCCAATCCTTCATAAACTTTTTTTGCCTTGTCTTCATCTCCTTTAAAGCGAACTACTGAAAACTCGGTTTCTACCATCCCGGGGTTAATTGCAGTCACTTTGATCCCATGAGGAAGCAAGTCCATCCGCATTCCTTTATTTAGGGCATCCACTGCATGTTTTGTGGCACAATAAACATTTCCATTTGGATAAACCTCTTTACCAGCGATAGAACCGATATTGATGATATGACCTTTTTTTGCAGTGATCATCCAGTTGGAAACTATTTTAGTCACATAAAGTAATCCCTTTACATTGGTATCGATCATGGTATCCCAGTCGTTAGTATCACCTTTTTGTATAGGATCCAATCCCTGGCTCAAACCCGCATTATTAACTAGTACATCGATCTGTTTCCAGTTTTCCGGTAAGCTTCCCAACACTTCAGTCAAAATCTTGTTATCTCTTACATCTGCAATCAATGCTTTAATCTCAACTGCATATTTATCTGCTAAATGTTTAGCAACTTCCTTTAATTTCTCTTCTCTTCTGGCTACCAATACCAATTGATATCCCTGCTGCGCAAATAAATGTGCACATGATTTCCCTATTCCTGAAGTCGCGCCTGTAATTAATGCAGTTTTCATCTCTTAAAATTTAAATACCCTTTCAGACAAAGCTATTAAATTCCAGCTTGACAGCATCATTCAAAAAATAAACTGAATGTCACATGACGCAGCATCAATTTATCTATGGGATTGTTAAAAGGGTTTCTTTCTTTCCTGTCCAAAACATCATTCAAAGAATAAGATAATTTGATTTCGGGAGACATCTTGAAATACTCAAAGTATAAATCCATTCCAAACGCCGCTTCAGCAGAGAAATAACTCTTCTGGTTTTTAAGAAATTTATACTGTTCTTCAAGTATTGAATCATCTGATTTTTTCTTCGAAGCAATATCTATAGAATATTTCACACCATATAACATATAGGCCCTAAAGTTATTTCGTCTGTCAGACTTGATTTTAATACCCAAAGGAAACTCTACCATAGTAGCTACTACTTTCTTTTCAAGGGGGTTTGTAAAATCAGCGGGGTTAGTTACAGTTGGCGTGAGATATTCATATTCCATCAGCCTGTCTGTAAAAACAAGCGTTGGGGTTAACCTCAAATCAAAGTGATTACTAATCCTGCCGTTGACTACAAAACCAATTCCAAATCCTGGAGACGATTTACCGTATATTGCTGTTAAAGGATCCGTGAGCGGAGTCATTCCATCTGAAGAAACATAAGGCTCTCTCCAATTCGGTTTTTTCGTCACCTTATAAGAAGAGGCTGTATACTGAAAAGTAAAGCCAAAATGGACTCTTTCATCATCTACCCCACCACCCCAATTTTGAGCATGCGCAGCAGCAAAAGGTAAAAGAAGAAGCGCCAAAAGGCCTATTTTTAATCTCATCTGAATCTATTAACCTTTTATACCGGTATATATTGTACTGATCCCAAACGTTAGGGGTCTGTATTTAGTCGTTTGATAACCTACCTTATCCATTACTGCAATAAAAGACTTTCCATCTGGAAAAGCAACAGCAGATTCATTTAAATAAGTATATGCCCTGGCATCCTTAGAAAATATTTTCCCGAATACTGGCAAAAGATATTTAAAATAAAAATTATAAAGCTGTTTTACTGGGAATGCAGTAGGCTTTGAGAATTCAAGGATCACCACTTTCCCACCCGGTTTCAATACCCGCAGCATGTCTGATAAACCTTTTTCAAGATCCTGGTAATTTCTCACGCCAAAGGCAACGGTGATCGCATCAAAATGGTTGTCTCCAAACTTCAAACCTTCAGAATCTCCGATTTCTACACTAAAAATATCCTGTAAATTACGTTCTGCAATTTTTTTACGGGCTACATCAAGCATTCCGATAGAAATATCTACCCCCGTTATTTTTTTTGGATGAAGTATTTTGATCGCCTCAAAAGCAAAATCGCCAGTGCCTGTGGCTACATCAAGAATATGCTGTGGTTTCGATGCTGACAATTCACGAATGGCCTTTTTACGCCATATAATGTCTATTCCTACAGAAAGAAAATGATTCAGGAAGTCATAAGTACCGGCAATATTATCAAACATTGTAGTCACCTGTTCCTTTTTCGTAATTGTCGCAGATTGGTATGGAGTTATTTTTTCGTTCATGGTGTGCAGCAAAGATAAGTATTGTTGAAAACTAATTTTCTACCTTTGTCAAATGATTATAAAATCAGCAACATTTATTTGCAGTAATACCAAGATATCGGCTCTACCAGTAGCTAACATGCCTGAATATGCTTTTATTGGCCGCTCTAACGTAGGAAAGTCGTCCCTTATTAATATGCTGGTTAACCAGCACGGATTAGCTAAAACGTCCCAAAAACCAGGAAAAACACAGTTAATCAACCACTTTTTGGTGAACGAAAAATGGTATATCGTCGATTTACCAGGTTACGGTTACGCGAAAGTTTCTAAAAACAGTCGTGAAAGCTGGGAGAAATTTATCCGTAATTATATCACCAAAAGGGAAAGTTTACAGTGTGTATTCGTTTTAATTGACAGTCGTCTTCCGCCACAAAAGATAGATATTGAGTTTTGCTGTTGGATGGGAGAGATCCAGATCCCCTTCGTTCTAGCTTTTACAAAGTCCGATAAGCAGTCTACAACCAAAACAAATCAGAATATCACTCTCTTCAAGAAAGAACTTTCAGGATGGTTTGAAGAAATCCCACCAATCTTTGCAACTTCAGCAGAAAAATTAGTGGGAAGAGATGAGATTCTGAATTTTGTAGATCAGACCAATCTTGATTTTGCAATGCCTATCCTGACGCCTGACGAAGATTAATAACGACACCATTAAATGAAGAAGTATTTTTCACTCGTGCTTTTTGCACATTCAGTTTTCGCACTACCTTTTGCGATGATTGGTTTTTTTCTAGGCGTAACCACAACTGATCACCCTTTCAACTGGGTGATTTTGTTATTAGTACTCCTTTGTATGGTATTCGCCAGAAATTCTGCGATGGCTTTTAACCGATATCTTGACAGAGATATTGATGCTAAAAATCCACGTACAAATATGCGCGATATTCCTGCCGGAAAAGTTTCAGCTAATGAGGCACTTATCTTTGTAATTGTTAATTGCGTGCTTTTTATTATTACCACAGCATTCATTAATAAACTATGTTTGTACCTCTCTCCGGTTGCGCTGTTTGTCGTCTTATTTTATAGTTATACCAAACGCTTTACTGCATTGTGTCATCTGGTACTTGGACTGGGTTTATCCCTCGCTCCTATTGGTGCCTATATTGCTGTAACAGGTGAATTCGCTATCGTTCCTGTACTCTACTCCCTGGCTGTTTTATTTTGGGTAAGTGGTTTTGATATTATCTATGCTTTGCAGGATGAAGAGTTTGATAAAGGAGAAAAACTACATTCAATCCCCCAGGCAATTGGTAGAAAAAGAGCACTCAGACTCTCTGAATTTTTACATGTGCTGTCTGCTATTTGTGTCATCCTTCCTTTAGTATTCACTACCTTCAGCTGGGCATACTATCTGGGTGTTACTTTCTTTTGTTCGATGTTAATCTATCAGCATCTGCTTGTTAAACCAAATGACATCAGTAAAGTGAATAAGGCATTTGCCACCACCAACGGATTAGCCTCTGTGATTTTCGCAGCCTGCTTTTTGCTGGATGCTTTTTTAAGAACAATTTTCAAATTCTAGACCAATGATCAATCTTATTATACCAAAAAAGACCAGGACTTATATTCCTCAGACGCTTGAAATTAAATGGGAGAACCTTTCTCCTGTTCTGGATGAATTGCTAAACAGAGAAATCACGAATGTAGCAGGGCTTGAAAAATGGCTTAAAGACAAAAGTGAATTTGAAGCTGCATTGGAAGAAGATTTTGCCTGGAGATATATTAAGATGAGCTGCAATACAGCGAACGAAGAGCTGGTGAGCAGTTTTCAATATTTCGCCACTGAAATTGAACCAAAGATTTCTCCTGTTACCAACTTATTAAATAAGAAATTGGTAGACAGCCCATATATTGATGAACTGGATCAGACTAAATACTTTGTTTATTTAAGAGCAATCAAAAAGGCGCTTGAAATTTACAGAGAAGAGAATGTTGAATTATTTACAAAACTGCAAATCACACAGCAAAAATACCAGGCAACAACTGGTGCAATGAGTGTAGTGATCAATGACAAAGAATATACGCTGGAACAGGCTGCAGTCCTGACTAAAGATATTAACAGGGCCGTGCGTCAGCAGGCCTGGGAAACTATACAGCAACGCCGTCTGATAGACAAAGATAAGCTGAACATCGTGTTTGACGAATTGGTTGTGATGCGTCACCAGGTAGCCCTGAATGCAGGATTCGAAAGCTATAGAGATTATATGTTCCAGGCTTTGGGCAGATTCGATTATAGCGTGAAAGATTGTTATGCCTTTCATGAAGCGATAGAAAAAGAAATCGTTCCTATTTTAAAGGAACAGGCAGAGAAAAGAGCAGAATTACTAGGACTTGTAGAATTGAAGCCTTGGGATATGGAGGTTAGTACTTCTGGTAAAGCAGCATTGAAACCATTCAAAAATGGAGAAGAGCTGATTGAAAAAAGTATAGCTGCTTTTACAGCAATAGATCCTAAATTAGGTCAGATGCTTTCCATAATGAAAGCTAATAATCTTTTTGATGTAGAAAGCAGAAAAGGTAAAGCTCCTGGAGGGTATAATTATCCACTGGCAGAAACAGGTGCTCCTTTCATTTTCATGAACTCTGCCGGCTCATTAAGAGATCTGACTACAATGGTTCATGAAGGCGGGCACGCCATTCATACTTTTCTAACAGCAAACCTGGAGCTCAATGACTTTAAACACTGTCCTTCTGAAGTTGCAGAATTAGCATCAATGAGTATGGAATTGATTTCCATGGATCAGTGGGATATCTATTTTGATAATCCTGCAGATTTGATCCGCGCAAAAAAAGAACAATTGCAGGATGTATTAAAAACCTTACCATGGGTAGCGGTGATTGATCAGTTTCAGCATTGGATTTACACCAATCCTTCACATAATGCAGCGGACAGAGAAGTTGCATTTAAACAGATCTATGAAAGATTTGGTGCAGGCTTTGCAAACTGGGATGGTCTGGATCAGGAATTCGGTAATATCTGGCAAAAACAGCTGCATCTTTTCGAAGTTCCGTTTTATTATATAGAATATGCAATTGCACAATTAGGCGCCATTGCAATCTGGAAAAACTACAAAGAGAACCCAGAGAAAGCTTTACAACAATATCTTGATGCACTGGCACTTGGATATACCAAACCAATGAATGAGATTTATGAAACTGCAGGTATTAAATTTGACTTCAGCAGCAGTTATATTAAAGAACTCGCTTCATTTGTAAAAGATGAATTAGATAAACTAGATTAATTCTATAATATTTTTTATACTTTCAGCGAATAAGCTAAAAACAGCAAAACAATCTAACCAAATTGCCCATTATGTTTGAAAATCTTTTCAGAAAAAAGTCTATCACTAAAATACTAGAAGATGCCGAAAAGGGCTATGGTGATCATGGTGCATCTTTAAACAAAACACTGGGTGTAAGAGATCTTACTGCTTTCGGAATTGCCGCAATTATTGGCGCCGGGATTTTCAGTACGATTGGAAAAGCAAGTGCAGATGGTGGCCCGGCTGTCATCTTCCTATTTATTTTCACCGCTGTAGCCTGTAGTTTTGCCGCCTTTGCTTATGCAGAGTTTGCTTCTATGGTTCCGGTTTCGGGTAGCGCTTATACCTATTCATATGTTGCTTTTGGAGAGTTGGTGGCCTGGATTATAGGATGGTCGCTTATTATGGAATATGCTATCGGAAATATTACTGTCGCAATATCCTGGTCTGATTACTTCACTGGATTGCTCTCTTCGATTCGAATACCGGCATTAGGGATCAATGGGATCAATCTTCCTGACTGGACAACGATGGATTATCTGACTGCATTTAATGGTCACAAACATGCTGAGGCCTTATTAAATGCTGGTAAGAGTTTTGCTAATCTAGATGATGCCACCCGTATTGCTAACAATGCGTGGGCTACTGCCCCGACAATTGGCGGTTTCCACATTGTAGCAGATCTACCTGCTTTAGGGATTATCATTCTAATTACCTGGTTGGTTTACAGAGGAATGAAAGAGTCTAAAAATGCGAGTAACGCCATGGTCATTGTGAAACTGGCAGTAATTTTACTGGTTCTTTCTGTAGGTGTATTTTATATAGATACTGAAAACTGGAATCCATTTGCTCCAAATGGTGTTTCTGGTATTCTTAAAGGTGTTTCAGCCGTATTCTTTGCTTACATTGGTTTTGATGCCATTTCTACAACTGCCGAAGAGTGTAAAAACCCGCAGCGGGATTTACCAAGAGGTATGATGTGGGCTATCATTATCTGTACAGTTTTATATGTAGCTATCGCTTTAGTATTAACAGGAATTGTAAGATATGATTTATTAGCTGTGGGTGATCCGCTAGCTTTCGTATTTGACCATATCAACCTGAAACTAATGAGCGGAATCATTGCCGTCAGTGCTGTATTTGCCATGGCGAGTGTATTGCTGGTTTTCCAAATGGGGCAACCAAGAATCTGGATGAGTATGAGCCGTGATGGTTTATTACCAAAAAGGTTTTCGAAGATCCACCCTGTTTATAAAACACCTTCATTTGCAACTATTGTGGTTGGATTTGTGGTTGCTGTTCCTTCTTTGTTCATGAACCTGACCATCGTTACAGATTTATGTTCCATAGGTACTTTATTTGCTTTCGTACTTGTATGTGCGGGTGTATTGGTTCTACAAAACAAAACTGATATTCCAAGGGGCAAATTCAAAACTCCTTATGTGAATTCAAAGTATATCATTCCAGTTGTATTTATTGGTGCAATCGTTTCTGGCTTCATCTTCTTTAAACCAGAAACTACTGCTTTTATTACGAATCAAACCAAAGTGCATGATCCAATAAGTTTCATTACTTCGCTTGACAAAAATGAACTGAATAGTGTGAAGGAAGAAATTAAAGCGGAGCAGAAAACACTGAATGTTATAGAAAAGAACATTGACAGTGAAGCTTATCTCAATAGCCTTACTACAACGCAGTATCAAAATTTCGTGGAAAAGAGTGCGGTTAGTGCGGACAAAAAATTTGAAAGCGGCTGGTCTTTGTTTAAGCATAAAATCCCAATGTGGATCTTTTTTGTGATCTGTGTAGTGATTACTTATTTCTGTATCACCCATAACCTTTCATTAATTCCTGTATTGGGATTACTAAGCTGTTTATATATGATGTGTGAGTTGGGTATTTCTAACTGGATAGGTTTTGGAATCTGGTTAGTGATTGGGCTGGTTGTTTATTTCTTATATGGCTTTCACCATAGTAAGCTAAATGCGAAGAATAATCCGGCGTAAAAACAGGAAAAGTAAAAAATTAAACCCCTTCTTTTGCTATGTTCAAAAGAAGGGGTTATTTTTTATATAGGGTAACCTGTCCCACCGCGACCTTCCTTTAATTAAAAGAATTTGAGGTTTATGACTTCTTATGATTTGTCAATATACTCTGGGACCTCCTACCCATATATTATATCCCTTTTCTTTCGATTAATCTGATATTTTTTGTTGATCATAATCGTTGATATTACTTTAACATTATCAATTACACCCATTAAAGTTATAGGATAAGTTTCCTTTAAAATTACTCCTTACAGAAACCAACGAAAAGCATAGAAATAGCATACATACGCAGTCAAATAGTCCCAAAAATATTTTCAGATCTTTATTCTTGTTTTTCCGGAAGAAGATATTTTCCATAAGTCTTAAAATCCAAATACTTTTTTTTCTCGATATCCCTATACAAGAAAACATCCGTAGTATTAGTTAAATTGTATGCTGAGATTAATTTACCTTTTCTATAAATCCAATACTTAAGAATCTCACTATTAACAACAATAATATCGTTTACTTCCATTACATAATAATCAGACACAAATAGAATGTTATTATCTTTTATCTTGCAAAAAGTGTATTCACTTTTATAAGTAGCCGAATAATCTCTTGGAGTATTTGAATGGATTACTTCTGCAAGAATAACTCCATAGCCATGATTTCCAGTGGGCCTTATTACTTTCACTTTTAAGGTCAATTTCAAATTCAGGCCCTTAAGAAAAACATTTTCATCGCGGTCTTTTTTATTCAAACACATATTGATCAGTACCACAATTAATACGAAAACAAGAAATAGTCCAATTCTATATCTTGTTTTAAATTTTCTGGTATAGGACGTTATTTTGAAATACTCTTCCAGTTTTTTCATTCTTCATCTTTCATTATGAAATTCTATAATTCTGGTAAACCTATGAATTTACCAGTAGGATTATTATAGCGATTTGAACCTACATCTTTAAAAGATCTTTTTAATGTAGGAACCGAGGGCATTAACTGTTTCGAGTATGAAGCTCCTACAAAGTCAGTCCCAATATTCCCTAAAATCCCAACTCCTAATGCTCCATGTCCCTTATCAATTCTGCTAACCGGATTATTCCCATTCTCTCATAAAAGAAGAGGCAAACTGATTTTTGGACCTGTACTCAGCCATAACCCACCCCTGCAATCATATACCTTAACTCAAAGTTATCGAACCCTGTTACTGGATCTTTCTCCACGTAGGCTTCTTGATATTCATATAGATAATCTAGACTACCTCTTTGAGCGACACTTCCATAAGCATAATAATCCATTATAGGAGCTGCACCGGTATTATCATCAGCATTCTAATAGTTCATTGAACATATTCTTCTTCAAATAGTAGATTCTGTATAAAACCGGCAAATAAAAGGCAAATGAAAAAAATATTGGCGTCAAAGTTTTAGTGTACAGACCACCTGCTGTAAACAACATCATAATGAAAAACGGATATAACACCGAAGTTAGATAAATCAATTTCACAAATGTTCCCTTGCCAGAAGAGTGAAATTCAAATTTACCTTCCTTTATTCTGATATAGTTATCTGATCTATATCTTTTTCTGTCACTATACTCGTCATCAATAAAAATCACAAATCCTTCCCCTCGATCTGTAACCCTGTAAAAGTTCTTTTTTAAATAGTTGTCGATTTTTCCTTCTAAAGCAGCAAGTTGTATCTGTACCTCTTTTCTTATGATAAGTTTAATTTTCATCTATTATATAGTATTCATTTAACATTGACCAGAATCTAGCTATCTCGGTTACAACAACTAGATTTCATCAGACCGAAACCTCATCATGTTACTAATAAAATTACTCTGAATATTTTTAATCTTAAAAAGAAGATTCAGAACAAAAAAAGCAAGTATAAATAACACCTTATAATCAACAGAAATACTAATAAGTATGATTATAAACCATTGAACTAACTCGATCGTGATTGAAATGTAATAAGTTAGGCATATATCAATATTTTCATCATTTTTAATGAAGTCTAACCGACCTTCATCTACTCTACGATAATAAACAAAGTTTGAAACTAATTTTGAAGTTTGAGTTTCACAATCGAATAGTACAAAGGAGCCTGTATTTTCAATGATGTTATAATTCTCCTCTTCCAAGAATAATATTGCTTTTTCGACTATATTATACTGAGGAGAATTTAACGAACCATTTGTTTGAAATCTTAACTTCATACTAGTGCTGTCCGATTTTCTTTATAGATCATTATTTACTGCGTATTAAGAGTTTTATAATGTTTGTCTTTATTTCTCCAAAATAACTCAATATAAATAAAAAAGCCGCTCTCTATTTTGCGAAAATAGAGAGCGGCCAGCATTGATCTAGGATGTTGTAACTACTGAGGAATCAAACTAATTGCTTTTTCCAGTTGTGGGTCAGTTCCTGCATCCAATGCAGCTTTGTTATATTTTACTTCTACATCAGGCGGAAAACCCAATCCTTCGTAGATCTTGCCATCTTTATAACGCAGCATCAGTGTAGAAGTATAAACCAATTTCAAAAACCCAGTGGTAAACTGACCCCCATTATAAAAATCATCATTGCCCAACAACGGGCCGTTACCGCCCCAGGTACGTTCTCCAACAAAAGTTGCGTTATTAGTAGGTAATGCTTTCAATGCCATAGTAGTCATCTCTGCCATACTCACAGAGTTTAAATCAGCTAATACAACAATCGGAGCGGTAAATGCTTTTGCTTCCTTCGCAGGATGAACCGATGCTGGTATCCATGGCGTATAATCTAACCGCCCCATTCCTCCTTTTGATCGCGTAGCACCAATCACATAAGCCTTGTCTGTTAAACTGCCTACCAGTAAATCCAAATCAGCTAAAGCACCACCGCCGTTGCTTCTGACATCCAGAATTAACCCTTTAAGATTAGGTGTACTCTTTAACTGGTCAAAATAATACTTCAACACTTTCTGAGCATTATTCGGAGTTGTCGAATTTAAGACTGTATTCAGTTTGAAACTATTAAAATGGAGATAAAGAATATTATTTTTAATCTTTCCTGAAATAGCAAAAAACTGACCTCCTTCTGGAAAATTGACAAATCCTTTTATATACCCCGGATCAAGATACTTTGGAGGAATACTGCTATAAAAGAAGTTAGGATTAATATTACCATGATAGCCTGGTTGCTTCTGATGTCTTAAATCAGCTGGGCTGATATAAGGTATTGAATCTTTCACATAACTGCTGTTGATTTGCAAGGCATAGTGTGAATCAACAAGCTGTGAGGTCATTTCTTTAAAATAAGTATAAGATTTTCTCACATCCGTAGAATCATTGATATTCATCTTCGCAAATAATGGCTGATACTTTTTATAGACATCATCCCAGTTGGTTGGGTCTATATCCCAGAAGATATAATTATTGTTCATTCCGTTCCAGTAAGCTTCAAAAGCTTCGCTAAAATTCCCTGCAATATAACGTTCAGGCTGATTAATTTGTGGTAGCTCTTTACGGCATGAGGCTGCAGAGCCGATAATAAACATCCCCAGCATAAACTGGAACATGTTTTTATATAAAAAAAGAAAAATCTGTTTCATAAGTTTTGAATAATGATGAATAAATTAGTGTGGGAACTTACTTACCTAAACGATACATGCAACCTACCTGGATAGTAAATGTGTCGTTATAGCGCGGGATCTGATTGAGCATGTAGTCTTTCTGCTGATCAGTCAATGCTCTGTAATACCTTCCTTCTGCAAAAAGTTCATAACGGGGTTTAAGCTGATAGCTTATACCTGCTCCGGTTAATAAACCCAGTTCAATCCGGCGATCCTTACGTTTATCAAATTCATATTTTTCATCATAATTATAACCTGGTTTAAAATCCAGATATCTTTTAGACTGAAAATCGTCCGGAAGTTCATACGACTGCGAGAAGACATCCAGCTGTGTTCCTTTAATATGTGAAGATGCCCAATAACCGGCATATCCTCCCAAATTGAAAAACCCTTTTATTTTCTGACCACCGAACGTAAAATGTGCCATCAAAGGCAACTGAATATAATTGTTTATATTCTTCTGATAAACCCCATCAAAAAAACCAGACCTCACCATCTGATAACTTTTACGGATAAACTGAGGATCGGCCTGTACCCCGAACCAGTTATTCAGTGTATATTTCACAGGGACACCGATATTAAAACCTTCCATTGGTTTATACTCAGTGAAGGCTCTGAAACCAGTGTTTGTAAAGGGGTAATTCTTGTTGTAGCCTGCTTCGAGTCCTACAGACCACTGGGCATGCAAAGTAAGTGTCCCGGCAATAATGCACAGGAATAGTAGTAAACATGTTTTTTTCATAGAAATTTGGTATAGTTAATTGATTTCTTTCCATTGTCCGAATAATGGTTATGCTAAAATTTATCCGGACAATGGTTCGTAAATTATAAAAACAATCATATAAAACGCAACACTATGTCATTTTTATTTAATATTATGTATAAAAATGACACCTTTTTCAATTCACCACCCGTAGTTTCGCGATATATTTATGATTTCTTATGAAAAACCACTTAACACTGCTGATTTAAACAACTTCCCGTCATCTGAGATCTGCACGAACAAATAAATTCTTCGAGATAGGAAATGCTGAAAACGGGCCGAATTTAGGAGAAATGAGTGCTAAAATTATCAGAAAACTGAAGAATTAACGCTGCATAGGATAAACTTAAAACAAGAAAATGAAGAACTAAAAAAACCTATCGAAAGGACGATAGGTTACCGTAAAAAATCAAAAATAGGAGAAAAAGTGATCGCTGGTAAAATGCAGATTAGGCGTATTAAATACACCAAAACAATTTCCCCAAATCGACAACTGTTAAAATGTGTTAAATATTGTGTTATGAACAAAAAGATTAATTATTCTGTAGATTTATTCATTACTTTTGTTGCAATAGATGAATACAAAAACTAAAACGGTCTCGCTGCTTTACATAATTTGCATATTTTGCATCAGTGTATGCTGTGGAAGCACAGTTTTTGCCCAGCGATCTGACAGTATCAGCATTAATTCCAAATACAAACGAATTGTCAGGACTCCTCAAATCAGAGGCGATGTACCATCTTACAAACCGAGCTATATGCCAGGTTCATCTTTTACACCCTACAACAGCCTGATTTCACATGGCAGATCTGGTAGCGGCAGACCAGATAAAATTCTTTCTGTACTTAAAGTTTACCCTAATCCGGTTGATGATCAGATTAATCTTACCCTTCGCTTAGAACGTGAGTCTAACCTATCTATTAAAATAATGGATTTATTGGGCAACGAAGTTGTCACCCTGTCAAATGAACGTTTATCTGCTGGTGAGCAAACTAAAACCTTCACAATTCCTAGCCGCCTGAACAGCGGTATCTATTTCCTTCGTTTTGTTGCTGGTTCAGAAACAGTAGTAAAACGCATTTCTATTCTATAAGATCCTTTTTTAATTTTCCGCATCAATCTTTTTTTTAAAGGATATAATTTACTTTTACGCTTCATGCAACCTGCATGTTCAAATAAAAGACGTTTTTTTATATACCCGATCATAATGAAGATAATTGCTATTGGCCGTAACTACGCTGCACACGCTAAAGAATTAAATAACCCTCTCCCATCAAGTCCAGTGATTTTCATGAAACCAGAAACAGCTGTACTTAAAGACAATAAACCTTTTTACATTCCAGATTTCTCCTCAGATGTTCACTATGAACTGGAAGTGGTCATCAAGATCAATAAAGAAGGAAAACATATTGCAGAGAAGTTCGCTGCTAATTATTTTGATGAAGTTGGTTTGGGAATTGATTTTACTGCTCGTGATCTTCAGTCTGCACTCAAAGAAAAAGGATTACCATGGGAGCTTGCCAAAGCTTTTGATAATTCAGCAGCTGTTAGTCATTTCCTCCCTAAAACAGAGATTGCCGATTTAAATAATCTTCAGTTTGAGCTGAAAGTAAACGGAGAGACCCGCCAGAATGGGAACACGAAAAATATACTGTTCTCTTTTGAAAAAATAATTTCCTTCGTTTCGCAATACATTACATTAAAAAAAGGAGACTTAATTTTTACCGGAACTCCTGAAGGAGTAGGCCAGGTTCACCCAGGCGATAAACTGGAAGCGTGGATAGGCAAGGAACAGTTTCTGAATTTCGATATAAAATAATTTTGATGATTAAAAAAAATATATTCCTGTTATTTCTTTGTGTATTAACAATAGGTACCCAGGCACAACAAATTTTCAGTAACAATAAATATCCACTGGTTGATTTTCGTCCACCGCTCGACATTGTTCCTCCGGCATTGGCAGGTTCTTTTGGAGAGCTGAGAGGAAATCACTTTCACTCTGGAATAGATTTCAGAACTAATCAACGTGAGGGTTATCCTGTGCATGCAATTGCGGATGGATATGTTTCCAGGATGAGAGTGCAGAATAGCGGATTTGGCCTGGCATTATATCTCGTACATCCAAATGGATACACTTCTGTATATGGACATCTATCACGCTTTGCTCCTAAAATTGCAGAAGCAGTGAAGGCTTTGGAATATCAGAAAAAAACATTTGAACTGGATGAATTCCCTGCCGTAGATTTATTTCCCGTGCATAAGGGTGATATCATTGCTTACTCCGGGAATCGTGGAAGCTCAGGAGGTCCACATCTTCATTTTGAGATCAGAGATTCTAAAACAGAAAACACGATTAACCCGCAACTATTTGGTATTCAGATTCCGGACAATATCCCTCCAGTTATTTATGCCTTATATGTTTATAAGCTGAACAAAAAATATTTCAATGAATATACACCCAAAACATTTTTCCAGGTTACGGGCGGTGCAGGGAAATATACATTAGGTAAATCAGAACCGTTAAACATTAGTGGTGAGGTTGGCTTTGGTATTACGGCAACAGACAGACATAACGGTGCATCCGGAATTAACGGAGTTTATTCTATTGAACTGAAAGTGGATGGAAAAACTGTCTTTACTTCCTCTTTAGAGAAATTTGCTTTTGAAAACAGCAAGGCGATTAATTCCCATATTGACTATCCGGCATTTATGACTTCTAAGAGAAGTATCCAGAAAAGTTTTGTAGACCCGGGAAATCCTTTGCAGATTTATAGCAGCTTAGTTAACAATGGCCGAATTGAGTTTAAAGATCAGCAGATTCATGAACTAAAATATATTGTTACCGATGCTAAAGGAAACCAAAGTATACTACCTTTTACTGTAAAATCGGATGGACAGACGACCATATCTACACCCGATCAGCCCGATGGGATTCCTTTCTTTTATAATAAAGAGAACGAATTTTCAACCGCAGGTGTTAAAGTAATTCTGCCTAAAGGGACCTTATACAATGATTTCAACCTAGTCTATAAAGTAAAACCAGAACCCGTCAGAGGTGCATATTCTCCGGTCTATCAAATTCACAATAACCTTACTCCTTTACATGTCGGTTTTGATCTATGGATTAAAGCGGATGCCCGGTTAGGCAACCTGAAAGATAAAGCCATAATTGTGAGTACTAGCGGCGCATCACAGGGGGGCGTTTTTGAAAATGGTTTTGTGAAAGCTACCCCACGGAGTTTTGGAAGTTTTTATATCACTGTAGACACGATTCCACCGTCTATTGTTCCAGTTAACATCGCCGATGGCAAAAACATGTCTGGCATAGCAAAAATGGTCTTCAAAATCCGTGATAACCTTTCGGGGATTAAAAGCTTTAATGGCTATATTGACGGAAATTGGGTTTTAATGGAATTTGACACGAAAACTGCTACCTTATGGCATTCTTTTGATGAACGCACCGCGGCTGGAAGACATCAGTTTAAACTGGTCGTGGAAGACATGAAAGGCAACAATAAAACGTATTCAATTAATTTTATAAAATAATTATGAGTGAATTAAAAGAAGGTCAGAAAGCTCCTGAATTTACCGCAACAGATCAGGACGGGAATACTGTCTCTCTAGGTCAGTTTTCAGGTAAGATAGTAGTTTTATACTTTTACCCGAAAGATGATACACCAGGCTGTACTGCTGAGGCTTGTGACTTCAGGGATAATTATCAGGGATTAAAAGCAAAAGATATTGTGGTACTTGGCGTAAGTGTTGATGATGAGAAATCGCATCAGAAATTTGCGACTAAGCATAGCCTTCCTTTTACCTTACTGGCAGATACTGATAAAAAAATTGTAGAAGCTTATGGTGTTTGGGGAGAAAAGAACATGTATGGTAAAAAATATATGGGTACTAACCGGACTACTTTTGTGATTGATGAAAATGGTGTGATTACACATATCATTAAAAAAGTTGATACTAAAAACTCAACAGCACAAATCTTAGAATTATTAAAATACTAGCAAAATATCACATTAACCCGACGAACCGGGCCTTTTAAGAAAATGATAAATGATAGCAATAAACTATATTTGCTATCATTAGATAAACAATCCAATTGAAATGAACCCAATATTATTAAAATAATTATTAAACCCACAGGGCAATAATTATTTTAATAATCAAAGGCTCCATCTGACAAAAGAAGACAATAAATAAATAGATGAAACATACAATCAATGAATTAGAGGACATTGTTTCTCAGGTACGAAGAGATATTGTAAGAATGGTACATGGTTGCCAGTCTGGACACCCGGGTGGATCACTTGGCTGCGCAGAATTTATGACAGCCTTATACTTTGAAACCATGAACCATTCCACAGATTTTAAAATGGATGGTGTAGGAGAAGATTTATTCTTCCTTTCTAATGGTCACATTTCTCCAGTATTTTATAGCGTGCTTGCCCGTTCAGGTTATTTCGAAGTTAGTGAACTAGCTACTTTCAGAAAGTTAAACTCACGTGTTCAGGGTCACCCAACTACACATGAAGGCTTACCTGGTATCAGAATTGCTTCTGGATCTTTAGGTCAGGGCATGTCTGTTGCTATCGGAGCAGCTTTAACTAAAAAATTAAACAAAGATCATTCATTGGTTTTCAGTTTGCATGGAGATGGTGAATTACAGGAAGGTCAAAACTGGGAAGCAATTATGTTTGCTCCTCATAATAAAGTTGATAACCTGATCTCAACAATTGATTATAATGGACAACAAATTGATGGTCCTACTGAGAAAATATTATCATTAGAGAACCTGCAGACAAAATTTGAAGCTTTTGGATGGCATGTAATCACTTCTAATGGAAATAACATGGAAGATATTGTTAAAGCTTTGGAATATGCTAAATCACTTACTGGTAAAGGCAGACCAATCTTAAACTTAATGAGTACTCAAATGGGTTATGGTGTAGATTTCATGGTTGGTTCACATAAATGGCACGGTACTGCGCCTAATGATGCACAACTGGCTTCTGCTTTAAGTCAGAACAAAGAGACCATAGGGGATTATTAATTCATAACCATTAAAACCGCGCTGATCTTAACTAGTATAGATGAGCGATAAAAAGATAATATTATAATGAAGAAATATACATATTCAGAAAAAAAAGATACTCGTTCTGGTTTCGGTGCTGGTTTACATGAAGCTGGTCAGAAAAACCCGAATGTAGTTGCGCTTTGTGCAGATCTGAAAGGTTCTTTGAAAATGGATGCTTTCGCAGATGAATTTCCGGAAAGATTTATTCAGATCGGAATTGCTGAAGCAAATATGATTGGTATCGCAGCAGGAATGACTATTGGAGGGAAAATTCCTTTCACTGGTACTTTTGCAAACTTCTCTACAGGAAGAGTTTACGATCAGATCAGACAATCCGTAGCTTATTCTAACAAAAATGTTAAAATCTGTGCTTCTCATGCTGGTTTAACTTTAGGTGAGGATGGAGCGACTCACCAGATCCTTGAAGATATTGGTTTGATGAAAATGTTACCTGGTATGGTTGTGATTAATCCTTGTGATTATAATCAGACTAAAGCAGCAACATTAGCAATCGCAGAATATGAAGGTCCTGTTTACCTGCGTTTCGGCAGGCCAAGCATTCCTGTATTTACTGACCCGGATCAAAAATTCGAAATTGGTAAAGCATGGATGGTTAACGAAGGTACGGATGTAACCATTATTGCTACCGGACATATGGTTTGGAAAGCTATTGAAGCTGGTGAACAACTGGCAGCTTTAGGAATTGATGCAGAGATTATAAACATTCATACGATTAAACCGTTAGATGAAGAGGCGATCTTAAAATCAATTAAAAAAACCGGCTGTGTTGTGACTTGTGAAGAGCACAATAAATTTGGTGGACTAGGAGAAAGTGTTGCCCGTTTATTAACTACAGAACTTCCTTCACCACAAGAGTTTGTGGCTGTAAATGATAGTTTTGGAGAAAGCGGAACACCTGATCAGCTGATGACTAAATATGGCTTGGATACGATTAACATTGTTGAAGCAGCTCAAAAAGTATTAAAAAGAAAAAAATAATCAATGAAGCAGGTTGAAGATGATAAAATTTTAGCAAAGTTCTCGATAGAGGGCACGCGTAATGAAGCCTTTAACCTGCTTGTTACCAAATACCAGGAAAAGATTTACTGGCATATCCGCCGGCTGGTAATTGACCACGATGATGCGGATGATCTTGTACAAGAGGTTTTCATTAAGATATGGAAAAACCTGGACAAATTCAGAAATGACTCTAAGCTTTATACCTGGATTTACCGGATTGCAACAAATGATTGTATCACCTTTTTGAACAAGAAAAAACAGCGCAATAACATTCCTTTAGATGATGTTTCTGATGAACTGTCTGAGAGTTTAATTGCTTCTTCTTATTTTAATGGAGATAAAATACAGTTGAAATTACAGCAGGCGCTGCTCATTCTTCCTGAAAAACAGCGATTGATTTTTAATATGAAGTATTATGATGAACTAAAATATGAAGAAATCTCTGAAATTCTGGGTACATCAGTTGGTGCGTTAAAAGCTTCATTTCATATTGCAGTAAAAAAAATAGAAGTTTTTATGCTAAATGATGACATTACTTTTTAAACCTTTTGCGATTTTAAGCATCCATATAGCATACAAATTCAAGAGACCCTGATCTTGTACCCTAGCAATAGTTAAATTATCAATAATGAAACACGATGTAGAAGACAATGAATGGAAACAAGAGGCCCCTTACTTAGCCTCCCTCAAAAAGGAAAATCCATTTAGCGTGCCGGACCAGTATTTTGATACCTTACCTGGGCTGATTCATGACACAATTTATGTCCATGAGCTCAAGAAGGCTATTCCTATGTCTGGTTTTATCGTACCTGATCAATATTTCGATATTTTACAAGGCAGTATTCTGGCCGAAACTTCAGCAGATAAATTACAAAATCTTCCGAAGTCTGAAGGTTTCCTTACACCGGATCTATATTTCCAGAAATTACAATCCAGTATCCTTGCCAAAACAACCAAAGCTGAGCTTCCTGTCAAACATGAACCTAAGCTAATTCGTTTATGGCATAATGATCTGATTAAATATGCTTCAGTTGCTTGTTTCATTCTCGTTACGGCATTCGGTCTTTATCTGAATCAGCAAAATTTCAATACAGAGACAAGGGCTGCTGATCTGGCCAACGAGCAAATGTTATATGATATGAACGAACAGGATATTATTGATCATATAGAAGGGAATAATGTAGATATACAAAAAGACAATACTGCCAGCGCAGATTTAGAAACTTATATTCTAAATAATTATTCTCAAAGTGATCTGTCATCAGCATTATAAAAAGATATTATGAAAAACTTACTTGCCATCGCTTTTCTATTATGCCTACCCTTTCTTGTTTCCGCACAAAAACATGCAGGAAGAAGTAATGAAATAGAGGCTTATAAAAATACTTATCTCAAGGAAAAACTGGACCTTAGTGCTGAAGAGGCCAAAATATTCTGGCCTATTTATAACTCTATGCAAACTGAACAGTCTGATTTACGTCAGGAGCGCAGAAAAAACATGATCAGCTTCAGAAAAAGTACTGAAATTGAGAATCTTTCAGATACAGAAGTAGAAAGTCTGATCAATAATGAACTCAATTTTAAACAGAAAGATTTAAATATTGAACGTAAATATTATAATAAATTGAAGAGTAGTCTTCCAATAAAAACTGTGGGTAAGTATTACAGGGCTGAACAAACTTTCAAAAGAGAACTACTCAGCAAATACAGAGACACCAAAAAATCATAGTTGTATTAATTCATTTTCTGTCTTTTAACCAGATAGGAAGATAATACGCCGGAAAATCCTGCAGCTATATCAGCATCAATCAGATCTATTTTGTATTGAGCACACTTCAAGGTCAGCATTTTACGGTAATCTCCATAGGCTTTCAAATAGGATTCTTTAACTGTAGCCGTATTTGCTTTTAATAACTCACCAGTCTCCAGGTCAACAAATTGATAAGGCCTGTTCTCAAAACTAAAATCTACTTCTTTGGATTTATCAGTAACATTGAAAATGATAACTTCATGTTTATTAAATTTTAGGTGCTGTAATGCAGAGAATAATTCATCCTGGTAAGGATCAATAATATTTGCCGTTAAAAGATCACTAAAAACAACGACCATAGAGCGCTTGTGAATAGACTCCGCTACCTGGTGAAGCGATACGCTTAAATCTGTACTTACATTGATCTGCGGGGCTCTCAGCACTTCTTCAAGCTTTGTGAACAAGTGTTTCTGATGCATAGTTGTTGATCTGGCAGGGGTATTTAAAACTAACTGATCTGTAAACAGGCTCAATCCAAATGCATCTCTTTGTTTTTTAAGCAATTCAATCAAGGCTGCAACTGCTTGAATTGAAAAGGTCAGTTTGTTATACCCCTCTTGTGGAAAATACATCGAAGAAGAAGTATCAATTACAAACTGACAACGCAGGTTTGTCTCTTCTTCATATCTTTTGGTGTACAGCTTGTCTGTTCTGGCAAATAACTTCCAGTCAATGTTCCTAACATTATCACCGCTGTTATAAGCTCGGTGTTCGGCAAATTCTACAGAAAATCCATGAAATGGGCTTTTATGTAAACCGGTAATAAATCCTTCTACCACCTGTTTAGCCAGTAATTCAAGGTTACTGCTAAATTGATATTCAGACTGGTCAGTATACGGGTTCATCCTTTGAAATTTTTAAACAACTTCTAAATTTAGTAAAAGAACTCTAACTTGCCATCCATTGATCATATGAATAAATCTACCACCTCCTCAAATCGCTTTTTCTTAACAGTCCTTGTGATCCTGTATTTGTTATTGTTTCTCACTGCACTGGTTTCATCTGCTTACTTCTTTGAACGTATCATCCAGCTGAGGCCTATTCCGATGCTGGGATTTTTGAAGTATATTTTACTTTGCATTCTTTTCCTGGTACTCTTGATCATCGCCATCAGGGCTTTAACCTTGAAAACTGTACATCTTAGCCATTTAGCCAGCGCTACAGCAAATTTCAAGTGGCTGTTTACATTGACTTTGGTGATCTGCATTGCAGCAAAAGCAGGACTGTTTAATCTGAACAGGAATCATCCTGTAGAAATCTCATACGTTCAGATAGGCATATTAACTGCAATTGCTTTGTTTTGCTATTGGAGCGACCGCGTGTTAAAGGGAGAGGAAACATTTATAGAAGAAAACGACCACGAAGTATAGAGATATAGACCTGGAAATATAAGGACATAAAAAAAGCATCCCTTATATGGATGCTTTTTTCGATATATATTGGATTGATTAAAGTTGTTTATCCAATTTACCAGCCAATACTGATTTTGGAACTGCACCAACTTGTTTATCAACTACTTCACCATTTTTGAAAAATAACAACGCTGGGATGTTACGGATACCGAACTGCGTAGAAATCTGTGGGTTGTTATCCACGTTCACTTTTCCTACTACTGCTTTTCCTTCGTATTCTTTTGAGATCTCATCTACTACCGGACCTACCATGCGACATGGACCACACCATTCTGCCCAAAAGTCTACTAAAACGGGTTTATCTGATTTCAACACAACTTCCTCGAAGTTTGCGTCTGTGATTTCTATAGCCATATTTCTTATTTTTATTTATACAAAGATATAATCAATTGTAATGCCATCGATATTTCTAATGCCAAAATGACATTAGTTCAACTTATAATTCACCACATTTAAGGCTTTCAATTGCTCTAGAAAATGATTATCAGGGTTGACCTTCAGTGATTTAGAAGGAAGATCCAGTGATACATTCTGCTCTCTATCGTACACAATAAAATTCAATTGACAGTTTTGCTGTTCAGTGGTTTCTTTGTTTTCTTCAATAATCGCCAGAATTTGAGTGATGATCTGCTCATTAATTCCCTGAATTGGAATCTGTATCGTAATGCTTTTAGCTAGTTTATCTCTTAAATCAGATAATAGGGCTATAGAAGTGATTTTAAACTCCCAATCGCCTTCTTTACGGAAGCGTTCACCTACACGGCCGCGGATTTGCAGAAAATAACCATCGGTCATAAACTGTTTAAATTTCACAAAGTCTTCGCCAAATAAAGCCAGTTCACAACTGTCGTTATAGTCTTCAAAAACAATTGTTCCAAAGGGCTTACCGGTTTTAGTCATTCGCTGAGCGGAGATCACGACCAATCCACCAACTACCAATTCTCTGTTTTTTATTTGCTCAAACTCTGCCAATACGTCTTCATTTGTATCGCCCATCCGGATTTTGTTGACCACAGACAGGTGCCGAACGTTGTGCTGACAGAATTCTTTCAGTTCCAATTTATAATTATCGAGTGGATGCCCGCTAAGGAAAATCCCGATTGCATCTTTCTCGTATTTCAGTCTGTCAATTAAAGTCCATTCCGCAGCGACTGGCAAAGTAGGCTCATTAATCATATCAGCTACCGTACCACCAAAAAGAGACGACTGTGAAGAAGATTCACTATTCTGGAAATCATTTGAATACTTAATCAGTTTTTCAATGCCGTTCAGTTTATCGTTAATTCCTACAAAGAAGAATTGTGCCCGGTGAAACCCAAAACTATCAAAGGCACCACTATAAACAAAACTTTCATAAGCTTTCTTATTGACAGTCCTGGTATTAGAACGTCTGGCAAAGTCATAAATACTTTTATAAAATCCACTGGTATTACGTTCTTCGATAATACTTTCTACAGCCTTCTCTCCCACTCCTTTAATCCCTGAAAGACCAAAACGCACTTCTCCCTGAGGGTTTACAGAAAATTTCAGAATGGATTCATTCACATCCGGCCCTAGTACCTGTACGCCCATTTGCTTACATTCTTCCATGAAAAAGGCTACCTGCTTAATATCACTCATATTATTGGTCAGTACCGCAGCCATATATTCTGCCGGGTAATGTGCTTTCAGATAAGCTGTTTGATAAGCAATCCACGCATAACATGTAGAGTGGGATTTATTGAAGGCGTAAGATGCGAATGCTTCCCAATCCTTCCAGATTTTTTCAAGAGTAGTTGCTGCATGTCCTTTTTCTGCCGCCTGGGCAACAAATTTCGGTTTCATTTTATCCAGAACGTCTTTCTGTTTCTTACCCATCGCCTTACGCAGAACGTCGGCCTCACCTTTGGTAAAACCTGCTAGTTTCTGAGATAGAAGCATCACCTGCTCCTGGTAAACGGTAATTCCGTAAGTTTCTTTCAGGTATTCTTCACAGGCATCTAAATCGTATTTAATCTCTTCCTCACCATTTTTCCTGCGAACAAAACTCGGGATATACTCCAGAGGTCCCGGACGGTAAAGCGCGTTCATGGCAATTAAATCTCCAAATACGGTAGGTTTTAATTCCTTCATGTATTTCTGCATTCCGGTAGACTCGTATTGGAAAATACCTATCGTTTCTCCGCGCTGGAACAACTCATAGGTCTTGACATCATCTATCGGGAATTCGTCAGGATCAAGCTGGATACCGGTTCTTAAACGTACCAGTTTAACGGTATCTTTAATCAGGGTCAATGTTTTTAACCCCAAAAAGTCCATTTTCAGCAGTCCTGCACTTTCTACCACCGAGTTATCAAACTGCGTTACGTACAGATCTGAATCTTTGGCCATAGCCACAGGTACGTAATTCGTAATATCATCAGGGGTAATAATTACACCGCAGGCATGGATACCAGTATTTCTTAATGATCCTTCCAGTATTCTGGCCTGTTGTATTGTTTCAGCACTTAAGCTTTTCGAGTCTGCAATATCCTTGAGTTCAACAACCTTTTCATACTCATCAGCACGCAATGCTCCTCGGAGTGATTTCTCATCCAGGTTAAAGATCTTCGCCAGTTTCAGATTGGGAATCAGCTTGGCTATTTTATCTGCTTCAAAAAGTGGCAGATCTAATACACGGGCCGTATCCTTAATCGAAGATTTAGCGGCCATTGTACCATAGGTGATAATCTGCGCGACCTGGTTTGCGCCATACTTCTTGATTACGTAGTCCATTACACGACCTCTGCCCTCATCATCAAAGTCAATATCAATATCGGGCATGGATACACGGTCAGGATTCAGGAAACGCTCAAAAAGGAGGTCATATTTGATCGGATCTATATTCGTAATCCATAAACAATAAGCGACTACGGAACCTGCAGCAGAACCACGACCAGGACCTACAGAAACATCAAGACTCCTCGCTTCCCGGATAAAATCCTGTACAATCAGGAAATAACCCGGATAACCGGTTTTCTCTATCGTCTGTAATTCAAAATCCAGACGTTCTATAATTTCCGGAGTCAGTTCTCCGTATCTTTTCTCCGCTCCTACATAGGTAAGGTGACGCAGATATTTATTTTCTCCCCTTTTTCCTGCATCCTGCTCATCTTCTTCTACAAGAAATTGTGCTGGAATATCAAATTTAGGTAGGAGTACTTCCCTGGCCAGTTTGTAAATGGAGATCTTGTCCACCACTTCCTGAATATTCAAAATTGCTTCCGGAAGATCCGCAAACAATTTTTTCATCTCTTCTGAGGATTTGAAATAATATTCCTGATTGGGTAAACCATAACGATATCCACGTCCTCTGCCTATAGGTGTAGCCTGCTTTTCAGCATCTTTTACACATAATAAAATATCATGTGCATTAGCATCTTTTTTATTGATATAATAGGTATTGTTAGTAGCAATTAGCTTAATCTCATGTTTCTGAGCCAGGGAGATTAGAGTTTTATTCACCACAGTCTCATCGTCCTGATTATGACGCATAATTTCCATGTAAAAATCAGCACCGAATAATGATTTCCACCAGAGTAAAGCTTCCTCAGCCTGGTTTTCGCCCATATTCAGGATCTTACTGGCTATTTCTCCGTAAAGATTTCCAGAAAGGACAATGATATCTTCTTTGTACTGCTCAATAATATTTCTGTCAATCCTTGGAATATAATAAAAGCCCTTGGTATAGGCGATTGATGACATCTTGGCCAGGTTGTGATAACCTGTTTTATTTTTGGCCAGCAACACCATCTGATACCCATTGTCTTTACGCGATTTATCCAGGTGGTTTTCACAGACAAAAAACTCACAGCCTACAATAGGTGTAATCGGAACTTCTGAAGGCTCCTCCCCTTTTTCTATGACCGCATTATTTCTGGCTTCGACACCTTTGTTATGATTGAGAACCTGGTTCACAAAGTGAAATGCCCCCATCATATTGGCATGGTCGGTCATCGCTACTGCGGGCATTTTATCGGCCGCTACCGCAGCAATTAAGCCTGGAATATTAATAGTAGACTGCAATACTGAAAACTGCGTATGGTTATGCAGATGGACGAAAGTTGCGTCCTTAAGTTCTTGCTGATTGTCTTTTAAAGTTTGTTTGGAAACACCAGGTCCTTCTGCCTGCGCCTGTCTTTTCCTGATTTCATCAGAGGCCGCTTTAAGATTAATATGTTTAATACCTGCACTTGGAATAACAGCTGGCTGATTGGCAATAAAAGAACGGATATATTCCTGATCAGCCTGAAGCTGTTCGGGTGTAAACGTCTCCATTTTAAGTAGCTGAAGAAAACAACGCGTGGTTGCTTCCACATCCGCCGTTGCGTTATGGGCTTCAGCAAATGGTACTCCAAATAAGTAATTATGTAATTCGGTCAGTGTAGGCAGTTTGAACCTGCCTCCTCTACCTCCTGGAATTTTCAATAAGTTGGCGGTAACTTCTGTACAGGTATCCAGAACTGGCATTGTGGCCATCGGACTTTCCACACCCATCCGATAAAACTCAGCCCCCATAATATTGACATCAAAGCCAACATTCTGTCCTACTACAAATTTCGCTTTGGAAAGCGCAACATTAAATTTATCTAATACAGTATGGATATCAATCCCTTGTTCTGCGGCTAATTCTGTAGAAATACCGTGTATACGCTCTGCATCATATGGAATATTAAATCCATCTGGTTTAACCAGATAGTCCTGGTGTTCAACCAGGTTTCCTAACGCATCATGTAACTGCCACGCAATCTGAATACACCTTGGCCAATTGTTACTATCGGATACGGGTGCATTGTAATTGCCAGGCAGACCTGTAGTTTCGGTATCAAAAATTAAATACATAGAAGGGTAATTATGAATCCCTGTTCCCCGGATACTATTCTTCAAACAAAGAGAGGTACAAAATTACGGTTTTTTAAATTCCTACGTATAGGAATTCATAAATTTCAGGAAGAATGTGTGTGTCCTTTGATAGTTGCTGGTTTATGTTCCTGTGAGACAAGCTTTGAGGTATCGTATCCTTTTTCCTGACAGCGTCCGATTATTTCTTCCAGCTGTTCTTCAGACAACTCCGGCTTGCGGGACATAATAGAAAGGTACTTGTGTTTTGGGTGTCCGATAACCACATAAGAGTAATCTTCTCCGAGTTCTATGACCCAGTAGTCCACTTTTAACGGCCAGACGAACTGTGCTTTAAGCTGTGCATTGTTTGTTCCCCGAACTACAATAAGTTTTGACCTTACATATTTAATCTCCTGGTCTGCTGGTAATTTATAAGTAGTAAAAACTGCATAATAACCATCCGGATGTATCACGTATGTCTCTGTGGTTTCCTGCCAGTTCTTGTCCATAAAGGCGGGTATAGAATAGAGTGAATACCATTTACCTGCGTAAGACATTATATCAACTTTTTCAACAGGTTTATTCTCTAACATAGCGTTCGCTTATTTAAATAGGATATAAGATGTCAGTCTAACTTTATGGTTTGATTAGAGCCTGAAGATCTAAACTGACGTTAAGCAAATGTAAATTCTTTCTCATAAAACCAAGAAGGTCTGATAAAGTTTTAAAAAGCATTTTTAAATAGTGCCTTAAATTTTATAACTTGGGCAGGAAGATCTGAGGAAGATTTTATCACATTTTAAAAATTGAATCCATGAAGATAACAGTTGTTGGTGCAGGAGCAGTTGGTGCTACTTGTGCAGATAATATTGCCAGAAAAGAGTTAGCCGAAGAATTAGTTTTGTTAGACATCAAAGAGGGTTTTGCTGAAGGCAAAGCGATAGACATGATGCAAACTGCTGCACTACTGGGCTTTAACACAAAAATCACTGGTGTAACTAATGATTACAGTAAAACTGCAGGTTCAGCTGTAGCTGTAATTACTTCTGGCCTTCCGCGTAAACCAGGGATGACCCGTGAAGAATTAATTGGCATAAATGCTGGTATTGTTAAAGGCGTTGCTGAAAACATATTAAAGTTCTCCCCTGATGCGATCATTATCGTGATTAGTAACCCAATGGATACAATGACTTATTTGTCTCTTAAATCATTGGGTCTGCCTAAAAACAGAATTATTGGTATGGGCGGTACACTGGACAGTGCAAGATTCAAATATTACCTGAGTGTAGCATTGAACTGTAATTCAAATGATTTACAAGGTTTTGTAATTGGTGGACATGGTGATACAACCATGATTCCTTTAACCCGTTATGCAACTTATCAGAGTTTACCTGTAACTTCTATTTTATCTGCTGAGGTTTTGGCTAAAGTAGCTGCTGACACGATGGTGGGCGGAGCAACATTAACTGGCTTGTTAGGTACTTCTGCATGGTATGCACCAGGTGCTGCAGGCGCTGCTTTAGTAGAAAGCATTGTCCGTGATGAGAAAAAACTATTTACTTGCTGTGTAGCCCTTGACGGCGAATACGGTCAAACAGATATCTGTTTAGGTGTACCGGTAATTGTAGGTCGTAACGGCTGGGAAAAAATTATAGATTACAATTTGAATGAAGAAGAAAAAACGGCCTTTAATAAAAGTGCCGACGCGGTAAGAACGATGAATAATGTGCTTAAAGAAATGAAGCTTATTTAATGCGCACTATTGCAGTTCCTCTTACTTTAATAAACTTAAATGATGACGGTTTCCACCTCCTGGTGGAAATCGTTGTTTTTGGTGTAAAATACTGGGCCGTGGTAGATACCGGAGCTTCAAGATCAGTATTCAATAAAACCTTCATTGAACAGAACAGTGACTCTATTGTGATTTCCAATAAGGAAGATACCAATGCCACAACCCTGTTTACAACTTCAAGTACAATACAGACCGTTATTCCGAAGTTAAAAATTGGCAAATTGGTGATTAAATCTTATCCTGCAGTAGCATTGGATCTGGAGACAGTCAATGATGCTTATGTGTTAATGGGACATCCCCGGATTGTAGCCATTATTGGAAGTGACATCTTCCACAAATACCAGGCAAAGATCAATTATAAAAAACTGAAGATCCTATTTTACCCCAAACCGGACTGATTTCATTTATAAGCTTAAATTCACCTCCTAACCTACATAATCTATGAAACTCCTTATTGTTGAAGATGAACCCAACGTGGTCTCAGTTCTAAAAAGAGGATTAAGCAACGAGGGGTTCGAATTAAGTATTGCACCTGATGGATTTATTGCTTTGAAAATGGTCAATGCACATTCTTTTGCTTTGATTATTCTGGACATTATGCTTCCGGGAATCAATGGGCTCGATTTGTGTAAACAAATCAAGAAAAACTACCCGCAAACTCCAATCATCATGCTTACTGCATTGGGAAGTACAGAGAATATCGTTACCGGGCTGGACAATGGCGCAGATGATTACCTGGTCAAACCATTCAAAATTGCAGAATTAAGTGCCAGAATCCGTACCTTACTAAGAAGATATGCAGGTTTTCAGCAGACAGATGAGCTGATCAATATTGGTGATTTACAAATCAATATTTCAGCTAAAACGGTTACAAGAGCCGGCAAGGAAATTACATTGACTGCTACTGAATATCGTTTGCTCCAGTTTTTTGCCCGGAACAAGAATAAAACTTTGTCCAGAATAGATATTCTTGAAAATGTCTGGGATATTGATTTCAATATGGGGACTAATGTGGTTGATGTCTATGTCAATTACCTGAGAAAAAAAATAGACAAAGGTTTTAGTAGCAACCTGCTTCATACGGTTGTTGGGTTGGGCTATCTGTTAAAAGAAAAATCAATATAATGAATTTAAATACCCGCATCACTTTCTTATTTGCCATTTTATCTGCGATTATCATCTCTTTACTGAGTGGTTTCGTTTGGTATTTTGCAAACGAGTTTGCTTTTGAGGATTTCTATAAAAGACTAGAAGCAAGGGTCAATATAGCCAGCCAGATCAAAACAGCAACGGGTACAAATACCATTGAATATCAACAAGTACGGCAAAAATACCTCGAACGTCTTCCACAAGAAGAAGAACAACTATTTACAGCCGATAAAGCTGGTAAAATGGCTTTTGACAAAAGGGTACATCTTCCATCCAGTTTCTATAAGAACATTGAATCCGGCCAGATGGCCCGCTATCGGAATGAGAATGTATTCTATGCAGGCAAATATTTCAAAAGTGGACCAAATGGCTATATAGTTATCATTTCTGCAAAAGATCCCTATGGATACAGAGAATTAAAGGATCTGCAAAAGATCTTATTTGCGGGCTTCTTTCTTTCTGTTGCTCTTTCCTATTTTGTAGGTAGAAAATTCTCGAATTTCACGTTCAAACCTATCAGAGTCTTAATCAAAAAAGCAAAAGGAATTAGTGCAGAGAATTTACACCAACGCCTGCCAGGGATTAAAGGAAATGATGAAATCGCAGAAATTTCACAGACTTTTAATGATATGCTGGACCGATTGGAAACTGCATTTGAAACACAGAACAATTTTATCAGTAATGCTTCTCATGAGTTAAGAACTCCTTTAACAATTATCAGCGGGGAAGCTGAACTTGCAGTTTTTAAAGCGCATCACCTAAGCCCTGAACTTCAAAAGTCACTGGCTATCATTCAAACTGAAGCAGAACGACTGGAAAACATCCTGACTAGTTTACTGAGCTTAGCACAGTCTGGCTTTGATGGCGAAAAACAACGCTGGGAAGATATCCGATTAGATGAACTAATCTGGGATGTAAAGGCATCAATCGACTTGGTTAACCCTGATAATAAAATTCAGATAGACCTTTCTAGACTTCCCGAGAATCCGGAAAGTATTAACCTACACGGTAATTTAAACCTGATTAAACTTGCCGTGACCAACATTGTGAATAATGCCTGTAAATATTCAGATAACAGGATCGTTGAACTGGGCTTATCTGTTACCCGGACCAATATTGTAATCAATGTAAAAGATCAGGGTATCGGAATCCCAGAGGATGAATTGCAACATGTATTCGAACCATTTTTTCGTGCATCAAATACAACCGATTATAATGGTTATGGAGTGGGTTTACCTTTATCACTAAATATTATCCGTCTTCACAAAGGCAGTATCGCCATTAAGACTATCCAGGAATCCGGAACTGAAATGAGTATCCTATTACCCCGTTCCCGGTAATTGCTCCTCGTTTTTATTAATTACATGGTAAATACAATTCTAATCTCACTCTAATCTCACTCTTATACGGCTGCAATGTCGGGACTGTACTATTGTATCATTAACTAATCAAAGATACAATATGAAAACAATTTTGATTCCCACAGATTTCAACGAGACTTCGGTCTATCTTTCAGAGAACATTTTAAAGAATTTCAAAAACGAACCTGTTCAGATTATTTTCTTTCATGCTTATAAACTGACAGATTCTATCTCTGATTTATTAATGCTCTCCCGCAGAAGTGCTGAATACGGACAAATTCCAGAGTCTTTTCACAAGGCATGTTATGATTTCAAAAAAACGCATCAGGAACAGATAGCCGGGATAGGAATAGAATATTTCTATGGCAGTACGATGGCCGCTTTCAGAAACTTCGCTGAAGCGAATGAGGTTGATTATATCTACTGTCCGGAATCTTATCGTTTTCGTCAGATCTCAAAATACAGTATAAGTCCCGAGTCATTTTTATATAAATCAGGAATCCCGTTCATCCAGATCACACAGCAGGATGAACTTTCAGCTCCTGTAAGTGCTGCAATCTCTCCGGAGCATGAAAATGCCCAGCTTGTCTAGTGATTACCTTTTAAAACACATTATATGTTATTAAAGAAAAATGTTCCGCTCACCTATATATTTGGCAAAATTTATAAAGATCTAATTTTAGTAACCTTGTATGCCGTTGGTATCGTGGTTCTTTATGAAAACTTTCATTTCACCAGAATCTCTATTCCGATTGCTGTTCCAGCCTTACTGGGTACTGTAATCTCCTTGCTTCTGGCCTTCCGATCAAACCAGGCTTATGACCGCTGGTGGGAAGCGCGTATCCTCTGGGGCGGAATTGTAAATGATTCAAGATCATTGACCAGGCAAATCCTCTACTTTATTGATGATCCTTATTATTCGGCAGAAATACAATTATTTAAAGAGCGATTCGTAAAAAGACAAATTGCCTGGGCTTATGGATTAAGTCAGTCACTTAGAAACAACAACCCGGTGCTTGGACTGGACAAGTTTATGAAACCAGAGGAGATAGATTTTATTAGCCGGTATAAGAATGTGCCAATGTCTATTTTGGAATTACATGCCAGGGACATCAAAATGGCGCTTAAAGAAGGATGGATCAATAGTTATCAGCAGGTAGAAATCGATAGGACTTTGTCTAATTTATGTGACCGTATGGGTGGTTCTGAAAGAATAAAAAACACGGTATTTCCGGTTACCTATAGTAAGTATATCAACATGACGATCTATCTGTTTATAATTATGCTGCCATTCGGGCTGATTGAGTTCTTCGGTTATATCGAAGTACCTGTAGTTATAGCGATTGCAGCGGCATTTTTATTAATAGAAAAGATGGCTATTCATTTGCAGGATCCTTTTGAAAACAAACCTACGGATACACCGACAACTACGATTTCGAAAACAATAGAAAGAGATTTATCTCAGATGCTGAATGATGCGCATTACCAGGAAGACAAACTGACGATGGAGCCCGTTCATAATTCAAAGACTTATTATATATTATAAAATACGGTTATAAATACAAAAAAGAGGCTGAATCAGCCTCTTTTTTGTATTTATAACGATTGAATGCTTACGCGTCAATCTTCGCGTATTTAGCATTTCTTTCAATGAACTCTCTTCTTGGCGCAACTTCGTCTCCCATTAACATAGAGAAAGTATGATCACACTCCGCAGCATTTTCAATTGTAGCCTGCATTAAAGTACGGTTAGCCGGATTCAAAGTAGTATCCCAAAGTTGTTCAGCATTCATCTCGCCCAAACCTTTGTAACGCTGGATGTGAACACTTTCTTCTTTACCCTGTCCTTTTAAGCGTTGTACAGCTGCATCACGTTGCTGATCATTCCAGCAGTATTCCTGCTCTTTTCCTTTTTTAACAAGGTAAAGTGGTGGTGCAGCAATATAAACGTAACCAGCTTCGATTAATGCTTTCATGTATCTGAAGAAGAAAGTCAGGATCAATGTGGTAATGTGTGATCCGTCAATATCCGCATCCGTCATGATGACAATCTTATGGTAACGAAGTTTGGTAATATTTAAAGCTTTATCATCTTCAGGAGTACCAATACTTACCCCAAGGGCAGTAAACATATTCTTGATCTCATCGTTTTCATAGATTTTATGCTCCATTGCTTTTTCCACGTTCAGGATTTTACCTTTCAATGGAAGAATAGCCTGGAAATTACGGTCACGTCCCTGTTTTGCAGTTCCACCTGCCGAATCTCCCTCGACAAGATATAACTCGCATTTTTCCGGATCACTGTCAGAACAATCGGCAAGTTTACCTGGTAACCCAGATCCGCCCATTACACTTTTACGCTGAACCATCTCACGTGCTTTACGTGCTGCTGCGCGCGCAGTGGCTGCAAGGATAACCTTGTTGACAATCATTCTGGCTTCTTTTGGATATTCTTCCAGATAGATACCTAATGCTTCACCAACAGCAATATCTACAGCACCCATTACCTCAGTATTACCTAACTTAGTTTTGGTCTGCCCTTCAAATTGCGGCTCTTGTACTTTTACTGAAATTACTGCAGTCAGACCTTCACGAAAGTCATCTCCTGTAATTTCGAATTTCACATTCTTTAATAAACCTGACTTATCAGCATAAGCTTTCAAAGTACGGGTTAAACCTCTTCTGAAACCGGCAATGTGTGTACCACCTTCATGAGTATTAATATTATTTACATAAGAATGTACATTTTCAGCATAGCTGTCATTGTACTGCAAAGCAAGCTCAACCGGAATACCATTTTTAATTCCCTCTACATAAATAGGCTCAGCGATTAATGAAGGACGACCTCCATCTAAAAACTGAACAAATTCTTTTAAACCACCTTCAGAAAGGAAAAGTTCTGTCAGGAAATTCCCCTGATCATCCACTTCACGTTCGTCAGTTAAGGTTAAGCTTATTCCTTTATTTAAGAAAGACAACTCTCTTAAACGTGAAGCCAGTGTATCATAACGATATTCTGTAGTTTGCGTAAAGATCTTGTCATCTGGTGTAAAAGTGATGACAGTACCTCTCTTTTCCGTTTCTCCAACAATCTTAACATCATACTGTGGTTTACCTTCACGGTACTCCTGAGCCCAGATTTTACCCTCACGGTGTACTTCTGCTTTCAAATGTATGGATAGTGCATTCACGCAACTTACCCCTACACCGTGCAATCCACCGGAAACTTTATAGGTGTCTTTATCGAACTTACCACCGGCATGCAGTACAGTCATTACAACCTCAAGTGCCGATTTTTGTTCTTTTTGCATAATTCCTGTCGGAATACCACGACCATTATCCTCAACTCTGATAGAATTATCTTTAAGAATATTTACCGTAATCGTATCGGCATGTCCAGCTAAAGCCTCATCAATAGAGTTATCTACAACTTCATAAACCAAATGGTGCAACCCTTTAACACCAGTATCACCTATATACATTGAAGGGCGCTTACGCACCGCTTCTAAACCTTCTAATACCTGTATATTATCTGCCGAATAATTTGACTTTGAATCTTTTTCTTCGCTCATAAATGTTAATAAAAAATAAGATTCAAAAATAACCAATTATGGCCAATTAAAGGCAAATGTGGATAACTATTTGATCAAAAAAACTGCATTAATGACCCAAAAAAAACAAGTTATTTAGGATACTAAATTGGAAATTTTATATTTGCTAAAATTTACTCCCCCAGTTTATACTAGAAAAGGGTACTAAAACTGGAAAAGAATTAAAAAACATATAATAATAATCGCATAAATGAACAGAACATCCTTCAAACTAAGCACACTGGCTACCGCTGTAGCATTAGTTTCAGTAATGGCTTCATGCCAGAATAAAGACAACAAAGCTGCGACTGATACTTCGGTTAAAACTGGAGTTGCTGCAACTCCAGTTAAAGCTAACGAGCCTATCGTTTATGTAAATTCGGATTCTTTATTAACTAAGTACCAGTATTTCAAAGATCTTAAAACTAAATTAGATGCTAAATCTAAAGCTGCTCAAACTGATTTAGCTGCTAAACAACAGGCTTTTCAACGTGAGGTTGCTCAATATCAGCAAACTCAGAATACTTTGCCTGCTGACCAGAGAGCGACTACTGAGCAAAGATTAGCACGTAAACAACAAGAATTACAATCTTATCAGCAAAATGCTGGTGCAGCATTACAAAACGAGCAAGGTACTGAGCAAGAAAAATTATACAATAAAATTGCTGATTACCTGAAAATCTATGCTAAAGGTAAAGGTTACAAAATGGTATTGACTTACCAGAAAGGTAACAGTGCAATCTTATTTGCTGATCCTTCTCTGGATGTAACGAGTGAAGTAATTACTGGCCTGAACGATGGTTACAAGGCTGACAAAAAATAAGCTGTTATGGCTCAAAAAAAATGCCCGGTTATACCGGGCATTTTTTTTGAGCCATATTTTGAGCTACTCTTCTTTTTTATCGTCGTCAAAAAGACTTCCTGTTAAGTCATCAATCTCTCTTCTATCTCTTTTGGTGGGCCTGCCGGCCCCCCTGTCCCTGATCAGTACCGGTGCATGGTACATAGACTTATATCCCTGTGTTTCTTCCAGCGGAGTAATGTCCTTATACTTTGTAACTGCAATTTTAGACTCTACCCTGGTATACAATAATTCCACTACTTCAATTACTTTTTTCTCTATTCCTTTAGAGACCTGGTAAACATCTCCCGGTTTTACAATTACAGAAGCCTTCATATTCTGACCGTTAAATTTAACACGGCCAGCTTTACACGCCTCAGTTGCTAAAGTTCTTGTTTTAAACAATCTTATTGCCCACAAGTATTTATCTATCCTTAATTTTTCCTGCTCTGCCATAAAAAATCAAAAATACATAAGTAAAAGATCGCACAATACATAAAATTGATTTATTTTGTGAAAAAATAAAATTGACAATGATTAAAGAGTTGAAAAAGTTAATAGAGGCTGCTTGGGAAGACAGAACTTTATTAGAATATACTGAATATTGTGAGGCGATCGAGACCGTTGTTATGCAACTTGATAAAGGAGAAATCCGCGTTGCTGAACCAATTCTGAACTCATGGGGAATCAATGAGTGGATAAAGAAAGCAGTAATTCTTTATTTCCCAATCAGAGAAATGAAAGAAATTGAAGTTGGTCCTTTCGTATTTCATGATAAAATGAAATTGAAGACTAATTATAAAGAGCTGGGTGTTAGAGTTGTTCCTGGTGCAAGTGCACGTTATGGATCATATTTATGTAAAGGCGTAATTTTAATGCCATCTTATGTAAACATCGGTGCTTATATTGATGGTGGCACGATGGTGGATACTTGGGCTACAGTAGGCTCATGTGCACAAATCGGAAAACATGTACATTTAAGTGGTGGTGTGGGTATTGGTGGTGTATTAGAGCCGATTCAAGCCGCTCCTGTTATTATTGAAGACAACTGTTTCTTAGGTTCAAGAGCTATCGTTGTTGAAGGTGTACGTGTAGAACGTGAAGCCGTTTTAGGTGCTAACGTAGTACTGACTGCTTCTACAAAGATTATTGATGTTACAGGAAGCAGTCCTGTTGAATATAAAGGTATTGTGCCTGCAAGATCAGTAGTGATCCCAGGAACTTATACTAAAAAATTCCCTGCAGGTGAATACCAGGTTCCATGTGCGTTAATTATTGGAAAACGTAAGGAGTCTACAGATAAAAAGACTTCATTAAATGATGCATTAAGAGAAAATAACGTAGCAGTTTAATGAATATTGGTTTTGATGGAAAAAGAGCTGCCAATAATCTAACTGGTTTAGGTAATTACAGCAGGTCGCTTGTTTTACAGTTATCGGAATTTTTCCCTCAAAACCAATACTTTGTTTATAGCCCGAAAGTAAAAAGTCATCAGCAGATTTCTTCTTTTTTTGGGAAGGAGAATATACATCTGATTTTGCCCGATCAATCATCCAGTTCCATATTATGGAGAAGTTTGAGGATCAAAAGGCAGTTAGCAAAAAACAATATTGTCATTTATCATGGTTTGAGTAATGAAATTCCTATCGGGATGCCTTCTTCTATCCATACCATTGTCACCATACACGACCTGATCTTTCTTCGTTTTCCGCAATATTACAAATTCATCGATCGGCTCATTTACAACTTCAAAAGTAAATATGCCTGTCAGCATGCGGATCATATTATCGCGATCAGCGAGCAGACAAAAAAAGACATTACTGAATACTACAATATTGATCCTTCAAAAATAGAGGTACTTTACCAGACCTGCGATGATTCGTTTAAACAAATTATCCAGGGAGAACTCAAAGGAGCTATCCGCAAAAAGTATAATTTGCCTCAAAAATATATTCTGAATGTAGGCACAATTGAACCTAGAAAGAATTTATTAGCCCTGATACAAGCTTTACCAGCTATCGATCCTGCTTACAAATTGGTTGTCGTAGGTAAAAAACAGACTTATGCGCAAAAAGTAGGTGCAGAAATTGAACGTTTGGATCTGACAGAAAGAGTGATTTTTCTGAAAGACATCCCATTTTCAGATCTCCCATCTATTTATCAGCTGGCCACAGTATTTGTTTATCCTTCTTTTTACGAAGGATTTGGTATTCCTATCATTGAAGCTCTTTATGGCAGAATTCCGGTAGTTTCAGCAACAGGTTCTTGCTTAGAAGAAGCCGGAGGCCCTTTCAGCCTTTATGTAGATCCAAATGATACAGTAGCGCTGGCCAAAGCGATTAACTTGGTTCTTACAGATCAGGCACTTGCCGAAAGAATGAAAGAAGAGGGATTAAAGTATGCGCAAAAATTCAATACTTCGACATTAGCTAGTCAACTCATGGATTCTTACAGGAACATGATCTCCAAAAGTTAAATAACAAAGATTATTTAATAAATTTACACCATGCTAAAAACGGAAATTGACAAGGCCTTAACAGTCTTGAAAAATGGAGGCGTAATCCTCTATCCTACTGATACGGTTTGGGGTATGGGTTGTGACGCCACCAATGAAGCAGCAGTTGAAAAAATCAATGTAATCAAAGGCCGCTCATCCGATAAAAGTTTTATTATCCTGGTGGATAATGATTCAAAAATACAAAGTTATATAGATGAAGTACCAGAGGTCGCGTACGACTTAATTGAATATGCTGAACATCCTTTAACCATCATCTTCTCAGGAGCCAAAAATTTGGCAAAGAATGTAATCAATGCTGATGGTAGTGTTGGTATAAGAGTTGTTAAACATGATTTTGTTCAACAACTGCTCCAACGTTTTCGAAAGCCGATTGTTTCTACGTCCGCTAACCTGACTGGTCAGCCAACACCACAATTTTTCGACGAGATTGACCAGGAAGTTAAAGATGCAGTGGACTATATTGTAGATTGGGAGCAAGAACTTAGAAACAACAAAAAGCCATCAACAATCATGAAATTAAGCCCGTCTGGTCAATTTTCCTTTATAAGAAAGTAAGTTTTATTACTTTTGCAGACTCTGGTGAAATCATCAGGGGCTTACAGCTCAAGAAATCAGAGAATTCAGAATGATCAGGCAAATAGACCAATAAAGGCCGTAGAAAGATAATTGAGAAACAGAAAAGAAAAACAAGATATAATTAGTGAAAAATAATTTAGAACATCCCGTTTTTAAGGTACTGGCTGGCATTGCCGATGAAAATCATATCGAAGCCTATGTGATTGGTGGATACGTACGGGATATTTTTCTAGAAAGACCATCAAAAGACATTGATGTGGTCGTTTTAGGAAATGGGATTGAATTCGCTGAACTTGCCGGAAAACATTTAAAAAGCAAAGTTGCTGTTTTCAAAAATTTCGGCACGGCGATGTTAAAATATCGTGACATTGAACTTGAATTTGTTGGGGCAAGAAAAGAATCCTATCGTGCAGATTCCCGCAAACCCATTGTAGAAAATGGTACGATCAAAGATGATCAGTTAAGACGGGATTTTACAATCAATGCCTTAGCTATTTCATTAAATAAAGAGAATTTCGGCCAGCTGGTCGATCCATTTAATGGTGTAGAAGACTTACATAATAAATTAATCCGCACTCCTCTGGATGCAGAAATCACCTTTTCTGACGATCCTTTACGAATGATGCGTGCCATCCGCTTTGCGACTCAATTGAACTTCAATATTGATGAACAAGCATTGGCTGCAATTGCAAAACAAAAAGAAAGAATCAGCATTGTTTCCAAAGAAAGAATCACTGATGAGCTGAATAAAATCATCCTCTCCCCTGTTCCTTCTATAGGTTTCAAGCATCTGTTTGACACCGGCCTTCTTCATCTAATTTTTCCACAAATGGCTAATTTATATGGCGTAGAGATTATTAGAGGAAAAGGACATAAAGACAATTTTTACCATACCTTGCAGGTACTGGACAATATCTGTGAGGTCACAGAAGATCTTTGGCTGCGCTGGGCTGCGATTCTTCATGATATCGCTAAACCACCAACCAAAAGGTTTGAAGAAAATCATGGTTGGACCTTTCATGGTCATGAAGATAAAGGAGCAAGAATGGTTCCCCAGATCTTCGCTCAGCTGAAACTTCCAATGAACGAAAAGATGAAATTTGTTCAAAAACTTGTTCAATTGCATTTACGCCCTATTGTTCTTGCACAGGAAGTTGTGACCGATTCTGCAGTTAGACGCGTCCTATTTGATGCTGGTGAGGATATAGAAAGTCTGATGTTGCTCTGCAATGCAGATGTCACCACCAAAAATGAATACAAAGTAAAAAAATACCGGAATAACTTCGAGCTCGTCAAACAAAAGCTTAAAGATGTTGAAGAACGTGACAAAATACGAAACTGGCAACCTCCTGTTTCAGGAAATGATATCATGGAAGTATTTGGTCTGGCAGCAGGCAGAGAAGTCGGCATGATTAAAAATGCAATCCGTGAAGCAATTCTGGAAGGCGAAATAACAAACTCTCCTGATGAAGCGTTAGCATTTATGCTGCGTAAAGGAAAAGAGTTTGGATTGACTCCGGTTACAGACCAACTCAAATAAATAATGTTACCGCTTTAGACGTAATTCAATGATTTACAGCTAATAGTGCTATCAAATCTCATAAAATAAAATATATTCAAATGAAAACTATATTTTATTTTATAATTTTATAATATTAGAAATACAGCTCAAAATGGCAATTTATAGATTCAGACTTAGTTTTGACGATTACGATGAAGTAATCAGAGAGATCGATATCAAATCAACACAAACTTTTGAAGATTTACATAAAGCATTACACCGTACAACAGGTTATAATGCAGAAAAATCTTCCTCTTTTTATGTGAGCTCTGATCATTGGATCAAAGGTGATGAAATCGCCTATCTTCCAACTCAAAAGAAAATTGATCGTCATGTGGCGTTAATGGAAAAAGCCAAACTAAGTGCTTTTATCGAAGATCCGCATCAAAAATTCTATTATATCTACAATTTTGACCGTCCTTATGAATTTCATGTAGAACTGATCAAAATTATCCTTCAGACAGATCCTAACATTGAATATCCTGTACTTTTCAAAAGTATTGGGGAAGCACCAAAGATCTTTGATGCCAACAATATTCCTACCGAAGTGGTGACGAATAATCCGATTTCGAACGACTTTGATTTCCTTAACGAAATGGATTTCGTTCCTGAGGATACAGAAGAAATTGAAGCTATGGATGGCAGAGGTATTACGACCTCATCAGAAAAAAGTGAAAATGCTGATGATGACGACACAGATTCAGACGATTTCTCTGAAGATGAAGATTACCACGAAGATGAATACGATAGCAAAGAAGATTATTAAGCCATATAATGGCAAAAAATAAAACATTAATTGTAATTGCGGGGCCAACAGCGATAGGTAAAACTGCTTTAGCTATTGTGCTGGCCCAACATTTTACAACAGAAATTATCTCTGCTGATTCAAGACAGTTTTTCAAAGAGATGTCTATCGGAACTGCAAAACCTCATGCAGAGGATCTTGCTGCAGCCAAACATCATTTTATTGATTCCCATTCTATCAATACTTTTTTTAGTACCGGAGAATTCGAAAAACAAGCCCTGGAGGTTTTAGATAAGATATTTACCAGACATGATCTGGCTATTATGGTTGGGGGATCTGGTTTATACCTGGATGCGGTAACCAGGGGGCTTGATGAACTGCCAGATACGGATATGGAAATCAGAACCCGGCTGAATACACTATTTGAAACGGAAGGTCTGGAACCGATCAAAGTACAGCTTGAGGCTGCTGATCCTGAATATTATGCAAAAGTAGATCAGGCTAATACACAACGTCTTATCCGTGGACTCGAATTTTTCCTTTCTACCGGAAAAAAAGTCTCTTCATTTTTAACAAACAGCAAAAAGCAGAGACCGTTTGAGATTATAAAAATTGGTCTGAATATGGAAAGACCTCTTCTTTATGAACGGATCAACCATAGAGTTGACCTCATGTTACAGGAAGGTCTTTTAGAAGAAGTAAAATCTCTGATAGATTACAGAGAACTCAATGCGTTGAAAACAGTAGGTTACGCAGAACTTTTTGATTACCTGGATGGCACAATTACCTACGATATCGCCGTTGAAAAGATCAAACAGAATACCAGACGGTTTGCGAAGCGTCAGTTGACCTGGTTTAGAAGAGATGAGCTAATCCATTGGTTTACTCCTGATCAGTCCTTAGAAGTGATTAATTTTCTTGAAAATTCCGTAAAAAGTTAAAATAAAGGAGAAAACAACATCTAAATTGTCTTTCTCCTTTCTAGTCCAAATCTTGTCTTTACACTTATCTTTAACGAATTACGCTTGTGCCGTTGGTCCACCAAAGTTCATCGGGAATCCCGAAGGCTCTTCCTGAGTTTTGATTCTGCCATTAATTGACTCGAATTTTTCTATATTATCCTGCATTGCACTCATTAATCTTTTCGCATGTTCCGGCGTTAAAATAATTCTGGATTTCACTTTCGCTTTTGGTACACCAGGCATCACGCGTATAAAGTCCAGTACAAACTCCGTGTTGGAATGCGTAATTATTGCAAGATTTGAAAATATACCTTCTGCTATTTCTTCAGAAAGTTCAATATTGATCTGATTATCGTTGTTTTCGTTTTCCATAACACAAAACTACTTTTTTAAATGCGTAGGGTGGTTAAACAATAATTAAAATTTACAAAAAAAATCCCCCCTTGAAAAAGATCAAGGGGGGATAAAAAATTAATATTAAAAATTATGCTTCTATTTCTTCTTCTTGTTTCGAAGCTAATAATTTGTCGTACTCTTCTTGTGAACCAACGATTATACGTTCGTATCCACGAACACCAGTTCCTGAAGGAATCAAGTGACCAACGATTACGTTCTCTTTCAATCCAAGCATGTTATCACGTTTACCTGCAATTGCAGCTTCGTTTAATACTTTTGTAGTTTCCTGGAAGGAAGCTGCAGAGATGAAAGATTTCGTACCTAATGACGCACGTGTAATACCTTGTAACACAGAACTAGCAGTTGCTGATCTTGCATCACGAACTTCGATCTGTTTCAAATCTTTACGTTTTAACTGAGAATTTTCGTCTCTTAATTTACGCAGAGAAAGAATCTGACCTGGTTTAACCGTGTTTGAATCACCAGCATCAACAACAACTTTCTTGTCATAGATATCATCGTTTTCAATCATGAAGTCCCAACGATCTACAGAATTATTTTCTAAAAATGTAGTATCACCCGGATCTTCAATATGAACTTTCTGCATCATCTGGTGTACAATAACCTCAAAGTGTTTATCATTGATTTTTACACCTTGTAAACGGTAAACCTCTTGGATACCATTTACTAAGTATTCTTGTACAGCAGCAGGACCTTTAATTGCTAAGATATCCGCAGGAGAAATTGAACCGTCTGATAATGGCATACCAGCTTTCACAAAGTCATTATCCTGAACCAGGATGTGTTTAGACAATGGTACCAGATATTTCTTGATCTCACCATCTTTTGATTCGATAGTCATCTCACGATTACCACGTTTCACACCACCTAAAGTTACCACACCATCAATCTCGGTTACTACAGCCGGGTTAGAAGGGTTACGTGCTTCAAACAATTCAGTTACACGTGGTAAACCACCCGTAATATCTCTTGTTTTACCTGTAGCACGAGGAATTTTAACTAAGATCTGACCAGTTTTAACTGCTTCTCCATCATCGATAGAAACGTGAGCACCAACAGGAATGTTATACTGTCTGATCAATTCACCTTTTTTATCTACTACTCTTACCGATGGATTTTTAGTCTTATCACGTGTATCAATAATTACTTTCTCACGGTGACCAGTTTGCTCATCTGACTCTTCACGGAAGGTAACACCTTCGATGATCGCATCAAATTCGATTTTACCGGCAAACTCGGAGATAATAACCGCGTTATATGGATCCCATGAACAAATCTTATCACCTTTTGAAATCTCAGCACCTTCTTCAACATATAAGAATGAACCGTAAGGGATATTATTAGTCATGATTACTTTACCAGTACCTTTTTCTACGATCTTGAATTCACCTGAACGGCCTAAAACAATTTGTTTCACACCTTGCTCACCTGTATCATTTGCTACAGTACGAACATTTTCAAATTCAATGATACCATCAAACTTCGCATTGATCTGAGATTCAGCCGCAATATTTGATGCAGTACCACCCACGTGGAACGTACGTAATGTTAACTGTGTACCCGGCTCACCAATAGACTGTGCAGCAATTACACCGACAGCTTCTCCACGTTGAACACGTTTACCAGTTGCTAAGTTACGTCCGTAACAAAGCGCACAAACACCTCTTTTATTTTCACATGTCAATACAGAACGTATTTCCACGCCTTCTAAAGGAGACTCTTCGATTGCTTTTGCGATATCTTCGTCAATATCCTGACCAGCACCTACTAATAATGCACCATCCAAAGGATTAAATACATCATGAAGTGAAATACGACCTAAAATTCTGTCATATAATGGTTCAACGATATCTTCGTTATCTTTCAACGCAGTAGTATACATACCTCTTAAAGTACCACAATCAGCAGCGTTCACGATCATATCCTGAGCAACGTCATGTAAACGACGAGTCAGGTAACCAGCATCTGCAGTTTTTAACGCTGTATCCGCCAAACCTTTACGCGCACCGTGGGTAGAGATAAAGTATTCTAATACTGATAGTCCTTCTTTAAAGTTTGAAAGAATCGGATTCTCAATAATTTCACCACCTGAACCTGATTTCTGAGGTTTTGCCATCAAACCACGCATTCCGCAAAGCTGACGAATCTGCTCTTTAGATCCACGTGCTCCAGAGTCAAGCATCATATATACCGAGTTAAATCCTTGGTTATCGCTAGATAACTGAGTCATCACGAATGATGTTAAACGGTTGTTGATACGAGTCCAGATATCGATAATCTGGTTGTAACGCTCGTTGTTGGTAATGAATCCCATGTTATAGTTATTCCTTACCTCTTCAACTTCAGCAGAAGCTTGTTCTAAAAGAACTTGTTTTTCTGCAGGGATGTTTACATCCTGTAAGTTAAACGATAGTCCACCTCTGAATGCCATTTGGAAACCTAACTCTTTAATATCATCAAGGAATCTTGATGCACGAGCCATACCAGTAACCTTAACTACATCACCGATGATATCTCTCAGTGATTTTTTAGTAAGCAATTCATTGATATATCCTACTTCAGCCGGAACCATTTGATTAAACAGTACACGACCAACAGTAGTTTCAGTTAATTTGTTAACGATATTTCCGTCAGAATCTTTAACATTTACCTTTACTTTGATAAATGCATGAAGATCGATACGTTTCTCATTGTAAGCAATAATAACTTCTTCCGGAGAGTAGAATGAGAAATCCTGTCCGTTAACAACACGCTGAGCATCAGTTCTACGGCCTTTAGTAATGTAATAAAGACCCAAAACCATATCCTGAGATGGTACAGTAATCGGAGTACCATTTGCAGGGTTCAGAATGTTGTGTGCAGCTAACATCAATACCTGGGCTTCCAAAATAGCAGCATGACCTAAAGGTAAATGCACAGCCATCTGGTCACCGTCAAAATCGGCGTTGAATGCAGTACACACTAACGGGTGTAACTGGATTGCTTTTCCTTCAACCAATTTAGGCTGGAAGGACTGAATACCCAATCTGTGCAGTGTTGGTGCACGATTCAGTAATACAGGGTGTCCTTTTAAAACGTTTTCAAGAATGTCCCAAACTAATGGATCTTTTCTATCAACAATTTTCTTTGCAGATTTAACTGTCTTCACAATTCCACGTTCAATCATCTTGCGAATAATAAACGGTTTGAATAGCTCAGCAGCCATATCTTTAGGTAAACCACATTCGTGTAATTTAAGGTTTGGACCTACAACAATTACCGAACGCGCAGAATAATCCACACGTTTACCCAATAAATTCTGACGGAAACGACCTTGTTTACCTTTCAGAATATCTGAAAGAGATTTCAAAGCACGGTTACCTTCAGTTTTCACCGCATTTACTTTACGTGAGTTATCGAATAACGAATCTACAGCTTCCTGTAACATACGTTTTTCGTTACGTAAAATAACCTCTGGTGCTTTAATCTCGATCAAACGTTTTAAACGATTGTTACGGATAATCACACGACGGTACAGATCATTTAAATCTGAAGTAGCAAAACGACCACCTTCAAGAGGTACTAACGGACGTAATTCCGGTGGAATAACAGGAACAATTTTGATAATCATCCATTCTGGATTATTTTCAATACGTGTTCTTGCACCACGGAAAGCTTCAACAACCTGTAAACGTTTTAATGCTTCGTTTTTACGTTGCTGAGAAGTCTCGTTTGCAGCCTGGTGACGTAAGTTATAAGATAATGTATCTAAGTCAATACGTTTCAATAAATCCTCTAAAGCTTCAGCACCCATTTTGGCGATGAATTTATTAGGATCTTTATCGTCTAAGTATTGGTTTTCTTTAGGTAATTTATCAAGAATATCAAGGTACTCTTCCTCAGTAAGGAAATCCATATACTGGATACCTTGTTCTTCCATTAAACCAGATTGAATAACTACATAACGCTCGTAGTAAATGATCAAATCCAATCTTTTGGTAGGAAGGCCTAATAAGTAACCAATTTTGTTTGGTAATGAACGGAAATACCAGATATGCGCAACAGGAACTACCAAGTTAATGTGTCCCATACGCTCTCTACGTACTTTTTTCTCCGTTACCTCAACACCACAACGGTCACAAACAATACCCTTATAACGGATACGTTTATATTTACCACAGTGACATTCGTAATCTTTTACCGGACCAAAAATACGTTCGCAAAACAAACCATCACGTTCTGGTTTGTAAGTACGATAATTAATAGTCTCAGGTTTTAACACCTCACCACTAGAGCGCTCTAAAATAGCCTCCGGCGATGCCAAACTAATGGTAATCGAGGTGAAATTGCTTTTTAATTTATTATCCTTTTTGTAAGACATAGCTCTGTTGTTTGAATTTGAAAATTTAAAAAGTCAGAATGGGCTCCTGGTTTAACAGGTCCCATTCCGACATTAAAAAATTCAACATTAGTCTAACGTAATATCTAAACCTAATCCGCGCAGCTCATGTACCAGTACATTGAATGATTCCGGTACACCTGGAGTCGGCAGGTTTTCGCCTTTTACAATTGCTTCATAAGTTTTGGCTCTACCAATTACATCATCAGACTTCACAGTCAGGATCTCTTGTAGAATATTAGCCGCACCAAATGCTTCTAATGCCCAAACCTCCATCTCACCAAAACGCTGACCCCCGAATTGAGCTTTACCACCCAATGGTTGTTGAGTAATTAATGAATATGGTCCGATTGAACGGGCGTGCATTTTATCATCAACCATGTGACCCAATTTCAGCATGTAGATAATACCTACTGTAGTTGGCTGGTCGAAACGCTCACCTGTTAAACCATTATGTAAATAGGTTCTTCCTGAAGCAGGAACACCAGCTTTAGCGATCCACGCTTCAACTTCATCGTGCTTAGCACCATCAAAAATCGGAGTTGCAAATTTCACACCCAATTCTTTACCAGCCCATGCCAATACAGTTTCGTAGATCTGTCCAAGGTTCATACGTGAAGGTACACCCAGTGGGTTCAACACGATATCAACAGGAGTTCCATCATCAAGGAACGGCATATCTTCATCACGTACGATACGGGCAACAATACCCTTATTACCGTGACGACCAGCCATCTTATCCCCTACTTTTAGTTTACGTTTTTTAGCAACATAAACTTTAGCCATTTGCACAATACCTGAAGGCAATTCGTCACCAACACTGATGGCAAATTTATCACGTTTATATGCACCCAGTTCTTCGTTTACACGGATACCGTAGTTATGAATCAAAATTTTGATCTGATCATTCTTATCGTCATCAGTAGTCCATTTGTATGGATTAATGTGAGCGAATTCTAAATCAGCTAAACTTTTTTGAGTGAACTTAGCACCTTTAGGGAATAATAATTCCTTGTAAACGTTGAAAATACCCTGAGAAGTTTTACCATTTACAATCTGGAACAATTTGTCAACCAACTCATTTTTAAGATTGGTTGTAGCCAGATTATATCTCTTATCTAATTTCTCTATCGCTGCCTTTTCTTCAGCTTTAGTAGTTTTTTTAGCTCTTGAGAACAACTTAGTATCAATTACCACACCTCTGATCGAAGGAGGAGTTTTCAATGATGCATCTTTCACATCACCTGCTTTATCTCCAAAGATAGCGCGTAATAATTTCTCTTCCGGTGAAGGATCAGACTCACCTTTTGGTGTAATTTTACCAATAAGAATATCGCCTTCTTTTACTTCAGCACCGATACGAATGATACCGTTTTCATCTAAATCTTTAGTAGCTTCTTCAGAAACGTTAGGGATATCTGGTGTTAATTCCTCTTCTCCACGTTTCGTATCACGCACTTCTAATTCAAACTCTTCAATATGCAATGAGGTAAAGATGTCTTCACGAACAATACGTTCACTGATTACAATCGCATCCTCAAAGTTATATCCCTGCCAAGGCATGAACGCCACTTTAAGGTTCCTGCCTAAAGCAAGTTCACCATTTTCAGTTGCATAACCTTCACAAAGTACTTGTCCTTTAACAACTTTCTGCCCTTTTTTAACAATTGGTTTTAAGTTAATACAAGTATTCTGATTGGTTTTCTTGAATTTAATTAATCTATAAGTTTTGCTATCACCTTCAAATGACACTAAACGATCTGCATCGTTTCTTACATATTTGATAGTAATCTCATTTGCATCCACATATTCAACAACACCATCACCTTCAGCGTTGATCAATGTTCTTGAGTCACGTGCAACACGTCCTTCAAGACCAGTACCAACAATCGGAGCTTCAGGACGCAATAAAGGCACGGCCTGACGTTGCATGTTAGATCCCATCAGGGCTCTATTCGCATCATCATGTTCTAAGAAAGGAATCAATGAAGCAGCAATCGATGTAATCTGATTAGGAGCCACGTCCATTAAGTCTAATTTCTCAGGCTCAATAATCGGGAAGTCACCCTCGTAACGTGCTTTAACACGTGCGGTAGTGAAATTACCTTTATCATCATAAGCAGCATTTGCCTGTGCGATAGTTTTACCATCTTCATCTTCAGCAGAAAGATAAATTACATCTTCATCTACAGCAACCACACCGTCTCTTACGATCTTGTATGGAGTTTCTATAAATCCTAATGTATTGATCTTAGCATGAACACAAAGAGATGAAATCAAACCAATGTTTGGTCCCTCTGGTGTTTCAATTGTACACAACCTACCGTAGTGGGTGTAGTGAACGTCACGCACCTCGAAACCAGCTCTTTCACGGGAAAGACCACCTGGGCCTAATGCTGAAAGACGACGCTTGTGCGTAATCTCTGCAAGAGGATTAGTCTGGTCCATAAACTGTGACAACTGGTTTGTACCAAAGAATGAATTAATAACCGACGATAAAGTACGGGCATTAATCAAATCTGTAGGTGTGAAGACCTCATTGTCACGAATGTTCATCCGCTCACGGATTGTACGAGCCATACGCGCCAGACCTACACCAAACTGAGCATATAACTGCTCACCTACTGTACGTACACGACGGTTTGACAAGTGGTCAATATCATCGACCTCTTCTTTGGAGTTGATCAGTTTAATCAGGTATTTAACAATTGCAATAATATCTGCTTTTGTTAATACTTTAACGTGATCAGGAGTATCCATTTTCAACTTACGGTTGATACGGTAACGACCTACATCTCCTAAGTCATAACGTTTGTCCGAGAAGAATAAACGTTCAATGATACCTCTTGCCGTTTCCTCATCAGGTGGTTCTGCGTTACGCAAAGCACGATAGATGTTTTCAACCGCCTCTTTTTCAGAGTTAGAAGTATCTTTTTGTAATGTATTATATATAATAGTATAATCAGCCTGACTAGCACCATCATCTTTAGATAAGATAATAGTTTTAACGCCAGCGTCAATGATCATATCAATATGCTCGTCTTCTAAAACAGTATCCCTGTCTAAGATCACTTCGTTACGATCTATCGAAACTACTTCACCAGTATCTTCGTCTACAAAATCTTCAACCCATTTTCTTAAAACTCTCGCAGCAAGCTTACGTCCGATATATTTTTTCAAACCAGATTTGCTAACCTTAACCTCATCAGCTAAGTCAAACAATTCAAGAATGTCTTTATCAGAGTCATAACCAATTGCACGTAACAGCGTGGTAACAGGGAACTTTTTCTTACGGTCGATGTAAGCATACATGACGTTATTTACGTCAGTAGCAAATTCGATCCATGATCCTTTAAAAGGGATCACACGCGCAGAATAAAGCTTAGTTCCATTGGTGTGACGGCTCTGGCCGAAGAACACGCCTGGAGACCTGTGTAACTGAGAAACAATTACACGCTCTGCACCATTGATAACGAATGTACCTTTAGGGGTCATATATGGAATAGTACCCAGATATACATCCTGAATGATAGTTTCAAAATCTTCGTGTTCCGCATCATTACAAGACAATTTCAACTTTGCCTTTAGTGGAACACTATAAGTTAACCCACGGTCAATACACTCAGGTATATCATAACGTGGTGGGTCAATAAAATAATCAAGGAATTCCAAAACAAAAATATTTCTGGAATCTGTGATTGGAAAGTTTTCAGCAAACACTTTAAACAAGCCCTCTGTGTGACGGTTGTCTGAAGTAGTTTCTATCTGAAAAAATTCTCTGAATGATTGCAACTGTACATCTAGAAAATCCGGGTAATCTATGATGTGCTTACTACGTGCAAAATTTACTCTTTGGTCGACTTTATTTGCCAAGGTACTAAAGTTAATTTAGTTTAAGAATAAACTATTTGTTTGGTTTGCCGTGAACATCTCACCAACCAAACTTAGATGAAATGTATATAAACAGGTATAGACTCCGACTGTACAGTCGGAGTCTATGTTTAAAGTTATATTAAAATTAAGTGATTACTTAATCTCAACTACAGCTCCAGCTTCTTCTAATTGTTTTTTCAAAGCTTCAGCTTCGTCTTTAGAAACACCAGCTTTTAATTCTTTTGGTGCACCGTCAACTAAGTCTTTAGCTTCTTTCAAACCTAATCCAGTTAAGTCTTTAACTAACTTAACAACTGCTAATTTAGAACCACCAGCTTCTTTCAAGATTACATCGAAAGTAGATTTTTCTTCAGCTACAGGAGCAGCATCACCAGCAGGACCTGCAACAGCAACTGCAGCAGCAGCTGGTTCGATACCATACTCATCTTTAAGGATTTGAGCTAATTCGTTAACTTCTTTAACTGTTAAGTTTACTAATTGCTCAGCAAACGCTTTTAAATCTGCCATTTTATAGAGTTTTTAAAATTTGACGTGAAAAATAATTTATAATAATATGAAACTTATAAGGTGTTCCTTAACCTTCTCTTTCCTGAAGAGTTTTAACAATTCCTGCGATTTTACCACCACTAGATTTCAATGCTGAAATAACATTTTTAGCTGGCGATTGAAGCAAGCTAATGATGTCTCCAATAAGCTCTTCTCTCGATTTCAAGCTTACTAATGCATCTAAATGATTATCTCCTACAAAGATTGCTGTGTCAATAAACGCAGCTTTCAATTGTGGTTTGTCAGATCCTTTTCTCAAGGCTTTGATCAGCTTAGCTGGACCATTACCTGTTCTTGAGAATAATAATGCTGACTGGCCTTTTAATGCTTCAAAGATACTTGAATTATCGCCGTCCAATCCTTCAATCGCTTTTCTGATCAAAGTATTTTTAGCAACTTGCATTTCAATACCGCTTTCGAAACATTTGCGACGGATGTTGTTAATTTTCTCAACAGATAAGCTTGATGTATCAGCAATATAAAAATTGCCAAAGTCCTTCATCTTCAATTGAAGAGCCGAAACTACTTCGTGTTTTTCTTCTCTGTTCATAATTAGATCCCTGCTACTGATTTAGTTTCGATTGCGATTCCAGGACTCATTGTAGAAGAAACATGAATGCTCTTAAAATAAGTTCCTTTAGCAGCAGATGGTTTAAGCTTAGAAATTACTTGAAGAACTTCTAATGCATTTTCATATATTTTTTCTGCTGGGAATGATACTTTTCCTACCGAAGCATGAATGATACCACTTTTGTCAACTTTAAAATCAATTTTACCGCCTTTTACGTCAGTTACTGCTTTACCAACTTCGTTAGTTACAGTACCTGATTTTGGGTTTGGCATAAGGTTACGTGGACCTAAAACGCGGCCCAGTTTACCTACTTTTGCCATACAAGCAGGAGTAGTGATAATAATGTCAACATCAGTCCATCCACCTTCAATCTTGGCTACATATTCGTCTAAACCTACGAAATCTGCACCTGCTGCTTTAGCTTCTTCTTCCTTATCAGGATTACAAAGAACTAATACACGTACAGTTTTACCTGTACCGTGTGGTAAAGTAGCGATACCACGTACCATTTGATTCGCTTTACGCGGATCAACTCCTAAAGCGATGTCGATATCAACCGAAGCATCAAATTTAGTAGTAGTGATTTCTTTTACCAAAGCAGCCGCATCCTGTAAAGAATACGTTTTACCAGATTCTAGTTTAGCATGTGCCTTTTTTTGATTTTTTGTTAATTTAGCCACTGTTGTAAACTGTTTTTTGTTAATTAATTTGTCCAGGGTGCATCGCCGCTAACGGTGATTCCCATACTGCGTGCTGTACCGGCAACCATACTCATTGCCGACTCGATAGTGAATGCATTTAAATCAGTCATTTTATCTTCAGCAATTGACTTAACCTGATCCCAAGTCACCGAACCAACTTTCTTACGGTTGGGCTCAGCAGAACCACTCGCTAATTTAGTAGCATCCTTTAACTGGATAGCAACCGGCGGGGTTTTGATGATAAATTCGAAAGACTTGTCAGCATAAACAGTAATTACAACAGGTAATACTTTACCAGGCTTATCTTGGGTACGAGCATTAAATTGCTTACAAAATTCCATGATATTAACACCTTTAGCACCTAATGCAGGTCCTACTGGTGGTGATGGATTTGCAGCTCCTCCCTTGATTTGTAATTTAACAAGCGCACTGACTTCTTTTGCCATTTTCTGATTTGTTAATTGTAATACTCAATGTTAAAATGTTGGAAGCATGTAACATTTAAGATCTTTATTCTACTCTTTTTCTACTTGCATATAGTTAAGCTCCAGAGGAGTTTTTCTTCCGAAAATCTTAACCATAACCTTTAGTTTCTTTTTCTCTTCGTTAACCTCTTCAATCACACCTGTAAAGCCATTGAAAGGACCGTCCATTACTTTGACGTTCTCGCCAACATAGTAAGCCACATTCATGGTTTCACCTTGCTGACTCATTTCATCCACTTTACCCAGAATACGGTTAACTTCCGCCTGACGCATTGGTACAGGGTTACCACCCTTATCACCAAGAAAACCGATAACGCTATTCACATTTTTAATAATGTGTTCTAACTCTCCGTCTAATGTTGCTTCAATCAAAACATAACCAGGATAAAAGTTGCGTTCTTTTGCAATCTTTTTTCCCTCTTTCATCTGGTAGTATTTTTCCATAGGGATTAATACCTGTGGAACAAGATGAGAAAAACCTAAACGACTGATCTCAGAATCGATGTATTGTTTTACCTTCTTCTCTTTTCCGCTTACCGCCCTAACTACATACCATTTTAGCTGATCGTTCATTTAGTTCTATTAAAGTGATTTATAAAAAGTATCTAAAACAAATGTAGATCCCTTATCCATTGCAAAAATAACTACTGCAATAATAAAAGAAGCTACCAAAACCAGCACTGCAGAACTTTGCAATTCTCCCCATGTAGGCCAAGTAACCTTCTGGGTCATTTCTTCGTACGATTCTTTAATAAATTGAACTATGCTAGCCATATCTAAGTTTTTGCACGGGAACAAGGATTCGAACCCTGATCAAAGGTTTTGGAGACCTCTATTCTACCGTTGAACTATTCCCGTGTATAAGATTAACCTCTAAAGGTTAATTCAAACATTTCATTAGAACAAAGTACTCAGACTATAACGTCCGAGTACTTTGTATTATTATTTAATTGCTTATCGACCCGAAGGAAGGTTAAGTAATTATTTTACAATTTCAGTTACCTGACCAGCACCTACTGTTCTACCACCTTCACGGATAGCGAAACGAAGTCCTTTTTCCATTGCGATTGCGTTGATCAATTTAACATTGATTGTAACGTTATCACCTGGCATAACCATTTCAGTTCCTTCTTGAAGAGTGATCTCTCCAGTAACGTCTGTGGTACGGAAATAGAATTGTGGACGGTATTTGTTAAAGAATGGAGTGTGACGTCCACCTTCTGCTTTTGATAATACATAGATCTCAGCTTTGAAATCTGTGTGAGGAGTTACAGAACCTGGTTTACAGATAACCATACCACGACGGATATCAGTTTTCTCAATACCACGTAACAATAAACCTACGTTATCACCTGCTTCACCATAATCAAGGATCTTACGGAACATCTCAACACCTGTTACAGTTGATTTAAGATTTTCTGCACCCATACCTAAGATCTCAACTGGATCTCCAGAGTTGATTACACCACGCTCAATACGACCAGTTGCAACAGTACCACGACCAGTGATCGAGAATACATCTTCAACAGGCATTAAGAAAGGAAGTTCAGTTAAACGTGGAGGAATTGGAATGTAGCTATCTACAGCATCCATTAATTCCATGATTTTACCAACCCATTTCTCATCGCCATTCAATCCACCTAAAGCAGAACCTTGAATAACTGGGATATCATCACCTGGGAAATCATAGAAAGATAATAATTCACGAACTTCCATCTCTACTAATTCTAGTAATTCAGGATCGTCAACCATATCCACTTTGTTCATGAAAACCACCAATGAAGGTACACCTACCTGGCGAGCCAATAGAATGTGCTCACGAGTTTGTGGCATAGGACCATCTGTAGCCGCTACAACGATAATAGCACCATCCATTTGCGCCGCACCTGTAACCATGTTTTTCACATAATCCGCGTGACCTGGACAGTCAACGTGAGCATAGTGACGGTTAGCAGTTGAATACTCAACGTGTGCAGTGTTAATAGTGATACCTCTTTCTTTTTCCTCTGGAGCAGAGTCAATCGAATCAAATGAACGCGCCTCAGATAAACCAGCATCAGATAACACTTTAGTGATAGCTGCTGTTAAGGTTGTTTTACCGTGGTCAACGTGACCGATAGTGCCGATGTTTAAGTGCGGCTTGCTGCGGTCAAACTTTTCTTTTGCCATGTTTTTATACTTATTAGTAGGTTAACTTTTATTTTTAATTATTGTTTTGATACAATTCAATACAAAAAACCTTGTTGATTCTGTCTATTCAACAGATTTAACAAAGCTTTCTTATCTTTATTCCTGAGCCAACGATGGGAATCGAACCCATGACCTCTTCCTTACCAAGGAAGTGCTCTACCGCTGAGCTACGTCGGCTTTCATTCTCTTCACAATCTTCAATACCGGTCCGGCATTTAAACTGTGACCATCATGCCGACTGCTCTTTGAATCAAGAGCGAAAGACGAGGTTCGAACTCGCGACCTATAGCTTGGAAGGCTATCGCTCTACCAACTGAGCTACTTTCGCTTTTATTATATTAACAGTGGGGGGAGAAGGATTCGAACCTTCGAAGTCTTGCGACAACAGAGTTACAGTCTGTCCCATTTGGCCACTCTGGTATCCCCCCATTTCTCCTAAACCGTCACATATCAAATGTAGGCTTAAAAGAGCCTCCTATCGGGATCGAACCAATGACCTACTGATTACAAGTCAGTTGCTCTACCAGCTGAGCTAAGGAGGCTTATTATTATTTATTAAACATTCACAGAACAAACCAACTCTTTATGGGTTAACCCCTGTTCCGAATTGGAATGCAAATCTACAAGAATATTTTATAGTTGCAAAACTATTTTGAAAAAAAAACCGGCAGATTATATTCTGCCGGTTTTATATATAAAATTTCCAAAAATAGATACCTAATAATCAGATACTTCATCAGCGTTTAACACCGAATTAAGCTCAGAAACTTTTATTCTATTTTTTTCTTTATGTTTTGTTATTTGCTTTTTTAACGACTCTATTGACAAATCTGTCGCTTCTTCGAAAGACTTGCATTGTTCCTTTGCGAACAAAATTCCGCCCGGAACAATTAGTTTGATCTCACTTATTTTATTTGCCTCGTCATCTACGTTCTCTAATTTTAAATAAACTTCGCCACTTATGATCTGGTCGTGGAACTGTTCCAGCTTATCAACTTTCTTTTGAATAAAGTCTAATAGTTTGTGATCTGCATTGAAATGGATTGATTGAACTGTAATTTTCATGTTGTCCTCCTTTTTTTATGCCTTTGGATGGGCCTGTTTATATATTGTTTTTAATCTTTCTATAGAATTATGCGTGTAAACCTGTGTAGCTGCTAAACTAGCATGCCCAAGCAGCTCTTTAATCGCATTTAAATCCGCCCCCCTGTTCAACAGGCTGGTTGCATACGAATGACGCAGTACATGAGGGCTTTTCTTATCCTGTGTGGATATATATGTCAAATAACTTTTTACAATCTTATAAATAAAGACCGGGTAAACTGTCGTTCCTTTATTAGTAACGAATAAGCTATCCGTTTTGTTATTAAATTTCTGTAACGATTTCAACTCAATATACTCTTTAAGCTGATTGATAAGTTGTTTGGTCACAGGAATAATTCTTTCTTTTTTCCTTTTACCCAAAACCCTGACCGATTCCTGGTAAAAATCAATATCTTTTGCTGTTAAACCTAAAAGCTCAGCCAGACGCATTCCAGTACCAAAAAGCATTTCTATAACCATTTTGTCACGGACCGAAGGGAAACTCTCGTCAAAGAACTCTCCAGAGTCCAGCAGGTGATCTAACTTCTCTTCCGCAATAAACACAGGTAAACGCTCCGGTGTTTTAGGTGCCCTGATCAAAGACATAGGACTGGTCAGAATAATTTTCTGGCGATACAAATATTTATAGAACCCACGTAAGCTGGATAACTTACGCCCGATAGAGTTCGCCCCTACCTCGTCTTCCATCATATGAACGATATAATCTCTTATATGTACATACTTAGCCTCCTCAGACTTCATCTCATAAGTTCGTTCAATATATTCATCAAACTGTACCAGATCCGTTCTATAGGCCAATACAGTATGCGGAGAATAGCGCTTCTCGTGCCGAAGATAGTTTAGGTAGGATTCTACTGACATTAATTACAATTGTTATCCTGTAAGAGCCCGTTTAAATATTGAAATCTAGACTGACTCTAAGAGTGAATGTACGGAAAAATAGTCCATAAAAAGAAAGCGCCACTGGAAAAATCCAATGGCGCTTTAAAATATTTAAAAACTTAGAAGTTAGAATTAAATCTTTCCTTCTAAGTGCATATTTTCTTTATAAATCGCGTGCTTAACTAATGTACGACGAGCTACAGATTTTTTCTCGTATGCCTGACGGCTACGTAGTTCTCTCAATACACCAGTTTTTTCAAATTTCTTTTTGAAACGTTTCAGGGCTTTATCAAGTGATTCGCCGTCTTTAATATTAATTATGATCATAACGTTAAAATACCTCCTCTCGTTGTTTTAAGGATTGCAAAGTTAGCACATAATATTTATAAAACAAGCATAAATTCCTGATTTCATTCAATTGTAAGAAAAAAGACCCCTGATATATAAAGACATAAAAAAATCCAGTGTACTCACGCACACTGGATTGGTAAAATATATTTGGTTAGAATATGTATTGATTGTATTTCAACAGCTATTTCAGGTTTAGGCTGTCTTTATTTATTTAATATCTCTCTTGCAATTACAATTTTCTGAATCTCTGAAGTCCCCTCTCCTATCGTACATAATTTACTGTCACGGTAAAACTTCTCAACTGGGAAGTCTTTTGTATAGCCATAACCGCCAAAGATCTGTACCGCTTCAGTAGCTGCCCTTACAGCAACCTCTGAGGCAAAGTATTTTGCCATAGCAGATTCTTTAGTCATTTTCTGTCCGCGGTTCTTTAAATCAGCAGATTGTCTGATCAATAACTCAGCTGCTTCAATTTCAGTAGCCATATCAGCCAGTTTAAAGCTGATTGCCTGGAAGCTTGATATTGGCTGCCCGAACTGATGTCTTTCCTGAGCATAAGCCAGTGCAGCTTCATATGCACCTTTTGCAATACCTAGTGATAAGGCAGCGATAGAGATTCTTCCACCATCCAGCACTTTCATCGCCTGTTTAAAACCTTCACCTACATTACCCAGTAAATTCTCTACTGGCACACGGCAGTTGTCAAATATCATTTCTGTAGTCTCAGATGCACGCATCCCTAACTTATTCTCTTTTTTACCTGCCGAAAACCCCGGAGTTCCGCGTTCAACCACAATAGCTGAAATACCTTTAGAATCTCCTTTTTCACCTGTACGTACCATAACAACCGCAATATCTCCCGATTTACCATGGGTAATCCAGTTCTTTGCGCCGTTTAATACATAATGATCACCATCTAAAGTAGCAGTAGTCATCATTCTCAAAGCATCCGACCCCGTATTGGCTTCAGTTAATCCCCACGCACCAATCCATTCGGCCGTTGCCAGCTTAGGTAACCACTTATGTTTTTGTTCTTCTGTACCAAAAGCAAGTATATGACCTGTACATAAAGAATTATGCGCAGCAAGAGATAAACCGATAGACCCGCAAACCTTAGCTACTTCGACAATCACATCTACATATTCCTGATAGCCGAATCCCGAACCACCATAAACTTCAGGGACCAATACACCCATCATTCCCAACTCACCCAATTTCTTAAAAAGTTCAACAGGAAAAATCTGTGCCTCGTCCCACTCCATTACATGCGGGCGGATATTTTTCTCTGCAAAATCTTTAACCATACTTCTGATCATCAGCTGATTTTCCGAAGTACTAAAATTGAAACCTGTATTTTGTGCTAACGTGTCTTGCATGTTTTATATTTGAATGCGACAAGTATAGAGAATATAAGCCCAAACCAGCAGTTGAATATTTGCCAGGAAACAGAACGAAATAGTATTTAGTTCATTTTACAGTACAGCGGGAGTATAGACCCCTAAAACAGCAGGGATTTTATTTCAACTATTTAGAATTCTAATAAGACGCTAATGCAAAATTATTTGCAGAAAACTGTTTTAGCCGGTCTTTTCCATTCAAAAAGTCAAGTGCAATGATAAAAGAATAAGCTGCAACAACCCCACCCATCTTCTCAATTAGTTTTGAGGCTGCAACAACTGTTCCGCCTGTAGCCAGTAAATCATCATGGATCAAAACATGTTGTCCAGGTAAGATTGCATCTTCATGCATTTCCAGTGTGGCACTTCCATATTCCAGGTTGTAGGATTGCTGTATAGTTTTATGTGGTAATTTTCCTGCTTTGCGGATTGGAACAAAAGGAACATTCAGCAAATTAGCCAGAGACATTCCAAACAAAAAACCTCTGCTTTCAATTCCCGCTACAACATCGATCTTGACTGCTGAAAGCTGCATAGCAAGCGCGGTCGTAATCTCACCACACAAAACTGCATCTTTTAAAATCGGGGTGATATCCTTAAAAACGATACCCGCTTTAGGAAAATCGTTTACATCGCGTACAATCTGTTTTATTTTTGTTTCAATCATGATTAAAAAGAAATATATGGGGCTAACTTTTCTATAGTTTCAGCAGATAAAATTGCCACCTTTTTTAAGTCTGCAATATTACTATAATTTCCGTGTTGTTTTCGAAACTGAATGATCGCATTGATCTGTTTATACTTTAAATAGGGGTGATTCTTTAAATCATCAAACAATGCAGTATTAAGGTTAATTCTCGTCAGTGCCTGCTCGTCCAGATTCAGCTGATCTTTAATTTCAAAATACTTTAAACTATCCAGTCCATATACCTCCAATAGCTGTTCTTTTTTACAAAACCCGCCAAGACGCTTCCGATAATTGAAAATCCTTCTGGCAAAGGCCGGCCCTATTCCTTTAACCTCCAGCAACTGCAAAGTATCAGCCGTATTTAAAGGGACTAAAATTAAAGGCTGCTTCGCAGGATGAATATATGCAGGATTAGATTTTCGCAATTCCTGTTCCCCTGTTTCTTCTATATATATATAAGGTAACAATTTCACGTACATTTCAGGGCTGATTACATACATTTTCTGCAAGTCTTCCTTTTGACGGTATCTCCCCCCCTTCTTCCTGTATCTTAAAATTACAGCCGCCTGCTTAGCAGAAAGGCCCAACAGTTGCCAATCCGCCGCTCCGATATGGTTAGGGTCAAATCTGAATAACCTTGATTTTCCGGATGAAATCGACTCATGCTGATCATATGCAGCTTTCTCTTTCTTTCTCCTAATCAATACTAACTCATTAATGGCTGCTTTTTCTGCTTTAAGATCCCATTGCTCTTCCACAAAAACATCGTAAACAAAAGGAGCCGCACGGATCATTCCGATCAGCACAATCATCACCATTAAACCATTATATTCCCGTTTAGAGAAATTGAAATAGATACTTAGCCATTTCCGCATACGGGTCTAATGTACTCCCGTTAATTAATAACTTGTTTAAATTTGTTAAATTTGTGCCAAATGAGGCAAATGTTACAAAAACAGCATTTTCTATTTCGAAAAAAGGCTCCGGATTTCTGGAAACCTCTAAATACAATGGACATTCCAAAAAATATTTAACGCTGTTGCAGCCAGAAAACATCGTCCGGAGAAATTAATCTATAAATTTAAACAGGCTCTAAGAATATAAATCTTATTTTTGAGATTGATTCAAGTTCATGTTTAGCTATAATAGGATGAATATGTACACAATCCCCCCTCTTTTAAAAACAGATATGAAGATCATAACAACCAAAGAATTTGCCAAGGCTACTAAAATTGATAAGCTCGGTGTTCCGGGACTGGCAGATTTGCTGATGGAAGTAATGAAATTAAATGATATCAATAAAGTTTTCTCTCAAAACCAACATTTCAATGGTTTAGAGTTCGTAGATAAAATACTGGAAACAATTGGGGTGTCTATTGATTTCGACGAAGACGACCTGAAGAATATTCCTAAAACCGGCGGATTCATTGCTATAGCAAACCACCCATATGGTGGAATAGAAGGTCTTGCTTTGGTGAAGCTACTTTGTACCGTAAGACCGGAAGCCAAAGTAATGGTTAATTTTATTTTACAGAAGATCCCTAATCTGAATGAATTTTTTGTTGCTGTTAACCCTTTTGAAAATGTACAGCACTCTTCCAGTATCAGCGGATTAAAAGCAACATTTGATCTTTTGCAAAATGGTGTACCGATTGGAATTTTTCCGGCAGGTGAAGTATCGACCTTTAGTCTTGACAAACAGGAAATCACAGACCGCTTATGGCATCCAGTAGTAGGAAAACTAATTGCTCGTGCAAAAGTACCGGTAGTACCGATTTATTTCCATGGTAATAATGGTGTACTATTCAATATTCTTAGTTTTATTCACCCGACCCTTCGCACGGCAAAATTACCTTCCGAGTTTTTAAATAAACAAGGATTAAAGATTAAAGTCAGAATTGGGAAACCAATTCATATTGAAGATATCTCTTACCGTAACAATACAAACAAATTACTGGATTTCCTTCGTGCACGTACTTATGCACTGGGTACAAGTATAGAACAGGAAAGGAAATTATTTAACCCAATCAATCTTTTCAAGATTAAAAAAACTCCCGAACCGATTATTGAGGAAACTTCCAGGGCCAGCATCATTGAAGAGATTGACGAGTTGGAAGCCTACCGTGTCTGGTCAGAAAAAAACTATGAAGTTTATATTAGCCCTTCGGCTAATATCCCAAATATATTAAGAGAAATTGGCCGTTTGAGAGAAATCACTTTCAGAGAAGTAGGTGAAGGTTCCAATAAAAAGATAGATCTTGATAACTATGATATCTATTATCATCATTTATTTATCTGGGATAAAGATCAGCAAAATATTGTTGGTGCTTACAGGATTGGCAAAGGTGATGAGATTTTAAATACATTGGGAAAAAGAGGATTCTATCTATCAGAGCTCTTTAAAATCAAAGAACCATTTTATCCTGTCTTACAACAAGGAATTGAACTTGGGCGCTCATGGATCCGTAAAGAATATCAGCAAAAAGCTTTACCACTGTTCCTCCTTTGGAAAGGCATCTTAAAGTATCTTTTGGATAACCCGCAATACCGTTACATGTTCGGCCCGGTTAGCATCAGTAATAACTTCTCTAAATTTTCTAAATCACTGATTGTTGATTTCATCACCAAGAACCATTTTGATTATGAACTGGGACAATATGTAAGACCAAGAAATAAATTCAAGGCTGACTTATCTGCTATAGACAAAGATTTATTGATTGAAAGCAGTGATTCGTTAAAAGATCTTGATGTCTTGATATCTGATATTGAAAATACACATATTAAAATTCCTGTGCTGTTAAGACAGTACCTGAATCTCAATGCTAAAATTATCTGTTTTAATATAGATCCGAAGTTTTCAGATTGCCTGGATGGATTTCTTGTGGTGGATATGCAAAGTATCCCAGCAGAAATGCTGGAGAAAATTGGTAAAAATTTTTAAAATACAAATAGCCCGGACATCCACCCGGGCTATTTTGTTATCAACTAAACCTAAACTTGATAAATACTAACCAAATATTTACACCACAAATATAGAGGCCATATGTTAAGTCAAGATTAAGAATTGATTATCTGTGTTAAACATTTCTATACATTAATAACATATCGGCTATTTGAAATATGTCGCCAGCTGATACTGCAATTCGACCCCATTTAAATCTCTGACCACACCCTTTCCATCCGGGGCAACGACAATGCTTTCCGGAGTTCCATAGTTCCACATAGCTTTTCTGTAGCAAGGGTCCGGACTTTAATCCTCAGACTTGTATCCAGGCCAATCGATTTTCTTTAACTTCTTTTTCCCAGGTCTTTTTTCTTTTGACAGGATTTAGAGAGATACTGATTATCTTGAAATTCTTGTCCTTATAGCGTTTGAACGCTTTGATCATTCTATAGTTTTCTGCTATGATCAGATCATTTCCAGTTACCCAAAAATAAAGGGCTACGTAATTACCACGAAAAGCAGAAAGGGAAACTGATTTCCCATATACATCATATAAAGTAAAGTCAGGTTCAACAGATCCAGACATCCTTAAACGGATAAGCCCGCCTATACGCTGCCCCTCTTTCATGTTCCGTAATTTTGGGTCGATAGACCGGTAGGTAGCATCTGTTCTTAGCATATCACTTCTCCTGCCTTCCCTGGTAATATCTGTCAATGCATACAAACTGAAAAAAGATTGCGGATGATTATGGATAAACTGTAATTGTTTTTCATAGCGTTCGGTTTTGAACTGATGCATATATTCATCAAAACCTTTGGTAAATGAATACGCTCTCCATAAAGTGGGAGCAATTCTGTTACGGTAATTCCCGTAGGCAACATCTACGGTTCCACCTATGAATTGATTATAGACCGTGTATTCCTATGAATATTTGCCTCAGGCACCGTTTCGTGTATTAACGGAATCCTCAGCGGCAATATTGATATCCACATTGCCTATAAACACTTTGAGTTCATCTGGATTATCCAACAGTCCCGTCTTAGCTTTTCCAATACCCATCCCTATCCAAAGTGATGTATACCAGCTCCGGACTCTTTATCTTGCCTTTAAACTCGAAGACACCATTTACGCCGGTATAGAATCTATTGCTTTCTTATCCGAACATTCCAAATAAACTTTTGCGCGTGAATTGAAAACGCCTATTTTCCCTTTGATGGTAAACTCCTGCTGCGCAACTCCTTTTTGCTGAGCCAAAACCAATCCTCCCCCAATACTAAAAAATCAATAAACTTAATACTATGCTTTGCATAAAATCTGTAACACCTATAGACTTATCAAATGAACAAACCATAATTTATGGACCAATACAACAGATTTACAGGGGGTTCCGCCCCATTTACAAATATGATTTTATTGCATACAAAAAAACCTTATCTAAATTAATAGATAAGGTTTTTCAATCTTGCCTTTCTTAAAAAGGATTTAAGTATTTACTAGAAGCTGTATCTCAAGCCAAACTGCATTTGGAAACGAGATGCAAAGAAGTCTTTTGAATAAGTACTTGCGTTCTTCTGATCGAAGGTATAAGTAGGGTAAGTTGTTGCATTACCAGCCCCACCAGTTGTAGTACTCAAACCAACACTTGCCATTGAATTATAAGTGTTAGGAGAGAAATACTGGACACCCCAGTTTTTATTTAACAAGTTAGTTAAGTTAACGATATCATAAGTAAATGTTAAAGTATGCTTATGTGAACCATTCTCTATGATCCTGATATCCTGAGCAAAACGGAAGTCTAATTGGGTATTCCAAGGTGTCCGTGCAGCATTTCTTTCTGTAAAGTTACCTCTTCTTGTTTTAAGATATTTGTCACCATCAATAAGGTTATCAAATTGAGCGGCCTGCTGCACAGCACTAATAGCTGGTGTAGTTCCAGCTGCTGGTCTATCTTTAAAGAAGTTAATAGTTTCTCCTGCTTTAGGAATATAAACTAAACTTACGTTCTGCCCTGTCCCATTGATTGTAGTATTCAGGAATCCGTAAGAATATGGAGAACCTGATTGCGCACTATAGAAAAGAGAGAAGCTAGATACATATTTGTTAGCTTTATCCCAGGCTACTTTATAATTCACCGTTGATACGATACGGTTACGAATATCAAAATTGGAAGTAGCTAACTGAGGATTATTAGGGCTCAAAGCCTGATTCAACTGCCAGTTAGACTCCATTGAATTTCTGATACCGTTAGTCACATCTTTAGATTGTCCATAAGTATAAGCTGCCATTACATCTAAACCAAAAGGGAAAGATTTAGCAACCTGACCTGTTACACTGTAACGGTAACCTTTGCTTGTATTTGAAAGCAGGTACGCATTCGTATATGCCGGATTATTCTTAGCCGTACTGACGTAAATTGGTTGTTGATGCTGCGTATCATAAATCATGTAAGTAGGATTATCTACAATGTTAATCTGTTGAAATTTCAAATCATTGATGACTTTAGTATAAATACCTTCAACTGTGAATTTCCACTGATTTTCAGTTTTATAATCAAAAGCTAAACTACTTCTCCATGTTTTAGGCATTTTGAAGTTGTTATCAATTAAATCAACCTGAGTTTGACCATTTGCATCATTTACATTGATTGGTTTACCATTTTTATCCACTTGTTTAGAAACATATCCTGCCTCACCATTGCCATTTAAAGCATCTCTGATAGGATCACTTCCTGGGGTAAATGCAATCTGTGATGATTTATTATCATATGCACCATAAGTTACCCCATTGTTGTAATAAGCATATCCTAGCCATGCAAAAGGAACTCTACCCGTGAATAAACCGCTACCACCACGCATAATCAAGCTCTGGTCACCCAATACATCGAAGTTGAATCCAACACGAGGAGAGATCTGTACCTGTCCGAAAAAGCTATTTTTAATCTGACTTGGTTGTGTATAGGTATAAGTAGTACCATAATTAGGATCAACCGGAGCACCTGTTGTTTTTGAACTTAACGGTTGTTTATTTGGCATATCAGCTAAATCAAATCTTAAACCATAAGTCAGCTTGAAACGATCAGACACCTGCCATTGATCTTCTCCATATACGCTATACATATTTAACTTGAACTGTGCTGGTGGGTTAGCCATAATGTTATCCCTGGTATTGTCAGCATAGTTAAAATTGGTACGAACACGGGTAGGAGTACCAGCTAAGAAACCATCAACATCTTTATAGGATATACGACCATTCCATGCATTCACAAAACCGTAAGTAATGTTATACAACTCATTGTGTGTACCAAATGTAAATGTGTGTTTTCCTTTAGTTAAAGTAAAGTTGTCAGTAAATTCAAATGTCTTTTGTTTCATATTGAAAATACTTGCTTCACGGTCTGTTCCTAAGAAAATTGTTCCACCATTTCCACCACCAATTTCAATCTGTGGTAATGCAGGATTAGAAGTTGGATCTCTAAAGTCATGAATACTTGAATAACCAACCACTAAACTATTTGACATATCATTATTGATTCTGCTTTTCAATTCAGCAACTGTAGAACTTTGATTATTTGTTTGTTTATAATCAATACCACCAAACCTGAAGTTTGATTGATCACGCTCTAAGTTAGTTGCTTCAGAAGTAATCGTGTTGTTACGAATAGTCAACTGATTTTTATCGTTGATATTCCAATCCACACGGTTGAAGAATTTATTTGATTTGGCGTAAATGTTATAATTACCATAAGAACCAACATCTACACCATATTTGTTTTTCATTAAATCAGAAATCTTTTGCGCCTGATCTAAAGTAATCACGGTATTATCCGGAGAACCAGCCGCAAGAATCACAGGATCTTGACGACGTGTAATCTCCTCATTGGTAAAGAAGAATAATTTATTTTTAATAATAGGGAAGCCTAATCTGAAACCAGTCTGATAATCATGGAAAGCCGAAGGCTCTTTTGATCCATCACCAGCTTTATTTTTACCAATTAAACTTGCGTTACGGCCATAACCATAAATAGATCCTGATACATCATTTGTACCTGAACGGGTTACCGCATTCACACTACCACCAGTAAAGTTACCAATCTTAACATCGTAAGGAGCTAATAGAACCTGAACATCCTGAATTGCATCAATTGATACCGGATTTGTTCTTGTACTGCTACCTGGCATACCAGAGCTTCCACTCTGACCACCTAATGAAGGACTAAAACCTATTGCATCATTATTAATTGCACCATCAATGGTTACGTTATTGTATCTGAAGTTGGTTCCCATAAATGAGTTATCCTTACTTCCTTGTGGAGTTGTACGAGTTAAATCCGTTAAGCTTCTGCTCACAGTAGGCATATTTTTGATTTGCTCTTCGCCAATCTGCGTACCTGCTCCAACCTTAACACCACCTCTTTTACCTTTAACAGTAACCTCACTCAGTTGCTGCCCTTCATCTGTAAGGGTGAAGTCCATCCTTTGATCAGTACCTAAACCAAGGCTGCTGATTTCTTTTTCCTGTTTGTTATAACCAACATAAGTAACAGTGATTTTGTATGGTCCACCAGGATTTAAGTTATTGATACGGAAATATCCATCCGATCCGGTAACTGCACCATATTTAGTTCCTGTAGGAGTATGTAAAACCAAAACACTCGCTCCAGGAATAGTCTGTCCTTTTGCATCTTTAATTTTACCATTAACGCTGGATGTCGTTACCTGAGCATTCACACCTAACCCAATAAAAAGGAGGAAAGTAAGAATTACGCAGGAGAGATTAATTGTTAGAAATTTTTTCATTTTTCTTGCTTCTGTTTTTTTTTGTAAAACTAGGGCTGCAATATGACGTTAATATTAATTTCACATGAATGAGCCTATGAGTTAATATTAAATTATAGATGGATTAAAAACCCATTAAAAACAGCTCAAAAAGAGTCTTTACGATACAAAAAAAAAGGTTTTTTTGTCTAAATAATATTTCTAAACAATTACAAGAAGTCTTAAAATAGTGTTTCCACAATATTAAGCTTACGTTAAGTCGGCACAAATCGGTATATATTACATAACGAAGCCGCTGAGTGACACTCAGCGGCTTCGTTATTTTACATTATTTTATTTGAATCACTGGCATAGCCAGTTGACTAAATCATGCACATTAATATTTCAGTCCAACTTTAAGACAAACGAAGTGTAATAACCAGATCGGACCGATTAACAGAAACTTAACATCTTGCAAAAATGAAGGCTTTTTTCCTTCTATTTTGTGACCAATGAACTGGCCGATCCAAGAAAGCACAAAAATAACCACACAAACCAACCACAGGGCTGGTCCTCCGGCCAATGCCCATTTTTCCAGCTGTACAATAATAAATGCCGCAGCAAAGATCAATAAGATCATCATGTAAGAAAGTACTGGTGATAAGCGGTAATAGTAGTAACCAGAAAAAGCAATCAAAAAAGAAGCCCAGTTCACAAATCCATTATATTTCCCTAAGAAACCAAGAGTAGGGAAAGGAATAGCCCAGATCAGGCCTAATAAACTAAAAACAATTAATGGAACACAAACCCAGTGAATCAGTTCATTAGATGGATTCTGATGACTTTCTGAATACGTATCAAACAAAATATCTACTTCCTTTTTATTCTCCGCTCTCACAGTCTGGACTTTTTGCTTTTTCATCTGTTTAGTTTTGTTTATAATAGGGCACGAAGCTATCCAATAAACAAGATAGTTTCATACTATAAAAATAAAAAAAGCGATAGAATAATCTACCGCTTTCATTAATAATATTTACAAGTTCTGCTTACTTCGCAAAAGCAACTGATCTAGTTTCCCTGATCACTGTAACCTTAATCTGACCTGGGTAAGTCATCTCTGTTTGAATACGGTTAGAAATATCAGCAGCAAGTAATTCAGCCTGCTGATCAGTTACTCTTTCACTCTCCACAACAACTCTTAACTCTCTACCTGCCTGGATAGCAAAAGTTTTTTCAACACCAGGATAAGAGAGGGCTAGTTCTTCTAATTCTTTTAAACGTTTGATATAACTTTCAACGACCTCACGTCTTGCACCAGGACGGGCACCAGAGATAGCATCGCAAGCTTGTATAATCGGTGAGATCATAGAAGTCATTTCAATTTCATCATGGTGAGCTCCAATTGCATTACAAATTTCAGGATGTTCCTTATATTTCTCTGCAAGCTGCATTCCTAAAATAGCATGTGGTAATTCAGGATTATCATCAGGAACTTTACCTATATCATGAAGTAATCCTGCACGTTTCGCCATTTTCGCATTTAAGCCTAATTCTGCTGCCATTGTTGCACAAAAATTAGCGACCTCACGAGAGTGATGCAATAGATTCTGTCCATAAGAAGAACGGTAACGCATACGTCCAACCATTCTGATTAACTCAGGGTGAAGACCGTGAATACCTAAATCAATTACCGTACGTTCACCAATCTCTACGATTTCGTCTTCAATTTGTTTTTTCGTTTTCGCAACCACTTCTTCAATACGTGCCGGGTGAATACGTCCGTCAGTTACCAGACGGTGCAATGCTAAACGAGCGATCTCTCTTCTTACCGGGTCAAAACCTGAAAGGATAATTGCCTCAGGTGTATCATCCACAATAATCTCAATACCAGTCGCTGCTTCAAGCGCGCGGATATTTCTTCCTTCACGTCCAATGACACGACCTTTGATCTCGTCACTTTCGATATGAAAAATAGATACTGTATTTTCGATTGCCGCCTCCACAGCTGTACGCTGAATAGTTTGTATAACGACCTTTTTGGCTTCTTTCGTCGCAGTCAGTCTCGCCTCATCAACTATATCCTTTACTTGGATCATTGCTTGAGTTCTCGCTTCCTGCTTCATGTTTTCTACTAACTGGTTTTTCGCTTCTTCTGCACTTAATCCAGCAATAGTTTCCAATTGTTTTACATGTTGATTTTTCAACAGGTCAACTTCTTCCTGTTTCTTAATCGCGATATCAGTTTGTTTATCCAGGTTTTTCTTGCTGTTATCAAGTTCCTGTTCCTTGCGGTTCATATTTTCCAGACGTTGATTCACAGATTGTTCTTTCTGTTTAATCGCATTCTCACGCTGGTTTACCTGATTGTTTTTCGCATTTACTTCTTGCTCATGCTCAGTCTTCAGTTGCAAGAACTTCTCTTTTGCTTCCAGTAATCTGTCTTTCTTTAAAATCTCAGCATTACTTTCCGCCTCTTTTAAAATTTTCTTCACTTTTGACTGTGCGGCAATTTCCTGTTTTTTTAACAGGCTGCGCAGCAAATATCTGCCCACCAATATACCAACAACTAAGCTGGCCAGTACATATCCAATTATTCCTATTATTTCCATTTTAATTTATATATAAAAACATGCATAAACATAAGCTATTCCGTGTGCTCATGCAGGCCTCTTATTATCTTTGTTAAATTTACCCAAAAAAAAACCGCAATTAAGTTTTAAGTTTCCTGAGTTACCGCTCTAAATACATGCAATGATAAAAGCCGCTGATCCCAGCTGCCCGCCTGTATTTAAAGATTACGAAACAATGAAACTAAAAACTTAACAACGGTTAAATTTCTATTACGCTTTTGAAATTAAAGGACGATCCTATTTGGTGAAAAAATCGTTCAGTAAACTATCTAATTCTTCAACTTTTTCAGCTACTGCAGTATCTTGATCCTGCACCTTATTTTCTACCCTTAATACAGCCGTTGCATAATGCAATACTGCCATAGATAGCAAATCCTGTTTATCCCTGACCGCATAATTTTCCTGATAGTCCTTTATACGCTCATTAATAATTTTGGCTGCCCGCCTTACAATTTCTTCCTCTTCCGTATTCACCTTTAAAGGGTAAATGCGGTCCGAGATAGTTATTTTTATCGAGATTTCTCCCATTTCTTAGCTTTGTTTCAATTTCGTGTAATCTCTATTTTTTAAGCAACACTACACATTTATCGATTTCACGCACAAAATCGTTAATTTTTTGCTTTATATCAAGTGTCTTCTCGCTTGTTCCTTCAATACTCTTCGCCAATTTAAGTACCCTCATCTTTTCATCCAAATCTGAGTTCTTCGTTTTAGCAGCATTCAATGCTAACTTAACAGATGAATTCTCCTGCTTTAACAACTCATTTTCCTCTTGTAATGCATTACAAAGCTCGATAAGCCGAGCTGCTTTAAGTAATACTGAATCTAATTGTTCTGCAACCGAAGACATCTTTTATTTAAAAATTGATAGTATTTATAATATTCCTAAAAGTAACAAATAAAATTACTTTCTGATCTCTGCTTTGGCAGTTTGGGCTAAGTTAGCGATAATCTTTTGCATAACTGCATCAATTTGCTTGTCTGTCAAAGTCTGCTGATCGTCCTGCAAGGTAAAGCTCAATGCATAAGATTTCTTATTTTCCGGGAGTTTATCGCCAACATACACATCAAATATCTGAACATTCTTCAGCAATTTCTTCTCTGTTTTGAAAGCAATGGTCTGCAACGCATCGAAAGTCACCTCTGTATCTACCAGCATAGAAAGATCTCTTCTCACTGCAGGATACTTAGGAATCTCTTTGAAGATTACTTTATTCTTTTTGATAACATCAAGTAATAACGCCCAGTCAAAATCTGCATAATAAACATCTTTATCTACATCAGTCAGTTTTTTATCTGCTACAGTTGCCGCACCAAAGGTCACAATCGTCTGCGGGCCTCTGAAGTACTTCAAACCGAAAGCAAAGTTCTCATCACTTACTTCTTCAGTCTGGTAGTTAGTAATTCCCAATCTGCCAATTATTGCATCTACTGTAGCTTTTAAATTATAGAAACTTACCGGAGCAGGTTTCTGATTCCATTGCTCTGCAATATCCGAACCTGAAAGCACAACCATTAATCTTGGACGTTCAACATATTTATCATTTATCAAATGATAAGTTTTACCAAACTCATAGAATTTAGCATCTCCGCTTTTTCTGTTCTGGTTATACGCAACACTTTCCAGTGCTGGTGTAAGCAAGCTCTGACGCATTGCATTCAAATCTGAGCTTAAAGGATTCAGAATCTGAACTGCTTCTTCAGTATTTTTAGAATAAGCAAGTTTAGTCAGAGAGTTACACCAGATTTCAAGATATCCGTTTGCTGTTAACATATCAGCAATCACATGCTGCGTTTGCTCTTTATCGGGCTTAGCAGAAAAAGTAACTGAAGCGTTAACCTTAGTAGGTATCTCAATATTATTATATCCGTAAATTCTTAAGACCTCTTCAGTGATATCACATTCACGGGTAACGTCTACTTTAAAGCTTGGAACTTTTAAGAATAGACTTTCTGCAGTTTCTGAAGCAACAGTAATCCCCAGAGAAGTAATAATATCTCGTATTTCCTGGTCTGGAATAGCTGCACCAATTAACCTGGTGATATTTTTATAGCTCACCTCTACATCAAAAGGAGCAATCGGATGAGGGTATAAATCTGAAACTACAGAAGAGATCTCTCCACCTGCCAGTTCCTGAATCAATAATGCAGCATATTTTAAAGCAGTAACCGTCATTTCCGGATCAGTACCACGTTCATAACGAAAAGAAGCATCAGTTTTTAAAGTGTGTCTCTTTGCCGTTTTACGTACAGATACTGAATTAAAATAAGCACTTTCTAAAAATATATTTTTTGTTTCAGCACTTACACCAGAATTCTTGCCACCGTAAACACCGGCAATAGTCAAAGGTTTTTCCGTATCACAGATCATCAGGTCTTCTGCAGACAACTTACGTTCTACCCCATCCAAAGTAACAAACGGGGTTCCTTCAGCACATTTTTTTACAATTACTTTCTGACCCGCAATCTGATCCGCATCAAAAGCATGAAGCGGCTGGCCTAAACCATGAAGCACATAATTAGTAATATCAACTATATTATTAATCGGGCGAATGCCGATTACTTTTAATTTATCCTGTAACCAGTCGGGAGAGGTCTTAACCGTTACACCACTGATCGAAAGACTACTATATCTCGGGCAGGCAGCAGTATCAGCAACTTCAACTGCAATAGTTAAATTTTCATGAGCTGTTTTAAAAGAAGCAATCTCAGGCATTTTCAAATCAATTCTCAGGTAAGCTGCTAAATCTCTGGCTACACCTAAATGCGAAGCTGCATCTGCCCTGTTTGGCGTCAATCCGATTTCAAACAGATAATCATCTTCCATTTTGAAATAGTCTTTAGCCGGTTGTCCGATTAATGCATCTGCTTCGAGTACCATAATGCCAGCATGAGAACCTCCCAGGCCAATTTCATCTTCTGCACAAATCATTCCTTCAGATACTTCGCCTCTGATTTTTGATTTATTGATTTTAAAAGGTTCACCTTCATTCGGATAAACAGTAGTACCAACAGTAGCAACCACAACTTTCTGTCCTTCTGCTACGTTTGGCGCGCCACATACAACTTGTATCGCTTCAGCACCACCTACATTTACAGTAGTTACTCTTAACTTGTCAGCATTAGAATGCTGAACGCAGGTAAGCACATGACCAATCACTAATCCTTCCAGACCACCCACTACCGGTTGTACTTTTTCAACACTTTCTACTTCCAGACCGATATTAGTTAGTATCAATGAAAGTTCCTGCGGATTAAGGTCAGTTTGTATGAATTGTTTAAGCCAGTTGTATGATATCTTCATGTTATATTTTCTTCTAAAATGCAAAGATATAAAATAATGCTTTGTAGTATATTTATTAGGACATAAACAAGCAAAGAATTGATATTAAATAATTTCCTGATCAGCCATGCTGTAGAATTTTGTATTGGTGATGATGAGATGGTCCAGTATTGGTGTATCCATCAGCATACCGGCTTCAACCAGTTTCTTGGTGACCAGGATATCTTCTTTGCTGGGCTGACAGTTATTCGAAGGATGATTATGTGCAAGAATAATATAGGCCGCCTTCATTTTGAGCGCCTTTTCAAAGATAATTTTGGGATCAACCGTCGTACTGGCCTGCCCCCCTTTACTAATCATATGTTTACAAATCACAAAATTAGCTTTGTTTAAAATCAGCATCCAGAATTCTTCATGATCCAGATCTGCCAGTAAAGGCCGGAGCAGATCAAAAGCATCACCGGAAGAATGAATCTGAGGTAATTCAACGGGCACCTGCTCCCTCCTTCGCCTGCCAAGTTCAAGTGCAGCAATAATCGACAATGCCTTAGCTTCGCCTATCCCCTTAAAAAGCGTCAGATCTTCAACTGATGTTCTTCCCAACACATCAAGATCATTGTTATAATTGAAAAGAATCCGCTGGCCAACTTCTACTGAAGTTTCGGTTCGGTGCCCCGAGCCAATCAGAATAGCGATTAATTCTGCATCTGACAGATGTCTTCTGCCATTCATGATTAATTTTTCACGTGGACGTTCTGCCAGTGCTAAAGATTTAATCCCTATTTTTTGTTCATATTTTACCATAAACAAAAAAACGGGATAAGCAAAAGCCTATCCCGTTTACAATATTGTAAAGCTATTACTATTTTAAGCCATTAACAAATTTAGTTAACTTAGATTTGTTGTTTGCAGCTTTGTTTTTGTGAATAACATTTTTCTTAGCTAAACGATCTAACATAGAAATCACTTTAGGCAATAACTCCTGACCTGATTTTTTATCTACAGATGCACGTAATCTTTTAACAAAAGTACGAGTAGTTTTTGCTTGGTATCTGTTACGTAAACGTTTAGTAGCGTTTGCTCTGATTCTTTTTAAAGATGATTTATGATTTGCCATTTTCTAGTATAATAATATTTTTATATGTAAAGGTCTGGTGATAACAACAAACCCTGTTTATCCTTTTTTCGGACTGCAAATATAGAACTTATGTTTTTAATATGCAAAACGATATTACAAATATTTTAAATAATCTTGATTATAGTATAATCTGATTATAAGATTCTTAAATTATTGATTCACAATGTTTAGCCTGATGACGCAAATTACGGCTTTTTTGCCAAACTGTTTATCCATTGGCGAATTAGTTTAACACCCTCTTTATGAATAACAGTTCGCGCAAGCTCCGGCATTGCAGTTCCAGGTTCAGTACTATTCAGCCGGTAAAATAATATCGAATGCGCTGCATTCCCGGGAATCACATCATAATCAAGTCCACCTGCCCCTCCACCAGCAGAAACCGGTGTTTTCTTCATTCCCAGATGATCAGGATTGGTTTGCTCATACTCCAAAAACAAGCCTGTATTATAAGCATCCCCTCCTTTAGTATGACAATGGGCACAGTTGACATCCAGATAGGCTCTTGCACGCTGCGTTAAGCTATAATGTTTACTATCAGCCCAGTTTGGCAACTTTACCACCGTGCAGATTGCTGGCAGCCCGGTTAATATTCCTTTTCTGGCCCATGCCAGAAGCTGATTTTCTTTTTCACCAGAAACTGTAAAATTCAGATTCCTGGCTTTTGGCCCAATCGGAATCAGTATATCATCTTTAATATGACATCTTTTGCAATCATTCGTATTCGGAACCTGGTAATTAGTAAATAACTTTTGGTTATCATTATCTAATAAAGTGATCGGAACTTTCCCACCTGTAATATGCCTGACAGCTTCTGTCTGCTCCTTATTCCATAGATAATTCATCACTTTCCAGCTTTTATCTTTAGGGTCTCTGACCAGCAGACGGGTCTCGATCAAAATCTGCTGATGCGCAGTATTGATATAAGCGAAATTCTTAATGATCATTGTGGAATCCGGAAAATCAAGCACACCAGTAGCATTATATTTGATTACTTTCCCTTTTGGCAAAACGATAAATCGCTTTTTAACCGCATAATCAGTAAATAATGGCGTACTGAGTTCATAGCCCAGCACACCATCCCGGGGATTGAGCGTATTTAGTTTATCTTTAAAAAAACCATATTCAGACAGCTTTTCTTTAAATTGAAAATCCTCTTTTGCAGACTGCCTGGTATTTTCTGTTGATTTATTCTTACAGCCCTGCCCGCTCACTACTGATAATATCACTGCAAAAAGGAGCAGGCTGCTAAAAATATAGGTTTTACGCATTTGATTTCTGAATTTAATGTGACTTACCTACTTGATTACAGCTAAACGGAGCAATATTCGTGTTAGGATGCCAGTTCTGAACGTTAGTCAGGTTCAGAAAATCAGCATTCACAAATACATTATCCCCCATTTGGCTGATACAGATGGAATCTGGATTTAAAGCAGCTCTTTTGGTCAGGATATTACTTGAAATCCCATCATACATGATAAAAGGTATCCTCTTATTTTTCCGCGCAGGATCAAGCTTATTTAGTTGCTGTTCAATTGCAATTAGTGTCTGACCAATCCGGTGTTCATAAGCTGGTTTTGGAAAAGCCGCCCCCATCGTTATCCTATTGTTATGGATGTATATATTTTTAGCAATGGGAAAATAATTAGCATTTATCTTTTCTCCAGCTTTAGCATCAACAGCAAAACCAGACGCGATCGTAATTGCAGAAGAGTTATTATTGAGAATACGGTTATTATAAATCTCTATATCAGATGCTGCCAATATGATAATTCCAGAACCAGGAGACGCATTACCTACGCCCCAGGTTGTTCCAAAACTCCCGGCCTTTGCAAAATTCCTGAAATTATTATCATGAATATAATTGTTATAGGCTTTAACATGCCCACCTCTTTTGGAAAGATCCGGCAGATCAAAAACTAAGAAACCTGCTGTATTATTATAAAACTCATTATCATAAACCTGTGCATGGGAAGTATTCTCAATTTCACAGCCAGCTACATTCTTAGCCGCCTTGCACATCCGCACAATCGCACTATCTGTTTGTCCTACATAAATACCCGCATCCGAAGACCCTTCGGTGTAACAGTTCTCAATTAATATATTCTTACACAAGACTGGATAAATCGCATAACCACCACTTGTAGAATCAGCCTTACTCCACACTGCATGAAGATTAGTAATCACTATATCACGGCTTTTGTTGATTTTCAGTAAGTCTCCTTTTGAATCTTTGATCGTCATCCCATCAATGGTAAAATGTTTTACGTTGGTGACCCTGATTCCCTCTCCTCCCTGGCTTTGCTGTTTAAAATCAAGAATAGTTTTATCATGTCCTTCGCCCTGTATCCTGATGTAATTAACCTGGGCTATACTTAAATTATCAAACTGATAAACCCCCTCCTTTAACAAAATGAGTGTACTATCTTTAATACTTAAAAAGGCTTCGGCAATTTTGGCTTCTTCTCCCGGTTTAAAAGTCAGGGTTATTTTATATTCATCTTTAGGTGTCTTCGGGCCGGTACAGGAGAATTGCAAGGTGGCCACGACTAGAGAAAGTAGAAAAGTTAGTCGAAATAGATGTTTCATATCAGCTTATTTAAAAGGTTTATCTTTTTATAACACATTATAAGCATAGGTTACATAATACACTCCCCCGATATTCGGATTAGCTACACCAGTAGAATAATATTTATTGGTAATATTGGTCGCTCCCATTTTTATGGCAGACCGGGCTTTAATTAATTTATAGCTTATCTGGGCATCGATCACGGCAGATGAAGGAACCTGCCCTTCGGCCAGCCCTCCGGTAACCACATAGAAATAACCTGGTTTATAGCGCATAGAAGTACTAAAAGACCAAACTTCTTTTTTTCCAAACCCACTATTTCCAAACTCCATATTGATATGATAACTAGGTGTATTGAAATTATTGACCTGGGTATTGTTCTTGTTTTTCAGGAAATCAGAAAAGTAATTCAGCTTAGCCAGAAAATTATGAGATAAATCAACACTGACACTGGCAGCATAACCATAAGTATTTACCGTCTGCCCGCCATTAAAAGCGATATTATATTGTACATAGGTACTGTGATCTTTAAAGGCAGTCACATCATCGGTGCCTGGTGTATTCGCTACATTTGCATACCCAATAAAATTCTTCCAGGTGGAAAAATATCCCAATACATCGAATAAGACCCTTTTCCCGATCAATGCAGCATAACCCAGTTCAAAAGCATTTACAGACTGAGGTTTAATATCATTATAAGCAAATTTCTTCAATACAGAGGCATCGCCTGACTGCTGATAAGCAGAAACGCTTTCCAATGTATATGGTGGATGCTGATCAAAATGATAAATATCATTTAACAGGAAAGAAGACCCGCCGGATGCGTAACTATTATATCCGTTCAGTGTATTTTGTAAAGCCTGAATATTGGAAGGAAAACTGTACGCATTCTGATAAGAAAACCGGATAAAATTCTCTTTAGCAACCTCATAAACCAAAGATGCCCTGGAAGTAACTTTAGGAGAAGAGAACAGGGTGTTTTTGTCATACCTGAAAGATGTACTGATATTCAACCTGTCCTGAGCAAGTTTCTTGCCCAACTGAATATAAGCACTGTATTCTTTTACCTGGATAGGTTTATCTTTATCCGGGAACAGTGTGTTCTTACTATCTAAACTATACAATCTCCAGTTTACACCAGCAATCACACTCATAAATTTAACCAGTTCCGAAAAATTATACTGCCCTTCCGCATTATACAACTTACTGCGATCTAAAAACAGCGTTCCACCTTCAGAAATGGGTGTGCCCGTAATTTTATCTTTTAATTCATTGAATCGCTGGCTTCCCAACTCTACCCTTCCCTGATCGGCAAAATTTCTGGCGGCCAGATGTGCGTCATTCAAATTCGCCCCACCCGCCAACGCATTCAACAATGCAGAAGTATATTCCGGATACCAGCCCCCCGTATTGCCATCATAGCTTGTTTTCCAGGCTTCATTAATATACTGCGCAGTTGGTCCGGCAATAATGGTATGTCCAGAATTCTCCTGCGTGGTATAACCACGTACAAACCATTTGTCACTTTTCAACTCCAGTCTGTACTGACCTACCTTAAAATCTTTGAGCTGATAACGGGTATCATTAGTATAAACCACATTTCCTGTACCATAAGTACCTGATAAAATCGCTTCTAACCTGGGGTTGATTTTATATCGGAGTTCAGCATTGAGTTTAAACATCCTGGCTTTATTATCCAGGTAACCGTATTCCGGATAACCCGTTCTGGAAATATAATTGGGCTTTGCCAGCAACGGATCAATAATTGGAGCCAAGGCAGGATTTCCTGCAAGAGCTCCTTGTAAAAACGGATTTATATCTGTAGAAGTCGCGCCTCCATAATAATTTACACCATTATAATTCGGATCAGTGAACCGTGTTCCACTTCCATTTTTATTGGTTGAATCGGTCGCTACCCAATCCTTAGCCTGTGTATATTGCATGTTAATTTTAAAAGCCAGCTTTTCATTGATCTTTTTTGCATAACGGATTGTCCAGTCATAATAAGGAGATGCACCTACCGGGTCATTACTTTTATTATTTCCAACATGGTTAATTCCCTGGGTAATCAACACACTCAAACCCTGGTATTTAAATGGGTTTTTACCCGACATGACCATTGTTCCATTTAATCCCCTGGAGCCATATAATGCTGAAGAAGCTCCAGAAAGCACTTCAATATTATCTACATCAAGCTGAGTTAAACTAATAGCCGAGCCGAGCGGAAAATTAAGTCCAGGTGCCTGGTTATCCATTCCATCTACGATTTGTGTGAAATTCGTATTTCCACTGGTATTAAAGCCTCTTGTTGATATACTGGTAAAACCAATACTGGATACCGTTACATCCACTCCTTTAAGCCCCTGTAGCATATCTATATAATTCAATTGTGGCGAGCTGGAAATCTCTTTACTGTTAATTTGTTCAATCGTAACCGGGGAGGACAGTTTTCTCTGTACTACCCGGCTTGCAGACACCACAACTTCCTGCCCTAAAATAGAAGTAGGTTTAAGTGAGATTTCAACTAGCAGATTGAAATTCTGTACTTGCACCTCTTTCGTTTCAAAACCAATAGAAGAAACCAGCAGTGTTAAAGGAAGTTTCTTTTTTGTAACCAGCTGAAACCTTCCACGGTCATCTGAATAGGTTCCCTCTGTCGAATTTTTCACATGAATAGATACGGCGTAGGCAGGTTCTTGCGTGACCTCGTTTTTGAGGATTCCTCTAATGACTTGCGCCTTTAAATCAGCAATAATAAAAATGGAGAATAGCAGAAAGCATAACACGTTTTTTTTCATGCCAGGTTGATTTAGGATTAGTTTTGGTTAGGTGCAATATAATTCACCTCACCATCAATCCTATCCATTACAGCCTATTTTGGGACGAAGTACCGCGATTATGGGGTGAACGGGAAAGCCGCAAATTGTTTTTGATAAGAGGCTGATACCGGAATCTGTAAATCGGGTAAAAGATCAAATTGCACCAGATATCCTTTGGCCGTTTTCCGGGAAGACGAGATGTGTTTGACATTGATCGTATAAGAGCGGTGAACTCTGATCAGCCCCGAATAATGACACTTTTCTTCAATTTTCTTTAAGGTAGTTCTGATGAGTTCTTTTCTGACTTTTCCACCCATCAGATAATAGACATCTACATAGTTATCTTCTGATTTGAAAAACAGCAAATGATCCGGATGCAGTGTTAGCACCACCTTTCCTTTTTCATCTTCTATGGGCAGATTGTATGAAAGCGGCTTTGCATCTTTCATCTTTGAAAGGAACCTGGCCAGCTGATGTTTTTGTAAAGCAAATAAAACCAAAAGAGAAACTATATAGGGAATAATGGCAATTAGCAGCGTATACTTAAAAGTAACCAGGTAATAGTCAAGCGTTAAATCGGGGTGTTTATTGAGCAGCCAGTCAATCGCCAGCATGACGATTGTTAAAATCATAATTTCACCAATCACCCACAAAATATATTGTATACAGTTCAGCATTTTTAAATGCAGCCATTTTCGCAGACCATATTGAGTAAAGACAAGAGTTAAAGCTCCAAAAAAAGAAAAGACACAAATGATCTCAAATAGAGATAGTTGACTTAGATCATACCACTTATTGATATTAAAAGGAATAAAAGTATCCATGAAAAGGAGACTAAAAACAAAAATGATCAGAATAAATATATTTTTATCCCGCGGGGTATCAAGTAAAGAAAAACGACTTTCTAAAGCCATTTTAAACATAGAATTAACCCGAAAAGACGCGATCACTGACATGAGAAGCAATTAAATACAGGTATTCAATTTAATCATTTTTCAGATTAACCGTTATAGCTTTTTAAAATTCATCAATTAAACTTCAGGATGCGATTTCCACAATAGATAATATATAACAGATAACTGATCAAAAGCAGGTTCTACGGCTTTTATTCGCTGTTTATTCGGTCTAGACCGAATGACATCCAAATGATGCCCGAATCATCTCCGAACCATGTCCGAAGGAAGTGACATTAAATACTGTATATCAATCAGTTATAAACACGCAAAATCAAGCTTATGTGTAATTGCTTTTCTTTTCGTAAATTCATGTTAACCAGTACAAATTATTCAATAATTTAACGCTCTCTTAACAACTGCTCTAAGGCGATGACAAACATAATCAACACCCTTTTTGAAGCTCAGCAAAAGAATAAATATACCCTCAGACTGAGTACAGCTACCGAGCGAATTGATAAATTACATTTATTAAAATTGACGATTGAGAAGTACGAGGAAGAAATTTACATGGCTTTGCAAACTGACTTAAGAAAAAGCAAGTTTGAGGCTGCGGTCACAGAACTGATCTTTACCTACAGCGAAATAGATTTCGCAATCAAAAATCTCAAAAACTGGATGCAGCCCAGACATGCGGGTAAAAGTATCGCGAGCTTACTAGCCAAAAACAGGATTTATTATGAGCCAAAAGGTGTCTGCTTAATTATTTCGCCATGGAATTATCCATTCCAGTTAATGATGAGCCCTTTAACCTCGGCTATTGCCGCGGGCAATTGTGCGATATTAAAACCTTCTGAATTTAGTGCTGCAACAAGTGCTGTAATCGCTAAAATCATTGGAAAAGTATTTAAAAAAGATGAAGTCGCTTGTTTTGAAGGTGATGAATCCGTTTCCAAAACATTACTGGAACTTCCGTTTGATCATATTTTTTTCACGGGGAGTACAGCTGTCGGAAAAATAGTAATGAAGGCCGCTGCCGAACACCTCACCTCAGTTACCCTGGAACTAGGCGGAAAATCACCAGTCATTATTGATGAAACCGCAGTTATTAAAAATGCAGCTACAAAAGTTGCCTGGGGCAAATTGATCAATGCCGGACAAACTTGCATTGCCCCCGATTATGTGTTTGTACATCAATCAAAAATCGAAGAATTTCTAACGCATTATAAAACTGCAGCGAAAAGCATGTTCCTGAATGAAAACAATCTAACGAATGAATCAACTTACGCAAAAATCATTAATCTGAAACATTTCGACCGCTTAACTGCCTTAATCAAAGATGCCGTAAATAAAGGCACTGATATAGCCTGGGGTGGAGATTCTGTCATATTAGAACATACGATTTCCCCTACCATCCTGTGCAATGTTAATTTTGACAGCAAAATTATGCAGGAAGAGATCTTTGGACCGGTCCTACCTGTGATTCCTTATACTGATCCGGAAACTCCTATTGCGTTTATTAATGGGAAAAGTAAGCCACTGGCGATGTATATATTCAGTGAAAATAAGGCAAAGATTAAACATCTATTGAAAAGTACGAGCTCCGGTGGAGCCTGTATTAACGATGTTCTGATCCATATTTCTAATCCAAATTTACCGTTTGGCGGAGTGAATGAAAGTGGAGCTGGCAGTTGTCATGGTATTTTTGGCTTCAAAGCATTTTCACATGAGCGAGCGGTTGTATTTCAGTCTTCCATAAATATGTCAGGAATGATTTATCCGCCCTACGGCAAAAAAGGATGGGTGTTAAAAATGCTGAAAAAATTGATGTGACAATGAAACTTTTATGTTAAAAAATGAATATATTCTTAGTAAACCCTTTCATTCAATGCTCAAAATACTATTTTTGACAAAAAAACACTTGATATGGGGGTCGGGAGGAGTCTAGCTGAAAACCAGCGAACACCAGCCTGAATACCATAAAAACACCCTAGATGAAAAAACGTATAGCAATCTTTGCCTCCGGTTCGGGTTCTAATGCCCAGAAAATTATGGAACTGTTCAAACACAGTCCTGAAGTAGAAATTGCGCTGGTATTAACCAATAACCCTGATGCCTACGTTTTGCAGCGTGCAGATAATTTTGAAATCCCTTCACATATTTTCGACAGAAAAGAGTTTTACCAGACAGAATCTATAATTAACCTGTTGAAAAACCTGGATATAGACCTGATTGTATTGGCTGGTTTCCTTTGGTTGATTCCTCAAAACCTGATTGCAGAATATCCTGGACGTATTATCAATATTCACCCAGCTATTCTGCCTAAATTTGGTGGTAAAGGAATGTATGGTGATCATGTGCACAAAGCAGTACTGGCCGCAGGCGAAACTGAAGGTGGCATCACCATTCACTACGTGAATGAAAATTATGATGAAGGTGAATATATCTACCAGGCCAAATATAAAATTGATAAAGATGACAATTTGGAAATGGTAAAATTCAAGGGACAACAACTTGAACACCAACACTATCCAAGAATTGTAGAGAGTATTTTGAAAAAGATAAAAAAATAAGGCAGAGTAAAAATCTTTATACCTTTCTTTTGTCAAATTATTTTACTTTCACCTTTGAACAAAATAATCTGACTAAATTGGTATTCAACATACTCCCTGTCTAATGACAATAATTGCTGCAACAGATTTTTCCATACTTGCTGAAAATGCAGTGGAATATGCTGCTGCAATTGCAAAGCATAAAAATGCACGGTTGATTTTATTTAACTCCTTTGTCATTCCTTTTCATGCAGCCAACACGCTTTTACCCGCTTCGAATATTCAGGAATTAATGATTGAAAATGAGATTCGTCTGTTAGAACGTTCTTTTTCTCTTTCCTATGCTTATCAAATTGAAGTGGGACATGAGTGTGCTTTTTCATTTATTGAAGACGAGTTGAAAGAGGTGATTAATAAATATCAAGCGGAACTCATTGTACTGGGGATGCCAAAGAAAACATTGGAACAGGATCTTTGGGGAAATACCACTTCGTTTGCCATTAAGAACTTAAAACTCCCAGTATTGGCCGTACCCAAGAATGCCAGATTTGAGAGCGCAAAAAGAGTGCTTTTTGCCTGCGACGTATTACGCGGATTATCTAAAAAAGTATTAGCAAGAATTAAAGAGGTTGCTTTAGACCTGGATGCACGGGTTGAGGTTTTTAATGTTGACCAAAAACTTGAAATATTAAGGTCTGAGGATGAACACTCGTCAGTTGTCAATGCACTGGATGATGGATTAGATGGGATTACTTATTACTATAAGAATGTTAAATCGGTTATGGTAATCCGAGAGATCGAAAAAGAGATTAAAGAATTCCAGGCTGACCTGCTTATTATGGTTCCAAAAAAATACGGATTCTGGGCTAATATCATTCACCGCAGCAAAACCCGTGTGATGGCGTCAGGATTGGAAATCCCTTTGCTTTCGATCCCGCTGTAAAACTATTTAACAATGGATAACCTCCAGTATTTTAACATCATTATGATTAATAAACCTATTCTTTCTAATCTATCTGCCATAGCTTCTATAATACTACTGGGATTGGGTTTATTTATATTTTCTAATTCCCACGATTACTCCTTTTATATTTCTCTCTACTCCTTCATTCTCTCCTTACTATGCGCTATTATTTCTGTCTCAATTAAACAGAATGTGTTGAGCTGGATATTGATTAATATTTCAGGTCTTATAATTTTTTTAATTGCTTGTATTTCATTCCTATTTTCAGGTTTTCGTGCCGGCGCTTAAAATTAGATGCAATTGGTAAATTTATGCCATTATGATCTAATCATCCTTACAACCAGCAAAAATTTAGATATGAAAAAATTACATTTGCTCATCTTATCATCAAAAGCTTCTAACCATGAATTCTGAGCCAATATATATCCAAAAGCCTCTTAGATATAGCGTGCTAATATTGGTATTGAGCATTATGTCCATTTTTGGATATTTCGTCTATATACTGCCAGGGTTTGTTTTTAGTATTGTGGCGCTGATCTTGAGTATGAAAGCCACTAATGCCTATAAAATCAACCCAAATTTATATAAGAGCAGTTCTTTTTCAATTTTAAAGGCCGGGCGAATTATAGCTGCAATTGGCCTTATCATTGCTGGATGTATAACATTCTTTATGCTTGCTTATATGTTGCTTTACGCAATCCCTGGTGGGATAAAGGATTAGTTCTTCCAGGACGCTCCTAACTATTATCATTTGTTCGTTTTCGCGCAGACTTCCCTCCGTTAGGAATTGCAATAAATAGACATTTCAGGCTATGATCAATACAATAGGAAATGCCAAATGGTATAAAAACATTTAATATTTTAAAAGTAGCCATAAAAGGCCAGGACCTTTCGTAGTAGATTAATAAAAAAACTGATGAATTTCTTCACCAGCCTTTTTTATTAAAAAATTATAATTTACTAAAGATGCCTACCCCAATACTGTCAGTTTCAACCTCAGAATTGGAAAGAACTATTACTGCGGCCTTTTTCTTTAAGTCTAAGATTAAAAAGCTTCTGCTTCCGGCTGTTCCGCCGCTATGCCAATAACAAGTGTCTTCTGCTAATTCAATAATGTGCCAGCCTAAACCAACCATTGGTTCCTTCGAAAAAGTAACTTTATGTGTAAGCTCAAATGCTTTTGCTAAATCAGGATTTTCACTATCAATATTATTTTTCGCATAAATCAGCAAATCACTTACTGTAGAGCGAAGCCCTACGGCACCAACAAGTACGTCAAAATCCCAGGCCCTAACCTCCTTTCCCTCATTATTTAGACTTTAGTAAAACGCTTCTCTAATTCAGGAGTTAAATGCTGAAATGTACTTTTCATTTTTAACGGATCAGCTATAATTTCTTTAACAAGCTCCTCGTAAATTTTGCTACTAATTCTCTCTAAAATTACGCCCAAAAGTCCAGTACCCATATTTGAACAACTATAAAGCTCTCCTGGGACAGAAGCTAATTTGCAAGTTTTAAGATGGCTAAAAAGTAATTGTCTGGTATAGTTTCTATAAGGATTAACAGCGTCAAGATTCTTATTGATAATATTATCTGACAAGCGAACTAATCCAGAAGTATGGTTACTTAAGTTCACAATCTTTATTTTTTGTAGCTCAGGATTTGCTGCTAATGAGTCCGGCAGATATTTCGTAATCGGATCCATTAAGCTAATTTTCCTTTCATTAACATAGTACGCTAATAGTTGAGCAGTAAATGTTTTGCTAATGGAACCGATTTCAAAAATAGTATTAGCATCAGGAAGCTCTCCATTTTTCTTTTGAGTAGATCCATATCCGTATGTATAAGTTTGTCCGTCTTTTATAACCCCAATGCTCAAACCTACAATATTTGAATTCTGGATATAAATCCTTTCCAAAGTATCAACCTCCTTATCCAATTTTAATTTCAAAGGATTAGAAGAAGGAGCTAGTGTAGTCTTTTGGGTAACTACCGGTTCAAAAGGTAAAAAAGATAGTTTTCTTAGTTTATTGTTTTTATCAATAGATAAAGAAAGCTCTATATTTCCAGCTTCAAATTCCCGTTTATATTTACTCAGATCTTTCTTGAAGCCAATAAAAGAGGATTCTTTAATTTTCCCCAAAATATAGATATGTTTTTCAACAACATTGTTAAATTTCACCTGACTGATTGCAGCTTTATATTCCTTACTACCCAAAGAATAGATCATATCAGGTCTTTTTTCGGCAATATATTTTTTAATCAATACAACGACTAAATCGCATTTCCTTTGTCCGCCGCTTTGTGCCATTGTCATTAAAGGCATAATAATCAACAACATAGCCAGAGTCTTAAAATTTGAAAATTTCATACCTTAAATTACATAGTTAATATTGTAAAATCAACACTTGTAACTTAAACGAACAAAAACATAAAACCCCTAGCGTTCATTTTAAAATTATCAAGATTCATAAATTCTCCTCCAGTCCTAATAGATAATCAGGTGATCAGTTTTACCGGAATATATACACGAACGCCTGTTTTAACTTAAAATCTCCTGAATTCACCAAAGTTAACTGGAAAAACTACCCGTTTTTATGTCCGAAATTATGTTTGGAAAAAAATTGCAAACTTGGGTTTCTCTAAGTTATTAAGGTAATTATCGAAACACAAAATCTATCACATAACACTACAAGTAAACACTTTACATTAAATAAAGGGACAAATTATTCTGGGGATTGCCACCCTTACTTGTATTGAATATAATTCTCAAAATTCATAATTCATCAAAAATGAGGCAAAATGGCTACGAGCTATCAGAGCACAGTGTCCTTGAATAGCTTGTAACCATTAATTATGATACTGCTAATAAATTAAGTCATTTTATTTTTTCTTTGCAGGGTTGAGTATTTGTATGGCGTTCTTTGTAAAACTATAAGAAGGATTACTATAAGTTCCGTCGGCGTCTAAGCCATAGCTGAATATACCACCTTTTGCCCCTTCTTTAGGGTTCCAGCGTGCATATTGATAAAAAAGAGGAACGGATCCTTTTCTGGCCGAACCATCTTCAAAGCTTGCACCAAGTATATATTTGGATGGCGGTATACTCCCTGCATAACCTTCTGTGTAGAGCTGGTCCAATTGCCCACCAAAATAACGTTGCATAAATACATAATCTAAAAAACCTTCGATAGATTTAAGAAAAGGAGCAGGTAGATTTGCATAATTGAGATCGAGGATAAATAGTTTCCCTGTTCCGGATTTAGGTCCAAAATATTTAGATAAAGCTTCGATTTTGCTGTATGTTCTATCCAGATCTTGCTGATTTCCTCTAAAGTACCCACCAAAAAGGCCAGTCGCAGTAGTGCCCCCACCACTTTCCATATCAAGATCAATGCCATCATAATCATATTTATTGTTTTCGGCAATGAAGCCCCCGACCCATGTTTTCAGTTCCTCTGCAGTCATAGCAGGAACCCTCTCACTGGGAATACCAGAGGTAACAACCACTTTGGTTCCACGCTCGTGTAAATATGGGATATATTTATCCTTCAAAACTGTCCAGTATTTGTGATCAGGGGCGGTATAATCCGCAAAGACATTCACTATGTCTACACTATCCGGGATTTGTAACATAGTTCTCTGCCCACTGTTATTTTCCACCAGAGAGTCACCCCATGTTCTGTAATAGCCAGCCATGATTTGATGCGGGCTTTTTTTATAAGCTATTAAGGCCTCAAATTTTTTACTTTTTCCACCACCACCACCACCTAAGCCTTCGAGTTTTTTACAGGATGTCTGTAGCAGTGCAAAACAGCCAGCAATAATTGCAATTGTTAATACCCTTAGCTTCGTTTTCTTTTCAAAATTTTCCATGTTTAGATTTTCATAAAGTTCACTTATTACAGATATAACGACCAACTACCTCACAAGTAGTAGTTTACAAACACACAATACCTATTTTATTTTTAGCCCCTTACTTGTAGACATCAATTTAGCGGAAGTTCCTTCTTTATTATTTTGATTATAAAGACCTATTGGTTCCTGAAAATAACTAATGGTAACCAAAGAGCTAAAGTTTACTTTCAGCCTTTCTATTATTAAAGGCCACCAAATGATATTATATGATAAATACGGTATTAGCTGGACGAAATACCCGTTTTTGCGTCAGAAATTTTGTTTGGAAAAAAAATGGAATGATGAGTTTCTATAGGTTATTATCAGAAACATCAAACCCGGTTTACAATACTATAAATAACCATTTGACATTAAAAGAAAAATAGGTACTTTTGCGGCTCAAAAATCACACCCAATGAGTCAACAAATAAAGATCAAAAACGCTTTAATCTCAGTATATTACAAAGACGGTCTAGAACCACTTGTTCGTTTGCTTGCAAAGCAAGGTGTTCAGTTGTTTTCTACAGGTGGAACAGAACAGTTTATTAAAGACTTGGATTTACCTGTTACAGCTGTTGAAGATCTGACTGGATATCCCTCTATTTTAGGCGGAAGGGTTAAAACGTTGCATCCAAAAGTATTCGGTGGCATTTTAAACCGCAGAAATCTGAAGGAAGATAAGGCACAGATTGAAGAATATGAAATTCCTGAAATCGACCTGGTTATCGTTGATTTATATCCGTTTGAAGAAACACTTAAAGCTGGTGGTTCTGAAGAGGAAATCATTGAAAAGATTGACATTGGTGGTATTTCTCTAATCAGAGCCGCTGCAAAAAACTTCAATGATGTTGTGATCCTGGCTTCAAAAGATGATTATGCTACTTTACAAAAACAATTAGAAGAACAAAACGGAGAAACTTCTTTAGCACAGCGTAAAGCTTATGCTAAAAATGCATTCCATACTTCTTCTCATTATGATACAGCGATTTTCAATTACTTCAATACAGAAGAGCCGCTTACTTTATTCAAACAAAGCATTAACACTGCAAAAACTTTGCGTTACGGAGAAAACCCACATCAACAAGGTGTTTTTTACGGAGATCTGGATGAAATGTTCACTAAATTAAACGGGAAAGAACTTTCATACAATAATTTGGTTGATGTGGATGCAGCAGTAAGTTTAATCGATGAATTTATCGAACCTACTTTCGCTATCTTAAAACACACCAATGCTTGCGGTATTGCTTCGAGAGATACAATCGGACAGGCATGGGATGACGCATTGGCTTGCGATCCTATATCTGCTTTTGGCGGTGTATTGATTGCTAACCGTGAAATTGATCTGGCTACAGCTACCGAAATCAACAAGTTATTTTTCGAAGTTTTAATTGCACCCTCTTATCAGCCGCAAGCAGTTGAACTGTTTAAAGCGAAAAAGAATAGAGTAATTCTTCAGCGTAATCATCTTGAATTAGGTAAAAAACAATTTAAAACTTTATTGAACGGTGTAATTGAGCAGGATAAAGATTTAATCATTGAAGGAGCTGATCAAATGGTCACTGTTACGGAGAAATCTCCTTCAGCCGCAGATTTAAAAGATCTTTTCTTCGCAAATAAAATTGTAAAACATACTAAATCGAACACAATTGTGTTTGTAAAGAACAATACTTTACTGGCGAGTGGTGTTGGGCAGACTTCAAGAGTCGATGCTTTGAAACAAGCAATCGTGAAAGCGGATGCTTTCAACTTTAGTTTAATTGGATCGGTAATGGCTTCAGATGCTTTTTTCCCTTTCCCTGATTGTGTTGAAATTGCTGCTAAAGCAGGTGTTACGGCGGTTCTTCAACCTGGCGGCTCCATTAAAGATGCTGATTCCATTAACATGGCAAACGAAAAAGGTATCGCAATGGTAACCACTGGCATCAGGCATTTTAAGCACTAATTTTTTATCTGCGAATACAATAAAAAGACGTAGTTTTACATTAAATAGTATACAGAATTTTTAATACTTAACTTATCACCTATAAATGGGTTTATTTAACTGGTTCACACAAGAGGTTGCCATCGATCTAGGCACCGCCAACACCCTGATAATACACAATGATAAAGTGGTTGTTGATGAGCCTTCAATAGTTGCTTTTGACAGACAAACAAATAAAATTATCGCAATAGGCCGTCAGGCGATGCAGATGGAGGGAAAAACCCATGATAACATCCGCACCGTAAGGCCACTGAAAGATGGTGTTATCGCCGACTTTAACGCTGCTGAGGCTATGATCAAAGGAATGATCCGTATGCTAAACGGTGGTAAAGGCTGGATGTTCCCTTCTTTAAGAATGGTCATATGTATTCCATCAGGAATTACTGAAGTTGAAAAACGTGCCGTAAGAGATTCAGCAGAAATTGCCGGAGCTAAAGAAGTTTACCTGATTCACGAACCAATGGCAGCTGCTGTAGGTATCGGAATTGACGTAGAAGAACCGATGGGTAATATGATTATTGATATTGGCGGTGGTACTACTGAAATTGCTGTAATTGCACTTTCAGGTATCGTTTGTGATCAGTCTATCCGCGTTGCGGGAGATAACTTCGATTCAGATATCGTAAATTATATCCGTCGTCAGCATAATATCATGATTGGTGACCGTACAGCGGAGAAAATCAAGATTGAGGTTGGTGCTGCTTTACCTGAATTATCTGATCCACCTGCGGATTTCGCAGTTCAGGGAAGAGATTTAATGACAGGCGTACCTAAACAAATCACGGTTTCTTATACTGAAATTGCGCACTGTTTAGATAAGTCTATCTCTAAAATTGAAGAAGCAATTCTGAAAGCATTAGAGATTACCCCTCCTGAACTTTCAGCTGATATTTACCAGACTGGTATATACCTGACAGGTGGTGGAGCTTTGTTACGCGGATTAGATAAACGTGTAGCAGCTAAGACTAAACTTCCCGTTCACGTAGCTGAAGATCCTCTGCGTGCGGTTGTTCGTGGTACTGGTATCGCACTGAAAAACATCGGTGGCTATAAGTTTTTAATGCAATAAATTAATCATTACATACAGCATAAAAATGTGAGCAGTTTTAAAGCTGCTCACATTTTATCATTAAAAAAGATGAGGGCTGTATTTCAATACAGAAGGAAGAAATATGCGTAACCTTTGGATTTTCATTAACAGATACAACGCATTTTTCCTGTTTGTCATTTTTTTTACCATTGGTATCATCCTTACTGTTAAAAACAATGCTTACCAAAGGAGTGTGACTTTTAACTCTACAAATGAAGTTGTAGGGCATGCCTATGAAAAATTGAATGTATTTAAGCGGTACATGAATTTAGGCTCGGTCAATGATAGTCTTGCATTTGAAAATGCAAAACTGAATACTGCACTTTTAGCACTCAGAAACATTGACAGTGCTAAAAATACGGTAGTTAAAGATACTGCTACCCATGTGCAGTACACTTATCTCGCTGCCAGGGTAATCAAAAATTCTATCACTTTAAGAAATAATATCATTACCATTAATAAAGGTGCTTTAGATGGCATTGAAAGTGGAATGGCTGTAATCTCAGCGGGCAGAGGTGTAGTTGGTATTATCCGTGACGTATCTCCTCACCTGGCTACGATAGAATCTTTGTTAAACAAAGACGCCAAGATCAGTGTCAGTATCAAATCAACAAAAGCATTAGGTTCACTGGTTTGGGGTGACCGCAATTCGGATTACAGAACAGCTTTTATCAAAGATGTTCCCAACCACTTCAAAGTAAAGTTAAAGGATACAGTAATCACCTCTGGTTTTGGATCATTCCCTCCTGGTATACAGGTAGGAACGATCAGTAACAGGGGAATCTCAACCGGGGATAATTTCCTGACCATTCAGATTAACCTTTTTAACGATTTCAGCACTTTACAATATGTGTATGTCATCAAAGATAAATTGGCAGAAGAACAAAAAGCTTTAGAATCAAAATTGCCGAATGAACAGTAAAATCATATTAGTCAACATATTAAGGTGGTTCATTCTGCTTTCCATACAAATTCTTTTGTTAAGGAACCTCAGCTTTTATGATCTGGCAACTCCCTTCACCTATATCTTATTTTTACTGCTGCTGCCATTTAGTACGCCTAATGTTATTTTATACCTGATCGCATTTGGCACAGGGTTAACACTTGATGTTTTCTATGACACCCTGGGTGTACATACTGCAGCTTGTGTGGCATTGGTTTTTGTTAGGATTTTATTTATTTCTGTAACCGTAAGCCGTGACAATTTTGATGAACCCGAACCTACTTTGGGTAATATGGGGTTTAAATGGTTTGGGCTATATGCCCTGCTCTGTACCTTTGCGCACCATATCGTACTTTTCTTATTAGAAGCTTTTAAATTAACAGAACTCTCTTACACTTTGTTAAGATGCCTGCTTAGCGGTATCTTTACTTTATTCACTGTTATATTGATAGAATTTATCTTCTATAATAGAAAAATGCGCTAATGGAGAATCTATTCAACCGAAAATATATTATACAAGGTCTGTTCATAGTAGTTGCACTTATTTTATTGGGGCAACTTTTTTATATACAAGTGGCCAGTGACCGTTATTTTTTATCAGCCAACAGTAACGTACTGCGTAAAAAATATACTTTTCCGGCACGTGGGGTAATTACAGATAGAAATAACAAAGTATTAGTACAGAATGAGCCTGTGTATGATCTGATGGTCACTCCCAGCCTGGTTAAGCCATTTGACACTCTTGCGCTATGCAGGATTATAGGGATTGATATGGATGGCTTTCACAAGCGTTTTAACAAAGCTAGAAACCAGTCCAAATACCAGCGATCTGTATTTGAGAAACAGTTATCAGTACAAACCTATGCGGCACTACAGGAAAGACTTTCCCGTTTTATCGGCTTTGAAACTCAGAACAGAACTGTAAGACATTATCCGGACAGTGTAGCCGGACAGTTTTTCGGCTATGTAAAAGAGGTTTCAGATAAGGACATTGAAGAGAGTGAGGGCTATTACCGCCCGGGAGATTACATTGGAAAATCGGGTGTGGAACGTCAGTATAATGATGTCCTGAGAGGTGAACGGGGTGTGGAGAATACGATTTACAATGCAAGGAATGTTCCCCAGGGAAGTTATCTGAATGGTAAATTTGATACCCTGGCTATTTCAGGAGAAACCCTGGTTTCTTCACTGGATATTGATATTCAGAAATTAGGTGAACAACTGCTGAAAAATAAGGTAGGCAGTATTGTCGCGATTGAACCAAGTACCGGAGAGGTCCTTGCTTTTGTGAGCAGCCCTACTTATGATCCCAACCTCATGGTCGGGAGACAACAAGGGAACAACTATATGGATATTTTCCGTTCGCCAAACCGGCCATTCAATGTAAGGCCACTTTCAGGTTATTATTCTCCAGGCTCATCTTTTAAGCCGCTGGATGACTTAATCGCTTTGCAAGAAGGTGTAATTGATCCGAATACAACCTTTAACTGCCCTGGCGGATATTGGGCAGGAAATCACTTTGTAAGTTGTGAACACGTAGATGGAAATATTTCACTGCGTAAAGGACTTGCAAGATCTTGTAATACTTACGCCTGCTATGTATTTCAGAAGCTGATGACGCAAAAGAAATTCAAGAATAAAATCGAAGCTTATGATTCCTGGTCTGCTAAGGTCAGAAAATTTGGCTTAGGCTCTAAACTTGATCTTGATATGCCTTTTGAACGTAAAGGGCGTTTATTTACTTCTGAAGAGTATACCAAAAGATTTGGAAAACACTGGGGATATACCACAGTAATCTCATTGGCGATTGGCCAGGGAGAGATGAGTGCTACTCCATTACAGATGGCCAATATTATGGCGATTATTGCGAACAGGGGATATTATATCAAACCTCACCTCGTTAAAGGTATAGGGGAAAAGAAAGAAGTAAAAAAAGAATACCTGGTTAAAAATTCGGTAGATATTGATGCTGCACATTTTGAGCCTGTAATTGATGGAATGCAGGATGCTGTAAATGCACCTTATGGTACAGCCCGTGCTTCTGCTATTCCTAACATTATTCTTTGTGGTAAAACTGGAACGGTGCAAAATCCACATGGAAAAAATCACTCTGTATTTATCGGCTTTGCCCCTCGTGATAACCCCAAAATTGCAATTGCCGTAATCGTAGAGAATGCTGGTTTTGGCGGAGTGTATGCTGCACCAATTGCAAGTTTTATTACGGAGAAATATTTAACAGGAAAAATTTCTGGTGCCAGACTGGCACAGTCGGAGGCTATGAAAAAAATTGTGGTTTTGCCCGATGTACCCAAACCCAAAATTAAGTGGGCTCCTAAAAGTGCAGATAGTGCGGCTAAACCTGTAACAACACTACCAGCTACACCAGAACATAAAATTGCAACTACTAAAACAACAATTAACTAAGCAAATGAGTACCCAACAAGGCAGCCGCTTCTTTTTTAACGTAGATTGGATCACAATTTTGATTTACACGGCTTTGTGTACCATTGGTTTTGTAAATATTTATGCTTCCTTGTATAACCCGGATACCTCCGCTGTATTTAATTTCAGCAGTAACTACGGTAAACAGCTAGTTTATATCATCACAGCACTCATACTTGGTTTCTCTATTCTACTCCTCGATGCCAAATTTTTCAGTGTCTTTTCTCCTGTAGTTTATGGGATTACGATGCTCCTGCTCATGACGGTATTAGTTGTAGGCCGTAAAGTAGCAGGTAACCAGGCATGGATTCCATTAGGAGCCTTCAGACTACAGCCTTCTGAGCTGGCTAAGTTCGGAACAGCCCTGCTCATGGCCAGATATGTTGGGAATTTCAATCCTAAATTCACTGATATTAAATCGATTTTCTTTGCCGGGCTGATAGTCGCCTTCCCGCTGTTACTGATCATGCTGCAGCCGGATACCGGATCTGCACTGGTATTTCTTGCCTTCATGTTTCCTTTATACAGAGAAGGTTTGTCAGGCTATTTCCTGTTGATTTTCCTGGGAATGATTGTATTGTTTATTGCAGATTTCCTGATGCCCGCCTATATCCTCATTCCGATCATCGCAGTTATCGGAGGATTCTTTATTTACCAAAACAGAAGGAAGCAGAAGATGATGTTTTCCATGATTCTGGCTACTGTCATTGCTATTGCGTATTTATTTGTTGTCAAGCTTGCTTATGACAAAGTTCTAGAACCACATCAGCGTACCCGTATTGAGATTATGTTAGGACTTAAATCAGATCCTAAAGGGGCAGGTTATAATGTAATCCAGTCTAAAATTGCAATTGGTGCAGGTCAGCTGACCGGAAGAGGATTCCTGGAGGGTACACAAACCAAATATGGTTACGTACCAGAGCAAAGTACTGACTTTATTTTTTCAACTATTGGTGAAGAATGGGGTTTTCTGGGTTGCTCAGTTGTTATTGGACTCTATGCGTTCTTGTTATTAAGGGTAATTAACCTCGCCGAACGACAGCGCTCCACATTCTCCAGGGTTTATGGGTACTGTGTGGCCAGCATTATCTTTTTCCACGTCTTTATCAATATAGGGATGACCATAGGTATCATCCCGGTAATCGGTATTCCACTGCCATTTATCAGCTACGGTGGTTCTTCTCTCTGGAGTTTTACGGTATTACTGTTTATCTTCCTGAAACTGGATTCAAATAGAATGGGTTTTATTTAACGGTAAAACGCTGGTTGAGTAATTCGTAAAACTGATCCACTGTATCTTGTTTAGATGCCCAGTTATTTTTCACTGCATAACTGCGCTGTAAGAATTCGTCTGCACTCTTGAAGTCAGGCATTTTGTTAACTAGGTCTATTGCTTCTGCATAAGCCAGGTTATAACCATTAAACAGATCTTTGATGTATCTCATCTTATCATTCAGACTGATCGCTTGTTTTAAGTCCTTAATCTGTGTCCTGCTGCTTTCATTGTTAATGTTATGGTTATTGGAGCCACCTGACAAGATATCGTTTAGTGTAGGCTTCGCAACTGGCTTTGCTACTTCGCTGTCGATCTGATTTTGTACAGGAGCGAATAAGTCTTCCTGAACTGGCTTAGTATCAAATACAAAAACAGGTTCTTTAGCCGCCTCCGTTTGAAGAGATTTCAAAGGTTCATCCTCAATTTCTTCTTTCGCATGCTCAATCACAGGAGCAGCTATTTCGACAGTTTCAATTACATGGATGTTTTCTTCTTTTAAAGGCTCAGGAGTATATGCAGCATCGTGCGTCACCTCTTCTTCTTTTAGCGAAGCTTCTGTCTCAATTTCTTCTGTTTTGGTTTCTTCTGCTTGGACTTCTGACACTGGTTCCGAAACCAAAAATGGTTCAGGACCAACCTCATCGTCTTCTGGTACTTGTATGCCCAGGCTATCCATTTCTCTCAATTTTTGCTTCTGCGCAATAATCAGCTCTTCTTCTTTGCTTAAAGGCCTGTCAAATATCGCATCTACAGATTTCTCTTCAAATTCAAACCGGTCTTTTGATGGCTTTTCATTAAGAATAAATTCAAAGTTTTGAGGCTCATTATCCAGTTTAAAAATATCATCCAGGATAGGTTTAGCAGGCAATATTTCATGAACATAGGAAGTATCCGCAGCTGCATAGACATCGTCTTCCACTTTAGTTTCCGTATGCCCGGTCAATACTTTCTGAACATGACCACTATTTATCTTCTTAATGATGTGAACATGATCGGACAGAAAATCAGCGTTCGCCAGAAAAAGTTCAAGCTCCAACTCACTGAGTTCACTGGGACTTTGAGCCAAATATTGGTACTGATCATTCAACTCACTGAGTATCTGCCCTATTTTTTTGAATATATCCTCCTGGTTCATCATAGTACTATAACGTAAGAAATGGTGATTTATGTTGATAACTAAACACTCAAAAGTACTACAAAATTTCGATATTCGCCGGTCATTACACCCCAGATTACAGCATGTTATTTAGCGAACAAAATTACAGCAGAGGAGAATATGGTGGCAGCATAGAAGTAATTTGCGGCTCAATGTTTTCAGGCAAAACGGAAGAACTGATCAGAAGATTGAAACGGGCAGAAATCGCCAAACTAAAAGTAGAGATTTACAAACCTGCAACAGATATCCGCTACGATGAGACCGCGGTGGTTTCCCATAATTATAATTCTATTGAAGCTACACCAGTAACACATTCATCTGCAATACTTCTACTCAGAGCAGACACCCAGGTTGTTGGCATTGATGAGGCTCAATTTTTTGACGACGAATTGCCTGAAGTATGTAATAAACTAGCCAATAAAGGCATCAGGGTTATAGTTGCCGGATTGGACATGGATTTCAGCGGACAGCCTTTTGGTCCTGTCCCTGCCTTAATGGCCGTTGCTGAATTGGTTACTAAAGTGAATGCTGTCTGTGTAAGATGCGGTAGTCCTGCTATGTATTCATTTCGTAGAGTAGCCAGTGATGCCAAAATCCTGCTCGGCGAGAAAGAAAGTTATGAACCAAGATGCAGAGCTTGTTTTCATGCTAAAGACTAAAAATTAATTAGCGCAGATTATGCAGTTATTTCTTTTCATGTATCTTATCTCCTTGTTATAGCTGATCATCCGCGAATATTTAAAATTCAGTGAGACCTTAAAAACTCCCCATAAATTATTTTAAAGAAATCATCCCCTATGTCCTAAAGAATAAGGTTTTACAATTTAAAACAGATTTCGACAGCAACATTATATTGTGAAATTTCAATAATTTAACTGAAAATACACAATTAAGCCATAATTACATTTATTTGTGTAAATTATAAATAGGAATATAAATTACTTAGTTGGCAAATGGAAGGAAAGGTAAAACTCGATCTTATTGAACAACATGTGGTTGATTTCGTCAGAAAACTAAGAGCTGACAAAAAATTAAGGCAAGAGGATATTGCCTACATTATCGGAGTTAAAGCATCTTTTATTGGCAATGTGGAAAATAGTGGAAACCCAGCAAAATACAATTTGAAACATATAAATGTATTCGCTGATCATTTTGGTCTATCCCCAAGAGATTTTCTTCCAACCACAGCATTACTCGATAAAAAAGACAAAAACCTATAGTATATATAAATTAACAGGCAAATCTGCTTTAAAGAGCCTGTTAATTTATATTCTTCCGCAGTGAATTATACCATTCTTTATAAAATGCCCTGTAAACAGCAATGCGTTTGTCCAGATTTTCTTCTTTTTTCAATCGGTCATCCAACAAAAGCAACTTTTCACCATACCATTTATGAATTTCCTGATGGATTGGGATTCTATTCTTTTGGTCCCCAAGACTCAGTCTCATCATTCCAAAAAGTGACATACATGAATTAGTCTCGACAAAATCAATCAGATTGATTGCCCTGTCACAGGCCATTGAAATATTGTTCATAAAATACTGCAATACCTGTTCAGCAACAATACCATTCATTCGGCAAAGCAAATTAAAATCAAACGTAAGGAATAATGAACGATCATGCTCTAGTTGAAAACTGGTAGAATAATCAACCAGGGGTAACATATCATTCTCCCATTCCTTCATCAGCAAATAGCTTTCCTTCATTTTATCAACGGTAGACAGATAGGCATTATCATTCAGTTCACCCAGCATTAAAATATATTTCAAAGAGATTCGCTTTACTTTTCGATCCGTAACCGCCTGTGTCTCTCCATGTACTGCTGCCTTACAATCCACAACAATACTGGTAGACCATAAAGACACCGCCCCCATTTCACCCCCGTTAAATGCATAAAAAGAAACCTTGTTAATGAAAAATTGCAAAACCTCCTCATGTTTCAAATTGTTGATCGTACAGGCCACTCTGAAATCTTCAGTATAGTTTAACCTAACTCGTTCTTTTGAGTCCATATTTTAATTTTATTGGTATGAGCAACCTCATGCTAATCAAGGAAGCTTAAAAGATGATTATAGTGTAGCTGGTAATTCATCAACAGGTAATCAAGATAAAAAATAAATCGGAACTCACCATCAGTTGATATTTTTATTGAGTGCGTTATACCACTCCAGATAAAAAATATTATAATTCCTTATTTTGTTTTCAAGACGAACCTCTCCACCCTGTTTCTCGTCTAGTTTCAACAATTGAAGTGCATATTTTTTATACATTTCCTGTTGAGGTACAACTCTGTTTCTAAGGCTATCATGATGGCTGACTAGAAGCAATAAAAATGCAGTACCAGGATCTGTCTTAACAATTTTGTGAAGGTTTAATGCACGCTCTCTTGCGAGGGATACCTTATTAATAAAATACTGGAGCAGCCCCTGTATTTGCGTCCCATTCATTCTGCAAACCAAATTAAAATCAAATGTCAGCTGGAGCAGCCCTCCGTCAACAGTCTCTACGGCTGCCTCGTAATCCGTGATCGGAAGCATTTCTGATGCCCATTCCTTCATGATAAAAACATTTTTATAATACGCTATAGTTTTAGGAGATCCATGATCCATGTTCAATGCTGTCAGCTTCTTAATATACTTCAAAGAAACCTCTTGTATTCTCTGATCAGTTACAGGATGAGCCTCACCGCCATACTCTTCTTTAAAATCAATACATACAGTTGTTGCCCATAGATAAATTGCCTCCATACTACCACCTATAAACGCATAAAAAGAAACATGACTGATAAAGTATTGCAGCAATTCTTCATGTCTCAAATTATTTATTTTACAGGCAATTTTAAATTCCTGAGTATAATTGAGTCTGATTTGTCTTTTTGTTTCCATCTTTTCTTGTTCATTACGATTTAAACATAAAAACAGGTTTCTTTCTTTAGAGAAGATGAAACAATATTCGGTCTGCAAAAAACCATAAAATAGCCTTATTGAGTTCAACGGGTAACTTAAAGCTCTAAAATAATAGTTTTGATTAAAAACACAGAAACATAGGACATGTTTTTTCCAAATCAAAATAAATCTGAGGCTATCCAGCTTTACCTATCAGTCATAACCACACTGAATCACAACATGTTGCAAAATTCTATAAATTATCACATATGTTAAAAATATCATGTAAAAAAACACAGAAACACGCCTCATAATTATCTGAAATATTATTAGTGATTTAATCACTAACTTAAGCCCTTAATAGCTAAGAATATTTTTTTTATTTCAAAATCGGTTTAATTTTACAAGGTAAAACTTCTGCTTTAAAGGAGATAACAGTTATTATTACTATATTCTCTAGAATAACAATAATAATCTTTTTTTACCCCAGACAATTACACAAATATTGTTGAAATGAACAAAAAGTACAATTAAAATTTATTGCCAGATATAATCTGAATGAAATACACCTCTCTCTCCGATAATTCGTTGGTAGATTTACTAAAAGCTAGTGATGAATTAGCCTTTAAGGAAATTTACACCCGTTATTGGCTGGGAATTTACAAGGCTGCTTATGTAAAAATCTATCATAAAGAACTGGCAGAGGAGCTTACGCAGAACCTATTTGTAGATCTGTGGAGAAGAAGAGAAACCTTGGCCATCAATTCTCTGGATTCCTACTTATTTGGAAGCCTAAAGTATAGCATTATTAATCATTACAAATCCCAGTTGGTTAAAGAAAAGTACCAGGATCATCTTAACGGTCAGAAACAAAGTATTTCCAGCAATACGGACGATTTACTATTAGTCAATGATCTTTCCAAGGCACTCCACCAGGGGATTGCCCTGTTGCCAAAAAAGACAGGTGAAATATTCAAATTAAGCCGGATTGATAACCGCTCTACAAAAGAAATTTCCCAGCAGTTGAATATTTCTGAAAAAGTGGTAGAGTATCATATTACGCAGTCCATCAAAACTATGCGTTTTCATTTAAAAGAATATTTGTTTTTGTTCCTTTCCTTTGTCTTTCTACATAAATTCTAAATTTATTTTCTTTTCTTTTAGGGATAAGGTCTTTCAAACTTACATGTAGTTTAAAGGCACCAAATAATGAAAAGACAAGCCCTTCATTCTTTATTAGAAAAATACTTACAAAACAACTGCTCGCAAGAGGAATTGATTGTGATTGAAAAGCTGTATGGAATGCTGGACAGGGACGATCTTGAAGAGATTTACACCACCGAATTACCTACGCTTGAACAAAAATTGTGGGACAGGATTAACCTGGAAACCTGTATCAATGACGATAACATAGCTGCAGAGCCTCTGTTTACTCCTGTAAAACGATTACCCGGCGCGGTCTGGTTTGGTGTTGCTGCTGCACTATTTGCAATAACACTAATTACAGGATATCTTTTCCTGACCAAACACCAGAACCCTCAATACTTAGAATTTCAGTCGCTAACTAATATACTGAAAAAGAAAAATACAACCACAGCCCCTCTTGAACTCAAACTTGAAGATGGTAGTATTGTGGTACTCCAACCTCAGTCTTCTTTAGCTTACCCCATCCATTTCTCTACTCAGATACGTGAGGTATCTTTAAAGGGAGAGGCCTATTTCCTGATAAGTAAAAATCCCCGCAGGCCATTTTTTGTTTATAATAAAAATGTAATTACACGTGTGGTTGGTACTAGCTTTATCATTAAAACCAATCCTTCTACAGAAGAAACACAGGTCATTGTAAAAACCGGAAAAGTAGTAGTTTCACGGAACGAGGATCAGCATTTAAATCTTAAACAGCTGTTCAACCAGGAAAAAAGGGTGGTACTGACCCCAAATCAAAAAACGACTTATACAAAGGATAACGATAATTTCAAAACTACTTTAGTAGCAGATCCTATTCCAATAATTCCTGTTAATAATCCGAAAACTATTCATTCAAGCTATGTATTTGAAGAAGCTCCAATAACTGAAGTACTTAACCAGCTTCAGACTACTTATGGAATTGAATTCATTATCGAAAACCAGGAGCTTTATAACAATACGTTCACTGGAGATATTTCCAAACAGAATTTATATAAGAAACTAGACCTGCTCTGTCATACCATCAGGGCGAGTTATGAAATATCCGGCACCAAAATAATTATCAGAACAAAATAAGATCAATTAACCTAACCAAAATCTAACCAAAAGCCTATGATCCATTGAGATTTTACTAGCCAAATTCTTCAAAAAAAAGGCTGACAAAGTTCCCCAACATTGCCAGCCAATAATCTCTGTACGAAATTTTCACATTAACGAACAAAAACTTCTAAAGGTATGAAAAAAAAGCGATTTGTTGCTTTAATCAAAACAGCAATGCGGATATCCATGACACAAATTTTTCTTGGCTTTCTATTTACCTGCACTTCATTTGCAAAGAATGTTACGGGGCAGGAAATATTAAATAAAGAAATTTCAATTCAGATTAACCAAGGTCAGATTAAACAGATTCTAGCTGAAATACAGCTTTTGACAAAAGTAAATTTCGTCTACAGCTCCACTATGATCAAAGCACAGCGTAAAATTACTGTAAGTGCCGTAAACAAACGCTTAGGGCAGATCCTGGATGAAACATTAAACCCATTGAACATTTATTATAAAGTGGAAGACAACCAGATCATGCTTTACGAAAAGGATGTTTCAGGATTTCCAGCTAGCCTGTATGTAAATCAGGTAACAGTAAAGGGTAAGGTAACTTCGGACAAAGGAGAACCATTACCTGGCGTAAGTGTCAATGTAAAAGGGACTAGAATAGGTACAACTACTGATGCAAACGGAAGCTATACCATTAATGCACAAGGAGCAGATGTGGTGCTGGTATTTTCTTATATCGGCTTTACAGCTAAAGAACTTCCTTTAAACGGCCGTACTACACTGAATGTGCAATTGGTAGAAGAGCTTACTTCTTTAGGAGAAGTTGTGGTGGTAGGTTATGGTACGCAAAGGAAGAAAGATCTAACCAGTGCTGTATCTGTTGTGAATGTCGGATCAATGATTAAACAACCAACTTCTTCTGTGAACAATCTTTTACAGGGTCAGGCTTCTGGTGTGACCGTATTAGGCTCAGGGCAGCCCGGAGAAGAGCCTCAGGTAAGGATCAGAGGTGTAAATACATTTGGGAATAATAATCCCTTATATGTAGTAGATGGTGTCCCTACGCAAAGTATTGCAGACCTGAATCCAAATGACATTGAAACCATGCAGGTGTTAAAAGATGCAGGATCAGCTTCTATTTATGGATCAAGAGCTGCAAATGGAGTTATTGTCATCACTACAAAAAAAGGTAAAGGCAAAGTAACCGTAAGTTACGATGCGTATTATGGCACGCAACGTCCAAAAGGAGGGAATGTCTGGAACATCCTGAATCCTCAGGAAATGGCAGATCTTAAGCACCAGGCTATGACCAATTCAGGAGCAACAGGTTTTGTAGATTCTCTGTATGGAAGCGGCCCGACCTATGTTTTACCCGACTATATTTTACCGGCAGGGGCTATGGAAGGTGATCCAAGAACAAACCCTTCGCTTTATAAACTAAAACCTTTTTATACTTCAGCTGACGAATACAATAGTTTCTACCGTATTTCCAAAGCGAATAAACAGGGAACAGACTGGTATCATGAGATCTTCAAACCTGCATCAATCACCAGCCAGAATATTGCCATCACAGGTGGATCTGACCAGGGAAATTATTTATTTTCTGCTAATTATTTCAATCAGCAGGGAACACTTTTGAATACCTATCTGAAAAGATATACGATTCGTTCAAATAGCCAGTATAATATCAGTAAACGAATCAGAGTGGGCGAAAATCTTGCTTATTCCATTAGTCAAAATCCCAAAATTGATGGGTTGAGTGGCGATAATGCAATTGGCCATGCATTCAGAGAACAGCCAATTATTCCTGTAAGAGACATTATGGGAAACTTTGCCGGAGCTTATGGTGGTAACCTGGGCGATGCTTATAATCCTGTAGCTATGCTAGAAAGGATTAAAGATAATAAATCACAACAGAACAGGTTATTCGGAAATGTTTTTGCGGAGGTCGATCTGACTGATTTCCTTACCTTACGTACACAGTTTGGCGGAGAGAATTATTCTGGTGCTACCCGTGCATTTATATACCCGATGTATGAAAATGCAGAGAATTCCACAATTAATTCTTATACAGAATCTGCTTTGGATGGCTATAATTATAGCTGGACCAATACAATTTCTCTGAACAAAACATTTGAAAAACACCGCATTAAAGCTGTGGTTGGAACAGAGTTCTTTAAGGAGAATACACATGTTTCAACAGGCACTAATCAAGAATATTTTTCTTTTGACCCTGACTATACTAATCTTTCGAACGGTAGTGGCCCAATGAAAACGACCAGTGAAAGAACAGCTAGTACTTTATTCTCTCTGATTGGAAGAGTTGATTATAGCTATAATGATAAATATCTGCTAGGTGCAACCCTTCGCCGTGATGGTTCTTCTAAATTTCTGGAACACGTATATGGCTGGTTCCCCGCAGTAAGTGCCGGATGGAGAATTTCTCAGGAAGGCTTCCTTAAAAATGTGAAGTGGATCACTGACTTGAAAATCAGAGGTGGTTATGGTATCATGGGGAATCAGCTTAACGTAAGTGGTGGCAATTCATTCACTACTTTCGGAAGTAACCTGGGTACTTCTTATTATGCAATTGGTGGTGGAAATAATATTGTTTCTGGTTTCTATCAGAATCAAACAGGTAACCCAGGTGCTAAATGGGAGAAAAACATCAATTCGAATTTTGGTTTTGATGCTACTTTATTTGGCGGACATATTGAAATATCTGCTGATTATTACCGCAAGAATATCAAGGATCTGTTATATAACCCGGAGATGATCGCAACAAGTGGTGCATCAAAAGTTCCATTTGTCAATATAGCTCAGATGAAAAATAATGGTTTTGACATCTCGCTTTCAGGAAATACACAGGTAAGTAGTACAGTGAAACTGACTGCAACAGCTACAATCACTACTTACCATAATGAGATTCAAAAGATCTCTGGTGGTTCTGATTATTATGATGTGGATGCCCGTCGTTTTGATGGAAGTAACATTATCCGTAATGCAGTAGGACATCCGATCAGTCAGTTTTTCGGTTACAAAACAGAGGGTTTCTGGAATTCTCAACAAGAGGTAGATGCTGCTAACAAAAAAGCACAGGCTGCAACAGGTAATCCTAATGATGTTTACCAGACAGATATTGGTGTAGGACGTTTTAAATATGCTGACACAAATGGTGATGGCCGCATTACTGCTGATGACCGTACATTTCTTGGCAATGCAAATCCGGATTATAGTTATGGCTTAAATTTAGGTATAACTTATAAAAACTGGGACTTCAGTGCTTTCTTCTATGGTGTTCAGGGAAACTCTATCTGGAATCAGGTAAGATGGTGGACGGATTTCAATCCATCATTCGGAGGTGCAAAAAGCAAAACAGCTTTATATGACTCCTGGACTCCTCAGAATCACAACGCCAAAGCACCAATCCAGGAAACAGCAAATTCATTTAGTACCAACGCTGTTCCAAATTCATACTTTGTTGAAAATGGTTCTTACCTGAGATTGAAAAATACACAGATTGGTTATTCGTTTAATTCGGCAAGACTCCAGAAAATAGGAATTAATAAATTAAGAGTCTATTTGTCTGGTGCTAACTTATTTACAATTACCAAATATTCTGGTGTTGACCCTGAAATTGGAACTTCAAGTGAGACAGGACAACAAACAGCTTATGGTGTAGATGATGGCTCTTACCCAAGTCAGCGTACTTTCTTGTTAGGCTTAAACTTATCCTTTTAATCACCCTTTGGGTTAAAAAATATAAAGATGAAGAAATCTAAATTTATTTTATTAGCTGTACTGGTCTTTACAGGACAATTATTTTATTCATGCAAAAAGGCATTACAACAGCCCCCTTTGGGCTCTGTATCTGAAGAGCTAGTAGCCAATAAAAACGGGGTAAACTCCTTGCTGATTGGCTCTTACGCAGCACTATATGGAATGCAGGGGTCTAACCAGAGCTTAGGCGGCGGTGAAGCCTGGCAAGGTTCTCCAAGTAACTGGGTCTTCGGCTCTATTGCTGGCGGAGATGCCTCAAAAGGCAGCGATGGTTCTGATCAGCCAGCCATTGATCCGATTGCAAACTTTTATTCTGATGCAAGCAATGCTTATTATAATGGAAAGTGGAAAGCACTCTACGAGGGTGTTTCACGCACCAATAATGTATTAAAATTTTTAGCGAGAGCAACCGATATCACTCCTGAAGAAGGAAAAGTAATAGCTGGACAGGCCCGGTTTTTAAGAGCGCACTTCTATTTTGAAATTAAAAAACTATGGAACAATGCGCCATGGATCGATGAAACAACGACCAATTTTAATCAGCCTGTGAGCACTGATTTATGGACTAAAATTACGGCTGATTTCAAATTTGCTTATGAGAATCTTCCTGTAACACAGGGTGAAATAGGCAGGGTGAATAAATGGGCTGCCGGAGCTTACCTGGCCAAGTCTTATTTATATCAAAAAAAATATGCAGAAGCTAAAGCAATATTTGATGTGGTCATCTCTTCAGGGGTAACCAGCAGCGGTAAAAAATATGATCTGAATCCCTCGTTTGAGGATAATTTCATGCCCAGTAAGGAAAACAATCCTGAAGAAGTATTTACCATACAGATGGCAGCTAACGCAAATCCTTCAGGGCCAACAAGTGGTAATAACGGGGATATGCTGAATTTCCCTTATGGCGGAAGTCCTTTTGGCTGCTGCGGATTCTTTCAGCCTTCAATTGATTTAGTGAACAGGTTCAGGACAAACGAAGCGACAGGCTTACCTTATCTTTCTAACTACAATGACTATGCAGTTAAAAATGATATGGGCGTTGGGGGGGGCACAGAATTCATTCCTGATCAGGGAACAGTAGATCCAAGAATAGACTGGACAGCAGGCAGACGTGGGGTACCTTATCTGGACTGGGGTAATTATCCGGGGGCATCATGGATCAGAGATCAGAGTTATGGGGGACCTTATGGGCCAAAGAAAAATATATACTGGCAAAAAACTGCAGCTACTGACGCAGATAAAACGACCTGGGCACCAGGATCAGCAATCAATTACCTGGTTATCCGGTTTGCAGATGTCTTATTACAAGCTGCAGAATGTGAAGCTCAGGTGGGAAGTCTAGCCATAGCACAACAATATGTTAACCGCGTAAGAGCAAGAGCCGCAAATAAAGATGGCTGGGTGTATAAGTATAAAGATGATACTAAGCCGCTGGAAGGATTTTCTGATATTCCTGCTGCAAACTATAAAGTTAGTGAATATCCTGCTGGCAATTTTGCTAGCCAGGGTCAGGTTTATGCGCTCAGTGCAATCTATTATGAACGCAAAATAGAACTGGCTATGGAAGGACATCGTTTCTTTGACCTGGTACGCTGGGGGCTTGCAGAGAAAGAACTGAATGCTTATTTTAATTTCCAGGGAAAATTGACTTCGGATGTAAGAAGAGGTAGATTCACCACAGGAAGAAATGAGTACTATCCTATTCCTCAGCGTCAGATTGACCTGAGTCTTTCAGGAAGCCAAAAAGTACTGACACAAAATCCTGGATACAACTAGCCAAAATTTAGTGCCTGTTTTATTTTAAACAGACACTAAGCAGGAAGCTCCTTTTATTGATATCTTTAAGAGAAGCTTCCTGTTCACAAGGAATTAAATCAATTAAGCTTATGAAACCACTAAATGAGCGTTTTCTTTCTCTGGATGTATTTCGTGGCATGACACTATGTTTCATGATCATTGTAAACACTCCTGGAAAAGGCGCAATCCCCTTTGGAATGCTTACACATGCCAGTTGGCATGGCTTTACACCAACAGACCTGGTTTTCCCTTCTTTTCTTTTTGCAGTAGGAAATGCTATGAGTTTTTCTATGAAAAAATTTAGTCAGATGGACAATTCTCAAGTCCTGCTGAAAATATTTAAACGTACCTTTTTAATTTTCCTGCTGGGCTTCCTAATGTACTGGTTCCCATTCTTCAAATATGATAAACAAGGGCACGTCATTTTTACCATGATACAGAACACACGTATTTTGGGTGTTTTACAAAGAATAGCGCTGTGTTTTGGAATTGCATCACTAATGATTCATTACTTATCAGGAAAAACAGTTGTATGGATAAGTGTGTGTGTGTTGCTAATTTACTGGGTTAGTTTATTAGTTTTCGGAGATTTCGGTGCAGAATTCACCATGACAGGAAATGCAGGTTATTACCTGGACAAATTGGTACTTGGAGAATCTCACATGTATCATGGTGATGTTTTTCTTGGCAAACGTATCGCTTTCGATCCGGAAGGAATTTTGAGTACAATTCCTGCAATAGTCAATGTGGTTATCGGTTATTTTACTGGTAAATTCATCCAGGAAAAAGGAAAAGGCTATGAAAGTATTGCTAAGCTTTTCCTTTTGGGAAGTTTAATGGTCTTAATTGCTATCTGCTGGAATTCAGTGTTTCCGATTAACAAGAAATTATGGACAAGCTCCTTTGTATTGGTTACCTGTGGACTTGACCTGATGATAATTGGGGTCCTGTTATATATTATAGAGGTCAGAAAATCAGTGAAATGGACAAATTTCTTCGTGGTTTTCGGAAAAAACCCTTTGTTCATTTATATAATTTCAGAGATAATACTCACGATAATCGATGCACTTTTCCCACACTTACATTTTAATAAGTGGATAAATGACAACTTCTTTCAGATTATTGCACCTGGTCCAATTGGCTCATTATTATTCGCAATCGTCTTTATGCTAATATGTTGGTCGGTGGGATATATACTGGATAAACGTAAAATCTACATCAGAGTCTAATTATTGACTAACAAGTTATCCACATTTTATGTGGATAACTTGTTAGTCAATATAAGCCTGCCATCTGGCTATCTTAAAGCCACGCTTTTCTCAGGAAACGAAGCCAGTTCCCTTGCATCAGATTTCTAATATCTTCAGCAGTATACCCTCTTTTCTCTAAATGTCCCGGTATTTTCTGCAAATCTGCTATGTTTTCCACATCATAAGGACATTGTTCTTTTCCAAATGCTCCGTCCAGATCTGATCCGATCCCCACATGTAAGGTATTACCAGCAATCTGACAAATATGATCCAAATGATTCACCATCACTTCAAGATTACAATGCATGCTTTTTGGCGTAGACTGTCCCCTTACCCAATTTGGAACCATCATCCAGGCATCCAATGCCAGACCGATTACTGCGCCCCGGCCCACCAGCGCCTTGATCTGTCCATCACTGTACTGACGGTTATGATTCACCAAAGCTCTGCAATTATTGTGCGAAGCCCAGATATGTCCGTTAAAATGATCCAGTGCTTCCCAAAAGCTGTCATCGCACAAATGTGTTGCATCTAAAATTATATTCAGTCGCTCCATCTCTTTCAGTAACTCATGCCCCTTTCCTCCCATAAAACCAGTTGCATCAGTGCCTTGTGCGTATCGGCCGGGGCCATAATGTGCAGGCCCAACCGCACGGAGTCCGTAAGCGTAAGCACGCTCCAGATGCTGAACAGTTACAATCGAGTCTGCACCTTCAAGACTCAGGATATAGCCAATGGGTTTCTTTTCATCAGCCAATGCGCTTTCCCATAAAAGAATGTGGTTTTCCAGACTCTCCAGATTGTTGATCTGTATCATCTCCCCTGCTTCTTCCATTGCTTTATACCACGCCAGCTGGCCTTGAGTTTGTGCCCATGCTTGTTCTGGAGAATGCCAGCCGGGTAAATTGTTCCCGGGAGCTACATACCGTGCAATCTGGGTCGCGACAACTAAACCGATCTTACCTTTTCTCAGCTCTGGCAAGGAAACTATGGCTTTAGCCCGGTCAGGTTTATCTGTTAATCCTTGTTCTCTATCGTTAATAGCTGAAACTGGTAAACGCAAATCGCGGTTCCATTCCAGCGCATTCATACTTAAATCGAGGTGTGCATCTATAGTAAACATCAGCTTAAAAATTAAATATTAATCTTCCTCTCTCTGGAAATGATCTTCCATTCCTCTGTTAGTTTGTGGTGGGTAACAATATTTGCAACCCCGTAAAGTGCAACTGTAGGACAGATATGTATGGGTAAACCATACAGAATGTCTCCAATCTGAAAACCATGATCAAGCCCCAGTTCCAAAACCAGGTGCTCCTCACTCTGACTGACTGCCTGGGCAGCAGGTGCATTTAAGAAATGAACTCGCCTTTTGAGTACATTCTCCGCAGCAACAGACTTATGCCCAAGATCTACAGTAATTTTAGTCTCATCTGTCAGGGAAATTATGCGGGTGATGACGAGGGCAGCAGTTAGAAAATCCTGTTCTGCAAAAGCATCCTGATATCCTTTATCCCAAAGGATAAAAGTCCCAGGGCTACATTCGATGGCGTTACGCCCAGCATAAATAGGAAAAGTAGGTGTTCCTCCTGCAACAATTACCGGTTCTGACATTCCTTTCCACACAATCTGCTTAGTTAGCTTACTGATTGCATCCAGTATAACAGCTGCCCTTTTTTCTCTGAGCAAAAAATCTGCTTCATGGATATGGCCATCATAGGCATGTAAACCAATCATTTCTATCCCTTGTTCAGATTCTGCGGCAGTATAAAGATCTATAGCTTTTTCCGGCAGGATACCCGTCCTGTTCATTCCTACATTAAGGTCAAGAAAAAGACGCACTTTTATTCCTGCTATTAATGCGGCCAGAGCGATCGCCCGGAGGGAAAATCCGTTATCGATCAGACAAGAAAATGAAGTTTTCGGATAGGTCTCCATCAATTGGATAAATCGGTCAATTTTGGGCCCTACAGGTTGATAAGCTAACAATACGTCAGGCGCTTTACAAATACCAAGCATTTCCGCTTCGGCAATAGTTGCACACTTGAATTTAGTGATACCTACTTTTAATAACTGCAGAGTAATTTCAATGGTCTTATGTGTTTTAACATGTGGCCTTAGCCTATTTATATCATCAATGCTCTGCTTTAGTTTCTCCGTATTTGCAGTCATCCTTTCCTGATAAAATACAAGCGCTGGAGAATCAAGCTGAGCCACGTTGTCAATCAAATACCAATCTGCTGTATCCATATTACTCATGCAATTCAAACATCGCCTCAATTTCTACAGGAATATTATCAGGTAATGAACCAAAACCTACCGCACTACGTGTACCAACCCCATTTTCATCTCCCCAAACCTGTGCAAATAGTTCACTGCAGCCATTAATAATGAATGGATGTTTTTCAAAATCCGGAGAACAGTTGACCATGCCCAAAACCTTGATCACTCGTTTTACACGATTTAAAGTACCCAGGTTAGTTTTGATCGTAGATAACATGGTTAAACCTACTTGTCTTGCTGCCAATTTTCCTTGTTCCTGATCAAGATCAGTACCGATACGGCCAATAATCAGACTTTTATCGTCATTAACAGGTCCGTGCCCGGATAAATAAAGATATTTACCATCAATCAAATATGGCTTATAAACCCCAAGAGGTTTAGGTGCTGGTGGTAAGGTTAATCCTAATTTCGTAAATTCCGCTTCTGCACTTAAATTTTCCATTGTATATTTTATTTAGATAATTTGATTTAATAAAAGTACGCCGATCAGGCCGACAACTCCAACAATCGATTCCATTAACGCCCAAGACTTAAATGTATTTTTCAGACTGAGATTAAAATACTCTTTAAACATCCAGAATCCGGCATCATTTACGTGAGAAAACATTAAGCTCCCTGCTCCTACTGCTAGAACCATTAAATTGGGATCTGTATGGGTCGTGATCATCAGAGGTAAGATAATTCCCGCAGTTGTTAATCCTGCAACTGTGGCCGAACCAACACAAAACCTGATCACCGCAGTAATCAGCCAGCCCAGAAATAAGGGCTGCATGTGCAATTCTTTTAGCATTGTTGCAATCTGATCACTGACCCCACTGTCCACTAAGATCTGTTTAAGGGCCCCGGACCCTCCAATAATCAGGAGAATAAGAGCTACATCTTTAATAGCTTCGCTATAGAGGTTCATGATATAGGTAATTTTCTTTCCTTGAAAAATACCGAGCGTAAGCGTCGCTGTCAACAGGGCTATCAGCATGACTACATTAGACTCTCCTATAAGCCCCATAATATGGGTAAGTCCGGGTATCCAGCCGGCCGAAAGAGATAATACAGTAGCTAACACCAATAACAGAACAGGTAAAAGAGCGGTAAAGAAACTATTGAAAGTACCGGGCAGCTCATTCTCTGGTTTTTCAACAGGAACAAAACTTTGCAGGGGTGTAGAAGGAATATTTTTTAGCGTTCTGGCAAAAAGCGGCCCGCCAATCACAATTGCAGGGATGGCAACAATCAGACCATATAACAGGGTTAGCCCCATATTTGCTCTAAATTGTATAACCAGGGCTGAAGGTGAAGGATGAGGTGGAAGGAATCCGTGCGTGACAGATAATGCAGCCAGCATCGGCAAACCGATATAAATTGCGGGCAGTTTATATTTGTAGACGACGGAAAAAATGAGCGGAATCATTAACACAAATCCAATTCCATAAAACAGTGGAATACCTATCAGAAATCCGGTAACGACAACACCCCATTGAATGTATTTCTCACCACAAATATTCATGATTACAGAGGCAATTCTTTGGGCAGCGCCACTATCGGCGACTAGTTTTCCTAACATTGCACCCACAGTAATTATGATTAGTAAGGATCCAAGAACATCTCCCATTCCTTTTTCGATGGAACCGGCGATTTTATTGAGTGGAATACCAAGTGCTATACCGGCAATGATGGAGACAACTAAAAAAGAGAGGAAGGCATTGATCCGCAGTGCGGAAACCATTACAATCAGCAAAAGAATACATAACAATACAATGATCAGGGTCATTTAGCTTTTTTTGCGATCAAAAATTTTATAAATAAAGCTGCCTGACACCCCCTCTTCTTCTAAACTAACAGCCCCAGCAGGTGCTTCCTCGTAAAACATGTAAACATCCGCTGATTAAGATGTTACAAATGGGAAGATACAAAGTTTTAGTTCAGGATAAGAGAAAATAAGAGAAAATAATTGGTAAGTAATTTAATCTTCTACTCCGTTTTCCAGTATAGTAAAGCTTTGTTTTTCACAGTTTATTTCTGCAGTTAATCCGTATGGTATAGTAAATGCAGGTGCGGTGTGCCCAAAATCCATTTCTGTAATGATGGGTAATTCAGTTAACTGGAGTTCTTCTCGAATAATCTGTAATAAAATCTGGTTATATTCTGCTGCAAACTGATTATTATATGGCCTACCTACTATAATTCCATTGATTTGATGAAAAATACCTTGAGCAGCATAATTCCATAGTATCCATTTGAAATTTATTGGACTCATCATTACTTCTGATGTCTCCAGAAAAAGGATTGCGCCTTCCCAATCTTCGGCATCAAACCAGAGTGACGTAGATTTAACAAATTCCAGTACCTCCAGACACCCTCCTATCAGCCTTCCGGTAACTATTTTCGTGCCTTGAAGAAAATTCCAGCCTATACCTGTTGTTAATTGTCTTTTGGTCTGCAGCAGAGAAATATCTGTCCATTCTAATCTTTCGCTTGTCCAGCCATTTAGGTTTGGCTGGATTTGTCCGATAGGTGCTGAAGAAAAAAGATTTCTTTGAATATCTGCGATCTGGTAAGGAAACATTCCTCCGTTTTCGGCAAAACCTGTTAGGGTCGAAATACCATAAAACGAAACCAGCCCTGCTTTATAACAGGAAAGATGGGTAACAGTAGTATCAGAAAACCCTAAGAATATCTTAGGGTTCCCAGTGATAACTGAATGATCCATATAAGGAAGAATTCTTATACTGTCTTCTCCTCCAATATTTGATATAATTGCTTTGATAGAACTATCGGCAAATGATTCCATTAAATCTTCAGCTCTTGCCTGTGGATTTTTATAGATCCAGTCTGCTGGTTTCAAAGCATTTTTAGTTGCTGTTACGGTTAAACCAAAGAGATCTTCCAGCTGTCTTTTCCCCTGCTCATACCGATGTGGAACTTCTCCTGCACCTCCCCATGAAAGCGAAATTGTTGCGATTTTATCTCCTGGTTTTAATTTCTTTGGTTTAACCAGTTTTTTCATCAAACGTTCTCCATTCCATACTGCTTTAGTACATCAGCAGGTACGCCAGTCCATTTATTAGGGGTATTGCCTACATACCCCAGGTCTTTTACTCCAATTTCTGTGGTGAAAAATCCAGAGGCAGTCAGATCTCTCATCAGACTAAAAAAAGCAGTTCCCTGCTGCATACCAGGTTTAACCTTCTTCGGATAAGCGATATCTTCCACTATTTCAATCCGCTGCTTTTCTGAGGCATCCTTAAAGGGTTGCTGAAAGCGGTTAAGACTTTGGATGTCCAGCCATTTCAAACCGCCACGCATAGGTGTCTGATTTTCGGGCATATCTTTGACGATAAACTCAATAAATTCAGGCACCTTAGCATCTGTCGCACTTCCTGATTTCCCATCTTTCGGGATAATTATATCTGCCAGGATAGCAATGGTAGCCATTTCATGTGCATTAAAAAACTTTGCCGCATTTAGAGCTCTATCTCTTTCAACTTCGAAATTTTCTCTCCCTGGTTCTGCGACAGTCTTCCCCTCTGTTACTTTTTCTGTTGCCGGAACTCCCGGTTTACAGGCTTCCAGCAATACTGCTGAACTGATAGCCGTTAAGCCAATGGCTCTGAGTGATTCACGTCTGTTCATGTCTACTGTGGTTAGCTTAGGTTTAGTTTTTTCTTTTGTTCAAGGATATATTCAGCTGTACGCATTGATAAAGCCAGAATCGTCCATGTGGCATTTTTATCTCCCTGCTGTACAAAAGGAGCTGCATCAACGACGAACAGATTTTGACAATCATGTGCCTGACACCATTTATTTAAAGCAGATTTTTTCGGATCGTCTCCCATTCTTACCGTACCGACCTCGTGAATGATTTTACCTGGAGCTTCAAGCCCATAATTGTCTTCAGGGCCATGAATTTTTGAGGTTACAATAGCACCCATTGTATGCATCATTTCCTGGAAGGTTTCTTGCATATGTTTGGCTTGTTTAACTTCTTCACCAGCCCATTTATAATTGAAACGAAGCACAGGAATACCATATTTATCTACAACTTTTGGATCTATCTCACAATAATTCGACTCCCTGGCTATCGCAGTTCCACGTCCGGCCATTCCAACTTGCGTACCAAAAAAGCGTCTATAATCATCTTTCAAACCGATACCATAGCCACCAGCCTCTTTCATCTTACCATCTTTACCTGGTACAGCACCATTCATATTTTCTATGCCGCCGCCAAAACCATAACCGGGCATATGTAATCCGCCACCATATTCAATATGATAACCTCTTGGGAAATCTAGTTTTTTATTGTCAAGCCACCATGGAGAGTAAATGTGAACACTACCTACACCATCTTCATTATAACGCTTACGATCTAGTAATTGAGGTAGAAAACCGCCTAAACTTGCGCCCGTAGAATCATGCAGATATTTACCAACTACATTACTGTTATTGGCCAGACCATTAGGATGTGCTACAGATTTCGAATTGAGCAATAAGCGAGCAGATTCACATGCACTAGCCCCAAGAATGACTACCTTACCTCTCACCTGATGTTCTTCCATAGTCATTTTATCTACATAAGAAACACCGGTGGCCAACCCTCCTTTATTGGTGAGTACTTCACGCACCATCGCATTGGTAATTACTGTCAGGTTTCCCGTTTTCACTGCCGGTATAACCAGACAGGAAGAAGAAGAGAAATCTCCGTATACTTTACAGCTTCTGCCACATTGACCGCAATAGAAACATGGAGCGCGATCTTTATTATTCGGCAGCGCTTCGGTTAATACGGAGCCTCTGCCGGCAATTACTGTTACACCGTTCTTTTTCGCAGCTTTTTTAATAAACAACTCGTTTAACCTGGGTTTAGGCGGCGCCATAAAAATACCATCAGGCTCGCTTTCTATGCCCTCAACGGTTCCATAGATACCGATTAAGCGGTCAACTTTATCATAAAAAGGCTTTATTTCCGCATAGGTAATAGGCCAGTCATCTGTTAGTCCGTCTTTACATTTAAAGTCATCAGGCCCCATTCTCAGAGAGATACGTCCCCAGTGATTGGTTCTGCCACCAAGCATCCTCGAACGGAACCAGGCAAATTCAGAATTATCCTTTTGGGTGTAAGGTTCTCCATCAAGTTCCCAACCACCATAGGCAGCATCAAAATCTCCGAATGGGCGTACAGTACCTGCACCACGTCTTGGAGATTCCCACGGCCACTTTAGTTGCTGCGCATCAAGACGCGGATCAAAATAAGCACCAGCTTCAAGCATCAGTACTTTTTGACCAGCATTGGCCAGCACATATCCTGCCATACCACCTCCTGCCCCAGACCCAACTATTATGGCGTCATATTCGACGTCTGACTTTTTAATTTGAAATTCGTTCATACTACCTACTTTAATATTAAATGGTTTTAGCTCGTATTTGGTGTACGTAATTTAGGATTAAAATTTAAATTCCAGAATTTTTATCAAATAAGTTACTGAGGTTTTAACGGGATAAAGTAAAAGGATATGAATAACTTTATAAGCTGTTTCTTTTTAATCTTTATGGCCGAATTACTTTTATTACTGGGTTTAATACTACCACAAACTATTGCTGGAATCTTTGCAAAAAGTCAGGGCAGAAGTTTTTGGTTCTGGTTTTTCATTTCATTTCTAATTCCAATCATATCTTTAGTTGTGTTGCTATTTTTGGACGATAAGAGCGAAAGTACTACTGGTTTTAAGTTAGCCGATCATGTAAAAAGAGACAAGAAACAAGTCTGAATGTATTTGATTAAATGCTGAATATCCGATGTCATATAAAAAATAATTAACTTAAAAATTAATTATTTCATACTATCTTTATAAGAATAAGGCATTAAATAAACCTGGCAACGTAAATATTTATTCAGCTATGAAGGCACTTTTCTTTTCTCTATTTCTTCTTGCGCTATTCAAAGCGCAGGCACAGGAACATTTATTGGTAGATACCCATAATGATGTGCTCTCCTTGCAACTGATTACTAAAGCCAATTTAGGTAAGCTACAGCGTTCAGGAAATTTTGACCTGGTAAGAGCAGCTAAAGGCGGCTTGAATGCACAAGTATTCTCTATTTGGTGTGACGAAAATCTGGGGAAAGGAAAGGCTTTTGCCCGGGCCAACAGGGAAATAGATTCTTTATATGCGCTCATCAGACGTAACCCAAAGAAAATAGTTATAGTTAATAACGCTGCTGAATTAAGACAAGCATATAAAGAACATCGCCTGGCTGCTTTAATAGGTGTTGAAGGTGGCCATATGATCGAGAACCGCATGGACTATTTAGATAGCCTGGCAAGACGTGGTATGCGATATTTAACCCTAACCTGGAATAACAGCACTCCATGGGCTACTTCGGCACGCGATGAAACTTCCACTAAAATCCCGCTAAAACACAAAGGTCTGACCATCTCCGGAAAAAAAATTGTACACCGTTTAAATACTTTGGGTGTAATGGTCGATGTTTCACATGTGGGTGAAGCTACATTTTACGATGTATTAGCGTCAACCAGCAAACCAGTTATTGCCTCTCACAGCTGTGCCTACAGTCTGAATCCTCACCGGCGCAATTTAAAAGATAAACAGCTTAAAGCGTTGGCAAAGAATGGTGGTGTTGCTTTCGTTAATTTTTACAGTGGGTTTGTAGACCCTTCATATGATGCTAAAGAACAACTTTTCCTTAAAAAGTATGCAAAGGAATTAAAATCGCTGAGTAAGGTGTATGGCCCTTATGCGCCAACGAGATTAAATGAATTGCATAAGGCTGAAGCCAATGCGATACGTCCGCCATTGAGTATGCTGATTAAACATATTGACCATATGGTTAAAATAATGGGAGCTGATCATGTAGGTATCGGTTCTGATTTTGATGGATCTGAATCTTATCCAAAAGGACTGGACTCCGTATATGATTACCCTAAGATAGCTGTTGAGCTCCGTAAACTGGGTTATAAAGAGGAAGCGATAGGGCAGATATTCGGCGAGAACTTTTTGAGGGTCTTAGCAGCAAATACTGGGAAGTAAAATATCCCCGAAACAATTAAAACTGGTGATAGAAATAGCTGTAAAACAAAAAAGCTTCAGATTTCTCTGAAGCTTTTAGAAGAAGTGGTGTGGGCCGGGATCGAACCGGCGACACAAGGATTTTCAATCCTTTGCTCTACCGACTGAGCTACCGCACCATCTTATGATGAACATGATTTCAAGCATATTCCCACCTCGGTAGGTGGGCTGCAAATGTAGTTTCTTTTTTTGAATTACAAAACGGATAGTGAAATTTATTTAAAATAAATTCATTATTCTCCCTCAGAAGCCGGAATTACTAGTTCCAGACCACTTAATTCATCATCAGTGAACAATCTGGAGTGTATAATAAAGCCAAAATCCAGAGTTGATTCAAGGGAAAAGCTGGCAGCCCTTCCCTCGATCACATCTAAAGTTAGCTGTGTATGTTTCCAATATTCAAACTGATCACCCGCCATATAAAACTTACATCCTTCAACTTCTCCCAGGCAAATATCATTAGAACCGATCAGAAAACCACCTTTTTCAAAACAATACGGGTAAGAGCCTTCGCAGCAACCACCACTTTGATGAAAAAATAACTCACCATATTCGGCTTTCAATTCATTAATCACTCCGATGGCCTTTTCAGTAACTAAGACTCTTTTGGTTCCCATGATTTGTTTTTTACTTAGTAATTCAGCTAGATGTTAATTTAAAAGAATCCTAATTTATTCTTATCATAAGAGATCAGCATGTTTTTAACACTTCTATAATGGTCAAGCATCATTTTATGATTCTCTCTGCCAAAACCTGATTTTTTATATCCGCCGAATGGCGCATGTGCAGGATAAGCATGATATTGATTGATCCAGACACGGCCAGCCTGGATAGCACGTGGCACCTGATATAACTCATGTGCATCACGTGTCCATACGCCGGCACCTAACCCATATAAAGTATCATTCGCAATTTCAATAGCTTCTTCTACTGTTTTAAATGTAGTTACACAAAGTACAGGACCAAATATTTCTTCCTGAAAAATGCGCATCTTATTATGCCCTTTAAAAATCGTCGGTTCGATGTAATAACCTGTTTCCAGCTCACCGGATAATTTATTGATTTTACCTCCGGTTAAAACTTCTGCCCCCTCTTCTATTCCTATTTTGATATAAGATAGTATTTTTTGATACTGCTCATTAGAGGTTTGTGCCCCCATCATACTTTTCTGATCTAGTGGACTCAGCGTTTTAATCGCTTTTGTACGCTCAATTACACGTTCAATAAATTGAGGATAAATGCTTTCCTGTATCAGTAAACGGGAAGGACAGGTACAGATTTCTCCTTGATTTAGAGCAAACATGACAGCCCCTTCTACTGCCTTATCAAAAAAATCGTCATCTTTTTCGGCTACAGATTCAAAGAATATATTGGGCGATTTTCCACCCAATTCCATCGTAGAAGGAATAATATTTTCTGCGGCGTACTGCATAATCAAGCGTCCTGATGTTGTGCTTCCAGTAAAAGCTACTTTAGATATTCTCGAAGAAGTAGCCAGTGGTTTTCCAACTTCCAAACCATAACCGTTAACAATATTTAATACACCAGGAGGTAGAATATCACCAATCAGTTCCATTAAAATAAGGATAGAAACAGGTGTCTGCTCTGCCGGCTTCACCACTGTACAACAACCTGCAGCCAATGCCGGAGCTATTTTCCAGGTAGCCATGAGTAAAGGAAAATTCCATGGAATAATTTGCGCAACAACGCCAATCGGCTCATGTAATACGATACTAACGGTATGTTCATCGTGTTCCGCAATTGTACCCTCCTCACCCCTGATTACACCGGCAAAATATCTGAAATGATCTACTACCAGTGGTAAGTCTGCTGCCAGTGTTTCCCTGATTGCTTTACCATTATCTATAGTTTCCACCGTGGCCAGGTAGGTTAAATTATCTTCAATTTTCTGCGCAACTTTTAAAAGAATATTACTCCTGTAAGTTGGAGAGCTTTTACTCCAGCTTTTAAAAGCCTTATGCGCAGCATCCAGTGCCAGGTCTACATCTTCTTTGCTTGAACGTGCTGCTTTTGTAAATGCTTTTCCGTCAACCGGAGATATATTATCAAAATAGATGCCTTTCACAGGCGGGACAAACTTGCCTCCGATAAAGTTATCATAATGGGATTTAAATACCGGTCTTTCCATGATTGTGTGAATTATAATTTGGTTCATACAAACCTAATGGCTAATTGGAAGTGCAGATAGGATAATTGTAGCAAGTAGTAGCATTATCGTTGCACAGTGCGTAGCAGTATTGTTGCACAGTGCATAGCAGTATTGAAATAAAGTTATATTTGAATATAGACCTTAGAACTCATCAAAAAACAGGTTATGATGCAACATAAATTAAATCTTGTTGGGCTAAGTAAAGAAGCAAGTTTACAAACCTTAATCGAAAACAGAACAGCATATACACTGGAGCGTTGTGAGCTTAATATTTTCGAAACTTATTCCGAATCCTATAAAGTACCTTTAACCTTTAATGATTTTGTCATCACCAGTATGTTACGGGGTAAAAAGGTGATGCATCTTTCTAATCAAAAGGAATTCGATTATTTGCCTGGAGAAACTGTCATTGTCCGGCCTTCACAGACTATGCAAATTGATTTTCCTGAAGCTACAAGCCAAAACCCTGCGCAATGTATAGCACTGGCTATAGACAACGATCAGATTAAACAAACTATCTGTTATCTGAATGAATATTTCCCTAAAACAACTGCTGGTCAGCAATGGTGTCTGAATTATGAGGAATACCACTTTTATAACAATGAAGAGATTGCCTTTTTAATCAATAAGATTATCAGGATTTGTGCGGAAGGATCAAAAGAGAAAGATGTACTGGCAGATCTGACACTCAAAGAATTATTGGTTAGAATTATGCAAACGCAGAATTTAAAAACTATTGATCAGGCCAGCACCAGCCATAATCCTTTAGCTTATGTCATCCGATATATTAAAGCTAATCTGAATGAGAAAATCAGCATCAATAATTTAAGCAGCAAAGCTTGTATGAGCAAAGCTACATTTCACAGGCTATTTAAGCGCGAACTTGGAATTAGTCCAAATGATTTTATCCTGACAGAAAAGATAAACCGCGCCAAGCTAATGCTGGCAAGGCCTGGTTCAAAAATTGCAGCAATCAGTTATGATCTTGGATTTAGTGACTCCAATTACTTTATCCGCGTATTTAAGAAACTGGAAGGAATTACCCCTGGTAGCTATCAGCTGCAATTTTCAGGATTAAAAAGATAAAGCATCAGTTTTCACGATATAGGGCAAAACAAAAAATCCGGACTCCTGAATTATTATTAAATTATATATTTTAAAATTGCAACATATGTTTTAATAAATAAATCAATACATTTGCACACTAAGAAAATAACCCCCTTAGCGCCCTCAATGTTATCCTATATCAAAATAACTTATCCTTACAAGACAATTTCAAGATTTCTGTGTCTTTTTCTTTTAACAATTAACGCATTCCTTTTTCTTAACAACACTGCTTCAGCACAAAACAGCAAAGAAGCCGGTAAACATAGCAAGTTCTCGGATTCCTTAAAATTAAGGCTTGAAATAGGCATATCAGCTGGTCTCAGTTTGAGTAAATTCACAAAAGGACAACCGCAGACAGGTTCGAATACTGGTTATACCGCTGGAATCTCTGTTAACTATAAATTAGAAAAAGGAGTAAGCTTCCAACTGGAAGTTAATGCTTTACAGCAAGGTGGCCGAATGATCCGCTTTAAAGATGATACCAGATACGGTTTACCAGAAAGTTTTGAAACCAAAAACGTTAAAAACAGTTCTTATACTCTAAATAGTATAGAAGTCCCTCTTTTGATTAATTATACATTTAAGATTAAACCATTATGGAAGCCCTCATTATATATTGGTGGGAGTTACACATATACCTATAATGTAAACGAGAAGTATCAAAAAACAGGGAATCTTCTTCCCGGAGAAGATATCATTGCTACGGTAAGCAATTCGCAGAATGCCACCAACTTATTTAATACTTCAAGGTTAAATTTAATAGTAGGCGCAAACTTAAAATTACCTTTGACCTCAAGATTCTCTCTACTCGTAGACATGAGATACTTAAATGGTCTGACCACAGCCAGGGAGAAGTATTCCTATATGGATAAAATTGGTTTCGGAACAAATATCAGGACGAATTCTTTCCTTACTAAACTGGGTATTGTCATGCCTCTTTCCGCCCTTAAATAAGGGCATTATGCCATCAAAAAATCAAAATTTACTTAAATAAATAAGCGTAATATGAAGTCAAAATTTACTATTTTAACGGTTATGGCGTTCACTATTCTGATTGCAGGCTGCAGTAAGGATAAGTTTAACGAGAATGATGCCATCAATGCCCAGAAAGACCTGCTGAATTTGAAGTATCAGCATGAAATGGATCTGGAATCCCTGAAACAAAAAGGTGCAACTGCCTTGCAGCAATTAATAAATACAGCTGCTCTCGAGCAATTAAAACTGAATGATAGTTTAAAAACAAAAAGTGCAATCAATGCAAGTAAACAAGATTACAGTGTAAGAGTTGTTGATGTTTACACTAACAGCCCCTTAGCAGATGCAGATGTTACTGTATCATCAGAAGGGAAAATATATACAGCAAAAACGAACGCACAAGGTGTGGTTACATTTACCGCTTTATATCTATTTCCATCAAGTACTTTTCTAGTCTCAAAAACTGGTTATGCCGCAACTCAGATCTCACAACAGATTGCTGGTTATGAAACTGTAAAATTGTGGAATACAACTGATTTATCAAATGAAATTACTGGTAGTCTTTATATCGAGACTGATTTAACTAACAATACTCCAGAAAAAGTAGGTACAGGTGTACTAGTTACTGCTTCTGCAAACATACCGACAAGTTCTAACGATTCTTATACTGTATACTTTCCAACATTCACTAATGCATCCGGTATTTACAGTATAAAAGTTCCAGCGGCTCCTAATGGCTATACGCTTAAATTTGAGCAAATCGCTGCCGATCAAAAGCTTTACGTGAACGCGACTGAAGATGATGCAGTTCCTTCTTTCCCAAGTAGTTTACCACGTATAACTACCGTAAAGACTTATTTCAATGTAAATAACTATAATGCTCCAGTCCCAACAGTAACCACTTCTTATTACCTTAAGGTTGCTCCTGATAAAGGCGGTAAGACTTTATATTTTTCACCATACAATTATTATTATTACAATCAGATTTTTCTATCTGCTGTAGGTGACAAATTTCAAGTGGAAAGACTTAATATCAGCAATAATAATAATTCAGGCAATTATACAGACGTCAATATGTTTACCTATGATGCCAATGCTAAACTTAATGTAGAATTAGTTGATGTGACTGGAAACATTATACAATCTGCGCCAAAATTAACTGCGACTGCTGGACCTAACGGAAAATTAACCTACACCAATTCCCCTGAGGGCGGCAATGGTTATGTTCACCTTAAAAGAGATGAAACAGGTGTTTTATTGCCTGATGCCAAGGGGGTAGCTTTAAAAGCTTATGCATATGATTCATATTCTTATACACTAAGTAATAATAATAATAACCCGAACCTAAACACAGCAGCAAACAGAACTACGACTAACACTTATTTACTGAGTAACAAGGGGGATAAAAAAGTAGTTAACTTTTATTATGGCTCTGGAGATAGTAGATTGAAACAGGTTTACTAGGATTTATTCTTTCAAAAAAAGAGGTTGTATCATTCTGAAATGATACAACCTCTTTTTTTATACCTCATATTTTACAAAAAACAGGATTTATAATCCTCAATACTGGCAACCGCAGGCCAAAAAAAACCTTGTAAACCAAAAAAGCTTCAGATTTCTCTGAAGCTTTTAGAAGAAGTGGTGTGGGCCGGGATCGAACCGGCGACACAAGGATTTTCAATCCTTTGCTCTACCGACTGAGCTACCGCACCATCTTATTTCAACATGTTTAACCATGTTCCCCTCGGTTGGGAGTGCAAATGTAGTTTCTTTTTTTGAATTGCAAAACTTTTTTTGAAAAAAGTTAAAAAAGGCCCCAGTTTTATTTAAAACCACTCTAAATTCAAAATAATTATGCAAGCATAGTATTTTTTTACTGCTAAATATTTTAACTTAGCATTACTGTAAAAGATTAAACAAATAATGATTTCACAAATTCTATTTATAGCAATCACTTTAGCGGCTATCGCGCTCTTCAGTTTAAACCTGAAAAAGGTGATCCGCAACATCAGGATCGGTAAGGCGGCAGACCGCACAGATCAGCCACAAAAACGAATGATGACCATGATCAGAGTTGCCCTTGGGCAAAGCAAAATGGTTGTTCGTCCAATCCCTGCTGCGCTGCATTTTGTAGTGTATATCGGTTTTGTAATCATCAATATCGAGGTACTCGAAATTATGATTGACGGAATATTCGGCACTCACCGTGTGTTTGGTGGCCTGGGCAATTTGTATAACTTTCTAATAGGTTCTTTTGAGATCCTGGCATTAGGCGTATGGGTTGGCTGCGCAATCTTTCTGATTAGAAGAAATATTTTAAAACTAAAAAGGCTAAATAGTCCTGAGCTGAAAGGCTGGCCAAAATCTGATGCGAACTATATTCTGATTACAGAAATCCTGCTGATGACAGCATTTCTGCTGATGAACGCAGCAGATGCCAAATTACAGGATTTAGGTGCACATCACTATATAACGGCAGGTTCATTCCCGGTTAGTCAATTTTTGCAAAACTTACTCCCGGCTAGCGAAGGTAGTCTGATCGCTATAGAAAGAGGCTGCTGGTGGTTTCATATTCTAGGTATTCTTGCCTTCTTGAATTACCTTCCCTATTCTAAACATTTCCATATCCTGTTTGCTTTCCCAAACACCTACTTCTCTAATCTGGAACCCAAAGGAGAATTTACGAATATGCAAAGCGTAACTAATGAAGTTAAAGCGATGCTTGATCCGTCTTTCACACCACCAGAAACAGAAGCCGGTCGTTTCGGCGCCAAAGATGTTAATGACTTATCATGGATAAACCTGATGAATGCCTATACCTGTACTGAATGCGGCCGCTGTACTTCTGTATGCCCGGCCAATATCACAGGAAAATTGCTTTCCCCACGTAAAATCATGATGGATACCCGTGACCGTATGGAAGAAGTGGGTAAAAACATTGATAAAACCGGAGCTGGCTTTGATGATGGAAAATCCCTGATAGATAGTTATATCACCAGAGAAGAAATATGGGCTTGTACAAGCTGTAATGCCTGTGTAGAAGCCTGCCCTATTAACATAGATCCACTGGCAATTATTACTGACCTGAGAAGATATGCCGTTATGGAAGAATCTCAGGCACCTGCAAGTATCAATGCGATGCTTGGAAATATTGAAAACAATGGTGCGCCATGGAAATATTCTCCGGCAGACCGTTTGAACTGGGCTAAAGAAAATTAATTTTAATCTATTACTCAAGCTGAATAATGAGCGAGAAACTAAATATAGAAGTACCTACAATGGCAGAAATGATTGCCAGGGGCGAAGAACCTGAAATCTTATTCTGGGTAGGCTGTGCAGGTAGTTATGATGAACGCGCACAAAAAACGACACGTGATATCTGTAAAATTCTTCACCATGTAGGTATCAAATACGCGGTATTGGGTACAGAAGAAAGCTGTACAGGTGATCCTGCTAAGCGTGCTGGAAACGAATTCTTATTCCAGATGCAGGCCATGACCAATATTGAAGTGCTGAATGGTTATAATATCAAGAAAATTGTAACAGGCTGTCCGCATTGCTTTAATACCATCAAAAATGAATACCCTGGTTTAGGTGGTAATTATGATGTTATTCACCATACCCAATTAATTCAGGACCTGATTAATGACGGTAAACTGAAAGCTGAAGGAGGCGAAAGTTTTAAAGGAAAGAAAATCACTTATCATGATCCTTGCTACCTGGGTCGTGCTAATGGCATATATGAAGCCCCTAGAAAAGCTCTAGAGATTTTAGATGCACAGCTAGTCGAAATGAAACGTTGCAAGTCTAACGGCCTTTGCTGTGGTGCTGGTGGAGCTCAAATGTTCAAAGAACCAGAAAAAGGGAACAAAGACATCAATATTGAAAGGATTGAAGAAGCATTAGAAACAAATCCTAATATTATTGCCGCAGGTTGTCCTTTCTGCATGACTATGCTCAGTGACGGTGTGAAGATGAAGGAACAAAATCAAAACGTTCAGGTATTAGATATAGCAGAAATTACGGTCAGAGCAAATGGGTTGTAACCCCCTTTTTATTACGTCCTTAAATTCAGGCAGTAACGGCAACTGTTATTACGTTGGTAATGCGCAGGAAGCCGTGCTGGTGGATGCTGGAATCTCTTGCCGGGAAACCGAAAAAAGGATGCTCCGCCTGGGTCTGACCATGGGCAAAGTAAAAGCTATTTTTATTTCTCACGAACATGGCGATCATATCCGTGGTTTAACTGTTCTGGCTAAAAAATACCGTATCCCTGTTTATATTACTCCAGGAACAATAGGCAACAGCAGATTAGAATTACCAGAAGATTTGATTAACTCTTTCTCCAGTCACCAGGTGATACAAATAGGATCGCTTCAAGTCACCTGTTTCCCTAAAATCCATGATGCCGCAGAGCCACATAGTTTTATGATTTCCTCCGGAGATATCAAAGTAGGTGTTTTTACAGATCTGGGTGTCGTATGTGAACAACTGACCACGCATTTCAAACAATGTGACGCTGCCTTTCTGGAAGCAAATTATGACGAAGAGCTTTTACACAATGGAAACTACCCCTATTATCTGAAAAAGCGAATTAGTGAAGGATTTGGTCACTTAAGTAATAAACAAGCCTTAGAGCTATTTACGTCCTCCCGCCCGACTAACTTAACACACCTGCTGCTTTCTCATTTATCAAAAGATAATAACAACCCTCTTTTGGTAGAGAATCTGTTTAAAGAACATGCACAAAACACAATGATCATTGTCGCTTCGCGCGATATGGAAACTCCTATATTTACTATTGGTGGAGCTTCCGGCTCATCTGCTGAAATTTCTCCATTAACTGACTCAGCTCTTCTGGCTCAATATTCTTAAGTGGTATGGCCATAAAAGTGGCCATACTATCAATATCACCACCTTTACTGTCATTATAGGTTTGTACAATCACATCATCCCCTTTTGTATGCAAAATTAAACTCCCCGACTCCACAGTCCCTGCATAATCTATATCCTTGTATTTTAAAAAATTAAAAGAGAAATATTCTATTTTTCCATTATTCAGAAAACACTTGTAACGACAGAATCCAGTGTTAGTAATATGTAGTTCATACTTCTTTATACTTCCCCCTTTCGCCCCCGTATTGTAGTGATCATACAATTTTTGTTGAATATAGACCACCTCTTCTTCAACCGGTCCATCAGCTGAAAAAGAAAGGAAAACAGTGCACAGCAGAGCATATGCGCATGTTCTTAAGGAGATTGTAAACTTTTTCATCTCTGTACCTATTTGGGTAGCTGAATTTAAATAAAATGTTAAATTTGTGATATGAGTTTTTCTCCACAATCAAAAGTTTGGATATATCAGAGTGATCGCGAATTCAGTGACCAGGAGGTCAGTGCTATTCAACAACAATTAGACGGTTTTACTGCACAATGGAAAGCCCACGGCCATCAATTACAAGCAAAAGCAGAAATCAAGTACAATTATTTCATTATTTTCACTGTTGACGAATCAACTGCAGGTGCTACAGGTTGCTCTATTGATGCCTCCGTACGTATTATTAAAGGAATTGAAAGTGAATACGGGACAGATCTTTTCAATCGCTTCAATATGGCATATAAAGTTGACGGGAAAGTAATCATCGTGAATAAGGAAGATTTTGAAACCCTGATCAGCATCAAAAATATAACATCAGATTCTATTGTATTTAACAATATGGTCCAGACTCTGGAAGACTTTCAAACGAAATGGGAAGTTCCGTTTAAAGAAAGCTGGCACAATAAGGTGTTCGCAGATTTACTCTAATCTGCGGAAATCTGTTTCTGTTTTTATTTAAATTTTAATGGCCCCAGGTTTCTGATATTTTTCATAATCAGATATTGCCTGTGTCTGATATACAATGTTGGATGCGAAGGAGTCCAGCGTAGAGGATTAGGGAAACAAGCAACGATTAAAGCTGCTTCCGATCTATTCAATTGTCTGCATGACTTTCCATAGTAGCTTTGAGAGGCTGCCTCAGCACCATAAATTCCATCCCCCATTTCTATCACATTGAGATATACTTCCAGGATCCGTTGTTTACTCCATATCATTTCGATCAGGACCGTAAAATAAGCTTCAAAGCCTTTACGTATCCAGGATCTCCCAGGCCATAAAAACACGTTTTTGGCAGTTTGCTGTGAGATCGTACTTCCACCTTTAACTTTTGTACTATCTTCCTTGTTCGCACTATAGGCACGACCAATAGCCTTCATATCAAAGCCCCAGTGATGAACAAATTTTTGATCTTCACCAGCAATAGCTGCCCGTTTAATCTGATCAGACATTTCACTGAGTTTCACCCAGTCTTTATCCGTTTTAAAGGACTTACCATCAGACTTACGTTCAATGTTCCGCAAGATCATTAAAGAAGTGAAAGGCGGGTTAATAAACCGGTAAGCCAGCACCCAAAGAATAGTGCTCAGGAAAAACCATAAAATACATTTCCCTATTAATATCGGTAAATTTCTGAAATCGAACTGTTTTGATTTACTGCTTTTGCCACGTTTTCTAGCCATCGCCCAAAGGTAAATAAAATTAGAGATTTGTCACGTCAGTGCATATATTTATAGCAAGCTAAACATTCAGACGGCTTACTTGTTTTTAAGTAAATAGTATACAACATGGAAGCGAATAAAGTAAAAAAAATACATGATTATGGTCAGAGTATCTGGCTCGACTTTATTGATCGTGAAATCATTAAATCCGGAAGGTTAAAAGACTTGATTGAAATCGATGGGGTAAGAGGTTTAACTTCCAACCCTGCAATTTTTGAAAAAGCGATCAGTAGTAGTTCTGATTATGATGCCGATATCGCAGTACTATCAAAAGAAAACATCAGCAACGAAGATATATTTTACCGTCTTGCTATTAAGGATATTCAGCAAGCCGCAGATTTACTTTTGCCAGTATATAATGAAGAGGTACAAGGAAGTGATGGTTATGCAAGTCTCGAAGTTTCTCCACTATTAGCATTAAATACAGAAGCAACCATCAAGCAAGCGTTACAGCTTTGGAAAGAAGTAGACCGCAAAAATGTAATGATCAAAATTCCAGGTACACAACCAGGGCTCGCAGCCATCAAAAAAACTATTTCCGAAGGCCTGAATATTAATGTAACCTTATTATTCGGACTGGAACGTTATAAAAAAGTAACTGACGCCTATATAGAAGGACTTGAGGAACGTGCTGCGAATGGTAACAGCATCAAAGATATTGCTTCAGTAGCGAGCTTCTTTTTAAGCCGCATCGATGTTTTAATCGATCCCATATTAGAAGAAAAACATTTGGGAGAGTTAAAAGGTGAAGTGGCTATTGCCTCTGCAAAAAAAGCTTATGAAATCTACAAACAAGTATTCAGCGGAGCAAGATGGGATAAATTAGCAGCCCTGGGAGCTAAACCTCAGCGCCTGCTTTGGGCAAGTACAAGTAGTAAAAATCCAGCCTTTAAAGACACAAAATATGTAGAAGCACTTATTGGACCAGATACCGTAGATACCATTCCAATAGAAACCCTGGAAGCTTATCGCGATCATGGAGACCCAGAAAACAGATTGGAAATAGACCTTGATGGCGCATCTGCAGTATTAGCGCAACTACGTCACGAAGAGATCGATCTGCAAAAACTTACCCAGCAACTGGAGGATGAGGGAATAGAGAAATTCAATGCTCCCTATGAGAAATTATTAAATGCAATAGAAAAGCAAAAACAATTGGCTTAATAAGTAGATTTGCCTTTATATTCAGATCAAAGAAAATGAAGTTTACAGCATCAAGGCTCTCAGAGGGAAACAAGGTTTTTCCGGCAGAGATCTATTTAGAAGAAAATAGTATGGAGATAAAAGTCCCTGGCTTATTTAGCGGAGACTCAAAATATCTGAATTACGAAGACATTACTTCGATAGAAGTTGATTCCCCAATGATAGGATTTGCCACCTTACGTTTGTTTGTGAATGGCAATAAGGTTGAAATCCATGGTTTCTCTAAAAAAGACATCAAAGAAATCAGAAGAATAATTGACGAGAACAGATCTAAAAGAAGAAGAGCCTAAACAAGCCTCTGCAGCAATTGATCAAAAATCTAAAGCATAAAAAAAGCGTTCCGGTAACCGGAACGCTTTTTTTATATTCGTTTAAGATGAGATTACTCAGCTACAACTGCGAAAGGAACTTTAACTTTCACTTCTTTGTGCAAGTTTAAGTTAGCGATATATTCACCAACAAATTTAGGTTCAGTTTCGAAAGTGATACGGCGACGGTCAACATCAAAACCTTGTTGTTTTAATGCATCTGCAATCATAATAGTGTTTACTGCACCAAAGATTTTACCAGTTTCACCAGCTTTAGCACCGATACTCAATTTAACATCTGCTAAACGAGTTGCGATACCTTCAGCATCTTTCTTAATTTTATCTTGTTTAAACGCTGCTTGTTTCAAATTCTCTGCTAATACTTTCTTAGCAGATGGAGTAGCTAAAGCACCGAATCCTTGTGGGATAAGGTAGTTACGTCCGTAACCTGGCTTTACGTTTACAATATCATCTTTCTCTCCAAGAGATTTGATGTCCTGTTTTAATATAATTTCCATGTTCAGCTCTTATTTTAATTGGTCAGCAACGAAAGGTAACAAACCAATGTGGCGAGAACGTTTAACCGCTTGAGCCACTTTACGTTGAAATTTCAATGAAGTACCGGTTAAGCGGCGAGGTAAAATTTTACCTTGATCATTGATGAATTTTAACAAAAAGTTTGCGTCTTTATAATCGATATATTTAATACCATTTTTTTTGAAACGGCAATATTTTTTTCTGTTATCGTCCACTTTTGGAGCGGTAACATATTGTATCTGATCTTTAGCCATTATGCTGCAGCCTCCTCTTTCTTAGGTTTTTTGTTAAAAGCACCACTGCGTTTCTTCTCATTATAAGCAACCGCGTGACGGTCTAATCTAATGGTAAGGAAACGAAGAACACGCTCATCGCGTTTTAGTTCTAATTCCAATTTGTTAATTAATTCACCTGAAGATTTGTATTCTGTAAGGTGGAAAAATCCGCTTGCTTTTTTTTCAATCGGATACGCTAATTTTCTCAAACCCCAATTGTCCTCTTGAACAATTTCGGCACCGCTGTCAGTGATCATTTTGCTGAATTTCGCTAATGCTTCTTTCGCAACTTCTTCTGACAACAACGGGGTAAGAACGATAACAGTTTCGTACTGATTCATTGTTATGATTATTTTATGTTAAATCCCGTGGTTAAACAGGGATGCAAACTTAGGAATAATTTTCTACAATTCAAAACATTTAAAGCTTACCAAACAGGTAATTAACACCAATCCTGTAGCGCTGAACACCAATACTAAAGTTACCATAATTTGTTATCGGAGAAGAAAAGGCATAACCAGCCGAAAATTCGATCTTTTTATTGAATACGACACCAGCTGTAAAAGGTAAAGTAAAATAGAATTTTTCTAATTCTACGGCATTCTCCGTCGTTTCACTATCCTTTCTAAAGTCATTAAATACCACGAGTTGGTTATTTTTATAGTTCGAAAAATTCAGACCAATTCCACCACTTGCAAATATTTTCATACGGTTAGCATTATAGATATTATAGATAACCTGCGGTGACAACGAGATATTTAACTGTTCAAAAGAGTGAACAGCTTCAGATGGGTATTGATAATCAGATTTTCTGGAAATTTCATTCTTACTATTGGCAATCGACAGCTCAGCCCGGTAAATAACTTTACCAATAGCCGGATTTGCAAAAAAATCGAATCCCCCAGTAAACAACGGTGTATAAGCAGTTTTATTAACCGCATTTGGACCTGCAAAGAAATGACTACCTGTATAACTCGCTTTGCTAATATTCAATCCCGCTCCTGCAAAAAACCTGATTTGTGTAAGAGTTGACTTTATAACTTTCTGATCATTAATTGCTGCCGCTACCGCTATCAGATCAGTTTCACTATATTTCAAAGTCGTTATCTTTTTTATTTGTCGTTCCGGGCTAAATTTATGACTGACCTGCGCCAGTTGCCTGATATACTGGACCCCAGCTATCATCTTATTATCATCGTTAGCATCTAAGTATACCTGCCTGATCAATTCATAGGGCACAGTACCATCTTTTTCCAAAAGGTAGAATCTTTGCTTCATTCCATCCGTATAAGAAAACAAAACAACGTTCTGACCAGCCTGTAACACTTTCAAAAACACAACCTCTTTTTTTGTTGTGTTATCAGGCCCTACCGAAAGGTGATCAATCTCTGTCCTGCTCATACTAATATTTACCTCATACCGCTGATAAACTTCAAATCCTTCAATAGCCCATGATAAAGCATTATTTACCGTGAAATTCTGAGCATCTGCCCCCAGATTAACTCTAAAAGTAAATGAAGTCGGATTTTGTAATCGTTCTTTATAGTCAATATACCCCTTAAGTGTATCTTTAACATTAGTTACAACATATCCTTTTTGGAAGTTAGACTGTCCAAAAGACAGTATTGGTATGCCTATTAAAAGGCCGAGAAGAAAGCGTTTCATGAATTCAATAAAATTTAAAGAGAACAAATCTATAAATTAAAAACGAATACTTAATAAGTAAATTTATTTCTCATTAAAACGAAGTTATTAATTTAAATCCAATACTTCTTCCCATACTTTGTATACCTCTATACCCATTTGAAGACTGCTCATAATTTTCAAAATACTTAAGCCTGCTCAAATTAGACTGATAAGTTTCATTAAATAAATTGTTAGCCTGCACTTGCAACTGGATAGTATGTTTCTTTGAATAGTTAATTGTTGTTCCGGCAGCTACATTGAAAAGAATATAAGATGAAGTAGCAGTCTCTGTATCATTTAAAGCTAAATAGCGGTTTTGTGCTCCGTTATACTCAGTTTCAAATCTTAAGTTTAGATTAGAAAATAGCTTTGAATGCAGACTGAAATCCTGCGCAATACTACTCAATAGCCTCACTGGCGGAATCAATGGTAAATACTCACCATCCGTTTTCTTACCTTTAAACATAGCCTTTTTGTTATAGCCATAAATCATAGAAAAAGAATTATCAAAAGAAAAACCTTTCCATGCAGCCGGATGAAGATTAACAGTACCTTCAAATCCATAAAGTTGTGCCGAGGACTGCTGATATTGATAAGTTTTGTCTCCCTGTGCATTGATCAGTGGATTACCATCTGCATCTAATAGCAGACTCAGGTAAATATAATTCTGAATGTTATTGTTAAAAATGCTGAATGACATTGATAAATCTTTAAACGTAATATCTGTACCGATATCCTCCTGCAAAGAGAATTCAGGTTTAAAATCCCGGTTTCCCCGATAAATGATATGTGCTCCCGGATCTAATCCGTTAGAAGCAAATTCCGTAATACTCGGTGCCCGATAACCTCTGGCAATATTTGCCTTAAGACTTACCTGGTCATTGATCTGATAGGTGGTTCCTAAACTTAATGACACCCCACCAAAAGTTTTACTAAAAGAAGGGAACTGCAACTTAGCATCTGGAATTTCGGCAAGTGAGACATGTTGCCCAAATCCGGTCTGTGCATTGGTCGCAGTATAAAAATCACTTGCATTTAAATGCCGCAAATCGTATCGGATCCCCCCTCCAATTGTCCAACGCTCATATTTCCACTTCGCAAACAGATAAGCTCCAGCATCAAACAGATTATAATCTGGAATTGGGAAATCTGTTGCATCCTTATTCAAGTTATTCTGATACATCCCATTTACACCAACAGTGAATTCCGTGTTCAGTATTTTAGGCGCATTATATTTCACACCATAATTTGCCGTATTCAACCGCACAAACATACCAGCCTGATCTGTCATCGTTGGGTGATTATACTCTCTTCGAATATTCTGCTGAAAAGCCAGCATGAAATCTATATCCCCTTTTCCTATTGCATAATGGTTATTACTATAAATACGGTAATGCTGAATATGCTGATGCAAAGGACTAAGCTGATAAGAATTTAACATCCCCTCAGAGACAATAGGGCGGTTTTTGATATCATCCAGATCCCCTTCATAGATTTGCTGCGTAAATTTCCGTGTCAATGAATCACGGCTGCCATCGGGAATACCTTGTATATTATCATAAAGAGTCACATTGAAAGTTGAATTCCCTTTACTATTCTGGTAACGGATAGTACCGGATGCATTTGTTTCACGAAAACCAGTATTATAAACACGGCCATCGACAGCATTACTGTAATTTTTAGCAATACGATAGGAACCCCGCAAAGCAAAAGACCAATGGTCATTTGCATAAAACAGGCCCAAACCATTTCCAATTAGTCCATTATTACTCTGATATTCAGAGAGAAACTTACCATGCAGAAGACCATCATTAACGGCAGGCATTGAAGACATCAGGCTAACCACCCCTGCAAGCGCATCACTTCCATACATCAAACTTGCGGGCCCCTTAATCACTTCAGAACGTTCAATATTATAAGCATCTACCTCAATACCATGTTCATCGCCCCATTGTTGCCCTTCCTGACGAATTCCGTCATACAAAGTAAGCACCCTGTTATAACCTAACCCCCTAATGAATGGCTTAGATATATTAGGCCCGGTTTTTACCGCGTTAAGTCCCGGAACATTTCGAACCAGTACATCTATAATATTACTCTCAGACGACTGTTCAATCTTTTTTTTAGAAACGCTGACAATGGGTACAGGGTTTTCTCTTGTGAGCGTAGCCCTGGAAACACCAGTTACCACAACTTCACTCAATGCATCCGATTTAGTGTCCAGTAATATTTCATAAAATAATTTAGTCGTATCAATTAGCACCGTATCCGTTTTGTATCCCAGAGAAGAGACCAAAAGTTTTCCAGCATTCAACTGCTGAGGGATAGACAATTTGAATTTCCCTTGCTTATCGGCAACAACTGCCCGTTTATGATTTTTGAGTCTAATATTACTACTTCCAATAGCTTCATTACTATTAATATCCTTCACCACACCAGAAATTTCAATATCCTGTGCCATTGCTCCGGCAGAAGAAAGCAAGCACGAAATGATCACCAATTGTTTAAAAACGAGTTTTAGCATAATTACATCTTATTTTTTAGTTCATGCAAACATAATAAATTAGATTAATCTAATTATATTTATTGTATGATACAAATAATTAAAACACAACTCGACTAATCACTCTGATACAACCAATTGTGCCTAATGATGACCAATACCTCCTTCTCTTTCATTTTATTTTGCTCAAAATCCCTTATGCTCCGTAAAAAATTTCTAATTTCGCATTGAAATGGAAAATTTTATTGTCTCGGCTCGTAAGTATCGTCCGGCAACGTTTGAAACCGTTGTAGGACAAAACCACATTACCGGAACTTTAAAAAATGCGATCAAGAATAATCAGCTTGCCCAGGCATTTCTTTTTTGCGGTCCGAGAGGTGTAGGTAAAACGACTTGTGCAAGGATTCTTGCCAAAACTATTAACTGTACCAATCTAACCAGTGAAGTAGAGGCTTGCGGAACCTGTGAATCTTGCGTTTCCTTTCAAACCGGTCATTCTTTCAATTTTCATGAACTGGATGCTGCCTCTAATAACTCAGTAGACGATATTCGCAGCCTGATAGAACAGGTTCGTATCCCACCACAAGCAGGTAAATACAAAATCTATATCATAGATGAGGTGCACATGCTTTCAGCAAATGCATTTAATGCATTCCTGAAAACATTAGAAGAACCCCCTTCTTATGCCATATTTATATTAGCGACAACAGAAAAACACAAGATTTTACCAACCATTCTTTCGCGTTGTCAGATTTTTGACTTCAACAGAATCCAGGTAGATGATATTTCCAGCCACCTGAATAAGATTGCTATCCGTGAGCAAATCACTGTAGAAGCAGATGGACTACATATTATTGCGCAAAAGGCCGATGGTGGTTTGCGTGATGCACTTTCCATGTTTGATCAGATTGTTAGTTATACTAATAAGAATCTGACTTATAAATCAGTGATCGACAACCTGAATATCCTGGATTACGATTACTATTTCAAGCTAACACAATACCTGAACGACGCAAACGTAAGTCTGGCGCTCGTTTTATTCGATGAAATTCTGAATAATGGTTTTGATGGAAACAACTTCATCAACGGATTGGCAAGTCACTTGCGAAACTTACTGGTTAGCAAAGACCCGCAAACGGTTAAACTACTGGAAGTCAGTGAAAATATAAAACAGAAATATATTTCACAAAGTCAGCAGATACAAGTATCGTTTATTCTTACGGCACTCAATTTAGCTAATCAATGTGACCTTACTTATAAAAACAGCAAGAACCAGCGACTGCAGGTAGAACTCGCACTGATTAAAATGTGCCACATTCCATCAGTACTGCAGCTTGCACAACTCCCTCATACAGCTTCTACAACAGCAACTGACACAGATCAGACTAAAAAAAAAACTGATGTAAAAACTGAAACTCCTGCGAATACAGAAAGGCCTGAGCCTCTGCCACCTCCCGTAGGAATGACTATTAAACCTGTAGAAACGACCTCTAAGCAAACTCCACCAGAAGTCTCCGTTATTCCGCCCAGTACTAATCGTGTGTCTGTAACCCCGAATTTAAATTCTGTTAACAAGATTGCTTTAAAACCAAACATCATCGGAAATACTGCTGGAGGAATGCTGATTCCTTCATTGACAGCACTCGCAAACGCTGCCGGAGGCATAGAAAGCGATGAACCAAAATTCGTATTCGGGGAAGACAAAGAACCTTTTACTCATGAAGAGCTTATGGTGCTATGGAAGGAATATGTACAGAAAACCAAAGAAGAAAATAAAATCAACTTCTATACTATTCTGACCACCAATGATCCAGAACTAACCAGGCCTGATCAAATTACTGTATCCATTACCAACCTCGCACAGGAAAGCATTCTTCAGAATGAGTTGGTCGAATTTCTGAATTTCCTGAGAACCAGACTGAAGAACTTCAGTGTAGGAATCGTCACGAAAAGAGTAGAGAACAAAATTGAAAACCGATTATATACCAGTATCGAAAAATACCATTACCTTTTAGAGAAGAACCCCAAACTGGAAGATATGCGTAAACGTCTTAATCTAGATTTGTTACCTTAATTTCGGTTCATCATTGATCGGATAGCCTTCTTCATCCAGATCTGTCCGGTCATCCTCAGCTGTTCTCGCCAAAAATTCATCCTCCGGATTCACCTCTACAATATGCCCATGATCAATATGCATGCCTTGATTATCCAGCTCAGCCTTCCTTTTCTCAGCCCACGTGGCATATTCGTCTCCGACATAAGGATTAGCCTCATCATAGTCTGAATTTTCATCACCTCCATTCTCTGCAGTCGTATCATATGGAAGCGGATGATCATAGTCCTTATCCGCCCCCTTTACATCAAGCTCGTAACTATTTTTCTCCTTATTAAAAGACAACTGGTTAAAATCTTTTGTCTCTCCTAAGTCAGAATTATGGAGTTTGTCCCCAGATCCTTTGCCTTCAGTGGCATTATTTGCGTCTGTAACCATAGCTTAATGTTTTATGTCAATATAACGTTACTTAATCTTCATTTGTTTTGGTAATTTACGCGAAAATGAGGCGATAAACTCAAAATTTATATCTTTGTTTTTTTATAAAGTTAAAATTGAAACCATAATATGTCTGTACAAAAAATTAAAGTAGACCAGCCAGTTGTAGAGTTAGATGGTGATGAGATGACCCGTATCATCTGGAAATTCATTAAAGATAAACTGATTTTACCTTATCTTGATCTTGATATTAAATATTATGATCTTGGTATAGAATACCGTGATGAGACTAATGATCAGGTAACCATTGATTCAGCTGAAGCCATTAAAAAATATGGTGTAGGTATCAAATGTGCTACTATTACTCCTGATGAAGACCGTGTAAAAGAATTTAATTTAAAACAAATGTGGAAATCACCAAACGGAACCATCCGTAATATCTTAGATGGTACTGTTTTCCGTGAGCCAATTGTGATGAGCAATGTTCCTCGTTTAGTGCCAAACTGGACTGCACCAATATGTATCGGTCGTCACGCCTTTGGTGACCAATACCGTGCTACAGATTTAGTAACTAAAGGTAAAGGTAAACTTACCCTGACATTTACTCCTGAGGATGGTGGTGAAGTTCAGTCATTTGATGTATACAACTTTAAAGGTGATGGTGTTGCTTTAGCAATGTACAACACTGATGAGAGTATCCGTGGTTTTGCACATGCATGTTTCAATCAGGCATTAATAAAAAAATGGCCTTTATACTTATCTACAAAAAATACGATCCTTAAAAAATACGATGGTCGTTTCAAAGATATCTTCCAGGAGATCTACGAAAATGATTTCTTAGCTAAATTTAAAGAAGCAGGTATTACTTATGAGCACCGTTTAATCGATGACATGGTAGCTTCTGCCTTGAAATGGAATGGTAACTTTGTTTGGGCTTGTAAAAACTATGATGGAGACGTTCAGTCTGACACGGTTGCACAAGGATTTGGTTCATTAGGCTTAATGACCTCTGTATTAGTGACACCAGACGGAAAAACGATGGAAGCTGAAGCAGCACATGGTACAGTGACACGTCACTACCGTGATCACCAAGCTGGAAAACCAACTTCTACCAACCCTATTGCTTCTATCTTTGCATGGACAAGAGGATTAGAATTCCGTGGTGTATTAGATAACAACCAGCCATTAATTAACTTCTGTCATGCTTTAGAGCAGGTTTGTATTGAAACTGTTGAAAGCGGAAAAATGACTAAAGATTTAGCTGTTTGTATCCATGGTAACAAAGTAGAACATGGTAAACATTACTTATATACTGAAGAATTCTTAGCAGCGATTGACGAGAACTTACAATCGAAATTAGCTTAATTACTCAGGTAAATAAATTGATTTAAAAGGGCCCTGATCTTAATTGATCAGGGCCCTTTCATTTGAATCTTATGTAATAATCCTGTCTCACAATTGCTAATACAGTTCAAAGTGTACATTTAAACAGCCAGCGAAAAAAATATATTTTTCCCAAAACATCCTTTTAACTAACTTGTTAACAAAATATTGACCTCATAACTATGAAAAAATATCTCCTTTTACTCAGCACCGTACCTTTTGTCCTTTCTTGTACTTCTCAAACAAAAACAGCAAATAAAGAGACAACAGGCACAGATACAACTCAAAGTAACACATTAAACTTACCCGCTCCGGATACTAAAGCTTCAAAAACTAAATTCAGTAAAGTAATAGGATGGCCGGAAGGAAAAACACCCATTGCACCAGCAGAATTCACCGTGACTAAATTTGCAGGGAATATCAAGAGTCCTAGAAACATCTACGTTGCTCCTAACGGCGATATTCTGGTTGTACTTTCCAATTCCGAACGCAATACGAAAGAGAAAATAGCCAATGCCCTCAGTGGTAAAGACAAAGCCGAAGTAAGTGGTTCCAGTGCAAATACAGTACTCTTGTTCAGAGATACAAATAAGGATGGTAAATTTGATCTGCAAACCACATTTTTATCAGGACTTGATCAGCCTTATGGCGTCTTGATTATTGGAAACTCCTTTTATGTAGCTAATACAGATGGCTTATATGTGTATCCTTATCAAACCGGTGAGACTAAAATCACCGCAAAAGGTAAGAAAATCGTAGAGCTGCCTGCCGGCGGATATAACAACCATTGGACAAGAAATCTAATTACTAACGCAGACCATTCAAAAATATACATTACAGTGGGTTCAGGAAGTAATGCAGGAGAAAATGGCATGGAGCATGAAGTGCGCCGGGCAAATATTCTGGAAGTGAATCCAGACGGAACTGGGGAGAAAATCTATGCTGCCGGATTAAGAAACCCGGTAGGTGTTGCCTGGGCTCCTGGTACAAATACTTTATGGACCGCAGTAAACGAACGCGATGGCCTTGGAGACAATCTTGTCCCTGATTATATTACCAGTGTGAAACCAGGAGGTTTTTATGGCTGGCCATATTCTTACTATGGTCAAAATGAAGATCCAAGATTGAAAGGTCAGCATCCCGAACTGGTTAAATCAGCCCTGATTCCAGACATAGCCGTTGGTTCACACACAGCTTCCCTTGGACTGGCTTTCTACACCGCTCAAAAATTCCCTCAGAAATATCTGAATGGGGCTTTCATAGGTCAGCATGGCTCATGGAACAGGTCTGAATTATCAGGTTACAAAGTAGCTTTTATCCCTTTCCAAAATGGAAAACCCACAGGAAAACTAGAAGATTTCTTAACAGGATTTATTGCTGATGAGCCTAAAGGTGAAGTTTATGGCCGCCCGGTTGGCGTTGCTGTGGCTAATGATGGTGCTTTACTGGTTGCAGATGATGTTAGCGGTATTGTATGGAGAGTTGCAGCCAAATAAATGAAGCAAATTTTTACGCTCGCATTACTGGCTTTTACATTGACTGGCTTTTGTCAGGTTAAACCGGATGCAGCAAAAATTAAACAGGATACCACAAAGAAACTGGAAGAGGTCATCATCCGGCCCTACTTCTCTCTACAGCCCTTGTTCAGAGCAACAGGGGCTGTTGCTGTTTTAGACAAAACCATACTCGACCGGCAACCTAACAGTTCATTAGTCAGTGCTGTAAACACCGTACCAGGTGTAAGGATGGAAGAGCGTTCACCCGGAAGTTATAGATTATCTATACGTGGGAGTCTGTTACGTTCTCCATTCGGAATCAGAAACGTTAAGATCTATTTTGATGAATTTCCGTTAACAGACGCCGGCGGTAACAGTTATCTGAATGCACTTGACTTATCAGGGATCAGCAGCATTCAAATCCTGAAAGGCCCTCAGAGCAGTATTTATGGAGCAAATTCCGGAGGTGTAGTTCTGATTGCTCCCAATACGGTGGGAAAAGACAGCACCCAAATTGCATTAAATCTTACCGGAGGCTCTTTTGGTTTATTTCACGAAAATCTGAATTTAGGTAAACAACTGAAAAATTACAGTTTCAGTCTACATCAGTCTTATCAGCGAAGTGATGGCTATCGTGACCATAGCGCAATGGAGCGCAAATATTTCCAACTCCATCAAAAATGGGATTACTCACCTCAAACGAGCCTGGCAGCCTTGCTATTTTATAGTGATTTACATTATGAAACACCAGGTGGATTAACAGCCGATCAATATGAGCAGAACCCACAAGCATCGAGACCAGCAGCAGGCAAGATCAAAAGTCCGGTTGAACAGCAGGCAGGAATTTACAGCAAAACATTTTATGCCGGAATTACCAATAACTGGCAAATCAATACACAGTTTAAGCATGTACTTTCGGTGTTCACTTCTTATACAGATTTCAGAAATCCGTTCCTCACAAATTACGAACACCGGAAGGAATTCACATTTGGAATCCGAACATATGTGGAATACTTTAAAAAACTCGAAGATATCACATGGAGATTAAATTTAGGTCTGGAAGCTGCCAAAACACGCTCAAACATCGTTAATACAGATAATAACTACGGAATACCTGGTGCTTTACAGGCATCAGACAAGCTAAATGCATTAACCGATTTTAGTTATGCACATTTAAATGTGGATATCTTTCCCAAACTGTTAGTTGAATTATCAGTCAGCGGGAACCTATATCGTTATGGATATGAGAGCCGTGCTCCTATAGCTGTTCCTGAAAAAATCAAGAACTTTGATTTCCAGTTTATGCCAAGAGCTGCACTCTCCTACTTACTCACAAACAAGCTATCCGTACGCGCCTCCCTGAGCAGAGGTTACTCACCACCTACCATCGCAGAAATAAGGGCGTCCAACAATTTGATCAATATTGATTTACAGCCAGAGCGTGGCTGGAATTATGAAACAGGAATCAAATACCAAACAGACGACCGCAGATTCACACTCGACCTGAACGGTTTCTATTATCATTTAAGAAATGCAATTGTCAGGAGATCAAATGAAGATGGTACCGATTATTTTATTAATGCAGGTGGTACAAAACAATGGGGACTTGAAACCTCCTTTTCTGCCTGGCTGATCAAACCAAATACCGCTGCAACAATAAGAGGGCTATCTATTACCAATGCTTATACCTTAAGTCATTTTAAATTTGAACATTACCTGGACCGAACCGTAGACTTATCTGGTAAAGACCTGACTGGCGTACCAAAAAATGTAATTGTAACCTCAATAGATTTGCAATTATCAAAAGGATTCTATGTTTTCCTGCAACACAGCTACAATCAAAAAATACCGCTCACAGATGCGAATACCGTATATGCCAAAGGTTACCACCTCATTCAGAGTAAAGTTGGATGGAAAGAGCTAAAGATTGCAAATACCACTATTCAGGTTTTTGCAGGGGCAGACAATCTGCTGAATCAAAAATATAGTCTTGGTAATGACCTGAATGCTGCCTCAGACAGGTATTTCAATGCAGCAGCAACCAGAAATTTCTATGGCGGACTAAACATTCATTTCTAAATAACTATTCCCTCCGGTTCTATACTGACAGAGGGAATAGCTTATGCTATAACTCATATTTATCAACCACCTCCAGGTTATGAATCACAATTTCAGTTGTATACCGCTGATCCCCATTTTTATCTGTATAAGTCTGCGCACTTAGCTTGCCTTCCACCCGTAATGCAGATCCCTTTTTGACGAGGTTCTCTACCAGATCTACTTTCTGATTCCAGAAAATCAGGTTGAACCACTGCGTCTGATCTACCGCTTCCCCCAGGCTATTTTTATAAAACTCATGTACGCCAAGACTTAACCTCGCCATTTTTTTCCCCGTAGCAAAATTCACAATTATCGGATCTGTGGCCGCATAGCCTGTTAGACGCACGTTGTTTCTTACACTATCCATATCTTTATTTTCTAATTAAACCATCTCCAAATATCAAAAGAGAATAATTGTTATCCGTTCTTTAAACGCTTATAATCGATTAAATGAAGTTAAAAAAGAAAGAATATTTAACCCGAAATCAATCATAACAGATTAATTTGGCCAGATGAAATATTGTCAGGATTGTGGAGCCATGCTCAGGGGACGCGCGGATAAAAAATTTTGTGATGACCATTGCCGGTGCCATTATAACAATGCCATCAACAAAATTCGTGACTCAGGTTTTAAGGAAATCAATCGCATTTTGAAGAAAAACACGGATATTCTGGAAAAATTCAGTCAGCAGGGCATCCATCAAACTACACAACGTATACTTTCGGCAACCGGTTTTAATTTTAGTTTTTCCACACACAGGCTCTATGACAAAAAGGGAGAAACCTGTATTTGTTGCTATAATTATGGTTATATAACCATAAATGAAGAAGAACTGACTATCCTGCAAACCACTCATTTACTGTACAATAAACCAAATCAGCAGATTCCATCTCAAATACTGAAATTCGAATGACAGGTTATTTCAACGGGAGTACCTCAATATCGCTTAGGTTTAGTACTTTGGTCTATCAATCAATTTAGACCTAACCTTTAATGAGTTTTTTAACCGCAGAATGGAGAAAATTGGCTATTGCTAATTATGCCATCGATCAAGAAATCTTACTCCCGTACCTGCCAGCAGGTACAGAGCTGGACATTTGGAATGACACCTGTTACGTAAGTTTAATAGGTTTCCTTTTTAAAAACACTAAGCTACTGGGCTTCAGCGTTCCTTTTCATGCAAATTTTGAAGAGGTAAACCTGCGTTTCTACGTGAAATACAAGGAAGGAGATACTGTCAAACGAGGTGTAGTTTTTATTAAAGAAATAGTTCCTAAGTTTGCACTTTCCGTGGTAGCCAATACGGTTTACCATGAACATTACGAAGCTATGCCAATGACACACCGCTGGTCAGAGACTGAAGATGAAAGAGAGGTAGAATATAGCTGGAGATGTAAAAATGAATGGCAGGTTTTTTCAGTAAAAGCTAATAAATCGCTTTCAGAAATCCTTCCGGGGAGCGAAGCAGAATTTATTACCGGGCATTACTGGGGTTACACCAAATGCAGTGAGACCCAAACCAACGAATACGAAGTAAAACACCCTAAATGGGCACAATATAAAGTAAAAGAGTTTAATATTGCTGTAGATTTCGCACATACTTACGGTGCAGAATTTGACTGTTTAAACCGTCAGCTACCCGTGTCAGTTATGCTGGCAGAGGGTTCAGATATCTCTGTAGAAGGCAAAAAGGAATTTAGGGCTAAAAACCCTATTTAAATATTTATGATCAATACCACAAATCTTCAATTGTTGCCCGACAACAAAAAACTACAATCAGCCTGCAAAGCTATGGCCGTATTAGATGCCATACTTTGTCAGGATTGGACTTACCGTTACTACTCCTATAACAGCCAATGGAGCGAAGGAGAAGAATTCTTTGAAATGCGGAACGGAGAAGGTGACCAGTTACTTACCTTATTCAGGAATGAAGGTGCCGTAATTAACGGTTATTTTTCCGAAGCTGAACAAGGAGAAAAAGATCAGCTAACCGATCAGCTTCCAGAAGTCTTCCATGAGTTCATTTTCGGAGAACCCGTAAATTCCGCAGGGACTACATTTTCTGTTTGGCAATTAGATGGACAGCCATGGAAAACAGGAATTCCTTCTGAAAACGACAATCATTCTGCAGAATTGCTTACTCCGCTAGATGGAGAGCCAGCCACCTATGTGCAATGGGCATCTGATTATTTTAAAGGAAGTTACAAAGAAAGTGGTATCCCGCTGGATACAGTAACCAAAATTTTCAACCAGGAACCACTGACTAAAGAGATGGTTGCATCGCTGGTTGAGGAACTGGAAGATTGGGACCAACTCGTTGAGGATCTGATAGAAATTTCATATCCGTATCATATAAATCTGTAAAATACACAATCGGGTGCAACAATCTTATCTTTGCGCCCGATATGAAATTACTGAAACTGATTACCAATACAAAAACAAGTCTGATCACCCTCTGTCTCGGAGGAATTAGTCTTGGAATGACAGAATTCATGATGATGGGGGTATTACCGGATGTCGCTAAAACCCTCAAAATCAGTATTCCCTCAGCCGGAAATCTAATTTCAATTTATGCATTAGGCGTAATTATCGGCGCACCGATTATGGTCGCGGTCCTCGGAAAGTATCCACCCAAAAAAGTATTGATTGGATTAATGATTACAGTAGCCAGCGGTAATATATTATTCAGTTTAGCCCCTACCTATGAGCTTTTAATGGTCGCCAGGTTCTTAGTAGGATTACCACATGGTGCCTTTTTTGGTATCGGCGCCGTAGTTGCCAGCAGGTTAGCTGATCCCGGCAGTGAGGCCAAATCAGTATCAGTCATGTTTGCCGGTCTAACCATAGCTAATATCATTGGTGTTCCCTTAGGCACATTTATTGGGCATAATATAAACTGGAGAATTTCATTCCTGCTAGTCTCTGTCATTGCACTGATTACCGCAGCAAGTATTAAATTATGGTTACCTGTATTACCTTCACAAGCAGAGACCAGGTTCTCAGACAGTCTTAAAGTATTTAAAAAACCAGAACTCTGGATTATTATAGGGATTTCCGCCATAGGCACAGGAGGTTTATTCGCATGGATTAGCTACATAGCACCATTAATGACCGAAGTAGCCCATTTTAACAGTAACATGATTACCCCGATTATGGTCGTAGCAGGTATAGGAATGGCAGTTGGTAATTTTGCGGGTGGTCGTTTAGCAGATAAATTCTCTCCGCTAAAAACAACCAGTTATCTATTGCTATCTATGATTATCACCCTGATCCTGGTTGCCTTACTGAGTCACTATAAAATTGCAGCTGTCCTGTTAACCTTCATCACCGGTGCATTGGCATTCGCAGTAATTGCACCAATGCAAATGCTGATGATCGGCGCAGCAAAAGGAGCAGAAATGTTGGCTTCCTCTTCCATGCAGGCTAGTGCCAATACAGGAAATGCTTTAGGTGCATTTTTAGGTGGTATGCCTATTGCAGCCTATGGTTTTACTTCTCCTGAATATGTAGGCGCAGCGTTAGCTTTTGGAGGCTTTTTACTATGTATCCTATTAACCTCTCTAGTCAGTAACCGGGCGAAAATGAAAACCGTTATTGCTTAAACGGTTTTCATCGGTGTAGTTTCTGGTTCTCCTCTTTTTAAATACATAATAACCAATCCGGTTAAGATGAAAGGAATACTCAGCAATTGTCCCATATTCAACAGCATTCCTGCCTCAAAAGCAGATTGATCTTCTTTAATAAATTCAATAGCAATTCTGAAACAAAAGATCAGGAAAATCACCATTCCGAAATAGAACCCAGAAGATCTTGGATATTTTTTCATCATCAGGTAGACAAAGCCGAAGATCAGTAAATACGCAATAGCCTCGTATAATTGTGCAGGATGGCGTGGAATATTATCGTCTTTCAAAAACACAAAGGCCCAACTTACATCCGTTGGTTTACCTATAATCTCTGAATTCATCAGATTTCCCAGCCTGATAAAAGTACCCGCAAGCGGTACGACAAGGGCAACCTGGTCTAACAGGAACCACAATTTCACTTTAAACTTCCTGCTAAATACAATCAAACTTAGCATAATACCGATTCCACCGCCATGACTTGCCAGTCCCAGAAAACCAGTTATCTTGAAATGCGGAGTAAAAGTAACCGGAAGGATAGCCTCCAGTGGATGCTGAGAAAAATAAGCAAAATCATAAAAAAAGACATGACCTAAACGTGCACCAATCAACGTACCCAGTACAGCATATATCGTTAAAGAATCCATCAGTTCAACGTCAATCCCATATTTGATAAATTGTTTTTTCACCACGATGTAGCTGGAAACAAAAGCCAGCAGAAAAAACATAGAATAATACTTTAAAGCAAAGAATCCTAAATCTATTATTGAATCACCCGGATTCCATATAATGGTAGCTATGCTCATATCTGCTTAAAAATTTATGTTAACGCCTGCAAATATAGATCATATCTACACATATGCAATAACGTTGCAGAATTGCAATCAAATTAAGTTTATATTTGCGTTCATATCAAACGCCATGGGCTATCTTATTCATTTATGTTTAACCGGTTCACTCTCTTTTTTTTAAGTACCCTCATCCAAACCCTACTAATTTTTCTTTTTAGCACTGCCATTTATGCGCAAAAAGTTGTCGCCATAGATGATCATGTAACTCAGCACATCTTTAATTTCAATGAGATAGAATGGTTAAAAGACAAGCAGAACAAGCTCAGCTTCGAAAAGATCAGCAGTAAAGAATTTGATCCGCATTTCATCAAAAGTTTAAAAAGTACACCACAAACTACCGATCTCAAAGCGACCTATTGGTTTAGGATAAAAATTAAACACAATAGCAAAGCCGATAAAAGATATCTTCTGGAGTTTTTCGATCAGACAATAGATCACGTAACAGCTTATTTGCCACAGAAAGACGGGCATTATAAAGTTAAAGAATTCGGAGATCAGCTCTCGTTTAACCAACGTGAACTACATCACAAAAATTTTGAACTCTACCTGAACAACGATAACAACGAAACGCAGGTTTACTATTTTAAATTTCAATCCTCACAAATCTCTGACGCCATTATTGTGCTGAGAAGCGTTGACTGGTTTATCTCTTATGCACTAGACGAATATTTTTACTTCGGTATCTTTTATGGAATGATCCTGGTCTTTAGTTTTTACAACCTGATCATGTTTATCGCCATGCGGCAAAGGCAATACCTCTACTATGTATTGTACAATTTAAGCGTCGGTTTCTTTGAAATGAGCACAGACGGTATTGCCTATCAATATTTATGGTCTACCGCCACCACATGGAATCAGATTGCCTATGCCTTTGCACTCTACGCCACCAGTGTTTTTGCCTTGCTGTTTACCAAAGAGCTCCTCTTTGTCAAAGCAAAAGCACCAAGGTTAAACCAGTTCATTCTTTATATCATTGGCATAAGGACCGCACTGTTTCTATACAGCCTGCTTTTTGACCATTCCCTGTTCACCTATAAATTCCTGGAATTTATTCCTCTGGCTGTAGCCTTCTATACCGGTATTTATATTTATAAACAAGGATATAAGCCCGCCCGTTTCTTTGTTTTAGGCTATAGCTTCCTGTTTATTGGCTTTATGCTGAAATTCTTCATTATGTTAGGATTTGAGTGGCTAAACTTTGGAGTATTCACCTACTATAGCTTAAGCTTCTGTTTTGTACTTGAAATGGTATTTCTTTCTTTTGCCATTGGTGATAAAGTTCGTATTCTGAAAACAAAGAAAGAGAAAGTACAGCGTCAGATGATCCGCCAGATGGCAGAGAATGCCAAACTGAAAGATACCATAAACCAACAACTGGAGACTAAAGTAGAAGAACGCACAAAAGAAGTATTTCACAAATCACTTATCATTGAAGCTAAAAATGCAGAACTGCTTGAAGTGAATGATAGATTACAGCAACAGGCAGAAGAAATCTCCAGGATGAATATCCTGCTGGAACAGGATAACCAGGAATTACAAACCAATGTTGAAAAAGTTACCCGTGACCGGGTCATGTCTGCCGATGTCGATTTCGAAGAATTCAGTAAAATCTATCCGGACAAAGAAAGCTGTAATCTCTTTCTTTCTGAACTGAAATGGAAAAATGGTTATACCTGCCGCAAATGTAAAAACACCCACTACTATAGCGGGCATATCTCTTATAGCAGACGATGCAGTAAATGTGGGTACGAAGAATCGGTTACCGCTTATACAGTTTTTCAAAATACCCGTATCCCTATCAATAAAGCCTTTTATATGATTTTCCTGATCTACTCCAGTAAAGGAAAAATCTCCTCCCATAAACTTGCTGAAATTCTAAATATCCGCCAAAGTACCTGTTGGACCTATGGGTCTAAGATCAAACTGCTGATGGAAGAAAGAAAAACAGTATTGAAAAAGGCCAATAAAAATGGCTGGAGTCAGCTTGTACTCGAATAAAAGCCATTAAAATCTTCAGAATATCTAATTAATTTCTAAGGGTATCAGAGCGTATCGTTTACACGCTGCACCTGAAAGAATAGCCCTGCCTAGCCCCTGTAAATCAGCCATAAACCTTCCTTTACCTTACGGTATTGAAGCGTATCAATATCACCATAAACAACTATATATCAGTAAGTTATACTAAATATAATTCTACAATACCTTGTTTTTAACAGATATTAGGCCTTAACTTTAACAAGCAAATACAAACCTAAACAAGCAAATCATGATTAAAAATTTTACTCTTTTTATCATTTGTCTTTTATGCGGGGTCTCTGTAGCAATCGCTCAGGACATCACTATAAAAGGTAATGTCAAAGATCAGCAGGGTCTTCCCTTACCAGGAGTCTCTGTAAAGGTTAAAGGCACTAACCAGGGGGTAGTCACTAGTGGAAACGGTAGTTACGTTTTATCTGCCCCGGCAAACAGTATACTTACCTTTTCTTTTATCGGTTATAAAACAATTGATGCTAACGTCAATAACAGCAAAGCTGTTAATGTAACGCTAACAGACGACAATCAGCAACTGAATGAAGTGATCGTAGTTGGTTATGGCACACAAACTAAAAAAGACCTGACCACTGCAGTTACAGCGATTTCAGCTAAAGACATCCAGAATCAGCCAATCACTAACCCATTACAGGCCCTTCAAGGTAAAGCAGCCGGAGTACAAGTGACTTCTCAGTCAGGTAAACCAGGTGCTGGAATATCAGTGAGTATCCGGGGTAACACTTCCCTAACCGCATCAAACAGCCCTTTATACGTAATTAATGGAGTTACTTCCAGAGATGCTAGCTTCATCAATCCGAATGATATTGAGACCATGACCATTTTAAAGGATGCATCAGCAGCAGCGATTTATGGTTCTAGCGGCGCCAATGGTGTCGTACTAATCACGACCAAAAAAGGTGCTGAAGGTAAATTAAAAGTGGGCTTTAATGCTTTTACTGGAATCTCTAACTTCTGGAAGAAACAGGATGTATTAAACAGTGATCAGTATATCTCCTTAATGAAGGATCTTGGCTACACTAGTTTTGGCGGCACACAAAATACAGACTGGCAAAAAGAAGCTTTTGGAACCGGTCAGCAAAACAACTACCAGTTATCTTTATCTGGAGGTGTTAAAGGTGGACAATACTACTTCTCGTCTGGATATCAGCAAGACAAGGGTGTAGTCGCTCCGGCAAAATTAGATCGGTATACCTTCAATTTTAACGGTTCTCAACGCCTCACCAACTGGTTTAAATTAACAGCGACAGCAGCTTTGACTTCCAATAAATCGATTGATGTATCAGATAATGCAGGTATTACCAAAGGTGGGGTCATATTAGCCGCATTAACTACTCCACCCACCTTAACTATTTATGACCCAAATGGCAATTTCACACCAGTACCAGGTGGCTATGAAAACCCCATTGGTAATGCATTTGGTTCTAAGAACATGAGGAGACAGCTCAAATTTATCGGCGCTTTAGGAGGTGAAATTAATTTCACTAAAGACTTAATGCTTAAATCCAGTATTAGTACCAATGTCAGAAACGAATACTACGATTATACCCTTGATCCATTTAAAACCGTTTACGGACGTACTGAAAGAGGGATCTACAATAACAATAAAACCAATGATCATGTCTGGTTGAATGAGAACATACTGAGCTATAATAAAACCATAGGCAAAAATGTATTTGGTGCGCTGGCAGGTTATACCATTCAGGAATCTGATTATACCTACCTCGAATATTCTGCAACCCGTTTTGTAGACCAGGCTGGCCTTCCAATTGCGCCATCAATTGCGCCAAAAATACCAGAACGCTCGCAGTGGTCAAAAAAATCCTATTTAGCAAGAATCAATTATGCTTTTGACGGTAAATACTTAATCAGCTCAAATTTCAGAGCAGACGGATCTTCCCGTTTCGCACCCGATCATAAATTTGGATATTTCCCTTCTGTTTCTGCCGGATGGAGAATATCGGGAGAAAACTTCCTCAAAGACAGCAAAACGATTAACGACTTAAAAATTCGTGGTAGCTGGGGTAAAGTAGGTAACGACGAAGGAATTGGAGATTATGCCTACCTGAAACTTTACCAGATCACGACACAGAATTCTTATACCCTTTCACAACCAGCTAATGATAATCTTTCCTGGGAAAAAACCACACAGACTAATATTGGTATTGATTTAACTATGTTTAATAGCAGACTGACTTTTACTGCTGACGCCTATCTGAAAAAGACCAATGATCTTTTAGTAAAAGTACAGTTGCCACCCTCTTCAGGTCTGGGAACACAAGCGCTGAATGTAGGCTCTATGCAGAATAAAGGTTTAGAATTTGCCCTATCGACTAAAAACTTCGAAAAAAGTAAATTTACCTGGTCTACAGATTTAAACTTCTCCCTGAACAGGAATAAAGTGACCAGCCTGGGAAACAGCACACAATCGCTTGACTTTGGTGGGATCTATGAACGCGACGCCGCAATAAAAGTTGTAGTTGGCCGTCCATTAGGTAGTATTTATGGTTACGTATTTACAGGTGTAGATCCAAAAACTGGTAACGCGACTTATCAGGATACCAATAACAATGGGCAAAGAGACAACGGTGACCGTCAGTTTATCGGATCAGCACAACCTAAGTTCACCTATGGTGTAGGCAACAACTTCACTTATGGGAATTTTGGTCTGTCCGTGTTCTTTCAGGGCGTACAGGGAAATCAATTGTTTAATGCTTCAAAAATTGAACTGGAAGGAATGTACGATGCGAAGAACCAATCAACCGCAGTGTTAAACAGGTGGACTACACCAGGTCAGATTACCAACATTCCAAAAGCACAGCTAAACAGCAACAATTCGCTGACTTCGAGCAGATTTGTAGAAAACGCCTCTTACCTGAGATTAAAAACTGCAACACTGTCTTACAATTTCGGAAAAACTGCATTGGGAAAAATGAGAATGGATAAACTGACCATATTCGCTACAGGCTATAACCTGCTGACTTTTACCAAGTATACTGGTTTAGATCCTGAAGTGAGCCGTTATGATGCAAATGGTCCTGATATGGGAGTGGATTATGGAACATACCCACAGTCAAGAAGTTTCTTATTAGGTGTTAATGTTGGCTTTTAAATCTTAAAAAATGAACTTAAAAATATATTCACTGATCGCAGCCGGGGCCTTTGTCCTTTCAGTTCAATCTGGCTGCAAAAAAGACTTTCTAAAAAAAGATCCGATTGACAAAATCACCGGAGATATTGCCCTATCTAATGCAGAAGGAGCCAATAAACTAATGAAAGGCGTTTATGATGGCATGTATAACGATTATAATATCTGGGATTACATGACTAATGGAGATGTGACCTCTGATAATGCGTATGCAGGCGGAGATAATCCGGCAAATATCCAGATAGATTTATTTACGGTAAATTCCACTAACGGCAACGTAGACCGCGACTGGAGTTCACTTTACGGCGATATTAAAAATGCGAATGAAGTTTTAGAAAACATCCCGAAAGTAGCCGATCCGGCATTGGATATTAACGATAGAAGAAATCAAATTCTTGGAGAGGCCAGCGGTATACGTGCTTACCAGTATTTCAACCTCGTTCGTTTATTCGGAGCCGTGCCATTGATCCTGAAAACCCCTTCAAACCTGACGGAAACGCAGCAGCCTAAAGCTACGATAGAACAGATTTATGCGCAAATTATCAAAGATCTTGAATTTGCAATTACACATACAGCAGCCACAGCAGCAAACAAAGGTATTGTTACTAAAGGGGTAGCCAATGCCCTACTGGCCAAAGTTTATGCAAGTAAACCAAATCCAGACTGGGCGAAGGTGAACCAATATTGTGATGCAACAATCGCAGGTGGTTATACCTTATTTACTAGCTTTAACGGGCTGTTTGATAGCGCAAATAAAAACAATTCTGAGTCTATCTGGGAAATGCAATATCAGGGTTATGGTGGCGAGCATGGCAACTGGATGCCTGGAGTTATTACAGGAACAGGGTGGAAAAGATTTAACACCCCTTCAAACGACCTGGTCAAAGCATACGATGATGAAGGCGATTTAATCAGAAAAAATGCAAGTATCCTATTTAAGGACGTAAGTTCTGATGGTTGGTCAGATAACTACTGGTCAAAAAATAATTATCCGTTCATTAACAAATACAGAGCAGATGACAAAAGCGATAGTTACATGATACGTCTGGCTGATATTATCTTACTCAAAGCAGAGGCTTTGAATGAAACCAGTGCAGCAGGATGGTCACAATCAAAAGTTTTAGTTGACCAGATCAGAACGAGAGTGAAATTAGGCGGCACACCCGCTGCCAATCAGGCTGCAATGCGCCTTGCTATTGAAAAAGAACGTAGACTGGAACTCGCATTTGAAGGTCATCGCTGGTTCGATTTATTAAGAACAAACAGAGCTATTGTTGTCATGAATGCACAACTGGATGGCAAAGGAGCTTCATTAAACTATAATGTAACTCCAGCAAATCTTCTTTTCCCTATCCCGCAAAAAGAAATAGATAGAAACCCCAATATCAGATAATAGAAAATGATTTTAAGAAAACCCCTCTCCGTTGTTTTATTGCTGCTCTCTTATGGAATGGCTGATGCCCAAACAAAAAACAATGCAAAAATAGAAAGCCTGCTTCAGAAAATGACGCTAGAAGAAAAGGTCGGTCAGATGGCGCAGATTACATTAGATGTTATCGGAAAAGGTAAAGACCGCTTTACCAGCGACGAGCCATTTTCATTGGATGAAAAGGCTATGGAAAAAGCATTAGTTCAATACAAACTGGGCTCAGTATTAAATACATCAAATAACAGGGCCAGAACACCTCAAGTCTGGTTTGAAATTATCAGCAAGATCCAGCAATCTGCGATGAAAGGAACCAAAAATGGGATTCCTGTATTATATGGTATTGATGCAATTCATGGTGAAACCTATACCGCAGGCGCAACTATGTTCCCGCAGCAAATTGGACAAGCAGCAACTTTCAACAGAAGTCTTGTGCGTAAAGGAGCTGAAATCACAGCTTACGAAACCCGCGCAAGTTCTATTCCATGGGCTTTCTCTCCTTTATTGGATTTAGGAGCTGACCCTCGTTTCCCCCGTCAGTGGGAAAGTTTTGGCGAAGACCCTTATTTAGTCAGCCAAATGGGTGTTCAGGCTGTCAAGGGACTGGAAGGTGAAAACAATGATGTTTCCAGTCCATATCACGTAGCCTCTTCTATTAAACACTTTTTAGGCTACCAGGTTCCTGTTTCAGGAAAAGACAGAACTCCTGCCTTTATTTCTGACCAGGCCTTAAGAGAATATCACTTGCCATCTTTTAGCGCAGCCATTCAGGCAGGAGCCAAAACAATCATGATTAACTCTGGTATTATCAATGGCGTTCCGGTTCATGCCAATTATAACCTGCTAACAAAATTGTTAAAAGAGGAATTAGGTTTCAAAGGTTTAGCAGTGACCGACTGGGGAGATATTGAAAACTTATATCAAAGAGATCATGTGGCTAAAGACAATAAAGATGCGGTAAGAATTGCTATTAATGCAGGAATCGATATGTCGATGGTTGCTTATAACTATGAAGCATTCTGTGATGATCTGATTGCCTTGGTCAAAGAAGGAAAAGTTAAAGAAAGCCGTATTGACGATGCAGTAAGACGCATCTTAACCGTTAAATATGACCTGAATCTTTTCAATAAGCCAACAACAAATCCTAAAGACTACCCCAAATTTGGCAGTAAAGAATTTGAAATGGCTTCTTACCAGGCAGCTGCAGAATCTATTACCCTGTTAAAAAATATGGATCAGGCATTGCCGCTGAATAAATCAATGAAAATACTGGTGACAGGGCCGAACGCAAACTCCATGAGAACATTGAATGGCGCATGGACCTATTCATGGCAAGGAGAAAAAGTAGAAGAATTTGCAGCAAAATACCATACGATTGTAAAAGCTTTAGAACTTAAAGCAGGCAAACAAAACGTAACTTTTGTACCCGGTGTAAGCTATAAAATGGATGGTAAATATTTCGAGGAATATGCAGATCAAATGGACGCAGCTATTGCCGCAGCCAAAAATGCAGATGTTGTTGTACTTTGTTTAGGAGAAAACTCTTACACAGAAACACCGGGTAACTTAAGCGATTTATATCTTTCAGATCTGCAAACCGAACTGGCACAAAAACTTGCTGCAACCGGCAAAAAGATCATTTTAGTTTTGAATGAAGGCCGTCCAAGAGTAATTTCTAAGTTTGAAAAGAGTATGAGTGCTGTTGTGCAAAGTTATTTGCCAGGTAATTTTGGTGGTGATGCGATCGCCGATGTCCTTTTAGGCACTGTTAACCCTTCAGGTAAATTGCCATATACTTATCCTCAATATCCAAATGCTTTATTTACTTATTACCATAAACCATCAGAATCACGTTCTACAACAGAAGGCGTTTATAACTACGATGCAGATTACAATCCGCAATATGTTTTTGGACATGGTTTAAGTTATACTACATTCAAATACAGTCCGGTCAAACTCAGTACCACCACCTTGAAAAAAGGAGAAACTTTAACCGTTTCGGTAGATGTCAGTAATACAGGTAAAGTGACCGGCAAAGAAAGTGTCTTGTTATTCACCTCCGATCTGGTAGCAACCCTGGTTAGTCCCGATGTCAAACGCTTAAGGGGTTTCGATAAAATAGAGCTGAAAGCTGGCGAGACAAAAACAGTAACCTTCAAAATTACCGCTGATGACTTAGGTTTTATTAATCCTGAAGGTCAGAAAGTAACTGAAGACGGAGATTTCACCATACAAATTGCCGGTCAGAAAATCAAATTCACTTACAATCAGTAATATAATGAAGAGAAATATCTTATTTGCTTTTGCCATTGTCTTATCGGCATGTACGGCAAAAAGAGAAGCAGCAGGTCTTAAAGGAGCTGCTGCCGCTAAAGGAGAGGTTAGTTACTGGCTCACCACAGGCGATAAATCAGCCTTATTGGAAGAGCAGTCAGCTAAGTTAAATTTCGGCACAAAACAGTCAGCAAATCCTACAATTGAAATTGATGAAACACAAAAGTTTCAAACCATCGATGGTTTCGGTTATACCTTAACAGGTGGCAGTGCCGGACTGATCAATGATTTGGACGAAAAAGCGAAAGATGCACTATTAGAAGAATTGTTTTCAACCCGCAAAAACGGTATTGGTGTAAGTTACCTGAGAATCAGTATAGGAGCTTCCGATCTAAGCGCAGACAATTTCACCTACAATGAATTACCAGCAGGACAGACAGACATTAACCAGGATAACTTTTCTATAACTAAAGAAATGACCGCCTTAGTACCTGTGTTAAAAAAGATCCTGGCCATTAATCCAGATCTGAAAATTCTGGGTTCTCCATGGACAGCTCCTACCTGGATGAAGACTAACCATAGCTTTAAAGGTGGTAGTTTGAAACCAGAATATTATGAGTCTTATGCGAAATACCTGGTGAAATATATCCATGCGATGAAAACTCAGGGAATTACAATCGACGCAATCACGATTCAGAACGAACCTCTACATCCAGGAAATGTTCCTAGCATGCATATGGAGGCGAAAGATCAGGCCGTATTTATCAAAACAGCTTTAGGGCCAGTGTTTAAATCTGCAGGTTTGAAAACAAAGATTATCATTTATGATCACAATGCAGATCGTCCTGATTATCCGATTACTATTCTAAATGACCCACAGACAAAGCAATATGTTGATGGTTCAGCTTTCCATTTATATGGTGGCCAAATCACTGCCTTATCTAAAGTTCATGAAGCACATCCAGATAAGAACCTCTACTTCACAGAACAGTGGGTAGGCGGGCCAGGAAAGTTTGATGAAGATATAAAATGGCACGTATCTACTTTAATTATTGGTGCTACTCGGAACTGGAGCAGAAATGTTTTAGAATGGAATGTGGCAGCCGATCCATTATATGGCCCTCATACTGTTGGTGGCTGTACGACTTGCTTAGGAGCCATTACAATCGCCCCTGCGGTAACCAGGAATGTAGCTTACTATATTATTGGTCATGCCTCCAAATTTGTGAGACCAGGGTCACAAAGAATCGGTTCAAATATTACTGACAATTTACAGAATGTTGCTTTCAGGACACCAGATGGAAAAACTGTTTTGATTGTTGTCAATGGTAATTCAACTGATCAGGTTTTTAACATAAAATACAAAGGCAAAATGGCTCTTACCTCATTAGCAGGTGGCGCGGTTGCGACTTATGTCTGGTAAAAGAATTCTATTTCCCTATGGGGCCTCGATTAATTTCAGGGTCCCATTTTTATTGAACAGCATTTTCACCATTTATCTGAAGCTGACATAAATCACTTCAACAAGAAAAATAGCGGGGAATAATGCTACTCCTAAATAAGTTATAATTTCACCTCTCACCGAAGAGAGTTCTACCATGGAATGAATATCTTTCCGGTCATAAATTATATCAAATTCATAACCGATTGATAGCTTTGAATCGTCACTCATATTGTCGCAGTAAAACTTAGACTTGACTTTCACCATCACGTTATTGTGAGAAAGAAATTTAATCACAGGCACATATCCCACCCCTTTAAAGGACCAGTTATCTTCCGTATATCTCACCACTTCACAAACAGTAGCCCTTGTCCGGAATCCGCTCTTTAAAAACCTGTATTTTTTTTGGATATGTTTTACAATATAATAGAGGCTAACACATGCGATCGTTAATAAGCTTAATAAAATTGGATAATTGGTTTGCGCCATAAATTACCTGATAACTTCTAATGGCGCACCAGTTTTAGGGCGATGAAAGTTGAGATAAAAAGTCTTTAATCTTCTGTCTTCCGCACTATCTTTTTTCAGTATATACCATCCAGCCAGAGCAGGATCATAGAGATGGTCTATTCTTTCCAAAGTCACCATTTTTCCATTACCTGAATAAACCATCTTGTAATTCTCTAAAGGATACATAGTTATACCTGCCCGCCCCCAGCTTTCATTAAATGTTTTAATATATTCATCATTCAGGGCTTTGTCATAGAATAGAGATTGGGCAGTCTCTTTCTCACTAGACAATAAACTCTGAGCTATTTTTACACTTTCATTATGACCAATCCAGTTTCGATATTTTTCATATTCCAGGACTAATTCTGTTTTTAGTTTTTTCTCATCTTCTTTAGATAAATCAACACTTTCACTCCATCCTTTTAACTCATATGGAACTTTTGCCAAAAATGTACCTTTGTACACCATAAGTGGTTTTCCTGCGTCTGCATAAATCTGCTTACCGTCTTTATCTTTTTTAGGCGTTTCAATTAGTTTTACGGGTTCGGAAACATTATCCACACCATCTGTCCTAAATTTTAATGCTTCTACAGATAATTCTATTTTAACACCTTCTGGAAGTGCAGTCAGCCTTTTTCCTTTAACTTCTGGTGGGAATACACGTACTTCCCAGGTTTGTGGTCCCGATTTTAAGATATTATTATTAATAGGAGCACTTAGGCCAATACTCCCGGATCCATCATTCCCAGCATATTTATAGACTGGCATATCATTTATCAATACTTCAAAAGCACAACCACCTATCTGAATTTCCGCATGATAATTTACAGTCTGATCTCTATTTTTCACCTGTTTATAAAGGTTTCCTAAAATCGCTTCTACTTGCTCGTTCATTACTTTTTTATTTTGGCTACACGATTGATTACTTAACAACACAACCCCTAAGAAAAGGGCAATAATTGGGTATTTTTTCATTTCACGGAAATTAATTAAAATATGTTTTACCTACTTTCACAGGTTCCTGTCTATCAATAGCCTGATATACAAATTCATTTTTACTACTAACTTTTCCCCAGGTATCTTTTGAATCTCCAACTTTACCATCAATATTGGCCTTACCTTTCAATTGTATTCCATCAAACGATAATTCTGGAGATATAAAGATACCCTTATCATCAAAATCAAGTGCTGTTTTAACATAAAACTTTGCTTCAGCTTCCAGTGACAACTCCAGCTCCACATTTACAACAATAAATATCGCCCTTTTACACATGGCCATTTTAACACTTGCGGTCACTTTGACAACGATTTCTCCACTTATTTCAGAAAGCGCTTTACTATTGGCCTGCCGGTCAGCATTGTTAAAAGTATTTTCACCAGTTTCTGTATTTAGAAACCCCTGTACCTTCCCGCCAATAATCATCGTTGCAGATAATTCCAATGTGATCTTACTGCCATCACCAATCAGCGCCATCGCAATATCCGCTGCGGCAACGATTGCCAAAGCAATAGGATGTGCACGTTGTATTAGCGCCAGAAAATCCAGGTAAGCTTTAATACCAACCAGAGGCTTGGCCTCAGCAACTCCCTCCAAAAGGACTCCAGTCTTATTAAATTTATGCTCGTATCCTTTATTTTTCACAGGAACTCTGCTCCAATCGAGTTCAAGGCCGAATTCTGGCCAATAAATCTCGACACCGACAACAGAACGTTTAACATCTATCTTCAGCGCAGTGGTATACTTATCCATTTTCCGCTGAAAACTCTGATTACTTTTCACCGCATCCGCATAATCCGGAGAGTCTTTAGGTGTATTGATTAATCTTTTTCTATTTTTATCAAAGTCTTCCCTTAAATCATTTAGTGCCTTGTTTTTAGGGTCATTCTTTACTTTTTCTACAGCCGCCTTGTTTTCAGCTGATGGTTGATCACCGGCATCTCCTTTATTTTTTTTACCACCAAATATGGCGTCAATAAGTTCTCCAATCTGATCTATTGCAGTTATTGTTTTTTCTAATTTCGCTGAAATTTCATCTGTAACATCCCATTCCTCTCCTTCATTTCTTACACCAGAAAAAGTTTTCTCAGCATTTAACTGATATCCTGCTGGCTTGTTATTAAACTTGGCTTTTAAACTTACACCGAAAGTTCTGCCTTGCTTAGGAGTTGTCCACTTTGTAGGTTCTCTCTTAAAACTTGCAGCTTTGGTGTCTTTATAGGTCTGGTTAGAAATAGCTTCAATTGATGTCTTAAGATATTCACTTTTCATGTTTTTATAATCCAGCCGCAAGCTCCATCTGACATCCGGATAAACCAGTACTTTAAGTCTATGACGGGTAAGTCTGCAACTATCAATATCGATCACATACTCGCACGTACTTCCTCCCTTACCTACCCAAAAATATCTGAATATATAGGGCAGATCTCCCGGCATAAAAGACGTATCATATATAAACCTTGCTTGAAATACCAGTTTCTTATCCGTCTTTTCATCAATTTTGAGTTTGATATCATCCAGATAAATAATATGTTTACTTTTTTGAGATACTGCTCCAACTGTTATTTTGGTTGTACTCTGAATCGTTAATTTAGAAGGTTTATTTTGTTCACCTGTCGCAGCAATACCTTTCTCAGGATACTTGTGAATCTCAAGGACACGGCCTTTATGGTATAAATCTGTTTTTTCCTTAAATCTGCAATCACTGGTAGAAGCCTTGTCATCCAGCTGGATAGTTACCTTCTGTGTAAAGCTAGTACCAGCAACTACTTCGAAAGTATCATCAAAAGCCTTACCATCACGAACATAAGCTTCATAATCCCTTTCATTATTCATCACATTGATCACCGAATAGCCACAGGGATGAAAAGCTGCAATATTTGTCTCAACTTCATCAACCATGACCACGTTATTTCCAGAAAAGCCAGGGTTCTGAAAATCTTTACCTTTCTCTGTAACCGTCAGATATCTTCTTTTGAATTTATCAAAATAAGTACCTCTTTCATAGGATTTGACAATTGGATAAATCTTTAGATTCCCACCAGCACTGGATTTCCATGCAGGATCTATAAAAACAAAAACTTTACATTTTTGTACAAACGGGGTTGACTTGAATGTCGTGTTATTTACATCCTGACCTGGATCTAACAAGGTGCCTGAGACCCCCGTTTTCCCAACTTCAAAGGGCAATACTTTGGTCACATTGACTTCTTTAGCGAAGCTAAACATCTTCTTTCCCTTTTCGTCCTCACTAAGCTTTAATTCATCATTAAAACTAAAAATATCACGATCTATCAGCTGAATATCAAGTCCCTGACCATATAAACCTTTAGTGTAAATATGTAAAATAAGGCAGGAACCAAATTTCACTTCAGTATCCTCAATTGGGTTATTATTTGTATCTGTCCAGATGGTGTCTATAATTTCAGGAGATCCAATGGCAGAAACATAACATCCGTTAGGAATTTTACCAACAGGCTTATCCTCCTGAAGAAAAGGTTCCAGCCAGACCATCCCTCCACCTTCCAATAATTCTGGAAAATAAAAGTCTCTGTAGCCATTTACTGCGATATTACCGGCAATTCCCATCCCCATCTGTTCATTTAAGGTAATGATACTCCCCTCCATTCCTTTACCTGCTAACTGCCATGCCCAGCAGACATTTTTAAAGGCATCCTTTAGAGCCATAGCCTCACTATATCTTTTTGCCGCACCTTTATTATAGACAGCTATGCTTGCATCGTAAGTAGCTCTTTGCTCCGGCGTAAGCTTTTGATAAGCTTCTGTGCTGAGCACTTTACTATCTATGAATTTCCGGGCCTCTGTCTCTTCCTTTTCTTTTTTATCTTTTGCGTCCTTGTATTCTTTGATAGAAACAGAAAAATGTCCTCCTTTTTTAAGCTTTAAAAGCCCATAAGATGCGTCATATTCTCCAGGTATCTTTGGATTAATCATGATATGCAATGGTCCTTTAACCTGCTCTCCTTTTTTTTTGTCTGGCATCTCTGTAATTTTAAGTGTTTTCAGGAATTAGAAGTATCGTATTTTCTTCCTCTTTTAAATTCACAAGGATGTTCAGTTGCGCCTGCACATCTTCATTTCCTTTTTCTGCCTGCTGTTTAGTTACGTTTGCAGTCTGCCCATGAAAAGTAATGTCTATACAAGGACTCCCACCAACAGCACATGTGGCCTTACTATCTTCCAATAAAGGTTTACCACCATTCTGCAAATTTACTTTTTCGTAAAAGCCTTGCCATTTCGTGATTGCTGGCTTGCAAGGGTTATTATTCATTTTTTTACAACTTCCAAAAGTATTGGATTCAAAGGGTTGCCCCACATCCATAGTATTAGCAATAGCTTTTTTTGAAGCATCAGTTTCATTGATATAATAACCTTTCTGTTTGACCTTCAGCTTATCTGGTGTTGTACCAAATTTGCATTGGCAGACAGCTCCACTACAGACTAAATGTTTTTCACTCATGAGCACGTTTACTTAAAAAAATTCCAAAAACTCTTTTTCTCTACTTTATCTGTCGATTCATCATTTTGATTATCCTGCGTACTCTTTATCGATTTATCTTTTTCAGCCAAATGATAAATCTCAAAATTTATATTCTTCTCTTTTTCCTCTATGGGGATAAAACTAACATCACCAGTGATGGATCGTACGGTAAAGTCCTGGTGATATAATTTAAACGTCGCATTTAGAGTGCCCTTTGCCTTTGTCATTCCCCACAACTCAGCAACAATACCTTCATATTTTATACTAAAACATTTATTCTCCCCATGTTTCTCCGTTATTTCCCTTGTGATCGCATAGCTAACCATGGGTGCATAAGGGATAAATGGCAATCTAAATGGCAGAGGTTCTTTAATATCTTTTGCCTGCAAACCGTATATTCCAGAAAAAAACAGCGCCAGAAACCAGTCTTTCCTCACTAATTCCGTTAACCGGTCATCATTCCCCAACGCAAGCTCCATTGCTGATATGCCACTAGCTACAACTTCCCCTTCATAACCTTGAATAACCTTTTGTTTCTCCTGCTGCCATCTTTGTTTGATGAATTCCATATTGGCGACTTCTGTAAGAACTCCCTTTTTGTTGGTTTTCACTGTCAATGGATACAAAATCTTCCCCATTTGATCTGCTAGTTTATCGATCGTTTTATTCGGAGCTTTCTCATTGATATAGACTTGTTTCTTATCCAGCTCAAATAAAAATGATCCATCCTCTAATTCGCGCAAATAGGAAACTTCGATTTCATAATGAACTTTATAATGCGCACTGAATTTCAAAACAACCCCATATGTTTTACATATAGGCGAGGGGTAAATTGCAAACAGTTTTTTTGGTTCAGGAGTTTCCATAGTTTCTAGTTCCTGATATTTGGAATAAGTGTTTGATTAGCCATTTCTAGTTGTAAGTATCTGTAAACTTGCTTTTCGTAATAATTTCCCCTGTATTACCATCTATTTGGTAATTCCAACCTTTAGTATAAACATCAGCCAGGTATTCGGTATTCACTTTTACTTTCCAAAGTTTCTTACCACTAACATTAATCTCAAAATCTGCATGAAAATTCTCCCGGTTTTTCCCACTGTGTATACTGATTAGCCCTTCCTTATCTATTAGATCCAACAATTGATCATAACTAAATTTTCCAAATTTCTTATCTTCATCCACTACCTTATCCAAAGTACCTTGTTCAGTAAAATAATACCATTTCCCTATTTTAAGCGTATTTTCACCTACAGATGCATTTCCAAACATTAGACCTTTTTCTCTAATTGAGCCAGAGATATAAAACTCCTTTTGAATTTTACAAAAACTAGGCATTGGAAGAATTTGTTCCTCGTAATAACCAGTTTGTTCACTTCCCACCCTAATAATTCTGGTTCCACCTTTCGTCATAAAATCATTTGGATGTTCATCACTCTTTGCTCTCAGATTCTTATTTCTATATTCTTCTATATCGAACTTTTCAAAAGCCTCATTCATAGTTCTTCGTTTATCATTAATATATTTAGTCTTACAACCTAACATTGTGAATATTAAACCAATGATCAATATTTTGTTATCCATATCTATGTGATTTTCTCATTTATAATTTTCCATTGCCAATAGTTACTGCTGATCCGACCGATTGGTGTACGGGTAGCCTTGGTTATCTTATCAAGAGCGAGATGGGAATAATCCATAATATTATCCGTTTGCATCGCTTTGTAGGTAAACAAATCATCACAGAATGTATGATTCAATCCAAGACCATGCAGACATTCATGGCCAATGGTTGACGGGGTATGATCAAGGAACATGATTCCATGCTTTGTATTAAGATTATAGAACCCCAGTGTGCTACTTACACCAGTAACAGTACCCGTGTCATCCTTCTCCTCTTTTTTATTACAAGTATTTTTTAAAAAATAAAGTTTAAAATGATCTGTATATTTCCCAGGATGTGTTTTATTTAACTGTCCATCCAGGAAATCAAGAAGAGGAGCCCCGCGAGTAATACCTTCAGATTTTATAATGTCAGAACCAACTACACCATATTGAATATTAAAATCAATACTTTGGTAATTATTTTCCTTTCTTGTAACATCTATTATGATGGCTTCTCTACTATTGGAAGTTGATACTAGGTTAACGTTAATCAACCCCTGTTTCAAATTACGAATCAACTCATTCTGGCCTTTAGAATTACCTAATCCAGCACTAGTCTTCACCACCACAATCACCACATCCTTCACAACTTTATTCAAAGGAGCGATCATCTTTAACATTCCAGCTAGTTCATGCTCCTCTTTCCCATCCTTATCTAAGGTAATTGCCCAAATCTTGACTTCCTTATCTTCTGCAAAATCATTTTTACAAGTTATTTTTATATTTACTTTACTTCCAATATTTTTTGTCTCAATCTTTGCAGGATCCACACTAACTAAAGGATGTTTATCATCCATGAGTTGACCGTCCATCTCGAACTGCAAACGAATCGGTTTAACCTCTTTCCCTGCTACTTTTTCAAATTCAACCTGCAATACCAATTCTGCTGTTCCACTTTCCACAATCTTTTTAGTCGCCCCGTCAATCTTCTGTGCAAATAAAGCTAACCGTGGAAAATAATAAGGTAAAACCACTGGTTTACCACTACTATCCTTTTTAATAGAATAATTGAACCAACCATATAATGATTTAAGCCGGTTCAATCTATCATCAGCTCTAAATGCCTGAGGTTGCGGATCTTTTTGAAAAAACTTAGTCCAGCTATTGCTGTCAGTATTCGTTTGTGTATCCGCAGCAGCAGGATCTTTTGTATAATAACGTCCTATCAGATCATCATATAAAACATCACCATCCAGCCTGGTATCTCCCAATCTAAACCAATCAAAACCAAAACTCCCTTTCCAGCTTCTCGTTGGTCTGATATGCGCAATACATTTGGACTTCGTTTCCTCTACCGGTTTATCAGGTACATCACCAATAAGCAGGTCTACACCCGCATCACCTTTCTGGCTAACTACTCCCATTGCGCTCAGATGCATATTACCACCATCCGCAATCCAGGTCGCCAACTTTGACTGCTCAGTGATTTTTTTGGCTGTAAAAATTATATCTCCCATATTTACAAGACTAAAACAGCTTACCCTTTTCTCCGCTGGTATTTACAACCTTTTTAGCGCTATATAATTTAAAATCCGATTCAGTAGCCGAAGCTTCAATTGTCCGTCCTCTTTTAGTGATACTGTTAGTAGCATTATGGGTTACATTGTCATCAGCTGTGCCAATAATATTTGTCGCCATCATTGTAAAATCTTTAGCCGCTGTACTTTGAATATTCGAGCCTGCTGCTGTACTTACAGTTGCTCCAGCCGAAGTGGATACATTCACACCTGCAGTGGACGTAATATTCTGATCTGCATTCATGACGATATTCTTTGCATTTAAGGTAATCGTTTCTGGTGAGGTAATCGTAATATTCTTACCACTGGTATCCAGGAAAATCTCATTTCCTGAAGGGTCACGGATAATAATATGCGTACCACTTCCTCCATCATTTAGTTCTATAGTATGTCCGCTTCTGCTGGTAATACTTTTAGATACATTTGCAGACCCACCACCTGCGCCATTTTTACCATGGAACACACTGCCCATTACAATTGGCCGGGCAACATTACCCTCTTCAAAAGCGACCATAACCTGATCACCTATTTCAGGTATAAATACAAAACCCCTATTTTTACTAACCTTTTCACTTCCGCCTGCATCAGGCGTAACCACCCTAAGCCATTCAGAAACATCATTACAGCTGCAAGTCCATTTAAATTGGACTTTAACACGCCCCTGTCCATCTGGATCATTGTTAGCAATTACATCTGCAAACTGCATCTCAGGTTGCGGATTATGAACTTTGTTAACCGGCACTCGTTCAGTGTCTGCCGAAATAGCCTGGAAAGTATTGCGATAAAGACCGACTCCATTGATGTGGTGAGTGATTTCTGTAATTAGAAATTTGCCAAAATCTTCTATAGCGAAATCATTGACTTTACGGACACTCATACTGATATCCGCAATTCCACCAATAGATACCTGCGGATTATCTCCGATACCTGTAATATGTACCAAACCAGAACTAATGGATTCCTGCTCGTTTTTCACAAAACGGTCTATTTCCATTTTACTGTCCGCTCTTGTCCTTAAAGGTTGGTTATAAGTTTTACTGTAAACTGAGTTAGAGGCTGCAATTACATGTGATTTATCAGCCGATCTGGAACTATGCATCTCTGATTTTGCAGCGAGCAATTCATCGTCTTTAGGATGATAAGCATACCTCATATGGTTTAACGGGGCGATCTCCATACCATACTGAATATTACTCAGATCACGTCCATAAATCAGTTTAACTTCTTTCAATTCATCAGGTTTTCCGAAAACCAGGCTGGTACCATTGTATAAAAACCATTCGTGGTATTGTGCCGAAAGCCTGTTCATAAATTCGAAATCACTTTCCCGGTACTGAATCACATAGTCAATAATTTCTTTGCGATTCGGATTAATCTTCATATAAAGATCATTTGCAGGCACACCTTTAGTTATCTGGCCGATTATATTTTTTAGGTCTTTACCTAAATAAGAGCCCAGATCAGGTCCGCGATCGATTAAAATTGTCGGACTGAAACCACTCACGATAATGTCTCCCATAAAACCATGGGCCTGCGAAATTTCAACCTTAGTAATTACCCCCGAAAAACGATTTTCCTTACCGGGGATATCGCCAAACTCTATGGTCAGGCTTTTACCAATAAATTCTTTAGAGCGCTTTAGAGAAAGTACGCCAGGTAATTCAATTTGATCCTGATTGAAGCGCAGTTCAAATGTATGATGCTCATTAAAGCATTGATGCAAATTGAAGCTGGAGAAGGTCGACACAGGAGTTCCTTCTATGTTAATCTCCACTTTTACTTTGTTTTCCATTCTGTTTATATTTGGAAAGAATCTGAATTTCTTTTGTGAGAATAGCCTCGATCTGTTTCAAAAACACATCATTACTCAAATAAAAATACCATCCACATAACATGGATGGTATTTAAAGTACTGTTTAATTAAGCTTTAGGCCAATCGTTAGTATGCTCAGCATTACCAATCTTAAGTTTACGTGCAGATACCACAAAACTCAAAGTCATAGGAGTATTGTCGTTAACAGCAATACCTTCATTGTACTGGATGATGTAACCATCTTCAAAATGCAATTCTTTCATCTTTGCATCTTCCTCGCCTTTTTTGAAGACAATTACTCCCGCCTGAGGCTTGTACTGGTTATTCACCATGGATTCAATCACTGAAGTATCTTCAGTAGATTCAATTTCAAGATGAATGGTTCCACCGTAAACTCCTGATGATGGACGTCCCTTTGCGTCCACATCTCTGTTTAATGAATAGCTGCACTGCAGCACATCGAATTCTTTAGACCCTAGAGTCAATCTGGTTTTAAATGCCATGATAATGTTTTTTTAATGTTAAACGTTCGGTTACAATTAAGCCTTAGGCCAGTCATTAGTGTGTTCTGCATTACCCAGCTTTAATTTACGGGCAGAGATCTGGAATTTAAGTGTCATTGGATTAGCTCCAGTGATATTGATCCCTTCTGAATACCTAACAATGTATCCATCTTCAAAATGAACTTCCTTCATCTTGGCATCTTCTTCAGATTTCTTAATCAGAAGAGTACCAGTTAACGGTTTGTACTGATTGTTTACCATCGCTTCAACAACTGAGGTATCTTCGGTAGATTCGAGTTCGATATCGATTGTTCCACCATACACTCCGGAAGAGGGTCTTCCTTTTGCATCCACATCACGGTTTAGAGAATAGGCACAGTGAAGTACATCGTACTCCTTGCCCGAAAAGGTTAATCTTGCTTTGAAAGCCATAACTTTTTGTTTAGGATTGATTATTGTTCAATTATATGTGTGAATACAACAAAAAGTCTGCCATTATTTACTTATAATCAATATTATACCATTCAGAAAACAAATATTAAACAATAATTAAAGATAGTTGACTAATAAATCATGGTTTTTACCTGCTGAACTGCAATTTATAAGACCAATGAGATTCGTATTATTTCAATTACAAAAAATCACTAACAGGTCTGAGCTTCAATAAAAATCCGAATCATGTTTCATTTTACAGACAATAAAAATTTATCTGTCTTATTTCCAAACCTTAATATTCCAGAATTGAAGAAGACGAAATTAGACCTGATCTCTTCAGCTCATGCACACAACCTGGTAAAAGACACGAAAGCCGGTGTTAACTACGGAATGATCCCTGTAAATTCAGACGGTTCTATCAATGTCAGACTAAGCGCAAATGATATTATTAATGTTCAGCTTAAAGGAATCAACCGGTCAGGCTTGCTAAGCTGGGATTCGATTAAGATTAAGCAGGACTAAACTCAATTTTTATTTTTTGGCCAGACTCTTGTGCTAAACGATCCATATACCTATTTTTAGCAAAGGGAATAACACAAGAACACCAGCATGAAAAAAACCTTTTTATTACTCGCAATAATCGCCGCATTTTTCACCGCCTGCAGGCAGAATAAAACGCAGGAACAGCAAATTGATAGCCTGGCTAATACGCCCGACACTACCGCTGCCAAAGCGAAAACATGTTATGCCTACATCAAAGATAAAGACACCGTTTCCTTATCTCTGATTACAGCAGGTAATGCAGTTGCAGGTGATCTGAACTATAACTTTTATGAAAAGGATAAAAACGCAGGTACAATTTCCGGAATAGTCAAAGGAGATACCATCATTGCAGATTACACCTTCGGTTCAGAAGGAGCAACATCCTACAGGCAAGTTGCCTTCGTCAAAAAAGGGGATCAGTTATTAGAAGGTTATGGCCCTACACAAGAAACAGACGGCAGAAGAATTTTCACCGATATAGCCGGGTTGAAATTCGGAGATATTACGCTTTCTGTAATCCCTTGTAAATAAAAAACTTGTAAGAACCTGTTTAAATAAAAGAAAGAAACGTTTCGAACCCTAAAAGGATTCGAAACGCTCCCAAAATCCGTCTACAGGAAGTTTGGCAAAGATATTTACCGGTTCCTTTTTGACAGGATGAATAAATTGCAATCTCCTGGCGTGAAGACAAATACTTCCTTTACGGCTGCCACGCGGATAGCCGTATTTATTATCGCCAACAATCGGGCAGCCTAAAGTAGAAAGCTGTACCCTGATCTGATGAGAACGACCAGTTAAAGGATCAACCTCGATCAGGTAATACCCGCCCAGTTCACCAAGCAGCCTGTAGCTTAATTCAGCGCGCTGACTACCCGGAACTTCCGTATTATGCGGAGTAACCACATTTGTCTTTGGATTTTTAACCAGCCAGTGCACCAAAGTTCCCGAAATATTTGCAGGGCGATTGCGTACAACCGCCCAATAAGTTTTCTTCACCTCCCTGTTTTTAAAGATCGCATTCATCCGTTCCAGCGCCTTACTTGTTTTAGCAAATAAGATCACCCCGCTTACCGGGCGGTCCAGACGATGTACCACACCTAAAAATGCACTGTTAGGTTTATTATATTTTTTAGCAATATACCTTTTCACCATATCTTCCAATGGCTCATCACGAGTTTCATCGACCTGGACAATATCACCTGCGCGTTTACAAATTGCAATCAGGTGATTATCTTCGAAAAGTACATCTTTATCAGTTACCGACATTTTTAGTATTGCTCTTTTTCATTTGGAAAGTCATTCGCTTTCACATCTTTAATATATGCTTTTGCAGCACCTAAAATTCCGTCATATAAATTAATATACTGACGTAAAAAACGTGGTTTAAAACCTTTGGTCAATCCGATCATATCGTTTACAACTAAAACCTGTCCATCACAATGCGGTCCAGCCCCGATTCCGATAACCGGGATATGCAAACTTTCAGCCACTTCTTTTGCCAGCGCAGCAGGAATTTTTTCCAGTACAACTGCAAAACAGCCAGCATCCTGTAAGGCCTGTGCATCAATTTTTAACTTTTCGGCTTCCGCTTCACTTTTAGCTCTTACCGTATAAGTACCAAATTTATAAATAGACTGAGGCGTTAAACCCAAGTGACCCATTACAGGAATCCCAGCAGTGATAATCCGTTGAATCGAATCTACAACTTCAGTTCCGCCCTCCAGTTTAACACCATGAGCGCCAGATTCTTTCATAATTCTAATCGCAGAGCTCAAAGCCTCTTTTGAATTACCCTGGTAAGAACCAAAAGGAAGATCCACTACGACAAAAGCACGTGTTGCGCCTCTAACGACACCCTGTGCATGATAAATCATCTGATCCAGTGTAATTGGCAAAGTTGTTTCATGGCCCGCCATTACGTTTGAAGCTGAATCACCAACCAATAAAACATCCAGTCCTGCATCATCTAAAACCGTAGCCATAGAATAATCATAAGCAGTTAACATCGATATTTTCTCACCACTCTGTTTCATCTCTTGCAGAATGTGGGTTGTAATACGCTTTACTTCTTTGTGTATAGACATAAATTTATGCTTTAGGGATGCAAAATTAGGATATTCAATTGAGAATATTAGCCTTACACTGATTATATAAGGTATATCTTACGTAACATTTTAATCCTGATAAAAAAAATATGGATTTAAGGATGAAATAGCTATCTTTGTATCCCGAAATGAACGGGTTAAATAACAGCACATTTGTTAATCAATACAGCGATATCAAAACCGCAAATCTTCATTCATTAATCCCTTTTTTAAACTTTATTTTTCATTTTAATTACGATGACTAACTACACCAAGTTACCTGCTATCCTGTTATTGGCTGACGGTACTGTTTACCACGGTAAAGCTGCCGGAAAGATTGGTACAACAACAGGAGAGATTTGTTTCAATACAGGAATGACGGGTTATCAGGAAATTTTCACTGACCCATCTTATTTCGGACAAATCATGGTCACTACGAATGCCCATATTGGTAATTATGGAATTCATAAAGAAGAAATCGAATCTGATTCAATTAAGATTGCAGGTCTGGTTTGTAAAAACTACAATATCGGCTACAGCCGTAAAGAAGCTAGTGAATCAATACAAGATTATTTCCAGGACGAGAATATCGTTGGAATTTCTGATATCGATACCCGTGCATTAGTAAGGAAAATCAGAGATCAGGGAGCGATGAACGCGATCATCTCTTCAGAAATCACAGACATCGAAGAATTAAAAGCTAAATTAGCTCAAGTACCATCTATGGACGGACTTGAATTATCTTCACAGGTTTCTACCAAAGAACCTTATTTCTATGGTTCACCAGAAGCAACTTATAAAGTGGCGACCCTGGATTTTGGAATCAAGAAAAACACTTTGCGTAATTTCGACGAAAGAGATTTATATGTACAGGTTTTCCCAGCAAAAACTACTTTCGAAGAAATGGATAAATGGGGCGCAGATGCTTACTTTATTTCTAACGGCCCTGGCGATCCATCGGCTATGCCTTACGCAATTGAAACTGTAAAACAAATTCTTGCTTCAGATAAACCACTTTTCGGTATCTGTTTAGGTCACCAGTTATTAGCTCAGGCTAATGGAATTGGAACCATGAAAATGTTTAACGGCCACAGGGGATTAAATCACCCGGTAAAAAATATTATTAAAAACCACTGCGAAGTAACTTCTCAAAACCATGGTTTCGGTGTAATTCCTGAAGAGGTGAGAAATTCTGACAAAGTGGAAATCACACATATCAACTTAAATGATCAGTCTATCGAAGGAATTCGTGTGAAAGGCAAAAAAGCATTCTCGGTACAATACCACCCGGAATCATCACCTGGCCCACATGATTCACGTTATCTTTTTGATGACTTCGTGAACCTGATTAAAGGCGAACTAGCCTGGTAAATCGGTAATCACCGGTTCCAACCATCATTTTACCGACATTTTAAGAAAGGATTGAGTTACATCAATCCTTTTTACATTAAACCTTGTTACATTTATCTCATGGATAAAACGAATACCATTATCAGTGTCCGTAATCTGGTAAAAAACTATGCCGATTTCGCAGCAGTGAAAGGCATTAGTTTCGATGTTTACGAAAATGAAATTTTCGGACTACTTGGCCCTAACGGTGCGGGAAAAACCACTACTTTAGAAATTATCGAAACACTTCGTAAAAAAACTTCTGGAGAAATCACAGTAGACGGACTTTCTGTCGATAAGGATGCCATTGAAATCAAACAGATTATCGGCGTACAATTACAAGCAGCCGGTTATTATCCAAACCTAAACCTCATAGAGCTGATGGAGCTTTTTGCCGGTTTATACGGCGTGAACATCAAACCGATGGAAATGCTGGAAAAGGTAAATCTTCAGGATAAAGCAAAAGCAAAATACAAAGCCCTTTCTGGTGGACAGAAACAACGTTTTTCTATCGCAACCACTTTATTGAATTCCCCTAAAATCATTTTCCTGGATGAGCCAACCACGGGATTAGACCCCCAGGCCCGCCGTAATTTATGGGATCTGATTATCGACATCCGGAACAATGGTACAACTGTCATGCTCACCACCCATTACATGGATGAAGCAGAGCAGTTATGTGACCGTGTTGCTTTTGTAGAAAACGGAGAAATCATTGCGCTGGATACCCCTGACAATTTAATTGATCAGCTAATCAGCAGTGGATTCGAAAGAAAAAAAGAAGTTAAAAAAGCGAACCTAGAAGATGTATTTATCAATCTTACAGGCCAGGAATGGCGCGAAGGCTAAATGAGCTCAAAAATGAATAGACAATATAACAATACCAAAGCTACCCTGGCCTTGGCCAAGGCAAGTTTCCGATCAATTACCCGCAGCCCATCGGCTGTAGTTTTCACACTCGCATTTCCATTGATATTTATTCTTGTCTTTGGCTTTCTGGGTGGCGGAGGTGTAAAACTGGATCTGGCAGTAGCACCCGGATCTGATTTACAAAACCCGGTTATCATCGCCCTGCAACATACGCCTGTGATCCATTTAATTACAGATAAAAGTGAGGTTGAAATTCAGCAGCGACTGGAAAAAGGAACGATTGCAGCGGTAATTGACGTACGTAAAAACACCGTTGACCAGCCTGCTTATTTAGCCAATGTAAAATATACCTCCGCATCAATGGATAAAGGAAACATCCTGAAATCGATCCTGAATAACCTGATGTATACTTTGAATACGAGAGATATAAAGCCATCCGTAGCAGAGTTGAAAGAGAGTACCGTTCATGGCAGAACTTACCGGACTATCGATTTTATCCTCCCGGGGCAACTGGGTTTCTCTTTATTGAGTACCGGTGTTTTCGGAACAGCTTTCGTTTTTTTCAGTTTAAGACAAACCCTGGTGATTAAAAGATTTTTTGCCACACCGGTAAAAAGATCAAGTATTATTCTGGGTGAAGGATTGGCAAGAATCGGCTTCGCATTAATTGGTGCTTTGTTTATCATCCTAATTGGTCATTTCTTTTTCCACTTCACGCTAATCCATGGCGTTACAACGGTCATCAATATGCTCCTCCTTTCTACCATTGGTGTGATTGTGTTTATGGGCTTTGGTTTCGTCGTTTCTGGTATAGCTAAAAGTGAAAGTACTATCCCTCCGATCTCAAATATTATTACCTTACCACAATTTTTATTATCTGGGACGTTCTTCTCTATAGAGAACTTCCCGAGCTGGCTGCAGCCAATCAGCAGGGCATTGCCGCTTACTTATTTAAACGATGCGATGAGACAAGTTGCTTTTGAAGGTGCCGGACTCTGGGATGTGAAGCAGCAGATTTTAATTATGGTCATCTGGGGAATAGGAATATACGCGGTAGCGGTGAAGGTATTCAAGTGGGAATAAAATTATAAACAAATCAATCTTAATAGTTTAAATTTTATTTTAACTTTGATCATCACCTACTAATTGTAATAAATACACTAAGGAGATAAAAACACTTAAAACAACTAAAATGAGTTTAATTATTGATGTTCATGCAAGGCAAATCCTCGATTCAAGAGGTAACCCTACTGTTGAAGTAGAAGTAATCACTGAAAATGGCCAAATGGGCCGTGCTGCTGTACCATCTGGTGCAAGTACTGGTAAACACGAGGCTGTTGAGCTAAGAGACGGAGATAAGAAAGTTTACATGGGCAAAGGTGTATTAAAAGCCGTTGAAAATGTGAACAAGAAAATAGCTAAAGAACTTCAGGGTATCGATGTTTTTGAGCAAAATCTGATTGACAAGGCGATGATCGACCTTGATGGCTCAGAAAACAAAGGAAATTTAGGTGCTAATGCAATCTTAGGTGTTTCTTTAGCCGTAGCTAAAGCAGCAGCAGCAGAAAGCAGACAACCATTATACCGTTATATTGGTGGTGTAAATGCAAATACATTACCAATTCCAATGATGAACATCTTAAACGGTGGTGCACATGCGGATAACAAAATCGACTTCCAGGAGTTCATGATCATGCCATTAGGTGCAAGCAGTTTCTCTGAAGCATTACAAATGGGAACTCAGGTATTTCACCACTTGAAAGACGTATTAAAGAAAAAAGGTTATTCAACTAACGTTGGTGATGAAGGTGGTTTTGCACCAAACATTGGCTCAAACGTTGAAGCAATCGAAACTGTATTAACTGCGATTGAAACTGCTGGTTTCACTCCTGGTAAAGATATCTGGATCGCTATGGATGCAGCTGCATCTGAAATGTATGATTCAAAAACTCAAACTTACAACTTCCATAAATCATCTGGTGAGAAATTAACTTCTGACGAAATGGTTAAATATTGGGTTGACTGGGCTAATAAATACCCAATCATCTCTATTGAAGACGGTTTAGATGAAGACGACTGGGCTGCATGGGAATCATTAACTTTAGCTATTGGTAACAAAGTGCAGTTAGTGGGTGATGATTTGTTTGTAACTAACGTAAAACGTTTACAACAAGGAATCGATAAAAGCATTGCAAACTCTATCCTGGTAAAAGTAAACCAGATCGGAACATTGACAGAAACTATCAACGCAGTATCATTAGCTCAAACTAATGGTTATACATCGGTAATGAGTCACCGTTCGGGAGAAACTGAAGATACTACCATTGCTGATTTAGCAGTTGCTTTAAACTGTGGTCAAATCAAAACTGGTTCAGCTTCACGTTCTGACAGAATAGCAAAATACAATCAGCTATTACGTATTGAAGAAGAATTAGGTTCTGCTGCACGTTTTATTGGTAAAGATTTCAAATTCTTAAAAAAATAGTCTGGAACCCAGATTTAATAAAAAAGCATAGTCGGAAACGGCTATGCTTTTTTGCATTTTAATTTATATCTTTGTTTAGATGAACAGATTAATAGAAATCTTTCGCAATAAATACTTTCTTTCTGCCGCAGCATTTGTGGTCTGGATGTTATTCTTTGATAAGAATGATATGCTATCACAGTATGAGTACCGCACAGAGGTGCACAAACTACAGGAAGAAAAAGATTTCTATGAAAAGCAAATTGCCGAGGTGAAGAAAAATCTGAACGAACTCAATACCAATCTGAATACTGCAGAAAAATTTGCAAGAGAAAAATACTTCATGAAAAAAGACAATGAAGATGTTTTTGTCATCATTAAAGAAACCAAAAAAGACTAATACCCGAATCTGGGCAAAGTCAGCTTATAGCGTACTACGACTATCCGCAGTGCAAAAATAAATCCGATCACCAATACTTTTGCTACATCCGCTTTCAGGTTAAAGAATAATAAAGTGAAATAAAGGATTCCGCCAAGAATACAAGCCGTAGCATAGATTTCCTTTTTAAAGATCAAAGGAATTGTATTCAGTAAAGTGTCTCTGATTACCCCACCAAAACAGCCCGTAATGGTACCCAAGGCGATACAGATTCCGGGGCTCAACCCAAAAGCTATTCCTTTTTGGATTCCCAGGATGGTAAACAGACCAAGCCCCATCGAGTCAAACAGGAATAAGGTAACTGTAAACCGCTTTCTGTGACGCTTCAAAACGATGGTTAATAATGAGGTGACCAGAATCAGCAAACAATAGTTTACATCTCTCATCCATTTAACAGGTGTATCGCCCAAGAGTAAATCCCTTACCGTACCACCACCTATAGAAGTTACAAAAGCAATAATCAATACACCAAAAGGGTCAAGACGCCGCTGTATAGCTGAAAATGAGCCAGAGATCGCAAAAGCGATAGTACCTAAAATTTCTATAATCTGAGAGGTGGTAAATTCCATAAATTAACCTTTATTAAAGCGCCGAATTTCTTTTACGTACAAACCATTCTATACTGAGCAATACTAAAATCAGTACAAATAAACTTTTTAAATTAATCAATTCCTCATACTTACGGTCTTCGTAACTCAATGTTTTTAACTGGTTACTTTTAAGGAGGTCATCTTTAATTTTCAAAAGCTGGTCTGGAAGATACAATTTTCCATTGGTCTGACTAGACAACTGATATAATAATTGATGGTTTGCGAGTGTCTGCTGAAATTCTGCGGTTAAGGTACTTACAAAAAAGGAACCTTTATCCTGGTAATGCTGAGTACCAAGGGTGGTATTCGCTACATAACTATAATTGCCCGGAGGCAGAATACCTGCATCTAACTGATACGCGGATTCATACCGGGAAAAAGTAAAATTATAAGTCTTTCCTTTTTCATCTTTTAAAATCAGATTGACATCCGGGGTATTCACCGGCTGGTAACTATCATTGTATAATGTTGCATTCAGCAGAACTCTTTCATTCTCTTCAACTGTATTCTTAACCGGCCTGACTTTGAATTTTCTTTTATCATCCTTCACGGAAAGATACTGCACAACCTTACTGACCAAACCATTAAATACCGGGGTTTTCGGATTATCACGGGCCTCAGACAATTTCCATTTCCATAAGCCCTCTCCGATCAGAAAACCAGTTTTACGCCCGTTGTCATTCATAAAAAATAACTGGGGATGATCTGTTTTCACCTTCCCGTTACGCTGATCAAGCACAGCCTGCTGATTTCCTGAAACTTTAAATAACCCGGCAGGTGCTTGCAAAGGATCAAAATTTTCAATCGTTTTACGGGAAACAGCATCCAGATCAAAAACAGAAAGGTTTTTATCTATGTCACTGGACTGATATTGAATTGCTGGATTTCCCTGGAAATTGACCTGCTGCTGAACCTGGTTAAATTTACTGAGGTTACTTTGTGCCCCGAGAATATACCAAAGTGGTACTTTACCTGCTTTTAGTTTAGTAAAAAGTCCGGTTGCTTCAGATTGATTGTCAGGCAACTGGTACAGAATAATTAAACCATAATCTTTAGGATCAATCTTTAAAAGTTCCTCATTTAATACCACGGAAACATCATGGTGCTTATTCAAACTGATTGCTTGTTTTAATGCCGCCACATCAGGATGCGGGCCGGAAGCCGCAATCAGTACTTTTTGACGTTCATCAATTACCTCTACAAAAGTCTGAAAAACGTTATTCTTCACAGAGATTTCTTTCTCTACAGGAGCTAGTGAAATAATATATTTATGCTGACCGGTTTTTGAAGCTTTTAAAGGAACCAGAATATTTTTTGAAAAAAGTGCAGAAGTCATTTTAATCGCATTTTCATAGACTTTTTTCCCATCTTCCAGCACTGTCAATTTAACTGGAACCCCTAGACATTGATAAGCCTGTACCTGCACTTCCATTTTAAAATCATTATCCAGATAAACCAGATCATTCACGTTGACAGAACTGATCAAAATATCTTTTTTAGGGATAGTATCCCCCAGAGCAACGGTATAGACAGGGGCTTTTAATAAAATCAGCTCCTGAGCAGGATTTCCTCCACGGTTAAAAACACCATCAGTAGCCAGAATCACCGCTCCGATGTTTTTGTTCATCAGTTCATCATTTAATTGCCTGGCTAATTGAACCGCATTGGTTAACTTCCCTTTATAGCCAAAATCAAGCCCTCTGACTACCTTATCATCAAAACTATAGCCTCGAACCTCATATTTCTCTGACAGCTCAGCAGAAAGCTGCTGAATAGATTTTCTGTATTTCACACTATCAAAACCAGCAGGTGTAAAGGCAGCAATGGATTCTGAGTTATCCTGCGCAATAATCACAATCGGTTTTTCAAGCGTATAACTAACCTGTTTAACCAGCGGCGAAAATAAGAACCATAAGATCAAAGTGATAGTAATAGTCCGGATGGCCGCCAAACTTATTCTTACCGGCCGCGTTAAATTGAATTTCTTCCCATAGAGCAACCAGGCAAAAAACAACCCCACTGCCAGACAGCTGGTAAATGCAAGAAAGGTATAGAGGTTATAGGTATTATCCATAGGTCAGGGTAAAGATGCTTATTTTTTGAAAAAGACAGCATAATTCCTTAAAAAATCAAATTTATCTGTTTGATTCAGAGCGATTTTCAAGGGCAAAAAAGAGATATTTTAGCACACTCGTAACACACTGTAAAACAAGCAAGTAGCACCACTTCCTTCGGAGATGGTTCGGACATCGTTTGGAGATAATTTGGACATACTTTGTCTCCAGACGAATCAAGTACGAGTAAAGACCGCATTAAGTAGGGATAATTTCCGATTGCAAAGGGTATTGAATAAATTCATAACCACCTCTTTAATTATTTTACAAACTTACAGATGAGATAGAAAAGTAACTACTTGTGTAGGTCAAATGCATATTGGTGTAATAATCAGATAGTAATGTTGCATTCACTATTAGTTTTAGCAACTTTGTTGCATCAAAAACCATAATCAAATATCTATGAAAATGACAACCAAAATTAAAACAGGGTGTATATTCACCCTACTCATTGCCGTTTTGTTGCTGGATGCGTGTAAAAAGAATCGGGACGGTTCATCCGGCCCGGAACAATCAGGAAAGGATAATGGAATACAAGCTTCCTTTTTTTCTGGTTATATACCGACACCAAAGGCAATTCTTGACAAAGTGCCGAAATTCAATGGGGAAAGCCTTACTAAAACTGAGGCTTATTTTCCAACAAAATTCACCTTAGCGACACCACCAATTGGTGATCAGGGAAATACTGGAACCTGTGTAGCCTGGGCCACTAGTTATGCAGCCTGGTCCGCAGAACAATACTACCGGACCGAGAGTAAAACATTCGACAGGAATAAGAATATTTTCAGTCCAAATTACGTATACAATCAGTTAAGTACAGATTGTAACTCAGGCCTTTATGTTACTGATGCACTTGACTTGCTCAAAAACCAGGGTACTTGTACTTATCAGACACTCCCATTCAGTGATAATTGCAGTTCTGCTGTTTCCATTGCTCAGAAGGCTGATGCAGCCAAATACAAAATAGCAAATGTGGAATATTATTTACTGGATAAAGAAACCAGAAAAAACACTACCGCTATCAAATTACTTCTCTTCCAAAAACATCCAATAGTTTTTGGTTGTGATGTAGATGACAACATGAATAATCAGGATATATGGAATAACTTTGGTGCTCCAAGGTTCTCTTACGACAAGAATTTTATCGCTCAAAAAAATATTGGACATGAAATTCCTGTTGGAGGTCACGCCATGACCATTATTGGGTATGACGATGCCAAAAAAGCATTTAAAGTACAGAATCAATGGGGTAATCAATGGAGAGAGCAAGGCTTTTTCTGGATTGATTATGACTATTTTGGTTCTGGAACATACACGAATTACGTTTTAAGCTATGATGCCAACACTAAAAAATATAGTGCTGTACATGGAAATACTGTCAAAGATGTATTCAATGAAGCATACGTGTTCCTGAACTAAGATATTTTATAAATTATTTCAAATGAGAAAGGGGCTGAATCAATTACTTATGATACAGCTCCTTTTTTTGCTTATTACAAATAATATGGCATCAGCTTATAACATACCACCGCAAACAGACAATACTTGTCCGGTTACGTAGGCACTCATGTCAGAAGCAAGGAATACGCAAACATTTGCTACATCTTCAGGCTCACCAGCACGTTTCAACGGAATACCTTCTTCCCAGCCTTTTACAATTTTAGGGTCTAATACATCCGTCATTTCTGTACGGATAAATCCAGGAGCAACAACATTGGTACGGATATTTCTTGAACCTAATTCTTTAGCAACAGATTTAGAGAAACCAATAATACCTGCTTTAGAAGCTGCATAATTTGCCTGACCTGCATTTCCCTGCACCCCTACTACTGAGCTCAGGTTGATGAAAGATCCCTTACGGTTCTTCATCATCACCTTTGAAGCTGCTTTAGTGATGTTGAATACAGATTTCAGGTTAACATTAATTACGTCATCCCAGTTTTCTTCACTCATACGCATCAATAAACCATCTTTGGTGATACCTGCATTGTTCACAACGATGTCTATAGTACCAAATTCAGCAACGATGTCACTAATTAGTTTTTCTGCTTCATCAAATTTAGAGGCATCAGAACGGTATCCTTTGATTTTAGTTCCGAAAGACTGTAATTCCTGCTCTAATGCTTCTCCCTTTTCTACTGAAGACAGATAAGTGAAAGCAACATTCGCACCCTGTTCTGCAAATTTCTCCGCTATTTTGCGGCCTATACCTTTTGAAGCACCAGTAACTAATGCCGTTTTTCCTTCTAATAGTTTCATCTAGTTATATATTGTTTTTTTGTGAGATGGACCCTTCGATGATTAAAGTAATTATTGCCAAGCGGATTTAATAATTATTTTAATCATGTCGGGTTCATCTAATTGTTGTATATTTTTAAATAATGGTTATTTCAAATTCAGCCCCGCAAAACAGGCCTGAATTTACGCTTTAAATTGCTGGTTCCTGCTGACTTAAGCAATGGAAACTGCCTAATCCCCAAATAATATCTGTTGAATCAATGCCAACTACTTTCCGGTCAGGGAAAGCACCCTTGATAATGTCTAATGCAATTTCATCATTTACATCCCTGAAAGTAGGAACGATTACTGCTGCATTCGCAATATAAAAATTAGCGTACGAAGCTGGCAAGCGTGTATCTTCATGGATTACTGGTGATGGCATTGGTAACTGGATAATGTTTAAAGGTTCTCCGTTTAACAAACGCATTGCTTTCAACTCTTCCAGGTTTTCCTTTAAAAGGATATAATTTTCATCCAGTGGATTGGACTCCACAACTGTCAATACTGTATTTGCATTTACAAAACGGGTAATATCATCGATATGGCCATCTGTATCATCACCTACGATACCATCACCAACCCATAAAACCTGTTCAGCCCCATAACATTCTTTCAAATACTCTTCAATCTGCTCCTGGTTAAGATGCGGATTTCTATTGGTGTTTAACAGACAGGCTCTGGAAGTTAAAATCGTACCTGCGCCATTAAATTCTACAGATCCGCCCTCCATTACAATACCCGGATTAAATACTGGCAGGCTAAAGTGGTCTGCAATACGGGTAGGTATCACATCATCCAACTCATACGGAGGATATTTTCCTCCCCAGGCATTATAACCCCAGTCAATAACCACTTTTTGCTGTTCTGCTTTCGGATTCATTAAGAAAGCAGGACCGTGATCACGGCACCAGGCGTCATTACTCGGGTTGAAATAAAATTCAATCTGCGTTAAATCTGCACCTGCTTCTTTCAGTTTTGAAATGGCAAAAGCTTTGGTGGCTTCATCATTCACATTGATTCTTACCTTCTCACCCTGGGCTACAATTTTGATAAATTCACAATAAGGTACATAAATCATATCAATCTTACCTGGCCATGAGGCTTCTTTATGCGGCCATGTTAACCATGTTGCTTCATGTTTTGCCCATTCTGCAGGAAAGCTATATCCGGCTTTCTTCGGAGAGTTATCAAATAGACTCGTCATCTATATATCTTTTGGTAATTTGTGAATAACTATCAATTCTTCTGTCCCGTAAAAAAGGCCAGTGCGTTCTGTAACTGTCAGATTTAGACAAATCAAGTTCTACGACTTTCAATTCTTCTTTATCATGTGAAGCCTGGTATAAAAGCGACCCGAATGGATTAGATACAAATGATCCGCCCCAGAAAGAAACGCCTGCTTCTTCACCTACACGGTTAATACTCACTACAGGAACACCATTCGCAATGGAATGTGAACGCTGGATAGTCTGCCACGCATTATATTGCTCTTTATTAGTTTCCTCATCCTGTGTAGTTGCCCATCCGATTGCCGTAGGATAAACTAAGAAATCAGCTCCCATTAAAGCAGTTAATCTCGCCGCTTCAGGATACCATTGATCCCAGCAGATCAGCACTCCTATTTTAGCAAATTTGGTTTTGAATACTTTATAACCCAGGTCACCAGGAGTAAAATAGAATTTTTCATAGAACCCAGGATCATCAGGAATATGCATTTTACGGTATTTACCTAAATATGCACCATCTGCATCCAGAACAGCGGTAGTATTATGATATAAGCCTTCCGCTCTTTTTTCAAACAGAGAGGCAACAATTACTACGTTTAATTCTTTGGCAACGGCCGATAAAACATCGGTTGACGGGCCAGGAATAGTTTCTGCTAATTTGAAGTTTTCATAATCTTCAACATCACAGAAATATAATGAGGTAAAAAGTTCTTGCAGGCAAACCACCTGGGCTCCCTGAGCCGCAACTTCACGGATCTTTGCAATTGCTTTATCTAAATTTTCTTGTTTGTTATTGGAACAGGTCATTTGCACCAATCCAACTTGTACTTTAGCCATTCTTTGAATTTTTGTGACTACAAAGTTAGCAGAAAAAAAATTCTGTAGTTCATTATTCTGAAAAGGGTCTCCCAGATAGATTCAATAGCTTAAAATCAGAATTTTATCACTGTCTTTGGCTTATAATAATATTGATAGAAAAGAAGATAAGAAATAATCAGACTGGCGACAAATGATAATCTTGGCACCCCAAACATGATAATATAGAATGATAAGATAAATAGGCTGAATACCCAGAGCAGGTACCGGTACATCCGTAATCCAATCAGATGTAAGATACTTCGAAACAGCATCGCTGTGCTTAATCCGAACAACAACATTTCTACAGCCGTAGGTAGTGGAAACTTAGAGAAACACCAGATACATTCCGGCAGGATAATTAGGAAATAAATGAAAGAGAAGTTTAAAAATAAGCTAGATCTGCTATAAGGCAGATTTCTTGCAAAGCTTAGATAAGTCTCTTTGAAACGGTATTCCTGAAAAATCAAGACACTATGTAAAGTTACAATCCCCAGCATAACCATATAGGGCACGCGAAGATCCTGTTTATAATTGGGAAAGATGTGGAGGATACCTGTCATCACTAACAAAGAGGCTATTTTAGTAAGCACGTAAACTACCTTTGTCCGGTCAAAAAGGTGGTACATAAACAAGCTTGAAAACGGTTTGTTCCATTTGCGGCTTATTCTGAGCAGTAAAGCCGTTTTTTTTGTCTGATTAATACGGTTAACCAGGTATATATATATAAATGAGCTTACGGTAGCCATGAAAAGGATGTAGACCAGAGTAATTGCAGGAATCACATTGGCATCATAGATTACCCCCAGCACAGTAGCAAAAAGCCAGTAAGCCAAAAAAGGAAGGGAGATCACTAACTGTACGCAAAACCAGCTTTTAAACTGCTGGGCTTTACTGAAAGAGGTCATTCCATAGAACAGAAACTGGTTGCTTTCCAGTTGTAATTGTGCTGCGACATACTGCCAGCTTTTGACGGTGTAAATCAGCCAGAAGGAAAACACCAATAACATAATCACAGGTGTGATAATAAAAGTCATCATTAACATCAAATGATAAAACGTAGACTCCTCACTTTTATAAATACCAGCGGTATTGATGAACAAACAATAACTAATGAGCGTTACAAAAAGGAAAAGCAACAGTCCGGATTGTTCCCTGTAAAAGCGGTAGGCAAATATTTTCAGCAATACTTTAGTTAAAGATCCGGACATCTTAATTCAATGTTAAAGTCTGATTTTCAATTAAAATTTCTTTCACTGCCGGCAGTACTAAGTTTTCGAGCGGCTGATGAGAGGCTAACAGGAAACTGATTTTATCCTGACTATGTTTTTCAGCTATCCATTGATAAAGCGTCTCCAGAGATTCTACATCTACAGTAATCAATGGTTCATCGAGTAAGATAATTTCAGGTTTACCCAAAAAAGCCAGTAAAAGGGATAATTTCTTGAGCATTCCACTCGAATAAGTCCCTATCGGCCGGTTAATATAGGTCTGCATTTTCATACTTTCTATATAATAATCTGCTTGTGTCTTTTCTCCTCCTTTTGCTGAGGAAAACAAACGAACCATCTCTTTACCTGTTAAAAACTCTGGAAATATGGGTTCTGCTTCTGCGAAATTCACCCGTTTACGAAAAGCCATTGTTTGCTTTTTCACACTGATATTGCTATTCAGGAGAATATCTCCCTTAAAATCCAGGATTCCGGCAATTGTTTTCAGCAAGGTACTTTTGCCAGAGCCGTTAGCACCTCTGATCCAATAAATACCGGGATCAATAACCACATCATCAATTTTCAGCGCAGGAAAGTTATCATATGATTTCTGGAAGTTTACAAATTGAAGCATGCCGTATTTTTATAAGTGTACGACTATAGCTCCCAGGTATTGTTACAGTTAAGAGCAAAAGACATTGCAGGTAAAAGAATGATTTTCCATAGCTAAAAGAAAGGAAAATTACTATTGAAAGAAATAATCAGCAAAAAAAACACTGCTAAATAGAAGAGGTCTGCGTTAAAGTGTCTCTGTATTCCTGCTGTAATTCAAACAGGCATTTGGCACATAGACAGCTATCATAATGCTCGCTGATATACTGCACCTCATTCAGGTCAAGATGCACTACGCTGCACTGGCATTTAGTGTAGGAGTTAGCCTTGCACTCAATGGGCACACCGCAGCGTTCGCATGGTATAATTTCGTGTTTTGCCATTTAGAAAGGGTATAATACAACAAAAGTACGGTAAATTGAATTACCGTACTTTGTCACGTTCATTTTATGAGATTTAGATTATCCTGAGCAACTGATACAGCCCTCTTCCATTGAACAAACAGGACCGTCAGTTATTTCTTCAACAACCTGATCAATATGTTCCGGAATTACAGGTTCCATATTTTTACCCGCCTGGTTTTCTACAGTGAATTTCACCGCCTGAGCAGCAGCCTGAGTACGCAGATAATACATTCCTGTTTTTAAACCTTTTTTCCATGCGTAGAAGTGCATTGAAGTCAATTTAGAAGTATTAGGTGCATTGATAAACAAGTTCAGAGATTGCGACTGGCAGATATATGCACCACGATCAGCTGCCATATCAATGATACTACGCATTTTAATTTCCCAAACTGTTTTGTATAATTCTTTGATATAGTCAGGTATCTCAGCAATTTCCTGGATAGAACCATTCGCTAAAATAATTCTGTCTTTCATTGCAGGTGTCCATAAACCTAAAGCGACTAAATCTTTCAATAAGTGTTTGTTAACTACGATGAATTCACCGCTCAATACACGTCTTGTATAGATATTTGAAGTATATGGTTCGAAACATTCATTGTTACCTAAGATCTGAGAAGTCGAAGCTGTGGGCATTGGCGCGACTAATAAAGAGTTACGTACACCATCTTTCACTACTTTCTTACGCAAACTTTCCCAGTCCCAACGGTTACTGCCTGGTTTTACATTCCAAAGATCAAACTGGAATTTACCTTTTGATAATGGGGAACCTTTAAAGGTTTCGTAAGCACCATCTTTAACAGCAAGGTCATGAGAAGCAGTCATGGCTGCGAAGTAAATAGTTTCAAAGATCTCTTTATTCAGTTCTCTTGCACCTTCACTTTCGAATGGTAAACGCATCAAGATAAATGCATCTGCCAGTCCTTGTACACCTAAACCTACAGGTCTGTGGCGCATGTTAGAGTTTCTTGCTTCTTCTACAGGGTAGAAGTTATAATCGATGATTTTATTCAGGTTTAAAGTAGCCTGATAAGTTACATCATATAATTTCTGGTGATCAAACTCTCCGTTGATTACATATCTTGGTAAAGCCAGTGAAGCTAGGTTACATACTGCAACTTCGTCTTTAGAGGTATACTCGATAATCTCAGTACACAAATTAGAACTTTTAATCGTTCCTAAGTTCTGCTGATTAGATTTACCATTTGCAGCATCTTTGTATAACAAGTAAGGAGTTCCGGTTTCAATTTGTGAATCCAGGATAGCGAACCATAATTCCTGCGCTTTGATCGTTTTACGGGCACGGCCTTCTTTTTCGTAACGTGTATATAACGCGTTAAATTCTTCTCCCCAACAGTCTGCAAGTCCTGGTGCTTCATGTGGACAGAACAGACTCCATTCGCCGTTTTCTTCTACACGTTGCATAAACAAATCGCAAACCCAAAGTGCGTAGAATAAATCACGTGCGCGCATTTCTTCTTTACCGTGGTTTTTACGTAAGTCAAGGAAAGCGAATACGTCAGCATGCCAAGGCTCTAAATAAATTGCGAAAGCGCCTTTACGCTTACCACCACCCTGATCTACATAACGTGCAGTATCATTAAAGACTTTTAACATCGGGACGATACCATTACTGGTTCCGTTTGTTCCACTGATATAAGAACCTGTAGCTCTCACATTGTGGATGCTCAGACCAATACCGCCAGCACTTTGTGAAATTTTAGCTGTTTGTTTTAAAGTATCATAGATTCCTTCGATACTATCATCCTGCATAGATAATAAGAAGCAGGATGACATTTGAGGTTTTGGCGTTGCTGCATTGAATAGTGTAGGAGTAGCATGGGTAAACCAACGCTCACTCATCAGATTATAAGTAGCAATTACGCTATCAATATCACCTTTGTGAATCCCTACAGATACACGCATAAATAAATGCTGAGGACGTTCTACGATCTCACCATTTATTTTTAGCAGGTACGATTTCTCCAGTGTTTTGAAACCGAAGTAGTCAAAACCAAAATCTCTGTCATAGATAATTGTGCTGTCTAATAAATCAGCATTTTCCTGAATCACTTCCCAAACATCTTCAGCGATTAAAGAAGCTGACTTTTCAGTTTTAGGATCTATATATCTATATAACATCTCCATCGTTTTAGAAAACGACTTCGTGGTATTCTTATGTAAATTTGATACGGCTATCCTTGAGGCTAATAAAGCATAGTCCGGGTGTTTAGTGGTTAAAGAGGCAGCCGTTTCAGCAGCAAGGTTATCTAATTCTGAGGTGGTTACACCATCATATAATCCTTCAATTACTTTCTTGGCTACATCTATAGGATCAACAAGTTCCACATTAAAGCCATAACATAACTTTTCGATGCGGGCAGTGATCTTATCAAACCGCACCGCTTCTTTGCGACCATCTCTTTTTTCTACAAACATATTTTCTTAGGTTTTATGCTGCTTATTCTTGTTGTTAAAGGCAATTCCGAACATAGGCAACAGTTTATATTCTTTTATTAAAAATCATCATCCAGAGAGAAAGCTGAAGCTTTGTCTTCTGAAGACGTCAACACACCACTTTTCTGGTAATCACCAACACGTTTCTCAAAGAAGTTGGTTTTTCCCTGTAATGAGATCATCTCCATGAAATCAAACGGATTAGTAGCGTTATATATTTTATCATATCCCAGTTCGCTTGACCATCTGTCTGCAACAAATTCAATATACTGAGACATTAATTTGGCATTCATGCCGATCAGTGCAACTGGCAGTGCATCTGTTACAAATTCTTTTTCTATTTCAACAGCATCTTTGATAATACCATGAACAGCTTCCTGAGAAAGTCTGTTCTTCAGCATTTTGTAAAGTAAGCAGGCAAATTCGCAATGCATACCTTCATCTCTTGAAATCAGCTCATTGCTAAAGGTTAAACCTGGCATTAATCCACGTTTCTTTAACCAGAAGATAGAGCAGAAACTTCCACTGAAGAAGATACCTTCTACAGCAGCAAAAGCAACCAGACGTTCTGCAAAGTTTCCTCCGTCGATCCAGCGTAATGCCCATTCTGCTTTTCTTTTCACGCAGGGAACAGTGTCAATTGCGTGGAACAATCTGTCTTTTTCTGCTTCATCTTTGATATAAGTATCAATTAATAAGGCATAAGTTTCTGAGTGGATGTTTTCCATCATAATCTGGAAACCGTAAAAGCAACGCGCTTCTGGTAACTGGACTTCACTCATAAAGTTGACTGCAAGGTTCTCATTCACGATTCCGTCGCTGGCAGAGAAAAATGCCAGGATATGAGAGATAAAGTGGCGCTCTCCATCATTCAGATTATCCCAGTGTTTCTGATCATCCGATAAATCAATCTCTTCTGCTGTCCAAAAACTAGCTTCACTCTTTTTGTACATTTCCCAGATTGCCGGATATTTAATTGGCAAAAGGACAAAGCGATCTTTGTTCTCTTTCAGTAATACTTCTTCTTCCATGGGTATATTTTAAGGGTAATAAATGATGTCAATTAGTTGAAATCCTTTTAGACCGTCCTTTTAGCGGACCGGCACTGACAAATCAAAACATTTAAATAAAATAAGGCTTGATTCTTAACGATAAGCTATTAATTACTAAATCTTTACCTAACAAATTATTGATAATAACGTCAGAATTTTTGCTAAAACAAATATAAACCTTGAGGCTTTTAAACGTTAGCAATAGTTCTTAACAAGCGGACGTAGTTATCCACATGTAGAGACAAAAATTACAGTTAATTTACTTTGTAAAGTTGTTATTGATTTCTGCTGTTATCGGGGGAGCTTGAAAAAACTGTTAATAACATTCGCAAATCTGACTATTGCCACCTGATATTCAGGATTTAAGAGGATTTATCGTAGCTGATTTTTACTTTTGATTGTCCTTTTCTGAAAAAACCAAGGTCTTTGGCTGCTTGTTCAGAAACATCGATAATATATCTTTTTGTAAAAGGGCCTCTGTCATTGATTTCGACCTCTACTGATTTCCCGTTGGAGACATTCGTAACCGTTACAATTGTACCGAAAGGAAGAGTGCGGTGTGCAGCTGTCAGCTTCTTACCCCGATATTTAGCACCACTGGTAGTTCTTCTACCTTCAAACTTCCTATGATAATAGGTTGCCATTCCTGTTTTTATCCGCGTAGCACTGTCTAACATTGTACTGTCTAGCGTTGTAGTATCTCCCTGTGCGTCAACCCGCAAGAACAAGAACATACTCAATAAAAGCAAACAATATTTCATATTTAAATTTGTTGGTGAACTTTCAAAGGTAAGTAAAAAAACCATATACTCCCAAACGAAAAATGCCCAACAAACTGATCGTCGGGCGTTTACGTAAAAAAAAACACTCATTTACCGAGTTTAAAACCCTTTAAAAGCTATTTATCGGGAACAAAATTCATTGAAATTGAGTTTACACAGTTCCGGGTATTTTTTGCGGTAAAACCCTCGCCCATGAACACATGTCCAAGATGAGCTTTACAGTTTGCGCAAACAATTTCTGTGCGTGATCCATCTGCATCCGGGATTCTGATTACAGCCCCTTTAATCTCATCATCAAAGCTCGGCCAGCCGCAAGACGATTCAAATTTTGATTCGGAGCGGTAAAGCGGTGCATTACAACGTTTACAAGTATAAGTTCCTTTGGCTGTATTTTTCAATAATGTTCCTGTACCCGGGTATTCTGTACCTTTATGTACGATTACATCTTCTTCTTCTGGAGTTAGTTTATTCCATTCCATTTTACCTGTAGTTTTTGATAGTGGTTCCTTTTCATGTTTCTGCGCACAGGCCATCAGATTGCAAATGCAAACCAGCCCGGCAATTATTATTGATTTACTAATGATTGTTCTCATAGTCTTATATACGTTTAACGGTACGCTATAGTTTTTAGCGCAGTGAGAATTTAAGCTGACAAATACATGATAAAGATAATTCCAGAAATCCGGATTAAAAAAAAAGAGGTTCGTTTTGACACGAACCTCTTTTATATTGATTTAAGAAGGATTATTTCTTCAATAATTCTGCCATAGCTTCACCGATTTCAGCAGGACTTTCTACTACACGGATTCCACATTCTGCCATAATTTTCATTTTTGCAGCAGCAGTATCATCAGCACCACCAACGATAGCACCAGCATGCCCCATTCTACGTCCCGCAGGAGCAGTTTGACCAGCGATAAATCCTACAACTGGTTTAGTACCGTGTTCTTTGATCCAAAGCGCAGCTTCAGCTTCCATACCACCACCAATTTCACCGATCATGATGATACCTTCAGTTTCAGGATCATTCATTAACAGTTCAACAGCTTCTTTAGTAGTTGTTCCGATAATTGGATCACCACCGATACCGATAGCTGTAGTAATACCTAAGCCTGCTTTCACAACCTGGTCAACTGCTTCGTAAGTAAGTGTTCCTGATTTAGAAACAACACCTACAGTACCTTTTCTGAAGATAAATCCTGGCATGATACCAACTTTAGCTTCATCAGCAGTAATAACACCCGGGCAGTTAGGACCGATTAAACGGCAATCTCTTCCAGAAATATATTCTTTAACCTGAATCATATCCTTTGTAGGGATACCCTCAGTAATACATACAATAACTTTAATTCCAGCTTCAGCAGCTTCCATAATGGCATCTGCAGCAAATGCAGGTGGAACAAAGATAATAGATACATTAGCTCCAGCTTGATCAACCGCATCTTTAACCGTGTTAAAAACCGGTCTGTCTAAATGAGTTTGTCCGCCTTTACCAGGTGTAACCCCGCCAACTACGTCAGTTCCGTATTCTATCATTTGTGAAGCATGGTAAGTACCTTCATTTCCGGTAAAACCTTGTACAATTACTTTTGAATCTTTATTTACTAAAACACTCATGTATCTATAATTTTTTATGCAAATCTAAGATTATTGAATGGAATGGCAAATGCATTTCCAATTATAATGAAAAGAATAATTCCAGCAACATCAGCCAGCCTTATAAAACGACCACCAGACAAGAACACCAACCAGGCATTAAACGCCTTAAAGGTTACTTAGCGATACCCACAGAGTGGAACTGCAAGTCATACAATTTTTTATAGTATCCGTCAAGTTTAAGCAATTCCTGGTGATTACCAATTTCCTTAATTTCTCCTTTATCCAGTACTATAATCTGATCAGCTTTTTGTATCGTTGATAAACGGTGAGCGATAACTATAGAAGTACGTCCTTTCATCAATTTGTCAATAGCTGTCTGGATCAGCATTTCTGTTTCCGTATCAACAGATGAAGTTGCTTCATCCAAAACCAGGATAGAAGGATTATAGACGAGTGCCCTGATAAATGAAATCAGCTGTGCCTGTCCCGCAGAAAGAGTCGCTCCACGCTCCATTACATTATATTGGTATCCACCAGGAAGTCTTTCAATGAAATCATGTGCACCTACTTTTTGAGCAGCATCAACCACCTCATCCATGGTAATTGCAGGATTATTTAGCGTAATGTTATTAAAGATCGTGTCTGAAAACAGGAAAACATCCTGTAATACCGTAGCGATATTATTTCTCAGATGATTCAGTTCGTAATCATCAATTGAGACGCCATCAACTTTGATCTCTCCTTTTTGGATTGCATAGAAACGATTCAGTATATTAATGGTAGAAGATTTACCCGCACCCGTAGCACCAACCATTGCTATAGTCTGACCGGCTTTGACCTCAAAGGAAATGTTTTTTAAGACGTAGTTTTCATCGTTATAAGCGAACCACACTTTATCAAATGATATATTACCAGCCATTTTCTCCGGCTGATAAGTTCCGTTATTTGGCGTAAGCTCTTGCGTATCCAATACTTTAAATACGCGCTCCGCTCCTACCATCCCCATTTGCAGTGTATTAAATTTATCCGCAAGTTCTCTTATCGGTCTGAAGAGCATGCTGATATAAAGAATAAACTCAGCGATGGTCCCTGGAGTAACATCAAGAGGTTTCGCCAATATACTTTTTGCTCCATACCATACCAGAAGCCCTAGTGACATGGCTGAGATAATCTCTACAACAGGGAAGAAGATAGAATAATACCAGTTTGAACGAATATTTGCATCCCGGTATCGGGCATTGATCTTTTTAAATTTGCGGAACTCCTGGTCTTCTCTTGCAAAATACTGGATGATGGAAATACCGGTAATATGCTCTTGTAAATAGGTATTCAGATTGGAGACTTCAGTTCTGATTTCCTGAAATGCTGATTTGATAGATTTCTGAAATACAGAGGTCGCCATGATTAATAGCGGCATCGGTAACAAGACGACAATGGTCAGTTCCCAGTCTGCATAAAACATGACTATAATAATGGCGATAACCTGTAAAATATCTCCAATGATCACAATGAGTCCCTCTGAAAAGATATCCGAAATTGTTTCCAGATCGGATACCGTACGGGTTATCAATTGTCCTATCGGTGTTTTATCAAAGTATTGCAGTCTGAGTTTTGTGATATGATTAAATACATTAATTCTCAAATCGCGGATAGCTGATTGTCCCAGTGTATTCGTCAATAAGGTATGGCTATATTGAATGACACTTTGTACGACCAACAAAAAAAGCATCAGCATGGTCATCATCACCAGTCCGCTGTGCTGTCCCTTAAGAATAAAATTATCTAAGGTGTATTTAATCAGGAAGGGTCTAACCGGCGCGATTAATGCAAGTAGTATGGTCAAAATAACCGACCAGATAAATATGCTGCGGTAAGGTCTCACATACTGAAAAACTCGCTTCAATAAACCAACATTTAACGCATCACCTGTGATTTTTGACATAATTATTTTACAAAAGGATAAATGATATTCACCAGGTAAAGACCACAGGCAGGTACTGACTGCCCGGCATTACTCCGGTTTTTACTTCCTATAATTTCCTCCAGCTGTGCCAGATCAATTTCTTTCTTTCCGATTAGAATCAGAGTACCCACAATCGCTCGTACCATATTCCTCAAAAAGCGGTCCGCAGAGATCGTAAATATAAGACCCCCTTCTGTTTCACGGAAATAAGCTTCGGTAATTTTACAATTATTTGTAGCCGTTGAAGTGTTAGACTTACTGAAACTTGTGAAATCAGTATAATTTAACAGCTGTATTGCGGCGACGTTCATAGCCTGAATATCTAATCTACCCTTATATAACCAGGAACGGTTTAGTTTGAAAGGGTCTTTATGGAAATGAAAATGATATTCATAGGATCTTGCCGTTGCATCAAAACGTGCATGAGCATCCTTTGAGACACTAAAAATCCGTTTGATCGCAATAGGATATGGTAAAAGGGCATTCACACTCCCCACTGCGTTTATGGCAGCTTCTTCTGTGACTCCTGTTAAATCTAAATGCGCAAAAAACTTGCTGGCGTGAACACCGGCATCCGTTCTGCCGCAGCCCAGCGTTTCAACAGGTTGCCTGAAGAAAACTGATAGTGCCTTATCCAGCTCCTGCTGAACAGTTATCGCGTTCGGTTGTGTCTGCCAACCATGGTAAGCTGTTCCATCGTAGGCTAGTTCTATAAAAAAACGTTGTGTATCCAATCTATTGCAAAAATACTTTTTTCCGCTTAACAAGACAGACGTTTAATGTCTTTTAATATATTTGTTGGAAATTATTAAATTGATATGATACAAAGGGTTCAATCCATCTGGTTGTTTTTAGCGTCTCTTACGCTGTTTTTATTGTTAATTCTCCCTATTTTCACGAAACAGGGTACTAGCGGAGATTTATCGTTCCAGATTGGCGGCATCTATCAGAAAACCAACAATGTTAGCCATAAAACAGAATCTTTTACTGCTCTTTTTGGCGGAACGATCCTCGTTGGGCTAATCTGCCTGGCAAATATTTTCACTTTCAAAAACAGATCACTGCAAAAAAATATTATCCTGCTGACTATATTATTAATTATCGCTTTAGCGGGATGGACTGCAAGCTATGCATTTAACATCCCAGGAGGTTTTGACGGGGCTGTTTTTGGTGTGGGCGCCGGTCTCCCTATTTTTTCTATTCTTTTTTGTGTACTGGCAATCAGAGGTATCCGTAAAGATGAGCAGTTAATCAGGTCGGCCGACAGGCTAAGATAACCGCTTACTTTTATTATTTCGTTATGTACCAAACAAATACCAAAAAATAAGCGTACCTTTGCGGCTTAATAAATAAAGTTAAAATGATAAACCCATTTAAATTATTGGGGATAAGTGATGACGTTGTTAATGCCGTAAAGGATTTAGGTTTCGAAAATCCAACACCTATTCAGGAGCAAGCTATTCCTGTGCTGTTAGAGGGCAATAATGATTTTGTTGGTTTGGCCCAAACAGGAACAGGAAAAACAGCAGCATTTGGTTTGCCGCTAATTGAACTGATTGACTTCAAATTGAATAAGCCTCAGGCTTTAATTCTATGCCCTACCCGGGAGCTTTGCTTGCAAATTGCCAGCGACATCAAAAATTACTCAAAAAACACGCCTGGTGCTAGTGTTGTTGCCGTTTACGGTGGCGCGAACATTGTGCAGCAATTGCGTGAAATTAGAAACGGTGTACAAGTAGTTGTAGCTACACCGGGTCGTATGTTAGACATTATCGGTCGTAAGGCTATAGATTTCAGTAGTGTGAAATATGTAGTTCTTGATGAGGCTGATGAGATGCTTAACATGGGCTTCCAGGATGACATTAATGATATCCTATCTACTACACCAGATGACAAAAAAACTTGGTTGTTTTCAGCTACTATGCCTCCTGAGGTTAGAAGAATAGCTAAAAACTACATGGACAACCCTACTGAGTTGACTATGGGTACCAAAAACACAGGTAACGTAAATATTGAGCATGAGTACTACGTAGTACGTGCCAGAGATAAATATGCTGCCTTGAAACGTATTGTAGATTTCAACCCTGAAATTTTCGCAGTAGTTTTCTGTAAAACCAAAATGGATACGCAGGATGTTGCTGAGAACTTAATCAAGGATGGTTACAATGCTGATGCTTTGCATGGTGACTTATCACAACAACAACGTGATAAAGTTATGCAGCGCTTCCGTGACCGTAACATGCAATTATTAATTGCTACTGATGTTGCAGCACGTGGTATCGATGTAAATAACGTAACTCACGTTGTTAACTATTCATTACCTGATGAAATTGAAAGTTATACCCACAGGAGTGGTCGTACAGGAAGAGCTGGTAAATCTGGTATCTCAATCTGTATCATCAACTCTAAGGAAACTGGAAAAATCCGTCAGATCGAAAGAATCATCGGTAAAGCCTTTACTAAAGCAGAACTGCCTACAGGATTTGATGTTTGTGAAAAACAACTTTTCTCATTGGTTCACAAAGTTCACAACGTTGAAGTAAATGAAGCACAAATTGAGCAGTACATTCCTAGAATCATGGATGAATTTGCTGAATTAAGCAAAGAAGAAGTGATCAAACGTTTTGCATCTTTAGAGTTTAACCGCTTTTTAGAGTATTACAAAAACGCACCAGACTTAAACGCAGCTGCTAACGACGAACGTGGTGAACGTTCTGAGCGTGGCGCAAGAGGTGCTAGAAACAGTGATTTTACCCGTTTGTTTATCAACGTAGGTTCGGTAGATGAATTTACAAGAGGTGATTTATTATCTTTTGTATGTAACAATGGAAAAATCAGTGGAAAAAACATTGGTAAAATTGACCTTAAAGGTGTTTATTCATTCTTTGAAGTTGAAAATGCTATTGTTGATTCATTGTTCGCAAATTTCAAAGACATCCAATTCAATAACCGTAGTGTTAGAATTGAAAAATCTGGCGACGCTCCTGAAGGTGGCGAAAGAAGAGGTGGCGGAGAAAGAAGAAGCTATAGCGGTGGCGGTGGTGGCGACAGAAGAAGTTCTGGCGGCGGCGGCGAAAGAAAAAGCTATGGTGGCGGTGAAAGAAAGAGTTATGGCGGTGGCGAAAGAAAAAGCTACGGTGGTGGTAACTCTGGCGGAAGCGGAAGACGTGAAGGTGGAAGCAGTAGTGGAGGTTTCAGAGATTTCTCTGGTAAACCACGTGAAGGTGGAAGCGGAACAGGCGAAAGAAGACGCAGATCTTAATCACAACCCAAATATAAAATTAAGCAGCCCGATTTATCGGGCTGTTTTTTTTTGAAGGGGTGTTGTCTGAGGGGAATAAAAAAACTGTGCTACATGCATATACCAGTTATACACCTCATTAGCACAACAATAGATATATCTAGATATCAATACATCTACTCATCACTCCGTAACAAATGTCATAATCATCATCAAGCGATCTATCCGCTATCCAATAAAAAACCCATCTTAACAATCAGCAAGCTTATCTACCCACCTTCCAGTAAAAAATCAACTAACCAATCGTGAACAAACAACTGATGCGTTAAACCAAAACCAAATCTTCAAACACGCGCTTCCCAAAAGACAGCAACCTGATAAAGCATCTGGCTTACAAACCATGCTACCCCAGATGAAAAAAACCGGTATGCTATATTCCGACACTGTATTACCCCCTTCAGGGGAATGCCGTCGGAATATAGCATATCGGTTTTTTTTAAGGAGGAGCTATTTTAGTAACCCAATCCTTTGTCGTTGCCTCTTGGATCAGCCCCTGTTTCAAGAACTCCGTTTGGTTTGATAAGGATGGCGTCTACGCGTCCCATGGGCTCACGCTCTGTCACCTTGTACCCTTTATACTCCAGTTTAATTCTGGTAGCGTCATCAATAGCACCTTTCTCTACGAAAACCTCATCTGGTAACCACTGATGATGGAATCTTGGTGCTGCGACTGCTTCCTGCATTCCCTTGCCAAAAGCTAATACGTTCAGGATCGTCTGAAAAACTGAGGTGATAATAGTCGACCCTCCGGGAGTACCAACAACCATTCTCAATTTTCCATTCTCCTCGATAATTGTTGGGGTCATTGAGCTCAGCATTCTTTTTCCGGCAACAATTGAATTGGCTTCTCCACCAACCAAACCGTACATGTTTGGAGTACCTGGTTTCACTGAGAAATCATCCATCTCGTTGTTTAAGATGAAACCAGCCCCATCTACAACAACCAATGATCCATATGACCCATTTAATGTAGTGGTAGCTGATACAGCGTTACCTTCGCTGTCTACAATCGAGTAATGGGTCGTTTGCTCACTCTCATGTAATGGTAAAGTACCTGGCTTAACTTCTGAGCTTGGAGTAGCCTTGTTAAAGCTGATACCTGCTGTTCTTGATTTGATATAATTCACATCCAGTAAAGCTGTTTGCGGTACTTTAAAAAAGTCAGGATCTCCTAAATAGCTTGCACGGTCTGCATAAGCTCTGCGTTCTACTTCAACCATTAATTGTACAGTAGAGTCTCTTTGAAAACCCCATTTACTTAATGGATAATCACCCACTTGTTTTAACATCGTGATCAAGGCTATACCACCGCTAGATGGAGGCGGCATCGAAATTATCTTATAGTTTTTGTATTCACCTGACACGGTTTTTCTCCATACAGACTGATAATCATGCAAATCCTTAGCGGTAATTACACCACTGGTGTTTTGCATTGCAGCTACAATAGCTGTTGCCACAGAGCCTTCATAAAATCCTTTTCTGCCGTTATCTCTAATCAGCTTTAAAGTTTTAGCCAATTGTGGTTGTTTCAATAAATCACCTGCTTTCCACAGATCATTTTTCACAAAGGCAACTGGTTTCTTGTTGTATTTTAAAAAGCTTTCTTTATGACTGTTTAACTCTGAAGCTTGCTGCGCGGTAATCTGAAATCCGTTTTCTGCTAATTCTATAGCTGGCTGAATATCTTTTTTCCAACTCAGTTTACCATATTTATTATGTGCCTTCACCATCCCATCTACAGTTCCTGGAATTCCCGATGCTAATGCACCGTAAAGGCTTTTATCAGTGATTGCATTTCCTTGTGCATCCAGATACATATCCCTGGAAGCTTTTTCGGGAGCCTTCTCTCTATAATCAAGTGCGTCTGAATTTCCTTCTTTACCTCTATAAACAAGGAATCCTCCACCACCAATATTTCCGGCATTTGGATAAACTACTGCCAATGCAAATTGTACTGCTACCGCTGCATCAACCGCGTTTCCACCACGCTTGATAATAGAAACTCCAACTTTAGATGCCTCTGGATGTGCAGTGACAACCGCAGCGTGCTTGAACTGATTTAATTCCTGACCATTCACTTCCGTATAGGAAACTAGAAGTCCTAGACAAAGAGGGCCTAACAGTAGATGTGATAATGATGTTTTTGTTTTCATTGTATGATAAATTATAAAAAAAATTCCTGCCTACTAGTCTTTAACCTGTTTAAACTGGCTTAAAACTCGTCGGCAGGAAAACGCACTAAATTTAAAGAATTATATCGGTATTAAAAGTTCAGTGACAATCTTGTGAATACGTATCTACCCAGAAAACCAAATTGAGGAGCCTGATTTGGATATAAGATCCCTGAAGTCCCTTGAGATCCCAACAATAATTCCTGTGGATAAACATCAAATAGATTGTTTGCCCCGACAGTTATTTTCAGGTTTTTTGTCAGATTGTAACCTGCACCTATATCTGTAATTACACGTCCCGCAAGCTCTTGGTTATTAGCAGGAACATTGGTTGGCTGAGAAACTTTTCCAAAGTAAACGTTACGCAAAAAGACGTTCCACTTGTTAATCGTGTAATCAAATGTAATATTAGATTTAATACGTGGAGTAACTTTCTCTATCAGAATACGACTTGCATCATCCAGATAAGTACTTTCTTTACCTACAAGTAATGGTGAGGCATGAACAGGCCCTACAATGGAGGTTTTAGTGAAGGTTGTTGCCCAGTCTGTTCTCAGATTTCCAGCGCCTACACGGGTATTGTAAGATAAAACTACGTCCAGTCCCTTAGTTTCTGTATTTACAGCATTTGCAAAGAACCTCGCTGTTGTTGCATTGGCTAAACGTAGCAGATCATAAATCTCCTTATCCTGTGGTGAAGCTGTTGGTGAATTGTTTCCTGTAAACTGGCCCGTATAAATTACTCTGTCATTGATTCTGATGAAATAACCATCTACAGTAATTTTTAATTTACCAAGATTAGAAGTGAAACCCGCACTTAAACTCTTAGAAGTCTCTTGTTTTAGTTTAGGGATACCTAGCAATTGTGCAATACGACTATCGTTTGCAAAAGTACCCGACTCTACGATATTCCCATCCACATAAACAGATGAAGTAGAACTAAAATACTGTTGATGAAGAGATGGCGCCCTAAACCCTGTACTTGCCGCTGCACGTAAAAGGAATTTATCTGAGAATTTGTATCGGGCAGCCAGTTTTCCGTTAACCGTTGACCCAAAGTCCGAATAATTCTCAAATCTCGCCGCCGCATCAAGCAAGAACTTCTCTGTAAAATTTAACTCCACATCTCCGTATGCTGCGAACGAATTACGGGATTCATTAGTCAGGTTAGCAGTGCTGATTCCAGGGAATCCTTGCGCTCCACCAGCATAAGCAACACCATTTGGTGCAAAACGGGTAGAAATATTACCGTTGGCATCTGGAATTAAAATTGGTTTTCCATTACCGTCAACACCCACCTGAAGGGCATTCCCATAATTTCTCCAGGAAGCTTCTTCCCCGGGTTTGATTTTGTAGTTCTCATACCTGTTTTCAAATCCAAAGGCCACGTTGATTCCTTTTAAAGGGCTTGGAAAGAAACGGGTAAAGTCTAAATTGGTTGTGTTCTGCACAAATTCATAACCACCAGATTCAAATGAAGTAGGTGAAGAAGTCAGCATAGAAGCATTCACTGAATTTGCTGTTTTAAAATCAATGACGTTTCTACCATAGGTATTACTGAAGTCGGTTTTCCATTCTCCTAATTTCCCCCTGATTCCTGCTGCAACTGATTGATCCAGACTGTTTGTTACAATTTCAGGTAAAAATCCATTTGGATAGATGACGGCATTATTCTGATTGAGCTGACGCGGAGTACGGTAAAAGGCATTAGAAATACCATTTCTATAGTTTACACCACCAAAAGCGTAGATTTCAGCATCCTGCGCAACAGGAATCACGGAATTGAAGAACAATGCTCCTCCCCTGTTTTTTGACTGGCCAATGTTTGGCACAAAGTCTGATCTGGTCTGCCCTCTTCTTGCCAGCTCAGCATCAGTAATATCAACTCCGGTTGGTGTTGGGTATAAACCGGGATTGTTATAGTCTGAATAAATAACGCCGCGGTAGGGGGTGGTACGGGAAGCGAAATCTCTATAATCAAACGAACCGGCAAGATTTAAGAAACCGCCTTTATCACTTAATTTTACGCCGTAATTTACGTTAGCCTGAATCGTTTCTCCATCAAGTCCATCGGAGTGTTTTCCAGTATATCCGCCTCCAGAAACGTTGGCCGTAAGTTTATTGACTTCATCGTTCAAAATAATGTTGATGACACCGGCAATCGCATCAGATCCATACTGTGCTGCTGCACCGTCACGCAAGATTTCAACTCTTTTAATAGCTGAAGTAGGGATCGCATTCATATCTGTGCCTACAGATCCTTTTCCTAAACTACCGTTAATATTTACCAGAGCAGTAGTATGCCTTCTCTTTCCATTAATTAAAACTAATACCTGGTCAGGGCCCAATCCTCGCAATGATGCAGGGTCAATATGGTCCGTTCCATCGGTCAGACTCATGACATTTGAGGTGAAAGATGGGGCTACAAAATTCAGAATCTGATTCAGGGAGACCTGGGGAATATTCTGTGTGATCTTTCTAATATCAACTACATCAACGGGGACTGGTGTATCCAGGTTAGATCTTGGCGCACTTCTTGAACCTAGTACCACAATATTTTCAAGGTTATTATCATTTGATAATAACTGAAAATCTAAGTCTTTGGTCTCGTTTTCTGCAATCGTAATTTTCTTTTGCTGCGTCTGATAGCCTATATAGGAAACTAAAACTGTATAGGTTCCAGCCTTTGCCAGCTTGAGCTGATATTTACCCGTTGCATTTGTACCTGCTTTCTGCCCGGTTCCCGCTACAGAAACTGTAGCACCGATAATGGTCTGGGTAGTATCGCTTACTGTTCCACGTATGGTTTGCGCCTGTGTGGTTAGTGCTATAGCGGTAAAAGCAAGAATAATTGAGTAGAGTTTAATATTCATATGCGTGTGTTTAGGTTGGTTAACAGATGATACAGCTAGGTATCAGCTATTTTCAAATATATTCTTATTAAAATTAAAACCTACTCAATTAGTAGATTTTAATGAGAAGAATTATTCTTTTAACATCTGGTTGATAAAAAAGAGGCAAAAAAAATCCGGATCAGACGATCCGGATTGAATACTATTAAAATAACTGGATTATTTTCCAGCTGGTTTGTCTTTGATCTGTGAGGCTTTAAGATAAACTTTAGCTCCTTTTTTGTTGATGTAATATTTACGGTTTTTTCCGTTGATATAAACATCTGACCCATCTGGAGCCACTTTACCTTTATAGGTTTTATCACCTACTTTTGAAACGCCTTTTACTGCTACTTCTGCTGTTTTATTACCAACTGATGAAGCTGTTTTTTCGATCTTTTCACCAAGTGTTTTCTTTTTTTCTTGTGCTTGAGTCGAAAGAGAGACAGTACCCGCTAATGCCAGGGTTAATAAACCCACTAGATATTTCTTGTTCATTTTATAGATTGTTTTTTAAGTTTCCTTTTGTAAAACTCAGCTTCTCCTCTTAGAAACTAAAATTACAGCGGTATTATTCATTAACAATCTGGTTTTTATATTGTTTTCAATTATTGTTCAATAATTTAATTTAATTGTTCGGTAAGCAAGGCCATTTCAATTTGTGGTGAATGACGTTCATAAAGAATGGCATACACTGCCCGGCAGATTGGCATTTCTACTTTATACTTCTTATTAATTACATGCATACAGCTTGCAGCATAATATCCTTCGGCAATCATATTCATCTCCAGTTGCGCCGATTTAACCGTATATCCTTTGCCAATCATATTTCCGAAAGTTCTGTTACGGCTAAACTGAGAATAAGCAGTGACCAGAAGATCTCCTAAATAAGCAGATTCTTTGATATCACGATTAATCGGATGCACTGCTTCTACAAACCGATTGATCTCTCTGATCGCATTTGAAATCAGTACTGCCTGAAAGTTATCGCCATAACCTATTCCATGACAGATACCACTGGCTACTGCGTAAATATTCTTCAAGACCGCAGCGTATTCTGTTCCGAAAATATCATCTGATACGTTGGTCTTGAGATATCTTGTATTTAATAATTTTGAGAAGCTGCCTGCAGTATCCAGATTGATAGAAGCTATAGTCAGGTAGGATAATTTCTCCAGTGCGACCTCTTCTGCATGACAGGGACCACTGATTACCAGGATATCGTCCAGAGGAACTTTGAATTTCTCATGCATAAATTCGCCGATAATCTGATTTTCATCAGGTACAATGCCTTTAATAGCGGAGACAATCTTTTTACCTGCTAACATCCCCGGTGTAACACCACTCAGGGTTGCTTTCAGAAAAGCAGCCGGAACATTCAGAATTACATAATCAGCTTGTTCAATAATATAGCTGATATCATTGGAGATATTATTTTCTGGTAACCTCAGCTCTACGGAACTCAGGTATTTTGGATTGTGTTTGTATTGCTTAAGGTGTGCTATTGATGTAGTATCACGCAGCCACCAATAAATATCTTTTTCGGTAAGATTATCTGAAAGCATTTTTATGACAGCAGTTGCCCAACTACCGCCACCAATCATTGCGACTTTTGGTATCATCATATATAAATAAAAAATCCCGGCTTAATGTTTTAAACCGGGACAAATTACTTAATTTATTGTGAACAGCTCTCGTTACTTTTTCGTTGACTTGGAAACAGGCTGATCTTTAGTGTCTTTTTCTACTTTCATTCCATCCTTCAATTTGTTCTGAACAGTTGAATATGGGCCACTTACAATTTCAGTTCCTTCTTTCAGTCCGCTTTTAATCTGGATGTATTTATCATCCTGGATGCCAGTTGTAACCTCAACTTTTTTCACTTTACCATCAGCGTAAGTATATACATATTGCTTGATGGCTTTATCATTCAGCTTCGATTTCTGCTTATTTGCAGTCGCATCTTCCCCTTCTTCTGCTGGCTGGTCTTTACCACTATCTTTTTTAGCGCCTTCAACAAATACAGCCATAATAGGAACTGATAGACCCTTAACTGATGAACTTTCGATATCTACAGTTGCTGATAAACCTGGTTTGAATGGCGAAGCCTCGCCCTTAACCTGGGTGTAAGAACCCGCGTCTATACGAACTTTTACAACAAAGTTAGTTACCTGATCTACTGTGGTAGCTGCTACAGCAATGTCTTTAGAAGAGCTGGCAATTTTTGTAACGATACCTTTGAATTTCTTATCATCAAAAGCATCTACCTGGATTGCCGCTTTATCACCTACGTTTACACGATTAATGTCATTTTCGTTCACATCCACGTTTACTTCCATAGAATTAAGATTGGAAATTCTCATGATTTCTGTACCCGCAAACTGAGCCGTACCCAAAATCCTGTCCCCAAGTTCTACTGATAATTTAGAAATTACGCCATCAACTGGTGAAAAAACTGAGGCCTTTGCCAGATTCGCACTTGCTTCCTGAACACTTGCCCCCATCTGAGCCAGATTAAACTTAGCTGCAATCAGAGATTGTTTTGCACCGTCAAGATTCGTTCTTCCGGTTACGTAAGCTGCTTTGGCAGCATCATATTCTGCTAATGAAATCACTTTCTTCTTAAACAACTCCACATTACGTTTGTAAATAGCTTCCTGATTCACAAAGTTGGCCTGAGATTGTTTCAACTGCTGATCTGCTGATCCAACGGATGCTTTCTGAGCACTGTAAGACGCACTTGCTCTGTCATATCCGGACTTCAGAACATCTGGTCTCACTTTAAATAACATCTGCCCCTTTTTCACAATATCTCCTTCTTTGACACGTAACTCAACAAGCTCTCCGGAAACCTCAGAACTCAATTTCACTTCTGTTTCTGGTCTGATCTTTCCACTGGCAGTTACGGTTTCGACAACCGTCCTGACTTGTACCTTTTCTAAAGTAACTTTTTCTGCTTTTTCACCGCCTATTATCCCGGTCATCGCCCCGATAACCAATAAGACGACTAACGCCCCTACGGCGATAAGTATGTGTTTTAGTTTCATTTCTTTCGTTTTTATTTATGTGTTCTGCGCGCTTAAAAAGTGATCTGTTTTCCTAAGTAATAGTCTATAACTTTTGATTTGAACAGCAGATCGTATTTTGACTGGATATAGTCAACTTCTGCTTTGTTCCTGTTTGTTCTTGAGGTATTATAATCTAATGAATTCACCAAACCTACTGCATAACGTTGTTCGATTACATTGAAAGCATCCTTTTGGGCATTGAATGTTTTTTCATTAGACTTATACTTTCCGTCTGCTGCTCTTAAGTCGGCCACAGCCTGAGCAATGACTTTATTTAAATTGTTCTTGGTCAGCTGCTCACTGATTTTACTACCTTCATATGAAATTTTTGCTTTTTTAACATTCGATTTGATTGTCAGTCCATTGAAAATAGGAATCCGTAAAGAAAGCTGAACACCCTGAGAAAAGTTATTACTTATCTGATCGCTCAAAGCAGCATCCGGAGTAGATAAAGGTGATCTTTGACCTAAGATAAATGAATATTGTGACCCAATCGAACCTCCCAGTGATAGTTTAGGATAAGCCGCTCCTTTTGCTACATCGACAGCTTTTTCGGCTGCTTCTCTGTTTAACTGTGCTAGTTTAACATCTGGGAAGAAAGACAGTGAAGTATTGTAAACATCATTCACATCATAACTCTTTTGTGCTTGTGCAATGTCCTTAATAGTAGGTTTAACTACCGTATAACTCTCAGAATCCGGCCCCATCTCCATTAACTGAGATAATGTCAGATAAGAGATCGTCAACTGGTTTTGCGCAGTGGTCACGTTCAATTCTGCTGTTGCAGCCTGAGCTTTTGCCTGCGAAATATCTGCTAAGGTTTTATTCCCTGCTTCTAATAAGGCTTGTTCACGCCTCTGTGTCTCAGCTGCTACTAATAGTTGCTCTTTAGATGCTTTTAATAAATCTGTATTAAAAACAACCTGAAAATAAGCAGTAACCACTTGTAAAATAAGGTCATTTTTCGTCTTATCCAAAGTACTGTTTCCTGCAGCTAGTAAAATCTTATTCTGCCTGATCTGGTTTAGCTTGGCAAACCCACCAAACAGATCTACTGAAGTAGAAAGACTACCTGTTCCCTGATAGAATTTTTGAGAAATCAGCTCGTTGGTTGCTGGGTTCAAACTACGTCCAAAATTAAAATTATTATCTATACCCGCACTTAAAGTTGGATAAAGGGCTGCTCTGGATTGTTCCAAATTGACAGCTGAAGTAGCCACATTTAGCGAAGATTGTTTAATATTCAAGTTATTATTCAGCATACGGTCAATCGCATCCTGGATAGTAAGCACTTCCTGAGCTTTCAGGTTAGAGGACAGACCTATCGTTACCAAACTAAAAGTAACGGCGAAGGTTAATTTTGACAACAGACTATTATTAGTAAACATTTTCATTGGCTTTATATTTTTCTTAAATAAACTACTTCTCGGTTTTATCAATTTCTTTACAACCATTTGTTATTTCTTACATTTGGTCAATGTATCTGGTTAAATCACCTCTTTTATTAAAATGGTATTACCCATCCTTAGTCTGGAACAAAAGCCGGTCTGACAAAGTCATTTATTTAACCTTTGACGATGGACCTATACCTGTTGTTACAGACTTTGTTTTAAATACTTTAAAAAGTTTCAATTGCAAAGCAACTTTCTTCTGTATCGGAGACAATATAAACAAACATGCTGAAATTTTTGAACAAGTTAAAAATGATGGTCATGCAATCGGAAACCACACCTTTAACCACTTAAAGGGCTGGATAACTGAAGATAAGACCTATATTCAGAATTTCAAAGAATGCCAGAAACTGACCAATACTTCCCTTTTTCGACCGCCCTACGGGAGAATAAAAAAATCTCAGATCAACCAACTCCGAAAAATTAACCCAAAGCTTAATATTATCATGTGGGATGTACTAAGCGGAGACTTCGACCTTAATCTTTCTCCTGAAAAATGTTACGAGAATGTGATCAAAAACACAAGAAATGGATCTATAATTGTGTTTCATGATAGTCTAAAAGCATTTGAAAGACTGAAATTTGCCCTGCCGGCCACCTTAAAATTTTTAACCGCTCAGGGTTATGAGTTCCATACGCTATAATTTTTCTATAGCCGTCACGAAGTTCAGGCCAAAAACAAAACAAGGATAAAAAGACTGTCTGATACGCATCTGAAGTACCGCTGCTATTTTAGATGTCCATAAATGAACGATATCGTTCATTTATGGACATCCTTCAACAAATTCAGTTCAAAACAATAATGTCCATTTTATTTAGAACATGTATAAATAATATAATGACCCTATATATGGTGGTCTTGCCCTATTTTTTTTTGTAAATTCGCTACAAATAATTTAAATTATATTACCTTTTAACACATATTATCAATGGCTTTTGATATAGAAATGATCAAAAAGGTGTATGCAAACTTTGGTCCCCGAGTTGAGGCGGCCCGTAAATTAGTAGGCAGACCTTTAACACTCTCAGAAAAAATCTTATATACCCACCTTTGGGATGAAAATACAAATACCGCTTATGTAAGGGGTACTGATTATGTAGATTTTGCTCCTGACCGTGTAGCTATGCAGGATGCAACTGCTCAAATGGCATTGTTGCAGTTTATGCAGGCTGGCAGACCGAAAGTTGCTGTGCCTTCAACAGTACACTGTGATCACTTGATCACGGCTAAATTGGGTGCTGAACTGGATCTTCCTGCTGCAAATACAGAAAGTAAAGAAGTTTTTGATTTCCTTGCTTCGGTATCAAACAAATACGGAATCGGCTTCTGGAAACCAGGTGCAGGTATTATTCACCAGGTTGTATTGGAAAACTATGCATTTCCAGGTGGAATGATGATCGGTACTGACTCTCACACAGTGAATGCTGGTGGTTTAGGTATGGTTGCAATTGGTGTTGGTGGTGCTGATGCCTGTGATGTAATGGCTGGCTTACCATGGGAGCTTAAATTCCCTAAATTAATCGGTGTAAAATTAACCGGTAAATTGAATGGCTGGACTTCGGCTAAAGACGTAATCTTAAAGGTGGCTGGTATCCTGACTGTAAAAGGCGGTACCGGTGCTATTGTTGAATATTTTGGTGAAGGCGCAACAAACATGAGCTGTACTGGTAAAGGTACAATCTGTAATATGGGTGCTGAAATCGGTGCAACAACTTCGACCTTCGGTTATGATGAGAGCATGGAACGTTATTTACGTGCTACAAGCAGAGCTGATGTTGCTGATGCTGCCAATGCTGTTAAAGAACATTTAACTGGTGATGCTGAAGTTTACGCAGATCCTGCTAAATATTTTGACCAGGTAATTGAAATTGACTTAAATACATTAGAGCCCTATTTAAATGGTCCTTTTACTCCGGATTTAGCTACTCCTATTTCTAAAATGAAAGAGGTTGCCTTAGCCAACGGGTGGCCAATGAAAATTGATGTTGGTTTGATCGGATCTTGTACTAACTCTTCGTACGAAGATATTTCAAGAGCGGTAAGTATTGCAAAACAAGTTGCTGAAAAGGGCTTAACGGCTAAATCTGAATATTGTATTAACCCTGGTTCTGAACAAATCCGTTTCACAATACAACGTGATGGTTTTATGGATGTGTTCAAACAAATCGGCGCTAAGGTATTTACAAATGCCTGCGGACCTTGTATTGGAATGTGGGACAGAGTAGGTTCGGAAAAACAAGAGAAAAACACAATCGTTCACTCTTTCAACCGTAACTTTGCTAAACGTGCTGATGGTAACCCGAATACTTTTGCTTTTGTTGGTTCTCCTGAACTGGTAACGGCTTTAGCTATTGCAGGTGATTTAAGCTTTAATCCATTAACTGACACCCTGACGAACAACAAAGGTGAGCAGGTAAAACTGGACGAGCCTACAGGATTTGAATTGCCTCCAAGAGGTTTCGCTGTTGATGACGCAGGTTATCAGGAACCAGCTGCTGATGGAAGTGGTGTTCAGATTTTAGTTTCTCCTACTTCTCACAGATTACAATTGCTTGATCCTTTTACTCCATGGGAAGGTACTGACCTTAAAGGGTTGAGATTGCTGATCAAAGCAAAAGGAAAATGTACCACTGACCATATTTCTATGGCTGGTCCATGGTTGAAATTCCGTGGTCACCTGGATAATATCTCTAATAACATGCTGATCGGTGCAGTAAATTATTTTAATGATAAAACTGATACTGTTAAAAACCTGGTAACAGGCGAATATGGTCCGGTTCCTGCAACTCAACGTGTTTATAAAGCTGATGGTATCGGTACAATCGTAGTAGGTGATGAAAATTACGGTGAAGGCTCTTCACGTGAACACGCTGCTATGGAACCACGTCACCTTGGTGTTCGTGCTGTATTGGTTAAATCTTTTGCACGTATTCATGAAACTAACTTGAAAAAACAAGGAATGTTAGGTTTAACATTCGTTAACAAGGATGATTATGATAAAATCCGCGAGGATGATGTAATTGATATCGATGGATTAACAACTTTCACTCCAGATGTACCATTAACAATTGTGTTAAACCACGCCGATGGTTCAAAAGAAGAGTTCAAAGTTAACCATAGTTATAATGCACAACAGATCGACTGGTTTAAAGCTGGTGGTGCATTGAATATTATCCGTAAGCAAGTAGCTCAATAATAATTTGTAACATAAAAAACTCCCGCTTTAAAACGGGAGTTTTTTTATGTCTTTTTTTATGCTTTTTTTGAGAAACTACTCTTTAAGAAATTCTTGCCACCAGTAACCCGACGACTTGATTGTTCTCTGCTGAGTTTTGAAATCGTTATGCACTAAGCCAAACCTGGCGTTAAATCCTTCTGCCCATTCAAAATTGTCCAGCAGCGTCCAGGCCATGTACCCTGTAATATTGATTCCCTCTTTTTTAGCTCTTAAAATGGCTAGCAGATATAACCTGAAATATTCTATGCGCTCTGTATCATCTATTGCCCCGCCAATCAGTTTATCATGAAAAGCAGCTCCATTTTCTGTAATCACCAGGTTTTTGACATTGGGATATGCAGCAAACTGTTTGATAATATTGTAAAAACTGTCCCCGTTAATTTCCCATCCCATTGCAGTATGAGGTTTCTTCCTGTTTTTAGCTTTCACTTCCCATGCCTGTACCACTGGGATAAATGCGTTATACTTAATGGTTAACGGGAAGTAGTTTTGTAAACCAATAAAATCGAAATCAAATGTCAACCGCTCTGTATGTCTCCAGGTAGAGTGCGAAATAGCAAACTTCTCCATTACCTCCCACTCCTGACCGGGATAACCCATACCCAAAGCGGGTTCTATGAACAAACGGTTCATTAGGCAATCTACACGGGAAGCAGCCAGGATATCCGCATCGCTCTGCGTGTAGGGGATAATCTCTGAACAGGAATAGGTAGTCCCGATATTTGCATTTGACACCTCTGCACGCAAAATACGGCCTCCGTCTGCCTGAGCAATTGCAGTATGGTGTACTGCGGAAAAGAAATTAGTTAAGCCCGTTTTACCCGGTGCGTGTACACCCAGCATATACCCCAATGAGGTAAAACCAAAAGGTTCGTTCAACACAATCCAGTTCTTTACTTTGTCTCCATAAGTTCTGGCGCACAGCGTTACAAAAGCATTGAACGCCATGTTAACTCCAAATGCAGTCCAGCCCCCTTCTTCTTCCAACGCTTCGGGCAGATCCCAATGATACAGGGTTATGTATGGAGTGATCCCTTGTTCCAGACATTCATCTATTACATTGTGATAAAACCTGATGCCTTCTTCGTTCACAATTCCTTTCCCATAGGGAAGAATCCTGGGCCATGAAATGGAGAACCTGAATACAGAAAACCCGAGTAGCTTAACCAATGCGATGTCTTCGTTATAACGATGATAAAAATCGCACGCCATCGCTGGGCTATGTCCTTTTTTTATCTTACCAGATCTTTTAGCAAAGGTATCCCATATGGACGGGCCTTTACCATACATGTCTGCTGCCCCTTCAATTTGTAAAGCGGCAGTAGCCACGCCCCACCAAAAATCATCACCGAAGTCGGATGCTTTAATCATATCTGAATTCTATAACAGGCAATATGAGAATTTGATGTTAACTTCATGTTATGTTTACAGTAAAGTTATAGCCAGTTTAAAATTTAAAAAGGTATTTAAGAGTCCAGTTCATCAGGATTAAAGTTCAACCCTATTTCTTTCAACAATAATGCCGCATTAAATGTTTTACAGGCACCTTCTTTCAGTTTGTAATCAAAATTCATCTCACCTTCTGTCAATTGGATATCAAAGTGATAGTTTCTAACCAGACCTGCATATTTTTCTATCATTTCTGATAATTGAAGATCATGTGTGGCAAATAGCGTAGGTGTTTTTTTATGGATCATTTGTTGAATAAAAACCATTGAGCCCAGATATTTATCTTTACTGTTGGTTCCTCTCAGCATTTCATCAATTAAGACTAAAGGATGAGCTAAGGTGCTAACCCCTTCCAGAATCATTTTTAACCTGTTTAACTCCGCTTTGAAGGTGGATGTCTGGTCATTCAGTGAATCTTTAATCCGCATATAAGTAAGGATTTCAAAGATGGACACTTTCATGTATTTAGCGCACACTGGTGCACCCGAAAAGGCTAAGACCATGTTGATACCCGCAGTACGCAAAAACGTACTCTTACCAGCCATATTTGACCCCGTTACAATATCAACTGTCGGCTGATTCTCAAAATTATAGTCATTGACAATCCGTTTGCTTTCTGCAATCAACGGGTGCCCCATTTCCTTTGCCTCGAAATGGAATGTATCTGTGATAACTGGAAAAGTAAGCTCTGGTTCGTTATGACTGAATGTCGCAAAAGATATTAATTCTTCGAACTGACTAATTGTATATAAACCTCTGATCAACTGATCTGACGAATTGACAAACCATTTATCCAGCTGGATTGCGCATCTGAAATCCCATAAAAGAAATACATTAAATAATGTACCGACCACCATATTTAACCGCACATCAAATGCATTGATAATACCTGATAGTTTTTTAATTTGTGTACTAAGTGGTACAGTTAAAGTCTTTTCAGTAAAGAATCCTTTAATATATTTACTCTCCCATTTCAATTCTTCTGTCCATTTTACAGTACCGGATATTGCATTCAATAAACTTGCACTGCCACTAAATCCTGAATGTACCAGGTTTATCTTTTTACCAAAACCAAAAGTCAGAGCGACATTAACAAAAGCGTAAAAACCAAGTACTTCCCAAACCAAGCCTCCATAAACCATACCCAGGATAATCAGTGCTAAAGAAATAAATGGTACTGCTGCTGTGTAAAGTCTTAATAGACTATGGTGTGTAAATTTCAACTGTTCCGGCATCTGATGCGCCAGTTTATGGCTAATGATTTCCAGCTGTTCAGGTTTATGATTTTGGAGCCCTGCTCTGAAATGAAAAGTCTGATCAATATGGCTGGTTAACTCGCTTATGGCTTCCTGACGTTCAATAATCACCGCTGGTACTGCTGGTTTACCCAAACTATCTGCCAGCAACTTCATTCCATTTACGGTGTTTGAGCGATTGATAAATGCATACAAAGAAGAATGCCCGTAAATATCAAGATCCGAAGCATAAGGATGATACTCATCTTCAAAGTGCTTGCCTTCTTTATATTTGTTTTTACCGGTAAGAATCAGGATTACTTCATTTTGAAATACAAAAAGTAATTTCTCCGCATAATTAAGTTCATTTTCTCTGACAGCCTGACGTTTTAAGACCACCATAAAGCACAAAATGGGGATACACATGAGGATTCCTATCAGCCAGTGGTAACCAAAATAGATCGTAATACTCACTAAAAGTATTTCAATAATAAATAAGCCTAGCCTTGATAATGAGATGTTGTTGAGTGTTTTATTGAGTTCTTTAATTAGTGCTTCCTGTGTTGCAACGTTATTTTGATAGTCCTTTAAAATACTATCTTTAGATTTTACCATATCTTTGAATCCTCTTAATTTATTAGAAACGCTTAAATTTGTTAATTCAGGCGTTTCTAAATATAGACAATACTATAAACAAGAAAAATATTGAATGAAAATAACTTTACTCGTTGTTGGAAAAACTGAAGATAAATATCTGATTGAGGGTATCGAAAAATACCTGAGCCGGTTAAAACATTATATCGGTTTCAACCTGGTGGTTATTCCTGATGTCAAAAATACCAAGAACTTAACAGAAGCTCAGCAAAAGACAAAAGAAGCGGAACTGATCTTAAAACAAATCAGTAACCTGGATAATGTAATTTTGATGGACGAAAAAGGAAAGAAATACACTTCAGTCCAATTTGCAAATTATTTAAACAAACAAATGATTGGCAGTGTTCAGCATATGATATTCGTTATTGGTGGACCTTATGGCTTTGATGAAAGTATCTACAAAAGAGCAAATGGAAGTATATCTTTATCAGACATGACCTTTTCTCATCAGATGGTTCGTTTGTTTTTTGTAGAACAGTTATACAGGGCCTTCAGTATTTTAAAAGGAGAGCCTTATCATCATGAATAAAAACTCCCGTTTATTGCGGAGATCCTTATGGAATATTTCATTTTATGCATCATCATTATAAGCCATTTAAACTAAGAAAGGAATTATATGCAACCAGGAGATTTTAAACGAAAATACAGATTCAGGAGCAGAGGTAATAATAACCGCTGGGGTTTTACCATTGCCATTATAATTTCAATACTTGCCTTCTTGCTGATCGTATATTACTTGTAAACCCATTTTAATACGCATAAAAAAACCGGATGATATACATCCGGTTTTTTTATGCGTATTAAAATGGAATAATTAAACTCCTTTTTTACTTGTCATGCTAGCTTTTTTAGCTGGCTGAGATGTTTTGATTGGTGCTTTAGCATTTGAAGGTTTAGGCGTAGCCTTAACTTTCTTATCTTCAGCTGCTTTAATTGCTTCAACACCTTCTACAGCTCCAGGAGCCGCTTCAGTGAATAAAGGAAGTTCCTTTAATAAATGATACCAGGTAACGATTTTCTTCATATCTGAAGTATAAACTTTTTCCTGATCATGTGTCGGTGCAACCTCAACAAATAACGCTCTTAAAACTGACGCATCAGCTTTAGCATCAGCAACTTCACCTTTTAATGCAGCAATATTTGCTAAAACATCAATTAGTTTCAAATCTTCATCTTCACCATAGATAGTAATATCTTCTAATGAAGCCAGTTTAGTAGAAGAGATACTAGTTACGATTTTAACTTTTTGAGCATCTAAACCTTCCAGTACATAACCTGCTTTATTTTGTCCAACAAGTTTAAATAAACCTGGTCTGCCAGATACGGCTACAATTCCTCTTAAATTCATATCTTAATCTTCTATCACTTCTATACCTAAAATCTTATCTCCTTGTTTGAGATCGTCAACAATGTCTACATTTTCAATCACTTTACCAAAGCAAGTGTGATTTCTATCTAAATGTGCGGTGTTTTTTCTGCTGTGACAGATGAAAAATTGTGAACCACCAGTATTTCTACCTGCGTGTGCCATAGATAATACGCCGCGTTCATGATGTTGGTTTTCGCCATCAAGTTCACAATCTATTTTATAACCAGGACCACCAGTTCCAGCTAAATGAGCCGTAGCTGCATCTTTGGAATTTGGACATCCTGCCTGTACTACGAAATCAGGAATTACACGGTGAAAAGTGATTCCATCATAAAACCCTTCATTTGCTAATTTTTTAAAGTTCGCAACTGTGTTAGGGGCATCCTTGTCATAAAACTCGACAGTCATGTCGCCTTTTGCTGTTTTTATTATTGCTTTGCTCATATTCTTTTTTGTAATGTTGTAAAGGTCAAATCTAGTAAATTGAAACGACTAGATAAACTAAAGGTTTAAAAACCTATCCAACCTATAAATGTATATATAATGATCCATTTTAACGTTTAATAGTTATAAAAATTTCAAAAGCTGTTTAAATTCATCAATTAAGAGCCTCTTTAAATTTAGGAGCAGAGACCTCAATCCTTTATAAATAGGTTTAATTTATTTTTTAGCTGATAGGATCTCTCCATAAACTGATTAAATTAGTACCTGGTTAACTTGCTTATGATTTTGAAAAAGAGTTTTTTGTTCTTGCTGTTTTTTACCCTGACAATAGCGGTAAAGGCCTCTTCCATCCTGATCAACATGGATGAAGACCAGAAAAATCACCTCAAAGCTTACGGTATTGCTTACTGGAGTATTAAACAAAATGCGGAGGTAAGCTGGTTATTAAACTATAGAGGTGGCAGTTTTCTGATCAAATACAGCAAACTGGTAGAGGACGAATGTAAAACCCGTGGAGTTTCTTACCAGGTACTCGCCGATGGCAAGGTCACTGCTATCCTGAATGAGATAAGTGATCCAGAGGTCAATATGGAAATGGTCAAGCTCGAAAAGGCACCTAAAATTGCGGTCTACTCACCCAAAAGCAAATTGCCATGGGACGATGCAGTAACCTTGGTCCTGACCTATGCTGAGATTCCATATGATATTGTTTATGATGATGAGGTATTAAAAGATAAGCTGAGCGGTTATGACTGGCTGCATTTACACCATGAAGATTTCACTGGCCAGTACGGTCGTTTTTGGAGCGCCTTTCAAAATGCAACCTGGTATAGAGAAGATGTTAAAACTCAAGAAGAAACCGCTAAAAGAAACGGATTCAGTAAAGTCTCTCAAATGAAGCTGGCTGTGGTTAAAAAAATGACCGAGTTCTGCACGGGTGGTGGTTTCCTTTTCGCCATGTGTTCTGCTACCGATAGCTTTGATATTGCTTTATCGGCCGATGGCGTAGATATTTGCGCTAGTATATTTGATGGGGATGCCGAAGACCCCAATGCCCAGTCAAAACTTGATTTCAAAAAGACACTTGCTTTTAAGGACTTCAGACTGGATTTAAATCCCGCAAATTATGAATTCTCCGATATCGATGTCACTCAAACAAGGAACCTGAACCAGCAAAATGATTATTTCACTTTGTTTGAATTCTCAGCCAAATCAGATCTTGTACCGACCATGTTAACCCAAAATCACGACCGGGTTATCAAAGGTTTTATGGGACAGACTACAGCCTTCAGAAAAAGCCTGATTAAACCAAACATAACTGTTTTAGGAGAAAACAAAGGAGCTTCTGAGGTCCGTTATCTGCATGGAGATATTGGCAAAGGGCAGTTTACTTTTTATGGAGGCCATGATCCTGAGGATTATCAGCATGCAGTGGGCGACCCACCCACTGACTTAAATCTTCATCCTAACTCACCCGGATATCGATTAATTTTGAATAATGTGTTGTTTCCGGCTGCAAAGAAGAAACATCAGAAAACCTGATCCTTAATCGTAAAAGTTCCAGCTCAATCCGATCTTAAATATTTTATCCTGCATAGGATACCTGTTTACAGTATAATAACCTCTGGACTGCAAACCCTGGTTAACATATTCGTATTTCAAAAAGATATTTGCTTTTCTTAAACTTGCTCTCACCCAAAGATCTATAATAGGATAAGAGTCGAACTTAATTGGTTTATAACCTGCAATAGCCGGAGTGGTCCCTGTGGCAGCAACAGCTTCAGTGGCCTGCTTAATATAAAACTGACTTACTGCGGGTGAATAAGAATAGTTTACATATTTAGTATTGTACTTCACGTCGAATCCAAATTCAGTATTTAAGACTTTGAAAACTTTCGCTTTCATATAAAAGCTATTGAAAGTATAGAAATCCGGCAAAGGCATAATGCTGGCCTGACTTGATTTTTGATAAACAAGATAACTGTCAAGATTAAATCTGCCATAAGTGAATTTCTTTCCTACAGTTATCTTTAACACACTTATACTTCCTGAAAATTGATCCGGAAGAATAGTCAGAGAATCTACTGTGGGATTTTTCTGTATGAAATATAGATAATTGTTAATCATGGAATAATCCGCACCGGCTTCCAACCCAAGCTGATCATTGAGATATTTAAAAGATAAATTCACCGTTTTTGTTCTTTTCCACAGACCGGGAAGAATCGTCATGTTCGGATCAACCGCAGGATTGCTCTGTTTATAATTTATATAAGTAGGATTGGCCACATCAGTATTTGTCCAGCCAAAATGGTTTCCATAGTGCACATCGTAAATTTCTTCAGGTGATTTATTCTGTATATATCCACCCAGAACAATCCGGCCAAGATTATGACTAACCAACACATTACTTTTGGCTTCATATAAAAAGTCTCCAGCCTGTCTGCCCTGAAATATCTGCTGTACATCAAAGTTCAAATCTATCCGGTTACTGAATCTGTACCCTGCAGAACCTAATAGCGTTACGTTTTGAAACGCTTTAGTATAATTAGAAAAAATCCGGCCAGAACTAACCGTATTATAAGTAATTACCTGACCATTCGTGGTACTTGTCGTTGTGAGAGTAAGTGGGATACCCACAATCTGCGAATAATTATAAAAGTCATGGCGTATCCCAGCATCAATCTTTAATTCATTCTTGATGACAGAACTGGATTTTCCGCGAAGAAAGAAACTATAGATAAATTCATTTTGTATATGCTTGACCGATGTACTATCGTTTGTAAAGGAAAGATCACGCATACCTGGAGCCAAAACAGTTTGGTCATCCGCTTCATTTTTCTGGAAGGCGTAAGAATCTTTATCATACCTGATTGTATAAGTGATCTTATTGGTAGGCAATACTTTTTTTGAAATTTCCTGATCCAGTGTATCAATACGGCCCACAAAATAAGTCTGCTTCAGAAAGAAGGTGTTTTTCCTGTAAATTTGTCTGGCGGTGCTCAACCTGACACTTTGTGACAGCCGGTCTATGGAAAGCGTGTTGCCCCCGAAAATACCATCATTTGTAATTGAGCCATTTTCATAGGCCTTCAATGTATTAAAAATTGCGTTCGCAAAAAGCGTATATCTTTTGTTGCGTGAAGTATACCAGCTAAAGAAAGTTCCGTTTAAAACATCCCCCCTTTGTCTCTGATAAATCCCGTTAGCTCCAATCCGGTTATAACTGGCTCCGATATTGAAATTTTTCTTAATATTCTGAGAATGTGTTACCCTGAATAATTGTTCTGCTTCACCACTATAGAGGCCGGCATAATAAAGATTACTATAGGGTGTCCTTGCCTGGTAATATTTGATATCATCAGGTCCCATCGCATACCAATCCAAAGAATGAAACCCGGCATCAAAGCCAATAGTTTTTGAAGATGTAAATAACAGATCTTTAGCTGCTATCCCCACGTTCCCTGTATTGATAGTAGGCCTTCTGGGTTGTGCAATCGGACTAAAATTCTGCATTCCCCTTAAACTGGTATCCAGCGCCAAAGTCTGAATGCTGTCTTTAGTTAATTTAAGCGTGGTATAACGGACAAACCTGGAGGTAAAAATAACAGAGTCTTTGCTGTTCTCCAGTTTTTTCCTTAGGGAATCCAATTCTTTATTCTGGTTCACAGAAGTCTTCAAATCCTGAGCAATAGCCTGCTTTGCCCCAAAAAAGACACAGCTTAAAAGAAATAAAACAAGGGCTTTACGCATTATAAAGAAAGAATTAACTGGCTTAATATTTTTGTCATCTTAGGCTCGGCAATTCTTGCAGTTGCCAATATTTCCTCGAGGCTTACCGGAGCTAAAACATCTGTAAAACCTTCATCGGTCAGTACCGAGATTGCGAAAACCGGAATACTCATATGGTTTGCTACGATAACTTCAGGAACAGTACTCATGCCAACCGCATCTCCGCCAATTATACGTAAATAATTATATTCTGCTTTTGTCTCCAGATTAGGTCCTGTTACCGAGACATAAACTCCCTGGTGACAGGTGATATGTTCTTCTTTAGCAATTTCCAACGCACGTTTAATGAAGTCCTTTTGATAAGGCTGGCTCATATCAGGGAACCTTGGTCCCATATCAGCATCATTTCTTCCTCTTAAAGGACTTTCCGGCTGTAAATTAATATGATCATTGATAATCATCAAATCACCTTTCTTAAAGTCAGCATTCAAAGACCCTGCTGCATTAGAAATAAACAAGTGCTGGATTCCTAGCGCTTTCATTACTCTGATAGGAAAGGTAATCTGCTGCATAGAATATCCTTCGTAATAATGCAAACGCCCTTGCATCGCCACTACCTTTTTACCGTTTAGTGTTCCGAAAATTAGTTTCCCAGAATGAAACTCAAGAGTAGAAATTGGGAAGTTGGGAATATTAGAGTACATCAGACTAAATTCGACTTCTATCTCACTAACCAGACCGCCTAATCCGGTTCCAAGTATTATTCCAATTTCCGGATGGAAATTATTGCATTTTAGCTTTATATATTCTACGGTCTCGTGAAGTGTCTGAAACATATTTTAGTATCTTTTGATCAAATGTTTTTTTGTGTTCTGCCTCAATATTTATATTGATTGGCAAATAAAATACGGGCAAATTTAACAGTAATTCTTTGATTGTAACATCAAATAAACGCTGCGCATCCTTTTCTGTTGTGATAATAATTTTTTCTTTCGCAGAATCCTGATGAAAAGCCTTTACCAATTTACTCAAATTTCCTGAACTGAATGAATGATGATCGGGATAATCATGATGTTCAATAGCCGGAGAAAACTGCGAAAGGTACTCTAGTAAGGGTGTAGGGTTAGCAATTCCTGTTAACAAAAACACCTTTCTATCACTCAGGCTTTCAATCGTTAATACCTCATTGGTCAAAAGACTGTGCAGATTTTTATAAGCTATAGAAGAGAAGAAAAGTTTGTTTGCCGCTGCTGCTTTGTTAAATTTTCCGGAACATTGCTCTTTTTGCTGTTTGTTTATGTCCAGCGGCGATTTAGTAACTAATAAAACATCCGCCCGCCTATAACCCCGGAAAGGCTCTCTCAGATTACCTGCCGGTAATAAAAACTGCCCGGTGATCAGCTTCTGAAATTCAAAAAGCAGAATACTGAATCCTGGGTTTAGCCTCCTATGCTGAAAAGCATCATCCAGTATAATCAGATCGTGTGTATCTTTCAATTGAGTTATGCCTTTTACTCTATCCTCACAAACAGCTACTGTCACCTGCGGAAACTTATGATAAAACTGAAGGGGCTCATCTCCTATTGACTTTGCTGTAGCAGTATGGTCTGCATATAAGAATCCTTTAGTGTTCCTACCATATCCCCTGCTGAGAATCGCGATTTTATAATCCGTAAGTAAATGCACCAGGTATTCTGTGACCGGACTTTTTCCTGAACCGCCAACAACCAGGTTGCCCACGCAAATTACAGGCAAATCAAATCTTGTGGATTTGAAAAGTCCCCAGTCATAGAGTTTATTTCTCAGAATAACCACTATACCGTAGATAACAGAAAAGGGCAGTAATAGTAATCGGACGTATTTTATCATGCTATGGATTCAAAAATAAGAATTATTTTCCCGCTGATTAGCTCTGTTGGAAGAATATCATATAATAGAATGGATTGACAGGCAATAAAATAAAAAACTATCTTTGTGCAAACAACAATATTATATCATGCTCAAAGGATTTTTTAACGTACCAACACCTGAGAACGAACCTATTTTCGGTTATGCACCAGGAAGTAAAGAACGTGAATTATTGAAAGCTGCTTTAGCTGAAGCACGTTCAAAAAAAGGTGACATCCCAATGTACATTGGAGGCAAAACAGTCCATACTGATCAAAAGGGAACAGTTACTCCACCACACGACCACCAACACGTTTTAGCACAATATAGCAAAGGCGACAAAACTCATGTACAGCAGGCAATTGACGCAGCTTTAGCTGCAAAACCTCAATGGGAGAATTTACCATGGGAACAACGTGCAGCTATATTTTTAAAGATCGCTGAGTTAATCTCGGGTAAATATCGTTATAAACTAAGTGCATCAACCATGTTAGGTCAATCAAAAAATGCTTACCAGGCAGAGATTGATGCAGTTTGTGAGCTGATAGATTTCTTACGTTTCAACGTAAGTTATATGGCTGATATCTATAAGCAACAACCACCAGTTTCACCAAAAGGTGTCTGGAACAGAGTAGAACAACGTCCTTTAGAAGGTTTTGTTTTTGCTTTGACTCCTTTCAATTTTACTGCTATTGCGGCAAATCTGCCAACATCAGCAGCATTAATGGGGAATGTTGTTGTTTGGAAACCTGCGGAAACACAGATTTATTCAGCCAACTTATTGATGGAGATTTTCAAAGAAGCTGGTTTACCTGATGGCGTAATCAATCTTGTATATGTAAATGGACCGGAAGCTGGTGAAGTTATCTTTAATAGCCCTGATTTTGCAGGTATTCACTTTACTGGTTCAACCGGAGTATTCCAGAATATTTGGAAAACTATTGGTACCAATATTCATAAATACAAGACATATCCACGTATTGTAGGTGAAACAGGTGGTAAAGATTTTATCCTGGTTCATGGTTCAGCAGATGCCGAAGTTTCAAGTACAGCTATTATACGTGGTGCTTTTGAATACCAGGGACAGAAATGTTCAGCTGCTTCAAGAACTTATATCGCAAAAAGTATCTGGCCGAAAATTAAAGAATTGATGCTACGTGATCTTGCTACCTTTAAAATGGGTGGAACTGAAGATTTCAGTAACTTTATCAATGCTGTAATTGACGATCGTTCTTTCACTAAACTGGCCAAATATATTGATCAGGCGAAAGCAGATAAGGGAGTAGAAATCATTGCAGGTGGAAACTACGATAAATCTAAAGGTTACTTCATTGAACCAACAGTTTTAGTAGTTGACGACCCTAAATATACGACCATGTGCGAAGAATTATTCGGGCCTGTATTAAGTATATATGTATATGATGATGCTGATTTTGATCAGGTTTTAGAAATTATTGATACCACTTCTCCATACGCTTTAACTGGCGCTGTGATTGCTCAGGACCGTTATGTTATCGAAAAAGCATCTTATGCTTTACGTAATGCAGCTGGTAACTTTTATATCAATGATAAATGTACCGGAGCAGTAGTTGGTCAGCAGCCTTTCGGTGGCGCCAGAGGTTCAGGCACTAACGACAAAGCTGGTTCAATGATCAACTTACTACGTTGGGTTTCTCCACGTACGATCAAAGAAACATTCGATCCGCCTAAGGATTACCGTTACCCATTTATGGGATAGTCAAAACATAAAAAAAGCCGGTTAATACCGGCTTTTTTTATGACATTAGATCTCGTATAAATTATTTAATGATCAGCTTTTGATTTAGCAGGAGCTTCCACAACAGGCTTCGCTTGTCCAGCTACTTTAAAGACAGAAGATATATGATCATTAGACTCCGTAGTTACTTCCAGGTCTTTAATTAACCCGGTTTCTAAACTGTAAACCCAGCCATGAATACCTAGTTTCTTTCCGTTTTCCCATCTGTTTTGAACAATAGATGTTTTAGTCAGGTTAAATACCCCTTCTATTACATTCAACTCGACCAGTCTGTCTGTACGTTTCTTCTCATCGGAAATCCTGTCCAGTTCATGATAATGTAAACGATAAGTATCTTTTATATTTCTTAACCAGTTGTCAATAATGCCATATTGTTTATTACTCAATGCCGCTGCTACACCACCGCATCCATAATGACCACAAACGATCACATGTTCTACTTCAAGTACATTTACTGCATAATCCAGCACACTTAACATATTCATGTCGGTATGGACTACCACATTTGCAATGTTGCGATGAACAAAAATATCTCCCGGATTAGTATTTGTAATCTGGTTGGCTGGTACTCTGCTGTCTGAACAGCCAATCCACAAAATTGGCGGTTTTTGTCCTGCAGACAGACGGTCAAAAAAGGTAGGATCTTCTGATAAAGTAGTAGCTACCCAATCCTTATTTCCTTGTAATAACCCTTCGTAAGTAATATTGTGGTTGTGAGGTTCTGATTTTGTTGCGCACATAATATTTTATATTTTATGGATATCTTCGATAATTTTGTTAGTTATTTTTGGTACTATATAATGCTCTTTTATATCTACTAAGGTAACTATAATCCCCTTTGTATAAGCATTATGTTTAAAATTGTAAATGGTTTCCAGTACATCCGGATGGATATATCTGGAGTTGCTTCCATCAATAATTACATTGGTTTCCTGAGGAATCTTTGTCAATACAACCTGTATCGCTGCCTTGTTCAGAAAGGAAACCTCTTCAGACAGCTTGATTCTCAGATTTTTCTTGTTCCCTTCCTCCTGAATTTTGTAAAAGAAAGGATTGCGCATGTTGGTACGCAGCAAGTAAAATACAGATAACAACATACCAATTGCTACCCCTTTTAATAAGTCAGTAAATAAAACTGCAACCACTGTGATAAAGAATGGAACGAACTGATCCCAGCCTTTATGATACATATGTTTGAATAAACTGATTCTTGTTAGTTTATATCCGGTTACTAAAAGTATCGCTGCCAGGCAGGCAAGTGGAACCATATTGATCAGTCCCGGTATAAAAAGGAACGACAATAACAACCAGCAGCCATGTAAAATAGCAGACATCTTTGTTTTACCACCGGCATTCACATTAGCAGAACTTCTTACAATCACAGAAGTCAACGGTAAACCGCCAAGCAAACCGCTTGTCATATTTCCGACTCCTTGTGCAATCAACTCTCTATTGGTTGGTGAAACTCTTTTTACAGGATCAATCTTATCTACAGCCTCAATACTCAATAAAGTTTCCAAACTAGCTACAACCGCTATAGTTAAGGCAACTATCCATACTTCCTTATTGGTGATTGCCGAGAAATCTGGCATCGCAAATAAGTTAGAGAATTCAGCCCACCCGCTAACTACTGGGATACTAACCATTTGTTCAGGTCTTAAAGCAAATTGTGTTTGCTGAAAAAACAAGCTCATTCCTATGCCCAGCAACACCACCAATAAAGGAGCAGGCACTGTGCTTAGTTTTTTGAATTTTGGCCAGAAGATCAGAATAACAATTGAAAGTGCGGTAATGATAATTGCTGCAGGGTTGAGCAGTTTTAACGCTTCACCCATAACGGAAAACATATGACCATTACTCAAATTTTCATCCAGAAAGTCAGTATCAACACCTAATGCATGCGGTAACTGCTTCAAAATCAATATAAGTCCAATTGCAGCGAGCATCCCTTCAATTACACTTGACGGAAAATAATTACCGATAGTACCTGCTTTGATTAATCCGAGTACAACTTGCATCAGTCCTGCCAGCATCACTGCCAGCAAAAATACCTGATAACTTCCCAAATGAGCGATAGCACCTAATACAATAACAGTTAAGCCGGCAGCAGGACCACTTACGCTTAACTGAGACCCACTAACACTAGCTACTACTATTCCTCCAATGACACCCGTAACAATACCGGCAAACAACGGCGCACCCGAAGCCAGCGCTATACCAAGACACAACGGCAGGGCCACTAAAAACACGACAATACTTGCCGGTAAATCGCGCTTCAAATTCTTTTTTAAGATATATTTCTTCAATCCAACCTTTGAGGAGATTGAGTTTCCATTCTGCATAACATTCCTGCTAATTATTCTTTATAAATATTTAATTACAGTTAAGCCCATTGGGTTTAACCATTTTAATCTATGAAAAACTGGAAAAGTTAGGGGGAGGCGTAGGTACGGAGGGATGATAGGGATTTACATACCGCTTAAAGTGATCGATATAACAATTCCTGATTCCGAAATCTACCAATAGCGGGACGTAAGTATAGGTGTTATGAAAATCAATCGGTTTATAATCGATAAATTTAAGTAAAGACTTGCCTGAATCGCAATCAGAGCTATGTTCCTGCTCCAATTGAAGAATAACACTTTTAATAGTATTCTTATCCATATCACCGATAAATACTGGCGCAGCAGAAATAATCATCTTCATGGTGAAGATGCTTATGAAGGCTAGAACAATATGTAATCGATACTTATAAAGGGACATTCTGTATGTATTCAGCTTTTTTTACTTCCCAAATGTAATACCAAGAAGTACATTTTATCAAAAAAATATGTAAAAAAAATGTAATTAAGTTTTCAGGAGCTGTACTTTCGCAATTCCTAAACTTTACATACCGATGAAAACAACTCTACTAACCCTGGTTTTATTATATCCGCTGTTAGTCTTTAGTCAAAGTAATAATGCCCCATCGTCTTATGATATCCATGATATTAAGATCACAGGATACCTTCAGACGCAGTTTCAAATAGCACAATCACCAGGAATATCTTCTTTTTCTGGCGGAGATTTTTCTGAAAATTCTGATAACCGCTTTATAATCCGCAGGGGCCGTCTTAAAATTGACAGGGTAGATAAATATTCCAGTATTGTCTTTCAGATTGACGCCACCCAGAATGGTGTACAATTAATGGACGCATTTATACAGCTTCACCAACCTGACAATAAGCGGTTCCAGTTAACTGCTGGTCTTTTTAACAGACCTTTTGGTTATTCAATTGTGTATTCTTCCGGCTACAGGGATTTTCCGGAACGTTCAAGAGTCTTTCAAACCCTGATGCCACGAGAACGTGATATTGGTGCCATGTTATCTTATCAGCCAATCAAAGAACTTCACTTCCTGAATTTAGACCTGGCTGTTGTAAATGGCAGCGGGCTTTTCGCCAGGGACTATGACTCAAAAAAAGATGTGATTGGTAACCTGTCTTTCAAATTTGACAGTCTCGCCAATAAAAAACTTCATATTGGTTTTGGAGCTTCAATTTATAAAGGTACAGTTCGCAATGCTACAGAAAGCTATTACACAGACAACGGAAATGGGTTCACTAAAAACACAGCGCCTGAAAACAAGGGTGCTAATCTGAAAAGAAATTATTACGGTGGAAATGTCCAGGTTCAGTATGACAACACCTTTGGTACAAGTAGTATAAAGGCCGAATATGTGACCGGTGTGCAACCAGGAATCGCTGCTTCAAATACTGTCAATGGTGCAGTAGCCAGTACCAGTTTTTCGACACAGCCGCCTACAGATCTTTATCTCCGGAATTTCACAGGTTATTATATCTGGTTTACCCAGCAAATTCTGAAAAGTAAATTCAGTGCTTTATTTGCATATGATGTTTATGATCCAAACAATAAGATTAAAGAAAATCAAATCGGACTGGATAACAACACCACTGCTGGTGATATTAAATTCAGCACTTTCGGATACGGTGCAACTTATCTATTTAGTTCCAGGTTAAAACTCACCGTTTACAATGAACGCGTAATCAACTCTCCTACTCAATTAACCGGTTATACTAAAGATGTCAGGGACGATGTCTTTACAACACGCCTACAGTATCGCTGGTAATCCAGTATCAAAATTTATCTTGTTTCGCTTTACACGATAAGCGATTTTAATTTATAAATTTAAAACCGTTCCCATACATTTATAAAAACTGAGTATAATTCCATGGATAATAAGATCAAATTACTACAGGATAAAATCGAACAGGCACATGCAGGCGGGGGTAAGCAAAGAATAGCTGGTCAGCATAAAAAAGGTAAACTAACTGCAAGAGAACGGATTCACTTCTTAGTAGACGAAGGTACTTTTGAAGAGATTGGAATGTTTGTCACTCACAGAAGCACTGACTTTGGTATGGAGACAGAGAAATACCTTGGTGATGGGGTAGTTACTGGCTACGGAAATATCAACGGCAGACTAGTTTATGTTTTCTCCCAGGACTTTACCATATTCGGAGGTTCCCTTTCTGAAACTCACGCTGAAAAAATCTGCAAAATCATGGAGATGTCTTTAAAAACCGGTGCTCCTTTGATCGGATTAAATGATAGTGGCGGTGCCCGTATACAAGAAGGAGTAGTATCTTTAGGTGGGTATGCCGATATTTTCTACAGGAATGTCCAGGCATCAGGAGTAATTCCTCAGCTTTCTGCGATTATGGGTCCATGTGCTGGCGGAGCAGTTTACTCTCCTGCAATCACAGATTTCACGCTGATGGTAGAAAATACTTCTTATATGTTTGTAACTGGCCCTAACGTGGTAAAAACAGTTACTCATGAAGAAGTCAGCTCAGAGGAACTTGGCGGAGCTAGTACACATGCAACAAAATCTGGCGTAACCCATTTTTCTTGTGTAAACGAACTGGATGCTATCAATCATATCAAACAATTGCTGAGTTATATGCCTCAGAATTGCGAAGAAACTCCTGCTACTTTAGCTTATAAACAAGATCAGGATGAATCTCGTTCCGCTTTAAATAAAATTATACCAGAAAATGCGAATCAACCTTACGACGTAAGGGGTGTGATAGATCAATTGAGTGATCAGGATAGTTTTCTGGAAGTTCATAAAGATTTTGCAGAGAATATTGTGGTTGGTTTTGCCCGTCTGGCTGGAAGAAGCATTGGAATTGTAGCTAATCAGCCGGCTTACCTGGCTGGCGTATTAGATAACAATGCTTCTATCAAAGCGGCCCGTTTTGTCAGGTTTTGCGATTGTTTTAACATCCCGTTACTGGTATTGGAAGATGTTCCAGGATTCCTTCCAGGCACGGACCAAGAATGGAATGGTATCATTAAAAACGGTGCAAAGTTACTTTATGCATTCAGTGAAGCGACTGTCCCAAGAATTACAGTGATTATCAGAAAAGCATACGGTGGCGCGTATGATGTCATGAACTCTAAACATATAGGTGCAGACATGAATTACGCATGGCCGACCGCCGAAATCGCCGTAATGGGTGCTAAAGGTGCAGCAGAAATTATTTTCAAGAAAGAAATAACTACCGCTGCTGATCCTGCTGCTAAATTACTGGAAAAGGAAAAGATGTATGCAGAAATTTTTGCTAATCCGTATCGCGCAGCAGAACGCGGCTTTATCGATGAGGTCATTGAACCAGCAGATACCCGTGCAAAACTGATCCGTGCATTCAAAATGTTAGAAAATAAAGTAGTTAATAATCCACGCAAAAAACACGGAAATATTCCTTTATAGCTAAAAATAGCTCCTGATTATGTCATTAATGGTTTAGATATCAACAATAGACTTGATGCTTAAAGCCATCTTTATATATTTGTTTATCATAAAAATATAAAGATGGCTAAAAAGAAAGACGAGAAGCAGAAACATGTATCTGTCGTAACTAAGAAATCACTCCAGTTTTTTGAAGAATATATCAATAATCCATCCCCAACAGGATTTGAATACCCGGGCCAGAAACTTTGGTTAGATTATTTAAAACCATATATTGATGAAAGCTTTATCGACAACTATGGAACAGCAGTAGGTGTAATCAACCCTAAAGCAGAATATAAAGTAGTTATTGAAGCACATGCTGATGAAATCTCATGGTTTGTAAACTATATCACCAGTGACGGTTTAATTTATGTGATCAGAAACGGTGGTTCAGATCATCAGATTGCCCCTTCTAAACGCGTAAATATCCATACTGACAAAGGATTAATCAAAGCAGTATTCGGTTGGCCAGCAATCCATACCCGCGGTGCAGGAGAAAAAGAAGAAGCACCAGCTTTAAAGAACATCTTTCTGGATTGCGGTTGTACAACCAAAGATGAAGTTGAAGCATTAGGTATCCATGTAGGATGCGTAATTACCTATGAAGATGAATTTATGGTCTTAAATGATCGCTACTACGTAGGACGTGCATTAGATAACCGTGCCGGTGGATTTATGATTGCTGAAGTTGCACGTTTACTTAAAGAAAACAAGCAGAAATTACCTTTCGCCTTATATATCGTGAACTCAGTACAGGAAGAAATCGGTTTAAGAGGTGCTGAGATGATTGCACATCGCATTAAACCAGATGTTGCGATCATTACTGATGTAACACACGATACTTCAACACCAATGATCAGTAAGATCACACAGGGTGACTTAGCTTGTGGTCTTGGACCAGTCGTATCATACGCACCAGCGGTACAAACAAACCTGAATAAATTATTGATTGAAACAGCAGAAAAGAATAGCATTCCATTCCAGCGCCAGGCATCTTCACGTTCAACAGGAACTGATACTGATGCTTTTGCTTATTCCAATGGAGGTGTGCCTTCAGCACTAATTTCGCTACCTTTACGTTATATGCATACAACGGTTGAAATGATCCATAAAGAAGATGTAGACAATGTCATCAGCCTGATCTATCATTCTTTATTAAACATAAAAAAAGACCACGATTTTAAATACAATAAATAAGATCTTATCTTCACAGAATATTAAGCGTGTTTGATCTTTCAGACACGCTTTTTTATGGAAGACATCATGTCTGAAAAAGACATACTGAATTAAACAAAAATATAATCAATGAAACCTACCCTATTAATACTCGCAGCCGGTATGGCAAGTCGCTATGGCAGCATGAAACAAATTGACGGTTTTGGTCCGAATGGAGAGACCATCATCGACTATTCTATCTATGATGCTATCAAAGCCGGTTTCGGGAAAGTAGTTTTTATCATCAAAGAAGAATACGTAGAAAATTTCAAGGCAATCTTTGATGCAAAGCTTAATGGAAAAATAGAAACTGATTACGTATTTCAGAATTTCGATCTTAAACAATACGGAATCGATATTGAAATAGAAAGAAGCAAACCATGGGGAACTGCTCATGCTGTTCTTGCAGCAAGAAATGCTATAAAAGAACCATTTTGTGTAATTAATGCGGATGATTTCTATGGTCTGGATGCTTATGAGAAAATGGTTAAATTTTTAACCACTGAAGTTTCTGGCAGCAATTATTCTATGATTGGTTACGAAATCGGCAAAACCTTGTCAGACTACGGTTCAGTATCTCGCGGGGTATGCAAAGTTAGTGCAGATGGTTACCTGGAAGAGGTAATAGAGCGTACAAAAGTACTTCGTGATGGAGAAGCAATCGTTTATGAAGAAGACGAGAAACAATATCCATTATCACTAGATACCCGTGTATCAATGAATTTCTGGGGATTTACACCGGAGATGTTCAAAATTTCGGAAGAACTATTCAGAGACTTTGCCCACGCGAATAAAGACAATCCGAAAGCAGAGTTTTTCATTCCATTAGTAGCAGATAGTTTATTAAGCTCAGAAACTGCAGATTTCAAAGTTGTGCCTACAGACAGCAAGTGGTTTGGTGTAACATATAAAGAAGATAAACCAATTGTACAGGCATGTATAGACCAGTTGGTTAAAGACGGAGTTTACCCTGAAAACCTTTGGGACTAACATAAAACACCACCTGACATCTATAAAGTGACTAGAAAGCCTTAAAAATTAATTTAAGGCTTTTTTATGCGTCAATATTTCAAAGCATAAAAAAAGAGGGCAACTTTTCAGTTACCCTCTTTTTTATATAATTACGATTTCGACTATTTCTTATCGTCTTTTACTTCTTCGAAGTCTACATCAGTAACGTTGTCAGCAGTATCAGCTGTTTGACCGTTAGCTTCAGCACCACCCTGAGCTGGTGCGCCGCCATCCTGACCAGCTTTGTACATCTCTTCAGATGCTTCATTCCAAGCTGCTTGTAATTCTTCCTGAGCCGCATCGATATCAGCAAAACTTCTTGCTGCATGTGCTGCTTGCAATTTAGCTAATCCAGCTTCAATCGGAGCTTTTTTGTCAGCTGAGATTTTATCACCAAATTCTTTCAATTGTTTCTCAGTAGAGAAAATTAAAGCATCAGCACTGTTGATTTTATCAGCTTCTTCTTTAGCAATTTTATCAGCATCAGCATTTTGCTCAGCTTCTTCTCTCATTCTTTTGATTTCTTCTTCAGTTAAACCAGAAGAAGCCTCAATACGAATTTTTTGCTCTTTACCAGTAGCTTTATCTTTTGCACTTACGTGTAAGATACCGTTCGCATCAATATCAAAAGCAACTTCAACCTGAGGAACACCACGTGGAGATGGAGGTATACCGTCTAAGATGAAACGACCAATTGTACGGTTCTGAGCAGCCATTGGACGCTCACCTTGTAAAATGTGGATTTCTACCGAAGGCTGGTTATCAGCAGCTGTAGAGAAAGTTTCAGCTTTCTTAGAAGGAATAGTAGTATTAGCTTCAATCAGTTTAGTCATTACACCACCCATTGTTTCAATACCTAAAGAAAGAGGAGTTACGTCTAATAACAATACATCTTTAACTTCACCAGTTAAAACACCACCTTGAATAGCAGCACCAATCGCAACAACCTCATCAGGGTTTACACCTTTAGATGGGTCTTTACCAAAGAATGCTTTTACTGCATCCTGAATAGCAGGAATACGAGTTGAACCACCTACTAAAATGATCTCATCGATATCAGAAGTTTTTAAACCAGCATTTTTCAATGCAGATTTACAAGGCTCAATAGTACGTTTGATCAGATCAGCTGCCAATTGCTCAAATTTAGCACGGCTTAAAGTTCTAACTAAGTGTTTTGGTCCGCTAGCATCAGCAGTGATGTATGGTAAGTTAATTTCTGTAGAAGTAGTGCTTGAAAGCTCAATTTTAGCTTTTTCAGCAGCTTCTTTCAAACGTTGCAATGCCATTGGATCCTGATTAAGGTCCATACCATTTTCAGTTTTGAATTCAGCAGCTAACCAGTCAATAATAACGTGGTCAAAGTCATCACCACCTAAGTGCGTATCACCATCAGTAGATTTTACTTCAAATACACCATCACCTAATTCTAATACAGAAACGTCATGAGTACCACCACCACAGTCAAACACGACAATTTTCATGTCTTTATGTGCTTTATCCAAACCGTAAGCTAATGCAGCAGCAGTTGGCTCGTTGATAATACGTTTAACCGTTAAACCAGCGATTTCACCAGCTTCTTTAGTAGCCTGACGTTGTGCATCATTGAAATAAGCAGGAACAGTAATAACTGCTTCAGTTACTTCATGACCTAAAAAGTCTTCCGCAGTTTTTTTCATTTTTTGCAAGATCATTGCAGAAATTTCCTGTGGAGTATATTTACGGTCATCAATTTCAACACGTGGAGTATTGTTGTCACCCTTAACAACTTTGTAAGGTACGCGACCAGCTTCTTTAGAAACCTCAGCAAAGCTGCTGCCCATGAAGCGTTTAATTGAATAAATTGTTTTTGTAGGGTTAGTGATCGCCTGGCGTTTCGCCGCGTCACCTACTTTACGCTCACCATTTTCTGCAAATGCAACAATGGATGGCGTCGTACGTTTACCCTCACTGTTGGCTATAACTACAGGTTCGTTACCTTCCATTACGGCTACGCAAGAGTTTGTTGTTCCTAAGTCTATACCAATAATTTTTGACATGCTATTTTATCTTTGTTTATGTTATGAATTCTTATTTCCTAATTCTATTTAACAAGCAATGTGCCAATTGGCATTTGTCAGTTAAACAGGCACTCCTTTTTATATTTTAGTTAAAATGTAAATAAAAACCTTTTACAATTCTGACAGGTTGTCATAAGTGACATTTTCTATGGCTGTAAATACATCAAATCTGCACTAAAGTTTCAAGATGATGATACTCAATGCCAAAATATTCTTTTGTCCTTTTAATTTTGTCCAGCAGTACAGCTTTATCTACTGCATGATCTTTAGTTTTAACCCCCACAATCAATACATTTTTCGGCGTATGCGCATCCGAAATAAATTCAAACACTTTTGTTTTATAACCAAAATATTCAAGTATCTGAGCCCGGATTCCATCAGTCACCATCTCTGCCTGCCGCTCCAAAAAGATACCATACTTCGTTAAGAAATCCAGCTCATTTGCGACCTTCCCTTTTTCCATCTGTCTTCTGATTTGTTTATGACAACAAGGTGCGACAACAATAAGTTCAGCATTCCCTTTAATCCCTTTATAAATTGCATCATCAGTAGCAGTATCACAAGCATGCAGAGCGATTAACAAATTAATTCCTTCCGAATCATACTCTTCTATAGAACCCTGAACAAAATCAAGCCCCTTAAAGTTTGACCCTGAAGCTATTTTATTACACAAATCTACAAGGTCCTGGCGATATTCGACACCAGTAACACTTGCATTAATCTTTAAAACATTTACCAGGTAATCATATAATGCAAAAGTAAGATATCCTTTACCAGACCCCATATCCACCACTTTCTTAAATTTGCCAGCAGGCAAAGTCCTGATCAGCGGATCAAGTAACGCAACATATTGATTAATCTGTTTATACTTATCCTGAGCATTTTTATAAACGGCTCCATTAGCATCAGTGATTTTTAATTCCTGCAAATAAGTCTTGCCAGCAGGTTTTATTAATCGTTTCTTCTCCTTATCATGAGAAAGCATAACCGGTGCTTCAATCTTGATCATTCTTACTCTAACAGTGATTACTCCCTTTTTATCATGCTCAACAATTACTTCTTTCTCCGTGCTGAAAAAAGTACAAATCCTAAAATCATTGCTAATAAAATGACTAATCCTGGTCAGACCGTCCTCAATCGAAAAATTCTTTACGATGTCCCTGGTTTTGTTCCGGTAAGTAAAGGAAAGCATCTCTACTTTTTTAATTTTTATCCTGCGTACATACACATTCTTTAGTTCCTTATCATTGCCCTGGTAATTACCAAGGGAGATTTTCACAAATACATTAGCCGGGATACTATCCGCTAACTGCTTATGGAATTCCTGAAGGATTGATTGATTGGACATAAAAATTACAAATTTACGATGATCATATATATAAGAAAAGCCCTGTCCAACTAAGAACAGGGCTTTCTGTATTTTGATGAGGAAGAAATTATTCTCCTTTATCTTCTTTTGTTTCTTCAGCTGCAGGAGCTTCAACAACAGCTTCAGTTGCAGCTTCTGCTTTAGCAGGAGCGTCAGTAGCATCAGCTTTCTTAGTAGTAGTAGCTTTACTTCTACCACGACGAGTTGTTTTCTTTTCTTCTGTAGCTACTTCTTTACCATAAACTTCGTTGTAATCAACTAATTCAATGAAAGCCATCTCAGCATTATCACCTAAACGATTGTTTAATTTGATAATTCTAGTGTAACCACCTGGACGGTTAGCAACTTTAGCAGCTACGTCACGGAACAATTCAGTAACTGAATCTTTGTCCTGTAAATAACTAAAAACCGTACGACGAGAGTGTGTAGTATCGTTTTTAGATTTAGTGATCAGAGGCTCAACATACATACGCAAAGCTTTTGCTTTTGCTAAAGTAGTAGAGATTCTTTTGTGTTTGATCAATGATGAGGCCATGTTAGCCAACATCGCTTTACGATGGGACTTAGTTCTGCCTAAGTGGTTGTGTTTTTTACCGTGTCTCATTTTCTATTTATTCAGTGTGTACCGTCTCCTTTGAATTAAAGAGGGAATTACCCACTATTAACAATTTGTTATTTGTCTGTTGAAATTATTCTTCGTCCAATTTGTATTTACCTAAATTCATACCGAATGATAAGCTTTTAGATTTTACTAATTCCTGGATTTCAGTTAATGATTTCTTACCGAAGTTTCTGAATTTTAACATATCAGCTACATCATAAGAGACTAAATCAGCCAAGGTACGGATATCCGCTGCTTTTAGGCAGTTTAACGCACGAACTGATAAATCAAGATCAACTAATTCAGTTTTAAGGATTTTACGCATATGTAAAATTTCCTCATCAACTTCTTTAGTTTCTTCTTTAGCCTGAGATTCTAATACTAAGTTCTCATCAGAGAACAGCATGAAATGCTGAATTAAAATTTTAGCCGCTTCTTTTAATGCTTCTTCAGGATGAATAGATCCGTCAGTAGAGATATCTAAAATTAATTTCTCATAATCTGTCTTTTGCTCAACACGGTAATTTTCAATCGTGTATTTTACATTTTTCATTGGAGTAAAGATCGAATCGATAGCGATTACACCAACTACAGCATCATTAATTTTGTTTTCTTCAGCCGGAACATAACCACGTCCTTTATTGATAGTTAATTCTACCTCTAAAGTAACTGATTTCTCCATGTTACAAATAACAAATTCCGGGTTAAGGACTTCGAAGTTGTTAGAGAACTTAGTTATATCACCTGCAAGAAATTGATCCTGGCCATTAACTACAATAAAGACTTTTTCAGATTCTCCTGAATCACCAGCTTTTTTAAAACGAACTTGTTTCAAATTAAGGATAATTTCAGTTAAATCTTCTACAACACCTTTCATTGTAGAAAATTCATGTGATACGCCAGAAAAACGAATACTTGTAATGGCATAACCTTCAAGAGAAGAAAGAAGAATTCTTCTTAAGGCATTACCAATTGTTACACCGAAACCGGGTTCTAAAGGACGAAATTCAAATATACCATCGAAATCCGTTGATTTCTGCATGATGACCTTATCGGGTTTCTGAAATGCTAAAATTGCCATTTATAATGTTTTTAGATCGTTATTAAAATTATGTAACGTAAAATAGTTAAAGCCTGTATAAAAGGCTTTAACTAAATCTATTACTTAGAGTACAACTCTATAATAAGGTTTTCTTTGATATTTTCTGGAATCTCGTCGCGATTCGGATAAGTTAAGAACTTACCGCTTAATTCTGATGCATTCCAATCTAACCAATTAAACTTATTGATTACTCTTCCTGCTACTGAATTAGTGATGCTTTCAAGAGTTTTAGATTTCTCACGAACTGCAATAACATCACCAGCTTTCAATTGATATGAAGGGATATTTACTACTTCACCGTTCACTGTTACGTGTTTATGGCTAACTAACTGACGAGCAGCAGAACGAGTAGTTGCAATACCTAATCTATAAACTGTATTATCTAAACGAGCTTCTAATAATTGTAATAAGTTATCACCTGTAATGCCCTGACGGGAAGATGCTTTAGTAAACAAGTTACGGAACTGACGTTCTAATACACCATAAGTATATTTAACTTTTTGTTTTTCCATTAACTGTACTGAGTACTCAGATTGTTTACCTCTTCTTTTAGACGCACCATGTTGTCCAGGAGGATAGTTTTTTCTATCTAATACTTTATCAGGACCAAAAATTGGTTCTCTGAATTTACGCGCGATTTTGGACTTCGGTCCTGTATATCTTGCCATTGCTTTTTGTTTTAAAGTATCATACAACCTTAAGCTGCAGACTCTTAGCTTTAAAAATTAATAAATTAAACTCTTCTCTTCTTAGGAGGACGACATCCATTGTGTGGAAGCGGTGTAATATCTTTGATTGAGGTAACTTCGATACCAGAGATTTGCAATGTTCTAATTGCAGACTCACGACCTGAACCTGGACCTTTAACAAAAACTTCTACTTTACGCAGACCTAAATCAAAAGCTACTTTACCACAATCAGATGCAGCTTGTCCGGCAGCGTATGGAGTGTTCTTTTTAGAACCCTTGAAGCCCATTTTACCAGCTGAAGACCATGAAATAGTTTGACCGTTGTTATTTGTTAGGGTAACAATGATATTATTAAAAGTCGCATTGATGTGTGCTTGACCAACTGGTTCAATAACAACAATACGCTTTTTGGTTACTTTTTTACTCTTAGCCATAATTATTATTCGTTACTAATTTTATTTAGTAGCTTTTTTCTTGTTAGCAACTGTTTTTCTCTTGCCTTTACGAGTACGAGAATTGTTCTTAGTACGTTGTCCACGTACCGGTAAACCTTTTCTGTGACGTAATCCGCGGTAACAACCAATGTCCATTAAACGTTTAATGTTTAACTGAACTTCAGAACGTAAAGCACCTTCTACTTTAATTCCGTCGTTAATGATTGTACGAATCGCTGATAACTCATCATCAGACCAGTCTTGTACTTTTTTGCTAAAATCGATACCTGCCTCAGTTAATATACGCTGAGCAGTTGATCTGCCTACACCGAAGATGTAAGTTAGTCCAATTTCGCCTCTTTTGTTTCTTGGTAAATCTATACCTGATATCCTTGCCATATTTGTACTAAATGTTTGATTATTTGACGACAGATTGAGTAACCTGTACTATCAATCTAATCATACCTCAATAATTTTCTCTTAACCTTGACGCTGCTTGTACTTAGGATTTTTTTTGTTGATCACGTAAAGTTTACCTTTACGACGAATAATCTTGCAATCAGCGCTGCGTTTTTTAATTGATGACCTAACTTTCATTTTATTTATATCTATAAGTAATCCTGCCCTTTGATAAATCGTAAGGCGACATCTCTAATTTTACTTTGTCCCCAGGTAATATTTTGATGTAGTGCATCCTCATTTTACCCGAGATATGAGCGATAATCTCATGACCATTCTCCAGCTCTACGCGGAACATGGCATTTGATAATGCTTCTCTTATTACACCGTCTTGTTCAATCGAGGCTTGTTTAGCCATATAATATTGATTTTTACTTGATTAGCTGCTATTAAACAGGGTTGCAAAATTAAATAAAAATATTTAATTATTTACCTTTTTTCTTTTAAAACTTCTTCAATAAAAGAAAACGTGGATAAAACATCCGCTTTCCCCTTTTTAACCGCGATTGTATGCTCAAAATGTGCCGACGGAGAATTGTCACGACTAGTAACAGTCCAACCATCAGACCAAAACTTTACATTAGCAGTCCCGGCATTAATCATTGGTTCTATGGCAATTACCATTCCTTCCTCTAATTTCATCCCAGTGCCCCGTTTCCCGTAATTTGGTACTTCAGGCTTCTCATGTAATTTAACACCAACACCATGACCGACAAGCTCTCTCACTACACCAAAACCGTTCTCTTCTGCTAAAGACTGAACTGCGAACCCAACATCACCGATACGGGATCCGACAACAGCTTTATCAATAGCACGTTTTAAACATTCCTGAGTGATATCTACTAACTTCTGACGCTCAGGGCTAATTTCTCCGATAGAAAAAGTATAAGCCGAATCACCAAAGAAATTATTTTTAATAACACCACAATCAACAGAAATTAAATCGCCTTCCTGTATCACATAATCACCTGGAAACCCATGAACAACTTGTTCGTTCGGGGAAATACAAAGCGAATATGGAAATCCGTTATAGTTTAGAAATGCAGGTATTGCTCCGTTATCTTGTATATAAGTCTCCGCGAGTTTGTTTAACTGCATCGTTGTAACTCCGGGTGCAATGATCTTCGCAACTTCTGCGAGTGTCTTAGACACCAGTAATGAGCTTTCTCTGATTAGCTCTACCTCTTCGGGAGACTTATAATAAACCTTAGACATTCAATATTAAATTACAGCATTGCTACTGCTAGTATTAGCAGCTGCTACACCGGTACGACCTGTTACTCTTCCTGTTTTCATTAACCCATCATAATGACGCATTAATAAATAACTTTCAATCTGTTGTAAAGTATCCAATACAACACCTACTAAGATTAGCAGAGATGTACCACCATAGAAATGCGCGAATTCAGATTTGATACCGAATTTAACAGCAATCGATGGAAGGATAGCGATAATAGCTAAGAATACAGAACCTGGAAAGGTGATCTTAGATATTACATCATCAATGTACGATGAAGTAGACAGACCTGGTTTAATACCTGGAATGAAACCGCCATTTTTCTTCATGTCATCAGACATCTGTACCGGATTAACTGTAATCGCAGTATAGAAGAATGTGAAAGCAATGATTAAAAATGCAAACGTTAAACTGTAAGCCAGTGAAGTTGGATCACTAAACTGGATCAACCACGTGTTCTGCAATTTAGGAAAAAACTGAGTAACTGTAGTTGGAATAAACATCAGTGCCTGAGCAAAGATGATTGGCATTACACCTGCAGCATTCACTTTCAATGGAATATATTGTCTTACTCCTCCGAATTGTCTGTTACCAACAATACGTTTCGCATATTGAACCGGCACCTTACGGACACCCTGAACAATAAGGATAGTAAACATTACCACAGCAAACAGTGCTACGATCTCCAGAACCAGCGCGATTAAGCCACCGTCTCCAACGAATCTTGAACTGATTTCCTGTTGTAAAGCTACCGGAAGACGCGCAATAATACCAACCATGATGATTAATGAAATACCATTTCCAATACCTTTATCAGTGATTTTCTCTCCTAACCACATCACAAACAAAGTACCTGCAGATAAAACAAATGTTGCAAGAACAAAGAATAAAGTGTGATCAATCAGAATTGCTTCTGGCGGAACCTGAGTCTTTACATAACCAACAGCCTGAACAGCTGTAATAGCTACAGTTAAGTAACGGGTAATCTGATTTAGTTTATTTCTGCCACTCTCTCCTTCTTTTTGCATTTTCTGGAAAGAAGGAACAGCGATCCCTAATAACTGAACTACGATTGACGCAGAAATATATGGCATTACCCCAAGCGCGAGAATAGATACACGAGAGAAAGATCCCCCCGCAAACATATCCAACAGACCCAGAATTCCAGATTTCTGATTATCGCCTAAGGCTGTTGCATCAACACCTGGTAAAACCACGTGCGAAACAAACCTGTAGACCAAAAGAATTACGAGCGTAAATACTATACGCTCTTTTAATTCTTGAATTTTCCAAATATTACTTAAAGTAGTAAAGAGCTTCTTCATTAATTATAATTAATTACAATTTTTCTATTGAGCCTCCAACAGCTTCAATAGCTTTCTGTGCAGTTGCAGAAAAAGCATGTGCTTTAACTTCGATTTTAGATTTTAATTCACCACGTCCTAAGATCTTAACAAGATCATTCTTGTGAGCTAAACCATGATCTTGCAAGATTGCAAAATCAATTGTAGTCAGGCTGAATTTTTCTGCTAATTCCTGGATAACGTCCAAGTTAACACCTACATATTCTGTACGGTTAATTGGTTTGAAACCAACCTTAGGTACACGACGTTGTAATGGCATCTGCCCACCTTCAAAACCGATTTTAGTTTTGTGACCAGAACGAGATCCAGCACCTTTGTGACCACGAGTGGAAGTACCACCACGACCAGAACCAGTACCACGACCAATTCTTTTACTATTTTTAGTAGAACCTGATGCAGGTTTTAAATTACTTAAGTTCATTTTTGAAACTTATTGTGCTGCCCTTCGCTTTCACTAATCAGGGCAACGGTTAAACATATACAGAGGTTGCAAATTAGCAATTAATTACTAATTTACAACCTCTGCGAATTATATACTTTCGATAGCAACTAAGTGATTCACTTTTCTTACCATCCCAATGATAGCAGCGTTAGCTTCAACTTCAACAGACTGGTTCATTTTTTTTAAACCTAATGCCTGCATAGTTCTTTTTTGACGCTCGCTTCTGTCAATGATACTTTTTACCTGGGTTATTCTGATCTTAGCCATGTTCTTATCCGTTAAAAACTTTGTTTAAATCAACACCACGTTGTTGAGCGATGGTATAAGCATCACGCATTTTCGTTAAAGCATCTACTGTTGCTTTTACCACGTTGTGAGGATTTGATGAACCTTTTGATTTTGCTAATACGTTGTGTACACCAGCACTCTCTAATACAGCACGCATTGCACCACCCGCGATAACTCCAGTACCTACTGCAGCTGGTTTGATTAATACAAAACCACCTGAGAATTTACCGATTTGTTCGTGAGGAACAGTACCGTTTAATAAAGGAACTTTTACTAAGTTCTTTTTAGCATCATCGATACCTTTAGCAATTGCTTCAGTTACCTCTTTTGCTTTACCTAAACCATAACCTACGATTCCGTTTTCATCTCCAACAACTACGATAGCTGAGAAACTGAAAGTACGTCCACCTTTGGTTACTTTGGCAACACGTTGTATACTAACTAAACGGTCTTTTAATTCGACCTCGCTAGTCTTAACTCTTTTTATATTGATAGTTGACATTCTTATCCTATTTTCAGATTAAAATACTAAACCAGCTTCACGGGCACCTTCTGCCAACGATTTTACGCGACCATGGTATAAATAGCCATTTCTATCGAAAACAACTTCTTTAATGCCAGCTGCGATTGCTTTTTCAGCTACTAATTTACCTACAGCTACAGATTGCTCTGATTTATTCCCATTAGCCGAAAAATCTTTCGATAATGATGATGCTGATACGATTGTGCTTCCAGTTACGTCGTTAATGATTTGAGCATAAATTCCTTTATTGCTTCTATAAACTGATAAACGTGGACGGCTTTCAGAACCGGTAAGTCTTTTTCTGATTCCTTTTTTTATACGATCTCTACGAGATAATTTTTTCCCTGCCATGATGATTATTTTTTAGAAGCTGATTTACCTGCTTTTCTTCTTAACACTTCGCCTACAAACTTGATACCTTTACCTTTATATGGCTCTGGTGCACGTAACGAACGGATTTTCGCTGCTACCTGACCGATCAGTTGTTTGTCAATACTTTCTAAAATGATTTTAGGAGTCTGACCTTTTTCTGAGGTAGTAGTTACTTTAATCTCTTCTGGTAATTGGAACACATAATGGTGAGAATAACCTAAAACAAGATCAAGTGTATTACCTGTGTTAGTTGCGCGGTAACCCACACCAACTAATTCTTGAGATATTTTGTAACCTTCTGTTACACCAATAACCATATTGTTTAACAATGAGCGGTATAAACCGTGCAATGCTTTGTGTCTTTTTTGTTCAGTCGGGCGTGTTACAGTAACAACACCGTCTTCCTGAGAAACAGTGATGTCTACATCAACTGCTTGTTGTAATTCACCTTTTGGGCCTTTTACAGTTACTAAATTATCTTTATCAACTGTAATTGTTACTCCAGCAGGTACATTAATTGGGGCTTTTCCTATTCTTGACATTTTGCTATCCTCCTTTAATTAATAAACGTGACACAAAACTTCGCCACCAATGTTTAGTCTGGCTGCTTCTTTATCAGTCATAACTCCTTTTGAAGTAGACAAGATAGCGATACCTAAACCGTTCAATACTCTTGGCATATTATCAACGCCTGCATACTGCCTTAAACCTGGCTTGCTGATACGCATCAATGTGCGGATAGCAGGTATTTTAGTTATAGGATTATATTTCAAAGCGATTTTAATCGTTCCTTGAACTGTTGTGTCCTCAAACTTGTAGTTGGCAATGTAACCTTTGTCAAAAAGTACTTTAGTAATTTCCTTTTTAAGATTTGATGCAGGAATTTCTACAATTCTGTGATTTGCCTTAATGGCATTTCTTACTCTTGTAAGATAATCTGCTATTGGATCTGTATTCATCTTTGTTGATTTGTGATAGTGGTTTCCTTTCCGAACTATTCGGAGCGACCTTCCATCGGTTAATTTTTCTATTTAAACGTATAACGTTAGAAGTTAAACGCATGATGCGTAAAACTCTCTAACGTAAAACGATTTTACCAGCTTGCTTTGGTAACTCCAGGAATTTTTCCTGCTAATGCCATATCACGGAATGTAACCCTTGATATACCGAAAGTACGCATGTAACCACGTGGACGGCCAGTTAATTTACAACGGTTGTGTAAACGTACTGGTGATGAGTTTTTTGGTAACTTATCTAATCCTTCGAAATCACCTGCAGCTTTTAATTCTGCACGTTTATCTGCATATTTAGCTACCAATCTCTGGCGCTTAATTTCGCGAGCTTTTACACCTTCTTTTGCCATTATTGATCTGTATTAAGGGTTTGGTTTTTAAACGGTAATCCAAATTGCTTTAAAAGTTCCAATGCTTCAACATCAGTTGTTGCTGAAGTTACAAAGGTAATATCCATACCTAAAATCTTAGAGATTTTGTCGATGTTGATCTCAGGGAAGATGATTTGTTCAGTAATACCTAATGTGTAATTACCTTTTCCATCAAACCCTTTATCGTTAATACCTTTGAAATCACGGATACGTGGTAAAGCTACGGAAATTAAACGATCTAAAAACTCAAACATGTTGTTATCACGTAAAGTTACACGTACACCAACTGGCATACCTTTACGTAATTTGAAGTTTGAGATATCTTTTTTAGATTTCGCACCTACTGCCTGCTGACCTGTGATTGTGCTCATTTCTAAAATAGAACTGTCCATAATCTTTTTGTCAGTTACAGAGAAACGACCAACACCTTGGTTGACAGCTATCTTCTCTAACTTAGGAACTTGCATTACGCTTTTGTAATTGAACTTCTCTTTAAGAGCAGCTACAATTTCCTCTTTGTATTTAGTCTTTAATCTTGGTATGTAAGTCATTATTTGATCTCCTCTCCTGATTTTTTAGATACCCTAACTAATTTCCCATCAGCATTAAGCTTTCTGCCAACACGCGTAGTTTTTCCTGATTTAGGATCAATTAACGCAACGTTAGAAATATGAAGAGCAGCCTCTTTTTTAATGATACCTCCATTTGGAGTAGCAGCATTTGGTTTTGTATGTTTAGATACAAGGTTTACACCTTCTATCAGTATCCTGCTTTTAGTAATTAATACTGAAAGCACTTTACCTTCCTGGCCTCTTGAATCACCAGCGATAACCTTTACTAAATCTCCTTTACGGATTTTAATTTTTGGCTGAACAGTTACTTTATTTTTCATATTATAATACCTCCGGTGCTAATGATACAATCTTCATGAATTGTTTCTCACGCAGTTCTCTCGCTACCGGGCCAAAAATACGTGTTCCACGCGGCTCATCTTGTGCATTTAATAAGACTGCTGCATTATCGTCGAAACGGATGTAAGAACCATCTTTACGTCTGATCTCTTTCTTCGTTCTTACAACAACGGCTTTAGAAACGGTTCCTTTTTTAATGTTACCTGAAGGCAATGCACTTTTAACGGTAACAACGATTTTGTCACCAATAGAAGCGTATCTTTTTCCGGTTCCACCAAGTACACGGATAACCAATACTTGTTTTGCGCCGCTATTATCGGCTACGTTTAATCTTGATTCCTGTTGTACCATGTTATTTAGCCCTTTCTAAAATTTCCACTAATCTCCAGTTCTTGTTTTTACTCAGCGGACGAGTCTCCATGATAAGTACTGTATCACCAATACCACAATCGTTTTTCTCGTCATGAGCCATAAATTTGGTAGTTTTCTTAACAAACTTACCATAGATCGGGTGTTTCACTTTACGTTCTACCGCTACAACAACAGACTTATCCATTTTGTTGCTTACCACCAACCCGGTTCTTGTTTTTCTTAATTGTCTTTCCATTTCGACTCTAAAGTTATTTAGTTTCACTAGCTGACTCAGCATTACGCTTAGTCATTTCAGTATTTAATCGGGCGATGTCTTTTCTTACCTTAGTAATACGGGTAGGATTCTCTATAGCCGAAATTGTATGTGCAAATTTTAACTTAACTAAGTTTTCTTTCTCTTCTGCAATCCTGACTACTAGTTCTTCTTTTGAAAGCCCTGTGATTTCTGAGTTCTTCATTTTATTAATTTTTATGTTCTGGGTCTAGCGGTTATAAAAACAAGTTACTTACAACATTGACCCCAAAACTCTTTTTATGCTTCTACGTAATCTCTACGTACTACAAATTTTGTTTGGATAGGTAATTTTTGAGCAGCTAATCTCATTGCTTCTTTAGCAATTTCAAGTGATACACCTTCTGCTTCAAAAATGATGCGTCCTGGTCTAACAACAGCTACCCAGTACTCTGGAGCACCTTTACCTTTACCCATACGTACTTCAGCTGGTTTCTTAGTAACCGGTTTGTCCGGGAAAATTCTAATCCACACTTGGCCTTCACGTTTCATGAAACGAGTTACCGCAATACGGGCTGCCTCTATCTGACGACTTGTAATCCAGGTCGCCTCTAAAGATTTAATCCCGAAAGACCCGAATGACAATTCAGCTCCACGTGTAGCTAAACCTTTCATTCTGCCCTTTTGCATCTTTCTGAACTTCGTTCTTTTTGGCTGTAACATTTTATCTTAATATTATCGTAAAACGATCTGTTAACTAATTATTTGCGAGGACCTCTGTTAGGAGTATTTCCGCCTCTATTATCTCTACCTGGACCGCCTTGACCTGGACCACCTTGACCCGGACCTCTTCCACGACCACCTTTGTTGTCGTTTCTTCTGTCACCACCGCCACGGTTATCTCTGTCTCTGCCACCTGCACCAAAAGCACCTTCAGGTCTGCCACCTTTACCAGGAGCGTTACTTACTGCACCAATGTTTGGAGAAAGATCACGTTTACCATAAACTTCGCCCTTACAGATCCATACTTTAACACCAATCTTACCATAGGTAGTTAATGCTTCAGCTAATGCATAGTCAATATCAGCACGGAAAGTATGCAAAGGAATTCTTCCTTCTTTATACTGCTCGTTACGAGCCATCTCTGCTCCACCTAAACGACCTGAAGTCATTATTTTGATCCCTTCAGCACCCATACGCATTGTTGATGCGATAGTTGACTTCATGGCTCTACGGAAAGAGATTCTTGCTTCTAATTGTTTTGCTACACCTTCTGCTACCAGTTGTGCATCAAGCTCAGGACGTTTGATCTCAAAAATGTTAATTTGAATTTCCTTTTTAGTCAATTTCTTTAACTCTTCTTTGATCTTATCAACCTCAGCTCCTGCTTTACCGATCACGATACCCGGACGTGCAGTGTGGATAGTTACAGTGATACGTTTTAACGTACGTTCGATAACTACTTTAGCTACTCCTCCTTTTGCGATACGCACAGAAAGATATTTTCTTATTTTTTCGTCCTCAACTAATTTGTCAGCATAGTTGTTGCCACCGAACCAGTTAGAATCCCAACCTCTGATGATTCCTAACCTGTTTCCTATTGGATGTGCTTTTTGTCCCATTTCTACTAATTAGTTTGAGTTTCAACGTTTTTACTATCTACTATCAAAGTCACATGGTTAGAACGCTTACGTATTCTGTAACCACGACCTTGAGGTGCTGGTCTCAGTCTTTTCAACTGACGGCCGCCACCAACCATTATAGTTTTCACATATAATTGGTTTTCTTCAGGGCGAGAACCTTCATTTTTAGTTTCCCAGTTTTTGATCGCTGACAATAAAAGTTTTTCAACTCTGATTGCTGCTTCTTTATTGGTAAATTTTAAAATATGTAATGCTTTCTCAACACGCTCACCTCTGATAAGATCTACAACCAAACGCATCTTACGTGGTGAGGTTGGACAATTGTTTAATTTCGCTACTGCTTCCATCTCTTAATTATTTTTTCTTTTCAGAGTGACCCCTAAATGTTCTGGTTGGAGCAAACTCTCCCAGCTTGTGACCAACCATGTTTTCTGTTACGTATACCGGTATAAATTTATTACCGTTATGCACTGCAAATGTATGACCCACGAAATCTGGTGAGATCATTGATCTGCGAGACCAAGTTTTAATGACAGACTTTTTGCCTGAATCATTCATAGATACTACTTTCTTCTCTACGTTATGGTCAATATAAGGTCCTTTTTTAATCGAACGAGCCATTATTTCTTCCTTTTCTCTATGATGAAACGATTTGAGTATTTTTTAAGTTGACGGGTCTTGAAGCCTTTAGAATACATACCATTCCTTGATCTTGGCTGACCACCTGATGAACGACCTTCACCACCACCCATTGGGTGATCGACAGGGTTCATCGCAACTGGACGTGTTCTAGGACGACGTCCTAACCAACGTTTACGACCTGCTTTACCTAATACTTCATTTGCGTGATCTGAATTTGAAACAGATCCGATTGTTGCTAAACAAGTAGTCAAGATTAATCTTGTCTCACCTGATGGCATTTTCAATGTTGCATATTTACCATCACGAGCCGCTAATTGTGCATAAGCACCAGCGCTACGAGCCAATTGAGCTCCACGACCTGGATGAATCTCCACGTTGTGTATAATCGATCCCAATGGAATATTTGATAATTTTAAAGCATTTCCAATTTCTGGAGTTGCAGTATCGCCTGACAATACTTTTTGCCCTACTTGTAATCCTTCTGGCGAAATAATGTAACGCTTCTCACCATCAGCATAATGTAATAATGCGATACGTGCAGTACGGTTAGGATCGTATTCAACAGTAGCAACTGTTGCAGGAATATCAAACTTATCACGTTTAAAATCAATTAAACGGTAAGATTTTTTGTGACCACCACCCATGTAGCGCATAGTCATCTTTCCTGTATTGTTACGTCCTCCCGATTTCTTAGAAGAAACAACCAATGATTTTTCGGGCTTGGTTGCTGTAATCTCCGAAAAACTGGCCCCAACTCTAAAGCGGGTACCCGGAGTGACTGGTTTAAATTTTCTTAAGCCCATAGTTATAAAATATTCAATTCTTATTAAATGTTCGCGTAATAATCAATTGTTTCACCTGCTGCCAGAGTAACAATCGCTTTTTTGTATTTCGGGCTACGACCCGTAACTAAACCACCTTTTGTATTTCTTGATTTTAACTTTCCGTTTACAATCATAGTATTGATTGCAAGAATGTTAACACCATACATTTTTTCGATAGCTTGTTTAATTTGCAATTTATTTGCTTTGTGTTCTACCTGGAAAGTAAAGCGACTAGACTTTTCTGTAAGGGCAGAAGCTTTTTCGGTTAGTATTGGTTTTTTTAAAAATTCCATATTACTTGGCAAACGCCTCCTCCAATGTTTTAACAGTATTTGCAGTTAACAAAAGTTTGCTACAGTTTAACACATCATATGTATTGATCTGATCTACTGTAATTACTTTTACTTTCTGAATGTTTCTGCTTGATAAATAAATATTGTTATCCTGTACAGGTAAAACCAGCAAAGTTTTTTCACCAGTTAAGCTTAAAGCATTAACTAACGCGATGTAATTTTTAGTTTTGATCGAATCGAAAGTAAAATCTTCTAAAACAAGGATGTTAGCATCCTGTGCTTTGTATGACAACGCAGATTTACGTGCCAGTGATTTTAATTTTTTGTTCAGTTTAAAACTGTAATCACGTGGTTGAGGACCGAATACACGACCACCACCATTGAACAAAGGAGATTTGATACTACCCGCACGAGCACCACCAGTACCTTTTTGTTTGTACAATTTACGTGTTGAACCAGCGATTTCATTACGTTGCTTAGACTTGTGAGTACCCTGACGTTGATTAGCCAAATACTGTTTAACATCTAAATAAATTGCATGATCGCTAGGTGTTACACCAAATACCGACTCAGGAAGTTGCACCTTGGCACCTGTCTCTTTTCCTGAAATGTTTACTACATTTAATTCCATCTGCTTACTTGTCTAAGATTACGTAAGAACCTTTAGCTCCTGGAATGGAACCACTAACTACAACAAGATTTTGATCTGCATAAACTTTCAAAACCTGTAAGTTCTGAACCTTCACTCTATCTCCACCCATTCTACCTGCCATACGCATACCTTTAAATACACGTGCTGGATACGAAGCCGCACCCAATGAACCTGGCGCACGCATTCTGTTATGCTGACCGTGAGTTTGTCCACCCACACCCGCAAATCCATGGCGTTTCACAACACCTTGAAAACCTTTACCTTTTGAAGTACCAACTACATCAACAAAATCGCCTTCAGCAAAAATGTTAACCGTTACAGTATCGCCTAAATTCAACGATTCTTCAAACGGTTCAAATTCTACCAATTTACGTTTTGGAGTTGTGCTTGCTTTCGCAAAGTGGCCTTTTAAAGGCTTGGTGGTGTTCTTTTCTTTAGCTTCATCGAAACCTAACTGAACTGAAACGTAACCGTCTTTCTCTGCGGTCTTAACCTGTGTAACTACACAAGGCCCAGCTTCGATCACCGTACATGGAATGTTCTTTCCATCGGCGTCGAAAATGCTGGTCATTCCTACTTTTTTTCCAATAATACCTGACATTTTCTATTTTTAATTTAACACCCATCGAAGCAGTAGGGCTTCGTTCAAGGTGGATACAATTCCCTTTAAGGGAGGGCAAAAATAAGAAATAAATCTTAATGATCAAATAGTTAGCGAATTTATTTTGTAAATAAGTGCTATTATTTTGGGGGAGATCAGATAAAAGGCAGTTAAGCCATTATTTATCCTACTAGCTTGTTACTCAAACTGATCAAAATTACACACAACACAAACACACCGATCAGTACATATAAATAATCGCGCTCAATTAAGAAGCCGAAAATCGAAAACACGACCCGTGTAACCGGCGTAAAGATCAGAAGTAATGTACCGAATTGTATAATTGCTTTTCCGTCTAAAGACATGAGACCCTGAAAGATAGCCAAAATAGAAGAATATTTTGTTTTCGTAGGATTAAAAACGCTGTAATCAATAATTTCACGACTATATCCGCTCAGATAAATCACCGCTCCGATAAAAACGACCAGCATCGAAGCGATCACCCCTACCCGGAGTAAAGTACCCAAAATAACCTGTATGTCTTTATCCGCGAAATAATGTTTACCTGTTTGCTTCATTACAGTTTTCCTGCTAATCCATTATAAATCATTTGCAGTGCCAGAAAAGTGACCACAACTGCAAATATAATTTTAAGTTTATCCGTATTGGTCTTCACTAATAATTTAGAGCCGACTGTTGCTCCGGTCAGCACTCCTAAGGTAACTGGCATAGCTATCCCAGGGTCAATTTGCCCGCGGTGTAAGTATACTATAGCACTCGCAGCAGCAGTTACCCCCATCATGAAATTACTAGTCGTTGTAGACACTTTAAAAGGCAAACGCATGATATTATCCATTGCTACGACTTTTAAAGCTCCAGAACCAATCCCCAGCAGGCCAGAGATAATACCAGCAACAAACATCATTACAAAGCCGCCAACGACATTATGCACACCATACTTAACCGTACCATCCGCGCTTGGATAACTCCCGTTTAATTTAAAAAAATTGGCCAGCACACCTGTTGCTTTGTCATCCGAATGATCCACTTTTTTCCGGACCATCATTGCCGCAGAGAAAAGCAGAATACAACCAAAAATGACAGCAATATAGCCTGGATTGATATAAACAGTAATAATTGCCCCGATTACTGCACTGATTGTAGTCGCTATTTCAAGAAACATTCCAATCCGGATATTGGTAATCCCCTCTTTGACATAAGCAGCTGCTGAGCCAGAAGAAGTCGCAATAACAGAAACAATGGAGGCGCCGATCGCATAATGAATATCAACCCCTAAAACCAGTGTTAATAAGGGAATTATGATCACTCCGCCACCCAAACCGGTTAAAGAACCAACTAATCCAGCTAAAAAAGCACCCGCTAAAACAATAATTGTAAATAGTAATACCGACATTGAGACAAATATACTATCTACAATCAAAACACAATAAAATTAAAATCTCATTGTTAAATTATAAATAATCTATTCCAAATGAACAAACTTTTATTCCCCCTCCTTACCCTTGTGATGATTAACCTATCATTTATGCAAACTAATGCTCAGGTAAAATTGCCTGTTGATAGCGCAAAAGCTGATCCTAGCTTAAGAGGACAGTATGAGTTTATGCTTTCCAAATCAAAAACACTGAACACTTATAAACTGATCAATCCATACAGATTGTCTTCTTTTTATAAAAGTGTAACAGATTCGATCAGAAAAGAACGCAGTACTTATAAAAATGCAAATGCAAAAATTACGGAGCAGGCAAAAACAATCACCGACCTAAATAACCAGATTAAGGGAAATCAGAACTCTCTGGCTTCTTCTAACTCAAAGGTTAACGAGATTACCTTTTTAGGGATTCCCTTTGCTAAAGGAACTTACAACACTATTGTCTGGACTTTGATTATTGTCCTTGCATTAGGCTTTGCTTTTGTCACTATCAGATCGGCGAAAAGTATTCATGAAGCTAAATACAGAACCGGCTTGTATGAAGAAATTTCACAGGAATATCAAGCTTATAAAGTAAAGGCGAATGAAAAAGAAAAGAAATTAGCAAGAGAATTACAAGACGAACGCAATAAGCTTGACGATTATAAAAGCAGAGGGATTTAGCCTCCATGCATAATCTGTCAGAATAACACGAATGACAGCAAAACAAAAAGGCCTTCGGAAATTCCGAAGGCCTTTTTGTTTTGTAAGCTAAAAAAGCATTAAACTTTAATTTCTACTTCAACACCGCTAGGTAATTCAAGTTTCATTAAAGCATCAACAGTTTTAGAGTTAGAGCTATAAATATCTAACAAACGTTTGTATGCACATAATTGAAACTGCTCACGTGCTTTTTTGTTCACGTGTGGTGAACGTAAAACAGTGAAGATTTTCTTTTCTGTTGGCAATGGAATTGGTCCACTAACAACTGCACCCGTAGGTTTTACAGTCTTAACGATTTTCTCAGCAGATTTATCTACTAAGTTGTAATCGTAAGATTTTAATTTAATTCTGATTCTTTGGCTCATCTTATTTTTATTTAAGGCTGCCTGTTAGAGCTATTAATAACAGGCGGCCGGGTTATTTTATTAATCTGAAGATTTAATTCTTCCTTTAGATTTAGCAATTACTTCTTCCATAACGTTTCTTGGAGCTGGTTCGTAGTGATCGAACTCCATTGTAGACGTTGCACGACCTGAAGTGATTGTACGTAACTGAGTTACATAACCAAACATTTCAGAAAGTGGTACAGTTGCTTTAATTACCTGAGAACCATTACGTGTATCCATACCTAATAGCTGACCACGACGACGGTTCATGTCACCGATAACATCACCCATGTTTTCTTCAGGGGTTAAGATTTCGATTTTCATGATTGGCTCCATCAATACTGGGCTACATTTAGGTAATGCTTCACGGTACGCCATTTTAGCAGCAAGTTCGAAAGATAAAGCATCTGAATCGACTGCGTGGAATGAACCATCAATTAAACGAACTTTCATATCTGGAAGTGGGTATCCAGCTAAAACTCCGTTAGTCATTGAAGCAGCAAATCCTTTCTCAACTGAAGGAATAAATTCACGAGGAATAGAACCACCTGAAATTTCGTTTACAAATTGTAAACCACCTTTTTCGTAATCAGCATCGATCGGCGAGATAACAACTTGAATGTCCGCGAATTTACCACGACCACCAGATTGTTTTTTATACGTCTCACGGTGTTGAATTGTACCAGTGATTGCTTCTTTGTAAGAAACTTGTGGCGCTCCCTGATTAACCTCTACTTTAAACTCACGTTTTAAGCGGTCGATCAGGATATCTAAGTGAAGCTCACCCATACCAGAGATAATAGTCTGACCAGAATCCTCGTCAGTCTGTACTCTAAATGTAGGATCTTCTTCAGCCAATTTAGAAAGTCCGATACCTAATTTATCGACATCAGCTTGAGTTTTAGGCTCAATAGCTAAACCAATAACCGGCTCAGGGAAGTTCATTGACTCCAGAATGATTGGGTTTTTCTCATCACAAAGTGTATCACCTGTTTTGATATCCTTAAAGCCTACAACCGCAGCAATATCACCAGCTCCAACATTTGGAATAGGATTTTGCTTGTTTGCATGCATTTGGAAGATACGGGAGATACGTTCTTTGTTTTCAGAACGTGCGTTATAAACGTATGAACCAGCCTCTAAGTTACCCGAGTAAACACGGATAAAGCAAAGACGACCTACGAAAGGATCCGTTGCAATTTTAAATGCTAAAGCTGCAAAAGGCTCTGCCTCACTTGGTTTACGTAAAACTTCTAAACCTGTATTAGGGTTAGTTCCAATTACACCTTCCTGATCCATTGGTGAAGGCAATAATTCCATCACGTAATCAAGCATTGTTTGAACACCTTTGTTTTTGAAAGATGAACCACAAACCATAGGTACAATTTTAGCATCTAACACAGCCTGACGTAATGCGTCTAAAACTTCACGTTCAGTGATAGTTTCAGGAGCTTCGAAGAATTTCTCCATCAAAGACTCATCATACTCAGCAACAGATTCTAATAATTTTTCTCTCCATTCAGCAACTTCATCCAGCATATCTTCTGGAATTGGCACTTCAGTAAAGGTCATACCTTTATCATGCTCATTCCAAACGATACCACGGTTGTTGATTAAATCAACCACACCTTTAAAGCCTTCTTCAGCACCGATAGGTAATTGTAAAGGAACTGCATTACTGCCTAACATGCTTTTAACCTGAGCAACAACTTTCAAGAAATCTGCACCAGAACGGTCCATCTTGTTGACGAAGCCAATACGGGCAACGTTATAGTTGTTAGCCAGACGCCAGTTAGTTTCAGATTGAGGCTCAACACCATCAACTGCAGAAAATAAGAATACCAAACCATCTAATACACGTAGTGAACGGTTTACCTCAACGGTAAAATCCACGTGACCCGGTGTATCAATGATGTTAATATGGTAATCTTGTCCTCTATATTTCCAACCAACAGTAGTCGCAGCAGAAGTAATCGTGATACCACGTTCCTGCTCTTGTGCCATCCAGTCCATTGTTGCTGCACCTTCGTGCACTTCACCAATTTTGTGACTAACACCAGCATAATAAAGGATACGCTCTGTAGTAGTGGTTTTACCAGCATCAATGTGCGCAGCAATACCAATGTTTCTTGTGAATTTTAAATCTCTTGACATCTTATGTTTTCAATAATTAAAAACGGAAATGTGAGAACGCTTTGTTGGCTTCAGCCATTTTGTGCGTATCTTCTTTCTTCTTAACTGCAGCGCCTTCACCTTTAGCAGCTGAAACGATTTCTCCTGCTAATTTTTCTTTCATGGTTTTTTCACCACGTCTGCGTGCATAAGAAATTAACCATTTCATGCCTAAAGCAATTTTACGGTCTGGACGAACTTCTGTAGGAACCTGGAAGTTAGCACCACCAACACGGCGTGACTTAACCTCTACTGCAGGCATTACATTAGTTAAAGCACGTTTCCATACTTCTAATCCACTTTCACCAGCTTTTTTCTCAGCTAATTCTACTGCATCATAAAAAATAGAGTAAGCGATAGATTTTTTTCCATCGTACATCATATTGTTTACAAATCTCGTCACCTGAACATCGTTAAATTTCGGATCAGGAAGGATAATTCTCTTTTTTGGTTTTGACTTTCTCATTTTCTGTTCCTCCTAATTATTTCTTTTTACCTTTTGTTGGTGCGGCAGCTACTTGACCTGGTTTAGGACGTTTAGTACCGTATTTTGAACGACGTTGGTTACGACCAGCAACTCCTGAAGTATCTAATGCTCCACGGATGATGTGATAACGTACACCTGGTAAATCTTTAACACGACCACCACGGATCAATACAATGGAGTGCTCTTGTAAATTGTGACCTTCTCCAGGAATATAAGCGTTAACTTCTTTTCCATTGGTCAAACGTACACGCGCAACTTTACGCATTGCTGAGTTTGGTTTTTTAGGGGTAGTGGTATATACACGTGTACATACACCTCTTCGCTGTGGACAGCTGTCCAACGCAGGAGACTTACTCTTGAACTCCAGTGCTACTCTACCTTTTCTAACTAATTGTTGAATGGTTGGCATTGTTTTTTGTTTTTTTCTATATTGTTATTAAAAACTTTACCCCTCAATAAGGGACTGCAAAGGTAAGACAATACATTTTATAAATCAAGGGGTTAACTATAATTTAATGCCATTGAAACATAAAAAAACGAAAACACAGACTTACAGGCTAATTACGGGATAAAGAATGTTTATTTTTCCCGCAGCGACGGAGAAATTCTTCCCGTATCAGGCAAAGCTTTAAACATTTTATAAGCGTTCATCAAATAGAATCTGAAATCTTCCTCATCCAATTTATCCAGCACTTTGAGCGAGGGCCGGTAAAGCACCATAAAATAATCCAGCTCTGCTCCTTTCAATGGGGTCAGGGAAGTAACGGCACTTTCATTAAATCTTTCGTCTATTTTACGCTCGCTTTTTTCCAGCTCCAGCTTCCGTTTGAACCGCCTGGCATCCCGGCCTTCTTTACCAAAAAGCCTGGAGGGTGAAAGCATGAAAGGTTTATTCTGAGCTAATCTTATAAATTTTGCTTTGTTGTATACCTCAGCATATTCTACCTCAGGGTTGAAAGCACCTGCTTTGATCACGACCGTATGGAGTAATTTATTATTGAGAGCCAAATATCTTTTTACAGGTTTCAGGTCAACTAAAAAAAGCGTATCTGGTATATAACCCGGCTGATAAAAGACAAGCACGTTACCGACATAAGCAGCAATACTAAATTCGCCTTTCTCGTTTGTCGTTGTTTTTTTCCGCGTCTGCCGATTCAGGACTTCTACCTGTCCAAGTCTTAGCTGAGTAGTCCTGTCTGCGACAGTCCCTTTCAACTCCTGACTTTTAGCAACAAAACTGAAGAATAAAATAATAAGAGTTATCCTGTAAAACATACCTTAAAGCTAAGCTTTTTAAGCCGTACGCAGATTCAGAATACTCCTATTTAACATTTTTTAAGATTTGATAAAGAACCGGCAAAAATTTAATGGAAAGTGTCCAGGTAAAGTTTCTCCACTTTTTTACGCGCCCATTCAGTTTTCCTTAAAAAGGTCAGACTTGACTTTAAGCTGGGATCATTATTAAAACAGGCAATACGTATTAATACACCCAGTTCTGGCCATCCATAATGCCAAACCAACTGTTTAAGGATAAACTCCAGTGTTTTACCGTGTAATGGATTATTAACTTGTTTCTCTTCCGCCATAAAATTTCCTGTACTGGCAAAGATAAAAAACTTGCTTATATAAACTGGCTGATTGAAACTAATTCAAGCGGAGAACGCATCGACTCTAGTCCACGTCTAGTCCACATCTAGTCCACGTTAAGTCCACCTTTTCTTACAAATACGTGGACTCAACGTGGACTAGACGTAAACTCATTGTGCTTTCACACCAAACCAGTCCCCCTTCATCACCTTTTTATTCTATATAATTCCTTAGGTTTGTATTGAAAAGCATAACCACTCCATTAAATAACAATCATATGAACTTGAATTTAGGCGATTTTGTTCGTTTTGTAGACGAAAATATAGAAGGATATATTACCCGTATAATAGATAAAGACACTATTGGTGTAACGGATTCAAATGATTTTGAAATTCCGGTTCAGGCTTCTAAAGTAACCTTAGTCCATGGTGAAATTCCAGATGAGAATACCGTAGTTTCTAACCGTCAGGCAGCAGTTGTTCCGGTTGCTGAATTTATAAAAGAAGGCGTTTACCTTGGTCTGGTTACTGATCAGCACAGCACAGCAGTGGCACATTTCAATTTACTGAACGAAACTTCTTTCCAATTACTAGCCACTTTAACCACTGAAAAAGGCGGAAACTACAAAGGCGAATTTGCAGCAATCATTCCTGCTCACAGTGCTAAAAAGATTTTCTCTGCAAATTTGGGTGATATCCAATTGTGGCCAAAATTCAATATTGAAGTTTTATTCTCTACTTCAGCAAATGTGGAGCCTTCGGCACCGCTCATTTATCGCGAGAACATTAAAGGCAAAGATCTTTCTGTAGCCAAAGTAGAGATCCCGTTATTGAAACAAAAAGGCTGGCTAATCAGACTAGATGAACCAGAACCATTAATAGACGCACAAAAATTAAAAGAAAGTTTTTTTAAAGCCCGCTAAATGCGATCTTCCTGAAGATCGAGGAACCTGAATGAGAGAGTTTAAACTTACACATACCGTAAATACGAGCAGTCGCTGGACTTATAACCTGTTGGTAAAATGGGGAGTCCCCGAAGATATGGCAGCTTTTGTCAATCTTTTCCTGCTCCTTTTTGCCCTGATTATTATTGTTTATGCCTTCCACCATGTGGTCAGAAGAATATTGCGTATCGTTTTGATCCGTTTCAGTAAACGTTCAAAAATCAAGTTCTTCCACCATTTATTAAACAACAGGTTCCCCCATTTCCTCGCACAATGCGCCCCGCTAGTTCTGGTCAATGCTTTAATTCCGGTTCTATTTCTGGATTTTCCGGATATGATTAAACCAATGAATGCCATTACCGATGTATATATGGTATTTATTGTGATCTGGATGATTATGGCCCTGATCAAAGCCGGTGGCGATGACCTGCGTACCAAATCTACTTTCCGGGAAAAGCCAATAGACAGCTATATCCAGGTGGTTAGGATGATCCTGTATCTGATTGGTGCCGTAGTTATCTTTTCACACTTAACCGGACAATCTCCTATTGCCTTTTTTACAGCAATGGGTGCCATATCTGCGGTACTGCTACTCATGTTTAAAGATACGATCATGGGTTTTGTAGCCAGTATTCAGGTTACTGCAAATGATACCGTAAGAATAGGAGACTGGATCACGATGACAAAATACGGAGCCGATGGCGATGTCGTCGCCATTAACCTGACTACGGTTAAAGTCCAGAATTTTGATAAAACCATTACGACCATTCCTACCTATTCGCTGATTTCAGATTCTTTCCAAAACTGGCGTGGAATGAGTGAATCTGGTGGCAGAAGAATTAAAAGAGCTATTCTGATCAAACAAGCGACTATCCGCTTCATTACTCCGGCAGAAGTTGAAGAATACAAAAAGATTCAGTCTCTGACCAGCTACATTGAACACCGCCAAAAAGATATTGATAAGAGCAATGAACGTTTAGGGATTGATAAATCTCTTTTACTCAATGGCAGAAACCTGACCAATGCCGGCTTGTATAGAAAATATATTGACAACTATCTCAATAACCATTCAGGGACACACAAAAAGATGACTATAATGGTCAGACATCTTGCCCCTACCCCAAATGGACTGCCAATTGAACTTTATGCGTTCACCAGCACCACAAAATGGGCAGACTATGAATATATTATGGCAGATATCTTTGACCATATGATTGCCGCAGCCCGTTATTTCGATCTTCAGATTTATGAAACAGAAGCCTCTGGTGATACCACTACAATTAGCTTCAATGATCCGCTAACCATTAGCCGCCCTGCTGCCCCTAAAGCTGATTAAGGCAAATTATCTTATCATAAAAGCGCTTGTCTTTTAGACAAGCACTTTTTAAAATAACAACCCAATTTAGCAGTTGTACTTTTGATTCCATTAATCGATCAGCTGCACTGCCGTACTATAATCGATCTTACCATTTGGTGTCAATGGAACAGACTCCACAAATTTCACTTTAATCATGGTAGGGTGCAGACTTAGTTTTTCCTTCAGCACCTGTTTCACCGCTTCTGCTGCTAGTTCTTCATTTAGATGAAGTACCAGTAAAGATTTATCTTCAATCCCTAAACAGACAAATGTTTCTCCTCCTAAAGCATTTTTGAGAATCAGTTCTACTTCATCCAGGTTCATTCTTGTGCCAAATAGTTTGACGATCCGTTTGATCCTTCCAGTGATATAATAATACCCGTCTTCATCTTTTCTCGCCACATCACCAGTATGCAAACGTTCAGCACGATGAAACGTGGTTAAATCTGCCAGGCTTTTAGCATAACCGCCAAAAATATTAGCTCCAAGATAAATCAGCTCATTACTATCCGGGTCAATTTCAAACCGGCCATTTTTAATCGGTATGCCAATAGATGTGCTTTTCGTAAACAGATCTTTTGGCGGCAGATAAGCCATTCGTCCCGCTGCCTCTGTCTGCCCGTACATGACAAAGAACTGTTGACGATGTTTAGTTCCGTACTCTGCCAGAACCTGAACAAGAGTCTGATTAAGGATACCGCCCGTCTGAGTCATATACCTTAACGAAAGGTGCTCTCTTTTGAAAAAGCCAAAGCGGTTCAGCATTTCATACACATAAGGTACACCTCCAATAGAAGTACAGCCATAATGGTCAAAATCTTCCCAGAATGTTTTTTGCAGAATATCTCTGTTGGTACAGATCATTTTTCCACCCGCAATGCAGTTACTCGTAAAAATAGATAAGCCATAGACAAAAATAATCGGCACATTAAGTGGAGTCACATCCGTACCTTCAATAGGAAGGAATTCCAGAATAGCCCGTGCATTCTGAATCAGATTTTCTTCAGATAACTTGACAAATTTTGGAGAGCCAGTGGTACCTGAAGTACTCAGCAATAACTTGATCTCCGGATTTACCGGATAAGCTGGCGCTGATAAGTTCCTGAACAACTGAATCCGGTTAGATGCGCCATAAGCTTGAAATCCATCAATTGCTGTTCGCGAAGGATCATAAATATAATAAGGCTGATAAGCCTTTTCCAGTTCTAACTTAAACTGGATATCCAACTGCGGACTTAAAAGGGTCACTGTAAAACGACTCTGTAAGAAGTTCAAAAAAACCTCTATTGAGCCAATCATATTATCTGTATACAGAAAAACTACAGCTTGTCTTTCCTCGATTGTTATCGATTGGTGAAACTCATTGACGCTATATGAAGTATCCGTCAGTGCATCAATGTAAACTAAGTTCTGATTACTCTGTATTAAATCGTAAAGTCTCATGTTCTTTATTTTTTGTTTTTCGGTCGGAAGGATGGACAGTTTATGCTTCGATGCCGTATTTTTTCAATCGGTCTACCACATTAGTTACACTGGTCATTTCCAGCAAGTCGTCAGTTTCAATCGTAATGGCATAGCTGGATTCCAGCTCCGCAATCAGGATCATATGTGACATGGAATCCCATTCAGGAATTCCCTGGTAATCTAAATCCGCCGTAATCTGATCTGCCGGGACAGCCAGAGCAGTAGTAAAAACTTCTAATAATTTTGGTGACAAATTCATATCGTAGTGGTTTTAAGATTTGATAATTATGCTGAGGATTTTAAATCCTCAGACTTTTGTTTTTTTCCAGTCTCCTTTTTTGAAGATGATAATGCAGGCAGTAGCCAGCACCAGTTCGGAAGTGAGAATAGCGACGAAAACTCCTTGTGTTCCCCAGTCCATAGTAATTCCAAGAAACCAGGCTAAGGGAAGCTGAGTGATATAGAACATCAGCACATATAGCCAGGTGAGCTGTCGGACATTCCCGGCAGCATTCAGCGCCCTGGAAATAACCATCGTATAGCCTAAAAGGATATAAGCAATGGACAGATAACGGATATAAAGCACACCACTATCCAGTATACCGGGTACACTAGTAAAAATCCCAATAACATCCCTTGCAAAAAACAGCCAGAATAAAGCAACCAGACATAAAAAGCACATGTTAAAAGTACCTGCCCGCCAAACTGTCTGTTCTGCACGTTCTGGTTGGTTGGCTCCCATATTTTGCCCGGTCAGCACACCTGCCGCGTTTCCAATACCCCAGGCTGGCATAGTAGCTACTGAAGCCACCCGCTGCGCAATAATATATCCTGCAAACGCATCAGCACCAAAATGGGTGATAATTTTAGTCATAACCAGCCAGCTTGAAGAAGGGATCAGATACTGGAAAGTACCAGCAAAGCCCAAGCGCAAAATACTTTTAACAGTGGCTGGGACAAAAGCAAACTGTGCCCTGCCAATAATCAGAATTGCTCTGCCCTGAATCAGATACCAAAATTGATAAATCACACCAATGACCCTGGCAATCAAAGTGGCTAAAGCTGCGCCTGTCAAACCTAAAGCAGGGATGAATCCCCAGCCAAAAATCAGTATCGGACACAACACAATATTAATCAGGTTAGCTACCCATAAATTCCGCATAGCCATAGCAGCATCTCCTGCTCCTCTAAAAATCCCGTTCAACAGCATCCTGAGAATCAGTAAAAACACACTGCCTAACATCATTTTAGAAAACACATCCCCCTGTATAGCCATTTCTTTCGATGCGCCAACAGCATGCATGATTTCCTTAGAGAAGACAAATAACGAAATGCCAATAGCAGCACCAATGGTCACCCCGACATAAATAGCCTGAATAGCCGCAGAACCCGCACTTTCGAATTTAGCCTCTCCAATACGCCTGGCTATGATGGTAGAGGCGGCAATACTTAAGCCCATAGCTACAGAATATGCTACTGCGGTTATGGATTGAGTAATCCCAACAATGAGTATAGCACCTGCCCCCAGCTTGCTGACAAAATAAATATTCACGAAGACAAACAAGGATTCCATAGCCAGTTCCAGGACCATTGGGACAGACAATAATACAATGGCCCGGTTAATCCCTCCAGTGGTGAACTTTTTCTCTGTGCCCTGTACAGCCTGTTTGAGCAGTAATAGTATAGATCGGGTACGCAATAAAAAAGTCTTCATTAATTCTCCTTTAAAACTTCTACTGTTTTAAACAATAAAAGAGGGTTATTTAATGCACCACTTTTATGTGATCTGGCGAAGCCAGTTGTTTCTTTATAGCCATTAAATAAACGCTGACTGTTCAGGTTAAGACGCTTAAATGTGGGAACAAACAGATTATAACGTTCAAACTTAGCCTCCAGATCAGGATGCTCCTGCTGATAGGTTTCAATCACGTTGTACACGCATTTCCAGAAAGATTTTTCAGGATAACCGGCAGCTGTCTGAAGGATATCACTCAGATACCTGAAATAAGCTTCAAATACACCTATCAGAATAACCAGTGGAACATTTTCAGGATTGCTGGACAGGATCATATGCTCAGAAAAGTCTTTTGGCAATTTTGCCTGAGCCTCTTCATTCAGCAGAATATCTCCTGCAAAATCTTTAAGTATCATTCTTACTGGAACGTAATCTTTGAAAACAAGGATCACATTTTCGCCATGCGGATTCACACAAACTGAATGCTGATAATAAATTTGCAGTAACGGTTTAAGGTAAGCATTCAGATAACTCATCAACCATTCTTCTGTAGAAAGACCCGATTTTTTGATCAATTCTGCAACAAAGCTCTGTCCCTGATCATCTATGTATAATAAGGAGGCCATGGTCATGAGCTGTTCTTCCGGTTTAATAAATTGTCCGGGACTTTCCCGCCACAATACCCCCAAAAATTCATTGTACTGAAATGGTGGATCTATAATTTCATTGTAGCTGGGATGCAAATAGCCAATAGTAGCTACTTCTCCCAATAAGATCAGCCCCATTTCCTGTAAACAGATATCGTTTAACAGCATATCCTTCAGCCAGCTGGTTAAACGTGGCGCAATAGCCAGTTGTTTTGGCGGCAATCCCCTCACCGTACCTGTGTTTAAAATAGAAATAGCCGTTTTAACATAATGTTTACCGGGATTGCTCAGGTTAAAAAAGGTACGGATACTTTGCTGGGGAGAATAGAGATCATCACCGGTTTCCAAAGGAATCAGCAATTGGTTTGCAATATCAGCAGCAAAAATAATCAGCAGCTTATTATTCCATTGCCATTCGTGTACAGGCATAAAAAGGTAGGCAGAAGCATCTCTGTTTTTAGCTGATAAAATCGCTCTGAACTGCACTAGTTTTTCTTTTCCCAGTTCCGCTTCAAAAAACGCTTCTTCATTAATTTCCTTTACAGCATTAAAAGTTGCACGGCTTTTATGCACTGCGATCCACAGCAATTGAACATGCTGATTTGCTTCGGGTGCATAATTCAGGTAATCGGTATGGTTAAAGTCCAACCTGCCTTTATTCACGATCATCCAGGGATGACCTTCCATTTGATGTTCAATGGTCTGGTAATCTGCATCGGCTAGCTGGCCTACTGCGATACGTCCTTTTGAAATGATAAAAGCATCAGCATACAAAGTATGCAAAACCTCTTCTATATAACGGGCCAGCGTAAAAGAGTTGAGGCCAAAACTTTGCTGCTGCTCTACAAAGAAGGCGGGGACATCTGCTGCTGATTTTTCCTGTCCGTTTTCGAACTTTTGAATAGAAGGTTTAAGGATATGCCAGTAATCCAGCAGCCTGGCATAAGCTGAAAAGGTATAATAAATATTCTCATGATCGGTATGGAGCCTGAAATGCATCAGGCCGTCTTCTTCTGTACTGGTGACCTGCGGACGTGCGACTTCTTCATGCATTAACTCTGCAAGTGTCTTCGCTAAAAGATTCAGGTTTACTTTTTCCCAGATGGACTGATCCAATGGCGCAACGCTGCCTGTTAGGTTTTTAGTTGTCATCTTAATCTTTTTTAGTACTCAGTTCAGGGACCGGGTTATTTTGAAAATCTTTAGCAGCCGGGAATTTGGCCCAGTACCAGTCGCGGTAACAAAAATTGAGATTAGCCTTTTTATCCGGAAGCTCAATCACCTTTTCAATTTTGAAACCAACATGAGCTTTATTCATAATGGATGCCATTGAATCCACAGCGCCTTCACCAACCATCTTCCCTACTTCGGGTTCTGCAAAGACAAAATCCAGGATAGACTGCGTAGACGGAGAGGCAAATTTCAATTTAGGATCAACTGGGGCAATAAATTGATGTGTACCATAATCTGTTGGCAAGGCATCATAATATGCACCTACGACATCGCGGCTTGCCCAGTAAACTTCAAAATTAAAAGTAGGTATTCCATTGGCTTCACCGACATAGCTGTGTCCTATATTTCCTGCTAGTAAGGTGCGGTAAAAGGTTTCCAGCTGACGAAGCGGCCAATTCATTTTCCAGATCTTTGTGGCGTGTTCACGATGGAACCACTCATGCAGCATTTCCAGATCGCGGTCAATATCTACTGCACGAATGGTAATTTCTACATCTTCTTTAGCAAAATAGCGGTTAAAAAGGATGTCTTTACCTTCAGGATTAATCAACTTTTTAGAGAAGAAGTGTTTATTTAGTGGATTCGGGAAGTCTATATAAACCGCTGGATGGGTACGCGGAGCACTAGCCTCATCCATATTATTCAGATTGGTTAACAAATTGCCTTTAATGGTCAGCTTGGTACTGTTCAGTAAATGCGCAATCAGCCCGGTCGTATCGGATTCCTCCTGCGCCTGGAATGCCTGGTAAAGCAGACTGATCAGAACCTGTTCATCTGCAAGCTGGCTTCGGCCTATAGCATTCACTAAACCCAACAGGTGATTAACCAGTAAATAATAGCCTAGAAAATTAATGAGACGGGGTTCAGCTATAAATGATCTGCCGTCTTTACCAAAATCAGGAACCACAGTCAATAGCTCTTCTACTTTGCCCTGACGGAAAAAATATCCCTGGTTATCTCTGAAATAGAGTTTAACTGGAAATAGATTGTCATCGAAACCAACCATCATATTCTGCTGATGAAACTCACCACCCAATCCATATTTATCGAAAATACTGACCAGCGGCCGTACTGCAATTTTCAGGTATTGTTTAAACCAGTCTACAGCAACTTCTTCAACAGGTCTGTTCAGACGTTTTGCTGCCTCATTAATCAGGTTGAGCATTCTTGGCGCCTGCCCTAATACGCCGTCCTGAGATAAAGAAGCCACTAAGCCTACATTCTGTTTCGCGGCCTCTCCTCTAAAGGGATTCTGACGGATACTGGTACTGAATCCATCAATTACCTGCCCCTGATATCTCACCATTATAAAGGCCGGATCTGTAATAAACTGTACTTCCGGAAAATCCTTTTGCAAGCCTAGTCCCCAGGGTGTTTTCAGCAAAACGCTGGCATCATATCCACGATGTAGTTCATGCGGATAATTGACCCGGAAAGAATTGGTAATTTTCACATGCAGGGAGAATTTATACATCCATTCACTTTCAGCATTGTAAACCGTACGCACAGATGAAGTCGCTGTAAATAGCGGACCAAATTCTCCAAGGTTTTGTAAAAGCTGTTTGGATTGCATTTCCAGAACTTCTGGCTGCTTCAGTAAGAAAGCAGCTTCCCATGGATGTACTGGCACTACCTTCCAGTCAGGATATTGCTGAAGCATACGTCTGAGCTGTTCATCACCCTCAGCAAGAATTTCATTTCTTAGCTGTGTAGTTATTAATTGCTCTTCCGAACTTTTCTCCTCTACATTGTCCGGATGAATCAGAAAATAATGTAATTGAAACTCTCCTCCGGTCTCTGGAGAATACAGAGCCAGTTCTTCAGTAGTAAAACCTTCCCTGCTTTTTGGCAGTGGGTGTACACTATGGCCAAGAATCAAAGATTGCTCCGCAGCTATAAAAGAAAGTTCAGGCAGATTGGCCGTACGCTGGTTTTCCTGGAAATCTGCCAGGTAGCCTACCAGATTACTAATGCTGTTTTCCAGCCGCCCCAATGTAATTTCCGGATCAATATCAGGATAACTGCTTTTTGCAAACGCCGAGGCGAGCTCAATAAAACGCTTTGGATCAATTTCTTTAATCGAGTCTGTTTCGCAGTCTCGTTCAACAATCGGATAAAAAAAAGAATGAACTCCGCTTTCTGAAAAGTAAGCTAAAGGCGCAAACACCTCAGTACCAATACTGGTAAAGTCAAACTTTAAAAAAGCGGTATAACCAGTTACCGACATATAATCGGCAAGGGTCTGATCATATTTTGGTATCCCTTCATAACGGCCCCAATTACTAAATTCCCGGCAATAGCAATTAATCAGTGACTTAAAATTGATTTGTTCTGCTTGCACGCGCAGCTCCGTCAAGTCGAATGTTGTTGTTGTTTTCATAGTATAGCAGACATAGGGTTAAACGATAGATTGTGTTAAAAACCAGTCAATTTTAATTTAGAATAATTAAGAATAATAACTCCGACAAACCTATTTATATTTATTCTAAATAGCAAGACAAATTTCATATCACACAAAAAAAGGGCAGCATACTTACGTACGCTGCCCTTTAAAGGCTTTTATTTTTTTAAGAGCCTTTCTAAAGAATTACCTGAACCAGGTATTGTTAGTTACATCCACATCAGGCAAAACTTTCTCAGGGTCTAATTCCACAGAAAGCAGCTCTTCAGTAGTCGGATAACTAATTGTCCAGCTCTTATTTCTCATCCACACATCAACCGGTACCTTAATCGTATCGGTCTTTCCACTTTTAGTCCTCACCTGTAAAATAATAGGCATTGGCATCTGCTCTAAATTAGTGATGACAATATCGTAACGCTCAATCTGATCTCCTTGTTTCACAGGGGTTACACTGGTTATTGCCTGATCCATTTTCCAGTTTTCAAGGAACCAGCCTTTCCAGAACCAGGCAAGATCTTCGCCGGCACCATTTTCCATAGAACGGAAAAAATCAAAAGGTGTAGGGTGTTTGAAAGCCCAGTGGCTAATATAATTTCTGAATGCATAATCAAAACGATCAGCGCCCAGTATTTCATTTCTCAAAAGCTGAAGACCCCAGCTTGGTTTACTGTATAGGTTTGTTCCAATATTAGCTTCGACCATCGCATCAGGGCTTAACATAATGAACTCTCTTTCCGGTTTAGCGATAGCCTTAGCTGCTGACTGCATGTTATTGTGTGGAGTTTTATATTCTCCTTTATTAAAGGCCTCTGATGCTATGCCATTAATGAAAGTATTGAACCCTTCATCCATCCAGCCATACTTACGTTCATTGCTACCCACAATCATTGGGAACCAGCTATGGCCAAATTCATGATCTACAACACCCCAGGCCTGCTTATTTTTGGCTTTCCAACCACAAAAAACGATACCCGGATATTCCATCCCACTAATGTTTGACGCAATATTAACAGCCATCGGATAAGGATATTCAAACCATTTCTCAGAGTAATGCTCAATTGAAGCTTTTACATACTCTACTCCTCTTCCATAACCATCCTGACCATTGCTTTCTACTGGCTGCGCAGAAACTGCCAGAGACTTTTTACCACTAGGCAGGTTTATCCTTGCTGCATCCAGCACAAAAGCTTTAGAAGAAGCAAAAGCAACATCTCTTGTATTGGACATTTTATATTTCCAGGTAAGTTTATCTTTTGCCGGACGTGATTTTGGGTCTGTCACTTCATCTGCCGTACGTACCGAAATAGTTTTATCACTTAATTTTGCCGCATTCCATCTTTTCAATTGTTCCGGGGTGAAAACTTCTTCAGGGTTCAGTAATTCTCCAGAACCCATTAGAATATGGTTAGCCGGTGCAGTAACACTATAGTTTACATCACCATATTCACAATAAAATTCTCCTGCCCCCCAATAAGGTAAAGTATTCCATCCCAGTATATCATCATAAACACATAACCTTGGGAACCATTGTGCAATCGAATAAATCTCTCCGTTTTGAGTAGTTAAATGTCCCATCCGGTCTGATCCGTTAATTGGAATTACAAAAGAGTAATTCATTTTTATAGTAATCAGTTCACCATTAGCAGCTAAGGGTTTATCCAAACGAATCTGCATCCGTGTATCTTCTACAATAGAGGTGAATTTAACGGCTTGCGCTTTTTGGGAAACAGCCAGATCAGTAATTTTATACCCACCATTTACTTTCTCACCTCTTGCACCATAACGGCTTCCCATTTTAATCAATCCGTTACCTCTTGAATGTTCTTCAAAAAGATTCTGATCCAGCTGTAACCAGATATAAGGCAGCTGGTCAGGGCTGTTATTTTTATATGTAATCGTGACTGTACCTGTCACCGTATTTTTTTGATCATCCAAAGTTGCAGTGATGTTATAATCTGCACGGTTCTGCCAATATTTTGCACCTGGATAACCACTTGCCGAACGGAACTCATTTCCGTTTTGTGTATAAAACAACGGGCTAAAAGCCAAATGCGGATCATACTTACTTTCTGCTCCCGCTTGTTGTGCTTGTGAATTAATACTAAAAGCAAAAAACACTACTAAAAGAAGTGTTTTCTGAATAAAATGATGGTTCATTAGATCTCGGTTTATATGTTGCTGAATTGGTTAGTTGTTCTCTAACTTTTTCATTGGAGGTAGCTTTCTTTGTTCAGCTGGTAGTTTTAACCAGGTCTGATAAGCAACTGCAATATAGTAATCATAATTGAAAGGATCTTCAGCTTTGACTCTTTCTACAGTAGGTCTGTAAAGCTCAATAAATTCTTTAAGCTCTTGTCCTTTCAACTTGATTAAACGATTAATGTATTCTTCATTAAAATACTGGTTGATTTCAGCTTCATACGCACCCCTTTCTTCCAATGCTTTTTCTTTTGCTTTTTCTCTTCTTACTTTTCCAGAACCAAAGGCCAGACCAATACCACCGGCACGCTGAACATTCTGAGTAGGAGAAATCCCATGTACCCGTTCAAATCCCTTTGCATTCTGGTTTTTAAGATTAAGATCTTTAGATAACCTGGCACTCCGGATATCTACCTGTTTCAAATTGGTTGTATTGGCAGGAAGATAAATAGTTTTAGACAACATATTAGTCAGATATAGCGTGTCTGTATGAAAGCCAGCCAGGGAGAATTCCAGTAAATCACCTTTGCTTGCTTTAATCATAAATTGTCCGGCAGCACCTGTGGAGGTGGTCTCGTGAGTATTCAGATTTTTTACGCCTACTTTTTGCAGCGGGAAACTCTTGTTGTCATAATCAAATACGCCACCTGTAATCCCGGTCTGTGCAAATGTATAGAGTGGTATTGTCAGGAACAATACGACGATTAGCTTCTTAAACATTTTCATTGTGTTTGTTTTTTCGTAGTTTCTTCCAGAGCAGAACTCTGGAAACGTACGCAGTTTTCATATTGCAGGCTTCAAAGATAATTCAGTTTGCTCCTGCATCTTATTTTTTAACAAAAATTAACAGGTAATGGTTTCCCTATTTTAATAATTTGCTATATAATTCTTCATCAAAGCTGATCAAAATTGCTTTGCCACCCTGCTCGATGACGGGTCTTTTAATTGCACTGGTATTATTCAGTAAAACTGCAACAGCCGATTTTTCGTCTTTAACGGCCTGCTGCTCTAATGCACTCAGCTTTTTCCAGGTTGTACCTTTTTTGTTTAAAACGACTTCCCAGCCAAAGGCGGCACACCATTCATGAAGCTTCCCAGGAGTTATCCCTTGCTTTTTGAAATCATGAAATTCATAATCTATGCCATTATCTGTTAACCACGTTCTTGCTTTTTTAACTGTATTACAGTTAGGAATTCCGTAAACTATCATCTGTGTAAAATAAATCTAAAGATACCTATATTTCCTTATTCATCACATTTTTTGAGGCATTCATCACATTTTAACGACATAAAGGAAAACCATTAGTAGTATTGTAGAGGAATCCAGGTATAATTTAATTCCACCCTCATGAAAATAAATAGCAAAGACCTCAATAAAATAGAATTTCTGGTAGCCAGCATCATTTATGGCTTTGCCGTTATGATGCTAATCTCGAACGGGTCAGATAGTCATATTTCAACTCCTTATGAATTTGAAGAGGCCAGGGTAAGCTTTAGTTATTTGTCAAATTATTTTCTACCAGGATTGTATAAGTACTCTATTCTATATTTCAGCTTCCTGCTACTCAATTTCTGCTGCTTGCCTCAACTATATAAAAAGATCAATACTGGAATTAATCTTTCCATTCTGTTCGCTATTTATTTGTTCTCGGGCTTAATTCTAAGCATCGGGCAAACTTATAGTGAGGCATATACCCTGGTCAAATATGATGACCTTGATGAAGCCTATAATCATATTTTCTTCAAGGGTTTTACTTATGCGGGCTGGGTGATCGTTCTCATTTCCATTTATGTCGCACTGAAAAAGCTAATTATTCAACTCATAGAACACAAAGAGGAAGAAAGTAATAAAAGAATGAAATTAGAGATCGCCTTTACCTCTGCCTTCTGGTTTGCGGGTGTATTGGTCTGGCTGACACTTGGTGTAGACTTCAATGTCATACTGTGCTGGACTTTGGTTATTGGCTCTTGTGCCTTCCTGGGTATCTATGGTATCTACTACATGATTCCAACAATGCTTGCTCAGGGAAAACAATATCGTCACTACCTGGGGAAAAACTTTTTACTCACCCTGCTTTTATCCATTCCATTAGGACTAATCGCTGTTGTAATTAGTGGAAGAGGTGAAATGTTTCCTATCATGAATGCTTTTCATCTTACAGCGCAATTACTAATTGGTACGCCATTAGCCTGGTACATCTATAAAACACGGAATGCGACGGATGAACAAATATTTACACTCAAAAAGGAATTGGGAAAATCTGATGCCAAACTTGGTTTTCTTAAATCTCAGATCAACCCCCACTTCCTTTTCAACGCACTGAATACTCTTTATGGCACTGCTTTGCAGGAAAAAGCGGAGCGTACAGGTGAAGGGATACAAAAACTAGGCGATATGATGCGTTTTATGCTGCATGAGAATATGCAGGACAAAATATCTCTCAACAGGGATATCGATTATTTAAATAATTATATTGAATTGCAAAAACTGAGAACTTCTACCACGGTAGATATTCTGATCAAAACGGAAATTGAAGAACAATTGGCTGATTTGAAGATTTCACCGATGTTATTGATTCCATTTGTTGAAAATGCTTTTAAACATGGGATCAGTCTACAATCGCCATCGCATATCAAAGTCACCCTGCAAACTAAAGCTAACATGTTATATTTCGATGTAAATAATAGCATTCATCTGAAAGCTGATGGTGACCCCGAAAAAATAAATAGCGGTATAGGCCTGCAAAATGTGAAACAACGGTTAAATTTACTGTATCCTAAAAAGCATGAACTGGTTATCAGGGAAAGTGCAAAGGAGTTTTTTGTACATTTAACGTTGAATCTAAATTAGAAAATGATTGCCATAGCCATAGATGACGAGCCCATAGCATTGGATGTGGTGAAATCACACGCGTCTAAAGTCTCTTTTATTACACTTCAGGCCGTATTCACTAACGCTTTTGATGCTATTTCCTTTTTACAGAAAAATGAGGTCGATCTCATTTTTCTGGATATTAAAATGCCCGATATCAATGGTATTGATTTCTTAAACAGCTTAAGTAACCCACCATTAGTTATTTTCACCACTGCTTACGCAGAACATGCGGTTAAAGGATTTGAATTAAATGCATTGGATTATTTGCTGAAACCCTTCTCCTTAGCCCGTTTTTTGAAAGCTTGTAATAAAGCTGAAGAATTGCATAGTCTGCGTCAAAAGGCAAACACCCCTGCACAAACTGCATATGTATTTATTAAGGATGGATATGAGCAGATTAAAGTAGCCATTGATGATATTCAGTTTATTGAGGCTGCGGGTAATTATACCCTGATTAATCTGCTGAACAATTCTTCATTAAGTACCAGAATGCCAATTAGTGAGATGCAGGCTTTGCTACCAGCTCAAAAATTTATCCGCACACACCGCGCTTTTATCGTTGCAAAAAGTGCCGTCACTAAATTTGATCGGAACCAGGTATGGATTGGTGACAAATTGATTCCAATTGGCCCTACTTATTCGCAGTGCCTGCTCGAATTCTAAGAAAAGTTTAAAATATTAATAATAGATTAAATATCCGAGGCATATTTTAGCCTGACTCATTATGGATGCGTATTTATCTGTATTATTGTCTGGCATTTTAATCATGCCAGACTATTAATCGTATTAACCATCTGATTTTCAAAGTATATATGTTCAAATTAACATTTAAACAACAGGTATTAACAGGGTTTATTATTTCCTTATTATTTGTTCTGCTCTCCGCAATTACTTCTACAATCAGCATCCAGCTGATGAATGAAGATGCAGCATGGGAAAACCACACCTACGATGTGATCGACGTTGCACAGGAGATAGAATTAAAATTATTGAATTCTGAGACCTCTCTGAGAGGTTATATTATTACACAACGTCCAGAGTATCTCGATACTTATACCAAAAATATCCACCAGATCCTGCCTAAAGTCCGGGAAATGCAAAAGATGACGGTTGATAACCCGGATCAGCAGCAAAGACTTGACTCTCTTGAATTTTACACGGCCCAGAAAGTTAAGGATATGGAAGAGATCCTTCAGCTCAATAAAGTTTCTGGTAAAGACGCTGCCGTTCAGGAAATTCTTACGGATAAGGGAAGAGAATTTAAAACTAATATGCTGAGGGTGAATAAGCAGGCTATCGAGGCAGAGAAAGTATTGCTAAAAAAAAGAACGGATAAGAGAATAGAAAGTGCCATGCAATCTACTGTCATCGTGGTAGCCAGCTCATTTATTATTTTCGGATTGATTTTATACCTGTTTAGCTTTATCAAAAGAACATTCGATGCACAGAAACTGACAGAAATAACCATCAGAGAGAATAATAATCAGCTCGAAGCACTCTCAGAAGAGAATAAGCAGCAAAACTGGTTACTATCCGGGGCTTCTGTCATCAATGAATCTATGCGCGGAGAACAGGAAACCGATGAACTGTCTACCCATATCATTACTGAATTATGTACTTATTTAACGGCTTCTGTAGGTGCATTATATTTGTTTAACCCTAAAAGACAAACCTTACAACTGAGTGGAGGTTATGCTTTTCAGGAGAAAAAAGGAAAAGTTAGAGAAATTGCAATGGGTGAAGGTTTAGTTGGCCAGGTTGCCCAGGAGAAACGTACCAAACAGTTAAATGATATTCCCCCAGATTACCTGAAAGTATCCTCGGGCCTGGGTGAAACATCGCCTCATACCATTGTTGTGCTACCGGTTATTTTTGAGGAAGAGACTATTGCTGTAATTGAGTTAGGTATGCCTGCCGCACCAACAGCAATCATCAGCCTTTTCTTAACTACCATTACAGAGAGTATAGGTGTTGGGCTCAATAGTGCCATCGCCAGAGCGCAATTGCGTGACCTGTTTATGCAAACACAGCAACAGGCGGAAGAATTAGAGAGTCAGCAGGAAGAATTAAGGACCACAAATGAAGAACTGATTCACAAGTCGGAAGAATTGCAAGCTTCTGAAGAAGAGCTAAGAGTACAACAAGAAGAATTGCGTCAAACCAATGCCGAGCTGGAAGAAAAAGCCAGTTTGTTAGAAGAACGTAATATATCGGTCAACGAAGCCAGAGAGGCCATGAGTTTAAAAGCCGAAGAATTAGAAGTGTCCAGCAAATATAAATCAGAATTTCTGGCTAATATGAGCCACGAGTTGCGTACTCCGCTGAACAGTATTCTTATCCTTGCAAGAATTCTAAAAGAAAACAGACCTGAAAACTTAAATGCTGAACAATTAAAATATGCAGGGGTAATCCATAATGCGGGTAGCGATCTGCTTACTTTAATTAATGACATCTTAGATCTTTCTAAAATAGAATCTGGTAAAGTTGATCTGGATATTGAACCGGTAAGACCCCAGGAAATCAAACAGAATATGGAATCTCTTTTTACGGAGATCGCCAAAAGCAAAAAAATAAATTATCAGATCAGCCTGAGCTCCAATTTACCTGAGCGAATGATAACTGATTTATCAAGAGTTGAACAAATCCTCAAAAATCTTTTATCTAATGCTTTCAAATTCACTCCAGAAAGTGGAGAGATTAAACTGGAGATCAGCGTTGCTGAAGAACAACATAAGTATTATTCAGAAAATCTCAAAAACAGTAAACAGCAAATCCTGTCATTCAGTGTAAAAGATTCTGGAATAGGTATCCCTGAAGACAAACAAAAGCTCATATTTGAGGCCTTCAAACAGGCTGATGGTACAACCAGCAGAAAATATGGGGGTACTGGTCTTGGTTTATCTATTAGTAAAGAACTGGCTAATATTTTAGGTGGAGAAATTCAGGTCAGCAGTAAACCGGGTTCGGGAAGCCATTTTACCCTTTATCTGCCATTAAAACATCAGGACAGCACTTCGGTAACAGTATCAGAAATCATTCCGCAACCCATACCAGTAACTGTGCCATTCATTGCAAAAGAGCCGGTAATTGTCCCAGTCGGCAAAAACCGAAAACAAACCTTATTAATTGTTGAAGATGATTTGGTCTTTGCTGATGTACTGAAAGACTATGCTATTGAAAAAGGATTTGAGCCTCTTCTTGCACATAGTGGAGATACTGGTCTGGAAATAGCGACCTCAAGACTTCCGGATGCAATTATTTTGGACATCATGCTACCTGTAATAGACGGGTGGAGTATATTAAAACGATTAAAAGCAAACCCCCTGACTAAACATATTCCTATCCATATGATGTCTGCTGGTGAGGTAAAAGGTGAAAAAGCTTTAAAAGAAGGTGCAATTGGATTCTTGAAAAAACCAATAGAGAAAGACCAGCTTGACCATGCTTTCTCAGTCTTGAACTCGGGCCATATTTTATATGACTTCCAAACGGTATTACTCATTGAGGATCATGAACTGCAAAGTCTTGCGGTTAAAGAACAGCTGGTAGAAAAAGGGATTGAAGTTGCACAAGCCTTTACTGGTCAGGAAGCGTTGGAAATGCTTGAAAAACAAATTTTCGATTGCATAATTCTGGATCTGAATCTCCCGGATGCTTCTGGTTTTGACCTGCTGGATCAGATTAAAACTCAGGATAGGTTTACACATATTCCTGTAATTATCAATACTGCAATGGAGTTGGATCAGGATAAGATTGCACATATCATGAAGTATTCTGAAGCGATGGTCCTGAAATCAAATAAATCGAATGATAGGCTGATTGACGAAGTAAGTCTGTTTATGAACAAGCTAAAAAAACAAGATAACTTCCAGACTACTGTTAAAGGGGCATCCAAAACGAAAACAGTATCCACTATAGAGAAGGTACTGAAAAACAAAACAATTTTGATTACTGATGATGATATGAGAAATATCTTCGCTTTATCAAGTGCCCTTCAGGTTTACGATATTAATATTGTCATTGCAAATAATGGCCGGGAAGCCCTGGGAAAACTGGAAGAAACAGACACAATTGATTTGGTCCTAATGGATATCATGATGCCCGAAATGGATGGTTATGAAGCTATGCGAACTATTAGGGAACAAAGAAAATATAAGAAATTACCAATTATAGCGTTAACTGCCAAAGCAATGAAGAATGATCGGGAAAAATGTATCGAGGCCGGGGCTAATGATTATATAGCTAAACCTGTTGATATCGATCAGTTATTATCCATGTTAAGAGTCTGGTTAAGTTAAAATGAAACAGTTACCAGAAAACCCGGAAGATGTAATCAGTTATGAAGAGCTGGAAAGTCTGACTGATTTTATTAACAATATACACGGCTTTGATTTCAGTAATTACTCAGCTGCCTCTCTCAAAAGACGCGTGACCAGAATTATGCAGCTTCAACAACTAAGCCTGTTTGATTTACGTACGTTATTGACTAATGATCATGATTACTTTGAGTACTTTTTGATAGAGGTTACTGTAAATGTAACTGAGATGTTCAGAGATCCTTTGTTCTATAAATCTGTTGCAGAACATGTGATTCCATATTTACGATCCTATCAAAGGATAAAAGTGTGGAATGCAGGTTGTTCAACAGGTGAAGAGCTTTACTCTTTTGCTATTCTGTTTTCAGAACAACAACTATATGAGCGAAGTTTTTTTTACGGAACAGATATTAATTCAGATGTTCTGGAATTTGCCAAAAATGGAATATACGACTTGCAAAAGATGAAACATTATTCAGAAAATTATCAGAAAACAGGAGCATTACATACACTTTCTGATTATTATTCTGCGCGTTATGGTGCAGCTTCGATTAACCATTCTTTAAAAAAAAACATGCTGTTTTCAGCACATAATTTAGCTTCTGACGGAGTCTTTAATGAGTTCCAGTTGATTTCGTGCCGAAACGTGTTAATTTACTTCAATACCACCCTTCAAAAAAAGGTGATTGATCTTTTTTACAATAGTTTAGCTAATTTTGGCTTTCTTTGTTTAGGCTCTAAAGAGACACTGAGAAATACCGAAATTGGTCGTTTTAAAATCGTAGATCAAAAAAATAATATTTACCAAAAAATAGCATAAGTCTTTTCAAAAAGATACCCCTTAAAATTATGGAAAAGATTAACATCCTTATTGTTGATGACCGACCGGAAAACATAATCGCATTAGAGGCCCTGCTGGAAAGGGACGATGTCAATCTTGTCACCACCACACTGCCAAATGAAGCACTCAGATTAGCTTGGGAGATGGATATTGCGATTGCTTTGGTCGATGTCCAAATGCCAGAAATGGATGGTTTTGAGCTGGTAGAAATATTAAAAAGCAACCCCAGGACAAAAGATATCCTTGTCATTTTTGTAACTGCAATTTCAACAGATGCTAAATATGCGGTAAAAGGATTGAACACAGGAGCTGTTGATTATTTATATAAGCCTCTAAACCCCTATGTAACTTCTGCAAAAGTGGATTCTTTTTTACAGTTTGTGAGAACACAACGGGATATTGTTAAAAAGAATAAACAACTGGAGGCTTATCAGAAAGAACTGATCAAAGCAAAAGAACTTGCCGAACAGGGAAAAAAAATAAAAGAAAATTTTCTGGCCAATATGAGCCACGAAATCCGCACCCCCATCAATGGTATCATTGGCCTGGCTAACCTACTGGAAAAAACACCACTTACTGCCGAACAGAATGAGATGATTTCACTTTTACAGATTTCGTCCAACTCTTTGCTCGGGGTAATTAATGATATTCTCGATCTGTCAAAGATTGATGCTGGTAAATTCAAAATCAACCGTACAGCTACAGATATTGTAGAAGTTTGCCACGCAGTAAATAACCTGTTAAGTATAAGAGCCAAAGAAAAGGACCTAGAACTCATCACTGAGTTTGATCCGGATCTACCTAAAAATGTATCTGCAGATTCTTTAAGATTGAATCAGATCCTGATGAACCTGATTGGTAATGCCATTAAGTTTACAAACAACGGCAGTGTAACGCTGAAGGTTGAAGTTATGGATCGCAAAGGGAATAATTTACAAATCAGGTTCAGTATTACTGATACTGGTATTGGAATTCCAGCAGATAAGATTGATAAGATATTTGAGACTTTTGAGCAGGCAGATGACAGCACAACGCTGAATTTTGGCGGCACTGGTCTTGGGCTTTCTATCGTTAAAAATTTAGCACGATTGAAAGGTGGTATATTAACCGTAGATAGTATGGAAGGTCAGGGAAGTACTTTCTGCTTTATTAACTGGTATGAAGTTTTGCAGGATGTTCCCCCGGTTAAAGAAAAACAGCTGGAGAAACTTTTACCTTTCAGCAATATACGAATTCTAGTCGCTGAAGATAACCCGATCAATAAGTTCTTAATTGTGAAAATCATGAAAGACTGGGAGGTGATTGCCGATTTTGTAGACAATGGACAAGAGGCATTGAATAAACTCAAAGACAACAACTATGACCTGATTTTGATGGATACTTTCATGCCTGTGATGAATGGACTGGAAGCAACTAAACTCATTAGAACTGACTTTATTCCTGGCAAAAAAGATATTCCTATCATTACTTTCTCCGCTGCCGTGATGGAAAATGATAAAAAGGCCGCAATTGATGCCGGTGCAAATGATGTGCTAAGCAAACCATTTGAACTCCGGTTATTACATCAGAAAATCTCACATTTTATAGATAAAAAGACATTAATGCTTTAATGTCCTTTTATTATTTATTGAAGGCCGTCATCGTATGCGCTGGTCCGACAGTTACAAAACTCTGGATCAGTGCCACACTTTTTTCAATTAGCGCAGGTAATTCGGGTAATTCATCTTTGTCAAATCCATTCAAAACATAGTCAGCTTGTCTGCCTTTGGCAAAGTTATCGCTCACTCCGAAACGTAACCGTGGATAGTCCTGGCTACTGCAACTAGCCTCAATACTTTTCAGTCCGTTATGTCCAGCACTACTGCCTTTGAGTTTAAGACGCAGCTTCCCTAGAGGAAGTGCAATATCGTCTACAATAACCAATACGTTTTCTAATGGGATATTCAATTCCTGCATCCAGTAATTCACTGCCCGCCCACTTAAGTTCATGTAGGTTGTTGGTTTGATCACATGGAGTTTCCGGCTTTTCCAGGATACTTCAGCATAATACGCTAAACGTATGTTAGAAAAAGAGCCACCTAACTGTTTCACAAGTTCATCGGCTATTTCAAAACCAATGTTATGTCTCGTACCGGCATATTCTGATCCAATATTCCCCAGACCAACTATCAAATATTTCATCTATCGTAAAATTTTATTGCAACATCGCTTTCAAACAGCTTCATTTGCAAAGATAACAGTTTCTGTCAAACATGCCCAAGACGGAAAAATAAGGCATAAAAAAAGCAGCACTGAAAATCAGTGCTGCTCTCAAATTACTGATAGAGATCAGCTTATTTTTTACCCGCTTGTTGCTCAGCTTGTTTAAGAGCTCTTGACATACCAACAGAAACGATTGTATCTTCTGGTGTGTTAGTCACAGTATATGCACCTTTTGCAAGGTCACGTACACGGAATAAATTACCTACTTCTAATTTAGAAATACTTACTTCAACTACTTGTGGCATATCTTTAGGGAAAGATTTAACACGAAGTTTACGTAATTTCTGAACTAATTTACCACCCATTTTAACACCTGGAGAAGTACCGTCTAATCTAACAGGAATTTCCATAACGATTTCTTTGTCATCAAATAACTGAAGAAAATCTACGTGCAATAACACGTCTGTTAATGGGTGAAATTGTAACTCTTTTATGATTGCTTTGGTTTTTTTACCATTGATATCAATTTCTAAAAAGTTTGCTTCAGGAGTGTAAATAGCATCTTTTAATTCTGTAATCACTACAGCAAAATGTGCTTGTTCTTTACCACCATACAATACTGCAGGAACTTTACCTTCATAGCGAAGCTCTTTAGCATCGCGTTTCCCTACGTTCTCTCTTGGAGAACCGCTAATTGCGATTATTTTCATCTTTATATTTATTTATTTGTTATTAATATTAAACTCTAAACAGATCACTGATTGAACCGTGCTCATTTACATTTGCAATTGCTTTTGCAAATAAACTTGCGGTACTCAGTACTCTGATTTTTGGACTTTCCTGTTTTAAAGGAATAGTATCCGTAACAATTAGTTCGGTAAGCAAAGAGTTTTCAATAGTCTCATAAGCGTTACCAGATAATACGGGGTGTGTACAAACTGCTCTTACACTTTTTGCCCCTTTCTCCATGATTAAAGCCGCAGCTTTAGCTAATGTTCCCGCAGTATCACAAATATCGTCAATTAAAACAATATCCATTCCGGTTACATCCCCAATGATTGACATAGACTCAATCTCGTTGGCACGTTTACGGCGTTTATCACAAATAACAACCTCTGCATTAAAGAACTTAGCAAAAGTACGTGCCCTGTATGATCCACCCATGTCCGGAGAAGCAATAGTCAGATTTTCCAGACCTAAGCTTTTGATATAAGGAACAAAAATCACTGAACCATCTAAATGGTCCACAGGAATATCGAAAAAGCCTTGTATTTGTGCTGCATGCAAATCCATCGTCATAATACGGTGGATACCTGCAGATTTCAACAGATTGGCTACTAACTTTGCTCCTATTGCAACTCTTGGTTTATCTTTTCTATCCTGTCTGGCCAAACCATAATAAGGAACAACAGCAGTGATATAATGTGCAGAAGCTCTCTTTGCAGCATCAATCATTAACAAAAGTTCCATTAAATTATCAGAAGGCTGGTAGGTAGATTGGATAAGGAATACATCACATCCCCTTACTGTTTCATCATATGAAGGCTGAAACTCACCATCGCTAAACCTGCTTAAGGTTACATTACCGAGTGGCTTGCCGTAACTTTCGGCAATTTTGTGTGCTAATGCCTTTGTACCGGTTCCGGCAAAAAGTTTAACTGGATTAAATTGCAATGGCATGATTAGACGGGTATCAATGCTGGGTTACGAAAAAATCGGATTGTGATTACTCACAATCCGATATATTGTTTAGTTGCCCGACCAGGATTCGAACCTAGACAAACGGTACCAAAAACCGTTGTACTACCTTTATACTATCGGGCAATCTTCCGAGCAAACCAACCATGAGTTGTTTTGTTTGGGAATGCAAATATACGTAGCTTTTTGATAAATGCAAATCTAAAATAAAAAAAATTAAAATATTTCTAGAAACAGGCTTTAAACATCATTAACGCATTAAAATTTGTTAATGTAGGCTTATATATGTACTATTATCAATCTATTTCATTATTTTCGGCTGCATTTTCAGAATCTATTTAGATTTATAAGCTGAAGCTATTTAAAGCGTGTTTTATTGCTAAACAAACAGGAATAGCTCCGTAAGTAATTCAAATAGACTCACATAAGCCAAAATTTAGATTAAAAAAAAGAAATGAACTATTCAAAAATTAATAACCTTACAGGATGGATGTGTTTTATCCTGGCGGCCATGACCTACATACTCACCCTGGAACCCTCGGTTAGTTTTTGGGATTGTGGAGAGTTTATAGCCTCAGCACTTAAAATGCAGGTTGTTCACCAGCCTGGTGCGCCTTTATTTTTAATGATTCAGCGCTTCTTTTCCATCTTTGCTTTTGGCGACATTCATAAAATAGCGTATTTCATGAATGTGGGTTCGGCTCTGGCCAGTGCTGCAACTATTCTATTTTTATTCTGGTCAATTACTGCCCTGGCTAAAAAGATGGTCATCAAAACTGATGCAGACCTGAACGTAGGCAACCTGATCACAGTAATGGGTGCCGGAGTTGTAGGAGCTATGGCTTATACTTTCTCTGACAGTTTCTGGTTCTCCGCAGTAGAATCGGAAGTATACGCCCTTTCATCACTGTTTACAGCGATCGTATTCTGGGGTATCCTGAAATGGGAGGCCAATGCAGATGAACCGCGTGCCGACAGATGGTTATTGTTTATCGCCTATATCATGGGTTTATCCATCGGTATCCACTTATTAAACTTATTAACTATTCCAGCGATAGCTTTCGTATATTATTTCAAGAAAACGCCAAAACCTACTAATTTCGGCATCATCAAAACCTTTATTGCAGGGGTATTGATTCTTGCATTTGTACAATATGGTATCATCCAATATGTAGTTTCTTTCGGTGCTTATTTTGACTTGTTCTTCGTCAATACTTTAGGTATGGGATTTGGATCGGGTGTAGTTTGCTTCGCTGTTCTTTTGATCGGTTCTTTAACCTGGGGAATAACTTATTCTATTAAACGCCGCAACAAGCTATTAAACCTGGCGCTTCTTTCAACTGCACTGATTATTTTCGGTTACTGCTCTTTTGCAATGATCATTATCAGAGCAAAAGCAAATCCTAACCTGAATAACAGTAATCCAGACAATGCATTCTCATTTTTAAGTTACCTAAACAGAGAGCAGTACGGAGACAGGCCATTATTATTCGGTCCTAACTATAATTCAGAGAAGGTTAGCTTGAAAGAAGGTAAAAACATTTACAGAAAAGGAGATACTAAATACGAAGTAGCCGGTAAAAAAACCGACTATGAGTATGACAGAACTACACCTTTCCCAAGGATGTATAGTGACGACCCAAGACACGTACAGGAATACAAAAGCCTGATGGGTTTTGACGACGCACACTTCCCTGGCTTATTTGATAACATTTCTTATTTATTTAAATACCAGATCGGCAACATGTACATGCGTTATTTCATGTGGAATTTTGTTGGCCGTCAAAACGATGACCAGGGTGCAGGTATTTACCAGGGTCAGTTTCTAAGTGGTATTAAACCAATTGATGCAACTATGCTGGGTGACCAGAGTCACTTACCTCCTTCTATCGTAGAAAGCAGTGCTTACACACGCTTTTTCTTCCTTCCGCTAATCTTAGGCCTTTTGGGTGCAGTATGGCATTTCAAACGCAATGAGAAAGATGCTGGTATTGTTGGTCTGCTATTCTTCTTTACGGGACTTGCAATCGTTTTATATCTCAATCAGAAACCACTGGAGCCAAGAGAAAGGGATTATGCTTACGCAGGATCTTTCTATGCCTTTGCCATTTGGATAGGTTTTGGGGTACTCGCCCTAAGGGAGTGGGTATTCAAAAAAATCACGCCTAAAAATGGGGCCATTGCTGCGACTACAATCTCTTTATTTGCAGGACCTGTAATTATGGGTGCGCAGGGATGGGGTGCACATAACCGTTCAGAAAAAATGGTTGCACATGATATTGCAGTCGATTACCTGGAATCATGCGCGCCAAATGCGATTCTATTCACCTATGGTGATAATGATACCTACCCGCTTTGGTATATACAAGAGGTTGAAAATGTGAGACCAGATGTCAGACTGGTTAACTTAAGTTTATTTGATACTGACTGGTACATTGATGGAATGAAACGTAAGCAAAATGAATCTGCTCCGCTTCCAATCAGTATGAAGCCTTCACAGTATGTACAAGGTGTCAGAGATGTGATGTATTACCAGGATTATAAACTTGCTGGTTCAGTAGAATTGAAAAACATTCTTGATGTGTTGTTGTCTGATGACGATGATGATAAAATACCGTTGCAGAACGGGACTAAAGAGAACTTTATTCCTACTAAAAACTTCAAATTGACAGTTAATCCTGAAGATGTAATTAAAACAGGAACAGTTAAAGCCGCTGATGCTTCAAAAATCACCCCGGTGATGGAATGGAAATTCAATAAGAGTTATGTAACTAAAGGTACACTGGCCATGCTGGACATCCTGGTACATAACAACTGGAAAAGACCGATCTATTTTGCAAGTACAGTTCCTTCAGACCAGTTTAATGGTTTAGATAACTATTTATATACTGAAGGTCTTGCAATGCGTCTGTTACCACTTAAAACTGACTCAGCGTCTAGCAGAGGCGATTTAGTGAACACGGATATCCTTTACCATAATATGTACACCAAATTCAAATGGGGTAATGTAAAAACGGCTAAATATCTTGATCCCCAATCTTCAGACGATATTTCAATCTTTAACAATGTGTTCAACACCACAATCTCCGGATTAATTAAAGAAGGAAAAATCGATGATGCGAAAAAAGTAGTTACCCGTTATTTCGAAGTAATGCCTGAGCGCTTCTATGGTATGCGTTCTATGATGGGTGTTTACTTCTTTGCAGAAAACCTATATGTTTTAGGAGACACTAACAGGGCTAATGCACTGATAGAAAAATCAGCAGATTACATCCAGAAAGAACTAACGTACCTCGCTGATGTTTCAAAAAGCAAAAACAGGTTTGTTGGTGGACAAAATGTACAGTTAGGCTTGCAGTTCCTTAACCAAATGGTTAAAACCACTGCAGACCGCAAACAGACCAAATTATCTCAGAAACTAGCTCAGCAATTCCAGGGCTTAGAATCTAGATTCTCTGTCTACTTTGCTCAGCAGGCTCAGGAGCCACAGGAGCAACAGCAACAAGCGCCAGAGCAATAAAATATAAGATTAAAGATATGCCGAAAAAAAAGCCCCCCCTGTATATTATGCAGGGGGCTTTTTTTTCGGCATATCTTTAATCTTAATATTCTACAACTAATACAAAATCTGGTAATTCTCCTCTGATACTTTTATCAGTTCATTTGTGATAAAAGTACAATATCTCAGTGCAGAATCTTTTATCCCTTCTATTTTATCATTTGACGCACCCCACAATTCTTTGAATCTTGTCGAATCAAGTACTGCTTTTATTGAGATATCATTAATATTTCCAAAGGTCTCTTTAAGAGAAAGATGATTTTTAATCTCTCCCAGTCTGTTAACAGTTACTTTCTTATTGTAGAACACATTATAATAAAGTGACTCCATAAAGAAAAGCCTGTTCACAAAATACTTATCTGAAGGAAAAGTGCTATTAAACACGGTTGCCGAAAGATCTTGTCTCAGAAACTTAATATTTTCTATAACTGAGCATACTTTTTCGGGCTTATTATAATTATACACAATGATATGCGTGATCTTACTGCATCCCTGATAAATACTTTCAATTAATTCCAAGCTCAACATATCATGATACGCTATCAGTATAGTTATTGATTTGAAGACTTTATTATTAAAAAGAGATAATATACCTTGAACTGCCTGGATATTCCGGGCTTCATGGAATGACAATCGTAACTCCAGATGCCTGCAGCCAAGTAAATTAAGTTCTTCAACAACCTTAAGCATATCATAGCCCTTAAAATCATACTCAAGTATAGCATTATTTATTATTCCCGGACTGTCCCAGACCTGATCCAATAGCGGAAAGCTGTTAGGCTCACGTGTTAAAAAACCCAGATCTTTCTCTAAAATAAATTCTACATACCGATCGAAGAAAATCATATTTTCCTCATTATACTGATCCCGAATCACTTTCACTGGCTGACTCTCTAAGGTCAGAATCAGTTCATACAAAATATTAGGAATCAAAGTTATTTTCTGTTCCTGCAAATTATATATAGCACTTTGCTCACTTCCTTTAACAGCAATATTATGTGCATACAATTTTAAATAATCATTTTCGCTAAAAATCATCTTCATGCTTTTTGATAAGATCACTAATAAAAATATTTGATATCGGTTTGTATGTTTCAGCTGTAAGATACTGCCCTGAATAATGAAAGTTACTTATGCTAAACCTCTTACCTTGCTTTAATTCTGTTGTTAAAGCCACTTCCAGTTTTTTAATATATCTATAATTCAACGGAAGCTGCTTAACTATTTCTTCTTCTAAAAAGGGTAGTGTTTTCATTTTATTTATCCGATTTAATTAACCATTCAGCTATTTTTTTCTCTGTAAAAAAGTTTCCGGTACACGACTCGGAAAGATACTGACCAACCGGATTGACCTCTAAAAAATAAAATCTGCCATTTTTGCTTTTCATCACATCAATAGAGCCAATGTTTAAATTCAAGCTTTGCATTAACCCTGTTAGTTGATCTTTCAATAAAGATGATAGGTTATAAGGAACCTGGTGGCTGTTGGAATCAGCACTATATAGTTTTTTGTCAACATCTTTTGTTAAAGATTTGTTGACTGTAACAATGGAATCAAATTCACCATCCAGATAAAATACCCTAATTTCATATTCCACTTCAATTTTCTCTTGAAATAGCGTTGGGAAAAAAAAATTCGGCAAATCAGCCATTCTTTCAGGAGTCAGTTCATTAGTAAAGATGGTATAGGTATCGGCTTCATGCGTGTAATAACCACAGAAATCGATCGGTTTAGTAATTAAGCCACCATCCAGTTCATTGTTAAAAGAAATAACATCAGCCTTATTATTTAGAACCTTTGAACGCGGCACATTTAATCCCGAATTCTTTGCACTCCTTAGCTGATCCAGTTTATTAATATTTCTTGATTTAAATGGCGGCAACCATTTTTTATCAATTAAGGATTCTGCTATGAATTCTGTCAGATGACGGAGTTCCTGATTTGCTTCTCCTCTCAGCTGTGCTTTTGCAGATAGGTTTTCTAACTCAGCTTTTATCTGAAAATCAACCAGTACCCTTCTGTTCCAGATTACCTTAACTTTATCCTTTAAGCTTTTGCCTTTATAAATTATATCGTCATTATAAATATCAACAGTATAATTTTGCTGCACAGATGCAATATCATCTACGCTGACTCTCATAAAATCAGCATTATAATGAATAAGCCAATCAACAACGGGATCTGTTCCCTGCTCGAATTTTTTATAGCTTAAGACTAGTATCATATTACATAAATTAATTAGTCAACTTAATTCTCTTTAACTCATCATTTGCACTAGACTCTTGTCTGCTTTTGGATTTGCGGTTAATATTTCCAAACCGGTAACTAAAGGTCATTGACACAAACCTGCTATCTGATGAATTATTAATTGTGCTGTTTATATTAGCAATATCTAAATAGACAGTACTTTTATTTGTTTTCAGGATATCAGAAACATTTATCTTTAGTGTCGCTTTTTTATTAAAAAGTTGTTTCTGGACCCCTACAGAAAGTGACCCAATTGGATCAAGGACATATATTTCATATAAACTCTTAGTCATAAACCATCCGCTTAATTCTGCTGCCCACCCATCAGGAAGAGAAAATGTGTTTGTACTGTTAATCGTAAATGTCGATTGTGATCTGTTTAATTCAGTTCCAAGATATTTTCCGCTGAATTTCTTGTTATTGAAATTCAGGTAATTCGTTGTTGTCCAGATTCTATTAACCTGGAATGATTTGATTACAGTTAACCCATAAGATGTCCTGCTTGCAAGGTTGTCCATAATCTGATAAAGAATTTTAGTCGAATCATTTTGGTTCAAAACTTTAGTCATTGCACCACTTGTATGGCTATAGTCTATACTGGTTCTCAGCCCTTTAAAATTGTGAGACAACTCAAATGAATTGGTAAATTCAGGGTTCAGATCAGGATTCCCAGCGTCATAAGTGTATTGATCAATAAAGTATTTGAATGGGTTTAAATATCTATAAGCCGGTCTGTCAATTCTATAACTATAAACAAAGGATAAACTTTGAGTCGCCGACAATTTCTGGCTAAGAAACAGTGAAGGAAATAGTTTAAAATAGCTTTTTTTGAAAACAGAATCTGAAGGGATAACTTGCCTTCCTGTACCATTTGTTTTTTCTCCCCTTAAACCTGCCTGTACACTAAACCGGCCAAAATTCTCCTTGAAATTCACATATCCTGCTGTTATATTTTCTTCATATTTGAAGCGATTAGAATTATTGGGAAGCATAGCATCATTACTGTTTTCATCTGCCATAAATTTCATATTATTATCAGTTCTAACATTACTGAATTTTGCTCCTACCTCCATTTCTATCTTATTAAAAATTCTTTTATTAAAATCTACTTTTGCAGCTATTACTTTGATATCAATTGGGAGTTCACCCTGGGTCCCTGAAAAATAGTTATCTACAGGATCTACATTACTCACATAGTTTGTTACAAATTGCTGATTTCTCTTTTGGTTAAATCCCGAATAGTCTATGTCAAATGTTGCTTTCGTGCCAGCTGTATCAAAAACATGCTTAATGTTCAGGTTAGCAGAGATATTCTTTAGTTTGGATTTCACATCATTAGTGGCAAACGACTGACTCAGCAATTTCCGGGTGGATATAGAAGAAATATTAGTTAATCCTTCACCATTCTGGGTAGTGTTTGAAAACACACTGTTAACCGATCCCCCAATACTGGTTTTTTTATTTAATGCATAGCTTAACCCTGCCCCAAAAGACTGACTGGTAGACGGCATAACTTTTGTATTTGTCTGATCAAAAAGTTGATCTTCTTTTGGAAACAATCGTATTATCCCAAGTCTGTCCAATCCTTTGGAGTGCATCACATTATAATTTACAAATACGCTTAGTTTCTTTTTGTTATAGTTTAAAGCCAGGTCGAAGTTCTCCGAGGCATACTTCCCTTGTCTGTAAGAGACCAGTGATGTGCCAGAAAACCCTTCCATACTTCCCTTTTTTAGTTTTATATTAATAATCCCCCCTTTACCAGCTGCATCATATTTTGCGGAGGGATTTGTCATAATTTCGATCTTATCAATTTTACTCGACGACATACTTCTAAGAAGATTAGCTAAATCGGTACTTGAAAGATAAGTTGCCTTATCATCTATCATAATTAACACTCCCTCTTTCCCTCTGAGCTTGATAGAACCATTCTGGTCAACAATTACCCCTGGTGATTTCCCCAACACTTCTAAAGCAGTACTGCCCGTACTGGTAATACTGCTACCAACATTTATAGTCATCTTATCATCACTGTGCTCTATCAACTGCTTTCTTCCTACAATTGCCACTTCATTTAAAGATTTCAGACTCTCTTTTAATTCAATGATTCCAATATTCTTAAAATTGCTACCCTTATTTAAACTGATTGGGCTATATATTTTTTGTTCATAACCCATCTGTGAGAATTTTATACTGTATTCTCCATCAGGAACATTTGCAATAAAAAAATTCCCAAGTGAATCAGTAAGTCCGGATTTTACCTGTTCACTACTATTTTTAAGCAACACAAAACTTACATATCCTTGTGCCTCGCCCCCCTTACCGATAATTTTACCAGATATTTTAGGCGGATTGCCAGACTGAGCAAAGGAACTAGTGCCCGATAGGAGATAAAAGATAATTATTATGAAACTAATGCTGAATATACCCTTATGCATAACTTATTTGATTGATTGATTGATTGATTAATAAAACGTTAACTAGAATAGAAGTGGATCAATACTGATCAGAGCGTTTTTTTGCTCTACGAAAGACATCAGGCTTAACGCCGTTCCGTATACCCCCCGATAAATTGAAATATTACGGTTTTGCAAACTCCCGGCGATTAACTCATTGTTTAATATCCTAACTGTCTCTTTTATCCAATGGTGATATCCGTCAAGATAATAGATATTATTGCTCAGCTTATACATGTATCTATAAGACTCTGCCAATCCGGTGGTTCCATTCAGTAATGATGAATTAACTATTTGTGTCGAATTAAAATCTTTCCTTAAAAGAGTATTTAGGCCTACCAAATCGGCAACTTTAAAAAGATTATCATCATGCAGCAGAATACTGGTATGATATAAAATAATTGCAATCAATGTATCTCCCTGATTCCAGTAAAGTTGATTATTAGAAGAGCTTTCTTGCGTCAGCGAATCTACTGTTTGTGGAAAAATAGAATATTTATTCGACGCGAAATCGGCCTCCTTATAGGACTTAAAAATCCACTTGATTACTATCTCTATTTCTAAATTAAAAAAGTCCTTCAGCTCTAAAACTTGCTGAACCTTTATTAAAGTTAGTGTAAGAACCCCAAGAGTGTTTCCAAAAGCTAAGGTGTTTGAGGCTTTGAAATTATGAGACACGGTATCTAATATTCCATATTCCTCAAATTCGGATTTCAGTCCCATGGTTAAACACAAAAGATATTCTTTCGATAGAGCTGAATTTCGTTTGCTAAAATAGTTCATCATCATGGATACTTCATTTAGAAACCCAAAGGTTCTTCCGCTTAACAGTGTCTTGCCCCGCTCGAATAAAAACCTGTCATTCTGATTTAATAATTGCTCTTCAAGTCTGTCATTTAGCTGCTGTTCAACCGAAGTGTTAATCTCTGGATCACTAATAATTTCCCTTTTCTGCAATTGATCATGAATAAGAGAAGTTGCATAAAAGTCTGCCATACTCCCATCGGAAAAGGTATTGTTCACTTTTAGATATTCAGTTTCATCAATATAATTCTGATAAATGGAAGAAATGATTTCATTCACAATTGGAACAGAGTTGTATTCAATAGTCTTTTCTATGCTTTCATTAGTAAATAAGACATTTATTTTTTCCAATAATCCAAGAATATTTGATTTCATCGTGTAATATTTAGGCAACAGCATTAACAAGAGAGCGATAAGTAAGTGCGAAATAAAGTAGCTGATTTCTACCTTTAATATGAAGCTTCCCCATAATATTCGATCTATGGTTATTCACTGTAGCCTCACTGATATATAGCATATTAGCTATTATAGGTGTTGTATAACTCATCCCTATAGCATGTAAAATCTCTCTTTCTCTCTTACTCAGATTTTTCAAGAGCTTTGCAGATTCGGCATGCAATCCCATGGTAAGATTCCTCTTCATGGAAACAGAGTTGATACTTGGAGTTGTATAAGATCTGCCATTAATTAGTTCCTGAATGCAATAGTATAGTTCTGTAATGCTAAATCCTTTATGGATATGTCCATCTACCTTTATCGCAGATACCTGAAGTGAATAAGCATCTTCCATCGAATTGGTAATGAATATAATTTTGATATCAGGACGCTCTTTTTTAATAATATATAATAATTCTACCGGGTCCACCTGACCAATATCAGAACTCAGTATAACAATATTTGAATCTGTCATTCTTAATAAATCCAGCACCTCTTTTCCGTTTGTAGTGAAAAGACTTACTTTCAAGTTTCTATTTCTAAATACCTCACTTAAGGCTTCACAAATAATTAAGTTACTTTCAGCAATGAATATGCTTTGACTAGGTATAATCTGAGTGTTCATAATGATCCTATTTATAATTAAATAATATTTGAGACTCTGCTGCTTGAACTTGTTATTACAGTTTCTGTTTGCAAAGGGAAGTCATTACCTGCCATAGTCACCTCTGTTATGACTCTGGTAATTCTTGTTTTATTAATTGCTAGTCTATTGGTGTTGTTCGGTTTGTTAAGGTTTTCCATAGCGTTGATTCTTTAGTTTTTGATTATGAATCTAATATCTACTGATGGAGGCGATTCAGAAAAAGTAATACACCAAGCCCGGGTTTGTATGTATAAACCCGGTAATTTTCGTGCAATTTCTCTCATTTCAGGGGAATGTTATAACTTGTTTCGGCGTAGCACACAACAAGACGATCCATGCGCACAAGTAATTTTACTGGAAGGAAGCATGAATCAAAGGGAACAATTCAAAACAACATATCTTTACCAGAATAAATTCTAACCCTTAATTACGTTAACACCTCTATTGTTTCTCCAATAGATTTCTATTTTAGAAACACCTTATAAAGACAAAATGAAAAGGAAATAATATGAGTTCTCTCCATTGCAAAACCCATTTTTTTTTTTAAATTGTACTCTCAAGAATACAAATGCTATTTAACAACACTAGGTTTAACCACGTTTTCTCTCACGCTGCCGTATGGGTAGCATATATTTTTTACGAAGTAACTATTGTAAGTCTGCTTGGAGACAAGCTACCCTACTTTTGGGATACTTTATTGCTTTTCCTACTGAACATAGGATTGTTCTATGGAAATTATATAACTATTAATTATCTATCATTAAACAAAATAAAAATACCTTATTATATATTGACATGCATATTGCTCCTGTCTATATATACTTCTCTTGTATTTTCACTTAAGACAATCTTCACCAAACTTAATTTTCCGATTAATTATCCTATTACTTCTTATTATACTTTCATTATTCAAAGTATATGGAGAGGAATTTATTTCATCGGGCTGAGTTATGGCTATTGGTTTGCAAGGTCGGCTATAGAAAATGAAAAGAAAATCAGGATAAGACAAGCTGAAGAACTAAAGCTCCAAAATGAAATTGTACACACTCAGCTTTCTTTTTTGAAATCACAGATCAATCCTCACTTTTTATTTAATACGCTAAATTTTTTGTACTCACAGGTTTATGCGCTTTCAAGAGAAACTGCAGGATCTATACTCTTGCTTTCTGACATTATGCGATACGGACTACAAGATCCGGATGGAGATGGGAAAAGCTATTTAGAAGAAGAGATCAATCACTTGAAAAATTACATCTCTATTAATCAGTTACGTTTTAATAATAAATTGTCCATCAAGCTAACACTGAACGGACAATTTGAATTCCGTAAAGTTCCTTCGCTGATCCTAATCACAATTATCGAGAATGCGTTTAAACATGGGGATTTAAATGACCCGAATTTCCCATGTCTGATAGATATAAGCATATATGATAACCTATTTGATCTGTACATAATTAACAAAAAAAACAATTTAACTAAGCCAGCACCAAGTGGTATTGGATTAGTTAACATAAAGCAAAGGCTAAACATAATTTACAAAAGTGATTATGTATGGCAAATAGAAGAAACTGATATTTCTTATGCTTTGAAACTGCAACTAAAAATATAACTATGATAGCATGTTTGATAATTGACGACGAGCCACATGCAGTAGAGATACTAAGAGCATATGTGGATCAAATACCATTTTTAAAACTACAAGGCGTGACCAATAATCCAATTGATGTAATGAATGAAATTAACGAAGGGAAAATTGACTTGGTTTTTCTGGACATTCATATGCCTCAAATCTCTGGAATTGACTTCATTAAACTAATCAACGGCAAATGTAAAATTATATTGACCACCGCTTATAGTGAATATGCACTGGCTGGATTCGAAAACGAAGTAATAGATTATTTATTAAAGCCTATCTCGTTTGAACGGTTCCTCAAAGCGTCTCAGAGAGCGATGAACTTATCTATCCCTTCCTATATAGAAAAATGGAAATCTGAAGATGACTATATGTTTGTTAAGACAGAGATTAAAGGTAAAATATTAAAAGTAGCTTTTAAAGACATTAATTATATTGAAGGCTTAAAAAATTATGTGTCAATTTTCACCGATACGGAACGAATAATTGCCCTTTTAAACATCAAAGATTTAGAAGAAATCCTTCCTGAGTCGGACTTTATGCGCGTACATAAGTCTTATATTATTTCAGTAGAAAAAATCAAAGCCATTGAAGGAAACCAAATCATTTTAAAAAACTCAACAGAAAAAATCCCCTTGGGAGAAACTTACAAGCCAAGATTTTTTGAAAGACTCCGTTCCAAAGTTGTCGGTTCGAAAAAATAAATCCAACACAAAATTATTCTAAATAACATCTCAACGTCTACCCGCATGATTGATGATTACAGTATATGTTCAAAATTAGTAGTTCGTGTAGCCAGATTACCTTTTAAGACATCCTTTGATGAAAAAGATATTTCAGACCTTCTAAATGATGATCTTTTTCTGGAAGCATTATACCTGGCATCAAATAATCTTTACAAAACTTATCTAAAGTGGAAAGAAGATAAGTTAAGTACAGCGCAGAAAGATAAATTTTATGCGACAATCACAAAATATTATGTTAGAATGATGTCCAGAAGTACGCCCTTTGGTTTGTTTGCTGGCTGCTCCGCTATTGAAATTAACAACAGTAGTAATCATATCATTTTGAATAAACATATTTCCAGAAGAACCCGGTTAGATATGGGCTTCTTTATTTGTTTATCAAACTACATTCTATCTCTTCCTTATGTTGGTTCCAGGATTAGATATCATACAAATTCCTCTGCCTATATTCTTGGCGATGAAATCAGATATCTTGAATTCAAGTACCTGAATGGAAAAAAAACATACCAGCTTTCTTCCGTTCAAAAGAATTCCTATTTATTAAAAGTATTAGACCTTTGCAGAAAAAACAAACATACACTGTCTGAACTTGTGACAGTTATACTGGACGAACACCTTGATGTTGAGAGTGTTGAATCATTCATAAATGAACTCATTGAGATACAATTTCTAGTTAATGAATTCGAACCAGCTATAACTGGACAAGACCCCATTTCATATTTAATAAGAACAATCGAGAAACTGGTTCAGGAAACCCCTGTTAATAAAGACATAGAGGAACTGGATAGTTGGCTCCGAGAATTGTATAAGCATATCGCTTTGCTGGATTTAGATAATAATCAGATTGTTAATTATGAAAATGTCATTTCTATCATTAATCAGAGAGTAGTTTACAATGACGAAACGGAAACGAATAAATTTCAGGTCGATTATGCGATAAATTGCATGGGAACTATACCATCATTTGAGAAAGCACTAATGGAAGCCGCAAATGTTATCGCCATATTCACTCCTGCGCTTGAGAATTCTTCCTTGAAGATTTTCAAGAATAAGTTTCTGGACCGGTATGGAGATTTACAAGTCCCGATTCTTGAAGCGTTAGATGTAGATTATGGAATCGGTTATAAAGCATCCTCCACCGACAAACTAATATCTGACATTGTTAATGACTTATCATTCAATAGTGCAGCAGAAGAAAAAAAAGATTTCACATGGAATAATACCCAGAGATTTCTATTTGAAAAATGGAAATCTGCGAATAAAGAAAATAACTACCAGATTGAAATTACGGATCAGGACCTATTGCAAATTACCTGTGGAAAAATCAAAAATAATTATCCTCAGTCCTTCTCAATAATGTTTAGAAGTGTTAAACAGCAATTGGTGATTGAAAGTATTGGAGGAAGTAGTGCCGTAAATTTAATTGGGAGATTTACCGGACTCAACCAGGATCTCTATGGCTTGGCGCAGGAAATAGTAAACGCCGAAGAAAAAAACAATCCAGACATAACTTTTTGCGAAATTGTACATCTGCCACAGGATAGGGTTGCAAATATTCTCATGCACCCACCGTTATTAAAATATGAAATTCCATATCTTAGTCAAAGTACTGCGGAAGAAGGGAAGACACTACATTTAGCAGATATCTTCTTATCAGTTGAGAATGATAGAATTATTTTAAACCATAAAGATGTTCAGAACCAGCTGATTCCAAGACTAAGTAATGCACATAATTATAGTAAGAACTCATTGCCCTTATATAATTTCTTAGCAGATCTGCAGAGTCAGGATCTCCAGAATTCCATTCATTTCAGTTGGGATAATTTACTTCCGGGTCTGGGCTTCTATCCCAGGGTAGTGTATAAAAACGTAGTTATTTACCCACTAACATGGAAGTTATATAAAAGTCAGTATTCACAGTTGAATATTTCGGAAAAAAAAGAGCTGCCTGAACAATTTAAGGCGTTTGCTGCCCAGTTGCAGTTACCTCAATTATTCTTATTGAAAGATGGAGATAATGAATTACTGGTTGATATCAATAATATTTATACGGTAGATGCTTTTATTTTAGCTATCAAAAATAAAGAAAGTATTGTGCTGAGAGAGTTCATTTTTGACAAGGAATCGTCTCCCGTCAAGGATAAGGAGGGCAATGGATTTTATAATCAAATGATACTCTCTGTAATTAACAATTCAAACACTATACCTCTCACGGTAACTGGAGAAACACTAAATCATATTAAAAGTGAGTTTACTCTTGGATCAGAATGGCTTTACTATAAATTCTATTGTGGTGAAAAAACTGCCGACACCATATTACTACAGTCTATTACTTCAATTACTGAAGAATTGATCAAAAATAAATTGATTGACCAGTGGTTCTTTATCAGGTATAAAGATCCAAACAATCATCTCAGAGTTAGGTTCCATTTAAAAAACACACAGCAGCTAGCTGCAGTTATCGGAATTATACAAAAACAGATCAGCTCTTTTCAACAGGAAAAGTATATCTGGAATACACAAACCGATACTTATAAACGTGAATTAAAGAGATATGGTTATCAATTAATTTACCTGGCAGAAGAGGCATTTTATTATGACAGCTTATATGTTTTAAAAATGCTTGATCTCGTTAAAAGTCAGGAAGACGAATGGTTAAAGCTAATATCATGTATCAAAGGAGCAGATGATATATTGAATTGCTTCAGCCTGTCCGCTGAGGATAAGATATTAATCGTCACAGAAATGAGAGATGCATATTTTAAAGAGTTCAATGGCGACAAAAAAACGAAACAGGAACTTGATTCAAAATACAGAACAATAAGACCACAAATAGAGCTCTTTTTCAAAGATGAAGAAAAAGACAATGCTCAGCTTAAACTCATTATAAAAGAACGATTTACTATTCTAAATGGGATCTTTAGCAAAATATCCTGGCGAGACAAATCTGCAAACAGAAACAATTTCATTACAAGTCACATCCACATGTTTGTCAATAGACTTTTTAATTCCAGCCAGCGGAAGATAGAACTGGTGGTTTACGACATACTAACCAAATATCTAAGTGCTGAGAATAAAAGAGTTAAATCATACGCAAATGATAGGTGATCATTAGTCAAAGACTAATCTATGATTAGTTACTACTATTGATTCAGGGTGTATGTTGCAGGTACATTTGTATTAGTAATATAATCCAAATGGCATGAAAACAACTGAACAATCATTAAGAACATCAAAATGCTTGAATTTCAAGGAGCATGATGATAAGGTTGAGGCCTACAACGTCTTAAATCGAAAAAGATACATACTGACTTCTGGTGTATTTGACATCTTGAAATTTCTGGAAATACCTAAGTCTCAAAAAGAGATACTAGATCTATTACAAGATGTATACGATGAAGGTACGATCAAAGACACTATTATTTATCTTGTTGAAAACAAGCTTATAGTTGAAAATGATCATGATGAGACATGCCACGTATTTCCAACAGCCCTCCCATTGTTTGGAATTGCTAACTATCCGTCAGACAAACCTATACAACCAAAGATTGTTTTTACAGGCATCCCTTTTGGGAAAGGAAATGGATCAGATTCAAATTGCATGCATTTTCCGGCCGAATTAAGAAATTACCTCAATCAGGAGCATGTAAATTTAGGGTCATCAATTGATAACATTAATTTTCAGTTCTTATCGAGCCACATAGATTTCACCACTTTAAAAAGTCATTTAAAAGGAGGTAAACTTGGGGATTCGGGCAACTTATATTTATACCCGACTGAATATAGCTCTTCTGTTTACGAGAAAATCTATCGTACTATTTCTAAATTGCTTAAAGAGGACATTATTCCTTTTACATTGGGTGGAGATCACTCGATTTCCTACCCTATCATCAGGGCAATGAATGAAAAGTACGATCGGTTCCAGGTCTTGCAGTTCGACGCACATATTGACACTTATGATTCAATTTTCTCAAGAATGCTTGATGGAAAGATCTCCCATCATCATGGAAATTTCATGGCCAAATGCCTTAAACTAGAGAATTTGTCTCACGTATATCAATATGGCATCAGGGGATTATCAAATATCCGTCCTACTATTCATTCAAAACAAAGCTATTATTGGATAGACGAATTATATCCGAAAGTTATAAATGTAGATGAAGCAGCAATAGATCATGATATCCCGACTTACATCACATTTGATATAGATTTCCTGGATCCGCAAACTGCACCAGGAACCGCGACCCCAGTCCCAGATGGCTTTCTCTATCGTGAAACCTGTGATTTATTTGAGAAATTACTGAAAAATTCAAATATCGTAGGAATTGACTTAGTAGAGGTAAACCCCAAATTAGATAATGAAAAACGTACACTGCAAATCGCAGCCAATATTATTCTTTTGCTCCTAAACTATATAAAACTATAATGATATGAAAAATTTAAACTCTTATGAAGAAAGCATTCAGAACATAAAGGGCTCTAAATCCAAAGCACTTTCGGCAGATAATCTGGATATGATGAAATTCTTATTATGCAAAGCTAATAAGATCAACTTTTTAGGCCACCACTTGGAAAAGGAAGATTCACTGTTTTATGAAGATGTGTTATACAATCGTGAGCTGGCTTGTAACGATGAAAGCTATTATAGTGATGTGAATAAAAGAACGACACTATCCGGAAATATAGCAGCGTTAAAAGATGCAAAGGAAAGCCCAAAGATATTTTGCACCTTTCATATGGGCTCATATAGATATATTTACTATCTTTTGATTAAGGAAAAGATAGATTTTTCTGTAATTATTGATGACAAAACCTTAACAACTCAGGGGGAAATCCTGAATAGTATCTATGAAGAATTCAAAGATGTTGAATCCCCAGGATATCTGAAGCTCCTAAATGCTGAATCAAGCTCAATTGGTATTCAAATGATCAGGGAAATAAAATCAGGAAAATGCCTGCTTTTATATATTGACGGTAATTCAGGTGTAGGCGGAATGCAGCGGAATGATGAAAAACTAGCACAAATCGATTTCCTGGGAAAAAAGATTCTGGCAAGAAAAGGTATTTCCTATATTTCTTATGCAACAAAAACACCAATTGTCCCTGTCATATCCGTTAAAGAATCTGAGAGTGAATTTCGTACTCACTTTTATGATGAAATTACTCCTTCGGCAATTATTGATAAAGAAAAATATTGTGAGGACACTACCCAGTTTTTATATGATACTCTGGCAGAAGTATTATTAAAATATCCCGAACAATGGGAAGGCTGGCTTTATGTGGATAGATTCCTGGATCTTGAGGCTTTAAGATCTGAAAAAGAGCAAGAAACATATTCGATCAATGAGGGTACAAGATTGAAATTCAATCAAGAACGCTTTAACTCATTTCAAATCAATGATGATATATACCTTTTTGATATGCATAGATATGATTACTTAAAAATATCAGAAAAATTCAAAGCGTATTTATCGAGTTTGGATTCAACACCAGTGTTCGCATCAGATTTCAATAATGAGGAAAATGGAGCGATCTTAAAAAAGATGTTCGAAAAGAAGATAATAGTAGAAAATATAACTGAGGCTGTGAATTGATATAAGCTCTCAATCCCGAAAAAAGATTACCCGAAGCAACTCCCTTGCTTCGGGTAATCTTTTTTTTGTTCCCGCTACCCACACCTTGAAATAGATGCATGATTCCTTTTTTATAAATAATATGAATGGGTACTCTCAAAGCCCGAAAAACAATATTTTTCTGTTCGCTGCATAAGAAAGATATGTAAAAATATCTTACCTCAAAATCTCTTCAATTCCATTCTCTGTTTTAATAATCAACCTAACCACTAGATCATAAATAAGAAAATTGGCGGTATCTTATTAATCCATTATCAAAACATTGTGTAATCAGGACTTCATATCCAACATCTATTTATTTAATACTAAAGCAGAATTACAATTAATTTAGATCAAGAACACCAGTCTAGCGACCACCAGGAGCCCGTGCACTAAGTACTAAGATTGCAGCGTAGTCATTATATTTATAGGTTTTCGCAGTCCTTTTCCCATTCATCAATCCAGACTTGATTGGTACAAACGGATATAAATTTTCTGATGCTTTGTATTGAATTCTTTTTTGCCTGACTGTTTCCTTTGGTTGCAGAAGATGTGTTATTTTCGTTCACAAGCAAGTGCTGATAGAGCAATAACCCTCAATCCGTATTGCATCTTTAATAATAGTTAAGACGCATAAAGCGTACGACTATTACAAAATAACAATGTTCCATTTTTCTGTATCAATATTGACTGGTGTTATATTTAACCAAAAAATGTACCTTAAGAACTTCTCATAAGACTATATATGGTTTCCAATATTTTACAGATAAATTTATCACTAAATCAGGGATACTTCAAAACAGGAGCCTCTAACAAAAAGGCCAGAAGCAAAAGAGGTACAAGGAACGACTTGTTGCGAACTACTATCTTAATCTGGAAAACTAAGTAAATCTTACTTAAACAAAAAAGAAGGATCCTGATTTCAAGACACCTTCTTCCTTATTATCGTCCTAAATGATAAAGGACAAATCCCTATTCTGACGCACTAGTTATCACCTAAATAATTTTATGCTATATATATACTTATAATTATTTCTGACTAATCTGGTCAGGTATGGAATATACCGTGTGGTTAACCTCACAGAAAACAAAACGATAATAAGAGAACTGAATAAAAATCTTAAGAAGATACCAAATTTGAAATCCGCCAGGTTAGTATAATTAATTATAGATTGAAATTCGTGAATAACAACTTTGAAATTAGCAAAAAACAATATAGTGAACCAAGATACAAATACATAATGGGCAGCGCTATATAAAAGTATTGGCAACTCCTTACTAAAGCCAGTATAAGTATACTTAATAGTATTTTTAAGCACAAAGATGCTGAATAATTTTACAGGATAAAATATAGACTGTTTCATTAAGTTGGTCAAATTAAAAAAATCAGAATATAACCAATAGCCGTCATTACGAAGAAAAGGATTCAGTGAATACACTGCGATCAGTACATTTGAGATAATAATAGAACGCAAAGCTAATCTGAATAGAATGTGTTCATGTGGAGTAACCCAAAAGATTGCTATGAGAAAAACACCAATCAGCGATTGGAAATAAATCCCTCCAAAGTTCACCATACACCTCTTGTACTTATCTAATTGCCATATAGAGGTAACATCGGTGAATAAGGCAGGAAAGATGATATATAATCCGAAGCCGATTAATTTCGGCTTCAGTCCCCAGTAATAAGTTGCTGCAGAATGACCAAACTCATGTACAACCATCAGTAATAAGGTAACAACGTAGATCCCGATAAGTACCAGCGATCCCTCAGTCACTCCTAGATTACCAAAAGATGAAATTGAAGACTTTAGCCCTTCAATAGATAAAAAGGTACCATTAACTAGTATCGCAAGAATAGTAAAAGCAATAAATACCCATTTTTTAAAAAGTGGCGACATTGGCTTTGTTATCTTAAACAGAGTAGCTTCAGAGAAGAGATTAATACGACAATAAATATATTTATGTAAGCCACTACTGGCAATAGGATCTTTATCACCTGTGATTTTAGTAGTTATATCTTGTATCGTATTCTCTAATTCAGAGTAGTTCAGATCAACATTCAGTTTTTCCAGCAGATGTGATTTAATTTCACTCAGTTCTTTTTTTTGTTTTAGCTGATTAATAATTTCATAGACTATCTTTCCAACATAAAACTGCTTGTCATTAAAGGATAAAAAATATTTCCCATCTGACTTCATATCGACTGTAAGTGTTTCAAGTAATAAATTACCAGGTTTCATATGATTAAATTATGACGGGTGAATAAATATATCTAAGGAACTATTTTAAAAGCTCCTTAGATATGAATTTTTTGTAGTCGTGAATCATATTAGTTTTCTAAAGCCGATTCAGAATCACATCTGATACTGCCTGATGCTGCATCACCGATCTGAACTGTTTCTAAACGTGCTTCTAATTCTAAAATGTCCAAACCGTTTTTAAGGTCTTTTACTTCTGCGTTTACTGGTGTTGTATTTTTAGTTGACATGGTATTTATCTTTTGTATGTTTTGCTTACTCTATTAGGTTTTCAGCTGCCCCTGGTTGATTGCTACTAGTTTTCTAAAGCTGATTCAGAATCACATCTGATACTGCCTGACGCTGCATCACCGATCTGAACTGTTTCTAAACGTGCTTCTAATTCTAAAATGTCTAAACCGTTTTTAAGGTCTTTTACTTCTGCGTTTACTGGTGTTGTATTTTTAGTTGACATGGTATTTATCTTTAGTATGTTTCGCTTACTCTATCAGGTTTTCAGCTGCCCCTGGTTGATTGCTACTAGTTTTCTAAAGCTGATTCAGAATCACATCTGATACTGCCTGACGCTGCATCACCGATCTGAACTGTTTCTAAACGTGCTTCTAATTCTAAAATGTCTAAACCGTTTTTAAGGTCTTTTACTTCTGCGTTTACTGGTGTTGTATTTTTAGTTGACATGGTATTTATCTTTAGTATGTTTCGCTTACTCTATCAGGTTTTCAGCTGCCCCTGGTTAATTGCTACTAGTTTTCTAAAGCTGATTCAGAATCACATCTGATACTGCCTGATGCTGCATCACCGATCTGAACTGTTTCTAAACGTGCTTCTAATTCTAAAATGTCCAAACCGTTTTTAAGGTCTTTTACTTCTGCGTTTACTGGTGTTGTATTTTTAGTTGACATGGTATTTATCTTTTGTATGTTTTGCTTACTCTATTAGGTTTTCAGCTGCCCCTGGTTGATTGCTACTAGTTTTCTAAAGCTGATTCAGAATCACATCTGATACTGCCTGACGCTGCATCACCGATCTGAACTGTTTCTAAACGTGCTTCTAATTCTAAAATGTCTAAACCGTTTTTAAGGTCTTTTACTTCTGCGTTTACTGGTGTTGTATTTTTAGTTGACATGGTATTTATCTTTTGTATGTTTTGCTTACTCTATCAGGTTTTCAGCTGCCCCTGGTTGATTGCTACTAGTTTTCTAAAGCTGATTCAGAATCACATCTGATACTGCCTGACGCTGCATCACCGATCTGAACTGTTTCTAAACGTGCTTCTAATTCTAAAATGTCTAAACCGTTTTTAAGGTCTTTTACTTCTGCGTTTACTGGTGTTGTGTTTTTAGTTGACATGGTATTTATCTTTAATATGTTTTGCTTACTCTATTAGGTTTTCAGCTGCCCCTCGTTACATCAGCATGTTTTTAAAACTTTCGTTTTTCAATTAATTCCCATCCTTTTGTTAAATCTAAATTACTGCCTGAGGTACATTTTCTATATAGTAGTAAACCATCATAATTACCCGAAATACCTATTACTTCTAATCAGTTATCGTGAGTTTCTCATTACTCATGCACTTTTGTATTCGAAAAAGACAGCTTATTTTTCTCGATTTCGTTGTATTACGAACAAAAAGATTGAGATAAAATGGGAGTAAATACAATACTCGGGAAATACGACACATAAAAAAGGCTGGTCATCTTTGATGTGACCCCCAAAAGTTTTTGTCCAACTTTTTGGGGTCACACCAATTTATGACACAGCCTCCTTTTTATAGGTATACAGTAAAAACTATCAAATATTTTTAAAAACTTAAACAGACCTTACCAAAATGCGAGGCCTGTTCAAGCGATGTCAAAGCCTCTCTTGCTTGTTCAAAAGAATATACCTGATCTATTACAGGATGCATCTTATTGACTGCTATTGCTTTATTCATCCGGGTAAACATAGATTTAGAACCAACCTCTATCCCTTGAAGTCTGATTTGTTTAGACATAATTTTAGCCGTATTAATCTCGCCACTCAGTCCATCAATTAAACCGATCACAGCAATTGTTCCATCTACAGCGACTACGTCGATAGATTTATTAATATGACTGCTTCCTACAACCTCTACTACATGGTTGACACCAATCCCGCTTGTCATTTCCAGCACCTCCTTTTCCCAGTCCGGTACCTTTTTATAATTAATCAAATGTTTTACACCTAACTGTTTAGTGTGTTCCAGTTTTTCTTCACTACCAGATAACAAAATAACCTCTGCCCCTGCCATTAAAGCAAATTGAGCAGAAAATAACGAGACTCCGCCAGTACCTTGAATCAGGACAGTATTTCCTGGTTTTATTTGTCCGGCTTCTATCAGACCATGCCAGGCAGTAAGTGCTGCACAAGGAAGTGTTGCCGCCTCTTCATTACTCAGGAACGCCGGCACACTAATTAGCTCATTTTCATTGAAAACCGCATATTCCTGTAATAGACCATCCCTTAATTTCCCTCCTAATGAATTCAGCAATTTCTCTGGTGTTATTTTCCCTTCAATCCATCCCGGCAAAAAAAGGCCAGCGACCCTGTCATTCGTCTGAAAAGCTGTCACTTCAGTCCCTGTTTCTACAACGGTCCCTACGCCATCTGAAAGGGGAATTCTCCCAATTGGGGGTTTCCAATTCCCAAAGCCTTTAACCACTAAGAGATCTCTGAAATTAAGAGATACTGCCTTAATCTTAACCAATACCTCGCGTGGTAAAAGTTTAGGGTAATCCTTTTCAACTAAGGTCAGAGATGCAATACTATAGTCTTCAGTAATTCGATATGCTTTCATGTTTAATCCTTTTTAATGGAGAATAAATGTAATTTAGACCACAAATTAACACTTAATCCAGCTATGTCACAGCACATTGCCCATTATGAGTTACTCCTAAATAAATGAGTATGAGTCAAAAAAAAATAAATTCAACGAATGCAGTCAATGAACTTTATCTGGACGAAAGATGCACGTTGAACAAGGTTCTGAAGATTATAGGTAAAAGATGGGTCGCTGAAATTCTAATCCTTATCGAACAGGATATCTCCCGCTTTTCACGATTAAAGGAATGTTTAAATGGAATCTCAGATAATGTATTGTCATCAGTTCTGAACGAACTGGTGAAATCGGAACTGGTAAAAAAAGAGATCTTTCAGCAAATCCCCTTGAAAGTAGAATACTATATCACTCCAGGCGGAGCAGATCTGACAGCTGTCATGCACCAGCTTTGTAATTGGGGCAAACAGCATATTCCATATGAGATCAGGATACAGCCTACAAAAAAAGGCCCAACCATCTAATGATAGCTGAGCCTTCTGTTTCTTAATATTTTATTTATTCAACCACTACGCCCATCGCGCAGAATTTGTCAATTCGATTAGAGATCATCTTTTCAGTTTTCTCTTTGCCCAATGCTTTGATATCCTTCAGGATCTGAACTTTCAGTGTTTCTGCCATGACAGCAGGATTCTGATGCGCTCCTCCAAGTGGTTCTTTAATCACACCGTCAATCAGTTTATTCTTTAACATATCTTTCGAAGTCAACTTCAAACACTCTGCCGCTTTCTCTTTAAAGTCCCAGCTACGCCATAAAATAGACGAGCAGGATTCCGGGGAAATTACAGAATACCAGGTATGCTCCAGCATATATACTTTGTCGCCGATACCGATACCCAATGCACCGCCTGATGCACCTTCACCAATGATCAAACAAATAATAGGTACTTTCAATACAGACATTTCCATCAGATTTCTGGCAATAGCCTCACCCTGTCCACGTTCTTCTGCCTCAATACCAGGATAAGCACCCATCGTATCAATGAAAGATATAACCGGTTTGTTGAATTTTTCTGCAAGACGCATTAATCTCAAAGCTTTACGATAGCCTTCCGGATTAGCCATTCCGAAATTACGGTACTGGCGCTCTTTGGTATTTTTACCTTTTTGATGACCGATGATCATGACTGTTTCACCACCAATAGTAGCAAAACCTCCAATAATAGCTTTATCATCTTTTACTGTACGGTCACCGTGCAATTCAATAAAATCGTCACAGATCATGCCAATATAGTCCAGCGTCTGTGGCCGTTCTGGATGACGTGACAATTGTACTTCCTGCCAGCCAGTAAGGCTTGCATAAAGTGCGTTCTGCGTTTTAGACAGCTTATCTTCAAGCTCAATCAGTGTAGCAGACATATCTACTTTTGTTTTATCAGCAACCTGTTTAACCTTTTCAATTTGCTGCATCAATTCAGCAATAGGTTTTTCAAAATCAAATGACGTTTTTATCTGTTCCATAAGTGGGCGGTAAAAATAGGTATTTTATTTAAAACTTCGCAGCTACTCCGGCTTTAGGTGAAGATTTCTTAATAAAATCTCTAAGATCCTCATTCCCCTTCTGCAAATCTGCACTTCTTAAATACATCATATGGCCACTTTCATAGCCTGCCCAGCTCATTCTATCTTTTAATTTACCTCCCGGATCCATTTGCCACATACTATATTTTGCATTAAAATAATCACATGCACCATCAAAATAACCAGATTGCACAAATAAATGAAGCGAAGGATTTTGTGCCATTGCATCGCGTAAATTCTCTGCAGTACGATTTCCAGTATTATCCCAAGGATGAACAGACCCAAACATATTATATTTCAGATCAGTTTTATAATTGAGTTCATTACGGATATACATATTAATTGCGGGTGTAAAAGAATGTAACCAAGAACTCAGTTCTGCATTATAATCTGGTCCATCTCCAGCATCTTGTTTGTCCATACCACGATATCTGGAGTCCAGTCTGCCTATCGTGAACCCTTTGTCACGCAGTAATTCCTTCCAGAAAAAACTTTCCGGGACATCCAGATTATGCTGTAGAATCGTCTTTTCACTAATCCCTGAATAGGTTGCCATTTTTGCAGCCATCAACTTTTTTTGTTCCTCGCTGAGCTGACTTCCTTTCGCTAATGCAGGAATCAGTTCATTCATCGTAAATTGCTCCACTTCTGGTAGCAGCGCATTTAAAGCCCTCCCTTGCAGTTCAGGTTTCAGGGCCTTGTGATACCATGCTGTAGCAGCAAAATAGGGCAGACGTAAAGCTGCAGAAAGCGCATCTCCTCTTTCTATCCCCAATGTAGTGGGCGATACCAATACTACTCCATTTAAATACATCCATTGTGAATTCTGCAATTCCAGTGCTAAGCCCGAAACACGTGTCGTGCCATAACTTTCTCCAATCAGAAACTTAGGGGAACCCCAGCGATTATTACGGGTTACAAAGGTATTGATCCATTCTGCCAGGTATTTAATATCAGCATTTACACCAAAAAACTTGTTACCAGGGATATCTTTATTAATGGGTCTTGAATAACCTGTATTAACAGGATCTATATAGACAATGTCTGCAACGTCCAATATGGACGCCTTATTCTCTTTATATCCATAAGGCTGAACCGGATATCCTTCATCATCAATATTTAAAAGTACAGGACCCGTATAAGCGATATGCATCCATACCGAAGCAGATCCCGGTCCTCCGTTAAAAGAGATCACCAAGGGTCTGTTGCTCCTGTCTTTAACATCTGTTCTTTCATAATAAGTATAAAACAGACCGGCAATAGCTTTACCATTCTCATCCCAGACAGGTAAAGTACCAGTAACCGCTTTATAAGGAACCCGCTGTCCTTTGATGGTAACCTGATGCTGGGTAACAACCGTGCTTTCAGTAACGATTTTACGAGAGTTTACTTCTTCATTTACTGAAGTATCAGCTTTCTTAGTGCTGGGAACGGATTTGATAGGCTGCATTTTCTGCGCATTTGCCATAGGACAAGTACCTAATCCAGCCAGGATTAACGTATAAAATAGCTTCATTTCAAGAGGGGGTGTTTAGGTCCCTAAATATCAAAAATAAGATCCTCATATTTCATAATCCCTTAAAAATGTTACTCTTCCGTGTTGTAGCATTTTTAATGCTATCCTCTATTTTTCTTTAACCCCTTGTATATATAAGACAGAGATAGCACCCAAAATCATGAATATACCAGCAAGTACAATTGCATAGATGGCTTCACCGTGGTAAAAATGCTTCACAATCAAACCGCCAAAGACACCGTTAACAATTTGCGGCATGGTGATAAAAAAGTTAAATATACCCATGTAAACGCCCATTTTACGCGCAGGTATCGCGCTCGACAAGATTGCATAAGGCATAGAAAGAATACTTCCCCAGGCCAGGCCGATACCGATCATAGAATAGATCAGGTGGTCCGGATTACTGATAAAATAAATAGACAGTAAGCCTGCTCCTCCTGCAAGTAAAGAAAAAGCATGCGCCATTTTACGGCTGGTTAATCTGGCAATTGAAGGTAAAATCAATGCATAAATGGCAGATACACCGTTATAGACCCCAAATAAAATACCTACCCAATTCCCTGCATCGGCAAATTTAACTGAAGAAGTATCACCCGGAAGCACTTTATAAATATGCTGAGCGATGGCAGGCGTCGTAAATACCCACATAGAAAACAGGGCAAACCAGGAGAAAAACTGAACCAGCCCCAATTGTTTCATAGTTAAAGGCATTTTCGAAAAATCAGACAGGATAGACAATATTCCTTCTTTTTCGTCTATTTCCGGTTCCGCAGCATGGTATAAAGCCATTTCTTCCGGCGGATATTCTTTTGTAGTCAGTACCGTCCATAAGATGGTCAGCAATAAAATCGCAGCACCGGCATAAAACGAATAAATTACGTTGTGCGGAACCTGTCCGGCCGCCGCAACTTTAGAAGCACCCAGATATTCAGAAAAGATATAAGGCAGCCAGGAACCCGATATTGCACCTGCTCCTATTAAAAAGGTCTGCATAGAAAAACCAAAACTCCTTTGGCTTTCGGGTAATTTATCTCCAACTAAAGCTCTAAAAGGCTCCATTGCAACATTAATAGAAGCGTCCATGATCATCAGCATTCCTGCTCCAATAATTATGGGCGGTAGAAAACTGGCCATCGCCCCTGCATTAGGCATCAGAATTAAAGCTATAGCCGTTAATATTGCTCCAATCAAAAAATAAGGTCTCCTTCTTCCAAAACGGTTCCAGGTTTTATCACTGTAATATCCAATAATTGGCTGCACAATCATTCCTGTCAAAGGGGCTGCCAGCCAGAAAAGAGAAAGATGTTCAACATCTGCACCAAAAGTTTGCAGAATCCTTGATGCATTTCCATTCTGCAGGGCGAAACCAAACTGGATACCGAAAAAGCCTGCACTCATATTAAAAATTTGTGCATTCGACAATCTGGGTTTGGAGGCAGCTACTTTATTTTGTTCCATAAGGATCTTTTTGGTTTGGAGGTTCAGGTATTAATTTAGAAGTTCAGGTATTAAAATGCTAAAATCTGGGCGCTCATTGGCATGACCCATACTGGTATGGTATTGTCATTAATATCATTTAATTTTAGTCCGGAAAGTTGATCCTGAGCCATTTTTACCGGCTTATTTTGCAAGATTTGTGCTGGAATCTGCACCTGACTCTCCATTCTGTAATGGCGATCGAAGTTAACCAGGATCAGCAAACGCTGGTTTGCGGTATAACGGATATAACCATACATCCTTTTGTTCATATTACCACCTACAGGAATTTCCCAGAGTTCACCTTTGGCGATAGCCTCTGATGCACCTGCAAACTGAAGCAGTTTTACATAATAGTTTCTCAGCTCCTTTTGTTCAGCACCCAAATTCGCGCCGTCAAAAGCCCCACCGTTCATCCATTTCTGATGTTCAGGTATCCCCCAGTAATCAAAGATAGTTGTCCGGTTATCTTCTCCGCCAAATCCTTCTGCACCTCTGCCTGGCTCTCCTACTTCCTGACCAAAATAGGTCATCACCGGGCCACCGGATAAAGTAGCGGAAACAACCATTGCCGGCAGTGCTAATTCTGCCTGTCCGGCAAAACCAGCCGAAGCGATCCGCTCTTCATCATGGTTCTCCAGGAAACGAAGCATATGATCTCCGAAGCCGGCACTTTCCTGTTGCCATACTTTCCTGATATCATTGACATCTGCATTATCTTCACTTCTGATCAATTTCTTTAAACCATCGTATAAGCCTACTTTATCATATAAATAATCAAATTTACCAGTAGTCAGGAATGATTGATAAGTACCAGGATCATAAGCTTCACCGATAAAAATAAGTTCAGGTTTTACTTTTTTGACTTCTGGAATTACCCATTGCCAAAATGCAAGAGGAACCATTTCGGCCATATCACAGCGAAACCCATCTACTCCTTTATTTGTCCAGTAAACCAGGATATCTCTCATTTTGGTCCAGACAGCAGGTGTTGGGTTAAAATATTGCTTTGCACCGTTTTGCTGATCTACACCGTAGTTTAATTTGATCGTTTCATACCAATCATCTACAGAGGGTCTTTCTGAAAAAACATTATTTCCTGTCGCCTTTGCTGGTGACTCTACATAATTTTCCTGCTGTAACACAGAAAGAGGTGTTTGCTGATCTGATTTTGGAGCCGGAACAATAAAGTCTTTTCCAGGCACATAATAATAGTCGTTAGCAGGGCTGAAAGCTAAATGGACATCATCACCCTCGCCAAAATCTTTAACACCCACAGGCTTCATTTTAGACTGATACTGACGCGCTACATGATTAGGTACAAAGTCAATAATAACTTTTAATCCTTTTGCATGTGTTCTTTGAATCAGAGCCTCAAACTCAGCCATTCTCTGATTGACATGAACTGATAAGTCTGGATCTACATCATAATAATCTCTGATCGCATAAGGAGAACCTGCTCTGCCTTTAACAACTTTAGCGTTATTAGCCGGTAACCCAGCATAAGGAGTTAAGGTCGCATGAGAAATTACACCGGTAAACCAGACATGTGTTGTTCCCAGTTCCTTAATTCCATCAAGAGCCTGGTTCGTAATGTCATTAAATTTACCAGTACCATTCTGCTCAATAGTTCCATATGGAATATTGCTTTGCTGCCTATTGCCAAATAATCTCGGCAAAAGTTGGTAAATCATTATCTTTTTGTCATTCTGCGCCATAATCCTATTTATAAATCCTGAAAACAGTAAGAAAACTACAGTTAAAATCCAGTAACGGCTTTTCATACCAATAGTCCCTTATAATTAATTACTGTTTCACCTGCTGAAACTGGGTGTAGCTTATTCAATATATTAATGTGCAACAACTCTGGACTGGTCGTGTTGATGATCATCTCTTCTTTTGTAATCTTCACATTCAACTGAATTCCACGGAATCCAACTGTAAAAGCAAATGATGACCACTGTTCTGGAAGAAATGGATTGAATGAGAGTGTATTATCTCTTACACGCATTCCGCCAAATCCTTCTACAATACTCATCCATGTTCCTGCCATAGAGGTAATATGTAAACCATCCTCTGTATCGTTGTTATAATCATCCAGATCTAAACGTGCCGTACGCAGATAAAATTCGTAAGCTCTGTCTCCATCATTCAGCTTAGCCGCTAAAATACTGTGAACACAAGGAGATAAAGAGCTTTCATGTACCGTTCTGGATTCGTAAAAATCAAAGTTACGTTTTAACGATTCCAGGTCATAATCCTCTTCAAAGAAGTACATCCCTTGTAAAACATCTGCCTGTTTAATGAAACAAGAACGCAGGATTCTGTCCCAACTCCATTTCTGGTTTAACGGACGTTCTGATGCCGGTAAATCTTTAACCAGAATTTGTTCTTTATCCAGATAGCCATCCTGCTGAAGAAATACACCTTGTTTTTCGTCATAAGGAAGATAGATATTCTCTGAGATCTGTTTCCAATCTGAAAATTCAGTATCTTCCAATAAAGTCGTTTTAACGACAATACGCTGGTATTGCTCCGGATCATTCTCCTTAACGATACCGGCAGCTTCCGCAGCATATTTTAAACACCAGGCGGCTAAAGTATTGGTATACCAGTTGTTGTTAATATTGTTTTCGTACTCATTTGGCCCAGTCACCCCAAGCATGACGTATTGCTCTTTGTCTGCGCTCCAGTTTACTCTTTGTTTCCAGAAGCGGGCAATCCCGATCAATACTTCTAGTCCGTATTCATTTAGATAAGAAGAATCACCGGTATACCTGATATAGTTAAAAATCGCAAAAGCTATCGCTCCATTTCTGTGAATCTCTTCAAAAGTGATTTCCCATTCGTTGTGACATTCTTCGCCGTTCATGGTCACCATGGGATATAAGGCTGCACCTTTATTAAACCCCAATTTCGCTGCATTTTCAATAGCTTTTTCGAGGTGTTTATAACGGTAGATCAACAGGTTTCTGGAAACTTCCTGAGGCGCAGTTGATAAATAGAAAGGAATGCAATACGCTTCAGTATCCCAATAAGTAGAACCTCCGTATTTTTCTCCTGTAAACCCTTTCGGACCAATATTTAAACGGGCATCTTTTCCGGTATAAGTTTGATTGAGCTGAAAAATGTTAAAACGGATAGCTTGCTGAGCAGCTACATCTCCCTCAATAATAATATCACCTTCCTGCCATTTGGTTGCCCATGCCGCAGCTTGTTCTTTCAATAATTCATCAAAACCTTTTGCTACCGCAGCATTGACTACTTCCTGTGCTTTTTGTAGTAAATCTGATACAGCATAGTTTTGTGAAGATAGATTAGTTGCTATTTTATAAATAGCAACTCCTTCATTTTGAACCAGGTCAAGCAAAACACTTTCTGAAAGATATTTTTCACGGTTAGTCGTGTCTATGGCAAGCTGAACCGTTTTATCGTTTTTAATCACTAACGTTTTTACCCCGGTAATTACATCAAAAGCTGTTTTCTTTGTCCGTAAAGTTAAATAAGAACCGTCCGTATGCTGTAATCTGCTTACTTCATCCCAGAATTTCTCTTCATAATTTGAATCCTGATTTTTCACATCACCATCAATGAAGGAATGTAATTCTAGTTTCCCAGAGAAATTAAGTGGTGTTAACTGGTAGCATAAAGCTGCAATTTCATCATTGGCAATACTGAAGAAACGCTGAGATCTTACTTTAACTTGTTTACCCGAAGCCAGCTCAGCAGTAAACGTACGTTCCAGATAGCCTTCTTTCATATTCAAAACACGTTTGAAGGCAGTTATCTTACAAAGGTTTAAGTCCAGAACTTCCCCATCAAGTTTAAGTTCCAGTCCCATCCAGTCTGCTGCATTCAATACTTTAGCAAAATATTCAGGGTATCCATTTTTCCACCAGCCTACGCGAGTTTTATCCGGATAATATACCCCTGCAACATAATTTCCCTGCAAGGTGTCACCAGTATAGGTCTCTTCAAAGTTTGCACGTTGTCCCATACGGCCATTACCCAAACTAAATATACTTTCTGAGATCTTGTTCAAATGTGCATCAAAATCATTTTCTATGATGTTCCACTCTTCTGCTTCTATGTAATTCTTCATGTTTACCCTTTTGCGCTACGCTTTTCCTTAACTAGATTAATCAACTCTTCAACGGTGATTGTTGAGAGGTCTTTGTGAAACTCATCTGCTCCTGGCAAATTCGCTTCTGTTCCAATACCTATTACGGCCATCTTCGCTGCAATTGCGGCCTGCACACCTGCTGCTGCATCTTCAAAAACAATACAGTCAATAGCAGCTGCGCCTAATAATTCTGCTCCCTTAATAAAAACTTCAGGATCAGGCTTTGAAGTAGTTACGGCATTACCATCTACTATTGCATCAAAGAAATGAGTCAGTTCAGTTCTTTCCAGGATTAATCCCGAATTCTTACTAGCCGAACCTAAGGCAATTTTAATTCTCTGGGCTTTCAATGCTTTCAAGAGTTCAAGAGACCCAGGCAATACTTCAGAAACAGACATTTTATTAATCATATCTACGTACCAGCTATTTTTTAAAGTAGCTAGTTCTTCCTTTTCTACTGCTGTTTTAGTTACCCCTCCCCAATTTAAAATCATATCCAGAGAGCGCATTCTGTTTACGCCTTTAAGTTGTTCGTTCTGTGCTTCACTAAAATCGAAACCCAATGAATTGGCTAGTTTCTTCCATGCCTTATAATGATAAACCGCAGTATCTACCAATACGCCGTCCAAATCAAAAATGCATGCTATAGTTGTCTGTTTCATCTTCAATCTTTTTTATAGGTAATGAATCTGTATGGAAAATACAAACTCATCTATTAATTCAATTCCAGTACCAGTGTTGTTTTAGCAGGTACATTAATAGTTTTAACTGTATTTAATTTCTCTCCGCTGATTACATTGACTGCTGAGTTTGTATTTTTCATTCTTTCTGCAAATCTTGAAGTATCAAGCACTTTAGCTTTATCCTCACTGTTCAGGATGACCATCACGTCTTTATTTCCTTCAGTAAGATACCTGAAATAAACATACAGACCATTTTCCGGCACAAATTGCATCATTTTCCCAGTTTGTAATGCTGGATTGCCTTTTCTGTAAAGAGCGAGTTTACTGACAAAATTCCAAGCTTCATTTTCTTGCTGATTACGGCCAGAAGCACTGAATTTATCTTTTGCATCACCTGCCCAGCCTCCCGGAAAATCTGAACGTACCAGACCATCAGGATCAGAATAGTTTTTCATCAAAATCTCTGTTCCATAATACATCTGAGGAATACCACGCATAGTTAGCAGCAAAGCCATTCCTGATTTATATTTATCCATATCTTCTTTGATCATAGAGTAAAAACGACTCATATCATGGTTATCCCAATAGATAACGTTTCTTGTTGGATCCTGATATAGGAAATCTTGTGAAACGACATTGTATAACCTGAAGATCCCATCAGTCCATCCATTTTTTCCATTCAATGCTTCATAAACTGCACTTTTCATCATGTTATCAGTCACACCAGGTAAATGAGTATCAAACCCTCTGTTCACTGTATTTCCTTGTGTAAAGTAAGCTTGTGCAGGCACGGAGTTTACCAGAGTTTCACCGAAAATAGATAAAGAAGGGAATTCCGCTTTTAACTTCAGCGCCCAGTCTGCCATATATGCGGGATCATTGTAAGCATAAGTATCTAATCTCAACCCGTCAATTCCAGCATATTCTATCCACCAGATATGGTTTTGAGTCAAGTAATTTTGTACATATGGATTTCTTTCATTCAGATCTGGCATGCTAGGTACAAACCAGCCATCCAGTTGTTTCTTTTTATCGGCCTCTGAGCTATGCGGATCCATAACCGGCTCATCGCGATAGCTTGTTTGTGTATAAACAGGCCATTGATTCACCCAGTCTTTCATTGGCATATCTTTAAAAATCCAATGTCCTGTACCCATATGATTGTGTACAATATCTTTGATAACTTTTAAACCTTTAGCATGCACTTTCTCTACATAGGTTTTATATAGAGCATTTGTGCCGTAACGTGGATCTATTTGATAATGATCTGTTACTGCATAACCGTGGTAAGAGGCCAATGGCATATCGTTCTCGATCTCTGGGGTCATCCAGATTGCAGTTACCCCAGTTGCTTTCAGATAATCCAAATGGTTAATTACTCCCTGAAGATCTCCGCCATGACGGTAATACATGGAATCACGGTTCAGTTTGGCTTCTGCAAGACCTTTGACTATATCATTTGACTTATCCCCGTTAGAGAAACGGTCAGGCATCAACAGGTAGATAAAATCCTGATTGGTTACCCCTTGAATGCGGGGACTTGAATTATCTTTGTTTTTCAGCTCATAGCTATATTCGGATACTTTTTTCCCCCTATCCAGAAACGTAATCGGAAATTTACCCGCTTTAGTTTCCGCAGCAATTTCCAGATCAACAAACAGGTAATTCGGATTCTCCACTTGGTGAACTTCAATCAATTTTACGCCCGGATAATTTAGCTGTACCGTATATGCTGCAATATTTTTACCATGAACCAATAACTGAAGTTTCGGATTTTTCATGCCTACCCACCAGAACATGGGCTCTACATGGTCAAATTTAGGTTGTGCCCAAACGTTTCCGGCCAACAGAACAAATAGAATGATTAATAGTTTCTTCATTTTTAAGGAGATTAATAGGTGATCACAAATTGAGCAGAAGTGTTGTTCAGGGTGATACTTTTAACCTTTGCACCTTCTACCGGATTTGCAGTTCCCTGAGGATCGAACTTGGAAATAGGGGTAAGAAATGAATTCATTTCTTCCTTACTGTTATTTAATTTATCTGCTACGCTAAAACCATGAAAAACCAATTTAAGCTGATTGAATTTTGACTTCAAAGCACCTTCGGTTTTCTCAAATATAATATTCTGTTTTACAGGATCATAGCTAATCGTGCGTTTATAAAAATCACCCTTTTCATAATTAAAGGTCTGACCGTCATCTTCATAATACACAAAAGAATTATTCACTGTTCCTTTATAAATATGCAGGACGAGGGTGTCAGTTGGCTTTTCCTGAGTAGATTGAACCAATGATTGCATGGGTACAATACTGCTTTCTTTTACATATACAGGAAGCTTGTTTTTAGATAAGCGCAGAATTTTCTCTGTAGCTCCCGTTTGTGTTTCATCTGTATACAGATCATACCATAATCCTTTGGGGAAATAAGCATTCCCGAATTCTTTGGTGCTTTCAAATGGCAGCACCATAAATGCTTTACCGAACAGGTATTGATTCTGAAACTGGGTATCAAACACTTTTGCATCGAACGTGTAGTCTATAGCTAGTGTTCTCATCACTGGTAATCCGTTCTGCGTAGCTTCAAAGAAAGTAGCATACAAATACGGCATTAGTTTATAACGGAGGTTGATGTAATTTCTGGAAACTTCCAATACTTCTTCTCCATGTGTCCAGGGCTCAGAAGATTGCGTGTTCACAGCCGCATGGTTACGGAAATATGGATTAAACGCACCAATCTGAACCCATCTGGCAAACAGAGAATTGCTTGGCGTACCGATAAATCCGCCAATGTCCATTCCTGCAAAAGGAACGCCACTCAAACCTAAACTATTAATCAGACGCACACCTAATAACATGTGATCTTCTTCCGGACGGTTATCCCCTGTCCAGATCGCAGTGTAACGTTGCAAACCTGCATAACCTGCACGTGTTAAAATGAACGGGCGTTTATTACCCATAGATTCTTTTGCGCCTTCATAACTTGAGCGGGCCATTTGCAATCCATAGACATTATGTGCTTGTTTGTGACTTGCAATTGCACCATCATAATTGAATAGTACGTTATTTGGCATTTTGTTTCCCCAGGTAGCAATTTCGTTCATATCATTCCAGATACCTGAAACACCTGTATTCGCGAAAAACTTAACCTCATTTCTCCACCATGATCTTCCTTTTTCGCCGGTAAAATCAGGGAAGTTGCACCATCCCGGCCAAACCTGCCCAGAGTAATTTGTACTGTCTGGGTATTTGATAAATATATTTTCTTTCAGGCCGCTTTCGTAAGCCTGATAACCTTTTTCTACTTTAATTCCCGGGTCTACGATTACCGTGGTGGTAAAACCCATGTCTGCCAGCTTTTTATTCATAGCCAGTGGATTTGGGAAACGTGATTTGTCCCAGGTGAATAATTTATACTGGTCCATGTAATGGATATCCAGTGTAATTCCATCTGCGGGAATCTTCTTTTCTCTCAGAGTTTGCGCAATACGCAAAACTTCTGTTTCGGGGTAATAAGTATATCTGTTTTGCTGATAGCCCAAACTCCACAGGGGTGGTAAATTCATGCGCCCTGTTAAAGCGGTATAAGAGGTAATAATATCTGCCAGACGTTTATGGTAAATGAAATAGTAATTCATTTCTCCATCTTGTGCGCCAAAAGACGAAAACCTGTCATTACTGGCACCAAAGTTAAAATCGCTCTGATAAGTGTTGTCCAGAAATATACCATAGTTTAAGCCATGGTGTATTCCCATATAAAAGGGTATCGTAGAATAGATCGGGTCCTGTCCGGCTGAATAACCGTAGGCATCAAAATTCCAGTTGGTGTACCCGCTACCTTTACGATCCAGGTTGCCGGTCTTTTCTCCCAGACCAACAAAGCGTTCACCTTCCTGCATTTTTTTGTAAGTCGTCACTTCATTGGCAACCCACGAAGTAGTCAATCCTTTTTCATCCTGACTGATCACCTGATTATCTAAAGTATAAAAAGTGATGCTATAAGGCTTTTTAGTAATTTTTGCTTTAAGCGAATCGGTGATTAACGTAATCTCCTGCTCATTTTGAGTAACGGAGATCTTGGTTTTAACAGGTTTAGCGATGACTGCATAAGAAAAGTCTTTGCCGAGATTCTTTTGATCTAACCTGACCCTGATGATAGACGGACTGTAAACTGTTAACTCACCGTGTGCATTTGCTGTCGTGAATTCGACCTTTTGTCCGGCAATATTTACCGAGGTAATATTTCCTGTACTCCGTACCGGATTGCTTTGTGCAAAGGTCAGAACAGGAAAAGTTAAAAGCAGCAGCAGTTTAGGGATCGTAGTCAGTTGTCTCATATGGACCGGAAAAATTAGTATGCGGATTAACATAGGAAATGCCCTGAAGAGAATTCAGGGCATTTCGGTATTTTATTGTTTAACTACACTGTAAGTGTAATTACCTGGATTACTCAGGTTTAATGTGATTTTATAAGTTCCGGCAGCAGCAATTATAATATTACTGCCCTTAGGATCTGGTACACCTTCTTTATCCCCGTAACTGATGGCATCAGTACCGTTAGCTCTGAATTTAAATGAACCAGCAGATAAAGCTTTAGTAACTGTCCAGACATGACCAGCAGTATCATAAGTCATCGCTGCATCACTGGCACCTGTAGCATCACCAATTATTGCCCATACTGTCTTAGTCACTGAATAAGTAAGCACTTTGATATCGGCTTTAATCAGGTAATATCCTGCGCCCTCCGTATGCAAATTGTCACCACCTCCCTGATTAAGAGTACCTGGTGCTGAAGTACCATAATTTACATGAGCCCAGTCAGCAGCCGAGGTTAATTTATAATCTGTAGTTGCATCAGGAAAATAAACATATCCTTCATAAGCACCATTATCTGGTACAGAAGAAATTCTTGCCGCAGTAGGTTTATCTGGTAGCCAATTCTGATAAGAACCAGGAACATATAATGAAGGGTAGATAATAATAATCTGATAAGGGGTTATTGTAATTGGCAGAACATTGGAATAAGCTGGTGTATATTTATCACTAACACTAGCTTTAATTCTCACTTCAACTTTACCAGCCATAGCAGGAGTAAGTTTCAGCTGATTCACTAAACTATTAATCTCTGCAACCGTAAAAGTTTTAGTCAAAAGTGTATTCAACGCCACCTCTTTTGGAGCTTTAAAACTATTCCCTGCAACATCCATTTGCAAGGCATAAGATAATCCTGCACTATAACCAAATGAGGAAGTTGTCCAGTTGAATGCAACGGCTGTTTTTACTGCACTTGCACTGTCCAGCACCAGGGCTGTTTGTGTAGATGTTAAAACTGGTGCTGTGCCGTTACCAGCCACAATCCTGGTTTCATCCTTTTTACATGACACAAATAATAGCAGGAAAAGGCTATAAGTCATGGCTTTTATATATAATGATTTCATCTCTATAATAGATTTTTGATTAATAACCTGGATTTTGAGTTAAGTTAGGATTCGCAATTACATCAGCAGATGGTAATGGAAAGATACTCCGGGTTGCTTCTACACCACGGCCTGCTTTAACACCACCTTTGAATGGCCACAAATATGATCCATCAGTAAATTTGCCGAAACGTACTAAATCTGTACGTCTGTATCCTTCCCAGAAGAATTCTTTCGCTCTTTCTGTTAATATATTATCTAAGGTTAATGAATTTACATTTCCAGTTTCATTACCATAAGCACGCTGACGCAAAAGATTGACATAAGTAACTGCCTGACTCATTGAACCACCGCCACCGCCACGCAAAACAGCTTCAGCATAGTTCAAATAAGCCTCCGGTAAACGGAACAACGGGAAATCTGTAGAACAAAAAGTTCCATTGTTAGAAGGAGCAGCAACATTATTCCGATCAACATTCCTAAATTTTATTGCACGTAAACCATCAGTGAATACTGCTACATCATCATTAGCTGCTTTATCACCATAGAACATAGCTCTTGAATCCGGGTTAGAAGTAAAACCACCAGTAATACCAAACATAGCAGGTAAAGTTGAACGGGTACGGATACCACCCCAGCCACCAGCAGGAACACCGAATTTAGCCGGGCTCATATCTCCATTGATAGAGGCATTGATCAGGAAGGTCGTACCGCCATAATTCTGGGTCAGATTTCCATCATAATTAATAGATAAGATTACTTCATTATTATTCTTATCATTATCCGAAAGGAATAAGTTTTTATACGCCGATTGTAAGCTATAACCAGCACCAATAACTTTACTAGCGTAAGTAATTGCTTCTGTATTTCTGGCAGTACCATTATAAACTGATGCATTCAGATACAGACGTGATAATAACATCCAATTCGCTCCCTGAGTCACTCTGCCGTAGTCGCTTTTAGCTGGCAACAAAGGGTCTACAGCTAACAATTCACTTTCTACATATTTGAATAAATCTGCACGTTTAATTTGTTGAGGAGCAACTACACCGATTTCATTGGCCTCTGTAATAAATGGAGGATTACCAAATAAATCCATCAGCACCCAATACTGATAAGCACGCAGGAATCTTGCTTCTGCCCTGTAAGCGCCAATAGTAGTAGCATCTGTTCCGGTAATATTACGCGAAGCTAATTTCTCAGGGGTACTTTCACGCAAAAATTCGTTAACTACAGTGATCTGGTACAAACTTCTGGTATATAAACCACGCAGAATCACATTCTCGGAAGTATAAGTTTGATAGTTTAAATCAAAGACTCCAGGATCATTCCAAACGCACAATCCTTCATCAGAAGTTAGCTCCTGGGCATTCCAGTATAAACGAATAAAATCAGAAGCTCCTGCATCAATCCCACCCAGGTCACTGCTACCTGATCCGCCACCACCTGTGGTCGCAAAACTTCCATATATTTTAGCCAGCACTTGCTTATAACCTGCCGGAGTAGAATAAGCAACATCTGAAGTAATATCGTTAGTTGGCTTTAAGTTCAGGTCTTTTTTGCAAGACGAGAAGGCTGCCATTAAAATGGCTGTTGCCGTAAATATTTTAAATAGATTTTTCATCTCTCTTAAATTTATATTATTAAAATCCTAGATTAAGTCCTAAACTATATGTTCTTGGTCTTGGATATAGGTTATAATCTATACCAGTACTACTTTCCGGATCAACTCCTTTGTATTTAGAAATCACAAAGACATTCTGAACATTGGCAGTGATACGAAGGTTCGCTTTTGAGTTGGGCGATAAACGACCAAAATTATAAGCAAGACCAGCATTATCCATTTTCAGGAAGGAAGCATTGTGTATATAATAATCACTCAGGTACTGGTTATTAGAAAAGTTAGTGTCGTAAAATGTAGTACTCGCGTTGTTGATCAATCCGCTTGGGCTCAGAAGATTTCTATTTACACCAAAATTGGAAGAAACGTTATCATAAATGTAGTTACCAATGTTTGCACGTAATACCGTACTCAGCGTCAATTTTTTGTAGTTAAATGACGTAGTAAAACCCAGAATATATTTAGGCGCAGGATTTTTGTAGAAATATCTGTCCTGATCATTAACGACACCATCATTATTCAGATCAGCATACACCCCTTCAATTGGTGCACCCTGAGCATTATAAACCTGTTTATATACATAAAAAGATCCAGGAGCATAATTAGGTGAATTCCATTTCAGCGTGGTAGCCGTTGCACCGGCAATGTTACCGTCAGCAGTTCCTATTTTAAAATCAGGGCTCGGGTTCAGGGATAAATTCGTTACTTTATTTTGGTTGTAAGTAAAGTTAAAGCCCATATCCCAATTCACATCAGCAGATTTAATGATACCAACATTGATACTTACTTCAATACCTTTATTTTCCATGTTACCCACATTGGTTAATAACTGATTGCTAAAATTAGTTCCTACAGCAATTGGCACCAGGCTTAATAAATCTTTAGTTTTCTTGTAATAGGCATCTATACTACCATATACTCTTCCTTGAAAGAAACCGTAATCAATACCTGCGTTATAGGTTGTAGAGGTTTCCCATTTCAAGTTCTTATCATAGGCAATAGGTGTATACATGTGATAAAAAGTACCACCAATCTGATACTGCGACTCATTTACACTGGTATAATAATTAGGCAGGTAAGTATAATTACCAATACCATCCTGTTGACCTGTAACACCATAACTTAAACGCATTTTCAAATCAGAAAACACTTTACTATCTTTTAAGAAAGATTCATTAATTGCTCTCCAGGTAAACCCTGCTGATGGAAAATAACCCCATCTGCCTGTTTCACTAAACTTGGATGATCCATCAGAACGCATCGTTCCGGAAAGAATATATTTATCAGCAAAAGTATATACCAAACGACCGTAATAAGACAACAGTCTATTTTGTTGTGTATCAAAAGGGAATACCGGAGTGCTTTGTAAATTGCCCAAAGCATTATAACTATTGAAATTATAAGTTGTGGTTGAATTCTCATAAAAGCCATAACCAGCAGTTGCATTAATATTACTTCTGATGCTTTTCAGATCTTTGTTATAGCTAAAGAAAGCTTCTGCTACCTTATTATGCTGAACAGCTTCATATTGGGAAGATTTTCCAAAAGTTGAAGCTTCTTGTGCTGCATAAGCGGGAACATTTGTTGTTCCATATCCTTTAGACACATCGTAACCGCCATTTACATTAAAATGTAATTCAGGTAAAAAATGGAAAGAATAGTCAAGTCTTAAGTTACCAAAACTTCTGGCTGCTTTACCATTATCCTGTTTCTCTTCAATAAGTCCCAGCGGATTTTTCGGTGCATTTGGATTCAACTGCCCTGTAGATCCTATCCATTCATAATATCCACCATACTGGTTATTTGCATGAACAGGCTGAGTCGGGTCAAATTGTATGGCCGCAACTATTGCGTCTCTATCTTTATTATTCGCAAAATGTGATTCACTTAATGAACCCTTTAAGCTCAGATCAACTTTCAAATGGTTATCAAAGAAAGTTGGATTAAGTGTTATTCCACCGGTAGCTCTGGTCATACGATCTGTAACCATTAGCCCCCTTTGATCTAAGTAGCCACCAGAAACCCGATAAGGAATATTTTTAAAACTTCCGGCAATACTCATGTTATTATCTGTACTGAAGGCATTGTTATAAATTACATCCTGCCAGTCTGTATTCGCAGTACCTAGTAAGGCCTTTTGCGCATCATTTCCATTTGCATTGACATAAGCACGAACCTGATCCCCTGTTAATACAGAGACCTTTTTAGCAACGGTAGCATAAGAATTCACCGTACTGAAATTGATAACCGGCTCACCTGATTTTCCTTTTTTAGTCGTAATCAGGATAACTCCGTTAGAGGCTCTTGAACCATATATCGCAGTTGCGTTTGCATCCTTCAAGACAGTGAAAGTCTCAATATCATTCGGATTAATTAGACTTAAAGGGCTGGCAACTCCCGCTATCACACTAGGATTTGTGGCACCAATAGTAAGGTTTGTACCAAAAGGGACACCATCAACCACAATCAAAGGATCACTACTTGCGTTTAAAGAGGCACCACCACGTACGCGTATCGTACTTCCTGCACCCGGTGCTCCACCATTGGATACAATCGAAACCCCCGCTACTTTACCAGCAATTAACTGTTCAGGTGATGTAATATTACCTGCCTGAAAGTCTTTTGAACTCACTGTAGTAACAGATCCCGTTAAATCCTTTTTCTGTACAGAACCGTAACCGATCACGACAACTTCATTTAAGTTCTGTGCATCTGGCTTCAAAGAAAAGTTAGCCACCGTATTTCCCTTTACAGTTACATTAAGATCGATAGAACTGTAACCGATATAACTTGCTGTCAAGGTAACCGCGCCGTTAGTTACTCCAATAATTTTAAAGTTCCCATTTGAGTCTGTACTCGCGCTTCTGCCCTGACCTTTAACCAGTACCGAAGCTCCCGGAAGACCTATACCGGTTTCATCAATAATTTTACCAGTGATTGAACCGGTTTGTGCTTGTACGGCCAATGCTGTGATGGTCAAAACCATTAGCAGACAATACCTCATCACGTAAAATACTTTCATATTTAATAACTTTTTTTGGTTATATATTTGGATAATCTAGACTGTGTATCACACACATCGTAAATTTACATTTGAGGATCACATTTCAAAATTTTATATCATATAATTTTTTAACACAATATTTAATATTTCAAAACGACCAAAACACCCTAATATATTCTACACCATTTTCCATTATCAAACCACACAAACACAACACAGTTATCTGTAAATCAATAATTTAAGTCAAATTAAAACCTCATAAAAGTGTTTATTTTACACTAAGTATTTTCTGATAGATTTTCCGGGAACGATACCGGGAACGTTCCCGAACATAGAGAAGGTTATTAACAATCACGACAGAAAAAAAACCTGAGATTCTGCGTATTTCAGGAGAATCCTAAAATATTCTGCTCAAAAACACCCGATTTAGTTACAGAAATTTAACGTTTTTTTAACTCCCCTAAAGCCGTAGAATTCCGCTTCACTAATTTAGATTCGAGTACAATTTTTTCATTGACATTGACTGCCTCCGGATGTTCCAGCATTTTGAATAAAAGCAGAGCTGCCTCTACCCCAATCTCCGTAGATGGCTGGGTAACTGTAGTTAAGGATGGATTTAGCAGTGGTGCAATTTGCAGACTCGAAAAACCAACTACTTTTAGCTGCTCAGGAATAACCACATTCAGATCATTGCAGGCATAATAAGTAGCAAAGGCCAGACGCTCAACAGATGTAAATACTCCGTCAGGTTTTAAGCGTTTCAGCATATCCTTCAGAATTACATTATTCCGCTTATAGCTATTGGTGCAATCCACAATCAGGCGGTCATCAAAAGGAATTTTATATTTTGCCAATGCATCCAAATAACCTTGCATCCTGGTTTTACCGATCGATAAATTCTTATTGATAACTAAACAAGCTATCCGTTCACACCCTTGTTTAATGAGATGCTGAACAGCAGAAAAGCTACTATCATAATCATTTGTAATCACCCTGGGTGTAATAATATCCTCATAAACCCTATCGAAGAAAACCAGTGGCAGTCTTTCCTGATTCAATTCATTCAGATAATTATGATCATTGGCTTCGCCAGATACCGACATAATGATGCCATCAGCACGTCCATTATGCAAGTGCCTGATAAAAGACACCTCTTTCTCATAATCATCATCTGTGGAATAAATCAAGATATGATACCCTTTTGCCCTAGCCACGCCCTCAATTCCGTGAATAACCTGTGAAAAGAAATTATTCGCTAGTTCAGGAACAATAACTGCAATAGTTTTACTGCGCTGCTCCCTTAAATTGCTGGCATAATGATTAGGCTGGTAATTCAGTTCTTTTGCAGCCGCTAATATCTTATCTTTGGTTTCTTTGCTAATATCACTATTATCCCGGAATGCTCTGGAAACAGTTGAAGTCGATAAATTAAGTGCTTTCGCCAGTTCTTTTATATTGATATTACGCATCTACGACCCTACAATTATTTTTTACAGGGTAAATATAAATGAAAATCAGTAACCACTCCTAATTTATAATTCGTTCCCTCTACCCATCCCTTTATTTTTTATTGCAGCATCCCGATCCATTGCAGAGCGATATAACCAGCACCAAATCAGCCCGGTTAACCCAAAAAAAACGGCCTAAACACACTCCCAGTAAGGAGCTGATAATCAATTAACTAGACCTACCTTGTTCAGACATCATTCAGGCTTCTTTCAGACAAGATACAGCTTACATTCAGCTAATATCGAATAAGGTCTGAATTGACTAAGTATAATTTCCAAATTAAATATTTACAATTACGTTTTGGTTAAGATTTTACCTATATTGTAATATCATTAACTAAAGGTAATTATGGCAATTTTACAGGAAGGCACCATATTGGCAGGTATAAGAGGAAAAATTGGAAACATTGTAATTTATCAATGGAAAAATAAGGTATGTGCCCGTGGAAAGCCATCAAAACCCCGTAAGAAAAGGGCTAGAACGATTCCACAGCAAGCCCAGTCCAATAAAATGAAGGTATTAAGTCCATTTTTAAACGATATTGCTCCATTCCTTCAAACGGGGTTTAAGCAAATAGCAGCAAATCGGGATATCACTGCAAATAATGCGGCCAAATCTGTCAATATGCTGACCGGCGTTAAAGGAGGATTTCCGGCACAGGAAATCAACTGGGATACTATTTTAGTAGCAAGCGGAGAACTGATTAAACCAGAAAATGTAACCGTAACGCTATCAGAAAATGCCTTTAACTTTGCCTGGGAACAGGATACAACAGGTATTGGGTCTCCAAACGATAGAGCAATTATACTCTTATACAATACAAAATACAGGCGTTTCCATGCCAATTACAGTGGTGCACGCAGGGCTGAATTAAAAGACACTTTCTATCTCGATCCTTTTTATATTAAGAACAATACTTATAAAATATTTATGGCCTTTAAAGATGTAATGAGCGATGAGGTTTCCAGGAGTGTATACTGCGGGGAGTATACGGGCTAGTCCTTCCACTTCCACTCTCCGGCAATCCTTAACGGTTCTTCCAGCTTATTCGCTCTCAAAAAAGCTTTTAGTTGATCATCTGGTTGTATTCCTACCGGAATAGAAGGTGTATTAGCCAGTGCATAAGTCAGCATTGCGCTATATCTTACGGTATTTTTCAGTCCCTGTTCATCAACCAATTTAAAACTGTCCCCATCAGAATGATAGAACTGCCCTGAATGATTTGGCAATTCGCCTCCAACTCCACCACCCGTTGGGATTCCCTCCAGCATAAACGGCTGATGGTCGCTATGCAACCATGCGCCAGCAACAAAAATATTCTTAAAGCCGGTATCTAGCTTCGCAATCTGACTTCCCCAGTTGGTAAACGACTCCTTCATTTCCACCCTGCTTGTTGCAAAACCCTTAGGGTCATTTGTCATATCATAATTCAGCATAAACTTAACCTTGCCCAGTTCCTGCTTTTTTTCTGCTTGGGCGATATAAGCTTTTGAACCTAACAGTCCTTGTTCTTCTCCCATAAAAAGGATAAATTCTACGGTACGTTTTGTTTTTAAATTCAGGGCACTGAAAGATCTGGCCATATCCATCACTGCAAAAGAACCTATCCCATTGTCAATTGCGCCAGTAGCCAGGTCCCAGCTATCCAAATGCCCGCCAACAAGGATTTTCTCTTCAGGAAGTGAGCTTCCTTTGATTGTCGCAATCACATTTCTCGCTTTGATCATGCCCGAAAAATTAGCCATGTTCAAACTTGCATATTGCAGTTTTGATTTCAGTTGTTCTTTAATTTGCATCCCATCTTCCAGACCAATACAGACAGCTGGTATGGAGATTAACTTACCGGTCACAGAAGCTGTACCGGTCAACAATACTCCTCCTTTTACCCCATTGATAATGATAATCCCAACTGCGCCATGTTGAATGGCAATCGCAGTCTTTTCCGAACGGTGAAGTGAAGCTGTACCTTCGGGCGATCCTGGTAGAACGCCCAGATAAACCAAAGCTATTTTCCCCTTAACCTGACCAGCATCCTTCAGATAGTCATTTTCTAAACCATTGCCCAAATCAACTAATGCCCCAGAGACGAATGATTTTACTGGCGAATGTGCCAATGCCACGGATGGTACAGTTTTCAATGCAGCCAGATCACCTATTTTGGTTTCGTTAGTGATCCGGCTCCAGCTTTCGACTTCGAAAGGTTGGTAACGCACATCATAACCATAAGATTTGAATAAATTAAATGCATATTCCTCTGCTCTGGCACCATTTGCAGAGCCTGTCAAACGATGACCGATAGTTTCTGTAGCGAATTTCAATGTTCCATAAGCCTTTGAGTGCCCCTGTACATCCGTATTGATCTGATTAAATACGATACCAAAGTTATCCTGGGCATGTACAGAGATTGCCAGCCCGGCAAGAAAGAGAGAGAGAAGAATTTTCATGGAAATATATTTCGATTAAAATAAGCTTTTAATTAAAATATATAAGGACAAAAATAAAGTGTATAGGAATTGTTACTTTTTACGTTCTGTAGTGTAACGGACTAACTGCTCAAGCCCTGTTCTGGCTTCACCTTCTTCAAAAGTATATAGAATATCAAATGCTTCCTGCTGATACTGAACCATTTTCTCGGTCGCATAATGTACTCCGTCTTTGCTGTTCACAAAATCAATGATCTCCTGAATTTTGGCAGGTTCATCATTGTGGTTTTTAACCAGGTTAATCATCTTCTTCTTTTCTGCCTTATCGGCACGATTTAAAGCATAAATTAAAGGAAGAGTCACTTTCTTTTCCTTGATATCAATCCCTAATGGCTTACCCACATCATCAGTTCCGAAATCAAAAGTATCATCTTTAATCTGGAAGGCAATACCTACCTTTTCTCCGAATAACCGCATTTTTTCAATCGTTTCATCATCAGCCCCTGCCGATGCAGCACCGCAGGCACAGCAGGAAGCAATTAGTGAAGCTGTCTTTTGACGGATTACATCAAAATAAAGTTCTTCCCCTATATCCATCCTCCGAACCTTTTCAATCTGTAACAGCTCGCCTTCGCTCATCTGTTTAACTGCTTCTGATACGATTTGTAAAAGACGGAATTCATTATTATTCACCGAAAGTAATAGTCCTTTGGCCAATAGATAATCGCCAACTAATACCGCGATCTTATTTTTCCATAAAGCATTGATAGAAAAGAATCCCCTGCGCTCATAAGCATTATCAACTACATCATCGTGAACGAGTGTTGCAGTGTGTAATAGTTCAACCAGAGCAGCACCACGATGTGTAGATTCAATAATCCCCCCACAAAGCTTAGCGGCAAAAAAAACAAACATAGGTCTGATCTGTTTACCTTTTCTCTTGACGATATAGTGGGTAATGCGGTCCAGTAACGGGGCATCACTATGCATTGAGGCCTTGAACTTTTCTTCAAAGACTGCTATATCTGCGGCTATGGGTTTCTTAATCTGGCTTATTCCTGGCATTCAGGTTTGAAAATATGTGCAAACTTAACTAAATTCAGCTAATTCTGCTTTAATGAAATTTTTAAATTGAATTATTCCTATTTATCCTTCACAGCAATATGTTTAAAGATCTGCTCCGCATGTACCCTGGAGTTCTCAATAAACCATTTATGTGTATCCAAACCACCACAAACTACACCTGCAAGGTATAAACCCGGAAGGCTTGTTTCCATGGTTTCAGGATTATAAACCGGAACGGCAGAAGATTCCCCTTCCAGCTGTACACCCAGTTTTTTCAGCATTCCAAAGTCTGGCTTGTAACCGGTCATCGCAATGACAAAATCATTTTCCAGTATAAACATTCCTTCCTGCGTTTTGATGGTGACACTATCTGCTGCAATAGCGGTTACTTCTGCATTAAAATAAACTTTGATTTCTCCTTCTTTAATCCGGTTTTCGATATCCGGACGTACCCAGTATTTCACATAAGATCCGATCTCTGCACCACGAATCACCAGAGTGACGTTTGCTCCTTTACGATAAGTTTCCAATGCAGCATCAATAGCCGAGTTATTTGCACCAATTACCACTACATTCTGGAAAGCATATAAATGTGGGTCTTTATAATAATGTGCAACTTTAGGCAGATTTTCTCCCGGAATATTCATCAGCAAAGGCACGTCGTAAAACCCTGTAGATATAATCACATTCCTGGTTTTATATCTCTTTTTGGAAGTTTTAACTTCAAATTGTGTGGCTGATATTTTAATCACTTCCTCTACCTTTTCAAAAAGATTGATCTGCAAATCGAATTTCTCTGCCACCCGGCGATAATATTCTACAGCTTCATTTCGGTTTGGTTTAGGGCTGATGCTCACAAACGGAACTTCTCCAATCTCCAATTTTTGAGAAGTGGAGAAAAAAGTCATAAAAACAGGATAATTGTACAGACTATTTACTAAAGCGCCCTTTTCTACAATGACATATTTTAGTCCCGCTTTTTTTGCTTCAATTGCACAAGCCATGCCTATTGGCCCTGCACCGATAATCAGTACCTCATATTCTTCCATTTAACTGATCATGGTTTAACTTCTTTTGGAGCAGTAGAATTATCTGTACGTTTCAAGTTCGTTGACCGAATCGCAGCATACCCGCCTTTGATATCAATTACCTGCGCTACACCTCTTGCTTTTAAAATTGAAGCAGCAATCATAGACCTGTAACCTCCTGCGCAATGGATATAATAAGTTTCCAGCGGGTTAATCTCGTTTGTCCAGTCATTGATATAATCTAATGGACGTGTCAGTGTACATTCCAAATGTCCAGCTTCATATTCTCCGGGCTTACGCACATCCAGGACCTTTACATCCGGGTGTGTATGCACTACATCCTCAAAATCGGAAACGGAAACGGAATCGATGTGTTCTACATCTTTACCAGCAGCAATCCATGCGGCTATGCCACCTTCCAGATAACCAATAGTCTGATCGTAGCCAACCCTTGCTAAACGGGTGATTGCCTCTTCTGCTTTTCCTTCCTCTACAATTAATAAAAGGGGTTGTTGCAAATCAGTGATCAACGCACCAACCCATGGCGCAAACTGACCGCCCAAACCAATATTAATAGAAGAAGGAATAAAAGAGCTGGCAAAGTCCTGTGGATCTCTTGTATCCAGGATCAACGCACCAACATGATTTACTGTCGCTTCAAACTCTTCTGGTTCCATAGGGATTAATCCCTTTTCACGTACCTGAGCAAAACTCTCATAACCATGCTTATTGATTGCTGCGTTTTTCGCGAAATATTGAGGTGGAGGCAAAGTACCCTCCGTTACTTGTTGAATAAAATCTTCCCGACCAGCTGTTTTAAGTGCATAGTTAACTTTCTTCTGATTGCCTAATGTGTCGAAGGTTTCTTTACTCATATGCTTACCACAGGCAGATCCCGCGCCATGCGCCGGATAAACCAGGATATCGTCTGGTAAAGAAAGAATTTTTGACTGTAAAGAATCATAAAGTGTCCCGGCCATTTCTTCCGCTGTTTGCGCTCCTTTCTGCACAAGATCTGGTCTTCCGACATCCCCAATAAATAAGGTATCTCCTGTAAAAATACAATAAGGTTTACCCTGCTTATCGCTGAGCAGATAAGTAGTGGATTCAGGGGTATGTCCCGGAGTATGTAAAGTAGTAATCGTTAAATCACCAATTTTAAATGTTTCTCCATCCGTCGCTATATAAGAATCAAAATTTGTTTGTGCGGTAGGGCCATAAATAATTTTTGCGCCAGAATGCTGTGCAAGATCTACATGCCCGGAAACAAAATCAGCATGAAAATGTGTTTCAAAAATATATTTAATTGTAGCACCCGCTAGCTTCGCTTTTTTAAGATACGGCTGAACCTCCCGTAAAGGATCAATAATTGCCGCTTCTCCATTGCTCTCAATATAATAAGCCGCCTCGGCCAGACAACCCGTATAAATTTGCTCTATTTTCATATAGAATATCTCGTTTTCAAAGTTATTTTATGTTGTTAACTCACCACGCAAAGATTGCTCCATTAGCACTGCAATTTCAGCATTGGTCAAATTTTGACCCATCAGATACATTAGCTTAGTCACTGTAGCCTCAAATGTCATGTCAAAACCACTTATAATACCCATCTGCTGAAGTTTTTTACTGGTTTCATATTTACCAAGTTCAACTGATCCTCCCTGGCATTGTGAAATGTCAACGATTAACTTGCCCTGATCTATAGCAGCCTGTAAACTGTCGATAAACCATTGTGCAGTGGTCGTATTACCCGATCCAAAGGTTTCCAGCACAATGGCATCTACAGACGATCTTGTAATCGCCTGAACCGCCTGTGCTGTAATACCAGGATACAATTTCAATACGCCAATATTAGCGTTGAAATTTGATTGTACCTGTAGCGGCTCTTTTGGCAGGTCATGAATATAATTATTATAGAAAGACAGACTCACCCCTGCTTCTGCCAGAATATGGTAGTTAGGAGACTGAAAAGCTTCAAATTTCTCTGAATTATATTTAATAGAGCGGTTACCACGGAACAACTGGTAATCAAAATAAATGCAGACTTCAGGCACCATTGCCTCTCCATTATTTTTAGTAGCTACAATTTCCAGTGCGGTAATTAAGTTTTCCTTCGCATCTGTTCTGATCTCTCCGATAGGCAATTGCGAACCGGTAAGCACAACCGGCTTTCCAAGATTCTTCAGCATAAAGCTTAATGCAGAAGCTGTATATGCCATAGTGTCTGAACCATGAAGCACAACAAATCCATCATAATCATCATAGGTGTCTTTAATAATTCCAGCCAACTCTGCCCATACAACCGGATCCATATTGGACGAGTCCAGAATAGGATCAAAGGAATGGACTGAAAGATGGTAGTTTAACCGGGCCAGTTCAGGTACATTTTGCTGGATCTGTTCAAAATCAAAAGGAATTAATGAGCCCGTTAGCGGGTCATTGACCATACCGATAGTTCCACCTGTATAGATAATGAGAATTTTTGTCATGTAAAGCTAGACGTTAAATATTTTTATAGAATTGGCAGTAGTCACTTCTGCGACCTTCTCCACCGGAATATGATAAATATCAGCAACCTTCTGTGCAATGTGTACCAGGTAACTGCTTTCGTTAGGTTTACCTCTGTAGGGTACAGGTGCCAGATAGGGTGAGTCCGTTTCGAGTACCAGGTGTTCCAGAGGAATATGCGAAAGCACCTCGTCCAGACCAGCCTTTTTATAGGTAACAACCCCTCCTATTCCCAGATAAAAACCTAGTTCGATTGTTCTCTTAGCCTGTTCCAGATTACCGGTAAAACAATGCAGTATCCCTCTAAGGTCATCTCCCTTTTCCGATTCAAGGACTTCAAAAACCTCATCAAAAGCTTCCCGGCAATGAATCACAATAGGAAGTTTTAATTCTTTAGCCCATTTGATTTGTTCATGGAAAGCAGCCTGCTGTATTCCCAGTGTAGTTTTATCCCAGTAAAGATCAATACCGATCTCCCCAATCGCATAAATATTTCTGCTTTCAATACTTTGGTAGATTTCAGCAAGGATCTCCTGATAGCCATCTTTGACCTCGCAAGGATGCAGACCAGCCATTGCAAAACAATTATCAGGATACTTTCTGACCAAATCATCAATCTTAGCAATCGAAGAGATATCTACATTAGGAAGAAATAAACGGTCTATCTTATTTTCAAAGCACCGCTGGAAAAGTAATACCTGTTTTTCCTCTTCCGTCTCGTAATACAAATGTGTATGCGTATCGGTTAAAAACATAAAACAAAGTTAATAAAAAAACCCTGTCCGGTAATCCGGACAGGGTCTATTGTAATGATTAAAATCAAAATTATTTTCTAGCTGCAGGAGCCATAACCGGCGCTGGTGCAACTGGTGCTCCAGCTTTAGGTTTTTTAATGTCAGTAATTTCAACATCAAAAGATAAAGGAGAGAATGGAGTGATACCACCCTGAGGCATGCCGCCTTCACCATAAGCTAATTTTGAAGGAATGATCAAAGTAATCTTTCCACCTTTTCCGATTAATTTAAGACCTTCGTCAAATCCTGGGATTGCTCTTCCTAAAGTAAACGGACGTGGGCCGTATTGTGCCATCTGGTTAAATTTACCAGATTCCTTAGCTATTTTCTCTACACTTGTATCGAAAATGCTTTCTTTACCATCAGATTTTTTAGTTAGTAATTTACCAGTGTAATTTACCATCAAAGTATCTGTAGGTGTAGCTCTTTGTGCATCACCAGGAGCAGTAATCACATACTGTAAGCCAGAAGCTGTAGTCTGTACTTTTAATTTGTTGTCGTCAATAAAGTTCTTAATTTTTCCACCTTCAGCAGCTTTATGTTTAGCAACTGTAGCCTGGAAATCTTTCTGGAAAAACTCAGTAGCTTTTTTCTGGAAAGTTGAATCAGCTTCACCTTTAGCTTTGTGCATTACTTTTTCGATTTTCACAGTGAAAACCATGTATTTATCTTTTTGAGTAGCTGGTTTTGGCTGGTTTGAATATTTAGCCATTGAATCCAGGTCAATTTTAAAAGTAGCACTATCACCCTCAGCTAATAACATCAAAGCATCAGAGATATCTCCTGCCCATTGTTTTTTAGATACAGGGAATACAGCTGGTTGCTGAATATCATAAGTACTGCTGGTCACTGAATCTTTCTCAGTTTTTTGAATCGCATTGATTTTGATGATATCACCTTCAACGATCTTATCTTTTCCTTCAGTTTTGTGGATGGTGTACATCAGGCCTCCCGGACCTTTTTTGAAGCTGTTACAAGCTGCTAAACCAAGTGTAGCTGCAAAAAGAATTGCTAATGTTTTTTTCATTTCAGATTTTATTGTTTTTTATTTTAGTTTCATGATTACGCCGCAGCTATCCTGCAATTTATACAAAATCAGCTATACGTTTCATTTTATTTGATTGTTTTTTCTTTTATCAGGTGCAAGTTTAAACAAACGCCAAATTAATTACTGTAATAATTGTGTTTTATACTCCGGTAAAATAGACTTAAAGTACGCTATTGTATCCTCCAGATTTCTGTCTGAATACCCACCGGCAGCATTCCTATGCCCGCCACCGTTGAAAAACTTTTTACAAATCTCATTTGCCGGAAAATCACCTGTTGAACGCAAAGATAATTTAACTTTATCAGTTCTTTCTATGATAAAAGCAGCTAATTTGATCCCATTAATAGAGAGCGCATAATTCACAATACCCTCTGTATCACCTGTTACGATACTGAAACGTTTCAACTCCTCAGCAGTTACTGAGATAATAGCCGTATTGTATTCTCTGATAATCTCTAACTTATTGGTTAGACAGTTTCCCAGAAAACGCAGACGGTTTTCAGTTGCATTATCGTAAACCAGCTGGTGGATACGCCAATGTTCTGCACCTGCATCAATCAGGTCGGCACCAATGCGATAAACGGTTGAAGTGGCTGATGGAAACCTGAAAGATCCTGAATCGGTCATAATTCCCGTATATAAACAGGTTGCAATGTCCTTATTCATCAGTTCCCCGTCATTCAGTTCATTTACAATAAAATCATAAACCAGCTGAGCGGCTGCACAGGCATTGATACTCCAATGTCTGTAGTCATCAAAATCCTCAGGATCCAGGTGATGATCAATCATAATTTTATATGCAGATGAATTCCGAATCACTTCTCCAAGCTCGTTAATACGGCTCAATGTATTGAAATCCAGACAGAAGACAAGGGCAGCATCAGCAACTAACTGCTCTGCCTGTTCCTTAGCTTCTGTATAAATAAGTACGTCAGCATTATTAGGCAGCCAATGCAGGAAGTATGGATAATCTGTTGGGGTAATTACGTGTACATGGTGTCCCTTCTGAATCAGATAAGCATATAAGCCCAAAGAAGAGCCCATAGCATCGCCATCGGGTTTATGATGTGTAGTAATTACAATTTTCTGCGGCGTTGCCAGCAATGTTTTAAGTTCGGAAAGGGATAGCATAATTTTCGCTGCAAATCTAATAATTTAATGATTAAGAAGCGGTTTAATTTTAGTTGATCAAACTAAGCTTCTTTTAATTTCCATAGCCTCTGAATACTAGTTTAATTTTGGTGTATAATATTAACAGTAGAAAATGTAATTTTGCAAAATAAATAACACAAAGATGACTACAAACAGAACATTTACAATGATTAAGCCAGATGCAGTTGCAAATGGACATATCGGTGCAATTATTAATGATATTACTGCAGCTGGTTTTAAAATCATTGCTTTAAAATACACAAAACTGACAGAAGAAACTGCCGGCAAATTTTATGAAGTACACAAAGACCGTCCTTTTTATGGCGATTTAGTTAGCTTTATGTCATCTGGACCAATCGTAGCTGCAATTCTTGAAAAAAATAATGCAATTGAAGATTTCAGAAAGTTGATCGGTGCTACTAATCCTGCTGATGCAGCGGAAGGTACAATCCGTCAAAAATATGCTAAATCTATTGATGCAAATGCAGTTCACGGATCTGATTCGGATGAGAACGCTGCAATCGAAGGAGATTTCTTCTTCACTGCTGCTGAACGTTTCTAATTTCTGCGCAACAAATAATAACCTAAGCACCTCAAAAGGGTGCTTATTTTCGTTAATCTAGATTCTGTTTTCAGGACAACTCTCCTGCTGACCATAAAATCAGACCCGCCGGCAATAAAATTAAAAGAACCATATTATATATCAATGAAAAAACTAATTATCACCCTCCTGATCCCATTTTGCGGTTATGCAGTAAACGCACAAACTAAACGCAAACCTGCAACAAAAAAAACAACAGCAAAAACAGCCGTCTCAGCTGCAAAATTAGCAAACCTTACAGATTCAGCAAGTTACGCATTCGGTCTTTCTATGGCTACAGGTCTGAAATCCAACGGTGTTAAAGCATTAAATTACGATTTATTGGCAAGAGGTCTGAAAGATGCGTTTCAAGGCCACACGCCCTTATTAACCGAACAGACTTCACAAAAAGTTATAGGCAATCTTTTCAAAGAAATTACTCAGGCAAAATATGCTGAACAGATTGCAAAAGAGAAAAATTTCCTGGAAGGTAATTTAAAGAATATAGAGGTAAAAAATACCGCCAGCGGATTACAGTATATAGTTGTTGCTCCTGGAGACGGGCCAAAACCAAAAGCAACGGACAATGTATTGGTAAACTACAAAGGCACCTTGCTTAACGGAAAACAATTTGACAGTTCTTATGATAGAAAAGAACCACTTTCTATCGCCGTTGACAGGGTGATACCAGGATGGACAGAAGGTTTGCAATTGATGTCTCCAGGTTCAAAGTATAAATTCTTTATCCCATATAATTTAGCTTATGGTGAACGGGCGATGGGAAAAGACATCCCTCCATACAGTATGCTGATTTTCGAGGTTGAACTCCTCAAAGTGAATGATAAATAATTTTTCCAAAAACCATTTTACGGTGAATTTGTTCTGAGAAGATAAATTAACCTATTATGAACATTAAAAGATATTTGCCTTTAGCCTTAGTCGCTTTAATCATGACAACTTTAAGTAGCTGTCAGCTTGTGGAAAGTATATTCAAGGCCGGAGTCTGGTCGGGTATAATTATAATAGTAGTCGTATTAGCCCTTATAATCTGGGTAGTCAGCAAAATATTCGGTGGCGGAAACGGAAACTAAGCTTATAGAAATACTATTTCATTGATGACCTCTGAACCGGCACGTTCATTCAATTTTTGGATGATGCCGGTTCTTACCATCAGCAATTCGTTTTTAATCACAGAAGACTCAATCCGAACAAAGAGTTTCTTATGCGCGATATAAATCTGTGTCGTTCTATTCCCGATAGCTGTCCCCATAATTTCTGGCCACATCGCTACCACTCCCGTTTCATCAAATTTACCTTTTAACCTATATACAGACAGCATTTTTGAAATGGCATCCTTCAGGGTCATATCATTTGGTTTACGCATGTTGTATTGATCCGTTAATTACTTCAAACAAAGTTACTGGAACTTTAATCTTATCAAAGATATTCATTACTCTTTCTCTGCCTGTATCGGTAATAAAAATCTGTCCAAAGTCATGATGGGAAACCATCTCCATAAGCTTATGCATCCTGTGTTCATCCAGTTTATCAAAAATATCATCCAGCAGCAGCAAAGGCTTAAACCCTTTATATTTTTCCACATAAGCATATTGTGCGAGCTTAAGCGCAATCAGAAAGGATTTTTGCTGTCCCTGCGAACCAAATTTCTTCAGTGGCGTATCGCGTATAGTAAAGATCAAATCGTCTTTATGTATCCCGGTGGTAGTTCTTTCGAGTATTTTATCCTTTTCTATCGTTTGCAATAACAGTGTTTCAAAAGGAGTTTCGTTAAGCTGAGATTGATAAATAAGCTCTACCTGTTCTGCATCTTCAGTAAGGTATTGATAATACTTATTGAACAAGGCGAGATAATCAACCATAAACTGCTTCCTTTTTGCAAAGATCTTCTCTCCGCAAGCTATCAACTGCTCATTAAATATTTCCAGTAAAGCCGGATCATAACGACGTGTGGCTGCAATCTGTTTTAATAAGGCATTTCTATTCAGCAAATGTCGATTGTATAACATCAGTTCATCAAGGTACTGTGCATCTGTCTGAGAAATTACATTATCCATAAACTTGCGCCGCTCTTCACTTCCGTCCATGATAATTGTCACATCATAAGGAGAAATCATGACCAAAGGAAAAAGCCCGATATGGCTAGCCAGTTTATCATATTCCTTTTTATTCCGCTTAAATTGTTTCTTCTGATTTTTTTTGACCCCGCAGGTAATCTTCTCGTTTTTTTCCTGGCGATCAAAATCGCCCTGAATCATAAAAAGTTCTTCCGCCGTTTTTATCTGTTGGCTATCAATGGGATTAAAATAGCTCTTACAAAGACACAGGTAGTGAATAGCATCCAGTAAATTGGTCTTCCCGGCGCCATTATTCCCTATAAATGCGTTCACGGTTTTAGAAAAGCGCAAATCAGCATCAGAATAATTCTTGAAATTGAGCAGAGTAATGTTTTTTAACCACATAGTATGAACTGCAAAGTTACCGTTTAGCTTTGTTAAAATAAGCCGATCAGCTGATTTGTTTCCACGACAGAGATTAATGCTGTTTAAACCCCGTTCTAACTAAAAATTCAGTACAAACAATTTAATGTATTAGTTTTAAACAGGTTCTAAAATTGTATAGCTTTAAAATTTTTATTTAAATACTGAAAAAGAGGTTGATACTTTAACCGAAAAATGTATTTTTGCAATCCTTAATTTTTATTAATAAAATGTCCACAACAGAAAAAGAAGTAAATCATAACGTTAGAAAAGGTTCATTTTTAGAGGAAAACTCTAAAAGCCTTTTATTCATTGCCGCAGCGGTAATCGTATTAGTGATCATATACTTTTGGTATCAGAATGTATATTTGAAAGGCAGAGCTGAAGAAGCTTCTGCAAAAATGTACAAAGCAGAACAATTTGTTGGAGTGGATTCTCTGGCTAACAAAGCTATCAGCGGAGATGCAGGTTACCCTGGATTTGAGAAAATTGCTGAAGAGTATAACAATACAAAATCAGCTAATTTAGCTAATCTTTATCTTGGTGGCATCTATTTACGTAAAGGTGAATACAAAAAAGCAACTGAGGTTTTAGGTAAATATTCAGAAACAGGAAGTCCTGTTGCAGATCCATTAGCATTAGGTATGTTAGGGGATGCTTACAGTGAACTGAAAGATTACAGCCAGGCGATTACTTATTACAAGAAAGCGGCTGACAAATCAAGCAACAAGTTTACTTCTCCATTGTTCCTTAAAAAACTAGGATTAGTTTACGAATCACAAAAAGACTTCAAAAATGCAGAAGAAGCTTATAACAAAATCAAAAATGAGTTCCCTGCAAGTCAGGAAGCCGTGATGATTGACGAGTACATTGCTCGCGCTACTGCTGCACAAGGAAAATAAAATTTAATAAGATTTGACAAAGGTCTGCATTTTATGCAGGCCTTTTTTTGTTTTAATACTTATCTTTGCAGCATGGCAACACAATTAAAAAACCTATCTGACTTTTCTCATACTACTGTACCTGATGGTGGTGCTTATAAAATTGCTATTGCAGTAGCGGAATGGAATGCAGATGTAACTGGAAGTCTTTATAAAGGTGCATTAGAAACGCTTTTAAAACATGGTGTAAAAGAAGAAAACATTACTTCTATTGCCGTTCCGGGAAGTTTCGAATTAACTGGTGCAGCAGAGATCTTATTAAAAAAACATGCAGATCTTGACGCTGTTATTTGCCTTGGCTGTGTAATACAGGGTGATACTAAACATTTTGATTTCATCTGCAACGCGGTAGCTAACGGCGTAACACAAGTAGGAATTAAATATAGCAAACCAGTTATTTTTGGGGTATTGACAACCAATGATTTACAACAGGCATTAGACAGATCTGGTGGTAAACATGGTAACAAAGGAGATGAGGCAGCTATTACAGCGATAAAAATGGCTCATTTACTACAAACAGCTTAATACTGAATTGTTTTATTTTCTGGAATAGTGTAGATTAGCAGAAGAAAAACAAAATCCGATGAAAAAGATAGCGATAGTATTGCTTGGCGTATTCTTTGCAATAACAGTTTTAGAGTCTTGCTCTAACCGTATCTGTCCGGCATACAATTCGTATCCCAAAGGCAGCAGGAGAAAGTAAGCCGGTAATAATTTAAAATAAAAATTTGATGGAGTGGAAGAACATTACTGATCCAGGTCAGATCAGTGACATAAAAACGCAGGCGGGTTATAGTTTAATTTTTAAACACAGCACCCGTTGTTCAGTGAGTTCGATGGCAAAAAGAAGGTTTGAAATGGATTGGGAGATTATCCCTGAAGAAACAAACTTATATTTCCTTGACCTGATCAGCCACCGTGCAATTTCTGCACAGATAGCTGAAACATTTCAAGTTCATCATGAGTCCCCTCAGATTTTATTAATCAAAGATGGTGACTGCGTACTGGATGCCTCACATAGTGATATCTCGGCAGACGAAGTAGCCGAACTGATTAATAATTAAAAGAAACAGTTTTCTTTAAATCAGGATGAAGACTGTAAAATATCGGACAGGTATTTGCAGATCTTTCTATGATCTTTTTATCCTTATCAGAATAATTATTTGCAGGGAATTGGAAGACCGCAACAATTTCTGCTACTCTTCTAGGACCTTCTGCCATGATTTTTGTGATTTCACAGGTAGCTCCGTCAATATTAAAGCTGTGCTCTGCTGCAGCAATACCTACAATGGTAAGCATACAATTGCCCAGCGAAGTAGCCAGTAAATCTGTTGGCGAAAATGCTTCGCCCTTACCCTTATTATCTATAGGAGCATCTGTAATAATTTCATTTCCGGAACGTAAATGAACAGAGCTGGTTCTCAGACCTCCGTTATAAGTTATTTTTGAAGTTGCCATATTGAAGTGTTTATTTAGGTCTGCTTATTTACAGCTTAAACCCGCTCTACAAGATTAGCATTAATTATTTACGAAATCAATAACCTTTCGCCATCTATTTCCCAGATTTTGTCACATTTTACTTGTATTTAAGCATAACATTACACCTTACATACATTTCATGTTTATAACAATTCAAACCTATTGCTTAACTTTGCCCCATGATCGAACTTCCGGTTGTTTCAGCGAACACAGTACAACGTAAACCAGACTGGCTTAGAGTTAAGCTTCCTGTAGGTAAAGAATATGCACAAGTGCGTAGTCTTGTAGATACACATAAGTTACATACCATTTGTGAAAGTGGCAATTGCCCTAATATGGGCGAGTGCTGGGGTGCTGGTACAGCAACATTCATGATTCTCGGCAATATCTGTACCCGCTCCTGCTCATTTTGCGCAGTTGCGACGGGCAGACCAAAAGCTGTAGATACCGATGAGCCTAACCGTGTAGCGAATTCAGTTAAATTAATGCAGGTAAAACATTGTGTAATTACTTCGGTAGACCGCGATGATTTAAAAGATGGGGGATCTATCATCTGGGCAGAAACCTTACAGGCCATCCGCAGAGAAAGTCCTTCGACAACGCTGGAAACACTTATTCCTGATTTCAGAGGTATATGGGATAACCTTTACCGCGTATTGGAAGAACGTCCGGAGGTTATGTCGCATAACATTGAAACCGTTCGCCGTTTAACTAAACAAGTGCGCGTTCAGGCTAAATATGACAGAAGTCTGGAATGTCTGAAAAGAATATCAGAATTCGGTTTAAGAACAAAAACAGGTATTATGCTTGGATTGGGAGAAACTGAAGATGATGTACTGGAAGCTATGGATGATCTAGTTGCCAATGGCGTTCACATTTTGACTTTAGGTCAATATTTACAGCCAACACGTAACCACCACCCGGTTGTAGACTGGATTCACCCTGATCAATTTGCTAAATATAAAGAGATTGGAATGTCAAAAGGCCTGAGATATGTAGAAAGCGGCCCTTTAGTCCGTTCTTCTTATCATGCCGAAAAACATCTTTTCGATTTTTAACACTTCGCACAAGTTCAAACAAAAATATGTTGGAACTTGTTACACATTCTGTATATTAGCAAGCATTGGCAACGAATAACAAAATATCCCTTACAGAAGAAGATCTGGTGCGCGCACTGAAAGATCGCGAAACTATCGCTATTAAGGCATTATACGATATGTATTCTGCAGCACTGTTAGGTGTCATTTTCAGAATTGTACAACATTCAGAAATTGCCGAAGATCTGTTACAGGATACTTTCGTCAAAATCTGGAATTCAGCAGACAGTTATGACTCTAGTAAAGGCCGCTTATTCACATGGATGATTAACATTGCCCGTAATATTTCCATAGATAAGTTGCGATCCAGAGACTTTAGAAACGCGAATAAAAACCAAGACATAGAAAATAACGTAGATTTCATTGACGCAGAAAGAAAAGTAACTTTCAATTCGGATACAATGGGGTTAAAGGATATGGTGACCGCACTTAAACCTGAATTCAATAGTGTGTTAGACATGGTTTACTTTAAAGGTTATACCCATGTAGAAGCTGCAGAGGAACTGAATTTACCATTAGGGACGGTTAAAACCCGGATCAGAATGGCTATTATGGAATTAAGAAAGCATTTTAATTAAAGTGGAAGAATCAAAAGCATATATCGAAACAGGCATACTTGAACTTTACGTTCTAGGGCAACTAGATGCTCATGAACAACGTGAAGTAGAGGGAATGGCAGCTAAATATCCGGAAATTAAAGCGGAAATTAGTGCTATTGAAATTGCTGTGGAACAATATGCAGTTCAACACGCTATTCAACCAACAAAGGGGCTCGATCAGCAGATATTTGAAAAAATAATTGTGCATTCAAATAGTGTATCGGCTGAGGAAGAAATCTTTTCAGCAGCAGATCATGAAGCAAAAATTATCCCTTTACAAAGAGACCAGTCAGCTTCGACTATTAAAACATTAAGATACGCACTGGTAGCCTGCATTGGGTTATTAGTAGTGAGCGTGGTTGCACTTTATGCAGCACATGATAAATTAAATGTAGCGAATCAACAGATTCTAGCACTCAATACGGACAAGGAGAAATTTGCCAGCACAGTTAGCTTCATGAAAGAAGAAAACAAAGATTTGCAGGAAATAGCGACCATTTCATCAGATCCAACCTGGACTTCTGTTAAACTTGCCGGAACAAAAATCTCACCACAGGCCAACATGATGGTTTACTGGCATAGAAAAGGGCAACATGTGATAGTAGATAACACCAAAATGTCTCTTCCTCAAAACGATGCTGCTCATCAGTATCAGTTATGGGCAATCGTAGACGGTAAACCAGTAGACCTTGGTGTATTCGATGCGAAATCAGTATCGGGAAAGCTATTAATAGCTATGAAAGAAGTTGGAAATGCACAAGCATTTGCGGTAACTCTTGAAAAACGTGGAGGCAGTATTAGCCCAACGATGGAAAAAATGGTGGTGATGGGTGGTGTCTCTATTTAATTAATCTTTTTAGCGATTGTGATACATATTCAGCAACAGCTGATGCTGTCACAGACATTCTGGATAAAGAAAGATGATCTCCAGACAGCCCATGTACATAACAAGCAGCGTAGGCGGCCTGATCTGGGCTGTGACCCTGTGCAGAAAAAGAAGCTATTAATCCTGTCAACACATCTCCCATTCCCCCCTGTGCCATTGCAGGGTTTCCAGTTGGATTAATCTTTACCTTTCCTTTCTGATCGATAATAAAAGTATATTGATTTTTCAGTACAATGATACATTTTAGCTGCACAGCCTGTTCTCTTGCGGTCTGCAAACGCATCCACCAGGAATCATGGACACCAAACAAATGATCAAATTCTTTCATATGAGGAGTTAGGATAGATCCTTCAGGCAATTGCTTTAATAAATCCTGATGATCTCCCAGCGCATGTAATGCATCTGCATCAATAATTAATGGAACATTTTTTTTGAACAGATCTTTCAATATGCCTGTACTTTCAGTGTCTGTACCTAAACCCGGGCCTATTGCAATTACATTGAATTTTCCAGTTATAGATTCAACATGGCTTAGCGCCACCCGCTCAAGGTACATCACCTCAGGCAGAACAGTATTCAAAGCTGCTAACCCGCTTTCAGGAATAGAAACTGTGGTTAAACCTGCTCCACCATATAAACATGCTTTAGCCGCAAGAATTGCTGCGCCCATGGTTTCCTTTCGCCCTGCAATAATCAACGCATGCCCATAGGTACCTTTATGTGTAAAAGACTTCCGCGGTTTAAATAAGTCTTTGATATCATTTTCCTCCAGAAGTTTATAAGGAGAATCAAGGTGCTCAATATAATCCTCATCCAGACCAATTGGAGTTACTTTGAACCGTTCTAAAGCTACAGCCGATTCAGGAAAGAAGAAATTGATTTTTGGCCGTTGAAAGCTAATTACTAAATCGGCCTTTATATACACATTATCTTTATTCAGTATGCCTTCTGCCTGAAAACCGGTAGGTACATCTACAGCAATGACTTTGCTGTTTAACCCGTTTACGAATTGTGCAAGTTCCAGGTATGCCCCGCTTAATGGCTTATTCAATCCTGAGCCTAAAACAGCATCAATAACCACCCCACTCCTCAACGTTTTCAGTTCTGAAACAGTCTTTATAGTGGTTAATGGAAACCACATATCCTTCAGCCGGTTGAGGTTAATTTTATATTCTTCGGTCTCGCTGCCAGAAAAATCGATCAGATATACTGAAACTAAACTATATCCTTTATCCTGAAGTATTCTTGCAATCGCTAATCCATCAGCTCCGTTGTTTCCCTTGCCGCATAAGATATCTATTGATGTCTCATTATGAGTAACCTCCTTTATAAACTCTGATACAAAAGCAGCAGAGGCAGTTTCCATTAATTCTATTGCGGATATCTCTTTGTTCTTAATGGTAAATACGTCTGCCGAACGCATCTGCTCTTGATTAATCAGGTTCTGCATGAATTTATCTTTAGTGTTTCATTTCTTTTTTCAGGAATTTTCCTGTTAAACTGATTGGATTCTGGATCAGACCTTCTGGTGTACCTTCAAAGATGATTCTTCCTCCTCCAGCACCACCTTCTTCACCTAAATCAATTACCCAGTCAGCTACTTTTACGACATCAAGATTATGTTCAATCACCAATACTGTGTTTCCCTTATCTACTAATTCATTTAACACCCCTAATAGTACATTGATGTCTTCAAAATGCAGACCTGTTGTTGGTTCATCCAGGATATAAAAAGTCTTTCCTGTATCTTTTTTAGATAATTCGGTAGCTAATTTAACCCTTTGTGCCTCACCACCAGATAAAGTTGTAGAAGATTGTCCAAGGGTAATATAACCTAGTCCAACATCCTTTAATGTTTTAATTTTACGATAAATGACGGGCATATTTTCAAAAAATGCACAAGCATCTTCAATACTCATATCCAGTACATCGCTGATTGATTTACCACGGTAACGTACTTCCAGGGTTTCCCTGTTATATCTTCTGCCACCACACTCTTCACAAGGTACGTGTACATCAGGAAGGAAATTCATTTCAATCACCTTCATTCCGGCACCCTGGCAAGTTTCACATCTTCCACCTTTCACATTGAAAGAAAAACGCCCAGGCTTATACCCCCTTATTTTCGCTTCTGGCAGCTGCACATATAAATTCCGGATATCCGAGAAAACACCGGTATAAGTAGAAGGATTTGATCTTGGTGTTCTGCCAATTGGCGCCTGATCAATTTCTATTACTTTATCAATTTCTTTGATCCCATTGATTTTCTCATAGGGTAAAGGATGTTTTTTTGCCCTGAAGAAATGATGGTTTAAAATTGGATATAAAGTCTCGGTAATTAAACTCGATTTACCACTTCCAGAAACTCCAGTCACTGCGATAAACTTACCCAATGGAAAATCTACGGACACTTCTTTCAGATTATGTCCGCTGGCTTTAACGATCGACAATTTATGCCCATTTCCTTTTCTTCTCTTTTGAGGGACTGCTATTTCTTTATCTCCATTCAGATATGCAGCGGTCAGAGTTTTTGATTTAAGGATTTGCGCTGGTGTTCCCTTAGCCACAATCTGTCCACCATGTAAACCAGCAGCAGGGCCAACGTCAATCACGTAGTCAGCTTCCAGGATCATGTCCTTATCATGTTCTACCACCAATACGGTATTCCCCAAGTCACGCAGATTCTTCAAGGCGCCAATCAATCGCTCGTTGTCACGCTGGTGGAGACCAATACTTGGTTCATCCAGAATATACATGACATTCATCAATTGTGATCCGATTTGTGTAGCCAGACGTATCCTTTGTGCTTCACCTCCCGATAAGGTCCGCGCTGTCCTATCCAATGAAAGATAGTTTAGCCCGACATCGGTCAGGAAGCCTAATCTTGTTCTTATTTCTTTTAAAATCTCTTTAGCAATCGTATTTTGTCTTTCATTTAAACGGCTTTCGACATCATTAAACCATCCTTTCAGACTGTTAATATCCATCTCTGCTAGTTCAAAGATATTCTTACCGTCCACTTTAAAATGCAGGCTTTCTTTTTTCAGCCTTGCTCCATTACATGATGGACAGGTTTTAAGCTTACGGAAGGTTTCCATATCATCAACAGCTCCTTCTCCTTTCTTTTCGTTCTGCTCTTCCAGCAACTTAATAATCCCGTCAAAGGTTATCTGATAGTTCTGTACATTCCACTTATTATATTCAACGGCTACAGAAATTAAATCAGGACTACCATTCAGAATAATATTTATATTTTCCTCTCCTAATTTATCGATTGGTGTAGAAAGAGAGAAGTTATATTTTTTGGCCACCGCCTTAATCACCTGGAACATCCATATATCTCTGTATTCACCAAGCGGAGCCAATCCACCACTCATAATACTTAGTTTAGGATTAGGCATGACTGACTCTCTGTCTACCACAAAAATATAACCTAAACCATCACATCGTTCACACGCCCCATAAGGAGAGTTGAAAGAAAAACTATTTGGCTGTGGTTCATCATAAGAGATCCCAGTAGTAGGACACATTAAAAAGCGGCTGAAATGAGAAACATTATTCTCTTTATCGCTGATTTTAATAATTCCTTTACCCACACGCATCGCAGTCTGGACAGAATCGATTAACCTTTTATGATCTTTTCTATCTACCAGAAGGCGGTCTACTACAATCTCAATATCATGTATTTTATATCTGTCAACCTGCATTTTAGGAGTCATATCCTGTATTTCTCCATCAACACGAACTTTGACATATCCTTGTTTACGGATTTGCTCGAATAGCTCACGGTAATGTCCTTTACGACCCTTAACTACAGGAGCCAGGATATTCACCGCAATACCATCGTATTTATTATAAATATTATTGAGGATCTGGTCTTCACTCATCCGCTCCATTTTTTCTCCGGTATTATAAGAGAAAGCATCAGCGGTACGGGCATAAAGCAAACGCATGAAATCATAGATTTCTGTAATGGTTCCAACCGTGGATCTTGGGTTTTTACTAGTTGTTTTTTGTTCAATCGCAATTACCGGGCTTAATCCTGACACTTTATCAACATCAGGCCGCTCCATTCCACCCATAAACTGACGGGAATAAGCACTGAAGGTTTCCATATAGCGGCGCTGTCCTTCAGCATAAATAGTATCAAATGCCAGAGATGATTTACCACTGCCACTTAAACCAGTTATCACAACCAGTTGATTACGTGGAAAAGAAATATCTATATTTTTAAGGTTGTGAACCCTTGCACCGTATACTTCAACATCTTTTTGTTCACCCAGATCGATGGTATTTTTGCTCATATATATCTAAAAAATGCTATTGAAATCTTTGAAATTAAGAAAGCAAATTTGCAGCCACAAAAGTACCCATTTTTCTTTTAATAGCCTATCCTGATTTATATATGATGAAGAGGGATTACCTTACATAGGATTGACAATTTTTCTGTTAAAAATCTTGGGATATCAATTTTTCTCTAAAAAAATACGATGGTTTAAACAATCCATAATTCCGCATAAAAGATAATAAACATTTCGAGTCCTCACATGTAACTATTAAGGAATTTATTCGCCTAAAACAATGCAAAATTTAACTTATTACGCCTATAAACAACCTAAAAAGAATTAAAAAATAACTGTACAATATACTCTTATACACTCTTATTTTCAAAATTTAAGTTCTACCTTTATCGATGTATGATCTTTAAATCTCAATTGTACCGGAAAAACAGCCTAAAATTATTGAATAACCACATTAACCCATATGGTAAGTTGCTATGCAGTTTCCTGATCGGATATAGATTATTAAACTTTAAAATGGAGTCCAGAAACCATAAAAACGGGGCGTCACTGAAAAGCCATAAGAGTAAGATACAAACACACACACAAATTAATGAAGAACAAAATTAACATTGTTGTCCTATTAGCAACAATGCTGCTCTCAAGCTGCGCAACAATTTTTACAGGAACCAAACAAACAGTTCAGATTAATTCTGAACCACCTGCTGCAGAAATCCAGGTAGATGGCATTAAAGCTGGCATTACGCCAATGGCTGTTCCCTTAAAAAAAGGATTCACCGGACAAACTATAAGTTTGAAACTGGATGGCTATGAAACCAAAACATTCCAACCTGTAACAGCATTTAATCCTGTTGCCATAATAAATTTGATTGGCATAATAGGTTGGGCAGTTGACGCTGGTACTGGAGCAATGATGCAGTACGATCCTAAAGTTTACGACATTAAACTAGAACAAAAAAAACAAAACTAATTACCATTTTCGTAAATCAACTTATAGGTATATAAGTTGATTTACAATTATAATTCCCCCTCTGGAAAAAGGAGTATGATGATGACTATAAGCAACTAATACCTGAGATTAAACGCTGATTAGGAGATAAAAGAAAAGAGACATCTTTAATTGTGGAGAGTGGAATACCAGTTAAAGCTTGGAGAACAAATTCAAGCTCTTGGCCATTTCCAGGCCTGCCAGATGATTGCCAGTGTAATTACAATTTCAACAATACCAAGAAAGATGTAGAAAATCCACCAGGGATCAATAGATATATACACAACCAATACCATAACCAGGGTGTATACAAACCCCAGGATGATATTGAGCCATTTATTTAATTTAGGTTTCAATACCAGGGACAAGAAAACCATCAGGGCCGGAATAGCCAGAAGCACGGCAGAAAACAGAAGCTTTGCAGGTGTAGTCGTACCACTTCCCATATTCCCGTTCATCAGGTTTTTTAATCGTTCGGGAACAAACAAAGAGAAAATATCACCATAAACATAACACAGCATCACTGTTACCCATAGCGCCGACAACCTCAATTTCACATTTATCTTGAAATCCATTAAACTGCCAATATTGTTTTGGTCTGCGCTCATATTCAGTATTATTTATTCATAGGTTTCAACTGCACTGTTATATTTTTTCTCATTTACCTCCATAATCAACAGCCACAAACAAGTGCAGATTTCACCTATGCAGGCAGGTTGATACAATTAGCAATCAGGGTTTGGTTATATCCGGGAAAAAGAAAGCTCCCTGCAAAATCAATCAAATAGCCAAAGCAACCAATCATCAGGAGTAAACCCAGCATCTTTGGCAAGAAACCGGATTTGAAAACCAGGTAACCAAAAGGAAATAACCACAGTCCCCAAAATACAGACACAGGCTGAATTCCGTTCTGATAATAGTGGAGATAAAACAATAGCTGAACCTGCAATTTCTCTATGCCGAACTGCTGAAGATACTCCTCTTTGTGAAGAAGTGTCAATACCGAAAATTGGTTTTGCAAATTAATCAGGGATATGGTGATGCTAACTACAGCCAGCATCACCATGATCAATGCTATTGTTTGATTAACAGGCTTAAGCAATTTATACAAAACCAGAGATAAAAATAAAAAGCAGATGTAACAGACTAAACTGCTCAGGATACCCAACCTGAACAGTTGCTCAGCTTCCATTATATTTTTATAAGTCTCAGCCGCATCCTTCCATACAATTAATTTTCCGGGGACATACATCAGACTAAAAAAACCACTCAGGATATTGATAAAATACAATAAACCAGCTATTATTGTGCGTTTTTTGTTGGAGTAAGCCATTATATACCGGAGTAAGTCTCGATATTAAATATAATGATTATATATATTTTACAAAGACATTAAATCTTTACAATCGGATTGCGCCCTGCTTTCTGATGAATATGAGACAAATAAGCAGCAGACATCATTTTCACACCATCCAGATGACTGTCAATATTTGATTTTAAATCCTCTTTTTCCAAATTACCCTGGATGAAATTAAGAAACTCTTCAACCACAGCTGTCTTGGCTTGCTCAGTTAACAATTTGGAATCATCCAGGTTGTGCTGAACAGAAAGATCTTTCATCGTGATTACTTCTAGCGGATTCGCTCCTCCCAGCATCCCGATATTCCGAAAAATATAAATATCGAAATGACTGTTCCCTCCCACCTCATAATCTTCCCTGCTATTCTGCTGATGTTTATCTTTAGCTTGGTAAGAGTGAATCTGAATATTTTGGAATGGACCTTGCTGCATATTGTGATATTCATGTTTCACACGTCCATTTCCCTTATAAAGGTCCGAATCAGGCACCACCCAGCTCCTTCTGGAAAAGGTATTGTGTTGTAAGTTGATTGTTATATTTGCAATATTCTTTTGCTCCCTCAGCATTTTAACCAATACAGTCGCATCTATTTCTCCATAGTTCTTGTACAGATTCGTTAACTCTGCATCATCATAAAGTTTTACCGTTTCATAATCAGTATTAAAATAATTCTGATAATCCTGTTCATTCATTTGCATGATAAAGCCTTCCGGCTGAATCAGGGAGCTAATTACCTCCATGCAATCTGGCTGCTTAGTTAAAATGCCGGGTATATGATAAAGCTGGCTAACAATATCAAATATATGATATCCACTATGTGACATCTTTCCATGCCCTTTATTATAAGAATGATAATCCTGGGAAACGATTTCTGATGGAAGACGCCACTGTCCATCGCTATGGCTGGATTGAATAGCCGTCACCGGACAGTTGGTTGCTACACTAACCTCTTTTATTCTTTCCATAACATACCTGAAACCAGGATGGTATCTCCGCTGAACATTGATAGAAAAGATAGTAGATTTTTCCTGCTGAAGTTTCTCATAAAGTTGTAACAACTGCACGTAATCTAAAAGAATTCCATTAGCCTGTTCTACTTCAGAAACAGCATTTTCTCTTGTACTAATTGGCTTATCCATCAGAATATGCAACTTTAAATCCAATGCCCATTCTGCATAAGCATGGTGAACCGACGGCTCAGTAGCAATAATGACCGCATTAATTTTATTTTCGATCACATACTGACTTAAAGCAGACCTTATATCATCCGGTAATTTCTCACTAAACGGTTCAATAAAAAGGGTCTTGATATTATACCCTTGCTTTTCAAAATGATGTCTGACTTTTTTTGCCTTTGATCTGACATCAACTGCCAGTGAAATTTCGACCCTGAATTTTTGTTTTAAGTTAGCCAGAGCTGGCAGATAAATACGTTTTGAATGAGGGCCGATACCAATTAAAATTATCCGGGTAACAATTTCCATTTGATAAGTTATGATTTTTATACCGGCTAATATATCTATTTCCTACTCTCCAGAAATCACGTTTCAATTAAGAGAAAGTAAAAGAATTATAAACTCCCCAGAGAATATCAGGCATAAAAAAACCGGCATAAGCCGGTTTTCAATTTCATGTTAATCACATTTCTCTATTCTTCATTGGTATTCATTGCCAATACTCCTTTAGAGCCGCGATAACCGTAACGGGAAGGATCTCTAATAATTTCTTTCATCGAGATGAGTTTGTAAACATACCCAGCTGTTTCACGATTAAGTTTCATTTTGAAATAGTTATCCTGATTTTGTTTGTTAATCTGTTTTCTCATGTGGTTATCACCAACATTATAAGCTGCAGCGACTAACGTCCAGCTATCAAAAACGCCATACAACTCTTTAATGTATTTGCAGGCTGCGATAGTGGATTTACGTAAATTTTTACGTTCGTCAACTTCTGAATTCACTTTTAATCCATAAGTCCGTGCTGTACCTGGCATGAATTGCCAGAATCCGTTTGCCCCTTTTGGAGACATCCCGCCTTGTAAGCCGGATTCAACAAGTGGCATGTACTTAAAATCGTTTGGAATTCCATAAGCTGCAAGAATTGGTTCAATAATCGGAAACCATTCTGCGGCCATTCTGTGTAAACGATTTGTCTGTAGATTACTATAATTATACCCCGCAAGAACTTTTTTCATTTTTTGCTCCACTCTGATGTCACCCAGAGGTAAAGATTCTTCTGCGAAATTTAACTGAGCCATCAGATTGACAGGCTCTTCCGTAATAGTAGTGGTAGTGGTAGTAATACTTTTTGTAGTGTTATTAAATCCTTTTTTTTGACTTCTCAATGCTTGGGGCATGTTGTAAGCAAACACTTTTGCCATAACCAATAATCCTAAAATCACTGAACATGTTATTATGTGTTTCTTTATCATTTTCCTCCTTTTTTTGGTGAACTAATATAAAACGCCTGCAAACATACAGTATATTTATCTAATTATCAACATTTTACAGAAATAAGCAATAAAATCAACGTTTAAACACCCATAGGCAGTGATTTTAATTTTAACTGATATCATAAAAATATAAATGACTATTTGCGCGATTTTTATTAAATTTGCACCCCGCATTAATTATGTGGTTAACAGCGTATCATGACAAATAACAACAACAGGAACAGTCGGGATGACAAGTCCAAACCGGGAAACCGAAGCACAACAGGTAATGGCCGTAGTGGAACAGATAGTTCTTACAAGGGTAAAAGCAAGTTTGGAGATAAAGAGGGGAACGACAAGAATAAATTTGGTGCTGGGAAAGATAACTACAGACCAAGAGCAGCAGATAGAGATAGTGATAAACCTAGAGCAGGTAGAGATGGTGATTCAAAAAGCTTCTCTTCAAGACCGCCTAGAGATGGTGATAAACCCAGAGCTGGCAGAGACGGCGATTCAAAAAGCTTCTCTTCAAGACCACCCAGAGATGGTGACAGACCTAGAGCTGGTAGAGACGGCGATTCAAAAAGCTTCTCTTCAAGACCGCCTAGAGATGGTGACAGACCTAGAGCTGGTAGAGACGGTGATGCTAAAAGCTTCTCATCAAGAGGTGCTGGCGGTAAAACATTCAAACCACGCGCATTTAAAGAAGGCAGTTCTAAAGAAATGCCAAGAAATGAAGGCCGTAGTTATATAAAGAAAGACAATTTCAGTACTGATGGTGAAAGACCATTCAGAACTTTCGATGATAAAAAAAGCACTTCAAGAAGTACAGATAGCAGACCTTTCAGAAAAAGAGAAGAGGGCGTGGCTAAACCATATTCTGGTGCTCCAAGACCATTTGCTCCTAAAGCACCTGTTATGCGTGCAAGAAAAGAAGGCAATAGCGTAGACGATGGAAAAATCCGTTTAAATCGTTATATAGCTAACTCTGGTATCTGTTCACGCCGTAAGGCAGACGAACTGATTGCAGCAGGTGTAGTTTCTGTAAACGGTGTACCAGTTTCTGAACTGGGACATAAAGTAGATCCGGCAAAAGACGAAGTACGCTACAACGGTGAATTACTGAAACGTGAAAAAAGAGTTTACGTTCTATTAAATAAACCAAAAGATTATATAACAACAACAGATGATCCTCAGGAACGCCGTACCGTAATGTCTTTAGTTGAAAAAGCAAGTAGAGAACGTATTTATCCTGTAGGTCGTTTAGACCGGAATACAACTGGTCTTTTATTAATGACTAACGATGGTGACTTAGCAGATAAACTATCTCATCCAAGTTATGGCATTACTAAAATCTATCACGTTGAATTGAGTAAAAGCTTAAGTCAGGGTGACCTGAATAAAATTCAGTTCGGATTAGAACTGGAAGATGGCATTATTAAACCAGATTCAGTTTCTTATGTTTCAGGTGGTTCTAAACGTGAAGTGGGTATCCAGATTCACAGTGGTAAAAACAGAATCGTTCGTAGAATATTCGAACATTTAGGTTATGAGGTTGTCAAATTAGACCGCGTGGTTTATGGCAATCTGACTAAGAAAGATCTTCCACGTGGAAGATGGCGCTATTTAGAAGAACACGAACTGATCCAGATCAAACATCTGATCAAGTAATTATAGTCTGAATTATGAGAAAACTATTTTGTCTGTTAACCGCTACCATTTGTTTTTTTTCTGCTCAAGCGCAACAAACTGCTTATCATCTTGTCATTGGAACTTATACGGCTCCTGGAAAAAGCGAGGGAATTTATGTTTATGATTTCAATACTACTACAGCTTCATTTAAGCTGGAAAGTGTAGAGAAAAATGTAATCAACCCAAGTTTCCTGACCGTAACACCTGACCGTAAATTTGTTTACGCAGTAAATGAAGATGGAAATAAAAGTGGTGTAAGTGCATTTAACTTTGATGCGGTTACAGGTAAACTAAGTTTTTTAAACAGACAGAATGCCGAAGGTGCAGATCCCTGCTATCTGATTGCTGATGACAAAAATGTACTGATTGCTAATTATAGCGGAGGCAGCATTGCTGTATTTGGCAGACAGGCAAACGGAAAATTAACTCCGGCAAAACAAGTCGTTCAGCATACAGGTTCAAGCGTAAATAAAGCCAGACAGGAGAGTGCACATGTTCACATGGTAGTTTTCAGCCCTGACCGTCGTTACGTGATCTCTAATGACCTCGGAGAAGACAAAGTATATACTTATGCCTATCATAAAGATGCAGCAAAGAATGTGCTTGTTTTAAAAGAGAGCGTGAGTATTAAACCGGGCAGCGGACCAAGACATCTTGTTTTCAGTAAAAACGGCAATTTTGCATTTCTTGTTCAGGAGATGACCGGAGATTTAACAGTTTTCAGTTATAGTGATGGTACACTGAAAAAGATTCAGGAGACCACCATTCTTGCTCCAGCCTTTAAAGGCGAAAACGGCGCTTCAGCAATACAATTATCTGCAGACGGTAAATTCTTATACGTAAGCAACAGAGGAACTGCCAATACAATTACGACTTTCGCTGTTGGAGAGAACGGTCATTTAATTAGTAAAGGTCAGATCAGCACAATGGGGAAGGGCCCAAGAGCTTTTGTGATTGACCCAAGTGGAAACTGGTTACTCGTAGGTCATCAGAACAGTAATAACATTGTTGTCTTCAACCGCAACAAAACTACTGGTGAATTGAAAGATAGTGGAAAAAGAATTGAAATAGGCGCTCCTGTTTGTTTCGAGTTTGTATCAAAAAAATAATTCTGACGAGCCGGTTGCTCTTCAGCAACTACACTCCGATTTAAGATCTAATAAAAAGGGCTGATTTTCATCATGAAAATCAGCCCTTTTTATTTAATTATATCTCTTTAAATAAATTCTTTACAAAGCAGCCGGCTGTAATGCCAGGTTCTTTGCGATAATATCATTGTAGTAATCAACATACAGCGGTAATATCTTTTTCAGATCAAAGTCCTGTGCTCTTTTAAAAGCATTCTCTTTGAACCTATTTAAAACATCATCATCTTCCAGGATTGAAATTGCTTTTGTGGCCATATCATTCACATCACCGACGTTACTCATATACCCACAAAACCCATCTACATTCAGTTCTGGCAAACCGCCAGCATTCGACGTAATAATCGGTACTTTACATGCCATAGCTTCCAGTGCTGCCAATCCAAAACTCTCAGTCTCAGAAGGCATCAGAAATAAATCTGCAACAGATAGAATTTCTTCAACAGCATCTTGTTTACCCAGAAAACGTACATGGTCACAAATACCAAGATCTCTGCATAACTGTTCATTATTTGCACGATCAGGTCCATCCCCTACCATTAATAGCTTAGAAGGAATTTTATTCAGAATCAGCTTAAACATTTTAATCACATCTGCCGTTCTTTTCACTTTACGGAAGTTAGAAGTATGAATCAGGATTCTTTCATTATTAGGCGCTATAGCTTTTTTGAAATGATCCTTTGGCTTCAGACTAAACCTGCTGAAATCTATAAAATTCGGGATTACCTTAATTTCATTGGTAATATCAAAATGCTTGTTGGTATCCTCTTTCAAATCATTCGAAACTGTAGTTACCCCATCCGATTTATTGATGGAAAAAGTAACCACCGGTTTATAAGTCGGATCTTTTCCAACCAGTGTAATATCCGTTCCATGGAGCGTAGTTACAAACGGTATATGAATACCATAAGTTTCCAGGATCTGTTTAGCCATAAAAGCTGCAGAAGCATGTGGAATTGCATAATGAACGTGAAGGATATCCAGCTTTTCAAAACGCACCACATCCACCAGTTTACTGGCTAATGCAGATTCATAAGGCGCATAATCAAATAGCGGATAATCTCTAACGGATACTTCATGGTAATACAGGTTAGCGGAGAAAAAATCTAACCTGGCAGGCTGGCTATAGGTGATAAAATGGACCTGATGTCCTTCATCGGCCAATGCCTTTCCTAATTCTGTAGCGACAACACCACTACCGCCAAATGTAGGGTAACAAACAATACCTATTTTCATCAATTATAGATTATCTATAACAGTTTTAATTAAACTGTTTCAAGCGCAAATTACAGTACTAAAACTGATCTTTGTGTTAAACAATTGCAATTATTTGATTTGTAACAGAATTAAGTCCGTTTATATTTTATAACAGACTCTTATTTCTTCATTTCGGCCTGAATGACCAAAAGCATCTCATTTGGTCTTTGCGTGCCGATATAATATTCCAGTCCATCACGATCCGTAAGTACCACCGCATCTTTCCCTGAAGAATAAAAACGGATACTTCCTTTGCGGTGTAAATTATAAACCGGGTTATTAAAAAGATAACTGCTGTAAGTATCTTTTCTTACGTCAGTAATACTGTTCAAATCAATCTTGACTTTCTTTGCTGTCCAAAGCCCGTCAATGATCATACTTTTATTGTGAATAATAGTTTTATACTGGATCAGAAATAACAATGCAATGGATATCCCGATGATACCAAAGCCTACTACCAGAAATAAATCCTGTGTGTTGTCGCGATCTCTTTCATATACGTATGCACCAAAACAGAATGCAGCCATTAACAACCGGATACATATCCTGATGTAATCGCGACCTATATATTGTTTCTCCAGAAAAGCGTACTTATTGCCCATTTAATTTAATTTCTGTTCGAATATAGCGACTTTTTTTGTTGTAGCAGTTACTTTATATCTATTGTCCTGACGTAAACCCGCTATCCAGACCACATCACCATTCCCATTAATCAGGATTGGAATACTATCTTTTTGGGGCAGAGGGATTTTCTGATCGATAAAGAAATCGCTCAGCTTTTTATAATTTCTCATTCCCATTGGCATAAAACGATCCCCCTCCTGCCAGGTTCTAACCACCAAAGGAAAAATCAGTAGATCTGCATCTATAAATGCCTTCAGCGGATTACGATCAAACGTAACCATATCGGAATATGAAATCCCAAAAACATGGCTCCCAAAAGACACACTGATAGCTGAAGGATGAATCATCTGGTTCAAATAAATAGCTGTCTTCGTCATCTCTGTCAGAATCAGCTCCTCCCTGTTCAGCGTAATGCGGTGACTCGCACTATAAAAGGAAGTACCACTTTGTTTATCCAAAGAATTCAGTAGCTCTTCTACTACCGTTTCTGTAAAATTATAAACTTTCAGTAACTCAAATAAAAGAAGGCGTTTAGGATTCAGTACTTTGATTTTCTCTAATGCGAGATAAATCCCCCCTTTTTTCTCCTCACAAATCTCTGTTCTTAATTGTGCAACTCGTTGCTGCAAGACCATTTCGGTCTCTGCAAACCGAAGAATATTATGTTCAAAAGTCTGCTCTAGATTTGGGTTAATCTCTTTTAACAGCGGAATAACACCTAATCTTAGTTTATTTCTGGCATAAGCAGAGCTTGAATTAGAGCTATCCTCAACGAAACTATAACTATTTTCAACAATAGCCTGTTCAATCCCTGCACTTGAAAGAAACAACAACGGCCTGATTAGCTGATCTCTTTTAGGCAGGATACCATGTAATCCTGCAATACCAGTTCCCCTTACCAGGTTAAGCAAAATAGTTTCTATAGCATCATCCTGATGATGTCCAACAGCGATATAATCATAGTTCTCTTTTTGTCTGAGTTCTTCAAACCAATGATATCTCAGCTCTCTTGCTGCCATCTGAGTAGAAATTTTATGTTCAGCAGCATACGCTTTAGTAGCGAAATGCGTTACATGGAGTGGTACCTCAAGCTGAGTGGCAAGGGAGGTTACAAAACGTTCATCCCTTTGTGACTCTTCACCCCTCAGTCCGAAATTACAATGCGCAATTCCGAACTTAAACCCAGCCACCTTAAAAAGGTGCCCCATCAGTACAGAATCTTTCCCACCACTAATGGCTAAAAGAATTCGCTGATCCGGGCTGAATAAGGTATGATGACTGATGAAATCGAGGAAGTTTTGCAAGGGTAACATCTTCAAAAATATTTAATTAAAAAATGGTAAGCAAAAACTAACTTTGCATTGTGCGAAAAATACACGTTTCCGGTAAAATAAATCTGTTTTTTAACATTCATGGTACAATCATGAATGCCTTTTATGATAATCTGACCCTAAAGATTTCAGGAATCCTCCTGTTTTTCTTATTTCCACTTTGCCTTTCTGCGCAGCATCAGGTAATTCAATCGGCACAGCAAAGAACAAAAATCATCCTGCAAAGTTCAGAAAGAAGTAAGATTATTACTAAAACAGACATCACTTATCTGAGAAAACCAGTATTCAAACAGGATAATGCTATCCTCACTTGCGACAGCGCTGTTTTTTATACCGCCAAAAATTATTTCGAGGCATTTAACAATGTACACATCAACCAGGCAGATACCATCAACATCTATTCTGATTTCCTTACTTATGATGGAAATGCAAAATTAGCGCATTTAACAAATAATGTTCGTTTGCTAGACAGAACATCAGTATTAACTACAAACGTATTGGATTATGCCATGGGACCTAAAGTTGGAACCTATGTAAGTGGGGGTAAGATTGTCAACAAGGATGCGACTATCACTAGTAAAAACGGTTATTATTTTGCGAATAGCAGGGATGCTTATTTCCGTTATAATGTATTGGTTGTAACTGATCAGAGTACGATAAAATCAGATACCCTAAGATATAATACCTTCTCTAACTGGGCGTATTTCTACGGTCCGACCAATATCCGTGAGAAAGATGGCGGCAATCTCTATACAGAAAACGGGGCTTACAATACCAAAACTACTTACGCCTATTTTGGAAAAAACAACCTTTACACTTCTGGCAGTAAAACCCTTAAAGGAGACAGTCTTTATTATGATGGACATGCAGGATATGGTAAAGCGGTGAGAAATATCGTATTTAAAGATACGATTGATAAAATGGTGATGCATGGCCAGCTGGCTTTTTATTATAAAAAAGATCAGCGGACTGTAGTTACCAAAAATGCCTATGCCGGTATGGGAACAAGTGATTCCATTCTTGTTAAGGATGTAAAACGTCCGGACAGTTTATGGCTCGGAGCTGATACACTGGAGACTCAAATGGTCTTACAAAAATCATTAAAACTGATCAAAGGCCCAGTGATTAAAAAGGACAATGAACTTGGTGAAGAAAACCGCGAGGGTAGCAAAGTAGGCAGTAAAAAGAAAGCTTCAGACACTAAGAAACCCGGAGTTCCGGCCGCCCCAAATGGCAAAACCCCAAAAAACAATAGCAAGCCTGTTTTAAGTGGAAAAGATAGCCTGAAAAGAGATAGTCTGATCAAGGCCAAAGTCCCCATCAAAACAATTGACTCCATTTTTAAAAAAGCATATGAACTCAAAGCTGCGGAGCAGCTAAAAAAGGGAATTGACCTGAATAAAGCGACAGACAGCCTGAAGAAGAAAGCTAATATCATTAAAGGCATCGATTCCATCATCAAAAAGGGAATTCCTGTCTTCCCTAAAGACATTGTGAAGGGAGACAGCCTGAAAGTCCATGCAAATTCCAAAACTGGCGCCTTGTTAAAAACAGATCCGGTCTTAAAGATAAATCCCACTTCAAAACCCGATACGACCTTAAAGACAGACACGGCGAAAATCAAATCAGGTGTAAAAGCCATACTTAAAAAAACAAAAAAAGACAGCCTGCCATTTAATCCGTCAGATACTGTGCTGACCCGTAGTATCAAGGCCTATCACCATGTAAATGTTTTTAAAACAAATATGCAGGCCAAAGCAGACTCGCTTTTTTATACAAGTGCAGACTCAACTTTACGTTGGTATAAGAATCCAATTATCTGGTCACAAAGTTCACAGCAGACCGGTGACACCATTTACCTGCAGCTCCGAAATAAAAAGATAAATTCTGTACAGGTTCTGAGTAATGCATTTGCAGTGAATGTAGATGCCGATTCTGCCAAATTCAACCAGATTAAAGGAAAGATGATCACTGGATTTTTCAAGGATGGAACCCTAAACAGCATGTATGTAGACGGGAATGCGGAAAGTGTTTATTTCACCAAGACTGAGGATGGTAAAAAATATGATAAAATGAACCAGACAATCAGCAGCAGGATTAAAGTCAATTTCAAGAAGAACGAAATCTCTGATGTAGTACCGATCAAAGATGTGGAGGGTGCAACTACGCCAGTCGCTGAAATTAAACAGGATGTAATCTTAACAGGTTTTATCTGGAAGCCAGAATTAAGGCCCCGTTCAAAAAGAGATATTACCAATCCAAAGATTGTTGCCAAGCCAAAAACAGGCGCAAAAAATCCAGGAAAAGCAATTGTTAAACCTGGTGCAAAAACACCAGTAAAGCCCGGACCTAAAGACCTCAAAGACACTGCAATTGATGCAATCTCCGGACAGGTACCTGGTGCTGATAGTCTCATCAAAAAAGCCACTAAAGATATTAACCCAGCAATTTTAAAGAAAGGTACAGATTCCTTAAACTCGAAAAAGAGCACAGACTTGCTAAAAAACAAGGCTGATTCTCTAAAAAAGGAGATCAGTCCAATAAAAGTGATAGAAAAAATACCTTCAAAGATTGCAGATACAATTCAAAAAGTCTTACCTAAACTGATTCAGAAAGCAGATTCTTTGACTAAACAGCCTGCTCTTTTAAAAAAGCAATAAGTTTACGCATGGCAATCGCCCGGTGACTGATCTTATTTTTCTGTTCCATATCCATTTCAGCAAAGGTTTCCTGAAAACCATCAGGCTGAAAAATAGGGTCATAACCAAAGCCATTTCCCCCAGTCGGGAACGTTCTGATTGTACCCTGAATTACCCCTTCAAAAAAAAATTCTTCTCCATTTTGAATCAAAGAAATCACCGTTATAAAACGTGCAGAACGATTTTCTTGCCCCTTCATTTTCTGTAAGACTAAAGCGAGGTTCGCTTCATCTCCCCTTTGGCCAGCATAGCGCGCAGAGAAAATACCAGGTTCATTGTTTAATGCTTCAACTTCCAGTCCGCTGTCATCAGCAAAACAATCCAGTTTAAAATTCTCTACAACGAACCGGCTCTTTAAACCCGCATTCCCGGCAAATGTATCAGCCGTTTCAGGTATATCAGTATTACAGCCAATGTCTTTTAGATTTAACACCTCATATTGACCAGCCAGCAAAGTACTCACTTCTTTCGTTTTATGTAGATTATTGGTAGCAAAGACTAATTGTCTTCTCATATTGATAGTTTCTTAAGGCTGCCCCATAACGTTTTCTTTCCAGTCTGATCATCAGCAAGCTGATCCAGGTTACCTGAAAAAATCAATTGAGCACCACCATACATAATAATTTCGTTGACAGACTGTTCGCCCATCCCAAGATGTGAAGGAGTAACACCAAAAGCAAAAATCAATTTACTATTAAAATGACTCTTGAGTGTATCCAGGCTAGTATTGCGATAAGTAGCATAATTCAGTAAAGCAAAATCGTTAGCCGTTAACTGGAGTGCCTTTACAATATTTCTCAGCAATTCTTTCCCTTTATCCGTACTCACCTCATTTTGCCCGTCATTGACCAGGATCAGAATGTTCTTTTGATTCTTACCCAGATATTTAAACACAACTGGTTCCACAACATCAACAGCCACAACTGCCTCTATAACAGGAACTGAAGCTAAAACTACCGGAGCAGGCCTAATATCAGACGGTACATCAGGAAGTATTTTATTATCATTATTGACCAGGTAAATATCCTCCGTAAAAAACAAACGAAGAGCTTCTGCGCTGGTGGTTAACTGTTCACCCATGAATTATGCCTTTTTTGGGAAATAATTTTTGTGTTAAAATTAGTTAAATATCTTATTATAGTGCCTTAATTTATTACTTTTATACCTTAAAAATACCATTTAAACCTTTTGTGAGAAAAATCTGCTTTATTCCTGTTCTCTGTTTTTTCTATTTCAGTACCGTCGCACAAAGCGTAGCTGTAATCAATGGCAGTCCTGTTAGTCAGAAAGAATTTATATGGGTATATCAGAAACATCGTCCGGAAAACACCAAACCAACATTAACAGATTTAGTTTCATTTTTAAACATATACATAGATTTTAAACTTAAAGTTCTGGATGCCCGGGAAGCTGGATTAGATAAAGACAGTACTTATATAGCAGAAACCAAAAACTATGCACAGGCATTATTAGCCTCAGCACCGCCAGAAGCAAAGCAAGCAGACTTTTCACTGGTTAAAAATGAGTTTAATGAAGCCCTTTTACTTTTCAATATATCAGAAAAGAAAATATGGGACGGAAGTGATAATAACGATAAAATGATACACGAGTATTACAACGCACATGCTGACGCCTATTCCTCCATGTCTTATGAAGATAGTAAGAGTGAAGTAGTACAAGACTATCAGCAGCAGTTGGAGTGTAATTGGATAACAGCACTACGGAGGAAATATAAAATAACTATTGATCAGGGAGTTTTAAACAAACTGATCAGATAATACCGCAGACAAATCATTGAATAATAGTAAATTTGCAAATAAAATATAATTGAAAATAGTATAATGAAGAAAATTTTATTGATGGCAAGCGGATTGCTCTTCTTGTTTTTAAATGTACAGTCCCAAACAAAAAGTGTAGATAAGGTGATTGCGGTACTGGGAAGTGATGTAATCCTGTTGTCTGAATTAAATCAACAATATGTAATGTACCTGAATTCAGGGAATCCTGTTGATGAGAAGGTAAAATGCTATATCCTTCAGCAAATGCTGGTTCAACATTTATTAAAGCAACAAGCAAATATTGACTCCGTAATGGTGGATGATAAGCAGGTAGACGATGAGCTGGATAAAAGGATGCGTTACCAGATTCAGCGTGCGGGAGGCCAGGATAAACTGGAAGAATTCCTTAACCGTTCTGTATTACAATATAAAGATGAGTTGAGACCTGACGTAAAAGATCAGCTTCAGGCCAACAAAATGCAGGGAACTATCACTGAAAAAGTGAGTATTACCCCAGTAGAAGTAAAAAAATACTACGATTCTTATAAAAAAGACAGCTTACCAGATATTCCTGCTGAATATGAAGTTGGCGAGATTGTTCTTAATCCAGAGCTTACAAAATCAGAGAAGCAACGTTTTTATGACAAGCTTGATGCGATCAGACTGCGTGTTAAAAGTGGAGAAGACTTCGGCTTTTTAGCAAAAACTTACTCTGAAGATCCTGGTTCAGCACCTGAAGGTGGTGATTTAGGCTTCTTTGACCGTACGATGATGGCTAAAGAATTTACAGCCTTTGCTTTTAAGCTGAAACCAGGAGAACTTTCTCCAGTATTCGAAACAGATTTTGGTTATCACATTTTACAAGTTGTAGAACGAAGAGGCGAGCAGGTACATGCCCGTCACATTCTGATTCGGCCGCAAACAACTCCACAGAGTTTGGACCGTGCCAAATTGCATGCAGATAGCGTTTACAACAATGTAATTGCCAACAAACTAAGTTTCTCAGCGGCAGCATCACTTTACTCTTCAAATAAAGAGTCTAAATACAATGGAGGCATGCTTTTATTTGCAGATAACGTTACCGCAAGAACAACATTTATTCCAGCCGATAAACTGGATCCTAAAGTATTCCTTGTGGTAGACACCATGAAAGTTGGTGAAATCTCTAAACCAGTACCTTATACAGCAGCAGATGGAAAACAAGGATACAAAATCATCCTGTTAAAATCTAAAATAGCACCTCATAAAGGGAACCTTGAACAAGATTACGCTAAATTCAAGGAAAAGGCACAGCAACAGAAAATGGACCGTGTAATGAGTGAATGGTTTGAAAAAAGAAGAAAAAACACTTACATTAGGATTGATCCTACCTACACCTCATGTGATGAGCTGAAGATCTGGACGAAACCATTGCCGTCAGCCGAAACAAAATAACTATGCAGTACAACAACGACAAAGAGGCAGTTGATGCCCTACACCAATTTTATAAGAACATAAAAAGTGAAATTGGTAAAGTCGTTATTGGACAGGATGAAGCAGTTAAATCGGTACTCATCTCCATTTTAAGTAATGGACATTGCTTATTGGTAGGCGTACCAGGTCTGGCCAAAACCCTGCTGGTGCAAACCGTAGCAGACGTTCTGGATCTTAATTTTAACAGAATACAATTTACCCCCGATCTGATGCCAGGGGATATCATTGGCTCAGAAATCTTAGGAGAAGACAGGAACTTTAAGTTCATTAAAGGTCCTGTCTTCTCTAATATTGTTCTGGCAGACGAGATCAACAGGACTCCCCCAAAAACCCAGGCAGCCCTTCTCGAAGCCATGCAAGAGAAATCCGTTACAGCTGCGGGTCACAAACATGTCCTGCCCAACCCCTTTTTCGTACTCGCAACCCAGAACCCCATTGAACAAGAGGGCACCTATCCACTTCCAGAGGCGCAGCTTGATCGTTTCATGTTTAATGTGCTGTTAACCTACCCGACCTTTCAGGAAGAACTGGTTATCGTTAAAAACTCGACCGGAAACAACCCTGTTACCCTTAAAAAGCTAATCAACGCTGACCAGATCCAATTCTTTCAGCAATTGATCAGAACCATTCCCGTAACCGACAACGTCCTGGAGTACGCCGTTAAACTAACCGGAAAAACCCGTCCAGGTAACCCTTTGGCCACCCCCGAGATCAACCAGTATGTAAACTGGGGAGCAGGCCCAAGAGCCTCCCAATTCCTGATTCTCGGCGCTAAATGCCATGCTGCTATCTCTGGTAAATACTCCCCTGACATCGAAGACGTACAAGCAGTCGCAGAAGCTATCCTCCGCCACCGCATCGTAAGAAATTACCGCGCAGAAGCCGAAGGCCTAACCGTAGAAAAAATCATCAAAAATCTCCTGTAAACCTTTAACGTTTCTCTAAATAACCAATCCTCCCGGCTTCTTCCCAGTTGAAGAGCTTGTTTTCCATTCTATTCATTATTAGAATTCCCAAAGAAGTAATCCTTAAAAGATTTCGATTATGGAATCGCAAAAAAAAGCCTTACTTCCCTGGCAATTCCAATCTCTGGAATAGATTAGGAAAATCAGTGATGATACCATCAACACCCAACCCCACCATATACTCCATATCTTTCAAACTATTAACCGTCCAAGGAACAATTTTTATCCCAGCAGCATGACACCTATCCACTAACCCTTTCCCAACCAATACCGCATACGGGCTATAAAACGTCGGATTAAATCCTAAATCTTTAATATTATTTTCAAAATCCTCTTTTTCATCGATCATCAGAGCCGTTTTGATCTTCGGATATTTCTCATGTACATATTGCAAACATCTAATATCAAAAGCCTGTATGATCGTCCTTTTACTCATCTTTTTCTTCTCTACAACATCCATAACCAACTGAGAAAACTCTGCCGGTTCCGGATGAAACTCCAGGTCTCCCTTTCTGATCGTTTTAATCTCAATCGCATAATTAGGCTTAGGCAATTTATGAAGCTTAGCATAAGCCTCTACAGAATCCATTACCTCACTCAGCAACGGTTTATAAGCTTTAATCTTTTGCTGCCCAGGAAAACGCTTATGCACTTTACTCCCAACATCATATTTACGGATCTGGTCATAATCCATTTCATACATATTATACTTCTTCTCATCTTTAAGCGGAATTTCTTTACCATCCGGAGTCAGGCTGATCTCATTGTTAAAATAAGGCTCATGAGAAAGCACCACCTGTTTATCTTTTGAGATCACCACATTCATTCCCAAAGTTGTTACCCCAAGATCTAAAGCTCTCAGCATACCGCCAATTGTATTTTCAGGCATTAACCCTCTGGCACCGCGCTGTCCTTGTTTATCAAAAGTCTGCGCATAGCTCTGGATACTGAACAATAATGCGACCCCCAATAGTAATTGTTTCTTCATGTTTCGTTTCTTTAATGATTTAACGGTTAAACTGCATTTATATGATTTCCAATCAACTGCGTCGATTCAATATGATTGGAATATTCGCTCACAAAATCATATAACAAAAAAGGTTTCCTAACAGCCGTTACAATAAGCTGCTAAGAAACCCTTTTTATTTGAGAATTAACGCCTCTTCAAATGATAAATTTAAACAGGCATTAAAGAACCTAACGTTCCGCAGGCGTATAAACCTGTTGAATTAAATTCCAGTTAAAATCAGCCTGACGCTCATAAATGAACACATAATTAAAACTCTCTCTTAAATCTGTTCTGTAATCAATAGTTGCCACGCCATAAGTATAAGCTAAATCTCCACCTAAAGCTTTATCGGCGCCCACAGTTCTTAAACTCATTTTACTCACCATACTATTATAAAATGCTATGATTTTATCTTTTCCAATGACCGGTTCATAACCAGGAAAAATAACTCTCGCATCAGGATTCAGGAAACCACCATAAGCAGCAATACCATAAGACTTCAATGTCGCATTCAGTGTTTTTTCCGTTGTTAGAATAATATCCTTACCAGCTGCAATTTGTTTAGACCCACCAAATTTAGGCTTAAAATAATCCTTAGGCTCTACAAAATGAGTAGCTATTGGCTGTAACGGTTTATGATGAGGTGCACCTAAATCAATAACCAGTTCCCACTTACCATTGATTGCTTTCCAAATAGAAAGATAATGACCATAAGTTTTCGTCTCTCCGTCTACCATGTATCCACCAGAAGTAAACCCCCAGTCACCACTGCGCGAAACTTTCGCATAATCAGGAGCCCAACTCAGATTTTTATCGTCAGCTTGATTCGCATAAAACACCTTGGCATCAACCGGATTAGGTCTGAATACCAATGCACCTTTTGCACTAAAAGCATCAAAAGCAGATTTGACCCCATCCTTTGCCGCTTTTGATGCAAATTCCTCTTCAGTTTTCACTAATGAACTTGTAGTTCCATCTGTATGCTGAGCAAATGCACCCAAAGTAAAAGTTGCAGCCACCAGGGTGCAGATAATTTTATTGATCATGTTTGATAAAATAAGTGTTTTATAATTTATTCCAGGTAGTACCTTCTTTACTATCCTTCAATTGAATACCAATATCCTGAAGACCTATACGAATCTTATCAGAGGTCGCATAATCCTTATTCTCTTTCGCGCTTTTTCTGATATCGATCACCATATCCAGAACATCATTCAGCTCAGTATTTGAACTCTCTTCATCCTTCAATCCAAAGATATCATAAACAAAATCCTGCATCAGTTGCTTCAACTTATCCAGTTCAGCAGCCGAAATAGCTCCCTTACCATCATAAACAGTATTGATTATTCGCGCTGCCTCAAACAGTTCAGCAATAACTACCGGACTATTAAAATCATCATTCATTGCTTTTACACAATTCAATCTGATCGGTTCAATTTCAAAATTACTAGTCGCAGCAGGAATCAGTTTCTCCAATAAGCTCAATGAATTCATCAGTCTTCTGAAACCTTTTTCTGAAGCATCCAGAGCATCGTTTGAGAAATCCAGTGTACTGCGGTAATGTGCCTGAAGCATAAAAAACTTAACTGTCATCGGGCTATATCCTTTTGTTAGCAAAGGATGATCCCCAGAAAACAATTGCAACGGCATAAAACCATTACCCGCCGATTTAGACATTCGCTGACCATTAACCGTCAGCATATTTGTATGCATCCAATATTTAGCAGGATGTTTATGGTAACAAGCCTCTGACTGCGCAATTTCATTGGTATGATGCGTAGCTGCAAGATCCATCCCACCGCCATGAATATCAAATTCTTCGCCCAGATATTTTGCACTCATCGCAGAACATTCAATATGCCAGCCCGGGAAACCAACGCCCCATGGAGAAGCCCAGCGCATCAGTGTTTCAGGTTTAGCCTTAATCCATAAAGCAAAATCCAGTCTTCCGCGTTTCTCGTCCTGTCCGTCCAGTTCTCGTGTATTGGCCATCATATCATCAAGATTACGATTGGTCAATACCGTATAATTATAAGTTTTACTATATTTTTCAACATCAAAATAAACCGTTCCAGCAGTTTCATATGCATAGCCATTGGCGATAATATCCTTAATCATCTCAATCTGCTCGATAATATGACCTGTAGCCGTTGGCTCAATGCTTGGAGGTAATGTATTGAACATTCTCAAAACCTCGTGGAAACCGAGTGTATATTTTTGCACAATCTCCATAGGCTCCAATTGCTCCAGTTTCGCTCTTTTAGCAAACTTGTCATCACCTTCATCACGATCACCCTCCAAATGGCCCGCATCCGTAATATTACGAACATAGCGAACTTTGAAACCTATATACTTCAGGTATCTGAAAATTAAATCAAAAGAGATGAACGTACGACAATTACCCAAATGCACATCACTATAAACAGTAGGCCCACAAACGTACATGCCTACATGGTGGCCGTTTAGGGGTTCAAAATTCTCCTTTTTGCGCGTAAGGGTATTGTAAAGCTGTAAACCGTTCTCCATTAGTATATAATTTATATTTTGCCCGGGAATATGCAGGGCTCAAGAAAACAAAGATAAAAATTTGCTAGTATATTATCTGATTCTTAAGTCACTTCTTACAGGGAAATGATCAGATAATCTGGCCTGTATAATCCGGTGATTAATTACCTTGATTGTCTTTGTTGCAGAGATATAATCAATCTGAAAATTTGGGAATTTCCCGTTATAAGTACGGCCTAATCCCGTCCCCTGCTCTACAAAAGTATTATGCAGAGATTTGGTTAGTTGTGTTACCGCGTAAGATGCCGGTGTATCATTAAAATCGCCAGCAATTAAAAATGGAGTTTTACACGTCTTCATATGATCTTTCATGATATCAACCTGTCCGCTTCGTTTGAGGAATGCTGTTTTCAGCATACTGACTATCCTTTTTGCCGGCAAAATCTCAGTATCCATTTTCTGAGTCACTTTATCCAGATAAACATAATCCTGTTTATCAAAAGATATAGATTGCAGGTGCACATTATAAACCCGCACCTTCTCTTTGTTAATCATAATATCAATATAAATACTTGCATTGCCTCCATGATTCGTACTAAACACGATACTCCCTTTATTTACAATCGGATACCTGGAAAAAATAGCCAGACCGGTAGACTCGTAGTCATTTCCAGAAGAGGGAATAAAATAAAAATTTGAGGTTTTTAAGATCTGTTTCAGACTATCAGTTATCGCAAATGTGCCTTTGCGGCGGGTATAATATTCCTGAAAACAAATGATATCAGGATTTTCATTTTTCACTACCTCGAGCATCTGTTGTTTAACAGACTCATTACTGGCTTCACCATAAGGCTTAAAGCTATGCACATTGTAGGTCATCATCCTGACCAGATCAGGTGCTGATTTAGGCCCTTCACCAGACTCTCCTATAAAACCGATAGTAGCAATCAGTGGGTGCCAGCCAATCAATATGATTACAATAGTACCCAAAGCAAATACTATTCTGCCGCGCAATATCCAAAAGATGATAATGATTACATTGATTAACAATACAAAAGGATAAGCCAGCCCAAAGAAAGCAATAAGCGGATGCTCACGCGGATCAAGATTCCCTGCCAATATCCCCAATAACAGGGAAAAAGCAGCAGCAATTCCAATCAGCAGAATAATCTTTCCTAAAAATGTAAGCTTACGTTTCTTCATTAATCCTTACTCGCCTTGAATAAAATCTCCTTTTCTTCTTTACTTAACTTATCATACCCGGACTTGGAAACTTTATCCAGAACAGCATCAACCTCTTTCTGGTTAACTTTATTACTTTTATTTCTTGCTCCACCTTTAGGGTTATCGTTTTTAACCACTCTTAAAGTAGGTTTTCGCTCAAACCAGCCACTCAAGTCACTCCCCCCCTGCAATACCTTAATATAAACAAAACCTAGTAATGCGCCACCCAAATGTGCAAAACTACCACCAGGATTTTGAGAAGCAATACTAATCAGATCAATCACGATATATGCCATTAACAAGTATTTCAGTTTAACTTCTCCGACCAGTAGTAAACGCATTGAATAATCGGGTACCAGGGTTGCTGTAGCTACAGCAATCGCCATAACGGAGGCCGATGAACCAACAATTGTCGCATTATAGATACTACCCGCAAAAGCAGGAAAAATATTGTAAGCCAATGCATAAATTACTGCACCCATTACTCCTCCGGCAAGATAGACAAAGTGGAACTGGCGTGGTTTGAGAAAATCTAAAAAGATCTTACCCATCCAAAAGAGCCACAACATATTAAACAGAATATGAAAGATATCTGTATGAAAAAACTGGTAAGTTAATATGGTGTAAAACCGGAAAGGAAGTTTAGGCAACGCCGCAGGAAAAGCAACATACTGGCTTACGTAATCAAAAAACCGCATGCTTGTGTTACCTGCAAGAAAATAGGTCACACCAAAGAGTGCCACTGCTACATATATAATCGTGTTAATCCCAATATAAAAAAACACAGGATTCCCAGACTGGAAAACTTTATACTTTAGGTCCGCTAACAGATTTTTCTTAGTCATAATAATCGTAAAATGTATTTTTCTCTTTCCATAACTTCACGAGTATAAACCCCAACAACGCTCCACCTAAATGGGCATAATGCGCTACAGAATCACCTTGAACACTGGCTACACCCAAACTCAGTTCTATCAGAATATACACCGGAATGATATATTTAGCTTTAACTGGAACAGGAATAAACATAATATAAAGTTCGGCATTTGGATAAAGCATTCCAAAAGCAACAAGCAAACCAAATATAGCACCTGAAGCACCCACCATCGGGCCGGAATAAATACTTAATATCGTTTGAACCTGCTGTGGAGCCAGTCCTCTCAGATTTAAAGAGGCTATTCCTTTTGCAATATCAATAGTCACAGCACCTGGATTAATTGCAGAACCTGTCATTTGATAAACTTCAAAAGCCTGTACTCCCCATTGTAATGCCAGTGCACCTAAACCTGTAATCAGATAAAAATTGATAAACCGTTTAGTCCCCCATCTGGTTTCCAGTACCGAACCAAAAGAAAACAAAGCAAACATATTGAATAAAATATGGGTAAAATTTCCATGCATAAACATATACGTAATTGGCTGCCAGATTTTAAACAGCGGGGAATCAAAATAAAAGGCGCCCAGCAAAAGATCAAGATCAATCCCTTTAGATTGAAAAATATATTTAGCCGCAAAGAACAACCCATTGATGATCAGCAGGTTCTTAACAACTGGAGGTATATGAATATTATTCATCATTACTTATCAAATTTTCTATCTATTTCTGTTAACGACATGGTCTGGATGACTGGTCTTCCACTGATACTAAAGTTCGGTGCTTTACACGCAAACAATTGTTCAATCAACATATTCATCTCTTGCTGCCCTAAAACAACCCCACTTTTTATTGCACTGTTTTTTGCCATACTCCGTGCAAGCGCATCTCTTTTATCCAGTTTTAACTCCTGCTGAGAATTTTTAAATCCTTCAATTAAATGTTCAAAAAGTTGTGTCTCATTGATCTGGTTACTACCAAGATCAACAGGGATTCCTTCGATCACTAAAGTGTTTTTCCCAAATTCCCTAACCTCAAAGCCCAGACTCTTAATATCATCCAGTAAACTTTTAGCAAGTTCATAGTCATTCGGGCTTAATGTAACCGTTTGCGGGAATAAACTTTGCTGCGAAGCCCCTTTTCTATCTTCCAGATTTACGCTAAAACGCTCATATAAGATCCTTTCGTGTGCAGCCTGCTGATCAATCAGCATTAAACCTGATTTAATCTGTGAAATAATGTATTTGTTGTGCAGCTGCATTAACTGCTTCTGTATAGGCGCGTATTTATCATCAGGGCCATTGCCAGGCAGTTCCATTGCCACCTGCTCTACAGGCTTCTCTTTAGAAATTTCATACAATGATCCCCAATTTTTAGAAACAGGCTGTTGTTCCCTTCCTCCAGTATTTCTGAAGCCCGAAAAGCCTTTATCAGCATCATATCCTTTCTCCTCAGAAAAGCTCTTATCGGCCAATGCCTTATCCTCAAAAGGATTAAAGTCGGGATTAAAGCTAATACTTGGCGGAATAATTTCGTCCAGAGACTTAGGGCTGATCATTCCGCTAAAAGCCGTTTCCTGATCAAAATCAATAGTTGGGCTAATATTAAACCGGCCTAAAGAACGTTTAACCGCCGAATGGATAATCGCATAAATAGATTTCTCATCCAGGTATTTGATTTCCGTTTTAGTAGGATGCACATTGACATCAATCTTAGCCGGATCAATATCTATAAACAGCACATAGAACGGGAAGTTATCATCTGATAACAAGTCCTCATAAGCTTTATTTAATGCATGATTCAAGTAAGCATCTTTGATGAAGCGATTATTTACAAAGAAGAACTGCTCTCCCCTTGTTTTCTTCGCAAACTGAGGCTTACCAATAAACCCTTTAAGATTGATAATTGTCGTATCCTCCTCAACCGGAATAAGTCTTTCATTATAATTATTTCCAAATAAATGGACTATTCGTTGCTTTAAGGCCGATGAAGGTAGTCTGAAAATCTCCATTCCATCGTGATGCAAACTGAATGAAATTGCAGGATTAGCCAATGAAACCCTTTGGAATTCATCAATAATATGCCTCATTTCAGCCGGATTACTTTTCAGAAAATTACGTCTTGCCGGAGTGTTGAAGAATAAGTTTTTGATACTTATACTTGTTCCTTCCGGTGTAGCTACGGGTTCCTGTTTAGTGATCGTTGCGCCCTCAATCTCGATTAAAGTACCTAATTCATCTTCATAACGGCGGGTTTTCATTTCAACCTGAGCAATCGCCGCGATAGAAGCCATTGCTTCCCCACGGAAACCCATGGTACGTATTGCAAACAAATCTTCCGCTTTACGTACTTTCGAAGTTGCATGGCGCTCAAAACACATACGTGCATCAGAAACGCTCATTCCACATCCATTATCAATCACCTGAATCAAGACCTTTCCAGCATCTTTAAGGATCAATTGTATCTTATTCGCCCCCGCATCAATGGCATTTTCCATCAACTCTTTCACTGCCGATGCAGGTCGCTGAACTACCTCTCCGGCAGCAATTTGATTCGCAACACTCTCGGGTAAAAGTTGTATTATATCTGACATTTATTTCCTTGGTAAAGGTCGCTAATTTAACGAAAATAAGCCTTATACATAAATCTTTTGATTATAAATACCATTTAATGACGAAGCCGGTACAAGCTTTTTATATCTTTAGCGTTCTGAATGAACTATAAGCTTTTTATGTACAAAAACAATCTTGTTCAAACTATCACCGTTTGCATTCTTGCCATTTCTACCCTCAGTGCCTGCGCACAGGAACATCAAAAAAATGTAGAACTGATCAAAGTCAATTCTACCATTGTTCAGCATACTGTTTTATTGAACAACCAGAGCGGTATTATTCCGCTTACGGCCTTAGAAAAGAAAACTATTGCCTCGGTTAACCTGGGCTTTAACTATCAAAATATATCAGATAGCTTATTGAATAAATATGCAAAAGTCACTTCTTTCAGCTCCACAGGATATGAAAATTCTCCCGAATTAAGAAAGCTGGAAGATGCACTGAAATTTTTCAATACAGTAATCATTTCTATCCCCGACCAGGAAACGACTAAAGCCAAATACATCAATTTCATCAATTCTCTAGCCAAAAGTAAATCAGTCATTGTGGCCTTATATGGTCAGCGAACCAACCTGATACCATTCGACTCACTCAATGCACCGTTAATCTGGAGTCAGGATAAAAGTATTCAGGCAGCCTCACTCATTCCACAGCTCATTTTTGGAGGAATCGCCGTAACCAATAAACTAACAGCCAATATTTCTGGCAAATACCTGGCAGGATCAGGCTTTACCACTATGGTAACCCGTTTAAAATACACTGTTCCGGAAGACGCGGGTGTTAACTCCGTCAACCTTCAGGAAATTGACAACATTACTGCCGAAGCTATTGCTGCAAGAGCCGCTCCGGGAATGGTCGTTTTAGTGGCAAAAGATGGCAAAGTCATTTTTAACAAGGCTTATGGCACACATACTTATGATGGCCCGCCAGATAAGGTAACAGACATCTTCGACTTGGCTTCTATTACTAAAATAACGGCTACAACACCTATGGTGATGCGGTTAGTTGAAGAAAAGAAATTAAAACTAGACACTAATATAGGCGCGTACATTGCGCTGGCCAGACCAACTGCAATGAACAACATTCCTGTTAGAGAGGCCATGTTGCACCAGGCTGGTTTTATCCCTTACATTGCCTTTCATGATGGCGTAAGGCCAACAGATCATAGTCCGGATTCATCCGCCGCCTATCCAACTAAAGTAGCCGATGGATATTTTATCAGAAAAGATTATTTCAAAGATGTCATGTGGCCGCAAATGCTCAATGCGCCCATCAGAACAAGAGGCAAATATGTTTACAGTGACATTAGCATGTATGTCATGAAAGACATTGTAGAACAGATCAGCGGAGAACACCTGAACGATTACGTAGCTGAGAAATTTTACGCCCCTTTAGGCATGCAAACTGCCGGTTTCCTTCCACGTAACCGTTTCCCTAAAGAACAGATCATCCCTACAGAGAACGATACTTATTTCAGAAAAACATTACTGGTTGGCTATGTTCATGATCAGGGTGCAGCTCTTGTGGGTGGTGTTTCGGGACATGCCGGTCTCTTTGCCAGTTCAAATGATATGGCAATCATGTACCAGATGTTTTTGAACAAAGGAACTTATGGTGGCCAGCAATATTTCAAACCGCAAACTGTCGATACTTTTACCGCACAGCAGTCTAGCATTAGCAGAAGAGGATTGGGGTTTGATCGCTGGGATCCTAATATTGCTAAAAAATACCCATCAACAACAGCTTCGCCGCAAACTTACGGACACACCGGTTATACTGGCACCGCGGTCTGGGTAGACCAGGCACGAGGTCTGGTTTATGTGTTTTTATCGAATCGTGTCAATCCATCGGTGACCAACAAATTAGTGAGCATGGGAATCCGTTCTCGTATTCAGGACGTGATCAACAGTGCGATTGACAAAGGAATGGAAAATTAAAATCCCTATAAAACAGGGGGATATAAAATCTAACTGATTTTTTTTCAAAAGACATTTTGTATTCAGGATCAATTTTTCTATAATTGCACCCGGTTAGACAATAACCGCTTATTAAAGCCTTCTTAGCTCAGCTGGTAGAGCAACTGACTTGTAATCAGTAGGTCATTGGTTCGATCCCGATAGAAGGCTCGGAAACAAAAAAGGGTTCATGAAAGTGAACCCTTTTTTTATTTTGAAAAATCTCTTATTTCTTCAAACCTATTTCTCTAAGACGTTCATCCAGATATTCTCCGGCAGTCATATCAGAATACTGTTTTGGATGCGATTCATCCACACAAGAATCAAGACTTGTTAAATCCATATCAGAACGCGGGTGAAGGAAGAAAGGAACAGAGAAACGTGAAGTTTTCATCAATTCTCTTGGTGGATTAACCACTCTGTGCGTAGTTGAACGAAGTTTATTATTCGTTAAACGCTGTAACATATCTCCTACATTGACAACAATATCTGAATGATGTGCTTTAATTGGCAACCATTCATTACTGCGTGTTAAGACTTCTAGACCATCAGCACTTGCACCAATCAGTAAAGTAATCAGGTTAATATCTTCATGTGCACCTGCACGAACAGCATCAGCTGGTAATGCCTCCGGATGCTCAATCGGGAAGTAATGAATACCTCTCAAAATAGAATTTCCGTTATGTACATGCTTATCAAAATAATCAATTGGTAAACTCAAATAAGTAGCAATTGCTCTTAACAAATGCTTACCATTACTTTCCAGTTTTTGATAAACTTCGTTAGTTACCTCGTTGAAACCTGCGATTTCTTCCAGGTATTCATTCTCAGGATATTCATATTTAATTGGATCCCCATCAACGACAGTTTGACCGATCTGCCAGAATTCTTTAAGATCGGCAGTTTTAGCACCTTTAGCAGTTTCTTTACCTGGACTAGTATAACCACGTTGTCCGGCAAGTTCAGGTTTTTCATACTTCGCTTTCTGATCTGCCGGTAAACGAAATACTCCCTGGATATTCTGATATAATTTATCAATTAACTCCTGGCTTAAGCCATGGTTGGTAATCGTTACAAAACCCGAATCATTAAAGGCTCTGCCTAGTTCATCAGAAAATTTTTTACGATCGTGCTCTGTTCCGTCAATATAAGAACCAAGATCTAAGGTTGGAATATAAGGTGTAGACATAATATTTGCTTAATGTTTGATTCGAAATTATAAAACAATTGTTAATAAAGTTGTCTGTAGCGAACTATCTCACCATAGCTTACTAATTTACAACAATTTAAGTTATTAACATTTAACAGTCAAACAAAATTTAACAAAGAATTATCTAAAAAAGTCACACGTGTGACAATAGCCAAACGTCATACCAGATTTTATCAGTACACTGTCAATTTAGGTCATATTCTCCCAAATATGAAACCACAGTCTCTCTAGCTGCGTATAATGACTAACAGATCAAGTAAATTTGTTTGGCTAAACTGCCATAATTCATTCATACTTTATACTAAACTATAGTCAAAATGAAATATCTATCAATTCTATTTTTAATCCTTTTATCAGTTAACGGTGCAGATGCGCAGCAGAAAAAATCACAGAAAGCAACCTTCGGGATGGGATGTTTCTGGTGTTCAGAAGCCTTATTTCAACGGCTGGACGGTGTGACTAAAGTAAAGTCAGGATATGAAGGTGGCCAGCTTGCCGACCCAACCTATGAAGAAGTTTGTACAGGCACAACTGGCCATGCGGAAGTGATTGAGGTTACTTATGATCCTGCAAAGATTTCTTACGATGAATTACTGGAAGTATTCTGGAAAAGCCACGACCCAACTACGTTAAACCGTCAGGGTGCTGATTCAGGAACTCAATACCGTTCAGTAATATTCTATAGTACTCCTGAGCAAAAAACTGCTGCCGAACAATATAAAGCTGAATTAAACAAAATAAATGCTTTTGGAAAGCCAGTTGTTACAGAAATCACTAAAGCGCAACCTTTTTACGTAGCAGAAGGTTATCACCAGGATTATTTTAACAAGAATGCAGACAAGCCTTATTGCCGGTTAGTGATCCTGCCAAAAATGGAAAAACTAGAGAAGATATTTAAAGCCAAACTGAAACATTAATCAAAAACGGAACCAGTTCCAGAAATAAAAAAGGGTGCTGAATATTAGTTCAGCACCCTTTTTTATTATAGATTTTATAAAATTAAGGGAATTTCACACCTCTGTATTTTGTCACATCCACAGTTGGAATACTTGAACCATATTGCGAATTGATAGATTTGATAAATTCATTCGCTACGATTGAGTAACCTATTGGAGTCAGGTGAATTCCATCCAGAGAGAAAAGGTTTCCGGTAATGTATGCTGCACTAACAACAGCTCCATTAACTTCCCTGCCAGCTGCATAGCTTTTGAACAATGCATTCGCATCAAATAAAGCAAGACCATTTGCCGCAGCTACTGATTTAATAGTTGCATTATAGGAATTTGTATAATCCACAATTACTGCTGCCTCTGCCTGATCTAAAACATACTTACTTTCAACAGGGTTTCTAGGATCCAAACCATATGGCTGACCAGCCGCATTTGGTTTCCCAATTATATTTGCAGAAGATAATGTAAGCAACAAATAATCAGCTGCCGTAGCAGCTCTCGGTGAACCAGTTCCCGGCTGAATAAAAACAGCCTTTGCATTTGCAGTTGGATTCGCCACATTTACCTTAGCTAATATTGCATTTATAGTAACTGTTGTAAAGTACGGCGTACTTAATACATCAGGAATAGTTGCAACTACACCCTTAGCTCCAGTGCCGCCAGTTCCACCTTTCACTAAAGTACCAGCCGCAAGATTATACAGTTGAGTAAAAAGAGCCTTATCAGTAGGCAAATCAGCCGCTGTCGCAGCACCGCCTGTTGCATAACCTAATACATCATTATTACCTAACCACATACTGAAGAAAGTAAATGGTTTAGCAGTTACAAAACTAAGATATGGAGTAGTATTAGCAGGTGAAGTATTTGGCAATAAACGCTCAAAATAAGGATTTACATTTCCATAATAAGTAAGTGTAATATGGTTTAACCTGATTCCCGGTACGCCGTAATTATTCAGGTCTCCTGTATATTTTGTAAAAAGAGGAACCGTGCCAAATCCAGGTACAGTTACTGACCCGATTACAGCCTGAGCAGGAACATTAGTAATAATTGGATCTGCAGGTAAAGGTGGTGTCGGTGTTGTAAAACCTGTCAATGACATATGCCCTGTTCCATCTGCCTGGTTCGCATTAAAGAAAGGTGTACTAAAAGTTCCACCACCAACGGCTTGCATTTGTGTAGCAATCATCAATGGAAATGAATTCTGCTGTCCTTCCAGATACAACCCATTATCAGCAAAACCTGACGTCAGGGAGTTTCCAACAGCAATATATCGTGAAAAATCAGCAGTTCCTTTGCTGGGGGTAATGGTTTTTAGATCTGGTTTGCAAGAAGCTGCAGCAACTACAGCAACTGCAAGAATACTTCTGAATATAAATTTCGAGTTCATAATGTTTTGCTGAAAGGTGATTACCATTTATAAGATAAAGAGATGCCTGGGATATAAGCAACCGTTTTGAAAGTCCCGCTTAAATTTGTCTCAATATTAGTCTCATTTCTTGATTTAATATTTTCATACAAGAAAGATAAATCGATATTGAATCTTTCAGACGCTTTGTATCCTAAACCTGCACTTAGCAAAATACGGTTAGCATCCGGTACTTCTGGAGTCACATAACCTTTTCCAACTGGTGTAAATGCATAAGCAGCACCTAATCTTAAAGCTAAGCGGTCCGTAGCCATATTCTGGATACCTACACGTACAGCACCTCCATCATGATAATTTCTTGGAGAACTTGTGTTTGGAATTCTTGAGTTGTTGTCATAATCAAATGCCAATACTTTGTATTTGCTCCAGTGAACCCAGTTTGCATCCACAGCAATAATCGTTTTAGAGGATGGGTAAAATCCTAAACCGATAGAGGATGTTGCCGGTAAAGGAAGTTGCGCAGTAAATTTAGTAGGAAATCCACTTTGCAATGCTTGAGGAACCTTAAAGATAGCATCGCCATCTTTTACATTAGCAGTTACCTGTGAACGGTGTGTCACACCAATAGTTACGCCAGATATCGTTTCTACATAAATACCAGCATTCCAGCCAAAATCATTTGAATTACCTTTAAGCTGTGCAGTAGATGAGGTACCATCGTTCAGAGTAATTGGAACGGCTCTTCGTAAATCAACTTTTCCATTCGCATAAACAAGGCCGGCACCAATACCGATATGATCTGTAATTTTGTAACTCAAGGTAGGCTGAACATAGATAGCCTGAAGATCTAATGAGGTCACGGTATACTTACCAGTCCAGTTTGGATCCCAGTGGACTGCACCACCAAATGGCACATAAACACCCAATCCAAAACGAAGTCTGTTCTTCGGATTACCAAATACAGCATAAGCTGCTGGCGGTACTGATAATTTATCTTTTGTGTATTCTGTAATGTTAGAACCATTCTCTCTGAAAGCAGCTTTCAGGAAAATTGCACTTGCACCAACTTGTACACCATTTTTTTTAAGGAATGAGACAGCTCCAGGATTAAAAAACACAGCTGCTTCGTCTAAAGCAACCCCTGTACCTGCACCGCCCATCGCGGTCTGCTTTTGTCCCTGAAGGTTAACCTGGAAGGATTGGGAGTAGCCCAGAATAGGCACCGCCAGTAAGAAACTTAGTAAAATCTTTTTCATATTTGGTTGGTATTAAATTGATAATGTATCCGCCCTAAAAGTTTAAGCTAACTCCCGCATTCATAGATTATAACAATCCAAAAGAAATTGAGATTGGCCGATTTATTTTATGCAAGCATAACAATTAACGATTTTACTAAATAAATAAAACTTATCCAAATCTTAAGGCAGATTTCTTTTCATTCATTTAATTCAATATCATGCAAAAGTAAAAACACAGCCAGCTCACATCAAAACTAAATAACATACTTACATTTGTTAACACTGTTATTAATTAGATGTTGTAACAGCTTTATAACCTTGAATAATAAAATTATGAGTTTAATAGATGCGCTGAAATGGCGGTACGCAGTAAAAAAAATGAATGGAGAAAAGGTCCCTCAAGCTAAGGTTGACCAAATCGTTGAAGCAGCACGTCTTGCGCCAACTTCATCTGGCCTACAACCATTTAAAGTAATTGTGGTGACTAACCCGGAATTAAAAGCAAAAATTCAGACGGTTGCTTTTGGACAGTCTCAAATAGTTGATTCTTCACACCTGCTTATTTTTGCAGCATGGGAGAACTATACTGAACAAAACATCAGATCTGTTTTCGCACGTACAAATGCGGAACGAGGTCTGCCGGATGAAACTCCATCAGACTATGAAATCCAATTGAGCTCAAACTACACAACTAGAACTGAAGAAGTGAACTTTAACCATGCCGCACGACAAGCTTATATTGGCTTTGGCGTAGCACTTGCAGAAGCTGCCTTATTAAAAGTAGACGCAACTCCAATGGAAGGATTTAATCCTGCAGAACTGGATGAGTTGTTAGGTTTAAGACAAAGAGGCCTTCGCAGTGTGACGCTGTTGCCATTAGGCTACAGAAGTGAAAACGAAGATTGGTTAATTAACTTGAAAAAAGTACGAACACCAAAAGCTGAGTTCGTAATCGAATATAACTAAGAAATAAATCTATTAAAGAGGGTGTCTTAAAAGGCATTCTCTTTTTTATCTTTAAACAAACGCAAAGCCATTCTATCAGTTATACCGAATTATCAATAGTTTGTAACTATTGATTTAATTTATCGTCTTAGGTATATGATAAGAAAAACACTTCTGTTATTGCTCTTGTCTTTATGCCTCTTGAACAATTCATGCACCATGGTCGTGAAGGGCCTCGCAAAAGCTGTTGCTAAGAGTTATGATGATCATTCCAACATGAATCTCTCTCCTTTGGTTCTTACAGATACCAATGGAAAAAGTTCAACACTTTCTTCTCTGTTTGCAGGAAAGACGGTTTACATGTACATATGGAAACAACCACAGAACTTACCTCCCGGAGAAGACAATATGGATTATAGAAACCTCAAAAAGCGCTTTGCCAAATATAGTGATGTCGTATTTATCAATGTTTATACTGGAAGTACAGAACAAGACTGGAAGCAAATTCTTAAACTAAAAAATCCAGAGGTGAGTGCTTATCATCTCTCTTCAGTTCCTGTAAATAACGCTTTCAGTACCCTAATGCAAAATTCGACCTCTCCTCAGATTTTAGGTAAGGACGGAAAACTGTTGGGGTTCAAAGGGCCTAAACCCACAGATAAAATTGTGGTTGACTATGCGCTATATCAGGCACGAAATGGAACTGACGCAACAACTGCAACAAAAACACTGATTAAGGGGATTGATAGCAAAAGTCAATTTAAAAACAAAAAATTAGCAGACTGGTACGAAACGCACTACGGACAAAAGCCAAGCGAAAAATTGAATATTAGTATTTCTAATTCAGAAAATAATTCTTCCAATTAATCAGGACATCAAAACGCGTTGTGCCACCAACACGCTTTTTGGACACCTTTTTTTCTGTGCCTTGTCCATTTCTGATTCAACCCGGATAAGACCCATTGTAAACCCAAATCAGTAAAAACTCTCCACTTTGGTAAAGTAAAACCAGTATAAGACACACACCTAAACAGAAATGGTATTTAAAATTTCACCCCTTTTAATCCATTTTTAAATGTCAAAATATGTTAAAGGTGTTCCAATTTGATAGAACGTCTTGCTTAATTCAATATATTAGCAAGATTAATCCCGTATTATAAGCTATACATGAAATACTTTAAATTATTATTTGCATTATCTATACTTTGTTTTGCGCTAAGCTTCCAGGCATCTGCCCAACAGGACACTACAATACTCAGTTCTATTCTTAATAAATCCAAGATCATTGCGGAACAACATCCTGTAGAAAAAGTTTATCTCCATTTTGATAAGCCCTATTATAGTGTAGCAGATACCATGTTTTTTAAAGCTTACGTTACTTTTGAACAGAATGTCCCCTCCCCATTAAGTAAAGTGGTTTATATAGATGTACTGAACAGTCAGGATTCTCTGGTCAAATCATTTAAACTACCAGTCACCAACAGTGTTGCTTATGGAAGCCTGGAGCTGGACATGGTCAACTTTAAACAGGGTAATTATTATGTCAGAGCTTATACTGTATGGATGTTCAATTCCAGTCCGGATTATTTTTTCACCAAGACTATTCCAATAGGAGAAGCAATTGATAAAAAACTAATTACCCATTTAACTTATAATAATATACAAACAGATAAAAGTCAGGTCATCAACGCGCAGATTCAATTTAAAAATCTGGATAAAGCGGTTCTTGCCAACAAACCAGTTAACTGGAGTGTCACCTCTAACTACGACGTAGTAAGTAAAGGCAGAGGAGTTACGGATCAGAATGGTATTATAAAAATAAGTATTACACCTAAAAAAAATGAATTTATCACCAAAGGTGATTTGACTACAGAACTGAATATGGGCAACCAGGAAGTTCTCAATGCTTCCTTTGTTTTGAAGCCCAAAACAGGAAGTACAGATATCCAATTTTTCCCGGAAGGTGGTGAACTGGTCAAAGGCATTCCTACACAGATTGCCTTTAAGGCAATTAAACAAGATGGACTGGGCATTGAGGTGAAAGGGACTATTGCTGACAGTGACGGCAATCAGATTACCGCTTTTAGCTCTACTCACCTAGGTATGGGTGCTTTCTATCTAAATGCAGAAGGTGGTAAAACTTACAAAGCAACAGTCAATTTCAGTGATGGTACAAAAAAGGTAGTAGACCTACCGAAAATTACTGAATCAGGAATCGCTGTACAAGCTAGCTCGGCCACTTCTGGTCTAATCAATTTCAAAATTGTAGCCAGCGATTCTTACTTTCAGCAGAATCAAGGTAAAAGTGTCTACCTGGTCGCACAAAATGCGGGACAGGTTTATTATGCCGCACAATCAAAATTACTGACACAGGTTACCGCAGCAAAAATATCGACAGATAAATTTCCTTCAGGAATTATTCAGTTAACTCTTTTCTCTTCAACCGGAGAACCCATAAGTGAACGTTTGGTTTTCGTACTTCATAAAAATGCGATGAACCTGACTTTAAAATCAGACCTACCTGCTTATAAAACAAGACAGAAGGTAAGAATGACCGTTTCTGCCAAAGATTCAACACAACGATTGGTAGGGAATTTCTCTATAAGTGTAACTGATCAGCAGAAAGTACCAGTGGATGAAAATACAGAGACAACTATATTAAGTTCGCTTTTACTAACCTCCGATCTTCAGGGTTTTGTAGAACGTCCAAATTATTACTTTGTTAAAACTGATGAAAAGAAACGTGCTGAACTGGATGTATTGATGCTGACTCAAGGGTATCGCCGGTTCTCTTATAAAGAAATCATGGCTGGCAGATTCCCTGGAAATACATTTCTTCCAGAACAGGGCATCAGTGTTACTGGTATTCTGAGAGACCGGACAGGAATGCCGGTTCGAAAAGGTGCATTACGCTTAACTAGTCCGGGAAGAACGCTTTCATCGGAAACCCTAACTACAAATTCTGGTCTTTTTGCTTTCCCTAACCTGGTTTTTGAAGATGGTGCGGAATTGCTGATTAATGCAAAATATAATTCTCAGGGAAGCAATATGATGATTGTGCTTGATAACCCTCCAGTTCCTGAGATCACCAGCAATCCTAACCTCGCAACTGAAGTTGTGAATATTGACAGTACGTTATCAGCTTATCTGGATAACAGTAAAAAACAATACAGCAACCTGCGTACGCTTAAAGAAGTTAAAATTACAGGTGCAACCATTAAAAAGCCAAGCCATGTTGATCATAGTGCTTTAACAGGCTTAAGTATGCAGGCTGACCACCAGATTGATGGAGAAAGATTTAAAGGCTGTAATGACATGTTAATGTGTCTTAAAACATTAGCAATGGGATTGACTTTTGATACAGACAAGTTCTTTGTTACCCGCGATTACGTGCAGGGCAACAGAAGTACACCAGTACAGGTATTTATCAATGGTAATGCTGTTGATGCGATTAACTTAAGCAGTGTACAGCCAGCGGACGTAGAATCTGTTGAAATCTTTTTAAAAGATCAGCTGGGTCTTGTCTTTAAGAACTACAACTGTAATGGTGTATTAGTTGTCAATACCAAGAAAATACCTAAATCAAACATGAGTCTTGCTGACCTCAAGAAAATGATGCCACAAAGCAACATGCTTAAATTCACGCCTAAAGGATACACGAAAGCGAGAGAATTTTATGCACCTAAATACTTAACACAAACAAGCTCATATACAGGCAACGACTTAAGAACAACCATTTATTGGAATCCCAAAGTTGAAACAAATGCCACAGGCGATACCGTACTCGAATTTTATAACGCAGATGGTAAAGGCACATACAGAGCCGTTATTGAGGGCGTAGATGTGAATGGTAATGTTGGCCGTTATGTTTACCGTTATACAGTTAAATAAACCCTAGCTGTTAATATAACCTTCCAGTTGGGAAATGGTCTGCTTTTGATCTTCAATGATGAACTTAACCACATCACCAATCGAGACCATCCCAATCACCTGGTTATCCGCTAGTACAGGTAAATGCCTGATATGTCTGTCGGTCATTGTTTTCATACAATGATCCAGACTGTCATCGGGCGAAACAGTAATTGGCTGTGCAGTCATCACTTCATTTAAAGAAGTGTCTGCAGAAGTTTTACCCTGAAGAATAATCTTCCTGGCATAATCTCTTTCTGTGAATATCCCTAATAATTGACTGTCTTCCAGAATGAGCAGTGCACTGATGTTCTTTTCCATCATTACGCTAAGGGCATCCAGTACAGATGTTTCTGCCGGAACCGAAAAGATCTGTGCTGATTTAGTGCTGAGTAGTTGTTTTACGGTTTTCATAACAGGTTAAGAATTAGCTAATTAAATTTACTAAAAAAATTCTAATTTAGGAGAGCCCGTTTAAAATTCTTAACCTGCTTTTTTTTCAAAATGTTATTTCTTTTCTATCTGGCACTTTAATCCTTCTTCGGTCATCACTCCTTCGTACCTGTCTTCTACAAAATTTTCATCATCACAATCCCATAAAGAATATCCTCTCAGATACCGGTCAAGATTCTTGCTGATCCTTAGTTTAGTACCAACCGGCAACTTAACGACCAGTTCTACCTCCTGGTCTCTCCAATATTCATTTTTCTGCAAACGTACTTCTGAGGCAAAATTCAGCAAAGAATCCTTTTGTATAAAATTATATCGGATATTCTTTGCGTGACTTAAAGCTGCTGCAAAATCTCTGCCTTTTGAACTGTAACTCTCCACAAGAGAAGGTACATTACCATCGCTTTTTTCAATTCTAATGGTTACATTTCTAGGTGCATTATTTGATCTTCCCGAATCTTTCTGAATAACTTTACCTACATAATCTGTTGAATTCAACTGATAACGTAAACTATCTTCTTTACTAAAAACCATAGATCTATCGATTTCCAAAGTATATACTGGAAAGGTTTTCAGGGATAAGTTCTGTGTGAAGCTAGCTTCCTGTTTAAATTCACTGCCAATTCTTGCGACAAAGAAAATACCAGTTGAAAGTGCACATAACCAGATTAACAACAGGCCATAAGATACCATCCGGTTAATAGGGCGGCTGTTAAAGGCAACACGCACTGAAAGTAAAATCAAACCCAATAGCGGAATCCCAATAGTAATAAATACAGAAATACTAAAAATGGTTAAATAAGATCCATTGACAATATTAAATGGGAAAAGCTGGGTCACTCCAGAATACCCTACACCCAAAATAGCAGCCAGCGCGACAACATCACTCAAGAACAATACAGATCCGGTAATCATTAATACAACCGCAATAAATTTAAAAATAACCTTCCCGGACCCTTGTAAAAAAGCGCCTAAAATGCCTATAAATTCTGTGATAAAGTTTCCTGATTGTTTAACTAAAGGCTGTAAATGTTCATTTGCATTTTTGAGGTTTTCTTTTAGGCCTGACAGTTCTTCTTCAAAGCTTTTCTTGAAGCCCTGTAAATTAGCAGCTTCTCCTTTCATTGCCATTTTCTCAGTTCTGGTCAATGCCCTGGGAATAGCAATCCATAAAACCAAATAAGCTAGTAGCCCTGACCCTCCTAAAAAAATCGACAATACGGCAACGATTCTTAAGATACTAACATCCATTTTAAGATAATGGCTTAAGCCAGAGCAAACCCCTGCGATCATCGCCTCATCTGTATCTCTATAAATTTTTCGCACTGTGGATGCATAAGCATTTGTATAGTCATTAGCTGGATCTTCATCAGACTGGTCTTCGAAATCCTTAACAGAGCCCATTAAACCAATCACCACCTGAACATCTTCCCGTTCAATCACCTGTTTTTGCTGCGTATGCAGAATTTCCGTAAACATTTCAGCTATCCTGTTTTCAATGTCTGAAACAATTTCAAAGTCATCTGCGCTTTTACCAAAGTGCTGTTTAACTTCTATCAGGTAATTGGTCAGTAACTCATAGGCATCTTCTTCAATGTGAATGATAGAATTACCAATATTTATATTAAGTGTCTTTTTCATCGGTTTATAGGTTAGTTTGGTTCTTTGATTTCGCAATAGCAAAGGATAATTCTTGCCAGGTTCCATCTAACGAGGCCAATATTGCGGTCCCTAAAGGTGTAAGCGTATAATATTTACGGGGAGGACCTGAGGTAGACTCTACCCAGTTATAACTCAATAACCCGTTGTTCTTTAATCTGGTTAATAAGGGGTAAAGCGTGCCCTCTACAACCAGCAGTTTCGCCGACTTCAATTCAGCGATAATATCAGAGGCATAAATCTCTCCCCTTGATATAATCAGGAGCACACAATATTCCAGTATGCCCTTCCGCATTTGCGTTTGTGTATTTTCTGCTATCATAATTCAAAGTTATGTGTTTTATATAGTAATGTGCAATACATAGTACTATATAAAACACATAACAAAACATAACACACTGATTTAAAGCTATATAATTTTAACAAAAAATGATATACGAAAATACATTCAGGCAATTTATGATCAAAATCAGTCCTTTCAGTCAATTGAATCGACCGATTTTGATCACAAAAATCACTCTTGAAAAATGATTACTCTCTGTATTCCTGCCCAGTGCGGGGATTGATATAATACGAAATTTGAGTACCGTTTTCAGTTTTTGTCACACGGGAATTGTAATCAATAGTATCATAAACAGGGGGTGTAATCTGTTGATTACTTTCCATATCAAGAAGTCCATACCACTCTTTTCGGGTGCTGTTGTCTTCTTTAGCCAATGTATAGATAATGATGCCTGGCACAACTTCATTTCCAAGATAACTGTAGACCGGTGCCACCAGCCACTTTTCTTTTGAAAAATCGTAAATGCCATATTTCTTAGAAACAGCATCTTTACCGCTAAACATGTTTTTAGAAAAATCAGTATGATGCGCCCTGTAATCAAATGGGAAAGTCTTGAATTCCAGGTTCCGGGTTAGGATCCCTTTTTTCACAGACCTGGTCAGCAGCATCTCTCCGCTACCAAGCATCTGATCAAGACCTTCATAAGCAGGAATTTCGGTATTCCAGTTGCCATCGCCATCCAGCAAGAGCATTCTCCGTTCATTAATCTTTCCAAATACAGCTAATACCAGGAAATATTTGCTATCAGGGACAGAAGAAATAAGAACTGCATGCGCTAATATTTCGGCGGCTGGAACCAATTCAGTTCCTCTCTTATAGTCTTGAATCTGAGTTGGAAATGGTTTGTTTAAATCTGGAAACAGATAGGTTTTACCCTCATTATTTTTAAAAATAAAATCGGCTATTGTCGGAAAGGGATACATGCCTGGATTCTGTTTCAGCACTGTAATAATTTTATCTGGGTTCACATGGAGTAAGATGCTATCTACCATGGTAAAGTTTTCTTTGTTCTGCTTCTCGCCTTTGATATTCAATTTAAAATATTGTTCCTTGTTAAAAGCCAGTATTGAAGTATCATCGATCAGTTCAAGGACATTACCTGCTACTTTCTTTAATTGATGGTCAGCATTCCTTACAAATAAATTGTCACCAACTTTTAAAGTATTGCCTAAACTGGAAAGGTGAATATAGCTTGGAATACCTCGGCTTGGCTCCCAATCTTTACGCCAATATTGTGTACGATCTTTGTCTTCTTCTTCCCTGGTTTCTTTAAAAATCACCTGGTCATCAGGCAAGGATTTAATCGTCCAGGTTGCTCTAGGCACACTTGTAGACAAGAAAGGCCCTTTATTACTTGTACTTAGAACATTAAATTCCGGCATCAGTTTCCATTTCCAGAACTGTGCTCTCGCATTAGATTCGGTTTTGTAAATCGCCAGGGTAAATACGCCCTTCGCATAAATTTGAAGTGAGGGATATTTCAATGGAACAATAACTTTCCCAACTTCATTTATCACCCCATAAAGACCGTTCTTACACACAACAGCATACCCATTTTTAAATGGGTCTCCCCCATCAAACTCAGGCTGAATCAACACCTTACCTTCAAGATTGCAATAACCAAATTTACCCGATTTAGCTAACCAGGGATATTGTGCATTAGATGTTTTCTCCTGGGCAATCCCAGTATTGGAAAGAAGCATAGCGATAATTACAGAATAAATAAATTTCATTTTAGATAGATCAGGTTAAATTCTTCCACCTCCTATATTGTTAATCAATAGCAGCCAGGTCAGAATTCCCGGGATTAGGCCAATAACCCCGCCTACAAGCCAGATCCACCGTCTTGAAGCGATTGCAATTAACAAACAGACTACAAAGTAGAGAGCGGCTAAGACCACCTCTGCACCCATACTATAGCACAATGCACCTATTGTATAAATAACAATAATAATGAGATTGATGGTCATAATTTTAGTAACAGATAACTTTGGCTGATCTCCATTTCTAAAAACATATGGATACGCAATAGCGCATCCGATCAGAAAGACAATAAAAAAGAATATAATCGGAAGTGATAACATAGGCAACAGACTAATTAATTCCACAAATAGCTTGTAAATATAGGATAGAACTAGGCTAATGCGTATTTTTTCATAGAAATAAAGAAAGAATTTTACGGACATCAACTGTGCTATAAACAGTACACACACAAGAGATTGAGTGTTCCAGGAATATCAAAAAAGCCCTCGTTTTTATAAAATAAAAAAGCTATGTCAACAGAAAGAAATAATTATTAACATTTTAACATTCTTGTCGTCTTTGGCGCAGGGTTTGTTTTAGACAAAATGATCATTAACTACTCAGATATGCTAATTAAATTGAATCTTTTAACTCAAGCCTTTGCCAGGTCAGAGCGTGTGAGACAAGAAAAAGCGATAACTCAAAAACAATGGGTCAATCTCGATAGAGTAGTCATGATTATTCTGTTGCTGGCTGTCATTGCCGGAGCTATCCTATTCTCTTGAACAAATTAAGACCTTAAAATAATATATTAATTTTTTTTAGCGTTCATCTTAGATGAACGCTTTTTTATGCTTTATAATAGCAGCGTATCTATCCGGTGTGCCATGACACGTTCCTGTACAGGAGACCAGGAATAGATTGTAAAATGTCCGTCCTGCGAAGCAACCAAAGCGATAGCATCATTCTGATCTTGTATAAACTGGGCAGCAGAAAGATGCCTCGTCCCACCAACTTTAGCAGGATGCATCACTACCGCTCCTCCACCCGCAATAGGTTCAATAAATGATAATTCTTCGATGAGCTCTTTACCTTTTGCACGCCCGATTTTTGCTCCGAACGCCAATAACTCATAGTCATCACTGATCACCGTAGCACCATCAATAGCAGTTAACCCGGCAAGATGTTCTACTTCTCTTTTCAATATGGTTTGCCAGAAGATCTGGCTTGCCTGTTTCCGATCTTGCTTCAATAAGTTAGACAAACCGCAAAAAGCCGGCTGTATACCATACTGAATTGGTTTTATAATAGATTGTAACCAATTTTTTGTCCCGTTAGGCACAACCAGTAAAGTACCACCGCGCTCATGTGAGCGCATGGATACTGCCAGCTGAATTAACACGTTCACTGTATCATTCCAGTAAGAAGGCGCAGTAAGATCTAATAAAGAGAGTAACATTGGCGGACAATCCGGATGTCTTGCACTATTTACATCGACAATTTTGATCTGGTCGCCTTTCAGCACCGCGATATTGGTGAATTTCCCAAATCCATAGATTCTGCGGTGCTTAATAACCAGCAATGCTGGTTCTGACACGTCCAATACAAAACAGAAATTAGGTATACTTGTGGTTGTTCCCCAGATATAAAGTTCTCCATCTTCCTGCCAGACGCCAATATGAATACCTGCACGCTCAACACCTGGCGCAATCTTGGTTAAGACTGTCGGGTTAAGTGGCAGACGGTTTTTAAAAAGTAATGGACTGCCTCCCTGGGCGGGTGGCAAAAAAGCCAGTGAGATTTTTGGAGAATGTCCTTCTTCTTTACGGATGCTGGCCCAAAAGGTCGCATCAATAATTGCTTCTACAATCTCTGCCGAAGGCAAAGGTGCAAGATCTTCCTCCCCACTTTCTCTGGCAGCTGCAAGATGCTGCGCAAAAATAGCTTCAACCTTAGGAGCGATAATTTGAGCCGCTTGATAAGTAGGTTTATAGATCATGGCTTAAAGTTAAGATATTAAATTATTTTTCCCATCGCTTTTTGCTCCATTCTGCCTGCTCATCGGCAGACAAAAAAGTCCATGCGACAAAACGACTCTGTTTTTGTCCCTGAGCCATTTCGACGGTTTTCACCCCCTTAACACCAACCTTATCGAGTGCATAATAGACAGTGGATAGGTGTGCGCTTTTTGAGACTAAAGTCGTAAACCAGCTGCATTGTTTTGCGATCTGTGCGCTTTCTTCAATCATCCTGCGGATAAACTCTACTTCACCACCTTTACACCACAATTCAGAATTCTGACCTCCAAAATTAAGCACAACTTCTCTTCCTTTCTGTTTCCCCAGGTTACGTACCTTACGCTGACTGCCTTGCTGTGCTTCTTCGGCGGAAGCATGAAAAGGTGGATTACATAAAGTCAGATCAAACAATTCTCCCGGTTTTACAATTCCGCGAAAAATACTGCCCGGAGAATTCTGCATTCTGAAAGTCAGCGCATTGGTCAGAGTGGGGTTGATGGCAGCAATATTAACTGCTGAGCTGATTGCGCGTTTATCTACATCAGAACCCACAAATTGCCATCCATATTCCTGGTGACCAATAATCGGATAAACACAGTTTGCTCCTACACCGATGTCCAGTACTTTGACCGAATTTCCTTTTGGGACTACATTTCCATTAACCGATGCCAGTAAATCTGCCAGGTAATGGATATAATCTGCCCTGCCTGGAATTGGCGGACAAAGATAATTTTCGGGAATATCCCAATCTGATAAACCATAGAAATGAATCAGTAAAGCTTTATTGAGTGTTTTTACAGCTTCAGGATTGGAAAAATCCACAGATTGATCTCCATAAGGATTAATAAACACAAAAGATTCCAGTTGCGGACAACTGTTAATTAATTGTGGAAAATCGTACCTAGAACGGTGCAGATTTCTGGGATGCAGGATTTGTTTTTCAACAGACATAATTTAACGCTTACACAAAGGTAAGCGTTAATTGATACATTTTGCGAGATTTAAGGGTATTTACCTTAGGATTTAACCACGGGGGCCAAAAAATCTGCCGGCATTGCTGCTGCATTTAACATGAAATTATGCAGTTCATAATTTTTAATGAATGGTTTTAACAACTCACTTCCAGGGCCGAACATAGTCAGTTCAACATAATCAGCAGTGTGATTCATTCCTGCCCATTGCACGAGCGTATATTTCCCCTGAATTTTTGCCAGCTCATTAAATGGCAGGTTAGCCGCGTTATATAATTGACCCGGAATGATATCAGAGAAATGTGTTAACAATTGTTTTGCTTCGGCAGAGGTAATGCCGATGCCTGTTCCCGCTTCAATTAGATCAGCTACATTTTTCTCACTTGAAGAATTGTTCAGCTGATTTAAGATCCATTCGTTGCTATGTTTAAAGTGTTGAATCCGGTCAAAGTCTTTATTGCTATCACCATAAAATAAACCAGGATTAGCATTCCCATGATCTGTAGTAATAATCACCAGAGTTTCGCCATCCTTTTCTGCAAATTCAATAGCCTGCCCTACGGCCTCATCAAAAGCAAGCTGATCAAAGATCAAACCTCCAGTATCATTTCCATGAGCTGCCCAGTCCACTTTACCACCTTCAACCTGCAAGGCAAATCCTTTAGGGTTATCTTTCATCAACGAGATTGCTTTATTCATCATTTCGGCCAATGAAGGCACGCTTTTCATCAGTTCAGGAGAGTTCTTACGATCTATTTCATAAGGTAAACCGTCAGGTGCAAAAATACCGATCACAGGTCCGGAATTTTTAAGACTCAGCATCTCCTCTCTATTCTCAGCAACCTTAAATCCATGAGCCAGAAACTGAGGGATGATACTTCCACCTTTTCTTTTTCCATCGAAATGTTGTGCACCCCCACCCAGCATGACATCAAATTTCAATTTCAGATACATTTCTGCAATTTCATCCTGTCCGTCACGGCTATCTATATTAACACAGAAACCTGCTGGTGTAGCATGGGTAACAGGGACCGTGGTTACACAACCCACCTTTTTACCGCTCTGCTTAAATTTTTGCAAAATTGGCTGAGGAGTTTCTCCTTTCGGACCTACATTCAGCGACCCGTTTTTCACACGCATACCTCCACCCCACGAAGAGCTCGCAGCCGCAGAATCAGTAACCAATGAATTTGCGGATGCGGTATCCATCAATGAGCGGGTAACTTTAGCTTCTTTATAAAGTTGTATCCAGTTAGTTCCTTTACCAAAAGCACGATTTGCATAAATATCTGCCATATTTAACGTGCCAGTACTCATTCCATCACTGACCAGCATAATAATGTTCTTCGCTTTTTTAGCAAAAGGTTTAGACTGCGCTAACAGCGTTGAAGGTGATAAAAAAGGCAAGCCTAACCCGGCTAGCAAGCCTCCTTTTAAGAGTGATCTTCTATTCATATGTATGCTAATTTTAACCTGACAAAAGTATCCTTCAGCTATTCGCTTAACTTGAAGCAGGCATTACCATATTGTTAATAAACGACAAAGCCACCCGTTTTTATCAAACAGGCGGCTTTGTTTTTAATAATGAAATTATTAATGATTAGTTCTTACTGGCTTTTCATGTACAGCATGTCCGCGTTTAGCACAGTATAATCCGAAAATCAGAATATATAAATAGCATAATGCAGGTAGGATAAATGAGGTTTGAATACCAACTGAATCCGCAATACTACCTTGAATTAAAGGCAACAATGCACCGCCTAAAATAGCCATAACCAATAAAGAAGAACCCTGACTTACATATTTTCCCAATCCGGAAATTGCCAGGGTATAAATATTAGAAAACATAATAGAGTTAAACAGACCTATACCTAAAATTGGATAAAGTGCCATACTGCCTTTGCTGAAGATAGAAAGAAGCAATAACGCGATATTCACCCCGGCAAAGATCACTAATGTACGTGCAGGAGCAGATTTACCGATGACAAAAGCTATAATGTTTAGGACAATAAAGACGATGAAGAAGCTCGTTTGAGCAAAAGTCAGATCAACAATACTGAACACCAATAAATAAACAGCGGCCGCAGCCAGTATCATATAAATAAGTTTCTTAGTCTTAGGTAATTCACTGAGTGAAATTGATCCTAAAAATCTTCCGATCATAGCACCACCCCAGTACAGCGCAAGATAGTTTTTACTCACTACTTCTGTCAGATTGGTTACATCGGGCTGTTCCATAAAGGCAATCAGCAAACTTCCTATTCCTACTTCAGCTCCTACATAACAGAAAATACCAAAGATTCCCATTTTCAACTGTGGGAATTTCAAAGCTCCCAGGCCTCTTTCTGAAGATTCTTCACTGCTGAAAGAAGGAAGTTTCACCATACTGATCACTATCGCCAGCACCACAAGAATACCTGCAAAAATTAAATAAGGAATACGGGTAGAATCTGCTGAAGCTGCTCCGTTTTTTTCAAGAAACAGAGTGAAAATCAAATGTCCTCCAAGAATTGGAGCAATTGTAGTTCCGAATGAATTAAATGCTTGTGTCAGATTTAAACGACTGGAAGCACTTTCTTCTGGTCCTAATAAAGTTACATATGCATTTGCAGTGATCTGTAAGATGGTAAATCCTAAGCCCAGTACAAATAATGCAGCAAGGAAAACACCATAAATAGATAATGTTGCAGCTGGATAGAATAAACAGCATCCTACGGCAGATAGAAGTACACCTGCAATAATCCCCTTTTTATAACCAACTTTGTTTACGGGATCTCCGGTATAATACGAAATCAGAAAATAGATTAACGACCCGATAAAATAAGCACCAAAAAAAGCAAACTGCACTAGCATAGATTGTTGAAAGTTCAAATGAAACTGCACTTTCAAATGCGGAATTAAAATATCATTCATGCAGGTAATAAACCCCCACATAAAGAAAAGGAGCGTCATTGTAATAAGCGGAATAATAGAACTATTTTTTTTAACGGGGGTAATGGTTTCCATGTTTGTTTAAAATATCTGAATTGGTTAATTGCAAAAAAGCACCGTATTTAATAGGCCTAAATCGAATCGGCAAATAAAAGAAAATAAACTGTTTCCTAAACGGATAATTGTGTTGATTAGGTAAAAATAACGATGCAAGAGGCTCCAGATGTTAGTTTTTCTTTATAAGTTTGATTGATAGCTGATGATATGCGAAGATTAATAAAGAGTTTTGGATATGCGTTATCCGGGATTGCTTATACCACAAAAACGCAAATGAACTTTAAGATCCACCTGGTTGCGACGCTATTGGTTGGAATTACAGGATGGTATTTACAACTATCCAGCAATGAGTGGCTGTGGATTATACTTGCTATTGGCCTTGTACTGGTTGCTGAACTTTTAAATACAGCAATTGAACTTTTAGTAGACCTGGTATCACCAGATTTTAATATTCAGGCTGGGAAAATCAAGGATGTTGCTGCCGGAGCTGTAATCGTTGCTGCTTTTATTTCGGTAATTATAGCGGCCATTATTTTTATTCCAAAACTAATCTGATATGCTCCACAAAACCCGTGGAATAGTGTTAAAAACAACTTTATACAGTGAAAACAGTGTAGTTGTACAAATTTTTACGGCTAAATTCGGTATCCAGTCTTATATGATTAATGGCGTTAAAAAGCCAAAGGCTAAAATCAGGATGAATATGCTGCAAGCTCTTCACCTGGTAGATATGGTCGTTTATCATAAAACCAATTCCAGTATCCAGCGTATTTCTGAGCTCAGGCCTTCTCCTGTATTCCGCAGCATTCCTTATGATATTATAAAAAGTACGATCATTATTTTCTTAAATGAGGTGCTTTATAAAAGTATACGCCAGCAAAATGCGGATGAAAATATCTTTGATTATATTTTCAATGCTGTTTGCTGGTTTGACGAAACCGATCAGGCTAATGCCAATTTTCACCTTGCTTTTTTGTTGAAATTATCCCGGTTTTTAGGTTTCGCCCCTAGTACGGAGACCAAAAGTGATCAAAGTTATTTCGATTTGCAGGAAGGAGAATTTAAATCTCTACCCCCTATTCATCCCTATTTTATAGAGAAAACAGCCGCAGAATTATTTATTTTACTGTTTACAACTCCTTTTGAAAAATTAAATGAAATAAAAATAGACAATACAACAAGGAGACTGATTCTCGATAAAATACTGATATACTACACCTTACATACTGCTTCTTTTGGGGAAATAAAATCCCACCAGGTATTAGAAGAGATCTTATCTTAAAAATATTAAAAAAGTTTTGGAGTTTTAGTTTAGAGGTGTATATTTGCACTCCCAACAACGAAGAAGGCTACATAAATGGCAGAATCGAAGTTAGGAAGACCAAAGGGAAATTAGCTCAGCTGGTTCAGAGCACCTCGTTTACACCGAGGGGGTCGGGGGTTCGAACCCCTCATTTCCCACAAATAAAAGCTCTTCTAAATTTAGAAGAGCTTTTATTTAAACATAGCCTGTTAAGGCTATAACATAACAAAGACCAAAGGGAAATTAGCTCAGCTGGTTCAGAGCACCTCGTTTACACCGAGGGGGTCGGGGGTTCGAACCCCTCATTTCCCACAAACAAAAGCCTTTCAGTTATACTGAGAGGCTTTTTCGTTTAACAGTGTTTCTATTAAGAAACTCCAGGATCAAGGCTAAAACTCCACCTCGCAACGAGCTCTCCTTTTATATTCACAAATATAACCCTGCCATTTCCGAACACAACACCGTCCGAAAACGTACACCAAAACACCGCATTAACCACATAAGCAGCCTGCAAACCCTCTACAACCTATTTCCCTCTAAATGGCACTCCTTGTGTTTTACAGTTCCTATATAAAAATATTATGGTCCGTAAAATTCTCAGTCTAACATTCCTTGCACTTCTTTCCGCTAACCTTTGCTGGTCACAGCAAACCAGCCAAGTCCAGTCAAAAGCAAACATCAGCCTGTTTAATCAAATAGCAGCAGCAGACAGCACCCTATTCCATGCTGTTAACACCTGTGATAGTGTCACCTACATCAAATTCTTCAATCCGGATGTAGAATTCTATCATGACCTTGGCGGCTTAACTGTTGGTTCAGACAATGAACTAAAGTCATTCAAAGAAATGTGTGCCAGAGGCAGCCATATCCGCAGGGAATTAATAAAAGGCTCACTCGAAGTTTATCCCATCAGAGGATATGGTGCTATAGAGATTGCTACCCATCGTTTTTATCACACCAATAAAGGACAACAGGAAAAATTAAGCGGAACCTATAAGTTCCTGCATGTATGGCAATTTAAAGACAACCAATGGAAACTTGCCAGAATAATCAGCTACGGCCATGAGGAGATGCACAATGACTAGAGCGATCAGACTATCCATATTTTCCCTACTGCTCTTTATGACACCCTGTTATGCCCAAATTAAGGTATCAGGCGGAAAATCTTTCACAGCCGCAGCCCTGGACCACTTTTTAACCAAACAAATTGACTCTATAGGCATACCTGGCTTATCTATTGCAATTATAAATGATGGCAGAATAGTCTACCACCGCACTTTAGGCGTTTCTAATCTTTCAACAGCGGCGCCACTTAATAGTAAATCTATCTTTGAAGCGGCCTCGCTTTCCAAAACAGTATTTACCTATTTTGTACTCAGACTGGCCGACAAAGGCGTGCTAAATTTAGATACTCCACTGTATAAATATATGGCATACCCAGATATTGCTCATGACAAAAGATATCAATTAATTACTGCACGTATGGTGCTGAGTCATACTTCTGGTTTTCCAAACTGGCGCAGGGATAATTTATTAGACACCACTCAACACATCAAGCCAGGAAATCTCTATTTAAAATTCACTCCCGGAACAAAATTCTCTTACTCAGGTGAAGGATATTATTACTTAGCCCAGGTTATTGCACATTTGACCAAGAATGACCTGCAATCACTTGACCAGCTTTTCCAAAAGGAAGTCTCCATCCCTTTAGGACTACCATATGCATGGTTTAGTACTCATTCTTTCATCACCAAACATAAGGTCACTGGCTATATGAATGGAAAAGCTATTCAGAGATGGCCTGGTTCAATACCAAAACAAGACTCTACATGGTTTGGTGCTGCGGGAGGTTTACACACTGAAGCAGATAGTTATGCCCAGTTTTTAATCAAACTGATGAACGGTACAGGCTTATCGGATCAGATGGCTAATGAAATATTTAAAGAACAGGTCACCTTTCCCCGTGAGGAAGATCATGATGGAGAATCGGGCTGGGGACTAGGTATTGCTATTCTCCCAACACCAAAAGGAACTGACTATGAACACAGTGGAAACAACGGGAACTTTCAATCTTACTTCAGAATCAACAAACAGCAAAAAAATGGTTACGTATTCTTTACAAACTGCGATCAAGCACCATTATTCAATGAAAAATTAGCGCATTATTTTTCGACTGGAACTTAATTTCAAATAAAAAGCACCATCAATCATCAATAGACCTTGTTAAATTTAGTTTTCCACAAACACAATAATTAATATTAAACTAACAGTAGAGCCTTTTTATCCGTATATTTTTGTCTGCTAAACAAAAATCTTAGATATGAAAAAAACTCTACTCTTAATCTTATTGTATTCAGCCTTATTTTTCCCGGCAACGATCTTTGCACAGATCACTCGCTGGGATTTTACAGGCCCCGGTATGTTAAATACCTCTACAGCCGCTTACGCTGATCCCGGCCTGTCCTCAACCCCCATATTAACCCGGGCAGGAATAGTGGTTGAAAGCCAGGCCATCAATTCTTTTCGCACAACCAAATTTGCAAAAATACCGATTGCAGTAACGAATCCTGATTATTTTCAGTTTACACTTTCTGCGGCAAGCGGAAAAAAACTTTCCTTATCCACAATTGACGCGACCTATCACGGTACCCAAACTTATTGTGCAGCACCTGGTGGTGCATTAAACCAATTTGCCTATAGCTTGAATGGTGAGCCATTCACCTTAATTGGTACACCTACCGTAGTCACAAAAACAGATGGTACTCCTAAAAGTGTATTTCCAACTATTGATCTGTCAACTATAGCCGCTTTGCAAAATATACCTTCCACTACTATCGTCACGTTTCGCTATTACGCCAGCGGACAGACAACTACTGGTGGGTGGGGATTTTACACACCTGATCTGGATAGGAATCAAGGTCTTAAAATTGGTGGTATACTTACAGACAATGGAGCAAATACTCAACCAGTTAACGCCTCAGGTTATCCTAAAGTTAATAACATCACCCCTTCTTCTATAGATCTGTTAAGTAATATCAATGTAGCAGGAACAACTTACTATACCTTAATCCCCGCAACAGGAACAGCTCCGGCTACCACTGCCCAGGTTAAAAATGGTCTGGATGGAAACGGAAGCCCTGCTTTCAAATCAGGTTCTTTAACAAATACGGCAAATTTAGATGCGGTCCTGACGCTAAATGGATTAAGTAGCACTACGGCTTATAAACTTTATGTGGTATCGGCAGATTCTGCTACTCCCCCTAATCTTCAAACTACATTTACGACTATCAATGCAGTAACAGCAGCGCCTCAGGATTTAACACCTCCGGTCTTTGTCACAGGTTATCCTAAAGTAAATACAATCACCTCCAGCTCACTTAATCTGCTAAGTAATATCAATGAAGCCGGAACAACTTATTATGTCTTAATTCCTGCTACGGGAGCAGCACCAACTACGCCAACTCAGGTTAAAAATGGCCTGGATGGTACAGGAAGTCCTGCTTTTAAAACTGGTTCTTTCACTAATACTGCAAATATGGAGGCTTCTGTAAGTATTAACAGTTTAAATTCCTCTACAGCATACATCCTCTATGTGGTTGCCGCTGATGCAGCAACCACTCCAAATCTTCAAGCTACAGTTACTACAGTAAATGCAACTACTATTGGTAAACCATTAGTCAACTCACCAATTATTATCAGTCAATATTATGAAGGTACATCTGTAAATAAATGGATTGAATTGACCAATCTTGGGAATACACCATTGAATACAGCTTCTCCTCAATTAAAGCTAGCTTTATATAATATATCGGGAGACGCCGGGCCAATTAACATTACTGCCACCCCATCTCAGACAGTCGACCTGAATGTGATTATTCCTGCTCAGGGATCTGTACTTATCGGGAATACTGGTAATGGCGGTGAAGTACCTTATTTAACTGCTGCAAGTGCAGCCCAAACCAGTAATACCGTAATTAATTTTAATGGAAATGATGGTGTTGCTATCTTAGATGCATCCAACAACATCATTGATGCCTTTGGACAGGGTGTAAATGCAAAAGATGTTTCTTACGTTAGAAATATAACTGTCACTGCGCCAAGCCCGGTATTTATTGCCGGCGACTGGACAAGATTACCCTTATCCATTGTTCAAAATGCCATTGATGATGATGACCTGAATAGCTTAGGCGTACATTTCCCTCCTAACTTATCTCCTTGTGCAGCACCAACAGTAGCGCCAACTACATTAGCCTTTAGCGCAGTTACTACGAATAGTATTACAGCAAGCTTCACTACTTCTACAGATGCCAATGAATACCTCGTGATCCGTAGTACAAGTAATAGCCTAACTGTACTTCCACAAGACGGAACAACTTACAATGCCGGAACTGCGATAGGCGGAGGAATTGTTGCCGGGAGGATAGTAAATAACAATCTGGTTGACAACAATTTACTAAGCTCTACTAAATACTATTATTTCATTTTTCCGCTAAATAATATTTCCTGTACCGGCGGGCCAAAATACCTGACAACAAATTATCTGACAGGAACCCAGACCACAAAAACTTTAGCGGCATGTGCCACACCAGCAAATCAACCTGCCAATTTCACAATTACCTCTTCAAACTACAATTTTGTTCAGGCCAGCTATACACTGGCAAATGATGCTGATGAATATCTTGTAGTCATGAGTACTAGTAATTCTCTTACTGCCAACCCAGTGAACCAAACAGTCTACAATATTGGTGATCAGATTGGCGGTGGTATTGTAATCAAAAGAGGCACGGGCAACAGTTTTATAAGAAACGGTCTGGCACAAAACACGACCTACTATTTTTACATTTTTGCCTTGAACAGCAGCTGTAGTGGTGGACCTTTATATTTAACCGCAGCCCCGCTAACCGGCATTCAGAAAACAGGCATTTTAGATGCCGATAACCTGAACTTTTATTATGGAAACCTGCATAGCCATAGCAGCTATTCTGATGGGAATAAAGACGACACAAAGAAAACCCCTAAAGAAGATTATGAGTTTGCTAAAAATTCCATGAAAATGGACTTCTTAGGGATCTCTGAGCATAACCATACACAAGCAGGAATGTCACTGGCCAACTGGAAACCCGGTATTGAAGCGGCAAAGAATGCAACAACATCAACTTTCCTGGCGCTTCACGGAATGGAGTGGGGAGTAATTAGCGGGGGTGGTCACGTAATTGTTTATGGCATCGATTCATTGATTGGCTGGGAACCAGGTGAAAACCAAATCTACGTACCTAAAAGTACCTATACAGGCAAGACAGGTTTATTCAATATCATCAACCGTCATGGCCTGAATGCGATTGCAACACTTGCACATCCTAATACGACAGATTACAATAATATCTCGGCCACTTATGATATCAGTGCAGACAGTGCGATAGTTGGTGCAGCCTTAGAAAGCGGGCCTGCATTTTCAACGAATATCACTTATTCTGACCCTGCAAGTTCAATGAGTTATTTAAGTTATTATAACCGAATGCTTGCCAGAGGATATCACCTTGGCGCAACCATAGATCATGACAATCATAATTTAACTTTTGGCCGTCATACCCGCGCAAGGCTTGTTGTTTTAGCACCTGCCCTTACCGAGAATGACTTATTTGATGCGATGAAGAAAATGCGTTTCTATGCATCAGAAGATTCTGCGGCCAAAGTTACCTTCCTGCTGAATAAAGAACCTATTGGCAGTGTCTTTACGGGAGCAGGTGTTCCTGAAATTTCTGTGAATACAGGAACGACCAGCCCCGTTACCAGTATTAAACTATTCTATGGTACACCAGGAAACGGTACTAATCCAGTTCAGGTTACCAGCAGCACTAGCGGGACATTAAGCTTTACCCATGATGGCTTAGCAAACCTAACCACAGGATACTACTATGCTGATATTGTGGAAGCAGACGGCAGCAGAATTATCACTTCTCCAATCTGGTATAGCCGTGATGATAGTTACGTTAAAAAGACACAGACTATTACCTTTATCCCGGAAAGAAGTGCTACTTATGGAGATCCTGATCTTGAAATTGGGGCAAGCAGTGATAATCCTGCTATCAAATTAACCTATACCAGCAGTGATCCTAAAAAGGCTACTGTAACGGATGGTAAAATCCAGATTCTTAACACTGGTAAAGTTACCATCACGACAAGTCAGAAGGGTGATGCTTACTTTAGTGCGGCTGCAAAACAACAAATACTGACCATAATTCCAAAATCAATCTTTGTTAAGGCAGAGGCCAAACAGAAGTTAACAGGTACTTCAGATCCGGCATTAACCTATACAACAACCTCCACATTACTGGGCACAGCTGCTTTTACTGGAAATCTGACCAGAGATGCGGGCGAAAATCCAGGAAATTACACGATCAGTCGGGGTACATTGGCATTAGACACCAATTACCTGATCAATTATACTCCTGCTACTTTACAAATTATAGCAAGACCTTCTGGTAACCTGAGTGGAGACATTAGTACAAGCGTAAATTCACCCTCACCAGTCATTACCTTCACTGCAAAAACTGGCACTGCACCTTTTACTTTTACGTATACGATCAACGCAGGTCCAGAACAGACGGTAACTTCGACAGGGAATACAGCTTCGGTAACTGTTCCAACTTCAACAGCAGGAATATTCACTTATACACTGACCAACATCAAGGATGTTAACAGTAGTGAAGTTCAAAATGTATCTTCAACAGTTACTATACGCCCATTACCAACAGCGATGATTACAGGTACAGGACCAGTATGTGTAAACGGATTATCACCAACAATCACCTTTACTGGTGCAGCAGGTACAGCTCCTTACACTTTTAGCTATACGCTTAATGGCAGCAGTAAAACGATAACGACGAATACAACTATCGCTACAATAAAAGCACCAGTAAACAATTCAGGTATATTTACCTATACTTTATTGAGCGTAACCGATGCTTATGGAGCACAGTCTCAGACAGGAAGTGCAGTGATTACAATTAATGAATTGCCTCTGGTACAAATCATCAGTGATAAAGGCGAAAACATTTCTAAAGGAGATGTCTTACAACTAACAGCAACTGGCGGTGTAAGATACAGCTGGACTGGAAGCGAGATCCTGGCCGGACAAAATAGCGCCACCTTAACTATCAGACCAAAGCAAAGCGGTACTTATAAAGTATCTGTAATGAACATCAGTGGCTGTAGTACAGATCAAACCATCAATATCACTGTCAACGATGACTATAAGCTGGAAGCAGGGACTTTAGTCACTCCTAATGGCGACGGTATCAATGATAAGTTCGTGATTAAGAATATCGATTATTATCCAAACAATACGCTAAAAATATTTGATAAAGCCGGACGTGTGTTCTATACCAAACATGCCTATGCCAACGATTGGGATGGAACCCTGAACGGCAGTGCCCTAACAGCAGGCACCTATTACTACATTCTGGATCTGGGGCCTGGTTTAGGCACTAAGAAAGGTTATATCAATATTTTAAGAGACTAATTTACTGAAACATGAGATTAATTATATATACAAAGCAAATTAGCCGTATTACCCTGTGTTTATTTGCTGTTACAGTTTTATTTTTAAATACAGCGAAAGGTCAGATACTACCGCTCAATGCCCAATACTTCCAAAATAAGTATTTTGCGAATCCATCTATGGCGGGGATAAACAGCGGTTTGAATATCAATGCAAGTTTACGCAAACAATGGTCTAACATCCCTGGCGCACCATTAACACAGGGGATTACTTTAGATCAGCAATTAAATAAAGTTGGCCTGGGGATCAATGTCTATAACGAAAAAGCAGGAGGCATACAGTTCACCAAAGCAATGGCTACTTTTGCTTATCATTTACCATTGAACGATGATGATCAGAAACTGAACTTTGGTATATCTTTCGGTACAAGCCGGGAAAGATTCGATAGAAACAGTGTGCAAAATAGTGATGGCAATGATCCGTCTATAGCCCGTTTTAATGATAAAGGCTATTACTTTGATGGGGATTTCGGTGCATCCTATACTTCTAACGGGTTAAACATCGAAGGTACATTACCTAATATGCGATCGGTTCTTAGAAAAGATGATGTGAATTATGCTGATAAACCTACATTTTACACGGCGATTAGCTATAAACTTGCGTTTGGCAGTGGTATGGATGGGGTTAATTTAGAACCCAAAGCTGTATTCAGAGGCATTAAGAACTATAAAAACTTATGGGATGCTGGTGTGAATGCCAATTTTGCCGATGATAAATTATCGGTGATGGGCATGTATCACAGTACAGAAAACGCCACTGTAGGCTTTGGGATCAATTACCTAAAGAGCTTATATATCATGGCCTATTACAATACTGCGACATCTGCATTAAAAGGTTATACCGGAGGAGATTTCGAAATCAACCTTCGTTTCAACATAGGAAAAAAATAACACTTAGATTGCGATGACAACCCGGCTGGATATTTATTCAGCCGGGTTTTTTATGGATTGCTCAACAGCAATTTAGCTATTGTGCAACAGAAGTCACGTGGCTATAATCTTTAACTACTGTATTTAAAAAAGCCAGTTCATGCATACCTACTGGTAAACTTACCGCTAATCGTGCTTTTATTTGATCAGACATCGCATACACCAGCTCATAGTGGGCAGTCTTATAATAGGTCTCCAGCACTTCATGAATCAATTCCATATCATGGTCGTTTAACTGATGAACATTGCTAAAAACAGGAATATATTCTTCTTGTACGGGTGCAAACGCAATCTGGTCAATTGTTGTCCGTCCTACAGTTTTGATTACAGTAGTTCCCGCTACCAGGTCACCAATCCGTTGGTTACGTTCGGATAAAGCAACACAAAGTAAGCCGCCTATCTGCCCCGTAAGCCAAAAATCAACCAGCCTGAATAACCAGCGGATAAAACTTTGTCCAATACTCGCTTGTCCGCCATCAAGGCTGACGACCTTAATTTTCATTAATTTCTTTCCCGGACTTTGCCCCTTGAAAAAAATCTCACAAATCAGGTGATAAAAGACATGGACTACCGCATAAATGATTATCAACCCAATAAAGAAAGTCTTTTCGGTACTTTTCGGCGTTAATCCGCTAAACAACAGAAACAATAAACCTACACCAGTCAGCACACCAAAGTCTATCATTCTAGCCGCTATACGTTCGCCCAAACCACCTATAGGATAGTCTATATCTACATGCTGGCTTGTATTTACTTTTATTGTTTCCATAAAGTTCAAATATAATATTGATATTTAATTAATTATTGCAAAATCACTTTTTGTCAGTATTTTAACAGAAAATTAGATTCGACATGAGGGAGGCTTTGTTCGTTAAACAGAATTCTGAAAAATGGAAGACCTATGAGCGTTCTCCTGCGACCAGCCCTGATGAAGTAGCTGATCGTTTCATAGATATTACCAATGATCTTTCCTATGCTAAAACATTCTATCCGAAATCTAAAACTACTTCCTATTTAAATGGATTAGCCTCTACCCTGCATCAGTCAATTTACAAGAATAAAAAAGAAGACAGCAACCGGTTTGTTCATTTCTGGAAATTTGAACTACCCCTGCTTTTTTATACCTACCGTCTGCAAATACTTTATGCATTTCTTTTCTTTACCATTTCTGCTTCAATAGGGGCACTGTCGGCCAAATACGATGATCATTTTATCAGACAGATCATGGGTGACAGCTATGTGAATATGACCAATGAGAACATTACCAAAGGTGACCCTTTTGGAGTTTATAAAAAAGAGTCTCCAGCTCCTATGTTTTTTTCAATCGCTGCGAATAACATTTATGTGTCACTACTAATGTTTGTCAGCGGTATATTTTTATCTATCGGCCCCATTTTCTACTTGCTGCAAAATGGGATTATGCTTGGTTCTTTTGAATATTATTTTTTCAGCAGAGGCCTGGGAATAGAATCTATCCTGGTCATCTGGATTCATGGTACTTTAGAAATCTCTGCTATTATTCTTGCCGGAGCTGCCGGACTTGTATTGGGATACGGTCTTCTCTTCCCAAAAACATATACTCGTTTTCAAGCTTTTAAAAAAAGCGCTAAAGATGGAACTAAAATCGCATTAGGACTGGTTCCCATCCTCTTAGTCGCTGCTTTTTTTGAGGGTTTTATTACCCGGCATACAGAAATGCCTGTATGGCTCAGTATAACGATTTTAGGGGCGTCCCTTTTATTTATCATCTGGTACGTAATTCTCTATCCATTAATCCTTTCGAAACGTAATCAATCCCATAACAATGTCTGAAAAAGTAGAATTCAAAAAACTCAGAGAGTTCGGAGATATCATTAACGATACCATCCGGTTCTTCAAAGAGAACTTTAAGCCTTTAATAAAAGTCTTCTTTTATTTCTGCGGATTATTTATTGTAGCCGGAATAATCGCATCAATTTCACAACAGCTCGGAATGAAGCAGGTATTCAGAAACATAGCTGGCATGAATAGTTATGCCGGACTACAAAATATATTTACAGTTAGCTATTTCGCTGTTGTCTTTATTGCAATGATCAATTATACCGCAATGAATATCTCTGTTATTAGTTTTATTGCCCTTTATGTAGAAAAGGGAAATGTAGCCCCCACGGTAGATGAGGTATGGGGTTACTTCAAATATTATTTTCTCCGGGTATTTGGCAGTGGTCTGCTCCTGGGAATGTTCATGACTGCTTGTTTTTGCCTTTGCTTAATCCCTGGATTCTATGTATTTCCGGCAGTTTCATTGATGATTCCAATCATGATATTTGAGAACTCCAGCCTGGGTTATGCATTTAGCCGCTCTTTCAAATTATTAAAAGAAAATTGGTGGATGACCGCAGCAACGCTATTTGTGCTTTGGATCATCGCCTATGCAACTTCGTCTCTGATGTCTTTACCCGCAATCATCTTGACAGCGATTAGTACATTAACTAATGGGATCCAGGGATTAAGTGTGGGCGTAATTATCTTTTCTACAATTCTTCAGAGTATTTGCCAGTTTTTTCTGATTGTACCGCTTATTGGCGTCTCTCTTTGTTATTTTAATCTGTCAGAGCGCCAGAACAGCACTGGCTTAATGGAACGTATTCAACAAATGAACCAAAAAAATGACGCATTCCCGAGCCGGGATGAGAACTCCTTCCCCGGTAAAGAAGAATATTAATATGTTTAAATATCTGATCACCTTGTTGTGTTTATTTTTAACAGTACAATCTTTCCCCGTTCATGCGCAGCAGTCTTTTCCTGTTCATACGCAGAAATCTGTACCTGTAAAAGTCAGACCGCTCAAGAGTGACAGTAGCAATTTGCAGCTCAGAAATTTTGATGCACAGCAAATTAAGCGCTATAAAGAACAACGCGAATTCAAATACAAGGAGACAGCAGCCATAGATTATAGTTTATGGGAGAGGTTTTGGGCCTGGTTCTGGAGTCTGTTCCAAAGTATGACAAATACCAGCTATTCCATTGGTTTTTTCAGATATGTCATTATAGGTGCTTTTATTGGATTAATTGTTTTTGTGATCATTAAATTTACTGGTGTTGATTTCAGAATCTTTACAGGAAAATCAAAAGTGATAGCCGTTCCCTATGCGGAATCCGTGGATAATATTCATGAAATAGATTTCAGGGTTGAAATAGATAAAGCAATTGGGAGTGCAAATTACAGACTCGCGGTAAGACTGATGTATTTACGTTCGTTGAAAAAACTGAATACACTTAACCTGATTAACTGGCAACCAGAAAAAACCAATCAGACTTATATCAAAGAGATTACAGATCCGCATAAAAGAGAACAATTCAGCTTGCTGACTACTCAGTTTGAATATATCTGGTATGGAGAATTCTTTATTGATCAGGAGAATTTTAACCAGGTAAAAAGCAGCTATGACCAGTTTAATTCCGAAACACGATGAGGGGCATGAGATCATATCTTATCGGCAGTGCCATTATAATAATCCTGTACCTGGTTGCGCAATATTATAAGCCACAACCAACAGACTGGTCTCCAAGTTTTTTAAAGGAAGATAAAATACCCTTTGGACTTTATATTTTAGACCATGAACACTCAAAAATATTCCCCGGCACCACGATAAAAACAACCAGACAACCGGTATACAATACATTGAAGGATAATAGATACAAGAATACTACCTATCTTTTTATTGCCGGCAATCTAAAATTTGATAAACTGGATTACCAGGAACTGGTGAAGTTTATGAACCAGGGAAACCAGGTGTTTATTGCAGCTTTTGATTTAGGCAAAATTTTGAGTGATACCCTCAAACTTGAAGCAAACACTAGTTTTTCCACAAAATTACGCGCTGTACCTATCCACTTTACCAATCCTTTACTCCTTCCTAAAAATAGTTATGTGTTTGACAAAGGCATGGGGGATCAGTATTTCTCTACTGTTGATTCTTCGCGCTGTACAGTATTAGGAAGAAATGCCAATGGTCAGATCAATTTCGTAAAATATACTTTTGGCAAGGGGGCTTTATATGTGTTACCCAACCCGCAACTGCTAACCAATTACAGTTTATTAAATACTGCTGGTTCAAGCTATGCAGCAAAAGCACTTTCTTATCTGCAAAAAGTTGAAACCCTGATCTGGGATGAGAGCAGTACACTGGGGCCTATCAAAGACGAGTCTATACTGAGCGCTTTTCTAAAACACGACCAATTGCGCTGGGCTTATTATCTATCGCTAATTGGCCTGCTGGTCTTTGTAATCTTTGAAATTAAACGCAGACAAAGAATTATTCCCATTTTACTTCCTTTAAAAAACTCTTCTGCCGACTTTGTAAAAATAGTAGGCAAGGTCTATTACCAGGAGCGTGATAACAGTGATATTGCACAAAAAAAGATCAGTTACTTTCTGGAATTTATCCGGTTAAACTACCGGCTGAAAACTTTAAAAACTGAGGAAGAATTCATCTCGGCTCTTGTGCTGATCTCAGGTGCTCAAGAAGAAACCGTCAGACAATTATTTACAGTAATCAATGGAATCCAGGCTGGTATTAAAGTTACCGATGGCCGTCTCATTGAACTGAACAAACTAATAGAGAAATTTTATAATCAAGCGAAACAATAATGGAAGCTGAAACATCTAATCAAAGAACCGATCTCACCCAGTTAAATTCGGCAGTAGAGCAGATCAGGGAGTCAATCGGTCATATTATAGTCGGTCAGAAGGATACCATTGACTTTCTGATTGCAGGTATTCTGGCCGATGGCCATCTTTTACTGGAAGGTGTACCCGGAGTGGCTAAAACGCTTAGTGCGAAATTGATAGCAAAAAGTATCAATGCGGTATTTTCAAGGATTCAGTTTACACCCGACCTTATGCCTTCTGATGTTTTGGGAACCTCAGTTTTTGATCCCAGATCAGCATCCTTCGACTATAGAAAAGGTCCGATTTTTGGTCATATCATCTTAATTGATGAAATCAATCGTGCCCCAGCAAAAACGCAGTCTGCCTTATTTGAAGTTATGGAAGAACGGCAGGTCACAGTAGACGGCCACACTTATCCAATGGAGGAACCTTTCATGGTCCTGGCTACACAGAACCCTGTGGAGCATGAAGGAACTTACAGATTACCAGAAGCACAATTAGATAGGTTCCTGTTTAAGATAGAGATTAAATACCCGACCCTGGAAGAAGAAATAATAATTTTATCCAGACAGCATCAGCATAAACTTGAAGATGAACTGAAAGAGATTAAAGCAGTACTGAGTATAGATCAGATCAAAACCTGCCGGGCATTAATCAAAGCATTACATGTAGAACCGAAGCTAATTGAATACGCGGCAAAGATTGTACATGAAACACGTAACAATAAGTCGCTTTACCTGGGTGCTTCTCCCCGTGCGTCCTTAGCACTGATCAATGGTGCAAAAGCAATTGCTGCTATGCAGGGACGGGACTTTGTAACGCCGGAAGATATTATAAAAGTAGCTGCTCCGGTACTTGCCCATAGGATTATGCTGAGCCCCGATAAAGAAATGGAAGGGTTAACTACCAGTGACCTGGTTGCACAGATTATTCAAAAAATAGAAATTCCAAGATAAACAGCAAAGCGTTTGAAAGACTTATATATCAAATATTACAAAGACCTTTTTCTGGGTAAAAGACTGTTTGCTGGTTTAGGCTTATGCGTGAGCTTATTTCTGTTTGCTTTTTTTCTTCCCTGGCTGGGAGACCTGCCTTATATTGGCTTTGGCGTATTGGTTTTACTGGTTTTCATAGACCTGGGACTACTGTTCAGAACCAGGGGCGTTTTTCTGCGGCGCGATCTTCCGGAAAGACTGAGCAACGGGGACGACAACGAACTCCGTATTGATGTAGAGAGTTTTTTCCCCTTCCCAATCCGGATTGGAATTATAGATGAAATTCCTTTTCAATTTCAAAAAAGAGATATATGGTTCAAAAGCACTTTAAAAGCTGGTGAGCATAAAACAATCCTTTATACACTACGGCCGGTAAAAAGAGGTGAATATGTATTTGGTCAAATCCGGTTATACGTACAATCACCATTGGGATTGATTTCCAGAAGATTTAATTTTGGTGATGCACATACGGTCCCGGTTTACCCTTCTTTTCTCCAGCTACGCAAATATGAGCTAATGGCTATTTCAAACAGACTAACTGAAATAGGGATTAAAAAAGTGAGACGTATTGGTCATAGTATGGAATTTGATCAGGTAAAAAACTATGTACAGGGTGATGACTACCGTACTGTAAACTGGAAAGCAACAGCCAGGAAAGGTGAGCTCATGGTTAATTCTTATGTAGATGAAAAGGCACAGCATATCTATTGCATCATCGATAAATCAAGAGCTATGAAAATGCCTTTTGACGGATTGAGCTTAATGGATTATGCAATTAATGCAAGCCTTGTACTCTCCAATGTAGCGCTACTAAAAGATGATAAAGCTGGGCTCATCACTTTATCAGAAAAGATAGGCAGCATAGTGCCCGCAGATCGCAGACCAGGTCAGCTGGGAAAAATAATGGAAATTCTATACAAGGAAAAGACGCAATACCTGGAAAGTAATATTGAAGCTTTGCACCTGGCTATCCGAAGGGTAATTAAACAACGCAGTCTGATTGTATTTTTCACCAATTATGAAAGCATGTCTGCATTGCACAGACAGCTTCCATTTTTAAAACATATAGCTAAATTTCATTTGCTGTTGATTGTCTTTTTTGAGAACACAGAAGTCAAATCGATCAGTGAAATACCAGCAAAGGATGTTGAAGGGATTTACATTAAAACTATCGCAGAAAAATTTGTCTATGAGAAGAAACTCATGGTCAAAGAACTGGCAAAACACGGTATCCTCAGCATCCTTACTCCGCCAGAAAAGTTAACCATCAATGTGGTTAACCGATATCTTGCTATAAAAGCGCAGCAAAAGATATAGCCTGCCTAGCTTAAACTAAGTTCCATTTGTATATTACAGCGTTCATATGGAGTAATCCGCCCCGCTACCTTCACAAAACCTAACTTGTGATACAAATTAATTGCAGGCTTCAGAATCGTATTACTCTCCAGATATATTTTCTTAGCACCCAGTTCTTTCGCTTTTTGAGCAATCGCACTGCCTAATAACCAACCAATGCTTTTACCCTGTACATCTGGAGAAACAGCCATTTTAGCCAGCTCATAATCATAATCCGGGTCATCCATTTTAATCAACGCACAAACACCTACTGGTTCTTCTTTATACAGCGCCACAAATATATACCCGCCTTTATCCAAAATATAGCCCTGAGGGTCATCAAGTGCATTATAGTCAGCTTTCTCCATCTTAAACCAATTGGAGATCCACTGTTCATTCAATGCCCGGAACGCTTGCTGATATGCGGGTACATAAGCAACAATGCTTACGTCTTTACTTTCTCTTTCTTTTTTAATCTCCTGCACTCGGCGCAAAAGGGTTTTTTGTCCCAATAAAAACTCCCACTCTTCCATCGCTTTCCATAAATCATTTCTGGATTGCGCAGCTATATCCGCTACAGCTTTATCCAGATCAGCATATTGATTTTGTATTTTTACCGTTATTTCATCTCCTTTTGCTGAAAGACTTACCATATTTCTACGACCATCAGATTCGTCTTTTTTTTCATCAACCAGTCCCTTTTTCACCATTTCTCCAATAATCTTACTTACCGAAGGATGCGAATGACCAATCTCTTTTGCTATTGCTGTAATAGTCATTGCTTCTCCTTGTGAAAGCACATAAAAAACGGGGAACCACTTAGGCTGCATATCGATATCATAGAACTTGTAAATCTGCGCCGCATCTTCTGTGATCTTTTCGGTTAACATCCGCAATCTGCTTCCTATTGCTTTTTTACCTACCTGATTGAAAAACTCCATCTTATACAAACATTTACGTAACTGATTACGTAAATGTAGCAATGATTTTTAATATTCAAAATATTAACGGATAAAATATCTTCATTGGTGATTAGAATCAGCTCATAACATGATGAGCATCACAGTTAAACGCCTTATTTTTCATGATTTTTACAAAAGTAAACTTTAAATATTCTTTGCGATGAAAACGATAACCGTATTAACAGATTTTTCTGAAAGAGCAGAAAATGCAGCGAGATATGCGCTACATCTGGCACAACATCTACAAGCTAACATTATACTTTATCATTCTTTTTTAGTCCCTGCGTCAGAGCCCTTAAGCGGTCAGGTCTACTGGTCTATGGAAGAATTAATACTTTGCAGCAGGACAGCAGAGAGCAATTGAATTTACTTGAAGGCCGGTTAACTGAAGAACTATCAATTCTCCCGATCAATGCTTTCAGGCCTTCAATAACTTGTGCATGTCAGGAAGGTCCTTTATACAGACATCTTAATAAAACTTTATCAAACAGAGATATCGTGCTTCTGGTTATGGGAACACATAGAAAAGGACTGGCCTCATTAATCATGGGTAACCATATGCGGGATATCATTGGTTCAGTACCGACACCTGTTTTGATTGTACCTGAAAATCAAAGCTTTAAAAAGATGAAGAAATTGGTTTTTGCGACCGATATGAATGATTCTGATCTTGACATTATCAATGCATTGACTGAGCTGGCAAAACCTTCACATGCAGAGCTTACTCTGGCGCATATACAGATTCCCGAAATATCTGAAGAGGAGAATAAAAAGCAGGTTACAAATTTCCTCGAAGATGTGGCCAATAAAATAAACTATCCCAAAATCTATTACAGAGAGGTTAAAGAAACCCCATTGAAAGCAGGATTAAAATGGCTTACTGAAAATGTTGCCTGCGATTTGTTTGTGATGGTACACCGACATAAAAACTTCCTGGAGCAAATCTTCAACCTAAGCAATACACAAAAAATGGCCGCAAATACTAATTTACCTCTACTGGTTTACCCTTGTCCAGAAACCATTTCTCGGGGAGCCAGAGATATAGAATTGAATTATCAGGAAAATATAATTGCATCGGTGATTAGCTAATACAACTTTACAAGAAGCGCAACCTTAGACATCGCTATCCAATAGAAAGGCCATTCCTTTATTTTTTAAGAATGGCCTTTCCAATGAAAGTTCAACAAATTGAATACTGAATAATTTCACCCCTTATTTGCCAAAAATGTTTTAACAATTGTACACTTCGGTGATCCGTCTTTTGGCACCACATCGAAAGACACCCTAAGCCCTAAATTAAGACTAATAGTATTTGGTCTTGGGGCACTATGCTGAATACCCGTTACTGTACCTGTGTACACTACGTTTTCTGCTACCTGCTCTAATGTACCGCCTATTCTTAGACCTCCATTATCCAGAACATCCATCATCACAACTTGTTTACTAATGTTAGTTATGTTTGCTATTTTGGTTACCTCAGGATTAAAAATAAGCTGATAAGAAGTCTCGTCTATGCCATATCGCTGATCTACATTGTAATATTCCCCGTTTTCGTCATTAACCAGATCTGAATATACTGTCTCCAAAATTCTCGGCTTTCCGGAAATATAAAAGACGCCCATTGGTAAAGCATAATTAGGATAAAAAGGAACAGTATTTACAACCCCTTGTGTCCCCGGAATGCTGAATACATTATCGAATAGTTGAGATTCCGTAGTTGCAGTACCTGTAATTTTAATTTTAGTGTTAATTTTTAAATTAACCGTCTCAACAGATGTATTTGATGTCCCCCCCAATATACCACTAAAAAACCCTTTAATGATCCCTCCAAGTGCACTTTTTGAGGCAGAAATAACTGGGTCTTTTATCAGCGCCGGCAGAAAGCTTAATTTTGCGGCCGAATCACCGCCAATTTTTAAGGCACCGTCAAGGATACCGTTGGCAATACCGCCGAAGAAACTAGGACCACCCGATTTGCTGGATATAGTACCAGTAAGATCTCCGGTTTGTGTACCATTTAGTGAGATGTTCGTAATGCTGTTTGGATTTATCTGCCACTCGAGACGGAATTGATCATATGGACGCCCAGCCGTACCTGGATCATAAGCCATTTCAAACTCCGCCGCATACCAGGCTCCTGTAGTAGAGACTTTATAGGGTTGTATTTGTCCAACTGTCATGCTTCGCACATTGTAATCAACTAAATCCTGAGCAGCAAAATTTAACAATGGAGAAGCTGCTGAGCTTGCGCCACGGAGATTTAAGAAATGGGTGATATTACTCGAAGGGTAATTACCACCAGGAGCGATATAAAAATAGACTCTTAAAAGACCTCTGTATTTGTTATACAACATGAAATATGATGGATTATAGACAGTTGCTGCACTGAACGTATTATAGACTAATTCCCAGCCATTGATACTTTTATAATCGAAGACCATGTTATCATCAATTTTCGCCCCTCCCAAACCTCCCTGCCAAGGCACAGGAATTGGACTAGTACCAGCTGGCGCTGGCATGAAGGAGATATTTTCCCAATCTAATGGCGGAGTCGGATTTCCTGCCAGTAGATTAGCATTCTTCGATAAGGACGATTGACTTGCGTCTGTCAGTTTCTCAGGTAAGACTTCTTTTCTACAAGAAGAAACAATAAGAAAAGCTAAAATTAACAAAAGACACCTTCTGAGTGTAAATTTTAAATTCATAATAGGTTATTTTAGATTTATTATAATTTATAATTAATTAAAAATATAAAAAAAATCATAAACAAGCAACAAATCAAGTAGTTACAATTAATAAAAATTATTAGAATCTCAAACAAGCGATAGTCAAGCATATATTTACTTACGTATATCTTTCTGTAATCAGCTTATCTGTCTGTCAAATCTCAAAAAAATACCTCAATAACATAAATACTATAGAATTAGTAGTTTATTTATATATTTGCAAACGATTTAGCTGTTCATTGAATTTTTACTTATCCAGAAAGACCGAGGGAAAGGCCCTATGAAGTCTTAGCAACCTATACACTCTTGATGTAAAAGGTGCTAACTCCTATCCACATGAAGCGGAAAAGATAAGTGATAGATATAACCTTTTACTAATTGGTTTACTGTCATCTGTTTCATTAAAATTTCTGATAAGTAAGAACCTCTCAAAGGAGACTAATTCATAAATACAGATGAAACTAAACACACCAATTATATAATTAGATGAAAACAACCTTTACTCAATTCTTCAAGAGCCACATTGGCTCCCCTCTACTCTCAGCTATGCAATCCTACAGATATAAGCAGGAATCCTGCTTTTGTTAATGCTTATTCGAATCAGTACTCAAAAAAACACACCAATTTTTCAATCCGGGACATCGTTCCGCCATTCAATTAAATATGTATAAAACTTACAAATACTTATTTGGGATTATATTATCCTTTATAATCGTACAGACTGCGACCGCACAATCTGCTAAAATTTCTGGAGTGGTCACAGAGAAGTCCAACGGGCAACCCATTCCAGGAGTAAGCATTTCTGTTAAAGGCACAAACATTGGTACACAAACAGATGGCAATGGTAAATTCAGCATTACTGCCAAGCCGAATGATATATTGAAAATTGTATCTATAGGATACAGACCTCAAGAGCTTAAGATCACCGCAGCAACTGCTATAGCTATACAGCTGGAGGAATCTTCTAATGAATTAAGTGAGATCGTAGTTACCGCGTTAAACATTCCTAAAGAGAAGAAATCATTGGGATATGCTGTTCAGGAACTAAAGTCAAAAGATATCTCAGAAGCAAAAGAAACAAATCTGATCAATTCATTTTCCGGTAAAATAGCCGGAGTACAAGTTACGAACAGTCAGGGTGACATGGGGTCTTCCAGGATTATTATCAGAGGAGAAACCTCTATCTCTGGTATTAATCAGCCTTTGTTTGTGGTTGATGGTATTCCCGTAGACAATACCCAAAACTTAGGTACAGGCGGATCACGTGATTTTGCGAATACAATATCAGATATCAACTCTGAAGATATTGAATCCATGAGTGTACTAAAAGGCCCGAATGCCGCCGCACTTTATGGCTCCAGGGCCGCTGCAGGGGTGATTCTGATTACCACAAAAAAGGGGAAGAACGCACAGGGATTAGGCATCAGTGTCAATTCAAACACTACATTTTCAACCTTATTGACTATACCGTCTTATCAAAACTCATTTGGACAAGGCGCAAACGGCAAATTCAGCTATGTAGATGGTAAAGGCGGTGGCATCAATGATGGTGTCGATGAAAGCTGGGGTCCAAGATTAGATGGCCGATTGCTGCCACAATTCAATTCTAACGGAACACCAACACCCTTTATCGCCCATCCAAATAATGTACGAGATTTCTTTAATACAGGACGTACATTGAATAACGGAATCGCCATTTCCGGATCAGGAGAAAAGTATGATTTGCGTTTTTCTTATAACAACCTGGATCAAACGGGTGTTATTCCAAACTCCTCGCAATCAAAAAACTCTTTCCTGCTAAATGCAACTTATAAAATCACACCAAAACTGACTTTTAATGCCTCAGCTAATTATGTAAACAGCAGCGCAGCAAATTTACCTGGTTCAGGCGGAAAAAGAGCAAGCAGTACCATGTTACAGTTCACCTGGTTTGGCCGTCAGGTCGATGTAGCTCAATTAAAAACCTATAAAGATGCCGATGGGAATAATATCAACTGGAATAACAGCTATTACAGTAACCCATACTTTGTTGCTTACGAAAACACAGTAGGTCAGATCCGTAACAGACTCATTGGAAGTGCAGAATTAAACTATAAAATAATTGATGGTTTATCTGCAAATTTCAGAACAGGAAATGATTATTATACCGACCGCAGAAAGATTAAAATTGCTTACGGAACTAATGGTACACCATTTGGCTCTTACGAGGAAGATGCCTACACTTTTAGTGAAAACAATACAGAAGGCCGACTGGATTTCACTAGAAAATTGAACTCCGATTTTAATCTTGACCTTTTATTAGGTGGAAACATCCGTACTACTACTTTTGAGAACAATGATCAGAAGGCACCTAAATTAGCTGTCGATAATCTTTATACTTTAAGTAACTCGCGTGATCCACTGATCTCTTCTAACTATTTTTCCAAGCAAAGAGTATACAGTACTTTTGGTTCTGCACAAATAGGCTTCAGAAATTACGCCTACTTGAATTTAACTGCCCGGAATGACTGGTCTTCTACCTTACCGGTAAAGAACCGTTCTTATTATTATCCTTCAGTAAATGCAAGTTTAATTCTGACTGAAGCATTTGATATCAAGAGTGATGTTTTAAATTTTGCTAAACTTCGCGGCGGATGGTCGCAGGTGGGCAAAGATGCCAGTCCTTATCAACTATACAATAATTTTGCTTTCACGGCTCCTTTTGATAGTAATCCTCAGCAAAGTCTCAATGATACGGACTTGAATCCGAACCTTAAACCAGAAACGACCAAGTCTACTGAAGCAGGTTTTGAATTGGGCCTTTTCAAAAACAGGATACGTTTTGACTTCAGTGTATACAATACAAACAGTATCGACCAGATTTTAAGTCTGGACGTTAGTCCGACTACCGGTTACCTTAAGAAACTGGTTAACGGTGGTACCATTAATAACAAAGGAATAGAAGCTCAATTAGGCCTTACTCCAATTAAAACAAAAAACTTTACCTGGGATATCAATGTAAATTATTCAATGAACCGCAGTAAAGTAAAATCTCTGTATCAGGACGTGCAGAGTTATGAACTGGGATCAGATGGATCAGTGCAGATATTAGCCACTGTAGGACAACCTTACGGCACAATCTTCGGAACAGCCTATGACAGAAATGCTGCCGGAGACATCATAGTTGGAGCAAATGGGACACCACAGGTTAGTCCATCTAAAAAGATCCTTGGAAAATATACACCAAACTGGTTAGGTGGGATTACAAATAGCTTTACTTACAAGAGAATCAACCTAAGCGTGCTCGTAGATGCTCATATTGGCGGTAACATATATTCTGGAACTAATAGTACAGGAACTTACACTGGTGTATTAGCGTCTACCCTTCCAGGCCGCGGCACAGAAAACGGTGGAATCAGTTATTACAATGACGCATCTGGTAAAGCAATTCAAATTGCTGTTGGTACAGCGGCTCCCGGCAATGCCGCAGTATATGATGACGGAATGATCTTTAAAGGTTCATTAGCAAATGGCTCTCCAAATAATACTATTATAAGTGCTTCTCAGTATTACAAATCCCTTAACAATGTAGATGAGGCTTTCGTCTATAATGCTACCTACATCAAACTGAGAGAAATAAAACTAGGTTATACTTTACCTAACCAATGGATCAAATCCATAGGCCTGCAAAGTGCAACAATCTCGGCAGTTGGTAGAAATTTGTTCATCCTGCATAAGAATGCACCAAATATAGATCCTGAATCTGCTTTTAATACGGGTAATGGGCAAGGTCTTGAAGATCTCGGACTCCCTACAGTCCGCACCATTGGTTTCAATCTTAACTTTAAATTCTAATCTCCATGAAAACAAAATATATACCTCTTTTACTGTCAGGCTTATTGCTACTTACAGTTACATCTTGCAAAAAGACACTGGATGAAACCAATGTGAATCCAAATGCATCAGAGTCAGCACAACCAGAATTCCTGTTAACAGGGGCAATTAAAAATACAGCTGATACTTACTGGGGCACCACTAACAACATGAATTCAAGTTTACTTTTTGTGCAGCACTGGGCAAAAATTCAGTATACTGATCCAGACAGATATATCTTTAGTAATACAGGTTTTCAGGATTTATGGACTACAGGATACCGTAAAGGGGTCGTGAACCTTAATCAGCTGATTAAGCTGGCAGATGTCAAGGGAAATTCAAATTATAAAGGCGTTGCCCTGGTGCTTAGGTCCTGGATATTTGCCATGGAAACAGATGCTTATGGCGACGTTCCCTACACACAAGCCGGCGATATCGGTCAATACCTGACTCCTAAATACGATACCCAAAGGGACGTATATCTCGGAATATTAAACGATCTTAAAACCGCACAAGCCAGTTTAGACCCAGCCGGGAAAGCAATTCTGGGAGATATAATTTATGCAAACTCTATTGCTTCATGGAAAAAATTCACCAACTCTTTGCGTTTAAGAATCGCCTTGCGCATTGCAGACCGCGAACCGGAAATAGCCAGACAGGTTATTGCCAGCATCCAAGCCGAAGGCGGAACTTATATCAGTTCAAATGCTGAAAATGCACAATTGAATTACAAAGACTCACCTAATCAAAATCCGGTTAGTAACACCTTTGACACCCGCGATGATTACCGCGTCAGTAAAACGCTGGTAGATCAGTTAACTGCCTCAAGTGATCCACGTCTTCCTATCTATGTCAGTAAAGCTGCTGCAACACAACTCTACACCGGTGTCCCTAATGGATTATTAACAGGTGATGCGGCCGCTCTTGGATTAACCAATACATCAAAACCTGGCGCTTACTTTCTTGCTCCTAAAGCACCAGCGGTTATTATCAGTTATGCAGAAATATTATTTGACCGCGCAGAGGCAGCCGCAAGAGGATTTACAGGTGAAGATCCAGCTTCACTTTACAACCAGGCTGTAGAAGCATCTTTATTACAATATGGAGTTTCTAAAACAGACATTGCAACCTATAAAGCCAGAACAGATATTCAATATGATCCATCAAATTATAAAAAGTCAATCGGGAATCAAAAATGGATTGCCCTCTTTGGCCAGGGATTAGAAGCTTTCGCAGAATGGAGAAGATTGGACTACCCCATACTTACCCCGGCAGCTGCAGGTTCCTTAAACGGGCAGATCCCTGTTAGATTTATTTATCCCGGAACTGAACAGTCACTAAATCCTGTAGGTTATAAAGCTGCGGTGGCCCACCAGGGAACAGATGCTTTAACTACTAAACTTTGGTTTGATGTAAATTAACTACAATTCCCCTTATACTATCATCCTATTTATAGATGTATTATTGTGATTATCATTTTATTAAATATTCAGAATCATATAAATTTATCATTTAAATCACTGATATTTAAGGGGACTATTTATGTACTACCTGATATTCAGCCGTTAAAAAAGAAGCTATGAGAATACTACTCACTTTGATAACCTGTTGTGTACTGTTTTTTTCTTGCAGAAGAGCACACTCTTCAACCGACCTGACTACAGGAACAGCACAAGTAAAAACAGAAGCAAATGCAGTATCATCAACAGATACTGATGCCGATGACAATGTAAAAGTTGCTGGTGTCCCACAAAAAGCTTATACCGTTGCTGCTTATGTGGCTAAGACCGGCAAAGCACCTCAGGGATACGTTGGTGGAACGGTTTTTCAGAACAGGGAAGGACGATTGCCGCAAGGCACAGCTTACAAAGAATATGATGTGAACCCTAAGGTCAGAGGGCAAAACAGAGGGGCAGAACGGATTATAATCGGAGCTGATGGCGTTCGGTATTATACCGGAGACCATTATAGAATATTTACAAAATTTTAAAGATATGAACGGATTTTGCCTCTTTGAAGCCGGAAAAGAAAAGGATTTAATCAACGACAACGTACGTATTGTACGCATAGATGGTCGTGAAGTTGTAACTGTCGATGAGTTTATTCACGAATTAGCAAAACAGCTGGACTTTCCTGATTATTATAGCAGCAGTCTGGATTCACTGGAAGAATTGCTAAATGATTTAAGCTGGCTGGATGAATCCAGGTTCGCCATTGTAGTTCGGAATTACTCTTTTTTCTTATGTGAAGAAAAAAATCCTACCCGGAAAACCAATTTACTGGGTTTATTAAACGACGTAGCCGAACAATGGGATAATGTACCTAATTATCCGGGAGAAGAGGATTTCAGGAGTAAAGCTGTTTTTAACATCTACATTGAAAAGGCACCCGCAGCAGTTGCTGAACTCGAAAAACTTAAGATCACCTATAACGAAGTATAAAGGTTATAAAAAAAGGATGCTGCCGTTGCCAGCATCCTTTTTTATAGATCACATTTCACCACTTATTCGGCTCCACCAGATTTAGGCCGGTCTGCCTCACTTACACCCCAGGTAGCAGATGGCTGTGCATCCATATACAACGTCAGCATCCCTCCTGCAACCAGATCTTTATGTCTCAGGTAATTTTTAGTATAAGGCTTACCATTTAACAGCGCCTTTTGGATATACTTATTTTTAGGACTGTTGCCAATCACCTTAACCTCAAATTTCTTAGCACCAGGAAGGTTAATAACCGCCTGATCTACCAATGGCGACCCAAATACATATTCTCCATTAGCCGGATTAACAGGATAAAATCCTAAAGCTGAAAACACATACCATGAAGACATCTGTCCTAAATCTTCATTCCCACAAAGACCATCAGGTTTAGAAGTGTACAATGAATCTGTAACCTGGCGTACTACCTGCGCTGTTCTCCAGGGTTTTCCAGCATAAGCATACAGATAAGGTGTATGGTGATTAGGCTCATTCCCTTGCGCATACTGACCAATTAAACCACTGATATCAGGAGAACCGCCACTTTCTACCACAGAACTAATGCTAAACAAAGAATCCAGTTTCCTGGTAAAACCAGCCTCACCACCAAATAAATGGATCAGACCTTCAGGATCCTGTGGTACTAACCACGTATATTGCCATGCATTACCTTCAGTATAGTCATCTTCACGATGTTTAGAAGCTACCGGGTCAAAGGGCTTACGCCAGCTGCCATCCGCAAGCTTACCACGCATAAATTCTACCTGCGGATCAAAATATTCAGCGTATAACTTAGCTCTTTTACTAAAATAAAGATAATCCTCTTCTTTATGCATTGCTTTTGCCATACGGGCGATACACCAGTCATCAATTGCATATTCCAATCCTTTTGCAACAGCCTCGTTCACTTTATCGGCAGGAATATATTTTACTTGCTGAGCATACTCTATACCATCCTCCTTTTGCATTGCAGAATGTTTGATCGCCTCATAAGCCAGGTTTACATCATAATTTCTGAATCCTTTCAGATACGCATCAACTATAATCGGCACCGCATGGTATCCAATCATCGTATTTGTTTCATTTCCCATCAAATGCCATACAGGTAGTTTACCCTGCTGCTTATAGATAGCCAGAAATGAACTGACAATATCTGATACCTTATCAGGATGTACAATTGTATACAAAGGATGGAAAGCACGGTAAGTATCCCATAAAGAAAAAGTCGTATAATTATCAAATCCTGGTTTGTGATAAACTTTCTTATCTGTACCACGGTAATCACCATTCGCATCATTAAATAGCGAAGGAGCGATCATGGTATGATATAAAGCAGTATAGAAAACTTTTTTAGTCTCCATACTACCCTGAATTACAATTTTAGACAATTCTTTATTCCATTTGGCCGTTGCTGAAGTAACTACTTTTGCGAAATCCCATGCCGGAATCTCTGCTGTTATATTAGCCAGTGCATTTTCATAACTTACTGGAGAGATACCCACTTTCATTTGCAGGACATTTTTCTCAATCGATTTGAAATTCAGTACAGCTTTCATTTTTCTACCCTTTGCCTCCATACCAGTAGCTACCTGCGTACTGTCATAAAGTGACATACTGCTTAAAGGTTGTGATAACTTAAGCGCAAAATATAACCGCTGATCTTTAGCCCATCCCGTAGACAAACGATAACCTACCAAAGTAGTACTGTTGACCTGTTTGATGTAAGTTTCTACCGGTTTATCCCAGCCTATACCATCACTCAAATCCAGCATCACATGCGGATTATCCTGTTTAGCACTAAAAGTATACCGGTGAAAACCAACTCTTTCAGAAGCCGTCAGTTCTGCTTTGATCTTATATTTATCCAGCACAACACTATAATATCCTGGTTTGCTTACTTCATTGGCATGAGAAAAAGTAGAAAGGTATCCGTTTTCCTGATCTGTCTTGGTTCCCTTATTTAGCTGTACCTTACCCGTAGCTGGCATAACCAATACATCGTTTAAATCACCAATTCCGGTGCCACTTAAATGCGTATGTGTAAAACCAACAATCGTATTACTCGAATAATGGTAACCACTGCACCAGTCCCAGCCTTCAAAAACATTAGTTGGCCCCAACTGTACTGCGCCAAATGGCACATTAGCACCGACAAATACATGCCCGTGTGCAGCCGAACCGATGATCGGATCTACATATTGACTTAAATTACTCTGCGCATTCAGATTAAAACCAAAAATGAAACTGCAAATAAATACTAAACCCGTTTTTTTTCTACTCATTTTACCCATATGAATTGTAAAAATAAAAAAACACCGGCCTTTTTATGCCAAAAAGGGCAATAAAAGACCGGTGTGTATGTAATTTTATTGTTTTAGAAATTTCCTTTAGCTACATCCCACCATAATCTTGTACCACCATTGTCAGGGCCACCCAATAACTGGATACCTTTATCTAATTCAGTACTGTTTGTATTACGTTCGTTCTGTGGAAATGGCAATCTTCTGATTTGAATATCTGTAATGATTGTACCTCCACTGTTATTTTGAACTACAGGGAATAATTTAGGATACCCCGTACGACGGAATTCAGACCATGCTTCTTGACCTTCTGGGAAAATCGCCAACCATTTCTGTGTAATGATACGTTCCAATTTCAGCTCATTAGAAGCTGACTCATCCCATTTTACAGTTACAGAAGTTGGTGAGGCTGCGTTGTTAGCTGCATTTCTAGGATCCAGATAAGCTGCTGGCACATTGGTATTATTAGCAAGGTAAGCACTCGCATCACCTAACCCATATTGCTGGAATGAAGTATTGACCCCAGATTCATATAAACTCTGAGCAGATCCACCCGCATTTGCCCATCCTCTTAAAGCTGCTTCAGCACGTAAGAAATAAACTTCCGCAGCCGTCATTAACTGAACAGAGCTGGATTTTGAGAATGTAGGTGTTCCATCATTCACGTTCAGACCAGAATATCCTACGTAATCATCTTTTGAAGCGATGTTTGCTCCAATACGAATTCCTTTATACTGACCTGCTACATTCTTATCAGTAGCCTTATCAAAATATTTTGGCAACCTTGGATCTGCATAACCAGAAAGGTAAGATTCTATCGCAGCACCCATTCTTGTATCTCCCCAATCTTTAGAAATAAATACTAACGGATTGCTGAAACCTGTACCAAGAACTTTAACAGCCATATTATCAGCAGGAGTAGATAACAACCCTCCATTTGCAAGATTCATAGCTTTCTCTCCTTCTAACCGTGCTTTTGCAGGATCAACTTTCACCAGGCGCAACGCTAATCTCAGACGCAAAGAATTTGCATATTTCAACCAGGTAGTCAGGTTACCATCGTAAACAAGATCAAATTCCTTAAAGTTGAAAGGAAGAGTTTTTCCAGCAGATACAAAGTCATTAATTTTCTTTTGCGCATCATCCAGTTCAGTAAAGAACTGGTAATAAACATCCTTCTGACTGTCATATGGGTTATTCACCTTTAAGCCAACAGTGCTGTAAGGTATAGGTCCATATATATCGGTCACTCTACTCATTGCAGTGACCTTGATCAGTTGAGATACTGCCCAAACTGATGGATAAGTCTGATCAATACCATTGTTTTTTAGTTTCCTTACATTGGCCATTATATTTAAATAACCAACCTTAAATGCTTCACCATTCCAACCTTGAACCATGAAATAGTTAGTATTGTTATTACCACCATTAAATGGATTAGGTGCCATAAAATAGCCAGAAAAATTATCAGCATTTAAACTCTGCTGAACCTGGTATGAGTTTGGATCACCACCGCCAGAAAAATTAACAACTGATCTCTGCTCCATCTGGAAGAAGAATTTCAAATCATTATAATCAGAAATTAATTCTTTATCAGCGATACCAACTGGATCTGTATTAATATTTTCAAAACTTTTTTTGCAGGAAGTGATGGTCAACACCACCAGACATAGGACACCCATTACGTGTAGCCTGCTGGTCGGAATTGATATATTGAATTTCGTTTTCATTTTTATTATCTTTTATTGTAAACAGAACTACTGGTTATTAAAAATTAGCATTTAAAGAGAAGCCATAGTTACGTGTCGCTGGTGGCATAAAAATGTCTACCCCAGAAAGTCCGTTCCCTGTTGACATACTCAACTCCGGATCGAATGGCGCTTTCTTATAGAAATAAGCAAGATTTCTACCCGTAACAGATAATTTTAAGTTCTTAATAAAACCTGGTTTTAAAGGCACTGTATAACTAAAAGATAGTTCTCTCAAACGAACTACAGTGGCACTATACATATGTTCACTTGAAATACCTTCTCTACCACCTACAACACTATACCATTTCTGAGCATCTACTTTAGAGACTGCATTTCCTGCAGGATCCACCCCGTTAACAGTAACACCACCCTGATCACGGGCAGTACCTGTAACCTTGGCAACTCCATATTGTTCAAGCATAGATTCAGTAATAGACATTACTCTACCGCCAATTTTACCATCAACAAGGAAATTTAAAGAGAAGTTTTTATAGTTGAAGCTATTGCTCCATCCCAATTGCCATTTTGGATTTGCATTTCCCAGGAAAGTGTTATTACCACCATCGGCAGCAATTGGCTTACCATTACCATCAATCATTACTCTTCCCTGAGCATCACGTTTTAATGAAGAACCATAGATATCACCAAACGATCCACCCTCTTTAAATTTAGAGACATAGTTTGCACCCGACGCCCCGCTTAAAGTAAATTCAGAGATTTCTGAAGAAAGGGCAAGAATTTTATTCCTGTTCATAGAATAATTTACTCCCGTTTTCCATTTTAAACCATCGCCGTTCAACACATCATAACCCAAAATAATCTCTATACCTTTATTCTGAACATTTCCTGCATTGAAATAGTATTGGTTATACAAGGAAGCTTGTGAAGCGTCAGCAGTAAAAAACTGGTTTTTAGTATTTGTTTTATAAAACGTAAAGTCGAAGTTTAAGCGGTTATTGAAGAATCTCCATTCAGTACCAAACTCGATAGAGTTAGTACGCTCAGGTTTTAAATCCGCAAAAGAAGATCTGATAGGAGTCGATATTCCACCACCAGCACCAAATGAATTCAGGATATTAGTTACATAATTTGGCACATCATTACCTACTTCTGCATAAGAACCACGAATTTTGGCAAAACTAACCCATTCAGGAAGTTTTAATTTCTCGTTGATGATAAAGTTAATTCCGACCGAAGGATAAGTGAATGGATTACCATCAGTAAATGCTAGAGAAGATGACCAATCTGTACGCACTGTCGCGTCTAAATTGATCCAGTTATCAAATGCAACACTTGCACTCGCAAATACGGAACGAATTTGTTTGTGGTTATAAGTATTCCCGGAGTTTAATGGATTAAATGCTTTAAAATTCTGAAGAACAAATTTGTTTGGGATAGTTAAACCGTCTTTTCCAGAGTTAAAAGTAACCCCATTATCATAGAAATCCTGAAGACTCGTACCTACAGTTCCCGAAATTTTAAATCTTTCTAATGGAACATTTATATTGGCAATCACATCAGCATATTGTTGTCTGGAAGTGTTATTGGTATAAAGATATCCACCATTCTTGTCGGATAACGTAGGCGAAGTACCTGCATAATTTTTCTGATCATAAGTATCAGTGTACCTATCCATACTTCCACGGGCCTGAATATCTAACCACGGATTCACTTTATATTTAGCACTTACGTTCAGCATCAGACGATCTCTGTTCAGCTGATTCTGATTTCTGTTAACAATCCACCATGGGTTTTGCTGGATGTCCTCTGATAAGAAAGGCCAGTTCTGCGTATTCAGATTTCTTGTCGGATCAAATTTCTCAAATCCCGATTTATACTGTTGTATATCTAATCCTCTTGGAAACAAGTATAGTCCAGTCAATGGATTAAAATACAAACCGATTAAAGGAGAGTTATCGATTTTTTGTCTGATATAATTTACGTTTCCTGAAATGGTTAGCTTATCATTAAAGAAACTTCCCGTTTCTTTCAAATTGACATTATGACGGCTTAACTCATTTCCTGGCTGAATTCCTGATGCAGTTGTATTTGCATAAGAAAAGTAAGTCTGTAATTTTTCAGAACCAGCCGACAGACTAATCGAGTTCGTATAATTTTGTCCTGTTCTGAAATATGATTTTAAATTATTCTGACCATTAGTAATCGCAGGGCCCCAGCTTTGAGTAGATCCACCAGGAGTCTGTCCGTAACCATTTTGGAATTTTGGTTCCGTTGCCGCCTGATCAAGACTGAAAGATGAAGTAAAATTAACTTTCGCCTTTCCTGCCTCACCCGATTTAGTGGTTACGATAATTACACCGTTTGCAGCCTGACTACCATATAATGCTGCTGCAGATCCACCTTTCAATACAGAAATACTAGCAATATCTTCTGGATTCAGGTTGGAAATTGGATCACCGCCATCATAAGAACTACTACCACCAAAAGCGCTATTCGGCTGACTTGAAGCAGCGTTCCCAGTACTTGAAACTGCCTGAGACGAAATACTGTTGTTCATTGGAACTCCATCAATCACATATAATGCCTGATTACTTCCAGAGGCAGATTTACTTCCTCTAAGGATTACTTTTGCAGAACCACCAACACCCGATGCACTGCGTGAGATAGTCAAACCTGCAACTTTACCATTTAATGAATTTACCAGATTGGCATCTTTAGCTCTGGTTAACTCATCACCAGCAACCTGCTGTGTAGCATAAGTTGTAGAACGACTAGTTCTTTTAATACCCAAAGCCGTTACCACTACAGTATTCAGCTCTTGTGCATTATCTTTCATCACCACATCAACAGTAGATTGACTGCCTACCGTGATTTCTTGTTTATCATATCCTATATAAGAGAAAACGATGATATCCCCTGCTTTAGCAGTTATACCATACTGTCCGGACGAGTTGGTTTGCGTAACCAGCTTAGTTCCTTTCACCTGTACTGATACTCCAGGTAAGGTAACACCTTTAGCATCACGTACGGTACCCTTCACTTCATCTGCAGCAGAGAAGCCCGGAATACTCAATAAAGGCGTTAATAGTTTAGGTTGATCTGACTTTACCGTTGCAAAAGCATGCGACGATGCGTAAAGTAGTAAACACGTCAATTGTAATGTTTTTTTCATTTTTGCTGATTACAGTTAAATATTTTGGTTAGCTCTTTTGTCTTCAAAAATCGGCGATGACAAACCCGGTACCTTAGTAAAAAAAATACGCGTTAAGGTAGAGACCCCTATAACGCTAAAATTGCCTACAAGATTATCGCTTTTTTTTCAATAAAATCGAATTAGCATGCATTTAAACTATGGTTGTTTTATTATTTATATTATTTATCTTGCCTTTTCTTATAACTGTTATTAATTCTCAAAGGCCTTGAAACCTGACTTATCTCCCTTATGGACAAAGGTTTGCGTAGAAGATGATGTTAAATCTTTTGAAGTTTTATACTATCTTTTATTTAACCGGCTCATCAAATTCTGCATTTATTATGTAGGAAAAAAAGAAGTAGCCGAAGAGATTATTTCTGACATTCTGGTCAGATGCTGGGAAAACAGGAAAGCAGAAACAGTAATTCTCAATCTTGAAACTTATCTTTTTACTGCTGTCAGGAACCAATCTCTGAAATATATTAAAAAACATGCTCATGTTCATTTAGTAGAAATCGAACCATCCAACGAGTTTCAATTTATGGATCGTGCAGATCCTGAAAAAGAATTGGAGAATAAAGAACTACACCATAAATTAGATCAGGCGATCGACAAGCTTCCGCAGCAGGCCAGAATCATTTTTAAGCTAATTAAAGAGAGTGGGATGAAATACAAAGAAGTCGCAGAGATTCTGGAGATCTCGCCAAGAACAGTACAAACACAATTATTCAGAGCGATAGATAAATTGAGAGTAAGCCTTAAAGCTTATCACCAGCTATATACTCATGATACGAAGACCGATAATACACTCGATTTAACAGTTTTAATATTTATTTTACATATTTTTTATTTCTTGTAAGCAATTTTAACAAAAAAGGGTACTACTCTATACAAAGCATAAATAACGTCAAATGACTGATCAAAAATTCACTGAATTACTTAGCGAAAAATTATCGGGAGAAATCTCTGCCGATGACGATCAGGGTTTTATGGCAATGCTTGCAGAAAATGAAGATTACAGACGTGAATATGAATCTTTAACCGCCTATTTTCAACAGCAGAATCGTCCATATGAAAATATAGATGTCATCTTCCAGCAAATCAAACAAAGAATCAATACAGTTGGTGCTGAGCCTAAACCGATTTTCAATTCAAAATCTGCAAACCAATCATTCAATCAGTGGTATCGTATTGCCGCCATTTTCATTTTCGGCCTTTGTACCTTTTTCGCTTATCAGTTTTTCCATAAAAAAAATATAGAGAACCCTGACCTGGCTATAACCTGGAAAAAATCAGCTACCCCAGGCAGGCAAACTTCTACACTGATTCTTGCTGATGGAAGTAAAGTCACTTTAAATGCAGTAAGCGAAATTAAATATCCTGCCACTTTTCACGGACAAACCCGTGAAGTCTACTTAAGTGGAGAAGCCTTTTTTGATGTTGCAAAAGATCATCAGCATCCATTCATTGTACATACTAAAAATATAAGCATTAAAGTGTTGGGGACCGCTTTTGACGTGAAATCATACCCCAACGAACACGCAACAGAGACTACATTGCTGAGAGGGAAAGTAGAAATCACACTGAATAAAAGACCAGCGAAACAAATTCTGTTAAATCCTGCAGAAAAGTTCACCTTAACCCATGCTGCCGAAAGCAGTTCTGAACACCTAAATGGAGATATCTATAGTATCACACCGATCACCTATTATAAAGGTGATAAAAATGCTATTCCAGAAATCTCCTGGATGAACAATAAACTCCTGTTCAGAAATGAACCCTTTTCTCAGTTAAGCCTGCGTTTATCAAGATGGTACGGTGTAAATTTCATATTCAAATCAGCTGAACTTAAGGATTATAAGTTCACAGGAGAGTTTGAAAAAGAAAGTTTAACAGCAGCATTAAAAGCGTTACAGTTCATCACCCCTTTTGAGTATAAAATTCAAGGAAAAACTATCTATCTTTACCATGTGAAATAATATCGTTAATTGATATAGCTTCCACTAAGCGTAAATGTATAGATGAAGACTGTAGTCAAACTGCTGATTTTTTTTGCTTTTCAAGTCGCCCTGAATGCCTATTCACAACAAAAGGTAACATTGAAATTAAAATCTGCTGGTTTTGAGCAAGTAATTAATGCCATACAAAATCAAACTACTTATCACTTCATTTATAGCGAATCTCATATCCCCTCCAAAAAAATCACGCTCAAAGTTCAAAATAAAGAAATCTTTGCAGTATTGGATAAACTGCTGGAGAATACCGGCTTCACTTATAAATTACTGGAAAATAACCTGATTGCTATCAGACCATCCAGTGAGTCTAAGACTCCTCGGTTACTCAAAGGAAAAGTCACCGATGAGAATGCAGTACCTCTGGCAAGAACCTCAATTAAAGTCAAAGGCACCCATTTGAGCACTAAAACAGATAATAAAGGTGAATTTTCTATCCCCGCGGCTTCAAATTCAGTACTTGTACTGAGCCAGGTAGGTTATCAGTATCGCGAATTTCCGGTAAAGGAGAATACCTCTCTTGAAATTTCTATGCATCCGCTGCAAAATGATCTGGATGAAGTTCTGGTCACTGCACTTAACATCCCTAAAGAAGAACGAAAAATTGGTTATGCCATCTCTGCTATTAGCGGTTCTTCATTAACCAAAGCGAGAGAATCGAATGTTGTTTATGCACTGGAAGGCCAGGTAGCGGGCTTAAATATCAGCGGTGTCAATGGGGGGCCCAGCTCATCCGCAAGAATATTACTTCGCGGAGCAGCAAGTATGACGGCCGGTTCTCCATTATTTGTGGTTAATGGTGTCCCGATTGACAATACACAACGTGGAAGTGCAAATGAATACGGGGGCCCCGATTATGGAGATGGAATCAGTAATATCAATCCTGATGATGTAGAAACGATAACCGTTTTAAAAGGCTCCGCAGCTTCAGCCCTTTATGGAGCACGTGCCGCAAATGGCGTAATTCTGATTACTATTAAAAGCGCAAAGAAAAACTCGGGTACTTCCGTAGAATATAATACCAATCTATCATTTGATAAAGCGGTTAACAGTACGGATTTCCAATATGCTTATGGACAAGGTACACAGAATCATCGACCCGAAACTGTAGCTGCTGCTATTGCTTCCGGATTGTATAGCTGGGGTGAGCAACTGGATGGTCAACCAACAATTCAATCAGATGGGAATAAACATCCCTACTCGGCAGTAAAAGATAACATTCAAAAATTTTATAGAACAGCACCGGCCTTTACCAATACAGTCTCCATAAGCCATGGCGGGCAAAATGGGACCATCCATTTATCAGCCTCCAATCTGAGTCAGCAATCTATTATCAGGAATGGCAGTTTAGACCGAAAGACCATAAATCTGTATACCGCTCACGAACTGAGTAAAAAACTGAGTGTTACTTTTAACGGAAATTATATTAGAGAATATAATAAAAACAGGTCTTATCTGAGTGACGGTCCATTGAATGCCAATTATGGTATTGCTTCACTGGCTACAAATATTGATCAGGCCACATTAGCCCCGGGATATAATCTAAATACCGGGGCCGAAACACCATGGAATAATGATGAGTATAAAACCAATCCGTACTTTATCCTGAATAAACAAGCAGATCATGCAGGTCGTAACCGCTTTATTTCGTCCGCTTCTGCCAAATACAAGTTTAACGACTGGATTTACCTGCAAGGAAGATTGGGTTATGATCTCAGTAAAGACGATGTTTTGAATGTTATTCCAACTGGTACTGCCTTTTCTGTCAACGGAGAAGGAGGTATTAATCTGAAGAGAGATTCAAAGATCTCAGAATTAAACAGCGATTTCTTACTGGCAGCAAACCGAAATATCACGGAAGACCTTAACATCGATGTTTCTGTAGGAACCAATTTCCGAAAAAGAGTAGTGGATTCCAGAGCATTGATGGGTTCCAGGTTTATTGTGCCCTATTTATATACGCCATCAAATCTAATCACTGTAGTTAATAACAATACTTATGGAAAAATAGTGACTGAATCTGCTTACTATACTGCGGATTTAAACTACAAAAACTATTTAAATCTGTCTGCAACGGGCAGATATGATGTATACTCCACTTTACCACAAGACAACAGGGGTATTTTTGTACCTGGTGTTTCTGCCAGTTTCGTCTTCTCAGATCTCTTGAAACTGAAAGGACTTAATTATGGTAAATTAAGAGCCAGTTTTGCAAAAACCAGTGGAGAACCTATACAACCTTATACCACGCAAACCTATTATTCTTCTACCAGTGATGTAAATGGAGTTCCTCTGGGCAATTTCTCCAGAGATTTGCCAAACTATAATCTAAGACCGTTTACCCTGAACGAATTCGAGGCAGGAGTTAACTTAAAACTCTTGAATAACCGGTTGTTCTTTGACTTTACCTATTTCCACCGGATCACTAATAATGAAATTATTAACGCGAAACAATCAGTCACCTCTGGCTTCACTTCTGCTTATGTGAACCTCGGTAAAACAAAGAATGAAGGGATTGAAATATTATTACAAGGCATAGTTGCAGATCGAAAAGATTTCAAATGGAGAACCAGTTTAAATTTCAGTCATATCAATAATCGTTTAATCTCTATTGATGGAAGCAGCCAATATACCTTGGCAGGAACTTATAGACCGCTAAATGCGTATACTGCTTTGGTGGTAGGAAAGCCGATTACGCAAATCATGGCCTACGATTATTTAAGGGATGCCAACGGAAATATGATTATTGGTTCTGATGGTGTACCAGCACGTGGAGAATTAAAAGCGATGGGAAATACACTGCCAAATGTTTATGGCGGGTTCAGCAATAGCTTTTATTATAAGAATTTCAATTTATCAATGTTAATTGACTTCAAATATGGCAATAAGATTTTATCGGCCACCGAAAATTATTCTTATGTATTTGGGTTAAATAAAGCGACTCTGGAAGGAAGAGAAACAGGTATTATTGCTTCAGGGGTACATCCTGATGGCACAGTCAACACGACCAGTGTACCCGCCTATAACTATTATCCGCAACTGGCAACCAATATTTCAGCATTATCCGTTTTGAATGGCAGTTTTATCAAACTAAGGCAAGTTACTTTAGGCTACACAATCCCCGCAAACAGCTTAAAAAGAACACCTTTCAGTGCCATTTCTATTGATCTGGTTGCAAGAAATTTATGGACACTGGTTAAATACACTAAAAATATTGATCCCGAATCTGAGTTTTCGTCCATGCTGAATTATGCTGGTATTGAGGGGGCCTCTTTTCCCGCGACACGAACTTTCGGAATCAATGTCAATTTCAAATTTCAACAAACAAAAAAACAATGAAGAAGATCTCTATATTTCTGCTAAGTTTTTTAATCGTTACGCTGGGTAGCTGTAGTAAAGCGCAACTGGATAAAATCAATACGGACCCAACAAAATTACCAGCCGAATCTTATAATCCTGATGAATTGCTTTCAACAGCACAGTTCAAGTCCTCAAATAAAGGTTATTATCAATTACTCTATCAAAGTACAATGATGCAATTGCTAGCCTCTACTTATCTTTATTATAACAATGGGGATAAATATGTGAATGCAGGCAGTTTTACGGATTATCAGGGTAGAATATTTGATGAGGGTTATGCTGATGCTTCAACAATCAGAGAGATGCAGCGTCTTGCAAGAGACAAAGATCCGGTTGCGTATTCAAACCTGATTAATATTGGTGATATTATGTTCGTACTAATCTTACAACGAATTACCGACACTTATGGTGATATCCCCTATTCTCAAGCATCAAAAGCAAGAGAGGGAATTAAATATCCGGTATATGATAAACAGGAGGATATTTACAATTCAATGCTGACGGATCTGGATAAGGCAATTCATAATTTAGATCCGTCAAAACCGAAACCGTCTACAGATTTATTTTACAAAGGTGATATTAATCAATGGAAGAAGTTCGGGTATTCACTAATGTTAAAGGTAGCCATGCGTTTAACAAAAATTGCACCAGACAAAGCAAGGTTATGGGTCGAAAAAGCTGCTGCTGCCGGCGTATTTTCTGACAACAGTGATAATGCCATTGTACTTACTGATGAGTCAAACCTGGATGCTCAGAATGGTACTTCTCTAGCTTTACGTACAATTTCAGATTACCGGGAGGTAAGATGGAGCAAAACTTTAATCGATGAACTGAGAAAAAATGATGATCCCAGGCTCGGGGTGATTGCTGAGGTGCCGCAAAGTGGTTTAGCGAATAATATGAATGAGAAGCTTGCAGGAAATACGGATGCTGCGGTACAACTGGGTCTACCGAATGGTTATGATTTATCAGGTGGGGCTTTCGATATCAGTAAGTCTCCTGAATATGCAGGTGGAACGGGTACAGGTGCCGATTTTGCTCCGCTTGGAAAATATTCAAGACCAAGGACTGCTGTCTATTTGAAATTGAGTGGTCCGAACTTTATTATGACTTATAGCGAAATTGAGCTATTGCTGGCCGAAGCTAAAATAAGGGGATGGAATGTTCCTGGAACGGCTGCCGGACATTATGCGAACGGTTTAAGGGGTGGTTTACAGACTATGCGGCAACTGGATCAAATGGCGGCTATTCCTGAAGAGGCAATCAATGTGTATGTAATGAAGCATCCGCTGGATGAATCTAGCAGCGATAAGGCTTTTGAAATGATTAATACGCAATACTGGATCACCACCGGTACTTCTTTTAACTTTATTGAGAGCTGGATGAATTGGAAAAGATCAGGGTATCCTGTATTAACTCCAGTTAATTATCCGGGAAATGTAACGAATGGAACGATTCCAAGGAGATTGATTTACCTGTCTACAGAAGTGCTGAATAATACAGATAATTATAGAGCGGCTGTGGCAAGGCTGCCAGGAGGAGATTTACTGACATCCAGGACATGGTGGGACAGGTAGTTTCTACTCAGGAGGTCTACATGGTTTCTTCTAATTGACGAATTATTTCATCAGTGTTCACAATGATTGCAAATTCTTCGTTCAAATGAGATAATGCAGTTAGATGTGTGGTCTCCGCATTGTATCGCTCTCCATTAATCCCTTTTTTCGCAAAAGCAGCAGTAGCATCAGCCGCAACAAAGACATTATAGCCAAAATTGGCGGCCATTCTTGCTGTTGTTGAGACACAATGTTCCGTGGTCAAACCTATGATCACTAAAGTATCAATGTTTGCGGCATCTAATCTTTCTTTTAGATCAGTACCAATAAAAGCACTGTTTACTGATTTTTTGATAATTGTCTCACCAGTCAGTGGTCTTACAATATCTTTATGTTCGTTTCCGGGGTTGCCCTCTGCAAGCAAAGAACCAGGATGAACGGAGCAGTGTTGAATATGAAACAGTGGGAGATCATTTTTTCTCCAATAATCTAATAATTTCCTTGCGTTTAACTCAGCATCCGGGTTGTTCCGTTCTCCTCCCCAATAGTCAATGTGATCAAAAGCTTTTTGAATATCTATCAATATCAATGCGGGTAATGTGTTTCTTAATATTTTCATAACCCGAAATTGCAATTCCCCGCATTGCCAAACTTTGTTGTAAGGCTTTATTTGTTTGTTTTTTTAATCACGCGCCCGAGTGGGCGACACACCATACTTTTGCTTGTATACTTTTGAAAAATGTGATAAATTTTCAAATCCACTCGCATATGCAATCATAGAAACTGTATTACTGGAACTCTTAATCTGGTATTCTGCATATTCTAAACGCCTGTTTGTTTGCCATTTTATTGGCGTAGTATTAAATTTCTCTACAAACTCCTTCTTAAAGGTACTCACACTTCTACCCGTTAATTTTGCCATATCCTTTAATGACAGCTGTCTGGAAAAATTAGCTTCCATAAAATATACGAGGTCAATTTTCCTTTCACTCACCAAATATTTCAAAAAGGATGCAAACGTCCTTGAGCTGTCGCCCGACAGAATCTGCAAAAGAATCTGATGGGTAATAAACCTCAAAATGCATCTTGAATATTCCTGAGGATGCTGAATATGCTGAATAGCTTCAGCTCGATTGACTGCAATAAAATCTGTAGTTTTAAAAAGGTAAGGAGCTAAATCTACATTAAATTTCTCGTCCTTGCGCTCAATTACGTGAGTTTCAAGAAAATCATAAACAAACTCATTTTCCATAAAGATGAGTAAGCTCTTATAATTATCAGATGGAAATAGCTGGTAATTACCCCGCTTCCTGAACTGGATATCATTCACAGAAAGACCTTGAACATGACCGCCAGACCTAACATCTATTGAACCCGACAATACGAGTTCAAGACAATGACCAGTTTGCAGCGCATCCTCATATTGATGTTTACTTTCAATAATCACCGCGTACATGTCAGCCTGCCTTAACTTTAGATATGGATTATTACTCAGTATATCTTTTGGTATTTCTATCATAATTTATAATAACATATAGAATGATTCTCAAACGTATATGGCCGGTTAGCTGTTCTCAGTAAATATCTTAAAAAATCGGAAGGAAAACTGGAAAAGAGCAGTAAATAGAAAAGCCTTCAGATGATCATCTGAAGGCTTTTCTATTTACTATAAATTGTTTTATTTGCCTAGCAGTGCCTTGGCTTTGGCAACTACGTTATCAATGGTAAAACCAAATACTTTGTACAGCTCTTCTGCCGGTGCAGATTCTCCAAAAGTATGCATCGCAATAATGTCTCCTTCGTCTGTTACATATTTATGCCAACCCAATGGTGATCCGGTTTCTACAGCAAGACGCTTACGGATAGCTTTTGGGAAAACTTTTTCTTTGTAAGCAGCATCTTGTTTTTCAAAGAGTTCCCACGACGGCATACTGACAACGCGTGCCGATATTCCACTTTCTTTTAGTTTTGCCTGAGCATCCAGAATCAGGGCTACTTCAGAACCGGTAGCAATCAGGATCAGCTCTGCTGTACCTTCTGCTTCGGATAAAATATAAGCACCTTTTTCCAGACCTTCTGCTTTTCCGTATTTCTCCTGATCAAGTACCGGTAAACCTTGTCTGGTGAAAACCAATACTACCGGCCCGTCTTTATGCTCCAAAGCTACACGCCAGGCTTGTGCTGTCTCATTTGCATCTGCCGGACGAATCAGGGTAATATTCGGGATAGAACGCAAAGAAATCAATTGTTCTACGGGTTGATGGGTAGTCCCATCTTCTCCAAGACCTATACTATCATGCGTATATACAAAGATAGGTCTGATTTTCATAATGGCCGCCAAACGGATTGGTGGGCGCATGTACTCCGAGAACATCAGAAAAGTCGCTCCAAAAGGAATTACCCCTTTGGTTAAAGCCATTCCCACAAGAGCAGAACCCATGGCATGTTCGCGGATACCAAAGTGAAAGTTTCGACCAGTTCTGTCCTCAGGAGTGAAAGAGGTATATTCTTTTAAGTTCGTGTCTGTAGACGGGGCCAGATCTGCTGCTCCACCAATCAGTCCCGGTAAACTGGAAGCAATTGCATTTAATACTTTTCCAGAAGCCTGACGGGTAGCCATTTTATCTTTCGATGGGGCAAAAACAGGTAGGGAATCTTTCCAGCCTTTCGGAAGCTCACCGTTGTGTGCCGCTTCATAAGCCGCTGCCAGCTCAGGATGGGCTACTTTATATTCCGCAAATAATTCATCCCATTTTTTATTCGCATCTGTTCCTTTTTGACCCGCAGTCTGGTAATATTTATCAACTTCCGGTGGTACAAAGAATGATTTTGAAGGATCAAAACCAAAGAATTCTTTAACCAGTTTAATTTCATCTGCTCCTAATGGCGAACCATGTGAGCCTGATGTGTTTGCTTTATTTGGACTGCCATAGGCAATTTGCGTACGTACCTTGATTAAAGATGGGCGGTGAATCTCCGCTTTCGCATTTCTTACCGCATTGATAATTGCGGTAATATCATTTCCATCACTCACTTCCTGTACATGCCAGTTATAAGCTTCAAAACGTTTAGAGACATCTTCTGTAAAAGCGATATCAGTATCCCCTTCAATAGAGATATGGTTATCATCGTACAAATAAATTAGATTTCCCAATTCCAGATGGCCTGCTAAAGAAGCAGCTTCAGACGTTACGCCTTCCATCATGTCTCCATCACTACAGATGGCATAGATTTTATAATCAAATAAATCAAATCCTGGTTTATTGAATCTTGCTGCCAGGTGTTTTTGTGCAATTGCAAACCCCACACCATTCGCAAAGCCCTGTCCCAAAGGACCGGTCGTTACATCTACCCCGTCTATCAAACCATACTCCGGGTGCCCCGCAGTTTTGCTGTTTAGCTGACGGAAATTCTTAAGATCATCAATAGTGACATTGAAACCTGTGAGGTGTAACAAACTGTACTGTAACATACAGCCATGCCCAGCCGATAAAATAAACCGGTCCCTATTTGCCCAATCCGGATTTTTAGGATTGTATTTCATATAGTGCGCATACAATACATGCCCCATTGGTGCAGCCCCCATAGGCATGCCCGGGTGTCCGGAATTCGCTTTCTGTACCGCATCGATTGATAAAGTACGTACAGTGTTAATAGCTAACTCTTCAATGTTAAGATTTGAATCCATTTCTATATTTTTATAATGATACTTTTACTACGATCACAGCGCCAATTTGTTTTAAACTATTTACTTTTTGACAGTAAATCAGTAACCGTTTAAAATTACCAGCAGCCAGTTTAAATTTATAAAGTAAAATTGGTTTTAGCTCATGAATTTTAAACAGAACTAGTTATAAACAAATAGGTCCCTTTTTAATATCCAGAATTCTGTGTCATGTGGGTTCTCCCAAATATTTACGCCAAATGACTGGTAGTAAAGTAAATCCAGACAGCGGGAAAATCTACCAAAAATTCTGCTCCATAAAAAAAGAGCGCTTTTGGCGCCCCTTTTTTCTAATTGTGTGTAATAAAAAATGTACTATGGTGTATAAGTTGTACCCTGACCTCCATATAAAGCTTTTGAGATACTTGATAAATAAGTACTCTTATTAGCGCTGGTCAAATTATAATATAAATAAACACCATAACCGTCTTTCACAGTTTTAGTGGCATTTGTAGTTGCAGTAGATACGCTCGTTGCAATAATATCAGTCGCAGCAGGGCCTAACTGGCTTTTAGTCAAACCAGGAATGTTAGGCACAGAATAACTACCATAATAAGGATTCCATGCGTAATTTACTTTAGAACCTACAGTTACACCATTGTAAGATAAGTTCTGAGCTGATGGGCCAATATTATAGAATGATATAATTTTATTAGGCATTAACTGACGAAGTGCAGTAACCAGGTAAACAAAAGAACTTGAATTTGGTTGTCCTGTTCCATTATTACCATATTCTGCATACTCATCATCAAAGTCAATTCCATCCAGGCCATAAGTAGTTACCGCATCACTTAGTTGCTGTGCAAAATCTTGTGCTGCTGCCTGAGTAGGGAAATTCGCAAAACCTGCTCCCTGGTGATTTCCTAAAATAGAAAGCATAACTTTAATCCCTTTATCTTGAAGAGGCTTGATTTTAGTGGCTTTATTTGTCAATACAGCAGTTACCTGGGGATTGAAAAACAATTCTGCTTTTTGGGTAGTGGTATTATAGTTAATGTTAGCAGCAAAAATTATCCCAATATCAAATAACTGTTTGCCGTTCGTTAACTTATACTTACCGACATTCAAAATATCATTATTGTTTACTTCAACATAACAAACACCAAGAGGACCAGTTTGGCCAATTGCCTCGGTTTTAGTGGAAGAAACATTTGGAACTGGATTTTGAGACTGTTCTTTCTTACAGGCTGAAGCCAATAAAAGGACAAGGCCTACAGAAGTGATTGCAGTCTTTTTTAAGATTGCATTAAATTTTGTGTTCATACAAATTGATTTGGTAGATGGTGAATTGTTGGTTAATTATTTGGTTATCTCTTATTAAAATCGACTTAATTGTTTAAGTAGGTAAAACGTTTAAGCTAAGCTAAGTTAGGAGATTGTTTTGAACATATCAATACCCCCTGCATTCTTTTATAAATGTAGATTTTACCGCCCCTTATACCAAGCCTTATCGGTTAGCATGAACTTCCGCTACGGTTTTAATCAGCGGGGGGCCTAATAAACGGCTTCCCGTTGCAGTAATCAGAAAATCATCTTCTATTCTTATCCCGCCAAAATCTCTGAATTGTTTTACCTTTTCATAGTTAATAAATCCGGCATGTTTATTTTCGGCAGACCACGAATCTATTAATACAGGGATGAAATACAGCCCTGGTTCAACAGTAACAACAAAGCCGGGTTCAAGCGCCTTACCTAAACGCAGAGACTTTAACCCAAATGCTTTACTCTTTTTTAATTCTTCGGTATAACCAATATATTCTTCTCCCAGATTTTCCATATCATGAACATCAAGGCCCATCATATGGCCCAGACCGCATTGGAAAAACAAAGTATGTGCCCCTTCAGCAACGGCTTGTTTAGGGTCACCTTTCATCAAACCTAAATCAGTAAGTCCACGCACCAAATGCTCGCTGGCAAGCAAATGAATATCTTTATATAAGACACCTGGTTTAAGGGCATCAATTGCTTTTTGCTGCGCATTTAAAACAATATTATAGACATCCTGCTGTAACGGAGTGAAAGATTTTCCAACCGGAAAAGTACGGGTTAAGTCACCTGCATAAAACATATCATTCTCTGCACCACAATCGCATAAAACCATTTGACCTTCCTGCAAAACAGTATTACTGGCATGATTATGTAAAATTGCTCCATTTACCGTCAGGATACTTGGAAAAGACTGCTGGCCACCGTTCGCAATCGCAACGGCTTGTAACTGTGCTGCAACGGCATTTTCAGTAACCCCCGGACGGGCAATTTCCTGCGCTTTTAGCTGCATCAGTACGCTGATGCCAACTGCTTTTTCTATTTCTTGTATTTCTTGTTCACCTTTGATAGAACGCTGCGCAACTATTGCCTTAATCAAAGCCACTGAAGGCTGTCCAGTCAATCCCCAGTCTATTAATTTCATGGAAGTTTCTGCTCTGTAAACTGGCAGAAAATGGACATTTCTGTTCCCGGCTAATGCATTTAACACTTCCGTTTTCTTTCTTGTAAACGCAATTCCAGATCTTTCGGCCTGCGCTTCTATCGTTTCAAGTTCCCCTGTCCATACAATATCATCTACAGTAAGTTCATCGCCAAACAGAATTTCCTGATCATTATCAATATCAATAATCAGACATAGACCCGGTCTGCTGATTCCTGTAAAATAAAGGAAACAGCTATCCTGACGAAAATGATAGGTGTTATCCCTGAAATTCATCCCGCTTTCTTCATTTCCGGGCAAAAGAATAATTCCTTCGCCAATAACTGATTTCAATTGCTTTCTTCTTTCCTGGTAGATTTCTTTAGCGAACATATCTGGTTGTTTATAAATTCAAATTTATCAAATAAAAATTAATCTCTCTACAGGTGACGATTTCTGGTTTCAGCAGATAATTTTAGCGCGTGGTAAATGTCGATTCCTAAAAGAGCTATACACTAAAAACAGTGTATGGAAACAAAAGAAACAGAGTTTATTTACTCAGATCGGATTGGCAAGCAACAGCGCTTTGATAAGCGCTTAATCGCATATGTTGTTCAATTAGCAGAACAAGGAGTCCCCCGCCGAGACCTTATACAGGAATATGGTATGGCCAGCTGCACCCTAAAAGATTGGATAGATCGGTACGGTTCAAGTATAGTGAAACACAAAAGCTATACACTGGCAGAAAAGAGGTCTGTTTTTCGCGCTGTAGAAGCAGGAATGAGCGTCAGACAAGCTCAAATTGCCTTTGATATTTCTTACCCGAGTGTAATACGGGGCTGGATAAAGAAATTTAGAGAAGAAAATGTCGAAATTAGCGATATCAAATCTTTAGAGGTGGTTAAAAAGACAACAAATCAATCTGATAACACAGAACTCAAAGCCTTGCAAGAAGCCCTTGCAGAGGCCAATTTGAAGATCAAAGCCCTGGACACCATGATCGATATCGCTGAAGAACAGCTTAAAATCGATATCAGAAAAAAGTCTGGTGCCAGGCAGTCATCAAAATGAAACAGGACTTCCCTAAGCTTGGGATTAAGTTGCTGTGCAGACTGTTTGGCAAAACAAGACATGCTTATTATGATCATCAATGGAGGCTACAGGATGAAGGATTAAAAGATGAGATCGTTTTGCAGCATGTGATTGATATCCGCAAAACGCAAAAAAGAATAGGTACTTTAAAACTACATTTTATGTTGCACAAGCCCTTAGAAAAACACGGTATCAAAATTGGCCGGGACTATCTCTTCGGACTGATGCGGGAACATAGCCTACATATCAGACAACGAAGAAGAAATGCGGTAACCACCAATTCAAGGCATTGGATGCGTAAATACAATAATCTGATCAAAGAATTGAGCATCAATCATCCTGAACAGGTTTGGGTAAGCGATATTACTTATATACATCTTAAAAAACAATGGGGCTATCTCAGCCTGATCACAGATGCCTATTCTAAAAAAATCATGGGATGGGCCTTCAGGACAGATCTTTCGGCTCAGGGCTGCATAGATGCACTGGAAATGGCAATAAGCAATAGGAAGTACCCTCAAAAAGACCTTATACATCATTCCGACAGAGGATCGCAATATTGCAGCAAAGGATATATAGATCTGCTGACAGATAGTAAGATAGCAGTTAGTATGACAGAAAAAGGAGACCCATATGAGAACGCTATTGCAGAGCGCGTTAATGGGATCTTAAAAGCAGAGTTTGATCTCTATGGATCTAATGCTGGACTGAGAGAAACTAATGGAAGGATAAGAGAGAGTATTCAGACGTATAACCACAGTAGACCACATGCTAGTTGCGATTATCTAACACCCGAACAGGCTCATCTTAAACAAGGAGAGCTTAAAAAAAGATGGAAACCCAAAAAATACAAACTAAAAGAAAATACAACTTGTATAAGTCAAACAGGAATTACAAATTTGCTTGTATAGTCAATTCAAAATTAATTCAATAACCTGTATAGCTATACGAGGATAAGACAAAAAAAGATTTCTGCTTAACTCTAGTCCACGTCTAGTCCACATCTAGTCCACGTTTAGTCCACCTTTTATCGTAAATACGTGGACTTACCCTGTATCTATTGTGTATTTGATATGCATTCATTCTGAACCATACCTAATCTGATTAGATCCTTGCTATTATTTTAATCTTTAACCTATCCCGTAATAATTATACCAGTCAAAAAACAGCCCTTTTATTTTTTACGTAACATTAAGACAATATCAGTACCTTAACTTTGTCGAAATCTAAATTACCAACACAGCTATGGATCTGATAACTTCCTTAAAACAGGGCGATCAAACTGCAATGGAAATTATTTATAAAAAACATTGGGAGCAGGTTTTTGACGCAGCCTACAAACGTGTTGGGACAGAAGACATTGCACAAGATATCACGCAGGATGTCTTTATCTCCTTATGGGAAAAACGGGAAACACTTGAAATCAGAGAATCATTAACAGCCTATTTGATGGGCTGTGTAAAATACCGGGTTATTAATTATTTCAAAGCTAACCTGACCAAAGCAAAATACAGAGAAGATTTATATGCTTTAACGGGTAACATCTCCCCCCTTTATCCAACTAATGAACTGGCAGTCAAAGAAATTCATAAAGAATTGGATGAAGCCATAGCTGAACTTCCAAAACAGATGCGTGTGATCTTTTCTATGAGTAGAAAACAGGAAAAATCAAATAACGAGATCTCTACAGAACTTAACCTGTCCATACAGACTGTTAAAAACCAATTGACCGCAGCATTAAAAATTATCAGAAAAAGACTCGCTTATCTGACGGTGTTCTTCTTTTAACATAAGGGTAACTTAACGTTAACACACAGAGCCGGTACTACTTACAGTTCTAAGTGACTAGTTGGTAGATGGAAGACAAAAGGCTTGCAGAAGATCTGCTAAAAAAATATTTAGATGCTAAAGCTACTCCTAAAGAAATTGAACAGGTTGAAAACTGGTACAATGCTTATGATGGGAAAAATGAGGTATTAGGTCAGAGCAGAAAAGCTGTGATCGAACGCCGGATGCTGGCTAATTTAAAACAGCATATCCATAAACAACATACTCATCCGCCCGCTAAATCAAAGATAACTTTTCTCCGCAATACAACATTCCTTCGGATTGCAGCAACCACAATCATCGTTTGCGGTATTGGTTTTGGCTACTGGAAAATCACGCCTCATGTACAACAAAAAAACTTGCTGCCTGCCCCGTCAATAACCAGCACCAGTACCACCGAAAAGAAAACAATCAGACTGGGCGATGGCTCTGAAATCACTTTAAGTCAGTCCAGCAGGTTATCTTACCCTGCAAAATTCGCTTCTTCACTCAGAGAAATCTCTTTAGAAGAGGGAGAAGCTTTTTTCAAAATCGCACATGAAGAAAAGCGCCCGTTTAATGTCCGCTTACCAGGCAAACTCTATACAAAAGTATTAGGAACCTCGTTTACGATCCGTGCTTTTAAAGCTTCCAATTCAATGAATATTTCAGTAAGCACCGGAAAAGTAGCTGTCGGGAATAAAAACCAGGTATTCGGCACCTTGATTAAAGGTCAGCAGATTACTTACGACAAGAATAAAGAAACGGCGATCATCAGTCAGACACCTGTTACAGATACCAGGATTGTATTTGAAGGAATGAATCTTCAGCAAGCCTTGAAAAAATTAGAATATATCTACACTATCAAAATCGATCTGAATCCTGCCGCACTTGGAGAACTCGGCTGTACAGCAACATTTCACAGCAAACAGACCCCGGAAGAAATTCTCAACATTATCTGCAGCCTGTACAATCTGAAATATAAGACAACCCCTGATCATAAATCATTTAAAATCGATAAGCAATGAACACCTAATCTTCATGCATTAACCGGTGCTGATCAGATCGGCCCGTTCCTCATTTCACACACCTTTTAATTAACGCAAAAATCAATTAACAATATGAAAACACCCTCCTATAAGAGGTTAACAGCCCTTTATAAAGCCATGAAGTATTCTTTATTAATTTTCACGGTCATCTGTACTTTTTGCGGAACGCTTTTCGCTTCTGTCACTATGGCCCAGAAATTAGATCGTGCTACAGTTACTTTAACGATTACCAAAGACAAATCACAACAAGCTATTCTCAAAGAGATAGAAGCTAAGACCGGTCTTCATTTTGTTTACAATCAAGATCAGCTATCAATTAACAAACAAGCACTGAACGAGACTTTTAAAAATGAGAAAGTTGAACTGGTTTTGCATAAACTTGGATTTGAATGCCTGGAAAAAGGTGATTATGTCATCCTTAAAAAAATTCCGGTACCAGTAAAAAAAACAGATCGTACGGTTTCCGGAATAGTCAAAGATTCTACCGGACTGACTATGCCAGGTGTCTCTGTAAAAGTATCAGGAACAACAAAGGGAACAACGACCAATGCGGATGGAAAATATAGCATTTCAGCTCCTGAAGAATCTTCTTTGATCTTTTCAATGATTGGTTATAAAACCAAACAAGTAAAAATTGACGGAAAAGAAATCATCAATATTGTATTGGTAGAAGACAACTCTCAGCTGAATGAAGTTGTAGTTGTTGGTTATGGTACACAAAAGAAAGCGACCATTTCCGGAGCTGTTGCAGAAGTAGCACTGGATAAACTGGGTTCCAGATCTGTGAACGATATCGGTAGCATTTTACAGGGAAAAGCACCAGGTGTTGTGGTGGTAACTGAAAGTGGTGACCCATCGGCCACTGCAAAAGTAAACATCCGCGGACAGGGTGGTATTAACGGAGAAAGTCCTTTATATGTAATTGACGGATCACTGTATTATGGTACACCAGTACTTAATCCAAATGACATAGAATCGATTTCAGTCTTAAAAGACGGAGCAGCCGCAATTTATGGAGCAAGGGCGTCGGGCGGGGTAATCCTGATCACGACTAAAAAAGGAGCCAACCAAAAACTGAATATTACTTTCGACGCCAAAGTGGGTACACAAACTGCCTGGAAAAAACTTAAATCATTAAATGCTAAAGAATTTGCAGACGTTTCAAATCTGGCTGCAGATAATGCAGGTATACCCCGCAAAGATGCCTTCAATGCAGATAAATACCCTGATGGTCAGATTACCCGTGCAGATTGGATCAATGAGATTTTCAGAACCGGTCTAATCCAGGATTACAGTATGGGGATGAGCGGGGGAAACGACAAATCGAGTTTTTATCTGAGTTTCAACTACCGTAAAGCAGAAGGAACACTACTAAATACTTATGGTAACCGTTATAACTTCAGGATTAATTCTGAGCACCGTATTAACTCCTGGATGAAAGTAGGAGAAAATTTCTTCTACGATTATACGAATGGAAACGGATACAACTCCAATAATTCTAACATCAATGGAGCAAATACAAGAAGTGCATACACAGGTACGATTATATCTGCTATTTTCTATCCTTCAAGCATTGCTCCTTATACAGAAACTGGTGCATTTTCAGGTCTGCCTCTAGCCTATGCAGGTGCCTATGGAGATATCATCAATCCTGTTGCTTATTTGAAGAGGCTTGATGTCAGCAACCCGATCAACACGATTGTTGCCAATCCTTATGCTGAACTGGATTTGGCCAAAGGGTTAAAATTCCGTTCTAACTTATCCTTAACTAAAACGTTTAACAACAGTAAAAGCTTCCAGACTAAAGTTCCTGAGATTGGTAAAATTTTCGACTTTAATCAGCTTACCCAGACTTCTCAGGACACAAATGACCTCTTAATTGAGCAGGTTTTAACTTATGATCGCTTTTTTGGTTCACATCACCTCAATGTAATTGGTGGTTTTTCTTATCAGAAAACACATAGAGAATACCTCAACGTTTTTGCGCAGGGTTTTGATGACGAAGCACCAAAATACCGCTACATGATCAATGCTACCAAACCATTTTTACCAGTAAGTGATGTCTCTAGCCAAGCGCTGACTTCATTCTTCGCCCGTGCAAATTATGATTACAAAAGCAAATACCTGCTTTCTTTAATTGGAAGAAGAGATGGGACTTCTTTGGTTGCACAGAAAAATCGTTTTGCTAATTATTATTCAGCATCTGCAGGATGGTTAATCAGCAGAGAAGATTTCCTAAGTAAAACAGACTGGATCAGTAACCTGAAAATCAGGGCAAGTTATGGTTTACTGGGTAATCTTGGCAGTGTACCCAGCCAGGCGGTAAACCCTCCCCTGCAGCAAACCAATATTTATATCGGACAGACTCCGGGACAATTATTGGGTTATTACGAAAATGTCTTGTCTAATCCTGATTTAACCTGGGCTAAATCTAAACAGACCAATATCGGTCTTGATTTTGGCGTCTTCAAAAACAGGTTAAACCTGGTTGCTGATTATTTCATCAAGGATACAAAAGATATGTTGATCTATCAGCCTTTACCTGGTACTACTGGTGTTGACGGACAATGGACAAATGGTGGTTTATCAAGAGATAAAGGCGTTGAGATTGGATTAAATTACAGCAATAAACCAGAAGCTGCATTCCAGTACAGCATTGGTGCTACCCTGACTAAAATGAACAACAAATTAGTTTCATTGCCAAATGGACTAACCAGCCGGGCCGTAGACTTTAACGTGCGCGGTACGCTTACTCCTGTCCGTTTACAAGTTGGTGAGCCTTTATATTCTTACTATGTGGTACAAACCGATGGTATTTTCCAATCTGATGCAGAAGCTAAAAACTACAAAAATGCAAGCGGAAATATGATTCAGCCCAATGCAAAAGCCGGAGATTTCCGCTTTGTAGATGCAAACAATGACGGCAAAATTGACAACAATGACCGGGTGTTTAAAAACAGTGCTTACCCGAATTTCTCTTATGGTTTTAGCTTCAATGCAAGCTACAAAGGGTTTGATTTAAACTTATTTGCACAGGGTGTACAAGGAAACAAAGTTTTTAACGCCTTAAAATACACAGGTCTGAACGCTGGTAGTGGTCAGAATTACAACTTATTAAATGGAGTATTGGATGCATGGAGCCCAACGAATACTGGAAGTAATCTTCCACGTATTTCCGCAAGCGATGCCAATGGAAACTTCTCTACAACATCTGATTTTTATCTGGAAAGTGGTTCTTATTTAAGATTAAAGAGTGCAACCCTAGGGTATACCTTTTCTAAAGACCTGCTGAAAACCGTTAAGATAAGTAACCTGCGTATTTATCTAACTTCAAACAATCTGTTCACGATAACTAAATATTCTGGTTTTGATCCTGAAGTAGGAATGGATGATTTTGGTGTAGATGTAGGCCGTTATCCACAAGCCAGAACCTTCCTGTTTGGAGCAAGTCTGAATTTTTAAACCGTATTTAATTAAGCACAATGAAAAGGAATTTACTTTATATATTAATCGCTGGTTTAACAGTTGTTGTAACCAGCAGCTCTTGTAAAAAACAATTGGATATTACTCCAGAGGGGGCACCTTCAAAGGGTAATTTCTGGAAGACCAGCAGTGATGCCGTGAAAGGCGTCAATGCGATGTACGAAATGTACGACGATGAAAACTTCTATGGTCGCGGTTTCTTTTGGTTTATTAACGCCAGTGATGATATGGTTACTGGTCGCGTAAAAGCCCAGGGAGATAACGTCAGAGACTTTAACTCTGCTTATATTGGTGGTGACTATACTGAAGGTCAGTGGAAAATGAGATATGCGTCTATCAAAAGAGCGAATGATGTGATCCGTTACGTACCCGCTATCGAGATGGATGCTGCTTTGAAAAAGAGATTGATTGGAGAAGCTTATTTTACCAGCGGATACATGTATTTCCAGTTAGCTTCTAATTATGGTAACGCTAAAGCAGGAGTTCCTATTGTAACCAGGGCAAATATGGATGACCCTAACGCTACCCCGAGAGCAGCAAATGTGAACATGGACTATGATTACCTGGTCAGCGAATTACAACAGGCAGCAAATTATCTTCCTTATTTTGATCAGCTGAGTCCGGCAGATTATGGTCGTCCGCACAAAGTAGCGGCATGGGCGGTATTATCTAAAGCCTTCCTGTATAAAAAAGATTATGCAAATGCAGAAAAATATGCTGATTCTGTAATCAATTTTGGTAAACGTAACCTGATGCCAAATTTCGCTGATGTATTCAAGGCAACAAATAACTGGGGCCCGGAATATGTCTGGTCTGCTGTTTCAACACCTGCTGGTACTGGCGGCTGGGGAAGTATTCTTCCAGGTGTTATGCTCGAAAATAAAGGCTGGGGTAAATACAATGGCTGGGGATACTATGTGCCAACCAAAGAATTATATGATTCTTATCAGGCAGGTGACATCCGCCGTGAAGCGACCATCTTAAAACCTGGCGATCATTTTATGTTTTTCGGTGAAGACAAGGTTTATGCCTCTCTGAATAGCTTGTCTGGCTTCCAGTTCAGAAAATATATGGACCCGTTTAGTTTTGCTGATCCAGTTGGTAAACATATCAGTCCAAGTGGAGATCACCCGACTACAGATTTAAACCTTCCGTTGCTGCGTTTTGCAGAGGTCTTGCTGATTAAAGCAGAAGCGGCAATCATGCAACGTGGTGCTGGTGCTGGAGATACAGAATTAAACAGGATTCGTGTGAGGGCAAAACTGCCAGCTGTTAACGGAATGACATTGGCAGATCTGAAAAGAGAACGCCGCAGTGAACTTGCCGGAGAATGGGCAGACAGACATCGTGATATGGTACGCTGGGGAGATGCAGAAGCTGCTTATGCACAGCCTGCACATGGATTTAGCGGTGCAATCGTTTGGCCTGCAAGAAAATTTAATCCTCAGGTACATGATGTCTGGGCAGTTCCACAAAAGGAAATTGATAACAGCGGTGGTATAATTAAACAAAATGCCGGCTGGTAGATAAATAAATTTAAGCATATGAATAAATTATCCCGCTATACTTTTTTTGCACTGCTGCTTTTGGCGGTGCAAACACAGGCACAGCAGCCTTTATCAGCCAATTCAGGGCATAGTCATAATGACTATAAACAGAATATCCCTTTGCTCCGCGCTTACTATGCGGGCATGGGGTCTATTGAAGCTGATGTCTTTTTAAAAGACGGCCAGTTATTTGTCGCCCATGAATTAAAAGAAATCAAACCAGAGGCGACGCTTTTAAAACAATACCTGGAACCGTTATACCGGTTGTATAAAGAAAATGGGAATCATCCTTATAAGGACCCCAAATTGAAATTACAATTGGTTATTGATGTCAAAGAAGATTATCCGCATGTTTTACCACAATTACTGAAAGAACTAAAACCTTTTCAGGATATGGTAAACAGACCAATTAATCCGGATGCGGTTAGTATTGTGATCAGCGGAGATATGCCTGTACCAGCAAACTTTAAAGACTATCCAGCATTGATTTCTTTTGACGGCCGCCCAACTACCGTTTACACAGATGCAGAGCTGGAACGTGTCGCCATGATCAGTGATGAGCTAACACACTATACTGTTTGGAATGGTAAAGGTACACCAACGCATATCGATGAGGTTAAACTGAAAGCGGTTATTGATGCGGCACATCAAAAGGGTAAGCCTTTCCGTTTCTGGGCTACCCAGGATAGCCCGAATACGTGGTTAGAACTAGAGAAATTCGGAGTAGACTGGATTAATACAGATGCACCAGAAAAACTGCGTGATTTTTATTTACGAAAAGATAAACTGACTTACACGAATCCGGTTCCTTACCCGGTTTATCAGCCAGCCTATAAAGTTGATGGTACTGCTAAAAAGGTGAAAAATGTAATTCTGCTAATTGGTGATGGAATGGGCTTAGCACAAATTCATGCAGGATGGATTGCTAATCATGGAAACCTGAACATCGCGATGATTCGTAACAGTGGCTTTTCACAAACTGCGGCTTCTAATTCTGGAAATACAGATTCTGCCGCTGGCGGATCGGCTATTGCCATGGGCGAGAAAACAAATAACCGTTATATCGGGATGGGCCCGGATGATAAAAAACGAACTAACCTGGTAGACACTTTAGCAACTTATGGTTTGATAAGCGGCATTATCAGTGTTGGCGATATTACCGATGCTACTCCAGCCGTTTTTTATGCACATCAGTTAGATCGTTCTTACAGTGAAGCTATTGCGAAGGATTTTCTGGATAGTCATGTAGATATCCTGGTAGGTTCTAATCAGAAGAGTTTTCTTCAGAATCCAGATCAGACTTTAATGACTAAACTGGAAAGTAAGGGTTATACATTAAGCAAGTCAATTGCAGATTTTAAACAGAAAAGCAAGGGCAAGCATTTGGTTTTACTACCGGATTCTGCCACTCGCCCTGTAAAAGATGGCAGAGGAGATATGCTTTCCCAATCGTTAAAACAGACCATTAAACTTTTGTCTGCAAATAAAAAAGGCTTCTTTATTATGGCCGAAGGTGCGCAGATTGATTATGGAGGCCATGTCAACGATTTAAAATATGTAGTGACCGAATTACATGATTTTGATAAAATGGTGGGCGATGCTTTACGTTTTGCAGATCAGGATGGCGAAACGCTGGTTCTGATTACTGCAGATCATGAAACTGGTGGACTTACTTTATTAGATGCTTCTGCAGCGGAAGGCAGAATTCAGGGCGAGTTCAGTACAAACGATCATACGAATATTATGGTGCCGGTTTATGCTTATGGCCCGCATTCTGGTGATTTCACAGGAACTTATCCTAACAATGAAATCTTTAAAAAGATACTAAGGCTATTTACTGCTCATTAACTTTTTGTACTCAGCTTCTGGTATTTTTTATAATAGGCTGTATCGTTTCAGATACAGCCTATTTTTGTATCTGGTATTTTTCTTAATTTAGAGCATTAAGCTAACTATAACCTAAAAAACATTGATATCATGAAAAGAATTCTCTTTCTTATCTTTGGAATAGGCGCTGCCCTATTTGCACAGGCACAGGAAAATCCGTTAAAAACGATTAAAGACAATGCTGTTACCTCAATTAAAAATCAGGGGAAATCAGGAACGTGCTGGAATTATTCTACGACCTCACTGGTAGAGTCAGAGACTCTACGCAAAGGATTAGGTGAATTAAATCTATCTGAAATGTACATTGCCCGCAATGTTTATATAGAAAAAGCAAAAAACTATATTTTGCGTCAGGGCAAGGCTCAGTTTAGCGAGGGTGGTCTTGGTCATGACCTGATTCGTGGAATTGCATTATATGGAGCTATGCCACAAGAGACCTTTCAGGGAGTTACAGGAGAAATCCCTGACCATACCGGCTTAATGGATACTTTAAATAATTATTTGGATAATGTCTTAAAAAAGCGTCCTATAGCAGCAAACTGGCTTCAGGGATTTGAACAGATTTTAAATCAGAAAATTGGTAATCCGCCGGCAAATTTTGATTATAAAGGAAAAAATTATACCGCTAAAACTTTCGCTAAAGAAGTCTTAAAGTTTGATGCAAATGATTATGTAAACATTACTTCGTTTACGCACCATCCTTATTATTCACAGTTTATTTTAGAGACCGCTGATAATTTTGCGAATGGGTCTTTTTATAATCTTCCCTTAGCAGATATGATTGACATGACCAAAACGGCATTGAAAGACGGATACACAGTGATGTGGGATGCAGATGTAAGCAACGAAGACTTCCAAATGGAAAAAGGTTACGCCATGTTATTTACAGATACCACAGCAGTGAATGCACCTGTACTGAATCCAACTATAAAAGAGCGGGCTTATACTCCCGAGCTTCGTCAGCAGTTATATGAAAACCTCACTACAGAGGACGATCATTTAATGCACATCATGGGACTAGAGCAGGCAGCAGATGGAAAATACTTTTTTAAAGTAAAAAACTCGTGGGGTAATGTAGGACCATTGAATGGTTATTTAGAGGTCTCAGAACCTTACTTTGCAATTAACACCGTAAGTTTAGTCTTGCCAAAAGCGGCGTTAACTAAAGAATTAAAGAAAAAATTAGGGATATAATTATATTGATCGCCTCCAGTTAATAAAAGGCTGTATCTAAATGTGATGTGATCCCAAAAGTTTTTGTCTAACTTTTGGGATCACATCACATTTAGATACAGCCTTTTATTTTAGTATAAATAACCTCTTGATTACCAAATTTTCTTTTCGATATTCGCCGCTCTTAAAAACAACTAATGAAACCTGTTAAACAACCTCTTTTCTGGAAAGCGGCACTTACTTTTTTAGGCCTTGCTATTTTCGGGCTAATTATCTTTTTAAAAGCAGGGCAAACTAAAGGCGACCTGACTAAGACTACCGGAGCAATTACATTTTTATCAGATAATTATAAAAATATAGACGAGCGTAATGCCGGAAAAATGTGCTTCTTTATGATTGACAGCAGCCCGGAAGTATTTGAAGTTTTTATAGGAAAGGAAAGCGGAGACTTTAAACCGGACCTGGAAAAAATGTATCAATTAAAGAAAGGCGATATCATTGATATTTATTATGACACCAACTATCTCAATATGAGCTCGAATGAAGAGATAAGTGTTAACAGGGCACTTCAATTTATTGATAAAAATAATGAGCCAGTATTTATTAAAGGTAATACGGATCAGTTAATGGGTACCGGTATCGCCGGATTTAGTCTGTTATGTATCGGAATACTTATTGTCTTGAAATTAAAAGGGTATATTTTTTAAACAAGAATGGCATCTTGCTTATTCTTCAACTGGTTTCGGAGTTTCAACCGGTGCCTCAGGATCAAGCTCTACACAGCCTTCTTTGTCTTTTCTTGCAAATAAAATAGGATAAAGAAAAAGAACTGCAGCCAGCATCATCAATAATCCCGAGACTTCCATTACGTATTTGCTGCCTGTATATGACTTGAATTCATTATCTGGGAAGCGGCAAGTACCAGTAAAGCTAGAATCATGGCGAATACCGCCTTTTGAAGTTTCATTACTTTGATCATAATCTGAAGATTATTATTATTAATTTATACAACGTAAATATAAACATCAAAAACCAAACCAATTTAAGTTTTTGAAGATCAATGTATTTCCTTTATATCTACCTTTTTTTAATTCTTAATCCTTAACTTTGCATCCTCATTTTTTTTAAGATACTGGATTGATGTATAGGGAATTTAAACAATTAGAACTACCTAAGATAGGCAAGGAGATACTGGAGTTTTGGAAGGCAGAAAATATATTTGAAAAAAGTATTTCTTCACGTCCGAAATCAAACCCATTTACTTTTTATGAAGGTCCGCCTTCAGCTAACGGAATGCCTGGTATTCACCACGTCATGGCCCGTGCTATTAAGGATATTTTCTGCCGTTATAAAACTCTTAAGGGTTTCCAGGTGAAACGTAAAGGTGGCTGGGATACACATGGTTTGCCAATTGAGCTTGCAGTAGAGAAGAAATTAGGAATTACTAAAATTGATATCGGGGTTAAGATTACCGTAGAGGAATACAATGCGGCCTGTCGTGAAGAAGTGATGCGTTATACAGATATATGGAATGACCTGACCGAGAAAATGGGTTATTGGGTTGATCTTGAAAAACCATATATCACTTACGAAAACGAATATATTGAATCGTTATGGTGGATCTTAAAGACCTTTTATGACAAAGGGCTTTTATACAAAGGATACACCGTACAGCCATACTCTCCTGCTGCAGGAACTGGTTTAAGTTCGCATGAGCTAAACCAGCCGGGTACTTACAAAATGCTGAAAGATACGTCGATCACTGCGCAGTTCTTTATAAAAAAAGAGCAGCAGCATGCGGCACTGTCTTCTTTATTTGAAAACGATACGGAAGAAACAGCCTTTATTGCCTGGACAACTACGCCATGGACTTTACCGTCCAATGGTGCTTTAGCTGTTGGTGCAAAAATAAATTATGTAAAAGTTAAGACCTTCAATCAATATACTTTCCTTCCAGTAAGTGTAATACTGGCTAAAGACCTGGTTGGGAAACATTTCAAAGCTGAGGCCAAAGACCTTTCTTTTGAAGATTATAAAGGTGGTGATAAACTGATTCCATGGACTATTACCGCTGAGTTTACCGGCAAAGACCTGGTTGGGTTAACTTATCACCAGTTAATGCCTTACGTGACTAATGCTGAGTTAGAAGCTAAAGCTTTCCGTGTAATTCCGGCAGACTATGTGACTACGGAAGACGGTACTGGTATTGTGCATCTTGCAGCTGTTTTCGGAGCGGATGATTTTCGTGTAGTCAAAGAAAACAACATGCCTTATGTGATGGTTAAGGATGAACAGGGTAATGAACTTCCTTTAGTCAACAAGCAGGGTAAATTTGTGGATGAAGTCACAGATTTTGCCGGTTATTATGTCAAAGAAGAATATTACAGTGATGAGGAACGTAAAGCCCCTGATTTCAAGCCTACGGATGTCCTGATTGCCATTAAACTGAAAGAAGACAACAAAGCCTTCGATGTAAAGAAATACGAACACAGCTATCCGCACTGCTGGAGAACTGACAAACCTATTTTATACTACCCTCTTGACAGCTGGTTTATTAAAACTACTGCTGTAAAAGATAAAATGGTAGCCTTGAACAAAACCATTAACTGGAAACCAGAAGCTACAGGAACAGGCCGTTTTGGAAACTGGCTTGAAAACCTGGTAGACTGGAATTTATCCCGCTCACGTTACTGGGGAACTCCTTTACCGATCTGGCGAACTCAGGATGGTACTGAAGAAAAATGTATTGGTTCTATCGCCGAACTGAATGCAGAGATCAAAAAATCTGTAGACGCTGGTTTCATGGAAGCTGCTTTTGAATTGAAAGATATGCACCGTCCTTTTGTGGATGATGTGATCTTAACTTCTTCAAAAGGAGAAAAAATGACCCGCGAACTGGATCTGATCGATGTATGGTTTGATAGCGGTGCAATGCCTTATGCGCAATGGCATTTCCCTTTTGAAAACAAAGAAGAATTTGAAAATGCCTACCCTGCAGATTTTATTGCTGAAGGCGTGGATCAAACCCGTGGATGGTTCTTTACTTTACATGCGATTGCAGTAATGTTAAGCGAAACCAGTGATGAGATCAAAGCAATCAATGAGCGGATTGGCAATAAAGGAATCGCGTATAAAAACGTGGTTTCCAATGGACTGGTGCTGGATAAAAACGGCAACAAAATGTCTAAACGTTTAGGCAATGGAGTTGATCCTTTCCATACAATCGATACTTATAGTGCTGATGCAACCCGATGGTACATGATCAGCAATGCTTCTCCATGGGATAACCTGAAGTTCAATACAGAAGGTCTGGATGAAGTAAGACGTAAGTTCTTTGGTACACTTTACAATACTTATGCTTTCTTCGCTTTATATGCGAATATTGATAAATTTGAAATTGACGAGAATAATGAAACGCCTGTTCAGGATCGCTCTGAACTGGACAGATGGATTTTATCGCTGTTGCAGAACCTGATCAATGAGGTAGACGAAAGTTATAATACTTATGAACCTACAAAAGCAGCGAGAGCTATTCAGACTTTTGTAGATGAACATTTAAGCAACTGGTATATCCGTTTATCACGCCGCCGCTTCTGGAAGGGTGAAATGACTGCTGATAAAAAGGCCGCGTATGAAACTTTATATACTTGTTTAATGAGTGTCTCTCAGCTGATGTCTCCGGTTGCGCCTTTCTTTGCAGATTGGTTATACCAGAACTTAGCAATCAATAAAAAGGGTGCTGAACAATCTGTACATTTGAGTCTGTGGAAAAGTGGTGATACTTCACTGATTGACATAGAACTGAATGAACGGATGGAGCTGGCTCAGAATATCTCTTCAATGGTGCTTTCACTGAGAAAGAAAATGAGCATCAATGTTCGTCAACCGTTAGCTAAGATCTTAATCCCTGTACTGGATAAAACTTTCAAAGAAAGAGTGGAACTGGTTAAGGAAATTATCTTGTCGGAGACTAATATCAAGGATATTGAGTACATCACTGATACTGCTGGTTTCATTAAGAAAAAGATCAAACCGAATTTCAAAGCCTTAGGACCAAAGGTTGGTAAGGACATGAAATCGGTAGCGCAGACCATTACTGATATGAGCCAGGAAGATTTAAGCAAATTTGAAGCGGAAGGTTCTTATCTTGTACCGGATACAAGTTATGTAATTCTGTTGGAAGATGTAGAAATCATCGCTGAAGACATCCCTGGATGGCAGGTAACTAACATTGGTAACCTTACTGTTGCTCTTGATGTTACAATCACAGATGAGTTGAAAGAAGAAGGTTTATCGCGTGAGCTGATCAACAGAGTTCAGAATTTAAGAAAAGAACTTAATTTTGAGGTGACAGATCGCATTACCGTGAGTTTACAAAATCATAATTTGATCTCCGGAGCGGTAGCCCAGAATAAAACATACATTTGCGCTGAAATATTAGCGGATGATATTAATTTGATAACTAATTTAGATAAAGGAAACAAAATAGTAATCGATGATGTTGAACTACAGATTTTGATTGCAAAACAATAATTAACATGGAAAAACCTACAAAAACCCGTTACTCAGATAACGAGCTACAAGAATTTAAAGAACTGATCCAGGATAAACTGCGTATGGCGAGAGAGGAATTTCTCAACTTAACAAATTCTTTAAGCAGCCCGAATTCTAATGGTACTGAAGATACTTCGGGTACTTATAAGACTTTGGAAGATGGTTCCGCAACTTTGGAGAAAGAGCAATTAAATCAATTAGCTGCACGTCAGAAAAAATTCATTGAGAATTTAGAGGCTGCATTAGTACGTATAGAGAACAAAACTTATGGTATTTGCCGCGAAACTGGTAAATTGATCCAGAAAGAACGTTTACGTGCTGTACCTCATGCAACTTTAAGCATGGAAGCAAAATTGAAACAAGCATAATGAAAGGCTATTCTAAACCTTTACTGGTTATCTTCCTGGTATTACTTGTAGACCAGGTATTGAAAACCTGGATTAAAACTAATATGTATATCGGTCAGGAATTCAAGATTATTGGAAACTGGTTCATTATACATTTTACGGAGAACAATGGAATGGCCTTCGGAATGGAGTTTGGTGGTGAATTTGGGAAACTGGCTTTATCATTATTCAGAATTGCTGCGGTTGCGGCAATCGGATACGGCTTACATCACCTGATTAAACACAAATACCACAGAGGACTGGTACTGAATGTGGCATTAATTTTTGCCGGTGCATTGGGTAATATCATTGATTCTGTGTTGTATGGTAAAATATATGGCTATTCGACGTTATTTCACGGCCGTGTGGTTGATATGTTCTACTTCCCGATCATGGAGGGCATCTTCCCTAAATGGGTTCCAATATGGGGCGGAGAAGACTATATTTTCTTCAGGCCGGTGTTCAACGTTGCAGATGCAGCCATATCTGTAGGTGTAATCGCCATTCTTATCTTCCAGAAATCGTACTTCAAGGAAGAAGTTAAGGAGGAGATTGGGCCAAATAATGAGGTTGTCGAAGACTAAATTTCATATTTATTTTAAAAAGGCTTTCCTGAACAGGAAGGCCTTTTTTGTTTACAAATCACTTGAATAACCTGAACAACAAGTATTTGTGCACAAAAATCAACTTGGCTCAATATTGGCTATAACAATTCCGTTAGCCCATTTTTTCGTGAATTTGAATTCAAATAATGGTAAATTAACATTATTGAAATCCACTATTACTCATGTGCAAGCGTTTGATATTTCTTTTTTGTGTCTTTGTTCTCTTTTTTAATTGTTCAAATGGATTTTCCCAAACTCAGGAAATCAAGGATGTTGAATCCAGTTTGCCCAAAATAAAAGACAGTCTCCGGTATGTTGATGCACTGAATCGTATTGCTATGCTTTCTCATTTGCGCTACCGGGACTCTTGTCTCTATTATGCAGAAAAAGCAAAGGAAATAAGTTACCGTCACGATTATCTGAAGGGAATCGCGGATGCAGAAAACTGTCAAGGCATCTACTATTTTTCGGTTAATAACTATCTTTCAGCCAAATATTTCAATAACTCACTGCGGATCTACAGGTCCATCAACGATAAGCAGAATGTGGCACAGGTACTGATGAATATGGGTTTGATGATGGCTGGTGATCACAATGAAAAAGAAGCGCTTAAATATATTTACCAGGCCGAAGATATCAGTAGATCTTTAGTTAAAGATTCTATCCGTTCATTGATTATTAGTAACCTCCTGACAATTGACAAGTCTTTGACTCCAAAGCAGTATAAACGCTTATTCAAGGAAGGGAGAGCAATTTCAAGGAAGTATAAAGATGAACGGCTTCTTATTTTTTATGATGCCTCAGAAGGAACCAGACTATACAAAGCCGGAGAAAAACAACGCGGTCTGGCAATGCTGAAAGCCGCCTCACAGCGCGCAGAGGATCAGGGACTGGAAAGTGTGAAAGTAGAGACCTACGGAGATTTAGCTGATATCATGCTGGATTTGAAGAAAGATGATTTAGCCGAAGACTATTATAAAAAGGGATTAGATACCTCGGAAGAATTTGGTTTTTCTGATGACTATATCTACTTCGCAGAAAAGCTGTTTGAATTTTACAAATCACGTCATCTGCATGAAAAAGCATATCAATACGTCACCCTTTTACTGGCCAAACAAAACCAGCTTGCAGATGCTGTAAATAAATCTGGCTACAACTATCAAAATTTCTCATTCAGAGAAACAGAAAATGCAGATCTTAAAGCAAGGGCGACCACAAGAATCAAAACGATTTTACTGCTGGCTTGCTTATCGGTGTCATGTATCGGACTAATCTTTTTTATTTATCGCGCATTGCGAATTAAAAAGGAGTATGGGGAGGCGCAACAGAAACTGCTTGAAACGGCCTCCCGCCAAAATAAGGAATTGCAACAGGCAAATCATTTCAATACCATGCTGATTTCTGTAATTGCACATGATATCCGCCAACCTTTTAGTACGATTGTGATGCTTTCGAGTGTCTTTGAAATGTTGTCTGATGAAGAGAAATCTGATATGATGGTCGAATTGAGTGAAACTTCTCAAAAAAGTTTGTCCTTCATGGATGGGTTACTGGACTGGATTAAATCTCAAAGCAGCAATTTCAATTATCAGCCGGATAAACTGATGTTAAGAGATTTGATTGTTGAAGCAAATACATTCTTTAAGATCGCACAAAAGAAGAAAGCAATTGAGCTTTCGTTAAAAGTGTCTGACCAGGACATTGTGCTTTCAGACAAGCAAATGCTACTTTTTATAGTCCGGAATATATTGAATAATGCGACTAAATATTCTCCGGTACAGGGTGTTATTCAGATTTCTTCGCAACTGGATGGTGAGGTTATGCTGATTACGATCAGAGATCAGGGCCCGGGAATGAGCAATGAGCAACTAGACCGGTTGTTTAAATCGGGAACCAGTGATCTGGAGAAGATAAAGGACAAAGGGGCCGGGCTAGCGTTATTGATTTCGCATGAGATGGCTTCAATGATGGGGATGAAAATCTGGGCGAGCAGCGAACTAGGAAAGGGGACTGCTTTCCATCTCTCGGTCAGGAATAGTCCTGTTTATACTCCATCCAGGTAACCAGGATCAAGAATGGTGAAGTTAGTTTGGGTTGGTTGTTGGAAGAAAGGTTAGGATAGCTACTGGTCCTAAATAGCCTGATTTACAGGCGTTTTTTATGAACAAAATAAATAAGGGCTTGTTCTGGGAATATTCTTAAGTTTGATGAAATTAAAATTCTTCGGTTTTTATTATGGAATCGGCATGGTTTTTACATCTAATCTGTAAATACACACAAATAGAAAATTATTATGAGAAAGTTATTAGTCTTTGCCTTTGTTAGTTTAATCAGTATTAGCGCCATGGCCCAACAAGTAGATTTACGTAAAAAAATTACCGTTAGCGGAACCGCCGAAACGGAAGTTACTCCGGATATTATTTATCTCAGCATCTCCCTGAAAGAATATTTGAAAGATGGTAACAGCAAAAAGAAAGTTGAGATTACTGATCTTGAAAAACAATTATATAATGCAATTCAAACTGCTGGTATCGCCAAAGAAAATTTAATGATCAACAGCTTATCAAGCTTTAATACTGCTCCTGAAAAAAAGAAAAATCCTGATTTCTTAGTGAGCAAACAATATCGTCTGAAAGTTACGGACCTCAACAAATGGAACGAAATCATTGGTTCAGTTGACCCTAAAGGTGTAGCTTATACTAATGTTGACAGCTACGACTATTCTAAAATTGAGACTTTAAAGAAAGAATTAAAAATTAAAGCTTTACAAGCCGCAAAAGCAAAAGCAACTTATCTGGTGGAAGCTCTAGGAAATCAACTGGGCAGTGTAATTGATATTCAGGAACAAAGTAATGAGAACTATCCTGTTTACCGCGCAAGTGGCATGATGATGAAGTCTGCAATGGCTGAGGATTCTTCTGCTGGTGCACCAGAAATTGACTTCAAAAAGATCAAATTAAGTTATGTCATGAATACCGTCTTTGAAATTAAATAGTGACTGTTTCATCCTACTTTTTTATTTAAACAAAAAACCTACCAACTTTTTGGTAGGTTTTTTGTTGTAACATTATTCTGCCAGATACCTTCATCATTTAAATTAAAACCATGAAAAAATTAATCTACTCTTTAACTTTAATCTTCCTTTTAGGAATTAGTGTTAACCCTGTTTCTGCAGCTACGTCTAAGGACAAAGTTGAGATGACTACTGAACAAAAAGTTCAGTTAGAAAAAATCACTAACCGGGTAGAAGAAATTAAAGCAATGGACAAATCTAATTTGTCAAGAGCTGAGAAAAAAGAATTGCGCAAAGAACTTAGAACGATGAAAAAACAAGCCCGCGCAATGGGTGGAGGTGTTTATCTTTCTGTAGGTGCAATTATCATTATTATCTTATTATTGATTCTGATCTTGTAAGCAAAACGAGATTTTAAATAAAATGCTCCTTATCGTTAAGATAAGGAGCATTTTTACTTTTGTTTTTCTATGAAGGATTAATCTATACGATCAAATCCAGTATATTTCACCAAAACTTCTGGGATCATAATACCATCTTCTGTCTGATAATTCTCCAGGATAGCAGCCACGATACGTGGTAAAGCTAAAGCACTACCGTTTAAGGTATGCGCCAATTGAGTTTTCCCTGTATTTCCTTTGAATCTTAACTTCAAACGATTAGTCTGAAAAGCTTCAAAATTAGAAACAGAAGAAACTTCCAGCCAGCGTTGCTGTGCCGCACTCCATACTTCCATATCATAAGTCATCGCTGAAACAAAACCCATATCTCCACCACACAAGCGTAACACGCGGAAATGTAACCCTAAGTCCTTTAAAAGGGATTGTACATAAGCACTCATCTCTTCCAGAACTTCATAAGATTTATCTGGATGTACAACCTGTACCAATTCTACTTTATCAAATTGGTGTAATCTGTTCAGACCACGTACATGTGCTCCGTAAGAGCCTGCCTCACGACGAAAACAGGGTGTATAGGCTGTATTTTTAATTGGTAATTCTTCTTCTTTTAAAATTACATCACGGTAAAGATTAGTCACAGGAACTTCGGCAGTAGGAATCAGGTAAAGATTATCTACTGTAGAATGATACATCTGACCTTCTTTATCCGGCAACTGACCTGTTCCGAAACCTGAAGCTTCGTTGATCATCAAAGGCACCTGCATTTCTCTGTATCCCTGCTCTGTTGCACGGTCCAGGAAAAAATTAATCAAGGCACGCTGTAGACGCGCTCCTTTACCTTTATATACGGGAAAACCTGCACCGGTAATTTTTGTACCTAGTTCAAAGTCAATAATGTCATACTTGGATGTCAGCTCCCAGTGTGGTAAAGCCTTACCATGCAATTCTGCCGGAGCACCATGGGTAAGTACCACTTCATTTTCTTCTGGTGTAGCACCTGAAGGAACTTGCTCACCCGGTAAATTAGGTATTTGTACCAATGCATTGTATAAATGCAGTTCTACCACTGCCAGTTGATCTGACAGTGTTTTAATCTGTTCTTTATTCGATGTAGTCTCTGCTTTAACTGCTTCGGCTTCTTCTTTTTTACCATTACGCATTAGTTCACCAACTTGTTTAGCATTGGCATTGGCGATAGCGGATAGGTTATCCAGCGAAGTTTGAGTCTGTCTGCGTTCTTCATCTAATTTGATAACTTCATCAACCAATTCAGGTTGTTTGAAATTACGTACGCTTAAGCGTTCTAAAACTTTCTCTCTATTTTCGCGGATATAGTTAACTTGCAGCATTATTTAATTTTTTTAACAAATATAACAAGAGTTTGGAGAATACTATGGGCGGTAAACTATTTCTGGTTCCTACACCAATCGGCAATCTTGAAGATATGACTTTCAGGGCTGTCCGCGTTTTAAAGGAAGCGGATGTTATCCTGGCTGAAGATACTCGTACAAGTGCACCTTTATTAAAGCATTTTGGCATTGATAAAAAAGCTTATTCACATCATCAGCATAACGAGCATAAAGCAACTTCAGAAATTATCAAATTTTTGAAGGAAGGTAAAAATGTGGCCCTGATTTCAGATGCTGGTACACCCGCAATCTCTGATCCCGGCTTTTTTCTGGTCAGGGAAGTGTTAAAAAATGATTTACCTGTAGAGTGCTTACCTGGTGCTACGGCTTTTGTACCTGCTCTTGTCAACTCTGGTTTACCTACAGATTCATTTGTATTTGAAGGCTTCCTCCCTGTTAAAAAAGGCAGACAAACCCGCTTAAAGAAACTTGCTGACGAAGAGAGAACGATCATTCTTTATGAAAGTCCACATCGCCTGTTAAAAACACTGGAAGAATTTGCCCAGTTCTTTGGAGAAGAAAGACAGGCCTCTGTAAGCAGAGAACTGACTAAAATGTACGAAGAAACCGTTAGAGGCACATTAGCAGAAATAAAATTACATTTTGAAACTAATATTTTAAAAGGTGAATTTGTAATTTGTGTTGCTGGTAAAGAAGAAACTAAAAAGGAAAAACGCTCTTATGAAAAGGATTAACCCCTGAAGAGCAACCTAAAGATAAATTTTAAACAGGCTCTAAGAGCCCAAAATAAAATAATATGATTTTAATAGATAGATTTTTGAGCGATGAGCAAGATCCTAAAGCTGTTGAGAAAGTTTTAGGCAAGCTAAATGATATGCTAACCTCCAACGAAGAACTGATTTACCTGGCGGTACAAAAAAGACCTGCTGTAAATCTTCTTCCTGACTGTATTGTAGTCAGCAACAAACGTATATTCTATTGTGAGCCGGCCAATTTCGGTATGACCATGAACTTCAAAGACATCTCCTGGAAGAGTATCAAAGAAATCTCTTTCAAAGAAGAAATCTTCGGTTCTAAATTCATCTGCGTGCCGCAGCATGGAGAAAATATTATCACTGAATATATTCCTAAAGTACAAGCCCGCAAATTATACCAGGCTGCCTACGAACAATTAGAAGCCTACAAAGAGCAGCAAAGACAGACTGAACTGGAAGATAAAAGAGCTCAGCAACCTGTTACTCCTGCTGTTCCTATTGTGGAAACATTTGTTGCAGAAACTGCTCCGGAAGAAGAACCCGTTGCCCCTTACGTTGCACCTGCTCCGATAGAAGAACCTGAAGATGAAACGACCTTAAAACTAAGGAAGCTAAAAACGCTATACGACAAACAATTAATTACCCAAGCTGAATACGAGGCTAAAAAAGCCGATATATTAGATACTTTCTAAACTCTTATTTCAAGCGTACAACCCTCAGACCTATCAATGAAAGCGATACAAACCTACCTGCTCGCCCTATTAAGTGCTTTTTTATTATGGCTGGCATGGCCGCCGCATACTTTTGCAGCTCCACTTCTTCTAATTGGTTTTGTACCTCTTTTTATTGCTTTGGATCACCTGATCGCAAAAGGAGAAAAGAAGACAGGTAAAAAGGTCTTCCTCACTGCAGGTCTAACCTTTTTAGTCTGGAATACCGCATGCATCTACTGGGTCTACAATGCAATAAGTGCGTACAATAATCCCGCTGTGGCCCTGGTAATTTCATTGATCCCGTATGGCCTTGGTGCTTTACTAATGACTTTTGCATTCTGGCTCTATTATCGTTTCAGAGTTATTGTAAGTAACAAACGTATCTCCTACCTGGCACTGGTCAGCTTTTGGATAGGCATGGAATATCTGCACGCTACCTGGGATCTTGCTTTCCCATGGATGACTCTTGGTAATGGCCTTGCTGGTATGCATCAATTGGCACAATGGTATGAAACTACCGGTGTGTACGGTGGTTCAATCTGGATTTTGGTTAGCAATATCCTTGCATTCGAGGCTTACAAGAGCTTCAAATCCCAAACAGGTTACCTCAAAATCAGACCTGCTCTTGGCTGGCTGATCTTTTTGATTATTCCTGCTGGAATTTCCCTGATCAAATATTATGGTTATAAAGAAAAAAGCCTCCCCATTAATGTAGTTGTGGTGCAGCCTAATATTGATCCCTACGAAAAAATGGGTGGTATTACTCCTGCCGAACAGTTAAAGACCCTGATTCATTTATCAGATTCCGTAGCTCAAACCAACACCGAATACTTCATATGGCCCGAAACTGCCATTCCAAGCTATGCAAACGAAGAACGCATTCGCGGTACCACAGAATTCATGGCTGCGCAATCCTTCCTGAATAAATATAAAAACGGTACCCTGATTACGGGGATAGAAAGCTTAAGGTTCTACAACGACAAAAGAACCATTTCTGCCAAGTTTGATCCCCAGGGTAATCAATACTATGACAACTATAATGCTGCGATGCAGGTTGAAAATTCAGCAAATGTTCAGTTTTATCATAAATCAAAGCTTGTACCGGGTGTAGAAAAAATGCCTTTCCCAAATGCACTCTCTTTCCTTGCTCCTGCTTTTGCAGGTCTTGGAGGAACAGTTTCCGGCTGGGGATGGCAAGAGCATCCGGGTGTATTCTACTCACAAAATGGCGTAGGTGTAGCCCCAGTTATCTGCTATGAATCCCTTTGGGGTAGCTGGATCGGAGAATCCGTTAAAAACGGGGCCCAGCTCATCGCAATCATCACTAACGATGGCTGGTGGGGCAATACTTCTGGCAAAGACCAGCATTTCCTCTATGCTAAACTGCGTGCGATTGAAACCCGCAGATGGGTAGTGCGTTCGGCAAATACAGGAATCTCAGGTTTTATCAATCAGCGTGGGGACATTGTTAAACAATCTACCTGGTGGACACGCGATGCCTTAAAGATGGATGTCAACTTAAACGATCAGCTTACACTGTATGTAAAAAGCGGAGACATCCTTGCGCAGCTGTTGAGTATTCTGGGTATAGTTCTGGCTTTGTTTATCCCCTATAAAACCTTTTTCAAAAAGAAAAAACCAGTAAAATTATAAACAGATATAATAGTAAATGATTAATTAACTGAATAAAATCAGGGTAAAAAAGGTGTCAAAAGAAAACGGACACCTTTTTCAATTCTTTAATCTTTCCTGTTTCTCTCTGTTTAGTTCAGCAGGATCAAATTTTCGACTAAAGACCGTCACATGATTACAGCACTTGTGGCTGCAAGGCAACAGATTATTCCTGCGCTTTAGACCCAGATACACTTTTCAATAGCAGTGCACCTAATGAAAGTGCCAGTAAGATCACGCTCGTCAAAGGGATTTGATGAACTCCGATTTTTGCTATCGTCAGGCCTCCCACCGTAGAACCGATTGTTACTGCCAGATTTCCACAGGATGTAAAAATACTATTTACAAATTCAGGGGCCTCGGTTGTGGATGAAGTTACAGTTACATTACTGATCAAAAATCCACCTGTATGGATTAATCCCCAAAAACAAATCATGATCATCATAGGTACAAAATCACCTCCGAAACAAAACAGGAACAAGTGAATCACTGCCAGCAATACAATAAAGACCAATGTAGTGAAGTTGATATTCTTACTTAAATATTTCCCAGCCAGCCAGTTTCCGCCTATACCGGCAATCCCAAAAAGCAAGAGCATCAGACTGATTTGCCCCTCCTTCATAAAAGTAACCTGCTCTAAATATACCGCCATGTAGCCATAAGTAGAGTACATTGACGAAATCATTAGGCAGGCAAGCAAAAGATTGATCCATAAGATTCTTTTCCTGAAAATATTCAGGTGACTGATCCTATCATTATTTACTGGTGCGGAGATAGGAGGTAAAAACCATAACAACCCTGCAAAAGAAATGGCGTTTATAAATCCAGACAAAAGAAATGAGGCTTGCCAGTTAAATACATCGGCCATAAAAGCAGCCAGTGGGATGCCAAAAACGCTCGCAATGGTAAAACCGGCAAAGACAATACTTACCGCCTTCGGTGATTGTTCTGCCGGCACTGAATTGGCCGCCGTTGCAAGCCCGATGGACCAAAACACAGGGTGCAGAAATGCAGGCAGGATTCTAGCTATCAGTAAAACATTGAAACTGGGAGAAAGGGCCGACATGATATTTGACAGTGTAAAAACAGCCAGCACAAATGCCAGGGTTTTCTTACGGTCGAAACGAGAAACCGCCATCATCATAAAAGGTCCAAACACGGCTATAATCAAGGCAAAAGCGCTTAGTAGCCAACCCGCTTTATCAATGCTGACATCAAAAGCATAAGATATCTTGGGTAAAATCCCAATTACACCAAACTCCGTTGTGGCAAGTCCGAAAATGCCTAAGGCAAGTACATAAAGTGTTCGCTTCATAATTTGCTATTATTTTTTGTGCAAATTTGCCAAACAAACAAGCTTTCTTTACCGTACACACTTTTATGTATGACACTTCCCTTTAGGAAAGTATAGAAACAAAAACGCACATTATGCCCGAATTTTTCCACGATAAAAAACTGTACTACACACCTATCGAATTTGCCCTGAACCATATTGGTGGAACATGGAAAATGCCCATTCTCTGGCGACTGCAAAACAATATTTTAAGATTCGGGGAATTGAAAAAAGACATCCCGCATATCACAGACAAGGTACTAACCACTCAATTAAGAGATCTCGAAGAAAAAGGATTAATCCAACGAAAGGTTTATCCCGTTGTCCCTTCCAGAGTAGAGTACAGTATTACAGAAAAAGGGTTAAAAGCAATCCCGATCATAGAAACGATTATGAAGTACGGCTACGAGCTAATTCTTGAAGAAGGAATTGAGTATCCACCAAAATGCTAAACAACCAGAAGATTGTATCTGTCCAGGAAAACCTAAGCCAGATACTTCCCGACAATTGGCATCCTCCTCCCGCTTCCAAAAGCCTTAGGGGAAACCCTCAGAATCGGTGGTGTCTGATATCTTTTAAATTCAGCACCATTCACCATTTTAATAATCCTTTTCACCAGCGCTTCATCATAACCCATTTCAATAATAGCTTTCGAGCTTTTCTTCAATTCAATAAACTGAAAAAGAATCGTATCCAGCGTATCATAATCAGGCAATGAATCAGAATCCTTCTGTCCTGGTCTTAACTCCGCAGAAGGCGGCTTAACGATCGTATTCACTGGAATAACCACCCCGTCTTTATTTATATATTCCGCCAGCTCATAAATCTGAGTTTTATAAACATCTCCAATCACGCCAATTGCACCGCACATATCGCCATATAGCGTCCCGTACCCCACTGCACACTCACTTTTATTAGATGTATTTAATAAAATATACCCAAACTTATTTGACATAGCCATCACGACAATGCCCCTGCTTCTCGCCTGAATATTTTCTTCTGTTAAATTAAAAGCCTGTCCTTTAAAAGCTAGCGCCATCATACTATCAAAAGCATCCGCAGCTTCTGCAATAGAGATAATTTCATGCTGACATCCAAAATTCTCAACCAGATCAAGCGCATCCTTAATAGAATGATCCGAAGAGTACTTGCTCGGCATCAAAACTGCCATAACATTTTCAGCACCTAAGGCGCAGCAAGCCAATGCGCAAACAATTGCTGAATCAATTCCCCCAGACAATCCCAGTACCGCTTTCGAAAAACCAGACTTCACAAAGTAGTCCTTAATCCCTAAAACCAATGCATCGTGGATCTGGGCGATATCAGACATCGGTTTATGCTCCATGGGCTTATACCCCGCAATCACACTTCCAACAAGCTCATACACCTTTAAATCTTCTTTAAAGTAACCCATTTCATCCAGCATGTTCCCATTCTGATCAAAGACCATAGAGCCGCCATCAAAAATAAGCTCTGTCTGTGCTCCGATCTGATTCACATATAACAAAGGAAGGCTATACTTCTTAGCGTTATCCGCCAGTACGATTCTGCGTTCATCATCATGCTGGTAAGAAAATGGAGAAGCTGCAATATTGATCATCACATCTGGTTTCTCCTGAATTAATGCATCCATAGGATTAGAAACATACAGTGGATTATTGTTAATATTCCACAGATCCTCACAAATCGTCAACGCGATCTTTGTCCCCATAAAATCTATACACTCAAAAGAGGTAGCGGGCTCAAAATAACGATACTCATCAAACACATCATAGTTAGGTAATAATGCCTTTCTTGCAATAGACTTGATCTGTTTATCCTGGATAAAATAAGCTGCATTATACAAGTCTTTACCCGCAATCTGTTCATTTCTTACTGGCAGCCCAACAATACAGGCGATCCCCGTACAGTGTTCAGCAATCTCTTTCCCCGCATCCTCACATAAAGAAATAAATTCTTCAAACTCAAGGAAATCACGCGGCGGGTAACCACATACAGCCAACTCCGCGAAGACCACAAGATCTGCCCCATCGGCCTTTGCCAATTTTATATGCTCTATTATTTTCTTTGTGTTATTTTCAAAATTACCAACGTGGTAATTAAGCTGCGCTAATGCTATCTTCATAATCTGTTAAAAGAATACCCCGAAATTTAAACCTACATAATGATTACGTACCGTTCTGCCTGATGCAGATGATATATCAGTAAACCCATTGTTAAACGTTAATCCCGTAGTTACACTGGTGTTTTTTGCCACATCATATTCCAATCCTGCACCAACAATCAGGCCCGCGCGATAAAAGTTAGTATCTTTTTTAATATGCTCGTCTTTTAAAATAGTTTTTCCGGCAACTGACACATCCTGTCTTGCACCAATGTTGAAACCGTTAGAAAGACCAAATTGTCCATACCAGCGTACATCACCAATTTTCTCCGTTTTCAACTTTAAAGTTAATGGAATTTCTACGTACTGCATTTTATACTTCAAGTCATATAAGGTCGGATTTGGATAAGCCGACGCATCATAATAAGGACTCGGATTAATCTCTGATGTTTTACCGTTTATGCTGGTAATGGTTAACCCTGTGGAGAAGCTATAGTTCTCTGTAAAATTGAAATCAGCTAGTAGACCATAAGTAAAACCTAAACTGAATCCATTGCTTTTACCGTTCTCAGGTTTAGCCCAGCCAAAGGTTGGATGTGCCGTTAGGCCTAATCTAAAGCCATAATAAGGTTCAGGACCTTGCTGTGCGAAAGCTGTAGCAGTTAAAAATGTCAAGAAGAATGCGGCTATTATTTGTTTCATTTGTATCATATTTGTTTGTAATAAGTGCTGAAGCTCATCGCAGGCTATATCTGTGTTTTTTTGAACCCGCCTGATGATGGTTTACTCCCCGATCTGTTTATATTTGTTACCAATGAACTATAACGTTAAACATCCCCAAATCTATCTAATTTTTCTGTGTGTAGTCACTTTTTTTTCCTGCAAACAGGCAGGGAAGCCCAATGTGGATGATATCAGGCTGGATATTAAGATCGAAAGATTTGACCGGGACTTAGCTGCTGGTCAGCACAAAAAGATAGAGGAAACAGATTTATTTCTACGTAAAAAGTACAATTTCTTTTACGATGATTATATCCACAGAATGGTGGGTGACAAAAATTATAGCGATGCGGAGATCTTATCTACTTTATACAAAGATCAGGCCTATACTGATCTGAATGCAGAAGCAGACAGTGTATTCAAGGAAATGAAACCAATAGAGCAGGGGCTGACACAGACTTTTAAATACATCAAATATTACTATCCTAAGGTTAAAATTCCACGATTTATAGCTTTCATCTCTGGTTTCTCAGTTCAAACCCCTATTGGTGATGGTTATATGGGAATTGGGCTGGATATGTTTTTGGGGAAAGACAGTAAATTTTACCGGGCAATCGTAAAAAGTGTTCCTTTATATTTATCGAGACGGTTTACTCCTGCGTATGTTGTACCCCGGATCACTGAAACTTTCGCCAGGGAAGAGCTGTTTCCTTCAAAGGACGAGAGTCATTCTTTACTTGCTAAAATGGTAGAGAACGGAAAAGTCCTGTACTTTATGGACCAGGTATTACCTGAACAAACTCCAGACAGCTTAAAAATCGGTTATACAACAAAACAATTAACATGGTGCAAAACTTTTGAAGGAGATATCTGGGCTTATCTGATTGAGAACAATTTGTTATTTGAAACGGACGGTCAGAAAATACAGATGTATGTAAGTGAAGCTCCATTTACACCTGGTTTAGGTGTGAAAAATGAGTCTGCTCCTAAACTTGGAATATGGATAGGCTGGCAAATGGTCAGAAAATATATGGCCGAAAATCCAAAAGTCACGCTACAGGAGCTCATGAATGAACAGGATCCGCAAAAAATATTAAACGGGGCAAAGTATAAACCCAAAATGTAAAAGTATGAGGAAGAAAGTAGGAATTGTTTTATCTGGTGGGGAATCAGGGGAATTGCTCACCTTGGTGTTCTGAAAGCATTAACCAATGCGGGGATCAAATTCAGTCATATCAGCGGAACAAGTGCAGGCGCAATAGTTGGTGCATTTTATGCCGCAGGGATTGACCCGGAATATGCGTTGGATGTCTTCATAAAAACAAAGTTGCTGCGTTTTGTAAGACCTTCTTTAGGAGCACTAGGACTAGTTAGTATTGAACATACAGCACAATTACTGCAAGAATATTTTCCGGATAATAAGATAGAGAATTTAAAAATTCCGTTGACCATCGCTGCAACCAATTTTAGTGAAGGCAAACTGGTCTATTTTACGGAGGGACCATTGATTAGAGCTGTTCAGGCTTCTGCCTGTATCCCGGGAATCTTCAAACCGATTATGATTGATGGACAAATGTATGTAGATGGCGGAATTCTGAATAACTTCCCTATTGAACCATTACTGAATACCTGTGATTTTATTATTGGTTCTTCCTGCAATCACCTGAAACCAGTAGATAGTATCACTCATATTACCACTTTAATGTCCAGAGCAGGATTGATGTCTGTCAATAAGGATATGGAACAGAAGGCGCCTTTATGCGATCTTTTGATCGAGCCTAAAGGAATGGGCGAAATCAGTACTTTCGATATGAAAAAAGCAGAAACTGTTTATTGGCTTGCTTATGAGGAAACACTGAAAACTATTCAGCATAGTGAGCCATTCAAAGAATTAATCAAAGAGATCAATTCTCCAGATTTATAGACCTGTCTGCATAGCAACCAGCTGATCTCCTTCCAATATAGGAATGGTCTGGCAAATATTGGTTTGTAAACAGAATCTAACGTCTTCTTCAATATTCAATGCAACCATACGGTGGCTGTGAGACGATTTGTGAATATAAGCTCTTAGGTCATTTTTAGCAAGCAGATAAAGATCCTCCGCGGCCACGCTTGCATCATCATAATGAGTGAAACCCTGGCGGAGCTGGTTCACTACAGCACCTGCAAAAATGGTATCCTCCAGGTTGAACTGGTCTTTCCATCCTGCACAAAGCAACAATACATCTTTCTCCTGCGTTTTTAACCAGTTACATAGGGCCTCTAAATTTAAAAATGCTCCTATTACAACCTGGTTCGCTCTTTTACGCGCTAAATGAAGCGCTTTAGTACCGTTAGTAGTGGTCAGTACAATTGTTTTACCTGCTACCTTTTCTGCAGTATAGGAAAACGGGGAATTACCGAAGTCATATCCTTCAACTACTTCCCCGTTTCGCTCTGCTGCCAGCAAATAGCCCTTACCTGCGTATTTCATGCATTCTTCTACCTGAGCTACCGGAATAATTGCCTGTGCGCCATTGTCTATTCCATAAACAATGGAAGAGGTTGCTCTTAAAATATCTATAACCACTACAATACTATTTTCAATAGTGTACAAATCGATAAGGGCAGGCGTTAAACAGACTTCTATCTTTCTTTGCATATCAGGACGGGCAGCGGATTATTTATAAAAAGGAAACTTTACTACTTTAGCTTTGATTGAGGTGTTACGGATGCTGATATAAATCTCAGTATCTTCTTTAGCATATTGTTTAGTTACATAACCCATACCTATTGCTTTTTGCAATGATGGAGATTGTGTTCCTGAAGTTACTTTTCCGATTACGTTTCCTTCTCCATCAACAATTTCATAGTCATGACGTGGAATACCACGGTCAATCATTTCAAAACCAATCAGGCGACGGTTAACACCAGCTTCTTTCTCCGCAAGCAAAGCTTCTGAATTGGTGAATGCTTTAGTAAATTTAGTTACCCATCCTAAACCAGCTTCAATTGGAGAAGTGGTATCGTCAATGTCATTTCCATATAAACAAAAACCCATTTCTAAACGTAAAGTATCACGTGCACCTAAACCAATTGGTTTAATATTAAATGCTTTTCCTGCTTCAAAAACAGCGTTCCAAACAGTTTCTGCATGCTCATTATCGCAATACAACTCAAAACCACCAGCACCGGTATAACCAGTTGCAGAAACGATAACGTTATCTACACCAGCAAACATGCCTTTAGTAAAAGTATAATATTCCATAGAAGCCAGGTCGATATCAGTTAAGCTCTGCAATGCTTCTGCTGCTTTCGGTCCCTGAACAGCTAATAAAGATGTTTGATCAGATATGTTGTGCATTTCTACACCCTGTGTATTAAATTTCTGAATCCAGTTCCAGTCTTTTTCTATGTTTGAAGCATTAACAACAAGCATATAAGTTTTTTCGTCAATTCTGTAGATCAATAAATCGTCTACGATACCACCGTCTTCATTTGGAAGATAAGCATACTGCACTTTGCCATCGTATAATTTTGTGGCATCGTTACTGCTTACACGCTGAATCAGGTCCAATGCATTTTCACCCTTAAGGATGAACTCTCCCATGTGGCTTACGTCAAAAACGCCTACGGCTTTTCTAACTGTAGCATGTTCTGCATTTATGCCTTCGTATTGAACGGGCATATTGTATCCTGCAAATGGAACCATTTTAGCTCCTAATGAAATATGTTTCTCTGTTAATGCGGTATTATTCATGCGCTATTGCTCTTAAAATTGAGGGCAAAAGTACATATTTTTTATCCATTTACTAAGCGCTCATAGACATTCAGCATCCTTTGTGAAATTGTAGCCAGGTTATGATCTCTTTCTGCCATTTTACGCGCATTTTCACCAATTTCACGCCACCGGTGCGGATGGGTAATACATTGCAAAATACAACGGTAAAATTCATCGGCGGTATCCGCAATCAAAATATCCTTCCCGTTCTCACAGTTCAAACCTTCTGCTGCATAGGTGGTCGCTATGATACATTTTTTCATCGCCATGCCTTCAATAATTTTCACACGCATTCCACTACCTGATAATAAAGGGACAATCATGATGGCCTTGGAATTCATAAATTCAACGGCATCAAAAACTTCTCCTTCAACCACAAGGTTATCGGAATCATAATCATAAAAATGCTGTGGCATACTTTTACCCGCAATATAAAACCGAAGTTCAGAACTCAGCTTTTCTATATCCGGCCAGATCTCATCAAGAAACCATTCCAGGCCTTCTTTATTTGGTCGCCAATCCATTGCGCCCAAATGAAACAGGGTAGGAAAACTGGTTTTTGACAGGTCAATTGTATATTTATCAAAATCTACGGCTACAGGAAATACTTCTATACCGATCTGGCAGCCAAAACCCAGAATGCTGTGCCGGTCCGGTTCACTAATCGCAAAAATCTGATGAAAGCGGTTGATCTGTTCCGTCTCATAAACTTTTAATCTGCGGGCAAGAAATTGGAGATACTTACGTCTGGGAGTAAAACGTTCTGAATTTGCTAAGCGTTCCCATACGTCAAAAACAATATTATGTGCACGGTAGATCAGTTTTGCCTTACTGTTATTTTTAACCACTTCAAGATATGGAACGACAAACAATCCCTCAAACTGGATAATATCAAATTCATTTTCACGAAGGATATTTTCCAGCAATTTTGCGGCATCTTCATCATAATACCTGGAAACGTTGTAAGATTCATTGGAGAAAATATTGAAAAATGCGCCCCAGAGATTAACTTCTGTATCCAGATCAAAAGAATGAAATTTAATCTGATCATAAACAGGATCATAGATATCGTCAACGTCTACCCGGTGCTGATTTGTGTTGATACTGAACAAAGTAATCTCTACCCCCAGATTTAGTAATCCTTTCATTGTATTGTAAACTACAATTGGATAACCACTATTAGGAGGAAAGGGAACTCGATTGCTAAGTATAAGCGTTTTCAATAAGGTGAAAATACGAATTATCCCGCATTATCAGTAATGAGAACAATTTCAGGATCACTTATTGCAAAAGTTTTACGGTGATATGGAGTAAGCCCGTGGAGTAAAGCCGCAGAACGGTGAACCTTAGTAGGATAACCTTTGTTCTGCTGCCACTGATAAACAGGAAACTGCGCAGACAAATTATCCATGTATTGGTCACGGTGTGTTTTTGCCAATATAGAGGCTGCTGCTATATTCAGATACTTACCGTCTCCTTTTACAATACAGCTATGCGGAATTGAAGGATACGTTTTAAAGCGGTTTCCATCAATACTTAAATATCCAGGCTGAACCATTAACTGCTCGATCGCTCTGTGCATTGCCAGAAATGAGGCATTAAGAATATTAATTTCGTCTATTTCATTGTTGTCAACCACACCAACTGCCCAGGCTATTGCTTCTCTTTCGATCACAGCTCTTAACCCTACCCGTTGTTTATGTGTTAGTTTTTTTGAATCGTTCAGTTCCCCGGCAACAAAGTCGGGTGGCAGAATTACAGCTGCTGCATAAACAGGCCCGGCTAAACAACCTCTGCCCGCTTCATCGCAACCGGCTTCTAAAAATTCTTGTTGAAAACAGTTTAATAACATATGGTGTAAAGTTAAGCGTTTTTTAGGATTGATGTTAAACCAGTGTTCCGGGAGATTTTACTTTGAAAGCATCACTCAAACCGATTGCCATCAGATTAAAGGCATAAACAGTCAGCATAATTGCCATCCCGGGTAAAATAGCGAGATATGCCGCATCCATTACAATATATCCGTAGTTTTCCTTAATCATACTTCCCCAGCTGGGCATTGGAGGCTGTGCACCGAAACCTAAAAAACTCAGTCCTGTTTCTAGCAGGATAGCAGAGGCAAAATTAGCAGAAGCAATGACCAGTACTGGGCCTGCAATATTAGGCAGAATATGACGGGTCAGGATACGAAAAGTTGAAAAGCCTAATGCCCGGGCTGCCTCTACAAATTCAGCTTCTTTAAGGGCCATAACCTGCCCGCGGACTAATCTTGACACGTCTACCCAGGTTGATAAACCTACGGCTATAAAGATTTGCCAGAAACCTTTTCCTAATGCAAAAGAAATCGCAATAACGAGTAACAGAGATGGAAGTGACCAGATTACATTCATGAGCCAACTGATTACAGCGTCAGTCATGCCACCAAAATAACCTGCCATCGCCCCCAGGCTCAGCCCTATACTCATAGAAATCAGTACAGCCAGTAAACCGACAGACAGAGAAACACGGATGCCCAGAATCAAACGGCTTAACAGATCACGTCCATAGCCATCTGTACCCAACCAAAAGGTTTGCTGATAAATATTCTCCTTAAGATATTTTTGATGATCAGCAGGAAGCGTTAAACTGCTTTCTGAAGCTTCTTCATCGTCTCCGATGTATTCTTTGACCAATAGTTTATTTCCTGCAATTCTGTAACCGGTAATCGGGGTGCTTTTGAATTCAGCCTCCTGTCCAAATAACATTTTCTCCAGAAAACTGACCTTTTTGAAATCCTGATTACGGCTGATGACTAAGAATTGAAATGACCTGCCGGGTTTCTTATTACTCAACTGCAAATGCATCGTATTTGCCATAGGTGTCTGATCTGGCGTAATCAGATAGCCTAAAATGCCCATCAGCAATAATAACAGAATAAATAGTAGTCCTCCAACAGCAGGTTTGTTTCGCCGAAACCTGGCCCATATTCTTTGTGCAGGACTATTTATCTTCTCCATTATTTAACCATTCTACCCTTCCAGTTATATTTACCCGAATTACCAGCAATGCCAATATAGATGATATAAAGTACGTGTAGTGCATTCAATACAGGTAATAAAACCATCAGACTTCTTCTTTTAGCAAACTTGGTGACGTCCATCAGGAATATAAATTCTACAATTATTTTTAAAAGTAATTGTAGAAGCGCAATTTTAAGGAAGCCTATAAAAAGTAATCCTACTAATAAATTCAATAGAATACTCACGTTAAAGAACCAGATAAATACACCCAGCACAATGATAGATTTATTTTTATAACGTGTGCTTTTTGATGCCCATCGCTTACGCTGCTGTATAAATTCTCCTAAAGTAGGTTTAGCATGTGTATACACCATTGCATCAGCATTTTTCAGAAATCCAATGTGATTGTCATAACGAGCGGCAATTTTATGTAACAGTAATTCGTCATCGCCAGAAGCCAGGTCATCTATTCCCTGGAAACCGCCAACTTCGTAAAATGCTGCTTTTTCATATGCCAGGTTAGCACCATTACAGGTTGAAGGCTGTTTATTTCCTATTGTTGAAGCTCCCAAACCGATCAGGTAAAGGAATTCCAGCGATTGTGCTCTTTCAAAGAAACTTTTCTCTTCATCATAAGCCACAGGCGATGAAATCATTTTATATTTTTTCTCTTCGTAATACGCAATGATGGTTTTAAGCCATTCAGTTCCCCTCCGGCAATCTGCATCTGTGGTAATGATCAAGTCTCCCGAAGATTGTCCGATCGCTGTTTGAATTGCCTTTTTCTTATAAGAATTTAATGCTTGGTTTTCTTTCAGAGAAATCAGTTTTACACCTGATGAAGCATATGATCTGATGATTTCTGCGGTATTGTCAGTTGAATGATCGTCAATAAAAATGATTTCCGTCAGTGCTTTATTATAATCCTGTGCAAGCAGGGATTCAATAGTGCGATGAATATTATCAGCCTCATTACGCGCTGCAACAATAATTGAGACTGTTGTTGACCCAGTAGTTTGCTTGTACTTAAAAGGTATTAGCTTATGCCAGCCTCTGATAAATCCGGCAACAACAAGTAAATAGATAACGGTTAAAAATGCGGATAGGTAACTAACGACGATTAAGACTTCCAAAAAAATTTAATTTAAAAACAAAATATGAACCTAATATAGCAGGAATAATAATGTTAATCAGCCAGATGCTTGCAGTACATGCAATCACGGCGACATCCTGTTTGGTTACAAAGCTAAAAAAATAAGACGCAGTTGCGCTTCTTATCCCAATATCAAATAAATCTAATGAGGGTAAGGTAGATTGTACGAAAAACAAGATACAAACCATCATCAGGATATCCAGATAATGAATATCAGCAATCAGCCAGTAAAACATAATGAAGTATTGTGTACTAAACACAATGTAACGCGCAAGACAAAACATCAGAATTTGCAAAAGTTCCTTTTTCTGATAACGCCCCAGAATACTGTAAAACTTCTTGTATTTCCTGGTGAAACGCATGGACAGCAGTAATCCGTTCAACCATCGGATGTTAAAAAAGAAGGTTAAAAAAAACAGGCAGAACATAACGGCCAATATCATAATGGCATAATTAAGCCGATAGTCCAAATGAAGGAAACGAAGGATAAAGATGCTCAGTGCAATGGCACCAAAAATATTGGTCAGCACCATTTGTCCAATATTACCGACTGCCATAGCGACAATCCCTATAATCCTGCGTTTAGGAGATAGAAAGAATACTCGGCCTCCATATTCACCTAACCTATTAGGTGTGAATATGGCAAGTGTCAAACCGCAAAAGACAGATTCAATGGATCGCCATAAACTCAGTTTTTCAATTTTTCGCATTAACTGTCTCCACTTGAGTGCCTCCAGCCCCCAATTCACCAGCATCAATAGTAGCACCAAAGAAATTACCGTAATAATTTCTGCACGCGGAATAGTAGAAATGATGTTTATGAAGCTGTCCAGATTCTTATTAGAAGTCAGTTTATGATAGATAAACCAAAATGCAAAAGCAACAATAGCTACCTTTAGAACATAGGAAAATATACGTTTATAGTCAGATCTCAAGTTATGGTTTCTTTTATATTGTGCAAATATGCTTAATATTGTTCTATGTTGGCAGGAAAAAAGGAAAGGGTAATTATGGGTATTGACCCAGGAACTGCCGTGATGGGTTACGGTGTGATCCTGGAGAAAGGGAGCAAGATAGAGCTGATTGCGATGGGAATAGTAAAAATGAATCATCTGGATGATCATTTTTTAAAGCTACAACGTATTTTTGCCAAAACGGTTGGGCTGGTTGAGCAATACAAACCAGATGTAATGGCTCTGGAGGCTCCGTTTTATGGAAAGAACATACAAGTCATGCTTAAATTAGGCAGGGCACAGGGAATCTGTATGGCGGCGGCATTGTCAAGAGATGTCCCGATTACAGAATATGCACCAAGAAAAATCAAACAATCTATTACAGGCAACGGAAGTGCCGGAAAAGAACAGGTTGCAGCAATGCTGCAAAGATTACTGAATTTCAAAGAAACTCCTGAGTTTTTGGATGCGACAGATGGGTTGGCCGTTGCGGTTTGTCATTCCTTCCAGAGAGTACCTACTAGTGGTAGCGGTAAATCTTATTCAGGTTGGGATGCTTTTGCGAAAGACAATCAAAAAAGAATGAAATAATAGTACATTTGAATTTAAACAATTTCAATTTTGAATAATAATATATCAAAACTAACCTTATTTAATCCCAGTAAACTACGTACTTTATTATCATTAGGATTCAAGGGATATTTAGCAGAACAAGGCTGGTTTAAGGCGCGTGAGACGAAATCATCTGTAGATCAGCATGGAAAAGCTATTCCATGGGTCACTTATGCTTTTATTGATTTTATTAAAGACAGGATCAGCAATCAGCATGATATTTTTGAATTTGGCTGTGGAAACTCCACTATCTTTTATGCAAAAAATGCCAGGTCAGTAACTGCAGTAGAACATGATAAAGCATGGTATGAAAGAAATGCAGCTATCAAAATTCCCAATGTAGAAATGATCTATTGTGAACTGGTTCGCGGCGGGGATTACGCTAAAACTGCTGTGGCAACAAACAAAAAGTTTAACATCATCATTGTGGATGGCAGAGATCGTGTCAACTGCTGTAAAGAGTCCATATCGTCTCTTACAGAAAATGGAGTAATCGTTCTGGACAATTCAGAACGTCCGGATTACGCTGAAGCCTTTACCTTTCTGAAAGAAAGAGGGTTCAAGCACTTACCTTTTACCGGCATGAGCCCGGGAGTGACTACTTCAAACTGTACATCTGTATTTTATAAAAGCAATAACTGTTTAGGGATTTAACAGGACGGAAAACACCGTATAGAAAAGCCTTCTGCAACATAAGTTACAGAAGGCTTTTCTATTTATATTTTATGGGATTATGAACCTAGTATTTTGAATACTGCTTTACAGCAAATGAATGCACCAAGGAATAATATGATCCATGATACCAGAGATAAAGTCGTTGAGTCAAATGCGAAACGCAGATAAACCCCCAACATGCTCACAACGATACCCGCAATCAATAATTTATATATTGATGTTTGATTTGCATTTTGCATGCTTTTAGTATTGTGTTTTGGCGTTTGCTCCATTTTTTTATTTTTTAATTCTGCTGCAAAATTAATATTATTCCAACAAAAAAGGCATGTTCAACTAAGAATTTATCGAATAAGTTCCTTAATAGCTTTTCAACCCCTCAATTCGCTGCTTTGACCGCTCTGTTTCACTCAGATGCCCACCTTTATAAAGTAGTTTTTCCCAGTCGCCGTACATTGGATTAGGTAAGACAATGAAGTGACTGCCAAATTCTTGTTGCGCTTTGTCTACTTCTTCCTTTGTATTTTTCCCCTCTCTGTAAAAGACATTGGAAAAGTCACTTAAATTATCACCGCAAAGCAAAAGTATATTGTATTTCCCCAACACTTGCTGTCTGCGTGCTTCCTTATCCGAAGTAGCTTGTTTAACCATCAAATGCGCATCGTCAGCGAACGGAAATCCTAAGCGCTGTAAGTTACTCAGTGTAGCTTTATAATCAGCCTGATCACGGTTAGTGATGTAAAAAGTCTCTACCTGTTGTGCTTGTGCATATTTCAAAAATCCCAATGCACCGGGTACTGTATCAGCCGCTGCTTTTACTGTCCATTCAGACCAGTCCTTAGCTGCATAACTTAATCCTTTCTGGATTTCATGCCCTTGAAAAGGTGAATTGTCCAAAACAGTTTCATCAATATCAACAATAACACAATTCTGTTTAGTGGTATCCGCATTTTTTAAACGCTCCTGCAAAGAAAGTTTTGCGAAGTTATAGGCCTGGAAAGATAACGCTCTATATTCCCCTGAATGCTGCTGCCATGCCACAGCTATTGTATAATCTTTTGCTGCCTGGGCAACCGAATTGGTTTGTGCAACTAAACCTAACGGAAGCAGAAATATAAATGCAACCGGAAAAAAGAATTTTGTCATGATAGAAATGTTTCCGCAAAAATAATTATTCAGATGCCCTAAAAAGTTGTTTATATGTAAAAAGGCCGTTATCTAATGATAACGGCCTTTTATTTATCGGTTTAACGGGTCTTATTATCCGTTCAGTGCTGCTGCACCGCTTACAATCTCTGTAAGTTCGGTTGTAATTGCAGCCTGACGTGCCTGGTTGTATGAAAGTTTTAACGCTTTCAATAGGTCACCCGCATTTTCTGTTGCTTTATCCATTGAAGTCATCCTTGCTCCGTGTTCTGAGGCATGAGAATCCAATACCGCTTTGAATAACTGAATTTTGATCGACTTAGGAATTAATTCTTTTACAATTTCCTCTTGTGAAGGCTCAAGAATATAATCTATCTGATGTTGATTAGTTTCTGCTACTTTTTCGTTTTGTGGTAAAGGCAATAACTGTTCTGTAGTCAAAATCTGTACAGCAGCATTTTTGAAACGGTTATAAACTAACTCTACCTTATCATAGTCGCCGTTTTTAAAGCCGGCCATAATTGAATCTGTAATTTTAGTTACGTTTTCAAACGTTAATGCAGTATAAACCTCGTTGTTGTTACCAATAACGTTGTAGTTTCTTTTTTCGAAAAAATCCTGAGATTTTTTACCAATAGCTACAATGCTTACATTACCATTTTTAAACTGCTCGCTGTATTTCTCTGCGATAAGGTTATTTGTTGCTTTGATTACATTCATGTTGAATGCACCAGCTAAACCACGGTTTGAAGATACAACTACGATTAATACCTTGTTAGGCTCGCGTTCTTCAATATATGGGGATGAAGATCCTTCCAGGTTGGCAGAAAGATTCCCTAAGATCTCTTTTAGCTTCGTAGCATACGGACGTAACTGTATAATAGCATTAGTTGCACGCTTCAGCTTAGCTGCCGAAACCATTTTCATGGCTTTGGTGATCTGCTGCGTAGACTGCACTGATGATATACGAATTCTTACTTCTTTTAAATTAGCCATTCTTTTTTAATCTTCTTTAAGCCTGTTTAAAAATTAAACAGGCTCTTTTATTTTATTTAGTATTTACCTGCTAATTCTTTAGCTACAGTTTCTAATACAGATGTAATTGCATCATCCAGTTTACCAGCTTTTAAAGCAGCTAATGTTTGTGGGTGACGTAATTCCAATTGTTGTAAATATTCAGCTTCAAATGCTCTGATTTTATTTACAGGAACTGAACGCATCAGGTTTTTAGTACCAATATAAATGATCGCAACTTGTTTCTCAACAGTCATTGGAGAGAACTGACCTTGCTTTAATATCTCAACGTTTCTTGAACCTTTATCCAGTACAGATTTGGTTGCTGCATCTAAATCAGATCCGAATTTAGAGAATGCTTCTAATTCACGGTATTGAGCCTGGTCTAATTTCAAAGTACCAGCTACCTTTTTCATTGATTTAATCTGTGCGTTACCACCAACACGTGATACCGAGATACCTACGTTAATCGCTGGACGTACACCTGCGTTAAACAAGTTAGATTCTAAGAAGATCTGCCCGTCAGTAATCGAAATTACGTTAGTTGGGATATAAGCAGAAACGTCACCAGCCTGAGTTTCGATAATAGGTAAAGCAGTTAATGAACCACCACCTTTAACGATACCTTTCAATGATTCAGGTAAATCGTTCATCGCTTGTGCGATGTCATCATTAGAGTTAATTTTAGCAGCACGCTCTAATAAACGACTGTGTAGGTAAAACACATCTCCAGGATATGCTTCACGTCCTGGTGGACGACGAAGTAATAAAGATACCTCACGGTAAGCTACTGCTTGTTTAGATAAATCATCATAAACAATCAGTGCCGGACGACCTGTATCACGGAAGTACTCTCCAATTGCTGCACCAGAGAATGGGGCATAAAACTGCAATGGAGCAGGGTCTGCAGCCGAAGCCGAAACTACTACTGTATAAGCCATTGCACCGTTCTCTTCAAGAGTACGAACAACGTTTGCTACAGTACTTGCTTTCTGACCACAAGCAACATATATACATAAAACAGGATTACCTGCTTCATAAAATTCTTTTTGGTTGATGATTGTATCAATACAAACTGCACTCTTACCAGTTTGACGATCACCAATAACCAGCTCACGCTGACCACGGCCAATCGGAATCATGGCATCAATAGCTTTGATACCTGTTTGAAGAGGCTCATTAACTGGCTGACGGTAGATTACACCTGGAGCTTTACGTTCGATTGGCATTTCGTAAGTCTGACCAATGATTGGTCCCTTACCGTCGATAGGTTCGCCTAATGTATTTACGACACGGCCTAACATACCTTCACCAACTTTAATAGAGGCAATTTTTTTAGTACGTTTAATTGTATCACCTTCTTTAATAGTGCTTGACGGGCCTAATAAAACCACACCAACATTATCTTCTTCAAGGTTCAAAACAATACCTTGTAAGCCTGTTTCAAATTCAACTAGCTCACCTGATTGAACTTTAGTCAAACCATAAACACGGGCAATACCATCACCCACTTGTAATACGGTACCAACTTCTTCAAGTTCGGCTTCTGATTTAAAGCCCGACAATTGTTGCCTGATAATTGCCGATACTTCGTCTGGTCTTACCTCTACCATAATTTTATATTATTTCTTTTGTAATTCTGTATATTGTTATCGGATCTAAACCACGCCCTGGGCCAATTCCTTTTTTAGTTTATTTAGACTACCAGCAATACTGGCATCAAATTGTTTGTCGCCAACCTTCAAAATAAAACCACCGATTAACTTATCGCTGATCTTCTCTGTAATGATTACCTGGTTTGCACCAATTTCTTTTTTAACTACACTAATAATCTCTGCTTTATTCGCATCGGTTAGTGCTATAGCTGATATTACTTCAGCAGTTACAATACCTTTGATCGCATTGTATTGTCTGACGAATGCTCTGGTAGTATCAAATAAAATAGCAGCACGACCTTTACTGACAAGCAGTTTCAGATAAGAACGGGTAATTGCGTGAACGCTTTTACCAAAGATTCCATCCAAAATCGAATATTTTTTATCCAGAGGAATAACAGGGTTTTGAAGAATCGCCTCAAGCTCACTGTTTTGATCAATAACCTGCTCAATAAGCACCATATCATTTCTCATCTCTTCCAAAGCATTTTGCTCTGTAGAAAGATCGATTAATGATTTGGCGTATCTTGATGCTGCTTTATTTTCTGACATGTTAATTTAATTTGAGTGGCAAGGAATTAGTTCAATTCAATATCTTTCAACAAATCAGCAACGAAATCCTGTTGCTTAGCTTTATCAGCTAACTGATTACGCAATACGCGTTCAGCGATATCAATTGATAATGATGAAACCTGATCTTTCAATTCAGCTAAAGCAGCTTTCTTTTGATTCTCAATTTCAATTCTTGCTTTTTCAATTAATTTAGCTCCTTCAGTTTGTGCCTGATGTTTAGCCTCATTAACAATTGAATCTTTTAACGTTTTTGCTTCCTTCAGCATTAGGTCTCTTTCTGCACGGGCTTCTTTCATCAATTCCTCGTTCTTTGCAGCTAAGCGAACCATTTCCTGTTTAGCTAATTCAGCTTTGTTTAAAGCCTCATCAATGTTATGCTCACGTTCTTTGATAGCCGCTAATACAGGTTTCCATGCAAATTTGGCCAAAACAAACATCAACAATAGAAATGCTATTGTCTGAAAAACAACTAAACCAATTTCCGGTACTAATAATTCCATCTAAGTATATATATTAAATCTTTATTTCTTAAATCTTATAGTATGTACTTTGCAGCAATCCTGCAAAGTACATGACCATTTTTTTAGTTGGCAATTAATGCAACAACTACTGCGAAAAGAGCAACTGCTTCAACGAATGCAGCAGCGATTAACATCGCAGTTTGAATTTTAGAGGCTGCTTCAGGTTGACGAGCAATACCTTCCATAGCTGAACTACCGATTTTTCCGATACCTACACCTGCACCAATAGCAGCTAATCCAGCACCAATTGCAGCAATACTTCCTGTAATCATGATTATATATATTAATTGTTGTTAAAAAATTCTAATTAATGGTGTTCTTCTATCGCCATTCCAATGAACAACGCAGATAACATCGTAAAAATAAATGCTTGTATAAATGCAACTAGCAACTCGATTGCTCCGATGAACAAGGCAAATGGAACCGATACAACGGAAACATATACAGAGTTAAATACGAAGATCAGACCGATAAGTGATAACATTAAAATGTGACCCGCAGTAATATTTGCAAATAAACGTATGGCAAGAGCGATAGGTTTTGTAAAAACACCAATGATCTCAACGGGTACCAATACGATGTATAACCACCATGGTACATCAGGAGTAAAGATGTGTTTCCAGTAGTACTTATTACCGTTGGTTACCACAATGATTAAAGTAATCACCGACAATACCGCAGTTACTGCAATATTACCTGTTAAATTAGCTCCTCCCGGAAGGAATGGAACCAGACCCAGCATATTGTTGAACCAGATAAAGAAAAACACAGTTAAAAGGTATGGCATGAAACGCTCATACTTGTGACCAAGATTTGGTCTTGCAATATCATCACGTACAAACAGGATAAGGGGCTCCATCCAGGATTGTAATCCTTTTGGTGATTTACCTTTTCTCTTTTTGTATCCGTTGGCAACATTTAAGAATACCAGTAGCATGACAACCACAGAAAGTAATAATGTACAAACGTTCTTAGTTACTGAAAAATCTAGAGGGCGTACATTTTTTGCATGATGATTTGCATCAACCTCTACATATTCACCTTCTGCATTCGCAGTAGCAGTAGCATAGTATATCTTTTCATGCAGTTTAACAAAACGCTGACCGGCACGCTCAACTACTAACTTCGCTTCATCATCTCCATGAAACTCATCAGCATTAAACATCACCAATCCACCTTGTGTATACAAAATGACAGGTAGCCCAATAAAAGTGTCACCGATTACATGCCAGCTATGCGAATCCGCAATGTGGTGTAAGGCGAACTTACCTAAATTGAACTTTTTCTCAGCCTCTGGTTCGGCGTGAGCGGTTACGGTTGCTTTCGATGTGTCTTCCTGTGCATATAACAGGGGTGTTACAAAGAATAACGCTAAAAAAAGCGTAAAAACAAGGGTTAACCTATTAACTTTAAAATCAAAAACGTGGCTACAATCCATTTACTGGCAGATTTTTACTTATTATTTTGGTGGCGCAAGTTACATAACAGAGAGTATATTTCAAAGAAGCTGAACAATAAATATAAAGAAAAAAAGTTGAGCGCAAAAACTAACCCCTTTTCCTTAGTGTTCAGGCTGTAAATCAGCACAAAAGCCATAGAAAATATCATTTTCAAAACAATTGACCCCATAATCGCCATTATACCTGTCTCCGGGTCCATTTTTATCCCCAGAAAAGCCATAATATAAGCTATATAGGTAAGTCCTCCGATAAAACCGAACAGTAACCAGAACTTATTAGCAAGCAAAGTAACATCAGGAAATAATACGGGTAAGGCAAATGCTACCCCGGCAAGGAGCAGCGAATAGAGCAGATAATACAACGTAAATTTTAAAACACTCAAAATATGTAATTTTGACAAAAGTATTAAAATTAACAGAGAATATAAGGATTACTCTTTACTATTCAATTGTCTGATAACCTGGTAAAGCGAAACGATTACACCTAAAACACCGAGCAAAGCGGTAAAAATCAATTTATCACTATTTCTATAATTATCAATTTTATATCCGGCAAAGACTAGTACACCAATGGTAGCCAGCATTTGGAAACCCAACCCGCTATACTTAGCGAAATTCGCCGCTCCCTTGTTTTTTTGTTTTTCAATCATGGGTTTAATGTTCTTACCTGGTAATCATTAGGTCGTAAAATAGGCCGATCTTATAAATTTATTTAAACAGGCGTTAAAAATTTAATAATTTGCATAGAAATACTGATGAATAAAATATTTTTGCATACATTCTAGTCTATTTTAAATGTTGACTCAAACTACTTATTTGAAGAATCACCGACGCTCCAGTTTGAAATTGTTATTATTTTTCCTGGGAAGCTCCTTCTTAGTGGGTTGCAGTACTCCTAAAGATACGGCAACAAGCAGAGCTATGCAAAACTTAACAGCGCATTATAACTATATTTATAATGCCAACGTTATTCTGAATAACTATGAAGAGGAAATCTATAATTCATATATTGACAACTATAGTGATGTCCTGCCGGTATATACTGATCCTGAAAAATTCAGTTCAGAAACCGTTCTTCATCCGCCGTCTAATGACAGAGCACTGGATGCAATCGTAAAAAAATCTAGAGCAATTATTGCTGATAAGGCCTTTAGTAATTACGTAGACGATGCCTATCTATTGCTAGGCAAGGCATATTACCTCAAAACCAACTATTTCGTTGCCGAAGAATATTTTGATTATACAGCCAAAACCTATACTAAAAACCCAAATGTACTGATCACTGCCCAAAACTGGAAAGCGAGAAGTCTCATGCAGCTAAACAATATGGAAGATGCGGCAATCATTCTGGATACTGTTTATGATAACCTCGCGCTGATTAAGAAAAAGAAATCTGAGCCGATGGCCACCATCGCACAGTCCTATATTTATCAAAACAGATATAATGATGCCATTCCTATCCTGGAAAATGCCGTTAAAGAAAGTCCGCTTCAACGTAACCGCATTCGCTGGACCTATATCCTTGCCCAGTTATATGAACGTCAGAAAAAATATCAGAAAGCTTTAGCACTTTATACCAAGGTCCAGAAAAGCAATGCAGGTTTTGAGTTATACTTTAATGCGAATCTGAACAAGATCAAAGTTACCGGTATATTGACCGGAGAACATTTAAATCGTAAAAAGCAATTGCTCGCCTTGCTCAAAGATGATAAGAATCTGGATTATCATGACCAGATCTATTATCAAATTGCTGAAGACTATATAGAAGAGGATAATACCACTGAAGCAGAAAAATTCTATAAGTTATCTATACGCAACAGTACAAAGAATAATTATCAGAAAGGACTATCTTATCTTAGAATGGCCGATCTGAATTTCAATAAACATAAAGACTTTCTGAAGGCAAAATCTTACTATGACAGTACGGTTACTACCTTACCAAAAAACTACCCCGGTTATGCGCAAATTCTGAAAAAGAGCCAGAACCTGGAATATATTACCAATAGATATGATGTCATCGCTTTCCAGGATACTTTGCAAATGCTAGCAAAACTTCCGGAAGCAAGCCGTATGGCAAAGATCAAAAAGCTGACTGCAGTTAAAGTAGCTCCTCCGGTTACTGCTAAAAACGGAACATTCAACAGTAATCTTTTTCCGGATGCCGGAAGGCGTGGCAATGCTGCCGGGGCAACGACTAGTTCGTTCTACTTTAGCAACCCAGCGGCTCTGAGCAGAGGATACAGCGACTTCCAGACCAAATGGGGAAACAGGAAACTAGAGGATAACTGGAGACAAAGCATCAAATCCTCCTCACAAACCACATCAGAAAGCATTGCCAAAATTGAAAATGATGGCTATCCTTTAAATAAGGTAGGTTTAGAAAAAATCATTGCAGATAAAGATACGACGGGAAAACACTATCTAGCCGCTGTGCCCCTAACTCCTGAAGCAATAACTGCCTCGAATGGAAAAATCATTGATGCTTATTATGAAATCGCTAGTTTTTATCAGCAGGAGCTGGATGATCAGCCGGAGGCTATAAGAATTTATCAATTAATATTAAGCAGGTTCCCTGACAACAATCACCTGGGCTCGATCTACTATAGCTTATACCTGTGTTCTAAAAAATCAGATCCTGTAAATACAGCTAAATATAAAGCATTAGTTCTGGATAAATTTCCAACCAGCATCTATGCTAAAACTATCCAGGATCCTGATTATTCAATGAAACAATCAGATCTCGAAGCTGCTGGAATTAAAAGATACAACCAGGTATTTGAACTTTATGAAGGAAAGGCATTCCCTTCGGTAATTACAGAAGTAAATACGACTGTCCAGCAATACCCAACGGGGGCGATTAATCCGCAATTAAGCTATCTCAGAGCGATAGCCATAGGTAGAACACAATCTATTGATAGCCTGACAAGTGCTTTTAAATCCATTACAAATCAGTATCCTGATGATAAATTAATTGTGCCCTTAGTCAAAGACCATTTGGCTTACATTGCCACGCACCAGGATGAATTCAGGAAGAGAAAAGTTGCGCTACCAGATTTCGATCCGGCAGAACCTCGTTTCTTTACCACCGCAACCTCCGCAGAAAAACCTGTTCAGGTGATTACTCAAACCGATCTTCAGTCGATTGCTGTTGTACAGCCAGCAAAAGAAAAAGCTGTTGCAGTGATTAAAGAACCTGTCGTTGCTCAACCAGTTGTAAAGCCGGCAATACCGAAAGAGCCCACCGTCGCCCCTGTAATTCCACCTGTGACAGCGGTTACAGAAACCATTGTTCAAACCGTTCCTCAAAAAGAAGTACCGGTTGTACCCATAGAAACACCGGTTGCTATTGCAGAGAAGCCAGTAACCCTTGCTCCGGTTCCAGCCCCAGTCAAAGACAAAATATTCAGCACAGATATATCTAAAGTCTACTATTTTGTAATCGACGTGGCAGATGCCAGTTTAACCCTGAGTTCTTCGCGTTTTGGCATTGGCCAGTTTAACCGTGGAAACTTCCCAGGAGGTGGCCTGAGACATCAATTAACAGAATTTGACAATGACCAACTGATATATGTTGGGAACTTTCTTAGTTTTGCAGAAGCAAAAAGTTACGCTGACGGAATAACTCCTCAATTAAAACAGATTATGAAAGTACCAGCTGGTGTATATACCAGTTTCATTATCAGTAAGGAGAATTTCGAAAAGCTTCGGACCAAAGATCTGGTAACTAGATATTTAGATTTCTACAAAAACAACTACTAAAAATGACCAAGAATATTTCAGCTGCAGAGATAAAAAGTTATAACATTACGCTCTGGAAGTTATTGATTGGGGCTATGGTCCTGTTTGCAATCTTTATTGTTGCAATCGGCTTTGGACTATTTGGAACATTACCTTCTTTCAGGGATATTGAACATCCCAAAAGCAATCAGGCAACTGAAATTTTAACAGAGGATAAACGGGTTTTAGGTACTTATTTCGTACAAAACCGCTCGAATGTAACCTATCCTGAGATTTCTCAGAATGTGATCAATGCGCTGATCTCTACAGAAGACACCCGTTTCAAAGAACATTCAGGAATTGATTTCAAACGTACCTTCACCATTATTTTTTATAACCTGATTGGTAAAAAACAAGGTGCCAGTACCATTACACAACAATTAGCACTTAACCTTTTTTCTGAAGAAGGGCGTCAGCGCAATTTTTTCAAACGTCTGATGCAAAAATTTCAGGAATGGATTGTTGCCGTAAAACTGGAACGTAATTTCACCAAAGAAGAGATTATCACCATGTATCTAAATACAGTGGATTTTGGTAACCAGGCTTATGGAATTAAATCTGCAGCAAGGGTTTATTTTAATACCACTCCAGACCAGCTGACAGTAGCTCAGGCCGCAACATTGGTTGGGTTGCAAAAAGGTATTACCCGCTACTCTCCTACCCGGAATCCGGAAAGATCACTTGCCCGTCGTAATACGGTCATGGCCAATATGGTGAAAGAAGATCTTTTAACACAGCAGCAGTTTGACGAAGAAAAAGCAAAACCACTGGCGCTTAAATTTAGTGCGGCAACTGTAAATGATGGAATTGCTCCTTACTTCAGAGCAGTACTTAAAAGTGATATCAAGAAAATTTTCCAGGAACGTTCTATCTTAAAAGCTGATGGCACACCTTATGATCTGGATAGAGATGGACTGAAAATTATTACTACAATCAATTACGACATGCAAGTCTACGCCGAGGAAGCTCAGAAAGAGGCAATGCAGGTACTTCAAGCAACATTTACAAGAAGCTGGAAAGGCAAAAACCCTTTCAAAGACAAAGAAATGCAGATTGAGCAAGGTGTTAAAAGATCTGACCGCTATAAAGCCTTACAACTGGAAGGAAAGTCAGACGCAGAAATTAAAACTGATTTCAATACGCCTGCCGAAATGAGCATTTTTACCTGGAAAGGAAATCTGGATACGCTGATGAAGCCTATCGATTCAGTGAGATATTATAAATTACTCTTAAGAAATGCCATGATGGCGATGGATCCAAAAACCGGCTATGTTAAAGCATGGGTTGGTGGGATTAATTATGAACATTTCAAATATGACCAGGTAAAGATGGGAACCAGGCAAGTAGGCTCAACAGCCAAACCATTCACGTATTCTGTCGCTATAGAGAATGGCTATTCTCCTTGTTACCAGGTATTGAATGAGCCGGTAACGATTGAGGTTCCCGGCAGTGCACCATGGACTCCAAAATCGGGTGGTACTTTACCAGGATATATTACACTACAAAAAGCACTGGCATTTTCTCAGAATTATATCGCTGCTTATTTAATGAAACAGGTAGGCCCTACCGCGGTTGCAACACTAGCAAAGCGAATGGGAATTACTTCAAATGTACCTGCTTACCCATCTATTGCGCTAGGTTCTTTTGATGCCTCTGTATTTGACATGGTAGGTGCATATAGTGTATTCGCGAATAAAGGAGTCTGGACACAGCCAACTTATATTTTAAGGATAGAAGATAAAAATGGCGTGGTGTTATTCTCTCAAACCCCGCAAAAACATCCCGCAATGAACGAGGATGTGGCTTACGTCATGAACCGTATGCTTGTAGGGGTAGTCAAAAATGGTTATGGCTATGGATTGATTAGCAAATACGGGCTCAAAAACCCTGTGGGTGGTAAAACAGGAACAACTCAGAACAACTCTGATGGTTGGTTCGTAGGGATTACTCCCGACCTTGTAGCCGGTGTATGGACAGGTTGTGAAGACCGTGCATTCCACTTTATCAATACCCGGGAAGGTGAAGGTTCTAAAACAGCTATGCCTGTTTTTGGTGGATTCTTTAAAAGAGTATACGCTAACCCTAAACTAAAAGTTAGCAAAGGAGAATTTGATGCCCCTAAAAATGGAGTATCGATTACTTACGATTGTAACCAATATCAACAGCAACAAACTGATACCACAGAACTGGACAAGAAGCTGGGTTTTTAAATGAGCATTTTTGATTATAAAAAGGCATTAGCCGATATTCCACACAAGCCCGGTGTTTACCAATACTGGGACCAGGAAGATACGCTCATTTATATCGGCAAGGCCAAAGATTTAAGAAACCGGGTCGGTTCTTATTTCAACCAGGATAATCAGATGAATGGTAAAACCAAGGTATTGGTTTCCAAGATCCGTAAAATTACCTTTACCATTGTTGATACCGAGATTGATGCCTGGCTGCTGGAAAACAGCCTGATTAAAAAGCATCAGCCAAGGTATAATATCATGCTGAAAGATGATAAGACCTATCCATGGATTATTATCAAAAAAGAACCTTTTCCACGCCTGTACTGGACACGTAAAATGGTGAAAGATGGATCCACCTATTTTGGCCCTTATGCCTCTGTTGGGATGATGCATACCATACTCGACCTGATTAAAGAGACTTACCCATTACGTACCTGTAATCTTCCTCTCAGCGAAGAAAACATCATTGCTGGAAAGTTTAAAGTTTGCCTGGAATATCAGATTGGCAATTGTAAAGGGCCCTGTCAGGCTTATCAAGCTGATACCGATTATGATCAAAGCATAGCAGAAATAAAGGATATTCTCAATGGTAAAATTGGGAATGTGATCAAAGATGTCAAACAGATTATCAAAAATGCGGTCGCCGAACTGAATTTTGAATATGCGCATCAATATCAAAAAAAGTTACTGGTTCTAGAGAAGTATCAAAGTAAATCAACTGTGGTCAACAGTTCGATTACCAATGTAGATGTGGTCAGCATTGCTTCAGATGAACGCTATGCTTTTGTCAATTATCTGAAAATTATGAATGGCAGTATCATTCAGACACAAACCATAGAAATCAAAAAGCGTCTGGACGAATCTGATGAAGAACTGTTAACACTTGCTATTACAGAATTCAGAACAAAATTCAGCAGTACCTCCAAAGAAATTATTGTTCCTTTTGACATCAAACTGAAAGATGAAAATCTAAAGTTTACTGTTCCTAAGCTTGGCGAAAAGAAAAACCTCCTGGAACTTTCTCATAAAAATGTTTTGTTCTTCAGGCGGGAGAAGCTGAATCAGTATGAAAAACTGAACCCGGATTTACGGTCTGAGCGCATTCTAACACAAATGCAGAAAGATCTGATGCTAACGCAGCTGCCAGTACATATCGAATGTTTTGATAACTCGAATTTCCAGGGAGCATACCCTGTTTCAGCAATTGTTGTATTTAAGGACGCAAAACCTTCTAAAAAAGATTACAGGCACTTTAACGTAAAAACGGTTGAAGGCCCGAACGATTTTGCTACAATGGAAGAAGCCGTTTACAGGCGATATAAGCGTATGTTAGAAGAAAATGAACCATTACCTCAGCTAATCATCATTGATGGCGGTAAAGGCCAATTATCTTCTGCTGTAAGCAGTTTAAAGAAATTAGGAATAGATAAGAAAGTTACCATCATCGGTATTGCGAAAAGACTGGAAGAATTATACTATCCGGGCGATAGCTATCCACTCCATCTGGACAAAAAGTCTGAGACGTTAAAGATTATTCAGCAGCTCCGTGATGAGGCTCACCGCTTTGGAATCACTTTCCACAGAAAGAAAAGAGACCAGGGTACATTAAAGACTGAACTGGAAGAGATTCCTGGTATTGGTAAGGCTACGGCCGATAAACTTTTACGCCAGTTCAAGTCTGTTAAAAAGATCAGAGAAGCGCCAGAAGCGGAACTTGAAAAAGTATTGAACAAGGCACAGGTAAAAACTTTACTTGCTCATTTCAGTCCAAAAGACATATAAAACCCGTTTAAAAAAAAATGCCCCAAAAAGTGTCTAACTTTTGGGGGCATGTCTATTATCTTAAGATAGCAGCGCTTTTTTTATCGTATTTCTAGTATTCCCACAAACTCTGTTCGTAGTCTGCCATACCTTTCTTGATCCGTTCTGACTCATATAATTTTCTTGGATCTTTAGGATCTGTCTGATTCAGAATCTCCACGATTGTTTTATTTGCAGGATTCGTTTCTTTCACAATATTGCTGGAGAAAAGACGTCGGACAAAGAAGTCATCAAACGTTAATACCGAAGCATCATTCGCCGGGTCTACCAATTTTTTCTTGCTTAATAATGTTCTGGCCTCATCATAATAAATCCAGAACACAGGCTGCCAATTACCTTCTACCAATTTCATTGGCGCTAAACCAACAATGCGCGGCTCAAACACAGATCTTTTGACATCAAGGATCCAGTCTTCTTTAATTCTGAATTTCAAAAACTCATCCGGTCTTAAGCGTTTAAGTGTCGGATCTCCTATTTTACCTTTTGCATCTGCTTCTCCTTCAGACGTTCCTCTTGCATTTCTCAATGCTTCGGCAGAAGTTAAAGCGATCTTGAAGGAGTCATTATCTTCAAGCAATTTTCCAGAAGTCGTATCCTTAGGAGAATAAACTGTCAATTCTTCATTACCTACTGCTTCCAGTATAATTTCGATCAGCTTAGAGTTTTCTGTATTTAAAACCGAGTTAATCGTATCACGCAGGTCAATTTCTCTCCAGATACGTTTAGAATAAAATACATCTTCTTCTCTTACATCTGCATAAGGAACCATTACACTGCTATCCACATCTTTTCTAGCAAAAAAACCATCTTTTGGTGGTGTTTTTATCTTTGATTTTTTAAGCAATGGAGTAGTTGCCACTGCTGCTGCTGTCACTACCGGTGTATTTACCACAGGTTTATTTACCGTGTTTACCGCAGGTGTATTTATAGCAGGGGTACTCACAACCGGAGTATTAATAACTGGAGGAACAGCTTCTGTTGCAGATTTAGAAGTTTCTGTAACTGGTGCTGCAATTGTTTCAGCAGGTGGTGTAGCAGTTGCTTTAACAGGCTTCACTTTAGGCCGCTGACTTACTATTGGTTTTACAGGTTTGTTCTGAGCGAAAGATGCGGCCCCCAAGAACAACAGGATAATCAGAAATTGAAATTGTTTCATCTTGATTCTATTTAGCTGTAAATGTTATACCATCTAAATTCTTTTGTCTGCCATCAGGCCCTTCGGCAATAATATCTTTAAAGATAACAGTTGCTCCTGGCTTAATTGAATTTAAGGCACCTTTAATCTGTCCGCTGAAAGAACCACCACTATTCTGGATATTCACCGCGTCCGATCTTGGGTTAATAAAGGTAGCGTTAAACCGAACAACTTTGTATTTAATATCAAACACAAAATCATCAAGTTCAGTCTCGATTACATTAGACCTGGACAACCATTCCAAATCTACATTTCCACCAGATTTACCTTTTATAAAAGCTTTTGGTGTAGGTAATGCTTTTACTCTGAATTGTTGTGAGCCTAAATTAACTGATTTACCAGCATTGTTAGCCGTAACTGTAATGTTAACTACTTTGCCAATCAGGTCACCGCCCACACTCACAGAGTATTTACCATTTGAACCACTCATTGAGCCACCTGAAATACTTGCTTTCACACTTTCCAAAGGAAATCCTGCTGCCGAAACAGAGAATGGATTTGGAATTCCAGCATAGATTACATTCATTTTGTCAGGTGAAACAGTAGCTGATGGCTTTGCAACCTGGTAAGTTTGTTCTGGCGTTCTATACTCTTTAATTTGTCCGTCTGTTTGTTTTACACGGATTGTTCCAACCCATTTAAACACGCCTACAGACCCCGTACCACCAGTATAGGTTCCTTTACCATCTTTAGTAGCCAGTCTGCCACCACCAACACTAATTTCAGGACTTGATTTAGAATCACTTGCAGTCAGGAATACCTGTGCAGTATAAGACTGCCCTTGAATTACATAAGAAGTTGGTGCCACTGCTACCGCTGCAAACTGATCCAGATTGACCAATGACTTATCCATATTTCCAAACAATTTTTTAACAATTTCTGCCTCAGCATTTCTGGTGTCTGACTGAATTTTGGTTAATACCGTATTCGCAGCTGTTAATGGGGTACCTTCACCGAAGTTGATGTCTTCCCATTTCTTTTTACCTTCTACACTTTTTTCCGCATCCTTCGCTTCTAAAGAAAAGGAAACATGTTTACGGTCTCCGGCTTCTAATAGTGCAATTAGTTTTTCACGGGTCTCATTGATTTTAGCTTTCAGCTTTTCGCCTTCCTTTGCATTAATCATAATTCCCTGTGCAATATCCTGATTTCCTCTTTCTTTCAAATCACCTGTTTCAGGATCGATACCACCACCTGCAGTATTGAATTGTTGTTTCAACTGCTGAATATAACCATTCAGGTCATCCGCATATTTTTTTGCCTGATTGGCTTTATCCCAAATCGGCTGTGCCCTCCCAGGCTCCTCTTTAAGTTTAGTATTCTGAAATGCAGTGAACAGCTGATCAATGCTTGTACTTACATTCGTACGTGACGAATCAAGACTATCATTTATATTCTTAAAGGCATTCAGTATAGTATCAGATACGTTTAACGCAAGCATAGCTAACAATACCAAATACATGATATTGATCATCTTCTGCCTCGTTGTTTCTTTTCCTCCGGCCATTAGTTATGGTTCTCTGTGGTGATTAAAATAAATTGATTACCTGGTTATGGACGTGGCTGGTTCATTGCTGTTAGCATATTGCCATAAATAGCATTCAGCGAAGACAGATTTTTAGCCAGTTTACCTACTTCTTCCTTAAATTGTTTTGAATCATCCATCGATTCATTGAAGTTACTCATCGTAGCAGAAAGATTCTGATAGAATTTGTTCATCGATTTAAGGTGTGAAGTAGAATCCTGTAATTCCAATTCATAAACTGCGTTTAAAGCAGATAAATTTTTAGAAAGGTTATTTACCTGCTCGTGATAAGATTTTGAGGCATTACCACTCTCACCCAGCTCTACCAACTGTGAAGTCGCTTTACCGAAAGCACCATTCAGCTGATCAAAACCAGCAGAAGCTTGTTTTACTCTTCCAGTAAAATCATTTGTTGCAACTGCTGCATCTGCAACTGTTGATATCGTAGCTACCTTATCTCCAAAATTACGTAGTCCGCTACCCAGACTCTCAATTAATTCAGGACCGATTTTAGCGTCACCCATCATTTTATCCAATGCCGCTGTCGAAGAAAATCCTGCCGCAGCAACTGGTCTTGCAGTAGCTACAGGTAAGTCCCCTTTAAAGTCGGGTCTCAATTCAGGGTATACTTTTTCCCATTCCAATTCTGGTTCTGGTGGAAAAAATCCTGTGATAAAGAATAAACAAGCTTCAACCCCAAGTCCTATACCAATTGCATAACTTCCCCATATCCCTCCAATGTGAAGGATTTTACATAATGCCCCTAAAATTACAATACTTGCTCCCCATGAGATTGCTGTGTGTAACCAATTAGAATTCTTTTTAGCTGCCATAGTTCTATTTAGATAGATGTTGTTTTTTAAATTTTATAATTGAGTTAGAATCAACTTAATTTTTGAAGTGAATATCAGTACCTGCGAAAGAAGAAACACATCTGAAACCGATGTAAGATCTCGCCTGATCCTGATATTCATAAGTGCCGACTGCGTTCTGAAGAAAGAAACCTATGTCTTTCCATGATCCGCCTCTAACCACTTTACGTTTAAGATATTTACTATCTGTAGTTTTAGCTACATAAGTAAAATTCGGATTGAAATCCAGCAATAAAGGTGCGGCTGAATTGTTATAAGCTGTCACTGTCCATTCAGCAACATTACCGGCCATATTGTACAAACCGTAGTCGTTAGGGAAATAAGATTTCACATTGACAGTGTATAAACCACCATCATCAGAGTAATTTCCTCTTCCTACTTTAAAATTGGCCTGCATACATCCTTTGGTATTTCTTACATAAGGGCCACCCCATGGATATTTTGTTTTCACATTACCACCTCTTGCTGCATATTCAAATTCAGCATCTGTTGGCAGTCTGTATTCTGGACGTGAGCTCAAAGGAATTTTTCTTGAAGCAGCAACCGGCTCATACAGACGGGTACGCCATACACAAAAAGCATTTGCCTGCTCCCAGGTTACCCCAACTACAGGATAATTATCATAAGAAGGGTGATTGAAATAAGACTTCACCATTGGATCATTCTGAGAATAAGAATAATCTACTTTCCAGACCATTGTATCCGGGTAAACATTTACCGATGGAAACTGGTTAGGGTTATTAGGATCAGGTGAGTCCACATAACTTTCAATAAAGTCTTTACGTTTTTTTGTCGGATCTTTTCTTCCGGCTTCTGCCAGGTCAAGATTCACAAAACTATAAGAATATCTGAATTTTCTGATGTCTAAGTCATTACGACCAGGCAGTGCATCATCACCGCTATAATACATGTCCTTGAACTTAGCGCTCAGGCCACCCTTTTTATCATTCCAAAGTGCAGAACCGTTACCCACTTTTTTCCAATCAATATTTTTCTGTCCGGAGGTAAGGCTTGCTCCTCCTGCTGTTTGAGTTTTAGGGGTAATGAAATAACCAGGAGCTCCGCTTGGGCCTACTGTAGTCAAAGCAACTGAATCTCTAACCCAATTTACAAACTGTCTGTACTTTGCATTCGTCATCTCAGTTTCGTCCATATAAAATGCACTAAACGAGGTCATCCTGCTTGGAGAAGTCTGTGAGTTATTAATATCCTCGTCAGACATGCCGATCAGCGTTTTACCCTGAGGAATATAGACCATTCCTCTTGGCATTTTCTTGTTGTTGAATTTTTTACTATATACACCAACCAGCTCTCCTTGCCCGCCTTTTCCGCAGCTTGAGAACAGTGCAGCTATTAATATAAAACCCAGTGTGTAAATTTTCCTCATAAGCCCTAGAGCAATTTTACAACAATTTTATCAATTATGATTGATATAAACAATTATTATGAGATAAATATATGTCTTAAACACAAAAAAAGCAAGTTGTTAATGATTTCATAACAACTTGCTTCTCAGTTTTAAATTATTTTAGAAGACCATTTCATTCCCCAATGTGGGAAAATTTGTCAACAGTTTCCCTATATCTATTTATTAGATTTCTTAATATAGTTTTCAATTGCCATAATCATCGAAGGTGATTCCGGTGATGGGGCCGCAATATCGACAATCAGGTTATTATCCATAACTGCCTTATGCGTATTTACTCCAAACGCTGCAATACGCGTATTATTTTGTTGGAAGTTAGAAAAATTTATATAAAGTGACTGAATACTTGAAGGACTGAAAAAAGCAATCATATCATAAGTCACTTCAGCAAGATCAGAAAGATCACTTACTACTGTCTTAAACAATACGGCCGGTGTCAGGTCATATCCGTTTTTCAACAGGAAGTTCATTGTATCTTCTGTCGCTACATCAGAACATGGGTAAAGGAATTTCTCCCCTGCATGCTTCTTCAGTACTTCAGATAAATCGGCAGCGGTCTGCTTTCCGAAAAATATCTTGCGTTTCCGGTACTGAATATATTTTTGAAGATATAGCGCGGTTGACTCCGAAATACAAAAGTACTTCAGATCTGCTGGTACTTCGTACCGCATTTCCTCACTAATTCTAAAAAAATGATCTACCGCATTCCTGCTTGTAAATACTACCGCAGTAAAATCAGCTAATGTGATCTTGTCTTTTCTGAAGTCCCTTGCTGGAATACCTTCCACATGGATGAAGGATCTGAAATCAATTTTTAAATTGTATTTCTTAGCCAAATCAAAGTATGGGGACTTCTCTGTTTCGGGCTTCGGCAAAGTTATCAGTATACTTTTTACTTTACGCAACCTATCTTCTGTTTTTTCTTGCATTTTACCTAATTACAGCTCCAATCCTATTGCCTTGATTAATATCAAAATAGGACATATTTCGAGGGCACAAAAGTACATAAATAAATAGAACTTAGAAAACCGATAGTGAGATAAAATATTTATTCCTGCTCTTATAAATTGAAACGTGAAGATAATGCCCAACAAAACAAATGAGATAACTATGTAGTATATACCATATTTCATTGGTGATAAGGCAAAAGCGACAACCAGTGGAATGAAGATTAAAGAGATGTTAAAATAACTCAAATATAATATAGAAATGTACTCGTGGATGGGTTTTTGGATGTTAAACAGATGTCCGAGCACTCGTAATAAAAGAATTTTCATCGCATATAATACAATTATAAGAATCGAAACGCTAACAAAAAAACGGAATCCCTGGTGAACATAAGCGAGCTGATAATACTGCGCAACGAGATAAAAAAACATTCCGATTGTAAACCCAAACTGGATAAATAAGAACAAAAATGGCCACGAACTGAACACATTATCTTCTTTATTTAGATTATTTAACCCTCGATTACTGTAAAAAGATTGAACAATACTCTGTAATTGCTTGGAAAAAGAGATCCTTAATATGGCAAAAACGACCAAAAGAAGCACGATAAAACCAAGTACCCAGGTCTGTCCTTTATGCAAAGGATTACCAGTTCTGAACCGGCTTACTTTTTTCAGTTTACTATATTTTTTGAACCAGGCATCCAGATCAAGCTTCTCAAAAACGTTAGCTTTTACTATACTATCAATCAGGATGTGTTTATTGATTAATGAATCCGGCAGAATCCAGGTATGTGTCATGATGGAATCAGTAACGAACTTCTGCTGCGCTAAAAATGCAGAGTCTCTCACCACCCGGGGCTTATAAACCCTGCGCTTTACAGTAGAATCTCTGACAGCAGAAAAATTCTGTGCGTTAGCCTTTCCAAAGCCTGCAATGCACAGCAGGAAAAAAATCACCAAAAAGTATTTATACATCGACCTATTAAAGTAACGGGATTATTCCTTTGTGCAAAGCTAAGATATTATTATTTCACATCCATGCATTGCAGCAGATTAGCTGGAAAAGGCAACATGGGCTAGATATAGACTAAAAGATAGGACAATTCACACCAGGCAGGATTCCTTCCCGGTCAATTTTTAATACTTTATTCTTACCAGTTCCGGTAATAATCCACATGGAATCAAAATCACTGGCATTCCATTTTAGTTTCTGGTGTTTAACACCCAATGCCTTAGCTAAAGCGGGAATCTGACTGTGATTCCAAACCAGCAATACAGTACCTTTCTGGTGCTTAATCTCTTTTGCGATACGCTCAAAGTCATTCTCGTCGTAGCTGCTATTAATACTTACATTATACCTGACAGCGAAAGGAGTAATAGTCTGAAACATGCGGGAATGAAGTGTTTTATTGCCATTTCCAAGTGGCGGTACATAGATACTGACCGGGATACCAATTTTCTTATACAGTACATTGATCAGTTTTAAAGACCTGTTAAGCCCCTGACAATTCAGGTTTTCATTCTGCTCCTGCTTTTCTGCATGACGTATAATTACAATCCTATCCTGCGATTTTACCGGCGCAGGTAATACAAAAAAGATCAGGGCACAGAGAAAAGCTAATACGGTTGGTTTCATCCTCCTAAATTACAGATAAAACAATAATTGCGCTTACCTTTGTTCTATGGCAGGAATTTATATCCATATCCCTTTTTGTAAACAAGCTTGTAATTATTGCGATTTTCATTTCAGCACCTCTCTGCAGCATGTGGATGAAATGACCGATGCAATCTGCAAAGAGATTATCTTAAAGAAAAATAGAATCTCTGACCAGCAGGTGGGCAGTATTTATTTTGGTGGTGGTACACCTTCTCTTTTACCAGAGAAATCACTGGCAAAAATATTTGACACTTTAACTAGTAATTTCTCGATAGCAGCGGATGCCGAAATTACCATGGAGACCAATCCTGATGATCTGGATGCAAAAAAAATCACTCAACTGCGTCAACTTCCTGTAAACCGCTTCAGTATTGGTGTACAATCCTTTTTTAACGAAGACCTAATCTGGATGAACAGAGCTCACAATTCTACTGAAGCAGAATCCTGTATTAAACGCAGTCAGGACGCCGGATTTGAAAACCTGAGCATTGATCTGATTTATGGATTCCCGCTGCTGACTGACGAAAAATGGCTGAGCAATATCAGCAAAGCCATCAGCTTACAAACACCTCACATCTCAGCCTATTCCTTAACAGTAGAACCCAAAACAGCATTGGCCGCTGCCATAAAAAAGGGGAAACAAATCCCCATTAATGATGAGCAAAGTGCAGCCCAGTTTATCACCTTAACGGAGAAACTGGCAATTGCCGGTTTTGATCACTATGAGATTTCTAACTACAGTTTACCCAGCCGACATGCCGTACACAATACAAATTACTGGAGAGGTATCCCATATTTAGGCATCGGCCCTTCGGCGCACGGCTTTAATGGAAATATCAGATATCTGAATATTGCCAATAATGCTAAATATATGCAGCAGTTAGCTTTAGGAAAACTGGCAGAGACTATTGAAGACCTGGACATCTATGACCGGTTTAACGAGTATATAATGACCTCGCTACGCACTATGTGGGGTACAGATTTACAAAAGATAGGCAGTGAATTTGGTAAATTATTTTTAGAAGACACGTTAAAAAATATAACTCCTTTTATCCAGAGAAACTGGTTGAAAAATGAAAACAACATATTAACATTGACCGCTGAGGGTAAGCTATTTGCGGATTATATAGCTTCAGAACTGTTCCTTTTAGATGAACATCCTGAATCCTGATTATTGATCAATTAAAACAATAACTCATATCCACATATCCAATGAAAGACAAAGTAATCTGGATCACGGGAGCCTCTTCTGGTATTGGAGAAGCACTCGTTTATGCTTATAACAGTTCGGGAGCAAAAATTATTATCTCTTCCCGGAACAGGGATGAGCTGCTCAGGGTAAAAGGAAATTGTAAAGATCAAATGAATGTACAGGTCCTGCCTTTGGACCTGGGAGACACTGCTGCCTTAAATAACAAGGCCAGAGAAGCAGAAAAAGTCTTTGGCCACATAGACCTTCTTATCAATAGCGGTGGTATCAGTCAACGTTCCCTGGCACTGGAAACAGCATTAAATGTTGAACAGAAAATTATGACTGTTAACTTCTGGGGAACAGTAGCCTTAAGTAAAGCCGTATTACCTGGAATGATAGCTTATGGCGGTGGCAGAATTGTTTGCATCAGCAGCCTGACAGGTAAATTCGGCACCCCTTACCGCTCCGGATATGCCGCATCAAAGCATGCCTTACATGGCTATTTTGATTCTCTTCGCTCCGAAGTATTTGATAAAAACATTCAGATCACCTTGATTTGCCCAGGCTATATTAAAACAAATATTTCACTGAATGCAGTAACCGCAGATGGCACTACCCATAACAAAATGGACGAAAACCAGGAAAATGGTCTCTCATCGGCCAACTGCGCTAAAAAAATCATTAAAGCTATCCAGCAAAACAAAGAAGAGGTCTATATGGGTGGCAAGGAAATGAAAGGTATTTTATTCAAACGCTTCTTCCCTCTCTGGTTTTCAAAATACATGAGAACAATAAATCTGAAAATTCAAAAAACCAAGCACTAATATTCCCCGTATCTCTTGCTATAAAACAAAATCATGAAAAGATTCATCTTACCTGTATTTGTCATAGCAGCTATGGCATTTTCAACTTCAGTTTACGCTCAAAAAAATCCAATGGTTGGTGGTGCAGCAATGTATTCCACCAAAGATATTGTCGATAATGCAGTAAACTCAAAAGACCACACTACATTGGTTGCAGCTGTTCAAGCCGCAGGCCTTGTGGAGACCTTAAAAAGTGCAGGCCCTTTTACCGTTTTCGCACCAACAAATGAAGCTTTTGACAAACTGCCTGCCGGGACGGTAGAAACTCTTGTCAAACCAGAAAACAAAGCAACCTTAACTAAAATTCTTACTTACCATGTGGTAGCTGGAAAAATGGATGCAAAAACTATTGCTAAAGCAATTAAAGCAGGCAATGGCAAAGCTGAATTAACCACAGTATCTGGTGGAAAACTATGGGCTTCTATGGATGGTAATAAATTGGTTCTAACTGATGAAAAAGGTGGAACATCAACAGTAACCATTGCAAACGTAATGCAGAAAAATGGGGTAATCCATGTGGTTGACACTGTTTTAATGCCCAACTAAGTATCGCAAATTCTTTTCTACAATAAAAAAACACAGCTCTGATTGCTGTGTTTTTTTATTGTCAGAATTTTTTATTTTTAATAAACGGATTGGTTATGAAAGTCAAAATTCTGTAATTTCACATGAATTAACATTATTTTAACATGAAGTTTGATTTAGCTCAGATTGATTGCGTTGATGATATTTCCAAAGAGGATTTTGAAAAAAAATATCTCAATGCACGCAGACCATTAATCATCAAAAACATGGCTAAAAACTGGCCAGCGTACGAGAAATGGTCTATGGATTACATGAAAAGCGTAGTTGGAGATAGAATGGTCCCACTATATGACAGTTCAAAAGCTGACCCTTCCAAGCCAATCAATGCAGCTGCTGCAGAGATGAAATTCTCAGATTATATTGACCTGATCAAAACCACCCCAACAGACCTGCGCATCTTTCTTTTTGACCCGATTAAACAAGCCCCTAAATTACTGAAAGATTATATCGCCCCGAAAGATTTAATGGGAGGCTTTCTAGATAGTTATCCTAATATGTTTTTTGGCGGGAAAGGTTCGGTAACTTTCCTCCATTACGATATTGATATGGCTCATATCTTTCATACCCACTTTAATGGTCGCAAACATGTCATCTTATTCGAGAACAAATGGAAGGAGCGTCTTTATCAAATTCCATATGCCACGTATGCGCTGGAAGATTATGATATTGAGAATCCTGATTTTGATAAATTCCCAGCTTTAAAAGGAGTAAAAGGTGTAGAAGCTTACCTGGAACATGGCGACACCTTATTTATGCCTACTGGTTACTGGCACTGGATGAAGTATCTGGACGGCTCTTTTTCTATCAGTCTGCGCGCCTGGGACAAATCGTGGGCCGTAAAAGCAAGAAGTTTGTATAACCTTACTGTACAGCGTAAATTCGATGATTTTATGAAAGCTAATTTCAAAGAAAAATACATGGGCTGGAAAGAGCGTCTTGCTGTTAAAAGGGCAAATAAGGCTCTGGCAGAACATGCTCCATTCTAATTAAGAATCAGTTTAATGTTAGATAGTTAGCTATTTCTGAGTCATACCTTGCCTTTTTATATAAATAAATAGAATATAATTTACACTTTTGTTCTCAAACAAGATCTTTTTTGATTATGAGCTTTATATTAAAGCCGGTAGATACCGTTGAAAATATCAGTCCCGCAGATTTTAAAAAAAATTATTTAGACCCAAGAAAACCTCTAATCATTAAGGGTTTAACAAAAAGCTGGCCCGCAAGAGAAAAATGGACAACTGAATATCTGAAAGAGATAGCAGGAGATCTGGAAGTTCCATTATATGATAATGCAAAGGTAGACCCATCTAAACCTATCAATTCAGCAGCAGCACACATGCGTTTCGGTGATTATCTGGATCTGATTAAATCAGAACCTACTGAATTACGTATATTCTTCTTTAACCTTTTTAAGCATGTTCCAAGTCTGATTAAAGACATCGTCCTGCCTAAAGACTTAATGGGTGGCTTTATAGAAAGCATGCCAGCTATGTTTTTTGGTGGTTCAAACTCTGTGACATTCCTGCATTACGATATCGATCTTCCTCATCTTTTTCATACGCATTTTGGTGGAAGAAAACATATTATATTATTCGATAATAAGTGGAAAGAACGTCTTTACTGCATTCCAAATGCAACCTATGCATTGGAAGATTACGATGTCGCTAATCCTGATTTTGATAAATTCCCGGCACTGAGAGGTGTTGAAGGATATGAAGTTTTCCTGGAGCATGGAGACACCCTTTTCATGCCTACAGGTATGTGGCACTGGATGAAATATCTTGATGGCTCTTTCTCTTTAAGTCTGAGAGCATGGGATGCTTCACCAATCAGAAAAGCACAGAGTTTGTTTAACCTGGCTATTAAAGGTGGTCTGGACAGTGTTTTAAAGATGGCTTTAAAAGCTCCTTACGCAGAATTCAGAGAAAAACTTGCTATTAAAAGAGCAGAAAAAGCACTGGCTAAAGGCTCGCCAAAAAAATAAGCACAAATTGGTGTGTCATAATTTCTTTCACATAGCGGCTTAATCCTAGCCCATGACCTATACAACTAGTACTCAGCGACCCTGAGTACTAGTTGTTTCCCTCTTAATTTCTACAGGGTATTTTTACAAGCCGGTAACATTAATCACCCCGCAAACTTTTACCTTCGATATTCCGTTTATACAATAAGCTGTTCAGATTTAGCAGTTCAAATTGTTTACTGCTTATTTTTTAAGCGAAACGAACCGGCGCTATTTTTGATAGCATTCTATCAGTTTTAAACAGTTTCTAAGCACATGAGAGGTTTCCATTTTTCTAATTTCCAAGCAGATGACAAACCTAAAGGCGGGTTTGATGAAATGCTGAAGTTATTTACCCAACTCTTGAATTACACTGCGGGTGACGCAGGTGAAACACTAGCATGGATGAATGAACTGGACAAGCAATATAAGTTTACCACTGGCGACTACGGCATGGGTGATTTTATTGATGAACTCAAAGACAAAGGCTTCATCAAGGAAAACTCAAAAAACGGAGGTGTAGATATTACTTCCAAAACCGAACAGGTAATCCGCAAATCTGCTTTGGAGGAGATTTTCGGGAAGTTAAAAAAAGCAGGCAGAGGCAATCACAACACCAATATTTCTGGTATTGGAGAAGAAAAAAATGCAGATCGCCGGGAATATACTTTTGGAGACAGTCTTGATCAGATCGATATGACTGCATCTATCCAGAACGCACAGATCAATCACGGTATCGGTAATTTCACTTTAACTGAAGGTGACCTGGAGGTTGAAGAGAAAGATTATAAAACACTGACTTCAACGGTGCTGATGATTGACATCTCTCACTCTATGATTTTATATGGCGAAGACAGGATTACCCCGGCTAAAAAAGTAGCTATGGCACTTGCAGAGCTGATTCATACGCGTTACCCTAAAGACACTTTGGACATTGTCGTATTTGGTAATGATGCCTGGCCCATTACGGTTAAAGATCTACCCTATTTACAAGTCGGGCCATACCATACCAACACCCTTGCCGGCCTTGAACTTGCTGCCGATTTACTTCGTCGCCGTAAGACACATAATAAACAGATTTTCATGATTACTGATGGTAAGCCGACCTGTCTCAAAGAGAATGGCCGTTACTATAAAAACAGCATGGGACTGGATAGAAAGGTTATCAATAAAACCCTGAATATGGCAGCACAATGTAAACGGCTTAATATTCCTATTACTACCTTCATGATTGCTCAGGACCCATATTTACAACAATTTGTAAGAGAGTTTACTGAAATAAACGGAGGTAGGGCTTTCTATAGTTCACTCACTGGTTTAGGGGAATACATTTTTGAAGACTACATTAAAAACAGAAGAAAAAAAGTCCGTTAATTCGGGCAGATGAAACATATGGAGCAGATCTCAATTAAAACTCTTGGCGAATTAAAAGCCTCAAATTACACCTCATTAACAGTAAAAGACGAATTACGCAAGAACCTGATTCTACAGCTTCAAAATAAAGATGCTGGTTTTGAAGGGATTTTGGGTTATGACGAAACTGTTATTCCAGAACTTCAAACCGCAATCTTATCCAGACATAACATTTTATTACTGGGTTTAAGGGGACAGGCTAAAACACGTATTGCAAGGCTGATGGTCAACTTACTTGATGAGTATATTCCTTATGTTACGGGAAGTGAAATCTTTGATGACCCATTAAATCCTATTTCATGGTATGGAAAACAGGAAGTTGCTACTCATGGTGATGCAACACCGATCAGCTGGCAGCATCGCTCTGACCGTTATACCGAAAAACTGGCTACTCCAGACGTGACTGTAGCAGATTTAATTGGTGACATGGACCCTATTAAAGCCGCTACACTGAAATTAACTTATAACGACGAACGTGTGATCCACTTTGGACTAATTCCAAGAGCACACAGAAGCATTTTCGTCATCAATGAGCTGCCAGATTTACAGGCAAGGATACAGGTGGCGCTATTTAATATGCTTCAGGAAAAAGATATTCAAATCAGAGGCTTTAAATTGCGTCTTCCATTAGATGTACAATTTGTATTTACAGCTAATCCTGAAGATTATACTAACAGGGGGGCTATTGTAACCCCATTAAAGGACAGAATCGAAAGTCAGATCCTGACCCATTATCCAAAAACAATTGCAATCTCCAGAAAGATTACTTTCCAGGAAGCTAAAATTACAGAGGCTCAAAAAATAAAGATTGAGGCTGATGGTTTAGTCAAAGACCTGATTGAACAAGTAGCATTTGAAGCACGTAAAAGTGAATACATTGATCAAAAATCTGGCGTATCTGCCCGTTTAACAATTTCCGCCTACGAAAACCTGATCAGCACTGCAGAAAGAAGAATGCTGATTAATGGAGAAGAAAGCACTTTTGTTCGCCTTGCAGATCTTACAGGGATCATACCAGCAGTAACTGGTAAAATAGAACTGGTTTACGAAGGTGAACTTGAAGGACCTGCTAAAGTAGCTAATACACTCATTGGTAAAGCTATTAAAAGCTTATTCAACCGATATTTTCCGGATCCGGAGAAAGCAAAGAAAAGTAAGACTGCAAATCCATATCAATTGATTACAGACTGGTTCACAGACGGGCATACACTTGATATCGCTGATAACCTGACTGAGGCTCAGTATAAGAAAGAGCTGATGCAGGTTGAAGGATTGAATGAACTGGTTAAAAAGTTCCATCCTAAGCTCAGTGCTAATCAGACTTTACTGCTAATGGAATTTGTGTTACACGGATTAGCAGAGTATTCTCAGCTCAATAAAAAATACCTTAATGGTGGTTTTGGTTTTTCTGATATGTTCGACAGTTTATTTAACACCGAACTTGAAGAAGACGATGACGACGATATTGATTTTAATAATTAAAACCTGTGTTAAACAGAATTTTACTGTTTTTTATTTAACCTAAATAATGGGCCGATTACCCTTTCTTATTGCCGGATGTCTTTTAATAATAGCATTCGATTTTTATTTCGTCAAAGCGATTTTAGCAGCCTTCAAAAATTGGAGTGAAAAAGCAAAAACCAGGTTTACCCGCATTTACTGGGGGATGACCATCCTATTGGTTACCGGTGTTTTTGCAGGTATATTTTTGAACATCTTCCTGACCTTACGTGCCATTATACTAGTCTCTTTTTTCCTGACTACAGCATGCAAAATTGTGATGCTGCCTTTTCTATTGATCGATGATCTGCGCAGGTTGTGTATCGCCATATACAGACGTATCAAAAAATCCGGACAAACAGTGTCAGCTGTGTCATCAACTGAAACAACGACCAATACTGCCATAACTAATGGTGCAGAGCCAATCAGTCGTTCGTCATTTATTGTCAAAGCGGGTATTGTTGCAGCGGCAATTCCCCTAACCTCATTAACATGGGGAATTACATCCGGAGCTTATGATTATCAGGTTAGACGAAAAACCCTGATACTCCCGAATTTACCTGCTGCTTTTGATGGCATTACAATGGGTCAGATTTCTGATATCCATTCCGGTAGTTTCTATAATAGAACTGCTGTAAAGGGTGGGGTGGAAATGCTGCTCAGAGAAAAGCCTGACTTCATCTTTTTTACCGGTGATATTGTAAATGATATGGCCACCGAAATGAGAGACTACCAGGATATCTTCAACAAAGTAAAGGCTCCTCTTGGTGTTTACTCTTCGCTTGGAAACCATGACTACGGTGATTACCATTTCGGAAAAGAATCCTCTCCGGCCAAAGTCAAAAACCTCAAAGACGTAATCAAAACCCATGAATTGATGGGATGGGATTTACTGATGAATGAAAACCGGAGATTAAAAATAGACGGTGAGGAAATCGGAATCCTTGGAATCGAAAACTGGGGCATGGGTCGTTTCCCTAAATATGGGCGGATGGATCTTGCCACAAAAAACACCGATGACCTTCCTGTCAAACTTTTATTATCCCATGATCCCTCTCACTGGCGTGCCGAAGTACTTCCTAAATACCCGCAAATAGATGCGATGTTTAGCGGTCACACTCATGGTATGCAATTTGGCGTACGTACCGAAAAATATCAGTGGAGCCCTATAGAGTACATCTATAAAGAGTGGGCAGGATTATATCAGGAACAAAAACAGCAGCTTTACGTCAACGTCGGCTATGGTTTCCTCGGCTATCCTGGCAGAATAGGTATCTTACCGGAAATCACCATCTTCACGCTAAAAAGAGCTTAGTTCCCAACATAAAAACGACTTCTATTTGTTTGTAAAATCAGTATAGGATAGCCTCATCATAAGCTATCCTATACTGAAAACCGGAACTATCCGGCATTAAAACGATATCCAACACCTCTTACTGTTTGCAGCAATTGAGGATTATCAGGATTCAATTCGATTTTCTTTCTCAGACGCACAATATGCATATCAAGTGTACGTGTATTCACATCAGAATTATATCCCCATACCACCAGCATCAGCTCGTCACGGTTAATCACCTTATTAGGGTTTCTCAAGAAGTATAATAAGATTCTATTCTCTAATATGGTCAGTTCAATTTTCCTTCCGCTCCTGTAAAGTGTGTGGATATTTGGATGATGCTCCATATCTCCAAAACGATGGATCTCTGATTTATCATTGTTAAGCAGGAATTTCACCTTACTTTCCAGCATCGCAACCAGCACATCCATATTAAATGGCTTGGTTACATAGTCAGAAACACCAAATGTATAAGCATCAATCTTATCTACATCCTGAGCTTTTGCAGTCATCATAATGATCAGGTTTTCAAATCCCTGCTGACGAACCTCCTGGCAAACTTCTGATCCTTGTTTTCCTGGCAGCATCCAATCTAACAATACAATATCCGGCTTTTCTTCCATGATAGTTTTCACCGCCAATTCACCGTCTCCAGTTTCCAGCAACTCATAGCCTTCTGACTTTAGCCTGTGTACTACTAAAAACCTTAAATTTTCATCATCCTCAACTATCAGTATTTTAATTCCTTTAGACATATCATTAATTATTATAAGGCAGTACTATTTTAAATTCTGTTCCTTTATTTACTTTACTCTTTACGGTGATTTCACCTTTCATGAAATTCACCAGTTCTTTACAAAAGGCAAGTCCCAGTCCAACGCTACCATTTTGATTATATTGATTCTGTATGCGGTAAAACTTCTTAAAGATATTATTAATTTCTGGTGTAGGAATACCAATTCCCTGATCTGTAAATCTGAATACAACTTTTCCTTTGATCATTCGGGCTACAATATGCAATCGCTTATGTTCCGGTGGAGAATATTTATAGGCATTCTCGGCTAAATTATCAAAAAGGCTTCCCAGTAATACCGGATCGGTAATAAAGGTTGTAAAACCTGTCACCTCGTAAGTAACCGCAAAATCCGGGTGTTTCAGTGTATGGGATTCAATGGTACTTTCAATAAAATCTACAATGTTGATTTCATCCTGATTCAATTGTATTGCACCATTCTCAATTTGTGTAAAAGCTAATAACTTATTCATCAGCCCATTTAATTTATCAGCTTCTTCATCCAGAATCTTCCCATACAATTTAAGCTCACGTTCGGTTAGCGAACTAGCGCTTTTAATATTGTTCCCGGCTATTTTAATGACACTCACAGGAGTCTTAAATTCATGGGTCAGGTTATTCATGAAATCATATTGTAATTTAAACATCTTATGATTGATGTTCAGATTTCTATAAATCAAAACAGTCACCAGTACCAGGATACCATAAAACAGTAACATCACCAAAGCAATAGGAAGGAAATAACTCAAGATTTCCTGGGCGACAAATGACTTTGCCGAAATAAAATAAAGCTTATAATCTGAGAATGGGCCCGGCAAAGTAATTTCCGTAGCAACATATTCAGTAGAAGTACTTAAAGGGTCGTAGGTAAGCGGCTCTATCCTGATATTCTGATATAATAAAGGCCGCGTATTGATAATCTTGATTTTATAAGGATCAAGATGAAAAGACAGCATATCCTGCTGGTAAACTGGAGAAGGACTGAGCTGTTGTCTAAGCATCTGCTTATAGACTTTCATATCTTCTAACCTTGGAATATTCAGATAAGTAATCTTATTGGAACGAATGATACTAAAGTTCGTGAAAAGTTCTTCTTGGCTGGGTACTTTCGTAGTATCAAGGCTTTCTATGTAAGAAATCAACTTGATTCCTAATGCATTAAAATCATCACCACGGCTAAATTTCTTGGTATCATCCTTTGAAAATAGTTTGACTGAGTCCAAAGGGACCAAGTCACCAAACTGATAGATATACTTAGGACCAAAAGAGAAATGTCCCGTATTTAATCCATCCCGTACTGGTGAATTACCAATTTCAGAATCATAGAACACTACTTTGGAGACAAAAGGATAAGCGTTGATAATGGTGTCGACAAATTTCGATGCCGATGCCGAGTCAAGATACCCGTTATAGTAAGAAATTTCTGGAACCTTGTTCTGAAAGAACTCATTATAGGGCTTAATACTTTCTTCCAGCACTTTTACCTTCTCAGAGACAAACTCATTCTCTATAAATTTCTTACTGAAGTTGTAGGCTAAAAAAAGCGACAGAATAAATAAGACTGAGATCAGCACAATAAAGGTAACGATCAATGAAAAGTTCTTACGATAACCACTGTGTCTTTCCTGATTCATATAGCCTTACCTATTTCTTAGACAAATTAACAGATAAAAATTGCTCCAGTGAAACGTATAGCTTTTGACGCACATCTTCGCCCTTCGGAGAAAATTCATTATATTCCTTTTCCAGGTAAGTCACATTTACATTCCGTTTTTTAAGCTCCTTCACAAACTGAATAGCCTCTCCCGAATTACTTCTTGGATCTTTAGGACTTTGTGCAATAAACACAGGTACTTTGAATTTATCCGTATGAAAAACCGGTGATACCTGCCTCATGCGGTCCCCTTCTGTTATAGGATTACCAATCACCTCATAGTACATCTGCAAATTAGTTTTTAAGAATGGAGGAATAGATTTTAAATAGCTGAATAAATTAAGTACTCCGGAATTCGAACCACCACAAACATACATCCCCGGACTCGAATATAAGCTATTTAAAGCAATATACCCGCCAAAACCAGTACCATAAATCGCTATTTTCCTGGGGTTTGCAATCTTATTCTCCACCAGCCATCTCACTCCATCGTTAATATCATCCTTGATTTTTTCACCCCATTGTCCAGATCCGGCAGCGGCAAAAGACTTCCCATAACCAGATGAACCCCTATAATTAACCTGAAAAACTGCATATCCCCTATTAGCCAGGAATTGTACTTCTGCATTATATCCCCAGGAATTTCTACGCCCCGGACCGTCATGCGGCAAAACAACTACCGGAAGATTTTCCGGTAGTTTATTCATGGGTAGCGTAAGATATCCCTGAATTTTCAACCCGTCACGCGCGGTATAAGAAACAGGTTTCATTTCGCACATTTCAGCTTCTTTAATAGAAGAATTAAAGTCACTCAGCTTTCTTATTGTTCCTTTATCAGCTATGTACAGGTAATAAGATCCTGGGTTTCTATCTGTAAAAGTTCTTACGATAAAAGTATTTTCTGCTTTATCCCGGTCAATTATCTTTGACTCTGTGCCTGGTAACAGCTTATCTAATTTCTCATACAGCTGCTTGGCCGATGAATCAAGGTAATGCTTTTCTTTCTTCCAGGTTTCACAAACAACAAAAGCTATGGCTTTTTTTGACACCGAATATTGTGCATCCACAACATTGAGGGAATCATTACTGAAGAGTACTTTACTTTCCTTCCCTGTCACACAGTTAAGCTCAATCAATGCATTTTTATCTCTGTTTACATTGGAAATTGCATAAACAATATTTGGTCTGTCATCTGAAATAGCGACAGGTGTAAAAGTAGTTTTAAAGTTATTTGTTACGATTGCTCTGAAATCTTGATTTTCTGTCTCCCGATAAAGTAGAGTCTGATTCACACCATCACTTGTAGTGGCTAATCTAATCTGTGCTTTAGAATCTGTAATCCAATTGGTAATGTTACCCGGATTTTTAGCCGCCATATCCATATGGCCATCCCTGACATTTAGACGGTAAACATCAAATACAGTAGAGTCTCTTTTATTCGAAGACACCAGTAAAAACTTACCATCAATAAGCTGGTCTTTCAGTACATGCATCCTGCTTTTCCCATTGTCACTTAACTGACGTTCATTCTGTCCATTTCTATTAATAATAAAAATATCTGATAACCGTTCAGCTCCCGCCTTCTCTTTGTAATAAACGATTTCATCATTACTCACCCAAAAATAGTAATTGATGTTTTTTTCGTTTAATTGTGTAATCTGATCAGATTTACCAGTAGCCAGGTCTTCTACAAATAAATTTTGCTTTTTACCTTGCAACTTGAGGTATGACATCGTTTTACCATCCAGAGAAATCGCATAATTGCCTTTATCCTGCGATTTAAAGAAGTCTGCCACAGGAATCACCCCGACTTGCCTGTTTTGCCGGCAAGCACTAAAAAGGGCAAGAAGAACAATGAATAGATATCTTTTCTTTAAGATCATAACATACGGGTAGCCTGCAAAAATACGCAACACCATTTATCTAAACAGGCAATACACTAATATTGTTACCTTAACCGCAAATGGAGAGCGAGTCAAAATAGTAATATTTTATCGCTGTTAAAGAAACAACTGGTAACATTTAAAATACTGGGGCGCTATTGGTTTTGAAAAGCCACAATTTATTATCTTTATTTCTGATATCCTCCTTGTATACATCGCATGAAAACAATATTTGCAATCTTCTTCTTTCTCAGCTACTCCCTTTCTTTACGGGCCCAGGAACGCGGTGAAAATGAAACGGCTATGCAATATTACCAAAACGGGGATTATCAAAAAGCAGCTCCACTGCTTGAAAAGCTTTTATTCAAAACAAAAAACGAGGCTTATCTGGATCTTTATTTTAATGCACTGCTCAAATCGAAACAATATGATGTCGCTGATAAGGCAATTAAAAAGCTAATCCGGCAAAATCCTGAATCTTTAAAATACGGACTCTTACAAGGTCGGATTTATAAAGAAAAGGGTGAGCCAGAAAATGCAACAAAAGCTTTTGACCACCTGATACAAACCTTGCCAGATGAGGAAGTGAGAATCAGAGCACTGGCAAATGATATTTATCAGCTGGGCGAATATGATCTTGCGATTGCAGTATTTTTGCAGGGAAGGAAAAATCTCAAAAATGACCAGGCATTCACTTTTGAGTTACTAAGCCTGTATCGTTTTAAGAAGGATAAGAACAAACTGACTGAGGAATATTTAAATGCGCTATCTACCATGCCGCAGATGCTTCAGCAAGCTGAAACTGTACTTCCCTCTGTATTTGAAACCAATGCAGATTATCTAAATCTTCAGAATGCATTACTTAAAAGACTGCAAAAGGACCCACAAAATGAATCTTATTCAAAACTTCTGATTTGGCAATATTTACAGCAGAAAGATTATGAGATGGCGCTGAGGCAGTTAATTGCACAGGATAAAAGAACTAAAGACAACGGAGCCATTGTATTTGAACATGCGCAGTTATTTGCATCCAATAAGGCTTATGAGACAGCGGTCAAAGCTTATAGCTTATTACTCTTAAAAGGTAAAGAGAGTGAATATTATCTCCCTTCAAAGTTAGGGCTGATTGATGCGAATTATCAATTGCTGCTTTCGGGTAAGAATGATAAAAAAGACATTATGAAACTTGCTGATCAATATCAGGAAATTCTGGATGAATATGGCAGCAATACAAAAACACTTTTTGCTTTGAGAAAATGGGCTAATCTGCAAACCTATTATCTCCAGGATCCTAAAAAAGCAGAGGTAGCTTTAGAAACAGCACTAAAAATACCTGGTATTAGCAATACGGAAATAGGCGAGATGAAATTAGAACTGGGCGATATTTACAGACTTACCCAGCAGCCCTGGGAAGCTATTCTGATGTACGGTCAGGTCGCTAAAGAGTTTGAAAATCAGAATATCGGAACTGAAGCCAAATATAGATCTGCCAGGTTATCATTTGAGCAGGGAAATTTCAGTTATGCTAAATCTCAGGCCGATGTGCTAAAGGCTTCAACAGAACAGCTCATCGCTAATGATGCACTTAATCTCAGTCTTTTAATCTCCGATCACCTGGAAACTCCTACCGATACACTGGCACTTAAAATGTATGCAGCTGCTGAATCCTTACAGTTCCGCAATCTCGATCAGCAAGCAATTGCTAAGGTTGACAGTATTGCCCTATTGTATCCTAAGAATAGTCTTACGGATGACATCTTAATGTTTAAATCTGATATTCATATCAAAAACAAGAATTTCAATCTTGCTGTTCCCCTGCTTAAAGAACTCATTAATCATCAGCAAAAAGGCAATTGGGCCGATGAAGCTCTTTTTATTCTGGCGGGATTATATGAAGACCAGCTGAACGACCCGGAGCAAGCTAAAACGCTCTATCAGAAATTGATTAACGATTTTCCAGGAAGCATGTTTGTGACAGAAGCGCGTAAGCATTTCAGGAAAATCAGGGGCGACAATATTGAATCTTAGTTTATATCTTTGCTGCATGTTATTATACAATGTAACCCTGATTATTGAAGAAGTTTCTGCTGCAGCATGGCTGCAATGGATGCAGGAAGAGCACATTCCCGAAGTGATGGCTACCGGATTATTCGTATCCAACAGATTATTAAAAGTGGTTGATTCCCCAAATGAGGGGGTAACTTATTGCACTCAATATGTTGTTCAATCTATCGAAGATTATGACACTTACCAACTTAAACATGCTAACGAAATGTCAGCTGAGTTAAACAGCCGTTTTAAAGATAAATTTGTTTCTTTCACCACTATAATGGAATATATAGCCTAAATATGAATATAGTACAAACACCTATAGCTGACCTTTTTGTCATTGAGCCCAAAGTCTGGAAGGATAACCGTGGTTATTTTTACGAAAGTTTTAGTGCAAGAGCATTTGCAGAAGCTGGCATTCAAGCCGATTTTATACAAGACAACCAATCCTTCTCACAAAAAGGAACTTTACGTGGTTTACATGCACAAAAGGCTCCTTTTTCACAAGGCAAACTAGTAAGAGTAATACAAGGAAAGGTCCTCGATATTGCTGTAGATGTAAGAAAAGGTTCTGCTACCTACGGTCAGCATTTCAGTATTGTACTTAGTGGAGATAACCATAAACAATTATGGGTTCCGCCAGGGTTTCTTCATGGTTTTTTAACACTGGAAGATGATACTATCTTCTGTTACAAAGTGACTAGTTACTATGACAAAGAATCTGAATGCGGTGTGATCTGGAATGATGCCGACTTGAATATCAACTGGAGTGAAGACCTGGCTAAAGAAGAGCTCCTGCTTTCAGACAAAGATCTTGTTCTTTCTTCATTTAAAGATTTCGTAAGTCCTTTTTAGGTCAGAATTCCGAATTTTACCTTAAAAGACTATTTACAAAAAGAGGGCTTTCGGATAATCCGGAAGCCCTCTTTTTGTAAATAGTCTTTTACTTTTTGATCAGATCGTAAAGTTCGTCCAGTTTAGGTGATAATACGATTTCAATCCTGCGGTTTTTACTTCGGCCTTCAGGAGTAGTATTTGACTCCAACGGTTGAAATTCTCCTTTACCAGTGGCTGTTAATCTTACACCCGATACTTTTTCCGTTTCTGTCAGATAACGAACTACTGAAGTAGAACGTAAAACACTTAAATCCCAATTGTCTTTAATCTGCCCCAGGTTTGTTATTTTTTGAGAATCAGTATGGCCCTCTACGGCTATAATAATTTCAGGCTGCTCTTTTAAAACTTTGGCCAACTGTGTTAATGCTTGTTTTCCTTTCTCGTCAATGATGATACTTGCTGAAGGAAATAATAACTTATCTGTCAAAGAGACATAAACCTTTCCATTTTTCATTTCTACAGTTAGTCCATTCTTAGAAAATCCAAGAAGTGCCTGCTGTAATTTCTCTTTTAACTGATTAGAAGCCTCATCACGCTTACGCAAAACATCCTCTACTTCTTTTAAACGTTGTTCACGCTTTTTAAGATCGTCTGACAGTTTATTAATGGCCGATGAGCTATTATCTTTTAATTTGGCGTAACTGCCGTTTATTGCTTTATACTTGCCTTGAAGCTCATTTAATTGTCCTCTCAGGTTCGAGGTATCGCGCTGCAATTTCGCGATAGCACTCTGCAGGTTATCTATTGAACCCTGCGCACCGGTCCATCCATTACTCAAAGAGTCTTGTTTCGCCAGCAAAGCTTTATACTTTTTAGGAGACAAGACTACACAGGAAGCGAATGCACTGGCTAATAAGCCAATGGCCAAAAACAAAGTAATTCTTTTCATAATTATGGTGCTATGGCTCCCCGCAAAAAGCGTATAAATGGGTAAACAACCGTAAAAGCCTTTTTTAAATGATTAACTAACGTGGGTTTCAATAATTCCTGATCAGTAATAGGAAGTATGGCTATGAAACTTTTAAGTTTCAATAAATCGATCTGAGGATGCTCTGGATCATATCCTTTAGGCGCTTTTTTCAGCGTATCTTCCTTGCTTAATTTAAACAAATCAGTAAAATCCTTCGCCTCTATAATTTCAAGAAACTCGGAGGTGTTATAATCGATCTCTTCTCTTATCTTTTTCAGTAATGAAGCCTCTGGCATCCAATAACCGCCAGCAAGAAAAGATTTACCTGGCTGAAGATGTAAATAAAACTCCGGACCATTTCCATTTGCATTTTTTACAGAAAACGAAATTCCAAAGTTATTTTTATAGGGATCTTTATTTTTACTGAAACGTACATCTCTGTAAATGCGCATCACGCACTTCTTAGCTTGTGTTTCTAATAGGAACTGGGGATCAACGATTGCTAAAACAGGGATTAGCTCATCAACAAAGCGAATTACATCAGCCTTTGCTGTTTCATAGAGATCCTTGTTCAGGGCAAACCATTCCCTGTTATTATTGGCGGCTACTGCACTTAAAAAAGCTAGTGTTTCTGGCTTAATCATGGTCTATCGTAATAGGCGTTATAACTAATTTTAGGAGAGAGCCAATGTAATAAAATCACACGTGAATAACGATAGTTAAATGGAGCAAGAATTAAACATCCTCCAAAAATAACACCTACATAAAGCCACAGGGAGTCAAATTCAAGATTACCACCAGAAAAGATATAGGTTGCAATTCCTACAGCAATCATCTCCATTACGTTCATTGCATAACTCACATACATAGAAGCATAAAAGTATCCTGGCTCAATTTCGTAGCGCTGCCCGCACTGACTGCAAATATCATTTGTACGTTGTACATTGAAACCATATAAACTGCCAGTAAATATATCCCCTCTCCGGCAATGCGGACATTTACCATGTACTAATGCATATAGTTTTGTAGTTTTCTCCATTAAAAATGAGAGAAATCAGGAGCGAAGAGAAGCTTGTGAACGACGGTATTTCTTGTACCAAAGGAAGCCGATAGCGGCAATCATCAGGTATGGAATAGCCATTAGATAGAGTACTCCTGTATTTAATCCTACAGCCTGGGTATTCCCATTCTGGGTTCCCTGCTCTGCACTTATTGTACACATTGCACATTGTGCTGCAGCTTGCTGTATACCAGTACCTGCTGTAACAGCAATCAAAAGAATAAAGATAATAAATGCCTTTTTCATTAGACTATATTTTTTATGAAGCTTGCAGCAGATGCAGGTTTCATGATGTGAAGACCAAACGTGCTAATCGCTAGCAAATATAAGATTAAACGAACAAACATGCCTTGCATTACATAAGTCTAATGTAAAAATGCAAGGCTTCTCCTTAGAAATTATAATAAGGAGAAATCATCAGGTAAACAATCACGCCAGAAACAGCTACGTATAACCAAACCGGATAAGCCCATCTTACAATCTTGCGGTGTCTTTCAATCTGCATACTAAATCCTCTCAGGAAACTAATCAGAATCAATGGCAGCACTATTATGGCCAGCATAATATGCGTAATTAAAATAAAGAAATAAATCATCCTCGTGCCGCTTACAGCTGCCAGTTCGGCAACAGAAAGTATCCCGTTATGATCTATATCACCATATTTAGTATCCTTTTCATATAAATGAAACAGGATATAAAAAATAAGAAAGATAGCCGACAGGATAAATGTAATCACATTCGTTACCTTATGGGCCTGTATATTTTTCCTTTTAATAAAAATCAAAGAAAGGATCAGCAACACTGCACAAGTCGCATTAATACCACCAATTAAATGTGGTAATAAATAGATAAATGATGGTTTTACTGTTGGTGGAGGTACAATCTTCAAGGTAATAACTACTACCAGCACTACTGCGGTAACAATCCAGATCAGACGTAAAAAGAATTTGTCGTTAATATTCATCGTATATATCTTATTATGAGTATCGGGTAGCCTGTAAAACTAGTCTACCTTCCGTCTCTTACATTTCTAAGTTCTTCTGCAACAAGAACTTTTATTTCATCATCCAGTTTTGAAAGGGCTTCCTGGTTAGTCGCATCATAATAGCCTCTGATACGATGTTGAGGATCTAGCAGAACGAATAAATTACTGTAAATGAATTTACGTTCTCCCTTTTCAAAATGCTGTTGCGCATCAATATAAAGGCCTTTATTAATCCAGTTATAAACTTCTGTACTATCTCCGGTCAATAAATCCCATTTACCCGCTTTAGCTTTCAACTTCTCTGCATATGGAAGCAGTTTGGCCGGAGCATCCGTTATCGGGTCTATACTCAAGCCAATAAAATGGATTAATGGATTTTTACGATAGGTATTCGTGTATACGCTCATCGCTTTATTAGCGAACTCTACCGCATAATTGTTTCCTGTTGTATAAAATAAATTCAGGACAATAATCTTTCCCTCATAATTTTTCCATTTAACCGTATCTGCCTGCTGATTGATAAACCTGAAATCAGGCAACTGATGGTAAATTGTATCTGGAATCTGCTTTCCTCTTTTAGAGTGAAAAGTAGAAGCCACTTTCTTAGGACCAAAAAAAGGTAAAGGTTTATACCTGTTTTTACCCTGTTCAACCAGTTCATAATATAAAAATCCCGGTACCGCTAAAATCGATACCAGGATTAATATTTTTTTTATTGAAGCCAACTTCATGAATTAAACACTCATGTGTATGTGCAGATAACCGCCTTCAATTAGCATCAAAGTTATAAAGTAGGCGATAAATATAAATGCGAGCCCAAGCGATAATTGCAATCCGGTCTTCTCAAACTTAAGGTGCATAAAATAAGCGACAATATAATACGCTTTTAAAAGTGTTAATAAGATATAAGCAATATTACCAGCAGTAGTAGGAACCAGATGTTTAGGTAAAATCACTAATGCAATAATAAATTCTACTACAGTAATTCCTAATAAGATAAAGAATACGTGCCAGATTTTAGATTTGCTTAGGCCAGCATGCTCATCATGTGCATGCTCTTCTGTATTTTGTAAGTTATGTTCAGACATAATAATATTTTTTATTTAGAATATATTTTAACAGGTAATAAAGCTATAATGACCCTGGGGCTGATGATGGCTTTGAGGAATTAAACTAAATAGAAGAAGGTAAATACGAATACCCAAACCAAATCAACAAAGTGCCAGTATAAACCTACTTTTTCAATCATCAGGTAATGACCACGTTTCTCGAAAGTACCGTTGATCGTCATACATAGGATGATGATATTCAATAGAACACCTGTAAATACGTGAAATCCGTGGAATCCAGTGATGGTAAAGAACAAGTTAGCAAACTGTTGCGCAGCAACGTTAGACACAGGTCCATCAAAGAACTCTTTTAATTTTCCTGCTTCTGGAATAGTTCCCCACCAGAAACCTTCATGGTGAAGGTGAGTCCATTCTAAAGCCTGGCAACCCAGGAACATGAAACCACCGATAATAGTAGCAACCATCCACCAGATAACTTCCTTTTTAGCACGTCTGTGACCAGCTTCAACAGCTAATACCATTGTAACTGAACTCATGATCAGAATAAAAGTCATGATACCTACGAAGACCAGTGGTGCTCCTGTATCTATAACACCTGGAATAGATTGGAATACCAAATCCGGATCAGGCCATGTAAACTTTGTGAAACGTTGCGCCCCGTAGTATACCAATAATGAAGAGAATGTAAATGCATCTGATAGCAAGAAAAACCACATCATTATTTTTCCGTATTCTACCGACCACGGTGAACGGCCGCCACTCCATGGAGTAGTTTTTACCTGATCTAATTGTGATAATGAATTCATTTTAAAAATTGTAATAGTTTGTTAAAAAGTCTAACTGTTCAAAAGTAAAAAAACATAGAGATATATCCATAATATATCTATAAAATGCCAAAATATAGAGGCAATTTCTATACGATATACCGCATTTTCTTTAGGAATTTTGCTATACGCACCCCAAAGGCTATTCAGGATGAAACAAAGACCTGCAAAAATGTGCAGTAAGTGCATCCCAGAAACAATATAAATCGTAGAAATTGCTGCATTATTGTTCACTAGTGTTGCACCACTTTGATATAATGCCGACCATGCATCAACCTGAAGATAACCAAAGGCAATCCCTAATATCATGGTTGACCATAGAAATATTTTCTGCGTCTGTAAATTCTGCTGACGCACTGCTTTTGCTGCGAAGAATAAACAGATACTGCTCAATACAAGCACCGCTGTGCTGTACATAAAGACATCCGGAAGAACTAAACCATGTCCTTTTCCTTTGGATGCTGCAAAAACGATATAATAACTTGTAAATCCTCCAAACATAATAGTCGAAGAAACTACAAACAGCCAGAGAACAAATTTCTTGGCCTTAAAAGAAGTAGCTAACCTATCCTGCGCTACGTCTTCCTGTTTTAATGTATGTACCATATAAAAGAACTATTTACCTATAAAATCAAACAATAAGATCAATTGAACCAGAGGTATATAAAAGAAAGAACAGAACATCACTTTACGTGCACTGTCTATATCCAGTTTTACCAATAGTTTAAAGGCCAGAAATGCAAAGATCACTCCGGCTATGATGGAAACACCTGCGATATAATAACCACCAAAACCAAAAAAGGTTGGCAGTAAACTCACAGGTATTAATATTAACGTACTTAAGAAAACAAGAAAAGCACTTGTTTTATCTCTTTTTTTGGTTGGCAACAATCTGAAACCAGCTTTTTTATAATCATCATCCAATACCCATGCGATTGCCCAGAAATGTGGGAACTGCCAAACAAACTGAACAAGAAAAAGAATCCCGGCAACTTCATAGTCAACATGCGTGAAATTTGTAGTATGCCCTAAAGCTGCAAGATAACCAATCAGTGGAGGTAATGCCCCAGGTATAGCACCTACAAAGACAGCTATTGGAGACTTACGTTTTAAAGGTGTATACACAAACGCATACAATAAAATAGAGAATACAGATAAAAGTCCTGTTTCAAGATTTAACTTGCCCAGTAACCAGGTACCCACCATTCCCATAATCAATCCCAAAACTAATCCCTGACCTGTTGTCATTCTTCCCGCGGGCATTGGGCGATCCATCGTCCGGGTCATCAGCTTATCCAGATCCTTTTCTATAATCTCATTAAAGCAGTTTGCTGCAGCGGTTACTAAAAATCCACCGGCCACTAAGATAAGCCAGTTTCCCCAGTCAATAGCAGGAACCTCTCCCCTTGCCACCTGCATCCTTGAGCCAATTAAAAAAGTAATTGACGCAGAAAACACAACCAGAAAAGTAAGTCTGAATTTGATGAGTTTAGATAAATCAGAGAAAAATAATTTCAATTTTATGTGTTTTAATATTATTGATTATAAGTACTTGTTCTGTATACCAGCAGAAAAAGATAAAACTGGAGGGTAAACAAAACTGTTGAGAACACCAAATGTATAACCTGCGCTGCAGGCGGCAGTGCAAAGTTAGCTAATAATAACCCACTTGCAATTTGTACCATCAGCACCAGCACAATTGAATTACCTAACTTCAATTCTGTTGCCTTACCCCCAAATTTGTTCATCACAAACTGGAAAATAAATGCATTAAGTACCACCACTAAAATTGCCAGATCACGATGATAAGAGAATATATCTCCAATTTTCCCAATCCATGTATGTCTTTCCTGATACAACAGGTTTTTTGAAACCTCATCTATTGCTTCCCGTACTTCCGTTCCTAAAACAATTTGCAGTACACTTAAAAAAAGCGAAACCAAAATCAGCACCTTTAGCCAGAATACTTTAGAAATGACTACTGTCGCTTCTTTATATAAGGTTTGTGCATAGTAATGGGTATAAACCAATATCGCCAGCATCACCAGAGCCAGCAGCATATGAACAGTCACTACCCAGGCTAATAAATTAGTAGAGACAACAATTGAACCCAGCCACGCCTGAAATACTACTAAAAAAAGATTCAGTATACTGAATACAATAATCCTTTTAGCCTTACTCTTGTATGTAAATGAAAGAACGGCTACGGCTATTAATAAAAATCCGGTAGCTGCTCCGGTAAGCCGGTTAATATATTCAGTCCAGGTATTAGCGACGTTGAATGATTCGGGAACTTTAATACTTTGATCGTGACGGATACTGTCCGCCAAATCTTTCTTACCCATTTTATCAAGCATCAGCGCAAAACGCTCATTCTTTTTAACCCTGCCTGCTACATATTTCTCTTTATAGTCTTTCGGAAGCTGATCTACCGAGGTTGGTGGTACGTATTGGTCAAAACATTTTGGCCAGTCCGGACATCCCATACCTGAACCTGTACTCCGCACTACTGCACCAGCTAAGATGAGTACTAACGTCACTATTAAGGTAATCAGGTTTAACCGGATAAATCTCTTTTCAGATTTAGGAACCATTGGTTTTATTTTAAAAAAAATGAGGTTATCGTTCTAAGTAGATACTCAAGCAGATAACCTCATTGTATAATTTTAATAAAGGAGATTAATCCAGTATTGTTTTTTCTTTTGCTTGTTTCTCTTCCCATTCTCTTTGGATACGCTCAGATTCAGCGTTTCCTTCAAAGTCATGAGGCATATTAGAGCTCATTGTCTGAGAATAAGGAACAGTTTGAGGGATAAAGTCATGTTCAGCACCTGGCTTACTGTAATCATATGGCCAGCGGTATACAGTCGGGATTTCTCCTGGCCAGTTACCATGGATATGCTCAACAGGTGTAGTCCATTCTAAAGTATTAGATTCCCAAGGATTTTGTGTTGCTTTTTTACCTTTGAAAATTGAGTAGAAGAAGTTGAACAGGAATGCAATCTGAGCTAAAGCAGCTACAATAGCAGCCCAAGTAACAAAGATATTTACTGTAACCCATTTCTGCATAAATTCAAATTCAGTGAAAGCATAGTAACGACGTGGTACACCATCTAAACCTAAGAAGTGTAATGGGAAGAATACTAAGTAAGCACAGATAAATGTAATCCAGAAGTGAAGATATCCTAATTTCTCGTTTAACATTCTGCCGAACATTTTTGGATACCAGTGATAAACACCAGCAAGCATACCAAAGATTGCAGCAGATCCCATTACTAAGTGGAAGTGGGCAACAACAAAGTAAGTATCGTGAAGATTTATATCTAAAGATGCATTACCTAAGAAGATACCTGTTAAACCACCAGAGATAAAGAATGAAACCATACCAATAGCACATAACATAGCAGGTGTAAATCTGATATTACCGCGCCATAGTGTAGCTAAATAATTGAAAGTTTTTACTGCTGAAGGAACAGCGATAATCAGGGTCGTGATCATAAACACACCACCTAATAATGGATTCATTCCCGTTACAAACATATGGTGACCCCATACAATGAATGAAAGAATAGTAATACCGATTAGTGAGTAAACCATCGCATGGTAACCAAAGATTGGTTTTCTTGAATTTACCGAGATAACCTCTGAAGAAATACCTAAAGCTGGCATAATTACAATATATACCTCAGGGTGACCAAGGAACCAGAATAAATGCTGCCATAAAATTGGAGAACCACCTTCGTTAGGTAATACCTGAGTACCCATAACGATATCAGATAAATAGAAACTTGTTCCAAAACTACGGTCAAAGATCAATAATACCACACCTGCTACTAATACAGGGAAAGATAAAATACCTAAGATCGCCGTTAATAAAAAAGCCCAGATAGTCAAAGGCATTTTCCAAAGATCCATACCTTTAGTACGCATGTTTAATACAGTACTTACATAGTTGATACCACCCATTAACTGAGAAGCTACAAAAAGAACCATACTGATTAACCATAATGTCATACCCAATGCCGATCCTGAGATCGCTTTAGGAAGAGCTGATAATGGTGGATATACTGTCCATCCGGCACTTGCAGGTCCTGTTTCAATAAAGAATGAACTCATCATCACCACACAAGCGATAAAGAATAACCAGTATGAAAGCATGTTCATAAATGGTGATGCCATATCCCGTACCCCGAGCTGAAGAGGAATCAGTAAATTACTAAACGTACCGCTCAATCCTGCGGTCAGTACAAAGAATACCATAATGGTACCATGTATCGTTACCAGAGCCAGGTAAAAATCTGGCTTGATTCTTCCTCCTTCTGCCCATCGGCCTAAGAAAGTCTCCAGAATAGGGAAACTTTTATCTGGCCATGCCAGTTGAATACGAAATAAGATAGACAATCCCATTGCAATAACAGCCATAATAATACCAGTTATTAAAAACTGCTTAGCGATCATCTTGTGATCCTGGCTAAAGATGTATTTCGTTATGAAAGATTGTTCGTGATGCCCATGATCGTGACCGTCATGGTGATCGTTGTTATGTGTATCGTGTAATGTTATAGTTGACATAATGCGCTATTCCAGTATAATTATTTTTTTAAAGCCGGTTTATTCATTGCTACAGCAGGAGCACTAGTCGCAGCTTTAGCTGTATCAGCTGGTGCCGCCGCCGCCGGTGCAGCTGCTGGTTCTGGTACGATTGGCAAATTAAATTGCTTTCTCAAATCGTTATTGATAAACTTAGGTTGTTTAACTACCCATGCATCATATTCTGCCTGAGTAACAACTCTAACAACCTTTTGCATGTTATAGTGTCCAGATCCGCAAATTTTAGAGCAATAGAACAAGAATTTAAATGCTGGATCATTTTCTTTAGTCTGCATATCAGCAGTAGTAATTGTTGGTGTGAATTCAAAATAAGAAGTCATACCCGGAACAGTGTTTAACTGAATCCTGAAGTGCGGCATATAAAAACTGTGCAGAACATCTTTACTCGTTAAGATCAATCTTACTGGTTTGTTGACAGGAATAACCATTTCCTCTGCCATCTGATCATCAAGATTGTTTGGATCATTAAAGTCCATACCTAAACTGTTTGTTCCGGTAATCAATTTATAGTTTTTCTTACCTACAATTTTATCAGCTCCAGGATAACGGATCGTCCATAAAAACTGCTGAGAAGTAATCTCAATGTTTAATGGTTTGTTATTAGGATCTTCGATTTTGTAGAATATAGATCTCCAGGTAAGGAATCCCATTAATACCAATACCGTAAGCACTAACGCCGGAACAATTGTCCAGATACGCTCTAATGCATTATTGTGTGGATAGTAGTAAGCCTTTCTTTTACCAGTATTCTTGTAGAAATAAGAGAACAGGAATAATACAAGGTGTGTTCCGATAAATACGATAGTCGTCAGAATCAACGTGATGTTAAACATCTGATCAATCTTCACACCATGTTCTGAAGCAGCATCAGGAAGTATCATTTTTCCATGAACTGTATATTCAAAATAAACACCGTATAATCCGACGATTAAGAAAATCACAAAAAGAACACCGTTTACAGTATTCCAGTTGATTCCGGCAGGTTTATCCTGAGCTTCACGTGTCAACTCATATACCCGCATTGCTTTACCTACAATTGCTATGAATAAGCAAAGCAGTAAAAATAAAAGGATATAGAATGCCGCCGACTTATAAATCGGGAACATATCAATAGGTTTTTTCGCAGCCGTAGCGGCAGCACCGGCGGCAGCTTCTTGTGCAAATGCGCTCGTATTTGCAAACACAGTAAGAATTACTGCCAGGGCCGCTATTGTCTTATTGCTTATAAATTTTCTTAAACTCATTTTCTTAAAAGTAGTACGTTGTACTTCTACTATAAATTAATGTATATACTCTCTAACCCGGAACTACAAATGGTGATTCAGACTTTCTTGTAAGAAAGGGTGATTCTTTGCAATTAAAGGTTTCTTACTTAATGCAGACAAAACTGTAAAGGTAAACAAGCCTACAAAACCAATAGCTGTTCCTATTTCAATAATACCAAAGCCATTATGTGATTCCACAGTTCCAGGCATAATCATTTGGTAATAATCTACCCAGTGACCACACAAGACAACTATACAAACTCCAAGCATGATATTTTCCTGTCTTTTATTATCACGATCCATCAATAACAGAACCGGTGCAAGGAAGTTTAATACTAAATTCAGGAAGAACCAGAACTTGTAAAATTCAAATCGTTTGTAAAAATACACAGTTTCTTCCGGCATGTTCGCATAATAGATCAACATAAATTGAGCAAACCATACATAAGTCCAGAAAATTGAGAACCCGAAGATGAATTGACCTAAGTTATGAAGGTGACTATTGTTAACCCATTGCATGTAACCTGCTTTTCTTAACAGAATGATGATGATAGCCATTGTCGCTAAACTGCTCACCCACATTGCTGCGAAGTTATACCATCCAAACATGGTAGAGAACCAGTGTGCCTCTAATGACATCACCGTATCAAATGCAAAGATTGGCGTAGTAAAGCCGTAGATAACTAAAAATATACAAGAGTATTTAAAACTTTTCGTGTATGAATTTAAACCACCTTCTAAATCTTCGTTCGTAGATAATTTAGAAAGTAATAAAGCGAAGAAGCAATATACGCCTAAAAACACAACCTGACGTCCTAAAAAGAAAGGTACATTTAAGAAGGCAGATTTACCATCGATTAATTTATCATAGTTAGGAGAAGACGGGTCAGTTAAACCCGGTGCATTCCAGTGGTGATAAAGATTATGTGTATACAAACCTGCACCAATAATAGCAATCAATATGACTACTGCAATTGGCAATACTCTTGCCATTGCTTGTGGTACACGTAGTATAGATGCAGACCAACCTGCTTGTGCGACAAACTGAACAGCTAAAAAGAATGCGCCCGACATACATACACATGCGAAGTAATAGGCCATAAGTAACAGGTTGGCAAAAGTCCGTTCATGGAGACCATGATCTGAAAAACCGTAAGCTATACTCGCGATACCGATTACGATCGCTACTATACTTAAAGTTTTAGCCTTTCCTGTAAACTCGAACTGCTCAGTAAAATTATAATTGTGAGTTCCCATTTATATCTGCTTTTCTATTGTATTTGTTGTAATTGTTGAACATACATCACTACTTTCCATCTTTGATCTGGAGTAAGCTGAGAAGCATGTGATCCCATGTTATTTAAACCGTACATGATAGTGTGATAGATTTTTCCTTCTGATAAATCTTTCATCAAGCCACCACGTGATGACGATGCATCACCATGATAAGCTGGTACACCAGTAAATTTCTCAATTTGAACAAGGTGTCCTTTACCATCTCCTTTTTCACCGTGACAAGGTCCGCAGAATACAGTGAAGTAATGTTTACCTGACAATAAGTTCTGTGGTGTCTTAGCTAGTGGATTATGCAAGTTTAAACCTGCCGCTTCATAGCCTTCTTTAGTATTTGCATACTCATACTTTACAAATCCAATTGGATTAGTATTTGCAGGAGGTGTTTGCGCAGTTTGTCCGTTTGCAAAGTTTGGATTTTTCTGATCTGGATCAAAAGCAATATGATCATACATATTCCTCGCATATTCCAATCCTGGATTATTCTTATCTCTGCAAGACGAAAGTGTTGTAACAGCAAGGGCAAGAACAACAAATGAGGCTGCAACTATTTTATTCTTATTCATAGCTAATATACTTCCTTTCATTGTGCTTAACTTCTATAGCACCAGCTTCTTTTAATAATCCGTCAATTTTACTGTGATCTCCGTTTTCCTGAGCATCAACAGCTATAATAAATCTATCATCTGTGGCTCTTAAGTCCATTACTCTTGGCGCTCTTCCTGGGAAAAGGTGAGTAGATGCATAATAAGATCCAACTAAACCAAATGCACAGAATAAAATAGTAACCTCAAACATAATCGGAATAAAATCCGGTAATGCGAAAGCTGGTTTACCACCAATATTATGTCTCCAGTCTACTACCGAAGTAAGATAGATCAGTGCAAATGCTGATATCGTTCCGGTTATCCCGCAGAAAAATGCAAGGATATCCAATCTTGATCTTTTAATCCCTAACTTGGCTTCGATGCCGTGAATAGGCATAGGCGTGTAAACATCATGGATCTTAATGTTGTTCTCCTGTAACTTTTCGATGCCATGCATCATTTCGTCAGGATCGCCAAAACTGCCTAAAATATATTTGATATTACTCATTGTTATATTTTTGCGTATTCTTCTTGTTTAACACTATCAAATTTCTCTAAAGATTCAACGTATTCTTTAACGTGAACTTTGTCCAAATGACCTTCTTTAATCTGTGCAAGTTTAGCTTGCTCACTTGATGTTTTAAGTAATAGTTTAACCTCTGCAATTGCAATTGAAGGCAGAACTCTTAAGAACAACAGGAATAAAGTAAAGAATACCCCGATTGAACCTACAAAGACACTCACATCTACCCATGTTGGATAGAACATCGCCCAACTTGAAGGAAGGTAATCACGGTGTAAAGAGGTAACGATAATTACGAAACGCTCAAACCACATACCGATGTTTACCACGATAGACAAGATCCATGTTGCAGGTATGCTTAAACGGATTTTCTTGAACCACAGTAACTGCGGAGAAATTACGTTACAAGTCATCATCATCCAGTATGCCCACCAGTATGGACCAGTTGAACGGTTGATGAAGGCATATGCTTCATATTCTGAACCTGAATACCAGGCGATAAAAAACTCAGTGATGTAAGCTACACCCACAATCGATCCTGTAAGAATGATGATCTTGTTCATCGATTCAATGTGGAACATGGTGATGTAGTTTTCAAGACCCAATACTTTACGGGCAACCAGTAATAAGGTTAACACCATGGCGAAACCAGAGAAGATCGCACCAGCCACAAAATATGGAGGGAAGATTGTAGTGTGCCATCCCGGGATAACCGAGGTAGCAAAGTCCATTGATACAATCGTGTGTACCGAAAGTACCAGTGGTGTAGAGATACCAGCAAGAATCAGAGACACTGTCTCAAAACGCTGCCATGTTTTAACGTTACCACTCCATCCGAAAGAGAAGATAGAGTAAATTCTGCGACGTAAGCCTGTTGCACGGTCACGGATAGTAGCAATATCTGGTAATAAACCTGTGTACCAGAATAATAAGGATACAGAGAAATAAGTTGAGATCGCAAACATATCCCAAACCAGTGGTGAGTTAAAGTTTACCCATAATGAACCAAATTGATTCGGTAAAGGTAATACCCAGTAAGCTAACCATGGTCTTCCCATGTGGGATACAACATAAGTTGCGGCACAGATAACGGCAAAAATTGTCATCGCCTCTGCCGACCTGTTGATCGAGTTACGCCAGTTTTGACGGAAGAGTAATAATACCGCCGAAATCAGTGTTCCTGCGTGACCAATACCTACCCACCATACGAAACCGGTGATATCCCATGCCCATCCTACAGTTTTGTTTAATCCCCATGCTCCGATACCGTTCCAGAAAGTATAACTTACTGCAACTAACCATAAGGTAGCTCCCATCAGGGAAACTATAAAACCTATCCACCAAGCCCTGTTGGGCTTATTCTCAACTGGCATTAAGATATCATCCGTAATTTTTGCATACGTGATATCATTGCCGGTGATTAGTGGTTCTCTTAATATTGATTCGTTATGTCCTGACATAATGTGTTTTCTTTAATATCAGCTTACGCTTGTACTGTTGGTAATGAATCTGTGTTTCTAATTTTTGTCATGTAACCTACTCCCGGTTGCGTATTGATTTCTTCCAATACATAGTAAACGCGTTCACTACGTAATGCTTTCGATACTTCCGATTCCGGATCGTTGCCATCACCAAATATAATTGCATTTGCTGAACAAGCTTCCTGACATGCCATTTTGATATCGCCATCTTTCAACGGACGTTTAGCAATCTTAGCTGACAATTTACCAGCCTGGATACGTTGGATACACATTGAGCATTTCTCCATAACCCCTCTTGAACGCGTAGTCACATCAGGGTTAAGAACCAGCTGAGTGAATTCATTGTTCAGGTAGTTATCGAAACGTGAATCATTCCAGTAGTTAAACCAGTTGAAACGACGAACTTTATACGGGCAGTTATTTGCACAATAACGTGTACCTACACAACGGTTATAAGCCATGTGGTTCAGACCATCCGAAGAGTGAGTCGTTGCCAATACCGGACAAACAGTCTCACAAGGAGCGTGATCACAGTGCTGACATAACATTGGCTGATGTACAACAGATACCCGGTCAAGATTTTCCATATGGGCAATCTCTTTCTCCTCAGATACGCTCTTATCGCCTTCTTCAAAGCTATAGTAACGATCGATACGAATCCAGTGCATCTCTCTGCGTCTGCGAACCTCATCACGGCCCACTACAGGGATATTATTTTCTACGTTACAAGCAACAATACAAGAACCACAACCAGTACAAGCATTCAGATCGATTGCCATTACCCAGTTGTTACCTGGTTTTTCGTATTTATCCCATAAATCGTAAGTTTTATGTTCACTATCATGCTTACCAGTTCCAGCAGCAGGATTTTTCACATATTCTTTGAAAGTTGCTTCGCGAATAATGTTTCTTCCCTCGAAAGAGTGGTGAGTCTGTGTTTGAGCCAGCTCGTTAGTAGCACCAGTTTTAGTAATCGTGATAGTTGTTGCATATTGCAGTGTTCCATTGCTGAAGCTTACAAATGGATAAGCATTCTTACCAACATTATCACCAGCCTTACCTACTTTAGTACGTCCATAACCTAAAGCTATAGAAGCTGTACCCTGTGCCTGCCCAGGTTGAACAAGAACTGGTAAAGTAACGGTATAACCATTGTTGCCTTTTACATCAACAACATCAAATTCTTTAATCCCTAGTGACTCAGCGAATTTAGGCGCAAGAGCGATATAGTTATCCCATGTTACTTTAGAAACCGGATCAGGTAATTCCTGTAAAAATGCATTGTTTGCATGTCTACCGTCACGCATGGCAACACTTTCATAAACCTGAAGTTCAATATCTTTAGCTAAAGCACTACTGCTTTTCACTACCGATGGCGCAACTGCTGCTAACGAAAGATTGAAGGTATAAGAGCCAGCCGTTTTAGGCGCTGAAGCAAATACTCCAGTCTGCAACACTTCATTCCATGTTTTACCTAAAACAGGAAGTATGTTTTTCTCCCAGTTATTACGTACATACTGGTAGTAATCTTTAACAGGAGCGTTAGACCAGATCAGTAAACTCTGCTCTGCCTGACGTGAATTGAATACCGGGTTGATGGTTGGCTGAACGATCGAATAAGACCCTTCGTAGCTGTTTGCATCACCCCATGATTCTAAGTAGTTCTGATTAGCTGCAATTACATCACATAAAGTTGAAGTCTCATCCTTACGGTCTGAGAACGAAACTTTCAATGGAACTTTGCTTAATCCATCAGTGAATGATTTCACATTGATCACATCGTAAGCAGGATTGCTGTCTAAAAAGAATACAGCAGCAATTTCGCCCCTGTTCATCTCATTTAAGAACTCTGCAAATTCAGCATCATTACCTGAATAACGTTTGTTAGGATTATCCAAATCGATAGTCGTACCATAACTGCCGATAGCAGAGTTGATCGCATTTACTAAGATCTGAGTAGAAACATCGTTAGAACCACATACTACTAAAGCTTTACCTTTTTGCTGAACTAATTCCTTAGCCATCAATTTAATTGCTTTTTCTGCAGTAGGATTCTTAGGTAAAGAACCACCAGCTAAACTGCCACCAGTGATTTCATTATATAAGGTAATCAAAGCAGGACCCTGCTCTGAGATTTTAACCGGGATGCGGGTATCAGCATTGGTACCAGTCAAACTCATTCCAGCTTCGAACTGGAAGTGACGTGACATCTTACCTTTTGCCAATGATTTGTTGTTTCTGTTAGAAACATACTGAGCAGTGTATTCTTCACCGCTAATCCATGTACCTAAAAAGTCAGCAGCAAAACTCACGATTAAGTCAGCTTTGTCGAAGTTATATTTAGGAATGACAGCTTTACCAAAACTATTCTCATTTGCTTTGATGATACCTGTATAAGATACGGCATCGTACTGTACATGTTTTGTAGTAGGATAAGCAGCTGTAAAGTCTGCAACTACTGCTTTAGTAGAAGGACTGTATACCGATGAAGAAATGATGCGGATTTTCTTGCCCGAAGCTTTTGCCTTAGCGAGCTCTGCAGCTACAAAAGCATCAACCTTCGCCCAGGTAGTCTCATCATTCTTTAATACAGGTGCTTTAAGTTTCGAGACATCGTACAAATCTAATACAGAAGCCTGAGCCTGAGCATCAGTACCACAATTGAATTCACCCGAATTAGGATTTGGTTCAATTTTGATAGGTCTACCCTCTCTGGTTTTCACCAGGATACTTTGGCCATTATAACTTGAAACATAATAATTCGGGATACCCGGGATTACTTCTTCAGGTTTAATCAGGTAAGGTATTGATTTGTGAATAGGAGCAGGCTGACAAGCTGCAAGCGTTACCGCACCAAGACCAAAGCCTAAGGCTTTTAAAAAGTCACGGCGAGGAGTTACTGTACTTAATCCTGCTTCATTTAAAACATCTTCTATTGGAAGCGGCTCTGCAAATTCGTTTTTGTTGTTTTCAACAAAATCGGAGGTCTTGTTAAATTCCTCTAAGCCTTTCCAGTATTTTTTATTGCTTTCCATTTAAGCTATATTACTGTTTATCGAACGTTCTTTTTACTAAACTCTATTAATAGTGACATTTACCACACTCAATTCCACCTAATGCTGCAGGTGTAATTTTCTCACCTTTTTTGATTTTCTCATGAGCCTCAATAATTTTGGTGTAGAATGCGTTGTCTTTAACTTCTAATTTGGTGTCCTTATGACAGTTGATACACCATTTCATGGTTAGAGGAGAATACTGATAAATCTCTTCCATTGTATTTACTGGTCCGTGACAAGCAAAACAAACTGGTTCGTTTGGTTTCAACCCTTTTTCTTTACGGATAGCTTCTTCAGCTACAACAACGTGTTGAGAGTGATTAAAGTAAGCGAAATCAGGAAGGTTGTGAACACGTACCCACTCAATTGGTTTTTCTTTAGACTTGTCATAAGTCATTTTATCTGCATCATAACCCAATGCATTGTAGATTTTCTGAATCTCTGGTGAAATGTTTCCATCATGGCTGTCTCTTGCCTGAACCTGTTTGTGACAGTTCATACAAACGTTAAGCGAAGGTATAGTTGCATTTTTCGATTCAAATGCACCTGCGTGACAGTATTGACAGTCAATCTGATTTACACCAGCGTGTAATTCGTGAGAGAATTTAATTGGCTGAGTTGGCTGGTAACCAGTAGCAACACCAGTGTTCCACATACCCATCCATCCAAATGAACCTAAACTGATTACTAAACACAGGATCACAAAGAAAACAAACTTCTTGTTTTTGAATAACTGACCAATGCCAGCCATCATTGAAACCTTCTCCTGGTCTTCTTCGATTTCTACGCCTTGTTTTTTCAGGATCAAACGCTCAAGCATTTTGATTGCTCTTGCCAGAATCACTAATACAATAATAGAGATCAGGATTACAGCAATAACTCCAACGATAGAGAAATTTGAAACTTCATCAGAAGCACCACCCGCAACAACCGCTCCTTCTTTTTTAGGCTCACCTGCTTTAACATAAGCAAGGATACTTTTAATCTGCTCAGGCGTTAATGATGGAAACGCTGTCATCTCAGCATTCGGGTTCCACTTAGAAGCCTCTACAGCCTCTTTGTCTCCCGACGCGATAAATGCCGGAGCATTGTTGATCCATTTTAACAAAAACGCTTCGCTTTTTGTAGGTACAATCGTTTGTAATGCCGGGCCGATCAAATCGCGGTCCAGTGCATGACATGAAGTACATTTTTCCTTGAAGATTTTTCTACCTTCTACTGCGTCTTGTGCTTGCGTACCAGAAACGATTAAAACAGATAGAGCCGTAAACATAAATGCCGACTTCCAAACTCTTCTAATGATCAATGAGATATTCCTCATAATGAGTATTTTATGCTTTATTTTAAAAAACTGTAATGAACGTATTGATGTTTAAACTCTTGTTCTTCACCAAAACGTCCACAAAAGTAAAATTTATTAAGTTACCAATGACAAAGAAATGACAGTAAATACAATTTATAATCATTCTAAACTTTGGGCTTTTCTGGCTTTAAACGAAGAAAATCAGCAAATTTTTCAATTTGCTGATTTTCATACGAACCAAAATCCAGATCAGGATTTGGATTTTTAATTTACATTTTTAATATCCATGCAAAAATTAATGGCGCGACAATAGTGGCATCAGATTCTACGATAAACTTAGGTGTATTGATGTCCAGCTTGCCCCAGGTGATCTTTTCATTTGGAACCGCTCCTGAATACGAACCATAAGAAGTAGTCGAATCAGAGATCTGGCAAAAATAACTCCAGAACGGAATGTTCTCCATTTCCATATCCTGATATAACATAGGAACAACACAGATTGGGAAATCACCGGCGATACCGCCACCAATCTGGAAGAACCCAATTCCTTTTCCTGCACTGTTTTTAATATACCAGTCAGCAAGGTAACCCATATATTCAATACCACTTTTCATTGTCGAAGCTTGCAATTCGTTTTTCATCACATAAGAAGCGAAGATATTTCCCATGGTTGAATCTTCCCATCCCGGAACTACAATTGGCAGATTTTTTTCCGCAGCTGCAAGCATCCATGAATTTTTCGGGTCAATTTCATAATATTGTTCCAATACACCGCTTAACAACATTTTGTACATATACTCATGTGGGAAATAACGCTCACCTGCTTTTTCAGCATTTGACCAGATATCATGAATATGTTTTTGTAAACGTCTGAAAGCTTCTTCTTCAGGAATACAAGTATCGGTTACACGGTTATAGTGGTTTTCTAATAAATCCCATTCGTCCTGTGGACTTAAGTCACGGTAGTTAGGTACACGTTTATAATGTGAATGGGCAACAAGGTTCATAATATCTTCTTCCAGATTTGCACCTGTACATGAAATTATAGAAACTTTATCCTGACGGATCATCTCTGCCAATGAAATTCCCAGTTCTGCAGTACTCATTGCACCAGCAAGGGTAATCATCATTTTACCACCTTCATCTAAATGCGTCTCATAGCCTTTAGCCGCATCCATCATTGCTGCTGCGTTGAAATGGAGGTAGTGCCCTTCCATGAATTTTGATATTGGTCCTCTTGTTACGCTCATTTTAATTAAGATTATTCTGTTTTGTATAAACCGCCGCAAAAATAAGTAAATATTATTAAAAACCAGCCCAGGTTAAATACACAGACCTAAATGAATAAGCTTTTTTATTTAGAATCCTTATAAATAAAACAAGTATATTTGGAAAAATAAATTAACCTCCTGATCTCAGTTCCAGTTAAGGATTAATTCAAATAACTCAGATGATTGTAAAAGCTAAAATTTCCGATCTTGACGAATGGTTATTCATTGAAGACGTACCTGATATTTACTCTCCTAATAATACGCTCGCAGAAAAACAAGTGATGATTCAGCGGGCCCCGGTACAGATGGTCAATTACCAGCTGACTACCGGTGGAATGTTCCTGATGCACTCTACCATGCTGTTTGACGAGCCCACTAGTATCCATACAGATATTAATGGAGAAACGATCACCAGTCAGTTTATCTTTTATAAAAATGCCTCCGGAAAAAAGATGACCACTGCATCACATGGAAACAGTCGTCATAATATCCGCTATATTCCCTCTACACAAGCAAGCCACGAACTGATTGCAAAAATTGAGTACACCTATTTTATGATAGTACTTTCAAAAGATTATTACTTTTCATTAATAGACCGCCATTCTATTTTACATGAACGTTTCGTCAGAGATATAGAAAAAGGGCAATTTACTTCTTTCTCTAACGAGGATATGGCTGTCACGCCCGAAATGAGAAGAGTGATTAATGAAATAAGAGATTGTCGTCAGTCTGGCGAATTAAAAAGGTTACATACAGAATCTAAAATACTGGAATTACTAATGTATCAACTGGAGCAGCTGAGAAATGACGGCGGTACAGTCAAGCAGGATCTCTTTAAAACCGGTGATTTCGATAGACTGGAACAAGCACGTACGATATTAAATGAACGGTATGTCACCCCTCCTACCCATAAGGAATTAGCCAAGGAAATTCTGCTCAACGAATTTAAACTTCGTACCGGCTTCAAAGAGTACTACGGAGTGACCATGTATGATTACATTACCCGGTTGCGTATGGAAAAAGCCCGGCGTTTATTACTGGATGAAGAAATGAGCGTTTACGAAGTCTCAGGTCTTACCGGTTTCAAACATCAGGCTAACTTCAGCAAAGCATTTAAAAAATATTTTGGCATACTGCCAAGCGGAATCAGAGCATAGTGTTAAACACTATGCTCTGATTCCAATTTTAATACACTACGCCATTCTTCCAGTTCAGGGATACCAGGTTTACGTTTGCCAAAAAACTGAACGATCATTTCCCCATCCTTATCATAGGCCTCTAAAGAATTGATCTCTCCATCAACTGATGGCTTAACCACCTGCCATACACTCGCAATTCCATCTAAGCGTAAATGAAGATTAAACTCAGGATCCATTACATTAAACCACTCTCCTCTTTCCATCAGGTTAGTCACCAATCCTGAATGTATTTGAATACAACCAGCGTTACCTGTAAACACCATGACCGGAACCTGGCGCTCCGAACACTCACAAATAATGCCTTTGAAGGTCTCCAGCGCAATTTCTTTTGTTCTGCCTTCAGGAGCAAGGTGCATTGCCTGAATCCTGCTCACACTGAACCTACGCATCAGCATAAAAAACTCATGTGTATCCTTCATGTTGTTCCAGCCCAGCTGAAATCCAGCAATATCAATTTCACTATCTGGTTTCCCCACAGGCACACTTACCTTATGATCATCCTTATTAATCAAAGCTGCCTCCTGATCATTGGCTGTAAATTCAACTGCCAAAGCTTTAAAGGAATCCAGACTACTCTTCTCCGTCAGATAAATTTTATGGACAGCCGTACCAAGTACATCAAAAAACTGCAAACTCGTTGTTTTTTCTTCTACAACGGCAAAACCATATTTCCAGTGATTCAGAAATAAACGAAGATCAATATCATCTCCTAAAACCAAACCCGCATGGGGAGTAAAAGAAATTTTTTCATAAGCCCCTTTGCGTTCATTTACGCAATATTCATTACGGGTTAACGCCATGACATGCCCTAATGTTGGCACAACCTTTAAAACAGATTCAAAATCTGGATTTAGACGGGTAACTGTTTCTCCCAAACCCGTCATCAGCAATTCAGCTTCACTAACATTCAGTGCAGCCGCTATATCACGGATTCTTTTCCCCGGATTAGCCTTTTTGTAAGACAGGTAAGTATCTTTTAATGTTTTTAGATTATCAGTGCTCATATGATATGAATTAGAATGAAATTTATTTGAATCAATCAGTACCTCCTTTGGAAGTACAAAAGGTTTTAATGTCTGCCGGTTAATACTAACCTGCGCTTCAATTGAAAATATATTGTAAACATTACGTGTGTTCAGAACTTCAGCCGGGCTGCCATCATTCCACTTTCGTCCGTTTTTCAACAGGAGTAACCTATCTGCATATTGGGCAGCAAGATTAATATCATGCAAGACCGTAATAACCATGAAGTTTTTTCTCGCTAAAGCAGTCACAATCGCAAGCGTCTGCTGCTGATATTGCAAATCCATTCCCGACACCGGCTCATCCATTAAAAGTAAAGCACCCGGACAATCCCAGATCTGTGCTAATACCCTTGCCAATTGTACACGCTGCTGTTCACCACCAGATAAAGTTAAAATTGAACGTTCTTCCAGTTCGCTCACCCCACAGACATCCATGGTTTGCCGGACTACATTTCTGTCATTCTTTCCGGGACTGTTTTTATAATGCGGGTATCTGCCCATCATCACCATCTCCTTCACCAGAAAATCTACATTCACCACATTATGCTGACTCAGCACAGCCCTTTTTTTCGCAAGTTCCGCAGAGCCATAGCTATGGATTGCTTTGCCATGCAATAAGATGTTTCCTTCAGCATTTTTTTTCTCACCACTCAGCATTTTGAGCAAGGTTGATTTTCCTGCTCCATTTGCGCCAAGAATAGCAACCACCTCTCCACAGCACATACTAAAGGAAAGATTCTTGACCAATGTCCGATGATTGATTTCGTACGTTATATTCTCTACTGTTAACATTTGCAGGTTCTATTGAAGGAGTTTCTTTTTGTCTTTAATCAAAATATACAGGAACAACGGTGTTCCTAAAAGTGCTGTAATCACTCCAATAGGTAGTTCTACTGGTGAAACAACTGTTCTGGCAATCATATCTGCCAGGGTCAGAATTAATGCACCAAGTAAAGCCGATGCAGGTAATACATATTTATTATCTACACCTATAAATAATCGGATAGTATGCGGCACCAAAAGACCAACAAACCCAATCACACCCGATACCGCCACCGCAGCACCAACAGCCATGGTGGCCAGGATAACCACTTTACGCTTAACCAGATTTACTTTCAAGCCCAGATGATCAGCCTGAGCCTCACCTAAAGCAAAAGCATTTAAAGCCTTTCCCATAGAAGGGAGCAGCACTACAGGTATCATCACAAAAGGCAATAAAGCCAAAATGGTTTCCCATGTAGCCCCCGCCAAACTACCTAGCATCCAAAACGTGATATTCCGCAATTGCTGCTCATTAGCCAGATAAGTAATCAGCCCCGTTAAAGCGCCAGCCAGTGCATTAATTGCAATCCCCGCCAGTAACATAGTCGCCACATTTGGCCTGCCATCTGTACGCGAAATCTGGTAAACCAGCATAGCCGCAATACCAGCTCCCGCAAAAGCACCAAAGGCTAGTAAATAGTATCCCAGTAAGTTACTCAGTCCGGAAAGTACGCCTATTTCCAGCGCAATGATTGCCACTGCAATTAATGATGCTCCCGCCGAAATACCAATCAGTCCAGGCTCAGCAAGTGGATTTCTAAATATCCCCTGAACCGCAGCTCCCGATATCCCTAAACCCGCACCGACCAGCACCCCTAAAAGAACTCTGGGTAAACGAACAATTCGAATTACAATTTCGTACTGTTCAGCAATCACATGATGCTTAAAGAGTCCTGTTTTCTGTAAGAAAATTATCACGACGTCTTTAACAGGAATATCCATTGCACCCAAACCCAAAGAAAAAGATAAAGCAACCAGTAAGGCTGCACTTAATATCAAATAAACAAATATCGGTTTCATATCAATCTATATTCCGATCAGTTTACCATTTAATGCTGTTATGGCCTGATCCAAACGCACACTAAACCCAGTTAACAATCCTGAGTCCATCTGTATAATTCTTTTGTTTTTACCCGCAGCAGTTTGCCCAACCCCTGGCATCTTTAAAATCCCATTTACTCCTCCAAGACTGGTTAATCCAAAATCGAACATCAAAATCACATCTGGATTAGCTTTCACGAGTGCCTCTGTTGTGTACGGCTTAAAATCTTCAAATTCATTGATCGCATTTTTTCCACCCGATAAACCAATTATAGCATCAAGACTTGATTTTTTACCCGCAACCATCATCACCCCCGTACCTCTTGCATAGATAAAAAGAATTTTAGCCGGCTTATTACCCGTCTTTATCAAGGCCTGCGCCTGCTTAATTTTCAATTCTGTTTGCTTGGCCAGCGATTCTCCTTTAGGGGCAACATCCAAAGCTTCTGCCACCTGGCGAATGAATTTCAATGCTCCGTTAACAGAGTAATCCTGTTTGATACTCACAAAGCGGATACCCGCCGATTTTAACTGGTACTGGATTTCTTTGGAGACTGTGCCTTCCGGTGCAAGAACCAGGTCAGGTGCAAACGCAATTAATGCTTCTGCCGAAACAGACCTGTTATTACTCACTTTGGTCAGTTTACTCAAGTAAAGAGGATATGCTGTTGTAATGTCAACCGCAACAATGTTTTTCCCAAAACCCAAGGCATCAGTAGTTTCAGACAATGCAGCACTTAGCGTTATAATCCGTTTTGGAGCAGTAGCGTATAAACCTAAACACCAGGCAATCATTAAAAGAAAACAGCTTATTTTTTTCATGTTATTTCAAATTCGTTCCACAAACAACGTGTTTAATCAATCTAAATACAAGCTGTACATTTTCATTTATTCAATCCGTATTCTACCTTAAAAAGCCATTTGAAATAACATTTAAATTAAAAACATGTTGTTTGTGACCATTTTAATGAAACTACGAGTATAAAAACAGAGCAAAAGAAGCCATATCAACGAAAAGAATAATACGGATAGAATAAAACATAATACGTTTCGAATAAATCTTAATACGCATTGAACAAATCATATATGGAATTAATTATTCAGTTTTGCCTCACCACCTTATTTAGATCGATTAAAAATAACAATGTATTACAGCACTAAAGCAAGAAAGGTTTATAGCATTATATTATTATTAACTCTGTTTACAATTACAGTAAATGCACAGTCAAAAGGCATACTGAAAGGAAAAATAACAGATGATAAGAATAATATACTGATTGGTGCTTCTGTTACACTTGAACCCGATCACAGAACCGCGATAAGTGATAAAAATGGATTTTTTGAACTTACCCGCCTCTATACAGGTACCTACACTATTAAAGTGACCGCTGTAGGCTTCAGTTCCCATATTGCAGAAACTGAGATTTCCACGAGAGCAGCAAAACCACTCCACATTAAACTAAATGCAGCAGAAAATGGATTAGACGAGGTAAGTATCAGCGGTGGGCATCACAATCCTGACAACCTCATAGACATGGTCAATTCCATCATGCCCAGCACCATAATTACCCGCAAAACTATCGAACAAATGGGTAGCCGCAGACTCGACGAAGTACTCAAGGAACAAACCGGATTAGCAATTGTCAGTGATATTGGTTCAGGAAACAGAGCCGTAGGCTTACAAATGCAGGGTTTTGATAGTGGTTATACCATGATTATGATTGACGGCCAACCCATGGTAGGCCGTAATTCTGGTAACTTTGACCTTTCCAGGATTACTGTATCCAATATTGAACGCATAGAAATTATTAAAGGTGCTTCCTCTTGTTTATATGGAAGCGAAGCCCTGGCGGGAGTCGTAAATATTGTTACCCGTAAAAATATTACCCAACCACAAGGACTTGCAGCATTAAGGTATGGAAGTTATAATCTTGTTGACGCAACCCTTGAAGGAGAAACACCCTTTGCGGGCAAAAAAGGATCAGCCTATCTTTCTGCAAATTATTACCGTACTGACGGCTTTAACGCCAATCCCTATTTAAAAGAAGGAAAAACAGCTCCACCATTTGACAGTTACTCTTTGCAGGGGAGAGGCCGCTATATGCTCAACAAGATTTCTACACTAAATTTTAATGGTCGTTATACCACCCGTCATTCCATAAACGAACTGAATTATGGTGTCAGACCAAGCAAAGATGTACTTGACGAGCGCGATCTCAATGGCTCTTTATCTTTAAATAATAATTTCTCAAATGGGCTACGCTTAAAAACCCAGTATTACCTTACCCGTTATCAGACAGAACAGGACATTACTGATCTCAATAGTGGCACACTTATTCCAGGCAGCAGATTTACCCAATACCTGCATAGAGCGGAAGTACAAGCCTCACAGGAATTATCAAAAAAAATAAGTCTCACTGGTGGAATCGGCGGTGCTTATGAGCACTTGAATGATGTTTCCTATCGTGGTTCCAAAGGCATGAACAACTACTTCGCTTACTGGCAGACCGACTGGAAAGCGAGTGCTAAAATTGGTGTAACAGGTGGTGCGCGCTATGATTATCATAATAAATACGGCAGTAAAGTCAATCCAAGTATTGGATTCCGCTATACACCCATCCAGGATCTAACTTTAAAAGCTGCGATTGGAACAGGATTTAAAACACCCAATTTCCAACAGTTATACCTCGTCTTCACTAACCTTCAAACAGGGTATACTGTACTGGGTGCAGAAGAATTTCCAAGAGAAATCCAAGTCCTGAAAGACGCAGGGCAAATCAGCAGTATCTGGCCGATAGCCAGCCGTGTAGGCCAACTGCAACCTGAACGTTCAGTTTCTTACAGCACTGGCTTTACCCTGACAGCAGTCAAGACACTGAAACTAGACGTAAATCTCTTCTATAATGACATTAAGAACTTTATCAACTCAGAGCAGGTCGCAACAAAAACCAGTGGCCAGCAAGTCTTCTCTTATGTAAATATAGCCCGGGCCTATCTGACAGGAACCGAAATTGGCCTGAACTGGGCGGCTACCCATTCGTTCCATATCAATGCCGGATACCAGTTACTCTATGCCATAGACCGTGGTGTAATAGACTCCATCAAAACAGGTCAGGGACTTTATGGTCAGATTTATGATACTGATAAGAATGAGATGCGGAGATCTACCAGATCCGACTATTTTGGGATGTCAAACCGGTCCCGTCATATGGCCAACATCAAGTTCACTTATGAACACGAGAAATCAGGTTTAACAGGTACCCTCAGAGTAAACTACCGCAGTAAATACGGCTTTATGGAAGCCAATCGCGCCAATAATTTCATTGACAAATACGACACTTTTGTCCGCAGTTTTTTCCTTTTCAATGCTGCCGTTCAAAAAACATTGTACAACAAACATCTTTCACTTCAACTCACAACAGACAACCTGCTGAATTACCGGGATCAGCTAATGCCCGCACAACAAGGCAGGGCGATTATCGGGGGAATTACCTGGAAGTTTTTTAAAGACCAATCTTAAAATAATCATCAAATGAATATAAAACTACTTAAACAACTCCTGTTCTTACCTGCAATGCTGATCTTATTCACAGCCTGTACCAAAGAAGAAATTAAGCCACAGCTCGAAGATGGCAAAAGCACAGTAATTAACGATCTTGCCGGAGACCTTGGCAATACTGTAGGTAGCGGAAAAGAATTCGCACCTTTCTATTTCAGCTTTAAGACCGGCGCAAAAATAGATATCAGTAAAAAATCAACTACTGAATGGGATATCTCTTTTACTAAAGAATACAATTCATACGTATCGGCCAACAATGCGGCCAATAATCCGGGCAGTGCAGGAAAGGGCGCAATGATTGTTGTCAATCAAAACTATAACGACCTTAAAGAAGCCCCTTCTGATACAGAATTTACCACTAATGCCATTCCAGCTGCAGGCTGGGATTCAGGAGCAGGTAATGGCTGGTATTTCTACGAGCTTAAAACCCATATTGCCGTTCCCGTAAAAAACAGAACCTATGTTTTACGCACAGCAGATGGAAAATTTGCCAAGCTACAGCTCATCAGCATGTACAAAGGTGCACCTGCAACCGTAAGTGATCTTAACTGGCCAGCCCCATACTTTACTTTCCGCTATTATGTACAACAGGATGGCAGCAGAAACCTATCCACTAAAGATTAATCCATTTAAAACCTGAAGACATGACAACTATTCGAAATACCATAAAATCATTTAAGACTACAATAAGAACATTCCTGACCTTATCATTATTGTTATCCCTTGTAGCTTCGTGCTCAAAAAGCACCGATCCTGCTCCTGTTAAACCAGTAACACCAATTGACCCTGTTAGCCCACCAGTGAGTGGCTCAGTTCCCTTTTACAAATTACAACGGGTAGAAAATTTCGCCGCCCCGACTAATGATGCCAATCCCACCGCACCGCAGCCTACTATATATTTCAGTCTGGAGAACAAACAAATCTCTGATCCAAATTTTGCTCAAACTACCCGCTGGGATGTCGCTTTTAGCGGCTTATACAATAGCTTCATGAGCGGAAACAATGGGAAAGACGCAAATAATTTTGGTAATGGTGGCGCAGGAGCAGGTGGAATCCTTATCCTGGACAAACCTTTTGATCAGGTAACAGACGTACCCGCCGAAACGCAGTTCAGAACTGGAAAAGGTCTGATTGGTACCGATGATTCAGGAGATTTTGGAGAAGCAATGGGCTGGTATCAATATGATTTTGCTGGAACAAGAAGAGGTGATGGAAGTTATGAAAAACAACATGTAGCCTATGCACTGCCAGAAAAAAGGACAGTTATTGTGCGTACAGGAAATGGAAACTATGCAAAAATCAGAATGATCTCTTGTTATAAAGATGCTTTTACAGCCGACAAATGGCTAAGAAGCACACCGCACATGTTCTTCACTTTTGAATATGTTCTGGCACCTAAAGGAAGTACAAAATTTGAAATTAAATAACCTCAGCCCAATAATGAAACATATCCCATTTCTCTGCTTACTGCTGCTAACTGGATTTACAGCCTGCAAAAAAACAATAAATCCACCAGCCCTTTCCAATAGCAAAATACTGGAATATAACGTACCTGTTTCGGACGGAAATATTGCAGGTGTAATCGACGAAACAGATCAGACCATCACAGTTTATATTCCATTTTATTATGAGCTGAATGTAATAGATCCAAAAGTTAAACTTTCAGCAGGCGCTTCTTTAAAAGAAACAGTAGAACCAATTGATATACTGAACGACAAGATCACTTATACTGTTACCGGAGCAGACAAAACAAGTACAACCTATAAGCTGGTTATTCAAATACAACAGGTGAGTCCAATGCGATTAGTAGAGCCATCTACAGCAACAGAAATTGCTAAATACGGCCTGAATACAAGCATGAATTTTATAGGAAATTTTTATACCACTGATCCAAATAAACTTAAAGTATCGCTGATCAGCAAAAGTACCCATAAAGAAACTGACCTGGAAAAAGGCAACAATCTCAGCGTAAATCCCATCGACGATGTCTATAGCCTGTCTGGCCTGATTATCCCTACAGGTTTAGATACTGGCCTTTACACTATTAAAATAAAGAAATCTGGTATTTCCACACAATCGAAATATCCAATAAGGCTGAATTATCCCCAAATAAATATTGTGGTCATAACCGCCGGCACATTTAAACAAGGAGAAACCTTTACCATTAAGCCTGCAAATTCGGTATTTGTCAATTTCACTTCTTTCAGTGTAAATATTAAAGGACAACAAATAGAATTCCCTATTGTCTCCTATTCACGCACCGAAGCTATTATTAAAGTACCGGAAACCCTTTCACCAGGAAATTACGGTTCGGTTGGTTTCATAGCCAGGTTCACAGGTTTCAACGACTTCAAGCAGGCGATGCCCTTAACAGTTAACCCCAAATAATTACAAAAAATAAAGACATTAATCATCCGGGCTGGCAGCTGTCCCACGCAAACAAACAAACAATGCCTAATTAAAAAATAAATTCTCTTAAAAATCTAAAAACATGAAAACAAATTTTCTAAAAATAACAGGGATGTTCGCCCTTTTAGCAGTATTAGCTACCTCTTGTAAAAAAGACAACAATGAAGTTTCAAATGCGCCCTTAAAAAGTAATAACGCAGTAAATACAATTCCTTCTAATTCGGTTGTAACCGGAGCATTCACTACACCTTTATCTTCTCCGGGAGGTTCGGCTGGTAACTGGGGAACAGTTTACTATGACCTGGCCAATAATGCCACTACCACTACTACATCTGCGTACCAGGCGTCATTTAACGGATCGTTTGATGGCAATATTAATGCAAATACAGGTAGCAGTTACAAACTAGCTTATGCTGATGTACCTTCAACTACATTAGCTGCAATTGCAAAAACTGCATTCACAACAGGAAATATCAAAACAGCAACAACATTAGGATCAAATACATCAGCACCAGGATGGTATGCTTATAACGTAGCTACACATGTTTCAGGTCCTGTAGCAGATCGTTATGTGCTGTTATATAAAGGTTCTTCGGTAGCTGCTGCAACAGAATTATATGTTCTACAGATTATTACTGTTGGTTATTCAGCCGATTCTACAACTCCAGGCAATTACTACGGTCAGATTTCATTTAACTATAAAAAATTAGTTTAGCAGGAAGCCTGTCAGATTTGCGAAATTCTAAAGGAAATTAAAAAGGAGCTGCTCTTCCCAAAGTTACAGCTCCCTTCTATAGCATTGGCTTAATGACCCTTTAAATGAAGCAATTAACCCGGATGATTATTAATATAATTTGCGAAAGTAAATAAATTTGCAAAACCAACCAAAAAATGAAATTACAATCCACTACTAAAATATTTTTTAGTACCCTTATCCTGTCTGTTATCCTTCTTTTCACCAGCTGCAAAAAACAGTATACTGATTATTCTTACAGTAACCTGGTTAGCTTTAGTATGAAAGGAAGTGACGGAGAAACCTTGAAAGGTGCGATCAGTACTCAGGATATTACAGTCTACTGGCCCCCTTTCACCAAGGTTCCAGACAGTATTATTCCACAAATCACGGTTGCGGACCGCGCCAGTATCTCCCCGGCCTCAGGTAAAAAAGTAGCCTTTAAAGAGACAACCAGATTTACGGTAACAGCTCAGGATGGTACGACAACAATTTATACGCTTAAACCCGTAATCAATCAGCCTATTCCATACTTTAATGGGGTTTCGACTGCTTATTCCCATGACAATAATGGAGTAACAGTAATTCACCCCGATACAGAACTTGACCTTCAGGGTGATTATTTCGTAACCGATAGCCTGGCTACAAAGCTTTATCTTGAGGTTGAAGGCGCCCAGGAAATACCGATGAAAGTGATAGATATTTACAAAACCCGCATCCTCTCAGAAAATCTTTCCGAAAAGGTAAAAAAAGGAACCTATTTTAGAGTTAAGGTTGTCTCAGGTTCGCGTACTATTTATTCAGGCCGATGTCTTATGGGAGAAGTTCTACCCCTGATTCCAGAGGCAGATATACTCTATACAAAAACATTTAAAGCAGGTGACACGTTTACGCTTTCAGCGATTAATATCAGCACGGTATCTACAGTAACCGCAGCTGCTAATCTGGCCTCAATTCCACAGAATCTTATTATTCTAGCCAAAACAAACAATGACATAACTATCAAAATTCCTGACACTATGCCAGTGGGAACATATAGCATCCTGAACTATATCTATACTGCAAATATTTACCATCTTGCCAAAACAAATACCCTTTACACAAGATTAATCATTAAATAATTAGGTGCAATTAACGTTTCTATTGACACCCTCTCTCCGCCTGAATTACCAGTCATAAACCTGGTAATTCAGGTTATTTAGCAAATAAAAAACAGTCTAAACAGGCCATCAAAAACAAATAAATTCTTTTATTTAGAATAATTATAAATAATATGCTAAGTTTGAATGATAACCTTAAAAATAAAAATGACACGCTCATTTTTTACGCTTAATGGTTAAACTCAAAAATGCAAGACTATGTGCAAGACTATAATTTTAAGTTCAGGAAAAGACACTGCAATATCACATTGCCCACACTGTGATGTATATTACATCTGGCATAACAACCTCTTATTAAATTTCACACAAAATGATTTTCTGAATTTCAAAGATATCATTGAGAACTTCTCATTTACAGAAACAAGCCTGCCCTTTCCAGACAAAAAGGAGAGAATCTTACTCCGTAGCCCAAACGAAGATATCAGCTTTGCTTTTACCCATGATGAATTAGAGTCTTTCCGTAACATGCTCAATGAAGCTGTCTACATGAAAGAGGTCTATACACTAATGGGAACAGAGCCCGGAGCAAATCGGTAGCGGATAATTAAAGCTCAGCAATTTTTATTCATAATTTGTTTACTTTAGCGCCTTTATTTTATTGCATTATAACTACGCGCAGCCCCTCTAATGAGAAAATTTTTGCTTTGCACCACCCTACTGCTCTCAACGCTTCATGGATTTGGACAAATGAAACTGATCAAACGTATGTTATCAGAGGATGTAGACACTACGCGTAAAGCGAGTTTTATGCCCCTTCCCTTACTAAGATACTCACAGGAAGTAGGCTTAGAATTTGGTGTTGGTGGTCTCTACTCCACATACCTTGATCCAAAAGACACCTTAAACCGGAGTTCCAATTTCTCGACAGTACTCTCCTTTTCTACCAAAAAGCAATACAATGTCAGTTTGAAGGGTGATGTGTGGACTAAACATAATACCTTCCACCTCATCAGTGAGCTACGTTTCAGAAGTATGCCCTTCGATTTTTTCGGTATTGGCAATCAAACTCTTGAAGCCAATAAAGACAGACTTGTACAACGACAAATCAGAGCCTTTTTTGACGTAGAAAAGAACATTCTTCCCTTCGCCTACACAGGAGTCTCCCTTGGATTTGAAAACTTCAATTTCAAAGACAAAGAACCAGGTGGTATTTATAGCACAGATCCCGCCGTATTAGGTAAAAACGGCGGATCAGTTGTTTATGTCGGTGTATCGCAGACCTATGATACAAGAAATTCAAATAACTACCCTACCAAAGGATTCTTCGGAAGAGTTTCCTACCAATATGCACCAAATATATTTGGCGGAAATGATTTTACGGGTAGCCAGATTAAGGTTGTGGTCCGTAACTTCTGGCCAATTGCCAAGAAATTCGTATTGGGCGTAAATGGAATATACTATACCGTACAAAGCAACAGCACCCCATTTTACCTGTTACCGCAATTGGGTAATGACGAAATTATGCGTGGCTACTACTCAGGCAGATACAGAGATGAAAACTTACTGGCCGCACAAACAGAATTACGTTACCGGTACAATAACCGCTTCGGCTTAGTCGCCTTTGGTGGTGGTGGCCGTGTATTTGCCAACGGAGACTTCTCACTTAAGCAATTTAAACCATCTTACGGAGCAGGAGTAAGATACTTCTACGATCCGGCTAAAGGGCTAAGCGTAAGAGCAGATTATGCAGTTGGCGAAAAAAGACCCAATGAAGCCAGACAATCAGGATTTTATCTCAGCCTGGCAGAAGCTTTTTAAGCTATTTCATGCTCCTTCCTGACGAATTGAGAATAAGAGGTTTGCAAATTAATTGATGGTGTTTTAATCAGATGTATTAAGACACAAAACGGCTTCAATTAGGTAACGGATGCGTAAGTGATCGGTGTTGGAAAGGGTCAGATCCTTACCAACCCCTTTCCAACACCGATCACTTACGCACTACAGAGGGTATTAAGACGGTTTTAACCGTATAATAATTGCAGTTTTTTTTACAAATTATGAGTTTTAAATACGTCCTCTTAAAACTTAATCTTAAAATGTTCTTTTTTCTGCCCTTTTTTGAAATAAACTAAACCGATCCAGAACAGATCTACAGTTACAGTTACATCCGGATGATTTTTAATTTCTTCCCATGCCTCTTTCATTCCTTTACTCCAGTAAATGTCATCAAAGATCAGCAGTGAATCCTCATGCACCTTAGGTAAACACCAATTAAAATAATTGATAGTCGCATCCTTACGATGATTTCCATCGATATAAACAAAATCCAATTTCGGAGCCTGTTCAATAACGGCTGGCAATAATTCGTCAAAATTACCTACCTGCAACTCAATATTTTCCAGCTCAAGATCCTGAAAATTCTGATAAGCCTTTTTAGCAGTTTCCGGGCATCCCTCAATGGTGATAATATCTGACTCAGGGCAGGCACTGGACAGATAAGCAGTCGTAATTCCTAAACAAGTTCCCAGTTCAATCAGATTACCTGGTTTGCTATTTTTTGCCAGGCGATAAATCAACTGTGCAAGCTTTGGCGATTTTAAAGCATTTTTAGCAATTTCTTTCACCTTTTTCGTCCGGTTTTTATTCAGGTGAGAACCCGCTCCGAGATCAGTAACTGTAATTAATGCATCGTCATTTAAAAGTTTTTTTCTTTGTTCCTCAATACCATTGTATTCAGTTTTAGAGTTAAAATCGTAAATTACCTCATCTACTAAATGATAAACAAAAGGCGAATGGGTGCCATGCCTGCTTTTAGAGGTTAAACGATGCTTCAGATAATCGCTGATAAATTGTAATGCCATAAAAGCAAAAATAGGTAAACGAAGCATTCTAATTGGTATTTATTAATGGAAAATAGTACAGAAATAAAAGCATTGGTAAAATTACTGGACGATACTGACCAGGAAGTTTTCGAACAGGTCGCAAAACGCCTGCTTGAACATGGAACTTCTGTGATCCATTTTCTGGAAACAGAATGGGAAAAATCATTGGATACCCTCTTACAGGAAAGGATCGAAAACATCGTTCACCAGATCCAGTTTAATACTGTAAAAGAAGACCTTAACCTTTGGTATCAAAGTGGTGCATTCGATCTTTTACAGGGCGCTTTAGTAATCAACCGCTATCAATATCCTGATTTGGATGAACAGAAAGTTATCAACCAGATTGAAGAGATTAAAAGAGAAATATGGACTAATCTGCAGTACGAAATGAGTTCTGTCGAAAAGATTAAACTCATCAACCACACTTTCTATAATATTCACGGGTTCAAAGGGAATACTAAAAACCACCACGATCCTCAAAACTCCTATATTAACCAGGTACTTGAAACTAAAAAAGGGAATCAGATTTCGCTTGCTATTATTTATGCAACGATTGCCCAAAAACTTGATATTCCTGTTTATGGCGTTAATCTGCCACAACATTTCATTCTCGGTTATATTGATGAAAGTAAAAGAGAAGAACATGAGTTTGGCGTGCTTTTTTATATCAACGCCTTCAATAAAGGAGCAATCTTTGGTAAACATGATGTAGACCAGTTTTTGCGCCAGCTAAATTTGCAACCGCTGCCAGGATTTTATGCTCCCTGCAGTAATGTAGAAATTATTCGCAGGATCATTCGCAACCTCATTTCAGCATACGAAAATCTGGGCTCCGAAGAAAAAGTTCAGGAACTCAAAGAATTGCAGGATATTTTGATCAGTACAGAGATTTAATCTGCCTTCTTGTTTAACAGCTGATTAGCCAGCATCCATTCTTGTAAACGAAGAAACCACTCGTCAGACGTTGTTTTGTTATGCATCCCATAACCATGTCCGCCAGCCTGGTAAAGATGTGTTTCTACAGGAACATTATTTTTCACCATTGCCTGATTAAACAGAATCGTGTTTTCTACAGGAACGGTATCATCATCGTTGGCATGAACCAGAAAACTAATAGGTGTCTGAGAATTGACATGCAGTTCATTAGAAAAATAATCTTTTTGTGCCTGACTGGCATTCCTGCCGATCAGATTTTTAACAGAGCCCGTATGCGGTGAAGCGGTGAAACTAATTACCGGGTAAATCAGAACCGCAAAATCAGGTCTCAAACTCAACCCTTCCGGATTCTTAATTTTACTATCCCCGTAATGTACAGCAAGTGAAGAAGCAAGATGTCCGCCAGCAGAGAAGCCCATTATCCCAATTTTAGCCGGATTAATATTCCAGGCAGCAGCATTTTTACGCACCAGGTAAATCGCCTGCTGAGCATCTTGCAAAGGCCCGAAAGCCCTGTCCACCATAATGGTGTCACTTGGCAGACGATATTTTAAGACAAAGGCCGTTATGCCCAATTTAGTAAACCTCCTTGCAACCTCTTCCCCCTCATGGTCAGTTGCAAGAAATGCATACCCCCCACCCGGACAAATAATTACAGCAGTTCCATTTGCTTTCAGTGGATCAGCCCTGTAAAGACTGAGCGAAGGATCAGTTACCTTGCTCAGTCCAAAAACTTTACCCTTCACAATTGTTTCTTTTTCTTTATAGGAAGCAGGCGCAACTTTTGCCCCCGGTATCTTGCCATGATACAGTTTCATAATTTCCTGAGCCTGTACCGCATTCAACCCTATTATTCCCATAACTAAAAGTAACAATCCTTTTTTATTCATTAGAATTCCATTAAATACGCTTTCAAAAAGTCATTCAGCTCTCCGTCAAGGACAGCCTGAGCATTGGAAGTTTCATAGTTAGTTCTCAAATCTTTCACCAGTTTATACGGATGTAAAACATAGTTTCGGATTTGTGAACCCCATTCTATCTTCATCTTCGAACCTTCAACCGCGGCAGATGCTAACATCCTTTCGCGCATTACAGCTTCATATAATTGTGATTTAAGCAACCTTAATGCATTCTCCTTATTTTGCAGCTGCGAACGTGACTCCTGGTTTTTAATTACAATACCAGATGGCTTATGGTACAAACGTACTGCGGTTTCTACCTTATTCACATTTTGCCCACCCGCTCCACCAGAACGGAAAGTTTCAAATTCTATGTCCGCATCTTTAATTTCGATTTCAATAGTATCATCCACTAAAGGATAAACGTATACGGAAGCAAATGAAGTATGCCGGCGGGCATTAGAATCAAATGGAGAAATACGCACCAGGCGATGTACTCCATTTTCACCTTTCAAATACCCATAAGAGAAATCTCCCGCAAATTGCAAAGTAACCGTTTTTACCCCCGTTACCTCACCAGGCTGAAAATCCTGTTCAGTTACTTTATACCCATTTTTCTCGCCCCACATGATATACATCCGCATCAGCATCGCTGCCCAGTCACAACTTTCAGTTCCACCAGCTCCGGCAGTAATTTGCATTACCGCGTTCAGCTGATCTTCCTTACTGCTCAGCATGTTTTTTAATTCCAAATCTTCGATCAGGTGCCTGCACTTTTCGTACTGCTCCTCCATCTCCTCATTGGTGGCATCTCCCGATTGCAGGAAATCAAATAAGACCTGTGTATCTTCAAATTCAGCGTTAACTTTCTGCCAGGCATCAGTCCACACTTTTTTAGCGTTCATTTCCGCTAGATGCTTTTCAGCCTTTTTAGGATCATCCCAAAAATCTGTTTGTAAGGTAAGCTCCTGTTCTATATAAATAGCTTCGAGTCGGGTTTCGACGTCAAAGATGCCTCCTCAGCGACGCTACTCTGTCCCTTAAATCCTGTATTTGTTCTTTTGTCATAATCACAAATATATAAATATTAAGCAGGGTGTCAGAAGCTGTTTGAATTTTTAAGCGCAACTCCCTAAATGCCTTTAAACACAAAAGGTCGCCTGAACAACATTCAGGCGACCTTTCCAAAAATCAATGTATATCCTTAACTAAAAAGTCCTTTTAACTTATCTACAATACCACCACCTCCAGCTCCGGCTTCGCCTTCTTTAGCACCAGTGAACAAGTTAGTCAGATCAGACAATTCAAATTTCCCGTCCGGTCCTGAAATTTTGCTCAGTACATCTTTGATATCAAAAGAACTATCATTAGGATCATTCGTTTTATTAATGAATTTACCAATTATCCCAGGGATAACTGAAGCTGCAATTCCTTTAGCAGTATCCAGGTTAATACCCATACCAGCAAGCTTATCAATAAAACCAGCCGAAGCATCCTGTGCAACCGCACTTCCTTCAATATTCCCACCCTTAAACGCATCCACAAGGCCACCAATATTACCCGAAGACAATTGTTGTTTTAATGCATCAACGATAGAACTGGAAGCAGCAGAAACAGCAGCCTCGTTATGCTCGTTCGGAATATCACTGTTATTTGCGATAGCATCCTGCGTACTATCTTTAACCAGTTGATTTAAATTTTCTAACATAATGGGTAGTTTTTATAGGTGAACTGTTATTTTTATTAAATATAATATAAATAAAATCATACACGCACCAAAAAAAACCACTATTTCTTCTAAATCAGCTCATTAAGCAACAAATTATAATACATTAACTATCAGCTTAAATTTGAGCGGTTACCGCTATTAACCACTGGCCGTCCGGCTCCTTTTTGACCTTATACACTACCAGTAAATCAACAGCTTAAAGTAAAATATTTCGTTTTTAAGTCTTTTATACTATTAAATGCAATCCAATCTGACGACATTTAGGTTCATCTTATAAATAGTACATTTACAGAAACATCAACATTATGCTACCAACCATAAATTTTACAGAGACAGCGGCCTATAAATACCTGGCCGACCACTTCATTGACATCAATGAGAAAAACTTGAAACAACTGTTTGCAGAAGATGAAAAGCGTTTTGAGAAGTTTTCTCTTGTTTTTGAAGACATCCTTCTGGATTATTCTAAAAATAGGATCAATGATACTACCCTTGCTTTATTGATGCAGCTTGCCAGAGAATGTAAGCTTGATGAGGCAATTAAAGCGATGTTTAGCGGAGAAAAAATCAACCAGACAGAAGACAGAGCAGTTTTGCATACCGCATTGCGTAATCAAAGCAATAAGCCAGTTTATGCAGATGGTAAAAATGTCATGGACGATGTAAACGAAGTATTAGCCAAAATGGAGAAATTCAGCGCGGCAATTATTTCCGGATCATGGAAAGGCTATACAGGCAAAGCAATCACAGATGTAGTTAATATCGGGATTGGTGGTTCTGACTTAGGACCAGTAATGGTTACAGAAGCTTTAAAAGCATACAAGAATCATTTAACCATGCACTTCGTGTCCAACATTGACGGCACACATATCGTAGAAACCCTGAAAACGGTTGACCCTGAAACGACATTATTCCTGGTCGCTTCTAAAACATTTACCACTCAGGAAACAATGACTAACGCTAATACCGCAAAGGAATGGTTCCTGAGCAAAGGTGCAAAACAAGCGGACGTAGCTAAACACTTCGCAGCTTTATCTACAAATGCGAAAGATGTATCAGCATTTGGTATTGATACCGAAAACATGTTTGGTTTCTGGGACTGGGTTGGAGGAAGATACTCATTATGGAGTGCAATTGGCCTGCCTATTGCATTGAGTGTAGGTTTCGCTAATTTCAAAGAATTGCTCGCCGGTGCACACGCAGCAGACGAGCATTTTGAAAACACCCCATTTGAGAATAACGTACCCGTAATTCTTGCCCTGATAGGCATATGGTACATTAATTTCTTTGATGCAGAAACAGAGGCAATCTTACCTTATGATCAATATTTACATCGCTTTGCAGCCTATTTCCAACAAGGGGATATGGAAAGTAATGGTAAACATGTAGACCGTAATGGTAACGATGTAACCTATGAAACCGGACCAATTATCTGGGGTGAGCCAGGAACAAATGGTCAGCACGCATTTTATCAGCTGATTCACCAAGGCACAAGAATTATTCCATGTGACTTTATCGCCCCTGCACAAAGCTTAAACCCAATTGGGGAACATCATCCAATTTTGCTGTCCAACTTTTTCGCGCAGACAGAAGCGCTCATGAATGGTAAAACAGAAGAACAAGTGACTGCTGAATTGAAAAAAGAAGGCAAATCTGAAGCAGAAATCAAAAAACTTGCACCATTCAAAGTTTTTGAAGGCAACAGACCAACTAACTCTATTTTATTGAAAAAAGTTACGCCACACAGCCTGGGCAGCCTGATTGCTATTTATGAACATAAGATTTTCGTACAGGGAATTGTCTGGAATATTTTCAGCTTTGACCAATGGGGTGTAGAGTTAGGAAAACAATTAGCAAAAAGCATTCTTCCTGAATTGAAGAATAACGATGCTGTTTCCTCACATGATGCTTCGACCAATGGCTTAATTAACCAATATAAAAACTGGAGATAATTCTGCGTCTGTTTAGATTAAACAGACCTTGAATAAGAACGTTTTCATTTGTATATTAAACCTTTGTTTCTAAAAACTATCTAAGTTTTACACACATAAATTTTATACAAATGGAAACGTTTAAGAATTTTCTAATCCTTGCCTTGCTTTTTTCTGGTTTACAGTTAAAAGCACAGACCAAACAGGAAACCACAGCAAAAATTATTGACGCTAAAAATTATGTATTTGCGGCCGCGAGTGCAAGCCCTTTAAATTCATCGGACATCAACAATATAATGAGTAAGATGCCCGGATTTACAGGTGGTGGTGGCACCATCAACCTCAACAGTTCAAATTACGACCTCTCTGTCACACCAGACAGTCTTGTTTCTTATCTGCCTTATTATGGCCGTTCCTTTACGCCTAAAATTGGAGACCCCAATGACAGTGGAATTAAATTCAAATCCAAAGATTTCACTTATAAAAGTACCAAAACAAAAAAAGGCGGCTGGTTGATTCAAATGAACCCAAAAGATGTTAGAGACAATTATAACCTCACCTTGTCTGTTACCAAAGGCGGCAGTGCCTCGTTGACCATCACCAGCAATAGCCAACAGTCTATTACCTTCGATGGAAATATCAATGAGCCAAAATTAAAAAAGGAAAACAAATAATAAGAGCCCTTATTTTGAAGCAGCCGGAACCAGTTGTATCTGGAACAGTTTGCTAAACTTCTTGCCTGTTACAAAAAGACGCTTTCCAACAGCATCCCACGCAATACCATTCAGAACGTCCGTATTAGGAAATCTGTCTTTTGCAGGCAAGATACCGGTCAGATCAATATAACTCAGCACAGAGCCATTTTTAGGGTCTATAACAGCAATTTTATCTGTCTGATAGATATTCGCATAAATTTTACCATCAATATACTCCAGTTCATTCAGCTGATCTACCTGTCCGTTGTTATCATAGACATCAATATAGCTTTCTTCTTTATAGTTCTTCGCATTTAAGAACCAGATCCTGTTTGTTCCATCAGATTTGATAATCCGTTTTCCGTCATAGGCAAGCCCCCATCCTTCTCTGCTGTTCTGATAAGGGAAAGTACCTGTTTGTTTTAAGGTCTTAGCATCGTAAACAAATCCAACATCCTCTTTCCAGGTTAGTAAAATGATTTGATCACCAATCAATGTAGACCCTTCACCAAAAAACTTTTTATCCAGATCTATCTTTGAAGACGCCTTACCAGTCTGCAGGTTCACCCATTTCAAAGTAGAAAAACCATATTCCCCGCTACTTTCCAATAAACGGCCATTGTGATATTCTAAACCTTGTGTATACGAACTGGTATCATGTGGAAACGTCTTGATCACCTTATAACCAAGTAAAGTTGGTTTAATTGCAGAGTTCAAAACAATATTAATCGTGACAGTATCTTTTTTTGATCCGTTATCAACCACCGCAGTAATCAGTTTATAACCCAGCGGTAAATCCCCTGTTTTAATAGTTAACGCTTCTCCATTATTTTTTGTCCCAACTGTTTTACCGTCCAGCAAATAATTAATACTATTGATTTTATCATCTGCGGGAATATCCAGCTGTACTTTTACATCCTCACCTAATCCATAACCCTGTCCCTGTTCAGGCGTTTTAAAACTCAGTGCAGTACTATGACTACCCGTATTTTTACAAGAGATCACGAAAGTGATTCCCGCAAAGGCACAGATCAGTAATATTAATTTAGGTAATTTAACAAGTGTGTTAGTTTGGCCAAAATGCATCTTCAATATGATTAATTTTATAAAGTTGTTCATTTTCAAAAACAATTGCAACAATATCAAATCGAATTTCCCCCTGATGGTTCTTTCTATTGATATAAACAGATGAGGCGAATTCCAATTGCTTCTCTTTCTTCCAGTCCACAAAGTCTTCCGGTTCCCCATATGCTGCAGAGCTACGGGTTTTTACTTCCACAAAAATAAGCTTACTGTCATAAAAAGCAATCAAATCAATTTCTGCCCGCGCACAAACCCAGTTTTTCTCTAGAATACGATAACCACAGGTTTCCAGGTAGTTTGCAGCAAGCACCTCCCCCTTTCTTCCCAGCTCGTTATGTGCCGCCATTATTTAATCACAACAGAGCCTAAAAACTTCGATATTTCGCGTTCTACGTTTTTCATAAATGCATACTTGCTCATTAGAATATCCTGATTCGCAGGATCGGTTTCTATCTTGATTTCCTGTAACAAACCCAATAAAAGGCGTTCAACTTTCTTTTTCTTCAAGTGATAAAGGCCTCCGAGAATAGTAGCCTTTAAATTCACCGTTTCATCCCGCACATAAATCTGGTGTTTGTTGTACCAGTTTTCACTTAAAGAATAGGGAGAAGTTGATAAAGTAATTGCCAGATCCGCAATTTTCCTGTTCTCATTTGTGATGAACTGATTCGCCACCGGCAAATGTCCACTTTCAATTTCTTCTTTATAATTCTGAATAATCAGCTGACAGATTTCATCTTCAAAAGTTACATCAGCAAGGTTCTGCATAATAAATGACCCGATGTACATATTATCGATATTATCCCAGCTCACCAGTTCATGCCCAAAGGCCAGCAAAAGCCGTATAATCTCCTGTTCCTGTAACAGATCATCATCAGCCGCGACTTCCATTTCCGGCATATCCGGCCCCGCATTATCATCAAACAGATTATCGGGTGGTCCATCCGGATAAGAAGAATTAGACTGTTGTGATCCAGTTGGTCTTTGGTATTGCTGCTGGCCCTGATTACCCTTTTTAAATTTAGCCGATCTGATTTTATTCAGCTCGGTCATCAGCATCCGCTCCTCTACCTGGAGCAAATGACTACATTCCCGGATAAACACAGAAGCCTTAATATCATCAGGTATTTTAGCGATACTTTCTACAATATCCCTGATAATTCCTGCACGCTTAATCGGATCTGTTCCTGCTTCTTTAAGCAGCGTATCAGCCTTGTAAAGAATAAAATCTTTACGGTTATTTTCTATATAGTTTTTAAAAGCAGCTGCACCAACTTTGTGCATATAGGAATCCGGGTCATGACCATCCGGAAAGTTAACCACTTTCACATTCAGCCCTTCTTCCAGGATCATGTCCAGTCCGCGTAACGAGGCTTTAATACCCGCAGCATCCCCATCATAGAGGATAGTTACATTCTGCGTAAAGCGCCCGATCAGCCTGATCTGTTCTATAGTCAGTGACGTACCTGAAGAGGCCACCACATTTTCAATATTCGCCTGATGTACAGAAAGCACATCCGCATACCCTTCTACCAGGTAGCAATTGTCCGCATCACGAATAGCCTTTTTTGCCTGAAACAATCCATAAAGCACATTCGATTTATGGTAGATATCACTTTCAGGAGAATTGACATACTTGGGAACATTTTTATCCGTCTTCAGTGTTCTCCCACCGAAACCAATCACTCTGCCCGTAAAGTTGTGAATAGGGAACATTACCCTGCCTCTGAAACGGTCATAGACCTTCCCTTTATCATTCCGGATAGCCAGACCAGTTTTTTCCAGATATTCCTCTTTATGTCCTGCCGAAGCAGCACTTAAAATTAAAGCATCCCATTGATCGGGAGAATAACCCAGTTCAAATTTCTTAATGATATCTTCCCTGAAGCCACGCTCTTTGAAATAGCTTAGTCCAATAGCCCGTCCCTGCTCACCAGTCCATAATTCATTAGCAAAATAGTTCGCAGCATATAAAGAGACTACGTATAAACTTTCCCTGGCATTATTAGCTTCCACAACCTGCGGACTCTCTTCCTTCTCCTCAACCTCAATATTATACTTTTGTGCTAGATATTTTAAAGCTTCGGGATAAGAGTACTTCTCGTGGTCCATAATGAAACGCACAGAATCTCCCCCTTTACCGCAACCAAAGCATTTATAAATACCTTTAGTTACCGATACGTGAAAGGAAGGTGTCTTCTCATTATGAAAAGGGCAATTACCAATTAAGCTTGTCCCACGCTTTTTTAAAGACACAAAATCCCCAACAACCTCCTCTATACGGGAAGTGTCCATGATTTTGTTAATAGTATCCTGATATATCATTCAAACAAATTACTTCACAAATGGCAACAACGTTTCGGCAAGAGTTTTGTTCCCCTTTTCATTGAGGTGAACTCCATCAGTTGTTAAAATCCCCTTTTGAAGATCTTCAGAATTGTTCTGCAGATCGTAATCTGTAAACAGTTTCCTTAAATCACATAGGGGTAAATTATTTTTAGTGGCTAATTCGCGGATTGCTGTACAAAACTTATTCAGTTCAGCATCCATTTCATTAACTCCATTCTTTTTCTCTCCAATTACCGCAGGCGTACAAACGACAACCTTTGCACCGTTAGCCTGAATTTTATTAATTAGTGCCTGATAGAATTTCACAAACTTATTCAGGTCAGTTCCTGTATGTGAAGTCTGTTTATGCCAGACATCATTTACCCCGATATAAATCACAACCAGGTCAGGTTTCTTAGTCAACACATCATCTTCTAAACGAAGATAAAGATCATACACTTTATTTCCACTTACACCAGCCCCTACTACTTCATAATCCGATGGGATCAGTGCTTTACCGATCAGATCAACATAACCACCCGGCTTAACGCCCTGCTCTGTAATAGAATCACCAAAGAAGATAATCTTTTTAGATTTTGCTTTCATGGCCATAAAGGTTATCAATAAACATCCTGCAGCCAGAAATGTCATAGTTTGAACTAGTTTTTTCATCCGCTTATTTTTGTGGTTAGAATAGGTTCAGCAAAGAAATCAGGTTAAAATTTCCTGCAAATCAAAGGTAACCAATTCCGAACTTTTTCAGGTAAAGAATACTGGCCTACTCTTATGTCCTTTCAGCCTATTTATAGTCCTTATGCAGAATCAAAAAACTAGCTCGTTCTTCCTTTTTGAAAGGCACATTCCAATTCCCCTGGTAAGTAATTTTAGTCGGCAGCTTGTCCTCTCCAAAATACCCCATTTCAATATTCATCTGCACATTAAAATCAAACAGCATATTGCTATATTTCATATCGACATATCTTCCCAGAATGGCAAAATCACGCTTATCAAAAATCGTAACCAGCTCTTTAATCATTAAACCATCTTTAGTCCAGCTGCTCAGGTCATCTTTCACACTTACCCTGAAACGATAAACCGGGATAGAATCCAGATAAGTTCCACTCTGGAAATTATAATCATAATACTGGCGCATATTTGCCGTGAAAATTTCCGTTTTGCTCCCTATAAAAGGAATCCCCTTTACCGGCTTTCCCGGATTAAAAATCAATGTTTTTAACTTATCCTTGTAACCCGCGTTCGAATCTCCTTTATTACCTGCAACAGATTCACTGGCAGAAAAATCAGTTTTATAAGCATTCATAAAAATGTAGTCGAACATCTCTACCGTATACAGCTGATATTTCCCATTCTTTTTAAAGACTTTTCCCGTATCCTGCTTCACCAGATATTCCATCTTTACAGGGTTAACCGAATGCCTGATTTTACGATAAATCTTACCATTAACCTTGTTCTTCTTATCATAAGTAAAGACCCTGTTTTCAGCGATGAAGCTATGTTTCTTCATCTTTCTGAATGCCGCATAGAAACTTGTATCCGTAGTAATCGCCTTGATAAAGGTCTCTACGCTTAGCTTCTGTGCTACGATATTTACATTAGAATCAAGCTGTATAGTCTTGATCGTATCCGGGTTAAAACGGGGAATCTGCTGTGCAAACCCACCAGACCCGCAAACCACGAAGGCAGCGATAAACAAACTCTTCAACATTAATTTCCCAATTGCTTTAAAGCGATATAAGCCATTAAACCCGTAGATATTTTCAATGCATCTTCATCTACATCAAAATTAGGATGATGCACAGAATACTTCGTATCCTTAGCCACGTTTCCAGTACCTAAACGATAGAAACAAGCGTCAGTTACCTGAGAATAATATGCGAAATCTTCTGCTGCCATCCAGATGTCCAGATCAACCACATTTTCTGCCCCCAAATAATCCTCAGCATAACCACGGGCACTTGCTGTTAATTTTTCTTCATTCACCAGGAAAGGATAACCATGCATAATATTAAATTCACAGCTTCCACCCATACTTTCAGCGATACCCTCAGCCATTTTCTTCATCAGACGTTTCGCTTCTGCACGCCATTCCTCATTCAGTGTTCTGAAAGTACCTTCCAGTTTCACCTCATTCGGGATAATATTTGTCGCACCATTTGCAATTACCTTTCCAAACGAAAGAACAGACGGTAATCTAGGGTCCGCATTACGACTCACAATCTGCTGTAAAGCAACAATAATATGAGAGGTAATCAAAACCGGGTCAATATTTTGCTGAGGCTGTGCCCCATGTCCGCCTTTTCCTTTAACAGTTACATATAATTCATCTGCTGATGCCATATAAATGCCAGAACGGAAGCCTACTTTTCCAGCATCAATCCATGGCATTACATGCTGTCCGATAATGCTTCCTGGTCTTGGGTTTTCCAATACACCTTCTGCAATCATCATACTTGCACCGCCCGGAATCATTTCTTCACCCGGTTGAAAAATCAATTTGATTGTTCCGCCAAACTCCGCTTTCATCTGATTCAGGATATAGGCAGCACCAAGCAAAGACGAAGTATGTACATCATGTCCACAGGCATGCATTACACCTGGATTCTGCGACACATAAGGCTTGTCATTCGCTTCAATGATTGGTAAAGCATCCATATCACCACGCAGGGCGATCACCTCTTTAGAAGGTAGATCTCCGGTAATCAAACCAACTACACCTGTATTAGCCATACTGGTAAAGGGAATACCCCATTCTGTCAGTTTACCCTGAATAAATGCCGAAGTCTGAAACTCTGCAAAAGAAAGTTCCGGATTCATATGAAGATGACGTCTGTAACCTACAACGTCCTGAAAAATAGTATTTGCTAAGTTTTGAATCTGCTCTTTGTTAATCATCTGATTGGCTATAAACGGGGTGCATTGATTTTTTCTCTGAAAATGAATAAAGTCGGAAACGTTGACCTGAGTTCATTCATCAGTCTCTGGGCTTCCAGACGCGTCCTGAAATCTCCCACACGTAAATAATAATTAGGTTCTTTATAAGTAATATAAGTGTTCAGCTTTGGGTAAGCAGATCTAAAACGTGTCTGCTCATTAAAAGTTTGTCTTCTGTCTGATCCATAAAATACCTGCACACGGAAACCCATTTGTGACACAATTGCCCCACCACTTCTATGGCTTGTTACCGGAGCCGCTTTTTTACTTAAAGCGATCCTTTTCTCAATCAAACTGTCTACCAGTGGATCTTTAACAATAACCACCTCACCCTTTTTTTGGGAAAAACAAGCCAGAGAAAAACAACAGATAATAAATGTAAAAAATGATTTCATAGGAAGGTTAAAAAAAAAGAATGCCGATTTCTTTTTACAAAAATCGGCATTCTTTATGTGTATTACAAATTACAATCCTGCACCATGGCAGTTTTTGTATTTCTTGCCACTTCCACAAGGGCAAGGGTCGTTTCTGCCTATAGTGACTTCTTTACGTATCGGTTGTTGCGGAGCAGCCTCACGGGTATCCTCAAACTGTACATCTCCTGTACTGGTTGCAGATGCAAATTCAGGTTTTGACAACTGTAATCTGCTTGGAGCAGGTCTTGGAGCCTGTGCTTCTTTGATGTCATCAGCTTCCTGCTGCATCGGGATACCACCTTTATATAAGAAACTTACTACTTCTTTATTTACTGCATTCAACATGTTTTTAAACAAATTGAAGGCTTCCATTTTATAAATGATTAATGGATCTTTTTGTTCGTAAACTGCATTTTGAACCGATTGTTTCAACTCGTCCATTTCACGCAAATGCTCTTTCCACGATTCATCGATTAAAGCAAGAACGATAGTTTTCTCAAATGACTTCGTTACTTCTCTACCATGGTTATTAATTGCTTTTTTCAATTCTACCGGAACCTGGATACTTCTGATACCGTCAGTGAAAGGAACAACGATTTGTTCAATATGCTCACCACGTTCTTCAAATACCTGCGTTAGTACTGGCATTGCCTGAAGGATGATGTTTTCAGATTTTCTAGCATAAAAAGTAGTCGCTTCTTCAAACAACTTATCTGTTAAGATGTGGATGCTTCTTGAACTAAATTCAGCTTCAGTAATATCAGTATCTAAAGAGAAGTTCTTAATAACCTCTAATTTGAAACCTTCATAATTACTTGCTTCTTTATATTCAGAAACAACATCTTCAGCAACATCAAATACCATATTGTTCATGTCTACATCCAGACGTTCACCGAACAAAGCATTTTTACGTTTAGCATAGATTACAGAACGCTGTGAGTTCATCACATCATCATATTCAAGTAAACGCTTACGAATACCAAAGTTATTTTCTTCTACTTTTTTCTGTGCACGCTCAATAGATTTGGTAATCATAGAATGCTGAATTACTTCACCATCTTCAATTCCCATTTTCACCATGATGTTAGATATACGCTCAGACCCGAATAAACGCATTAAGTTATCTTCCAGTGAAACGAAGAACTGAGTTGAACCCGGATCTCCCTGACGGCCTGAACGACCACGTAACTGTCTGTCTACACGACGTGACTCATGACGCTCTGTACCAACGATAGCTAAACCACCTGCTTCTTTAACACCAGCACCTAATTTAATATCCGTACCACGACCAGCCATGTTCGTTGCAATAGTAACTGTACCTGCCTGACCAGCTTCAGCTACAATATCAGCCTCTTTCTGGTGCATCTTCGCATTCAGTACATTGTGTTTAATACCACGTAATTTCAGCATGCGGCTTAACAGTTCAGAAATCTCTACAGAAGTTGTACCTACCAATACTGGTCTGCCTGCAACTGTTAATTTCACGATCTCTTCTGCAACTGCATTGTATTTTTCACGAACAGTACGGTAAACGTAATCCTGCTCATCTAACCTTAACATCACTCTGTTTGTAGGTATTTCTACCACATCCAGTTTGTAAATAGACCAGAACTCACCAGATTCAGTTGTTGCTGTACCCGTCATACCACATAACTTATGGTACATTCTGAAAAAATTCTGTAAAGTAACCGTTGCATAAGTTTGTGAAGCATCTTCTACTTTCACATTTTCTTTTGCTTCAATCGCCTGGTGTAAACCGTCAGAATAACGACGGCCATCCATGATACGACCTGTCTGCTCATCTACAATTTTAATTTTACCTTCATCAATGATGTACTCTACATCCATTTCAAATAAGGTATAAGCTTTCAACAACTGGTTCACCGAGTGAACACGTTCAGCTTTAATAGAATAATCACGCATCAAGGCATCTTTCTGCGCAATTTTATCTTCACTCACCAAAGCTGATTTCTCAATTTCAGCGATTTCAGTACCTACATCTGGTAATACAAAGAAATGCTCATCTTCACCAGATTTAGTGATCAGCTCAATTCCTTTTTCTGTTAATTCTACCTGGTTATTTTTCTCATCGATATAGAAATATAAATGAGAATCTACTTTAGGCATATTTTTCGACTGATCAGCCATATAGCTGTTTTCAGTTTTAAGCAGGATAGTTTTGTTACTTCCTTCACTTAAAAACTTGATCAGTGCTTTATTTTTTGGTAATCCGCGGTGTGCTCTTAACAAAGCTAAACCACCTTCGCCTTCTTCAGTTCCTGTCTTACCTTCAGCGATTAATTTCTTAGCTTCATTTAAAGCTTTAGACACATATTCTTTCTGTGCATTAACCAAACGTTCAATTCTTGGTTTCAACTCATGAAACTCGTGCTGATCTCCAAAAGGAACCGGACCTGAGATAATCAACGGAGTACGTGCATCATCAATTAATACTGAATCGACCTCATCGACCATTGCAAAGTGCAGCTTACGCTGAACCAGTTGCCCAGGCTCCTGCGCCATATTGTCACGCAGATAATCAAAACCGAACTCATTGTTTGTACCATAAGTAATATCAGCCAGGTAAGCATTTCTACGTTCCTGAGAGTTAGGCTCATGTTTATCGATACAATCTACTCTGATACCATGGAATTCAAATAAAGGACCATTCCACTCCGAGTCACGTCGTGCCAGGTAATCATTCACCGTTACAATGTGTACACCCTGACCAGCTAAAGCATTCAGGTAAGCAGGTAATGTACTTACCAGCGTTTTACCCTCACCCGTTGCCATCTCAGCAATTTTACCATTGTGCAAAACGATACCACCAATTAACTGGACATCATAGTGAACCATGTTCCATACTACTGTACTTCCAGCAGCATCCCATGAATTAGCCCAGAAAGCTTTATCCCCTTCAATTTTAACATTGGCTCTGCGCGCTGCATACTCTCTGTCATAAGCTGAAGCTGTAACTTCTAAGGTTGGGTTCTCAGCGAAACGTCTTGAGGTTTCTTTCACAACTGCAAAAGCAGCAGGAAGAATTTCCATCAATACAACCTCTAATTCTTTATCTCTGTCTTTCACTAAAACGTCGATGCGCTCATAAATGGCAGTTTTTTCAGGTAAGGATAAATCCTGACCTTCAGCATCTGTTTTCAGTGTACTTATTTGAGTATCAATTTCGGCTAAAGATTTAGCGATAATGTCCTTAAAGTAGACAGTTTTGTTACGCAATTCATCATTGCTTAAAGCCGAAAGTTTAGCGTATTCTTCATTTATCTTAATGACAAGTGGTTGGATTGCCTTAATATCTCTTTCTGATTTGCTTCCAAAAACTTTGGTTAAAAATCCTAGCATCGTTTCTATTTATGTTTTATTTGTTTTAAAATCATGATTTTACAACAACCAAGCCATATCAATTGACAGGCCACTTTGTCAGTTATTGAGGGATAAAACTACAAAATATCTGGTAATAGTACTGGCAATACCACGTTTATTTAAACAGATAAGTACAAATTGTCATCCTGAGGTAATGTATGGAGAAATCAAGAACAGATTAACAGGGGGTTACTGATCTTCCTTTTTGTTTAGGGCATCTTTTTTTTCCTTGTTGTTCAAAATAGTGGCATAAACTCCTAAGCCCACCAGGATAGCGGGGATAATTATCCCGACAAACCCAGTATTTACCTGGCCTGGGGCGAATTTAAAAAGATCATTTAAGACAATGGCAGCAGCTACACCAAACAGGAGCGCCGGGTACCGGAAAAAGATACGGTTTTTCATAATTTTGCTGATTTGAAACTGCAACAATAAAATTGATTACAGATTAAGTTGCAATATACCTACATCCCAATATTGGCCGAAACAAATTATCAAATAAATTTTAAACAGTATTTAGACAAAGCGGTTATCTTTGCTGATATGAATATCTTACTATTAGGTTCTGGTGGAAGAGAAAGCGCTTTCGCCTGGAAAATGAGTCAATCTGAACAATGCTCAAAACTATTTATCGCACCAGGCAACGGTGGAACAGCAGCATATGGTAAAAATGTAAACCTTAACCCAAATGATTTCAACGCGATCAGAACATTTGTTTTAACGGAAAAGATTGAGCTTGTTGTTGTTGGTCCGGAAGAGCCTTTAGTAAATGGTATTCATGATTTTTTCCTGGCGGATGAAAAGCTAGCTGGAATCCCTGTAATCGGTCCTAAAAAAGAAGGTGCTATACTGGAAGGCAGTAAGGATTTCTCTAAAGAATTTATGGCACGCCACGGTATTCCGCATCCAGATTCTAAATCATTTACCAAAGAAACTTTAGCTGCCGGACTAACTTACCTTGAAAACCACAGTTTACCTGTAGTTTTAAAAGCAGATGGTTTAGCAGCTGGTAAAGGTGTTTTAATTTGCGAAACTGTAGCTGATGCACAAGCTGAACTGACTTTAATGTTAAGTGAAGGCAAATTTGGTCATGCAGGAGCGATCGTTGTGATCGAAGAGTTTTTAACCGGTATTGAATTGTCTGTATTTGTATTGACTGATGGCGATAATTATGTGATTTTACCAGAAGCGAAAGATTACAAACGTATTGGTCAGGGAGATTCCGGCTTAAATACAGGTGGTATGGGCTCTGTTTCTCCGGTTCCATTTGCGGATGAGAAATTTTTAAAGGAAGTAGAAAACAGCATTATCATTCCTACCATCAACGGATTAAAGAAAGATAAAATAGATTATACAGGTTTCATTTTCTTCGGGTTATTCAAAGTTGGCGACAAACCAATGATCATTGAATACAATTGCAGGATGGGTGACCCTGAGACAGAAAGTGTTTTACCAAGAATCGAAAATGATCTTGTAGAGCTTTTCATTGCCACTTCTCAGAAGAAACTGAAAGATGTGAAATTGACCATCAGCCCTAAAAGCGCGGCTACAGTTATGATTGTAGCAGGTGGTTATCCTGGTGAATATGAAAAAGGTAAGGTAATGACCGGAATTGATAACATCCGTCAGTCATTAGCTTTTCACGCAGGGACTATTGCTGAAGGCGGTGTGATTAAAAGTAATGGTGGACGCGTGTTAGCGGTAACCAGTTTACAGGATAACATGTTTGAAGCATTACAGTCAGCAACGGCTGATGCAGCAAGAATTTACTTTGATGGAAAATATTTCAGAGAAGATATAGGTTTTGATTTGATGTAAATTGAAATCAGGATTAATAACGGGGGTAATGCATGTATCCCCGTTATTAATTATATTATATTCAGGCTTCTTACAATTTACCTTTTGCTATCATACATCATGAGAATAAGGTTGAGTATATTGACGCTTTGATACCCCCCTTCGTTTTGACAAAATAGGCTTTACCAGAAGACTTAAACTCTCAGTTTACCCGGCGTTGTTGCAAATTTCTTCCTAAAGGCATTGCTAAAATGCTGAACAGACGAATAACCTAACCCAAATGCAACAGATTTTATGGATCTACCTTCCTGAAGCAGTTCTTTTGCATTATTTAGCTTATAATCACTTAAATAGCCAAATATACTGCTATCAAACAGTCCTTTAAAACCCTGTTTCAGTTTAAACTCGTTAATGCCGCATAGTTTTGCCAGTTCTGCAACCGAAGGTGGTTCGTGAATGTGCTCAACCAGATAATCCCTGGCGTAATAAATACAGTCTCTATCGTACGAAGATTGTAACGGTGGACGCTGTTTCTTCGTAATAGCCAGTTCAAAAGCCTCGGCCTGGAGAACAAGCAGCTCTATACATTTCGATTCAATAAACATAAGTCTTAATCCTACTGTGTAATTACAGTTAAGGATATCTTTTATACAATTCTGCATCGCCCACGAGATTGGAAGATTCTGTTCTGCAATCTGCGCATACTGCCCTGCATCCAGGAGCTCTGCCAGAACCTGAAGTACCCTACACGAATTTTCTGATAGCTGCAGAAACTTTTCTTTCGTAAAATGCACCTCAAAGAAGCGATAATTACAGTTTATATCATATTCACCTGTACCATCAAGCTCGGGCATATAAATAATATTCTGCTGATTAGAACGAAAAACATATTGCTTTCTGTTTACCTGGTTGAATATTGTTCCATTACCTGATAGCGTAAAACGCAGTTTGATCATTTCCGGAACATCATAGGTAGGGCGAAAATACATCTGTCGTTGTTTAAATCTAATATCGCCATAAACGATATAAACATTAGGCGTATTAATCTGCACCAGTTCTGCATCGCTAAAAGAAAAGCTGTATTTCTCCTTCCTTTCTGTTATTAACCGTTTCTGAACTGGAAAATCATCAAAGCTTCCCCCTACCGTTTTCCAAGCCCCATAATCCTTACCAACATTGATTCCCATAATGGCAATTATCACAAAAAAAATGGAATTATTTTAAAATGGTTATCAAAAATTCCTTTTTATGTAAAAGAAAATACTTTTTATGTAAAAGCGTACGATGGCTATTGTTCACTTTTGTCAAGATTGAGAAATATCCCCCGAAAGAGATTTGACACACAATATTATGGAGATGCAAGTGGATTTTAGCACATTAACTAAAGAAGTAAAAATTGATATTCTTCCTCCCAAAAACACCCTTATTTTTAAGTTGTTGCAAGAGGTAAAACCGATTGAAGATGCAAAAGTACTGGAAATCGGTATTGGTAATACCGAGCATCTTCCTTTTATTTTTCAAAAAAACAAAGGCATATTGTACTTTGGAGCCGATAGTTCTGAACTCCTTATACACGAAGCATTATCAAACCATGCATTAAAAGTGAAAGAAGGCCAAGCTCAATTTATCAAAACTGGAGGCGATGAAAAGTTGGATTTTGGAGATGGTTTCTTCGATTGCTGTTTCACAGCCAATACACTTTATTTCTGGGCAGATCCGATACTGAATTTCATGGAAATCTATCGTGTTCTAAAACCGGGGGGTAAATTTGACCTAGCCATTGTTGAGAAAAAATCTGGAGGACATCTTCCCTGGATCCAAATCGATTTTACGTTTTACAAAACTGATGAAGTAAAAACCTTTTTCCAGAAAGCAGGGTTTGTAAATATTGAGGTAAAAAAAGTGATGGAAGAAATAACAGATAAAGACGGACAGAAAATAACAAGGCCATTCGTTATCATATCCGGACAGAAGTAAAGTGGATTAAGTTAATAACCTTGTCCATTCCTGATTTTGCTTTACCACGGTGTAGAAACTCTTGCTGAAAAGAATCACAAAAACAATTCAATTTGCAGAAATAATCCGCCACTTTTCTCCTATTGATGCTCTTATTGCTTCGAATCCAAGAGGCATACCCAATAATTCTTTAAGAGTTTGATCAATGACTAACACATTATCAAGAGAAATAACTCTAAAATCGTCTTCTCTTAGATTCTTTTCTTTTCCACTAAATTGCCAGCATCCATCATCAAAATGATAAACATGTAATATTGGAGAATTTTGCTCTATTACAAATTTTGTCGCAAAGACTGCCCTTTTTGAACTGTCAGTAAAGTTTCTCATCAATTATTGCTTTTAAATATGGCGTGTGCGTTAGCATATTCTATATCATAAGGATTCTCTACGACCAACAGGTTGCCTTTATAATCTTTGTTTTCCACAATGTAATGATAGAACACTGTTTTTTTATCAGAATCAACCACCACCTTAGTCCCTTTTTGAATGTTATAAGGAACACAAGTATATACTTCTGCCATCCCACCCCTAATTTTATAAGGATATATTCCTTGTTTTAATAAAGTATCGATAAACTTCCCTTTTTCAACACTATCTACTTTTAATAAGAGTACACCGAAACTATGATTTCCTGAAATCTTTGTATCCATAACCCTTCCTTTTATCAATAAACCGTTTAGCAGAACACGATTCGTTGCTTCAAAACGCCTTTTATCTGAATGATAGCAATTGATTGATAAAGAAATAAAACCAATGAACAACGCTACCAAATATAAATACCTCATTTCCAAATATTTAAATTCACACATTTTCCAGTATCTGCGATACTCCAGTATTCTGTCGATTCCTAAAAGAGCTATACACTAAAAACAGTGTATGGAAACAAAAGAAACAGAGTTTATTTACTCAGATCGGATTGGCAAGCAACAGCGCTTTGATAAGCGCTTAATCGCATATGTTGTTCAATTAGCAGAACAAGGAGTCCCCCGCCGAGACCTTATACAGGAATATGGTATGGCCAGCTGCACCCTAAAGGATTGGATAGATCGGTACGGTTCAAGTATAGTGAAACACAAAAGCTATACACTGGCAGAAAAGAGGTCTGTTTTTCGCGCTGTAGAAGCAGGAATGAGCGTCAGACAAGCTCAAATTGCCTTTGATATTTCTTACCCGAGTGTAATACGGGGCTGGATAAAGAAATTTAGAGAAGAAAATGTCGAAATTAGCGATATCAAATCTTTAGAGGTGGTTAAAAAGACAACAAATCAATCTGATAACACAGAACTCAAAGCCTTGCAAGAAGCCCTTGCAGAGGCCAATTTGAAGATCAAAGCCCTGGACACCATGATCGATATCGCTGAAGAACAGCTTAAAATCGATATCAGAAAAAAGTCTGGTGCCAGGCAGTCATCAAAATGAAACAGGACTTCCCTAAGCTTGGGATTAAGTTGCTGTGCAGACTGTTTGGCAAAACAAGACATGCTTATTATGATCATCAATGGAGGCTACAGGATGAAGGATTAAAAGATGAGATCGTTTTGCAGCATGTGATTGATATCCGCAAAACGCAAAAAAGAATAGGTACTTTAAAACTACATTTTATGTTGCACAAGCCCTTAGAAAAACACGGTATCAAAATTGGCCGGGACTATCTCTTCGGACTGATGCGGGAACATAGCCTACATATCAGACAACGAAGAAGAAATGCGGTAACCACCAATTCAAGGCATTGGATGCGTAAATACAATAATCTGATCAAAGAATTGAGCATCAATCATCCTGAACAGGTTTGGGTAAGCGATATTACTTATATACATCTTAAAAAACAATGGGGCTATCTCAGCCTGATCACAGATGCCTATTCTAAAAAAATCATGGGATGGGCCTTCAGGACAGATCTTTCGGCTCAGGGCTGCATAGATGCACTGGAAATGGCAATAAGCAATAGGAAGTACCCTCAAAAAGACCTTATACATCATTCCGACAGAGGATCGCAATATTGCAGCAAAGGATATATAGATCTGCTGACAGATAGTAAGATAGCAGTTAGTATGACAGAAAAAGGAGACCCATATGAGAACGCTATTGCAGAGCGCGTTAATGGGATCTTAAAAGCAGAGTTTGATCTCTATGGATCTAATGCTGGACTGAGAGAAACTAATGGAAGGATAAGAGAGAGTATTCAGACGTATAACCACAGTAGACCACATGCTAGTTGCGATTATCTAACACCCGAACAGGCTCATCTTAAACAAGGAGAGCTTAAAAAAAGATGGAAACCCAAAAAATACAAACTAAAAGAAAATACAACTTGTATAAGTCAAACAGGAATTACAAATTTGCTTGTATAGTCAATTCAAAATTAATTCAATAACCTGTATAGCTATACGAGGATAAGACATTCTCTCATTTCTGCTCGTCTCTAGTCCACGTCTAGTCCACCTCTAGTCCACGTTCACTCCACCTATTTGTGTAAAAACGTGGACTTGCTATGTATTTGTTACGCACTTAACCTGTATTCATACAAAACTATACTTAACTTGAAATAAATCAAATATTATTTAAACTTTAAATATTTCACGAAATGGCAACAAGAAAAGGGAATTTCATAACAGGATCCATACAAAACGTTGTTTTCAAGAAAAGAGGGAATAAGCAGACTATGCAGTCAGCTCCCGGCAAAGGCGGTGTCAAACAGACTAAAGCCACAAAAAAAGTAGCCATTCAATTTGGTAAAGCAAGCTCATTAGGTAAACACATCCGATTTATGTTTCGAGAGCCCATTTTTGGATTTTATGATGGAGCGATGATTAATCGCTTAAACATTGAATTACACGCAATATTGAGAAATTCTTATCGTAAAGAAGCAAACTTCTATCAATTTTCGGTAGACAGCTTCAGCAAATTACAAGGATTCAACTTCAATATTAAATCTCAACTGAATCAAAATTTCTGGCTGGAACCCGAAAGTTCTCTTACTGCAAACCTGTTAAAAATCACACTTCCAGAGTTAAAAATACCTGAACAATTAAAATTTCCAGAAAACACCATTTCCTGTGAAATCACGATAGCCACAAATTTCTTCTGCCTGAGTAAAGGCTATATCCACAAATCTGCTATATTACAGATATTAACGATTAACAATGACCAGTTTATCCCGGGCAAACACGAATTCGACTTTGCTGTTCCGGACGGCTGTCTCTGCATCGCCACCATATCCTTAAAGTATTTTACCCGTAAATACACCTCCACCCTCCTTTTTAATAATAAAGAGTTTAATCCGGCAGAAATTTGTGCAGCCTATGTCACCCCCGGTACATTTGCACCACAAAACATCACAGACTGGGATCGGGTTGACAACAAATTTCCAGAGAAAAAATAACCTATAGCAGCTTCTGATAGGTACGCCACCATAAATCGGGCATTTCCCCATTCACGGCCATCGTATAATCTTCATACCTGCATGGAACTAAATGATATCTCTCATTTTTTGATACACCTGTAGGGTAAGGAACCTGCATCCACCAGCGATCAGATTTCTTACTTTTCACAAAAAGCATTTCACCTGTACCATCATTTAAGCTGGCACGGTAAATTAAATACTGAGATTTAGGATTGAGTGGAAAATCCTTTTTACGGTTATAGAAACCATCTATAAAGTACCACACCATTTGACCCAATAACATTGCAGACTGGCTGCCCGTATCAAATGCCGGGTTAAATTCATAAAAACCAATAGAAGTCAGCTTATCATTTAATCCCGCATAATGCGCGATTTTACAAGCCTGCTCTCCATAAAATCCATTCGGGCAAGCATTCCCGTTTGCAGAAGAATCTGAAGAACGGATACAGGAAAGATCAAAGCTCATCATGTTCGCATTTCTGATCACAGGTTCAGCTGAACTCACATCAGTTAAAAATTCACCCAGACGGTGAACATCGAAATACAGCTTATTCATCACTTTTAAACTATCCTGATTCACTAAATACGTCTGGAAACCGATATTACTGAAATTAAACAGATAGTTTGGCTGGTGCATAAAGATTCTGTTCAGATAAGCATCAGATCGTGTAGCAATATTGCCGGGCTCACTCCCATCCTCATCCAGATCGAATTTATTATCAACCACTACTAAATCCACCTTCTGCTCCAAAGCTTCATAAGCCATATATTGTGCATAAGTCAAATCCTGACCGCCTCCAATAATTACTGGCACAATGTCCTGTCTCATCAAGTCAGTAACCACCATTTTCAGTGCGACATAAGTATCAGAAATTGTGGCTCCCGCTTTGATATTACCTAAATCAACTATTCTGCTTTCAAATGCACCTTCATGCAACAAATAAAATTGTTCCCGGAAGTAATCCGGGCCTAGAGAACAGCCATTATTATTCACCGCAGCACGGTCATCCATGACACCAATAATCGCAATATCAAATGCTTTGTCGCCCAGTTCAGGAAATTTTTCCGTGTAAAAACTAGCCTTCATTCCCAGTTGACTGGTATAAAAACCCTGTTTAGGTGTGAATTTTTCGAGAGCTAGCGGGGAGAAAAAATCGGATAAGGACATAATTAATGGTATCTATGCCGTCAAATATCTATTTTTGAGATCATATATTAATAAGAGCTTGTTTAAATTTATCAATTAATTTGTTTCAGGCGCTTAACATCCTAAAAAAAATGAAATGATTTTAGTTACCGGCGCCACAGGTTTTTTAGGGTCTGAGCTTATTCATCAGTTAACGGCTCAGGGCAAAAAAGTACGCGCTCTGAAAAGGGAAAATTCAAAAACCCCTGCTTTATTAACAAAGAACACACTGATTGAATGGTTTATTGCCGACATCAACGACCTGTCTACACTTGATGATGCATTCGAAAACATAACCCAGGTCTACCATTGTGCTGCAATAGTATCATTTGATCCTAAAGATAAAGCTGCCCTGCTGAAAGTGAATATTGAAGGAACCAGCAATGTGGCCAATTTATGTGTACACCGCAACGCCAGACTACTTCATGTAAGCTCTGTTGCTGCTTTGGGTGAAGCTAAAAAAGGAAAAGAAATTACTGAAAAAGACTTCTGGGAATACGACGCTAAAGTTCATACTTATGCGATTTCAAAATACGAAGGAGAAATGGAAGTCTGGCGCAGCATGGCCGAAGGCCTGGATGCTGTCATTGTTAACCCCTCTGTGATCATCGGGCACAATGCCGGATATACTGGAAGCGGTGCAATTTTTAAACTCGTCAAAGACGGGCTCGGCTATTATACCAAAGGCGCTACCGGGATTGTAGATGTAGAAGATGTAGCCAAAAGCATGATCGTCCTGATGGAAAGCGAAGTTACGGGTGAAAGATTTACCATATCGGCAGAGAACTATCATTATCAGCAGTTTTTTTCAGAAATTGCCAAAGGTATGGGTGTTAAAGCGCCCTCCAAAGAAGCCAAACCATGGATGCTTGGCATTGCATGGCGGGCAGCCAAATTTGCCGCCCTGTTTACAGGAAAAGCAGCCGCACTAACCAGCGATGCTGCAAAAAGCAGTTTGAATATTAGTTTATACAGTAACGATAAAATCAAGAACACTACGGGTATCACCTTCAAGCCCCTGCATCAAAGCATTCAGGAAGTATGTGCAGGCTTAAAAAAACTTTAAAATGAAGCAAAAGAATATTTACATCATTGATTTCGACAGCACCTTCACCCAGGTAGAAGCTCTTGATGAGCTCGCCCGAATTTCCCTTAAAAAACATCCTGATAAGGAAGCCATCTTCAAGAAAATTGAAGACCTGACTAACCTTGCTATGGAAGGAAAACTATCGTTCAGTGAAAGTCTTGCCCAAAGAGTAAAATTACTGGAAGCTTCAGAAGACCATTTGAAACAACTGATCACCCGTTTAAAAAAGAAAGTATCCAAATCTTTTTCCCGCAATGCGGCTTTCTTTAAAAAACATGCTGACCAGGTATTGATTGTATCTGGTGGATTTAAAGAATTTATCACCCCTGTAGTTAGTCAGTACCATATTAAAAAAGAAAATATTTACGCCAATACTTTTGTGACTACTGGCGATGGCAAAATTATAGATTATGATCATGCAAACCCGTTAAGTGAAGAAGGCGGTAAGGTAAAACTCATGCAGCACCTGAATCTTGAAGGCGATTTATATGGAATTGGTGATGGTTATTCTGATTTTCAGCTTCGCGAAAGCGGAATGATCAAAAAATTCTACGCCTTTACGGAGAATATCTCCAGAGAAAGTATTGTAAGCAGAGCCGACCATGTTACCCCAAGTTTTGACGAATTTTTATACGTTAACAATCTGCCAAGGGCTATTTCGTACCCTAAGAATAGAATTCTATGTCTGGCTATCGGAGATATCCCGGAAGAAAGCCTTGCCCTGTTAAAAAAAGATGGTCTTTCTATCCGTCACAAATCTTCTTTTGAAGATAAATATGTGAAAGATGTCCATATGATTTTGCTGGCTAAAGGTGAGAAAATGGACCCAGAGAAACTAAAAATAGCGCTGAAGCTAAAAACAATCGGCTACCTGGGCACAACAGCCGGCAAAATTGATTTGCAAGCTTGTACAGCGATGGGCATTGTTGTTTTTGAAGATCCGAAGAACAACCCTAGGAATGCGAATTTCATTCCTAAAAGGATGCTGGATTTCATGAACAAAGGAACTACTTATTTAAGCAGTAACTTCCCTAATTTACAATTACCCAGAATTGAAGCTTCGCACCGTCTCATTCACGTTCACCATAACGTGCCAGGCATTATGGCACAAATCAATACTGTTTTCGCAAAACACAGTATCAATATTGTCGGTCAGTTTCTGATGACTAACTCAACTATCGGTTATGCCATTACAGATATCAATGCAGAATATGACAAAGACCTTTTCAAATCTTTAAAGAAAATTGAACATACCATCAAATTCAGAGTACTTTATTAAAATATGGAACTTACACCAGAAATAAAAAGCAAACTGGATAAACTCCAGGAAAAGTATGAGGCTATGGGCCAGGATATGGCCGCCTATTTAGACGGATTACTCTATGCTGATTTCTTAACCTATTGGGACTACATCCATCTTGACACCTTATTGAGTCTTCAGAATCCGAAAACACCCTTTCCGGACGAAGAGATTTTCATCATGTATCATCAGATCACAGAACTTTATTTCAAGCTCTGCTTACATGAATGCAAACAAATTGCTGAACATCCCGCCTTAACCGTAGCGTTTTTCACCGCACGTGTGAAAAGAATCAATGCTTATTTCAATGCTTTAACAAGCTCTTTTGATGTCATGGTAGACGGAATGGAGAAAGAACAGTTCTTAAAATTCCGCATGTCGTTGTTACCAGCCAGTGGTTTCCAATCCGGGCAGTACAGAATGATAGAAATTTGCGCCACCGATTTCACCAGACTCGTAGACAAGAGTAAAAGAGAAGAACTTGCCAATGCAAGTATAGAAGAGAAGTTTGAGCACATCTACTGGAAGTTTGGTGCAACTGAATTATCCAGCGGCAAACAAACTCTGACTTTAAAACAGTTTATCAGTAAATATGCCACGCAGTTTCTGCAATTGATTAAAGAACGGGAGCACACCAATTTTTCTGCTTTATATACTGCATTCGCTGCGCAGGGGCAGGATGTGAGTTTACTAGCTGAAGAACTGAGAAAACTGGATCTTTTTGTCAATGTAGAGTGGCCATTGTCACATTATAAATCTGCAGTCAGGTATCTGGAGAAAGATCCGGTCGACATTGCAGCTACCGGTGGTACAAACTGGCAGAAATACTTGCCTCCGCGTTTTCAGAAACGGATCTTTTATCCATTCTTATGGACAGAGGAACAGCTGGAAGAATGGGGTAAAGCCTGGGTAATTAGTGTGCTGAAAACTATCAGGAAATAGAACCGTCATTATTCATTACAGCCCCATCACTGATTGGGCACAATAGACATTAATAGAAATAAAATATTTTATACTACGAAAATTTCGTAATTTTGTACTGATAAATTTAGAGAAACCGTGATAGATACATTAACTATAAAAACCACAAAAGCTGGTCATTCCAGACTGGCTGAAACAGATTATACTGACTTGCCTTTTGGAAAAGTTTTTACAGACCATATGTTCGTGGCTGATTATGAAGACGGAGAATGGAAGAATTTCGAAATCCTTCCATATGGTCCTATTCCTATGAGCCCGGCTATTTCCGCTTTACATTACGGACAGGCAATTTTTGAAGGACTAAAAGCCTACAAACAAGCTGACGGTAGTGTAAGTGTATTCAGAGCTGATAAAAACTTTGCACGTTTCAATAAATCTGCTGCCCGCATGGCGATGGCAACTATTCCGGAAGAAGTTTTTATGCAGGGTATTGCTGCATTAATTGATATTGATAAAGCATGGGTTCCGGCTGAAGAAAATTATTCTTTATACCTCAGACCAGTGATGTTTGCTACCGATCCTGTTTTGGGCGTAAAACCATCTTCAACTTATAAGTTTGTGATTTTGGCTAACCCAAGTGCTCCATATTACAGCAAACCGTTGAAAGTTAAAGTAGAAACGCATTATACACGTTCTGCTGATGGTGGTGTTGGTGCTGCAAAAACAGCAGGTAACTATTCAAGAGCAATGCTTCCTACTGCTGAAGCACAGGCTGAAGGTTTTGACCAGTTGATCTGGACAGATGCAAAAGAACATAAGTATCTGGAAGAATCTGGTGCTGCTAACCTGATGTTTGTCATCAACGGAAAAATTGTAACTCCAGAAGTACGTGAAACTATTCTGGATGGCGTAACAAGAGATACCATTATCCTGCTGGCAAAAAGCATGGGTATTGAAGTAGAAGAAAGAAGAGTACTGATCCAGGAAGTTTTAGACTACATCGAAAATGGAACTTTAACGGAAGCTTTTGCTGTAGGTACAGCGGCAACGGTTACACAAATCAGTGAGATCACTTACGAAGGTAAAAAATATACCCTGACAGACCCAGCAACACGCACAGTTTCAACGGGAGTAGCTAAAAAATTAAATGATATCCGCTATGGAGTTACAGCTGATGAATTCGGCTGGAACTGGACAATTTAATTCTAGATAAATAAATTAAATAAAATGGGGATGTTCATAGTTTATGAACATCCCTTTTTTTATATTTATGGAAAGGAAGCCAATGAAGCATCCTGTTGGAGTAATTATTTAGACACATACAATGAAACACATTTTAAAAAACTTCGGCACAAAACTAATTCTAACAGTTGCATTCATAGCTGGCCTATCCATCTACACCAAAGCGGAGGACATCCGCATGGTCATCAAGGAAGAGCGTGCAAACTGTACTGGAGTTGGGCCTCAAACCTGTTATCTCGTTAAATACAGCAACAGTAAAGACTGGGAATTTTTTTATGGAGGTATTGTAGGTTTCAACTACAAACCCGGCTACCGCTATACACTGCTTGTTTCCCGCACCAAAAGAGCAAATGTCCCTGCCGATGCCTCCATGTATATTTACAGAGTGAAAAGAGTGATAAAGACACAAAGAATCTCTCAGGGTATTGAAGGATCCCAACATACTGGCGCTATAGATTTTGTCTATAACCATAAATGGAAGTTAATACAAATGGATGGTATTACCCAAGATGAATCTCCTGCTTACCTGATCTTTCATAGAGAAGACCAGCGTTTTAATGGTTCTGGCGGATGCAATAATATTTTCGGAGGTTATGAATTCAGCAAAGGAGCTATCACCTTCCAGCAAATTGGCAGTACGATGATGGCCTGTTCTGAAGAAGCAATGAAAGCAGAAAACACTTTTGTGAATCTCCTGAATGATAAAACATTCAGGTACGACATTGCAGATCAGACCTTGAATTTTTACCTGGGTAATAAACTGGTACTGATGTTTGGCATGACCGATCTGGAAATTCAATAACCAGCTTCCATCCCGACTAGTCAAATTCTATAAAAATCATGTCCTGTTAAACAAGGCATGATTTTTTTTGTCCCGTAACATCTGTTACACAATACCAGTAATTCACCTCAGCTTTGCTATTTTAGCGCCACTAAATTTTTAATATGAAGAATCCTTTACTATTCTGTCTGGCTGTAGGACTATGTTTTAGTTTAAGTACACAAGCACAGCAGCACAGACTTAATTTTGAGCAAACACAAGACCGAACCCCATCTTTAACCAAAAACCTGGCTAAAGTTACTGGTTGGAGTGACGAAACCCATTACATAGAAAACGACGACAAAGCGCATCAACTCTATGCAGTAGATATCAATTCTGGCACACGTACCCCCTATACCCCCCCTCCAAAAAGTGATGTAGAAGTTATGGTGAAAGATAGTGATGTTTATATTCAATATGGCAAAGCAGCACCTAAACGCTTAACCAATAATCCGGAGGAAGAGAAGAATCCTACCCTTTCTCCTGATGGAAAATATGTTGCTTTTACCCGCAAAAACGACCTCTACGCTGTAGATATATTGACAGGCAAAGAAATCAGGTATACTACTGATGCTACCGATGTTATTTACAATGGATATTCATCATGGGTATATTTTGAAGAAATACTGGGCCGCCCAACAAAATACAAAGCCTTTTGGTGGGCACCAGACAGTAAGCATCTTGCCTTTATGCGTTTCGACGACACCAAAGTTCCGATGTTTCCTATTAACGGATCAACCGGACAACATGGTTACGTAGAAAAAACCCGTTACCCTAAAGCAGGAGACCCAAACCCTGAGGTTAAAATAGGTTTTGTGCCTTCAGCAGGCGGCGCTATTGTCTGGGCAGACTTTAACGAAAAAGACGATCAATATTTTGGCACTCCTTACTGGAGTTATGATGGCAGCAATATGATGGTTCAATGGATGAACCGCGGACAGGATAACTTAAAATTTTACGCAGTTAAACCAGAAACTGGTGCTAAAAAAGAAATTTATGACGAAAAACAATCGTCGTGGGTAGATCTTGATTATGATGGCCGCATTACTTACCTGCAAGATAAAAAACATTACATCCTGAAAAGTGATAAAACAGGCTGGGCACATTACTACCTGTATACTTTGGATGGCAAACTGGTTAATCCTTTAACCAGCGGCAAATGGCAGGTAACTAACCTGGTTCAAGTGGATGAAAAGAACAAAATTATCTATTTCATGGCGCGTAAAGAAGCTTCGACAACAACCGACTTATACCGTGTAAACTACAATGGCAAGGCTTTAAAGAGACTGACTTTCGGTGATTATACCCACCAGGTAGAAATGTCCCCTTCAGGTGAAAAGTTCATTACGACTTATTCCAATGTATCCACTCCATCAAAACGTGCTTTAGTTGACAACAACGGAACGATCATTAAAGAGATCGCGGATAGTAAATCTGCCAATTTCGCGAGTTTCAATATTGGTAAAACAGAAATGATTACCATTCCAACTGACGATGGTTATAATCTTCCGGCTGTAATCACTTACCCAGTAGACTTTGATGCGACGAAACAATATCCTGTAGTTTTCAGCATGTACGGTGGTCCAAATGCTGGAACTGTAAAAAACACCTGGAAAGAAATATCTGCGCAGTGGTGGGCAAATGAAGGTATTATTCAAATTGCAGTAGATCACCGTGCTTCAGGACAGTTTGGTAAAGAAGGAGTCGCTTTAATGCACCGCAATCTGAGCAAATGGGAAATGAAAGACTATATCACAGCGGCAAAATGGCTGAAAGCCAAACCTTGGGTAAATAAAAATAAACTGTTGATTACCGGACATAGCTACGGAGGATACATGACTGCCATGGCCTTAACTTATGGTGCTGACTACTTTGACTACGGCTATTGTGGTGCTCCTGTGACCAGCTGGGAACTGTATGATACTGTTTATGCAGAACGCTTCATGGATACACCTCAGGAAAATCCTGAAGGTTATAAAAATGCTTCAGTATTAACTTATACCAACCAATATAAAGGGTTGTTACGTATCATGCACGGTGATATGGATGACAATGTCCACATGCAAAACACGATCCAGCTGATCAATAAATTAGAAGATGAGAATAAACACTTTGAACTGATGATTTACCCCGGTGGTAGACATGGCTGGACTTCCAAAAAGGATAAACATGACTGGACTTCCACCAAGGACAAACATGACTTTACAGAACGTGCCCGTTTCTACTACAACAACCTGCTTGACAAACCAGCACCCGCTGAAGTATTAAAATAATAATTTCTAAACAGGTTAATGTTCTCCCATTAGCCTGTTTATTTTCCTTCCTGTCTTCGCCTCCGGGCCTCTCTTCGCAGTTCCCTGTCCTTCTTCATTTTCTCAAACCTTGCAATTTGTTCATCAATTTCCGCCTGTTTTTCTGGCGTTAATCCCACTGTATACTTAATCCCCTGCTGTAAAGTTTTCCAGATAAAACTAAAAAAAGAACTAGTCGGGTTTCTCTGATAATACAACGAAGCAGAAACCATCTTCCCCTTTGCATCGGGATTATCCGGTCTGATAACTAATGAATTTGCCAGCATAGAAAACAGCCCCAGCTTAACCAGCCTGGATTTCCCCTCCACTTTTTTCATCAGCCCTATTGATAAATCCTTATATCGAAAATCCAGATCCCCACTCGCTTTAGCCTCATCTGCTATCACCCTAAAATTTATCTTTTTAACTACACCACTATTCACCTGCACCATACCCAAAGGTTTAGTAATCCTGTTTAACACCCCACCATTCATGTCCTTTAACTCACCCTGGTAAGAAAAGGCACCATTCTTCGCATTCAGATCAAACCTGAAGTTAACTGTCAGTTTTCCCTGTCCCATTACATACGTGTTCAGGTCTGCAACCATAAACGGATTCTTCGCTTTCACCTTTTCTTCATTCGTCACATTTAAAATTGTACCCGATGTTTTCTCAAAAGTGATTGTCCCCTTTTGCTTACTATCTTCGTCAAATTCAGCGTAACTGATATCCACATCACTTACATTTAGCCTCCGCACTGTCAGTTGTGCCTTGATCAGCTGTAAAAGCTGATGCGGAAATTTCCCCATTCTTTCAACGCCCTGTCCGGGTAGTTCATTGTTATTAAACACCGAGACATACCCATTGCTAATATTCATTTCGTGCGCGGCAAACTCCTGTTTCTTTACATATAAAGGCAAATCAATTCCATTTAAACTAATATCACTCAGATGAATATTAAACCGTTCTTTAGCGTAACCAACCTTACGCCCAAAATCCATTTCTGAATACCGTGGCACTACCCCAAATTTTTTAATATTTAACTTTCCTGTTGATGCCGTAAACGAGAACTCATTCAACTGTACGTGATATAAACTATCCGAAGTAGCGAACTGGTAATCATTCAAATTAATCAGCACATCTTTTAATAAATAAATTCGCGTTGGATCTGTAGCCGACTGTGCGTCTATTAACCAATCTTTAAGGGTGATATCCAGCTTATTTACAGAATCTATCTCTGGCACAACTCCATTTTTATTGATATATTTAAAACTAACATCTTTCAGGTTAATCTTGTCCACACTGACCACATTCAGGAATTTCGAGATGTATTCGTAAGGTGATTTATTTGGTCTGGGTGGCCTGTTCTCATTAAAATCGAACTGTCTGTTGATCATCACCACTGTAGGATGTTCAAATAAAAGCTGGTCGACATTCAGCAGTTTATCTCTATAAATCCTAAAAGGGTGAAAGTTCCGGATGGTTAGTTTTTTTAAGCTTACTTCATAAATATTATTTGGAGCCCGCTTCAGCTTAATCAGTTTATTATAAATATTAGTGTCAGGAATAATTTTGACATTGCTGACAGAGGCATTCCCCAATAGGAAATTGGTGTTTACTCTGGAAAATTCGATACGGTATAAACTATCTGTGGCGTTCAGCACCAGATCTTTCAATTCTTTTGTAATAACGGGTCTTAGCTTTACGCTAAGATACCAGGACATAGCATCTGCTACTACAAATAGCAGAAACACGACTCCGGCAACCCATTTAAATACCGCAAATGTTTTTCGGGTTTTTCCAATCATGCCTAACCAGTGTCTAAAAATTACAATATACGTTTTTTAATAACGCTATAAAACACCAATCATTTTCCTTTTTTCTGCTCCTGCTGCTTCCTTTCGGCTTTTTTATTCTTACGATCTTTCATTTTATGTACAACCTCCTCCCTGCCTTTTTCGGGGCTCTGCGTCGGGAGAACTCCTAGCCCGACAGTTTCACGCATTCCTGCAAAAACACTTTTCCATAACAGGTTAAAAAACGACGCCCTGGCAGGACGCACAAAATGAATCTGAGCAGTGCGTAAGGCATCTCCTTTTGATGGATTTGCATCTTTAATGATTAATGTATTCGCTAGAAAAGAAAGCAATCCTTTTTTTTGGGCAGGTTTTCCATCCTCTCCTTCCTTAAGAAGTTTAACTTTCAAATCATTATAATACAAGTGCATAGTCCCATCAGCCCCTTTCTCATTCGCGCTGACCTTAAAATCTATTTTTTGTATCTGCCCTTGCTCAATCTCCACCATTCCTAAGGGCTTAGACAATGGATTCAGGCTAACCATATCCATCTTCCCGATCTCTCCTTTAAAAGTAAGTGCCCCATTACGAGATAGCAGGTTAAAATTAAGCGTAATATGCAGCTGTGCAGCCTTAATCAACAACGCATTCAGATCTGCCACTGCATAGTGATTTTTAGCCAGAGATAAAGAGTCGTTCGTCACATTCAGCACCTGTCCGTTCAGCTGATCAATGTTTACCACTCCTCTCTGCTGTGATATTGGGTTATATTCGGTATAGGCAACATTTACCCTTTTTAACCGGAGTGTATCGATAGTTATCGCGACCGGCAATTTCTGCAAAGCCATATGGGGAAAGTTATTTCCATGATCAGCATGACCAGGAGGCATTTCCCGGTTCATAAAGACTTTAGCTTGGGTTTGCTCAATTTTCATACACTGGGCATGAATCACCCGATCGGTATTAAACTTCATGAAGTCAATTCCCCTAAGGGTCACCTGGCCAAAGAACAACTCATAACGGTCCTTTTGAATTTTAAGTTTTCTACTGAAGGCAAGGTCGGGATACATTGGAATCACGCGGAATCCTTTGATACAGATTTTCTTACCTGTAGTAGATCCGGTTATCGTATCTAATTTCATCGTATAAAGCTTATCCTTCGTTAAAGAATGATAACCCGCCAGTTCAAAAGAGACATCTTTAGCATAATAAAACCTTGTGGTATCCGCCTCGCTATTAGCATCCAGTTTGAAATCCCTTACCTGGACATTCAAGTGCTTTATAGCATGTATCAGCCTTCCCGTGGCCCCATCAATATAATCAAAATCCGCATTATCAATTTTAATTCCCCTGATATGAACTAAGGCTAATATTGTGGAAATACGCTCATACAGCTCCCGCTCATCTTTGGCAGTATCCGGTTTTTTATAAACTTTATTATAAATCATATTAATCGAAGGCTTCTCCAAAATAATATCATTCATGTCAATTTTCCGTTGAAAATAGACTGTAAGTATTCCAATCCGGCGCAGCCGTAACCTGGCCAGTTTTACTTGAAATAAATGTGTAGGAGCACTGCCGATTTTCTTTTCTGCGTTAAAGACCGCTGTATCTGGGGCAAGTAAAATACTGTCAAGAGTTATACTTCCGGAGAGTAGATTCAGATGGATATCTTTAAAACTGATTTGATATAAATGTGCCGATCCTTTGTTGACTAACTCTTTAATTTTTTCGGTCAGCACCGGTTTCCAGCGAAAGCTAAAGTACAGCGAAACACTACCAAAAAGCAAGACCAGCACAATCAGAATTCCTGCAATCCACTTCCATATCGTTTTACTTCTGGAGCTCCAGTCTGTCATATTTATATCTTTTAATTAATATTACACGCATATACCTTTTAATGTTTTCGATATTTGAAATAAATAAGGGCTGTTGTTAAATTTACAGGGGGTAAAAAAATTACAATGGCAAGATTTTTAAATTCTGCCACTTTGTCATTTACAAATTAATTTTAGTATTTTTGTTCCCCTTAAGAATGTTACTCCTTTATGATCGATTTACAGCTAACAGACAAAACACATGATGAAGGCCGCCAGGGTGAAGCCCTGATTGTTGACGCCCCAAAACTGCTTAATGCGAGGAAGCTGTATATTGAAAGTTATGGTTGCCAGATGAACTTCGCTGATAGTGAAATTGTTGCTTCTATCCTGTTAGATCAGGGTTTTGAGACCACAGGAAACTATCAGGAAGCAGATGCAATATTTATCAATACCTGCTCTATCAGAGAAAATGCAGAACAGCGTGTCCGCAACCGGTTGTCGCAGTTTGGTATAGAAAAACGTAAAAATCCTAAACTAATTGTTGGTGTTTTAGGCTGCATGGCAGAACGTTTAAAATCTAAATTTCTGGAAGAAGAGAAATTGGTTGATATGGTGGTTGGCCCTGATGCTTACCGTGATCTGCCACAGCTGATTGAACAGGTAGGTGAAGGTCAGAAAGCAATTAATGTTTTACTGTCAAGAGAAGAAACTTATGCAGATATCAGCCCGGTCCGTTTAAACGGAAATGGCATTACTGCTTTCATTTCCATTATGCGTGGTTGTGATAATATGTGTTCTTTCTGCGTGGTTCCTTTTACAAGGGGCCGTGAACGTAGCCGTGATCCCCATTCTATTCTCGCTGAAGCACAGGATTTACATGACCGCGGTTATAAAGAAGTTACTTTGCTTGGGCAGAATGTCGATTCTTATAAATGGAAAGGCGCAGCAGAAGCAGAAGATGGAGCTGAGATTATGGTGAACTTTGCCCAGTTACTGGAAAAAGTAGCATTAATCAGCCCTGAGTTACGTATCCGTTTCTCTACTTCTCACCCTAAAGATATTACTGACGAAGTATTATATACCATTAAAAAGCATGATAATATCTGTAACAATATCCACTTGCCTGTACAATCGGGAAGCACCAGGGTATTGGAACTGATGAACCGGACTTATACCCGTGAATGGTATATTAACCGGATTGATGCGATTAGAAATATTATCCCCGATTGTGCAATTTCTTCGGATATCATTGCTGGTTTCTGTTCAGAAACGGAGGAGGAACATCAGGAAACATTGAGCATGATGGATTATGTCGGTTATGATTTTGCCTTCTGTTTCAGTTATTCTGAAAGACCGGGAACTATGGCAGCGAGAAAACTGGAAGATGATATTCCTGAAGAAGTAAAAAAACGCCGCCTGCAGGAAATCCTGTTAAAACAACAGACTACTTCTCATTACAGATTACAAAAGTCTGTTGGAAAAACAGTTAGAATCCTGGTAGAAGGTTTCTCTAAAAAATCTGATAAAGATCTTTGTGGTAGAAATGACCAGAATGCAATGATTGTATTCCCTGCGGTAGAAAATGTAAAGCCCGGACAATATGTAAATGTCATCATTGAGCGTTGTACATCAGCGACACTATTAGGCAGAATTACAGACTAGAAATTATATATCTCTGTGAAAATTTAAATATAAAATTATTTTGGACGTACAAGATATTAAAAACCGATTTGGAATTATTGGTGGTTCTCCACTTTTAAACCGTGCTATTGATATTGCCAGACAGGTAGCGCCAACGGATATGTCAGTATTAATAACTGGAGAAAGTGGTAGTGGAAAAGAAGTATTTTCGCACATTATCCACCAGATGAGTACCCGTAAACACGGGGCTTTTATTGCTGTAAACTGTGGTGCAATTCCAGAAGGAACAATTGACTCAGAATTATTCGGACACGAGAAAGGTTCATTTACAGGTGCACATGAAGCACGTAAAGGATACTTTGAGGTCGCAAACGGAGGTACCATCTTCCTGGATGAGGTAGCTGAGTTACCTTTAGGTACACAGGCGCGCTTATTAAGAATCCTGGAAAGCGGAGAATATTTACGTGTAGGATCTTCTAAAGTACAAAAAACTGACGTCCGGATTATTGCAGCGACCAATGTAGATGTATATAATAGGGTAAAATCTGGTAAATTCCGTGAGGATCTTTATTACCGTTTGAATACTGTGCCTTTGCGTATTCCTGCATTACATGAACGTAAAGAAGATATTTTCTTGTTGTTCAGAAAGTTTTCAGCCGATTTCAGCGATAAATACCGCAGCCCTGGCATCCACCTGGAACCAGATGCGATACAGATGCTGAGTAATTACAGCTGGCCTGGAAATGTGAGACAGCTTAAAAATATCGCTGAACAAATCTGTGTTTTAGAAAAAGACCGTAATGTAACGGCCAATGCTTTATTGAGCTATATTCCTAATGAAGGCGGCAGCAATTTGCCAATGACTTTAAATGGAAACAATAAAGAAGATTTCTCGGAAAGGGACATTCTTTATAAAGTTCTTTTTGACATGAAAAAGGACATGATGGACCTGAAAAAACTGGTTGCTGAAATTATCCAGAGTGGCGGAAATACTTCTCATATTATGGAAGACAACCCACATTATATTAATCAGCTTTACCAGGAAGTAGATCAGACGGTTAACAACGAGACCACTTTCACGATTAAAAAATCTCCTCAAAATACGCCTGTAGATTATAACTATACGCATGATGCTGAAGAAGTAGAGGAATCGCTTTCACTGATTGATAAAGAATCTGATTTAATCAAAAAAGCCCTGAAAAAGCATAAAGGCAAACGCAAATTCGCTGCTCAGGAACTCGGAATTTCAGAACGTACCTTATATAGAAAAATCAAGGAACTAAATTTAAATTAGGTCATGAAAAGAATCTGTTTATTGCTATTGCTACCTGCTTTAACGCTATTGAACTCCTGTTCAGTAAAGTTAAACGGAGCTTCTATTCCTTCAGAAATGAAGACGGTTAATGTCTCGTATTTTGAGAATAACGCGCCACTAGTTATCCCTACTTTAAGTGCAGACTTTACGGAGGCCTTAAAATTGCGTATCCGGAATCAAACACGTCTTGCTATCAGCACAAATAGTGCCGATGCCGTTTTCGAGGGAAGAATTACGGGTTATGATATCAGACCTGTCGCCCTGCAAAATAATAACCAGCCAAGCGCAGGTGCAAACAGACTAACCATCAAAATCAGTGTAAAATACACAAACAACCTGAACCCGAAACAAAGTTTTGAAGAGTCATTTGAACGATTTAAAGATTTTGACATGAGAGGACAGAGTTTAGAGTCTGTTCAGGGCCAGTTAAATAAAGATATCAATGCCATGTTAACTGAAGATATATTTAACAGAGCTTTTGCCCAATGGTAATATCCTTCGAAAAAACTGGTATACTGTTATAAAAATGAATTTCAATCATTAACTTAGGCCTCGTGGAGCTGGATAAAAATAAACAACAACAACTTGCTGAATTAATTGCGGACCCTCAGAAGGCTTCACCGCAGCATTCGGCTATGTTGACTGATTTGTTGCAGGCATACCCTTATTATCAACCTTTGCATTTGCTATTGGCTAAGGCTGATCTGCAACGTGCAAAAGATACGAATCAGCTTGCCAAAGCATCCCTTTACACCAACGGGTCTCTGTTACACCAATTTTTGTTTCAAACGGAACGCACTAAATCAAACTTTTTGATTGTGAATGGCTGTCCGGGTATCAGAGAAGACAATGAACAGGAAAACTTTGATGAACTGGAAGAAGTGTATGAGGAAATTGCAGAAGTTGACCACACCAATTATCGTCCGTTTAGAAATTCAGAGCAAACTGCCGAAACCGTAAGTCCTCAGGAAACCACAGATCGTAAGCATTCTCTGGAAGATGATTTTGTATTCGAAAGTATTGCTTCTTCAGATTTTTTCGCATTTGAACAGAACTTCAGTACAGAAGTCGCTGAACCGCAGGAAAAACCGCCCGTTGCGCAGGCTCCTGTGATCGAAGAGCATGATGAAGTGGCAGCGGCCGAAGTAGAAAATAGCCAGGTCAGCAATTACCATGATGAAAATTTGCCTTACACCTTTTTATGGTGGCTGGCAAAAACCCGCAAAGAGCATCAAAGTATATTTCAGCCTTACGCAATCCCTAAAGCGGGTAACTCCCAGGAATTACAACAGCAATATGTAGAACATATCTTCCATATGCAGAGCCATCTGACTGGAAGCGAAAATTTACTGGAGACTGACGAACAGCCAAGGCCAATTACGAAAGATGCAGAGATTATAGAAAGTTTCATCAAAAATGATCCGCAAATTCTGCCCCCTAAAGCTGAACAGATCGATAACGAAAACAAGGCTAAGAAAAGTGCAGAGGACCAGAATGACCTGGTATCGGAAACACTAGCCAATATTTACATCGAGCAAATGCTTTACGACAAGGCGATAGACACTTATGAAAAATTAAGTTTGAAGTTTCCAGAAAAAAGACGTTACTTTGCCGACCTTATCCAATCTATAGAAAAGAAAATTTAACCATTTAACATACTATGCTTTTTTTAATTATTGTATTAATCATTATTTGTGTTGCATTAGGTCTGTTTGTTTTAATACAAAACCCTAAAGGCGGTGGTCTTGCAACAGGCGGATCGGGCAGCAATATGTTCGGCGTACAACGTACAGGTGATGTACTTGAAAAAGGCACCTGGGTACTTTTAACGTTAATCGTTGTAATTTCTCTTGGAATTACTGCTATTGGAAAAACAGGATCAGTTGGCGCTACTGGCAGTGGAGATTCTAAAATTCAACAGCAATTGGATAAGACACCTACGCCTTCACCAATTGGCGGTACTGCAAAACCAGCTACAACAACTCCTGCTCCTGTAACTCCGGAAGCACCAAAAAAATAAGCTAAATTACTTTAGCACAAAATCCCGTCAGGAAATATTTCTGACGGGATTTTTTTTGCCTGTCCCTGCCAGTCTGACACAAAAAAATAGGTGCTCAATCTATTAGCTGACAAGCCTGTGTAAATTTGGCAACCAAAAGACCCTTGGCATAAAAACTGATGTATATTTAATATTATTATACAATTTATACGTTAACCTTTAAATTAAAACAATAATTAAGTTATGGCTTTAAACATTAAACCCATTGCAGATAGAGTAGTTGTTGAAGCTGCTCCTGCCGAAGAAAAAACTGCTTCGGGTATTTATATCCCGGATACAGCTAAAGAAAAACCTCAGCAAGGAACAGTAGTTGCGGTTGGCCCGGGTAAATTTGCCGAGTTAACAGGAAACTTAGTACCATTGAGCGTTAAAGTTGGTGATGTAGTTTTATATGGCAAATATGGAGGTACTGAAATTACTTTTGAAGGTAAAGAGTATCTTATTATGCGTGAAACTGATCTTTACGCAGTTCTTTAGTTGCAGGTTTAATCCGGCAAATCTCACCAAATATTAAAAAAATAGTTGAAAAATGGCAAAGCAAGTAAAATATAACGTAGAAGCCCGTGACGCCCTGAAAAGAGGTGTCGATACTTTGGCTAATGCAGTAAAAGTAACTTTAGGTCCAAAAGGACGTAATGTAATTATTGATAAAAAATTCGGTTCACCTGTAATTACTAAAGATGGTGTTACTGTAGCAAAAGAAATTGAATTAAAAGACCCTATCGAAAACATGGGCGCTCAAATGGTTAAAGAAGTTGCTTCTAAAACTGCGGATATCGCAGGTGACGGAACAACAACTGCAACTGTATTGGCTCAGGCGATCGTTACAGCGGGGATTAAAAACGTTGCTGCTGGTGCAAATCCAATGGATTTGAAACGTGGTATCGATAAAGCTGTTACTGCAATTGTAGCAAACTTAAAAGCTCAGTCTCAAACTGTTGGTGAAGACAACAACAAAATCAAACAGGTTGCGTCTATCTCTGCAAACAATGACGAAGTTATTGGTGCACTGATTGCTGAAGCAATGGGTAAAGTAGGTAAAGATGGTGTAATCACTGTAGAAGAAGCAAAAGGTACTGAAACTGAAGTAAAAACAGTTGAAGGTATGCAATTTGACCGTGGTTACTTATCTCCATACTTTGTAACTAACGCAGATAAAATGGAAGCGGAATTAGAAAACGCTTACATCCTGATCTATGACAAAAAGATCAGCAACATGAAAGAATTGTTGCCGATTTTAGAGAAACAAGTTCAAACTGGCAAACCATTATTAATCATCGCTGAAGATTTAGATGGTGAAGCTTTAGCTACTTTAGTAGTAAATAAAATCCGTGGTTCTCTGAAAGTTGTTGCTGTTAAAGCTCCAGGTTTTGGTGACCGTAGAAAAGCAATGTTAGAAGATCTTGCTATCTTAACAGGTGGTACTGTAATTTCTGAAGAAAGAGGTTACAAATTAGAAAATGCTGACCTTACTTATTTAGGTACTGCTGAGAAAATCCTTGTTGACAAGGACAATACAACTATCATTAACGGTGCTGGTTCATCTGATGATATCAAAGCCCGCGTTAACCAGATCAAAGCTCAGATCGAAACTACTACTTCTGATTACGATAAAGAAAAATTACAAGAGCGTTTGGCTAAATTAGCTGGTGGTGTTGCAGTTCTTTACGTAGGCGCAGCTTCTGAAGTGGAGATGAAAGAGAAAAAAGACCGTGTTGATGATGCTTTACATGCAACCCGTGCGGCTGTTGAAGAAGGTATCGTTGCTGGTGGTGGTGTTGCTTTCATCCGTGCTATCGAAGCTTTAGAAGGTATGAAAGGAGCTAACGAAGACGAGACTACTGGTATCGCAATCGTTAAACGTGCTATTGAAGAGCCATTACGTCAAATCTGCCAGAATGCAGGTATTGAAGGTTCTATCGTAGTTCAAAAAGTTAAAGAAGGAAAAGGTGATTTCGGTTACAATGCCCGTACTGACGTTTATGAAAACTTAATCAGTGCAGGTGTTATCGATCCAACTAAAGTTGGTCGTGTAGCTTTAGAAAATGCAGCTTCTATCGCAGCGATGTTGTTAACAACTGAGTGTGTATTAGCGGATGATCCTGAAGATAATGCTGGTGGTTCTGCTATGCCTGCTATGGGTGGTGGTGGAATGGGCGGAATGATGTAAGTCAATTTCGTTAATCACTAATTAAAACCTCCAGTCCAAAAACTGGAGGTTTTTTTACGTTATAGAAATTTCAACTCGTTGTTAGGCAGTTACTTGGAAAATTAGATTCTATTTTCTAAATTGATATACCGATACGATATGAGGAAAATTCTATTTGTTTTTTTCGCTCTCTTCCTTAGTATTATATCCTTTCATTCCTATGCTCAGCTTACCCTTGGAATGATGGATGCAGGACCTTATACGCCCGGTTCAACCATAGCGGTGACATTTACAATCGGCAGCACAGCTTGTATCAAAATTGGGAATACATTTAACCTGTACCTGGTAGATCCTGGAGGGAGTCAGGTCAATATTGGCACCTACAATGGGTTCTATTCTACTTTTGTAAACGGTACAATTGGAACAAATACACCAATAGGCCCAGGATATAAACTCCGGGTTAAATCAACAAACCCAGCAATGACCTCTCCGGATTCAGCGCCCTTTGAGATCAAAGCCGGGAGTCCTGTTCTCGCCGCGCTAAATTCAAACTCCGCTTTCCCTCCTGCCTCCCAGCTCACCTTTGGTAATTGTAACAGCAGGCCAAATGCACCTTTTAGTTTCACTAATGAGTCTAACACGCCTAATGTAACTGCAACTTTCAGCAATACCTTAATCCCAGGCTCATCGACTACATTAACTTATCCCGCAGCTGACAATACTGTTTTCTTTACAGCAGACCAGGCGCACTATACCATATTTGTAAAGGCAGTTATGCCCAATGGGATGGTCGGTACCCAGGCTTATTTTCTGATTAATAACCTTGCAGTAACTCCATTTACGACGACAAACAGCAATACGGTCTGTTATCCTGTAGGTTCGTTTGAATATACGGTCAATACAAGTGACGACGGCATCAAAGCTAATTTTCCTGGAAATAGTTATAGGATAGACTGGGGAGATGGAAATGCAAATGAATATACTTACTGTGATATTCAAACCAGCAGCAACAAAGTTCAGCATACCTATACCAAATCTTCCTGCGGACTAAGTTATACCACCGGTAATCAGACCACATATAATGCTTTTGGTATTAACGTGGGTATTTTCAGTCCGTTTTGCGGTGCCGTTGGTACGCCACTCTCCACAACTGCAAAGGTAGTTACAAGGCCAATTAACAAATTCAGTACCCCTGCGGTTGTCTGTCTTGGTGACAAGGTTATCTTGAATAACCAGTCCACTACAGGGCAGAACCCAAATTCGAATTCCCCTGGTTGTTCAGATAACATCGCTTTTTATACCTGGTCAGTTGATGGCGTGGTCATTGCCGCGAACAAACCGCTGACCTTTAATCCAGAATACCTGTTCACCACAAAGGGTCCACATAAAATACATTTGTCTTCTACCACCAACGGGAGCTGTCAGGCAGATGATGTCGAAATGGATATTTGTGTGCAGGCTCCTCCAAAACCAGTATTCAACTTTGGGAGCCCCCAAATTTGTTTAAACCCAGGTACAATTACGCCAACCAATACTTCTGTACTGGACAACACCTGTCCAGCTGCCGCTCCGGTTTATACCTGGGAAGTGACTCCTGCAACTGGTGTAACTTATGACCTGCATAGTGCTGCTCCTGCATTTAAATTTTCACAAACCGGAATCTATAATGTAACCCTATCTATTCAGTCTGGTACCTGCGCGGTAACTAGTCTTCCACAAAAACTTGTCGTCAATACTCTGCCTCAGGCAGCGCTATCGCCAGACATCACCTTATGTTCTACCGGAAATTTTACTTTCAATCCTACTCCAGGGCCTACACAAACCACCTTAAGCGGAACAGCTGATGAGGTAACCGAAACTTATAACTGGACAGTTGCGGGGGGCAATTTCAGTTTTGTCTCTCCTGATATTGCATCCAGCAAATATCCGACAATAAATTTTACTGACTATGCCACTTATACAGTAACTCTGACCCATAAAAACAATTGCGGCACAGTTAGTAAAACACAGAAAATCACATTGACAAAATCCCCAAAACCAACAATAGTAGTTGTTACCAACCCGGTTTGTTACAATGCGGTAATCAATCTGCAAGGCAGTATAGCGGATAACAATGCGAATACAACCTTTGAATGGGTTGGCAATGGAGGTACTTTTTCTGCTCCGGATAACCTGATCACAACTTATACACCAACGACAGCTGAACGCAATTCAGGTACAGCAACTGTCATCTTAAAAGTAAAAACAGGTCTTCTGGAGCCCTGTGCAGAAGTCGATGCTAGCCAGTTGATTCCCATACTTCCTAACAATACGGGTACGAATGTCACTCAGAATATCTGTTCTGGTCAAAATGCATTCCATATGCCAGCCTCTATTGTGCAGGGTAGTACTTTCACCTGGACTGCGGCCAATGTGGAAGGTATGGCAACGGGGTTTTCACTGACAGGCACAGGCCCGGTTAATGAGAAAATCACCAATAGTAATGCGACTACCAATGCCGTGGTCGTTTATACCATTACACCTCAAAGTAATGGTTGTAATGGTGTCCCTTATACTTTTACAGTAACTATTACACCAATTCCTATAGTTACCGCCACCGCCACTCAACCAGTGATTTGTGGAAATGAGTCTTCAGGAATTACGCTGACCTCCACTATAACAGACACAAAATATACCTGGACAAGTACAGCTTCGCCAGGTATAACAGGGAATACTAATCAGGCAACTCCTCTAGCTGTTACTGCTATAAATGATATTTTAGCTAATAGTGGTACCGCTCAGGGAACCGTAACGTATTTAGTCACTCCCGTTTCTACAGCTGCTTGTCAGGGTATAACTGTAAGTGTGGCTGTAAACGTTGGAGCAGCAGTGACCATTGCAGCTGCGGGGCCGGCGCAAATACTGTGCAATCAGCAAAGCACTGCTCTTGCCGCTAATAATCCTAAAACTGGAGAAACTGGTCAATGGTCTATTGTTTCTGGTACAGCTGTAATTACAAATCCATCAAACCCGACGACTACCCTAACAGGATTAGCAGCCGGCCAGACCTATACGCTGAAATGGACAATCAAAGGGCCGTCAAACTGCTCACCAACCTCAGCTGATGTGACCATTACGAATCTGCTCCCACTGAGCAATACAATTACCAGTACCAGCACTGAAGTTTGCAATGGGCAAACCATTACAATAACAGGAGATCTCCCTGCGGGCGGAAGCGGAGCCTATACTTACGCCTGGGAAAGTAGCGCAGACAACGGAGCAACATGGGTACTGATTGATGGACAAACAACCAAAGATTTAAATTTCACGTTATTGAATACTCTGAGCTTCAGAAGAACGGTGAACAGTAATCCCTGTTCGAAAATAAGCAATATTATCCATGTGATTGCGCAACCGCCAATGGGCAATAATAACATTGCTGCTGCTCAAACTATCTGTACCGGTCTCCTTCCGACACCATTAACAGGGAGTATTCCAACCGGATCGGATGGTCATTTCATTTATCAATGGGAATCTGGTACAGATAATATCAACTGGGCCGATATCAACGGTGCAATCTTTCCTGACTATAGCCCTTCTGCCTTAAATATCACTACTTATTACAGACGTAAAGTAAGTACCCGGGCCTGTAGCGGAGTTTTGCAAAACATCAGCTCTTCCGTTAAGATTACAGTCAAACCAAATGCAAAAGCCAACTATACTTTACTTGCTGATCATGGGTGTATACCGTTCACTTTGACTGTAACAGCAATTCCTTATCCTGACCGCAACGATGTTTACACCTGGTATGCTGATAACCTTCTGATTGGTACAGGCATCAATTTTCCTGGTTATATCATGAAGAACAGTAATGTGTCTGTAGTCATTAAACTGGTTGTAACCAGTAGTCTGGGCTGCACACAGGATGAATTCAGCCACACTTTTAGTACGATAGAGAATGTAGTTCCGGCCTTTACACAATCTGCTAAAGAAGGCTGCGGACCACTGAAAGTCAATTTCGTAAATACTTCGACTTCTTTAACCAGTGCAACTTTCAAATGGGATTTTGGGAATGGGATAACGACCACAGATGTAATGCCCGGTATCATTACTTTCTTACCCGATCCGCTGGGTAAGGATACGACTTACAATGTCTCTCTTACTTCAACAACCGCCTGCGGAAAAACTACGGCAATCAATACTGTATTTGTGAAAGCAAGACCAATTTCACTTTTCTCTCCTGATAAAACGGTAGGCTGCTCACCAATGAAAGTTACTTTCAGCAATACTTCTCCGGGAGGAACTAATACTTATTATTTCGACTTTGGAGATGGTACATTACTGACTAAAAATGATAAATCATCGGTAGAACATACTTATACTACTAATGCTGTAAAAGATTATGTAGTAAAGATGATTGCTAAAAATGATTGTGGCAGCGAAGAGTCTTCGTACACCATCCGTGTGTCTCCGAATACCATTCTACCGGAGTTAGTGGTTAATGCATCCCAGAAAGAGGGCTGCGCCCCTCTTCAGGTAAATTTCTATAACAATAGTAAAGGAGCAAGCAGCTTCAAATATGATTTTGGAGATGGAAGTACTTTGGTTACCAGAAGTGCACCAGAAGTTGTGACTCATACTTTTAATACTTCCGGGACTTTTACAGTGACTTTAACCGCTTCAAACGGATGCTCTGACACCACAACTACCGAAACGATCAAAGTACTTCCGCAGCCTGCATTATCCTTTAATGCTGACGTTCTGCTTGGCTGCCCCGGTTTAATCGTCCAGTTTAAAAATACCAGCAGTGGTGGAGTAAGTTATTTATGGGATTTTGGCGATGGAACCACTTCGAATGAGTTTGAGCCAAAACATACCTTCAGCGCTGACCGGGAATTTTATACAATCACTCTTCAGGCAACAAATACTTTAGGCTGTACAAATAGCACGATCATGAACGATTATATCCATATCGTTCAGCCTCCGGTTGCCAGGTTTAATGTGAATCCTTCAACAGTGATCAGTATCCCGGATTATACCTTCGCATTTGAAGACCAGAGTACACAGAATCCATCCATCTGGTCCTGGGATTTTGGAGATAAGCAAATCTCAGCTTTAAAGAATCCCTCACATACTTACCCGGATACGGGAACCTATGTGGTTACCTTAAAAGTAATGAACCAGCAGGGTTGTTTTACCACAACCTTCAAAAAAGTAACCATAGTTGGGGTTCCGGGCTACTTATATGTACCAAATTCATTTATGCCTGGAAGTGAAACGCCTGAACTCCGTGTTTTTAAAGCCAAAGGATCTGGCATCAAAAGCTGGAAAATGAGCATTTTCAATAAGTGGGGCGCAGCCCTCTGGGAAACGACTAAACTGGAAGAAGGCAGACCAGTTGAAGGATGGGATGGCTTGTTCAAAAACGACCCCGTCCCTCAGGACATATACTTTTGGAAAATTGACGTCGAATTAATTAACGGTACCCAGTGGAAAGGGATGACCTATGATTCTTCTGCACCAAAAAGAACAGGAATTATTCACTTGATTAGATAACCTGAAAATGAAGCCGATCTCAAAATACATTCTGCTGATAGGCCTGTTTACCAGATCAATCGCTGTATCTGCACAGGATCATATTTATTCTCAGTTCTTTAATGCGCCGTTATATCTCAACCCTTCGCTGACAGGACAGTTTGAAGGTGATTTCAGGATGAATATGATCTACAGGAATCAATGGACAGGATTGAGTGGAACGCTTTCCTACATCAATGCCTCGGCAGATTTGAATATCCCTCGCTTTGGAGGCGGCGTAGGTTTACAGTTCAACCGCAGTTCTGAAGGAACAGCTTACCTGGTCAAAAACAATATTGCGGCAACTTATTCTTACAGCGTAGGAACTGATGATTTCATTCTGTCTTTTGGCATTCAGGCTGGATTTACCAACCGGCAAATCGATTGGAATAAACTGGTTTTCTCGGATCAGATAGACAACAGACTCGGGTATATACCTGGCAGTATCAGTGCTGCCCAGCCTCCTGATCAGACGCGTAAACTCTTTTTTGATCCCGCAGCCGGGATTAACCTGGTTTATAGGAATTTTATGGCCGGTACGGCATTATATCACATTAACCAGCCAGATGAGTCTTTTAGCGGCGCCCAGGCAAAACTCCCAAGACGAATTACCGGTTATGCCAGTTACCGGATTTCATTAACCCAGAATTATATCTATGGGGTAGATGACGCTTCTTACCTGATTCCTTCAGTCGTGTATTATAAACAAGGTGACGCAACATCTATGAGCGCTGGTCTACAATATAAACACAAGGGATTAAATTCAGGACTCTGGTATCGTTCTGCTGGTGAGGGTGGACCTGATGCTGTAGTGGTTTCCCTTATTTTTGACATCTTTACTGGTCGTGCTAACGGAGAAAAACTCAGGTTGGGAATCAGCCACGATGCAACGACTTCAAAAATCAATTACACCAATACAAATGGAACTACTGAGGCTAGTGTAGGTTATCAAAAATATTTCCCAAATAGTTCCAACTATAACAAATTTAATGGCTTGCGGTGTTATGACTTCTATTAAAGCCATTACAATCATCTAAAATTCTTTCCTTATCTTTAGATCTATTTACGTTGGCAATGGAGCAATTAATTGAAGGAAATCATTTCCTTACACAGAGTGAAGTCTATAAATTCTTACTGGCCATCTTACTTTGCGGTGCGATAGGTACAGAACGGGAACTAAGAGCTAAACAAGCTGGTCTGAAAACTATGATTATGATTGGCCTTGGATCTACCTTATTCACCATTTTATCTATCAAAATTGGTGTTGCCAGTAACCCGGATCGTATCGCCTCAAATATTGTTACGGGTATTGGTTTTCTGGGTGCGGGTGTAATTTTCAAAGAGGATAGCCGTGTGAGAGGCTTAACTACCGCCTGTGTCATCTGGATTGTTGCAGCAATCGGAATGGCTATTGGCGCAGGATACACCGAACAGGCTATTGGTGTGACTACTGTAGTTTTACTTGCCCTGCTTCTATTTCCTTATGTGGAAGATTTTGTACAAAACAGATCTACCTCCAGAGAATATAAAATCGTGAAAAAATATGAAAACGAGGGGCTGGATAGTTATGAACAGCACTTTAAAAGTGTCGGCTTAAAATTAAGCCGCGGACAGCAGAATCTTTGTGATGGAATTATCAGTGGTACCTGGATCGCGGCGGGCAGCCCGGAAAATCACAAATTATTTGTCGATCATATGTTACAAGACGAAAAAATTCTTGAATTTCAATTCTAATCCTCCTTTTATTCACCTTAAACTATTTAGCTTTGCATATGCATAGAGAACAAATCTCCGTATTTGATATTTTTAAAATTGGAATAGGCCCATCAAGTTCACACACGCTTGGACCATGGAGAGCTGCCCAGCAATTTACAGCTTCATTAGCCAGTAACAAGCTGCTTGATGGTGTTGAACAGATAAAAATACTACTTTATGGATCTCTTGCAAAAACAGGCCATGGCCATGGTACTGACATTGCTATTTTATTAGGAATGATGAGTGCTGATCCGGTAACTTTTGATGTGAACGCGATTGACTCTACTATTGAAACGATTAAAACTGAACAACAGTTATTACTTGCCGGCAGCCACCAGATCGCTTTTGATTATGCAGAAGATCTTATTTTCTTATACAATGAAAGTCTGCCTTTTCACCCTAACGCAGTTACTTTTCAGGCATTCTTAAAGAATGGAAGTGCATTTTCTGAAACTTATTATTCTATTGGAGGAGGATTTGTAGTCAAGGAAGGCGAAACTGGCGGAGATAAAGAGCAGGTAGAACTTCCTTTTCCTATTGAAATAGCTGGTGATTTATTACACTGGTGTCTGACTACAGGCCTCAAAGTTTCTGAAGTTGTCATGGAAAATGAACTGATGTGGCGTACTGAAGCTGAAACTAAACATGGCATTCTTCAGCATTTTAAAGTGATGAAAGAATGTACTTTCCGCGGTTGTCATACAGGTGGATTTTTGCCTGGCGGATTAAATGTGGGCCGTAGAGCCGCTGCTTTGAATAAGAAACTGATTGCCAACAGACCTTATACAGATTATGAAAGCTGGATTGCAGCAATCAGAGCTGGTGGAAATAGTTTCAATTATACACTAGACTGGGTAAGTTGTTTTGCTTTGGCAGTGAATGAAGAAAATGCATCATTCGGCCGGGTGGTTACTGCCCCTACAAATGGTGCTGCAGGTGTAATTCCAGCAGTATTACAATATTACATTGCCTTTTGTGATGGCTTTGATGAAGAGAAAATTATACAGTTTGTTGCTTGTGCATCCGAAATAGGAAGTATTTTCAAAAAAGGGGCAACGATATCAGCAGCAATGGGTGGTTGTCAGGCCGAAATTGGAGTTTCTTCTGCAATGGCTGCTGCTGCCTTAACAGAATGTATGGGCGGATCTCAGCGACAAGTAATGATGGCTGCAGAAATTGCCATGGAACATCATTTAGGTCTAACCTGTGACCCTATTGGCGGGCTGGTACAGATTCCTTGCATCGAAAGGAATACGATGGGCGCAATTAAGGCAATTACGGCAAGCCAGCTGGCTTTACAAAGTAATCCTGATAAAGCTAAAGTAAGTTTAGGTGCAGTGGTGAACACCATGTGGGAAACTGCACTGGATATGAACTCCAAATATAAAGAAACTTCGGATGGCGGTTTAGCTACCAATATTCCAATCAGCTTACCGGAATGTTAACGCTTGTTTAAACAGATTCTGTATTCTTATTTAAAAGTTTTGAGAATGGATGGGCTGAGTGCATCTGCCCATTCTTTATACATTTTCCCTGAAGGATGCAGCCCATCAGACGCAACCAGAGAAACATCTGTAGCTGCTTTTCTTGACCCTGGAGTTATATCAGTATAGCCAGCTCCTGCATTCAGTGTTTCTTGTTTATTTACTGCATTAAAATCATCTATTTCTTTTGCAATAGTTTTCACATCTCTCCCGCTTTGTGCACCAAAAGGAGTAGCTCCCCAATCCGGTATCGATATAACAAATACATGTGCAGGGTTTCCATTTGCAAAGGCTATTGCTGTATTCAATAATTCTTTAAATTCGGCACGGTATAACTCTATTGAGTTCCCCCGGTATTGATTATTAACACCGATCAGCAGTGTAACAAAATCATATTTTGAGGTCAATCGTGCGGCTTTAATTCCGGCCAGTAATTCTCCGGTTGTCCATCCGGTTACCGCTACGATTTGAGGCGCAGATACAGTTAAGGCAACCTGATTCAGATTAGCTTTTAACTGATAGGGAAAGCTTTCGGCTTGTGATACTGCTTCACCAATAGTATAAGAATCTCCAAGTGCGAGATAAGTTGGATGACTTGCAGGAGGATCGGTTTTTGGTACAACAGGTATATTCATGCCATTGATTGAGTCTTTTCCGCATCCCAGCAAAACCACAAGCAGGATAAATGTTACCGTTAATTTCATATGGAAATCTACGAAAGACAGGCAGGATCGGATGTTGAAGATAATAAATTTATGCCCGACTAATGAACATGAGGCGCAAAAACTTTAAAAAGATAGCTGATGGTGATAATTGATGCAGTAATTATATAAAGCACATTGATCAGGATTTTGCTTTTAGGACCCCACCAGAAATGGGCAGCAAGACTAATCACAACGGTTAACAAAAGGGGAACTGTTGCTGGATATAAATGGAAACTATCTTTAAAATCTCCTTTGAGTAAGGCTAGTAAAGAGCGTTGAAAACCGCAACCAGGACAATCATACCTGGTAATGTATTTAATAGGACAAGGCAGCATATAATTATCTGCTTTCTCTAGAAAAGAAGAGAAAGCAGATAAAGTAAATATTTTAGCCATTGAAATTAAGCCTCTGGTGTTGTTGGAGGTGTCGGCGGAGTAGTTGGTGTAGTTGGAGGTGTTGTTGGCTGATTTGGCTGATTAAAAGGGTTGTTTGCGCCAAAAGGGTTATTGGCACCGAAAGGATTGTTTGCACCAAATTGATTGTTCGCCCCAAAACCATTTGCTTCTTTAGCTGACGGCCCCAGATATCTTGCATCTGTAAAGGCAAGTAACGGAAAGAATATAAATGGCAATAATAGCAAGCCAATTGTAAATCCTTCACTTTTACCAAAACTTTTAGCAAGCAAATTGATTGACCAGATACCAAAAACAAAATTTGTACATGGTAAAATTATCCATAGAATCCAGATTGGTGGCTTTCCGATAATCTCCAGCAAAACAATGATATTATAGATGGGAATAATTGCAGCCCATCCTGGTTTACCTGCTTTTTCGAAAACCCTCCATATGGAGTAGATGATCAAAATAGTGATAGCGAAATACATTAGTCCCCCAAAAACGCCTATTCCGGTAGACAGTGGTGAAGTTGCAGTAGCGTTATAATCCATAATTTAATTTTTTTATATTCTTGTAAGATAGGAAAAAAAATAAATAAATGTTTTACCAAAACCTGACAAATAATAATTAATTAATATATATCCATTTGAAACAGAGTGGAAATGTGTTTTTTAAGTACATTTTTCACCTCAGACAAATTTAATTCGTGCCCTAGTTCGCGCTGCATGGAAGTAACATCCTTATCATCTATTCCACAGGGTATTATGTTTTTAAAGTAATCCAGATCTGCATTTACGTTAAAAGCAAAACCATGCATAGTTACCCAGCGGCTGCAACGCACACCTAATGCGCAGATTTTTCTGGCTTTTTCATTATCCGCATCAAGCCATACTCCCGTAAATCCTGGATACCTGCCTGCAACAATACCATAATCGTTCAGTGTCAGAATCACGGCTTCTTCCAGTGTTCTCAGATACAAATGTATATCGGTAAAGAAATTATCCAGATCAAGAATTGGATAACCTACAATCTGACCCGGGCCGTGATAGGTAATATCTCCGCCACGATTCGTTTTATAATAAGTAGCATTTTTCTCTTCAAGACCTTTCTCATCCAGTAAAAGATATTCCGGATGCCCGCTTTTCCCTAAGGTATAAACATGCGGATGCTCACAAAATATCAGAAAATTTGGTGTTTCTATAGTAGTCTCTTGTATACGATTATTCGTTTTAACGGCAATGGTATCTTTAAAGATAAGCTCCTGATCATTCCAGGCATCCTGATAATCCACCAATCCCCAATCAACAAACTTTACTTTCTTATTCATCTTGATCAAAATTAAGCAACTACATATCCCAGCATATAACCATCTGTTGTTTTGAAATAGTTAGCAGTCAATGTTCTTATTCCTTCAGGTAAATCTACTATAGCAGTCAATGTCCCTTCCTCCTGCAACTCAAATGGCTGTATATGGATATCCCGTTTAAACCCCAGCCCCTTTTTGCCATACCATTTATAAATTGCTTCTTTGATACACCAGCAAACATAGAGCGCATCTATATTATCTTTTACATGAAGCAGCTCCGGGTCTGACAAGAACTTGTGCCGGATGCGTTGAATCTTAGATTCTATTCTTTCAATATCAACACCCACTCCATTTTTTTTACCGATCATAACCGCAGCATAATCAAATGAATGGCTGAGCGAAATCGTGTAGGAAGAATTAACCAGATAGGGCTTTCCATGTCCGTCAATACGGCAATCGATATAATCGGCTGTATTGAGCATGGTACGTAAAAGTAACCGTGTACTTAACCAGTGCAACAGCCGCTTACCATTATTTAGTGTGGCTAGAAAATCCAGCTCATGAGCCTTTAACTGGAGGCCGGAGATCAGATCTTCTTCCCGTTCTTCGATTTTCCATACGGCAAGTATGGTTTGATCGTCAATGTCTTTATTATAGATTACAGGCATCGTATTTAAAAAATCAATGCAAAAGTATCTTAAATTAATCATAATTTCGCCCAAAGACTTTACAAATGATACTTTCCGATAAGCGTATTCTAGAAGAAATTGACAAAGGAACAATAATTATTGAGCCCTTTAATCCAAGTTGTTTAGGCACAAATTCCTATGATGTTCATCTTGGAAAATACCTGGCTACTTATACTGACAGGGTGCTTGACGCCAAAGCACATAATAAAATTCAGCATTTTGAAATTCCAAAAGACGGTTTTGTGTTACAACCAGGTACCTTATATCTAGGTGTAACCCTTGAATATACTGAAACTCATGCACATGTTCCTTTCCTGGAAGGGAAATCAAGTACTGGCCGTCTGGGAATTGATATCCATGCGACAGCAGGTAAGGGTGATGTAGGTTTCTGCAACACCTGGACATTGGAAATTTCCTGTGCTCAGCCAGTAAGAATTTATGCTGGTATGCCAATAGGCCAGCTGATTTATTTTGCAGTGGAAGGAAGTATTGAAACCATGTACAATGCAAAAGATGATGCAAAGTATAGTAACAAAACTACCAAGCCTGTAGAAAGTATGATGTGGAAGAATACCTTTTAAACTTTGCAGTAATAATATAGCATTTGAGCCTCAATATCCCTATATTGAGGCTCTGTTTTTTAACCTGTATTATGAAAACCAAATATCTTTATACCTGCCTTTTTCTGCTGGTGTGCACGCTCTCTTTCGCATTCAGATTTGCGGATGATCCATTCGAGACGCTTTTAAAAAAACTTTCAGCTTATAATGAGGATAACCCACAAGAGAAGGTTCACCTCCATCTGGATAAACCTTATTATGCGATTGGTGATAATATTTGGTTCAAAGCTTATATTACGGATAACTCTACAGACCAGCTTTCCAAGATCAGTAACATCCTGTATGTAGAACTGATTAATGAAAATGATTCTGTAAAACGCCAGATTAAACTTCCTGTAGAATCGGGACTATCGTGGGGAGATTTCAAACTAACAGATACGCTACCTGAAGGTAATTACAGAATCAGGGCCTATACCCAATGGATGAGAAATGCAGGGCCTGAGTTCTTTTTTGATAAAACGATAAAAATAGGCAATGCCTGGACAAACAAAGTATTAACGGATACAAAGTATACTTATAGCAAAAAAGACAATGAGCAATATGTAAATACAGTGATTACGTTTACAGATAAAAAAGGTCAGCCTTATACTGAAGTTCCTGTAAATTATAATGTTCAGCTCAAGGATAAAACAATAGAAAGAGGAAAAGGCATGACCAATGCGCAGGGTGAGCTAACTGTTTCTTTTAAAAGTAAATTAACTGATACTTATGTTTCCGGGAAAATCACGGCGACACTAACTTTAGCTAATAAGGAAAAAATAGTGAAGACTATTCCTGTTAAAACTGTTTCTGATGCACTTGCTGTTCAGCTTTTTCCAGAAGGCGGAGATCTTATAGAAGATCTTCCTTCAAGGGTAGCTATAAAAGCAATCAACACTTCCGGCCTTGGCGAAAACGTATCCGGTACTATAGTAGACAATGAGGGTGCAGAAGTGCTGCCTTTCAGCACAACCCACCAGGGAATGGGCAGTTTCATTTTAAACCCGCAGCCTGGAAAAACCTATACGGCAAGAATTAAAAGAAAAGACGGTTCTATTCAAAATGCAGCGCTGCCTAAAGTTGCTTCCGCCGGATACATACTAACAGTCAACAACCTGGATAGCAATAAAGTGAGCGCTAAAATACTGATTAGTCAATCTCTGTTAAATAAAGGCGAGATGAAGCTGGTTGTTCAGCACAATAATACGGTATCTGCTGTGCTGAAAGTGAATACGCTAAAACAGCTTAGCCTGCTTTACTTAAATAAGAAAGACCTGCCTTCTGGTATACTTCATTTCACATTGTTCGGTCCTGAAAATATTCCAGTTGGAGAAAGATTGATTTTTATTAATAATCCGGCCGATCAGATCAATGCTGACCTGCTGAATTTAAAGAAAATTTATAATGTAAGGGAGAATGTACCTCTTGAATTAATAGCTAAAGATGACGGGAAACCTACTGTAGGAAGCTTTTCTATCGCGGTGACTAATGCAGCTATTGTGGAGCCTGATGCGGATAATGAGAGTAATATCCTGACTTCATTGCTGCTGACTGGTGATCTGAAAGGATATATAGAAAAACCGAACCAATATTTCCGCGATAACAGCAAGCAAACCAGGGAAAATTTAGACCTGCTGATGCTGACACAGGGATGGAGTAGATTTTTATGGAAAGATATCATGGGTAACACTTTGACCAAACCTGTTTTCTCTGCCGAAAAGTCATTAAAGGTAAGTGGTATAGTGACTACTCCTGGGGGTAAACCCATACCGAATGGAAAAGTTTCTTTATTCTCTAACGCTGGAGGATTTTTCATGCTGGACACCTTAACGGATGCTAAAGGCCACTTCAATTTCGATAACCTGACATTTGGTGACAGCACCAAATTTGTTATTCAGGCAAGGAATGCAAAAGACAAAAAATTTGTCGAAATTAAGATTGATCAGGTTCCGGGACAGATAGTGACACCAAATAAAAACACCGGTGATATTGAGGTCAATGTCAATGAGGCCATACAAAGCTATATTCTCAAAAGCGAAGGGTATTTTAACGACCTGACTAAACGGGGCTTGCTGGAGAAAACTTATACACTTGATCAGGTCAATATTGTTCAACAGAAAATTCAGGCAAAAAACTCCGCAAATCTAAATGGTGCAGGCCGTGCCGATGCTATTATAAAAGCAGCAGATTTAAGTACTTGTATTAACCTGTCTCAATGTTTGCAAGGTAGAGTTGCTGGATTAACAACCAGGAATGGTCAGGCTTTTTTAATAAGGAACAATGGTAGACCTATGCAAATTATCCTGGATGGAACTAATGTGGGCTCAGATTTTCTGGATAATATTCAGCCCACTGAAGTAGAAACGATAGAGATCTTAAAAAGTGGGGGTAACACAGCTATATATGGATCAATAGGAGGAGGTGGTGTTTTAGTTATCACCACTAAAAGAGGAGGAAATACAGGTTATACCAAGTATGCACCAGGAATTGTAGTGACGATTCCCGGAGGATATTATGCAGTGCGGCAGTTTTACGCGCCAAAATATGAAACTCAGCAGGCCATAAGAGCAGCAGATAAAAGAACCACGGTTTACTGGAACCCTCATTTGCCAACCAGTGCGGCGGGCTCCACTAAATTTAATTTCTATAATACAGACGAATCCGGCACTTATAGAGTTGTTATAGAAGGAATCAATGTTGAAGGACATCTAGCCAGAAAAGTATATACTTACGACGTAAAATAAATAAGCTATGAACACAATAAATGTGACAATAAAAGACCGTTTAGCGCTGATTACTCTGAACCGCGGTAAATCTAATGCCCTGAACAGAGAAATGATTACTGAGCTTACAGATATGCTCCATAATATAGCCAATGATGATAATATTGGCGGTGCAATAATTACCGGCCGGGAAAACTTCTTCTCTGCGGGTCTGGATTTGATCGAACTTTATGGTTATAATGAGGAAGAAGCCAAATCTTTCTGGCATTTGTTTCTGGATTTCATTGCAAAGATTACGGCTTTCAAAAAGCCTTTGGTTGCTGCAATTAATGGACATTCTCCTGCTGGAGGTTGCGTAATTGCACTGGCTTGCGATACCCGGGTAATGGCTGAAGGTAAATATATTATTGGCCTGAATGAAGTTCCTGTAGGAATTATTGTACCAGAAAGCATATTCAGCTTATATTCTTTTTGGTTAGGTAAAGGTCATGCCACCAGAAGCCTGCTGGAAGGTAAATTATTCAGCCCTGAAGAGGCTTTAAACATTGGACTGGTAGATGAACTGGTTAACCCGGATAGTATTATGACTGCTGCTGAGCGCAGGATTAGAAAATATATGGCGCTGGAACCAAATACCTGGCAGCAAAGCAAATTGAACATAAGAAAAGAGCTGATTACGGCGACTGCTGCTGATCAGTCTGATGCGCTGAAAATTATGCTTGCGCAATGGTGGTCTCCAGCGACGAGAAATATTCTGAAAATGATAATTGATAACCTTCAAAAGAAATAAGCAATGTACAATCAACCGATGTTAAGAGATGATGCTTTAAAAGGCAAAACAATTGTGATTACTGGCGGTGGCACTGGTCTGGGTAAAGCAATGGGTACCTATTTCCTAAAACTTGGCGCCAACCTTGTCATTACCAGCCGTAAAGCTGATGTACTGCAAAAAACAGCAGATGAACTGGAAAAAGAAACAGGTGGAAAAGTACTTGCCGTAACTTGTGATGTCCGGGATTACGAACAGGTAGAAAATGTATTGGCAGAAACACTTAAAAGATTTGGACGTGTGGATAGCCTGCTGAATAATGCAGCGGGAAATTTCATCTCACCGACAGAACGTCTCTCGGCCAATGCCTTTTCAACGGTAATAGACATTGTTTTAAAGGGATCGGTCAATTGTACGCTTGCCTTTGGTAAACACTGGATCAAAGAAAAACAACCTGCGAGTATTTTAAATATTGTTACAACTTATGCATTTACAGGCTCTGCTTTTGTAGTGCCTTCGGCCTGTGCCAAAGGTGGTGTACTAGCCATGACGCGATCACTTGCTGTGGAATGGGGAAAATACGGGATCAGAACGAATGCAATTGCACCGGGTCCTTTCCCTACTAAAGGCGCTTGGGAGCGTCTTCTTCCCGGCGATCTGGCAGAAAAATTTGACTTTAAGAATCGTGTGCCACTAAAACGTGTTGGCGAACATCAGGAACTGGCAAATCTTGCTGCATTCCTGGTGAGTGATTTCTCTGGTTATATCAATGGGGAAGTAATTAGCATTGATGGTGGGGAATGGTTACAGGGAGCAGGACAATTCAATGGTCTGGAAGCTATTCCAGGCGAAATGTGGGATGCCTTTGAACAAATGACCAGATCAGCCAAAGGCAGTTAATCTGTTTGCTTTTCGTCAAAAAAATCAAATTAAATAAGAGTCTGTTTAAAATTATAAATTAAACAGACTCTTATTTTTAAAATAGCTTATTTTTGTATCATGTCGACAGAAACAAAAGAAGAAACATTTACACTTGAGGAGATCTTAACTTCACTTAAAACCTCCCATAGACTGATTTTATGGAATGATGATGTAAATACTTTTGACCACGTAATTTACTGTATGACAAAATACCTTGACTATACGGAAACACAAGCAGAAAAAATTGCATGGGAAGTCCATAATAAAGGTAAATGTGCTGTATTGGAAGGTTCTTTCACGGAAATGGAGGTATACCGTAAAATCCTTCAGCAGGAAGGATTAACGGTAACTGTAGATTAACAGCTTAATTTATTATCCTTTCTATTCCAAATTGCTGATCAGTGCTGTTAGCTCTTGCTGCGTAGCTTGCGTTTTATCCCTCGCATACCATAAGTGCAATCGCTCCGCTAATTCAAACATATCAGAAATTTCAGTCTTCCAATCCCCTAATAAATGTTGAAGGACTTCTGGCCTGGGACCCCATTTCGAAATCAGTTCACCTTGTACATCCAGTAATAATAAGACTGGAATGGCTCTGCCCCCATTAGTCAGATGTGCATCAATCAGTGGCAGGTGTTGATCTCTGAACACAAAACGTAATGAAAATTTGTCTGGAGCAAACTGAGTTATTTTATGAAAGATTGGAACAATCTGGGCGGCATCTCCACACCATCCTTCCGAAATGACCAATAACTGATAACTCTTCTTTAGCTTATCGATCTGTTGTATAAAACCTTCATTGAGCACGGCAGTTTTATCGACCCTTTTCATCCGCTGTACATTCATTTTACTATAGTGCAGCATCGCTTCACTATGATCGTCACCCGTTGTTTTATTGCCTTTAAGAAGAGAATCTATCAAATCCCTATATTGGGAATAAGTCAATCCTTCATTCACAAAAATATTACTGTAATTACCCATAATCCTGTTGTAATAAAATAGTTACCCCCCTTTTTTCCCATTCTCAGGCCGTTACTTTGCCGTTATATAAAAAACCTAAAACTACACACCACTCTAAATGAAGCAATATCTTTTTAAATTTCTATTTGTAACCGTCACTATTTGCACTACAATCTTTCAACTCAATGCACAAACTCCTGCCTCAGGTAAACTTACTGGAAAAGTAGTAGACATCCAAAATAATGAAACAGTTCCTTTCGCTACCGCAATATTAATTAATAGAAAAACTAAAGCGACTGTAAAGGTGGCTCAGACTGATGCTGACGGTTCATTGATCATGAACGATGTGCCTGCTGGTGTTTTTACTTTTAAAATCAGTTATGTAGGCTACCAAACTATGGTTAGAGATTCGGTGGCAATTACCAAGACCCAGCATCTGATTAATTTAGGTACAATAAAAATGAAAGCTGCAAAAGGAAATGTACTGAGCGAAGTTACCATCACAGCGCAAAAAACACCGATCCAGCTGGGTATTGATAAAAAGGTATTTTCAGTAGACCAGAGTTTAGTAAGTGAGGGCGGTTCTGCTGGAGACTTACTGCAAAATGTACCTTCCGTTCAAACTGATGTTGATGGGAATGTAAGCCTGAGAGGCTCTACAGGTGTAAAGGTGTTAATAGATGGAAAACCATCGTTAATTGCGGGGGGGAATATTGCGCAGGTCCTGGCCTCTATCCCCGCAAGCTCTATTGAAACGGTTGAGGTAATCACGAATCCGTCAGCCAAATATGATGCTGAAGGTCAGTCTGGTATTATTAATATCGTTCTGAAAAAGAACACGAAACTGGGTTTCAATGGAAATGTGGCTTTGACTGCGGGCAACAGGGATAATTACAATGGAAATTTGAGCTTAAGCTTCCAGAATAAAAAGATCAATATTTATGGAAATTATGGCTATCGTTATGGAAACCGTCCTGGTGGTGGATATAACAATATCCAATACCTGACGCGCAAGGATTCGCTGGCTTTTGCTGACCAGCTTAGTCGCTTTACTTCGACCGACAAAAGTCATAATGCAAAAGCCGGGCTGGACTATTACCTGACAGACAAAGATATTCTAAGTTTCTCTGCTGGCTATAACAGACGAGATAATGATCGCACGGAGTTTCTGGATATTAATAAGTATAGACAGGGAAGAGTCCCGCTGGAATTTAGCAAACGAATGAATACGAATAATGGAAGTGGGCACAGTTATGACCTGAATCTGGATTATAGTCACAAGTTTAAGCCTAACCAGGAGCTGACTTTTAACTTTGGGTATTCGAATGGAACGAATGATAATTTCCAGCTTTATAATACTTCTATATATAGTTTAAACGGGCTTCCTGTAACGGCCGATCCTCAATTGCTGAACAACACGAACGATGGTACAAATAAAAATTATAATGTACAGCTGGATTATACAATGCCTCTGGGCAAATTGGGAAAAATTGAAACAGGTTACCGCAGCCAGATCAAGTTTTCGGATGCAAATACTGTAGCGAAAAAATACAATCCTGTAACTGGTGCTTATGATGATAATTTACCTTTATCAAACCAGTTTGACAGTAAGGATCAGGTTCATGCTTTGTATATTAATTATCAGAATCAAATTAAGAACTTTGGCTATCAGATTGGTTTAAGAGCTGAGGATGCGCTATTAAATACGACTTCTGGAGGTTACGATCAAACTGGTCAGATGATTTCTGCTCCTGCACGTATTGCTTATAAAAGATTGTATCCAAGTGTTTACCTGACGCAGAAGTTTACTGGAGAACAGCAGATCCAGTTAAGCTATACCAGAAGGGTAAACAGACCAAGACCATGGGATACGAATCCCTTTATTGATTATTCTGACCCATTAAACTGGCGCCAGGGTAATCCAAATCTGCTTCCGGAAGATGTTCATTCTTTCGAATTGGGATATAGTAAGTTTTGGCCTAAAGTGACACTTATTTCCAGCGCTTATGCAAGACAGACTAATGATCTGATCCAAAGGGTACGCTCTATTCCTAATGCGGATGGGGTGATTATCACTACGCCATTGAACTTAACAAAGGATCTTTCAAGTGGATTGGAGTTTATTGGTAAGGTTGATGTAGTGAAGGCATGGAATTTTATGGCTAACTTGAATATTTACCATAGTAAAATTGATGCTGCTCCTGCTTATAATATTAAGGGGAATTCTGGATTTAGCTGGAATGCGAATGTGACTAATAATTTTGTGCTGCCGCACAGTATTACACTTCAGGTAAGAGCTGATTATAATTCTTCTCAGGTATTGGCTCAGGGTACAAGAAAGGCGATGTACGGGGTTGATGGTGGTGCGAAATATGATTTTAAAAATAAGAAGGCTTCGCTTAGTTTAAATGTGAGGGATATTTTTAATACGAGAAAATGGGGGATGATCACGCAGGATGCAAATACAATTGTTGAATTTCAAAGATATCAGCAGGGTCCAATGGGGAATCTGACTTTTTCTTATAGATTCGGGAAAACTAGTTTTATGAAGAAGGCTAAGAAAGCAGAACAACAGGAGGGTAAACCCGACGAAGGTTCCTTTTAAGGAAGCTTCGTCAAAGGGGGTTTTTCTAAGGGTTATAAAAATAGCGAACCTGGTTTTTTTGACTGGTATTTCTCTGAAACGAGAAATAAGGTCTAAAAAACCAGGTTCGCTATTTTTATAATTCTTTGGAAAAACCAGGTGACATCGGGCTTTCCTTCTGCGTCATGTTAAAAGAAAACCTAAAGGAGAGTATTTTACTGCCAAAGATCACCACTACTGCCCCTGATAGAAATTAAATGATTACAAAACTGGCGAAACCGTCAATGTGGATACTCCACACCTTTTTCATTGGTTTTGCTCTTTCATTACCCTTCCTAAAGTCCCTTTCTATAGCATTTGCTTTTTCATTGCTCTTCCTTTTGCTCTATGATTAGCCGATTATATTCTCTTTTCGTTCTTCGAGTTGCAATAATTCGGCCCGGATATCAGCAGTTATTTCCTCGGAATAACAATATTCATTGTCTGTTAAGACTTGCTGAAGTGCGGCTATTCCAAGGGTCAGATCACCTTTCAGGCCTTCGTGCGGCCAGACATAAATGTGCCCGAATTGTATAAGGCAAAATGCAGCGGTCCTAAGTACCTCAGCGCTGTCTTTGTTAATTTCTGTTGATAAAGTTTCCCGGACGTATCCTGCCAGACCTGTTTTATCCATCATCACGCCAAACCAATCGGGAGCGCGATCATTATCCCAAGGATGTTCTCCCCACATAACTGTTTAAAGCTTATGATTCATCTATGCTGACACCTGTGTAAATTTACACAGACGCCTATAATTAGCCAATTTTATAGGGGATGAAAACTGACTGACTCACAATTTTAGAAATTTTGTAACTTGCGGACATGGAAAATATCAACCCCTGGACTATTGTCGATAGCCGTAAGGTTTATGAAAATAATTGGATTGGGGTAATTGAACATAATGTCATTAATCCTTCTGGTGGGAAGGGCATTTATGGGGAAGTACATTTCCGGAATTATGCGATCGGTATTCTACCGCTGGATGAAGAAATGAATACATGGATTGTTGGACAGTATCGTTTTCCACTGAAGGCTTATAGCTGGGAGATTCCTGAAGGTGGCGGCCCGCTGGATTTACCACCGCTGGATAGTGCCAAACGTGAATTGCAGGAGGAAACTGGTTTGGCAGCAGACGAGTGGATAGAGATCCAAAGGATGCATTTATCGAATTCAGTAAGCAATGAACTGGCTATAATTTATGTGGCCAGAGGTCTTACCATGGGGGAAGCTGAACCGGAAGAGACGGAAGAACTAGTGCTGCGGAAGCTACCGTTTGAGGAGGCTTATCAAATGGCTGTGGATGGGAGAATTACTGATAGCATGAGCGTTGCAGCATTATTGAAGACCAAAATATTAATACTTGAAGGCAAATTATAATTATCATATGAACAAATTTTTGGGATATATCTTTACTCCTGTATTTTACATTTTCTTTTTTTTGACACTGGTTATCTTTCAGCCTGTTCAATGGGTGTGCTATCGCTTATTTGGCTATAAGGCGCATAAGGTTTCAGTAGATTTCCTGAATTTCTTTCTGACTTATTGCCAGGTGTTTTTAGGCAATTCAACAACTTTTATTAATCATCAGGATTTACCAACGGACAGACCTATTCTTTTTGTAGCCAATCACCAGAGTATGTACGATATTCCAGGTATTATCTGGTTTTTAAGGAAACATCATGTAAAGTTCATTTCAAAAATTGAACTGACTAAGGGCATTCCTTCGATATCCTTTAATTTAAAGTACGGGGGGGGCGCAAATATTAATCGGAAGGATAGTAAACAGGCGGTTTCTGAAATCATCAAACTGGGTAGAAGAATGCAGGAGAATAACTGGTCAGCCATGATCTTTGCAGAGGGTACCAGGGCAAAAGATGGCAAAATGAAACCTTTTCAGGTCGGGGGAATTGCGACTTTGTTAAAGGCAGCTCCGGATGCGCTTATTGTTCCGATAGCCATTGAGAACTCCTGGAAAATTGTACAGTATGGGCCTTTCCCACTAAGTTGTGGAGAAAAGATCCGATGGACTGTCCTTCCTCCGCTTACAACGACGGGCCTGAATCCTGAAGAAATTACCCTAGCGGCCGAACAAGCTATCAGGAAAGCTTTAAATCAACAGTAAACAGGCTAAATATTTTTGTTTTCTATCCGTTTGAAAAATTCATCCCGGTAGGTATCCCCTATCGGAATAATCTTTCCGCAGATTGCAATACGGCTACGTTCTATGCTTTCTATTTTATCAAGTGCAATGATATAGGACTTATGTACTCTAATGAATTGACTAGATGGTAACGTCTCCTCCATCTTTTTCATATTCTGTAGAGTAATAACCCGCTCTGTCTTTGTGAAAATAGAGATGTAGTCTTTCAGACCTTCGATATAAAGAATGTCGCTCAGCTCAATTTTCTGAATTTTGTGCTCGGTTTTCACAAAGATAAAGTCCTGAACTGGTTGAGCTATTACTGGAACAGGAGCTACAATGGCTACGGGAGCGGGAGGAGCTACCACCTCTGCATTGTTTTTATGCTGATTATGTACTTTTTCTACGGCTTTATAAAACCGGTCAAAAGCTATGGGTTTCAATAAGTAATCAGATACGTTTAAATCATAGCTTTCCAGGGCATATTGTGAATAGGCTGTGGTCAAAATATAACTGGCTTTGTTATTGGCAATTTTCAGGAACTGAATACCCGTCAAATCTGGCATCTGAATGTCCAGAAATACCAAATCTATGCCGCCTGCCTGAACTAACTGCAAGGCCTCTATTGCATTTTCTGTTCTTTTTACCAGCTCCAGAAAGGGCACTTTTGAAACATAATCTTCAATGATATCGAGCGCCAATGGCTCATCATCTACGGCTATACATTTTAGTGTCATTTGTAATTATTTTATCTTAAGTTGATTTTTTTATATATCAAGCATGAGTTCGCTTGTATAATGGGTAGCCGAATTTACGATATTTAACTTATATCTTTCGGGATAAAGTAACTGTAAGCGACGCTCCACATTATTCAATCCCACTCCGCCTACTTCATCTTTATTACCATTACTCTTCTTATTTGTGATGCTGAAATGTAGTATTTTCTGATTCGCAATAATATTTATCCGGATTGGATCTTTTGGATCATTGGCAACCCCATGCTTGAAGGCATTTTCCACAAAGGAAATTAGAACCAGGGGTATAATTTGCTGATCATCAATCTCACCACTTAAGGTCATTTCTACTGCCGCACCGTTTTTAAAACGCAGCTTTTGCAACTCAATATAGCTTTTTACGTATTCAATTTCTTTGCTCAGAGCCACCCAGCTGTCATTACTTTCATAAATCATATAACGCATGATCTCTGATAACTTCATGATCGCATCTGCGGTTTTATCTGATTTCTGATAGGCCAATGAATAGATGTTATTTAAAGAATTGAAAAGGAAATGTGGATTGAGCTGAGATTTCAGAAATTGCAGCTCCATATCTTTTTTTTCTGTCTCAAGACTTCGTTGAATACGGATATTGCTAAACCAATCCAACATAAACTTGATCAGGCAACTCGATATAATAAAGAAGCCGGAAACAAATATGGTCATGATCATGTAGGATATGAGATCCCTGTATTCCATTAAGCCAGTTTTAGGATTGGTACCCTTTACCAGGATCACATCCCTGTAAAGCACTGCAAAAATTGTTTTAACACCTGCCATTACAATAATCAGGACAATGATAGAGAGGACATATACCCAATATCTTTTAAGCAACTGTGGAATAAGAAGGGTATAGTTAATATAAAATATAGAAATATTGATGATCGAAAAATAACCAAAGACAACCATGAACTCTGACATAGTAATATTCTTAGCGCTGACAAGCATAGTCAGGCATAGAATAACTATAAGAAACAGCCAGTAGACTAAATGCGCTATGAACTCTCTTTTATCCTTCATTAGAATTTATTGTTTTAAACTGAAGCCCTATACAGAAGCCTTCCAAAGTAATGAAAGTAACGTTTTTCAACCGTAGCTTTCGACGAACTGGCATTTTTTTTCTACGAACGCCTTAAAATTATGCTTTCTGCGATTTAACGGTCCAAATCCCCGTTGATCTATAATTATATCCACTTGGTATAAAACATTTTACCAGCATTAATTTTATGAGTCTATTTGTTTCATCAAAACGAAACAATTATGAAAACTGCATCTCTTCAATACTTCAAAAATAATGTAAACAACAGATCGCATGTTTCATATCAATTAGAAATCAGTACACTGACCAATATAAAAAGTTATATCATGAAAAAGTTAACGAACGTCTCTCCTTTTATACTCTTACTGATCCCTGTTTTTGTAATGATGATTTTTGCTTTAGCCAGCAATAAAAACACGATTCAGCGTGATGAAATCGCAATGAAATCTGCACCAGCAAATGAAATTGCTAAAGCAGCATACCAGATGAAATAACCCTGGACCTTCCCTCGTAATTTAGTTTTTAGTTAATAGTAATATGGTGGCTGGATGGTCACCATATTTTTTTTGTAAATAACCTTTGAAACTAAATATTTAGTTCATACATTTATGTAACTAGTTTTTTAGTTTTAACCAAATACAAAGAACAAAGACATATGGAAATTAAAGATCTGACAAAAGCAGAAGAACAACTGATGCAAATTATCTGGCAAATTGAAAAGGGTTTCGTCAAAGATGTAATGGATTTTTTGCCTGAACCTAAACCTGCTTACAACACCGTCTCTACTATTATTCGAATATTAGAAGTTAAAGGGTTTATCGCCCATGAGGCTTTTGGAAAAGCCCACCAGTACTATGCGTTAATCTCTAAAGAGGATTATAAGCGCCATGCTACTGAAAAACTACTGGGCAACTACTTTGAAAATTCTGTAGAGAGCATGTTTTCCTTTTTTGTTAAGGAAGAAAAGATGGATGTAGGTGATGTGGATGAAATTCTTAAAATGATCAGCAAACTTAAAAACAAATCAAAATGACCTGGGCCCACTACTTCCTGCAAGTAAATATATACCTAGTTATATTTTATGCATTCTATAAATTGTTACTGGATAAGGAAACCTACTTTGTACTGAACAGGATGTACCTGATTGCTGCGGGTGGACTTTCCCTGATTATCCCATTTTTAAGACCAGAATGGTTTGTAAGACAACCGGCTACGCAGCAAATCAAAATCAGTATTGACCAGCTGACCATGATAGCACAGGGTACGGTAGCTCCTGATGAAAGTAATCCGTTTAGTCTGATTCAGGCACTGATAGTACTTTACATTCTTGGCATATTATTCTTTCTTGGACGATTCATTTTCCAGCTATTCGCTGTAAAAAAACTCTTCCGGGCAAATCCAGCTGGCATGGCCTTTTCATTCCTTGGTAGAAAGGTAATTGACCCGGCACTTCCTGGTCTGGATACTATAGAAAGACATGAAGAGATACATATTCGTCAGCACCATACGTTCGATGTACTATTTTTTGAATTATTGGGCGTTCTGGTTTGGTGTAATCCTATCATTTATTTCTATAAAACAACTATAAAAAATATTCATGAGTATCTGGCTGATGAAGAAGCTGCCAAATTTCAGGGCGATAAAGAAACTTATGCCATGCTGATCTTAAGCCAGGCATTTGGAGTAAACCAGAATATACTAACTAATAGTTTTTTCAATCAATCATTAATTAAAAAACGAGTATTTATGTTATACAAAAAACGCTCTGCAAAGACAGCCGTGTTAAAATATGGCCTGTTTTTACCACTATTCGCAGTCACCTTGCTGCTATCTTCTGCGACGATCAATAAAAATGAAAGTTTAAGAAAAGTAGCCGAGGAGATTTCCGTACCGATCTCACTTCCTGAACCATCTTTGCCAATAATTAAAGCTGGCCCTGTAAAAAAAGAGACTGGTTCATGGGCTCCTTTCTACGCTTATCTGGCAAAGAGTATCAAATACCCTGTTGCCGCTTATAAGGATCAGCTGCAAGGTAATGTAACGATTAAGTTTACTCTACAGAATAATGAACCTAAGAATGTGGGTACAGTTACCCAGCTCGGCTCGGGTTGTGATGCTGAGGTCATGAAAACTATTTTGAATTTTAACGGGTTTAAATCAACAGAAAATGGTCAGTATAGCATAACTATTGCCTTCAGGATGAATGGAGCAACTACGCCGCTTAAAAACACACAAAATATTAATCTAAAAGGATATAAACCTCTTAGATTAATTACAATAATCAGTAATTATGATAGCAAAACCCAGCCTCAAGATACCGAAGCTAAAGTTTATGATTTTGTATCCATAGATACTCAACCTGGTTTCCCTGGAGGTATGGATCACTTCTATGCTTACTTGCATAAAGCAGTGCGATATCCAGCAGAAGCAGTGAAGAACAACATTCAAGGAAAGGTGTTTTTATCCTTTATCGTAGAAAAAACAGGAGAGCTGAAGGACATTAAAGTGGAACGTAAACTTGGTTGGGGAACTGACGAAGAGGCTGTAAGATTATTGTCAAGCAGTCCAAAATGGACACCTGGCACACAGGACGGTGTTCCTGTTCGCGTTAAATATAATATCCCAATTTCATTTACACTAACTCAGGAAAATAAAACGTCCGCTATACCAATAGAAACTGGAGCAGCCCCACTCTATATCATAGATGGCAAGCCTGCTACAGATAAAACTGCTTTGGAGAAAATCTCTCCGAATGACATCGAGTCTATGACTGTAATAAAGAGTGAAAAAGCGATAGTGCTTTATGGTGATGCAGGCAAAAATGGAGCTATTCAGGTCGTAACTAAAAAGAAGAACTAAAATACGCTTTAGACATTTAACACAAAACCCCAGCTAAAATAGCCGGGGTTTTGTGTTAAAAATCCTTGTCTCGTTGCCTAAATTTATTAAACTTCTTCTTCAGAAACAAATTTTGCTGAATAAAAATCTCTGTTCATTCTTGCAATATTTTCTAAAGAGATTCCTTTAGGGCATTCAGCTTCACAAGCACCTGTATTTGTACAGTTACCAAAACCTTCAGCATCCATCTGCGCAACCATACTTTGTGCACGACGGTAGCGTTCTGGCTGACCCTGAGGCAGTAACGCTAATTGTGAAATCTTAGCAGAAGTAAATAACATCGCTGATGCATTTTTGCAAGTAGCTACACAAGCACCGCAGCCAATACAAGCAGCCGCTTCGAATGATAGATCTGCCTGGAACTTAGGAATTGGCAGTGCATTCGCATCCTGCGCATTACCTGTATTCACTGAAATAAACCCTCCTGAAGCAATAATTCTATCAAATGCAGTACGGTCAACTGTTAAATCTTTAATTACTGGAAAAGCCTTAGCTCTCCATGGTTCTACTACAATAGTATCGCCATCTTTAAAAGAACGCATGTGCAGCTGACAGGTAGTAATACCTTCTTTTGGTCCATGTGGTCTTCCGTTTATATACATTGAACATGCACCACAAATACCTTCTCTGCAATCATGATCGAAAACTACCGGCTCTTCACCTTTATTAATTAGTTGCTCATTTAAAACGTCGAACATTTCTAAGAAAGACATATCAGGTGAAATTTCTGATATTTTGTAATCTACCAAATTACCTTTGGCTTTGTTATTCTTCTGACGCCAGATTTTCAGCGTTAAATTCATATTTCCTGTACTCATGGTATTGAGATTTTAGTACTAGATTATTTATAACTTCTTTGTGCAATTTTGATGTTCTCAAATTTTAGTTCTTCTTTATGAAGTTCAAATTTAACATCATCCTTGTATTCCCATGCAGATACGTAAGCATAGTTTTCATCATCCCTCAAAGCCTCGCCTTCTTCAGTCTGATATTCTTCTCTGAAGTGACCTCCACAAGACTCATTTCTGTTCAATGCATCCATACACATCAGTTCGCCTAACTCAATAAAGTCAGCCACACGGCCAGCTTTTTCTAATTCAGGATTGAACTCATCTGTTACTCCTGGAACGCGCAAATCTGACCAGAAATCTTTACGCAATTGCTGGATTTCTACAATCGCTTCTGATAATCCTTTTGCATTACGGGCCATTCCACATTTTTCCCACATGATCTTTCCTAATTTCTTATGGAAGAAATCTACAGATTTTGTTCCCTTAATGCCAATGAATTTATCAAGGATAGCCTTAACACTAGCTTCAGCTTCCACAAATGCAGGATGATCTAAAGGAATTGCTTTAGTAGCCAGTTCTTTAGAGATATAAGCACCAATAGTATAAGGGATCACGAAATAACCATCTGCAAGTCCCTGCATCAAAGCAGAAGCTCCTAAGCGGTTCGCACCGTGATCTGAGAAGTTAGCTTCACCTAAAGCATATAAACCTGGTACAGTTGTCATCAGGTTATAATCTACCCATAATCCACCCATAGTATAGTGAACCGCTGGATAAATACGCATTGGTAATTCATAAGGATCTTCACCGGTAATTTGTTTGTACATGTCAAACAAGTTTCCGTATTTTTCTTTGATTACATCGCGACCTAAACGCATGCAGGTTTCCTTATCAGGATTGTGAATGTTATGTTTAGAAGCTTCAATACGTCCGTAACGTTCTGTATTCGCTTTGAAATCCAGGTAAACTGCAAGCTTTGAAACACCTACTCCATATCCTGCATCACAACGCTCTTTCGCTGCTCTTGAAGCCACATCGCGTGGTACAAGGTTACCGAAAGCAGGGTAACGACGCTCTAAGTAATAATCTCTTTCCTCTTCAGGAATATCTGTTGCTTTACGCTGATCGTCTTTTTTCTTAGGAACCCAGATACGTCCGTCATTACGTAATGACTCCGACATCAAGGTTAATTTAGACTGGTGATCTCCTGATACCGGGATACATGTTGGGTGAATCTGGGTAAAACAAGGATTACCAAAGAAAGCTCCTTTTTTATGTGCTTTCCAGGCAGCAGTAACGTTGCTACCCATTGCATTGGTAGAAAGATAGAATACGTTTCCGTAACCACCAGTTCCTAACAATACAGCATGACCAAAATGACGTTCTAATTCTCCAGTAATTAAGTTACGTGCTATAATACCGCGTGCTTTTCCTTCAATTACAACTACATCAAGCATTTCGTGACGGGTAAACATCTCTACTTTACCCATACCAATCTGACGCTCTAAAGCACTGTATGCGCCTAAAAGCAATTGCTGACCAGTTTGACCCGCAGCATAAAAGGTACGTTGAACCTGGGTACCGCCGAATGAACGGTTATCAAGTAATCCACCATACTCTCTTGCTAAAGGAACTCCCTGAGCAACACACTGGTCAATAATATTTGCACTTACCTCTGCTAAACGGTGAACGTTAGCTTCACGGGCACGGTAATCACCACCTTTAATTGTATCGTAGAATAAACGGTAAACACTATCACCGTCATTCTGGTAGTTTTTTGCTGCATTGATACCACCCTGAGCTGCAATAGAGTGAGCTCTTCTTGGTGAATCCTGGAAACAAAAACATTTAACTTTATATCCCATTTCAGCCAGGGTCGCTGCTGCCGAAGCACCTGCAAGTCCTGAACCTACTACCACAATTTCTATACTTCTTTTATTCGCAGGATTAACCAGAGGCATTGAAGACCTCAGTTTAGTCCATTTCACGGTCAGTTCCCCTTCCGGTATATTTGCATTAAAATCTGCCATTTTATTTAGCGTTTTATACGTTCGAAATTTTATTTAATAAGTCCTGCATACATTGCAATAGGCATAGCAGCAAAAAGTAAAGCAATGATAATCGAATACCATACACCTAATCCTTTAATCAGGGGAGTGTATTTCTTATGATTCCACCCCAATGTCTGAAACGCAGAAGCAAAACCATGTAATAAATGGTAAGCCAATGATGCCATTGCAAGGACATATAAAACTACAATCCAAACATTAGTAAAAGTTTCTCTCATTACTGCAAACAAATCTTCATGTCCATTTAAATCTTTGGTCGGAATCCCGGTAAAACGAGATACTACCCAGAAATTAGATAAATGCACAATCAGGAAAATAAGCAATAATGTCCCTAATAATCCCATTGAACGGGAGTACCATTTACTATTTGCATTCCCATCGTTTACTGCATACTTTACAGGACGTGCAGCCTGATTTTGAAAAGTCAGACGAAGTCCTTGTACAATGTGAGCAAGCAGACCAACCATCAGGATAACTTCAGACCCTCTGATTAACCAGTTTGTAGCCATAAAGTGAGCACCAAGATTGAATGTTAATCCACCGTCATTCACAAATATCAATGAATTGATAAAGCAATGCACAATTAGAAATAAAATAAGAAACAGGCCGGTGATACCCATTATTAGTTTTTTTCCTATAGACGAGGAAAAAGCGTTTCCGAAACTAGCCATTAGATTTATATTTTTGAGTTCTATTCCTGCAAAAGTATTTAATAAATGACTTAATTTATACAAGAATTACAGTAAAAATCAATAAATAAACTATTTAGAAACGTTCTAAGTTTTAGGGGGTTCTTGTACAAATTACACAAATTTGTGAGCATAAAAAACGGGAAGCAATCGTGATTGCCTCCCGTCAGAAATTCTTTAAAATCTAAATAATTAGTTAAAGCTGAAAGTATAGTTTCCGTTAGGCCCAATTCCTGCCACGGTCGTCTTTCCATTTTTAGAAGTTGGCAATGCTGCCTCAACATCTTTTGCACTGTTAACTGGTTTTCCGTTAATAGATGTCACCAGCAATCCCTTAGGAATATCCAGGTTATCAAAAGCCTTACCCGGCTCAACAGCAGTAACAACAACTCCGTTTTTAGCACCAAATTTAGCTTTGGTTGCAGCTGATGCCGGTGCAAATGAAGCCCCCAGTTTTCCCATGGTTGCTCCTGTTGTTTTTGCCAGAACGGTATTTTTTGGTTTATTTAAACTTTCGTCACCTTTTAAAGTAACGTTAACAATTTGTTCTTTTCCATCTCTGGATAAAGTCAGCTGAACTTTATCACCAGGACTCATCCTTCCAATTTTTTCCTGAAGATCAGGAGAAGCAAAAACCTCTTTGCCTTCTACCTTTTTGATGATGTCACCTTTCTTAATTCCAGCAGCAGCACCACCACCATTTGGCATCACATCATTTACATAGAGTCCGGAAACATCATTAATTTTCAGGTTTTCTGCTGCATCAGCATTCAATTCCTGGAAAGTAACACCTACATAACCGCGTTTTACACTTCCGTATTTCTTGAAATCTTCAAGAATCTTTTTAGCCAGGTTAACTGGAATGGCAAAACCATAACCTTCATTTGTACCTGTTTGAGAAGCTATCGCAGCATTGATTCCAATCAGTTCACCATTTGCATTGACCAATGCTCCACCACTGTTTCCAGGGTTAATCGCTGCATCAGTCTGAATATAAGATTCTATCGCACTGTTCGTTCTTGCAGGAGCTTTACCTGTACGCTGATATTCGTCATATTCTTCCTCAGTTGGCTGCTGATCTCTGTTTAAAATACCAATTGCACGCGATTTAGCACTTACAATACCTGCTGTAACCGTAGTCTGTAAATCTAATGGGAAGCCAACAGCTAAAACCCATTCTCCAACCTGAACATTATCAGAATTACCCATTTTAACGACAGGTAAATCTGTTGCGTCAACTTTAATTAACGCAAGATCTGTATTCGGGTCTCGGCCAATTACTTTAGCCTCAACTTTACGACGATCAGATAAGACTACCTGTATTTTCTCCGCATTATCTACAACGTGATTGTTCGTCACGATATAACCATCTGGCGTTAAGATTACACCCGAACCAGAAGCAGCTCTGGGTGCACCGCGCGTTCTTCTGCCACGGCCACCAAAAAACTCCTCCATCATGTCCATAGGAGAGCCTGATCCTCCGCCCTCTGAACCTTCAGATTTAAAAGTAGTTCTGATATGCACTACTGCCGGTGAAACCGCAGCAGCAGCCTGAACGAAGTCAATTGCCCCCGTTGAAGATATTTTTGATGGATTACTGGCAAAAAGAACATTTTGCTTTTCAGCCAGTGTTAACCCGTTGGTATTATGCTCCAACATTTTATAACCGCCAATTGCTACTGCACCTCCAATGAATGCAGCTAAAACTATTAATGCTATTTTTTTCATTAGTTTGTTAATTTAATATTTAAATGGTGATGAAGCTTGTGTGAGCCTAAGTTTATTCATTAATTTGAACAATGTAAACTCATACAGGTTTCTTTTGTGCGTATTATTCAATTTCTTTTGTCTAACAATTCAAATTTAATACCAATACAACGATATTTGTGTCATCAAAGCATCCCTTAATTGTTAAAAAATGTTAAATACCAAATTCAGCGATCCGTTAAGACCCCACTTCTATAAATACCAGGGAGCAGGCAACGATTTTGTTTTAATCGATAACCGCCGTCAAACATTTGAATATAAGGATAATAATCTTGTTCACCAATTGTGTGACAGGCGTTTTGGCGTTGGAGCAGATGGTTTAATGCTCTTACAGAATCACTCCGAATACGATTTTGAGATGATTTATTTCAATGCCGACGGAAAAGTAGGTAGTATGTGTGGAAACGGAGGACGATGTATTGTAGCCTTCGCGAAACACCTTGGAATTATTGACAGTCAAACTAATTTTTTGGCAGTAGATGGCCCGCATTATGCCAAAATTACAGCAAAAGGTGACTGGGTTGACTTACAAATGATTGATGTCCATAAAATCACTAAAGATGGTGATGCTTACGTTTTAAACACTGGTTCTCCACACTATGTGGAACAGGTCACAGAATTGAAAGAAATGGATGTCTTTAAAAAGGGCAAAAAAATCCGGAATAATCTGACCTATAAACAGGAAGGTATCAATGTCAATTTTGTGGAAGACAAAGGAGATCACTTATTTGTACGCACTTTTGAACGTGGCGTAGAAGACGAAACTTTTGCTTGCGGCACCGGGGTAACGGCAGTAGCACTGGCTATGGCTAAACACAACGCAAAAACAGGAAGCCAGGTTACCGAAATAGAAGTCCTGGGAGGAAACCTCCGTATCGGTTTTAATTATGATGGGGAAGAATTCACCAACGTATTTCTTTGCGGTCCGGCAGAGCTTGTTTTTGAAGGAAATATTAAGTTCTAATTATTAGCAAGATGGGCAGCGATGCCTATCTTGATTTCCCCAAAGGTAAAGCTCTTCCCTAAATGCTCCCTTATTGGTGCCAGACTCATTGTTTTCAGCGACTGAATAGCTTCAAGAATCTTATCCAATTTTTTACCGCCTAAGATATCTTTAGCTGAAATTTCCTGTAAGGCTACATAATGTGCAAGGTGCCCCTCTATAGTACCAGCCACCATTTTTCGTTCTTCAGCAATTTCGCTGATACTCTTCCCTTCTAAAAACATTTCCAGAGAAACGACTTTGGTATCCTCCTTCGGTTTTTTAGGTACAGCAGTCTTTTTAGTCCTTTCCTTTTTCACCGTAAAATCCAATTGATTTGGCATCGCATAAACCGTTTTCAACTGCGCTTCCCGCTCTTTTTGATTTAATAAAGAACCTACATCAGTTTTTGTAAAATCGGTCCCGTTTATGGTTGCTTGTAACAAGCCGGTAGCTTTTCTTATTTTTTTAAACTGTTCATAGAACAAGGATTCCATCTCCAGCAACTCAGTCAGAAAAGCTGTTACCTGCTTATCTTGTTTCACTAATTCCATCCTGTCAAAAATTCGTTTGGAAAGATCCAGTATAAGCGGATTAAAATAATACTCTGCGGCTGTAGTTCTCACCAGCAGATTTGCCAGTCCTTCCTCAGACTGATCACCACATAACCGCTGAATTTGCGCCAGAAATTTATTTGCATTGCCCTTAACCTCACTCAGGTCCTTTAGCAGTTGCTGAGCCCATTTGACGTGCTTTTGTTTCGCAGACTTATTGATGTCTTTACTATAAGAATGAACATGTTCGTAAACATAATTATCAAGGGTAGTCAGATCAAAACAAGTCATCAGGTAGCTTTTCAGAAAAGCTTCGCTCTCCTGCGTTATCTGAGCCTTCAGCACCTCTTCTTTCTGTTTGTTTTTTGAAAACAGGGCCACATTCTGATCCTGTCTGATTCCTGTTCTGGAAATCTGAGAAGTCAGCACCAGTCCATCCAGTGAACGCAGCCGCGATAAGGCTACATAAATTTGTCCCGGAGCAAAAGCATTACCAATATCAATGATGGCTTTATCAAAAGTCAAACCCTGACTTTTATGCACGGTGATAGCCCAGGCCAGTTTGATAGGATACTGGATAAACTTACCAATTACCTCTTCTTCAATCTCATTAGTCACTTTGTGGTTGCTGTATCTTATATTTTTCCAGGTAAATTTTTCAAGAATTATCCTTTCCCTCTCCCCTTCAGTTTCTACCTCTATCGCGTCATTCTGAAGACTAATCACTATAGCTATTTTCCCATTAAAATAACGGCGCTCACCACTCTGATCATTTTTAATAAACATGATCTGGGCACCCAGTTTTAGTTCCAACTGATGCTCCGCAGGGTAAGAATTTTCAGAGAACTCATCTTCTACAGTCGCTTTAAAAAAGAAAGACTTTCCTCCAAGTTCCTCCAGACTTTTCTTATTTAAAGTATCTGCGCGCTGGTTATGAGTGGTCAGCGTGATGTATTTATCATCTTTTGCTGGCTCGAAACCAGCTTTATAGTATTTCTCCAACAGGGCTATATTCTCTGCTGTAATCTCATTATTTCTTAAGTTATTTAACAAGTCAATGAATACAGAATCAGCCTGACGGTATATCTTTTCCAGTTCAATATATACCGGAGGATTATGGTAAAGCGCATGGGCATCAAAGAAATATACACTTTTATAAAACTCTCCTAAAAGCTGCCATTCATTAGACTTAACGACCGGAGGCAGCTGGTGAAGATCTCCAATAAATAAAACCTGCACCCCGCCAAAACTGGCATTATTCTTTCTGATATAACGCAGAACCATATCGATGGCATCGAGCAAATCTGCACGGAGCATACTTACTTCATCAATGATTAATAATTCCAGATCCTGAAATATTCTTCTTTTAGTGGTGTTCATCTGCAAATGACGAACGATAGACCTGGGCGTATTGTATTGCTGATTGACTGGTTCAACAGCGGGCTGTTTTGGCAGGTAAGTTCCAAACGGAAGCTGAAACAGCGAATGAATAGTTACACCTGCGGCATTAATCGCAGCGATCCCTGTTGGCGCTACAATTACAGCCTTTTTATGCGTCAGCTCAATTAAATTTCTCAAAAAAGTAGTCTTCCCGGTTCCCGCCTTCCCTGTAAGAAAGATGTGCCTGGAAGTGTAATTGATAAATTTAGCTGCCAGCTCAGCAGGATTGTATTCACTCATATTTTGCACCATTGATGAACAGCAAAGGTACTAAAGCTTTCTAGAAACTAATTAATCAAAAGCTTATATCCCTTACCATGCACATTCAGTATCTCCACTTTAGGATCTTCCTTTAAATACTTACGAAGTTTGCTCAGAAACACATCCATACTTCTTCCATTAAAGTAATTATCATCATGCCAGATACTTAACAAAGCTTCTTCACGGGTAAGAACCGCATTTTGTTTTAAACAAAGTAACTGGAGTAATTCTGCTTCCTTAGTTGAAAGTTTCTGTTGCTGACCGTTATGCTGAATCAACTGAGTAGTATAATCAAAGGTATAGCTGCCGATCTGGAATTGAGACTGAACAGGCTCCATAACTTTGGTCTCTTTAGCTGTCACGCGTTTAAGCAAAGCATTTATCCGAAGTAACAGTTCTTCAATACGAAAAGGTTTTGTAATATAATCATCGCCACCTAAGTCATAAGCTGAAGCTTTATCTTCCATCATTGCTTTTGCAGTAGCAAAAATAATGGGGATATTTTCGTTGATTTTCCGGATCTCCTTGCCCAAAGCAAAGCCATCTTTTTTCGGCATCATCACATCGAGAATACACAAATCAAAAGTCTGTTTATTGAAAGTCCGCAAACCTTCTTCACCATCAACACATAACACTACATCAAATTTACCCTTTAACTGTAAATAATCTTGCAGCAGCATTCCCAGATTAGGATCATCTTCAACCAATAGAATTTTCTTCATGTTATTTTAGGGGTATAATTATTTCAAATACTGTTCCTTTGTCCTTCTCACTTTTCACCTTTATAGTTCCGTTCATTTGTGTAACGATATCAAGAACATAGTTTAAACCCAGTCCAAACCCCTTTACATCGTGTAAGTTTCCAGTAGGTACTCTGTAAAACTGATCAAAAGCTCGTTTACATTGCTCTTTTGTCATCCCGATACCTTTATCTTCAATATCTATAAAAAGATTTCTGCCAGAACTCCTTGTGCTTAATATAATTTGAGGCGGCTCAATGCTATACTTGTTTGCATTGTCTATTAAGTTATAAATTACATTCGACAAATGAAGCTCATCTCCCGTGATTACCGAACAAGAGGCATCCAGATTTAAAACCAAAGTAGCTTCCTTCTTTTGTAACTGAAGACTCATGCTATCTGCTACAGCAGCAATCAGCTCGTTCATATCTACATCTTCCGCTTCAAGCTTCAGCTCTTTTTTATCTAGTCTTGCAATACTCAGGACACGTTCAATATGATTGCCCAAACGAACATTTTCATCATATATAATTCCTGCAAGTCTCCCAATCCGCTGTTTATCCTCCTGGATTTCAGGATCTCTGAGTGCTTCACTGGCAATCATAATTGTGGAAACCGGGGTCTTGAATTCATGCGTCATATTGTTAATGAAATCAGTCTTCATCTCCGCAATTTTTTTCTGTCTCAATATCGCATATAAGGTATAAGAGAAGATAGAAATCAAGACTAGCAGGAGCCCGGCTGAGGAAGCCATGGTTACACTCAAGTTACCAAATATCGCTGCATTCTTATTCGGGAAGTTAATATACAGCATTCCAGGATCCCTGAGCACGTCATTACTAAAAAGTGTCGTTTTGTAAGTGTTGGCAGGCAGGATCTCTCCTGAAACTGTTGATATTTTACGAAACACCACAGAATCTTTTGTTACACTTTTAAGCCAGAAATTATAATCCAGATTAATGTTCTTATTCACAAGTTCTGCCCGCAGCAGCGTATCAAGAGTTGCTTTAGTGATCCGTTCGGTTAATGGAATATCAATCTGACTCATCTCTTTAGCGGCAGCCTCCAATACGTTAAAACCACCATCATCAAGCAGACGAACAGTATCAGCCTTTAGTTCTTTTAAGGTATGATCGCGTCTTCTGTTTGCAATTTCATCTTCTACTTTGAATTTGATTTGCATGTCTCCATTGAGACTGGGCAAAGAGACTCTTAATGGCCGGCTGTCATAGCGGCTATAGACCAGATATCTGATACTATCAGGTAGCTTTTTAGGTTCGATATCAAACGTTTTAACAGATCCAATCTTGAAAGTCTTCTGCACATTACTTCCAATCATGTTCAGATTTGCATCAAAACCAACATTAACATCTACATTCAAAGGAGTTGTAGCCTGATTCGCCAAAGCAAAAAAATCAGCTTCAGAAATTATTGTCGGACTCAGGTACATCTTTCTGATCATCTCATCCTGATAATTGAGTTCATCAATCATCTGCTTCCGCTGATCATATTTACGTTTTCGCTCTTCTTCTTTATATTTCTGATCCAGATCTATTAAACGACGTGTTCTGTCCCGGCGCTGATTCTCCATCTTAATACGCCACTCCATATCTTTCTTATTGATATGGTTTACAGCATTTAAGCGTTGAACTTTATTCGCTACAGAGCTCAATACCTGATTTACTTCCTGTTCAAAAAGCTGGGATTTAAGTCTATAAGCTTCCCTGATGTAATACAACTGCATTACAACAACGCCAAGCAAAGCTATGGTCATGAGGGCTGTGATCAACCAAAGACTTTTTTTCTTCATTATCGAAAGTCAAAAATAAGGAAGAGTGGGTTAATAAAGTCTATTTTAACAATATTTAACACGCAAGCGATAAAGCTCGTTTAAAATTCAGCACAAAAAAAAGTGCCGGAAAACAATTCCGGCACTCCTTGAACAATTTGTTCCCTATAAAAAGATCTTTAAAATGGCAAATCATCTTCCTCACCCGGTGCACTGTTTAAATCTGCAGGGGGAGCATATTGTGGAGTAGAAGCCGCTGCACCAGCATTAGTCAGTGCATTGATACGCCAAACTACTAAACTATTGAAATAAGAAACTTTTCCCATTTTATCTGTCCACGGACGACCGCGCAGATTGAATGAAACTTCAACATCATCACCGGTTTTCAAGCTATCAAATAAAGCAGTTTTATCTTGTAAAGCCTCGAACCTGATATATTCAGGATAAGTTGGGTTTTCTGCATATTCAATAATGAGATCACGCTTTTTAAAAGTCTCACTCACCTGCTGTAATGCACCGATTTCGTGCACTTTTCCTTTTAATTCCATAACAATAACTCTTTTATTCTACTTTCTAGTTCAAATCTCTATATTATTATTGATAACTTAGCACAATAATTATGCAAGTTTTCCACAACAAAAGTAAGGTTATTTTAACCTGTAACAAAAGACTTTCGCCTTATTTGGTAGAAGAGGTAAAAGCGCTTGGCTATGAAATCGTAAGAGATTTCCCTACGGGAGTAGAGCTTAATATCACTCTGACTGAGTGCATTAAACTGAATTTAAACTTAAGATGTGCTAGTCAGATTTTATACTGTTTAAATAGCTTTAAGGTCAATAATCCGGAAGAATTATACCGTGAATTAGTAGACATGCCATGGGAAGATCTGATCGATTTTTCAGGCTATTTCTCTGTGACTTCCAACGTAGACAATCCAACAATAACAACCCCGCTTTTCACAAATCTGAAAGTTAAAGATGCGATTGTTGACCGGATAAAAGACAAAAAAGGAATGCGCCCGAATTCGGGTTCTGATGCGAACAAAACTGTCGTTCACCTCTACTGGAAAGACGACGAAGCAGATATTTTCATCGATACTTCGGGAGAAACTTTAGCCAAACACGGTTATCGTAAAATTCCAGGAAAAGCACCGATGCTTGAAGCTCTTGCAGCAGGTGTAGTGATGAGTACTAACTGGGATCAGAAATCACCATTTATTAACCCGATGTGTGGTTCGGGAACACTGGCAATTGAAGCTGCATTAATAGCAACAAACAGAAGACCTGGTTTATTCCGCATGAATTACGGCTTTATGCATATCATCGGCTATGATGAAGAAGTATTTTTTGCTGAACGCAGGATTCTGAAAGAGCAGGTAATCAAAAATATTGATTTACAAATAGTAGCTACAGATTTATCTGAAGATGCCGTTGATATCAGTCGCAAAAATGCACAGACTGCTGGTGTAGATACCTTAATTACTTTTGAAGTTTGTGATTTTGCAGACACACAAGTTCCGGAAGGTGGAAAAGGTGTCGTTGTATTTAATCCTGAATATGGTGAGCGTTTAGGTGTTCACTCTCAACTGGAACTTACTTACAAGCGCATAGGCGATTTCTTAAAGAAAGATTGTAAAGGTTACAGTGGTTATATATTTACTGGTAATCCTGATCTGGCTAAGAAAATTGGACTAAAAGCCTCACGTAAAGTTGAATTCTATAACGGTAAATTAGATTGCCGTATGATGGAATATGAATTATACGATGGTACACGCAGAGCTGAAGACGAAAGACCTCAGCCTAAAGAACAGAAATCAGAAGATTAAGCCTTTTAAGGCCAGCCAATATAAGGCCTGTCTTGTTCAAATTCATTCCCTGAAGCGGAAAGACAAACAAGACAGGCCTTTTTATATACACCCTCTTTACTCAATTCCCCATTACATTCGTTCTACTTTTTCTGTTTCAGCCCCTGTATTATGCTGAAATCACTTGACCTCATCCGATCAATTTTCAGATGTTCTTTACTGAAATTTTCGCACCCAGGTATTTTCACCTTAATTCTATAATTTCACATTCGTTGATTCCTTAAGGTTTTTTTTAAGATTTAAGACTAATCTTAAAAAGACAACTCTCGTTTCTATCCCCGCCAAAAACAAATTCATTAATCAAAAATCCGTGGTGCATCATTTATCGTTAGTTATATCATTAAGCTTAACTTATATTATGAAAGACGCCTTGGATTTAAAACCAGAAAGTGTGGCCGCTAACATCAGAAAGATCAGAGAATTCAGAAATTATACACAAGATTACCTAGCCGCCAAACTAACAATCTCTCAAAATGCTTACAGCAAAATTGAGCTGGGTTATAGCAAGCTTACAGTAGAAAGACTATTCCAGATCGCAACCGTACTTGATGTCAAGGTCATGCAATTGATTACGATGGATCATAGTCGCGGCGTTGACCTCAATCAGTTAAGCGAATAATCAGGATTATAATATCTTTGTTTCATGCAAATGGACTTTGATAGTATAAAAGAAAAAACGATCTGCTTTGTACAGGACACGCTCAAAGGAGCCGAAGCAGGTCACGACTGGTTTCATATTGAAAGGGTATATAAAACAGCACTGAGTATCAATGCAAAGGAAAATGGTGATTTACTGATAGTCACTCTTGCCGCATTGTTACATGATATTGCTGACAGCAAGTTTAACAACGGAGATGAAGAGATCGGGCCAAAGATTGCAGGGGACTTTCTGAGATCAATAGCCCTCCCCGACCACATCATCCTTCAGGTGCAGCAGATCATTAAAAACCTGAGTTATAAAGCAAGTCTTGGTAAAATAGAATTCTTCTCGAAAGAACTGGACATTGTTCAGGATGCAGACCGCTTAGATGCCATCGGCGCCATCGGGATTGCAAGAGCCTTTACCTACGGTGGTTTTAAAAACAGGACGCTCTATGATCCGGAAATTCAGCCAGATCTGAATATGAGCAAAGAAGAATATAAAAACTCTGCAGCACCAACCATCAATCACTTTTATGAAAAATTGCTTCGTCTGAAAGAATTAATGAAAACCGGTACCGGAAAAGAGCTTGCCGCGCAGCGGCATCAATTTATGCTACACTACCTAGATCAGTTCTATGCTGAATGGGAAGGAATAAGTTAAATTTAAAATTATCTCGTAAATTGCCTTCATGAAGTTAAGTGTACTGGTACTAATTACCGCTCTCGCAGTTGGCCTGTCTATCGGGCTCGTAAATTTCCATTTCCAGCAAAGCTGGTATTTTATGCTGGTCTCTTTCGCAGTCTCGTTTGTGACCAGTTTTATCATGTTTTATTATCTACTTGAAAAGTATATTTATTCCAAAATCAAACTGATCTACAAACTTATTCACAACCTTAAGTTGGGTAAAGACCTGAAGGATGCATTAGGAGAATATGTGAGTACCGATCCGATAAATGATGTGGAACATGAAGTGAAGGAATGGGCTGGTGCAAAAAAACAGGAGATCGATCTGCTTAAAAAACAAGAACAATTCAGAAGAGAGTTTTTATCGAATGTCTCTCATGAATTTAAAACCCCACTTTTTGCGATTCAGGGTTATATAGAAACCTTACAGGACTGTTTACTCGATGATCCTGAGATGGCTGTCAAATTCTTAAATAAAGCGGAGAAAAATGTAGAACGCCTCAGTTACCTGATCAACGACTTAGATGCGATCTCGAAACTTGAATCAGGCGAAGTACCGATCGATTACCGCAAATTTGATTTCGTACTGCTTGCCAAAGAAGTCATGGAAGGCCTGGAAGATAAAGCCAGTAAAAGAAAGGTTCAGCTATCATTTAAAGAGAAATATATGCATCCGGCCTTTGTGAATGCTGACCGGGAAAAAATAAGACAGGTAATGATCAACCTGATTTCCAATTCTATTAAATATGGAAAAGAAAATGGATCTACAGCAATTAAGATATTTGAATTGCATGATCAATACCTGATTGAAGTCACAGACGATGGAATTGGAATTGATGAAAAACATCTGCCAAGACTTTTTGAACGTTTTTATAGAATAGACTCTCACCGTTCAAGAGAAGTAGGTGGAACAGGGCTGGGACTCGCCATCGTAAAGCATATTCTAGAAGCTCACCAGCAGATTATCTCGGTAAGAAGCACCCTTCAAATCGGGACAACTTTTGCTTTTACACTTCAAAAAATCGGTTAAGATTTAAAGAAATATTCCTTTTATGTTAACACTTAACACTAACTTAACATTACGATCCTACTTTTGTAACCATATCTTATAGTTAACATGAATAATATTTTTAAGTTCTTTACACCAAAAGACAAAAAATTCCAACCGCTTTTTGAACAAGCCGGAAGTAATGTATTGAAGATCTCAGAAGCACTTTTTCTTGCTTTAAGTACAAAAGATCTGGAAAAAAGAAAAGAATATATAAAAGAGATTGAACGCCTTGAGCACGTTGGTGATGATATCACTCACTCTATCTTCTTAGAATTAAGTAAAAACTTTATCACTCCTTTTGACAGGGAAGATATTCACGCGCTTGCAAGTGCAGTAGATGATATTGCAGATTATATTCATGCTTCGGCTAGTAATATAGAGCTGTATAACATCACGAATATCGGAGACGCCATGATTAAACTTGCCGAACTGCTGGTTGAAATGTGCACAGATTTAGATAAAGCTATCAAAGAATTGAGAAGCTTTAAAAATATCCGTGTAATTGCTGATGCTTGTGTGCGTATTAATAGTGGCGAAAATCAGGCGGATTACGTTTGTAATATCGCAATTGCAAGGTTATTTGAATTTGAGACCAATGCAATTGAACTGATTAAACAAAAAGAAGTTCTTCAAACACTAGAAATGGCTACAGATAAATGTGAAGATGCAGCAAATGTGTTGGAATCTATATTGGTTAAAAACGCTTAAAATTCAACGAAAATGCTTACACCCTTATTGATCGTCGTAATTGTACTGGCTATCGGTTTCGATTATATCAATGGTTTTCACGATGCAGCTAATTCTATTGCAACTGTTGTATCAACAAAAGTACTGACTCCTTTTCAGGCGGTACTCTGGGCAGCACTTTTTAACTTTGCTGCTTACTTTTATTTTACGGATCACAAAGTTGCGAATACAATTGCTAAAACGGTTGTAGAGAATTTTATTACGCTCGAAGTTATCCTTGCCGGACTACTGGCCGCCATAACCTGGAATTTATTTACCTGGTGGTATGGTATTCCTTCCAGTTCATCACACACATTAGTTGGTGGTTTTGCCGGAGCTGGTATGGCTAAAGCTGGTTCATTAGGTTTTGGGATCATGTCTGCAATTAACCTTGCGCCGATCTTAAAAATTATAGCCTTTATTGTACTTGCGCCGGTGATCGGGATGTTCATCTCGGTTATCATTTCGATTATCCTCTTACATCTTTCTAAAAATGCAAGGCCATCAGTTGCAGAGAAATGGTTTAAGAAACTACAATTGATCTCTTCTGCGGCACTAAGTTTCACGCATGGTGGAAATGATGCACAGAAAGTAATGGGTATAATCTACGTAGCCATGGTTGCAGCTAAAGTTTTAAAAACCGGCGATACGATGCCAGAGTGGATTCCATTTACCTGTTATGCAGCAATCTCTTTAGGTACAATGAGCGGCGGATGGAAAATTGTGAAAACAATGGGTTCAAAAATCACCAAAGTGAATGCCTTTGAAGGTGTTGCAGCAGAAACTGCCGGTGCGGTGACACTGGGATTAACGGAACACTTTGGAATACCGGTATCTACTACACATACCATTACAGGTTCTATTGTTGGTGTTGGTTTGCTCAAAAGAGTTTCAGCAGTAAGATGGGGAGTAACAGTAAGCTTGCTTTGGGCATGGGTATTAACCATTCCTGTATCAGCCTTACTAGCTGCTATCATTTTTAAGCTGGTTGACTTCTTTTTCCCGGGTCTGGGTGCTGTGGTTTAAACAGAGAATTACATCAAAACATAAAAGCCCCTTGAGCAAATTGTTCAAGGGGTTTTTTCTTTAAAATGCGACTGTGTAACTCACCCGGCTTTCATGATTTTTAGGTTGCTCCCATTTAGGCCCCTCTTTAATCAGCCGTACGGCTTCTTCGTCAAATTTTTTATTGATTCCCTTAGTTACTTTTAAATCCACAGGTTTTCCTTCGTTATCCACCAGAAAACTTAATTCAACCAGCTTATCTCCATTTCCACGTAATTTATTGTGGTCATTCAGATAGGTATCCAGATTCACCCATCCACCTACGGGGGTAGATACTGAAGCTACAGCCGTAGCTACGGTTTCTTTCGCATAGGCCTTACTCATTCTGCTTGCTACTACAGGGGCTGAAATTACTGCAGCAGAGGCAGCAGTGGAAGTACTGTCTTCAGCTTTAACAGGCGCACTTTGCATGGCATAAGGCTTTACAACCTGGTCCATTGCCACTTCATTTTGCATTTCTTTTTTAGGATTGGCATGTTCGGCTACAGCTGTTTTTTCTCTTTTAGCAGGAATATTAGTCGCATAAATATCATTCTTAGCAGAATCTATTACTGCCTGAGCGGGTAATGGAGCAAGATTTACCTCCACTTTTTTAGGCTGATTTTTAGCCATTTCTTCTCGTTTAACTTTATCCTTCATGAAGAACATAATACTAACCGAGATAAACATCACAGCCGCTGCTGCTGCAACACTTAAACGCTGCCAGGTAAATACAGTTTCTTTTTTCGTCTGCTGCTGCTGCGCTATCCTTTCGTACAGTTGTTTTTGCAAAAGGGATACTGATTTCACGGCCATACCAGGAGATTCACTCAATCCTGCCAGTGCTTGTGCTACAAAAGGATCTTCCAGCGCCAGCTTTTCAACCTTATGCATAGCTTTGCTATCAAGTTTACCATCCAGATAATCTTCCAGTAATTCTATATCTAACCAATCGTTATTCACTGTTGTTTTTCTCTATACAAATTTTCAAATTGCGTTTTCCGTTTTGAATATAGCTCTTTACTTTAACCATTTCATAACCGGTTAGTTCTGCCACTTCTTTATAACATTTTTCCTGGAGATAGAACAAATCAACACTCTTACGCTGTTCTTCTGTTAAGGTCTCCATACACTTCTCCATGATGGTCAGTTGATTTTCTTTCGTATCATCTATATCCAGATGCACAAAATCGGTATTTTCCACAAAAGTATCGTCAATAGAGACCGTATTGTTTTTGGCCAACTTCCTCAGAGCCATTAAACAGTGATTTCTGGTCAATACATGCAGCCAGCTTTTAAAATTCTGTACCTCATGGATCTTCAGCTTGACAACCAATTCTTCAAAAATCTGCATAACTGCATCTTTACTGACTTCCTCCTCCTTGAAATAATTGAGACAAACTCCATAAACAAGGTGCATATACCGGTTATAAAGCACACCTAATGCATCCAGACTTCCAGTACTTTTGTACCGTAAAAGTAGGGTTGCATCATCAGCATCTTTGATTCCTGTTGTGTTTTTTATAAATTTCAAGTTATAATATATAGGAAAATTCTTTTCAAGTATAAAAATATTTTCTGACTCTATATCAAAGATCCTGAAAAGGATGTGATTATCAATGGATAAAATCAGTAATCCGCATTTAATGGCCAGAAATTTGCTTACTATTGATTTTACATCAAAAACATGAATAAAATCAAACTGTTATCACTGGCTTTTGCTGCCATCGCACTAAATAGTTACAACGCACAAAGCCAGTCACTTGGAAGTCTCTTAAAGAAAGTTAAATCTGCAACAGAGACTAAACCGGCAACGACGACAACACCTGCAAATCAGCAGGCAGCTAGCGCAACAACTTCTACACTGGGTAAACCAACAAACTCAGAAATCGGTACAGGAATTAAACAAGCGCTTGAAGCCGGAATTTCCAAAGGTGCAGATCAGCTATCGATGAAAGATGGCTTCTTAGGAAATATGGCCGTTAAAATTCTATTCCCTCCAGAAGCACAAAAAGTAGAAAAGACATTAAGAAGTATAGGATTGGGCTCTTTAGCAGATAATGTGGTTACGAGTTTAAACAGAGCAGCAGAAGACGCAGCTAAAGAAGCTAAACCAATATTTGTTTCTGCAATTAAACAGATGACCATTACAGATGCAACCAATATTTTATTAGGGAGTCAAAATTCCGCAACTGAATATTTTAAAAAAGCAACAACAGCACAGTTGTTGGAAAAATTCAAACCTGTAATTAATGCAAGCTTAAGCAAAGTTGGCGCAGCCAAGTATTGGGGAGATGCTACAGGTCAATATAATAAATTACCAATGGTTAAACCAGTCACTACTGACCTTTCAGGTTATGTAACTCAAAAAGCAGTTGAAGGAATGTTCATCCAGGTAGCACAAGAAGAATTAACTATCAGAAATAATCTGGGCGGACGTACTACATCAGTACTTCAAAAAGTATTCGGGTACGCTGACGAGAAAAAATAAAATTTCATCGTAAATATTGACTGCAGGCTTCATAACCATTAAATAAATGTATATACTAATGAAAAATAAAGGTTACTTTTATGCAGAGCAATTACGAATAACATACAAGTATATTGGATTTTAAAGATTTTAATTTTAACCCTGATTTATTAGAGGGTTTATTAGCAATGGGTTTCAGAAATGCAACCCCCATACAACAGGAAGCAATTCCCCTCATCTTAGCAAAAAAAGACTTAATAGCGTGTGCCCAAACGGGTACAGGAAAAACAGGTGCTTATTTGCTGCCGGTCATGAATATGATCAGCCAGACGGAGAACCGACATAATAACACACTTATTTTAGCCCCTACCCGTGAACTTGCACAGCAAATTGACCTGCAGGTTGAAGCACTCTCCTATTTCACCAATATCAGCTCTCTGACTGTATACGGAGGTGGAGATGGTATTGCATACGAACAGCAAAAACGTAGTATGCGTGAGGGTGTTGATATCATTATTGCAACACCGGGCCGACTTATTTCTCATCTTTCTTCTGGATTACTAAAACTAGATCAATTACAACATCTTGTTTTGGATGAGGCAGACAGAATGCTTGATATGGGTTTTTACGATGATATCATGCGCATTGTAAGTTTCCTTCCGGAAAAAAGACAAACAGTCTTGTTTTCGGCTACAATGCCTCCTAAAATAAGGAAGCTTGCGGGCACTTTATTAAAAGACCCGGAGCAGATCAGCATTGCTATTTCAAAACCAGCAGCAGGAATCAATCAGCAGGCATATTTAGTACATGATACCCAAAAGGTAAAATTACTGACCGAACTGATGAAAAATGTGGACTTCCCAAGTATTCTTATTTTTGCTTCCACTAAAGAAAAGGTCAAAAATCTGGGTAAAGTTTTCCGTGGACTTGGCTTTAAAGCAGAAGCTTTCCACTCCGACCTGGGACAAAAGGAAAGAGAAGCTATCTTATCAGAATTCAAGAATAAACGTGTCCCGGTACTTATTGGAACAGATGTGTTATCCAGGGGTATTGATGTAGAAGGAATTTCACTGGTTATCAATTTCGATGTACCACATGACCCTGAAGACTATATTCACCGGATTGGCCGGACAGCACGGGCTGCGACTACCGGTACAGCTATTACCTTAGTGAATGAGAAGGATAAACGTAAGTTTGCGAACATTGAAAAGCTGATTGACAAAACTATTGAAAGAATGCCTTTACCGGAACATTTAGGTGATGCACCTGTGGAGACCGCAGCAACCGCGTCTTCCAGAACAGATCATAAAGACAGGAAAGCACCTCAACGCAAGTTTTGGAAAAAGAAACCAAAAACAGAGGGCTCTTCTTCGAGACCTGAAGGTTCTGCACCAAAAGCCGAAGGTTCCGCTCCAAAAGCTGAATAATATAAAAACCTGCTTTAATTTGTAAATTTAAATAGGATCTAACGCAGGAGCAATTTTTATTGCTCCTGTTTTTTTATCTTTACATTTATGCAAAACCTACCTCCATTAGCAGAACGCATGCGTCCTCAAAATCTGGACGAATATGTTGGACAACAACATTTGGTAGGACCGGATGCCGTTTTGCGCAAAGCGATTCAAAGTGGACAGCTTCCTTCAATGATCTTCTGGGGCCCCCCTGGAGTTGGAAAAACAACTTTAGCTTATATTATTTCACAAACACTTGACCGTCCATTTTTTAATTTGAGTGCAATTAATTCAGGTGTAAAGGACATACGCGATGTGATTGATAGAGCTGCACTATTAAAAGACAGCTTCCTGGGTTTACCGATCCTATTTATTGACGAAATTCATAGATTCAGTAAATCACAGCAGGATAGTCTGCTTGGGGCAGTAGAACGCGGGCTCGTCACTTTAATAGGCGCAACTACAGAAAACCCCTCCTTTGAGGTCATTTCCGCTTTACTTTCACGCAGCCAGGTTTATATCCTTAAATCTCTGGATGAAGATGAACTCTCAGGATTATTGCAAACAGCTATTCGGGAAGATGTCCTACTCAAAGAAAAAAACATCACCATTCAGGACCATGAGGCACTTATCCGTTTATCAGGCGGTGATGCCAGGAAGTTATTAAACGTACTGGAAATTGCCATTAATGGTATTGGTGGGGAGACTATCGTCTTAACCAACGAAAATGTTTTAAAACATGCCCAGCAAAACCTCGCTTTATATGATAAAGCAGGAGAGCAGCATTACGATATCATCTCTGCTTTTATCAAATCAATCAGAGGTAGTGACCCAAATGCCGCCGTTTACTGGCTGGCCAGGATGATTGAAGGCGGTGAAGATCCTTTATTTATTGCAAGGCGATTACTCATCCTTTCTTCTGAAGATATTGGCAATGCAAATCCCAACGCTTTATTGTTAGCAAACAATTGTTTTCAGGCAGTGAATGTAATCGGCTACCCTGAAGCCAGGATTATCCTTGCCCAGGCAGTCACTTATCTTGCTTCATCTGCAAAAAGCAACGCTTCTTACGAGGCCATCAACAAAGCACAGCAATTAGTCCAGCAAACTGGCAATTTACCCGTTCCATTACCTATTAGAAACGCCCCGACCAAACTGATGAAAAATATTGGTTACGGCAAAGACTATAAATATTCTCATGGTTATGAAGGGAACTTTGCTCCTCAGGAATATCTGCCTGAACAAATCAGTGGAACTAAACTATATGATCCCGGACATAACCCAGCGGAGGATAAACTCAGAGAAAAACTAAAACAAAACTGGAAAGATAAATACGGATATTAAGCAGTTCTTTCAACTGACCATCTTCCGACGCAATGGAATCCACTTTTTCAAGACAAATTGTACAGAATTGTAGTCAACATGCTTGTTTCCGGACACTCCTATATCAATTTCTCGTATCATAATATGTAATATTCCTTTCTTAATATAATAAATCACAAAAAACTTACACTTGGCATTACCTTTGAGTAAATGCCAATATAAACAATTAAAATATTATCATGATTACTTCAAAATTCAAAATAGCAACATTCAGTATTGCGTTATCATTAAGTGCGATGGCTTTTCAAGGCTGTGACAGTTTAACTAAAACACAAAAAGGAGCTGGTATTGGTGCTGCTGCTGGTGGAGTTTTGGGTGCAATCATTGGAAAAAAAGCAGGTAACACTGCTATTGGAGCAATTTTAGGTGGTGCAATTGGTGGTACTGCTGGGGGATTCATCGGAAAACGTATGGATAAACAAGCGGCTGAAATTCAGAATGCTATTCCAAATGCAGAAGTAGTACGTGAGGGTGAAGGTATCATCGTGAAATTTGATAGTGGTATCTTATTTGACTTTGATAGCGCAAACTTAAAAGCACAAGCTAAAGAAAATGTAAAATCATTAGCTGGATCACTAGAAAAATATCCTGATACTGAGATCAAAGTTATCGGTCATACAGATAGTAAAGGAACTGAAACTTATAACATGAGCCTTTCGGAAAGAAGAGCAGCATCTGTTAAAGCCTTCGCAGTTTCACAAGGTGTTCCATCAGCACGTATGACAACTGTAGGTAAAGGATTCTCTGAGCCAATTGCAGATAATGCAACTGATGCAGGAAGGGCAGCTAACCGTAGAGTTGAGATTGTTATCGTAGCAAATGATCAATTGAAAAAACAAGCACAACAATCTAACAACTAAAAATATTAAGATCTACCTATTTTAATAACATGAAAAGGCCGAAGTAATTGTACTTCGGCCTTTTTTGTGGAGATAGATTTTTTATCCTGTCTTATTGATAGATATCCTCGAAATAATGAATAGTCAAAGATTTTAAAAGTAATTCCTGCTCCATCATAGCGAATGAAGGAACCTGTTTAACCAGTTTCCAATGTGGCCATCCATCCTGATCCAGCCCTTCAAGCTCATAAAATCCCATTTCACTCATTAAACGACAAGTGGCAATATGCATCAGTTCTTCTTTCTGTCGTTTGCTATATTTACCAGGTCCCTTGCCGAGTTCCTGAACGCCTATCAAAAATAACATTACCTTTAAATCAGGTATATCTGAATCAAATTCCTGAGCAATCTTTTGCTGTAGAACCTTCCATTTTGCGTTAATTTCTGCGGGCTTCATGATACAAAGATAAAAAATACTGAGCGCCAGCTTTATATTTCTTCAATAAATCCCAAAGGTTATTCGTTTATGACAATATTATTAATACATCGATATTTGGATTCACTAATTTAGCTGCTAAATATAGAAATTGATGACTAAAGTAATCACGACGGGCCTGATGGCCTACGGTATGTCGGGCAAGATATTTCACGGACCTTTTCTAACCGCACACCCAGGGTTTAAACTCCATGCAGTAACAGAACGGAATCAGAAAAATGCCGAGAAGGATTTTACCGGGATAATCAGTTATAACAGCATAGAAGACTTACTGGCTGATCAAAGCATTGAGCTCATCATTATCAATACACCGAATTATACTCATTATAACTACGCCAAACAAGCTTTAAATGCTGGCAAACATATATTAGTAGAGAAACCATTTACGGCAACCTCCGCAGAAGCAATTGAAATATTTGAACTGGCAGAAAACTTGGGCAAACAAGTTTTTGTTTACCAGAACCGCAGATGGGATAGCGACTTTACAACTGTAAAAAGCATAGTAAAAAGTAATAAATTAGGTAAATTATCTGAAGTTCACTTCAGGTTTGACAGATACAAAGCGAGTATCGGCGTAAAAAGCTTTAAAGAAGAACCAATAGCAGCCAGTGGCTTACAATATGATCTTGGTCCTCATTTAGTAGACCAGGCGATCAGTCTCTTCGGCCAGCCTCAGTCATTCCATAAAATACTAGGCAGAAACAGGGAAAATACGCAGGTAGATGACTTCTTTTCAATTCACCTAAACTATCCTGACAGTCTGAATGTTTTTGTACATTCGAACATGCTGATTACGGATATACAACCATCCTTTGTGCTTCATGGAAAAAATGGAAGCTTTATCAAAGAAAGAGCCGACGTACAGGAAGAACAATTACTGAAAGGTATCAAACCAAACGAACCAGGCTTTGGAATTGAAGCAAAAGGTAAAGAAGGAAAACTGACACTGATTAATGAAAATAGCGATAGAACAAAACGCCTGATCCCTTCGAAACCGGCAACTTATCTAGCTTTATTTGAAGCAGTGTACCAATCACTGGTCAATCAGGCTCCTTTCCCTGTGTCGCAGGACGAAATATTAAAGCAACTTGAAATCCTCGAAGCTGAATAATGACGACATACCTGATTTTATTCGCAGCTTTTTTAGTTGCTATGTATTTTATCTTCAGAGATAAGAAAACCAAACAAGTTACGGGCAATATGATCAATGAAGCTGATCAGCAAATCTTGCTCAGTCGTGTTGCTTATTATCAAAACTTAGATACCGGTCAACGGACAAAGTTTGAGCAAATGATTGGCGATTTTTTAAGCTATGTCCGTATTGAAGGTATAGACCTGACTCCAGATACGACAGACCGCTTATTAATTGCATCCAGCGCAATTATTCCCGTGTTTGGATTTGGGCAATGGAAATATCAGAATCTGCATGCGGTAATTTTATATCCGGATACTTTCAACAAAGATTTTCAGTTTGAAGGTGGAGACCGCAATATTCTTGGGATGGTAGGTACAGGATATATGAACGGTCAGATGATCTTATCCCGGTCTGCATTACTAGAAGGGTTCTCTATCAGCGCAGACAAAGAAAACACGGCCATCCATGAATTTGTACACTTGCTCGATAAATCAGATGGCGCAACAGACGGCATTCCTCAAAATCTGATGCCACATCAGTATATCATTCCATGGGTAAAAATGATCCATCAGGAAATCAATAAAATTGAGTCCGGCCACTCGGATATCAATCCTTATGCCGTGACTAACGAAGCAGAGTTCTTTGCTGTAGTTTCAGAATATTTCTTTGAAAAACCCACACAGTTCAAAGATAAACACCCTGAACTCTATCAGATTCTTTCAGCCACTTTCTCACAAAATCCTGTACAGTAATCGCGGAGCCTGAGCGTACCCCTAAGGCTACAAAACACTTATGCTCTGTACCAAAACATACCTATAACCCGCCCAATAGTGCTACAGTAAATTCAGTAGGTACTTCCAGATGAGGGATATGTCCGCTGCCATCAAATTCAATCAGTTTGGCATTTGGTATTTTCGCTGCAGTCTGTTTTCCTAGTAATTTATATTGACCGTGGAGTGTCTGTTCCTGTGGGCTTAACAAACCTTTGCCAACTATCGTCTTGTCTTCTTTTCCGATAAACAGAATAGTAGGAACCGTAATATTTTGAAACTCATAACACACTGGCTGCTCATAAATCATAGTAAATGTCATGGCAGCAACTTTCGCCCACCTTGCATAATCTGAACTAAAGGTCACGCCCGCAGCAACTTTAACCAAGTCGTCATATTCTGGTTTCCAAACAGTAAAATAAGAACTTTGATAATATTTTTTTATAGTTTCAGCAGTTGACTTCAACTCAGTTTTATACTGATCCTCTGTCGTCACATAAGGGACAAAGGCCCGGTAGTCTTCTAAACCGATAGGATTTTCCAGTAATAGTTTCTCTGTAGTCTGAGGATACATTAAAGCAAACCGTGTAGCGAGCATCCCGCCCATTGAATGTCCAAGAATATTTGCCTTATGAATACCAAGGGTATCTAAAAGTGCTTTATTCCAGCGGGCAAACTGATGGAAGCTATAGTGAATATATGGTTTTGAAGATTTTCCAAATCCAATCTGATCAGGCACGATCACTCTGAACCCTCTGCTCGTTAAAGCCTTAATTACATTTGTCCAATAATAGCCTCCAAAGTTTTTACCATGAAACAAAACTACTGTTCTGCCATTTGCATTTTGTACCGGAGCAATGTCCATGTAGGCCATACTTATATCCTGCCCTTCAGTGTGAATAGGAAAATATTTTACCGGATAAGCGTATTTAACGTTCTCCAACGTGATAGACAAGGTATCTGCCTGCTGTGCAGATGCAGATAAAGACAAACCAAATAAAAGAACGGCAGGTAGAAGTAGTTTTTTTAACATATAATCAAACAATAATTTAGCCTACAAACAATGCAGACTAAGGAAAGTTCTAAACCTAACGATTATTTTACGATAAAACCCCGCTCCTTAAACAGGAAGCGGGGTTTTATCGTAATTTTATGGTGACTTATTTCTTCAATGTAAAAGGAATATTTACGCCAAAAGTGATATTACGTCCCATATTATAAATACCCAGAGTCGGATCTTCATCGCTTAATCTTCCTGGTTTGAAACGGCTTAAATGATCATAATAAGCTTTATTTAGTAAGTTCTTACCCGCAACGTAAACTGTGATATCCTGGTTTTTACTTAATTTCAAAGTTGTTCCAACAGATGCATTCAACAAAGTATAACCAGAAGTTGGAAATTCAAAACTATCAATCTTATTCTGTCTGAAATAATTATCAATTCCTACAGAAACATAAGAATGTGATGTTCCTGCAAGAGCTGGCTCATAACGCAATTCGTTATGTAAGGTCGCAGCCGGAATAAATGGGAGAGATTCCTTAGTGGTGCGATTGGTTGCCCTGGTATAAGAGAAGCTATTTTCGAAATGGATAAAGCTAACCGGGTGTAAAGTCAAAGATGCCTCTATACCACGTAAAAAAGCATTATTCTGTACAAAGTTGTATACAGGAAAAGGCCTGTCGTCTACCACTCTGGTTGTACCGTCAGTATTGTAATAAATATAGTCATTGATATAATTAGCGAAACCACCTAAACTTGCGCTTACGTATTGATTCTGATAATCAAAGGAAGCATCAAACTGGTAACTCTGCTCTGGCTTAAGGTTTGGGTTACCTATTTCGTAACGAAATACACCCTCATGTACACCATTAGAGGCTAATTCTGCAATATTCGGCGCTCTGAAAGCACTTCCGGCATTAGCTTTAAAACTAAAAGCTTCATTAAATTCGTGGGTATAACCTAAGGCTCCGGTAACATGAGAGAATTTATTGCTGAATGCCGGGTAATCTGACTTTCCATGAAATTCTTTACCAGTCATTTTTCTATAGTCAAAACGAATACCTGCATTAAAGGTATCCTCATTCCATGTTTTTTTAACGAAAGCAAAGCCACCAATTGCCTGGGTGTCAAAATCTGGAATTAACTGATCACTACCAGTTGTGTTTAAGCTATGGATATACTCACCTGATACACCAATAACTGGTGCCCATCCATTAACCTCTTTAAACGAATACTTCAGGTCATAACTATAGGTATAGCTATTCAGGAACAGGGCTGGTCCTTCTCCTGGCGTCTCCAGCTCTCTTCTTAAATTGTGCTGATAACCTAATGTAGCTTTTAAACTACCTTCTCCTAAAAGGATGTTACTGTTTAAAGCTAATTTATAATGACGAATATCCTGTTTAGGAAAAGCTAATGTTCTGTCTTTATTTTGTGCATCTGTAAATGGCTGATCATCCTCTCCTACCAACTGACCTGCTTCATTCCTTTTAGGGTCATAAAATCCAATATTTGTACGGAAAACAGAAGCGTCTAAATGTGCATATCCCCATTTCTTATTTAACCCAACCTGCCCTTCGAAATTAGTTTCGTTGAAACCAGAATTAGGTACGTATTCTGTTGGTGTTTTATAAGAGTAAGCATTTTTATAAGATCCACGCGCTTTGTAAATGAATCCATTTTCATTACCCTGAAGCATTAATGAGCTCCCAGACATGCCGTTATTAGTCGCATAGTTTGTTAAAAACTCACCTCTTAAGGTTCCTTCTGGTGCAGGTAATCCATCAAGGATATTAATTACACCTCCTAATGCGTCCGAACCATACATTAAACTGGCAGGGCCTCTTAAAACCTCTACACGGTCTGCACTGTACTGATCGATTTCAATTCCGTGCTCATCTCCCCATTGTTGTCCTTGTTGCTTTACTCCATCGTTCAACGTAATTACTCTGTTATAGCTCAGACCACGGATAACTGGTTTAGAAATTGCCGGCCCCGTTGTAATTTGAGATACACCCGGTACACGCGATATCGCATCGATCAGGTTTGTAGAAGGACGATATAATAAGTCGGCTTTACTGACAGTAGTCACTGAAGTACTGTTCTTACGGTTATCAGAACTGGAAGCCGAACCGGTTATTACCACTTCTCTCCCTTCGATAACACTTGGCTCCAAAGCAAATTCCAGTTTCCCCGGATTAGCAAAATCAATAAATTGTGTGATTGTTCTATAGCCTATATAGCTGATCTGAACAAGAAAACGTCCATGTGCTGGTGCATTCTTGAAAGTAAACTCCCCGTTTTGATTCGTAATAGCCGAGGTGCGCAAATCAGGAACAGTGATTGAAGCACCAGGCAATGGTGATTTAGTTTGAGCGTCAATAATTTTGCCTTTAAACTCGGCTATATCAGCAGCAAATGTGCCGGTAAAAATAAAAGCAGACAGTAGTACAACTAAAAATAGATGTATCTTTTTCATATTAAATATAGTTTTTAACATTAATAAAGCTTGCAATAACGCTTCTTATCTAATGAAAGATGTTCAGCTTACACAGGTCTCATATGGTGTATTGTGTGTGAATAAAATCGACCAGTTTGAATATAAAACCTATTAAAAGGCATCCAGAAACCGGTATAGCATGTTAGGGCAAAACCTAGGCATGTCCTATCAATAAGATATTAGATTTTTAAACTCAGGCTGTAGGGGGCCCGCGGAGAGAAGTACTGATTAAAGCAGTATAGCAAGATCCTGTTAAGGCGTAATCTTTCACTAATGCTTTGCTTTGCTGTTTTGCCTGATAAGGTACTGCAGCAGTGTAATAATCTTTTTCAAAATGTGCAGAACAGATCAGACAATTATGTCTTTCACTCCCGACGTGCACCTTATGCATACATTCTTTACCATTTTTAACGCAATAGTCTAACTGCTCTTCATGATGATGAAGAGAGCTCCACGGAGTCAGTGCGATGGCAAATACCCAGAGCAATAACGTTGCTAGAATCCTGTTGATATGTAAACGTCTATGGTTCAATTAACACAAAAGTAATCAAATCTGCACAATCTAGGTAATCTTCACGTAACAATGCTTTTATACCACGTTAAAAACACTTGCAACATACTTTCTAACAAAGCCTTCTGAATAATTGTCACCACAATGCATTTATTGTGTCAAAAACCGATTCAGCGTACCGTTAAAAAAAACATTCCCTCCTATAAATCGTTAATCATATAAAAAGATATGGCAACGTCTCAACAAATTAAAACTGCTTACATTGATTATGTGTTAACGCAGGACGAAAAACCCAAGTCTGTCTATAGTTTCGCGAAAAAATTAAAAATTTCAGAAGCTGAGTTTTATGAATTCTATGGTTCTTTTGAAAGTATTGAAAAAATGGTATGGGTAGACCTCACGGTTGAAGCTATTGATACGATTCAACAACAAGAAGTCTGGGCTCAATATTCATCAAGGGATAGAATGCTTTCCTTCTTCTATAGCTATGTTGAACTCTTGAAAAAACACAGAAGCTTTATTGTTTATAGTCTCAAAAGCCATAAAGATAGATTTGCAACACCCCAGGTATTATCAGGTGTAAAACCAATCTTTGAAAATTTTGCTGAAGAACTGATTAATGAAGGACTAGAAAGCGGAGAACTGGCAGACCGTAAATTTTTCTCCAAAAGGTATAAAGATGCACTTTGGATTCAATATGCCTTCATCATCAACTTTTGGGTAAATGATGACAGTGCAGAATTTGAAAAGACAGACGAAGCCATTGAAAAAGGAATTAATGTGACCTTTGATTTATTTCAGCGTTCACCTATCGACAACCTTTTTGAATACGGAAAGTTCTTATCCAGAAATGCTGGCTTTGCAGAAAATAGGAGTAAACAATAGGATGGCCGAGCAACATAGTATTCCAGTGACTAAAACAGAACGGTCAGCTAAATTTGTTAAAACCGGATTTCAGATTGGTGGGAATTATATCAAACACTACTCTAAAAAACTGTTTAATCCACAATTAGGCAGAGATGAACTGAATGAAGATAATGCGACCGATATTTATAAATCTCTGAGCGAACTGAAAGGAAGTGCATTAAAAATTGCGCAGATGCTCAGTATGGACAAAAACATCCTTCCTAAATCGTATGTGGACAAATTCACCCAATCTCAATACAATGCTCCACCACTTTCAGGCCCCCTGATTGTAAGAACATTTACCAAAAATTTCGGTAAAACGCCAGACGCCATATATGATAAATTCAACCTGGTGTCTACTAATGCAGCTTCTATCGGACAGGTGCATGAGGCAGAACTGAATGGAAAAAAGCTGGCTGTTAAAATCCAGTACCCGGGAGTCGGGGACAGTATCTCCTCAGATCTGAAATTAGTAAAACCTTTTGCTTTCCGTTTATTGGGGATGAGTGAGAAGGAACTCAATATTTACATCAAAGAAGTAGAAGAAAGACTATTAGAAGAAACAGACTATGAGCTAGAGGTTCGCCGTTCTATTGAAATTACCGAAGCATGCAAGAATTTAAATAATGTAGTATTTCCTACCTATTATCCTAAACTCTCCGGCAAGAGGGTCATTACAATGGACTGGATTAATGGACTTCATTTGAAAGAATTTCTGTTGACAAACCCTTCACAAGAGTTAAGAAATAAAATCGGGCAGGCCTTATGGGATTTTTACAATTTCCAGCAGCACGAACTGAGAGCTGTACATGCTGATCCCCATCCCGGCAACTTTATGGTTACACCAGATGAAAAATTAGGGGTAATAGATTTTGGTTGTATCAAAGAAATGCCCGATGATTTCTACGTACCTTTCTTTTCCTTGATTTCATCAGATATGATCAAGGATAAAAACAAAACCATTGAAGCTTTCAGAAAACTGGAAATGATCCATCCGGATGATAACGCTGTACAGATTGAATTTTATTATAAATCATATCTGGAAATGATACAATTATTTGCAAAACCTTATATCAGTAAAACCTTTGACTTCAGTGAGCCTGAATTTTTCACACAATTGTACGCTTTTGGTGAAAAGATGGCAAAAATGCCCGAGTTTAAACAAGCTAGGGGCGTAAAACATTTCATTTATGTCAACCGGACAAATTTTGGTTTATACACAATCCTACAAGAATTAAAGGCTGTAGTGAAAACCGACACTTATAATCCACATATGATATAAAACAGGAAAGGTACAGTCGCCACAACCAATACCTTTCCTAACCTAAAAACTCGTATATAAGACGTAAATGAATTAAAAAAGTTTCAAAGCATTTGTAATTATTTTTTAACATTTCCACAAAGCCCTCTTGAAAACGCCTTTACACTTTGTATCAGGCGGTTATAATTTATCGTCTCAGAATTACATATATTAGAGCCTGTTTAAATTTAGACGATAAACCATGAAAGCTAATGAAGACCTGATCCATCACTTTTATACTTGCTTTAAAAACAAGGATTTTAAAGGGATGCAAGCCTGTTACGCAGATAATGCAACTTTTAGTGATGCTGCATTTCAGCATTTAGATGCCGCACAAGTTCGCAGTATGTGGGAGATGCTGATCAAAAGTGGTAAAGATATGCGTGTCGAATATAATCATGTTCAAGCAGATGGAGAAAAAGGTACTGCAGAGTGGGTGGCGCACTATACTTTTTCAGCTACCGGAAAAAAGGTAGTTAACAGGATCAAAGCATCTTTTGTCTTTGAGAACGAAAAGATCGTTCAGCATAAAGATGATTTTAGCTTCTATAAATGGGCCAGTCAGGCTCTTGGACTACCAGGTCAGCTATTAGGCTGGACAGATTTCCTCAAAAATAAAATACGGAAGCGGGCTGCCGAAAATCTTCGTTTATATATGGCCGCTCATCCCAAAACCTAAGTTATTAATTAAATATATGAATTATGAAACCAGTAATTACTATCGTTTTAACCCTTCTGGTGTCCGGCACTTATGCGCAGCTTAAACCCGTAACTTATCAGGATGGCACTCAAAAACTAACCGGCCTTGCGATCACACCTGCCAAAACAAATATCAAAAGAGCAGGTATACTAATTCTTCCAGCCTGGAAAGGAATTGATAACAATGCTAAAGAAGCAGCACTAAAACTATCCAAACTTGGTTATCATGCATTTATTGCAGATATCTATGGGGAAGGTAACTATCCAAAAGACGCGAAAGAAGCTGGTCAGCAATCAAGCCGCTATAAAAAAGATCCGGCCGCTTATCAGCAAAGAATCAAAGCTGCATTGCAACAACTAATTCACGCAGGCGCTGATCCAGCGCGTATAATCGTGATTGGTTATTGTTTTGGCGGCACAGGGGCAATAGAAGCTGCAAGGGCGAACTTACCTGTCCGGGGAGTAGTTTCTATCCATGGAGGCCTTGCACAATACGCAGGAGCCAGAACAATTAGTACTATTCGACCTAAAGTACTGGTCTTGCATGGTGCTGATGACCCAACAATGACCACAGAACAGGTTCTGGGCTTCCAGCAGGAAATGAGAAATGCCAAAGCAGACTGGCAGATGATTGAATATGCAAATGCCGTGCATGCGTTTACTGACCGTGAAGCGGGCAATGACAATTCAAAAGGCGCAGCCTATAATGAACTGGCCTCAACACGGTCATGGAAACATATGCTTTTATTTTTTGATGAAATATTAGCCAATTAACCGGCTAATATTTCTTTTTGAAGCAATTCAATAATAGCAGCAGCATTTATTTTCTGCTGCTCACCTGAATGCATATTTTTCAAGGTCAATATACCACTCTGTAATTCATCACTTCCAATCAGGATTACATAAGGGATAGATTTAGCATCAGCATAACTCATCTGTTTTTTAAGTTTTGCTGCTGATGGATAAAGTTCCGCAGCGATATCTGCATCCCGTAATTGCTGCAATAAGGGTAAAGCATACAGCTCAGATTCTGCGTCAAAATTACTGATCAGTACTTTTGTACCAGCAGCTGCCGATTCCGGGAACAAGTTTAGTTCTTGCAAAACATCATAAATCCGATCAGCGCCAAAAGAAATCCCAACACCAGTTAAGCCTTTTAAGCCGAACATACCTGTCAGGTCATCATAACGACCGCCACCGCAAATACTTCCCATAGCAGCTTCATTGGTTTTCACTTCAAATATGCAACCAGTATAGTAGTTTAAACCACGGGCAAGTGTAATATCCAGTTCAAGATCCGGTTGTCTCAGCTCGCTGTTTGTTAACAACCCCTGCACATAAGTAAATACCGTTTCAATTTCCGCTATTCCTTTTAATCCGATTTCAGAACTGGCCAGAACTTCCTTCAGCCTATTTAATTTTTCTGCATTTGTACCTTCCAGTAAGATTACTGGTTTTAACTGTTCAATATCAGCTTCGGTAAATCCTCTTTCCAGCAATTCTTTAGTTACCCCTTCAAAACCGATCTTATCCAGTTTATCGATCGCAACAGTCATATCGATGATCAATTCTGGTTTGCCTATAATTTCTGCAATTCCAGATAATATCTTCCGGTTATTGATTTTAATCGTAAAATCTGTCATTCCCAAATTACAGAGCGCTTCCTGGTAGATCAGTACAAATTCTGCTTCGTTCAATAAGCTTTCAGAACCTACTACATCCACATCACACTGATAAAACTCCCGGTAACGTCCTTTCTGTGGTCTGTCAGCTCTCCATACCGGCTGGATCTGGAAACGTTTGAAAGGAAGAGAAATATCATTCTGGTGCATCACTACATAGCGTGCAAAGGGAACAGTTAAGTCGTAGCGTAAGGCTTTCTCACTGATCGAAGAAATCAGTGCATTGGAATTTAATGCCCCCAAATGAGCAGCATTAGCCTTAGAAAGATAATCTCCTGAGTTCAGGATCTTAAAAATCAGTTTATCTCCTTCATCACCGTATTTACCCGTCAACGTAGAAAGGTTCTCCATCGCAGGGGTCTGTATTTCAGCATAACCATATTTTTTAAACACCTTTTTAATGGTATCAAATATGTAATTACGTTTCACCATTTCCTGAGGTGAAAAATCACGGGTTCCTTTTGCTAAAGACGGTTTAATGTTTGACATGGTGGCAAAAGTACAAAAAGTACAAAAACTAAAGCGCATAAAAAAAGCCGCCGAAGCAGCTTTTTTAAATATTTAGAGCTTATTTAAACCAATAATCTTACTGGTTCTTCTAATAACGCTTTGAATGTTTGCAGGAATGCAGCACCTGTAGCGCCATCAACCGTACGGTGATCACAGCTCAAAGTAACTTTCATTACATTTCCAGGAACAACAGCACCATTTTTAACTACTGGTACTTGTGAGATCCCGCCTACAGCAAGGATACAAGAATCAGGAGTATTAATAATCGCTGTAAATTCATCAATACCGAACATACCTAAGTTAGAGACAGTGAAAGTTGAACCTTCCCAGTCTGAAGGCTGAAGTTTTTTAGCTTTTGCACGTTGTGCGAAATCTTTAACCTCAGCAGAAATCCGTGACAATGGTTTTCCATCAGCAAAACGTACTACAGGAACCAATAATCCGTCTTCAACTGCAATAGCTACTCCAATGTTAACATGCTCATTGTAACGGATTTTATCTCCTAACCATGAAGAGTTCACATTTGGATGTTGTTTTAAGGCAACAGCAACCGCTTTAATCACTAAATCATTGAATGATAATTTAACCGGAGAGAATTCATTCATCTTCACACGTGCAGCCATAGCAGCATCCATATCAATACTCATCGTAAGATAGAAGTGCGGTGCAGTGAATAAGCTTTCTGATAATCTTTTCGCAATTACTTTACGCATTTGAGAAACAGGTTTCTCCGTATATTTTTCTTCGCCAATATACTGCGCAAGAACTGGTGCCGATTTTTCCGCAGCTGCAGGAGCTGAAGAAGTCTCAGTAGCTTTTACCGTAGCAGCAGGCTTAAAGTTTTCAATATCTTTTTTAATGATACGGCCACCATCAGCACTACCAGAAACCTGGGCAAGATCTATACCTTTTTCTTTTGCAATTCTTTTAGCCAGTGGAGATGCTTTTAAGCGTGAACCATCAGCGTTATGTTGTTCTTCATGTGATTCTGCAACAGCAGCAGCTTCTTTAACAGGAGCATCCGCTTTATCCGCAGAAGGTTTTGCCGGAGCATCACCCTGACTTAAGATTCCACTGATATCAAATCCTTCAGGACCTACAATCGCAATGATACCGTTTACCTTCGCAGCAGCACCTTTTTCTACACCAATATGTAATAAAGTTCCATCTGCATAACCCATTACTTCCATAGTCGCCTTGTCGGTTTCTACATCAGCCAGGATATCATCATTTTTAATTTTATCACCCACTTTTTTATGCCATTCAGCAATTACGCCTTCAGTCATGGTATCGCTTAACAAAGGCATACGTACTACTGTTACCCCTTGTTTCTCCAAGTCAGCATCAGTTACCGCAGCTCCTTTTGATTCAGCTTTAGGGGCTTCTTCAGCAGGTTTCGTTTCCGCAGATTTCTCCTCTTTTGCCGGTGCAGCAGCACCTTCCGCGTCCAGAGCAGCTTTATAATCTTCTCCTTCTTTACCGATAACTGCAATTACAGCATCAACAGGAACAGCTTTACCTTCTTCTACACCAATAAAAAGGATGGTGCCATCCCAGTAGGATTCCAGGTCCATGGTTGCCTTATCGGTTTCCACTTCTGCCAGAACATCTCCACTTTTAACTTTATCGCCAACTTTTTTATGCCACTTCGCCATTACCCCTTCGGTCATGGTGTCGCTCATTTTGGGCATCTTAACTACTTCAGCCATTCTATAATATCAATTGAAATATGTTGTAAAATTAATCTTGGATATATGGATAGTCTTGTTGCACATAAACATCAGTATATAATTCCGATGCTTCAGGCCATGGTGACTCTTCAGCAAATTTCACAGACTCATCCACGATCTGTTTCACTTTAGCTTCAATTTCTTCAATCCAGGCCTGATCAGCATACTTTTCATTTAGAATAGTTTCTCTTACTGATTCAATTGGATCTTTAGCTTTATATTCTTCCAATTCGTCTTTAGTACGATATTTTGCCGGGTCAGACATTGAATGTCCTCTATAACGGTAAGTTCTCATTTCTAAGAATGTTGGTCCTTCACCGTTACGTGCACGCTGAGCAGCTTCATCCATTGCATTATGAACTGCAACAGGATCCATTCCGTCAACCGGAGCACACGGCATATCAAAACCTAAACCGATTTTGTATAGATCTAACATATTTGTTGTACGCTCTACAGAAGTTCCCATTGCATAACCATTGTTCTCACAAACAAAGATTACTGGAAGTTTCCAAAGCATAGCCATATTAAAGGCTTCATTCAGCGCGCCCTGACGAACAGCACCATCACCCATATAGCAAACGTTTACGTTTTTAGTCCCTTTATATTTTTCAGCAAATGCAATACCAGCACCTAATGGTATTTGTCCACCCACAATTCCGTGACCACCATAAAAATTATGTTCTTTGCTAAACATGTGCATTGAACCACCTTTACCTTTGGAACAGCCGGTAGCTTTACCGTACATTTCTGCCATTATACTATTTGCACTTACACCTTTCGCCAAAGCATGAGCGTGATCACGATAAGCGGTGATCATAGAATCTTCAGGTTGTAATGCAGAAATCGCTCCGGCAACTACAGCCTCCTGACCGATATATAGATGACAAAAACCACGGATTTTCTGTTGTCCGTAAAGTTGACCAGTTTTCTCTTCGAACTTACGCATTAGTAACATCGACTCAAACCACTTCAGATAGGTATCCTTATTAATTTCTACTGCACTCATTTTTGGCTATTGATTTTTATTTATGAGAGCAAATCTACTTTTTTATTGTAATATATCGAAGGAATACTGTAAAATGCATGTGATCAATGACCGTGAAATGTTAATAAGTCATACATTTCCACAAAATACATTTGGATAACATATCTTATTTACATAGTTTTGACAACCTGACAATAAGCCTTAGCTGGTGTACGTTTAAGTGCAAGTACCTTTTACCCAAACTTAACAGTGTAACATGATAAAAAAATTTTTGTTTTCTGCCCTTATTGCTTTGTGCAGCGTAACTGCTTTAAACGCGCAAACTAAAACAAAAGAAACCAATAAATTAGAGGATCCTGACAACTTAGCTTCCCAATATTTTTCCCAGGTTATGGGTATCGCAGTCGACGCGACATCCAACGTCAAACTCTACAAATTCATCTATGAATGGATAGGGACACCTTACCGTTTCGGCGGAAATACCAAGAAAGGAATTGACTGTTCGGCCTTCACGAAGGCTATCTACGATAAAGTTTTCAACACTACATTGTTAAGAAATTCAAGAGACATCTTCAGCATGGTAGACCCACTACCTAAAGATGAATTAAAAGAAGGAGATTTAGTTTTCTTCAAAATCCGAAGTACAAGAATTACACATATAGGAATTTATTTAGGTGATAACCGTTTTGCACATGCTTCTTCTTCAAGAGGTGTTGTCATCAGTAACCTGAACGAACCTTACTATTCCCGTTTCTTCTATAAGGGTGGCCGGATCTTAGAATCTGCTAAAAAAGATTTAATTGAAGAATAATCTTCTTCATCAACAATAGTTACACGGTCCTTCTAAAGCATTTTAGAAGGATTTTTTTATGAAGAAAACTATGCGAATTAAAATAACCAGTCTTATGCTGCTTATCACAGCAAGCAGTCTTATCCTATTAAGCTGCACAGGTAATTTGAATGTAGCTGCTGAAACGACAACTGCAACTGCACAAAGAGACACGACTTTAAAACCAAAGAAGGATACACTTTCAATTGTTGCCGTAGGCGATATCATGCTGGGTTCTGCCTATCCTTCAAAATCTAATCTTCCACCTGACGATGCAGTTGGCAGTTTCAAAAATGTTGCCGGATTTTTAAAGGGCGATATTGTATTTGGCAACCTGGAGGGATGTTTCCTGAATACAGGAAAATCGACGAAATGTAAAGATACCATTGGCAATAGCTGTTTTGCTTTCAGAATGCCGGAGCGTTATGCAGGTATCTATAAAGAGGCGGGGTTTAATTTATTGAGTGTTGCCAATAACCACGTCGGCGATTTTGGACCGAAAGGAAGAAAACGCAGTGCAGCAATACTGGATTCACTGGAAATTAAATATGCGGGGTTAACCGCTCATCCTTACACAATTTTTGTAAAGGATAGTGTTAAATATGGTTTCTGTGCTTTTGCGCCTAATGAGAATACGGTTTCTATTAACCAAGTAGATAGCGCAAAACAATTGGTTGCTTTCCTTAAAAAGCAGGTAGATATCGTGATTGTTTCGTTCCATGGTGGTGGTGAAGGAGCAAGATTTGAACATGTTCCAAGGGCTAATGAGATTTTCTATAAAGAAAACAGGGGAAATGTTTATGCATTCGCTCATGCAGTAATAGATGCAGGTGCAGACATCGTATTGGGGCAGGGCCCGCATGTTACCCGTGCGGTTGAAGTCTATAAGAATAAGTTCATTGCCTACAGTCTTGGAAATTTCTGTACTTATGGCATGTTTAGTTTAAAAGGCCCTAATGGCTTCGCTCCGCTTGTAACGATCAAATTAAATGGTAAAGGTGATTTCTTATATGCCGATGTCATTTCTGTTAAACAGGATAAGGTACACAGGTTAACTCTTGATAGTACAAATACAGCCTTTAATAAAATGAGATCTTTGACTAATATAGATTTTCCAGGACATAAGCTGATTTTTGATAATCAGCGGATTGAAGTTAAAAAATAAGAAAGAGGTGCCGGGTCTATTTATCCGTTGTATTTTAAACGAGCTCTAATATTGCGTATCTTGAAAAAGTTTAACTTATTAAATTACCAATCATGAATTACGCCATGTATTTTTTTCTATTTTTTCTCCTTGTAGTATTTTTCAGTTCATTTGTGACTGTAAAACAAGGTACAATTGCTGTAGTGACTGTCTTCGGAAAGTATAGACGCCAGTTAAGACCTGGACTGAACTTTAAGATCCCGCTGGTTGAAGTTATTCATTCCAGAATCTCTATACAGAACCGATCAGTTGAGCTTTCGTTTCAGGCAGTAACGCAAGATCAGGCAAACGTTTATTTTAAAGCGATGTTACTGTATTCGGTGCTCAATCACGATGAAGAGACCATTAAAAATGTAGCCTTTAAATTTGTAGATGCAACGAATTTAATGCAGGCACTAATCCGTACCATTGAAGGATCGATCAGGGCTTACGTTGCAACTCAGAATCAGGCTAATGTATTAGCTCAGAGAAATGAAATCGTCATGCACGTGAAAGAACAGATTGATATCGTTCTGGAATCATGGGGATACCATTTGCAGGATCTGCAATTGAACGATATTACATTTGATGATGAAATTATGCGCTCTATGAGCCGTGTTGTAGCCTCAAATAACCTTAAAGCTGCCGCAGAAAATGAAGGACAAGCTTTGTTGATTACTAAAACCAAAGGTGCTGAGGCAGATGGTAATGCTATTAAGATTGCAGCAGCAGCCGAACGCGAGGCAGCACAGCTACGCGGTCAGGGTATTGCGCTGTTCAGAGCTGAAGTTGCACATGGTATGACTAAAGCTGCACAAGAGATGGAAGAAGCAAATCTTGATATCTCTGTTATCTTATTTACAATGTGGACTGAATCTATTAAACATTTTGCTGAAAACAGCGATGGCAATGTGATCTTCCTGGATGGTTCTACCGACGGGATGAATAAAACCATGAAAGAAATGATGGCTATGCAATTCCAAAAACCGAAGAATTAATCCCCGGCCAGTTGTAATAAAAAGAGTCCGTATGCAATGCCCTGTAAAGTGTCTAACTTTATGGGGCATTGCATACGGACTCTTTTTATTACAACTATTTTGCCGCCAAAGTTACTGGTGAAATTACCTGACTGAAGGCTTCAATCATTGTATTTACACCTTTAGGAAGAGGTAACTGTCCAACCTGCATCGCCAATTTTAATCTGTTTGACGGCTCATTATTTTGCTGTTCGGTAACATCAGCATTTTTGTGGAGATCAGGAGATTTCTTAATTTTCACAAATAATTGAATATTCTTATCTCCGGTTGATTGCTCAGTTTTGATAGAGGGTGCGGCATTAATTGCTGATATATCAAGGTCGAAATCGAGCGTTACATTATTAACCGCCAACGAATTTACAGCTACCAATGTTAACAGGGGGACATCAAATACAGTCGTCATCTGTTCTATTACCGATACTGCTTCCAGTTCTGATTGAACACCAGGCATAGCGATGCTTCGGTCTATATCCATTCTGACTGTAATAGCAGTATAAGTATCCTTGTTCTTTGTAAAATAGTTTTCCAGAATTAAATTTGTCTGTTCCGTCGCAAAAGCAGCCTGCGCCTTCGCTATATCTCGAAGAGAAGCACTGATTAGCTCCTCAAGGCCGATTAATTGATTCATATTTGTAGAAATAAATTTGGTTTATGTTTATTGGGCAACACACATTAATGGTAACCAAAAATGACAAGATATAAAAAAGGCTGATCACTTTTTCATCAGTGATCAGCCTTTTATCGTTATAATTTAGATTCCGAATACCCGTCAGCCTATTTTTTAATTTGGATATAATCTGCCATTACTCTCAGACTTTCATCCTGAAAGAAGTCGAAATCTTCATTCTTCTTAACTTTATCTCCCTTTTTAACAGGAGGTAGTCCTCTTGAAGCTCTCAGCTTATTTGTTTTTTCCAACGACTTAGCTTCCAGACTATCTCTTTCAGCTTTCAGTTTGCCTTCATTCAACGTAACAGATGTTTCCAAATCACGTTTCTTCATATCAGCAATTCCCTGAATCAGAATTTTATAATCTAAAGATTTTTCCATTCTTGCCTCATGAAGCTTAACTAGTTCCGGTTTGATCGGAGCTAAATTAGCTACTGGTACAAAGTTAGATTTCTGAACCTCATCCCATGGCAATGCCGATGTTTCAGTATCTTCCCCTATTTTATCCATTGGATAAAAAGATGGTAAGGTAATATCAGGCATTACTCCTTTATGCTGAGTACTGCTTCCGTTTACACGGTAAAACTTAGCCATGGTTAGGTTGATCTGTCCTAATTGAGGTGTATCTTTTCCTCCTTTAATAGTCAGGCCAGAACCTGGACTACCTTTTTGAACGAGACTTGCCAGACGTTGCAGGATAGAAGGGTTAACCAGCTTGTTTAAGTCAATTGATGACTGAACAGTACCTTTACCATAAGTTTGCGTACCGATAATGATTCCTCTTCCATAATCCTGTATTGCGCCAGCAAAAATTTCAGATGCCGAAGCACTCAAACGATCTACCATTACCGCAAAAGGTCCATCCCAGGCAGTACCCGGGTGCTCATCACTGCTCACCTCTACATTTCCTTTTAGATCCTTCACCTGAACTACTGGTCCTTTATCAATAAATAAACCAGTCAGATCTATCGCTTCCAGCAGAGATCCGCCACCATTGGCACGAAGATCCATGATTATAGCATCAACCTTATCTTTATTTTTCAGCGTATCAATTAATAGCTTTACATCACGGGTGGTACTTTTATAATTTGGATCACCAGCATTAGCAGCTTTAAAATCGGCATAAAATGCAGGCACACTGATAATACCTACTTTATAAGATTTACCATTAGATTCGATAGTCTTTACTTCTTTTTTAGCAGACTGATCCTCCATTACAATCTTCTCCCTGGTCATTTCAACAATGATTGGCTTAGAAGACATATCCTGACCTACAGGAATTATTTTTAATCTTACTTTAGTTCCTTTCGGGCCTTTAATTTTAGCTACAGAGTTATCAATTCTCCAGCCGATGATATCTTCAAATTCTCCTGTTGCCTGTCCGACAGCGATAATACGGTCTCCCGAGTTCAACTGTTTGCTTTTGAAAGCTGGTCCGCCAGGAATAATTTCCGAAATCTTCAACACATCATTTTCCAGTTGCAGACGTGCACCTATTCCTTCAAAAGAACGTGCCATATCTTCATTAAACTGAACAGCTTTAGCCGGATTAAAATAGTTAGTATGCGGATCAATAGTCTCTGTAAATGCATCCATTATCATTTGGAATACATCCTGATTATTCAATTTAGAAGACTGTGATTTAAGACTTTGATATCTCTTGGTTAGCGTCTCTACATTCTTAGCTTCAGCTGTACCAGCGATTTTTAAGTTGATCAACTCGTATTTAACCCGCTTTTTCCAGATATCATTCAATGCAGCAGTAGAAGTAACCCATGGCATTTTCTCTCTGTCAAAAACATAAGTATCATTCTGATTGAAATCATATTTGTCTTTGATATGTGCCATCGCGTAATTCAGCGTTTCATTATATCTTTTAGAATAAACATTAAAAATATAAAATGGAGCACTTAAGTCTCCTACTCTGAAAGCATCATCCAGCGTAGTTCTGAATTGCTCGAAATCTTTGATATCTGAAGCCAGGAAGTAACTTCTATATGGATCAAGGGCCTTGATATATTTATCCAGGACCAGAGATGAGATAGAATCATTTACTGTTAATTTCTTATAGTTATAGTTTTCTATAAGTGCGACGATTTCCTTGCATACCAAACTCTGTTGCTCATCAGGCTTAATATTAGGGATACCTTCAACCAACTGCTGTGGTTTTGGAGCGGCCGAGCAGGCAAGTACTGCTGCAGTGAAGGTTACCAGTAATATTCTTTTCAACATCTCTTTAAATAATTTAAAATCCATTTTTATTATAACAACCAATATGATACCAATTTCTCAAATAAACAGAAAAGAGACAGCATTATACTGTCTCTTTTCTGTAATCTTTACCAAATATAATTAAATAGTATATAAAACTAACTATCCTAACGATTAAAATGCGCTCCAAAACACACATAAACAGTATTTTCTGTCCCAATAAGTAGGTCAACAATTTTATTTCAAATTGCTCTTTTTTTCTGCAATAGAAGTCCTTGCCTGTCTAAATTGTCCGTTAAACTGGTTGATTTTTGACGTTTTAGCGAATAGTTCAGCACGGTTGATATCTTTCAAAGCCAGCGAATATTCTTTTTTCCTCATCTTAACCTGTACAAGTCCTAAGATGGAGTCAATATAAGCGGAATTATTATTTACCTGTCTTGCCAGAATCCCTTGCTGCGTAAAGAACCACATGGACTGTGTCAGCTTATTTGACGCAAGATAAATTTTCCCCAATTGATTGTAAGAAGCCATCTGACCGACCCTGTTTCCATAACGGGAATAAGTTTTGAGCGCCACATTTAAAGTAACCTGTTCGGCTTCTGTATAATGCTCCATTAAATAATGAACATTACTTAATCTTAAAAGAGAAGCACCATAACGCGAAAAATTTTTAGAATTATTATATTCAAAAGCAGCCTTCCCAAATAGGGTCACCGCATCATTCAGATCTCCATTTTTCTCATTCTTTTCAGCTTGTTCAAAATAAAAATCACCATCTGCTCCAGACACAGCAATAGTTATTGAGCCATTACTTGAGAGTGGTTCTTGCTGAACAAAAGTATTTGTTTGTGCCATTGCTGTCCCGGAGAAACCCAGGCATAGCAGCGCGAAACAGAGTTTATACATTTTACAAATATATATATATATTTTAGTTAAACACCTGTAAACTAACATCAAAAGAAGCCCACACCATATAAGGGTGCGAATCCGTATGGTAAACTTCACCCGCAGCAGTGATGCCAACTACCCCGGCAAAGCCGTTTATCGCTTTAAGTTCATTAAAAGATTTATCACAGGCATCCTTTAAAGTAAAGCCATCCGTAACACGGGTAACAATTCTTGCAGATAAGGCCACACTAACAATATCCTCGCCTACACCAGTACAAGAAATACCAGCATAATCATTTGCGAAGTTCCCGGCCACAGTTGCAGAATCACTCACCCTACATGGAATTTCAAAACCTTTTCCACCCGTAGAGGTTCCTGCTGCAAGATTTCCCGCGGCATCGAGCGCAACACAACCTACGGTTCCTTTATTGTTCTGCTGATTTAGTTTCATTTCAAATTCAGCCTGGCGTTGTGGTATTATAGGATCAAAAAATGAATATCCGTTTTTTCTAGCAAAGTCTATTGCTCCTTCCCCACTTAAAACGCTATCCTCAAATTTTAGCAATAAAGAGGCGACTTGAATCGGATGCTGGACATCCTCAATATTAATTACACCAGCAAATTTCTGTGTTTTTCCATCCATAATGGAAGCACTCAATCTTACTTTACCATCGCTCTGGATCTGTGATCCTAAACCCGCATTAAAAAGAATATTATCTTCCAGCAGATTGACTGCATAAGCAACAGTTTCCAAAGCTGTATGCGAATGTAAATAGGTGTGTGAAAGTATCGCGATTTCTGATAATGCGTCTTGCTTTGCTTTCTTAGTTTCCTGATTGGTTGAAGATTCGCTAAAAAAACCGCCGTGAATAATTAATTTCATTGTGATTAAGCTGTAGGTATAACCTTAGGATGATGAATAGTTAGCTGATGCGCCGTAAGATCATAAATATCTCCATCACACATCACATGTACAATCATATTTTTAATCGAAACCGGCTGTCCCATTTCTACATCAGTCAGATTAGTATCAGACATACTTCTTCCATCTACAAGGATAACCATACCTGAACCAATGGCTTCCATGACATTTCCATTTGATATATATAAACCAGTATCTTCCCCTAAACCAATTCCAAGTATTCCCGGACTGCTGGCTGTTGCATAAAGCAAACGTCCAATACGCCCGCGCTGTACAAAATGAGTATCTACAATCACACCATCTATAAATCCTAATCCGGCAGTGATTTTCACTTCTCCTTTTAGCAAGGCATCTTTACTGTTACCCTGATAGATCATATTTTTTGAACTGGCCGCAGCTCCAGCAGACGTTCCTGCAATCACTACTTCTTCATTCGCATATTTATCCAATAAAATTTCGTGTATAGCCGTCCCTCCGAAAATAGAAGAAAGTCTTAACTGATCGCCGCCTGTAAACACCAGGACATCTGCTGCTTTTACCCGCTCGCAATTCAATAAATCATTTGCCTGTTCCCTGTTTACAATATTCAAGACACCAACATCATGTACATCAAGCTGTCCAAAGGCTTTAATATATTCTTCTCCCACTTTTTCCGGGACTAATGAGGCTGTCGTAATAATTTCGAAACGGGATGAAGTATCCCTTAAAGATTCAGTAGTAATACGTTTTAGAATACCACGCTCAAAGAAATTCATATTCTGAGGTAGTCCGAATTGTGTTTCAGTAAAACTTCCTGTATTTATTGCACCACCAATAATTATCAATTTACCTTTTGGAGCCATTTTGTTTGTTTTCTTAGCCTAAAATTTCAAATATATATGCATTACTTTAAATATTACCATATTTAATCAATAATCTGTGTGTAAACAACAATTATTCCTTTATTATCCAATTCTTTGATTAAATTTATGCACGTTTATATTTTACCGTTTTTAAACGGATAAATAGGTTATTTATTAAAAAACATTCATATATTCATTACTCGTTTAACAGCGTTTTTAATTACAAAAGCCCAATTAGACAACAACAGAGAATTATCCAGACACGTCCTTATTGAAATTTAAAATAGAATATCCCTAAAACCAGGACGCTCCCTGGGGATAGCAGGTTTAATGTTAAAAAGCATTAGCAAAAAAAAGATATGTAATGGCTTCAAATAGGCCATATTACCTGAAATCGGGCATAATTAGTAGGAGAGTCTATGAAAGACGATTAAATACCTGAGCGCTCTTGAGTACAATAAAAAAACAATAAACACTTACGAAACAACCAATAATAACATATGAAACCTGCCTGAGCTCTTCTTTCTGAAATAAAATCTAGCTCCGGCAAGCTTCATCTCCATTAAAAAACAATAGATAACATATGAAAATACTCGGCATTCAAGTGCTAAGGGGGCCAAATATCTGGTCGGTCAACAGGAAAAAACTAATACAAATGAGATTAGATCTGGAGGACATGGAACAACGTCCTACAAATTTAATTGATGGGTTTGGCGATCGTCTGGAAAAAATGATTCCAAGTTTATTTACGCACAGGTGCTCAAAAGGTGAACCCGGGGGCTTTTTTGCCCGTATCAAAGAGGGGACATGGATGGGGCATGTCATTGAACATATTGCCCTTGAAATTCAAACCCTGGCTGGTATGGATACCGGTTTTGGCAGAACAAGACAGACTAAAACTGAAGGCACTTATAATGTGGTCTTCAGCTATCTTGAAGAAAAAGCAGGTATTTATGCTGCTGAAGCCAGCGTTAGGATTGCAGAAGCCATAATTGACAACGTGGATTATGATCTTGAATTTGATATCCACCGCTTAAGAGAACTCAGACAAATGGAACGCCTTGGTCCAAGTACCGGTTCTATTGTAGATGAAGCCATAGCCAGAGACATTCCATGGATCAGACTCAACAAAAGTTCTTTAATCCAGTTAGGTTACGGTAAAAACCAAGTGCGCTTCAGAGCCACAATGACAGAAAAGACAAACAGTATCGCGGTAGATATCGCAGGTGATAAAGATGAAACCAAACGCATTTTAAAGGATTCTGCTATTCCGGTTGCCAATGGAGTTACTATTTCTGATATCAGTGAGTTAGCGGATGCGATTGAAAGTATCGGCTTCCCTCTTGTCTTTAAACCTCTGGATGGCAACCATGGTAAAGGTGCATCTATTAATGTAAAAACACCAGAAGCAGCAAAACTTGCATTTGAACATGCGAAACATTATTCCAGGAGAATAATCATTGAAAGTTTTATCACTGGTTACGATTTCAGAATATTGGTGATCGATAACAAAATGGTCGCAGCTGCTTTACGGGTACCTGCTCATGTAACAGGAGACGGAATCGCAACAGTTCAGCAATTAATTGACAAAGAAAACGAAGATCCAAGACGCGGATACGGACATGAAAATGTCTTGACAGAAATACTGGTTGACCGCGACACGCTGGATCTGCTGTCTAAAAAGAATTATACGCTGGAAACAGTTGTTCCTAACGGAGAACTTGTTTATTTAAAATCAACAGCAAACCTAAGCACAGGCGGAACTTCCATAGATGTAACCGACCTTGTGCACCCGCAGAATATTTTCATCAGTGAAAGAATATCCCGTATCATTGGACTTGATATTTGCGGAATTGATGTAATGGCCCAAAACCTTACACAACCACTGACAGAAAATGGTGGAGTAATCCTGGAGGTTAATGCCGCACCGGGATTCCGTATGCACCTTGCACCAAGTGAAGGATTACCAAGAAACGTTGCTGCCCCGGTTATTGATATGTTATATCCTCCTGGTAAAGCGAACAGGATCCCAATCATTGCCGTAACAGGGACTAATGGAAAAACAACAACAACGAGACTAATTGCCCATATTGTTAAAAGCAATGGAACAAGAGTTGGTTTTACCACCTCGGATGGTATCTACGTTCAGAACACGATGCTGATGAAAGGAGATACCACCGGCCCTGTTAGTGCAGAATTTATATTAAGAGATCCTACAGTAGAATTTGCCGTATTGGAAACCGCAAGAGGTGGTATTCTCAGAGCAGGGCTTGGGTTTAAACGCTGTGATATTGGCGTAGTAACCAATATACAGGAAGACCACCTTGGAATTGCAGATATTCATAGTTTAAATGATCTTGCAAGAGTAAAAGCAGTGGTCATTGGCGCTGTTAAAAGAGATGGATGGGCAGTACTTAATGCAGACAACAAATACTGCGTTAAAATAGCCGAAACTGCTGACTGCAAAGTAGCTTACTTTAGTATGGATGAAAACAATCCTGTTATTGTAGAGCATTGCAAAAAAGGCGGTTCCGCAGCAATCTATGAAAATGGATATATTACGATTAAAAAAGGCGACTGGAAGATTAGGGTAGATAAAGTTACCCATATCCCATTAACTTTTGGTGGTAGTGTTGATTTTATGATCCAGAATGTACTCGCTGCAACATTGTCTACCTTCCTTTGGGGATATAAGATTGAAGATATCAGGATGTCTCTGGAAACCTTCATCCCTTCTGCCGCACAAACCCCAGGAAGAATGAATATCTTTAAATTTAAAGAGTTTAAGATCCTTGTTGATTTTGCACATAATTCAAATGGATTTAACGGGATCAAAAATTATCTGAAAACTATTGAAGCCACAGAACATATCGGAGTAATTTCTGGTACTGGTGACAGACGTGATGAGGATATAAAAGAAACTGCCCGCATTTCGGCACAAATGTTTGATAAAATCATCATTTGTCAGGAAAGATACCTTCGCGGCCGTCAGCCACAGGAAATTATAGATTTACTGATATCGGGAATAAAAGAAGTTAAGCCCAATATGGAAATCATCATTAACAATGATTCTTCTGATTGTCTTAAGTTCTTAATAGCGACCGCAAAATCAGGTTCTTTTATTACAATTCTAAGTGATACTATTGATAGTGCAATAGAAAAGGTAACAGAATATCTGGATAAGGAGTTTGGTATTTAGTCCATTCTAATTGGACAATCCAAAATAAACTGAAATAATAAAGCCGGATTAATCTCCGGCTTTATTATTTATAAGTTTTTTAAAGAAAGGTATCCCAAGTGGATTTCATCTTCAACTTCATCGCCACCTGGTAAAATTAAAATCTTAAATTTCTCTTTGATCCTTGCCGGCAACACCTCTTCAATGTCAAAGATGTCATCTACGTCAACACCATATTTATCATCGATATGAGATGGCGCTCCGGCAAATCCTGTATGCAGATAAAACGCAGACTCTTTAGCTCTTTTAATCACCTCAACTTTGCTCTCTCCGATCAAAAGCATTTTATAATGCAGTTCATCAAATTCATTCACTTTATACCCACCCAGGTTAAGAAAAAAAAGTGCTTTTGATTGCTCATCCAGCACTGCATCTTTGGGAACTACCTGTATCCTGAAACCGTCAGCCACCGTTACTTCCCTCCAGGCATCTAAATGTATCTTCTCATTCGCTTCAGGCCAGAAACTCAGAATTTCCGGAATCAGATCTTTTAAACAGGTCCCTACAGCAAAAAGAATATCATGCTGTTCTGTATTCCTGCCAGCGGGTTTACATCCCAATAATAGTTGATATAACTTCAAATATGACATTGTCTATTTTTTCAATTCTTTAATCAGTCTTTTTGCTCTTTCCTCTATAGTCAGAAATACAGGATCAAATAACTGGTCGTCAAAATAAGGATCTGTAACTTCCCTGTCGCCCGTAAGGAATAACCTGACCTTTTCACGGTGTTCTTCACTTGCAGCAAGTTTCAATACATCGCGCAAATTGTTTTTATCCATGACCAGGATATGATCAAACTCATCAAACAACTCCTGTCCAAAAAGACGGGCACGCTGTTTAGCAATATCATACCCATAAGTTGCAGCAATAGCAATACTTCGTTTATCTGCTGGCTGGCCGATATGCCAGTTTCCTGTTCCTGCCGAAGCCACTTCCCAATCCAGATTTTCATCAGCAATTAGTTTCCTGACAATTCCCTCAGCCAGCGGAGAACGGCAGATATTACCCAAGCAGACCATCAGTATCTTCATTATACTACGAATAAATATCGTTAATGATTTGTGCCAGACGCACACCACCTTTTAATAACTGCTCATTCAGCAATTCAATAAATTCAAAGTTATAACGGAAGCTCAATTTATCGTCAGCTTTAGTCTTATCATAGATTTTATTGCAAGCCAGATATGACTCATACACAGTTTCTTTCAGAGAATCATGACTCCATTTAGTGAATTGTTCTTTTGAAGGATGATTAATTGCTTCAGCATATTCTGTATAACTCAACTGCTGTCTGTCAATCAGATCCTCATCCCAGACATGGTGAAGATTGGAACGCTGACCAAACCACATTACACTTACTTTATTTCCACCAAGATCTTCTCTTCTTGCGGTATGCATTGGCTGATGAACATCGCCCAGCATATGGATTAACATACGCATAGCCATTTGCTGCTGATCAGCAGTACTTTGTTTATTCTTTAGTATAGCGATCATCTCCGGAATCTTGTTATAAACATTGGCTTCCTTAGTTATTTCCAGGTAGTTAAAAACTCCTTTTTGATCCAAGTCAGCCGGAATATTCACATAATGCCAGCTTGTCAAATAATTAAACGAGCTATCCGACTTGATAAAATCCGGCCAGTTACTCGCAATCGCCATGCTTTCATTTCCCAATACCTGTTTCACCGCTTTACGCGCTTTTGCAGTTAAATAATTGTCGGCAATTTGTCCGACAATTCTATGCCCTGTTTGTCCCCAGGCAGCTGCGTTTAACGGCAGATAAGCAATCAATGCAACGGCTATACAAGCCTTTTTTATTTTAACTACTGAAATCATTGTTTTATTTTATAATTCTTGCGGTACACACGTGATTTTTTGTTTCAGAACAAGATTCACATCTCTCTGGTCACTCAAACTCTGTAAAGAAAGATGAGTAGCATCTTTTGATTTAATCAGGAAGCTTTTTCTGTAGATCCCGATCGTATAGCAACCAGAGACTTTTTGCTTATAATTAGCTTTAGTATAAGTTCCTTCTAAGAACAAACTATCCTTTCTTACCTGGTAGACACCTTTTGCATATTCCTTCCAAACGCCATTATTGTAACAAGTGTCTTCATAATAGTTAACCTTCGAATGCGTAGTGAGATCGACATAAAAGGAGTCACAGGTAATTTTTATCTGATGCTGTGTATAATTCATCAGTTTAGCCGCATTGGTGATGCTATCCTGATTCCAGACACCTTGTAAAAATTTCTCTCCATTACCCTGAACGTTTGGGCGTCTCTCACAACCGAGAAACGCCGTCAAACAAATTAGAATAATTAGATAATGGTATCTATTCATGTTATTTTAAACTACCTACCATATCACCTGGTTTTACCCACTCATCAAATTGCGCACTGGTTACTAATCCCAGTTCTACTGCAGCTTCACGAAGAGTCTTATTTTCTTTATGTGCTTTTTTAGCAATTTTAGCAGCATTCTCGTAACCGATATGCGGATTCAAAGCTGTCACAAGCATTAAAGAATTTTCAAGATGTTTTTTAATTTCAGGCAGATTAGGCAGAATACCAACCACACAGTTATCATTAAATGACACACAAGCATCACCTATTAATCTTCCTGACTGTAGTACATTCGCAGCGATAACTGGTTTGAAAACATTCAGTTCAAAATGTCCATTACTCCCACCAATACCTACAGTTACATCATTTCCCATCACCTGTGCGCAAACCATTGTCAGTGCTTCTGGCTGAGTAGGATTAACTTTTCCTGGCATAATAGAAGACCCCGGCTCATTGTCAGGGATGATAATTTCACCAATACCTGAACGAGGACCAGAACTCAGCATTCTTACATCATTACCAACTTTCATTAAAGCTACCGCAGTACGCTTGTAAGCGCCGGATAATTCTACCATTGCATCATGAGCAGCCAATGCTTCAAATTTGTTTGGAGCAGTCACAAAAGGTAAACCAGTTAGTTCTGCAATTTTCTTTGCAACCAATACATCATATCCCTTTGGTGTATTTAAACCTGTTCCCACCGCAGTTCCGCCTAAAGCCAATTCAGTAATCATCACCAAAGCATTTTTAACTGCTCTGATACTGTTTGTGATTTGTTGTGCATAACCAGAAAACTCCTGTCCAAGTGTTAACGGAGTAGCATCCATAAAATGCGTTCTTCCTGTTTTAACAATCTCAGCAAATTCAACTGCTTTAGCCTTTAAAGTTTTTTCCAGTTTTTCTAATCCTGGTATTGTAATTTCGACAGCTTGTTTGTATGCCGCAATGTGCATCGCTGTAGGGTAAGTATCGTTTGAAGATTGTGATTTATTGACATCATCATTTGGATGCAGAATTTTTTTCTCATCCGCAAGGTTACCACCATTCATTACATGTGCGCGGTATGCAATCACTTCGTTCGAATTCATGTTACTCTGCGTACCAGAACCTGTTTGCCAGATAACCAGCGGGAACTGATCATCTAATTTACCAGCAATCACTTCATCACATGCTTTCGCAATCCACTCTGCTTTATCACCCGCAAGTACACCGAGTTCTTTATTGGCCAATGCTGCCGCTTTTTTAAGGTAACCAAAAGCATGGATAATCTCCTTTGGCATCGAAGCCTCAGGACCAATTTTAAAATTATTACGTGAACGTTCAGTTTGTGCTCCCCAATACTTATCAGCAGGGACCTGCACTTCGCCCATGGTGTCGTGTTCGGTTCTAAAATTCATTTCTTTTGTTTTTTTTCAAAAATAAGCTTTTATCTCTATAGAAGAATGTAAAGTATATGATAATGTTTAAAACTCTTTTGCGTTTAAAGGGTTAATATTGTTTATTTTTCAGCCTTCAAAAAAGACTAATCTAATTCATGACTTACCGTACCTTTTTCCCCGTGGCTCTACTGGCCACTTTTCTCCTTAGTGCCTGCTCACACGCCAACAAAAAACACCAGGATCATGATCCTAAAATCAGAACCGTAAATGATGACAAGACTGACAGCCTTCTCATTTCATACGATCCGGCCAAAGGAGATAAATGGATTGCTAATTTTGTAGATAATCTACATAAAAAATTTGGGTTCAACGGGAATATGCTTGTTGCCAAAGACGGTAAAATACTTTACGAAAAAGCTATTGGATGGGCAGATTACCTACACCGTGATAGTTTAAAGATCAATTCAGAATTTGAACTGGCCTCCATTACCAAGACATTTACGGGTGTAGCGATTATGCAGCTGGTTGAACAGGGCAAGCTTAAACTAACGGATAACGTTAAACAGTTCTACCCTAATTTTCCTTATGAAGATATCACTGTAAAATTATTGCTTACACACCGCAGCGGAATGATGAACTATGTTTATTTCAGCGATGGTGTATGGAAAGACAAAAAGAAACCAATGAGTAATGTCGATGTCATGAACCTCATTGCACAATATAAACCAAACCGTTATGCTAAACCAGATACAAGATTCCATTATAACAACTCGAACTTCATGGTACTTGGTGCCATTATTGAGAAAGTAACAGGAAAAAAATACGCAGATTATATGATGGAAAATGTATTCAAGCCTGCTGGTATGAAACATACACACGTATATTCTACTACCGCTTATTCAAAAATCCCGGTGGATGTAGTCGGCCATGACCGTACCTGGAAGTACTCAGTAGTTCAAAATTTCCTTGACGGCCCGGTTGGTGATAAAGGGATTTACAGTACTATTCATGATCTGGTTTTATACGACAATGCTTTAAAGAAAGGTAGACTATTGAAACAAGCCAGCCTTGACTCTGCTTACACAGGACACAATAAAGCAGTCAACGGCCACTTTAATTACGGTTACGGGTGGAGAATGTATGATGGAGAAAATGGACGCAAAGTAGTTTACCACACAGGCTGGTGGCACGGGTTCCGCCATATTTATGTGCGTGATATCCAGAAGAACATTGTGATTATTTTTCTGGGCAACCTCACTAACGGAAGTTTAATGCATCTAGATGACCTGTATAAACACCTTGGCGTTCCGGTAATCAGAAAAGGAGCCTATACAGGAACCGGTTCTATGCCTGGTAGTGACGAAGATTAAACAGTTATTAAGATATTTTATCTAAAGCGATCCCTCTGCTTTTTTTATCGACAAAGCGTTTAAGTAAAGCGTTTTCCGGTAAAGAAAGTGTAGGGTCTTGCTGAAAAACATCAATCACGGTATTCCTTGCCTCATGCAAAATCTGCTGATCTTTCACCAGGTCTGCTAGTTTAAGATCCAGGACACCGCTTTGCATAGTCCCTGACAAATCTCCAGGCCCGCGCAATTCCAGGTCAATCTCAGAGATCTCAAATCCATTATTGGTCAGTACCATAGTCTCCAGTCTTTTTCGGCCTTCTCTGCTCAGTTTTTCACCTGACATCAGGATACAAAAAGATTGTTCGGCACCCCTGCCAACTCTTCCTCGCAACTGATGTAATTGTGACAGGCCAAATCTTTCCGCATTTTCTATAATCATTACAGAAGCATTAGGCACATTTACACCAACCTCAATTACCGTTGTTGCCACCATAATCTGTGTCTTGCCATCTATAAATCGCTGCATTTCAAATTGCTTATCTTTATTAGGCATCTGCCCATGAACAATGCTAATCTGATAATCCGGTAATGGGAACTGATAACGCATCTGTTCAATACCAGCCTCCAGGTGTAGTAAGTCTAATTTCTCACTCTCCTTGATTAATGGATAAACCACATAAACCTGTCTGCCTTTAGCAATCTCAGTTTTCATAAAGCCAAACATTCTCAAACGCTGTCCTTCCAGCAAATGTTTAGTTTCAATAGGTTTCCTACCTGCGGGAAGCTCATCGATCATAGAAACATCCAGATCTCCATATAAAGTCATTGCAAGAGTTCTGGGAATAGGTGTCGCCGTCATGACCAGGATATGCGGAGGTATACTGTTTTTCCGCCACAATTTAGCCCGCTGCTCCACACCAAAACGGTGCTGTTCATCAATCACAACCAATCCCAGATTTTTGAATACTACTTTGTCCTCAATAAGCGCGTGGGTACCCACAAGAATATCAATTTCTCCAGCCTCAAGCTGCTCATGCAAAAGTATTCTTTGTTTTTTGGTCGTATTACCAGTCAAGATGTCCACCTTAATCAATCCTCCGTCCAGCAAGGAGGAGATAGAATGATAATGCTGACGCGCCAGAATCTCTGTGGGAGCCATCATACAAGCCTGGTAACCGTTGTCATTTGCCAGCAGCATGCTCATTAAGGCAACCACAGTTTTTCCACTTCCCACATCTCCTTGTACCAAACGATTCATCTGAATCCCTCGCTGTGTATCGGTCCTGATTTCTTTGATCACCCGCTTCTGTGCACCCGTGAGTTCAAAAGGCAAAATATCTTTATAAAAGGTATTCACTCTTTCACCGACTGTACTGAACAGATGACCTTTGAATTTCAACTCCCTGAATTGTTTATTACTCAGAAGTTGCAACTGAATAAAGAACAATTCTTCAAATTTCAGTCTACGCTCTGCGTTTTGTAAAGCGACAGTATCTTTTGGAAAATGAATATTTAATAAAGCTTCCCGTCTGTTCACCATCTTGTACTTCTCTAAAATATAAGATGGGATTGTTTCTTTGATTTCATGCAGACATTGTTCAATCACCAAGGCCTGCATTTTTTGAACCCCTTTACTATCCAGAGAAAACTTCTTAAGTTTTTCTGTAGAGTTATAAACAGGCTGTAAAGTCAGGTTTCCCGTTATTGTAGCCGGCCGGGGATAGCTCTCCATTTCCGGATGAGAAATACTGTAGGAGCCATTGAAAACAGTTGGTTTACCAAAGGCGATGAATACCTTTCCGCGCATCACATTTTCATCTACCCATTTTAAACTTTGAAACCAAACCAGTTCAATAGTTCCCGTTTCATCTGTCAGTCTTGCAACAATTCTTTTTTTATGTTTTTCACCAATAGTTTCCTTACCTGTAATACGCCCAAGAATCTGAACGTAAGGTAAATCAGCATGAAGTTCGTTGATTTTATAGAAACGTGTTCTATCAATATACCGGAAAGGATAGCAACCCAGTAAATCTGCATAGGTGAATATACCCAGTTCCTTTTGTAAGATTTCGGCACGTTTAGGACCTACTCCTTTCAAAAATTCAATCGTTGTATCTAAATCAGAAGCAAACAAGTTGTCGGTAATTAGGTATTAATATTATGTAATTTCGCAAAATCAGCAGCTTTTATCTTTTCAGGAGATTCCTTTTCCAACCTCAGTTTTAACACTAAAGATCTCCTTTATCAAATTCCAGTTAAACAAAATTACTGAAAATAATAAAAGCAGGTAAGCATAGACCTGGTTGATATTCATTACTTCACCAAAATACAATACAGCGATTGCAAAGGCTATAATCGGATTGATATAGATCAGGATACCCAGTGTGGACGAAGGTATTCCAATAAGCGAATAAAGGCTCAGAAATAGTGGTATAATTGTAAACACCACAGCAATAATAAGGATATGCATCCAGAACCATCCACTATCAGGAAATCCCTGGTATTGATAAATGTAAAATGGTAGCAGAACTAAACAGGATATTAAAAACTGAACCGCTAGTACATTGAGCTTATCAATTCCCTGCATCTTTCGCTGAATAACCAGATAACCCGCATAAAAGGCGGCAATGACTACCGACCATAAAACATCTCTCAAAGAGCCCGTGGCCAAAAACACAACACTAATCAGTGCAACTCCCAGTGAAATCAGCTTTAAAGGTGATAATTGTTCCTTAAGAATAACAAAACCTCCAAATGCTGTCAGCAATGGGCAAACCATGTAAGCAAATGCAGCAGACGTGAGACTCACATTATTGACTGCATAAATAAAGGAATACCAGTTCAGTGTCAGAAATATTGTTGCCAGCAGGATCTGCCATACATAAGCAGTCTGCTGCTTTTTAGATACAGCTTTTACATAGCTTACATCTGCTTTCAATTGTTTCCTTCTAAAAAGCAGAATAAGTGTCCAGATCAAAATTAAAGAAGTAAATATACGGTAGTATAAAATTTCTTCGGACGGGAAGCCTTTGATATTCCGTAAAGGAATAGCAAAGCATCCCCAAATCACAAAGGGAATGAACCCTGCAAGCAGGTAGCGTATATTTGACTTCGCCAATTTATCCTTTATAAGCAATAACAGAGATTTCAACGTTTACTCCCTTAGGAAGTCCCTTTACTGCGACAGTTTCACGTGCAGGAAAATCAGATTCAAAATACGATCCGTAAACTTCATTTACTTCAGCAAATAAATCCATGTCAGAAAGAAAAATAGTTGATTTCAGGATATGTGTGAATTCGAAACCGGCTTCTAATAATACAGCATTCAGATTACGCATTACCTGTTCGGTCTCTTCTTTAATAGAAGACTGAGTTAGTTCTCCAGTAGCAGGGTTAATTGGAATTTGTCCGGATACATATAGAAATCCATTAGCTAATACAGCCTGGCTATAAGGGCCTATCGGAGCTGGGGCATTCGAGGTATTGATAATTGTCTTCATTATTATATCCAGTGTAAAAGTTTCAAGATGATTCCGATTATGAAAATTGATATGGCAAGCGCATTAATGATATGCATGATTTTGATATCAATACTATTCGGCCTGTTAGGATCTTTTTTTCTAAAAAAGTACATAACACAAATGTATAAAATAAAGTCTCATTCAGTCTAAAATCCAGCGCATAAAAAAAGGGCTCTGATAAATCAGAACCCTTTTCTATGTTGTTTAAGAAATATTAGTTTCTTGAAGTTTCAACACGACGGTTTTGGATACGACCTTCTTCAGTATCGTTAGAAGCGATTGGATTTGCTTCACCTAAACCTTTTGTAGCAACTTTGCTTGCACTAACTCCAGAGTTAACTAAGTAAGTTTTTACTGAGTTTGCTCTGTCTTTAGATAATTTCAAGTTATAAGCAGCAGTACCTTCGCTAGAAGCATAACCTTTTACTAAGGCTTTACCGTTGTTTTCTTTTAACACTGAAGATAATTTATCTAAAGTAGGGTATGATTCAGTTTTTAAAACTGAAGAGTTGAATTCAAATTGGATAGTTTCGAAACCAGTTAAGTTACTAGTGTTAACCGGAGCTACAGTAGTAGTTGCAACTGGAAGAGGACATCCTGATCCGTCAACTGCAGTACCAGCAGGAGTTCCTGGGCATTTGTCAAATTGATCAGAAACACCGTCTCCATCGCTATCTTTTTTCAAATCTTCAACAGACTTTTCAACATTAGAAACACGAGTTTTTAATGCTTCAACTTCACGACGTAAAGATGGATCTTTCAATTCATCATACATCATTGCTAATGGGTTAACCCACTCAAGATCTGGTTTAGCTTTAGAACCTAATGAGAATTCTAATCCAGCATAACCGTATGAGAATTTATCTTTAGTTGTAGCATTTCCGTAGATTCCGTTGAAGTTATCACCGTCAATGAAGTGCATTGTGTAACCTAAGTTAAACGCAACACGGTCAGAAACTTTGAATTTCACACCAGCACCAACTGGAATGTAAGCTTCTTTCACATAAGTTTTGTCATGGTTTTTACCAGCTTTGTCTTTCCAGTCAGTAACACCACCACCTACTGAAGTTACTTTAGGAGCATAAGCAACTAAACCGTAACCAACAGTAACGAAGAAGTTAACTGAGTTCTCACGACGTAAAAAATCTACAGTAGCAACATTAACAACACCTCTAATGTCAGCTGCATAACCGATTTGAGTTTCAGAAGCAGTAATACCATTCAGTTGACCACCTGGTCTGTCTTTGTTCGTTCCAGAAACTTTTCCGCGGAAAATGTTACCTTCAATACCAAAAGCGTGACCCAGTTGTTTTTTCAATGAAACACCGTAACCTAAGTTTACGTCAGCATTTTTCAAGTCATTTGTACCGCCAATCGCAACGAATGGAGATAAAACACCTGCATTAACACCAATAGACCAAGTTCTGTACTGGCCTCTTCCGCCAAACACTTTGGCTGAAGTTGAAGTTGAAGTAGAATCCTGAGCTGAAGCAAGAGTGGTAACACCCAATACAGCAACAAAAGAAACTGCTAAACCCTTCTTTAAAGTAGAATAATTCATAATTTTTCTTTTTTAAGGTTAAACAAATTTAAAAATGTATAATTTTTTTGTGTAGCAAAATTAAACAAATTTTTAATTCTCACAAGGCATATGCAAACTCCGTTCCAATTTTAACAAATTTTAAGAATTCGATATAATTCACTTTATTTGCCAACCCATAAAACTCGATATGAAATATCAGAATATAGAAAACGAACTCTTTGTTAAGAATAGAACAAGTTTCAATAAACACCTTAGAAACAATTCGTTAGCTATATTCAACTCTAATGACGAATTCTCGAGGAGTGGCGATCAGAATTTTCCTTTCAAACAAAATTGTGACCTATTTTATCTTTCTGGGATAGATCAGGAAAAAACCATTCTTCTCCTTTACCCTGATTGTCCTAATCCTTTATATAAGGAAGTCCTTTTTTTAAGACAGACAAACGAGCATATAAAAGTATGGGAGGGCCATAAACACACAAAATCGACGGCTAAGGTAGCGTCAGGCATTAAAAAGATCCACTGGGTAGAGGATTTTAATACCATTCTTCACAGCATTATACCTTATGCAGATCACATCTACCTGAATACAAACGAAAATGATAGCAGCATACATCCGGTAGCCAATCGTGACACCCGTTTTATTGAAGAAATGAAAACGAAATATCCATTGCATCATTATGAAAGAGCCGCACCAATTTTGCGTCAGCTTCGTGAAGCCAAATCACCTGAAGAAGTACAATTGATACAAAAAGCATGTAATATAACCAGAGATGCCTTTATACGCATACTTAAATTTACCCGCCCCGGATTAACTGAATATGAGATTGAAGCAGAAATCATACATGAATTTATCCGGCAGCAGGCTACAGGACATGCCTACCCGCCAATTATTGCATCAGGCTACAATGCGAACATCCTTCATTATGGAGATAATAATCAAACCTGCAAAGAGAACGAATTGATCCTAATGGACTTTGGCGCAGAATATGCAAATTATAATGCAGATTTATCCCGTACCATTCCAGTAAGCGGCAGGTTTACACCAAGACAAAAAAGTGTATATCGCGCTGTACACCAAGTCCTTCAGGAGGCAAAAAAGCTAATGATACCTGGAATTTCAAAAAGTGATTACGATGGAAAAACGGGTGAACTGATGACGGAGCAATTGGTTAGATTAGGTTTGATTTCGATAGACGATGTCAAAAAACAAAATCCGGCACTACCCGCCTACAAGAAATACTTCATGCATGGAATCAGTCACCACCTGGGTCTTGATGTCCATGATTTTGCACACCGTTACACCCCCTTTAAAGAAGGTAATGTACTCACTTGCGAACCCGGTATTTACATTCCGGCAGAAGGTTTTGGGATCCGACTTGAAAACAACATTTTATTGACTGCCAATGGCAATATTGATTTAATGGCTGATATCCCTGTTGATCCTGATGAAATTGAAGAAATAATGAATAGCCCAACTTATTTATAAGAAATGTCAATACCAAAGATTATACATCAGACATTTAAAACGTCTAAATTACCCCTGCTTACCCGCTGGCATATTTCTAGCTTCAGAAAGAAAAACCCCGACTATAGCTATGAATTTTATGATGATGAGCGGATTGAAGCCTTTTTATCTCAGCAATACGACAAAGAAGTTTTGTCTCTGTATAAAAAACTCAATATAGGGGCAGCGAAAGCAGATTTTTTCCGTTATGCCGTATTATATAAAAAAGGGGGAGTCTATGTGGATATTGACAGTGGTATCAATGGAAGTCTGAATCAATTCATCACCCCTGATGATTCAGCAATAATTACAAAAGAAGGAAACCCAGACTTATTTGCACAATGGGCATTAATTTACAGTCCCGAACATCCATTCCTAAAAAAAACAATGGAAATGGTACTGGAAAACATCCGTGAAAATAAATATCCTCATGATGTACATCAAATGACCGGCCCTACTGTCTATACAAAAGCCATCATTGAGTCCTTAAAAAACAATCCTGAGATTCCTTACCGAATACTGGGCACTGATTATGATGGATACTTAAAAGTAAAATATAAACTTGGAAAGTTCTTTTTATATGAGAAAGGTGATCACTGGAAAAAGAAGCAGCTGACTACTCCCGTACTCAAACAGGACTAATTTATTGATGATATGCCGCTACAAACCGATATAGATTAAAATCTTTCTCTTGCAGGACTTCAGCTATTTTTTGTTGAAGTTCTGTCTTCAGAACATCTTGCATTCTATCATTCTGTATTAATTTGAATGCCTTTTCCGTATACAAAAACAACTTTTTCTCATTCCTGCGAATCTCCAGTCCCGTAAGCCAGCTTAACAATTCATCGACACCAATTTGTTTATCTGCGGCCGTTTTGAATACCGGTACTGCATAAATACGTTGATGCAACATTTTCTTAAGCTGATTTGCAAAACCATCTGCTCCATCCCGATCAGCTTTATTAACTACAAAAGCATCCCCGATTTCCATCAGCCCCGATTTAATATGCTGGATCTCATCGCCTGCCTCAGGTACCAGAATAACCATCGTTATATCTGCCAGACCTGCAATTTCAATTTCTGACTGGCCAACACCAACCGTCTCCACGATAATATAATCAAACCCCGACGCTTTTAACACATCGGTCATTTCAATTATCTTTGCAGAAAGCCCCCCTACAGAACCTCGGGTTGCTACAGAGCGAATAAAAACATTTGGTTTATTAAAATGCGCCGACATTCGTACTCTGTCCCCTAACAAGGAACCCAGATTAAAAGGTGAAGTAGGATCAACAGCCAAAACTGCAATTCGTTTATGCTGCTGGCTTAGCTTTTCGATCATCGCATTAACCAGTGTACTCTTACCAGCGCCGGGAGGCCCGGTTATACCGATTACAGGAGTTTCATGGTTAATTACAAGCTCTTTTAATATTTCACTGCTGCCGGGAAGAGAGTTTTCAATAATTGTCAATACCCGTGCTAAAGACAGATAGTCACCTTCTTTTATGGCAGACAAATATTGAGCTGTGGTTTTCATTGGCAAAAACTTAATCTATCTTTGCCTGCAAAGAACCAGAATATATATTCTTTAGCAAAATAAATAATTAGTAATTCTTCACTAAAGCGATCAAAATGAAAGTAAGCGGCTTCACTTATATGCGAAATAGTTTCAAATATGGATACCCTGTAATTGAATCTATCAAATCTATACTCCCTTTATGTGATGAATTTATAGCCGTAGTAGGGAAATCGGAAGATGGAACACGTGAAGCCATTGAAGCTATTGGTTCAGACAAGATCAGAATCATTGATACCGTTTGGGATGACAATTTAATTAAAGGTGGAAAAGTATTTGCCCAGCAGTCCAACATTGGTCTGAAAGCTGTGACTGGTGACTGGGCATTTCATATTCAGTCTGACGAGGTATTTCATGAAGATGACCTGGCAGAAATCAAAAAAGCGATGGAAGATAATCTGGACGACAAAAAAGTAGAGGGTTTCTTATTTAACTTTCTCCATTTTATCGGAGATTATAGACTCCGGGGTACCACCAGGAAATGGCACCGCAGAGAGATTAGAATTATTAGAAATGACCCCTCTTATTACTCGTATAAAGATTCACAGGGATTCAGAAGTTATCCTTCCTTACAGGATTATGAAAATAACACCAATAGCAGAAAGCTAAAAGTCAAATTATTGAATGCGCGCATATTTCATTATTCTTATTGCCGGAACCCGGATTTGCTACTGGGAAAAGTAAAGAGCTTCGGCAGTTATTATGCACCTAAGGAACAGGTTCTGGATTATTATAAAAAATATAAAACTTTCGATTTCCAGACAGTTGCTGACATTCTTGCACCTTTTGAAGAGCCACATCCGGCAACAATGAAAGCTACCATTGCAGCGCAAGACTGGACTTTCAAACATGATCCTAAACAGATTGATTTATCACCACGAAGAATGTTCCTGCATCGGATCGAAATGCTAACAGGATGGCGTATTGGTGAATATAAAAACTACAAAATCATAAAATAGCCCACAAATCCGTAACTTTGGAAAATTTTTAGATTTTAATGAAGACCTATTTTAGATTACTATCCTTCGCAAAGCCAATAGAAAAATACGCTATTCCTTATGCTTTGGTAACTATACTTGCCATATTTTTCAATACTTTACTTTTCACCTTACTCGGTCCATTACTGGAGACCCTTTTTTCTTCAAAAGCGGCCAATGCAGCGCCGACATTGTTAGAAAAAGCATCGGCATTTGATTTCATCGGTCAAATTAATGCATATATCAACTACACGATTAATACCTATGGTAAATTATATACCTTAAATATTGTCTGCGGTGCTATTGTGGTCTGTGTCTTTTTATCAAACCTGTTCCGCTATCTGTCACAGCGTTTCATGGAAGACCTTAGGGTTCATACCTTATTAAATTTGCGTAAGTCAGTTTTTGACAATGTAATGAACCTTCATCTTGGATATTTCAGCAATGAAAGAAAAGGTGATATTATTTCAAAAGTCGCTTCAGATGTACAAGTAGTACAAGGTACAGTGACGAATACGTTGCAGGTAATATTTAAAGAGCCTTTACAGTTGATTTTTTACATCATCGTATTACTTTCCATATCCTTAAAATTGACCTTATTTTCTTTATTGGTTATTCCAATTTCAGGATTTATCATTAGTAAAATAGTTAAAAGACTAAAGCAGCAAGCAACGGCAGCCCACGAAAGTTTCGCAAGAATGATTGGGTTTCTGGATGAGGCATTAGGTGGTATCAGAATTATTAAAGCTTTTAATGCAACAACAAGGATAAAAAACAGGTTCCACACCGAAAATCTTATTTATTCTGACTTGAACAGGAAAATGGCCCGTAGACAACAGCTAGCATCTCCAGTGTCTCAAACTTTGGGTGTACTGGTTGTTGTTTTTATTGTACTTTATGGAGGAAGCATGATTTTACAACATCAGGGCGATCTTACTCCTTCAAAATTTTTGGTTTATATTGCTACATTCTCACAAGTAATGCAGCCGGTAAAAGCTCTGTCTGATTCATTTAGTTCAATTCACTCAGGATTGTCGGCTGGCGTGAGAGTATTAGACCTGATAGATACGAAACCTGAATTGACAGATGCAGAAAACGCCATACAGCTCCAGGATTTCAAAGACACCATCCGTTTCGAAAATGTGTCTTTCAATTATGGTGAAAAGCAGGTCTTAAGCGACATCAGTTTTACAGTAAAAAAAGGTCAGAATATTGCTCTTGTAGGTCCGTCTGGTGGTGGAAAAAGTACAATGATTGATCTGATTCCGAGGTTCTACGACCCAAAAGCAGGAAATATCTACTTTGATGATATCAACCTAAAAGACGTTTCTCTGGATAGTCTGAGACATCAAATGGGTACAGTTAATCAGGAATCTATCCTTTTCAATGAGACTATACTCAATAATATTGCTTTTGGTAAACCAGATGCAACCAGGGACGAAATTATTGCTGCCGCAAAAATTGCCAATGCACATGATTTCATTCTGAATACAGAAAATGGATATGAAACGAATATTGGAGACAGAGGAAATAAATTATCTGGAGGTCAGAAACAGCGTATTTGTATTGCCAGAGCAGTATTAGCAAATCCTCCCATTATGCTCCTCGACGAGGCTACCTCTGCATTAGATACTGAATCTGAAAAATTGGTTCAGGATGCGCTTAACCGGTTAATGGAGAATAGGACTTCTATAATTATTGCCCACAGATTAAGTACCATTCAGCATGCAGATATTATACTTGTTGTAGATAAAGGCAGAATTGCCGAATCCGGAAGCCATGCTGAACTAATGAGTCATAACGGAGTGTACAAAAGATTAATAGATATGCAGACTTTTGTTGAATAAACCTTTCCTATGCCCATAACATCACTCATAGTAGCGACATATAATTGGCCGGAAGCACTTAATTTATGTCTTTTAAGTATTAAAAGCCAAAAGGTGCTTCCTGCAGAAGTTATCATTGCAGATGATGGATCAGATCAGCGGACTAAGCTGCTCATTGAAAAATTCCAGCAGAACTTCCCCGTTCCATTAATTCATGTGTGGCATGAGGATCTGGGTTTCAGAAAATCTATTGTCTTAAATATGGCAATCAAACAAGCGGCAGGTAATTATATTGTTCAGGTGGACGGAGACGTTATTCTGGATCAAAACTTCATCAATGATCATCAATCCGTAGCCGAAAAAGATGTTTTTGTAAGAGGGACCAGGGCACATATTACTAAAGCAAGATTACCGGAACTTTACCGTACATCACGTATCAGTTTCAATTTTTTATCCAGAGGTATTATTAACAGGTTTAATGCAATCCGCCTGCCACTTTTTGCATTTCTATTCGAGAAAAAAATAAAGAGCTCAGAACGTGTAAGAGGAAGTAACCTGGCTTATTGGAAAGCCGATTTTATACTGATCAACGGCTATAACAATGAACTTAAAGGCTGGGGTCATGAAGATGAAGAGCTAGCTGCCCGGTTTATTAACAATGAAAAACTAAAAAAAGCAATAAAATTCAAAGCAATTCAGTTCCATTTATCACACGGAGAGGCACCCAGAACCTACGAACAGACACATTCTGAATTCGTAAAAAACACGGTTCAAAGTAAGATAAAAGTTTGTAGCAATGGCATTGCACAGCTCTAATTTAATTAGTTATGCATAAATCAGTATTTCCAGGTGTTTCATTGATTGTTTCGACCTATAACTGGCCAGAAGCTTTAAACCTATGTTTGCTCAGCATCAGCAAGCAACAGGTATTACCTGATGAAGTCATTATTGCCGACGATGGCTCTGCTGAAGAAACTAAAAATCTCATTGCACAGTATCAGCAATCTTTCCCAATACCATTAATACATGTCTGGCAAGAGGATAATGGCTTTCAGTTGTCAAAGATCAGGAATAAAGCGATGGCCAAGGCATCCCGGGAATATATTGTACAAATTGACGGAGACTTGATTCTGGAAAAGTCCTTTATCAGAGAGCATTTAGAATTTAGATTACACCGAACTTTTGTTTCCGGCACCCGCGTAAACATGTCTGCTGAATTATCAGAAAAACTTATAAATAAGAGCAGCATTGCTGTTAATGTCTTTTCAAAAGGCATAACGAATTTCTTAAACGGGTTAAAAATACCCCCGCTCACTAGTTTTCTTGCTAAAAAATATAAAGCCGGTAACCTTAGTTATGTAAGAGGCTGTAATATGGCTTTCTGGAAAGCTGATCTGTTAAAAGTTAACGGATATAACGAAGAAATTGTAGGCTGGGGTCGGGAAGATAGTGAGCTGGCCATCAGACTTATGAATGCAGGCATAAGCAAAAGAATAATAAAGTTTGCTGCTGTTACTTTTCATATCTACCATTCCGAAACTCCAAGGGTGCGTTTATCAGTTAATGATGAGATTCTGAACGATACCCTTAAAAGCCGTATAAAGAAATGTAAATTGGGTATTTCGCAATACCTGCAAGACTAATATTTCCACATCAAACCAACATATTCATGGATAAAGTATCAATTATCATAGTTACCTATAACGCCGCCAATGATTTACAAAACTGTTTGGATAGTATCAAAGAGCAAATAACTACCCCATTGGAAGTCATTGTAGTTGATGGTGCCAGTAAAGACGATACAGTTAAAATCATCCAGGAGAACAGTGATATCATTACAAAATGGATCAGTGAAAAGGACAACGGAATATATCATGCAATGAATAAGGCATTGAAGCTTATAAGTGGAAAATGGGTATATTTTCTTGGCGCAGATGACACTATACTTCCGGCTTTCTCAGAAATGATCCAGGAACTAAAGGATAACCACACCATCTATTATGGAACTGTTCTGGCAAAGGGCACTCAATATTTAGGTTACCTGTCTGCTTACAATCAGGCAAAAACAGGAATCTGTCACCAATCCATGATCTATCCGGCCAGGGTATTTGAAAAATATAGTTTTGACGAGAAATATAGAATTTCAGCCGACCATCATCTCAACATGAAGTGTTGGGCAGATCCAGCCCTTAAAGTACAATACCTGGATTGCACTATCGCCAATTTTAACCATACTGGTATTTCCTCTCTGCAAAAAGACCCATTATTCGAGAAAGACAAGGCTTTCCTGATTTTGAAATATTTCGGCCTTCCTATATTTTTCCGCTTTATATTCAGAGAACTGAAGTGGAAGATACATAACAGCCGCAGAAAAAATTCTTAAGCCAAATTCCGTTATCAGCTGATACCGCTCATTATAACTGCTCGATGAACCGGTATGACAATAAGTTTCCATTTATTTGTTCCTGTAATCAGGAACAAATCTGTAGATTTGATCATATCAGAAGACTGATTAAATTAATGACAAGAATATTATTAGACCCAGAAATATTTATCCTTCAGGAATTTGGAGGTATCTCAAGATATTATACAGAAATCTATAGTGCACTTGACTGTGAGCCACAAGTACAGATAATCTGCCCCATACTTTACACCAATAATATTCATTTTAAAGAGAGTTCTTTGTTCAAAAAAAAGCATCAGACTCCTTTACAGTTTTTGATGAGGAACTTAAAGTTTTCCCGGGAATTTTTATCCAGAAAACTAAGGAAAAGGAGCAAGAAAAGGAGTAAGGAGCAAACAATATCACTGCTTAAAAAACAGGACTTTGAGGTCTATATCCCAACCTACTATGATCCTTACTTTTTAGCTTATATTCAGGACAAACCATATATTCTTACCGTCTATGATATGATTCATGAATTGTACCCTCATTATTTTCTGGATGATCAATATACCGTTCCACATAAAAAATTACTTATAGAAAAAGCGGCAAAAGTAATTGCAATTTCAGAAAGCACGAAAAGGGATATTTTAAAGGTCTACCCACATATCTCGCCCGAAAAAATTGAAATAGTTTATTTAGCACACACGATTAAGACGACATCAAAAACCGAAATTAACGTCCCTGAAAACTATATTCTATTTGTAGGTAACAGATCTGCCTATAAAAATTTCACCTTCTTTTTAAAAGCCATTTCGGGCATTCTAAAAGAGAAAAAAGATTTATTTCTACTTTGTGCTGGTGGAAACACCTTTAACACTGATGAAATTCAGTTGATAGACAGTTTAGAGCTTACTAATCAGGTTATTCAACGCAAATTTCAAGATGCAGAATTACCTGCTTATTATAAGAAAGCTAATTGTTTTGTATTTCCTTCAGAATATGAGGGATTTGGAATTCCAGTACTCGAAGCAATGGCTTGCAGTTGCCCCGTAGTATTAGCAAATCATAGCTCATTCCCAGAAGTAGCCGGAGAGGCTGGCGTTTATTTTGAATTAAGTAACGCAACTGATCTGAAGGATAAAGTAAAAAATCTGCTGGATAATATTGAAATCAGAAAAATGTATATACAGAAGGGCCTTGAGCAAGCCGCCAAGTTCAACTGGAAAAAAACGACAGACGAGTGTCTTAAAATTTATCAATCAGTATCATGAAGCAAAAAATTGCAATTGTAACAGGTATTACAGGACAGGATGGAGCATACCTGGCACAATTATTACTTCATGAAAACCACAAGGTAATTGGGTTGACCCGTGGCAATCATAATGACAACCAGAATGGACTTTCCTATCTTGGAATCAAAGAAAAAGTAACACTTATCAACTGCGATTTGCTGGATATATCACAAATTATTAAGCTTATACAGCAGCATAAACCAACGCATATATACAACTTGGCCGCACAAAGTTCGGTGTCCCTTTCTTTTCAGCAGCCTATTGGGACATTCCAATTTAACACGATCAGTGTATTTAACCTTTTGGAAGCCATAAAGATCGTTGACCCAGACATTCGGTTTTATCAAGCCAGTAGTAGTGAGATGTATGGAAAAGTGAATGATTTACCTATTACAGAGAGTAGTATACTTCACCCCTTAAGTCCATATGCAATATCTAAGGTCGCTGCGCACTTTACCTGCATTCATTACCGGGAAAGCTATAAATTGCATATCAGCTGTGGAATTCTTTTTAATCATGAATCTTACCTCAGACAAAATACCTTCTTTGTAAAGAAAGTTATTCAGGAAAGTATAAAAATTAGCAAGGGCCAGCTAGATGTCCTTAAAGTGGGCAATATAGATATCAAAAGAGATTTTGGCTATGCCCCTAAATACACCGAAGCAATGTATCTGATCCTACAACAGGAAATACCTTCTGATTACCTTATATGCTCAGGACAAACGATAAGCTTACGTGAAATTATTCATTATATTTTTGATAAACTAAATATCCCGCATAATTTATATCAGATAGATGATCAGTTATACAGGCCGGCTGAGATCGAAAATATTTATGGAAATAACGCCAAGGCCAAAAAAGAATTAGGCTGGGTGTATGATCTGGACGTCTTACAAACCTTAGATTTACTATTGGAGGAAGAACTTAAAAACCATGCTTAACTCAATCTTGACTTAAAAAGATCTTTGGTCAAAAGAGATTTCTTTTCTGGTATAGTCTTAAGATCAAATTTGTTCACCATTTTTCTCATAAAAAATGGATCCCCCTTTACAAGAAAAGCATTAGAAACCTTTTATCAGTCAACCGATAATTTTGTCTTCCATTAAACTCTATCTTCTATTAATTTACTAATGTTCATTATTTTCACACTAAATATTGCTGTAAACTATCATATAGCAACCTAAATATCTTTAAGCTCTTTTTTTAACAACATTAATAAATCACTTTTAACAGCGGCAACAGAGAAATTATTTAATGTATATTCTTTCACCAAACTGCTATACTCAGCATAGGTTCGGTCATCTAAGGCTAATACTCTTTCAATGGCGTCATTTAGTCCCACTGGGGATAAATCCTCCATCTCAAAGATAAATTTCTTCTCAGCAAAGCCACAATACTTACTTACGATAGGGATCACCCCAGCGGACATAGGCTCAATAGTCCCACCAGGAAAGCCATCAGCATAACTCGGAGCAAGTGAATAACTACAATTCTCAATGATTTGCTTCATCTCTACTGAATCCATTCGAATGTTTTTATAGAAGAAGACATTCGAACTTCCATATAATGTCTTGTGGTAATAGTCTTCAATATGAGAATCCATACTTGGTACTACAATGTAGAAATTAAGGTCGGTACGCAGTTTTGCAGTTTCCATTAAAATATGAATTCCCTTCTTGATCAGTTTACACCCACACAGAAATAAAAAGTTCTTTGTCCGGGACTCCGCAGTTTTCAATGTAAACTGACTAAATGAACCAATAATATTGTTATTTAATCGATACAACTCATTATTAAACCTGGCCTTATAATCTGCATAGACAAACCCTTCGGCAAGAATCACTGCAAAATCGGCATTGAAATGAGAATAATAAGTACTATCTGAAATAACTTGGCTTTCATCTGGCAGCCACAATCCAGATAGCTCATAAAAATCCTTAACACTTTGCAACGACATCATGTTAAGCAATTCTTCGTGCACACCAGTAACAAACAGTATTCTTGGAGCACTCCGGTCTGAATGATAAAAGGAATTTTCAAGACGGTAACCAAAACCAAAAATCACAGAATATTTTCCATAATCAATGTTAGAAACCCGATCGTTATAATTTACAATATCAACGTTATATCCTAACTCAAAAAAACTCTCAGCTATGATATGCGAAGTGATATAGTTTTGATGAGAAAAATGATTATCCTTATGAAATGGATACGTTATATAAGAAATAAGGACACTTCTATTATAATCAGTTTTATAGAAATTAATAACAGGTACATCTTCTGGGTTTACCAAGACTGTCCCAAATATTTTACTTATCCTTTTATTTATACTTCTTTTTATATTCATTTTAATGACAGTTCTCTTCCTTACTTGAATAAGAGTTATTTTAACAAAGCCCTAACCCATCCTTAATCCAATAAAAAAAGCCCTGTTAATAAGCTTTTTCAAGATCAATTAACAGGGCGTTCCAATATGAGTTTATTTATAAACTTATAACTTTCTTTTTACTTCTACTTGTTCGTAAGCTTCAACGATATCACCAACTTCAATATTATTAAAGTTATGTATGTTCAGACCACATTCGTAACCTCTTGCTACTTCTTTCACATCATCTTTATAACGTTTCAGTGAAGCAAGCTCACCAGTGTAGACAACCACACCGTCTCTAACGATACGGATCTTACTGTTCCGTGTAATCGTTCCATCCAATACCATACAACCAGCAATGGTTCCCACTTTCGTGATTTTAAAGGTATCTCTAATCTCTACGTTTGCAGTGATTTTCTCTTGGAATTCAGGAGCAAGCATACCTTCCATCGCAGCTTTGATCTCATTGATAGCATCATAGATGATAGAGTACAAACGAATATCGATTTGCTCAGCTTCAGCAAGTTTTCTTGCACCTGAAGATGGACGAACCTGGAAACCGATAATAATCGCATCAGAAGCCGAAGCTAACAATACATCAGATTCTGAAATCTGACCTACCGCTTTACTGATGATATTGATCTGAATTTCTTCAGTCGATAGTTTCAGTAATGAATCCGCTAATGCTTCAATCGAACCATCCACGTCACCTTTAACAATCAGGTTCAGCTCTTTAAAGTTACCAATCGCTAAACGACGGCCAATCTCATCCAGTGTAATATGTTTCTGTGTTCTCAAGCCCTGCTCACGCATCAATTGTAAACGTTTGTTTGCAATCTCTCTCGCTTCAGACTCATTCTCTACAGCATTGAATTTATCACCTGCTGTAGGTGCGCCCTGCATACCTAATACCTGTACCGGTACCGAAGGACCAGCTTGTTCTACTTTTTGTCCACGCTCATTAAATAACGCTTTCACACGACCACTGTAGCTACCCGCTAAAATCGGATCACCAACTTTTAAAGTACCAGCCTGAACCAGTACCGTAGTTACAATACCACGTCCTTTATCTAAGGTCGCTTCAATTACACTACCTGTAGCACGTTTATTAGGGTTAGCTGTTAATTCTAACAATTCAGCCTCTAATAATACTTTATCTAGCAGAAGGTCTACATTCAATCCACTTTTACCCGAGATTTCCTGAGACTGGAATTTACCACCCCAATCCTCTACCAGGATATTCATGATAGATAACTGCTCACGAATTTTGTCAGAGTTAGCACCAGGTTTATCAATTTTTGTGAAGGCAAATACTAAAGGAACGCCGGCTGCCTGAGCGTGGGCAATTGCTTCTTTAGTTTGAGGCATCACTGCATCATCTGCTGCAACAACAATAATCGCGATATCCGCTACTTTCGCACCACGGGCACGCATCGCTGTAAAGGCTTCGTGACCCGGTGTATCTAAGAAAGTAACTTTCTTACCAGTAGGCGTAGTTACCATGTAAGCACCAATGTGCTGTGTAATACCACCCGCTTCACCAGCTACAACATTCGCTTTACGAATATAATCCAGTAAGGATGTCTTACCATGATCGACGTGACCCATGATTGTAACAACAGGAGCTCTTGGCTCTAAATCTTCAGGATTATCTAATTCTTCAATAATACTATCGCCTTCATCGTCTGGTTTAACGAATTGAATTTCGTAACCAAACTCATCTGCAACTATTGTTAGTGTTTCTGCATCTAAACGCTGATTGATTGACACGAACATACCTAAACTCATACATGTACCAATAATTTTGGTTACCTGTACATCCATCATACTCGCCAGTTCATTTGCCGTAACAAATTCTGTTACTTTCAATACTTTAGATTGTAGTTCCTGTTCCATTGCAGCCTCTTCAGCTGAAAGAGCTACATCATCACGTTTACCACGACGCAGTTTCGCACGTTGTGCAAATTTACCAGATTTACCAGCTCCGCTTAAACGAGCAAGCGTTGCTTTAATCTGATCTTGTATTTCTTTTTCCGTAGGTTCTTCTTTAGAGCCTCCAGGTCCACCTGGTTTGCTGTTTCTAAAGTTAGGCCTGTTGGCTGTATTGTTCGTGTTGTTCCTGAAATCAGGTCTGTTGGTAAAAGTTGGCACTCCCGCAGGTTTTGCAGGTGTAGCAGGAGTATTTCCTCCTTGCTGACCAGGCGTTGAAGAGTTACCTCCTGACGACTGATTCTGTCCAGGTGCACCCGGAGCCTTTTTGCGCTTGCGTTTCCTTTTCGCATCATTGCTGTCAGCTGAAGAAGCTACAGGTTGTGATTTACGTTCAGGCGTTGTCGGCAAGACAATTTTACCAATAATATTTGGTCCGGAAAGTTTTACAGAACGCGCCTTGATAACCTCAACTTCGTCAGGTTTATCTGCTTTTGGTGTAACAACTTCTTTAACCGGCTCTGCTTTAACAACAGGTGATTCCACAGGTTTTGGTTTTTCTTCTTTAACTTCTTCCACAGCTTTAACTACTTCAGGTTTAATTTCAACAGGTTTAGCCTCAATAGGTTTTTCTACTGGCTTAACTTCCTCCTGAACAACCTTAGGTGCCTCCGGGATAATCGCTGCTGGTATAGGTGTTTCAACAGGAGCAACCGGTACAATAACCGGAGCCTCAGCCTTAACAACTTCAGGAGCTGGAAGTTCTTCTTTTTTAGCAGGACGGGTCTTAGCGTTTAAATCGTCAAGATTAATTTTCCCTACAATTTTAACACCCTTTAATGCGCCATCATCCACCTTTTCAGTTTCTTTTTCTACTTCTGCCACTTTTTCAGCAACAGGAACTACTTCTTCCTTCGGTTTCTCAACTGCAGGAGGGGGAGTAAAGGAGTGAAGGTTTTTAATTAAAATACCTTCGCTTTCGAATTCAACATTTTTTCTAGGTGCATCCGCAACTTTTTCAGTTACTTCAGGCTCATCACGACGAATTTTACCTATAACAATTTGATTGGCTTCTTCTTTTACGATTTTATCTCCCTGAAACTCTTTCAATAATGCATTATACATATCGCGGGAGAGTTTAGTAGTGGGTTTATTCTCAACAGAAAAGCCTTTCTTTTCTAAAAACTCAACGGCCGTAGCTATCCCTACGTTAAGTTCCTTAACTGCTTTGAATAAAATTATTGGTTTGTCGTCTGACATTGATATCCTATTTTTTCTTAATTCTTATACAAAAGTAACGTTTATTCTTGTTTTTTCTCATCAAGTCAACGCTTATTCAAATTCTGACTGTAATATACTGATAACTTCTTTAATAGTTTCTTCCTCCAGATCAGTTCTTTTTACTAGTTCGTCTACCGACAGCGCTAGTACGCTTCTTGCAGTATCACAACCAATTGCCTTCAATTCGTCGATGATCCAGCTATCGATTTCATCTGAGAATTCTTCGATATCCACATCTTCATCTTCTTCACCAGCTTCACGATAAACATCAATTTCATAACCAGTTAATTTACCAGCAAGTTTGATATTATGTCCACCGCGACCAATTGCAAGAGAAACCTGGTCAGGCTTCAGATAAACCGAAGCATGTTTAGTCACGTCATCCAATTTGATTGAAGTAATCTTAGCAGGACTCAAAGCTCTCGTGATATATAAAGAGATATTATTAGTGAAATTGATTACATCAATATTCTCATTTTTAAGCTCTCTCACGATTCCATGAATACGTGATCCTTTCATACCAACACAAGCACCCACAGGGTCAATTCTGTCATCATAAGATTCCACCGCTACTTTAGCACGCTCTCCTGGCTCACGAACAATTTTCTTAATCGTAATTAAACCATCGAAGATCTCAGGAACCTCAATCTCAAACAAACGTTGTAAGAACTCAGGAGCAATTCTTGAAATAATAATCTTTGGTGTGCTATTCATCATATCCACCTTTAAGATTACCGCACGGACAGTATCACCTTTTTTGAAATAATCAGCTGGTATCTGTTCTGTTTTAGGCATGATTAACTCATTACCTTCATCATCCAGTACTAACGTTTCTTTTTTCCAAACCTGGTAAACTTCTCCTGTTACGATTTCTCCAACTCTATCCTTATATTTTTTAAAGATCTCGTCTTTTTCCAACTCAAGTACTTTAGATACCAGTGTCTGACGGGCAGCTAAAATTGCTCTCCTTCCGAAACTCTCTAAAGTGATCTGCTCAATGTAGTCGTCTCCAACTTCCATATCTGCATCTAACAGTTTAACTTCTGCCAGTTCGATTTCAAGATCGTCATCTTCAGAAAAGCCATCTTCCATTACTTTTCTTGTACGCCAGATCTCTAAATCACCATTATCAGGGTTAACAATTACATCACAATTCTCATCAGTACCATATTTCTTACGCAACATGCTACGAAATACTTCTTCCAGCACACTTATCACCGTAGGACGGTCGATGTTCTTGAACTCTTTGAATTCTTGAAATGAATCGATTAAATTAATATTGCTCATTTTTATTTAAATGAAATTAAAACCTTTGTTTCTATTATATTACTAAAGTCCAGACTGGTTTCAACCAATTGTGCTTTCTTTCCTTTTTCTTTTACTTTCGCCTCTATCGTAATTGCCTGCTCATTTACAGCCAGCAATTTCCCTTCCTTGATCTCACCGCCAGTAACCTTAACACTTAATTCCCGTCCGATATTTTTCTCGTACTGTCTTTTAAGTTTCAAAGGCTCGCCAACACCAGGAGAAGAAACCTCCAGATTATATGCTTTCTCAATAGTATTCTCTTCTTCCAGATGAAATCCAACATGCCTGCTAATTGCAGCACAATCCTGAATACTGATGCCCTCGTCACCATCCACATGAATGATCAACTTATTGCTGGGCAACAACTTTACCTCAACTAAAAACAACTCCGGTCTGTCCGAAATTTTTTCCTCTACTAATTCTATTACTCTCTTCTCTACTTGCATAAACCAATTTGCGGATAAAAGAAAAGAGGGGACTTCTGTCCCCTCTTGCCCCTCTATAACAGTGCAAAGATAGGGATTTTATTTCAAAAATAAAAACAAATACCGCTTGTAAATCCATTGAATGTTTACCAGATCTAATTTAAAAAAATTAAATAACAGCCTGAAACATAAAATAAAAATAAATAAATAAGCAAATTTTAAAAGACTTACCGCTTTAGCACGACCTGCTGAGGCTTTACGCTATGATTTAACCGTCCGCTAATTAATTTCGAAGTATTTGCGAAGTTGGCGTTCATATAAGAGATCACCAAATAATTTTTCCCAGAAATAAACGACTTCTCCGGTTTAAAAACCAAAGAACTGTCCGTTACTTCCAGTTTACCAGCCACTTCATGCTCCATACCAGTCGAATCTTCATCAGATGGAGTTTCCAGCACAGAGATCAGATCAGCATGCGCAGTATCCGCTCCTGGTCTGCTTTGCACCTGCCACAAACCTGCCTGATCAATTGCAGAAAAGACAATTGAAGTACTATCTGATGAAAACCGGATAGAAAGTGGCTTATTATTTGCTGATGAACATGACATTAAACAGGTCACCCCTAACCATACCAGGGGAAATTTAAACAAACGGCTATACATTTTTTAAAACTAAACATTATGAAGCTTATTATTGAAATTTTATTAATGGGTCTGGCATTGCTACTGGGTTCATACATTGTTCCAGGTGTTCATATCGAAGGATTTGGTAATGCAATTATTGCCGCCCTGCTGATAGCACTGGCCAATGCGACCATCGGATTTATTTTAAGATTACTGACTTTCCCGATTAACTTTCTGACTTTAGGATTGATGTCTTTCATCATCACCGTACTAATGATCCTGTTAGTGTCCAACATGATGCACGGCTTTACTATTACCGGGTTCTTTGCTGCTGCATTTTTAGCTATTGTAGTCGCTATTATCAAGGCGCTGTTTGGTACGATCGCCGGTACAGATAACAACTAGCATTACTCTTTAAAAAGGCTGCTTTTACATGTGATGTGACCCCGAAAGTTTTTGTCCAACTTTTGGGGTCACATCACATATAAAAGCAGCCTTTTTATAAAATATTATCTCAGTATTTCTCTTGAGATCACCATTTGCTGAATCTCTGAAGTACCCTCATATATTTGTGTAATTTTTGCATCTCTCATTAAACGCTCTACATGGTATTCTTTCACGAATCCATATCCGCCATGGACCTGAACAGCTTCAACCGTTACATCCATCGCTACTTTAGAAGCATATAATTTAGCCATTGAACCCGCAAGCGTATAAGGTAACCCTTGATCTTTTAACCATGCCGCTTTATAAACCAGCATTCTTGCTGCCTCAATATGTGTAGCCATATCTGCTAATTTGAAAGCAATTGCCTGATGTTCCGAAATTGGTTTACCGAATGATTTACGTTGTTTAGAATAGGCAAGCGCAAGCTCATATGCACCAGCAGCAATACCCAATGCCTGGGCTGCAATACCAATACGACCTCCCTCTAAAGTCTTCATCGCGAATTTAAAGCCGAAACCATCTTCACCAATTCTGTTTTCTTTAGGAACCTTAACATCAGTGAACATCAGCGAATGTGTATCCGACCCACGGATTCCCATTTTATTCTCTTTTGGACCTATACTAAAGCCTTCCATTCCTTTTTCTACAATAAAAGCATTGATTCCTTTATGTTTAAGATCAGGATGTGTCTGGGCAATAACCAGGTAAGTAGATGCTGTACTTCCATTAGTAATCCAGTTCTTAGTACCGTTTAACAGGTAATAATCACCTTTATCTTCCGCAGTAGTCTGTTGAGAGGTGGCATCAGAACCAGCTTCTGGCTCAGACAGACAAAATGCACCTATTTGTTGTCCAGAAGCTAAAGGCTTAAGATATTTTTCTTTCTGGAACTCAGAACCATAGGCCTCTAAGCCATAGCAAACTAAAGAATTATTCACTGAAACTACAACCGAGGCTGAAGCATCAATTTTAGAAAGCTCCTCCATAACCAGTACATAGGACACCGCGTCCAATCCACTGCCGCCGAATTTTTCTGAAACCATCATTCCTAAAAACCCCAGCTCACCCAATTTTTTCACCTGCTCTGCAGGAAACTTTTGGTGCTCGTCCCTTTCAATCACGCCAGGCTTCAATTCATTCTGCGCAAAATCTCTCGCAGCCTGCTGGATCATCAATTGTTCTTCACTTAGTTGAAATAGCATAATAATTATATTTGGAAAATTACTTTTTGCCAAATTTAGTATTTCCAAACGGAAAATACTATGGCAGCATAGCAATCTTTACAAAAAACAATTATTTCAAAAGATGATTGTTATCATCCGGGAAAACCAGGATAGGTTTGTATAACTTCGCTTCTTCAATTGGCAATGATCCATAAGAGATAATAATTAAAGTATCTCCCACCTGTACTTGTCTCGCGGCTGCACCATTCAAACACACTGTACCCTTACCACGCTCACCTTTAATCACATAGGTTTCAAATCTTGCCCCATTATTATTATTGACAATCTGTACCTTTTCATTAGCAATGATATTCGCGGCATCCATCAGGTCTTCATCAATTGTGATGCTGCCTACATAGTTTAATTCCGCCTGTGTCACTCTGACACGGTGTATTTTCGATTTTAAGATCTCGATAATCATGCTGTAAAGTTAGATAATATTATATTGATTCATTGTAATTCTTGTCAGTTCAGCATCATGTTATCGATTAGCCTGGTCTCTCCGACTTTTGCGGCAACCAGGGCAACCAGATGCTGCGCTGTTTTGTCTTGCTCAGGAAGAAGCGTCTCACTATTCGCAATCGTAAAATAATCAAGCTCCACTCCCTCAGCACGCTGAATAATAGTCACAGCCTCTTTGAGTAAAGTTGCGATACTTTCTGTCTGAAAATGATCTTTTACGTAGGATAATGCCTTGCTCAGCACCAATGCATGCTCATGCTCAGGGGCAGACAAATGGATATTTCTAGAACTCATTGCCAACCCATCTTCCTCTCTGATTATCGGGCAGGAAACAATCTGTACCGGCAAATTGAAGTGAGCCACCATATTTCGGATCATCAGCACCTGCTGGAAGTCTTTCTGTCCAAAAAATGCGAGATCAGGATCAACAGCGTCAAAAAGTTTTTTAACGATTTGTGTGACCCCCTGATAATGTCCTCTTCTGAATTCGCCCTCCAGCAAGAACTCAGCAGGTCCAAGATCAATATGCCAGCTTTCGGGCACCGGATACATCTCTTTAACAGAGGGCATAAACACGAAATCACAGCCTGCATCCTGTAACATTTCAATATCATGCTGCAGCGGCCTTGGATATTTTTCAAGGTCTTTAGGGTCCGTAAACTGCGTTGGATTCACAAAAATACTACATACCACAACATCTGCATGTTGCTGAGCGATTTTAACGAGTGAGACGTGTCCTTTGTGCAAAGCACCCATTGTAGGCACTAATGCAATCTTTTGTTGAGCCAGTTTTCGTGGCTTCAGCAAGCTATTTAATCCTGCTATTGTATTTATAACTTCCAAACCGGGTTGTAAAATTTCAAAGTCCAAAGTTGGTTAAATATATAATCCCAACAAAACATCTAGGCAAGATATTGATAAATTTGAATAAATTGCTTACCTTTGCCCCTTGATTATCTTTTCTTTAACATAAATATTTATTCACAAATATGGAGATGGCAAAAACGAAGCTACTGATTGTTACACACGAGATGTCGCCTTTCCTGGAACTCACCAAAATTTCAGAGATTACCCGTCAATTGCCTCAGGCAATGCAAGAAAAAGGATTTGAGATCCGTATTCTTATGCCAAGGTTCGGTAATATTAATGAACGGAGGAACAGGCTGCACGAAGTTATTCGTTTATCGGGGATGAACATCATGATTGATGACAATGACAACCCACTTATTATCAAAGTCGCATCAATTCCAGCAGCTCGTATGCAGGTTTACTTCCTGGACAATGAAGATTATTTCCAGCGCAAGTATGTATTCAGAGATAAAGAAAATAAGTTCTATGCGGACAACGACGAAAGAACAATCTTCTTTTGTAAAGGTGCATTAGAAACTGTTAAAAAGCTAGGCTGGGCACCGGATATCGTGCATTGCCATGGCTGGATGACTTCATTGGTTCCTGTATACATTAAGACTTCTTACAAAAACGACCCGACGTTTAAAAACTCTAAGGTGGTTTATTCTGTCTATGAAAATTGCTTCACAGAGACTTTACATGCAGATTTGCATAAAAAAGCCGTAATGAACAACATGACAGCTGACGACACTAAGGTTTTCGAAAACGCGGACAGCAATACTTTACATAAAGGCGCAATTACTTATTCTGATGCTGTAGTTTTAGCCGACGAGAAAATTGATGCTGATGTGTTAAAATTTGTTAAAGATTCAAATAAGCCAACTTTAGCCTTTAATTTAACCGAAAATTTCGAGAACTTTTACTCTTTATATGAGGAAATATCGAATGATGAATTGGTTTCAATAGCATAAACTCAGGTATTATTAAATTAATTATGAAATTTTCAAAACTAGACTTATTGACCCTGTTGATAAGTCTTTTTCTTTTCTCGTCTTGTAAAGACTCAAGTAGTATCGGTTTAGACGTTTCCCCTGCAACGGAAATCAAAGGAACTCTTTTGGACACAGCTACGGTTATGACCAGGACTGTACTTGATGATCCTACTACCACATATCCTTCTTCTGCAGCGACCGGAGGCTCTACTGGATTAATAAGATATCCGCTGGGACAAATGACTGATCCTATTTTCGGATCTACCATAGCAAGTATGGCTATGTCAGTCACCTTACCTGGAGCTACTGGTTATGTTTTTGGTAAAAATGCGGTAATTGACTCTGCGGTTCTTGTATTACCTTACCAGATTACAGCTGCAACAGCAGCAAGCACCGCGGCTGGTGTCAGTTTGTTCTCCCCATTTTATGGAGACAGCACAACAGCATTTAACTTCACTGTAAGTCAGCTAAATACTCCTCTTACCACTCAGACACCTTACTTGAGTAATGTATCTTATGCCTCAACAGACGTACTTGGGACATTGGTTGCCTCATCAAAACCAACTACCGCTTTTAAAGTAAGAGCAATAGTAACTGGTGGTCCGGATACTTTAATTAGTGTTGTACCACAAATCAGGATCAAACTCTCATCAAGCATGATTCAAAGCAAAATCATAGCCCTGGATTCAGCAACGCTAAGTACCAATTCCGGCCTGATGAATGCCTTCAAAGGTCTGAAAGTAACGGCAGCAACAGCCACTGGCAAACCAGGAGGAATGATGTACATTAATTTAAATGGCGCCAGCTCTAACCTGGAGATCTATTATAAAAGACAGAACGCAACTACTGCTACAGTTATAGATACAGTTGTAGCTAAGTTCCCTATTATAACGACGAGCAGCCCTATGGCAGCAACAGTAGCACATGACTATACTGGCAAACCTATTGCCACACAACTTAAAACACCTGGATATTATCCTGTAACTTATTTACAGGCGATGAGCGGTGTAAGAAATAAGATCACATTTCCTTATCTTAAGAACCTGAAAGCATCTTTAGGCACTAAACTTGTTATTAATAAAGCAGAGCTTGTAGTAGATATCAGCGATCCGGCCGATTCAATTCCATTCAAAATACCACCGCGTCTTTCGCTATACAGATTGGACATTGCACAGCAGAGACAGAATGTTCCTGACAACAATCCTCCATCACAAGCTAATCCAAGTGGTGATCCACGCGCTATATTACCTTTTGGAGGTTTTTATGATAAAACCAAAAAAAGCTACACGTTTGTCATTACAAGTTATATTCAGGATTTAATTGATGGTAAAACTGTTGACAACGGAACGTATCTAGGAATAACACCAGCAAGTGAGTTTAATTTGCAATCTTTTGCAACCTCTGGCGGAAGAGCGGTAATTGCCTCTCCTCCTGAGTCAAGAGCTGCCGATAAAGATGCCTCCACTAAAAGAGTCAGACTTAATATTTATTATGTTAAAAGCCCTAACAACTAGGGTATAACTATATTCCTTTTAAACAGGCTGCCCTACAAAGGCAGCCTGTTTTGTTTACAAGCATTTTCCAGGCTGAGCAAAATAATACTAGCGCCTTTTGCTTTTGCATGAATCCATAACTAATCGACATGAACTGCATAGTGAGTCCACGTATTTACGATAAAAGGTGGACTCAACGTGGACTAGATGTGGACTAGACGTGGACTAGAGCCGAGCTGTCTTATACGGTTGTCTTATCCTCGTATAGCTATACAGGTTATTGAATTAATTTTGAATTGACTATACAAGCAAATTTGTAATTCCTGTTTGACTTATACAAGTTGTATTTTCTTTTAGTTTGTATTTTTTGGGTTTCCATCTTTTTTTAAGCTCTCCTTGTTTAAGATGAGCCTGTTCGGGTGTTAGATAATCGCAACTAGCATGTGGTCTACTGTGGTTATACGTCTGAATACTCTCTCTTATCCTTCCATTAGTTTCTCTCAGTCCAGCATTAGATCCATAGAGATCAAACTCTGCTTTTAAGATCCCATTGGATATTCCACTACAAATGGGACCACCTAATGGTGCAATGTATCCCACCAAGTTCGGGGCCTAGCGTAACAGTAAAAAGGTTATAATTTGATCAATTATTCCGCTGGAAAGTACCCCACCAGAAATAGTTGAATTTGTAAAGGACTGACATTCCGGCACAAAGTACCCCACCTTTACGCACCTGTTTCCACTAAGAGAGAGTTAAGGGCTAATACCTAGGTTTGGTTAGTATTACCTAATCCGAAAGTATGGCCAACAAACTGCTTAGTATGAACAAAATAAGACAGATACTCATTTTTTTTGAACGGGGGGCCTCCCTGAGGTCCATAGAGAATGAGCTTAAGACAAACAGAAAAACGATTAGGCGTTATCGCGATAAATTTCAGCAAACAGGCCATAGTTTTACTGCATTACTCCAATTAAAGGACCATCAGCTTGATGAAATCCTGGGGCTTAGCAAGCCAAAGGTAATTGAATACCCTGAGCCCCGTAAAGCTTACTTCTCTAGTCAATTAAGCTATTATCATGAAGAATTAGCCAGGGAGGGTGTAAGCCGTCAATTGCTGTGGGGAGAATACATCAAAGACAATCCTTCGGGCTATAAATACTCCATGTTTTGTGAACTTTTACGGGAGCATAATAAAGTTCGTAATGCTGTAATGCGTTTTGAACACCGTCCAGCAGAGATGATGCAGGTTGATTTTGCAGGAGCCCCGCTTCATTATGTGGATACTTTAACCGGAGAGCTCGTAGCCTGTCCTGTTTTTATCGCTGCATTGCCCTTCAGCAGCTATGGTTATGTGGAAGCCTTACCGAATGCAAAACTTCCCCAGGTAGTAAAAGCATTGAATAATACCCTGGAGTATCTGGGTGGGGTACCATTAGGTGCCAAATCGGATAACATGAAGCAATGGGTAACCAAGAGCTGCAGGTATGAGCCAACCTTTACAGATATGTTAGCACAATGGGCCAGCCACAACAACATTGCTTTATATGCCTCAAGGCCCTACAAGCCAAAGGATAAGCCAGCCGTAGAGAACTCGGTGAAGATTGCTTACCTGCGTATTTATGCTACGTTACGGAACCAGACTTTCTATAGCCTGGCTGAGCTGAATAAGGCCATAAAAGAGAAGTTGGAGCTGCATCATAAAATGAACTTTCAGAAAAAGACCATCAGTCGTGAAGAATTATTCATGGAACAGGAAAAGTCACATTTACAGGCACTTCCCCAATCGAGCTATACGATCAAACACTATACAAAATCAAAAGTTCAGAAGAACTACCATGTAATTGTTGGTGAAGACTGGCACTTTTACAGCGTTCCCTGCCGCTATATCGGTAAAGAGGTGCGTATTACATATTGTGCTGACACCGTTGAGATCTACCACGATAGCCACCGGATTGCCCTGCACACCAGAAGTTACCGGAGCCATCACTATACCACTATTAAGGAACACATGCCAGAATCCCATCAGGCATTCTCAGCGCAGCGTGGCTGGAGCCCGGAATATTACCTGCAAAAAGCAACGGATAATGGCCCCAGCACTTATGACTTCATGATGAAAATCATGGAAAGCAAGCAGGTTATTGAGCAGGCCTATTCCTCTTGCATGGGCATACTCCGGCTGATCAAGGCCTATGGTCCCATTCGTACCGAAGCGGCCTGTAAAAGAGGATTAAAAGGATCAAAGTTCCGCTATACAGTTATAAAAAACATCCTGGAGAACAATATGGATCAGTTGGAAGATCAACCCTGTCAGGAATACCGTATTCCGGTTCATGTCAACCTAAGAGGTCCGGAAACCTATCATAACAACTAAAAAACACTTTAAAAATGAATACACAAAACACATTAGGGCAGTTAAAAACGCTCAAACTAAATGGGATGGCTAAACGTTACGAGGCCATTCTTTCACTTCCTGTACACGAGCTGCAGGATGTGCACTCCCTGTTAGGGATAATCACCCAGGCAGAGGTAGAGCACCGGGACCACACCCGCACAAAAATGCTGCTTAAAGTGAGTAAGCTCCGTTATCATGCCCTCCCTGAAGACATACTTTGTAATGCGGAAAGGGGAATTACCAGGGAACAGGTACTGAGATTATCTGATGGAATGTTCATTGAAAAAGGACAAAATGTACTCATATCCGGTGCGACTGGTTGCGGTAAAAGTTTTCTGGCCTGCGCTCTGGGACGCAGTGCCTGCCTGCTTGGATACCGAACCTTATACTTTAGCATGAACAAGTTTCTGGAGGCGCTGGCCCAGGCCAGGCTGGATGGAACTTACCTGAAGTGGATAAAGGGTATTTCAGCCAACCGCTTGCTCATACTGGATGACTTTGGACTCAAAGAACTCACCAATGATGCTCGGATTGCACTGTTGGATATCCTGGAGGACAGGTATGGTAATGGGGCCACCATCATTACTTCTCAGCTCCCTACAGACAGCTGGTATACTTTCATTGATGAACCAACGTTAGCCGATGCAATAATGGACAGATTGTCAGCTTCTGCACATAGAATTACTTTAACTGGAAAGTCTCTGAGGAATAAAAAAAATCATTAGGTTTACACACACCATTCTCGCTTAATAGCGACAGGTTCCGACCCCGAACTTGGTGGGATACATTGCACCATTAGGTGGTCCCATTTGTGCGGAATATCCACCCATTAACGCGCTCTGCAATAGCGTTCTCATATGGGTCTCCTTTTTCTGTCATACTAACTGCTATCTTACTATCTGTCAGCAGATCTATATATCCTTTGCTGCAATATTGCGATCCTCTGTCGGAATGATGTATAAGGTCTTTTTGAGGGTACTTCCTATTGCTTATTGCCATTTCCAGTGCATCTATGCAGCCCTGAGCCGAAAGATCTGTCCTGAAGGCCCATCCCATGATTTTTTTAGAATAGGCATCTGTGATCAGGCTGAGATAGCCCCATTGTTTTTTAAGATGTATATAAGTAATATCGCTTACCCAAACCTGTTCAGGATGATTGATGCTCAATTCTTTGATCAGATTATTGTATTTACGCATCCAATGCCTTGAATTGGTGGTTACCGCATTTCTTCTTCGTTGTCTGATATGTAGGCTATGTTCCCGCATCAGTCCGAAGAGATAGTCCCGGCCAATTTTGATACCGTGTTTTTCTAAGGGCTTGTGCAACATAAAATGTAGTTTTAAAGTACCTATTCTTTTTTGCGTTTTGCGGATATCAATCACATGCTGCAAAACGATCTCATCTTTTAATCCTTCATCCTGTAGCCTCCATTGATGATCATAATAAGCATGTCTTGTTTTGCCAAACAGTCTGCACAGCAACTTAATCCCAAGCTTAGGGAAGTCCTGTTTCATTTTGATGACTGCCTGGCACCAGACTTTTTTCTGATATCGATTTTAAGCTGTTCTTCAGCGATATCGATCATGGTGTCCAGGGCTTTGATCTTCAAATTGGCCTCTGCAAGGGCTTCTTGCAAGGCTTTGAGTTCTGTGTTATCAGATTGATTTGTTGTCTTTTTAACCACCTCTAAAGATTTGATATCGCTAATTTCGACATTTTCTTCTCTAAATTTCTTTATCCAGCCCCGTATTACACTCGGGTAAGAAATATCAAAGGCAATTTGAGCTTGTCTGACGCTCATTCCTGCTTCTACAGCGCGAAAAACAGACCTCTTTTCTGCCAGTGTATAGCTTTTGTGTTTCACTATACTTGAACCGTACCGATCTATCCAATCCTTTAGGGTGCAGCTGGCCATACCATATTCCTGTATAAGGTCTCGGCGGGGGACTCCTTGTTCTGCTAATTGAACAACATATGCGATTAAGCGCTTATCAAAGCGCTGTTGCTTGCCAATCCGATCTGAGTAAATAAACTCTGTTTCTTTTGTTTCCATACACTGTTTTTAGTGTATAGCTCTTTTAGGAATCGACAGGTTTTACTTGCAAGTAAAAAGCCCTGCTCTCCTTACAGAAAGCCGGGCTCATCCCAAAATTTTTATCTCTTAAAAAAATTCAGACGCGATATAGCGTTGGATTAAAAAGGTAAGTCACCAGAGATACCCTCAGCGTCCAAATAATCATTTTCACTTTTCGGCGTACTATTGGTTGTTACCGGCGTATTTTCAAAATCACTTTTCCTGCCTAGAATCGTGAAATTCTCCGCAACAACTTCAGTTACATATTTTTTTATCTTCTCCCGGTCTTCAAATGACCGTGTACGTAGTTTCCCTTCTATATAAACGAGCTTCCCCTTCTGCAAATACTTTGATGCCACTTCAGCTAAACCTCTCCACAGCACGATATTATGCCACTCTGTTTGTTCAATGCGTTTCCCATCTTTGTTATAGGTTTCTGATGTCGCCAATGGAAAACTGGCAACGGTAACACCACCATCTAAGTGACGGACTTCAGGATCCTTCCCTAAATGTCCAACTAAAATTACTTTGTTAATACCTGACATGAATTTGGAGTTTACTATTTGTTAAAATAGAAGTTAATAAATTTGGTTAGAATTTTCGGTTGTGGCAGCTGATCCAAATCGGCCCAAGTGACCCAATTCGCTTCTGCGCTAACATTAAAGTTAATGATATAATTATCTAAAGCAAAAAATTGAACGTATATAATTTGGTGTGTCAGCAAATGCTTCAACGACATCAACGGACAAATAATAACATCCGAACCAAAATTTTGTTTAACTTCTTTAGCAAATTCTTCATAATCACCCTCAACCGGTAACGAAGTTTCAATTCTTGGAAAATCGTATAAATGCTGCCAGATATCTTCCGAAATCCTTTTATTAACAAGTACATTATCACCCTGCTTGCAAACAAAATAATTAATATACCTGGTTTTAACCTTCACCGTTTTGAGTTTAACAGGAAGAGAAGAGATCAGATTATTTTTTTTTGCATAACAGGAAAGCATTAGTGGACACACGCTGCAATCCGGAGATTTTGGTTTACATTGTAAGGCTCCAAACTCCATAATTGCCTGATTGTACAAAGCAGGATCCTCCGTATGAATCAAAGACTGAGCTAATTCTGCAAATTGTTTTTTTCCTAAAGTACTATTTATTGGCGTACTTATTCCGAAGTACCTGGAAAGTACACGGAACACATTACCGTCTAAAACGGCCTTCTCTTCTCCTGAAGAAAAAGAAGAAATCGCGGCAGCTGTATATTCTCCGACTCCCTTTAATTTGATCAGATCCTGATATTTTACAGGAAAAATTCCAGCATGTAAATCCACAATCTGACGTGCAGTAAACAACATATTTCTACCACGGGAATAGTACCCTAAGCCCTGCCAGAGCTTTAAAATCTGTGTTTCAGTAGCGGCCGCAAAATCCAGAACTGTAGGATAGGCATCCAGAAAACGGTTAAAATAAGGCAGCCCCTGCTCCACTCTTGTCTGTTGTAAGATAATCTCTGATAACCAGATAATATAAGGGTCTTCTGTGTGTCTCCAGGGGAGATCTCTTTTGTTAACCAGATACCATCCGATAAGCTCTTGCTGAAATGCCATAACCCCAAAAATACAAGTAATCCATTATTATGTTGATTTATAAATTATAATTTTTCAAGTCACAAAATTCTCCAATGTATATTTTGCTTTACGCTCCAGAAATACGCAGATCATGTCGATTTATGTAAAACTTGCAATTCCCTGATACTATTCAAGATAAATAATTGATCTTTTATTTTCCTATCTCATTAAAAAGCAATACTTTTGCAACCCCAAATCACTTATAATATTAAACACACAACAATTAATAATAGAAAATATGACTAAGGCAGATATTATTTCAGAAATATCAACGAAAACAGGAATTGAAAAGGTAGATGTACAAGAGACCGTTGAGGCGTTTTTCAAAGTAATCAAAAGTAGCATGATCGGTGGAGAGAATGTCTATGTTAGGGGTTTTGGAAGTTTTGTTGTTAAAAAAAGAGCACAAAAAACTGCCAGAAATATTTCAAAAAACACTGCGATTATTATTCCAGAGCATTTTGTACCAAGTTTCAAACCAGCAAAAGTTTTTGTTGATAAAGTAAAGAACAATTCAAAAAAACTAAGCGTAGAAGCTTAATCTGCTTATGATGAACACTATCCGATCTAAACAGACATTGATTATTGCAGCAGTAATTCTGCTTGCGGTATTCTTGTTTACAAGAGATATTAAAGGTTTAGTGAAGCCGAAGAAAGAAACATCTGGCGTTCCTGCCGGGGGGCAACTGACTTCAGCAGGCAGTACAATTAATTTAACAGAGGTTTCGACCGCTGCTAAAAATTCAATTAATGCGAACTTAGCAAAGGAAATCACTACATTGGAAAATGCATATAAAACTGCATCTGAAGATCAGAAGGTTCCTGCAGCAAAAGTACTTGCAGAAAAATGGGATGATGTTGAGCAAGCTGTTCCAAGCGCGTTATATCTGGAAATCATAGCCGCTAAAGAGCGAAACCTGAATAGCTGGTTAGCTGCAGGTGGCAGACTGATGAAAGCCTTTGACAATACACAAGATAGTTTAATCTCTCCTGTGCTGTTACAGAAAGCGAATGCAGCTTATACGAATGCTGTAGCACTGGACTCAACAAATCTTGAGGCTAAAACTGGGTTGGGAATCACAATCGTTAACGGAATGGGTGCACCAATGTCAGGAATAGCTATGTTGCTGGACGTCATTAAAAAAGATCCTAATAACTTGAAAGCGAATATGAGCTTAGGAACTTTTGCAATCAAATCCGGACAATTTGATAAAGCAATAACCAGGTTTAATGGTATTATTGCCACGAAGCCTTCACCAGATGCTTATTTCTATCTGGCTACAGCTTATGAAAACCTGGGCAAAAACAAGGAAGCTGTTGAAGCTTACTTAAACAGTAAAAAGTTAGCAGCAAATCCAACCTTATCTAATTTCATTGATAAGAAAGTGGCAGAGTTGAAAAACAAAAACTAATAAACAGATTTATAAAAATATTTAAACCTTACAATTATGCCAAGCGGTAAAAAAAGAAAAAGACATAAAATGGCCACCCACAAACGTAAAAAACGTTTAAGAAAGAACAGACATAAGAAAAAATAGATTTTTCTCCATGATCAACGAATAATAGATACTAAGAATATTCTTAGTATCTATTATTCGTTGATCTGTTTTTTATATATTCAGTCCATGTGTTTAATAAGGGATTTATCCCTTTAAATGTATAGCTTTTGGTAAAGGAATTAATTATCGATTCGTCTCCTACAGGAGTAACCATAGCTTTGATTGAAGATAAACAACTTGTAGAACTTCATAAAGAACACGTCAACACTAATTACGCCGTAGGCGACATTTATTTAGGCCGCATAAAGAAAATTATGCCGGGACTAAATGCTGCGTTTGTTGATGTGGGTTATGAGAAAGATGCTTTTTTGCATTATTTCGATCTTGGTCCGCAAGTTCAATCTTTATTAAAGCTTACAAAAATTAAGCGGAATGGCACTGTTAGTGGAACGTTATTAGACAATTTAAAGCTTGAAGCCGATATTAATAAGGCTGGCAAAATATCTGAGGTCGTTTCCAAAAACATGCTTATACCTGTTCAAATAGCTAAAGAGCCTATTTCAACTAAAGGACCGCGTCTAAGCTCTGATCTTTCTATTGCAGGACGGTACATTGTATTAGTCCCGTTTTCTAATGTAATCTCAATCTCGAAAAAAATTAAGAGTAATACAGAACGTAATCGTTTAAAAAAGATTATTGAAAGTATTAAGCCTAAAAACTTCGGTGTCATCATCAGAACAGTTTCTGAAGGTAAAGGTGTTGAAGAGTTACAAAAAGACTTATTGGATTCTGTCTCTAAATGGGAAAATTTCATCAAGAAACTACCTGAAGCTGAGCCTTCCAAACGTGTTTGGGGTGAAATGGACAGAACGTCAACGTTAATTCGTGACATTTTAAGTTCAGATTTCACCAATGTTTATGTGAACGATACGGGTTTGTTTGAAGATATCCGTTCTTATGTGCATGAGATTTCTCCGGAAATGGAGAAAATAGTAAAACCTTATAAGCACAAGGAACCAATATTCGAGCATTTCGGAATTGAAAAACAAATTAAGAATGGCTTTGGCAAAACTGTAAATCTTGCCGGCGGAGCCTATCTTGTTGTGGAACACACAGAAGCATTGCATGTTATTGATGTAAACAGCGGTAACAGAACAGCCAATAAAGAAAATCAGGAAGATAATGCCTTACAAGTAAACAAAGAAGCTGCAAAAGAAATTGCGCGCCAGCTTAGATTACGTGATATGGGTGGTATTGTAGTTATCGATTTTATCGATATGCACAAACCAGTTAACCGTAAAATGTTATTTGACTATCTGCGTGAACTGATGCTATTGGATCGTGCTAAACACACTATCCTGCCTCCAAGTAAATTTGGCCTGGTACAAATTACACGTCAGCGTGTTCGTCCTGAGATGAATATTGTGACCAGCGAAGTTTGCCCTATGTGTCATGGTACTGGTGAGATTAAAGCGAGTATTGTTCTAATGGATGATATTGAAAGTAATATGAACTACATTTTACGTGAGCAAAATGAAAAAAATATTACGCTTTGTGTACACCCGTATATAGAGGCCTTTATCAAAAAAGGTATTTATTCCCTGCAATGGAAGTGGTTCTTTAAATTCGGACAAAAAATTAAAGTAAAGGCGGTTCCGTCTTACTTATTAACAGAGTTTCATTTTATCTCTTCTAAAGACGAAGAAATAAAATTGTAAATCTCGTGTTCAAAACATAATAGAAAAGCCTGGTTACTGTAAGTACCAGGCTTTTCTATTTATCCCCAAATCTTAATTGGTTTACCAGGTCGCTCTAACATCCCAGATACCCTGTGAGTACCCCGGAACAGTTACCCTTGCATGATAATCGCCAGTAACATCTGCCTTTATAGTACCAGAAGCGGAATAAACAGTAGGAAACGCATATTGCAAATTGTTACCATCAGTTTGTGGAGCATATGGTATGCTTCCACTCTGATATAGTAATGCATTGTTAAAAGTACTATTATAGGTAATAGTATAAGTTCCATTAGAAATCCATTTTTCCATTGTTTCTCCAGCAGGTCTCCATTGGCTACCTTTATATTCCTGTTTGATTCTAGTATATAACATGTGAAGTTTCCCAAATTTACCAGCATCTTCTACATAATTCTGGATTTCAAAAATGATTTTACGGATACTCCCTGGATCATTATCATGCCTGAATTCCTTTTGATATCTTGCATCACCATTCCCATTTCCTAAATCTACACCCATTGTTATCGTCGAACCAGATTTAGTAGACAAATTACGATTTAAAGTAGTGGCTCCTGCCTGGAAGCTGATTTCACTTGTAGCTGGGTTCTGTTTGACCTTAGCAAGTTTGGCCTCATCATTACCAGGAATCATGTGTTTTAAGCCCTTATTAAACCAAACTATAGTATCACCTACCATATACTCTCCTTTTTCGTTAATCACTGCAGCATAATGCTGAGGAAACCCAAACGAAGACAACAAGCCGCCTTCCTCTGCAGGAGAACTTCTCAAAGACTTAAACCCTTGTTGATTTTCCCAGTTTTTTAGATAATCTGTTTCTTTATTTCTTAAAGATTCTAAAGTTTGGTTCAGAGCTTTTGTACTTGCAAACTGCAGCCTTCCATTTACATTGTGAATCGCCTCTGTTTTCGAGTCCTTAATACTTTCGTTTGGTTCAGAATTTTCTCCGCTCTTTTTACATCCAGAAATAACTATCCCTGAAAATGCGAGAATAAACAATGCATTAGCGGAATATTTTTTAATTGTTTTGATCATATAAAGTTATATTAAGTTAATTATTTTATGCAATTTATAATTTTATTGCAATAAAATTTACAAACGCATTTATTTATAACAATAAAATGACAAAAAAAAATTAATATGTTAAACATTACAACCAATAAACGATAAATTATATCATTTAAATAATTATATAATCATTAAACACAATAAAAAAGAACATTTGTCGTTTTTGCAGAGCCGATGGACAAATACAGAAAATGAAAGCAATTTTCAACAAACTCTTATTATCCCCCGAATTAAGTTAAATTCGTCCTTTAATCTCAAATCAATTGGCTAAAATTAAATCAGCATATTTCTGTCAGAGCTGTGGGTACGAATCAGCCAAATGGCTTGGAAAATGCCCTTCATGTAATTCCTGGAATACTTTCGTAGAGGAAGTAATTGAAAAACCAGGAGCGAGTGTTCCTGCCTGGCAGACTTCCGGCTCAACAAAACGATCAAACAAACCCAATAAGATTACCAATATAGCTTACTCTGAAGAGAACAAAATCTCTACCAACGATCTGGAGCTGGACCGTGTACTTGGTGGAGGTTTAGTTGCTGGTTCTGTTGTCCTGATTGGTGGCGAGCCAGGGATTGGTAAATCGACTTTGATGTTGCAGCTAGCTTTAAACATTACAGGAAAAAAGGTCTTGTATGTTTCAGGAGAAGAAAGTGAGCAGCAAATTAAAATGCGCGCAGAAAGAATAACAAACAGCCCAACAGCTGAATGTTATATTCTTACAGAAACCTCTACGCAAAATATATTCAAACAAATTGAAGTACTGGAACCAGATATTATTGTAGTCGATTCTATCCAGACACTTCATTCCGCACATATTGATTCTACCCCGGGCAGCGTTTCGCAGGTAAGGGAATGTACCGCAGAATTATTGCGTTTTGCCAAAGAAACAGATACTCCTGTATTTTTAATTGGCCATATCACGAAAGACGGAGCTATTGCAGGACCTAAAATCCTGGAACATATGGTTGACACCGTTTTACAATTTGAAGGTGACAGACATCACGTTTACCGAATTCTGCGCTCTATTAAAAACAGATTTGGTGCGGCCGCAGAATTAGGTATCTACGCCATGCACAGCGGTGGTTTGAGACAAGTTTCCAATCCTTCTGAAATCTTGTTATCTCAAAGGGATGAAGAATTAAGCGGTATTGCTATTGCTGCAACTTTAGAAGGAGCAAGGCCAATGCTGATTGAAACACAGGCCTTAGTAAGTACTGCGGCATATGGTACACCTCAGCGTTCTGCAACTGGTTTCGATACCCGGAGAATGAATATGCTGCTTGCTGTACTGGAAAAACGCTGTGGCTTCAGATTAAGTACCAGGGATGTTTTTTTAAATATCGCCGGGGGTATTAAGGTAGAAGATCCTGCAATTGATCTGGCTATTTTAGCAGCCATCATCTCTTCTCATGAGGATATCTTTATCTCTTCAAAAATTTGTTTTGCAGCAGAAGTTGGTTTATCCGGAGAAATACGTGCAGTAAACAGAATTGAACAGCGAATTGCTGAAGCTGACAAACTGGGCTTTGAGCGAATCTTTGTTTCCAATTATAATTTAAAAGGACTAATCACGGATAAATATAAACTGGAAATTACTGGCGTCAACAAAATTGAAGATGTTTTTTCTTTATTATTTGGATAAATTTCAGTTATAACAGACTGATTGTTAGCATTAAAAAGAGATTAAATTTAGGCGGCTCTGGTCTAATGTGCCATCAAAAAGCGTATTTTTGACGAAAAATAGCCTTCAACAACATGCATTCTAACCTCAAAAAACTATCCGCAGCGGGTATGTTAGTTACGTTGGGTATAATCTTCGGTGATATAGGAACCTCACCACTTTATACCTTTCAAGTATTACTCAAAGAAGGCGGACAGGTCAATCCGGCTTTAGTACTGGGAGCTATCTCCTGCGTATTCTGGACACTGACCCTTCAAACCACTTTTAAATACATTTTCATTACCCTTCAGGCCGATAATAAGGGAGAGGGTGGTATATTCTCACTTTACGCTTTAGTGAGACGCTACGGTAAATGGATGGCCATTCCGGCAATCATTGGAGCCGGGACCTTACTCGCCGACGGTATTATTACCCCGCCCATATCTGTAACCTCTGCAATCGAAGGGTTAAACCTCGTACCAGCATTATCACAGATTATAGTCCCCGGAAATACCCTGATTCTGGGTATAGTGATTACTATCATTGTCCTGTTATTCTTCTTTCAGCAATTTGGAACCAAAATTATAGGGGCTTCTTTCGGACCAATTATGTTCTGCTGGTTCTTAATGATTGCTGTACTGGGATTTATCCAGATTATTCATTATCCTGAAATATTCAAGGCCCTTAACCCATATTATGGTGCGCGGTTGTTAATGGACCATCCTCATGGTTTCTGGCTACTGGGAGCAGTTTTCCTATGTACAACTGGTGCGGAAGCTCTATATTCTGACCTGGGACATTGTGGTAGAAAAAACATACAGATCAGCTGGATCTTTGTTAAAACAGCATTAGTCCTGAATTACCTTGGACAGGGAGCATGGGTCTTGATGCAAAGCCCACAGAAAAGTTTCAATGGCATTAATCCATTTTTTGAAATTGTACCGCACTTATTCTTAATTCCAGTAGTTATTGTGGCAACAATGGCAACGATTATTGCGAGTCAGGCTTTGATTTCCGGTTCATTTACGTTGATCAGCGAGGCTGTAAGTATGAACTTCTGGCCAAAAGTTGCCATAAAATACCCGACCAATATTCGCGGACAGATTTACATTCCTAGTATAAACTGGTTTCTTTGTTTTGGCTGTATTATGGTATCCCTGTACTTCAGGACCTCAGAAAATATGACCGCAGCATATGGGTTTTCCATCACCATTGCCATGTTGATGACCACAGTGCTGATGTATTATTTTATGCGTTTTATTAAACGATGGCCACTTTGGCTGGTTATCATTATTGTAAGCGTATTTGTTGTTGTAGAACTTTCCTTCTTTGTGGCAAACTCAGTTAAAATCGTCAAACGACTATTCTTCTTAGTTTTTGAAGTCGGATTAATATTTACGATGTTTATTTGGTTTAAAGCCAGAAAAATCACCAATCGTTTCTTGAAGTTCATAGATCTTGAAGAACAAATCCCCATGTTGCAGGCCTTAAGTGAAGACAAATCTATAGCTAAATATTGTACGCACTTGATTTACATGACTAAGGCAAATAACAGTAAACAGATTGAACAAAAAATCTTGTATTCCATCTTTAGCCGCAACCCAAAAAGAGCAGATGTTTACTGGTTCGTACATATTGAAAGAACTGACGAACCTTATACTATGGAGTATATCGTTGAAGAGCTGGCCGATGATAAAATTATCCGCATAGAATTCCGCTTAGGTTTCCGTATTCATCCCAGGATCAATGTACTATTCAGAAAAGTAGTACAGGAAATGGTGGAGAACAAGGAAATTGATATCACCAGCAAGTATGATTCACTCAATAAATTCAATCTTGCCGCAGATTTCCGGTTTGTGATCATGGAAAAATTCCTTTCCTACGAAAATGAATTCAGCGTGAAAGATGGGTTTATCCTAAGAAGTTATTTCACTATTAAAAAGATGGCTCAGTCTGACACTAAAGCTTTTGGACTTGATACTAGTGAAACTGTTATTGAAAAGATCCCGTTAGTGGTCTACCCTGTTTCGGGTATCCATTTGAGACGTATTCCCAAACCTATAAATTAAAGGAACACCAAATTATAAGCATAAAAAAAGTCCCTTGCGGGACTTTTTTTATGCTTAACAGCGATTATTTTGATAAGTACATTGACTTGTCTTTGTATAGCTTTCTGAAATATGGGTCTTCCAGATCTTTGATAAACCGGATCGACTCTCCAGTTGATTTCATTTCAGGGCCTAATTCTTTCGGTACTTCAGGGAATTTATCGTAAGAGAAGACAGGCTCCTTAATAGCATACCCTTCTAATTTACGTTCTATCGTGAAGTCTTTCAGTTTAGCAACACCTAACATGATCTTAGCTGCGATATTGATATAAGGAACATCATATGCCTTAGCGATAAAAGGAACCGTTCTGGAAGCTCTTGGATTTGCTTCGATTACATATACCTGTTCATCTTTAACAGCAAACTGAATATTCAGTAAACCAATTACATTTAAAGCTCTGGCAATTTTCTTAGAGTAAGTTTCCATACTTTCCATCACCTTTGCAGAAAGACTGAACGGAGGTAATACCGCGAATGAATCTCCAGAGTGGATACCCGCTGGCTCAATGTGCTCCATTAAACCTACGATATGTACATCTTCACCATCACAGATTGAATCTGATTCGGTTTCTTCTGCTCTGTCAAGGAAATGGTCAATCAGTACTCTGTTACCTGGCAGATCGCCTAATAATTTCACTACTGCTTTTTCCAGATCTTCGTCATTAATCACAATGCTCATTCCCTGCCCGCCTAATACATAACTAGGACGAACCAATACCGGGTAACCTACTTCATTAGCTACCACGATAGCCTCTTCTGCATTTTCTGCGACACCGTATTTTGGATAAGGAATTTCCAGCTCTTTTAAAAGATCTGAGAAACGACCGCGATCTTCTGCGATATCCATATCGTTGTAAGAAGTACCAATGATTTTAACGCCAATTTCATGAAGCTTTTCTGCCATTTTCAAAGCAGTCTGACCACCTAATTGTACAATCACACCTACTGGATTCTCCAGTTCAATGATTTCACGTACATGTTCCCAGAACACAGGCTCAAAGTATAACTTATCAGCCATGTTGAAATCTGTAGATACAGTTTCTGGGTTACAGTTGATCATGATCGATTCAAATCCGCTTTCTTTTGCTGCCAGTAAACCATGCACACAAGAGTAATCGAACTCTATTCCCTGACCAATACGGTTCGGGCCTGATCCTAATACAATGATTTTCTTTTTATCTGAAGGAATCGATTCATTCTCATCTTCAAAAGTCGAGTAATAATATGGTGTCTTTGCAGCAAACTCAGCAGCACAGGTATCTACCATTTTATAAACTCTTTTAATTCCCAATGATTTTCTGCGGTCGTAAACCTCATCCTCAGTTACATTACCCAGCAGGTAAGCAATCTGGATATCTGAGAATCCTTTTTGTTTCAGGGTGAAGAAGAATTCCTTCGGTAAATTATTTAATGAATAACGTTTTAATTCTGTTTCCAGCTGTACCAGTTCCTGGATTTGTGACAAGAACCATTTATCAATTCTAGTGACTTTGCGGATAGATTCCAATGGAACGCCCATACTCATTGCATCCTTAATCAGGAATAAGCGATTCCAGCTTGGATGTTCTAAGCCATGCATAATCTCTTCGATACTTCTGTTGTGTTTCCCATCAGCGCCTAAACCAGCGCGTCCGATTTCTAAACTCTGACATGCTTTTTGAAGTGCTTCGATAAAGCTGCGGCCAATTGCCATCACTTCACCTACAGATTTCATCTGCAAACCCAGTTCCATGTTAGCACCTTTAAATTTATCAAAGTTCCAGCGAGGTATTTTAACGATTACATAATCTAAAGTAGGTTCAAAATATGCCGATGTAGTTTTAGTGATTTGATTTTCGATCTCATCAAGGTTATAACCAATAGCCAGCTTAGAAGCAATTTTAGCAATCGGATAACCTGTTGCTTTACTTGCCAGTGCTGATGAACGGGAAACTCTTGGGTTGATTTCAATTGCAATAATATCGTCGTTATCAGGATTAACAGAAAACTGTACGTTACAACCACCTGCAAAAGTACCAATTGCACGCATCATTTTGATCGCCTGGTTACGCATTTCCTGGTAACAGGTATCTGATAAGGTCATTGCTGGTGCTACTGTAATCGAGTCACCAGTATGAATACCCATCGGGTCAAAGTTTTCGATAGAACAAATGATAATCACATTATCATTGCTGTCTCTTAATAACTCTAATTCGTATTCTTTCCAGCCTAAAACTGCTTTTTCTACTAATACTTCGTGTGTTGGAGAAGCTTCAAGACCGCGTTTCAGGGCTGCATCAAATTCTTCTTTTTTATGGACAAATCCACCACCCGATCCACCTAAAGTATAAGAAGGACGGATAACCAGTGGATAACCGATTTCCTGTGCCGCTTCTTTACCTTCAAGGAAAGAGTTTGCAATTTTTGACGGTGCTACGCCCACGCCAATATCTACCATTAACTGGCGGAAACACTCTCTGTTTTCTGTTTTTTCAATTGCAGCAACATCGACACCAATCACTCTAACGCCATGTTTTTCCCAAACACCGCGTTCTTCAGCTTCTTTACAAAGGTTTAAGGCAGTTTGCCCTCCCATGGTTGGCAATACAGCATCAATTTTCCGCTCTATTAAAATCTGCTCAATAGAGTCTACCGTTAAAGGTCTGAGGTAAACATGGTCTGCAATGATCTTATCGGTCATAATAGTTGCAGGATTGGAGTTTATGATGGAAACTTCAATTCCTTCTTCTTTTAGAGATAAGGCAGCTTGGGATCCGGAGTAATCAAACTCACAGGCTTGACCAATAATAATAGGTCCGGAACCGATAATCAATACTGAACGTATGGAGGTGTCTTTAGGCATAAGGCTTTAAAAAAGTCTAAAGTGTTTTGTTAAAAAATGTTCGTCTTGTAGGACTGATAGCTGGGCGAGATTTTACGTGCTATTGCTAAAGAATCCCGACTGTTCTGTCGGGATGCAAAGATACAATATTAGCAGGGAATAATTCAGAATTATTTTAAAACAAAGTCAACAATGATTACAGCAAAAAAATGGGATAACCAGCGTGCTGAGCTTGTTTGATTTTTAATGGCGTACTTTGAACAACTTTTGTGCGTTAATAGAAATGATCTGACGCTGACACACCTTATAAAAAACAATGAAAAAATTACTATTTACAGCCTTAGCCGCTGTTGTCTTATTTAGCGGATGCGGAACTGTCCAGTCTATTATTAAATCCAGTTTCCCTTATAATGCCACCCTGGTTATTCCGATGTCTTCAAAACCTGATACAACAGCTTCTTCCACCAGTGCTGCCAGCAGTTTTGATGAAACCTTCGGCAATCAAAACGGAACTGATTATATCAGGGATATTAAAATTGCCTCTGCCCGCATTACGGCATCCAGTCCGAATGACAAGAGTATGGGTATGTTCAAGTCTATCAAAGTCTTTATTTCAAACGGAAAAAGCGGCGAGGTCATGGTTGCGTCACGAAATGATGTTTCAGAACATATTGGATCTTATCTGGTACTAGATATTGATAATTCCCGTTTCGTAGATGAATACATTAAAGGTAATGTCCTGAAAGTACGCCTGGAATATGTATTAAGAGAAAAATTAAAAGAAGACGTTAGCGTCAGAACCTCTTTGAGTTTCAGCTCTTCGCCTAAAAAATAAAAGCGTCTGCTGCATAAGCAGAGACCTTTCAAAATTTTTGTTTGGTTTAATATCCGGTACGGGAAGTCCATCTCTGCCGGATTTTTTTTGCTAAATAAAAAACAATCAATTTATCCAAGGATAATTACATTTGGCACATGGTAGCTATAGTTGATGCAGTCAGAGAGAGCATTACACATTTTTTCAATATAACCAGCTGGCTGGAGTGGTGTGGTGTAATCACCGGTACACTTTGTGTCTGGCTTGCAGCGAAGAATAATATCCTGAACTGGCCCCTTGCAATTATCAGCGTACTCATCTATATTTTCATTTTTTTTGAAAGCAAGTTGTACTCAGACATGGGTTTACAGGTCTATTTTTTAGTCACTAATACCTATGGATGGTATTTCTGGAGTAAAAACAGGAATAACCCGGAAACATCCAGACCTGTCAGTGTAATTACGAATACAGAAATGGGCTTCTCTGCGATCGCTATTGTCCTCTTAACCATTTTACCAGGAACCTTACTTCATTACTTTACAAAAGCATCTTATCCATTTTTAGATAGTTTTTGCACAGCATGCAGCCTGGTCGCTCAAATATTCCTGGCTAGAAAGGTTTTACAAAACTGGCTGATCTGGATCTTTGTGGATATCATCTATGTAGGTGTATATATCTCTAAAGATCTGTATGCAACGGCCATTATGTATGCTTTATATGTTTATATCGCCTGGGTAGGTTACCAGGGCTGGAAAAAATCAAGGTTGGAAACTGAAATTATATTAAAAAGCCATGACTAAGAAAATAGCTATTGTTGGCCCTGAGAGCACAGGAAAATCAACATTGACCAAATTACTAGCTAAACATTACGACACACTTTGGGTAGCAGAGTTTGCCAGATATTATTGTGCAGCACTGACGGAGCCTTGTTCCATGCAGGATGAAATTAATATGTTTCACGGACAGGTGGCCCTTGAAGAATCAATTCTGGCAATTACAGAGAAAGACTTTATTTTCTGCGATACAACCTTCCTGACTGTAAAAATATGGAGTGATGAAATGCTGGGCGAAACTCCGCAGCTTGTGCTGGATGCTTTGCCAGAAAGAACTTATGATCTTTATCTACTGCTTGATATTGATTTACCATGGCAAGAAGATCCGTTGCGCGATTTCCCTCATATGCGGGACCATTTTATGTCGGTATGGCACAAAGAATTAAAAAACCTGGGTGCTAATTACGTTGTTATAGGCGGAATTGAAGACCGGTTAAAAAACGCAATTGCCGAAGTAGATAAATTTTTAGAAATCAAATAAATACACGAAATGAACGAAACAGAATTTTTAGATTATTGCAAAAGTCAAATCACCGGTCACATGACTGAGGAAGATATCATCACGATGTTAACTGCCTGGGGAAGTATCAAATATTCACAAGGTTATACCAATGGATTAAACGAGAAAGAGGACATAGAGTAGCCATATAATACGTTTAATTGCTATTTCTAAAATATTGCATACATTTGCCGATATCAAAAGGGGTGCCTTGTTTTGTAAAAAACACAAAGAAAGGCTGAGATCATACCCATTATTTGAGCGCTGATTTTAATTCATTCAGTTCAAATATGCACCTGATCCGGGTAATGCCGGCGGAGGGATTGGAGTTATGGAGTTTAATTATGTTGTATTAACCCCGCTTACAACAGGTTTTACTAAAAAATACGCAAATTGAAAACGTTATTGATCGCAGTTATAGCTGTGTTCCTTTTACCTGTGTTTGCCAGCGCGCAATTCACAATTTCGGGAGCTGTTTCCGAAAAAACAAATCATACCAGTTTACCGGGAGCAAGTATCAGCTTAAAAAACACAAACAATGGCACCACCAGCAATTCCCGTGGCGCCTACCTGTTAAAAAACATTAAAGCAGGTCAGTATATACTAACGGTAAGTTTTCTCGGATACGAAACCCAGCACAAAACTATGGAGATCAATGGAGATCAGAAAATTGATTTCACGCTAGAGCCTTCAGCATATCTTGCAGATGAAGTTATTGTGATGGCCACCAGGGCAACAGAAAAATCAGCTACAACTTATAAAAATCTGAGCAAATCGGATATTGAAGCAAATAATTTCGGACAGGATTTACCCTTTATCATTAACAACACACCAGGAGTAGTAGTCACTTCAGATGCAGGTACTGGTGTTGGTTATACGGGCATCCGTATCAGAGGAAGTGATGCGTCCAGAATTAATGTCACTATCAATGGAATTCCGTTAAACGATGCAGAGAGCCAGGGCTCATTCTGGGTAAACATGCCGGATTTTGCATCTTCAGTAGAAAGTATTCAAATTCAAAGAGGCGTAGGTACCTCTACCAATGGTGCAGGTGTATTTGGCGGGAGTTTAAATATACAGACTTCTGCACCGGGCTTAGAACCTTATGCAGAAATTAACAGTACTTACGGTTCATTCAACACCCTCAAAAACACAGTAAAAATCGGAACAGGGCTAATTGATAATAAATTTAGTTTTGACGGCCGTTTATCCCGTATTCAGTCTGACGGCTTTGTAGACCGGGGTGCGTCTTTATTAAAATCTTACTTTTTATCTGGAGCTTATCATGGCAAAACAGATTTGCTGCGTATCAACGTTTTTTCAGGGACAGAGAAAACCTATCAATCCTGGAGTGGCGTTCCAGAAGCAAGATTAAGGGGTGATATACAGGGAATGAGGGATTATATCGCAAGAAACGGACTCAACGAGGCAGATGCGGCTAACCTGTTAAACTCTGATAGCAGGAGATATAACTCATTTCTGTATAAAGACCAAACGGATAACTACTGGCAGGATCATTACCAGGCCCTGTATTCTAAACAGTTTAATGATAAATTCTCTTTTAATGGTGCATTGCATTATACTTATGGAAGAGGGTACTATGAAGAGTATAAAACAGACCAGGTCTTCAAAGATTATGGTTTGAATGACCCGATCATTAATGGAGCTCCCTCACTGTCAACCAACCTCATCCGCAGACGCTGGCTGAACAACAACTTTTACGGCACAACTTATAGCTTCAATTACAAAGCTTCTTCTCAATTGAATTTCACACTGGGAGGGGCTTATAATCAATACCGTGGTCAGCATTATGGTCAGATTACCTGGGCCCAGATTTCTTCAAACCTGAATAATTACGATCATTATTATGATGGAGACGGGAACAAAAACGACTTCAATATCTATGCGAAAGCAACTTATAGTCCGATAGAAAAATTAAGCCTGTTTGCTGATTTGCAATACAGAACATTCAAATATGATATTACCGGTCAGAATGACAACCGTAAACCTGTGGATATCCATGATACCCGTAATTTCTTTAATCCTAAAGTAGGCGCAACCTATTTTGTGGATTCGCAAAGCAATATCTACGCCTCTTTAAGTATAGCGAATAAAGAAGGTAACCGTGATGATTATATCAATGCCAAACCAGGGGCTCAGCCAGTTCCTGAGCGTTTATATAATGTCGAGGCTGGTTATCGCCTAAAAGGAAAGGGCTATAACGCAGGTGTAAATGTATATGGAATGTTCTACAAAGATCAGCTGGTCATTACCGGACAAGTAACTGATGTAGGTGGAAATATTCGTCAGAATGTACCTAATAGCTCTAGAATAGGTGTTGAATTTGACGGATCTTATACCTTGAGCCGGAACTTCCTGATCAATGCAAATGCAGCATTAAGCAGAAACAAGATCAAAGACTTTAAAGAGGTTGTTCCCAATTATATGACTGGTGCAGAAGATGTATTTATACATCAGAATCCTAATATTTCTTTTTCTCCTGATGCAGTACTATTCGGAGAACTGGTTTATAAACCGTTGCCCAGTTTTGCTATCGCCCTGCAAAGCAAATATGTGAGTAAACAATATATGGACAATACGCAAAATGAAGGTCGAAAATTGAATGGCTACTGGGTAAATAATCTCCGTTTAGGCTACGATTTCAGCTTTAAAGGTGTAAAGAACATGAATATTGGTTTACTGGCTAATAATATCCTGAACAAGAAATTTGAGTCTAATGGTTATACTTATGGCTACTTCGATAAAACCGGCAGCCGTGTAATCGAAAACTTTTATTTCCCACAAGCAGGAACTAACTTATTGCTATCCTTAAATGTTAAATTTTAAGGGTAATATTCTAACTTTACGGCATGAAAAAATTCATCGAAAAGCTTCAGTTTATCACACATGATATTGATACCCTAACGCATATCGAGCAAGCACAAATTGCTTGTGAAGCTGGTGCAAAATGGATTCAATATCGTTGTCTGACCAAGGGCGACGACGATCTTTTAAAGGACATTCATGCAATAGCAGAGATTTGTGATGACTGGGGGGCTACCTTAATTGTAACCAACCACATTCATCTGAACAGAAAAGCAGACATCCAGGGGTTTCACATCGAAGACATGGACGCCGACTTTACAGCATTACGGCAACAACTGGGCGAAGACATCACCATTGGAGGTTCCTCTAATACGCTGGAAGGATTAATCCGCATAGCTGCCCAAGGTGCTGATTATGCTGGCTGTGGTCCTTTTAGCCATACCGACACAAAACCAAATAACTCACCGTGGCTAGGCCTGGAAGGTTATACAAAGATCGCTTCGGTTTTAAAGGAAAAAGAGATCAACCTACCCGTACTAGCCGTTGGCGGGGTGAAGCTGACCGATGTTGAGGCTTTACTGGAAACGGGCATCTTTGGGATTGCCGCTTCTTCTGCAATTAACCAGGCTGAAAATATGAAACATGCTTACCAGGATTTTTATGACCTGGTCAAATAAATAGTAATGTCAAATATGGCTATGTCATATTTGACATTTCATTTCACAAATACTTTCTTATAATTTACATTTGTCCCAAATCATTTTCCTTTGGACAGCCCCAAAATTGTAGACAAACAAGATCCTTATGCAGCCCTGCGTTACAGGGAATTCAGATCTTTCCTTGGTATGCGTTTCTTTTTTACGTTTGCCTATCAGATGCAGGCCGTAATTATCGGCTTTCATATTTATCATTTAACAAAAGACCCGCTTGCCTTAGGCCTGGTTGGTCTTTGTGAAGCGCTTCCTGCAATTGGTATTGCACTCTATGGAGGTTACGTTGCTGATAAATCCGAAAAAAGAGGATTGCTGCTCAAAATATTTCTCGGCGTATTTATCTGCTCATTGATCATGCTGATCTCTACTTCACCTCAAATGCATCCTTATGTACCTGAAAGCTACATTGTGCCTATTATGTACTGCATGGTATTTGGGATTGGTATTGCCAGGGGATTTTTTAGCCCTGCGACATCTTCGCTGATGGCTATGACCATTCCAAGAGAGCTTTATCCTAACTCCAGTACCTGGAACAGCTCTTCTTACATGACCGCTTCTATTCTGGGGCCAGCAGTTGGCGGATTAATTTATGGCTTTTACGGCATCACAGTTACCTATACAGTGATCATCCTCTTTATATTTATTGCTCTAGTCTGTGTATTTTTTCTAAAATCACATCCACCAAAATATATTCCTAAAGAAAGCATTATGAAAAGCCTGACTGAAGGTGTACAATTTGTATTCAAGAGCAAAATGATGCTGGGTGCAATGAGTTTAGACTTATTCTCTGTCTTTTTTGGTGGTGCGGTTGCTTTATTGCCCGTATTTGCCAACGATATTTTAAATGTCGGTTCTGAAGGTCTTGGTTTTATGCGTGCAGCAGCATCGGGAGGTGCGGTTTTAACTATGCTGGTGATGACAAGAATTTCTCCAATGAACAAACCCTGGAGAAATCTACTGGTTGCTGTAGTTGGCTTCGGCACCAGTATTATCTGTTACGGCCTTTCTAAGAACTTCTATTTAACACTAGTGTTCTTGTTCATGGAAGGTGCCTTTGATAGCGTCAGCGTCCTCATCAGGTCTACAATTATGCAATTACTTACGCCAGACCGCATGCGCGGCAGGGTCTCGGCGGTAAATAGTATGTTTATTGGTTCTTCTAACGAAATTGGTGCATTTGAATCCGGGTTAACCGCAAAGCTCATGAGAACAGTTCCGGCAGTAGTCTTTGGCGGTTGTATGACAATTATCATTGCAGGTATTACTTATACCAAGACAAAAAGTCTGCTAGGCCTTACCTTACAGGATATTCACGAAGAAACGATTTAATTATCTTTCTCCAACCTGCTGTCTCCACATCGCATAGTATAAACCTTTCTCCTCTAACAGGTCTGCGTGTTTACCCTGTTCGATGATATGCCCTTTTTCAAGCACATATATACGATCTGCATGACGGATAGTTGATAACCTGTGTGCAATCAAAATGGTGATATGGTTTGTAAATTCCGAGACCTCTCTGATAGTCGCTGTAATTTCTTCTTCGGTCAGGGAATCTAAGGAAGAGGTAGCTTCATCAAAAACAAGAATATCCGGTCTGCGCAGTAAGGCTCTGGCAATTGACAGTCTCTGTTTCTCTCCACCGGATACTTTCACTCCACCTTCGCCAATCACTGTATCCAGCCCTTTGTCTGCACGTGCTAATAACGTTTGACAAGCAGCTTGCTCCATAACGCGCAAACATTCTTCGTCTGTGGCTCCGGGACGTACAAATTGCAGATTTTCTCTGATGGTGCCAGAGAACAACTGAGTATCCTGGGTAACAAAACCTATTTTTTCTCTTAACTGATCGAGGTCAATCTCTTTGCTTGTAATACCATTGTATAATACTTCTCCGACTTCTGGCTGATATAGTCCTACCAAAAGCTTAACCAGAGTGGTTTTACCGGAACCCGATGGCCCTACAAAAGCAATAGTCTCGCCGTCATTTACGCTAAAACTGATTTCATTCAGGGCATTTGTTTTCCCGGTCATGTGTCTGAAACTCAGTCCTGAAAATTCCAGCGATTCAATCTTATTGAGCGTCTTCGGATTCAAAGGTTTCTGATCAATAGGTGTACTGAGAATCTTTTTGAAATTTCCGAGAGAAACTTCTGCTTCTCTCCACGAAAGTATCACATTGCCTAATTCCTGTAATGGACCAAAAAGGAAAAAAGAGTAAAACAGAAAGGAGAAATACTGTCCGGCAGAAATTGTGTTTTCAAAAATAAGGATCAGCAATACAACAACCATAATACTCCGTACCAGGTTAACCGTAGTTCCTTGTACAAAACTCATGCTTCTCACGTATTTTACCTTTCTCAATTCTAAGCCCAGAATCTTATAGGTGGTTTTATTTAAACGATCTATTTCCTGGTTGGCAAGACCTAAACTTTTTACTAATTCAATGTTTCTTAAGGATTCTGTTGTTGATCCGGCAAGTGCGGTAGTTTCTGCAACGATATTACGCTGGATAACCTTGATCTTTCTGCTTAAAAACCAACTGACAAAACTAATTACAGGAATAGCCAGAAAATAAATAACGGTCACTTTATAACTTACAGTCACTGAATAGACAATGACAAAAACCATCCCGATCAGGCTGACAAATAAGATACTGATAAAAGAGGTAATGAACTTTTCACTATCCAGTCTTACTTTCTGAAGAATGCCTAGTGTTTCTCCGCTCCGCTGATCTTCAAAAACCTGGTATGGCAATTCAAGGGAGTGTTTTAAACCGTCAGCATACATCTGTGCACCTACTTTCTGCACAATAATGCTGGTAAAATAATCCTGGAAGTTCTTTGCAATACGGGATACCATGGCAGCCCCTACGCCTAAACCTATTAAGCCCAATACGCCCCAGACAAACTGATCTCTGCTTAAAACGTCTTTCTTTTCAATGAACCTGTCTACAATACGTCCTGTAATATACGGGTCAAGCAAAGAGAAACCTATGTTAATGGCTGCCAGAACGAGAGCAAGGCATACGATCCATTTATAATTTTTAAGATATTGGACTAATAGATTCATGGAGAAAAAAAATAGAGAGCAAAAATAAACAAAGGGAATATAGCAAAAGCCATATTCCCTTTTAATTACGCTGAAATTATATTTGAACTGTTGAAAAACTTAGCGCCTGTGTAAACAGTGCTTTATACAGTCATTACATCTTTCTCTTTTGCTTCGGCATGTTTATCAACCTTTATAATATAAAGATCTGTTATTTTCTGCACTTCGCCTTCACCAGTCTTAATTTCATCATCAGAAACGCTTTCGCCTTTCAATTTTTTGATTTTCTCGTTGGCATCTTTACGGATGTTACGAATGGTAATACGACCACGCTCAGCTTCTTCTTTAACCTTTTTTACCAGGTCTTTTCTACGTTCTTCTGTCAGTGGCGGAACTACCAGGCGGATAACAATACCATCATTCTGTGGATTGATACCGATGTTGGCTTCCATAATTGCACGCTCAATAGGAACTAACATGTTTTTTTCCCATGGCTGAACAAGAATAGTACGGGCATCAGGAGTGGTAACACTTGCTACCTGGGCTAAACCAGTTGCACTACCATAATAGTCAACCATAATCCCGTCCAGCATACCAGCTGAAGCCTTACCTGCACGTATTTTAGTCAATTCAGTTTCACAATGAGAAATTGCTTTGTCCATTGTTGCCTGAGCATCTTGTAATTGTTTCTTTATGAGGTCGTTCATAATTTGTGCTTTTTATCAAAAAAATATATCTGTATTAAATTTAGCCTTTAACTAAGGTTCCGATTTCTTCTCCCTGAGCAATTTTCATAAAGTTTCCTGTTTTATTCATATCAAAAACAATGATAGGAAGCTCATTCTCTTCACAGAGGGTAATAGCTGTCATATCCATCACGTTTAATCCTTTTGCATAAACTTCTTTGAAAGAGATCTCATTGTAACGGGTTGCTGAAGGATCTTTTTCAGGATCTGCAGTATAGATACCATCTACACGTGTACCTTTAAGAACCACATCTGCTTTAATTTCAATTGCACGTAATGCTGCAGCTGAATCTGTTGTGAAGTAAGGATTTCCAGTACCCGCACCGAAGATCACCACACGTCCTTTTTCAAGGTGTCTCACTGCTCTTCTGCGAATAAATGGCTCACATATCTGCTCCATTTTAATCGCGGTAAGTAATCTTGTTTTAAGTCCTACTTTTTCAAGTGCATCCTGTAAAGCCATACTGTTAATTACAGTGGCCAGCATTCCCATATAATCTGCTTGCGCACGGTCCATACCAGATTTCTCTGCACTTAAACCTCTGAAAATATTACCACCACCTATAACTATTGCAATTTCCAGGCCCTGTGCATGGACAGCTTTAATATCTTCTGCGTATTGTTTAACGCGATCATTATCAATACCATATTGCTTTTCGCCCATTAGCGACTCTCCGCTTAACTTGAGTAGGATCCTTTTATACTTCATGACTCCAAAAATAACTATTTGTTTTAATTATTAGGCCGAAATGTTTAAACCTGCAACAAAAACCTTTTGCAAGGTCAACTGATCGCTTATTAACAATAAATCAGCGGCTTTTCCTATAGCTATCTGTCCGTATTGGTCATCCATTTTCAGAACTCTTGCCGGATATGCTGAAGCCATAGCTAAAGCGGCAGACAAAGGGATGTCACAATATTTAACACAATTACTCACTGCATCGAGCAATGTAATGTTAGATCCTGAGATTGTCCCCTCCGGTGTTACATACCTGGAGCCTTCCAATTGATGTTTATAAGGGCCAATCGTACAAGCAGTAACTGCATCTGTGATCAGAAATAACCGTTCTGGCATCAGTTTATAGCTCATTTTAACGACTTCAAGATCAACATGAGCCCCGTCAGCAATGATACTGGCCATCACCGTGGGGTGATTAAACACTGCTGTGGGTAAATTAGGGCTTCTGTGATGGATGGAAGGCATTGCATTGTATAAATGGGTGGTCGTGGTAAAACCGCTGTTAAAAGCATGATTCGCTTGCTCCAAGTTGGCATCGCTATGTCCAAGAGACAGCACGATTCCTTGTTCCAGTAAATAATTGATGACCTCATCATCCTGCAACTCATGGGCAATGGTCATCATTTTAACAACACCATCTGCTGCTTCTATTAGCCCTTTTACTTCTTCCAGTGTTGCTTTATGAACATATTCGATTGGATGTGCCCCTAGCCTTTTAGGATTTAAATAGGGTCCTTCTAAATGAAGACCCAAAAAAGCACGGGCATGTTGCCTGTATGCTTTTGCTGCTGCAATTGCCTCCTTAAAAACGGCTATGGTATTGGTCGCTAAACAAACAAGGAAACCTGTTGTACCTTTACCAACCAGATCTGCATCCATCTGCTGTAATGTTTCTACAGTAGGATAAGCTGAAAATAAATTACCACCACTACCGTAGATCTGAAGGTCAATCAATCCAGGAGACAGATAGTTCCCCTCTCCGTCTACAATTTCATATCCAGCTGGTACGGCATCCTGAGTAATGTCCTTGATGATCCCATCTGCGATTAAAACAGTTGCATCGGTAATCAGCTGCTCATCTTTAAAAAATTTTGAGTTCTTAATTGCTATCATGTCTTAGTTCTTAGAATAAAAGAGCGCTACTATGGTAAATGATAAGGTGTCTCTAAGATAGAGCAAAAATATAAGGCAAAAAAAAAGTCCCTTAAAATAAGGGACCTTTTAATTTATCATGAAGGAACTATGATCCTAATTGAACACGTTTAAATGCAGTAACAGTTAAATCTTTAGCTGTGTCATTTAAAAATTTACGAACGTCTTTAGAAGAATCCTTAACAAATTCCTGGTTTAATAAAGTACTGTCTTTGTAAAACTTGTTCAGTTTACCAGCAGCAATTTTTTCAACCATTTCTTCTGGTTTACCTTCTGCACGGATTTGCTCTTTAGCAATTTCCATTTCACGCTCGATAGTGTGTGTATCTACATCTGCTTTATCTAAAGCAACCGGGTTCATTGCAGCAATTTGCATAGCTACATCTTTTCCAGCTTCGTCAGCACCAGCAACATTTTGGTTTAAAGCAACCAAAACACCTAAACGGTAGTTACTGTGGATGTAAGGGATAACTTTTTCGCCTGATACTGTTTCAAATTTAGAGATACCAATTTTCTCGCCGATTTTACCAGTGTTTTCAACGATGATATCAGAAACTTTCTGACCATCAACTTCAAGAGATAACAATTCTTCTAAAGTTGCTGGGTTTTTCTCAACAGCTAAATCAGTGAATTTGTTAGCTAAAGCTATGAAATCAGCATTTTTAGCTACGAAATCTGTTTCGCAGTTTAATTCAACTACAACACCACGTTTTCCGTCAGCTGTAGCTTTTGCGATTACAACACCTTCGTTAGAATCACGATCCTGACGACTTGCTGCAACTTTAGCTCCTTTTTTACGTAAGTAATCAACCGCAGCTTCGAAATCGCCATTGGCCTCTATTAATGCTTTTTTGCAATCCATCATACCGGCACCGGTTTGTTGGCGTAATTTGTTTACATCTGCTGCAGAAATTTGTACTGACATTTTATTTTCTTTTTAAGTTTTTATCTAAAAAATTATGGGTTGTACATTGTATGTTGTAAGTAAGAACCCGCAACGCACAACATACAACCCAAAAATATATTATTTATGCTTCGCTTGTACCTTCTTCGGTTTCAGCATTTTCTTTTCTTGCTCTTCTAGCGCCAGGTGCAGCAGCTTCAGGAGCATCAGCAGCAGTTTTAGCAGCTACAGCTTCTTTCTCAGCTTCATCATCTTTTTCACGCTTACGCTCATCTAAACCTTCTTCAATTGCTTTGATGATAACATCAGTAATTAAAGAGATAGATTTAGTTGCATCATCATTCGCTGGAATAGGGAAATCGATGTTAGAAGGATCAGAGTTTGTATCAACCATTGCGAAAGTTGGAATGTTTAATTTCAACGCCTCACTAACAGCGATATGCTCTTTTTTAACGTCAATTAAAAAGATAGCAGCTGGTAAACGGTTTAAATCCGCGATACCACCTAATAAGCTTTCTAATTTAATACGCTCACGCTGGATCATCAAACGCTCTTTCTTAGAAAGAATAGAGTAAGTACCGTCTTTAGTCATCTTGTCGATGTTAGACATCTTCTTGATTGACTTACGTACAGTTTGAAAGTTAGTTAACATACCACCTAACCAACGCTCAGTTACGAAAGGCATGTTTACTTTTTTTGCTTGATCAGCAACGATTTCTTTAGCTTGTTTCTTAGTTGCTACAAATAAGATCTTACGACCCGATTTTACGATCTGTTTGATCGCTGAAGCAGCTTCTTCAGTTTTAGTTAAAGTTTTGTTTAAATCTATAATGTGAATCCCATTGCGTTCCATAAAAATATATGGTGCCATTTTCGGATTCCATTTGCGGGTAAGGTGACCAAAGTGTACACCTGCATCCAATAAGTCTTGATATGTTGTTCTTGCCATTGTCTTTGTCCTCCTTGAGATTAACGTTTACTGAATTGGAACTTTTTACGAGCTTTCTTGCGACCTGGTTTCTTACGTTCAACCATACGCATATCACGGGTCATTAACCCTTTAGCACGTAATGCCGGTTTTTTCTCAGCATCTAATTCGACAATAGCTTTAGCGATCGCTAAACGAACAGCTTCTGCCTGGCCTTTAATACCACCTCCTGCTACGTTTACTTTTACGTCATATTGACCGATAAGTTCTGAAACTTCAAAACTTTGGTTTACAATATATTGTAAAGGTAATGTAGGGAAATATACTTTGTGATCTTTACTGTTTACAGTAATAGTACCGTTGCCTTCTTTCATGTAGATTCGCGCAACAGCAGTTTTTCTTCTTCCTGAAGTGTTAGTAACTGACATTTCTTTCTTCCTTTAATTAAAGTGTAATGGTTTTTGGTGATTGTGCTGCATGAGGATGCTCAGTACCTGCATAAACAAAAAGGTTGGTGTATAATTTAGCACCTAATTTTGTTTTAGGTAACATACCACGAACTGCTTTTTCTACTACACGTGTAGGATGTTTCGCCAACAACTCTTTTGGAGAGATGAAACGCTGACCACCTGGATATCCAGTATATGAAACGTACTGTTTGTCGTTCATTTTATTTCCGGTCAACTTAATCTTGTCCGCATTGATAACGATCACATTATCGCCGCAGTCTACGTGTGGGGTGTACTCAGGCTTGTTTTTACCACGGATGATCATTGCGATCTTCGATGACAAGCGCCCCAAAATCTCGCCTTGTGCATCAACAACAACCCACTGTTTGTTAACAGTTTTAGCATTGGCAGAGACAGTTTTGTAACTTAACGTATTCACTTGCTTGTATTTAATTTGTTAAACAATTATTTTTTCTCCCTAGGATTTAGGGACTGCAAAGATAGATTAATATGTTTAATTGTCAAATAGTTAATCACTTTTTTTATCTATTTTTTCATACAGGGCAGTAAATAGCTGTAAAAAGATAGTTATAGCGAACAAGAACCCCGATGCAATCAATAAAATTGTTTCCGTTGGATAATAATGATAGCTAATGGTGTCAACTAATAACAGAATAGCACCATATCCCATATAAGAGGCATATAATAAAGTTATGCCTCCTGCAAGCCACTGAAGAACCTCCCATTTAGCCTGTCCGGTCTCCAGATTGCGTAAAGTCATCCAGTTAAAGACAATAACAACTAACAATCCAAAAACAACCCAACGATTACCATTGAGCAAATAGGCCAGAAAATAAAGCACAGCAAAAAGAAGGTTCAGATAAGATAAAGTTCTAAGCATGTCTCTGTTTTTCAAAAAAGCGTTTGCAATATAAAATTAACAGTTTTTAAGAACCTTTTTATTCGCATATTGTTACACTATTACAAAAAGAGAATTATTATGACAAAAGAAACGAAAATAGTTGCAGGTATACTGGCAGGAGCTGCCCTTGGTGCTGCGGTAGCTTTAATCTTATCTTCAGACAAAAGTGATGACCTAAAAGACAAAGTAACGGACTGGTTCTGTGACATCCTGGATGCTTCTAAAGACAAGCTAACAGATGTAGCGGATACAGTGAAAGACAAAATTGCAAAAGTAAGAGCTTAACTTATAAATAGCGCCAGGTTAACCTGGCGCTATTATTTTAACTATTTAATAACTAAACATCTCTGATGAAAATCGCTTTTCATGGTGCTGCACGCGCCGTTACTGGTAGCAAACACCTTCTTACCTTAAAAGATAACACTCAAGTATTACTAGACTGCGGCATGTTCCAGGGCATGGGAGAAGCGACAGATGGATTAAATAGTAATTTCGGATTTGACCCGTCAAAGGTGACTTATGTAATTCTTTCGCATGCACATATAGACCATTGCGGGCTGATGCCACGTTTAGTGGCAGAAGGTTTCACGGGAAACATATTTTGCACACCGGCAACAATGGATCTGACCAGAATTCTCTTAATGGATTCTGCAAAAATCCAGATGCAGGACGCCGAATATGCGAATAAGAAAAGACCGCGTGGAGAAGATGCAGAAGAGCCGTTATATACGGATGATGATGTGGTCAAAACATTAGGTCAGTTTAAAATAGTTGATTACAATACAGATTTCGACATCTGTCCGTCAATCACAGTGAATTTCACTGACGCAGGACATATTGTTGGCAGTGCTGCCGTACATTTGACAATCAAAGAAGAGGGTAAATCTACCAGGCTTACTTTTAGTGGCGACGTAGGCAGATATGGTGACCTTTTATTAAAGAGTCCGCAAACTTTTCCTCAGGCAGATTATATCATTATGGAATCTACCTATGGCGATTCCTTACATAAGGATCTTGAGCCTATCGAAAATATGCTGCTTGAGATCATACAGCATACCTGCCTGGTTAAGAAAGGTAAGGTTGTTATTCCTGCGTTCAGTGTTGGGAGAACGCAAGAGTTACTATATGCCCTGAACAGTCTCGAACTGAAACATAAATTACCTGACATTCCTTTTTATGTAGATAGCCCATTATCTGAACAGGCAACGCAGGTTTTAAAGAATCATCCCGAGGTTTATAATAACGGTGTAAAAGAAGTCATGAAAATAGATCATGATCCTTTTGCCTTTAAAGGATTGAAATTTATTGAAAGCGTAGAGGAATCAAAAGCACTGAACAATGACCACAGACCTTGTGTGATCATTTCTGCATCCGGCATGGCCGACGGAGGAAGAGTAAGACACCACATACGGAATACTGTTGGAGATCAAAAAAACACGATTTTAATGGTGGGCTATTGCTCTCCTGGTTCACTGGGAGGCCGGTTACTGGCTGGCGATAAAACAATTTATCTGTTCAGAGAAAATCTTCAGGTAAATGCGGAAGTCCGTTCTATCCAGTCTATGAGCGCGCATGGAGATTATGAAGATTTACTTCAGTTTCTTTCTACTCAGGACCCTGCAATGGTTAAACAGCTTTTTCTGGTACATGGAGAGTATCCGGTTCAGCAGCATTTTGCAAAAAGGCTGAATGAACATGGATTTAAGCACGTAACCATTCCTGAATATCACCAGGTATTTGATTGTGAGACTGTAACTGTATAAGTTTCAGTAAGCCTCTGCCCGATAACCCCGACCGGCTAGCCCTCAGAAAAATAATTTAATACCTTTGTCCCGATGGATGTTTTCGGAAGTGCTTTACAAGATCAGTTTACCAATGGTACCGCAACAACTCTATTGCTGCATAATTCTTATGACGAACCGGAGGAGATGCCTGTTGACATCTTTTTCCGGACAGAAGAAGAGATGCCGGATATAGAACTGGAAGCAATGGATCTTTGTGAAGGCAGAGTGCTTGATGTTGGCGGTGGCGCAGGCAGCCATGCGCTGATCCTTCAGGAACGTGGCTTTGACGTCATTGCACTTGACATTTCTCCGGTCGCTGTAGAAATTATGAAAACCAGGGGCGTAAAAAATGCAGTAGAAGGAGACGTTTTTAGTTACCAGGGAGAAAAGTTTGATACTTTATTATTCCTGATGAACGGTATTGGGCTAACTGGTACTATTGATGGTTTCAAAACTTTTCTCAATCATGCAAAGTCCTTGTTAAATGACGACGGGCAATTACTTTTTGATACGTCAGACATTTCTTATTTATATGATGATATAGAGAAACCCGCCGATAAATACCATGGAGAGATCGCTTATCAATACGAGTATAAAGATCAAAAAGGAGAATGGTTTAACTGGCTATATCTGGATCCGCAGCTGCTGAAAACAATTGCTAAAGAATGCGGCTGGGAATGTCATTTATTATTTGATGATGGTCAGGATCAGTATCTGGCAGAAATGAGAGTCAGTCAATAATTTATCCATATGAGTATTTCTCCTATTCGTTTAAGCATTCTTGATCAGTCACCTGTCAGAAAAGGTGTTTCTGCAAAACAGGCCATACAGGAAACTGTTGAATTGGTAAAACTTGCCGACAAGCTTGGTTATACCCGTTTTTGGGTTTCCGAACATCACAATACGAGTGCGCTCGCAGGTTCTACACCCGAAGTTCTGATTGCACACCTTGCTGGCGAAACCAAAAATATAAGATTGGGCTCAGGAGGTGTAATGCTTCCTAACCACAGCGCATTAAGAGTAGCCGAAAATTTCCGGATGCTGGAAATTCTTTTTCCCGGCAGAATTGATCTTGGGCTAGGCAGAGCACCGGGAACGGATAGAATCACTGCAAGCATGCTTAACCCCTCCAATCAGTGGAAAGAACAGGATTTCCTGGAAAAACTAGACGAACTGAGAAACTACTTACACGATACAGCAGAACAGGGTACCATACAGGCCAAAATCATTGCCATTCCCCAAGCTTCAACTGTGCCACCAATGTGGTTGTTAAGTTCCAGTGGACAAAGTGGCTTATTTGCAGCGCATTTTGGAATGGGAATGTCATTTGCCCATTTTATTAATCCTATAGGTGGGCCTGAATCTGTTCAGACCTACCGTGATCGCTTCCAGCCGTCAATAGATCTGCCTGCTCCGGAAGTCAATGTGAGTATTGGTATATTTTGCTCGGAAGACGAAGAACTGATCTTTCGTCAGCAAGCGGTAATGGATTACAGATACCTCCAGCTGGAAAAGGGAGGCCGCTTAATTCCCGTTGGCTATGATGACATCAAACAGGTCAGCTATAATGCTGCAGAACAAGAAAGGATAGAACATAACAGGCAAAGAATGTTAATCGGAACTCCAAAAGTACTAAAAGAGAAAATAGATACATTGCTGGCCAGTTACCAGGTTAATGAGCTGATGGCTGTAACGATCACCGAAGGTTTCGAAGAACGCATCCGCTCTTATGAGCTTCTAGCAGCAATGTATCTGAAATAGTTTAAATGCTCTTTTCTTCCCAGATCAGGGCAATATTTATAATCGTTTCAACTGCCTTTTCCATGTCTTGCACGGATGCCCATTCCTGCTTGCCATGGAAAGCATGTTCCCCGGCAAAAACATTAGGACAAGGTAAGCCCATCAGCGACAATCTCGAACCATCAGTACCCCCTCTGATACTTTGTCTTTTAACCGGAATACCAGCACGTTCAATTGCCAGAACGCCATATTCCAATACTTGCGGATGCTGATCCAATACCTTTTTCATATTGCGGTACTGCTCTTTAATTTTCAGCTCGTAAGTAGAATTTGGATAGGCAGAGATCACCTGTTTAACAATTTCCTCAAGCGTACGGCCATGTTCAGCTAACAAAGCATCATCAAAATCACGGATAATAAAATGCGCTTCTGCCTGCTCAACATTTCCCTGTAGAGTAACCGGATGTAAAAATCCTTCTTTTTTTGAAGTAGCTTCCGGGGTTAATTTATCTTTAGGTAAAGCACTGATAATATCGCTTAGAATCTTAATCGCACTCTCCATTTTACCTCTTGCAAAACCAGGGTGAGAACTGATACCATGTATAGTCAGCACCGCTCCATCAGCAGAAAAAGTTTCATCTTCGATAGAACCACAAGTTTCTCCATCAACAGTATAAGCAAAATCAGCACCTAATTTTTTCAGATCTGCTTTATCTACTCCTCTGCCGATTTCTTCGTCAGGGGTAAAAAGAATCCGGATTTTACCGTGTTTAAGTTCCGGGTTTTGTACCAGGAAAGCTACTGCTTCCATAATTTCTGCTAATCCAGCTTTATTATCTGCTCCTAACAAAGTAGTACCGCTTGCGGTAATAATATCATTGCCAATCTGGTCTTTCAGATCTTTGTGTTCGCTCATTCTCAGTACTACTGAATGATCATCAGGAAGAACAAGATCCTGCCCCTGGTAATTCGCATGAATAATTGGCTTAACGCCATAACCACTACAATCCGGAGAAGTATCCATATGTGAGCAGAAACAGATCACAGGAACAATTTTAGTGGTATTTGAAGGGATAGTCGCATATACATATCCGTATTCATCCAGATGTGCATCTGTGACACCAATCTCTAATAATTGCGCAACTAACACCTTTCCAAGATTCTTCTGTTTTTCTGTAGAAGGAATGCTTGTAGACTCAGGATCAGACTGTGTATCTATTTTTACGTATTCAGTAAATCTATTTTGCAAAGAATTACCAGTGTTATGATATTTTAGCATAATTTTAAAAAATTAAGGGCCGGTTTAACCTGTAAACATTAAACCGGCTTAAAGATAACCAAAGATGATATTTTATCTATAAACAATCAGCATAACTTGAAAAGGAAACTTATTTCAGCCATTTTATTTGCATTTACATTTCCGTCTTTTGCACAGTCAAACTTTTATAAGTTATCTATCGGTGCAGGTGCTGGTCTTACTCAATCGTTCACAGAGGTCAGAAAACATGATTTCGGCCTTGCAGGGTATGGTACAATAGATTACTTATTTACCCCATATCTTAGTCTGGGCCTGGAATTTCAAAAAGGAGAAATAAACGGAGGAGACATCCATTACGAACCCGATAACCGACAGTTCATTAATGGATACACTGCATTGTCCGTTAATGCCAGAATATCTTTGGGAGAAATTATAGATTTTAATTATAACAGCCTATCCGGCAAACTCAGGGGCTTATATTTAGGCAGTGGCATAGGAATTATTCAAAACAAGATGACAGGAGTGAGACGCTATAGCCTGGCAGACCCACCAGTTTTGTATCCTGGGGAAGATTCCTCAAACGATGTTTTTTTTCCTTTAAATCTCGGGGTCAACTTTTTCTTTCCAGACCGCGAAGGCTTTTACAGGTATACGCTGAATTTCAACTGTCAGGGAAATATTACAATGGGCGAGGGACTGGATGGCTATGACAACTCATCACAACTAAAGAAATCCGGAAACCCCGATATCTATGCTTTCTATTCTGTAGGCGTAAAATACAGCTTCGGAAAGATGGGACTGTATAAAAAAACATTCCGGCGACTTTAAGAAGACAAGGCAATTAACCCCTCAAAATAAGTCCTAATGAAATATTCTTTACTGTTTTTAATCCTGACATTAACGATGAAAACATTTGCACAACAAACCCCTTACGAGTTGAGTAATAAAAATCAAACAGCAACTTACCAGGAAGCAATTGATTTTTATACGCAGCTGGCAAAAACATCTCCGCAGGCAAAATTCCTTTCCTATGGAAGTACAGACTTTGGAAAACCGCTTAACCTGCTTATTTTGTCTAAGCACAAGATCTTTGATCCTGCAGAAATCAGAAAAAATAAGCTAAGCATCTTATTGATCAATAATGGCATTCATCCTGGCGAACCTGAAGGTATAGATGCCTCAATGATGCTGGCAAGAGACCTGCTAAAAGACAATCATTTACCGGATAATGTTGTCATCTGTATTATTCCAATCTATAATATAGACGGGGCATTTAACCGCAGCAGCACCTCCAGGGCAAACCAGAATGGCCCCGATTTTTATGGCTTTAGAGGAAACAGTAAAAATTACGACTTGAACAGGGACTTTATTAAAACAGATTCCCGGAACTCGGCTGCTTTTCAGGAGATCTTCAATACCTGGAGACCAGAGATTTTTGTAGATACCCATACCAGTAACGGTGCCGATTATCAATATACGATGACACTGATTCCTACACAAAAAGACAAGTTAAACCCCATTCTTGCCAGCTATCTGACAGAAACAATGGTTCCAGCCTTATATTCAGAAATGAAGAAGAAAGGATTCGAACTGATTCCTTACATCAATTCTATAGAAAATACTCCGGATGCAGGAATCACAGGCTTTCTGGAAACCCCTCGCTACTCAACTGGTTATGCTGCATTACATAATACGATCGGTTTCATGCCAGAAACGCATATGCTGAAAGCTTATCAAAAAAGAGTAGAATCTACTTATCAACTGCTTCAAACCTATGTTGCTCTGGTGAATAGGGATGCGAAAATTATTGGACAAAACAAACTCAAAGCTGACCAGGCCACATCACATCAAAGTGACTTTCCCATAAGCTGGAAACTGAATGAAACGACACATGAATTGCTTGCTTTCAAAGGTTTTACGGCCAAATATAAGCCAAGTGCAGTGAGCGGTGCAGACCGGCTTTACTATGACAGAAATGAACCCTATACTAAAAACATTAAGTACTGGAATAAATTTGACCCGGAACTTACAGTAAAAAAACCTCAGGCTTATGTAATTCCAAAAGCATGGGATAAGGTAATTGGTTTATTGAAATTGAATGGTGTGAAGATGGATGAGCTCAAAGAAGATAAAGAGCTTGCTGTTGATGTCTACTATATAGCAGATTATAAAACTGCGTCCAGACCATACGAAGGTCATTATATTCATAATAGCGTTGAATTAAGCACAAAAAAACAAACGCTGAAATTCTATAAAGGAGATTACCTGGTTTATGTTAATCAGCCACAAAACAGATATATCGTAGAAACTCTGGAGCCACAGGCAACGGATTCTTTTTTTAACTGGAACTTTTTCGATTCTATCCTGGACCAGAAAGAGCATTATTCTCCATATGTTTTTGAAGACACAGCGGCAGAATTATTAAAAGATAACCCAGATCTTAGAACCAAACTGAACCAAAAGAAAATAAGCGATAGCGCTTTTGCCCAAAACCCTTCAGCACAGCTTGAATTTGTTTATAAGAATTCAAATTATTACGAAAAAACACATTTACGCTATCCAATTGCTAGATTGCACTAATTATTAAATCCGATCTGAAATACATATGATAGAATATCTTACAAACACCCCAGTTGCATCGCTGATTTTCATTTTCACACTGGTTACCAGTATTTATGCATTCAACGACAGTTCTCTTTATGGGAAATTCATGCTTCATCCTTATAGTGTTTACCGTAGAAGCAACGTCTATACGCTGCTAACCAGTGGATTAATTCATGGAAGCTGGATGCACCTGATATTCAATATGTTTACATTCTATGCCTTTGCTTTCACCTTGGAAGCTACAGTAGGAAGTCTTAGATTCGGACTGATTTATTTCTTAGGCTTGATTTTAAGTGATATTCCTACGGTGATCAAACAGAAAGATAATTTTCATTACCACAGTCTGGGGGCCTCAGGCGCAATTTCGGCGGTATTGTTCAGCTATATTTTATTCTACCCACTGAGTACTTTAATGATTTTTCCTTTGCCAATTCCAATTTGGGCAGCTTTGTTTGGTGTATTATACCTATTGTATACTTATTACATGTCAAAAAACTCCAGAGATAATATTAACCACGACGCGCATTTATTCGGAGCAATCACAGGGATTATCATCACCATATTACTTGTACCCAATATTGTACCTCATTTTATCTCTATGCTTACTAATCGCTTTGGGGGCTAACCTGCATGAGGTAAAGACGGTGGATTGAAATAGCTTGTTGGTGCGGTCGGATCTTTTCTGATTTCCATCAGCAGGTTTCCCCACGGTTTCCAGAAATTCTCTAAAACCTGTGCATAAGTTTTATGCTGCCAAACGTCAAACAGCGGCTTATTCGTAGTTCCTCTTAAAGGCATTGCATCAATATAGATAGATTCTTCAACAGGCATAATCGTATATTCCGGCAGGCGGTTGAATAAATAAGCGGAGTAGAAAAAACGGGCACACAGCTCTTCAAATTGCTGATCGGTTACCGGCTGATCGCCAATCTGATCAAGAATCTCCTGATGATATCTTTTATTTGTTCCATTGTCCTGTAAACAGGCTATGATACCAAAATCATTAAGTTTTAACGAGAAGGTCAAAGTGTTGATTTCATCTCTGAAGCTAAAAGGAATATCATTTTGCTCCAATGGCACGATCACGAAAGACCATGGGGTAAAATCTTCCAGCACCACACTCCGGTAAATACTCTGAATCATCGTTTGCAGGTTCCCGAATTTGTGCATCAATCCCTGTGACATGTTTAGACCGTCATCACTTAACTGCTGTAAACCAACAGCTGCATTCATTTCAATATAAATCAGGCTATAGAGAAATTTACCTACCCATTTAAACAGATCCAATTCTTCGAGTTTCGATACCCCAGCAAACCCTTCTGCAAAGGCTGCTGCAATTTTATCTTCCAGTGGATTGATAAAATTAACCAGCACTTCTTCACTTACAGGCACTTTTAACGTATTATACGACCGTATAGATTCATCCAGTAATTTAATCTGTTCATCGCCGCTAAAATTAGCTACTTCTAACAACCATGCCGGTAAGACATTAGTCTGTACGATAGGTGCAGTAAAAGTATCTCCGCTCAGAAAGCAGTTTTTAAATTTAAAGTCGAAGTTTTTAAAGGGCTGATAGATTGTGCTGATCATATTAACCGCAATATTAGGGATATTATTTTTACATTCGGTGAGACGCCCATTTTTTAACTTTGATATTACCAAAAGCTTTTAAAACACATGCAAGCAGCTCATATTTCTTTTAACCTGGAACTTAAACATCCTTTCTCTATCGCTGGATTCACCAGAACAAGTACTCCTTTATTATTGTTAAAGCTGACTTATGAAAATATGGAGGGGTATGGAGAAGCTTCCATGGTTCCTTACCTGGGGGAGAGCTATAGTACTGCAGAATCATTTCTTAAAAAAGTAGACTGGATGCATTTTAAGCACCCCTTTAATTTTGCCGAAGTAACCAGTTATCTGAACAGTCTGGATGCTGGTAATTCTGCTGTAAAAGCAGCCATTGATATTGCATTAAATGATATTAACGGGAAGATCCTGCAAAAACCTTGTTTTGAGATCTATCAGGCAGATCCTGCAAAAATGCCAGTGACTTCTTATACCATAGGGATTGATAAACCAGAGATTATCAAAGAAAAAGTTGCCGGTGCTAAAGACTTTAAAGTGCTTAAAATCAAACTGGGATCGGCAAATGATAAAGAACTGATCAATACCATCAGAACTGTAAGCAATTTACCATTGTATGTGGATGCGAACCAGGGCTGGACAGATCGAAAAATGGCTATAGATTTAATCTATTGGCTCCATGATCAGGGAGTAGTACTGATTGAGCAGCCCATGGATAAAAAAGATATTGATGGTAATGCCTGGTTAACCGGCCGCAGCCCAATTCCGATTCTTGCGGATGAGGCGGTACAAGGATTAGGAGATATCGATAACATTAAAGGAGCTTATCATGGAATAAATGTCAAGCTCATGAAGAGTGGCGGAATGTATGAGGCACACCAAATGATCTTAAAAGCGCGCTCTTATGGTATGAAAGTCATGATTGGATGCATGAGCGAGACTTCTGTTGCTACGCAGGCCGGCTTAGCTTTAGCCCCCTTATGTGACTGGGTAGATTTAGATGGTCCTTTTCTGACTAAAAACAACCCCTTTGAGCAGCCTGCCTTTGCGCATGGCAGGTATCTTTTAAAAGACCTTCCAGGTTTAGGGCTGAAAGGTCTTTTACCTAATTTGTTTCGTCCTTAACGGAAGACTTCAGGCTATTTTCTTTTTCTTTTATACCCGCTCTTACTTCTTTGACAATATTGATTTTCAGGTAAATGAAAAATAAACCTGTAACAATCAATAAGCCAACAACAGGATAGTTAGCATTCTGGAAAGCCCATTTCAGGCCGATCACAGAAATCACTATACCCAGGGTATAAAACGCATTTAATATAATATTCTTCTTCATCTTAGTAAACTGGCATACCAGGATCAAAAGCAGCTTGCCATGCAAGAATTCCGCCTTTTAGATTATAAAGATTTGTAAATCCATGCAACTGCTCTAACTGCATTACTGCTGCTGCACTGCGTTTACCGCTTCTGCATTGCATAATTACTGGTTTATCAGTCGCAATTTTATCAACTTCAATCAGAATTCCTCCCAATGGAATATTCTCACCATTCAGGTTAGAAGTATCATATTCAAAAGTTTCTCTTACATCAATCAATTGAAAATCTTCTTTGTTATCTATTTTTTGCTTTAGTTCTTCTACGCTTATTTCTTTCATCTTCTACGCTTTTTGATAGGTGTTTGATGACCCATATATAATTGCCAAATATAAAGTTTATCAACAACTTATCTGCTAAACACAGGTCAAATTTTATAGTTTCATCCAGTAGGCTGTAACAACTAAGAATGCGGGGCGTTTAATAGTATTCTTTCTTAACTTTGTTATTATGGATGCTCTGTCACGTTTCTTCTGGTTCTGCTCTGGTATCCACCAGCCAACATTAGAGAAGCACCCTACTGAACATAATAAGTATGTTGGTATTGGCGCAACTATTTTCTTTACTGGTTTATTTGCCGCATTGTCTGGCGGATATGCCATGTACTTTGTCTTTAAAGGTGATACTGCCGCTGTACTTTTTGCTGTATTTTTCGGCATACTCTGGGGCCTTGCTATTTTTAATATGGACCGTTATATCGTGTCCAGTATCAACAAAAACTCTTCTTCAACAAAACAGATCTTACAGGCAACGCCCCGTATATTACTGGCTATTATGATCGGCATGGTCATTTCAAGACCATTAGAACTTAAAATATTTGACAAGGAAATCAAAGAGCGGCTTAAAGTAAGTTATCTGAATAATCAGCGCTCAAAAATTGATACCCTGAATAAAGCATTCACGAATAAGTACACGATTGAGCTAAACAAACTGAAGGAGTCCAAGACACAACGGGATTCTTTAGAAAATGGGATTAAAACTGACCGGCAAAAACTTAACTTTGAAGTCTTCGGTACTAAAACAACTGAAACTTCAGGGGTAATGGGATATGGCCCTTATGCAAAAAGGAAAGAAGAAGAATTAAAACAAAGACAGCAAAATCTGGATTCACTGAATTCGGATGTGAGAAGGATGGAACACTTTGTGGATGGCAGAAAGCAGTTTGATGGACTACTTTCCGAAAGACTCTACACTGGTAAACAACTAGACAGCTTAACTAATATTGCCGGCTTTGCCGATCGCAACTGGGCTTTAGGACAGTTAAGTTTTAACAAAGATGGCAGCCGGGATACAACAACTGCACTGGCGGTATCATTTATCGGTTTGTTATTCATCTTTTTCGAGTGCCTGCCAGTATTTGTGAAGATGATGAGTTCCAGAGGCCCATATGACAGATCTGTAGAAAATCTGGAGAACAGCCAGATCCATACTTCTGAAAAAGACAGAGATTTTGAAATTGAAGTTACTGATGGAGTACATGACACCAGGGTAGCTACCACTATTGCTAAAGAAAAAGAAAAACTAAATAACGAATGATGAAATATTTCTATTACCCACTAATCTTACTTTTTATTGTACGAACGGCATCGGCCCAGGATATTGATAAAATTATCACTAAAGGTTACGTAGATAATCTGATCAAAACCCTGAGTAGTGATGACATGCAGGGCAGAGCAACGTTTAGCCCCGGAATTGATAAGGCTGCAACTTTTATTGAGGATGAGTTTAAAAAAATTGGTCTGCAACCATTAAAGGGGGCAACTGGCTACAGACAGACATTTTATAAATACCAGCTTAAGCCATTAGCAACAGCAGTTACAATTGATGGTAAAACTATAGATCAGGCCAATATCGCAGTCTGGGGAAATACTGCAGCCAATTTGACATTCGATGATAAGACTAGTGATGGATGGATAAAACTTGACCCTTCCAAACCCTTCAAAGAACAATACCGGTCTTTAGTACGCGGTAAAAAACGTCAGTTGGTACTGGTAGATAAAAAATTCGCTAAGGAATTTGACCAGCTAAAGGATTTTCTTTCCAAAGCAATTGCGATAGATAAAGAAGATCTGGATCAAAAAAACACATCTCCTTTAGTTGTTGTGCTCACTTCAGACACTGCTGTAAACAACTTTACTGTATCCTTAAAGAACAGTATTAATAAATTGCCGTTGTTTAATGTGGCCGGGATTATTCCTGGAAAATCAAAAGCTAAAGAATTAGTTGTGTTCTCCGGACATTATGATCACCTGGGCATTATTCATTCAGCAGATCAGGACAGCATTGCAAATGGGGCAGATGATGATGCTTCTGGTACTACAGCAATGATAGCACTTGCAAAATATTACAAGAAACTGAATAACAATGAGCGTACACTTATTTTTGTTGCTTTTACAGCAGAAGAAATAGGAGGATATGGCGCAAAATATTTCTCTCAGCAATTAAATCCAGATGAAGTTGTTGCCATGTTCAACATTGAGATGATTGGCAAAGAAAGCAAATTCGGTAAGAATACCGCCTTTATCACTGGTTATGATAAATCAGACTTTGGAAAGATTTTGCAAAAAAACCTGGAAGGAACAGCATTCACCTTTCATCCAGATCCTTATACCCAACAGAATTTATTCTATAGAAGCGATAATGCAACATTGGCTGCATTGGGTGTGCCTGCCCATACCATCAGTACTGACCAGATTGATATAGACAAACTCTATCACACTGTAAAAGATGAATACAGTTCACTGGATACTGAAAATATATTATCAACGATTAAGGCAATTGCTAAAAGCGCAATTACTATTGTAAAGGGATTAGATACGCCAACCAGAATCCCTAAATTAACAAATTAAGTAGGATTTACAGGTACTATAGGCAGTGCCATAACATAATCATTCATAAAGAAACCGTTGCCAATTTCAATGTCGACGGTTTCTTTAACGATAAAACCGGCCTTCTCATAAAAGTCTTTCGCTTTATTATTACGGTTTACATTTAACACGAGGCTTTCAGCACCTGCCTCTATCGCCTTGTTTCTAACTTCGTTGATCAGAAACTTCCCCAAGCCTTTTCCATGTGCTTCGGGCAAAACATAAAGTTTATGCAGTTTGACAATCAGGTGCTTTGCATGTTCCTCTACTGAATAGGAAACAAAAGCCAGATCTTTATCCCCTTCCTGTGCAATTAAAAAGGTATGGCCTTCCATTAATTGCTGCGTTAAAGCAACGATGCTATAGAATTTATCCAGCATAAAATCAACTTGCTCCTGACCAATCAGGTGTCCGTAAGTTGGCCCATAGGTTATCGTACCAATCTGTTGAATAACCGCCAGATCTTCTTCTTTCGCTTTTCTAAGGGTAATCATATTTTTTCGGTTAAAAACACATATTCAGTAGCAAAGGTGAATTCGACAAAACCATCTTTCACGACTTCAAATTCTTTCTCTTCTTTTTGCATCAGATTGGTCGCTTCAAAATAAGAAACCACGTCAATCAGAAATATACTTCCAGCAGGCTTCCAAACATTAAACCCTGTTTTAACAGCATATGATTTTTCCGTTGCCGTAAACAATACAATGTTAATTTTAGGAAGATAAAAAGCCAGGTCTGATAATGCTTTTTGATCATCTATGATATTTACAGCCGGATATTTTTCTGAAATCAGATAGTTTAAGACTGTGTTGTATTCATCACCCGGCCCGATAATAGACTTGGTATTTTCCTGTGGAATTAATCCATTACCAACATTTAAGACGACGTCTACCTTTAATCCAAGGCTGAGGACTTTCTCATAAATTGTACCGTTGACGATTAACGTAGGACTCCATTCAAGAATCTGTCCTAAATATTCTTCGTCAAAATTGCCCAGATTGTGAATATATAAGGCTGGCTCCTGTTTTTCTCTGACTATATGATGCGATGACATCTTGCTAAGATATTAATTTCAATTACTTTTACTATTATTCTAATAAATATCATATGTATAAGTTAACCCTCTTATTTCTGATGACACCTCTGCTTACTTTCGCGCAAAGCGAAAAAAAAGAAGGACTATATCTGGATAGCAAAAATGAAATTACAACTACAAAAAGTGAATTCAAATGTGTTAAAAATGAAGAGTTGTCCAGAGAATTTTTATGGTCTTATGATTGCCTGGATTCACTGAACCAGGTTGTAAAACAACTCAACATAAATTTTCATATCCCGGATGCTATTAAGCGCGGAATTAACCCTGTTTATCTTCGTCATACCAATCAGGGGGACTATCTGATTGGTGATTTTAAAGATGGAAGACCATATAATGGATTTTTCAGGTATAAAATTTACGGTTCAGAATGGTCAATTTATGACTATTATCAAGAGGGTAGCCTGACACAGCAATGGTACAATGACTTTTATAACATGATCTTGTCAGAACAGGACAATAACGCCTTATATGGAACTCTGGATGCTAAAAATACATTTATCGATGGTGCTCTGGAAAATGGGATAGAAATTACTCCTGCTTACCTGCAGCAGAAACATGCGATGGCAGAAGTTATCCGCACTGTAAGAGCAGCTAAAACTGAACTATTCAGAGTAATTATTATGGCTGAAAATGCAGTAGTACTCCTTAAAGTAACCCCATCGGTTCAGGGTTATCTGCTGGAAGAGGTAGGGAAGAGCAGTATCAGAATAACTTTTACACCCGAAGGCAGGAAAATAGAAACCATAACTCCTGATAAAAAATCTAAAAAGGTCACCGAGTATGTCTATTATGCTTTTTCAGCCCAAGATCAGGTGGATAAAAATCGTCCTTATTCCTATTTTCAGAAAAACAATAAACTCTATATTGAACAGGCCAAACATGCACTGACTGAGACAAACAGGTATACTCAGGAAAGCAGCCGGATGATGGAGATGCTCTCTTTAGGTTTATATGAAACAACTCCGTTTGAGACCTCCAGTATGCTGGATTTTTTACAGGGCCAAAATGAGACCGGAGGCTACATGGGAAGTTCCGAACTTTATGAAGGCAAACTCGAAGGTTTCGTCTATAAGCCCGGCGACACCGAAACTACCTATACCATGGACTACTACAGCCGTGGAAAAATTCAGCCTGCAAAAGTACTGGCAAAAAATAAAACATTAAAAGAGCTTACTGAGATCCTGAAATCGTACTACTAAATCCCCATTAAAAAAACATAAAATATCTGGATAAAATAAGGCATAAAAGGGCTTTAATTTGGTAACGGATACGTAAGTGATCGGTATTGAGCGATTCAAAAGACTGTTTCAGCATGATAAATATGATGTTCAGTCAATAACCGCCATACATCCTTAATTCAATCCTTAAATTTACAGCTTGTTAGCTGTCATGCCGATGAATAAATAAAATATAGCTATGACTAATTCCAAAATAGTAAGTGACCGTGCTTTTTATCAGAATTTCAGATTCTTCATTTTACCTATAGTTTTTTTCTGTTTTTACATTTTCATTTACCTGTTAAACCCTTACGATCCCTTCTGGAATGTTTATTTTGACCAGAATATATATACGCTATTAACTGAATGGCTGGGTGTAATGGTTGTCTGCTTTTTAATCACAGAGTCCAGCTTACTCATTGCCCGCTGGCTGGACCGTCATATACCCTGGATAGAATCACCATTGCTACGGTTCTTTTGCCAGTTTTTCCTGCAAATAATCAGCGCAAGTATTGTAATCAGTTTATTACTTTATATCGATCGTTTGGTTTATCCGAATTATACCAGCTATTCACAATCCGATAAAACGTTTGGCTGGCAGGTCTGTATGGTAAGTATCGTGATCAGTACATTAATCAGTGCGATCTATACTGCTGATTTTTTTCTGCGCAAATGGAAGATCGCCATGCTGGAAACTTCTGCGCTTGAACTCAAAGCGTATGACCTGAACCAAATAGCCATGCAAGCAGAACTACAATCGTTAAAGGCTCAGCTCGATCCTCATTTTATGTTTAATAATTTCAGCACTTTATCCAGTTTAATTGTTGAAAATCCCGACTCTGCTTTATTATTTCTGGATAATCTTTCGAAAGTGTACCGTTATATGATTATTAACCTAAGCAGGGATATCATCTCTTTAAAGGAGGAAATTAAGTTTATCAATTCTTATATTTATCTGATTAAGATCCGGGTATCCGACAACTTACAGGTCAACATTAATATCCCTGAAGATTATGAGTTAAAAGGCGTTCCCCCAATCACCTTGCAATTGCTGATTGAAAATGCGATTAAACATAATATTGCATCCCGCTCGCGTCCTTTGAGCATCAATGTCCGGATTAATGAAGATGGCTGGCTTGAAGTTTCAAATAACCTGCAGCTCGTCAATTTTCATATTCCTTCAACCAGAGTAGGACTGAAAAACATCATCAGCCGTTATCGGTTGTTATCAAACGATTGCCCACAAATAATTGAGAATGAGCACACATTCATCGTTAAATTACCTTTATTAGAAATAGCTGAATAATAAAATGAATGTACTTATCATAGAAGACGAAAAACTAAACGCCATACGCCTGCAAAAAATATTGCTTGAAATAGATAACCAGACCGAAATAGTTGCAATACTGGACACCATCGCCGATAGTGTGCAATGGCTCCGTTCAAATCCATCCCCAAACCTGATTCTGATGGATGTACGTTTGGCAGACGGTATATGCTTTGAAATATTTACCAAGGTGGAGATTACTGTACCGGTTATTTTTACCACCGCCTATGATGAATATGCATTGCGGGCCTTTAAAGTGAATAGTATCGATTACCTCTTAAAGCCAATAGATATTGATGAGCTAAGAGGCAGTATTTCTAAATTTAAACAGCAAAACACACAGAAAATATCATCTGGTACAATTGAAGAGGTCGTTGCGATTATCAAAAAGCAAAATCCAAATTATCGTTCCCGTTTTTTAATTCCCTATAGAGATGGTTATAAAACCATTATGGTGGCTGATATCGCGTATTTTTACTCTGAAAATAAAATAACGAATATTGTTACGAGTGATGGAAAAGAACAAGCCGTTTCTTATACGATGGACGAGCTTGAAGAGCAGCTTGATCCTGCTATATTCTTCCGGGCAAACAGACAGTATCTGATCAATATCAAGAGCCTGGAAAGTATACACAATTACTTTAATGGAAAATTAAAACTTATCCTTTCTCCTGCAGCAGAGGCCGATATACATATCAGTAAAGAAAAAGCCAGTCAGTTTAAAAAATGGCTCGATAGCTGATTCAGCTGCACCGAGGGTTGCTTCATCTGCTAATAAAGCGTTCTCAGTAATTTCTCTCCCTTCATTTTGTGTCTTTAGTCATAAAATTGCATCGTTATAATCTGTATTTCATCAAACGATACAGATTTCTAACCCCATTTATGTAATCCTATCACAAATATGAAAGTTGAAAACAAATTTCTTCAGTTACGAAGACCAGGGTTTTTATTTTGTTCCGCAATGGTATTTACTGTTTTATTCGGTTGCCATTCTGGTGAAGGAAATGCCGGCGCACAGCAAGCTTCTCCTCCCCCGACGATCCCGGTAATTACGTTAACTAAATCTATTGCAACAACCACTAAAGACTATACAGGTACACTTGAAGGAAAAACTAACGTCGAAATCAGACCTCAGGTAGATGGTTATCTTGATAAAGTCTTTATTGATGAAGGGGCATTTGTACAGGCGGGTCAGATTTTATTTAAAATCAACGACCAACCTTACCAGCAGCAACTAAATAATGCGGTTGCCGTCATGCATGCAGCAGAAGCAGCACTAAGTAATACGCAACTAGAAGTTGACAAGGTAATCCCTCTGGTTAAAAGTAATGTGGTTTCCCCAATACAGCTTAAAACAGCACAGGCAGCTCATAATGTCGCAAAAGCGAATCTTGAACAAGCAAAATCCGCTGTAGCATCTGCAAAAATCAACCTGGCTTTCACGAGTATCAAAGCTCCTGTTAGTGGTTACATTGGCCGGATTCCACGCAGGCTAGGCAATTTAGTAGGCAAAAATGACCAGCAATCCTTAACAACACTTTCGGATGTACATGAAATCTATGCTTATTTCTCGATCGGAGAGAGTGATTTTATCGATTTTAAAGCACAGTATCCTGGTAAAACGCTGACCGAAAAGCTCAAACAGATACCTGAGGTTTCACTACTCCTTGCTGACAACACAATTTACACTCATAAAGGACACATCAGCATGGTTGACGGACAATTTGATAAAAACACAGGGTCTATCATGCTGAGGGCAACTTTCCCTAACGCTGATGGCCTTTTACGAGCGGGAAATACCGGGAAAATCAGAATTGATCAGGTTCATGAAAGTTCTTTAATGATTCCGCAGGCATCAACTATGGAGCTTCAAAATAAAGTCTTTGTATACAAGCTCGCTGATAGTAATAAACTGAGTAAAGTAATGATTGATATCGCTGGTAAAAATGGCCCGGATTATATTGTTAAAACCGGATTGAAACCAGGTGACAGAATCGTACTTACAGGCGTTGATCATTTACAAGAGGGCATGGTTATTAACCCTGGTTCTGCAACAGTTCCTGCAAAAAGCGCAAAAAAATAATATAAATAAAAGCCAGGTATTTCAATGACCTGGCATAATCAGATCATGACTCCATGTTTAAGAAATTCATAGAAAGACCCGTATTAGCTACGGTGATCTCCATTTTGTTGTTAATACTTGGACTTATAAGTATAACAAAACTCCCGGTTACACAGTTCCCGGAAATTGCACCGCCAAGTGTATTCGTGACCGCGGTATATCCTGGCGCAAATGCAGAAACAGTGGCCCGTACCGTTGCGCCATCTTTAGAAGATGCAATCAATGGGGTGGAGAACATGACCTACATTAAATCGACCTCAAGTAACGATGGCTCATTGAGTTTACAGGTCTACTTCAAACTTGGAACAGATCCTGATCAGGCTGCTGTAAATGTACAGAATAGGGTATCACAGGCAATAAGCCAACTGCCTACCGAGGTTGTTCAGATTGGCGTAACTACACAGAAACAACAAAACAGCATGATCATGTTCATGTCTATTTTTGATGAAAGTAAGGTATATGACGCTGCGTTTATAGAGAATTATGCCAAAATAAATATTATTCCAGAATTAAAAAGGGTTACAGGAGTTGGTAGTGTTACGGTCTTTGGGAATAAAGATTATGCAATGCGTATCTGGTTAAATCCTGAACAGATGGCTTCTTATGGATTAAGCCCGCAAGAAGTAATGGCGGCTATTCAGGATCAGAACGTAGAAGCTGCTCCTGGTAAATTTGGAGAGGGTAGTAAAGAATCGTTCGAATATGTACTGAAGTATAAGGGTAAGTCCAACCAGCCTTTAGGATTCGAAGAAATGATCATCCGTGCAAATGCTGACGGCTCAGTACTCCGCGTAAAAGACGTGGCAAAGGTTGAGTTCGGCTCTTATACTTATAGCGGTGATACATGGGTAAATGGAAAATTTGGTGCAGGTATGGCTATATATCAAACGGCTGGATCTAACGCGAACAAAGTGCAGGAGGAGATCAATGTATTAATGAAAAAGATGTCGAAAACCTTCCCTAAAGGTATAAAGTATGATACGCCTTTTAGTACAAAAGTTCAGCTCGATCAGTCTATTTCGCAAGTAATACATACGCTGATAGAAGCATTTATACTGGTGTTTATTGTGGTGTTCATTTTCCTTCAGGATTTAAGATCAACACTGATCCCTGCTATTGCAGTCCCTGTAGCGATTATTGGAACCTTCTTTTTCATGCAGTTGTTTGGATTCTCCATTAACTTATTAACCCTGTTTGCATTGGTTCTGGCCATTGGAATTGTGGTAGATGATGCGATTGTTGTTGTGGAGGCTGTACATGCCAAAATGGAACATGAGCATCTTGCTGCGCGTCCGGCCACTTTATCAGCGATGCATGATATTACCGGTGCTGTAATTTCTATTACTCTGGTAATGGCAGCAGTATTTTTACCGGTAGGATTCATGGAAGGACCAACAGGAGTATTTTACAGACAGTTTGCTTTTACGCTGGCAATAGCTATCGTAATTTCGGCAGTCAATGCACTAACACTCAGTCCTGCATTATGTGCACTGTTTTTGAAAAACAATCACACTGACCCTAATAAGAAAGTTGGATTCAGCGACAAATTCTTTACTGCTTTTAATACTGGATTTTCGGCAATGACCGATAGATATATTAAAAGTATCAAAGTACTGATTCGTTTTAAATGGGCAAGTTTTGGTGCTTTAGCATTACTGATGCTGCTAACTTTCTGGATGCTCCGTACTACACCAAAAGGATTCATTCCTGATGAAGATGGTAGTTTTGTTGTTTTCTCTTTAGCAATGCCTGCCGGATCTTCCTTAGATCGGACGGGAAAGGCTTTGAAAAAAGCCGACAGTATTATCAAAACAGTTCCCTCAGCGGAAAGCATTACCAGTATTTCTGGTTTTGACATGCTTAGTTCGGCAACCAGCCCATCGTTTGGTGTTGGCTTCATCAAGCTAAAAGATCTTGATCAAAGGGGTGACGTAAAAGACATCAATGAAATCATTGGAGTCATGAATCAAAAACTATCGACCATTCTGGAAGGGAGCATCTTTGTATTCACTATGCCAACAGTTCCTGGTTTTGGAAATGTCAGCGGACTTGAATTTGTATTACAGGATCGTACAGGAGCAAGTCTTGACAAATTCAGCGCAATTTCTCAGGGCTTTACACAAGAGTTGATGAAACGCAAAGAGATAGAAGCGGCATTCAGCACTTTTCGGACAGATTATCCACAATTGGAGATGGAAGTAGATGCCGTAAAAGCTAAACAGCTGGGTGTAAGTATAAAAGATCTGATGGGCGTTATGCAGGCTTATTATGGAAGTATGCAAACTTCAGATTTCAACCGTTTTGGCAAGTACTACAGAGTTGTTGTGCAGGCAAATGTAGCTTCAAGAGCAACACCTGAATCAATAAATGGAATATTCGTTAAAAATACAAAAGGACAAATGGTTCCGGTCAATACACTGATCAAGCTAAAGAGAGTTTATGGTCCGGAAACAGTTGCACGGTATAACCTTTTCAATGCCATCAGTATTAATGCTACAGCGAAGGCTGGTTTTAGTACAGGTGATGCCATCAAGGCCACGGAAGAAGTTGCAGCCAAATATCTTCCTGCTGGTTATAGTTACGAATGGACGGGCATGTCACTGGAAGAAAAATCATCGGGTGGACAGGCTGCTACAGTATTCGGCTTGTGTTTACTTTTCGTCTATTTCCTCCTGGCTGCTCAATATGAAAGTTATATTTTACCACTTGCGGTAATTCTTTCTGTTCCAGTAGGTATTCTGGGTGTACTCATAGCAGTTAACCTTGCTGGTCTTGAGAATAATATTTATGTCCAGGTGGCCATGGTCATGCTGATTGGTTTACTGGCCAAAAATGCCATCCTGATTATCGAATATGCTGTTCAACGCCGCAAAACAGGCATGAGTTTACTAGAATCAGCCATTGAAGCTTCTAAGTTAAGGCTTCGTCCAATCATCATGACCTCTCTTGCTTTCATCGTAGGATTAATTCCATTGATGCGTGCGGTTGGTCCATCAGCATTAGGTAACCGTTCTATCGGGACGGGTGCAGCAGGCGGAATGGTACTGGGTGTAATCCTGGGTGTGTTTATTATCCCGGTACTCTACGTCGCTTTTCAGTATTTACACGAGAAAATCAGTGGTAAGCACACCATTACAGAAAGTTAACTGGCCCTTAGAAACATTGAATATGAAACTGAATAAATATATATACCTTTTGTCTCTACCACTGGTATTATCAGCTTGCAAGATTGGGAAGAACTATGTCAGGCCACAAACTGCCTTGCCAGCGCAATTCAATACCAGAACAGCTACTGCTGTTTCCGGGCCAAGCATTGCCAATATTGCCTATAAGGATTTTTTCACAGAACCGACCTTAAGGCAATTGATTGACAGTGCGGTGTTACGGAATTTTGATCTGGCTATTGCAATTAAAAATATAGAAAGTGCCAGACAAAGTCTCAAACTTGCAAATGCAAGTCTGTTACCAGCATTGAATTTGCAAGTGAATGCATCGAACAACAGGTCTTCAGACAACAGCTTAAATGGAATGAGTGCTTCAATGTTTACTGGAGTAAACCATATAGAGGATTATAATGCAAACTTAGGACTTTCCTGGGAAGCAGATATCTGGGGAAAAATCAGAAGACAAAAAGAAGCGGCTCTGGATACTTACCTGCAAACCGAAGCTGCCGCAAGGGCTGTTCAGACACAGGTTGTAGCGAATGTAGCACAAGGTTTTTTCAATCTTCTGATGCTGGATGCCCAGCTGGAAATAGCTAAACATAATGTCCTGCTCAATGATAGCACTCTAATCGTTATCCGTTTACAAAAAGAAGCAGGTCAGGTGAATAGTCTGGCTGTCCAGCAGGCAGAAGCTCAAAAGCTGTCCGCAGCTCTACTTGTTCCTCAATTAGAACAAGTGATTGCAATACAGGAAAATGCTTTAAGAACACTCGCTGGAGCTTTCCCTTCGGCAATTGAAAGGAAAGTAAGCCTAAAATCTTTTTCTGTTCCTGAACATATAACAACTGGTATACCTGCAGACATACTGGCTATCAGACCAGATGTAAAGGCATCAGAAATGGCTGTAATGGCTGCAAATGCTACAATGGGAGCTGCCCAGGCGAATATGTACCCTTCATTAAACATCACCGCAAGTGGCGGTGTTAATGCTTTCAAAGCCAACAAATGGTTTGATATTCCCGGCTCCTTATTTGGGACGGTAGCCGGTGGTTTAACACAGCCGATATTTCAACGCCGCCAGTTAAAGACACAGTTTGAACTGGCAAAAATAGACAAAGACAAGTCTGTTATCGAATTTAAGCGATCCGTTATTAATGCGGTTACCGAAGTTACTGATGCACTGATCAAGTTCGACAAACTAAAAAAGCAACGTGAATTAGAAGAATCCAGGGTAAATACTTTAAAACAGGCGATCAAAAATGCGGATATGCTATTCAAAAATGGAATGGCAAACTACCTGGAGGTGATTACTGCACAAAGTAACGTTTTACAGAGTGAATTGAACCTCATGGATATAGAACGTCAACAGCTCAGCGCAATGGTAGATCTTTACCGTTCATTGGGAGGAGGATGGAATTAGTTATATAAAAACCAGAATTGTTTTAGATATTTGCGGAATAAATATCGCTAAAAGCCTTTTTTAACGATCGCTCTTTCCTATTTACCTACATTATCTAAAACAATCTCATGGCAACGCCGGCAACAAAAGAACATGCAAAAAATATCGCACTGATAATTTTAGGTACCCTTATTTTTGCCTCGGGTATCAATTTCTTTGCTATTCCTAATAAATTGTCCGAAGGAGGTGTGATCGGATTGACTATTGTAGCCTATTATTATTTCAATTGGTCACCAGGTATTTTAAACCTGATCCTGAATGCCATTCTAATGGCTATCGGATATAAATTACTAGACAAACGCACCATCATCTATACCCTGTTTGGTATATTTTTCTCTTCGCTCTTCCTTTTTCTTACAGAAAACACACATGCTCCTTTAACTTCTGATCCTTTACTTGCTGCCATATTCGCTGGTTTATTTGTTGGCGGAGGTATAGGGTTGGTTTTTCTCTCCGGGGGTACTACTGGTGGCTCTGCAATTATTGCCCGTCTTTTTCAAAAGCTATGGGGATGGAAATTAGGTACTGCAATGCTAATCGTTGACATTGTAGTAATCGGCCTGTCTACTTTTATTATCGGTCCAGAAAAGACAATGTATACACTAGTTGCCGTTTATATTGGTGCCCGAGTGGTAGATTTTATCGTTGAAGGCTTTAACACTAAAAAAGCTGTCACCATTATTTCTAATCAATCAACCACCATTGCCGAAAAAATAACAATGGGGATGGTAAGGGGCGCGACAGTACTCCATGGCCATGGTGCGTTTACTAAAGACCGCAAAGAAGTCATTTATGTCGTGATCAGTAAACCTGAACTGATAGAGCTTAAAAATATGGTACATGAAACAGACCCGGATGCCTTTGTTGTAATTCATGATGTACATGATGTTTTTGGTAAAGGATTTACCATTTAAATCTATCCCTTGCTCCATCTTAACTCTTCTGCTCTGGCCTAACTCGGGCCTCTCCTTAATCTGTTAAAATTTTTCCGCACAGTTACACTTTGGAGGGAATGTGTTATTGCGAACAAAAAAACAGAAGTATAGAAATAAAAATTCTTTTCCTATTGATCTTAACTAACGGGCTTTTAAAATACAATTATTTCTCAAGAGGAACACATCTGTAATAAAAAATAAAAACAAGATGTAAAATAAAAACATCCAGCATCACAACACAATATATGTCATTTATAATCAAATATTTACCTAAATATTAATTATGAAACTTGAAAAGAATAATTTTCAATATTATCATATTTATAATTACATAAAGAAATTAATAGTCTATTATATCAAATATGTAAAATAATAAGTCGATTTATTGTTAAATAACATAAATTTTAAATGTTTTATTTTAATCTTAAAAAGAATTATATTTAAAATTTCGTATCAAATATCTGATATACAACATTCTAACCAAAACCTATGAAAAATTTAACAATTTCTAGATTGTTAAGGGCTAAGACTGCCCTTTTCATCCTGGCGGGCATGATGATGCTTGCTTCCTGTAAAAAAGACAGCGAAGTTCAAAGTCCGGAATCACCAGACGCTTCCACAAAAAATGTGAACGCTGCTCCCGATGTGTGGCGTAAAGCTAACCTCACTAATTTCGAGTCCTACCCGGCCCCCGGCAGTGAAGAATGCAGCCCGGATGGCTACAATGGCTGCCTATGGGCCGGTCAGTTTGCCTTTTTAAATGGCGTTCAGCCTTTAAGCTGGGTAAAATCACATGATATCGCTTCTATTCACTCCAAAGATGCTGGTAAGTATAAATTAAAAACGCTGAGAATAAGACAAGGAGCCAAGCAACTTGACGTCAAAGTTTATGACGAATGTGCTGATTCTGATTGCCACGGATGCTGTACTATAAACGCCAATGAAAACGGGATTGGATTTTTAATTGACATTGAAAAATTCACTATGCAGCGCTTCGGAACAGGCGACGGCGTTGTAGAATGGAAATGTCTTGACTGCGGTTAATCAAAAATTAAAGACATTACTATAAACTCTTTATTTAAAGGAGGAAGCTTTTAAAAGCTCAGAAAAATGGCCTTTCTAAATTAGAAAGGCCATTTTTTTGTTAGAAATTAATCCATCATCTAATCTTTCTTATCGCACTAAGTTTTCTTATCTTTCCAACAATAATTGCTCAAATAGAACGCATGAAAAAATTGGTACTCTCCATCCTAGTCTTGTCGCTAATGGCATGTAAGGAAGAAAATGACGACAAAGTTAAAGTGGTAGATAAGGATGGTTCGGTAGAAACTAAAGTGCACATCACCCATCTAACCGATTCACTTGATGTAATGAAAACTGAAAACATATTCTGGGTTAAAAACAAGGATGTTAAAAGAGTGGTCAGGCTGGACACCATACCAGCGCTGGGTGTTTCAGATGAACAAGGAGAGAACAGTTCTGGTCAGGACTCTACTGTAAAGATCAAGAAGAACTATCAGATCTTTATTACCGTAAATTAACATGAAGAAATCAAAAGTTGTAACCCTTGTACTTATTACCGCAGCTCTGGCTTCCTGCAGTAAGCCAGAACCGAGCTGGGATTCCAATGAAGTATACATGCGTTCTGATACTACAGCGAATTACACACATACCCAGGGTATGCATATCTCACCGTTTCTATGGTATTACGCATTCAGACCATACGGCATGTATTATGGTGGCAGATATCATCATTCAGGCTATTATTCTTCTTCACTTTCTGAACGGTCAAACATTGGCAGATCAGCAATGAAAGGGGCAGCAATAAGAGGCGGATTTGGAGGTTCACATTCATTCTCCGTTTCTTCCTGATGCAAAGACATACGATTACACCCAGAAATAACTGGCAGGCTGCAGTAGAAAAACTTGGTTTTGGCTTTCATACTACTGATGTTCCTTACTGGGATGAAAAAGCTTATTATGAATTCTCACTTTCAGAAATCACAAAGATTGAAAGTGCTACAGCTGAGCTATGGGGTATGTGTCTGGAAGCCGTACAGTACGTGATAGACCATAAACTATATCACCAATTTGCTATTCCAGAAAAAGCAATAGCACTGATAGAGAAAAGCTGGAATGACGATGTGCCTGCTATTTATGGCCGTTTTGATTTTGGTTTTGACGGAAATAATCTCAAATTATTTGAATTTAATGCGGATACACCAACCTCCTTATTTGAAGCAGGTATTGTACAGTGGTTCTGGTTGCAGGATTTTGCCTCACACAAAGATCAGTTCAACGCTGTTCACGAACGATTGATTGATTATTGGAAATACCTAAAGCCTTACCTACACGCAGGTATACTACATTTTACCTGCGTTAAACAATCTCTGGAAGATCTCACTACCGTAGAATATATGAGAGACTGTGCCATACAGGCAGGAATATCAACAAAACTCATTTTCATTGATGACATTGGATGGAATCAGGAAGAATGTGAATTTATAGACTTAGAAGATCAGGAAATCAAGAACATCTTTAAGCTTTACCCCTGGGAATGGATGGTCAATGAGCCTTTCTTTGATCAGTTACTGTTAAACCCACAAGTTTACTGGATAGAGCCGGCATGGAAAATGATCCTCTCCAATAAAGCAATACTACCCATCTTATGGAAATTATATCCTAACTGTCCATATATCCTGGAGTGCTATTTTGAAGAAGAAAACAGTTTAAAGGACTATGTGAAAAAGCCAATCTATTCCAGAGAAGGAGCAAATATCAGCATTGTTAAAAACGGGCAGATATTGGAAGAAACCAGGGGTATATACGGCATGGAGGGACATATCTGTCAACAAATTTTTAACATACCAAAGTTCGAAAATAAAATCCCCGTGATAGGTTCATGGATTATTGGACAGCAACCTTCAGGCATAGGTGTTCGCGAGGATGATAGTTTAATCACTGGAAACACCTCATGCTTTATTCCACACCTGATCAACAATTAACCCGCCTTTTTTGAAGGTTAATAATTATTTTTATTACTCCTCTTAACTAACATAGCATAATTATGAAAAGGAACTCTTCTATTTTTATTTTAATTTATTGATATCACTGCATTGCCAAACTCTCCTGGCCCAGTCAGATAGCAACACGAAAGCACAGATACAAAAAGCTGAATCGGGGTTAATTCCTCCGGTGCGTTTTCAAGGGGACTCTACCTGGACTATCGAAGAACGTATGAAGTATTATGGCGTTCCGGGGGTAAGTATTGCTGTAATAAAGAATTCAAAAATTGTATGGACAAAAAGTTACGGGGTAACTGATCGGGAGACAAGGCAACCTGTGACTAACCAAACACTCTTTCAGGCCGCCTCTATCAGTAAGCCAGTGAGCGCCTATGCCGCACTTAAAGAAGTGGAATGTGGAAAAATCAATATTGATGAAGATGTAAACCGATATCTTAAATCATGGAAAATTCCAGAAAATGAATTCACTACAAAAAAGAAAGTTTCTTTAAAGAACCTCCTTAGTCATAGTGCCGGCATCACTGTGGGTGGCTTCGCAGGCTACTCAATTTCTGACCAGATCCCAACACTGGTGCAAGTATTAAACGGAAAGACACCAGCTAATTCCGGGCCTATCCTGGTAGATAAGGAGCCAGGGGGCACATTCCGTTATTCAGGTGGAGGATATTGCATTGTACAACAAATATTGATTGACCTGGAAGGCAAACCATACCCACAAATCATGGAGGAACTAGTATTAAAGCCTCTCGGCATGAAAAACAGCACTTACAACCAACCTCTGCCAGCGGACAGAATAAAATGGGCGGCGGCAGGCTATTTACCGGATGGCAAACAGACCCCAGGTAAAAGACATATCTATCCTGAAATGGCTCCCGCCGGTCTTTGGACCACCGCAGAAGATCTGGCCAGGTTCACCACAGATTTACAATTAACCATTAAAGGGCAAAGTAAAAAGGTTTTATCACAAGATATAGCGCTCAAAATGGTAAGTCCATTTATAGAATCTTATGAAGGCCTCGGTATTTTCCTTGAAAAGAAAAACCAGGACACTTACTTTTCCCATGGTGGATGGAATGAGGGTTTTTCCAGTCGTATAGTGGCACATAGAGATAAAGGGGTTGGGATCGTTATACTTACAAATGCAAATCAACCCACTTTTATTGCTGAACTGGTTAGAGCTGTTGCTGTTGCCTATGAATGGCCGGATTATGTACTGCCTGTTTACAAGAAGGATCAAATCACTACAGCAGACGTAGAAAAGGACAGCGGCCGTTACAAAACAGAAAAATATGGAGTAACAAAAATATACGCTGACGGAAAAAAATTGCTCCTGCAAAAAAACCTGGACGAGCCTGAAGAATTATTTAAAGTTGCAGAAAACACCTATGCAATGCGCAACTGGGAGCAAAAAATCAAGCTTGTATACAATCCATCTGACAAGGTAAAATACCTGGCCTCTATACTGGGCACAGATTCTATCAAATATGTAAACCCACAACTAAAGGATGAGGAAAAGGTCCCTTTTGAACTCATTGCAGATGGCCAGTTTGAAAAAGGTTTAAATACATACAAACTCGCGAAGAAAGAAGAACCTGAACACTTTGCAATTGAGCAATCTTACATTAATCAAATGGGGGTATAAGCTATTAAGAACCAAAGAGATCAAAAAAGCAATTGATCTGTTCAAAGTGAATACAATACTTTATCCTAAAAATAGTGACGTATATGATAGCCTGGGTGAGGCATATCTGGCTAACGGGGATAAGAAGCTAGCTAAGGAGAATTATTTGTTGTCTTTAAAACTTAACCCAAATAATACAAACGCAGCTAAAATTATTAAAACTATAGACTAAAGAATTCCTGTGAACCCAATTTTATAATAGTTGGAATTTTTTCTTTGAAATATTTAACTTTGTATATGAGTTCATTATTGGAAACAGGCATCACAGACCAGTATCTGGAAAACATACAAACCGAACGGATACAATTCCGATTAGCAGAGACCTGCACAGCTAACTGCAGTCTCACTTCTTATAACCGCCGCGATTTTTACAAGATTACTTTAACCCTGGCCGGCAACAGCATATTGTATTACGCAGATAAAGCCATAGAAATTAACGGCCCTGCATTGGTGTTTACCAACCCTATGATTCCATATTCATGGGAAGGTAATCATAGGGTGACGACAGGTCTTTTTTGCGTATTTACCAAAGGGTTTCTTCAGGAAAATGGACGCATGCATAGTTTAGAGGACTCAAATTTATTTAAGACAGGTGGTGACCCCATCTATTTTTTGGACGATCAGCAGACCAGCTACATTAGCAGCCTTTTCAACAGAATGAAGCTAGAACAGGAAAGTGAATATGTCTATAAATATGATCTCATCCGAAATTATCTGAGTCTTATTATTCACGAGGCGATTAAAATGCAACCCGCACTTGCCTTTTTCACCCCTCAAAAAGCATCTTCACGCATTGCAAAGCTATTTTTGGATCTGTTAGAAAAACAGTTTCCAGTAGATTCACAACAGCATACACTCACACTCAAAAAGGCGAATGATTACGCTAATCTGTTATCCATACACGTCAATCATCTAAACGCTGCAGTAAGCGAGGCAACAGGAAGGTCAACTACCTCCCATATCAACGATCGAATACTCTCTGAAGCAAAATCCCTGCTAATACATACAGACTGGAATGTAGCTGAAATATCCCGTAGCCTTGGTTTTGATTATGCATCTTATTTTAACAATTTTTTCAAAAAACATACTGGCCTTACTCCAATGTCTCTACGAAAAACTCTTTGAAAAGTACAATTATTGCTTTGAAACTTTTAGTCCTGGTTCAAATTTCACCTCATACATTTGTTCTATATAAAACATAAGATTTTAACCATGATACAAGCCAAAGGATATGCATCACAAGATGCTCAAACAGACTTAGCTCCCTGGAATTTTCAACATAGGGATGTCGGACCGCATGACGTCCAAATTGAAATATCATACTGTGGCGTTTGCCACTCTGACCTGCATCAGATTAAAAACGATTGGTTCCCTGGAATATTTCCAATGGTACCAGGACATGAAATCGTAGGGCGGATTGTTAAAGTAGGTGATCATGTGAAAAAATTTAAAGCAGGAGAGCTTGCGGGTGTAGGCTGTATGGTCGATTCTTGCCAAGTTTGCGAAAACTGCAAGGATGGTCTGGAGCAATATTGCCTGGAAGGAAGTACCCAGACTTACAATAATAAAGACAGATCAGGAGTACCTACTTATGGGGGCTATTCCAACACAATTGTAGTCCGCGAAGAATTCGTACTGCACATTTCAGAAAAATTGTCCCTTGCAGCCACAGCACCATTGCTTTGCGCTGGCATCACTACCTATTCACCATTACGCCACTGGAAAGTTGGAAAAGGCCATAAACTCGCTGTTTTAGGCTTAGGAGGACTAGGTCATATGGGTGTTAAATTTGGTGTTGCTTTCGGCGCTGAAGTAACTGTACTGAGTACATCTCCTTCAAAAGAAGAAGCAGCCAAGGCATTAGGTGCGCATCACTTTGTGGTGACTACAGACCCAGCACAGCTTGAAGCTGTCAAAGGCTCATTTGACTTTATTCTGGATACCGTATCTGCCGTGCACGATATGGACATGTATCTTTCCTTATTGAGAACCAGCGGTACACATATTTGTGTAGGCGTTCCATCTGAAGCCTACGCCATTCAACCTTTTTCTTTACTAGGCGGCCGCAAAAGCGTTGCGGGTTCTGGTATTGGAGGTATCGCTGAAACTCAGGAAATGCTGGATTTCTGTGCAAAACATGATATCGTTTCTGATATTGAATTAATCGACATTAAAGACATTACAGCATCTTACGAGAGAATGGTCAAAGGAGATGTCCGCTATAGGTTTGTTATTGATATGGCGACCCTTTAATTTTTTCGCGACATCATATTCAATTAAACTATATCAAATAGCCCGAAAAATATCTTTCGGGCTATTTGATATTTTTAAGTTCTGCTTTTTGTATAACTGGTTAATTTTAGAGCGACATATAAAGCTCTTCAATCCTTTATCCCCTTGTATACACTAGCAATAATCCCCGTTTTTAAAACCTCAGAACCCTCCAGTTTTAGATTAAGCTGTTTAATCAATGATGAAAACAATGAGGTTTCCACTGACAACCGGAGTATTAAACCAGTTTGACAAATTAGGTGTTTCGGTGATTCCACTTATCCCATTTTCTTTATCAATTTTCGCTTAATCTTTAAGCGCTTGTGTAGTGAGCACCTTATCGCCCCATAATATGAACATCGGCCTGCCAACAAAGCCATCAGCCGTTACGGACATTTTCAATACCAACTTTCTCATCATTGCTTTTTCACAAAATTATAGTTAGCAAAAGACTTGTTGGGGTATAAACAAGGCAGCGTTAGGGGGAATTATGAAAAGACACGCCAAATATCTCCGAATTTTCCAATCATTTTGTTCATTTTCTAAACAAATCATTGATTCTAAATAGAATACATTAACTTTTTAACTACATATTTCCTTATAGAAAGATTAACTAATCATATGATTAACTTTTACAGCTATATACATGCTATACTTGAAAAAGATGAAAATGAGGAATTGATTTTTTGGCCGGATGCGAATATGAACGAAGCCTCCGGACTGAGCAACAAAGAATTGCTTCAGTACATCTCAAACTACAGATATCTACTAAAGCAGTGTGTAAGCCCCGCCGAATCCGTTCTATTGGCAATTCCTTCAAGTATTGCGTCTATCAGTGCCTTATTGGCAATACAAAGCATAGGAGCAATCCCGGTATTGCCTCCGGCGAAACCCAGCATACAAACATTCTTATCAGTCATTAAAAAGCAAAAAATCAATGTTGTTATCACAAAAAAAAGAATCGGCGTACTCCTTTATCTGTATCTCAAACTTGCTGGCATCAAACAACTCTATCTTAGCCATGCAAACAATTACAATACAGTATGGCAACCTGTTTTAGTACCGCCCGATCAGCCTGCGCTGATTACCTATAGTTCTGGTACAACAGGCTCTCCCAAAGATATCTATAGGAGCCATCGTGTACTTTCAGCACAGCATCTGCTTATAAAAAAGCTATTCCCAGCCGATAAAAAGCAGCGAGACTTCCCACTGTTTCCCAACATTATTCTGCATAATCTCGCATCGGGCGTAGCAAGCATTTTACCTAACATATCTGGATTTCTTGTAGCTCATCTGAACCCGGCCAAAATAGTAGAACAGTTGCAGGATCAACAAGTTGACACATTAACAGGCAATGTATTTTACTTTAAAAGTATTATTGATTACCTGAAGAAGCATCCTCGGTTCTTTCCTTCTGTAAAAACACTGTGCGTTGGTGGATCACCCGTTCCTGAAGACCTTATTCCTGCTTTAAAAGCATATTTTCCTACTGCTGCACATTACATCATTTATGGATCTTCAGAGGCTGAGCCTATTGCGATAAGAAATGTACAGGGTCTAATAGAGAACCCATTGAACGGATACCCTGTAGGAACTCCTTGTGAGGATCTGGATCTGAGAATCAGCAGAACAGTAGATATACAAACACCCCATGGAGTCTATCCGGCTGGCGAGATAGAAGTGAGGGGGCGGCATGTAGCAACCCTTAAAAGTGATGGCTGGCTAAGCACCGGCGACATCGGCTATTTAACATCAGAAAACAATCTTTACCTAACAGCCAGAATAGGCAATGAGCATGCCTATCAAGGCATACAACATTTCCAGATTGAACATTTATTGGTACTCCGGCCCGGTATTCAGCAGGCTGCGGCAATAAATGTTGACAATGGTTTCCGCGTATTTATTCAAGGGAAAATCAGCAGCACAGAAGTCAAAAACATTTTAGACGCCAGTTTCCCTCCGGAAATTATAAAAAACATATGTTTTATCGATAAAATCCCCGTAGATAACAGACATCAGTCAAAAATTTTATATCATAAATTAAAATAAATGAAATCGGAGTTCTACCTGCTTGAGCTTGACCTCATCCGCTATTCCCTGGTTTGGGAAGATAGCCAGACCTTGTATGATATTCTCGAAATTAATCAGAACGACCATTTACTGGTCATTACCTCGGCGGGTTGCAATGTATTAAATGTGCTGCTCATGGGGCCAGCCAGGGTTACTGCTATTGATCTCAATCCTTTTCAAAATAAACTGTTGCTCCTGAAAAAGCATATCATCATGAATCACGAGTACGATGTATTTTATGGCATCCTGGGCTTTGCTGGTAAAACGGGGATGAGGGCAGCGAAACAGAAGTTAATGAATACACTATCAATGGATGAGCGGTCTTTCTGGCTGACTTTTTTTGCGGAACACCAGAATGGTTTATTAAATTCAGGAAAACTGGAAGACTATATCACTTCATTCTATGATACCCTGGATCAACAGACACAGGAAAAGTTGCAGCAACTGATTGGCTTTAATGACGTTGCAAAACAATATGATTTCTTTAAAAAACAGTTGGATAACAGTAGTTTTAAGTCTTCCTTCATCGCGTATTACAGCGATGAGAACTTACAAAAAGGCCGCGATTCAAAATTATTGAGATATGCCACCGAGCCCATTGGCCCAACCTTTTACAAACGCCTTTTAACGCAGGTAAGCTCAGCCTTATTACGCACAAACTTCCATTTTCGCTTTTTCTTTTTTGGCCTTCAAAATCTGCCTGAAGATATTTTACCGCCATGTTATCGCAGGGAAAACTATGCTATTTTAAGACAGCAACTTCATAAAATACAGGTATTAGAGAGCGAAGCCCTTGACTATCTTTTATCTGAACAGGGTAGTACGGTCACCAAAGCTGCACTTTCCAACATTTTTGAATATATAAGTCCAGAAGAATTTGATCGTACTTGTCATAGCTTGATTAAAGATCCCGGACGCAGACTCCGCCTTGTTTTCTGGAATTTACTAAATGGGCAAGGTGAAACCCCTGGAGATTATCGCGGCCATATTAAATTTAAAACCAATAAATTATCGTCTAAAAGCAGCTTCTATTTCAAAAATGTAGTCCAGATGGACTTTAATTAACCAGGTTTTTCTCATATAAGGCATACCTTGCCAATTCATATGGAACATGATTTGAAAAATGAACTGAAAAATTATCCGAACGCATCAAACAGAACATCACATCATCATATAATTCTCTAAGCGAAAGTAAGCCATAGGCTCCTATATAATTCATCAAACCTAACCTTCTGAAGTCGGGATGCACACCTATTGTCTTTGCCAATATGGTTTTATGGAGCAGTTTTGAATAATCCCGTGCAAAAGTCGGCTCTTTTACAGTAGGATATAAGGAATGATAATTGGGATGGCACATACTTATGGCTACTAGTCTTCCAGAAGCCCTATCTTGAAGAATCACTGAACTATGAGGGCATAACTTTGCAGAAAATTTGTAATTATAGATAAGCTTAAACTGATCGAAAGAAATAGGCTTATAAAAAGGATTTTCGCTAAAGATAGCATCTATCAACCCAAAGATTTCCTTTTCATACCGTTTCCAGTTTTCTGGGGTTAAAGGAATAAAATCAAACGGGATCTTATTGATAGCTTTTATGAAATTATCTTTATCGACATACAGGCCTGGCAGATCTTCTTTTTTTACTATCCGGCTTTCATAGGTTATTTTTTCTCTAAAATTGACCAGAGCTAAAAGATCCGGGTAATAAGTTGGATTGACAGGCTCTTTATCAAACATACTCCAACTCGGATGCAGGCCTATGCGCAAACGGTTTTGGTGATAAGTACTGAAATTGATCGGCCCGATTAGATTCTCCCTGTTTCTTTCCCGTGCATCAGCCTCTAACAAACGAAATACCTGAACATTCAATTCCGCAGAATTTGTGCTTTCCCAAAAGCCAAAATAAGCTCCTTTTTCCTGCTTTGGAAATATACCTGCTAACCTGAAATTTTCATGGTCTGTATAGATTACAATATCATGCTGCAGAGCTTCCATCTCAAAAAGGGTCCTGATTAATTCTGGATCCTCAGCAGGCCTTATAGTACTTCCCTGGTAAATCTTCTCAGAAATCCTAAAAAAGCTATCCGGCAGTGTACCATCATAAACAAAACGATCGATCTGATTCATATTAAAGCATTTTTATTACACCGCTTGTTCCGTCCATACTAATTCTCTGCCCGGTTTTCAATTTATTCGTCAAACCGGAGATATTGATAATAGTGGGAATACCAAATTCTCGGAGTAGTATAACAGAATGGGAAAGTGCTGAACCTTTTTCTATAAGGACTCCTTTACATGTCGGGAAAAGTGCTACCCAGCCAGGATCGGTACGCAAAGCGCAAACTATTTTTCCGCTAACGTCAAGATTATCCTCAGGTCCTTTAATGATCATAATCTCGGCAATGACCTCGCCTGGAACGCAGCCCGTACCATGCAAAACAGCAGGATCATCAACTGGCAGATCAGTTATTTTATTTCGCAAGGGCGGAACAACGACACGGGCCGCAACCTCTTCTTTTTTATATTGATCAAATATTTTTTTTCTTTCTTCAATGATTTCATCCGCTTGAAGTTCAGCTTTTTCAAGAAGCAATGCTTCAATCTCCGACTCCGTCAAATAAAAAACATCCCTTGGATCCTGCAACAAGTTTTTCTGGACAAGTATACTCCCGGCAATTAAAAACAGTGTGCGGTACATCCCAAATAGGCGGGTTCTCTCTAAACGCATTCCTTCCCTATACTGTATAGCCTTTTGTAATTGGTTCAACGCGGCATAAAGACTTTTCTTGAAAAAATAAGATTGACTGCACAAGTGATCTTCCAGCTCTTTTTGGGCCGATTGATGCAGGTGAGATAAGGCCTCTATTTGAAAAGTATTTTCAGTAGTGAGATAATTGCGCAAATAGCTGTAGAAAATCCGCGGGGATAAACGCATGGTAAGCGTTTCAAGCTTAAGTTCACCAACAGTCCTGTCTCCATAAGTATGAATAAATCCTTGTATCTCTTCATAAAACTCCGGAAACTGCTTCTTAACCCGGTCATGAACATCCGGCAGTAGCTGAATAATCAATATTTTCAATTCAGCTCGCTGCATAGCTTTCACCGCAAGTTTTTGCATTACCAAGGCAGGCTGAGTACTTTCAATTTGTTGATTACCGGCAAAATATCTACTCAAAAAATCTTCCGGTTCTGCGATCCCCACTTTTATCAGTTTACGTCTAACCTTACCATTCATCATCATCACATAAAAATCATTGACAATAGGTGTAGTCCAGTTTTCAAGCAATTCTTTATCCAATTGCTTCTGTTCTCCAACCACTTGTTTCCCATCTACCAGGTTATTGCAACGTCTATAAAAATCTCCATAATAATTGGTAAAGTGATCATGGAATCTGGCTACATTACTTTTCAGTTTCATGAACGCCCATAGCAGTCTGCCCAGGTTTGAAAGTAGTTCTGGTAATAATTTTAGCTTAGCACCCAGCGTTTTTTCTGTGTCAGTTATAAAGTCAACAGGTTCTTCCAGTCCCATCATCCGCTCCATATCCTCTTTATTTTGTCTAAAAGAAGGAAGTAATTGCAAGCCCCTGTACCAATTATTAATATTGTAATAAATCCTGCCTTTAACCAGTCCGAGGAGGTTATTCAGCACCGGTCTGTAAATTTCAATTGTTTGAGCTGGAATAGAGAGAAGCTCCATTGTTTGCAAGTAAACAGTAGCGTATACTCTTTGAGCAAAATTAAAAGTTAAAGGAGTGGTTACGCCGCAATAACTCTCCTGAATATTTGAGTTGTCATATACCACGATGTCAGGGATAGCCTGGGTGATATGTCTCGACTGAACGAAATATAGTTTATCAGCTGATATTACAAATTCAATATCCTGTGGATGAGCATTTGTCTTCTCTAGCCGGCTTGAAATAAAGAATAGCTGTTTTAAATGCGCATCGTTAACACAGGGAACATCCTGCTGGTCAATTTTAACGTCCGTTAATTGGATGCCTTTCTCTTCATCTACCGAACACCGCTTATCTTTATGAGCAATTTTTTCGTGTACAACAGCTCCATCTTTTTTTGAAAGGTAAAATTCATCCGCATCCAGCTGGCCGTTTACCAATCCGTCTCCCTGACCCCAGACGGCATGTATGGCCATTTCCTGTGGGTATTGAGGGTAGGTAGAAAAAACTACCCCACTTGAATCTGCGGTAATCTGTTTTTGTACAATTACTGCAGGCTGTGCATTTTTGGATAGTGCTCTGTGCATTCTGTAAGAAGTAGCCTCTACAGAATATGCACTTGCCGCGCACTTAGCAATAGCTTCCAGTATGTCGTCATAGCTACTTATATTAGCATAAGAGCTCATTATACCAGCAAAGGCATCCTGCGCTCCATCCTCATCAGCAATAGAAGAGCGAACAATCACACGTTGAGTGGGAAAGTTCCATCCGGATAAAATATGCTCTAGTTTCTGCAGATCCCGATTACTAAGTGAAAACCGGAGCAATCGATCATGTATGCTTTCAGCACTGGAATTGCGTTGCTGAATGATACCGCTAAAATTCTCAGCAGGCAATACTAAAAAATCAGGTACATTAATCCCCTCATTAATTAATTTGAGCAAGCCCTTCGCTTTTCCCCCTATTGTTGATCCATTTAAATTTTTAACGGGGTATAGAATCATGACTTAAGCTGTATTTCTATAATAACTGACACATAACTGATCAGCATAAATAAAGAGACAAATAACTCCGCCACTCTGATCTTTTTTTCCTGCGGTTGCTTCGCCACTATGGCATAGATAATACAGGTGAACAGGTATAATAAGCCGATAATGAGGTATGCCCATAGTCTTGATTGTATGCTATAAAGTAAATAGCATTGTACCGCTATACCTGCCAACAGGAATAGTAACACACAAGCTATCGAGGTATAATAACCTATCGATTTAGAATAGGAATCAACCATTGGCCTTTCGGCATCCGGAGAGTGGATTTTACGCGCAATTTCAAAGCAAAATCCACCAAAAAGGCTTAAGGCTCCTAATAAATATAAGGATGGATGAAAGAGGTCGTGGTTATAAGCAGACCATACCCATAACATAATGAGCGGCATAATAAGCATATGTGTGCAAGCATATAAAAACAACCTAGGTTTCAGAAATGAGCTTATAAAGAACTCATAACGCATCAATATACTATAGCTCAATGCTACAACCCAGCAAATTAGGGTGGTTGGTCCACACCAGTAACTCCATATAGGCTCTGCTATCGAAACGACTGCAGACAGGAGAAATAGTTGCTTTAAAGAAATTCTGCCTGATTGCAGTACCCTACCGGGATGGTTAATGTTATCAAGCTGCAAATCTTTTACTTCGTCAAACACCCGTAACCTAAAAAAGAAAGAGATAACAGCAATAACGCCGACCCAGTTTTTATAGCCCGGATTTATATGCTGCACCGAAAAATAAGAGGCAACAGAATAGGCGGTAAAGAACAAAATTGCAAACAGCAACATGTTAACCGGAGGGAATCGCTCCTTAAAATAGGCCCCTATACTCTTTATATTCACCTATCTAAGATAAAATAATTACAGTTAGTTTTTTTGTTCAAATCATTCAAGAAATAAATTATAGCCCGATTTTATAATCCCAATGAGATCGCGCTAGTATTTCAGATTGTTTGTGAAAATAGATTCAAAGTTATATCGTACAGGGCCTGCACTAAATATTGTGATAATAACCAGCTGTCGAAGCATTTTACCTAAGCGGGAACACAATCGAAAGTCAGCATTTTTTAGTTAAAACTCTAATTACAAAAAGGTTTAAAAGCAAATAGCGGAAATTCTGTTAAGGATGTTTCCGCTATATTTGGAGCTATTTGAGGAGTTAAAGAGTGTGGGATTGACCATCACTCCCAGTTTTAGCTATTAAAAAGCTGGGACCTTCCAGTAATGCACATCCTTACTATTGGAGTTGCTACATTTGAGTAGACAGCAAGTTAAGTGAAATTGATAACTTAACAGAAATTATGTCACGAGAAAGAAAAGCATACCCTAAAGAGTTCAAGCTGATGAGCGTAGAACTGAGTCATACGCGCACAGACCAGAGTGCTCTGGCGAAAGAACTGGATATCAGTCCTGCGTTACTGTACCGTTGGCGGAAAGAATTTTCGAATAAACAAGGCAGTAGTTTTCCTGGAAATGGGAAAGTCATACTCAGTGCAGCTGAGCAAGAGCTAGCTTTAGTAAAGAAAGAACTGCGTGAAACACAGATGGAGCGCGATATTCTAAAAAAGGCTATCAGCATTTTCTCCAGGGGCGACAACAAATATTCGGGTTCATAAAGGATCACAGCAGGATGTTTTTAGTTGGGAAGATGTGTTCGGTATTTAGAGTGAGCAGAGCTGGATTTTACAAATGGATAATCAGCAGTCCATCAAACAGAAGTATTGAAAATCAGATGATTGAAGTGGAGGTGTTACAAGCTTTTGAGAATAGTAAAAAGACATATGGTAGTCCAAGAATTACCCTGGAATTGCATAAAAAGGCGATTAAGGTATCCAGAGCGAGAGTTGCCAGAATCATGAGGAAAGCAAAACTGAGAAGTATAGTGAAGAAAAAGTTTAAAGTTACTACAGACTCCAGTCATAAATTTCCTATACCAGAAAATATACTGGAGCGCGATTTTAAGCCTGGAATATTGGGTACTGTTTGGGTATCCGATATTACTTATATCAGAACCAGACAAGGCTGGTTATACTTGACAACTGTGATTGATCTGGGGGATAGAAAAATCATCGGCTGGGCGCTAAGTACAACGATGAAAGCAAATGACACCGCAATCCCTGCCTTCAAAATGGCACAATCAAGACGACCAGTTACTCAGCAACTCATCTTTCATTCTGATCGTGGAGTTCAATATGCATGCAATGAATTCCGATGGTTAATGGAAAAAAATCCTTTGATCATCAGAAGCATGAGCCGAAAAGGTAATTGCTGGGACAACGCAGTAGCTGAGAGCTTCTTTAAGACCCTTAAAACTGAATGTGTCTACCAGTATAAGTTCACTGACAAAGACCAGGCAGCGCGCATCATATTCGAGTATATTGAAATATGGTACAATCGCAAAAGGCTACATTCTGCACTGGGGGTACTTGTCCCCAGAGGAATTCGGAAGAAATTTAAACAAACAAAATATTGCAGCTTAACCGAATGTCTACTTTATTGTTGCAATTCCATTACAAGAAATAGATGGTATAGGTTATGCTTCCCTTTCAGATAATTATGAAGGATTTAGTATAGCAATTAAAGATTCCTCGAAACTTGAATGCGTTACTGTGGAAAGGTGGGCAATAAAGAAGATCGATGAAAACACCCTTCACCATAAGTTATTACAAACAGGCAATATATTGCCTGACGGGAAGATTACTTGGTAATGAGGAATGTAGTAAGTTGCGACTTAGCATTAAATAATAAATTGAAGTATAAAAAAAGAACTGAGTCAGACTAGATGAGGTTTGGCTCAATTCTTTTATTTATTTACTTAATAGCGGATCTAAAAGCATTTCTAAATCGAACTTTAAGATAAAAAAACGAGCAGTAAACCTTAGTTTTTCTGCTCGTTTTTTTATCTTAAAGTTCTAAAGAAATTTTTCAGTGCCCTTTGATTTCTCACCGCGTTTTTTATTATAAGGTATTATATTTATTATAACCTTCTGTAGTGAGAACTTACTCTATTGTTAGTCTGAGTTTCACCCAGAATATCTGTATAGGTACCTCCATCAAATTGCATCACTAAATTTCCATCATCCTGAAATACAAACCTAAGAAACTGGTTATATCCATTTTGTGGCGCAGTATATCCGGAATCCCAAACAGGACCAGTCAAATCTGCATTTTTATAAAGTACCAGATTTCCATCTCCTTGGAAAAACAAATATCTTCCGCCTTTACCCATACTGTCTGCGCTCCAAAGTACCTGATAATTACTAGCTCTATATAACACAAGGCTACCGTCTGTCTGAAGTGTAAATAAGTACTGTCCGTTATTGGTATATACAGCCTGACCAGCTGTTAACATAGGTGTATTGCTTGGATACCACATTTTGGTAGAAAGGTCATAATTAATAATACCAACACGTGTTCCTGTATTACTAAATGGATTTGGTCTGTATTGAGGTGGGGTTGGAGGCTCTGGAGAGGTGACAACTTTATGATCTTCCAGGTATTGTTTTATATAAGCTTTAACTTCATTACTTTTTGCAGGATCACTGATCAGGTCTTCCAGTGGAACCAAACCATCTTTACCAATTTTAACTAATGCAACATTTCTAGCATTACAAGTACTTTGCCAATCTGCTATACTTAATGTAATAGTGCTTTTATCCAAAGCAAGACTTCCAATTACACCTTTCGTTCCATCTCCACCTAAGGAGTTAAAGGTAAGTGTCTGATTAAAATTAGAATTAGCTTCATTTTTGTTATAGGAAATATCTGCAGTCATGCCAAAGGTTTTAAACATACCATTAAGCGCTAGTCCAGCTTTTGCAGACTCAAACCTGCTTGAACTAGTAGTCTGTGTTTGATAGTTAAGATCGAACTTGGCACCTAAAGTAATATCAGTCAAAATATGCGTTCCATACCGATATACGAGTTCTGCTGGTGATAGTGATACTACATCAGATTTGAATTTGGCAGTCAGATAATTATCTCTCAAATTGGCAGAGGTAGAGTATAATTTCATGCTTTTTTGCTTGATTATTTTACTTACCCTTGCATAGGCGTAAGCTGAAGAGAAATTGTTTTTAGAAGCGAAAGAGGCATTTACCTCCGCATGAAACAATCCTCTAAGTCCCGAAGTTGCCGTGTATTTCTGTGATAACGAATCGGAGAAGCTGGATGCATTTTCGCCTATTGCATAATCAAAATATTCTTCGACATGACTATTTGGGCTATAGCTGCCCGGATCTTGTGCGACAAATTTTTCAATATCCAGTGCTTGTAGTCTGGATGATTCTGAATTTGCAAATCTTCCGGTTACGTCATAACCATAGCCTAAAACATCATACAATCCATCTCCTGCAGATTGATTTTTTGTAGGATCTTGGTTAAAAGAAGATCCACTTTCTTTTACTTCATTTTTTTTACAACCACTTAACGTGATTACTAAGGCGCATACAAGGAAGGCCATTAGGTTCTGTTTTTTCATAGCGATTTTGGAAATTAAAAATGGATATGCCATTCAGTCCCAAATATGATGTTTTTTTTTATTGTTTTGCTTTTTGGATTAAATAAATATTTTTTTTAAATATTTATTTGTTTAATTGCAATTAAAAACTGATAAATTTTTAAAATGTGGTTTACATGGTTCTTTTTTATATCGCTAAAAGAACTTAATGTTTGTAATGATTAATTTGTTTAGTGTGTTTCATGATGATGTCATCATAATAATTGAAAATACTAAGGTTTCTAAAATGAAATGAGCCCGATAAAATATCGGGCTCATTTCATTAATAACTAATTTTTAACTTTGTCCAACCTTTTGGTGCCGCAATTACTAATAATCTCAGAATTAGAATCTGATTAAACGGTGTAGGCTTTTATTAATAGATGCCATTTATAGCTCACCTTCCTTCGCGAATTTGAGGATAAAATGTACGCAGAGACAATACCGAAGGTATGACTGCGTGCTATGTCAAAGACACGAGACGAAGTCGATGTTTTAGCCGACGCGTAGGTGAGCATATACTAAAGGATAGCTGATTCATTTAAAAATGGAACGAGTACAGCGAGTGAGATTTGAATGAGAGAGAAGTTATCACGTAGCAATGAAGTTTGCGGAAAGCATTCACGTGTGACAGATATAATTTAAACTGAGTGAATCCAGGATAAACTTATCCTAGATGAACGAAGGCATATCTGGCATTCTTAATGCAACGCTTACAAATACGTAGTACCGATTTTCCTGCGACTTGCTTTGTTAATCCTCAGCAGGAATGATAGAACGAATAGTCCGTACTGCCACAAGTTTGATACCACAGCAAGAAGTTTATAATATAACTGAATGACCAATCCATCCCTTTCACGGCTTAAGCCACTTTTCTGTGGAAGGGCTGGCGTTGGGAATGCTGTATTGTTTAAATTATTCTTAAATATTAGAAAAATGCAGAAAGAGTAAACAGAAAGAAGCAGAATGGAATCAGCATCAACCATAAGTATGGTTTTATGGTCACCTTAACTTTGCAGATCTTTTCAATAATAAAAAATAATAAAGAAAAGAATACAATTAGGAATAAGAATACAACTAACTTCCCAAATATATAGTCCATTGGATTGTCTTTAATCAGTTTATCGAATTGCTTAGATGTCCCCAAATAAAAGAAGTTGCATATAAATGAGACCGGCACACATATACCAAAGAGTATTACTCTCAGAGTGGGATATACAAGTTCATTAAGCGCTTTATTTGAGAACATAGCTTTTATTGTAAGCTCTTCGCCCGTTTCATGTACCCATCAAGATAGCCTGAGACACTATGAATCATTGTTTGAAATATAGATTCTTCCGTAATGGATTCATTATGTTTATTGATGATGTTCCTGCGAAATGCACGGGTAATGTGACCAGTTGAGTCCCTTAAACTATCATTTTCTCTATCAAAATCCAGTACAATTACTGGCTCTTTGGTTGATTGTTTTACAAGATTCTCATATAAATTACTGAAAGAAACATCAGTGATTAAGCCCAAAGATTGAGTTCCAAGCCCTATATATGAAAACGTTTTGGCTGCATAAGAAGCTGCTGCACCAGCAGTAAATACTGATCCTAACAAAGGCCCTGTTGAGCCTAATGTAAATGCACCATCCATATATTTTTTACCATAGCCTTTACGTTCAGTATAGAAGTTCTTTCTTTCGCTGAAATGGGCTTTGTTATATGATCTAATGTTATAAATCAGGTTATTGAAATTACGTATGCCTTGTGGGAATAAGGATTGTAGTCCATTTATGTTCATTAAATTTTGGTGATGAGTCGGAGAACTCTCTGTTTTCAATTTACCAAAGACTTCCTCTATTCTGCCATCAGATCTTGTCGTTTCACCACTCCGTATTCGGCCTTGTTGACCATCAGCAGTTACAGTATCTATAAACCTGCATTGATGCGTTTGGGATATTATAGTACGCCCCTGTTCTATAAATTTAATCCATATCCCGTTAAATTGAAGAGAACTAGTATTTGCTCCGTCTCCAGATAACAGAATATTGTGAGATTTTATATGCCACGTTTTCATAACTGTATATTTAAGAACCTAATAAGGCAGATTATAAAGGAAATGAAGAGTATATACGCGATCATTCCAAAGAATCCCGCCTTTTTATTTCCCTCTTTGAAATATCGAAAGGTTGTAAGGCCAAATAAAAATGTAATGGCCATAAATATTAATCCAATTATTACACCCTGACGTTGATGGCTATAATATGCTATAAAAGGTAATATCCATAAAATAACCAAAAATGGCTTAACAATCTTATCAGATTTGTATTTCTTGTCTGTTAGCATGCGGATGGCAGGTAAATGTCTATCTATCAAATATAAACAACGGATCAATATATCCTGTTTTATTTGTGACGTCCCCCCGAAAAACTTGGCCATTCTAAAGTAGAAAAATCGGGCAATTATTGATAACTTAAAACAAATAATTGCGATGAAAAAAAGCAAATTTACTGAGGCACAGATCGTATTTGCGATCAAACAATCTGAAACTGGTGTCGCTGTTTCAGAGGTTTGTAGAAAAATGGGGGTTAGTGAAGCTACTTTCTACAATTGGAAGAAGAAGTATGGTGGCTTAGGGGTGACAGAACTTCGAAAGTTACGACAATTGGAGGAAGAAAACTCTCAATTAAAAAAGCTGGTTGCTGACCTAAGTTTAGATAAACATATGCTACAGGAGGTGCTGAAAAAAAAGCTCTAAGGCCAGCTCAGTTGAGAGAGCTGGCCAAGACCTTAATTCAGGACTTTCGCATATCACAAAGACGCGCATGCCGGGTAATCGTCCAAAAAAGAACTACTTTTTCATATCAGGCAAAACCCAGGGACAACCGAATGTTGACATTGAGGATCAAGGAAATTGCAGAGGTTAGGTTGCGATATGGGATGTGGCGCATCTTGACTTTGCTGAGAAGAGAAGGCTGGAAAGTTAACCACAAAAGAGTTCACAGATTATACAAACTTGAGAATCTTAACCTTAGAAGTAAACGACCAAGGCGTAACCGAGCCGGTTCACATCGGCTGGATCGTGAGCCGGCCACCAGTTTACATGAATGCTGGAGTATGGATTTTGTGGCTGATCAGCTCTTCGATGGCAAAAAATTCCGCACCTTAAATATAGTCGATAATTACAGTAGAAAGTGTATGGATATTTATGCCGATCAGGGAATAAAAGGTGATCAGGTAGTCGAAGTTTTAGAATCTATTCGGATTAAAAAAGGCATTGTCCCAAAGAAAATAAGAGTAGATAATGGTAGTGAGTTTATTTCAAAAGCATTAGATAAATGGGCATACGACCAGCACGTCATTCTGGACTTTTCCAGACCAGGAAAACCCACAGATAATGCGTATATTGAGTCTTTCAATGGAAGCTTTCGAGATGAATGCTTAAACACTAATTGGTTCCTCTCGATAGCAGATGCTAAGGAGAAAATTGCGCTATGGCGTGAAGAATATAATTCATTCAGACCACATAGTTCCTTGGATGGTTTAACGCCCGATTCTCTAGTTTTAACTAGCTAGTTTTTGGGGAGGGGCTCAACTTTTCTGGCTTTCTGGTTGATAATGTCCCAATATTTGGGGATTATCTTTTTACCACTTGAGTAGACTAGTTTTAAACCGTCGTATCTGATAATTACATTGATGGGTGTCTCGGTTTCCGAGTTTGGTTTTCTAAGATTGAAGTTAATCTCTGCCATGTTGCGATTCTTTGAACCAGTGACAACTCTTATTTGGTTGTCGGTTTGGTTGTCGGTATATCGCTGTTATCTCTAAAATGATAAAACACAAACAGCCTCCACGATCTGTAAAGGCTGCTTATGATGTTTAAAATGTTATTAAAGTGGTCCCGACGAGAATCGAACTCATATCTAAAGTTTAGGAAACTTCTATTCTATCCGTTGAACTACGGGACCAGTACTACCTGATTACACTTCCACTAACATGGTTTTGTAAAGGCGATACAAAAGTAAGTTTTCCATCTGAATTTTCAGACATTAAAATCATCCCCTGAGACAAAATTCCTTTGATTTCTCTTGGAGCAAGATTGATCAGTAAGCTAACCTGTTGACCAACTACCTCTTCTGGCGTAAAATATTCTGCAATTCCAGAAACTACTGTACGTTCATCTAATCCTGTATCTAATGTAAGTTTCAATAATTTTTTAGTCTTCTCTACCTTTTCAGCGGCGATAATAGTCGCTACTCGAATATCCATTGCACTAAACTGATCGAAATCAATATTTTCCTTAGCTGGAGAAACAACAACATTAGCCGCTATATTATCTACCTTACTTTGATTTAGCTTATCAATCTGAGTCTGCACATCAATATCCTCTACCTTATCAAATAACAAAGCAGTCTCATTCAACTGGTGACCAGTCTGTAATAAATTCATTTTACCTGCATCTGCCCACAAATGTCCCTCATGATTCAGCATTCCCCTTAGCTTATCCGCAGTAAAAGGTAAAAATGGCTCAATTAAAATCTCAAGACTCGCAACAATTTGCAAACTGATATTTAAGATCGTTCTAACCCTGTTCTCATCTGATTTAATAACTTTCCACGGTTCAGTTTCTGCCAGGTACTTATTCCCTAAACGAGCAACATTCATCACCTCGGTTAAAGCCTCTCTAAATCTATAAACCTCAATAGAAGCACCAATTTTTGCAGGATATAAAGCCAACTCATCAATCACCTGCTGATCCAGCACATTCAACTCCATTAGCGCAGGTACCTTGCCATCAAAGTACTTGTGGGTTAGTACAACCACTCTATTAATGAAGTTGCCTAATACCGCAACCAATTCATTATTGTTTCTCGCCTGAAAATCTTTCCAGGTAAAATCATTATCCTTAGTTTCAGGAGCCGTCGCTGTTAAAACATAACGCAATACATCCTGTTTATCTTTAAATTCAAGCAAATATTCATTCAACCACACTGCCCAATTTTTAGAAGTAGAAATCTTTTGCCCTTCTAAATTCAGAAATTCATTTGCAGGGACATTATCAGCAAGGATGTAATCGCCATGAGCCATTAACATTGCCGGAAAAATAATACAATGGAATACAATATTATCTTTTCCAATAAAATGCACCAATTTCGTAGAATCATCTTTCCAATAGTCTTCCCAACTTCCTTTTTCTATACCATCCTTGTTCAAATAATACTCATCCGCTTTAGGATTGGCACCTTCCATACCAGCGAAACTGAACAACTCTTTCGTTGCAGAGATATAACCAATTGGTGCGTCAAACCAAACGTACAATACTTTCCCTTCAGCATCCTTCACTGGAACTTTTACACCCCAGTCCAGATCCCTGGTCATTGCCCTTGGCTGCAAGCCTGCATTTAACCAGCTTTGACACTGACCAGAAACATTCGGTTTCCACTCTGGATGTCCTTCAATATAAGTTCTTAACTGTGCTTCATACTTCTCTAATGGCAGGAACCAGTTCTTAGTCTCCTTACGAACCGGAGGCTCACCAGACAGCGTTGATTTAGGGTTAATCAGGTCAGTCGCATTTAAAGTACTTCCGCAATTTTCGCACTGATCTCCGTAAGCATTCTCATGACCACATTTTGGACAAGTCCCTGTGATATAACGGTCTGCCAGAAAAGTCTGTGCTTTCTCATCATAATACTGCTCTGTTACTTCTTCAGTAAATACATCCTTATCATAAAGCGTTTTAAAGAAATCAGATGCCGTTTCATGATGCATTGGAGAAGAGGTCCGGTGATAGATATCAAAAGACACACCAAACTCCTTAAAAGAATCTCCGATAATTTTATGATACTTATCAACCACAACCTGTGGAGTAACACCTTCTTTTTTAGCCTTTAATGTAATAGGTACACCATTCTCATCAGAGCCGCAAATAAACTTAACGTCTCTTTTATTTGAACGCAGGTAACGCACGTAAGTATCAGCAGGCAAATAAACACCAGCTAAATGCCCAATGTGCACAGGACCATTTGTATAGGGTAATGCCGCCGTAACGGTATATCTTTTTATTTTACTGTTATCCAAAACTATTTTTATTATTTTGTCAAAGATAAGAGTTTTACCAATGATTAAACAGCCGCCCTACTTAAAAAAAGGAGACAAAATTGCGATTGTCTGCCCCGCCAACAAATTAAAGAAATCTATTGCTTCAGCAATTGCCTTATTAGAAGATTGGGGACTACAGGTAATAATCGGAAAAAGTGTTCACAGTGAACATTTTAATTTTGCAGGAGACGATGATTTAAGGGCATCAGACCTACAATCATTTTTAGATGACAAAAGCATAAAAGCCATTCTTGCTGCAAGAGGCGGCTATGGCGGTATCCGGATTATCGACAAATTAGACTTCAGCATCTTTAAAGAAAGTCCAAAATGGATTGTTGGCTTCAGTGATACAACGACATTTCTCTCTCACGCAAATTCAGCTCTTAATACCCAAAGCATTCATGGTCAAATGCCTGCCTCTTATGAGGGCGGAAGCCCCTTATCATTAGAAACGTTAAGGAAAGCTCTTTTTGGAGAAAATCTCAAATATCTTTACACCAGTACCTTTCCAAATCGCGCTGGTCAGGCAGAAGCTGTTTTAATTGGAGGGAATTTATCACTCCTGGTTGCAATGACAGGCTCAATTTCTGAAATGGATTATACAAATAAAATTTTATTCCTAGAGGATGTGGGTGAACAGGAATATGCCATAGACCGAATGCTGCGCATGATGAAACGCAGCGGAAAATTAGCCCATTTAAAAGGCTTAATTATCGGAGCCTTTAATAACATCGAACCACAGGAAATTCCTTTTGGACAGACTCCAGAGGAGCTTATTTTGGAGATTGTCAGCGAATATGATTATCCCGTTTGTTTTAATTTTCCTGTAGGTCATATTCCAGATAACCAGGCATTGATTATTGGCCGCAATGCAATTCTTCATGTTAAAAGCCATGAAGTAACGCTGTCGTATCAATAAATTATCAAAGGCATCATAATATATAAAAACGACTTAAAAGGAACGAGCCCGATAAAATATCGGGCTCGTTCCTTTTAAATATTAGTACTTAGAACTATCCAGTTTTTGGAAAGATTACTTTTTAGTAGCCCACCAAACTGGAGTATACAGAGGTAAACTACCAGGGAAGTTGCTATTAGAAAGTGCTTCACTACTTGGATATAACATACGCTGTGGCATTCTGTTTCCCCCTAATTGAGAAGCTACAGATAACACAAGAAATGTTGGATATCCTGTTCTGCGATATTCAGTCCAGGCCTCAAAACCCTGAAAACCATTTAAAGCATAGTACTTCTGGGTAATAATCGCTTTAACTTTACCTTCAACGTCAGCAGCACTGGTTAATGCTAACAATCCATCTGGAGCAGTTGCAGTATATGCTGCAGCATCTGCTGGATTTCCTGTAGCAGAGAAACTTGCACTGATACCTTGTGTATATAATGTATTTACATCACCAGCTGCATATCCTCTGGCAACAGCTTCTGCCTGAAGGAAATAACTCTCAGCAGCCGAGAATAATTTAACAGGAGCAGTAGCCGATGCAGTAAGAAGTGGATCAGCTCCAACCAATGCAGTAGGAATAGAAACAACCGAACCAGCGTTTGCCTGGTAACTACCTTGTGGGATAGCAGTGATCTTAGTCTGGTCACCAGTTGCAATCGGATTATAGAATTTAAGCAATCTTGTATCGTTGTTTTTCACATAAGCATCAACAGCTGTTTTACTCGCTACTAAATTCTGTGTTCTGCTCAATCCAACCATCTCATTATATAGCGGGTTTTCATTCCCACCGATAGTTAAATACTTAATTGCTGCATCTTCAGTCAAAAAAGTCGGGCTAGCTGCATATAATGCAGTAATACCAGCATTAGCTTTAGCTGGGTTAACATAAGCAATTCTTAAATAAGCTTTAAGCTTCAGCGTATTTGCGAATGCTTTCCACTTTACAGCACTTCCATTAAAAACTAGATCCTGACTACCAGGAGACAGAGGTGACGTTACACTTAGTAAAGCAACACCTTTATCAATAAATTTAAAGATACTATCATAAACTATTTCCTGGCTTTGATAATGAGGCGCAGGATATTTAGCATAATTTACTGCCTCAGCAACTGGAATATCACCAAATGCATCAGTAGTAACCTGAACTGTATATGCTTTCATAAGATAAGCAATACCTCTAGTATACTCAATGTTAGGAGTTTTATCATTAATAATAGCCTCCGAATTAACCAAAGCATTACGGTAAATAGTTAACCATGGTCTGTCAAAAGCAGTATTTGCCAGATTATATTGGTCAATCGTTTTGTACTGTCCAGAGTTTGGACTTTGTGTCCAGTACTGAGCCCAGATACCACCATATACTTGAAATGCATTTCCGACAAGCTGTCCAACTGCAGCCTGTACAGTAGGTAAAAGCAAGTTAGGGTCAGCACTATCCGGATTGTTTGGGTTCTGATTAATATCTAAAAATTTCTTACACCCTGAAAATCCAATCACGGCAATAAAAAGCAGAAGTAATAACTTCTTAGGATTAATAATATTATTCGTTCTCATAATAATTGAGTTTTTTTTTAGAATGAAACTTTTAAATTAACACCGTAGTTACGAAGCGAAGGTTGAGCAGTAAAGTCAAAACCTTGCAAGTTACCTGCACCAGCAGAGTTAACTTCCGGATCAGCATATTGATTCGATTTTGGAGTCCAGATAAATAAATTATTACCAAAAACGCCCACCGACAATGCGCCAAATGGAGTACGTCTTAATTGATCCTTAGTGAACGCATAAGAAATATTTGCCGAACGTAATTTTACATAAGAAGCATCAACAATGTTTGTTCCCGGATTTAAACTTCCACCATAGTAATCCTGTTTATTGTAAGTAACAGAAGTATTTGGAACACTATTACCAGCAGCATCTAAGGTAACTGAGTTTGGCCAGATTAGGTTAAATCTTTCTCCACCTGTTTCGGCAGAAGTTCCAACAAATGCCAGTGTGCTTTTAGTTCTTGAATAGAATACACCACCATGTTTCATGTCAAACAACATTCCAAAGGTAAGTTGTTTATAACGGAAATTTGTTCCGAATGAAGCCTGGAATTTAGGATTATAACTTCCTAGATATTGTGCCTGAGAAGTTGGCAAAGGACGACCAGTTTTAGGATCAACAACTGTTCTTCCTTGTGCATCTTTTAGATTGTCAACTGCATAGAACTCACCATATGGTCTTCCCACAGCAGCTACAGCAGTTATACCTGAAGCACCACCTGGAATACTGATTTGTTCAACTCCTGGTAATAGAGATACTACTAAACTGTTATTTTTAGTGAACGTACCATAAAGTTCCCAGTTTACATTTGTTGATTTAACAACAGTTCCTCTTAAACTCAATTCAATACCTTTATTCTGAATCTGACCTGCATTTACTAAAGCAAAACCATATCCTGTCGAGTTAGGAATTGGAACAGCAATAATCTGATCTTTCGAATTGTTTTTATAATAACTGAAATCTACAGAGATTCTGCTATCAAAAAATCCAAGTTCTGTACCTACTTCAAAAGAAGAAGTTTTTTCTGGCTTCAGGTTATTATTCCCAATTGTAGGACTGGCAGTTAATCCAGCCACATTACCAAATGGGAAAGTAGTATTTCCAAAGTTTCCGTTAATCAATCCTCTTGAGTATGTTGTATATAACTGATAAGGATCAGTATCATTACCTACCTGTGCCCAGCTTGATCTAACTTTACCGTAGCTTAACCAGTTATTAACTGACGAATTCTTTAATAACTCAGAGAATACGAATGATGCACTAACACTTGGATAAAAGAATGAATTATTTTGTGGAGGCAAAGTAGAAGACCAGTCATTTCTAGCTGTTCCTTCTAAGAAAAGGAAGTTTTTATAAGACAAGTTTAAATCTGCATATAAACCGACTAATCTTCTTCTGCTTATGTTATCTAAAATAACATTCACTGGTCCATTACTGTTAGCAAGATTATACCATCCTGGAACTACTAAACCACCAGATGAATTCGTCGCAGTTAGCAATGAGTTTGCCGATCTTTGGCGAACATTGTTTCCGACCATAAAAGATCCTTCAAAATCCTCATTGAATTTATGACGGGCCGTGATCATTAAATCATGCACCAACTCAGTAACATTATACTGGTCAATTTCATATAAACCATTACCTGTTCTGATATTACTACCAGAGTAAGGTGCATTATCACCAGCAGCAGGAGTAAAGCTATATTTTGGCGCTAAAGTTCTACGACGGTCAGAGTAAGTATCTATACCGACTCTTTCTGTTACATCAAGCCATTTTAATGGTTTGTATGCAAGGTTAACGTTACCAGTTACACGGCTTACATCATTAAGGTTATCAAAATTTTGAAGTACCCAATATGGATTCAGCGTATAAGCACCGTAATATCCATACGATTTATTTTGAACAACACCATTTGCGTCAGTGTAGCCATAACCATTGTATTTGTTAGTCAAATCTTTTCCACCAACTAAACTAATATCTCTTGGTGACTGCAATACGTTATTGTATACAGATGAAGCACCCTGACCACCAGCAACCTGGTTAGCACTGATTTTACTGTAGTTAAAAGACACGCCTGCTGAAAATTTATTATTAAAATCAGCTGTACCATTAAATCTTACGCCATATTTATTGAAAACATCTTTATCACCAGGGAAAACACCATTAGAATTTAATCCGTTCAAGCCTAAATAAAAAGTTGTTTTCTCACCACCGCCAGAAAGACTTAAGTTATTATCTGTTGCGAAACCTGTATCAAAGAAATCGCGAACACTGTTCTTAACAGCAGAATACGCTTTTGTCTGACGAAAACCATCAATAGATTGACCCCAAGGCTGTACTACACCTGTAAAAGGAGCACCCCAGCTACCATTTTCTCTAAAATCTCCATTGTAAACAGGTTGACCATTTACGAAAATAGGTTTTCCTGTTACTTTATCAGCCTGATAGTAACCTTGACCATATTCGTTTTGAAAATCAGGTAATTTCAATACTGAAGAGAATGTATTTGAAGTATTAAAAGTAATGGAAGTTTTTTCAGCATTTTTAGTACCTCCTTTAGTCGTAATGATTAAAGCACCGTTTGATGCACGAGATCCGTAAAGAGCAGCAGCAGCAGGACCTTTCAATACCGTTACTGAAGCAATATCATCAGGATTAATATCATTACCTCTGTTTCCAAAGTCAACACTTGATAAAGAAGATGCACCAGCACTTGCTGAACTACCAGCTCCACCAATGATACTAGAGTTATCTACAGGAACCCCATCAACAACAATAAGCGCCTGGTTAGATCCTGAAATAGAAGATCCACCGCGAAGCACAACTCTTGATGAACTACCAGGTGAATTAGAAGAAGTTGAGATATTTACACCCGCTACTTTACCAACTAAAGAGTTGATTGCACTAGGGCTACCACTTTCAGTCAATTCCGCAGCCTTAATAGTTGGAGCAGAGTAACCTAAAGTTCTTTTTTCTCTTTTAATCGCATTAGCAGTTACTACAATCTCACCCAATGATTTAGAGTCTGATAATAAACTAACACTAATTACATTTCCGGTTCTCAGCGGAACAAATTGAGAAACGTAACCAATTGAGGTGAATTCAATACCAGTAGCACCTGCTGGCAATTTGATTGCATACTTTCCGTCAGATCCAGTTTGAGCGCCACCTTGGCCTCCTCTGATTTTGACACTGACACCAGGAATAGGTTGCCCATCATCCTTCCCAGTAACAGTACCTGTTATTGTCCTTTCCTGAGCCAATGCAGCTACTGCAAAAGACAGAAACAAGAATAAACTTAGTATAAGTTTTTTCATAAAATTAATTGTCTAGGTTATTAATAAGTTAATAGGGTCCTAATATAAAGTAAAATATTCTGAATATTATGTTTTCCTGCTTTTTTACGTGTTACAACATAAAAATATTACAGCAAATAAAGGCTAAATAACAGGCTAAATCAAGCATTTCACTAAAAATATTTACACAAATCTACTGCAATTCAAGTACTTAACGCCCATCTCTTAATACTTAATCGGTTTAGCTTTGTCGAAACTTAAGTAAAACAAAAAACCCTGCACTATCCTTCGACAATGCAGGGTTTTAACTATAAATAGTCTTTATCTATTAGTGGTCATCGCCAACAAACCTAGTTCTGGCATAGCCTTTAAATTTGTAAGTTATTAAATTATTATCACTTGAGAACTTTACATCATACGAAATAGCATCAGTAACTGCCTTAGAAGAAGGACCTACGGCACCGTCCTTAACGATCTTGGCATTGGAAATAGTCACTTTATCAGTGGAACCGTTAACATCTGTTGCGCCTGTAGCAGAAAAGCTCAATCCCGCCACGTCAGCATTGGCCTTCAACTTAACTTGAGTATAACCATTAGTATCATCAAACCAAATCATATTAGGTTGATTATCCGCAGTATTATAAGTAGACATCTTATAATACTTTGTATTAACAGCAGGCGTTGGAGCACCAGGAGTTAAATCAACAACCTGAACCTGCACGTACCATTCATTTGCCAGACTTTGCACAGCAGTCCCCCCTGGATCTACATCTTTCTTACAAGATGTGAAAGCCAACACACATAGTGTTAATATATATAAGTATTTTTTCATATTAGCTATTTTAATTATTGTTTAACAAATGAACGAAGCGAAGGACCATACCCCGGATTATTAATTACCCATGAGAAAGATGATGTAGCAAGACTGTAACTTTCATTAGCAGAACTAGTCGAGGTACCATCACTTGCATTTTGCTGAGGAATCTTTATTGATGTTCCAGTCTGATTAAATACGATAACCGAAAGTGATGCACCAACAGCTCCTCCTGGATTCACTACAGAGTAAACACCCGGAGCAAGTTTTGTCCAGACTGCAACCTGACCATTTGAGCCTCTAACATATGACCCAGAAAAATCATTTGCAGCCGCATCTGCCATAGTATCATACACCGCGACTGTTCTTGAGGTAGCCGCCGGAAACCCGTCCTTATTTGTAGCAGTATAGGTTATTGTATAAACTCCTGCTGTATTCACATCAACGCTACCAGTAACAACCGGAGTTAAAGAATTTGTTCCTTCCAAAGCCGTAACTCCCGGGTCTACAAATGCAGTTCCTTTGACTAACACAATAACCCTTTCTCCTTTAAGGGTCACTATAGGGTACACAGTTACTTTAGAAATCCCGACTTTTCCATCCGGATAATTAAATGAAGGCTCCTTTTCACAAGAGCTGAATGTCAGACCTAGAATTACTACTAGTCCGAGAATTGCTATATTTTTTTTCATCATTTTCTTTAAATTAAACCTCATTATTTAGCCCACCATACCTTAGTAGTAATTGGAACCAATGCAGGTGCATTTTTGTTCCTATCCACCGATGACGCCGGAAAAACCAGCCTTCTTGGGAATTGTTTTCCTGGAGTTACACCATTTTTAGCATAAACCAACTGACCAGGTACATAATTCGCATCGGTTGAATAAACAGCACTAATCTTAGGATAACCCGTACGCTGCTGTTCGAAAAATGCTTCAAGATCATGAGATCCAGGAAAAGAGGCCCATTTCTGAGTAATGATAGCTTCAACTTTACTTTCCAGTGTTCCTGTAGGATAAGCATATGTTGCAATAAGATCTGGTGAAAGCGTCTGATTTGATTGTTTAAAAGCTGCTGCTAAACCAAGATCATACATCGCTTTTGCTCCTGTTCCGCCAAAATAACGTTCCAAAGCTTCAGCTTGCATAAAATAAGATTCTGCCGTTGTAATAAACCAAACAGGATCAGTAGCTTTCTGAGAAAATACAGTTGCATTTGCATAGGTAGGCTGATCAATTGCTGAAGCAGAAAAATCACCCTGATGTATTGCCGTTGGATTAGCTGTACCAAAATATGTAATTGCTCTTGGGTCACCATTATTAACTAACCAGCTGGAGAAAGTTACACTTGCCCGGATATTCGTTGCTACATTCAAACGTCTGATATTATATTCATAAAATGGGTTACTATTATCAGGCGTACCATCAAATTTAGCAATTCCTGCATTTATACTTAAAAAAGTAGCACCTGACTGGTAAAGCTTGGCAATTCCTGCCTGAGCAGCTGCTGGATTAGCATTAATCATTCTTAAATACATCTTTAACTTTAATGTATTCGCAAATTGAGTCCATAATTCCATATCTCCATTAAAAAGAAAATCCGTTTTCTGCTGTTTAGCTGTTAAAGGAATCGTTCTGTAATCTTTTGCCAAAGCAGCATCTATCTCCCCTAATAAGGCAGTATAGATTTTGTCTCCGTCATCAAATTTAGGCTGCAGATTCGCTTTTCCCTGAAATGCTTCGGTGTATGGAACTTTATCATACAAATCTACCAGTATTTCAAAAGTATAAGCCTTCATTACAGTAGCCATTAAATTATATCTCCAATCACTTCTAGTCTGTGCTTTAGAGAGTGCCAACTGATAATCTGCCAAAGCTCCGGCAAATAACTCCTGGTAGTTACCATTAATGTCATTTTTCGTCAGATTGTAAGAATCAATACTTTTATATTGATTGGAAGAATTAGCCTGCGTAAAATATTGAGACCACATACCACCAAGAATAGTCAATTCTCCTCCAACTCTGCCCGCAGTGGACAGCACAGCGGATGGGAATAATACCTCCGGGGTAGCACTTTCAATTAAAGGATTATTCGGGTCTGTGTTAACATCCAGCGTTTTTTTACATCCGAATGAAAGCAGCAGAACTGCTGAAAGTATCAGCGTATTATATTTTAAATTAGTCTTTTTCATTTTTCAGTTTTTAGAATGTAACCTTTAACGATGCTCCGAAGAACCTTACCGGAGGAGATGTTCTGAATTCACCAAATTCACTTCTCAGGTCATTACCAAAGTTTGAAACCTCAGGATCGATAGTCTGGTTTGAAGCAGGCAACCAGGTGATTAAGTTTCTGCCGAAAACAGAGATTGTAGCCCGTTGAGCCAGAATTTTTCCTAAGATTTCTTTTGGTATAGCATAAGTTAAGACAACCTCTCTCAGTTTCAGGAACGATTTACTTAAAATTCTATTTTGATAAGCCATTCCCCTGTTTGTAGTAGGGTAGTAATAATCCTGGAGCTGTGATTCAGTAATCTGCTTCATGTTTTCAACATAAGTAGTTGAACCATCAGCACCTGTCATCCGTTGCACCGAATTAGGAACAATAAATGGTCTGCGGTCATTATACAATGTTTTTTTGTCAGACCCAACAAAATTTAATAAATCTGCTGTTCCCGAATAAAAGACACCACCTTTTTGCCAGTCCAATGTAAAGCCCAGAGTCCAGTTTTTATAGGCGAAAGAGTTAGTCAGTCCCATACTAAAGTCACGTTGCATAGAACCATAATTAGCATTCACTGCAGCTTGAACAGGAAGTCCCTTGTCATCAACAATAATTCTTCCTTGTGGATCGTAAGAAGCAACTGGAGCCTGAATAGTTCCCAATGGCTGACCTACTATTGCCACAAAATCTGCGTCATAAGCATTATTAATAACTACCTTTTCTAATCCAGCAGGTAATTCAAGAACTAAGTTTCTGTCTCTTGCGAAAGTATAGTTCAGATTCCATTGGAAGTCTCTTGATACAACAGGTTTTACACCTAATGTAACCTCAACACCTCTGTTTCTTACTTTACCAAAATTCTCGAAAGAAAAATTATAGCCAGATGCAGCATCAATAGGTACAGCTAAGATCTGATCCTTTCTTATCCTATTGTAATAACTTGCATCAATACTAACTCTATCTTTAAATAATCTGATCTCACCCCCAAGCTCATACTCAGTAACTCTTTCAGGTTTCAAGTCCGGATTTCTGATTGTATTATCAATAGTAAACCCAGGAACACCACTAACAGGGAATGAAATATTTCCAAAACTCAACGGCACATTTGTTGCAGTTAAAGTATTGTAAATTCTGTATGGACTTGTATCACTACCTGTCTGTCCGTAACTCGCTCTTAATTTCAGATAACTGATTGGAGTTTTAGACATATCAAAAGCCTCAGAGGCAAGAAATGCTAAACTTGCTCCAGGATAGATATAACTGTTTTTACCTGGCGCTAAGGTTGAAGACCAGTCATTTCTTGCAGTTACTGTCAAATACAAATATCTATTGTAACCAAGTGTTGCTGATGCATAAGCACCGAATAACCTTCTGTGACTTTCTGTTTCTGTACTTCTTGGCTTGTTAGAACTATTACTGATATCAAAAAAACCAGGTATCGCAAGATCTTCAATCGAAGTACTCAGATTTCTTAAACCCCTGTCATTATAATTGGCACCAATTAAACCGTCAATATCAAATTTTGAACTTAATTGTTTTTTGAAAATAGCATTTAGCTTAGTATCATATTCAAAACTTTTAAACGACTGTTCAACCACATTACCTACATCAGGAGCCCTTGAAGATCCTTCAATGTTTCCACCTGCATTATAACTGCCAATAGAAGGCGCATTTGAATTGTGCCAGATTTTAACCTGAGAATTACTCACGTCAGCACCTTGCTGAAATTGAAAAGTCAACCAGTCTGCAGCTTTATAAGTCATATTTACGTTACCATAAACACGGTCAGCCTTATTTTTACTGCCATTTTCATAGATAGAATAATATGGGTTCTCAGCATAAGGAGTAAAATAATTATCTACGTTGAAAAATTTATTCTTGTAATCTCTCAGATCCTTAATTGGAATATCATTGGGAATTTGTAAAATATCAGAATAAAAAGATGATCCGATACCCGATGCTCCATCACCAGTAGTTACAAATCTTTGCGTTTTAGCAACGTAATTAATTGACCCGTCAATGGCGAAATTTTTATATTTCGTAGATCCTTTTAAGGAAACGTTATTCCTTTTATAAGTATCTGCATTTGTTGGAAGGTAACCGTTACTATTGATATTGCCATAAGCAAAGTAAAAAGTACTATTTTCATTTCCACCGCTTATCGCAATATTATTATTCAGCTCTACGCCGGTTGTAAGTGCATCACGAATGTTATTTTTAATAAATGAGTATGGCTTCAATAATTGAGAATTATCCACAACTGCACCCCAAACTCTTTCTTGTCCATCAAATTTCGGACCCCAGTTTCCATTTTCAGAAGGGATAAAAGTTCCATTCCATCCCTGACCATACGTACTCTGTGGTGTAAACAGCGAGCCTACTTTAGTAAGTGTGGCCGCAGTAGAAAAATCCACCTGGAATTTTCCTGCTTTACCATTTTTAGTGGTGATGATAATTACACCACTTGATCCTCTTGAACCATACAAAGCGGTTGCAGCAGATCCTTTAAGAATATTCATGCTTTCGATATTGTTTGGATCTATATCGTTCGCATTATTTCCAAAGTCATAATTATCAGTTGAACTCGAAGTAGAGTTATCCAGAGGCACGCCATCAATTACGTATAAAGGTTGATTACTTCCAGTTATAGAAGAAAATCCTCTTAGGATAACCTTAGTTGAACCACCTGGAGAACCAGAAGTATTTGAAATCGTTGCTCCTGCAATTTTACCTTGCAGACCGCCCACTAAACTTACAGCAGCCGATTTGTTAATTTCCTCTGATTTTACCGTTGTTGCAGCATAACCAATCGTTTTCTTTTCTTTAGAAATACCAAGGGCTGTTACCACAACCTCTCCTAATGATTGAGAATCCTGGCTTAATGAAACATTAAAAACAGATCCGGAGACAATTGAAATGGTTTGGCGAATAAACCCAACCGAAGAAATTTCAAGCGATGTAGCCCCGGCCGCTACTTTAAGAGAATATCTACCATCAGGCCCTGTTGATGTACCTGTGGCAGTCCCTCTTACTTTTACTGATACACCTGGCATAGGAAGGCCGTCATCCTTTCCTTTCACGGTACCAGTTACTATCCGTTCCTGTGCAATTGCGGCTCCCGCAACAAATAGAAAAACGAATAAACTTAGTATAAGTCTTTTCATAAAATGATATTATTTAGGTTAGTTAATTGATTGAGTATCTAAGGTAGATTTTTGCAAATGTCGATTTAGTCGAATACTAAAAAGATACAGCAAATTGACATTTAAATGACAATTGTGACTAGGACCATATTGCCGAAATAAAATTCCATAAACAACAATATGCACAAAATAATGCCTTGAAGTTATCGGAAACATCAAACAATATCACCGTTCCGAACAAAAACAGGTGATCTACAGAAAAAACAGCACAAAAGCTGAATATAATTACCCTAAATCATGTTTTTAATCAAAAAACGAGAAAAACTGTGTTTACAAAGAGTTGCTTCCCACTCTCCCAAAAAGAACGGAATAATAAATCCCCAGCCAGGTAGACAATATTTCCTTTACCAGCAGGTTGAACACCAAATAACATTCCCTGAGAAAGCTTTTCCTGCACATTTTTACCCGCTATTCCAGTCACATAGGCATCTTGCCTAAGTATACCTACATTCCATCCTTTTTGTAAAGGATCATAGATCTTATCATCAGTTTTTAATGTATAATAGACCTCTCCCAATCCAATTGAGAAAGGATGGCTTCTATCCAGCGTAACCTTATATATAGCTCCAGGAATGGCATCTGCCGAATTATCTCTGTCTTTTTCCTTATATGTACGGGAAAAGACCTCTTTTGCAGCTGGCATTTCCTTCTTTTTAATATCAAAAGGCTTTACTCCAGCTACACTGGAGATTGCCTCTTCCATTAAAATCACTTTCCCACCAAGATTAATCCAGTCTTCCAGTTTTTCCATATTTCTGCGCATATAAGTACCATCAGGTAAAATCAAAACATTTGTTGTTGTTATGTTTAAGTTCCCAATACCTTGTTCTGATATAATACTCAATGGGTAATGCAATTCCTGCTCAAAAAAATGCCAGACCTCACCAGCACTTTGAGAAGAAATATCCGCACCGGTAACCATCGAAACTTTCGGTACAGGAAGCAACGGGTAAACAGAAGACCCAAAATCCTTCCCCTTTTCTACATAACTATTCAGTATAGGAAGAAACGATTTATTCAACTTTTTAGAAATTGCAATCATATCTGACTCAATCAGTTTACTGACTTTCTCATTTTCAGCTCTGTATATCAATAACGACCCAGCCTGATGAACCTTTCCGCCAACAGTAAAACCCTGTTCAGCAATACGAACCTTAATATTAGCACGATGCAAGGCGATTAAAACTTGTGCATCTTCTACCGCATCCCAGGTAAAAATCCACCCATATGGCTTAGTCAAAACTACGAGACTATCTTTCCTGGGCTCCAGATCCGGAAACTCCCCATTTAACAATTCTTTACACGCGTAGGCATTCAAACCATAGGCATAAGGTAATGCCCAGGCAGTAATATCATAAGTATTGGAATCAGTCACTACAGTTTGGGGTTCAAAAAGTACATTAGCCAGAACCGAAGCCGGTTGTTTAAGGTTGATCACCATGTCATTTCTCCCAACCCTGAACAGGGTCATTTTTTTTGTTCCGAAATTTACCCCAGCAATTGTTTTATCTCCGCCAAAAGCATACCTGATGTTATTTTTCTTTAATAAGGCAGCCATTTTTTTCATTCTTCTCAGGTTATCCGCTTTCACAACATAAGTTTTATAAATTCCCGGAGGATAAGCCACTGCCTGTGTAAAATATTTCTTAAACTCCGCAACAAGTTTATAAGAATTATCAGATACCGTCTCCAAGGTTGACAGACCTGTCGTTAAATGATGATTTATCCGGTCCTTTAAGGTTAGCGAATCTCCATTAGCGGTAATCACACTTAATCCGGCACCTATTCCTCCTTGTTCATAAGTCATCCCTATTGCACCATTATATAAAGGATAAGTATCCCCATAAGAAGGATACAATAAATCAAACCGTTCCTTTGTAAAATACTGCCAGCCATTTTTATCAAAATACTTCGCATTATTTTTCCCAGTTATGACTTGAAATTCGCGTTGGAATGCTGTAATATCCTGATGAACAGGTTCTGCTGCCGGAGCAAAATAATACGGTTCATTATAATTTTGTTCATGAAAATCTATATGCACTTCAGGCATCCACTGATGATACAAATCTAAACGCTGCTGTGTTTCAATCTGTGACTGCCACGCCCAATCACGGTTAAGGTCAAAATAATAATGATTCACGCGCCCGCCAGGCCAGGGTTCACTGTGCTCCCTGGAAAGAGGATTTGCATCAGGAACAACACCAACAACAGCATTATAATAGCTAACATATCTTTCCCTCCCATCGGGGTTTAAACAAGGGTCAATAATTACAACCGTATTTTTCAACCAATCCTTCACTTGCCGGTTTACCCCTTCAGCTAAAGTATAAAGCATTTTCATTGCTGTTTCTGAGGAACTAGCCTCGTTTCCATGCACATTATAACTTAACCACAGAATTGCCGGTTGTTTATTGAGGTTGACTTGTCCGCCTTCGGCCTTACTTAAACTTAAATTATTTTTCCTGAGCTCCTCCAGATTTCCCATATTCTCTTTCGAAGACACTACAGCGACCAGCAATTCCCGGTTTTCATAGGTTTTACCATAATTAATCAGCTTGATATTGTGATCACTTCCAGCAAGGTATTTGAAATAAGCCAGAACCTGATAATGAGGCGTAAATCTGGTCCCCAAAGGATAGCCCAAAAACACATCCGGAGAGCTTACCTGCGCCTGACTAGCCGTAAAACAAAATAACAGCAATAATAATGAGAGGATATTTTTTTTCATCAGGCCAGCATCGTCAGGTTATTAATATTAAGTTAATTTAACACCAAAGTACTAAAGAATATTTTTTGTTTGTAATCGATAGTGTAATTTTACCAACGATTATTCCAACAACCTAAGCTATGTCCCAGATTGAATCTATTTATCAGCATTACCTGTCACATCCAGTTGTTTGTACTGACACCAGGAGTATTAGTGCTGGCTGTTTGTTTTTCGCTTTAAAAGGAGAGCACTTCGATGCAAATACCTTTGCTTCAGAGGCCTTAAAACAAGGGGCAGCATTTGCAATTATAGATAATGCAGATTTCAAGGCAAATGATAAATGTATTTTAGTTGCAGATGTATTAACAGTATTGCAAGATTTAGCCCGTCACCATAGTTCACAGCTTCGTATTCCAATTATTGGTCTGACCGGAAGTAACGGAAAAACAACAACCAAAGAACTGATCAATGCCATACTTGCCGAAAAATATCAAACCTTTGCTACAAAAGGGAACTTGAACAACCACATTGGTGTTCCATTATCAGTTTTATCAATTACTAAGAATACAGAAATTGCAATAATTGAAATGGGTGCTAACCATCAGAAAGAAATTGAGTTTTTATGCACGATCGCACAACCAACCCATGGAATGATCACCAATATTGGAATGGCCCATTTGGATGGATTTGGAGGTTTTGAAGGGGTTAAAAAAGGAAAAGCCGAATTATTCGCTTATCTAAAAAACACAGATGGCATTGCATTTATCAATCAGGATAATGCTGTTATTCTGGAAATGAGCATTGTTGCCGGATTAAATCACCTGGTTTATTATGGAACTGAAGGAGAAAATTCTGTTACCGGACAACTGCTCAAGTCTGACCCATTGATTGAACTCAGCTGGAAAAAGCAGGAGGAATCCTTTCAGGTTAAAGCTAATCTGACCGGAGCCTATAATTTCGAAAACGTACTTGCAGCAATTTGCATCGCCGATTTCTTTGACCTTAGTCCAGATCAGATCAACGATGGCCTTTCTGGATATTTCCCCAATAACAATCGCTCACAACTCACCAAAACAGCAACCAATACTGTCATTTGCGACTTCTATAACGCCAATCCAAGTAGCATGGCCGCAGCATTAGGTAATATTTCTATACTTCAAGCCAAAACCAAGGTTGCCATTATTGGCGACATGTTTGAATTAGGTCCCGAAACAGAGAAACAACATCATGAGATTGCTGCACTAGCCGAAAAATCAGGATTAGATACTGTGATTTTAATCGGAAAACATTTTTATGCGTTAAAAAACGAGTTTAAAGGTTTATTCTTCAATACCCCGAAAGATGCAGAAGCATGGTTAAAAGACAATCCGTTAACTGATAGCCTTGTCTTACTCAAAGGATCAAGAGGAATGGCACTAGAACAACTATTACCCTTATTATAGCCCCACATAAAAAACCCCGGCTGTTTATGCAGCCGGGGTTTTAATATCAATATTTCCTTATTTCGCGGGAATTCCCGAAACCATAATTCCAACATCACTGATTTCCTTTAATGGATTATCACGCATGTTTTGTTCAATTTCTATCGTGTATTTCCCAGAGTCCGGAAAATTATAATTGGTTAATAAAGGAAGAACATAAGTATATAAATTCCCCGATCCTTTACCTAACCATTGTCCATCCGGCTCCGCGAGTTTATACTCAAAGCGCCTGGTGACTTTAGGCAATCCAGGCCCACTCAGATGCATTAAAATATAAATATTCGAATACCTGTAATCTGCTGTATGTCTCAGTTTAAACCGAAGACTAACAGGCTTTCCATGATCTTTAATGTCTGCAACAGCCTTGATTCTATTCACATAACTCCAGTTGCGCTGGGGCATTTCTTCGTTTGTATCAATCAGGTTATTCGTATTGCACCCCATCAATCCTGTCATCAGAAAGCAGAAAAACACGTATACAAAAATTTTAATTCTCTTCATTCTTTGGCTTATCCGTTGGTTTGTTACGTCGGCGGTTATTCCTGCTTCTATTATTTCTGCTTGCAGAAGGTGCTTTTGCAGCCTCTCCATCTTCCATTTTAACAACTTCAGGGGCTTTTTTAGGTTCCTGAGATTTTCTATTTTCCGCAGGTTTCTGATTCCCCTGAGCGGCTCTTTGAGCAGGCTGACCTGGCTTCACTGCTGGTTGCCCCGGTTTTGCCGATGGTTGTCCTGCTTTTGCAGCCGGCTGTCCTGGTTTCACCCCACGTTCCGGTCTGTTTGGTGCATTCGTTTTATTCCTGTTGTTACTACTTCTTGCGTTTTTATTTTTAGGTTTATCGTCCAGACGAGTTAAACTGTCCTGACCAACAACATTCTCATAATCAGGTGTTTTCTCAACAAAAACAGTCGTAGCCAGTTCTACCGCTTCATCTTTTAAATTAACCGGTTTCTGTCCTTTTTTATTCATGGCCATGATTTCTTTTACACGGTCCACTTTCAATGGAATCCAGTCTTCCTGGTTAGGATAACTAAACCACATTAATTTCTTAAAAATATCTGTTTTCTGATGACGCGCAGTCCCAATTTCAGTCTGTAAATTCTCAATACGATCAGGAATATCTTTCAAAGCATCCAGATAAGTATCCAGTTCATAATTCAAACAGCACTTCAGCTTACCGCATTGTCCGGCAAGTTTCAATGTATTCAAAGAAAGATTCTGATATCTTGCTGCTGCGGTGGAGACTGTTTTAAAATTAGTTAACCAGGTTGAGCAGCATAATTCACGTCCGCAAGACCCGATTCCACCTAATCTTCCAGCTTCCTGACGCATTCCGATTTGCCTCATCTCAATCCTTATGCGGAAAGTCTCAGCCATCTTTTTGATCAGCTCCCTGAAATCTACCCGCCCTTCGGCAGTATAAAAGAAAGTCGCTTTTGTTTTATCTCCCTGGTAATCTACATCACTGATTTTCATCGATAACCGCAAATCCAGAGCAAGCGTACGGGCCTTATGCATGGTTTCCCACTCCAGGTCTTTCGCCAGTTTCCATTTATCTACATCCGCCTCTGTGGCTTTCCTGTAAACTTTCCGGGTCACCTGATCCATTGGTGTCTTACGTCGTTTCATCTGCATCCGGACCAGTTCTCCCGTTAAGGAGACGTGCCCGATATCATATCCACCAGTAGAACCTTCTACCGCAATCAGTTCCCCGATTTCCAGATAGATATTGTCATGATTCAGATAAAATTCTTTCCTCGCACCTTTGAATTTAACCTCTATAACCTCGAAAGGCTTATAATTAGAAGGCATATCCAAATTAGACAGCCAATCGTAAACTTCCATTTTCTGACAACCTCCAGTAAGGCATGAACCATTACTTTTGCAGCCTGAGGGGGCGCAACCGCCACCTGTAGAACAACTTCCACATCCCATAACTAATTGTATATATGTTGAGTCCCTTTCGGGAGCGTTTTAAACTTGATTATTTTTACCAATTGTAAAGATACATCTAAAAATAGTATTTTCGGATTCGCGTTCCGTTCAATATGGTAATGTGCTTGTTCCAGCTCTGTAATAATAGCATAGGCCATATTCAGGTCAAGTACATGTTTACTTAACTTTTGTGCGGTATCAAGCGTTCTGGCCGGCAATTTCACTAAACTGTCTGCCCCGCTCATCAATAAACTGCACGCTCTTAAAAAACTGATTCCGTACTTTAAAAAGTTTTTTTGATTTTCTCTTCCCCAGCTTGCAGCCTGATCCACAAAGTTCACCAGGTCGAGAACTCTGTTTCCATACCCCATTCTAAGCCACTCAGCAAAAATTTCAGCATTGTCATTATGTGCCTGCGCAGCCTGCGACTTGGCTTCAATTAAATTTCCATCTGCAAGAAAACTATAGGTAGAAGCATGTTCTTCCGACAAACTATGATGGCTGATCAGGTAATCTTCTATTGTTTCCGAAGAAAGTTTTGGGATTTTAACAATTTGCGTCCGTGACAGCAAAGTAGAAAGAATGTGTTCCTGATTATTAGCCACTAATAAGAACAAAGTATTTGCAGGTGGTTCTTCAATAATCTTTAACAACGAATTTCCTTCTTTTTCCAGATACTCAGGCAGCCACATAATCAGCACCTTTGTCTCGGCCTCGAAAGCTTTATAACTTAGCTTCTTGATAATATCATGGCATTCAGCGATATTAATATTCGCCTGTTTGTTATCCGCGCTGAGCTGTGCTCTCCAGATATCAAGATCAACATATGGATCTGCAAGCAGCATTGTTCTCCATTCATCCAATACATCAACAGCAATTTTAACATCTTTTGACGCAAAAAATGGATAAGAGAAATGTAAGTCAGGATGAATGTATCTTTCATACTTGCGGCAAGACGAACAAATACCACAACTATCCTTATCTGTTTTATCTAAACAATTGATATACTGTGCGTAAGCAATAGCCAGAGGTAAAGACCCGGTCCCCTCAACAGAGAGAAATAACTGAGCATGACTAACCCTGTTCTCCACAACTGTTTGTATCAGCTGACGCTTTATTTCCTCTTGTCCAACGATCTCTTTAAACTGCATTTGGTGCAAAATAGTAAATTTATAACAATCTTTGCAGCTATGTCCCGTATTATCGCATTTGATTATGGCACCAAACGTATCGGCATTGCCGTTACAGATCCACTGCAAATTATTGCTACAGGACTGGATACCATACATCCCAAAGATATTGTTGAATATTTAAAAAAATATATGCTGACCGAACAGGTGGAAGCCTTTGTTCTCGGTGAGCCAAAACAAATGGATGGGACACCATCCGAATCTATGCAGCATGTAAAAGGCTTTTCTACCCTATTGAAAAAGAGCTTCCCACATATCCCTCAGCATTGGATTGATGAACGGTTTACCTCTAAACTGGCTCATCAGACCATCCTCCAAAGCGGCCTGAAAAAACACGACCGTCGAAATAAAGAAAGGGTAGACACCATCGCTGCAACAATTATTTTACAATATTTCATGGAAGAACACCGTTTATAGAGCATTACATGAGCCTGATTAAAGACGACTTACAACTTTTACTGCTGAATTTCTGCGAACCGGAATCCGAATTATTACAGCGGATTGACAGAGAAACGAACCTCAAGGTTTTAATGCCACGGATGCTTTCCGGTCATTACCAGGGGCGCGTATTGAGCATGTTAAGTAAGTTGATTACCCCAAAACGTATTCTTGAGATAGGAACCTTTACCGGCTATGCAACCTTATGCATGGCAGAAGGACTCGCTGATGATGGAATCATTTACACTTTAGATAAAAACATGGAACTGGAAGATAGGGTCCGCGGCTATTTTGAAGCCTCGCCTTACCATTCACAGATCAAATATATTATGGGTGACGCCACCTATACCATAAACGACTTAGACGAGACTTTTGATCTTGTTTTTATCGATGCGGATAAGAAAAACAATGGCACCTACTACGATCTTATCTTTGACAGCGTAAGACCTGGCGGATTGATCATTGTTGATAACGTACTGTGGAGTGGAAAAGTACTAACACTTCAACAGGACAAAGACACCATTAATATTAGTACTTTTAATGATAAAGTAGCTGGGGATGATAGAGTTGAGAAATTAATCTTACCTGTCAGGGACGGCTTGTTTATCATCAGAAAAAAATAAAATATGATAACAAAAAAACTAATGCTGATCTGGCTGGTGCTAATTTTACTGGGTTATAACGCCCAAAGCCAGACGGTCACTGATTATGTTGAAGAGCATACAGATCATGCTCAGGAGTTAATGAGAGAATATGATGTTCCGGCAAGTGTAATTTTAGCAGTAGCCATTCATGAATCTGCAGCTGGTAAAAGTAAAGTAGCCCGTCATTTAAACAATCATTTTGGCATCAAAGGATCAAACAGCAACCCCACCATCAACTCCTCTTACCGCGATTACGAATCTGCAGATGAATCTTACGATAATTTTGTAGAAGTATTACAGAACAGATCTTCTTTCAGTAAATTATTTGACGAATGTGATCAATATGATTATGCCGCATGGGCGAAAGGGATTCAACGCGGAGGTTATGCCAGTAGCAGAACCTGGGCAAACCAGGTTATTGCCATCATCAACAAATATGAATTATACCAATACGACGACCGTCCGGATGACTATGTAGAACCTATGAAAGTTCTAACTGTAAGTGCAAGAAAAAAACATAGCCACAGTTATAAGAATAAAAACCATCATTCTTCTGCGAAATTCTATACCATTAGAAAAGGAGATAACCTGAACAAAATTGCTGAATCACATGGCACTTCTTCAACCGCACTGATGCGTAAAAATGGATTGAAGAGATCTGCGCTTAAGCCGGGGCAAAAAATCAAGCTTTAATGAAACACACACTCTTACTCCTCGCCGTAGCGATCGTTTTTTTATCCTCGTGTAAAACGAGAAAGTATCACCGGAATAATGCGCAGATTGAGAAAGCTGCAAATAAAGCAAATCCGAATTTTACTGACTATAATACGTTAAGCTACATTGAAGCTTTTAAGGGTGTGGCCATTCAGGAAATGAATACTTACGGGATTCCTGCCAGCATTACCCTGGCACAAGGCATTATAGAGTCTGGCAGCGGTAACAGCAGCCTGGCAAAATATGCAAACAACCATTTCGGCATTAAATGCACCGCAGAATGGAGAGGAAAGGCTTATTATAAAGACGATGATAAAAGCAACGATTGCTTCAGAGTCTATAAAGATGCGCGGGAATCCTATAAAGATCACTCCGAATTTTTAAAGAGAAAACGATACAGCTCTTTATTTGAGCTGGATAAAAATGATTATACCAATTGGGCAAAGGGTTTAAAACAGGCAGGTTATGCTACCAATCCAAGGTATCCGGATATGCTGATCAGCACTATTGAGAAATACAACCTGCATCAGTATGATCAGTCAGAATCTGAGCCGGATAAAATTAAACGTGAAGACCGTGTCTTTACCGAGATCAATGCAAATATCCCTAAGGAAACCAAAAAATTCACTCCTGTAGAAACACCAGTTTCCAAACAGATTATCAATACTACAGATCCTAATTATATCGTTCAGAAAGGCGATACACTTTATAACATTTCAAAAAGGTATAACATGACTGTAGATGACTTAAAGTCACTGAATGGCCTTACTGACGAAGGCGTAAAAATCGGGCAGAAGCTGGTAGTAGTTAAATAATGTTAATATACACGGTTTAACTTCGCCTTATTTGTATTTTTGTCACGCAATGAAACCTTCAATTTTATTCCTTTTCTGCTGTTTTTTTTGTGGTATTGCTTTAGCACAAAAAAAATCTGTACAGGGATTTGTCATAGACAAAGTCTCTAAGCAGCGTATAGCGACCGTCTATATTTACAATTCCCGTAATGATGACGGGATTTATAACAATAGTAAAGGCGAATTCACCACACAAGCTGCGCTCGGAGACACCTTATTCGCTGTCCGCCAAGGATATGGATTAGATACAGTTGTTTACAAAGGGAACACCATATTTTTCCAGTTAAAACCACTCGCCATTCAACTGAAAGAGGTCTCTATCATTGGCAGTTCTCTTTCTCCAAAACAGCGTTACGATCAGAGAACAAGAGAATTTAAATATGCAACCGACCTGGGCAGTTCCAGAGACCTGCTTAACCTCAATTCAAGAGGAGTAGGTCTGGGTATAGATGCAATCTATAATCTACTGAGCAGAAAAGGCAAAAATGCAAGACATCTGCAAGCTATTCTGGAAAGAGATTATAAAGAAGAAATCATCGATTATAAATATAACCCAGCTTTTGTAGGCCGTGTTTTAAGGATCAAAGATTTTGAGCTAAAAGATTATATGCAGCAATACCGTCCCAGTTATGATTTCGTACTGATGGCCTCCGATTATGCATTTATCGTCTTTCTAAAAAACAATTATGCTTCCTACAAGCGTAATCCAAAGGCATTCAGATTACAGCCCCTTCCTGCCATTAAAATTGCCCAGCCATGAAATACTGGCCGGTAACCTGGAAAGGTCTTCCTGCCAATGCAATGGCTATTTTTCCGTTTATGTTTTTTAAAGACCCGGAACAGAAAAATGATGCGTTATTGATTAATCATGAAAAAATCCACTTTTACCAACAACTGGAGTTGCTAATTCTTCCTTTTTACATCCTCTACCTGGCCAATTATCTGTTCAATCTTTACAAATTCAGAAACCATAGCAAAGCTTATTTTAATATTAGTTTTGAAAAGGAGGCTTATGCCAATGATCAGGACATGAATTATCTGAGAAACAGGAAACTGTATGCATGGTTTAAATATTTATAATACGAATCTTTTTAAACAGTTTCTCCATTCTAAGAACATTTTTCTTTTCTTTGTACCAATGAGAGGTATATACGCATGCTTACTATTTGTATTTGCAGTTTCAGCACAAGTAAGTGCACAAGAGATAGATACAATTCCTATTCCAATCAAGGATTTTGACCTTAAACTCAGGAAAAGCCCGATGCCTTCGCTAAAAGGTATTATCACTTTCAAGCCTGTGGAGATTAAGCCCCTGATTGTTAGTTCCAAGGTTAATTACTGGAAAACTAAAACGGCCATAGGAATTAACGTCAATCAATCATCATTCAGTAATAATTGGAGTGGTGGTGGTGTAAATTCACTGGCTGTTGAAGGCTTGGTGAATTATAAAGCGGAGTATAAAAAAGAAAGCTACAGTTACTTAACTGAAGTTGATTTGCGCTACGGAAAAATAAGAAACAAAGGCCAGCTTCAAAAGAAAACAAATGACCGCATTTTCTGGAATAATACCGGATCATTCAAAATCTCTAAAAACTGGAATTTATTTACCCAGGTTACTTTTGAGTCTCAATTTGATAATGGATATTCTTATTCATCTTCCAACGGTGTTGAAACCGGGGTCCTGATTTCTAAATTTATGTCACCAGGATACTTAACAGAATCATTAGGTTTTGAATACAAACCAAATAAGTATTTCTCAACCCTGTTTGGTGTCGGTGCAGCAAAGCAAACTTTTGTACTCGATAACAAAGCGCTGGCTGATGCTGATGCTAAAGTAAATCCGGATCCCGCGACTCGAAAAACCGACTTTTATGGAGTTCCAATAGGAGATACTTTCCATAATGACCTGGCTTTTCAAGTCACAGTGAATTTCGAAAAAGAAATTTTCCATAATGTGAACCTGAAAAGCAGATATTATGTATTTATACCTTACGACTATGTTGAGAAGATGAAACACAGACTCGATGTAACCTTAACAACCAAGGTCAACCGGTTTATGAATGTCACCCTGAACGGGGTAGGAATCTATGATAAGACCATAAGTTCCAAAATTCAGGGCAGTCAGTCGCTGGCTATGGGAGTTATGTTTGTATTCCCACGCTAAATACCTTTGCATCACATTTTAATGTTGATTGTTATTAAAAATGTTTGCAACTTTGTACCCTTCTACTAGTACACAATAAGTAATTGACTATCAATTAATAAAACATGTTTGAAAATTTACAGGATAAACTAGACCGGGCATTTAAAGTTCTAAAGGGTCAGGGAAGCATTTCAGAGATCAACGTGGCAGAGACCATGAAAGAAATTCGTAAAGCTTTACTGGATGCCGATGTAAATTTTAAAACTGCTAAAAGCTTTACCGACGACGTTAAAGAAAAGGCCCTTGGCCTGAATGTACTTACAGCGGTTTCTCCGGGACAATTACTGACTAAAGTAATGAATGATGAGCTTACTGCATTAATGGGCGGTGAGGTCAAAGAATTAGACTTAAAAACAAATCCTACGATCATATTGATTGCTGGTTTGAACGGTGCAGGTAAAACGACCTTCTCCGGAAAACTTGCAAATTACCTGAAAAGTAAAGGTAAAAAGCCTTTATTGGTAGCTGGTGACGTTTATCGTCCTGCAGCGATTGATCAGTTGCAAATACTGGGTGAACAAATCGGTGTTCCGGTTTACGCGAACAAAGATTCTAAAGACCCGGTAGCTATTGCGCTTGAAGGTATTGAACTTGGAAAGAAAGAACATCACAATGTGATTATTATTGATACAGCCGGCCGTTTAGCTATTGACGAGCAGATGATGAATGAGATTTCGGATGTGAAGTTACATACTAAACCGCACGAAATCCTGTTCGTAGTTGATGCCATGACCGGACAGGATGCGGTTAATACAGCCAAAGCATTTAATGACAGATTAGATTTTACGGGTGTTGTCCTGACTAAACTTGATGGTGATACCCGCGGTGGTGCTGCATTATCTATTAAGTCTGTGGTCAACAAACCAATCAAATTTGTAGGTACTGGTGAAAAAATGGAAGCGCTTGATGTTTTCTATCCAGATAGAATGGCCTCCCGTATCTTGGGAATGGGAGACGTTGTTTCCCTTGTTGAGCGTGCTCAGGAGCAGTTTGATGAGAAAGAAGCCGCAGAACTTCAAAAGAAAATTCGCAAGAACAAATTTGATTTCAACGATTTCTACAACCAGATTCAGCAGATCAAGAAAATGGGTAACATGAAAGATTTGATGGGCATGATTCCTGGAGTGAGTAAAATGATGAAGAACGTAGAGATTGAAGATGATGCTTTCAAAAATGTAGAAGCAATTATTCAGTCAATGACGAAATATGAACGCGAAAACCCGGACAGCATTCAGCAAAGCAGACGTTTACGCATTGCAAAAGGCTCTGGTAATAAAATAGAAGAAGTAACGAAACTGATTAAACAGTTCGAAGATATGCGTAAGGTGATGAAACAATTTTCTAATCCTGCCGCAGCAGCTAAAATGATGCGCGGTATGCCTAAAATGCCACAGGGAAGGATGTAATTCTTTTCTGTTTTTTAAAAAACCGGGCTCTCAATCCGGTTTTTTTGTGCCTTTATTTTTCATAAGTCAGAATAATTAACAATAAAATTAATATTGAGTTAAATTTACGTACTAATTCGTAAACCACTATGCTCATTAAAACTTATGGCAGCGCAGTCTTTGGCGTAAATGCTTTAACCATCACCATTGAAGTCAGCATTAGCAGCGGAAACAAATACCACATTGTCGGCTTACCTGACAATGCAGTAAAAGAAAGTCTTAAAAGGATCGAAAGTGCAATTCAGGCTTCTGGCCTTAAAATGCCCCGGCAAAAGATTGTTGTAAATTTATCGCCGGCAGATATCCGTAAAGAAGGTACCTCTTATGACCTGCCAATTGCAGTGGGTATTTTGGCCGCGTCAGGCCAATTATCTGGTGAAAAAGTAATGGACTTCATTATTGCAGGAGAACTCTCCCTAGACGGAGGGATAAAGCCTATAAAAGGAGCTCTCTCTATTTCAGTTCAGGCCGTCAAGGCCGGATTTAAAGGATTTATTTTACCCGAAGATAATTCAAGAGAAGCTGCCGTTGTCGAGAATCTTTTAGTTTATGGCATGCACCACCTCACCGATCTCGTCACTTTTTTCAATAAAACCAAAATTTTCGCCCCTGTTCTAGTCAATACAAAAGAAGAATTTTTAAAGAACGTAAATTTATATGACCATGATTTCTCCGATGTTAAAGGGCAGGAAAGTATCAAACGTGCACTGGAAATCGCTGCTGCGGGAGGTCATAATGTAATCCTGATTGGGCCGCCAGGAGCAGGAAAAACGATGCTAGCCAAGCGTTTGCCTACTATTCTACCTCCCTTAAACTTACAGGAAGCCCTAGAAACCACTAAAATTCATTCTGTAGCTGGAAAACGAAGTGCGGCAGGCTCCTTAATGACAGAAAGGCCCTTCCGAAGCCCACATCACAGCATTTCTGACATCGCTCTGGTTGGCGGGGGCAGTAATCCACAGCCAGGAGAAATATCCCTTGCGCATAATGGTATTTTATTTCTAGATGAACTGCCCGAATTTAAAAGGTCCGTTCTGGAAGTGATGAGACAGCCATTGGAAGACCGGAAAGTAACCATTTCACGATCACGCTTAAGCGTAGATTACCCTGCTAGCTTCATGCTGATTGCCGCAATGAACCCGTGTCCTTGTGGTTTTTACAACCATCCAGAAAAAGAATGTATTTGTGGCGCCGGGGTAGTTCAAAAATACCTGAGTAAGATTTCTGGGCCGTTATTAGACAGGATAGACTTACATGTAGAAGTAACACCAGTGAATTTTAATGAATTGTCATCCCATGAAGAAATAGAAAAAAGCATAACCATCAGATCACGGGTAATTAAAGCCAGGGAGATGCAAGATTTGAGGTTTGAGGAGAACCATGCCTTGCATTACAATGCACAGATGAGCCCCAACATGGTCAGGAACATCTGCATGATCAATGATACCGGAAGAAAACTGATAAAAAAAGCCATGGAAAAACTAGGATTGTCCGCAAGGGCATATGACAGAATTCTCAAGGTCTCCAGGACCATCGCCGATCTTGCAGAGAGCGAAACCATCCGGCCCGAGCATCTCGCTGAAGCAATCAACTACCGCAGCCTGGACCGCGACAGCTGGTCTCATTAAATCTGTGTTATTCCTTATGTGTGGTTTTTATAGACACCCAGTATTGGGTTCCATGACACAGGTAAATATTCAATTTTGGAAACATATTAGATTATCTAAATCTACCAAAATATCAAAGACTAGATTCGATATTAATTCCAATCTTATAAATGTATCTTAATTGTAAATTGAAATCAGGTATACAGGGAAAGGCAGACGATATTATTCATGGAGCAATACTTCCAAATCTGGGGTATCATCAGGGAAGCGTGCTATTAGTTAGAGAAGAGCGTAACAGACTGATTAATAGGGTAACAAAAGTAATAGCTGGTATTGGTTATGCTTCCATTTCAGACCCTTCCAAACTTAAATGTATAAAAGTAGAGCATTGGCTTATAAACAAAATTAATGATGACGAATTTCAATGTAGATTGGTAGAAAAAGGAATTATTGACGATGATGGTGTTATACTGTGGAATTCATAATATATCTTAGTCCTTAACAGCTAGCAGCATTAAAAGTGCATTACATTACAAAAAGCGGTGATTTTTTAAGTCCGCTTTTTTCTGTCGGTTTACCCCCCCCCCCCCGAATTTCAAACATTTAAAGGATCAGACCCTTGATGTTTCGATTTTCGTATATAATTTGCAAAAACAAAAATTAAAAAGCCAAAAAGCCAAGCTGAAAATAGCACGCTAAAGAAAATCATTCTGATAGACGAATGAAAGTAGCCAGGCTGATAAAACAACCGGTCTAAAGTCTTAACTTTTTCAATCAATGCGTTTCGATCAAATCTATTTCTGATTTCATTTAGAGGTTCCTGATTTTTATCACGAAAATGAAAAGCATCTTCGGTCAAGGCTTTTGGCTTAATTGAAGATTCAATATTGTATTTTTTTAATAATGTATCAAGCTTTTTAAAAGAGTTAAGTAAAGAATCCTTATTTAATTTGTAAAGTAGCTTGTATCGTTCTATAGCATTTTGCTGCTGTTGTTTTTTTATAGGTGAATGGTTAATTGGACTAATCAACGTGTTGTTTTCGAGAAAAATGCAAATGGCATCATATCTTGGGTTGACTTCAAGACCTTTAAATATAATTTCGGTGCTGTCTTTTCTCGTCTTTTTTGAAATGATTCTCTTCTGTAATTCGGCCTTATCAAATCCGAATAGGTCATAAACAGAGTTGGAGGCACTTTTAAACTCTTCATAACCTGATGTGAGCATTTTTAAGGTATCAATACTATAATATTTAGATTCCAAACTAAATGATTCCTTATTTGTCAAATCGTAAAAAATAGTATCCTTTACTTCGATAACAGGGTAGGGCTTTGGATATAAAATATTTGTCACAGTAAATAACTTCTCCGAATTGTACGACGTGTAATTGTATAAAAAAGGATTTAAAACATTTAGCAATGTTTTATCCGCGTTGAAGTTTTTTTCAGACAATTCTTTCCTGAGTTTAGCATTCAATCCGAAACTATAACTCATAAAAAAACTCAACGATAAAAAGACTATTAAAAGCAGAATAGCTCCAATTTTAATCAGATTTTTAGCATTGTAACGTTGCTTGGAATGATTCCGAATCAGGAAAATAAGAATCGTCAATAAAAATAAGCCAGTTATGAAGAAGTGAGAAATAGACACATCGTCGTAGAACTTAAAACGGTAAAACTCTGTATAAATATCTATATTTCTTATGCCTGTAAACTTAAAATAGCCATATATAAAGTACCCTGCGTGTATTAGCACAAGTACGAAAATAGATTTTACGAGAAACTTTTTAAAATTATAGGTCATAATGTTTGGTGCTGATTGTTGTGCCTAACGTTTTTCTGTTTGATGATGTGGCGGGGATTTTGCCCCAAAACTTGATTTGAAACACGGGCGCTCTACCTTTTGGGCAGATACGGTTATGCTAAGTTCGTTTCGCATTTTATTAAAGTTATCCAATTTGCAATTTTAATTTACGCTAAAATAGTTTTTTATTTCTTTAACGATTAAGATTACGACCCAGACAGTCGAGGCAAGAAAAATCCAAAACAGTATAAAATAAAGTCAACGTGTAAGCATTTTTGGCCCCTTAATGGACAGAATTGATCTGCATGTCGAAGCAACGCCGCTCAATTTTAGTGAACTGGCATCTTTGCATCATTCCGGAAAAAGTATAGTAATCAGAAAAAGAAGTCCGTTTTACAACTCATATTGGCCTGTACTACAATGCACAAATGAACTCTAACCTAGTACGAAAACTTTTCAGAATTAACGGTGAAGGTCTGGGTTTAATCAAAACAGCTATGGAATAGCTAGCATTATCTGATCGGCATTGAAAACATCGAAACAGGACATTTAGCGAAAACGATACACTACCGCGGCCTAGACCGAAATAACCGGACAGGGTAGAAAAAAATAAACCCGGCAAAATGATGCCGGGTTTATGAGCCATGACTTATAAAAAATCTATGGTTAAGGATTTATTTGTATAAATAGTTTAGTGCAATTTTATCATTGGCATTAAACGTTCTATCAGATCCGTTTGAACAAGCCAACATAAATGAAGCTGCATCTGGCCCTGAAGGAGTCCCAGGGATACGGATTGCACCAACATCACTTTGTCCTTCATTTGCATAAGAACCACCGCAGCTATAAGCTCTATTCGAATAATCAGTATGACGGAATCCGATACAGTGTCCAACTTCATGCTGTAAAACAGAAGTCAGGTAACCTAGGTTAGGATTAGAACCATAAGCGGCAGGGTTTGTATTCATCTGGATCTCATTGTAAGGATCGCCACCATAAGGAAAACCTGATGAGCCTAAGGTAATATAACCACCAGAAGGACCTTCATCAAAACCAACTACATCAATATCACCAGTAGTACCTGCATCAGCACGCTGGAAAGTAAAGCGTAAGCCTAAGTTATTATACCTAGTAATCATTGCGTTTACTGCATTACCATAAACATCAGGTAAGTTAGTTACTGAAATCGTGATTACCCTTGGTAAACCACTAACCAGATTTGTAGTACGGTACTGCTCTGTTTCGGCGATACTCAAGTGACTTGTAGCTGCTTTTTCATTGAGATTCTTATCAGTCAAAAGAATATCTCCTTCTACAAGGTATCCTCCTTTTACTTTTCGGGCGTTCTCAGTGCTAAAGCCCATTTTGTTGATTTGAGTTTTTGTACTTGCAGAAATTTCATCCTGCTTAACAGTTGAAGAAGTGGCTGCATCTTTCTTTTGACATCCAAAAATGCATAACATCATTGTACCCACAAGGGCAAATGACAATAAATTTAGTTTTTTCATTAAGTTAATTTTAGGTAGATGATTAATAAGTCATAGGTAAGCTAAAATTATATATTATTTTATATAAAACCAAATTTTTAACAACATAATTATCTGACAACCAATGCATACTGATTATATTTACCTAAAATCAAGAACACACAAAGCCCAGCAACATATATCGCCGGGCTTAAAACCTTTAATCCACAAAAAATCTAAGGGTTAGGTATTTTATTTATATAAATAATTTATTGCTTTTACATCATTAGCGTTGAAGGTTCTGTCACCGCCATTTGAACAAGCTAGCATGAATGAAGCTGCATCTGGTCCAGAAGGAGTTCCTGGAATCAAAACTGCACCAACATTACTTGCGCCTTCGTTTACTGCAGTTCCACCACAGCTATAAGCTCTGTTAGAATAATCAGTATGACGGAAGCCAATGCAATGTCCAACTTCATGTTGTAAAACTGAAGTTAGATATAAAAGATTAGGGTTAGCACCGTAAGCTGCTGGATTAGTATTCATTTTAATCTGGCTGTATGGGTTACCTGAAGCAGTTGGGAAGCCCGATGAACCTAAAGTGATATAACCACCTGAAGGACCTTCATTAAAACCAATTACATCAATTTGACCAGTAGTTCCAGCGGCTGCACGTTGAAAAGTAAAACGCAGACCCAGGTTATTGTATCTGGTAATCATAGCATTAACAGCATCACTGTAAACTGTAGGTAAATTAGATACAGAGATTGTGATTACTCTTGGTAATGCTTTTACAAGGTTAGTGGTTCTGTATTGCTCGGTTTCAGCAACACTTAAATGTTTACTTTCAGCTTTTTCAGAAAGGTTTGCCTCACTTAAAAGGATATCACCTTCAACAAGGTAACCGCCGTCTACTTTTCTGGCATTTTCTGTACTAAAACCCAAACTAGTAATCTGGGATTTAGTTGTTGCTGAAATTCCATCCTGATTAGTACTTGCTGAAGTAGCAGAGTCTTTTTTCTGACATCCGAAAACGCAGAGTGCAAGCATGCCGGCAACGGCAAGCGAGAATAAGTTAATTTTTTTCATTAAGTTAGTTTTTAGGTAGAATGTTTGTGAACTAATAGGTTAATCTAAAATTATATATAATTTTAACCATTAACAAATTTTTAATTTCAAATTATTGTGAATTTCAAAATAAAATATGCTTTAGTAATAATTTTTCTTTGCAACACAGCTGCAAAAGCACAGAATTTATCGGTTGCAGAAAAAAAAGACATTCTTCACAAATACAGCTCCACTGTAGTGAATTCAAAGATAAATGGCGAAAACCTTGTCCTTGTTGAGCTTGCACGTCCGTTGACAAGCGCAGAAATTCAAGAACTAAAACCTTTGCGCAGTTTTTCTTTGAACCATCTGATTATTCAGGAAAAAATGGTGAATAAAGTTAGTTCAATTCTGATTTCGCAAACCAAAGCCAACTCTTTATGGAAAGCGAGCGATAAATTAGTTCGTCAATACGAGCAATATCTAACTCAGAACAAGCAATTTACAATAAGAATTGCGATAAATCCGCTAATCTCTACCATCGCCCCCACGCTACAAGCCTTAAAGGCTTATACTTTAGACCAGCCCAACCATATCATTACCGCCAGTATTCAAATGAGTGAGCTTATGGCCATCTTACAATTGGAAGAAGTGATCTTTGCAGATATTATTCAGGCACCTAAAGACGAAATCCTTATTAAAGACCTCGATCTTTCCGTGAATCAAATAGCTGCAGTGCAACTCCGCTATCCCGACATTAACGGGAAAGGCATCACCCTATCATTGAAAGAACAGATGATTGATATAACTGATATTGATCTGATTGGAAACCTGGTTGCCTCCCCATCCCACGCACCGATGGTAGATGGTCATGCGACCAATATGGCTACCCTTGCCGTAGGCAGAGGAAATAGCTATATCCTGGGGCTGGGAGCCGCACCTTTTACCTCTTTAACAACCTCAGATTACAGAAAGAATAATGATGACCTGATGCCAGACGATATCAAAGAGCTGAATCAATACAAGGTGAATGTACAAAATCACTCTTATGGTCTCGGGGTAGATAATTATTATGGAATGCAGGCAGCTGCCTATGATAAACAAGTTTTTGAATCAGATACCATCATTCATGTTTTTTCTGCGGGAAATTCCGGATTACTCACCCCAGAAGACGGTATTTATAAGAACATCCCTATTACAGCCAACCTCACGGGGAACTTCAAAACCGCAAAAAACGTCATCGTAGTTGGCGGAATCGGCCTCGAAGATATTCCAGAGCCAAGAAGCAGCAGAGGGCCTGCTTATGATGGCAGGGTAAAGCCCGAAATAGTCGCCTTGGGTCAGGATGGAACATCGGGAGCCGCCGCTTTAACTTCTGGTACTGTAGCAATTTTTCAGCAGAAATATAAAAGCCTGTTTGGAAAACAACCATCCTTAGCTATAGTAAAGAGTATTTTTGTGAATACCGCCGATGACATCGGTACGCCTCAGGTTGATTATGTGACTGGCTTTGGAAAATTAAATGCCCTGCAAGCCATACAAACCATCATAGAATCCCGCTTCAAGACGGGAACAATCAATGATCAACAAGATTATACTTTTCAATTGCAAGTACCGACCGACCAGCAGGAACTCAAAGTGACACTGGCCTGGATTGACCCACCGGCAATAATCAACAATATACAAGGCATTGTGAACCACCTGGATTTATCAATGGAAACCCCGGCGGGAACAGTTATCCGGCCTTGGATACTCAGTACCTACCCAAGCGCAGATTCCTTATCGTTACCCGCCAAAAGAGGAATAGATAACATCAATACCGTGCAGCAGTTAAGTTTAACTAATGTACCTGCTGGAAACTACACCATACATGTCAAAGGAAGAACAGTTACCCAGAGCAAGCAGGATTTCAGCATTGCTTATCAGCTTAAATCAATCGGGAGCTTCAGCTGGACATTCCCTTTAAAGGATGCTGCGATTTTTGCCTCACAAGACAATTACGTAAGATGGGCCAGTACTTTAGCCGGCCAGACAGGGAAACTCTCCGTAAGCTATGACAATGGTACCAATTGGACCGTATTAAGCAGCAATATTAATTTCAACACCTCTTTCTTTAAATGGACTGTCCCGAATTTATTTACACGCGCCTTACTGAAGATGGAAACTGGCGGAAAAGAATATACTACAGAATCTTTTGTCGTTTCCCCACCACAAGACATCAAGGTTGGTTATAATTGTGCCGACAAAATCCTCTTTCACTGGTCACCCCAGCCATTAGCAACAGGATATACCCTTTATAACTTAAAAGACAACACCTTACAGGCTATCAAACAACTGACTGATACTGTCGTTATTATCAACAAATCTGAGATCGCAGGCCCATACTTCACGGTTGCGGCAAATGGTGCCAATTTTACCGGGATAAAAAGTGAAACTAAAAATTACAACACACAGGGCGTAGCCTGTTATGTAAGAACATTCCAGGCATCCATTGTGGATGACGCAGGAAAACTTGACCTGGTTATAGGCACAACCTATAATCTAAAAAGGATCATTTGGGAGAAACAAACCGCTCTGGGAGTATTTGCACCCCTGGCAGAATCAGTTGTTACATCTGGTCTGCTGAATTATAGCCAGACAGACAAGAATCTGGTTCGTGGAATTCAATTTTACCGGGTTACCCTGGAAACCACTGACGGAATTAAAATTCCATCAGACATTTTACCGCTGAACTTCCTGAAAGAAAATGATTTTGCAACCTATCCTAATCCAGTAACCGATTTCTTATCGGTATTGAGTGGGGACTTCGAGCCCTATACCCTTTCACTCTACAACCTATCCGGACAAAAGATATTTTTGAAAGAAGCCAACGGACTATATCAGTTTGATCTTTCTGCATTATCAACAGGCTTATATATCGGGACAATAACCAGAAACGGGAATACCCTGAAAAAGATCAAGATTATTAAGAGATAACCCCTTAAAAAGGGGTTATCCTATTTTAGTCAATCTTTTCTTCCTCATTTGCCTCTTCGTCCTCTTCTTCTTCCGGCACATAAGCTATAATTTCTTTACCGATAGCGTTAACCTCTTCATCTTCGCCAAAAAGTGGTAATGCAGTGTCAGGATCCAGTGTCAGCCACTGTGACTCCGTATCTTTAAGAATATGACGGTATTCTTTGCCATCTTTAAAGACAACATAAGTATCATTTCCTTCTGGAAAGATCGCATAATCAGTCTCTCCAATAGTAATATCAAATGGTTCTTGCATGATTGTATTTCTTAAACACCCCCTAAAGCCACCCCCGAAATAGAGCAGAAAAACTTATAGCAGGCTTAAATTTATATATTGATAATTATTAATTCGTTATACAGATCTTATTTAGCTGTTTTCAGTTTATTCATAAAGGCGATAAATTTCGGATCCGCATAATTCGCCGCACCCGATTCATTATAAGATACTCTGCCTTCTTTATCAAAAACCACTGTAGTAGGTAAAGATCCTTTAAAAAGAACTTCCGGAATGTCACTGGCAACAGCGTATACAGGCAAATGATACCCTTTTTTATCCATGAAAGCCTGCGCTTTAGGCAACTGGCTATCGGCATCTACCAAAATAAACACCACATCTTTATCCTCTTTAAATTTTTCGTAAAGTGCATTTACACTTGGCATTTCTGCCAGGCAGGGAGGACACCAGGTAGCCCAAAAGTTAAGAAAAACAATTTTCCCTTTCAGCTCACCAAGATCAACCTCTTTACCATTACCATCTTTAAACTTAATTCCAGCAAGACTCACGGTTCCATTCAACTGTTTATCTACCGCAGTCGTATCAGGCCTGAAAAGCCCAATTTTCATTAACCCTTCCAGTACCAGCGCCTTTGCTGATGGTACAAACAGCAATACCAGGAATAATGCAATCAGAATCCCGTTAACAATATTCTTTCGGTTAAGAATTTTATTCATGATGATATGTAGTTTATAAAATTAATCCTATTTTGCATTAGCCATGGCACCGCAAAGCAAATAACAGAAATCGAATTAAATTGTCCCTAATGAAGAAAATTATTCCGTTGATCGCATTGCTCGGTTCAGCCTTAGCCTGCACAAACAAAGATACAAAAATGGAAACTTATAAATGGCCCACGGCAAAAGCACCCGTAGCGGAAATCAAACCGAAACAACGGATTCTGCACGGCGATACCGTAACAGATAACTATTACTGGATGATCGATTACTTTAAAAAAGGTCCTGACAGTACAAAAACTATCGATTACCTCCAGGCAGAGAACGCATATACCGATGCCATGATGAGTGGTACAAAAACGTTACAAACCAGTCTCTTCAAAGAACTAAAAGGCCGTATTAAAGAAAAAGACGAATCCGTTCCTGTATTCAAAAATGGCTATTTCTACTATTCCCGAACCGAAGAGGGTAAACAATACTCTAAATTTTGCCGCAAAAAGGATACCCTCACTGCCAAAGAAGAAATCCTGCTTGACATAGACGAACTGGCAAAGGGCCTTCCATATTATTCAGCCACAGGTTACAGCGTAAGTCCAGACAATAAATTACTGGCCTATGGAGTAGATAAAATCTCCAGACGACAATACACTATCCTGATCAAAAACCTGGAAACCGGAGAATTATTAAAAGATAATATTCCCAACACAGAAGGAGATCCAGTTTGGGCGGCAGACAATAAAACCATTTTTTACACCTCAAAAAATGCAAAAACGCTATTAAGCGAGAAGATAAAAAAGCATAAACTAGGGACCATCTCCAGTAAAGATCCCGTAGTTTACCATGAAAAAGATAAATCCAACTACATCGGTGTAGGCAAATCAAAATCCGGCAAATACATCTTCATTTACTCCTCAGCAACCCTCTCTGCCGAAGAAAGAATAATCCCAGCAGACCAGCCAGATGCCGAATTCAAGGTTTTTCAGCCTAGAATCAAAGACGTACTCTACAACGCTACAGCGTTAGCTGATCGGTTTCTGATCCTCACCAACTGGAATGCCAAAAACTTCCGATTAATGGAATGTCCCCTTGACAAAACCGAAAAGGAAAACTGGAAAGAAGTAATCCCGCACCGCAAAGACGTACTCCTGGAGGACGTAGAAGGCTTTAAAGACTTCATTGTGATCTCTGAACGCAAAAATGGACTAACTCAACTGCAAATCCGCAGCCTGACAGGCTCAAAACAAGAGCATTACATTGACTTCGGAGAGCCCACCTATAATGCCTCAGTCGGTAATAACCCTGAGTATAACAGCACAACCCTTCGTTATATGTACACCTCCATGACTACTCCTGTCTCCATTTATGATTATCAGATGGTGACCAAAAAGCAGCAGCTTATGAAGCAGCAGGAGGTAGTTGGCGGCTATAACAAGGCCGACTACACCACAGAGCGCCTTTATGCCAAGGCAAAAGACGGCACCATGGTCCCAATTTCATTAGTCTACAAAAAAGGCCTTAAACTAGACGGGAAAGCCCCGCTACTACTTTATGCTTATGGTTCTTATGGTCACAGCATTGATGCTTCCTTTTCCACAAGTAACCTGAGCTTGCTCAACAGAGGTTTTGTCTATGCCATTGCGCACATTCGTGGTGGTCAGGAAATGGGGCGGCAGTGGTATGAAGACGGCAAGCTCATGAAAAAGATGAATACATTCACCGACTTCATTGATTGCGGTAAATTCCTAATTGAAAAGAAATTCACCAGCCCAGAGCATCTCTACGCCCAGGGTGGCAGTGCGGGTGGTCTTTTAATGGGCGCAGTCATCAATCTTGAACCTAATCTTTGGCATGGTGTAATTGCCCAGGTACCCTTTGTAGACGTAATCAACACGATGCTCGACGAAAGTATTCCACTAACCACAAATGAATTCGACGAATGGGGCAATCCTAAAAATGCCGATGCTTATCACTACATGAAGAGCTATTCTCCTTACGAAAACATCGAGAAAAAAAGCTATCCTAATCTTCTCGTTACAACCGGTCTCCACGATAGTCAGGTACAATATTTTGAACCTGCCAAGTGGGTCGCGAAGTTAAGAGCGACCAAAACTGACAAAAACGTCCTGCTTCTGAAAACAGACATGGACTTTGGTCATGGAGGCGCATCAGGAAGATTCGATTATCTCAAAGATATAGCCCTGAACTACGCCTTCCTGCTCAGCCTCGAGAATATCAGAAAATAAAATACATTATCATAAAAAAACCGGGATACTAAATTATAGCATCCCGGTTTTCACAAAAAGGATCCGCTAAAAAAACCGGACCTGCTAAAAATTAGATCAACTCCACACTTCTATTTACAAATGCTGTTAATTCAGCACCATTTAACATCCCTTGTGAAAGTAAAGCTAAATCCACAGCCTGTTTAGCCAAAGCACTTTGCTCTTCACCATTTTCAGTCTGTAAAATTTTATTCACCAATTTATGGTTACCATTGATTGCAACCTTATAGCTATCCGGCATATTGCCATAGAAACTCATACCACCTCCCATTTGTGCCATATCTTTCATTCTTCGCATAAACTCATCCATGGTCACTGTTACAGGGAAATCTTCAGGGTGTAAGCCAACGATTTCAACCTGGAAACCTGGTTTAACAATCGCTTTCTCAAAAACCTCTTTCACTTTTGCAGATTGCTCATCAGTCAATACAGACTCTACAACCTCATCCTTTTCAATCAGTTTACTTGCAACGCTAGAATCAACACGTTTTAATAAAGTTTTCTCCAGTTTCTGCTCTAAAGAAGTCACAAAGTGATTATCAATTGCCGAATTCATCAGCAACACATCATAGTCCTTTTTATTTGCAGACTGAATGAAACCATCCTGTTTAGCAGGGTCGTTCGTATAGATATAAACAACCTGACCGTTTTTATCAGTCTGGATATCCTTCACCTTAGCATGATATTCATCAAGCGTAAAGTTTTCGTTTTTAGTGTTCGTTACTAAAGCGAAATCTTTTGCTTTGTCATAGAATTTCTCTTCACTTACCATTCCGTATTTCACGAAAAGACCGATATCACTCCATTTCTCTTCATAACCTTTACGGTCTTTATTGAAAAGTTCACCTAATTTATCAGCCACTTTTTTAGTGATGTAACTGTTAATTTTTTTCACATTGCTATCTGCCTGAAGGAAACTTCTGGAAACATTCAATGGAATATCAGGAGAATCGATTACACCATGCAATAACATTAAAAATTCAGGAACGATATCTTTTACCTCATCAGTAATAAATACCTGACGGCTGAATAATTTGATCTTGTTACGTTGCATATCAAAATCATTCTTCACTTTAGGGAAGTATAAAACACCCGTTAAGTTGAAAGGATAATCTACATTCAGGTGAATCCAGAATAAAGGATCTTCACCAAATGGATATAATTGTTTGTAGAAGTCCAGATAATCCTGGTCTGACAAATCTGCAGGTGCTTTAGTCCAGATCGGGTCAGTTGTATTGATGATATTATCAGTTTCAACAGCTACCGTTTTTGGTTTTCCTTCTTCATCCTCGCCATCAGGAATCTCCTGAGTTTTTGTGCCAAATTTAATTGGAACAGGTAAGAATTTACCATATTTATCAAGGATTTCTTCTAATTTATGCTGACTAAGGAATTCAGCTGATTCCTCATTGATATGAAGAATAATTTCTGTTCCGCGTGTAGTTCTTGAACCTTCAGTAATCTCGTAAGAAGTACTTCCGTCACAAACCCAGCGTGCTGGTTCTGCACCTTCCTGGTAAGATAAAGTCTGTATTTCAACCAAATCAGCAACCATAAATGCAGAGTAGAAACCTAATCCGAATTTACCAATGATCTCATTTGCATCCTTTGCATCTTTGAATTTTTCTACAAATTCACTGGCACCTGAAAAAGCAACCTGGTTGATATATTTTTTTATCTCTTCAGCAGTCATACCCAAGCCGTTATCACTAATTGTGATCGTCTTTTTTTCCACGTCAAGTGCAACTTCCACTAAAGGATTGCCCAACTCGCCGTTGTATTGACCTAATGCCGCTAAACGTTTGATTTTTTGTACCGCATCAACCGCATTTGAAACCAGCTCACGCAGGAATATCTCATTGTCAGAGTACAGGAATTTCTTAATAATAGGAAAAATGTTTTCGGTATGTATGGAAATACTCCCTTTTTCTTCTATGCTCATATGTTAACTCATTTTTAAGTACATATCACCTTTATCAATGGATGTTCCAATTCGATTCCAGTTGTCAAATTGACAGTAAATTCTTAAAAAAATAAAAGACAGCCCTGAACAACAATTAAATTTTCGTAAGCTTACTTTAAGAACTCAACTGAAACATGAATATTAGTCTCTATAAAAAACTCCATAGCGAAGGCCTCCTCAGTGATGAGACCCTCGAAAAGGTGATCGAAAGACATAAGAACCCCTTATTTTCACTGCACTGGGAACTTAAAACCCTGCTGTATCTAGGCGTTACACTTTTAAGTACTGGTTTGGGAATCCTGATTTATAAAAACATCGATACGATCGGGCATCAGTTCATTTTACTATTTATAGCCATTATCTGTGCGGGTTCTTTTATCTATTGCGTTAAAAACAGAAATCCATTCAGCCGCGAAAAAGTCAAGTCCCCCAGTGCCTTTTATGATTATATCTTATTACTGGCTTGTCTATGCCTGTTAAGTTTTTTAGGCTACCTGCAATTTCAGTATCACGTATTTGGTGATAATTACGGCCTCGCAACGTTTATTCCAATGCTTATTCTGTTCTATGTGGCTTACGAATTTGACCATATCGGTATTCTGAGTATGGCGATTACCAATCTCGCTATCTGGCTAGGTGCAACCCTAAGCCCGTATACCATGCTTGAAAATGGTTATCACACCAGTAATCCATTAATTGCTCCCTACCTTTTTTTAGGGCTGCTATTATTGGCCGCGGCTTACCTCAGCACACATTATGCTTTTAAAAAGCACTTTAAGTTTACCTATCAAAATTTTGGCCTGAATATCTCATTCCTTGCTCTTTTCACAGGTTATTTTAGCTGCTATGAGCACTCTTTAAGCTTTTTGTGGCTGATTGGGGTACTGGTTCTGGGTTACTTTCTATACACAGATGCGTTAAAAAACAAATCGTTCTATTTTCTTTTACTGGTTATACTTTACGCTTATACCGCCATCAGCTCCCTTGTAGTCAGAGTTCTGCTTAACATAGACAGTGAAGCCGCTTTTGTCATGGGCTTACTGTATTTTATCGGGTCCGCGATCGGTTTAATTCTCGTATTGATACAACTGAATAAAAAAATTAAAGAAATATGATCATCTATAATAAAAAATGGTTAGCCAACCTGCTCATACAGGATCAGCTGCAAATGGCTGTTGCCGCTGGTGATCTGAACAAAGAAGAATTTAAAAAGATAGAAACCGCTTACCCAGTCGGGTTCTATTCTCCCAATATTTTTATCAGAACAGGACTATTTGTCCTTACCTGTATCATCGCCCTATTTGGCGGCTGTCTGTTGGGATATATGTTTTGGGAAACCAGGTTGCTTGACTCTTCCGGCTGGTTCATTTTTTTAGGTGCAGGGACTTATGTCGCATTGGAAATGGCGGTAAAAACTAAGAATCATTATAGATCTGGTACAGATGATGCACTGATTTGGATTGCAGGAGGATTGTTTGCCATTGCCTTTAGCATCCCCATATCCCGCATGCACTGGATTATTAACGGTCATGGTGCTGACTTTGCCTGGTTTATGTCCATGGCAGCCTTTATTATGATTCTGAGTTTATACCTGGCTATCCGGTTTGCAGACAGCTTGATGGCATTGCTATGCTTTTTATCTGCCTTAGCTCTTGCGGCAACATTATCCATAGGTTTCCTTTCTTTTGGCGAGGCAACGCTCCCTTTTTTAATCATGTTGCTTTCTGCTGTAGCCTATTATTTTTCCTCCTCTAAAAGCAAGAGCCTTCAATTGGTTAATTATCAGCTCTCAATTCTGGTTTTGCAAACAGGAAGTTTACTCACCTTATACCTGGCAGGTAATTATTATATAGTTCAGCACTTAGGCAACGAATTGTATGGCTATACTTCAATAGGTCCATATAAAGTTCCTTATCCTGTTTTTTTCTGGCCATGGACGATTCTTGTCCCTTTTCTCTACGTCGGTTTTGGCCTATACAAAAAGAACGTGACCTTGTTGCGTACTGGACTAGTTCTGATTGCTATTGCAGCTGTTACTTTTAAAAACTATTATCACGTTCTGCCAATTGAAAGTACATTAGTACTGATTGGAGTAATTTCACTGGGTGGCTCTTATTGGGTGATCAGATATCTCAAAAGCCCCAAATATGGATTTACATCCGAAGAATTGCAGGAAGACACCCTACCTGGTGGAATAAATGTTGAATCACTGATCATTGCAACCAGTCAGCTAGACGCCCCTCAGGCAACGGAAAGCCGGCTAGGAGGTGGTGATTTTGGCGGTGGTGGTTCATCATCCTCTTTTTAAGAAAAAAATAAAGTCTGTTTAAAATTTGTCAATTAAACAGACTCTTACAATTGGTTAGCCATGTTGTTCTGTATCTTTGCATAGAATGGAATATAATGTACACACACTGCCTAATGGCATACGTCTTCTTCACGTACCCGCTGACTCAGCAATCTCTCACGCTTGTATTATAGTAAACAGCGGTTCACGCGATGAAACAGAAAGCCAGGCTGGACTTGCCCATTTTATTGAGCATTTAATTTTTAAACGTACAGAAAAGCGGAATACAAACCAGATCCTGAACAGACTGGAGAGTGTTGGAGCAGATTTAAATGCCTATACCACTAAAGAATACACCTGCATCCACGCATCATTTCTTCGCCCATATTTAGACAGAACTCTGGAACTTTTCAATGATATCGTATTCCATTCCACCTTTCCCGAAGAAGAAATGGAAAAAGAAAAAGGAGTGATACTAGATGAAATTGCTTCTTATCTGGATCAGCCTGAAGAGGCTATTTATGATGATTTTGAAGATCTCGTTTTTGCAAATCACCCACTAGGGCGAAATATTTTAGGCACTACAGATAGCGTAAATAAACTTTCTCAGCAGGACATCAAGGACTTCATCGCCGCAAACTACCATACAGATAAAATTGTGGTTGCCGTACTGGGAAATTACAGCCTCCCCAAAGCAGCTAAAATTTTCAGCAAATACTATGATGCAATTCCTGAGAATCTACATCAGCAGAAAAGAGAAGCTCCTTTAAAATCAGCTGTAGTTACCCGAACTGATCAAAAACCGATTATGCAGGCACATACCATGATTGGTTCTGCTGCTTATTCTTTGCATCACCCCTTCAAAACCGGCTTATTGTTGCTGAATAACCTATTATGTGGTACTGGAATGAGCTCCATTCTGAATTTACAGATCAGAGAAAAACATGGGATCGCTTATAGTATAGAATCTGGATACAGCCCACTAAGCGATACCGGTATTTTCACTTTATATTTTGGTACGGATAAAGAAAAAGTAGACCGTGCACAGTCATTGATTTACAAAGAATTCAAAAAATTAAGGGAAAACCCCTTAACTGAAGTGCAGCTGCAAAAGGCAAAAAACAAATTTATCGGGCAAATTGCACTTGGTGAAGAAAATAGGATTGGTTTAATTGTTTCCATGGCAAAGAGTTTGATTGATTATAATAAAATAGATAGTCTGGATACTGTTTTTGAAAAAATACAGGCTGTGAATACACAAGATATGGCAGAAATTGCCAATGAAATCCTGGATGAAAAGAATCTGAGTGTATTAACGTTTTATCCAATAGGATAAGAGCTTTTTGAAAGCGACTCTAATATTTGTACTTTTGTATTATATCCTGTTTGTTGCCGCTGAGTGGCAGCAGAATAAATACGTATTGTATTTAAACAGGTCAAAAAAATTATATAGATGAAATTACCAATTATAGCTTATGGAGATCCAGTTTTAAGGAAAGTATGCCAGAGCATAGATGAAAACTATCCGGATTTACAAAAACTGATCAGTAATATGTTTGACACCATGTATGCAGCAAGTGGTGTTGGTTTAGCCGCTCCTCAGGTTGGTCTGCCAATCAGGCTGTTCATTGTGGATACTGGCGCGGATGAAGATGATAAACCAGGTTTCAAAAGGGTATTTATTAATGCCGTTATTTTGGAAGAAACGGGTGAGCCATGGGCTTTCACCGAAGGCTGTTTGAGTATTCCCGAGATCAGAGAAGATGTCATGCGCAAACCGAATGTAAAGGTTCAGTACTATGATGAGAACTGGGAAATGCACGAAGAAACCTTATCAGGTATGCCTGCACGTGTTGTACAACATGAATATGATCACATCGAAGGAAAGCTGTTTACGGATACACTAAGCTTATTGCGTAAAAGAATGCTGAAGTCTAAACTGGATTCTATTTCCAGAGGAGATATTCACCCTGATTACAGAATGAAGTTTCCACAACAACGTAATAAAAAACGCTAGTTACTATTGCTTTGATTCTGCCTGCTTTTATCGCCGCTGAATATCTGCTGCATTAATTTACCCCAGGCAAAAGGATTTAATAACGGGTTAGACTGCACCAGATTTTTATTCAGTGCCCTTTCCTGATCTATACGAAAATTCGTAGAAGATATCTCTCCAGCATCTCTGGGGAGATATTGAATTTTCATATTAATAGAGTGAGCAGACATATTTTTTCGCGCTATTTCAGTATCATCATCTGCCACCTTCATGGCCATAAAATCTTTAGTGAACTCTTCGACAGTAGCCCAGGGATAAACACGCACAGCAGGGAGGTAAATAATCTCTGATTTCATTTTTACCATCTTGGTATACTTCGAATCTTTAACTGATAAAGGAATAACAACCGTTTCATTGTCATATCCAATTGCGTTATAAACCAGTGTATCTCCCGGGTGAGCTACAAATGAAAAATAGCCTTTATAATTGGCAGCATAGCGCTGCTCCTGGTTAGTTTTATTAGTTATAGTCACGTAAGGGACAACAAAGTTACTGTCCCTGTCAGTTATAATTCCAGAAAATTGGACCAGTCTCTTCCCCGAAGACGTTTGTTGTGCAAACAGCCCGACAGTAAAAAAAAACCAAAACAACCGCAAAAATGTATTTCATCGTACAAAAATAACTGTAATTCTTACAGTGACTAGTTAAATTTTGTTAAATGGTTTAAACTGGCTCAGTCATATTAATGGCTTCAACACCAGTAATTTGCGGTACAGCTTTCATAATTGCCTGCTCGATGCCAGCTTTCATGGTCATAAAGCTCATTTTGCAAGATCCGCAGTTCCCCAATAATTTCAATCTAACGACATTATCCGGCGTAATTTCTTCTATTGCAACATCTCCGCCATCAGCCTTAAGATAAGGACGGATAGTTTCTAATGCTTGCTCTACTTGTTCTTTTAAATCCATGATATATTTTAAAATATAAATTTACTAATTTTTTAGCAATCTGTCCGCAACGCATTGTTAATTGCAATCTGTTGTGCAATTTTTCCTGCCATTTCAGAAAATGCGGCAGACGTCTGACTCTCTTTATCCATTGCAATTGGCGTACCACTATCCCCACCTTCTGTAATTCCCTGAACAAGAGGTATTTCACCCAAGAAAGGAACATCAAATGAAGCTGCCAATGCCTTTCCGCCATCCTTACCAAAAATATAATACTTGTTTTCAGGTAATTCTGCTGGCGTAAAATAGGCCATATTTTCAATTACTCCTAATACGGGGATATTAATTCCCGGCATTCTGAACATCGCTAATCCTTTTCTGGTATCTGCTAAAGCGACTTGTTGTGGGGTAGTAACAATTACTGCACCGGCAATCGGGAAACTTTGGGTAATCGTAATATGAATATCACCGGTTCCCGGAGGAAGATCCACAATCAGATAATCCAGCTCTCCCCAGTCTGCATCATTAAACAGTTGCTTAATCGCATTGGAAGCCATTGGTCCACGCCATGGTACGGGCTGATCCGGATCGGCAAAGAACCCTAATGACAATAGCTTAATCCCATATTTTTCGATCGGCAAAATCAGTGTTTTTCCATCGGCAGTTTCTCTTGCACTTGGTTTGGCACCTATCAAACCAAACATTGTTGGTACGGAAGGTCCATAAATATCAGCATCAATTAAGCCTACTTTAGCTCCATCTGCTGCTAAAGTAACAGCAAGGTTACTAGCAACCGTTGATTTCCCTACACCACCTTTTCCAGAAGAGACCAAAATAATGTTTTTGATGTCTTTCAACTGAGTAGTATCGTTTGGTTTGGTTACTCTTGAAGTAATGTTAATCGTTATTTCCGCTTCCTTGTCTACAAAATGCTTGATCGCATTTAAGCAGGCATTTTTAAGCATATCCTTCATTGGACACGCAGGAGTAGTGAGTTCTAAGGTGAAACTTATTTTTTTATCTTCGATGCTCAGCTCCTTAATCATGTTCAATGTCACCAGATCTTTTTTAAGATCAGGGTCTTCGACATTTCTTAAAGCAGCTAAAACTTGTTCGTTGCTAATATTCATTGCTCAAAATTAACAAAAGGAGCTTACAATTAATTGATTTTAGGCTTTTTAAGTGTAATTTTAACACGAAATAAACATTTGCATTTAACGTTAAGCAATTAAACATCTATTTTACAGCATGCGTCTTCCAAAAATAAACGTCCCTAAAAAATACATCAAAGCAGGTGCATGGGTTCTAGGGATATTTCTAGTCATCGTGATTATCCTGGGCTCAATTGCCTATAGCAAAAGAGAAGCATTACTTAAACAAATGATAGCCAAGGTTATTAAAAAAGCAGATGTTGATTATGGATTGGCTATCAAAATAGGCAATGCAGGTTTTAACGGACTGAGCACCGTTCACATGAAAGACATATCTGTTGTCCCTAAAGACCGGGATACCTTATCGACCGTGGCAGACCTTACTGTAGGCGTTAAACTCTTCCCTTTACTTGTTGGAGATGTTAAACTGGCAGAAATTGTTTTAAATACGGGTAAAGTGAATGTGGTTTTGAAGGATAGCCTGACTAATCTCGATTTCATCCTGAAAAGAAAAAAGAAAGACAAAAAAGATCCCAAGGCAAAAATTGACCTAAGTGAGATTGCACACGATATCCTGAATCAAGTCCTGAATAAGATCCCCGATGACATGGAGATGAAGGACTTACTGTTCACACTAAACGATAACGATACAGCAAAACTGAATTTCATGACCACAACAGCCACTATTGATGGCGGTGATTTAAAATCAACGATTTTGGTAAATGGCCATGAAGCTACCTGGCATATCAACGGTAAATTGAAACCAGGTAAAAAGCAGATGGATGTACTTTTCTTCGCAGATGGCCAAAAAATAGAATTACCATACCTGGAAAATAAATTGCATGCAAAATTAAGTTTTGATACGGTCAGAACTGAAATGAAAAGTGCAGCTTATAGTGGCGATAATTTCAAAATCACCGGTTCCTGGTCTGTCAAAAATCTATTAATCAACCACCCCAAAATAGCTTCTAATGACATTATAGTTAAAGATGCGAAGATTGATGCAGATATGCTGATCGGCCCTAATTTTGTGGCTTTAGACAGCACATCAACTGTATTTCTGAAAGATGCTGCGATTCATCCTTATTTAAAATACACGCTGTCACCCAATAAGATCTACGAAGTGAAGCTTCATGCAGACGAGCAGGATGCCCAGGCAGTTCTAAATGCTTTTCCAGAGGGACTATTTGAATCACTGGACGGATTACAGGTGAAAGGAAAAATTAAATATGATCTCAACTTCTACCTGGATAGCAGTTTACCAGATAGCCTGAAATTTGCCTCATCGCTCACACCTTACAATTTCAAAATTGTGAAGTGGGGCAAGTTAAATCTGCAAAAGATCAATGATACTTTCGTCTATACGCCATATGAGTATGGTAAACCAATGCGAGATATCACGATTGGCCCGTCTAATCCGAATTACACACCGCTATCCCAGATTTCAAGTAATTTCAAGAATGCCTTATTAACCTCCGAAGATCCTTCATTTTACACCCACAAAGGTTTTGTAGAAGAATCTATCCGAAAATCTTTTGTCATCAATTTTAAAGAGAAAAAATTTGTCAGAGGTGGAAGTACAATTTCCATGCAGCTGGTCAAAAATGTATTCCTAAGCAGACAGAAAACTTTAGCGCGTAAAGCAGAAGAAATTCTGATTGTTTGGTTAATTGAAAATAACCGCTTAATCAGTAAACAAAGGATGCTTGAAGTCTATTTCAACATCATTGAAATGGGCAAAAACATTTATGGAATCGGAGAGGCTTCCAGACAGTATTTTGGAAAAAGCCCATCAGAACTGAGCATAGGAGAAGGAATATTCTTGGCGAACATTGTTCCCCGCCCAAAAATAGCCATGTTCAAATTTCGCGGAGATGGAGGTCTTAAAGACTATATGCTACCTTATTTCAGATATATGGGTAGAATAATGGCCAAACGCGGGTTAACCCCCGCTGATACGAGCGGATACGGTTTTTACAACGTAAGATTAAGAGCTGGGTTACGTCAGTACCTACTGCCAGACTCGGCAAAAGTGGATACAACTTCCTTTGACCAGGATACTGATGCACCTGTCAAAATGCAGGATGAATCAAAAAATCTTTTTGACCGGCTGTTTGGTAGCAGATCTAAAAAAGACACGACCACAAAACAATTATCAGTACAGGATACTTTAAAAAAAACAAGAAAAGACCTGCGAAGGGAACGACGTGAAAAACGTCGTCTTGAAAAAGAAGCAAAATTAACTTCGCAATAAAGAAATGATGAATACGATAGAAGTTGGAGACAGAAAGTTCGAGATCTCGATCACGAACGAACGCATTAATGAGCGTACAAAACAAATTGCAGCACAAATCAATGCAGAATATAAAGATAAACGCCCGATTTTTATTGGCGTCTTAAATGGCAGCTTTTTATTTATGGCTGACTTACTTAAGGAAACTGAAATTCCTTGCGAAGTAGCCTTTATGAAGGTTTCAAGCTATAAAGGCGGATTAACAAGCAGCGGTGAGTTGAAAGAGATATTTGGCTTACCAGAGAATCTAGAAGGCCGTGACCTGATTTTAGTAGAAGATATCGTGGACACAGGCCTCACCCTTAAATATATTTTAGAAAAAGTTTACATACAGAACCCTGCATCTGTTCGCGTTTGCAGTCTTCTTTTTAAGCCGGAAGCGATACTCTCACCAATAAAAGAATTGGAATATGTAGGCTTTGAAATCCCTAATTTATTTGTGGTTGGCTATGGTCTTGACTATGATGAACTGGGTAGAAATCTTAAACATATTTACCGGACAATTTCCTGATCGTGATTCTTTAGCTTGATTCCCGTAAATTTTTCACAATTTTGCATCAAACATATTTATATTTAAATGACAATACATAAAGAAGGTTATACAACCATCGCAATCTCTCTCCTTTTTATCTTCGTCCTGAATGCTATCGTTGACTATAGATTTGCTGACATCACCTGGTTAAGGTGGGCGATATATATTGCATCATTTGCTTTATTTGTGATTGTTCTTCAATTTTTCAGAAATCCATCAAGATCATTTGTGACTGGAAATGACCTGGTCATCTGCCCGGCAGATGGTAAAGTTGTTGTCATCGAAGAAACGCAGGAAAATGAATATTTTAAAGACAAAAGATTACAGGTATCTATCTTTATGTCTCCAGTAAATGTACATATAAACAGAAATCCAATCGCTGGTGTGGTCAAGTTTTTCAAATATCACCCTGGAAAATACCTTGCTGCATGGAACCCTAAGTCTTCTACTGAAAACGAACGTACTACAGTTGTTGTAGAACACGCAAACGGAACGCCTGTGTTATTCAGACAAATCGCTGGTGCGCTTGCCAGAAGGATTGTATGGTATGTTAAAGAAGGTGATGTGGTAGAACAGAGTAAAGAATTTGGCTTTATTAAATTCGGCTCCAGAGTAGATATCTTCCTTCCTGTTGGAACAAAAGTTAATCTGGAACTAAACCAGGTAGTTAAAGGTGGTATCACTGTTTTAGCTGAACTATCTTAATTCTTTTAAGCTATAGAAATTTAAAGGAGGTGAAGCGATTCACCTCTTTTTTTATGGTAAACCCAGTATAAGACAGTAAACCCAGTATAAGATACAATTAGGGTTTTACTCTGATCTAGTCCACGTCTAGTCCACATCCAGTCCACGTTGAGTCCACCTTTTGCCAAAAATACGTGGACTCAACGTGGACTAAAACTGTACTTATGCTGGATTTGTACCGATCAGTACCTGAATGAAATTCTTTCTTTTATGCTGCATAACCATGGAGCCCTGGTCTTTATCCGATGGAGTAGGTAGGTACAAACAAAAAAACCTCCCCGATACGATCGAGAAGGCCTATATATTTTGTAGAGAAATTAAACTCTCTTAGACTTGATACGAGCTGCTTTACCAGTCAATTCACGAAGATAGAACAACTTAGCTCTACGCACCTTACCGTGACTGTTAACTTCAATTTTAGCGATGTTTGGCGAGTTGATTGGGAAGATACGCTCTACTCCAACACCATTAGACATTTTACGAACAGTAAACGTCTCATTAGCACCTACGCTATTACGTTGTAAGACTACACCTTGGTAAATTTGAACACGTTCTTTATTACCTTCGCGAATTTTATAGTGAACACTCACTGTATCTCCTGATTTGAATGCAGGAAACTCGTTCTTTGCGATTACCTGCTCTTCAACAAATTTTACTAAATCCATGATTTTAAGCTATTAAGCCGACTTTTTGTTGTTTAAAATCGGACTGCAATATTAGGAATTTTATTTAATAAAAAAAAGTGATTCTTGATTTTTTTCAACATTCATTACGAAATCCACAACTTTTCTCTTTTATTTTTTTTGCGAATAGGAATTTTATTCTTCTTGTCATTGGCCTTTAAGCAATTGTACAAGGCTTTTCCCGTTCATTTTTGCATTCTCCAACTCCCCGCTTTCTGTGTCAAATAAAATTTCCATGAGTTTAACTTTTTCATACGGAATGTCCTGAGTCTCGCCAACCTTGATCCGCCGGTAATTATGAAAAGTGTTCATAGAAACATTCAACTTTTCAGGAATTATCTTCATGGCAAACTTATACTCCTTAACAGTCAGCTTGTCTAAAAAATAATTGATCTTATACTTATCTATACTTTCGCTCATTCTTATTGAATTTATATACACGATTCTATTTGTCCTGCAAAACAGGGCACAAATATTATTTCGTAAATATATAAATAATTTCACATGCAAATAAATAATAAGGAGAATTATTTATTTATTAAAGAATAAAAAGAGTTTGGATAGATTGCCAGATCAGCAAACAGACTAATCATCCAGTAAATCCGGACGAAGTCGTTGTGTGCGCGCTAAAGCCTGCTCATGCCTCCAGTTGTTAATCTTTAACTCATGACCACTCAAAAGGATTTCAGGCACCTGGTGCCCTTTATAATCGGCCGGCCGGGTATATAAGGGGGCATCAAGTAACCCTCCCTGAAAACTGTCAGACAAAGCAGATGTTTCATCATTCAATACTCCCGGTATCAATCTGACAATTGCATCTACCAATACAGCTGCCGGCAATTCTCCACCTGACAGAACATAATCACCAATAGAAATCTCGCGGGTCACATAAATGTCACGGATTCGCTGATCAATCCCTTTATAATGACCACACAGAATAATTACATTTTCTTTCCCTGACAACTCATTAGCCATTGACTGATTCAGTGTCGCCCCGTCAGGAGTCATAAAAATAACCTCATCGTAAGTCCGCTGCTCTTTTAGGGCATCAATACAACGCGCAAAAGGTTCAATTGACATGATCATACCACTGCCGCCGCCGTATGGATAATCATCTACGCTACGTTGTTTATTCGTAGAGTAATCTCTCAGGCTGTGCACTACAATCTCTGCAATACCTTTGGTCTGCGCCCTCTGTAAGATAGAGTGCGCAAAGGGGCTTTGCAGTAAGTCAGGTAAAACGGTGATGATATCAAAACGCATAAAAACTAATTTAATTAGACAGGTAAATATCAAGAAGACCATCAGGAAGATCAACCAGCAGTGTGCCAGCGTCTTCATCAATCTCAACAATCATGTCATCATTTAAAGGAAACATGATCTCTTTCTCTTTATACGAAACCGTAGCAACAAATTGCTGTGGATATTCATTGACTTCAAGAATTTCACCCAACTCCCCATGTGCCTGGTCAGAGACAATAAATCCGATCAGATCAGTATAATGAAAATCGTCATCCTCACGGTCCGGCATTTTACTGATTGGCAGATAAATCTTTTTCTTCAGTAAAGGCTGAGCCTTATCAATATGATCGATATCGTCCAGGTAGATATTTCCAGTACTGTTAGGCTGCATTTTACAGACTGATACAAAAAAAGGAACCATCTTGCCATTCATATCCGCAAATATAACATCAAGGTCTAATAAACCAGGTTCATCATATTCAAAGTACAGCTGAAGCTCTCCCTTTAATCCTTTTGTCTTGGTAAAATACCCTATATAAAATGCCTCTTCGTGCGTCATTAAAATCTAAATCAATTATTACGTTAAATAAAAATAGCGAAGAAAACCTTCTGATGAAGGATTCTTCGCTATAATCAAGAATTACAAATTACTATGCTTCTTCTTCTTTGGTTTCTTCTGTTGCAGGAGCTTCTTCAGTTGCAGTTTCGGCTACAGGAGTTTCCTCTGCTGCTTCTTCAGCTACAACTTCTTCTACTACTGGTGCATTTTTCAATGCGATGGCAGCACCACGGTCTGCATTTTTCTTAGCTTCAGCAGCAAGAGCAGTTTTTTTAACTTCATCTTTAGATTTAGTCAAAGTGTCTTTTTTGCCTTCGATTTTACTGTCTTTAGCTACTAACCATTCAGCAAATTTAGCGTCTGCTTGTTCTACAGTTAAAGCGCCTTTTTTAACACCACCTTGTAAGTGTTTTTTGTACAAGATACCTTTGTGAGATAAAATAGTACGGCAAGTATCCGTAGGCTCAGCACCTTTGTTTACCCAGTCTAATGCTTTTTCGAAATTAATTTCGATGGTTGCAGGATTGGTGTTTGGGTTATATGAACCTAAACGCTCAATGAATTTACCATCTCTCGGTGCGCGTGAATCCGCTACCACTACGTGGAAAAAAGGTTTGCTCTTTTTACCGAATCTTTGCAATCTGATTTTAGTTGCCATTTCTTTATAAGTTTATGTATTCAACATAGTTCCCGGAGCTTCATGCTAGCGGGGATGCAAAAGTAAGTAAAATACTAATGATTAGCAAGATGCCGGAATTTTAATTTCCCTGACGACTATGCCGTCAGGGAAAATCAGGTTTATTGAAGCAACCACATTTTTGCATTAATATCATCATTGCCACCATACTGACGTTGTAAAGCCGCATTATAGTTCGCTGTATTCGATGAAATCTCTACTGCAGGGTATTGGAATCTAAAAGGGATTCGTCCGCTATTTAAAGTCCCTTCACCAGTCGTAAACACAGGAACACTTGTTCTTCTGTAGTTATAATAAGACTGTAATCCCGAATGGCGGAATAAGGCCAGGTATTTCTGCTGGCGTATTTGTGTCAGGGCAATAGCAGGATCGCCGGCATACTTAACCAGTGGCTGAGCATAATAAGTACTCATATTCACAGGAATAAGATGCAAATCGTAGGTATTTCCAGAACTAGAGCCCCCTTTAAGAAAATAAGCTGACAAATTTCCCGAAGCAGGTATGTTATACGATTGAAAAGAGGCACTTATACCTTCCTGATAATAGGCTTCTGCATTACCTTTTGGCCCTGAAGTTATCCAGCCGAGATTAATTGCTTCTGCAATATTAAAAGATAATTCCGGATAACCTATCTGTATAGAAGGTTCTCCAACATAAGTTTCGTAATAACGCTTACGATTAATAAAAGAATACTTTTCAATCACTGTATCCGGGGCCAATACACCATTAACCAGTCTCCCCTTCTTTATACTTGAAGCATCTTTAGCCATCAAATCCTGAGATATTCCAGGATCAGCGCCAACAAAAGCATCGAAACTTGTTGGGCTGATTCCCGCATCTACCTTTATTTTAGCGGGTTCAGCTGTAACAAAAACTCTCGGATCTTTTAAAGAAGTCAATAAACCGATATAAGTCGCTGAGGTATTAAATCTTTTAGAATCGGTACCATAAGTATCCGGGCTGCTTGGATATTTATTGGTCGGATATTGATAAACAAATTGCCAGTTATCCGTATTGTCAGTCATAACCGGATATTTAGCTGGGTTATTGACAATTTCCCCAAACTGAGCTGCAATCCTTAAATCCGGATCTGACGCCGCCTTTTTACTTAAATCAATCAATAGGCGAAGTCTTAATGTGTTGACTAATTTTTGCCATTTGCTTAATTGGTTATTAAAAAAGAAATCACCACTCAAATTCCTGTCATTAGCTGCAATAAGCGTTGTAAGGTCTGCATTTGCCTCTTCAAGCCAGATGAAACTCTGTTGAAAAACCTGCTTTTGGGTATCATAACCCGGAGTCAGGTTACCTAAACCCTGCAAAGCCTGAGAAAGAGGAATATCGCCAACCTGCATGCTCATTTTAGTAAATAGATAGGCTTTGAAAAACTTAGATAAAGCGCTGTAAGCATTTACTTTTGGCAAATTTTGCTTGATCGCTGCTTCCTCCATTTTCAAGGAACTTTCAATGGTCGTATAATAACTGGTCATTGCGCCCAGGTTATAATCATTTGTACCGTAGTAAGAATAATTAGAACAATAATACTGCGCACGACGCTCGTTAATCGTATTTGGACCCTCAGTAAGATTGGCCAGAATACCACCCATTATTAGTGGAGCAGTAGAGCTGGTTGCATGATTTGGGTCGTTGTAAAGGTCTGTAAATGACTTTTTACACCCTTGTATTGCCGGTATTATGGCTAACAAAAGGAAGAATATGGCGCTATTTTTAAGTTTCATAAAATCTTTTCTTAGAATTAGAATACAATATTTAAGTTCAGTCCAAACCTGCGTGTAGTTGGTGACTGTAAATCTGTTGAACCATAAATCGGGTTACCAACCTGAGCAAGCGTTGGTGTAGAATTATACTGATCCAAATCAACATCCTTAAATCTCTTATCCTTATAGAAATACAAGACATTGCGTGCATATAATGAAATACTTGCCTTACTGATTAATGTCTTTGCTAACCAGGCCTTAGGAAGATTATAAGTAAAAGTTACCTCCCGAAGTTTTGCATAAGTTTTACTCATCAGATTCGCCTCTGCTGTACCATAGTATTTACTCAGATATCCATCAATCATAGTAGGCGTAGTATTTGGTCCAAATTGAAGCTGATCATAATTCAGGATCGCCCCGGTTCTGGAATCATATACAGGAGCCACTTTATTGGTAATCGTTACACCCTGGCCAACAAACGAACCTTTATAATTAGGGTCGGAGGTAACTGTATTTTGCCAATCTTTATACCTGGCATCGCCAATAGCCCCTTCCACTGTTTCTATGTTATTTCCGGCCTGCATACTTTTTTGGTGGAAATAATCAGTAATTACTCCGCCAACAGATCCATCAAACTGGAAACTTAAGGATAGATTTTTATAATTGAATTTATTGTACAGACTCCATCCAAAATCAGGATTGAAGTTTCCTAAAAACTGTGGTTGCGGATTAGTCAGAGGTAAGCCACCATTATAAATTACGTTACCCGAATTATCTTTAACAAACCCGGTTGAATAGTACTTATCTACACGGTCCCCAACATGGTAAAACCTGTTATAAGTATCCTGTCCTTCAGGAAGTTCTTTATAAACCATTTTGTATGTCGAGAAATTTGCCAGCACATCCCAGCTAAATCCCTGCTCATTCTTGACAGGAGTTCCGCTAACAGAGATCTCATACCCTGTATTTTTGGTCTTTAATGCATTCAATACGTAACGGTTAAATCCGGTTGCAGAAGAAACCTCGTTTGACAAGATCTGCGGGCCATCTATGTACTGGAATGCCGTAGCACTAATTCCTAAGCGATTATGTAAAAATTTAATGTCAATCCCCTGCTCATAAGCAATCCTGTTGTAGGACTTAATATTTGCGTTATACAGGTTATCTGTATAAGTCGTTCCGACCTGATTACCATAAACTTTTCCAGTATTGTAAGTTGGAATCAGAGAATAGTCGGGCCCCCCATAGGGCGACTGGTAATTATATGCCCCATTTCTGGTTACAGTAGTTGAAATATTATATGGATCAACAACCTTATCACCACCAATATCACGATAGAAAATCAGATTTTGTCCAATTGTACTTGATGTACCACCACCACGCACTGCAGCAAATGACCCTCTTACTTTTAAGTAGGAAATAAAATCCGGAAGTTTAAGATAATCTGTCAATACCGTTGATGCCGAAACACTTGGATAGAAATAACTATTATTTCCCGGAGCTAATGCGGATGATTTGTCCACGCGTCCGGTTGTCGAAATCGTCAGATACTTGCCAAAAGAAGCATCCAGGGAATAGTAAGCACTCAAAACTCGCATATCAGAATTAAAACTTGAGGCAAGAAGTGGGTTACGTGTATTTGAAAAAGCGTAAACCCCAGGTACGTTTAAATAATCTGTACTCGTATAATTCGAATTATAACTTAGGTTACGCATCGATCCGCCGATCAATCCACTCAGGTTGACAAAATTTCCAACTGTATAATTATAATTCAAAAGCAGGTCGGTGTTATTCTCAAATAAACTCCTTCTATCTTCTCTATAATCACCTAAAGCTTCATTTCTACCATAAGGATGCGCAGAAAACGGAACTTTTTCTGTACGTAATAAATCGTATGTAGTAATTTGCGAGCGAAGCGTTGTGCTCAAATGATCGTCAATCTTGTAATTGGCTGACAGGTATCCATAAACATCATTTTTACTAAACCCATGTAGCCATTCGTTAGTCATGAAATATGGATTATGGTAACGCTGATACTCCGCAAACTTAGACTGAACACCTTCTTTACCCGGCTGCCAATAATCCTTCATATCATTAATATCCCAATCAGCACCAGTCCACAACAAACTATACAGGACACTATTAGGTCCGTAATTTGCCTCTGGTACATTTGGTGAATATTGCCTGCTATAGTTAATATTACCTTCTATTTTTAAATTTTTAGTTGGATTATACGAACCATATACATTGAAATTGGTATTATTCAATGAAGTGTTTGGATAAATCGAAGATTGATAAGCATTAGAAAGAGAGAAACGAAGATTATAATCATCTCCTTCCGCACTTAGGGCCAGGTTATTCGTAGTTTGAAAACCCGTTTGCAGGAAGTTCTTTAAATTATTTTTACCTCTGGCCAACCAGGGTGTAGGTATCCGATTTCCGGTAACCGGATCAATAGGACTATCGTATTGAGGAATGGGCTGTCCATTAAAATATGGGCCTAAAACATCATAATCAGAATCGTTTGTTCCATTTCCCTTACCATCTTTAAAAGCATATGTTTCTCCATCTCCAGCACCATACAACTTCTGTAAACGTGGAAAGGTCAAAAATCCTTTATCAATAGCAGTACTTGAATTGAACTCAACAGTAAAACGTTTCCCCAGATGGTTTCCTTTTTTTGTGGTAATCAGGATGGCTCCATTTTGAGCCCTGCTACCATAAAGTGCAGCTGCTGACGGACCTTTAAGCACCGTGTAAGTCTCAATGTCATCTGGGCTGATGTTCCAGGTGTCAGAACTGATTGGAACCCCATCAACTACATATAAGCTAATCTCATTTCCACGCAGCAAAACAGTTGGCTTACGCAACATTTCCGCAGAAGGACCGACAGATAAACCGGCAATCTTACCCGTTAAACCGGCAATAGGATTAGGATCACGGGCTTTAACCAGCTCTTCTCCTTTTATTTCCTGTAAGGCATACCCAATTTTCTTACTTTCCTTTTTGACTCCAAAGGCGGTAACAACTACCTCACTTAATTGTCTTTTATCTGCTACGAGTATAATAGAAAGAGGCGTCATTGCACTCAGCTCTACCTCTTGTTTCAGATAACCAATAAAACTGATCTCTAATACATCCCCGGTTTTGGCGGGAAGCAAAAAAGCTCCTTTACTATCAGTCATTGCGGTGAGGGGCTTTCCTTTCACTCTGATGCTGGCACCTATAACCGGCAACTTGTCGTCGCTCGCCATAACTGTACCGCTAATTTTTTGCTGTGCCCAAAGAGAGAAAGAGCACAAAAGCATGGCGAGGACCAAACTGACCCCACGTAAGTAACCTTTTCGCATAATCTAAATAAATTGCTTTCGATGTGATAAATGAAACAATAATATTTAGCGAAGGTATACGCCCTACATGAAGGAAAAATGAAGTAATACTAAACAAATCGTTAACAAAACAGGACAAAACATGATGTAAGTTAACAAATACTATACATTGTTTTGTCCTGGAAATTGTATAAAATGGCCAATCTGCACCAATATTGAGGTAAATGCCCTAATCGATGTTCAATTTTTATAAAGACAGGATCTCTACTAGCTTTAACCAGATAGGACTGATTTCTTCTGCATCAATGTGTTTGATGGCATGATCAAAAGGGGTGAATATAATTTCCTTATCAATCTGCCCAACCATACCTCCCGATCTCCCCGCCAGTAAACCTTCTACCGCAGCCACACCAAAACGGCTGGCCAACACTCTGTCCATGCAGCTTGGTTTACCACCACGCTGAATATGTCCCAAAACAGACACACGGATATCATAATTAGGGAAGTTTTCTTTCAGAACTTCACCGACATTGAAGGCGCCCCCTACTTCATCGCCTTCTGCAACGATAATAATTTTGGAAGATTTATCTTTTCTTCCGTATTCTAATCTTTTAATAAGTCCCTCTACACCCATATTGGCTTCAGGAATCATAATCGCTTCTGCACCCACACCAATTCCACTTCTTAAAGCAATTAACCCAGAATCTCTTCCCATAACCTCCACAATGAAAAGGCGGTCATGAGATTCTGCAGTATCTCTGATTTTATCTATTGCATTTACAACAGTATTGATCGCAGTGTCATACCCGATTGTAAAATCGGTTCCTGCCAAATCATTATCGATAGTACCAGGAAGTCCAATCACCGGGAAGTCGAATTCGCTGGTAAATAAGGCCGCACCTGTAAAGGTACCGTCTCCGCCAATCACGACCATTGCATCTATATCATGTGTTTTTAATTGGTCATAGGCTTTCTGCCTTCCTTCTTTAGTCCTGAAGTCATCACTCCTGGCTGTTTTAAGGATAGTTCCGCCACGCTGGATAATATTTGCTACGGATTTCCGGTCCATGGGGATAAAATCTCCATTGATTAATCCTTCATATCCTCTAAGTACTCCTGAAACATTTAAATCATAATATATACCCGCTCTGACTACTGCCCTTATGGCAGCATTCATCCCGGGTGCGTCTCCCCCTGATGTTAATACAGCTATGTTTTTAATTTTATTCATTATTTCTTGGATGCTTTAAATTTATCAAGACCGCTTTGCAAATATGCAGCGTATTCTTTAGCGTCAAAAATTGCACCCTGAGGAGCAACTAAAGGAACCAGGTCGTGTCCGCCTAGGACATAAAATGGTTGTGAGTTAGAATTGTAGGTAGATGCCTGAAAATCTCCGTTCCAACGGCCCAGGTCATCTGTAGTAGTCCTTAAAATTTTTGAATAATGTACTTTTTCCTGCGGCATTTTTACTGAGCGCTCGTCTACATATAATTGAATAAGTACGTACTCCTCCTTAATTAAATGACCTACCTGCGGATTTATCCAGACTTTATCTTCCATTTTCCGGCAGTTTACACAAGCATGGCCCGTGAAATCTATCAATACGGGTTTATTTACTTTTTTTGCATAAGCAAGGCCTTCATCCAAGTCAAAAAATGCGTTGAAACCATGAGGAGGATGTAGTACATCATTATATTTAACTGTAGCAGGGAAATCTGATGAGGTCTGTGCACTAACACCACCGCTGCCACCCAGAATAAAATCCTGTGTATTTAAAGGAGGGGCGATCCCGCTTAAAATATTAACTGGTGCTCCCCATAGTCCTGGAATAAGGTATACAGCAAATGAAAGAGAGATAATCGCAAAAAATAATCTCGGCACAGAAACATAAGGAACATCACTATCATGGGAGAACTTGATTTTTCCAAGAATATAAATACCCATCAGGAAGAAGATTACAATCCATAAAACCAGGAATATCTCTCTGTCAAACCACTCCCAGTGCCATACAAGATCTGCCGCTGATAAAAATTTAAGGGCAAGGGCAAGTTCTAAAAATCCAAGACAAACTTTTACACTGTTTAACCAGCCACCAGATTTAGGCATACTGCTCAAAAAGCCAGGGAAAATTGCTGACAAAGTAAAAGGAAGGGCTAAAGCCACCGCAAAACCAAACATCCCTATTGCAGGAGCAAGAATTTCACCTTTTGAACTGGCCTGTACCAGTAACGTGCCTATAATTGGCCCAGTGCAGGAAAAGGAAACCAGCGCCAGTGAAGCCGCCATAAAAAATATTCCGCCTAAACCTTTACTATCATCGGCCTTCTGATCAATTTTATTAACAAAAGAACTTGGTAAGGTAATTTCAAAGGCACCAAAAAAGGAGATTGCGAAAACAACCAGTAAGATAAAAAAGGTAAAATTAAACCAGCCGCTGCTACTTAATTCATTCAGCTTCGCTGATCCGAAAAGTACGGTGATTAATAACCCGAATGCCACATAGATGATAATAATAGAAATTCCATAAATGATGGCCTGTCCAATTCCCTTTTTTCTGCTGCCTGCTCTTTTGGTAAAATAACTTACTGTCAGTGGCACCATCGGGAAAATACATGGCATTAAGAAAGCGATAAAACCGCCAATCAAACCTTGAATAAAGGTTTGCCACAATGTCTTTTCCTTCTCCGCTTGCTGGGTCGCCTGCAACGGCTTAACTACTGCAGCAGCCTTTACGGTGTCTTTTCTTAAGGTATCTTTAACGACTGCATTTGATGCACTATCTTGTGCGGAACCTATTTCTGTAAACTGAATATCATCGCTTACTGCCGTAGAATCATGGCTTTGCATCAAAGCAAAACTCTGGATGGAATGCAGGAAAAGCATGGAAAGTACCAGGCCTAGCATTAAAATTAACTTTTTCATTCTTGTGTTTTTATAACCTATTCGGGTATTAACCTATTCTGTAAGGCTGTGAAATTACTTATAATTTTTTGTTTAAAAAGGGTTGAGCCGCTGGATAGCCAATATTTTACTGTACATCGATATTCATCCGAAAAAGACAAAAAAAAAGAGCGTCAGGATTTCTGACACTCTTCATTTAGCTGTTGTAAATCTATTTGACTTGTACTGAAAACTTCACTTCGTCCGGAGGAAGACATTTTGAAGCATCACAAACCATAAATTCTATGGTTCCAGTCACTACTGTAGCCGGCTTGTTCAATTTAATTTTTTGCTGGAACACGACTTGATTTTCGAAATAACCTACATTCATATCAAAAACCTTCTCAAATTTAGTCATCGGTTTGGGTTCTGCTGTAGTTCCAACTTTAGTAAAATCTTTTGACGGGTTAAATTTGATCGTTGTTTTAACTGGCCCCCCAGGTTTCACTGTCTGCGAATAAATGTGCCATCCATCCTGAATAGTTGCTTTAAGATAAACAATTGCTTCGGTCTTACTGATCTTCTTTTGTGCGTAAGACCAGGTAACCGGAGTTTCAATCTGAGCGGATGCGCCAAGAACGGTAAACATTAACAAGGCAAATACTAAGGTTATTCTTTTCATGTTTATAATTTATAATATTGGTGTTTACAAATGATAATTGCTTTTTAGGGTTGAATGAATTCAATTTCTTTAAAATTATAGGTCTTTAATCCATCGCTGGTTTCCAAACTTAACAATCCATTTTCACTTACATCAGTGATTTTACCTTCAATTATCTCGCCATTTTGTCTGTAATTGGCTTTTACGTTAAATTGGTAAAGAGATTTCAGGTATTCATTCCGCAGGCCCTCATAATTACCGCCTTTGAGTTTTAAATATCCAGCCTCTATATGACTACAAACTTCTGCTAAAAGTGCTACTAAATCAACATGCTGATGTAAAATTTGAAAGATGGAGCTCGCACGCTGCTGTAACACAATTTCGAAAATTTCCTGATTCACATTGATCCCGATTCCGACTATACAAGCCTTTATACGGCTTCCAGTAACGATATTCTCTAATAGCATTCCTCCCATCTTTTTATGCCCAAAATAGATGTCATTGGGCCATTTGATAGTTAGACCAGCACCTGTAATCCCTAAAAGGGCTTTCTGAATAGCGACACTAATAGTCATATTCAAGTTAAATTGATCACCAAGCGATAGAAACGAAGGATGGAGAAGGATGCTAAAAGTCAGGTTTTTGCCTGGTTCTGCATGCCATTTACTTCCTAATTGCCCTCTGCCCTCATATTGATTCTCTGCCATAATAACAGTTCCTTCGGGTAATGGCTCGGAATTTGACACCATCCTTTTCAAAAAATTATTGGTAGAGTCAACTGCTAATAATTTGATAAGATTTTGACCAACAAATAGTGTTGAAAAAGTGTTATTTTGCAATAGTTGATTTTATAGTTGTTATTTATCAAAAATAAAACATTTTAATGGTAAAAAAGAAATTAGTAAACCTTTCTACCTACCTTTCAGAAATAGCCGTTCAAGGCATGCAGGAAAAAAAGGGCCACGATATAGTCCGTCTGGACTTAAGAGAATTGAATAGCTCCGTATCAGATTATTTTATAGTTTGCAACGCAGATTCGTCGACACAAGTGAAAGCTATCGCAGATAGTGTAGAGGACGAAATTTACAAAAATACAGAAGCCACGCCGTGGAGAAAAGAAGGATTAGAAAATGCAGAATGGATAATTCTGGATTACTTTGACGTTGTTGTACATATCTTCAAAACTGAAAAAAGAGATTTTTACGGGATTGAAGATCTATGGGGCGATGCTCAGACCACTTCTTATCAAAGCGCATAACCAGTTACAACCTTATACATTTTTTTGAATCAACGATGAAAGAGAAAGAAAATACTAAGCCCAAATTAATTAAGAGAATACCGAACATTCCAAAAAAACCTCAAAAGGGTTCAAATTTCAATATATTTTGGGTTTACGCTGCTATCATTTTAGGCCTTGTCCTGGTTTCCGTTTTATTTACCAATGATACCAACAAAACGATTACGTACAGGGAATTCGAGACGAACATGCTTGCTCCGGGCGATGTCCAGAAAATAGTAGCTTACAAATATGAAGACCTGGTCAGGGCTGATGTATTTATCAAACCAGATCGTCTGAATCAGGACAAGTATAAAAAGTATCAAACCAAAAGTAGCTTTGGTTCAACAGGCGGCCCCACAGTATCTTTTACTGCTGGATCAATGGATGCACTTGATAAACAATTGTCAGAATCACAGAAAGCTGTTCCGGTGGACAGTCAGATTTTAGCAGAGAAGGAAACCAGACAAAGTACATTCAATTCATGGTTCTTCACGGTAATTATACCAGTATTGTTATTCATTGGATTCTGGATCTTTATCATGCGGAAAATGGGTGGCGGTGCCGGCGGTGGCGGCGGACAGATTTTCAATATCGGAAAATCCAAGGCAACACTGTTTGATAAAGAAAGCCAGGTAAACGTGACATTTAATGATGTTGCGGGTCTTGAAGAAGCGAAACAAGAGGTTATGGAAATTGTAGATTTCCTTAAAAACCCTAAAAAATACACCAACCTTGGTGGTAAAATACCTAAGGGTGCATTACTTGTAGGTTCTCCGGGTACTGGTAAAACATTATTAGCTAAAGCTGTAGCTGGTGAAGCCCAGGTTCCATTTTTCTCCTTGTCAGGTTCTGACTTTGTAGAGATGTTTGTTGGAGTTGGTGCATCCCGTGTACGTGACTTGTTTAAACAGGCGAAAGATAAAGCTCCTTGTATCATTTTTATTGACGAGGTGGATGCAATTGGTCGTGCCCGTGGTAAAAACAGCATGATGGGTGGTAATGATGAGCGTGAAAACACTTTGAATCAGTTACTCGTAGAGATGGATGGTTTTGGTACAGATTCAGGAATTATTATTCTGGCTGCGACTAACCGTCCGGATGTATTGGATAGTGCATTACTTCGTCCAGGAAGATTTGACAGACAGATTTCTATCGATAAACCAGATTTAGTAGGCAGGGAACAGATCTTTAAAGTTCACTTGAAACCAATCAAAACTGATGTGGTTGTGGATGCTAAAAAACTATCTGCACAAACTCCTGGTTTTGCTGGTGCTGAAATTGCGAATGTTTGTAATGAAGCTGCATTAATAGCTGCCAGACGTAATAAGGAATCTGTAGATATGCAGGATTTCCAGGATGCTATTGACCGTGTCATTGGTGGTTTAGAGAAGAAAAACAAAATCATTTCTCCAGAAGAGAAACGTATCGTTGCTTATCATGAAGCAGGACACGCGATTGCAGGATGGTTCCTTGAGCATGCAGATCCATTGGTTAAAGTATCTATTGTACCTCGTGGTGTTGCTGCGTTGGGCTATGCACAGTATTTACCTAAAGAACAGTTCCTGTACACTACAGAACAACTTACTGACGGTATGTGTATGACAATGGGTGGCCGTGTTGCTGAAGACCTTGTTTTCGGTAAAATCTCAACCGGTGCACAGAATGACCTGGAGAGAATTACTAAATTATCTTATGCAATGGTAACTATTTATGGAATGAACAGTACTATTGGTAATGTTTCTTTCCATGATCCACAGAATGAGTACAACTTCAATAAACCATATTCAGAGAAAACTTCTGAATTAATTGATATTGAAGTACGTAAACTGATCAATGAGGTTTATGTGAGAACAATGCAGTTATTAGTTGATAAAAGAGAGGGATTAGAGAAGCTGGCAGAAAAATTACTGGAAAAAGAAATTCTTTTCCAGGCGGATCTGGAAGAAATCTTAGGTAAACGTCCTTTTGACAATCGTACTACATATGATGAATTCGTGAATGGTACAGGTGATCAAAAACCTGCTGCTGAAGGTTTGCTTCATGAAGGTGTTGGAGAAACAACAGATCCATCTGCCCCTTTGGTAACCCCTTTAAATTCTGAATCGTAATAATTATCTTTATGGAGCTGTCGCCAGGTATTCTGGTGACAGCAAATCCATTTTTTTATGCAAGAGAATATTTCTTCGAAGGAGTTAATGCTAAAAAAGATACGGAAAGCTCTGCTTGAAAAAAGAGATAATCCTTATCCTAATTTAGAAGAAACCCCACTTTATAAACCCAACACAGAGATTCCGGAAATTTTATTTGCCGAACAGTTAACAGCTGTATCCGGCAATTTTATTTATTGCGAGGATGGTGTTGAATTTATTGAAAACATTCTGGAACTGGCTGATAAATTCAAATGGAGAAAAATCTATTGCTGGGAAACTGAGCTTCAGAATTTACTCTCTACTTATGAATTCCCATTTTACAAGACCGACAAGGACTTTGAAATGGCCGAAGTTGGAATTACCATGTGTGAAGCTTTAATTGCCAGAAACGGCTCTATATTGCTGAGTAATCAAAATGAAGCGGGCAGGAGACTCAGCATTTTTCCACATCACCATATTGTAATTGCCAGAACCGGCCAAATGGTGATGGACCTGAAAGATGGCTTCCGTTTGATTAAAAATAAATACGGATCGCAGATTCCATCAATGATCAGTACGATAACAGGACCAAGCAGAACTGCTGATATTGAAAAAACGCTTGTACTTGGTGCTCATGGCCCAAAAGAATTATTTGTTTTTTTAATTGATGATTTCTCTTAAATTTTTGTTTTCAATAAATTAATCCTAGTTTTATACTAAATACTAAAACAGTATACGGTTCAGAATGGGTAATAAAAAGCATATATCGTCAGTAATTGCAGGAACAGGAAGCTACATTCCGGAGAATATCGTTTCAGGAGACTCCTTCCTAAACTCAACTTTTTACGAAAACGGACTCATCCTTGAAAAAGACAACGCAGATATTATCAGTAAATTCTCAGAAATTACTGAAATTATTGAGCGTCGTTATGTAGATGATAATCTGCTGAATAGTAACATTGCCGCCATTGCTGCACAAAGAGCTTTGGATGACGCTAAAATTGATAAGGAAACTTTAGATCATATTATTTTATGCCATAACTTTGGTGATATTCATCATGGAAGTAACCGCATGGATATTCTGCCCGCGCTGGCTTCTAAAGTTAAGCAGCAGCTAGAGATTGTAAACCCGGATTGTGTGGCTTATGATATCATCTTTGGTTGTCCGGGATGGGTACAAGGTGCAATACAAGCTAATTACCTGATTCAAAGCGGTGACGCTAAACGTGTTTTAGTAATTGGTTCGGAAACCTTATCCCGAATTATAGACCCGCATGACCGTGACAGTATGATTTTCTCGGATGGGGCAGGAGCAGTTGTTTTTGAAGCTTCAGAGGAAGAACAGCCAATCGGTATCATTGCACATAAAACGCAGTCATTTGCCGGGCCCTTCGCGAATCTTTTATATATGGCTAAAAGCTGTAATCCAGCGGCTACCGATGGTAATACCTACATGAAAATGAACGGACGCAAATTATATGAATTTGCAGTTGTCAATGTTCCTCATGTGGTCAAAATGGCCATAGATAAAGCTGGCTTGAGCATAGAAGATATTAAAACGGTCTTTATCCATCAGGCAAACGGCAAAATGGATAATGCCATCATGAAACGATTATTTAAACTATATCACCTGGATACTGTACCTGAAAATCTGGTTCCAATGACCATTTCCTGGTTAGGGAATAGTTCTGTTGCGACTATTCCAACTTTACTGGATCTGGTCTTGAAAGAAAAAGTTGCAGGCTACAAGGTAAAAGCAGGCGAATATGCTGTATTTGCTTCGGTAGGTGCAGGAATGCATATTAACGCCTTTGTATATAGATTTTAATTGCCCAGTTTTCTCAGGCCATCTTTGGCCTGGGTTTCAATACTGTTCTCATATTCATGATTTTTCATATTGATTGCCTGGCTGAAATAAGTTTTAGCTTTGCCATCATTCTTTTTCCTTGCATAGATCTTACCCATATTCAAAGCAGAAGTTGCTGCATAATAATATTTTAAATTCTTTCCATTAGTTACTGCATTTTGATAGTGCTGTAAAGCAATATCATCTTTATCCAAGGCATCATAAATCCGGCCCATGCGGTAAGAATATTCTACTTTATCTTTGATAGACTTATAAGCGTCTGCATTCTCTTCAGACAGCAGCTCTAAAGCTTTAGGATAATATCCACCATCAAATAATAACCTGGCTTTTAATAATGCAGGTTCTGGAGCAGGAGCACCGGCTTCATTCACAGCTTGCTTGTCCTTTTCTGCGTAAGTATACCCTGTGTTCTTAACTTTAGCTACATAACCTCTATAAGCTCCTGTGTCGCCATTTAACAAAGCAACCCACGACAAGTGAAGGTTTGCATCCTTAATGTAGTTAACGCCTTTATTAAGCTGTAAAAATCGTTTAAAATTATTGGCCGATGAATAATCAAGCTTATTCAATTTTGCAGTACCCATTAAAAGTTCTAGATAAGGGAATACCTGATAGCCATCTCCGGCAGGCCTTTTCGACAAAATAGCTATCGCCTCTTCGTTATGGCCGTTTCTGGCACAAACGTAAGCTTGTAAGTAGGCTTTTAACAGACTACTATCTGATATCCTGGCTGTATATTTCATGGTTTTAGCATAAGCGTCAGGAGAATGAATAACATCCGATAAAACGTAAGCATAATAAAAAACGACTTCTTCATAAAACGGCTCGAAGGCAGAACGCGGAAGATTTTGAGCCAGCTTATCTAACATCGCCAATCCTTTTTGAACATCACCCTTTACACCAAAAGTAGAAAGGGTGCTTTTCAATACACCGTCCGGTAGATTCCCTAAAAAGACATTAATTAATCCTAAACCTTTCCCATTTAAGTGAAATCCAGGAAATTTCTTGCTATTTTCCTGCAAAAGGCTGTTAGCCCTCTTAATTTCTCTGGCGGCGGCAAAATATTCGCCATAGCGGCTTCTCAGCAACGCCCACTGCAAGTTGATTTCCGCCTGTGCATATAAATAATAAGGCGATTTATTGTCATCATCAGAAATCTGATCGAGTCTGCTGGATTTCTCATTTTTTAACCTGTCGAAATCCAACTTGCTTTCTGTTGTAATCAAATAAAAGTAGTCTGCGTAATTTTCCAATAACGGAACAATTGAATTATTAGGATGTGCCGTTTTTTCTGAAGCAATCAATTGTTTTGCAGCGTTTATTTTAAGGTCAAAGATCAATTGATAAGCCTTTAAACAGTTGGTATTAAAATCGAAATTAGCGCTTGCCGTTAAAGGGAGAACAAAGAAGAGAGAGAGCAGACAATATTTAAACAGGAGAATGAGCTTCCTTTTAGCAGGCATAATTAAAATATTTCTAGATGGTGAATCCATAAAAACGACAGAAGGTGTGTGATTATTTTAAATTCAGAATATTCTGTATAAAAAAAACGGTCAGATTACAATCCGACCGTTTTTTTATATTATTCGCAAGATTAATAGTTATACAGTTGCATTTTCTAAGGTTAACGCTTCATCAACTAAAATTCTACCGCAGTGTTCACATACGATGATTTTTTTACGCTGACGTATGTCCAACTGACGCTGAGGTGGAATCTGATTGAAACATCCAGAGCAAGAGTCACGGTCAATAGTAACAACAGCAAGGCCATTGTTTGCATTTCCTCTTAATCTTCTGTAAGCAATTAATAACCGTTCTTCGATTACTGACTCAGCTTTCTCAGCTTTTTTATTTAACCCTTGTTCGTCTTTCTCAGTTTCTGAAGTGATTGTTTGTAATTCACCTCTTTTGATCTCTAAATCATTCTTTCTGGATTCAAGATCAGCTAAAGCTTTCTCATAAACTTCAGTTTTTGTAGAAATATCAAATCCGTACTCTCTGATTTTCTTTTCACAAACTTGAATTTCAAGAGATTGAATCTCTACTTCTTTTGTTAAAGCATCATACTCACGATTGTTTTTTACCTCTTTTAACTGAGTATCGTATTTTTTAATCAAAGCCTGAGATTCTTTGATCATGTTTTTACGTGTTACAATAGCATCTTCGGTTTCATCCAATTCAGCTTTGAATTTTTGTATACGTGTTTCTAATCCTGCAACCTCATCTTCTAAATCAGCCACTTCCATTGGTAACTCACCACGGATCTGACGTATTTTATCAATTTTTGTATGAAGGGTTTGTAATTCGTATAAAGCCTTTAGCTTTTGCTCTACAGTTTGTTCCATTAAATGAAATAATTAATTGTGTATGCTGACAGTCAATGAGTTACAAGTTAAACTTACCAAAAATTGGTGTCAATTATTTTAATAACTATCTTTTTATCTCTTTCTTATTAGTCCAAGAAGTTTGCAAAGATAATCATTTTATTTAGTTTTTCTTGTTGATTTCTTGGTGTTTGCAATATCATTTTTCTACTTCAACCTTCCCTTCAGCTCCTCAATGCTGTCCTGCACAATTTACCAGCAGCTCCCTCTCCGCCAAAACGATAACTGAATGGAAAGTACTATCGCACAACTGCCTGGTCTTTTACAGTGACAAATATGTAACGATTTCATGTAAAACGATATTAAATGGCCTATTAAGCTTGCTTGTTAAAATAATTTTTAGATTTTTATAGTACATGGAAAACAGAAGAGATTTTATTAAGAAAGCTTCTTTACTGACTGGAGCTTTAAGTCTTTCAACAATTTTGCCAGGATCAATACAAAGAGCATTAGCCATCAATCCTGAGCCTGGAACTACTTTTTTAGATGCAGAACACATCGTTTTCCTGATGCAGGAGAACAGATCTTTTGACCACGCATTTGGTTCCTTAAAAGGAGTCCGCGGGTTTAATGACCCAAGAGCTATCCGCTTACCCAATGACAACCCTGTCTGGTTACAAAGCAATAAAAAAGGAGAAACCTACGCGCCATTCAGATTAGATCTTAAAGATACAAAAGCGACCTGGATGAATTCTTTACCACATTCGTGGGATAACCAGGTAGACGCTCGTAATCACGGGGATTTTAATGGTTGGCTGGACGCTAAAAGATCCGGCAATAAAAATTATGCAGATATGCCTCTGACTATGGGCTATTACAACAGAGAGGACATCCCCTTCTATTATGCCCTGGCCGATGCTTTTACGGTTTGTGACCATAGCTTTTGCTCTTCGCTGACTGGGACAAGCCCTAACCGCACGTTCTTCTGGACAGGAAAAATCAGAGAGCAGCAGAACGAAACGTCTAAAGCACATTTATCAAATGACGATATTGATGGTTCAGAAAATCTTTCGTGGGGAACTTTCCCGGAAAGGCTTTCCAAACATGGTGTAGACTGGAGAATTTACCAGAATGAGCTAAGTGCCGGCGTGGGCTTTGAAGGTGCGCAAGACGACTGGCTGGGAAATTTCACAGACAATTCAATTGAGTTTTTCCAGCAATATCATGTTAGAAGACACCCGGAGCATATTACCGGGTTAAAAAAGGACATCATTAATCTGGCCACCAAACTCAAAGAGAAACCAGATCCTAAACTGCAAAAAACACTGGAAGAATATCAGAAAGAGCTTACTTTTTTAGAAAATAATCCACTGGAATCCTTGACTCCGGAACAACAAGATTTACATAAAAGGGCTTTTACAACTAACAGAAATGATCCTGATTTTCATAAACTGGAATCTATTACTTACAATGACCAGGGAAAAGTAAGAAAGACTGAAATTCCTAAAGGAGATGTACTGCATCAGTTTCGTACCGATGTAGACGCTGGAAAATTACCCGCTGTTTCCTGGCTGGTTGCCCCATGTAATTTTTCAGATCATCCGGGTGCACCATGGTATGGTGCATGGTATCTGTCAGAAGCGATAGATATTTTAACCAAGAACCCCGAAGTCTGGAAAAAGACCATTTTTATCCTTACCTATGATGAGAATGATGGTTATTTCGATCATGTTCCCCCATTTGTAGCTCCTAATCCTAAAGATTCTGCAACCGGCATTGTTTCAAAAGAGCTGGACATTACCGCCGAATATGTACAAAAAGGCCAAAGTGAAAGAGAAAGCCCTATAGGTCTCGGTTTTAGAGTACCAATGGTGATCGTTTCTCCCTGGTCCCGTGGAGGATATGTCAACTCACAGGTTTTTGATCACACTTCTTCTATTCAATTTTTAGAGCATTTTCTAAGTCATAAAACTGGGCAGAAGATACATGAAGACAATTTAACCTCATGGAGACGAAGTTTATGCGGTGACCTGACTTCTGTTTTCAGGCCTTATAACGGTGAAAAAATACCATTACCAAAACCGATAGAAAGAAAACCGTTTATCGAAGGTATTCATAAGGCACAGTTTGCCAAGCTTCCGGATAACTTTAAAAAATTAAATCAGCAGGAAATTGCTGAAGTAGTTAAAAACAGCAGAGGATCTGAACACCTTCCTCAACAAGAAAAAGGAATTAAGCCTGCTAATGCCATCCCTTACGAAATCTATGCACAGGGAGGCTTGAATGCGGCTAAAAATCAATTTGAAATCGCAATAGCAGCCGGCAATAAATACTTTGGGAAGCTGGCAAGCGGCGCAGGTTTTAATGTTTATGCTAAAGCTAAAAACTGGGCATTTACGGCTGCGGCAGGAGATACTTTAACTTATCAATGGCCTCTTGACACTTTTGCCAATGGCCAATATGATATAAAAGTCTACAGTGTGAATGGATTTTTCCGACATTTTATAGGTGACGCCAATGACCCCGAAATCATGATCTCCCTGCTTTATCAAAACGAAAAAGGAAAGATTGACAAATTAAATGGAAATGTGCTGCTACAGATCAAACGTCTTAAAAAGGGAACACCTGTCAAATTATCTTTGACAGATAACGCTTATCATATCCCTGTAACTGACATTTTAATGGGCGCAAAAGAAAAAGAGAAACACATTCCGGTTGATTTAAAAAATAGCCATCACTGGTATGATTTTACAATTAAGGCGCCGGGATATCCTACATTTAGTCAGCAGTTTGCCGGCCATGTAGAGCATTCCCGAGAAAGCTTTACGGATCCCCTGATGGCAAATGCATAAGAATTTCCCCACCTTAACCAAATAACCATTATGAAAAATCTTTTAGTCCCCTTTGTAGCCCTCTGCATCCTGGTCAGTAATCAGAAAGTATCTGCACAGACAGAACCTCTTATTTCTCCACGCCCTTTAGCCTTGCAAATGGCAAAGGGAACTTTTCAGCTAAGCGCAGGAACAAAAATTATGGCTGCGACCTCATTAGCCACAGAAAGGATTTACTTAAGAGATAAAATTGAAGCTGCTGCCGGGCTCAAGATATCACCTATCCCCCAGGTAAAAGCCGCTAGCAATAAAATATCGCTGCTATTGAACCCCGTTCTTTCAAAGGAACTCGGTAAAGAAGGATACGAACTGATTGTAAACGCTCAGGGCATCAAAATAACCGCAGCCGACAATGCCGGTTTATTTTATGGCATGCAAAGTTTGTTACAATTAATCTCAGCGAATAAAGCTCATCAAACGGTTAATATTCCTTTTTTAACTATTAAAGATAAGCCGCGTTTTAGCTGGAGAGCATTAATGCTGGATGAAGGCCGTCATTTTAAAGGTGAAAAAGTAGTTAAACAATTGCTTGATGATATGGCATCGCTGAAAATGAACGTATTTCACTGGCATTTGACAGATGACCAGGGCTGGAGAATAGAGATCAAAAAATATCCTGAACTAACTAAAATCGGATCTAAACGCAAAGATTCACAGTTAGCCTGGAGAAGCGAAAAACGTTCTGGTAAACCACATGAAGGCTTTTACACGCAGGAACAGATCAAAGAAATTGTTCAATACGCAACTGACAGACACATTACTGTGGTGCCTGAGATTGAAATGCCAGGCCATGCAACTGCAGCTATTGCTGCTTACCCATGGTTAGGTACAACCGGAGAAAAGGTAGACGTTCCGGTAACTTTTGGCAAATTTAAAGATACTTATAACGTAGCCGACCCCAAAGTCTACACCTTTTTAGAAGATGTTTTGACCGAAGTAATGGCTTTATTCCCTTCAAAAGTAATTCACATCGGTGGAGATGAAGTTTTATACGATCAGTGGAAAGCGTCTCCTCAGATACAAGCATTAATGGTCAAAGAAGGCCTGAAAACACCTGCTGATGTACAGATTTGGTTTACAAACAAGATTTCTAAATTCATTGCTTCCAAAGGCCGCCGCATGATGGGCTGGAATGAGATTATGGGAGGTAAGGTCCATGAATTTATGGATGAAAAAGAAACGACGGCAAAAGAAAAACTGGATCAGGGTACTATCGTTCATTTCTGGAAAGGTACAACAGATATGATCACCAGCGCAGCCTCAAAAGGATATGACCTGGTTAACTCTTACCATATTTATACTTATCTGGATTATGATTACAAAGAAATTCCGATAAGAAAAGCCTACGACTTTAATCCGATTCCAGAAGGTCTGGACCCAAAATATGATAAACATGTACTTGGGTTAGGCTGCCAGATGTGGAGCGAATTTATTCCTGAAGTAACCGATATGCAACAAAAAATCTATCCTCGTTTAGCTGCATATGCAGAAGTAGGGTGGACAGATTTATCCCGTAAAGACTACACTTATTTCAAGAATACGATGAAGCTTATTGAAGCCCATTGGAAAGCTGAAGGCATTGATGTAGCAGTCGCTGATTATGAGGCGAAAGCAGAAAAAACAAAATAAGCATAAAAAAGGCCTTTTTCGTGAATGAAACAGGCCTTTTTATTATATATTTCTACGTCTTTATCAATCTAATAGAAGTATTGAATTGGATTCGTATTCACTTCTGTTAAACGGACATCCAGTTCAGGAAATTTCCTCTCCAGAATATCTGCCAGTAGATTTGAAGTGAACTGCTCGCTCTCAAAATGCCCGATATCAGCAATTATCAGCTTCCCGTCTGCATCAAAAAACTCATGATATTTAAAATCAGCAGTAATAAAAGCATCAGCACCTGCTGCAATCGCATTACCTAACAGAAAACTGCCCGATCCGCCACAAACAGCCACTTTTTTGATCATCCTGCCTGTGTCTTTGGTATGTCTGATCAGCGTAACATTCATCCTTGATTTTACAAATCTCAGAAAATCTGCTGCCTCCATCTCTTCCTCCAGCCAGCCCACCATTCCTGAGCCTACGGTATTCAATTTATTTTCTAATGGATAAATATCATAAGCAACCTCTTCGTAAGGATGATTTTCAAGCAGTGCAAGTAATATTTTGCGTTCATCCTGAATCAGAAATACGGTTTCGATTCTTACTTCCGGCTCCTGATGCTGTAACCCTTGCTGCCCCACAAAAGGTTGTGTACCAGCCGAGGCCTTAAATGTACCAACACCAGTTGCATTAAAACTACATTCGCTGTAATTCGCAATATTTCCTGCACCCGCAGCGAAAAGAGCCTCTCTTAACCGCGTCACCTGTGCCGTAGGGCAGAAAGTAACCAATTTCTTCAGGACCCCCTCTTTAGGAGCCAGAATCTTAGCCTGCTTCAAACCTAAACGTTTACAGATTACTCCATTTACACCATTCTGGACACTATCAAGATTAGTATGAATCGCATACAAAGCAATATTATTTTTAATTGCTTTGACAATTACACGCTCTACATAATTTTTCCCTGTGAACTTTTTAAGCCCCTTAAAAACAATAGGATGATGCGTAAGGATAAGATTACATCTGTTTGCGATTGCCTCATCAACAACACTTTCAATGCAATCAAGGGCGATTAACGTCCCCGTAATTTCCTGATTCATATCGCCTGTCAGCAAACCCGAATTATCATAATCTTCCTGATAGTTCAGCGGTGCGTATTCTTCCAGATGTTTAATAATTACAGCTAATCTCATAGAATGTAAAGATACGATAAGGTTTAGATCTTGTTTAATTATTGAGTTATTGCACCCATTTTTGCCATTTGCAAACTTTCAAAAGCTACCTTTTGATTGTATTCAAAAGCAAGGTTTTTATAATTTACCAGATCAATAATTGTTCCGATCATACATAAACCATAGGTGAAAAAATACAGGATTCCCATCCCAATCTGATTGACTAAAAATCTTGATAATCCTGGCACAAAAAAGCCCAGGACGCAATACAATATCATATCATCCGGGTTTCTTCTTTTACTATTATAAATCATTAGAAACCCATTCAACTGCTGCTCATTAAATCCTGTAGTCACAGACTGAAGGTAGGAAAACTCCTGAGGCGTGATGCCCGGAAGCATCATAAATGGTGAATTATACATCTTATTTCTCCTTATTATTAATTGTTAAACTTTTTATTTTATCCCATTCATACTGGCTGAGCTTTATTACTCTCAACCCGATAATCACTACTGCTGGCAGGCCTAACCAATGCTGCTGAAAACTCTCATTCAGGTTTCCATGAAACAATTGCGTAATAGACCTTCCCAATCCGCAACCTGGACACCAGTCCAAACCAAGATTTGCCAAAGGGCAAAAGGTAAAATGATGCACCTTATCATGTCCCTGTGGTTCAGCTACAGCCAGTAACAATAAACCTATAACCCAGAAAACCAATTCCAGTGGTATACGGCTAAACCAGTTAAGCATTCGCGTTTTGAATTTTAGAGTTATAAATGGCTGCATTGTTACATTTTAGCAAATCATAAATATTACCTTTGTGAAGTGAACATCCGTGACCTGATCAATAGATATAAAACTGATGAGCGCATCGAAGCGCTTGCAAAGACCCTCAATTCGGGTAAAGGTAATAAACTTCAATTAAAAGGTTTAGTTGGCTCTGCCGACGCGACAATTGCCGTAACCACCTATTTTTTGCTGCATAAGCCACAATTATTTATCCTTCCTGACAGAGAAGAAGCCGCTTATTTTATGGCAGATCTGGAAAGCATTCTTGAAAAAGAGGTGCTGATTTTCCCTTCCTCTTTCCGTAAAGCATTCGATTTCACGCAGGTAGATACAGCAAATGTATTGGCTAGGGCAGAAGTGCTCAATGAATTAAACCACAATTCTGCCTATGGAAAAATTGTCGTTACTTATCCGGAAGCACTTGCAGAAAAGGTAATTAACAGGGATGTTCTGGAGAAAAACACGCTTGAAATTAGTTTGGGCGTAAAACTAGGCATAGAATTTATCAATGAATTCCTGGTTGATTACGATTTTAACCGTACAGAATTTGTTTATGAACCTGGTCAGTTCTCTATTCGCGGCGGAATTGTAGATATCTTTTCTTTCTCCCATGATCTACCCTATAGAATAGAGTTTTTTGGCGATGAAGTAGAAAGTATCAGAACCTTTGAGATTGAAAGCCAACTATCAGTAGAGGATGTTAAAACCTTCACTATTATTCCGAATGTACAGTCCAAATATCTTACGGAAAGCAATATAAACCTGCTGGATTATGTCGAAAGCGACACTCAATTATGGTTCAAAGACGTAGAGTTCACCCTCGATGTCATTAAAACAGGTTATAAAAAAGCCGTAGAATTATGGAAAGCACTTCCTGTAAAAGAAAAACAGGAAAACCTGGACTGGATAGACCCTAAATTCGCGTTCTCCGATGAAAAAATGATTGGAGATATCCTTCATGATTTCTCTTTGATTGAATTTGGCAAACAGTTTTTCTATAAAACGGATAACGTATTTCTGTTTGACACTAAACCGCAGCCATCCTTCAACAAGGATTTCAATCTGCTTATTCATAATTTAAAAGAAAACGAGAAAAACGGCATTCATAATTTTATCTCCAGTTCTTCTCCCAAACAAACGGAACGACTGTATGCAATATTAGATGATATTGATAAAACTGCCAAATTCGTTCCTGTTAATATTCAACTAAGAGAAGGTTTTATTGATCCGCTGCAGCAGATTGCTTTTTATACGGATCACCAAATTTTTGACAGGTTTTATAAATACAAGTTAAGAAGAGGTTATCAGCGCAGTCAGGCAATCACCATGAAAGACCTGAGAGATCTTAAATCTGGAGATTTCGTAACCCATATTGACCACGGAATTGGTAAATACGCTGGTTTGGAAAAGGTAGAGGTCAATGGCAAGACACAAGAAATGATCCGGTTGGTATACGCGGATAATGACCTGCTTTATGTCAATATCAATTCCTTAAATCGTATTGCGAAATACAGTGGAAAAGACGGTACACCACCAAAAATGAATAAACTGGGCACAGAAGCCTGGGATAAACTCAAAAAGACTACAAAAAAAAAAGTTAAAGACATTGCCCGTGACCTGATCAAGCTTTATGCTTTAAGGAAATCACAGGTTGGAACAGCTTTTGATCCCGATGGCTATCTGGAAACTGAACTGGAAGCTTCATTTATTTATGAAGATACACCAGATCAGATGAAGGCCACAAACGATGTTAAAAAGGATATGGAAGCACCACATCCAATGGATAGACTGGTTTGCGGTGATGTAGGTTTCGGTAAAACTGAGATTGCAATCAGAGCGGCTTTTAAAGCCGTTGCAAATGGGAAACAGGCTGCAATTCTTGTCCCGACAACCATTCTTGCTCTACAGCATTTTAAGACCTTTTCAGGTAGACTGAAAGAGTTTCCCTGCAAAGTAGACTATATCAATCGTTTCAAAACGAATAAGCAGATCAAAGAAACGCTGGCACAGGTAGAAGAAGGTAAAGTTGACATTATCATTGGTACACATCGTTTGCTGAGTAAAGACGTAAAATTCAAGTCTCTTGGTATTATGATTATTGATGAGGAGCAGAAATTTGGTGTCACCGCTAAAGAAAAATTGCGTGCGCTTCGTGTCAACGTAGATACTTTAACCCTTACAGCAACTCCGATCCCTAGAACACTACATTTTTCACTCATGGGCGCAAGAGATTTGTCAATCATGAGTACTCCACCACCTAATAGACAACCCGTCAACACGGAACTCCATGTTTTCAATGATAAACTGATCCAGGAAGCCGTACAATTTGAACTGGATCGTGGCGGACAAGTCTTTTTTATTCATAACCGCGTAAATGACCTTCCGCAACTTGGCGGCCTGATACAAACACTGGTTCCAAAAGCCCGCATTGGTATTGCACACGGTCAGTTAGATGGTGATGCGCTGGAAGATGTCATGCTTGATTTCATCAATGGAGAAAAAGATGTTTTAGTGGCCACCACTATTATTGAAGCTGGTCTGGACATACCTAACGCCAATACCATCATCATTAACCATGCACATATGTTTGGTTTGAGTGATTTGCACCAGATGCGTGGACGGGTAGGCCGGTCTAATAAAAAGGCCTTCTGCTACTTATTAAGTCCTCCTTTATCCACCCTGACCTCAGAAGCAAGAAAACGCCTGAGTGCAATTGAAGAATTTTCCGACCTGGGCAGCGGATTCAATATTGCGATGCGAGATTTGGATATCCGTGGTAGTGGAAACCTGCTGGGTGCAGAACAAAGCGGATTTATTGCAGAAATCGGTTTTGAAATGTATCATAAGATACTCGATGAAGCAATACAAGAGCTGAAATCTGATGAATTTAAGGAATTATTCAAAGACGATAAAGAGCGTCCTTTTGTAACCTTTACACAAATAGATACCGATCTGGAATTGTATATCCCGGATGACTACGTAACTAATATTACAGAACGTTACAACCTCTATACCGAACTCTCTAAGCTGGACGACGAATTACAGCTAACCACCTTTGAAACATCCTTAAAAGACCGCTTTGGCGCCGTTCCCAAGCCTGTAAAAACAATGTTGAATGTACTCCGGTTACAGTGGACAGCTAAAAAGCTTGGTTTTGAAAAATTAAGTTTCAAAAAAGGGGTTTTAAGGGGCTATTTTATCGCAGATAAACAATCTAATTTCTTCGATTCGCCCATGTTCCATAAAATATTGCACTTTGCACAACAACATCCACGGATGTGTAACCTGAAAGAAGTTAAAAACACGTTACGTATAGCTTTTGAAGATCTGAAAACCGTAGATGATGCAATTCAAATGCTGGAAATGGTAGCAGAATAAGAGCCCGTTTAAACCTAGATGATCAAAATAAGATGAACCCACAACTATTAAACGAGCTGATTACCTTTAAAATGCCCTTTGGTAAATATAAAGACAAAATAATCTGTGATCTACCAGAATCATACCTGATCTGGTTTAATACACAGGGATTTCCTCCAGGTAAGCTGGGAGAATTATTGGGTACAATGTATGAAATCAGGCTAAATGGATTAGAATACCTGTTAAAGCCTCTGAAAAAAAGATAAATAGAAATGACTTGCAATTTTATCCTGCTGTCATTTCTCTCACAAAGCGAAGCTGATTACCTTCCAGCTTAAATACCCAGTTGAAAGCAGATTCACCACAAACTTCTTCTTCATCCGGGTGGGCAGCCCGATATTCCTGATCAGAATTTGTTCCGTACTGTAAGTTTACAATATCACCCTCAATATTGATCCGGTAAAAAGTATAACAGCCCTCATCCTTCACATGATGCTCACTATTTAACTCCGCTTTCTGTTTAAGCTCAGCTATATCAACAGCCTTAAACAAGTCACTAAAGCCTCCCATTTGAAAATAATCATAAATGTCATTGAAGTTCTTCACAAAAAGATCTCTGCTGATATTTCCGTTATTTGCTTTTCTCATCAGGTCAAAATCTTCATTAATTTCATACAGAGATAAGGTACTATCAGCCAATGGAAAACGAAAATAATTCTCCAGTTTGTTCACATCTTTATCCCGGAATGCCAGTTGCATTTGTTTCAGTTCAGCGATAATCAAAGCACGTTTATCTGAATTACCTAGCTTCCCTTTCAGCATCTTATCCTCACCAGGACCCTTTTCATTCTTTCCTGAGCCTGATTCTTGCTTACAGGAACAAAAAATCAGTAGAACTGCAAAAATAAAGTACACTAATTTTTTCATCTTTATTATTTTAAAACCAGGTACAAATAAGCAAAAACAACAGGTGCAGCTATTAATAAACCGTCAAACCTGTCTAGCAAACCGCCATGACCAGGTAAAAGAGTCCCTGAATCTTTAGCATCCAGGCTTCTTTTAAGCATAGATTCTACCAAATCTCCAAGTGTACCAAAACTTACAATCAAAACTGCCATTCCTGCCCAGACCAGCATCGGGATTTCAGTAAAAAAGTGAGAAATAACAAATGACACTACCAGGCTGGTAAACATACCTCCAAAAAAACCTTCCCACGTTTTTTTCGGAGAATGACGTTCAAACAACTTATGGCTTCCCAGTTTCCTTCCAAATAAATAAGCACCGGTATCACTCGCCCAGAGCAATAATAAGAACGCTAATGGCAAATGATAATTATGTGTCGTCCAGTCCTGTATAAAAGCTAACGAATAGAAAAAACAGAAAGGAACAGTCACGTACACAAACCCTACAAAAGTATAAGCAATATTTGCAAAAGGAATTTTGTCCTTTTTGTATAATTCACCTAAAAATACAGCTGAAACCAATGGAATAAGTAACAATAAATACTTCGTTTCAAACTGATACAAATGATAGCCAGCAGTAATTAAAAAGATAAGTGCACTAACGATCAAACCAATGTTACGATGCGGTCTGATCCCTGATATTTTAATCAGTTTATAAAATTCTGCCAATGAAAAAACACTCAAAAGCAGGTAAAATCCAGTAAAAGTATAAGCACCCAGAAAAATGGAGCCTAACATGACAATGGTAAAGAAAAATGCGGTTATTGCTCTGGTCTTCATTCGGTTTCCGTAGATTTTATATAAGCATCAGCCGTATCAAAATCCTTTTTATTCACCAATACTTCAATAATGCCGAAACTCTGATAAGAAGAATCTTTCTTATTCATAATTACTGCTGCAATGTCATGCTCTATTAACCCTTGTTTAATAATTTCTGCTGTTACAGGATTTTCTGTAGTATAAACTTTAACCCAATTGTTCTCCATGGTCGCTGTAGTTTTGTTTTTTAAATACTTAAATAAAATGATGCTCAAAATTAAACTAATAATATATCCATACCATGGAAAATTTGAAGAATTATCCGCTTCAGTTAAAGGAATATTATGTTCTTGTAAATACCAGGCTACACCAACGGCATAAGCATTATTTAAGAAATGGGCCAGCATCGCATACCATAAGCTCCCCGTCCATAAATAGATATATCCAAAAGCGGCACCTAAAAATAATCTGGGTAAAAAACCAAAAAACTGAAGATGTATAGCACTAAAAATAAAGGCACAAGTCCAGATGGCCAAATGAGGATTTTTAAACATCCTGGTAAAAATCCTTTGTATACCTCCTCTGAAAAGCAATTCTTCTCCTATTGCAGGTAATAATGCGATGACTGATATATTGATTAAAAAGTCAAAAAGATCCTTAGTCTTTAATAAAAGAATTGTCATTTTCATGGCTTCAGTTTCCTTATCTCTCATCCAGTTTTCAATTGGCTTAAGAAATTCAGGAAGGATCATTTTTTGATTTGCCAAGCCAATCCATTCCATTAAAGGCATAGAACAAAGCATAATCAGAAATACTAAAAAAAGGAGTGAAGCTTTAGGCTTTCTAAACCCATAAAAATTACTGACTTTAGTTTTTTGCGTCCACGCAAGCAATAAAGGCGGAAAAATGAACATAAAACCTGTAGTTAAAGCTTGTGATATCCTAAGTATAGCAGTTGAAACAGCATCTCCACTGGTCAGCATAGCAGCATTACCAAGCCCGTCTGTCCCATAAACTCCCAGCATAATAGCTAAACTTAGAACAGAACCAATAAGAAGTCCTAACATCGTAAAACCTAGAAGTATAACTAACTGTATATAAGCACCATTTTCTTCTGGCTCGTTGTAAATGGAATTCATTATTGGGAATAGTTTGTACCTTTGTCTTTTAATTTTGGATTGAAGATAGAAAAATGTCTGTAAAGATAGGAAATATTGACTTGGGAGACTTCCCATTATTGCTTGCACCGATGGAAGATGTAAGCGACCCCCCTTTTCGTTTTGTTTGTAAACAAAGCGGAGTGGATATGATGTATACAGAATTCATCTCTTCTGAAGGATTGATCCGCGATGCAGCTAAAAGCAGGCAGAAATTGGATATTTTTGAGTACGAAAGACCAATTGGTATTCAGATTTTTGGAAGTGAAATCTCCACTATGCATGAAGCTACAGAAATTGCCACACTAGCCAAACCAGATCTTATAGACATTAACTACGGCTGTCCTGTTAAACAGGTGGCTTGTAAAGGTGCAGGTTCTGCGCTTTTACAGGATATAGACAAAATGGTAAGGATGACTGAAGCAGTTGTAAAGGCTACTCATTTACCTGTTACCGTTAAAACCCGTTTAGGATGGGATGACAACACTAAAAACGTAGATGAAGTTGCAGAAAGACTTCAGGACATAGGTATCCAGGCATTAACCATACATGGAAGGACAAGATCACAAATGTATAAAGGGGAAGCGGACTGGCGAATGATCAGAGATATCAAAAGAAATCCAAGAATTAAAATACCTGTTTTCGGTAACGGCGATATAGATAGTCCACAAAAAGCCCTTGACTGGCGCAGAGAATTTGAAGTAGACGGAATCATGATTGGCAGAGCTGCTATTGGTTATCCATGGATTTTCAGAGAAATTGCCCACTTCTTTAGAACCGGGGAAAAACTTGCAGGCCCAACAGTTGCGGAAAGAGTAGCCGTTTGCAGAACACATTTAGATAAATCCATTGCATGGAAAGGTCCCAAAGTAGGCATATTTGAAATGAGACGTCATTATGCCAATTATTTCAAAGGATTGCCTGATTTCAAAAACTATAGAATGTTATTGGTAAAAGAGGACAATATTGAAATAATTCATGCTATTTTAGACGAAGTGGCAGATAAATATCATCACTTGCTCCTAGAAGGAGAAATGGCTTGATTTTTGAAAAACACTTTATAAATTATTAGATTACACAATGGTCACAGCGATTACACAAGGGGTTAAGATTTCGGTAGATACGGTGTATCAGGAAGAATATTCCAATCCTGAGAAAGAACATTTTATGTTTGCTTACCAGATTTCTGTCGAAAATCTGTCCGATTATGCTATACAATTAATGCATCGTCAATGGTTTATCTTTGATTCCAATGGCACACAGCGCGAAGTTAAAGGAGAAGGCGTAGTAGGAATTCAGCCGGTTATAGAACCTGGAGAGAGTTATTCTTACGTTTCAGGATGTAATTTAACAACAGATATGGGTTCGATGTCAGGAAATTATCTGATGCATCGCATGGTGGATGAAAGTGACTTTACAGTTGATATTCCTGAATTTCAACTGATTGTTCCTTACCGATTAAATTAATTTTTATTTCTTCCGAACAACATAGAAGCATAGTATATCAAATTAGCTAGTGCACCAAGGGCGGCTACTACATAGGTCATAGCTGCCCACCATAAAGCATCCTTAGCCTGCAAATTTTCTTCTTTACTATGCATTACTACCTGGTTGTTTTTAAGCCATATCAAAGCTCTTTTACTAGCATCAAATTCAACAGGAAGTGTAATAAAGCTAAAAATAGTGATCAACAGCAGGCCGGCCACACCAATTCCCAATACAAAAGGATTACCGGTAAAACCGATCAGCAGGATACCTATAATCAACACCCATTGTAAAAGATTAGAAGAAATACTAACCACAGGTACCATATTTGTTCTGAATTGCAACCAATGATAAGATTTAGCATGCTGAACTGCATGCCCGCACTCATGTGCGGCCACTGCTGCCGCTGCAACACTTCTTCCATAATAAACATCAGTACTCAGATTAACTGTTTTATCCGCAGGATTATAATGATCAGTTAACTGACCGTCAGCATTCATCACACGCACATCATATACCATTATCGTGCAACATCTTTTCTGCTACTTCATGCCCGGAAAATCCCGAATTTAATTGCATTTCCGCATACCTGGAAAACTTATTTCTGAATTTCCATTGCACAAACATGCTTAGAATCAGCATCGGAATTATAAAAAACAAATACGTTCCCATCTCTTAATATCACATTTTACATAGGGCTCAAAACAAAAATTGTTCCCAGAATTGCACATTTCAAATTATTTTTCAATAAAGCGATGTATGTTGCATAGAATATACTATTTAAATTAAAAATCACTCCTGATAATTAAAAAATTAATTACTTATTAAAAAATTACCTTTTATACCCGATAAAATAACATGTCTATTTTTTGTTAAAATACTTTATGTCTCCTAAAACCTGCAAAATAGCAACTATTACCATTGAAAATAATACTAAAATACTTGCTAAAATCGTTTATAATACAGATTTTTGATAAAAATATTAGCAAATGAATATTCTGATTATAGTATTACTCGTTGTGGTCATCATTGTACTTTTTTTTATTCTTTTAAAAAAACCAGGTACCGCTAATAACCAGTCGGATCTTTTAGCTCTAAAAGAAGCTGAACACGACAAAATTTTATCCTACTACAAGGAAGTAAAACAAAATCTGGAAGATGAACTGATCGATTTGAGAACCGGATTTATGGATGAAAGAAGTCGGGCTGTAAAAGCAGAAGAAATGCTTAAAGCACAAATTGACAAACAAACTGAACAGGAAAAATACATTGCAGAACTGCAGCAAAAATTCAAAATGGAATTTGAAAATATTGCTAATAAGATCCTGGAAGAAAAAACTTCTAAATTTACAGCGAATAACAAGGCTAATATGGATCTCATTTTAAGCCCCCTGAAGGAAAATATTAAGGCGTTTGAAGAAAAGGTAGACCGGGTATACAAAACAGAGTCTGACGAACGCAATATACTCAAGGGAGTGATTTCACAACTCATGGATCAGAGTAGACAAATACAGGAAGATGCAAACAACCTGACCAAAGCACTTAAAGGTGATAATAAAAAACAAGGCAACTGGGGAGAAGTAATCTTAGAACGAGTACTAGAACGTTCAGGTCTAGTTAAGGATCAGGAATATCGCATACAATCCAGTTTTAGTACTTCAACTGGTAACAGGGTGCAACCAGATGTAATTATTGATCTGCCGGAAGATAAACACATTGTAGTTGACTCTAAAGTATCTTTGATTGCCTATGAAAAATATGTAACCGCAGAAACTGAAGAAGAAAGAGAAATCTTCGTCAAACAGCATTTACTTTCCCTAAAAAATCATATTCACGATTTATCCGGCAAAAACTACCAGGCATTGTATCAAATAAATTCGCCAGATTTTGTCTTACTTTTTATCCCTATTGAATCTTCTTTTGGTATTGCTGTTCAAAAAGATGCAGAACTTTTCAATTATGCCTGGGAGAGAAGAGTAGTTATTGTAAGTCCATCAACTTTACTGGCCACGTTACGCACAATTTCCAGCATCTGGAAACAGGAAAGACAAAATAGAAATGTACTGGAAATAGCTCGTTTAAGCGGCAGCATGTATGATAAATTTGTAGGATTTGTGACTGATATGGAGAGCATTGGAAGAAATATCCGTCAAAGTCAGGACGCTTATGATAAAGCTCTTGGAAAACTCTCTACAGGAACAGGAAACCTGGCAAACACTGCTGATAAAATAAAAAAACTGGGTGCAAAAACTACGAAACAAATTGACCGTAAATTTTTAGACCCAGCCTTAATAGATGATGAAATTCTATAATTTAAAAGCGTTCCATCCCTGAGCTTTCAGTTCATGAACAACATTTGATTTAGAAACCATTTTGCATCCTGATGCCTTATCTGTGATATGACCAATCACTGTAATATCCACATCATGTTTTAATTTTGTATAATCGTCCTGCTTAATAGTGAATAATAATTCATAATCTTCACCTCCATTTAACGCACATACAGTTGGGTCAAGGCCCAGCTCTCTAGCTGTTTCGTAGGTCATTGGATCTATTGGAAATTTATCTTCATAAAGCGTACATCCTTTTTCGGATTGTTTACAGATATGCATCACATCAGAAGCTAAACCATCAGAAATATCAATCATTGAAGTAGGAACAATTTTCATCTGTGCTAGCAAATCTACAATATCTCTTCTTCCTTCAGGCTTCAATTGTCTTTCAATAATATAATCTTTTCCTTCCAAATCTGGCTGTATATTAGGGTTTTCAAGAAAAATCTGTTTTTCTCTTTCTAATATTTGCAGGCCTACATAAGCACCTCCTAAATCTCCGGAAACACAAATTAAATCACCTTCATTTGCCCCATTTCTATAGCAAATATCTTCCTTCGCAGCATAACCAATACTTGTTACACTTAGTACTAATCCCTGTTTACTCGAAGAAGTATCTCCACCAATCAAATCGATGTTAAATTTATTACAGGCAAGCTCAATTCCTTTATAAATTTCTTCAACCGCTTCCAGTGGGAATTTACTAGATACCCCAATAGAAACAGTAATTTGAGCTGCTACTCCATTCATGGCATAAATATCACTCAGATTTACCTGAACAGCTTTATAGCCTAAATGCATTAAAGGCACATAAGCCAGGTCAAAATGGATTCCTTCCAGCAATAAATCTGTAGAAATCAAGACCTCTTTATCACCAGAGTGCAACACCGCAGCATCATCACCTATCCCTTTGACACTGCTCTCATGTCTGATTTTAAAATTATTTGTTAAATGTTCAATCAGGCCAAATTCACCCAATTCACCTAATTCCGTACGTCCTTTATTCTCAAACATATTTTTTTTATAAATCATTAACCGTTGGAATTTTCCATTGGTTTTCAAGTCTTTTTTTAACTTTAGACTTATTAACATAATGTTAATAAGCACAAATTTAAATCAGTTTCTTATAATCCAAGACTTGCTGATATTTCCAGCATTCTTTCAATTGGTTTTCTTGCCTCTTTTATAATATGCTCTGGCACAGTTACTTCAGGAGATCCATTTTTCAAACACAAATACAATTTTTCCAAAGTATTTCTCTTCATATACGGACAATCATTACAAGCACAATTATTATTCGGCGGTGCCGGTATAAAGGTTTTTGTAGGATTGGCCTTTTCCATCTGATGAATAATACCACTCTCTGTAGCTACTATAAATTCTTTCGCATCACTTTTGATGGAATAATTCAACAGTCCTGTAGTCGATCCTATATAATCAGCCATCTGCAATACTGCTTCTTCACATTCCGGATGCGCAATAAATTTCGCATTCGGATGACGCTCTTTCAACTTGGTAATTTTCTCTCTCGAAAAAATTTCATGCACCATACAAGCGCCATTCCATAAAACCAGGTCTCTGCCAGTTTTCTTAGCCACCCAGGCACCCAGATTTTTATCCGGACCAAAAATAATCTTCTGCTCTTTTGGCAGACTTTCTACAATTTGAACAGCATTGGTTGAGGTACACACAATATCACTCATCGCTTTTAGCTCTGCCGTACAATTTACGTAGGTAATTACCAGGTGATCTGGGTATTTCTCTTTAAATTTTTTAAACAAATGTGGTGGGCAACTATCTGCTAATGAACACCCTGCCTTCAAATCAGGCAATAAAACTTTTTTTTCCGGAGAGAGAATTTTAGCCGTTTCTGCCATAAAATGCACTCCTGCAAACACAATCACATCCGCCTTAGTTCTGGCAGCTTCTTGGGAAAGCCCTAAACTGTCCCCAATATAGTCCGCAACATCCTGAATATCAGGCTCTTGATAGTAATGTGCCAGAATTATCGCATTTTTCTCTTTTTTTAGTTTTTCAATTTCTGCAAAAAGATCAAGTGTCGGGTCGATACTTTCTTCTACAAATCCTCTTCTGTTTAATTCTTCTAAGGTATCCATTTTCAACGTTTCAATAATTAATAATTATTTAATATAAATAGATTTCTATTGTTTATTAGTGTGTTAGTAATGTTTGTAACTCTGAGATATTTATTCGTTTTTATAACTTGTTCTATACTTATCAACAAATAAATCACTTTTTTAAAGAAAAAATACGCTGATTTACAATTAGATATTTTTTAGTTCAAAAACTTATCCATACTCAGATGTTTATTAGTTACTTGGTAGTAAAAAGTTAATAACTCATGCAAAGTTGCTGAAAAATAACTTAAAATATTGTGTCTAATTCTCATTTTACCTTAGCTTTAAACATTCTTAAATAGTTACTCTATTTATTTAGACAAGTAATCAACATATTTCTAACGTTGTTAACAACAAGGCGGAATTAGAACAATTCAATGAAGAATACAGACTTTTTAGTTATAGGATCGGGGATTGCGGGCTTGAGCTTCGCTTTAAAGGCCGCTAAGCATGGTAAAGTTTTGATTATTACAAAATCAAACGAAGATGAATCAAATACAAAATATGCCCAGGGTGGAGTAGCTGTAGTTGTAGATAAAGATGATTCTTTTGAAAAACATATTCAGGATACTTTAATTGCTGGCGATGGACTTTGCGATCCAGCAATTGTGGAAATCGTGGTGAAAGAAGGGCCTCAGCGTATCCAGGAGATCATAGATTACGGAATTAATTTCGACAAAGACCCCGCCGGTGTTTACGATCTGGCGAAGGAAGGCGGCCACTCAGAGCATCGTGTTTTGCACTATAAAGATGTAACCGGTTACGAAATTGAGAGTGTTTTATTGAAGCAAATTCATGAAAATCCAAACATAGAGATATTAACACATTACTTTTGTTTGGAGTTAATTACCCAGCATCACCTTGGAGAGTTTGTTGACAAAAGCACCAAAGTTGTTAACTGTTTTGGTGTATATGCCTTTAACACAGAGCTTAATGATGTGGAAAAGATCTTAGCAAAAGTAACTGTACTGGCTTCAGGTGGGGCTGGTCACGTGTATTCCAGCACGACAAATCCAGTGATTGCAACAGGTGATGGGATGGCAATGGTTTACCGTGCAAAAGGAAAATTGAGGAATATGGAGTTCATTCAGTTTCATCCAACTGCTTTATATAACCCTGGAGAGTATCCATCGTTCTTAATATCGGAAGCTGTCAGGGGCTTTGGAGGGGTTCTGAAGCGTAAGAATGGTGACGAATTTATGTATGAATATGACAAAAGAGGGTCACTTGCGCCGCGTGATATTGTGGCCAGGGCGATAGATTCTGAGATGAAAAAATCGGGAGAAGATTTCGTTTATTTAGATATTAGACATCGTTCAAAAGCTGACATTTTGACACACTTTCCAAATATTTATGCGAAATGTTTGTCGATTGGAATTGATATGACTAAGGATTTAATACCTGTTACGCCAGCAGCACATTATATGTGTGGTGGAATTTTGGTAGATGAATTTGGAAGATCGTCCATTCAAAATTTATATGCTTGTGGGGAATGTTCTTCCACAGGTCTGCATGGAGCAAACCGTTTGGCTTCAAATTCTCTGCTTGAAGCACCGGTTTTTGCACACCGTATTTATTTGGATGCTATAGAAAGATTTAAAGAAAACCTGATACCTGAAAATATTCCGGAGTGGAATGATGATGGAGTTGTACAATCTGATGAAGATATTCTGGTTACACATAATCTGCGTGAAACGCAAAAATTGATGAGTGATTACGTGGGTATTGTGCGTTCAGATTTTCGTTTGGACAGAGCAATGAGAAGGTTGTTTTTATTACATGAAGAAACAGAAGAGTTTTATAAGGCTAATAAAGTGTCTGTTAAACTTTGTGAACTTAGGAATGTGATACAGGTTGCTTTTACAGTGATTAAATCTGCAAGAGCTAGAAAAGAAAGCAGAGGTTTACATTTTACAACTGATTATCCGGGTCATGCGGATGAATTAATTGATACTATTTTTTAATATATATACATTATGCCCGTTATTTTACCAGTTTTAGATAAGAGTCCCAAATGGGGAGAAAATAGTTTTATTGCACCAAACGCAACTATAGTAGGTGATGTGACCATGGGAGCTAATTGTTCTGTATGGTTTAATGCCGTGATCAGGGGAGATGTAAACACGATTACCATTGGTAGTGACAGTAATATTCAGGATGGTGCAGTTATCCATGCAACCTATCTTAAAGCAGCTACAACGATAGGTAATAGGGTTTCTGTCGGACACAATGCAATTGTACATGGATGTATCCTTAAGGATCACGTTTTAGTGGGTATGGGGGCTATTGTGATGGATAATGCAGTGATAGAAGAATATTGTATCATCGGTGCGGGATCTGTTGTTCTGGAGAATACTATTTGTGAAACAGGGTACCTGTATGCTGGAACTCCTGCTAAAAAAATAAAGCCCATTACTGAAGAGCAACGGGCTTTATTGAATAAATTACCAGATAACTATATCATGTATGCTGACTGGTTTAAATAGGCTATATTTTTTCCTTTGGTAGAGTTATCGTCTCATTTCTGTCCCAGTTTGCCCGTATTGAAAGTTCTTTAGGCTCATGATAAATGGTTTCCGGCTGTAAGCCTAGTTTGACATTACCAGTGTCCCAGACGCCGTTTTTATTGGTATCATAAATGATCCTGATAAAGTATTTACCGGCTCTGTAATTCGCAAATTTTACGGTGGTGTCTCTGGATACCACCAAAGTATTTACAATTGTTTTAGCTTCGTTAGTTACTTCTAGTAAATATTGTTTATTGGTTTCAGGTACGACTATTTTAACTTGTAATGTTCCATAATCATCCTTTTTTGCCAGCTGAAATTTCTTTAAAAATTCTTTGTTTTTGGTATTAAATATAGCGGTGAAAGCGCCTTCACCAAATTTAATCTCGTAGATATTATTTGGTTTCCACGGATACATTAAATGGTAGGAAAGAAAATTAGCACTATCCTTAACAACGGTAAAATCTGTCTTGACCACAGAATCCTCCATTAATGTTATTTTGGAGGGATCTATCGTTTGAATAGGTATTCCAAAGGTTAATGTAAACGGTTTATTGGGGTTAATCAGATTTGCTTCTATATTATCTGCGGCAACAACAGTTCGTTTATAAGTATCTTTTTTTCCTCTGTTAAAGTTAACGGTCTGCAACAATTTACCTCCATCGGTAATACTTACTTTGGTAGAATCAAAACTTAAATCAGTTAACCAAATTTTTACGGAGTCACCAGCTTTATTGAATTTAACCATTTTTTTGTGGTCAAGATCTTTCGGTTCGAGGATGGTTATATCAGGTTTTTTGAGTTTTTGATTAAAGTTTAAAGAGATGCTTCCATCCTGGTTAAGTTTTCTGTCATTCACTCTGAATACTGTTGCATCTTCTTTGAAGGTTTGCATATTCACATTTTGGGTGTCTTTTTTTAAGACAATTGGATCTTTAACAAATCCAATTTCATCAGAGCTTTGCTGATAAATCTTATCTGCATTCGCTTCTTTCAATCCATATACCCGGTAGGTATCAGCTCTTAAATTGTTAATTTTATAATTACCGCTACTATCAGTTAAGCTATATATTGATGCTTTCTTTTTTCCAAAAATGCTATCCCTTGATATTGGAATTAGAAATGCTACACCTTCAATCAAAGGTTTGCCGGTTAATGATTCTTTGATATTTCCAGAGATACTTAAAGAGTCCATAGAGGGGCCTGTTGAAAAAACATAACTCAAATTTTTAAGTACATTTCCTTCATTTACATCGGCAACTGCTTTACCAAAATTTAGGGTATAAGTTGTGTTTTTTTCCAGTGAATCTTTAAAAGTAATTTCCAGAGATTTATCCTTGATTTTTAAAGTAGGCATAACTTCTATATCTGGCGAAATAGAAAATTGCTTGTACTGATCTACCAGCTTGAAATATTCGTCAAACTGAATGACGATTTTCTTAGCCTTAAAATTTCTAGTTAAATTTTTTGGAAGCATTGACACAATTTTTGGTGGAGTTTTATCCTTTGGACCTCCTTGCGGACCGGGTCCAATGCTGGCGCAACCATAAATCAGGGAAAATCCTAAAATTGCATAAACTAATTTTCGTGTTATCTTTAATATGCTGTTTTGGGCCATTTACATGCGATATAATGAAATCTTTAACCTTTTTAATACTTGATATTTAAAAATTCTGAAAGTCTCTTATATCGCTTTAAATAAAGAGGCTTTCAGAAGGCTATATTTTGTTTATTAAAAAACTGATTATCAGTGTGTTAATTTTTATTTACTAATATGAACCATTAGAACTGAGATATCCGAAGGTGAAACACCTGAAATTCTGGATGCCTGCCCTAAAGTACGGGGTTTTATCTTTAATAATTTCTCTCTTGCTTCTTTGGATAGCGAACCTAAGGATGAATAATCAAAATCCGGGTTGATATCTTTATCTTCCATCTTTTGCATTTTGTTTACTATTTCCTGTTCTTTCTGAAAATAGCTTTCATATTTAATTTTGATCTCAGCTTGTTCCACAGTTACCTGATCAAAAGGACCTAAGTATTCATCGAAACTTTTGCTGACCTTTCTGATATCATCTATGCCTACTTGTGGTCTGCCCAGAACACTGACTATTTTAACATTCTGTGTGAGCGGACTTGAGTTCAGGTTTTCCAGCATATCATTCGCCTCTGTCATTTCAATTCCCTGTTTGCGCGTAAATGCAACAATATTGTCGGAGTCGGCAATTTTTTTGTGAACGATAGCCAAACGTTCATCACTAATTAGTCCCAGTGCATGGCCAATAGGGGAGAGCCTGATATCTGCATTATCCTGACGAAGCAATAATCTATGTTCTGCTCTTGAAGTGAACATACGGTAAGGCTCTTCAGTACCTTTAGTGACCAGGTCATCAATTAATACACCTATATAAGACTCTGATCTCTTCATAATTAACGGAGCTTTCTCGTTAATCTTCAAGTGAGCATTAATTCCGGCTATAAAACCTTGACTAGCAGCCTCTTCGTATCCAGTAGTTCCGTTAATCTGACCTGCAAAGTACAAATTCTCTATTAATTTGGTTTCCAGTGTTAAAGAAAGTTGGGTAGGTGGAAAATAATCGTATTCAATCGCATATCCTGGTCTGAACATCTTTGCATTCTCAAATCCTGGAATCTGAATCAAGGCTCTGTATTGAACATCTTCCGGTAATGAGGTGGAGAATCCATTTACATAGATTTCGCAAGTATTCCATCCTTCAGGTTCTACAAAAATCTGATGTCTGTCACGTTCGGCAAACCTGTTTATTTTGTCTTCGATAGAAGGGCAATACCTTGGACCAAGACCTTTGATTCTACCAGTAAACATTGGAGATTTTTCGAAACCTTCTTTCAAAGTTTCATGAACATTACTGTTGGTATAAGTTATCCAGCAGCATCTTTTTTCTGTAGGTCTTTCTACATTAGTATAGGAGAATCTTCCAGGATTTTCATCACCCCATTGTTCTTCCATCAGAGAATAATTCAGTGATCTTCCGTCCACGCGTGGGGGAGTTCCTGTTTTCATTCTACCTGCCTCGAATCCGATTGAAGTTAATTGTTCAGTAATTCCTGTAGCCGCTTTTTCACCTGTTCTACCTCCACCAAACTTTTTCTCTCCGATGTGAATCAATCCATTTAGAAATGTCCCGTTTGTTAGGACTACACTTTTGGCTTTAATTTCTACACCAATTGAAGTCTTTACTCCGGTTACTTTATTGTCTTCGATAATCAGACTGCTCACCATGTCCTGCCAGAAGTCTACATTTGGGGTACGCTCTAAAGCGAGTCTCCATTCTTCCGCAAATCTCTTCCTGTCGTTTTGTGCCCGTGGGCTCCACATTGCAGGACCCTTAGATAAATTGAGCATTCTAAATTGCAATGTCGTTTTATCACTGATAATTCCTGAGTATCCACCCATGGCATCAATCTCTCTTACAATTTGCCCTTTTGCTACGCCACCCATAGCTGGGTTGCAACTCATTTGTGCAATGGTCTCCATATTCATGGTGACTAATAAAACGGAAGATCCCATGTTTGCTGCTGCCGCCGCGGCTTCACAACCTGCGTGTCCGGCACCGACAACAATCACATCATATTCTTTAAACATCTTATTTTATATTTATGTTCCACGTGAAACAACAGCTGTATTTCTTCTCCTGAACTCCAGGTGTTCCACGTGGAACGTTAACTCTTATTGTAGCCCAACGGACTTGTTTAATACTGTCGACTTCGCAGAAAGACTTAAATTAAGTCGTTTTATTTGTCTTTTCTGATAACTCTACCCAGCGCTCCATGACTTGTTCTAAGGTAGTATTTAATTTTTCAATTGACTTAGTCACTTCTTGTATCTCCATATAGTTTGCACTATCAATGGAAAGAAGAGAATTCGTCAGCTTGTCAATTTCGGTTTCGGTCTCAGCTATTTTTGCTTCAGAATCATCCAGTTCTTTCTGTTCTTTATAGGTCAGTTTAGCGGTAGGAGTAACTGTAGATTTCTGTTCAGTCTTAGTTGACTTAATTTCTACTTTTTCCTTAGGTACATCAAGGCTAATTCTGTATTCGGAATAATTACCATTGTAAATACTAACGATACCATCACCTTCCATAATGAATAATTGCTCACTCATTTTGTCTAGTAAATACCTATCGTGAGAAACCAGGATTAATACACCAGGGAAGTTTTCCAGGAATTCTTCCAATACATTTAAAGTATCGATATCTAAATCGTTGGTCGGCTCATCCAGAATAAGAAAGTTCGGATTTTGCATTAATACCTTCATCAGGTGTAAACGCTTTTTCTCTCCACCACTTAGTTTTTCTACCATCCCATGTTGTTTTTTAGGAGGGAAGAGGAATAGCGTTAATAATTGAGATGCTGAAATCATAGAACCATCAGCCATCTTAATATATTCTGCATCTGATTTTACAATATCAATTACTCTTTCTTTTTCATTGAATGCTAAACCACCTTGTTTATAATAACCATAAACAGTCGTTTCTCCAGTACTTACTTTACCTTTTTCCGGAATTTGAAAACCAGTAATGATATTAAGCAGTGTAGATTTTCCAGTACCATTCTTTCCTGCTAAACCAATCCGGTCTGCGCGTTTGAAGGTATAACTGAAATCATTAATTATTTTCTTCTCATCAAAAGACTGACCGATGTGATCCAGCTCCAGAATCTTATTTCCCTGACGGGACATTTTCATACTCAGGGTTACACTTCCTGTATCTGAACGTTGTTTGGTTTTAGATTCTAAATCATAGAAAGCATCTATTCTGGATTGTGATTTTGTAGTTCTTGCCGCAGGCATTCTACGCATCCATTCCAATTCTTTTTTCAATAAATTCTTATTCTTTTGGAAAGTACTATCATCGGAAGCTTCACGTTCCGATTTCTTTTCAAGGAAATAGGCGTAGTTACCATTGTAATTATAAATTTTACCTCTGTCCAGTTCTACAATAGTATTACATACATTATCCAGGAAATACCTGTCATGCGTTACCAGTAAAATTGTTTTATTTCCCGAAGTCAGTAATTTCTCTAGCCATTCAATCGTATCGATGTCCAGGTGGTTTGTAGGCTCATCTAATACGTAAATCTCAGGGTCTTCAATTAATAGTTTAGCCAGAGCCAAACGTTTTTTCTGACCACCTGACAACGTTGCAATTTTTTGCTGCAGATGATTAATCCCCATACGGCTTAAAATCGTTTTGATTTCATGCTCATATTCCCAGGCATTGTGTTCGCTTAATTCTTCGTATAAACGGTTAAGTTTCTTTTCATCAGGATTAGGATCTTCAATCAGTTCTTCATATTCTTTGATTAACTGTTGCTGCTTATTGTCTGTAGAAAAAATAAAATCACTGATAGAATATCCATCAGGGAAGGAGGGCTCCTGATCCAGGAAGCCAATCTTGACAAATTTATTTTTCACTATTTTCCCCTCAAGCGGATTAAACCGCTCGGCCAATAATTTTAGTAAGGTGCTTTTACCGGCTCCGTTGATTCCAACCAACGCTACGCGCTGACCTGTCTGGATGCCTAAGGTTAAATTTTTGAATAACCATTCATCATTGTAGGCATGGCCTAAATTTTCTGCTGCAATTAATGTGCTCAAAGTATATTTTTAACGAATTATCAGATATGAAATTACCTGCAAAAGTAAGCAATATTTGTGGGTATAATATTCATGTGTTTAAACATCTAAATATTATATTACAATTCAGTAACGTACGGAGTTATAAGTATATATACAAAGAGACTCAAGACTGGGATCGGGGAAACAGGAAAGCCAAAATTATTTGCTTTTCTGATTTGGAGAAGGCATAAAAAGAAAGACAGGATTTTGGCACTGAATATTCATTTCTACAGCTTGATTGGCAGATGAAAAGCGAATATTTACTGAAATGAGATAATTTGACAGGCGCCCACCTTTAATCTTTTGTTTTTGGTTGTTTTGGCGCGATACAAGAAAGTTATTGCTGTTTTGGGTAAACTAGTTTAAGAAGATTTAAAAGGGGCTTATATCGCTTTAAACAAAGCCAGTGTTTTGAGTGTAAAAATCAAACTGTAATTTGCTGATTATCAGTAAGTAAGGCTTATTCTGGGAGTGAAGAATAAATTTAAACTGTCGTTTTAGCTAAAGCAGCACCAAATAAAGCAAGATATTCATCTTCTTTTTGGGTCATTAGTGTTTTAGCAGCTTTTCCTTTGTCTTTAAAACCTAACAGGTGCAGCGTACCGTGAATCATGACTCTGCAAAGTTCATGCTGAACAGTTCCTTTAAATTGCTTCGCATTTTCCTGGATACGTTCTATACTGATAAAGATGTCACCCTCGATCATTTTAAGCGTCTCTGAGTTATCAAAAGTAATCACGTCAGTATATGTGTCGTGATTAAGGTACTGCTGGTTTATGGCCAGTAAATATTCATCAGAGCAAAGTATAAAAGTTAACTCCTCCAGCTGATAGCCTTCAGCAATGATGGTATCATTGATCCAGTTTCTGATCAGGGTTTTGTTTTTAAGGGTATACTTAATGTCTTCTAAAAAAAAATTAATAGCTGGCTTACTCATGAATCGCGATTTACTGCTGCAAATTTAGCAATTTAAAATAGTCTGTTATTTTATTTTTGTAATAGTAGTTTAGGGAAGGAGGTAATTTCTGAAGCAATTCCTGCTCGTTCTTTTGTTTCTTTTTGAATTGCTCTAATAATTTAGGGTAGGAAGGAGGAAAATCCTTTCCGGCCTTACTTTCTCTTTTACCATCTTCATTTTGTTCCCTTGTAGCCTTATCAGCTTCCAGTAATTTAGTCAGTACTTGCTGCTGACGTTTGATAGTTGCATCCTCAATCCTTTTATTGATCAGGTCATTTTCCGTAGTTTTCATGTCCTTAATGGTCTGGTTTAAATTACCCAACTTTCCATTCCCGTCCTTATTTTCTTCGGTATTGAGTTTCTGTAAAGCTTCCCGGATCATCTGCTGCTGCTGCGCCATTTTTGCAAAACTCTCACTCATTTCACCCTTAGGCACATTACCCTGTTTTCCCTCTTTTAGCAGTTGTTGTCTGGCCTGCTCCATATTTTTATTTAATTGCTGCTGCATTTGCTGTAGCTGCTGCATCGATTGTTTTCCTTTTCCTTTGCCACCAGATTTAGAATTTCTCTTGTTTTTCTCCAATTGTTCAAGTGCCTCATTCAGCATTAAGGCCAGGTTGTTAATAGAAGTCATGGTATACTGCTGGTTTTTAACCGCCTCATATGTCCTTCGGTCTGCCAGATTTTCGAGACTTTTATCCAGGTTAAAATTGATCTGCTGCATTTCTGATCCAACCGCACTTTGTATCTGCGGAACCCTTCTGCTCAGCGAAGACAAACTATCTGAAATCGTTTTTAAATTATCTTTAATACCCCGTTGCAATTGTACATTACGTAAATAAGAAGGGTCATTAAAAGCCATTTTCTTTAAACTCTGCATCACTTTTTCCTGATCAAACGAAGTTTTGAGCAAGTGCTGAAGCAATAATCTTAATTCTTCAACTTGCAGATTATTTTCCATTTCTGTAGCAGATTGTTGTTCATCTTTCAGCTGCTGTACAATTTCCTGTATTTGGTTGGCTGCTTTTTCTTGTATCTCCGCTGCTTTTTTACGCTGATTCTGTGCTAATTTCTCTAAACTTTGTTGTTGCTGATTTTGAATTTGCTCCTGTTTTTTTTCCTGTGGCTCAAAGGTGTTTGGGCGTTCCAGTGCCTGATTTTTAGCTTTAAGGTCTTTCAACTCTTTTTTGATTGAATTAAATTCCTCTTGCTGCTTTTCTTGTTTTTTTTGCAAGTCGCTGACTGTGTTTTTCTGATCAGCAGTAGCGTTGCTTAACTCTTTCTGTGTCTTTGCCAGGTCAGTTAAACGATCGATCTTATTTTGGAGGCTCTGCTCAAATTCCAATTGTTTATATAACTCTAAAATCCTGTCAAGCTCATTCTTTAAGGATTTATTATCCATGGTCATCTTACTCAGTTCCTGTTGCGTTTGATCTTTATTATTCTGAGTAATCAGGTTTTGCAGTTTCTCCAGTAAATCTTTCGTCTTAGGATCAAGAACATTGTTAAACAAGTCGTCTATTTTTTTCTGTTTCTCTGCTAGTTCTTGTTTTAAGCCATCATTTTCGGAGTTATTAAAAGAGTTTTTCTTTTTGGCTTCTTGTATTTCCCTAACTACCTCTTCCAGTTTTTTCTGTTTTTCAAGTAGCTGCCCGATTTCTTTTTTATCCTCAAAAGAGAGTTCTTTTTTATCCAGTAAGGTTTCCCCCAGCTTTTTACTTTCTTTTTCTACTTGCCCGGCCAGTTTAATAGCCGATTCCATTTGCTGTTTCAGGTGTGTATTCTCCGTATTGAGTTGTTTTTCCAGTTGCATCGCTGTTGGCTCAGCATAAGTTTTAACTGCTGTCCTGGTTCTTTTTGGCCCATTAACCGCATCATTATCTGCCACCTCTAAATAATACTCCAGTATCTGACCTGCTTTAATGTCAATGTTTTTGAGGTTCCAGAAATAGAAAAAAGCATTTTCCTGTTGTGCAGCCTTCACGGGAATCCCTGTTTGTACAGTCTTTTTGGCTACGCCATTCTCCTTAAGGGTATATACAAATTTCAAGGCAGTGAATCCATGATCATCATGGATATTACCCGTAAAATAAAGTGCTTTACGGCTAAGTGAATCCACGGTCTCTTTCATTTCAATGGTAGGAGAAAGATCTGCAATAACTTCTATCTTATGGATGATAGAATCTTTATGCAAAGAGAATTCATTTTCAGGAACGACCCTGTAATCCTGTGTTTTTCTCAGTACAGCTTTGAAATTGGCCAAATTATTTAAAACAGAAAGATTTTGTTGCAGACCGCCTATTGCAAATAAAACCTGTTTCGTATTTTCAGTGGAAATTTTCCAGGTAACAGCAGTACCCTCAGGTACTGTTAAATCTCCCGCATTGGGAATAGTTTCATTCTTTTTCTTGAGGTAAGCTGGATAATTCAGGATTGCCTCCATCGTTAATACCGCAGGTCTTGGTTTGACAGTAAGTGTATAGGATTTGGAATCAAAGCCACCCGCACTAAATTGAATAACCTGTGTTTTTTGTAGGTTTTTCAAGGTATAGTAGAAGTTACTATTGTTTTTTTTCTCTAATTTAAAAGTATTAAGGCCTTCCGTCATATAGACCTCTTGTGGAAGCTGATCTCCATCAAGAAGGAGGTTTAGCCGTAAATCATCACCCTGCGTAACAGCCAGAGTTTTATTGGCCAGAATAAAATTAAAAGGGGCTAAAGGGAGGATTTCCTGGTCATATTGTACGAAACTGTGCGTTCCTTCTCTCAATACGGCTGGTGCAAGGAGGCCGATCAGTCCAATCAGTACCAGGGGGATCAGAAAATATTTAACCAGTTTTTTATTATCCCCCAAGTTAATCGCCTTGCTGAATGGAATAGGGGTGAGCTCATTGATTTTTTGATCTATGCCTGCTAAAATCAGTTGGTTATGCGCAGGGGATAGATCTGCCAATGCTTTAAGCTGTAAAGTATTTAGCAATTTATCACGAACAGGTTGAAAATGATTTCCTATAATCTCTGCCGATTCTTCCAGACCTATTGTTTTACTCAGCCTGAAATAAGCAAGCGCAGGTTTAACAATTCCAAATACTGTAGAAGCTAGTAAAATAAGCAAATAAGAAAAGAAAAGGATGGTTTTGATCAGTGGTGAAGGGTGCATGAAATACACCAGAACAAATAATAAAAGATAAATAGCAAATAGCAGGGCGAGGGTATAAATCAGACCGTGGAGCAGTTTATTGAGATAAAACCGCTGTTTAAATTCATTAATCTTTGAAATTAAAAGTCTGTAATTGCTATCCATCTCTTCTGCATAAAAGCCCGTTAAATTTAAAGATAAAAAAGCTTGGTACAGAGAACGAATCTAATCGTTATTTTTTTACCTGGAATGGAATAAAGCAGCTATAAACTGATTCTAAAAGGCATAAAAAAAGCTTCCCGATATCTCATCAGGAAGCTTGTACGAATTATGGTTATAATAATCTAGATTACTTTAACATTGATCGCATTCAAACCTTTTTTACCGCTTTCAACATCGTATTCTACTTTGTCGTTTTCACGGATTTCATCGATAAGGCCTGTTGAATGTACAAAAATTTCGCTATCGCCATTCGCTGGTACGATAAATCCAAAACCTTTAGTTACATTGAAAAATTTTACTGTTCCTTCTTGCATTGTATTATGTATTAATAATTAAGTCTGCAATGTAGTAATTATTTTTTTATAATATGCAAATGCTTCATTTTTTGATAAATATAATTTTTGAAAGATTTATTTCGCAGTCTTTCTGCCAGTTACAGCTACGGTAATTTCACTTGCGTGTGGTACCCCCAGAGTAGTCCCGGGTTTAATTATAAGTAAATTTTGTAGATATACACTAGTAATTCCAGCTAGTACTTTTTTACGTGTTTCTTTGAATTCCGGCAGATTTGTGAAGAAATAACTCAGTTGTAATTTCCCTTTTTCATCTACGATCACATTGAATTCGTAAGCAAAATCTTTATAGGCATCTGGAATAACCAGTTTATAACGCGGATAGAGATAATCGTAAGCTTCGGTTATGCCATTTAATTTATCGATGTTGCTCAATCGCTCTACAGTAATGCGATTATCGCGAGGAAATAAAGTCGCTACTTGCCTGCCAGCAAAAACACTATCCCTGTTTTCCGGATATTTATTGGCTTTTTTAACCATTTCGGCAATGAAAACTGTATCCGCTTTGCTTGGGCGCTGTAATTTTTCGGCCGTAGTTTTTAGTTTATTTTTGATGTAGTCATCTGCATAAAATGTCATGTTTACATCAGAGCGGATATCAGCTGCAATCTCTTTTTTAATAACCTGAAGCCGTTGAAAAACAAGACTATCTTTGCTGATCAGCTTAAATCTAAACCATTCTTTCGCAAAATTAAAGACATTGGCGTGATCATGGTGAAGATAAAAACCCTGCATAATCTTTTGTACCGGATCATAAGCCAATACCGTATCCTTAGACTTAAACTGGATAATCCAGCTTGGTTGCTGCTGAAAGCCAGTTGTGTCAAAAGATAAACCATTGCTAAAGCGACGTTTTACCTCCGTATATCTGATCCCTTTTACAGTATTGACATCCAAGTGATCAATTCTTGGTGATTTTTCTTTGGTGGATTTAGTATTACAAGCTGTAAACAACAATGCAAAACTTACGAAAATAGACAGGGAGGTGATTGCTTTCATATAACAGACAACGCTTTTTCCCTGCAAATATATCAGGCTTTCTTTGCTAATCATAACAAGGAGCATAAAACAAAAGCCCGTAAACATTTAAAACACAATTTTTAACGTTTACGGGCTATATGGGGTTTATCCGTAATTATTTTTTAGGATAAAGGATATCGTTGATTCTGATAACCAGATCATCATAATGTGCTTTTGTAAGACTATCACCGGCTATAGACCTTGATTTGGCCAATGTAGCCAACGATTTCAGCTCTACTCTAACCAAAGGTCTGATATCAGATAAGGAAACATTGACAGGGGTAATCCCGTAATTGGCTAGGGCCTCAGTGCTTGCTCCAGGCGGAACATCCATTCCTTTGGTCATTAGTTGTTCTAATGTTTCTACATAAGAACGCTGTAAATTACGTTTGAATGCGTCTGGTCTGCTTGCAGAGAAAATACCAGTTTTCAGATCTGTAAATAACTCGGGGATTGTGTAGGCGTTTAATGTTCCGTTTTTTGATTCATTATCTAATAATCTGGCCAGGCGGGAAGGAGACAGTATTTCACGAAGGGTACTGGTTTGAACTGCCTTTATTTTATTCAGTACTTGTCCGTTATCAAATTTATTCAGCTGCTCATTATTAATCAGCCAAAGCGGCGTGTTAAAAAGTTGCGCATTGAAAAATGCAATGGCTTCTTTTTGTTTCGATTTAGGTAAATAAGAATAGACGGCACCCTTTTGGTCATAAGTTTTGAAGTTCTCACTCAAGCCGCCAACATTGGTTCTGACATGGCCCATATATCTGCTGTACTGGCCAATAATTTCACCATAGATCTCTTTCAGGTCACTAAAATCTTCTCCTTTTTGATAAGTCCATTTTTCTACATTTGGCAGGATTCTTTTCAGGTTGGCAATTCCATAGGTACTCGCTTTCATGGCATTGTCGCCTAAATCCTCACTCTGTAAACGTGGGTCAAGACTCGTTCCCTGGCGGCCATAGAAATACAAAGGATTTCCAGCCTTAGCAACGGTCCATGTGTCCAGTTTTTCTCTTTCCTGCTTTGGTGTTAAATTGCCAGGAAACCAGGTATAACCCCATTTGATAGACCATTTATCATATTCACCGATTTCAGGATGCAGTTTCGTAACGCCGTCTCCGGGTTGTGCGATATAGTTAAAACGCGCATAATCCATAATAGAAGGCGCTGTTCCATGTGTATTTGTAAAAGTTTTGGAGCGAAGGGAATCTACCGGATAGGCGTAACTCGAACCAAAATTATGAGGTAAACCAAGTGTATGTCCAATTTCGTGAGAAGAGACAAAACGGATCAGTTCTCCCATTTGTTGATCAGTAAATTTCGCCTTTCTTACCGCAGGATTCACGGCTGCTGTTTGCACGAAATACCAGTTTCTCAATAAATTCATCACATTATGATACCAACCAATATGCGTCTCCAGAATTTGTCCGGTACGCGGATCAGAAACATGAGGACCATAAGCATTGGCAATATTAGAAGCAAAATAACGCACGACAGAATACCTCGAGTCCTCTACACTGAAATCTGGATCCTGAGCGGGCGTAGGGGCTTCTTTTCCAATAATTGCATTTTTAAATCCTGCTTCCTGAAAAGCAATCTGCCAATCATTAATCCCTTGAATTAAATAAGGAACCCATTTTTTTGGTGTTGCCGGATCAATATAAATTACAATAGGTTTAACGGGTTCTACCAGTTCACCACGCATATAAGCGGCAGTGTCTTTAGGGACAAGGTTCCAGCGGTGGATATAAGCGGTACGCTCTGCTTTTTGTGCATCAGTACCATAATCAGTCTGAGACTGGCCGAAAAATCCGACTCTTGCATCAGTTAATCTCGCTTTAACCGGTTTTTTTGGTAAAAGGAGCATCGATGTATTGAATTCAAAAGTTACCGCTCCAATACTATTGTCAATTGGAGATTCTGCCGATTTATAAGTTTTACTGGTTACTACCTCGATATTGATAGGGAAAGTCTTGATCGTATCCACGTAAGAGCGTCCGGCGTCTAATGAGCTGGCTTTGTAAGCTTTTCTTAAAGCATCTGTAGCGCCAATTGCCACCACATCACCATTATAAAAATCAGTCACGTCAATGACTACACCAGTTGTATCTTTATTGTAGGCTTTAATTTCGAAACTAGCCAGGATTGTAGACAGGTTTGAGTTTTTAACAGACTGATACATATCCGAGGCACTATCCGCTCTAACAGAATAGCTTGGCACACGAATAAAAACCTGTTTACCACGACGTTCCCATTGCCACACCTGGTCGTTTAGTTGTTCGCCGCCATATTGCTGGTTGCCCACTGAGACACCGGAAGGAACCTTATTTAAGCGGGTTACAACAAGCATTTCACGGTTTAAAAGTGTGTCAGGGATTTCGAAGAACCATTTATCATCCACTTTGTAAGTCTTGAATAATCCATTCTTTGTTCTTGCTTTCGCCGTAATTACCTCAGAAAAAGGTTTTAAACCTTCTTTTTTTGCGGCAGGAATAACGGGAGCGGGTGCCGCAGCAGGGGATGTTTTTTTAGATTTTTTCTGGGCAGAAACAGTTTCACTACAGAACGTACCTAAAAAACACATACCAGCAAGGGCCAGTAATTTAGTCTTTGAATTCATTAGGAATTAAATTTATTAAGGTTTGGGGATGAAAGGATAAAAATATTCATTGTAAAATTAAAATAATGCAACGTAATTGCAACGTTACAAACTTAAATGATTGAAGTCCATTTTTATCGAAAAAAGCAATATATTAGGCTTAAATCAATGATAAACAAAGGAATGAATTTTAAGTTAGTCTATCGTTTTCAACCGGTTCTCTTTTTAGGAGTGCTGATCCTGTGCTTTTTTGAAAGTTGTTCTGTCCGTCAGCAGCTGGCTAAAAACGTGGCTCATTTCATCAAAGGTTCAATGGTTTTAAATGATCATTTAGTTGGGTTCTCCTTGTCCGACCTGGATAAACAAGGGGTGATTTATGAGAAAGATGCAGACAAATACTTTATTCCCGCTTCGAATGCGAAACTATATACTTTTTACGCCGGACTTAAAATGTTGCAGGACTCTATTCCTGCTTTGCGCTATATAGAACAGGGCGATTCGCTCATTTTTTGGGGCACGGGTGATCCTTCTTTTTGAAAAGGAGATTACAGGGAGACAGGGTTTTACATTTTTTGACCTCCAGTTCTAAACAATTGTTTTTTGCTCCAGGAAGATATACCGGAAACACCTATGGACAAGGCTGGGCCTGGGATGATTACAATGATGATGCACAGGCAGAAATTAGTGAGTTACCGCTAATGGATAATCTCCTTGAGGTCAAAAATGAGCCGGGGGGGCTTCAGGTTTTTCCTCGTGTTTTTAACGATTGCCTGGTCAAAGACAGCTTAATGACGGGGAAAGCTTTTGAAGTGATCAGAAAGGCTGGGGCTAATGAATTTAATTATCCTTCACGGGTCATTCCAGCCGGATTTAAACAGCTTATCCCATATAAAACCAATACAGCGACAACACTAATTTTGCTTAGTGATACGTTACATCTTGCTGTACAATTGATAGACAAGGTGATGCCGGTGACGGCAAAAACAGTTTATAATATGAAATCAGAAGATATTTTTCGGGAGATGCTTTTGCCGAGTGACAATTTTATTGCCGAACAATTACTTCTCGTTTACGCGAATCAGTTTCAGGGGCATTTGAGCGGGACTGATGCCATCAATTATATTTTGGATAAATATCTGAAAGGGCTGCCCGACAAGCCGCGTTGGGTAGATGGATCTGGCCTATCCCGTATGAATTTGTTTAGTCCGAGGGATATGGTCATGATTTTGCGGATGATTGATAAAGAAGTGAATAATAGAGAAAAACTGTTCAGCATGTTGCCTGCAGGTGGTTTGAGAGGGACACTGAGGAATGCTTATCCAAAAACTGATCATCCTTTCGTCTTTGCCAAAACGGGGACTTTTTCCAATAACTATAACCAGAGTGGTTATATCGTAACAAAAAAAGGGAAAACGCTGGTTTTCTCTTTGATGAACAATAATTTTATGGGGCCAATTCTGGAAATTAAAGCAGAAATGGCCAGGCTGATGGGGTATATCCACGAGAATTACTAAGCCTAAGGTTGGCGGCTTTTTTCACTTTTGAGATAGCCCTTGAAACGTATGTGAAGCCTGTTTAACGGACGTTGGAAGGGGGTTGGAAGGACCTTGATAGGACCATAGTCCTTCCAACCCCCTTCTAATGTCTGTTTAATGATCATTCAAGGCAATTTAGTCTGGAATTCAAAGGTGATTTAATCGGTTATCAAATCATGATTTCTTAACACGATTGAATAGGACACTAGTGATTTAATCTCTATTTTTGTCTGGATATGCAAAAGTCCGATCAATCGATTTATACCCTGCAATTTGGCCTGGTATGTTTAAGCTCTTTCCTCTTCTCTGCTAGTTTTAATATGTTAATTCCTGAATTGCCTGCATATCTGAGCGCAATGGGCGGAGCTTCTTACAAAGGATTGATTGTTGCCTTATTTACACTTACAGCGGGGATCTCCAGGCCTTTTAGCGGTAAACTGACGGATACGGTCGGACGTGTGCCTGTAATGGCCGTAGGCTCTATAGTTTGTTTTGTTTGCGGATTCTTATACCCAGTGCTTACCACGGTTGCAGGATTTTTATTTCTACGGTTAATTCATGGGTTTTCTACAGGGTTTAAACCAACAGCGACTGCGGCTTATGTCGCGGATTTGGTCCCGGTAAACCGTTGGGGAGAGGCTATGGGGATACATGGAATTTGTTTTAGTACAGGTATGGCTATTGGTCCGGCCATTGGAAGTACCATTACTGATCATTTTTCAATTAATATCTTGTTTTATTGCTCTTCTGCATTTGCTTTGTCATCCATTGTTATTCTGGGCAACATGAAAGAAACCTTGAAAGAAAAACGACCTTTCAGCTTTTCTCTGTTGAAAATTAAAAGACAAGATATTATTGAGTGGAGAGTTATTCCAGCTGCGCTGATCACTTTACTGAGTTATGTAAGTTATGGAGCAATCCTTACGGTAGTAGGAGATTGGAGCAAATATCTGGGGACGAGCAATAAAGGTTTGTTTTTTATGGTATTTACTCTTGCTTCTTTACTGATCAGATTTGTGGCGGGAAAGGCCTCCGACAAGCATGGAAGAGTTTTAATCTTAAAAATATCTCTTGTTTTACTGGCTGTTTCGCTGCTATGTATCGGCTTTGCCTATTCCTCTTTTACCTTAATGGCGGCTTCAGCATTATATGGAGTAGCCACAGGAATGCTTTCGCCAACAGTAAATGCATGGACAATAGATCTTAGCGACCCTAAACATCGCGGAAAGGCTATGGCAACTATGTATATCGCCCTCGAGGTGGGAATTGGATTAGGTGCTTTACTGGCGGGCTGGTTATTTATAGACAATATCAAAACCATTCCCTATACATTTTTTATCTGTACAGGAATTACGATAGCAGCGCTGGTTTATCTGCAATTTGTGTGGAAAGCCAAACCAATAGCAGCAGTTTAATTACTGATTGGCGGCAACAAGTAGTTCTATGTCTTTATACGGAAGGTTAAACCTGGTGGCCAGATCTTTACTGGTCAGGTGGCCTTTGTAAATATAAAGTGCTTCTCTGATGCCCGGTTTATTCCATACTACATTCATTAAGCCGCCCATATCGCCTATATCCACAAGAATTGGGGTAAAGATATTGGTCAGGGCATAAGAAGCTGTTCTAGGGACTCTTGATGCAATATTAGGCACACAATAGTGAATGACATCATGTTTTCTGAATACCGGATCTTTGTGGTTGGTTACTTCCGAAGTTTCAAAGCAGCCACCCTGATCTATACTCACGTCAATAACCACAGAATCCCGTTTCATGCGGCTTACCGTTTCTTCCATAATAATACAAGGGCTTCTGCCATTTGTTGCACGGATCGCGCCAATCACCACGTCGCAGGTAGTGACAGCCTTTCCTAATACAATTGGCTGCATAACAGAGGTAAATACACGACTTCCTAAATTATTCTGAAGACGGCGTAAGCGGTAAATGGAGCTGTCAAATACTTTGACTTCAGCACCGAGTGAAAGTGCTGTTCTTGCGGCATATTCACCCACTGTTCCAGCACCGAGAATGACAATTTCGGTAGGCGGAACACCAGTAAATCCACCAAGCATCAACCCTTTGCCGCCAGTAACACTACTTAAATATTCCGCAGCGATAAAAATAGAGGTGGCCCCTACGATTTCGCTCATGGCACGTACTACAGTCAGGATATTTCCTTCGTCCCGTAAGTTCTCGAAACATAAAGCATTGATTTTTTTACTAAGTAATGCTTTCAGATAGCCTTCTTTCAGCGCTCCCATTTGCAAAGCAGAAATCAGCGTCTGACCTTTATGCATCAGTTCTATTTCTTCTAAAGTAGGAGGAGCGATTTTGACGATAATATCTGCATCATAAACATCCTTTTTATTGAAGGTAATCTGTGCTCCCTGCTCACTGTAATCATTGTCAGAAAAGTTTGCACCTATACCAGCGCCGCTTTCTAATAGAACTTTATGTCCATGATTGACTAAAAGAGCAACTGACAGCGGTGTGAGGGCAATTCTGGTCTCCTGAAAAGATATTTCTTTTGGAATGCCAATATAAAGGCTGTTGCTTTTCTGTTTGATTTCTGACAATGTCTCTTTAGGTTGCAGTAACCCTTTTTGAGCAATAGAGGCCATTTCTTCCCGTAATCCTGTAGCCATTTTGTCTATCTGATTTTTTGATTGAAATTAAGAAAAATAAGCTGAATTCAAACAGCTTTCAAGCATTAATATTTTTTGAAAGAGAATGATCTTTGCGTCTCTGTGTCTGCTGTAATTTCAACTTCAAGATAATTTTCAGGCAACAATTCTCTGATTCGCTCTGGCCATTCTATCAGGCAGATATTGCCAGAATAAAAATATTCTTCGTAACCAATGTCAAATACTTCCTGTAAGTTTTTAATCCTGTAAAAGTCAAAATGATAGATCACCTGACCGGCCGCATCATACTCGTTTACTATAGAAAATGTGGGGCTGTTTACTACTTCTGTTACCCCTAGTTTTTTACAGAGGACTTTGATAAAAGTTGTTTTTCCTGCTCCCATCTCGCCTTCAAAGGCGAATATTTTTTCGTTCCCGGCAAAACTAAGCAACGCGTCTGCAGCACTGCTTAGTTCGTCCAGGTTATTGATTTCAATGTTCATTTAGGATCCTATCTTGAGCTGTAAGTTGCTACTGGAATCATCATTTCCTCCAAGGAGATTCCACCATGCTGGAACGTTTCGTTGTAATAATTCACAAACTGGTTGTAGTTATTTTGATAAACAAAGTAACGGTCTTCTTTCGCGAAAATATAATTAGAGCTTATATTTATTTTTGGTAGTTGTGCTTCATGAGGATTTTTGATCAAAAAGACCTCTTTTGCATTAAAATTCAGATTTCTGCCCTGTTTATAGCGCAGATTTGTATTGGTATTCCGGTCTCCGATTACTTTACTTGGATGTTTAACTCTGATCGTACCATGATCCGTAGTGATAATCACTTTGACCTGTTTCTGCGCAAGTTTTTTAAGGAGCTCCAGTAATGGTGAATGTTCAAACCAGGACAGCGTTAATGAACGGTAAGCCGCATCATCGTTTGCCAGCTCTCTTATCATCGCCATATCTGTACGGGCATGAGAAAGCATGTCCACAAAATTATAGACGATTGCATTAAACTCATTCTGCATCAGGTTGTTCATTTGCTCATTCAGGGCTTTTCCATCATCATAAGTAAGAATTTTATGGTAACTGAACTTGCAGTCTTTGCGGACGCTACGTTTAATCTGATCTGCTAAAAATGCTTCTTCATGCATGTTTTTTCCACCCTCTTCATCATCATTCTGCCACAGTGATGGGAAGCGTTTCTCCATTTCAAGCGGCATTAAGCCAGAAAAAATAGAGTTTCTTGCATATTGGGTTGCCGTAGGGAGGATACTCGTATAAATATCTTCTTCATCTAACCTGAAATGTTCTGTGATTAATGGATTGATGATCTTCCATTGGTCATATCTCAGGTTATCAATCAGGATGAAAAACACAGGAGTAGTAGAGTTGATATGCGGAAAAGCCTTCTTTTTAAGCAGCTCATTGGATAATAAAGGCGTTTTGCCTCTCTTATTTACCCAGTCGATATAGTTATCTTCGATAAATTTAGAGAACTGTGTATTTGCTTCAGACTTTTGCATGGTTAAAATCTCATGCATCTGGGGGTCATCCAGTTTTTCCAGTTCCAGTTCCCAGAAAATCAGTTTTTTATAAACCTCAGTCCATTCTTCATAACTTAATTTGTCATTCAGAGTCATGCCAAGACGTCTGAAATCCTGCTGATAAGCCATCGAAGTTTTGGCGCTGATCAGTCTTTTATTGTCTATAATTTTCTTGATGGTCAGCAAGACCTGCTTAGGATTAACCGGCTTTATCAGATAATCGTCAATTTTTGACCCGATTGCATCCTCCATCAGATTTTCCTCTTCACTTTTGGTAATCAGGACAACCGGAATGTCACTTTTTATGTTTTTTATAGCAGATAACGTTTCCAGTCCACTCATTCCAGGCATATTTTCATCCAGGAATACCAGGTCGAAATGCTCCTTGCCAAAAGCCTCCAATGCATCGTTTCCATTCGTAAATGTGGTTACGTGGTACCCTTTTTCGTTCAGTAGTAATATATGTGGTTTTAATAAGTTTATCTCATCATCGGCCCATAGAATCTTGGTTTCCTGCATTATTGTATGTATAAGGTGTAAATAAATCCTCAAAAAGAGAGATCTCTTTCTTAAGTACGGATAAAAATAGCAATTTTTGTACCGTATAATTTATTTTGCCAAGATTGAACAAAAAGAAAATAATAAATGACCCGGTATATGGATTTATCAATATACCTTCAGAATTGATCTTTGATCTGATCTCGCATCCCTTTTTTCAGCGCTTACGCTATATTAAACAATTGGGGATGACACACCTGGTTTATCCGGGCGCTTTGCATACGCGTTTTCATCATGCGCTGGGTGCAATGCACCTGATGTGTCTGGCTATAGAAATCTTACGCAGTAAGGGACACGAGATTACAAAAGAGGAAGAAGAGGGGGCAACGATAGCCATTTTACTCCATGATATTGGTCATGGGCCATTTTCGCACGCGCTGGAATATTCATTAGTGAAAGGGATTCAGCATGAAGATATTTCCATTTTAATGATGGAACGTTTGAATATGGAATTTGAAGGAAAACTGGATACCGCCCTTGCTATTTTTACAGGGAAGTATGCTAAGAAATTTCTTCATCAGCTGATTTCCAGTCAGCTTGATCTGGATAGAATGGACTATTTAAACAGAGATAGCTTTTTTACAGGTGTGAGTGAGGGAGTTATCAGCTTTGACCGCATCATTAAGATGTTCAATATTGCGGATGATCAACTGGTGATTGAGGAAAAGGGAATTTATTCTATAGAGAAATTCCTGATTGCCAGAAGACTGATGTACTGGCAGGTTTATCTGCATAAAACGGTCATCGCCGGAGAAATGCTGCTGGTGAAAATTTTAAAGCGGGCTAAAGAACTGTCGAGCAAAGGAGCTGATTTATTTGCAACCCCGGCATTGCAGCATTTTTTGAAGAATGAGGTTTCACAAAAAGAATTCTTTGAAACAAATGAACACTTGCTGCAATTTGCGAAACTGGATGACCAGGATATTTTTGCTTCTGTGAAAGTATGGTGCGGGCACCAGGACCGGATTCTTTCCCTATTATGTAATATGCTGGTTAACCGGAACCTATATAAGATTGAAATTAGTAACGATCCACCAGAGGCCAGCAGAGTTTCGCTGATTGTTGAAAATACAGCATTTAGTCTTGGAATTGACCAAAATGAGGTATCTTACTTTGTTTTTACGGATGTAATTAGTAACAGAGCTTACAATACTGGTGCTGGAAACAGTACAATTAACATATTAATGAAGAATAATACGATTACGGATATTGCAAAAGCATCTGATTTATCTAACCTGGAATCGCTTGACAGAACGGTTAGAAAGCATATACTTTGCTATCCCCGAATAATTTAGCATTATTTAACAAAATAATCCAATAATTATCCCGTTTTTTATCCGATTATTTATACGCGAAGGAAAGGTCAAGTGGCTGATAAAATAGGGAGTTGGGATTATTTGTTCATATCAATTTAACATTTAACTTTGTAGAATGCAATTTACTGCCAAGCAGATAAGCGACTTTTTAAGTGGAACGGTTGAAGGTGATGAAACTGCCACAGTTTCAGAGCTTTCGAAAATAGAAGAGGGTGAGAAAGGAACCTTATGTTTTTTATCTAACCGGAAATACGAGAACTACATCTACTCAACGAACGCATCAGTGGTTATCGTGGGGTTGGATTTTGTGCCTTCACAACCAATCAGCTGTACGCTGGTTAAGGTGAAGGACCCATATAGTGCCTTTTCTGTTTTATTAGAAAAGTACAATGAAGCTTTAAACCTGTCTTCCGAAAAAACGGGGATAGAAGAGCCTTGTTTTGTTCATTCTTCCGCAAGAATCGGCAAAAATGTATTTATAGGGGCTTTTTCTTATATCGATGCAAATGTCGAAATCGGAGACAATACTAAAATTTTACAGCAGGTCCATATTGGATCAGATTCAAAAATAGGCTCTGGAAGTACTTTTCATCCGGGCGTTAAAATCTATAACCGTTCTATCATTGGAAATGGCGTCGTTATCCATTCTAATACAGTAGTTGGGAGTGATGGATTTGGATTTGCTCCTCAACCGGATGGCACTTATACTAAAATTGCACAAATTGGAAATGTCGTGATTGAAGATGATGTTGAAATTGGTGCGAATACGGCAATAGACCGCGCAACAATGGGCTCTACTTTCATCAGAAAAGGGTCAAAACTAGATAATCTGATTCAGGTTGCCCATAATGTTGAAATTGGGGAGAATACGGTTGTCGCTGCTCAGGCAGGGATATCTGGCAGTAGTAAAGTGGGTGAAAAATCTGTCGTTGGTGGACAGGTAGGTATTGCAGGACATTTATCTTTAGCTAAAGGCACTCAAATTGGTGCTCAGGCAGGGGTTAATTTCAATATATTAGAAGAAAACAAACAATGGCATGGCACACCGGCTCAGCCGCTTAGAGACTGGATGCGTGCATCTGTGTTGTTTAAGCACTTACCAGGAATAGAAAAACGGATTGCAAAATTAGAGGCTGAAATTACTGCAAAACTCCAGTCATAGTATAATTAGTACCACACAAAACAATAATGAACGTTAAACAAAAAACCATAAAAAGCGAAGTTTCTGTACATGGAGTAGGCTTGCATACAGGTGCCAGTGTCACTTTAACTTTTTGTCCGGCTCCGGAAAACCACGGGTTTAAATTTCAAAGGACTGATTTACCAGGAGAACCAATCATAGATGCTGACTGTGACAATGTTACAGATACGGCAAGAGGAACAACGATTACACAAAACGGGGCTAGTATCAGCACTGTTGAGCATGTAATGGCTTCTTTGGTTGGGATGGACCTTGATAATATATTAATGAGGCTGGATGGCCCCGAAACTCCGATTATGGATGGAAGTGCAATCCTTTTTGTAGAAGCACTGGAAAGTGTGGGTTTAGTAAACCAGAGTATTGACCGTGAATATTTCCAGATTCCTCACAACATTACTTATACTGATGCAGACCGTAAGGTAGAAATTGTGGCTATGCCACTTGAAGATTACAGGTTTACTTGTATGATTGACTATAACTCTCCTGTTTTGGGTAGCCAGCATGCAGTAATCTCTAATATTGCGGAGTTTAAAAGTGCAATTGCTTCTTGCCGTACTTTTTGCTTTCTGCATGAACTGGAGTATCAGTTAAAAAATAACCTGATTAAAGGAGGTGATTTAAATAATGCAATCGTAATTGTTGACAAAGAGGTTACACGCGATGAACTGGATCACCTGGCTAAAATATTCCACAGAGAAAAAATAGACGTAGCCCCACAGGGAATCCTGAATAATATGGAACTGCGTTACCAGAATGAGCCTGCAAGACACAAATTATTAGATATGATTGGTGACCTTGCACTTGTGGGTATGCACATTAAAGGACATATCATGGCTGCAAGGCCAGGACATGCTGCAAATATTGCCTTTGCCAAAAAAATTAAAGCGGCGATCAAGAAAGAAAAAAACAAGAAAGTCCAGCATGTTTATGACCCAGCTGTAAAACCTCTTTATGATGTGATGCAGATTATGGACATTCTGCCACACAGACAACCGTTTTTGTTTATTGATAAAATTTTGGAATTGTCTAAAACACATGTAGTTGGTGTTAAAAATGTGACAATGAATGAAGAGTTTTTCAAAGGACATTTTCCAGGGGCACCTGTTTTACCTGGGGTAATTCAGATTGAAGCAATGGCCCAGACGGGTGGTATTTTAGTGTTAAGTACTGTGCCTGACCCAAGAAACTATTTGACCTATTTTCTGAAAATAGATAAAGTAAGATTCAGGGCGCAAGTGTTGCCTGGTGATACGATAGTTTTCAGATGTGATCTGATGGAGCCAATCCGCAGAGGTATTGCGCAGATGAAAGGTGTGGGCATGGTAGGAGATAAAATAGTAGTGGAGGCAGAGATGATGGCCCAAATTTCAAAAGTTAAAGATAGCGAACGCGTATCATGATACAACCTTTAGCATATATACATCCTGATGCGATCATAGCAGATAATGTAGTAATAGAACCGTTTTCTGTCATACATAAAGACGTTGTAATTGGAGAAGGAACATGGATTGCCTCTAATGTGGTAATCATGGACGGAGCGAGAATAGGAAAGAACTGCAGGATTTTTCCTGGTTCTGTAATTTCTGGCGTCCCTCAGGACCTAAAGTTCGCAGGTGAAGTCACTACTGCCGAAATCGGGGATAATACCACGATCAGGGAATGTGTAACGATCAACAGGGGGACAAAGGATAAATGGAAGACTGTCATAGGCAGTAACTGTCTGATTCAGGCTTATTCGCACATTGCTCACGATTGTGAGGTGGGAAATAATTGCATTTTTTCAAACAGTACGACTCTGGCAGGACATATTACCATTGGTGACTATGTCGTTCTGGCAGGTTTAGTGGCGATACATCAGTTTGTTAACGTAGGGTCGCACGCCTTCATTACTGGTGGTTCACTGGTAAGGAAAGATGTCCCTCCTTATGTTAAAGCTGCAAGGGAGCCTTTATCGTACGCAGGAATTAATTCTGTAGGATTAAGAAGACGTGGGTTTTCTTCTGAGAAAATCAACGAGATACAGGAAATCTACAGGGTTCTATTTGTGAAACATAATAATGTAACCAAAGCGCTGGATAAGATAGAGGCTGAATTTGCACCTACTGAAATTCGTGATGAAATTGTAGATTTTATCCGGAATTCGAATAGGGGTGTGATGAAAGGTTTTGGATCCGGTAGCTAGAAATTTGAATGAAGATCGATTTAAAAGATGCCGGCAGACGGTTTAACCAGGAGTGGATATTCAGAAATTTCACTTATGAGTTTAAGGCTGCCGGTAAATATGCTGTACTAGGGCCAAATGGCTCTGGTAAATCGACGCTAATAAGTTTGATTCTGGGTAATTTGGAGCCTTCTGAAGGACAAATTACTTATACGGAGCAACAACAAGTCATCCCGGTAGAGAAATGGTATACAAAGCTGAGTTTTGCTGCACCTTATCTGGACCTGGTAGAAGAATTCACTTTGCGGGAAACCATTGATTTTCATTTTAAATTTAAGAGATTTCATTCGGGTACCGGACCAGCACATCTGATGGATTTGCTGGGTTTGGGAAAGGCTCAGGATAAGGCTTTGAAATACTTTTCTTCAGGAATGAAACAGCGGACTAAGCTGGCTTTAGCCTGCTGTACTGATACGCCGCTTTTATTTTTAGATGAACCAACTTCTAACCTTGATAAGCAAGGAATTGAGTGGTATCTCGGGTTAATCAGAGATTTTACTGCTGATAAGCTAGTCGTGGTTGGGTCTAATCAGGAAAGCGAGTATTCTTTCTGCGATAATTTTATAAAGATAACGGACTATAAATAAAGTGAAACGGTTGGAATTGCAAGGCTAATGTCAAGAAACAGAGGAAAAATTAGCTATATGAGTATAATTTACAATAACTATTGTAGAACCAATAATTGTTTTTACCTTTGCGGCACGAAATAGCGCTGCTGGTAGAGCAATGAATTTCAGGAAAAAATGGCAAAAGCATCAGAAGTAAAAAGCGGTAATATCCTTCGTTTCAACGGAGAATTAATACAAGTAGAAGAGTTTCTACACCGTACTCCTGGGAATTTAAGAGCTTTCTACCAGGCAAGAATGAGGAATATCAAAAGCGGCAAAATAGTCGAATATAGATTCCGTACAGATGAAGAGGTAACAATTTGCAGAGTAGAGACAAATGATTACCAATATTTATACGAAGACGGAGAATTCCTCGTTGTTATGGATAACAGTTCTTTTGAACAATTTAACATCCCAAAATCATTATTTGGGGATCAGATTAAATTCTTAAAAGAAGGCATGAATGTTGTAATAGCATTTGAGAGTGACGAGCCGATTATGGCACAAACTCCTTCACACGTTGAGTTGGAGGTCACTTACACAGAGCCCGCTGTTAAAGGGGACACTTCAACAAATGCATTGAAATATGCGACCGTTGGAGCAGACGTTGAAATTAAAGTGCCGATGTTTATCAATCAAGGCGATAAAGTTAAGGTTGATACACGTACAGGTGAATATATAGAAAGAGTAAAATAAGAATTTTCATAGTTTAGTTTTAGGTTTAGGTTGATTTTGGCTTCGGAGTGGTTCCCGAAGCCATATTTTTTTGTGGCCTTTTTTTCTGAAAGCCGTAACTTGCGGGTCATAACAGGATAAGAGATGAATAAAGTAGAAATCAGGAAACAGGAAAATAAACGAAGAAAAGAACTTAGTCCTGAGCAGGTGGGTTCATGGAGTGAAAAATTACTTGAGAAATTTACTGCGCTTGATTTTAGTGTAGTAAATACACTACACATTTTTCTCCCGATTGCAGAGAAGAATGAACCGGATACTTTCTTGCTGATCGAATGGTTAAAGATTTACCAACCACAGATTCAAATTGTTGTTCCCCGAGCTGATTTTAAAACCTCTTTAATGACTCATCACCTCTATACAGAAGATTTACTGAAGAGTTCGTTTAATATCCTGGAGCCTGTAGCTAAAGAAGAATACCAGGGAGATATCGATATGGTGATTGTGCCTTTACTTGCTTTTGATGACCGGGGATACCGTGTTGGTTATGGGAAAGGTTTTTATGACCGGTTTTTGGAGGGATTAACTGCTAAAAAGGTTGGATTGTCCTTTTTTAAAAGTGTGGGAACCATTGCTGATCCCCATGAGAATGATGTTCGACTGGATTTGTGTATTACACCAGAGGAGATTATTTATTTCTAGTGCCTGTTTAAATTAAGCGCCCAGTTCCAGTAAAATTGGGCAGTGATCGGAATGTACGGCATCAGACAGGATTTGTACATTTTTAATGCGTTCTAGCATAGGTTTCGTTGCCAAATGATAGTCAATACGCCAGCCGAGATTCTTGCCTCTTGAGCCTGCTCTGTAGCTCCACCAGGTATAATGATGCGGGTCTTTATTCAGATACCTGAAGGTATCAATAAAACCAGCTTCCAGAAACAAGCTCATCCATTCTCTTTCTTCAGGAAGGAAGCCCGAAGAATTGGCATTGGATTTTGGATTGTGAATATCAATGGCAGTATGACAGATGTTATAATCACCAGAAATGATCAGATTTGGATGTGTTTCACGTAGCTTGGTAATGTACTTCTCAAAATAAGCCATGAATTCATACTTTTTAATCTGTCTCTCGTCTCCGGATGAGCCGGATGGGAGGTAAACGCTCATTAAAGAGAAAGTGTCAAAATCGGCCCTTAAAATGCGTCCTTCTTTGTCTATCCATTCTTCACCGCAACCATATTCCACGTGATTGGGTTTAATTTTGGAAAAGATAGCCACACCACTATACCCTTTTTTCTCTGCTGCAAACCAGTAATGGTGGTAGCCAAGGTTTTCAATTAAAGCGATGATTTCTGGAATTTGTGAGGGAAGTGCTTTCACTTCCTGAAGGCAAATCATATCTGCATCCGTTGATTGCAACCAGCCAACAAAGTTTTTTGTGGATGCAGCGCGGATTCCGTTCACGTTGTAAGAAAGTATTTTCATGGGTTGCTTATTGTTTTTAATGGGGATGAAGCTTGCACTTTATGCTGGTTTCATCTATATAGATTTTTGAGGTATGTTATTGGTTAAGTAAAAAAACGACATCCTGGCCTCCGGATTTTCTCATTTCTTTTTCCAGTTTGCGAGCCTTTCGTCGTTTTAAGAGCGTAATGTTCATCCTAACGTCCATTAAGGGACGGTTATTGGCATCTGTTTTCTCTGTTGCAATGGTGTCAATTAAAGATATGCCACTGACAACTTCTCCGTATACGGTGTATTTTTTGTCTAAATGAGGTACACCTCCCATGGTTTTATAAATTTCGCGCTCCCATTGAGGAATCTTGAACTTCAGTCTTTTTACCTCCATGCTATCCAGCTGTGCATCTGTAAACTTTTTTCCCTGTACAAGGTAAAACTGGCAGCCGCTTGAGGCCATTAACGGATTGTCATCTCTGGCAGCGGCGATGACTCCTTTTTTATGAAACAGGCTGTCGCGAAATTCAGCAGGAATGGTATAACCCACATCTCCGTTTCCAAGTTCTTTGCCGGCAGATGCGTTTTTAGAATCAGGATCACCTCCCTGAATCATAAATGAACTGATTACCCGATGAAATAAAGCACCATCATAGAAGCCTTTTTTAACGAGTTTAACGATGTTGTCACGGTGCTGCGGGGTTTTATTGTATAACATGATGATACATTCGCCCTGCGCTGTTTTTATCTTTATATACTGGTGTTTCGGTCCGGAAGCAAAAACGAAATTCAAACAAAAAAAGAGGATTAGGGTAAGGAATGGCTTCATCTTAAAAAGTATTTTTTGCTAAGTTAAGATAGAATTCTACTTTAAAAAACTGGTATGGCATAATCTTGTAATCTTTCTGTTTCTTACGCATCTCTGCTTGTCCTTTTTGAAAAATTATACTTAATTTTGGTATTCGATAGGATAAATTGGTAATTCAAATACAAACAAATATGTATTGTAATTCTGGTGTTTATCAAAATAGAATTTAAAGAATCAGATGAAACTGAAACAAAAGATAGCTTTAGGATTATGTGCCTTTTACCTGATTAGCGTAATAGGTGTTGCCTTGAGCCTGCATTTTTGCGGGGGCCAGCTATCTGGAATTCATTTGACAGAAGTTGCACATTGCAGTAGTTGTAAGGAAGCAGAAAAAACCGTAAAAGCAGATGATTCCTGCTGTAAGAATACAAAGGTTGATGCTAAAATCAAAGACAGTCATCAGACAGGCCTGAAAGTCGATGTTCCTAAAAATTACAGTCTCCCTGTATTTCTTTCTCCATTTTTTGCGGAGATATTGGACAATTTTTTGCCGAATCTATTCAGCAAAATAGAAAATAAAGTACCTCCATTGTCCGCTCGAATGGCCTTGCATGCCTATAATTGCGTTTTCAGAAATTAGACCAGGAAAAATTGAACAACGATTTTACGGATTTCTATCCGTAGGCGGCTTTATGCTTTAATTTATTCAAATCCTTAGCAGCTGTATCACGAAATGAGCAGCGACTAATCAAAATTTCATTATGAAAACGATCAGATATTTCATTATAATTTTATTCTTATTTATTGGCGGAAATACTTTCGCCCAGCAAATTTCTAAAGCCGAGTTACAAGTAAACGGCTTGACTTGTTCAATGTGTTCAAGAGCGACTGAAACTTCTTTGAAGAGCCTTGGCTTTATTGAAAATGTAGCTCCTGATCTTAACAGAAACATTTTTGTCCTTACTTTCAAGTCGGGTCAGAAGGTTGACCTGGATCAGATCAGAGACAAAGTTCAGGATGCCGGTTTTTCTATAGGGGGTCTTTTTGCGACTATTAATTTCAAAAAAACAGCTGTAAATGATGCCGGGCTTGCTGAGTTTGATGGCAATGTTTTTCAGATTATAAACGCGAAAAGTAAAACGCTTGACGGACCAGTTATCGCAAAGGTAATGGACAAAAATTTTATTACTTCTTCGGCCTTTAAGAAAAAAGCTGCTGAATTAAAATCGGACACTTACCTTAAAGGTAAAGGTGTTGTTCAGGGAAAAGAAACACGTATTTTTCACTTAAGTATTTAGGCGCCGGAATGAAATATATTCAATTAGCAGCGATAATTTTTCTGCTTGGCGGTAGCTTGCGTGCAGGTGCACAGGAATTATATGTGTTTACGGAGCCGGCAAGTAATATGGCGGCCAAATCTGTTGGGATAAGGATCACAAATGAAGGAATCTTTAATGGTGGTGGAAACAGAACGATGCCTGAGGTAATGTTTAGTTTCAACAAAAGCCTGATGACGCATTTCCAGGGATTTTTCTCTGATATGGATGGCAAATACAGGCTGGAGGGGGGAAGCGTATATGCGAAATACCGTTTTCTTTCAATAGATGATACGCAGCGGCATTTTCGTGCGGCTGCATTTGGCAGGATAAGCACGAGTAAACGCCCGACTTATACCGAAGATATTAATCTGGAAGGCGATAATAGTGGTATTCAGGGTGGTTTGATCGTGACACAGTTGCTGCATAAACTGGCTCTATCTGGTACGGTGAGCTACACCAAAGCTTTTGATGTGGAGAGCCACAGGGTAGCAGAGACCTTGCAGCCCGATCAGATGATTGGCTATAGTTTATCTTCGGGATACCTGGTTCTGCCTTTTGTCTATAAAAACTATAATCAACCAAATTTCAATGTTTACTTTGAAATACTGGGTAAAACTAATCCGGCAAACGGCAGATCTTATCTTGATCTTGCGCCAGCTTTACAGGTGATCCTGAATAGTAGAACGAGGATTGATTTGGGGTACCGGTTCCAGGTAGCAGGTGATATGGCTGGCAGATATAATAAGAACATGTACCTGGTGCGTGCTGAGTTTAATTTCTTTAATGTTTTAAAATAAATACCATCATGAAAAAAGTAATTTTAGGTCTTACCTTGTTTTTGGGGATATTTACCCAGCCCGTTTTGGCACAGAAAGCAAAAGTATCGGGTAAATTTAATCAGAGTTTAAAAAGCTATTATGTCTTGAAAAATGCATTGGCTGCGGATAAATCTGAAGAAGCACCAAAACTGGCGCAAGCGCTTCAGCTTGCGGTAAAAGAAGTTCCGCATCAGGGGTTTGCAGAGGCAAAACAGCATGTGTTATGGATGAAAGAATCTGCGGTAATCCAGCAACAAGCATCGGAACTTGCTAAAACTACAGATCTGAAAAGTCAGCGCAAAAGTTTCGAAGGAATCAGTATTGCATTTATAAAACTGGTTAAAGAATTAAAACTGAATGACCAGGAAGTTTTTGTTCAATACTGTCCTATGGGTAAATATAGCTGGCTGAATGAGGTAAAGGAAGTACAGAATCCTTACTATGGAAGCCAGATGTTTGACTGTGGTACTGTGAAAGATACCATCACGAGAAACTAGTCATTCCTTATCATACATCAAGAGCTTTTGCCTTGATTCCCTGTAGGTTTGTCTTGTTATTTAAAACACATCATTATGAAAAGAATATTTTTATTTCTGCTTGTCGTTTCGATCAGCGCAGCATCGTTTGCACAAACAAAGTGGTCCGTAGACCTCATGCGCACTTTCATTAATTTTGATTGAAACATTTAGGAATATCCTTTGTCAATGGATCGTTCAAGAAATTTGAAGGAACAATTGATGCGGCTAAGCCAGATTTAACAGAAGCTAAAATCAACTTTATAGTTGATGTGAACAGCATTACCACAGGTGTTTGTTCAGGCTAAATAATAAGATTGTTTAAACAGAAAGGGGGGTGTTTGAGCAGGATGAAAGCTTAAATAACCCCTTTTTTAATTTAAGGTACTATGGCAAACTTATCAGAACTCAAAAATTTAACGAGTAACCTTCCTGTTCAGGATGAATTGATGCCCGTGTTGTTTATTGGTCATGGTTCTCCAATGAATGGAATTGAAGACAATGAATTTAGCCAGAAATGGGAAGAAATAGGACAGACAATTCCTGTTCCTAAAGCCGTTATTGTCGTTTCTGCACATTGGTTTACCCGTGGAACAGCGGTTACTGCGATGAGTTTCCCGAAAACGATACATGATTTTGGGGGATTTCCGCAGGCCTTGTTTGATGTGGAATATCCTGCACCGGGAAATCCATTACTTGCTGCAGAAACGGCGAAACTTATTACGAGTACAGATGTGGTATTGGACCATGACTGGGGGTTGGATCATGGTGCGTGGACGGTATTAAAACATATGTTCCCTTTAGCTGATATTCCAGTACTTCAATTAAGTATTGATTATACTAAAGATCCAAAAGCGCATTATGAAATGTCTGCTGAGCTTTATCAGCTGCGCAGAAAAGGGGTCCTGATTCTGGGTAGCGGAAATATGGTTCATAACTTGAGGATGATGAGCTGGGAAATGGTGAATGGGGGTGGTTATGACTGGACACTGGAAATGAATGATCAGTTTAAAACATTGATTCTAAACAAGGAACATCAGCCGTTAATGGCTTATCAAAGCCTTGGCAAAGCGGCTATGCTGGCTATTCCTACACCAGAGCATTATTTACCACTGTTATATACACTCGGTTTGCAGAATGACAAAGAAGAAGTTTCTGTTTTCAATGACAAGGCCGTTGGCGGGTCTTTAACAATGACTTCTGTTCGGGTCGGCTAAATATGTAACATTTATAAAATCTTCTTTTGAGGGAGGGTGAGAGGCTTTATTTTTTCATAAATTGCGGTCTAAGCTTAAATTAATGAAGAAATTCTGCCTCTTATTTTTATTGGGTACAAGTATCGTAAAGGCACAGGAACGCCCTGCTTTAACGGTAGAAAATATCATGCGTGACCAGAAATGGCTCGGTGTTTCTCCTTCTGACTATCGCTGGTCTGGAGATAGCAAAACAATTTATTTTAAATGGAACCCGGAACGCAAAGAGAACAATGATGCTTACCGGGTAGATATTTCTTCTGGGAAACCCGTAAAGACTACTGAGCAGAAGGTCAGGGGGGCGGTTACGGCAGATTATACTTACAATAAAGACCAGAGTCTGGGTTTAAGCGAGCAGGCAGGGGATTTATACCTGTATTCTTTTAAAACAAAGCAGAAGTATAGGTTAACCAATACGGTAGAGGCAGAGGGGAACGCGGTGTTCCTGAGTAATGGAATGATTGCTTTTCAAAGAGGAAATAATTTATATGCACTCAATCTAAGTACAAATGAGCTTAAACAGCTAACTAACTTTATTCCGGGAAAAAGAGGAGCAGCAGCCCCAGCCGAAAAAACGCAGAATGTACAGGATAACTGGTTAAAAACAGAGCAGGATGAACTTTTTGATGTACTTAAAGTCAAGAAACAGAAGGAGGCTTTTAGCCTGACTAAAAAGAAAGGTCTGAGAGGCGAAGACAAACCACTGAGAGTTATTCCTTTGGGAGGCATGGAGATGGACAACCTGGTGATTAGTCCAGATGGTCGCTATATCAATTACAGACTGAATATCCAGACTTTAGAGGGAAAAGCTACCATAGTCCCGAATTTTGTGACGGCATCAGGTTATACGGAAGATATTGCTGGCAGAACGAAGGTTGGAGAGCCACTGCCTGTTTATGAAAATTTTATCTACGATAAACAGCGGGACACGATTTATCAGCTGCAAACTGCACAAATTCCAGGGATTAAAGACCTTCCGGATTATCTGAAAGATTATCCCAAACAAATGGAAGCAGCGGTAAAGAAAAATGAGGACAGGAAAGTGAATTTATTTGGCCCGATCTGGAATACGGCAGGTAATGCGGCAGTTTTAGTTGCAGAATCCCAAGATAACAAAGACCGTTGGATCTTAAAGTTAGATGCTTCTACTGGCTCTTTGACAGCTCTAGACCGTCAGCGTGACGAGGCCTGGATTGGCGGGCCCGGTATAGGAGCATACAACGTGGGATGGATTGATAATCAGCATATTTATTTTCAGAGTGAAGCCAGCGGATATTCTCACTTATACAGTGCTGATATCTCCACGGGGGTTAAACGCCAGTTGACAAGTGGTAAATGGGAAGTGAGGAATCTTTTACTGTCTAAAGACAAGCAAACGTTTTATTTTATCGGGAATATAGAACACCCGGGGATTACGCATTTTTATAAAATGAGTGCAACTGGTGGGACGCCTGTTAAAATTACCAGTATGAAAGGCGGAAATGAAGTTACGATGTCTCCTGATGAACAATGGCTGGCTATCAATTATTCTTATATGAACAAGCCGTGGGAACTTTACATTCAGGCGAATAAACCAGGCGCTAAAGCTATTCAGGTTACAGCGTCATCGTCTGAGGCTTTTAAAGCGTATCCCTGGAGAGAGCCAGATATGGTTTCTTTCAAAAACAGGTATGGAGATGATGTATATGCCAGGGTTTATCCTGCTTTAAAGCCTGCCGCAAATCGTCCAGCGGTTGTATTTGTGCATGGCGCCGGTTATCTGCAGAATGTACATTACTGGTGGAGCCAGTATTCCCGTGAATATATGTTTCATAACCTACTGGCTGATAATGGATACACAGTAATTGATATTGATTATACGGCGAGCTCTGGATATGGCAGAAATCATCGTACGGGTATTTACCGTCATATGGGTGGAAAAGATTTAACAGATCAGGTGGATGGGGTAAAGCTACTGGTTGAAAAATATAATGTTAATCCTAAACATGTGGGGATTTATGGAGGGTCATATGGAGGGTTTATTACTTTAATGGCATTATTTAATGAATCGGATGTTTTTGCTTCTGGTGCCGCATTACGTTCGGTGACAGATTGGGCGCATTACAACCATGGTTATACTTCTAATATTTTAAATGAGCCCTTTAACGATGAACTGGCTTATAAGCGTAGTTCACCAATCTATTTTGCAGATAAATTGAAAGGGAATTTACTGATGTGTCATGGTATGGTTGATGAGAATGTGCAGTTTCAGGATATCGTGAGGTTAAGTCAGCGTTTCATTGAATTGGGTAAAAATAATTGGGAACTGGCTGTTTATCCCGTTGAAGATCATGGATTTGTAACACCCTCAAGCTGGACGGATGAGTATAAAAGGATCTTTAAATTGTTTGAAAGCACTTTGAAGAATTAAAATAGAGACACCCTAATTTGTGGTGATAAGGGTATAGTTTTTGTCTATAGGTCTATCAATATTAAGTATCTGTTATCTTTTAATTAGGGTTGATAAAGAACCAATATTGATGTACTTTTGCACAACGAAAAAAGAAACATTATGATTAATATAGGTGAACAATTTCCAGCTTATTCAAAACCAGCTGTAGTTAGTATAGAAAAAGGAAAAGAGTTTGAAACATTAACTTCTGATACTTTAGTAAATGAGAATAATCAATGGACTTGTATGTTTTGGTGGCCAAAAGACTTTACTTTTGTTTGTCCTACTGAAATCGCTGAATTTAATGCAAATTTTGGTGAATTCCGTGACCGTGACACTACTTTAATCGGTGCATCTACTGATTCTGAAAATGTGCATTTAGCGTGGAGACATAACCATGATGATTTACGTGGTTTAAAATTCCCAATGCTTGCTGATACTTCTAAATCATTAGCTGAAGCGCTTGATATTTTAGAGCCAACAGAAAAAATCGCTTACCGTGCTACTTTCATCATTGACCCACAAGGTATTATCCGTTGGGCTAGTGCAAATGACTTAAGTGTTGGTCGTAACGTTAAAGAAGTATTAAGAGTACTTGATGCTTTACAAACTGACGAACTTTGTCCTTGTAACTGGGAAAAAGGTGAAGCAACGTTAACTGTTTAATTTAGATTCCTGTTTATTTCAGAGCCTGTTTAAACAAGCTCTTTGAACAGGGTTTCTTAGAAAAAATCCCTGTAAATACATTTTGCGGGGATTTTTTGTACCTATATAATTATAAGAAAATGAATGAGACTACTGAAACTATAGAAGAATTATTGGCGATTGTAGGTTTAAATCCTGGTTACAGAAATGAGAGTATTCATCTGTTAGAAAAGGGGAACTCAAGGTACGTACGGGACTTGAAGCTAAACTTCAGCAGCACTTTAACTTCAACACATATTACTGAAAAAGAGTGTGCTTTGTTAGGCTTAAGCATCGCTATAAACAATAACAATAAAGTATTGACTGATTTCTTTGAGAAATATGCGCAGTTAAAAGAAGCTACGGCAGAAGAAATTGCTGAGTCTGCAGGGTGTGCGTCATTATTGGCATTAAACAATGTACTTTATCGTTTCCGCCATTTCACTGGAAAAGAAAAATATACCAGAATGCCTGCGCGTGTAAGAATGCAGATCATGGGAAACCCGGTAACTGGGAAAGAATTTTTTGAATTAATGAGTTTAGCTGTTTCTGCTGTTAACGGATGTGAAATGTGTGTCAATGCACATGAAGAATCTATTTTAGGCTTAGGCGCTACAGAAGAGCGTGTATTTGATGCAATTCGTATTGCTTCAATCGTTACTTCTGCTGGTAAAGTCATTTATTAAGATAAGAGGTTATACGACAAAAGGAGGTCGCTGAAACGGCCTCCTTTTGTCGTATATGACTGTTTTGTAAATAAATATGTAAATTTACTTGCATTTACTGAACACTGTTCATTACATTTGTGGTGTATAATTTTTAAAAATGGGTATATCAGAGAGAAAAGAGCGAGAGAGAGAAGAAATGAAAGAAATGATTACGACAGCGGCCATGAAAATGTTCCTGGAAGATGGTTATGCAAAAACCTCTATTCGTAATATCGCGGATTCAATTGAATATAGTCCCGGTACAATTTATTTGTATTACAAAGATAAGGACGAGTTGCTGTATGAAGTACAGCGACAAGCTTATCTAAAATTACTGGAAGCTTTTAAAGCTGCGGTAACGCTTCAGGATCCTTTAGAAAAATTAGGACAATTGGGGAAAGCCTATGTTAAATTTGGGTTGGAGAATCCAGAGTTGTATGACTTGATGTTTATTATCAGAGCTCCTACAAATGTTGATGAACAACTTCATGTGGATAATGGATTGGATGCTTTTGGTTTCCTGATTGAGATTCTGGAAGGATGCATGAAGGAGAATTTATTGGTATTTAAGGATATTCATCTGGGTGCTTTACAAGTTTGGTCTATGGTGCATGGTTTGGTTTCCCTTAATATCCGTTGCCGTCTTAAAATTATGATCGAGGACGAAAAAGATACGCCGATGGTTCTAAACCGTGCGGTAGAAGAATATTTAAATTCAATAAGGGCTTAGGCCTTTTTTTGATTGATTACTAAACACTGTTTATTATGTACACGTCATTTATTAAAAAATCTGTAATGCTTGCCGGATGGATGTTTCTTAGCTGGATGCCCGGCATGGCTCAGCAGCAAAACAGGCAGTTGGATGATTATATCTCGCTTGCTTTTGCACAAAATCAAGGTTTAAAGCAGCAGCAATTTGATTTGGAAAGATCTATGTTCGCTTTAAAAGAAGCGAAAGCGATGTATCTGCCAACGGTAAGTATGCTGGGGAGTTATACAAAGTCTGCCGGCGGCCGGACGATTGATGTGCCTGTTGGAGATTTGGTTAACCCAATTTATACGGCGCTTAATCAATTGACTTCATCGTCTAAGTTTCCGCAGGTTGCAAATCAGTCCTTCTTATTAAATCCTGATAATTTTTATGATCTCAAATTACGGACGTCGCTTCCGCTGATTAATGCAGAGATCCGGTATAATAAACTGATCAAACAGCAGCTGATTACTAGTCAGCAGGCTGCGGTAAACGTTTATAAGAGAGCATTGGTCAAAGATATTAAAATGGCCTACTATCACTATTTTCAAGCCTTACAAGGAGTTGAGGCATATCGCAGCGCCTTAGTGCTCATCACTGAAAATATTCGGGTAAACACGAGTTTATTGCGTAATGGGGTAAGAAACGGAACTGCATTACTCCGCGCGCAGACTGAACAGGAAAAAACAAATGCAGCGTTAATCAACGCCCAGCGGAATGTCGACAATGCACGTGCTTATTTTAACTTTTTGCTGAACAGGTCTTTAAAAGATTCTGTGAATACGCAGGGTGTAGCGGTTACCAGTTTATTAATTACACCTGATACCACTGCGGGGATTGCAAGTCGCGAAGAATTAAAGCAACTGAACATCTTGAAAGAAGTGAATAACCTGGATTATAAATTACAACGGTCTAACCTGATTCCCAAACTGAGTACATTCATCGATCTGGGATCGCAGGGGATGGACTTTAAGGTGAATGATAAAACGAGATACTATCTGTGGGGAGTCAATTTACAGTGGGACCTCTTTACCGGTGGTAAAAATAAATTCCGTGCAGCACAGGCGCAATCAAATATCCGGGCTAATGCGGCTAAAATTGATGAAACGGAGCAGTCATTTAAGCTCCAGTTAGCCCAGTCCTATAACAATTATGAGTCTGCAAAGGCAGCCTGCAAAAGTGCTATTTCCGGGTTATCATTCGCAGACAAATATTACAGGGACCAGCTTAAAGCTTACCGTGCAGGGCAGTTATTATATCTGGAGCTGATTGACGCGCAAGATCAATTGACCAGTGCAAGACTGAGAATCGCCGATGCACAGGCCGATTTGCAGATCACGCTTGCTGAACTTGAACGTGACCAGGCTACTTATCCATTGAATAATTAATATAAAAAATATAGAGATGAAAACTATTCGTTATGCTACCCTATTGCTGTTTATACCGCTGTTTTACGCTTGTAGTCATTCAGCTCCGGCTGCACACCATGCAGCTGGAAATGATACGATCCCGGTTAAAATCATGAAACTTAATCAGGAAAGCAACAATGCCGCGATTGCGGTATCTGGACAGTTTACGACAGATGATGAGGTCATGTTATCTTTTAAAACAGGCGGGATTATTAATAGTCTGCTGGTTAAAGAAGGAGATGCAGTCAAAAAAGGGCAACTGCTGGCCACCTTAAATTTGACAGAGATCAATGCGCAGGTACAGCAGGCACAGTTGGCTTATGAAAAGTCTAAACGGGATTATCAGCGGACTAAAAACCTGTACAGTGACAGTGTTGCGACTTTGGAGCAATTGCAAAATAGTAAAACATCACTTCAGGTTGCTCAGCAGCAACTTAATTTAGTGGCTTTTAACAGGAAATATTCCGAAATACATGCACCAGTGAATGGGTTTGTTTTGAAAAAACTGGCAGATGCAGGACAACAGATCTCTTCGGGAACTGCGGTGTTACAAGTCAATGGTGCAGAATCTGGAAAATGGCAGTTAAAAGTTGGGATTAGTGATCGGGAATGGGCGGTAATGAAATTGAATGACCCTGCGCAAATAGAGACTACAGCTATGCCTGGGCAAATGCTGAATGGGGTTGTTACCCGTAAATCTGAAGGAGTTGATGCGGCTACGGGAACCTTTAGTGCTTATATCAGCTTGAGAGGAGAAAAGCCTAAGACTATTGCGGCCGGAATGTTTGGCCGGGCAACTATAAATCCTTCCAGACACAGTGAACATAAAGGGACGTGGCAAATACCATATGAAGCCTTACTGGATGGGGACGGGGCCAATGGTTTTGTCTTTGTCACTAATGACAATAAAACGGCGCATAAGGTCAAAGTAACGGTTGCCGGAATTGAGAAACATACGGTAATTATCAGTGATGGATTGCAGGATGCGGCTGCCTTGATTATTTCAGGATCGGCTTATCTAACAGATAACAGTGCAATCCGTATTGATTCATCTTTAAAAACTGCGAAATGAAAATATCAGATTACGCTGTAAAGAACAGCCAGTTTACGCTGGTAATTTTTCTGATGATTATTGTCTTAGGAATTACCACCATGCTGAGTATGCCACGGTCTGAAGACCCGGAAATGCATGCGCCTTTTTTTACTGTTATTATTGTTTATCCGGGTACCAGTCCACGAGATATTGAGGATCGGGTGGTGACCCCATTGGAAAAGACTATTTCTGGTCTGGATGATATTAAAAGAATCCGTTCCAGTATCTCGAATGGGGTGGCTGTTTTGCGGGTAGAATATAAGTACAGCAGCAGTGTGGAGGGAAAATATCAGGAAATTGTTAGGGAGGTGAATAGCAAGCGAAGTGAGTTGCCGGCTGATATTTACAGTATTGAAGTACAGAAACAGCAGCCTTCGGATGTCAATGTTTTACAGGTTGCACTGGTTTCAGAGAATGCACCGCGCAGTAAAATGCAGTATTATGCTGAAAAGCTTCAGGATGAACTGGAGAAAGTGGCTGCACTTAAGAAGGTCTCGATTTTTGGTTTGCCGAGACAGCAGATTCGGATAGAACTGGATCTGGAAAAAATGGCACAGATGAATTTACCGGTTAGCGCTGTGAAAAATAGTCTGCAGAGCGAGATGGCAAGTATCCCGGGGGGAAGTATCGATGCTGCTCATCAGACATTTAATATTATTACCAACGAGTACCGTACGCTTGAAGCTGTTCAGAATACAATTGTATATGCTGCGGGTGGGAAAAATGTGAGTTTGAAAAATATAGCTAAGGTTTACTATGGGTATGAAGAAGATAAGCATATTACCCGTTTGAATGGGCACCGTAGTTTATTTATAACTGCTGCACAGAAGGAAGGGGAGAACATCAGTAAAACGCAAAAGGATTATCAGCCGGTACTGGCTAGTTTTAAAAAGACTTTGCCTGCCAATATTGATCTGGTACAGAATTTTGACCAGGCAGATAATGTCAATAGAAGATTATCTGGTTTAGGGCATGATTTTATCATTGCAATCTTATTGGTTGCGGTTACTTTATTGCCTTTGGGAATACGTCCGGCTATTATTGTGATGATCTCTATTCCGCTTTCTCTAGCTATAGGAATTGTATTGTTGCAATTGTTTGGGTTCAATCTGAACCAATTGAGCATTGTCGGTCTAGTGGTTGCATTAGGGTTGCTGGTGGATGACAGTATTGTTGTCGTCGAGAATATTGAGCGCTGGATGCTGGAGGGGCATAGCCGGTTGGAAGCCACACTGAAGGCGACAAAACAGATTGGAATGGCTGTAGTAGGCTGTACGATTACCTTAATTATTGCTTTTATGCCTTTGGTCTTTTTACCGGAAGGTTCAGGAGATTTTATCCGGTCTTTACCGTTGGCGGTTATTTTTTCTGTCATGGCTTCTATGCTGGTATCTTTAACAATTATTCCATTTTTATCGAGTCGTTTATTGAAAACACATGTAGGAAATCCGGAAGGAAACCTGCTGATGCGTGGCTTGAAACGATTGATTCATGGTAGTTACGCCCGGTTATTGGATAAAGCACTGCAAAGACCTATCCTGACGATTTCTATCGCGGTGGTTATTTTTGCAGGTTCCCTGTTCATTTTTAAAGTAATCGGCTTCAGCTTATTTCCTGCTTCAGAAAAACCACAGTTCCTGGTCAATATTACCACGCCTAATCAATCCAATTTATCTTATACGGATATGGTAACCAGGGCGATCGAAAAAGAGTTAAAGCAAGAGGTAGATGTAAAATATTATTCATCTAACGTTGGGAAGGGAAATCCGCGTATTTATTACAATGTGATACCAGAGAATGACCGCAGCGATTTTGCACAGCTGTTTGTACAGTTGGATGAAAATACTTCTCCTGATGAAAAATTAAAGCTGATTCAGAAGCTACAGCAGCGCTGGGCCCATTACCCGGGAGCAAAAGTTGAAGTGAAGAATTTTCAACAGGGACCACCGGTGGTTGCTCCTGTGGAGGTGCGTCTTTTTGGCGATAACCTGGATACGTTGCGTACGCTTTCTGCGAAAGTAGAAAAGCTATTGCGGGAAGCTCCGGGTACGATGTATATCAATAACCCTGTTAGTCTGCTTAAAAGCGATATTCGTGTGGTTGTAAATAAAGAAAAGGCACAATTGTCAGGCGTCTCCACTATCAGTATTGACCAGACGGCGAGACTGGCTGTGACGGGTCTGAATATGGGAACTTTTTACAATAATGACAATAAAAATGGGTACGGGGTTTTGTTAACCCGAACTAAAGAAGGCAGACCTGGAATGGATGCTTTCCGGAATTTGTATGTAGACAATGCAAAAGGGGTTGCTTTGCCAATGAACCAGGTCGCTGATTTGAAACTAGAGGCCTCACAGGCGGTGATTAATCACCAGGAAAAGAAACGGGTGGTGTCAGTGCAGGCAAATGTTCAGGACGGGTTTTTGGTGAACCGTGTCATTGATGATGTGGTACTTAAAATGAATAAGCTGCAATTGCCTGTGGGTTACAGTTATGAAATGGGCGGGGAAGTAGAATCGAGAAACAACTCTTTTGGTGGCTTTTTAAGCATTATCCTGGTTACTGTATTCTTATTTATCGCGGTGTTGATCCTTTTATTTAAAACCTTTAAAAGTACGCTGATCGTTTTATCTGTTATTCCTTTAGGGGTAGTAGGGGCTGCGGTAGCCTTGTGGGTTACAGGTAACTCACTTTCTTTTGTAGCGATTATTGGTTTGATTGCCCTAGCGGGGATAGAGGTGAAAAATACAATCCTGCTGGTTGATTTTACAAATCAGTTGAGAAAGCAGGGAAAGAGTTTACAGGAAGCAATCCGTGAGGCTGGTGAAGTGCGTTTCTTGCCAATTGTGCTAACATCTCTTACAGCTATTGGTGGGTTAATACCAATAGCAATATCGACTAATCCGTTAATTGCACCTTTAGCTATTGTTTTAATAGGAGGTTTAATCAGTTCTACTTTATTATCCAGAATTGTAACGCCGATTATTTATGAATTAATTCCTCCTGCCATAGAGGTGGAGGAGAAAGCGTCTGCTGAAGGCTTGTAGAAATGAAAAGGGATGTTTGCATTTTTTTAGACATCCCTTTATTTTAAATTCTGCATCCGTTTTTTAGCGCCTTATGCAGAGTTCCGACCTGCGTTTACAATACCGTAAACCGTTCTTATAGCCAGCTTCTCATAAGATTGATGTTCTTCGTCTGTGAGCTGCTGCTGTAGTTTCTCTAAAGCAAAATGCTGAATTAGGACTAGTGGAAGAACAATTTTCTCTCTGACTGCAATAGACCGCTTTTCAACCGGATAATTCTCCATTAACGTGGTATGACCAGCTAGTTTTAATAACATTTCTTTTGATCTTTCATATTCATCACGCAACATTTTCCAGAAACCACCAAACTCGGGGTCATTGGCAAAATGTGCAGTAATCGAGAAATCAGTTTTGCTCATTGACATCATTCCATTGTCTATGATGGTTTTAAAATAACCGGATTCCTGATAGGTTTTACGAATTTTCTCCCAGTTCCCAGAGGATTCCTGGTTTTTTAAAGCAGTTCCTATCCCATAAAAACCAGGGATATTTTGTTTCAGCTGTCCCCATGCAGTTACGAAACTAATTGCCCTGAGGTCTTCCAGTCGTAGTTTTTCTCCTGAACTTCGTTTTACAGGTCTACTGCTGATGGTGATTTTAGACAATAAGCTCAAAGGAGAGAAACGCTCCAGGTAATTTAAAAACAAGGGATGTTTACGCAAGGCAACGAAAGCATCAAAGCTATCTTTTGCCATTACATTTAATACATCCTTATGTGGCGAATCTAGTAAAATATTGTGTTGTTCTTTTAGCCCGCAGGAGATTCCTGCATTAATTAACTGCTCGATGTTAAACTCTGCACTGTCAATAGAGCCATACTGAGAACTGATTGTTTGGCCCTGAATGGTCAGTTGGATATTTTTATTGGCAATCTCTTTACCCATAGAGGCGTAAAAACGGTGAGTTTTACCTCCGCCTCTTGATGGAGGGCCCCCACGGCCGTCAAAAAAGGCTAACTGTATATTATGTGCTACCGAAGTAGTAGTTAAGGCCACCTTGGCGTTAAAAATAGACCAATTGGCCATTAGATAGCCACCATCCTTTGTGCTGTCTGAGAAACCAAGCATAATATCCTGTTTATTGCCTCTGCTTTCCAGGTGTTTTCTGTAAACAGGATGAGTGTACAGGCATTCCATAATCTGTGAAGCTCCTTCCAGGTCACTCACGGTTTCAAATAATGGGACAAAATCTATAGTGAGGTCTTGTTCATCCCAGCCGTTCCATAAAAATAACTCCATAAGCTGCAATACATCGCTTGCCTGTTGGCAATTGCTGATAATGTAGCGGTGACAGGCCAGTTCTCCGTTTTGTTGCTGGATCTGTCTGATTTCAGCAATAGTCTGAAGAGTATCAGTTGTCAGCGAATCGGCATCTCCAGGATAATTTACTTTTGCATTCTTGAAAGAAAGATGTTTTATTTTTTCTTCTTCGTCTAATTGGTTATAGTTTTCAGGGAAAAGAGAGATAATCGGTTTAAATTGTCTGCAATAAGTATGTACATCACGAAGTACTCTACTGTCCTGTCTGATATCCAGCGAGGCAAAGTGTGAACCAAAAAGTTCGACTTTACGCAGCAAGTCGTCTACTAAATCAGCAAATAACCCATCATGGAATTCGATCAGCGTATCTTTAATCTGGTTCAGATTCACCACCAGGAATTCTGAAATATTTTCTGGTTCAATATTAGTATCAAATGCATTTTTATAGAGTATGTCCTGTACTTTATAAACTGTTTCTTCCACTCCTCTGAAAGTAATCCTTCGTTTCAGTTTTCTGAAATCTCTGTAATAACAACGGAACAGGATCTGTCGCAGCATTTTTGAGACTTGAATAGTATCTGGCGCATGTACGTTAGGGTTTCCGTCTCTATCTCCACCTGGCCAGAAACCAAGCTCTATTACTTTTTTTGAAGGGATATTAAACTCGTCCAGGCTATTGTCTATTTCTGATTGAATACTTGCTGCAGCGAAGTAAAAAACGTTTTCCAGGTACCAGGTTAAACTCAATGCTTCGTCAACTGGTGTTGGAGATTTTTTATTGAAGAATGGAGTTTTACCTAATTGTTGTAACAACTGGTTAATAATGACAATATCATTGATTTTTATCGCTGTTGTCAGGTCGTTAATAATAGACAGTACACTACCGGGATAAAATTGTGTCGGGTGTGCAGTTAAAACCAGGCGAAGAGAGAAATCGGCTATCAGTTTGGCTATTTTTTCATGGAGCTCTGCATTAAACTCGCTTTTTTTCAACATCGCTCTGATTGAACTATGGTCCTCAGTCGTGTTTAATTTAGTAAAGGAAGCATCCTCGACAGCGTCAAATAATACAACCTGGCGCTCAATATATTGAATAAACCTAAACAACAGATCAATAATATCCTTAGGATCTGTTGTTTGAGTGTACCGGTCAAAAAAGGTCTTAATGATTTCTGCAGGTGTCTTGAGATTCTTCACCCCATCTTCGCAGTGTTTAATAAAAAGGGGTAATAGGGTACCCGTATCCTTGATTTTATAAAATGGGAGGGTTAGGAACAGGCTGTTGTAAAGTTCAAATCTGGAGACAACTTCGTTGTTAAAAATGGATTCTCTTTGTCCTGTAACTCTTAGTTTCTGCGTCATAACAAAAGGGTTCTTTTTGGGAGCTTAAGCTACGAAATAATGACGGGAAGATCCATGGATAATGTTAATAAATTTATTTTGCTTTTTAATTACAAAAGCTATAAATTGCTTTCATTAAGGTTTTTTAACTCTTTTAAAAGTATAAGCATTCGTTGTGTGTAGCGACATTGTATTTTTTTGTAAAATGAAACAGGCTGTCCCCAAAAAGACAGCCTGTTTTTATTTAAAAGAATGTAGTACCGGTAAACGTTAATCTTAATGCACGTCAACCGGAATATTTACATTCTTTTTGAATTTTTGTAAATAAAGTAGTGGGATAGAGCATAACATCACCATTCCAACCACCCAATAAGCATCACTATAAGTCAGTAATAAGGCCTGTCTAGTAATCGTACCATCTATAGCCTTAAGTGCCATTGATTTGGCATCAAGAATACTATATCCTTTAGACATAAAGTTATGAATAAAGGCATTCAACCTGTCTGTGAACGCCGGATTATATTCATTGACATTTGCCAGTAACGAACTTCTATGGAAGCCCTGACGGGTGTGAATTAAGGTAGTTAAGGCTGCGATACCAAATGATCCGCCTAATTGTCTCATCATGTTATTCAATCCTGATCCCTGACCAATTTCTGAACCTTTAAGATCCTGTACGGCTAAGGTGGTTAATGGAACGAATAACAACGCCATTCCGATACCTCTGATTACCAAGGGAAGGAAGAAATCACTGGTTCCTGATGAAAGAGTCGCTTTGCTTAACATATTACAGAAAACAAAGAATAGGAACATTCCCATAGTAGCCATAAATTGTGCGGGGATTCCCTTTTTAAGAAATATCCCAATAAATGGCATCATTACAATGGTACATAAACCTCCGGGGAAAAGTAATTCTCCTGTTTGCAAAGCAGAGAAACCTAATAGACTCTGACAGAAAACAGGAAATACGAATACTGAACCGTATAACCCAAACCCGAGAATAAATGAAGTGATCAGTCCAAGAGAGAAACTTCTGTGACGCAAAATTTTGAAGTTCACAATTGGGTGATCTGTTGTCATTTCGCGCCAGATAAAGAGTAATAAACCAATAATAGAAGCTGCTGATAAAGCAATAATATATGGGGTTGCAAACCAGTCTTCACTCTCTCCTTTTTCTAATACTGTTTGTAAACTACCTACTGCAATTGCAAGTAATGCAATACCCCACCAGTCGACAGGTAGACCCTGCCCATCCTTAGGGGTGGCCCTTATATAGGTTATCGTACAATATGCGGCGAGAATCCCGACGGGAATATTTACATAGAAGATCCACGGCCATGAACTGATGTCAAGAATATATCCCCCAATTGTAGGGCCCACAGTAGGACCTACGACAGCACCTAATCCAAATAGTGCAGTGGCTATACCTATATCTTCACGCGGCCAGGTTTCTATTAAAATAGACTGTGCAGTAGAGATTAATCCTCCTCCAGCTACCCCTTGCAGGATACGGAATAAAATAAGTTCTTCCAGTGTAGTTGCATTACCGCATAAAAATGAAGCAATGGTAAAGACGATAATGGAAGTTAGAAAATAATTTTTACGCCCGAAACGGCTGCCAAGCCAACCCGACATAGGAAGGACAATCACATTCGCAACGGCATATCCTGTTGATAACCAGGCTACATCCTCTAGGGTTGCACCCAGGTTACCCTGAATTTGTGGTAAAGCCACATTTACAATAGTGGTATCAATCAGCTCCAGTAACGAAGCGGTGATCACTGTAAACGTGATTATCCATTTTTTAAAACCCTGCTCGGCCATTTTTTTTAGTCTTTTGTAGTTACGGAAACTTTAACACTCATACCCGGACGTAATTTTTCCAGCATTTCTTTTGAGGCTTTAAGTTTAATTTTAACCGGTACACGTTGTACAACTTTTACAAAGTTACCTGTTGCATTGTCTGGAGGGAGCAGTGAACCTTTTGCACCTGTTACAGGAGAGAAGTTATAAACCTCACCGTCAATTTTCTGATCTGGGAAGGCATCTACTTCAACCTCTACTTTTAATCCAGCATGGATGTCTTGTAATTGTGTTTCTTTGAAGTTTGCCGTTACATAAAGGCTGTTTTCATTCACGATAGAGAATAAAGACTGGCCTGCCTGAATTAATTGGCCTTTTTGAATACTTTTCTTAGAAACGATCCCTGTTGCAGGTGCTTTAATTTCTGTATAAGACAGTTGTAATTTAGCAAAGTCAACATCAGATTGACGTTGAGAGACACCGTTACTGCTTACTGCAAGCTGAGATTTTGTAGTACCAATTTGTTTTAAGGCAACAGTATACTGATCCTGAGCCGCGTTATAAGTAGCTTGGGCAACATCTCTTGTCGCTTTAGCCTGGTCAAATTGTTGTTGTGTGATTGACCCATCTTTAATCAGGTTTGCATAACGGTCAAAATCTTTTTGTGCCTGCCATAGTTTTACTTTAGCTGATTCGATATTGGCTTTAGCTGTTCCTGTATTCGCTGAGGTAGCAATAATTTGCGATTCTGAAACACCAACACCGGCGTCAGCACCTTTCTGGCCTGCCATTGCTTGTTCCAGTTTCACTTTGAAGTCTCTGTCATCTAAAGTTACCAGTACCTGGCCTTCAGCAACTTTAGTGTTCTCTTCAAATCTGATCTCATTTACATAGCCACCTACACGTGCAACCACCGGGCTGATATCACCATCTATCTGTGCATCATCTGTGTCTACATGGTTTCTGTAATACATATATTCTTTTACACCAAATATGGCGCCTATAACGATCAGCACTGCTAATATTATAGGGACAATTTTACTTTTCTTTTTCGGTTCAATTGTCGATTCTGTTGTCGATTCTGTTGTCATTACTAGATGGATTATAATATTATTGAGAAATTTTTCCTGTTGATTTTAATAAAGTATAGTAGGCTAGTCCTGCATCAGCTTTTGCTAGCTCTAAATTGATTTTTGCTTGGTATAAAAGCGTTTCAGCGTCAATTCTGTCAATTGCAGAAGCGACATTGTTTTTATATTTTGATTCTAGTAACCTGTCATTTTCAGTTGCCTGATCGATCGAAGTTTCCAAAACCTTGATTTTGTCTTTAGCCACCTGGTATGTTTGGTAGTTTTTGTTAATCTCTGTTTTTACGTTATCAGATTGAATATCTTTTTGAAGACTAATGCTTCTCTGCTGAACTCTTGCTTCTGTTACTTTATGCTTATTAGTCCATAGTGTTCCAATATTCCATGAAAGTGTAGCACTGGCAGTCATCGGCATGATGTAATCATGAGACTTAGGCAGCAGGGTACCATTTGGATTAATATAATAAACGTCTGCACCGATACCAAATGTAGGGGAAGCGTTCGCTTTAACAGATTTGATATCGATTTCAGCAACTTTATTGCGTAAATCAAGTTCTCTTAATTCCTGACGGTAAGCTAAAGCCTGATCAAGGTATGTAGTCAAAGGAGCAACAGCTTTTTGTCCATTTGATGGGTCGATGATATCAATTTCTGTATCTTCGGGTAGTCCTAAAAGGATATCCAGGTTATAGTTGACAATTTTGCGATTACTTTCAATATCCAGGTCAGTCAGCGTAATATTAGCTTGCTGTAACTGGAATCTTAACACATCATTTTTAGTCACTATACCCTGTTCAAAAAAGCGTTGAGCTTGTTTCAGCTGACTAGCAATAGCTGATAGGTTCTGAGTAACTACCTTTTTACTTTGTGCTACCTTATATAGGGAGTAATAAGTATCGATCACTGCATAGGTCACTTCTTCCTGATTTTTATCTGCATCAAGACGAGCAACATCGGCTAGTAACTTAGTACTTTGCTTCGCATATCTCATCTTTCCACCGCCGTAAACTAGTTGCTGAATTGAAGCGGTACCTACAAAGGCATCAGCACGTTTGGGCAAGAAAATCGGACTCCCGCCGTCTAATACCAATTGATGTGCTGGAATCTCAGCATGATTGTACATTACACTTGCCTTAGCTGTTGGAAGCGAGTTATCTTTAGTCACTTCCAGCTTTGCCAGTGCTTCTTCAATTTTATTCTGAGAAAGCTTTAGATTCTTGCTGTTTTCTATCCCTAACTGAATCGCTTCCTGCAGTGTCAGTTTTTTTACATTCTGTGCATAGAGCATGCCTGGCAACAAGAGAGCGAAGCAACTCATTTTAATTGTTCTGTGTATCATTTTTGGGGTGTTAAATAGGTAGTAACCAGGTCTTTAAGATGTGTGATTAACCGGTCTGTTAAAATTTCTCTGTCTTTTGGAATGTTGATATCTAAAATAGATCCTTGTGTGATCTTGGTTGGCATGGTTGCCACACTACTGATGGTTCCCATAATGGTTGCGATAAGCATTCTGGTATCGATAGGTTTAAATGTTCCGTCTGTAATTCCGTTGTTAATGATGGTTTCAATAACTTGCATATTTCCTGACATGGCGTCTCTCAGTTTGATACACATTTCGGGACGCTGTGCAAGAGAAAGTTCCCTGTACATCAGCTTATGAAATGGAATATCTGAAAGAATCCGTCTGGTATAGCCTTCAATTACTTTCATTAATTTCTCTAGCGGAAGGCTCCTGTCTTCGCTTATACTGAGTAGCTGGGCTTTGAAACCTTTAACTCTTTCATTCATGATTTCCAGAAAAACACCTTCCTTCGATCCGAAATAATAATTGATCATGGACATATTTGCCCCTGATTCTTTGGCAATCTGACGGGTTGAAGTTCCTTCATATCCCAACTCAGTAAACAATTCATGAGCAGCAGTTAGAATGCTGGTTCTTTTGTCTGGCTTTTCCATTTGTGATTTGATGGGACAAAATTAATCAATCGATCGATTGAATCAATGAGAAATTAGTGATTTTGATCACAAATTACATATCGTTGACAATTTGGAGCGATCATTATTTTTGATAAAGGCCTGAATTCTTTCTTATTTAAAATAAATCAATACCTTTGGTTCATCAATATTTTAAGGATGATTAAAGAAGAAAATAATAAGAGTTTTGATTGGGTTTATTCGGTTTTGGGCCTGTTTTTCGGTATAATAACTGCTGCAGTTATTTCCGGTAGTTTCCTATGGTCACTATTTGGTGGAGTTTTGGGATTGATTATGGGCGCTGTATTCCTGAATTCAATTGTAAAAGGACGTAAATACTAATTTAACCCCGTTAAATATGAAAAAGTTCAATCTGTTGGTTGTAATTGCATTATTTGCACTTACTGTTAATGCACAGGAAGTTAAGTTTCCAGGTTTAGATACCAGCCCGGCTGATATCGCTTATTTCCCTTTAAATATTACTAAGGCAAAAAAAGGAGAAGATTCTGCTCCGTTGATCAAAGTAATTTACTCAAGACCTTCAGTAAAAGGACGTGAGATCTTTGGGAAACTGGAAGTTTATGGACAAGTATGGAGACTTGGTGCAAATGAAAGTACTGAGATCAGATTCTTTAAACCAGTAGTTATTGGTGGAAAAGAAATTTCTGCTGGTGCTTATAGCCTGTTTGCAATCCCTGAGAAAGATAAGTGGGTTGTAATTATTAATAAACAGACTGACCGTTGGGGTGCTTATACCTATGATGAAACAAAAGATGTGGTGCGGGTAACTGTACCTGTTAAGCCTTTGTCAACTGTGGTTGAAGCTTTGGCGATTACTTTTACACCGAATGCATCAGGAGCAAATTTAATTATTGGATGGGACAAGACTTCAGTCGAAGTGCCTGTAACGATTAAATAATTCTTCATTTCTAAGCTGAGAATATAAAAAAGAGGGAAACCATTCATATGGCTTCCCTCTTTTTGTTTTAAATATTAGTGTGCGCCGCCTGCGAAAAATTTGAGACCAAGAATAGAGCCGATTAAAGTGGCAATAAAAAAGATACGCCAGAAATTGGCGGGCTCATTAAAATAAAGAATGCCTACTATGACGGTTCCAACTGCTCCTATGCCTGTCCAAACGGCATATGCAGTACCCATTGGTAAAGTTTGAGTTGCTTTATTCAAAAAGAAAAAGCTTAGTGTAATACAAGCGAAGAACGCGATACTCCATTTAAGGTTCGAAAAGTTATTGGAAAGCTTTAGACTAGTCGTAAAACCGACCTCGAATAAACCTGCTATAATCAAAATAATCCAGTTCATAATTTAATAATTTGATGCAAAAATACGGCATTGAAAAAGAACGTCTTTTTACAAATGTTAAAAAATGAAATTATTTGATTTCGGCTCTTATTCTGCTTAAAGTAACTTGAGTAACCCCAAGATAAGAAGCGATAACACCTAGTGGGACACGCTGAATCAAGGAGGGGTAGGTTTTTAACAGCTCAATGTAGCGCTCCTTAGCTGTTTTAAATAACCGGGCAATATAGCACTCTTCTGTTTTGATTAAAGCCAGTTCAGCTAGTTTCCGACCCCAGTTAGCTAGTTCGGCATGCGTGTCATATAATTCCTTTAAAACGTCTGTTTTTAATTCATAAAGTCTGCAGTTTTCCAATAACTCTATGTTTTCGTAACCAGGCGTGTTATGGATATAACTATGATAGGAAAAAATAGTATCTCCTTCGTGACCAAACCAGAAAGTTATCCTGTTGTCTTTACCGTCGAGATAAGCACGCGCAATCCCTGTCTCAATAAAATATAAAGAGCGTTCTACCTTTTCAGCCTCAATGACAAGGTGATTTTTAGGCAACTCTACCAGCTTTAACTCTTTTAACAGCAGCTGCAGGTGCGGTTCTTTTAAAGGATAAATCCTTTTGATAGTTTCAAGGGTGTTTTGCAAAGGCTTATTTTATTTTAGCAATGATGGCAACGGTCAAGCGACTGATACAGTTCATCTTTCCTCTGTCGTCATAGATTTTAATCTCCCATACATGTGTTTTTGCTCCTTTGTGGATAGATTTACAAATTCCAGTCACCTTTCCACTTTTAACCGGGCGTAAATGATTGGCGTTGATTTCGAGAACAACTGCCTGGAAACTTTCAGGATCTATACACATGTAGGAAGCGATACTGCCCAGCGTTTCTGCTAATACAACAGATGCCCCGCCATGTAATATCCCGGCAGGCTGATGTGTACGTTCGTCTACAGGCATGGTTGCACTTACTGAATCTTCGCCGATTTCAGTAAACTGGATATCAAGAAGGCCACCGAGATGGTTCTTAGGTCTGTTGTTCAGTTGTTCAGGGGTGAATTCGGTAAACCAGATCATAAATATCTTTCGTTAATGATTTGTGTATGGTGCATCAGATGTCCTGCGATCACATAAAGTAAAGCACGAACCGATATTTGTCGCTCTGAAGCCGTTCCGCTGCGCTTTAAATCGTGTTCATTTAAGGATTTAAACAGGTATAAATTGGCTTTTCTCAGTAACCTGAACTCTTCAGCAAAACTTGCCAGATCACGCTCTGCAAAATGCGCGTTCGCTACATAATCATCTTCTTCAAAGCCAGGTAAAGCTGTTTGCTCAAGACGGGCAAAACTGGTTAAACGATAAACCAAAATTCTCTCGGTGTCAATAATGTGTCCTGACATTTCTTTGAGCGTCCATTTTCCTGGAGCATAGGCATAATCGGCCTTTGCCGTTAGTGTTTTAATGAAGTCGGGGAATTCGTCCGCCTGACGTTCTAGTAGTTCAATAACATCTCCATTAACTTTTTCAATGTAAGTCAATGCCCATACCGGGAATTCGCTTGGTTGAGGTCGGTTCATATTTTATACTGCTTTTTAGAATGATACGAAAGGTAGTCCCTTTGCCCATTTCAGAGTCTTTGACAAAGATCTGGCCACTATGATAATTTTCTACTATACGTTTAGTCAAGGAGAGGCCAAGTCCCCAGCCTCTTTTACGGGTAGTGTAACCTGGTTGGAAAACCGCGTCAAACTTAGATCTTGGAATACCTTTTCCGGTATCTGAAACGTCTATGAATACCTCTTCCTTGGCTAAATGTTCAATGATATTTACGGTAATATGGCCTTCGTTTTCAATGGCATTGGCGGCATTTTTAAGCAGGTTTTCTGTTACCCAGTCGAATAGCGGAATATTGAGCATAGCGCGCACCTGGTCATCACCGGTAATGGTGAAAATTACTTTATCGGATGTACGCAACTGGAAATACTGAATAAAGTTACTGATCACGGAGTAAACTACATGATCTTCGAGTACGGGTTTTGAACCAATTTTAGAAAAACGGTCTGTGATGACCTCGAGTCTCTTGAGGTCATTCTCCATTTCGGCAATTAGGGGATCGTCTTCTGCATTGAAACGCGATTTCATTAATTCTATCCAGGCCATCAGCGATGATATAGGAGTTCCCAGCTGATGCGCGGTTTCTTTGGCCATGCCGACCCATACCTGGTCTTGTTCAGACCTTCTGGCAGAACTGAAAGCAACATAGGCAGTTAGTAAAAATAAACCAATAACACCCAGCTGTATAAATGGAAAGTAGCGGAGCTGAGTTAGAATAAAGGAATCTTTATGATAGATGTGCCATATTTTGCCATCCAGTCCAATAATAGGGGTACTAGGATGTTGCAGCTTCATTTGCCGTAGTTCTCTTAAAAAATAAGTCGGGTCATATGTTTTTTTGTACTGTTTTTCTACCCCATAATTGGTTTTCGTAGAGTCCAGGCCCTGATAAGAGTTAATGATTCCATCTCCATCAGTCATAATTACAGGAAGTTTGGTGTTTTTGGTAATAGTTTCGATTAGATCTGTAAAACGATTATCATCATACATTTGAAGGGATTGCTCTGTAACTTTTACATAGAGTTGGAACTGAACTTGTTCTTCGCGCTCCATTTTCTTCACGAAAAAGTCACTGTAGAACACCGATGCGGTTCCGATTACAATCGCAAAAATAAGGAGGAAGAACTTCCAGCGGCGCTTTTTTTCGTAAGGATTCATAGAATATGGAGGCAAAATACAAAATAGCATTCAAAAAGATATCAATAGAACGGTAAGCGTTTAAAAAATATATCTTTGTGATTCATAATATGGAAAAGAAAGTTAGAGTAAGATTTGCGCCCAGTCCGACAGGGGGCCTTCATTTAGGCGGTGTACGCACGGCTTTATTTAATTATTTATTCGCCAAAAAACACAACGGTACATTTGTATTGCGTGTTGAAGATACCGATCAAACCCGTTTTGTAGCCGGTGCAGAGGAATATATTGTATCCTGCCTAGCCTGGTGTGGCATTCATCCGGATGAAAGTCCGCAACTTGGGGGTGAATTTGAACCTTACCGTCAGAGTGAACGTAAGTCAACTTATAAGCAGTATGCTGACCAGCTGATCGCAGATGGATTTGCCTATTATGCTTTTGATACTCCGGAAGAGTTAGATGCTAAACGTAAAGAAATTCCTAATTTCCTATATGGCCTGGCCTCGAGAATGAGTATGAGAAATTCATTGACGCTTTCTGAGGAAGAGGTTGATGCATTGTTGAAAAATAATACACCGCATGTTGTACGCATTAAAATGCCGGCTGATGAGCAGGTGTCTTTTGTAGATATGATTAGAGGATTGGTTACTTTTGAAACTAATCTTGTAGACGATAAAGTTCTCTTAAAAGCAGACGGAATGCCTACCTATCACCTTGCTGTAGTGGCTGATGATAGAGCAATGCAGATTAGTCACATTTTTAGAGGTGAAGAATGGTTGCCATCAGCACCAGTTCACATTTTATTATGGAAATACCTGGGCTGGGAAGATGAAATGCCAAACTGGGCTCATTTACCACTTATTTTAAAACCAGACGGAAATGGTAAACTAAGTAAGCGTGATGGAGACCGTTTAGGTTTCCCGGTTTATGCACAGAACTGGACGGATCCTAAAACTGGTGATATGACTAAAGGTTTCAAAGAACTAGGTTTTATGCCAGAAGCGTTTGTAAACCTGCTGACTATGCTGGGTTGGAATGATGGAACTGATCAGGAACTTTTCTCGCTTCCTGAACTGATTGAGAAATTCTCTGTGGAAAGAATCAGTAAAGCTGGAGCAAAATTCGACTTTGAAAAAGCGAAGTGGTACAACCATGAGTGGATTAAAAAGACTGATGCTGTTGATTTACTGAATACTGTTAAGCAAGAATTTGCGGCTAAAAATATTGATCTGGCAGATGATAATTTTACGATGAAAGTGATCAGTCTGATTAAAGACAGATGTAATTTACTGACTGATTTTGTTGCGCAGGGCGCGTATTTCTTTAATGCGCCTGCTGAATATGATCTTCCTGCTGTAAAAAGTAAATGGACAGAAGAAAAGGCTGCCTTTTTTAATGCTTATATTCCGATGCTTGAAGATGGTGTACCTGCCTTAGAACTGGAAGAGAGGTTCAAGATTTTAGCGACTGAGCATAACCTGAAGCCTGGGGAATTAATGCTGCCATTCCGGATTATGATGGTTGGCGGGAAATTTGGCCCCGGAGTTTTTGATATTGCGGTAACTTTGGGTGCTGACAACACAAAAAACCGGATTTTAGCGGCCTTGATTGCTTTTGCATAGACTGTCAATTTGTTTAATTTAATACGACAATTGGACTAATATTTGCTATAAGGGTTAACAAAAAAATTATGAAGTGGTTCATTGGGGGGAGTGACAATGTAGAAGATGCAAGAGGAGGTTCTAAAGGAAAAACGCTGTTGGGTGGCGGTATCGGCCTGATTGTCGTTCTTGTTGGCCTGTTTTTTGGCACTGATCTTACCGGACTTGTTTCTCAGCTGCCTTTGGGCGAAACGGGGCCGGTTCAGGTTCAGCAAGGTGCAAATACTGATTCCGAATTAAAATTTGTTAGCCAGGTAGTGAAATCCACTGAGCTGGTCTGGGATGATCAGTTTCGCCAAATGGGAAAAACCTATGAACATCCTAAACTTACGGTATTTACAGAGAGCACTCCATCTGCCTGTGGTCTCGCTGAATCTGCTGTAGGGCCTTTTTACTGTCCCGGGGATCATAAAGTATATATCGATCTGGGGTTTTATACAGAATTGAAAGACCGTTTCGGGGCTGCCGGAGATTTTGCACAAGCTTATGTAGTTGCCCACGAAGTAGGACATCATGTTCAGAATTTGTTAGGTATCTCTGAAAAACTGGAGCGGGCCCGCGGCTCATTATCAAAAACGGAATACAATAAGCTTTCTGTGAAACTGGAATTACAGGCAGATTTCTTTGCTGGGCTTTGGGCTAATCATGCGCAAAAACTTAAAAATTTTGAGTTAGATCCCGGAGATTTAGAAGAAGCGCTGACTGCTGCAAATGCCATCGGTGATGATAGACTGCAAAAACAAGCTAGTGGACAGGTTGTTCCGGACGCTTTTACGCATGGAACGTCGGCGCAAAGGGTGTATTGGTTTAAAAAGGGGTTTGATACCGGTGATATTAATCAGGGCGACACTTTTAACACTAACCAGCTTTAGAATTCCTGTGTATGCAGCCACAATTTTATTACCGAAATAATTTAAACAGAATAAAATCTCTAATTTGCATAAATTGGCTAGATCTGCTGGCGGTTAACTGCTGATAGTAAAAAAGTTGAATTGTTATTTATTCATTATAATGATCCTAATTGTAGACGATACTCCAGAGAATTTGATTTCTCTAAAAAAAGTTCTCGAAAGGCATAACTTTGAAGTCGATACAGCTTCTTCGGGAGAAGAAGCTCTGAAAAAAGTGCTTAAAACAGCTTATGTATTAATTATATTAGATGTTCAGATGCCTGGAATGGATGGCTTCGAGGTCGCAGAAGCAATCGCTGGATACAGTAAAGCAAAAGAAACAGCAATTATATTTTTATCCGCAGCAAATACTGAACTCAGCTTTATTACAAAAGGATACTCTTCAGGAGGCCTCGACTATATTACTAAACCTGTAGATATCAATATTTTACTTCTGAAAGTGAAAACTTTTTACAGGATCTATGAGCAAAGTAGAAAATTAATTGAAATCCAGAAGTCACTGCTTGAAGAGATAGAGTTCAGGAAAAGGGCAGAGCGGAAAAAAGACGAATTTATCAGTATTGCCAGCCATGAGCTTAAAACACCATTGACCAGTGTGAAAGGCTATGTACAGTTGTTAGAACGAAGCGTTGATAAAGGAGATATTCCAACGGTAAAAAAACACCTGAAAAAAGCACAGCTACAGCTAGATAAGCTAAATGATCTGATTGCTGATCTGCTGGATATTTCTAAAATTGAAAGTGGTAAGCTTAAATTTAATAAAAAATACTTCAATCTGAATACGCTTTTGGATGGTATTGTCGAAGTAATTCATCAATCCAATCCTGAATTCACTATCACAAAAACTGGTCATGTGCTCACAGAGATATTTGCTGATGAAATGCGGATTGAGCAGGTAATTGTAAATTTTCTGACCAATGCAATTAAATATGCTCCCGGAACAACTGAGGTTCATATTAAAGTGACCGTTGAAGATGACCACGTTATTGTGGCTGTCAGAGATTTTGGAATAGGGATTCAGCCTGAGCAGCAGAAAAATGTCTTTGATAAATTTTATCGGGTTGAAGAAACGTCTATCCATTTCCAGGGTCTTGGAATTGGGCTATATATTTCTGCAGAGATCATTGAAAGACATGGTGGAACTGTAGGTGTAAATAGTACTTTAGGAGAGGGATCTGAGTTTTATTTCAATATTCCTTTAATTTCGACTACCGAAACTGAAACAGCTTAAAAATATTTCCTTTTTATGATCAAAAGAACATTAAAAAATAACCTGCGTTTTGGACTTGGGTTATCTTTGTTACTGCTTTTTATCAGTTCGTTTGCTTCTTATGTAAGTATAAGCAACCTGATCAAAAATTCACAATTGGTTTCTCATAGTAATTCCATTATTAAACATACGGATGGTGTTATATCTACCCTGAAAGATGCAGAAACGGGACAGAGAGGCTATTTGCTTACAGGGGAGGACGCATTTCTTGAACCTTACAACGGAGCTAAAGCTGAAGCGATTCTTTTGCTGGATACTTTACAGCAAGAAACCTTAGATAATTCTTCGCAGCAGGTTAATATCAATAAGCTGCGTGAAATTATAGATGGGCGTTTAGGAATCCTTGAAAAAACTATTGCGATTAAACGAAAAGGTGGATCAGTAAGTATTGGTGATCTGCTTACTGGTAAAGCCTACATGGACAACGCCAGAAAAGTGATTAAGACCATGCAGGCAGAAGAGCAAAGCCTGTTGGTGAAGCGTACTGCAAATCAAAACAAACTGGCGGGCTTTACACCGGTTTTAATTCTGCTGGCAGCACTTCTTGCAATTTTGATTACTATATTCTTTTACCGCAGGGTTTCATCTGACTTTACTGCAAGGATTGAATTGCAGGAAATACTGGAAAAAACAAATAAAGAAATCGAACGTAGAATTCAGGTGATCCAGGATCTTGCTGCCCAGATTTCGAGGGGGGATTATAAGATTAGGCTGGATGAAGTTTCAGAAGATGGGTTAGGCAGTTTGGCGGTGTCCTTAAACTCTATGGCAGAGTCTTTACAGTATTCTTTTGCCCTATTAGCCGATAAGGAGTGGTTGCAATTAGGTATTGCCAATCTGAATGATAAAATGGTAGGCGAGAAAAACCTGGAGGCTCTGGCTAACGATATTCTGGAGAATATTATCCAGCATACGAATGCACAGGTTGCTGCATTTTATTTACTGGAAGAAGATCGTCAACTTCATCTGGTGGGTAGTTATGCTTTATTAGCGGATCTGGGGAAAAAAACAGTGAAACAAGGAGAGGGGTTGATCGGTCAAGCCTTGAAGTCTGGAAAACAGATTCTGGTTAATGATATTCCTGATGGTGAATTAACGATAAGTTATGCCGCAGGAAATACTAAGCCTAAAAATATTGTCGCTATACCGGTTATTAGAGACAATAGTATCGTCGGGGTGATGGAATTCGGATCTCTGAATACCTTTAGCCAGTTGCAATTAGATTTTTTCAATACTATTGCTATAAATATTGGTGTTGCCGTACATGTAGCTCAGAACCGTAAGAGACTACAGGATTTTCTGGAAGAAACACAGGCACAGGCCGAAGAATTACAGGCACAGCATAGTGAACTGGAAGGCCTGAATGCTGAGCTCGAAGCACAGACTCAAAAAATACAAACTTCGGAAGAGGAACTTCGTGTACAGCAGGAAGAGCTATTACAGAGCAACCAGGAGCTAGAAGAAAGAACCACGTTACTGGAAGAAAAAAATCAGATGATTCATGAACATAACATGGAGATTCAACAGAAATCTGAACAACTGGAGCAGAGCACAAAATATAAATCTGAATTTCTGGCAAATATGTCTCATGAGTTAAGAACACCATTGAATTCTATTTTGCTGCTATCCAAGTTAATGTCTGATAATAAAGAACTAGACCCGGAATATATTGAGTATGCCGAAGTAATTCAAAGTTCAGGACAGGGATTATTGGGCTTAATTGATGAGATTCTGGACCTGTCTAAAATTGAAGCGGGCAAGATGAAGCTTGAACTGGCTGATATCAGTCTGAAGGAGGTGTCATCAGATATGCGTTCGCTGTTTAACCCAATTGCAAAAAATAAACAGCTGGAATTTAAGATTGAGATGGATGAGGATGCGCCAGTGCTTTTCACAGACAAAATGCGTCTGGAACAGATCTTAAAGAACTTACTGTCCAATGCGATTAAATTTACTGCTAAGGGAAGTGTAATCTTACAGATCAAAGGTGATGGTACAAAGAAAGCCATTGTTTTTAAGGTAACAGACACGGGTATTGGTATTCCGGCAGCTAAACAAGGCTTAGTGTTTGAAGCTTTTCAACAGGCCGACGGTTCTACCCGGAGAAAGTTTGGGGGGACGGGCTTAGGTCTTTCTATCAGTCGTGAACTGGCTAAACTATTGGGTGGAGAAATTGAACTGAATAGCACCGAAAATGAAGGTAGTACTTTTATCCTTACTTTACCATTGGATGGCATAGCTGCAGATTTGGAGGAGGAAAACCTCGTGATTTATCATCCCGCCGATCATTCTTTGAATGAGGTAGAAAAACCTCTTCTTCCAGAGCGTTTTACTGTTAACCATATTCCACAGGAAGTTGAAGATGACCGTGCTACAATTGTCAAAGGAGATAAAGTAATTCTGATTATTGAAGATGATACGTCTTTCGCTAAAGCTTTACTGACCTTTACGCGCAAGCGAAATTATAAAGGTGTAGTAGCTGTGAGAGGGGATATTGGGATTGAACTGGCTAATCATTTTAAACCGTTAGCAATTTTATTGGATATACAACTGCCAATAAAAGATGGATGGCAGGTTATGGAGGAACTAAAGGCAAACCCTTTCACAAGACCGATTCCTGTCCATATTATGTCTTCTCTGGAAGTTAAAAAAGAAAGCTTGTTGAAAGGAGCAGTTGATTTTATCAATAAACCGGTCGCTCTGGAGCATATGCAGCAGATTTTTCAAAAACTGGAGCATGCTTTAAGCCGTCACCCGAAAAAAGTACTGATTGTGGAAGAAAATCAGCAGCATGCAAAAGCACTGAGTTATTTCCTCAGCAATCATGAGATACAGACAGAAGTTGTAAATAATGTTGCTGAAAGTGTTGACGCGCTACATCGGAAAGAAGTAGATTGTGTGATCCTGGATATGGGTATCCCGGATAAAAATGCTTATCTGACCCTGGAAACTATTAAAAAGAGCCAGGGATTGGAAAATCTTCCTATAATTATTTTTACGGGTAAAAACCTGTCTCAGGGAGAGGAACGCAGAATTAAACAGTATGCAGATTCAATTGTTGTAAAAACGGCACATTCTTATCAGCGTATTCTTGATGAAGCAGGTCTTTTTCTTCATTTGGTGGAAGAAAAATCGGGAGAAAGCAAAACAAAAAAAGCAATAGAAGGTCTTGGAGGTCTATATGAGGTATTGCACAATAAGACAGTATTGATTGCGGATGACGATGTGAGGAATATCTTTTCTTTGACTAAAGCACTGGAGCAGCATAAGATGAAAGTATTGGCTGCTACGGATGGAAAAGAAGCGCTGCAACTGCTTAAGGATAATCCGTCGATAGATATTGTACTTATGGACATGATGATGCCGGAAATGGACGGATATGAAAGTACCAAGGAGATTAGAAAAATTAACGCGTTTAAACATTTACCTGTCTTGGCTGTTACTGCGAAAGCAATGATGGGGGATCGGGAAAAGTGTATAGCTGCCGGAGCATCCGATTATATTTCCAAACCAGTGGATGTGGATCAGTTGATTTCTTTATTGCGTGTCTGGCTTTACGATAAAAATTAAAAAATTACCATTTTTCAGTTATGGAAAAGAAGAGAAAAGTATTAATCATAGATGACGATAACAGGAATATCTTTGCTTTAAAAGCAGTATTGAAATCGAAAGGGTATCAATGTCTTTCTGCGATTGGTGGGGAAGAAGGCTTACAGTTGCTGGAAGAGCAAAAGGACGTTGCCGTTGTATTGATGGATATGATGATGCCCGGGATGGATGGTTACGAAGCAATAGCTATCATGAGTAAAGATCCGGAGTTAAAACAGATCCCCGTAATTGCAGTTACTGCGCAGGCGATGCTTGGAGACAGGGAACGATGTATCGATGCGGGAGCGGTTGGCTATGTGTCTAAACCAATTAATGTAGATAGTTTAATAGCTCTGTTAGTTAAATATATTTAGAGATGAATCAGGAGCTATCTGTGATTACTGATGAGCAGGTTGAGATTTTATTGGGAGATCTGCTGGAATATTATGGATATGACTTTACAGGTTATTCCAAAGCCTCTATCAAAAGGAGAATTCTCCGGTTATATTCATTGGATAAGCAGGTAAGTTTTGCAGAATTCCGTTACAAAATAAATAATGATAATTATTATTTTAAGAGGTTTGTTGAGCAGATTACCGTAAATGTAACGGAGATGTTCAGGGATCCGGTTTTTTTTAAAACACTGCGGGATGTTGTGCTGCCAAAATTAGGGACTTATCCTTTTATTAGAATCTGGCTGGCAGGCTGCTCAACTGGTGAAGAAGCTTATTCTATTTCTATTATACTGAAAGAGCTGAATTTACTCCATAAGTCTTTGATTTATGCGACAGATCTAAACCCTGTTGTACTGGAAAAAGCAGCGCAGAGCATGTTCGCAATGAGTCAGATGAAACAATATTCAGAGAACTATATCTTGTCTGGGGGAACAAATGATTTTTCCAGTTATTACACGGCAAACTACTCTTTGGCCAAATTTAGTGATGAATTAAAAAGTAAGATCATTTTTTCAACGCACAACCTGGTTTCAGATCATTCCTTTAATGAGTTTCAGCTGATTTTATGCCGGAATGTATTGATATACTTTGACAGAGACTTACAGCATAAGGTTCTGAATCTTTTTGATGAAAGCCTGGAAGGATTAGGCTATCTTGCTTTAGGAAGTAAAGAGACACTTGATTTCTCTCCGCTTTCGAAAAATTACAAGCGGATCCCCGCAGAAAAAATCTGGAGAAAAGTAAGCTGATGGGAAAGTGTGACGCATTGATCATAGGAGGCTCTGCCGGAAGTTTGGATGTACTGTTGAAAGTACTGCCCGCGCTTGAGCATACGCTTAGTTTTCCTATTATTATCGTTGTCCACAGAAAACATGGAGCAGACTCTCTGCTGCCAGAGTTATTAGCGGGAAGGACCAGTCTGATTGTTAAAGAAATTGACGAAAAAGAACCAATTCTTGCCGGGACAATCTATGTTGCGCCCTCGGATTATCATACGCTAATTGAAAAGGACAAGAGTTTTTCTCTCGATTATTCTGAAAAAATAAATTATTCAAGGCCGGCAATTGACGCCACCTTTCAAACTGCTGCTGAGGTTTATAAAACTAAATTGGTTTGCCTATTGCTGTCTGGTTCCAATTCTGATGGGGTAAACGGGCTGATCAGTACGAAAGCTTGGGGCGGAATTACGGCGATTCAGGATCCTGCTACTGCGCAAGTTTCCTATATGCCACAGCAAGCTGCCATCCATGCTAAAATAGATTACACTTTACGCATTGAAGATATGGCAGAATTCATAAATTTGTTGTCCTAATCTAGACAATTAATGGCCGAACAAAAAAAAGTGTTCATTTTTGATGATAATACTGACATACTTGAACTATGTACCTTTATTCTGGAAGACGCAGGTTATGAAATTAAGACCTCTTCTACTTCGAATAATATTATAGATCAGGTTATGGCTTATGTACCAGACATTATTTTTATGGATAACTGGTTACCTGATGTGGGGGGAATTGATGCCACCAGGGCGCTAAAAAGTGACGAGACACTTAAAAATATACCCGTTATCTACTTCTCTGCCAATAATGACGTGATGTCTCTTGCAGATCAGGCGGGCGCAGATGGTTATTTGTCGAAACCTTTCGATATTCAGGAGCTGGAAAATATCATTTTGAAACACCTTCCTGTCTAAAATATTAAACCTAAAAAACCCGCCATACTTTGAGCATGACGGGTTTTTAGGTTTGATATTTATTTTACGCCTAATACGTCAACTCCCTGTTCAAAAATAACATCCACAGGAATTCCTTTTTTGCTCAACCTGTCTAAGTCTGATTGCAATTCGGGGCTGATGATGGCATTGGTTTTCTGTACTTTCTCTACTGCGGCTTTATCTCCATTTGCTTGCAGGGTAAGAATAAGGCTACTCAACTCATTCATCGCAATCTGAAACTTCGCGAAATCTACTTTATAGGTTCCAGCTGTTGTTCTTACAAATGCACCTTTCTCTTTAAAGAAATTGAAACATTGCATATTTGCCTTTCCATGTGCACTTGATGCGCCGAATCTTACAGATCGAAGCAAGCCCGCCATAAAAGTGGTGTAATAGGTTTTAATGTCTCCTGTCAACTCACCTTTTTTCAATAAGCCAGTAACCATATAAAGGCCCAGAATATCTGCTTTACCTTCTTCTAACCAGCTATATTGTTCTTTAAGGGCTTCTTTGACAAAACCTTTACCAGTAATTGTGTTTTTGATACCCAAGCCATGTGCTACTTCATGGAACATGACATTCGCAAAAAAGGCATCAAAGTTTATATACTGCTGCTGATCTTTATCAATCAGTTCAGTTGCAATAGGAACCAGGATCTTGTCAAATTTGGCTTTCATCGCATTTTTCAGCTGTGATCTGCGTGTGCCTTTTTTCTGCTGAATAATTTCGTCGTTCGGTAAGTTAACCGCTATTGTTTTTGAACCTGAGTTACAGTCACCCGCATAATAAACTACATCATAGGCATTAAGCTCTGAATCTGTACCAGGTCTCTCTTTTTTGTATTTTTCTGCTACTGGTAATCCTTTTTGTAATTCAGGAAGCATGCTTACATATTTAGCCAAACGCTTGCTCCATACTTTATCCTTTACCAGGACATAAGCCTCATAAGAAGTACGGGCATTAAACATCTTGTCTTCATAGTTCTCAATCGGACCAATGATGATATCCAGAATATTGGTTTTCATATCCAGCCATGCATAATCACTGGCATTAAAATTATCATTCATCAAGGCATCAGCTCTCAGGTTCAGGTATTTTTTGAAACCCGCATCTTCTGTCATTAACGCCGCTTGTTTCAATAAACTAGAGGCTCTTTGAAGTTCTGAGGCAAACAATACATGATAAGGAACGCTAATCAGTTTTCCTGTAGAATCTTTCTGAAGTACAGAATAGGCATTGAATTTATCTTTTAATGTAGATTTCTCTACTTCTGCTTTAGTCATGCCAGCGGGGTAAAAAGTAGCCCCTTCTGGTTTAGCTCCAATCCCGGCAATAAATGGTTTGTCACCGTTTAATCTGTCCCATGGACCATAATTTATTCTTACGAACTCTTTAGTTTTTTCATCTTTTAATCCCGCCATAAGGCTGTCACGCTGTGGATATGCCTGTTTCCAGAACAATTCATCCATGATTTGAGCAGCCTGAATTAGCAGAGGGAGTATTTTCCGCTCGTTAGCACTCAGGGCATTCAGATTGGTTGTGAGTTTAACCGTTTCATAAATATCCAGTCTTTTGTGTACATATTCCTGTAAACTGTCTTTGATTGCACCTGGCTTCTCTGTTGTCGTAGTTGTCGCAGTCTTGTTTCCCGATGTATTAGTACAGGACCCTATGCCTGCAATGATCGAGCATCCCGCTAAAAATAAGGCTGCTTTGGTAGTTTTGTTCATGGTAATTTTTTATAACGCAACTAAATTAGGAAAAATAATAAGCCGGGCATAAAGATTAACGCAATCTAATGCATTTATGTAATTATTAGTAATTTCACCGTTTATAATTACCTATTATGAGACAAATCCATTGGAGTAAAAATATTTTACTACTTAGTATGCCCGTTTTCTTCTTGGCTGCCTGTACAACAAACAAATACGCAGCGACAAATAAAATTTATAAAAATCAAGCTAAGGAATTTGGCAATATCCTAACGACGATGCCTCCTCTGAACCAAAATATTGAAACGCTACCTGCTGATCAGCAGTCTTTTGTAGGTTCTGTAAATTTCGGAATCCGTAAGCCTAATTTTATCATTATCCACCATACGGCGATGACCTCAACCGAGGGTACGATTAGAGCTTTTACTAAGAAAGAAACGCAAACAAGCGCGCATTATATTGTTGGGAGAGACGGAAAGGTCGTACAGATGGTTAATGATTATCTGCGTGCAAATCATGCGGGTGTTGCTAAGTGGGGTAATGAATACGATTTGAATTCTTGTTCTTTAGGAATTGAACTGGATAACAATGGAAATGAGCCCTATTCTGATGCGCAAATGAATAGTTTAATAGCACTTTTGACTTCGTTAAAGAAAAAATATAATATTCCAGTATCAAATATTATCGGACATTCTGATATTGCACCGAAACGTAAACAGGATCCTAATAAATTTCCATGGAAACAGCTTGCTGACAAAGGTTTTGGTTTGTGGTATGATGCTGTTTTGCAAATCCCACCGGTGGAATTTGATACGGCTATCGCTCTACGGATTATCGGGTATGACGTAAGTAACATGCCTGCAGCGATAGTTGCTTTTAAACGCCATTTTGTACAGGTTGATATCAGTCCGGTTTTGACCGATGGTGACAAAATGATATTGTACAATCTGTATAAGAAATATTAAAAGATAAAGATTTTTGACATACCCCCCTGAATTCTATGAAATTCGGGGGGGTATGAATTACTTTTTCGCTTTCGCCCAGGCGTCTTTCAAACCAACAGTTTGATTGAATACCAGGTGGTCAGTAGTAGAGTCCTTATCCAGGCAATAATATCCTTTACGGATAAACTGATATCTTGCTTCCAGATCAGCACCAGCAAGGTAAGGTTCGATATAAGCATCCTTAATCACTTTTACACTGTCAGGGTGCAGATAATCTTTAAAATCACCTTCTTCGCTGTCTGGAGATTCTACAGAGAATAAACGATCATAAACTCTGATCTCAGCAGTTTTAGCATGCTTAGTACTCACCCAATGGATGGTTCCTTTAACATGGATTTCACTTGTATCTTCACCACTCTTAGATTCGGGGAAGTAAGTACAATGAATTTCAGTTACATTTCCATTTGCGTCTTTTTTGAAGTCTTCACATTTTACAATGTAAGCGTTCTTCAGTCTCACCATTGTGCCAGGAGCAAGTCTGAACCATTTTTTAGCCGGTTCTTCCATGAAGTCTTCCCTCTCAATCCAAAGTTCATTACTGAAAGGGATTTCTCTTAAACCACCTTTATCTTCAGCTTCAGGATTGTTTTCACCGATCAGGATTTCTTCTTTACCTTCAGGATAGTTTGTAATCACTAATTTAATAGGATCCAGAACTGCCATTACCCGATTAGCTGTTTTATTTAAATGCTCACGGACACAGAATTCCAGTAAGCTGAGTTCAATCAGGTTTTCTCTTTTTGCAATTCCGATTCTTTCACAGAATTCACGGATACTTTCCGGCGTATAGCCTCTTCTTCTCAATCCGCTGATGGTAGGCATGCGCGGATCATCCCATCCGGTTACTACTTCTTCATTTACCAATTGTAACAGTTTACGTTTACTCATTACTGTATAAGTAAGGTTTAAACGGGCAAACTCATACTGATGTGAAGGGAATATGCCCAGTTGCGCAATAAACCAATCATACAATTCACGGTGAGAAACATATTCCAGTGTACAGATAGAGTGAGTGATTTCTTCAATACTATCACTCTGTCCATGTGCAAAATCATACATCGGATAAATACACCATTTGTTACCTGTACGGTGATGTTCTGCATGTTTAATACGATAAATAATCGGATCGCGCATCAGCATATTCGTGCTTGACATATCGATTTTAGCGCGTAGAATACAAGCGCCATCTGCCAGTTCACCGGCTTTCATACTGCTGAACAAGCTTAGGTTTTCTGCTACGCTACGGTTGCGGTATGGGCTGTCAGTTCCAGGTTCTGTTGGTGTCCCTTTAAGGGTAGCAATTTCTTCGGCAGTACTATGATCTACATAAGCAAGACCATTTTCTATTAGCTTAACTGCAAAATCATATAGGGTATCAAAATAATCCGAAGTATATAATTCATGTTTCCATTCGAAACCAAGCCACCTGATATCTTCCTGCTGGCTGTCTACATATTCAGTTTTCTCCGTCACAGGATTTGTATCATCAAATCTCAGATTTGTATAACCACCATATTTCTGGGTTAATCCAAAGTTCAGGCAAATTGCTTTAGCATGACCGATATGTAAGTATCCATTAGGCTCAGGTGGAAAACGTGTAACTAAAGTTTTGTACTTTCCACTATTTAAATCGTTTTCAATGATCTCTTCAATAAAGTTCAATGATCTTTCCTCACTCATAAAAACTGTAAATTTATATTCAAAGTTAATATAAAAGAGCTAATTTACTTACATTTACGATGGATTATCGGTATAATTTATGAGCAAAACATTAAATAGGCCTATTCGTATTTTAGTAGCCAAAGTTGGCCTGGACGGACATGACCGGGGAGCAAAAGTGATTGCTACATCTTTAAGGGATGCAGGTATGGAGGTGATTTATACCGGTTTACGGCAAACCCCGGAGATGGTAGTTAATACTGCACTACAGGAAGATGTGGATGCAATTGGCGTTTCTATCTTGTCGGGAGCCCACATGACTGTTTTTCCTAAAATTGTGGAGTTCATGAAACAAAAACAATTAACGAACGTATTGCTAACTGGTGGAGGAATAATTCCTGAATCAGATATGGAGAAACTTAAAGAAATCGGTGTGGGCGAATTATTTGCACCGGGTACCACGATGGTGACTATCGTTGATTATATTAGGGACTGGGCTAACGAACACAGAAATTTTTAATTATGAGCTATCAGAATATACTATCAGATGTTAAAGAAAATATACTTTACATTACTATTAACCGTGAATCGAAATTAAACGCCTTGAATAAGGAAACGCTGACTGAACTGGCAGATGTAATCGCCTTTGCCTCAAAATCAGCAGAGGTAAGAGGTGTTCTTTTAACTGGTGCTGGCGAAAAAGCATTTGTTGCCGGCGCTGATATCTCAGAATTTTCGGCTTATAATACTGCGCAGGGGGAATCTTTGGCCAGAAATGGACAAGTGAATGTTTTTGATGCAATAGAAAATAGTACGAAGCCATTTGTTGCTGCAATTAATGGATTCGCTTTAGGCGGAGGATTAGAACTGGCGATGGCTTGTCATATCCGTGTGGCTGCCGATACTGCTAAAATGGGGTTGCCTGAAGTTACTTTAGGTCTGATTCCTGGCTATGGCGGAACCCAAAGGCTGACCAGGTTAGTTGGTAAAGGAAGAGCGATAGAAATGATTACTACGGCTGATATGATCACCGCAGACAGAGCGGAGAAAATTGGACTGGTTAATCATGTTGTGCCTCTTATAGAGCTTATTGGCAAGGCCGAAGAAATTTTAAACAAAATTAAGCAACGTGCTCCTCTTGCAATCGCGGCTGCGATCAAATCTGTTAATTCCGCTGTAAATGAGGATGTAAACGGTTTTGAGGTTGAAATTGAAGAGTTTGGTAAATGTTTTGGTACACAAGACTTCAAAGAGGGGGTTGGTGCCTTCCTGGAAAAACGTAAAGCTGATTTTAAAGGCAGATAACTACCTAGTCATAAGTGGATTAAATTTTTTTGGGTGATAATGTTATGTGTCTCCGGGGATAAGTATGCGTTTTAGGGGAATAGGAAGATAAAAGTGTAGAAAATATTTCCCATATAAAATATTTCTTTATATTTATCATCAAATTAGTTTATAATTTGTTGCTAAATATGAAAAGAATACTAATAGTAGATGATGAAATTAATATAGGTTTATTACTGTCAAAATTCTTAACCAGAAATGGGTTTAGTGTGAATACTGCGACGAGTGGCGTTTCTGCACAAGACTATCTGAGTAGAGATCAGTATGACCTTGTTTTATGCGACTACAGGCTGGAAGATACCGATGGAAAGGAAATGCTCATTAAAATTAAAGAGAATTATCCGCAGACCGGTGTGATTATTATTACTGGCTATTCGGATATTAAGCTCGCTGTTGAGCTAATTAAATTGGGAGCCTACGACTATATTACGAAGCCTTTATATCCAGATGAAATTTTAAATACGATCAATAAAGCTATCGATACGCAGATAGCGCTGAATGATACTACGGCCGAAGGAGCAAGGTCTGAAGTCCAGAAAACCAAGACATCGAAGCCGGTTTATAACCAGGTGGAAAATTTCGTGGCAGGACAAAGTCAGGCATCTAAAGAGCTTTTAAAGCAAATTCAATTAGTGGCACCTACGTCTTACAGCGTAATCCTGACTGGCGAAAGTGGTACTGGAAAAGAGTCTGTAGCCAAGGCTATTCACTTAAACAGTCCAAGAAGAGATAACCCGTTTGTTGCGATGGATTGTGGTTCTTTAACTAAGGAATTAGCAGGAAGTGAATTTTTCGGACATGAAAAGGGATCTTTTACCGGAGCTTTGAATACAAAAATCGGCCATTTTGAAATGGCTAATGGGGGAACTCTTTTTCTGGATGAAGTAGGTAACTTATCTTATGATTTACAGGCTGCCCTGCTCAGAACTGTTCAGGAAAGAAAAATTAAACGTATAGGTAGCACTAAAGAGATTGATCTTGACGTAAGAATTATTGTGGCAACCAACGAAAACTTGGCTACAGCGATACAAAGAGGACGTTTTAGAGAAGATTTATATCACCGTTTTAATGAATTCGCAATCAACCTTCCGCCATTGAGCATGAGAGGGAAAGATATTATGATTTTTGCGAAAACATTTCTTGACTTTGCTAATGAAGAATTAGGCAGAAATGTATTAGGCTTTTCTAAGGATGTTGAAGAGTGTTTTCTGAGTTATAATTGGCCTGGAAATGTAAGAGAGTTGAAAAATGTAGTCCGCAGGGCAACATTACTGACTGAATCTGACGAAATCCAGCTTAAAGCACTTCCGCTTGAAATCTCTACTGATGCAAAGGTGACTGCTATTGAGAACACTATTTACCGGAATCATGAGAAGTCTAGAGATCTGAAAAATGCAGCTTCAGAGGCTGAGTATGAAGCCATATTGAAAGTCCTTCGTGAAGTGAACTTTAACAAGACAAAGGCAGCCAAGATCTTAAATATAGATAGAAAAACTCTTTATAATAAGATGAAGGCCATCAATCTGGATACCTAGGTAAAGCTTTATTTTCTTGTTAAATTAGCAGAGGACGATGTTGAATATTGTTCCTTTGGTTTATCTTTGGTAACCGGCCTGGAAGCATTTATTCTGCTAAATTCTCAGAAAGTTTAAAACAATTTCCGGGGCAGGAGAGTTATAACAAATAATATCGCTATTATCAATTACATCGCTATAAAATCAATTATTAAACATAAAAATTAAAGTCATGAACGATAACTCAAAAGTATTAATTGGATTATTAACGGGTTTGGCTGCTGGAGCAGCATTGGGATTGTTGTTTGCGCCCGAAAAAGGAAGTGAAACTCGTGACAGATTAAACCAGTCTCTAAAAGACCTGGGGGATGCATTAAAAGAAAGAGCTGCAGATGAAATTGAACATTTGACTGGCCTGAAAGATAAAGTAGTAAGTTCAGTAAAGAGTAAACTGCATGAAGCTGAAGAAGAGTTTGTAGATGACGCTGAGCACGCTTAGGCACTATTTTGATAATCAGTGATGATGAGTGACCCTGCAGGGTTATCTGAACAAGTTAAAGTCTAAATACCAATGGAGGAGAAGAAAGAAAAGAATATTGAGGAGTTATTCTCAGAAGCGAAGTCATATATAGATAAACGTGTAGAATATGCGCGTCTGGTGCTGATTAAAAGGTCATCTAAAGTGTTTGCTGATCTGGTTACCAACGCAATTGTGGCCGTTTGTTTTGTGCTTGCCTTTATTTTAGGAACGGTTACTCTGGCCCTCTTCTTATCTACCCTTTTTGCTAGCAATACAGCTGGATTTGGTTGTGTTGCATTACTTTATCTCTTTTTAGCAGTTATAGTTTACGTGACTAAAGAGAAATTCATTGAAAAGGCTATTGTCAACTTCACGATCAGGAAATATTTTAAAAAACTACAGGAGGACGAGGAAGATGAGCAAAAAGTATGATATCAATAACCTGCAGGATCTGAACGTAAGGCTGATTGGTCTTAAGGTGGATTATAAGATGCAGGAAGAGATGCTGAAAGACAATGTAAGGGGGTATTTTAAGCAGTTTACCTTTGGTAATCTCATTAAGAAATATGCCACCCCATCTGCGTTTTTAAAGGTTGACGATAAACTGAATATTAGTAGTAAACTGATGTCTATGGTTTTGCCTATTCTATTGAATGGCACTTTGTTTAAAGGCTCTGGCTTTATTACGAGAGCATTAGTCGGATTGGCAACCAGTAAGGTTGGTAAGACACTGGATGCAGAACATCTTTCTGCAATATTTAATTCTGTAAAAGGAATGTTTACCGGGAAAAAGAAGAAGGAAAAGGAAGCTGGGTTTGTGGATTATGGGATTCCGCCTGATAGTGAGACCTTTTAGATAATCGGGTTCGTCCGGATAAAAAATAAGCCAGCATAGTTTTCTAACTGTACTCATCTGAAGAGATGACTAATGTTAGAAAATTATGCTGGCTTATTTTTTATATGCCAAACGGATTACCTAATGCGTTTGGTGGGGAAATTAGGAAAGACTGGGAGACAAGACTGGGAGACAAAACTGGGAGACAAAACCGGGTTGTGAAAATTAGGATGGAAAGAAGAAATGTTCAGCGAAAAAAAAGAAGATTTAAATTGTAACTTGTGATAAAGAAAGCCCCTATGATAAAGCTAAAATATTTTATTCTCCTGTTTGTTTTATTACCATTTGTTTCTTGTGCTCAGGAAGATGAAAGAACAGAAGGGACAACATTAACTAAGATTGGGGATGCAGTTCCTGTTTTTAATTTTGAGTTAGAGAAGGGGAAAACGGTTTCAATTAATGATTATAGAGGAAAACTAATTTTGATTAATCTTTTTGCAACCTGGTGCCCTCCTTGCAATGAAGAACTTCCTTTAGTTCAAAAACAAATTTGGGAGAAGTATAAGGGCAATCCTGGCTTTGCTTTTTTTGTTTTCGGCCGAGAAGAGGGCTGGGATAAATTGATTCCTTTTAAAGTGAAGAAGGGCTTTACGTTTCCTATTCTTCCTGATGCTGACAGAAGAATATTCAAAAAATTTGCGACTAACTTAATACCGAGAAATATCATTGTAGATGAAAGCGGAAAGATTATTTATCAGTCCATTGGTTATACGCCTGATGAGTTCTCGGCAATGGTTAAAGTAATCGGGAATCACCTTAAAGTGCGGGTTAAATAAAATTATTTGAGTAAAGCTTGTTTGATGAATTTTAATGTCTGCAAATGATAATTGAAGGTTTTTGATAGGTCATTTAAGCTCCATGCAGTATTTTCAAGCATTATAATGCTGGTTTTGGTCTGAGGGAAATAATAATCCATAGAGACGAACCCGGGAACGTATCCTGTCTGTCCTATTTGTATAAGGCCATTTGTATCAGTGATTGTTGGGCCGTAACCATAATCGGTTTTCCCCAGAAAGATATGCTGACGCGTTGCGTAGGGGGTAATCATCAGCTTGTAGGTTGCTGGATAAAGCAGCTTACCGTTGTGCAGTGCATTGTTCCAGTGCAATAAGTCTCTGGCTGTTGATATCAGGGTCGCTGCGGGCGCAAACTCTTCCAGAGGGTTTTCTTCTTCATGTAGCTTCCCATCTTCTTTTTCGACGTAACCTTTGACTAATTTTTTATGCTTTTTTAGGTTGGGATCAAAGGTGTTCTTCATTCCGCAGGCCAGGAATAATTCCTGGGATAACTCCGGGAAAGACTTTCCTGAGGTTTTAGCTACAATTTCCCCTAATAACTGATATCCGATAGCAGAATAATTAAATTGTGAGCCTGCAGGGTAGGCTAACGGCTTGTCCAGTGCAGTAATTCCATGTGTATGTGTTAGCAATTGATGAATCGTAACGGTATCTGCCCAAGACATTTCCAATTCAGGCAAATATTTTCTAACAGGGTCCTGAAGCTGTAAGTGATGTTGATCCAGCTCTCTTAAGACCAGTACGGCAGTAATTTGTTTGCTGACAGACCCGATAACAAATTGGTCATTTTCACCAAATGGTGCCTTTTTACCTGGAACAGGAGATCCTGTGTTTCTTTCATACTCAATCTTTCCGTCTTTGGCAATCAGAATTGTCCCGTTAAAGGGATGAGGGTTATTAGCTGTTAACAATGAATCTATACGCTGGAATAGGTCAGTTGATTGTGCCGGACAAATATGGGGAAGAATAAGAAGGGTCAGTAATAAATAGTAATGAAGCTTGGCAAAGGACATGTGATCAAAAGATTACCAGTGGAATTCGTTTAATATAAAGGTAATATTATATAACTTAGAATATGCAAAAATTAATTATTTCGTGTCTTTTGTTTTTAGTGTTTAGTTTGGATACAGTCGCAGAGGATCTACCAAAGAAAAGAGACTCGTTGTTCCTGCAAATGACCAGTGCCATTGAGCAGGGACAATACACAAAGGTCCATAGTGTTCTGATCTTTAAGGGCGATAAGCCAGTGTACGAGCATTATTTTAACGGTTTTACTCAGGACTCTTTACATGATTCCCGCTCCTCATTTAAGTCGATAACAAGCTTGCTTGTAGGAATTGCTGTTGACAGAGGCTTAATTAAAAGTATTGATCAGAAAGTATACGAGTTTTTTCCTGAGTATCCGGCTTTTAAAATGGATAAACTTAAAATGGAAATGACTCTTAGGAATCTCCTTGAAATGAAGTCTGGTTTTGATTGTGAGGAATTTAATGATACCAAAGATTGCGAAAATGAGATGAGTTTGAGTAAAGATTGGGTGAAGTTTTCTCTGGATCTGCCAATGAAATATAAACCCGGAACAGTATGGTCATATACTTCTATCGCCCCAATGATATTAAGTGGAGTGATCAATAAAGCAACTGGAGTGTCAATCATGGAGTTTGCCAAAAAGTATTTATTCGGGCCTTTGGAGATCTCAGATTATAAATGGACTGTTGACCCTGCCGGGCACGGCATGACCGCAGGCTCGTTTTATATTCATCCTATGGATATGATAAAATTGGGGCGGCTTGTGCAGAATAATGGCCTATGGAATGGTAAACGGGTTATTTCTCAGCAATGGATTAGTCAGTCCACTCATTGTGATATCCCTATTCCTGATTTCTCTTTTGCTAAATCCAGCAGAAGTCATTTTTTACTGCCTCAGCCAACTTACTACGGGTTTTACTGGTATCGGGAGCTACTAAAGACAAAAGACCTTCAGCAAGAACTATTGTTTGCATCCGGGAATGGCGGGCAATTTATTTTTATACTAAAGGATTTAGGACTGACAGTTGTTTTTACACAAGGGAATTATTCCTCATTTAAGAGCAAACAGGCTTTTGAAATTTTAGGCAGATATATTATACCCTCTTTTCTAAAATAGCGTAAAGAATAAAAGCCTTTCAGTCTAAACCGAAAGGCTTTTATTCTTGGAGGACAGGTCAATCCTTACAATCGTCCGGAAAACTCCTTATAAATTGGTTTTTATTTTTAGCTCTTTCAATTGTTTTTCATCAATCGTCGAAGGACTGTCAATCATCACATCTCTTCCCGAATTGTTTTTAGGGAAAGCGATAACGTCGCGTATACTATCCAGGCCAGCGAAAATTGAACACAGCCTGTCGAAACCGAATGCAATACCACCATGTGGAGGAGCTCCGAACTCAAAAGCATCCATCAGGAATCCGAATTGCTTTTGGGCTTCTTCTGCGGTGAAACCTAGGTGTTTGAACATTAATGCCTGTAATGTACGGTCATGGATACGTATAGATCCACCACCTATTTCAGTTCCGTTAACGACCATGTCGTAGGCATTTGCTCTTACTTCACCTGGATTAGTATCCAACATGGTAATATCCTCTGGTTTAGGGGATGTAAAAGGATGGTGCATTGCATGGTAACGCTCAGATTCTTCATCCCACTCTAAAAGAGGGAAATCAAGGACCCATAAAGCACTGAATACGTTTTTATCACGTAGACCTAATCTGGTACCGATTTCAAGACGTAGTTCACTTAATTGTTTACGTACTTTGTCTTTCGTTCCTGCCATCAGCAGCATCAAGTCACCGGGTTGGGTTTGGAGTGCTTCAGCCCATTGTTTAAGGTCTTCTTCTGCATAGAATTTGTCAACAGACGATTTGATGATACCATCTTCACCATGTCTTGCGTAAATCAGGCCAGTAGCGCCGATTTGCGGACGTTTAATGAAGTCAGTCAACTCATCCATCTGTTTACGTGTATAATGCGCACATCCTTTTGCATTGATTCCTATCACTAACTCTGCACTGTCAAATACAGGGAAGTTTTTTCCTTTGACTACTTCATTTAATTCTACAAAGCGCATTTCAAAACGAGTATCTGGTTTATCAGAACCATACCAACGCATCGCGTCTGCATATTGCATTCTAGGAACTTCGGGCAAATCGAAGTTTTTAACCTCTTTAAATAACGTACGGATCAGCCCTTCAAAGGTGTTCAGGATATCTTCCTGCTCTATAAATGACATCTCACAGTCAATCTGTGTAAATTCAGGTTGTCTGTCGGCACGTAAATCTTCATCTCTGAAACATTTTACGATCTGGAAATACCTGTCAAAACCAGAAACCATCAGCAATTGCTTAAAGGTTTGAGGAGATTGAGGTAAAGCATAGAATTCACCGGCATTCATACGGCTTGGAACTACAAAGTCCCTTGCACCTTCCGGTGTAGATTTAATCAGTACAGGAGTTTCCACCTCGATAAAATCTAAAGCATCCAGATATCTTCTTACGGATTGTGCCATTCTATGACGCAGAACCATATTATTTCTTACTGGATTCCTTCTCAGATCCAGGTAACGGTATTTCATGCGTAAATCATCACCGCCATCGGTCTCATCATCAATTAAGAATGGTGGAATCTTTGACGCATTCAGGATTTCAAGATCAGTGATTTTTATTTCCACATCTCCTGTTGACATTTTTGGGTTTTTATTGGAACGCTCAACAACCAGTCCACTTGCTTTAATCACAAATTCACGACCTAAACTGCGGGCTTTTTCACAGAGTTGAGTGTTATCATCCATATTAAAAACCAATTGGGTGATGCCATAACGGTCACGGATGTCAATAAAAGTCATTCCTCCCAAGTCTCTGGATTTCTGTACCCAACCGCACAGAACTACGTTCTCGCCTAGATTCTCAATCGTCAGCGCTCCGCAAGTTGTTGTTCTTAACATTTTTTCATCGGATTAAGCCGCAAAAATATTCATTTTGAGTCACATATTATAAACGCTTATTGAATTAACAAGCTATATTCAAAAGTTTTTTCAATAAGATGCAACGTTTAGAAAAACATCCTGTCATTTATAACGAATACGAAGACATTGGAAACAGTATACATTGATAAAAATATAGATCTCGTAAATGCCTGCCGGAAAGGGAGCCGCACTGCACAATTTGAATTATACAAATTGTATGAAAGAGCTATGTACAGTGCAGCTCTGCGGATAGTCAATCATGAGGCTGAAGCAGAAGACGTTGTACAGGAGGCTTTTCTGGATGCATTTATGCGAATTGGCGATTTTAGGGGAGATACAACCTTTGGTCTGTGGCTGAAACAGATCATTGTGAATAAATCTATCAATTGTCTGCGAAAAAGGAAAGTGGAATTTATTGGCCTGGATGGTCTGGAGATTCCTGCTGAGGATTCAGCTGATCAGGAAGATCTGGAATGGAGAGTAGAAGAAGTGAAAGCTGCAGTAAAGGGCCTGGCAGATGGTTATAGAGTGGTTCTTACGTTATACTTGTTTGAAGGTTATGACCACGAAGAGATTTCCCATATTCTTAAAATTTCGGAAGTCACTTCCCGTTCACAGCTCATGAGGGCAAAAGTTAAGTTAAGAAATATATTAGAAAAGAAGGGAGCAAGAGATGAGTACTAAATTAGAAGATTTTATCAGAGAAAATAAGCGGGAATTTGATACCGACAAACCTTCAGGAGGGCTTTGGGCTAAAATTGAAGAAGGGTTGGATAAACAAGAGCTGAATAAAAAAAAACATAAAAACACGTTTAATATTCAGCTATGGGCGGGAATAGCAGCCTCGCTTATTGTTGTGCTAGGAATTACATTCCTGTATGTGATTCCGGTGAAAAGAAGCCGGTTAAGTGTTGCGGATGTTAATCCGGTATATGCGCAGAAGCAAGTAAAGTTTGTCAGCATGATTGAACAGAAACAAGATAGTCTGCAGGCTTATGCAAAAACAAATCCTGAGCTCTATCGTAAATTTAAAGCGGATTTTGAAGTCCTGAATAAAACTTATGAAGGATTGACGAAAGAAATGGCTGGAAGCCCAAATCAGCAAATGGTTGTCAAAGCAATGGTCAGGAACCTGGAAATTCAAATTCAGCTGCTAAACCAGCAATTGTCTATTATTAACGAAGTCAGTCAATATAAAAAGGAGAATAGTATATGAAAAAGTTGATCCTTGCAGGAATGCTGTTGTGTTCATCTAGTCTGGTTAGTGCGCAGGACGAAACAGTATTACAAATTAACGATGCGCCAGTCTATGCTGTGAATACGAACATTCAATCCACGCAGGGTAGGAGTTCCAGGGATAAAGATGATCCGATGCGTTTAAAGACTTTTAGTAAAAGTTTTCCTTTAAGCGCAACTGATAAGATCAATATTCATAACCAGTATGGCGGGATGGTGATTAAGGTCTGGGATAAAAAAGAAGTCAAAATAGACGTTTCTATCAAGGCCTATAGCAATGATGACAAAGAAGCAGAGAAATTAATTGACCAGGTTAATATCTCAGCCGAAAAAAATGGTGATTTGGTTACCTGTAAAACGGTAATCGGCGAGCGGAACCGGTGGTCTGGGCGCAATAGAAGAAGAGAAGTCAAGGTGAACTATGTGGTGTATTTACCTGCTACAAATTCGCTGACTTTAACGCAGGAATTTGGCAATGTTAACCTGGACGATTTTGCAGGACCACTTTATGCCAAAGTGCAGTATGGAGATTTCAATGCAGGAAAACTAACCAGTACAAATAACTATGTTTCTGTCCAGTACGGTAAAACTGCAATTGTAGAAATCAATAAAGCTGTAATTAAACAACAATATGGATCGGGGTTGACTATTGAAACAGCCGGAACATTAGACTTGAATGCGGAGTATGTGACTGTAAGGATCAATACCATCCGTGGGGATGCGGTAATCAGACAGCAATATGGATCTGGAATTAGCATTGTTAATGTCAATAATCTTGATTTGAATGCACAATATGCAAATGTCAAAATCGATAATATTAGAGGAAATGCAGAAATAAAACAGGAATACAATAGCCTGAAAATAGGGACAGTAGGGAAACTTAATCTCAACTCGCAGTACGCGAATGTAAACATGGGTAGCCTGAGAGGGGATGGCAATTTTAGGATGAGCTATAATAATTTTGATATCAATGAAATAGGAGCAGGGTGTAAAAATCTGACCATTGTTGCTGATTACGTAGATACAAGATTGGGCTTTGCTGATAATTATCATGGTGATTTCTTTGTGCGAACTAGTTACAGTGGTTTTAAAGCTGGAAATAGAGTGACTGCACGACAGCAAGGAGAGAAGGATGATGACAGTTCTAAAAATTACACAGGTAAAATTGGAAGTGGCGGCAAGGCAAATATTCACGTCAAATCGGAGTACGGATCTGTCTCCTTTAAATAAGCTAAAAAAAGAATGGGTGTGTTCAGCTTGTTGATTAATTCAACAAGCTTTTTTTTAGCTTTACAGCAAAACAATTAATATATGGAATTCTTTAGTACACCCGAAGCCTGGATCTCACTGTTAACTCTTACTGTTTTAGAAATCGTACTGGGAATTGACAATATTGTGTTTATATCCATCCTTTCTGGAAAATTGCCTGCACATCAGCAAAAAAAAGGCAGACAACTGGGGTTAGGGCTAGCTATGATTACCAGGGTATTATTGCTTTTGTCTTTAAGCTGGGTGATGAGCTTAACAGCCACACTTTTCAATGTCGGTGAGTGGATCAGTCTGGACAATAAAGAATGGTTGGAAAAACTAGCTATTTCAGGACGGGATCTGATTCTGATTTTAGGTGGGATGTTCCTGATCTATAAAAGCACCCATGAAATTCACTTGAAACTAGAAGGTGAAGAGGAAGAAGAAGGCAAAGTTAAAGTACACTCTTTTGCAGGTGTAATTGCCCAGATTCTTGTTTTGGACATTGTTTTCTCATTAGATTCTGTAATTACAGCCATTGGGATGGCAGATCATGTTCAAATTATGATTGCTGCAGTAATTATAGCAGTAATTATTATGATGGTTTCTGCAAATGCGATAAGTGACTTCGTCAATAACCATCCTACAGTAAAAATGCTTGCACTTTCGTTCCTGCTGTTAATCGGTGTTTCGCTGTTAGCAGAAGGTCTTGATCAGCATATTCCTAAAGGATATATTTATTTTGCAATGGCATTCTCAGTGCTGGTAGAAATGCTCAACCTGAAAATGAAGAAAAAGTCAACTAAACCGGTTGAGCTTAGAAACACAGTAAAAGAAGAAAAATAAAGTATTTTTGCGGCCCCTTTAACACAGCTAAAACTTACAGTATATATGATTTATTTCCCTGAAGCTTCTCTTTCGGAGCTTTCTATACATAGAATTGGTAACAAAGCGCAAGATGAGTTTTATGTATTATCTGAAGCCTCTATGCAAATTCAGGATGAGCAGTTAAAGAACCTGCTGATCCAGTACTTCTTAAGTCCTTATGAAAAGGTGAATGAGATTTTTCGTTTTTTTCATCCAAACGATGATTTAAATCTGAATGAGGTTTATCATTTTGTTGAGCAGGTATTTGAAAATGGAGAGAACTTTCATAAAAACAGTCAGCAACTGGCAAAATATCTTTATGAGACTTCTAATCACCCTAAAATAAAAGCAGGGGAACTTTATGTGGCCTATTTTGAAAATGTACAAATAGAAGGAGTATTGCATGACGCAATTGGTATTTTTAAATCAGAAACGAAAGAGACTTATTTAAAGGTGTCACCGGAACAGGCTGGCTTTGCACTGAGTTATGAAGAAGATGCAATCAATATTAACAAACTGGATAAAGGATGCATTATTTTTAATACCGAGAAAGAAGAAGGCTATAAGGTTGCCGTGATTGATCAGACTAATCGGAGTAATGAAGCAGTATACTGGAAAGATGAATTTTTAAAACTTAGGGTTAGAAATGATAACTATAACCAGACTAAGAACGTATTAGGCGTATATAAAAGCTTTGTAACCGACAAACTGGATCAGGAGTATGATATTACCAAAGCAGATAAAATAGATTTGCTGAACCGCTCAATGAAATATTTCAAAGAGAAGGAAAGTTTTGATATGGATGAGTTCTCTAACGAAGTCATAGGGAATAAAGAGGGGATTGAGTCCTTCAAAAACTATAAAAAGAGTTATGAGGAAGAATTTGAAACTCCAATAGCTGATAGTTTTGATATCTCTGGTGCTGCGGTTAAAAAACAAGCCAAAGCATTTAAAAGCGTATTAAAGCTGGACAAAAACTTCCACATCTATATTCATGGTAATAAAGAACTGATCGAAAAAGGTTTCGATGATGATAAAGCCATGAATTATTACAAAGTATACTTCAAAGAAGAAGAGTAATCTTATAAAATATATTCATCATTTATGGGCTTTACGGGTGCAGGAATCTTATCTGCACCTATCATTTCCAGTAAATTGATTTCTATAGTTCTTGTAATCTGGTTCAGCGGTACAGATGACGAATTGTTTTCAAAAGGATCAATCAGACTCATGCCGTTGATCTGTGTAGAAACAAAAACAAAACCTACCATCCAACCGATGAAAATAGCCCAGACACCTGCTTCGTGGCTCACTACCAGTGTTAGAGAAACGACAAATAACCAGATAAAGACTTTTGTAAAATAATTATAGGTAGTAGGAAATACCGTGTTTTTTATGCGTTCCGCTCTGCCCATTTCGTCCGAAAACCTGACCAGTAACTGATTCATTTCCATAAAACGGAACCCATCTATCATTCCGCTTTTACTGAGCTGCTGCAGCTCTCTGGATTGTAGTGTAAGAATTGCATTGTGTACATTACTATGCAGATTGATTTCCTGCAAATCTGCCTCATCCAGGTATTGCTGATAGTTTTCATCTACAGCATCCCTAAGTTTGGCCTTAAGTGCATAAAGAAAACCAATATGGCGGCGAACCATTCTTTCTTTTAAAGTTTTGAAATCCTGATTACTGGATTCATTCTGCGAAATGTAGGTAATTACGCTTCTGGCCCACGATCTGGAGTCATTGACTAAGGCACCCCATATTTTGCGGCCTTCCCACCAGCGGTCATAGGCCTGATTGTTATTGAATCCAATAAAAAAGGCGATTGCTGTTCCTAAAACGGTAGGAATAATGGCTGGAATTTCAAAGTTATGTTTAATCAGGAACGCTCTGATGAGATAAGCGCCTGTGCAAGAAAAAATCATGATGAGGTCTACTTGCCATGTATTCCTTAGAATACGGCTTAATCTGATATTATGTACTATTAGCATCTGGGAAATTTGCGTTTTGTCTAATCTACAAACAAAACGCAAATTTGTTTGCTACCCCTATGCGAAAAATATTTTTTTGTGTTTACAAGACTCTTAACAATAAACCTTTAAGATATTCTCCTTCTGGAAAAGAAATTCTTACCGGGTGATCTTCTGGTTGATGAAATTGTTTAATGATCTGTACCTCTCTGCCTGCGTCTAATGCGGCCCAGGCAATAATCTGTTTGAAGGTCTCCAGGTCAACTGCACCTGAACAAGAATATGTAGCCAGGATACCACCCTTTTTAAGCAATAGCATGCCTAACCTGTTTAAGTCTTTATAAGCACGTGCAGCTCTGTCTAAAGCAGATCTTGAAGGTGCATATTTTGGTGGATCAAGAATGATGACATCAAAAGTTTTTCCATCCTCTTTAAAAACGCGGAGCTGCTTGTTCACATCAGACTGGATGCTGTCCTGCTGATGCTCCATAAAGCCATTTAAACCAAGATTATGTTTTAAAGTTTCGATTGCCAATGCGGAACTATCTACGCTGGTTACGTGTTTAGCGCCATGTTTCAAGCTGTTCAACGTGAATCCGCCACTATAGCAGAAACAGTCTAATACTTCTTTATCTTTCGTATAGGCTGCTAGAATTTCACGGTTATCGCGCTGATCACAGTAAAATCCGGATTTTTGTCCGTCTGCAATATTGATATGATAACGAACGCCATTTTCTTTTACTTCGATAAATTCTGGCGGAGTTTCTCCCCAAAGTAAGCCTTGTGAAACTTCCAGGTTTTCATGCGTACGGGCATTGGCGTCGCTTTTATCAAAGATTCCTATAGGATTTAATTCTGCGATTAAAATTTCAATCAGTTCTGCTTTAACATTCTCCATTCCTGCACTCAGGATTTGTAGAGAAAGGTAATCAGCATATTTGTCAACGATCAGTCCAGGCAGGTAATCGGCCTCGCTGAATACTAAACGACAAGTATTTGTTTCCTGATCACTCAACAGGTGCGCACGTGAAGCAATTGCATTTCTTAACCTCACCTCATACCACGCCTTATCAATGATGTTGTCTTCTTCCCATTCCAATAAACGTACTGCAACGCGTGACTGGCCATTATAATAACCATAACCTAAGAAAGAAAGATCGGCTGCAAGAACCTTGATAACCTCTCCATTCAATGGATTACCTTTAACTTTATCTATAGCTCCCGAAAATATCCAAGGGTGTTTTTGGTGGACGGCTTTTTCTTTGCCTTTTTTAAGTACAACATCAATCATGGTACAAAGGTAGTAAAAAGCGATACGCAATATAAGGGATTTATAAGCTGAAGATTCGTAATTTTATCGGTGTACAAAATTGGAAACCAAAAATGGAACAAATAGACTGGAATGATTTTGAGAAGGTCGTGTTAAGAGCAGGCACAATTTTAGAAGTCCTGGAATTCCCTGAAGCCCGAAAACCGGCTTATAAAGTCAAAGTTGACTTTGGTGAATATGGGCAGAAAATGAGTAGTGCACAGATTACAGCTCACTATTCTAAAGAAGAATTGATAGGAAAACAAATAGTTGGAGTCGTCAATTTCCCTAAAAAACAGATAGGCAAGTTTATGTCAGAGTTTTTAGTGACAGGATTTGCGGACGAAGATGGAAATATTGTATTGACAACGTTAATGGGGAAAGTACCCAATGGCAGTAAATTGTGCTAAAATAAATGAGCTATTATAATTTTTCTGAAGAAACAGATTTACCTAAAGAAGACGAACATTATATGCGTCTAGCCTTACAGGAGGCACAGATAGCTTTTGACAATGACGAGATTCCTATCGGAGCAATCGTTGTGTGTAAGGGGAGAATTGTTGGACGCGGACATAACCTGACCGAACAGCTAAATGATGTTACAGCGCATGCTGAAATGCAGGCATTTACCGCAGCAAGTTTAACGCTTGGTGGTAAGTATCTGAAAGATTGCACGCTTTATGTCACCGTTGAGCCTTGTGTGATGTGCGCGGGGGCGGCTTATTGGACTCAGATCAGTAGGTTGGTCTATGGAGCTTCAGAAGAAAAACGCGGATTTACGAGCAAAAATGCTAATTTGCTTCATCCAAAAACGGTGACGAAGAAAGGAGTGCTTGCAGTAGAATGTGCACAACTGATGAAGCGGTTTTTTGAGAATAAACGGGGGTAAATGACAAAATATTGAACAAATACCTGAGCTCGAATGTTATCTTTGTGAACCATTAAATTTTAAACTTAAATATACAATAATATGGCTTTTGAATTACCTGCGTTACCTTACGCAACAGATGCACTAGAACCGCATATCGATAAAACTACCATGGAAATTCACCATGATAAACATCATCAAGCTTATGTTACGAATTTAAATAAAGCTTTAGAAGGTAAGCCTGAGGCTTCTCAAAGTCTTGATGAAATCATTAAACACATCTCTAAGTTTCCTGCTGCTGTAAGAAATAATGGTGGTGGTCACTTTAACCACTCTTTGTTCTGGGAAGTTATGGGACATAATAAAGGTGGTGAGCCTACAGGAGAATTAGCAGAAGCTATTAAAGCTGCTTTTGGTTCTTTTGCAGATTTCAAAACTAAATTCGCTGAAGCCGGGGCAACTCGTTTTGGTTCTGGATGGGCTTGGTTAAGCGTTGGTGCTGACCGTAAATTAGTTGTGTCTTCAACTCCTAACCAGGACAATCCATTAATGGATATTGCTGAGGTTAAGGGTACTCCAATCTTAGGAATGGATGTTTGGGAACACGCTTACTACTTGAAGTATCAAAACAAACGTCCTGATTATATTGCTGCATTCTGGAATGTAGTAAATTGGGATGCAGTAGCTGAACGTTTCAAAAAAGCATAAGCTTTAAGGAATATAAATAAAAAGCGGCCTTGAAAAACAAGGCCGCTTTTTTGTTTTCGAAGTGCTGGGACTCGTTAGATCCCTACAATATCTTTTTTCTTTTTCTGTTTCATAGCCTTAGGTATGATTGCCAGAATTTCTTCTTTTAAAGCATTCAACATCCTCTTCTTGATATAATTTTTATGGGTAACCAAGCTGATTTCACGAACAGGTTCAGGAGATTTAAATGTGCGGACTTTGCTCAATTGCTTGGCTGTAAGTTCTGTTAATGCAAGCTCAGGCAATAAAGTAGCGCCGTTATTCATGTCTACCATACGGATTAATGTTTCTACACTTCCTGTATTATAGGTCAAGCCCTGTAAGCGGTTATCCTTAGTAGATCTGCAAATATTTAATACCTGTGAACGCATGCAATGACCTTCATTGAGCAGCCAGATGTTTTCGTCTTCCAGGTCATTTGCATCAATGTTTTTCTTTTTAAACAGCTTGCTGTTTTTGCTGATATAGGTTACGAAATTTTCGTAATACATGGGGATTTCTGTGATTGAATTATCTCCAAGTGGGGTAGCCAGTATGCCGCAGTCCAGTACACCGGTTTTAAGGTGATGAATAATATCTTCAGTAGTATATTCCCAGATCAATAACTTCAAGTCTGGATATTTCTCCATCATAGATGCGATTACCTGTGGCAACAGGTAAGGGGCAACAGTAGGGATGATTCCTACTTTAAGTTCACCAACAATATCCTGTTGCTGACTGCTGATGATTTCTTTGATTTTCTGACTCTCCTGTAAAACCAGGCGGGCTTGTTCTATGATTTGGGAGCCTATTTCGGTAGGAATTACAGGCTGCTTGCTTCTGTCAAATATTTTTACATTTAACATTTCTTCCAGCTTTTGTACCTGCATACTCAGTGTTGGCTGGGTTACAAAGCATTTTTCGGCTGCGCCAACAAAGCTTCTGTAAGTATCTACGGCTACAATATATTCGAGTTGGACTAAGGTCATATAGCTAAAATTTATTTTCTTTAACAAAGATATAAGTTTTAGCTATATGAATATCAACTAATTCAATTAAAAATATTCGGCTTAGTTCATTAAATGTGTTTGGCTAAAAAATCCTGATAAGCAAGGTAAATTCCAGCCTCCAGTTCAACCTGATGTTTCCATCCCAGGCTATGTAATTTAGATACATCCATTAGTTTACGTGGAGTACCATCTGGTTTAGTGCTGTCAAAAGTAAGGCTTCCTTCAAAACCTGTTACTTTTTTGATGAGTAAAGCCAGATCTTTTATTGTTAGATCTACACCTGTTCCAATATTGATGAGGTGAGGTTCATTATAGTTTTGCATCAAGAAATAACAGGCATCAGCAAGGTCATCCGCAAATAAGAATTCACGCATAGGCGATCCTGATCCCCAGATGGTTACTTCAGGTGTTCCGCTAACTTTTGCCTCATGAAACTTTCGGATTAAGGCAGGTAGTACATGAGAGTTCTGAGGATGATAATTATCATTATAGCCATATAAATTGGTTGGCATCACAGAGATGAAATTACAATTATACTGTGCACGGTAAGCATCACATAATTTGATCCCAGCAATTTTAGCGATTGCATAAGGCTCATTGGTTTCTTCCAGTAAACCCGTTAAAAGGTATTCTTCTTTAAGCGGCTGAGGAGCTAGTTTTGGGTAAATACAGCTTGAACCCAGGAACATTAGTTTTTTCACCCCTTTTTCATAGGCTTGATGAATTACATTATTCTGGATAGCCAGGTTTTCATATAAAAAATCTGCCCTGTAAGTATTGTTGGCAATGATACCACCAACTTTTGCAGCAGCAAGAAATACATAGTCTGGTTTTTCAAGCGCAAAAAAATCAGCTACTGCCTGCTGGCTGCGAAGATCTAATTCTGAAGAAGACCGGGCAATCAGATTCGTAAATCCTTCATGAGTCAGTTTACGGTGAATAGCAGACCCAACCATTCCACGATGGCCTGCGATATAAATTTTTGCGCTCTTTTCCAATTTGTCTTGATGTAGTATTTATGCAAAAATACGAATTAGAAACGAGCATAACTATGAGAAGATTAAATTGTATTTTTGCATAAAAAATAATAATAGTGGGTAAAGATAAGTTAAGAAAATTTGCTGAAATTGATACCTTTCCTAATGTGTATCAGATGGAGGAAGGAATGGCACTTCAGGGCACATGGGCAGAAGAGCATTTTAAAAATAACAATCCGGTAGTACTGGAGCTGGCTTGCGGTAAAGGAGAATATTCAGTTAATATGGCTAAATTTTTCCCTGAAATGAACTTTATAGGCATAGATTTAAAAGGTAATCGTATCTGGAGAGGGGCAAGAACCGGAGTAGATGAAAATATCGATAATCTGGCATTTTTAAGAATACAAATTGAGGATATCGCTGCTTATTTTGGTGAGAACGAAGTGGATGAGATCTGGATTACATTCCCTGATCCGCAACCTCAGGATAGCAGAGAAAAGAAAAGACTAACTTTTCCTGGTTTTCTGAATAAGTACAAAGGATTTTTAAAACCCGGAGGTAAAATCAATTTGAAAACGGATAACGATGGTCTCTATGCTTATACCGTTGAAAAGGTTGAAGAACTGAATTTGCCATGTTATAAAAAAACAGATCATTTGTATACTTCTGAATTTTATGATGATGTATTAAAGATCAAAACACATTATGAAAGAATCTATTTGAAACAAGATAAAAACATAAATTATATACAATTCTCATTGGACTAATGGAACAATCATTTTATGAGCAGGTTTATGAAATAGTGAGGCTAATCCCAAAAGGAAGAGTAACTTCTTACGGGGCAATTGCCAAAAGCCTTGGTGCGGGGAAATCTTCCAGGTTAGTAGGATATGCTATGAACAATGCACATGATGCTTCTCCGCCTATACCAGCTCACCGCGTCGTTAACCATAAAGGTTTGCTGACTGGCAAATTCCATTTTGCCACACCAGAACTGATGCAGGAGTTATTGGAAAATGAAGGACTGATCATCGATCAGGATAAGATAAAAGACTTTAAAATCCATTTTTGGGATCCGGCAGTAGAACTGTAAATAACAGAATTGGAATTAGCTATTTAATATATGATATGGGTAAATTAGTAGAAGAATTTAATGACTATCGTTCAAAAATGAATGATAGAATAATGGAAACTGCCAATACAAACATCAAACGTTTCTTTGCTTTGGATACGACCACTTATGCAGCAGGTGCGCTGGATGTGAAAAGCAAAGAAATGATGGGGCTGGTAGCTTCAATGGTTTTACGTTGTGATGATTGTATCAAGTATCATTTAGAAAAATGCTTTGATGCAGGTGTGAATGACGCTGAAATTAATGAGGTATTCATGATTGCGAACCTGGTAGGAGGCTCTATAGTTATTCCGCACTACCGTCGCGCAGTGGAGTACTGGGATGAATTAAGCATGTAATTTACAGATGAGCGCAGAATTGAAAAGGTGCGGCTGGTGCGGAACCGACCCCCTATATACGAAATACCATGATGAAGAATGGGGGAAACCTGTTCGTGATGACAGGATTCTATTCGAATTTTTGATCCTTGAGGGTGCACAGGCAGGTTTAAGCTGGATTACCATCCTACGTAGACGGGAAGGATATCGTGAGGCATTTGCTGATTTTGATGTCAGCAAGGTCGCCGCTTTTACGGAGGCCGACGTGGAGCGTTTAATGAATGACACTGGGATTATCAGAAACAAACTTAAAGTCAACTCTGCGATTAAAAATGCACAGCTTTTTATAGCAGTGCAAAAGGAATTCGGTTCCTTTGCCAATTATATCTGGGGTTTCCTGCCAGATCAAAAACCTATTGTCAATCATTTCAAGTCTTTGAGTGAAGTGCCTGCACGAACTGAAATCTCTGACGCCATCAGTAATGACATGAAGAAAAGAGGCTTTAAATTTTTTGGAACGACAATTTGCTATGCACATATGCAGGCTACAGGAATAGTTAATGATCACATAGAGGGCTGCATTGCTCGTTAAAATGCTGGACCTGGTTAATGATTTAACAGCTTACCTGAAAAACCCCTATCTGACTAGTATCCCTAAAAAGGTGGACAGGCCATTTGTCTTATTACTGAAATTGGCTTTTATTTGCCTGGTGGCAGGGATTGCAGCTGGCTTTTTTCTGGGATTATTAATCCACCTAAAGCTGATTCCAGATCCGGGGCCTTCCAAGCTGGATAAAAAGACGATGTCCGGAATTATGCTTTTTACAATGGCTGTAATCTGGGCACCCGTTTCAGAAGAGCTTCTTTTCAGAGCACAACTGAGACGCTTTACAGGCAGTCTTCTATTTATAGCCTTTGTTAGTGGCGTCTTGTTAAGTGTCCTGATTAAAACAGACTGGGGGTATCTGATCAGCCCTTTTGTATTTATCATTTTATATCTCATTTACCGGTTTAATCTTAGCCAGAGTGTTACTTTGAAATTTCTGTTCTGGGAACGTATATTTCCATGGCATTTTCACCTTACCGCCATTTGCTTTGCATTGGTACATCTCAGTAATTATGAAAAGGGGGTTAGTTTATTGCCGCTGGGTCTGCTGTATACTTTACCTCAACTGGCTGTGGCCCTTGTACTAGGCTATACACGGATGAATTATGGTCTTAAATATTCATTTGCACTACATGCGATGTATAATTTCTTCCCTGTACTTTTGTTCCTTTACCACTATCAATAGCCTGTTCAAAATTTATCTTCTAAATTTAAACAGGTTCTAAAAATCGCTGCTAATTAGGTTAGCTCAGCTTCAGATGTTAACTTTGGACTGATAACCTGCGGGCAACCAGCAAGGTCAATTATTGATAAAATAAATATCTCCACAATGAAAAAACTTTTCCTGCTTGACGGTATGGCGTTGATCTACAGAGCGCATTTTGCATTAAGTAAAAGCCCTAGATTTACCTCTACCGGTATCAATACCTCCGCAGTAATGGGCTTCGCTAATACTTTAATGGAAGTCCTTAAAAAGGAAAAACCAAGTCATATCGCAGTAGTTTTTGATACATCGGCACCAACCGAAAGACACACTGATTATGTCGCTTATAAAGCACACCGGGAAAGTATGCCAGAAGATTTATCTGCTGCTTTGCCCTATATATTTAAACTGATAGAAGGCTTTAATATCCCTGTAATTACCAAAGACGGTTTTGAAGCAGATGATATCATTGGTACATTGGCCAAAGAAGCTGAAAAAGAGGGTTTCACTGTTTTCTGTATGACCCCGGACAAAGATTTTGCTCAGCTGGTTTCGGAGAATATCTTTATTTATAAACCAGCAAGAATGGGAAATGAGATGGAAATCATCGGTGTTCCGGAAGTTCTTGCAAAATGGGAGATAGAAAACGTATTGCAGGTTATTGATATCCTTGGTTTGTGGGGAGATGCAGTTGATAATATTCCTGGCATACCAGGGATAGGGGAGAAAACTGCTAAATTGCTGATTAAGCAATATGGTTCCATGGAGAATATTATTGCGAATGCAGAACAGCTGAAAGGCAAACAGCGTGAAAATGTCATTGCTTTTGCTGACCAGGGAATGATCTCTAAAAAATTAGCGACTATCATTTTAAATGTTCCTGTTGAGTTTGATGAGCAATCATTGCTTTTAGAGGAACCAAGCAGAGAGCTGCTAGAACCTCTTTTTGCAGAACTGGAATTCCGTACCCTAGGTAAAAGAGTATTTGGTGATGGATTCAGTCTTGGAGATGCTAAAGCAAATGTGTCACAGCAAACTGATTTATTTGGAAATGCAGTAGATCAGCCGTTAAGTAAGCCTAAGCCGTTTGAACAGCTGCCTAATTTATTTGAGCAGCCGCCAATGGGGAAAACAATTGCAGATACTAAACCTGATTATCAGCTGGTTGATACGGCAGAAAAAAGGAGGGTATTAATTGATTTACTGCTTCAGCAAGATAATATATCATTTGATACAGAAACTACAGGAATCGATGCAAACCGGGCAGAATTGGTAGGTTTTTCTTTTTGTATTCAACCTGGACAGGCCTGGTATATCCCGATTTCGGCTGATGCCGCAGAAGCGCAGCTGATTGTGGACGAATTCAGACCAATACTGGAAAATGAAAAAATAGGTAAAACGGGTCAGAACATTAAATACGATATTTTAGTGCTTAAATGGTATGGCGTTGATATTAAAGGAAAGTTGTTTGATACGATGCTTGCACATTACCTGATTGATCCTGATACACGCCACAATATGGATGTGCTTTCTGAGAACTATTTAGGTTATACACCAATTTCTATTACGACTCTAATAGGTCCGAAAGGGAAAAATCAAGGTACAATGAGGGACGTACCGGTAGAAACTGTGGTAGATTATGCTGCGGAAGATGCGGATGTGACTTTACAGCTGGCTAAGGTTTTCAAACCAATTCTGAAAGACCTGAATGCCGAAGAATTGATAACCAATATTGAAAATCCCCTGGTTTATGTACTTGCGGATATGGAAAAAGAGGGTGTCAGAATAGATATGGATACGCTGATCAGTTATTCTAAAGAGCTGGAAGTTGATATTAGAAGATTTGAGCAAAATGTATATGAAAAAGCAGGTGTAGTATTCAACCTGGCTTCTCCGAAACAACTTGGGGAGGTTCTTTTTGATAAACTACAGCTTGATCCTAAAGCGAAAAAGACAAAAACGGGGCAATATCAGACGGGCGAAGATGTTTTGTCGGCCCTGGCACATAAAAGTGATATTGTAAAAGATATTCTTGACTTCCGTCAGCTGCAAAAACTAAAGTCTACCTATGTAGATGCGCTTCCTTTATTGGTTAATCCAAAAACGGGGCGTGTACATACGAGTTATAACCAGGCGGTAGCGGCTACGGGAAGATTAAGCTCTAATAATCCTAATCTTCAGAACATTCCTATTCGCTCAGAACGTGGTAGGGAAGTCCGTAAAGCATTTATTCCTAGAGATGCGGACCATGTGCTGCTTTCGGCAGATTATTCGCAGATAGAGCTTCGTATCATCGCAGATATCAGTAAGGAAGAAAATATGCTGGAGGCTTTTAATAAAGGAATTGATATTCATACGGCAACTGCGGCCAAAGTTTATGGGATTACGATCGAAGAGGTCGATTCTACACAGCGCCGGAATGCAAAAGCGGTGAACTTTGGTATTATTTATGGGCAATCGGCTTTTGGTTTATCTCAGAATCTGGGGATTCCAAGAAAAGAGGCTGCGGAAATGATTGAACAGTATTTTGCGCAGTATCCTGGTATCAAAAGGTACATGACGGATACGATGAATTTTGCACGCGAAAATGGCTTTGTAGAGACGATGATGGGTAGAAGAAGGTATTTAAGAGATATTAATTCTGCGAATCAAACAGTTCGTGGTTTTGCGGAACGAAATGCAATTAATGCTCCTATACAGGGGTCTGCTGCTGATATGATCAAAATAGCGATGATCAATATTCACCAAGATATTAAAGACCAGAACTTACAGTCGAAAATGACAATGCAGGTGCATGATGAATTGGTTTTCGACGTTCTTAAATCGGAGGTTGATGCAATGAAGAAAATTATTAGTCATAGGATGAAGACTGCAATCAAGACTACTGTGCCAATCGAAATCGAAATTGGCGAAGGTAGTACCTGGTTGGAGGCACATTAAAGGACGATCATCTTACGTTTTAAAAAACATGATCCCTCTTTTCAGCTCGGATTTCTCTGAAACGAGAAATATACCTGAAAAGAGGGATCATGTTTTTTAAAATTTAAAGAAACGCTAAGGAGAAATCAAGGATATCCTCAGGGTTTATAATTGAATAGACTTTATAATTGAATAGTCTCTCCAATTGCTGGTAAAAGCAACACCTTTCCTTGTTTTTTAAATTTCTCAACGGCTTCCTTCGTATTAATTTCAATGGCCGGGAAAGTATTGTAATGAACACCAATTACGTGGCTGCAATTGATATACTTAGTTGCAATTATAGCATCGTCCACGTCCATTGTATAATTGCCGCCAATTGGTAAAATTGCATAATCAAGCTTGTACAAATCAGCAAGGATCTTCATATCTAGGTTGAGAGAAGTATCGCCCGCAAAATAAATTGTTTTTCCACCGGTTTCTAAGACGAAACCTGCAGGATTGCCTCCGTAACTTCCGTCAGGCATTGAACTTGAGTGCGTAGCCCAAACCATGCGCAATTTTCCAAAATCAAATTTGGCAGACCCGTAATTCATTTGATGGATATTTGTTAATCCTTGTTTTTCAGCCCATGCAGCAACTTCCGGCATTGCAATGATTAACGCTCCGGTTTGTTTACCTAATAGGACAAGGTCGGCAACATGATCACCATGTCCATGACTTACAAGAATATAATCAGCTTCGATTTTAGTCGTATCTATGGACGAGGCCAGTGCATTATGGGTAATGAATGGATCAAAGAGAAACTTCTTTCCATCAGCCTCCAGAAGAAAGCAGGATTGTCCGTAATAGGTGTATTTCATCTTTTTTATCTTTTAATATTATTGACCGAACATTCCGCCTAAACCACCAAGCATATCTTGTGTAGCAGCTTGCATTTCAGTAGCATTAACAGTTTCTGCTTGTTGCAAGACCTTGTTGATTGCTGTTTGAAGCAGTTCTTCTATTTCTTCTTTATCAGCTTGTTTAAAGAATTCTTCATTGATTTCTATAGCTGTAATTGTTTTGTTTGCCGTTGAGGTTACTTTGATTGCACCGCTTTCAACTTCTGCATGAACATAAACAGTATCTAAACGTTTTTTTATTTCTTCAGCCTTTTGCTGAGCAGCCATTAATTTCTCGAACATAATTTGTTTTTTTATTGAATAACAAAATTAAGACAAATTGGTTTACAAACAGCTTAAAAATGGAAGCTTCTGTGTTTTGAAATTGTGAATTTTATAGGATAGAAACTGCTGAGCATAACTATTGCTTTCGATAAAATATCCCAAATCGTTTTTGAAGAGCATGTAATTGGAGGAGATTAAACGCTTAGAATTAATCTTTTTTTCTTGGTTTAGCACGTGCATACTGATCTGGCCATTTGATCTCATCATCGAGTTCAAATGCTGCGTGCAATGGAAAATAAGGATCTCTTAAAAGTTCTCTGGCTAAGATAATGAGGTCTGCTTTTCCTTCTTGAAGAATATCTTCTGCTTGTTTCGCTTCGGTAATTAATCCAACAGCACCCGTTAAAATACCTGTTTCTTTTTTGATGGCATCGGAGAATTGTACCTGGTAACCCGGAAAAAGAGGGATTTCCTGGTAGTGTACATTTCCACCTGAAGAGCAGTCTATTAAATCTACATCCTTGGTTTTAAGAATAGCAGATAGTTTTACTGAATCTTCTGGAGACCAGCCTTTTTCGGCCCAGTCAGTAGCGGAAATACGAACGAATAAAGGTTTTTCAGTAGTCCATTCTTCGCGGACTACAGCAATGACTTCTAGTAAAAGACGTATCCTGTTTTCGAAGCTTCCGCCATATTCATCTGTGCGCAAATTGCTGAGCGGAGAAAAAAACTGATGAAACAGATAGCCGTGTGCAGCATGAATTTCTATCAATTGATATCCTGCTTCAATACTTCTCAGGGTTGCGGTCCTAAAGTCGGATTTTATTTTTTCGATATCGTTGATCGTAAGGGCTATTGGAGGTTCGTCGTTGTCATGAAAAGGGATTGCGCTTGGGGCAACAGACCTCCATCCTCCGTCTTTTTCTGTAATCTGCTTCCCGCCATTCCAGGGGGTATCAAAACTTGCTTTTCTACCGGCATGAGCCAGTTGGATACCAGCAACAGAGCCGTTCTGATGGATAAAAGAGGTAATTCTTTTCAAAACAGGAATGTGCCCGTCAGACCAGATACCCAAATCTCCGGCAGAAATTCTGCCTGCTGGAGAAACCGCAGTCGCTTCCTGGATAATCAAAGCTGCGCCGCCAATAGCACGGCTGCCTAAATGGACTAGATGCCAGTCATTTGCATAGCCATCTTCGGCCGAATACTGACACATTGGAGAAACAATAATCCTGTTTTTCAGGGTGATGTTTTTGATATTTAATGGCGATAATAGAATTGACATTGGCATGTGGGTTTGTATACAAATAAACAGTTCGAGAAGCAATTTGTTAGCTGGAAAAATATTGCTGATTAAGATTTCATTAGCGCAGTATTAAAGGCAATGAATAATTTAAATAAATTGCTAAACTCTGTCAGGGGCAGTGTGGAAGAACGGTCATCAATATCATGATAAGCACTTATTCCTCCCTGGGTATAAATAAAGAAGGCAGGAACCCCTTTCTCAGTGAAAAAATAATGGTCGCTGTTCGCTGCTTTATTCCGGGGATTAATTTTACTCAGGTATTTGTGCTGATCATTGACTTTATTCAGCATGGCGAATTCTTTTGGAAGAATCGTCGCATTCACTACCGTAATTCCCTTTTCACCGGTTCCAACCATGTCAACATTAATCAGAAATCTAATACTGGAAAGTGGAATAAGCGGGAATGTCGTAAAATAGGAAGAGCCTTTTAATCCTGGTTCCTCACCAGCAAAACAAACAAAAGCGATACTATAAGGGGCAGGATGTCTGGCGTAATATTTAGCCAGATTTAGTAATAATGCAATTCCGCTGGCATTATCATTGGCTCCCGGAAAATAGGTTTGATCTCCCATGCCTCCCAGGTGGTCATAATGCGCGGTGATCATCAATACTGAATCGGGGTGCTTAGTACCCTTTACTATTCCACAGATATTACTTGTTATGAATTCAGGAATAAGTTCCTGTTCAATGTCGATATTAATGGAGTCAGGCTTTGAAGGCAAGACCTTTTTATTAATTTCTAGTACGGTATAATCATTTACTTTTTGTGCAACGCTCCAGGTCAGTTTATCCTTAGGGACAATAAATACGTGGTTTGCAGGATTCACAAAAAAGCTATCCACCCGCTCTAGCTTCATGCTTCCTCGCATGCCTTTACTGGAAGGATCGATGATAAAATCCCGGCCTGGTATGAGTTTCTTTCCGTTAATAGCCACCTCCATTTTCCCTGGGAAAGTATTAACCGGATAGGAGAAATTTTGTCTGTAGTTATTCCCTTCCATGGGCTGGAGACCTGCCCGCTTAAATTCCTGACAAAGATAAACCGCTGCTTTAGCCATGCCTTCTTTAGTGTATCCCCTTCCCCAGAAATTGGCCGAGCTCAATACTTTTACCGTTTTTTTTGCTGCGGATAAATCCTGCGCGCTTGCAGTTGTTGTAAATGCAAAAAACAGAAGGGTTGTAAGTAAAGGAACTATTATTCGCAAAGGAGATGTTATGGGTGAAGGATCTACGAGTGAAGTAGCTGTTAAAGATAAAATAGAAAAGGATTTCTTCATAAAACGGTATTGACTAATCAGTATAAACGTACAAATAAATAGACGGCTATTAAAAAGAAGACTACTGAAATTTGTAGCCTGTTTAAATTATCAGAGGTATTTTATGCACACTCTTAAAACAGAGTAAACAAATTATTGTTGTGTCTTCAAGAACAAGCTTATGAAGATACGCTCAAATGAACCGTTTTGGTTGGTGAAAAATGGCCTTTTGTATACTTACCCATCCCTGAGAGAAAATATTAGTTGTGACATATTAGTTGTGGGTAGCGGAATAACTGGTGCGTTAATGGCACATGCGTTTACCGGAAAAGGTTATAAAACGGTATTAGTTGATAAGCGGGAGATTGCAAATGGAAGCAGCTCGGCGACTACTTCTATGCTGCAATATGAAATTGATGTCCCTTTGTATAAATTGATAGAACAAATCGGGGAACAAGGTGCTGTTGGGAGCTATAGGGCATGCAGGGATTCCATTCATACCTTAGAAATGCTGGTGAAAGATATCCAGTCTTCCTGTGGCTTTGAAAAAAAGGAATCCGTTTATTTTGCCCATCTGAAAAAAGATCTCAGCTGGCTGAAAAAGGAATTTGAAGCGAGGAAAGCTGCTGACTTTGATGTGGTCTGGCTAGACAAAGCAGAAATCAAATCAAAGTACGGTCTGATCGCGGAAGGTGCAATCCTCTCGGCTGACGGGGCAAGTGTTGACGCATTTTGTCTTACGCATGATCTGTTGCATTACAACACCAAAAGGGGATTGGAAGTCTACGATAAAACAAAACTTGAAAAGGTAAAATATGTAAAAGGACAGGTTCTCGCTCACACAGAAAGCGGAGCGGTGATCACTGCAAATAAAATTGTGTATTGCACTGGCTACGAAACACAGGAGATGTTGCCAGAGAAAATCGTGAAGCTGAAAAGTACTTATGCCATGGTGAGTGAGAAAAATGAACAACTTAAAGAGTCTATTTGTGATACCCTTTTCTGGAATACAGATACTCCTTATTTGTATATGCGTACAACGAGCGACGGCAGGCTTTTGGTAGGGGGGGAGGATGAAAATTTCAAGAATCCGTTAAGACGGGATGCGCTGTTGGATCGTAAAAAAAACAAACTGGTCAAGACCGTAATTAAGTTTCTGCCTGATTTGAATTTCATTGAAGATTTCTGTTGGTGCGGGACGTTTGGCGAAACTAAGGATGGCTTGCCTTACATTGGTGAACATCCTCAATTTCCTGATACTTATTTTGTTTTGGGATTTGGGGGTAACGGGATTACTTTTTCTGTGATGGGAATGGAGATCATAACTGGGATGCTCAAAGGGAATCTGGATTTATTATCCTATTATTTTCGCTTCGGACGATAATCCTCCCAGCCATGATCTATTCTGTAGGGTAAATTGGCACTTTTAATATGACGAGGAAATGATGGCAATTGTAATATATTTGCTTTTAGGATAAATGAACCCAATAAATGAGGAATATAACTAAATCGATGAAGGCGAAATTATTCTTTCTATTTAAAATGGCTGCTGTGTCTGTTTTAGTTTGTGGGTGCAGTTCAGAGTCGGATGATATAGAGAAAAAAAGAGTGCGTCTGTCATATGTGGCTGTTAAAGGGGCAGATACTGCTGTTTTGAAGCTTGTGGTTACTGGCTCACAATTTAAGGGGCAGTATGAGGTGAATTATCATAGTAGCTTTAAAGACTCTGGTGACGTAAAAGGAGTTATAAAAGGAGATACTTTATTGGGGGATTATAACTTTCAGCATTACGGAATGGAAAAGTGGGATCGGGTTCCAATAACCTTTTTAAAAAGAGACGGAAAGTTGATTTTAGGCGCAGGGACAGTAGAAACCTATTTTAGTAAAAGTTATTTCAAGGCAGGCACACAGGTTGATTACAGCGACCCTAAATTTGTCTTCCTAAAGATAGATTAACAGCACTCTCCAACCCCTTGATAAAATTTAACAAATATTTAATCTTTATCATCCCGGTAATTACGCTTATATCCATTATTTTTAAGCGTTGACTTCATGAGGGCCAAGGAGTTGATTAAATGTAAAAAAATAAAAAACCTATTGCACAACTCGATATTTATTTAAACCTTTACACCATTAATATTTTAAAGCGGGAATTATACAGAAAATGATCAAACAGATAATACATAAACTTTCAATCGTAACAGCAAAGAACATTGCTGCTAGAAGTTTATATATTGAACGTCTGGAGCCAGTCATTTATGTAACCACCAGCCGGCAAAATTATACACCCCGTATTTGAGTTAATTCTAACTCAATCTTAAGAGGCTTACGTCTCTTCAAAATCAATTAATAAGAATATTTTATCTTTTTTTCGTTAACTATTAATGAATATAAACGATTTTATAGTGCAGGTTGCACTTCCTGAACATCGTGTTTTTGCAGAAGAAATCTGTGAAGAAATGGCTGAATCTGCTAAAGCACGAGGTACAGGTATCGCTAAACGCTCGCCAGAATATGTGGCTGGAAAGATGACTGAGGGGAAATCAGTTATTGCTTTTCATAAAGATGGTTCATGGGCTGGATTCTGCTACATTGAAACATGGAGCCATGGACAGTTTGTGGCTAATTCGGGCCTTGTAGTCAGTCCAAAATATAGAAAAATGGGCTTGGCGCATACCATTAAGCACAAGATTTTTGAATTGTCACGTCACAAGTATCCTAAAGCTAAGATATTCGGATTGACTACGGGGCTGGCAGTAATGAAAATTAACTCTGATTTGGGTTATGAACCAGTAACTTACTCTGAACTTTCTCAGGATGAAGAGTTTTGGAAAGGATGTCAGAGCTGTGTGAATTTCGAAATCCTGAAAAGCAAAGACCGTAAAAACTGTATGTGTACAGCTATGCTTTACGATCCTGCAACACAGAAACACGATGTGGCAAAGAAATTCGCTGAGGAATTACAACGGAAACCCAAGTTATATGAGCGTTTTATGCGTATCAAACAAAGATTGGTGCTAAAGCCAAAATCATCAGATGACAAAGGAGGCTTGAAATCAATATTACTTTTATCAACACTATTTTTTAAATAATAACAACCGAAAGTGTTATGGACAATGGCATTTGAAAAACCACGTTTATAACCATAAAACAAACACACATTGCTCATGAAAAAGAAAGTAGTTTTAGCTTTTAGCGGAGGTTTAGATACTTCATTTTGCTGTATTCACCTGGCACAAGACCGTGGATTAGAAGTCCATTCAGTAATTGTCAACACAGGTGGTTTTTCTGATGAAGAATTACAGGAAATTGAGAAAAGAGCTTACGCTTTAGGAGTTGCTTCTCACGCAGTAGTTGACGAAACTGCAAACTATTATGATGGCTGTATTAAATACCTTGTATTTGGCAATGTATTGAAAAATGCAACTTATCCACTTTCTGTGAGTGCTGAGCGTGTAAGTCAGGCTACAGCAATTGCAAACTATGTAAAAAAGATTGGTGCTGATTACGTTGCTCACGGAAGTACCGGAGCAGGTAACGATCAGGTTCGTTTTGATATGATCTTTAATATTATCATTCCTAACGTAGAGATTATCACACCAATCAGAGATTTGAAATTATCGCGCGAAGCGGAAATAGAATATTTAAGTAATCATGGAGTTGAATATAGTGCTGAAAAAGCAAGATATTCTATCAACAAAGGGTTATGGGGTACTTCGGTAGGAGGAAAAGAAACTTTAACTTCTAATGAAACTTTACCAGAAGAAGCTTGGCCAACACAGGTTACTGAAACTCAGAGCCGCAAAATTGAGCTTACTTTTGAAAAAGGAGAACTGGTTGCATTAGACGGTGAGCAGTTAGAGCCGGTAAAAGCGATTCAGAAATTACAGGCAATTGCGCAACCTTATGGTATCGGACGTGATATCCATGTTGGTGATACCATTATTGGAATCAAAGGACGTGTAGGTTTTGAAGCAGCTGCACCAATGGTGATCATCAAAGCACACCACACTTTAGAAAAACATACTTTAACTAAATGGCAGTTGTCATGGAAAGAGCAGTTATCTTCTTTTTACGGAAACTGGCTGCATGAAGGACAGTTTCACGATCCGATTATGCGCAATATTGAAGCTTTCTTAGCGGATACACAACACACTGTAAGCGGAAAAGTATTTGTAGAGCTGTTGCCTTACAGATTCCAGATTATTGGTATCGAATCTAAACATGATCTGATGAGCAATAAATTTGGAAGTTATGGAGAAATGAACAATGCATGGAGCGGTGAGGATGTTAAAGGATTCTCTAAAATATTTGGCAACCAGGTAATGATCTGGCATAAAGTGAACGGCAATGAAGATTAAAGCGGGTATAGTAGGTGGTGCCGGGTATACCGGTGGTGAAATGCTGCGTCTGTTAATCAATCATGACGGCGTAGAAATTGTATTTGTACACAGTAATAGTAATGGTGGAAACTTGGTTTCAAATGTTCATACTGATCTTTTAGGAGATACTGACCTGCGTTTTACAGACGAACTTTCTTCTGCCATTGACGTGCTTTTCTTGTGTGTAGGCCATGGTGATGCGAAAAAATTCCTTGCTGAAAATCCTATTGCAGCAGGTATAAAAATAATAGATCTGAGTCAGGATTTCAGGTTGTCGGCAGCGGCAGGCAAGGACTGGATCTATGGATTGCCTGAATTAAACAGAGCGCGCATTAAAACAGCTAATTTCGTTGCAAATCCGGGTTGTTTTGCAACTTGTATCCAACTGGCGTTATTGCCACTGGCCGCAAAAGGGCTATTGAAAAATGAAGTACATATCAATGCAACGACCGGGTCAACAGGAGCGGGACAGGGGCTTGCAGCGACTTCTCATTTTAGCTGGCGTAATAATAATCTGTCTGTTTATAAAGCTTTCGAACATCAGCATCTGAACGAAATCGGACAGAGTTTATTACAGCTGGACAACGACTTTAACCAGGACATGAATTTTATCCCGCAGCGCGGAGATTTTACCAGGGGAATTCTTGCTGCAGTTTATGTGGAAAGCGATTTAACAGCAGAACAGGCTGAGATGATTTACGAAGATTATTATAGCGAACACCCATTTACCCACGTCAGCAAAAAAAATATCGACCTGAAACAAGTCGTGAATACGAACAAAGGGCTGGTACATGTAGAGAAACATGGTAAGAAGCTTTTAGTAATCAGTATTATAGATAATTTATTAAAAGGAGCAAGCGGACAGGCGGTACAGAATATGAATTTGATGTTTGGGTTAGATGAACGGCAAGGTTTAAGACTTAAGGCAGCTGCATTTTAACAACAATCAAATTATTTTATGAATCTCCTGAGGTTTAAACCTGAGGTAAAAAGCTTTAAAAAGATGAACTTATTCGATGTATACCCTTTAAATGATATAGAAATTGTTAAAGCCTCAGGCAGTACCGTATGGGATGCCAAAGGGCAGGAATACCTTGACCTTTATGGCGGTCACGCTGTAATTTCTATCGGTCATACACATCCGCATTATGTAAAACGCTTAACCGATCAGTTAAACAAGGTCGGCTTTTACTCTAACTCTGTGAAAATACCTTTGCAGGTTGAACTAGCAGAGAAATTGGGGGAGGTGTCGGGAAAGGCTGATTTCCAGTTGTTTCTGTGTAATTCTGGTGCCGAAGCCAATGAAAATGCGTTAAAACTAGCTTCTTTCTATAATGGAAGAAAGAAAGTGATCGCTTTCAAAGGATCTTTCCACGGCAGAACTTCTCTGGCTGTTTCTGCAACTGATAATCCGAAGATTATTGCGCCGGTAAACAGTACGGATAATGTCGTTTTTCTGCCTTTCAATGATGAAGATGCTTTGAAACAGGCTTTTGCAGCTTATGGGGATGAGATCAGCTCGGTGATTATTGAGGGCATACAGGGTGTCGGAGGGATTAAAGAGGCTTCTGTAAGCTTTCTTCAGCTAATCCGTACTTTATGCGATCAATATAATGCCGTTTATATCGCTGACAGTGTTCAATGTGGTTATGGAAGAACAGGACTGTTTTATTCTCATGATTACGCTGAAGTAAACGCAGACGTTTATACGATGGCTAAAGGAATGGGTAATGGGTTTCCGGTAGCAGCAATTTCTATTGCACCGAAATTTACACCATGGCATTCTATGCTAGGAACCACTTTTGGTGGAAACCACCTGGCTTGTGCGGCTGCAATGGCGGTGCTTGAAATCATGGAACAAGATCAGCTGATGGGAAATGCAGCGAAAATAGGAGATTACCTGATTACAGAACTTGAAAAAATTGAAGAAATTCGTGAAGTGAGAGGGCGTGGTTTAATGATTGGGATTGAACTTCCTGAAGAACTTTCACAGGTGAAAAAAAACCTGCTGTTTAAGCATTTTATTTTTACCGGTGAGGCTAAGCCTAATGTTATCCGATTATTGCCAGCACTTAATTTAACGAAAGAACACGCAGATCACTTTTTAGAAAACTTTAAAATTGCTATAAAAGGATGAACCAATTCACTTCAGTAAATGATGTTGAAGACATCGGCCAATTGGTAAAGGATGCTCTCGCATTAAAAAACAACCCCTATGCAGATCAGCAGCTAGGGAAAAATAAAACTCTTGGACTGGTTTTTCTGAACCCAAGCCTGCGTACCCGTTTAAGTACGCAGAAAGCTGCCATCAACTTAGGAATGAGCGTGATGGTGATGAATATGGATAAAGAAGGCTGGGCACTGGAAACTGAAGATGGAGTGGTGATGAATGGCAGCACCGCGGAACATATACGTGAAGCAGCGGCTGTAATGGGGCAGTATTGTGATATTCTTGGACTTCGTTCTTTTCCAAAACTTGTGAATAGAGAAGAAGATTATAACGAAGATTTCTTCAATAAATTTATCAAATATTGCGGTGTACCTGTCGTAAGTCTGGAAAGTGCAACCCGTCACCCCTTACAAAGTCTGGCTGATTTGGTAACGATCAAAGAAACCTGGAAAGGGCTTGCGAAACCTAAAGTCGTTTTAGCCTGGGCACCGCATATTAAGGCTTTGCCACAAGCGGTCCCTAATTCTTTTGCAGAATGGATGTGCAAAGCACAGCAGGAAGATTTGCTTGATTTTACAATTGTACAGCCTGAAGGGTATGAACTTTCTGAAGATTTTACACCAGGTGCCCACATTATCCATAACCTGGAGGAAGCATTATCAGGTGCAGATTATATTTATGTAAAAAACTGGTCGAGTTATAAAGAATACGGTAAAATATTGCCTTATCCGGAAGGATGGATGCTAACTAATGAACTTTTAGAAGGGACAAATAATGCGAAAGTGATGCATTGTTTACCAGTTAGAAGAGACTTAGAGCTTTCATCTGAGGTGTTGGACGGGCCAAATTCTTTAGTGATCCATGAGGCGGGAAATAGGTTATGGGCGGCACAGGCAGTTTTGAAAGGTCTGTTACAAAAGCTATCTTAGGAGGGCTTGACAGATCGCTCAAAATAACGCTCCAGAAGGCTCTAAACCGTTATAAACCGATATGATCTTATGAAAAGAATCACCCTTTTGTTTTGTGTGCTACTCTTTACCACACTCTCCTTTGCACAACAGAAAACTATAGACAGCTTTACTGATGGTAAATTTATTACCGTCAATGGAGCCAAATTATGGGTAGTAACGGTTGGGCAGGGCGATCCAATTATCTTTATTGCTGGTGGGCCCGGTGGTGCGCATCCGGGATTGAGAAGTTTTGATCCTTTAGCAGATGCCAATCATCAGTTAATTTATTTTGATGGATTCGGAAGAGGGAAATCAGATACGGCAAAAGTAGTCTCAGATTATAGTTTGCAAAGAGATATTGAAGATATAGAAGGTTTAAGGAAAGCATTGAAGCTAAATAAAGTATCTCTTTTAGGACATTCTTACGGAGGTTTAGTCGCGCAAGGATATGCTATTAAATATCCAAACAATGTGAGCCACCTGATTCTGGCCAATACTTTTCACAGTTATGTGATGTGGCAGGAAAATGATGATAATTCTAACCATGAGATTAAAACGAACTATCCGGAAGTCTGGGCCGATCTGATGAAAATCAGGGAGCAGGGTGCCGTTTCAAGTGATGCTGCACATCAGGACATTTACGGAAGAGTTCCTTATGGCTTTTTATACGCTTATAACCCTGACAAATTTGTTAGCAGAGGCAGAAAACCTTATCCAAATAGTATGAATATTAAACTGTACTATCAAATGGTAGGCAGAGATGGTGATTTTTATGTGGGCAGTGATATCGGAACTTTTGATTTCAGGAAACAACTGAAGGATTTAAAAATGCCAATATTGATTGTTGGTGGTCGTTTCGATAGAGTGGCTATACCCTGGATGATGGTTAAATACAAAGAATACTGTCCGCAGGCACAATTTGTTATGTTTGAGAAATCAGGACACAATCCTCAGGTAGAAGAACCGGAAAAAGAATTTCCAATCATTAACGAGTTCCTTAAGAAATAAAGAATGAAGCAGCTAACGGTCATAAAGATAGGTGGAAATGTAATTGATAATGCGGAGAAACTAAACCAGTTTCTGGTTGATTTTACAGCTTTGCCAGGAGATAAGATTTTGATTCACGGGGGGGGTAAAATTGCGACAGAATTAGGTACGTCTCTGGGTATTGAGCCTAAACTGGTAGACGGTAGAAGGATTACAGATATTGAAACCCTCCGTATAGTGACTATGGTTTATGCGGGGCTGATTAATAAAAATATGGTTGCGCAGTTACAGGCCAGAGGATGTAATGCGATTGGATTGAGTGGTGCTGATGGAAATGTAATTAAGGCGGTAAAACGTCCGGTCAAAGAGATCGATTATGGTTTTGTAGGTGATTTGGATGAAAAATCCGTATCAGTTAATACATTAGGCAGCTTGCTGAAAAGTGGTCTTATCCCCGTTTTATGTGCAATTACACATGATGGAGACAGCCAGTTATTGAATACAAATGCAGATACGATCGCTTCGGCCGTTGCTGTGGCGATGTCTGCTGTTTATGAGACCCGTCTGGTTTACTGTTTTGAGAAGAAAGGTGTTTTGCGTGATGTGGAAGATGAACAGTCGCTGGTTACAGAAATCAAAAGAGAGGATTTTGAAAGCTTACAAACCGAAGGCGTGGTTTCAGGAGGGATGATCCCTAAACTACACAATGCATTTGAAGCCATCGGACAAGGAGTGAAAGCAGTCTATATAGGCAAGGCAGATGAATTACCACAACTGGATACACAGGGTTTCGGAACCCGGTTAATAGATTAATATGGGAAAGTTTACAAGAAAGATAGCCATACTGGGCAGCGGAAATATTGGTATTTCACTGGCAAAAGGGTTAGTTAAAGCGAATTATGTTCGGGCTGGCCAGATTACATTAACCAGGAGAACTTTAAGTCATCTGACGAGCTATGCCGCTCTTGGCTACCAGATCAGTGCAGATAATGCTGCGGCTGTAGCAGATTCGGATGTGATAGTACTGGCTGTTTTGCCCCAGCAGCTTAATCAGCTGATGGAGCAAATTGCGGGTGTAATTGATGCAAAGAGACATGTGATTATTTCCGTTGCTTCGGGTGTAAGCTGTGCCGCTATCCGTGAAAAACTTGGTGATAACCTGGAAGTGATTCGCGCGATGCCTAATACAGCCATCGCAATTGGCCAGTCTATGACCTGTGTTGCTACAGATAATGCTTCAGCAGAACATATTGCGGAAGTATCCACTATGTTTGAAACGGTTGGTGCTGTGGTGAAAATCAACGAAGATCTGATGACTGCTGCAACGGCATTATGTGCTTGTGGTATTGCCTTCTTTTTAAGAGGGATTCGTGCAGCTTCGCAGGGTGGGGTAGAAATTGGTTTCCATGCAGATGAGGCACTTAAAATGGCTGTTCAAACTGCAAAAGGAGCTGCGGATTTACTCTTACAGATGCAATCCCATCCAGAGCAGGAAATTGATAAAGTAACTTCGCCAAAGGGATGTACCATTGTCGGTTTGAATGAAATGGAGCACAATGGATTCAGTTCATCCCTGATTAAAGGCATTAAGCTTTCGGCTATAAAAGCCGGGGCATTATATACAAAAGAATAAATTATGATAGAGACGCTGCAAAAAGATAGTTTAGAATTGTTAAAGAATTTGATCAGTATTCAATCCTTCAGTAAAGAAGAGGAGAAAACTGCTGATCTGATTGGGCAATTTTTGCAGGAAAGAGGAATTAAAATACACCGTAAACTGAATAATATCTGGGCTTACAATAAGCATTTTGATGCGGGTAAGCCAACCGTACTTTTAAATTCGCACCATGATACGGTAAAACCGAATAGCGGTTATACGAGAGATCCTTATGTGCCAGAAATAGAAGACGGAAAATTATACGGACTGGGAAGTAATGATGCAGGAGGCTGTTTAGTCTCATTGATTGCAACTTTCCTTTATTTTTATGAGCAGGAAGATCTTGCTTATAATATCTGTTTAGCAGCAACCGCTGAAGAAGAAATATCTGGGAATAATGGTCTGGAATTAGTGATTCCTGATTTGGGTGAACTGGAATTTGCGATTGTTGGTGAACCCACAGAAATGCAGCTTGCAATTGCCGAAAGAGGTTTATTAGTGCTGGATTGTACTGTTACCGGAAAAGCTGGTCATGCGGCGAGAGAAGAGGGGAATAATGCAATCTATAAAGCATTAAAAGATATTGACTGGTTTAGAAATTATCGTTTTGCAAAAGTATCAGATGTATTCGGCCCTTTGAAAATGTCGGTGACGATCATCAATGCCGGATCTCAGCATAATGTTGTCCCAGCAGCCTGTACTTTCACGGTTGATGTGCGTGTAACAGATGCTTACAGCAATGAAGAAGTACTGCGGATTATCCGGACCAATGTAGATTGTGATGTAAAAGCAAGGTCTGTCCGGTTAAAGCCTTCATCAATCGATAGGGAGCATCCGCTGGTTCAGTCTGGTATTGCATTGGGAAGAACAACTTACGGTTCTCCAACTACCTCTGATCAGGCTTTATTAAGTATTCCCTCTGTCAAAGTAGGTCCAGGCGATTCTGCCCGTTCGCATATGGCAGATGAATATGTATTTGTAAAAGAGATTGCTGAAGGCATACAGTTATACATTGATCTGCTGAAACCGGTGATTAACGGAAAGTAAATAACTGGCATTAGCCAGCCTGACATTTGCGCTTTAAGGCGCGTTTTATAATTTGAATATACAATGAAGATCTGGCAAAAAAATATAGAAGTAAATAAAAGTATTGAGAGTTTTACTGTAGGCAAAGACAGGGAACTGGATTTACAAATGGCAGCTTTTGATGTGTTAGGGTCCCTTGCACATGTAGAAATGTTGGAAAGTATTGGTTTACTGACCGCTGCTGAATTGGCTGAAATACAAAAGGAACTGAAGAATATTTACGCTGAAATTGAAGCTGGAGAATTTAAAATCGAGGATACGGTTGAAGATGTCCATTCACAGGTTGAATGGCTGCTGACGCAGCGTATCGGCGAAGCGGGTAAAAAGATTCATAGCGGCAGATCACGTAATGACCAGGTTTTAGTAGATCTGAAATTGTTTTTCAGAGATAGAATTGAAGAAATGGTTGGCAATTCTGCGGTCTTATTTCAACAGTTGATAGCTTTAAGCAATACGCATAAAGATAAATTATTGCCGGGCTACACACACTTACAGATCGCAATGCCTTCTTCTTTTGGGCTTTGGTTCGGCGCTTACGCAGAAAGTTTGGTTGATGATATGGAAATGATGCTTGCAGCCTGGAAAATCTGCAACAAGAATCCTTTAGGTTCTGCTGCGGGTTATGGCTCGTCTTTCCCATTAAACAGAACGATGACGACTAACCTTTTAGGTTTTGAAAACCTGAATTATAATGTGGTTTATGCGCAAATGGGCAGAGGGAAAACAGAAAGGATACTGGCTCAGGCTATGTCATCTGTGGCAGCAACTCTGGCTAAAATGGCTATGGATGTTTGTTTGTTTATCAATCAGAATTTTGGTTTTATCAAATTTCCGGACGAGCTGACAACGGGTTCGAGCATTATGCCGCATAAAAAGAATCCGGATGTATTTGAATTGATCCGTTCCAGGTGTAATAAGATTCAGGCATTGCCGAACGAAATTGCTATGATGACTACTAATCTGCCTTCAGGCTATCATCGTGACCTGCAATTGTTAAAAGAGAATCTTTTCCCTTCTATCGTTTCTTTAAATGAATGTCTGGAAATGACCACATACATGTTACAGCATATCTCTTTGAAAGATGATATTCTGGCGGATAAAAAGTACGCATATCTATTTAGTGTTGAGGTTGTTAATGATATGGCTTTAAAGGGAGTTCCTTTTAGAGAAGCTTATCAGATAGTAGGAGAGACGATTGAAAATGGTACCTTTGTACCGGGAGTTAAGGTAAATCATACGCATGAAGGTAGCATAGGAAATCTATGTAATCCTGAAATTGAAGGAATGATGGAGACTATTCTCGACCAGTTTAATTTTGAAAAAACGAAGTCAGCTATTCAAAGCTTGCTGGCTTAATTCTAACCATTAATATATTAAAAACATGAATGTATCAGTATTAGCAAATTCACTTATTGGATCTGAAATCATTAAAATTGGTAATGAGGTTAATGAGCTGAAAAGCAAAGGAGCTAAGATTGCAAACTTAACTATTGGTGACTTTGACCCTTCAATTTTTCCTATACCTGCGGGGCTGAAAGCTGAAATTGTTGATGCTTATAACCATAATCACACAAACTATCCACCTGCTGATGGTATTTTAGCTTTGCGTGAAACGATTGTAGACGTGTTAAAGGACAGATATGATCTTGACTTTAAAGCAAACGAAATATTGGTTTCTGGTGGTTCCCGTCCTTTGATTTATGCAACTTATCTTGCATTGGTTGATCCGGGAGATAAAGTAATTTACCCTGCACCATCATGGAATAATAACCATTACTGTCACCTCTCTTCTGCCGAAGGTATCGCCGTGGAAACAACCGCGGAAAGCAATTTTATGCCTACTGCTGAGCTGCTAAAACCATACCTTAAAGGAGCTACTTTATTAGCTTTATGTTCTCCATTGAACCCTACGGGCACGATGTTCACGAAAGAGCAATTAGAAGAAATTTGTGATCTTGTGATTGCAGAAAATAAATCAAGAGCTGAGGGAGAAAAACCATTGTACATCATGTATGATCAGATTTATTCTTTACTGACTTTTGGTAAGGAACATATCAACCCGGTTAGCTTGCGCCCTGAATTGAAAGATTACACGGTTTATATTGATGGGATCTCTAAATGTCTTGCAAGTACGGGCGTACGTGTAGGCTGGGGATTCGGACCAGAAAAAGTAATTAGTAAAATGAAAGCTTTACTGACACATATCGGTGCCTGGGCTCCTAAAGCTGAACAGGTTGCTGTTGGTAAATATTTTGCTGATAAGGTACAGGTTGATCAGTTCTTAGGTTCGTTTAAAGAACAGATTCAAGATAGCTTGAATGCCTTGTATGAAGGTTTCTCTGGATTGAAAGCAGATGGTTTTGCAGTAGATGCGATTGCACCTATGGGAGCGATTTATCTGACACTAAAAATCGACTATATTGGTAAAACTACTGAAGATGGTGATTTATTAAAGGATAGTACTGATGTGAATTCTTACCTAATTAAAGAAGCTCAGGTGGCATTGGTGCCATTTTCTTGCTTTGGTACGGATGAGACTAAAGCATGGTTCCGTGCATCGGTTGGTGCTTGTTCACTGGCTGATATCAAAGCGATGATTCCACGTGTTAAAGCTGCGTTAAGCAAATTGAAATAATAAAGCCTCAATTTTATAAGGGGTATGCTGATCTGCATTTTGTTGCGGGTTCAGCATACCCTTTTTTTGTTGGCTGATTTTCGGATAACGTAAAAGTATAATCATTGTTTAGCAATTGATACGCTAGCTTTATCTAAAGAGCTGGCGGTGGTTATATTTGTTTTTGCAGCGGTCTCTGCGGTTTGGTCAGCCCGGTTAGCACTAGTAGTAAAGGTCAGGATCATCAGGACAAAAACCGGAGCTAATAAGAGGATGAATGGCGATATATTAAATAGATTCTTCATGTTGTTTCGTTTTGTTGAAACAAATAGAATGATTAAAAAAATGCTGCAAAAATGTTTTATACGAAGTGCTTAATATCCTAGATGAACGGTTAAATCTAGCTATACGAAAGGATTTTAACTATTCTGGCGTTCATAGAGAAAAATGGGCAGTTCATCGGAATAAAGATTTAGTGGCATACTATTTTAACCGGGGCAAAAAAAAGCTGCGCCGGTTTTCCGGTACAGCTTTTAATATTTGGATTCAATTTATTTGAATTCAGAAGTTTTATGAAATTCGATATCCGGATAATCTCTTTTGGTCATATTGATCATAAAATCATTGTCTGCAAGAAACACGGGGTTTCCATCTTTATCCTGCCCGATGTGTTGTTGCTTACGCTTTACAAATTCTTCCAGTTTCTTTTTATCTGTTGAAGTTACCCAGTTTGATCTGCTATAGCTCAACATACGGAAATGTGCTTTTGCTCCATATTCATGTTCCAGTCTGAAGGCAATTACTTCAAATTGTAATTCGCCTACAGCTCCAATAATTTTCCTGTTTCCAGGTTGTTGAGTAAACAATTGTGCAACACCTTCCTCTGTAAGCTGCTGTATGCCTTTTTCAAGTTGTTTTGTTCGAAGCGGATCTTTGTTCTCTACTTCTTTAAATATCTCGGGAGAGAAGCTGGGAATACCCTTAAATTGCAACTGTTCCCCTTCAGTCAACGTGTCCCCGATTTTAAAGTTTCCACTGTCATATAATCCGACAACGTCACCTGGCCAGGCTTCTTCTACTATACTTTTTTCGTTGGCCATAAAGTCCATGGGATTGGAAAACTTAAGTTTTTTACCCTGACGTGTATGGAAGTAAAACTTATTTCTTTCGAATTTACCTGAACAGATCCTTAAGAAAGCGATACGGTCACGGTGTTTCGGATCAAGATTGGCGTGAATTTTAAATACAAATCCAGAAAAGTTTTTCTCTTCTACGAGTACCTCTCTTTGTTCAGCTTCTCTGCTTCTTGGACTTGGAGCTATATTGATAAAAGTGTCTAATAGTTCTTTAATTCCAAAGTTGTTAATTGCACTGCCAAAAAATACAGGGGCAAGTAAGCCTTCAGTATACATATTCTGATCTAGTGAACCATAAACACCATCTACTAATTCAAGATCCCCTTTTAATTCTTCCAGTTCACGGGGCTTCAGGAAATTATTCAGATTTGGATCATTCAGATCGTTCACTTCTATAACCGGATCGGCGATTTTCGTTTTATCCGGTTCAAAAAGGTTAAGGTGTTTATTATAGATGCTGTATACACCTTTGAACGTATGTCCTTGTCCGATTGGCCATGATAAAGGGCATAAACTGATATTCAGTTTGTTTTCAATTTCATCCAGCAGATCAAAGGCATCTTTACCTTCCCGGTCCATCTTGTTGATAAAGATGATCACAGGAGTGTTACGCATCCGGCATACTGCCATCAGTTTTTCTGTTTGTTCCTCTACACCTTTTACACAGTCTACAACCAGGATTACGCTATCTACCGCAGATAAAGTTCTGTAGGTGTCTTCTGCGAAATCTTTGTGACCTGGTGTATCCAGAATATTGATACGTTTATCTTTGTATTCAAAACCCATTACTGAGGTCGCAACGGATATTCCACGCTGTTTCTCAATCTCCATAAAGTCTGAAGTACTGCTTTGATTGGCTTTGTTACGTTTTACAGCTCCAGCGGTATTAATCGCTCCTCCAAACAGCAGAAACTTTTCAGTTAAGGTTGTTTTTCCGGCATCCGGGTGACTGATAATGGCGAATGTTTTTCGTTTTTCTATTTCGGGGTGAATCATAAAGGGTTAAGCATATTGCTTGATGAGGCTGCAAAGATAAATATAATATATAAAATAAAAACCGGCCACTATAGCCGGTTCTTTTATAAATGTTAATTTCTTCCAGATCTCGAAGATTCGCTTCTTTGAGGAGCGTCACCTCCAGAGCTTCGAGAAGGTGCCGATTCTTGCTGACGCTGTTGTTGCTGTTGGGCATCACGCTGTTGACGTTGCTGCTGATCTTGCTGCTGACGCTGTTGTTGCTGTTGGGCATCACGCTGTTGACGTTGCTGCTGATCTTGCTGCTGGCGCTGTTGTTGCTGTTGGGCATCACGCTGTTGACGTTGCTGCTGATCTTGCTGCTGGCGCTGTTGTTGCTGTTGGGCATCACGCTGTTGACGTTGCTGCTGATCTTGCTGCTGGCGCTGTTGTTGCTGTTGGGCATCACGCTGTTGACGTTGCTGCTGATCTTGTTGCTGGCGTTGTTGTTGCTGTTGGGCATCACGCTGTTGAACATCACGCTGTTGACGCTGCTGCTGATCTTGCTGCTGGCGTTGTTGTAGCTGTTGAACATCACGCTGTTGACGCTGCTGCTGATCTTGTTGCTGACGTTGTTGTTGTTGTTGAACATCACGTTGTTGACGCTGATCAGAAGTCCTTGATGTATTTATATCTCCTCTTGTGGCGCGATCAATCGTACCAGTTCTTGATGAATTGACATCATTCCTTCCTGCACGGTCAACAATATTTCCAGTTCTTCCGGAGTTCATCTCATTTCTAGCGGAACGATCGGTATTTCCAGCTCTTGAACCGGAAGTATTACCAGATCTGGGATTATAAATACTAATATTATTATTTGATATGCTTGTTCTTCCTGGTCTTTCTGAACGGGAAACGTTATAAACCCTTACATCTCTGTTGGTTGCTCTTCTAACATCTTCAGCTCTTGGCCCGGTGTAATAAGTATTTCTGTCACCACGGCCATAAGTATTGTTAATAATAGTCGTACGGTTTATAATAGTTATGTTTCGACTTGAGTAACGAGGATAGTTACTGCTGTAAATACTGCGTTGAGGAATGAAATTCCACCAGTTACTAGGCGTATTATATCCACCACCACCAATATTAATGCTAATATTGATACCAGGGCCTAATGGCGCCCATCCGTAATATCCGCCACCGCTTCTCCAGCTAACCCATGCCGGACCCCATACTGTATCTGGAATCCAAACCCATTGATTAAACCTGTTATTTACCCAACGCCCGTAGTGAAATGGGGCCCATCCCCAGTCGTAGTCTGATACCCAAGTGTTCCCGTATTCAGTCATCGCCCAGCGACCATCTGTATAATATGGCCTGAAATCCTGCTGATCTACATCAGGGCGCCATACATTTCCATATTGAGGATCCTGTATCCAGGTTCCATAAGGTGACAATTCATCGTAAAATGATTGCAGGGAGATATCATCATAACCCTGCGCCACCGCTTTTTGTGTGATGCCGCCGAACAGGAGCATGAGCCCGAGTATGACGGCTGGCAATTTGATCATGTTTTTCATTTTGTGTGTGTATTTATAATATAACCTAACTTATATCTATGAGTAAAAAAATGTACAATGGTTTAACGTTTTATTTACTAACGAAGAGTAAAACACATTGGCAATCTAAGAATTGCATAGGGTAGGATACGGGATTTCTAGTATTTAAATGGTTAAACTTAATATTTAGATTCTTATTTTCTCTTTCCAAATATTTATTCTTTTCCTTTGTAACTCCAAACTAATGCAATCTGCACAAGTAAATGCTAATTTTTAAATAACTTAATAAGTAAATAATAGCGTTTATAACTGTTAAACCGGTATAGACGGAATTCGTGTTAGTACTACATAAATTATACCAAAAAAATAAATATAATCTAAATGAAAAAAGGTGTATTATTCCTGATTCCTGTTCCATTGGCAGAAAATGCCTCTGTGAAATCATTCACTCCATATCTGATCGATACTATCAATTCTATTGATACTTATATAGTTGAGAATGAAAAAACTGCAAGGAAGTCTTTAAAAGAGGCAGGCTTAAAAATTCCACAGAGCGATTTAACCATTCACGATTATGGTAAACATAAGCGGAATGACTCTATGGTCCCTTATTTTAAAGAATTGATGACAGGCAAAGATGTGGGCCTGATGAGTGAAGCGGGTTGTCCTGGTGTTGCTGATCCCGGTGCAGAGATTGTTTCTGAAGCACATAAACGCGGAATTAAAGTAGTGCCACTAGTAGGTCCTAACTCACTTTTACTGGCCCTGATGTCATCTGGATTTAATGGCCAGAGTTTTACTTTCCATGGTTATCTGCCTATTGATAAAGTAGAAAGAGTTAAAAAGATTAAAGAACTGGAACAACTGGCAGAGAAAAATAAACAGACTCAAATGTTTATTGAAACTCCTTTTAGAAACAATCACTTATATGAGGATATTATCAAAAATGTAGCAGCAAGCACTTTACTTTGTGTAGCCAGTAATATCACAGGAGACGATGAGTTTATCAGAACGCAGACTGTAGGTCAATGGCGTCAGGAAAAGATAGATCTTCATAAAAAACCAACTATCTTTCTAATTTACCGTTAATTAGCGGTACATGTTTTTATTGTCCATAAACGCGATTACATTCTCAGGAACAAGGAACTGTATGTTTTTATTGTCTTTTAATGCTTGTCTGATAAAAGTCGATGAAATTTCCATCTGAGGTGTTTCTGTCAATGTAATCGAAGGATGATTTGCCCATTCAGTAACGTCAGATCCCGGTCTGGGATAGACATAAATGTGATAATCCTTTAGCAGGACTTCATAATTCTTCCATTTTTTTAAAGAAGCCAGGTTATCGGCCCCCATAATCAGTATAAATTCTTTAGCAGGATGCTTTTCGCGTAGATAGGCGAGTGTATCGATAGTATAAGAAGGCTGGGGGAGGTTAAACTCAATATCACTGACCTTGATGTTTTCTGCCGGTTCAATTGCCAGGCGGGCCATCTCTAATCTGTCATACATATTACCAAGCCCCTTTTTATTTTTCAGTGGGTTCTGCGGGGAGACTACCAGCCACACTTCATTCAGGTCAGTGAAATTCGCCATATAACTGGCTATAATCAGATGACCTGTATGAACTGGGTTGAAAGAACCAAAAAATAAACCTGTTTTCGCCATTCTTTCTATAAGCTTCTTTATTTATTGATAAAATCAGCGACTAATTTCTCTGCTTCGGCGCAGGCAGTTTCTAAGTCAAAGTTATTTAAGATAACATCAAACTTATCAGCGTATTTCAGCTCTTTCTCTGCTTTGATAAATCTTTCCTGAAGTTTAGCTTCGCTGTCAGTACCGCGGCCACTTAAACGCTCTTTTAAGACTTCTAGTGACGGTGGCTGAACAAAGATAGCCAGGGCATCCTCTTCATATTTACGTTTCAGACGTAAACCGCCTTCTACGTCGATGTCAAAAATTACGTGTTTGCCTTCATTCCAGATTCTTTCGATCTCCGAACGTAAAGTGCCATAAAACGTTCCGTTGTATACCTCTTCAAATTCTACGAATTCCTGGTGTGCTACCTTATGTAAAAATGCTTCTTTGGAGATGAAATAATAATCATTCTCATGTTTTTCATCCCCACGTAATTCTCTTGTTGTTGCAGATATAGAAAAGCTTAGCGTTGGAAACTTTTCCAATAAATGTTTAACAATTGTTGTTTTTCCTGCGCCCGACGGAGCGGAAAATATAATGAGTTTGCCTTGTATCATTGGTGTGTAAATCTATCCTGTGTTCAGCATTGTTTTGCCCGGTAATCTACCTGCTGCTTATTGCTGAGTATATTTTTGCTGACGTATTAAATAACGTTTAACAACTGTTCTTTAATTTTTTCTAATTCTTCTTTCATACCTACAACTAATTGCTGTATCTGTGCATCATTTGCTTTTGCACCCATGGTATTGATTTCTCTTCCTATTTCCTGAGAAATAAAACCAAGTTTTTTACCATTCGCATCTTTACTTTTCAGTGTCTCAGTAAAATAGTCACAGTGGCTTTTCAGGCGGATTTTCTCCTCCGTGATGTCTAGTTTATCGATGTAGTAAATCAATTCCTGCTCTAAACGGTTTTGATCCACGTTAACTTTTCCGGATACTTCTTCCAGTAATTGGTTCAGTTTTGCTCTGATATGAGGGATTCTCAATGGAGCTAAAACTTCAATTTGTGCGAAAAAGCCAAGAATGTTTGTAATTCTAAGTTCAAGATCCTGTTTCAATACAGCACCTTCAGTTTCTCTGAATTGATTGAAACTAGCTAGAGCGGCATTAAATGTTTGTTGTAAAATATCCCATTCACCTTCATTTACTACCTCTTCAGTATAGCTGATTACGTCTGGGAAATTTAATACTGCTTGAAGCAGGTTACCCGAGTTTGCACCTAAATCAATGTTTATCGCTTCTAATTGTTTGTAGTATTTGCTTAGTAAAGCCGCATTGATGGTTGCGCCTTTCAGGTTTTCTTCACTACGCTCAATGTTAATAGAAACATTCACTTTTCCCCGTTCAATATCCTTGCTGCAGATATTACGCAGTAAAAGTTCTTTATCTGCATATGCTCTCGGCAGTTTTAGATTAAGTTCTAAAAACTTACTGTTAAGGGATTTTATCTCTACGGAAAACTTTGTATTTTCCTGATCTGTAGAGGCCAGGCCATAACCTGTCATTGATTTTATCATGTGCAAAGATATAATTTATTGTTAAAATGATTAAGATGTAAAATTTTTAATGTGCTGAATAGCCTTTATAAAGTCATTTGGCAATTTTTGATATGGTCGATTGACAAACAATAGTTAAATTTACTTCATGCATTACAGACGAATAACCCTAATAATCTTAAAAAGCGTATTTGTTTTTGCGCTTTTACTTGCTCCCGCATCTGCTGTTTTCGCACAGCAGGACTTTCAGTTAAATGGCGTGGTGATGACAAAGGGCTCGATAAGCCGTGTTGCAATGGCGCAGATTACAAACCTACGTACAAAGTTTACGGTGAGCAGTGATGATCTGGGACTTTTTCAGGTAAAGGCTAATTTAGGGGATACACTTGTCATCTATAAACAGAATTATTCAGACCGGGAAATGATAATTTTATCGAAGAAAGATTTGATAGTTTATTTGGATAATGGTACAGGGACGACCTTGCAGGAGGTAAATATCAGGGGGAAGTCTAAAAAGGCTGAGCTTGATGAACTAAAACAGGATTATAGAGATAAAGGATCTTTTTACGCTGGTAAACCTCCTTTGCTTTCTTATATTTTTGCACCAATCACCGCCTTGTATGAATTATTTGGACGTACTCCTAAGAATGCAAAGCGATTTGGGAACTACTATAACAGGGAGTTACAGCAAACTCAAATTGACGGATATTTCAATGAGTCTTTAATTCAGAAAAACACAGATCTTAGCGGGAAGCAGCTGGAAGATTTTATGTTGAATTACCGTCCTGATTATCAGAAGGCAAAAAACTGGACAGAATATGACGCTGTAAAGTATATCAGGGATACTTATAAAAAGTATACAGATACCTTAAAGAAGAAGTAGATTTCTACGAAATAGTCTGAATTAGTAGTGTGATTTACAATGATAATGCTTCACATGCCTTTTCTGCGGCCTGTTTTTCTGCATTCTTCTTATTATAATCTCTTCCGACACCATAACTTTCGCCATCAATAATTGCCTGTATAGTGAAAAGTTTGGCACTATCGCCCTCACTGTTTTCCATCATTTCAAAAGTAATATCTTTTGCATGACGCTGACACCATTCAATCAGTTTACTCTTAAAGTTAGTCTCGGTAAGTTCCAGGGTATGAATGTCGATATAAGGCTTAACAATACGTTTGAGCAATAAATCTTTAGTGAAATTGTATCCCTTGTCCAGATATACAGCACCTATTAATGCTTCAAAAGCATCTCCCAGCATAGAATGGTGTTTGGTTTGCATGTTCACCATTTTCTGATCGAAAACGATAAGCTGATCAAAGCCCATCTTTCTGGCAAGCTGATTTAAATTGACCCTGTTCACGATCTTAGAGCGCATCTCAGTCAGGAAACCTTCTTCTTTATAGGGATAGCTTTTGAAAAGGAGCTCTGCAATAACAGCGCCGAGGATGGCATCACCTAGAAATTCAAGTCTTTCGTTACTGCTTCGACTCCCATTTTTCAATATTTTAGCCACAGACCTGTGCCTGAATGCCATTTTATACAAAACGGTATTTCCAGGCACAAAGCCTAACATATTCTTCAGCTTTTTTATAAACTCTTTATCAGGAGATAAGTGGAGCTTATATAGGTCAAATAGGGGCATTAAATTGATTAAAATCGAATATTTTGTGACGTTTTACTCTTTGTATTTTTTGAAAATGACAGATGCATTGTGTCCGCCGAAACCAAAAGTATTGCTTAATGCAGCACGGACTAATCGTTTTTGCGGCTTATGAAATGTAAAGTTCAATTTAGGATCAAAAGCAGGATCATCTGTGAAGTGATTAATTGTTGGAGGTACGATGTCGTTTTGTACAGCCATAATAGCAGCAATGGCTTCAATAGCGCCTGCAGCACCTAAAAGGTGACCGGTCATTGATTTTGTTGAGCTGATATTCAATTTATAGGCATCTTCACCAAATAAATTAACAATTGCACTTGTTTCACTGATATCTCCCAGCGAGGTTGATGTGCCGTGAACATTGATATAATCAATATCTCCAGTAGTCAATCCTGCATCTCTCAATGCATTGGTCATTACCATTTTGGCACCTAATCCTTGTGGATGTGGAGCTGTAATATGATTCGCGTCTGCACTCATTCCACCGCCAACTAATTCAGCGTAGATTTTAGCGCCGCGAGCTTTTGCATGTTCTAATTCTTCAAGAATAATTGTTCCGGCACCTTCTCCTGCTACAAATCCATCCCTGTCTTTATCAAACGGTCTGGAAGCAGTTGATGGATCGTCGTTTCTTGTTGAAAGGGCATGCATTGCATTAAAACCGCCGATACCAGCTTCGTTAATAATTGCTTCAGAACCTCCGCTGATAATCACATCTGCCATATTAAGACGTATATAATTGAAAGCATCGATCATTGCATTAGTAGAAGAGGCACAGGCAGATACGGTAGCAAAGTTAGGGCCACGTAAGCCATATTTTATGGAGATATGACCAGGAACGATGTCAATAATCATCTTTGGAATAAAGAAAGGATTAATACGGGGAGTTCCATCACCCGCAAAATAGTTTCTCATTTCTTCCAGAAATGTTTTTATACCACCGATACCAGTACCCCAGATAACGCCAACACGATTGGTGTCCATTTGCGAGAAATCAAATCCTGCATCTTTCACCGCTTCGTCTGTTGATGCTATGGCGTATTGCACAAAAGGATCTAGTTTACGAGCTTCTTTTTTTTCCAAAAAGTCTTCAGGATTGAAGTTTTTCAGCTCGCAGGCAAATTTTGTTTTGAATTTTTCTGTATCAAAACTTGTAATCGGCGCAGCGCCACTCACCCCTTTTAACAAATTATCCCAGAATTCTGGGATAGTATTGCCAATTGGAGTGAGTGCACCTAAACCTGTAACTACTACTCTTTTTAATTCCATTTATACGGATTATACGGAGGCCGTATGTTCTACTTTACGTTTTTCTCTAGATAAGCAATTGCTTGACCAACTGTACCGATAGTCTCAGCTTGATCATCAGGAATCGCTACATTGAATTCTTTTTCGAATTCCATGATAAGTTCTACAGTATCCAAAGAATCCGCACCTAGGTCATTAGTGAAAGAAGCTTCTGGGGTAACCTCGCTCTCATCCACACCTAATTTTTCAACGATAATAGCCTTAACTCTTGAAGCAATATCAGACATAATGTTATAATTTAATGGGTTAAATAATTCAGTGCAAAGAAAAATAAATTCTGACACATTTCAAATGTTTTTATTTCTCTGTCAATTTTAATGTTTTTATTTCAAATGATAAAGCAAAATTAGTTTTATAATTTCGTATCCTAAAATATATCTTACTTACCAGCTTTGAACAAAACCTATTTAAAACTTTCATTGGACCTTGATTTTGTCTTAATCGCAATCACAGCCTCTTTAAAGGATTATGTGCTGTGTCATAAAATCAATACGAGGTTGAATTTAAATTTCGAAAAAGTCGAAGATCATGAGGTTTTTTTTAATGTAGACGAGCCTCCGGTAGCCTTTTCCAAGTATTATTTTTACGTGGAACAGGGTGATAATGATTTTTTTATCCTGGCTAACCGCAGTAGTGAGGGCTTCCTGATCCCTGAGATGAACAAAGTGGACTATTTCATGATTATTCAGGGATATATGGACAAAGAAGACCTTGATTATATCATTTCCGGACTAAATAAACTATCTGATATTCAGGTTGCTGCATTGATTGACCCACTTAAATTGAAGTCAAATGAGAATTTGGTAATATAAATTTTATACACAAGGTGTATTAAATACACTATATTTGAATCTAACATTATTTAGTTAAATAACAGAATTAACCGGACTAACAGTGGTTTTTGCAGCTAAAACCCTCTTTTGTTGGTCTTAACACATAAAATAACTCAAATGAAACCCTTTCATTCCAGAACAAAAATTGTAGCCACGCTAGGTCCAGCCTCAGCAAAACCAGATGTTTTATTAAGCATGTTTAATGCCGGACTAGACGTTTGCAGACTTAACTTTTCGCACGGTTCACAGGCAGATCATCAGGAAGTCCTGGATACGATCCGTTCAATCAATAAAAAACACAACTATAATGTTGGTATTTTGGCTGATTTGCAAGGTCCTAAAATCAGGATCGGAATCGTTAAAGATGGTGGTATACACTTAGTTAATGGAAGTCGTACAATTATTACAACTAAAGAATGCATTGGTAACGAAGAACGTATTTACATTACTTATACGAGCTTTCCTAAAGATGTAAAACCAGGTGAAATCATCCTTTTAGATGATGGAAAACTGCAAATGAGAGTGATTGAAACGAATTATGAAGATGAGGTTGTTTGTGAAGTTGTTCACGGTGGTATTTTAACCTCAAGAAAAGGTGTAAACCTACCAAATACTAAAGTTTCAATCCCTTCTTTAACTGTAGAGGATCGTAAAAATCTTGAATTTGTATTGGAAAATGATGTAGACTGGATCGGTCTTTCATTTGTTCGTAATGCTGCAGATATTGTAGAATTAAAGGATATTATAAAACAAAGAGGTAAAAGTGCTAGGGTAATTGCTAAAATTGAGAAACCTGAAGCAATTGATAACATTGATGAAATTATTGCGGTTTCTGATGGTATCATGGTTGCCCGTGGAGACCTAGGTGTTGAAATGCCAATGGAAGAAGTTCCTTTGTTACAGAAAATGATTGTTCAGAAATGTATCGCGGCTTCTAAACCAGTAATTATCGCTACCCAGATGTTGGAAAGCATGATTACTACACCAAGACCAACACGTGCTGAGGTGAATGACGTAGCGAATTCAGTATTGGACGGTGCAGATGCGGTGATGTTAAGTGGTGAAACTTCTGTAGGAGAGTTTCCTTTGATCGTTATCGAAACGATGCAAAAAATTATTCAGAATATTGAGGTAAATAATTATCCTTTCCATGTTGCAAAAGCACTAAAAGCGGATTCTAAGACTTTCTTAAGCGATGCAATTTGTGATTCTGCTTGTATTTTATCGAAATCAACAGATGCTGTAGGTATCGTTTCTATGACTGTTAGTGGCTACACTGCTTTCGAAATATCAAGCCACAGACCAAAAGCTTTGACTTATATTTTCACGAATAATAAGCAGTTATTAAATACTTTAAGCTTAGTATGGGGAGTTCAGGCTTTCTTTTATGACAAGTTTGAGAGTACTGATGAGACGATTTTAGATGTAAATAGTCTGTTAGTGAAAATGAAGCTGATCAAAAAAGGTGATACTTTAATCAATACTGCTGCAATCCCTATGGAAAGCAAGGGCAAAACGAATATGTTGAAAGTAACTGTTATCGATTAATTCTTAAATATTAGGCAGGCTCCGGTTTAACAATCAAAAAAAATATTACTTTTGCACTCCCGTAATTGGAGAGGTGTCCGAGTGGTTGAAGGAGCACGCCTGGAAAGTGTGTATACCTCAAAAGGGTATCGAGGGTTCGAATCCCTCTCTCTCCGCGAGATTATTATGCAATAAAAAATGCGCTTTAAACTTAAGTTTAAAGCGCATTTTTGTTGTTAAGATGTATCGTCGGCTTAAAGTTTAACTAATTTAAAGGCCTAAAATTTGTTTCTTTTTGGCGTCATATTCGGCTTGATTGATAGCACCAGAGTCTAATAAATCTTTATATTTCTTTAATTCATCAGCAGTGCTTAAAGTTATAGTCGTTGTCCCATTGTCAGATTTAACTTTAGAAGCATATTCAGCAGGAACAGTAACCTCACCATTTTGAATAGTATTTTCAATATCTAACCAATAGTTGGACATTGTTCCAACACCAACTTAACACATGACAGTATATCCACCTCTTTTAGATCCTTCAAGAAAGAAACCTTTTATAATCATGACTTTAGCCTGGTTGGGAGTTAAATTCACCCTTGCATAAGAATCGCTACTAGTTTCATGTCCAGAATTTCCACCAAGCATTTTTAGTGCATTATTTGGACTCTTGTAAACATGGGCGAAATTGTGATTGGGCATTGTACCCTTTCCTAACTGAAGAGCGTCTCCTTCATTAATTTTCCAACCTATTGACGTTTCGTATCCATCTTTTATCTTTTCCTGCATTTCTTTTTTGGTCTGTCCAAATGCAATAATTGACATACTGATTAATGAGATTGTTAGTAATTGTCTTTTCGTTATTTTTAAAAATTTATTTAATATAAATGAAAATTTTAAAGCGAGGCAATTAAAAGTGGTATTTAGATGTAATTTGTTTCGAATTTATTTATGATTAAGTAGGTCTTGGCTTATGTTAGTTGCTTAAAATAAGGTCGTTATGAAGGTGTGGAGGTGGTACTTCTATGGATGTAATACAATCAACGGTATCACATTATTCTTTGATTGTAGCAAATAATGGGCTTATCTTTGGTATTCAAATAGAATGTCTGACGATAGGCCTTTTTAGTTATAGTTTTCATCTATTCTTTTAATAATCTATTTTGATTAAATAATAAGCTATGCAAGATATTTACGATGATATTATTACTTCGCGCTTGGTATTGCGCCTGATAGAAGAAAATATAGCTGAAATTTGTTTATCTGGTGACTTGAAAACTGCCGGACAAATGCTGGGCATAACTATTTCGGAAGAGCTTCTTGAAAATATTGGTTTCTTTGAATATGGCCGGGAGCAGTTGAAAAAAGATTCACTCTATCGGCCTTGGTCAGCAAGAGCGGTAATTCTGCCAGAAGAAAAGCGTATGATTGGTATTATTCGTTTTCATAGCCGACCCGATCCGGAACATATTCATGCTTATGGTCGTAATGCTGCAGAACTAGGGTATGGTATTTTTACACCATACCAGCGTCAGGGGTATGCGACTGAAGCGGTCAGCGCGATGATGAACTGGGCACGGCAGAAATTTGGTACTCATCGTTTTCTTGCCTCTGTATCGCCAGAAAATAAGGCCTCTCTTCGGCTTGTCTACAGTTTTGGGTTTACAAAGGTGGATGAGGTGATGGATGAAGTAGATGGTATGGAGCATGTCTTTTTGAAAGTTATACCTAAAGACTAATCTTATTCTTACTCAATAAGAGACCTCGGGATTATGGCAGGTCCATTTGGTGAGTGACCAACGTCCACTGATCGGACAAAAACCACAATTGGCAAATTAGTAGGTGAAGCAGTTCTTATTTAATTTTAGTTGCAGGCTTCAGAACGGGTAACCCCTTACACTTTTCATAAAGTTCCGCAAAGCTATTATTAAAGGTAAGTTTTAGCGGTTTTTCCAGGTTTACAGAAATATTAAGCAGCTTTCTTTCCTTAGGATAGTACATTACCCATCCCAGAGTGCCGGTGCCGTCTGTATCAAAAAACAGCTTCAGTCTAAGCAGGTTCGGCGTGTCTTCGTCAATCAGGATATTTACTTTCTTCGTATCAACACCATTGAATGGAAAACTACTGCTGCGTACCAGCTCGGTAAGATGATTGTAACAGTCTGGGTGTTCCTGAGCAGATGCTTTTTGAAAAGAAGTCAGGAACAGGATTGCAAAAAGCAAAAAGATGTAGTTTGGTTTTTTTAGGAATAGATTTATCATAATGAGAGATTAATAAATTATTTTGATCTTAATAAAGATACTTCTTCCTGCGCATATTCGTTAGCCCAAAGTTCAAGTGCGCTAAGTGCAGGAGCGAGGGCCTTTCCTTTGGCTGATAATTTATAGTAAACCTCTGGAGGGAACGTATGAAGTTCTCTCCGGGTAATCAATCCCTGCGCTTCCATTTGTTTTAAATGTTCTAGCAATACCTTTTTAGTAACTTTAGGGATAACTCGCCACAGCTCAGTAAAACGCATTTCTTTTTGATAAAACAGATGATAAAGGATGATCGCTTTCCATTTGCCGGATAAAATGCCAAGTGCTACGTTAAGTCCGCAATGTTTAAACTGGTTGTAGTCCATGGTTACTAAATAGTGAACAGGTTACCTAAAGGTGAATTTCTTGCCCGGATAGGATGATAATCTAATCTTTGCAATACAAACTTAGATGATTTATGATGAAGTTACAACTCCTTCGAAATGCCACACAGATATTGAAAATTAATAATAAAACTATTTTAATTGATCCAATGCTGGCTCCCAAAGAAACTTATGAAGCCTTTCAGCAGACCAATAATTCTTTAAGAAATCCGTTGGTTGATTTGCCTGTTAACCGGGATGAATTGGCGCTTTTAATTGCGCAAACGGACGCTGTTTTACTTACGCACCTTCATCTTGATCATTGGGATACAACTGCACAGCAGCTTTTGCCTAAAGAGATTACTTTGTTTTGCCAGGAGGTTGATGCAGAGCGGATACGGGAAAATGGGTTTACAAATGTTCAGCCAATAGCTGACGAATTGAGCTGGAACAATATCCGTTTTAGCCGGACAGACGGGCAGCATGGGGTAGGTGAGACTGGAAAACGGATGGGAATAGTTTCGGGATTTGTAATTAAACACGAGCAGGAATCAGTTTATATAGCTGGTGATACAATTTGGTGCGAAGAGGTAGAAATGGCTCTGGATAAATATAAGCCAGAACGTATTGTCTTGAATGGCGGAGCTGCGAGATTTGTGATGGGCGAGCCCATTGTGATGACGATTGATGATGTGCTGAAAGTTTGCAGCTATGCACCAGAAGCAATGGTTTATGTTGTTCATCTGGAAGCGGTAAATCATGGAACTGAGAGTAGAGAGGAGATTAGGCAGGCCATAGAGAAATACGATCTGACGCTTAGATGTGTAGTTCCTGACGATGGGGAATATTTGTTCTAATCTTTCGCAGGCAACCTAAATTTTAACCTGAATAGACGTGTGGAAATAATTTTCTGCATCAAGATAGTATTGGAAGACTGCTGCCTCTCCATAAGTTAGTGAGAGGCGGTCTTTGATGTTTTTTAAACCTATGCCATGACTGGGGATTTTGCTGTTGATAGATTCATAATTTGATGTCTCGATGCGCAGGATTGAGTTTTCGTAATTTATCTTAATTTCAGCGGGTTTCTGTGGATTATCTAGTTGGCCATGTTTTAAGATATTCTCCGTAAGGGTCATCAGGACTAAAGGAATAAATTCAATGGACAGAGAATCCATGTTGTAGGAAAGTTTTAATTGTGCCAGACGCGCTTGTCTTGCTTGATGTAAAATGAGGAAATTTTCTATTAGATTGATCTCTTTCTTCATTTTTACAAAGCCGGTTGAAGCTTCTTCGCTTAGGGCATACTGCATCATATCTGATAGGTGTAGGATCGTTTCTGCTGCTTTTGGTGCAGGATAGAGTGTCTCATCATACAAGGAATCTAAAGTCTTAATTAAGAAATCCAAATTAATCTGTGATCTGAGGAAGGCATTCTGTGTTAATATCAGCTCGTTCTTCATTTCCTTTTCCTGTATTAGGTTTTTAAGCTCCCGCTGTTGCATCTCTTCTACTAATCGTCTTTGACGCCCGACACGCATAAGAAAATAATATCCTGTACTGTAACCCATAAAATACATTGGTCTCCACACCATTTCTGCCAAATCTGCTCTGTTAATAGTGTAACTGTATTGAATATCGTGTTTTATGTATCTTAGAATGAAGATCTGACAACCGTATTTTATACAGATAAAAAGTATTAGTTCAATTAATACCAAAAAAATTAAAAGAAACGAATTAACTTTTTTTTCACCTTCTAAAACATGTCTTAATAAGACCTCTGAATGAAAATAAAATAAGGAAATTTGAGAAATACTATAGAAAATATAGTAATCTATTGTTGATGATCTACTATTAATTATTCCTGAAAAAGCCACTTCGTAAGCAGTATAAATACTCCATATTAAAACATGGTACTTGTATTTGTGGATATTCCGCACAAATGGGACCACCTAATGGTGCAATGTATCCCACCAAGTTCGGGGTCGGAACCTGTCGCTATTAAGCGAGAATGGTGTGTGTAAACCTAATGATTTTTTTTATTCCTCAGAGACTTTCCAGTTAAAGTAATTCTATGTGCAGAAGCTGACAATCTGTCCATTATTGCATCGGCTAACGTTGGTTCATCAATGAAAGTATACCAGCTGTCTGTAGGGAGCTGAGAAGTAATGATGGTGGCCCCATTACCATACCTGTCCTCCAGGATATCCAACAGTGCAATCCGAGCATCATTGGTGAGTTCTTTGAGTCCAAAGTCATCCAGTATGAGCAAGCGGTTGGCTGAAATACCCTTTATCCACTTCAGGTAAGTTCCATCCAGCCTGGCCTGGGCCAGCGCCTCCAGAAACTTGTTCATGCTAAAGTATAAGGTTCGGTATCCAAGCAGGCAGGCACTGCGTCCCAGAGCGCAGGCCAGAAAACTTTTACCGCAACCAGTCGCACCGGATATGAGTACATTTTGTCCTTTTTCAATGAACATTCCATCAGATAATCTCAGTACCTGTTCCCTGGTAATTCCCCTTTCCGCATTACAAAGTATGTCTTCAGGGAGGGCATGATAACGGAGCTTACTCACTTTAAGCAGCATTTTTGTGCGGGTGTGGTCCCGGTGCTCTACCTCTGCCTGGGTGATTATCCCTAACAGGGAGTGCACATCCTGCAGCTCGTGTACAGGAAGTGAAAGAATGGCCTCGTAACGTTTAGCCATCCCATTTAGTTTGAGCGTTTTTAACTGCCCTAATGTGTTTTGTGTATTCATTTTTAAAGTGTTTTTTAGTTGTTATGATAGGTTTCCGGACCTCTTAGGTTGACATGAACCGGAATACGGTATTCCTGACAGGGTTGATCTTCCAACTGATCCATATTGTTCTCCAGGATGTTTTTTATAACTGTATAGCGGAACTTTGATCCTTTTAATCCTCTTTTACAGGCCGCTTCGGTACGAATGGGACCATAGGCCTTGATCAGCCGGAGTATGCCCATGCAAGAGGAATAGGCCTGCTCAATAACCTGCTTGCTTTCCATGATTTTCATCATGAAGTCATAAGTGCTGGGGCCATTATCCGTTGCTTTTTGCAGGTAATATTCCGGGCTCCAGCCACGCTGCGCTGAGAATGCCTGATGGGATTCTGGCATGTGTTCCTTAATAGTGGTATAGTGATGGCTCCGGTAACTTCTGGTGTGCAGGGCAATCCGGTGGCTATCGTGGTAGATCTCAACGGTGTCAGCACAATATGTAATACGCACCTCTTTACCGATATAGCGGCAGGGAACGCTGTAAAAGTGCCAGTCTTCACCAACAATTACATGGTAGTTCTTCTGAACTTTTGATTTTGTATAGTGTTTGATCGTATAGCTCGATTGGGGAAGTGCCTGTAAATGTGACTTTTCCTGTTCCATGAATAATTCTTCACGACTGATGGTCTTTTTCTGAAAGTTCATTTTATGATGCAGCTCCAACTTCTCTTTTATGGCCTTATTCAGCTCAGCCAGGCTATAGAAAGTCTGGTTCCGTAACGTAGCATAAATACGCAGGTAAGCAATCTTCACCGAGTTCTCTACGGCTGGCTTATCCTTTGGCTTGTAGGGCCTTGAGGCATATAAAGCAATGTTGTTGTGGCTGGCCCATTGTGCTAACATATCTGTAAAGGTTGGCTCATACCTGCAGCTCTTGGTTACCCATTGCTTCATGTTATCCGATTTGGCACCTAATGGTACCCCACCCAGATACTCCAGGGTATTATTCAATGCTTTTACTACCTGGGGAAGTTTTGCATTCGGTAAGGCTTCCACATAACCATAGCTGCTGAAGGGCAATGCAGCGATAAAAACAGGACAGGCTACGAGCTCTCCGGTTAAAGTATCCACATAATGAAGCGGGGCTCCTGCAAAATCAACCTGCATCATCTCTGCTGGACGGTGTTCAAAACGCATTACAGCATTACGAACTTTATTATGCTCCCGTAAAAGTTCACAAAACATGGAGTATTTATAGCCCGAAGGATTGTCTTTGATGTATTCTCCCCACAGCAATTGACGGCTTACACCCTCCCTGGCTAATTCTTCATGATAATAGCTTAATTGACTAGAGAAGTAAGCTTTACGGGGCTCAGGGTATTCAATTACCTTTGGCTTGCTAAGCCCCAGGATTTCATCAAGCTGATGGTCCTTTAATTGGAGTAATGCAGTAAAACTATGGCCTGTTTGCTGAAATTTATCGCGATAACGCCTAATCGTTTTTCTGTTTGTCTTAAGCTCATTCTCTATGGACCTCAGGGAGGCCCCCCGTTCAAAAAAAATGAGTATCTGTCTTATTTTGTTCATACTAAGCAGTTTGTTGGCCATACTTTCGGATTAGGTAATACTAACCAAACCTAGGTATTAGCCCTTAACTCTCTCTTAGTGGAAACAGGTGCGTAAAGGTGGGGTACTTTGTGCCGGAATGTCAGTCCTTTACAAATTCAACTATTTCTGGTGGGGTACTTTCCAGCGGAATAATTGATCAAATTATAACCTTTTTACTGTTACGCTAGGCCCCGAACTTGGTGGGATACATTGCACCATTAGGTGGTCCCATTTGTAGTGGAATATCCATATTTGTTTATAAAGTTCAGCAAAGGATTATTCATAGGTTAAAATTGCACTTTGATGTAGATATGAAAATAGTTTTGTGAATCAAGGTGATAATCGAAGGTTGCTGTTTCTCCATACGCTATTGACAATCTGCTCCTAATGTTTCTTAGGCCTGCATTATAACTAGCAATTGGATTCTCTATAATCTCAGGATTTGACGTTTCAATATATAAAGCAGAATTTTTATAATTGATCTTAATCTCAGCTGGTTTCAACGGGTTATCAAGCTGATTGCGTTTGATGATGGTTTCAGTAAGAGACATCAATATGAGAGGAATAAAAAAAACAGACAGAGCTTCATTATCATAAGATAGTTTCAATTGCATTTTGTATGGCAGTGTTGACTGATACAAAAGAATAAAGGTCTCTATGAATTTGACTTCATCTTCTACTTTTACGTATTCAGATAACCCTTTCTTACTCAAAGCATATTGCATAATGTCGGATAAAGACAAGATTCTTTCAGCGGCTCTTGGAGCTAGTTTACGAGTTTCATTATATAAATAACTTAGCGTATTAATTAAAAAATGTGGATTGATTTGAGCTCTCAGTAAAGCGTTTTGGGTCAATATCAATTCATTCTTCATTTCTTTTTCCCACAAAATAGTTTTAAGTCTCTGCTGGTTCATCATATCTACTTGTTTCCGTTGTTGCAGGTCTTGTATGAAGAAATAATATCCTGAACTTAAGCCGATAGCGTAAATATGTCCCCAAAGTCTTCCTATGAGGTAGGTGTTCATAGGCTTGGTTAATTCAGCGTTGTATAGATCAATGTTTTCATAAATAAATTTTCTTATAAGAAATTCAAATATAAGATAGCATGTGATTTCAAGAAGGATTAAAAACGGCAGGCTATACCTAAGAAATTTATTTTTTGTACTTAGAGAATATCTCAACAAGACATTTGCATGAAAATAAAAAATAGAAATACCCAAAGAATAAGCAACAATATACATGATGGCAGGAGCAAGCTTGGGGCCATGTAACCATCGTATAGTTATTTCGTAAGCTATAAAAATACTCCAGACGAGAAAATGATATTTGTATTTATTTAGGAAATCCGGAAAAGTATGTTTCATCTTAGAGGGGGTGAACAGTCTAAATCTGAACTTGAATAGACGTGTGAAAATCGCCTTTAGAGTCAAGATGGTAGTCAAAGGTAGTAGTTTCTCCATAAGCTAAGACAAGACGCTCTTTGATATTCTTTAATCCAATGCCATAACTGGGGATTTTACTGTTAGTAGCTTGTCGGTTTGATGTTTCGATGTGCAGGACTGAATTTTCACAGGTTATTTTAATTTCAGCAGGTTTATCAGGATCATCCAGCAGACCATGTTTTAAAATATTTTCAGTGAGTGTCATCAACACCAATGGAATAAACTCCATAGACAGGCATTCCTTAGTATAGGAAAAATTTAATTGTGCCTGATTTACTTGTCTCACCTGGTGTAAAAGTAGAAAATTCTCAATTAGAATGATCTCCTTTTCTAATGTTACAAAGCCGGTTGAGGCCTCTTTGCTTAAAGCATACTGCATAATTTGTGATAAAGAAAGGATACTTTCTGCGGCTATTGGTTCGGATTTAAGTGTTTCTTTGTACAGATAATCTAAAGTCTTAATTAAGAAATCAGGATTGATCTGTGACCTGAGAAATGCATTTTGTGTTAATACCAGCTCATTTTTAATTTCTTTCTCCTGTATCAGGTTATTAATTTCCTGCAGCTCCATTTTCTCTACTAATTCTCTTCGCTGGCGGGTGCGTACCAGAAAATAGTATCCGGTACTATATCCAACAAAATAAATAACTCTGTATATCATTCGTGATAAACTCGTCAAGTCAAATCTATATCCCTTCAAGAAGCTGGGGTTTTCATATTTGTAGAATATTAAATCACACTGATATTTTATAGTGATAAAGAACAATAGCTCGATCGGTATTAAAAACATTAAGCTATACTGGAGAGTCTTGTTTGGACTTTCCAGTATATATTTAAGGAGGATCTTTGCATGAAAATAAAATAGTAAGATATACAAAGAATAAGTATAGATGTGGGTTTGGGGTGATACGGATTTAACACCAAGTAGCTTTAAGGTGGCTATCTCATAAATAATAAAAACAACCCATACCAGGAAATGGTATCTATACTTGTTTAAGAAATTAAGCAAAAGATCCTTCATTAATAAAATCGTATTTTGGTATGGGTATGAAAATTATTTTGTAGATCGTGATGGCAATCAAAGAAAGCATTTTCTCCATAAATGGAAGATAATCTGCTGCCTATATTTTCTAAATCTGTATACTGAGTAGAAATCTGATCCATTTTAGTTTTGTGGTTGGACGTTTTAATATATAGAATCGAATTTTCATAAACTATCTTAATCTCTGCCTGTTTCCCGGGATTGTCAAGTTGAGCATGTTTGATTATGTTTTCAGTAAGTGTCATCAGCATCAGGGGTATAATGAGAATAGGCAATGCCTCATCATTATATGATAATCTTAGCTGCAATTTATAGGGTAATTGAGCCTGATGTAAGAGAAGGAAGCTTTCTATAAGTTTTATTTCATCTTCAAGTTTTACGTAAACGGAGGATATCTCTTTACTTAAAGCATATTGTACAATCTCTGTTAAAGACAGAATATTATCGGCTATTTTTGGTGATGTCTTACGAGTTACATTGTATAGATAACTTAGTGTATTTATTAAGAAGTGTGGGTTAATTTGAGCTCTCAGAAAAGCATTTTGTGTTTGTATTAGCTCATTGTTAATTCCTTTAGCCAATAAGATTGCCTTAAGCTCCTGTTGTTTCATTTTTGCTATCTGTTGTCTTTGTTGCTGATCGTGTGTTAAAAAATAGTAAACTGTGCTAATGCCTATAAAGTATATTCCTCGCCAAACACTCCCTGTAAAGTATATGATGTCTGTGTCGAGGTGCTGATGGTCAATGTACTTGTAGCAGAAGTCAGCAAGGAATCGAATGATAAGATAGCAAAGGAGTTCGAGTATGATCAACAGTGGCAGACTATATTTAAAATGCTTGTTTGGGCTATTCAAGGTATATTTCAGCAAGACATGTGCATGAAAGTAAAATAAGAGAACATAAGGGATATAAGCAAAAATATATGTGATGACAGGACTAGCCCGGAAGAGGCCGAGAAATATTTCCATAATAACTTCGTAAGCAATGAAAATGCCCCAAACCAGAAAATGGTATTTGTATTTATTCAGGAATCTGAGAAAAGTATCTTTCATTTTGGATAGTATAAAATAGTTTAGATCTGAACCTGAATACAGGTGTGAAAATAGCGTTTAGCATCAAGATGATAATTAAAGGACGCGCGCGTTCCGTAAGCTAAGAGAAGGCGGTCTTTGATGTTTTTTAGCCCTATGTTATGCCCCAGGCTTTTGGTGCCCGTAGACTCCTGGTTTGATGTTATGATGCTTAAGATTGAATTTTCATAGTTTATTTTAATTTCGGCAGGTTTCATCGGGTCGTGCAGCTGCCCGTGCTTTAGCATATTCTCTATAAGCGTCATCATGATTAGCGGGATAAAAGGGACTGACAGTGACTCGTGATTATATGAGAACTTTAGATAGGACTGATTTACTTGCTTTGCCTGATGTAAAGAAAGAAATCTCTCTATAAGATTGATTTCGTTTTCAAGTTTCACATAACCGGATGATGCTTCTTTGCCTAAAGCATAGTGCATGATGTCTGATAATGACAATATACTTTCTGCTGCTTTTGGCGCAGATTCAAGGGTCTCGTGATATAGATATTTTAATACATTAATTAAGAAGTCGGGATTGATTTGTGATTTCAAGAAAGCATTTTGTTTCAAAATCAGTTCATTCTTAATTTTATTTTCCTGTATTATATCTTCCAGTTCCTCTTGTTCCAGATTATCAATGATCAGGCTTTGGCGACGGGTGCGCATTAAAAAATAGTATCCTGTGCTATAGCCAAAAAAGTAAACTATTCGCCAGATATCGTTTATGTAAAGAATGGAATAGAATTTATTAACAATGGAGTAATCAAGTCCTAAACAGATATAATATAGTATTAGACAGTAATATTTTAGGATAATATAGGTCGCTATCTCAATTAAAATCAGTGGAATCCAACTAAGCCTGAGAACTTTCTTTGTGCTTTCTAAAGTATACTTTAGTAAAACCTCTGCATGGAAATAGAACGCTAGAATATAAAAAAAGTAAGTAAAAACGTAAGTTGAAAGATCCGCTTCTTCATGAAGTATAAACTTATTGAAAAACATTTCATAAGTTATAAAGATAGCCCATGTTAAAAAGTGATATTTATATTTACTCAAGAAATTAAGCAGAGTATTTTGCATGGGCTTTCTAATAAATCTGAACTTGAATAGATGTATGAAAATATTTTTTTGAATCAAGATAGTAATGGAAAACTGCTGCTGTTCCATAAGTTAAAAAGAGGCGATCCTGAATGTTTCTTAAACCGATTCCATGGCCTGATATTTTGCTGCTAATAGATTCCTGATTTGATGTTTCGATACTTAAGACTGAATTTTCATAGGTTATTTTAATTTCAGCTGGTCTCTGTGGATCATCCAACTGACCATGTTTCAGTATATTCTCCGTAAGTGTCATCATGATCAGTGGAATGAACTTAACAGATAGAGATTCTTTAGTATAGGAGAACTTTAAATGTGCCGGATGTACTTGTCTTATCTGGTGTAAAGAAATAAATTTATCAATGAGTTTAATTTCGTTTTCAAGCTTTACATAGCCGGATGATGCCTCTTCTCCTAAAGCGTAGTGCATAATATCAGATAGTGATAATATACTCTCGGCTGCTTTTGGCAAAGGATCTTTAGTCTCATTATATAAATATTCTAAAGTGTTAACTAAGAAATCGGGATTAATCTGTGACCTCAGGAAAGCATTTTGAGTTGATATCAACTCATTCTTAATCTCTTTTTCCTGTATAATATTTTCAAGTTTCCGCTGCTCCATCTCATTTACTAATAGTCTTTGACGCCTGGTTCGCATCAGGAAATAATAGCCGGTACTATAGCCGATGAAATATACAGGCCTCCATAGCCTCTTGATTACATCCGATCTGCTGAAGTCAAAATAATTTAAATCAAAGTTCCTCAGATCGGTGTAGAATAGTATCTCACAAGTATATTTTACGGCCATAAATAGCATGAGTTCAATTAATACTAAGAGAACCAGGCCAACTGAGTTAACTTTCTTTTTAGCACCGAGAGCATACTTTAACAAAATCTCTGCATGAATGTAAAATAATGAGATATTGAAAAAACTGGAAAAGAGATAACTATCTATAGTTGAGAACTTTCCTATTAATAGTCTCACCAAAATCACTTCATAGGCAATGTAAAGACTCCAGATCAGAAGATGATATTTGTATTGATATAAAAAATTAAACAGGCGATCTCTCATAGGTTAAAATCGGACTTGGATATGTGTATGAAAATAATTCTGTAAGTCGAGGAATGAATCAAAGACCAATCTCTCTCCATAGGTAATAGACATACGACTCTTTATATTTTTTAAATCCGTATAGTGATCTGAGGGGTGAGTTTTTGCAGACTTATAATTTGATGTTTTAATACATAGGATTGAATCATCATAGGTTATCTTAATCATGGCAGGCTTAAGTGGATTATTTAGCTCACCGTGCTTGATCATGTTTTCAGTTAGTGACATTAAGACCAGCGGGGTAAATAAAACTGGCAAGGTCTTCTTGTCATAGAGAAATTGCAGCTGCATTTGGTATATCTGTCTAACCTGGTGAAGAATAAGAAAGTTCTCCACTAATTTGATCTCGTTTTCAAGTTTTACATTTCCGGAAGAAACCTCTTTACTTAAGGCATATTGCATAATATCCGATAAAGACAAGATACTATCTGCCGCTTTTGGTGCTAGCTTCCGTGTTTCATTGTATAGATAACTTAAGGTGTTAATTAAGAAATGAGGATTGATCTGTGCTCTTAGAAATGCATTCTGTGTTAGTATCAATTCATTCTTGACTTCTTTTTCCCATATAATTTGTCTGAGTTCCTGCTGTTTCATCTTTTCCAGATGTTGTCTTTGTTGCAGATCGCGCATTAAAAAGAAGTAACCAGTACTATTTCCTATATAATATATCGCTTTCCAGATTTTGCCAATTATCAAATGACGATTGGGTTGATTGGCCTCCATAGATGGAATTTTCATGTACCTGATGAATTCTACACCAACAAACCGGATCAAATAATAAATTATTATTTCTAGCAGGACTAATAAAACAAGGCTATACTTAAAAACCTTATTCTGTGTATTCATTGCATATTTTAGCAAGACATTCGCATGAAAGTAGAAAAGAGATATACTTAACAGGTAAGCAAAAATAAGATCTGCGATTGTAGGGCTTCTTCCTGAATATGCTTTGAGTACGGCAATTTCATAAATGATAAAAAGACTCCATACCAGGAAGTGATATCTGTATTTCTTTAAGAAACCAAAAGCCTGATCTTTCATGGCTAGAATTGTACCTGTGTATTGGTGTGGAAATAATTTTCTGAGTCCAGATGGAAATTAAAAACGGCCCGTTCTCCATAAGCTAATAATAGCCGATTCTGTATGATTTTGAGCATTGGATCATTGATAGAGCTCTGTTCTCCAATGAACTCATGATTCGATGTTTCGATTGCTAAAATAGAATTCTCATAGGTTATCCTGATTCCTGCGGGCTTCATAGGGTCATTTAGTTGACCATACTTAATTATACTTTCGGTAAGTGGCATCAATACAAGCGGGATAAACGGGACTGAAAGGACATTCAGGTTATAAGATAGTTTTAACTGGACTTGATCGGGCTGACTTATTTTAGATAAAGACAGAAATCTTTCTACCAGGTCAATCTCACCTTCAAATTTTACATATCCGTCCGGGGCTTCTTTACTTAAGGCATACTGCATAATATCTGTTAAAGACAGAATACTTTCTGCTGCTTTTGGTGCCAGTTTTCTGGTTTCATTATATAAATAGCTTAAAGTATTAATTAGGAAATGCGGATTGATTTGTGATCTCAGAAAATCATTTTGCGTCTGTATTAGCTCATTGTTCACTTCTTTCTCCCTAATGATTTTTTTTAGCTGCTGTTGTCTCAGTTTTTTCACTTGCTGTCTTTGTTCCTGATCATGGACTAAAAAATAGTAACCAGTACTATTACCGATAAAAAAGATAGTTCTCCATAATAACGCGAAAAAAGATAGAGGATCAATAAATTTGGTTGGTGCTGGTTTGGTTGTGAGGTAAGCATAGATAAAATCCAGCAAAACACGCTTTAGATATATGAAGAGTAAGACTTCAAGCAGGATGAAAAAAAGCAAGCTAAACTTGAAAAGCTTTTTTTTTGCATTTAAAGTGTATTTCAAAACGACATTTGCGTGGAGATAAAAAAGCGAAACGTTTAGAATAGTAGCAAAAAAAATGGTTACCAGGCTCACTTCTTTGGTTACCATCACGATGCCCATGATGATTTCATAGCTTATAAAAGCGCCCCATCCCAAAAAATGGTATTTGTATTTATTGAAGAGAGTAAATAGATCTGACCCCATATTTATTTTGAGATGATAAGTTTTTAAAGGGATTTTGATGATTTAACTCTTGCAGAGATAACCGTATTCTGCTTCACATAATCCAGGAAAGCTTTTCTATAGGTATTCCCAATTGGGATCTGCACTCCTTTATTCATCACAATTGCATTCCCATCTACCATTTCTATCTTATTCCTGGCAATTACAAAAGATTTCTGTACCTGTATCAAATTATCTAATTGATTTAAAGTATGAAGCGCTTCTTTTAATGTGAGATAGGTAATGATATTATAACTTTCTGTATGAATAATTATATAGTTATCTTTTGCTTCCAGGTAAACCACGTCAGCAGGATTCACTTTGATTACCTTATTCATAACGCCAGTCTTGATGAATATATCTGATTTGGCAGAAGGAGTAACCGTCTCTTTTCCTATCTTCTTGATAATCTTTTCTATAGCTGTGGCAAATTTCGGAAAGGTAATTGGCTTTATTATATATTGATCGGCTTCCAGTTCAAATGCCTCTACGGCATAGTGATGATAGGCAGTAGTGAATAGTAGAAACCGAGTTTTTGACCGCAGAATTTTGGCCAGATCTATTCCTGACATCCCCGGCATATTGATGTCCATAAAAATGATATCTATGTTATCATCTTCTGTTATCTCAGTCAGGGCAACAGTTGGCTGAGAGTAAACTTTCAGAAGGCATAAATTGGACATTTGTTGAATATGATCCGATAGTAACTCAATCGCATGATTTTCATCCTCTATAATAACGCAGTTTAACATCATGAAATAGGTGTAATAATAGTTTTTTGGGTATGGTTCTGTTAGTTGAGCTCAATTCTCATGGATACTAAAATGATTTTTCTAAGAATCGAAAAAACTCAATAGCTGTTTAAAGCTGTCAACGCTCAACAAAATAGCTAATAAATCTAAACAAATACTAAAATACGATAGATTATTGTGAATTGCACATTAAATGTTTTAACCTGCATATTTGTATTTAAAGAAAGAATTAATTGTATTTAACATTTCTATGAATTACTATCAGGCTCATTGTTATACATTAGCAATTATTTAATAAAGAAACATGAAAGCATTAACCTTTTCCAGCTTCGGTGGCTCAGAAGTTCTGGACTATATTGAAGTGGCCAAACCCATCTTGAAAGAAGGAGAGGTCTTAGTTGAAATGAAAGCCATAGGTTTAAATTTTGCGGATATTTATCGCAGAAAAGGAAATTATCACCTCACTGGACAACCGCCTTATATTGCTGGCTATGAAGGTTCCGGGATTATTGTTGATGCAAACAACCAGGCTGGATTTAAAAATGGAGACAGAGTAGCTTTTGCTGATGTGCCTTTCGCCAATGCAGAATATGTTGCATTACCTATAAGTCATGCTTTGCCACTTCCAGAAGATATTAGTTTTGAAACTGCGGCCTCAGTTTTATTGCAAGGATTAACGGCACAGTACCTGGCTACAGACAGTCATCAGACAAAAGCAGGAGAAATTGTGCTGATCCATGCTGTTGCAGGCGGGGTAGGACAGTTGCTCACACAAATTACTAAAATTTTCGGGGCTACTGTGATTGGTTTAACCTCTTCAGAAGAAAAGGCTGAGATCGCCCTGCAAAATGGAGCTGACCAGGTTTATTTGTATAGTGATAATTGGAAAAAACAAGTGATTCTTGCTGCTGCGGGTGGTGTAGATGTAGTTTATGATAGCGTAGGCAGTACTTTGCAGGATAGTTTTAACGTAACTAAAGATCGCGGGCAAGTTGTGTTTTTTGGAATGAGTGGCGGAGATCCGGCATTTGTAGATCCAAGAATGTTGATGGATGGTTCTAAAACACTTACGGGTGGAGATTTATGGAGTTATTTAACCACAAGAGAAGAGCGTGTAAAAAGATCCGCTCAGCTATTCGACTGGATCAGAGCTCAACAAATTTCTTTAGCTGAACCTGCATCCTTTAAACTATCGGATGGAAAAGCTGCACATGATTTCCTGGAAAGCAGAAAAAGTACGGGTAAAATAATTCTGATTCCCTAGAAGTGATTAAACTATTTATCAGACGCCAGCTAAAAACTATGAATAGATAATTTATAAAAACTGGAACGATGTGTGTAAATTGTGAGAGAGTTTACCAATCCACTAAAGATATTTTTTTAAAACTATGATGCATAAAGGACGATTAGAAGCATTTAGTGATGGCGTGTTTGCTATCATTATCACCATCATGGTATTAGAATTAAAAGTGCCCCATGGTGGCAATGATCTGAAAGCATTAATTCCGGTAATCCCGGTGTTTATGAGTTATGTGCTGAGTTTTATTTATGTAGGCATTTACTGGAATAACCATCACCATATGCTTCAGGCAGCAAAGTCTGTAAACGGACGTATTTTATGGGCTAATTTATTCCTCTTATTCTGGTTGTCGCTGATCCCTTTTGCTACCGCATGGATGGGTGAAAATCATTTCAGCCAATGGCCAATAATTCTGTATGGTTTTGTGATGGTTATGAATGGTTGTGCTTATTCGATCTTATCAAATTCGCTGATTAAACATGAAGGTAAAAATTCAAATCTGAGTAAAGCAATTGGTAAAGGAACTAAAGGCATGATTTCAGTTGCATTTTATCTGGTAGCGATCGCTTTATCAATGGTTAATTCATGGATAAGTTTTGGCCTTTACGTGCTTGTGGCAGTGATTTGGTTTATTCCAGACTCCCGTATAGAAAAAAGTATGGCAGAGGACAAATAAATTCGTAATATTATCTATTGATTAGCACTGTGTTAATCATTATTTCCAAATAGATAATCGTATGAAAAGAATCTTACTTGCCGTAGCCTTTCTTGCTATTTCCCAGTTTATCAAGGCGCAAAATCATAATCCGTCTCCAGAAAACCTGGCTAACCGGAAGGAATTTCAGGATATGAAATTCGGTATTTTTATCCACTGGGGGCCATTTAGCATACCTGGTTCTGGAGAATGGGTGATGAATGACAGGAATATAACAGTTAAAAACTATTCAAGACTAGAGAAATTCTTTAATCCCATTGATTTTGATGCTGAGAAATATGTAAGCACAGCTAAAAATGCCGGGATGAAATACATCACATTAATTACCCGTCATCACGATGGCTTTAGTTTATGGGATACCAAATATTCTGATTTCAATATCATGAATACCCCTTACAAAAAGGATATTGTTAAACTGATGGCTGATGAATGCCATAAACAAGGGATCAAGCTAGTTTTATACTATTCTTTATTAGACTGGAGAAGAGATGATTACTCTTACTGGACAGGTTCAACGGGACAAGGAACAGGGAGAACCGTTCATGGTAATTGGGATGACTATATCAAGTTCATGAAAAATCAACTTACAGAGTTATTAACCAATTATGGAAAAGTTGATGGGATTTGGTTTGATGGCTATTGGGATCAGGTGAAAAAGGGAAGCCCTAAACCGGTTGTAGATTGGCATACGGATGAAATTTATGCGTTAATTCATCAATTGCAACCACAATGTTTAGTCGGGAATAACCACCATGCAGTGCCTTTACCGGGAGAAGACTTTCAGATGTTCGAAAAAGATCTGCCTGGGGGTAATACCACAGGTTTTGGTGGAGCGGCAGTTTCTGCATTACCGATGGAAACCTGCGAAACCATGAATAACTCCTGGGGTTTTAATCTGACTGACACAAATTATAAATCTGTTCCTCAATTGATTCATTATATGGTAAATGCAGCGGGCGGCAATGCCAACTTCCTGTTAAACATCGGCCCGATGCCAAACGGAGAAATACAACCGGAATTTACAGACTCATTAAACCACATAGGAGAGTGGATGAAAAAAAACGGGGAGACTATTTATGGCACCAGAGGGAATATTATTCCTATCCAGAAATGGGGCACGGTGACCAGTAAAGGAAAACATCTTTTTGTTCATGTGTTAAAAGCAGAAAGGGAAATTCTTATCCCTAAACTGAACAAGAAGATTATTTCGGCAGTATTATTTAGCGACCAAAGTAAAATAGCCTATACTCAAAAGCCAGAAGGGTTGCTAATTAACCTGGATGAGATACTTCAAGATAAAACAGATACAATTATTGATATAGAGATCCGATAAATCTGGAATCAGGAACAACGTAACCTTTTTATGTTTTCCTCAGATGCACTAGCATATCACCAGTTAATTTTGGATATTGCAGTACAGTAGTACATTTATCATGGAACACGAAACTTATGCCGGATAATTTGATTGAATTAAAACTTTACACTGCTCTCAATGATTTTGCTTTATGAAGAGAGTAGGCTTATTTATACCCTGTTATGTTGACCAATTTTATCCAAATGCAGGTATTGCGACTTATCAGTTACTTAAAAAACTAGGATTAGACGTCACCTATCCTACAGGGCAAACCTGCTGCGGACAGCCAATGGCTAACTCAGGGTTTGAACATCTTACCCAGGATTGTAACCAGCTTTTTGTAGATAATTTTGCGGAGTTCGATTATATCGTATCCCCATCGGGAAGCTGTGTATTACATGTTAAAGAACATCTGCATACCGCTCAGTCAGAAAATCAGGCCGCAGAAATCCGCACTAAAGTGTATGAACTCGTGGAATTCCTGGTGGACGTCATGAAGGTCAAAAACCTCAAAGCTAAATTTCCGCATAAAGTAGGTCTGCATCAAAGCTGTCATGGTCAAAGAGGATTACTACTGACTCAGATGAGCGAATTGGTGGCACCTTACTTCTCTAAACCTCAGCAATTGTTATCACAAGTCGAAGGCCTGGAATTGATTGAGCTGAAAAGAGAAGATGAATGCTGTGGTTTTGGCGGTACATTTTGCGTAGTTGAAGAAGCCGTATCAGTGAAAATGGGAAAAGACCGGGTAAAAGATCACTTGAGCAATGGTGCAGAATATATTACTGGTGCGGATATGTCTTGTCTGATGCACATGGAAGGTATTTTAAAAAGAGGGAATAGTAAAGTGAAGGTGCTGCATATTGCAGAAATATTGAATGCAGGATAAAATTGCTTTATGAACTCAGAAACTAAAACCCACCCAGAGTTATCAGATCTGTTCAACAAGGATGAACAAAGAGTAGACTGGCATGATCAAACGTTATGGTGGATCCGTCAGAAAAGAGATAAATCTGCACATAGTATCCCTGAATGGGAAATACTGAGAGAAAAAGCTTCGGAAATTAAGAACAATGCCCTGTCTAATCTTGCCGATTACCTGGTTAGCTTCGAGCAGAAAGCATTAGCAAACGGTATTATTGTCCATTGGGCGGCAGACGCGCAGGAACACAATGAGATTGTACATGGTATTTTGCAGAAACACGGCATCCGCAAGATGGTGAAAAGCAAATCCATGTTAACGGAGGAATGCCATTTAAATGAGTACCTGGAAAAACAAGGATTAGAAGTTATTGACTCTGATTTAGGAGAGCGGATTGTACAGCTGGCCAAAGAACCGCCAAGTCATATCGTACTGCCTTGTATTCATAAGAAAAAAGAAGAAATAGGTGATTTATTTCATGAACACCTTGGTGTACCAGCCGGAACTTCAGATCCGCAAATCCTGACTGAAGCTGCAAGACAACATTTGAGAGAAACTTTTCTGACCAGGAAAGCCGCTTTAACAGGTGTGAATTTCGCTATTGCGGAAACGGGGGAGTTTGTCGTTTGTACGAACGAAGGAAATGCAGATATGGGAGCCCATCTTGCTGATGTGCACATAGCTTGTATGGGAATTGAGAAGATCATTCCTAAGCGCAAGCATTTAGGGGTATTTCTGCGCTTATTGGCCAGAAGTGCCACCGGACAGCCCATCACTACTTATTCCAGTCACTTTAAAAAACCAAGAGCAGGACAGGAAATGCATCTTGTGCTGGTAGATAACGGGCGTACGATACAAATGGGACGGGAAGACTTCAGGGCTTCCTTAAAATGTATCCGTTGCGGTGCTTGTATGAATACCTGCCCGGTTTATAGAAGAAGTGGAGGACATAGTTATAATTATACGATTTCGGGTCCGATAGGAGCCATTCTCGCGCCTAATCTGGATAGAGAGAAGTATGCAGATCTGCCATTTGCATCTACCTTGTGCGGTTCGTGTTCTAATGTTTGTCCGGTTAAGATCGATATTCATCAGCAACTCTATAAATGGAGGCAGGTCATTGTTCAGGAGGGATATGCAACATCGTCTAAAAAGATGAGCATGAAAATAATGAATTATACCCTTTCTTCTCCTTCTGTATACCGTACTGCGGGTAAAGCTGGGAGATGGGTTTTAAAATATATACCCTTTGCAGTCAACAACCATTTTAATCCATGGTATAAGCAAAGGGATATGCCAGATGCACCAAAAGAGTCATTTGGTGAATGGTATAAAAAGAATGTTAAATAAGCATGAGCAGAGATAAGATATTAGCCGCATTAAGACAAAATCAGCCAGAATCAGTTCCATTGCCTTCTTCAATGCCATTGGTGCGTGTAGAAATTCTGGAGCTTCAAGCTAAATTTAAAACGGTGGCTGAAGGAATTGGGAGTACTGTACACCTGGTGGATGAATTTGCAGCCATACAGCCATTAATCTTAGCCCGGTTTGCTGAAGAAAAACGAATACTTTCAACGATCGGAGAATTGACTGCTCTACCTGCTTTTGAGTTGAATTCAGATCCGCATACTTATGCGAATGTGGATGTTGCTATTTTTAAATCTGGCCTGGGAGTCGCAGAAAATTCTGCACTATGGCTTACTGAAGATCAGATGGGGATTCGGGTTTTACCTTTCATAACCCAGCATATTGTGATCTTAATTCCTCTTTCTGCACTGGTCCCTGATATGCATGCCGCGTATCAGAAAATAGGGGAAGCTGAATATGACTTTGGGACTTTCATTGCCGGGCCTTCCAAGACCGCAGATATTGAACAATCATTAGTGTTAGGGGCTCATGGACCAAGAAGTATGACCATCTTTATATACGCTTAATAAGGGCCTGTTTAAAATTTATCATCTAAATTTAAACAGGCTCTAAGACTCTGCTAAAAAAAGATTTTCTTTAACCTGGTTTTAATCCTAGTATAATTGTATTCTAATATCTTTGCGCTCATCCTATGAAGAAGATAATACTACTGGGTATAGCCATATTACTGGCGGGACCAATTTACGCACAGACAGATAGCCTGTTTAAAAAAAGATTCAATCTCCATTTCCAGCAAACAATAATTACACAGACTAAACCTGGTTTTAGTGCTGCGTATTCCGGAGACAACAGTCTTTCTAAAGCACACGAGACAGCAACATCTTTTACCACTACTTTATTTGGCGGGGCTAGATTATGGAAGGGAGCTGAGGCTTATTTTAATCCAGAGATGTCCGGAGGTAAAGGGTTCAGCCAGGCTTTAGGCGTAGCTGGTTTCCCAAATGGAGAGACCTTTAGAATCGGCTCACCTGAACCAGCTATTTATATTGCCAGAGCATATCTGGTACAAACTTTTGGCTGGGGAAAAGAGGTAGATACCATTGCAGATGATGCAAATCAGCTGGCTGGCTATAGAAAAAAGAAATATTTCTCTATTACTGCTGGTAAATTTGGGTTAAGTGACTTTTTTGATAACAATGCCTTTAGTCATGATGCGAGATCTCAGTTTATGAATTGGTCTTTAATGGCTAATGGCGCGTGGGATTACCCCGCAAATACAAGAGGATATGTATTTGGTGTAGTGTTTGAATTAGGACAGCCAGACTGGGCATTAAGATTCGCAACTACGATGGTCACAACTACAGCTAATGGTGCCGTTTGGGATGGTAAAATAGGTAAAGCGCATGCTTTTACGCTTGAGTATGAAAAAAGATACCGCATCGGCGGACAAAAAGGGACTCTACGTGTATTAGGTTATGATAATGCTGCTAAAATGGGTGATTATCGTCTAGCTATCTCAGAAAACCCAGCTGCACCTGATGTGACTGCTACCCGTGCCTATGGCCGGAATAAATATGGTTTTGGGATTAACATAGAACAGAATGTAAATGCTAACCTTGGTGTATTTGCCAAGACAAGCTATAATGATGGTAAAACTGAAACCTGGGCTTTTACAGAGATTGACAAATCCATCAGTATAGGGGGTATTTTGAAAGGAGACAGCTGGAATCAGAAAGATGCAGAGATTGGACTGGCATTTGTTGGAAACGGAATTTCAGCAGCTCACCGCGATTATCTTGCCCATGGTGGATATGGTTTTATCATCGGTGATGGAAAATTGAATTATGCTCCTGAAATGATTGCTGAAGCCTATTATAAAGTTAATGTTTATCAGAAGAAATTGTTCTTATCTCCCGATTATCAGTTTATTCTGCATCCTGCATACAACAAAGACCGTGGTCCGGTAAATGTGTTCTCCTTAAGAGCACATGTGGAATTTTAGTAAAAAAAGAGCCCTGTTTCTAATTAAAGAAACAAGGGCTAATTTTCCATAGGTATGGAAATATGATTAAAATTTAATGCCTACACCAACAGAAAATACTTGATTTCTGTATTGAGGAGTAGTCGTAGTTCCATTTTCATTGTTTTTTTGGAAATCTAAGGCGTAACGTCCATGGATATCAAATTTCTCATTGATATCATATCTGAAACCGATCACACCACCAACCAGACTTTTCTTAAATCTGTCTGAATCATTTTCTACCTGAGTTTCTTGTACAGTTCCAAATCCGTTCTCAAACTTGTTTTTAGTAGACAATAAGAAAGATACTTGCGGACCCGCAACAATATTAAAGCTGCTACCTAATCTGAAACTAGCTAAAATAGGTATGTCAATAAAGCTTGTTGTTTGTCTGAATTCACCAAATGAAGAAGTCAGTTTATATCCTTTTTGCGAATACAGGACCTCTGGTGTGAATGCCAGACCTGCAATTAAAGGAATTTCTACAGTAACACCTGCATTAAAACCTGGTTTTACTTTGGTGTCGAAGTTGTTATTGCCATCGCCCTTGATAATGTCTGATAGATTTAAACCGGCTTTTACACCAAATTTAATCTTATCCTGTGCATTTGCTGCTGTAGCTACAAAAAGGCCAATAGCCAAAATAAAGATCTTTTTCATAATTTTCTATTTAATGTATGCCTAAACTTATAATGGCTGTATCCTGTTAATTTTCATTAACGCGGTGTGGATAGAAATAAATGTGCCAACTTGGGGAATAGATAAAGCTGAAAAATTAAAATCTACCCTTAGGTACTGATAAACAAAACATTGAACACAGATTAATCAATTCGTTTTTTTTATGGCTAATTGTTTTGTCTGTATCAAATTTGATACAATGTAGTGGCGTTTATCTGATATAGGGCAAGAGGGTAAGCATTTAACAATCGCTTTCCGCAGGTTTGCAGCTTTTGATTAACTTTGGGTTGTAACCTTATCTTTTTCATGATTCAAAAACAGTTTCCTCTATATTTAGCCCTATTGCTATTATTTACTTTTTCTGCTCAGGCACAAAAGAAATCTTATATCCAAAGTCTTGATGAACCTAACCATTGGGTAGACTCTGTACTTCATAAATTAAGTAAGCGACATAAGATTGCACAATTGTTTTTTGTACGGGCGCATACCAATAAAGGACAGGCTTTTGAAGATTCAGTTGGCCATGTGATCCGGAAAGAGTGGATTGGCGGTTTGGTGTTTTTTCAGGGCGGACCTGGGAGACAGGCAATTTTAACTAATAAATACCAGGCATTGGCGCATACGCCATTATTGATTGCTGCTGACGGGGAGTGGGGATTAGGGATGCGCTTGGATAGTACAATCTCTTATCCTTATCAAATGGCTCTTGGAGCAATACAAGATAAAGAGCTAATCTATAAAATGGGGCTGGAGATCGCTAAAGATTACAAAAGAATAGGGGTACAGATGAATTTTGCTCCCGATGCCGATATTAATAATAACCCTAAAAACCCGATTATCAATTACCGGTCTTTTGGAGAGAATAGATATAATGTAGCATTAAAAGCTGCAGCCTATATGAAAGGTATGCAGGATGGCGGGTTGTTGGTTACATTAAAACACTTTCCAGGACATGGAGATACTGATGTAGATTCACATTATGATCTTCCGCAACTGAAATTTACTAAGGCACGGTTAGATAGCTTAGAGATCTACCCTTTCAGAGAATTAATCAGAGAAGGTGCTGCAGGTGTAATGATTGCACATATGAACATCCCGTCTCTGGATAATACACCAAATCTGCCTTCTACCTTGTCTAAACCTATTGTAACTGGCCTTTTGAAAGAAGAATTGGGATTCCGCGGATTAATCGTTACCGATGCAATGGAGATGAAAGGGGTAGTGAAAAACTTTAAAGATGGTCAGGCTGATTTAATGGCTGTAATTGCTGGAAATGATATCCTGGAGCTATCTGAAAATAGCAAAAGAGCTATTAAACTGGTACGGAATGCCGTTCGGGAAGGTAAAATCAGTATAGACAGAATTGATGAAAGTGTACGTAAAATATTATTAGCTAAATATTGGGCCGGTGTATATAAAAGAGATACAGTGAATACACAGCATGTGGGTACTGATGTGAACAGACCCGAAAGCATGGCTTTATTACAGCAGCTGGCGGATGCTTCGATGACAGTCTTAAATGGTGTGGGTGGAATAAAAGCATTAACTCCAGAAAAAAGAACAGCAATTATTAGTTTGGGCACGCTTGGTGTGACCGTTTTTCAGCGTGAACTGGGTAGTTTTTATAAGAACTCCGTGTACTTTAGCTTAGATAAAAATGCGAATGCAAACGCTGTAGCTAAAGTAGTTAAAGAACTCGGAATGTTTGACCAGGTAATTATTGGAATTCATGACACGAGAACGCGTCCTGGTAATGGAATGGAACTGAGTGGTGATGTAAAGATGCTGATTAGAGATATGGCAGCTAAGAATGCAGTTTTTGCTTTGTTTGGTAACCCTTATAATCTTGCCGGTTTGCCGGGTATTGAGAAAAGTAAATCTTTAGTTGTGGGTTATCAAAAGGAAGATTATATGCAAAAAGCTGCGGCCGAGGTTATTGAAAATTTAAAGATAGCTACAGGAAGGTTGCCTGTTACTGTCAACAGTTTCTTCCAGTATAATTCCGGATTGTAATTTTCTTAGAATAAGAAGCAAGCCCGATTTAGGAGCTTGCTTCAGTTTTGGATTTAGTTTAATTGCAGCAGTTGAGGGCCGAATTCTTCGAAGAAGATTGACTTTTTGTCAATACCTTTTGCCTGAAGATCCTGGTATTGTTTTTCTATAAAAGCTGATGGGCCACAGATGAAATAACTGGTTTCAGGATCCTGATTTAATTCAGGAATATTATTTATATCCAGATGACCTTCAATGATGCCATTTTCTTTATCTTCCAGGGTTGCTACATTATAAAATGTATGTTGTTTTACATTGCTTCTGGTAGTTGTGATATGATCCAGCTGATCTTTGAAAGCGTGGACGGATTTATTGCGGCAACCATGTAACCAGGTAATAGGCTGGGTGTGATTGGTATCAGTCAAACTCTGGAGCATACTCATCAGCGGGGTAAGACCTACACCACCACTAATCAAAACAATTGGGGCTGTTGGAGTTTCTGTCAAGACAAAATTTCCTGCGGGTGAGGTCAGACTGATCATATCGCCTTCGTTTACAAAATCGTGCAGATGATTACTAATTAGTCCATTGGTATCCAGGTTCTTACCTTTTTCTCTTTTAACAGAAATACGGTAATATTCATCAGTTGGCGCGCTGGAGATACTATATTGACGTGCTTGATTTAAGTTCAAGGCTGTAAGAAAGGTTCGGACACTTAAGTATTGACCCGGAAGATGAGGGGCTACTTTTCCCCCATCGGTTGGGTATAAATAGAAGGAAGTTATTTCTGCTGATTCTACTTCCTTTTTTCCTACGTTGAATGGTCTCCAGCCTGTCCATCCATTTGTTTTAAGAGTTTGCTGTTCGTAAAGTTTGGCTTCATGACCAGACATCAGGTTAGCCAGTTGCTGGTACGCTGCTCCCCAGGCGTCGATAATAGCAGGGGTAGCTGCATCGCCTAAAACTTCTTTAATAGATTCAAGTAAGTGGTTCCCAACAATGATATAATGTTCGGGACGAATATCCAGACTAGTGTGTTTATGTCCGATACGGTCTACTACTGGCAACAGAACCATAGGATTGGCTATATTCTCTGCATAAGCAAGTACTGCCATAGCAAGCGCAGTTTGTTGTTTACCGCTTTGCTGATTTCCCATGTTAAACATGTTTTTGAGCTCTGGATTATGAGTAAACATTCGTTTGTAAAAATGTGTAGTCAAAAAAACACCATTTTCTTTTAGAACTGGTACGGTAGCTGTGATCAATTGTTTTTGTTCTTCAGTCATAATAAAATACATTAATACCTTTTTGTCTTTTATTGAAATACAACCTTGCATTCAATTATTTACGGCAGGCATGATTGGATAGGACAAAGGTAGTAAAAAATAATAAAGGATAAAATAGTCTTTTATTATTCTATCCTTTATTTATTGCTATCTTTGTTTTAGAGATGGGAATATTTTCAAAAACTTGTGAGTATGCAATCAGAGCAGTTTTCTTTATTGCGCACAGAACTGCCGGACAGAGTGGTAGAGTAGGCATTAAAGAAATCGCATTGGGAATAGATTCACCTGAACCCTTCCTTGCAAAAATCCTGCAGGATTTAAGCCGGAGAGGGATTGTTCAATCTACGAAAGGGCCTAATGGTGGATTTTACTTAGACAATGCTTCGCTGGAAAGGCCTTTAAGTGATATTGTAGCTGCCGTAGATGGAAACGATATCTTTTTTGGGTGTGGTTTGGGGCTTAAACAATGTTCAGAGATCAATCCATGTCCTTTGCATAACGAATTTAAGGATATCCGGAACAAGATACACTTCATGCTCCATGAAACTAAAATAGGAGAGTTCAATAACGAACTGGTTACTGGAATGCTCTCCTTAAAGAAATAGGCTATTTAGAATTGTCTTTTTTGGCGTAGGTAGCTGGATCTAAGGCTTCATAAGTCCAGCCTTGTAGAAACTCAGTCACCTTTTTAACACTATGACCTTTTCCCTCTTCCAGGTAACCTGAGTTCTGTATGTGCAGGATCTCGCCGTCACCATCCAGAATTACAAAAACCGGGTAGCCAAAACGTCCAGGATAACCCAGGCTAGCCATTATAGCTTCATTTTTATTCTCTTTGCTATAATTTACCAGAACAGTTTCGTAGTGATCGTTCAGGTAAGCTTTCAAAGCAGGTGTATTGTCAACTAAATGATGAAAAGCGATACACCAGGAACACCAGTTTCCGCCAACCTGTATAAAAACATGTTTCTTTTCTTTTTTTGCCCGTGCAACGGCATCGGTAATTTCCGCCTTCGCATCAGCGGCAGGATTATATATTTTTACTTCTTCTTTTGGAACTTTGGTTTTTTCGACCGGAGTTTTTGTTGTTTTTGTTGTCTTGGTTTTTGTAGTCTGAGCAAAAGTTGCAGTAGAGAATGCCAGTATGGCTAATAGTATGAATGATAGTTTTTTCATGTGATTGGTGCTTAATATTTATAAATGTATGCAATTCCTGAAAGGAAATTGTAATGAGATTTTAAACAGGCTGTAAAATGTCCTAACTTCACCACATGCCTCAACCACTCAAAATATTACAAGCTTCGGCAGGCTCAGGGAAGACATTCAGCCTCACGGCACATTATTTAACACTCTTACTATCTGGTGAAACCAAGTACAGAGAGATCCTTGCGGTTACCTTTACCAATAAGGCTACCGAAGAGATGAAGACCCGGATTATGGAGGTGTTAAAAGGCTTTGCTACGGGCGATGCGGAGGTTGAAGACTATAGAACATTAGTTTTAGAGGCACATAAAGACCTGAATTCATCTACACTACAAGAAAAATCGGCCCGGATTTATAAAAGAATACTCCACGACTACAGTCGTTTTTCGGTCAGTACAATTGATGGTTTTGTCCAAAAAGTAATCCGGGGTTTCGCTTTTGAATTAGGGCTTGATTCCGGTTATAAACTGGAGATGAATTTTGATAAGGTCAAGAATGAACTCGCAGATAAACTGGATGAACAATTAGATACTAACCCTAATTTACTACAATGGATCATCGATCTGGCATTAGACAGGATCAATAATAATATCAGCTGGAATTACAGATCGGAATTGACAGATCTGGCCGGAGAAATCTTTAAAGAACGGTATCAGCCATTTGACAATGCAATTCAGGCATTGGTAAAGGAGACAGATATGGATGTGCTTTTTGGAAATTATCATAAAGACACTAAAAAACAGATTGCACAGTTTCAAGATATAGTCAAACAGCTTTCTGCAAAAGCGCTGGTTATTTTTGAATCTTCAGGAATTAACCTTGATAACTTGAAAGGGAAATCCAGATCTCCACTAAATAATCTAAAGAAAATTGCAGATGAAGATTTTGATCTGGAAAAGAAAGAGGATTTCGCCAAGCTTGAAAGCTTAGCTAAACTTATTGATGAACCAGAAGAATGGTTTAAACCTGGCAGTGATACCTCCCTATACGATAGTCTGAACCCAGTTATCCGGGATTTATACCACAATTACACCGATGGGTTGCCTGATTATATCTTAGCACAGGCTTTCAATAAGAACTTATATTACCTGCGTCTGATGCAGGAAATGGCTATCCTGTTAAAAACTTATCGCGAAGAAAGTGGAAGTTTACTAATCAGCGATGCACAAAACCTTCTAAAAGGGATTACGGGCGAAGATGATGATAACCCAGCTTTTATCTGGGAAAAAACCGGTAGCCGGTACCGTCACTTCTTATTTGATGAATTCCAGGACACCTCAGCTAATCAATGGGGGAATTTCAGGCCGCTGTTAAAAAATGCATTGGCCGAAGCGAACGGCAACCTAATCGATCATTTAATTGTAGGGGATGTCAAACAATCTATCTACAGATGGCGGAATGGTGATTGGAATATCCTTCATCAGGAAGCCAAAAAAGATATAGGAAGTGCTTACGTGACGGATTCCAGTCTGGAAGAGAATTATAGGAGTACAAAAAATATTATAAGTTTTAATAATATCCTGTTTAAGGCACTGCCTATATTAATGCAAAAAAACATTAATAGCACAGTTGAGGGGCAAACTGCTAATCTGACTTTAAATGAATGGTGGGAAGAGAAAGGTTTTAGTCATATTATTACAGATGTCTATGCTGAAGCGGAACAAAAACTTACCACAAAAACTGCTGATGGGGGTACAATTGATTTCAACGTCTTAAAGATTGATGAAAATGACGCCCCATTAAATAAAACAAGCTTCAAAACAGAAGCACTTCGCAAAATGGTCGCGACACTTAAGCGGCTTTTAATAGAAGAAAAACGTTATCAGGCTGGTGATGCCTGTGTATTGGTCCGTTCAAACTCGGAAGCGATTGCCGTAGTAGATACACTGATGGAAAATAACATCAATGTAATTTCTGGCGAAGCTCTGCTGATCGCTAACAATACCGCAGTAAAAATACTGATCGATACCCTAATGGTTATGGCAGGAATGCCATCCAATACGGCTTTATACAAAGCAAACTGTATTAGTTTATATGCACAAATACAGCAGCGCATACTTGACCCTGCATCTTTATTTAATTTAAAAAACAAACAGCTTGAAGAATTAACAGAATTCCTGCCTGTCAGTTTATGTAAGCATTGGCGTAGCTGGATGCAGCAGCCTTTACCAGAATTGCTGGAAAAATTAATTTCGGCTTATGGGCTGAATGAAACTGCTTATTCAAGTCACTTACCTTATTTATTTGCGTTAAGGGATTTGGCAGGTAACATTGGCCGGCAGGGAGAAAAGGGAATTACCTCATTTTTGAAGTATTGGAAAGAAGAAGGAGGCAGAAAAACGCTGCCTTCATCAGAAAATACAGCTGCAGTACAGGTAATCACCATCCATAAATCTAAAGGTCTTGCTTTTAAAGTCGTGATGATCCCTTTTTGTAATTGGGATATCAATGGAAAAATCAATAGTATCTTCTGGGTTCCTGCGGCAAATACTCCCTATCATCAACTGCAAAGTATCCCGCTGAAATATACTTCTGCTTTAGGAGCATCGGCCGTTGCCATCCCTTATTACGAAGAGCTGCTTTATAATAATATGGATGCTTTAAATATGCTGTATGTAGCGACAACGCGGACAAAAGAATATTTATACATGAGCTGTTTGGGTAAAAAAACAGACAGTATTAGTACCATTGGTGACCTGTTAATCCGAATCTTTGAAGATCAGCTTAGCTCTGAAGGAAGGTTCCTGCTGGAAGAGGAAGTCGTGAAGAAAAATTCGGGAGGCTCTTCCAAACCTATTGGCCCGGAAATTATCAATCTGAAAGAATATCCGGTATCAGATAGACTAAGCGAAGTTTTTAACAGTGATCTCAAAAAGAAAGAGATTGATATGTTATTAAATGATAGTGCAGGACGAGAAGGAAGTCTTTTACATGAAGTACTGGCCAGGGTTGCAGATATAACTGAAGTGGATGATGTTTTAGGGCAGATGCTGACTGAAGGTTTTTTTAAAGAACAGGAAATGGCAGATTTCAAAAAGCAGACCTTGAACGTTTTGCAGCATAAAGCGCTTCAAAATCTGTTGCTGAATAGTACCCAGAGTGTAAATGAGAAAAGTATTATCGATATTACAGGTAAAAGTTACCGTCCGGATAAGGTATTGTTTACCGAAAAAGAAGTCATTGTCATTGATTATAAGTTCACTAAAAAACAGAGTCGCAACCATGTGAAACAAGTACACGGTTACCGAAATCTTTTATTGGAAATGGGCTATCCGAAAGTAAGTACCTATTTATTTTATGCCACGATTGGCGAATTGATTTTGGTTTAAGCCATGAAAGCATTTTTAAAAGAAGTTGCGGAAGATTTAGTAGACAGGTTAGGAGATCAACTGCACCATGCTGCCGTGATATTTAACAATAAACGTCCGGTTTCTTATTTGCAGCACCATTTGGCCGACACAATAGGTAAACCTTTCTGGAGTCCATCCTTTTTTACCATACAAGAATTCTTTGCACTCTCAACAGATCTGTTGATTGCTGATGGTTTTACCCAGTTTTTTACTTTGCACCAGCAATACAATGAACTACTGAAAGCAGAAGGATCAAATGAGATCAAACCGGATGTTTTTTATCCGATCGCAAGAATTATACTGAGTGATTTTGCCCAGATAGACAATGATCTGGTGAATGCGGAACAGTTATTTGAAGAATTGGAGGATATTGCTGTCATCGAAAAGGAATTCCAGCACCTTACCCCAGAGCAGCAACAATTTCTGGAACAGTTCTGGACTTCATTTTCTACAGGAAAACAGAAAAACCACCAGGAGCAGTTCATCAGAATGTGGCGCAGGATGCCTCAGTTATATCGCGGCTTCCACAATGCCCTCGCCGCAAAAGGACTGACCTCTATGGCACATGTTTATCGGAAATTAGCTAATGGAACAGCAGACAGACCTGGTTTTATAGATGATTTTGCAAAGGGTAAATTAGTCTTTGCTGGTTTTAATGCTTTGAGTAATGCCGAAGCAGTCATTTTTAAACGCTGGAATGAAGCTGAAAAAGCGCTCTTTTATTTTGATACCGATACTTACTATATGGAGGATGATACCCAGGAAGCGGGATTATTTCTTCGGAAAAATATTCAGAGACTAGGTTTGCCCAATGCCCTTGGCCAAAGCAAACCATTGATTAGAGCAGAGAAAAAGGAAATCAGAGTCTATAAAACACAGGGGCAGACTGCGCAGGCAAAGATCTTGCAGCAGGAACTGGAAGAAGATTACCCGATACTGGATGCGGCAGATAATGCAGGTAAAATTGCTTTAATCCTTGCCGATGAGAGTTTACTTCTGCCTGTTTTGCAAACTATTCCAACACATTATAACGGAGAAGATGGCCGGGCTGTGGTAGAGCTGAACGTTACGATGGGTTATCCATTGTTAGCAACCTCTATTTTTGGACTCGCAGATATCTGGTTATCCGTACAGTCGCAACTAGCCAGCGGAAAAAAAGATACAGTCTATCATAGAGAAGTGGAGGCCTTTTTATCCCATCCGCTGGTAGGTATTTCGCAAGAAACGCGGAATACGCTGCAGCAGGAAATTTTATCGAAACAACTGATTGAAGTAGATATTCCCTTACTACAACATTCGGGTGAATTAGCGGCTTTGTTTTTTACCAAAAGAAATACGGGTTCTTCAGCAATTGTTAATCTTCAGGAGGTTTTAAAATTAGTTTTAACCCAGCAGGTAGAGGAAAAGACTTTAAAACAAACTGAAGTAGATTTATTTATTGCCACCATCAAAGAATTAAACCGTTTACATGATACATTGGCAGAATTTGCCGCACGTTTACCTTTACCTTTCGTTTTATCTCTGATTCAAAAAGCAGTGCAGGGAATTGCTGTTCCGTTAAGCGGAGAGCCATTAGAAGGCGTGCAGGTGATGGGACTACTGGAAAGCAGGAGTCTTGATTTTGATCATATCTATATTTTAGGTGTCAATGAAGGTATTTTACCGCAGGTAAGTGTCTCCCCAAGTTTTATTCCTGACAGTATCCGCAGAGCTTACGGCTTGCCAGTAATTGAAAACCAGGACGCAATTTCGGCATATATGTTCTATCGGCTGCTGCAACGTTCAAGAAAGATTAGCCTGGTTTATAATGGGCAGGCAGATGACAATACAACAGGAGAGCCAAGCAGGTTTTTACGTCAGTTAGAGTTTGAAAGTGGTCACCATTTTACTTATTTTGACCAGTCGCAAGCTGTTGCTACAGAACATCCGGTTACGTTAAATATCAAAAAAGAAGGAGAAGTGTTGAAACGTCTGAACCTGTATCTGGATCAGCAAGACCCTTTAGCAAGAATTTCAGCAACAGCATTAACCGTTTATATGAACTGTCCGGTTCAGTTTTTTTACAGATATATCGCTAAAATAGAAGAGCCAAAAGAACTTTCTGAGAATCTTGAGGCTAATTATATTGGTTCGATGCTGCACTTTGTACTGGAAAAATTCTACGAAGAACTCAAAGCAAAAACGCCATATATCACTAAAGAACAGATCGTTGAACATCGAAAACACTTATCCAGATTAACTGAACTCGCTTTTGTAAAAGTTATGTTTGACGACGAAAAACATGTACTAACTGCAAATGGAATGCAGCAGGTTGTACTAGCTATTGTTTCAGAATATGCGAATGTGATTCTGGATCATGATGAAAAAGAAGCTCCATTCTCGATTATAGGGCTGGAAAGTAAGGATGAGATTTATTTTAAGATCGAAGTAGGAGGTGTAGAAAGGCAAGTCACATTACATGGAATTATTGACCGGGTAGATCAGAAAAATGGAGTAACCAGAGTGGTAGATTATAAAACTGGTCGGGATGAACTCCATTACAGTTCGCTGGAAGAGATTTTTGACCCGGAAACGGACAAACAAAATAAGGCATTGATCCAGACTCTTTTTTATACTTATGTTTATGAACAGTCCAGGGGGCTAAGTGGTATGGAGCCGAATTTGTACCTGATTCGTAAGATGAGAAAAGAAGGTACACTTTTCAATTTTTCTGAAGGCAGGGGGAAGAAAATGCAGTTACAGGCCGAACATTTAGAACGTTCGAAAACAGATTTTAGTCGTTTACTCCGGGAAAAACTGGAGGAATTATTTAATCCGGAAATTCCTTTTATACATACTATACTACCCGATAATTGTACATACTGCCCTTATTTGTCCCTCTGTGGGAAGTAGGGCAACAATCCTGATAATAATAATCGCTTTGTAATGTAATTAAAACAAACTTTATTATTACGTTACAATAGTTATATTTGCCGGCAGTTAACATTTGAATATACAATGAGAGAGATTCAATTTAGAGAAGCTTTGCGTGAAGCTTTGAGCGAAGAAATGCGTAAGAACGAAAACGTATTCTTAATGGGCGAAGAAGTTGCGCAATACAACGGTGCATACAAAGTAAGTCAGGGAATGCTTGATGAGTTTGGTGACAAACGTATCATCGATACCCCAATTGCTGAGCTTGGTTTTACCGGTATCGGTATTGGTGCGGCTATGAATGGATTAGTTCCAATTATAGAGTTTATGACATTCAACTTCTCCCTGGTTGCTATCGATCAGATAATAAACGGAGCTGCAAAAATGTTATCAATGAGCGGTGGTCAGTTTTCTATCCCAATTGTATTTCGTGGCCCAACAGGTAACGCAGGTCAGTTAGGTGCACAACACTCTCAGAATTTTGAGAACTGGTATGCAAACTGCCCAGGTTTGAAGGTTGTTATTCCTTCAACTCCTTACGAAGCTAAAGGTTTATTAAAACAAGCTATCATTGATCCGGATCCAGTTATTTTCATGGAATCGGAAGTAATGTACGGTGATAAAGGTGAAGTTCCAGAGGAAGAATATTACCTTCCTATCGGAAAAGCCAGAATAGTTAAAGAAGGTACTGATGTAACTATCGTTACTTTTGGCAAAATGCTGACACGCGTTGTTAATCCAGCTGTTGAAGAATTAACTAAAGAAGGAATCAGTGTTGAAGTAATCGATTTACGTACTGTACGCCCTATCGATTATCCTGCAATCATTGAGTCTGTTAAGAAAACAAACCGCCTGGTAATTGTAGAAGAAGCGTGGCCATTGGCTTCAATTTCGTCTGAAATTGCTTTCAATGTACAGAAAAATGCTTTCGATCACTTAGATGCGCCAGTTTTACGTATCACTTGTGCAGATGTACCATTGCCATATGCACCAACTTTAATCGCTGCCAGCTTACCAAATGCTGAACGTGTAATTAAAGCGGTGAAAGAAGTAATGTACGTAACAAAATAAGTTATTAAGAACTGTTTATATATTATCCCGCTGGCTAACCCCATGCGGGATTTTTTGTTTTTTACCTTTACCCGAAGAAATTTAAATTCACAGAAACCGTTTTACAATTATTAGCTGTTTCTTAAACCCTCACCCAATATTTTAACATGAATAATCACTCAAAGATTATTGCTGCAGAATTAGCAGTCTCAGAAAAACAGGTTATTGCAACTATTGAATTATTAGATGAAGGAGCCACAGTACCTTTTATTTCCCGTTACCGTAAAGAGGTCACCGGAAGTTTAGATGAGGTACAAGTGGCTGCGGTTCGTGACCGTTTCCAGCAATTACGTGAACTTGATAAAAGACGTGAGGCTATTCTGAAAGCGCTGACCACGCTGGGTAAACTGACGCCAGAGCTTGAAGCTCAGATTAATGCGGCAGAAAACATCACCACTATCGAAGATATTTATCTTCCTTACAAACCGAAAAGAAAAACCAGGGCTTCTGAAGCAAGACGTAAAGGACTGGAACCTTTAGCGCTTCTGATTTTTGAACAGGGAAAATTGAATCCTGACGAAGAAGCGGTTAAATATCTGAATATGGAACTTGGTGTTGCGAATACAGAGGAAGCTTTGGCCGGTGCAAGAGATATTATCGCAGAAATGATTAATGAAAATGCAGAAGTCCGCACCGATATGCGTAAGTATTTTCAGCAAAAAGCGGTACTTAAATCTTCAGTGATCAAAGGTAAAGAAGAAGAGGGGATAAAATATAAAGACTATTTTGAATGGGAAGAAGCGGTGAAATCTGCACCCTCTCACCGTGTTTTAGCAATGAGACGCGGAGAAAATGAGTCTATATTGAAATTAGAGGCTATCCCTGAAGAGGATGGGGCGATTGAAATTCTGGAAAGACAGGTTCTTCAAGGCAACAATGCTTCTTCTAAACAAGTAGAATTGGCTTTGCATGATTGTTATAAACGTTTGTTAGGCCCGGCGATGGAAACCGAGCTTCGCTTATTAGCTAAACAAAAGGCAGATGAAGAAGCAATCCGGGTATTTGCTGAAAATGCAAGACAGCTATTGCTTGCTGCACCAATGGGGCAGAAAAATGTATTGGCAGTAGATCCTGGTTTCCGTACAGGATGTAAAGTAGTTTGTCTGGACAGACAGGGTAAATTGTTAGAGAATACGACAATATATCCGCATACCGGACAGGGAAATATCAAAAATGCTGCGGATGCAATCCAAAAATTATGTGTTAAACATGAAGTTGAAGCTATTGCAATTGGAAATGGCACGGCTGGAAGAGAAACAGAAACTTTTATCAGAGGTCTGAACTTATCCGGCGTATTGATTGTAATGGTTAATGAAAACGGAGCATCGATCTATTCCGCTTCCGAAGTGGCTCGCGAAGAATTCCCAACACAGGATATTACGGTTCGGGGAGCTATCTCTATTGGTCGCCGGTTAATGGACCCGTTAGCTGAACTGGTTAAGATTGACCCTAAATCTATTGGAGTTGGACAATATCAGCATGATGTAGATCAGACTAAACTGCAGCAATCGCTGGATGATACGGTAATGAGTTGCGTAAATGCAGTTGGTGTAGAATTAAATACAGCCTCTAAACAGGTTTTAGCTTATGTTTCAGGATTAGGCCCACAGCTTGCGCAAAATATTGTGACTTATAGAAATGAGCATGGTGCTTTCAAAAATCGCGAAAGTTTAAAGAAAGTCCCGCGTTTAGGTGATAAAGCTTATGAGCAGGCGGCTGGTTTCTTAAGAATCAGAGATGCGATACATGTTTTGGATGCAAGTGGTGTCCACCCGGAGCGTTATACTTTGGTTAGTCAGATGGCAAAAGATTTAGGTTATTCCGTGGATGAGCTTTTAAAAGATGTAAAACTTCAAAAACAAATTAAGTTACAGCAATATATTAGTGAAAATGTAGGTTTACCAACGTTGAACGATATTATGGGCGAGCTGGCTAAACCAGGAAGAGACCCAAGGGAGCAATTTGAAGCCTTTAGCTTTACAGATGGTGTGAATGAAATCAATGACCTGAAAGTAGGGATGAAATTAGCTGGTATTGTAACTAATATCACCAATTTTGGTGCTTTCGTTGACATAGGTGTACATCAGGATGGTTTAGTACATACCAGTCAGCTTGCAGATAAATTTGTAGCCAATCCTAATGATGTGGTTAAAGTAAGTCAGAAGGTTGAAGTAACGGTCAAAGAAATTGATGTAATAAGGAAACGTATTTCACTGTCTATGAAAAGTGAAAATGCACCTAAACCTGCTGCGCGTGTAAAAGTGGAAAGGCCTGTTGCGAATAGAAAGCCTGAAAATAACAGGGTTGATGCAGCTAATAGACCTCAAAACAGCAGACCAAAACCTCAGCAGGTGAAAGCACAGCCAGAGGGTGATTTGCAAACGAAACTGGAAGCTTTGAAAAATAAATTCAAATAAGGGTTTCTTCGTTTAGAATGAATAGTAAAGGCCCCTGGAGTTTAAATCCAGGGGCCTTGTAAATGACGCCACGTTATTTTTCCTTCCTCGTCGGCAATAAATAAAGCACTAGATCTGCGGTTATTTGTTGCTGATGGGGTCGTGAGTGCTTCAATAGTGTACCAACAGGGAGGAGAATAGAAAGTGTACTTTATGCTGTTTGGTAGAGTCCCTGACTGGCTAATGGCTGAGGAAGAGTTTTTGATCTTAAGCTACCAGGATAAATAATCAGGTTTTGAAAGGGTTAGCAATTGCCTATTAGTCTCGCTAAGTCTATGGTGAGTCTATGGTGACTCTATGCAAACTCTATTAATTTTAGCTAGTTGAAACTGATAGAGTTTACAGGGAGTAAGATCGGTGTGAGGTTAGACTTACCCGGGCTACAAACCGAACGTAAACCAGTTCTGAATGCGGATGTCTTGTCTTTGCAATTAAAAGGATAGGGAATCCTCTTTCATTATGTTATAGTTATATATACTATTATATAATATACAGTGATAGGGTCGATAGGTGGTGATAGTCGCCTATTACCTTGGGGTAAATGTTAGTGATTGTTAGTTTAATTGAGTTTGCCTGGCTGATTAAATCTGGCGATTTTGATGTATTTCAAACGTTCGAGTATAATTTAATTGTATTTGATTGCTGAAATCTGAGGTATTCTGTATCAATTGGACTAGAAAAAGATATTGATTGAATAATAAAAAGATATCATTTGAATAGCCAGAGCATACCATTTGAATGGTGAAAAGCTATCAATTGAATGGTAAAGTAATACCGGCTGAATAGGGTTTATATTTTTTAGGGTTGTAAACCAGTGTATTAGGAGTTTGATACAATTAATAGTGGATTAATGTTTGGAAGACGGTTGAATTTTCCTACTTTTGCATCCCGCTTCGGAGGAAGGGCAATAGTGAAAAGGATGTAGTGCAGAAGATTGAAAGGAAGTAAAAAGTAGGAGTATTGGTAAGCTTGAGAAAGGATAAAAACTTTCGAAAAATAAAAAATAAAAAGCTTGCTAAAGCAAAAAAGATTTCTACCTTTGCAGTCCCAACAAAAAGGGGAAGAAAGTTAACGGATGTTAGCTTTCATGATAACAAGATTGAAACGATGCGAAACTGGGAAAGAATCAGGAATATTAAGACCTGAGGGAAATGAAAGAGGAACATTGCAACATATAAAAGGCGACCGTGAGGTACCGCCGAGAAGTTCATTAAAGAGATGTCATTTACAAACGTAGCGAGGTAAACACGTACAAGTTCAAAGTACATGAACCGCGCGAGTTTTTTAAGTCTATTCTGACAGACAAATAAGAATAAGACTATTATTAATACAAGTTAAGAATGGTCAGCGTTCAAACAACAACATTTTACAATGGAGAGTTTGATCCTGGCTCAGGATGAACGCTAGCGGCAGGCCTAATACATGCAAGTCGAACGATACTCTTTAGCTTGCTAGAGAGGAAAGTGGCGCACGGGTGCGTAACGCGTATGCAACCTACCTTAATCAGGGGGATAGCCCGAAGAAATTCGGATTAACACCGCATAAAATCACAGTATAGCATTATACAATGATCAAATATTTATAGGATTAAGATGGGCATGCGTGACATTAGTTAGTTGGCGGGGTAACGGCCCACCAAGACCACGATGTCTAGGGGATCTGAGAGGATGACCCCCCACACTGGTACTGAGACACGGACCAGACTCCTACGGGAGGCAGCAGTAAGGAATATTGGTCAATGGAGGCAACTCTGAACCAGCCATGCCGCGTGCAGGAAGACAGCCCTCTGGGTCGTAAACTGCTTTTATTCGGGAATAAACCTACTTACGTGTAAGTAGCTGAATGTACCGAAGGAATAAGGATCGGCTAACTCCGTGCCAGCAGCCGCGGTAATACGGAGGATCCAAGCGTTATCCGGATTTATTGGGTTTAAAGGGTGCGTAGGCGGCTTTTTAAGTCAGGGGTGAAAGACGGTGGCTCAACCATCGCAGTGCCCTTGATACTGAAGAGCTTGAATGAATTAGAGGTAGGCGGAATGTGACAAGTAGCGGTGAAATGCATAGATATGTCACAGAACACCGATTGCGAAGGCAGCTTACTATGATTTTATTGACGCTGAGGCACGAAAGCGTGGGGATCAAACAGGATTAGATACCCTGGTAGTCCACGCCCTAAACGATGAATACTCGCTGTTAGCGATACACAGTTAGCGGCTAAGCGAAAGCGTTAAGTATTCCACCTGGGGAGTACGGTCGCAAGATTGAAACTCAAAGGAATTGACGGGGGCCCGCACAAGCGGAGGAGCATGTGGTTTAATTCGATGATACGCGAGGAACCTTACCCGGGCTTGAAAGTTAGTGAATCATTTAGAGATAGATGAGTCCGCAAGGACACGAAACTAGGTGCTGCATGGCTGTCGTCAGCTCGTGCCGTGAGGTGTTGGGTTAAGTCCCGCAACGAGCGCAACCCCTATGTTTAGTTGCCAGCACGTTAAGGTGGGGACTCTAAACAGACTGCCTGTGCAAACAGAGAGGAAGGAGGGGACGACGTCAAGTCATCATGGCCCTTACGTCCGGGGCTACACACGTGCTACAATGGATGGTACAGAGGGCAGCAAGCTGGTAACAGCAAGCAAATCTCCAAAAGCCATTCACAGTTCGGATAGAGGTCTGCAACTCGACCTCTTGAAGTTGGATTCGCTAGTAATCGTATATCAGCAATGATACGGTGAATACGTTCCCGGGCCTTGTACACACCGCCCGTCAAGCCATGGAAGTTGGGGGTACCTAAAGTATGTAACCGCAAGGAGCGTCCTAGGGTAAAACCGATAACTGGGGCTAAGTCGTAACAAGGTAGCCGTACCGGAAGGTGCGG